>NZ_JBNBPI010000001.1:0-4800000 GCF_050106155.1 Streptomyces nidicola
CGAACAAGCACAACGGGATGAAGTGGACGCGATGGACCTGGGGTCAGTCCCCCGCCGCGGAGTGAGTTGAGGATGTGGGGCCAGGCGGCCGCTCCCAAGGCCGCGTCGGCTTCGGGCGTACCTCCGTACAGGTACTGCGGGGATGCCGGCGCGGCACTCTCACCAGGAAGCCGCGGGCGATGGCCGGCATCGTGGCGGGCGATCACACGCACGGTGGTCCCATCCGAGCGCCGGCGCGCGGCCAGTTGTTCGGCGAAGGGAAGGGACGGCCACATCGCGTCGTCTCCGCCCGCGACCAGCAGGAGATCGGCCCGGGCCTGGTCCACGGCGATCTCCGCCGGAGGAAGCAGGTGAGCGAACGTCAGCTCGCTGCGCTCGTACCACCCGCGGATGGCGGCCGGCCCGCTGCCCGGCCCTGCGGGAGTCCAGGAATCATCCAGCGGGACGAACGGCAGCGCCTGTTCCCGCCAGGTCCAGGACGACCGGTAGGGGCGCTGCGCTCCGTCGCGCCCCGGTCCGACGTTGCACCAGACGCGCGACGTGGGCGACAGCGCGATGACCGCGTCCACGCGCGGATCGTGCACGGCCGTGAGCAGAGCCGCCTCGGCCCCCTTGGAGCTGCCCAGGATGCCGATGCGTGCTGCCCCGTGCGCCCGGAGGAAGCCGACGGCGTCGGTGAAGGTCTCCAGGGGGATCTCGCAGATTCCCGGGGACTGGCCCGGCCCGCCGAACCAGCGGATCGACAAGGCCGTCAGGCCCTGCCGGGCGAGGAGGCGCGCTCTCTCCCGTTCGATACGCCCGCTGGAACCCGCCAGCACCACAACGCCGATACCACTGCCGCAGGCGGGAGCGACCAGAACACCCTCCCAGGGATCGGTCAGTTCGCGCTCCATGACCTCCACATGCCCCCCTCCCCCGGTCGGTCCGCCCCAGTCTGCCGGCGCAGCCCCCTCGGCTGTGCTGCTCCTCCCAGGCCGGCCGAACTCGCCCCGCATATCCGCCGGCAGCATCCATCCTGTGTCCCACAGGGCTCTGCCCTCCGGGGCCCTCTCAAGTCACCTGATCTGCACCAAGAATCCGCGGAATGGGGCCAGTCGGAGTCTCCTGGGTGGAGCCGCGGAACGCCGTCCCGGCCGGCTTCCCCATCCCCGGCAGCCGTAGAGGGGAGGGCGGGATCCCGGCCGGCAGGACACCCAGGCTGTGGGAGCGGTGGCACCCCGCAGTCGCGGCGCCGTTTCCCCTGTTCTCTACTCCCAGGCGGCGTTAAGCGAGTCGCCCGGCGAGGCGAGCGCGCAACGAGCGGGTCGAGCGCTGCGCGGTCGATGCACGTGGACCGGGTGGTGCGTGTGCCGTGGGCCGGCCGCAGCGCACGGGTGTCTGCGCATCCTCTCCCGCGAACGGCCCGGCTCGGGATCCATGTCCGGCCTGCCACCGCCTCACCCCTGCCCCCTGCGGCCGCACAGAGCAAGGGGGCAGGGGCCGGGGCCGGGGGTGGGGCGGGGGGGGCTGCGGGAGTGTCAGCGCAGGTGGACGGCTCCGGTGTGGGCGTTCAGCGTGTAGTGGTGGCCGTGGGCGCGGGCCGTGCTGTGACCGGCGTCCAGGGCGGCGATACGCACGCCGTGCCGGGTGATCCAGGCCTGGTAGGTGCCGTTGGGCAGCTTGGTGACGTGGGCGGTGGCGCCGTCCGCGAGCCGTATGTCACGGGTCTTGCCGGTCTGGTTCGTGTGGTGCTTCTTCTGGTGGTGCTTGTTCTTGTGGTGCTTGTTCTTGTGGTCGTTGTGCTTGTGGTGCGTGTGCTTCTTCGCCGGGTGCTGGGGCACGTTCTGCTCGCTGTGCCAGCCGCCGGGGTGCACCACGCCGACGAAGCCGTTCGCCTGGTTGAGTACGTATGTGTAGCCGTGCACGCGCTGGGTCTTGTGCGCCAAGTCCAGCGCCGCGATCCGCACACCCTTGTGCGTGATCCAGGCCTGGTAGCTGCCGTTGGGCAGCTGGGTGACGTGCGCGGTGCTGCCGTCGCTGAGCGGCAGGGTCTGGGTACGGCCCGCCGCGGCAGTGTGCTGGGCGGCGGAGGCAGTGGCGGTGGCGGTGGCCGCGGGCCCGGTGGAGGCCGGAGCGGCTTCGGCGGTGGCGGCGACGGCGGTCACGGCGCCGAGGCCGAGAACGGCGGATGCCACAGACGTGCGGAGAATACGAGAGGTCTGCATGCGCCGGCCCCTTTCCATGAGTCGGACAAGTCGAACGAGTCGAGCAGGTCGAGCGGGTTGGCTGAGTCGAACGCGTCGTGGGGACCGCGTACTCATGAAGCTAGGCGGCACACATCAAGGCATTCCGCACACAACATCACAGACATGTGACAGCGCCTTGAAAAGGCACAGATAGGGAGCAACTGCCCGGCTGGGGCGGGACCTTCGCCCCGGCCGGGAGTCCCGGGCCGCCGCCGGCGCCGCGCCTGCCGCGCCTGCCGTGCCTGCGGGTCCGGGACCGTTCGGTGATGCGGCACAGGGGTGCGTCTGCTCGGCTGCTGATCCTGGCTGCCGGGGCGTTGAGTGGGCGGGGGGCGAGACGGCCCTCGAACCGGGTGCGCGGGTGCGCGCCGCGGCCCCGTTGCCGCCGGTGCCGGTGGCAGCGGGCGGCTCTGGTGTGTCACGCGCAGCTTCTCAGCGGGCGGGATGCCGTGGCGCCGGGATTTCCGGAGGGGGCATGACGGCGGCCGCTAGGGGTGACCACCGTGCCGTGGCCGGGAACGGTCACCGGGGTGGGGTGGCGGCTGGGGGGGCGACAGTGGTGGGTGTTGCGCAGGTCGGACGAAGGGCGTGGCACGGCCTGTCAGTTGCCTGCTCTAGGGTCGCCCGCGTGGCTGAACTCTCCTACCTGACCGCCGTCCGCGCCTCCTACGACACGGTCGCCGCCGATTACGTCCAACGTGTGCCTCCGCCGGCCGCGATGGACCCGCTGTCCCGCGCGATGCTGGCCGGGTTCGCCGAACTCGTGCGGACCGCCGGCCTGGGGCCGGTCGCGGACCTGGGGTGCGGCCCCGGCCGTGTGACGGCGCACCTGGCCGGGCTGGGGGTGCCCGCCTTCGGCGTCGACCTGTCGCCGAAGATGGTCGCACTGGCCAGACGCGCCTACCCGGAACTGCGGTTCACCGAGGGCTCGATGACCGCGCTGGAGACGCAGGACGGCAACCTCGGCGGCATCCTGGCCTGGTACTCCACCCACCACACGCCCCCGCAGTGGCTGCCGGCGGTGTTCGCCGAGTTCCACCGCACGCTCGCACCCGGCGGCCACCTGCTCTGGGGAGACTACGTCGGCGATGAACGGCTGCGGCCGACCCACGGCTACGGCCACCCGGTGTCCTACGCGTCCTACCTCCTGCCCCTGGAGACCATGGCCGGCCTGCTCGAGCAGGCCGGACTCGCCGTCACCGCGAGACTGGAACAGGAGCCCGCCAAACGCGTGAGCAGGCCGCACGCCTGCCTCCTGGCACGGAAGCCCGAAAGGCGCTGACGGGGCCTCGCCTTCCGAGGAGGACGAGCGGATCCGCCAACGGGCCGGCCGCCCCGGCGTAGCGGCAACGCGCCCCTGCGCCCGGGTGCCACTGCAAGCCCGTGACCAGCGATGTTTCTTCTTCTGCGGGCCGCCCTGTGCCACCTGGACCTCCGCCGTGGGCTCCTGGATACCGTCCCGTGTACCCCCGCCCACGGATCAAGCCGGTGCGGCTACCAGTTCATGCGGCGGGGCATACGGCACTTCCCGGCGAAATCCGTCGAGGGACAGTCGTCGCCGCCGACCGCGAGGACGAGCGCCGCGCACAGCGCCAGCACGACGAAGACGGCCACCAGGCCGGTACGGGTGAGCAGGAACCGGCTCAGGCGGGTGCCGGTGCGGCCGAGGCGCCGGTCGCGCCGCACCGCGGCCCAGGGTGCGGATGCCCGCGATCCACCCCACGGCCGTCGCGACGAGGAACACGATCAGGAGCGGCATCTCCAGCCGGTCAGGGAGCAGCGCCACCGAGGATTCTCCCGCTCCCGCGCCCGTATGCCAGGGGACTCACCTGCGCGGCCAGAGCACCCGGACGCAAGCCACCGGCCACCAGGACGAGCAGCGGTGTCCCCACCCGGTCCGAGACCGGCCCGCCGCCGTAGTGGACGCCTCCCAGGGCGAACGGGTACATCTGCCGTGCTCCGCTCGAATGGGCCCCCGGCTGTCGACGTGTCCGGGGGGGGGACGCCAGGCGGCGGGCCGGGCACGGCGGAAATTGATCATGGAAGTTCGTTACGGGTCTCACAACGGGTCTCACACCGGCCCAGGCGGGCAATCCACCGGACGGCTCCCTGCCCGAACCGTGCCGTTCCGACTCGACGCCGGCCTCCCCGCGAGCCTGCCCCAAGGTCCGCCGCGCCATGCCGTCGGCCGCGCCAGAGAGGGCAAAAGTCAGCCTGGTCCGCTCTGCCGTCGATCCGCATGCTGCGGACCACGCCTGCTCAGCTTCCGCCCGGGGCGAGCGTGGAGGGGCCGAGAGCTCGCGGCTTGCGCTCACGGGCCCGTACCCGGAAGCCGCGCAGCCCCCGGCCGTGGGGTTCTGACGGCGCCCCGGCCGTGTCGTCACCGACCGCGCCGGGCCGCCCCGGTTCAATGACCGTGCCAAAGCCACAGATCGGCGACGTGCCCGCCCCGCCCCCTCCCCCCGTCATCGGACCGGAGACACGGGGCGAGCAGAGACGGGAGAACTCCATGCGTATCCGCGCCCTGTTCATGTCCACCCTGCTGGCGGCCTGCGCCGTCCTCGGCGGCGCCGGTATGGCGGCAGCCGACGACAACCCCCAGGAACTGACGCCCAAAGAGCAGGCCGGCCTGGAAGCGGCGACGTCGATCGTCGACGCGCTGCTCGGCGGGGGCGTACCACTCGCCCGATAGCACCACGACCACGCGGAGCCCGGCGCCGTCACGGCCCTGCCCGCACGCACGGTGGGGTGGGGTGCTGGCAGCGGGGTGTCACAGGCAGGGCCGGTAGAACATCTTCCAGCCGTCGTAGGGCATGGAGGGCGAGTCCGTCATGCCCCGGCCGTACATGACGTTCACGCCGGGGCCCACGCCGCCCGGGCCGCGGCCCGGCGCGGACAGCAAAACCTTCCGCTCCGCTCCTCGACGCCGCCCCCGGCATTGACGAGGAAGGCCAGGCCCGGGCACGTGCGACGAGACAGGCCCCGGTCTGCCCGCTGCCCCACCGGCGCCCCCCGCACTCCCCCGCGTCACACCATCCGTGAGCAGACACAGCGAGACACAGCAGGGGCCGCCTCCAGCCAAGCCCCAGGGCCGGCCGGTGCACGCCGGCGGAGACGGCCGGGGCCCGCTCCGAGCGGACCCCGGCCCGTCGAACATGATGATCCGTACATGGCATGCTGCTCACCGGCCCGCGGCGGCACCGGCCGGTGCCACGCGCGTCCACCCGCCCCCGACCGGTTCCTGCCAAGGTGAGCACCACAGTGAAAGAAAAAGTGAAATTCCCCAGCGTCGTCGGCCCCGAACTCGCCGGAGTGATCGACCTGCCCGAGGGCGAGATCCGCGGCTGGGGACTCTTCGCACACGGCTTCACCCTCGGCAAGGACTCCCCCGCCGCCTCCCGCGTCAGCAAACAACTGGCCCGCGAGGGCATCGGCACACTCCGCTTCGACAACCTCGGCATCGGCGACTCCGACGGCGACTGGGGCGACGGCTCCTTCACCGTCAAAGTCCAGGACACCATCCGCGCCGCGGCCTTCATGGCCGAACGCGGGACTCCCGTGGATCTGCTGGTGGGGCACTCCTGGGGCGGCGCCGCCGCCCTCGCCGCCGCCCGCGACATCCCCGGGCTGCGGGCCCTGGCCACGATCGCCGCACCCGTCGACCCCAGCCACGTCGAGCGGCAGTACGACACCGTCCTCGACCGCGTCCTCAGCGACGGCTCCCACCAATGGTTCGTCGGCGGACGCACCCTCGTCCTCAAACGCGCCTTCGTCGAAGACGTCCGCAAAGCCCACCTGCGCGACCGAATCGGTGAACTGAACCTTCCCCTGCTGGTCACGCACTCCCCCACCGACTCCACCGTCGACATCGACAACGCCGCCGAAATCTTCCAGGAAGCCCGCCACCCCCGCAGCTTCATCTCCCTCGAAGGCGCCGACCACCTCCTGACCGCACGCGGGCAGGCACAGCGCGCCGCACACATCATCAGCGCCTGGGCCGACCAATACCTCGACCAACCCCAACCCTGAACAGCCAGAGCCCCCCCCCGCCCCGAGCCGGGGCCGGTACGTGACCGCCCGCCCAGCGCGCCGATCGGCCCTCGAGCAGTCGGGCATCCGCTGCCGTGTGACGTGAACCGAACCGCACGCGGTGCACCGTCGTTTCGGTCCCGGCCCAACCCGCCCCCGCCACCGGATGCGACACAGCCACCGGATGCGGCACAGCAGGCCAGGACGCCCCCGGGGGGGGCCGCCAGGCACACACGCAGCACGGCACCACCGGGCGGCACACCAGCCTTCTGGGGCAGTAGCGCGGCTTCGCCACCCATCAGCGGGGAGAAGGGCCGTGCTCTGCCCGTTCATGGGCGTCTTCCCTTTGGCCCGCCCGGTGATCCGAACCAGCCGCCGGGAAGGGGTTCGGGGTAGCGCTTGAGGACCTGGGCCGGGTGGTCCTCGTCGGTGGGCCAGAGCGCCACGTGGTAGCGGTCCTCGCCTTCCCGGCCGTCTTCGGAGACGGTGTCCAGTCCATGGGAGTAGATACGCACGGCGTAGTTTCCGGGGGCCAGGGGGATGCGGGGAATCTTGTCGCGGGTGTCCTGCATGGAGATGAGCAGGCGTCCTGAGGGGAGCGCGAGGCTGGCCTGTGTGACGTGGTCGGCTTGTTGTAGTTCCGTGTCGTCGGCCGGGGGTGTGCGGCGCACATCGACAGTGACGGGAACGTCGAAGGGGCGTGCGGCTCCGATTCCGACGACGCCGGGCGCCGTGTTGATCCAGTTCTCCACCAGTGCGTCGAACCAGGTGGGTTCGGGTTCGCCCAGGTCGGCGTCGTCGTCCTGGATCAGCAGGGTGGAGTAGTCGGCGACGACGGTGAGTTCGTGGCGGGAGAGCAGGCCGGGGTCGCTGGGCGACGGGGTGGCGGTCATCTGGAACTGAGCTCCGTCGGGCAGTGAGTAAACGGTCCGGGCGTCACGCCCTGGCCAGCATCGGCCTGCCGGGATCGGATACCAGCGAGCGCGACCGCGCCCATGGCGTCGTCATCACCGACGCGGAGGACGGCGCCGTGTTCGTGGAGTGGTTCACCTCCCGCACCCTGCGCGAGACGGCAGCCACCGAGCAGCGTGAGGCCATCGTCGAGGGGCCGGCGGCCCTCCTGCACCGGGACGGCCGCCGCACCATGCATCAGGCCATCGCCGCGGTCCTGCGCGGGTACGGCAACCTCAAGACCGACGTGCACGCAGACCAGGGAGTGCTGGTCAAGCGCCTGCCCATTCTCCCGGCACCCGAGCCCGCCCCGGTGGACCTGCCGCTCAGCGTGGGTGAGGTACTTTCCGAGGCGCCCTCGCCGATGCGCGGATTCCTCACGGACCAGGACGACAGCGACGACCAGTAGGTGGCGAGCCCGGCCGGACATGGAACTAGGCACGCCAGCATGCCGCCCTTAGCTGCTGCCAGGTGGCCACCAAGTACGGCTGCAGCGGAACGTGTGGTCGCCCTGGGGCAGAAACGGCATGCGGCGTCGAGCCGCCCGGGGGCGGGGAGTTGGGCCACAACCGCTTGAAGTCGTGTGCCATCACCGTCATGGTCCGGCAGCCCATACCGGTGCGCTCTCTCGGGTATCGATGAGCGGACCGTTTCGGGTGACGCGCAAAAAGGGAGGGGCCGGCCCCGAACAGGCCGGCCCCTCCCCCTACCTCGAACTGCCTCAGACGCCTACAGCGACGGCAGCGTCTCGGCCGGGGACACACCCGGCAGCGTCGGCAGCTTCGGCAGGCCCTTCAGGTCGGGCGCCGGCAGGTCGCCGCCGAGCACGATCGCGACCACCACGTTGACCGTCCCGGTCAGCGTCGCCTGCAAGGCGGCGGCGGTCGCCTTTGCGTCGCCCGCGGCGGAGGCCTTCACGAGGGCGTCCACCTTGGTCTGCAGGTCCGCCGCGGCCTTAACGACGAGGTCGGCGCCGGGGGCCTGCGCGCGGGCGCCCGGTACACCCGCCTTGCCGGACGCGGCCTTCGCGTCGGCCGTGAGGCCGTCCAGCGCCTTCTTGACGTCGGCCGCGTGCTTGGTGGCCTCGTCCTTGGGCAGCTTGCCGTCGGGGGCCTTGAGTACTCCCGCGACGAGACCGGTCACGGGCTGCAGGACGGCGCCCGCACCCGACAGTGCCGCATTCTGCTTGGCCAGCGCATCCGCGCCCGGCACCGGAGCGGCGGACGCACTACGGGCCGGCGAGTCCGTGACAGCAGAGAACGCCGGCCCGGCCACACCGAAGGCGAGGGCACCGCACAGCGCAGTGGAAGCAACCAGACCGGCTTTCCGGGAAATACGCATGATCTACCTTTTCGCGGTTGACGAGTAGTACTCACCGCAACCCTGCGAGAGGTGCATACCGTACGCAATCGGAATAACACGTACAGCTGCATCCAAACAGCCCAACAAACAACCCCCGACCTCACACCTTCCTAGGACCCCCGGGCGTGTCACAGATACAACCGAACGAGGACACCCCCGACCCGCAACAGCCCCCCGCAACGACGGACCCACTGCCACAACCCGAGCCGCTCACCACCCTCGCCCGACAAACGGCAGCCGGCCAACACCCCCCTGGCGACCGCCACCTGGACCAACGCCGCCGCCCCAGCCCACACCTCCCCCACACCCGCCATACGGAGCAGCTCACGGATCAGCCAGGCCTCGCCTCCGCGGACACCGGTCCAGGTCCCCCACCCTCAGGGCTCAACAGCCGGTCGGGAATGCCCGTCGGCCGCCCGCGAGGCGTGGCGGGCGTTCCCGAGCCCAGACAGTCCTGACTCCAGGAATCCCCCCCGGTCAGCAGCCCTGGCCGCGAGCGCTCGCCGGGCGCCCGCTGCGCTGCCGCTGCCGCACGGAGGCCGGATCGTGTCACACCGCCAGCGTTCCCCCGGCAACCTCCGTGCTACAGACCGGGACCACGAACAGGTTCCGCCACCGCGGCTCCACCATCCGAGACCACGCAAACCCGTCGGGGTAACGCAGCCGTGCTTCCGACATCCACTCTCCAACCCTCCTCACCACGCTCCACACTCCAGCGGGGCCCGAGCCCCCGCCCCATGGCCCACAGACCGGGCAGGCCGCCGCACTTGCTGCCGAGTTGAGCGCCGCCGAGGACGCCGGCGGCGCAGGCAGCCGAGACACACCCCAGGCCCGCCCCCCCCTGACGCTGCGAAACAACCGACCCAACCGGACACCGAAAGCCCACGCTCCCGCCGGGCGGGACCACCTCATCACCGTCGGCACGGTGGACGATGCCGGGGCCGCACTGCACGCCCGGCCCCCGCTGTCCCATCGCGGCCCCTACGCGAGCATGACCGGGTCGCAGCCACAGACCGCCCGACGACCGTACGCATCACGTACCCAACCGCACGTCCCTGCCCGAGAGTTGGGCGCGGATACCCTCGGTCGTGACCGTGATGTCCTGCAGGCGCAGGTCGCCGGGCATGTTCTTGGGGAGCTGTGCCGAGAACTCCATCTTCTGGGCGACCTTCGGCTCCCGCAGCTTCCGCAGGCCCTCGATCAGCGACGGGTCGATGCCGGCGGGCTCGAGCAGCGCGGGGTGATCGGCCAGCGCGTCCAGGGCGCCGCCCTTCATGAGTCGGCCCGGCACGAGCGGTCGGCCCGTGGCCTGTTCGGTTTCGCGTTCGTCCATCTTGTTGATGGTGGGTGCGGTCAGTTGGAGGCCGCCGCCCTTGCCGGGGGTGTAGGTGAGCAGACCCGGGATCACGATCCTGGTGTCTTCCACGGACAGCGCCAGACCCCGGCCGCCGGTCCGCTCCAGGTGTGCGCGGCCACGGATCTCGGCCTTCTTGCCGGCCATCGGGAGGCCCCCCTTGGCCTGCACCGTGTTGGGCTGCCTGCCGGGCGCCAACCTCACCCGGGACACGCCGACTTCACGGTTGAGGTCGTCGAAGGACAGAAACACGTCGCCGCGGACCCTGCTCAGGACGGCGCCCTTCACGGAAGACGAGAGGCTGCCGACGATGCGGATGTCGTCGACCGACCCCTTCACCTGCGCGACCGAGACCGGACCCGCGGGCACGTGGGGCACGTTGACCTCCACGTTGTCGATGTTGCCCAGGGCGACCTGGCCCAGGAAGGGGAAGCTGTTGATGTGCACCTCGGGTTCGGCGTGCAGCTTCAGCCCCTCCTGCGCCTTCTTGGCTGCCATGTTCTCCGCGTAGAGCACTGCCCAGCGGTCCCCCAGCGCGAGGAATGCGAGCACGACGAGGAGGGTCGCCGTGACCTTGGCCGTCGTACGAGCGGGAGAGCGCAGCACCTTGCGCGCCGCACGTCGGCGGGACTTGCGGGTCTTGCGGTCCAAGGGGGCGTCGTAGTCGCCCGGGGCAGCCGCCTGTTCGGGGATGTGTGCCGTGGGGTCTTCGGGAGGGCCGTTCTCAATCACCGCCACATACGAACACACGACCGCGCCCGCACCCAACTCCCGGCCCCACGACCCGTGCCGCATCCGTGAAGATTGCGTATCGACCCCGCGCACCGGCGAGAAGACCCGCAGTTCACGATGCTTACCTGCGGGGGTACGGCCGACCAGCCGACGCAAGACCGACCGTAGGAACGGGGAGCAGCAGCATGGCCAACCTTCACCTGAAGACGCTGAAGTGCATCGAGACCGAGGACTGGGTCGGGCATGACGACCCCAGGCTCACGGTGAACGGCCAGAACATCCTGCTGCCGAACATGCGCGGGGGCCAGAAGTACGCCATCGACGAGTACCACGCCTTCGACGACGAGGTCACCATCACGCTCCACGAAGCCGATGGCCTCCCGGGTGACAGCAGTGACCTCCTGGGCTCGCACACGCTGACGGAGGAGGGCAGCGGCATCCTCAACTTCGGTATGGATGGCGCCAATTACCAGCTCTCCTACACCCTCACCCGGTCCTGATTCCGGACGCTTCAGCACCTTTGGACGCGGGTTTTCACCACGAGCCGGCCGCGTCAGCCCGCGTCCGTCAGCTCCAGGGACAGCCGGCAGGTCACCGCGTCCGCGAGCGTCGCCGCCGCGTCCTCCCCGAGTCGCGCCGAGCGGGCACGGTCGCGTACCAGGTGGCGTACGGCGTCGAGTTGGGACGCGGTGAGGGACCGGATCGCGGGAGGTGGCCGGGGCGTGCGGCGGAACAGGTGGTGCAGCAGTGGTGTGCGGCGGTCGGCGGCCCGGCACGCGGTACGGCGGGCCGCCTCGTCGAGTGCCAGCCACACCACCGGGGTGACCGGCGCGGTCACATCGACGTGATCGCAGTCGAGCAGGTCCTGGTGCGCTCGAACCCCCCGCTCGAAGAGGCGCGTTACGCGTCCCTCGTCCAGGGGCGCCAGTCGGTCCAGCAGCAGGACCTCGTCCGGCGCCACCTCGGCGACGACGTCCCGCACCACGTCACGCACCCTCGCGCTCACGACGGCCCTCCCGTCCGACCACCGGACCATGGTGCCCGGTGGCCCCCGGCTCCGTCAGGACCAGTTCACGCCGGTCCTGGGCTGGTTCCGGACCACCCGGCGCACACCGGTCGGCTTACTGGATCGCGTGCAACGCGGCGCGCACGGCCCGGGGTTGGTGGAGCAGGTCGGTGCTGTCCGACCACTGGTCCACGCCGCCCACCAGCGGCAGTTCGCGCAGAGCCGGGTGTGTGAGGGTGCGGGCCAGTGCCTGGGCGAAGCGGTCGGCGTGCAGCACCAGGAAGGGGCGGGAGTGGTAGGGGCGTCGGGTCGGATCCAGTGGGGCGGTCAGTCCGGTCGCGTTCTGCAGCGTGGCCACGGCTTCGTAGGCGTCGCACAAGTGCCGTTCCCGGGTGGGGTGCTCCGGCGCCGTGAGCGCGCCGCGCAGTGACGGGGTGAGGGAGTCCGCCGCCGGGAGTCGACCGAAGGCGCTGCCGAGCCACTTGCTGTACGGGACGTAGCGCCGGTCCAGGAGCAGGCACAGGCGCATCAGGTCGCGCACGAGGCGGCCCGCCACCACGGCTGACCCGATGTCGTCGCCGCTCTCCGCGCAGCGGCCCACGAACGCCTCCTCCTGGGAGATGCGCTGCCACTGGCAGGCCAGCACGTACCGCCACACCTGTTCCGGGTACCACGCCAAGGTGCGGCGCAGGGCGGTGAGGGTGCCCGGCTCGTCGTGGAACACCGTGCCGCCGGTGGTCTCGGCGAGGCGCTGCTGGGGCATGGCCAGCCATTCGCTCACGCTCAGTTCCGCGTCGGCCGCGTGCAGCCCGAGGCGTCCGGCGGCCCACTCGTCCACGGTGTGGATGTCGACGCGGTGGTTGACCGGGCCGTCGGTGGCCCGCATGCGGCCGACCGGGTCCAGCGGGTCACCGCTCTCCTGGAAGTGTGTGGGCCAGCCCCGTACGTGCTTCGGCAGCCGCCGCGCCAGGACGTCGTGGATACGTGCGCCGTGTTCGGCCCGGTCCTCGGGCGTCAGGAAGAGTTCCAGCCGCGGGCCCCACTCGTGGTCCGCGGACCGTGGTGTGTCGAAGCCGAGTACCTCGGATCCACCGCCGATGCGGGCGGCCGCGTGGCGCAGGCCGGGGAACGCCTCCCGCAGGATCGGCCGTACGGCCTCTTCGTACAGGGCCCTGGACAGTTCGAGGCCGGGGAGGAACCGGGCGTCGGAGTTCGTCATGGCACCACTGTGCGGTACGTCCCTGCGTCCCGGTGCTGTACGGGCCGGGCTGCTATCGCAGTGCGGAGCCCGATCCCGCGCCGGCGTCCCGGTCCCCCAGTGTGTCCGTCGACCGGTCCGAGACCTCTTCGAGGGCGGCGGCGACATCGTCGTGCACCCCGAGGGGCAGGCGGTCCGCCCCCGCGGCGCGCAGCACGGCCTGCTCGGCGGCGTCCGCCACGACGGCCAGCGCGCCGCCGCCCGCCACCATCTCCAGGCCAGCCTCGACGAACTGCCGCGCCCCCTCGGCCCCACAGTGTTCGGCGTCCTGGAAGTCCACCACCAGACCGGACTGACCCGTGGCGTCCAGGCGCCCCATCAGTGCGCCCAGCTCCGCCGCGGCATCGGCATCGAACCGGCCCACGACCTGCACGACCAGGACACCTCCGTCCTCCCAGCGCACAGGAAACCGAACCCGAGCCTGCCCCATAACCGTCCCTTCAGCCGCCGAGGCGCCCCTCTCACGCGCAGCGCCTCCGGCGGCGCGCCTACCCCCTCCCTGCCACTCCACGCATGCCGAAGACCGACCCTGCGCGACTCCCCCGGCACACCGGGCCATCATGCCCAGGTCAGGGCGGTCGGGGCGATGCGCTCGGCCGGCGCGTGTGCAGCGCGGCGCCCGGTGTGACCAATGTGGAGCCGGGCGTGACCAATGTGGAGCCCGGTGGTGGCTTCGTGTGGCCGGATCCGAACGGCAGGCTCTACCCCCTGGCAGGTCCCGCTCAGGCCTCCGGCGCGTCCCCGAAGTCCGGGATTTCCAGGCGGGCCCCGCCCTGGCGCGCCGAGTCGTGGGCGACGATGCCCGGCAGTGTGTAACGCGCGGCCACCCATGCGTTCACCGACGGCAGGGTGCGGGTGTTGACCGCGGTGACGAAGTCGTCGACCAGGAAGTGGTGGCTGCCCTCGTGGCCGTTGGGCATGTCGTCGTAGACGCGGGGCAGGCGGGAGCGGTCGTGGACGGGGGCCGAGCCCGAGGTGAACGCGGCGCGCAGGGCGGGGGCGATCTTCTCGAGCGACGGGTCGTCCGGGCTGAGGGAGGGCTTGGGTTCGAGGAGTTCGGTGATGTCCTGCACGCCCTTCTTGTCCTGCCAGAAGCTGACCGTGGCGAGCTGCTCCATGCTGGCGTCCGTTCCGAAGAACCGGAAGCGTGACTCCCTGATGTGCGAGGGGTAGCCGACCCGCCGGAACTCGTTCGTACGGAACGAGCCGCCGCCGGCGACCTCGAAGAGCGCGGTGGCGTTGGAGATGTCGTTGCCGAACTGGCTGACCTCGGTGTCGAAGACACCGTCGCCGCGCTCGTCCTTCACACCGATCGCGGACACACTGACCGCGTGGGTGCGCCACGCGCCGAGCACGCCGCCGACGGCGTGTGTCGGGTAGAGCAGGGGCGGATAGCTGGCGGTCTCCTTCCAGCGTTCGCCGCCGCTGTACTGGTACGCCTCGTAGAAGCCGAGGTCCATGTCGTGGACGTAGTCGCCCTCCGCGTAGAAGAGCCGTCCGAAGGCGCCGTCGGCGATCTGGTTGCGGGCGTGCACGGTGGCGGGGTTGTACTCGCTGGTCTCGCCCATCATGTAGGTGAGTCCGGTGCGGCGGACCGCGTCGATGATCGCGGCGATCTCGTCCCGTGTGATCGCCATCGGGACGGCCGAGTAGACGTGCTTGCCGGCTTCGAGGCCTTGCAGGACGAGCGGGCCGTGGGTCCAGCGTTGCGTGAAGATGGCGACGGCGTCGATGTCGCGGGACTCCAGCATCGCCTCGTACGAGGGGAAGGTTCCCGCGAGTCCCTCTTTCGCGGCCAGTTGCTCCGCCCGCTCCGGCAGCAGGTCGGTGACGTGGACGGCGTCGACGCCCGGGTGGGCGAGGAACAACTTGGCGAAACCGCCGGCGAACTGTCCGGCGCCGACGATGCCGAGGGTGAACGTCATGTGCGCATGCCTTTCGCTACGTGCTGCGTGGTCGCTGTGTGTCGATTCGTGCTGTGTGTTCGGTGTGTGGTCACTGGTCGAGCAGGAGGTTGATCTGGTCGTTGGTCTCGTCGAGGCGGCTCGCGGGCGCCCCGTTGCCGAAGACGTCCTGCATGGCGGGGTGCATGAGGCCGTACACGTCGGCGGCGTAGTTGGTGATCGGGAAGGGGAAGGTGCGGTACTGCTCGCGGTCGTCGACCGGGGTGGTGAAGGCCGAGGTGTCGATGCCCTTCTTCTTGTAGGCGGCGACGGCGGTGTCCGTCCCCGACGGTGTCGCGGGGAAGACGATCCCGTACCGGCCGACCGTCTTCTGGCAGGCGTCGGAGGCCATGTACGCGACCCATTTCTCGGCGCCCGCCTTGTTGCGGGCGCCCTTGGTGACGGAGTCGGCGAGGCCGTTCATCATGGTGGCGCGCTTGCCGGTGGGTCCTGTGGGGTTGCGGACGGTGCCGAAGTCGATGCCCTTGAACCCGGCGTAGGTGGAGAGCATCCAGGCGCCGTCGAAGGCGGTGGCGGCGCGGCCCGCGGCGAACTGGGCGTTGGACTGGTTGAGTCCGGCGTTCCAGTCGGTGAAGGGCGCCATGTAGCCCTTTCTCGCGAGGCCGAAGTACCAGTCGATGACGGACTGGAAGGTCTTGTCGCCGTAGCGGTACTCCTCGCCCCACCGCTTCTTGTCCGTGTAGGACCAGCCGGCGGAGCCGGTGAACGGGCTCCATTGGGTCTGGCCGTCGCCGTCCCCTGCCCCGTTGGTGGCGAGGCCGTAGGTCTTGACCTTGTGCTTGTCGAAGCCGGGTTCGTCGCCGCGCTTGCCGTTTCTGTCGACGGTGAGATGGGCGATGGCCTTCTCGAAGGTGCCGCCGTCCTTGGGGTTCCAGCGCAGCCCGTCGAGGTCCTTCGGGGTGAGGTCGGCGTCGTCGAGCATCTTCTTGTTGTAGAAGAGCGAGACGGTGTCCCAGTCCTTCGGCGCGCCGTAGCGGTGGCCGTCCTCGGCGACCCAGTTCGCCGCGAGGCCCGGCTGGTAGTCCGTGTCCTTGGTTCCGAGGCCGTCGAGGGGTTCGAGCACCTCCAGGTCGGCGAACTGGCCGAACTTCTGGATGTGGTTGGTGAAGACGTCCGGCTCGGTGCCGGAGATGAAGCTCGCCGTGAGTTTGGTCCAGTAGTCCTCCCAGCCGATCTGGGTGAACTTCACGTCAAGGCCACGGTGTTGCTTCTCGAAGTCCTTCGCGCAGGCCTCGTAGGCGGGCAGTTGGTTGGCGTCCCACAGCCAGTACGTCACGGTTCTCGACGAGCGGGCTCCGGGGTCGCTGCCCGCGCACCCGGTCAGCGTCAGCGCCAGTGCTCCGGTCAGCGCGACGAGCGTACGAAATCGCATCCGGTGCCTCCTACTTGAGTCCGGTGAAGCTGATGGAGCTGACGATCCGACGCGCGAACACCGCGAAGAGCAGCAGCATCGGGAGCGCCGCGATGAGGGTCGCCGCCATGAGCCCGGACCAGTCGAAGCCGGACTGCGGGGTCTGCGCGCGGAACATCGCGAGGGCGACGGTGAGGACGCGGGAGCTGTCGCTGTACGACACCATCAGCGGCCAGAAGTAGTCGTTCCAGGAGGTGATGTACGTCAGCACGGCGAGGGTGATGACCGGGGTGGACGCCATGGGGAGCAGCACCCGGAAGAAGATCCGGATCCGGCCCGCGCCGTCCAGGAGCGCGGCCTCCTCGACCTCGCGCGGGATGTTCATGAAGAACTGGCGGAGGAAGAAGACGGCGAACGGGGTCATGAACATCGTGGGCAGTGCGATCCCGAGCAGCGAGTCGATCAGCCCGAGTTCCTTCACGAGCACGAAGTTGGGTAGCAGCGTGAAGATCGAAGGCACCATGAGACCGCCGAGGAACAGCGCGAACACGGTATTGCGGCCACGCCAGTCGAGACGTGCGAACGCGTAGGCGGCCATGGCGGAGAACAGGATCTGGCAGACGGTGATCAGCGTCGAGACGACGATCGAGTTGAGCAGGTAGCGCCAGAAGTCGAGGCCGCCGCCCGCGCCGCCCTGGGCGACGGCCTCCTTCGTCGACTGCAGTCCGAGGGCGCGCTCGAAGCCGCCGCCCGTCGGGTCGACGGGGAGCACGGAGGTCGGGTCGGCGGCGATGCCCGGGTTGGAGGAGAGTGCGGTGCGCAGCACCCAGTAGAACGGCAGCAGGGTGACGAGGACGATCGCGCCCATCGTGGTCCAGGCGACGCAGCGCCCGAGGGAGGGCCGGCGCCGGACCGGCCGCATGGTGCGCGCGGGTGCGGTGGTGGTGGCCATGTCGGTGCTCCTCTCTTCAGCCGAGGTCGGTCTGTCCGGCCCGGGTGATCCGGTACTGAACGATGGTGATGACGCTGAGCACGACGAGCAGGGCCACGGACATCGCGGAGGCGTAGCCGAACTGGAAGCGGCCGAACGCCGAGCCGTAGATGTAGTACTGCAGCACGTTGGTGGCGTTGGCGGGCCCGCCGGCCGTGGTCACGGCGACGGTGTCGAAGACCTGGAAGGAGCCGATGACGGTCATGATGAGGACGACCGCGAGGACGGGGCGGAGCAGCGGCATGGTGATGCGGGTGAACATCCGCCATTCGCTCGCGCCGTCGACGCGCGCCGCCTCGTACATGTCGTGGGGTATCGCCTGGAGTCCGGCGAAGAGCAGCAGCGCGGTGTAGCCGACGTGCCGCCACACGTTGATGAGGGCGATGGTGGGGATGGCCCAGGTCTCGTCGGCGAGGAACGGGATGCGGTCGAGGCCGACGGCGGCGATGATCTCGTTGCCGATGCCGAGTTGGGTGTCGAGCATCCACAGCCAGACGAGGCCGGCGACGACGTTGGACATCAGATACGGCGTGAGGACGATGCCGCGCAGGAGGGAGGACTGGGTGAGCCGGTGCAGCAGGACGGCGATGCCGAGCGCGGCCACCGTCTGCACGCCGATGTTGACGAGGACGTATTCGACGGTGACCTTCAACGAGTCCCAGAAGATGGGGTCGTTGACCATGCGCTCGTAGTTGGCGAGGCCGACCCACTGCGGTGGTGTGAGGAGGTTGAAGCGGGTGAAGCTCAGCCAGATGCCGCGCAGGGTGGGCCACAGCAGGAAGACGGCGAAGCCGAACAGGGCCGGGGCGATGAAGAGTGCGGCGATCGCGCCGTCCCCGAGGGGGCGTTTGTGCTTCTCGCGCGGGGCGCTGTCGGTGAGCGGCAGGTGTCTCGGCGGGCTGCTGGAGGCGACAGTCATCGGGGACTCCCTCGTCTGGGATTCGGCCTCGTCCTCGGCTTGGTTACTTTCGTGGCAGAACTTTCGGGCCGTCAAGATGCGTGCAGCGACTACCTGAAAGGGGTTGCCGCGACTTAGAGTGACGTCATTCCTTTTGCAACAGAAGGAACGGGGAGAGGGGTTGGCGATGAACGCGAAGGCGGACACCTGGGTGCCGCTCAGTTCGGGCGAGCGCGCCGTGGCGTTGGAGGTGCTCACGCGTGGGCCGTTGTCGCGCAGTGAGCTCGCGCGGCGCCTCGATCTGTCGGCGGGCAGCCTCACTCGGCTGACCAAGCCACTGATCGAGTCGGGCTTGCTGGTCGAGGCACCGGAGGGCCCGCCGCGCCCGGAGTCCCGCCAGGGCCGACCCTCCCGCCCCCTGGACATCGTCGCCGAGTCCCGCACCTTCGCCGGATTCAAGATCACCGAGGACACGGTCTACGGCGTCGTCACCACGCTCAAAAGCGACATCGTCGCCTGCCGCGACGCGCCGCTCGCGAGCCGCGAACCGGATGAAGTCGTGGCAGCCATAGGCGAGTTGACCGACGCGTTCGCCCGTGACTTCCCTTCGCTGTGCGGCATCGGGATCGGGCTCGGCGGCCGCGCGCAGGACCGTGCGGTCGTCGACGAGTCGGCGTTCCTGGACTGGCAGGACGTGCCGCTCGCGCGGCTCGTGCGCGAGCGGACCGGGCTGCCGTCGGTCGTCGAGAACGATGTGAGCGCCCTCGTCGAGGCCGAGAGCTGGTTCGGGGCGGGCCGGGGACTGGACCGGTTCGCGGTGCTCACGATCGGGGCGGGGCTCGGGTACGGCCTGGTCAGCGGGGGCCGGCGGGTGGAGACCGCGGAGGACGGGCTCGGAGTGGGCCGCTTCTGGATCGTCGATCCGTCCGGCCCGCTCTCCGCCGACGGCCGGCGCGGCAGCGCCGTCTCCCTCCTGACGATCCCCAGCATCCGCGCCCAGGTACGGGCCGCCACGGGCGAGGACGCCACGTACGAGGAGATCCTCGCGCGGGCCGTCGAGGGTGAACCGCTCCCGGCCCGGGTGGTCGGCGAGGCGGCCCGCGCGCTCGGCACGCTCGTCGCGCAGATCGCGAACTTCGCGATGCCGCAGAAGATCCTGCTCGCCGGGGAGGGCGTCGGACTCGTCGACGTGGCGGCCCCCGCGATCGAGGAGGCGATCCGCGCGAACCGCCATCCGCGGGCCGACCCGGTCAATCTGGAGACCAAGGTCTCCGACTTCCACGACTGGGCGCGCGGCGGGGCCGTGCTGGCCATTCAGGTGCTGGTCCTCGGGACCGCCGATACGGGACCCGCCTCCCGTGCCGCCGCCGGGACACGGGTACCGTCACCCCGTTGAAGTCCGGCAAGATCCAAAAGGCGGTTACGCATGGCCGACGCGGCCCCCGGCGCCACAACATCCCCCGGTGTCACGGAAGTTGAGACCCACGGTGTCGAGCGGATTCCCAACGGGGACCGCACGGCCCGCCCCCTCGACCTGTTCCGTCTCGCCTTCGGCGGCGCCAACACCTTCGCCACGTGTGTGCTCGGCGCGTTCCCGATCCTGTTCGGCCTGTCCTTCTGGCAGGGGCTCGCCGCGACGGTCCTCGGTCTGGTGGCGGGCGCGCTGCTGCTGGCGCCGATGTCCGTGTTCGGGCCGGCCAACGGCACGAACAACGCGGTGTCCTCGTCTGCGCATCTGGGTGTGCACGGCCGTGTCGTCGGCTCTTTCCTGTCGCTGCTCACGGCGATCGCGTTCTTCTCGATCTCCGTGTGGTCGTCGGGCGACGCGCTGATCGGAGCGGCGCACCGGCTGGCCGGGCTGCCCGAGTCGGACCTCTCCTACGGTGTCGCGTACGCGGTGTTCGCGGGGCTGGTCCTGACGGTGTGCGTGTACGGGTTCCGGTTCATGCTGTTCGTGAACAAGATCGCGGTACTGGCCGCTTCGGCGCTGTTCGTGCTCGGTGTGTTCGCGTTCGCGGGGGACTTCGACCCCGGCTACACGGGTTCGTTCGCCTCCACGTCGACGCCGATGTTCTGGCCGTCGTTCATCGGCTCGGCGCTGATCGTGCTGTCCAACCCGGTGTCGTTCGGCGCGTTCCTCGGTGACTGGTCGCGCTACATCCCGGCCGCCACGCCGCGCGGGCGGGTCATGGGCGCGGCGTTCCTCTCGCAGATCGCGACCCTGCTGCCGTTCCTGTTCGGCCTCGCCTCCGCCTCGGTGATCGCCGCGAAGGCGGAGAAGTACCTGGATCCGGCGGCCCCGAACTACGTGGGCGGACTCCTGGCCATCTCCCCCGGTTGGTACTTCCTCCCCCTGTGTCTCATCGCGCTGATCGGTGGCATGGCGACGGGCACGACCGCGCTGTACGGCACGGGCCTCGACTTCTCCTCCGTGTTCCCCCGCTTCAGCCGGGTGCAGGCGACCGTCTTCATCGGTTCGCTGTCGATCGCGTTCATCTTCGTCGGCCGGTTCGCCCTGAACCTCGCCCAGTCGATCTCCACGTTCGCCACGCTCATCATCACGTGCACCGCGCCGTGGATGGTCGTCATGGCTCTCGGCTACGTGACCCGGCGCGGCTGGTACGACGCGGAGGCGCTCCAGGTCTTCAACCGGCGTCAGCGGGGCGGGCGTTACTGGTTCACGCACGGCTGGAACTGGCGTGGCCTCGCGGCGTGGCTGGTGTCGGCATGCCTGGCGCTGCTGTTCACGAATCTGCCGGGCCAGTTCGTCGGCCCGCTCGGCACGCTCGCGGGCGGCACGGACATCTCGCTCCCGGTCGGCCTCGCTCTGGCCGCCGTCGTCTATCTCGCCCTGCTGTTCCTCTTCCCCGAACCGCGCGCGGTGTACGGGCCGGACGGGCCGCGTCTGGTGCGCGCTTCGGACGCGGAGGTGCCGCCGATCACGGGGGACGAACCGGCCACGGCACCTACCGGCACCGTCTGAAGGCCGGGCCGACAGGCCCAAGCTCCGCTCCGCACAACCGAATTGAAGTGACGACACCCGGTGAAGGTCTCCCCATGGCATGATCGCGGGAGCCTTCCGGACCCGCTCCGAGGCCCGCGACGAATCCGAGGGGCCTCGGCGATCGAGCACACGCTGGAGTCAGCCATGACGGCACAGCCCTTCGAGAACCGCATCGACACGAGCAGACCCCACCCGGCCCGTGTCTACGACTGGCTGCTGGGCGGCAAGGACCACTACCCGGTCGACCAGGCGGTCGCGGAGAAGCTGCCGCCGGAGGCCCGCCACAACGCCCTGCGCAACCGCGCGTTCATGCACCGGGCCGCCGCATGGCTCGCCGGCAACGGCATCGACCAGTTCCTCGACATCGGCACGGGCATCCCGACCGAGCCCAATCTCCACCAGATCGTGCAGGGCATCGTGCCGACCGCCCGGGTCGCGTACGCGGACAACGACCCGATCGTGCTGCGGCACGCGGAGGCCCTGTTGGTGAGCGCTCCGGAAGGGGCCACCGACTACATCCAAGCGGATGTCCGCCGGCCCGATGTCATCCTCGACCACGCGCGCACATTCCTGGACTTCTCCCGTCCCGTCGCCCTGTCGATGATCGCGCTGATGCACTTCATCGGCGACGACGAGGACCCGTACGGCCTGACCAGGACACTCGTCGACGCGCTGCCGACAGGCAGTTACCTGGTGCTGTCGCACGGCACGACCGACGAGCACCCGCACCTGGTGAAGTCCGTGACCGACACGTACCGCAAGGGCGAGATCCCGCTGCGGATGCGCACGCGGGCCGAGGTCGAGCCGTTCTTCGAGGGCCTGGAGCTGGTGGAACCCGGACTGGTCACGGCGACCAGGTGGTACAAGTCGGGGCCCGCGCCCGCAGAGGAGCTGAGCGGGTTCTATGTCGGCGTCGCCCGCGTTCCGTAAACCACGCGGCGGCTGACAGTCCGTGAATCACGTGGCGCGCTGACAGGATGGCTTCGACAGAGGCCCGACCCCGTAGCGAAAGAGGCCGCCGTGGAAGAGCGTGAACTGGACCATCTGCGCCGGTGCGTGGAACTGGCCGCCGAGGCGTTGGACGCCGGTGACGAGCCCTTCGGCTCCGTGCTTGTGGACGGTGCGGGCAAGGTCAGGGCCGAGGACCGCAATCGGATCGCCGGTGGTGACTCGACGCGGCACCCCGAGTTCGAGCTCGCCCGCTGGGCGGCCGAACACCTCACCCCCGAGGAGCGTGCCACCGCGACCGTGTACACCTCCGGTGAGCACTGCCCCATGTGCTCGGCGGCGCACGCCTGGGTCGGGCTCGACCGGATCGTGTACGTGGCGTCCTCGGCGCAGCTGTCCGCGTGGCTGGCCGAGTGGGGGCGTCCCCAGGGCCCGGTGAACGCCCTGCCCGTGCAGGAGGTCGCCCCGTCGGTGAAGGTCGAGGGGCCGGTGGACGAGCTGGTGCCGGCCGTGAAGGAGCTGCACCGGCGGCTGGCGCAGGGCGCCTGAGGCCCGCCCCCGGGAGGCCTCAGGCGAGGCCCAGTTCGCGCTCCCCCAGCGGCGCGAAGTAGCGCTCCACGTCGGCGGGTCCGACCCCGGCCAGGGTCGCCGGGGACCAGCGGGGGTCGCGGTCCTTGTCGATGATCTGGGCGCGGATGCCCTCGGGCAGGTCGTGGGTGTCCAGGGCCGCGCAGCTCACTCGGTACTCCTGGTCGAGGACCTGCTCCAGCGAGTCGAGTCGGGCCGCGCGGCGCAGGGATTCGAGGGTCGCCTTCACAGCCATGGGTGACCGGGAGAGGATCAGGTCCGCCGCCTCCTTGGCGGCGACGTCGCCGGTGGCGAAGAGCCGCTCGACGATCTCCTCGACCGTGTCCGCGGCGTAGCAGTCGTCGATCCAGGACCGCTGCTCGGCGAGGACTCCGGGCGGAGCCTGCTCCGTGTGGCGCCCGACGACCTCGCCCGGCTCCGCCCCGGCCAGCTCACGCAACAGCTGGGGCAGCACCTCGGACGGTACGTAGTGGTCGGCGAGGCCGCACAGCAGCGCGTCGGCCGCGCCGACCGCCATGCCCGTGAGCGCGAGGTGGGTGCCGAGGTGTCCGGGCGCGCGCGTGAACAGGTACGTGCCGCCGACGTCGGGGACCAGGCCGATGCCGACCTCGGGCATCGCGACCTTCGAGCGTTCGGTGACGACACGGATGCCGCCGTGCGCGGACAGGCCGACGCCGCCGCCCATGACGATGCCGTCCATGACGGCGACGTAGGGCTTCGGGTAGTGCGCGATACGGGAGTTGAGCCGGTACTCGTCGCTCAGGAAGGCCGCCGACGCCCGGTGGTCACCGCTGCGCGCGTCGTCGTGGAAGAGCCGGATGTCGGCCCCCGCGCACAGGCCCCGCTTCCCCGCCCCCTGGAGCACGACGGTCCCGACGGCGGGGTCGTCCGCCCAGGTATCGAGGGCCTCCGCGAGGGATCGCAGCATGGCGTGGGTGAGCGAGTTCAGGGCCCGGGGCCGGTTCAGGGTGAGGTACGCGGCGCGTCCCTCCACGGCCCGCAGAACGGGGGCGTCGTCGGAGCTCAACGGTGGTTCCTTCCGGTGAAGATCACGGCAGGTCCATCTCTATCACCTGCGGCGGCGTGGCCGACGGGCCACAGAGGGGGGTTCCCGCAATTGGAATTGCGAGGTACGTTTATGCAATCGCACTTGCAGATTGCCTCTCTCTCAGAAAGCAACGCCCGTGCCTTCACCTCGCACCCCCAAGAACCCCGGCCAGGCCGACTGGCTGGGCGACGCCCTGCCCGACGTGCCGCTGTCCAAGGCCCAGACCCGCGTCGTCGACGTCATCGTGCGCAATCCGCAGCTCGCCTCGTACGCCGAGATCGCGCAGATCGCCGAGCGGGCGGACGTGAACAGCTCCACGGTGGTGCGGGCCGCGCAGACCCTGGGCTACCAGGGCTGGCCCGACCTGCAGAGGGAGCTGCGCGCACGGTACCTGGTGCAGATCTCCACCGAGGACACGCTCACGGAGCACGGCGAGCACCGCAGCCCGTTGCACGACGCGCTGACCCACGACCTCGAGAACCTGCGCCAGACCCTCGAGAGCAATTCCGCGACGGAGGCGGAGGCCGCCATCGCCGCGCTGGCCGGGGCCCGGTCGATCCTCGTCATCGGCGTCGGTTCCTTCTCGGGGCCCGCCACCGTGATGGCACACCTCGGCTCCACCATGGGCTACCCGATCACGCTGGAGAACCGGGCCGGTGTGCACCTGGCCTCGGCGGTGAACAACGTCGGGCCGGGTGATGTGCTCCTGGTCGTCAACATGTGGCGTTCCACGAAGCAGGTCATCGCCGCCGCGGAGTCCGCCCACGAGGCCGGGGCCACCGTCGTCGCGATCACCGACATGCGCCGCGGGCGGCTCGCCACCGCCATCGCCGACCACCTGCTGATCGTGCCGTCCGAAGGCATCTCGTTCTTCCAGTCCGTCACCGCCGCCACGTCGGTGGTCTACGGGCTGCTCGCCGGCATGCAGGAGGCGCGGCCCGAGCGCAGCCGCGCCGCGATCCGCCGCACCCAGCAGCTGTGGCGGGACCTGGACATCTATCTCGACTGACCCCCGATATCCCGACTGACACCCCGGGCGACGGGGGCGCCGCGCCTCTTGCCCCCTCCCTCGCGCAAGGAGCACAGATGAGCAAGCACATCGCCGTCGTCGGCCTCGGTTCGATGGGCGGTGCCATGGCCACAGCCCTGGTCGCGGCCGGCTGGCAGGTGCGCGGGTACGACCCCTCCCCCGCGGCGCGGGCCGCCGCCCAGGAGGCCGGTGTCGACGCCGTCGAGGCGCTCGAGCAGCTCGCCGGCACCCCGTACGTGGTGCTGTCGCTGCCCTCGGCCCAGGTCGTCGAGGCGAGCCTGCCCACCCTGCTGGACCGCCCGGGCACGGTGGCGGTGGTCGACACCACGACGTCGCAGCCCGACACCTCGGCCGCTTGTGCGGCGCTCGCGGCGGAGCGGGGTGTGTCGTTCGTCGACGCGCCCGTCTCCGGTGGCCGCACCGGCGCCGTCGCCGGTCGGCTGACCGCGTTCGTGGGCGCCGAGCCGGACGCCCTCGACGCGGCGCGGCCCGTCCTCGATGCCCTCACCGGCGGCCGGTTCCAGCACCTCGGCGGACCCGGCTCGGGCAACGTGGTCAAGCTGCTCAACAACATGCTGGCCGCGGTCAACCTGGTGGCGGTCGGCGAGGCGCTGGCCATCGCGAAGTCCTACGGCGTCGACCCGGCCGCCTCCGCCGCCGGGATCAGTGGCGCGTCCGGTGCCAGCAAGGCGTCCGCCGCCATGTATCCGGACTGGGTACTCAGCGGGACGTACGACTCCGGGTTCTCGCTCGGACTGATGGCGCGGGACGCCGCCCTGGCCGTCGAGACCGCGAAGCAGCGCGGTGAGACACCTCAGTTGCTGGCCGCCGCGAGCGAGCGGTGGCAGGAGGCCCTGGCCGAACTGGGCCCGGCCGCCGACTTCTCCGAGATAGCCCGCACCGTCGCACCGACCCTCACGCGTTAAGGACCGACGCACCATGAACACCACGACCTTCTCGATCGGCTCCGCGACCTCCGGTGCCGCCACCGCCCGCGCGGCGCTGGACGCCCACTTCCCGCAGGGACTCGGCTCGTTCGTCGACGGCCTGGTCGTTCCCGGCCGCGGCGAAGCCGTCCGCCTCACGTCCGCCGCCACCTCGGAGTGGGTGGCCGACTACGCCGACTCCGGTACGGAGGGCGCCGACGCTGTCCTCGCGAGCGCGGTGCGCGGCGCCGAGGTGTGGGCCGCCACCGACCCCTTCGAGCGTGCGGCGATCCTGCGCGAGGTCTCCCGCACCGTCGCCGAGCACGTCGAGGAACTCGCGGCGCTGGAGTCCGCCACCACCGGCAAGCCCATCCGTGACACCCGCGGCGAGGCGGCCAAGGTCGCCGAGATGTTCGGCTACTACGCGGGCTGGGCGGACAAGCTGCTCGGACACACCATCCCGGTCCCCGGCAACTGGCACACGTACACCGAGCGGGTCCCGTGGGGTGTCGTCGTGGCGATCACGCCGTGGAACGCGCCGCTGTTCACCGGGGGCTGGAACTCGGCGGCGCCGCTCGCCGCGGGCAACGCGGTCGTCGTCAAGCCCAGCGAGTTCACGCCCGCCTCCACCGTGCGCCTGGCGCAGCTGGCACACGAGGCCGGGCTGCCGGACGGTGTGTTCAACGTCGCCACGGGTCTGGGCTCCACGGTCGGCGCCACCCTCACCAGCGACGCGCGGGTCGGGAAGGTGTCCTTCATCGGCTCGGTGGGCACGGGGCGGCGGGTGGCCGTCGCGGCGGCGGCCGCGGGCATCCCGACCGTCCTCGAGCTCGGCGGCAAGAGCGCCAACATCGTGTTCGCCGACGCGGATCTGGACCGGGCGGCGGACGGCGCCGTGTCCGCGATCTTCTCCGGGGCCGGGCAGTCGTGTGTGGCCGGTTCGCGGCTGCTGGTGGAGCGGTCGGTGCACGCCGAGTTCGTGGCGCGTGTCGCGGAGCGGGCGGCCCGGCTGCGGGTCGGCGATCCGCTGGACCCGGGGACCGAGGTCGGCCCGATCATCACGGAGTCGCAGTTCGCCACGGTCACCTCGCTCGTCGAGGCGGGCATCGCGGGCGGCGCCCGCCGCGCCACGGCGGCGAGCCTGCCCACCCAGGTAACCAACTCCCCGCTCGCGGACGGGCGTTGGGTGCTGCCCACCGTTCTGGACGGGGTCAGCCCCGCCAATGTGCTGGAGACCACCGAGGTGTTCGGCCCGGTCGTCGGCGTCGACTCCTTCTTCACCGAGGCCGAGGCCATCGAGCGCGCCAACGCCACCACCTTCGGGCTCGCGGGCGCGGTGTGGACCCAGGACGTCGCGCGGGCCCACCATGTGGCCCGCTCCGTGAAGGCAGGTACCTTCTGGATCAACTCGTACAAGACGATCCACGTGGCCGTGCCCTTCGGCGGCTTCGGTGACTCCGGGCACGGCCGGTCCTCCGGCCCCGGCGTGCTGGACGAGTACACCCAGACCAAGGCCGTGTGGACGCCCACGCGTGCCGCCGGTTCCCCGTTCCCGTCGCTGAGCTACTGAGGAGACCTCCATGAGCCGGACACACACCGTCGCCGAGGGCGACCGACTCAAGAAGGACACCTCCGCCGGTGTCACCACATGGGAGGGACAGGTGCTGTCCCTGGCCCGTTCCCTGCACGCCCGTCCCGAGCTCTCATTCGAGGAGACCGAGTCCGCGGCGGCGATCACCGCGCTGCTCGCCGAGGGCGGGCTCACCGTCGAGCACGGCACGGGCGGACTGCCCACCGCGTTCACGGCGACCGCGGGCAGCGGCGACCTGACGGTGGCGCTGTGTGTCGAGTACGACGCGCTGCCCGAGGTCGGCCACGCCTGCGGGCACAATCTCATCGCCGGTGCGTCGGTGGCCGCGGCGCTTGCCCTGGCCCCGTACGCCGACGAGTTGGGCATCACGCTCAAGGCCATCGGCACACCGGCCGAGGAGCACGGTGGTGGCAAGTCGCTGCTCCTGGAGGCGGGCGCGTTCGACGGAGTCGGTCTGGCCCTGATGGTGCACCCGGTGCAGGACGGTGTCTCGTACAACCCGGCGGGGACCACCGCGCAGGCGGTCGGCCGCTACCGTGCCGTGTTCTCCGGCCGTGCCGCGCACGCGGCGGCCGCGCCCCACCAGGGTGTGAACGCCGCCGATGGTGCCACCATCGCGCAGGTCGCCATCGGGCTGCTGCGCCAGCAGATCCCCGGTGACCATCGCGTGGCGCTGTTCGTGTCCGAGGCCGGTGTGGCCACCAACATCATCCCCGAGCGGGCGGTCGTCGAATTCGAGTGCCGGGCGTTCACCCTGCCCGAGTACGAGGCGCTCCTCGCCCGCGTGCGGCGCTGCTTCGAGGGGGCCGCCCTGGCGAGCGGCACCGAGGTGGTGATCGAGGCGACGGAGCCGCTGTACGAACCGCTCGTCCAGGACGACGCGTTGGCCGGGTACTGGACGGCCGCGATGGAGTCGTTCGGGCGTGACACCACGTCCGGTGGCCGGCTCGGCGGCGGGTCGACCGACATGGGCAATGTCAGCCAGGTCATCCCGAGTCTGCACCCCTGGCTGAGCATCCCCGGGGCCGAAGTCCCCATCCACTCCCACGGGTTCACCGCGGTCGCCGACACCGACGCGGCGTACGAGCTGATGCTCGAGGCGGCCCGCGCGCTCGCCTGGACCGTCGTCGACGCGGCGGGCGATCCCGAGCAGCGTGCCCGGTTCGAGGGCGCCGCCTACCACCGTGACATCAGAAGGGCCGGGTGACGGCATGTCCACCCTCGTCAAGCCGAACGACCGCGGCACGCGGACCCGTCAGACGCTGCCCATCGCGGGGCTCGCCCTGGTGATCGCGCTGGTCGTGCAGTTCATCGGTGAACTCGACATCGACCTGGGCATCGGCTCCATCATCATCTTCCCCATGGTGTGGGGCCTGCTGCTGGGTCTGCTGGTGTCGATCCAGAAGTTCCGGCCCCTGGGCATCGATCTGCAGAAGGTGGCGGCCGCGCTCGTCGGCGTCGCGGTGATGATCCTGGTCGCCCGGCTGGCGTTCAACATCGGCCCCAGCCTGCCGACGCTCGCCGACGCCGGTCCCGCACTGCTGCTCCAGGAGATCGGGCATCTGCTCGGTACGGTCGCGATCGCGCTGCCGCTCGCCGTGCTGCTGCGCATGGGCAAGGCGACGGTGGGCGCCACGTTCTCGCTGGACCGCGAGCCGTCGTTCGCGATGGTCTCGGAGAAGTACGGTCCCGACTCGGATCAGTACCGCGGTGTGCTCGCCATGTACGTGTTCGGCACGATGTTCGGAGCGGTGTTCATCACGCTCCTGACCTCGCTGGTGTCGAACTGGAACATCTTCGACCCGCTGGCCCTGGCGATGGGCGCGGGTGTCGGCTCCGGGTCGATGATGGCCGCGTCCTCCGCCAGTATCGTGGCCGCCTATCCCGGCGACGAGCAGGCCATCCTGGGCATGGCCGCGGTCTCCAACCTGATCACGACGATCCTCGGTGTGTACGTCGGCATCTATCTGGCGCTGCCGCTGGCCGACCGCTTCTACCGTTTCCTGACACGCCGTGGGCGTACGGAGGCCGCAGAGGCCGAACCGGCCGAACCGCACGAGGATGAGCGGAGCGCGGCGGAGAACCGGGCCTTCCGCGAGCAGGTGGCCTCGGCGGCGGGCGAGATCAAGCTGCCGCTCTGGCTGTCGCTCGGTGTCCTGACGGTGCTCGGCATCGGCACCGCCTCCGTCGCGGCGGGGCACATCAGCCCCGACATCATCGGCGGTTACGCCGTGCTGCTGGCGCTGGTACTGGTCGGCCTCATCCTGGCCAAGGTCAGCCGGAAGATCTCGGCGATCGTATGGATCACCACCGTCGGCGCGTACGTGTCCAGCCCGTGGTTCTTCGCGTCGGACACGCTCAACCGCCTTGTGTCGTCGGTGGACTTCCTGTCCATCGCGACGATCATGCTGACGCTGGCGGGGCTCTCCCTCGGCAAGGATCTGCCGCTGCTGCGCCGCATCGGCTGGAAGATCGTCCCGGTCGGGCTCGTGGCCATCACCGCGTCGTTCCTGCTCTCGGTCGTCATCGCCGAGTTCACGCTCGGGGCGTGGGGCTAGGGTCCTTCCGACGGATCAGGGGCCGTCGTTCGGATCAGGTCCTGAGGACACCCCTCAGGACACCCCCGCGTGCTCCGCTCGGACAGGCCGCTCGTGCTCGGCGCGGGCGGCCTCGAGCAGTCGTCGCCACGAGGTGACGGTCGGTCGCCGGCGCAGCAGGGCGCGGCGCTCGCGCTCGGTCATCCCGCCCCAGACCCCGTGCTGGATACGCTGATCCAGCGCGTGGGCCAGGCATTCGGTCTTGATCACGCATCCGCCGCAGATGCGCTTGGCGCTGCTCTGCGCGGCCCCTTCGACGAACAACTCGTCGGGGTCCGTCGTGCGGCATGCGGCCTGATCCCACCTGGAAATCTGATCGTCGCGCACTTCTCCCGCCCCCTTCTCCGTATCGCCTCTCAGCGTAGTCGCGTCGTCACTTTAGGCCATACGTGCAGCTCGCGCACCCCACCCCCTCTGAACACACGGTCAATTGACGATCCGAAACGGACAAATGACGTGCCGTTACGAGCAGTTCGAGGGGGTGTGGTGACGCACACAGGACGGGATCGTGGCCGGACGCGACCGTGCGGCTCAGGCTTCCGTCGTCGCCCCCACGGGCTCGCGGCGCACGACGTCGACCAGGGAGCGGTCGGTGATCTTGAGGGCGGGTGAGACGGCGAGGGTCAGGGTCGACACGCTCATGAACGGGTTGAGGTGGCGCCAGCCCCAGTTCTCCAGCGCCGCGCGCACCGCGGCCGCCTGGTCGGCGACGTCCCCGGCCGGGCGGGCGGACAGCACACCGCCCACGGGCAGCGGCATCCGTGCCGCGATCGACTCGCCCCCGGGTCCGCCGACCACGGCGACGCCTCCTCCGTCCGCGACGACGGTCGCCGCGGCGGCGGCCATCGCGGCGCGGGAGGTGCCGATGGTCAGGAGGTTGTGACTGTCGTGGGCGTACGTGGAGGCGACGGCGCCGGCGGTCAGTTCGCGGCCGAGGAGGGGTGCGAAGACCGCGCCCTCGCGTCCGTAGCGGTTGCGCACGCGGACGAGGGTGGTGCGACCCTCCCACTGCACTTCGCCACCGTGGACCGGGAGTCGGATCTCCGCCGCCTCGGTGTAGGTGTCCCGCTCGTTGACCCGCATGGCGCGGAAGGTGTGCTCCCCGTCGGGCAGGTCGACGGTCCAGCGGAACGTGTCCGCGTCCTGCGCTTCGACGTCGAGGCGGCTGTCGAGCGGCGCGAAGGCCGGGGCCCCGGCGCCGGCCTCAGAGCGCACGGGCGCGCCGTCCCGGCCCACCACCAGACCACCGGACAGCACCAACGCCGGGTCGAACGAGGCGAGTTCGCCACGCAGCAGCACCAGGTCGGCGCGCTTGCCCGGCGACACGACGCCGCGGTCGTGGAGGCGGAGGCGCTGCGCCGGTGTCCACGTCAGGGCCTTCAGGACGACGTGCGCGGGGAATCCGGCGGCCACGGCGACCCGCGCGATGTGGTCGAGGTGTCCCTTGTCGACGATGTGGTCGGCGGCGAGGTCGTCGGTCACCAGGCACAGGGGCGGGAGCTGCGGCAGCGCGAGGAGTGCCTCGGCCACCTCCTCGTTGAGGCACTTCTCCTGGAGCATCATCGTCATGCCGAGGCGGGCCTTCTCCAGGACCACCTCGGTGCGGTTCTTGGTGTGGTCGGAGTCGACGCCAGTGGCCAGGTAGGCGCTGAGTTCGGCACCGGTCAGGTTCGGGCAGTGGCCGTCGAGGATCACGTCCTGGGCGCGGGCGGCGGCGGTGATCTCGTGCATGCGGCGGTCGCCCGCGACCACGGCCCGGTAGTCCATGACCTCGCCGAGCGCGATCACTCCGGGCCAGCGCAGCATCTCCGCGATGTCGTCGGCGGACAGCGCGGCGCCGGCGTGTTCCAGGCCCTCCAGGGCGGGCACGCACGACGGGACGCCCCACAGCTGGGTCTGGGCGGTCTCCCGGCCGGCGTCGATCATCCAGCGCATGGCGTCGCGCCCGGCGACGTTGACGATCTCGTGCGGGTCGGCGAGCACGGTCGTCGTGCCGCGCGCGAGCGTCACCGCGGCGAACTCCTGCGGCGTCAGGAACGCGCTCTCGATGTGCATGTGCGCGTCGACGAAGCCGGGGACGACGAGCATGCCGGTCGCGTCGATCTCCTCGCGGGCGTCGGCCGGGGTGCCCGGCGGCAGCACCGCGCTGATCGTCTCGCCTCGTACGAGGACGTCCGCGGCGAACTCCTCGCCGGTGAAGGTGGACACCACGCGCCCGCCGCTGATCCGGAGGTCGTGCTGCTCACTCATGGGGTCGTGCTCCTTCAGAAAGGGGTCGTCACAGGGGCGGGGCGCCGTCACGGGACGAGTGTGTAGAAGTAGTAGCCCAGCGGGACCATGACGATCCACAGTGGCCAGGGCACCTCACGGACCCGGCCGCTGACGGTCTTGACCAGGACGTGGGCCGCGAGCCCGACCGCGATACCGGTGCCGAAGTTGCCGAAGAACAGCGTGGTCGCGACGGTGAGGGCCGCCGGGATCGCGTTGGTCGGATCCTTGAAGTCGACGTTCTTGAGGGCGCCGAGCATGTTCAGGCCGATGTAGATCAGCACGGGCGCGGTGGCCGCCGAGGGGATCAGCGTCGCGAACGGCGTGACGAGCAGCAGCAGTCCGAAGCCGCACGCCGCCCACACGGAGGCGAGGCCGGTCTTGCCTCCCGCGTCGGCCGCGGCCGACGACTCCAGGTAGGCCGTCATCGACGGGGCACCGACGGCCGAACCGCCCATCACCGACACCGAGTCGACGAGGAAGGGGCGGCGGGAGCCGGGGATGTTGCCGTCCTTGTCGAGCAGCCCGGCGCGCCCCGAGACGGCGAGGAGGGTGCCGGTCATGGAGAAGAACTCGGACACGAAGAAGGCGAAGATGTACGGGAAGTACTCCGGCTTGAGCGCCCCGAAAATGTCGATGTGGAAGAGCAGCGGCCCGGGCGAGTCGGGGGCGGCGAAGAGGCTGTCGGGGACGTCCGTGACCCCGAGGGGGATGCCGACGATCGTGACGGCCGCGATGGTGATGAGGAACGCGCCGGGCACCTTGCGCGCGGCGAGCGCGGTGAGCAGCAGCAGGCCGGCAAGCGCGAGCAGCCCGGCGGGCTTCGACAGGTCGCCGACGGCGAGGGCGGCCTTGTCGGCGTTGCCGACGACGAGGTCGGCGTCGCGGAAGCCGATGAGGGCGATGTAGAGGCCGAGCCCGCCGCTGATGGCGTACTTGAGGTTCATCGGCATCAGGCGCGTGACGAGGTCACGGATGCCGAGCAGGGTCAGCACCAGGAAGGCGACGCCGGACCAGAACACCATGCCGAGCGCCGTGTCCCACGGGACGTGGTCCTGGCCGACGATGGTGAAGGCGATCAGCGCCACGCCGCCGAGGCCGGGCGCGACGACGAACGGCAGGTTGGCGATGAGGCCCATGGCCAGGGTCGCCAGCGCGATGGCGATGATGACGGCGGTGGTCGCGGCGCCGTGCGGCACGCCCGCGCCCGCCAGTTGGCCGGGGACCACGACGACGGCGTAGGCGGCGGCCATGAACATCGAGGCGCCGGCGACGAGTTCCGTGCGCGGGGTGCTGCCGCGGCCACGGACGCGGAATAGGCGCTCGACGAGCGACGCGGACTCGGGGGCGGCGTCGGCCTGCTCGCCGGACGGCGGAGCGGTGGTGGACATGGGGACCTCGGCGGGATGAAGGGTGGGCAGGGGGCTGCGGCGACGTCGGCGCGAGGAGTGCGCAGGGCGTGCGGGCACCCGGCTGGGTACGGTCTCTGCAACCGGCCTCTGCAACCGGTTGCAGAGACCGGTTGCAGGTATCATGACACGGCATAAAGGGAAAGTGAACAGCGGCCCGGAGAGAACCTCGTGACACCGGGCCGGACACCTCGGTCGGGGCTACCGATCAGGACGGCGAGCAGGGGGCAGCAGTGGCGACGCTCATGGACGTGGCGCACGCGGCGGGGGTGTCGAAGGCCACCGCCTCGCGGGCGTTGCAGCGCCCCGACATGGTCGCGGAGGGGACACGCCTTCGGGTGCGGGAGGCCGCCGACCGGCTCGGTTTCCAGCCCAACGCCGCGGCCCGCGCCCTGACCACGGGCCGCACGGGACTGGTCGGCCTGATCGTGCCGACGCTCTCCAACCCCTTCTTCGCTCCCCTGGTCATCGGCGCGCAGCAGGCGGCGGAGGACACCGAGAGCCATCTGCTCATCGCCGTGTCCGAGTACGACGCGGAGCGCGAGGCCGCGCTCGCCGACCGGCTGTCCGAGCAGGCCGACGGGCTGATCATGGTGACTCCGGTGGGCACGGACGCGGCGCTGCGCGAGCGGTTCAAGCGCCGGCCGCTGGTGCTCGTCGACCGTCAGGTCGGGCGGCTGCCCGCCGTCGTCGCCGACACCGCGGCGGGCCTGGCCGAACTCCTCGGCCATCTGCTGGACCTCGGCCACCGCGAGATCGCGTACGTGTCCGGGCCCGCGGGCTCCTGGGCGGACGAGCAGCGGCGCGCGGCGCTCACCGCGCAGGCTTCCGAGGCGGGCGCCCGCGTCCATGTGCTGGGCCCGCTGCCGCCCACGTTCGACGCGGGCATCGAGGCCTCGCGCGCGTTGCCCGGCGCCGCCACGGCCGTTCTCGCGTACAACAGCTATCTCGCGCTGGGCCTGCTGCACGGGCTCGGCACGACCGGGCGGCGCGTTCCCGAGGACATCAGCCTGGCGGCGGCCGACGACCTGAGCACGCTCGGGGCGACGACTCCGCCGGTGACCGCGCTGGACGTGCCGTTGCGGGAGGTCGGCACGCTCGCCGTCACCCGTCTCCATGAACTGATCGGCGGGCAGCGGCGCACGGTGACGTCCCGGGTGCCCGCGGCGCCGGTGCTCCGCGCGTCGACGGCGGCGCCGCGGGTGTCCTGACGGGGGCCGCTGCGGGCGCCCCGAAGAGGTGGTGTCCGCGAGCCCGCTCAGTGGCTCAGCGCCGCCGGGCCGGCTCCAACTCCAGTGTGTCGCCGACCGCGATCCGGCCCGGTGTCACCACGTCCGCGTACACACCGAACAGGACGCCGCGACCCAAGGTGCTCTGGCCGAGCCCCCGGTAGCCCTTGATCAGGGACAGTGCCCGCACTCCCCCGGAGCCGTCGACCGGGTCGCGGTTCACGGCGCCGCACCGCTTCACCGGGCCCTCGACGCGCAGCACCGCTCCGCCGACGCGCACCGTACGCCCCTCCCAGGTGTCCTCGGCGTGGGGTTCGCCGCCGGAGAAGCCGAGCGTCATACGGAAGCGCCGCTTGTCGACCGCGTCGAGCCCGGACCTGCGGGCCAGTTCGTCCACCGATGCGTCGCCGAGGAGGGTGACGGGCCGCAGGTCCACTCCGCCGTTGTCGGCGTCGGGGCGCACCAGCCGCACCGGTTGTCCCACGCGGTCCGAGAAGAGCTCGGCCCACGGTCCCTCGACCACGCGCCCGGTCACCGTGTGATGCCGGAAGAAGTCGACCTCCAGGGCGTCACCGAGGCGCACCTCGCCGGTGACCGCCGCGCCGTCCGGTCCGTTCACGGTCAGGAGGCCGGACTCCGCCGCGTAGTGGGCGGTGTATTCGGCCCAGGCTCCCGTGCGGGTCATGGACAGCAGGTTGCCCTCCGCGTCCACCATGAGGAAGGCCCGGTCGCCCGCGACCCCCGTTCTCGTCAGCTCGACCTCGTCGCGCCGCACGACCCCAAGTCCCTTGATGGCGGTGGTCGTCAGCGAGGTGACCTGGAGTGCTGGAACGGGTGTCATGGGTCCGTGCTCCCCTACTGCTTGGCGTACGCCTCCGAGTACAGATCGGCCACGTAATACTTCCCCGGGTCGGTGTTGTCGTCCAGTTGCTTGTTACGGACGAAGAAGTCGCCGAGCTTCTTCAGCCAGGTGTCCACCTCGCCGCTCTTGGTCTTGGTGACCAGGTCCTTCGTGGAGAGGGTTTCCACGTGGGAGGCGTCGGCCTTGGCCTGGGCCTCGGTGACCTGGAGCATCTTGGCGGTGAGGGCGACGGTCTCCTCGGGGTGTTCCTGGCGCCAGTCGTTGGCCTGCTGGAGCACCTTGATGACCTTCTTGTTCTTGGCCTCCGGCACCTTGTTGCCGGCGACGAACGCCGTGGGGAAGGAGTCCTTGGTGTCCTTGGTGCTCGCTATCTCGTGCAGGCCCGGGACCTTCTTCTTGATGGTGTCGATGGCGGGGTAGAAGAAGCCGGCGCCGTCGATCTTTCCGGAGGAGAAGGCGGAGACGATGGTGGACGGGTCCATGTTGACCTTGGTGATGTCCTTCGTGGTCATCCCGGCCTTCGCCAGCGCGATGTTGAGGATCATGTCCCCGGAGGTGCCTTCGGGCACGCCGACCCGCTTGCCCTTGAGGTCCTTCATGGACTTCATGCCGGGCTGGCCGATGACACGGTCCGCGTAGGTGAGGGTGTCGATGGCGATGACCTTGGACTTGCCGGACGCGGGCAGCCACATGGCGCCGGGGCCGATGTACCCGTAGTCGAGGCTGTCGGCGCTGAGCGCCTGGATCTGCACCGGACCGTTGTTGAACGCCTTCACCTTCGCGGTGAGGTCCGCCTTCTTCCACAGGCCCTGCTTCTCGGCGATCGCGAGCAGGCTGGCGCCGTTGTAGTCGGCGATGTGGCCGAAGCGGACCGTGTTGTCGTCCCCCGAGCCGCTGCCCGAGCAGGCGGTGACGGAGAGCGAGAGCATCAGGGCGGCGGGCAGCGCCGTGAGCGTGGTGCGCCTGAACCTGCTTCTGGGCATGCTGGAAGTCCTCTCGGGGTGGTGCACGTGATCTACGGGGCGGGAGAGCGTGGGTGATGGTGTGTCAGGCCGCGTCGGCCGGTGCGTCCTGGTGGTAGACCGAGGTCCACACCTCGTTGCGGATGCGCCGGAACTCGGGTGACAGCCGGATCCGTTCGGTACGCGGGTAGGGCAGGTCGACCTCGACGACGCGGTGGATACGTCCCGGCTTCGCGGCCATCACGACGACGCGGCTGGCGAGGTAGACCGCCTCGTCCACGTCGTGGGTGATGAACAGGACGGTGCGCTTCTCCTGGCTCCAGGTAGCGAGGAGCTGATCCTGCAACTGCACCCGGGTCAGAGCGTCGAGCGCGCCGAACGGCTCGTCCATCAGCAGGACTTGGGGGTCGACCGCGTAGGCGCGGGCGATGGCGCAGCGCTGCTTCATTCCGCCGGACAGCGTCTTGGGCAGGGCGTCTGCGAACTCGTCGAGTCCTACGAGGGCGATGGCAGCCGCGGCCCGACGGCGGCGCTCCGCGGTGGGCACGGAGGCCAACTTCAGCCCGAACTCCACGTTCTGGCGGACCGTCAGCCATGGGAAGAGTGCGTACTGCTGGAAGATCACGCCCCGGTCGGGTCCCGGTCCGGACACAGGTGTGCCGTCGACCAGGACGGCGCCGGAGTCGGGTTCCTGGAGTCCTGCGGCCATGCTCATCAGGGTGGACTTGCCGCATCCCGAGGGGCCGACGACCGTGACGAACTCCTGGTCGGCGATGTCGAGGCTGATGCCGTTCAGTGCGGTGAAGGTGGCTCCCTTGAGCGGGAAGGTCTTCACCACGTCCCGGAAGCTGATCTTGCTGTCCCTGGTGCCGTCGTGTGGTGCCTTGTCGTCCATCGTCCCGTCCTGCACTGCCTTGTCGTTCATCGACGCTCCTGCCAGCCGGTGAGCCGCCGTTCGGCCAGCAGCAGTAGCCGGTCCATGACGAGCCCGAGCACACCGATAGTGATCAGGGACACGAAGATCGTGTCCATTTCGAACCAGGTGGACGCCTTCTGCATCCGGTAGCCCAACCCCTCCTGCGCGCCGATGAGTTCGGCGGCGACCACGGTCGCCCAGGACGCGCCGAGACCGATGCGCATGCCGACGAGGATGAACGGGGTGGAGGCGGGGACGACCACCTTGGCGAAGATGGTCCGGTCCGAGGCGCCGAGCACCCGGGCCGCGTTGATCAGTGTCTTGTCGACATCGACGACCCCTTGGAAGGAGGAGACGACGCAGGCCATGAAAGAGGCCAGGAAGATCACGGCGATCTTCGGCACCTCGCCGATGCCGAGGAGCACCACGGCCAGCGGGATCAGCGCGAGCGGCGGGATGGTGCGGAAGAACTGGATGTACGGCTCGACCAGGGCGCGCACCGTCGGGTACCAGCCCATCAGGAAGCCGACCGGCACCGCCGCGAGTACACCGAGGGCGTAGCCGGACAGCACCCGGCGCAGGCTCGCGAGGGTGTCGTCGGCCAGGGTGCCGTCGGAGATCATCGTGCCGGCCTTCTCGGCCACGGCCGCCGGTGTGGGCAGGTTCTCGACCCAGCCCAGGGCGGCCACGACGGCCCATACGGCGATTCCTGCCGCCACGGCCACGACGTTCAGGATCAGGGGTCGGCCGCGGCCGCGGCGCGGTTGCTGCCGCCGGGTCTCGGCGGTGGTCGTCTGAGCGGGGGTGATCACAGCCATGGGTTCCTCGCTGATGGCTTCACGCGTGCTCCTCGGAGACGGGCTGCGGGTACTGGGTGAGCAGGGGGGATTCGTGGAGGACGAGGGCGATGCCGCCGAGCGCGCTGCCGGCCTCGCCGAGCGTCGCGCGGCGCAGGTCCACGTGGTGCTGGGCCATCGGCATCAGGTGTCGGCGCAGGGCGCGTTCGACCGGGTCGAGGAGTGCGGGGCCCGCTTCGGCGAGTTCGCCGCCGACGACGATGACGCCCGCGCCGACGACGTGGCAGACGGCGGCCAGGACGCCGCCGACATCGCTGCCGACGTGCTCGAGGACCGCCAGGGCCGTCGGTTCGGCGGCGGCGACCGCTTCGAGGAACCCGGCGAGGTCCTCGGCCGGGCCGCCGGATTCGCGGTAGCGGCTCAGTACGGCGTCGAGCGAGGCGCGGGTCTCCAGGCAGCCGGTGCCGCCGCACTCGCAGGTGCGGCCGCCCACCGGGTCCACGGTGATGTGTCCGAACTCGCCGGACAGGCCGTAGCGGCCGCGGTGCAGCGCGCCGCCCACGACCAGGCCGCCACCGACACCGTGCGACAGGCGCAGGTAGAGCACGTCGCTGCTGTCGGCCGCCGCGCCCCAGACGGCTTCGGCGAGGGCGGCGAGCCGGGTGTTGTTGTCCAGCAGGACCGGCACACCGAACCGCTTGCGCAGCAGGTCGGGCAGGCCGTCGATGCCCTGGGCGTGGGCGTGTTCGCTGCCGGGGTCGGCGATCGGCCCGACGACACCGACCCCGATGGCGGTGAGTGCGTCGAGGTGCACGCCGGAGGACCGGCCCTGGCCACCGTCCTCGCCCTCATCGGCATCGGGCGGGCCGGTGGCCAGGGCGTCGAGGAGCCGTTCCGCGTGCTCGACGCGTTCGGGCCAGGAGAGGTCCGGGGCGTGCGACTCGCTCGCCGAACCGACCACCTCGTGGGCGAAGTTGACGGCCGCGACGTGCACGGCGCGGCGCGCGAAGTCGATGCCGACCGCCTCGCCCGCGGCCGGGTTGAGGCTGAGCTTCTCCACCGGGCGGCCGCGCTTGCGCGTCTCCACCTGCGGAGTGCTCGCGACCACGGCGCCACTGCCCACCAGGGCGGCGACGATGTCGTGGAGCGTGGTGCGGGAGAGTCCGCTGCGGATGCTCAACTCGGCGCGGCTCAGCGGGCCCTGCTTGCGCAGCAGCTCGAGGACGGACTGTTCGTGGCCGCGCCGGAGCCGCGTCAGCGGGCCGTCGTGTTCGTGCATGCCGCACAGCATGTGAGGGTCGACGATTTTCGTCAATGAGTCGGAACGAAATACTCGCGGCGCCTTCTTCCGCAACACCACTCCTGCGCAAAGGACTTGACCTGCGACGACGCAGCAGGACGCCACGGACGACCGGGCCGGGGCGCATTCGGGGAACGCCACACGACTGCAACATTCGCCGCTGACCAGCACCCTCGTCGCCGCCGACCCGGCACTCACGCACCCATTTATGTAGGTGCTCTTGACTTAAATCGTGAACCCGCTGAAGCATGCAGCACACACCCGAGACCGACCAGCCGAGGAGCCACGCCTGATGACCCGGGACGAGACGAACGCAGCGCACATCGGCCGCCGCGGAGTGCTGGCCGGCATCGCCGGAACCATGGCGGCGGTGGCGCTCCCCGCGGGCTCCGCGCTCGCACAGCCCGCGCGTCCCGACCGGCCCGCGCCGGGGCGGCCTTATCCGCCCAACTGGCCCGCCCTCGAACCGTACGGGCTCGCCGACACCCGCGAGGACCTCTGGCCGCGCGAGGACAACTCCTTCGTCCTGCCGCTCGAACTGCGGCCGCGGGACAAGGAGTTGGGGCGTGTCTGGATGCGTGACACCTACGTCAACTGCTTCGTCGTCGACGGCCGCCCGCTCTACGTGGCCACCGGCACCACCCGGGTGCCGGGGCTCTCGGCGGCCGGGCCCTGGAACGACGGCATCTTCGTGTGGACGGCCCCGTCCCTGCACGGCCCGTGGCGCCTCGCCGACACCACCCGCATCCGGCCGGGCGCCGAGCGCGGCAAGGTGTGGTCGCCGGAGTTCGTGGACGAGAACCGGCCGGGGCGCACGGTGGTCGCGCCGTGGCAGGAGTACTGGCACGACGAGCAGTTCGGCAAGCGGGCCAACGCCTGGGCGCCCGAGCTGCACCGCTTCCGCGGCAAGTGGTACATCGTCGCGTGCATGGGCGACCACTCCCAGAAGGTCGGCTCCTTCATGCTCGTGAGCGAGGGCGGCGTCGCGGGTCCCTACCGGCTCGTCGACGGCAATCTCGACAAGCCGTTCGGCGACTCGTTCATCGGCGGCCCCTCGTTCATCAAGCCGGGCGCGTACCACCACATCGACGGCGGCCTCTACACGGAGGGCGACGACGCGTGGCTGGTCCTGCACAACAACCTGTACGCCAAGTTCCGTCCCGACATGGAGGACATCGTCCCGACGACGAACCTCCCTGCGTTCCAGCAGACCCCGTACTCCCCCGAGCCCTACCTGGAGGGCGCGTACGTCTTCAAGTACGGCGGCAAGTACTTCCTGGTGCACGCGGCGTGGGACCGCGCCTCCACGGGCGCCGACGGCAGCACGCGCAATGCCTACGATCCGCCGGGCACGGGCCGTACGCAGTACCAGTACGACGCGGTCGTCGCCGTCGCCGACCACTTCGAGGGTCCGTACTCCAAGCGTTGGACCGCGGGCGTCGGCGCCGGCCACAACAACTTCTTCGAGGACCACCACGGCGGCCTGTGGGGGACGTTCTTCCGCAATCCCGCCTTCGGCTACTGGGCGGACCCGGCCCGCTCCGGCGATGCCGCGGTGGCCGGTGTCGTACGTCTGGAGTGGACCGGGCCGCAGGGCAACCGCCTGTACGTGAAGCGGACCTAGATTGGACTCGATCCAAACTAGGACGTACCTTGGAAGGAACCGAGGTACACATCAGCGCAGCCAGTGACGTCTGCCACCTCCGGTAACACATCACCACGGAGGCCCACAGATGGCTTGTTACGACTGCATGCAGGAAAACCGCCCCGACTCGACCGGCATCGGCATCTGCACCCGCTGCGGCCTGGCCACCTGCCACGACCACTCGCGCGTGCTCGCCACGCACATCCAGCGGGCCAACGGCTTGAACCGCTCGACCAGCCGCCTCGCCGGGCGGCGGGTCGTCTGCCGCACCTGCCTGGCCGCCGAGGCCGCGTAATGACCGGCCAGGACGCGGGCGAGCTGCTCAGGCGCAGGGGTCTGCGCAGCACGGCGCAGCGGCGCGCCGTGCTGGCCGCGCTCCAGGTCCTGCCGCACGCGTCCGCGGCCGACCTGGAGGAGCGGGTCGGACCGTCCGGGCCGGAGGGTTCCTCGGCGGTCCTGTCGCGTCAGGGGCTCTACAACGTCCTGGAGGACCTCACCCGGGTCCACCTCGTGCGCTGCATCGAGCCGGCGGGCTCCCCCACCCGGTTCGAACTGCGCGTGGGCGACAACCACCATCATCTGGTCTGCCGCTCCTGCGGCCGGATCGAGGACGTGGACTGTGCCGTCGGCGCGGCCCCCTGCCTCGACCCGATCGAGGACAGCGGCTTCACCGTGGACGAGGCCGAGGTCACCTGGTGGGGTCGGTGCGCGGACTGCAGCCGGGCGCCGGAGCGGCCCGCCTGACACCCGGGATCCGGCGCGCGGGCCTTGTGCACGCGCCCGAGCCCGCGCCGCGATCTTTGTGGCTCCTGCCAGTCGGCCCCGGCGGTGTGCCGCGAGAAGACTGCTCGCAGACATGACCGAGCCCGTACGGGGAGGCAGCGTGAGCACGAGCGCGGAGCAGCAGTACGACCGGATCGGCGAGGCGTTCGAGGGCTTCAAGGCCCTCCATCTGGCCCGCTATGTGGAGGTGCCCAGCTTTCTGGAACTGGTCGGCGAGGTGAGCGGCAGGTCCGTCGTCGACCTCGCGTGCGGCACAGGTTTCTACAGCCGCCTGTTCAAGCGGCGCGGCGCCACCGATGTGTGCGGCATCGACGTCTCGGGCGAGATGGTCGACGTCGCCCGCCGCATCGAGAGCGCCGACCCGCTCGGCGTGCGGTACGCCGTCGGGGACGTCGCCACGACCGATGCGCTCGGCGGGCGGCGCTACGACATCGCCACCGCCGTCAACCTGCTCAACTACTCCGAGACGGTCGACGCGATGACGGCCATGTGCCGCACCATCCACGCCGCCGTCCGCCCCGGCGGCACCTTCTACGCCCTGAATCAGAGCCCCGACTACGACTTCGACGGGCCGAGCCCGCGGCCGTACGGCTTCCACTGCGAGCTGGAGGGCAGCCGCGTCGAGGTGGGCCCGCGGGTGCGCGTCACCGCGTTCCTCGACCCCGAGCCGGTCTCCTTCGTCGCCAATCTCCCGCGCCGCGAGGTCTACGCCGAGGCCCTGACCCGGGCCGGTTTCGCCGACGTCACCTGGTCTCCACTGGCCGTCTCGGACGAGGGCCGCGCGGCGTTCCCCGCCGGTTTCTGGGACGCCTACGAGGCCAATCCACCCTTCGAGCTGCTCACCGCCCGGCGTCCCTGAGCCGGCTCATCCGTCGGGGGCCTCGGGCGGGCGTCTGCCCGAGGACTCCGTCGGGTCCTCGCCCGCGGCGAGGTGTTCCAGCAGCTCGGCGAGTTCGTTGCACGCGTTCTGCACGGAGTGCCGGGTGGCGCGCTGCTCCGTGACGAGCGCGGACAGCAGGAGCGCCGTCAGCGCGGCGGCCCCGTTGAAGGCCTGGAGCTTGGTCATGACCTCGATGTTGGACAGGTCGAGGAACGTGCCCCGCTCCTCGTGCGCCGCGAACGTGGTGAGCACGGACGCGAACAGCGCGCACAGCATGCTTCCGGCCAGCTCGAACCGCAGCGCCGCCCAGATCAGCAGCGGAAAGATCAGGAAGAGCATGCTCGGCGAGCCGAGCACGGCGAACGGCACGAGCAGCAGGGCCGCGACCACCAGACACCCGGCCTCCACCCAGCGCCGTACGGGCATACCCCCCACCCGCGGCCGACGGGGCAGGAGTGTGCCCCGGCACAGCACGAGCAGCAGCGGGGTCACCAGCAGCACCCCCATGGCGTCGCCCACCCACCAGGCCAGCCACACGGGCAGGAAGTCCCCCGGGTCCAGTGACCCCGTCCACACCTGCGGTGCCACCCCTGCCGTGGCGCTGATCAGCATGGCGCCGAGGCCGCCGAGGAAGACCAGGCTGGTCCCGTCGCGCAGCCGTGACACGTCGGGCCGGAATCCCACCCCGCGAAGCAGCAGCAGGGCACAGAGCGGCCCTGCGGTGTTGCCCGCGACGGTGACGATCGAGGTGAGGTCCGGGGCGGTGAGAGAGGTGATGACGAGGAAGGAGCCGAGGGCGATGCCCGGCCACACCCACACGCCGAACACCAGTAAGGAGGCGACGGCGACGCCGGTCGGCGGCCAGATGGGGGTGACCACCACGCCCTCGACACCGACCCGGCCGAGCAGGCCGAGGCGCCCTGCCGTGTAATAGCAGGCAGCCACGGCAAGTGCCTTCAGGGCCATCTCCGTGGCCTGCCGGAACCGCCGAGAAACCACCACTCGGCCATCAGACACCGAGCGGGTCTCCTCGGCCACGCGAAGCCCCCCGCTCGTGTGCGGGCGCGCACCCCTCAGTCGGTCGGCGGGCGCCGCCCCGCGGTGCCGACGTCGTGGCCGACGACGAGGACGGCGGCGTCGTCCTCGTGGCCCACCGAATCCGCCAGCTTCATCACGCCACCGGCGAGTGTGTCGACGCCGAGTCCGGCCGCGGCGGTGACCTCGGCGAGCCGCCGTACCTGTCCGAGACCGTCGTCGAGGTCGAGCGATGGACCCTCGACGACGCCGTCGGTGGGCAGGACGAAGACACCACCCGTGGTCAGGCGATGGCACGCGACGGGGAAGGTGGCGCCCTCCAGGACGCCGAGCGGGGGCCCGCCCTCCTCCTCGTCGATGCCGGATCTGCCGTCGGCGGTGGCCCAGATGTGCGGGATGTGACCGGCCCGCGCGCACTCCAGGGTGCCGCTGGCCGGGTCGAGCCGCAGGAAGGTGCAGGTGGCGAACAGGTCCGTGTCCAGGGAGACCAGGAGGTCGTTGGTGCGGCCGAGCAATTCCCCCGGGTCTCCGGTGACGGAGGCCAGCGCCCGCAGCACGACGCGGACCTGCCCCATGTACGCGGCCGCCTGGATGTTGTGCCCCTGGACGTCGCCGATGGACAGGCCGATGCAGCCGTCGGCCATGGTGAAGGCGTCGTACCAGTCGCCACCGACGTTCAGTCCGTGGTTGGCGGGCATGTAGCCCACGGCGAGGCGCACGCCCTCGGGGCGGGGCAGGTCGCGGGGCAGCATGCCCCGCTGCAGTGCCACCGCCAGTTCGACCCGTGAGCGCTGCAGCTGTGCCAGCTCCCGCGCGCGGGCGGTGAGCGCACCGAGCTTGGTCAGCAGTTCCTGACCGTCCTCGAGGGACTCGCTGCGGAACATCGTTGGCCCCGTTCCAGGAGATTTTCCCCCACTGTGCCCGCGGACCGCCCTGGTCGCACGTGGGCGGGCGCGCGCCGTCAGGGCTTCAGGGGCCGGTGGGGGCGCCGGGGACGCGGCGTTCGCCGCCGTTGCGCCGCTGCCACTCGCGGTAGACGTCGACGGCGTCCGCGTGCGGCTCGTACGTCATCGGCAGCCGGCGCTCGTCCCAGTTCTTGGCGAACTCGCCGTAGAACGTGTCGAGCTCGAAGTACTTGCGGTCGTCGACGTAGTGCGGGGCGTACTCCTCGCGGGTCGTGACGAAGACGACCTCGGCGGGGCTGCAGTAATAGAGCGCGGCCAGGCACATCGGGCACGGGTGGGCGAGGACATAGGTCGTGGCGTCGGTGAGGTGCTCGGTGCCCAGCTTGGTGCAGGCCTCGCGGATGGCGAGGATCTCGGCGTGGGCGGTGGGGTCGTTGGTCTGCGCGACCTGGTTGGGGCTCTCCGCGATGATCTCGCCGTCCTGGACGATGACGGTGGCGAAGGGGCGCCCTCCGTCGGCGACATTGGCGCGGGCGATGTCGATGGTGCGCTGGGCGAAGTCCTTGACGTCCATGGAGAGCTCCTTTGCTTGCTGGTCCGAACCGTCTCGCTCCCCGAATACTCCCGGAGGGCTTCCGGAGGAGCGGGCCGATGGGTTCACCGTGCATCGGCTGGACCTATAGCGTCAAAGACTCGATGGGCATGGGTTGCATTGGTGTTCTCTATACCTGCTTCTACGCTGGGACCATGTCCGTCGAGCTGCGTCAGGTGCGCTACTTCATGGCCGTGGTCGACCACGCGGGGTTCACGCGCGCCGCCGAGGCGCTGCGGATCTCCCAGCCGACCCTGTCCCAGCAGGTCAGACAGTTGGAGCGGAATCTGGGCGTGCAGCTCCTCGATCGCAGTGGGCGCACCGTGCGCCCGACGGACGCGGGGCGCGCGTATCTGGACCACGCACGGCGCGCGCTGCGGGACCTGGCCGCCGGGGAGCGCGCGCTGCACGACGTACGGGATCTGTCGCGCGGGCATCTGCGCCTGGGGGTGACGCCGACGTTCACCGCGTATCTGGTGGGCCCGCTCATCGCCGCGCTGCGGGAGAGACATCCGGGGATCACGGTGACCGTGCGGGAGTTGACGCAGGACCTGCTGGAGGCCGAGCTGCGCGCGGACGCGTGCGACCTGGGGATCGCCTTCCGGGGCGGCCAGTTGCCGGGGATCGCGGTGGAGCCGCTGTTCACGGAGAACCTGAGCCTGGTCACGGGCGACGGGGCCGACTCGGACCGGGCGGCGGCCGGAGCATGGGTTGCCGCGGACCTGGACCGGCTGCATCTCGCGCTGCTCAGCCAGGACTTCGCCACCCGTGGCCGGATCGACGCGTACTTCGCCGAGCACCAGGTGCGGCCCCTGATCGCGGTCGAGGCCAATTCCCTGCAGACCCTGGTCGACATCGTGCAGCGCACCGGCCTGGCCACCGTCCTCCCCGACCCGGTCACCCATGGCCATCCGCACCTGACCCCGCTCCCGGTCGACCCTCCCCTGCCCACGCGTACGGCCGCTCTCCTCAGCCGCGCGGACGGCTACCGGAGCGCGGCGGCGGAGGCATTCGCCGGGCTCGTCCGCGAGCACATCGAGGCTCATCCGTTCCGGCCGCCCGAGCCGCAAACCCATGTGACCCAGAACACACATTAAGCACGCATGATCACGGGTATGAGCCCGGGCGCTGCCTGGACAGATCCAGGGAGAACGACAAGAAACACCACACCCTGGGAGGTATCGATGTCCTCGAAGCGACGCCGTAAGAAGAAGGCCCGCCGCAAGAACGGCGCCAACCACGGCAGCCGTCCGCAGTCCTAAGGACTGACGGCAGCAAGAGGGAGCGGGGCGGCAGAACTTTCTGCCGCCCCGCTCTCGCGTCTCATGCGCGATGTCCGCCCGCGTGGCCCGCGACGCGCTCGGCCAGCCGGGCCTTGACCCGCGGCCACTCCGCGGCGACGACGGAGTACATGGCCGAGTCCCGCAGCCGCCCCTCCTCCCCCGGCGCCCACGACATCGACCAGTTGCGCAGTACGCCCTCGAAGGTGGCGCCGAGAGCCGACAGGGCATGGCGTGAACGCTCGTTGCGGGCATCGGTCTTGAGGTCGACCCGTGCCACTCCGAGCTCCTCGAAGGCGTGGGCCATCAGGAGGAACTTGGCCTCGGCGTTGATTCCGGTCCCCTGCGCGGACGCGCCGAGCCAGGTGAAGCCGATCTCGACGGCGCGCGGCCTTCTCTCCTGACCCGGCCAGAACCGCGGGTCCCAGTACGCCGTGCACCCCACCGCGCGACCGTCGCTGCGCCGGATCTGCGCGAACGGGACCAGCCCCTGCTCGATACGGGCCAACTGGCCCTCGATGTAGGAGCCGACCTGGTCGGCGCGGGGAACGAGCGTGAATCCGTAGCGGCCGCGGTCCTCCTCGGCCGCATGTGCCAGATCGTCGGCGTGCACGGTCGAGAGCGGCTCGAGCCCGACCAGATCCCCCTTGAGTACGGGCACCTCCAACCAGGGACGCATGGCACCAAGCTCCTCTCGACTGCGCGGCGTTGAGGCGCTGACGCTATCGGGATCTTCGCCGCCGCTCACCTCCTTTCCGTGCCCACCGCGTCCCGCGGAAACTGAACGGGCCCGCCGGGGCGCTCGTATCTCTCTGCGACGCACTGCTCGCTACGCGCTGTGAGGCGTGGAGGAGGACCGTAGAGATGTCGGAATCCGGCCAACCGCCGCTGCACGCACTGCCGGACGGTGAGGCGGAACTCGCCGTGGTGTTGCGCCTGACGTGGGAGGACGTCGCCGCGATCGGCCAGGAGGCGAGCAGGCTCGCCGAGCGCGCGCAGCGGGCCGTGACGCTGGACGAGGCGGTGAGCCACCGGCTGCGCTCCCGTCCGCCCGCCTCCCACGCGAAGCCGCCCCAGACCGGCGCCGCGGCCCTCCCGGTGTCCGTCCCGAACGGGCGGGCCCCGGGCGAGCAGGCCCGCCAGGCCATCGACAAGATCAACGGAAGGTCGGGGCCGGAAACGGTGTGACCTGTTGGGTGGCTAGTGCGGGGCCGGGGCGAACTCGGTTCCGCACGGGCCGCCGCCGGTGCTCTCCTGAGCCTCCACCGTCTGCCCGTCCATCGTCCGGAGGCCGTAGTAGCCGGCGATGCGCTCGGTGGAGCGGCCGACGTAGTGGCAGATGAACGAGCGGCGGAAGCGGTCGGCCGTGCGGTTGGGGCCTGAGCCGTGCACCAGCGTGCCGTTGAAGAACAGGACGTCGCCGGGTGCCATGTCGACGGGCTCGGGGACGAGGCCCGCGGGCGGCGGCACGTACTCCCGCGCGAAGGACACGCTCGCGTCCGCCTCCTCCGGGCAGAACAGGTCCATCAGGTGGGTGCCGGGGACGACTTCGAGGCCGCCGTTGTCCCGGTCGATGTGGTCGAGGGCGACCCAGGCGGCGATGCAGGTTCCGGGTTCGACCCGCAGATAGAAGTTGTCCTGGTGCAGGGCCTGGCCGCGGGCGCCGGGCGGCTTGAAGTAGAACATGCTCTGCGCGGCGAGTGGTTCCTCGCCGAAGAGGCCCGTCAGGATGCCCGCGAGGCGCGGGTCGAGCAGTCGGCGTCGCGCCAGGTCGTTGAAGTGGTGCGGCTGCATCACGCGGGGGAAGGCGAGGAGCGGGTCGAGGGCGGCGTCGGCGGGCTGTCGCTTGGGTTCGAAGTGGCCGGGCACGGGCCCCGTGGCCTGCAGGCGCATGAACTCGTCGGTGAGTTCGCGTGTTTCGGCGGCGTCGAAGAGTGCGGGGGCGATCGCGTAGCCACGCGTGCGGAACTGTTCCTGGAAGGCGGCTGAGTCGGGGGCGGCGAACTCGTGTGTCTGCACGGGGTGTTCCTCTCGGCGGTCGGGTCTCTGGCGGATGCCCGGCGGGTGTCCCGGCGGATGCCTGGAGCGGATGTCTGGCGGGCATCTCTTGAGCGCACACGGACCGTGTGCTGGACTGCTGCGGACTCGCGGTCCGCGCGGTAGCGGACTGATCCGAAACTACGGTCGGGGGTGGCGGACACCGAATGACGGGCACCAGCGCGCACCTGCCTGAAACTGCTGCCGACACTCCGTCCCCGCCGGCGCAGCTGCTCGTCGCCTCGCCGTTCTCGCAGCCCGCCGACTACCGGGTGACCCGCGCCGCGGGCGCCGCCAACTGGCTGCTCATGTGGACCGCCGAGGGCCGTGGCCAGGTACGGGGAAGCGGCCCATGGGTCGCGCAGCGCCCCGGTGACCTCGCCGTGCTGCCCGCCCACCGCCGGCATGCCTACCGCACCGACCCTTCCGTACGTTCCTGGGGCGGCTGGTGGGTGCACTTCCAGCCGCGCGCGGCCTGGCCCGCCTGGCTGCGCGACCACGGCCGGGACGGTGGGGTGTACTGCGTCGCGGGCGTGCCCGAAGCGGCGCGCGGCCGGGTCGACGCGGCCTTCCGGCGGCTGCACGCCGACGCGCGCTGGTCCGAAGAGGCGCCGCCGGCCCAGGACCCGGCGGGCATCGCGATCGCCTCCGCCGGGCCCGGCCGGGAACTGGCGCTCGGCGCGATCGAGGAGGTGCTGCTCCTGGCCACCGGGTCCACCGCTGCCGCGGGCCGGGCCGCCTCAGCCTCGTACGATCCGCGCATGGGGCAGGCCGACGCGATCATCGCCGCGGACCCCGGCGGCCCGCACACGGTCCGATCCCTGGCGCGCCAAGTCGCCCTGTCCCCCTCGCGGTTCGCGCACCTCTACGCCGAGCAGACCGGCCGCACACCGATGCAGGCCGTGCGCGCCGCGCGCCTCGGCCACGCCCAGCAGCTCCTGGACGCCACCGACCTGGACATCGCTCACGTCGCCCGCTCCTCGGGCTTCGCGAGCCCCTTCCACTTCAGCCGCGCCTTCCGCGAACACTTCGGGGTACCGCCGAGCGTGTACCGGGCGGGGACGTCCGAGGGGCGGAGGCGGTAGCGGGGGGGCCGGCTGTCTCTATCGCCCGGTGGCCGTCGTCGTACCGACGCGCCGCCTCCTCACACCGAAGCCCCCGCCCGTAGCCCCTCGAGGACCGCCTCCTCCACCGACCGGGGGCTCACGCAGTCGCCGATGGATACGGCGCCGGGGTGGTCCATGAGGTCTGTGACGGGGGTGTGGCCCTGGGCCAGGACGACGGCCGCGATGTCGTCGAGGATCACGGGCTCCTCCGTCAGGGTGTGCTGGAGGTAGGCCGTGTCGTTGTCGGCGCCGTAGAGGCGGACGTTGGGGAGGACCTCGATCTTCGCGCGCACCGCCGCCGTGAGCATGGCCGCGCGCACGTACTGCTGGAGGTGCTCGCCCGCGGCGAAGCCCGTGACGCCCAGGGTCACGCGGCGGCCCTGCTGGGCGAGGAGGAGTGCGACGCCGAGGCCGACCCAGTCGCCGCGCCAGTCCGCGACGAGGATGCGGCCGCGTGGTGTGCGGGCGCCCTGGATGACCTGCCAGGCGTCGAGGACGACCGGGTCGTCCAGGCGTTCCAGGGAGGGGCGCAGCGGCTTCGCTCCGGTCGCCAGGATCACCGTGTCCGGGGCGGCGTCGGCGAGCATGGCGTGGTCGACGCGGGTGTCGGTGACGATGCGGGCCCCGGCGCGCCGTGCCTCGCCCTCCAGGTTGGTGGCCGCTCCCCCGAACTCGGCCCGGCCGGGCAGCTCTTGGGCGAGCAGGACCTGGCCGCCGGGACGTCGGCCGGCCTCGTACAGGGTCACGTCGTGTCCGCGGTCCGCCGCCACCGCCGCCGCCTTCAGTCCTGCCGGGCCGCCTCCGACGACCACGACGCTCTTGCGTCGGGTGATCAGAGGAAGGGTGCCGAAGCGCAACTCGCGTCCGGTTTCGGGGTGTTGGATGCAGGAGATCGGGTGGCCGGACTGGAAGTGGCCGATGCAGGCCTGGTTGCAGCCGATGCAGGCGCGGATCTCTTCGGTGTCGCCGCGCTCGGCCTTGCCCGGCATGCGCGGGTCGCAGATCAGGGCGCGGGTCATGGCACAGGCGTCGGCCTGACCCTTGGCGATGATGGTGTCGGCTTCTTGGGGCTGGTTGATGCGGCCGGCGACCATGACCGGCACGTTCACCACGTCTCGTACGCGGGCGGCCATCGGCGCGGTGTAGCCGGCCGCGTGGGCCATCGGCGGTGCGATGTGCTGGGCCGCCGACAGGGTGGCCGAGCTCCCTGCGCACACGGACACGTAGTCGACGAGCCCTTCCGCGTCGAGCCGGGCGGCGACGTCGCACACCAGGTCCGGGGTGAGTCCGTCGTGGGCGAGTTCGTCGCCGGAGATGCGCAGGCCGATGACGAAGTCGTCGGCGGCGTGGCGGCGTGCGGCCGCGAGGGATTCGCGCAGAAAGCGCAGGCGGGCGTCCGCGCTGCCGCCGTAGCCATCGGTGCGGTGGTTGACCTGCGGGTTGAGGAACTGGGCGGGCAAGTAGCCGTGGCTCGCGACGACTTCGACGCCGTCGAGGCCCGCGGCGCGAAGCCTCCGGGCCGCGTCTCCGTAGCCCTCGATCACCTCGGTGATCTCCTCGCCGGTCATGGCGCGCGGCATCACGTGGAAGCGCTCGCTGGGCACGGCCGAGGGCGCCCAGGCGACGGGGGCGCTGCCGTCCGGGGACTCCAGGATCTCGCGGCCCGGGTGGAAGATCTGGCCGAAGACGGCGGCGCCGTGCCGGTGCGCGGCCTCGGCGAGGCGGGCGTATCCCTCGACGCAGGAGTCGTCGTCGGCCATGAGGACGTGCGAGGTGTAGTGCGCGCTCGCGTGCACACCGCCGACCTGGACGACGATCAGGCCGACGCCGCCCTCGGCGCGCGCCGCGTGGTAGGCGACGAGCTCGTCGGTGACCTTGCCGTCGCGCACCAGGACGGTGTCGTGCCCGGACGACACGACACGGTTCTTCACCCGCACGCCTCCGATCCGCAGCGGGCTGAACAGATGCGGGAACTGCGACTGCGCTTGCGATCGCGACTGCGACTGCGTTTGAGACTGCGGCTCCATGCGGCTTCTCCGTCCCGGCGCGCTGCGGCGCGCTTCAACTGGCGTGCAACTCCGACCTGTTCACAGATTCATCGCGCCCGGACGCCGAACATCGCTCGGGCCGTGCCGAGCAGCAGATCCGCGTACCGCTCCGGCGTCATGCCGCCCCCTGCCGCCACCGCCATGTCGCAGCCGTCGACCAGCGCCGCGACGGAGGCGATCGCCGTGTCCACGGGGAGCACGGGCACGAAGTCCCCCTGCATGACGCCGTCTTCGACGATGCCGGTGAGCAGCGCGAGCCACTCCTCGTGCACGGAGCGCACACCGTCGCGCAGCCCGGGGTGACGGGCGGCGCTCGCACAGAACTCCGTCCATGTCGCGCACCGGCGCTCCAACTCCGGGTCCCCGGTGAGGGCTTGGACGAGCAGCTCGAAGCGGTGCCATGGATCCGGTTCGTCCGCCGCCGAGGCCCGCCAGCGGGCGATCAGCTGCTCGATGGACCACTCGAAGGCCTCACGGAACAGGTCGTCGCGTGTGTCGAAGTGGTGCTGCAGCGCACCGATGGACACTCCGGCGGCGCGGGCGACATCCCTCAACCGGGCGGCGTCCAGGCCACGTTCGGCCAGCACACGGGCCGCTGCCCGCAGCACATCCTCACGGTCGACCACAGGCCCTCCCCGGCGTCGGCGAACGCCTTCGCGTCCCCCAGTAGCCGAAAAATAATAACGCATTATTGTGAGCTGACACACAGGCAGTCGGTACCCGTGTGACACATCCCTCGCTCGCGGGGTGCGACGGAATCGGCGGCGCGCCGACCGGTGTCGTCATCCTCCTCATTTCCATGAAGCTGTACAGGTATTGCCGCCCGAGACAGGAACGGCACCCCACCGCTTGGCGCATCGAGACGCCTGACATGCCGGTCTCGCGCAGAGACATGGCGAAACGCTCCAAGTAGCCGGAGACATCACGCATGCGGCGTCGGGTAACTCACAGCCAGGAGGGCCGAGTTGTGCCCGACGCGCACCGGGCGCGCACAAGTCGAACACAGCGCCTACGATGTGCCGCCGTGCCCCGCACCCGATCGTGAAGGACCCGCATGGCGCCCCCGCCCCGAGGCCCCGCCGGAAAGCGCCGCAAGCCGCGCACCTCGCCCGCCGCATGGCTGTCCGCGCGCGCTTCTGCCGGCACGGAGCGCACGCGGGCCGCCGTGGCCGGACGCCGCACCGGTGCGTACGTGACCGGGGGCACCGTGCTGGTGGCGGCCGCGGTGGGCGGGGTCCTGCTGGCCACGGGCGGCGACGAACCGGCCTCGCTGACTGCCCGTTACCAGGGCACGGCCACCTCGCAGGGCGCGTTCACCGGCCGCTACGTGATCCACAACGGCGGCGACGCCGCGGCCACCGACTGGAAGCTGTCCTTCACGCTGCCGAAGGGCGCGACTGTCACCTCGCTGTCGCACGCGCACTACGTGGCGCAGGGCCGACACGTGACCGCCGAGGCCCGCCGGGGTGCCGCCCCGCTCGCGGCCGGGGAGTCGCTCACCCTGACCCTCAGGGCCCGCTCGACGTCCGGCGCGCGCCCTACGGACTGCTCCGTCGACGGCGCCCCGTGCACGATCGGCGCGATCCCCACCCCGAGCCCGGCCAAGAGCAAGTCACCGAAGCCCTCCCCGCCGAAGAAGCACACACCAAAGCCGAAGCCGACACGCTCCGCCACCCCGTCCGAGCCCGTCTCGTTCGCCCCGTACGTCGACACCTCCCTCTCCCCCGCCTTCGACCTGCCCCGGGCGGCTCGCGGCACGGGAGTGAAGACGTACACCTTGGCCTTCGTTAAGCCCAAGGGTGACTGCACCCCGCAGTGGGGCAGGTCGACGCTCGACGACAACCCGGTCGCCGCCAAGATCGGCGCGCTTCGATCCGCGGGTGGTGACGTTCGTGTCTCCTTCGGCGGGCAGAGCGGCAACGAACTCGCCCGCACCTGTACATCGGTGTCACGCCTCACCTCCGCGTACGAGGACGTGATCGACCACTACAAGCTCACCAAGGTGGACTTCGACATCGAGGGCGACGCGCTGACCGACCGTGCGAGCGTGGACCGGCGCAACCGGGTGGTTGCCACACTGCAACGCCGACACCCGGGCCTGGACGTGTCGTTCACGCTGCCCGCGCTGCCGCGTGGCATCACCGCGGACGGGCTCTCGCTGCTGCGCAACGCCAAGGGGCACGGTGTCGACATCGGCTCCGTCAACGCCATGGCCATGAACTTCGGCTCCTCCCCCGCGCCGCACCCGGGCGGCCGGATGGGCAAGTACGCCATCGACACCGCCGAGGCCACGCACGCACAGCTCAAGGACATCATCGGCGGCTCTGACCGCGCGGTGTGGAACCGTGTCGCCGTCACCCCGATGATCGGCGTCAACGACATCGACGAAGAGGTCTTCACGCTCACCGACGCCGCCGAACTCGGCGCGTTCGCCAAGTCCAAGGGCATGGCCTGGGTCTCCCTGTGGTCGGCGACCCGCGACCGGGCGTGCCCCGACGGTTCGGGCGGGCCCGCGGCGGCGACGTGCAGCGGCGTGCGCCAGTCGACCGACGCGTTCATGAAGGCGTTCTTGTCACACATACGTTGACGTGGGGCGACGCACCAACCGTCCCTGCATATTTGGCCGTTGCCAGCCTCTTGACTCAACTCTGGCCGTGGTCTCCATAATTGGCGTCACGAAATACGGGATGGTGTCCTACATTTTATGACGACCAATGAAGCGAACAACACGACCAAGCCCATGAGTTCCGCGCTCAAGTTGCTGCGTCTCCTCGACGTGGTGGGCGAGACCACCGACCCCGTGCGGGTGGCGGAGCTGGCCCGAGCCGTCGGTGCCACGCGCTCCGAGGTGCACCGCCAGCTGGTCACGCTCGTGGCCGCGGGCTGGATGGAGCAGCTGCCCGACGGCTCCTACCAACTCACCGTGAAGGCAGCCCACTTGGGGAACGCGGCGCTCCAGCACGCCGGGTTCGGCGAGCGCGTCTCCCGGGTCCTCGCCGACCTCGCCGAGCGCATCGGCCAGTCGGTGTGCCTCGCGGTCCTCGACGACGATGCGACCCGCGTGGTCAAGCGCGCGGAGCCCGGCACCGCCGCCCATGTGACGCTCGCGCTGGGCCGCCGGATGTCGCTGCGGGGCGGCGCGACGGGGCGGGTGCTGATCGCCCACGCCGACGACGCCACCCTGGCTGCGCTGCGCGAACGCGGCGTGCCGCTCCCGGACGACGAGGAGCTCGTCGAGATCCGGGAGGCGGGCTACGCACTGATCCCCGAATACGCCGACGAGGGCCTCGCCGCCATCGCCTTCCCGCTCGTCGGCCGCACCGGCCGACCGACCGTGACGCTCTGCGCGGTCGGCCCCGCGACCCGCTTCGACCCGCTGTCCGCCAAGGACGTACTCGCGGACGGCGCCACCGACCTGGCCCGGCTCACCGCCGGTCTCGGCGACGGCCACACGTCCTGGACGGCCTGACCCAGCCACCGCGCATCGCGCGGTCATCCCCTCCGAAGGGAGTCACATGACCACCCGGAGCGAACTCCGGCCCCCCGAGGACCACCCCGAGCCCGCCGCGGCCTTCATGCGCCCCGAACGGCTCGCCACCCTCGCCCCGAGCAGACTCAGCGCCAGCCGCTCGCTCATGCACCTGATGACGCGGGAGCGGTGGACGGTCGACCTCGTGCGCTTCGACATCGACGAGCGCGCCAGGGGCGAGGCGGTGTACCGCGTGCGCACTCCCGGTGCCGTCTTCGACTTCATGGTGTTCTCCTTCGAGCCCAAGCTCGAGGGGCGTACGGGCCGCATCATCGGCACCGACTGGGACATGATGGGGGCGCTCGTCGAGGGCGAGACCACCGACGAGGACCTGCGGGCCACCCGCGAGGAGATGCCGAAGCTGTACGCGGGGCGGGCCACGCCCGGCAGTCTCGTGTGGTGCCGCTCCAACCGCAGCCTGCGCCTGTTCGACCATGTCATCGAGCACCTCGCGGCCGGCCGCCAGCCGCGCGTCGCGGAGCTGTGGCCGGTCGGCTATCTGATGCGCAACACCGGTCTGGACGGCAACGGCACCTTCGGCACCCGCTCCTACGGAGCCCTGGAGGCCGACCATCCGCTGCGCCTGCCGTACCACGCGCAGATGCTCGCCGCGTATCTGATGCGCGAGTTCTCCGTGGACCTCGTCGAGCACCTCGCACGCTGCCGCGATCCGCGCGCCGCGCGGCTCGACCCGGAACTGCGCCGCTTCCTGGGCCTGGGCAACGGCTCCGCGCTCGGCCTCGTCTTCTTCGCCAACAACCATCCGGTGCTGCTCGACCGCTGGCTCACCCTGCGCCGCACGGCGGTCGCCGAGGCCCGCCGGATCCCGGTGGTGCCGGGCTCGGCGGAGGCGGACCGGGCCGCCGAACTCCTCGCGCGCGCGGTCGACTTCCACGACCAGGATCCGCTCACGTACCACGACTTCACGGCCCCGTCCGTGGTGGCCGACGGGCTGCGCGTCCTCGTCGAGCGGCTGGCGGGCGCCGACCCCGACGCCGTCTTCGGTGATCTGCTCGGCGGGCTTCCGGACGACCGGGTGTGCCAGGAGGCCGTCGAGGTGTTCGACGCCGTCCTGCTCGAACTGCGCCCGGAGCACACCGACGCCCTGCTGCGCCACCAGCCCGCGGACGAGACGCTGCGCCACCGCCCGCGGGAGACCGTCACGCAACTGCGGGACCTCCTCACCCGTGAGTACGCGTGGGCCCTCGCCCACGACCTCGACGACCCGGACCAGCGGCACTTCCGCTGGTACAAGTCGCGGGATGCCGAGGAGCCGCGCCGCGGCCCGGTCGAGGAGGTGCCCGGCGGCTTCGAGTGGGCGCTGGATCTGCCCGGCGACATCCAGCGGCTCGCCGCCGCCCTCGACGCGGTGCCCGGTGACACCCTCGTCGGCGAATTCCTCGCCGCACATCCCGAGGAGCGCTGGACGGTGACCCGGGCCCAGGGACTCGCGGGCCGCCACCACCACTCGCCGCACATGAACATGCTGGCGAAGGACTTCGTCCCGGTGCACGTCGTGCGGTTGATGAACGCCGCGTTCCACGGCCTGGACAAGACCGTGGACGCCTTCGGCCGCAGCGTGCTCGGCCTTCTCTTCCACGGAGCGCCGACCCGCGCGGATCTGGCCGAGGGGCGCGCCTTCGACTGGATCTACCCCCGCCGCCCCGAGGAGCGTGACTGATCGTGACCTCAACTCCCCATACACGTAAGCCCACTTCGGCGGTCAATGTCTCACTGCGCGAGTGCCGCCTGGTGACCGGCCGCGTGCTACGCACCCTCGGTGTGCCGCGCGGCGCGGTGCCCGCCGCCCGCGACACGACCGTCGTCGCGCAGGCCCTCGGCCTCGACGCGCTGCGCCGGCTGCGCGAAGACGCGGACGCCCTCCGCGCGACCGCCGTACTGCGGAGCCACCGGCGCACGGACGGCCCCGACACGGTCGTCGACGCTCGCGGCCGCCACGCACTGGTCGCCGCGCCCGACCTCCTCGACCTGGCCGTGGCACTGACCCACCGCCATGTGAAGGCACGCGTCACCGTGACGGATGTCGCACGACCGGAGCTGCTCGACGTACTGCCTGTGCAGGCTGCCGAGTTCGGTGTGGCGCTCACGGTCAGCGGTGGCGGCCTGGTGCTGGACTGCGCCCCGCTGCCGGACCCGGCGCCCGCCCCGGAGTCCCCCTTGGACCACGTACTGCGCCACGGCCTCGACGTGTCCACCGACCTGTGGTGGAGCCTGTTCCACCTCGGCAACGAGGCCCTGACCCCGGACTCGGACCTGTCGCGGCAGCACACCGGACGTTCGGTGTTCGACGAGAGCGGCCGGATCGTGGGCGAGGTCGGCGAGGACTGGGCCGACAAACCGGCGGGCCACAAGGCGGCAGGCCAGGCGCAGGACCCCATACTCAGCGACGGAAGGTGACGGCGTGCTCTACATCGACGGCCTCGAATGCAGCCTGTACGACCGCGAGGTCTTCCAGGAACTCCGTGCGGGTCAACTCGCTTGTGTGACACCCACGTTGGCGTTCTGGGAGAACGCCACGGAGACGATGGACGAGATCGGCCGCTGGCGCGACATGGAACGCGAGAACGCCGACCTGATCCGCATCGCCCGCACCGCCGACGACATCGAGCAGGCCCACCGCGACGGACGCACCGCCATCCTCCTCGGCACGCAGAACTCCTCGCCGATCGAAGACCGCATCCGGTTCCTGGAACTGTTCCACGACATGGGCCTGCGGGTCATGCAGCTCACGTACAACAACCAGAATGCCATCGGCGGTTCCTGCTACGAACCCGAGGACAGCGGCCTGTCCCGGTTCGGTCGCGAGGTCGTCCAGGAGATGAACCGGCTGGGCATGGTCGTGGACCTCAGCCACGTCGGCGAGCGCACCGGGCTCGACGCCATCAGGACCTCCGAGCGGCCGGTCGCCGTCACCCACGCCAACCCGCGCTCCCTGTACGACCACCCGCGCAACAAGGGCGACGAGCTGCTCAAGGCGCTCGCGGCGGGCGACGGCATGCTCGGCCTCGCCACGTACCGCAACATCAGCGGGCCGTGGGCGGGCAGCCGCGAGGAGTGGTGCGACATGGTGCGCCGCACCGTCGACCTGGTCGGCATCGACCACGTCGGCATCGGCACCGACCTCAGCCGCAAGAGCGGCGAGCCGGAACTCCAGTGGATGCGCAAGGGCCGCTGGACCCGCACCGAGCAGCGCGGCGCCTCCCTCTCCGGCACTCAGACCAAGGCTCCACCGATCACCTGGATGGAATCCACCGCCGACTTCCCGGCGCTGGCCCAATGCCTGTCGGAGCACGCCGGATTCGACGAGGACGAGGTCGCCAAGATCATGGGCGGCAACTGGCTGCGCTTCTACCGGCAGGTCCTCAAGCCGGCCTGACCCCTCCCGCTGTCGTACCCACCCTGTAGTCCCCACCGCCCCACCCGCCGGGGCGTGGTCCGCCATGCCCCGGTGTCCCCGCACCACCTCAAGGAGCCCCCTCTCCCCGACCCCACCACGTCCCCCCGGCGTGGCCCGAAGGGCGGTCATCGTGACCCCACAGACCTCCACCCCACCCCAGCAACTGACCGGCGCCGCCCGCGAGGTGGCGGCCCGGCTCGACCGGCTGCCGTTCACCCGCGTCCAGCGCGGCATCCTCCTCAAGGGCGGCCTGAGTACCACGTTCGACGGCATGGACAACGGGATCGTCTCGTTCCTGCTGCCCATCGTGGCCGGTGTCTTCGCGCTCTCCGGCCTGGAACAGGGGCTGCTCGGCAGCTCGTCCCTCATCGGCGCCGTGCTCGGCGCGCTGCTCGTCGGCTTCATCGGCGACCGCACCGGCCGGCGCAATCTCCTCGTCTGGTCGATGACCTGCTACAGCGCCGCGATGATCCTCGGCGCGTTCTCCCCCGACGCCTTCGTGCTCGTCGCCACCCGCATCGTCGGCGGCGTCGCCATCGGCATCAACGCCAACATCGTGATGCCGTACCTGGCGGAGTTCTCGCCGCCGTCCCGGCGCGGTCACTTCGTCGGCTCGCTCGCCGGGTTCTTCGCGTTCGGCTACGTACTGGCCGCGCTGATCGGCTACTTCATCATCCAGGCCTTCGACGGCGGCTGGCGCATCGCGCAGATCGTCGTCGGCCTCCCTATCATCCTGGCCGTGTTCTGGCGGCGCAGTCTGCCCGAGTCACCCCGCTATCTGGTCTCGCGCGGTCGGGTGGACGAGGCGATGGCGGAGGTGGAGCGCCTGGAGGACAAGGTCCGCAAGGCCACCGGCGCGCCGCTGCCCGAGCCCGCCCCCACGGGTCACGCGGTGGCTTCGGCCCCGCCGACCGACCAACCGACGGGCCTCGCCCGCTTCCTGGCCCTGTGGCGTCCGCCGCTGCTGCGCCAGACCGGACTCGTCTGGGTGCTCTGGTTCTGCTTCAGCTTCGTCTACTACGGCTTCCTGGTCTTCCTGCCGACGCTCCTGGTCGACCGGGGCTTCTCCATCAGCGAGAGCTTCGGCTACTCCATCCTCATCGAGGTCGCCCAGGTCGTCGGCTACTACCCGGCCGCCGTCCTGTCCGAGCGCCTCGACCGCAAGTGGAGCATCGTCATCTTCCTGCTGGCGGGTGCCCTCGCGGCGCTCGGTGCGGCGACGACCCACAGCGACGCCGTCGTGATTGTCTGCAGCGTGGCGCTCGCGTTCTTCCTCAACGGCGCCTACGCGCCCCTGTACACGTACACGCCCGAGGTCTACCCGACGTGGATCCGTGGCACGGGCGTCGGCGCGTCCGCCGTCTTCAGCCGGGTCGGCGCGGCCCTGGCACCGATCGTCCTCGGCGCCGCCTATACCTCGCTCACATTCGTCGGCGTGTTCCTGCTGCTGTGCGCCGTGATCGTGATCGCGGTGGTGGCGGTCGCCGTGTTCGGTACGTCGACGCGAGACCGGAGCCTGGAGGACATCACCGCCTGAAGCCCGGCGCGGGCGTCAGCCCCGGTGCGCCGCGATCAGCTTCCGGTACCAGTGGTAGCTGTCCTTCGGTGTGCGTTCCTGGGTGGCGTAGTCGACGCGGACGATGCCGAACCGCTTCGCGTATCCGAGGGCCCACTCGAAGTTGTCGAGCAGTGACCACACGTAGTAGCCGCGGACGTCGACGCCCGCGTCCATCGCCGCGCGCAGCGCCGTGAGGTGGCTGTGCAGGTAGGCGATGCGGTCGGTGTCGTGGACGGCGCCGTCGGAGGTGACCTCGTCGTGTTCGGCGGTGCCGTTCTCCGTGATGTGGATCGGCGGGAGGGCGTCGCCGTACCGGGCCTTCAGCGTGGTCAGTAGGTCGGTGAAGGACTCCGGGACGACGGGCCAGCCCATCGCCGTGCGCCGCACGTCGGGGTAGGGGCGCTCCTCGTACCGGTTGTCGGTGGCGACGCGCCGCGCCGGGTCCGGCTCGCGGTGCGGGGCGTCGGCGACCACGATCGGGCGGTAGTAGTTGACGCCGAGGAAATCGAGCGGCTGCCCGATGAGGTCGAGGTCGCCGTCGCGGCGGAAGTCCTGCGCCGCGATGAGTTCGCCCCAGGTGTCGTCCTCGGTCGTCGGGTAGCGGCCGGCGAGGATCGGTTCCGTCCAGACGAGGTTGTGCTGGGTGTCGGCACGGGCGACGGCCGCGCGGTCGGCGTCCGTGCCGGTCGCGGGGACGTTGCGGTCGAGGTTGAGCGTGATGCCCGCCTCCCGTACGCCCGCCGCCCGTAGTGCCTTCATTGCCAGGCCGTGGCCGACGAGCAGGTGGTGGGCGGCCGCGAGGGCGCCGGTGCCCTCCTGTGCGCCGGGTGCGTGGCGGCCCACCGAGTAGCCGAGGAAGGCGCTGCACCAGGGCTCGTTGAGGGTGATCCAGCGCGGGACGCGGTCCGCGAGGTGCTCGGCGACGAGCGCGGCGTACTCGCCGAAGCGTTCGGCCGTCTCACGGACCCGCCAGCCGCCGCGGGCTTCGAGGGCCTGCGGGAGGTCCCAGTGGTAGAGAGTGGCGGCAGGCTCGATGCCGGCCGCCAACAGCTCGTCGACCAGGCGGGAGTAGAAGTCCAGGCCCTTCTGGTTCGCGGGGCCCGAACCCGTCGGCTGGATGCGCGGCCAGGCGATCGAGAAGCGGTACGAGTCGACGCCGAGGTCGCGCAGCAGCGCCACGTCCTCAGGGTAGCGGTGGTAGTGGTCGCAGGCCACGTCGCCGGTGTCGCCCTCGTGGGTGCGGCCGGGGGTGTGACTGTAGGTGTCCCAGATGGAGGGGCCGCGGCCGTCCTCCTTCGCGGCTCCCTCGATCTGGTACGAGGCGGTGGCCGCGCCGAAGACGAAGCCTTCCGGGAACAGGGGCAGGTCGGTCATGAACAGCCTTACGTGAACGTCTACTTGATGGATCCGCCGGTGATCCCGGCAGCGATGTACTTCTGGGCGAGGACGAGCAGCACGGCGGCCGGTATCGCGGACAGGACGGACGCGGCCATCACGGAGCCCCAGTCGCCGACGTGCGCGCCGATGTACTGGTAGATGCCGAGCGTGACGGGCTTGACGTCGTCCGTCGTGTTCAGGGTGAGCGCGAACATGAAGTCGCTCCACGCGTACAGGAAGGAGAAGAGGCCCGCCGTGATCAGGGAGTTGCGGCTCATCGGCAGGACGACCTGGACGAAGGTGCGCAGCTTGCCGGCGCCGTCCGCCTCGGCCGCCTCGATGACCTCCTTCGGGATCGCCACCATGAAGGAGCGCATGAGGACGATGGCGAAGGGGATGCCGAGCGAGGCGTCGGCGAGCATGAGGCCGAAGTAGGAGTTGACCAGGTCCAGATCGACGTACGCGCTGTAGAGGGCGTTGGCGATGACGATGCCCGGCACCATCTGCGTGATGAGTGTGCCGAAGACGATGGTGCGGGAGCCGCGCAGCCGGAACTGGGCGAGCCCGTACGCGGCGGGGGCGGCGATCGCCAGGCAGATGATGACGGCGCCGAGCGCGACCGCGAGCGAGGTGAGCAGGTGGCCGCCCTGCTCGGTGATGGCCGATGTGAAGCCGGACAGGTCGAGCGAGTCGGGGACGGGTGAGACCTCGAGGAGCCCGGACTCCGGCTGGAGCGCCGTGTTGATCATCCAGTAGAGCGGGAACAGCATCACGCCGAGGATGACGATCCCGGCGACGGTGGCGCCCCAGCGCCGCCCGGACGTGGTGGTGGCGTTCGCCATGCCGGTCACTTCCCCTCGGAGCGGTTGGCCCGCAGGTAGAACACCGCGAAGACGGCGGAGATGAGGATGAGGACGTTGCCGACGACGGCTCCCGCGCCGAAGTCGAGCTGGACGAAGGAGTTCTGGTACGTGAGGGTGCCGAGCGTCTGGGTGGCGTCGGCGGGGCCGCCGTCGGTGAGGGCGAGGATCAGGTCCAGGATCTTGACCGTCGACATGAAGCCCAGGACGAGTACCACCGTGATGACGGGCTTGAGCAGCGGCAATGTGATCGAGCGGAAGGTGCGCCAGGCGGACGCGCCGTCCAGGGACGAGGCTTCGTACAGCTCCTTGGGGATCTCCTGGAGCCCGCCGTAGAGGATCACCATGTTGAACGGGATGCCGATCCAGATGTTCACCATGACCACGGAGAACAGGGCCATGCCGGGGCTGGTCAGCCACGGGGTGGCGCCGCCGAGGCCGATGGTCTCGGCGAAGGAGTTGAGGACTCCGGTGTCCTGGTCGAGGATCCGGCGCCACACGATGCCGGAGACGACCATCGGGACGAGCCAGGGCAGCAGGATCAGTGAGCGCAGAAAGCCGTTCAGCGGGAACCGCTTGGTGAAGAAGACGGCGAGCGCGAGGCCGATGCCGAACTGGCCGATCAGCGAGCCGATCGTGAAGACGATGGTGTGCCACAGCGCCTTGCCGAAGAGGTCGTCCTGGAAGACCTTGCTCCAGTTGTCGGCACCGTTGAAAGGGGACTTGCCGTCGAAGAACGTGGACGGCGAGAAGTCCTGGAAGCTCATCACGGCGTTGCGGACGAGCGGGTAGCCGAAGAACAGCAGCATGAAGACGACGGCGGGGGCGATGAATCCCCACTGGCTGAGCCTGCGGCGGCGCCTCGCGCGTGCCGGGTCGGTCTTCTTCTGAACTGCCGTGTGCCGGACGGAGGGCGCGGTGGCCGTGGTGGTCGACATGTCGGTGTGTCCCCCTCAGTTCCCGCTCGTGGCGCGGGTCTGCGCCTTCTTCAGCGCGGCCTCGCTGGACTGCCCGGTCAGCGCCGACTGGAAGGCGCTCTGCAGGGCGAGCGACACGGACGACCAGCGGGCTCCGACCTTCGCGGTGCGGGAGCGGGCGGTGGCCACCTGGTCGGCGAGCGCGTCGAGTTCGGGCACTTCCTTGCGCCAGGTGGCGGCGGCCTTCTCGTTGGCCGGGACCATCCAGCTGTTGCGGGCGTAGGTGATCTGCTCGCGCTCGGAGGACATACAGCGGATGATCTTCGCGGCGGTCTTCTGGCGGCCGGTGTCCTCGGTCTTCGGGACGGTGAGGACGGCGCCGCCGAGCGGTCCCACGGACTTCTCGCCGCTGCGGGGTACCGGGATCTGCGCGATCTCCCAGTGCAGGTTCTTCTTGGTGTTCAGCGTCTCCACCTGCCACGGGCCGTTGATCATCATCGCGGCGTTGCCGGCCATGAACTGGTCGTTGACGTCGGCCTGCGTCCAGTTGACGGTAGACCTGGACAGCGAGCCGTCCTTGATGAGGCCCTTCCAGTAGTCGAGGGCGCCCGCGACCTTGTCCGAGGCGAGGTTCGTCTCGTCGCCGCCGTTGGACCACATGAACGGCGCGAACTGGAAGACACCGTCCTCCGCGCCGCCCGCGCTCAGCGCGATGCCGTACTGGCTGCCCTGGGTGAGCTTCTTCGCGGTCTCCCTCATCTCGTCCCAGGTGGTGGGCACGTCGAGCCCGGCCTTCTTCAGGATGTCCTTGTTGTAGAAGAGGGCGAGGGTGTTCACCGTGCGCGCGGCCCCGTAGTACGTCCCCTTGTACGAGCCGAAGTCGACGATGCCCTTCGGGATGTCCTTCGTGGACAGGCCGAGGGAACGCAGGTCGACGAGGCCGCCGGCCTCCGCGAACGTCGGCACCTCGGAGGCGTCGAACTGGATGACGTCCGGGAGCGACTTCGACGACGCCATGCGCAGCGACTTCTGCATGACCTGCGCGGCGGGCACGCTCTGCTGCTCGATGGTGAGGCCCAGCTTTGTGCTGCACCGCTTCAGCGTGGCGGCGTCCCAGCCGTGGTACGAGGCGTCGGTCGAGGAGTTGAGAACGGTGAACACACCGGGGTCGCGCCCCGCGCCGCAGCCGGTGAGCGCCGCACCTGCGACGAGTGCGGAAGCGGCGGTGAGTGCCGCGGTGGTGCTTCGGCCGCGGCGGCCGCGCCGGGGGCGCGGCACATCCGGTGGAAGTGCTGCTGTCACGGTGGATACCCAAGCCTTGGAGGGGTGGCCGGCCCCGACGGAACTCCCGTGTCCCGACGAGGTGTTCGCATCGCGCGCTGCGGCTCCGGCCCGCGCCGCACACGCAGAGCGCGTTTTTGTTTTCCGCCATGACTAATACGTCATCAAGCGCTTCGACACCAGACCTTGGGGCCGACTTCATCGCTCGCGCACAGCCCGCTACAGCCCGTTGCGACGCCCGGTTGCGATCGAATCGAAGCGCTTCGACGATTCCTCGCCCCGACCTCTTGATCTTTCGATGCGCGTGGGCTCAAATGCGGTGTAGCGGCGCCTTGCCCACGCACATTGCCCACCCCGAGGAAGATGATGAAGTTCACCGACGGCTTCTGGCTGATGCGCGACGGGGTCGAGGCCTCGTACGCCACCGAGGTCCGTGACGTCCGCGTCGACGCCGACCGCTTCACCGCGTTCGCGGCGGTCAAGCGGATCGAACGGCGCGGCGACACCCTCAACTCCCCTCTGCTGACCGTCGATTGCTTCACTCCCGCCGAGGGCGTCATCGGCGTCCGGGTCACCCACCACGCGGGAAAGCGGCACCCGGGGCCGGACTTCCGGCTGCCCGGCGAAGACGCCGGGGCGGGTACGGTGCGCCGCGACGGCACAACGGTCGAACTGTCCAGCGGGGCGCTGTCCGTGTGCCTCGACGAGGCGGCGCCCTGGCAGTTGTCCTTCCGTGCCGCCGACGGCCGCGAGGTGACCTCCTCGGACCGCAAGGGCACCGCCTTCTTCCGGACGGGCGACGGGGCGCACCACATGGCCGCGCAGCTGTCGCTCGGCGTCGGGGAGCAGGTCTACGGCCTCGGCGAGCGCTTCACCCCGTTCGTCAGGAACGGCCAGGTCGTCGACATGTGGCAGGCCGACGGCGGCACGAGCAGCGAACAGGCGTACAAGAACGTCCCGTTCAGCCTGCACGTCTCCCCCTCGGGCGCCTACGGCGTGTTCGTCGCGCACCCCGGGAGGGTCAGCTACGAGATCGGCTCGGAGTCGGTCGGCCAGATGCAGTTCAGCGTCGAGGACCAGTCCATCGAGTACTACGTGCTCGCCGGCCCGACCCCGAAGGACGTGCTGCGCCGCTACACCGCGCTCACCGGCCGCCCCGCGCTGCCGCCCGCGTGGTCGTTCGGCCTGTGGCTGACGACGTCGTTCACCACGCAGTACGACGAGGAGACCGTGACGTCGTTCGTCGACGGCATGGCGGAGCGTGACATCCCGCTGAGTGTCTTCCACTTCGACTGCTTCTGGATGCGGGAATACCAGTGGTCGGACTTCGAGTGGGACCCCGCGGTCTTCCCCGACCCGGAGGGCATGCTGGCCCGCCTCAAGGAGCGTGGCCTGCGCATCTCCGTGTGGATCAATCCGTACATCGCGCAGAAGTCGGCCCTGTTCGAAGAGGCGGCGGCGCAGGGCTACTTGGTGAAGCGGCGCAGCGGTGACATCTGGCAGTGGGACCTGTGGCAAGCGGGCATGGCGCTCGTCGACTTCACGAACCCGGAGGCCCGCGCCTGGTTCCGCGCGAAGCTCAAGGTGCTGCTCGACCAGGGTGTCGACTGCTTCAAGACGGACTTCGGCGAGCGCATCCCCACGGATGTCGTCTGGCACGACGGCTCCGACCCGGAGCGCATGCACAACTACTACACGCACCTGTACAACCAGGTCGTCTTCGACCTCCTGGGGAAGGAGCGCGGCCGCGGCGAGTCCGTCCTCTTCGCGCGTTCGGCGACAGCGGGCGGGCAGCAGTTCCCGGTGCACTGGGGCGGCGACTGCTGGTCGTCGTTCGGTGCGATGGCGGAGTCACTGCGCGGCGGCCTGTCCCTCTCCCTGTCCGGCTTCGGCTTCTGGTCGCACGACATCGGCGGCTTCGAGGGCACCCCCGACGCGGCGGTCTTCAAGCGCTGGCTGGCCTTCGGCCTCCTGTCCTCCCACAGCCGCCTGCACGGTTCGTCCTCGTACCGGGTGCCGTGGGAGTTCGGCGACGAAGCGGTCGACGTTGCACGGCAGTTCACGAAGCTCAAGCACCGCCTGATGCCGTACCTGTACGGCGCCGCGGTCGAGGCGCACACGACGGGCGTGCCACTGATGCGCCCGATGCTGCTCGACTTCCCCGACGATCCCACGGCGCGCGCCCTGGACCGCCAGTACATGCTCGGCCCCGACCTCTTGGTGGCGCCGGTGTTCTCCGCGGACGGCGATGTCGAGTTCTACGTCCCCGAGGGCACGTGGACCCATCTCCTCACCGGCGAGCGGGTCGAGGGCCCGGTCTGGCGGCGCGAGAGGCACGGCTTCGACAGCCTGCCGCTGTACGTGCGTCCTGGCGCGGTCCTGCCGATGGGCGCGGACGCGTCACGCCCGGACGGCGACTGGCTCACCGGGCTCACCCTGCTCGTCGCTCCGGACGCGCAGGATGTGACCGTGACCGTGCCCGATACGCACGGCGGTGTGGCCGCGACGTACCGGGTGGTGCGGGACGGTGCGACCGGGGAGGCGGCGGTCGTGGAGGGGCACGGGGTCGACGAGGTGACGGTCAAGCAGATCTGACGCGGGGCCGGACCTCGTGCGATCCGAGGCGCGCTGGGCCCCATTCAGTGCAGTGCCAGGAACGGCGCCGACGCCAGGAGGAACGCCACCATCGCGTACTTCAGGCGTCGGGCCGGGATGGCGTGTGCGATGCGCCAGCCGATGAGCACGCCGGCCAGCTCCGGGATGCCCACCAGGGCCGCGAGCCGCCAGTCGACGGCTCCGTGCAGCACATACGCCACCGTGCCCACGCTCGCGATCACGATCGACTGGGCCTGGGCGGCGGCCAGCGACGACAGGACCGGCAGCCCGGCCACCACGAGCAGGGGCACGCTCAGCATGGGTCCACCGAGCCCGAAGAGGCCCGCGACGACCGCGACGACCCCGCCGATCAGGACCGTGCGGCCCAGCGGGATCTCCGCGCGCTCGGCGCCGTCCTGGGCGCGCCGGTCGCGCACCCACACCAGGATGCCGGTGACGACGACCGCGCAGGCCAGCAGGATGCCGAAGCCGCGTCCCGCGACCAGGGTGTTGCACAGCACGCCGAGCGGCGCGCCCACGACGGCGGCGCCGGCGAGTGCGGCGGCGCAGCGCCGGGTTCCCGGGTCGCGGAGCTGTCCCGACCGGGCGTACGCCGCCGTGCCGAGCAGGCCCGTGGCGACGTGGGTGACGATCGCGGTGCCCGCCACGCCCGAGGGCGTGAGGCCGGAGAACAGGAACAGGCCGATGGTGGGCAGCACTCCGCCGGGTCCGATGGCGGTGATCCCGATGCCGCCGAGCAGCCCGGCCACCGCGAGGAGGACCAGGTGTGCCGTGTCGAGGGTCATGTGCGCTCCCACCCGCTCTGCCGTGCTCTTCGTTGTTCGCTTCGCATGGTCGGCTCCTTCAGTTCCTCGCCCCCTTCAGCTCCATCAGTTCCTCGCCCCCTTCAGCTCCATCAGTCCCTCGGCAGGACGGCCCGCAGGGCGAAACGGTCCGCGCGCACCCGCAGCGACTCGGCGTCGACCGGGCGGCCGTCCGCGAGCCGGGTCAGCCGGTCGATGGTGAACAGCGCGGCGCCCTCCGCCACGCCCAGCAGGCGTGCCGTGTCCGGGTCCGCGGTGACAGCGTGCACGGTGACTTCGGCGCTGCCGAGCCGCGTGCCGCTGGTCTCCTCGATGAGCGCGAACAGATCGCGGCCCGCCAGGTGGCGGTCGAGCAGCGGGCGGCCGATGTCGGGGGCGAGCCAGGTCGAGTCCAGGGAGAGCGGATCCGCGTCGAGTGATCTCAGGCGCTCGATGTAGACCGCCTCCGAGCGTTCCGGGAGGCCGAGGCGTTGCGTGATCGCGGGCGGGGCGTGCGGCACGACGCGTGCCTCGCGGACCTCGTTGGTGACCGTGCCGTACGCGGTCAACTCCTCGGCAAGGCCGACCAGTCGCGAGAGGCCGTGCCCGGCCTTGTGGCCGGTCACGAGGGTGCCGATGCCTCGCCGCCGGGTCACGACACCCTCGTCCCGCAGCATGTTCAGGGCCTCGCGCACGGCATTGCGGGTGGCTCCGAGGGACCGGCCGAGGGCGCGCTCGTCCGGCAGCACACCCTCGTACGCGCCGTCGACGATGCGCTGGCGCAGCACGTCGGCGACGCGGCGTGCCCGGTCGGCCCGCGATCCGTCACGGTCTTCCATGCCCGTCCCTTCTCCGTGGTGCGTGTGACGGCAGACCGTACGCCTTCCGATGTTTCGCGGGTGTTACGCCACCCCCTCCGACCTGCACAAACGTCTGACCTGCGACGGAGCGGCGGCCATCTGGGGCAACGCCGGTCACCGGCGTCACACCCACCACGCGCTCACCGGGCACCCGCCACCCCTGCCACCGCCGCGCACACCGGGCCGCCCGGCACCACGGAGACGTATCAACTCCCGCATGGAATACCCTGGTTGACGCATGATCCACGGCGACCCATCGACCTTTCGGAGCGACTCGTGCCCCAGGACCGTCCGCTGATCGACAGTGACTCACCGCATTCGGCCCGCATCTGGAACTACTGGCTCGGCGGCAAGGACTGCTACGAGGTCGACCGGCAGGTCGGCGATGCCATTCAACAGGTCAACGCGGAGATCGTGCACGTGGCCCGCGCGCAGCGCGCCTTCCTCGCCCGTACCGTCTCCCACCTCGTACGGGACGTGGGCATCGACCAGTTCCTCGACATCGGCACCGGGCTGCCCACCATCGACAACACCCACGACGTGGCACAGCGCCACGACCCCACGGCGCGCATCGTCTACGTCGACCACGACCCGGTCGTGCTGCGGCACGCGGAGGCCCTGCTGACCAGCACTCCGCAGGGAGCCACCGACTACATCGAGGCCGATCTGACCGACCCCGCCGACATCCTCCGGCAGGCCGCGGACACGCTGGACTTCACCCGTCCCGTCGCCCTGATGCTGCTCGGGGTCGTCGCCCATGTCACCGACGACCGCGCCTACACGATCGTCGAGGAACTCAAGAGCGCGCTGCCCAGCGGCAGTCACCTGGTCCTGTGCGACAGCACCGAGGTGTACCACCCCGAAGCCACCCGTGCGATGGTCGAGCAGTGGAACAGCACCAGTGACAACCCGCGCACCAATCGCACCCCCGAGCAGATCGGCCGCTTCTTCGAGGGATTCGAGCTGGTCGAACCGGGTCTGACCTCGGTGTCCCAGTGGCGACCCGATGACGTCGAGGGTGAACTCCCGGAGCCCGTCAGCAGCTTCGGCGGCATCGGACGCAAGCCCTAGTCGTCGTCAACACGCCAACTCCCGTACCGTAAAAGGAGACCGATCTGCGCTGACGTGCCACACGATGGGCACCCGGGTGAGTACCATCCGGCCCTACAGCACACATGTGCACACACCGACAGATCACTCCTTTCCACGAAAGCGAGCCATCATGGCGGACACCACGAACCAGACCGAGCTCAAGTCCCGTTACGCCGACCGGATCCAGGACGACATCGCGAACAACGAGAGCGAGTTGAAGCGGGTCAGCGAGGAAATCGCCGCACTGCAGGCCCAGTTGGGCACCCTCGAGGAGAACCGCACGCTGCTGGAGAGCATGCTGAAGTCCCTCGGCAGCGGAAACCTCCCGCCCCTCCCGGCGCCCGTCGCCGAGAAGCCGGCCGGCAAGGCCACGGGCAAGGTTCCGCGCCAGAAGGCACGGGACACGACGGCGGCGAAGCCCGCGCAGGCCAAGAAGACGGCCGGGGCCCCCGCGAAGGCGGCCAAGGCCGCGAAGCCCGCCAAGGCCGCGCCAGCCACCAAGCCCAGCGCGCCCGCGACGCCCGCCGCCGAGAAGACCGAGCCCCAGGGCTCCACGCTCGTCGAGCTCATCGTGTCCCAGCTGGGCGCCGAGACCAGCCCGCGCTCGGCCGCCGAGATCACCGCGACGCTGGAAAAGAAGCACCCCAAGCGGGAGTTCAGCACCAAGGTCGTCCGCAACACGCTGGAGGCCCTGGTCGCCAAGGCCCGCGCCGAGCGCACCCGGCAGCAGCGTTCGGTGTTCTACGTAGCCGTGCCCGCCACCGGCACGCCCTCGAAGGGAGCCACGGACAGCAAGGCCGCGGCGGACACCAAGGCCGGACAGGACAAGGCGGTGGAGAGCAAGGCGGGGGCGAAGGACGGCGCCGCGTGACACCCCGCTCGTCGCCTGCGCGATGAGTCTCGTTCGCCGTGGCAGTCTCACAGTTGTCGATCACGCAGAAGGAGCCTCGTGAAACAGCAACTGCTGAAGGTCCAGAACTTCAACGTGTCCGCGGACGGTTTCGGCGCCGGTCAGGGTCAGAGCCTTGAGCGGCCGTTCGGACACGCCGACCCGGGGAACATGTTCGCCTGGGCCGGGGCCACGGCGAGCTGGCCCAATCGCACGGAACCGGGGGGCTCCCGCGGCATCGACGACTATCTGACGCGGGATTTCCACCACAACATCGGTGCCGAGATCATGGGCCGGGGCAAGTTCGGGCCGCAGCACGGGCCCTGGCAGGACCACGAGTGGCGCGGGTGGTGGGGTGAGGAGCCGCCGTTCCACACCCCGGTGTTCGTCATGACCCACTACACGCGCCCGTCGATCACGCTCTCGGACACCACGTTCCACTTCGTCGACGCCGACCCCGGCACCGTCCTCAAGCAGGCCAGGGTGGCCGCGCAGGGCAAGGACATCCGGCTGGGCGGTGGGGCCACCACCGTTCGCGAGTTCCTCGAGGCGGACCTCGTCGACACCCTGCACGTGGCGGTCGCGGACGGTGTCGAGCTCGGCTCCGGCTCCAAGCTCTGGGACTCCCCCGACGACCTGCTCGACCGCTTCCACCTCGATGTCGTGCCGAGCCCGACGGGCACGGTGCGACACCATCTGTTCTGGCGGAAGTGACACCCGGCGCGCGTGGGGTCACGTACTCACGGGTCCTGTACTCAGTGGCCGCGCGCGTGGAAGGGCTCCGGCTCGATCAGGACACAGCGCGTACCGGTGTAGATGGTGGGCATGCAGCGGTTGCAGTGGATGCACAGCGAGTGTGTGGGCCGGTCCGCCGCGCGGTCCTCGGCGAAGCGGTTGATGAGGTCGGGTTCCCGCAGTAGCGCGCGGCCCATCGCCACGAACTCGAAGCCCTCGGTCATGGCCGCTTCGGCGGTCTCGCGGTCCGCGATGCCGCCGAGCAGGATCAGCGGCAGTTTCAGCGCGGCCCGGAACTGCCGTGCCGAGGGGAGGAGGAACGCCTCCTCGTAGGGGTAGGCGCGGATGAACTTCTTTCCGACGCGCTCGATGCCGAACCGCTGGGGCTGGGGGAACGTCGCCGCGAATTGGCGCACGGGCGCGCCGCCGCGGAACAGGTACATGGGGTTCAGCAGGGAGCTGCCCGCGGTGAGTTCGAGGGCGTCGACGCTGCCGTCGGCCTCCAGCCAGGCGGCGGTGCGCAGGCTCTCGTCGAGCCAGATGCCGCCGGACACGCCGTCGTCCATGTTGAGCTTGGCGGTGATCGCGATCTCGTCGCCGACCTCGTCGCGGACCGCGCGGGCCACGCCGCGGGCGACCCTGGCCCGGTTCGCGAGGGTGCCGCCGTACTCGTCCTTCCGCTTGTTGAGCCGCGGGCTGAGGAAGGAGCTCGCGAAGTAGTTGTGGCCGAGGTGGATCTCCACCGCGTCGAATCCGGCCTCCACTGCGGTCCGCGCCGCGCGGGCGTGGGCGCGGGTGACACGCGCGATGTCCTCGCGGGTGGCCGGGCGGGCGAAGCGGAAGGACTGCAGGTTCAGGAAGCGGCTGGGCGCGAGCGCGGGCAGCCCGTTGGAGACGGGGTCGGCGACGGGTCCCGCGTGGCCGATCTGCGCCGAGATCGCGGCGCCCTCCGCGTGGACGGCCTCGGCGAGCCGGCGCAGGCCGGGAACGGCCTCGGGTCGCATGTGGATCTGGTCGCGTTCGGTACGTCCTTCGGGGGCGACGGCGCAGTACGCGACGGTCGTCATGCCGACGCCGCCGGCCGCGGGTCGCCGGTGGTACTCGATGAGCCGGTCGCTGACCAGCGCGTCGCGGGTGACACCTTCGAAGGTGGCCGCCTTGATCACGCGGTTGCGGAGGGTGAGGGGGCCGAGCCGCGCGGGGGCGAGCAGGTCGGGCGCGGACCCGGTGGTGTCGCGGGTGGAGTCTGCTGTGCTCATGGCTGTGCAACTCCTCAACTGTCGTTTCATGGCAGGGCGTTCAGGCCCCCCGCGACGAAGGCGATCACCGCAACCGCCGGAGGCCGGGGCCCGAACCACCGTTCATCGAAGGGGAGTTCACGGCGGCCCAGCACGACGCGGGCGAGCAGGTACGGCAGCATGCGGCCGTGCGGCGTCCGGGGCCACAGGACAGCACGGCGCGGCACACTTTTCAATCAGTGAGGGAAACTTCCCTCACCGAGGGCGAGTTGGCCCTGCGGAGAGGTGGTTCCGACTCCCCCGGCCGGCTACGCGACCCCGTGCCGGCGCAAGAACTCGGCGGTGCGCTCAGCGGTCGCCACGATGCGCCACTGCCGGTCGGGGTGGCCGAAGTTGTCGGTGAACTCGTCGGCCGCGCTCTTGTGCGTGCTCATCGCGCCGAGCAGTCGCAGGATGTGCTCGGCGGGCGGATGGACCATGAGGGCGGACCAGCGGGCGGCGCCGAGGACGACGTCGGCTCTGCGCCGGGCGACGCGCCGGCAGAACAGCTCGTCGAAGGCCAGGTCGCCGGCGATCGCGTCGGCGACGACCTGGGCGGAGTGCGAGGCCGCGTTGGCGCCCTGGCCGACGATCGGGTCGACCGTGGTGTGCGCGTCGCCGAGGGCGAGCGCGTACCGGCCTCCTGGCAGCGGCGCGTAGTCGGCACGCACGGTCGGCACGATCGCCGTCCGCACGACGTCGAGGGGCCCTGTCAGCCCGAAGGCGGCGGGGTCGACGCGCTCGAAGATCGTCGGGTGGTGGTGGGCGAGTTCGTCGAGCGCCCCGCGCAGGAAGCGCCCCTGGTCCTCGCCTGCGTCCGCCCCGCACAGGCCGTCGGCCCCACCGCCCGGCACGCATTCGAAGAGCAGCGCGGTGACGTGCCCGGCGGCGGAGTAGAGCGGGATCTCGATGACCTCGCCCCGGCCCGGCGCGATCGACAGTGTCACGCCCTTCGGTTCACTCGGGGCCACACCGTGGTAGAGGCCGGCGCACAGGAGGCGGCGAGGCGCATCCAGCGTCGCGGGGTCGGCCACCGTCGGGAAGAGGCCCGCGAGGGGACCGCGCCCCGATGCCACGACCAGCAGGTCGTGCCGGGCCGCGACATGCTCCAGGTCGGCCGGTGTCACCTCCCGCACCACCAGCCGGCCGCCGCGCTCCTGGAGGTCCGCGGCGAGCGCGGGCAGATAGAGCCGGTTGTCGACGGCGCGCGAGGGCGCGACGAAGTCGCCGCGGAAGATCAGCGGGGTGGGCCCGCCCACATGGTGGTGGTGACAGCCATAGCCGTACGTGTCCCCGGGCCAGTGCTGCACGCCGAGCGCCGCCTCCCGCAGCAGGGTCGGCGCGTGGTGGGCCACGGTGGCCGGGAGCCGCCCGGACGCGGCGGCTTCGGCAGGCCGGTCCGTGTAGAGGGTGACGTCGATGCCCTGTGCGCGTAACAGCAGCCCCAGATGCAGGCCCGCCACTCCGGTTCCCACGATCCCGATGTCCGGCATGCGCGCTCTCCCCCACGACGAGTTTCGACTCGGTGACAGATACATCCGATCCGGCGCCCATGCCCCTACCCGACGCGGCGGTCCCACATGCGACAGGGGCCGCACCGGGGAGCTTCGGTGTGGTCACAGGCCGTGCCCCGCAGTCGGCAATGCCGAACACATCCACTGAAATTGTTAGAACTGCGGATGATCGGGGACGCAGTGGACATGGACATCGGATACACATTGATGACCGAGCAGGCCGGCCCCCGCGAGCTGGTGGACCACGCGGTCGGGGCCGAGGAGGCGGGGTTCGACTTCTCGGTGACCAGCGACCACTACTTCCCCTGGCTGCGTTCCCAGGGCCACTCCCCGTATGCCTGGAGCGTGCTCGGAGCCGTCGCGCAGGCGACGTCGCGGCTGCCGCTGATGACGTACGTGACCTGCCCGACCTTCCGCTACCACCCCGCGGTGGTGGCCCAGAAGGCGGCGACCCTGCAGCTTCTGTCCCAGGGCCGCTTCCGCCTCGGGCTCGGCTCCGGGGAGAACCTCAACGAACACGTGGTCGGCCGAGGCTGGCCGGCGGTGGACGTGCGGCACGAGATGCTCGAGGAAGCCGTCACGATCATCCGCGCCCTGTTCGAGGGCGGGCACGTCACCCACCACGGCAAGCACTACGACGTCGATTCGGCCCGCCTGTGGGATCTGCCGGAGAGCGCCCCACCGATCGGTATCGCCGTATCGGGCGAGCAGTCCTGTGACCTGGCGGGCCGCCTCGCCGATCTGCTCATCGCCACCGAGCCCAAGGCGGAGCTGCTGTCCGCCTTCGACCGGCACGGCGGCGAGGGCAAGCCGCGCATCGGACAGCTGCCGGTCTCCTACGACCCCGACCGCGGGGCCGCCGTCGCCCGCGCGCACGAGCAGTTCCGCTGGTTCGGCGGCGGCTGGAAGGTCAATTCCGAGCTTCCGCACCCCGACTCGTTCCAGGGCGCGACCCAGTTCGTGCGGCCCGACGACGTCGCGGACTCGATTCCGTGCGGCGCCGACGTGGACACGTTCGTGAAGGCGGCGCGCCCCTTCGCCGAGGCCGGGTTCACCGGTCTCGCCCTGGTCCAGATCGGCGGCGACCAACAGCACGCTTTCCAGGAGTGGTCGACCAAGAAGCTGCTGCCCGCCCTGCGCGACGCCTTCGGGTGACCGAACGATGACCGAGCCCGCTTCCGAGCCCGCGCCCACCCCCGCCGCCGCACCGTCGGCCGATCGCTCGGCGCTCGTCGTGATCGACATGATCAACACGTACGACCACGACGACGCGGAGCTGCTGCTGCCCGCGTCCCGCGCCGTCGTCCCGGCCATCGTGGACCTGCTCGACCGGGCACGCGCGGCCGGGGTCCCGGTGATCTACGCCAACGACAACTTCGGCGAATGGCGCTCGCACCACGGCGAGTTGGTGGACACGGCGCTGGCAGGACCGCACGCCGAGCTGGTGGAGCCGCTGCGGCCCGACGCCGATTCCCTCTTCGTCGTGAAGGCCCGCCACTCGATCTTCTACGAGACACCGCTCTCGTATCTGCTGTGGGAACTGGGCGTCGGACACATCGTGTTGTGCGGCCAGGTCACCGAGCAGTGCGTGCTCTACTCCGCGCTCGACGCGCACATCCGTCATCTGCGGACCACGGTGCCGCACGACGCGGTGGCCGCCATCCACCCGGAGCTCGCCGACGCCGCGCTGGAGATGATGCGGCGCAACATGGGCGCACGCATCGCCGCGGCCTCGGAGGTGACGTTCACGGACCAGGGCTGAGGTGGTCTTCGCGCACCAGGGCCGAAGGGGCGCGAGATGGGCCATGGACATGGCGCGACCTGCTGTGATCTCATCCGCCAGGTGGCCGACTCGTGCCAGCCTCCGTCCAGGTCCGAAAGACGATAGACCCCCCATGCAGAAGACCAAGGCCGCGCTCTGGGAGTTCCTCCAGAGCCTCGGCAAGACGTTCATGCTCCCCGTGGCACTGCTCGCGTTCTGCGGCATCATGCTGGGCATCGGCTCCTCGCTCTCCAGCGACGCCGTCACCGGCAACCTGACCTTCCTTCAGGGCCAGGGCTTCCACCTGGTCTTCACGTGGATGGCCAACACCGGCCAGGTCGCCTTCCAGTTCCTGCCCGTGATGTTCGCGATGGCCATTCCGCTCGGGCTCGCCCGCGAGGACAAGGGCGTGGCCGCCTTCTCCGGCTTCGTCGGCTATGCCGCGATGAACCTGGCGGTGAACTTCTACCTCACCGCGAAGGGCGTGGACTTCGACGACGAGAAGGCGATCGCCCACTACGGCATCGCCGATGTCATCGGCATCCAGTCCATCGATACGGGGCTCCTCGGCGCGGTCGCCGTTGGCATCGTTGTCAGCCTGCTCCACCAGCGGTTCCGTACGCAGCGGATGCCCGACGCGCTGGCCTTCTTCGGTGGCCTGCGCTTCGTGCCGATCATCTCCGCGCTCACGCTGAGCGTGCTCGGTCTGCTCATCCCGCTGGTGTGGCCGACGTTCAACGGCTGGATCACCGACCTGGGCCGCGCGATCGGTCACGCGGGTGTCTTCGGACCGTTCTTCTTCGGCATGGGCGAGGTGCTGCTGCGTCCGGTGGGCCTGCACCACATCCTCGTCGCGATGTTCCGCTTCACGGACGTCGGCGGCTCCGGCGCGGTGTGCGGGGACCAGGTCTCCGGTGCGCTGAACATGTTCTACGCGCAGCTGAACTGCTCCAAGCCGCCCACGGCCGCCGTCACCGACGCCACCCACTTCCTCTCGCAGGGCAAGATGGCGGCCTACCTCGGCGGACTGCCGGGCGCCGCGCTCGCGATGTACCACTGCGCCCGCAAGTCCATGCGCCCGGAGATCAAGGCGCTCCTGGTCTCCGGTGTCGTGGCCTGTGTCGTCGGCGGCATCACCGAGCCGCTGGAGTTCCTGTTCCTGTTCATCGCTCCGTGGCTGTACTTCCTGCACGCCGTCCTCGTCGGTCTCGGCTTCCTCGCCGCCGCCGTCCTCGGGGTGTTCATCGGCAACACGGACGGCAATGTCATCGACTGGCTCGTCTTTGGAGTCCTTCAGGGCACGACCACCAAGTGGTATCTGGTGCCGGTCATCGCCGCCGTGTGGTTCGCGGTCTACTACTTCCTGTTCCGCTGGGCCATCAAGCGCTTCGACCTCAAGACGCCGGGGCGCGAAGAAGAGGCGGCGGAGAAGTCCGAGGAAGAGGCGGACGCGTCCGGGGCTCCGCGTGAGCTGGTCGCCGGGAAGTACGACGCGGTGGCGATCCTCGACGCGATCGGCGGCGCGGACAACATCACGTCCCTCGACAACTGCATCACCCGGCTCCGGCTGACGGTCGAGGACGCGGAGCGCGTGGACGAGCCACGCCTGAAGAAGCTGGGCGCCGTCGGCGTCGTGAAGCTCGACGCGCACACCGTGCAGGTGGTCATCGGCCCGCAGGTGCAGTCCGTGAAGGACGCCATCGCCACGATGGTCCCGGTGGGCTGAGCCGTGCGACACACCTCCCCCGACTCCCTCGCCCCCGTCTACGACTTCGACACCGTCGTCGACCGGCACGGCACCTGGTGCACGCAGTGGGACTACGTCGAGGACCGCTTCGGCGTGCCGGACCTGCTGCCGTTCACGATCTCCGACATGGACTTCGAGACGGCCCCCGAGGTCCTGACGGCGCTGCGCGCCCGGCTCGACCACGGCGTGCTCGGCTACTCCCGCTGGCGCCACGACGACTTCCTGTCCGCGATCGTCGACTGGTACGCCGCCCGGCACGACACCCCCGTGGACCCGCGGTCGATCGTCTACGGCCCGTCCGTGATCTACCAGGTCGGCCAGCTGCTGCGGCTGTGGTCACGGCCCGGCGACGGCGTCGTGGCGCACGCACCGACGTACGACGCCTTCCCGAAGACGGTGGCCGCGCACGAACGGCGGCTGCTCACCTGCGCGGTTGACGACTGGGCGGAGCTTGAGCGGCTGCTGTCGCTGCCGGACACCTCGGTGCTGCTGCTGTGCTCCCCGCACAATCCCACCGGTCACGTATGGACGGCGGCGGAGCTCGACCGCATGGCCGAACTGTGCGCCCGCCACGACGTGGCGGTCATCAGCGACGAGATCCACTCCGACCTCGCCCACCCGCCGGCCGTGCACCGGCCGTGGGCTCTGCACGCGGGCTCCGGCACCCGGTGGGCGGTCGTCACGTCCGCGTCGAAGTCCTTCAACATCCCGGCGCTGACCGGTAGTTACGGCATCGTCGGGGACCCCGAGTCCCGGGACGCGTACCTGCGCCGCCTCAAGGAGGCCGACGGCCTGTCGTCCCCCGCGGTGCTGTCCGTGGTCGGCCATATCGCGGCCTACCGCGAGGGCGGACCCTGGCTGGACGCGCTCGGCACGTATCTGCGCGGCAATCTGTCCTACGTGGCCGAGCGCCTTGCGGAGGCGTTCCCCGAACTCGGCTGGACTCCGCCCGAGGCCGGGTATCTCGCCTGGATCGACCTGCGCCCCCTCGGTGTGGACGAGGAGGCGCTCCAGCGCGAGCTGGTCGAGCGGCAGCGGGTGGCGATCATGCCGGGCACGGCGTACGGCGCGGCCGGTCATGTGCGGCTCAATGTGGGCTGCCCGCGCTCGAAGGTGGAGCGCGGGATGAGCGCCCTCATCGACGGCGTACGCGCGGTCCGCTGAAGGTCGGGTCAGCGGACGAGGGCGTACACCAGCCAGCCGAGGAGGAAAAGCACCACGATTCCTGTCAGGATCGCGGTGCCCTTCCCCGGCTCCATGGAGCGCTCGAGCTCCTTCTCCTTGATGAAGGCCTTGGTGTCCTCCTCGGTGCGTGTGCGCACCCACCCGTTCCCAGGAGCGAACATTCCCCCGTACCTCCCCGTAGTCGACTGATCTTGCTCCTTACCGAAAGCGGCTCGGGCAAACGTCCACGCGCGCGTCAGGCCCCGGCGCCGCGCAGTTCGGCGAGCGCGGCCGCGTTCAGCGGGCGCGGCGCGGAGTCCGTGCCGGTGCCGACGAGGACGACCGTGCACGCGCAGGCGTGGGTGAGGGCGGTGGTGAAGCTGCCGTCGGCGAACTGGGTGAGCGGGCCGCGCGGCGAGTGCCCGACGGCCACGACGCGGGCGCCGACGTCCGCCGCGTGCCGGGCCAGCACACGGCCGGCGGCGGCGTGGTCCCCGACGCTGTTCAGCACCTGCCCGGTGGCGGCCGTCCCCCGACCCGTGAGCCGGTCGAGGTGGTCCCGCACGGCGGCCCGGGCCTGGGCGAGGTCCTCGGCGTCGGCGGCCTGGTCGTCGACCACGGCGGTCTGCCGGACGTGCACGACCTCCAGCGGGCTCCCGGTGTCCCGGGCGAGGCGCGCGGCCGCGTCGACGATGGCGGGCGCCCGGTCGTGGTCCCCTACGGCGACGACGACGCGCGGGTCGGCGCTCGGGGCCACGGCTCCCACAGGCGTGAGCGACGGCCGCACCGGCTCGCTCCCGCCCGGGTCCGCCTCGGCCTGCCGCAGCAGCCGGTGCCCGCTGGCGAGGACCGGGATGGCGAGGACGAAGGTGAGCGCGGCCAGGTAGAAGGGCACGCTCAGGTCCATGGCATCGGCCAACTTGCCTGCGACGTAGGGCGCGAGGCCGCCGCCGATGAACCGCAGGAAGCCGTACGCGGACGACGCGACGGGGCGTTCCACCGGCGAGACCAGCATGACGGCCTGTGTGGTGAGCGTGTTGTTGATGCCGATGAAGGCGCCGCTGACGATGACCGCGACGATCACGACGGTCGGCGTCGAGACCCCAGCGGCGATGACCGCCATCACGACACCGAGGCAGAAGAGATTCGCGTACAGGACGGCCGCGGTGCCGTAGCGCGCCTGGAGGCGTGGGGCGAAGTACACGCTGAACAGGGCGACGAGGAGCCCCCAGCCGGTGAAGACGAGGCCGAGTTCATGGGCGTCCAGCTCCATGGGGTACGGCGCGTACCCGAGCATCGTGAAGAAGCCCCAGTTGTAGAGCAGCGCCATGATGCCCATGGTCAGCAGGCCGCGGTGGCGCAGCGCCTTGAGCGGTGCGATCGGCGACGTGATCTTCTTCGGCCTGGGCAGATCGGGGACGAAGGCGATGGTGGCGATCAGCGCGACGGCCATCAGGACGGCGACGCCGAAGAAGGGGCCGCGCCAGCTGATCGCCCCCAACTCGCCGCCGAGCAGCGGCCCGACGGCGATCCCGAGGCCGAGCGCGGTCTCGTAGAGGATGATCGCGCCGCCGAACCCGCCGCTCGCCGAGGCGACGATGACGGCCAGGGAGGTGGCGATGAACAGCGCGTTGCCGAGCCCCCAGCCGGCGCGGAAGCCCACGATGCCGTTGATGGAGCCGGTGGCTCCGGCGAGCGCCGAGAAGACGACGATGACGCTCAGGCCGATGACGAGGGTGCGTTTGGCGCCGAAGCGGCTCGAGAACCAGCCGACGACGAGCATCGCGACCGCGGTGACGATGAGGTAGCTGCTGAACAGCAGTGACACCTGGCTGGGCGTGGCATGCAGGCTTATCGCCAGGGCGGGCAGGATCGGGTCCACGAGACCGATGCCCATGAAGGAGATGACGCAGGCGAACGCGACGGCCCAGACGGCCTTCGGCTGCTTGAAGGGGCTCGATTTCGTCGTTACCCGCTGCTGCATGCCGCCATCATGCATTTACGTGTACATGGAAACAAGATGTGTGCGGGTGCCGCTCGGGGACGAGCGGCACCCGGCCCCGAACTCAGGCGGCGCGCTGCGGCAGCTTCCAGTTCGGCCGCGGGAAGTGGCAGGTGTAGCCCTCCGGGTAGCGCTCCAGGTAGTCCTGGTGCTCCGGCTCGGCCTCCCAGAAGTCGCCGACCGGCTCGACCTCGGTCACGACCTTCCCGGGCCACAGGCCGCTCGCCTCGACGTCCGCGATGGTGTCGACGGCGACCTGGCGCTGCGCGTCGTCCACGTAGTAGATCGCGGACCGGTAGCTCCGCCCCAGGTCGTTGCCCTGGCGGTCCTTCGTGGTCGGGTCGTGGACCTGGAAGAAGAACTCCAGCAGGTCCCGGTAGGTGATCACGGAGGGGTCATAGACGATCTCGATGGCCTCGGCGTGGTCGCCGTGGTTACGGTACGTGGCATTGGGCGTGTCACCGCCCGAGTACCCCACACGCGTCGACAGGACGCCGGGCCGCTTGCGGATCAGGTCCTGCATGCCCCAGAAGCAGCCACCCGCCAGCACTGCCCTCTCGGTTACCTCTGACATACGCCACTCCCTGCACTACCTGACACGACGAAACAGATCCAATGAGTCCAACAGTCCGCGACCCACGGATCTTCCAGCTTAGGCCGAGCCCCTAAAGCGAAGCTATCGCCCCCCATAAGGCAGCCTTATGTGCCCATAGACCGGACCCGCCTACTTTCTAAGGCTTGCCTTACTTTAGGCTTCCCTTCAAGCACTCGTGGCCCGACCTGCGCGTACGGACCACGGGAACCACCTCGAAGGGAACCTGAACCATGCCTCGCCCCCTGAGGGTCGCCATCGTCGGAGCCGGCCCCGCCGGCATCTACGCCGCCGACGCCCTGCTCAAGTCCGAAGCGGCCTCCGAGCCGGGGGTGTCCATCGACCTCTTCGAGCGCATGCCGGCGCCGTTCGGCCTGATCCGCTACGGCGTCGCGCCGGACCACCCGCGCATCAAGGGCATCGTGAAGGCCCTCCACCAGGTGCTCGACAAGCCGCAGATCCGGCTGTTCGGCAACGTCGACTACCCGCGCGACATCGACCTCGACGACCTGCGCGCCTTCTACGACGCGGTCGTCTTCTCCACCGGCGCGACGGCGGACCGGGCGCTCGACATCCCGGGCATCGAGCTCGAGGGCTCGTACGGCGCCGCGGACTTCGTGTCCTGGTACGACGGCCACCCCGACGTCCCGCGCACCTGGCCGCTGGAGGCCGAGAAGGTCGCCGTCCTCGGCGTCGGCAACGTCGCGCTCGACGTCGCGCGCGTGCTCGCGAAGACGGCGGACGAGCTGCTGCCGACCGAGATCCCGGCCAATGTCTACGAGGGCCTGAAGGCGAACAAGGCCCTGGAGGTCCACGTCTTCGGCCGTCGCGGCCCCGCGCAGGCCAAGTTCAGCCCGATGGAGCTGCGCGAGCTGGACCACTCCCCGTCCATCGAGGTCATCGTCAACCCCGAGGACATCGACTACGACGAGGGCTCGATCGCCGCCCGCCGCAGCGAGAAGCAGACCGACATGGTCGCCAAGACGCTGGAGAACTGGGCGATCCGCGACGAGGGCGACCGCCCGCACAAGCTGTTCCTGCACTTCTTCGAGTCGCCGACCGAGATCCTCGGCGAGGACGGCAAGGTCGTCGGCCTGCGCACCGAGCGCACCGAGCTGGACGGCACCGGCAACGTCAAGGGCACCGGCAAGTTCACCGACTGGGACCTCGGCGCCGTCTACCGCGCGGTGGGCTACCTCTCCGACGAACTGCCCAAGCTCCCCTGGGACATCAAGTCCGGCACCGTCCCGGACGAGGGCGGCCGTGTCATCCAGGAGAACGGCGAGCACCTCCAGTCGACGTACGTGACCGGCTGGATCCGGCGCGGCCCCGTGGGCCTCATCGGGCACACCAAGGGCGACGCCAACGAGACGATCGCGAACCTGCTCGCCGACCACGCTGAGGGCCGCCTGCAGACGCCTGTCTCGCCCACCCCGGAGTCCGTCGAGGAGTTCCTCGGCGAGCGCGGCATCCGGTACACGACCTGGGACGGCTGGTACAAGCTCGACGCCGCCGAGAAGGCGCTCGGCGAGCCGCACGGCCGTGAGCGCGTGAAGATCGTGGAGCGCGCGGAGATGCTCGACGCCAGCGAGGCGTGACATGACGCGTGAGGGCCCGGCCGAGTCCGGCCGGGCCCTCACCCGTACCCGCCCGCGTGTTCCGCTCACCCGTACCCGCGCGTTCAAGGCGTGACGTGCGACGGGATAAAGTGGTCGACAGGTAGATGTAAAAACCACCCACCTTGTCCGCCGCGGAGGCGCCGTGCCTCAGATCACCGTCGACTACTCGCCCACCCTCACCGACACCCTCGACCGGGCCGCCCTCGCCACCGCGTTGCACGCCCTGGTCGTCGAGGGATCGGGCTCGCGCGGCACCTGCAAGACGTTCTTCCGTGCCGCCACGGAGACGTATGTCGTCGGCAGCGAGCACGACGACGTGCCGGTCGTGCACGTGGAGGTGGCGCTGCTCCCGGGGCGCAGCGAGCGGACCATGACGCGTCTGTCGCAGCGGATTCTGGCGCTGCTCCTGGAGCACGTGGGCGCGGGCGCCGGTGCCGAGGTGGTGTGTTCGGCCGAGGTGCGCCCCCTGGCGGCGTACAGCCTGTACCCGACCCGCCGCGAGTTCAGCGCCACGACCGGGTCCCGTACGGGGCGCAGCGGGTGCACACCTGCCGCCTAAGGCTTCCGTGCCACCTTCCGGACGTCGAACGACTCCAACTGGTTCCCCGAGCCGTCGACCACCCGCCAGGTGTGGCCCGAGGCCAGGACGAGTTCGTCGCGGCCGTCGCCGTCGACATCGGCGGCGTCCTCGATCCGGCCCGAAGGCCGCGGCAGTGAGTGCCACGGCTCGGAGCCCAGGCCCGGCGATGAACCGCCCCGCAGGATGTCGATCCGGTCGTGCCCGCCCACCCGGTCGTCGTCGCTGCGTACGGCGAGGTCGTCGCAGCCGTCGCCGTTGACGTCCGCGGCCATCAGGTCGATGCCGAAGCCGCCCCTGCGCACGCCGCCGTCGATGACGACCGGGGCCTCGGGCGCCTTGCCGTAACGGATGGTCACCTTGCCCTTGCGGTCGCGCGGCGCGAACTCGTCGTCCATGGGGACGCCGCTGTCGCCGAGGGCGATGTCGGGCCGTCCGTCGCCGTCGAAGTCACCGACGGCGACGTTCTCGCCGCGCGGGAGCGGTGCGGGCCGCGCGGTGAGGCCGCTCGCGGTGTCCGCTCCCCCGGTCAACAGCTGGGGCCCGTCAGGTGCTCCGGGCTTGTACATCAGCAGGTCGGTGGCCCGGTCACCCGTCATCTCCGCCGCGATCAGCCGAAGGCCGGTCACGGAGTCGGGCGAGTCGCTGTAGGGGTCGGCGCGTTCGGTGATCCCCGCCGGCTTCCCGGTGCGGGTGAACGGGCCCAGCAGCACCACGAGTTGACGTGTGTTCAGACCGGTGCGGTAGGTGGCCAGGTCGATGTGGCCGTCGCCGTCGAAGTCCCCGGCGACCGGCGGGTCCTCGTAGACGTCGTTGCCGATGCTGCTGTGCACCGGCTGACCCTTGCCCATGTGCGGCAGCGGGACGCGCACGGCCTCGCGCCCGGGGGCCGGGCCGTGGGCGCCGCCCCACTGCACATGGGCGCTGCCGCCCGCCACGAGGTCGAGGTGGCCGTCGCCGTCCAGGTCGGCGAGGAGCGGAGCGCTCTCCCCGTCGGTCATGGAGTCGTGCTCAGGCAGGGCGAAGTCGTCGGGGGTGAACACCGCCCGGTCGCCGGCCCGGGCACCGTGCAGCAGGGCGATGCGGCCGGTCTGATACACGTCACCGTTGCTCGCCGGGACACCGAGCACCAGATCCGGGCGGCCGTCGCCGTCGAGGTCGGGGGCGGGTGTGCCCGCGTTCTTCGCCTTCGCGGCCGACGCTTCGCAGGCGCTGTCCGGGATCCGCGGGTACCCCTCCTGGTGACGGGCGCCCGTGGCGGTGCCCAGGACCAGCGCGGTGGCGAGGAGGGCGGCGCCCCGTCGCCACCACGGCCCGCGAAGCGGAGGTGCTGTCGGCTCGGATGTCATGGAGACACTAGAACGGATGCGCTCGCCCGGTTTCCAGCGCCGAGATCGCTCCGTTATGCCGACGCGTGGCCCTCCGAACCCACGTCAGCCGAGGCGTGGCTCTCCGAACTCCCGTCAGCCGACCCGCTCTTTCAGCCGGGCCACGTTGGCGGCCACGTCGCCGCGTGTGAGGTCGCTGCCGATGCTCACCGAGAAGGCGCCCGCGGCGAGCCACTTGTCGGCGTCGTCGACGCTCACACCTCCGGTCGCCATGATCCGGGCACCGGGCAGCACGGAGAGCACCGACTTCAGGTAGGCGATGCCTCCGACGTGCGCCGGAAACAGCTTGGCGACGCCCCGGTCCGCCGCGACGCGCAGCTCGCTCGGGGTCAGGCCGCCCTCGACCAGCAGCCGGCCCGCGGCGTCGGCGACGGGACGTACCTCGGGCACCTGGAAGGGACTCACCAGGAAGTTCGCACCGGCCGCCAGGGCGCGTTCGGCGATCTCGGGCGAGGTGACGGTGCCGAGCCCGAGTGTCACCTCGGGGAACTCCTTCCCCCAGGCCGCGACCAGGCCCTCCCAGCCGGGTGTGGTGGCGGTGAACTCGAAGGCGGTGAGGCCGCAGTTCACGAGGGTGCGGGCCACCGCGTCCGCGGTGTCGGCGTCGGCCTCGCGCACGGTCGGGGTGACGCGCGCGGCGTGCAGGGCGTCGATGACTTCGGCGTACATGGTGAACTCCGGTCGGGTACGGGCTGTGGTCATGCCGGGGCCGCGATCTCGGCGAGGGCGTCCAGGGTCGACTCGGCGTCGGCCCCGCGGGCGCGCAGCACGATGGCGTCGCCGCAGCGGATGTTGAGTGTCATCAGCGACAGGACGCTGCGGGCGGGGACCTCGTGGCCGTCCTCCCGCGCGACGGTCACGTCGGAGGTGGCGCGAGCGGCGGTCTGGGCGAAGGCGGCGGCGGGGCGGGCGTGCAGGCCGGCCTCCTCGGTGACCACCAGGCGGCGTTCGACGACGGTCATCGGTTGTTCTCTCCGTCCAGCAGTGCGGTCAGCCGGTGCACCAGCTGTTCCTCTTCGTCGGGGTTCATGGGGCGCGGGTCGATCGCGAGGCGTCCCGTGGCGGCGTGATGATCCCTCAAGTACACGCCGACCGCGGCGAGTTCGGTGGCGAGGGTCGCCGCGTCGCGGCCCGCCGCATCGGGGTCCACGGTGAGTTCGGTGCGGTGGATGTCGCGGCCCGCCTCGTCGCTGACGACGCGTGTGGTGAGGCCCGGCAGGTCCGCGAGGCGCGCGGCGAGCTTCTCCATGCGGGGCCGGTGCCCGCCACTCTGGGCGTTGCCGTACTCGCGCAGGGCCTGCACGAGGCCGAAGAGGGTCTCCTTGCCGACCTTCATCGGGCGGGCGATACCGCCGTACTGGGCGCGGCACGCCGCCATGTGCGCGGCGCTGCCGCAGATCATCCCGGAGGTGGGCCCGCCCACGGCCTTGCCGCCGCTGTAGATCACGAGGTCGGCGCCGGTGGCGGGCCAGCGGCGCAGTTCCCCCTCGGCCGCGGCGTCGACGATGACCGGGAGGTCGTGGGCGCGGGCCACCTCAATGGTCTGAGCCAGGGACACCATGCCCTTCTGCACGGCGTGGTGGGACTGGACGTACAGCAGGGCGGCGGTGCGCGGGCCGATCGCGCCGGCCAGGTGGTCGGCGCTCACCTTGTTCGCGGAGCCGACCTCGACGGGGCGGCCGCCGCCGAGCGCGACCATCTGCCGTACGGGCGCGCCGAAGTGGACGGAGTGGCCGCGCGGCAGGATCACCTCGCAGGGGGCGTCGCCCGCGTCGGGCAGGGCTTCGATGCGGGACAGGTCGGTGCCCGCGATGACGGCGGCGACCGCGATGGCGATGCCGGAGGCGGCGCCGGTGGTGGGGCAGCCGTCCTCGGTGCCGGTGGCGCGGCCGATCTCGCGGCCGACGGCGGCCATCAGGTCGTCCATGACGACGTGGTGGCGGGCGGCCTCGCCCATCGCGGCGACGACGCCGTCGCTGAGGACGCTGCCGCCGAGGGCCGTCATCTTGCCGCTGGCGTTGATGGCGGGTGGTGTGCCGAGGTCGTGGTGGAGAGAGTGCACGGTACGTCCTAAGGGCAGGGAGGAGTCACTTGCCGGGGATCGGGAAGAAGAGGCCCGCGATCATCGCGCCGATGATGGCGCCGCCGGTCAGCGGCTTCTGCCACTTGTAGAAGAGGGCGGCGCCGATGGTCGAGCCGATGCCGACGGGCAGCGACGCGGTGGCGGCGGAGATGATGACGAGCGGGCCCAGATAGCGTCCTGCGGAGTTGCCCGCGCCCATCATCACGTCGGCGCCGAAGGTGGAGGTGCCGCCCGTCGAGTTCACGGTGGCGCGCCGGATCGCGAGGATCGCGGCGCCGATGATGGCACCGAGGAGTGCGCCCACCGGGATGGCGAGCCAGAAGTGTTCGAGGGGGGCGGTGAATCCGGCGCCGAGCAGCATGGCGGGGATGCCGATGCCGACGCCGGTCTGGAGGGAGCCGCCGATGTCGAGGATGCCGACCATGGGCCCCTCGATGACGCGGGCGAACAGGAACCCGGCGCCGAAGGCGGCCGCGGCGCCGTAACTGCCGTTCTCCATACCAGCCTTGAGCATGGAGGCGACCGCGACGTCGCTGAACACGCCGGTCCCGTACGTGTAGTAGAGCTGCGTGCCGGTGAAGATGCCGGCGGCGAGGCAGGCCACGAAGACGGGGAAGGCCCATTCGGAGAGCCAGAAGCTGCCCTCGCCCGGCACCTTGGTCAGGAAGCCGCCCTTGGCCCGCTGCTCGCCGGAACCGGAGTCGGATCCGGAGCCGGGGTTCTGCGCCGGTATGCCGCCCGTGGCGGAGGTTGATGTGTCGGTCATGTCGGTGCCTGCCTCACTCGGGCTTGGTGCCGGTCACGTCGTGGAGGTGCGTGAGCCAGTGCGGGATGTCGACGTTCAGCTGCTGGAGCAGGGTGAGGTCGGCCCCGCGCAGGAAGGTGCTGGCCGCGAAGAGCGTGAGCACCACGGCCGCGAGGGACTTGGTGACCTTCGTCCAGCCCAGGTCGTCGACGCCCTTGCCGATGACGATGCCGAGCACGATGCCGGGCACGGCGTTGCCCATCACGAGGTGGCCGAGGCCGCCGAGGACGGTGCCCCAGGCGCCGGCCCGCCGGCCCGCGTCGACGGCGGCCATCCAGAAGATGATCGGCATCACGGGGTTGATCAGCCACTCGGACGCGGGCCCCAGCACCTTGGCCGCGACCTCCTGCAGGGAGTGCGGGATCGAGGCGGCAGTGGTGTTGAGGAGGGTGACCAGGACCATACCGACGGCCGTGCCGGTGATGGCCATGCGCCGCGGGTTGTGCAGGGTCTCGGCGAGCCTGCGGTTTTTGATCATCGCGACGGACGCGGTCCAGTGCGGCACGATGCGGTGGTCCACGTCGGAGGTGAGCGCACCGGTGCCGACCGCACTCGACCAGGCGTTGAACAGGAAGCCGAGGCCGAACGAGAAGTGCGCGACCGGGTCGTTCTGACACGCGTTCAGTTCGCCGAGCGTGCGGAAGGCGCCCATGCCCTGGACCTTCGGCGCGTGGAACATTCGGGCCACGCCCGCGGAGGCGCCGAAGCCGATGAGTCCGCCGATGACGAGGGATTCCAGCAGGACGGTGAGGGTCTCGTTCATCGGGTCACCTCATGTGCAGGGCGTGCTGGACCGGCGAGAGCCGCTCCTCGCGCACCGTGAAGTCGACGGTTTCCAGGTCGAGCGAGGCCACCTGCACCTCGACGCGCAGGGTGAGTTCGAAGCGCTGCCGGGTGCGGGGGAAGAGGAGCCCGAGGAAGCGCTCCGTCCAGCGGTGTTCCACGGCCGAGACGACCTCGAGTTCGAGGGGCTCGACGCGGAAGCACACGCCGTCGGTCACCTTGTCGACCGCGGACTGCACCTGCCCGATGGCGGTGGCGAACGCCTTGTCCCTGGTGGGCCCGGAGCCGGTGAGCCGCAGGGTGTGGCGGGTCTGCTTCACGAGGCGTCCTCCCCCAGCTTCTTGAGGAGCGCCTGGGTGACCTTGAAGCCCAGCTCCTCGCTGTCGAGGAAACCAAAGCCGAGGACGGTGCGGCCCTGTTCCACCGCGGTCACCCCGGCCTGCGCCGAGCGCATGCCGAACTCGATGTCGTGGCCGTACTTGGCCTTGGCGGTGACCGCTCCCGCGCCACCGCTGCCGCAGAAGGAGATGCCGAGCGCGGCGCCCTCCGCGGCCATCACGTCGCCGACCTTCATGTCGGCGCCGGGGCCCGCGATGAGGACGGGTTCGCCGCCCGCGGCCCGTACGCCGTCGGCGACGGCCTGGCCCTTGCCGAGCCGGTGTCCGATCACGATCTTGACTGTCATGGCGGTGCTCCTTGGTGGGTGGGGTCAGGCCTGAGAGGTGGACTGGGTCTGGAGCTGAGCCGCCGCCTCGAAGTGCAGGGCGAGCAGCAGGACTTCGGTGTCTCCCGCGAGGAACTCGCGTGGGGCGCAGTAGGTGTCGATGAGGGTGCGGGCGGACGCGATGCGCTCGGCGGGCAGTTCGGAGGCGAGTTCCGGGTCGAGCGGGTCGAGGTGTTCGGCGGTGCGCACCCGGCGCACGAAGGCGAGCGCGTGCACGGCGAGGGCGAGCACCCGTGTCTCGTCGAAGACGATCCCGGCGACCTGCGCGTGGGCCAGCGCGATCGGCAGGAACTCCGCCAGGTCGGCCCGGTCCTCGTCGGTGACGGGCTGCGTGGTGTCCTGGACGGCCGTCGCGAGCCGTTCGATCAGGGGCGTGCTCATTCACGGGCCTCTCGGTGGTTCGGTGGAGCGGTCGGTGGGTGGGACTCAGCCGGTGGCGGTCCCGGGGGTGTGGAGGCGTCCGGCGCGCACCGTCCGGGCCGCCTCCAGCTGGGTGTGGGTGGTACGTGTGTCGCCGTCGGCGTCGGTCAGCACGGTGGTGCGCTCGGCGAGGCGCAGCAGCGTCAGGTCGGCGGCGCCCCCGACGCGCAGGCTGCCCAACTCATGGTCGAGCCCGAGGACTTGGGCGGGGTGCAGCGTCGCGCAGCGGATCACCTGGTGCGGGTCGAGGCCGAGCGCGAGGAGCTTGTTGAGCGTGGTGACGAGCGAGTGGACCGGTCCCCCGACGTTGCCGACGTGTACGTCGGTACTGATGGTGTGCGGGGTGAAGCCCGCGGCGAGGGCCCGTTCGGCGGTGGCGAAGTTGAGGCTCGCGCTGCCGTGACCGACGTCGAGCCGCACCCCACGCGCCACGGCACGGCGCGCGGCGTCCTCGCTGCCGAAGAGGCCGCCGGGCTTGCCGTGGAAGGCGTGCGTGACGACGTCGCCCTCGCCGAGCAGGTCCAGTACGTCGGCGAGGCGCGGCGGCTCGTTGCCGACGTGCACCATGACCGGCCGGCCCACGCGCGCGGCGACCCGCTTCGCGGCCCGCAGGGGTTCGAGGCCACTGCCACCGAGGACGGAGGAGCTCATCCGGACCTTGATGCCGCGCACCCGGCCGGAGTGCTCGCGCAGCAGCTTCTCGGTGGCCGCCTCGTCGATGTCGCCGGGGCCGCCCGCGAGTTCGGTGCGGCCGTGGACGAGGCCGTGCCGGGAGATGTTGAGCCAGCTCAGGACGCGGGTCGCGGCGGCGTCGACAACGTTGCCCGCGAAGTCGTCCCAGTGGTCGCTGCCGCAACTGCCCGCGTCCACCAGGGTGGTGACCCCCTGCTCGACGCCGACGGTGTCGGCGGGCACACCGAGGTCGGTACGGGGCGCGTAGACGTGGGAGTGGAGGTCGATCAGGCCGGGGGCGACGAGCAGTCCCGTGGCGTCGACGCGCTCCTGTCCGGCCAGCGTGCCGGGTTCGCCGATCGCGGCGATGCGGCCGCCCCGTACGGCGAGGTCACCGGCGAAGGGCTGCGGGCGCAGGGGGTCGGCCAACAGCCCACCCGAGACGACGAGATCGAATCGTTGCGGACCTGCGGAAGGAGCTGCGTGCACAGCCATGGACGGCGACCTTTCCCCGGCATGAGAGTGGTGCGTGCGACGGGCACAGCGGAGCGCGGCTGGGCACACCGCTGCTGGACACCCGAGTTGAGGACCCGAGTTCGTTCCGTAGAGTAGAATGGCGTTCCGCTCGGCGGATCGAGTGGAAACATAGCCCGCGTCTCCTCGGAGGGTCAATGGAAGCGAGCAAGCCCGCGAATTCCGTCGTCAAGGCGCTTCGAGTACTGCACGCGGTGGCGCGTGCGGACGGACCGCACCGGCTCGGCGACATCGCGGAGCGCTCCGGCGTCTCCAAGGCCAGCACGCACCGGGTCCTCGCCACACTCGTCGAGGAGGGGTACGCCGCCGCCGACGGCGAGGGCCGCTACGGCTGCGGCAACCAACTGCGCGCGATGGCCGCGCAGGTGCTGGCCGACGACGCGGTCGGCATCGACGCCGTGCTGCGCGCGCTGCAGCAACGCCTGGGCCAGGCCGTGCACTTGGCAGTGCCGAGCGGGGACCACGCGACGTACACGCACAAGGTCGACCCGGGGCACGCCTACCGCATCGCCACCGACGTCGGGGCGCCGCTGCCGCTGCACGCGACCGCCGCGGGCAAGGCCCTGCTGGCGCATCTGCCGCCCGAGGAGGCCGCCGCCGTCCTCGACCGCACCGGACTGCCCGCCCGCACGCCGCACACGCACACCGATCGGGCGGCCCTCGTCAAGGAGTTGGCCGCGATCCGCGATGCCGGATACGCCACCGACTACGAGGAGGCGGACGCGTCGATCTGCTCGATCGCGGCCCCTGTCCTCGACGCGGACGGCACACCGGTCGGCGCCGTCTCGGTCTCCTCACTCACCTTCCTCGTCACCGAGGAGCAACTGGCCGGGTTCGCCCCGGCGGTGCGGCAGGCGGCAGAGGACGTGTCCCGCCGCCTGTGACCAAGCCCCTGATGACCAAGCCCCTGATGACACACCAAGGCCCCTTCACACCAGGTGTGAAGGGGCCCGTCCCGGTGGTGTCGCCACCCGGTGCCTCGGCGGGACTCAGGCGGCGCATCCGCACTGACCGCAACATCCCAGCCAGCGGCGCAGGGTGGCGTGCACGGCGTCCGGGAGCGCGCTGAGCTGGTCGATCGCCTCCGTGTCGCCCGGCGAGGGCGCGATGCCCGACGCGGTGAGCACGGCGTTCAGTTCGAGGCGGCGCATGTCCTTCGGGTCGATCCGGGAGGGCAGGCGGTGCGCCGGGTTCGGCGGGGCCAGCAGCCAGTCGTCGGCCCAGTCGATGGCGCGGATCTGCTCTTCGTCCAGCCCGGTCGTGATGGTGTGCATGCCGGCCTCCTTCGTGGCGTACGCCGTTGTCTCGAAGGCAGAGAGCACCGGGGGCCGTGCGCCGGTTGCGGCCGGGACCGAGGATCACACGAAGGGCGCAATACGCGGGTTATCACGCATTCCCGGCCTCCCCGGGCCGCCCCCTTTCATCGAGGAACAGGTCCAACTCCCGGTCGATCGCGCCCTGATCAGCCTCCGCCCCGAACGGCACGAGGGCATGGCTGCGCTCCAGGTACGTGAGCAGCGCCCGGTGCCCCATCACGAAGCGGACCGGTTCACCGGCGCGCGCGTCGCGGATCTCGATCTCCACGCCGAGGGGCTCGCCCTCCTGCGCGACGGGCCGCACCGTCACGTCGCCGATACCGGCCGCGCCGGTGAGTCCGGCGGAGAGCAGATCGCGGGACAGCAGCCAACTCCCGCCGCGCGACTGCCCCTTGGGGGCGACCACCCGGACGACCAAGGGGTCGTCCGCGGTGTACTGCAACTGGACCTCGCACGCGAGCCGCTCGCCGTCCGGGTAGGCGAGAACTCCCGTAGCCAGCGCCTCCAGGCGCCCATACGTGTGCCGCTCGTCAGGGCTCACCCTGACCCACCTCATCCCTGCTGTCGCACCTGCGCGGGAGCGCTCATCACTCCTTGCCCCGCGCCCGGCGGCACTGCCGGACACCTGGGTCGCCCGGCCCATCATCGCTCCCGCCGGACTGTGCTGTGTCGCCCGACAAGGGCGACATTCCAAACCTTAGGCCAAGGGGCATACAACCAGTGGCATATGCGCGAATGACCCGACGGCCTTCACAACCAGTTCGACGTGAGGGGTGGACACCGCAGGCACGTTCGACCACACCACTCCCGCGCGGTGTCGATCAGACGTCGTCCTCCGCGCCGGGCAGGTGGGTGTCACCGTCCGACCAGTGGTTGATCCATCCACAAGCGCCGCACGCGTAGCGGCCGTTGATGCCCGCCACCACGGTTCCGCAGCCACCGCACTGCTTCTCGGTGACCTGCTGCCCGGAGAGGAAGGCGGCAGCGGCCACTGCCGTCTCCACGTTCTGGTCATGCGACACGTCCATGAGCCGCCCCTACCCAGCTGGCACCGGCTCAACATCCCTGGGGCACATTCTGTTCGGTACGACTTACCGTCCGGTATACGTGAACGGCACACGCGTCCACTGCCGAGCCCTGGGAGGCCCCATGCCCACGTCCGCCCGGATCCAAGCCGGATCCGTCGTCGAGGACTTCACCCTGCCCGACGAGACGGGGGCGCCCACCTCGCTGTCGTCCCTGCTCTCCGAGGGGCCGGTCGTGCTCTTCTTCTACCCGGCCGCGCTCACCCCCGGCTGCACCGCGGAGGCCTGCCACTTCCGGGATCTGGCGGCCGAGTTCGCGGCGGTCGGCGCGCGCCCGGTGGGGATCAGCTCCGACGCCGTCGAACGCCAGCGGGAGTTCACGCAGCGCCACACGCTCGGGTTTCCGCTGCTGTCCGACCCCGAGGGCGAGGTGCGCGGCCGGTTCGGGGTGGCGCGCGGCTTCGGCCCGCTGCCCACCAAGCGCGCCACGTTCGTGATCGGCACCGACCGGCAGGTGCTCGAGGTGGTCCGCAGCGAGTTCAGGATGAGCGCGCATGCGGACCGGGCTCTTGAAGTGTTGCGTACGAAGGCGGGGTGAGGGACCGTCCGCCCGGCGTCCGGAGCCGCCGGGCGGGCGGGAGTTCGACGACAGGCCCTAACGCCGTCCGCGAACCAGCAGGTACACGAAGTAGGGCGTGCCGACGACGGCCGTCATCAGGCCCGCGCCCAGCTGCGCCGGGGCGATCACGGAGCGGCCCAGCAGGTCCGCGACGCAGACGAGGGCCGCGCCCAGGAGCATCGCGACGGGCACGACGCGCACGTGCCTGCGCCCGACCAGGGCGCGGGCCGCGTGCGGCGCGACGAGGCCCACGAAGCCGATCGTGCCCGCGGCGGCGACGGCCGTGGCGCTGAGCAGGACGCTGAGCACCAGGAACCCGAGGCGGCCGCGCGCGAGGTCGAGGCCGAGGAGGCGGGGCGTGTCCGCGTCGAGGGAGACGAGGTCGAGCTCCTTGCGCCGGGCGACCGCGATGACGGCGCCGACGACGAGCACGGCCGCGACCGGCAGTACGTCCGGGAGGCTGCGCCCGTACGTCGAACCGGACAGCCACACCAGGGCCTTGGTCGCGCTGAACCGGTCGGTGAGCACGATCAGGAGACTGATCAGGGCCGCCGTGCCCGACGCCGTGCCGATGCCGATCAGGACGAGCCGGCTCTGCTGGAACCCGCCCTTGGCCGCGAGGCCGAAGACGATCGCGGAGGTGACGCACGCGCCCGCGAACGCCGCCGCGGCGATGGTCCACGAACCGGCTCCGGGCACCGTGGTGACCAGCAGCACCGCACCGAGAGCGGCGCCGCCGGAGACACCGAGGACACCGGGTTCGGCGAGAGGGTTGCGGGTCACGGACTGCACGAGGGTGCCGGACAGGGCGAGCGCCGCGCCGGCGCACAGGGCGGCCAGGACGCGCGGCACCCGGGTGTCGAGGACGAACGTGATGGCCTGACCGGCCTGCCCGCCCGCCCAGTTGACGACGTCGCCGAGGAGCAGCGTGCTGTCGCCGAGGAGGACGCCCGCGACGGCCGCGGCGACCAGCACCGCCGCCAGGCCGACCACGGTGACCGCGAACACCTTGCGGCTCGGGATGCGCAGCCTTTCCGGGGGCCCGGCGGCCTCCCCGTCGCGCAGCCGCAGCGCCATCACGACCAGGAACACCGCGCCGACGACACTGGTGACCACGCCCGTCGGCACGGTGACCGCCACCTGGGCGGAGGTCACGGCGCGCAGCAGCAGGTCGGAGCCGAGCACGAGGGCGGCGCCGACGAGGCCCGCGACGGGGATGCGCACCCGGTGCCGTACGAGCGAACGCACGCGGCGGGCCACCGGCCTGACCAGGGCCGGGGCGCACAGGCCCACGAAGCCGATCGGTCCGGCCAGGGTGACGGCGGCCGCCGAGAGGAGCGCGGCGAGCACGACGGCGGTCACGCGGGTGCCGCGCACGGGGATGCCGAGGCCGCGCGCCGCGTCGTCCCCGAGGGCGAGACCGTCGACGCGGCGGGCGAGGAGGACCAGGCCGATGAGCGCGACGACCACGAGGGGCGCCATGCGGGCCACACCGGCGAAACCGTTCTGGGCGATGCTGCCCTGGTTCCACTGGTAGAGGCCCTCGGTCTGTTCCGGGAAGAGCAGGATCAGCGACTCGGTGACGGCGTTGAGGCCGAGCGCGAGAGCGCTGCCGGCGAGGACCAGGCGGACGGTGGCGGCGCCGCGTCCGGCGAGGCCGAGCACGACGGCGGCCGCGGCGAGTCCGCCGACGAGGGCGACCGCGGAGGACGCGAACACGGAGACGGTCGCGCCAGTGGCCGCGAGCACACCGAGCGCGAGGTACGAACCGGCGTTGACGGCGAGGGTGTCGGGCGAGGCGAGCACGTTGCGGCTCACGGCCTGCAGCACGGCGCCGGCCGCGCCGAGTGCCACGCCGACGAGCAGTCCGGCCACCATGCGCGGCAGCCGGGAAGCGACGACGACGGAGGCGTCGCCCGCCTCGGCCTGCCCGGTGAGGGCCTGCCACACCTGGCGGGCTCCGACGTCGGCCGTGCCGTAGGTGATGTCGACGACGGCGAGCACGGCGACGAGCAGCGCGAGCCCGGCCGTCACCCCGACGGTGCCGAAGGACGGCGCCGTCAGAGTGCGGGGAGGTGCGGTGACGGCCACGTGCCTACTTCTTCGTCAGGGCGGCGACGACGCCGTCGATGTAGTGCTCCATCGACTTCGGTCCGCCGAACAGCCAGGTGCCGTCGGGCAGTCGGTGCACGTCGCCGGCCTTCACGAAGGGCAGCGAGGTCCACACGGAGTTGTCGGCGAGGTCCTTGGTGAAGACATCCGAGCCGCCGGCCTTCTTGTTGCCGATGTAGGTGAACTGCACGTCCTTGCCGAGTCCGGTGAGTCCCTCGACGTCGGTGGTGGCCAGGCCGTAGTCCTTGTCGCCCTTGACCTTCCAGGCGTTCTTCAGGCCGAGGTCCTCGTTGACGGAGCCGAGCAGCGAGGCATCGGTGAAGGCGCGCACGGAGACCTGGTTGGAGGCGGAGTAGCCGTCGGCGGTGGCGATCCTCGAGCCGTCGGCGCCCGCGTCCTTGAGCGCCTTCTTGCCCTCGGCGAGCTTCGCCTCGTACGCCTTCTTGGCGGCCTTGGCCGCGTCCTCCTTGCCGGTGGCCTTCGCGATGGTGTCGAGGGTCTCGAACATCGTGCCGACCTGGTCGGCGCCGTCGGCCGACTTGACCGTGAGGACCGGGGCGATCTTCTTCATCTGCTTGATCGCCGACGCCGACAGGTCGTTCGTGGCGATGATCAGGTCCGGGGTGAGGCCCGCGATGCTGTCCATGCTGGGCTCGCCCCGAGTGCCGATGTCCTTGGGCGAGTTGGTGAGCGGCGCGGCGGTGTCCCACGCCTTGTAGCCCTTGACGTCGGCGACGCCGGCGGGGTCGACGCCGAGCGTGACGAGGGACTCGACGACGTTCCACTCGGTGCCGACGACCTTGGTGGCCGGGCCGTCCAGGCTCACCTTGGAGCCGTCTCCACCGGTCAGGGTGATCTTCTCGGCCTTGATGTTGGGATCCGTCCGAGCGGGCTCGGAGGTGCCACAGGCGGAGAGGGCGAGGGCCGCCGCGGCGGCCGATGCGGCGACGATCAGGGGGCGTCTCATGAGGTGCTCTGGAGCCTTTCGCTTCTGCTGTGGTGACGGCCTATCGCGCGGGTGCGCAGCCGTCCGGTGAAGGGGTCGGTGTCGACATCGACGCGGATGCCGTACGTCTCGGTGAGGCGCTCGGAGCGCAGTACGTCCTCGGGGGCGCCGTCGGCGATGACGCGGCCGTCGCTGAGCAGCGCGATCCGGTCGGCGACGGCGGCTGCCTGGTCGAGGTCGTGCAGGACGACGCCGACGGCGATGCCGCCGTCGTCCGCCAGGTCCCGCATGAGGTCGAGGAGTTCGATCTGGTAGCGCAGGTCGAGGTACGTGGTCGGCTCGTCGAGGAGGAGCACGCCGGTCTGCTGGGCGAGGCAGCTCGCCAGCCACACGCGCTGCAACTGCCCGCCGGAGAGCTGGTCGACACCCCGGTCCGCGAGTGTCTCGACGCCGGTCATCGCGAGGACCCGCGCGACGACCTCCGCGCCGTCGGCATCGGCCTGCCCCCACCGTCCGCGGTAGGGGTAGCGGCCGAACTCGACGACGTCGCGCACGGTGAGTCCGCCCGGCGTGGGCCGGCTCTGCGTCAACAGGGCGACGCGGCGGGCGAACTGGCGGGCGGTGAGGTCGAAGCCGTCGGCGGCGTCGGCTGTTCCCGCGTCGAGGCTCAGCGTGCCGTGCCGGGGCTTCTGCAGCCGTGCGATGGTCCGCAGCAGCGTGGACTTGCCGCTGCCGTTGGGACCGACGAGAGCGGTCACTTCGCCGGGCCTGAGGACGAGGGCCGCGTCGTGCACGACATCGACTCCGTCGTACGACACGGTCACATGCTCGGCCGACAGTTCGTGACCGCGCGGACGAGGGGCGCTACCTGCGCGTTCACCAGATCTCACCTGCTGAAGGTTAGCCTAACCTTACCCCTCGGGGAACCCCGGGGGCCGCCTCCCCGACCCGGGCCGATCATGAATGGATCTCGCATGCGGGGTAGTCGGACAGTGCAGCTCATCAGCTCGAAGTCCGAAGGGAGACACGCACCATGGCTCTGCGGAGCGACCCGAAGTACACCGTCCCCGGCCTCGACGTGAGTGAGGCGGGCGAGCTCATCGACATCCTGCAGTTGCGCCTTCACGCGCTCAACGATCTGCACCTCACGCTCAAGCACATCCACTGGAACGTCGTCGGACCACACTTCATCGCCGTGCACGAGATGGTCGACCCGCAGGTCGACAAGGTCCGGGCGATGGCGGACGAGGTCGCGGAGCGCGCCGCGGCGCTCGGCGGCGTCAGCCACGGCACACCGGGCGTGCTCGTCGCCGCGCGGACCTGGGAGGACTACAGCGTCGGCCGGGCGGACGCGATCGCCCATCTCGGCGCCCTCGACGTCGTCTACACCGGCCTGATCGAGGACGTCCGCAAGGCGGTAGAGCAGACCGGCAGGATCGACCTGGCCACCCAGGACCTGCTGATCGGACAGCTGCGCGAGCTCGAGAAGTTCCAGTGGTTCGTCCGTGCCCACCTCGAGACGGCGGGCGGCGCCCTGCGCACCGGTGACGCCGACACCGAGACGGAGGCGGCACACCAGGCCGTACGGTGAGGCGCACGGGCCCGATCGTGTGACTGCGCCCCGCCGGTGCACCCCGCGCACCACCGGGTGTGCCTACCGTGGGAGTTCGTCAATTGTTGGGTCGACGCGGCACAGCGCCGCGTCGACCGTGAGGAGCTCTCATGGCCGACGATCTCATGTCCGACGAAGAGCCGCAGCGCACACGGAAGTTGGGCGTCGAGATGCGGCAGGTGTCGCTGGACGACGGCAGTGTGATGACGATCGTGTGCGACGCGGGCCTGTCCGAGGCGGATGTGCGCTCGCGCGCCACACGGATCGCGGAGGACAACCGGCGGCAGTAGCGGGACGACCGCCTTCTTGGGCAAACGGGCCCACCGCCTTCGTGGGCAGCAGGCCCGCCGCTTTCTTGCCTCAGAGGCAAGGGAAATGCCAGGGCTTCAACAATCTGTTTATGATCACCGGGCCCCGCTCCCCCCTTGCCCGGAGATCGCATGTCCACGCCCCCGTCCGCCGTCCCACGACCCCATCCCCTGCACGCCCTGCGGGCCACCGTCTTCGCGATCGGCGGCCTGCTGGTGCTCGTCGGCGTCGGCGTGCTGCTGCGGCAGCCGCTCCTGATACCCCCGCTCGCCGCGAGCGCCGCCCTCGTGCACGGCGCGCCCGGGCTGCCGATCTCGCAGCCGCGCAATCTCGTCGGGGGCCAGCTGATCTCCGCCGCCATCGGGTTCGGGACGCTCGCGGTGACGGGGAGCAACGGCTGGGGTGCGGCCGTCGCCGCCGGGCTCTCGCTGGGGGCGATGATGCTCACGCACCTCTCCCACTCCCCCGCGGCCGCCACCTCGGTGATCGTCGTGCTGCAGGCCCCGCACCCCGTCCCCTTCCTCTCCCTCCTCGCGCTCGGCACCGCGCTGCTGGTCCTGATCGGACTGCTGCCCGGCCGGATCGGCGGACACCCGGTCCGTTACCCGTTGACCTGGTGACCGGACGTCCGTAGCTGTTAGTGTTCTTGGACCTTTCGCCTCTTGAGGAGAACGAACATGGCGGTGGACGACGACATCTCCGGGTGATGACCCGGCTCCGACAGGCCAGTGGCCGGTGCGCTGACGCACCGCCTCGGTGGCCTCTCAGTCGTCCCCTTTCCCTGTTCCGGGCAGCCGTATCGGCCTGCCCGTCTCCCACGCGAGGTCTGCTTCCGTGTCCGACGCTTCCGTCGTCTGCTCGAACCTGTCCTTCTCCTGGCCCGACGACACCCCGGTGTTCGACGGCCTGTCCTTCTCCGCGCCGTCCGGCCGCACCGGGCTCGTGGCCCCGAACGGCGCGGGCAAGAGCACACTCCTCAAGCTGATCGCCGGTGAGCTGCGGCCCACCGGCGGCTCGGTGACCGTGCACGGTGTGCTCGGCCATCTCCCCCAGAACCTGCCGCTGGCCGGCTCGCTCACCGTGGCCGAGGTGCTCGGTGTCGCCGAGATCGTCCGGGCGCTGGACGCCGTCGAATCGGGGGATGTGAGCGAGGAGCACTTCACCGTCATCGGCGACGACTGGGACATCGAGGAGCGCACCCGCGCCGAACTCGACTCCCTCGGCCTCGGTGCCCTCGGTCTCGACCGGCGCCTCGACACGCTCAGCGGCGGGCAGATCGTCTCCCTGGGCCTCGCCGCCCAGCTGCTGCGCCGGCCCGATGTGCTGCTCCTCGACGAGCCGACCAACAACCTCGACCTCGACGCCCGCCGCCACCTCTACGACGTGCTGGAGCGCTGGAACGGCTGTCTGCTGCTCGTCAGCCACGACCGCGCGCTCCTGGACCGGATGGAGCGGATCGCCGAGCTGCACCACGGCGAACTGCGCTGGTACGGAGGCAACTTCACCGCCTACGAGGAGGCGGTGGCGGCGGAGCAGGACGTCGCCGAGAAGAACGTCCGCAACGCCGAGCAGGAGGTGAAGCGCGAGAAGCGGGAGATGCAGCAGGCCCGCGAGCGCGCCGAGCGCCGCGCGAGCAACGCCGCGCGCAACCTGAAGAGCGCCGGACTTCCCAAGATCTTCGCCGGGACCATGAAGCGCGGCGCCCAGGAGTCCGCGGGCCGGGCCGGTCAGACCCACGCGGCCCGTGTCGGCGACGCCAAGGCACGCCTGGACGAGGCGGAGCGCGCCGTGCGCGACGATCCGCGCCTCGTCCTCGATCTGCCCGACACCAAGGTCCCCGCGGGCCGCACCCTCGTCCTCGCCGAGCACGCGCAGGTCCGCCGGGGCGAGCAGGACCTGTTCGCCGCCGACGGCGTCGACTTCTCGGTACGGGGGCCTGAGCGCATCGCGCTGACGGGTCCCAACGGGGCGGGAAAGACCACCCTGTTGCGGCTCGTGAGCGGTGACCTCCGGCCGAGCGGCGGCAGCGTGAAGCGGGCCGACGGCCGGATCGCCTATCTGTCGCAGCGTCTGGACCTGCTCGACCCCGAGCGCACCGTCGCGGAGAACTTCGCCGCGTTCGCGCCGGGGCGCCTTGAGGCGGAGCGGATGAATCTGCTGGCCCGGTTCCTGTTCCGCGGCCCGCGCGCCCAGCTGCCGGTCGGGGTGCTCTCCGGCGGGGAGCTGCTGCGGGCCACCCTCGCCTGCGTGCTGTGCGCGGAGCCGGCCCCGCAGCTGCTGCTCCTCGACGAGCCGACGAACAACCTCGATCTGGTCGGCGTCGGCCAGCTGGAGAGCGCGCTCGCCTCCTACCAGGGCGCGTTCATGGTGGTCAGCCACGACGAGCGGTTCCTCGCGCGGATCGGAGTGGAGCGCGGGCTGCGGCTCGCGGACGGCGAGCTGACCGAGGTGGGGGCGCCCGAGATGTGACCCGCCGGCGTGACGACATGGCCCGTCCCGAGGCACAGGCCCGGCGGGCCCACCACTGCTCACGTCGAACGGAACACATCGCATGCCCCAGCCCGCCCTCATCGCGCACGATCTGATCCGCACCCTCGGCACCCGCCGCGTCCTCGACGGTGTGTCGCTCACCGCCGCTCCCGGCCGCCGTATCGGCCTGATCGGCGAGAACGGGGTCGGCAAGTCGACCCTGCTGCGCCTGCTCGCCGGCGACGACACCCCCGACTCGGGCAGTGTCGCCCGGCCGCCCGACCTCGGCTTCCTCCAGCAGGAGGCGCCGTACGACGCCGCGACGACGATCGCGGACGTACTGGACGACGCGCTGCGCGAGACCCGCGCCGAACTCACCGAACTCGACCAGCTCGGCGAGCAGCTCGCCCGGACACCGGAGGACTCCGGCAGCTACACAGAACTGCTCGACACCTATGGCCAGTTGCTCGAACGCGCCCGGGAGCACGAGGCATGGGACGCGGACCGGCGCGCCGAGATCACCCTCGCCGGTCTCGGTCTCGGGGCGTTCGCGCACACCCGCACCCTGGGTTCGCTCTCCGGCGGCCAGCGCGGACGGCTCGCCCTGGCGGCGCTGCTCGTACGCCGCCCCACCGCGCTGCTGCTCGACGAGCCGACGAACCATCTCGACGACGACGCAGCCCTGTTCGTGGAGGAACAGGTGCGGGCGCTGCCGGGCGTGGTCGTCCTCGCCAGCCACGACCGGGCGTTCCTCGACGCCGTCTGCACGGACCTCGTCGACCTCGATCCGGCGGTGGAAGGGCCCGTGCGATTCGGCGGCAACTACAGCGCGTACCGCGCGGAGAAGCGGGCCGAGCGGGAGCGGTGGGAGCGGCGGTTCGCCGAGGAGCAGGAGGAATTGGCCGAGCTGCGGCACTCGGCCGGTGTCTCGGCGCACCGCGTCGCACCCGACCGCGGGCCGCGCGACAACGAGAAGATGGGCTACGGCAAGCGTGCCAACCGGGTGCAGAGCCAGATCTCACGGCGGGTCCGCAACGCCACCCGCCGCCTCGATGACCTGGAACGCACGCAGGTCGCCGCGCCCCCGCCGCCGCTGCGCTTCCGCCCCGACCGCCTCGCCGACATGTCCAGCGATGACATGTCCGCCGAGCACATCGACGAGCCGCTCGTGTCCCTGCGGGCGGTCGAGGTCCCCGGGCGGCTGACCCTTGACCGGCTCGACGTGACACCCGAGGACCGCCTCCTGGTCACCGGCGCCAACGGCTCCGGAAAGTCGACCCTGTTGGCGGTCCTCGCCGGACAGCTGACGGCGCGGGGCGGCACACATCGACGTCCGGGCCTGTCGGTGGGACTGCTGGCGCAGGACTCCGTGTTCGCGCGGCCCGAGCGCACCGCCCGGGACACGTACGCGCAGGAACTCGGGTTCGCGCGCGCCGAGGCGGTGCCGCTCGCCGGGCTCGGCCTGCTGCGCCCGGCCGACCTCGACCAACCCGTGGGGCAGTTGTCGGTCGGCCAGCGGCGCCGGCTCGCGCTCGCGCTGCTCGTGGCGAAACCGCCGGAGCTGCTGCTGCTCGACGAGCCGACGAACCATCTGTCTCCCACGCTGTGCGACGAGCTGGAGGACGCACTGGGCGCGGGCCCCGGCGCGATCGTCGTCGCGTGTCACGACCGCTGGCTGCGCGAGCGCTGGAAGGGCCGCGAGATCCGGCTCTCCCGCGAGGGGTGAGCGGGCGGCCTACCAGCGGTTCCGGTGCAGCACCTCCGCGACCGGCCTGCGGCGCACCGGTCCGAAGCGGCCGAGCGGCCATCCGATCGGGATGGCGGCGAACGTCCGCATGTCGTCGGGGATGCCGAGCGCGGCCTTCCACTCGTCCTCCAGCATCAGGTGCCAGATGGTGATGTTGGCGGCGAGGCCGAGGCCGCGCGCGGCGAGCAGCAGGTTCTGCACGCCGGGGTAGACGCAGGAGCCCTCCGCGAGCGCGGCGAAGCGCTCCTGCGTGTTCGCCAGCGCGGCGGCCGCCGTGGGGCCGAGCGCGGTGACCGAGGCCTGCAGACCCTCCTCGTCGACGCGGGACGGCGGGAACTGGTAACAGGGGATGACGAGGGCCGGTGTCTCGGCGAAGTGGTCGCGCTGGTACTCGATGGCTGCGACCATGCGCCCGTACGCCGCTTCGTCCATGCCCTCGGGCGCGTGCTTGCCGGTGGTCGCCAGATAGGCGTCCACACACCGTGTCCACAAAGGTGCCAGTTCCGCCATAACTGCGGGGTCGGTCACCACGACGTACTCGTAGCGCTGCATATTGCCGCCACTGGGCCCCCACACGGCTGCCTGAATCAGCCTTTCCAGCAGCTCGTCGGGAATGGGTTCCGGGCGCAGCCGGCGCATGGCGCGCATCGTGGCCATGGTGTCGAACAGGCCTGTGTCGTCGGCGATTTGGTGTGTCCCGGTGACTGTGGTGACGTGGTTCATGATCGCGAGTCTAGGGGTGCCATTCACGCCAAAACACCCCCTTCTTTCGCCCATCCTTCGAGCCGAAACACCCAGTTAACCCACGAGCCACCTTTGCAGAGTTAACCTGGCTCTTGACCAGCAGTTGACCTTACGTTGGCGTTCTCTTGGTGAGAGATGCGCGAGGGGGGAACATGTCCCGAGGTGGGAGGAAGCGCACGGCGATGGCCTTTGTCATCGCCCTGCTGCTGTCGCTCCCCCTGCTCGCGTCCGGACATTCGTTCGCGTCCGCACATGCCTCGGTCTCGGCGCCGGCCGACGCCAAGGCCTGTCACGGCGACGGGACGGAACCCCAGGGGCCCGCCGAAGCGGTCCGCACCCGCGACCGTCATCGCACGGCGTCGGGCTCGTCCCAACTGCCCTGTCCGTACGCCGAGTCACCCTCTCCGGACGTCACCGCCGCGTCGGCCACCGCGCCGCACGCCTCGTACGTCCGCCCGGACAGATCCATCGACGAGCTGACAGCGGCCTCCCTTCAGGTCTTCCGCTGCTGATTTCCCGACAGTTGCCGTTCACACCTGTCCTGCCCGTCCGACGCGCCGCACCGGCGCGCCAGGAGGAATCACCACACATGCAGCCCCTCATCGACAACGCCCGCACGTTCGGCCAGCGCCCTGAGGAGTTCGCCAGTCACGCCGACGGCCAGTCCCCGCAGGTCCTCTTCATCACCTGCTCCGACTCTCGCGTCGTGCCGGCCCTGATCACGGGCGCGCGCCCCGGTGAGCTCTTCGAGCTCCGCACCGCGGGCAACATCGTGCCCCCGTACTCCGGCGACACCCCCTGCGGGGAGACCGCCACCATCGAATACGCCGTGGAAGTCCTCGGCGTCCAGGACATCGTCGTGTGCGGGCACTCGCACTGCGGGGCGGTCGGCGCGCTGGTGCGCGGCGACGACCTCGAGGCCGTGCCCGCCGTCCGGGACTGGCTCGCGCACGCCGCGGACGAGCCCGGAGGCTGCGATCCGACCGACGTGACGGTCGCCTCGGCCGTCCAACAGCACGTCCTCGCCCAGCTGCTGCGGCTGCGCTCCTACCCGTGTGTGGAGCGCCGGCTCGCCGACGGCCGCCTCACGCTGCGCGGCTGGTACTACGAGGTGCACACCGGCGGCGTCCGCGAACACCGTGTCGAGACCGACGCGTTCGAGACCCTGTGAGCGCCACCATGACCGAAACCACCCCCCACACCCCCACCCCCAAGTTCCCTCATCTCAAGGCGGACTTCACCGCCTCGCTCGTCGTGTTCCTCGTGGCACTTCCGCTGTGCGTCGGCGTGGCCGTCGCCTCCGGTGTACCCGCCGAACTCGGCCTGATCACCGGCATCGTCGGCGGTATCGTCACCGGCCTGATGCGGGGCAGCAGCCTCCAGGTGTCGGGCCCGGCCGCCGGGTTGACCGTCCTCGTCTTCGAAGCGGTGCAGGAGTTCGGCCTGCCGATACTCGGCGTCATCGTCCTCGCGACCGGCGTGCTGCAGATCGCCATGGGCGCCCTGAAGGTGGGCCGGTACTTCCGGGCCATCTCGGTCTCGGTCGTCGAGGGCATGCTCGCCGGCATCGGCCTGGTCCTGATCGCGGGCCAGATGTACTCGGTGCTCGACGCCAAGGCCCCGGAGTCGGGGCTCGGCAAGATAGCCGGACTGCCGGAGGCCTTCATCGACGCGCTCGGCAGCACCCGGGCGCTGGCCTCGCTCGCCCTCGGCGCCGGTACCGTCCTGGTCCTGGTGTTCTGGAAGTACATGCCGCGCAAGGCGCGCGTCGTGCCGGGACCGCTCGCCGCGGTGGGCCTGGCGATGCTGGCGGCGTTCGTGTTCAACGCACCTGTCGCCATGGTCGAGGTCAACGGCCTGATCGGCTCGATCCAGCCGCCGCCCCTCGGCGCGTTCGGCGAGCTCGCCACCGTCGGTGTGCTCGGCACGATCGTGGCGTTCACCCTGATCGCGTCCGCCGAGTCGCTGTTCAGCGCTGCCGCCGTGGACCGGATGCACGACGGTCCGCGCACCCAGTACGACAAGGAACTGCTCGCGCAGGGCGCGGGCAACGCGGTGTGCGGTGTGCTCGGCGCGCTGCCGATGACCGCGGTGATCGTGCGCAGCTCGGCCAATGTGCAGGCGGGCGCGAAGACGAAGGCGTCGCGCGTCATGCACGGCGTATGGCTGCTGCTGTTCGCGGCGCTGCTGCCGGCGCTGCTCGCGTACATCCCGATCCCGGCCCTCGCGGGCGTGCTGGTGCACTCCGGGGCGAAGCTGGTTCCCGTACGGGCGCTGGTGAAGCTCTGGCGCGACCATCGCGGTGAGGCGCTGATCCTGGTCGTCACCGCGGTGTCGATCGTGGCGATCAGCATGTTCGAGGGTGTGCTCATCGGCCTCGCCCTGTCGGTCATCAAGACCGCCTGGGACGCCTCGCACGTCAAGCTGGAGGTCATAGACAAGGGAGCGGGCCCGATCCAGGCTCATCTGACGGGCAACGCGACCTTCCTGAAGCTGCCGAAGATCCTCGACAGCCTGGAGGCGCTCCCGCAGGACCGCCCGGTCGAACTGAACCTGAGCGGCGTCCACCACCTGGACCACGCGTGCCGCACGGCTCTGGAGAACTGGGCCGAAAGGCACAGCTCGGCGGAGACGGAGCCGGTGAAGCTCACATCGGCCTGATCGGTCCGAGACGCATCGGCCCCGGCTCCCGTGTTCCGCACGGGAGTCGGGGCCTTCGCACGTCGGCTCTCCTGCGGCTCTCAGTCGACCACCGCTGCGACCGCCTCGACCTCGACGAGCTGGTCGGCGTAGCCGAGCACGGTGACACCCATCAAAGTGCTGGGCACGTCGTGGTCACCGAAGGCGTCACGCACCACTTCCCAGGCTGCGACGAGGTCCTCCTGCCGCGTCGACGCGACGAGGACGCGGGTGCTGATGACGTCCTCGAGACCGGCGCCGGCCGCGTCGAGGGCGACGCGCATGTTCGCGACACACTGGGCCGCCTGACCGGCGTGGTCGCCGACCGCGACGGTCGAGCCGTCCTTGTCCAACGGGCAGGAACCGGCGAGGAAGACGAGCCGCGCCTCGGCGGGCGCGGTGGCCGCGTAGGCGTACTCGGCGACATCGGAGAGGGCGTCGGAGCGGATCAGGGTGACGGCACGGGGCACGGGGTTCCCTTCGGACGGGTGCGGTGGTCCGTCATCGTGCCACGGCACCCGCCCGAACCGTCAGCGTTGCGCGGGGAGTTCGCCACAGGTGGAAGCGGCCGGCTCTCCCGAGAGGCGGTCCGTGAGCCAGTTGATGGCCGGTCCCTGGTCGGTGAGCAGCGGGGCGAAGTGGTTGATCAGGGCGCGGCCGACGTCCGGGATGTTCACCGCCTTGTACGTGACCTGGGCGCCGCGGCCGCACCAGTCGACGGCCAACTGGCGTGCCTGGCCGTGCGGGACGAGGTTGTCGCTCACGCCCGTGGCGACGCGCACCGGGCTCTGCGGCTCGATGGTGCCGATGCGCTGCTGGGCGAGGAACTCCTGGAGGCGCGGTTCGGCCTTGATGATGTCCTCGAGGCTCTTGCCGTCCTTCGTCCAGGCCGAGCTCTTCTTGGACGAGTAACCGAGGATGGCGTCGCCGACGCACGCCGTGGACAGGTCCTTCAGGGCGGCCCGACCCTTGTCGTTCAGGTGCTTGTCGGCGATCGCCCGAAGCTCCGGGTCGGACTGCAGGAACCCGTTGAGCGACCAGCCCAGCGCACCGACGAGGTCGGTGCCGTCGATGGCCTTGGTGGTCGCGGTCAGGTCGGCGGGCGGTGCCCCCGCGTACGTGCCGGAGAGCGTGACATCCGGTGCGTACGTCGGCTGGAGTTCGGCGGCAGCGGCGGTGGCGCCGCCGCCCTGGCTGTAGCCGAAGAGACCGACCCGCGAGCCGGTGGTGACGGTGGCGTCCTTGAGTGCGCGGGCGGCCCGCACGGCGTCGAGCACCGCGTGCGCCTCGTCCTGCCGGTTCACGTAGGTGTGCAGGCGGTCGGTGGCGCCCAGGCCGATGTAGTCGGTGACGACGACGGCGACGCCCTTGGCGAGGAGCCGGTAGATCGCCAGGTCCTCGTAACCGGCCACCAGCGTCTGCCCGTTGAACACGATGGGGTGCTCGAGGCCCATCGACGCGGCGCACTGGTCACCCTGCCCCTGCGTGCCGGGGGCGAGCGCGACGAGCGGACGGGGCCCGGAGCCGCGCCACTTTGCGCTGGGCTCGATGTACGCGCCCGTGGACGCCGCGGGCTTCCCGTTGGAGTCGGTGGTCTTGTACATGATGCGGGTCGCCTTGCCAGGCAACGGTCCGTGCAGACCGGGCAGGCTGAGGGCGAGCGGGAGCCCCTCGCTGCGGATCAACGAGCCGTTGGCGGCGGGCAGTTCGGCCGGCGGGTTGTAGAACGCGGGGATCGTGACACCGCGCGAGACCGTGTCGCCGGAGGCCTCCGATCCGGTGGCGGCCGCGGCGGGCACTGCCTGGGCGCCGACACATGCGGCGACGGTGACGGCAGCGGCCAGCAGGCGGGTGGGGGCGGCGGGCATGGCGAACCTCCGGTCTACGGGCGGGAGTTCACCCCCGCCTGGCGGCTGTCGGCCGGAACATCGGGCAGGCCGACGGCGCGTTCGGGGCGGTCGTCCCACCGCCACCGCACGCCTTGCCGGACGTTATCCAGAACACCGTTACCGCGGGTAGCACCGGGAAGGTTACGGTTCAGTAATTTACGGCTGCACCGCGAGCCCGAGGAGGTCGCTGACGGTGCGGACGACGCCGTTCTCGGTGTTGGCCGGGGCGCGCAGCCGGGCGCGGTCGAGGACGTCGGGGTGGGCGTTGGCCATGGCGTAGGACCAGTCGGCGGTGTCCAGCATCTCCAGGTCGTTGCGGTAGTCGCCGAACACCATGGTCTGTGCGGGCGTGACTCCCAGGGCGTCCTGGAGCCTGCGGACGGCGGCGCCCTTGTTCGCGGCCGGGTTCATGACGTCGATCCAGTGCCGGCTGGAGACGACGACCTGGTGCGAGTCGGCGAGCGGGGCGAGGAGCGGGGCGGTGGTGTCCTGCGCGTTGCCGAAGTCGAAGAGCGCGACCTTGACGAACTCGTCCTCGACGGCGGTGACGTCGGCGACGACCTCGTGGGCGGCGTAGTACGTGCGGACCTGCTCCATGAACGCCTCGTCGGAGCGCTCCACGTAGGCGGACCGCTTCCCGCAGACGACGACGCCCGCGTCGGCCCCGCCCTCGTCGACGAGGGCGCGCACCGCCTTGACGATCCACTGGACGACGGCCGGCTCCAGCGGATCGGAGCTGATCTCGGCGCCGCCACGCACGACGTAGGCGCCGTTCTCCGCGACGTACACCATGCCGCCGTCGTCCACGGCGTCGAACTGGGCGGCGAGTGTGGCGTACTGCCGGCCGCTGGCGGGGCAGAAGGCGATGCCGCGGCGGTTCATTTCGGCCAGGAGCGGCCAGAGGGAGTCCGGGATCTTCCCGTCGCCGTCGAGGAGCGTGCCGTCCATGTCGGTGACGACCAGGCGGATGTCGGGCGGGGTGGCGGTGGTCGCCTGGTGGTGCTGGGTGTTCACGGTGGTTCCTGGTTCGGTGGTGCGGGCCGCGGGCCACGGGGCGGGGGCGCGGCACCACCAGTCTATGAGGGCCGTCCCGGCCGCTCTGACCGGCCAACACTCTTGATCATGCCCACGCCCGCGCCGTACGGTTCCGGCACTCACCCCGCGCGGGTCCGACCCAACCTGGAGCACTCCATGCCCCGATTCACGCAGGACGGCACCGTTTTGCGGTACGACGACCTCGGGCCCGCGGACGGCGTCGCGATCGTGCTGATCCACGGGCATCCGTTCAACCGGACCCTGTGGGCCACTCAGGCCGACGCGCTCACGGCGGCCGGGTACCGGGTGCTCCTGCCCGATCTGCGCGGATACGGCGAGAGCGATGTCACTCCGGGGCAGGTGCTCCTCTCGCGGTTCGCGGACGACGTCGCCGCGCTCCTGGACGAGCTGGACATCGACACCGCCGTCGTCGGTGGTGTGTCCATGGGCGGCCAGATCGCCATGGAGTTCCATCTGCGGCACCCTGACCGCACCCGCGCGCTCGTCCTGTCCGACACCTCGGCGCCGCCCGAGACCCCCGAGGGCAAGGTGCACCGCAATCGGCTCGCGGTCCGGCTGCTCGCCGAGGGCATGGGCGGGTACGCGAACGAGGTCATCGACAAGATGCTCGCGCGGTACAACGTGGCCGCGCTGCCGGACGTCGCCGCACACGTCCTCGGCATGATGCAGGTCACCGACCCGCGCGGGGCCGCGGCGGCGCTGCGGGGGCGGGCCGAGCGCCCCGATTACCGTGACAGCCTCGCGGCGGCCAAGGTTCCCGCGCTCGTCGTGGTCGGCGCCGACGACGTGTACACACCGGTCTCGGACGCCGAGGAGATCGTGAAGGTGGTGCCGGACTCGGTGCTGCGGGTGATCGACGGTGCCGGGCATCTGCCGGGCGTCGAGCAGCCCGAGCTGTTCAACGCCGTGCTCCTGGACTTCCTCCGCGACCGCTGCCCGACCGGGTAGGGCGAGGTCATGACCCGTTCAGCGAGCGACCGGCTGCTCGACGCGCTCGGCGCCTTCGACCAGGACCATCCGTCGCTCACACTGACCCAGCTCGCGCACCGCGCCGAGCTTCCCCTGCCCACCGCGCACCGGATCGTCGGCGCGCTCTCCCGCTGGGGCGCCCTGGAACGCGACGAGGCGGGGAACTACCACGTGGGTCTGCGCCTGTGGGAGATCGCGGCGCTCGCCCCGCGCGGCCTCGGCCTGCGGCAGGCAGCCCTGCCGTTCCTCGAGGACCTGTACGAGGCCACGCACGAGAACGTACACCTCGCCGTGCGCGACGGCCTGGAGGTCGTCTACATCGAGCGCCTGTCGGGCCGCTCGGCGGTGGGCGTGCACTCACGGGTCGGCGCGCGCTGGCCGCTGCACGCGACGGGCGTGGGTCTGGTGCTGCTCGCACACGGCGACCTCGACCTGCAGGACCGCTATCCGCAGGGCGGGCTCGACGCGTTCACCCCCTACACCGTCACCGACGCGGTCCGGCTGCGCCGGATGCTGGCCGAAGTGCGGCGCAGCGGCGTCGCGGTGAGCGACCGTCAGATCACCGACGACGCACTCTCGGTGGCGGCTCCGGTGCGCGGGCCGCGCGGGGATGTCGTCGCCGCGGTGTCCGTCGTCGTACCGGTCGAGGGCGCGCGGACGCCCGCGCTGATTCCGGCGGTGCAGCTGGCCGGACGCGGCATTTCGCGCGCTCTGGGCTGGCAACCCGCCTCGAGCGCTCCCCCGGCTTCCGTCTGACGGAAGTCGCGTTGTGGGGCTGTGGCCCAGGTCACCAGGGTGGTCGGTGACGCGCGGCGACGGTGCCGCGCGCGGTGACTGGAGGGACACCCGTCATGACCGGAAATCCGTCGTACTCGGCCTTCGCACGCAACCAGTGGTACGTCGCCGCGTGGTCGAAGGAGGTCGGCCGGGAGCTGCTCGGCCGCACGATCCTCGGTGAGCCGATCGCCTTCTACCGCACGGAGGCCGGGGAGCCGGTCGCGCTCGCGGACCGCTGTGTGCACCGCCGCTACCCGCTGTCGGCGAGCGGGCTCGACGGGGACCGGGTGGTGTGCGGGTACCACGGGTTCACCTACGACACGACGGGCACCTGCGTGTTCGTGCCGGGGCAGAAGCGGGTGCCGCGGACCGCGCGGGTGAGCTCGTACCCGGTCGCCGAGGTCGACGGGATGGTGTGGGTGTGGGTCGGTGACCCGGAGCAGGCCGACACGAGTGCGATCCCGCGCGCCCCGCACCTGGTCGGGGACGGTTTCGTGACCGTGGAGGGCATGGAGCCGATCGACGCGGACTTCATGCTCCTGGTCGACAACCTCATGGACCTCTCCCACGAGACGTACCTGCACGGCGGGTACATCGGGACACCCGAGGTCGCCGAGACACCCATCACCACGGAGGTCGACGAGGAGTCCGGGATCGTGCGGGTGTCGCGGCACATGAAGGACGCCGAGTGCCCGCCGTTCTACGCCCGCTCCACCGGCATCGAGGGCCGCATCGACCGGCGCCAGGACATCGAGTACCACGCGCCGTGCCTGTATCTGCTGCACAGCACCATCAGCCCGTCGGGGCAGGAGACCCCCGCGTTCCGCACGGAGATCACGTACGCGATCACCCCGTCCTCGCCCGGCAAGGTGTACGACTTCTGGGCGGTGTCGCGTAACTTCGCGACCGAGGACGCCGAAGTCACCACGTTCCTGCGGGAGTTCAACCACAAGGTCGTCATGCAGGACGTGGACGCGCTGAATCTGCTGCAGCGCACCCTGGACACGGAGCCGGAGGGCTACCAGGAGCTCAGCATCAACATCGACACGGGCGGCCTGGCCGCGCGCCGCATCCTCGGGAAGCTGGCCGTCGGATGAACCGGCCCGTCTACCGCATCGAATGGCTCCCCGGCACCGACATCCTCGACGGCCACTGCCACTGCGGTGAGCGGCACACCAGCGAGGACCCGGTCGCCATGTGGGAGTGGATGCTCGCCCACCCGGACCACCCGCAGGCCCCCGACCAGAAGGACCGCACCCCGTGAGCGACCCGCTCCTCCCTCTCGACACGTACGACCTCGTCGTCGCCGAACGCCGCCAGGAGGCCGAAGGTGTCGTCTCCCTGCTCCTGCGCCGCCCGGACGGCGCCCCGCTGCCCGCCTGGGAGGCGGGCGCCCACATCGACCTGATCCTCTCCGAGGCCGAGGGTCTTGAAAGGCAGTACTCGCTGTGCGGCGGAGACGCGCACTCCTGGCGGATCGCGGTGCTGCACGAGCGGGACGGGCGGGGCGGCTCGGCGCATGTGCACGGCGAGCTTCGGGAAGGCGCGGCGGTACGTGCCCGTGGGCCGCGCAACCACTTCCGGCTCGAACCGGCACCCGCGTACCGGTTCGTCGCGGGCGGCATCGGCATCACGCCGATCCTGCCGATGCTGGCCGCGGCGGCCGACCAGGGTGCGCGGTGGTCCCTGCATTACGGAGGGCGTTCCCGCGCGACGATGGCGTTCGCCGAGGAGTTGGCCGCCCGGCACCCCGGCGGACGGATCGAGCTCGTCGAGGGACTGCTCGACCTCCCCGCGGTCCTCGCGGACCGGCGGCCCGGTGAACTCGTCTATGCCTGCGGACCGGAGCCGCTCCTCGCCGCCGTCGAGGAGCTGGTGCCGGCCGAAGCGCTGCGCACGGAGCGGTTCACCCCGACGGCGGCCGACACCAGCGGCGACACGGCCTTCGAGGTCGAACTCGCCTCCTGCGGCCGGACGTTGAAGGTCCCGGCGGACCGGACGATCCTCGCCACGTTGCAGGAGGCCGGGATCCAGGTGCTGTACTCCTGCACCGAGGGCACGTGCGGCACCTGCGAGACGGACGTGCTCGCCGGGGAGGTCGACCACCGCGACAGCGTGCTCACGGCCGCCGAGCGGGACGCGAACGAGACGATGATGGTGTGCGTCTCGCGGGCGAAGGGCGAGCGGCTCACGCTCGATCTGTGACAGCCCCGTCCGTGGCGGCCTCCGACTGCGCCTCGTGTTCCGCGCGGCGCAGCAGCGTGGCAGCCAGCAGGCCGCCCGTCAACACGGCGGCCGCGCCGACGAGTTGACCGGTCTCCAGGGCGGAGCCGAACGCCCGCGTCACCGTGCGGCGTTCGGCCGCCGAGTCGGTCGCGGCGAGGGCGGCGGGCAGCGAGGCCGCGGCCACCGGGACGAGTGCGGAGAAGCGGGCGCTGAGCACGGCGCCGAGGACGGCGACGCCGAGGCCGCTGCCGAACTCGGTGACCGTGCCCTGGATTCCGGCGCCCGCCCCCGCCTTCTCGCGGGGGATCGCGCCCATCACGGCGACGGCCATCGCCGGGTTGGCGAACGCGCAGCCGACGCCCATGAGGACGAGCCCGACGAGCAGTCCCCCGTAGCCGTCCACGACGCGCCCGGCGAGGGCGACCGCGGCGAGTCCGCAGGCGAGCAGGGTCATGCCGACGGCCACGGACCCCGGGATGCCGAGCCGCTTGCTCAACCGGGCCGAAAGTCCACTGAAGTTGAGCAGCACGACGGTGAGCGCGAACGGGGCGGTGCGCAGCCCGGCCTCCAACGGGCCGTAGCCCAGGACGAATTGGAGCTGCTGCGTGAGCAGGAAGAGCGCTCCCCCGCTGCCGAAGGTGATCAGCACGGCGCCGATCACGGCCCCGGTGAACGTCCGGTTGCGGAAGAAACTCATGTCGAGCATCGGGTCGGTGACCCGCCGCTCCCACAGCACGAACCCGGTCAGCGCGCACACCCCGAGGCCCGCGCCCGCGAGCACGTAAGGGGAGGACCAGCCGTGGTCGGGTCCCGAGACGACGGCGTAGACGAGGGATCCCATCGCGATCGTCGACAGGAGCGCGCCGAGCACGTCGGGCCGGTGACTCTGCTCGGCCCTGCTCTCCGGCACGAGGACGCTCACGGCACACAGGCCGAGCAGCACGACGGGCACGTTGACGATGAAGAGCGAGCCCCACCAGAAGTGCGCGAGGAGGACGCCGCCGACCAGCGGTCCCGCCGCGAAGCCGAGGGCGTTGACGGCGGCCCAGACGCCGATGGCGCGGACGCGTTCGTCGTCGTCGAAGACCTGCACGGCCACCGCGAGGGTGGTGGTCAGCAGCAGTGCGCCACCCACGCCCATGCCGGCGCGCGCGGCGATCAGCTGGCCGGTGGTGTGGGAGAGCGCGGCGGCGAGCGAGCCCGCGCCGAACAGCAGGAGACCGGTCAGGAGCAGCTTCTTGCGGCCGTAGCGGTCCGCGGCGGCCCCGGCCGCGAGCAGCAGTCCCGCCTGCACCAGCACGTACGCGTTGATGATCCACTGGACGTCTGCGGTGCCGGCGCCGAGGTCGTCGGTGAGCGTGGGGACGGCGACGTTGAGGATCGTGTTGTCGAGGATGACGACGAGTTGGGCGAGGCAGATCACGCCGAGGATGAGCCAGCGGCGCGGGTCCCTCGGCCGGGCGGGCGCGGGTGCGGTCGGCTGTTCGGCGGCGGGCGTCGCCGTCATGCGGGCTCCTTGTGGGCAGGGTGGGCAGGCGGAGAACACGGGGACCACCCCGCTGGTTAGGTAACCCTAACTCAACGGATGGCCCGCGTCCGCCCCACCCCACCTGGGCCTATAGGGCGCGGTGCATGATGTGCAGTCCGACCCTGCCGTGCCGCGGGTGGTCGTACGCCTCGGGCACCGTGCCGAGGATCGTGAAGCCGAGCGAAGTCCACAGCCGTACGGCCGGGTTGGTCTCGACGACGGCGTTGAAGACCATGGCGCGGTAGCCGTCCCCCTTCGCCACGGTCAGTACGTGTTCGGCGAGGGCGCGGCCATGGCCGTGGCCGCCGTGGTCGGGGTCGACCATGAAGCCGGCGTTCGCGGTGTCCCGCGCCGGGCCGCCGTAGTTGGGCTTCACGTAGGCCGTCGCGACGAGCGTGCCCGCGTCGTCCTCCATGACGAGGACGCGCTTGCCCGCGCCCTCGGTCCACAGGGCGCGGGCCTCGGGCTCGCTGGTGCCGGGGTCCCAGGCGTAGGTCTCGCCCGCGCGCACGATCCGCCGCCAGAACGGCCAGATCCGTTCCCAGTCCCCGTCCCGGATGTCTCTGATCTTCATGGGGCCGAGTCTGGCACGGGGCCCGGCCGCTCTGCCGGGGCGCCCAGTTGGTGAACTCGGGGCCGGTCAGCCGGTGAACGCCGCGCTCGGTGACCTGGCCCCACGGTCCTCGGATGCCGGAGGAGCCAGCAGCAGCATCGCACCGAGGCCGAGTGCCGCGACGCCCGCGAAGAACCAGAAGCCCCAGGGGTGGGCGATGCCCGCCGTGACCAGGGCGCCGGTCACGAACGGTCCGGTGATCGAGCCGAGCCGGCCCACCGCGGAGGCGAGGCCGAGCGCGGTGCCGCGGGTGCGTGCCGGGAAGACATGGGCCACGTACCCGTAGATGAGGACCTGCGCGGAGAACACGAAGACGCCGGTAAGCAGCACCAGCGCGTTGAGCAGCAGGCTGCTCTCGATGCGCAGGCTCAGGACGGCGAGCAGCACGGCTCCCGCCGCGAACCAGACGCGGGCCACACGCCGGATGCCGTACTTGTCGGCGACGATCCCGGCGACGACGAGCCCGATGACGGCGCCGACGTTGAGAACCAGCAGCAGCGCGATGGAGCGGGAGATGGGGTAGCCGGCGCTGCGCATGAGTTGGGGCAGCCAGGTGTTGAGCCCGTAGACGAGCAGCAGCCCCATGAAGGAGCCGCCCCACACGGCGAGCGTGGTGCGGCGCACGCGCGGGCCGAGCAGGTCGCGCATGCCGATGCGTTCGGCCTCGGGCTGCTGCTTGGCGGCGAGGTACGCCGCGGACTCCGGCAGCTTCCACCACATCAGCGGCACGACGAGCAGGCCCGCGACTCCCCCGCCGTAGAACAGCCAGTGCCAGTCACCGGCCACGGCCAGCGCGAGCACCGAGGTGAGCACCGCGCCGACGTGGTAGCCGGTCATGGTGAACGTACTGGCGCTGGCGCGGCGGCGTTCGGGCAGGTTCTCCGACATGACGGTCAGGGCGACCGGCATGCAGGCGCCGAGGCCGAGCCCTGCGAGGAAGCGCAAGCCGCCGAACACGGCGACGTTCGGGGCGAGCGGTGTCACGAGGGTGAACACCGAGAACAGCAGCACCGAGCCGATGAGCATGCCGCGCCGGCCGAAGCGGTCGGTGAGCGGTCCGAGCCCCGCGGCGCCGACCGCGACCCCGACGAGGGACACGGTGGCGACCGCGGTGGCATCGGCCGCGGTGAATCCGAGGTGGTGCGTCTTGAGCAGGGTGGGGATGGTGGCGCCGAGCGCCACCAGGTCGTACCCCTCGAGCAGTACGGTCAGCCAGCACAGCACCGCCGTGCCGGCTGCCCGCGTGGGAGACGTCGTCATTGGCGTGCTCCTTGCCTGATGAGCGGATGGGGACGGGGACGCGCTGCTCCTAGGGGACAGGGACTGCGGTACCGGGACCTTCCGTGGGGATCAGAAGGGGTACGGCGCGATCTGCGGGCGCACGGTCACCCACTGCGTCTCGGTGAACGCCTCGATGTTTGCCTGCGCGCCGCCGAACCGGGATCCGTTGCCGGAGTCGCCGACACCGCCGAAGGGCGCGGCGGGCTCGTCCATGACGGTCTGTTCGTTGATGTGCACCTTGCCGGAGCGGATCCGGTCGGCGAGGGTCATCGCGGTGCCGACGTCGCCGAGGATGCCGACGGACAGGCCGTACGGCGACGCGTCGACGATGCGGGCCGCCTCGTCGAGGTCGCGGTACGTGCGCACGGGTGCGACGGGCCCGAAGATCTCCTCGCGCCAGGCCGGGCTGTCGTCGTCGAGGCCGGTGAGCACGGTCGCCGGGTAGTACGGGGCGTCGGCCTCGCCGCCCGCGACGACCTTCGCGCCCGCGGCGACGCTGTCGGTCACCACCTTGTCGATGTGGGCGAGTTGCCGGCTGTCGATGATCGGGCCGAGTGCGACGTCGCCTGCGGCGGGGTCGCCGACGGGCAGGTTTGCGGCCTTCTCGGCGAGCAGCGCCACGTACTCCTCGGCCTGCGACTCGTGGACGAGGTGGCGGCCGGTCGCCATGCAGATCTGGCCCTGGTGGAGGTACGAGCCGAACGCGCCGGCCGATGCGGCCGCCGGGAGGTCGGCGCCGTGGAGCACGACGAGCGCGTTGTTGCCGCCGAGTTCGAGGTGGACCTTCTTGAGGTTGCGGGCGGCGGCCTCACCGACCTTGCGTCCGGCGGCAGTTGATCCGGTGAAGGAGACGACGGAGACCTCGGGTGCCTCGACGACGGCGGCGCCGACGCTCGCGTCGCCGGGCAGCAGGTGCAGCAGCCCCTCGGGAAGCCCCGCCTCCTCGAAGATGCGGACGATGGTGACTCCGCCGCAGACCGCGGTGCGCGGGTCCGGCTTGAGGAGCACGGCGTTGCCGAGGGCGAGCGCGGGCGCGACGGAGCGGATGCCGAGGATCAGCGGGAAGTTGAACGGCGCGATGACCGATACGACGCCCGCGGGTACGCGGCGCGCGAACGACCAGCGGGGCTCGCCGCTGCTGAGCACGTCGCCGAGCGGGTGTGCGGGCAGGGCCGCGTCCTCGTAGCACTCGGCGGCGGCGAAGTCCGTCTCGACGGTGGCCTTGGCGCGCGTCGAGCCTGCCTCGCGGACGATCCAGTCCTTGATCTCCTCGGCGTGCTCGGCGAACAGGTCGCCGGCCCGGCGCAGCACGGCGGCGCGCTCGGCGGGGGCGGTGCGGGCCCACTCCTGCTGCGCCTCGGCGGCGCGGGCCGCGGCACGGGTCACGTCGTCGGCGGTGGCGTTGCCGATCGCACCGAGCCGCTGCCCGGTGGCGGGTTCGACGACGGCGGAGGTGCCCCCACTTCCCTCGGTCCAGCCGTCGAGGTGGATCCGTTCGTGCCATACGGGGTCTTCGAGGAGAGTCATGTTCACTCCGGTGAGGTGGGGTGGGTGTCGACCTGGATGAGCCGGGGCCCGTCGGTCGCGTTCTTCTTCAACTGCTCGCGCAGGTCGGCAAGTTCGGTCACGGCGGTGGCGGGCACGCCGTAGCCCGCGGCGAGCGCGGTGAAGTCGAGGCCGGGGATCTCGGTGCCCGGCACGTCCGGGGTGTCGAGCAGCGTCCCGAACCAGCGCAGCGCACCGTAGGTGCCGTTGCGCAGGATGAGGAAGGTGACCGGCACCCGGTAGCGGGCGGCGCTCCACAGCGCCGTGATCCCGTAGTTGGCGGAGCCGTCGCCGACGACCGCGACGACCGGGCGGTCGGGGTCGCCCATCGCCGCGCCGACGGCGGCGGGCAGGCCGAAGCCGAGCCCGCCGGAGGCCGGGAAGAAGTAGGAGCCGGGGCGTCGCAGGTCCATCTGCCGCCACCAGGCGCCGTTGGTGGAGGTCGACTCGACGACGTAGCGGGTGTCGGGTGACTGGGTGTCGCGGAGGGCGGCGAAGACTTCCTCGGGGTGGAGGGCGTCGCCGGAGGTGGTGGCGGGTTCGGGCGGAGGCGTGAACTCCCTTGGCCCGCTTGCGCGTTGCGGCAGCCGGTCCAGCAGTGCCGTCAGCACGGGGCCCGGATCCGCGACCAGCGCCTCCCCCATCGGCGCGCGGGCCGCGGCACCCGCGTCGTCGGTGACCTGGATCAGCCGGGCGCCGTCCGGCAGATAGGGGCCCGGCACGTGCTGGTGGTAGCGGAAGACGGGCGCGCCGACGACGAGCACCAGGTCGTGCCCGGCCAGCGCCGACGACACGGAGCCGATTCCGGCGGGCAGCACACCGCGCAGCAGCGGGTGCCGGTTGGGGAACGGGAGGCGGTGCGGCGAGGGCGCCACCCACACCGGCAGATCGAGGTGTTCGGCGCAGGCCACGGCCCGGTCGAAGTACCCGGCCGCGTCGATGTCACCGCCGAGGACGAGCACGGGATTGCGGGCGGCACCCACTTCCCTTACGAGGTCGTCGAGTTGGGCCTCGTCCGGGGCGAGCCCGCGCCGCACCCGCCGCTCCAGAACCTCGCAGGCCCCCGGGTCGACGTCGGCGTCCCAGTCGTCGTACGGAACGGACAGATAGGTCGGGCGGCGCTGCAGCTCGGCCTCGAAGACCGTCTGGGCCAGCGAGCGCGGGACGTCGGCGGCGCAGGCCGGTTCGGCGGAGTGGCCGACGAGCGGGCGCATCAGCTGCGGGGCGTCGACGTTGGCGAGCATCGCCTCAAGGCCGACGGCGGAGCGCACCTGCTGGCCCGCCGTGAGCACCAGGGGCGAGCGCGCGTACACCGCGTTGGTGAGCGCGCCCATCGCGTTGCCGGAACCGGCGGCCGCGTGCAGATTGACCAGCGCGGGGCGTCCGGTGGCCTGGGCGTATCCGTCGGCCATGCCGACGACGACGCCTTCGTGCAGGCCGAGGACGTAGCGGAAGGACTCGGGCAGTCCCGCCAGGAAGGGCAGTTCGTTCGATCCGGGGTTCCCGAAGATCGTGGTCAGGCCCTGTCGCTCCAGGAACGAGTGGGCGATCCGGCGTGCGGTCGGCATGCGCGCAGTCCTCCTTGACCGGCGGTGATGTGGTTGAGCCTAGAAATAAAGCCGACCGTGCTCCAATCAATGTTGCCTACCCGTTTCATAGACAGATTCGATAATGGGGGCGGCAGACGAATGGGCAGCGGACGGGAGCGACCATGCGGGACTTCGACCTCAACCTCGTACGGACCTTCGTGCTGCTCTACGAGACCCGGAGCGTGACGGCGACCGCCGAGGCCCTGCACGTCACCCAGCCGACCGTGAGCTATGGGCTGCAGAAGCTGCGCCGCCGCTTCGACGACGAACTCTTCCGCCGCACCGGCGCGGGGCTCGCCCCGACGACCACGGCGCGCGCCCTGTACGAGCCGCTGCACCGCGCCCTCTCGGAGATCGAGACGACGGTGAGCGGCTCCCGCTCCTTCGACCCGGCGACGGCGCGCCCCGCGTTCACCGTGTGCCTGTCCGACCTGGGCGAGGTGGCCCTGCTGCCGCGCCTGATGGCCGCGCTGCCGCGACAGGCGCCGGGCGCCACGCTCACGGTGCGGCCGCTCGACATCCGTGGCGCCGCCGACCAGTTGGGCCGCGGGGAGATCGACGCGTTCATCGCCTCGCCGCTGCTCGGCTCGGCGCGGGTGGCGCGGATCCCGCTGTTCTCCGAGGGTTACGTCGCCGTGGTGGCCCGCGACCACCCGCGGCTGCGCGGCCGCTCCGTGGACCTGACCGCGCTCGGCGCCGAGCAGCACGTGACGGTCTCAGGACCCGCCGGGCACGAGGGGCCGCGCCGCGCCCTGGAGGCGCACGGTCTGCTGCACCGCGTGGTCCTTGACGTGACCCGGTTCGCGGGCCTGCCGTATCTCATCCAGGACAGCGAACTCGTCGCGGTGGCGCCCCGGCTGGTGGCCCGCATGTTCGCCGCCGACCACCGGGTGCGGCTCCTTGAACTTCCGATCGACATCGAACCGGCGCAGGTCTCGGTCTACGCCCGGCACGCGCACGCCCGCACTCCGGCGCAGCACTGGCTGGTGGACTTCATGCGGGACACGTTGGTCGACGCGACGGAGGCGTGAAGCACGGCGCCCGTCTTGAGGGGCGGGCGCCGTCGTGTTGTCAGTCGTTGCGCGCCGTCTCCGGTCCGGTGATCCGCCGCAGCAGCGGCAGCGTGGAGGCGATGACGGCGAGCGAAACGACGATCCCCGCCAAGGTCAGTCCGTAGTAGCCGATTCCCGGGGCTCGTATCGAGTAGCCGTACTGCGCCTGGAGGAACAGCTGCGCGGTCAGGAAGCCCAAGCCGATGGCGAGCGCCGCGACGATCAGCAGCGGCGCCGCGCTCTCCAGGAGTACCACCCGGCGCAGCGTGCGCAGCGGCACGCCGGTGAGCCGCAGGAGGGCGAAGGGGCGCTTGCGTTCGTTGAGTCCGCCCGCGACCGCGACCGCGAGGCTGCATCCGGCGATCGGGAAGCTGATCACGATGACGACGGTGGCCAGTTGCCGGTATCCCGCGATGTCGTCCCACCGCTGCGCGGAGTCCTCCTCGACGGTGTACGGCGGCAGTTCGTCGGGGTACGCGGTGGTGAGGAGCGTGCGGACGCGCTCGACCGCCGCGTTGGAGCCGTCCGTCGTCACCACGATCTCCTGCACCGGCAGTGTCGCAAGGCGTCGCGGGGTGATGTCCGCCGCGGGCCAGACGGTCGGCCAGGCCCGATCCTCCTGCATGCCGAAGTGCGAGAAGTCCGGTGGGATCGCGGCGGCTCCGGCGCCCGCCCGGCAGTCGTTGTGCGCGGGCATCCGCGCCAGTTCGGCGCAGGAGACCAGGCCGGCGAGGATCGGCGGCTCCCCCTTGGGCGGGTGGGGGGCCACGGGGTCCGGGATGCCGAGCGGGTTCGTCCGGATCACCATCAGGCCCCGGACGCCGGGCACGGACTCCAGAGCTGACCGGGTCTCGTCGGGGAGCGCCGGCGGCGGCTTCCGGTCGCTCCGGGCCCCGAACTGCCGGTCGTAATCGGCGACCACCGAGCTGCCGAACGCCGCGTTGTCCTCGGGCATCCCGCTCTCCGCGACGACCGCGGTGATGATCCCGACCGCCGTGCTGGTGACGCAGAGCGCCAGGACCAGTCCGCTGACCGCGCGGAACCCGGCCTTCGGGTCGTCGGCGAGGCGCCGCCCCGCGACCAGCAGCGCCGGTCGGCGGGTGAACCGGACGAGGAGACGCGCCCCGGCCATCGTCAGCCACGGGCCCGCGAGGACGATGCCGATCAGGATCAGCAGGATGCCGGGGACGAAGGCGAGTATCTGGCCGCCGCTTCCCTCGGGGACCCGCCCGATGACCCACCACAGCTGCCCGATGCCGAGGGCCAGCGGGATCAGCCGCCAGGCCCGCGGCGGCCGCGGAGTGGTCCTGCGGGTGACGCCGAGCGGCGAGACGCGCACACGGCGCAGCGCGAGGCGCGACGCGATGGCCGCGCCCACCGGCACGCCCACGGCGACGAGCAGGATCTCGCCCACACCGAGTGACATGTCTGTGGTGAAGAACGGGGTGCCGGTCAGGTCGGCGCGGGCCACCAGGGGCCGCAGGGCGTACCAGAAGCCGAAACCCACCGCCGTACCGGCGACGGCGGCGACCGCGGACTCGACCGTGGAGATCAGCGACACCTGACCCGGTGTCGCGCCGACCAGCCGCATCGCGGCGAACCGCTGCTCGCGGCGGGCGGCGGCGAGGCGGCTCGCCGTCCCGGTCAGGATCAGCACGGGGAAGATCAGGGCCACGACCACCACGGAGAGGATGAGCGCCATGCCTTCGGCGTTGATCCCTGCGGCGATGTCGCAGTTCGGGCCGTTGCAGCGGCTGGGCGAGCGGGTCTCGATGGTGGTGACGCGCCGGGCGCCGTCCTTGCCCGCGAGCTCGCTCGGGCGGTGCCCGACGACGACGATCAGGGAGTCGGGCCCGGGCAGCGCCGCCCGGCCGACCTCGCCCGCCGGGCGACCGGGGTAGCGGTCGGCCAGTTCGGCCGCGGGTGCGGCGCGCAGCAGCTCGGCGAGGGCCGGCGAGACGTAGTACTCGCCGGGTCCCGGTAGCCGGGGCAGGCCGGGCGGCACCGGGGCGTCCGGCCCGGTGGCCGCCACGTCGACGCGGCCGATGAGCCCGCCGTCGTAGTGGTCGGCCCGCAGCAGCCACCACAGCGGGTCGGCGCCGGCGACCCGCGCGTTACGGCTCTGGGTGAACTCGGCGCCGGTGTTGAGCCAGGCGTTGCGGTCGTTCTGGGTACGCGTCGCCTCGATGGCGGCGAGTGTGGAGAGCAGCAGCGCGACGCCCACCGCCACCGCCGCGGCGATCACGGTCAGCCGCACCAGGGCCTCGCGGCCGCCCGCGACGGTGAGGCGGAGCGCGAGCCGGATCATGAGACGGCCCGTTCGATGGAGAGCGGTGTCACCTTGCCGTCGCGGACGATGACCTCCCGGTCGGCGAAGGCGGCGACGCGCGGCTCGTGGGTGACGAGGACGACGGTGGTGCCCTGCTCGCGGGCGGAGCCGACCAGCAGGTCCATCACCTGTTCACCGGTGAGCGAGTCGAGGGCCCCGGTCGGCTCGTCGGCGAAGAGCACGCGCGGCCGGGCGACCAACGCCCGTGCCAGCGCGACCCGTTGGGCCTGCCCGCCCGACAACTCTCCGGACCTGCGCCCTTCGAGGCCGGCCAGACCGAGCCGCTCGAACCAGCCGCGGGCCTCGCGCAGCGCGGTGGATCGGCGGCCACGCGCGAGGAGCAGCGGCAGCGCCACGTTCTCCTCGGCCGTCAGCTCCGGTACGAGCTGGCCGAATTGGAAGACGAAGCCGAAGCTGTCCCGGCGCAGCGCGCTGCGTTCGGTCTCCCGCAGGGCGTCGACGCGCCGACCGTCGTAGAGGATCTCGCCCTCGTCGGGCACCAGGATTCCCGCGAGGCAGTGCAGCAGCGTCGACTTGCCGGAGCCGCTCGGCCCCGTCACGGCGACGATCTCGCCCTGCGCCACGGACAGTTCGGCGCCCCTCAGTGCGGGCGTGCGGCCGAACGAGAGCACCACGTCGCGCGCCTCCACCAGTCCTGTCACCGCACTCATCACCGCACCTCCGCCGCGAGCGCACCGAGCCGCGCCACCGTCATGTCGATCCAGCGCAGGTCGGCTTCGAGGTGGAAGAGACCGTGGTCGGCGAGCAGCCTGTCGACGAGCCCCCCGGCGCGGCGCAGCTCGGTCAGCTCGCGCATCCGCTGCATGTGGGCGGCCCGCTGGGTGTCGAGGTACGCCTGGGCGTCCCGCTCCAGGAGCAGCGCGAGGACGACCTTGGTGAACAGCACGGTCTGCAGGTGCTGTTCGGGGGCGACCGGCTCGACGAGCCAGGCCTCCACCTGCGTGACCCCGCTGTCGGTGATCACGTACCGCTTGCGGTCAGGGCCCTCCCCCGGCTCGGACTCGCCGACCGCCACCTTCCCGTCCCGGGCGAGGCGGCGCAGCGTCGAGTAGACCTGGCCGTACGGCAGTGGCTTGCCGCGGCCGAAGTAGGTGTCGTAGTTCCGCTTGAGGTCGTAGCCGTGGCTCGACTCACGTTCGAGGAGCCCGAGGAGCGCCAGAGGAACGGTCATACCTTGGTGTATACGCCGGGTGTATACGCCCGATCAATACGCCAATATGCGTGACTCACGCTCGCCCAACAACCCGATCTTGCCTGCCAGTTGAGCCCGATCAAGCCTGTCGCGTCGTGTACGGCAGCGCGTCCACGAGACCCGCAAGATCCGCCTCGGTCGGCGCGCTCTCGAGGAAGACCACGCGGTACAGCGCGTAGCCGAGCCAGCTGTCGATCACCGCCCCGGTGTCGAGGCCGCCGGGCAGCTCGCCCCGCGCGATTCCACGCCGCAGCAGCGCGGCCCCCGGCTCGCTCCAGGCCTTGAGGAGGTCCCGCAGCTCCGCACGGCCCGCCTCGCCGCGCTCGACGAGCGCACCGGCCACGACGCTGGGGTCACCGAGCAGCGTCAGCGTGCGGACGAGGTCGGTGACGTGGGCCCGCGCGTCCTCGCGCACGGAGCCGGTGTCCGGCTGCGGGCCCGGCGCCAGCTGATCGGTGACGGCCTCGGTGATCACCGCCGCCTTGTTCGGCCACCACCGGTAGAGCGTCATCTTGGCGACGCCTGCGCGGGCCGCGATCCGCTCCATCGTGACCTTGTGATACCCGAGCTCGGCGACGAGTTCCCGCGCGGCGCGCAGCACCGCCGCGTGCGCCTGCGGGTCCCGGTAGCGCCCGCGCCTGGGCCGGGGAGCCGTCGACTCGTCCATGCCTCGCTCCGATCCCCGCGTACGGGAATTTCTAGACAGTACGTATCGTCTAAGAATAGTGACAGGCCCGTCGGGCGACGGCGGACCGCGACACAGTTCCCTTTGGAGGTCCGCAATGAACAACAGGTTCGACGGCAAGGTCGTCCTCATCACCGGTGGCGGCTCCGGCCTCGGCAGGTCCGCCGCACTGCGGGTCGCGGCCGAGGGCGCCAAGCTGGCGCTCGTCGACGTGAACGCGGAAGGGCTCGCGCAGAGCGCGGCCGAGATCGAGAAGGCCACGCCGGGCGCCGAGGTCCTGACGCTCACCGCCGATGTCAGCGACGAGGCGGAGGTCGCGCGCTACGTGGCCGAGACCACGCGGGCCTACGGCCGGATCGACGCCTTCTTCAACAACGCGGGCATCGAGGGCAAGCAGAACCTCACCGAGGAGTTCGGCAGCGACGAGTTCCAGCGCGTCGTCGACATCAACCTGCGGGGCGTCTTCCTCGGCCTCAAGCACGTCCTCGCCGTCATGCGCGAGCAGGGCAGCGGCACCGTCGTGAACACCGCCTCCGTGGGCGGCATCCGCGGTGTGGGCAACCAGTCCGGTTACGCGGCCGCCAAGCACGGCGTCGTGGGCCTGACCCGCAACTCGGGCGTGGAGTACGGCCGCTTCGGCATCACGGTGAAGGCCATCGCACCCGGCGCCATCATGACGCCCATGGTCGAGGGCTCCCTCAAGCAGCTCGACCCGGTGAACTGGGAGGAGGCCGGCCGCCAGTTCGTCAGCACCAACCCGATGAGGCGCTTCGGGCGCCCCGAGGAGGTCGCGAACCTGGTGGCCTTCCTCCTCTCCGACGAGGCGTCCTTCATCAACGCCACGGTCGTCCCGATCGACGGCGGCCAGTCCGAGCAGTACTGACGGCTTCCCCGCGGCACATACCGGCTGATCGGTGTCGGCCGAGGTGGGCGGCCGACACCGATCAGCCGGTACGGCACATGAGAGTGGCGAAAGTCTCCGGCTCCACAACCCCACCCCGGATGTACCCACGTCACCTGATCGACGTAGGGTCCCCTTTTGTTCACCCGCAGGGTGACATCAAGACCTCGACGACCAGGAGCTCTTCCCGTGCCCGCACCGTCCACTGCCCCGGCGCCCATCTACGACCGACTCGTCGACGAGCACGGTGATGTGCTCGCCGACGCGCGTGAGGCCGCGCACAAGGCCGAGCGCACCGCGGAAGGCGTGCTCGACTTCGGGCACGGGGAGGCCCCCCAGACCCAGCAGGCGCCGCAGTCCTCGCAGGCGCCCCAGGCCTCGCAGGCACCGCAGTCCTTCCAGGACCAGCACTCCCTCCAGGCTCCCCAGGGCCAGCAGGCTCCCCAGGCCACCGCCCCCGAGCAGGCGCAGGCGCCGCAGGATCAGCAGGCCCCGCAGGGTCAGCAGAACCCGCAGGCCCCCCAGGGCCAGGGCCAGCACTCGCCGCAGGACCAGCACGCACCGCAGGGCCGCCAGCAGGCCCAGCAGGCACCGCACTTCCCCCAGGCCCCGCAGGCCCAGCAGCCGCACGACCCGACGCAGGAGGGCTGACCGCGACCGCGGCCGGCCAGGACCCTCCCGGTCGGTCGGCGGCGCCCGGTCAGGCCCCCACGTACTGCGCCAGGTGCTCGCCGGTGAGCGTGGAGCGGTCGGCGACGAGGTCGGCGGGGGTTCCCTCGAAGACGACCTTGCCGCCTTCGTGCCCCGCACCCGGCCCCAGGTCGATGATCCAGTCGGCGTGCGCCATCACGGCCTGGTGGTGCTCGATGACGATGACCGACTTGCCGGAGTCCACGAGCCGGTCGAGCAGCCCGAGCAGCTGCTCGACGTCCGCCAGGTGCAGACCCGTGGTCGGCTCGTCCAGGACGTAGACACCCCCCTTGTCGGCCATGTGCACGGCGAGCTTGAGCCGCTGCCGCTCGCCGCCGGAGAGCGTCGTCAGCGGCTGGCCGAGGGTGAGGTAGCCGAGCCCGACGTCCTGGAGCCGCTCAAGAATCTTGTGCGCGGCCGGAGTGCGCGCCTCCCCCGCTCCGAAGAACTCCAGCGCCTCGGTCACCGGCATCGCGAGCACCTCGCTGATGTCCTTGCCCCCGAAGTGGTAGTCGAGCACCGAGGCCTCGAACCGCTTGCCGTCGCACTCCTCGCAGGTCGCGGCCGCGGTCGCCATGATCCCGAGGTCGGTGTAGACGACTCCCGCGCCGTTGCACGTCGGGCAGGCACCCTCCGAATTGGCGCTGAACAGCGCGGGCTTCACGCCGTTGGCCTTCGCGAACGCCTTGCGGATGGGCTCGAGCAGCCCGGTGTACGTGGCCGGGTTGCTGCGCCGTGAGCCGCGGATCGGGGTCTGGTCGACCGCCACCACGCCGTCCTCGGCGGGGATGGAGCCGTGCACGAGCGAGCTCTTGCCCGAACCCGCGACGCCGGTGACCACCGTGAGCACGCCGAGCGGGATGTCGACGTCGACGTCCCTCAGGTTGTGCGCGTTCGCCCCGCGGATCGCGAGCTTGCCGGTGGGCTCGCGCACGGTGTCCTTGACCGCCGCCCGGTCGTCGAGGTGCCGACCGGTGATGGTGTCACTGGCGCGCAGCTCCTCGACGGTGCCCTCGAAGCAGACGCTGCCGCCGCCCGTGCCGGCGCCGGGGCCGAGGTCCACGACGTGGTCGGCGATGGCGATGGCCTCCGGCTTGTGCTCCACGACCAGCACGGTGTTGCCCTTGTCCCGCAGCCGGAGCAGCAGCTTGTTCATCCGCTGGATGTCGTGCGGGTGCAGGCCGATGGTGGGCTCGTCGAACACGTAGGTGACATCGGTGAGCGAGGAGCCGAGGTGGCGGATCATCTTGACGCGCTGCGCCTCGCCGCCGGACAGCGTGCCCGCGGCCCGGTCGAGGGAGAGATAGCCGAGGCCGATCTCCTCGAACGACTCCAGGGTGTGCCGCAGCTTGGCGAGCAGCGGGGCGACGGACGGCTCCTTGAGGGCGCGCACCCACTCCGCCAGGTCCCTGATCTCCATCGCGCACAGGTCGGCGATGCTCTTGCGCTTGATCTTCGAGGAGCGGGCCGGCTCGCTGAGCCGCGAGCCGTCGCAGTCTGGACAGGTCTGGAAGGTGACCGCCCGGTCCACGAAGGCCCGGATGTGCGGCTGCATCGACTCCCGGTCCTTGGACAGGAAGGTCTTCTGGATCTTGGGGATCAGCCCCTCGTAGGTGAGGTTGACACCGTTGATCTTGACCTTGGTGGGCTCACGGTGGAGGAAGTCGTACCGCTCCTTCTTGGTGTACTTGCGGATCGGCTTGTCCGGGTCGAAGAAGCCCGATTCCCTGATGACCCGCACCACCCAGCCGTCCCCGGTGTAGGTGGGGATGCTGAACGGCTCCTCGTTGAGCGACTTGGAGTCGTCGAAGAGCTGGGCCAGGTCGATGTCCGAGACCGTGCCCCGGCCCTCGCAGTGGGTGCACATGCCGCCGGTGCGGCTGAAGGACACCTTCTCCGTCCTGGTCTTGTCCGAGCCCCGGTCGACCGTGATCCCGCCCTGCGCCGAGACCGACGCGACGTTGAAGGAGTAGGCGCCGGGCCCGCCGATGTGCGGCTTCGCGAGCCGGCTGTAGAGGATGCGCAGCATCGCGCTGGCGTCGGTGGCGGTGCCGACCGTGGAGCGCGGGTCGGAGCCCATCCGCTGCTGGTCGACGGTGATCGCGGTGGTCAGGCCGTCCAGCACGTCGACCTCGGGTCGCGCGAGCGTCGGCATGAAGCCCTGGACGAACGCGCTGTACGTCTCATTGATCATCCGCTGCGACTCGGCGGCGATCGTGTCGAACACCAGCGAGCTCTTGCCCGACCCCGAGACCCCGGTGAACACCGTCAGGCGCCGCTTGGGCAGCTCGATGCTGACGTCCTTGAGATTGTTCTCCCGCGCGCCGTGCACGCGGATCAGGTCGTGGCTGTCCGCGGGGTGCGACGTTGACGACGGAGTGCCCGTCCTCGCGACCTTGCTCATCATGTCTCCATCGTCCGGGGCCGCCATCGGGAGTGCTCGGCGTCGCCTGTCTCAACTCGGTGTGTTCGATTGTCGCCGTCCGCACGGCCCCCGCCACCGCAATCGGTGAACACGCCGGGGTGGCCTGCCGACGGGTCCGCCATCGGTCTGTGAGGCTATCGAGCACCACTGACAACCCCGTGTTGCACGACTCTCCCCTGGTCACGACCCTGTGCACACCTATTGACTCAAATTCAAACTCGTCGGTAGCTTCAACTACCGGCGCGCTGAACCCCCTTGCCTCAAACGGAACTTGACCAGTCCTCGGCCCGGTTCCGCAGGTTTCGAGTGCTTCGAAGGAGCATCAGATGGCGATCCGCGCGTTCAGCGGCAGACTCACGGCCCTCGCGGCCACGACCGGCGCCACCCTCGTCACGCTCGCCGCGCCCGCCCACGCGGCCCCCGAGCCCCTCTCCTACGTCGCCCTGGGCGACAGCTACAGCGCCGCTTCCGGCGTGCTTCCGCTCGACCCCAAGGCCAGCCCGCTGTGCGCCCGCTCCACGGCCAACTACCCGCACGTCATCGCGAAGCGCACCGGCGCCGCGCTCAAGGACGTGACGTGCGGCGCCGCGCAGACGAAGGACTTCGCCGGCTCCCAGTACCCGGGCGTGCCGCCGCAGCTCGACGCGCTGAGCAAGGACACCGACCTGGTGACCCTCACCATCGGCGGCAACGACAACAGCACCTTCATCAACACGATCCTGTCCTGCGCCACCGCCGGGCTCGCCTCCGCGGGCCAGGGCCACCCGTGCAAGTCCCTGTACGGCGACAAGTTCAGCGACGACATCGACGCCAAGACGTACCCGGCGGTGAAGTCCGCGCTCCAGGCCGTCAAGAACAAGGCGCCGAACGCGAAGGTCGCCGTCCTCGGCTACCCGTGGATCATGCCGCCGGCCGCGCAGAAGGGCTGCTTCGTGAAGATGCCGATCGCGTCCGGCGACGTGCCGTACGTGCGCGACATCCAGTCCCACCTCAACCGCGCGGTGCAGCGCGCGGCCGGGGAGACCGGCTCGACCTATGTGGACTTCTCCCAGTCCTCCGAGGGCCACGACGCCTGTCAGCCGATCGGCACCCGCTGGGTCGAGCCGGCCCTCTTCGGCACCAACTTCGTCCCCGTGCACCCCAACGCGCTGGGCGAGTCCGCGATGGCCGACGCCACGATGGGCGCGCTCGGGATGTACTGATTCCCGCGCCGCGGAATCCGATTCAGCGGAGCCCGATTCAACGGAGCCCGATCCAGCGGAGTCCGCTTCATATGAAGTCGATCTCCGGGTACTTCGGCGACGGCGCGTCGAGGAGCGCGCCGTCCCCGCCGCGCAGCCAGCGGTCGAAGAAGGCCGCGAGACAGGCCCGTTGAGCCGCGACCGCCCGATGGGTGGGCACCGTGCCCACCCATGTGGTCAGCGTCTCGCGCGGCAGGTCGAGGCGGGCCGCTATCTGTGGCAGCAGCGTCGTCGCGTCCGTGTAGGTGGCGTGCCGGGAGCCGCGCAGGGTCAGGTCGCGGCGCCATCCGCCGCTGTGTCGCCACAGCTCCCGCCAGGAGGGGACGGTCCTCCGGTCGTTGCCCTCGCTGCCCATCAGGAGCACGGGCCGGTCCACGCCTTCGTCCGCGACCGTGGAGAGGCCGCCCTCGTCGTGGTCGTCCTGGACGTACGCGAGCACGCCGTCGAGGTTCGCGGCCGCGGCGAGCCGCTCGTCGTCGTGCAGGGTCTGGAGCGCGGCGAAGCCGCCCGCGGACTGCCCGAACATGCCGATCGGCGCCCTGCGCAGTCGTTGCGTGTCGAAGGCCCGCCGCACCACATCGAGGACGAAGCGGGCGTCGGCGACGCGTACGGCCGCCGTCTTCTTCAACAGCGCGGTCACCGCCGCCGGCCCGGACTGCTGTGCCTTCTCGAACTCCTGCGGGAGCCGGGAGACGGCCACGCGCCCACCGGGGAACTCCACGGCCGACACGTCGGAGGGATGGTCGATGGCGATCACCACGTAGCCGCGGGACGCCAGGTCGTCCGTGAGCGTCGTGCCCAACGAGCGCGGGTCCACGACACCCGGCGAGTACAGCACCACGGGATGCGCCGCGCGGCGGTCGAGCGGCGCCGCGGTGTGGGCGAAGGTCCGCGTCGCCGCCCAGTCGACGCGGCCCGCGGGCAGCCCCTCGAAGTTGTTGAGCCGGTCGAAGCCCGCCGCCTCCCGGGCCGTCATCTGCCGCGCCCGCCCGTGCCCGGCCACCGTGCGCGCCGGGTAGCGCACGTCCACCATCAACTCCCGTGCGGGAGCCGCCGTCCACGGGTCGGGGCGGGAGCGGTCCACCAGGCGCAGCGCCACTGTGCCCACCGGGTGCGGGCCGCTCGGAGCCGGTAACCGCAGCCGCATCCGCTGCGGCGCGGCGGCCACCGCCGGCGCCGCGCCCAGGGTCAACAGCGCCGCGCCGGCCGCGAGTACACCCCGCCGGGCCGGTCCGCCCATCGAATTCGTGCCGAGATCGTCCATGGCTCAAGATTCGTGGAACCGTCCCCTGCGCACCATCCGGCCCACCCCCACTTCTCGTTGGGGGCAATCCCCCAGAAGTCACCATGTGAGCAGGTCGGGCGCCGTCCACCTGTCGATACTCGTGTCAAGAGCGTGCCCACCTCCTCGTATGCTCGGGGGCGACGCCGACGGACCGATCTTGGAGTGAGCACTGGTGGCGCGACGGCCGAGGGACACCTGGGACCGCTTCATGGCATCCGATCCTGGGCTGCTGCGCCTGATGGCCGGGCTGCGGATCGTCGCGGCCATCGGGCTGACGCTCGCCGTGCTCGCGCTCCTCGGCACGGACGTGACACACATGGTCGCGGGCGCGATGGCCGCGATGGTGAGCACGTTCGCGATCCGTGAGAAGAACCTGCGGGGGCAGGCGATCACGCTCGCGTGGGGCTTTCCGGTGGCGCTCGCCGCCGTGGCCCTCGGCGCGCTGCTGCACAGCAAGGTGATCGCGGGTGACCTCTTCTTCATCGCGCTGATCTTCGGCGCGGTCTACTTCCGCCGGTTCGGCGACCGGGGCACGGCCCTCGGCCTGATGGGTTTCCAGGTCTACTTCGTGTCGCTGTTCGTGAACGCGACCCCCGATCAACTGCCGGTTCTCGCGGGCACGTTGGCGGTGGCGTTCGCCTGCAGCGCGGTGGCCCGGTTCGCGCTGGTGCCGGAGACACCGCAGCGCGTGCTCGGGCGGCTGCGCGGGGCGTTCCGGGCGCGGCTCGCGCAGTTGGTGACCGCGCAGACGAGGCTGCTCGACGCCGCGCCGGAGGATCTGGACGACGTACTGGACGATCTGCGCCACCACACCTCGCGGCTGCACGAGACGGCGCTGATGATCCAGGGCCGGCTCGAGGACGGCGCCGGGGACGCGGCGACCGCCTCGCTGATCCAGCGCCGTATCGCCGACGCGGAGATCTCCGCGGAGCGCCTCGGCATGCTGCTGCTGAACGCGCGCAGCGCCGAACGTGCCGACACCCTCACCCTGCACCTCCCCCACGCGCCCGCGCCCGCCGCGGGCAAGCTGCTGCTCCCCGATGCCGAGGACGAGTCGACGGCCACCCTCCGCCGCGATCTGGGCGCCCTGCACCTGATGGTGTCCCGCCCCGCCGATGCCAACCGGGGCACGGCCGTCGCCCAGATCCGCAACCGACTGCTCGGCTACCGCGACGAGGAGCGGATGCCTCCGGGCGCCACGCTCGCCGTGCAGGACGTGTTCCGCGGTATCGGTGAGGCGGCCCGCGCGGTGATGGGTCTGCGGATCGCGCTCGACGGCCCGCAGGACGAGTCGGACGACTCCCCCGCAACGACGCGTTCGCGTGAGGAGCTGGAGGCGGAGGACATGTCCATCACCGGCACCGTCGAACTGGCCGGCACGGAGAAGGAGTCCGACGAGGGCGAGGACGAGGACGACCGCTCGGGCCTGGACCGGCCCACCACCCGCGCCGCCTTCCAGGTCGCCGTCGGCTCCGCCCTCGCGATCGTCGGCGGCGAGTTCCTGTCCAGCCAGCGCTGGTACTGGGCCGTCCTGACCTGCTGGGTCGTCTTCCTCAACACCGCGTCCACGGGCGAGATCGTCATCAAGGGCTACCGCCGTGTCCTCGGCACGATCCTCGGTGTGCTCGCCGGAGTGCTGCTCGCGGGGGCGGTCGGCAATCACACGTGGCTGGCGTTCGTCCTCGTGCTGCTGTGCGTGTTCGCCGCGTTCTTCACCGCCCCGCTGTCGTACGCGCTGATGTCGTTCTTCGTGACGGCGATGCTGGGCCTGCTGTACACGCTCCTGAACACCTACAGCCTCGACGTACTGGTGCTGCGCATCGAGGAGACCGCGCTCGGTGCGGCGTGCGGCATCATCGCGGCGATGCTGGTGCTTCCGGTGCGCACCGACCGTCGCACCGACGAGCTGCTCGCCACCGTCCTGGAGCGGCTCGGCGATGTCGTGGCGGGCGCGGTCGAGCAGCTGAGCGGCGGCCCGGCAGCGGACCTGCTCGACCGGGCGCGGGACCTCGACACCGCCCTGGACGACCTGCGCGCGTCCACCAAGCCGCTGACCCACGCGATCGCCCCGCAGCGCGAGCGGCGGCAGACCGTGCGCTATCTGGTGGCGCTCCTGGAGACGTCGGCGTACCACGCGCGTTCCCTGGCGGCGACCGCCGAGCTCGTCCCGTACAGCAAGCATGTGGCCGCCGATCCGCGGCTCGGCAGGGCGGCGCGGCGTATCGCGCACAACATCGATGTGCTGGTGGCGCAGGTGAACGACGAGGACACGACGGGCACCGTCGAGTCCGGCGCGAGCATCGCGGCGATGCTGGAGACGGACGGCCTGGGAGTGCCGGCGGCGAACACGGTGACGTTCCGTGTGCTGCGTCACCTTCAGCGGCTCGACGAGGGGATCTCCGGTCTGGCCCGGCCGCTCGGCGTCCCTGTGGGACAGCGCACATAGCCCGGCCCTGCCTTCGAACCCGTTCCGACCTGCGGATACGATCCCCGTACCGCCTCCGCATCCGATGCCGCGCCGACGCATGACTGGAGCCACCTCGTGAGTGCCCCCGCACCCGATCCCCACTCCTTGCTCCCGCTGAGCCGAGTACCGCGTACGGGGCTGCCGCCGCGCGCCGTCGTCGTGGGCGATCCGGAGCGCGCCGCGGCCGTCGCCGCGCTGCTCGACGACGCCGTGGAGGTGTCGTACAACCGCGAGTACCGCACGTTCAGCGGGACGTGGCGCGGGGTGCCGGTCGTCGTCGCCTCGCACGGCATCGGCGGGCCCGGCGCCATCCTGCTGTTCCAGGAGCTGGCCGACGCGGGCGTCCGGACGTTCGTACGGTTCGGTACGGCGGGTGCGATGCGGCCGGGGATCGGTGACGGCGACCTGGTCGTCGCGGAGGCCGCGGTGCGCGACGACGGCGTGACCGGCCAGCTGGTGCCCGCCGAGTACCCGGCGGTGTCCGCTCCGGAGGCCGTGCTCGCCCTGACGCGCGCGGCGCGCGACGCGGGCGCACCGCACCACCGGGGAGTCGTGTGGACGCGGGCGGCGTTCCAACCAGGGCTGATCCCGCTGAACCAGTACGACGGCGCGGGCCTCGCGGCGATCGAGATGGAGGTGTCCGCACTGTTCGTCACGGCATCGCTGCGCGGGCTCGTCGCGGGCGCCGTGCTCGTCGTCGACGGCGTGAACGCGGACGACCTGGTGGACGAGGAGAGCACGGGCGGCTACGACCCGCACCGCGAGGTCGTCGCGGAGGGCGTCGCGCGCGGCAGCGTCGTGGCCCTGGAGGCGCTGCGCATACTTACGGAGGAGCAACTGTGACCGAGTCCGTCGATCTGCTGGTGCACGGCGGCACCGTCCTCACCGTCGACGACGCGTCGACCGTGCTCGCCGACGGCGCGGTCGCCGTGCGCGACGGCGAGATCGTGGCGGTGGGACCCGCCGACGAACTGCGCGCCCGCCACACGGCCGGCGACACCATCGACGCCTCCGGCGGCCTGGTGCTTCCCGGCCTGGTCAACACGCACACGCACCTCGCGATGACACTGCTCCGCGGTACCGCCGACGACTTGACGCTCCAGGAGTTCCTGGGCCGGGTCGTCCCCGCCGAGGCGCGCCTGCTCGACCCCGGCACCGTCGCCGCCGCCGTCCGCGTGGCCGTCGCCGAGAGCGTGCGCGCCGGAGTGACCTCCGCGCTCGACATGTACTGGTTCCACGAGGCCGCCGAGGAGGCCGCGCGCACGGCGGGCTGGCGGCTGCACACCGGACCCTTGTTCATGGACGTCCCCGAGCCGCCGGACGGGCGGCCGTACAAGGAGCGCATGGAGTGGGCGCGCCGGTACCTGGCCGGGCGCCCCGCCGGCACCCGTCCCGTGCTGTTCGCGCACTCGACGTACACCCTCTCCCCCGAGCAGCTCACCGAGTGCTTCGCGCTGGCCCGTGAGTTCGGTGCGCTGATCCACCTGCACGCGGCGGAGAACGCCGCCGAGGTCGCGGGCGTCGAGGTGGCGCACGGCAAGCGGCCGGTGGAACTCCTCGAGTCCCTCGGCCTGTTGGGCCCCGACGTGGTGCTCGCGCACGCCGTCGACCTGACCGGCGGCGAGATCGCGGCGATCGCCCGTGCGGGCGCCTCGGTCGCCCACTGCCCGGTGTCGAACCTGAAGCTGGGCTGCGGCATCGCGCCGGTTCCGCGGCTGCTGAGCGCGGGTGTCACCGTCGGCCTCGGTACGGACGGCGCCGTCAGCTCGAACACCCTCGACGTGCTCGGCGCCGTGCGGCAGGCGGCTCTCGTGCACAAGGCGGACGGCGATCCGACGGCGGTCGGCGCCGAGCAGGCCGTGCGTATGGCGACCATCGAGGGCGCCCGCGCCCTGGGCCTCGGCGACACGCTCGGCTCGCTGGAGGTCGGCAAGCGCGCCGACCTGGCCGTCCTCGACCTGCACCGGCCGCACCTCACGCCGCGCCACGACCCGTACGCGATGCTCGCCTACGCGGCGCAGGCCTCCGACGTGCGGGACACCGTCGTCGATGGCAGGGTCCTTATGCGCGACCGTACGCTCACGACTCTCGACGAGGGCGCGGTCCTCGCCGATCTGGAGGCCCTCGCATGACCGGCCACGCGACCCGAGGCTTCGTCGGCCGCCCCCGCGTCCACAACCCCGGCCTGCCGCCGGGCCAGTACGACGCGGGCGACGACTGGCCGGTGCTCTCCGCCGAGGTGACGCCTCGACTCGACCGCGAGGACTGGACGTTCACGATCGACGGCCTCGTCGCGGAGGAGCGCACCTGGACGTGGGACGAGGCGCGGGCACTGCCCCCGGCGACGTACAGCGGGGACATCCACTGCGTGACGACGTGGTCGAAGTTCGGGGTGCGCTTCGGTGGTGTCTCGCTCGACACGTTCCTCGACGCGGTGCGCCCCTCCCCGACCGCGACGCACATCATGGCGTACTCGCACACCGGGTACTCCGCGAACCTGCCGCTCGCCGACGTGACGGGCGGCAAGGCGTGGCTCGCCTTCACCTACGAGGACGAGGCTCTGCCGACCGAACACGGCGGCCCCGCCCGCCTGTTGGTGCCGCACCTCTACTTCTGGAAGAGCGTGAAATGGGTCGCGGGCATCAGGCTCCTCGATCACGACGAACCCGGTTTCTGGGAGCAGAACGGGTACCACGCGCGGGGCAACCCCTGGGAAGAACAGCGATACGCAGGTGACTGAGACCGTGCCGGACACCGCCACTTTCACGCCGCCGACCAAGTTCGCCGTGCCGGGCCGGATCGCCGCCGGGCAGGGCGCCGCCCTGTGGCAGCGTGCCGTCATCGCCGAGATCCGCCGCGAGACACCGAACGCGTCGACGTTCCGCTTCGCGGTGCCCGGCTGGCAGGGACATCTGCCCGGCCAGCACCTGATGCTGCGGCTGACCGCCGAGGACGGGTACCAGGCCCAGCGCCACTACTCGCTCGCGTCGGCTCCCGACGACTCGGGGCACATCGAGCTGACCCTCGACCACGTCGTGGACGGCGAGGTGTCCGGCTTTCTGCACACCGAGGCGCGGGTCGGCGACGAGGTGGAGATGCGCGGCCCGCTCAGCGGCTTCTTCGCGTGGCCGGGCGACCGGCCCGCGCTGTTGCTCGGCGCGGGTTCGGGTGTCGTGCCCCTGATGTCGATGATCCGCCACCACAGGCAGCGCCGGCTGACGGTCCCGTTGAAGCTGATCGTGTCGGCACGCACGCGTGCGGACCTGATCTACGCGGACGAGTACGGGGCCGAGACGACGCCGGTGCTCACCCGTGAGGGCGGGCGCCGGCGCCTGGCCGCGGATCATCTGGCGCCGTACTTCACCGAGGGTGCGCCGGAGTGGGAGGCGTACGTGTGCGGCTCCAACTCCTTTGCCGAGCACGCCTCCCAGCTGCTTGTCGGCCTCGGTCAGCCGGTGGACCGGATCCGCATCGAGCGTTTCGGCTGACGGCTACCGGACGCCCGCCCACCGCTTGATGGTGGCCGTCGCCGCGTCCCGCTCGTTCGCGGGCAGCGCGGAGATCCGGGCGCCGTGGTTGGACTTCGGGACGACGTACTTGTACGAGTCGTTCCTGCTGGGCGTGAACTGCTCGGCGCTCCACGGGTCGTTCTGCCCGTAGACGAACAGCATCCGCGCGGACTTCGTACGCACCCATTTGTCGACGCCCTTGATGACGGTGCCGTCGTAGGTGGTGCGCATGTCGGCGGGCAGCACGGAGTTCGGCTGGTAGATGTCCGGGTAGTGGCGCACGCCCTTGAGGTTCTTGAACTTCAGGTCGGCCCAGCCGAGTTGGGCGGCGGCCTGCCGGTAGTAGGGGCCCGAGCTGTTGGCGCCGAGGGTGGAGTCCTCGTAGATGGAAAGGCCGTGGTCGAGGGACCACTTGTAGAGGTCGTCGTCGGAGACCTTCTTGGCATCGGGCACGGTCGGGCAGTTGTCGACGGAGCCGGACTGCCAGAAGTTCCACACCTGGTCGAGAACCGCGAACTCGTAGGCCCTGTCGGTCGTTCCGAGGGTATTGGTGAACGTGTAGCCCTCGTCCTTCGCGGTCTTCTCGAACTTGGGCAGCAGGGTGTCGCGGCGCGCCAGCATCTCGCGCTGCACGGCCGCGAGCGCGTCACGGCACTCCTGGGTGCCGACCCGCTTGAAGAAGTCCTCGTAGCCGCTGTCGTCGTTGTTGTTGGCGTCGTTGGGGGCGACGTAGGCGACGACGCCGTCGTAGTCCTTCGGGTGGAAGCGGTAGTGGTACGTGGCCGTCATGCCGCCCTTGGAGCCGCCGGTCGCCAGCCACTTCGACGTCTTCTCGTACAGCGGCCGCACGGCAGCCACGATGCCGTGCTCGTCGGCGGCCTCCTGCTGGACGGTCATCTTGTTCCAGGGAGTGCCGCCGGAGGGCACGGACGGACCGAAGAAGCGGTGCTCGACGCTGAGTTGGTTGGCGTCGAGGAGAGTGGTGGGCTCGCGGGTCGAGGAGGACAGTTCATAGCCGCCGGTGTAGACGACGACGGGCTTGGCCGTCGACTTGTGCCAGAGCGTGAAGCGCTGCTGGAACGTACCGAGGCCGGGTCTCGCGTGGTCGACCGGCTGCGTGATCGACAAGGAGTAGAGCGGGAAGCCCTCCTTGTCGGTGACGCCGGTGACGCTCACTCCCGGCAGGGCCCGCAACTGGTCCTCGAACGAGGCGGGCGCGGCGGTCGCCGGTGCCGCGGTGGCGGCGAGGGCGCCCGCGGTGAGGGCGGCGGACAGCAGCAGCGTGGGTATGGCGCGCAGGCGCACAAGGTCTCCCTGGGTCGAGGGAACGGTGCGGCGGATCGGTGATCCACCGACCGAGACCCTAACCCGCGGCGCCCGCCCAGGAGTTGGGCTCGCATCGGAAATGAGCGGAGCCGGGACCCCTCGACGGGGTCCCGGCTCCGCTCACCGGATGATCGGCCTGGGTCAGAGCTGGCCGGACTCGGCGATCGTGATCTTGGCGGAGGTGCCGCCGCTGCGCGAACCGAGGGACTCGATCTTCTTCACGAGCTCCATGCCGTCCTCGACCTCGCCGAAGACGACGTGCTTGCCGTCCAGCCAGTCGGTGACGATGGTGGTGATGAAGAACTGCGAGCCGTTGGTGTTCGGGCCCGCGTTGGCCATGGAGAGCTGGCCCGGCTTGGTGTGCTTGAGCTGGAAGTTCTCGTCCTCGAACTTCTCGCCGTAGATGCTCTTGCCGCCCGTGCCGTTCCCGGCGGTGAAGTCGCCGCCCTGCAGCATGAACTGCGGGATGACGCGGTGGAAGGACGAGCCGGCGTAGCCGAAGCCCTTCTCGCCCGTGCACAGGGCACGGAAGTTCTCCGCGGTCTTCGGGACGACGTCCTCGAAGAGGTTGAACGTGATCCGCCCGGCGGGCTCGTCGTTGATCGTGATGTCGAAGTAGGTCTTGATTGCCATGGACGCAATCCTTTCATCACGAACCCCGGATTGCCGATTCGGCCCGTCGGGATGGCCATTTTCGTACGCCATTCGTACGCTGCGTGACGATCTGCTTGCGGGGCGGATACGTTCAGACCGCGAGCCGGTCCCGCGCCCGCACGCCCTCACCGAGCGGCCGCACGCCGTAGGCCTTGCCGAGGCCGTAGGCCGGCATGTCCCCGTAGATCGTCTCGTACGAGCCGGCGGGCACGAGATAGGTCTCGTGCCAGATGCCGACGTGCCCCTTGCTCTTGCGGGCGTAGCGGTTGATGCGGGCCCACCAGGGCTGGTGCCGCTTGCCGGAGGCGGCCGCGTAGGCGAGCAGCTTCTCCTTCGACTCCCAGTACTGGATCACGTAGAAGTTGCGCGGGTCGGAGGTGCCCAGCACATGGTGGAGCAGGCCGGCCGTGCGATCCTTGCCGAGTTCCCGCAGCATCATCGGCATCGCGTACATCACCGGGAGCCAGCGGTGGACCGCCCAGAACCGGTTGATCCGCATACCGACGACGAAGAGCACGACGTCGCCGTCGGCGGCCGCCGTCATCCGCCCCATCTCCAGTTTCGTGAACACAACTCCCCCGTTCTTGTCGGACATTGATGGGAAGTCAGGGGTCCCCCGATCCCCTGACCCGTGTTTGGATAGTGACACTTTCCAAGGAGGTGCACAAGGGATGCGACTGGCAGAGTTGAGCGAGCGCAGCGGGGTGCCGGTCGGCACGATCAAGTACTACCTGCGCGAGGGGCTGCTGCCGCAGGGCGAGCGGATCAGCGCCACTCAGGCCGCGTACGGCGAGGCGCATCTGCGGCGGCTCGGCCTGATCAGGGCGATGATCCAGATCGGCCGGATCCCGGTGGCCACCGTGCGGGAGGTGCTCGAGCATGTGGACGACGAGTCCCTGGGGACGACCTTCCGGCTGGGCGCCGCCCTGTGGGCCATGCCGCAGCCGCCCGAGGCGCCCGCGGACGACCCGCTGACGGCGGAGGTGACCGAGGCGGTCGACCGGTTCCTCGGCGACATGGGCTGGCACAACGCGCGCGAGATCGGCACCCTCTCCCCCACTTACCGCGCCCTGGTCACCACGATCGTCACGCTGACCCGCCTCGGCTACTCGCGCGGACCCGAGATCCTCGCGCAGTACGCGCACCTCATGGAGAAGGTGGCCCAGCTGGACCTGGACCAACTCGATGCCTACGAGGACGACTCCGAGAAGGTCGAACTGGCGGTCGCTGCGGCGGTCCTCTACGACCCTCTGCTGCTCGCGCTGCGCCGGCTCGCCCAGGAGGAGCACTCCACGCGCCGCTACGGCTTGTGAGGCTCAGGGGAGGGCCGCATACGATGACGGCCGGACGCCGGACGCTCTGCGGCGGACACACAACGGGAGGGACCCAATGATCATCTTCGGCACGCGGGGCTACGCGTACCAGCTCGCGATCCTCACCTTCGTCTGCGGCAGTTGCGGCAATCCCGCGGCGCACACGCTGCGGAAGTTCGTCACGAAGTTCACGCTGTTCTTCATCCCGCTGTTCCCGATCTCGACGAAGTACCAGGCGCAGTGCACGTTCTGCGGCGCCGCGCACCAGGTGCCCAAGGATCACGTGGACGGGATGCTCGCGCAGGCCGCCGGGCCAGGGGCCGGGGCGCCGCAGCAGCAACAGCAGCACCACCAGGGCTAGTTCGCCGCCGGGGGCCGCTGCCGAAACAGCCGGGGCCGCTGCCAAAAGGTGGCCCTGCCGCCTCCCAGGGGGGAGAGGGGGCGACAGGGCCACGGGCTCGAGCGCCCGGGGGGGGTGGGCTGCTTGAGCGTCTGTTCTCCTGCTGCCCGGGATCGGGCGGGGCATGCATGCCGCAGGCAGAATCGTCCCGGCGGCTTTTCACGCCCTCGTCAGTAGTCGGCGTTCATGGCTGCCCGCACCTCCCTGAGCGTCGCGTCGGCGACCGCGCCCGCCCGCTCGTTCCCGGCTCGCAGCACGTCCCTGACCAGGCCACGGTCCTGCGCACAGCACTCGCGCCTGGCCCGGATCGGCGCGAGGTACTCGTTCACGGACTCGGTGACGCGCCGCTTGAGCGCGGCGCCGCCCCCGTCCCCGATCTCCTGCGCCACCGCGTACGGGTCGACGCCTTCGCACAGGGCGGCGAGCAGGACGAGCGAGGAGACCTCGGGGCGGGCCCCCGGGTCGTACGTGATGTGGCGTTCGGCGTCGGTTTTCGCGCCGCGGATCAGCCGCGCGGTCTCGTCGGGTGTCGCGGACAGGGCGATGGCGTTGCCGCGGGACTTGCTCATCTTGGTGCCGTCGGTGCCGAGCAGCAGCGGCGCCGTGGACAGCAGGGCCTCGGGCTGCGGGAAGACCGGAGTGCCGTTGCCGTAGCGGTCGTTGAAGCGGCGGGCGACGGTGCGGGTGACCTCCAGGTGCGGCAGCTGGTCCTGGCCCACGGGGACGAGGTTCGCCTTGCAGAAGAGGATGTCGGCCGCCTGGTGCACGGGATAGGTGAACATCAGGCCGCTCACCGCGGACTGCCGGGAGTGGGCGACCTCGTCCTTGACGGTGGGGTTGCGGCTCAGTTCGGCGACCGAGACGAGGCTGAGGAACGGCAGCAGCAGCTGGTTCAGCGCGGGCAGGGCGCTGTGCGTGAAGATCGTGGAGCGCTCGGGGTCGATGCCGATGGCCAGGTGGTCGAGGACCAGCTCCTCGACGTGTTCGGTGAGGTTCTCGGCGACGTCGCGGTCGGTGAGGACCTGGTAGTCGGCGATCAGGACGAAGGTCTCGACGCCGAGGTCCTGGAGCCGGACGCGGTTGTGCAGGGTGCCGAAGTAGTGCCCGAGGTGCAGGCGGCCGGTGGGCCGGTCCCCGGTGAGGATGCGGAACCGCCCGGGATCCTTGCGGATCAGCTGTTCCAGCTCGGCGCTGCGTTCCTGCGCGGCGGAGGTGCCGAGGGCGTCGGTGCTGCTGTTCATGGTGGTCTCTCCCCTGGGTCACGGGCGTCCTCGGGACGGCGCGACCTCCGGTGGGAGGGCATGAGGAAAGGGCCGTCCGGGGACGGCCCTTGTACGTGCTTGACTGTGCGGCCGCCTCTAAGCGAGGCGCCACCAGTTGAGACACGTAGAACGATGCATGACGAAATCGTACACCCGCAGGCCTGCTCCGGTCAGGCCTCGACGGGTGTGAAGCGTACCGGCAGCGCCTTCGGCCCACGCGTGAAGACGCCCTGCTCGACCGGGTCGAAGCCGTCGGCGAGCCGGAGATCGGGCATGGCGTCGAGGAGCTGGTTCACCCCGGTCTCCACCTCCGCCTTGGCGAGCAGCGCGCCGACGCAGAAGTGCCGGCCGAGCGCGAAGGCGAGGTGGTCGGCGGCGGCCGAGAACGCGGTCGTGCTGGTCAGGTCCTCGCGGAACAGGTCGAAGCGGTCCGGGTCCTTGTACCGGTTCTCGTCGCGGTTGGCGGCGCCGATCAGGCAGGTGACGGTGGCCCCGGTGGGGACGGTGCCGCCGGTGAGCTCCACGTCGACGGCCGCCTGGCGCATGATCATGTGCACGGGCGGGGTGTAGCGCAGCGTCTCGGCGAAGGCCCGCTCGATCAGCGAGCGATCCGCCCGTACGGCCGCCAACTGGTCCGGGTGCGCAAGGAGGTTGGCGAAGATGCTCGCGATCGCCTTGTCCGTGGTCTCGCCGCCCGCCGCGAGCAACAGGCTGCAGAACGCCTTGATGTCCTCGTCGCTCATCCGCACCCCGTCGACCTCGGCGGCGCACAGCGCCGAGAGCAGGTCGTCGCCGGGGTTCTCGCGGCGCTCCTGGATGACCGGGATCATGTACTCGGCGAACTCGACGCGGGTCCGCTCCCCCGCCGCGGCGACGTCCGGGTCGCCCGCCAGATTGCCGAGGAAGTTGATGACGGCGGTGTACCAGCCGTGGAAGCGTGCGTGGTCGGCCTTGTCGAGGCCGAGCATGTCGGCGATGACGTTGACCGGCAGGCGGGTGGCGAAGTCGGCGACGAGGTCGGCCGAGCCCGCGTCCCTGAACTTGTCTATGAGTTCACGGGAGTTGCGTTCGATGACGGGCAGGAACTTGTCCTGCAGTTCGCTGCCCCGGAAGGCGGGCGCGACGAGCGCGCGGCGCACCGCGTGCTCCCGCCCGCTCATCTGCAGGATGGTCCTGCCGTGCACGGGTTCGAGCTGCCAGTCGTAATTGTCGGTGGTGAACGTCGCCTCTTTGTCCTTGAAGACGCGCTCCACGTCGGCGTACCGCGACACGATCCAACTCCGCGTCGCCTCGTGCCAGATGAGCGGAGCGGACTCGCGCATCGCGCGGTAGGCGGGATACGGGTTCGCGGCGAACTCCGGCGAGAGGATGTCGGGGACCTGTGCGGTGGACATGGGGCTCCCTGTGGGGGTGCAACGGGCGGGACGCGTCAGCCTATTGACCGACCGTCAGCCCGTACACCCCCACCCGGTGTCAGCCGTTCGGGAGGATCACCGCACGCCCGTTGATCTTGCCGTCGTGCAGCAGCTCGTACGCCTTGGGGGCCTCGTCGAGCGAGAACGTCTCGGTGTGCACGGAGAGGGCGCCGGCCCGCGCCAGGTCGAGGACCTCGATGAGTTCACCGCGGCTGCCCCAGTACGGGGCACTGACGTTCACCTCGAAGTTCGTCGCGCCGAAGCCGACGGGCAGGAGACCGCCGCCGATGCCGACGATCGTGACGTCGCCCTCGATGGCGGCGACGGCGCCGGCGGTCTCGACGGTGGGCTGCACGCCGACGAAGTCGAAGACGGCCTCGGCGCCGCGCCCACCGGTCAGCTCCTTGACCTTCCCCACGGCCTCCGCATTGGACAGGATCGCCTCGTGCGCGCCGACGGTCTTGGCGAGCGCGAGCTTCTCCTCGGTCACGTCCAGAGCGATGACACGGGCGGCGGTCATGGCGCGCAGCAGCTGGATGGCGACGTGACCGAGGCCGCCGGTGCCGATGACGACGGCGGTGGAGCCGGGCACCAGCTTGGGCAGCGAGCGCTTGATGGCGTGGTACGGGGTGAGGCCCGCGTCGGTGAGCGGCACGGTCGCGACGGGGTCGAGGCCGTGGATGGGCGCGAGGTGGCGCGGGTCGTCCACGATCATGTACTCGGCCATCGAGCCGGGGGCGCCGAGGCCGGGCGGGCGGATGCCGAGCTCGTCGGCGCGCAGGCAGTAATTCTCCTTGCCCTGCGCGCAGTTGGCACAGGTGCCGCAGCCCCACGGCCCGTACACGGCGACGGGGTCGCCCTCCTCGAAACCCGTCACACCGGCGCCGAGCGCGGCGACGGTGCCGACGCCCTCGTGCCCGAGGGTCAGCGGCAGCTCGTAGGGGAAGCCCTCGGCGGGCCAGCTCATCACGGCGATGTCGGAGTGGCACACGCCGGCGGCGGTGACCTTCAGGAGGACCTGCCCGGGACCGGGCTCCGGATCGGGGACGGTGACGACCTCGGGCGGTGCCCCGACGGTCCGGTACTGAAGTGCCTTCATGGCTCGACTCCTTCGTCGCTCTCGCCGACCCCCGCACTCCCCACCGTAACTCGCTCACGTCTCAATGGGACACATGTCCCAGTGGGACATGTGTCACGGCACAAAAAAGGACCCCGACCGTACGGGGGAGAACGGTCGGGGCCTGGTTCAAAGTTTAACAGCATTCGGCCGGTGCCCGACGTCGGTTCGACGGGGGCCGGAGGTGAGGTCGGACACATGGGTTCATCTGGTCTTTAGAAGGTTCTTTTCGGGCGCGAGTGCCACGAGCCGCCACAGCCCATATGGTGTCAACAGCCAACTGACGCCCTCCCTCGCCATCGGAGCACTAGTGGCCGACCCTCAGCCCGTCCTCCTCACCCCGCCCGCGAAGGCCGCCGTCTTCCTGGTCGTCACGATCGCGCCGGGCGGCGAGCCCGCCGTCCGCGACACGCTCGAGGAGCTGTCGGGGCTGAGCCGCTCCGTCGGCTTCCGCGACCGCGACGCCGCCCTCGGCTGCATCGTCGGCATCGGCTCGACCGCCTGGGACCGCCTCTTCAGCGGCCCCAGGCCGCGCGAACTGCACCCGTTCCAGGCCCTCGCGGGCCCCCGGCACCTGGCCCCCGCGACCCCCGGCGACCTCCTCTTCCATCTGCGCTCGCGGCGCATGGACCTCTGCTTCGAGCTGGCCCGCGTGATCATCGGCCGGCTCGGCTCCGCGGTCACCGTCGTCGACGAGGTGCACGGCTTCAAGTACTTCGACGACCGCGATCTGCTCGGCTTCGTGGACGGCAGCGAGAACCCGACCGGGCGCGCCGCCGCGGAATCCGTGTTCGTGGGCGACGAGGACCCGGACTTCGCCGCCGGCTCCTACGTCATCGTCCAGAAGTACGTGCACGACATGGCCGCCTGGGAAGCGCTGCCCTCGACGGAGCAGGAGAAGGTCATCGGCCGCACGAAGACCGCGAACATCGAGCTGGACGACGACGTGAAGCCCGCCGACTCGCACGTCGCGCTGAACACCATCGTCGACGAGGACGGCACGGAGCGGCAGATCCTGCGCGAGAACATGCCGTTCGGCAACGTCGGCCAGGGCGAGTTCGGCACGTACTTCATCGGCTACGCGCGCACCCCGGACGTCACCGAGCGGATGCTGCGCAACATGTTCCTCGGTGATCCGCCCGGCACCCACGACCGGATCCTCGACTTCTCGACCGCGGTCACCGGATGCCTGTTCCACGTGCCGAGCGCCGACTTCCTCGACGACTTGCCCGAGCCGCCGACAGGCGCCGCCACCGCGGACCCCGCGGTCGGTTCCCTCGGCATCGGCAGCCTCAAAGGAGCCTGAAGACCATGAGCACCGTCCCGAACCCCACTCCGAGCAACAACCTGCACCGCGAGCTCGCCCCGATCACGCCCGCCGCCTGGGCCGAGATCGAGGAGGAGGCGACGCGCACGTTCCAGCGCCATGTCGCGGGCCGCCGCGTCGTGGACGTCACGGGCCCGGACGGCGCCGCGCTCTCGGCCGTCGGCACCGGGCACCTCTCCGAGATCGCGCCGCCCGCGCCGGGCGTGACGGCGCGCCTGCGCGGCGTGCAGCCGCTGGTCGAGCTGCGGGTGCCGTTCACGGTGAGCCGACAGGCCGTGGACGACGTGGAGCGCGGCTCCAAGGACTCCGACTGGCAGCCGGTGAAGGACGCGGCGCGCGCCATGGCCTACGCGGAGGACCAGGCGATCTTCGACGGGTACACGGCGGCGGGCATCGAGGGGCTGCGCGAGCGCACCTCGAACCCGGTCCTGAGCCTGCCGGCCGAGGCCCGCGACTACCCGGACACCATCAGCCGGGCGCTCACGGCGCTGCGCCTCGCAGGCGTGGCGGGCCCGTACGCGCTGCTGCTCGGGGCCGACGCGTACACGGCGGTCAGCGAGACCTCCGACCACGGCTACCCGATCGCCAACCACCTCGGCCGGATCCTCGACGGCGAGCTGATCTGGGCGCCGGCGCTGAACGGGGCGTTCGTCCTGTCCAAGCGCGGCGGCGACTTCGAGCTGCGGCTCGGCCAGGATCTGGCGATCGGCTACAGCGCGCACGACGCGCACAGCATCGAGCTGTACTTCCACCAGACCCTGACGTTCCTGCCGTACACGGACGAGGCCGTGGTCGCGCTCAAGGCCTGAACGCGCCCGGGAGTCGTCAGCCGGTGATCCGCGCGATGAACGCGTCGAGGTTGTCGAGCGCCCGGTCCACGCGCTCGTCCAGCGTGAGCGACTCCTCGTAGCGGCCCGCGCGCAGCTTCGGCTGCTTCTTGCCGCGCAGGTACAGGGAGCAGGCCAGGTCGGCGCAGACGTACAGGCCGACCGTGTTCCCGTCGCGGCCGCGGGCCCCGGCGAGCGGCGCGGCGAACAGGGACACGCCCGACGAGGCGTGTCCGGTGAGGCAGATCTGGCACAGGCTCGACTTCATCGCGCTGGTGCGCCCGCTCTGCGGCACGCGCAGGCTGATGCCGACCGGCCCGTCGTCCGTGGGGCGCACGAGGTGCGCGCGCAGCGGCGCGCCCGGGTCCACCCAGCCGAGGAAGTCCAGGTCGTGCCAGGGCAGCTCGGCGAAGTCGAGGGGCAGCCGCATACGGGTGGCCTCACCCTTGGTGCAGTTCACGAAGGACGAGTGGATCTGTTTGTCGCTGAGTGGTTCCACATCGTGGACCTTACAAAGCCGCTCGCCGATCATGCATCCGGATATTCGCGCACCGGTCAGCCGGTGTGCGGGATCACCGCCACCGGGCACGGCGCGTGGTGCAGCACCGCGTGGGCGACCGAGCCGATACGGGAGCCGATCGCGGTGCGGCGCGCGCGGCGGCCGACGACGAGCAGCTGGGCCTCGGGCGCGACCGAGAGCAGCACCTGGCCCGCGCTGCCGATCTCGACGTGCTCCTTGACCGGCACATCCGGGAAACGCTCGCGCCAGGGGGCGAGCGCGGCGCCGAGGGCCTTCTTCTCGTACGGCTCCATGCCGCCCGCGTCGTCGAGCAGGGCGAACGAGCTGGGGCTGTAGGAGAACACCGGCGGCAGGCTCCACGCGCGTACCGCCCGCACGGCCACGCCGCGGGCCTGCGCGGTGGTGAAGGCGAACTCCATCGCGGCGGCGCTGTCCTCCGGTTCGCCCTCCTGGCCGACGATCACGTCGCGCCCGCTCGCCTCGGCCGGTGCCACGTCGTCCGCGCGGACGAGGACGACGGGCCGCTCGGCCTTGGCGATGACCTGCTGGCCCACCGAGCCGACGATGAAGCCGACGATCACGCCGTGCCCGCGCGAGCCGAGCACCAGGGACTCGCCGTCCCGCGCGGCCGCCAACAGGGACTCGGCGGCCCCGTCCCCGTCGAGCACATCGGTGGTGACCGCGAGACCGGGGTGGTGTTCGGCGATCTCCTGCTCGGTGTCCGCGAGCAGATCGCCCGCCCACTGCGTGAGCGCGGACTCGTCCGCGGCGAGCGCCAGGCTGTCGGGGGCGGGCTCGCCCACGTGCACCAGGCGCAGCGGAAGTCCGCGCCGCACCGCCTCACGCGCCGCCCAGGCCGCCGCCGCCGCGCTCTCGGGGGATCCGTCCACACCCGCGGTGATGGGCCGGGTCATCGCACCGCCTCCTCGTCTGTCCGGTGTCGTCCGTCCGGTCTCGTCTAGTGAGCTGTCTGTCCGGGAGCGCCCGTTCTACTCGTCGTACCGGGCGTCGCGGGGCTCTTCGACCCTCGCAGATACCGGTTCCAGCCGCCCGCCGGGCGCTCCCCCACCTGGAGGTCGCGCAGTTGCGCGAGGACGGCCGGGTCCTGCGCGTCGAGCCAGTCGACGAACTGCCGGAAGGACACGAGCCGGACGTCGCCGCTCCCCGCCTTGTCGGCGATCCGCTTGAGCGCCTCCTCGACGGCGTCCATGTAGATGCCGCCGTTCCACTCCTCGAAGTGGTTGCCGATGAAGAACGGCGCCCGGTTGGTCTCGTACGCGCGCTGGAAGCCGGTGAGATACGCCTGGGTGGCCTGGGTGCGCCAGCCCGGATAGTTGTACGCCGGGGCGCGGGTGGAGTTCTTCGACTGGTTGGCGAGGATGTTGTAGTCCATCGAGAGGACCTCGAAGCTGTGGCCGGGAAACGGGATGCCCTGCAGCGGCAGGTCCCAGATGCCGTGGCGCTTCTCCGGCCAGCGTTGCAGTCCGCCGGGCGAGGAGGCGTCGTAGCGCCAGCCGAGTTCGCGGGCCACGGGCAGCAGGTTCTCCTGGCCGAGCAGGCAGGGCGTGCGGCCGCCGATGAGTTCCTTGTCGTAGTCGAAGGGCAGGGCCGGCTGGTCGTGCCAACCGGTGTGGGTGCGCCAGGACTTGACGAAGGTGCGGGCCTGTTCGATCTCGCTGCGCCACTGCTTGGGGCTCCAGTTGGCGACGGAGCCCGCTCCGCCGCAGAAGTGCCCGTTGAAATGGGTGCCGATCTCGTGCCCGTCGAGCCACGCCTGGTGGACGGAGCGCAGGGTCTCCTTCAGGTGCGGGTCGCTGAGGTAGCCGATGTCGGAGGCCCCGACGGGGTTGCCCGGCGGCTGGTAGCGGCGTTTCTGCGCCTCGGGCAGCAGATAGAGCCCGGACAGGAAGAAGGTCATGCGGGCGTCGTGCTGCCGGGCCAGTTCGAGGAAGCGGGGGAACAGGCCGTTGCCGACCTCGCCCGCGCCGTCCCAGGAGAAGACGACGAACTGCGGCGGCGTCTGGCCGGGTTCCAGGGCGGTGGGAGCGGCGGGCTGTTTCGGCTGCCGCCCCGTGTACGAGGTCGAGCCGTCGCCGATCAGCCGCGGCAGGGCCTTCTTCCTGGCCGGGCGCTCGGGGTGGCGGGCGGGGCCTGCCGGGGGCGGGCCCTCCTTCTCACCGCTGCTCGTCCCGCATCCGGCGAGCGCTCCGGCCGCGGCGCCGAGGCCGACGCCGAGACCCAGGCGCGCCACGCGTCTACGGCTGATTCCACTGGACCGACCGGATTCTTCGAACTCCATGGGCAACCCAATCCGCGCCCCGGGCGGGGGCGTTGTACGTCCCCCCACACGGACACCGACCTCCGCACCGTAGGGCGGATAAACGGACAATTGCCTCATTTGGGACGGCGTGCCGCGGAACGGGCTGCCACGTGGTGGGCCGCCAGGAGTTGCCGGAGTCTCAGTCCGTGCCTCAGCCCGTGCCTCAGTCCTCGCCGACGACCTTGCCGGGGTTGAAGAGGTCCAGCGGGTCCAGGGTCTCCTTCACGGCCCGCTGCAACGCGCAGACAGCGGGGCCCAGTTCGCTGCGCATGCCGCCGCGCTTGAGCAGGCCGACGCCGTGCTCGCCCGTGACGGTGCCGCCCGCGGCGATCGCGGCCTGGAGGAGTTCCTCGAAGGCGGCCTGCGCGGCGACGCGTTCCGCCTCGTCACCGGGCTCGGTGATCAGGAGCGGGTGCAGATTGCCGTCGCCCGCGTGCGCGATGGTGGCGATGCGCACGCCGTGCCTGCGCCCGATCTTCTCGATGGTGGCGAGCATCTGCGGCACGGCGGAGCGCGGCACGCACAGGTCCTCGGTGAGCACCGGGCCGAGCCGCTCCAGCGCGGGATACGCGAGGCGCCGTACGTCGAACAGGGCCTCGGCCTCGACGGCGTCGGTGGACTGCTCGGCCCACAGCGCCCCCGCCTCCCGGAAGGCGTCCGCCACCGCGCTCGCCTCGGCCTCGCCCGCGTCGCCCGGGGCGTCGATGCGGGCGAGCAGCATCGCCTCCGCACCCGGCTCGATGCCCAGGTGCTTCCAGTTCTCCACGGCCTCCATGCAGGCGCGGTCGAGGAGTTCGAGGGCGGCGGGCGCGAGGCCCCGGCTCGTGACGAGGGCGACGGCGGCGCCCGCGGCGACGAGGCTGTCGAAGTTGCCGACCACGGTCCGGGGGTCGGCGGCGGGCGCCGGCCGCAGCTTCAGCGTGATCTCGGTGATGACGCCGAAGGTGCCCTCGGAGCCCACGAACAGGCTCGTCAGGTCGTAGCCCGCGACGCCCTTCGTGGTGCGCCGGCCGAGCCGGACCCGGCTGCCGTACTCCCCCGCGGGCCCGCCCATGACGACTTCCATGCCGAGGACGTAGTCGCGGGTGACGCCGTACTTGAGGCAGCACAGGCCGCCCGCGTTCGTGGAGACGTTGCCGCCGATCGTGGACCAGGGGGCGCTGGCCGGGTCCGGCGGGTACCACAGGCCGTGCTCGGCGACGGCTGCCTTGAGGTCGTTGTTGACGACCCCGGGCTGGACGACGGCGATCAGGTTCTCGGTGTCGATCTCGAGGATGCGGTTCATCTTCGACACGTCGAGCACGAGGCAGCCGTCGACCGCGTTGGCCCCGCCGGAGAGTCCTGTGCCCGCGCCCCGCGTGACGACCGGTATCCGCCGGGCCGCGCAGGCCCGCACCACGGACTCGACCTCCTCGGCGGACGTGGCGCGCACCGCGGCGAGCGGCCGGCCCGTCGGCGCCCACTCGGCGTCGTCGTGGCCGAGGGACGCGAGGACGTCCGGGTCGGTGACGAGGGTGCTGTCCGGGAGCGCGGCGGCGAGTTCGCCCACCGTGCCCCTCGTGTCTGCGGTGTCGATGTCGTCCTCCTGAACAGATGTCCCTGACCGGCGCGTTCACGGGTCAGGGCTCCATTCTGGAACACCGCTGTGCGCCGCCGAACGGCGCGGTCGTTCAGGAGGCGAGTGTCAGCACGGCGCGCACGCGCTTGCCGACCGGCACCTGCTCCACGGAGACGACGGCGAGCGCGTCCACGATCTCCAGGCCGTGCCCGCCCACGCGTGCCGGGTCGCGCGGGAAGCGCACCGGCACGGCGGCGCTGCTGTCGTAGACGGTGACGGCGACGTGCCGCGACGTGCCTTCGAGTTCCAGGACGTACGGGCCCGCGCTGTGCCGGTCGGCGTTCGTGATCAGCTCGCTGACGACGAGCAGGACGTCCCCGGCCGTGCGCGGGTCGAGCTCGACGCACCACTCCTGGCGCAGCCTCGTCAGGAACACGTCGGCGAACCTGCGCGCGTCGGCCAGGCACCCCTCGTCGCCTGCGTAGTGGGTGGCCTGCATCAGTGGCCCGACTGCCTCGTCGAAGCCTGTGGGGATCAATGCCCCGTCCATGTACTCGGTCATTCGTGTCTCTTTCACGCCTGCGGGACTCCGCGATGGACACCCGCAGCCTGCTGATACCCCGCATGAGGCCGCGCAGTCCTGCCGGATTCGTCGGGGTGACCGACCCCCCGGCTCGTCGTCTGAAGGACGACCACGTGTCCCTTCGGACTTCCGGGAGAGGCCTGCCGTGCCCCAGCTTCGCCGCGAAGGCATTATCCCTCGCTCACGGACCGCCTCCGACCTGCTGCATCCACCCGCCCTGTTGATGCGGAAGTCGCTCACGGGGCGGACGGTGGTGGACAGGGGGCGAGCGAGGGAGACGCATGAACGCGGAACGTGCCGGACAGCGGTGCCTGGTCACCGGGGCGAGCGGCTACATCGGCGGCCGCCTGGTGCCGGAACTGCTCGCCTCCGGGCATCACGTGCGCTGCCTGGCCCGCTCCCCCGCCAAGCTCCGGGATCACCCGTGGGCCGGCGATGTCGAGATGGCGCGGGGCGATCTCACGGACCGCGACTCGCTCGGCGCCGCGCTGAGCGGCATCGACGTCGCCTACTACCTGGTGCACGCGCTCGGCACCGGCAAGGACTTCGAGCGCACCGACCGCGAGATGGCGACGGCTTTCGCCGAAGAGGCGCGCCGGGCGGGTGTGCGGCGGATCGTTTATCTGGGCGGCCTGACGCCCGCGGGCGTGCCCGAGCCGGAGCTGTCGCCGCATCTGCGCTCGCGGGCGGAGGTCGGGCACATCCTGCTCGACTCCGGCGTGCCGACGACGGTGCTGCGGGCCGCCGTGATCATCGGGTCCGGCTCCGCCTCGTTCGAGATGCTGCGCTATCTGACCGAACGGCTGCCGGTGATGGTGACGCCGAGCTGGGTGCACACCCGGATCCAGCCGATCGCGGTCCGCGACGTGCTGCGCTGCCTCGTGGACAGTGCGGCGATGCCCTCGGAGGTGTCCCGCGCCTTCGACGTCGGCGGGCCCGACGTGCTCACCTACCGCGACATGATGCTCCGGTACGCGGCCGTGGCGCGGCTGCCGCGGCGCGTCGTGGTCGGGGTGCCGATGCTCAGCCCCGGCCTGTCGAGCCACTGGGTCGGCCTGGTGACGCCCGTGCCCGCCTCCATCGCCCGCCCGCTCACCGAGTCGTTGCGCCACGAAGTCGTCTGCCACGAGCACGACATCGAGGAGTGGGTGGCCTATCCGCCCGGTTCCCCGATCGGGTTCGACGAGGCGGTGCGGCTGGCGCTGCGCCGCGTCCAGGAGGCGCAGGTGGCCACCCGCTGGTCGTCCGCCGCGCTGCCGGGCGCCCCCAGCGATCCGCTGCCCACCGATCCGGACTGGGCGGGCGGCAGCCTCTACACGGACGAGCGGGAGCGGCTGGTCGAGGCGTCGCCGGGGCGGCTGTGGGACGTGGTGGAGGGCATCGGCGGGGAGCACGGCTGGTACTCGTTCCCGCTGGCGTGGGCGGTGCGCGGGTGGCTCGACCGGCTGGTGGGCGGCGTCGGGTTGCGGCGTGGGCGGCGGGACGCGGCGCGGCTGCGGGTCGGCGACTCGCTGGACTTCTGGCGCGTGGAGGAGATCGAGCCGGGCCGGCTGCTGCGGCTGCGCGCCGAGATGCGGTTGCCGGGCCTGGCCTGGCTGGAGCTGTCCGTGGAGGCGGCGGACGGCGGGCGTTCCCGCTACCGGCAGCGGGCGCTGTTCCATCCGCACGGGCTCGCGGGCCAGGCGTACTGGTGGAGCGTGGCGCCGTTCCACTCCGTGGTGTTCGGCGGGATGGCGCGCAACATCGCGGCCACGGCCGAGCGGGGACCCACCGGCAGCACCTCGTGCGGGTGATCGTGCATCCGTGTACGCCGTCGGCCGGGAAGGCCTGACGTAGCCCGCTTGCCGCCCCCTCCACCTGGAGCCTTTCCGTGCGTGTCCACGTCGTCCTGTTCACCTCCGACCTCCGAGTGCACGACCACCCGCCGCTGCGGGCGGCGTCGACCGCTGCGGACGTCGTGGTGCCGCTGTTCGTCCGGGACACGGGGGTGGCCGGGTTCCTCGTCCCGAACCGGGAGGCGTTTCTCGCCGACTGCCTGCGGGATCTGGACGCGGCGCTGCGGGACCGGGGCGGGCGGCTCGTGGTGCGCTCGGGCGACGTGGTCGACGAGGTGGCGAAGGTGGTGACCGAGACGGACGCGTGCGCCGTGCACGTGGCGGGCGGCGTCTCCGCGTACGCGCACCGCAGGGAGGACCGGCTGCGGGACACGCTGCACCGCCTCGGCTGCGACCTGGTGGCGCACGACGGCGTCGTCACCTGCGTTCCGCCGGGCGCCGTCACGCCCGACGCCCGGGACCACTTCGCGGTGTTCACGCCCTACCACCGGCGCTGGGCCCAGCACGGGACGCGGGCCGTCGTGCGGGCGCCGCGCACCGTCCGGGTGCCCGACGGCGTCGGCGGCGAGGTACTGCCCGAGCGGGCCGATGTGGCGGGGGTGTCGCCCGGGCTCGCCGAGGGCGGCGAACGGGCGGGCCGGACGCTGCTGTCCTCCTGGCTGCGGTCGGGGATCGCCGCGTACGAGGACCGGCACGACGACCTCGCGGGCGATGCCACGTCGCGGCTCTCGCCGCATCTGCACTTCGGCACGGTCGGTCCCGTCGAGGCCGCCCACCGGGCGCGCGCGGCGGGCGGCCCGGGCGCGGAGGCGTATCTGCGGCAGCTGGCCTGGCGGGACTTCCACCACCAGGTGCTGGCCGCTCGTCCCGACGCCGCGCACGCCGACTACCGCACGCATCACGACCGTTGGCGCACGGCACCTCGGGAGGTCGAGGCGTGGCAGGAGGGGCGTACGGGATACCCGGTGGTGGACGCCGCGATGCGGCAGCTGCGCCACGAGGGCTGGCTGCACAACCGGGGCCGGCTGCTCACCGCGTCGTTCCTCGTCAAGACGCTGTACGTGGACTGGCGGGTGGGCGCGCGCCATTTCCTGAGCCTGCTGGTGGACGGGGACGTCGCGAACAACCAGTTGAACTGGCAGTGGATGGCGGGCACCGGCACGGACAGCCGCCCGAACCGGGTGCTCAATCCGGTGACCCAGGCCAAGCGCTACGACCCGGACGGCTCCTACGTACGGCGCTGGGTGCCGGAGTTGGCGGACGTAGAGGGCTCCGCGGTGCACACGCCGTGGAAGGCGACCGGGCTCGACCGGGCCGCCCTCGGCGACTATCCGGACCCGATCGTCGAACTGCCGGACGGTCTTGCCCGGTTCAAGCGGGCCCGGGGGCTCGACTGATCTCCGGGTAGTGGCGGCCGATCTGGTCGAGGGCCTGCGGCAGCGTCGCCGGGTGCAGCGCGCCGCGCACACCCCTGCCAGCCCAGCCGGGCCCGGCCAGCATCACGGCGGGTTTGCCGCGGGCGCCGCGCACCCCCCAGCGGGTCTCGGCGAGGTGCCTGGCCAGCGGAAGACTCGCGGTGGAGCGGGCCTGCGCCCACAGCACGACGACGCGCGGCCCGGTCCTGCGCACCGCGGCCGACACCGCCTCCACCGGCACGGCCGCCCCGAACATCCGCTGCGGTACGCCCAGTTGACTCAGACCGGCACTGAGCGCCTCCAGGGCGAGCACGTGCTGTTCGGCGGGGACGCAGGCGAGGACCAGCGGCGGCAGTGCCAGGGTGGACTCGACGGGGGCGGCGGCGCGGTGCAGGGTGCGTGAGACGTGCCAGGACAGCAGGTGCTCGACCTCGACGTACCGGTCGCCCGCCTCCTCCCACTTGCGGCCCACCGCGTGCAGCACCGGCGCCATCACGTCCTGCCAGGCGTTGACCAGGCCGTGCTCCGTCACGGCCTCGGTCAGCAGGTTCTGCACGGTCGGCGCGTCCATGCGGGTCGCGGCGCGGGAGATGCCCCGGCACTGGCGCTCCAGCGTGGCAGGCGAGGCGGGCGCGGCCGGTGCGGGGCGCTGGAGCGGCAGCCTTGCGGGCTCCGTCGCGAGGCGTTTGCCCGCGAGGCGCGCGGCCTCTGCGGGCGGCAGGCCCGTCGTGGTCAGCCGGCACATCTCCTCGACGACGGCGATGTCCTCGGCGGTCCAGCGCCGGTGGTGTCCCGTCGAGCGCTGCGCGGGCCCCAGCCCGTAGCGGCGGTCCCAGCTGCGCAGGGTCGTCGGCGAGACCCCGAGCCGCCTGGCGAGGGCGCCGGTGGTGACGCCCGCCTCCGATGGTGACGCTTCGCGTGCCCGCTGCCCCTCGTCCATCGGCCCACGATACGACGCACAACCGATGCGGGTTGTCGTGCGGCGGGAGTCGTTTCCAGGATGACCGGGCCGTGACCCGGCGAGCGCTGCGCGCGCCCGGTCCTGGCCATCACGAGTCGAGTTCAGGATCGTTTCGAGGAGTTGACGGGGCGTTGAGGATCCCAGGGATGCTGTCGCGGAACGTCGACCCGCGCGAGGTGTCGGAGGCCGCCCTGGCGGACGGTCTCGCCGCGGGTGACGTCGCCTGCCTCGCCGAGGTGTACCGGCGGTGGGCGCCGCTGGTGCGGGGCCTGGCCCAGCGGGCGCTCGGCGACCGCTCCGAGGCGGAGGACGTGATGCAGCAGGTGTTCCTCGCCGCTTGGCGCGGCCGGTCCGGGTACCGGCCGGAACTGGGCCCGCCGTCCGCCTGGTTGACGGGCATCGCGCGGCACCGGGTCGCGGACGCGCTCGCCGCGCGGAGCCGGCGCGCGGCACTGTTCGAGGCGGTGGCCGGGCGGCACGCCGTCTCGGCAGGCCGCGAACCCGCGACCGACGCCGGCATGGACGCCGTCGTCGAACGGCTCGTGCTGTCCCAGGAGTTGGCGCGCCTGCCGAGCACCCAGCGCACGGTGCTGCGCCTCACGTTCTACGAGGACCTGACGCAGCCCCAGATCGCCGAGCGCACCGGCTGGCCGCTGGGCACGGTCAAGAGCCATGCCCGGCGCGGCATGAGGCGCCTCGGCGACCGGTTGCGCGGTCGGGGCGATCGCGGGTGAGACTTTTCGGGCCCGGGTGCATCCGTCCGGCCCCTTCGGGCCGAAGTTCCGGTGTGCGCGCGCCGGCGTCGGCCGCACGCGCGCGGGCGGACGGCCCGGACCCCGCCGCCCGCCCACCTCAGCGGGGTCGGTGCCGCTGAGGTGGGCGAGGGCGGGGCGCCACTACAGTCGATGATCATGATCATTGGTTCCGTCCGCCTCCGCGAGGTACCCGAGTCCGACATCGAACGAGCCCTGGCGCTCGCCCATCTCGTCTTCCACGAGTCACCGGACGACGAGCGCCGCAAGCAGCGACAGCAGATGCTGTCGGGCTGCCTGCGGATCGGCGCGTACGACGGGGAGGAACTGGTCGGCTTCGCCGCGGCGCATCCCTTCTCCGTCTCCGTTCCGGGCGGCGGCGACCTCCCCTGCCCCGGTCTGTCGTACGTCTCGGTCGCGCCCACGCACCGCAGGCGCGGCGTGCTGTCGGCGATGATGGCCGAGCTGTTCGCCCGCTGCGCCGAACAGGGCGCGCCGCTGGCCGCGCTGTGGGCGTCGGAGGCGTCGATCTACGGCCGGTTCGGCTTCGGCCCCGGCACGTACGGGGCGAGCGTGGAGATCGACTCGCGGCGCGCACTGGGGCTGCGCATCTCGCCCGACGAGCGTCCGCTGCGCCTGCTCGACACCGATTCGGTGCCCGCCGTGCTCGCGCCGTACTTCGAGACGACGCGCGGGCCGCGGGCGGGCCGCCACGCGCGTACGCACGCGTGGTGGCGCGAGCAGTGGCTGGCGCGGCAGGACGAGGAGGACGAAAGCCTGTCGCCGCCGCGCGTGGTGGCGCTCGGCGATCCGCTCGCCGGTTACGCGATCTACCGCACGAAGTCGGGTGACTGGTCCGGGGGTGTGCCGGGCCTGGTGAGCGTCGAGGAGCTGGAGGCCGAAACGCCGGCGGGTGCGGCGGCGCTGTGGCGGTATCTCGCGGACATCGACCTGACGGGCACGGTGCGCGCGCACGGCAGGCCGCTGGACGATCCCCTGCCGCTGTTCGCGGCCGACCGCGATCAGGTGAGCGTCAAGAGCGTCGAACCGGCGCTGTGGGTGCGCCTGGTGGACGTGCGCGCGGCGCTCGCGGCCCGCGCCTGGGCGGCGCCCGTGGATGTGGTGCTCGCGGTCCGTGACGCGCGGCTCCCGGCGAACGCGGGGACGTTCCGCCTGATCGCCTCGCCGGACGGCTTCTCGTACGCGCCCACGGACGACGCGCCCGATCTGAGCCTGGAGGCCCGCGATCTGGCGACCGCGTACATGGCGGCGACGCCGGTGGCGACGCTGGTGCGCGCCGGTCTGGTGGTGGAGCACACGCAGGGCGCGGCGTCGATGCTCGACGCCGCGCTGCGCACGGAGCTAGCGCCGCACACCGCCGACACGTTCTGAACTCATGTCACCGGCACGCGAGTTCAGCACTCCATTTTCCACGTGTGGGAGTCGCCGCTGTCGTTGGCCCAGCCGTTGGAGGCGATCTCCTGGCCGGGCGCGAGACAGACGGTGCCGAAGCCGACGAGGCCTGGATTCTCGTAGACCTGGACATGGTCCTTGATGCCTGGCCCTGAGATTCCGTGGTTGGCCCAGGAGGAGTCCTCGTCCTGGATGCCGTCCTCCCAGTCGTGGTCGTCGCCCGACCAGTTCCAGCGCATTCCGGTGTAGTTGGCGTCGGTCCAGGCGCAGAACTCGCCGCTGGGGCATTGGGCCGCGAAGGCGGTGGCGGGGAGCGCGGCGCCGCCGAGGGCGAGGACCGCGGCGGTGACCAGGGCGATCGGGTGCTTCATGAGGTCTGTTCTCCTTGCTGGGTCAGTGGGTGGAGGTGTGCAGCACGCGGGTGGACGCGTCGAGCGCGCGGGCCCGCAGGCGCTGCCAGTCGGTGAGTTCGGCCCGGTGCCGTGCGCGCACGGAGGCGAGGCTGAGGTCGCGGTGGGCGGCCTCGGGCCCCAGGTTGTTGACGACGGTCGACACCTGGAACCAGCGTTTCTGGTCGCCGTAGAGGGTGCGTTGGGCGGCGGCCAGGCAGCCGTCGGTGTGGGCGCGTACGGGGATGCCGTTCGCGAGGGTCAGGGAGAGTTCGGCGGGCGGCCGGCCGAAGAGGGCGGCGGCGACACGCTGCTCCTCCGCCCGGTTGGCCGGGCGCTGTCCCGGCCGGGGCGGTGTGAGGCCCTGTCGGGTCAGGCAGCGGTCGGTGAGCGTCTGGGTCGCGGCCCTGATGGTGTCGTCGGGTGTGCGGGCCGGCCGGTCGGTGTGCTCCGTGGTGCAGCCCGCGAGCGGGAGCAGCAGGGAGCAGGCCAGAACGGCGAGTGCGCGGGTTCGGCGGTTCATGGCGCGCGTCAGCCCGGCTCGCACCCCATGGTGGTGTCGGCGACACCGTCGAGTTTTCCGGACCACTCCCAGTTCTCGGAGTAGTCGTCGCGCCTGATCTCCCGGTAGAGGCAGCCGGTCGAGGTGTAGCTGATGGCGTAGACGGTCCCCGAGACGCGGGACTCGAAGGAGGCGGCGTGGCGCGCCGTCCCGTTCTCCGCGTCGGCGTAGCCGGGCGGTCCGTAGCACCACGCCTGGCCGTGCATGCCGATCTCGGTCCAGAAGCAGACCTGGCCGGGCGGTACGGCGCCGGGTGCGGCGGCCGAGGTGGGTGCGAGGGCGGTCGTGGCGCCGCCGAGCAGTGGGAGGGCGAGGGCGAGCAGCACGGATCTGTGCTTGATGAAGCGCTTCATTTCGGTGTCCCCGGAGTGATCGTTCTTACAGAGCGTGATCAGACTGCCCCGGAGTCGGCGCGATCAAGCGCCGTGTCACTCTTGTCAGTGACTATTGGTAACTGTCATGCGGCGCCGCGGGCCGCGGCGGCGCGGCTGGGTGCGGGCCATGCGGACCGCGTCGACGGACTCGGCGAGGAGCTCGTACTCGGTGGTGTCGTCGCGGGTCACGATCCTGACGAGCCGTCCGGAGGCCAACTCCTCCGCGACGTTCTCCTGTTGGTCCGGGTCGGCGCACCAGGCCCGCAGTTGTTCCGGCACATCGGGTGCGTCATCGGCCATGGGCGTCAGCGCACCCTCGGGTAAGTGGCCCAGGCCGGGGCGCGGGTCGAGGCGCTCGGCCATCCACATGGCCCGGTCGCGCAGCCACCACAGGGCCAGCGCGAGAGTGGGGGCGCGATATGTGCCGAGCGGAACACCCACGCGCCGGCCACCGCAGATTCCGTACGCGGTGACGTGGCACAGGAATTCGTCGTGCACGGTCTCCCCCATTGCCTGGCGCCCGGCTGTATTGACAGTTGTGCCAAACGATCAGTGCTCCACCGCAACGGCGAGAATTACCCGGGCAATTGGCCCGCGGGTCGCCGCCCACGAACAACGTTCAACCGTTCCCTCGTCAAGTATCGGCACCTGGGAGGCGGTGTCACCATGGCTTTCACGCCAGTCTCCGGGCATATTCACGGCGACCGTTGGCCGAAATCCCTCAGGTCGGAGACACTGCACGCATGCGCTCACATGACGTACTCATGGACGGTTACAGCCGTATTCAGGAAGAGGTGCACTCGGCAGTCGAGGGGCTTTCCGTCGACGCGCTGCACGAGCGACCGGAAGACACGGCGAATTCCATTGCCTGGCTGATCTGGCATCTCACCCGCGTCCAGGACGACCACATCGCCGATGCCGCGGGACTCCAGCAGGTATGGCTCGCGGGCGGCTGGGCGGAGCGGTTCGATCTGCCGCTCGCCGAGTCGGACACCGGGTACGGACACACGCCGAAGCAGGTCGGCCAGGTGCGGGTCGCCTCGGGCGAGCTCCTCACGGGCTATTACGACGCGGTGCACGAGCAGACGCTCGGGTTCCTCGGCGGCCTGAAGGACGCCGATCTCGACCGTGTCGTCGACGAGGGCTGGGATCCGCCGGTGACGCTGGGCGTCCGGCTCATCAGCGTGCTCGCGGACGATCTGCAGCACGTGGGGCAGGCCGCCTACCTGCGCGGACTGAGCTGAACCCACCGACCTTCCGCCTTCGTCAACGGCGCCGGACCTTCCGTCCGGCGTCGTTGACGTGCGTGCCAGAGGTCTTGACAACTCGATTGGTCTGAACCAACTTTGGCGCACACAGCGGTGGCCACCGTTCACATCCGCAGCTTCTCCACCTCTTCCCAGGAGGCTCCCCCGTGGACCGTGCACGCCCTCGCAGACGCAGACCCGGCCTCGCTCTCGCCGTCGTGGCGGCCGCGTCGCTCGGCGTCACCGCGCTCGCCGCACCCGCGCAGGCCGCCGACGTCAACGTGGCCAAGAACGCCGGCTTCGAGTCGGACCTGAGCAACTGGACGTGCTCCGCGGGCAGCGGCTCCGTCGTGACCTCCCCCGTGCACGGCGGCACGAAGGCCCTGAAGGCGACCCCGGCGGGCCAGGACAACGCCAAGTGCAGCCAGACCGTCGCCGTAAAGCCCAACTCGACGTACACACTGAGCAGTTGGGTGCAGGGCGGGTACGCCTATCTCGGTGCGAGCGGCACCGGCACCACCGACGTGTCCACGTGGACACCCGGCAGTTCCTCCTGGCAGCAGCTCACGACCAGCTTCACGACCGGCGCGAACACGACCTCCGTGACCATCTACACGCACGGCTGGTACGGGCAGAGCGCGTACCACGTCGACGATGTGAACGTCTTTGGACCCGACGGGGGCGGCGGCTCGGATCCGGTCGTGGTCCCGGCCGCTCCCACGGGCCTCGCGGCGGGCGCGGCCACCTCGTCCTCCATCGGCCTCTCCTGGTCCCCGGTCTCGGGCGCCACCGGCTACAACGTCTACCGGGACGGCACGAAGGTCGCCGCCGTGACGGGTGCCTCGACGACCGTCACCGGGCTCGCGGCGGACACCTCGTACAACTTCCAGGTCACCGCGACGAACGCGGCGGGCGAATCGGCGAAGTCGGCGGCGGTGAGCGCGAGGACGGCCACGTCCGGCGGCAACCCCGGCGGCGGAACCGTGCCCAAGCACGCGCTGACCGGGTACTGGCAGAACTTCGACAACGGCGCGACCGTCCAGAAGCTCCGTGACGTGCAGTCGCAGTACGACATCATCGCCGTCTCCTTCGCCGACGCCACCACCACCCCCGGGCAGATCACCTTCAACCTCGACCCGGCGGTGGGCTACGCCTCGGCCGCCGACTTCAAGGCGGACATCGCCGCCAAGCACGCGGCGGGCAAGTCCGTGATCCTGTCGGTCGGCGGGGAGAAGGGCAGCGTCTCGGTCAACAGCGACGCGTCGGCGACCGCGTTCGCGGACAGCACGTACCGGCTCATGCAGGAGTACGGCTTCGACGGCGTCGACATCGACCTGGAGAACGGGCTCAACTCGACGTACATGACGAAGGCGCTGCGCCAGCTGTCGGCGAAGGCGGGCGGCAAGCTGGTCCTGACGATGGCGCCGCAGACCATCGACATGCAGTCGACGTCCGGCGAGTACTTCAAGACGGCGCTGAACGTGAAGGACATCCTCACGGTCGTCAACATGCAGTACTACAACAGCGGTTCGATGCTGGGCTGCGACGGCAAGGTCTACAGCCAGGGCTCCGTCGACTTCCTGACGGCGCTCGCCTGCATCCAGCTGGAGGGCGGCCTCGACGCCTCGCAGGTCGGGCTCGGTGTCCCGGCGTCGACGCGCGGCGCGGGCAGCGGCTACGTGGCCCCGTCCGTCGTGAACAACGCGCTCGACTGCCTGGCACGCGGCACCGGCTGCGGCACGTTCAAGCCCGCGAAGACCTATCCGGGGCTGCGCGGCGCGATGACCTGGTCCACGAACTGGGACGCGACGGCGGGCAACGCCTGGTCGAACGCGGTGGGGCCGAAGGTGCACGCGCTGCCGTAGGCGGTATGGGGCCGGGCGCGGTCGACCGCGCCCGGTCGTGTCAGCTTTGTCAGCCGCCCATGAAGAGCACCGTGCCGTCGGGGCCCAGCGCCTCGACGCGCGCGCCGTGTTCGACGGTGCGGCTGACCGTGCAGTACTTCTCGTGGGTCAGGCGGATGCCGCGTTCGAGTGCCTCGGCGGCCTGCGTGTCCCCTTCCGGCAGCTCGATCTCGTACGAGACACGGACGGCTCCGACCCGGCCGTCGTCCTCCGGCCGTGACACGGACTCGACGGTGATGCGCAGCTCGTCGTGCGGCACGGTGCGGGCCGTGCGGTCGACGACGAGGCCGCCGCAGCCGCCGAGCGCGGCCAGGAGGAGTTCGACGGGGGTGAAGGACGGCTGGGCCCCCTCGCTGTCGGCGGGGGCGATGCGGACCTCGGCGCCGCGGTCGTTGCGGGCGGTCCAGTCGCGGTCGCCGTTGCGGACGGTCTCAATGCGGTAGTCGGCCATGCCGGAACCGTAACCAGAGGCGGGCTCCGTGCCGCGCAGCGCCTGCGGGGTGTCGGGGCGGCGGGGTCGGGGAGTCCGCGTGCCCCACGCCCGCGGACTCCCCGATGGTGCTCCCTCCCCTGGCGACCGCTGCCCGAGTACGCGGCCGCCGTGCGTCAGAGTCTGCCGGGGACGGCGGCGGACTTCATCCCGCACCCCCGGATTTCGGTAACTTCACGTGTTGAATCAGTGGCGAGAAGTTACGGCGTCGTGGCGCCACATCCCGTACATACGGCCGGAGTCGAGGCGCGGGCCGCACCGTCTGGCGTGATCCCTTCGCCTCAAGGAAGGCCGGATCACTGCGCCTCTCCCCGCCCCTCCAGGCGCTTCCCGCACCGGGCGCAGTACAGGGCGCCTGCGTCGTCGGCGGCCCGGCCGCAGGACGCGCACACTCGGGGCAGCAGGCAGGGTGCCTCGCCACCCTCGGCTGTGACCTGCGGTTCCGCGCGGCGGATGGTCATGCCCGGCCGCCTTCGGTGTGCCGTGAGGTAGACGAGTCCGTCCTCGCCTGCGCTGACCGCGCGCCGCTCGCCGCGAGGCACGAAGGCGAGCGTGCCGGGCGCCACCTCCTCGTCCACGCCCGCCCGGTGGAGCGTGCCGTGGCCCTCCACGACGACGAGGAGCACATCGAGCTCGGCTTCCACGTACGCGTCGCCGCCCCCACCGGGCCGCAGGCGGACGACGTTCGCGTCGAGCTGGCGGGCCGCGCCGTCGAGCCGCCAGAGGGCGCCGGTCGCCTCCGGTGCGGCGGCGTTCAGGACGTCGGAGAGGGTGACGTGGGCAGCGGGCATCGGTCTGGTTCCCCTGACGTGGTACGGCGGGTGGTGACCGTTCGATTCTCCCTCACCGCAACTCTCTCTGTTCAAACAGTGGACTCAGCAACACAGCTCTGCAATTCTCCAACAACTGAACGCAAGAACCTGATGCACGTCCTTAATTCACCCACAACAACGGTGCAGGGACAGGAGAAGCATGTTCGGACAGTGCGTGTTCAGATCCGGCGGAAGACGGCGGTGGCGGAGCCTCTCGGTGGTCCTCCTCGCGCTCACCCTGGCGTTACTCGGCCTGCCCGCCGTCGCGGCGCAGGCCACGGGCGGGCCCAATCTCGCTGCGGGGGCGCAGACCAAGGCGAGCAGTGCGAAGTCGGGGTACGGGGCGGGGAACGTCTCGGACGGCAACCCCTCGACCTACTGGGAGAGTTCGGGTGCCGACTGGCCGCAGTGGGCGCAGGTCGACCTGGGGTCCACGGCACGCGTCGACGAGGTGACGCTGCGCCTGCCGGCCTCGTGGGAGAGCCGGACGCAGACGCTTTCGGTGCAGGGCAGCGCCGACGGCACGACGTTCGACACCCTCAAGTCCTCGGCGCCGTACGCCTTCTCGCCCGGGTCGGGGAACACGGTGGACGTCTCCTTCCCCGCCACGCAGGCGAGGTACGTACGGGTCGTGGTGACCGCCAACACCGGCTGGAAGGCCGCCCAGTTGGCGGAGCTGGAGGTGCACGGGGCCGCCGACTCGTCGGTGAACCTGGCGCGCGGCAAGACGTTCACGGCCAGTTCAGTGACGCAGACGTACGCGGCCGCCAACGCGGGTGACGGTGACCTGTCGAGCTACTGGGAGAGCAAGAACGACGCGCTGCCCCAGTGGGTGCAGGTGGATCTCGGCGCGTCGGTGCGGGTGAACCGTGTGGAGCTGCGGCTGCCGCCCACCTGGGAGGCCCGGACGCAGACACTGGCCGTGAAGGGCAGCGCCAACGGCTCGGACTTCACCGACCTGGCGGCATCGAAGCCGTACGAGTTCAGCGCGGCGGACGGACAGCGGCAGAGCATCACGTTCGACTCGGTGACGACGCGCTACGTACGCATGCTCGTGACGGCCAACACACGCCAACCGGCCGGACAGCTGGGCGAGTTGGAGGTGTACGGGCCGACGACCGGCGACACCGAGGCACCGACAGCGCCCGGCGATCTCGCCTACACGGAGCCCGCGTCCGGTCAGATCAAGCTGACGTGGAAGGCCTCCACGGACGACACGAAGGTCGCCGGCTACGACATCTACGCGGACGGGCGGCTGCGCGCCTCGGTCGACGGCGACACCCTCACGTACACGGACACGCAGCCCGCGTCGGCCTCGCTCACGTACTACGTGCGGGCGAAGGACGCGGCAGGCAACCAGTCCGCGAACAGCAACTCCGTGACACGCAAGGGCGATTCGGGCGACACGCAGGCACCCACCGCACCCGGCGCCCTCTCCTTCACCGAGGCGACGAAGGGCGAGGTCAAGCTCGACTGGCGGGCATCGACCGACAACGTGAAGGTCACCGCGTACGACATCTACGCGAACGGGAAGCTGCTCAAGTCGGTTGCCGGTGACGTCACTTCGTACACCGACAGTCAGCCTGCGTCGGCGACGGTGACGTACTACGTGCGGGCGAAGGACGCGGCGGGCAACCAGTCCGCGAACAGCAACACGGTGACCCGCAACGGTTCCACGACCGAGGCCGCGAACCTGGCGGCCGGAAAGCCCGTGTCCGCGTCGTCGACCACGCAGACGTACGTCGCGGAGAACGCGGTGGACGACGACACCAGCACGTACTGGGAGGGCGCCGCCGGCTCGTACCCGAACAACCTCACCGTGAAGCTCGGCGCCAACGCGGACGTCTCCTCGCTCGTCCTGAAGCTGAATCCGGACGCGGCGTGGGCGGCGCGTACACAGAAGATCGAGGTGCTCGGGCGGGAGCAGAAGGCGTCGGAGTTCACGAGGCTGACCGAGCCGAAGGAGTACCGCTTCGATCCGGCGGGCGGCAACGAGGTGACGGTGCCGCTGACCGCGCGCGTCGCGGACGTGCGACTCGTCTTCACCACCAACTCCGGTGGTTCGGCGGGCCAGTTGGCCGAGTTCCAGGTGCTCGGCGAGCCCGCACCGAACCCGGATCTCGTGGTCACGGGCATCACGTCGAAGCCCGAGACGCCGGTCGAGTCCGACAAGATCACGCTGTCGGCGACGGTGCGCAACGCGGGCACCGAGGCGGCCGACGCCACCGACATCGACTTCAAGCTCGGCTCGCAGAAGGTGGGTACGGGTTCGGTGAGCGCCCTCGCGGCCGGTGCGTCGGCCACGGTGAGCGCGGACATCGGCGCGCACGAGGCGGGCTCGTACCAGGTCGGCGCGGTGGTCGACGCGAGCAAGCTGGTCGTGGAGCGCGACGAGGCGAACAACGACTACATCAGCCCGACGAATCTGGTCGTGAAGCCGGTGACGAGTTCGGACCTGGTGGCGTCGCCCGTGGCTTGGTCGCCGAGCGCGCCCTCCGAGGGCGACACGGTCACCTTCTCGGTCGCCCTCAAGAACCAGGGCAACCAGGCGAGTTCGGGCGGCGGTCACGCCATCACCCTCACGGTCACGGGCTCCGGCGGAAGTGCGGTGAAGACACTCACCGGCTCCCACGACGGGACGATCGCGGCCGGTGACACGACGCCGCCCGTGAAGCTGGGCACGTGGACCGCGGGCAAGGGAAAGTTCACGGTGAAGACGGTGATCGCCGACGACGCCAATGAGCTCGCGGTCAAGCGCGCCAACAACACGTCCACGCAACCCCTGTTCGTGGGTCGCGGGGCCAGCATGCCGTACGACATGTACGAGGCGGAGGACGGCACGGTCGGCGGCGGAGCGAAGGTCGTCGGCCCGAACCGGACCGTCGGCGACGTCGCCGGCGAGGCCTCGGGCCGCAAGGCGGTCACGCTCGAATCGACCGGCAGCTACGTCGAGTTCACCACGAAGGCGCCGACGAACACACTCGTCACCCGCTTCTCGATGCCGGACGCGGCGGGCGGCGGGGGCAAGAACTCCACGTTGAACGTGTACGTCGACGGCAGATTCCTGAAGGCCGCCGACCTGACGTCGAAGTACGCATGGCTGTACGGGTCCGAGACCGGCCCCGGCAACACACCAAGTGCTGGGGCACCCCGCCACATCTACGACGAGGCGAACCTGCTGCTCGGCGCCACGGTCCCGCAGGGCAGCAAGATCCGGCTCCAGAAGGACGCCGCGAACGACTCCACGTACGCGATCGACTTCATCAACCTGGAGGAGGCGAAGCAACTCCCCAATCCGGACCCTGCGGCATACGCCGTGCCGACCGGCTTCTCGCACCAGGCGGTGCAGGACGCGCTCGACAAGGTCCGGATGGACACGAGCGGCAAGCTCGTCGGGGTGTATCTGCCGGCCGGTGACTACGAGACGTCGAACAAGTTCCAGGTGTACGGGAAGGCCGTGAAGGTGGTCGGCGCGGGCCCGTGGTTCACGCGGTTCCACACACCTTCGTCGCAGGAGAACACGGACGCGGGCTTCCGGGCGGAGGCAAGCGCGAACGGCTCGACGTTCACCCACTTCTCCTTCTTCGGGAACTACACGTCGCGGATCGACGGCCCCGGCAAGGTCTTCGACTTCTCGAACGTCGCCGACATCACCATCGACGACGTCTGGAACGAGCACACGGTGTGCCTGTACTGGGGCGCCAACACGGACCGGGTCACCATCAAGAACTCCCGGATCCGGGACACGTTCGCCGACGGCGTCAACATGACGAACGGGTCGACGGACAACCACGTCGTGAACAACGAGTCGCGGGCGACCGGCGACGACAGCTTCGCGCTGTTCTCGGCGATCGACGCGGGCGGCGCGGACGAGAAGAACAACGTGTACGAGAACCTGAGCTCCCTGCTCACCTGGCGGGCGGCAGGCATCGCCGTGTACGGCGGCTACGACAACACCTTCCGCAACATCCTCATCGCGGACACCCTCGTCTACTCCGGAGTCACCATCAGCTCTCTCGACTTCGGCTACCCGATGAACGGCTTCGGCACGGAGCCGACGAGGCTGGAGAACACCTCGATCGTCCGCTCCGGCGGTCACTTCTGGGGCGGGCAGACCTTCCCCGGCATCTGGATGTTCTCGGCGTCGAAGGTGTTCCAGGGGATCCGGGTGAACGACGTCGACATCGTCGACCCGACGTACAGCGGCATCATGTTCCAGACCAACTACGTGGGAGGCCAACCCCAGTACCCCATCAAGGACACGATCCTCACGGACGTGACGATCTCCGGCGCCCGCAAGAGCGGCGACGCCCACGACGCGAAGTCCGGCTTCGGCGTATGGGCGAACGAGCTCCCAGAGGCGGGCCAGGGCCCGGCCGTCGGCGAAGTCACCTTCCACAACCTGAAGTTGACCGACAACGCGGTGGACATCCGCAACACGACGTCGACGTTCAAGATCAATTCCCTACCGTAGGCGGTAGTCGACACGCCAGAACGGGGGGGGCCGGGCATACACGCCCGGCCCCTCTTGGGCGCCACGGAGACCCACGGCTAAAGGGACCCTGGTTCCATTACCCGCCACTCCTTGCTACTGTTGCGGCACGCACTAACGGGGTCTTGAGCCCATTAGCGAGGAGATCGCCATGGAGTACCGCCAGTTGGGAACATCCGGCCTGAAGGTTCCGGCGTTGAGTTTTGGGGCCGGGACCTTCGGGGGGCGTGGTCCGCTGTTTTCCGCGTGGGGTACCGCGGGGATCGACGAGGCGCGGCGCATGGTGGATCTGAGCCTGGAGCACGGCGTGACCTTGTTCGACACGGCCGACGTCTATTCGGACGGGGCGTCGGAGGACATGCTCGGCGCGGCACTCAAGGGACGGCGCGATCGTGCACTCATCTCGACCAAGGCCGCACTGCCGACCGGCGAGGGGCCGTACGACGCCGGAGTGTCGCGGTCACGGCTGATCGCATCCGTAGACGCCGCGCTGCGGCGCCTCGACACCGACCACATCGACCTGTTCCAGCTGCACGCGTACGACGCGAGCACGCCGGTCGAGGAGGTCCTGGCAACACTCGAGAACCTGGTACGCGCGGGCAAGGTCCGTTACACCGGCGTCTCCAACTATGCGGGCTGGCAGTTGATGAAGGGGCTCGCCGAGGCGGAGAAGCACGGGCGGCCGCGATTCGTCGCGCACCAGGTGTACTACTCACTCGTCGGCCGGGACTACGAGTGGGAGTTGATGCCGCTCGCCAAGGAGGAGGGTGTGGGCGCCGTGGTGTGGAGCCCGCTCGGCTGGGGACGGCTCACCGGGAAGATCCGGCGCGGGCAGCCCCTGCCCGCCGACAGCAGGTTGCACCAGACGGCGCAGTTCGGGCCACCCATCGAGGACGAGCACCTGTACCGGGTCATGGACGCGCTCGACGAGGTCGCGGAGGAGACCGGGAAGGCTATCCCGCAGATCGCCATCAACTGGCTGCTGCGCCGGCCCACCGTGTCCACTGTGCTGATCGGGGCGCGGAACGAGGAGCAGCTCACGCAGAACCTGGGCGCCATCGGCTGGGAGCTCACGCCGGAGCAGGTGGCGAAGCTGGACGCGGCGAGCGAGGTCAAGGCCCCCTATCCGTACTACCCGTACCGGACCCAGGACGGGTTCCGGCAGCTGAACCCGCCGGCCGTGTGAGACACGAACCCGAGTGTCAACTCGTAGTTGACAGCACTTCACTGTCAACCTACGGTTGCGTCATGACGAAGCCAACCGACGCGAACGTCCGCCTCGACGACCTGATCGCAGCCATCAAGAAGGTCCACCCCGACGCACTCGACCAACTCCAGGACGCCGTCATCGCGGCGGACCACCTCGGCGAAGTGGCCGACCACCTGATCGGCCACTTCGTCGACCAGGCCCGCCGCTCCGGCGCCTCCTGGACGGACATCGGCAAGAGCATGGGAGTCACCCGGCAGGCGGCGCAGAAGCGCTTCGTGCCCAAGAGTGACGAGAAGCCCATCGACCCGAGCGAGGGCTTCAACCGGTACACGGTGCGCGCCCGCAACGTCGTGGTGGGCGCCCAGAACGAAGCCCGCGCCGCGAACAACGCGAACATCACCCCGGCGCATCTGGTGCTCGGCCTGCTGAAGGAGCCGGAGGCCCTCGCCGCGAAGGCGATCCTGGCGCAGGACGTGCCGCTCGACACCGTGCGCGAAGCCGCGAGGGCGGCCCTCCCGGCCGCGTCCGAGGACATGCCCGCCCTGGTGCCGTTCGACGCCGACGCCAAGAAGGCCCTGGAACTCACGTTCCGGGAGGCACTGCGCCTGGGCCACAACTACATCGGCACCGAGCACATCCTGCTCGCACTCCTGGAGCACGAGAACGGATCCGGGCTGCTCACCGGGCTCGGCATCGACAAGGGCAAGGTCGAGTCGCAGGTTCTCGCGACCCTCGCTGAGATCGTGAAGAACCAGCAGGAGTCCCAGGAGCCCGAGGAGGACTGAGAGTTCCCTGGCAGTCAGCCGCTCCAACCTGTCTCCCGTCTGTGCCGCCCACTTTCCTTCATAGGCGCAGGTGGGAGACTGCTTCCATGACTGCTGAGCGCTCAGGAACCCCCGCCCTGCCGGGCGATCTCATCGATGTCGACGAGCTGATCGAGGCGTACTACACGCGCGAGCCCGACGTCACGCGCCCCGAGCAGCGCGTCGTCTTCGGCACGAGTGGCCATCGCGGCTCCAGCCTCGACGGCGCCTTCAACGAGAAGCACATCGCCGCGATCACCCAGGCGATCGTCGAGCACCGCGCCGCTGAGGGCATCACGGGCCCCCTCTTCATCGGCCCGGACACGCACGCCCTGTCGCAGCCCGCCCTGAAGACCGCCCTCGGTGTCCTCGCCGCGCACGGCGTACGGGTGCTGGCCGACGCGCACGAGGACTTCGTGCCGACGCCCGCGCTCAGCCACGCGATCCTGCGCTGGAACCGCGGGAAGGCCGCCGACGGCGACGACCGCGCCGACGGCATCGTCATCACGCCGAGCCACAACCCGCCCCGCGACGGCGGCTTCAAGTACAACCCTCCGCACGGCGGCCCCGCCGACTCCACCACCACCTCGTGGATCGCCGATCGCGCCAACGAGCTTCTGGAGGACCCCACTTGGGCGCCGCGCACGGTCGAAGAGGCGGCCTGGGAGCCGTACGACTTCCGTGAGCGCTACGTCGAGGACCTGGGCGACATCATCGACATCGACGCCATCCGCGCCTCCGGCGTGCGGGTCGGCGCCGATCCGCTGGGCGGCGCGAGCGTGCACTACTGGGCGCGCATCGCCGAGATGTACGGGCTCGACCTGACCGTGGTGAACCCGGACACCGATCCCACGTGGCGTTTCATGACGCTCGACTGGGACGGCAAGATCCGGATGGACCCGTCGTCCGCGCCCGCGATGGCCTCGGTGCTCGCACGGCGTGCCGAGTACGACCTGCTGACCGGCAACGACGCGGACGCCGACCGGCACGGCATCGTCACCCCGGACGCGGGCCTGATGAACCCCAACCACTATCTGGCCGTCGCCATCCACTACCTGTTCAGCCACAGGAGCCAGTGGTCGGCGTCCGCGGCCATCGGCAAGACGCTCGTGTCGTCCGCCGTCATCGACCGGATCGCCGCCACCCTCGGCCGCGAACTCGTCGAAGTCCCCGTCGGATTCAAATGGTTCGTGCCCGGCCTGGTCGACGGCTCGGTGGCGTTCGGCGGCGAGGAGAGCGCCGGGGCGAGCTTCGTCCGCAAGGACGGCAGCGTGTGGACCACCGACAAGGACGGCATCCTGCTCGCCCTGCTGGCCGCCGAGATCACCGCCGTCACCGGCAAGACGCCTTCCGTGTACTACGCCGAACTCGCCGCGGAGCACGGCGCGTCGGGCGCCGCCTACGCCCGCATCGACGCCAAGGCGACGAAGGAGCAGAAGGCCCGTCTCGCGAAGCTGACCGGCGACGCCATCACCGCCGACACCCTCGCGGGCGAGCCGATCACGGCCCGGCTGTCCGAGGCGCCGGGCAACGGCGCGGCCATCGGGGGCGTCAAGGTCACCACCGAGAACGCATGGTTCGCGGCACGGCCCAGCGGCACGGAGGACGTCTACAAGATCTACGCCGAGTCGTTCCACGGCGCCGAGCACCTCGCCCAGGTGCAGAGCGAGGCGCAGGCGATCGTGGACGCGGCGCTCAGCTGACCTTCAGGGGCTCTGGGTCTCGGCAATGCCGGGGAGGTCGGCGACGCCGTCCAACACGTAGCTGTGCGGGTGGAGTTCGAGCTGCTCACGGGTGAGCTGTCCCGTGAGCACGCCCACCACGACGGCCGCGCCCGCGTTGAACCCGGCCTCCATGTCGACGACCGTGTCGCCGGCCACGAGGACGCCCCGCACATCGACGACGCCCGTCTTCTCCATCGCGCGCTGGATCATGTATGGGGCGGGGCGCCCGCGCGGCACCTCGTCGGAGGTGACGACCGCATCGAGGTTGCCGCCCTCTTCGGTGGACCAGCCGAGCGAGTCGAGCAGCGGCAGTGCCACGTCCGCGCTGAAGCCGGTGGTGAGGGCCACCTTGATGCCGCGGGCGCGCAGCTCCTCAAGTGCCTTGTCGGCGTGGGCTATCGGCTCCGGCGGCTGCTTCGCGTAGCTCTCGCGCAGGTAGGCGCGGAACGCCGCGTACTGCCGCTCGACAAGGTCCGCGTCGGGCATGCCGCCGCCGATACGGACGAGCGCGGCGATGGCCTCGCGTTTGTCGGTGCCCATCCAGGTCTGCAGGTCGACCGGGTCGACACGGACGCCGGTGGACTCGACGGCGTGCCGCAGCGCGTCGTACACGGCCCCGTGCTCGTCGATGGTGGTGCCTGCCATGTCGAAGACGGCGAGTTCGATCACTGGGTTTCCTTAACGGTGATGCGGGTGTCTGCGGTGCCGCCGCGGGCCGCGACGGTGCGGCCGTCCATGGTGTTCTCGATGGTGAAGGTGGCCATGGACGGCAGATAGCGGTCGTCCGCGTACTCGACGGGCCTGCCGTCGCCGGTGTACGCCAACCTCCGTACGCGGAGCAGGGGTTGGCCGGGATCGACACCGAGGAGCTCGGCGTCCTGCGGGTCCGCCGCGACGGCGTCGATGGTGTGCCGGGCGCGGTCCAGGTCCACGCCGCACGAGGTGAGGGCGTCGTAGACCGAGCCCTCGTCCGGGTCGAACGCGAACAGGTGCATGCCGACGTCGAGGACGAACGTGGACCGCTCGACCATCGCGGGCACCCCGTCGAGGTGGCGCAGCCGGACGAGGTCGACGCCGGGCGCACCCTCATCGAGGCCCAGGCGCGCGGCGGCCTCGGGGCTCGCGCGGCGCCGGGCCACCTCCACTGTGTGCTGGCCCGGGGTCCGACCGATCGACTCGGCCCACTGCGTGAACGACATCAGCGAGGCGAACGGCTGCGAGGGCGTGACCCTGCGGGCGACGGGCGGCTTGCCGCGCCCGCCGACCAGATGGCCGTCGGCCCGCAGCTGCGCGAGCGCCTGGCGCACCGGGCCGCGCGAGGTCCCGAACTCCTCGCACAGCTGTGCCTCGCTCGGCACGGGCACCCCTTCGGGCCACTCCCCCGACTCGATACGTCGCCGGAACTCGGCGCCGAGCCGCTGGTGCAGCGGCCCCTCCTCGCTACTTGTCTTCACAAGTCGAGTCTCGCAGCCCGGGCACGAGCTGAGCAAGAGCGCGCCCGGCGCACAGCTGGTAAACAACGAGGAAACTTGTATAGACAACGCTTGCGGGTGACGGCGGGCGGTCCGCAGTCTTGGTGTCATGAACAACGCATCAGCGCCCTCCACCGCACTCCCCTCCGGCCGCAGCGACCTCGTCGTGGTCGGCGCCGGCATCGTCGGCCTCGCCCACGCCTTCGAGGCGGTGCGCCGGGGGCTCAGCGTCACGGTGGTCGAGCGGGACCGGCGGCCTGTGGGCGCGTCCGTGCGCAACTTCGGCCACTGCTGCGTCACGGCGCAGCGCGGCGAACTCCTCGGTCTCGCGCTGCGCTCGCGCACCGGCTGGGTGGACGCCGCCAAGTCGGCCGGGCTGTGGGCGCCGGAGGCGGGCGCGCTCGTGGTGGCCCGGTCGGCGACCGAGCTGGCGGTCCTGGAGGAGCTGCGGGACGAGCGCGGCACGGACGCGGTGCGGATGCGCACGCGCGACCAGGTGGGCGAGGCGCTCGGCCGCTCCACGGAAGGGCACGAGGACCTCGCCGGCGGCGCGCTGCTGCCCGCGGACCTGCGGGTGAACCCGCGCGAGGCGGCGCCGCGGCTCGCGGACTGGCTGGCCGAGCAGCCCGGCGTGACGATCTCCTGGGGAACGAACGTGCTCGGCGTGGAGTCCGGCACGGTGCACACCAGTCGAGGTCCGGTGCGCGGGGACCGGATCCTGCTCTGCGTCGGCCACGACCTGGACCGCCTGTACCCGGCGGAGGCCGAGGCACACGGCATCGAACGCTGCCGCCTGTCGATGGCCCGCGTCGCGGCGCCCGACTCCTTCCGCACGGACTCGGCGGTCCTGACCGCGACATCGATGCTGCGCTACGACGGCTTCACGGCGATGCCGTCGGCCGACCGGCTGCGCGCCGAGGTCACCGGGCACAGCCCCGAACTCCTGGACGTGGTCGCCAACGTGATGTTCACGCGGCTGCCCGACGGCACGGTCCTGGTCGGCGACTCGCACGCGTACGACGCGACGGAGATCCCGTTCCAGGACGAGGCGACGGCGGAGCTGCTGCTGCGCGAGGCCTCCCGCGTCCTGGGCGTTCCCTCGGTGCGGGTCACCGAACGCTGGCAGGGCGTGTACGCGAGCAGCACCCGCGGACCGCTGCTCGTACGCGATGTGGCTCCGGGCGTCCGAGCGCTCTCGGTGACGTCGGGGATCGGCATGACGCTGTCGTTCGGGCTCGCGGCGGCGACGTTCGACGGGTCACTTGCTGAGACAGTGCCGGGCCCGGCGCAGGATTGATCAATTCTTTGCCTGTGGCCGGATCACACTGGTAGCCCAGGGCAACTTTTCTCAAGAGGCCGCCACCACAAGGGATTTGCGAAGGGAATCATTCCGCTTAGCGTCACGACCGGCGGCCGAAACCGCTCGGTCGGACCCCTCCGGCACGTTACGGACGCATTGACCCGACCCGCCTCCATGTCACACGCTCGAAACATAGATGCCGTGTACAACTTGTTGCCCCGGTTGGCCACGGCCGTACGGCGAGCAGGAGGAAGCGTTATGTGTGGCATCACCGGCTGGGTTTCCTTCGACCGTGACCTGCGGGCCTCGGCCGAGACATTGGATGCGATGACCCAGACCATGGAGTGCCGCGGTCCCGACGACCGCGGCACCTGGATCGAGGGCCCCGCGGCCCTCGGTCACCGCAGGCTCGCCATCATCGACCTGCCGGGCGGCCGGCAGCCCATGACCGTCGAGACACCGGACGGGAACGTCGCCCTCGTCTACTCGGGCGAGACGTACAACTACACCGAGCTCCGCGCCGAACTGACGGCCCTCGGCCACGAGTTCCGCACGGACTCGGACACCGAGGTAGTGCTGCACGGCTACCTCGAGTGGGGCGAGGAGCTGCCCGAGCGGCTCAACGGCATGTACGCGTTCGCCATCTGGGACGGCCGCGCCGACAAGCTCGTCATGATCCGCGACCGGATGGGCATCAAGCCCTTCTACTTCTACGAGACCGAGGACGGTGTGCTGTTCGGCTCCGAGCCCAAGGCGATCCTCGCCAACTCGCTCGCCGCGCGCCGTGTCACCCTCGACGGACTGCGCGAGTTGTTCACGTTCGTGAAGACTCCGGGGCATGCCGTGTGGGACGGGATGAACGAGGTGGTGCCGGGCACGATCGTCACCGTCGACCGTCAAGGCCTGCGGCAGCGCGCGTACTGGACGCTGGAGACGAAGCCGCACACCGACGACCAGGAAACGACCATCGCCAAGGTGCGCGAGCTGCTCGACGACATCGTCCGCCGCCAGCTCGTCTCGGACGTGCCGCGCTGCACGCTCCTGTCGGGTGGCCTCGACTCCTCCGCGATGACGGCGATCGCCGCCGAGCAGCTGGCCGGCCAGGAGACGGTGCGCAGCTTCGCCGTCGACTTCCTCGGCCAGGCCGAGAACTTCGTCGCCGACGAGCTGCGCGGCACACCCGACACCCCCTTCGTGCACGACGTGGCGCAGGCGTCGGGGACCGACCACCAGGACATCGTGCTCGACTCGAACGCGCTCGCCGACCCCGAGGTGCGCGCCCGCGTCATCCGGGCACGCGACATTCCGGCGGGGCTCGGCGACATGGACGCCTCGCTGTACCTGCTGTTCAAGGCGATCCGCGAGCACTCGACGGTCGCCCTGTCCGGCGAGTCCGCGGACGAGGTCTTCGGCGGCTACCTCCAGTTCTTCGACGAGGAGGCACGGGGCGCGGAAGCGTTCCCGTGGCTGGTGAGCATGGGCAAGCACATCGGTGACGACTCGGACGTGATCAGGCCCGAGCTCACCAAGCGGCTCGACCTGGAGGGGTACACCGCCGACAGCTACGCCGAAGCGGTGCGCGACATCGAGCGCCTGGAGGGCGAGAGCGACTTCGAGTACCGGATGCGCCGCATCTGCTACCTGCACCTGACCCGCTTCGTGCGGGTCCTGCTCGACCGCAAGGACCGGGCGAGCATGGCGGTGGGCCTCGAGGTGCGGGTCCCGTTCTGCGACCACCGGCTCGTCGAGTACGTCTACAACACACCGTGGGCGCTGAAGTCGTTCGACGGGCGTGAGAAGAGCCTGCTGCGCGAGGCGACGGCGGACGTGCTGCCGACGTCGGTGTACGACCGGGTCAAGAGCCCCTACCCGTCGACACAGGATCCGAAGTACGCGCTCGCGCTGCAGGAGCACGCGAAGGACCTGCTCGCGAAGCCCTCGCACCGGGTCTTCGAGATCGTCGACAGGGAGCGGCTCAGTGCCGCCGCCCACCGCGAGACCCCGCAGATCACGCAGGCCTCGCGGCGCGGCCTGGAGCGCACGCTGGACCTGGCGCTCTGGCTCGACATGTACGACCCGGAACTGGTCCTGGACTGACGCCGGAGCCGAAGCCGGAAAGGGACTGGCCCCGGACCCGGCCCCATGTCTAAGATCCCGGACAGCATCGCGTGCCGGTCACCGACCGGGTGAGGCATGGAGGTGCCGGAGTTGCCTTCTGGAGGCAATCCACCATGGCAGTTCAGCTCAATCACACCATCGTCCACTCCCGGGACAGCCGGGAGTCCGCCGAGTTCCTCGCGCACATCCTGGGGCTCGAAGTGGGCGATGCCTGGGGCCCGTTCATCCCGCTCGACCTGAGCAACGGCGTGACCCTGGACTTCGCGACGATCCCCGCCGAGTCCATCGTCACGCAGCACTACGCCTTCCTCGTCACCGAGGAGGAGTTCGACGGGATCTTCGGGCGCATCAAGGACGCGGGGCTCACGTACTACGCCGATCCGCACCGCAAGCAGCCGGGCGAGATCAACCACAACGACGGGGGTCGTGGCGTGTACTTCATGGACCCCGCGGACCACGGCATGGAAGTGATCACGCGCCCCTACGGGGGCGGTGACCAGTAGCGGCGGGATCGAGTGGGGCCGTGGCCTTCGGGCCGCGGCCCCACTGCTCGTCGTGTCGTCCGCTCAGCTGTCCTGCAGCACCCCGAAGACATTTCCGTCCGCGTCCTTCAGCGAAGCGATCCGGCGGCCCGGACCGACCTCCGTGACGTCCTGGACCACTTCGGCACCGGACTCGACCAGGGACTTGACCATCCCCTGGATGTCGTCGACGGTCCAGTAGCCCACAGGTCCCGTCATGCCCTGCTGGTGCCCGTTCGGATTCAGGCCGAAGTGCTGTCCCGCCACGTCGTAGCCCACGTAGTACGCCTCGTCGGAGGACGGCTCCACGCCGAGCAGCTTGGTGTAGACGGCCTTGGCGGCGGCGAGGTCCCGGACGGGGGCGATGATCGTTTGCTGACCGCTGGTCATGGAGTACTCCTTCACTCGTTACGTGGCTCTCACTGCTACGACACGCGCCAGGGCGGATGTGTGACGGCTTCCGCGAAGAAATTCCGGAAGCGTTCCCCGGCCGCGCTCAGCCGAAGTTCGTCACGTCCAGAAAAAGGAACACCGTCCCGACGACGAACGCCGCGATGCCGAGCGCACCGAGGGCGAGCGCCGTCCGCCTGGCCGGGCGGCAGACCGCCTCGGCCTCCTCCTGCCGGACCGAGGCCCCGCACGGGAGCGCCGCAAGACCGTAGGTCACCAGTCCCGCGGTACCGACCGTGAGGCCGAGTCCGAGCCACGTCACACTCGCGGACATAAAGGACATGTGTCCGATTTTGCGCCCGTTCGTGGGATCCCGCTATTCAGGCTGTGACCGTACGCACACGCGGTGCGGCGGCCTCAGGACGCCTCGTCCAGGCCGGGCACGGGCGCGCCGGAGGGGAAGCCGGCCGCCGTGTAGGCGTCGTACAGCTCCTTCCAGCGCGGCGTCGCCCCCGTGTGCTCCTCGGACAGGGGCTCGCCGCGGTCGGCCGCGTCGAGGGCGAGCAGGCAGACCTCCCAGCCCGCCGCGTTGCGCGCCGCGGTGTCCGCGGTCACCAGCACGTTGGTGAGCGTCAGGTGCGTGCCGCCGTCCCCGCGCTCCTCCAGGTCGTACTGCAGCTCGTCGCCTCCCCACATGAAGGAGAAGTGGCGTGGGGGCTCGGCGGCGACGACCGTGCCCTCGGACTCCGGCATGTTCGGATCGCCGAAGAAGCGGATCGTCGCGCCGGGGGCCAGCTCCTGCGCCTCGAACCTGGACGGGAACCAGTGCGCGAGGTCGGCCGGGTCGGTGACATAGCGCCAGACGCGGTCGATCGGCTTCTCGTACGTGCGGGTGAACCGGACGCCGGGACGGCCGTCGTCCAGAGTGAGGTAGCTGCCGGTCGTGGTCGTCATGCCTGCGCCTTCCATGCCATCGCGGTCAGTGCTCACTCCGAGCCTCTCATCGGCCACCGACAGCCGCCTCCGCCGCGGTGGTGCGCGGGCCGTTCCTCGGGCAGGCTCGGGGCGCACGATCGTGTCCGACCCCGGAGGGAGACCCACGTGCCCGGCAACGCCTCGTACGGCAAGAAGGCCTTCAAACGGTCCCGCAGTCATTTCACCGACCGGATCACCGCCGACGGCCGGGACGGCTGGCCGGTGGAGGCGGGCCGCTACCGGCTCGTCGTGAGCAAGGCCTGCCCCTGGGCGAGCCGCGCCCTGGTGGTGCGCCGCCTCCTCGGCCTGGAGGACGCGCTGTCGCTCGCGGTCGCCGATCCGATCCAGGACGACCGCAGTTGGCGCTTCACGCTCGACCCGGACGACCGCGACCCGGTGCTCGGCATCCGCTTCCTCAGTGAGGCGTACGACGCGCGGGAGACCGGCTATCCGGGCGGTGTCAGCGTGCCCGCGATCGTCGACGTACCGTCCGGGAAGCTCGTCACCAACGACTACCAGCAGCTGACGCTCGACCTGGAGACCGAGTGGACGGCGCTGCACCGGGACGGCGCGCCCGACCTGTATCCGGAGCCGCTGCGCGACGAGATCGACGAGGTGATGGAGGGCATCTACCGGGACGTGAACAACGGCGTGTACCGGGCCGGATTCGCCAGCGAGCAGGACGCGTACGAGGAGGCGTACGGGGACGTGTTCGCGCGGCTCGACACGGTGTCGCGGCGGCTCGCCGGGCAGCGGTATCTCGTCGGCGACACGATCACGGAGGCCGACGTCCGGCTGTTCACGACGCTGGTCCGCTTCGACGCCGTCTACCACGGCCACTTCAAATGCAACCGCAACAAGCTGGCCGAGGACCCGGTCCTGTGGGCGTACGCGCGGGACCTGTTCCAGACGCCCGGCTTCGGGGACACGGTCGACTTCGACCACATCAAGCGGCACTACTACCAGGTGCACACCGGCATCAACCCCACGCGGATCGTGCCGCTCGGCCCCGATCCGTCCGGCTGGCTGACCCCGCACGGCCGCGAGAAGCTGGGCGGGCGCCCCTTCGGGGACGGCACGCCGCCGGCGCCTCGATAGGGTCGGGGCGTACGTTCCGCCCGGTCACGGAGTCGCCATGCCCCGCCCCCACGTGTTGTTGTCCGCCGCGGTGTCGCTCGACGGATGCCTCGACGACACCGGTCCCGAGCGGCTCCTGCTCTCCGGGGCGGAGGACTTCGAGCGCGTGGACGCGGTGCGGGCGGCGAGCGACGCGATCCTCGTCGGGGCGGGGACGCTGCGCGCGGACCGACCCCGGCTGCTCGTCAATTCGCCGCGGCGGCGCGCCAAGCGGGTCGACGACGGGCTGCCCGCCTACCCGTTGAAGGTGGCGGTCACCGCCTCCGGGGACCTGGATCCGGGTGACCCCTTCTGGACGACGGGCGGCGAACGGCTCGTCTACACGACCGAATCGGGTGCCACGCGCGCCCGCACGCGCGTGGGTGGCGCGGCGGACGTCGTGTCGCTCGGCCGGCACCTGGACTGGGCGGCGCTCCTCGACGACCTCGGTGCGCGCGGTGTGCGGCGGCTACTCGTCGAGGGCGGCGCGCGCGTGCACACGCAGCTGTTGCAACTGGGGCTGGCGGACGAACTGCGGCTCGCCGTCGCCCCGTTGGTGGTCGGTGAGCCGGGTGCGCCGCGCCTGTTCGGGCCCGGTTCCTATCCGGGCGGGCCGCGCAGCCGGATGCGGGTGCTGGCCACGGAGCGGGTCGGGGACGTGATCGTCACACGGTACGCGCCGACCGTCCCGGGCCCCGGCGCGGCGGCCACCGCGGCGGACCGGCACTGGCTGCGGCTGGCCTGCGAACTGGCCGCCGAGTGCCCGCCGTCGCGGACCGCGTTCAGCGTCGGCGCCGTGGTCGTCGCCGACGACGGCACGGAGCTGGCGCGCGGTCACTCGCGTGAGGGCGAGGACCCGGTGGTGCACGCCGAGGAGTCCGCGCTCGGCAAGCTCGCCGCCGACGACCCGCGCCTCGCCACGGCCACCGTCTACAGCAGCCTGGAGCCGTGCGCCCACCGGGCCTCGCGGCCGAAGCCGTGCGCCCGGCTCATCGTCGACGCGGGGGTGCGCCGCGTGGTGACGGCGTGGCGGGAGCCGGACACGTTCGTGCCCGGCGCCGACGGAATCGGGGTGCTCGCGTCAGCGGGCGTCACCGTGGTGGAGGTCCCGGAGCTGGCCGACGCGGCCGTGCTCCCCAACCGCCACCTTGTCGCGGCCGCTCCGTAGCGGGTACGCGCGCGTACCGAGCCGCACGACCACGACGGCCGAGAGGCCGAGGACGAGCCCCAGCGCGGTGCGTATCCCGAAGGGTTCGCCGAACATCAGCGCTCCCCACACGGCGGTGACGGGCGCCATCAGGAACATCAACGTGTTGACCTGCGTGAGGCCGCCGCGCCGCAGCACGATCCAGTAGAGGCCGTAGCCGCCGAATGTCGACAGGCCGACGAGCCAGGCGATCGAGACCCAGAAGGACGGCGCGGCGGGCGGCGCGGCCTCGCCGAGCGCGACGGCGAGTCCGCTGAAGACGACGGCGCTGGTGGCGCAGTGCACGGTCAGCGCGACCATCGGCTCGACCCGGGTGCGCGAGCGGCTCTCCACGAAGGTGGCCGCGACCAGCGACAGCATCCCGAGGAACGGGACGCCGTACGCCCACCAGGGCACGCCCGCGACGGCGCCGGCGTCGGCCGTGGTGACGACGACGACCCCGGCAAGCCCCAGGCACAGGCCGAGCCACTGCCGCCCGGTGACGTACTGCCGCAACAGCGGTCCGGCGAGGGCGCCCGCGACCAGGGGCTGGGTGCCGTCGATGAGGGCGGTCGTGCCGCTGGAGACGCCGAGTTGGATGGCGTAGTAGACGGTCAGCAGGTAGCCGCTCTGCGAGAGGGCGCCGATGACGACCTGCCGTCCGACGGCGCGCCTGCCAAGCCCGCGCCATCGCTTCCTGCCGGCCGCCGCCGCGACGGCGCCAAGGACCAGCGCCAGCGGCAGGAACCGCCACATCAGCGTGGTCACGGCGCTCGCGTCGCCGGCGCCGAGCTTGGCTCCGATGAAGCCGGAGCTCCAGGTCAGGACGAATCCGATGGACAAAAGGACGTTCATGGCGCGGCCACCGCCTCGCGTGATCGGGTTCAGGAACAGAGGTATACAGATCTGTCTACCTGGCTCCACTATACAGATCGGTATACCCTGGAGGCATGCGTACGACGACGAACCCCGCCCCGCCGGCCGTCGACCCGGACCGGCCCGACCTCACACCGGCCGCGCGCAAGGTCCTGGAGACCGCCTCGCGACTGTTCTACGAGCGCGGCATCCACGCGGTCGGCGTGGATCTGATCGCGGCCGAGTCGGGTGTCACGAAGAAGACGCTCTACGACCGCTTCGGCTCCAAGGAGCAGATCGTCGTCGACTATCTGGCGACCCGCGACGCCCGCTGGCGCGCCTACCTCGCCGGCCACCACGAGGATGCCGAACTCTCCCCCACCGAGCGGGTGCTGGCTGTCTTCGACGCCTCCCAGGAGTGGATGCGCGCCAACAGCGGCAAGGGCTGCAGCATGGTCAACGCGCACGCGGAGATCAGCGACCCCGCGCACCCCGCGTACGCGGTGATCACCGGCCAGAAGCGGTGGATGCTGGAGCTGTTCACCCGGCTCGCGGGTGGCGTGGCGCCGGACTCCGCAAGGGAGTTGGGGCGTTCACTGATGCTGTTGCACGAGGGCGCGCTGGTCTCGGACGGACTGGATGTGTTCCCGGACGCCTTCGGCCGGGCGCGCAGGATGGCGGCGTTCCTGCTGTCGGCGGCGAAGGACGCGCGGTGACGGCACAGGCGTGGGAGGAGGGGGCGCCGGGTGTGCTGCGGCTGCCTTCGGGGCGGCTCGTGCGCGGCAGGGGGCTGCGTAATCCCCTGCCCGCCGGTCCCCCGCCGACGTACGGCATCTACCTCCTGGGCGCCGAACCCCCGCCCACGGACTGGGAGTCGACGTGGCTGCGCTGGCCGGACTTCCGGCTGCCCGCCGACCGTGCACGCGCGCGTGCCGTGCTCGCCGAGGCGTGGCGGCGCTGTGCGGACGAGCGGGTGGAAGTGGCGTGCGCGGGCGGGCGCGGTCGTACGGGGACGGCGCTCGCGTGTCTAGCGGTGCTGGACGGAGTACCGGCCGACGGGGCCGTCACCTACGTACGCGAGCACTATGCCCGTGGGGCGGTTGAGACACCGTGGCAGAAGCGGTACGTACGGCGGTTCGCAACTTCCTGAAAGAAGCGTGATCAGCGCTTCCCGTGGCATTTGGTAGTCATGGGAAGGAGGTCCCCATGACGCCGAGGACCGCACTGCCCCGGTGGGCGAGGGTCGCGCGCATACCCCTGTGGACGAAGGCGGCGGTCGCGCTGTTCGTCGTGCTCGTGGTCGTGCTCACCGGACTTGGCCTGGTGCACCGCCTTGACGACATGTTCGGCACCGAGACGCACGACCGCTCGGGGCCGGCGCTGCTCAAGTCCGTGCGGGACCTGAGCCGTTACGAGGCGGCGGCCGGCAACTACCAGGTGGTCGTCGACCTGGACAAGGACTCCAAGTATCTGCCGGACGCCATCCAAGGCACGCGCACGCTGTACATCGGCGCGGGCACGGTCAACTCGTATGTGGACCTGGGCGAGCTCGGCCCGGGCGACGTGCGGGTGAACGACGAGCGCACGTCCGCGACGCTGCGCCTGCCGCACGCCCGGCTCGCCAAGCCCACTCTCGACACGGACCGCTCGTACGCCGTGTCGAAGCAGCGCGGACTGCTCGACCGGCTCGGCGACCTCTTCTCCGACAACCCGGGCGACGAGCGGGCGGTACGCCAACTCGCCGCCCGGCACATCGGCGAGGCCGCGCGGGACAGCAAACTCACGGGCCGCGCCGAGCGGAACACGACGGAGATGCTGCACGGCCTGCTGCGGTCCCTGGGGTTCCGCGACGTGAAGGTCACCTACGGGACGTGACGAGCCCGTAGCGCCTAGGGCCTGTCGTTTGGATCAGGCCCTAGCGCAGATGCCGGGCGAAGAACCCGGCCGCGTCCTCCCCCGCGGACTGCGGGACGCCCGTGTGTCCGCCCATGTTGGCGAGCAGCGTCTTCTCCTTGGAGCCGAAGGCGTCGAACAGGTCCAGGGCGGCCTGCCGGTCGTTCCCCTCGTCGTCCCACTGCAGCAGGACATGCAGCGGGATGGTGACCCGGCGGGCCTCCTCGAACATGGTGCGGGGCACGAAGCTGCCGGCGAAGAGGCCGGCGGCCACGATGCGCGGCTCGACGACCGCGAGCCGGACGCCGATGGAGATCACGCCTCCCGAGTACGCGACCGGACCGCCGATCTCGGGCAGTGCCAGCAGAGCGTCGAGGGCGGCCCGCCATTCCGGGACCGACTGTTCGACGAGCGGGAGGATGACGGCGTCGATGATCTCGTCGCCGACCGGCTCGCCGGCCTGCAAGGTCCGGCGCAGGTCGGCGCGTGCCTCGTCGACGGCGGCCAGGCGGGGCCGGTCGCCGCTCCCGGGGAGCTCGATGGTGGCCGCGGCGTAGCCCTCCGCCGCGGAGCGCCGGGCCCGGGCCGCGAGGCGGGGGTACATCTTCTGCAGCCCGAGCGGCGGGTGGCCGAGCAGGATGAGCGGGACCGGTGCGGCGGCCGAGGCGGATGCGGGCGTCCACAGGATGCCGGGGACGTCGCCGAGGGTGAAAGCGCGCTCGACGACACCGTCGTCGAGGCGTTGTTCAGAGGTGAAGTGCATGGTCGTGCCTTTCGGGAGAGCTCACAGACGGCGCTCCCGGACGACGACCTATCGCCCGACCGTGACCCCGGAGGAGAGCACCCATGTCGATTCGTTCACGGGTACCACCTCCTCGTTCTCTCGCACGGCCTCCGAAAGGCTAGCACTGGACACGGACCGCCGCGCCGGACACCCGTACCCGCCGGTCCCCCGCGCGCAGGTCGACCTCCAGCAGCGACGGGCGGCCCATGTCGTGGCCCTGGTGCAGCGTCAGGTGCGCGTCGTCGGGGACAAGGCCGAGTTCGCGGGCGTAGGCGCCGAAGGCGGCGGCCGCCGCGCCTGTGGCGGCGTCCTCCACGACGCCGCCGACCGGGAACGGGTCGCGTACGTGGAAGGTGGTCGCGTTCTCGCGCCACACCAGTTGCACGGTCGTCAGGTCGAGCCGGCGCATGAGGGTCAGCAGGGCGTCGAAGTCATAGTCCAGATCGGCCAGCCGGTCGCGGGTGGCGGCGGCGAGGACGAGGTGGCGCACGCCCGCGTAGGCGATCCTCGGGGGCAGCGCGGAGTCCAGTTCGCCGGCCTGCCAGCCCAGGGCGGCGAGCGCCTCCTGCACGTCCTCCTGGGCCACTTCGTGCACACGTGGTTCCACGCTGGTGAGCGTGGCCTTGAGGATGCCGTCCTCGCGGCGGACGGCGACCGGCACACGTCCCGCGGCGGTGTGGAAGTCGAAGTCCCCGGTGCCGTAGTGCTCGCCGAGTGCGACCGCGGCGGCGACGGTGGCGTGGCCGCAGAAGTCGACCTCCGCCTTGGGGCTGAAGTACCGGAGCGTGAAGGACCGCTTGTCCTGCGGGTCGGGTCCCGGCGTGAGGAACGCGGACTCGGAATAGCCGAGTTCGGCGGCGATCCCGACCATCTCCTGGTCACCGAGCGAGGCCGCGTCGAGTACGACACCGGCGCCGTTGCCACCCTCCGGGGTCGTCGAGAACGCGGTGTAGTGCAGCACTTCGGAGGCCGGGGTCGGCGCGGTGTTCGTCATGGAGGCAGAGCCTTTCACACGGGCGGTGCTGTCCGGGGCCGGTCTCCCTGACGAACGCCCGTCGCCCCACGCCGAATTCCCCGGTCAGTGCCGCGTCGTCAGCCGCAGATGAAGCTCCTCCTCCTGGTCGCCGGAGGCGGCGGTCGCCTCGGTGACGGTGAACGCGGTCTCCAGCGCCCCGCGCACACGGTCCAGGGCCTCGTGGCCGCCCTGGAGGTCCGCGGTGACCGTCCCGGTGAGGGGCTCCGCCTCGCTGGGCGCCGGCTGGGACGCGGTGTCCACCGTGGTGAGCCAGACCGTCGCGTCGCCGTCGGGGCGCTCGCTCGGTGCGCGGTCCGAGCGGAAGGCCGTGGACAGCATGCGCAGGGCCGTCTCGGCGTCCTGTGGTGTGCAGTCGCTGAGTGCCACGCCCACCACTGTGGGGGCGTAGCCGTGGACGGGAGTCGTGTCGGTCATGGTGGCTGCTCCCTCTGCGTCGCCGGTGTCCTGATCTTCCGGGTACCGGCGACGCGCCGGGTCAAACCCCGAGGTCAGGAGATGCGCGTTCCGATGACGACGGTGGCGTACAGGTCCTCGTCGGCCACCACGCGCGCGTGCAGGCCCGCCGAGCGCACGGCCGCCTGTGCCGCGGCGGCCTGGCGCTCGCTCGTCTCGACGAAGAGGTGTCCGCCGGGCGCGAGCCACTCCGGGGCCCCGCCCGCGACCCTGCGCAGCACGTCGAGGCCGTCGTGCCCGCCGTCGAGGGCGATGCGGCGTTCGTGTTCGCGGGCCTCGGGCGGCAGCAGCGGGACGTCGCCGGTGGGGACGTAGGGCCCGTTGGCCACCAGGGTGTCGACGTGGCCCTTGAGGTCGGCGGGCAGCGGCGCGTACAGGTCGCCTTCGTGGACCTCGCCGTCGAGCGGTGCGAGGTTGCGGCGGGCGCAGCGCACGGCCGCGGGGTCCAGGTCGGCCGCGTGCAGCCGGGAGGGGCGGCGGCCGGCCAGGACGGCGGCCACGGCGCCCGTGCCGCAGCACAGGTCGACGACGACGGCGCCGGGCGGCGTGTGGCCGAGTGCCTGTCGGGCCAGGAACTCGGTGCGGCGGCGCGGCACGAAGACGCTGGGATCGACGGCGACCCGCAGCCCGCAGAACTCGGCCCAGCCGACGACGTGTTCCAGGGGCAGCCCGCTCGCGCGGCGCTCGACCATGGCGGCCAGTTCAACGGCGTCGCGGGCGGTGGACAGCAGGATGCGCGCCTCGTCCTCGGCGAAGACACAGCCGGCGGCGCGCAGGGACTCGACCACGGACGTGGAATCGAGCGGGAGGGGGGAGCCGGTCGACGGGGAAAGCGTCATAAGGGGTGGCCTCTCGGGATGCCGAGCGGGCTCCCGGTCACCGGACGGCCGGGGCCTCGCTCAGCGCGAGCGGGCGGGGCGTACGGCGCGAGAAGGGAGCTCCCGACCTGACACAACGGTGATCGGACTCACCTCCTCGTTCCCTCGCGGTGCTGCACGGATCGCACACAGTACCGCACCGAACACCGCGTCCGATTGCCGCCAGCACACCGCGCGGGAGCCGACGAGGCTGGAGTCCTCGCCGATACCGCCCACCTACGGAGATGCACAGCGATGACCGGCACCACCACCGCCCCGCACGCGCGCGTGGAGGCCCTCGACTGGGCCGCCCTGGGCGCGGAGCTCGACTCCTTCGGCCACGCCCTCACCCCTCGACCGGTCCTCACCGCCGACGAGTGCCGGTCCGTCGCCGCGCTCTACGACGACGTGCAGCGGTTCCGGTCGACGATCGACATGGAGCGCTACCGGTTCGGCCGCGGACAGTACCGCTACTTCGACCACCCGCTGCCGGAGCTCGTACGGGAGCTGCGCGCGGCCTTCTATCCGCGGCTGCTGCCGGTTGCCCAGGAGTGGGCGCGGCGCATGGACAGGGCCGCGCCGTGGCCCGACACCCTCGACGGCTGGCTCGACCGGTGCCATGCGGCGGGCCAGAAGCGGCCGACGCCGATCCTGCTGCGCTACGGGCCCGGCGACTGGAACGCGCTGCACCGCGACATCTACGGAGAGTTGGTGTTTCCGCTCCAGGTCGTGATCGGGCTGGACGAGCCGGGCGGCGACTTCACCGGCGGCGAGTTCCTGATGACCGAGCAACGGGCGCGCGCCCAGTCCCGCGGTTACTCGACGACGCTCCTCCAGGGGCACGCCCTGGTGTTCACGACGCGTGACCGGCCGGTGCGCTCGGTGCGCGGCTGGTCGAACGGCCCGATGCGGCACGGCGTGAGCACGGTCCGCTCGGGCCGGCGCCACACACTGGGGCTCGTGTTCCACGACGCGGAATGAGTGGCTCAGCGGGCCCCGGCCGGGTTGACGTCCTCACCGAGGTACGTGCCGTATCCGTCGGTGACGAGCGGGCCGTCGAAGATGAGCACCTCGTTCACCAGACCGCCCTTCTGGTTGCGGTAGTTGATGACCAGGCTGTTCACACCGACGTAGCTGCCCACCACCTCGAACCGCAGGTCCGGGATGCGCCGCAGCCCCTCCGTCCAGTAGGCGCGCAGCGCGTCCTTGCCGCGCATGACTCCGTCACCGCCGAGCAGTTGGGCGGCCACCGGCGAGCGGAACGTCACGTCGTCCGCGAAGTGGGCCAGCAGGGCGTCCAGGTCGTGCGCGTTCCACGCCGTCACCCAGGAGTCGACGAACGTCCGCGCGGTCACATGATCCATGAGCGCATTATGGCGCCAAGCCGGGAGCCCGTGCCTCAACTCCTGCGCAGCGCCCGGTCCGTCACCGTCAGAACCGCCAGGAGGACACCGAGGACGACGGAGACGCCGGCCATCAGGTGCAGCCCGCTGTCACTGGCGCGCTGCCCGTACGCGAGGGCGATCAGGCTGGAGGCGGTGATGGCGCCGATGTACTGGGCGGTGCGCTGGAGTCCCGCGGCGGAGCCGATGTCGGCGGCGGGGGCGTACTCCTGCACGGCCGCCTGGTTGCAGGTGCCGACGAAGCCCTGCGGGATGCCGAAGCACGCGCCCGCGAGCAGCAGCAGCGCCAGCGGCGTGTCGCCGTCGAGGAACACGAGCAGCCCCGCGCCCGCGGTGAGCAGCACGCACGCGGTGATGAGCGGGCCGCGGATGCTCTTGGTGCGGGCGCCGAGCAGCGAGCAGACCAGCGCCGTGAGCGACATCGGCAGCATCAGAAGCCCGGTGTGTCCGGAGGAGAAGCCGCGGCCCTCCTCCAGCCACTGGGTGAAGCCGTACATCACGCAGTAGATGAGCAGATAGCTGAGGCCGTGGCGGAGGTAGGTGCGGGCCAGCGGGCCGTTCCCGGCGAGCATGCGCACGTCGATGAACGGCGCCCTGCTGCGCAGCTGCCACCACACCAGCACGCCGACGAGCGCGACGAAGGGGGCGAGCAGCCACCACATGGGGTCGGACAGATCGAGCAGGAAGAAGACGAGGACCGTCAGGGCCGTGGTGAACAGGCCGATGCCGAGGGGGTCGAGGGCGGGGCGCGGTGCCGGTTCCCCGTCCGTGGAGCGCGGAGGGTCGCGCGGGATCCACAGCAGGGCGGAGGCGAACGCGATCGCCGCGACCGGCACGTTGACCGCGAAGATGCCGCGCCAGCCGACGACCATGACGAGCAGTCCGCCCAGCGTCGGGCCTACCGCCGCGCTGCCGAGCGACGCGAAGGAGAGGCGGGCCATGACGGGGCGCGGCGGGCGGCGGCCCACCCGGCGGCCCTCGTCGCGCAGCACGGCCATCGCGGCCGGGTAGGCGGCGGAGGTGCCGATGCCGAGGAGCAGCCGGGAGACGATGAGCCAGCCGAAGGCGGGGGCGAGGGCGCCGACGATCCCGGAGACGCACACGACGACGAGTCCCGCGAGGAACACGCGGCGCGGGCCGAGGGTGTCGGCGAGCTTGCCGAGCACGGGCTGGGCGACGGCGCTCGCCAGGTAGAGGACGGAGATCAGCCAGGCCGTGTCGGCGGCGCCGATCCCGAAGTCGTGTCCGATGGCCACCAGGGCGGTGGAGATCATCGTGGTGTTGAGCGGGTTGAGCACCGAGCCGAGGAGCAGGGGCGCGGTCAGCCGGGCCCTGAACCCCTCCTGCCGCGCGGGAGTCTCGCCTTCGCCGGTGAGGACGGCTTCGTCTCCCACGCCTTGTGTCACTTGCGCACCAGCCGTTCGAGGAGCGCGGTGGCCTCGGCGAGAGTGCGCCGCTCGGCGACGTCGAGTTCCTCGGTGAGCGCCTGCGTGAGCCAGCCGTGCTTGGCGGCCCGGACGGCGTCCAGGGTGGCGCGGCCGCTGTCGGTGATGGACACGACGGACTGCCGCCCGTCGTTCGGGTCCGGCTCACGGGCCACGAAGCCCTGTTCCTCCAGGGCGCCGAGCGTGAGCCGCATGGACTGCGGCCGTACGTACTCGCCGCGGGCGAGCGCCGCGGTCGTGCCCGGGCCCTCGGTCTCCAGGCGGGCGAGCACGGTGCGCTGGGTGGGCGTGAGCAGGCTGTCCGGCGACGCGGTGCGCAGCCGGCGCGAGAGCCGGCCGACGACGGTGGCGAGGTCGGCGGCGACCTGCTCGGTGGGTGGCTCGTCCCCTGCTGCTGACTGCGTTCCTGACATGTCGCCACCGTACGAGGTAGACAGGAAGCCTTGCAAGTTACCCTTATGAATCTCCGCGTCGCGCAGGGACGGACCCTGAACCCGTCACAGGCCGATCGCTCCCACCAGTGCCCGCGCACACAGATCCCGTACCTGCTCCCGCGTGAGTTCCGAGGCGTCCAGCCAGTCGAGGCAGACGGCGACGAGGAACGCGAGCCAGCCGCGTACGGCGAGCCGCAGCACGTCCGGCGCGGGGAGCCGGTCGGCGATGTGCGGGTCCGCCGCGAGGGCGGCCATGATCTGCGCCTCGTGCGCGGCGAGCCCCTCCTGGTACGCCGCGCGCACGGCCGGGTCGCCCGCCGCCTCCGCGCGGTGGAAGGCGCGGAAGCCGTGCGCGTGCGTGGTGACGTACTCGAGGAAGGTGTCGAGGCCCGTGCCCAGCTGGTCGTGGACGGGGATGCCGGGTTCGGCGGCCGTGAGGCGCAGCATCCGCCGGCTCTCCCGCTGCACGACGGCGGCGAAGAAGTCCCGTTTGTTCGGGAAGTAGTGGTACAGCAGCCCGCGCGAGACGCCGGCGATCTCCGCGACCTCCTCGATCCATACGTCGCCGTAGGGGGCCTGCGCGAACAGCCTGGCGCCCACGGCGAGCAGTTGCTCGCGACGCTCCTGCGTGCTGAGTCTGCGCCGGGTGCGCTCCCCCGGCGCCGACACTCCCCCTCGCTCCCTGGTCATGGGGCGCACCCTACTGGACATCCCGCTCCTTACTTGACGTGAGTTCAATAACAGGATCAGACTGTGCCGCGTTATTGAATCCACGTCTAACAGTGTGGTCCGGGTGTCCCAACAGGGCATCGGTGCAAGGGAGATGGACACGATGACGACGACGCCGCAGGTGACGCAGACTGCGGGAACCCCACTGCCGCGAGGTTTTCGCAGTGCCGAGCAGGGGTGGCCGCGCCTGGACCGCATCCCGCGTCCGTCCCGCCGGGTCCCTTTCATCGGCGATGTGGTCGGCGCGAACGTCCGCTCCCCGCTGCAGGATTCGATGAAGCTCGCCGCCGAACTGGGGCCGATCTTCCGGCGCAAGGGGTTCGGCAAGGAGATCGTGTTCGTCGCGGGCGCGGACCTCGCGGCGGAGCTGGCCGACGAGTCGCGGTTCGCCAAGCACGTCGGGCTCGGCGTCGCGAATCTGCGCCCGGTGGCGGGCGACGGCCTGTTCACCGCGTACAACCACGAGCCCAACTGGCAGCTGGCGCACGACATTCTGGCGCCTGGCTTCAGCCGCGACGCGATGGCGGGCTACCACCCGCTGATGCTGGACGTGGTGAGTCAGTTGATGAACTCCTGGGACACGAGCGAGGCCGCGGGGCGGGCGGTCGACGTGCCCGCCGACATGACCAAGCTGACCCTGGAGACGATCTCCCGGACCGGGTTCGGGCACGACTTCGGGTCGTTCGAGCGCGAGCGGCCGCACCCGTTCGTCACGGCGATGGTCGGCGCCCTGACCTTCGCGCAGCGCCGCAACGTGGTGCCTCCGCTGCTGTCGTCCGTACTGCTGCGCGGCGCCGAGAAGCGCAACGCGGCGGACCGCGCGTATCTGAACCGCACGGTCGACGAGGTGGTCGCGGCGCGCCGTGCCTCCGAAGGCGGGCCCGGAGACCTGCTCGACCGGATGCTGGAGGTGACGCACCCGGAGACCGGTGAGCGGCTCTCGCCGGAGAACATCCGCCGCCAGGTGATCACGTTCCTGGTGGCCGGGCACGAGACGACGTCGGGCGCGCTGTCGTTCGCTCTGCACTACCTCGCGCAGAACCCCGAGGTGCTCGCCAAGGCGCGCGACGAGGTCGACCGGGTCTGGGGCGATGTCGACGTCCCGGTGTACGAGCAGGTCGCCAAGTTGCGTTATCTGCGGCGGGTCCTCGACGAGTCGCTGCGGCTGTGGCCGACCGCGCCGGCGTTCGCCCGCGAGGCGCTCGCGGACACGACGCTCGGCGGCACGCACCCGATGCGGCGCGGCGCGTGGGCGCTGGTCCTGACGACGATGCTGCACCGCGACAAGGCCGCGTGGGGTGAGGATCCGGAGGCCTTCGACCCGGAGCGGTTCACCCCGCAGGCGGTGCGCGCCCGGCCCGCGCATGTCTTCAAGCCGTTCGGCACGGGCGCCCGCGCCTGCATCGGCCGCCAGTTCGCGCTGCACGAGGCCACGCTGGTGCTCGGCCTGCTGCTGCGCCGCTACGACCTGGCCCCCGAGCCCGGATACCGGCTCGCGATCACGGAGCGGCTCACGCTGATGCCGCGCGGCCTGCGGCTGCACCTGACCCGCAGGTGATCTACCCGGAGGCCCGACGCCCCACATAGGGTGCGTCAATGAGTGCCACCACCACTGACCTGCCCCACGACAGACCTTCGGGGGTCGATCCCGGCGTACCGGAACTGCGCGGTCCGGCTCGTTACTTGGGGTGGCTCATCGCGCGCCAACGCGGCCGGGTCGCCGCCGGGGCGCTGTTCGGCAGCCTGTGGATGGTGGGACTCGCGCTTCCGCCCTACGTCCTGTCGCGCGCCGTCGACGACGGGCTGCGGGCCGGTGACTCCCGGGCGCTGTACGGGTGGTGCGGCGCCCTCGTCGTGCTGGGCGGGGTCAACGCGTGGCTCGCGATCATGCGGCACCGCACGATGACGCGGGTGCGCCTCGACGCCACCTTCCGTACGACCCGGCTCGTCACGCGGCACGCCACCGTGCTCGGGGCCGCGCTGCCGCGGCGCGTCGCGGCGGGCGAGGTCGTCACCATCGGCGTCGGCGACGTCCAGCGGATCAGCCAGACGCTGACGATCGCGGGCCCCGGCGTCGGCGCGGTCGTCGCGTACGCGGTGGTGGCCGGGCTGCTCCTGTCGATCTCTGGCCTGCTCGCCGCGGTCATCCTGCTGGGCGTGCCGCTGCTCGCAGGCGTGCTCGGGCCGCTGCTCACGCGGCTGCAGGGCGCCGAGTCCGGCTACCGGGAGCGGCAGGGTGTGCTGGCGTCGCGGCTCGCCGACCTCGTCGGCGGTCTCGGGGTGCTCGCGGGGCTCGGCGGCAAGGACGTGTACGCGGGCCGGCTGCGGCAGGACACCGCCGGGCTGCGCGCGGAGGGGTACCGGGTGGCGCGCGTGATCAGCTGGATCCAGGCGCTCGCCGTCGGCCTTCCCGCGGTCTTCCTCGCCGTCGTGACGTGGCTGGGTGCCCGGATGGCGGCCCAAGGGGAGCTGTCCATCGGCGAGTTGGTGGCCGTGTACGGGTATGTGGCGATGCTGGTCGTGCCGGTCGAGGCGTTCATCGAGGGCGGCTACGACTTGGGCCGCGGCCTCGTCGCGGCGCGGCGGGTGCTGCGGTTCCTGTCCCTGGAACCCGAGTCGGGCGGACACCGCTCCCCCGTTCCGGGCCCCCCGCCGGGCTCGGCGCTGCACGATCCCGTGTCCGGCGTGACGGTCGAACCGGGGCGGCTCACGGCGCTGGTGTCGGCGCGGCCCGGGGAGGCGGAGGCCGTGGTCGACCGGTTGGGCCGGTTCACGCCGACGCCGGCCACCTGGGGTGACGTCGCGTTGGAAGCGGTGGACCTGGCGGAGGTGCGGCGCCGGATCCTGCTCGCGGCGCCCGAGGCGGATCTGTTCGCGGGGACGGTGCGGGAGGCGGTCGCGGGCCGGTGCGCACCGGACGACGGGGCGGTGGCGGCCGCCCTGCACGCGGCGGCGGCCGACGACGTGCCGACCGGGACCCTCCTGGCCCAGGGCCGCAACCTCTCCGGCGGCCAGCGGCAACGGGTGCGCCTGGCCCGTGCGTTGCACGCCGACCCCGAGATCCTCCTCGCCGTCGAACCGACATCGGCCCTCGACGCCCACACGGAGGCCCGCGCCGCGGACCGGCTCCGGGCGGCGCGCCGCGGGCGCACCACCGTGGTCACGGGCACGTCCCCACTCCTGCTCGACCGGGCGGACGAGGTGCACTTCCTGCACGCCGGCACGCTCCGCTCCACGGGCACCCACCGCGACCTGCTGGCCCACGACGACGAATACCGGCGCTTGGTGGCGCGCGGCACGGACGCCGCCGGGTCGGACTCGGGGGTGGCCCCGGCCCCGGGAGCCGGACCAACCCCGAAAGCCGTCCCAGACCCGGACGCCGTTCCGGACACGGACGCCGTCCCGGACACGGACGCCGTTCCGGACACCGGAGTCGTCCCCGCGGCAGGAGCCGAGTCATGAGTGCATCCCGTTTCTCGCTGCCCGTCGCCGACCGGGCCACCGTGCGTCGTGCCGCGGTCGAACTCGTGCGCGCGGACCGGCGTGGCTTCGGCGCGACGCTGGTTCTCAACTGCCTCGCGGCGGGCGCCGGGATCGTCGGGCCCTGGCTGCTCGGCCGGATCATCGACGATGTCCGGGGCGGCACGAGTGTGGCGCACGTCGACCGGGCGGCCCTGGTGATTCTGTGCTGCGCCGTGGCGCAACTCCTGCTGCTGCGCTGGGCGCGCCTGGTGGGGCACCGGTTCGGGGAGCGGACCGCCGCGCGGGTGCGGGACCGGTTCGTGGACCGGGCGCTCGGGCTGCCCGCCTCCGTGGTCGACAGGGCGGGGCCGGGTGACCTCACCAACCGGGGCACGAACGACGTCGCGGCCGTCGCCGGCGCGCTGCGCGACGCGGGTCCCGACGTGTTCGTGTCGGCGGCGCAGGCGGTGTTCCTCGCGGCCGCCGTCGTCGTGGTCGAGCCGGTGCTCGGCCTGGTCGCCCTGTGCTGCCTGGCGGGCATCCCGGTGGCGGTGCGCTGGTATCTGCGCCGGGCCCGCGCCGCGTATCTCGCCCAAGGTGAGGCCGACTCGCACCTCGCCGAGCAGCTCGCGGCGACGGCGTCGGGTGCCCGCACCGTCGAAGCGTTCCGCCTCCAGGAGCAGCGCATCGAGGCGTGCGAGCGCGGCATCCGGCACAGCTACCGCACCCGTATGCGCACCCTCTCCCTACGTAGCGTCCTGTTTCCCTCGGTCGACTTCTCGTACGCCCTGCCGGTCGCCGCCGTCCTCCTTGTGGGCGGCACCCTCCACGCGCACGGCGGCCCGAGCCTCGGCGCGATCGTCACGTGCGCCCTGTATCTGCGCCAGCTGTCGGGGCCGCTGGACACGATCCTGTTCTGGGTGGAGCAACTACAGAGCAGCGGAGCCTCGTTCGCCCGCGTCGAAGGCATCGGCGGGGCGCCGTCACGCGCACCCGCGCGCGAGGCGGCCGTTCCGTCCGGCGACGCGATACAACTCCGCTCGGTGCACTACGCGTACGAGGGCGGCGGCGATGTCGTCCACGGCGTGGACCTGACCGTGCGGGCGGGCGAACGGCTCGCCGTGGTCGGCCCGTCCGGCGCGGGCAAGACCACCCTGAGCAAGCTCCTCGCGGCGATCGACGCGCCACACACCGGGACGGTCAGCGTCGGCGGCGTCCCGGTCACGGAGCTCGCGCCCGAAGAACTGCGCCGGCACATCGTCCTGGTCACGCAGGAGCACCACGTCTTCCTCGGCTCGGTCCGCGACAACCTGCGCATCGCCGCGCCCGAGGCGGACGACGCGGACCTGAGCGCGGCGCTCGCGGCGGTCGGAGCCGACCACTGGGCGGACGCGCTCCCCCAGGGCCTGGACACGGAACTCGGCGCCGGCGGCGTGCGCCTCGAAGGCCCGCAGGCGCAGCAACTGGCGCTGGCCCGCGTGGTGCTGGCGGACCCGCACACCGTGGTCCTCGACGAGGCGACCGCCCTGCTCGACCCGACGACGGCCCGCCACACCGAACGGGCCCTCGCCGCGGTGCTTCATGGCCGCACCGTCATCGCCGTCGCCCACCGCCTCCACACGGCGCACGACGCGGACCGGGTCGCGGTCATGGAGGACGGCCGGCTGACCGAAATCGGCCCGCACGCGGAGCTGGTGGCGGCGGACGGCGCGTACGCGGCACTGTGGCGGTCGTGGCACGGGACGGGGGCGTAGGGCCGACCGTATGGAGCATGCCGGGCTACTCGTCCGGCGCCGCCGCCAGCGACGCGACGTCCAGCACCCCGTCCAACTCCGCGAGCACGGCCACGAGTTCCGGCACGTCGGACGCGCCCTCGATCTCCATGCGTACGGCCATCGTCCCGATCCGTCCCCGGCCCGGCTCCCAGTCGGCGCTGTCGTTGCGCAGCTCGACGACCCGGAACCCGCGGCTCGTGCACTCCTCGAGGACGCGGGTGAGGACGCTGGAGCCGACCCGGTAGGCGAGGTGCAGGCCCGAGCGCCGCTCCGTGGCCAGGGCCGGCACGCGCCGCGTCAGCCAGGGGTAGCCGCGGACGACCAGGAAGTGACAGGCCGTCGCGGCGAACGCGAGCAACGGCAGGCCGCCGCCGCAGGCCATCCCTATGGCACACGTCAGCCAGACGGTCGCCGCGGTGGTCAGTCCCCGCACCGCGTCGCGCCGCACGAAGATGAGGCCGCCGCCGATGAAGCCGATACCGGAGACGATCTGCGCGGCGACGCGTGACGGATCGAAGGACACGCTGTCCATGCCGAGCACGGAGTTGAACCCGTGCTGCGACACCTCCATGAACAGCGCGCTTCCCACGCCGACGAGGGTGTGCGTGCGCAGCCCAGCACTCTTCTGCTGGACGGCGCGCTCCGCCCCGATCAGCGTGGAGAGCACCAGGGCGAGACCCAACTCGGCCAGCTGCCGCAGGCCTTGCCCGGCGTCCGGGTCGAACAGGGAGAACGCGAGCGAGGACGACAAGAGCGGGACCCTCCTCTCCATCGGATTGATCTTCCCGAGGGTAGTCCCGCGTCCGCTCGGCCGGATTGTCAGACCCATGCGCAAGAGTGGAGTCATGAACGGGACCAGGAATCACGGACAGCTGACCATGAACCCCGAGTTGGCCGCGGCGCAGGCCTGCCTGCGCCTCATGCACACGGCACGCGCGGCGCTCTCCTCATCCGAACCACCGGCCACGGCCGCGGTGCTCACCGTGCCGATCGCCGAGGCCGACGAGGCGCTGAGCAGGGCGGGCCTCGCGGGAAACGAGGCGTGGTTGCTCGAGCGGATCTATGGGCTGGGCCTGGAGGCCGAGGCGCCCTAGGTCCTGTCGTCAAACTCCCGTCGTCGCCCGAAGGGCGGCCCGGCGGCGTAGTGGGGCCTCCCCTGCTCGAGCGGAGCCGAGAGCTTGGGGAAGCGTGCGATCGCAAGGCGCCGGAGAGTCCTAGTAGCGGAGCTACTCGGGCTTCTCGGCAACGCCGCGAGCGTGCGTGCCAGACGCCGCCGGGCAGACGGGAGTTTGAAGACAGGGCCTAGCATCGGCCCTGATCCACATCCGGTGCGCCGGTCGTGATCCGGCGCATCGCCACTCCTCCGGCTTGCAAGGAGCTCGACGTGACGACTGTCCCCTCGGACCAGCCGCACCGCATCGACCCGTCCGGCGGCTGCCCGCACGCGCGCAACGCCCGGTTGCGCGCGGAGGGCGCGGTGGCCGCCGTGGTGCTGCCCGATGACGTACAGGGCATGCTCGTGCTGGGCCACGAGGCGCTGAAGGAGTTCCTCGGGCACAGCGATGTCGCCAAGGATGCCCGGCACTTCGCGGCGCTCGCCGAGGGCCGGATACCCGAGGGGTGGCCGCTGCGTACGTTCGCGACGGTGCGCGGGATGACGACGGCCGACGGAGAGGACCACCGGCGGCTGCGGTCCCTGGTGAGCCGGGCGTTCACGGCGCGGCGGGTCGAGGCGCTGCGGCCGCGGGTGGAGGCGCTGACGGACGAACTGCTGGACGGGCTGGCCGCGGCGGCGCGGGACGGGGACGGCGTGGCCGATCTGCGACGGCACTTCGCGCTGCCGCTGCCCATGGGGGTGATCTGCGAACTCTTCGGCGTGGACGCGGAGTTCAGGGGCAGGCTGCACCAACTCTCCAGCGAGGTCGTGGCCACGAACATCGCACCGGCAAGAGCCGTGGCCGCCAACCAGGAGATGGTGTCGGTGCTCGCCCAGGTGGTCGCCGCCCGCACGCGGGAGCCGGGCGACGATCTGACGAGCGCCCTGCTCGCGGCCCAGGAGGCGGACGGGGACCGGCTCAGCCGCGAGGAGTTGATCGGCACGCTCATCCTGTTCGTCGTCGCCGGGCACGAGACGACGCTGAACCTGATCACGAACGCGGTGCGCGCGCTGTGTGCCCACCGCGAGCAGCTGGCCCTCGTGCGCGACGGCGCGGCGAGCTGGGCGGATGTCGTGGAGGAGACGCTGCGCTGGGACAGCCCGGTCAGCTACTTCCCGTTCCGCTACCCGACCCGGGACCTCACGGTCGACGGCACGCTGATACCGAAGGGCACGCCCGTGCTCGCCGGTTACACGAGCGCGGGCCGCGATCCGGCGGCGCACGGCCCGGACGCCGACCGCTTCGACGTCACGCGCGCCCAGCCGGGCCGGCATCTCTCGCTCGGGCACGGGGCGCACTACTGCCTGGGCGCCCCGCTTGCCCGGCTCGAGGCGACGGTGGCCCTGGAGCGCCTCTTCACCCGGTTCCCCGCGCTCGACCTGGCCGTGCGCGAGGAGGAGTTGCCCGTGAACGCGAGTTTCGTGGGCAACAGCGTGATCGAGCTCCCGGTGCGGCCGGGCCCTGACGCCCGCCACGGCTGACGCCCACCCCTCAGGCCTGACAGCCACGCCGGACGCCCGCACCCGACGCCGGGTCGCCCACCGCACCGCTGCGACACTGGCGTCATGGATCGCCCCCGCACCGATGCCTACCTCCGCCGCATCGGCGCCGACCGCCCCTCGGCGCCGACCGCGGACGCGCTGCGCACGCTGCACCTGGCGCATCTGCTCGCCGTGCCGTTCGAGAACCTCTCCGTGCACCTGGGCGAGGAGATCGTCCTCGACGCGGACGCGCTGGTCGCGAAGCTGGTGGACCGCCGTCGCGGGGGCTTCTGCTATGAACTCAACGGCGCGTTCGGCACCCTGCTCTCCGCCCTCGGCTTCGAGGTGACGCCGCTCCAGGCGCGGGTCGTGGGCCAGGACGGCCGGCTCGGCATCCCGTACGACCACATGGCGCTGCGCGTGCGCACGGCCGAGGGGACGACGTGGCTCGCGGACGTCGGGTTCGGCACGCACACGCACTATCCGCTGGCCTTCGGCGAGCGGGGCGAACAGCCGGACCCGGGCGGCGTGTTCAGGATCGAGGACACCGACACCGCCGCCGATGCCACCGCCGCCGAGGGCGACCTCCTCGTGCTGCGGGACGGCGAGCCCCAGTATCTGCTCGAGCAACGCCCGCGCACGCTGCGGGACTTCGAGGCGGGCGCCTGGTACCACCGCACCTCACCCGCCTCCCACTTCACACAGTCCCTGGTCTGTTCGCGGCTCACCGAGGACGGCCGGATCACCCTCAGCGGTCATACGCTCACCACCACCGTCGGCGACGACCGCACCGTCACCGAGCTCCCCACCGACGCCTCCGTCCTCGAGGCCTACGACCAGCACTTCGACATCCTCCTCGATCACGTACCGCCGGAGCCGAATCCGGCGGAGGGCTGACGCCCGACGCCGCCCGCTGGTTATGCTCGGCCGAAGCGTTCAGCAAAACGCTCAAACGAACAGCGGTACCAGCGGGACACGAGGGGGCCATCAGCATGCGCGAACCGGTCGATCTCAGGCGGCAGCGAATCCTTGCCGCCGTGCAGGCGCGCGGCGCGACGCGGGTCAGCGATCTGGCCACGGAGCTCGCCGTGTCGGTGGTGACGCTCCGCCGCGACGTGGAGGAACTCGCACGCGCGGGCAAGCTGCGCCGCGGACACGGAGTCGCCCGACCGATCTTGCCCGAGCAGGACGAGGGACACGATCAGCGACAGGAGCGGCGCGAAGCCCGGGCGACGGCCCCGAACGTCGATCTGGACGGCGGCCCGGACGGCGGCCCCATCGCCGTCGTCGTCCCCGAGCGGCACGCGTACCTGTACGAGATGCTGCACGGCGCCCGCACCGCCTTCGAGGAGGCCGGGGTCCGGATCGCCCTGCACATCGCCCCAGCCGCCCCTGGCGCCGAACAGCCCCTTGTGGAGCGGGCGTTGGCGGACGGGGCGCGCGGCCTGCTCATCGCCCCGCGCTGGCGCAGCCTCGCCACCGAGGAGGCCGACTACGCCTGGCTCGCTCGGGTCGACGTGCCCACGGTGGTGATGGAGCGCCGGCCGCGCAGGGGCAGCGCGGTGCACGCCGTGGACACGGTGTGCACCGACCACTGGTACGGCGTGCACCTCGCCGTCGAGCACCTCACGGGCCTCGGCCACCGCCGTATCGTGCTCGCGGCGCGCGACGACAGCCCGACGGCTCGCGCGGTGCGTGCCGCGTTCACCGAGATCGCGGCGGACCACCCGCAGGTGGACAAGTGGGCGGTCGCCCTCAGCTCCCCCCACGCCGTTCCCGAGCCGGAGGCGGAGGCCGGCGAGAAGCCGCTCGAACTACCGCCACTGTTGGAGGAGTTGAGTGCCACGGGCGTCCTTCTGCACGGCGACGTCGACGCGCTGATGCTCGTCCAGTCGCTGCGCGACGCGGGGGTGCGCGTCCCGGAGGACTGCTCCGCGATCGCGTACGACGACGTGGTCGCCGGGCTCGGCAGCACTCCCCTGACGGCCGTGTCCCCGCCGAAGGCGGAGGTCGGACGGGCGGCGGCCGAGCTGCTGCTGCACCGCCTGGGACGGGGCGCGGGTGCCGGTCCCGCGCACCGGGTCGAGCTGCTGCCGACGCTCAAGGTGCGCGGTTCCACCCGTTCCGCCCCGTATCGCGACCCGCTGCCCTCAACCCGCGCCGCACACTGAGCGTTTGACCGTTTCATTTTCTTCTGATCGATCTATTGACCGCATCTCGTGAACCGATCAGGATTCCCGTGACTCGAACACGCAGGAGCCGCGGGAGGCGCCCATGCCTGGTCGACAGAGCCGTCGATCGGTGCTCGCCGCGATCACCGCGCTGCCCCTGACGGGCGCCCTTGGCGCCTGCAGCGGGAACGACAGCGCGGCGTCGGCAAGCTCTAGCTCAAGCAGGACAGGCAAGACGACCATCACCTTCTGGTCCGCCCTTCGGGGCAGCCAGGAGGTGGTGGACGAGTTCAACAAGACGCACGATCACATCCAGGTCGACTACCAGCAGGTCCCGTCCGGCACGCAGGGCGGCTATCTGAAACTGAGCAACGCGGCGCGCGCGGGCAACGCCCCCGATGTCGCCACCATCGAGTACCCCCAGCTGCCGGGCTTCGCCATCGACGGTGTCGCACGCGACATCACCGACCTCGTCAGCGACAAGCTGCGCCGCAAGCTGCTTCCACAGGCGCTCGGCCTGACCACGTTCGAGGGGCACACCTTCAGCGTGCCGCTGGACATCGAGCCGATGGTGATGCACTACCGCAAGGACCTCTTCGACAAGTACGGCTTCGAAACCCCCACCACCTGGGACGAGTTCGCGGAGCTTGCGCGGAAGGTGCGGCGTACCGGCGGCGGGCGCAGGCTCACGCTGTTCCCCACCGACGGGATGACGCAGTTCGCCGCCTGGGCCTGCCAGGCGGGCGCCCAGTGGTTCGACACCTCGCACGGCGCGTGGAACGTCTCCATGGTGGACGCCCCGACCCGGAAGGTCGCCGCGTACTGGCAGCGCCTCATCGACGAGGGACTCGTCTACACCAACGCCTCGAGCGCCCGCATCGCCGACGCGCAGATCGGCAACGGTCTGGTCCTGACCCGGCTCAGCGGGGCCTGGGACGCGGGCGCGCAGATGAACGCGCGCCCCGAGCAGAAGGGCCTGTGGCGCATCGCACCGCTTCCCCAGTGGACACCGGACAAGCCGTCCCTCGGCACCCACGGCGGCTCCACGTTCGCCGTGACGAAGGACAGCAAGAAGCCCGAGGCCGCCATGGAGTTCATCGAGTGGCAGGTGTCGCACCCCGATGCCCTCAAGGCCCGTCTTTCCAGCGGCGCGAGCAGCCAGTACCCGACCGTCGGCGATCTGGTCCCGGTCGGCAGCAAGGCGTTCGACAAGGCGTACTACGGCGGGCAGGACATCTACCGGCTCTTCGAGGAGGAGGCGCACAAGATCCGTGACGGCTGGGTCTGGGGTCCGCGCATGACCGCGACCGGCTATGTCATGCAGGACGCCTTCGCCCGGGCCGGCGCAGGTTCCGGCACTCTCCTGTCCGCCGCGCGCGCGGCGCAGGACGGCACGATGCCCGACCTGAAGGCGCTCGGCCTCAAGACCACCACCCGTTCCACGTGAACGCCCGCACCCCGAAAGGCAGGTGACCCATGACCGCGACAACCCATGCCCCCACGGCCGCGCCCGCCCCACAGGAGGCGGGCAGCCACTCCGCGCGCAAGGCGCAGCGGGCGGCCAAGCGCCGCCGCGGCGGTGCGGCCGGCGTCCTGATGGCGCCGTTCTTCGTCCTGCTCACCCTGGTCTTCCTCATCCCGGTCGGCACCGCGGTGTGGCTGAGCTTCTTCAGCGACGACCAGCCGGGCCTCGGCTTCGGCCCCGAGCGCACCGTGTTCGTGGGCCTGCGCTCGTACGCCGCCGTGCTCACCGACCCGACGTTCCTGTCCGGGCTCGGCACGGTCGCGCTGTACTGCGTGATCTACATCCCGCTGATGGTGATCGGCTCGCTCACGCTGGCGCTGCTGCTCGACTCCGGTGTCGTACGGCTGCGGTCCTGGGCCCAGTTGGGCCTGTTCCTGCCGCACGCGGTGCCGGGCATCATCGCCGCCCTGATCTGGCTTTACCTCTACACGCCGGGCATCAGCCCGGTCGTCGAGGTGCTCGGCAAGGCGGACATCCAGATCGACTTCCTCGGTCTGCACACCACGCTGCCGTCGATCGTGAACATCGCCCTGTGGTCGAACCTCGGCTACAACATGGTCATCTTCTACGCGGCCCTGCAGGCGGTCCCCCGCGAGGTCCTGGAGGCGTCCGTCGTCGACGGCGCGGGGCCGGTGCGCACCGCGCTTCAGGTGAAGACGCCGCTGGTGCGCTCCTCCGTGGTCATGGTCGCGATGTTCACGCTGATCTGGGCGCTGCAGCTGTTCACCGAGCCGATGCTGCTGCACCAGTCCTCGCAGATGGTGGACACCCGGTTCTCGCCGAGCATGTACATCTACGACGCGGCCTTCAGCCGCAACAACTACTCCCTCGCGGCCGCCGCGTCGGTGATCCTGCTGATCATCACCATCGCCGTCTCCTACGGGGTCACCCGCTGGACCAACCGCGTCAACTCGGCCGAGGAGGACGCCCGATGAGCGCCACCGACTCCACCCTCCTTCGCCCCCGGATGCTGGGGCGCGCGACGGTCAACGTCGTCGTCGCGATCTCCGTTCTGTACACGCTGCTTCCGGTCCTGTGGCTGGTCCTCGCCTCGGCCAAGTCCCGCGACGCCCTGTTCAGCAGCAGCATCCTGTCGTTCAGTGACTTCTCCCTCGTGCAGAACCTCAAGGACCTGTTCGCGATGGACGGCGGCCTCTACAGCCGCTGGTACGGCAACAGCCTGCTGTACGCGGTCCTGGGCGCGGCGATCGGCGCGCTGATCAGCGTCGCTTGCGGCTACGCCTTCGACAAGTACCACTTCCGGCACAAGGAGAAGCTGTTCGGCCTGGTGCTCGCGGCGGTCATGGTGCCGCAGACGGTGCTCGCGCTGCCGCTGTACCTGATCGCGTCGGCGACCGGCGTCGTGAACACCTTCTGGTCCGTGTTCATCCCGGTCCTGTTCAACCCGTTCGGCGTGTACCTCGGCCGCATCTTCGCCCAGGGCTACGTGCCGAACGAGGTCCTGGAGGCCGCGCGCGTCGACGGCGCGAGCGAACTCGCGACGTACTTCAAGGTCGCGCTGCGGATGCTGGGCCCCGGCCTGGTCACGGTCTTCCTCTTCCAGCTCACCACGATCTGGAACAACTTCTTCCTGCCGATGGTGATGCTGTCGAACCAGGATCTGTATCCCGTCAGCCTCGGCCTGTTCCAATGGAACAGCCAGGCGACCGTCTCGCCCGAGTACTACCCGGTGGTGATCATGGGCTCGCTCCTCGCGGTCCTCCCTCTCGTCCTCGCGTTCATCTTCCTTCAGCGCTTCTGGCGCTCCGGCCTCACGGCGGGGGCGGTCAAGTGAGCAAGCCCCGCGTGGCGTTGGCCATGTCCCCCCAGGCCGCGGCGGCCGTCTTCACGCCGCGGTCCATGGCCGCGCTCACGGAGGTCTGCGACCTCGCACCGCTGCCCGTGCTCGACGACCTCACGTCCGACCGGGCCAAGAAGGTCCTGGCAGGCGTCGAGGTACTCGTCACCGGCTGGGGCTGCCCGCCGCTCGACGCCGACGTGCTGGCGGCCGCGCCCTCCCTCAAGGCCGTCGTGCACTCGGCCGGTTCGGTTCGCGGGCACGTCACCGAGGCCTGCTGGAAGCGCGGTATCGCGGTGTCCTCCGCGGCCGCGGCCAACGCGCTGCCGGTCGCCGAGTACACCCTCGCGATGATCCTTCTGCACGGCAAGCACGTCCTGGAACGGGCCCGCGAGTTCCACCGCGAGCGCGAGCGCGGCGACTGGCTGCTCACCTCCCACGAGGTGGGCAACTACCGCCGCACGGTGGGCATCCTGTCCGCCTCGCTCATCGGCCGCCGGGTGATCGAACTGCTGCGCCCCTTCGACTTCGAGGTGCTGCTGCACGACCCGTACGTCTCCGACGAGGAGGCTGCCGAGCTCGGCGTGGAGCGCGTCGAACTGCCCGAACTGTTCACCCGTAGCGACCTGTTGAGCGTCCACACGCCGCTGCTGCCCACCACGATCGGGCTGGTCAGCAGGGAGCTGCTCAGTTCGATGCGGCCGGGCGCCACGCTCATCAACACCGCGCGGGGTGCCGTCGTCGACCAGGACGCCCTGACCGACGTGGTCCGCGCGGGCCGCATCCGCGTGGTCCTCGACGTCACGGACCCGGAGGTGCTGCCTGCGGACCACCCGCTGTGGGACTGCCCGAACGCGCTGATCACCCCCCATCTGGCCGGCTCCCAGGGCAACGAGTGGCAGCGCCTCGCCGACACCGCGGTCGGCGAGGTGGCGCGCTGGTCCACGGGCGAAGGCTTCGCCCATCCCGTACGACGCGAAAGGCTGGCGTACCTCGCATGAACAGGATCCCGTTCGACCTCCCCGCCGAAGACCGGGAGCTCAGCCCGCACACCGGCTTCACCCGCGCGCACTGGGAAGCCGTCGCCGACGGGCTGCTCGGGGCGGCCTGGCGGTGGGCGACACCCGAGGGCGCACTGCTCGATCTGCCTGGCCGGCCCTCGGGGTCCGGTGTCCGCTCGGACGGCCTTGAGGGCTATGCCCGTACGTTCCTCGCGGCCGGCTTCCGGGTCGCGGGCGCGCAGGGCAAGGACCCGCACGGCTGGCTCGACCGGTACGCGAGCGGCCTGGCGGCGGGCACCCGGACCCCCGGGCGCGACGACGCGGAGTCCTGGCCGCTGATCCTCGACCACCACGTCCAGGGCCAGCCGATGGTGGAGTCCGCCTCGGTGGCGCTCGGCCTGTCGCTGACCCGGCCGTGGCTGTGGGACCGCCTCGACAGTGACGTGCAGGACCGTGCGGAGAAGTGGCTGCGCGGCGCGATCACGCACACGCCCGCGCCGAACAACTGGTACCTCTTCCCGTTCATGGTGGCCTCGTTCCTGGAGTCCGTCGGCCGCGCCGACGCGGCGACGACGCGCGCCATTCAGCGGGCGCTGGACCTGCTGGAGACCTGGTACGAGGGCGACGGCTGGTACCGCGACGGCGACGGGCGGGCCTTCGACCACTACAACGGGTGGGCACTGCACCTGTACCCGATGCTGCACGCGCATCTGATGGGCGACTCCGCCCTGTCGGAGCGGGTGGGTCCGCGCCTGCGCGAGCACCTCGAGGGCTTCTCACTTCTCTTTGGCGGCGACGGGGCACCGATCCACTTCGGGCGTTCGCTCACCTACCGATTCGCGGCTTCGGCGGCCGTCGGCATCGGCGCGGTCACCGGGCACACGCCACTGTCCCCGGGCGCGTCACGCCGTCTGATCAGCGGGAACCTGCGCTACTTCCTGGACCGTGGCGGCGTCACGGACGAGGGTCTGCTCAGCCTCGGCTGGCATGGCCCGCACGACGCGACGCTGCAGCACTACTCGGGCCCGGCGTCCCCGTACTGGGCGTCGAAGGGCTTCGTCTCGCTGCTGGCGGGCGAGGACGATCCGCTGTGGACGGCGACCGAGGAGGCGGCGCCGAGCGAAGGCCCCGACCGGGTGCTCGCACTGCCCGCGCCGGGCCTGCTGGTGCAGTCCACGCAGGCGGACGGGATCGTACGGCTGCACAACCACGGCAGCGACCACGTCCGTCCGTTCGAGGGCGAGAGCGCGGCCGGGGCCGACGCCCTCTACAGCCACCAGGCCTACTCCACGCACACCGGGCCCACGTCCCAGGCCAACCCGGCGGACAACCATCTGTCGGTCGAGCGCGACGGCGTCGGCAGCGCCCGGTGCCGCATCCATCCGCTGGGGGCGGGCCAGGGCGACGGCTGGGGCTGGGCGGCGTCCTGGCACCGGCCGGTGTTCACGTCGGGTCCGCCGATGGTGCCGGGGCTGCGTGTGGAGAGCCTGACCGTGGCACGCGGCGCGTACGAGCTGCGGATGCACCGCGTGGTCGGCGCCCCGCACGGAGCGCGGGTGACGCTCACCGGCTGGGCCACGGACGCGTTGCACTCGGAGCTGGTCGGCCTGCACGGCTGGGAGCTGCGGGACGAGGTGCGCGCGCCGCAGGGCACGGCGTACGAGCCGTGGGTGCGGGTGCCGCGTCTCGCGGCGGATGTGGAGGGCACGGCAATGTTCGTGGCACTGGCCTCACTCGGCGCGCGGCCGCCGCAGACGCCGCTCGCGGACGCCGTGTCCGATGTCGCGGTCCTGGACGGGGAGTTGACGGTGCGCTGGAGCGACGGCGCGCGCACGGTTGTCGGGTTCGAGCCGCTGCACGTTCAGCACGGCTGAGCGGGGCCGTTCGGCGGCCCGCAAGGTCGGGCCGCCACCGTCGCCTCACGTTCCCTTCGCGGTGGTCACCGGAGCGGGAGCGCCCGTGACGGCACGGCCCTGCGCGCCGTCGGAGGGGACGACCAGGGCGACCGCCGTGGCGACCAAGGCGACCGCACCCGCCATGGCGAAGGCCATCTGGTAGCCGTGCAGGGACGGGACGTCGGCGCCGCCGAGACGGGTCGTGTGGTGGACGAGCACGGCGGCGACGGCGGCGCTGGAGACGGCCTGACCGATGGTGCGCATAAGGACGTTGACGCCGTTCGCGGAGGCCGTCGCGCCGGCCGGGACGGCGCGCAGGATCAGGGTGGGCAGCGCCGAGTACGCGAGCGTGGTGCCGGTGGAGACGACGGCGGCGCCGACGAGGATCACCCACAGGTCGGTGCTGTCGACGATGCGGACCACGTAGCCGAGGGCGAGCACCACGCCGCCGATGGCGAGCGTGATCCTGGGGCCGCGCGCGGCGGAGATACGGGCCGAGACCGGCGAGAACAGCAGCATGATGACGCCGCTGGGCAGCATGCACAGGCCGGTGGCGACGATGGACAGGCCGAGCCCGTAGCCGGTGGCGACGGGGGCCTGCACGAGCTGTGCGGTGACGAGCGAGTTGGCGTAGAACGCGAAGCCGGTGAGCAGCGCCGCGAGGTGCGGAAGCCCGACGCGGCGGCCGACGGCCAGGCGCAGGTCCACGAGGGGCCCCTCGGTGCGCAGTTGCTGCCATGCCCACAGTCCGAGGATCACGACGGCGCCCGCGAACAGGCCGAGCACCGCCGGACTCCCCCAGCCCCACTGGCCGCCCTGCGAGACGCCGAGCAGCAGGCAGACGAGGCCGGCGGCGAGACCCAGTGTGCCGAGCGCGTCGAAGCGGCCCGGGGAGCGGACCGGTGACTCGCGCACCGCCCACCAGGCGAGTCCCAGGCCGAGCCCGCCGAGGGCGCTGGTCGCCCAGAACATGACGTGCCAGTCGGCGTACTGGACGATGAGCGCGGCGAGCGGCAGGCCGAGCCCGGCGCCGATACCGACCGTCGAGCTCATCAGGGCGACGGCGGATCCGGTGCGGTGCGGCGGGAGTTCGTCGCGCAGGATGCTGATGGACAGCGGCACGACGGCGGCCGCGGCGCCCTGCAACGCGCGCGCGGCGATGAGCAGATGGATGTCGGAGGTCAGCGCGCACAGCACCGACCCGGCCGTCATCAGGGCGAGCGCGCCGAGCAGCACGCGGCGCTTGCCGTACATGTCGCCTGCCCGGCCGAGGACCGGGGTGAGGACGGCCCCGGCGAGCAGGGTCGCGGTGACCATCCACGACACGGCGGCGGGCGAGGCGCCGGTCAGCCGCGGCAGGTCGGGCAGGAGCGGGACGACGACGGTCTGCATGACCGCCATGAGGATGCCGCCGAAGGCGAGCACGGGCACGGCGAGCCGCTCGCGCAGCGGCGTCGCCGATATCGGGGCAGGGCTCATGTGTCTCCGGTCGCGGCGGGCGGTGCCGTTCGGGGTGAACGCGGTTCGACGGTTCGGTGCATTATTCACCTAACTCCGCGCCCTGTCTGCACCGCTCGGCCCGCCCTCTGTGCAGGGGGCATCCATCCGGCCGATACTGCCGCTCATGACCTCTTCCACCCCGGCCGCCGATTCCGGCCCCGCGCGCTTCGGTCTCGTCGGCACCGGCTCCTGGGCCGGGCGGACGTACGCCCCGACGCTCGAGGCCCACAAGTCCGTGGACCTCGTCGGGATCTGGGGGCGCAGGCCACAGGCGGCCGCCGAGCTCGCCGCCGCGCACGGCACGACCGCGTACGACGACGTGGACGCCCTGTTCGCGGCGAGCGACGTCGTGGCGTTCGCGGTGCCGCCGGACGTCCAGGCGCCGCTCGCCGCGCGGGCCGCCGCGGCGGGCTGCCATCTGCTCCTCGACAAACCCCTCGCCACCCGCCCCGACGGGGCCCGCGCCGTCGTCGAGGCCGCCGACACCGCGGGCGTCGCGTCGACCGTCTTCTGCACGCTGCGGCACGCGCCGGTCACCGCGGCGTGGATCGCCGAACAGGCCGGGGCGGACGGCTGGTTCACGGGCCGCGCCGACTGGTACGGCGCGCTGTACACGCCCGGTGACGACGTGCACGTGCGGGCCACGACGCCGTGGCGGGCGGAGAAGGGCGCCCTGTGGGACGTCGGTCCGCACGCCCTGTCGGTGCTGCTGCCGATCCTGGGCGACGTGCGGACGGTGGCAGCGCACGGCGGCCCCGGCGACACCGTGCATCTCGTGCTCGCGCACGCGGGCGGCGCCACCAGCACGGCGGCGCTCAGCCTGACCACTCCCCCGGCGGCGGCCGGCACCACGGTCGAACTGCGCGGCACGCAGGGCGTGTCGACGATGCCGACGGGCACCGGCACGGCCCAGGAGGCGCTGGCCGCAGCCGTCGACACGCTGCTGGTGGCGGCGCGCGGCGGCACGGCGCACCCGTGCGACGCCCGGTTCGGCCTGCGGCTCACGGAGACCCTCGCGGCGGCCGAACGCTCCCTGGCGTCGGGGCGGGCGGAACCGGTCCCGGGTCAGTAGGCGAGGAGGCGACGCCGGGGCCCCTTTACGCTGGTGGTCATGCCGCTCGAGATCAGCGCCACCAACCCCGAGCACCCGGTGCTCCTGCTCGCCCTGCCCTGGCACATCCCGCTGGAGGAGTGGCCCGAGGAGTACCTGGTGCCGCTCCCGCGCGGCATCTCGCGGCACGTGGTGCGCTACGCGCGCGCCGGGGACGAGGTCGTCGCCGTGAAGGAGCTGGCCCAGCGCCCGGCGCTGAACGAGTACGAACTGCTGCGCACGCTCGACCGGTTGGCGATCCCCGCGGTCGATCCGCTCGCCGTGGTCACGGGCCGCGAGCAGCCCGACGGTTCCCCGCTGGAACCCGTGCTCATCACCCGGCACCTGGGCGGTTCGCTGCCGTACCGCTCGATGTTCGAGACGACGCTGCGGCCGACGACCGTGCACCGGCTGATGGACGCGCTCGCCGTGCTCCTGGTGCGTCTGCATCTCAGCGGCTTCGCCTGGGGCGACTGCTCGCTGTCCAACACCCTCTTCCGCCGGGACGCGGGCGCGTACGCCGCCTACCTCGTGGACGCCGAGACCGGGGAGCTGCACCCGCAGTTGAGCGACGGGCAGCGGGAGTACGACATCGATCTGGCGCGGGTGAACATCGCGGGCGAAATGCTCGACCTGGAGGCGTCGGGCGCGCTGCACCCGTCGATCGACCCGATCGAGTTCGGTACGGAGATCGTGCAGCGGTACACGGACCTGTGGTCCGAGCTGACCCGTACGTCGGTGTATCCGGCCGGCAAGCACCACTACATGGAGCGCCGCATCCGCCGCCTCAACGATCTGGGCTTCGACGTGGCCGAGATGCAGATCTCCCGCTCGCCGCACGGTGACACCGTCACGTTCGTGCCGAAGGTCGTCGACGCGGGCCACCATCAGCGTCAACTCCTGCGCCTGACCGGCATGGACGCCGAGGAGAACCAGGCTCGTCGCCTCCTCGGCGACCTGGAGAGCTGGATGGCGACGCAGGAGGACGCGGCGGACGCCCGCCCCGAGGTCCTCGCCCACCGCTGGGTCCGTGACGTGTTCCGCCCCACGGTGCGCGCCGTCCGCGACCGGGTGCCCACGCCGATGGACCCGGCCGAGCTGTACCACCAACTCCTGGAGCACCGCTGGTACTTGTCCGAGCGCGCCCAGCACGACATCGGCCTCGACGCGGCGGCCGACGACTACGTACGGAATGTGCACAAGGCCGGCCGGTGACGGGGCGCGGGACCGGGCGCGGCCGGTGCCGTGGCCGCTACGTGATGGCGAGTGACGGCACCGACCGCAGCCAGTGACCTCCACCGGCCGCCCGGACGAGTGTGGACGTTTGCGTCTCGCAACGCATTTTCCGGCCACATCGAACGCAATTGGTGGCCCGGCCCCACTCGCACTTGCCTGAACGGTCGCAGAGGCTTGTGGGTGACCCGCAGCGGGAAATTTCAGCCATTTTCGAGTGGCCCGGCACAGGTGCCGCTACGCCGCGCCCACATGCGCGCGAACGAGGAAACCAGCAGGTGGGAAACCCAACTCAACCCATCATGGCGCACCGGCTGATCGTTTTCTTCGGGCAATGTTTATTACCAAAGACCTTGGGACTATTTAGACTGCTCACGCTCAACTCGGCGTGAACAACGAGGGATTACCCACCATGAACAAGACGGCGCTTCGCGCTCTGCTCCGTGAACGGCGCGCCCTCATAGCCCCGGAATCCCATGGCTTCACCAGACCGACGGGGCAAGGCCGCCGCGCCCCCGGCCTCTCCCAGCACCAGGTCGACCAACTGCTGCACCGCACGCTCGGCACGTACCACCGGCTGGAGTCGGGGACGTACCCCAACGCCCCCGCGGAACTGCTGCGCGATGTGGCGCGGCTGTTCGGGCTCAATGAGCAGGAGTGGGTGCTGCTGTGCCGCTACGCGCTGCTCCAGGACCCGCCGGGGCCGCTGTACCCGACGTCGGGCAAGGAGATCCCCGGCGTGTGGCAGGAGGCGGTCGACGGCATCGACCACATCGCGTACCTCTCGGACTCGTCCTGGGACCTGCTGGCGTGCAACCGCGCGTTCACGGAGCTGTTCCCCGACCACCGGCCCCCGGCGAACACGATGCGCTGGATGCTGCTGGATCCGCACGCCCGCCACATGCTGGTGGACTGGCAGAACGCGTGGGCGCCGCTCCTGCTCCCCCAGTTGCGCGCCGCCCTCGCCGCGCGCCCCGACGACGACACGCTCGCGCAGATCGAGAAGGAGGTGCTGGCCGACCCGGACGCCGCCCCGATCTACGAGTCGGGCGGATCCGCCATGCACCCCGACGGCGACGAACGGCCGCTGCTGCACGCCCGCCTGGGGCCCGGCTGGGCGACGATGTGCGCGGCCCAGCCGCTCACCACGCCGGGTGCGCGCCTGATGATCCTGGTCTTCCACCCGGGGACGCGCCGCGCGCACCCCAGGAAGCCCGCCCTGCGCGCGGGCTGATTTCAGCCACTCCCACCACACCTCCCCATGGCGGACACGTCGCCGCCACGTAGATTGAGCGGGCCCCCCACAGCCCCTTCAGCCCCGTGGGAGACACCCATGCCTGCCTACGTCTCGATGCCGCACACCGTCCTCGGCGCCCACAAGGTGTCCACCGACGAGATCGCGGACGACATACGCGCCCGCCACCCGGGCCATCCGCGAATAGCCGCCGCGGTGCGCGCCGTTCAGGGATGCGGCGTGCGCACCCGCTACTTCGCCCGTCCGCTCGACTCCCCCACCGTCGCGGGCGGGGCGGGCATCGCCGAGCGCGCGCGTACCGCGTTCACGGACGCGCTCGACCTCGCCGAGCAGGCGGCCGTCGGGGCCATCGCGGCGGCGGGCCTGAGAGCGGAGGACCTGGACGGCCTGGTCACCACGCACTCCACCGGATGGGCGGCGCCCAACCTGGACGTCCACCTCATGACCCGGCTCGGCCTGCGCCCCACCGCCCGCTCCCTCGCCCACACGACGCTGGCCTGCACCGGCGGCACCAAGTGCCTGATCAGAGCGGCGGACATGGTGGCGGCCCGCCCCGGGAGCAAGGTGCTCGTGGTCGCCGCTGAAGTGATCTCCGCCGTCTACCACCACAGCGACACCGGCATCGACGCGATGATCTACAAGGCGCTGTTCGGCGACTCGGCCGGCGCGGCCGTGGTCAGTGACCGGCCGCTCGGCCCCGGCTTCGCGTACGAGGACAGCTTCGAGCACGTCCTTCCGGACACCGCCGGTCAGTTGGGCGGCCGGATCACCGCCGACGGTCTGCACTTCGACGCCACGAAGCAGGGCCGCGCGGCCTTCGGCGTGACCCTGCCGAGTCTCACCGGCTGGCTCGGCTCGCGCCCCACCGACTTCCCCCTGATCCACCCGGGCAGCCCGCGGATCATCGCGGACACGGCCACGGCCCTGGGGCTGACAGCGCACGACGCCCGCCACTCCACGGCCACGCTCACCGACGAGGGGAATCTGGGCGGCGTGAGCGTCCTCCGCGTCCTGGAGCGCACCCACCAGGAGCCGCCGCCCGCGGGCGCCCGCGGGACGATGGTCGCGTACGGGCCCGGCTTCACGACCGCCGCGCTGCACGGGCACTGGCACGCCTGACCCGACGGGCCACGGCCGCCCGAAAAAATGTCCCTCCGGGACATGTGTCCCATTGGGACATCAAGGTGTACCGTCGAAGACATGAAGGCGAACGAGTCCACCAGCTCCGGGCCCGCCGGCGACCGCCGGCAGGCCAAGGCCCGCCGGACACGTGAGGCGCTCGCGGAGGCCGCGGTCGAGCTGGTGCTCGAGCGCGGGCTCGGCGACGTGACCGTCGAGGCGATAGCCGACCGCGCGGACGTCACCCGCCGCACCTTCAGCCGGCACTTCGCCGGCAAGGAGGACGCGGCGCTCGACTTCACTCGCGCCGACGGCGCGGGGATCAACGCGGCGCTGCGCGCCCGCCCCGCCGCCGAGCCACCACTGCTCGCCTACCGGGGCGCGGTCGCGGACTACCTCTCCGACCGACGGACGCCCGGCTGGCACCACCGTCCGCGGCTGCGCGAGCTGTACGCCGCCGTGGACGCGGAGCCCGCCCTCTTCGCCGCGTACGAACGCATCCGGGTCGACGCCCAGGACGAGTCCGTACGCATCATCGCCGACCGGCTCGGCACCGACCCGGCCCGGGACCCGCGTCCCGAGGTCGTCGTCGGGGCCGCCGCCGGAGTGCTGACCGCCGCGCTGCGCACGTGGGCGCGCGGCGCCGCGGGCACGGACGCCGAAGACCTCGCCGATCTGGTGGCGCGGGCCTACGACGCCCTCATAGAGGAGGCCGCCGGCGCGGCGGCCCCCGACGTCGCTACCAGAAAGTGAATCGCACCATGAGCACCACCCCCACTACCCCCGCCGTGACCGACTACGCCGCCGAGTTCGCCGGGAAGACCGCGCTCGTCACCGGCTCCGCCTCCGGCATCGGCCTGGCCACCGCCCGCCGCCTCGGCCGCGGCGGCGCGAACGTCGTCATCGCGGACTACAACGAGAAGGGCGCCCAGGAAGCGGCTGAGACGCTGAAGGCGGAGGGCCTGAAGGCCGCCGCGGTCGCCGTCGACGTGACCGAGCCTGCCTCGGTCGAGGCGGCCGTCCGGTTCGCCGTCGACACGTTCGGCGGGCTCGACCTGGCCGTGAACAACGCCGGTATCGGCGGCCCGAGCACGCCCACGGGCGAGTACGACATCGAGGCGTACAACCGTGTGATCCGCACGAACCTCGACGGCGTCTTCTACTCGATGCGCTACGAACTCCCCGCCATGCAGGCCGCGGGCAACGGCGGCGCCATCGTGAACGTCGCCTCGATCCTCGGCTCGGTCGGCTTCGCCGGCTCCCCCGCGTACGTCGCCGCGAAGCACGGCGTGGTCGGCCTGACGAAGACGGCCGCCGCCGAGTACGCCGCGAAGGGCATCCGCGTCAATGCGGTGGGCCCGGGCTTCATCGAGACCCCGCTCCTCAAGGAGATGGACAAGGCCGCCTACGACGGTCTGGTCTCGCTGCACCCGGCGGGCCGCCTGGGCACCTCCGAGGAGGTCGCCGAGCTGATCGCGTTCCTGCTCTCGGACCGCGCCTCGTTCATCGCCGGCAGCTACCACCTCGTGGATGGCGCATACACGGCGGTCTGACCCACCACGCCGCATACGCCACTTGTGTCACACCTCCACTCATGGAACGGTCTGCGAGGGGTACCGGGCAGCAGACCCGGACCGTCCCGATGTGGAGGGTGCAGCGAACGCGATGGCAGGGCAGGCACGCGAGTCGTACTTCGACAACGTCAAATTTCTGACGATCGTCCTCGTGGCCTGCGGGCACGCGTGGGAGCCGCTGACCTACGGCTCCCGTGCGGTGACGGCTGTGTACCTCGCCGTCTACGCCTTCCACATGCCGGCGTTCGCCTTGGTGTCGGGCTATTTCTCGCGCAGTTTCGACATGGCGCCGCACCGCCTGCGGCGCCTGGTCACCGGGGTCGTCGTGCCGTACCTCGTCTTCGAGGTGGCATACACGCTGTTCTACCGGTGGGCGCAGGACGACCCGGGATATCCGATCAGCCTGCTGGACCCCTGGTATCTGATGTGGTTCCTGGCGGCCCTGTTCATCTGGCGGCTGTCGACGCCGCTGTGGCTGCAGTTGCGCCACCCCGTGGCCGTGTCGCTGGCCGTGGGCACGGCCGTGTCGATGTGGCCGGGCGCGGGCGGCGACCTGGCGCTCCAACGGGTGCTGCAGTTCCTGCCGTTCTTCGTGGCGGGCCTGGTGCTGCGCCCCGAGCACTTCGCGCGGCTACGGACGTGGAACGTGCGATGGGTGGCACTGGGGGTCTCGGGCGCGGCGCTGCTCGCCGCGTACTGGGTGGCGCCGTGGTTCGACGCGGGCTGGTTCTACCACCGGGGCGCCGTCCAGGGGCGGGGCGTGCCGGGGTGGGCGGGGCTGTTCGCGACGCCCGCCCTGTTCGTGCTCGCGCTCGCACTGACCGCGTGCTTCCTGGCGTGGGTGCCGGGCCGCAGGCTGTGGTTCACGGCCCTGGGCACGGGGACGATCTACGCGTATCTGCTGCACGGCTTCGTCATCAAGTCCTCCCGGTTCTGGGGCTGGTACGACCACCCGTGGCTGCACAGCCCGCTCGGCGAGCTGGCCGTGACGGCTGCGGCGGTCGCGCTCATCACCGTGCTGTGCACGGAACCGGTGCGGCGGGTGTTCCGTTACGTCGTCGAGCCCCGGATGGACTGGGCGTTCCGGCGGCCGACAGGACAACGGTCCCTGCCCGAACAGACGACGGCCCGCGAGAGGGTCACCTCCGGCGGCGGCTGACGGACTGCGCAGAGGCCAGCAGGTGGTGCATGCGCTCGGTGAGCGAGCCCAGGTCGTCGGCGGGCCGGTGGAAGGCGAGCCGCACGTCGGCCTGGCCGCGCAAGCGCTCCAGACGCAGCGTCAGGCCGTGCCGGTCGACGGCGAGCGGCTGGACCCGGACGACGCCGTGCAGGCTGTCGGGGGCGATGAGCCGGGTGAGCTGTTCGACGGCCTCGGGGTGGGCGTCGGCGAGATGGGTGAGCAGCCGGGGCTCGGCGAGCGCGAGCGGGTCGGGCGCGGTGGCGGCGAGTTCGTCGAGGTCGATGCCGGTGCGCCCGGCGCGGGTCTGCAGGACCGCCCGTTCGGGCCGCAGCACCAACTCCTCGCCGTCCGGGACCAGCTCGCCCGACAGCCACACCCGCGCGCGCACCCGGTCGCGTACGGGGACGGGCGCCGCGTCTGCGAACTCCAGGAGCGTGGTGGGCCGTCCGTGCGGTGAGCACAGCACGGCGGCGGCCAGCACACTGTCGGGCGGCGGCGAGATGCGCACCGTGCCGTCGTCGTCGACGCGGTGCGCGCCGACGAGGTCGTCCTGCCCCACATCGGTGGTGACGCCGCAGGTCCATGCGGCGGTGAGCACGGAGCGTGCGTGGGCCGCCGTGCTGGGCACGGCGGCAGCGATCTGTCGGACACCCATCCCGAACCTCCATTAGGTAAGCCTTGCCTAACTTAACCGAGATGATCGACGGCGGTCCACCCCACCCGCCTTCCGTCTTCCTGTGTCGCCCGCCGCCGCGAGCGGTCCGGTGCGATTGACTCGACGGGTGCGCAGATTCGTCGTGTTCCTCGTCGCCGTCGCCGCAGCGGTCGCCGCCCTGGCCCTCTCGCTGCTGCTCTCCCCGTGGTGGTGGTTCGCCGCCGGACCTCTCCTCGCCCTTGCGGCGCTGGGTGTGTGGGACCTCGTCCAGTCGCGCCACTCCGTGCTGCGCAACTATCCGGTCCTCGGGCATCTGCGCTTCCTGATGGAGTCCCTGCGCCCCGAAATGCAGCAGTACTTCGTCGAGCGCAACTACGACGGCCGGCCCTACGACCGGGACGTGCGCAGCATCGTCTACGAGCGGGCGAAGCAGCAGGAGGCCGAGGAGCCGTTCGGCACCGAGCGCGACGTGTACGCCTCGGGGCACGAGTTCCTGGTGCCGTCGCTGCGCCCGGTCGACCCGCCCGAGCAACTGCCCGCCGTCCGCATCGGCGGCCCCGACTGCACCCGGACGTACGACATGGCGCTGCTCAACGTGTCGGCGATGAGCTTCGGAGCCCTGTCCGGCAACGCGATCCGCGCGCTCAACAAGGGCGCGGCGCTCGGGGGTTTCGCCCACGACACCGGAGAGGGCGGCCTGTCCGACCACCACCTGGCGCACGGCGGCGACCTGGTGTGGGAGATCGGCACCGGCTACTTCGGCTGCCGCACGCGCGAGGGCCGCTTCGACCCCGCGGAGTTCGCCGACAAGGCGGCGCACGAGCACGTCAAGTGCGTCTCCCTGAAACTGTCGCAGGGGGCGAAGCCGGGCATCGGCGGCGTGCTGCCGGGCGGCAAGGTCAACGCGGAGATCGCGCGCGTACGGGACGTACCCGAGGGGCAGACGGTGGTGTCGCCGCCGTACCACCCGGAGTTCGAGACGCCGCGCCAACTGGTGCTGTTCCTGGCCGAGTTGCGGCGGCTCGCGGGCGGCAAGCCCGTCGGGTTCAAGCTGTGCCTGGGCTCGCGCACGCAGTTCCTCGCCGTGTGCAAGGCGATGCTCGCGGAGGGCGTGACGCCGGACTTCGTGATCGTGGACGGCTCGGAGGGCGGCACGGGCGCCGCGCCGCTGGAGTTCGCCGACCACCTCGGCACGCCGCTCACCGAGGGGCTGATCACGGTCCACAACGCGCTCGTCGGCACGGAGCTGCGCGAGACCATCCGGATCGGGGCCAGCGGCAAGGTCGCCACCGGCGCCGACATCGTCAAACGCCTCGTCCAGGGCGCCGACTTCACCAACGCCGCCCGCGCGATGATGTTCGCGGTCGGCTGCATCCAGGCCCAGCGCTGCCACACCAACACCTGCCCGGTCGGGGTCGCGACGCAGGATCCGCGCCGCGTACGCGCCCTGGACGTCGCCGACAAGGCCGAACGCGTACGCCACTACCAAGAGGCGACCGTGCGCGGCGCGGCGCAGATCATGGCGGCGATGGGCGTGCGGGATCCGCGCGAGCTGCGCCCGACCCAGCTCATGCGGCGCACCACGGCGGACCTGCCGGTCTCCTACGCGCATCTCCACGACTGGCTGGAGCCGGGCCGGTTGACCGGGGAGCCGCCCGCGACCTGGGCGGCGGACTGGACGGCCGCGGACCCCGACCGCTTCTAGGGCCCTTCTGACGGATCAGGCTGGATGCGGGCGGCGTCCATGTGCGGTGCAGGCGAGTGGGGTCTGGTGCGTGCAGCTGCAAGGCGGAGGAGGGCGTCAACGCGGAGCGTTGGCAACCGACGACAACGCAGCAGATGTGCGTGCCAGGGCCCGCGACTCCAGCAAGATCCGTCAGAAGGGCCCTAGTGCGGCTCTCCCCCGCGAGCGCCATCGAACAACGCCAACTCCACGCGAACGGGGGGTGAATATGCCAACCGCCCACGCGGCGCGACGCCGGGCGGCATCATGCCGACATGGACGGTAGTACTGCGCTCCTACGGGAGCTCTTCACGCCGGATGAGTACGCCGCGGTACGCAGTCATGCGGACCATCTGGGCGTCACCCTGGTCGAGTACGTACGCTCCTCAGCCGCCGAACGGGCCCTGGAGCGGCTCCATTTGACGCGGGCCCTGGAGGCCCGCGCACCGCATCTGGGCAAGTTGCCGATACCGCAGGTGGAGCGCTCCCCCTGCGCCGACGGGGCCTCTTCGCCCGCCATCGACCGGTTCCTCGACACGCTGGCCCACCCGCACCCCACGGAAAGCGGCTGACACGGCCTGATCCGACCGGTGCGGGGCACTCGGTGCACCGCAGCGAGGGTGACGCCGCGGCACGGTGGGCATGGGGACCGTCACCGAGGCACGACCCGCGCACAATCCACCAGGAGAGGAAGTGGTCGTCATGCGTGCGTCAAGGGACGCCGACCGGCGTGCCGCGCGCGTGGAATTCCTGATGCCGCAGGGATCGGGCGCCGCCCGTTGGGCCCGGCGGCTGACCCGAAGGTTTCTCGCCGGACGTGCGGGCGAGGGGGTGACGGACGCCGAGCTGGTGGTGTCGGAGCTGGTCGCCAACGCCGCCGAGGCGCACAGCGGCAGCTGCCGGATGAGCCTGCGTCTGCAGTCGGGCGAGCTGACCGTGGCCGTGCACGACGACGCGCCCGGGGTCCCCCGCGTGGCGCCCGAGTCGCGGACCGCCGAGTCGGGCCGGGGCATCGCGCTGGTCCAGGCGCTCGCCCGCCGCTGGAGCGTGCGGACCGATCCGAGGGGCGGCAAGACGGTGCTGGCGGTGCTGACACCCTGCTGACCGGGTACCGACACCCTGCCGAACTGAACCACGTCCCGGCCGGGACGACGGTCACGCCGCCCCGGCCGGGACCTGGGATCAGTGCCCGCGCGCGATCCACTCGTCGAGACTCGGCGCCTCCGCGCCGATCGTCGTGCTGTCACCGTGTCCGGTGCGTACGACGGTCTCGGCAGGCAGCGTGAGCAGCCGGTCCTTGATCGACTCCACGATGGTCGGGAAGTCGCTGAAGGTCCGCCCGGTGGCGCCGGGGCCGCCCTGGAAGAGGGTGTCCCCTGTGAACACGGTGCCGAGCGCGGGAGCGTACAGACTGACCGCGCCGTGGCAGTGCCCCGGCGTGTGCAGCACGGTCAGCTCCACGCCCGCGACGGCGATCCGCTGCCCGTCGGCCAGCTCCCCGTCCGGCGCGCGGTCCGGGTGCGTGCGCTTCCACAGTTCAGTGTCGGCCGGGTGCAGCAGGATCGGCGCGCCGGTGCGCGCGGCGAGCGCGGGCGCGGCGTCGATGTGGTCGTCGTGGGCGTGCGTGCACACGATCGCGACGAGCCGCCGGTCGCCGACGGCCTCGGCGATGGCGTCGGCGTCGTGGGCGGCGTCGATCACGATCGCCTCACGGTCGTCCCCGACGATCCACACATTGTTGTCGACGTCCCACGTGCCCCCGTCGAGGGAGAACGTGCCGGAGGTGACGAGGTGGTCGATCCGCGCGGTGGTGGGGGTGGAGTCGGTCATCAGAACACCACCACCGAACGCAGCACGTCGCCGTGGTGCATCCGCTCGAACGCCTTCTCCACGTCGTCCAACGCGATCGTCTCCGTCACGAACGCGTCGAGGTCGAGGCGTCCCTGCAGATACAGGTCGATGAGCATCGGGAAGTCGCGCGAGGGCAGGCAGTCGCCGTACCAGGACGACTTGAGCGCGCCTCCGCGCCCGAACACGTCGAGCAGCGGCAGCTCGATCTTCATCTCCGGCGTCGGCACTCCGACGAGAACGACCGTGCCGGCCAGGTCGCGCGCGTAGAAGGCCTGCTCGTACGTCTCCGGGCGGCCGACGGCCTCGATGACGACGTCGGCCCCGAAGCCGCCGGTCAGCTGGCGCACGGCCTCGATCGGGTCGGTGGAGCGGGAGTTGACGGTGTGGGTGGCGCCCAGCTCCCGCGCGGTGGCGAGCTTCGCGTCGTCGATGTCGACGGCGATGATCTTCGCGGCGCCGGCGAGCCGGGCCCCGACGACAGAGGCATTGCCCACGCCACCGCAGCCGATCACGGCCACGGAGTCGCCACGGCCCACATTGCCCGTGTTGATCGCGGCACCGAGCCCCGCCATCACACCGCAGCCCAGCAGGCCCGCGGCGGCCGGCGAGGCGGCCGGGTCCACCTTGGTGCACTGGCCGGCGGCCACCAGGGTCTTTTCGGCGAAGGCCCCGATACCCAGCGCGGGCGACAGCTCGGTGCCGTCCGCCAAGGTCATCTTCTGCTTGGCATTGTGGGTGTTGAAGCAGTACTGGGCGCGCCCGCGCTGACAGGCACGGCACTGCCCGCACACCGCACGCCAGTTGAGAATCACGAAGTCACCGGGGGCGACCTCGCTCACCCCGTCACCCACCGATTCGACGACACCCGCCGCCTCGTGTCCGAGCAGGAACGGGAATTCATCGTTGATCCCGCCCTCCCGGTAGTGCAGATCGGTGTGGCAGACCCCGCACGCCTGGATCTTCACGACGGCCTCGCCCGGACCCGGGTCCGGCACCGTGATCGTCGCGATCTCCACGGGGGCACCCTTGGCCCGCGCGATCACGCCCTGCACCTGCTGTGCCATGACGGTCAGCCCTCTTTCTGAATCGCGGTAACTTCACGCTTTGTTGCCCGCCCATCCTCGCTCACCGGTCAACCGGAGAACAGCACCGGTGCCCAGGTCGGGGCGCCCTACTGTGTTCCCGTGCACGTTCGAACCCAGGCAGCGGCCACCCTCCTCCCCGTCAACGGAACCCTCGCGGCGGTGCTCGTCGTTCTCCTCGTGATCGCGACAGCGGTGGCGGCGGTGTACCGCCTCTCCCCGGACGGGTCGCGCCGCCGGGCCCGGGACATCGCGATCGCCGGGGTCCGGGCGACGGTCCAACTGGCCGTGGTGTCGCTCCTGATCGGCTGGGTGGTGCGCCACGGAGCGGCGCTGCTCGCCTTTCTGCTGCTCATGCTGGCGGTGGCCGCGCGCACGGCGGGCCGCCGCCTCACCTCCAACCGGACCTGGATCTGGGCGGCCCTGCCGATCGTGGCGCCGGTGACCCCGCTCGTGGCGGCGCTCATCGTCTGCGGCCTGCTCCCGCTGCGCGGCATCGCCGTGATCCCGGTGGCCGGCATCCTCATCGGCGGCGCGCTCACGGCGACCGTGCTGGCGGGGCGTCGCGCCCTCGACGAGCTGACCGCGCGCAAGGGCGAGGTGGAGGCGTGCCTGGCCCTCGGCCTGCTCCCCCACGAGGCCCGCCTCGAAATCGTCCGCCCGTCCGCCTCCGACGCCCTCCTCCCCGGGCTCGACCAGACCCGGACGGTGGGCCTGGTCACGCTTCCGGGCGCGTTCGTCGGCATGCTCCTGGGCGGGGCGTCACCGGTGACCGCCGGGGCGGTACAACTCTTCGTCCTGGTGGCACTGATGGCCGTACAGGCGATCGCGGTGGCGACGACGGTGGAGCTGGTGGCGCGGGGGCGGCTCAGTCGTCCGTAGGGGCGGGGGCGGCTCAGTCGTCCATAAGGGCAAGGCGGCTCAATCGTCCATGACCGCGAGGAGGCCGGAGAGGACGCGCAGGCAGGTGTCGATGTCGTCCTCGGTGAGATCGCCGTCGACCCCGCGCAGGGTTTCGCGCTCGCGGTCGAGCACGGCGCCGATGACGGTGCGCCCCTCCTCGGTCAGCCGGATCAGTGAGGACCTCTTGTGGGCGGGGTTGGGGGCGGTCTCGACGAGTCCCCGCGCGGCGGCGTCGTTCACCATGCGCTGCACGAACTGTCGGCTGAGCGCCTGGAACCGCCCCATCTGAGGAACCGTCATGGGCCCCCGCCCGTGCAGCATGCTGAGCACGGCCCGCACGCCCACCGACAGCCCTTCGGCGGCGACGTCCCGCTCGACTCTCACGTACGCGCGCCGGTACAGCGGCCCCACGAGGTCGAACACCTCGGAGAGCCGGTCTGCCACATCTGCGGACACCGGACCGCGCCCCGCCTTCTCGCTCACCCCACCATCATGACACCTGGGTTGTCATTCTGCTTGTCAGTGAACGGTGAGGATGACAACCTGGTTGTCATGTCCGACCTCTTCTGGATCGACAAAGGCACCGGCCGCCCCCTGGTTCTGCTGCACGGCGGCTTCCTCGACCATCACATGTGGGACGACCAGATCCGGCACCTCGTGTCGGACCACCGCGTCATCGCACCCGACGCCCGCGGCCACGGCCGCTCCCCCAACGCCACGGGGCCGTTCCGGCACACGGACGATCTCGCCGCGCTGCTGCGCCACTTGGACACCGGCCCAGCCGTCCTGGTGGGCGTCTCGATGGGCGCCGGCATCGCGATCGACACGGCGATCGAGCATCCGGAACTGGTCAGCGGCGTGGTGACCAGCGGCGCCGGCACCAGCGAGCCGTACTTCACGGACCCCTGGACGACCGGGCTCTGGACCACGTGGCAGTCGGCGATGGCCGCGGGCGACGTGACCGCGGCGGTGGAGGCGTTCACCACTTTCGCGTCGGGCCCGCACCGCACCCTGGACGACCTGGACCCCCAAGTCGTCGAGCGCCTGCGGACGATGACGTGGGGCACGATGTCGAAACACACCGCGGACGAACCCGACTGGAGCGTCCCGCTCAAGGACACCTGGACTCGCGCCGCCGAGATCACGGTCCCGGTCCGCGCCATCAACGGCGCGCTCGACTCCCCCGACCACATCGGCATGGCGGAGCGCCTCACGAGCAGCGTCCCCGACGGCCGGTCGGTCTCGATCCCCGACGCCGCCCACTACCCGAACATGGAGCATCCGGAGGCCTTCAACCAGGCACTCGCGGAGTCCTTGCGCGGCATGTGAACCGCACGCATCCGACCAGGGCCGCGACGGCGCCCGAGATGGCCATCCCGAGCAGCGCGCCGGTGAACGGACCGCCGGCGGCGATCCCGCCCAGCAGGCCCACACCTGTCGAGTACGAGGCCCAGACCACCTCCGCGACGCCCGAGGCCACAAGGAACCGGCCCGGCCGAAAGTCGGCGAGCCCGGCCGCCACCGCGCCGACGAACCGCCCGGTGGGCAGGAACCGGATCCCGATGATGAACGGGATCCCGTGCCGACGCGCCCGTACAGAAGCCCAATCGAGCAGCGCGGCACGTCGCCGTTTGCGTCGCACTCGCCGCAGCACCGGCCCGCCGAACCGCCGCGTGGACCGGTACACCAGCAGGTCCCCGAGGATGGCCGCGCCCGACACCACCAGCAGCACAAGGGCGAGTTGGAGGCGGCCATCGGCCGCCATCGCCCCGGCGCTGACGAGCAGCCATGAATTGGGCACCAGCGGCGGCATGACGCACAAAACAAGAAGGCCGTAAATCAAGTAGTCGGGCATACCTACAGATAACGGAACAAAGGTTAAGAAAACGAGAGGAGTTGACGTATCTCGGGGAAACCTCTGGGCGCTGCCCCTAAGGGGCGCGAAGTGCGGTTTCACAGCATGATCCCCGCGCGGGACGCGCCGCACACTGGGGCGGTCATCCGGATCGGGGTGGGGTTATCCCCCGGCAGCCTCGTACTCGTGCGCGGGCCCGCCGCGCCACTGGATGATCGGCGAGTCCCCGGACACCAGTTGATCGGCCTCATCGAGCCCGGCCCGACGCAGGAACTCGACCAGGTCGTGATCGTCACGGGCAAGACCGAAGTCCACACCGCCGACCGTGACCCGCCGCCCTCCACCCGACGGCGACGGACGGTGCACGACTACCTCAGTCGCCATACGCCCACCGAGCCGCCCCAGCCTTCGCCCCGCCGGTGGGGCCCCGCCGTGACTGCACGAGATCTTCAGTGATCGTGTTCCGCATGAGACAGATTAGATCGCATGTTCGATTTTCCGTGCAAGCTGACACGCGAAACGCACGGTGCGCGTGCCGTCCCCTGAGACCTCAGGTCACGTCGCTGTCACAGCCCCGGCGTAGGCTCCGCGGCATGACCATTTACGACGCAGTGCAGATCGACAACCTTCAGGGCGGCGCCGCCGACCTGCCCCAGTACCAGGGCAAGGCCGTCCTGATCGTCAACGTTGCCTCGAAGTGCGGGCTCACACCGCAGTACACCGCCCTGGAGGAGCTCCAGAAGCAGTACGCGGACCGTGGGTTCACGGTTCTCGGCGTGCCGTGCAATCAGTTCATGGGGCAGGAGCCCGGCACCGCCGACGAGATCTCCGAGTTCTGCTCGGCCACGTACGGCGTCACGTTCCCCATGACCGAGAAGGTCGACGTCAACGGTGAGGCGCGGCACCCGCTGTACGCGAACCTCGTCGACACGGCGGACGCGGAAGGGCACACCGGCGACATCCGTTGGAACTTCGAGAAGTTCCTGGTGGGGCGCTCCGGCGAGGTCGTCGCCCGCTTCTCGCCGCAGACGACTCCGGACGCCCCGGAGGTCGTGGCGGCCATCGAGCGGGAGCTCGCGGCGCAGAGCTAGCGCCGGGAGCGGGCGGTGGGGGCTGGGCAACCCCCGCGCCCAGCGCCCGCCCCGCTGCGCCTCCACTCCCCCCGTAGCACCATGGCTACATGCTGTTCGCCCGGCTCGCTCAGGTGTCCCAGGACGTCGCCGCCGCCTCCGCGCGGTCGCGGAAGATCGCGTTGCTCGCCGAGTTGTTCCGGGATGCCGATCCGGACGACGTGCCGATCGTCATCCCGTATCTGGCGGGGCGGCTGCCCCAGGGGCGGCTCGGGGTCGGGTGGCGGGTGCTGAGTGAGCAGGTGGAGGCGGCGCCGGAGCCGCGGCTGAGCGTGCAGGACGTCGATGCGCTGATGACCGAGCTCGGGGATGTGTCCGGCGCCGGCTCCCAGGCCGAGCGGAAGCGGCTTGTCGGGGAGCTGATGGGGGCGGCCACCGAAAGCGAGCAGCGGTTTCTGTTCGGGCTCGTGACCGGTGAGGTGCGGCAGGGCGCGCTGGACGCCGTCGCGACCGAGGGGCTCGCGCAGGCGACGGGCGCCGCCCCCGCAGACGTACGGCGCGCCGTGATGCTGGCGGGTGGGCTGCAGGACGTCGCGCAGGCGCTGCTCGCGCGCGGGACCGAGGCGCTCGACGAGTTCCGGCTCACCGTCGGCCGGCCCGTACTGCCGATGCTCGCGCACAGCGCGGGTGGTGTCGGCGAGGCGCTCGACAAGCTGGGCGCCTGCGCCGTGGAGGAGAAGCTCGACGGCATCCGCGTGCAGGTTCACCGGGACGGCGATGCCGTGCACATCTACACGCGGACGCTCGACGACATCACCGATCGGCTTCCCGAAGTGACCGACGCGGTACGGGAGTTCCCCGGTGAGCGGTTCATTCTCGACGGGGAGGTCATCGCGCTCGATGCGGACGGGCGGCCGCGGGCGTTCCAGGATGTCGCGGGGCGGGTCGGCTCGCGGGTGGACGTCGCGCGGGCCGCGGAGGCGCTGCCGGTCTCCCCCGTGTTCTTCGACGTGCTGTACGTCGACGGGCGGGATCTGCTGGACCTGCCGTTCGCCAGGCGGCACGAGCAACTGTCCCGGCTCGTGCCGGAGCCGATGCGGGTACGGCGCGTCGTGGTCGATGAGGAAGAGGGCGAGGGCGCCACCGAACAGCGGGGCGCCGCCGAGGCGTTCTTCGCCGACACCCTCGCGCGCGGCCACGAAGGTGTCGTACTCAAGGGCCTCGAGGCTCCGTACAGCGCGGGCCGCCGCGGCGCGTCCTGGTTGAAGGTCAAGCCCGTGCACACGCTGGACCTGGTCGTGCTCGCCGCCGAGTGGGGGCACGGGCGGCGCACCGGCAAGCTGTCCAACCTGCACCTGGGCGCGCGCCGTCCCGACGGTACGTACGCGATGCTCGGCAAGACGTTCAAGGGACTCACCGACGCGCTGCTCACCTGGCAGACGGAGCGTCTGCAGGAGTTGGCCGTCAGTGACGATGGTCATGTCGTGACCGTGCGGCCCGAGTTGGTCGTGGAGATCGCCTACGACGGGTTGCAGCGCTCGACGCGCTACCCGGCGGGCGTGACGCTCCGCTTCGCGCGCGTGGTGCGGTACCGGGAGGACAAGTCGGCCGCTCAGGCGGACACGGTGGAGGCGGTGCTCGCCGCTCATCCGTCGATCGACGTATGACCTTTTCAACGCCTGACCGTTTTTTTGCCAAAGCTTGGCGCGTATAGGGTGACGGACATCCATCTAAAGTTGCATCTGCCACCTATTGGCCGCCGGGACAGCGGCCACGCACGGACAAGGGGAGAGACGTGCCCGCTTCACGCCTGAGCAGGACACCATTGCCGGGGATCGGCTACCGCTATGACCTCACGACCCGCGAGCAGCGTCAGCTCTCGGTCGTCGCCCATCGGGACGGGGGCCGCACCCTCAGCGCGTACCGGGCGGACGACCCGGACGCCTGCGACCTGTCGCTGAAGCTGACGTCGGGGGAAGCGGCGTATCTCATCGACGCGTTGACGCCTTCGCACCACAGCCCGAACCTGTTGCACACCACCGACCTGGGACTCGTCGCCGAGCGCATCGAGGTGCCGGGCACCTCGATCTGGAACGGGCGGCTGCTCGGCGAGACGAAGATGCGGACCGATACCGGCGCGTCGATCGTGGCCGTGCTGCGCCGCGCCGACGCGATTCCGTCGCCGACGCCGGACTTCCGGCTCGCGGGCGGCGACACGGTCATCGTCATCGGTACCCGCGAGGGCGTCGACGCGGCGGCCGCGATTCTGGGGCGGGAGTGACCGTATGCACAGTGCTCTCTTTCTGATCGAATTCGGTGCCATCACGCTGGCGCTCGGGCTGCTCGGGCGGCTCGCGGGGCGCCTGCGGTTCTCACCGATCCCGCTGTATCTGCTGGCAGGGCTCGCGTTCGGCGAGGGCGGTCTGCTGCCGCTCGGCGCCAGCGAGGAATTCGTGGCCATCGGCTCCGAAATAGGCGTGATCCTGCTGCTGTTGATGCTGGGCCTGGAGTACACGGCCAGCGATCTCGTCACCAATCTGAAGACGCAGTATCCGGCCGGCCTTGTCGACATGACGTTCAACGCGCTGCCCGGTGCCGTCGCCGCGCTGCTCATGGGGTGGGGCCCGGTGGCAGCCGTGGTGCTCGCCGGTGTCACCTGGATCTCATCCTCGGGCGTGATCGCCAAGGTGCTCGGGGACCTGGGCCGGCTCGGCAACCGCGAGACGCCGGTGATCCTCAGCATCCTGGTGCTCGAGGACCTGGCGATGGCCGTGTATCTGCCCATCATCACCGCGCTGCTCGCCGGTGTCGGCTGGGCGGCCGGTGGGCTCACGCTCGCCATCGCGCTCGGCGCGGCGGGTCTGGTGCTGTTCATCGCCGTGCGGTTCGGGCGGCACATCTCGAAGTTCGTGTCGAGCGACGACCCGGAGAAGCTGCTCCTCGTGGTGCTCGGCCTGACCATCCTGGTCGCAGGACTCGCGCAGCAGCTCCAGGTGTCCGCGGCCGTGGGCGCGTTCCTCGTGGGCATCGCGCTGTCCGGTGAGGTCGCCGAGAACACGCACACACTGCTGTCGCCGCTGCGGGACCTGTTCGCGGCCGTGTTCTTCGTCTTCTTCGGCCTGCACACCGACCCTGCGAGCATTCCGCCGGTGCTGCTGCCCGCGCTCCTGCTCGCCGTCGTCACGGCCTGCACGAAGATCGCGACGGGGTACTGGGCGGCGCGCCGTGCCGGGATCTCCGTCAAGGGACGCTGGCGGGCCGGTGGCGCTCTGGTCGCGCGCGGAGAGTTCTCCATCGTGATCGCGGGCCTCGCCGTGACATCCGGCATCGAGCCCCGGCTCGGCCCGCTGGCCACCGCGTACGTGCTGATCCTGGTGATCGTGGGCCCGCTGACCGCGCGGTTCGTGCAACCCCTCGCACAGCGGCTGTTCCCGCAGCCCGCGGCAGCGGCCGTGAGCGGGATTCCCGAGCCGCGTGCGGCCGAGCAGGGCGCGGAGGCGGTACCGGCCGTCCAGGCGGACGAGAAGCCGGGCGAGAAGCCCGACGACCGACCGGCCGCCGTGGACGAGCACAGCCGCTGACGATCCACCGCTGATCCTCGGCGCACGCCGATCCAGCGCCGATCCTCGGCGCACGCCGCCGAACCCGGCATCCGACGGGGCCGTTCTCCAGGCATGGAGAACGGCCCCGTTCTCTCTCCAGTCGCCCGCGATGACCAGGGCGCTTAGCGTGGTGGGCGAAGTCGATCGGGGGGTCTGGTGGTTTGGAGGCCACGATGGATCGCTCGCCCGACACCACCCCGGCAGGCGCCGAACCCGGCATACAGAGCTCCCCTCCAGGCGGCGGCTCCGTGCCGTACGCGGGCGGGGGCAAGCACGAGCACCGCTGGGTGATCCTCGCCGTGATCGGCCTGGCACAGCTGATGGTCGTCCTCGACGCCACCATCGTGAACATCGCGCTGCCTTCGGCCCAACAGGACCTCGGGTTCTCCGACGGCAACCGGCAGTGGATCGTCACCGCCTACTCCCTCGCGTTCGGCAGCCTGCTGCTGCTCGGCGGGCGGATCGCCGACCTCGTCGGCCGCAAGGCCGTCTTCCTCACGGGCCTGGTCGGCTTCGCGGTGGCCTCCGCGCTGGGTGGCGCCGCGAGCAGCTTCGAGATGCTGGTCGCGGCGCGCGCCCTGCAGGGCGCTTTCGGCGCGCTGCTCGCGCCGGCCGCGCTCTCCCTGCTGACGACGACGTTCACCGACCCCAAGGAGCGGGCCAAGGCCTTCGGCATCTACGGCGCCATCGCCGGTGCGGGTGGCGCGGTCGGGCTGCTGCTCGGCGGTGTGCTGACCGAGTACCTGGACTGGCGCTGGTGCCTGTTCGTCAACCTGGCCTTCGCCGCCTTCGCGTTCCTCGGTGGCCTGCGCCTGCTGCACGGCGGGCGCCCCGTGGACCGGCCGAAGCTGGATGTGCCGGGCACGATCCTGGTGTCTGCGGGCCTGTTCTGCATCGTGTACGGGTTCTCCAACGCCGAGACTCACGACTGGGGCGAGTTCGCGACCTGGGGCTTCCTGGTGATCGGCGCGATCCTGCTCGCCGCGTTCGCCTGGTTCGAGACGCGGGCCGCGCATCCGCTGCTGCCGCTGCGCGTGCCCCTCGACCGGGACCGCGGTGCGTCGTACCTGGCGATGTTCATCGCCGGTGCGGGCATGTTCGGCGTGTTCCTCTTCCTGACGTACTACCTGCAGCAGATCCTGGAGTTCTCGCCGGTGTCGACCGGTGTGGCGTTCCTGCCGATGGTCGCCTGCATGATCTTCTCGTCGATCGTCACGCAGAACGTGCTCGCGCCGAAGTTCGGGCCGAAGCCGATCGTCCCGCTGGGCATGGCCCTGGCTGTGCTGGCGATGATCTGGCTGACCTTCCTCGACCTCGACAGCAGTTACGCCGCCCATGTGCTGCCGCCCACGCTGGTGATGGGAATCGGCATGGGCATGATCTTCGCCACGGCCATGAACCTCGCCACGTCCGGTATCGCGACGCACGACGCGGGCGTGGCCTCCGCGATGGTCAACACCAGTCAGCAGGTGGGTGGTTCGATCGGCACGGCGCTGCTGAACACCCTGGCCACCACCGCGGCGACCAACTACCTCGTCGGCAAGCGGCCCACTCCGCTGGTGCGGGCGCAGGCGGCGATCGAGAGCTATTCGACCGCCTACTGGTGGTCGGCCGCGTTCTTCGGCGTCGGCTTCGTCGTGACGCTGCTGCTGTACCGGCCGGGGCGGCCGAAGGTGATGTCCGGCGAGGGGGCCGTGCACATGTGAGCCGGTACGCGCGGCTTGTGTCGGCTCGGGTCTGGTCGGCGTGGGTGTGGTTCGCGCGGCCCATTCAGGGGGCATACCCCCTGAGCACAGTCCGCCCTACGGGCAGGTGGCAGGGCGGATGGCTGCGCCGTGCGGGGCGGACAGGACAGGGGCGAGGGGGCCGTCATGCGTGGCGTGCCGTACGAGCCGTACCAGGTGGACAGCGAGCGGCTGGCGACAGCGTTCGTGGAAGTGGCCGACGCCGCCGTACGGGGTGGCACTCAGGCCCTCGGCGCACTCGTCGGCAGTTGCGTGTCACTGCTCGGGGTGGCATCGGCGGTGGCGGTGCTGAATCCGCCCGCGGCCCGGGTCGAGGTCGCGGCGTCCGATCCACGCGGTCTGCGTCTGGAGCGGGCCGCGCTGACGTGGGGCGAGGGTCCCGGCGTGGACTGTCGCAGCTCCGCGACGGCCATCAGCGGCGTCCCGCTCGCGCATCCGTACGCGCGCGCCAACTGGCCGTCGTACACGGCGATGGCGCGCAGTATGGGCTTCGCGTGTGTGGTGGCGGTGCCGTTGCGGGCCGCGGACCGGGCGGTGGGCTCGCTGAGCCTGCTGTCGGAGCTGTCGGGGCCGATCGGGCCGGAGCGGTTGCGCCTGGGGCAGCATCTCGCGGACGCGACGGCGTTGGGGGTCGTGCCGCGGGGGCGGGCCTGAACGAACGCCTGCTTCGGCTCGGCCCTGAGCCCAGCCCTGGCCATGGCCTCGGCCCAAGCTCCGGCTCCAGCTCCAGCTCCAGCTCGGAACTGCTCCCCCACATCCGCGGCCTGGGGGTTTTCCCCCAGCAGGGTCGGAGGACAACCTCGTTCCGGCGGAACGTCCCGGTTCATAGCGTGGATGTCACACGAAGGACGCGACGGCAGAGCGCGCCGGCAGAGGGAGTCGTGATGATCGAGGCCAGGGGTCTCACCAAGCGGTACGGCGAGACGGTCGCCGTGGAGGACCTGAGCTTTCGGGTGCGCCCCGGGAGCGTCACGGGGTTCCTCGGGCCGAACGGGTCGGGGAAGTCCACGACCATGCGCATGATCATGGGCCTCGACCGGCCGGACGCCGGGCGCGCCACGATCGACGGCCGCCCGTACGCCGAGCTGGACTGGCCACTGCGCCGCGTCGGCGCGCTCCTCGAGGCCCGCACGTTCCATCCGGGTCGCAGCGCGCGCAGCCATCTCGCGGCGCTGGCCGCGGGCGGCGGCATCGACCCGGCGCGGGTGGACGCGGTCCTTGAGACCGTCGGCCTGGCGTCGGTCGCGCACAAGCGGGCGGGTTCGTTCTCGCTCGGCATGGCGCAGCGCCTCGGGATCGCGTCGGCGCTCCTGGGCGACCCGGCGGTGCTGCTGTTCGACGAGCCGGTGAACGGTCTGGACCCCGAAGGCGTGCGCTGGATACGGGAGTTGCTGCGCTCGCTGGCCGCGGAGGGACGTACGGTCCTGCTGTCGAGCCATTTGATCAGCGAGATGGCCCTGACGGCCGACCATCTCCTGGTGATCGGCCAGGGCAGGCTGCTCGCGGACACCTCGGTCGCCGAACTCACGGCGGGCGGAGGGTCGTTGGAGGAGTCGTTCTTCGCGCTCACCGGGGGCGCGGCCGTGTACCAGGCAGGAGGAGCCCGATGAGCACCGTGACGTACGCGCCCGCCCTGACGGGGCACCACGGCTTCCGGCAGGCCGCCCGGATGGAGTGGATAAAGCTGCGGAGCCTGCGGTCGACGATGTACGCGCTGCTCCTCACCGTGGTCGGCATGATCGCCATGGGGGTCGTGACGATGGCCAACACCAAGGCGCCGCTGGGCGCTTCGAGGGTGGCCTCCTTCGACCCGACGAACAATGTCCTGGCAGGTGTGGCCCTCGGGCAGCTCATCATCGGCGTGCTGGGTGTCCTCGTGATATCCGGCGAGTACTCGTCGGGGACGATCCGCTCGACGCTGGCCGCGGTGCCGGACCGGCGGCTCGCGCTGGCGGCGAAGGCGGCGGTGTTCGGCGGTCTCGCGCTGGTCATCGGCGAGGTGGTCACGTTCGTGACGTTCCTCGCGGGGACCGCGGCGCTCTCCCCTGGGGTGCCGCGGCCCTCGCTCGGGGACCCCGCGGTACTGCGGGCCGTGCTCATGTCGGGCGCTTATCTGGCGATGGTCGGCCTGATGGGTCTCGGGATCGGCGCGATAACCCGGCACACGGCGAGCGCGATAGGTGTCCTGGTCGGCATCACGTATGTGCTGCCCGCGCTGCTGGCCGGGACCACGGGGACGGTGGTCGCGAAGTTCTTCCCGACGATGATCGCGGGCAATTCGCTGGCGGTGACGGTGCCGGTCGACGGGATGCTGTCGCCCTGGGCCGGGTTCGGGGTGCTGTGCCTGTACACGGCGGCGTTCCTCGCCGTGGGCGACCGGCTGCTGGCGCGTCGCGATGCCTGATTTCCCCCTCCCCGGCCTACCGAGCGTACGTGCGGCGTTGACGGCGTGCGTGACGCGGCGGGCGTGGGTGGAGGCGGCGTACTGCCTGCTCTCCTACGTCCCCGCACTCGCGGGTTTCCTTCTCGTCGTGGTCGCACTGGCCCTGGGGTCGGCGCTGACGCTGACGGTCGTCGGGGCGGTTCTCGGCGCGGTGTTCCTGCTGGCCGGGCTCGGCCTGGCCCGCGGCCTCGGCGCCCTGCACCGACGCCTTGCGGGCGCGCTGCTGGGTGAGCGGGTGGCGGCGCCGGGCCCGCCGTCGGCCGAGGGCGGGATGTTCGCGCGCGTGGAGGCGCGGCTGCGGGACGGGGCTGCGTGGCGGGCGGTCGCGTATGTGCTGGTGAAGCTGCCGCTGGCGACGGTGGGGCTGTACGGGGTGACGTGGTGGGTGATCGGCGCGGTGAACATCGCGGCGCCGGTGCGGTGGTTGTTCACGCCCGAGGATCTGACGCTGGTGACGCCGTTGCCGTGGGGCGGTGAGCCGCAGGTGCACTCGCCGGCCGGGGCGTTCGGTGTCGCGCTGCGGGGGCTCCTGATCGTCGTGGTCGCACCATGGCTGGTCCGGATCGCCGTCAAGGCGGATCGCACGCTGATGCCGGCGCTGCTCGGACCCGGTGAGCTGGCCGACCGGGTCCGTGACCTGGAGGAGAAGCGGGCGCTGGCGGTGGAGGAGGCCAATGAGCGGTTGCGCCGGCTCGAGCGGGATCTGCACGACGGGGCGCAGGTCCGCCTGGTGGCACTCGCGATGAGCCTCGACATGGTGCGCGAGCAACTGGACGACCGGGACCGGCCGGAGCTGCATCGCATGGTGGAGACGGCGCGGGACAACGCGACGGAGGTCCTCACGGAGCTGCGCGACCTCTCACGGGGCCTGCATCCGCCCGCGCTCGACGGCGGGCTCGGCGACGCGTTGAGCACGCTCGCGGCGCGCAGCACGCTGCCGGTGGACGTCAGCGTGGATCTGCCGGAACGGCCGGCGCCCGCGATGGAGAGCCTGGCGTACTTCTGCGTGGCGGAGCTGCTGGCCAACGCGATAAAGCACAGCGGGGCGCGGCGCTGCGGGGTGGAACTGGCCGCGGGGGACGGCACGTTGCGGCTGCGGGTGACGGACGACGGGAAGGGTGGTGCACGGATGGAGCCGGGTGGCGGGCTGGCGGGTCTTGTGCAGCGGGCGCGGACGGTGGACGGGTCGTTGGAGGTGACGAGTCCGCCGGGCGGACCGACCGTGGTGACGGTGTCGCTGCCGCTGCACACGTAGGCGCGGGTGGAAGCGGGCGGAGGCGAGGGAGCGAAGTGAACGAGGAGAGGGCCCATGAGACGATCCCGGCCATGCGTGTAGTCATCGCCGAGGACGCCGCCGTGCTGCGGGAGTTGCTGGCCCAGATGCTGTCCATGCGGGGGCACGAGGTGGTGGCCGCGGTGAGCGACGCGGATGCGCTGCGGGCGGCCGTGGCGGAGCACCGGCCCGATGTGACGGTCGTCGACATCCGGATGCCTCCGACGCACACCGACGACGGGCTGCGTGCGGCGATCGACATCCGGCGCGAGCATCCGGGGACCGGTGTGCTGCTGTTCTCGCAGTACGTGGAGACGAAGTACGCGACGCGGCTGCTCGCCGAGGGCTCGGCGGGCGTCGGATATCTGCTCAAGGAACGGGTGGCGAACGTCGCGGAGTTCACGGACGCGCTCGCCCGGGTCGCGGCGGGCGGCACCGCGCTGGACCCGGAGGTGGTGACCCAGCTCGCCGGTGGGGGCCGGGCGACCGAGGAGCTGAGCTCGCTCACGGAGCGGGAGCGGGACGTGCTGGAGCTGATGGCGGAGGGCCGGTCGAACGCGGCGATCGCCGAGTCGCTGCACGTGTCGGCGGGCACGGTGGAGAAGCACGTCGCAGCGGTCTTCGGGAAGCTGGGGCTGCCGGCGTCGGAGGATCACAATCGTCGTGTACTCGCGGTCATCCGCTTCCTGCACCGAGACTTGACGCATGGCTGACGGGACGAGGCGAACGAAGCGCAGCGCGGGCCTGCTTCTCTTCCGGCGCGCGTCGGGCAGGGTCGAGGTGCTGCTGGGGCACATGGGCGGCCCGTTCTGGGCGCGCAGGGACGCGGGCGCGTGGGGTGTGCCGAAGGGCGAGTACGAGCAGGGCGAGACGGCGTGGGAGGCGGCGCGGCGCGAGTTCCAGGAGGAGCTGGGGCTGCCGCCGCCGGAGGGGACCGCGTTGCCGCTGGGTGAGACGGTGCAGTCCGGCGGCAAGCACGTGACCGTGTGGGCGGTGGAGGCGGATCTGGATCCGGCGGAGATGGTGCCTGGGACGTTCACGATGGAGTGGCCGCGGGGTTCCGGTCGCACACAGGAGTTTCCCGAACTGGACCGGGTGGCCTGGTTCGGCCTGGCCCCGGCACGGGACCGGATCGTGAAGGCGCAGGCGGTCTTCCTCGACCGGCTCGCGACTCAGCTGTCCTGAGCCGCGAGCCGAGGGCCCTCCTTCGCCGGCGCCGAACCACCGAGTCACCGATTCACCGAGTCACCGATTTCGCCGTGCCGCGAGCCGCCGAGCCGCTGGGTCCTCAGGCCTCGGCCGTCGCCGCGATGTCGTCGATCAGGGCGCGGACGCGTTGTTCGATCTCGTCGCGGATGGGGCGCACGGCAGCGACGCCCTGGCCTGCGGGGTCCGGGAGTTGCCAGTCCAGGTAGCGCTTGCCGGGGAAGACGGGGCAGGTGTCGCCGCAGCCCATGGTGATGACGACGTCGGAAGCCTGGACCGCGTCGGCGGTGAGGACCTTGGGGACCTCGGCGGAGATGTCGATGCCGACCTCGGCGAGTGCTTCGACCACGGCCGCGTTGACGGTCTCCGCCGGGGCCGAGCCCGCCGAGCGTACGTGGACGCGGTCGCCCGCGAGGTGGGTGAGGAAGGCGGCTGCCATCTGCGAGCGCCCGGCGTTGTGGACGCAGACGAACAGCACCGACGGCTGCTGCGGGGTGTCAGACACGGGTTGCCTCTTCCTGCGGAACGGCGGTGCCGGTGGCGGCACCAGCGGGGGCGGGGAAGTAGCGGCGCGCGTACAAGGCGACGTAGACCAGGCCGATCAACACGGGCACCTCGATGAGCGGGCCGACGACGCCGGCGAGCGCCTGTCCGGAGGAGGCGCCGAAGGTCGCGATGGACACGGCGATCGCCAGCTCGAAGTTGTTGCCCGCGGCGGTGAAGGCGAGGGTGGTGGCACGCGGGTAGTCGAGCCCGACCGCCCTGCCCAGCAGCATCGATCCGGCCCACATGAGCGCGAAGTAGACGAGCAGCGGCAGCGCGATACGGAGCACGTCCACGGGGCGGCTGGTGATGGCGTCGCCCTGGAGGGCGAAGAGGATGACGATGGTGAACAGCAGCCCGTACAGGGCGAACGGGCCGATGCGCGGGATCAGCTTCGCCTCGTACCAGGTGCGGCCCTTGACCTTCTCGCCGATGCGGCGGGTCAGGTAGCCGGCCGCGAGCGGGATGCCCAGGAAGATGAGCACGCTGCGGGCGATCTCCCACACCGACACGTCCAGGCTGGTCTGTTCCAGGCCGAGCCAGCCGGGCAGCACCTGGAGGTAGAACCAGCCGAGCGCGGAGAACGCGATCACCTGGAAGACCGAGTTGAGCGCGACGAGCACGGCGGCGGCCTCGCGGTGCCCACAGGCCAGGTCGTTCCAGATGATCACTATGGCGATGCAGCGCGCGAGACCGACGATGATCAGCCCTGTGCGGTACTCGGGCAGGTCCGGCAGGAACAGCCAGGCCAGGGCGAACATGAGCGCAGGGCCGACGATCCAGTTCAGCAGCAGCGAGGGCAGCAGCATGCGCCGGTCGCGGGTCACGGTGTTGAGACGGTCGTAGCGGACCTTGGCGAGTACCGGGTACATCATCACGAGCAGGCCCAGCGCGATCGGCAGGGACACCCCGCTGACGGTCACCGTGGCCAGTGCGTCCCCGAGGCCAGGGATCAGGCGCCCGAGACCCAGGCCGACCGCCATCGCGGCGAGGATCCACAGGGCGAGGTAGCGGTCCAGGAACGAAAGGCGTCCGGCCACGCTCCGTTCGGGTGCGTCCATGCTCACGAGGCGGCTCCGGCCGTCTCGTCGTGGCCGCGCACCGGCGCGCCGGCCGGGCGGGTCAGGATGCCGGCCAGGCGGTCGGTCATCTCCGGCAGCAGCCAGTAGTAGACCCAGGTGCCGCGCCGCTCGCAGTCGATCAGTCCGGCCTGCCGCAGCAGCTTGAGGTGGTGCGAGATGGTCGGCTGCGACAGGTCGAAGGCCGGGGTCAGATCGCAGACGCAGATGTCCCCGCCGTCCCGCGAAGCGATCATCGACAGCAGCCTCAGACGCACCGGGTCACCCAGCGCCTTGAAGACCTTCGCCAGGTCAACGGCTTGTTCCTCGTCCAACGGGGCGGTCAGCAACCCGGGACAGCAGGCGTCGGCCGCGCCGTCCTGCCCCAACACCACAAGTTCTTGCTTCGACATACTTCTATGTTGACAGCCTTCGATCCAGGGCGCAATGTTGCATCGACAGACATCAATACAAGAATTCGAATCAAGCGAATGGGGAGACCGCCATGTCCCGTGCTCAGCTCGCCCTGCGGGTCAGCGACCTGGAAGCGTCGATCACCTTCTACTCGAAGCTGTTCGGCACCGAACCGGCCAAGCGCCGCGAGGGCTACGCCAACTTCGCCATCACCGAGCCCCCGCTGAAGCTCGTCCTCATCGAGGGCGAGCCCGGACAGGAGACTCGCCTCGACCACCTCGGCGTCGAGGTCGAGTCCACCGACCAGGTCGGTGCCGCCACCGGCCGGCTCAAGGACGCGGGCCTCGCGACGTTCGAGGAGAACGACACCTCCTGCTGTTACGCCCTCCAGGACAAGGTGTGGGTCCACGGTCCGGGCAAGGAGCCCTGGGAGGTGTACGTGGTCAAGGCCGACGCCGCCACACTCGGCAAGAGCGCACAAGACACCGCCCCGCTCGGCGAGAGCGCGCAAGCGGAGTGCGCCTGCGGACAGTGATCCGACCGGTCGACGTCTGACGGACCTCCCCGCGGGTACCCGGCGCTCGCCCCGCAGCCCGCGTTGCGCACGCTCGTTGCGCGCGGGAAGGTCGAAGGAACCGCGCAGAGGAGGTCGGCAGCATGCCCATCGCGACGGTCAACCCGGCGAACGGCGAGACCCTCAAGACGTACGAGGCCCTGTCCCCTGAGGAGATCGAGCGCAGGCTCGCCCTCGCGGCGAGCGCCTTCGACTCGTACCGGACGACGACGTTCTTCGACCGGGCGAGGCTGCTGCAGCGGGCCGCGGACCTGCTGGAGGCGGACGCGCCGGACATCGCACGCGTGATGACGACCGAGATGGGCAAGCCGGTCGCGGCGGCCCGTGCCGAGGCGTTGAAGTGCGTGAAGACGATGCGCTGGTACGCGGAGCACGCCGCGGACCTGCTCGCGGACGAGCATCCCGCGGAGTCGGACGTGCGGGACTCGGGCGCGGTGCGGGCGCATGTGCGCTATCGGCCGCTCGGCCCGGTGCTCGCGGTGATGCCGTGGAACTTCCCGCTGTGGCAGGTCGTCCGGTTCGCGGCGCCCGCCCTGATGGCCGGGAACGTGGGCCTGCTCAAGCACGCGTCGAACGTGCCGCAGACGGCCCTCTACCTGGAGGATCTCTTCCGCCGTGCCGGTTTCCCCGAGGGCTGCTTCCAGACGCTGCTCATCGGGTCGGGCGCGGTCGAGGGCATCCTGCGCGACGAGCGGGTGGAGGCGGCGACGCTCACCGGCAGCGAACCGGCCGGCCGTTCCGTGGCGGCGATCGCGGGCGACGAGGTGAAGAAGACGGTCCTGGAGCTGGGCGGCAGCGACCCGTATGTGGTGCTGCCGTCGGCGGACGTGGCGAAGGCGGCGAAGACGGCCGTCACGGCGCGCGTGCAGAACAACGGGCAGTCGTGCATCGCGGCCAAGCGGTTCATCGTGCACGAGTCGGTGTTCGAGGAGTTCCGGGACGCGTTCGTGGCCGGCATGCGGGAACTGCGGGTGGGCGATCCGCTCGACGAGGACACGGACGTGGGGCCGCTCTCCAGCGAGCAGGGGCGCAGCGATCTGGAGGAGCTGGTCGACGACGCCGTGGAGAGCGGCGCGACCGTACTGTGCGGCGGGCAGCGGCCCAAGGACTTCGCCGACCGCGGCTGGTTCTACGAGCCGACCGTCATCGCCGATGTGACGCCCGAGATGCGTATCCACAAGGAGGAGACGTTCGGACCGGTGGCGACCCTGTACCGGGTCGCGGATCTGGACGAGGCGGTCGCCGTCGCCAACGACACGCCCTTCGGCCTGAGTTCCAACCTGTGGTCCCGCGACGAGGACGAGATCGAGCGCTTCGTGCGCGACAGCCAGGCGGGCGGTGTCTTCGTCAACGGCATGACGGCCTCGCACCCGGCCCTCCCCTTCGGCGGCGCGAAGCGTTCCGGCTACGGACGTGAGCTGTCGGACCACGGCATCAAGGAGTTCTGCAACATCACCACGGTGTGGTTCGGGGCCTGACAGCAGCCGCGAGACCTTGGCGGTGCGAGGGCCGGTCGATCCGCGCCCCCGCGCACAGCCCGTGCAGCAGGTCGCTCCCGGAGCTGTGGCCCACGGCCAACAGGGCGGCGACCGGTGCGGCGAGATCCGCGCAGGTCGCTGCCGCGTGCAGTACCGCCGCCACCTGCGGAATGCAGTGGCCGTTGGCGGCGTGCCGCAGGAGCGCGGCCGAGACCGGGGGGGTACGTGTCCCGGCCTGTTCGGCGGTGGCTACGAGAGCGGGCAGCCAGGTAGGTGGCAGCGGGGACAGGCGGGCGGCGAGCAGCAGGCCGCACAGGAAGTCGTCGCCGGACGGGGTGGCCCCGGGGCCGAGCCCCACCAGGGCCTCGGCGGCGCGACGTCCCGTGCTCGGTGCTCCGTGCGCGAGGGCGCGGACGAGGGCGGTCGCGGCGGTTCGTGCCTCGGCCGCCAGGGGGCGCGGCGGACGAAGGCGCGCCAGCCGGTCGAGGGCCGGGCCGCGCGGGAGGTCCTGGACGCGGGGCGGCGCCCAGAGCTCCCCGACGGCCAGGCGCAGATGACCGACCGCGACGCACCCGCCCCCGACCCGCCCCGCGCCCCCGACCGCCACACCGTCGAACGGCCGCTCCCCCGCCGCGCGCGGCAGCACCACGGCGGTCGGCACGCGCACGGCCCCCGGCACGACCACCGCGAGCGGGGTGCCGCTGTCGCCCGGCAGCAGATACAGCGCCTGCCGGGCGACGGCCACGACGCGGGCGGGACGTGGCGGCCCGGCCAACAGGACGTGGGCCAAGGTGCTGACCGTGCACCGAAGTTGGGCGGGGCTCATGCCGTGGGGGCAGCGATGTCGTCGGGCGTCTCCGGGACCGCGAACGCCTCCAGCGCCTTTCGGAAGCACTCCAGTGGTGCGTGGGCCAGGCCCGCTCCGATCTGTCCGATGCCGGGTTCGCGGTGGGCGATGCCCGTGGTGACGACGGGTTCGATGCCGGTGTCGAGGACGGCGCGCACGTCGATGCCGACCGGGGAGCCGATGCCGCCGAGGGCCGGAAGCCGGTAGGCCTCGTGCCGGGCCAGCGTGATGCGGGCCATGTCGCGGCTGGTGCGCAGCGCCTCCCGCACGGTGCCGCCGACGAAGCCGGTGATGGCGGGCGCGGCGGCGAGGGCGAAGCCGCCGAGGCCGTTGGTCTCGGTGATGGCGCTGTCGCCGATGTCGGGGTTGGCGTCCTCGGGCCCGTATCCGGCGAAGTACAGTCCCCGCACCTCGGCGGCGGGCGCCGTGAACCAGGCGTCGCCGAGGCCGCTGACGCGGATGCCGACCTCGACGCCGTTGCGGGCGAATGCCGTGACCAGGGTGGAGTGGGGAACGCCGTGCGCTGCGGAAGTGGCGAGTTTGGCGGCCGCCATCGAGAAGTTGAGGAACCAGTAGTGGTTCTCGGCGAGGAACTCCAGGACGTCCGGGCCGTGTTGTACGCGGGCGAGCGGCGCGGCGAGTTCCCGCAGCAGCAGGGCGGAGGCGGCGGTGTTGCGGCTGTGGCACTCGTCGCCCATCTGGAGCGCCTGGGCGACGACGGAGCGCAGGTCAACGCCGTCGGGCCGGTCGGCGAGGGCGGCGCGCAGCACGGGGGCGAGTACGTCGGCCATCCAGCGCAGCCGCTCCAGCACGTCGTCGCCGAGCGCCCCGTAGCGCAGACAGCGTCCCGCGCCCTCGTTGAGGTTGGCGTAGGCGCGGCGCCCGGTGCCCGGGTCCTCGACGACGAGCACGGGCATGGACGGGGAGGTGATGCCGCCCATGGGTCCGACGGCCTCGTGGTGGTGGCACGGCTCGAAGCGCAACGCGCCCGATCCAGCGAGGAGTTCGGCCTGCTCCGGGGTGTCGGCCCAGCCCTCGAGCAGTGCGGCGCCGATGACACCCGCGCGCATCGGGCCGCACATGTCGGCCCAGTCGACGGGCGGCCCGGCGTGCAGCAGGACGCGTTCGCCGGTGGTCCGGTCGTCGAGCACCGGCAGGACGTCCCGGGCAGCGCGTACGTCGCGCCACACGGGTCGCACGGCGAGCAGCCGCTCGACGGCGGTGCGGTTCGCGGCCTCGACGGCGTCATGGCCGGTGAGTTCGGCCAGCTTCCAGGCGAGGTCGGGGTCGCCGCCCGCGGGCGGCCGCCAGTCGAGGGTGCTGACGTGGGCGCCTGCGGTGCGGGGCACATCGGCGAAGTCGGCCACGCCGACGGCGGCGATCCGCGGCGCGGCGTCGCCCGCGCCGAGCAGGTCGGGCAGGTCGGGAACGAGGTGAGGGGTCATGTGCGGGCTCCTGAGCGGTGGTTGGGGTGGGCGGGTGCGACGGCCTCGACGTGCACGTCGCACCGGGCGGCGCATGTCGGCGCCCCCGTGCGCCACGGAGGCGGCATCACGGACACCGCACCGCCCTCCCCGTCGGCGTCAACTCGACCGCATCCCGGCGGGGTTCGCCGACCCCGGTCACCAGCGACACCGCCCACTCGGCCGCATCCGTACTGGTGGGGGCCAGCACGGCGCCCGCCTTCTCCAGGCGCGCCCGCACCGCGTCGACGTCCTGCGGGTCGCCGGGCGTGCCGACGACGAAGGCGATGACGGGCGCCCGCCTCCGCTCCCCCACCCGTGCCAGCTCTGTCGCGAGCGCCGCCACCGGGTCGGGGCCAGCGCCGTGTCCGAGGACGACGTCCAGGACCACGGCCGCGGTGCCCGGGTCGGACAGCGCGGCGCGCAGATGGGCGGCGCGCACGGTGGGGTCGATCATCGGGTGGGGGCGGCCCGCGGTATAGGCGTCGTCGCCGAGGTCGAGCACCAAGTGGCGCTCTGGCAGAGCGATTTCACGTCCGGGAACGTAGGGGTCCACCGCAGTGACCGCCCCCGGCAGCAGCTGCCGTGCCTCGTACGCGAAGGTTCCGCCCGCGTACAGGGCGCGGAGGTACCGGCCGGGTATCGCGTCCACCGCGGGCGGCGCCCAGGGGGATGCCGGAACACCGCCGAGGGTGCGCACGACCGCGCGGGCCGCGTCGCGCAGTGTGCCGACGACGGTGACACCGCCCGCCCCGTCCGGCCGATCGGCGCCCGCGAGATCGCCGAGCGCGGCAGGCCTCTCGGTGCCGAGGAACGCGACCACGACCGGCTTGCCGGAACGCCCCGCGCGGGCGATGACGCGTTCGGCCACCTCGGGCGCGGGCGGCTTCGACACCAGCACGATCAACTCGCAGCCGGCGTCGGCGGCGAGCAGGTCGAGCGCGTCGAGCGTGGTGCGCGCGCCGACCTCCACACTGAGGTCGCGGCCGCCGGTCCCGATCATTTGCCGGACTCCTTCGCCGGCCGCGTCCAGAAGGCACGACACCTGCTGAAGTCCCGTTCCGGAGGCGCCGATCAGGCCGATGCGGCCGGGGCGGAGCACATTGGCGAAGCCGAGCGGTACGCCGTCCAGGACGCCGGTTCCGCAGTCGGGTCCCATGGCGAGCAGGCCCCGACGGTGGGCCTCGTCCTTGATGCGGATCTCCTGCTCGACGGGGACGTTGTCGCTGAACACGAAGGCGTGCATGCCGCGGCGGAGCGCCTTGAGTGCTTCGGCCGCCGCGTACGGGCCGGGGGTGGAGATCAGCGCGAGGGCCGTTGCCGGGTCCGTCTCGCCGAGGGCGCGCGGCACCCATGCATCGGGCTCGGAGCTCTCCGAGGCGGCGGGCTGTTCCAGCAGCGCGGGCACCTCGGCCCGAGCGTGTTCGATGGCCTCTGCGGTGCCGCGCAGCGCGACGATCAGGTCGGCGGGGCGCGCGGCACGGCCCTCGTCGGTGAGGAGTCGGGCGTCGGCGAGCAGCCGCAGGTTGGGTTCGGTCGCCATGACGAGGCTGGCGGCCAGGATGCCGGGCAGTCCGGTGAGGTGCTGGGCCGCGCGCATCAGGGCGACGGAGTCGGCGTAGGCGTCGCGCCGCACGGAGTTCGACGTCAGGGTGTCCGGGGCGGGGTGGCCGTCGGTGGCGGGCGGGGTGGGCTCCATGGCTTCGACGCTACGGCCGCGCCCCGGGCGCGGTCTTCGGCGAGCGGTGCCAGCGCGCGGGTGTGGATCACCGGCAGCGGCTGACAGTGACCGGGCGGCCGGGCACGCACCAGCATGGTCGGGGGCTCCTCGCCTCGGCGTCCGGTGTCAGTGAGCGCGCGCGCTGAGCAACCGGTGGGCGTGGACGGCCAGTTCCGTCTGGAGCCGGCGCATCGGGTCCTTGTCGGGTGCGCCGGTGAGCCGTTCGATCTGCTTGAGGCGGTAGCGCAGCGTGTTGTAGTGCACGTGGAGTTCCTCGGCCGCCTCGACGCCGTTGCGGTCGTGCCGCAGATACACGGTGAGGCTGTGCACGAGGCTGCCGTCGTGCCCGGCGTCGTACGTCAGCAGCGGGCCGAGGGCGTCGTCGACCAGTGCCTGGAGTTCGCCCGCGGGCAGCTGGTCGAGGAGCCGGTACACCCCGCTCTCCTCGTGGAGCCGGACGAACGAGTGGGCGGGGCCCTCCAGTTCACGGCCAAGGGCGAGCGCGCTGAGCGCCTCGCTGTGGCTGAGGTGCAGTTCGGTGAAGTCGGCGCGGATCGTGCCCGCCGCGACGGCCACGGCGCGCCCTGGGCAGGCGGCGGCGACCGCGCGGCGCAACTCCTCGCAGCGGCTGCGCAGTTCGGCGCCGCCCGGCGCCACCAGCGCGGTGAGGCCGCCGGGGGTGCCCCAGGCAGGGGTGTCGGCGCCGAGTGCGGTGCGGGCGGCGGCGAGCAGGCGTTCCTCGGTGAGGCGAACACCGCCGCCGTCCGGGGTCGCTGCGGCTTCGACGACCACCGCGGCACGCGGCCGCTCCAGGTCCCAGCCGAGGGCCGCGGCCCGGCGCGCCGATTCGGCGCGGTCGCGCGGCGGGTGGGAGACGAGTTCGGTCAACAACAGGGTGCGGTAACGGCGTTCACGCTCGGCCAGTACGCGTTCCTGTACGGCGAGCATCCCGGCGAGGCTGGCGACGTGGTCGGCGGCGGTGCCCCACTCCTCGTCGGGTACGCAACCGGGCCCCGCCCACAGGGCGACCTCGCCGCCGCTTCGGTGCCCGACGGTGATCGGCTGGGACACGGAGGCGGGGACGCCGTCGGGCACGTCACCCGCGGCCGCGAGCAGGCCCCCGTCCGGTCCGCGGATCGCGGCGGCGCAGCCGGTCTCCCCCGCCAGCAGGACGACGAGTTCGCCGTAGGACCCGCCCCCGAGGACGGCCTGGGAGAGCCGGTCGCGCAGCGCCTGCGAGCGCTCCAGACTCAGCGCCTGCCGGTTGAGTACGGTGCCGATGACCTCGGAGAGGATGTCGTTGAGCATGACGTCGCCGGGCAACTCCACGATGGGGAAGCCCAGTTCGTCGGCGCGGCGCAGCATCGGGGCGGGCAGCCTCGGCAGATAGGGGCCGACCTTCACGCCGAGGGCCGCGAGGCCGCGAGCGGCGAGTTCGGGCACCAGGCCGGTGAGCGCCTGCTCGTCGTCGCGGACGGCGTAGGCGGTGGTGAGCAGGAACTCGCCCCCGCGCATCCAGCGGATGATGTCCGGCACTTCCATGATGTTGGCGACCCTGATGCCGCGACGCGCGCCCGCCTCCCCCGCCGCCAGACGGGCGCCCGCGAGCGCGGGCAGCTCCAGCGCCTGGGCCACGGTCAGGCCCGCGGCGCCGGCGGGACGGGGTGCCGTCACGGCGTGCGGAACAAGGGTCACGCCGCTCACTATGGGCGCCCTCGCGGGGGCTGTAAACGCTCGTGACACGAGGTTGTATACGATTCCTCGATGCTGTGACGGTGCCGCCGTCCGCCCCCACCCGGTCGCCCCCGAAGCACTGTCAGCGAACGTCAACGCCCCCACGCACACGCTGGCACCGGCTGCCCATGACCGCCGCGCCGGGCGTTCCTATCGTCCTGACATGCCTCCAGGAACCGCGCCCCCACCAGCCGCTTCCCCCGTCAGGCCGCCGGCCGTGACACGCCCCGCCGCCCCTGTCACCGTCCTCGCCATCGGTGGCAACGCACTCCTCAGCGGCGGCCCGCGCGCCACCATCGCGGAACAGTTCGCCGCCGCCCGGCAGTTGGCGCGCCCGGTGGCCGAACTCGTCCGTGCGGGGCACCGCGTGGTCGTCACGCACGGCAACGGACCACAAGTGGGCTTCATCAAGCGGCGCGCCGATCTCGCGGCCGAGCTCGCCCCCGAACTCCCGCTGCTCGACCTCGACATGTGCGTCGCCGACTCGCAGGGCAGCATCGGTTACATCCTCGTACGCGGCCTGTCGGACGCGCTGTCGGCCGGGTCCCGGCCCGTCGCGCTGCTCACGCACACCGTCGTCGACCCGGACGACCCGGCGTTCGCCCGGCCCACCAAGCCCATCGGCACCCACTACGAGCGCGCCGAGGCGGAGCGGCTCGCCGCCCGTCACGGGTGGACCGTCGCCGATGACGCGGGGCGCGGCTGGCGCCGCGTCGTTCCCTCACCGGCGCCGCAGGCCGTAGTCGAACTCGACGCCGTCGCCGCCCTGTTGGACGCCGGGCATGTCGTGGTGGCGGGCGGGGGCGGCGGCATCCCCGTCACCCGCGGGCCCGACGGGGCGCTGTGCGGGGTGGAGGCGGTCGTCGACAAGGACGCGACCTCCGCGCTGCTCGCATCCGCGCTCGGCGCGGACGAGTTGATCGTGACGACCGGGGTCGAGCGGATCGCCCTCGACTGGGGCACCCCGCGCCACCGCGACCTCGACCGCATGGACGCGACGCAGGCCCACCGATATCTGGCGGAGGGGCAGTTCCCCGAGGGCAGCATGGGGCCGAAGGTGCGCTCGGCCCTGGACTTCCTCGCGTCCGGCGGCCACCGTGTGCTGATCACGTCGCCGGGCGCGCTGAGCGAGGCGCTGCGCGGCGCAACCGGCACGCGCATCGCCCCGACGGCCCGGATGGCCCGAATCCCCGACGGCAACACGATGGCTTCGGAGCCGTAACACGACGACGAAGGCCGGACCATTCCTGTCGCGGTTCCCCCGCTTCCCGAAGGACCCCATATGACGCTGACCTCCGCCGCCCCCTCCCCCGACGCCATGCCCGTCGACGGCCGCCACCACCTCGCCACCACGCCCGACACCGCCCGCTGGGGCGTGCTCCCCCGCGCGGACAGCGCCCCGGTGCTGAAGGTCGACGACGGTGACACGGTCACGTTCGACCTCGTCTCCCACGAGGGAATCCTGCCCGACCAGGGCCGCGACCCGGTGGAGTTCTTCGGCGGCTACGGAGTGCCGGCCCACCAAGTGCCCCGCGACGCACAGGAGATCGCGGCGTCCGACCTCGGGCGCGAGCCGGAAGTCCCGATCGGCCCGCACATCGTCACAGGCCCCGTCGCGGTGCGCGGCGCACGCCCCGGTGATCTGCTGTGCGTACGTACCCTGAGTCTGCACCGGCGTACGCACTACGGCATCGTCTCCAACCGGCACACCCGTGGCTCCCTGCCCGATGAACTCCCGGACCCAGCAGCAGAGTTCACGAGCCCGGACACCAAGCGCGCCGCGGAGGGCACGGTCTCTTCCTTCTGCACGGTCGAACGCGGCGGCGACGGCGCCGAGTTCGGCGTGCTGCGCTGCACGCCGACGCTGAGCGCGCGCTTCCCGCTCGGCCCGTTCGTCGGGATCATGGGCGTGACGGACGACGGCGCGGACACGCGCAGTTCGGTGCCGCCGGGCTCCTTCGGCGGCAACCTCGACATCAAGCACCTGACCTGCGGCTCGAACCTGTACCTGCCGATACTTACCGACGGCGCGGGCTTCTACGCGGGTGACCCGCACTTCGCGCAGGGCAACGGGGAGGTGGCACTCACCGCGCTTGAGGCGCCGCTGCGGGCGACGGTGCAGCTGTCGGTGGTGCGCGGTGCGGCGGCACGCCGGGTGACCGGGCTGCTCGCGGAGCCGTTCGCCGAGACACGTACGCACTGGATCGCGCTCGGGCTCGACGCCGACCTCGACGAGGCGATGCGCCAGTGCGTGCGCTCCGCGCTGGGCTTCCTCACGGGGCGCACCGGCATGGACCGGGCCACCGCGTACGCGTATCTCAGCGCGGCGGCCGACTTCGAGGTCTCGCAGGTGGTCGACCAGATAAAGGGCGTCCACTGCCTGATCCGCAAGGCGGACTTCCCCGCCGAGACGTAACCAGCGATCCACCACCCACCCCAGGTCGCGCCCGCACGCACCGCACCCGCACTTGCCCGTCACGCATCTCTCGACCGAAGGAGAACCACCGTGACCGCTCTGCTGCTGCGCCACGCGCGTGTGGAGGACTCGCCCGACCCGACCGACATCCGTGTCCGCGGCGGACGGATCGAGGCCATCGGCCCCGGTCTCACCCCGCCGGACGACATCGGCGCCGAGGTCCTCGACTGCGCGGGCCGTGTCGTCGTGCCCGGTCTGATCGAGGCCCATCTGCACCCGGACAAGGCCCTGCTCGACGGATTGACGCCGGAGGGCACCGGCTCCCTCGCGGACGCCATCCGGATCACCGCGCTGCTCAAGGCGGGATTCACGTACGACGAGGTACGCGCGCGTGCCGAGCAGGTGCTCAGGATGTGCGTCCTGAACGGCACCACCGCGATCCGCGCCCATCCCGACGTCGACCCGGTGGCGGGGCTGACCGGGCTCAACGTCCTGCTGGAACTGCGCGAGAGGTGGGCGGCCCTGGTCACCCTCCAGGTCGTCGCGTTCCCCCAGGAGGGCATCTTCAAGGCGCCCGGCACGGAGAAGCTGCTGCGTGAGGCGCTCGACTCGGGCGCCGACGTCGTCGGTGGTTGCACCTACAACGAGGCCTCCCTCGCCGACTGTCACCGGCACGTGGAGCTGGTCCTCGATCTCGCCGCCGAGTACGGCGTCCCGGCCGATCTGCACGCGGACTTCGGCGACGACCACGGCGACAGCCGCTTCGCCCTCGCCGAGTTCATCGCCGCCCGCACCGCCGAGCGCGGCCTCCAGGGGCGGGTGACCCTCGGCCACGCCACCTCGCTCGCCGGGCGCCCGCCGGCCGAACGGCGCGCGGTCCTCGCGGCGCTCGCGGCCGCCGGGGTCGCGGTCGTGCCGCTGCCCGCCACGGATCTCTTCCTGGGCGGTCGCGGCGACGACACGGCGCCGCGCCGGGGCCTGGCCCCCGTGCGCGAACTCTGGGACGCGGACGTCCTCACCGCCTGCGCCACCAACAACATCCGCAACGCGTTCACCCCGTACGGCACCGGCGACGTCCTGGAGACCGCGCTGCTGCTCGCCCGGATCGCGCACCTGTCGGGCCCCGCCGACCTGCGACGGGTGCTGCGCATGGTGACGTACGACGCCGCGCGCGTGATCGGCATTCCGGAACCGGACTATGGAGTGCGCGAGGGCGCCGTGGCGGACCTGGTCGTCCTGGACACCCACGAGTACGCCACGCTGCTCCTGGACCGCCCGGCGCGCACCGCGGTCGTCAAGTCGGGGCGGGTGGTGGCCCGTTCGACGGTCTCCGCGGAACTCGACGGGTCCCTCGTCGCGGGCGGGGTGGTCTGACATGGCCGAGGCGACGACAGGGACGAGCACGGCCGCTCCGGTGACACCCGTGGTCCGGGAGCGGATTCCGCACGAGATCGTGGCGTCAGTGCTCGCCGCGACGACCGCGTTCGTGGGCGGGACCGCACTGCATCTGCCACCTTGGGCGATCTTCATTTCGTGGGCGGGCATGTTCCTGATGGGCGGCCCGAACCTGGCCGGCGCACGACGGCTGTGGTGCGCCATGCCGGTGGGTTCCACGTACGCGCTGCTCATCGTGCTCCTGGAGACCCACGCGGGCACGGCGTTCGGCGAGAGCCAGCTGGCCCGGAACACGTTCGGGGCGCTGTGCATCCTCGTCCTGAACAGCGCGCTGATGTACACGGGCCGGGTCCGGTTCTTCTCGCTCGTTCCCGGCATGTTCTTCGGTTTCGCCAGCTACTTCGCGACGTTCTTCGGCGGGTTCGGCTTCGAGGCGGGCAACCCGTGGGCGGCCTGGGTGTGCGTGGTCGCCATGAACGCGCTCGGCCCTGTGTACGCGTGGCTGTCGATGCGGCTGACCTTCCCGGTGGAGATCAAGTCGCCTTCCTGAGCCGCCCTGTTCACCCTGGCGTCACTCCGCGTTCGGGGCGGGGGCCGAACGTGTGCGCTGTACACGTCAGCCGCCCCTCAGGAGGCCCCATGTCCCCGCTCGTCCCCGGCAAGCGCCGCACCCTCGGCCGTTCCGTCGCCGCGGGTGTGCCGCTCGCCGCCCTCGTGGCGCTCGGTGTGGCGCCGGCCGCGACGGGCGCGCCCACCGGGGCCGCGGCGGCCGAGGTCACCGGGAGCGCGACACTCGGCGACGTACCCTTGGGCGAGTTCAGCAACGCCCTGCTGCCGGGCACGGTCGACGACGACCGGGGCGTGGACCTCGGCGGCATCGGCTCGGACCTCTATCCGGCCGGCAGGAAGGGCGAGTTCTGGACGGTGACCGACCGCGGCCCGAACGGCCAGATCAAGGTCGACGGCACGAAGCGCCGCACGTTCCCCGTGCCCGGCTTCGACCCGGCGATCGTCAAGATCCGCGTGACCGGGGACAAGGTCAAGGTGCTCGACGCGATCCCGCTCACCACGAGGTCCGGCAAGCCCGTCACCGGCCTGTCGAACCAGGAGGGCCGCGACGAGAAGCCGTATTCGTACGACGCCAAGTCCCCGCTCTCGTACAACCCGAACGGTCTCGACACTGAGGGCATCGTGCGCGCGGCGGACGGCAGTTTCTGGCTCGTCGACGAGTACGGCCCCTCGCTCGTGCACGTCTCCGCGGACGGCCGGGTCCTCGCCCGGCACGTGCCGAAGGGGCTGAACCTGAAGGGCGCCGACTACCCGGTCGTCGAGTCGCTGCCGGCCGTGCTGCTGCACCGCAAGGTCAACCGGGGCTTCGAGGGGCTCGCCCAACTGCCCGGCGGGGACCTGGTGCTTGCGGTGCAGAGCCCGCTGTCGCTGCCTGACGAGGACGCGGGCGAGGCGTCGCGGACGACGCGTCTGCTGCGGTTCTCACCGAAGAGCCAGGCAGTCACGGCGGAGTACGCGTACCGCTTCGACCCGGTGGACGTGGTGGATCCCGGCGAGGACGACCCCTCCGAGCTGAAGATCTCCTCCGTCGTCGCCGTCGGCCACGACCGGCTGCTCGTGGAGGAGCGCACCGACAAGGCGGCCCGCCTTCAGGAGGTGCGGCTCACGCGCGGCGCCGACATCCTCGGTGGGCGCTGGGACGACGACGCCACGTCCCCGTCCCTGGAGCAGCTCGACGACCCGGCGGCGAGCGGCGTTCCGGTCCTCGACAAGCGCCTCGTGGTGGACCTCGGCAAGGTCGACGGTGTCCCGGACAAGATCGAGGGCATCGCGCTCGCGGGCCGCGACACCCTCGCCCTGATCAACGACAACGACTTCGGGATGACCGACGGCGACAAGGCGTTCGACGCGGACGGGCGGCTGGTGGACAGCGGCGTCGAGACGAAGGTGACACACGTGAAGCTGCCCAAGGGCGCCCTGTAGGCGCACCTCTCGGCCATCGGTGCGCCCTGTAGGAGCACCTCGCCGCCGTCGGGTCGGCGAAATCAGCCGCCCAGCTCGCTGGGCAACTCGCTCGGCAGCTCGCTGGGGATGTCCGAGGGCAGTTCGCTCGGCAGTCCGCTGGGGAGCTCGCTCGGCAGGTTGCTCGGCAGCGAGGACGGCAGCTTGCTCGGGATGCGGGGCGAGGACGAGCGCGTGGCCTGTTCGCTGCTCTCGTCGGGGGACTTCTTGTCGCCGCCCGAGGAGCCGCCGCGGGTCGTCAGCAGGACGACGGCGCCCACGATCACCACGAGGGCGACGAGCGTCGCGATCACCAGGGACTTGCGCCGGTCGGGACGGCGCGGCCCGTCGGGCGGCGGCGCACCGAAGCCACCAGGCGGCGGGGCGTCGTTCGGCGGCGGGGGCGGCTGCGGCGGCATCGGGGGTGAGGACACCCCTCCAGAATTGCCGCATCGGGCCCAACGCGCGAGCCCCTGGGGGAAGTTGACCGACCGGACGGCGTACGTCCGGTCGGTCGCGGTCCTACCTCACCTTCGTACGGGCTGCGTCAGCCGCGTACGCCCAGCAGGTGGTCCATCGCCAGCTGGTCGAGGTGCTCGAACGCCATGCCGCGCTCGGCGGCGGCGTTCACGTCGAACTCCTCGAAAGCGCTCTTGTCGGCGAGCAGCGCGGACAGGCCGTCGGCGGCGGTCGGCTTGGCGAGCTCGTCCAGGCGGGAGGCGGCCAGGGCCGCCTGGACCTCGGGGTCGTCGCGGAAGGCGGCGGCCCGGTCCTTGAGGATCAGGTAGTTGCGCATGCAGCCGGCGGCCGAGGCCCACACGCCGTCGAAGTCCTCGGTCCGCGGCGGCTTGAAGTCGAAGTGCCGCGGGCCCTCGTAGCCGGCCTGCTCCAGCAGGTCGACGAGCCAGAACGCGGCGCGCAGGTCGCCGGCGCCGAACCGCAGGTCCTGGTCGTACTTGATGCCGGACTGGCCGTTGAGGTCGATGTGGAAGAGCTTGCCCGCCCACAGGGCCTGGGCGATGCCGTGCGGGAAGTTGAGGCCCGCCATCTGCTCGTGGCCGACCTCGGGGTTCACGCCGTACATCTCGGGCCGCTCCAGGCGCTCGATGAACGCGAGGGCGTGGCCGACGGTGGGCAGCAGGATGTCGCCGCGCGGCTCGTTCGGCTTGGGCTCGATGGCGAACTTGAGGTCGTAGCCCTGCTCGATGACGTACTCGCCGAGGAGGTCGAAGGCCTCCTTCATGCGGTCGAGCGCGTCACGGACGTCCTTGGCGCCACCGGACTCGGAGCCCTCGCGACCGCCCCACGCGACATAGGTCTTGGCGCCGAGCTCGGCGGCGAGGTCGATGTTGCGGATGGTCTTGCGCAGGGCATAGCGGCGCACGTCACGGTCGTTGGCGGTGAAGCCGCCGTCCTTGAAGACCGGGTGCGTGAACAGGTTCGTGGTGGCCATCGGGACGACCATGCCGGCGGCGTCGAGGGCCTGCCGGAAGCGCTTGATGTGCGACTCGCGCTCGGTCTCGGAGGCGCCGAAGGGGATCAGGTCGTCGTCGTGGAAGGTCACACCGTGGGCGCCGAGCTCGGACAGGCGCTGCACGGACTCGACCGGGTCGAGCGCCGGACGGGTGGCGTCGCCGAACGGGTCACGGCCCTGCCAGCCGACGGTCCACAGACCGAAGGTGAACTTGTCTTCAGGGGTGGGCTGGTACGTCATCTTGCGGCTCCTCGCCGACTATTTCGTCATGGCGCTTTACAAATTAGTATGCGGGGACGCCGCTGGGAAGAGCCGACCGCCTTACAGACACAGATTTCCCGAGATTTCAGGAGAGCCGCATGTCAGCTGCCGATGGACCCCTCGTCGTAGGAGTCGACAGTTCCACGCAGTCCACGAAGGTGTTGGTCGTCGATGTCGCGACGGGCGCGACCGTGGCGAGCGGGCAGGCACCGCACACCGTGACCTCGGGCGCGGGCCGCGAGAGCGACCCCGAGGAGTGGTATCGGGCCCTGCGCGCGGCGCTGGCCCAGTGCGGCGACGCGGCCCGGCGCGCCTCCGCGGTGTCGGTGGGCGGTCAGCAGCACGGTCTGGTGACGCTGGACGCGCAGGGGCGCCCGGTGCGGCCCGCGCTGCTGTGGAACGACGTGCGCTCCGCGCCGCAGGCCCGCCGCCTCGTGGACGAGCTGGGCGGGGCGAAGGCGTGGGCGGAGCGGTTCGGCATCGTGCCGGCGGCCTCCTTCACCGTGTCGAAGTGGGCGTGGCTGGCCGAACATGAGCCGGACGCGGCGCGCGCCACGGCCGCGGTCCGGCTGCCGCACGACTACCTCACCGGCAGGCTGACCGGTGAGGGCACCACGGACCGGGGCGATGCGTCCGGTACGGGGTGGTGGGCATCGGCGACCGAGGCGTACGACGAGGACGTGCTCGGGCGCGTGGGGCTCGATCCGGCGCTGCTGCCGCGGGTGGTGGCACCCGGCGAGGTCGCGGGCACGGTGCGCGCGGGATCCGACCTGCCCTTCGCGGAGGGCACGTTGGTGGCGGGCGGCACCGGTGACAACGCGGCCGCCGCGCTCGGCCTCGGCCTGCTGCCGGGGACACCCGTGCTGAGCCTCGGCACATCGGGCACGGTGTACGCGGTGTCGCGGAACCGGCCGGCCGACCCCTCCGGCACCGTCGCCGGTTTCGCGGACGCGCGCGGCGACTGGCTGCCGCTGGCCTGCACGCTGAACTGCACGCTCGCGGTGGACCGGATCGCCGCGCTGCTCGGCCTGGACCGGGAGGCCGTCGAGGCGGGCGGCACGGCGACGATCCTGCCGTACCTGGACGGCGAGCGGACCCCCAACCTCCCGGACGCCTCAGGCCTGTTGACGGGTCTGCGGCACGACACGACCGGCGGCCAGCTGTTGCAGGCGGCGTACGACGGTGCGGTGCACGCGCTGCTCGGGGCGCTCGACCGGGTGCTCGACGCGGACGCCGACCCCGCGGCTCCCCTGCTGCTCATCGGCGGCGGGGCGCGCGGGACGGCCTGGCAGGAGACGGTGCGGCGGCTTTCGGGGCGTGCGGTGCAGGTGCCCGAGGCCGGCGAACTGGTGGCGCTGGGCGCGGCGGCGCAGGCCGCGGGCGTACTGACCGGCGAGGACGCGGGGGCGGTGGCCCGCCGCTGGGACACGGCACGCGGCCCGCTCCTCGACCCGGTGGAGCGCCGGGACGAGGCCACGCTGGAGCGGATCTCGGGGGTGCTGGCGGGGGCGGGGGCGCTGCTCGGGAACGAGTGAGGGCGGTCGACAAGTGCGGGCCTCTCGATGAGTGTCCGCTCGATGAGTGGGTCCGCCCGACGGGTGGGCCCGCCCACCGACGAGTTGTCCCATCCGATAGGTGGGACCGCCCGCCGTCGTGTGAGCCCGCCCACCGGGTGGGCCCACCCGACAAATGGGCCCGCCCACTCGTCGGTGTGAGCCCGACCGATGAACGGGCCCACACCGACGACTGGGGCCAGCCGCCCCGTGGACCCACCTCCGGAAGATGCCACCTCACCGTCCCTGGGAGCATGAGCGTATGACCGCACCCCTGCACCGGCCGCGACCGGGCACGTCCGACACTCAGCAGGCCATGCGCCGCCGCAACCTGTCCCGCGTCATGCACGCCGTCGCCGCCGAGGGGCCGCTCTCGCGGGCCGCGGTGGCGCAGCACATCGGCCTGACCCGGGCAGCCGTGTCCACGCTGGTCGACGAGTTGATCCGGGCGGGGCTCCTGGAGGAGCTGGGGCCGCAGCGGCCGGGGGGCGTAGGGCGGCCGGGCTCGGCGCTCGCCGTCAGCGGTAGGGGGCCTGCCGGTCTTGGCGCCGAGGTGGGCGTCGACCATCTCGCGGTGTGCGCGGTGGACCTGCGGGGCGAGGTGCGGGCGCGGGCACGGCGCCGGGTGAGCAATCGGGAGCGCGCGCCGAAGCCCGTACTGGACGAACTCGCGGAACTGGTACGGGAGGTGACCGACGAGGCGGAGGCGGCCGGGCTGCGGCCCGCGGGGCTCGCGATCGCCGTGCCGGGCCTGGTCGCGCGCGACACCACGACCGTCGTGCGCGCCCCCAACCTCGACTGGCACGACGCGGATGTCGCGGCCCTGCTCCCGGGCGACGTGCCGGTCACCGTCGAGAACGAGGCGAACTTCGGTGCCCTGGCCGAACTGTGGCTCGCCGAGGACTCCCCCGCCGACTTCCTCCACGTGTCGGCGGAGATCGGCATCGGCGCGGCCCTCGTCGTGGACGGTCAACTCCTGCGCGGCACACGGGGGTTCGCGGGCGAGCTGGGCCACATGCCGGTGCGCCCGGAGGGGCCCGCGTGCCCGTGCGGCGGGCGTGGCTGCCTCGAGCAGTACGCGGGTGAGGAGGCGGTACTGCGCGCCGCGGGCATCGAACCCGGCCCCGACCGGGTGTCACTGCTCGCCGAGCGGGCCGCCGACGGTGACGCCGCGACGCGCCGGGCGCTGCGCTCGGCGGGCACCGCACTCGGCATCGCGCTGACCGGCGCGGTCAACCTCGTGGACCCGCGTGCGGTGGTCCTCGGCGGCGCGCTGTCGCGCCTCGCGCCGTGGCTTCTGCCGTCGTTGGAGCGGGAGTTGACCCGCCGCACGGCATCCCCGGAGGACGGCGTCATCACCTCCGGCCTGGGTTCGGACGGGCCGCTGCTGGGGGCGGCGCACTCGGTGGTGCGGGCGGTACTCGACGATCCGGTGGGAGCGGTCGCCGCCTGAGGGCGGGTGGGCGCGCCGAGGGCGGGTGGGCGCCACCGTCACCACCGGTTCGGACCTCTGATCACCACTGGTTCGGACCTCTGGCATGCGGCGTGACATGCGGTTGTTCACATTGCGCCGGTTGTCCACAGATCTTCCGTGCCCCCTTCCGCCCCAACCTGCGGGGCCCGTACCGTGATTCACGCGAGGCGCCGCACTCCCGTCCGTCCGACGGGTGGCGGCGCGCGCACGGGAAGGGGGATTCCTGTGTCGGGGGATGTCATGGAGAGTATCGAGCCGCCATCGAGGCCGGGCCAGGTCTACGCGTGTTCCGTCGTGGGCATATCGCTGGTGCTCGGCGTCATCGGCACCCCTACGCCCCTCACCCACTGCCCACAGAGCGGAGCGCAGTCCTCATGAGCGATCTCCGGATGCTGACCGTCCGGCCGGGGCCCGGCGAGTACGCCTGGACGTTCGGCGGTGCGCCGCCCGTCGCACGCATCGCTCCGGGCACGGCACTCGACCTGTTCACGGAGGACTGTTTCGCGGGTCGGGTGCGCTCGGAGAAAGATCTGGTCTCGGAGGTCTGCGAGTTCCCTTTCCTCAACCCGCAGACCGGCCCGTTCCACATCGAGGGCGCCGAACCGGGCGACACCGTGGCCGTGCATTTCGTGTCGGTGGAGCCCGCGCGCGACTGGGCGGCGTCCACGACGGTGCCACTCTTCGGGGCGCTCACGTCGACGCACGCCACAGCGACACTTCAGCCGCCGCTCCCCGAGACCGTCTGGATATGGCAGCTCGACCGTGCGCGCCGAACCGCCCTGTTCTCGGCGCGGGACAGCGAGTTCACCGCCGAGCTGCCGATGGACCCGATGCACGGCACGGTCGGTGTCGCGCCCGCGAATCTGGAGGTCCGTTCGGCGCTCGTGCCGGACGCGCACGGCGGGAACATGGACACGCCGGAGATGCGAGCGGGCGTCACCTGCTACCTCGGCGTGAACGTGGAGGGCGCGCTCCTGAGCCTCGGCGACGGGCACGCGCGGCAGGGCGAGGGCGAGACCTGCGGCGTGGCCGTGGAGTGCGCCATGCGGACCGTCGTCATCGTGGAGCTCCTCAAGGGCGTGGCGACGCCGTGGCCGCGCATCGAGTCGGACACGCACATCGTCTCGACGGGTTCGGCCCGCCCGCTGGAGGACGCCTTCCGGATATCCCAGCTCGACCTGGTGCAGTGGCTCGTACGGGACTACGGCTTCAGCGAGTTGGACGCGTACCAGTTCGTGACGCAGACCGTGGAGTCGCCGCTGGCGAACGTCTGCGACACCAACTACACATGCGTCGCCAAGCTCCGCAAGGAATGGCTGCCCGCACGCGAGACGCACCGCGGGCTGCACACGCGGCTGCGCGAGAGCGCGGCGACTCTGCCACGCCCCGAACTCTGAGCCCTCGCCCCAACCACCAATCCCGCGATCCCCCCATCCCTCCGCTCCCCCGCTCCCTCACCCCCACAGCACCAGCACCGCACCCGCCCCACTGAGTTCCGCCCCACCGGTGACCCGAGAGGCAGGATTGACATGGACCGAGCACATGGATCATTCCCGAGCCGCCGCCGACTGCTCCAACTCGGCGCGCTCGCCGCGGCGCCCACCGCACTGCTGGCCACGGGCCGGGCCGACGCCCTGCCGCTGGCGACGGTGGACTATCCGAAGGCGCAGTCCGTCCCGGCGAGCAAGTCCAACTACACACAGTCCGGGCGCCCGTTGTCGTACCCGGTCGAGTTCGTGATCGTCCACGTGACGCAGGAGTCGTACGCGACGACGCTCGACATCTTCAAGAACCCGGCCAAGCAGGTCTCCGCGCACTACGTCGTCCGCTCCTCCGACGGGCACATCGCCCAGATGGTGCGCGAGAAGAACGTCGCCTGGCACGCGGGGAACTGGGACTACAACACGCGCAGCATCGGCATCGAACACGAAGGGTGGGTCGACAAACCGGAGTACTTCACCGAGGCGATGTACCGGGAGTCGGCGGCGCTGACCGCGTCGATCTGCACGCGCTACGGCATTCCGAAGACCCGCGAGCGGATCATCGGCCACGTGGAGGTGCCCGGCGCGGATCACACGGACCCGGGCCCGAACTGGGACTGGGACCGGTACATGCGGCTGGTCGCCGCTTCCTGATACCGGGGCGCGGCCGTCTCCACACCCGTGAGTGGCATGTGCCGAATCGCCCGATCCGTGTTCCGCTTCTTGTCGGCCCGCGCGCTCGGGGTGACGATGGTCGCGCCACCGCACCGTCGCGAAGGATCCCGCCTGGAGGCCGCGTTGACCGAACAGTGGGTCGCCCTGGAGCCGGGCACCGATCCGTCCGAGCGGGTCCGGGCGCTGCGCCGCGCGCACGACCGGTTCACCGCGGCCGGCACCGTGGTCCGCCCCGTGCGCCCCGTCGTCGCCGCGTCCTGGCGCCGCTCGGCGGGCGCGCACGTCAGCCCGGACGCGTCGGCGTCGGTGGAGATGCCGGAGGGCGATCTCGGCAGCTACCGGGCGGAGCATCCGCTGGCCCGTGTGATGCCTCTGTTCCGCGAGTTGATGGGCACGTTCGCAGCGGACGGCGAGCATCTGCTCGCGGTGTGCGACGCGAACGGCAGGCTGCTGTGGGTGGAGGGGCACGCGCGTACGCGGCAGGCGGCGGGCCGGATGAACTTCGTGCCGGGCGCCCGCTGGTCGGAGTCGGCGATGGGGACGAACGCGCCGGGCACGGCCGTCGCCGTCGACCGCCCGGTGCAGGTCTTCGCGGCCGAGCACTTCATCCGCAAGGTACAGCCGTGGACCTGCGCGGCGGCCCCCGTGCACGACCCGCACACCGGGCGGCTGCTCGGCGCCATCGACATCACGGGCGGCGACCGCCTCGCGCACCCGCACAGCCTGGCGTTCGTACAGGCCGTGGCGCGCGCGGCGGAGTCCCAACTCGCCCTCCTGACACCGCCGCCCGCAGCCGAGCCGGCCCTGCGCCTGACCGTACTCGGCCGCGACGAGGCCCTTCTCCTCACGCCGGACGGCCACAAGTTGCGCCTCAGCCGCCGCCACAGCGAGCTCCTCGTCCTGCTCGCCCGCCACCCGGAGGGCCTGACCGGCGACGAGCTCCTCTGCTTCCTGTACGAGGACGAGTCCGTGACGCCGGTGACGCTGCGCGCCGAACTGGCCCGGCTGCGCCGGGTGCTGGGCCCCGACGTGCTGCGCTCGCGCCCCTACCGGCTGTCGACGCCGGTCGACTCGGACCTCACCACGGTCGAGCGCCGCCTCGCCTCCGGCGCGGTCACGGCGGCGGCCTCCGCCTACACCGGCCCGCTCCTCCCCATGTCGCAGGCGCCCGCCGTGGCCCGGATCCGGCACCGCATCGCCGACGAACTCCGGGCCGCGCTCATCGCCCGCGCCGACCCCGACCTGCTGGCCGACTGGGTGCACGCTCCGTGGGGCGAGGACGACCTGGACGTCTGGCGCGCGCTCGCGGCGATCCGGCCGACGCCGCCGGTCCTTGCCCGCCTCGCCGCGCTCGACGACGAGCTGCGCTCCCCGGCCCCGTACGCAACGTAACTGCAACGTCCGGGCTCCTAGCCTCCCGAGCGAACGCTGCCCAAAGGCGGGCAGCCGCACAGGAGGCCACTCACCATGACCCGCTACGCAGCGCCCGGCACCCAGGGCTCCGTCGTCTCCTACGAGGCCCGCTACGACCACTTCATCGGCGGCGAGTACGCGCCGCCCGCCCGCGGCCAGTACTTCGAGAACCCGAGCCCCGTCAACGGACAGCCGTTCACCGAGATCGCCCGCGGCACCGCCGAGGACGTCGAGCGCGCCCTCGACGCCGCGCACGCCGCCGCACCCTCCTGGGGCCGCACGGCGCCCGGGGCCCGCGCGGACATCCTCCTCAAGATCGCCGACCGCATGGAGCAGAACCTCGAACTCCTCGCCGTCGCGGAGAGCTGGGAGAACGGCAAGCCGGTCCGCGAGACCCTGGCCGCCGACATCCCCCTGGCGATCGACCACTTCCGCTACTTCGCGGGCGCGGTCCGCGCGCAGGAGGGCTCCCTCTCCGAGATCGACGACGACACGGTCGCGTACCACTTCCACGAGCCGCTGGGCGTCGTCGCGCAGATCATCCCGTGGAACTTCCCGATCCTGATGGCGACATGGAAGCTCGCCCCGGCACTCGCCGCAGGCAACGCTGTGGTCATCAAGCCGGCCGAGCAGACCCCGGCGTCGATCCACGTCTGGCTGGACCTGGTCAAGGACCTGATTCCGCCGGGTGTGGTCAACGTCGTCAACGGCTTCGGCGTGGAGGCGGGCAAGCCCCTGGCCTCGTCGTCCCGCGTGGCGAAGGTCGCGTTCACCGGCGAGACCACGACGGGCCGCCTGATCATGCAGTACGCCTCGGAGAACATCAAACCGGTGACGTTGGAGTTGGGCGGCAAGAGCCCGAACATCTTCTTCGACGACGTCTGGGCGAAGGACGACGACTTCCGCGACAAGGCCCTCGAGGGCTTCACGATGTTCGCCCTGAACCAGGGCGAGGTCTGCACCTGCCCGTCCCGCGCGCTCATCCAGCAGGGCCACTACAGCGAGTTCATCGAGGCGGCCGTCGCCCGCACCGAGGCCATCAAGCCCGGCCACCCCCTGGACACCGACACGATGATCGGCGCCCAGGCCTCCAACGACCAGCTCCAGAAGATCCTCTCGTACCTGGACATCGGCCAGCAGGAGGGCGCGAAGGTCCTCACGGGCGGCCAACGCATCGAGTACGACGGCGAGTTGGCGGGCGGCTACTACGTCCAGCCCACCATCTTCGAGGGCCAGAACCGCATGCGGATCTTCCAGGAGGAGATCTTCGGCCCGGTCGTCTCCGTGGCCTCCTTCGCCGACTACGACGACGCCATCAAGATCGCCAACGACACACTGTACGGCCTCGGCGCCGGGGTGTGGACCCGCGACATCAACACGGCGTACCGGGCGGGCCGTTCGATCCAGGCGGGCCGCGTCTGGACCAACTGCTACCACGCGTACCCGGCACACGCGGCGTTCGGCGGCTACAAGCAGTCCGGCATCGGCCGCGAGAACCACAAGATGATGCTGGACCACTACCAGCAGACGAAGAACCTGCTGGTGAGCTACTCGGCGCAGAAGCTCGGGTTCTTCTAGGTACTGGGTACGTGGTGAGGGGCGCCTGAACCGGGCTATTGCCCGTCAGGCGCCCCGGACATCGGCGATTCGGCCAAACGATGTCCCCGGAAAACGGCCTCAGCACAGTCCCCACACGTTCGATCCCTGACGACTCAAGGCCTCCAGCGCGTCCGGAATCGAGCGCGTTCGATTCCAACATCGCGTCGTTATGCCGTGCACCGCCGAAGCTCCCAGGCACGGCATCGACCTCATGGAGGAACTCGGGTGACTGTTACTGACGCCTCGTCCGCAAACGAGAAGACACCGCCTCCTCCCCCTCCGGCCGTGCTTACCTTTGAAGGCAAGTACGGCAAGAATCCGCTGGCAGACGCCAGTTTCTCCGCCATGTGCAGGCGCCTGCCGGCCGTCCTCGGCCAGACCGCACGCAAGGCGTGGGGCGTCGACAGGACCGGGGCCGTGCTCCTCCTGGTCTGTCAGCTCCTCACCGGTCTCGCCGCCGCCGTGGTCCTCACCTTCACGGCCCGGGCCATGACGCACATCCTCGGCTCCGGGGCCGTATCCGAACGGCTGCACGCGGCGCTGCCCGCCCTGATCGTGGTGACGGCAGCCGCGGGCGTCGGCCGGATCAGCAGCGCCCTGTCCTCCTACGCGGACGGGCGCATCACGCCGCTGCTGCTCACCGAGGCGGATATCGCGCTCGTCGCGGCCGTCTGCCGGGTGGAGTCGGCCGCCTACGGCGAGAACGGCTTCGCCGACCGCCAGGAGGCCGCCGAAGTCGGCGTCACCCGCACGCGTTTGATGGTGCAGGACGCCCAGCGTTTCCTGTCCGCGCTCATCCGCATGATCGCCGCGAGCGGCGTCATCACCGCGCTGCACCCGCTGATGCTGCCGCTCCTCCTGCTGGCCGTGCTGCCCGCCGGCGCCGGAGCCGTACTGTCCGCGCGCGTGGACTACGAGACCCATTACCTCAACGTGGGCGACCGCAACGTCCGCTCCATGATGCGCTGGTGGGCCACCTACTCCCGCTACGGCGACGAGGTCCGCGCCAACGGAATGACCGGTTACCTCATCTACTGGTACCGCGCCCTGTCGGACCGCATCGACCGACGCACCCTGACCGCGGCCCCGCGGATGCTGCGCATCGTCCTGGCCACCAGCGCCCTGGGCGGCGCCTTCCTGCTGGGCACCTGGGGCACGCTCGCGTGGCTGGCCACCACCGGCCGCGTCGCACTGCCGGTCGCGGCGACCGCGGTGGTCGCCGTGCAGACCACCCTGGCGGCACTCAGCCAGTTCGTCATCCACGGAGCCGCGATGTTCCACACCTCCCTCTATCTCGCCGACATGCGCTCCTTCCTCGACCTGGCCACCGAACGCGCCCCCAAACGCGGCCGATTGACCATCCCCGAGCGGGTCGACGAGATCCGCCTCGACGAAGTCGTGTACCGCTACCCCGGCAAGGACGAGCCGGCGGTCGCCGGGGTGTCCCTGACGTTGCGCCGCGGCGAGATCCTGGCGATCGTCGGCGAGAACGGCTCCGGGAAGTCGACCCTCGCCAAGCTCATCACCGGCATTCTCCTCGCCGACAAGGGCCGCATCCTGTGGGACGGCGTCGACCTCGCCCAGGCCGACCCCGACGCCGTTTGGAAGCGCACCTCGCTCGTCCCGCAGAACTTCGCGTGCTGGCCCCTGCGCACCCGCGAGAACATCACCCTCGGCCAGCCGAAGACGTTCGACGACGGCCCGGTGTGGGACGTCGTCGACGCCGTCGGCATGCGCGAGGCGATCGAGAAGCTGCCGCACCAACTGGACACCCTCCTCGCCAAGGAACTCTGGGGCGGCGCCGAACTCTCCGGCGGCCAGTGGCAGCGCCTCGTGTGCGGCCGCGCTCTCTACCGGCGGACGCCGCTGCTGATCCTGGACGAGCCGACCTCGCAGATGGACGCCCGGGGCGAGCACGCGATCTTCCTGGAGATCAAGAGGATCGCCGCCGAACGCATGACGATCGTCGTGACCCACCAACTCGAGAACACCCGCCTCGCCGACCGCATCCTCGTCATGGACAAGGGCCGCGTCATCGAACAGGGCCGATACGACGAACTCGTCAACGGCGGCGGCCTGTTCGCCGAACTCGTCGCCCTGGCCCAGGACCGCTGACTCCCTCACGCAGAATCGAGACACACGTGCCCGACACCTGATCCAGCTTCCGCACCCGGCCGGTGCGGCCGGCGCGGTCGTGGAGTTCGACGGCCAACGGGGCGGCGGTGAACACCGAGGAGTACGTGCCCACCCCCACGCCGATCAGCAGGGCGAGGGCGAAATCGGTGAGGGACGCGTCCGCGAGCACGGCCAGGGTGGCGAGGATGAGCAGCGCGCCCATGCCGGTGTTGACGGTGCGGGGCAGGGTCTGCAGGACCGCGTCGTTGGTGAGGCGGCCCAGGGGTGCCTCGGGGGTGCGGCGCAGCAGTTCCCGGATGCGGTCGAAGAGGACCACCGAGTCGTTGACCGAGTAGCCGATCACCGTGAGCAGGGAGGCCAGGAACACCCCGTCGATCGGCTTGCCCAGCCACGCGAACACCCCGACCAGAATGATCACGTCGTGGACGAGGGCGGAGACGGCGGCCGTGGCATAACGCAGCCGGAACCGGGCGGCCAGGTAGAGGAGTTGGGCGCCCAGGGCGAGCGCGAGAGCGATCAGGGCGCCCTGGCGCAGTTCCTGGCCCAGGCTCGGGCCGATCCGCTCGTCGCGGACCTTGTCGGCCCCGCCGCCCAGGCGCGCGATGGTGTCGCCGACCGTCCCGGCCCGGGCGTCGGTCAGTTCCTGGGTGCGCACGGTGAGGCGGCTGTCACCGGAGGACTGGACGACGGCGCGGGGCAGCCCTGCGTCCGCGAGCGCGCCGCGGGCCCGGTCCGGGTCGACGGGGGCGGCGGTGGCGTACTCGATCAGGCGGCCTCCGGTGAACTCGATGCCGACGTTGAGGCCGCGCACCAGGATCCCGGCGCCCGCCAGCACCACGGCGAGCAGGCCGGCGGCCAGCCAGCGGCGCGGGCGGCGCAGCAGGAACGGGTTGCGGCGCAGCAGTCCATCGCGGACCGGGCCGGTCGAGCCGACGCCGGTCAGGCGCGGGCGGCGGCGCACCGACGGCCGGTTCACCGCGAACTCGGCGAGCACCCGGGTGATCACCAGGGCACTGACCATGGAGGCCAGCACCCCGATGCCCAGCGTGACGCCGAAACCCTTGACCGGGCCCGAGGCCAGGAAGAACAGCAGCGCCGCAGCGATCAGCGTCGTGATGTTGGAATCCGCGATCGCGGAGAACGCGCCCCGGAACCCAGCCCGCAGCGCTGGGCGCACCCCCGCCCCACCACCGGCCTTCGCGCGGGCGGCACGCTCCTCCCGCGCCCGCTCGAAGACCAGCACATTGGCGTCCACCGCCATCCCGATCGCCAGCACGAACCCCGCCAACCCCGGCAGCGTCAACGTCGCCCCCAACGCGGCCAACGCGGCGTAGGAGATCAGGCCGTAACAGAGCAGCGCGAACGTCGCCAGCACACCCATCAGCCGGTACACGGCCATGATGAACACCGCCGTCAGCACCGTTCCGATCACGGCGGCGTGCGCGGCAGCCGCGATGGCCGCATCGCCCAGTGTGGCGCCCACAGTGCGCTGCTCGATGGTCTCGACCGGGACGGGCAGGGCGCCGCCCTCGATCAGCAGGGCCAGTTCGCGGGCCCGGGTGTCGTCGAAGGAGCCGGTGATCTGTGTGGAGCCGCCGGTGATGCCGGTCTCGCAGGCGACGGAGGGGTCGACCTGCGGCGACGAGATGATCTTGTTGTCGAGGACGATCGCGACCCGGCGCTGGGCATCGCCGGGCGCGTGACAGGCCGCCCGGCCCGTCACCTGTTGCCAGCGGTCGCTGCCCGCGTCCTTGAAGTCCACGCCCACGTGCCAGCCGGCACCGTTCTGCTGGTCGAAGCGGGCGTCGGCGCCCTTCACGTCCTGTCCGGTCAGGGCGGCGGCCGCCAGACGCAGGGGCCGTCCGGACTCGTCGGGCAGAGTCTGTCCGCCGTGCGCGTCGGAGACGTCCTGGGATCCTCCGGCGCCGGTGCCGGCCTTGTCGGAGGGGGTGTCGGCCTCGCCGAGGACCGGGTGGACGGTGAGCTGCGCGGTGCGGCCCAGCACAGCGGCTGCCTTCTTCGGGTCCTGGACTCCCGGCAGTTCGACCACGATGCGCTTGTCACCGGAGCGGACAATGCCCGGTTCGGCGACCCCCAGCGCGTCGATGCGTCCGCGCAGCACCTCCAGGGTGCGGTCGGTGGCCTCCCGGTCGGCCCGGGTGGTGGTGGACTTCGTCTCCAGCACGATCTGGGTACCACCGCGCAGATCGAGCCCGAGGCGCACCGGCATCGTCAACGCGATCGCCACGGACGCGGCGAGCACGGCCAGCGCAACCAGCGCCCGGACGAGCTGTCCACGCTTACGGGGACGTGGACGCGACCTCGGACGCGAACGCGGTCCAGAGCGGGAGCGCGCGCCGGCCTCCGAGCGCGCGTCAGATCGGGCACCAGCACTGGTACCAGGATCGGAATGGGGACGGGAGCGGGTCAACACGGGCCTCCGGCAGGGCGCACCACACCAGCCGTCGAACGCGGCTGGAGTGCGAGAAGGGGGTGATGCAGGTCGGGTCTCAGGTGCCGGAGGGAGAGGGGGGAGCCCGGTTGCCGTCATGGCCGGTGCGGCCCGGCGAGGCCGCCGGCGCGCACGGCAAAAGGGCGTCGCAGGCGAAGGCGGCCCGGGCCGGGCCGCTGGAACCCGCGGCCCCCGCCTGTGAGCCCGACACCACCGGACGTTCGGCCCCGCAGTCGTGCCGGGCCCGCAACTGAGCAGCACCCAACGTGCAGGCGTCATCCGCATGCAGAGAGAACACCGGATCACCGTCAAGGGCCGGTGCAGCATCAAGAGCTGGTGCGGCGTCAACAGCCCGGTCACCGGCGACAGATGGCGAGGCCTCGACCCCCATGAGCCCACCGGGAACCGCCCCTGGGCCCGAGCCCCCATGGCGCTCAGCCACCTCGGCAGCCGCCCCGGACGGAACGAGCGTGGAACGGGCGCCGGCCCTCTCCACCGATGCGCCGAGCTCGCCGGACACAGACGTCGAAGGGAGCAGGTTCAGTACGACAGCCAGTAGCGCGACCAGCAACCCCGCGGCCCGGGCTCGGCCGACAGCAGACGCGGCCCGAACGACAGGGACGGCGGGGCGCATGCGCCGCCTCCCTTCCCCATCGCGTGCCGCGTGGTGCTCCGTGCTGTGTGCCGTACGACGGTGATCAGGCGCGGCCCATCCGCTCCCGCCAGCCTGCCCCACACCGGCCCGCCCGCTCGATCGGGCCCCGTACCCATTTCCCGGGGCACGGACTGCCCATCCCCTCCAGGACCGGACCCGCACCGCGCGACCGTTCCGGTCGGACGCCCGGCCAGTGGCGGTCAGGGCTCGATCAACCCGGACCGGATCGCGTACCGGGTCAGCTCCAGACGATCGTGGAGCCCCAGCTTCTGCAGGAGGTTGGCCCGGTGCCGGTGCACCGTCTTGATGCTGATGAACAACAACTCGGCGATCGCCTTCGAGGAATGGCCCTCGGCCACCAGTTTCAGGACCTCCTCCTCACGCGGGGTCAGAAGGTCACCGGACGCCTCCTCGCCGTGCCGCACGCGGTCCAGATAGTTGCGGATGAGCGCCGTCACCGCCCCCGGATACAGGAACGGCTCGTCCCGCATGGCCGCCCGGCACGCGGCGACCAGGTCCCGGTCGGCGACCGACTTCAGGACGTACCCGCACGCCCCCGACTTCAACGCCTGGAACAGGTACTGCTCGTTGTCGTGCATCGTCAGCATCAGGATGCGCAACCCCGGATGCCGCGCGGCCAGTTCACGGGCCGCCTGCAACCCCGTCAGACGCGGCATCGTGATGTCCAGCACGGCGAGATCCACCTCGCGGTCCCGCGCCATGTCGATGGCCTCCGCCCCGTCCCCCGCCTCCGCGACCACTTCGAGGTCCGGCTCGCGGTCCAGGATCAGGCGCACCCCGCGGCGTACCAACGCATGGTCGTCGGCGAGCAGGATCCGGATCGGCGACACCCCGGACCCCATGGGCGCCGATGGCCCGGCGGGATCAGGACGCTCGGGACGCTCGTTCGGGGTGGCCTCGGACGGGTCGTGCATGATCACAGCTGCTTTCCGGAAAGGGGGGCGGTGAGCCGGACACAGGTGCCGGCTCCGGACGGTGAGGTGATGTCGAGGGTGCCCCCGATCAACAGGGCCCGCTCGCGCATGCCACGGATGCCCGCGCCCTCGCACGCCGACTCCATGCCACGCCCATCGTCGGTGACGGTGAGTGTCACCGCGCCGTCGGCATCCTCCAGAGCGACCTCGACACGCTTCGCATCCGCGTGTCGGGCGACATTCGTCAAACTCTCCTGCACCACCCGATACAGGACCAACTCCCTCTCGTGGTCCAGGGCGGGCAGATCGGCATCGAAACGCCGTACCACCCGCAGCCCGGTATGGGTGGAGAAGTCGTTCGTCAGCGAGGACAGCGCACTGACCAGACCGAGATCTTCCAGCACGCCGGGGCGCAGCCGCCGCACCAGGCGCCGGACCTCGTCCAGGCTCTCCCGGGTGATCTCCTGCGCCTGCTGCAGGTCCTCCCGCAGCGTTCCGTCGGCCTCGTCCGCGGCCCGTCCCAACACCAGAAGGATCGCGGTCATGCTCTGACCGACCTCGTCGTGCAACTCCTGGGCGATCCGGCGCCGTTCCGCCTCCTGGGCGAGCAGGACGCGGGCACTGCTCGTGGCCCGCTCGCTCTCCAGCCGTTCCAGCATGGCGTTGAAGCCGCGGATCAGTTCGGGGACCTCGCCGCTGCCGGTCGCCGGAAGCCGCTGGCCGGGGCGCAGCAGGTCGACGGTCGTCATCAGAGTGGTGAGGCGCGCCAGCGGTGCCAGCCCCCAGCGCAGCAGCGCACCGTTGGTGACCAGCATGACGCCCATGCCGACCACGAGGACGACGGCCTCGGTGAGCAGGATCGGTACGGAGACGGTCACCGGGGCCCACAACAACAACCCCGTCGCCAAGCCCAACACCACCGTGTTGAGCCCGAAGATCCGCCAGAACAGCGACACCGCAGGCCTCCTCCTTCAACACACCAAGCCAACACACCGGTTCAACACACCGATTCAACGCATCGGTTCCACGCATCGGTTCAACGCACCGACCCCACTACGGCTCCACTGTCGGTCATCGCGCGCCCCCGGCGGGAACCGCGGTCCTGATGAGCGACCCCGCGTCCGTCCAGCTTCCCCCACCCCGGCCCGGCGCGGCACACACGGCCGACGAATGGAGCCCGCGCCCCACCGAAATGGGGCCCGCGCCCGATGGGATTGCCCTGGCGACCCGGCGAGGGTGGACGGTGCACGGGCCCGACGGCCCGGCCATCGGCACACCCGCTCCCTGAGAGGACCCCGCCACCATGCCCCTCGACACATCCCGCACCGAACCCCACCCAGAACCCGCCGCCACCCACGAGACCCGCCGACGTCTCGAACACGCCCGCACCACCAGTCTCACCCAACTCCACGCGCTCACCGAGAACACCCACACCAACGAGCAGCTGATGAGCACCCAGACGTCCGCGATCCGGCAGACCCTCCAGGACATCGACACCGCCTTCGCCCGCCTCGAGGCCGGCACCTACGGCACCTGTCGGACCTGCGGGACCTCCATCCCCGAAGAGCGCCTCGAGATCCTCCCCTACACCTCCTACTGCGTCACCTGCCGACACCGCACCACCGCCTGACACTCACCGCCTCACTGTCCCCCTCCTCTCCACTCGCATCTTCCGATCCCGTCCCTCCCGCCCTGCCTCAAGGGGTGAAGTGGTGAAACACCACACCATCAGCGACCACACCACGCAGCTGTCGCTCCAGGACCTCACGGCTCTGCGCGAGAGCCTCCACGAGCAGCAGCGCTTCCGCGAGGAGCAGCTGCGCCGGCTCACCGCGGCGGACACCCGCACCGGTCAGCCGCTCCAGCAGCGCTCCCCCGCGCACACTCAGGTCCACGACACGCTCGCGGCCTGCGCGCGCATGGTCCTCATCGACGTGGAAGCGGCCCTCGACCGCCTCGCCGAGGGCCGCTTCGGGCATTGCCGGCGCTGCCGGCGCGCCATCGACCGCGAGCGCCTGATGATCGTGCCGCAGGCCCGCTACTGCGCCCGCTGCCCACAAACACCGGAGGCCGGCCTATGACCCCGCTCCGTCTCCGGCCCTGGCCCCGGCAGTGCAGCGGGATCGCCCTCGACATGGGCAGCGCACGCACTCGCGCATGGATCGCAGGACGGGGGCTCGTCCTCGACGTGCCGACCGTGACCTTCCCCGGTACCGGCGCCATCCATCCCATCCAGCGCGGCACCATCATCGACGCGCCCGGCACGGCACGGATGCTCGAGCGGCTCCTCGCCCACCGGCTGCCCCGCCTCGCCCGCCCGCTGATCGTGGTGGCCGCACCGGTCCTCGACGGGATCACCTACCGCTCCCAGGCCCACGTCGCCGTCCAGGCCCTGCGTCCGCGCAGCGTGCTGACCATTCCCGCCGCCCGCGCCGTGGCCCACTCCGCAGGCGCCGACCTGTCCCGGCCACTGATCGTCATCGACATCGGCGCCCACCTCACCGAGGTGGTCCTCCTGGTCGACGGAGCCGTGCACGACGCACGCCGCACCGCGCTGGGGACCGAAGACATCCGTGACCAGACGACCGGACCCGCACAGATCGGCGGGGCGCTGGCCGACATGACGGCCTCGATGCTGCGCCAGGACCCCACCTCCCTCACCCACGACGCACTCGCCCGGGGCCCCCTCCTCGCGGGCGGCGGCGCCCTGCACCCCGAGATCACCCACCGCCTCGCCGACCGGCTGCACACGCCGCTCCACCCCGTCCCCGCACCCCACACCGCCGCCGTCCGAGGCGCCGCACAACTCCTGAAAGCCGCGCACAACCACCCCACCACCGCACACACCCACCGGCCGGGCCCGCCCCGCTAGCTCCACACCCGACCTACCAACTCCCGGCGCCCGAGACCCAGTTCAACGGGCGAGGGCGCCCTGCCGTGCCCGTACGACAGCTCCTGCCGTCAGGAAGGAGGCACACCATGGCCCGCGAGATCCCGCCGGCCCAGCCACCACCCACCGACCCCGAACCCGCCCGCCGGCCCCGTGTCCACTGCCTTCTGTGGCGGTGGAGGCGCAACCCGCTCCGGCGCCCCAGCGACCGACTCCAGGCCTGGGTCACCCTCACCCTCGCACTCGCCGTACTGATCACCACACCAGCCGCGATGTTCGCCGCGGGAGACCGCGCGCACCGCCATTACCGCAGCACCGCCCAGCACGAAGCGCTCACCCGCACCCAGCAGTCCGCCACCCTCACCCACGACGCCCCGCGCCACCCCGAACCCGGATCCGAGGAAGCGAAACGGGCCCGCTACCCCGTCCCCGTCCGCTACACCGACCCGAGCGGCGCGACACGGACCGGGAAGACCAATGTCGAACCATCGCTGCCGGCCGGCACCACCGTCCGGATCTGGACCGGTGCCGACGGCAAGCTCACCGAACCGCCCTTGACCGCGGAACAGGTCCGCAACCACACCATGGGCTGGGCCATGCTCGCCTTCCTCTCGGTGCCGCTCACCGGCCTCGCGGCGCACGCCGCCACAAGCCGACGCATCCACCGCCACAACCTTGGCCAGTGGGACACGGCCTGGGCCCGCACCGCACCCCACTGGACCACACACTCCTAGGTCGGCGAACAGTCGCGTGGCTGGTCAGCGAGGTGCTCCAGGCGAAGCTCCCGGGTCGCTCCGGCCGCTCACGCCGGCGGGTCCTTCCGCCAGGTCCACCGCGCGTCGGGCGGCTCCTCGCCCAGTACGCGGAGCGCGTCGGTGGAGATCCGGGCAAGCCGGTCGACCTCGTCGAGGCCGAACCACATCTCGTGATTCTCCGAGCGCCCGCTGCGCGGCGGGTGGGTGTCCGGGTCGGACCAGCCGAGCGACAGCAGCCGCTGCTTCTGCGCCTCGGTCGTCTTCCGGTACGCCGACGAGACGCATTCGGCGCCGAACCCGTCGTGCCACCTCATGAACTGCACGTATCGCCCGGTCTCCTGCCGGGGCTTGGGGCGCCGCTGCCACCAGCGTCGCCCCGGGGCGTCGGGCACCGGCGGCGGCTCCGGGTCGGGCTCGGAGACCACCAGGGTGTCCCTCTCGCGCATACCGGCCACTTCCGCCCGCAGCCGGTCACGGAACTCGCTCCACGCCTCGTCCATCGGGCCAACGTACCGGCACCGGACACTCGGCCTCACGAGCCCGCCCCGGAGGCTTCACATGACACGTGCCAGTAGAATCCGATGTGGAAGGTGCGTTCGGGACGGCCCGTGCGTGAGAGGCGATCGCCGGGACGGCCCGCGGATTGGGAGACATGACCGTGTCGGTCGTCTCTGGTGTACGAAACGTCCTGACTCCCCGGGCACTGACGCAGCTACTGCTGGGCTGGATCGCCTTCGTCGTGCTGCTCATCGCGCATCCCGTATTGAAGGGCCCGCTTTCGACGCCGGCGCTGTTCGCATTGCTCGCCGCGATCGTCGTGGTGATCGTGGTGTGCGCGTTCGGGGTGGTCACCCAGGCCGAGCGCCTGGCCCACCGACTGGGAGACCCCTACGGGACTCTGGTTCTGACACTGTCGATCGTGGTGATCGAGGTCGTCCTGATCTCCGCCGTCATGCTCGGGCCGGGAGACCACTCGACGATCGCCCGTGACTCGGTGATGGCCGTGTCGATGATCATTCTCAACCTCGTCATCGGCATCGCACTGCTGGTCGCCGGTGTGCGACACCGTGCCCTGGAACCCAACAGCGCCGGCGTCTCCTCCTACCTGTCCCTGCTGGTCGTCCTTCTCCCGGCGGCGTTCGTGCTGCCGGGCCTGATCGGCTCCGAGGGCGCGTACGAGTCCGGCCAGGCCGTGCCGATCCTGATCACCACCCTGGTGTTGTACGCCTTCTTCCTCTACCGCCAGATGGGCCCTCAACGCGACGACTTCCAAGAAGTCACCGCCGCCCCCTCCGCTCCGGGCGCGACCACGACATCCGAGGGGCACCGATCCCGGTCGAGCATCCTCGAAGTCCTGTCGGCCCACCGGACCGAGGTGCTGTCACGCGCGGTCGTGCTGGTGCTGACCGTCATCCCGATCGTGCTGCTGTCCCACGACATGGCCGCCCTCCTCGACGAAGGAGTGGCCAGGATCGGCGCCCCGGTGGAACTGTCCGGCATCCTGATCTCGATGATCGTCTTCCTGCCCGAGACGATCACCACGATCCGCGCCGCCCACACGGGAGAGATCCAGCGCGTGAGCAACCTGTGCCACGGCGCCCTGGTCTCCACCGTCGGTCTGACCATCCCTGCCGTCCTTGTCATCGGACTCATCACCGGCCAGACCGTCCACCTCGCCGAATCGCCCGCGAACATCGCCCTGCTGGGCGTCACCCTGCTCCTGACGGTCACGTCCTTCTTCAGCAAGAAGATCACCGCCGTGCACGGCGCCGCCCACCTGATGACGTTCCTTCTGTACGTCCTCATCGTGTTCTCGTAGACCGATGACCGCTCTGGTCGGCGGCCTGCGGAGCAGCGGCTCCCCGCGCGGCGGAGGCCGACGTGGCGCGGGCACCGAAGCGGTGCGGTCTCGGGCAAAGGTGGGCCGTCGGTCGCTGTTCTTCAGGGGAGTTGCGGCCATTTCCGATCGCTTTGCGGCTCGCCGTCACGCCGTGTGACGAGCTCCGCCAGACTGTCCGGCATTTCCTGGTGACGGGTCGGCAGGGGCGGAGAGGGACGATGTGACCACGCGGAAGCAGCGCACGGGGAATCTTCCCGCGGCGACGCCGGAGCTGGTCGGGCGGCGGCCGGAACTGGCGGAGATCCGGAGGCTGTTCGGGGATGCGCGCCTGGTGACCCTGACGGGGGTCGGTGGGGTGGGCAAGACGCGGCTGGCGCTGCAGGCCGCGCACGAGGCGCAGGAGTCCTTCCGGGACGGCGCGTGGTGGGTGGAGCTGTCCCCCGTGCGGTACGGATCCGTGCTGGCTCTCGCCATCGCGGAGGAGCTGCCGCTGGCGGATCAGACGACGCGCCCGATGCTCGATGTGCTGGTCGACTATCTCGCGGAACGCGAGATGCTGCTGGTACTGGACACTTGCGAGCATCTGGTGGGCCCTTGCGGGCTGGTGGTCGAGGCGTTGCTGCGGGGGGCGCCGACACTGAGGGTTCTGGTGACGAGCCGCCGCCCGCTGGGCATGGCCGCGGAGCAGACGTTGACCGTCGCGCCGCTGGCCGTGCCGGAGAGCGACGAGGACGTGACCGGGGCGGCGACGGACGCGGTCGTCCTGCTGTCCGCCCGCGCGGCCGAAGTGGCCCCCGGTTTCGCCATGACCGATGCCAACCGGCCGGACCTGGTACGGCTGTGCCGGCGCCTCGACGGTCTGCCGCTCGCCATCGAGCTGGCCGCCGCACGACTGCGCGAACTGTCCCTGGCGGAACTGACCGAACGTCTGGAGGACCGCTACGAGGCCTTGAGCAGTGCCGAGAAGGTGGTGCGCGACGCCGCCCCGCCGTGGCACCGGGCGCTGCGCACCGCGATCGGCTGGAGTCACGAACTGTGCACCCCGGCGGAGCGACTGCTCTGGGCACGCCTTTCCGTCTTCGCGGGCGGCTTCGACGCCGAGACGGCCCGGCAGGTGTGTACCGACGCGCACCTGCCGGGCACCGGAATCCAGGCCCTCCTGGACGCGCTCATCGACAAGTCCATCCTGAACTGGCAGCCGACCGGTTGCACCGAGCGATACCGGATGCTCGACACCATCCGTGAGTACGGCGCCGGGTGGCTGGAGGCCATCGGCGAGCGCGAGGACCACCGCCGTCGCCACGTCGGCCACTACGCGGCGTTGCTGCGCCACTTCGCCGACCGCTTCCTCACCTCCGAACAGGTGCCGTTGTACTGGGGACTTGTCCCCGAGCGGGAGAACCTCCGTGCCGCCCTCGGCTATGCCCTCGACGCCGACGAAGGCAATGAGGCCGTGGCCGTGACGGCGGCGATGTGGGCGTACTGGGTGTGTGCCGGGCAGCCCCGCGAGGCGGGCCACTGGATGGAGCTCGCACTCGAGCACGCGCCCGGGCCGTCGGTCGACCGGTTCACGACGCTGGTGTGGAGCTGCACCTTCGCGACGTACCGGGGCGAGCACACGGCGGCACGGCGGTTCGCGGATGCGGCGCAGGAGGACGCCGACCGGCTCGCCGACCGAAGGCTCGCCGGATACGCCGCCATGAGCCGCGGGATGGCACTGGCCTACTCCGGTGAACCCGGCACGGGCCTGGATCTGCTGCGTCGGGCGACCGAGATCTTCCGCGAGGTCGACGACGCCTCCGGCACATGTCTGGCCGCCATCCGCCGTGGGGTCGCCCATACGATGGCCGGCGACCCCGGCGCCGCGCTCGCCGACTTCGACGAAGCGCTCGACCTGTTCGGCGAAGGCAGTGAGGAGAGCTACTTCACGGCGTTCATCCTCATCGCCGGCGGCATCGCCCACATTCTCACCGGGGACACGGCTGCCGCGGACCGGGCGGGGCGCCGCGCCCTTGAACTGCAGTACACGCGCGACGACTTGCTCGGCCAGGCGGCCTCCCTCAGCCTCTTGGCGTGGGTCGCCGCCCGGGACGGACGACACTCCCGCTCGGCCTGGCTGTTCGGCGCGGTGCGCGCGGTGGAGGAGCTGGCGGGCTCGGCCCCGTTCGTCGGCAATCCGAAACTGGGGGCGTTGCACGCCCGGTTCGATGCCGCGGCGCGGCAGGCACTCGGCGACCAGCGCTACGAGGCGCTGCACCGCCAGGGCGCCGGGCTGCCGCGCCCGGCCGCGGTGCACTTCGCTCTGAGCGACCACGACGCGCCTCCCACACCCTGAGCAACCACGCTGAGCGACCGACCGGGCCGTCTCGGACAACCCGCCTTATGTACGTCTTCTGTTGATCCACCTGCTGATCCATTACCCCGTCAGCCGATGTTCGTTGGGCTTGGTGACCGTTGCCCTGCTACGAGGAGTCACCTGCTCATGCCTGAGGAATTCGTGCGTCGGATGCATTTCAAAGGGTTCGACTATGACTGCCGGATCGTCGAGAACCCCGCTCCTCGGACAGAGCCCATCGTTCTGCTGGGCGGCTCCTTCCAGGACATGTACGCCTTCCGGCGACTGGAGAAGCCCTGGACGGAGGTCGCGACGGTCATCACCGTCGACCTGCCGGGGTCGGGCAAGGCCGACGATCTGCCGGCGGAGTACGGCTTCGACTTCCTCGCCGAGGTGCTGGGCGATCTGCTCGGGCGGCTGGAGCTGGACTCCGTAAATCTGTTCGCCGCTTCCTACGGCGTTCCCATCGCGTACCGGCTGGTCCAACGGCGTCCCGAGCGCGTCAAGCGCCTGATCCTCGCGGGGGCTTCCATGGAGTACCCGGCGGAATGCCGGACCGCGCTCCGGGCCATGGTCGACAGCCTCGCCTCCGGAGACATTTCGAGCGCCTACGGCCGGGTGACGGTCGAGGCGCTCATGGCGCACCCGGACCGTCCCGTGCGCAAGCGTGCCGTGACGGCCCGGCTGCTGGCGTGCACGATGAGCGCCATCACCGACGCCGATGTGCCCCGGCACGTCGCCATCCTGGAGCGTGTCCTGGCCACGCCCGGTCTTCCTCCTGGTGGCATTCCCGACGTACCCGCCCTGTGCTTCACCGGTGAGTACGACGAGTTCTCCACCCCCGACCGCGTACGCGAAGTTGCCGCAACGATTCAGCACGGGCAGTTCGCCCTGATCCGCGAGTCCGACCATCTGCCCAACCTCGAACGGGGCAAGGAGTTCTCCCGGCTCATCGCGGACTACTTCACCGACCAGCCGATCGACACGCTCGACTTTCTGACGGAGATCGAGCGTCCGGCTCTGGAAAGGGTGCCTGTCGGCGCCGCGTCGTAGTCCGCGCAGTGTGGCTCCTCGTCACTGGGATCCTGCGGCCACCAGCGTCTCGGTGATGGGTTCGAGCTCGGCGACCAGTTCGCCGAGTTCCGCCGTCGAAAGAGCTTCGTACGGCGGCAGGGCGAGTTCGTCGGTCAGGGCTTCGATGCGCTGCTTGGTCTCGCGGCCGGTGTCGGTGAACCGGCCGTCCGTGTCGACGAGCCCGCGCTCGCGCAAGCCGTCCATGACCGCGGCCAGGCGCTCCTTCGGCAGATGGTGGATGCGCCCGAACGACTCCGGTGGGTGGATGCCCATCTCCAGCGCGGACAGCACGTGTGCCTCCGTGCCGCCGATGCCCGCCCCGACGAGAGCGGCGATGTGTCCGTCGGCGCGGTGCTCGCGCAACATCGTCGCGGAGTGCCACAACCGGGCGACCGGGTCGCTCGGCACCGCCAGCCCGCGCATCCCGGCGTACATCACCCGGCCCGCCGTGGGCGCGCTCGTCGCGGCCTTGGTGGTCAGGTCGGCGGCGCGCACCAGCCCCGGGGACCCGGCCAGCTCGGCGCCGAGGATCCGCCGCACGGAGGCCGCGCTGCCCCGTTCCCGCGCGGCGACGGATGCCTCGGGCGGGATCGTCTCCCACGCGCTGGGGATGTGCCGCGCGGCCTCCCCCTCGGCGAAGCTGTAGAAGGCCGCGTGCACGACGTGCGCCGACACCCGCCCCAGCGGAGCGGCGCGGCCGGCGAAGTAGCCGTCCCAGTAGGTGCGGTGGCCGAGCGCGGCCAACTCCTCGTTGCACTCGTCCGCGAAGTACGTGACGAGGCAGATCGGCTCCAGGAGCTCGAACATGCGACGGGCTGTGTGCGTCATGGCCCACATCATGCCCGGACATTCAGGGCGTGAGGATCGCCCGGCCGCGGATCCGGCCGCTCTCCAGGTCGTCCAGCGCGTCCTGGAAGCGGTCCAAGGGGTACTTGGCGGTGTGCAGGCGGACGCGGTCCTGTGCGGCCAGGACCATCAGCTCGCACAGGTCGTTGTACGAGCCCACCAGGTTGCCGATGAAGTTGATCTCGGCGGAGATGATGTCGATGGTCGGTACGTCGATGTTCTCGCCGTAGCCGACCACGTGGTAGTCGCCGGCCGGGCGCAGCATGCCGACGCCGTCCTTGGTGGAGCCGCCCTCGCCGACGAAGTCGATGACCGCCTCCGCCCCTTGTCCACCGGTCAGTTCGCGCACCCGCTCGACGTGCCCGCCGTCGGCGACGACGCCGTGGTCGGCCCCGATGGACGTGGCCAGGGCCACCGCGTCGGGGTTGCGGTCGACGACGAGGAGCTCGGCGGCGGTGAGGGCCTTGAGGACCTGTACGCCGATGTGCCCGAGCCCGCCCGCGCCGATCACCACGCAGCGGTCCCCCGGCCGCAGCCTGCGGGCCGCCTTGGCCGCGGCGTGGTACGCCGTGAGACCCGCGTCGGCGAGCGCCGCGACGTCGGCCGGTTCGAGGGAGTCGTCGATGCGTACGACACTGCGCGCGGAGGTCTTCAGGTACTCGGCGTAGCCGCCGGCCGTGTCGATGCCGGGGAACTGGTTGTTCTCGCAGTGCACGTCGTCGCCCGCCCGGCAGGCGCGGCACAACCCGCAGGTGATCAGCGGGTGCACGATGACCTTGTCGCCCTCGGCGACGTTGGTGACGGCGCTGCCGACGGCGTGCACCCAGCCGGCGTTCTCGTGGCCGATCGTGTAGGGCAGTGTCACGCCGGACTTCTGCGCCCACTGCCCCTCCAGAATGTGGATGTCGGTGCGGCACACGCCGGCGCCGCCGATCCTGACGATCACGTCGAACGGGCCGGTCACCTCGGGGGCGGGGACCTCGGCCATTTCGAGGTTCTTGCCGTAGCCCACGACCTGGACTGCCTTCACGAGACGTTCTCCTTCGATTGGTCGTCCGCGGATTGCGGGTAGCGGGTGCGGAGCAGCCCCCGGCAGAAGTGCGCGTTGCCGTCGATCGACACCCGGACCGCGCGGGCGAAGCGCAGCCGGAGCGGGATCTCGCCCGGCGGGACGCGTCGCCCCTCCTCGTCCACCAGTACCGGGTCGGACGGCGCCACGCCGAGGCCGAGCGCCTCCCTTCGCCGCAGCAGCGCACTGGTTGTCGCCGCGTCGGGGAGGTCCCCGAGGACCACGTCGTGCAGGTCCTCCTCGGTGAGGTCGGGGTTCTCGCGGAGCAGGCGCGTCAACGCCCGTTCCATCGCGGCGACATGGGCCTTGCGGCGGAACGTCAGCCGCAGCGCTTCCAGGTCCTTCTCGGCCTCGGCGCCGAACGTGCCGCGGTAGCCCGCATCCGCCGCCAGCCCGCCATTGATCAGGTCCGAGTCGTGGTGGTCGTCGAGCAGCACGACGACGTCCCGCGTCCAGGGCAGTGCCGTCAGCGCGTCCTTGGAGTCCGACGCCATCAGGTACGCGAAGTTGGGCGAGCAGAAGGACGTGGGGAGCCTGAGGCGGACGGTGAGCGCCCCGTCGGGGGTCAGCGTCACGGAGCGCACGAAACCCAGGTCGGTGATCGGCTCGTCCAGCTCCGGGTCGAGGACCGTGTCCAGCGCGGCGCGGGCGGAGCGTTCCCGTGCGTCGACGGTCATGTCAGGCCACCGCCGGTTCGGTGACCCCGAGTCCGGCCGGGACCTCGATGTCGTACATGGCCGCCGCGTTCAGCCCGAGGATCTTCTTCTTCTGCGCCAGGGTGATCGGCGCGTACTCGGGCGTCATGTCCTCGGGGATCTGGAAGTCGACGAACCGCTCGATCAGCCAACGGGGCGTCCAGAGCGCGTAGTCGCTGGAGAACTGGATGCGGTCCTCGTCCAGCCAGTAGAGCAGTTCGCCGATGATCTGCGCGAAGTACCGGGGCCGGGAGTGGATGAACGGGATCGCGACGGCGAGGCCGGCGTGCACATTGGGCTCCTGCGTGGCGATCCAGCAGAAGTCCTCGAGGCGGGGCAGCCCGCAGTGCTCGACGACGAAGTTCATCTCGGGGAACTGCGTGGCCACCTTGTCGACGTCCGCCACGTCGAAGGCGTCCCGGTCGAGGGGACGGATCGTCGGCCCCTTGTGGACGTGCACATTGTTGATCCCGAGTTCCTGGCACACCTCGAGATAGCGGTACGTCCACGGGTCGTCGAGCTTGTAGCCGCGGCTGTCGCCCTTCCACTCGGCGGTGTACAGCTTCACGCCCTTGAGCCGGAACCGCTCGGCGTCGCGCCGCAGTTGGTCGAGCCCCTTCTGCTCGTAGCGGGGGTCGAAGGAGTGGTTGTACGTCAGCTTGTCGGGGTGCTTCTGGGCGAGCGCGAAGGCCTCCTCCGTCTGCCCGAAGCCGCCCCGGTAGAACGCGCCCAGGCGCGCGGGCTGGAAGATGGCGTGGTCCACGTACCCGTCGACGAAAAGGTCCTTCATCAGGCGCCCGCCGCCGTAGTACAGGTACTCCTCGTACGTCCAGAGTTCCGATTCCGGGCTCAGGTTGCGGTGGTAGTCGTAGAAGCAGTCGATGAACTGCTTGCCGTGGATGTTGAGTTGGTTCTCGGGGCGGGCGTCCCAGAGCGCGATGTGCGCGTCGACGATGAAGTAGTTCTCGCCGTCCTTGGAATACATCTGTCTCCTCAGATCCTCGGTTTCTTCGTTCCTCGGTTCCTGGGTGCGCGTCAGGAGAACTGGATGCCGCCGTCGATCATGACGGACTGGCCCGTCATGTAGTCCGAGTCCCGCGAGGCGAGGTACGAGACGAAGGACGCGACGTCCGTGGGCTCCTCGACGCGGCCGAGCGCGATGGCCTCCGCGTACTTTTTGATGGCCCGGCCCTTCTGCAGGCCCTCCTCCTGCGCGAGACGCTCGTCGATCAGGTCCCACATGTCGGTGCCGACGATGCCCGGGCAGTACGCGTTGACGGTGATGCCGTGCTGCGCCCACTCCATGGCGGCGGCCTGGGTCAGTCCGCGTACGCCCCACTTGGACGCCGAGTAGGTGCCGAGCAGCGCGAACGGGCGGTACGCGACGATCGAGGCCGCGCCGATGATCTTTCCGCCGCCGCCCTGGGCGATCATCTGCCGCGCGGCGGCCTGGTAGGAGAGGAAGACGCCGCGCAGGTTCACGGCCATGATCTGCTCGAACTCGTCGAGCCCGGTGTCGAGGAGCGGAGTGACCCTGGCGATACCGGCGTTGGCGACGTAGACGTCGACCCTGCCGAAGCGTCCTGCGACCTCCTCGACGAGCCCGTCGGTCTGCTCCTTGCTGGACACGTCGGCGTGCACGGCGAGGGAACGGCGGCCGGTCTTCTCGATGCCGGCCGCCACCTCGTTCAGTTCCTCGCTCATGCCGGGGAGGTCGGCGACGGCTACATCGAGTCCGTCCGCGGCCAGCCGCTCCGCGATGCTGCGGCCGATGCCGCGGGCGGCGCCGGTGACGATCGCGGTACGGGGTGCGTTGTCGGCGGAAGTCATAGCGGGCTCCTGTGCTCGACGGCGGGCGACCGCACCCGTTGTGCGGCGCCGACCATCAGCGTGCGGGCCGGGGACGCCGTCGAGTTTTTCAATGTGGAACACACCGGGGCCCACTCCTGTACCACTGCACGGAAAACGCACTGGGAGTCTTGGCGTACGGCCGGTTGTCGGGTACAAACACGTTCGTAATATGGCGGAAACACGCCCATCGGAGACGCCATGCTCAGTGACAGCACGGAGCGGGACCGGACCATCGCGCGAGCGCGCCTGCAATTCCTCACGCATGCGGAACCGCCTGCGCAGATCGTGCCCGAGGGCATCCGCAACTCCTGGCAGCGTTCCAAGTACCTGGGGGTCGGCACGGACGAGGTGGTCGTCCCCTACCAGCCCGATTACGACCGGGAGAGCCGCCTGGTCCGCGCCGCCGCGCCCGTCCTCGACCGGCTGGAACGGACGCTGGCGGGTTCGGACGCCTCGGTGATCGTGACGGACCGCAAGGGCTGGGTGCGCGACCGCCGCGTCGGGGAGAAGCGGCTCTCGACGCACCTCGACCGGGTGCATCTGGCCCCCGGCTTCAACTACGCCGAACAGTTCGTCGGCACGAACGGCATCGGGGTCGCCCTGGAGGAGCGCCGGCCCAACGTGGTCCTCGGCACCGAGCACTTCAACGAACGCCTCCAGGGCGTCTCCTGCGCGGCCGCCCCGATCCGCAACTCGGTGACCGGGCGAGTAGAGGGGGCCATGAACCTGACGTGCTGGAACGGCCCGGCGCGCACGCTCATGGCGGCCCTGGTGCAGGAGGCCGCGGGCGACATCGCGCGCGTGATGTACGAGTTCAGCAGCTCGCACCAGCGTGCGCTCCTGGAGGCGTTCCAGCAGGTGAGCCACTACGGGGACCGGCCGGTGCTCTGTCTCGGCCAGGATCTCGTGCTCGCCAACTCCGCCGCCTCCGCTCGGCTCACGGGCGACGACCACCGGCTGCTGCACGAGGCCGCCGCCGAACTGGGGCATGCGCCGCGCACCCGCCAGGAGGTGCAACTGACCGGCGGGGAAACCGTGTTGATGCGCTGCCGCCAGGTCGACAGCTCGGCGGGCGCGGCCGGGTACCTGCTGGAGTTGGCCTTCGCTGAATTCCCGTCCGGCGGGCAGCGGCCCGGCTCCGGCTCCCGTACGCGCGCGGAGCAGGACGCGTCCCGCCCGTGGCCCCTACCGGGTCTGGCCGGGACGGATCCGGCGTGGAACACCGTCTCCCGGGCGGCCTCCCGCTGCGCCCGCGAACGGACGCCGCTCCTGCTCCACGGCGAGGCGGGAACGGGCAAGTGCGCGCTGGCCGGCGCCGCGCACGCGTTGACCGGCGCGACGTCGGCCCCCGTCGTCGTGGATGCCGCGGCCACCGTGGCGGACGGCACCGGGACCGACCTGCCGACCGCGCTGCGCGAGGCGCCCACGGGCCCTGGCCGTGCCCTGGTCCTGCGGAACGTCGACGCCGTGTCCCCCGAGCAAGGAACCTCCGTCGCCCAGGCGCTGGAGGCCGCGGCGGCCCAGGGCACCTGGATCGTGGGCACGCTCCACCGGGCACAAGGCGTACCCGAGCCGCTGAGGCGCTGCTTCGTCGAAGCGGCGGCCGTTCCCGCCCTGCGGCACCGCCTCGCCGACCTCCCCGCCCTGGTCGACCGGCTGCTGCGGCGCATCGGCGCGGACGTCGAGTGCGCACCGGAGGTGCTGCCGCTGCTGCGCCGGCACGACTGGCCCGGCAACGTCCGGCAACTGGACGCGGCCCTGCGCGAGGCCGCGGCGGGCCGCCGCACCTACCGGATCGAGCTCCATGACCTGCCGCCGTCGCTGCACAGCGCGGGCGGCCGCTCGCTCAGCGCATGGGAGGCGTCCGAGCGCGACACCCTGGTCCAGGCCCTGCTGGCGGCGGACGGCAACAAGCTGCTGGCGGCGCAGCGGCTCGGCATCTCCCGTACGACGATCTACCGGAAGATGCGGGCGTACGGCATCACGCTGCCGGGACGCGGCTGAGGCGGGGCGACCGGCGGGTCAGCCTCCGCGCCGCACTCGCGCGGCCTTTCGCGCCTCCGCGAGCTTGCGGGCCTCGTTGGTCTTGCGGGAGCCGCGGGCGCCGGAGCCGCTGGTGGAGACGGTTCCGGAGCCGGAGCCGGTCTTCGGGTTCTTGGTGCTGCCCAGGCCGCGGAACGGGGTGTTCTGGTTCTTGGGGCGCTGGGCGGGGCCGCCGTCGAGGGGCTTGCCGGAGGGAGCCTTGGCGCCGGTGATGCGGCTCAGCTCCGCCTCGCCGGACCGCACCTTCGTGACCTTCGCGGTGACGTCGGCGTCCGCCATGACCTGGCTCGTCTCGCGGCGCTGGCCCGACAGGACCAGCGACACGACGGTGCCGGAGCGGCCGGCGCGGGCCGTGCGTCCCGCGCGGTGGAGGTAGTCCTTGGGGTCGGTCGCCGGGTCCACGTTGACGATGAGGTCGAGGTCGTCGATGTGCAGGCCGCGCGCGGCGACGTTCGTCGCCACCAGGGCGGTGACCTCGCCGTTCTTGAACTGGGCCAGGGTCCGGGTGCGCTGCGGCTGCGCCTTGCCGCTGTGCAGCGCGGCCGCGGCCACGCCGCTGCCCCGCAGGTGCTTGGTGAGCTGGTCGACGCCGTGCTTGGTGTCCAGGAAGAGCAGGACGCGGCCGTCCCGGGCGGCGATCTCCGTGGCGACGGACCACCGGTCCGGGCCGTGCACGACGAGGACGTGGTGCTCGATCGTGGAGACGGAGCTCGACGAGGGGTCCACGGAGTGCTCAGCGGGGTCGCGCAGGTAGCGCCGCACCAGCTGGTCGACGTCGGCGTCGAGGGTGGCGGAGAACAGCATCCGCTGCCCGTCGGGCCGCACCTGATCGAGGATCTCGGTGACCTGCGGCAGGAATCCCATGTCGCACATCTGGTCGGCCTCGTCCAGGACCGTGATGCCCACCCGGCCGAGGCGGCAGCCCTTGCGCTCGATCAGGTCGTGCAGCCGGCCGGGCGTGGCGACGACGACCTCTGCGCCGTCCCGCAGCGCGGCGGACTGCCGTCCGATGGACACGCCGCCCACCACGGTCGCCATCCGCAGCCGCAGCGCCTCGGCGTACGGGGTGAGCGCCTCGGTGACCTGCTGCGCCAGCTCCCGGGTGGGGACCAGCACGAGGGCGAGGGGCTCCTTGGGCTGGGCGCGCCGCCCGGCGATGCGGGCGAGCAGCCCCAGGCCGAAGGCGAGCGTCTTGCCGGAGCCGGTGCGGCCGCGGCCGAGGACGTCGCGTCCCGCGAGCGCGTTCGGCAGCGCCGCCGACTGGATGGGGAAGGGCTTCGTCACCCCGTGCTCGTCGAGCGTGCGCAGCACCGCGGCCGGGAGACCGAGCTCCGCGAAGGACGTCACGGGAGCGGTGCCCGGCGTCTCGTCCTGCGGCCGGGCGTCGTCGGCACGTGCTGATTCGCTCACAGAGAGCCTTCCTGGCGAAGAGGGGGCCGTACCGAGGAAGGCGCGGCGGGGACGCGGCGGCCGGCCGGCGGCACCCGACGGGGCACCGGCACAGTTGCGCTGCAAACGCTCAACGCTAGCACGGGAGGCCGGACGGCCTTCACGCAGCGCTCTGGCGCCCCTCCACTCCCCCGTTTCAACTCCGGTGTCCACTTGCCGAGTTGAACAGGTGCCATGGCCACAGGCCGGATAGGGTCACCGAAAGGTGGGTGGGACACACGACGGGGGGATCGCGTTGGATCACCTGACTGAAGCGGAGCCGGGGCATGGCCACAGCGGCAAGGCCGCTTCCGAGCCCGAACCGATGCTGCCCGACGCACTGCGCGCCTGGCTCGGCGTGGTCGCGGCGCTCTCCGCGCTCGTGGTCGTCGCGCTCGGGGTGATGTACGCCGGGCACGGCGAGTCCGGCCGGGTGGACCGTTGGTTCGTCCTGCCGACGGACGACAGTGTGCGGCCGCCGTGGCGGGGCGTCGCCCTGGCCGTCGACTTCCTGGGGGAACCCGTGGGCGCGGCGGTGCTGGTCGTGGCCGCCGTGGCGTGGTGTCTGCTGCTGCGCCGTCCTCGCGCGGCGGTGCTGGTGGCGGCCGCGGTCGCCCTGACCGTGGGAGCGGGGACGGTCGTCAAGCCGGTGGTGGGTCGCACCATCCACGGTCCCGGCAATCTGTCCTATCCGAGTGGGCACACCGCCTTCCTCACCGCGCTCGCCCTGGTCGTGGCGCTCGTCGCGGTCGGACGGTACGGGCTAGGCAGAGCGGCCGGAGCTTCGCTCGTGTTCGGCGCGGCGCTGGCCGCGGGCGCCGTCATGGGGTGGGCGGAGGTCGCCCTCAGCGCCCACTATCCAACGGACGCGGTCGGCGGCTGGTGCGCCGCGCTCGCGGTGGTGCCCGCGACCGCGTGGCTGGTCGACCGGGTGGCGGACGCCGGTCGACCAGCTCGCCGCTGACGTCACGCCAAGCGGCGGAACACCGGCTTCACCGGCCGTCCGGCCAGCCACGGCGTGGGGTCGCCGGCGTCGACCGCCTTCCGGTACACCGCGCACGCCTCGGCCACCACGTCGACGGTGCGGTCGATGTCGGCGTCGCCGAGCGCGCTGCTCACAACGAACGACGGGGCGAGGACGCCGCCCATGAGCAGGTGGCGCAGGAACAGGGTGCGGTACTCCTGGGACGGCTGCCCGTGCTCGTCGAGGGTGGCGAAGACCAGGTTGCTGGACCGGCCCCGGACGAGGACGTGTTCGCCGACGCCCATGCTCGACGCGGCCTCGCGGACCCCGGCGGCCAGGCGCTCGCCCAGGGTGTGCAGACGGGCGCTGATGCCCTCCTCCACGTAGGTGCTCTGGACGGCCATCGCCGCCGCCAGGCAGTGGGTCTCCGCGCCATGGGTCGTGGAGAGGAGGAAGACCCGCTCGCCGGCGTGGCGCAGCCCGCCGTGCTCCATCAGCTCCCGGCGCCCGGCCAGCGCCGAGACGGCGAACCCGTTGCCCAGTGCCTTGCCGAACGTGGAGAGGTCGGGCACGACGCCGTACAGGCCCTGGGCGCCCGCCTCCGACCAGCGCAGACCGGTGATCATCTCGTCGAAGATCAGTACGCAGCCGTGCCGGTCGGCCAGCTCGCGCAGGCCTTCGAGGTAGCCGGGCGGGGGCTCGCTGTGGGCGGCCGGTTCGAGGATCAGGCAGGCGACGTCGTCCGGGTACTGGGTGAGGAGTTCCTCCGTGGCGGCCAGGTCCCCGTACGGGAAGGACACGGTGAGGTCGGTCGTCGCCGTCGGGATGCCCGCCGACATGGGTGTGGTGCCGATGAACCAGTCGTCGGTGGAGAAGAACGGGTGGTCGGCGCAGATCGCGACCCGCCTGCGCCCCGTGACGGCGCGCGCCAGGCGCACCGCGGCGGTGGTGACGTCGGAGCCGTTCTTCGCGAACTTCACCATGTCGGCGGTCGGCACGGTGGCCAGGAAGCGTTCCGCGGCCTGGACCTCGACGATGGACGGCCGGACGAAGTTGCTGCCGCGGTCGATCTCCCGCCGCACCGCCTCGTTCACGCGCGGGTGGGCGTGGCCGAGGCTGACCGAGCGCAGCCCGGAGCCGTATTCGATGTAGCGGTTGCCGTCGATGTCCCACACGTGGGAGCCGCGTCCGTGGCTGATGACCGGGGCGAGGTGTTCGGGGTACTGGTCGTCGCCCTTGGCGTACGTGTGCGCGCCGCCGGGGATCATGGCGTGCAGCCGCTCGTTCGCCGACCGCGACCTTGGGAGGTCCAACTCTTCCATGGGTACGCCCTCAACTCCGCTTCTGCTTCAGGACTTCGGCGAGGCTCGGCGCCTCCCGGTCCCGCTTGGACATCGACGTGGTCGGCAGCGGCCACGGAATGGCCAGCTCCGGGTCGTCGAACGCGATCGTCACGTCCTCGGCAGGGTCGTGCGGGCGGTCGATCCGGTACGAGGTGTCGGCGGTCTCGGTCAGCGCCTGGAACCCGTGCGCGCACCCTGCCGGGATGTAGAGGGTCACCTGCGTCTCGCCGGACAGCTCGAAGGTGGCGCGGTTGCGGTACGTGGCCGAGTCAGGACGCAGGTCCACGACGACGTCGAAGATCTTCCCGTACGAGCAGCGGACCAGTTTGGCCTCGCCCTTGCCTGCGCGCAGGTGCATGCCGCGCAGCACGCCGCGGACGGAGCGGGACACGCTGTCCTGGACGAAGGCGCCCGGGTCGAGGCCCACGCTGCGGAGCACGTCGGCGTCGAAGGTGCGGCAGAAGAAGCCGCGTTCGTCGGTGTGCGGCGTGGGTTCGAGCAGGAACGCCCCGGCGATCTCCGGGACTTCGGTCAGTTTCATCGATTCCCCCGAGGTGCGTGGTTCTGGCCGGTGGCCGGGAACAGGGTGTCGGTCAACGCGTTGAACTGGTGGGCGAGTTGCTGTGTGGTGGCCTTGTTCCGCTCGACGAGGGTCTGGCGCAGTTCCGCGGACCGCTTCTCCAATTCCCGGAACTGTTCGAGGAGTCGGTCGGCGTCGACCTCGCGTGCCGGGTGGCAGTAGGCGCCGAGGCCCATGCGTTCCATGAGCGCGTCGCTCTTCGCCGCGTAGGTGAGGGCGAGCGTGGGTGTGCCGGACTTCAGGGCGCAGATCAGGTTGTGGTAGCGGGTCGCGACCACGGCATCGGCCGCCGCCGTCTCCTTCATCAGGTCGGCGAGGGATGCCGTCTCGGCGGCGGTGACCAGCGGCGAGTCCACCGCCTCGATGATCGCCTCGACCACCGACGTGTCGCAGTCGTCGCCGGTGAGCAGCCTGACCCGTCTGCCGTCCTCGACCAGGGTGCGGACGAACCGGGTCGTCCCGTCGAGGTAGCGCCGGTGGATCTCCTCGGCCCGCGCCCGGTCGTCGTTGCCGCCGTGGAAGTCCATGACGCCGACGCAGACCGTGCCGTCTCCCGCCGTGGCCGCGGGCACCGGCAGGGCGAACGCCAGGTCCGGATAGACCGCGTCGCGCGCGGTGTTCACTCCCATCGCCCGCATCGCGTCGCGCGACTGGGCGTCGCGGTACGAGCGGTAGGCGGCGAGCCGCGCCGACCAGCGGACCAGGATCCGGGTCGGCCGGACCCGGATCTCGGCAGCGCCGACGCTGACCAGCGCGACCTTCGTGCCGAGCAGCCGGCCGCTCGCGCAGAGCAGGAACAGCGAGTACGGGAATCCCCACGGCCGCAGCGGCAGGGTTGCCTCCAGGACGCCCATGCCGGGCACGATCACCACGTCGTGCCGGCGTACCCAGGCGGCGGTGCGGACGACGTCGACGAGTTTGCCGAGGCCCTTGGTCACGAGCGCGCCCGCCCGTGACGCGGTCCGGTACTCGCCGCGGTTCCAGTGCAGCCGCCGCGCGGGGATCCCGTACCGGGCGGTGACGACGTCGGGTCCGCCGCACAGCGCGTCCACGGGCGCGTCCGGATGCTCGTCGCGGAGGTAGCCGAGGACGGCCTCGAGCGAGCCGTCGTTGCCGAGGTTGCCGGAGCCGAGCAGGCCGAACACCCCGACGCGTGGCCCGGCCTTCATGGGCGCCGCTCCTTGCGGCCCGCGACGAGGTCGTCGATGGACACGTTGAGCTGGGCGGGGTCGACCGGCGCCCGGTCCTCCACCCGCTCCCCCGCTCCCGGCCGGGTGCGGCTGGTCGCCCAGGCGGCCAAGTGGCCGTAGCACGCGCGGCGTTCGGCCGAGGACAGCGGCGCGCGCCGGATCGCCGAGACGAAGCCCAGGACGTACTCGGCGAGCAGCCGGGGCGTCGGGTGCAGCGGCCCGGCCCTGCGCGGGTCCAGGTTGACGCAGCGGGAGCGCTTGGACGGGTTGGCCCGCTCGGCGCGGGTGGGGTGGTCGCGGCGGAAGTACAGCAGCTCCGGCACCTGGTAGAAGGGGCCGTGCAGACCGATCTCGGCGACGAACGTGCGGTCGGCGTGGTGGTAGCTGTCGTGCGGCTTCACCTTGCGCAGGACGTCGGCCCGGATCACGCCGTAGAAGTCGTCGCCGCCGGGCTCGAACAGCATGCTGCGGAAGCGGGCGGGCGCGCGCGGCGAGTCGGTGTTGAGCGTGTACGCGTAGGGGACCTTGACCTTGCCGTCCTCGTCGATGACGGCCTGGTCGGCGTGGGCGAGGATCACGTCGGGGTGCTCGTCGAGGGCCTGTACGCAGCGGCGCAGCAGGTCGCGGGCGTACAGGTCGTCGTGCGAGGCCCACTTGAACAGCTCGCCGTGGCACTGGGTGAACACGTAGTTGTGGTTCGGGGCGGCGCCGATGTTGCGGGGCAGCCGGATGTAGCGGATGCGCGCGTCCTTGGCCGCGTAGTCGCGGCAGATGTCCTCGGTCCCGTCGGTCGAGGCGTTGTCGGTGATGACCAGCTCGAAGTCCTCGTAGGTCTGGCCGAGCAGCGCGTCGAGGGACTCGGCCAGGTACTCCTCGCCGTTGTAGACGGGCAGGCCGATGCTCAGTCGGGGGTGGGCGGTCATGTGGTCCTCACTTCGGGGGTGGTGTTGTGGTGGTGCTCGCGCAGGGCGTACCGCAGGTGCAGCCACCACACGACGGAGCCGGTGACGGTCGCGGCGGCCACGCCCCAGGCGGAGCCGACCGTGCCGCCCGCGGCCGCGCCGCCGAGCCCGCCGCCGACATAGCAGGCGGAGGCGATCAGTTGGGAGCGCAGGCTGAGCCGGGCCGCTCCCAGCGCGCGCAGCCCCGCGGCGGCGCCGCTGCCGAGCCCCGCGCCCGCGACGCCGATGGTGACCGGCACGATGAGCTGCGAGGCGGCGCTCCACACGTCGCCGAGCACCAACTCGCCCGCCCGGTCCGGCAGCAGGAGCAGCGCCCCGCCCCACAGCAGCGCGGCGACGGCCTGCCCGCCGCCGAGCAGCAGGCAGAACCGGCCGAGGCGGTGCGGGGCCCGCCGCAGCACCCGGGCCGCCTCCGCGACGGTGACCAGCGAGAGCCCCATCAGCACGGCCATGAACGGGCCGAGCAGCAGTTCGGCGCCGCGGACCACACCGACCGCGCCGACCCCGACGATGACGCCGAGTCCGTACGCCCGCAGTTGGCTGCCGCCACTGTTGCTGACGTTCTCTACGAGGTAGCGGGTGCCGAGGTCGCGGTGGTCGCGCAGCCACGCGCGCGCTCCGGTGAGCCGGGGCCTGATGCCGGACTGGAAGCAGCCGTACACGGCGGCGACCGCGGCGGATCCGCCCCACGCGAGCACGAACGCGGGCACGCCGCCGACCCGGCCCGCCACCACCAGGGCGGGGACCAGGGCGACGCACCACACGATGTCGTTGACGAACGCCTTGCGCCCCGCGCCCGCCGCGAAGAAGGCGAACCGCCAGGAGTCCTGCAACAGCAGTCCGGGCAGGACGATGCCGAGACAGGCGAAGGCGGACCCCATCCGGTCGCCGACGGCGAGGCCGATCACCAGGCAGGCCGCTCCGAGGGCGACTCCGACGCCGAGCGCGGTGCCGGACGACCGGGCCACCGCTCCGCGCCAGGACTCCTTCGGCACCGCGCTGAAGCGCACCATGAGCGGGTCGGTGGCAAGACCGCGGGAGACGTTGAGCACCACGCCGTACGTCACCCAGGCCAGGCTGAACACGCCGAACGCGGTGACTCCCAGGGAGCGCGCCACGTAGATGCCCACCGCGAAGTTGGACACGCTGGAGGCGGCCTGGTCGGCGAGGCCCCAGGACAGCCGGCCCGCGAGGGCCCGCCGGGTGGATCCGGCGGATGTCTTCGTCTTCTCCTCCTCGGTGGTCATCGACGTCATTCCTTGACCAGCCCCGCCCCGTGCAGGGCGTCGGCCGCGTCGGCGACCGTGTCGAACGGCAGCCCGGACCGCTCGGCGACGTCGAGCAGACTGTGCTCGCCGTCGGAGAGATTCAGCACCCAGAGCATCGCCATCTGGGCCTGCTTGGTGTCGCTGCGCCCGCCGAGCGCGTCGTACAGCCCGCGCCGCCCCAACTGCGGCTCCCCATAAGGACTTTGGTTGAGGTAGCGCCGGTTGCGGTCCAGGACGGCGAACGCCTCGCGGCAGACGGCGAAGGTGTCCGCCATCGCCTCCGGGGAGACGAAGTCCAGATCGTCCGCCGAGGTGTGGTACTCGGGGTAGCCGGCGTACGGGGTGCGGGTGAGCGAGCCCACGCCGAGGTCGAATCCGGGCGAGCAGTACTGCCGCTCGTCGTATCCGTACGGTGTGAACTCCTTGACCTGGTGCGGGCGTTCGGAGGCGGTCAGTACATGGCTCAGGACGCGGTCGATCTCCGCGTCGCCACGTCTGCTCCGCTTGTACGTGAGGTCTCCCCGGTCGCCGGCGCAGGCCAGCACGAGGCCGTGTTTGACCTGTTCCACCCGGTCCTTGTTGCGGGCGAGCCAGGTGATCGCGCCGACGGTGCCGGGCGCGAAGATGAACCGGTAGGTGTAGTACGGCGTGTGTTCGGCCAGCGCGCGGGCCAGGTACGTCGCCACCGCGATGCCCGCCAGGTTGTCATTGGCGAGCGAGGGGTGGCAGATGTGGCAGGAGACGATCACCTCGTCGGGGACCTGTCCGGGCACGATGTGCTCGGCGTAGGTGAGGTGGCCGTCCTCCAGTGTGGAGTCGACGCGGACCTCGTAGTCGCCGTCCGGCAGCGCGTCCAGGGTCTCCTGGGACAGGCAGAACCCCCAGTCCGGCTTGTAGTAACTGGTGCGGTACGGCACCAGGTTCGGCTGGTCCGGCAGCGTGTGGAGGTGGGCACGGAGCTCGGACAGCGGCATCGTCGCCGACACCGGGACGCTGTAGCCGAGCACGTGCAGGCTGGACGCGGCGAAGTCGACGACCCGTCTTCCGGACGCGTCGGCGATGTACGCGTCGCGGATGTTCCACTCCTGCGGCACCGTCCAGTCGAGGACCTGGGTTCCGGTGGGCACCTCGTGCACGTCGAGCGGGATGTATTCCCCCACGATGTCCAGGGTGGCGCGCACCCCGTCGCCGGTGATGCTCCGGCAGAGCGGATACATCCGCTCCACCAGCTCGTGCATCGCCGCACCGACGCCTTCGTTCACCTGCATGGTCACGGGCGCCACCGCAGGGTGTCGTCGACGGCGCCGGCCTCGGACGCCGCGCGCAGCACGGCGAGGCGGGTGAAGCGGCGGTCGAAGTCGTCCTTGGTGAGGCCGAAGTTCCGGTAGGCGTCGCAGAGTTCGAGCGCGCCGCGCTTGACGTTCCACTCGCAGTCGAAGCCGGGTATCGCGGTGCGGAAGCGGGTGAAGTCGACCCGGTAGGAGCGCGGGTCGGCGCCGTTCTCCCCGGTGATGCGCACCTTCGCCCCCGACACCGCCTCGGCGACCTGCTCGGCGATCTCGGCGACCGTGACGTTGTTGGTCTCGCTGCCGATGTTGAACGCCCGGTCGTGCACCGCCTCGCGGGGCGCGCTCAGCGCGGCCGTGAAGGCGCGGGCGATGTCGGCGGCGTGCACCAGCGGGCGCCACGGCGTGCCGTCGGAGAGCACCAACACCTCGCCGGAGAGCAGCGCGTGGCCCACCAGGTTGTTGAGCACGATGTCGGCGCGCAGCCGCGGCGAGAAGCCGAAGGCGGTGGCGTTGCGCATGTACACCGGGGTGAAGTCGTCGTCCGCCAGCGCGTGCAGGTCGTCCTCCACGCGCACCTTGGACTCCGCGTACGGGGTCACTGGGCGCAACGGGGCTTCCTCGCCCACGAGTTCGTCGCCGCCCGCCGCGCCGTACACCGAGCACGTCGACGCGTAGAGGAAACGCTTGACGCCGGCCTCGCGGGCCAAGCGGGCCAGGTGGACGGAGGCGTGGTGGTTGATGTCGTAGGTGAGTTCCGGCGCGAGCGAGCCGAGCGGGTCGTTGGAGAGCGCCGCCAAGTGGATCACGGCGTCCACCCCGGCCACGTGTTCGGCGGTGACGTCGCGCAGGTCCACCCGGTGCCCCTGCGGGTCGTCGGGGGCAGGGCCGAGGACACAGTCGGCGAACAGGCCGGAGTCGAGGCCGACGACATCGTGTCCTGCGGCCTTGAGGACCGGGGCCATCACGGTGCCCAGGTAGCCCTGGTGTCCGGTCAGTAGTACGCGCAAGGTTCAGTCCCCCAGAGTGAGGGCGCCCGCTGCGGGAGCGCCCAGGTCGAGCGTGAGTTTGGTGACGGCGAACGCCTCTGCGTAGCGCTCGTGGCATTCGATGCCGCGGATCCGGGCGAGGCCGAGAAAGGCCTCGCGGTCGTACCAGGGGCGGTGCCGCTGCGAGGCGTAGTGCTCCTGCAGCAGCCGCACCTTGTCCTCGGCGATCTCCGGTGCGAGCGGCTGGTACGCGGACATCCGGCCGAGGTCGCCGTCCCACTTGACGATCTCGTAGCCGAGCACGAGGTGGTCACGGAAAGCGGTGGGTATCAGCTGCGCGAGGCCGCGGTGGTCCTGGTGCGCGTCGTCGGCGCGCGGGGCGAGGACGAGGTCCGGGTCGGACTGCAGGCGCAGCTCCTCGACCGCGGACTTGGCCTCCTCCCAGTGCGCGGGCAGCCGTCCGTCGGGCAGCTTGTGCACGGTCAGGCGCAGGTCGGCGCCCGGGCAGAAGGCGGCGAGCGCGGCCCGCTCCTCCTGCTCGCGCCCGGTTCCGCCGCCGGAGAGCACCAGTGCGTCGACGCGCAGTCCGGGGTGTGCCCGGCACAGCGTCAGGAGGGTGCCGCCTGCGCCGATGGCGATGTCGTCGCAGTGGGCGCCCACCGCGACGATCCGGCCGGGGCGGCCGGCTCCGAGCCGGATCACGCGCTCACCCCTGCGTCGTCCCGCTCCCACACGGCCCACGGGCGGTCACCGCGCGTGTAGCCGGCGTCGAGCGCGGCCCGCTCCTTGACGGTGTCGGTGGGCTTCCAGAAGCCGCGGTGCTGGTGCGCCACGAGGCGTCCCTGCTTGGCGAGTTGGGCGCAGCCGTCGGCGACCAGGTCCCCGTTCTCCGGGATGTGGTCGAAGACCTCCTGGCGGAGCACGAAGTAGCCGCCGTTCTCCCACAGCGGCATGTCGCTGACCGCGGTGATGCCGCCGACGAGGCCGTCCTCGCCCAGGTCCACGCAGTGGAACGAGGACTGCGGCGGGACCACCATCATCGACGCGCCGGCGTCGCGCACCGCGAACCGGTCGACCATCTCGTCGAGCGGGGCGTCGGTGAGCACGTCGGCGTAGTTGGCGAGGAACATCTCGTCGCCGTCGAGGTGGTGGCGCACCCGGCGCAGGCGTTCCCCGATCGGGGACTCGATGCCGGTCTGCGCGAAGGTGATCGTCCAGTCGGCGATGTCATTGGACAGCAGCTCGGCCCGCCCGTTGCGCAGCACGAAGTCGTTGGACGTCGTCTCCTCGTAGTTGAGGAAGAAGTTCTTGATGTGGTGCGCCCCGTAGCCGAGGCACAGGATGAACTCCTTGTGCCCGTAGTGCGCGTAGTAGCGCATGACGTGCCAGATCAGCGGCCTGGGGCCGACCATCGCCATCGGCTTGGGCACGTCGTCGTCGGCGCCGCTGCGCATCCGCATCCCGTAGCCGCCGCAGAACAGAACGACCTTCATGCTGTTACCTCTTTCGCGGGCACCTCGACGACGCTCAGTTCCGGGATGGGGAAGACGAGGCGGCCGCCCCACTCGTTCACGAACGACAGCTGCTCGGTCAGTTCGGCCCGCAGGTTCCACGGGAGGACCAGGACGTAGTCCGGCTTGTCCTCGGCGATCCGCTCGGGCGGCAGGATCGGGATCCGGGTGCCGGGGGTGAACCGGCCGTGCTTGTAGGGGTTGCGGTCGACCGTGTACGCGAGCAGGTCGGGGCGGATGCCGCAGTGGTTGAGCAGCGTGTTGCCCTTGCCGGGCGCGCCGTAGCCGACGACCGTCCTGCCTTCCTCGGCCGCTGTGATCAGGAACTTGAGGAGGTCGCGGCGGACCTTGGCGACCCGGGCGGAGAACTCGGTGTACCCGGACAGCTCCTGAAGGCCGGCCTCCTTCTCCCGGGCGAGTACGTCGACCACGCGCTGACTCGGCTCCCCCGCCACCTCGGCGGGCCGCGCCCACAGCCGGATGGAGCCGCCGTGGGTGGGCAGCAACTCGACGTCCACGAGGGCGAGTCCGCCGCTGGCGAGCGCCCGGATCGCGGAGGCGACCGTGTAGTACTGGAAGTGCTCGTGGTAGATCGTGTCGTACTGGTTCTCCTCGATCAGCGTCAGCAGGTGCTGCACCTCGATGGAGACCCAGCCGTCGTCGGCCACCAGGGCGCGCAGGCCCTGCGTGAAGCCGACGACGTCGGGGATGTGCGCGTACACGTTGTTCGCCGCGACGAGGTTCGCCGGGCCGTGCTCCTTGCGGACGTCCGCGCCGACCTGGGGCGACAGGAACTCGGTGAGCGTGGGCACACCGTTGTCGCGCGCGGCGGCGCCGACGTTGACGGACGGCTCGATGCCCAGGCAGCGGATCCCCCGGTCCACCACGTGCTTGAGCAGATAGCCGTCGTTGCTCGCGACCTCGACCACGAAGGCGTCGGGGCCGAGATCGGCGCGCTGAACGGCGTCGGCGACGTACGTGCGCGCGTGCTCCACCCAGGACGTCGAGAACGACGAGAAGTACGCGTACTCCTTGAACGTCTCCTCCGGCGTGATCAGCGGCGGGATCTGCGCCAGCCAGCACTCGGTGCAGACCCGCAGGTGCAGCGGGAACGCGGGCTCCGGCGCGTCCAGTTGGTCCGCGGCGAGAAAGCTCTCGCACGGCGGTGTCGCCCCCAGATCGACGACGCTCGCCAGCGTCACCGAGCCGCAGAGTCGGCACTGTGTCATTTACTGCCCCCCATTGATTCCGTCCCCCATGTGTTTCCTTGTGCGGTGTTTCCTTGTTCCGACCGGCCCGCGATCGCGGAGCGGTACTCCTCTTCCAGGCGCGCGAGCCCGACGGCCGGGCTGAAGCCCTGCTCGTAGCGGAGCCTGGCGGCCTGTCCCATCTGCCGGTTGGCGGCGGGGTCGGCCGTGATTCGGCGCAGGCAGGACGCGAGCGAGGTGCGCTCGCCCGGCCGGTGCAGCAGCCCGGTGCCGCCGTCCTCGACGAGTTCGACGAACGCGCCGTGCCCGGACGCGATGGCAGGGACCCCCGCCGCCATCGCCTCCGCGACCACCAGGCCGAAGGTCTCCGGGGCCAGCGAGGGCGCGACCACCGCGACCGACCGGGCGACAGCCTTGCGGACCTCGTCCGGTTCGAGCAGCCCGACGTAGCGCACGTCGTCCCGGCCCTCCGCCCAACCGCGCACCTCGCCCTCCAGCGGTCCGGAGCCCGCGAGCACGAGCGGCACGCCCACCCCGCCCTCCGCGGCGATGATGTCCCAGGCGGCCATGAGCACCCGCACGCCCTTGGCCTCCGCGAGGCGGCCGAGGTAGAGCAGTTGCTCACCGTCGCCCTCCCTGCCGGCGCCCGGGTCGGGTACGAAGTTGTGCTTCACGGTCAGCAGCTCGGACGGCAGGCCGGAGCGCACCAGGACGTCGCGCTGCGCCGCGGAGATGCAGAAGAACCGCTCGACGCCCGTCCACCACCGCCGCCGGTTGACCGTCAGGTTGACCGCGAGCGGCACCGTCGCAAGGCGGGAGCCCCGGTAACAGCCGTGCCGCACGGCCGGCAGCGGCAGCCGCGAGCCGATGCAGTCCGTGCACAGTCGGCCGTCCCGCTGGAGCGTGCCGGGCGGGCACACCTGGTAGTAGTTGTGCAGCGTGGCGACGGCGGGCACCCCGGCGTCGGCGCAGGCGGCGAGGACCGCGGGCGACAGCAGCGGGAAGACGTTGTGGACGTGCACCACGTCGGGGCGGTCGGCGCGGAGCTTGGCGGCCAGTTCCTTGCGGACCGCCGGGTTCCACGGCACGAGCAGCGGCACCGCGACCTTGCCGAGCAGCGACCGGTCCGCGATGTCGTCGCTGCGCCGTTCGAACAACTCGACCCGGTGGCCCGCCGCGCGCAGCAGCGCGACCTCCTCGTCGACGACCCGGTTCTCACCGCTCGGCTGCCCCGAGGAATAGCGGTTGTGCACCACGAGTATGTACATGGTCAGCTCACCTCCCGTTCCCTGGCCCAGCGCGGGGTGTACCGTCCGGGCACCGGGGGTGCCTGGAACGGGGCGGCCTCCGCGGGGACCGCCAACAGCGTTGCGGCCAGGGCCAGATGCAGCAGATACGGCGAGGCGTCGCCCAGGCCCGCCTCGGTGTACGACGACAGGGCGACATAGCTGATCAGGAAGATCGCGCAGGCCCTCTGCAGCGACGGCGGCCGCAGCAGTGCGACGCCCCCGAGGACGATGAGGACGGCCGCGACGAGGGTGACACCGATGAGGCCCTGTTCGTTGTAGGCGGCCAGCCAGCTGTTGTCGATCGGCAGCCCGCCGAACGACTTGTCGCCGAGGCCCACGCCGAAGAACTGCTCCGCGTTCGACCGGGGCGCGGCCAGCAACGCGTCCCAGACCTTGGCCCGGCCGGTGAGGCTGGTGAAGTACTCCTTGTTCTGTCCGCGCAGGAACCACGCCTGGAGCGCGGAGGCGAAGCCCACGCCGGCCACCGTCACCACGAGCACCGACCACGCGAAAAAGCGGCGGGCAGCGGCACTGGTCAGCAGCAGGGAGCAGATCGCCAGCACGAGCCCGGCGAGCAGGCCGACCGTGGCCGTCCGGGTGTGGGTGAGCGCGAGCAGCACGAGGGACGGGACGATGACCACCACCGCGCTCGTCCTGTCGATCCGGCGGCCGACCAGCAGCAGCACGGTGAGTCCGATGATCACCGCTGTGTACTGGCCGATCTGCGGCGGGGTGAGCGGCCACAGCGCGCCGACGAGCCGCCCGCCGTACAGCTCGGGCATCGCCGCGCCCGGTGAGACGGCCAGGCCCACGACCACCGTCAGGAGAATCCCCGAGTACATCCGGATGTGGTACCGGACGAAGGTCAGGCTGCCGTCCCACCAGCAGCTCAGCAGCCACAGGGTACCGATGAAGAGCGCGAGGCGGGTGCAGCGGAACAGCCCGCCGGGGCCGACCCCCAGGCTGGAGATCACGCTGGGCACGAGCAGCAGGGTCAGCAGGAACACGAAGGCGCTGGGCCTGATCCGCAGCCGCCTGTTGAGCGCGAGCGCCAGGGCGAACGCGGCGACCAGCGAGCCCATCGTGATCAGCTGGATGACGGAGCGCGGCAGCGGAAGGATGGTCTTCGCTCCCGCGGAGCCCATGGTGTTGATGCCGAGCAGCAGCCAGACGATGCCGACGGACTTCGGTGTGGCGGGTGTCTGTCGTTCTTCCATCTCAGCCACCGGCCTTCCGGCCGAAGGTACTGCCCGCGTCCTGCTTGTACGGCGCGTCCTGCCAGTCCCCGCGGTCGATGACCCGGCTCATGTCCTCGACGACGAAGGTCCACGGTCCGCGGTACGTGTTGTCGTGCCAGCGGTTGTCCTGCTTCAGGGTGATCGCCCGGGCGACCCGCTTGCCCTTGTAGGGCGACCAGTCGGGATAGGAGCCGTAGACGGACAGGATCCCCATGCGGCCGCAGTTGTCCGTGCACTTGACGACGGAGGTGTCGAGGACGAAGCGGTTGTCGTGGATGTCGACGCGCTGGGTCTTCCACCGGCAGTCGTCGTAGAGCGGTGGCTTCGTGATCGCCGGCCGGGCGCAGGTCTTGACGTCCTTCACCATCGGCGTGCACTCACCGGTGGACGTGTTGGCGGGGCTGTTGCAGAACCGGTTGGAGTTCTCCCAGAGGGTGATGCCGTTCCAGTTGTTCTCCATCAGGTTCCGATAGATCTCGAGCTTGTCGGTGCGGGCCTTGACCCGTGGTTCACCGCCCGCCTCGGAGATGTAGATCGTCCCGTACGGGAAGCTGTCGCCGCGCTTGGCCGGCTTGCCGCCACTGATCCAGTTGTTCTTCCGCATCGTGTTGTCCCGGATGACCGCGTTGTAGCTGGTCTCGTACATCAGGGCGGCGCCGTCGTTGGCCTCGATCAGGTTGTCCTCGATGAGGAAGTCGTTGTTGTTGTTGTCGGCCCAGATCCCGACTCCGCGGTTGTCGTGCACCCAGTTGCCGCGGATGTCGGCGCTTTTGACGGCCCAGAACTTCATGCCGGCGGTGCAGCCGCAGCCGGGCTGCTTCTTCTCCCAGTTGTCGGTGTTGTTGCCGACGACCTCGTTGTCCTCGATGACCAGGCCGCGGGCCGTGTCGCCTTCCTTGTAGCCGTTCACGCCGTACTGCCCGTTGTCGCGCAGGCAGTTGGAGCGGATCTTCTGGCGGTCGCCGGTCATCATCCCGGCGCCCGCGTTGCGCTGGATCGTCGAGTGCTCGATCACCCAGCCGTCGGCCGAACCGGGGTTGACGACGCCTTCGTTCTGCTGCGGGACGAAGCGCTCCACCGTCAGGGAGCGGATGACGACATCACGGGCATGGCCGCCGAACGCGTACTGGTTGACCTTCCGGCCGTCGAGCACCGCGCCGGGCGCGCCGATATAGCGGTTCCCCTTCTTGGGGATGACCTGTGCGTAGCGCGCCGACTCGAGGCGGTGCTTGCCGGGCCGCAGCCAGAACGTGGTGCCCGCGGGGTTGCTCTTGGTCTTCTCGGCCAGGTCGTTGACCTTCTTGGGGTCGACGGTGACCGCGCCCTTCGGCGCCTTCTCGGGCCCGCCCGACGGTTTGTCGCAGACGCGGGCCACGGCCGCCCTGGCCCCCGACCTGCTCGGCGACGCCGACGCCTTGGATCCGGCGTCCGACGTGCTCGTGCAGCCCGTCGCCGCCAGCAGGACCAGCGTCAGCGGTGCCGCGGGGCCCGCCCAGTGCCGCCACTTGATACCCACGTCTCTCCCCTCCCCTCTAGCCCAGGAACCTGAGCACGGTGGTGAACTCCCCCGCGCCGTCGGCTGATCCGCTGCCGATCAGCGTCGTGGCGGGTTCCTTGCGGCCGAAGCCGGCGGAGTACCAGCCCAGCGGTGGTTCGGTCTCGCCGCGGTGCGCCTGCCAGGTCAGCCGGTCGGGCAGCTCGATCTCGGCGGAGCGGTCCTCGCCGTCGCGGGTCCAGGCCAGCAGCGCCCGGGTGCCCGACAGCTCCGCGGTGACCTCCGGCCCGAGGTGGAACGCCAGGCGCATGTCGCGGCGCGGCCCGTCCACCTCGTCGACGACTGTCAACTTCTGTGTCTCTACGTTCAGTTCGACGCGGCGGCGGTGCACGGCGGGCCGGTAGCCGTCGTGTTCGGCGCGCCAGCGGTCCGCGCCCGCCTCCAGGACCTCGGTGCGCGCATGCCGGGTCCACAGGAACGGGCCGCCGGACTCGGACTGGTCGGCGCCGTCAAGGTCCAGGGTGTTGTGGCCGACGGTCGAGCGGAAGTAGCGCCGCCACTCGGGCTGCCCGTGGTAGCAGTACGTCCCCGGGTCGGCGAGGACGTCGACGCCGTCGTGCCGGACCTCCACGGACAGCGCGTCCGCGTGGGCGTGCGCGGCGATCGACAGGAAGCCGTGCGGTCCGCCGTCGCAGCGGCACCAGATCTCGCCCGCCCTCCCCTGCCCCCGCAGGATGGTGAGCCCTGCGTCCGCGAAGTGCGCCGGTCGGGCCGCCGGACGCCGCACGGTGGGTGCGCCGGGCTTGATCAACGCGGCGAGCAGCGGGGTGCGCACATCGGTCGAGGCCACCTCCGGCCACCAGTCGAGCCGGCCGAACACGGCGTCCCCGGTGGCGAGGAGCGAGCCCCAGCGGTCGGTGCCCGCGCCGTCCACCATCAGTCCGTGTCCGTCGTCCGCGTCGCCCTGGCGCGGCGGCCGCAGCCGGTTGTCGACGACGGCCGCGAGCGCGTCGGTCATCCGCAGCAGCACGATCCGTACGGTCGGGGGCAGCGGCACTCCGGCCGCGTCCGCCTCGGCGACCGCCGCCAGGCCCAACTCCAGGACCAGGCCGTGGTATTCGGTGGCCAGTTCACGGTTGAGGCCGGAGTGGAAGGTGTTGCCGCGCAGGTGCCGCTCCAGCGACTTGAGCGCGCCCGCCCGCCAGCGCCGCGAGGAGGGGAACCAGTCGAACGCGCAGGACGCCGCGAACTGCCCGGCGGCCTCGGCGATGACGTGGTTGTTCGCCGATGAGCCACGGCTGGGGAACGCGGCGAGCCAGCGCTGGTGGTGCCAGATCTGGTGCACCGCCACGGAGTTGTCCTCGAACAGGTCGAAGACGCCCGGCCAGCCGTCGAGCAGCCGCCGGATCCACACCCAGGACAACAGCCGGATGCCCAGCTCGATGCCGCTGATCCAGTGCACACCGCGCAGCGGCGGGTTTGCCGCCCACCACGACCGCAGGTGCTCGGCCACGCGCTCGGCGTACCGCTCGTCCCCGGTGAGCGCGTAGGCCGCGGCGAGCCGGGTGAGGTACTGGTGGCGGGACGGCTCCCAGATCTGCTTGATGTCACCGACCACGTCCTCGTCCCGGTACGGCACGCCGAACGCGTAGCCGAACGGCGCCCGGCGGCCGGTCTTCGGGTCGTGCCACCAGTCCGGGTCGACCAGATCGTCGCGGACCACGCCGAAGAACTCGGCGTGCCCGTACATCAGCCGGTCCGCCTCCGCGACGAGGCGCTTCACGGCTTCCGGCGGCACCGCGGCGAGCGCCCCTTCGGGCAGGACCGCGGTGAACCGGGCGCCGGAGACGCTCGGGGAGACGGGCCGCGCGGAGCGCCAGCGCCGCCTGCGCGCCGCGTCGCCCACCCGGCCCGCGACCTCCTGCGGCCCCATCCGGGACAGGCGTCGCAGGTACCAGCCCGCGCTCATGGTCATCGCGGCCCCGCCAAGGTGACGGGCGCGCCGCCGGCCAGTCCCGTCTGCACGGCGAGGGTGGCCGCCGTGGTGGCGACGAGCGACTCCAGCGGTACGGGCATCGGGCCGCCGGTCCGTACGGCCCTGATGAACGAGGCCAGTTCGGCGTTCTGGCCCTTGTCCCGGGCCTTGGGGAGCCGGGAGCTGACCCAGCGCTTGCGGCCGTAGACCGACGCGCGCACGAAGTCGTCGAGCCGCAGCGCCCTGCCGTCCGCGACCAGGTCCAGCGTCTCCTTGGGGAAGGCCGCCGGGCCGGAGGTGACGTAGCTGATGGTGGCGGTGGACCCGTCCGGGTAGCGCAGCACGACCTGGAGGTCCTCGTTGCCGGACGTGGCGGTCGCGTACACGGAGACGGGGTCGGCGTCGAGCAGCCAGCTCGCCGTGTCGATGAAGTGGCCGCCCTCTCCGGCGAACCGGGAGCCCTCGGTGCCCTGTTGGAGGTACCAGCTGCCGTGGTCGAGCCGGCCCGCGTTGACCAGGTAGCGCAGGTGTGCAGGGCCCGAGCGGGCGCCGAAGCGCTGCTTGGCCTCGCGCAGCAGCGGCGAGAACCGGCGGTTGAAGCCCACCTGGAGGCGGTCGTTGCCGGACTCCTCCACCGTGGCGAGGACGCTCGCCAGCTCGTCCTCGCTGAGTGCGAGGGGTTTCTCCACGAACACGGTCTTGCCGGCGAGCAGGGCCTGCCGGGTCAGGTCGGCGTGCGAGCTGTGCCGTGTGACGACGAACACCGCGTCGATGGACTTGTCGCCGAGGACGGCGTCGAGGTCGGTGGTCGCCTCGGCAAAACCGAACTTGCGCTGCGCGTTGGCCGCGGACAGGGCCGTCGTGGTGACGACGGTCGCCAGCTCGACGCCCTCGCGGCCCGTGAGGTGCGGCAGCAGCATCGACGTCGCGTAGTTCCCGGCGCCGACGAACGCGAGGCGCACCGGCGTCCTGGCGGCCCGCACCGGACCCGGCCGGGCGCTCACCGCGGGCACGCTGACCACGGGCGCCTCGGCCTCCACGGCCTGCTCGGGGTAGCGGAACAGCGCGGTGATGGCCTTGAGTTCGCCGTCCTTCAGGCGCTGGTACGTCTCCACGGCATCGTCGAAGTCGGCGACGTGGGTGATCAGCGGCTCCACGTCGACCCTGCCGCGCGCGAGCAGGTCGAGGAAGCACGCGAGGTTGCGGCGCTCGGTCCAGCGCACGTAGCCGATCGGGTAGTCGCGCCCCTCCAGCTCGTACGACGGGTCGTAGCGGCCGGGACCGTACGAGCGGGAGAACCGGACGTCGAGTTCCTTCTCGTAGTACGCGTTCCAGGGCAGGTCGAGGCGGCACTTGCCGATGTCGACGACGCGGCCGCGGTCCCGGCAGAGCTTGGCGGCCAGTTCGACGGGCTGATTGCTGGAGCCGCCGGCCGCCAGATACACCTGGTCGACCCCGTGGCCGTCGGTCAGTTCGGCGACGGCCGCCGCCACGTCGGCGGACTCCGGGTCGCCGCAGGCCGCGGCGCCCTGCCCCGCGGCGAGTTCGCAGCGCGCCGGGTCGGGGTCGACGCCGACGACGCGGACTCCCGAGGCGGCGAGCAGCTGCACCACCAGCTGGCCGATCAGGCCGAGGCCGATGACGAGGGCCGTCTCGCCGAGCTGCGGCTCGCCCTGGCGGACGCCCTGGAGGGCGATCGAGCCGACGGTGCCGAAGGCGGCGTGCCTGGGCGCGACGCCCTCCGGCACCCGCGCGTAGAGGTTCTTCGGCACCCAGTTGAGCTCGGCGTGCAGCGCGTGCTCATTGCCGGCGCAGGCCACGAGGTCGCCGACCTTCACGTCGTCGACACCGGCGCCGACCTGCTCGACGACCCCGCACAGCGAGTAGCCGAGCGGCGTGTAGGAGTCGAGCTTGCCCATCACCTTGCGGTAGGTGGCGGGCAGGCCGTTGGTGGCCACGCTCTGCATGACCTTGCCGACCTGGTCGGGCCGTGAGCGGGCCTTGCCCAGCATCGACATGCCGGCCTCGGACACCTTCATCAACTCGGTCCCGGTCGAGATCAGCGAGTAGCCGGTGCGCACGAGCACGCCGCCGGGCTTGCACCCGGGCACCGGCACGTCCAGCACCGCCAACTCGCCGCTCTTGTAGTTCTGAACAACTTGCTTCACCCGAACTCCTCTGAATTCCTAAGCTGTTGACCGAGTGCTCTTGTCGGACCCAGAGGTCGCGTCGCGATACCAGTACTCGAGAGTCAGTACGTGCCACAGATGCTTGGAGTAGTCGCTCTGCCCGGCGGCGTCAGCGGCGGCGAGCCGCTGCAGCGCGTCGCGGCGCAGGAACCCGGACCTGACCAGCTCCCCGTCGTTGATCACCTCGCGCACGAGCGGCGCCAGGTCCCGGCTCATCCAGGCCCGCAGCGGGGCGCTGAACAGGCCCTTGGGCCGGTGGACGATCTCGCGGGGCAGGATCGAGGTGGCCGCCTCCTTGAGCACGGCCTTGCTCTGCCGGCCGACGATCTTGCGGTCGCCGGGGAAGGCGAACGCCGCCTTGACCACCTCGACGTCGACGTAGGGCACCCGCACCTCCGTCGACGCGGCCATGCTCGACCGGTCGGTGTACGTGAGGTTCAGGCCCGGCAGGAACATCCGGGCGTCGGCCAGGCACATGCGGTTCACGAAGTCGTCGAGCTCGTTGTCCTCGTAGACGTCCGCGTGCTCGGTCAGCACGTCGTCGACCGTCCCGGCCAGGTCCGGATTGACCAGCGCGAGCAGCTCCGGCTTGTCGTACATGGTGTAGCTGCGCCGGAACGCGGTCTCCTCCGGCAGATCGGCGAAGGAGAGGAACCGCTTGGCGAAGCGCACCGACCGGAAGCCGCGGCGCGACGTGGCGACCGGCAGCCGGTCCACGGCCGCGGACACCCCGCGCCGCAGCGGCCGGGGCACGCGCTGGTAGCGCAGCGCGATCAGGTTGGCCAGGTGCTTGCGGTATCCGGCGAACAGTTCGTCGGCGCCCATCCCCGAGAGCATCACCTTGACGCCGGCCTCGCGGGCGGCCTGGCAGATCAGATACGTGTTGATCGCCGCGGGGTCGCCGATCGGCTCGTCCAGGGAGTGCGTCATCTGCGGCAGCAGGTCGAGGACGTTCGGCGCGATCTCGATCTCGTGCAGGTCGACGCCGAACCGCTGGGCGACCTGCCGGGCGTAGCGCAGATCGTCCGGCATCGCCTCGAACTTGGCGTCCTCGGCGCGGAATCCGATGGTGTACGCGGAGATCCCCGGCTGTTGGCGGGCCGCGATCGCGGTCAGGTAACTGGAGTCGAGGCCGCCGGAGAGGAAGGTCGCCACGGGCACGTCGGACATCAGGTGTCGCTTCGTCGACTCCTCGACGATGGCGGCCAGGTCCGGCTGTTCACCGCTGCGGTACCGTTCCTGGCCCTCGGCGGCGACGTCCTTGAGATTCCAGTAACGGCCGCGCTCCACCTGCCCGTCGGGCCGGAATCTCATCCAGCTGCCCGGCGGTAGCTTCTCCGCCTCGCGGTACGCGCAGCGCGAGTCCGGCACCCAGTAGTAGAGCAGCGAGGCGACCAGCGCCGCGTCGTCCACCTCCAGCTTTCCTCCGGTGGCGGTGGCGAGCGCCTTCAGCTCGGACGCGAACACCAGGCCCCCGCCCCGTCGCAGCAGGAACAGCGGCTTGATGCCCAACTGGTCGCGTACGAGCACCAGTTCACCGGTGCGCTCGTCGAAGATCCCGAACGCGAACATGCCGCGCAGCCGGGGCAGGCAGTCCGTGCCCCAGCGCCGCCAGGCCTCCAGGAGCACCTCGGTGTCGGAGGTGCCGCGGAAGCGCACCCCGGCGGACTCCAGCTCGGCGCGGAGCTCGGGTGCGTTGTACAGCTCGCCGTTGTACGTCAGGGCGAGCCCGTCGCGGACCATCGGCTGGGCGCCGGTCTCCGACAGGTCGATGATGGAGAGACGGCGGTGCCCGAGCTGCACTTCGCCGTCGCCGACGGGGTGGCCGTAGCGGCCGGCCCCGTCGGGCCCGCGGTGGGCGAGGGTGTCGGTGAGCCGGTCGGTCACGACCTTCCCGTCCGGCCACCGGTAGGTGCCTGCGATGCCACACATGTGCTAGCGAGCCTCCTGGTCGTTGTCCGCGCCCCGTGCGGCCCACGCGGGCTTGCGCTCCGTGCGCCGGGGGCCCGAACCGTTCTGCCGGGCCTGCCGGTCGCCCCGGCCGCGCAGCGCGGTGTGCAGGCCGTCCCAGAGCGTGCCGTCGGTGCGGTCCCGGGGGTCCGGGTCGATGAGCACCACACCGATCACCGGGATGCGCTGCTCGGCGAGCTGGCGCGCCACGGTGTGCAGCCATGCGGCGCTGCCGTACCCGGCCCGTACGACGAGCACCGTCTGGGTGCCGAGGTACTGGAGGTCGGTCCACGCCGTGCCGGGCGCCACCGAGCCGACGCCGATCCGGCGGTCCTGGGGCGACAGGGCCGCGGCGTGCTCACCGCTGACGACCCTGGGTCCGCCCGGCTGCGGGCGGTGGTCGGCGAGCTGCGGTCCCGGCAGTCCGTCGATGACGACGACCGGGCCCTCCGCCGTCAGGGCCCCCGCGAGGTCCAGGGCGATCGCGCTCGTGCTGTGCGCGCAGCCCAGTTCGAGCAGCGACAGCGGTTCCGCGGAGCCGTGCACCGTGCGGGCGAGGGTCGCGGTCAGCCGTTCGCGTGTCGCCCGCGTCCCCCTGCGCCGCCACGGCCTGCCGGAGCGCCGGGGCAGCTCCGCGATGATGGAGGCGCCCAGGTTCGCCGAGATGTCCCGGCGCAGCACGGGGCGGTCCGCCACCACGGCGCCGACCGCGGACAGGGCGAGCCCGAGGACCAGGCCGAGGACGAGGCCGATCGCGGCGTTGGTGGCGGCCGACTTGGGCAGCGAGTGCTCCACCGCGCGCGGGGCGTCGACGATCTGCGTACCGGCGATGACCTTGGGCGTGCCCGTGCGTGCCTCCGCGGCGCGCTGGTCGAAGTCGGCGATCCGCGAGTTGAGTTCGGCGCGGCGGGAGAAGAGCGATTCGGTGCCCGCCGCGTCCTTCGGCTGGTCCTCCGGCGCACCCTGGCCGATCTCCTTGTTGACCCGGGCGAGCTCCTCCCGCATCCGGTCGCGCTGGTCGAGCAGGGCCTGGGACTCCGCCTTCGCCGCCGCCCGCATCCGGCGCACGTGGTCGGCGACGAACGCGTCGGCGATCGCCTTGGCCCGGTCCACCGCCAGTGCCTCGCTGTCGGCCGTCACGTCGATCTGGAGCACGTTGTTGGTCAGGCCCGTGCCCCGGTAGTCCCGCATGAAGTCCTCGGGCCTCTCCTGGGACTTGAGGGTCTGCAGGGCGTCCTTGGCGATGCGGGTGGTTCCCAGTACCTCGATGTCGGTGCGGATGAGTGTTCCCGTGTCGTTCGGCTGGTCCTCCGCGTGCGCGACCAGCACCTTGGTCATGGCGCTCGGCGGGGGCGGCATCAGGACCGCCACCGCCGCGCCGGCGATCAGCCCGAGCAGCGCCAGGGCGCCCCACAGGCGGCGGCGCCTGCGCACGGCGACCACCAGCGCGTGCAGATCGAACAGCGGGGTGCCCGCCGACTCCGAACTCCTGCTCGTCGTCACGCCGAGCCTCCCGTCGCGTGGCCGCGCACCGCGAGTGCGGGCGTGGCATGGTCCGGCGGCTGCTCGGCCGACCCGGCGGGGCGGACCCTGACCGGTCCCGCCACGACGATGCCGACGATCTCGTGCCTGGCGTCCGCACACGCCTCGGCGATGCCGGTGAGCTCCTCGGCGGTCCAGCTGCCGGCGCTGAGGACGACCACGGCGCCCGACTCGGCGCCGCGGTCCGGCACGACCGGCCGGTCCGCCGGCACCACGACCACGCGCAGCACCGGATCGCCCTTGGCCTCGGCGACGAGCTGCCCCGCGGCGCGCAGTGCGAGCTCGTCGCCGTCCGGTACGACGACCAACAGGCGTCGTGCTGAAGCAAGTTGGGCGCGGATACGGGTGCACACCCGCCGGTAGCGGGTGCGCCTCGCGGCCTCGTCGCCGGACCGCTGCGGAGCGGGTACGTCCCACCGGGTGTCGGTGCCGAGCAGCCTGCGCAGCCCGGCCCGCGCACCGCCCCCTTGGGTCGACCGCGCCCGTTGCTCCCCCGGCACGTCGACCGCCCCGAGGACCGTCGAGCCGAGCGCGGAGGCGATCTCCTGCTCGGTGCGCAGCCGGCGGTTCATCCGGGCGGCGGTGAGATGGCCGATGACCGCGAGCAGGAGGAACAACAGCGCCCCGGCTACGACGAGTTGCGTCCTCGTCGGTGGTGACTGACCGGTGGGCCGGGCGGCCGGGCCCATGACGACCATGCTCGCCTTGTCCGTCGCCGGGTCGGCCTCCTCCAGCTTCTTCATGGCCGCCTCCAGCGAGTTGCGCAGGTTCTCCAGCGCGGTGCGGGCCTGCACACTCTCCACGGTCCCGCCCGCGTCGGCCCCCTCGGCCAGATCGGTGATCCGGCGGTTGGTCTCCTGCACCTTCTTGCGCAGCGCCTCGGGTCCCGCGGCCGCGTCGGCGTCGGTCGCGCCGCCCGCGATCCGCGCGGAGAACGCGACGAACTGCTGGGCCACCCGGTCGGTGAGCTGCTGCGCGCGGTGCGGGCTCTCGGCCGTGCCCGAGATCGTGATGATGTTGCCGTCGGCGGCCTTGGCGGCCACCCGGTCGCGCAGGTCGGTGCCGTTGACGCCCGACCAGTCGAGCTTGGCCGCCGCGCGGTCGACCACCGACGAACTCGTCGCGATGTCCACCTGGGTGAGCAGCTCGCGCTCCTCCCACTGGCCCGGCAGCAGCACCGAAGCCGACGCCGTGTACCGCGGCGGGAACACCACGGAGATGCCGTAGCCGACGAGCGCGCCCACCACGGTGAGGACGGCGAGAAGCCGCCACCTTCTACGGAGAATCCGGCCGATCGTGACCAGGCGGATCGTGTCCTCGCTCAACGACCCCGCCTCCTCCTTGCCTGGGTGGGACCGCGCCCCGCCACCGCGGCGGCGTAGGCGGCGATCAGCGACTCCTGCGAGTTCCGCCACGACAGCGGCCCGCCTATCCGCTCCTGTCCGAGCTTGCCCATCCGGGCCCGCTGCTCCGGGTCGTCAAGCAGCCGCGCGACGAGACCGGCGAATTCCGCCTCGTCGTTGGCACGCGCGTAGACCGCTGCCTCACCTGCGGAGACGCGCGCCTCTCTCAGATCGAACGAGACGATGGGCCGGCCCATGGCCATGTACTCCAGAACCTTGTTCATCGTCGACACGTCGTTGAGCGGGTTGCGCGGGTCGGGCGAGAGGCAGACGTCCGCGGTGGACAGATAGCGCACCAGGTCGGCGTCCGGGATGCGCCCGGTGAACTCCACCTGGTCGGCGAGCCCGAGCTCCCGGGACAGCTCCACCATCGCGTCGAAGGCGTCACCGGAGCCGACGAACACCGCGTGCCAGTCGGTCCGCCCGAGTTCGTCGCGCAGCTTGGCGAGGGACCGCAGCGCGTAGTCGACGCCGTCCTGGGGGCCCATCACGCCGAGGTAGCACAGCAGATGGGGCTTGCCGCGCTTCAACTCCGGCTCGGGCGGCACCGGTTGGAAGCGGTCGACCTGGGGCGCGCTGCGCACCACGAAGACGTCCTCCGGCCGTTTGCCGCCGCGGCCGAGCGCGACGTCCCGGTAGCTCTCGTTCGTGGCGAGCACGACGTCCGCTGCCCGGTAGGTCCGCCGTTCGAGGGCGCACACGGCGCGGTACAGCAGGTCCTCGCCGCGGTCGAACCGGGACAGGTACAGCTCGGGCACCAGGTCGTGCTGGTCGAAGACGAACCGCGCGCCGCGTCGCCGCAGCCAACGCGCCGCCAGGAACAGCAGGTCCGGGGGGTTGCAGGCGTGGACGACGTGGACGGGTCCCACCTTGCGGGCGAGCCGGGCCGTGTGCCACAGCGCCGATCCGTACTCCCGCAGATAGCCGGCCGGTCCCCCGGTGGCGGCGCGCAACGGGTAGCGGTGGATCCGCACCCCGTCGATCACCGTCTCCGGTTCCGTGTCCCGCTTCGTGCCCTGCGGGCAGATGACGTGCACCGTCCAGCCCGCGTCGCGCAGCGTCGTGCACTCCTGCCACACCCGCCGGTCGAAGGGGACCGACAGGTTCTCCACCAGGATCAGGGCGCGCCGCTTCGGCCCGCCGCCGGGGGTTGTCTCTTCGTTCATCGCGTCACCAAGCAAGGCCCATGTACCCCGGTTCGGCCCGACGCGCCTCGGCGTCGGGGAGGCGGACGAGGTCGACGATCGCCGGGCCACCACTGAGGGGCAGCGCCGACAGGACGGACTCGTCCCTGGTGCCGACGAGGCACACCTCCGCGTGCCCGAGCACCTCGTCGACGGAGTCCGCGAGCAGCTGCGCGAGGTGCGGAAGCCGGCCCTCGATGTACTCGCGGTTCGCCCCCATCAGCCGGGAGAGGCTCACGTTGGCGTCGTAGATCTTGAGGTCGTATCCCTTGCCGTAGAGCCGCTCCGCGAGCTCGACGAGCGGGCTCTCGCGCAGATCGTCGGTGCCGGGCTTGAAGGACAGGCCGAACAGGCCCACCTTGCGCTTGCCGGTGCGCTCGACGAGCTCCACCGCCCGCTGCAGGTGGTCGGCGTTGGACGCCAGCACGTGGGACAGGATCGGCACGGAGACATCGGCCCGCCGCGCCGCGTGCACCAGGCTGCGCAGGTCCTTGGGCAGGCAGGAGCCGCCGAAGGCGAAGCCGGGCCGCAGGTACGCGGGGCTGATGTTGAGCTTGCGGTCGGCGAGGAACACGTCCATCACCTGGTGCGAGTCCACGCCCAACGCCTGGCAGACGGCGCCCAGTTCGTTCGCGAAGCCGATCTTGAGGCCGTGGAACGAGTTGTCCGCGTACTTGATCGCCTCGGCGACCGGGACCGGCACCCGGAACACCTCGCCGGGCAGCCCCTCGTACAGCTGCGCCACGACGTCACCGCTGGCCTGGTCGAGCTGGCCGATGACGGTCTTGGGCGGGTCGAAGAAGTCCCGCACGCTCGTGCCCTCGCGCAGGAACTCCGGGTTGACCGCGACGCCGAAGTCGACGCCCGCCGTGCCGCCGAGGCTCTTCTCCAGGATCGGCACCAGCAGGTTCAGGCAGGTGCCCGGGAGCATCGTGCTGCGGAACACGACCGTGTGCCGGGCGCCCTCCCCCTCGCGCTCGGCCAGCGCGGCGCCGATCTGCTCGGTGACCCGCTCCAAGTACGTGGTGCACAGGCTGCCGTTGGGCTCCGACGGCGTACCTACGCAGATCAGCGACACGTCGCTGTTCATGATCGCCTCGCGCACGTCGCGGGTGGCGCGCAGGGCGCCTGTCCGCACGACCTCGGCGGTGAGTTCGCCGATCCGCTCCTCGACCACGGGGGCCCTGCCGCTGTTGACCAGGTCCACCTTCGCCTGGTTCACGTCCACGCCGATGACCTCGTGGCCCTGTCCTGCCAGGCATGCCGCCGACACACAGCCGACGTATCCGAGCCCTAGGACGCTGATCCTCATTGCCGTTCCTCCCCCCAGAGCAGGCCCTTGTGACCTGCCGTTCATACGCCGACGAATCGGCGTCCCCCCTGCTTCAGTACGCCCCTTGTCCGTGGAGCACGGCCCGCAGCGTCTTCCACAAGATCACCGTGTCCAGGGCGAGCGACCAGTCCTCGACGTAGCGCAGGTCGAGGCGGACCGCCTCCTCCCACGGCAGGTCGCTGCGCCCGCTGATCTGCCACAGGCCGGTGAGCCCGGGCTTGACCAGCAGCCGCCGCCGGATGTCCGGTCCGTACGCCGCGGACTCCTCCGGCAGCGGGGGCCGCGGGCCGACGAGCGACATCGATCCGGTCAACACGTTGAACAGCTGCGGGAGTTCGTCGAGCGAGTAGCGCCGCAGTACGTGTCCGACCCGGGTCACCCGCGGATCCCGCCGGAGCTTGAACAGCAGCCCCGCCCCCTCGTTCCGCTCGGCGAGGCCGGCCCGCTTCCCGTGGGCGCCGGTGACCATGGTGCGGAACTTGACGATGGTGAACTCGCGGCCGTCCTTGCCCACCCTGCGCTGCCGGTAGAACACCCCGCCCCGGCTGTCCATCAGGACGCACAGGCCGACGAGCACCATCAGCGGCGCGAACAGCAGGATCAGGAACAGCGCGCCGAGCCGGTCGACCATCTCCTTGATCGCCCGGCGTCCCCCGGTGAACGCCGGCATGCTGACCCGCAGCAGCGGTATCCCCAGTACCGCGTCCACGTGCAGCCGAGGTCCCGCCACCTCCATCAGCACGGGGGCCACGACCATTTCGGCGTCGCTGCCCTCGAGGTTCCAGGCGAGGCGCTGGAGCCGGTCCGGCGTCCAGTGCGCGTCGGGGGTGACCGCGACGACCCGGTAGCCGTCGCGCTGGACGTGGCTCGCGACGTCCGTCAGGGGGCCGACGACCGGCACCCCGTCCAGATGGTCACCGTCGAGCCCGTGACCGTCCGTCGTGCAGACCGCCTCCACCTGCCAGCCGATGTGCGGGAACTTGCGCGTTCTGCTGATCAGGTCGCTCACGGTGGCCGGGCTCCCGGCGGCGAGCACCGGTCGCAGGCAGCGTCCTTCCTTGCGCTGTCTGTGCAGCCACAGCCGCAGCAGATAGCGCGCGGTCATCGTGACGACCGCGATCGCCGGGATCGCGACGAATATCCAGAGCTTGATGTTGCGCGAGGTCAGGGCGATCCCGCCGAGCGCGAGCACGACGGTCGCCGCGAACAGCGAACGTCCGAGCCGGCGGAATTCCTCGGCGCCCTGGCCGAGTACGGCCGGGGCCCACGAGCGGCTCACCGCCAGCGCCCCCAGCACCAGTAACTCCGTGCCGAAAGCCAGGATCTTCCATTTCTCGTGCCAGTTGGCCGCGTCCCTGACCCCGAAGAAGCCTCCGAAGGCCGCCACGACGAGAGCCGTCGCCACCGTATCGCTCATGATCACGATGCGGCGGTAACGCTGCTCCCAGTCGCTCGCGGGCCGACGCAGTGCCCCGTTCACCGGACGGCCGTGGTCCGGTGGGAACGGGCGTACCAATTCCCCCTGTTGTACAGCCCCGTCCCGGTCACCAGCGGGTTCGACGTGCTCGCCCCACACGGTTACTCCCCCCTCGGGAGGCCGCCGCCCCCCGTGCTGTTTCCCCTCCTCGGGAGGCCCCCCGCCCCCCGTACCGCGCCGCGCCGTTCCTCCCCCTCAGGAGGCCCCCGCCTCCCGTTCATGACGTACCGGTTGAATCAGCGCCGCACGAGCAGTCCGCTCACTCGGTGGCGGACTTGGCTCACTGCCCGGGACCCGAGGGCCGAGCCGCTCGGGATTCCCTCGACCCGTCGGGCGCTCCCCGCGCCTCCAGGTCCCTGATCGGGCACCACGAAACGATCACCCCCCGTTCGATTCCGGCGCAGCCGCGGTCGGTCGCGCGCCACACCGGCCCCCATAGATCGTCATTTGTCGCCTAGTGTCCCGGCATGTGAAGCACGGTCAATCTAGACCATTGAGGCCTCCCATAGAGAGTGATGTGTGGAATTTGTGGTCAAGGTTTGAAGTTGCCTACACGATCAGCCAATTTCGGCGGGAAGACGCCCCCGTACGTCGGGACGGAACCCGGAAACGACAACGCCCGCCCCGGTCACGTACCGGGGCGGGCGTCGACGATGACGTCAGGGACGGGTCACATCTGAGGCGCCTGCTCAATAAAGGTGTCCAGCACTCCGTCGGCCACCTTGATCGGGCCCTGCGGACGGGTGGTGCCGGGGATGGTGGTGATGGCGGAGGCCTGCTTCGCCAGGTCGGCCGCCTTCGCGAACTCCGCTTCCCCGCTACCGGAGTTGAGCTGGGCACGCAGCCCGTCCAGCGTGGTGTTCAGGGCGCCGCCCCACAGTTCGAGGGCGTCGAGCCACGGCTTCGTCTGCGCCAGGAAGGCCTGATCCCGCATTCCGGCGCGAATCCGCTCCGGGGCGCCCGCGAGTACGTCGGCGTAGGCCGAAAACTTGCGCAGGGCCGCCCGCCGCTCGGCGCCGGACCCGCCGTCCCACGCCTTGCGGAACTCGGCGATGCGCGCGGCCAGTTCCGGCGCCTGCGGCTGCCAGTTGGTGTCGCCGAAGGTCGGCGCGAGGTGCTGGGTGTCGAAGAAGGCGAGCAGGGCCCGCGCGGTGCCCCGGTCGCCGCCGGCCAGATAGTCGGCGGCCGCGCGCCAGGTGCGGTCGGGGTCGTAGTTCTCGTCGTTCCAGGCAAACGAGGCGCCGCCGAAGAGCGCGACCTTGCTCGGCGCCGCCTGGTTCATCGGGTTGAGCACGATGCCGCTCAACTCCTTGTGCAGACCGGCTTCCCGCTTGTCGTACGGGGCCATCAGGAGCCGGCCCGTGGTCTGCCCGTAGTCGTTCACCGGATAGTTGTCCCAAAGGAACACCTTGCGTCCCCACACCGTGGACGCGGCCTTGGCGTCGGCGAGACTGATGGCGGGCGGCACGACGTCGGTGCCGGTCCACTGCACGACGACCTTCGGGTCCAACTTCTCGCGCAGCACCGACTTGTACGCGGAGTCCGCCGTGTCGGAGTACTCGGTGGGCACGAACTGGAGCGGCTTGGCGCCCTCATGGGTGTCGATGAAGTCCTGTTGCACCGCGTTGAGCAGATCGGCCTGCGCCTGCCCCGCGGCAGCCCGGCCCGGCGCCCCGTACTTCGCCTGGTCGGCGTCGCAGTTCCACTTGGTGTAGCTGATGTCGTCGAGCGCCACATAGAAGCTGCGGGCCCCTTGGTCGTACAGCGAACCCAGCTTCTCCTTCAGGGCCTTGACGTCGTCGGGGTCGCTGTAACAGACGGAAAGCCCCGGGGAGACCGCGTACGTGAAGTCGACATGGTGGGCGGCCGCCTTCTCGATCAGGTCGCGCAGATCGGCGAGCTTGTCGGCGGGGTAGGGCGTGCGCCACTTCTCCCGCAGGTACGTGTCGTCCTTCGGCGTGTAGATGTACGTGTTCGCCTTGACGTCGCCGTAGAACGCGAGTTGGTCGACGCGGTCGCTGTGCGACCAGGGCGCACCGTAGAAGCCCTCGATGCTGCCGCGCAGCGGCATGCTCGGATAGTCGGTGATCGAGACGGCCGCGATGCGGTGCGCCCCGGTCACCAGCTGACGCAGTGTCTGGGCGGCGTAGTACACACCGTCTCCGTCGTTGCCTGCGAGGACAACGATGTCAGAACCGGCGGCGCCCCGGGACGCGAGGGAGTAGCCCTCCGGGTTCAGGGTGTCGGGCACGGAGCCGCCCGCGGCCTTGAGCGCGGCGGCCACCGCGGTGTCCTTGATGGATCCGGCCACGACGGTCAACACACCATGCGCCGGCGCCTTCTTGGCCGCGTCGCCGGCCTTGACGGTGTCGACGGAACGGGCCCCGGCGGCGGCCAGCGCCCGCTTGATCACATCGATGCTCGACGCGTCGACGCCGTCACCGAGGACGAGCCGCACCCGGTTCGGCACCCGCAGGTCGGCGCCCGCCGATCTCATGTCCTGCGGGGTGGGCGTGACGACGGGCAACTTCGCCGCCGAGCCGGCACCGACCGCGCCCGGCGCACCGTCGAGCGCCTGGGCGGGCACGGCGACCGCCCCCAGGGTGAGCAGGAGCGCGGCACCGACGAGAGCGGGGCGGGAGACATGGGGAAGACAGGACGAATGACGTTCAGACATACGGGACACTGCACCTCCACGGAAGCGGACCCTCGCCTTCGGGCGGGGCCATGTGGTCTAAACCACCACCCATCCAGGTCAGTGTCAAGATCCCGTAGCAGACGGGGAGTTGCCCTACGGCTCCTCGGGCCCGTCCTCGTCCAGTTCGAACCACACCGTCTTTCCCTCCGGCTCCGGGCGTAGGTTCCAGCGGTGGGCCAGGAGGTCGAGGAGGACGAGGCCGCGGCCGGAGGAGGAGAGTTCGCCGGGTGCGCGGCGATTCGGGACCTCGTCGCTGCGGTCGGATACCTCCACGCGCAGCCGACGGTGGCCCTCGGCGCCACTGATGTCGGCGCGCAGGACGGCGGCATGCTCGGTGTGGATCAGTACGTTGCCGAGGAGTTCGGAGACGAGGAGCAGGGCGGTGTCGACCTGTTCGGGGCGGGCCCAGTCGTGGAGCAGGCCCTGGAACTCGATACGGGCGTCGGCGATGCCCTGGGCCTGGTCCTGCTCGAGGGTGAACCGCAGGTTGCGCCCCGTCCGGTCCGCGTGGTCGCCGAGCGGGTCGCGGCGCAGGAGCAGCAGGGCGATGTCGTCCTCGGTGAAGGAGGTGACGGGGCGGTCGCCCGGCTGCGTGGACTGCGGGGCGACGACCGCGTTCAGGAGCCGGTCGGCCATGCCGTCGATGTCGTCCGCGCCGCCCGGCGTCAGCGCGCCCCGGACCCGGAGCCAGCCGGAGTACATGTCATGGCCGCCGGACTCGATCAGGCCGTCCGTGCACAGCATGAGGATCTCGTTCTCCCGCAGCGTGAGAAGGCTGACCGGGTAGTCGTCCTCGCCGAGGTCGAGCCCCAGGGGCAGCCCGCCGCGCACGTGCTTGAGCAGGCAGGTGCCGTCCGGCAGCCGCAGGACCGGGTGCGGGTGCCCGGCGCGGGCGATGCGCAGCGTGCCCGTCGCGGGGTCGGCCTCCAGGTAGATGCAGGTGGCGAAGCGGCCCTCCCCGAGGGATGCCAGGAAGTGCGAGGCGCGCACGAGGACGGCGTCGGGACCGTGCCCCTCGGCCGCGTAGGCGTGGATGGCGGTGCGCAGCTGTGACATCAGCCCGGCGGCCTGCACATCGTGGCCCTGGACGTCGCCGATCACCAGACCGAGACGCCCGTTGGGCAGGGTGATGCTGTCGAACCAGTCGCCGCCGACCATGAGCCCGCCGCCGGTGGGCACGTAACGGGCGGTGACGGTGAGCCCTTCGGGCCCCGGGCCGATGCGGCCCATGCTGCTGCGCAGGCTCTGCGAGAGGGTGCGGTCCGCCTGGCCGTCGTAGGTCTGCTCGATGCACTGGCCAAGGAGCCGGGCGAGGGTCACCAGGAAGGTGCCGGTGCCGCCGGTGGTCTCCACGGGGGCGTCGAAGGCGGCCATCCACACGCCGGTGAGCTGGCCGTACGTGGTGAGCGGCAGGAACGCCCACGACTCGTACCGCGCCGGCTCCGCGTACCCGCCGGCGGAGGGGAACCGGTCCCGGTAGTCCTGCGGCGAGGGCAGCACCACGGGCCGCCCGGTTCTGGCCACCTGGGCCGCGGGGTGGGCCGTGCGCAGCGGCAGCCGGAACGCGTCGGCCTCGCCGTCGCTCAGGCCGAACTGGCCGACGCAGTGCAGGACTTCACGGTCCGCCCGGAAGACCGCCTGCCCACGCAGCGGGAAGGTGTCGTCGGCCAGCTGGGAGATCAGGGTGAGGGCCTCCCCCAGTGACGCGACGCGTGCCAGCGCGTGTCCGGTGACGAGCAGGTCGGTGTCGCGGTGGCTCGTACCCGTGCGCGACGGGGGCCGGTCCGAACCGGCGCCCGGCCCTCCGGAGGCCGGTCCCGCCAGCCGGTTGAGCACGTCGACCTGACGGACCTCGGCGTCGTACGCCTCCGGTTGCTCGTGCTCCTCGGGCTCCTCTTCGGGGATTCCGCGCTCGCGCCCGCCACCCACCTGCGGCACTCCCCTCGGCTCGACGCACTCCGGTTTCCCACCATCGTCCGACGATCGGCCGTACCGCGCCTGCTCGCGCACGCCATGCGGGCGACCACGCCGGGCGCACGACCAGGGCGGAGCCCCGGCCGGACGCCCGGACGTGACCGTGTCACCAAGAGGACTTGGTGACCCCCGGCAGGTGTCCCGCGTGTGCCTCCTCCCGCAGCCGCACACGGGAGAGGCCGAACTTGCGCAGGTGCCCGCGCGGCCTGCCGTCCACGCTGTCGCGGTTGCGGATCCGCGTCGCGCTGGCGTCGCGCGGCTGCCGGCGCAGTTCGGCCAGGGCCGCGTCGCGATCGGCCTCCGGGGTGTCGGGGCGCCGGACGATCTCCTTCAGCGCCGCGCGCCGGACGGCGTACCGCTCGACGATCGCCTTCCGCTTCTCGTTCTTCGCGATCTTGCTCTTCTTCGCCATCAGACCTTCCCCCCTCGCGCGCGGATCCGCGCGACCGCGGCCTCGATGCCGATGACATCGACGGTCTTGACTCCCCTGGCGCTCAGGGTCAGCCGCACGCTGCGGCCCTCACTGGGCAGCCAGTAGCGCTTGCGCTGGATGTTCGGGTCGAAGCGGCGCGAGGTGCGCCGGTGCGAGTGGGAGATGCGATTGCCGAAGCGCGGTGCGGCTCCGGTCAGTTGGCAGTGGGCGGACATGCGGTCCCTCTCCGTTCGTCCTGTGTCGTGTGTGACCATGGCCCCGTTATTGAACATGGAAACCATTGCCATATAGTAGCGGCATGGCACGCAACGAACTGCGCCCGGTCGTCAAACTCCGCTCCACGGCAGGCACGGGCCACACCTACGTCACCCGCAAGAACCGCAGGAACAACCCGGACCGCCTGGTCCTGCGCAAGTACGACCCCGTGGTCGGCCGGCACGTCGAGTACCGCGAAGAACGCTGAGCACCGGCCCCCGTGCCACCACCCGAACCACTTGAAGCACTCGAACCATCTGGAGTCCGCCATGAAGCCCGGTATCCACCCGGCCTACCGGCCCGTTGTCTTCCGCGACAAGGCCGCCGGATTCGCCTTCCTGACCCGTTCCACCCTCACCACCGACCGCACCGTCGAGTGGGAGGACGGCCGGACCTATCCCGTGTACGACGTCGAGGTCTCCTCGGCGAGCCACCCCTTCTACACCGGCACCGCCCGCGTCATGGACACCGCGGGACGGGTCGAGCGCTTCGAGCGCCGCTTCGGCCGCCGAGGGGCCCGGTGATGGGCGGCCACGACCGGCTGCCCGTCGTGATCGTCGGCGGCCTGCACAGCGAAGCGCGCCGGGAGGTGGTGCGGGGCCTGCTCGACGCGGTGCCGTCCAGCGTGGCCCTCCACCACGACCTCGGCACCGCCCCGTCGGGAACCGTGACCCGCACGATCCGGGACGCGTCCGGTGAACTCGGCCGCGGGGACGCGCCGTTGGTCAACGACTGCGCCTGCTGCGCCCTGCGCGAGGACCTCGTGCCGGAGCTCGAACGCCTGGCGGGCGACGGTCTTACCCGCCTCGCCGTCGTGGAACTGTGGGACTCCGTCGAGCCACAGGCCATGGCGGATGTCGTCGCCGCGCACGGTGCGCCGGCGCTGCAATTGACCGGGGTCGTCACGGCCGTCGACCCCGCGCTCGTCCTCCCCTATCTGGGCAACGGGGACGACCTCGCCGAGGCCGGGCTCGCGGCGGCCGCGAGCGATCAGCGTACGGTCGCGGACACCTGGGCCCGGCAGCTGGAGTACGCCTCCGTCATCGCCGTCACCGAGAGCCCGGAGGCGGACGAGGAGGACCGGGCCCTGCTCACCCAGCTGCACCCGACGGGGCGGCAGGTGCCCTCCCGGTCGACCGAACTGGCCCGGCTCGTCCTCGCCGGGTTCGACGTCGAGGCGGCGCGCACCGCGCAGCACCCGGCCAGCGCCCTGCTGCCGCAGGAGGCGGAGGAGGCCGGGGTCGGCACCCTCGTATGGCACCGGCACCGGCCGTTCCATCCGCAGCGGCTCTTCGACGCCCTGGAGGATCTGTGCTGCGCGGCGGCCCGCAGCCGGGGGCGGTTCTGGCTCGCCGACCGGCCCGACACGCTGCTGTCCTGGGACGCGGCCGGGGGCGCGCTCGGCGTCGACGACTGTGGGCCCTGGCTGCACTCACTGCCCGACGCCGCCTGGGAGTTGGTGCCGCCCGAGCGGCGCGCGGCGGCGGCCATGGACTGGCATCCGGAGCACGGCGACCGCTGCCAGCACCTCGTGTTCACCTCCCCCGCCCTCGACCGCGAGGGACTGACCGCGCTCCTCGACTCCTGCCTGCTCACCGACGACGAGTACCGCGCGGGTCCGGACGGCTGGAGCCGGCTCCCCGCCGCCTTCGACCCGCTCCTCGACCCCGCACGCTGACCCACCGGAAGGAAGAACCGACATGTCCCGTCCCCGCATCCCCCGCAAGCCCGCCAAGCCGCGCCCGAACCCCCTCGACGCCGCGGGCATCACCTACGTCGACTACAAGGACACCGATCTGCTGCGCCAGTTCATCTCCGACCGCGGCAAGATCCGCAGCCGCCGCGTCACCCGTCTCACGGTGCGGCAGCAACGCCAGGTGAGCGCCGCCGTCAAGAACGCCCGCGAGATGGCACTGCTGCCGTACGGGAACAGGTGACCGGGGCGGCCGCGGCGCCGCTCAGCCCTCCGGCACGGCGAGCCAGGCAAGCGCTGCCGCGGTGAGCGCGCGGACTCCTGTGTCGAGTGTGGGCTGGAGGACCGGCGCGAAGTGCGGGCTGTGGTTCACCGGGATGTCCGAGGTGAGCCGGCCCGCCGCGGCCGCCTTCTCGTAGGCCGCGGGGTCCGTGCCGCCGATCCCCCAGTAGGTGAAGGGAACGCCGAAGGCCTCGGGGATGCGGCTCATGTCCTCGCCGGCCGTCTGCCGCTCGATGGTGTGGGCCCGCTCGCCGAAGTGCTCGGTGAAGGCGGCGGCGACGGTGCCGGTCGGGGCCTCGTCGTTGACCGTGGGCGGAAAGGCTGCGAGCGTCTCGAACTCCGGGTCGCGGGTCGCGCCGGACGCGGCGGCCTCGGCCCGCACGATGCGCTCGACGGCGGCGCGGACCTCGGCCCGCGTGTCGTCGTCGTACGTACGGACGTTGAGCTGCAGCACGGCCCGGTCGGGGATGATGTGCGGTCCCGTGCCGGCCGTGATGCTGCCGACGGTGAGCACGGCGGGGGTCGCGGCGCCGAGTTCGCACGAGACCACCGTCTGCAGCCGGACGACCGCCATGGCGGGCTGGAAGAGCACCACCACGGTGCCGTGCCAGGCGTCGGGGGACCGCGCCATCAGCCGGGCGAAGCCCAGCATCGAGGCGACGTGCACGTCGTGGCCGCAGGCGTGCATGACGGGGACCGACGTGCCGTCGGCGTTCTGCGCGGTGGCGGTCGAGGCGTAGGGAAGGCCCGTCGCCTCGGCGGCCTTGGCGGCGGTGCGGTGTTCCCGCAGCCCCGGTTCGGGGTGGGTGTGGAGGTCCTTGTAGAGGTCCTCCACCCAGGGGCGGATCTCCTCAAGTCCCTTGAGGACGGTGTCGGTTGCACGGCTCACGAAGGGGTCCCTTCACCTGGGGGCGTCCCTTCAGTACAACCCGGCCCCGGCACCGCCGCACGCTTACTCCTTGTAGTCCGGCGCGATCCGCTCCACGAGCCTCAGCAGCGCACCCCAGGCCAGGTCGTACGCGATGTCGTCCTCGACGTCCGAGGACGCCTCGCCCTCGCCGGTGAGCTGCTGGGCGGTGTACTCGCAGACCTTCTCGGAGGGGATGATCAGCTGTCCGCCCGCCTGGGCGGTGACCTGGATCTCGCAGGCCTTCTCCAGGTAGTACATGCGCAGGAACGCCGACTTGGCGCTGTCGCCGACGGTCAGCAGGCCGTGGTTGCGCAGGATCAGCGCCGGGTGGGTGCCGAGGTCCTCGACGAGGCGCTCCTGCTCGGCGAAGTTGAGGGCGACGCCCTCGTAGTCGTGGTAGCCGACGCGGTTGTGGAACTCCATCGACATCTGGTTGACCGGCAGCAGCCCGCCCTGCTGCGCGGCGACGGCGCAGCCGGCCTTGGTGTGCGTGTGCAGCACGCAGTGGGCGTCGGGGCGGGCCTTGTGGATCGCGCTGTGGATCATGAAGCCGGCCGGGTTGACGGGGTGCGGGCTCGGCTCCACCGCGTTGCCGTCGAGGTCGATCTTGACCAGGTTCGAGGCGGTGATCTCCTCGAAGAGCAGTCCGTAGGGGTTGATCAGGAAGTGGTTGTCCGGACCCGGGAGGCGCTGCGAGATGTGCGTGAAGATCAAGTCCGTCATGCGGAAGTGCGCGACCAGTCGGTAGACGGCGGCCAGTTCGCGGCGCAGGCGCAGCTCCTCCTGGGCGGCGTCGTCGGCCGTGACGGGGGCGGTGAGGGTGTCGGTCACGCGAGTGCTCCTTGCGTACGAGAGGCGTTACGAGAGGTGGGGTCGACGACGGGGGTGTGCGGGCGTCCGGTGGTCTGCCAGGCGATGACGTTGCGCGCGGGCTCGGTGACGTAGGCCCGCAACGAGGCGTCGGAGAGGAAGGCGCTGTGCGGCGAGAGCAGCAGGCGCGGGTGGCTGCGCAACCGGTCGTCCGGCGCGGGCGGTTCGACGGGGAAGACGTCGAGGGCGGCGCCCGCGAGGTGGCCGCCGTCGAGGGCGGCGAGCAGGGCGTCCGGGTCGACGAGGTCGCCCCGGGAGACGTTGACGAGGACGCTGCCGGGGCGCATGCGGGCCAGCAGGTCGGCGTCGACCATGCCTCTGGTCTGCGGCGTGGAGGGGACGTGCAGCGACAGGACGTCGGCGCGCTCCACGAGCGTGTCCAGGTCGAGGCGTTCGACGCCCTCGGGCCAGTTCGTGGCGCGCGGGTCGTGCGCGGCGACCGTGCCGAAGAGGGGCGCGGCGAGGCGGGCGAGGGTGCGGGCGATGCGACCCATACCGACCAGTCCGAGCGTCAACTCGCTGGCCCGGCGCGGCACTTCGTTCAGTTCGGTGTTCCAGCCGCCGGAGCGGACCACGGCGTCGGCCTGCGGCAGGCGGCGGGTCAGCGCGAGCGCCTGGGCGAGGGCGTGCACGGCGACATCCTCGGTCGCGGAGTGCGGCAGGTTCGCCAGCCAAAGACCGCGCCGCTCCACCTCCACGACATCGACCATGTCGAAGCCCGCCGACATGGTGGCGATCATCCGCACCTCGGGCGCCCGGTCGAGCAGGTCCGCGTCCACGCGCGCGTAGCCGACGATCAGCGCGTCGGCGTCGTGCGCGGCGGCGCCGATCGCCTCCGGGTCCCGGCTGCCGACGACCCGCACCTCCCAGCCGGCATCGACGAGGAGACGGACGCCCGGCTCGGGGTCCAGCTCCTCGGTGTCGGTGATCACGACGACGGGTCGCGGCACACCATCCTCCAGCGCACTCAGAAATGATTCGATCGACTTACGGGAATGAAAGCTACGTTTCGACTGCCACACTTGTCCAGACCGAACGAGACGGTCGCCACCCGGTGACCGACAATGATCAGACACCCGGCCGGTCCACGGCCGGGCCGCAACCGAACGGCCGAGGGGAACAGCACGTGGATCTCGACGAGACCGACCTGCGCATCGTGCGCGAGCTGCAGAGCGACGGCCGCCTCACGTACGAGACGCTGGCGCAGCGGGTGGGCCTGTCCCGGCCCGCGGCACGGATGCGCGTGCAGCGACTCCAGGAGTCGGGCGCCGTACGGGTCGTCGCGATCGTGCACCCGGCGGTGCGCGACCTGTCGGCCTCCGCGCACCTGGCGATCGACACCGAAGGACCCGCGGGCCCGGCCGCCCGCGCGATCGCCGCGCTGCCCGAGGCACCGTTCGTGACGCTGACCAGCGGGCGGCGCGCCATCATGACGGAGCTGCGCACGGCGGGCTTCGGCGCGCTCGACCGGACCATCGAGCGGATCCGGGCGCTGCCGGGCGTACGCGCGGTGGACGCGCTCGTCGCGACGCGCCACGTCAAGGACCCGTACCTCCTGACGCGGGAGCCGACCGTGAGCGCGCTCGACGCGATGGACGAGCGGATCCTCGCCGAACTGGAGGAGGACGGCCGCCTCGCGTTCGCCGAACTCGCCGCCCGCGTCGGCCTGTCGGCGGGCGCGACCCGCGCGCGCACCCTGCGCCTACTGGAGGGCGGGGTCGCCAAGGTGGTGGCCCTGGTCCGCCCCGACGTGCTCGGCATGGGCTACCTGTGCGGGTTCAGCCTGCGGGTCGACGGCGCGGCGGCGGACGTCGCCGAACGGGTGGCCACCTTCGAGCGCGTGACGTTCCTGTCGACGTGCCTGGGCCGCGCGGAACTGGTCGGCACGATCACCGCGGAGTCGTTCGCGGCGGTGCGCGCCACGCTCGAGGAGATGCGCGAGCTGCCCGCCGTGCGCGAGGTGGAGAGCTGGCTCCACCTCGAACTGATCAAGGAGCGTTACGACCTGGGGCCGCGCACGGACTGATCACCGGCCCACACCGGGGTGCACAGTCGATACGTAACCCAATCGGCGATTCGACTTTACAAACATTCTTGGCCGGACCCTCTGGTCAATCAGTCGTTCGCTATCTATGGTTCAGCGAGCCGAATCGTCTGTCGGCACACCCCCGTACGTTCCCGGTCGAAAGCAGGCCTGCCATGCCCCGCTCCCCCGAGCACACGCTCCTCGTCACCGGCGCCGCCGTAGCCGCCGCCGGCACCACCGTCCGGGCCGAGGCCCTCGCCGTCCGCGGCGATCGCATCGTGCACGTCGGCACCGAAGAGGAGGCCCGCGCCGCGCTCGGCGGCCGGGGCGGTCACATAGACGAAGAGCTGACGCTCGACGGCGGCCTCGTCCACCCCGGCTTCGTCGACGCCCACTGCCACCCGGTCATGTACGGGCAGGCGCTCGCCTGGGTCGACCTGCGCCCCGAGCGCGTACCGGACATCGACACGCTCGTCGAGGTGCTGCGCGAGGCGGCCCGCGAGCTGCCCGCGGGTGTCCCTGTGCGCGGCTTCGGCTACGAGCACCGGCGCCTCGCCGAGGGCCGCCACCCCAGCTGCCACGACCTGGACCGCGTCGCCGACGACCGCGAGGTCTACGTCATGAACGCCTCCGGGCACGGCGGCGTCGTCAACTCCCATACGCTGCGCACCTGTCGGATCACCGCGGGCACGCCGTCGCCCGAGGGCGGCAGCATCGGCCACTTCGAGAACGGCGAGCCCGACGGGCAGCTCTGGGACGCGGCCTGCGATCTGCTCACAGGACCGGCCGGCGTGAAGATCGGCAACCACGGCCCGAACTTCCACCTCTCCGAGCCCGAAGACATCATGGCCGACCACCTGCTGCGCGCCCAGGAGGTGTTCCTCGCCGCCGGTGTCACCACGATCGGCGACGCGCAGGTCTCGCGGCGCGAGATGGAGACGTATCTGCGGGCGCGGTCGGACGGTTCGCTGCGCATGCGGGTGAGCGCCTATCTCACTTCGGCGTTGCTCGACACCGCTCTGGAGCTGGGCGCTGTGCGAGGCTTCGGCGACGACCTGTTCCGTGTCCAGGGCGTCAAGTTCTACGCCGACGGCACGCTCGGCGGCTGGACCGCGTACTTCCCCGAGGGGTACGCCGCCGACTGCTGCCACCACGGGCAGCTGTACCACTCGGTCGAGGAGTACGCGGAGATCGTCCGCCGTGCCCACGCCGCCGGTCTGCAGACCGCGACGCACGCCCAGTCCCCGTACGCCATCGGCATGGTGCTCGACGCGATCGAGAAGGCGCAGGCGGACCGGCCGCGGGACGACATGCGGCACCGCGTGGAGCACTCGGGACTTCCCACGGACGAGCAGATCGAGCGGATGGGCGCGCTCGCCGTCGTCCCCGTCATGCAGCCGCAGCACCATCTGCGCACCGGCGACGGCACGTTGACCGCGATCGGCGCGATGGGGCACCGCTACAACCCGGCGGGCCGCTGCGCCGGGGCCGGTGTGCCGGTCGTCTTCTCGTCGGACGCGCCGGTGGCGCCGCCCGCGCCGCTGGAGGCGGTGTCCGCGGCGGCGACCCGGCGGACCGTGCTCGGCACGGTTCTGGGTGACGAGTCGTTGCGGTTGCCGGTCGAGGCGGGGCTGCATGCGCATACCGGGGCGGCGGCGAGTGCGCTGCACCGTGAGCACGAGGTGGGCGCGCTCGCGCCCGGCATGCTCGCCGACTTCTGCGTCCTCGATGCGGACCCGCTGACCGTGGCCACGGACGAGCTGGCCGGGATCCGCGTGCGGGAGACGTGGATCGGCGGCAGCCGGGCGTGGTCGCTTCGCGGGTAGCCGGGTTCTGGTCCCGGCCGCGCCGTGGATGGCCGGGGCCCCTTGGCGCGCCACACCGTGGCCGGGGTTGCGCAGTTCCCCGCGCCCCTGATGCCGCACTTCGGCCCCGCCCCACCTGACGGCGTGCCACACCGTGGTTGCGCTTGCGCAGTTCCCCGCGCCCCCATACCTCGTCCGCACTCTCCCGCCGGAGGTCCCCCTTGACGGACCGCACCACGTCCCGTTCGCCGCAGAGTCCGTTCAGGACGGCGTTCGCCGCTCTGTCCGGTACCTCCATCGAGTGGTACGACTTCTACGCCTTCGCCACCGCCGCGGCGATCGTGTTCAACGACGTCTTCTTCCCCGCCGACATGCCGACGGCCCTGAAGACCATCTCGTCTTTCGCGACCTTCGCCGTCGGGTTCCTGCTTCGTCCGCTCGGCGGCATCGTCTTCGGGCACATCGGCGACCGCGTCGGCCGCAAGAAGACGCTCGTCATCACGCTCCTGATGATGGGCATCGCCTCGTTCGCGATCGGCCTGCTCCCGACGTACGACCAGGTAGGCGTCCTCTCCCCCATTCTGCTGATCACGCTGCGCCTGATCCAGGGCATCGCGATCGGCGGCGAGTGGGGAGGTGCCGTGCTCATCGCCGTCGAGAACGCGCCCAAGGGCAAGGCCACCTTCTTTGGCTCGTTCGCCCAACTCGGCTCGTCCGTCGGCGCGTTGCTGTCGACCGGCATGTTCAGCCTCATGAATCTCTTCGGCGACTCCGCGTTCAACAGCTGGGGCTGGCGCGTCCCGTTCCTCGCCTCCGCGGTCCTCGTCGTCATCGGCCTGGTGGTGCGCACCAAGCTGGAGGACTCCCCGGTGATGGACGACATCCACGCCGCCGAGGCCGAGAAGGAGACGCCGAGCCGGCTGCCCGTCGCCGAGGTGCTGCACAAGGACTGGCGGACGGTCCTGACCGGTGTCTTCGCTCTGGCCACCGCGACCGGCGGCTACTACGTGGTGACCAGCTATCTGCTCTCGTACGGCACCGAATCGCTGCACCTGTCGGAGTCGATGCTGCTCAACGGCCTCTCGCTGGCCGCGTTCCTGGAGCTCGTGGTCACCCCGCTGCTCGCGCTGCTCGGTGACAAGGTGGGCGCGCACAAGGTCGTCGTCGCGGGCCTCGCCGGTGTCGTACTGCTGTCGATCCCGCAGTTCATGGTGCTCGGCGGCGGCAGCGTCGTGCTGATCTATCTGATGATGCTGGCCATGCGCCTGGTGATGTCGGCACTGTACGGGCCGATGGCCGCGATCCTGGCCGACGGCTTCGCCCCGCACGTGCGCTACACCGGCATCTCGCTGTCCTACCAGGTCTGCAACATGATCTTCGCGGGCTTCGCCCCGGTCACCGCGGTCTGGCTGTCGTCCCTGGCCGGCGGGGCGTACTGGCCGCCGGCCGCAGCGCTGATGGTGGTCTCCGCGGTCGGCATCTGGTGCACGCTGCGGCTGCGGGTCCACTTCGAGCGCCGGGTCGCGGCCGAGTCCACGGCCGCGACCCAGGAGGCTGTGCCCGCCTAGCGGGAAAGGCCTCAGTAACGCTGTGCCTTCGCCACACTCGCCTTGAGATGCGGCTCGGGGGGCTTGGTGCTGATCGCCAGCGGCTGCGCCCTGTCCCCCGCCTTCAGGTCCTCGGCTCCGACGACCTTCGACTCGACCACCTTGCCGTCGGAGTCGCTGAAGTCGACCTGAACCGCGTACGAGGCGGTCTTGTCGGTGGTGTTGGTGATATGGACGACGACGGCGCGCACGCCCTTCGTGTCCGCGAGGCGCTTGCCGGTCAGCTCGACGTCGCGCACCGCGTTGCCCTGCCCCTTGGCCTTGTGCAGCTGCTTCGTGAACTCCTGCCGCTTGCGCTCCAGGTTGGCCGAGACGGATGCCTCGAACGAACTGGCCCGCGCCGAGGCCGACTTGGCGGCCTCGGACGCGGAGGCCTTGATCGACTCCTTCTTCGAGGCCAGCGCCGAGGGCGGCGTACCGGAGAACCTCGACGCGTCCGGTGAGGTGGGCCGCGCGCTGGCGCTCGCGCCCGTGTCCTGCTCGTTCCCCGATCCGCATGCCGCGAGCGCCAGCACACCCGCCAGCGCGCAGGCGATCGGCGCGATCGTCGTCCGCCCGCGCATCAGAACCTCAACACCGCGGCGACGCGCCCTGCGTCCGCGAGGGTGTCGTCGGGGACGAACACCACCTCCGCGCCGGTCTCCAGGGCGGACTCGACGACCTCGTCGACGATGTCGTGCACGGCGTCGAGATCGTCCTCGGCGGCCGGTTCCAGGTGGCCGTCGCCGGCCCGCACGGTGATCCGGTAGTTCTCCTCGACGACGAGGCGGCGGATCCGGCCGTCCTGGGCCTCCTGCCACACCTCGTCCACGCCCGCCGCGTACTTCCGCTCGCCGCGCGCCTGCTCGAGTTGGTCGAGCGCCTCGGCGACGACCAGCCGCGCCGCTTCGTCCCGGGCCGGGGCCACCGCCTGCACGACCTCCTCCGGGGTGGCCTGCGCGAGCCCGCCGACCGAGACGTCGATCGCGCCCTGCGCGGCGCTGCCGACCTCCGTCAAAAGGGTCAGTGCGGCCGACTCCCCGGTGACGTACAGCGGCCTCGGCTCCTCGCCGAGCACATCGCTCAGCTCGGTGTCCGCGTCCCGGAAGAACTGGCGGGTCTGCTCGTCGCGGAACGTGCTGGGCACATCGCCGACGCGCTCCTTGCGTTCGGCGTCCGGGTCCTCGAGGCTGCGGGTCAGCGGGAAGCCGTGCTCCGTGTTCTCGGTGACGCTGTCGCCGCGGCCGTCCCACAGCGTCACCCGGTCGGCGGCCAGCGCCAGCACCCAGTAGGGACGCATCGCGGCGTCGGCGGCGACCAGGTTCCGGGTCAGGAAGGTGTCGGCGACCACGACCCGCTCAGGGACGCCGCGGTCGACGGCCCAGGCCTGGTGCTCGCCCGGCGCCGCGAAGACGATGAGGCCGTCGCGCACCTCGGCGGGATCGACCTCCTGGACCGCGGCCCGCAGCTGCTCGAGGACGTCATCCTGACGCTCCTTGGTCACCGCGGGATCCGCCGCCAGCTGGCGCTCCGCCTCGCTGACGAGGTTGCCGAGCCGGACCGGGTCCTGCTCGTTCTCCGGTCGTCGCCGATGGGTGGGCATCGCCAGGGACACGGCGGGATAGGAGCGCGGCTCGCGCAGCTCCCGAAGGATCACCGGGGTCAATGAGGATTGCATGGCTGCTTGTCCTTCTCCTGAGACGGCTCGCACCATGCTGCCCACAACTGGCACAAACGGCCATTTGGAATGAACGTCTTGTGACACCGGAACCCCCCTAAAAGGTGCAGGCCTCAACAGGTAGGTAGAAAACTGTTCCCCGAGCGTCCCGGCTCCCCGCACCACGACCGAAGGGGACGTGATGGAGCAGCAGGCCTCTACGGAGTCCACGACCTCCCCACCGCCCGCGAAACTGGCCCTGTTCACCCTCACCACCATGGTCATCGGCTCCATGGTCGGCGCCGGGGTGTTCTCCCTCCCGGCGCGTTTCGCCGAGCAGACGGGGGTGGCGGGAGCGCTCATCTCCTGGGCGATCGCCGGTACCGGCATGCTCATGCTCGCCTTCGTCTTCCAGTCCCTCGCCGTGCGCAGGCCCGACCTGGACGCGGGCGTCTACGCCTACGCCAAGGCCGGCTTCGGGGAGTACGTCGGCTTCTTCTCCGCCTTCGGCTACTGGGCCAGCTCGTGCGTGGGCAACGTGACGTACTGGGTGCTGATCATGTCGACGGTCGGCACCATCTGGTCCAGCCTCGGCGAGGGCGACACCGCGCTCGCGGTGATCCTCTCCTCCGTGGGCCTGTGGGCGTTCTTCCTGATGATCCGCCGCGGCGTGAAGGAGGCCGCGGCCATCAACAGGATCGTGACCGTGGCCAAGGTCGTGCCGATCGTCATCTTCGTGATCCTGGCGCTCGTCTTCTTCGATCCGAGCGTCTTCGCCGAGAACTGGGGCGGAGCCGACTACGCCGGCTCCCTGTTCAGCCAGGTCAAGGGCACGATGCTGGCCACCGTCTTCGTCTTCCTCGGCGTGGAGGGCGCCAGCGTCTACTCGCGGCACGCCAAGCGCCGCGAGGACGTCGGCAGGGCCACGATCCTCGGCTTCCTCAGCGTCTTCGCCATCTTCGCCTCCGTCGTGATCGTCAGCTACGGGATCATGCCGATGAGCGAGATCGCCGAGCTGCGCCAGCCGTCCATGGCGGGCGTCCTTGAGGAGGCGGTCGGTACCTGGGGCAAGGTCTTCATCAGCGTCGGGCTGATCGTGTCCGTGCTCGGCGCCTATCTGGCCTGGACGCTGATGGCCGCCGAGGTGCTGTTCGTCGCCGCGAAGGACGACGACATGCCGCGCTTCCTGCGCCGCGCCAACGCCGCGGACGTGCCGATGCCGGCCCTGCTGATGACGACGCTCCTCACCCAGGTCGTGCTCGTCGTCACCGCGTTCTCCGACGACGCGTTCAACTTCGCCCTCGACCTGACCAGCGCCCTGTCCCTGATCCCGTATCTGCTCGCGGCCGCGTTCGCCGCGAAGATCGGCATGCGCCCCGATCCGCTCACCGCGGGCGGCCGCACCTCGAACCGTGAACTGACCATCGCATGGGTGGCCGTGATCTACACGGCGTTCCTGCTGTACGCGGCGGGGCTGAAGTTCGTCCTCGTCTCGCTGATCTTCTACGCCCCGGCCACCATCCTCTTCGTGATGGCCCGCCGCGAGCAGGGCCGCCGCCTGTTCTCGCCCCGTGAGTTCGTCATCCTCGCCGTCTCCGTCATCGGCGCGGTGATCGGCATCGTCGCCCTGGCCGCCGGCTGGATCAGCCTGTGACCGTCCCGTCCCACCCCCGCCCCGGGAGGCTCCCCGTGACCGACCCCGACAGCTCCGCCCCCGTTCCGTACGGCGTCCACTCCGAGGTGGGACGGCTGCGCAAGGTCCTCGTCTGCGCGCCGGGGCTCGCGCACCGCAGGCTGACCCCGACCAACGCGGACGACCTGCTCTTCGACGACGTGATGTGGGTGGAGAACGCCCAGCGCGACCACGCCGACTTCGTCAACAAGCTGCGCGGGCGCGGCGTCGAGGTCGTCGAGCTGCACGAGCTGCTCGCGGAGACGATGGCGATCCCGGGGGCGAAGTCCTGGCTCCTGGACCGGAAGATCGTCGCCAATCAGGTGGGGCTCGGCCTGATCGACGACACCCGGGCGTTCCTTGAGGACCTCGATGACCGGCAGCTCGCCGAGTACCTCATCGGCGGGCTCGCCACCACCGACCTGCCCGACGACTACCGCTCGCCGTACGTGTCCCTGGCCCGCGAATCGACCGGTGTGCGCGAGTACTTGATGCCGCCGCTGCCCAACACCCTCTACACCCGCGACACCACGTGCTGGCTGTACGGCGGTCTCACCCTCAATCCGCTGTACTGGCCCGCGCGGCACGACGAGACGCTGCTGATGAAGGCGGTGTACGAGTTCCACCCGGATTTCGCGGGCTCGACCGTGTGGTGGGGCGATCCCGAACAGGACTGGGGGCAGGCGAGCTTCGAGGGCGGCGACATCATGCCCGTCGGCAAGGGCGTCGTCCTGATGGGCATGAGCGAGCGCACGTCGCGGCAGGCCATCACGCAGGTCGCGGCCTCCCTGTTCGAGCGCGGCGCCGCCGAGCGCGTCATCGTCGCCGGAATGCCGAAGCTGCGCTCCGCGATGCACCTGGACACCGTCTTCACGTTCGCCGACCGCGACATCGTCACGCTCTACCCGAAGATCATGGACGCGGTGCACACGTTCTCGCTGCGCCCCAGCGACAAGGCGCCGGGCCTGGAGATCACGGACGAGGGCTCGGCCGCGTTCACCGACGTCGTCGCGAAGGCCCTGGGTATCGGCGACCTCCAGGTGATCGAGACGGGCGGCGACGTATACGCGTCCGAGCGCCAGCAGTGGGACAGCGGCAACAACGCGGTCGCCCTCGAACCCGGCGTGGTCTTCACCTACGACCGCAACACGCAGACGAACACGCTGCTGCGCAAGGCGGGTGTCGAGGTCATCACCATCGTCGGCGCCGAGCTCGGCCGGGGGCGCGGCGGCGGCCACTGCATGACCTGCCCCATCAGCAGGGACCCGCTCGACTACTGAGACGGGCCCGGGACCGGTACCGTCGACGCCATGGAGAAGGGCACGCTCCATACGCTGCTCCGCGCCGTGGCCCTCGTCGTGGCCGCCGTCGCCACGCTGACCGTGTGCGTCACGGCCACCGTCCGCGGCACGCTGCTCGATCCGGGCTTCCACGCCGCGGTCCTCGACGAGCAGCACGCCTACGACCGGCTCTACAACGAGGTCCTGGTGGACCCGGAGGCCACCCCGGTCACCCGCGACCTGCTGGCCCGGCTCGCCGTGCCGGAGGCCCAGATCACCTCCAACATCAAGCTGGTCCTGCCGCCCGACACGCTGCGCGACCTGACCCGGCAGCAGATCGACGCGGTGGTCGGCTATCTGAACGGCGACCGTGACGACCTGCGCCTCGTCGTCGACCTGCGCCCGGTCCTCGCCAACCTCGACGGCCTCGCGCACACCTATTTCGGCGACCTCGTCGCGGGCGTCCAGAACCGCTCCGAGCCCGACTTCGACCGGTTCCGGGCTACGCTCGCCGACGAGGTGCGCGAACTCGCCGCCGGGCGGGCGCCCGATGGCCTGCCGCAGCTGCCGCTGACGCCGGACCAGGCGAACCGCGTCGCCGACACGCTGCTCGCCCTCGTACCGTCCAAGGAGCGCGCGGGCCTGCGACCGGAGGTCGAGACGGCGCTCGCGGACGGGGACGTCGGCACCGCGCTCGCGGCCGTCGCCCCGGCCACCGTCACGGACCGCGTCCAGGGCGCCGCGGCCCAGCTCCGGGAGCTCGTCGACGGCGGCACCTGGGACCTGACCGACACCCTCAAGGCGTCCGGCAACGATCTCTCGGGCCTGCACGAGGCGCGTCCGTACACGGCGGTCGGCCTCGGGGTGCTCGAAGTCGTCGCGGCGGTACTCCTGTTGCTGTCCCTCACGGCGCTGTGGCTGCTCGGTCCGCGGCACCCGGGGCGCCGGCTGATCCTGCTCGGGATTCCGCTCGTGGTGGGCGGGGCGCTCACCGCGCTGGCCGCCTGGGTGACGCGACTGGTCACCGACGGACGGCTCGTCGCGCCTCCCGACTCGTGGCCACCGAGCCTGGCGCACCTCGTCGACGACGTGCAGCGCGCCGCCGTAGGCCATCTCACCGGCACCGCGCTGTGGGCCGCGCTCGTCCCCGTGCTCGCCGGGGCCCTGCTCGCCGGGATCGGCCTGCTCACCCGCTCCGAACTGGTGGGCCGGGTCCCGCGGGTGGCGCGGGAGCGGCTCGGGTCGCCGGGGCGGTCGGGCGGCCTGGGGTTCGGGGCGGCGTGCCTGGCGGTCGCGGGGATGGTGCTGATGCCGCTGGCCGCCTCCCCCGCCGCGGCCCGCGAGTGCGAGGGCAGCACCGAGCTGTGCGACCGCCCCTACGACGAGGTCGCCTATCTGACCTCGCACAACGCGATGTCGACGACCGCCGACCACTTCATCGGGCCGCTCCAGGACCCGCTCATCAGTACGCAGCTGGACCACGGAGTGCGCGCGATGCAGCTGGACACCTACCGCTGGGAGACACCCGAGGAGATCACCGAACGTCTGCACGACTCCGACTTCACGGCCGAGCAGCAGGCGCTGGTGAGGTCCGCGGTCAACCGGATCAATCCACCGCGCAAGGGGCTGTGGCTGTGCCACGCGGTGTGCAGGGCCGGGGCGATCTCCCTGGTGCCGACGCTGCGCGAGATCGGCGACTGGATGAAGGACCACCCGAACGAAGTGGTCACCCTGATCATCCAGGACGCGATCTCCGCCGAGGACACCCAAAAGGCATTCCACCAAGCGGGGTTGGACAAGCTGGTCCGCCGCCCCGACGCCGATCCGGCGAAGCCCTGGCCGACGCTCGGCGAGATGATCGACAGCGGCCGGCGCCTGGTCGTCTTCGCCGAGAAGGCGGACGGCCCGGCCCCCTGGTACCGCAACTTCTACCGCTACGGCATGGAGACGCCGTTCTCCTTCCGCTCCCCGGACCAGATGAGCTGCGTCCCCCACCGCGGCGGCGACGACAAACGGCTGTTCCTCCTCAACCACTTCATCACCAACAACGGCGGCAGCCGCATCGACGCGGGCGAGGTCAACGCCCGCCGCTACGTCCTCGACCGGGCACACCGCTGCGAACGCGAACGCGGCAGGCCGGTGACCTTCGTCGCCGTGGACTACGCGACGATCGGGGACGCGCAGGGCGCGGTGGACGCCCTCAACGAGGGCCGCTGACGGGCTCCGGTACCGCCACCGGGACCACGATCGGCTCCGCGTGATAGTTTCGCCGAGCCAGTCGTACCTTTGTGTGTTTTTCTACGCACACGGGTCAGGGAATCCGGTGCGAACCCGGAACTGACGCGCAGCGGTGAGGGTGACGGGCGGAGCCACTGCCACTGGGTCGGTACATCGGCCCGGGAAGGCGCTTCGCGCGGACGACCCCGAGTCCGAAGACCTGCTGGCGGCCTCCAGTGCCGCGTGGCGTGGGGGCGGACCGTAGGCCGGCTCCGCGTATGAGCCCTGGACGCGAAGGAACTTCCGTGCTGTTCGCACGTCAACTCCGCCGATGCGCACCGCTGTTGGCGGGCGCCCTGCTGCTCACCGGGTGCGGCACGACCGCCGCCACCGAGGACGGTGCCGCCAAGGACGGCGGTGTCACGCTCGACAACTGCGGCAAGAAGGTGCGGGTCGAGCACGCCCCGCGCCGCGCCGTCGCCCTCGACCAGGGTTCCGCCGAGATCATGCTCTCGCTCGGCCTGGCGGACCGGATGGTCGGCACCGGCACCTGGACCGACCCTGTTCCCGAGCACTTGGCGAAGGCCAACGCGAAGGTGCCGCGCCTGGCCGACCGCTACCCGTCGTTCGAGAAGGTCCTCGGCACCGAACCGGACTTCGCCGCGGCCTCGTTCACGTACACCCTCGGCAAGGGCGGTGTGGCGCCGCGCGAGGAGTTCGAGAAGCTCGGGGTGCCCACGTACCTCTCCCCCAGCGACTGCGCGGGCAAGGACAACGGCGGCGACGGGGACGGTGTGCGGACCAAGTCCCTGGGGCTCGACGTCGTGTACGGCGAGATCCGGGATCTGGCGCGCGTCTTCGACGTCGAGGAGCGCGGCGAGAAGCTGGTCGACGAGCTCAAGTCCCGGGTCCGCAAGGCCACTTCGGGGGTCGATGCGCACGGCGTGGACGTCCTGTACTGGTTCGCCAACTCCGACTCGCCCTACATGGCGGGCTGTTGCGGAGCCCCCGGCGTCGTCACCAAGGAGCTCGGGGCGCGCAATGTCTTCGACGACACGCGCGCGGAGTGGCCGCAGGTCAACTGGGAGACGGTCGCGGACCGCGATCCGGACGTGCTGGTGATCGGCGATCTGACGCGCCGCTCGCAGTCGGCGGAGTCCGCCGCGCAGAAGATCAAGTTCCTGGAGTCCAACCCCGTCACCAAGCACATGACCGCCGTGAAGAAGAAGCGGTACGTGCGCCTGAGCGGGCAGGCGATGAACCCGACCATCCGCACGGTGGACGGTGTGGAGCAGGTCGCCGCGGGGCTGCGCGAGTTCGGCCTCGCCAAGTGACGGCTCGTACGGTTTCGACCCACGCGGTGACGGCGGCGCCGGCGAAGGCTTCTTCCCGAATCTCCCTGCGCGCCTCGCTCGCCTGGGCGGCCGCCGTCGCCGCGCTGTGCGCCTCCGTCGCCTTCGCCATCACCATCGGTCCCGCGCAGATCCGCGTCGGCGACGTGTGGGCGGCGGTGGGTGACCGTATCGGCCTGGCGGCCTCGGATCTCTCGCCGATCCGGGACGGCATCGTATGGAATCTGCGGCTGCCTCGGACGCTGCTCGCGGCGGTGTGCGGGGCGGGGCTCGCGGTGTGCGGCACGGTGCTTCAGGCGCTGCTGCGCAATCCGCTGGCCGATCCGTTCGTGCTCGGTGTCTCGTCGGGCGCGTCGACCGGGGCCGTCCTCGTCGTGGTGCTCGGGCTCGGCGGGGGCGCCATCTCGGTGTCCGGCGGCGCGTTCGTCGGCGCCGTCTGTTCGTTCGCGCTGGTGCTGGTGCTCAGTCACACCCTGGGCGGCAGCACGGACCGGGTGGTGCTCTGCGGGGTCGCCGCGATGCAGCTGTTCTCGGCGCTGACCTCGTTCGTCGTGCTGACCTCCGCGGACGCGGAGACGACGCGCGGCGTGCTGTTCTGGCTGCTCGGCTCGCTCAGCGGGGTCGGCTGGACGGAGGTGTGGCTGTGCCTGGCCGTGCTCGCCGTCGCGCTCGTGGTGTGCCTCGCGTACGGGCGGACCCTCGACGCGTTCGCCTTCGGCGCCGAGGCGGCGGCCACGCTCGGCGTGCGGGTGGCCCGCACCCGGATCGTGCTGCTGTGCGTGACGGCGCTGCTCACTGCGGCGCTGGTCAGCGCGGCGGGGGCGATCGGCTTCGTCGGCCTGGTGCTGCCGCACGCGGCGCGCGCCCTGGTGGGTCCGGGGCACACCCGGCTGCTTCCGGTGACGGCGCTCGCGGGAGCGGTGTTCCTGGTGTGGGTGGACACGGTGGCGCGGACGGTGCTCGAACCGCAGGAGGTTCCGGTGGGTGTGGTGACCTCGCTGATCGGTGTGCCGGCGTTCGTGCTGGTGCTGTACCGCGGGCGGGGTGTGCGGTGACGGCGGGGCTGCGCGCGGAGCGTGTGTCGTGGTCGCCGGGTGGCGCGCTGGTGCTCGACGGGGTGTCCGTGGCGCCCGAGCCCGGCACCGTCACCGGAATCCTCGGGCCCAACGGTTCGGGCAAGTCGACCTTGCTGCGCCTGCTGGCCGGGGTGCTCGCTCCGGAGAGCGGTGTCGTCACGCTCGACGGTGACCCGCTCGCCTCCGTGGGCCGCAGGCAGGCCGCGCGGCGCATCGCCATGGTGCAGCAACAGTCGGACGCCCAGGTCGAGTTGACCGTCGCCGACGTCGTACGCCTGGGCCGGGTCCCGCACCGCCGCGCCTGGCAGCCCGCGTCGGCGGCGGACGAGGCCGCCGTGCGCTCCGCCCTGGAGCGCAGCGGGCTCGCCGACCGGGCGCACCGCCTGTGGCACACGCTGTCCGGCGGCGAGCGCCAGCGGGTGCAGATCGCGCGGGCGCTCGCGCAGGAGCCGCGCGAGCTGCTGCTCGACGAGCCGACCAACCACCTCGACATCCAGCACCAGCTCGAACTCCTCGACCTGATCGGCACGCTGGGCATCACGTCCGTCGTCGCCCTGCACGACCTGAACCTCGCCGCCACCTACTGCGCGCGGGTCGTCGTGCTGCGCGAGGGCCGAGTGGTGGCGGCCGGGGAGCCGGGCGACGTACTGACCGAGGAACTGATCGCCGACGTGTACGGGGTGCGCGCCGAGGTCACCCGCCCCGGCGCCCGCCCGCACATCCGCTACCTGGGCACGACGAGGCCCGGCGTGCCCGGCTGAGTCACTCGAAGCGCTCGGTGTCCCCGGCCCCGCGCCGTACGATCTCGGCCTCCCCGCCGGAGAAGTCGATGACCGTGGTGGGCACGGTGCCGCAGTCGCCGGAGTCCACGACGGCGTCCACCTGGTGATCGAGCAGCTCCTTGATCTCCCAGCCCTGGGTGAGCGGCTCCTCCTCGCCGGGCAGCAGCAGCGTGCTGGACAGCAGCGGCTCACCGAGCTCGGCGAGCAGGGCCTGCGTCACCACGTGGTCGGGGATGCGCACGCCCACGGTCTTCTTCTTCGGGTGCTGCAACTGCCGCGGCACCTCACGGGTGGCGGGCAGGATGAAGGTGTAACTGCCGGGCGTCGCCGCCTTGATGGCGCGGAACACGTCGTTGTCGATCTGGACGAACCTGCCGAGCTGGGCGAAGTCCTGGCAGACCAGTGTGAAGTGGTGTCGGTCGTCGAGCTGCCGGATGGTGCGGATCCGGTCGACGCCCGCCCGGTTGCCGAGCCGGCAGCCGAGCGCGTAGCAGGAGTCCGTGGGGTAGGCGACGAGCGCGCTGTCGCGGATGCCGTCGGCGATCGCGGAGATCAGGCGCGCTTGCGGGTTTGCTGGGTGCACGTCGTAGTACCTGGCCATTCGGCGAGCGTACGGGATCGGACGCGCCACGCCGGGGTACACGAGGGGCGAATCGGGCGCGCACGCGCGACAATCCCGACACCGGCCCACCCTGCCCTGGCCCCCGCGCGTCCACGGACCCATACTGGTCGCGCCCCGATCACTCACAGAACGACTCCATGGCGAAGAAGAACTCAACCCCGACACCCGTCCCCGACACTGTGTGGCTCGGACGCGGACGCCACCTCGGTCCCGACCCCGAGCGCGACGTCCGGCGCAACCTGATCGCCCTCAAGGCGGCGGGTGTGCTCGACGACTTCCTCGACCTCGACCCCGAGGACGCGGCGCGTTCCACGGTGCTGCACCCGCGCGCGGAGGAGGCCGGGCCAGGCCCCGGCGCCCGCCGGGTGTTCGAGGCACGCTGGCGCGTCGCCGAGAACGTCACCGTGCGCGGTCAGCTCACGACGTACGACCCCGATGTCCGCGCCAAGGGCTCCGAAGGCGTCACCTGGGTGCTCGCCGCGGAGGCGGAGCGGGCCTGGGAGCTGTCCTGGCCGTCGCCCGCGCCGATGTTCTGGCCGGACAGCGAGCGGGTGCCCTGGGACCACGACACGGTGGCGGGGCTGCGCCTGCGGGCCCCGAATCACCTCCCCAAGGACGACGACGAGCTGCGCCGCCTCCTCAAGGACTGCTCGCGCTCCAGCTGGTACGTGCATGTCGTCATCCACGAGGCGATGACGCCGGACGCCCGCGGCCAGCGGTCGATCACGCAGCATCTGCCGCCGAGCCTGCAGCACCGGGTGATCGAGCACCGGGCGACGCCCGACCAGGCGCAGATCGTGGACTTCGGGCTGCGCAAGGACTTCAAGGCCGGGATGCCGCGCGGCGGCGGCGTCGTGCTGCCGACCACGCCGCCGCACCCGGACTATGTGGCGGACCGTTTCACCGTGCGCAGCGTGTTCCTCGACGGCAGCGAGCCGACGGAACTGATCGACCGGATCCGGGAGTTCACCGCGTTCCCGCGGCCGCTGACCGACGAGGCGCAGCAGGCGCTCACGCGTCTGCGCGACGGCTGGCATCTGCTCACGCCCGACGAGGAGCTGACGCACGCGCAGGACATGGTCACGAAGTACGCCGAGGCGCTCGAGGCGATGACCAGGTCCCGGGACAGCTACCGCGAGGCGGCCGAAGCGGCGCGCGCCGCGCTCGCCGAGGTACCGCGCGCCGAGAGCGCGCCGCACGCGGCGACGGACGCGGACGCCAAGGACGCCTCACCGTTCGGCACGCTCGGCAAGGCGTTCGGACGCTTCCGGGGGCCGCACAAGTAGGTTCCCGACGGCATGGACGGCCAGTTGGTGGGGCGCCCGCACGGGGCGGGCGCCCGCTCCCCTCACTCCTCCTCTGCCTCCGCCGCACCCGGATCGGACATCCGCAGCGCGATCTCCTGCAGCAGCTCGCTGGAGTTGACGTCCGTACGGCCCTCGTCGTGGACCTTGGCGAGCTGCGTGAAGAGGAACGCGAACGCCTCCACGAGCGACACGCTCGCCGGCATCAGCGCGGCGATGGCCAGTTCGGCCGCCTCCTCCGCGGTGGCCCCCGACGGGATCTCGATGGTCGGGAACACCTCCGACACGAGCCGCCCCAGTTGCGTCAGGTCGGTGTCGAGTGCCTCGCCGTCGCTGAGCCTGCGCACCATCTCGTGCGTCTCGGTGAGCACGCCGATGGCCCGCAGAATGATCTCCCTCTGTTCCATGTGCGGAGCTTATGCCGGGGTCCGTGTCGCGCGTGCAACGTGGTCGCAACGTCCCACCCCTTTGACTGGGTCTCATGACCGACGTACCCCGCGTGGAGCTGACGGACGCGGCCGCCGAGCTGTTGCGGCGGCTGCGCGAGGCCCACGGTCCGCTGATGTTCCACCAGTCCGGCGGCTGCTGCGACGGCAGCGCGCCGATGTGCTACCTGGCGGGCGAGTTCCGCACGGGAGCCTCCGACGTGCTGCTCGCCGATCTCGCGGTGGAGGGGGTGGCGGAGCCGGTCCCGTTCTGGATGTCCAAGAGCCAGTACGAGGTGTGGAGCCATACGCGGATCATCGTCGACGTCGTCGAGGGACGCGGCAGCGGATTCTCCCTCGAAGCACCCGAAGGCGTACGTTTCCTGATCCGTTCCCGGCTCGTCGGCACCTAGCCATCGACGCGCGACCCCGCGTCTGCTGAACTCCCCACATGCAGACGAGAGTTGGCAAGCGAGGCAGAAGAGTCCTTGCGGCCCTCGGGGTCGCTTCGATGCTGGCCGGTGCCGCCCTGACGGGTGCGGCACCGGCCGGCGCCGCTTCGGGCGAGAGGGTCGCTCCGGGCGTCACGTACACGGAGTTCGACGTTCCCGCCGCCAAGGGCACCGCACACGCCCACGTCCTCACCGTCGATCTGACCGACCCGCGCGTGCGGGTCGACCTCCTGCACCCCGGCGCGGTCGGGGCCCGCGCCACCGTCTCCTCGATGTCCGACACGGCCGGCGCCGTCGGCGGGGTCAACGGGGACTTCTTCAACATCACCGAGAGCCAGCACCCGGGCGTCGAGGTCACCGGCGCCTCCGTCGGCCCGGCCATCGCGAGCGGGCACACCCTCAAGGCGGCCGTGCCGAACGGGCAGCGCTTCGGCCCGGCCCTGCCGCCCGGCACCTCCACCCGGGACGTCCTCGGCGTCGGGGTCGACCGGCGTGCCCGCCTCGACAGCCTGGAGCTCGACGGCTCGGTACGCACCCGGGACGATCGCGTGCCGCTGGGCGGGCTGAACCAGTACGCGCTGCCGGTCGGCTCGGTGGGCGCGTTCACCTCCGACTGGGGCAGCGTGTCCCGGGTGCGCGCCACCTGCGGCACGGACACCCAGCGGGCGGCTCCGTGCTCCACGGACACGTACGAGGTGACGGTGCGCCGCGGGCGCGTCGTGTCGGCCGCCGACACACCCGGCAGCGGGCCCATAGCGGCCGGTTCCACGGTCCTGGTCGGCAGGGAGGCCGGCGCGCAGTGGCTGCGCAAGCTGTCACCGGGTGACCCGGTCGCGGTCCACCACCGGCTCGTCGCCGCGCGCTCGGGCATCCCGTACCGCTTCGCGATCGGCGGGTATCCCGTGCTGCGGGACGGCGCGCCGCTGCCCGGCCTGGACGCGACGACGTCGGCCGTGCGCACGGCGGCGGGCATCGGGGACGGCGGCCATGAGCTGATCCTGCTGGCCCTGGACGGCGCCCCCGCCTACCGCACCGGCATGTCGATGACCGAAGTGGCCGCCACGATGCGGTCCTTGGGCTCGGACGACGCGTTCAGCCTGGACGGCGGCGGTTCGTCGACCCTCGTGGCACGCGCACCCGGCGCACCCGCGGTGTCGGTCCGCAACCACCCCAGCGACCCGCCGGAGCGGGCGGTCGCGAACGGGATAGGGGTGTTCTCGGCCACGAAGTAGCGCCCTCACGGGCTGAGGCTGCTGACCAGCCCCGCGGTGGAAGTGATGCCGTCGTGGATGGTCGGCGCCGCGTCCGTGCCCGCGAGCAGGAAGCCCAGCAGGACGCAGACGAGAGCGTGCGAGAACTTCATGGCTCCGTTGCGCAGGAAGACCACCGCGATGATGAGCAGCAACAGCACGACGGAAATGGACAGAGACATCGCCGAACCTCCTCCGCCACGTCAACACCGTGGCTATCGGCCGCAAGTGTGACGCAGCGGAGGGCGTCGACCGGGGCATGACCTGTCCCCCGAACGGGTGTTAACCCGGGGTCACCGGCCGGAACTCCCGCCGCGGGCCCCGGCGTGGGCCTTGTCGTGCGCCTTGTCGTGGGCCTCCAGGAACGCCCGCAGGCCCGCGAGGTCGTCCGTGTTGAGGTGGTCGACGTCGGCGGCGATCAATTCGGCCCAGACGGCGTCGCGTTCGGGCCCCGCGACGTCGGGTGTCGCCCAGAAGCGGACGCGCTGGCCGCGCGCGTGGGCGGCGCCGACGATCCCGCGCAGCTTGTCGCGTTCGGCGGCGGGCATGGGCCCGCTCCCCAGCCAGGTGAAGTTGTTGGCCCAGTTGTCGCTGATGAGCGGGATGAGCGAGGCGGGCGCCGCGCTGCCGAGGTCGGTGAGGCGGCCGTCGTAGAACGCGCTGCGCCTGGTCTGCGCCTCCATCGGCGGGCGGGCGGCCCGGTCCCCGGAGACGACGACGGTGACGGCTCCGCTCCGAACACGCCCGCGGTCGTACGTGGTGAAGAGGCGGCCGTAGCGGCGCAATTGGCGGTCGAGTTCCTGGTACGTCGCCGCGCCGTCGGTCTTGATGTCGACGAGGAGCTGCAGCGGGGTGCGCCAACCCCGGTACACCGAGCCGCGGTTGGCCTTCACGCGGGCGGCGAGCGGGGCGAGGTAGAGGGAAGTCAGGGTGCGCGAGGGGTCGAGGTCGACGGGGTCGTGGGCGACGAGGAGGTCGCCGTTCACGAGGTAGATGTCGGCCTCGACGCTGTTGAAGCGCTGGTCGAGCGCGTCGAACAGGGGTCTCGGGTGCTCGTAGTCGTTGTGGGCGTGGGCGCGCCGCAGGGGCGCGGGGCCGCGCTTGCCCGCGGCGGCTTGGGCGAGGTTGGGGGTGGTGACACCGACGGCGAGCGCGGCGGCGAGGGTACCGAGGGCTCTGCGGCGGGTGGTCGGGGCCATGCGTGCCTCCCATGGTGGGCCGGTGGGACACGGTGAGTATGCGGGGCGCGGGTCGTCAACCGGCAGAGGTGTGACGGGAGTTGGCGTGACCGGCACCCCCGGTTCACCGCGGTGACACCACGAGCCACCGGTCACGGACGTGCATGATGGCGGGGACGGGCGAAGGATCGACGGAAAGCGAAGGGAGTCGGCCGTGCGCCAGGTGGAGTGCGTGGTGGAAGTGCTGCGCGAGGTGCTCGGGCCCGATCTGGTGGCCGCGTATCTCTACGGTTCGGCGGTCTCCGGCGGTCTGCGCCCGCACAGCGATGTCGACGTGTTCGCCGTGACCGACGCTCCCACGACACCCGGTCGGCGCGCCCGCCTCGTCGGCGGGCTGATGGAACTGTCCGGGGCGGGTGCGGCGCACGGCCAGGAACGCCCGGTGGAGTTGACGCTCGTACGGCTCGCCGAAGTGCGGCCCTGGCGGTTCCCGCCGGTGCGGGAGTTCCAGTACGGCGAGTGGCTCCGGGACGCGTACGAACGCGAGGAGACACCGGGGCCCGAGGTGGACGAGGACCTTGCGCTGCTGGTCACGATGGTGCACCGGCGTGGTGTCGCCCTGTTCGGCCCGCCCGCCGCCGAACTGCTCGATCCGGTCCCGGAGTCCGATGTGCGTCGCGCGACCGTGGCCGGGATCCCGGCGCTCCTTGAGGAGTTGGATACGGACACCCGCAATGTGGTCCTGACCCTCGCCCGCGTCTGGGCCACCCTCGCGACCGGGGAGATCCTGTCGAAGGACGCGGCGGCGGACTGGGCGCTCGCCCGGCTCCCGGAGGAGAACCGCGCGGTACTGGCGCATGCCCGCGCGGTGTATCTGGGCGAGGCGGAGGAGTCGTGGGAGCGGCTACATGATCGACTGCGGCCCGACGCGGAGGTACTGGTCGCCGAGATCGAACGGGTCGCGTAGCACCGGCCTCCGGCCCGACCCAGCCCGTTACGTCCATCGTAAGTTTGCAGCGAGGCCCCACAGAGGAGAACCGTGTCGAGTGGGCCGACGCTTCCTAACACGGTCAGGAGAAGTCCTTGTGACGCAGGAATCCCGCCAGGAAACACACCGCGTATCCATCGCCGAACACGTGGTGTCCGACGGCGCGTCCGGCCCCTACGCCCTCACCACGGGTCCGGACGGCGCCCTGTGGTTCACCCTCGTCCACAGTGGCGAGATCGGCCGGCTCGTCCCCGGCACCGATCCGACACGCCACCGGCTCGACGCCTCCGGCTGCGGACCGACCGTCATCACCCCGGGCCCCGACGGGGCGCTGTGGTTCACCGAGTACCGGGCGGACCGGATCGGGCGGATCACGGTGGCCGGCGCCGTGGACGAGTTCGAGGTGCCCAGGCCGGGCTGCGGACCGTTCGGGATCGCCGCGGGACCCGACGGGGCGCTGTGGTTCACCGAGACGGCGGCCGACCGCATCGGCCGCACCACCGTGGACGGCGACGTCACCGAGTTCCCCCTCCCGGTCACCGGCGCCTTCCCCTCGGCGATCACGGCCGGTGCCGACGACGCGATGTGGTTCACCCTCAACCAGGCCAACGCCATCGGCCGGATCGGCATGGACGGCGCGATCACCCTCCACTCCCTTCCGACGGAGGCGGCCGCTCCCGTAGGAATCGCCGCGGGCCACGACGGAGCGCTGTGGTTCGTCGAGATCGCGGCCGGGCAGCTCGGCCGGATCACTCCGGACGGCCGGATCACCGAGTTCCCCCTGCCCGACCGCACCGCCCGCCCGCACGCGGTCACGGTCGACGCCGAAGGCACCGTGTGGTTCACCGAGTGGGGCGCCAACCGCATCGGCACGCTCACTCCCGACGGCGCTCTCGCCGTCCACGACCTGCCCACCCCGAAATCCGAACCTCACGGCATCGCCGTCGGCCCGGACGGCGCCGTGTGGACGGCATTGGAGATCGGCGCGCTGGCTCGCGTCACCACCTCGTAGGGCGCCCGGGCGCCGGCTTACGCAGCGTAGGGCGCCCGGGCGTTCGCGATCGCCCGGTGGTTCGCCCGGGCGTTCGCCTACGCCCCCGCCAACTCGCCCCACTCCACCGTCCGCCCGCACCACCGCTCCAGGAGCACCCGGTCGTGTCCCACGGCCAGCAGCCCCGCCCCGGTCTCCCGCCGGTAGTCCTCCACCACGCCCACCAGCGCGGCCGTGGTCGACGCGTCGAGCATGGCGGTCATCTCGTCGCAGATCAGCCAGCGGGGGCGCAGGGTGAGGGCGCGGGCGAGGCAGGCGCGTTGGAGTTGGCCGTCGCTGACCTCGTGGGGGCGACGGGTCAGGAGCTCGGTGGACAGGCCGACCGTGTCCGCCAACTCGCTCACCCGGGCCGCGTGGTCGGCGCCGTTCGCGCGCAGGGGTTCCGCGATCAGGTCGGACAGGCGCAGGCGCGGGTCGGCGGAGAGGCGTGGTTGTTGGAAGACGACGCCGAACGCGGTGCGTTGGGAGCGTGGGGCGCGGTGTCGGAAGCGGTGCGCGGGTTCGCCGTCGATGACGACCCGGCCCGCGTCCGGGGCGTGCAGCAGCGCCGCGACGCGGGCGAGGGTCGACTTGCCACAGCCGCTCGGGCCGAGGAGTCCGACGCTCTCGCCGGGGCGGACGGTCAGGGTCACGTCGCGGACGACCGGGGCGCGTCGGTCGTAGCCCGCGGTGATGGAGTGCAGTTCAAGCACGGGTGGCCTCCTGGTGGGCCGGTACGGGGTGGTGGCAGGCCACGCCGTCCGTGAGCGCCGGCATCGCCGCACAGCGGTCGTCGGCGCGGGTGCAGCGCGCAGCGAACGCGCAGCCCTCCCCCAGCGCGCTCAGCTCCGGTGGCATCCCGGGGATCGGGGTGAACTCGCGGTCGGGCAGGGCGTTCAGGAGGCCCCGTGCGTACGGGTGGCGGGGGCCGCGCGCCCCGAAGAAGGCGTCCGCGTCGGCCAGTTCGACGATGCGGCTCGCGTACATCACCGCCACCCGGTCCGCGATCCGCTCCGCCGCCGCGAGGTCGTGCGTGATCAGCAGCAGCGCCCGGTCGGTGCCGATGTGGCGGCGCAGTTCGTCGACGGTGCGCTCGACGAGGTCGCGGTCGAGGCCCGTGGTCGGCTCGTCGGCGAGGAGCAGCGGAGCGTCCCCGACGAGCGCGAGCGCGGTCGCGGCGCGCTGCGCGAGTCCGCCGGAGAGTTCGTGGGGGTACCGGTCGAGATGGTCCAGCGGGAAGGCGGCCCGCTCGGCGGCTTCCCGGACGGCCGCCGACAGCTGCGGACCCCGACGCGGTGCTCCCGTCAACTGCCGCAGCATCTCGGCCAGTTGTGAGCGCACCGTGCGGACCGGGGTGAGGTGCGCGGCCGGGCTCTGCGGCACCAGGCCGATCCGCCGGCCCCGCACCGTGCGCGCGAGCGTCGCCTCGTCGGCCGCCATCAGGTCCAGGCCGCCGAGGCGCGCCGAGCCCGCCGTCTCCGCGTTCTGCGGCAGCAGGCCCAGCAGCGCGGAGGCCAGCACCGATTTTCCGCAGCCGCTCTCTCCCACGAGGGCCAGGCACTCCCCCGCCGCGAGGTCGAAGGAGGCGTCGCTGACCGCCCGTACGTACGCGCCGTCGCGCATCCGGAACCGTACGGACAGGTTGTCCACCGAAAGCACCGTGGTCACAGGGTCAGCTCCGATCGGCGGCGGGGATTCAAGCGTTCGCGCCAGGCGCCCGCGAGGCCCGCGATGGCCAGCGTCGGCACGATGATGAACAGGCCGGGGAAGAGGGTCGGCCACCAGTCGCCCGCGAGCAGCGAGCCGCGCGCCGTCTGGACGAGCGTGCCGAGGCTGGCCTGGTGGGTGGGCAGGCCCAACCCCAGGAAGGACAGGGCGGATTCGTGCCAGATCGCGTGCGGGACCATCAGCACCGCGGCGAGCGCCGCCTGCGGCAGGACGCCGGGCAGGAGGTGCCTGGCCGTCACCCGCCACCGTGAGGCTCCGCCGGAGATCGCCGCGTCCACGTAGGGACGCGAGCGCAGCGACAGGACCTCCGCGCGCACGATGCGGGCGGTGGACAGCCAGTGTGTCAGGCCCACCGAGATCACGACCGGCCACACCCCCGGCCGGAACATCGCCACGATGAAGATGCCGAGCAACAGGTGCGGCACCGACGAGAAGGTGTCCACCACGCGCATCACGCCCCGGTCCACCCAGCCGCCGAGCGCGCCCGCGAGGGCCCCGACGGCGGTGCCGATGACGGTCGCGACGACCGCGGCCACCACGCCGACGAGCAGCGAGACCCGCAGCCCGTACACGCTGCGCAGCAACAGGTCACGGCCGACGTCGTCGGTGCCGAACGGGTGCGCCCAGGACGGTGGTTGGAGCTTCGCGGCGAGGTCGACGGCCTGCTGGTCCAGCTGGGTCAGCGGCGGCACGAGCAGCACGGCGAGGACGACCACGGACACGATCACCGCGGACGTACGTATCCGCCATGCGCGCGTGGAGCGGCGCCGCACTCCGTGCGTGCGCCATTCAAGAGTGAGGTCAGCCATCGAAGCCCACCCTCGGATCGGCGATGCCGTACAGCAGGTCGGCCGCCCAGTTACCGGCCAGCACGGCGAGCGTCGCGAGGACGGTGACGGCGGCGAGCAGCGGGAAGTCCACGGACGTGGCCGCCTGCACGGTCGCGGCGGCGATGCCCGGCCAGCTGAACACGGTCTCCACGAGCAGCGCACCGGTGATGAGTTCGGGCACCCGTGACCCGATGAGCGTGAGCACGGGCAGCATGCCGGAGCGCAGCGCGTGCCCGAACAGGACGGTGCGCGGCGCGAGTCCGCGGGCTCTGGCCCCGCGCACGGGGTCCTCGTCGAGTGCGTCGCCGACGCCCTGACGGACGTACAGGACGAACCACGGCAGCTGCGATATCGCCAACACCCCCGCCGGGAGCGCGAGATGGGACTGCACCTGCCCGGCGGTGACAGTCGAGGAGCCCGTGTCGGTGAGTCCGCCGGCCGGCAGTACGCCGAGTTTCAGCGCGAACAGCCACACGGCGAGCAGGCCGAGCCAGAACGGGGGCGCGGCCTCCAGCGTGTACGCGAGCGAGGTGACGGCCCGGTCGAGCCAGCCGCCCTGTCGGCGCGCGGCCAGCACGCCGAGGAGCGTGCCGAGGACGACCGCGACGAGGAACGCGGTGGCGGCAAGGAGCACCGACCAGCCGAGCCGCTCGCCGATCACCTGGGCGACGGGCTGCCGCATGACGGCCGAGTCGCCGAGGTCGCCGGTGAACGCCGACGTCAGCCAGTCCCACCAGCGGGCGAACAGCGGCTGGTCGACGCCGAGGTTGACCCGCAGCTGGTCGAGGTTCTCCTGTGATGCGGTGAGCCCGGCCGTGCCCGCGTAGGCCTTGACCGGGTCGAAGGGGGAGGCCGCGGCGATCGCGAAGACGCCGAAGGTGACGGCGGCCAGGACGGGCACGGCGAACACGATCCGCCGGCCCGTCAGGCGCGCCATCGGCCCCCAGGGGAGCCGTCTGCTCATGCCTTCCAGTCCTCCACGTTCCACCACGGCCCGGAGGCGAGGCCGTGGTCGTGCGGCTCGACCTGCGTGGAGAGGTCGCCGAACTTCTTGTCGACTACGTAGAGGTGGTCGATGTGGGTGAGGAAGGTGTAGCCGGGGTCCTTCACGAGTGCGCGCTGGACGGTGTCGTACGCGGCCTGCCGCTTCGCCTTGTCGTCGGTGCGGCGGGCGTCCTCCAGGGCGGCGTCGACCTTCTTGTTGTCGTAGTGCGCCATGTTGTTGAAGCCGTCGCCCGCGAGGGAGGACTTGAGCAGCGAGTACTGGTCGAAGTCGGGGTCGGCGGGTGCGCCGCCGCCCGCAAGGACGGCGTCCTTGGGCATGCGGGGCATGATGACTTCCCAGGTGCCGCTCTCGACCTTGACGTCGATGCCGAGCTTCTTGGCGTCGGAGGCGTAGGCGAGGGCGTGGTCCTGGCGGAGCTTGTCGCCGGTGAGGTACCAGAGCGGGAAGGCGGCGCGGACGCCGTCCTTCTTACGGATGCCGTCGGCGCCGGTCTTCCAACCCGCCTGGTCGAGGAGCTTCTTGGCCTTGGCGAGGTCGTGCGCGCGCTCGGTACCCTTGGTGAACCACGGGCTGTCGGTGGGCACGGGCCCGTACGCCTCCTTGCCCGCGCCCTCCAGGATCTGGTCGACCATGGCCTTGCGGTCCACGCCGATGTCGAGGGCGCGGCGGATGTCGGTGTCACCGGCCACCTTGTTGCCGGTCGGCAGGGTGACGACGCGGTAGTCGAAGGAGTTCGCCGCGTAGGTCTTCTTGGCGGTGTCGGCCCGATACGTCTTGGCCAGGTTGGGCGGCAGGATGGCGCCGTCGAGGTCGCCGGAGCGCAGCCGGGTGGCGCGCACGTCGTCGTCCTTGATGATCGCCATGGTGAAGTTCTTGATCTTCGGCGCGCCGCCCCAGTAGTCGGGGTTGGCCTTGAAGACGAGCTTCTCGCCCTTGGACCACTTCACCAGCTCGTACGGGCCCGTACCGATGGGCCTGGTGGTGAACCTGCCGTTGTTCACGTCCTGTTGACCCGCGACGTGCTCGGGCGCGATGGGCAGGACGGTGCGCTCGGCGAACGGCGCGTAGGGGTACTTGAGGTGGAAGACGACGGTGTCGTCGCCCTTCGCCTCGACGTCCTTCACCGCGTCCAGTTCGGTCTTGGAGGCGTTGTTGGTCTTCTTGTCGAGGATGGTGTCGTAGGTGAAGACGACGTCCTTCGACGTGAACGGCTTGCCGTCGCTGAACTTCACGCCGTCGCGCAGCTTGTACGTGTAGGTGCGGCCGTCGTCGCTCACCTTCGGCAGCTCGGCCGCGAGCGCGGGCCTGAGCTTCATGTCGGCGTCGTGCGTGAGCAGCCCGTCGAAGATCTTCGAGTTGCCGTCCTTGCCGTAGCCGAGGAGCGGGCTGAGGCTGTCGGGCTCGTAGGCGATGCCGACGACGGCACTGTCGCCGCCGCCGCTCTTGGCGTCGTCGTTCGGCGCCGCGCAGGCCGCAGCGGTCACCGCCAGTGCGATGAACGCTGCCCCTGCTGTCGCGCTCCGTGCCGGCCTGGCCACGCCACCCACCCCTATTCAAGATCTACTGTTATTGCGAAAGAGTCGCAATAATGCCATCTCGTCAAGGAGAGGTAAAACCCGGCTGTGGAGTTGTGTGCACGGCGGCTGCCGTCAGGGAGCGCGCAGGTCGACCAGTTCGGCCAGCTCCTCCCGGTGCCGGCCCGCCGTACCGAGCGCGATCGAGTCGGCCTTGGCGCGCTTGAGGTACAGGTGGATCGGGTGCTCCCACGTCATGCCGATGCCGCCGTGCAGCTGCAGCGCCTCCTCGGCGGCGTGCACCGCGACGGGTGCCGCGTACGCCTGGGCGACGGCGACCGCGATGTCCGCGTCCTCGCTGCCGGTCGCGAGCGCGTCGGCGGCATTGCGGGCGGCGGCACGGGTGTTGACCGTTTCAAGCCACAGCTGGGCGAGCCGGTGCTTGAGCGACTGGAAGGAGCCGACGGGCCGGTTGAACTGGTTGCGCTCCTTCGTGTAGCGCACGGTCTCCGTCAACAACCAGTCCGCGAGGCCCAGTTGCTCGGACACGAGCAGCCCGGCACCGGCCCGCAGCGCGCGCCGCACCGCCGTCGCCGCGCTGTCGGTCAGCTTCCGCCCCGCGGCCCCCGCGAATGCCACAGCGGCCAGCGGGCGCGTACGGTCCAGCGAGACCTGCGGCTCGACGGTGACGCCCTCGGCGCCCGCGTCGACCGCGAACAGGCCGCTCGCGGTGGGCACGAGGAACACGTCGGCGGCGGACGCGTCCGCGACGCCGGTGACGCGGCCGGTCAGCGCCCCGCCCTCTTCTCGTACGTCCCTGAAGTCCTGCCCGGGCGTGGCCGACAGCGGCACGGTGAGCACGCCGATGGAACGGCCGGAGGCGAGTCCGGCGAGGACGGTGGCCGCCTCGTCACCCTCACAGGCGAGCAGCGCCTCCGTGGCGATGACGGCACTCGTCAGGTACGGGACCGGGGCGACGGCGCGCCCCAACTCCTCCAGGACGACGGCCGCTTCGCGGTGCGTGGCGCCCTGGCCGCCCTTGTCCTCCGGGACGAGGAGCCCGGCCAGGCCCATCGTCTCGGCGAGGTTCTTCCACAGTTCACGGTCGTGCGGCGCGTCCGTGTCGACGCGGGCGAGGACCTCGGTGGCGTCGCAGTGGTCGGTGAGCAGGTCGCGGACCGCCGAGCGGAGCGCTTCCTCCTCCTCGGAGTAGAGGAGGTCGGGTTCGGTGTTCGTGGTGGTCGTCGTGGTCATCGGGCGAGGTCCTTCCAGGCGACGTCCTTGTCGGTGCGCGGCTCGGACGGCAGGCCCAGGACGCGCTCGGCGACGATGTTCAGCAGGATCTCGCTCGTCCCGCCCTCGATGCTGTTGCCCTTGGCGCGCAGATACCGGTAGCCGGCCTCGCGGCCCGAGAAGTCGACGATGTCCGGCCGCCGCAGCGTCCAGTCGTCGTACAACAGGCCTTCCTCGCCGAGGAGTTCGACCTCCAGGCCGCTGATCTCCTGGTTGAGGCGGGCGAAGCCGAGCTTCATGCCGGCGCCCTCAGGGCCGGGGTGTCCGGCGACGAGCTGCTGGCGCAGCCGCTCGCTGGTGAGGCGGGCGACCTCGGCCTCGACCCACAGCTTGACGAGGCGCTGGTGCAGGTCGTGGGTGCGCAGTTCGGGGCGCTCGCGCCAGGTCTTGGCGACGATGCCGACGAGCCCGCCCTCGCGCGGCACGCGCATGCCGCCGATGGAGACGCGCTCGTTGTTGAGGGTGGTCTGGGCGACCCGCCAGCCGTCGCCGACCTCGCCGAGCCGGTGGGCGTCGGGGATCCGGACGTCGGAGAGGAACACCTCGTTGAACTCGGCCTCGCCGGTGATCTGGCGCAGCGGCCTGACCTCGACGCCGGGGTCGGTCATGTCGCACACGAAGTACGTCATGCCCTTGTGCTTGGGCACGTCCGGGTCGGTGCGGGTGACGAGGATCGCGAAGCGGGCGTTGTGCGCGTTGGACGTCCACACCTTCTGGCCGTTGACGATCCAGGTGTCGCCGTCACGGACGGCGCGGGTGCCGAGCGCGGCGAGGTCGGAGCCTGCGCCCGGCTCGCTGAACAGCTGGCACCAGATCTCGTCGCCGACCCAGAGCGGCTTCAGGAACCGCTTCTTCTGCTCTTCGGTGCCGTAGCGGAGGATGGTGGGGGCGGCCATGCCGAGCCCGATGCCGTTGCGCCGCGGGTGGTTGTCCGGGGCGCCGGCCGCGGTCATCTCGGCCTCGACGACGGCTTGCAGGGCGCGCGGCGCGTCGAGCCCGCCGAGGCCCTCCGGGTAGTGCACCCAGGCGAGCCCGGCGTCGAAGCGGGCGCTGAGGAAGTCCTCGCGGCTCGTGGTCGCGGGCGGGTGGGCGGCGAGGAACTCCTGTGTACGGGACCTCAGTTGCGCGGCGTCGAGGCTCATGCGGCGGCTCCTTCCTGCTGGCGGGCGTTCAGACCCGGCACCACCACGACGCGGCCCGTCGTGACGCCGTCGGCGACGCGCTGGACGGCGGACGCGGCGTCGCTCAGGTCGACGCGCTCGCTGACGAGGGGCTTGATGGCGCCGCTCGCGGCCAGCTCGGTGAGCTTCTGGTGGCAGTGCGGGATGAGCTTCGGGTTCTTGGTGGCGTACAGGCCCCAGTGCAGCCCGAGGATCGAGTAGTTCTTCACCAGCGCGTGGTTGAGCGCCGCGGTCGGGATGGCGCCGGAGGCGAAGCCGACGACGACGATGCGGCCCTCGAAGGCGACGACCTTCGTGGACTGCCGGTACGCGTCGCCGCCCACCGGGTCGTAGATCACGTCGGCGCCCTGGCCGCCGGTGGCCTCCTTCACGGCGGCGATGACGTCCTCGGAGCGCCGGTCGATCACGACGTCGCAGCCGAGTTCGGCGGCGACCTTCGCCTTCTCGGGGCCGCCGGCGACGCCGATGACCCGGGCGCCCGCGGCCTTTCCGAGCTGTACGGCGGCGCTGCCGACGCCGCCCGCGGCGGCGTGCACGAGCAGCGTCTCCCCCGCCTGGAGGTGGGCGCGCTGGTGCAGGCCGAACCAGCCGGTCTGGTAGCCGATGTGCAGGGCGGCGACCTCGGCGTCGTCCAGCGAATCGGGCGCGGGCAGCAGGGACTTCGCGTCGGCGACCGTGTACTCGGCGAGGCCGCCGCGCGGCAGCACGGGGTTGGCGATGACGCGGCGGCCGTCCTCGGTCTCGCCGCAGATCTCCACGCCCGGTGTGAACGGCAGCGGCGGCGTCACCTGGTACTGCCCCTTGCACAGCAGGGCGTCCGGGAAGTTGATGTTGGCGGCGCGCACCTTGAGCAGAACCTGCCCCTCGCCGGGCTCGGGACGCGCCACCTCCTCGAGGCGCATCACCTCGCTCGGCTCGCCGTTCTCGTGCACTTGCCATGCCTGCATGCGGAGCCTCCACGGGACTGCTTCGTCAAACCGGGTTCGGCCGCATACTAAGCGGTCGCTTGCCGATCTGTGAATGCCCCGTCGGGGTCACTGTTCCTTCTTGCGCGCGGGACGGGCCCGTACGTGCATGCGCTCGCCCTGCGGACCGAAAAGGATCAGAAACTCGGCGGGCCCCTCCCCCGTCGACCCGAACCAGTGCGGCACACGCGTGTCGAACTCCACGGCCTCGCCGGGTTCGAGCACCACATCGTGCTCACCGAGCAGCAGTCGCAGCTTCCCGGACAGCATGTACATCCACTCGTAGCCCTCGTGCGACTTCTGTTCCGGGTTCTCGACCCTGCGCTTCGGCTCGATCACCTTGTACGCCTGGAGCCCGCCCGGCTTCCGCGTCAACGGGATCATGGTCCGGCCGCCCCGAACGATCGGCTTCGCCTGCACCCGCGGGTCCTCCACGGGCGGGGCGCCGACCAGCTCGTCCAGCGGCACCTTGTGCGCGCGGGCGATGGGCAGCAGCAGCTCCAGGCTGGGCTTGCGCAGGCCCGACTCCAGGCGGGACAGCGTGCTCACGGAGATGCCGGTGGTCTCGGAGAGCCCGGACAGGGTGGCGCCGCGGTCCTTGCGGAGCGCGCGCAGCCTGGACCCCACGCCGGACAGGACGGCGTCCATGCTCGCGTCCGACTGTTCGTCCTCGTGGTTCTGATGACCTTGCCGATTCATGAATCCATTGCAGTTTCAGCAAGCTTGTTTGTCAATACGGGGAGAGCGGGTGCACCTTCGGAGCAAGGCACTTTCCCCGGTACGAGGTGGTCACCATGCAGGCACAGGTCAAGCAGGACGCGTACGAGGTCGTGGTCGTCGGCGGCGGAACGGCGGGCCTGACGGCGGCGCTGATCCTGGGCCGCTCGCGCCGCTCGGTCCTCGTGGTCGACGCGGGCGAGCCCCGCAACGCGCCGGCCGCACACATGCACGGCTTCCCGTCGCGGGACGGCATGCCGCCGGCCGAGTTCCTGGCGGAGGTGCGGCGGGAGGTCACGGAGTACGGCGTCGAGCTGGTACGGGACCGGGTGACGGCGGCCGAACCGGACGGCTCCGGCGAGTTCGACGTGACGCTGGCGGACGGCGACCGGGTTCACGCGCGCCGCCTCGTCATCGCCACCGGCCTGGTGGACGAACTCCCCGACATCCCGGGCCTCGCCGACCGCTGGGGCGACGACGTGATCCACTGCCCGTTCTGCCACGGCTACGAGGTGCGCGACCAGCCCATCGCCGTCCTCTACCGCAAGGCGACGGGCATCCACCAGGCAGTTCTCTTCAGCGACCTCTCCTCCGACGTGACACTGTTCCTGAACGGCGCGGACGAGGACGACCTCCCGGACGAGCACTGGCAGACGCTGGCGGCGGCCGGGGTGAGCGTGGTGAGCGGCAAGGTCGACGGCATCGAGGTGACGAACGACCGGCTGACCGGCGTGCGCCTCGAAGGCGGCCGGGTCTTCCCCCGCTCCGTACTGGTCGTCCCGACGGTGATGGCCCCGCGCGACTCCCTGCTGAGCGCGCTCGGCGCCCGCACGAAGGACACCCCGGCGGGCCCGTTCGTCGAGGTCGACCCCACCGGCCTGACCAGCGTCCCGGGCGTCTGGGCGGTCGGAAACGCAACCGGCCCCGCCGAACAGGTCGTCAACGCGGCAAGCGCGGGCTACCGCGCCGGCGTCACCCTCCACGCCCAACTCCTCCAGGCAGACCTTGACCAAGAGGTCACGCGACGCCGCGCGGGGGTGTTCTCACCGGAGGGCGAGCAGGCGGTGGCACGGGCGCGGCGGGAGGTTGTGGGGGCGTGAGGAATATCCGGGGCGGAGCGGGGTGTGCCCCTCACGCCCCGCCCCGGGTACGTCACTCGCCCGCGTCTCCCTCCCCCTCCCACCGCAGCAGGTCCCCCGGCTGGCAGTCGAGGACCTCGCAGAGGGCGGCGAGGGTGGTGAAGCGGACTGCCTTGGCGCGGCCGTTCTTCAGGACCGCGAGGTTGGCGGGGGTGATGCCCACGCGGTCGGACAGCTCGCCGACGGACATCTTGCGTTTGGCCAGCATCACGTCGACGTCGACGACGATCGGCATCAGATCACCTCGTCGAGCTCGGCCCGCAGCTCCGTCGCCTCGACGTCGCGCGCGACCGCCTGGGCGAGCAGCATCCGCAGTACGAGGACGATGAGCGCGACGCCGAGGATCGCCAGGCCGATGCCGCCCATGATGAGGGTGACGCCCGGGTCATCCCGCTGGCCGGGAGCGTTGACGGCCGTGACCGTGAACCACAGCGCCGCGGCTGCCACGATCGCGCCGATCACCCCGTCCACGTACCGGAAGGCCGCGTGGGAGAACACGGTTCCCCGGCGCACCATCGCCACGAGCCGCCATACGCAGACCAGGGCGACCTGGGCCGCGACCATCCCCAGGATCGTGATCACGCGCAGGGCGGTCAGCGGCAGCGTGCCGCCCTCCGGGTCGCTCCCGCTGATCAGCAGCCACGCCATCGACACCTGCACGAACACGGTGCCCGTGAACACCACCGCAAGCACGCCACGCAGCGCACGTACAGTCCACTTCCCCATGACCCACCCTGACCTTCCCATTGAATTGCGATGGGAATCTATCGAAATTCGATAGATTCGGCAAGGGGCCTCGGGGCGGACTCACACGAGGAGACTCGTGGGGTCGGCCGGCGGCGTTCGATGAGCAGGAAGACCATCAGGCCGATCAGGGTCATCGTGGCGCCGGTCACGGCCAGTTCCGGATAGTGGTGGGTGCGGGCCAGGACGAGGCCGCCCATCGCGGAGCCGAGGGCGACGCCCGCGTTGAACGACGCGGCCGCGAGCGCCGAGACCAGGGCGGAGGCGGCCCCGGCGATGTGCAGCACGTAGGACTGCAGGGGCGGAACCATGCCGAAGCCCGCGCCGCCGAGCAGCACCAGGAGGACCAGTGTCGCGGGCAGGACCGGGCCCAGCGCCCACAGGGCCAGCAGCCCGACGGTCAGGGCACCGAGGATGACGACGACGGTGCGGGTCACCGAGCGGTCCGCGTAACGGCCACCGAGGGCGTTCCCGGCGATCAGGCCCGCGCCGAACAGCAGCAGGATCCAGGTGACGGAGCCGGCGGACACGCCGGTGACGGTGGTCAGGTAGGGGGCGATGTAGGTGTAGACGACGAACAGGCCGCCGTAGCTGAGTGCGATGGCGAGGAATGCGGCCCACAGTCCCCCGCCGCGCAGGACGGTGAAGCCGCGGTCCTCGCCCGCACCGTCGCCGCCCGCGGGCGCTGCGGGCAGCAACAGCCACATGGCGAGGGCGCCGACGGCGGCGAGGGCGGAGACGACCCAGAACGCCGACTCCCAGCCGGCCGCGCGTCCGACGACGTTGCCGACGGGGACACCGATCACGTTGGAGACGGTGAATCCGGTGAAGACGACGGCGATGGCCGTGGCCCGCCGATTCGGGGCGACCAGACCGCCGGCGATGGTGATCGCGGTGCCGAGGAACCCGCCCAGCATGGCTCCGGCGAGCGCACGGGAGACGGACACCACCAGCAGGCTGCCGGCGAGGGCGGTAACGGCGTTGGCCACCAGGAACACCAGGGTGAGCCAGATGACCACGGGCTTGCGGGGCAGGCGGAGCGTGGCGGCCGCGACGAGCGGGCCGCCGATCATCGCGCCGAGCGCGAAGCTGGTGGTCACCCAGCCCGCCTGGGAGACCGATACGGCGAGGTCGTCGCTGATGAGCGGCAGCAGACCGTTGGGCACGAGTTCTGCCGTGCCGAGCGCGAACGCGGTCAGGGCGAGCGCAATGATGGGAAGAGGCATGTTCCCGATCGTGAAAGACACGCAGGTCAGCTACCAGATCCCGGCTTTTGCACCCCTGGGGAAGGGTGGCACCGACAGGGATATGGTCGCGCGCGGACATCACCGCATACGGTTGATATATGAACGATCCAGGTGATCTGGCCGTCTTCCTCCGGGCCAAGCGCGCCGCCCTGCCGCCGGAGGCGACCCCCCTCAACGGCTTCGGGGTGCGCCGCCGCGTCCCGGGCCTGCGGCGGGAAGAGGTCGCACAGCTGGCCGGGGTCAGCGTCACGTACTACACCCGCCTGGAACAGGGCCACAGCCGTCATGCCTCCGACGAGGTCCTGCTGGCCCTGGCCCGGGCGCTGCAGCTGTCCGTCACGGAGACCGAGCACCTGCTCGACCTCGTGCGCGCCAAGCGCACCACCGCCGCCGCCCCGGACTCCGGGCCTGAGACCGCCGGCCGGAACGCGCGGACCTTGCTGTCGCTGGTCGACACCCGCCCCGCGGTCATCCTCGGCCGCCGCAACGACGTGCTGGCCTGGAACGAGCTCGGGCACGCCCTGATCGCCCCGCACCTGCCGGCCGACACGCCCGAGCACCCCGAGACCCGCCCCTCCCTGCCCCGCCTGCTCTTCCTCGACCCGCAGGCCCGGTCGCTGTACCGGGACTGGGGCCAGGAGGCCGCCGACTACGTCGCCTATCTGCGGCTGATCAGCGGGAAGTACCCGGACGACGAAGCCCTGACCCGCATGGTCGGCGAACTGTGCGTCCACGACGACGACTTCGCCGCCCTGTGGGCCTCGGGGCGCGTCGGCGAATGCGTCGCCGGCACCAAACGCATGGTCCACCCCGGGGCCGGCGAGATCACCGTCGACTTCCAGCTCTGGGCCCAGTCGGACCGGCCCGACCACCGCATCGAGATCTACGAACTGCGTGACGACCCCGACGGACTCCGCACCCGCGCACTCCTGGACACCGATTCCGCACGACTCCGCTGACCCAACTCCCCTCCACCCATGGAAGATTGAGCGTTCACGCGGTATCCATGTGCGCCATGACGCACTCCTCGCCCGCCCCGCGCGGCCTCCCCGCCCCTCCCCCGCTCGGCGCATCCGCGCTGTCCCCGGGCACGTACGACGACCGGCTCGTGCTGGTGACCGGGGGTGGTACGGGGCTCGGGCGGGCCGTCGCCGCGGAGTTCGCCCGGCTCGGCGCCGGCGTGATGATCGTCAGCCGGAAGGCGGAGCATCTGGCGCCCGCGCGCGAGGAGTTGCAGGCGATCGAGGGCGCGGGGCTGATCACGGCGGCGACCTGCGACATCCGCGACGCCGCCCGGATCACGGAGGTCTTCGACGCGGCGTTCGCGGCGCACGGCCGGATGCCCGACGTGCTGGTGAACAACGCGGCCGCCAACTTCCCCGTACCGGCGGAGGAGTTGTCGCCGAACGGCTGGCGCTCGGTCATCGACATCACGCTCAACGGTACGTACTTCATGACCCGCGAGTTCGGACGCCGGCACCTGGCGGCGGGCACGCCGGGCTCGGTGATCGCCGTCGGCGCGTCGTACGCGTGGACGGGCGGGCCCGGTTTCGCGCACAGTTCGGCGGCGAAGGCGGGCGTGAAGAATCTGGTGGAGACGCTCGCCGTGGAGTGGGGGCCGTACGGGATCCAGGTCAACGGCCTGGTGCCGGGCCTCATGCCGCACGAGGACATGACGCCCGACATCCGCGCGGGCCTCGACCGCGCCGACGACCCCGCCGCCCGCCAGCCCGCTCTCCGGGTGGGCGCGCCACGGGAGTTGGGGTGGGCGGCGACGTTCCTCGCCTCGCCCTACGCCCGTTTCGTCAGCGGTCACACGCTGGTGGTGGACGGCGCGAACTGGCAGCGACGCGCTCTGGTCAACGCGCCGGTGACGCCGGTGCGCGAGCAGATGGGGCGCGGCCCGTTCGAGGGCGGCTGACGGGCCACGCGCGCCGTACGGGTCTCAGCCGATCCGCTGCCCGTACACGTGGTCCACGGCCATCACCATCAGCACCCGGCGGTCGGACACCATCACCGACCGGTACTCGTCCCAGTCCGGGTGCCCGCCCGCCGCCTTGCGGTAGTAGTCGACGAGCGCGTCGACCTCGGGACTCTTGGGGTCGACGCCCGGTCCGACGAGCGTCACGGCGCCCTCGGCGGTGGCCCAGGCCCGGCCGTCGGAGGCGGTCACCTCCAGCGCGGCGCGGGGGTCGCGGCGCAGGTTCGCGGTCTTGGCGCGGCCCTCGGTCATCGACACGTACAGCGTCTCGGTGTCGGGGTCGAAGAAGGGCTGGACCGGGGAGAGTTGGGGCCGGCCGTCGGCCTTGAGGGTGGCGAGCACACCGAGCCTGCTCTCGGCGAGAAGGGTGTGCGGGTCGAAGGGTGCGGTGGTCATGGTCACCTTTCGGGCGGGGCGGACGCTACGACGTCGACGTGGCCCGCCGACACCTTTGCGAACATCTCACGCGCCCCGGTATTCCGGCGGCCTGCGCCGCGCCTTCGCCGTGAATCCTTCGGTCGCGTCCTCGGAGGTGAGCGTCAGCGCCGCGCTCATGGCGACGCGGTCGAGCGCCGCGTCGAGCCCGGCGTCGGCATACGCGTCGATGTCACGCTTGACGGACTGCACGGCGAGCGGCGCGTTACCGGCGATCTCGGCTGTTACGTCACGTGCGGAACGCTCCAACTCCTCGGCCGGTACAACCTGTTGGAGCAGGTTCAGCCGGTGGGCGGTCTCCGCGTCGATCCGCCGCCCCGTCAGTGCGAGGAACTTCGCCCATCCGGCCCCCGCCTCGCGCGCGATCCGCAGATCCCCGCCCGCGTCGACGGCGACCCCCAACTGCGCCTCCGGCAGCGCGAACACGGCGTCGTCGGCCGCGATCCGCACATCCGCCATGAGCGCCAGTTCGAACCCGAAGCCCAGGCAGTACCCCTGCACGGCCGCGACCACGGGCTGCGGCAGCCGCGCGAACGCGGCGAACCGCTCGTGCGCCCACCGGATGCCCTCGTAGTACGCCCGATGCCGCGCGGAACCGCTCTCCCCCTCGATGCCACCGCCCGGCGCCGTCACATCGATCCCCGCGCAGAAGGCCCGCCCCTCGGCGCGCAACAGCACGACACGTATCCGCTCGTCGAACCGGATCCGGTCGGCCATGACACCCAGCTGCCGACTGGACTCCCAGCTCCAGGCGTTGAGCTTGGCCGGACGGCACAGCGTGAGCACACCGATGCCGTTCTTCTCGACGTCGAGGCGCAGCCGCCGCTCGTCCCCTTCGGGGATACGGGTGTCGGTCGTGTCGATCATCCGCGCAGGGTAGCGGCGGGGGGTCGCATCCTGAAGGCCCGCCGAGCCTCCAACTCGCGCAATCAGTCGGGGCGTTGGATGCAAAGAAACCCTTGCAAGGGTTTCTTTGCAACGCTACCTTTGCACGCATGACCGAGCCCGCACAGCCGAAGGTCCGCAATCTCGACGCCCGCTCCCTGCGCGGGCTCGCACACCCGCTCCGGATGCAGCTGCTGGACTCGCTACGCTTCGGCGGGCCCGCCACCGCGTCCCAACTCGCCGAGAGGCTGGGCGAGTCCAGCGGCGCCACCAGTTACCACCTGCGCCAGCTCGCCGCTTACGGGTTCATTGAGGACGCGCCGGAGCACGGCAAGGGGCGGGAGCGCTGGTGGAAGGCCGCCTATCAGGGCCTTCGCTTCGATGACGCCCTCATGACGGACAAGAATCCGGAGGTGCGCGGCGCAGCCGATCTGTACCTCCACGAGCTGCTGACCACGCACACCCGCGACCTGTCGACCTGGCTCGGCAATCGCCACGACTGGACTGAGGACTGGAACAGCGCCTGGGAGATGAGCAGTTGGACGCTGAACCTCACCCCCGAAGTCACCCGCGAGCTCATGAGGAAGCTGCACGCCATCATCCGCACCTACCACGACAGACCCGCTCCCGAGAGCGCCGAGGGCACGGCGCAAGTGCGCCTACATACCCACGCGTTCCCACTGGTCACAGAGTGAGAGGCCGTACGCCGATGCACCCCGACCCGCACATGCACCTCTTCCTGCACCACACGCGCGCCGGCGAACTCCGCGCCGAGGCCTCCACTCACCATCACCCCCGCACGACCGGTCGGCCTTCCCGTGGCCTGCGTACGCGGGTGGGCTGGACGCTGGTCGAGGTGGGCCTGAAGCTCGCCGCACCACCGAGGTCGGCGAGCGCCACACCGTAGCCCGGCGTCGGAAGGTCAGGCGCGGAGCAGGTCGGACGAGACCGTCCAGAGGCGCTCGGCCGTCGCCGGGTCGAGCGCCCATTCCTTGACGCCGTGCGGATGCCGCGCGAGTTCGGCGTCGTTCGGCACCGTGTACGCCTCGCGCCCGTCGTCGAGGTAGTGGCCCCCGGTGTGGGCGAACTGCGGGGCGACCGCCGCGACGATGCCGGTGGCGGCCCCCTGCTCGACCGTCTTGTACGTGAAGGTACCGGCGGCCTCGGCGGCGTCGAGTGACGCCTTCTGCTCGGGCGTGAAGTTCCGCTGCAGCCCCGTCGCGACACCCCCTGGGTTCACCGCATTGGCCACGATGCCGTCGGACGCCCAGCGGCGGGTCGCCTCGACGGCGAAGAGCGAGTTCGCCGTCTTGGACTGGGCGTAGGCGACCTGAGGATCGTACGTGCGACGCTCGAAGTGAAGGTCGCCGAAGTCGACGCCGGCCCGCATGTGCGCCGTGGAACTGACCGAGACGATCCGCGCCCCGTCGCGCTCGGCCGCTCCCCGCGCCAGCGCGCCACGCAGCCCGACGGCCAGCGCGAAGTGACCGAGATGGTTCGTCGCGAACTGCAACTCCCAGCCCGCGCGCGTGCGTTCGAGGCCACCGGTGACCACACCGGCGTTGTTGATCAGCAGGTGCAGCGGGCCGCTCCAGGTGTCGACGAAGCGCGCGACGGAGGCCGCGTCGGCGAGGTCCAGTCGGGCGACCCGCGGCCGGGACCCGGCCGTCGACTTCTCGATCCTCTCGACGACACCCTCCCCCGCGGCGGTGTCGCGGACGGCGAGCGTCACCCCCGCCCCGGCCGCGGCCAGCGCACGCGCCGTCTCGGCCCCGAGTCCGGAGGAGGCCCCCGTCACGACCGCGCGGACACCGGCGAGGTCAATGCCGCGCAGCACCTCATCAGCGGTGGTCGAGGCGGTGAAGGGAGTGGTGATGAGGCCGGGAGCATCCATACGACCGACTATACGCACTGGACTAGATTTGTATAGTTCGAATACCACCCCTACGCTCACCCCATGAGCACCCCCGACGCCGACCGCCGCACCCTGGTCCTGGACTCCGCCATGGCCGCGTTCGCGCGCTTCGGATACCGGAAAACCTCCATGGACGAGGTGGCACGCGCCGCGCACATCTCCCGGCCCGGCCTCTACTTCCTCTTCTCCTCGAAGGAGACCCTGTTCCGCGCCGCGGTCACCCAGACCCTGGAGCAGGACATCGACGCGGTCGAACACATCCTGGCCGACACCGGCCGCCCCCTTGCGGAACGCCTCGTGGACGCGTTCGACCGGTGGGCGGGCCGGTACGTCGGCCCGATGGCGCGCGACGTGACAGCGGTCATCGAAGACAACCCCGGGCACCTCGGCGAGATCGTCGACACCGCACCACGACGCTTCGAGAAACTGATCACCGACGCGATCGCCCCCACGTCGACACAAGAGGCCGCCACCCCCGTCGCCCAGACATTGATCAGCACATCGATCGGCCTCAAATACCAGGCCACATCACGGGAGTTCTACGTGGACCGGATGAGGACCGCTGTCGCGTTGCTGGCGCGCGACAGACCCTAGGCGCCCCGCTGGACACTCCGCCGGCGTTCCACACAAGCACCGGCCAGGTGTAGACACTGTCTACCCGCATCGGGTAGACAGTGTCTATGCAGCCGAACGACACCGCCACCGGCGGCCTCCGCGAGCGCCTCATCGACACCGGCGTGACACTCGTCGACACGGAGGGCGCGGCCGCGTTGTCGCTGCGCGAGATCGCCCGCAGGGCGGGGGTCTCGCACGGCGCGCCCCGCCGCTACTTCCCCACCCACCTCGAACTGCTGTCGGCGATCGCCCGACGCGGCTTCACGGATCTCGGCGACCAGGCCACGCGGGCGCTCTCCGACGCCGGACAGGACCCTCGCACCCAGGTGGCCTCCCTGTCGCGCGCCTATCTCGGCTTCGCCGCGCGACACCGCGGCATGTACGAGCTGATGTTCCGTCATGATCTGTTGGAGAGCGGAGAATTGGGGCTGCGTGAGACCAGCCTCCCGTTGTTCAAGGTGCTCAGTGACCGGGTGGCGGCAGCGCGCCCGGATGCGGAACCGGCTCTCGTGGCGGGCGCGTTGTGGGCAAATCTGCACGGTGTCGCCCAGTTGTGGGGCTGGGGCAGTCTCCAACTGGCCGTCGCCGTCGAGGACATCGAGCCACTGCTGACCTCGGTGCTCGACGCCCATCTGGGCCCGGCGCCCCGATGAACGGCCGCACGCGTCGGCGCGTCACACTCGCGGGCAGCGTCGTCGGCGCGGTCCTCGTCGCGCTCGACGGCACGGTCCTGACCGTCGCCCAGCCCGCGCTTCAGGACGACCTCGGCGCCTCCCTCGCGCAGGTCCAGTGGACCAGCACCGGCTATCTGATCGCGGTGGCCAGCCTGCTGGTGTTCGCCGGACGGCTCGGCGACCGCTACGGGCACACCCGGCTCTTCGGGTACGGGATGCTCGGGTTCGCGGCGGCGTCCGCGGGGATCGGTGTCGCACCGGACATCCGCTGGGTGATCGGGCTGCGCGTGCTCCAGGGCGTGTGCGGCGCGCTGCTGCAGCCTGCGACGCTCGGCATGCTGCGGGCCGCGTACGACGCCGATTCGCTCGGTATGCCGATCGCTTTGCGCACCAGCGCGATCGGTGTCGCGGCGGCCGCGGGTCCGCTGGTCGGCGGGGTGCTCACGGCACAGCTGGGCTGGCGTTCGGTGTTCTTCCTGGGCGTGCTGCCGGCGGTGGCGATCGCGGTGCTCGTCCTGGCGGTACGGGACCGGGCTTCGGAGGCCGGAACGCGCGCCGTCGGGCTCGATCCGGGCGGTGCGCTGCTGCTCGCGGTGGCGCTGGGCTGCCTGGTGGCGGCGCTGACCGAACTCCCGGGAGCGGGTTGGTCCGCGGGCACGGTGCTGCTCGCGGCAGGGGCGGGGACGGCGGCGGTGGCCTTCGTGGTGCACGAACGCCGGGCGACGGACCCGTTGTTGTCCCCCGCGCTGCTCGCGTCCCCGGCCGTCGCGCCGGCGCTCGGCATCCTGTTGACGGCTTCGGCGGCCCTGTTCGGCACGCTGTTCGTGGCCACGTACTTCTTGCAGGACGTGCTCGGCCTCGACCCGCTCGGCACGGCGCTGCGGATGCTGCCCGCCGCCCTGTGCATGATGCTCGCGGCACCGCTCACCCCGGTACTGCTGCGCCGCTACGGGTCCCGGGCGACAACGTCAGCCGGGATGCTGGTCCTCGCGGCGGGGGTGTTCGGCTTCGGCCGCCTCGACACGTCGGCGTCTCAACTGGCCATCGGAGCCTGCGCGTTGGCGATGGGCACGGGCTTCGGCACGGTGATGGTCGCCGCGACGGAGTCCCTCGTCCGCCGGGCCGACCACGGCGCCGCCGGCGTGGCGGGCGGCCTCCAGCAGACGGCGATGAACGTGGGCCCGACACTCGGCGTGGCGACGGCGACGACGCTGCTCGCCTCCGGCACGGACTTCGTGGCATCGATGGGTGTGACGCTGACGGCGCTCGCGGTCCTGGTACTCGTGGCCGGTGCGGCGGCGGTGCGGCTCCCCGACAGGGCGCCGCGGGCAGCGGCCCGGGCTCGTACCCCTTAGGTGATACGGGCTGGGCTCAACCGGAGACCGGCGTACGGGACAGCGCGGTGCGCAGCGCGAAGACGCCGAGCAGGCCGCCTGCCGTGAACCGCTGGGCGGTCATGGCGCGGGGACGGGCGGCCAGGAACCCCGACACGCGGGCGGCGCCCAGCATGATCAGGGCGTTCACGGTCATCCCCACGACGATCTGTACGCCGCCGAGTTGGAGCAGCTGCCCCCAGGCAGGACCGGCGTGCGGGTCGAGGAACTGGGGCAGCAGCGCGGCATACATGAGCGCGATCTTGGGGTTGAGCAGGTTGGTCAGCAGCCCCATCGAGAACAGCCGGGCGTCGGAGACCGGGGGCAGATCCGCCGCCGGAGCGAACGGCGAGCGGCCGCCGGGCTTGAGCATGCTCCAGGCGAGATAGGCCAGGTAGGCGGCTCCGGCGAGCTTGACCACCAGGAACGCCACCGGCACGGCGGCGAACAGCGCGGAAAGGCCCGCGGCCGCGGCCACCAGATAGGCCACGAATCCCACGGCCGTCCCGCTGAGGCTGACCAGGCCCGCCCTGCGCCCTTGGGTGATCGCACGGGAGGCGAGATGGATCATGTTCGGTCCCGGCGTGAGGGCCATGCCCAGTTCGATCAGGGCCACTCCCCCGACTGCGGTCGCACTGATCACCGGTCACCCTCCTGGTCGGCATGATGTTCGAACACCCGTGCCACAGGTTACGCGACGAGGGAAAGCGGCCGGTCAGGCCCTCGGAACAGAATCCCGCCGGTCGGTCCCTCAGTGCGGAATCCCGTCGATCAGCTCCCGCGCCCCCTGCCGCAGCAGCGCCACCGCCACAGACATCCCCAGCGTCGCCGGGTCCAACGGGCCCGCCCACTCCTGCGCGTTGAGCACCCGCTTGCCGTCGGGGGTGAACACACAACCCCGCAGCGACAGGTCGCCGGAGCGCTCGGCGCGGGCGTAACCGGCGATCGGCGAGTTGCAGTGGCCCTGAAGGACGTGCAGGAACATGCGCTCGGCCGTCGCCTCGCGCCAGGTGTCGCGGTCACCGAGACCCGCCACCGCCTCCAGCGTCGCCTCGTCGCCCTCGCGGCACTGCAGCGCCAGGATCCCGGCGCCGATCGGCGGACACATCGTCTCCGGCGAGAGGACCTCCGTGATGACGTCGGTGCGCCCGATGCGTTCGAGTCCCGACAGCGCGAGCAGGAGTACGTCCGCGTCCCCCGCCGCCATCTTCTCCATGCGGCGATTCGCGTTCCCGCGCATCGGAACGCATTCCAAGTGCGGGTGGGACGCGGCGAGTTGGGCCACACGGCGGACCGAGGAGGTGCCGACGCGCGTCCCTTCGGGCAGCTCGTCGAGGGTGCGGCCCGCCGGGTCGATCAGCGCGTCCCGTACGTCGTCCCGCTTGAGGTAGGCGCCGAACGTGCAGCCCTCGGGCAGCGGCCGGTCGGCCGGGATGTCCTTGAGGCAGTGCACGGCGAGGTCGGCCTGCCCGTCGAGCAGCGCCCGGTCGACCTCCTTGGTGAAGGCACCCTTGCCGCCGAGCTTCGACAGATCACCCATCCACTTGTCGCCACTGGTCGTGACCGGAACGACCTCGGTCCGGATCCCGGGGTGCAACGCGGCGAGTTCGGCGCGGACACGCTCCACCTGGGCCAGCGCCATCGGCGACGAACGGGAGACGATACGGATCAACTCGGCTGACATGCCGACACGATAGCCCCTTCGGCGTCGAAGGGATCGACACCCCCGCACGGAGTGTGACGCACTCAGCGGGACTCCGCCCTCACTCGGGGCGCAGGATGCCTTCCACCCCGTGCAGGAACGTCTCGGAGATGAGCGCGGGGTCGAAGAGGCAGCCGGCTGCCATGGCGCCGTCCCGGAGCATGACGAAATGCCGGCCCGCCTCGTCCGCGGGCGTGCGGCCGGCCCGTTCGAGCAGCTCGACGGCCGTTTCCAGGAACCATTGCCGATGCGCCAGCACGGCCTGGTGGACCGGGTGCGACGGGTCCGGGTACTCGGCGGCGGCGTTCAGGAAGGCGCAGCCGCGAAAGCCCGAGGACCGGATGCCCTCGGTGATCGTGCGAGCGACGGCACGGACGGCGTCGGGGGCCGGCAGTTCCTGGGCGCGGACGGCCTCGACCTGGCCCCGGATGCCCTGATCGGCCTGTTGCAGGTAGGCGAGGACGAGCTCTTCCTTGCCCTTGAAGTGCCGGTACAGCGTGGCCCGGGTGACCTGGGCCTCTTCGATGATCCGGTCCACGCCGACCGAGTGGATGCCCTCGGTGTAGAAGATGCGGGTCGCCGTGGAGAGCAGCCGCGTCCGCGCCTCGGACGTCCTGCCGCTTGTCGTGCTCGCGCTCATGGCGCCCACCGTACCAGGCACATGAGGGAGAACGTTCGGTCTTGACGGCGGGACCCGGACGGCTTTAGATGAGAAGAGACCGAACGTTCTCCCTCGGTCCATCACTCCGGCGCGTCCCGCGTCCTCCGAAAGGGATCCTCATGGAAACCGTCGTCTCCGCGCCCGCCCCCGCGACGAACCCTGTCGCCTCGCTGCGTCGCCTGTACCTTCTCCGCTTCGCCTTCGCCGCCGTCTGGGCCGGGCTGCTGTTCACGAGCGCCGACTCCCTGGGGACCCTCAGCAAGACGCTGCTGGTGCTCTATCCCCTGTTCGACGTGGCCTGCGCGATCGTCGACGTACGCTCCGCCAAAACCAACCGCGGTCCGGTGCGCGGCCTGTACGTCAACATCGCTCTCAGCGTCCTGACCACCGCGGGGCTGCTCGCGGCCGTCTCCTCCGGCATCCCGGCCGTGCTGCGACTGTGGGGCGCCTGGGCGATCACCGCGGGCATCGTCCAGCTGACCGTCGGTGTCCTGCGGCGCGGCATGGGCGGGCAGTGGCCGATGATCGCCAGCGGCGGCATCTCCGCCCTCGCCGGGGCCTCCTTCATCGCCCAGGCGGCGAAGGACGGCGCTTCCCTGACCAATCTGGCCGGATACGCCTTCCTCGGCGGCGTCTTCTTCCTCGTCTCCGCGCTCCGTCTGCGGCGCTGAGGCGGAAGAGCGCGAGCCCTACCGGCCGAACACCTCGAACGGCACCGCCGGCTTTCCGCCGAACCGCTCCGCCGCCGCCTGCGCGTTCCCCGTCAGGAAGGTGCGGCAGTACGTCTCCGGGTCCTCGCTCGTCAACACCTCGATGTACGTGCGGTGTTCGAGGAGCGAGGTGATGGAGCGCTCGAGCCCCGCCGTGGCGTCGACGGCGTGGGTGGGCTGTGCGGAACCGGCGATGGCCACCCACCGCACCCCGTTCCACGGTTCGAGGCCCCGCTCGGTCAGCTCGGGGAAGATCCACCGGTTGCCCGCGTCGCCGACCGCGTCGAGCGTGGCCCGGCCGACGGCGACGTGGTCGGGCGTGTTCCAGGCGACGCCGCCCCACGTGTCGCGGTGGTTGAGGGTGATGACGAGTTCCGGGCGGTGGCGGCGGATCGCGGCGGCGATGTCGCGGCGCAGCGCCGTGCCGTACTCGATGACACCGTCCCGGTGGTCGAGGAACTCGACCACCGGGACGCCGACGACCGCCGCGCTCGCCCGCTGCTCCTGCTCGCGCAGCGGACCGCACTTGGCGGGTTCGAGGGTGTCGATGCCGGCCTCGCCCCGGGTGGCGAGTACGTAGGTGACCTCGCGGCCCGCGTCCGTCCATGCCGCGACGGCGGCGGAGCAGCCGTACTCCAGGTCGTCCGGGTGGGCGACGACGGCGAGGGCGCGCTGCCAGTCCTCCGGCATGGGCTGGAGCGGGGCTTCGGTGCTGGGTCCGGGCAGGGTCATACGGGCATCGTATGGCCCTGCCGGAAGGATGGCCCTGCCCGACGCCAGGGCAGGCCCTACGCCTCGCCGCGCGCCATCGACAGCAGCCGGTCGAGCACCCGCGGTCCGCCCGCGCGCAGCCCGTCGTGCTCGAACTCGTTCGTCACCCACGGCCGAAGGCCACGGATGGTGCGGGCCGTGCGCAGTGCGTGCTCCGTGTCCACGTACATGTCGTCGTGGTAGACGGCGGCGACCGCCGGGACCTCGTTCGCGGCGAGCCGCGTCGGGTCGTACAGCGGCGCCCAGTCGGTGCGGGCCGCGACCCGCTCCGCGACCTCGCGCAGCGGCCGCAGCGCCGGGTCGCAGTCGAACTGCCACGGGTGGATGGTCTCGCCGGTGAACAGCAGCGGACCGCCGCCCGCGAGGGCCTTCTCCCCGTCGAACTGCGGGAATTCACCGCGTACGCGCTCCGCGGACCAGTCGGTGGCCCGGCCGCCCTGCGCGTAGATCGCCTCGTGCAGCAGGGCGTACAGCGGGTGGGACCGGTAGGACAGGGCGCCCGCGACCTGTTCGCGGAACGCGTCCGACAGCTCCCGCCCGCCCGGCGTCCGCACGAACGCGTCCTCCAGCAGGTAGTGCAACCGGTCGCTGCCGTCGCCGGCGCCGAGCCAGATGCCGAGGGACTGGAAGGCGGGCAGGGTCAGCCGGTAGCCGTTCGGCAGGACGGGCTCGTGCTCGAGGACGTACGCGGCGATGTCCCGCGCCCGCTCGACGTCCATCGGGTAACGGGCGTAGTGCGCACGGACCTTGCGCTCGACGCGCGGGTACGCGGCCCGGTAGACGTCGTCCGCGTGGCCGTCGAGGGTGGGCAGGCCACCCGTGATGATCGCGGTCTCGAGCCCTTCCGGCGCGGACGACAGATAGCGGACGGCACAGAAGCCGCCGAAGCTCTGTCCGAGGATCGTCCAGGGCGCGCCGCCGGTGACCTCCCGGCGGATGAACTCACAGTCGCGCACGATCGAATCGGCGCGGAAGTGCCCCACGTAGTCCGCCTGCTGCTCGACGTCGCCGCGCAGCGGGAGCGTCTGGCGGTTGACGGTGGCGGAGGCGCCGGTGCCGCGCTGATCGAGGAGCAGGACCCGGTAGTCCTTCAGCGCGCGGCCGAGCCAGGCCGCCGGTCCGGAGAAGCGGTTGGCACCGAAGCCGGGACCGCCCTGGAGGTAGAGCAGCCACGGCAGGTTCTCGTGCGCGCGCCCCGGAGCGACGGCCTCACGTGCGAAGAGCTCGATGCGCTCCCCGTCGGGAAGATCGTGGTCCAGGGGTACGGAGAACCGACGGTCGGTCAGGACGACCCCGGCCTGTCGATAGCTGGCGGCGCTCAATGCGGCTCCTGTGCGGCGGTGCGGACGGTACGTCCGCCCAGTTCAGCACATGACGATGGCGCAGGTGGGCGCTACCCCCGCAGCACGGTGTGCATGGGGTCCGGTGTCCCGACACATACGGCACGGGTCACGCCGAAGCGCCGGGCGACCCGCCGTGCGGCGTGCCGGACAGCGGTTCCAGGACGACCACCGTGGTCTCGAACGACCGCTTCGCCGCATGGGCGTCCAGGTTCGTCTCGGTCTCGCGCCAGCGGTCCCACAGCCGGGTCCGCTCGTCACCCGTCGCGGCACGCGCGCGTACGGCCCTTCGCCCGCCCACCAGGTGGACTGTCGCCTCGGGGTGCGCCAGGAGGTTGAGCCACCAGGCCGGCTCGCCCTCGCCCCACCCGTTCATCGCCAGCGTGACCAGGCGCGGACCGTCCTCCACGTAGGCGACGATGACGCCTCGCAGGCGGCCGGTGCGGCGGCCCGTGGTGGTCAGCCGCAGGGTGCCCCATTTGTCGGGGCGCGGCTTCCACAGCCCGACCCTGCCGCCGGAGGCCCGGTACGCGCCCCGGTGCACCGACCAGGCCAGGCGGATGAACCAGCGCGGCGGGAGCCACGGCGTTTTCGTACGGTCCCCGGTCGGCATGGCGGCCTCCCCCACGCACTGTCGGCTGCGGTTCCGGAGCACGGTAGCCGCGGGCGCCCGCCCCGGGTAGGGCCGAACGGTCCGCTGACTTTCAGCGCGCGCCCAGGCTCGATCCGCGCACCACCAACTCCGGCTGCAGCACCACCCGTCGGTGCTCGTGCGCACGCCCGGGGTCGTCCGCCGCCTCGATCTCCTCGAGGAGGAGGTCCGCGGCCAGGGCGCCCATGTGGACCGCGGGCTGCCGCACCGATGTGAGCGGGACCGCGGCCGCCGCCGCGAACTCGATGTCGTCGTAGCCGACGATCGCGATGTCGTCGGGGACCCGGACCCCGGCCGCGTACAGGGACTGGAGGACGCCGAGGGCGAGGAGGTCGTTGGCGCAGAAGACGGCGGTGGGGCGCTCGGTGAGGCCGAGGAGGCGGGCGCCCGCGTCGCGGCCCGCCGCCACGTCGAGCCGTTCGGTCGGGAGTTCGCGCAACGCGGAGGACGGGAGGCCGGCTTCCTTGAGGGCGCGCAGGGCGCCCTGGCGGCGGTCCTGGACCTGGTTGAGCGTGCGGGGGCCGCTGACGTAGGCGATGCTGCGGTGTCCCGCGTCGATGAGGTGGCGCACGGCGAGCGCGCCGCCGTTGACGTCGTCGACCGAGACCGAGCACTCGGTGGCGCCCTCGGCGACGCGGTCGACCAGGACGAACGGGATGTCGTGCCGGCGGAAGGCCTCCACGGTGGGCCCTGTCGCCTCGGCGGGCGTCAACAGGACTCCGCGCACCCGCTGCTCGGCGAAGAGCGACAGGTACTCGGCCTCCTCGGCCGGGCTCTGCGCGCTGTTGCACACCATCACCCCGAGCCCGGCGTCCCGCGCGGCGCGCTCGGCTCCACGCGCGACATCCACGAAGAACGGGTTGCCCATGTCGAGGACGAGCAGGCCGATGATGCGGCTGCGCCCGGCGCGCAACTGCCGCGCCGACTCGCTGCGGACGTAGCCGAGCCGCTCGATGGCGGCCTGCACGCGGGCACGCGTCGCGTCGGCCACGGCCTCGGGCCGGTTGATGACGTTCGAGACCGTGCCCACGGACACCCCCGCTTCACGGGCGACGTCCTTGATCCCCACGGACTGTCCCATCGGGTGTGGTCCTCCTGGTGAGCTGGTGCGGCAGTCGGAGTGTACGTGGCGGGGCCCGTCCGGTGTTCGACACATCGGACGACCGGGTGAATCGTTTCGGACTTGACCATCTCCCCAGCAGGCGCGACGCCCCTCCCCCTGCCTCCGTCCACCCAGCATGTCGTATCAGTAGGCCGGATGCGCCTCATACATACCTCATGCACGCCCCTTGCCTCTCGAGGCGCGTACCTGAATCGTTTGAACCGGAACACCTTCACCGACGAAGGGACACCCCGAGATGCGCAGCGACATACGTCGCAGAACCGTCCTCGCCGCGAGCGCGGGCGCGGTGCCCGTCATCGCGGCCCCGGCCCCGTCCGCCGCCGCGGCCCCCACCGGACCGGCCACTCTCCCCGCTCCACCCGCTCCCCCGAACGGCGCCGTCACCGGACTCACCACCGAACACCGCGTCGACCCCCTCGGCACCGACGCCACCCGCCCCCGCTTCGGCTGGCGGCTCGGTTCACGGAAGCGGGGCCTGACCCAGGGCGCGTACCGGATCCGGGTGGCATCCAGCGCCGCGCGGCTCGCCCGCGCCGACGTGTGGGACAGCGGCCGCGTGACGTCGTCCGACTCGGTGGCCGTGCGCTACGACGGGCCCGAACTCAAGCCGTCCACCGGGTACTTCTGGTCCGTGACGGTGTGGGACGCGGACGGCCGCGAGGTCGGCACCTCCCCCGCCGCCCGTTTCGAGACCGCCCTGCTGAGCAGCGACGGCACCACCCGCTGGGACGGCGCGCAGTGGGTCGGCATGCAGGGCAAGAAGCCCAACTCGGCGGGCGCGCCGCTGCTGCGGAGCGAGACCGCGCTGCGCGGCAAGGGCCAGGTGCGCGAGGCGCGTCTGTACGTGTCGGCGCTCGGTGTCTACGAGGCGTACGTCAACGGCGAGCGTGTCACGGTCCCCGAGGGCGAGGGCCGCACGGCCGAACTGCTCACCCCTGGCTGGACCAACTACGACACGAGCGTCAACTACATGACGTACGACGTCACGGAGTCGGTCACCCGCGGCGGGGGCCGTGCCGTGACGCTCGCCGCCGTGCTGGGCAACGGCTGGTACAACGCGCGCGTCTCGGAAGGCAGTAAGTACTACTCCAAGGACGGCAATCCGCTCGCCCTCAAGGCGAAGCTCCTGATCCGGTACGCGGACGGCAGCACGCAGAGCGTCGTCACGAAGCCGGGCGCGGGCTGGCAGGCGACCGACACCGGCCCCTACCGCGCCGACGACATCTACGACGGTCAGACCTACGACGCCCGCAAGGAGTTCACCGGCTGGACGGCGAGCGGCTTCGACGCCTCGAAGTGGGCGGACGTGGAGGAGGTCGGTTACGCCGCGAAGTTCCCGGACGCCAAGCTGACCGCCTACCCCGGCGAGACGGCCCGTCTGATGGAGAAGTGGGACCGCACACCGCAGTCGCTGACGGTCTACTCCGAGGTCACGGGCGAGGAGTCGAGCGCCAACGGCAAGGGCCGCATCGTCCCCGACCCCGCCCGCTCCACCGACGGCAAGCCGGGTCCTGTCACCCTGCGCCCCGGTGACACCGCCGTCTTCGACCTCGGCCAGAACATGGTCGGCGTCCCCCGCTACACGCTGCGCGGCACCGCCGGAGCCGAAGTCGTCGTCAGGTTCGGCGAGATGCTCAACGACGACAGCAAGGGCGCGGACGGCCCCGAGGGCTCGCTGTACCGGGCCAATCTGCGCTCGGCGAAGGCCACGAGCACGTACGTCCTCAAGGGCGCGGATGACGGCGAGACACACCAGGACTCGCTCACCTTCTACGGATTCCGCTATGTGTCCGTGGCGGTGACCACGAAGGACGCCGAGGTCACGGTCTCGGACCTGACCGGCAAGGTCGCGACCTCCGCGATCCGCGAGACCGGCAGCATCACGACCAACGACGAAGACATCAACCAGCTGATCAGCAACGTCCATTGGGGCCAGCGCGGCAACTATCTGTGGGTGCCCACCGACTGTCCGCAGCGCGACGAGCGGCTCGGCTGGACCGGCGACACGCAGGTGTTTTCCAGCACCGGTCTCTACAACACGGACTCGGTCGCCTTCCTCAGCCACTTCGAGGACATCCTGATCGAATCGCAGAGGACGTACGGCGTCGACGGCGCGCAGTTCACGGCCGTCGCGCCCGGCAACCGGTACAACGCCGCGGAGCCGTGCAGCGGTTGGGCGGACTGCGGGGTCGTCGTGCCGTGGACCGTGTGGCAGATGAGCGGCGACCGGACCATCGTCGACCGCGGCTGGGACGCGATGGTCCGCTACATCGACTGGATCAAGAAGAAGGGCGGCGACAGCTACGCGGGACAGGGCGCGATCTTCGCCGACTGGCTCGCCTTCCAGAACACCGGCACCCAGCTGATGAGCGACGTCTACTACGCGTACAGCGTCCGCCTGATGGCACAGATGGCGAAGGCCACCGACCGCGCCGCGGAGTCGAAGGCGTACGAGGACCTCTTCACCCGCGTCCGCCGCGCCTTCATGGCCAAGTACATCGCCGTCGACGGCGACAAGATCACCGTACGGTCCAGCCTCGGCGGCAAGCCGGTCATGGGCGGCGACCCGGAGGACAACAGCCAGTCGGCGCTCCTGTGGGTCCTCAAGCTCGGCTTCTACGACACCCAGGCCCAACGCCGGTCGCTGGTCGGCCTGTTGGCGGACAACATCGGCAACGACGCGGCGTACAAGGCCGCCCACCCCGACAGCGCCCGCGTCGACTACGCGGAGAACACCCTGTCGGTCGGCTTCCTCGGGGTGAACGTGCTGGCGCCGGTCCTCACCGACGAGGGCCGCCCCGACCTGGCGTACAAGCTGCTGCACCAGGACGCGATGCCGAGCTGGCTGTACTCGGTGAAGAACGGTGCGACGACGATCTGGGAACGCTGGAACTCCTACTCCAAGGACGACGGTTTCGGCCCGGTGGAGATGAACTCCTTCAACCACTACTCGTACGGCGCGATCATGGAGTGGATGTACGCGTACATGGCGGGCATCGCCGTCGACCCCGACCACCCCGGGTTCCGGCGCTTCCGGCTCCAGCCGCACCTCGACCCGACCGGCGCCATCACCCAGGTATCGGCGCGGCATCTGTCGCCCTACGGCGAGATCACCAGCGATTGGGAGCTGGCCAAGGACGGGACGTTGACGTTCGAGGCCACCGTGCCCGCCAACACGGAGGCGACGCTGAGCCTGCCCAGCGTGTCGGCTTCGTCGGTGCGCGCGGGGCGTACACCGCTCGCGCAGGTCGAGGGCGTGCGGGCGGCAGGATTCGCCGACGGCAGGGCGACGTTCCGGCTGCCGCCGGGGCAGTACCGGCTGACGAGTTCGGTGCGCTGACGCGATCGGGTTCGGTGCGCTGACGCGATCGGGCGGGCTCTCCTCATCCTCCGTGGGCACTCGGTGGAGGACGTCAGGAGGGCTCGCCCTGCCGCGACAGCCTTCGCCATTCGCTGGGAGTGGTGCTGTAGGCCTCGCGGAAGCGGCGTGAGAAGAAGGCGGGATTGCCGAAGCCCCAACTGCGGGCGACCGCCTCGATCGTGCGGTGAGCGTGTGCGGGGGCCGCGAGGTCGCTGCGGGCGCCCTCGAGCCGTCTGCGGACGATCCATTTCTCGAGGCTGAGCCCGCCGTCCGCGCACAGGCGGTACAGCGTCCGCACGGACGTGTTGTGCGCCCACGCGATCCGTTGCGGGGTGAGGTCGGGTTCCCTCAGATGGACGCGGGCGTAGGCCAGGACCCGGGTCAGGAGGGTTTCCGCGGCGACGGCGCGGCGGGTGGCGTCGTCGCCCGTGACGGACACCACCCAGGCCCGGACGAGTTCCAGGGTGGCCGATGCCAGGGCGTCGGCTTCGGGGCCCGTGGTGACGCGGTCGGCGATGTTGTGCAGGCCGTGCACGTGGTTGATCAACAGGCGGCCGACGGGGCTGTGTTCGAGCGTCGGGATCGCATTGCGGATCGACTCCTCGGGCAGGCCGAGGCGTTCGGTGTCGAACATCAGGGCAAGCGTGCTGCCGATCCCGGACCACCAGTACTCGTACCCGGCGGGCATGTGTTGCAGGGTCGCGCTGTTCGGGCCGATGCGCTGGTGGTGGTCGGTCCAGGAGAAGCCGCCGGATCCCTGGCGATGGATATTGATCGCGACGGTGTCCAGCGAGTCGCGTCGCGCCTGTCGGAGTGAGCGGGAGACGCGCATCCCGGTGCCCTGGGTGTGAAAGAGCGTGAGGGGTCCGAGGGGCCAGAGTTCGAGGCGTTGCCAGACCGTTCCCTCGGGCTCCTCCCCCTGGACGGAGGAGACACCGCCGGCGCCGGCGGCCACCGCTTCGAAGGCCGCGATCCGGTCGCCGACCGGAAGGTCGCTTGTGTCGAGGACGAGCACGACGCCTCCCCTGCCGGCAGCGGCCCGTCGCCGCCCGAGGCGTCAGTGTCCGCCGTGTGCGTCTTGCCGGGCAAAGGTGAATGTACGCAGCACGGGCCTGCCCGCATGTCTCCTGGGGCGCACGGTGCGCCAGGTGCGGAGGGTCGCGTGCGGCCAGGGTCCTGGCACGGAGAGGACAGGCACCGTCAGGCAGGGGCAAGCCGACGGACGACACCCGTGGCACGCTCCCGCACAAGTCCTTCACAACTCCGGGGTGCGGCGAGAGGTGCTGGGTATGACCTTCCACGGCCGGTCCGATGAGCGCCGACGACTCGACCTCCTGGTCGCGGACCTGCGTCAGGGGCTGAGTGGCGTCGTCTTCCTGCAGGGCGACGCGGGGATCGGCAAGAGCGCACTGATCGACCACGTGGTCACGGAGGCGGCGGACCTTCGGGTACTGCGGCTGGCGGGGATCGAGGCGGAGTCAGGGTTCGCGTTCGCCGCGCTGCAACGGCTGCTCGTCCCGTTCCAGGACGAACTGAAGGAAGACGGCGCGTTGTTGCCACTCCAGCAGGAGGCGCTGAAGGTCGCCTGCGGGCTCGCCGACGGACCTCCGGCGGACCGGTTCCTGGTCGGACTCGCCCTGCTGGCCTTCCTCGCGGACAAGGCCGAGCTGCGTCCGCTGCTGTGCTGTGTCGACGACGCCTGCCTCCTCGACCGGGACTCCCTGGAGGTGTTCGCCTTCGTGGGCCGCCGGCTGCACGCCGAGGGCGTCGGCTTCGTCTTCGCCGCCCGTACCGGTTTCGACATCCCGCCCGGTCTGCCCGTCGTCCCGGTCCCCGGCCTGGCCGAGCCGGATGCGCTGGAGCTGCTGCGTTCCGTGGCGGACGGTCCGCTGGACCCCGCGGTCGGGGCTCGCATCGTGGCGGCGACCGGCGGCAACCCCCGGGCGCTGAGCGACCTCGGCCGGGAACTCTCCGCCGAGCACCTCGCCGGTTCGCTGGCCCTGCCCGAGCCCTTGCCCGTGGGGAGCCGACTGGAGGAGCACTACCGGCAGCAGGTACGCGGGCTGCCCGACGCCACGCGCATGTGGCTGGTGCTCGCCGCCGCCGAGCCCAGCGGTGACCTCCACTGTCTCGCGCGCGCGGCGGACCTGTTGGGGATCGCGGCGGACGCGTCGGGTCCCGCAGAAGGCGCGGGGATGGTGACATTGCGCGCCGCCGTGGAGTTCCGGCATCCGCTGGTGCGCTCGGCCGTGTACGGGGGTGCCACGAGCGTGCAACGGCGGGCTGCGCACCGCGCGTTGGCGGAGGTCACGGACCGGCCGGACGACCGGGATCTGCGCGCGTGGCATCTCGCCGCCACCGTGCCCGGCCTTGACGCCGCCGTGGCGGACGAGGTGGAACGTGCCGCCGACCGGGCCGCGACACGCGGCGGGCACGCGGCACGTGTGACGTTCATGACGCGGGCGGCGGAGCTCTCGCCGGAGGGCAGTGCCCGTGCCGGGCGGTTTCTCGCCGCCGCCGAGGCCGCCGTCGCCACGGGAGCGCCACGGCAGGCCGAAGTGCTTCTGGGGGCGGTCGACGCCGGTCTGTTGAGCGAGACGGGGCGGGCCGGCGCGCTGCTGGTGCGGGCCGGTGTCGTCGACGGCCTGGGCGGGCCCGATGCCCATGCGCGGGCGTCGGCGCTGTGCCTCGCCGCCGCGTCCGCGTTCGGGGACCAGGAGCCGGGCCGCAGGCGCCAAGCGCTGCTGCAAGCAGCCGAGTTGACGTTCGCCGCAGGGCACCGGGCCCCCGCCACGACGGCCACCGAGATCGCACGCGCGGTGGACTCCCTGGCAGCGTCAGAGCCACCGACGGGCATCGACGAACTGCTGCGCGGCTTCACCGTCCTGTCCGGTGCCGGCTATGAACAGGCCGTCCCCCAGCTGCGCAAGGCCCTGACATCGCTGCTCGCACCAGACACTCCCGACGATGTGGTGCTGGGCGGCTACGGGCTCGGCGCCTGGTTCTCCACCCTGTTGTGGGACCACGACGCCCGGACCGCCCTCCTGGAACGCGCCGATGACATCGCCCGGAGGCGCGGAGCCCTGGGACACCTCGACGCGATCCTCTCCTGCTCCGCCATGGCCGAGACCACGCTGGGACATCTGACGGCCGCCGAGGCGCTGGAGGCCGACGGTCGGCAGCTCCGGGCGGCGATGGGCAGACCCGCCGCACAGCCACAGCGTTGCCGCAACGCCGAGTTGCCGGCCTGGCGTGCCGCCGACAACGGCCCGCGGGAAGCCCTGCACCGGGCCCTAGAGGACGCCCGCGCATGCGGCGACGGAGCGCTGGAGTCCCTCGCGCACGGCGGCGTGCTGATTCTCGCGCTGGGAAGCGGCGACTACGCCACGGCCCGCCCGGTGGCGGAAGAGCTCGTCCGGCCCGATGCGCTCGGACTGCACTCCCGGCACCTGCCGGCGGTCGTCGAGGTGGGTGTGCGCTGCGGGGACCGCACGCTGGCGACCGCGGCCCTGCGCATCCTGTCCGTCCGGGCCACGGCCGCGGGCACGCCGTGGGCGCTGGGGCTGCTGGCGCGCTCCCGGGCCCTGCTCGCCGGGGCGGGGGACGCCGAGCCGCTGTACCGCGGGGCCCTCGATCTGCTGTCGCGGACGAGCGCCGAGGCCGATCTGGCCGTCGCCCACTTGTTGTACGGCGAATGGCTGCGCCGGCGAAGGCGCCGCAAGGACGCCCGGGCGCCGCTGCGGACCGCCCTGACCATGTTCCGGGCGATGGAGGCGGGCGCCTTCGCCCAGCGCGCCGCGCGCGAACTGGCCGCCACCGGAGCGCACTTGACCAAGGTTCCCGAAGGAGTACGGGAGCCGCTGACCTCGCAAGAGCTGAGGATCGCCCACCTGGCGGCGCAGGGCGCGACCAACGCCGAGATCGCCACACGGATGATCATCAGCGCCAGCACGGTCGACTACCACCTGCGCAAGGTGTTCCGGAAGTTGGACGTGCCCTCCCGGCGGCGGCTCGCCGAGGCCCTACGCGCGTGACCGCGCCCACTACGTGGCGCACGTGATGCGACGACCGCGCGCCCCGGCGAACCATCGGAGCGTCACAGCCAACCCCTCTTCGGTCGGGAGCAGTTCATGCCCTACGTCACCACATCCGACGGCGCGCAGATCTTCTACAAGGACTGGGGCACGGGCCGCCCCGTCGTCCTCAGCCACGGCTGGCCCTTGAACTCCGACAGCTGGGAGGCCCAGCAGCTGTTCCTGGCCACCCACGGCTACCGCGTCATCGCCCACGACCGGCGCGGCCACGGCCGCTCCACGCAGACGTGGAGCGGCAACGAGATGAACACCTACGCCGACGACCTGGCCACGCTCATCGACACCCTGGACCTGCGGGATGTCACCCTGGTCGGCTTCTCCACCGGCGGCGGCGAGGTCGCACGTTACGTCGGGCGCCACAGCACCGCCCGCGTCGCCCAGGTCGCCCTCGTCTCCGCTGTGCCGCCGTTCATGCTCAAGACGGCCGACAACCCCGGCGGCGTCCCCGTCGAGACCTTCGACGCCATCCGGGCCGGTTCGCTCGCCGACCGCTCGCAGCTCTACCGCGACCTGGCCGACGGCCCGTTCTTCGGCAACAACCGGCCCGGCGCCGATGTCTCCCAGGGGATCCGGGAGGCGTTCTGGCTCCAGGGCCTGCAGGCGGGGCACCGCAGCGCGTACGAGTGCGTCGCGGCGTTCTCCGCGACCGACTTCCGCGCCGACCTGGACGCCATCGACGTGCCCACGCTGGTCGTCCACGGTGACGACGACCAGGTCGTGCCCTTCGAGGTCGGCGGCAAGGCGTCGGCCGCCCGCATCAAGAACGCGACGCTGAAGGTCTACCCGGGCGCCCCGCACGGCATCACCGACACGCACAAGGACCAACTCGGCGCGGATCTGCTGGAGTTCCTCAACTCCTGAGAGGGCTCCAGAGACCGCGCCGCACCGAGCCCGGCACGCGCTCTCCGCACGGCCCTTCCCTGCCTGCCCGCTTCAGAAGGAGTCACCCATGAACCCCGGTCATCCTCCGCGCCGCCGTGTCCTCGGCGGCGCGCTCGCGGCCGGCGCCGCGGCCCTCGTCGGCTCCGCCGCCCCCGCATCGGCCGCGTCCGCCGGAAAGGCCGGCGGCACCAAACCGACGGTCGTCCTCGTGCACGGCGCGTTCGCCGACGCCTCCGGCTTCAACGCCACCATCGGGCTGTTGCACAAGAGCGGCTTCCCGGTGATCGCGCCCGCCAACCCGCTGCGGGACTCCGCGGGCGACGCCGCGTACATCTCCAGCGTGCTGGACACCCTCACAGGACCGGTGATCCTGGCCGCCCACTCCTACGGCGGCATCGTCATCACCAACGCCGCCCGGGGGCACGGAGACGTCAAGGCCCTGGTGTACCTCGGGGCGTTCGCGCCCGACGAGGGCGAGAGCGCGCTGCAACTGGCCCAGCAGTTCCCCGGCAGCGAGCTGGGGGCCGCGCTCGTGCCCCGCCCCTATCCGCTGCCCGGCGGCGGCGAGGGCACCGACGGCTACATCGCCGCCGAGAAGTTCCGGGCGGTGTTCGCGGCCGATCTGCCCGCGTCCGAGGCACGTCTCATGGCCGTCACGCAGCGCCCCGGTTCGGTCGAGGGGCTCAGCGGCCCGAGCGGCGCGCCCGCCTGGAAGACGATCCCTTCCTGGTACCTGATTCCGACCCAGGACAAGGTCATCCCGCCCGCCGTCCAGCGGTTCATGGCCAAGCGCGCCGGCAGCAAGGTGACCGAGATCCGCTCCTCGCACGTCGTCATGATCTCCCACCCGGGGGCCGCCGCCGACGTCATCAAGTCCGCCTACGCCGCAACCCGTTGAAGGGTCCACCCGTGAAACCCGACACGATCGTCCTCATCCACGGCTTCTGGGTCACGCCCCGCAGCTGGGAGCACTGGATCACCCACTACCAGGCCAAGGGCTTCCGGGTGCTCGCGCCCGGCTACCCCGGTTTCGAGGTGGAGGTGGAGGCCCTCAACGCCGACCCGGCCCCCATCGAGCAGCTCTCCGTCCCCGAGATCATCTCGTCGCTGGAGAAGCTGATCGACGGCCTCGACACCCGGCCGATCCTCATGGGGCACTCCGCGGGCGGGGTGTTCACCCAGGTCCTGCTGGACCACGGCTACGGCGCCTGCGGCGTCGCGATGAACTCCGCCCCCACCGAGGGCGTCGCGGTGATCCCCCTGGCGCAGGCCAGAGCGACGTTTCCGGTACTGAAGAACCCCGCCAACCGGCACAAGGCCGTCGGTTTCACCTACGACCAGTGGCGCTACGCCTTCACCAACACCTTCCCCGAGGACCAGGCGCGGGCGGCGTACGAGCGCTACCACATCCCGGCCTCCGGCCATGTGTTCTGGGGCAGCGCGCTGGCCAACATCCACCCCGGTCACGCCGACTCGTACGTCGACTACCACAACGACAAGCGTGCGCCCCTGCTGTTCATCTCCGGTGAGAACGACCACCTGATGCCGCCGAAGATCCAGCGTTCCAACGCCAAGCACTACAAGTCGGGGGCGCTGACCGAGATCATCGAGTACCCGGGCCGCTCCCACCTGATGCCGGCGCAGGACGGCTGGGAGGAGATCGCCGACCACGCCCTCGAATGGGCGCTGGCGCACTCCTGACCTGGGGACGCACCACCGTCCCGATCAACCCGGCACCTTGCAGGACCCCCGTACGACCAACTCCGGCTTCAGAACGACGTGTTGATGCCGATGGGCGGCCGCCTGCTCCCCCGTCTCCTCCAGGAGCAGCCGCGCCGCCGTCGCGCCGAGGGTGACGGCGGGCTGGCGGACCGAGGTGAGCGGGACCGTCGCCGCCGAGGCGAATTCGATGTCGTCGTAGCCGATCAGCGACATGTCGTCGGGGACCCGGACCCCGGCCGCGTAGAGGGATTGGAGGACGCCGAGGGCCAGGAGGTCGTTGGCGCAGAAGACGGCGGTGGGGCGGTGGGCGAGGCCGAGGAGGCGGGCGCCCGCGTCGCGGCCCGCCGCCACGTCGAGGCGGTCCGTGGGGAGTTCGTAGAGGTGGGTGGCGGGGAGGCCCGCTTCGGCGAGGGCCTTGTGGGCGCCCTCGCGGCGGTCCTGCACCTGTTTGAGCTGGGGCGGTCCGCTGACGTAGGCGATGCTGCGGTGTCCCGCGTCGACGAGGTGGCGGAGGGCGAGCGCGCCGCCCGCCACGTCGTCGACCGCCACCGAACAGCCCGGTTCGTCGCCGGCGACGCGGTCCACGACGACGTACGGGATGCCGTGGCGGCGGAAGTCGCGGAGCGTGGCGCCGCTGGGGTCGGCCGGGGTGATGAGGGCGCCGCGCACCCGTTGCTCGGCGAACGTCGACAGGTACTCGGCCTCCACGGCGGGGCTCTGCGCGCTGTTGCACACCATCACCCCCAATCCCGCCTCGCGCGCGGCGCGTTCGGCGCCGCGCGCGAGGTCCACGAAGAACGGGTTGCCCATGTCGAGGACGAGCAGGGACACGATCCGGCTGTGCCCGGCCCGCAGTTGGCGGGCGTACTCGCTGCGTACGTAGCCGAGGCGGGCGATGACCTGCTGGACGTGGCGGCGGGTGGGCCCGGAGACCCGGTCGGGCTGGTTGAGGACGTTGGAGACGGTGCCGACGGAGACCGCGGCCTCCCGGGCGACGTCCTTGATGCCGACCGTCGCCCGGCCCTGACCGCGTTCACGCAAGGTGGAAGACCTCGGTGAGCGGGCGCATCGCGGCGTCGGGAGCCTGCCCGTCCAACGCCTCGAAGAACTCGCCCATTTCGGCCTGCCACCGGGCGTTCACGTCGGTGGCGTCCATCGCGGCGCGGGCCTTGTCGAAGTCCTCGGTCTCCAGGTAGCCGACGAGCAGTCCGTCCTCGCGCAGGAAGAGCGAGTAGTTGTGCCAGCCGGTGGCGGTCAGGGCCTCGCGCATCTCCTGCCATACGTTCTCGTGCCGGGCGCGGTACTCCTCGATGCGGTCGGCCTTGACCTTGAGCAGGAAGCAGACGCGTTGCATGTCACTCATGTGTGGTTTCCCGCTCAGAACTTGTAGTCGTCGATGTTCGACTTGTTGAAGACGGTCGGCTTGCCGAGGGTCACGACGCCGTCCTTCTCGATCGTGTACTCGCCCATGTCCCCGGCCTTGAACTTCTCCCCCGCCTTGCCGGTGATCTGCCCGGATTCCAAGGCGACCGCGGTGTGCGCGGCGAGCGCGCCGAGCTTCGCCGGGTCCCACAGCTCGAAGGCCTCGACGGTGCCGTTCTTGACGTAGGCACGCATGTCGTTGGGGGTACCGAGGCCGGTCAGCTTGACCTTGCCCTTGTACTTCGAGCCCGACAGGTACTGGGCCGCCGCCTTGATGCCGACCGTGGTCGGGGAGATGATCCCCTTCAGCTTCGGGTGCTCCTGGAGGAGGCCCTGGGTCTGCTGGAACGACTTCTGCGCGTCGTCGTCCCCGTAGGCGGTGGTGACGAGCTTGATGTCCTTGTAGGCGGGCTTCTTCAGCTCGTCCTTCATGTACTTGATCCACGTGTTCTGGTTGGTGGCCGTCTGGGCCGCCGAGAGGATCGCGATCTCGCCCTTGTTGCCGATCTGCTTGGCCATCTCCTGGACCTGGGTGCGGCCGAGGTCCTCCGCGCTGGCCTGCGAGACGAACACGTTGCGGCAGTCGACCTTGGTGTCGGAGTCGTACGTGACGATGCTGACGCCGTTCTTCATGGCCTGCTTGAGCGCGGTGCACAGGGCGCCCGGGTCCTGCGCGGACACGGCGATGGCGTCGGCCTGCTGCTGGGTGAGGGTGTTGACGTAGGAGACCTGTCCGGAGGTGTCGGTGCCGGAGCTGGTGCCGACCTCCTTGTACTTCGAGCCGAGGTCCGCGAGGGCCTTCTTGCCGCCGGTGTCGGAGGTGGTGAAGTACGGGTTGTTGACCTGCTTGGGCAGGAAGGCGACCGTGAGGCCCTTCTTGGTCTTGGCGTTCGGGTCGGCCTTTCCTGCGGCCGCCGACTTGGCGTCCTCCTTGTTGGAGTCCGACTTGGTGGTGCCGCCGCAGGCGGCGGCGCCGAGGACGAGGGCGGTGGTCACGGCGAGGGCCGCGGTGAGCCGGCGCGTCTTCTGGGACATGGCGGTTCCTTACGTGGGGTGGGCGGGAGTGAGTGGTACGGGCGGGCGCCTCAAGTGACCGCGGTGACCGTCCTCTTGCGGGACCTCGCCTGCGCGATCTGGCGGCCGACGCGCGGCGCGAGCACCGAGATCACGAGCAGCACACCGGTGACGACGATCTGCGACTGCGCGGAGACGTTGAGCAGGCTCATCACGTTCTGGAGCGTGCCCAGCAGGAACACACCGGCGATGGCGCCACCGAGGGTTCCCTTCCCGCCGTCGAAGTCGATGCCACCGAGCAACACCGCGGCGATGACGGAGAGTTCGAGCCCGGTGGCGTTGTCGTAGCGGGCACTCGCGTAGTGCAGGGCCCAGAAGACACCGGTGAGCGCGGAGAGCAGCCCGGTCGTCACGAACATCGACAGCTTGAGCCGCTTCACGCGCACGCCGGCGAACCGGGCGGCCTCCTCGTTCGCGCCGATCGCGAAGAGGGAGCGGCCCATGCGGGTGGCGTGCAGCACGACGATCGCGATGGCGAGGAGGACGACGAAGGGCAGGGCGGCGTACGGGATGAACGTGTCGCCGATCCGGTTCGCGCCGAAGTCCAGGTACTGGGAGGGGAAGTCGGTGACCGAGTCCGAGCCGAGGACGATCTGCGCGATGCCCCGGTATGCGGCCATGGTGCCGATGGTGACGGCGAGCGACGGCAGGCCGAGGCGGGTGACGAGCAGCCCGTTGATGAGGCCGCAGACGACGCCGAGCAGCAGGCACAGCGGGATGATCGTCTCGATGGCCATGCCGTTGTTCCACAGCGCGCCCATCACGGCGCCCGACAGGCCGACCGTGGAGCCCACCGACAGGTCGACCTCGCCGGAGATGACGAGCATCGTCATCGGCAGCGCGATGATCGCGATGGGCAGTGTGTTGCCGATCAGGAACGACAGGTTCAGCGCGTTGCCGAAGTTGTCGACGAACGCGAACGAGCAGAGCAGCAGCACGATCAGCAGGGCGCCGACGGCGGTGTCCCAGCGCACCGTGCTTTTCAGGGAGTCGGCCTTCAGGGAGCCGGCCTTCAGAGTCTCAGGCATGGCGGGCGCTCCTCATCTGTGCGGCCTGCTTGCGCAGCACTGCGGCGACGCGCAGCGCGACGATCCGGTCGACGGCGATGGCGAGCAGCAGCAGGATTCCGTTGATGGCGGTGACCCAGACGGAGCTGACTCCGATGGCGGGCAGCACGCTGTTGATGGAGGTCAGCAGCAGGGCACCGAGGGCCGCGCCGTAGACGGTGCCGGCGCCGCCGGTGAAGGCGACGCCGCCGACCACGACGGCGCTGACGACGGTGAGTTCGTAGCCGTTGCCGGTCCCGGAGTCGACGTTGCCGAAGCGCGCCAGGTACAGGGCGCCCGCGAGCCCGGCGAGCGCGCCGCACAGCACGTAGGCGGTCATGATGCGCTTGCGGACGGGGATGCCGGCGAGGTTGGCGGCCTCGGGGCTGGAGCCGAGCGCGTACATCTCGCGGCCGCTGCGGTAGCTGCGCAGGTAGTAGCCGACGCAGACCAGGACGGCGACGGCGAGCAGCGCCAGGTAGGGCACGACCCAGATGCCGTCGTGGCCGAAGTCGACGAAGCCGTCGGGCAGGTCGGCGGCGACGATCTGCTGCGAGCCGACCCAGATGGAGTCGATGCCGCGCACCACGTACAGCGTGCCGAGCGTGACGACGAGGGCGGGCACCTTGCCGAGGCTGACGAGTGCGCCGTTCAGGACGCCGAAGACGGTGCCGATGGCGACGGCGTACACGACGGCGATCAGCGAACTGCCGCCGCCCTGAAGGTAGTCACCGGCGGCGAAGGCGGAGATGCCGAGCACGGAGCCGACGGAGAGGTCGACGTTGCGGGTGATGACGACGATCGCCTGGCCGGTGGCGACGAGGACCAGGATGGTGGCGTTCAGGAGGAGGTCCTTGACGCCCTGCTGCGACAGGAACTCGGTGTTCGACACCTGCGTGGCGAGCAGCATCACCACGAGCACGGCGGCGACGGCGAGTTCGCGTGCCTTGAACACCTTGTCGAGGAGGCGACGGCCCGCGGTGGGCGGTGGCGCCGCGTCCTCGCGTACGGGTGGTGCGGTGATGGTCATGCGGTGCTCCTCGCGGTGCGGGCTGCGTGTGCGGGTACGGACGTCACGCGGCCCTCCCCGTGGCCGCCGCCATCACGGACTCCTCGTTCGCCTCGGCGCGCGGCAGCTCGGCGGAGAGCCGGCCCTCGTGCATCACGAGCACCCGGTCGGCCATGCCGAGGATCTCGGGCAGGTCGGACGAGATCATCAGGACGGCGACGCCCTCCGCCGCGAGCGAGGACAGCAGCCGGTGCACCTCGGCCTTCGTACCGACGTCGATGCCGCGCGTGGGCTCGTCGACGATGAGCACCTGCGGGCCTGTGGCGAGCCACTTGGCGAGGACGACCTTCTGCTGGTTGCCGCCGGACAGCGTGCCGACGACATCGGCGAGGCGTGCGTACTTGACCTGGAGCTTCACCGACCAGTCCAGGGACCGGCTGCGCTCCGCCTTGCGGTTCATGAGGCCCGCGCGGGACGTGTCGGCGAAGCCGGTGAGCCCGATGTTGCGCTCGATGGACATGTCCATCACGAGGCCCTGGGCCCGCCGGTCCTCCGGCACGAGCGCGAGGCCCGCGTGCATCGCGAGGCTCGGCGCGCCGGGCTTGAGCTTCTGCCCGAGCACCTCGACCTCGCCGCCGTCGAAGCGGTCGACGCCGAACACGGCGCGGGCCACCTCGCTGCGGCCCGCGCCGACGAGCCCGGCGAGCCCGACGATCTCGCCGCGCCGCACCTCGAAGGACACGTCGGTGAACACCCCTTCGCGGGTCAACCGGCTGACCTTGAGGGCCACTTCACCGAGTTCGGTGTCCTGCTTGGGGTAGAGCTCGTCGAGGTCGCGGCCGACCATGCGGCGCACCAGCTCGTCCTCGGTGAGTCCTTCGACCGGCTCGCTCGCCACCCACGCCCCGTCGCGCAGTGTCGTCACCCGCTGGCACAGCTCGAAGATCTCCTCCAGGCGGTGCGAGATGAACAGGACCGCCGCGCCCTGCTCGCGCAGCGTCCGTACGACGCCGAACAGGCGGGCCACCTCGCTGCCGGTGAGCGCGGCGGTCGGCTCGTCCATGATCAGCACGCGGGCGTCGAAGGACAGCGCCTTGGCGATCTCGACGAGCTGCTGGTCGGCGATGGACAGGCCGCGGGCCGGCTGGTCCGGGTCGAGCTCCACGCCGAGCCGCTTGAAGAGGGCGGCCGTGGCCTCCTTGACGGAGGTGTGGTCGACGCGGCCGAAGGAGCGGCGCGGCTGGCGGCCCATGAAGATGTTCTCGGCGATGGACAGGTCGGGGAAGAGCGTCGGCTCCTGGTAGATGACGGCGACACCGGCGTCGCGGGCGTCGGCCGGACCGTGGAACTCGGCCGGGGAGCCGTCGAGCAGCACCGTCCCGGTGTCCGGGCGGTGCACCCCGGCGAGGGTCTTGATGAGCGTCGACTTTCCGGCGCCGTTCTCACCGGCGAGGGCGTGCGCCTCGCCCGCGTGCAGGCTCAGTGACACACCGCGCAGGGCGCGCACGGCACCGAAGGATTTGCTCACCCCCTCCAGGGCGAGCACCGGAGTGGTCTCCGGCTCAGGTGGCGTCATGACAGGTCTCCAGGGGTCGAAGGGCACCCGACGTGAAATGTTTCAGTGAAACGTTCCGGAAGCTAGCCACGCCCCGGGGCCCTGGTCAAGGGGTCTGAACGGCCGGAATACATCGACGTACGAAACGATTCCGTAACGCGGGAGAGTTGACGCGCACCCCCTTGACGCACCCCACGAGGGGGACTAGCTTCACTGCACAATGAATCGATTCACACACGATCGATTCAGAGACGATTCAGCAGACGGCTCGCAGACCCGTGTACTCAGAGGTGGACATGCCTGACATCGCTGCCGTGAAGGCCGCACTCGCCAACCAGCGGATCGAGACGCCGTCCTGGGGCTACGGCAACTCCGGCACCCGGTTCAAGGTGTTCGCCCAGGCCGGTGTGCCCCGCACGCCCCGCGAGAAGCTCGACGACGCCGCGAAGGTGCACGAGTTCACCGGCATCGCCCCGAAGGTCGCCCTGCACATCCCGTGGGACAAGGTCGACGACTACGCGACCCTGTCCGCGTACGCCAAGGAGCGCGGTGTCGAGCTCGGCACCATCAACTCCAACACCTTCCAGGACGACGACTACAAGCTCGGCAGCGTCTGCCACCCGGACCCGGCGGTGCGCCGCAAGGCGGTCGACCACCTCCTGGAGTGCGTCGACATCATGGACGCGACGGGTTCCAAGGACCTGAAGATCTGGCTCGCCGACGGCACCAACTACCCGGGCCAGGACGACATCGTGGCCCGCCAGGACCGCCTCGCCGAGTCCCTCGCCACCGTCTACGAGCGGCTCGGCGACGACCAGCGGCTGCTCCTGGAGTACAAGTTCTTCGAGCCGGCCTTCTACACCACCGATGTGCCGGACTGGGGCACCTCGTACATGCAGTGCATGAACCTGGGTGACAAGGCGCAGGTCGTTGTCGACACCGGCCACCACGCGCCGGGCACCAACATCGAGTTCATCGTGGCGCTGCTGCTGCGCGCGAAGAAGCTCGGCGGCTTCGACTTCAACTCCCGCTTCTACGCGGACGACGACCTGATGGTGGGCTCCGCCGACCCGTTCCAGCTGTTCCGCATCCTGCACGAGGTCGCGAAGAACGGCGGCTTCGACCCCGAGACCAACGTGGCGTTCATGCTCGACCAGTGCCACAACATCGAGGCGAAGATCCCGGCGGTCATCCGCTCCGTGATGAACGTGCAGGAGGCCACCGCGAAGGCGCTGCTCGTGGACCGCGAGGCGCTGAACACCGCGCAGGCCTCGGGCGACGTCCTGGCCGCGAACGCCGTGATCATGGACGCGTACAACACCGACGTGCGGCCGCTCCTGGCGGAGTGGCGCGAGGAGCAGGGGCTCGCGGCAGACCCGGTCGGCGCGTACGCCGCGTCCGGCTGGCAGGAGCGGATCGTCGCCGAGCGGGTCGGTGGGGAACAGGCGGGGTGGGGCGCGTAGGGCCTGCCGTTCGGATCAGGCCCTCACCACCTCTCCGCAGTTCACCGCAGTCAACTCCTCAGGAATTTAGGACCTTTCATGGCTACGCACCCTCAGGTCGCCGCCCTCCTCGACCGCTCGAACCGGCTCGGCGCCGACCCCCGCAACACCAACTACGCCGGTGGCAACACCTCCGCCAAGGCCACCGAGACGGACCCGGTCACCGGCGGCGACGTCGAGCTGATGTGGGTCAAGGGCTCCGGCGGCGACCTGGGCACGCTCACGGAGGCCGGCCTCGCCGCGCTGCGCGTGGACCGGCTCAAGGCGCTCACCGAGGTGTACCCGGGCGTGGAGCGCGAGGACGAGATGGTCGCCGCGTTCGACTACTGCCTGCACGGCAAGGGCGGCGCCGCGCCGTCCATCGACACGGCCATGCACGGTCTGGTGGACGCGGCGCACGTCGACCATCTGCACCCGGACTCCGGTATCGCGCTGGCCTGCGCGGCCGACGGGGAGAAGCTGACCGCCGAGTGCTTCGGCGAGAAGGTCGTGTGGGTGCCGTGGCGGCGCCCCGGCTTCCAGCTCGGCCTGGACATCGCCGCCATCAAGGCCGCCAACCCGGCGGCGATCGGCTGCATCCTCGGCGGCCACGGCATCACGGCATGGGGCGACACGGCCGAGGCGTGCGAGGCCAACTCGCTGTACATCATCCGTACCGCCGAGACGTTCCTCGCCGAGCGCGGCAAGGAGGAGCCGTTCGGCCCGGTCATCGAGGGCTACGCGGCGCTCGGCGCGGCCGGCCGCCGTGCGCGTGCCGCTGAACTCGCCCCGCTGATCCGGGGCTTGGCCTCGACGGACCGCCCGCAGGTCGGCCATTTCGACGACTCGGGCCCCGTCCTCGACTTCCTGGCTTCCGCCGAGCACCCGCGCCTCGCCGCGCTCGGCACCTCCTGCCCGGACCACTTCCTTCGTACGAAGGTCCGCCCGCTCGTCCTCGACCTGCCGCCCACGGCCGAACTCGACGTCGTGGCCGAGCGGTTGAAGGAGCTGCACGCCGACTACCGTGCCGAGTACGCCGCTTACTACGAGCGGCACGCGACGCCCGACTCCCCCGCGATGCGCGGCGCGGACCCGGCGATCGTGCTCGTGCCCGGTGTCGGCATGTTCTCGTTCGGCAAGGACAAGCAGACGGCGCGCGTGGCGGGCGAGTTCTACCTCAACGCGATCAACGTGATGCGTGGCGCGGAGGCCGTGTCGACGTACGCGCCGATCGAGGAGTCGGAGAAGTTCCGCATCGAGTACTGGGCGCTGGAGGAGGCCAAGCTCCAGCGGATGCCGAAGCCGAAGCCGCTCGCCACGCGGGTGGCCCTGGTGACGGGCGCGGGCTCCGGCATCGGCAAGGCGATCGCCCACCGGCTCGTCGCCGAGGGTGCGTGCGTGGTCGTCGCCGACCTCAACGCGGACGGCGCGGCGGCGGTGGCCGAGGAGCTGGGCGGCCCCGACAAGGCGGTCGCCGTGACGGTCGACGTCACGTCCGAGGAGCAGATCGCGGACGCCTTCAAGGCGGCGGCGCTGGCCTTCGGCGGTGTCGACCTGGTCGTCAACAACGCGGGCATCTCCATCTCGAAGCCGCTCCTGGAGACCACGGCCAAGGACTGGGACCTCCAGCACGACATCATGGCGCGCGGTTCGTTCCTCGTCTCACGCGAGGCGGCGCGGGTGATGCGGGCGCAGGAGATGGGCGGCGACATCGTCTACATCGCCTCCAAGAACGCGGTGTTCGCCGGCCCGAACAATGTGGCGTACTCGGCGACGAAGGCGGACCAGGCCCACCAAGTGCGGTTGCTCGCCGCCGAGTTGGGCGGGGACGGGATCCGGGTCAACGGGGTCAACCCGGACGGCGTGGTCCGCGGGTCCGGGATCTTCGCGGGTGGCTGGGGCGCCAAGCGGGCGGCGGTGTACGGGGTGGAGGAGGAGAAGCTGGGCGAGTTCTACGCGCAGCGGACCCTTTTGAAGCGGGAGGTCCTGCCGGAACACGTGGCGAACGCGGTGTTCGCGCTGACCGGCGGGGACCTTACGCACACCACGGGCCTGCACGTCCCCGTGGACGCCGGTGTCGCGGCGGCGTTCCTCCGCTGACCCCGGGGCTCCGCCCCGGACCCCGCGCCTCAAACGCCGGCGGGGCTTAAATGCTTGGGGGCGCGGGGAACTGCGCGCGCAACCACGTTGGGCCGCCACGCTCCGCCGACGCCCCCATCTCTGGGCCCGGGGCCCCGCCCCGGTTTCGGGACGGGAAGGGGCGGCGGGGGCGACTTCCAGCCCCCGCCACCCACCACACCGCACACTCGCAAAGGCCGACCTCATGCCCACCACCCCCTACGCCGCGATAGACCTGGGCGCATCCAGCGGCCGGGTCATGACGGCCCACGTCACCCCGGACACCCTCACCCTGGCGGAGGCCCACCGGTTCCCGAACACCCCGGTCCGCACCCCGGACGGCCTGCACTGGGACATCCTCGGCCTGTACGCGGGCATCCTGGAGGGCCTCCGAAAAGCCGGACCCGTCCGCTCCATCGGCATCGACAGCTGGGCCGTCGACTACGGCCTCCTCGACGCGGACAACAACCTCCTCGGCAACCCGTACCACTACCGGGACACCCGCACGGACCACACCGCCGAGAAGCTGTGGGCGACCATCCCCCCGCAGGAGCTGTACGCGGCCACCGGCCTCCAGTACGTCCCGTTCAACACGATCTACCAGCTCACAGCAGCCCGCGACACAGCACAACTCAACGCCGCCCAACGCCTGTTGCTGATCCCCGACCTCCTCACCTACTGGCTGACGGGCCAGCAGGGCGCCGAGCTGACCAACGCCTCCACCACCCAGCTCATCGACCCCCGCACCGGCGACTGGGCCCACGACATCGCCACCCGCGCCGGCATCGACGTGAACCTCTTCGCCCCGATCCGCCGCCCCGGCGACCCCGCGGGCGAACTCCTCCCCCACGTCCTCGAAGAGACGGGCCTCACCGGCCCCGTCCCGGTGACGACGGTCGCCTCGCACGACACCGCCTCGGCCGTGGCCGCGGTCCCTGCGACCGAGGAGAACTTCGCGTACATCTGCACCGGCACCTGGTCCCTCGCCGGCCTCGAACTGGACGCGCCCGTCCTCACGGAGGAGAGCCGCGCCGCGAACTTCACGAACGAGCTCGGCATCGACGGCACGGTCCGCTACCTCCGCAACATCATGGGCCTGTGGCTCCTCCAGGAATGCCAACGCTCCTGGAACCAGCCGGACTTGACCGTGCTCCTCGACGAGGCCGCGAAGGCGACGCCACTGCGCTCGGTCGTCGACGCGGGCGACCCCACGTTCCTGCCGCCGGGCGGCATGCCGGACCGGATCGCCGCCGCCTGCCGCGCCACCGGCCAGCCCGAGCCCCGCACCCGCGCCGAGATCACCCGCTGCATCCTCGACTCGCTCGCCCTCGCCCACCGCCGCGCCATCGAGGACGCGGCCCGCCTCGCCGACCGCCCGGTCGACGTCGTGCACATCGTCGGCGGCGGCGCCCGGGGTGCCCTGCTGTGTCAACTGACCGCGGACGCCTGCGGGTTGCCGGTCGTGGCGGGCCCCGCCGAGGGCGCCGCGCTGGGCAACGTACTCGTTCAGGCGCGGGCCGACGGCGTCGTGGGCGACCGTGCCGCGATGCGCCGGCTCGTCGCCGACACCCAGCCGCTCGCGCGCTACGAGCCGAGCGGCGGCGACCGTGGCGCGTGGGACGCGGCGGCGGCACGCGTCCGCACCCCGTGACCAGCTCCCGCTCACGACGTACGCTGCTCCCGTCCGATGATCACCGACACACCACCCGCACCGACCGACCGAAGGGGCCCCGATGCGTGTCGCGCTCTTCCTGACCTGTGTCAACGACACGCTCTACCCGGATACGGGCCGCGCCGTCGTCAAGCTCCTCAACCGGCTCGGCGTGGAGGTCGACTTCCCCGCCGCGCAGACCTGCTGCGGCCAGCCGCACTACAACACCGGCTACCGCCACGAGGCCGAGCCGCTGGCCACCCACTACGCCGACACCTTCGGCCCCGGTCTCGCCTCGGGTGATTACGACGCAATCATCACGCCGTCCGGATCGTGCGCGGCGATGGTGCGCGAGCTGTACCCGCGGATGGGCGAACGGGCCCGTTCGGAGGGCCGCGGCGGCCGCCTCGCGACCACGCTCGCGCCGGTGATCCCGAAGACGTACGAGCTGACCGAGTTCCTGGTCGACGTGCTGAAGGTGACCGATGTCGGCGCGTACTACCCGCACAAGGTGACGTACCACCCCACCTGTCACGGTCTGCGCTCGCTCGGCCTCGGCGACCGGCCCACCGAACTCCTCAGTAAAGTCAAGGGACTTGAGCTGGTGGAGCTGCCGGGCGCGGCCGAGTGCTGCGGCTTCGGCGGCACCTTCGCGGTGAAGAACGCGGACGTCTCGTCGGCGATGGGCACGGACAAGGTCCGCAACGCCGAGTCGACGGGCGCGGACGTGCTGTGCGCCGCCGACAACTCCTGCCTGATGCACATCGGCGGCACCATGTCCCGCCTGAAGGTCGGCATGCGCCCCGTCCACATCGCCGAGATCCTGGCCAGCACCGAAGAGGAGCCCCTGGCATGAGCGGCACTTTCGTCGGCATGCCGGCCTTCCCGAAGGCCGCGCACAACGCCGTACGCAACACGACCCTGCGCGCCAACCTGAAGCACGCCACGCACACCATCCGCGACAAGCGGGAGCGGGCGGTCTCCGAACTCGACGACTGGGCGCACCTGCGCCAGGCCGGCAAGGAGATCAAGGACCACACGCTGCACCACCTGGAGCACTACCTGGTGCGGCTGGAGGAGTCGGTCACGGCCGCCGGCGGCACCGTGCACTGGGCGCGCGACGCCGACGAGGCCAACCGGATCGTGGCGGGGCTCGTCAAGGAGACCGGCGAGTCGGAGGTCGTCAAGGTCAAGTCGATGGCCACCCAGGAGATCGGCCTCAACGAACACCTGGAGACCGAGGGCATCCACGCCTACGAGACCGACCTCGCCGAGCTCATCGTCCAGCTCGGCGACGACCGCCCCTCGCACATCCTGGTCCCCGCCATCCACCGCAACCGCGGCGAGATCCGGGACATCTTCCGCAAGGAGATGGGAAGTTGGGGCCGCCCGGCCCCGGAAGGTCTCACCGACACCCCCGCCGAACTCGCCGAGGCGGCCCGCCTGCACCTGCGCGAGAAGTTCCTGCGCGCCAAGGTCGGCATCTCGGGGGCCAACTTCATGGTCGCCGAGACCGGCACCCTCGTCGTGGTCGAGTCCGAGGGCAACGGCCGCATGTGCCTGACCCTGCCCGAGACACTGATCTCGGTCGTCGGCATCGAGAAGATCGTGCCGACCTGGCAGGACCTGGAGGTCTTCCTCCAGACACTGCCGCGCTCGTCCACCGCCGAGCGCATGAACCCGTACACCTCCACCTGGACGGGCACCACCGACTCCGACGGCCCCCAGAACTTCCACCTGGTCCTCATCGACAACGGCCGCACCGACACCCTCGCCGACGAGGTCGGCCGCCAGGCCCTGCGCTGCATCCGCTGCTCCGCCTGCCTGAACGTCTGCCCCGTCTACGAGCGGGCCGGCGGCCACGCGTACGGCTCGGTCTACCCGGGCCCCATCGGCGCCATCCTCAGCCCCCAACTCCGGGGCACCGGCAGCGAGATCGACGCCTCGCTCCCCTATGCGTCGTCCCTGTGCGGCGCCTGCTACGAGGTGTGCCCGGTCGCCATCGACATCCCCGAGGTCCTCGTCCACCTGCGCGAGCGGGTCGTGGCCGGCGGCCCCGCCACCCGGGGCGGCAACAAGGTCATGCTCCGCCCGGCCAAGGGCCACGCCGCCGAACGCGCCGCGATGCGCGCCGCCACCTGGGCCTTCACCCACCCGGCGGCACTGGCCACCGGCCAGCGCCTCGCCTCGCGCACCCGCCGCTTCCACCCCCGTACGGTGCCGGGCCCCGGCAAGGCATGGACAGCTACCCGCGACCTGCCGAAGGTGCCCGCGGAACCCTTCCGCGACTGGTGGAAGCGGACGAACGGCGGCAAGGAGACGAACAAGTGAGCAGCAGAGACGTCATCCTCGGCCGGGTGCGTCGCGCCCTCGGCGGCCCGGTCGAGGCCCCGGATTCGTACGGGACGGACATCGACCGCGGCTATCTGCGCGAGCACGGTTCCCGGACGACGCAGCAGACGGTGGAACTCCTCGCGGAGAACCTGGCGGACTATCGGGCGATCGTGCACCGAGCCACCACCGAGGAGCTGCCGGCCACCATCGCGCGGCTTCTCGCCGGGCACGGTTCGCGGACCGTGGCGGTGCCGCCCGAGCTGCCGGACGGCTGGCTTGCCGAGGCGGAGCCGACGCGGATCCCCGACAGCCCGGAGCACACCCCGGCCGAGCTCGACGAGGTCGACAGCGTCGTCACCGCCTGTGCGGTCGCGATCGCCGAGACCGGCACCATCGTCCTGGACGGCTCCCCCGACCAGGGCCGCCGCCGCATCACCCTCGTCCCCGACCACCACATCTGCGTCGTACGCGTCCCGGACCAGGTGGTCTCCTCGGTCCCGCAGGCCCTCGAACGGCTCGACCCGACCCGCCCGCTGACCTGGATCTCGGGCCCGTCCGCGACCAGCGACATCGAACTCGACCGGGTCGAGGGCGTGCACGGACCGCGCACTCTGGAGGTCGTCCTGGTGAGCGGCGGCTGAAGGGCGCGGCTAGCGTTGGTGGCATGATCCGGTTCGACCATGTCACCAAGCGGTACGCGGACGGCACGACGGCAGTCGACGACCTCTCGTTCGAGGTGAACGAGGGTGAACTGGTCACGCTCGTCGGCCCTTCCGGCTGCGGCAAGACCACCACGATGATGATGGTGAACCGGCTGATCGAGCCGACGTCGGGTCACATCCACGTCGAGGGCGAGGACATCTCCGGCGTCGACCCGGTGCGGCTGCGCCGCCGCATCGGCTACGTCATCCAGCAGGTCGGCCTCTTCCCGCACCGCACGATCCTCGACAACACGGCGACCGTGCCTGCCCTCATCGGCTGGAAGAAGGCGAAGGCCAGGGCCCGCGCCGCCGAGCTGCTCGACTTGGTGGGCCTGGACCCGAGCACGTACGGCAGCCGCTACCCGGAGCAGCTCTCCGGCGGCCAGCGCCAGCGCGTGGGCGTCGCCCGCGCCCTGGCCGCCGACCCGCCGGTGCTCCTGATGGACGAGCCGTTCGGCGCGGTCGACCCGGTGGTGCGCGAGCAGCTCCAGGACGAGTTCCTGAAGATGCAGGCCGCCGTCCGCAAGACGGTCCTCCTCGTCACGCACGACATCGAGGAGGCGGTGCGGCTCGGCGACCGCATCGCGGTGTACGGGCAGGGCCGCATCGAGCAGTACGACACTCCGGGCGCGGTGCTCGGCTCGCCCGCCACTCCGTACGTCGCCGAGTTCGTCGGCGCGGACCGGGGCTTGAAGCGGCTGTCGGTCACCGAGATCGAGCCGGACGACCTGGAGCAGCCGTCGGTGGCCCGCTTCGAGGAACCGCCCGCGCGGGCCGCCGCCCGGATGCGCGAGGACGGGGCCCGGTGGGCGGTCGTGCTCGACGAGGACGGTGACCTGCACGGTTGGGTCGGCGTCGACGAGGCGTCACTGGCGGGGCCCGACGGCAAGGTGGGCGATCTCGCGCACCGGATGAACGCGTGGGTACCGGTCGGCGCGCCGCTCAAGCAGGCCTTCGGTGTGATGCTTCAGCACGACGCGGGCTGGGTCGCGGTCCTCGACGGCGCCCGTTTCCTCGGCGTCCTGACCCCGGCGAAGCTGCACGAGGCGCTGCGCCGGTCGGTGGACGCGGACGCGCAGGGCGTGGCGCGGGACGAGGTGGAGTTCGACTCGGTGGCGGACGCGTGACCAGGCCACACCGACAGGGGTAAACGCAACCCTAAGGTTGAGGTTGAGAGTCACTCCCGCGGCGGTTCATCGCCCGCAGATTCTCGTCCTGTACGTCGCCGTTGATCGCCCGGCCGGGACGGTACGCGTCCAGTTCCTCGGCCGCCCGCCCACTCGTGATCTCCTGCGCGGCGAGCCGGCCGAGCACCGGGGCGAGCGTCACCGCGCTGTGCGACACCAGGTGGTACAGGCCGGGTGCCGCCTCCGTCTCGCCGACCAGCGGCAGCCCGTCCAGTGGCACGGGTCGTACGCCGATGCGCGCGTCGGCGATCCGGGCCCCGTCCAGGCCCGGCACGACGGTGCTCGCGCGCCGGTGCAGCTCCGAGGGCAGGCCGTCGGCGGTCGTCCCGTCCAGGCGCGCGTCGACCTCCCACGACAGGGCGAGCACGCCGCCGTCCGCCGTGGGTCGCAGGTCGATGCCGGGCGCCGAAAGGATCGCGGTCAGCGGCTCCTCGGCCAGCGGCGCGCTCTCGGCGACGAGTCCGGGCACGTGCCGCAGCGGCAGCCGCGCCCCGGCGAGCGCGGCGATCTGGTCGGCGGCGGGCCCCGCACAGTTCACGACGACGTCCGCGCCCCAGCTGCGCTCCCCCGCCTCCGCGCCGACGACCCGCGTGCCGCTGCGGAGCAGTCCGGTGACGCGGGTGCCGTAGTGCGCTTCGGCGCCGGCCCGTACGGCGGCGTCGAGCAGGGCGTTCACCAGGCGCGGGGCGTCGAACCAGGCGGTGCCGTTGTGCACGACGACCTCGTCCACGGTGCAGGCGGCCGGGTCGACGGCGGGCGCGAGTTCGCACAGTACGGAGGCCGGGGCGCTGCGGCAGTCGTGGCCCCATTCCCGTACGCGTGACGCCTGTTCGTGCAGTGTGCGCTGCGCGTCGTCGCTGTCGGCCCACTGGACGAGCGGCGCCGGATGCCGCCAGGTGGGGCCGTCGAGTTCCTCGGCCAGGGCGCGGTGGCCGTCGGAGCCCTGGCGGTTCAGGCGGTAGTAGGTGTGCGGGGTCTTCAGGTGGGTGACGTCGGCGGCGAAGGTGGCGCTGGAGGTGCCGGACGCGGGGCCCGCCTCCTCCAGGACGACGACTTCGACGCCAGCGCGGGCGAGGTGGTAGGCGACGCAGGCGCCCAGCACGCCCGCCCCGACGACGACGGCTCGATTCATACGGCTTCCTGTACGTGTCCCGGTTGCGGTCGGTGGGTCGGTCAGTCCCCCGACTGCCCGCCGAACCGCGGCACACACCTCTCAACCGCCCTGCCGCAGCAGTCCCTTGTCCTCCAGGTAGGTCCGCGCGACGTCCTCGGGCAGCCGTCGCCAGCTGTCGACCTGCTGGTTCATGGAGGCGAGGTCCTCGGTGGTGAGCACGGAGTTGAGCTTGCCGAGCGCCCCCGCGACCTTCTTGTTGCCGGCACTGGAGCGATTGACGACGGGCACGAGGTAGTCGGCGTTCTGCAGCTTCTTGTCGTCGTCGAGCAGCACGAGTCCGAAGTCGCCGAGGGTGGCGTCGGTGGTCGTGGTGAGCACCATCTGGTCCTGGCCGTTCTGCACCGCGTTCTTGGCCTGTGTGGTGCCGACGCCCTTGGGGTCGATCCCTGTGACGTCGATGCCATACACCTTCTCGAGTCCCGGCTGGCAGTACGGCCGCTGTACGCACTCGTCCCCGGCGGCGATCCGCACCTTCAGGCCGGAGGCGCCGAGGTCGCTGAGCGTCTTGAGGTCGTGCTTCTTCGCGTAGGCCTCGGTCACCGCGAACGCGTTCTGGTCGACGGCCTTGCCCGCGTCGAGCACGTCGAGGCCGCGCGGCGCGGCGAGGGACCGCAGGGACTTCATGGTGGCGTCGAGGTCGGGCGAGCCGACGGGTTTCGCGTCGGGCCCGTGGGCCTTGGCGTTGAGCCAGTCGGCGAAGGTGGCGGCGTACTCGGGCACGACGTCGATCTGCCCGGACTCCAGGGCGGGCTCGTACAGCTCGCGGTTGCCGACGGACAGCAGCTCGGTCTCGTAGCCCGCCTGCTTCAGCAGCAGCGCGAACATGTTGGCGAGCAGATCGCTCTCGGTGAATCCGGCGGACCCGATGACGAGGTGCTTGCTGTCCCCGGGCGGCGCGGTCACCTCACCGCGATCCTCCAGCGAGGGCCCCGTGGCACACCCGCCGACGAACAACACAATCCCGACCAGGAGAGCCACTCGACGCAAGAACACTCTCATCAGGCCTTCCTCCCCCGCAGCCACCCGGGCCCGAACCGCTCGACGAGCTCGAACAGCGCCTCGACGACGAGCGCGAAGACGGCCACGAGCACGGCGCCCGCCACCACCTGCGGCGTACTGGCGAGGTTGAACCCGGCGGTGATGATCCGCCCGAGCCCGCCGCCACCGGCGATGGCGGCGATGGTCGCGGTGGCGACAAGCTGCACGGCGGCGATGCGCACACCGTTGAGAATCATCGGCAGCGCGAGCGGCACCTCGACCCGGAACAGCATCTGCCGCCCCGTCATCCCCATTCCCCTCGCGGCCCGCACGACCTCCCGGTCGACGCCGCGCATCCCGACGTACGCGTTGGTGAGCAGCGGCGGCACCGCGAACAGCACCAGGGCGACGACCGTGGGCCCTTCGCTGTACTGCCCGAGCGGCGTGAGCAGCAACAGCACGAGCACGGCGAAGGTGGGCACGGCGCGCCCCACGTTGGCGATGTTGACGGCGAGCGCCCCGCCCTTCCCCAGATGCCCCAGCACCAGCGCCACGGGCAGAGCGATAAGACAACTGATGACGAGACAGACCACGGTCAACGTCACGTGCTGGGCGAGCCGGTGCCACACGCCGTTGTCGCCGGCCCAGTGCGCGGAGTCGGCGAGCCAGTTCCAGGAGTCGGAGAGGAGCTTCACGCGCGACTCGCTCTCGTCCAGGGGGTGAGCAGCCGCCCGATGCCGAGCAGCACCACATCGGCGACGAGCGCGATGACGACGCACAGCACGGAGGCGGTGAGCACCTGGGCCTTGAAGTACGTGTTCATGCCGCTGTAGATCAGATTCCCCAGGCCTCCGTAGCCGACGATGGCGCCGACGGTCACGAGCGAGACGGCGGACACGGTGGCGATGCGCAGCCCGGCGAGCGCCGCGGGCAGCGCGAGCGGCAGCTCGACGGTCAGCAGCAGCCGGATCGGCCCGTACCCCATGCCGCGCGCGGCCTGTCGAGTGTCCTCGGGCACGGACCTCAGCCCGGCGAGGATGTTCCGTACGAGGAGGGTGAGCGAGTAGAGCACGAGCCCGGCGATCACGAGCGTGGCGGACAGCCCGTACACGGGCAGCAGCAACGAGAACATCGCGAGCGACGGGATCGTGTAGAGCACGGTCGTCAGGGCGAGCACGGGCCCGGCGGCCCACCCCCACCGCCGCGCGAGCAGCGCCAACGGCACGGCGATCACGACAGCGATGGCCACGGCGATGAGGGTGATCTCCAGATGCTGCACGGTGGCATCCACCAGCATGTGCCGACGCGTGCTCAGATACTCGCCGCAGATCCAGTCGTTGCGGGCGAGACAATCGTCGGGCGGCGAAGTGCCGGACCCACCGTTCACGAGGCGCACCCGACCATTCCAGTGCCTGGCCCCCGACTCGGCGCGCCGGGTGACCCGTACGGGCGGCACTCCGCTTTCCCCGGGCCGCACACCTGACGCGGCGCGGCGCCGGGGCTAGGGTCAGCGTCATGAGCAATCTTGACCGCGAGCCAGTGCCCTCGGTGTGCGGCGGACGCGGCTTCGTCGTCGCGGAACCGGTACGCGAACTCCTCAGCCCGCGCCGCGTCCGGCTCGGCGGGTCCACGGAGGTGCGCCGCCTCCTGCCGAACCTGGGCCGCCGTATGGTCGGGGCGTGGGCCTTCGTCGACCACTACGGCCCGGACGACATCGCGGACGAGCCCGGCATGCAGGTGCCGCCGCACCCGCACATGGGTCTGCAGACGGTGAGCTGGCTGCACGACGGCGAGGTCCTCCACCGGGACTCGACCGGCAGCCTCCAGACGATCCGCCCCCGCGAACTGGGCCTGATGACCTCGGGCCGGGCGATCTCCCACTCCGAGGAGAGCCCGCGCGCCCACGCCCGCTTCCTGCACGGGGCCCAGCTCTGGGTGGCGCTCCCCGACTCCCACCGGCACGTGGACCCGCACTTCGAGCACCACGGAACGCTGCCGTCGGTGACGGCGCCAGGCCTGACGGCCAAGGTCATCCTCGGTTCCCTGGACGGCGCGGCGTCCCCCGGCACGACGTACACCCCCATCGTGGGCGCGGACCTCGCCCTCACCCACGGCACCGAGACCCGCCTCCCCCTCGACCCCGACTTCGAGTACGCGGTCCTGTCGATGTCCGGCGAGGCCCACGTCGACGACGTCCCCCTGCTCCCCGGCTCGATGCTCTACCTCGGCTGCGGCCGCACCGAACTCCCGCTCCGCGCGGCCTCGGACGCGGGGCTGATGCTGCTCGGCGGGGAGCCGTTCGAGGAGGAGCTGGTGATGTGGTGGAACTTCATCGGGCGGTCGCAGGACGATATCAGCCAGGCACGTGAGGACTGGATGACGGGGACTCGGTTCGGTGAGGTGAAGGGGTACGACGGGGATCCGCTGCCTGCACCTGAGCTTCCGGCTGTGCCGCTGAAATCGCGGGGTCGGGTGCGCTGAGCAGGAAAGTCTCACTCTGCGGGCAATGTGAGCAGGTCGCCCTCAGCGGGCTTTGCGGCCCACGACGCGCACCGTCGACAGACAGCCGACCGAACACTCGTTCAAGTATCAACTAGCGGCAACTGTGGTCGGGCACCACCAGGTCCAGTCGGACTCATGCTGGCTCGATGCTGGCTCTCCTGACGACTCGTCAAGGAAGTCAGGACGCTACGCCCCATGAGCTTGAGCAGAACTCCGACGACACGAAATCAGAGCAACTAGGGCCCGTTTGAACGCTCACCACGCCAGCCCCGACACCGCCGGAAGACACTCATAGGGTCGTCTTCAGCGCCGCCGGTCGGAGGCAGTCCTGTGCCTCCGCGACGGACGGCGGCGCGGCTCAACCACTCCTTCAAAGGAGCACTCGAGCCGCCCCCTGTGTCACCTCGAAGACGCAGGACAACTCGCCGCCGTGCGCACGCCGTGCGTGACCTCGACCTTGAAGCGCAGCGCTCGCAGCCTGCGTCTGAACTTCTTGCTCACGCCCTGCCCTGGACTGAACCCCGTCTGCGGCGAGCGCTGCGCCGATGCGGAGCGCGGCGAGCATGGTGACGAAGTTGGCTCTGCTGAATCCCCGGCAGGCGACGCGGTCGCCGTCGCCGGTGCCGTCCAGGGTCAGCACGGTGGACAGCCGGGCGGCTTTGGCGTCCAGTGCCCGGTAGGTGAGGTCACCATCCGGGTAGTCGAGGACGGTGACGTCTCCGTGGTAGCAGGCGTTTCTGGCGACGACCGCTGCCAGGTTCAGGTCGCCCCCGCGGCCTGAGTTGGGTAGGTGGGGCGTGGCCACGGTGGGCTCCTCGTTGAGCTCAGAGGTGGTCGCCGCCGGCGGCGGTCGCGAAGCCACGGACACCCGATTCCGCCGACGACGGATATCGCCTGTCCGGTGATGGGGCCGTTCTGCTCGCGCGCGGCCAGCAGGACGCAGGACCCGGTGAAGTCGCGTGGCTCGGTGCTGGAGTCGTGCAGTGGGATGGGCGCGCGGGGGTTGTCCGGGCCCTTCTTCGCGAACGACGCCCCGACGGAGCGCTCTGCCATGGAGAGTGCCTGGGGGGCGCATGTCTCGAGATCGAGGGCGTAGGTATTACTGGATGACTGGGCGACAAGGTTCTCCGGGGCGCCGAAGCGTCCGCTGCCACGGACAGTCTCATGCCAACGGACGGCCTGGGTGCCAAGCACTCCGTAGGCGACGATCCGGCCGGAGCGGTCGGTGGCGGACACGGGCTGCGGGCCCGGGTAGCGCGGGTGGGTGCTGCGTGCCCAGCCCTTGCGACTGGTCAGGGCGTGGGCGCCGCCCTGACTGTAATCACCGCACCCCGCGGGGTCGTTGCAGGCCCATCCCTGGCGCGCCCCCGTACGCGGCGATGAAGCCGGCCTTCTGTGCGAGGAGGTCGGGTGGAAGGTTGTGTGGCCAGCGCTGGTTGTAGTAGCCGCGGAAAGCCATCGTGGTGAAGCGTGGGGCATGCCCGTCACGCCGGTCGGAGTCGGCTACCCACTGGGACATGGCCTTCCACGTGAACAGGGCCGTCGGGGTGTGGTCCCGGTGGTCGGAGAAGTGCGGCTGGTCGCTGCCCTTCGGGTGCCGCGCGTCGTGCACCTGGTAGTCGGGGTCCGGGTCCATCGTGTGGACGATGGTGGGCCGGAAGTGGTCCATGAGCCATGCGAGAACGTCGACCAACGTCTGGTGGCCGTAGGCGTACGTCCGCCAGACCAAGGAGTCGGTGGCGTCCACGGTGCGCATGACCGTGCCCGGTGTGTCCCACAACGCGGGCAGGCGCACTCCTCCGTCCCCGCGCATCGCGATGTTGAGGAAGATCAGCTGTGCCCGGCAGTCTCCTGCCGCCAGCTCGTCCGTCTCCGCGCAGGCTCCGTGCGGCAGAGCCAGGACCGTGCGCCGCCAGCGGGTGAAGCGGTCCAGACCGAGCATCTCGGCGTAGGCCTGCCGCATGCCTTGCTGTCGAGCGCCGGAGTAGCCCGACTTGTTGGGCACCATGGGGGCGAGTTCATGGGGCACGCGGTTGCGGCCCGAGGACTCCCCCGCGGTGACCACGACGGTGACCACCGGAACGCCCGCGGTAAGCAGTTGGTGGCATTGGGGGTTCATGAAGAACAGGTCGTCGTCGGGGTGCGCGATGACTTGGAGCAGCAGGCTCTTTCCCTCCGCGGCGAATGATCCGTCCGCACGCGGATTGACGGCGCGGACCGGGGCCGGAGCGGCGTCGGTACGCTTGCCGGGATCGCAGCCGGCGAGTGTGGCCGCGGCGAACACGCCGAGGCCGCCCGCGAGTAGCTGCCGCCGCGTCGTCGTCACACGCGATGCCCGCGCCCGTACGGCGTCGTCATCCTCCATGCCCGCCCCTTTACCTGCCATCGCGAGACGCGCCTCGGCCTCGCGCAGTAATTCCCCACCTCAAAGGGCCGCCGGCCCGACATGCAGCAAAACGGATGTGCCCCAGAACAGAACCAAACGAAGAACTCAGCCGCTCACCAGGTCTTCGGACCTGTCGGGCACCGACGTCCAGTCGGGGCGCTTTTCACCGGAATGCTGAGTTCCGGAGTTGATGGCCCAGCGAGCGATCACGAAGGAGAGTGGTGTCGCGAGTACCCCTGCAGCCAAGGCGGTGAGGTTCTTCTCCATTCCCAGAGAGTGCACACCGAGGAACAGGAGCGCCCCACTGGCTACCAGATTGACGAGACTCGACAGCGGGAAACGGAAGAAGGCACGCCATGTGGGCTTCGTGCGGCAGGTGAAGTAGGTATTCAACAAGAACGACCCGCCAACGCTGACCGCGAAGCCGACGACATGAGCGACCAGGTACGGGATCCAGCGGTTGAGTGACGCATACACGGCCATGTAGACCGCGGTATTGACGATTCCGATTGTCACGAAGGAAGAGAACTGCCGCAGAGTACGGAGCCTGCCGGTACCAGTAGCCATACCGTTTGGTTGCGCGGCCGCCTCCGGGAGGGGGCCGGTACCGCCCCGGCGTGCGTCGGCCTCGGTCTCGCGCACCACGTACAACGGTCGGCGTTTCGTCTCCCCGTAGATGCGGCCGACGTATTCGCCGATGACGCCCAGCGTGGCGAGCTGAATGCCGCCCAAGGCCACGACCGCGATCAGCAGGGTGGCAAAGCCCGGTACCTCGACCCCGTGCACGATGACTTCGACGGCGATCCACAGCGCGTACGCGAATGCGGCGAACGCCAGGGCCAGTCCGACGTAGATGACCAGGCGCAACGGCCGACTGTTGAAGGAAATGAGGCCGTCGATGCCATAGTTGAGGAGGCGTCGGCCGCCCCACTTCGACTGGCCTGCGGCGCGGTCGACATTCTGGTAGGTGAAGCTGACGGTTTCGAAGCCGATCCAGGAGAAGATGCCCTTGGAGAACCGGTTGGCTTCCGGTAGCGCGAGGACCGCGTCGACGGCCCGGCGCGACAGGAGCCTGAAGTCTCCCTCTCCATCGATGACGTCGACGTCCATGCAGCGGCCCATGGCGCGGTAGTAGGCCGAGCTGACCGTCCGGCGCAACCACCCCTCGCCCAAACGATCACGACGAGCGACGACTTGGTCGTAACCGTGTTGCCGAAGTTCCAGCATTCGGTGCAGAAGTCCGGGCGGGTGCTGGAGATCCGCGTCCATCAGAGCGACCGCCGCGCCGCGCGACATGCGCAGCCCCGCGAGCATGGCCGCCTCCTTGCCGAAATTCCGGCTGAAGGACATATAGCGCACACGCTGATCCGCCGCCGCGAGGGCACTCAACTGGGCACGAGTCGTGTCACGACTTCCGTCGTCGACGTAACAAATTTCGAAGGATCGCCGTGTATCGGCGAGGACAGACATCAGCGCACGGTGAAAGGTATTGATCACTTCTTCCTCGTTGAAGCACGGTACGACAATCGAGATCTGACAATCTTCCATTCGCCACCTCGACACCTGTGAGCGCGGCCGCTGCGACCACAAGCAGTACCCTGCCGCATCCCTTTAAGACAACGGTAAGGAAATGCCCTGTGTCACGGTGAGATCTGTAGGCTCGTGGAAGCGACGCAAGACGATCCTTACGGATCTTTCCGAGGCCGGCGACCCAAGAGTCGCCGCATAGCGAACTGTGCCTTCGCGTCGAGACTTCATGTTTCTTGGAACCGATGGTGAAGGAGGCGCAGCCCGTGCTGCATGCGCCGGAGAACCCTGCCCAGCACCAGCGCACCGGAGATGTCCCTGCTGCGTGGCGGACGCGGTGGTGGGCGCCCACATGCCTGGGGCTTCTCTCGTTCCTGCCGCTCGCCGTGTTGGCGTTCGCTGCCTGGAATGCCCGGTGGGTTCGTCCCGGCGGGGATGACTGGTGTTTCCTGCCGGTGGTGCGTGACGGGGGGCTACCGGCGATGGCCGAGAAGTTCTACAACCACGACAACGGACGCCTCGTCAACGCCGTACTGGTGTGGTCCTACGCGCGGTTCGGCAACGCAGGTCAGCAGTGGTTCGCACCGGTCAGCGGTGTACTCGCCCTCGTCCTCCTGTGGGCTCTCGTCGCCACCGCGCTGCGTGTCTTCCGCGTCGAGGTTCCACGCGGAGTTCCACTCCTCGTGGCATCCATGGTGACGGCCCTGTTCCTGTTCGGCTCGCCCAACACCTACAAGACGTTCTACTGGCCGGCCGCCTCCGTCTCCCACACGCTGCCTCCGGTGTTCGCCCTCGCGGCGGCCATCCCTGTGCTGCGCGCAACTTCGCGGCGGGCGAAGATCCTGACACTGCTCATCGTGGTCGTCACGGGAGCGTCCCTGGGACTGCTCTCGGAAGAGACCAGTGTCGTCATGTCCATCGGCCTGATGTGTGCGCTGTTGGTGAGCGGCCGCGTCTTCCCGGACTCACGTCGCCGGTTCCTCCGGTTCTGCTGTGCCACCGGGATCGCAAGCATCATCCTCGGCATCCTGATCCTTTACACGTCCCCGGGTGCACAGCGCAGAAGGGAAAGGAAGCATGCCTCGACCATGCTCACCCCCGACTCGCTTCTCGCGTCGCTGCATGGATTCGCCAAGATCACCTTCATGACCCTGACGACCTGGCAGTATCTGGGAGCCATCGCGGTGGGTGTCGTCCTGGGCCTGCTGATGCACGGCCCCCAGGGTCGTCACACCCCTGGAAGGACACACCTCTTGGCGGTCGGCGCCGCCGTTTGCGCCCTGCTCGTGTCCGGGTATGTCTGCACGGTCATCACCTACCCCGTCTTCGGGAAGGCGGTGGTGTCATCGACACGGCTGTGGAACGACTACCTGCTGCTGTACATCGTGTTTCTCGTCTACATCGGCACTCTCGTCGGTCGCGGCCTGAACAACCGAATTCAGCGCACCGGCCCGGCCTTGGCAGCCGGGGCCGTGGCGTGCGCCGCAGTCTGCGCCGCCCTCGTAGCGTCGCTCGTAGGACTCGAGGCGAGCATGAATGCACACGCCCGGGACTGGGACCGCCAGAACCGCTGGATGCAGAGTCAGGCCGCGGCCGGCGTCCAGGTCCTGCCGTACAAACGCCTGCCCCTCAGCAAGATGACCGAGCCGTTCCGCCACGGCGGGCGCGCGAAGTGGCCGGCTTCCTGCATCGCCGACTACTACAACGTGCGGCACATCACCCAAGCCCACAAGCTGCCCTGACCACTCCCCGCCCGGCTCCGTCAGGGTGGACATGACGATCTTGTCCTGGCCGGCCCCAGTGACCGAGCAGCAGAGACATTCGATGGAACTGCCCTGCCGCCGCTGGGCAGTTGGGGCCGAAGCCACGGTCCGCAGATCCGACCGAACAAGGCCCCACGACCGTGACGTTCAATCTGCAGTCGCGCACCGGCTCCACCCGCGTGCGCGACTTGTACCCACCCCACGCCCGAGCCCCGCGCACGACATCGAGTGGCTGGAGCCGCGGCGCCGACTCCGCAGCTCCAGCCCGCCCTCCATGCGTTGCAGCCGGGGCGCTTGCGCCCCACTCCCGCGAAGGGCCATCAGCGGCGGCCGCCGCCGTAAACAAAGCGCAGCGATCTCCGCCCCCTTGCAATCTGCATCCATCTCAGTGGGCACCACAAGCAATCTACGGAAGGGATCAGGTAAGAGCTGAGCAAAGAGTGACACCGAAGGTCGCCGTGAGGAATGCCCTTAACCTCCCGACGAGAAGGGCAGGTTGCCCTCGCGCCCAACTCATGAGTCGTCAGGCATCCTCGTCATGTGCGCTCAGCGCGAGGTCGTTGGTGGCGGTGAAGTAGGGCCCGACGCTACTGCGCGATGCGGCTCCGTCCGTCAGAACACATGCGGGTACGCGGTCGGTCCTGCGACGGTCGACGATGTCGCCGCCGATGCGGCCGATCGGCACCGGCTCCGCGAGTTGGCCGCACCGGAGCCGCAGGTCCCACACGTCGCGGTCGGTACGACGCCGCTGGTGCAACGCATCATGAGGCACAGAGAACGAGAACCGGGTGGACGACGACCAGCTCAGCGGTACGACGACGTCGAGCGACTCGTCGTGACGGGAGACCGCGACGACCGAGACGTCCGTGAGGTCGGTCGCGGGCCCAGGAATCAGGAGCTCGGCGGCAACTTGGGTGGACAGCGCAGTGGAGTGGACAGAGTTGACCTCGGCGTGTGCCGGTCGCTGCCAGGCGCGCACAGCGAGGTATCCGTCGGTGGTGGCATACGGCAGGGTGGTGACCAGCGCTCCATGGCTCACTCGGGGCGTCCGGTTCACCGCTGCCACCCGTTCAGCGAGCAGACAGCTCAGACGATGTCGCCGACCGCTGCGCCGATTGACCACGTAACAGTCCCATCGCCCCTCGGCCAGGGGATACTGCTCGGGCCGGATCGTCACGTCCACGGCGTGGATGTCGGGTGCGGTCGCCAGGTCAGGCACGGGTACCGTCACCTGGCGCCCCTTGGGGTCCTTGCGCAGTTGGGCGACGAAGTCCAGTTGCCCGGGCGGCAGCGTGAACGGATCGAACCGCACGGTCAGCGAACCGTCTGCATGGGCGCGCGCGAAGACGCCCGACTGGGTTGGAGGCACGTCCGCCTCGTGCACCGCGCTCCGAGGCGCCGGGATCCGTGAAGGACGCACGCGACCGCCGAGTGTCCTGAGTCGCTTCCGAAGTGTGGGGCTGGGGAGCGTCGGCTTCTCCATCGCTGCGCGGGCCCGGGAACGGAACAACTGGTCGAACAGCGCCTCGTACCGGCGAGCCATCACTGTCGGGACGTAACTGAGGGCGGTCTGACGGGCGTTGGCGCCGAGCCGGTCGCGCAGTTCCGTATCGGTCATGAGGTCCTCCAGCGCTGCCGCATAGCCGGCGGTGCCCGCGCCCAGAGGAACGAGGCAGCCATTGACTCCATGGTCGATGATCTCCGCGGGTCCGTGCGGGCAGTCGGTGGCGATCACCGGGACTCCGCTGTGCATGGCCTCGACGATGGTCACGCCGAACGACTCCCGGTCCGACGACACGGCTGCGATGGCTCCCTTGGCCCACTCGGTCTCGATCGGTGCGACGGCCCCCATGAGCCGGACTCGGTCGTACAGGCCCAGGCGGTCGATCTGCGCGCGCAGCGCGTCCCGCTGCGGACCGCGCCCGTACAGCCGCAGCGTCCACTCCGGGTGGCGGTCGGCGACCTGCGCGAAGGCATCGATGAGGCGGTCGTACCGCTTGACGGGGCTGAGCCGCCCCGCGGCCACGACGACGTGGGAGCGGCGGTCGGAGGGCTGGGCGTCCGGCGCGGGAACGCCGTTGGGGATGCAGAGGATCGTGGTGTCCGACCCTGGGACGGCCTCGCGGTAGTGACGGGCGTCCGCCTCGTTGGCGGTGACGTAGGCGTCCAGGTCTGCGATGGTCTGGTTCTGATGTGCGGTCAGTTCGGCGGCCTGGGAGCTCTGGCTCAGGTGCTCCTGGCCGATCCGCAGGTACCGGGCGTGTCCGTCCCGTGCAAGGAAGCCGTTGAGGTCCGGGCGGGTCGCGATCACAACATCGGCGTCGGTGCGGGCGAGCCAGTCGACGATGCGCTGCTCGTGCAGCAGGCTGTAGGACTTGCCAGGGCGGAACAGGGTGCGGGGTTCCTGGCGCAGGGGGTCGTCGCCCTCGTATCCGGGTGCGTCCTTGCGCAGGTCCACGAGGTGTGTCAGGTCTACGCGCGGGTCGTAGGACAACTCCGGTGTTTCGGCGGGGCGTTCGACGCTCACGACCTGCACACTATGCCGTCGCGCGAACGCTCCCGAGAGATTCACGGTGGCGCGGATGGTGCCGCCGATTCCGTACGCATTGTTGATCAGAAAGGCGATCTTCATGGGGCCTCGCTGGAGGGATTGTGGCGCTGGCACCCGAGGCCACCAGCGCCCTCTCTGAGGTGTCTTCGGGCGGTCGACGGAGGTGATGTCCCCATGACGCACGTCGCCTTGCACTCGACGTTCCGAGGATCACGACTGACCGACCACGGTACTGCACTTCGTCTACATAGCTGTAGTCGGATCTTCACGCAATGGATTGCCTGGTACACCCGTCCGCACCCGTCGTCCGCGCCGGTCAACCGCGGAGCGTCGGCTCCCCCACAGGGCTCTCGGTCGCGACTCCCCTCGCCCGCCCCGGAGCCCCTTCACGGCGGGCCAGCGAGAGGAAACCGACGAACGCAGCGATGACGACGAGCAAGGCGATGCTGACAGGACCCGCGCCAAAGCCGAGACCACCATGCCGCGGGGAAGCGGCGGCCCAGTCCGCGAACGACGCGCCGAGGGGGCGGGTGACGACGTAGGCGCACCAGAACGCGGCGACGCCGTTCAGCCGGAACCAACGGTGCCCGACCGCGGGCAGCGCGATGAGCAACGCGAACAGAAGCCCGGCATCGAAGTACCCGATGCCCGAAGTGGACGCGACGAGATCCCCGACAGCCGTACCGAGCGCGAACGTCGCCATGACGGCGAGCCAGTAGAACGTTTCGCGCCTGCGAGTGCGTACGTCATGGAACGTCAACGAGCGCTCCGTGGCGTACCAGACGGCGAACACCGCGGCGAGGAGGACGGCGAACGCCACGGTCGACGTCACATACGGCACGCCGACGATCACATGGATGAAGTCGGCGACCATCGTGCCCACGACACTCACCATGACAACGCAGCCCCAGTACAGCCCTGCGACGTAACGACGGCTGCGGTACTGCGCGACGAGGAACGCAGCCAGGACGCCGACCGAGAGGGCCACGGCCGGCGCCGGTCCGACCCCCACGGCCAGGAAGTCCGAGGCGCTCTCACCCATCCCTGTGGTCAAGACCTTGGTGATCCAGAAGACGGCCGACACCGCCGGCACCTTGCTCGCGGCCGCTCTGACACGGTCGGCGTGCCGGCCGCGAGGAGTAGGGAGAGTGCGAGTGTTCGTCATGGTTGCTCAGCTCCGCGACATGGGTGGACATCACGCCTCTGCGACGCGAGATGGGATGCGTGAAGACATGCGAGACGGCAGTACGCAGCGGTTGGCGCGCAGGACTGCACGGCCGCTTATGACTACAGCACTGTAGACGACGACTGGGCGAGTATCCGCTGCGGGGCCCCGGGCACCGCGTAGGCCGCCGGCTCCGGATGGTCGTCGCCTGGAGCGGAGGCGGCGCCGTCGTCCTGCCCAGAAGGTTGAGCGGCGCGAAGTGACGGCTGGAAGTGACACGTTCCGGCGCCAGCTACCGCCCCGCCTTGGTCCGTCGGGGTCCAGCGCGCCGTCACTACTGGGGTGTTGGGGTCCGGCCGGTGCGGCGCGCCCGGGCGGACAGAAGAGCCTTCAGCCGCCGCAAAGCTGCCCGGAACACACGGAGCCGCGCCTCATGCCGGCGTGCACGGCGACGCAGGGCCCGTGTCGCCCGCAGACCCCTGAACAGCGCCTCGTATGTGCCGGCGACTTCGGCCGGGTCGTAGACCGCGCTCGATACCAGCGCTGCTCTGCCCATGCGGCGTCGCTGATCCGGGTTCTCCACGAGGTCCAGCAGGGCCTGGGCCAGCGCGTCCCGATCGCCGACAGGCACCAGGCGGCCGTCGACCCCGTCTGAGATGATTTCTCCTGGCCCCAGTGGGCAGTTGGTGCTGACGACGGGTACTCCGCAGCGCATGGCCTCGATGACGGTCATGCCGAACGATTCGGCCTCGGAGGCGACCGCGACGAGGGATGCCGCCGCGAAGGCGGGTTCGATCGGGGTGCGAATGCCCATCATGTGGGCGCGCCCGGTGAGGCCGAGGTCCTCGATCTTCTGTTGCAGGGCGGCTTTCTGAGTACCGTCGCCATAAACCTTCAGCTGCCAGTCGGGGTGCCGGACCACGATGTCGGCAAAGGCGTCGATCAGCAGGTCGAAGCGTTTGGAGCGGATGAGTCGGCCGGCGGCCGCGATGACGGGCGCCGAACCGTCGGACGGTGGGACGGACGGCGCGGGCACACTGTTGGGGATTGCGGCGATGTGGACGCCGGCCATGGGCATCCTGGCCCGGTAGACCTCCGCATCCGCTTTCGTGGTGGTGATCACGGCGTCCAGTTCACGGTAATGACGAGCCAGGACGGTGCGCAGCTTCTTGCGGTGGGCGTCGTGTGTGAGGTGTTCCTGCGCGATACGAACGGCGCTGCGTGGGGCGTGGCGTGCGAGGTAGACGTTGATTCCCGGCCGGGTGCCGATGATGACGTCGGCGTCGGTCCGTGCGAGGTGGTCGGCGATACGCAGGTCGTGGAGCCGGCTGTACTGGTGGTGACGGCTGTCCTCGGCGGGAAACACGACGGCCGGCTCGGCGAGTTGAGGAAGGCGCGCGTCGGAGGACTTGGGCCGCAGGTCGACCAGCGGAGTCAGCGTGATACGGGGATCGACCTCGAAGCGCGGTGTCTCGCGGTGCCGGTGCATGGAGACGATCTCCACTCTGTGCCGGTCCACCAGCGCCGCGGCGAGATTGAGCGTGGTGCGGATGGTTCCGCCCACGCCGTAGACATTGTGAATCAGAAAGGTGATCTTCACGGTGCTCCTGTTCTCATGACGGCTTGCACCGCGTGCGAGGCGGATCTCCGCTCAAGTGCGGCGACGACTGGGAGCAGGAACGACAGATACGCGAGGGCCAGCAGCCATCCGGCGAGGATGTCGCTCGCCCAGTGCACGCCGAGATAGACCCGGGTCAGGGCGACGCAGCTGGCCCAGACGACGACGAGTACGCGCACGCACCGGGCCAGGAACCGGCGTGTGGTGCGAGTGACCGCCCAGCACACGAGTCCGGCCGCGAGGGCGGTCGTGGTGGTGTGCCCGGAGGGCATCGAGAAGCCCGAGGCGTGGGTGGCCCAGTCCGGGCGCGGGGGCCGCGAGCGCGCGATCAGTTGCATAGCGACGAGTCGGATGCCCTGGCCTGCCAGCAGCACGGTCAGGGCTGCCGATGCCCGGACGGCACGGGCCCGCGGCGTGGCTCCGCTCCACAACCCGGCGGCGAGAACGACCAGGTACGGCCAGATCGACGTCCCCGTGGCCGTGACGGCCCGCGCGACGCTCAGGGCCGCCGGCGGCCGGTGGCCGAGTGACCACGCGTGCGACCAGCCGTCACCCACCAACAGGCCGTCGTGCGCGAGGAGTACGGCGGTGATCAGAAGCTCCAGCAGAAGGAGGGCCACGCCTCCGATCCACGGCAGCGCCTTCACTCGCATCACGTCGCCCGGCCCGGACGCCGCCCCAGGCACGTCGGCCTGTACGTTCACCGGGCCAGGGCTTCTGGACGGTTGGGCTCTCCACCGCCACGGGCGCGGACGAAGCCGTACATCAAGTGGGCCAGGACAGCACCCACGATCGCGCCGAGCAGCAGTCCCGCCAGTACGTCGTGTGGATAGTGCGCACCCACCCAGACGCGAGAGAACGCCATGAGAAGCGCGGCGGGCAGGGCGATGAGTCCGAGCGTCCTGTCGACACACCACAGCGCGGCGGCAGCAGCGGCGGCGATCGCCGCGTGGTTGCTCGGGAAGGACCAGTCCCCTACGCCCGGACACGCTTCGAGCGGCGAGACGGGCAGCACCTGACACGGCCTTGCCTCGTGCAACACGCTCTTGACGATGTCGTTGACGACGAAGGCCGCCACCACGATCAACGGGACGGCCAAGGCGGGCAGTTGTGGCCGACCTGCGGAACGCGCCCGCCACCAGCCCCACAGCATCAGGACGGCGAACAGGCCCAGCCCCCAGTCCGACCAGAAAGCGATCAGCGAGTTCACCGCGTCCGGTGTGCGGTCGCTCACATGGGCGACACCGGTGTAGAGGGAGTCGTCGAAGAAGGCTGGGGTTGTCACGGCGGTCACAGGCTCTCGCTGGTCTTCGGCACGTCGCCCGCCACGGCGCGGCGACGGTTCTTGCGGCCCCGGAGTACTTCGACGAGCAGAGGAGCCAGCGAGACGATCACGATGAGGCCGACCAAGGGAAGCAGATACCGGTCGACGTTCGGCACGGACGAGCCGAGCGCGTAGCCGCCCAGGACCAGGCCGACCGTCCACACGGTGCCGCCGACGATCTGCCAGAGCGCGAAGGTCCGGGCCGGCACGCCGAGAGCACCGGCCAACGGATTGAGCACCGTGCGCACGACAGGCACGAAACGGGCCAGGACGATCGCCTTGGCATACCCGTACCGGGCCAGCAGTTCCTCGGCCCGCTCGGCACCTTCCCTCAGTCTCACGGATCGGCTGCGCGCCAGCAGGGGCCTCCCGCCCCGGCGGCCGATCCAGTACCCGGCCTGCGCGCCGGCGAGCGCGCCCACGACGGCCGCCACCAGGACCTGCGGCAGCGAGAGATGCACCCCACTCCCCCCGGAAGCGCAGAGAAGGCCCGCAGTGAACAGCAGGGAGTCTCCGGGCAGGAAGAACCCGACCAACAGTCCGGTCTCCGCGAACAGCACCACTGCGACACCCAAGGCGCCGAAAGCGGTCAGCAGTGAACCGGCATCCAGGATGTTCACGGCCAGCGGCTGTGACGTGGCCGTCCCGCACACATCCAGGCACAAGGGCACGCCGATTCCTCTCGTAGGAAACACACGCCACGGGAAGCACCACCGCGACGACTCCGCGACCACACAAGGTCTACAACAATGTAGTCGGTCTACTTCACTGTAGACGCTCTTCTGGCACACTGAGTTCCATGACTGAGGAGATAGGGGGCCGTCGGCCGTCCGGCGAGCTGGAGGCGAAGGCTTTGACGGCGCTGTGGACGGTAGGGCGCCCTCTGACTCCGGGAGAGCTGCGCACCGAGCTCGGTGACGGCCTGGCCCGCACCACGGTGTCGACGATCCTGATCCGGATGTACGAAAAGGGCATCGTGACGCGCTCCCCCGCCGGCCGCGGCTTCGCGTACGCGCCCGCGTCCGACGCCCCTGGGCTCACGGCCCGGCGCATGCACGCCGAACTCGACCGGGGCGAGGACCGCACCAGCGTGTTGGCCCGCTTCGTGTCCAACCTGAACGAGCGGGACGAACAGACACTCCGGACGCTTCTGTCCGACATGGGAGGATCAGAGGCGTGATCTACGCCGTCTGGTTGCCGCTGCTCGTGCCGCTGCTGGCCGCTCCCGTCGCGAAACGCGTCGCCGCCCGGCTGGCTCCGCACACGGCCGCCTGGACCCTGACGCTCACGGCGGGAGCGCTCGCGTTCTGCAGCACACTGGCCCTGGGCATGCTGCTGACTGCCGGCGCCCTGCGCCTGGCCCCGATCGCCGCGCTCGACGACATCAAGCCGCACTGGCTGGGCGCCGAGGCCTGGTGGACGATTCCGGCCTCGATCATGGCGGCCGGCGCGCTCGCCTTCAGCGCCGTATCGGCCCTACGACGGCTGGCACGCCAGCGCCGAGAGCTGCGTGACGCCCGAGCACGCACCGGGCCGACCGCGGGAGACCTGTACGTGCACGCGCACGACCACCCGTACGCCTACGCGCTCCCCGGGCGGGTCGGGGGCTCCGGCACCATCGTCGTCAGCTCCGCGATGCTGCGTGCTCTGCCGGCCGACGAACGGGACGTGCTGTTCGCCCATGAACGGGCTCACCTAAGTGCCCGCCACCACCTGTTCCTCAGCGCGGCACAACTGACCGCGTCACTCCACCCGGCTCTGCGCATGCTGCGAGAACCGCTGGAGTTCCACCTCGAACGCTGGGCGGACGAGTCGGCGGCCGAGGCCGTGGGAGACCGCCAACTGACCGCGCGAGCCATCGGCCGGGCAGCCCTGGCCTCCCAGGCGTCTCGCAGAGAACCGCACCGTCCGAGTCTGGTCCTCGGGGCCACCACAGGGCCCGTGCCTCGGCGCGTCCTGGCCCTGCTGTCTGCGCCCGTCGACACACACCCACGATCGGCGGGACGGGCCTGGCGCGTGGTGGCCGCCGCGCTCCTGTGCTGTCTGGCCGTATCCGGCGCCAGTGCCCTGCACGCCGCAGCGGATCTGCACTCCGACGTGGAGGCGGCGGAGATGCACCACGGTGGACACGGGGCTGATGCAGACCACGCCACCCGCTGACCCGCACTTTTGAGGGCGCAAGCGCCGGTTCGGTCCGCGCTGTCTCGACGACGAGACGGGGGCCGAGCCCCTGCCCCCCCCGCTGCATGGGACACGGGGGGGGGCGGGCAACATGTCAGGCCGTGAGCTCGCGCTCAGCGTCAGGGTCGGCGACGTCCTTGCGTGTCACCGCGAGGTACACCACCAGCGCGAGGATCACGGCGAGGAACAGCACGCTGGTCACCACGGTGCCGAGACCGAGACCGCCATCACCGGTCGCCTGCGAGAGGTAGTCACCGATCGAGGCGCCGAGAGGGCGGGTGAGGATGTACGCGATCCAGAACGCCCACACCGCGTCGAGACCGAGAGTGAAGTGAGCGAAGGCGACCGCGGCGATCGCCAGGCCGAACAGCACGGCCGCGAGCCAGTAACCGAGGTCCATCTGCTCGGACACCAGGTCCCCGGCTGCGGTGCCAAGGGCGAACGTGAACAGCACAGCGAGCCAGTAGAAGGACTCGCGGGGCGTGGTGTCGATGCTGTGGATGGACAGCGTGCGCTCGCGGCGGTACCAGATCACGAACACCACGGCGAGGGCGATGGCGAACACGGCGGTACTCGTCTCCAGCGGCACCCCCATGTTGTCGGTGAGGTTGTCGCTGATCAGCGTGCCGACAACGCTGATGAGGGCCACGGCCAGCCAGTACACACCGGCACGGTAGGCGCGCGTACGGAACTGAACCACCAGCACCCCGGCGAGGAGCAGGCTCATGAGGATCGAGACACCGGTCAGGCCGAGCCCCGCCTTCTCGTTCAGCAGGTCGGCCGCCGTCTCACCGACCGTGGTGCACAGGACCTTGATGATCCAGAAGTAGACGGTGACCTCGGGCACCTTGTTCCAGCGCAGCCGGTGCCTTGTCGGCCCGGCCGTCTCAGGGATCACTGACGTCGCAGACGTTTCGTTGGTCATGTCGGACGACGGTGCCACCGCGAACCTGAACACATCCTGACTGCCGCGCGAGCTCCGCGCGCGCGACGGCTCGCACAGTACGAGCATGGACGTCGTGCGCAATGACATGACCGGCGTGAACCACGAAGCATCTCCCCGTCCGTCACGGATGGAGGAAGTGTCTCCCCGCCCGTCAGGGATGGAGCGCGCGACGCAATGGTTACGGCAGCGCCTCGGCCGCACGGTTGTGCTCGCCTATGCCGCTGCTCTGTTCCTGCCGGGTCCCGGTGTTTGGCTGCGGCAGGCCCACTCGCTTCCTCTGGTACCGGGCCAACTCCCGTGGTCCACCTCGCAGTTCCTGCTGGCCCTGGTCCTCTTCTCCGCCGGACTCCAGGTGCCCGTACGCGCGCTCGGCGGACTGTTCCGACGGCCGCTCGCCCTGCTGGCCGGGCTCGTACTGCACCTGGCGATCCCGCTGTTGGCCATCCCCGCCGTCGCATTTCTGTTGCACCGCACCTCGGACTCCGACGGCGGCAGCGGGCTGATCACCGCGATGATCCTGATCGTGGCCATGCCCGTCGCTGCCGGAGCCACCGTGTGGACCGGCAAGGGCGAGGGTGACCAGCCGACCATGGTGGGGCTCGTTCTCGCCTCCACGCTTCTCAGCCCTCTCACGATCCCGTTGGTCATCCGCACCTTGCAGCCGCTGCTCAGCGGCGAGTACGCCAGCACGCTCGCCAGGGCCGGACACACCACACAAGGCGGATTCGCCCTGGTCGGGGTCGTCGGTCCGTGCGCCACCGGGATCGTTCTGCGCCTGCTCCTCCCCGCGCCGTGGCTGAAGCGATGGCTGAGCACCATCGTGCCGCTCGCCCTCGCCGGCTCGCTCCTGCTGACCTATGTCAACGCCAGCGGCGCGCTCGGCACGTTCGTCGCCCACCCAAGGCCCCTGCTGCTCGCCGCCGCGCTGACCGTGGCAACTCTCGTCTGCCTGCTGTCCTTCGCCGTCGGCCGAGGTGCGGCACGTCTGCTCGGACTCGACGCTCCTGCGGCATCGTCCCTGACGCTCGCCTGCGGCATGAACAACAGCAGTGCGAGCGCGGTCCTGCTCACCACCACGCTGCCCGACAAGCCACACCTGCTCCTGCCCGTGCTGGCATACGGCCTGCTGCAGAAGACCGCGGCGAGCCGTGTCGTGAGCCGTCGGTTGCCGCTGCCCAGCAGCGGCACCTGAGCAGGTAAAGGCAACCCCGGTATAGGGGAAGAGCTCGGTGAGAGAGTCGGCAACTGGGCCTCGGTGAAGGCTGGTTGGCTGCATGTTCGAGGCACGATGTGCGTGTGTCTGCGTCTCGTTTCCATACTCGGGACGGCCTCCCCCGGGTGTGGCCGTCGAGGGGCCGCCAACCGGGCCGCGCACCGGGCGCTCTGTGGACCACCACGTTGAAGCAGTTGACGAGCTCGGCGACGGGGGCAGCATGCGGCATTGGCACGAGCGGCTAAAGACGGCCGGGAACCTCTCTCGCTCCGCACGGATCGGCCGCGTCACACTGCGGTGGCATCACCTCGCCCTTGTGGCGTGGACAGCCCTCTGGATCCCCACGGCTGAACTCCACCAGGCCATCTCCTGGCACTACTTCAGGACCGGCGAGCAGTTGCTCTTCAACGGCACACCCGGGGGCGGGCTTGCGCTGTACGCCCACCATCCGGAACTCCAGATCGGCCCGGTCAGCTTCCTGGTCGCCACCGCGTTCGCCCCGTTCCGCTTCCATGTCGGCGAGGAACTCGCCGACGCGTTCATGTGCGGCCTCGGGCTGTGCATCCTCGTGCTGGTCGGCCGCGCCGCCGCCGAGCACTACCGCGGCACCGGGGTCAACCACCGCCACCTACAACGGGGCATGCTGATTGCCGGAGCGGCGTTCACCCCCATGTGGGTGGACGTCGCGGTCCACTTCGGGCATCTCGACGACGTCCTCGCCCTGCTCTTCACCACTCTCGCCGTACACGCCCTCGTTCGCGGGCGCGCCACCGCCGTCGGGATCTTCCTCGCGCTCGCCATCGACTCGAAACCCTGGGCGATCGGCTTTCTGCCGCTCCTGCTCGCCCTCCCCCGCTCCGCACGGCTCCGCCCGGCTGCCCTGCTCACCGCGCTGGTCGCCGCCGCGTGGCTCCCCTTCTACGTATCGCACCCGGCCAGTACGGCCGCGGCACGGTTCACGATCATCAACCGGCCTGCCTCAGCACTGCGTTGGCTCGGCATCCACACCGCGGGCACACCCTGGTGGGACCGGCCAGCCCAGATGGCACTCGGTATTGCCCTGGGGACACTGGCCGTCCGCCGTGGACGCTGGCCCGCGGTCATCCTGCTCGGCATGGACGCCCGCATCCTCCTGGACCCCGGCGTCCACACGTACTACGACGCCTCGGTGGTCCTCGGCACCCTGGTCTGGGACGTGATCGGCGAGAACCGCCGTGTGCCCTGGCTCAGCTGGAGTGCCATCCTCACCTTGTACGGCACGACCCTGCTGATCCCGTCCGATGCCGCGCGCGGCTTCATCCGCCTCGTCTTCGTCCTCGGCTCGGCGGCCTATGTCCTGTATTGGCCCCGCAGCTCCCATCCGCTCATGGCGGTCGAGCCGGGGCCGGCCGCCACGAGCCAGTTGCGGTCGGCCACAGCGAGCTGATCGGTGCCGGTGTCGACCGTCGGGTCATGACTCTGCGCCGGGGACGGGGATGAGGAGCGTGAACGTGGTCGGCTCCTCGGAGGCCAGGGTCAGGCGGCCTCCGAAGGCGGCCGTGAGGTCCTTCGCGAGGGCCAGTCCGATGCCGGCTCCGCTGTCGGACCCGGTGCCGCTGTGGCCACGTTCGAAGATGCGGTCCGCGTCGACGGTGAGGTGGCCCTCGTCGCGTACGTCGAGGGCGATCGCCTGGTCGAAGTCGCGGACCGTGACCTCGACGACGCCCGCACCGTGACGACGGGCGTTGTCGAGCAGGACGTCGAGGACTTCGCCGACCGGTCCGGCGGGGACGTGGACGTCGGCGGGGGCGTCAGCACTGTTGATCCCCAGACGGCGCCCGTTTCGGGCGAAGGTGCCGTGCCACCGCTGTTCGGCCGCGTCCAGGACGGCGGCGAGCGGCTGCAGGTTGCCGGTCTGCTGCCAGGCGGGGCTCTGGGACAGCCGCAGAACCTGCTCGACGGTGTGGTGGAGGCGGCGTGTCGTGGTGAGGGCTTCCGTGACCGCGGTGCGCAGAGGTGGCGTGCGGTTCTCTTCCAGAGCGGCTTCCAGGGTGAGTTGGAGTCCGGCGAGCGGCGTGCGCAGCTGGTGCGAGGCGTTGGTGTTGAAGTCGCGTTCACGGCGCAGGAGCTCGGCCAGGTGCGCCAGCATGTCGTTGTGGGTGCGGGCCACTTGGTCGATCTCGCCGATGATGCTGGGTTCGGCGCGTGCGCTCAGGTCTCCCTGGGCGACCAGGCGGCAGGTACGGGAGAGGGCTTCGAGCGGGGCGGCCAGGGCTCGGGCCTGGCGCCGGGCGGTGAGCACGGCCACGGCGACGGCGAGTGCGGCGATGCCGGCCAGGAGAGCCCATGCGAGCAGGACTTGGGTGTGTACGGTCGAGCGGGGTGCGGCGGCACGTACGACGCCGATGACCTCTTCGGCGTGCGTGACGGGGATGGCGACCACGCTGCGCGCCGCCGTGACTCCACGGTGGACGTCACCGTTCCGCGTACGGGTGGTGAGAGCGTCGGCGGTGGCAGGACCGTCGCCGGATCGCAGGCGGCCCTGGTCGTCGTAGACGCCGAGCTCCGCGTGCCGGGGCGCTGCGGGCAGTTCGATGGGGTCGCCGGAGGTGAAGTCGGGTCCGACCCGGACGGCCGCGGACAGGGCGGCTCGTTCGAGGGTGTCGCGCTGGTCCGCGTACAGGGCGGATCTGATCGCCCACCCCAGGGGCAGGGCGAGAAGAATGACGGCCACCAGGGATGCGGTAAGCGCCACCCGCACGACGCGCTGTCTCATGCCTTCATCATGCCGGTGACATGGCTGGTCAGACGGCTGCCTGTGGGCGTTTTGCCATCCTCTAACCATCTGCGTCCTCAGCGTTAACCGGGCGGTTTCTAGCGTGGGTGTCCTCTCCCCTGATCGGTTCAGGGGCACGGAAGGGACACGTCATGGCGCACTCTCGGATCGTGGTGATGGTGCCCTTGGTGGCAGTGGGCGCCCTGCTGGCCGGGTGCTCATCGGGCGGCGGATCGACGAGCCCCTCCCGCCCGGCCACGGCGGCATCCTCGTCATCCTCGGCGGGCCCGAGCCGGCCCGCACCGGCCCCCACCGAGTCGAATCCACCCGGCGACATCCCCGACAACCAGGTCTACGTCCCGTACGCACCCGCGCAGGGCGGGTTCAGCGTGAAGGTGCCCGAGGGCTGGTCGCGCAGCAAGCAGGGCGCGGGCACCGTGTTCACGGACAAGCTGAACTCGGTCACGGTGCGGACCACTTCAGCCGCCACCGCGCCGAGCGTGCGGTCGGTCACCGGGACGGTCGTTCCACAACTACGTACCCCGGTAACACGTTTGACCGGCGCCAAGGCTTCGGTGGTCAAGCGGCACAGCGGCGACGTGGTGCGGCTGACCTACCAGCGGGACTCGGAGAAGAACCCGGTCACGGGCAAGGTCGTACGCGACGCCGTCGAACGCTACGCCTTCTACCGAGGCGGCCACGAGGTCGACGTGACGCTGTCCGGGCCGGTGAACGCCGACAACGTCGACCCGTGGCGCATCATCAGCGACTCCTTCACCTGGAAGTGAGCACCATGAATGCCCGCGCCGAGGCCGAACCAGCGCTCTGCGCACGGGAGTTGTACCGCTTCTACCGCTCCGGCGACGAGGAGGTGTTCGCGTTGCGCGGCGTCTCGCTCACCGTCGACGCCGGTGAGACCGTCGCGGTGGTCGGCCCGTCCGGATCGGGCAAGTCGACGCTGCTCGCGTGTCTGGCCGGGCTCGACGAACCCTCGGGCGGCGAGGTCCGGTTGCGCGGGCACCGGCTCAGCCACCGCTCCGAGTGGGAGCGCACGCGGCTGCGAGCGCAGCACGTCGGCGTCCTGCTGCAGAGCGGCAACCTGCTGCCGCACCTGTCCGTACGCGACAACATCCGTCTGCCCCAGCACGGTGTGCCGGGCCGCCCGGCCCTCTGCGCGGACGAACTCCTGGACCTCGTCGGCCTGAGCGAGCGCGGCCATGCCCTGGCCCGCCAGCTGTCCGGCGGGCAACTCGCCCGGGCCGGGCTCGCGGTGGCGCTGGCCAACTCCCCGGCCGTGATCCTGGCCGACGAACCCACGGGCGAGCTGGACAGCACCACGGAGCAGTCGGTCCTCGCCCTGCTCACCGCCCAGGCACAGGCCGGAAAGGCCGTGATCATCGTGACCCACAGCAGCCGCGCCGTGCGGCGCGCGGACCGCGTCATCACCCTCGCCGACGGCATCGCCACGGCCGGCCGGGACGAGACGGCGAGGCAGGCGTCATGACCCCCGCACCCGCGCCGCTGGTCCACTGTCACCAGGCCGCCCTCACCTTCGGCCAAGGCGCCCGGGCCGTCGTCGCCGTGCACGGCACCGACCTCGACGTCCGGGCCGGGGACCGGCTCGCCGTCGTCGGCCCCTCGGGCAGCGGCAAGTCCTCGCTGCTGCACCTGCTCGCCGGACTGGAGCGCCCCACCAGCGGCACGGTCGACCGCGCCGCGGCACTCACGCCGCTGACCACGGGCCTGGTCTTCCAGAGCGACAGCCTCATCCCTGCGTTGAACGTCCTGGAGAACACCGCACTGCCGCTCGTGCTCGCGGGCCGCACCGAGACCGAAGCACACGAAACGGCCCGCTCGGCTCTCGACCGGGTCGGCATCGCCGACCTGGCCGCCCGACTGCCCCAGGAGATCTCCGGCGGACAAGCCCAACGCGTCGCCGTGGCCCGGGTCCTGGCCCAGTCACCGCTGCTGATCCTGGCCGACGAGCCCACCGGCCGGCTCGACCACGCCACCGGAGCCCAGGTCCTCGACCGCCTGCTCGAGGCGGCCGGGCTCAGCGGCGCCGCGCTCGTCGTCACCACCCACGATCCGGCCGTCGCCGCGCGCCTGAACACCCGGTGCGCCATGCGCGACGGCCGGCTGCTGCCCGTCAAGGAGACGTCGTGATCACCTCATGGGTCCGCGGACTCGCGCGCCGACGCGCGGGCCGCCTCATCGCCGCCGCGGCCGGCATCGCCCTGGCGGTCGCGCTCATCGCCTCGCTCGGCTCGTTCCTGACGGCGTCCAAGGCCACCATGACCCAGCGCGCCGTGCGCTCGGTCACCGTCGACTGGCAGGTCGCGGTCCAACCGGGCGCCTCACCGGGCGGCGTCCTGTCCACGGTGGCCAAGGAGCCGGGCACGCGCACCGCGCTGCCCGTGGGCTACGCCCACACCAGCCAGTTCACCGCGACGTCCAAGGGCAGCACGCAAACCACCGGCCCGGGCATGGCACTTGGTGTACCGGACTCCTACCGGCACACTTTCCCCGGCAGCCTGCGCACCCTGTCGGGCGCGGACCACGGGGTCCTGCTCGCCCAGCAGACCGCGGCCAACCTGCACGTGGCCCCCGGCGACCCCATCACCGTCCGGCTGCCGGGCACCGGCGCGCACCGGGTGCGCGTCGACGGCGTCGTCGACCTGCCGCAGGCCGACTCCCTGTTCCAGACCGTCGGCGCGCCCAGCCAGTCCCAGCCGGCCGCTCCCCCGGACAACGTCGTCCTGCTGCCCGCCGCCCGGTTCACCTCCCTGACCCACGGCGCGAGCGGGGTGACCACGCAGATCCACACGGCGCGCGACACGAACCGGCTGCCGACCGACCCCGCGGCCGCGTACACCGCTGTCACGCGGGCCGCGCACCACCTGGAAGCCGCCTCCTCCGGTGGGGCGTTGGTGGGCGACAACGTTGGCGCCGCTCTGGACGCAGCACGCCAGGACGCCGCGTACGCACAGATGATGTTCCTCTTCCTGGGCCTGCCGGGCGCCGTGCTCGCCGCGGCCCTGACCTGGGCCGTGGCCTCGGCGGGCGGTCAGCGACGCCGCCAGGAGCAGGCCCTGCTGCGGCTGCGCGGCCTCACCTCGCGGCGCATCACCCTCCTCGCCGCGCAGGAGGCCGTCCTCATCGGTGTGGGCGGCGCGGCTCTCGGCCTGGCCACAGCCGCCCTGATCGGCCGCTTCTCCTTCGGCTCGGCCTCCTTCGGCGGCACCGCCGCCTGGGCGGCCTGGTACGCCGTCGCCGCGGTCATCGGCCTGCTCGTCGCCCTCGCCTCGGTCCTGATCCCCGCGGTACGCGATCTGCGCCTCGTCACGATCGCCGACTCCCGCCGCGAGCAGCACCCGGCCCGGAACGACCGCGCCCCGTGGTGGATGCGCTACGGCATCGACGTGATCGTCCTGGTGATCTCCCTCCTGGTCTTCCGGGCCTCCTCCTCCAACCAGTACGCCCTGGTGCTCGCCCCCGAAGGCGTCCCCGCCCTGTCCGTGTCCTACTGGGCCTTCCTCGGTCCGGCGCTGCTGTGGATCGGCTCCGCCCTGCTGCTGTGGCGCATCGTCCTGACGACCCTGACGCACGGCCGTGGCCTCGTGCGCCGCCTGGCCCGGCCCTTCACCGGAACCCTGGCCGGCACGACATCGGCCGTCCTCGCCCGGCGGCGGCGTCCGCTGGCCCGCTCGATCGTGCTTCTGGCCCTGGCGATCTCCTTCGCGATCTCGACCGCCGTCTTCAACTCCACCTACCGGCAGCAGGCCGAGGTCGACGCCCGCCTCACCAACGGCGCCGACGTCACGGTCACCGAGCCGCCGGCTGCCCGCACCACACCCTCCGATGGCGCGGCGCTCAGCGCGAACGGGGTCCACCACGTGGAGCCCCTCCAACATCGATACGCCTACGTGGGATCCGACCTGCAGGACCTGTACGGGGTACGGCCCGGCACCATCGCCAAGGCCACCTCCCTCCAGGACGCCTACTTCTCCGGCGGCACCGCCGACCACCTCATGCACACGCTCGCCACCCGCCCGGACAACCTGTTGGTCAGCCTCGAAACCGTGCAGGACTTCCAGCTCTCCCCCGGCGACACCGTCAACCTCCGCGTCCAGGACGCCCGGACCAAGGCGCTGCGCACCGTCCCCTTCCACTACGCCGGCATCGTCAAGGAGTTCCCGACCGCCCCCAAGGACAGCTTCTTCGTCGCCAACGCCTCGTACATCGCCAAGGCCACCGGCAGCGACGCCGTCGGCGCGTTCCTGCTGGACACCGGCGGCAGCCACCAGCACCGGATCGCCCACACCTTGCGTACGCGGCTCGGCACGAAGGCCACCGTCACCGACCTCACCCAGACGCGCGGCACGATCGGCACCAGCCTCACCGCCGTCGACCTGGCCGGCCTGACCCGCATCGAGCTGTTCTTCGCGGTCGCCCTTTCCGTCGGCGCGGGCGCCCTGGTCCTGGCCCTCGGTCTCGCCGAGCGGCGCCGCACCTTCGCCATCGCGGGCGTGCTCGGCGCCACGTCCCGTCAGTTGCGCGGCATGGTCACCACCGAAGCGGTCCTGCTCGCCTCCGCGGGGCTCGCCGGCGGCGCCCTGATCGGTTGGCTGCTGTCCCAGATGCTCGTCAAGGTCCTCACCGGCGTCTTCGACCCGCCTCCTGCGCACCTGGCCGCACCCGTCCTGTATCTGACCGGGTGTGCGGGCGCCGTGCTCGTCGCCATGGCCTGCGCGGCGTGGAACGGCATCCGCCCCACGCGCCGCCCGGCGGTGGAGGAACTGCGTGATCTGTGACCGTACGGCCGGGCCACGACCGTACGACCGCCCCGGCCTCTCCTAGGCTGTCGCCATGGCCCAGCCCACCCCCAACCGCCACGCTGTCCTCGTCGTTGAGGACGATGAGACCATCGGCCGTCACCTGGAGACGGGTCTGCGCAGCAACGGCTACGCGCCCCACTGGGTACGCACCGGCTCCAGCGCCCTCACCGAAGTCGGGCAGCGGCCCTACGCCGCCGTCCTGCTCGATCTCGGGCTCCCCGACATCGACGGGATCGGCGTCGCCCGCACCCTGCGAACCCGCCACGCCGATCTGTTGATCCTCATCCTCACCGCCCGTTCCGCAGACATCGACGTCGTGGCCGGCCTCGACGCCGGCGCGGACGACTACCTCCTCAAGCCGTTCAGCCTCACCGTTCTGCTGGCCCGCCTCCGCGCCCACCTACGCCGCGCCGCCCCGGCGGCCGAGGCCGACGGCCCCCACCAGTTCCAGCTGGGCGACCTCACCATCGACATCGCGGCCCGCCGCTGCGAGGTGCGCGACAGCGGCGAACTGGTCCTACGGGCAAAGGAGTTCGACCTCCTGGCCACCCTCGCCCGCCACCAGGGCGAGGCCGTCTCGCGCGAGACGCTGATGAGCGAGGTCTGGGACGAGAACTGGTTCGGCCCCACCAAGACCCTCGACGTCACCATGGCCGGCCTGCGCCGCAGACTCCACGAACGGGCCTCCGCACAGCAAAGCTCCCACATGCCAGTGATCACCACCCTGCGCGGACACGGATACCGCCTGGAGGGCTGAACCCTCACCTGCGCACGGCACGCCTCTCCTGCCGCCACCCGACAGTTCCTATCGAGGTGACACCGCAATGCACCTACCGGCCCTGGAGGAAAGCACCTCGAGCGTACTGCGGTGTCCGGGGTTCCGATGGCCCGGCTCAGACCAGGGGGGTGATGGCGAGATCGGAGACACCAGGGCCGAGCTTGGCCAGACCTCCTGGGCTGCTGCATGCAGTCAGGGCGTCGACGTTGGCGTAGGTGGAGACCCGCTTGTAGTTCTCGCCCACGAACGGCCCGGAGGTGATCTTGCCGATACTTGTGACAACGAGTGCCGACTCGACCTGAGTGGTGGTCACGGCCGCGGTGGAGGTCTGCCCGTTGTCCCAGGAGACCGTCTGCTGCTGTTTCGGGGTTGTGTTCAGCAGGGTGGCGCAGGAGCGTGTGAGTGAGGTTCGGGTGACCGAGTCCCGTGCCTTCGTAATGCCGCCGCCATTGATCACAGCGCAGGTCTTCCAGGATTGCGACGAGGTGGAGGTGACGGTACGTGGCTCAGACGTGATTGCCGGACTGTAGGTGACAGTTGAAGTTCCGGTGCAGTTCACCGCCGCGGGGGCGGTGGAAGCGGCGGCGCTCGGGGCAGCCCCGGAGATCACGGCGCCGATGGCCACAGCGCTAGCGAGCATCGTGCGGTGGTGCTTCATACAGAACCCCGCTATCGAACCTCCCGAACACTGGCAGGTCCGTCGAGGCGGCCACCGAGCCACTCCAGGGCCGCGGGGATCTCCCTGCGCCAGGTGTTGAAGTTGTGGCCGCCGGTACCGAGGATGATCGAGAAGACGTGGGTGGGCGCACCGCGCTCGTCCAGTTGTTTGATCTTTTGGATGAAGTGCATCGTGGCTTTGTAGTCGTGTTCGCCGTGTCTGCTACTGGTGACCAGCAGGGACACTGGTGGGCTCGGCTTGTGCCCCAGCCGCCACATCAGGTTGTTCTCCGACTTCAGCCGCTTGCTGCCGCCGAACAGGTCACCGGTGGTCAGGTCGATGGGTGCCCTGTACGACGGGGACAGCCCGACGGCGGCGGAGAACGCCCGCGGGTGGCGCATGGTCATCTTCAGGGCGCAGTAGCCACCCGTGGAATCCCCCATGACACCCCAGTCGCGTGCCTGAACGCCCACCCGGTAGTGCCCGGACACCAGTTGAGTGAGGTCACGCGTGAAGAAGGTCTCCGTTCGCGGGCCCTTGGGGATGTCCATGCACTCGGTGTCTCTGGGCGGGACCAGCGTGGGCCGCATCATGACCAACACCGTCGGCGGCATCTTGCCCTGCGCGATCAGCCGGTGCTCGATCTGCGGGTACTGCAAGCCCTTGATCAGAGCAAGGGTGACACCCGGGTAGCCGGTGAGGACCAATACCGAGGAGAACTTGCGTGTGGCGTAGGCGCGTTGGAAGTATTCGGGCGGCAGGTACACGTACCCCGAACTGGTGATGCCCGAGGCGGCTCCCCGGATGGTGACCTCCTCGATCCTCCCGGCGACCGACGGCACGTCCGCGCCGGCCGTGGCCATGCGCCGGCTTCCCGTGACGCGCAGCCCGGGCTTGGCCAGCGCGTCGTGGCCCGTGACCGTCACGGGCTCGTGCGCGGTGCCGAGGAGGTCGTCCCACGAGCCGTAGAAGCCGAAGTACTGGTTCAGGAAGAGCCCCAGGGCCGTGATCATCAGCACCTGGGTGAGCAGGAGGCTGCCGATCCGGCCGAGCACCCGTCTCACACCGCGTCCGGCAAGCCGGGGCCACAACCACACGATGCCTGCGAAGATCAGAAACGCCGCAAGAAGCGCGAGCGCCAGGAGTTTCTTGCTGGTCAGACCTATAACGTGCCTCGCAGATTCCGCCCGGTCAGCAGGTCCGGCGGCCAGGCGCCCTTCGGTGCGTCCCCGCCAGCTCCGCCGACCGCGGGTGTGGAGTGGACGTCCGGGAAGGAAGAGGACAAATCACGGTACGGGGTTCCGTCGGTCGGCCACTGTCTGCCGCGCGGGTGTCGCTTCGCCCTCTAGAGTCGATGCGTGCTTCTGGGAACGGTCTGCGCTCTTGGCGCGGCGGTCTGCTTCGGTACAGCGACGGTGTGGCAGGCGATGGCCGCCCACGCCGCGGCTGTCGACGGGCCCACGGGCCAGGCTTCGCTCTTGCTGCGGTCCGTGCGACAAGGGCGGTACCTGGCGGGTCTCGCGCTCGACACGGCTGGGTTCGTGCTCCAGATCATTGCCCTGCGGTCCGTGCCGATCTACGCCGTCGGGGCAGCGCTCGCCGCCAGCCTCGCGGTGACCGCGGTGGTGGCCGCACGGCAGCTGCGTGTCCGCCTCAGTGGGGCCGAGTGGGGCGGAGTGGCGACCGTCTGCTCGGGTCTGGCAATGCTCGGGGTGGCATCCGGTAGGCAGGGTGAACAGGCCGGTTCAGCGGCCCTGAAGTACGTGGTGCTGGGCGCGGCGCTCGTCACGCTCGCCGTGGCCGTACCTGCCGAACGGCTGCCGAAGCGGGGCCGGGCGCTCGTCCTCGGTCTCGGTGCGGGCGCCGGCTTCGGTGTCGTGGAAGTCGCGGTGCGCCTCGACGGCGGGCTCGCGCCGGCCACGCTGCTGACCGACCCGGCGACGTACGCGCTGCTCATCGGTGGCGGCGCCGCCTTCCTTCTCCTCACCTCCGCCCTGCGGGGCAACTCGGTGACAACGGCCACCGCGGGTCTGGTCATCGGTGAGACTGTCGGACCGGCGCTGGTGGGGGTGGTGTGGCTGGGCGACCGTACGCGTGACGGACTCGCCTGGCTGGCCGTCCTCGGCTTCACGGTGGCCGTGGCGGGCGCCTTGACGCTGGCACGGTTCGGCGAGGCTCCTACGCCCTGAACGCCAAAAACTGGACGAGGAATGGGTGCGACTTCCGCCGAAGCTGCCTCTAACGTCTGACGGGGCGCACGCCCGGCGCGTCTTGGCGCAGTTGGCCGGCGCCGCCGTGCGCGGGCCGGTGGCCGCGGTATTGGTCCAGGGGAGGACGGCGGTGCTTGTTGTACGGCGTCATCGGGTCGATGGCGTACACGTGCGGTGCGGGATGACGGGTTCGGTGGTCCGCCGGGGGTTTCCATGGCGAGCCGCCGACGGAACGTTGTAGAACAACTCCGGCACGCCCCCACCCGGGGGAGCACGTACACGACGACCTGCGGCAGACGTCCCACGCTGCAGCAGCCCTGCTCGACGGCGAGTCACTCCAGCCGCCGCCGCGTCATCGACCCCGGTTCGCGGCCCGCCGCCAGCCACGCCGTGGCCGCGGCGGCGACGGGAAGGCCGAGCAGCGTGAGCGCGAGCGGCACATAGGGGACGTGGCCGAGCCGACTGAGATCATCGGCGAAGGCGGCGAGCAGGATGGCATACGCCCCGGCCGTCCCGAGCAAAACCCCGGCCAGGGCCAGGAACGCGGCGGTGGCGGCGGTCAGCCCGCGTCGAATGGTGGCCGTCGCACCGGTTGCGGTGAGGGTGCGCAGCTCGTCGGCCGCTTCGCCGCGGATGGTGCCGACGGTCATGGCCAGCACCCCAAGTGCCAGCAGGGCGCCTCCGGCCACGGACGCCCAGCGCAGCGTGGCAAGCCCGTCCTGCTGGTCGCGTACCTCGGTGACGAGGCCGTTCTCGACCGCCAGTTCACGGGCGGCGGTGATCTGCGTCTTGGTGAGGTCGTGGGGTGCCTGGACGAACCAGCCGGCGGTGATCGTGCTCCACCCGTAGCGTCGCAGCGCCGCAGAGGTGAGGAACGCGTCGGGTACGGAGGTATAAGCCGAGCCCTGGTAGTGCTCGGTGCGGGCCACGAGATCGCGCCGCACGGTGTTGAGGAGATCCAGCCGTCCGGCCGCCGGGGTGAACAGGTTCTGGTCGGCGTCCGCTGCCGTCAGCTTGAACCCGAACCGCCGCGCCGCCTCGGGTGTCGCGACGTAGGCCGCCGAACTGCGCCAGGTGTGCGGACCGGACTGGCGCCCGACTTCCACGGTCGGCTGGCCCGCTGCGGCCTCCGAGTCACCGGCCTTTGCCTGCGGCGACTTCGGGTCGTAGGCCATGACGAGCGGGGTCGCCGAGCCGCCCAGGGCAGCGGTGTACTGGTCGATGGCGCGCTGCACACGCCCCAATTCGGCGGCGCTGAGCCGCGGAACGATTGGGTCGACCGAGCCGATGCGGACGAGTAGCTGGCTGTCGGCCAGATTGCCCCGCTCGGCCGACACCTGGCTGGCGGCGGCCAGTATGGACACCGCGACCGGGATGCCGATGGCCAGGGTGATCGCGGCGAGCGCGGCGCCCGAACGGGCCTGGTAGCGGCCGAGACCGCGAAGCGCCAGCCGGGGGGTGAAGGGCAGCCGGACGGCTGTCGCGGCCAGCAGCCGTACCAGCAACGGGCTGAGCAGCAGCAGCCCCACCACCACCGCGACGATGCCTAGGCAGATCAGCAGTGCGTTGCTCTGGTGCGCCGCGGCCAGCGAACCGAGGCCCGCGGCCAGCAGTGCGGCCGCCGCCCACACCGACTGCCGGGCACGCACCGGCCGGGGCGGACGCGCGGACAGCGCCTGGGCCGCGGGGATCCGGGCCAGCGCGCGGGCGGGCCACCAGGCGGCGGCCGCCGGCGCGAGGACGGCGATGAGAGCCACCAGGACAACGAGCGTCCAGGGCAGGGCAAGCCGGTCAATGCGGTGGCCGACGGCATGCTCCATGTACGGGGCCAGCGGCAGCCAGGCCGCCACCCCGACGAGGGAGCCGACAGCCGCGGCACACACCCCGGTCAGCGCACCGTGCGCGAGCAGCACGAGCCGCACATGCCGGTCAGTGGCGCCAATCGAGGCGAGGATCCCCAGCTGCCGCAGCCGGCGCTGCGCCAGGACCGCGAACCCGGCGGCGGCGACCAGCGATACGAGCAGCAGTACTACTGTCGCCAGCGCGAACACCGCGGCGACAGGCGCCCCGTTGAAGGTCCGGTGCTCCTGGACGAACTTGGGGCTGTTGTCGGTCTGCCGGTAGTCGGAGAAGACGTCGTCCGGGACGTCTGCCAGCACCACCGCTGTCGTCGCCGCGCGGCCCGCGACCCGATCCTCCGCGGCGGCGGCCAGCGCGAAGATCTCACCCAGCTTCTGTGGGTTCTCGACCAGGCCGACGACTTCGAGTCGCTGTCCACCGAGCGTGACGTCCGCCCCCGGCCGGGTATGGAAGATCTCGGCAGCAGACCTGGTGAGGGCGATCTCCGTACCGTCACTGGGGTACCGCCCGCCGACCAGCCGCAGCATCGGCTTCCCGTAACGGCCGTGCGGGTCCTGGGCGCGGACGTCAAGGGGCCGTACGGAACCGGGGATGGTGACCTCCCGGTGGCCGATGACCTCGACCGGCTTCAGCTTGCCGCGAGCGGCGTCGATCTGGGCCTGTAATCGGCCCGCGTCCTCCAGACGTACGCGCTGCTGCGCCGAGCCGAAGGTGCCGGCTGCGGACTCCGGATAGGCGTTAGCGGCGGCGAGGCCGCAGACGGCTGCTGCGACGGCGAAGCCCACGAGGGACACCAGCAGGATCTGCTGGCGCCACTCGCGACGCAGCAGCCGCCATGCCCAGCGCACCACCGCAAGACGGGCGGGTAACCCACCGCCCGGCGGACGGTTCGGTGCGGGTGCGAAGGTCGCGGCGCTCACCGACCCGGCTCCCCGCCGGTCAGCAGACTCTCGGGACCTTCGGTCGGCGTACTCGTATCGATGACGACGCCGTCCCGTACGAACACCACCCGGTCTGCCCAGGCCGCGAGTTGGGAGTCGTGGGTGACCAGCACCGCAGCGGCGCCGTCGCGGCACGCGGACCGGATGAGGCGCATGACGCTCTCGCCGGTGTCGGAGTCGAGGGCGCCAGTGGGCTCGTCGGCGAACAGCAGCCGCCTGTCGCCGACCAGGGCGCGGGCGATGGCGACGCGCTGCCGCATGCCGCCGGAGAGCTCGTCGGGAAAGCTGCCGGCCCGGTCGGCGAGACCCAACTCCGCGAGGGCGCGCATGCCTTCGTGGCGGGCTTGCTTGGCCTTCATGCCGTCAAGTTCCAACGGCATGGTGATGTTCTCGACGGCTGTGAGCCCGGCGAGCAGATTGAAGTCCTGAAAGACGTAACCGAGATGGCGGCGACGCAGCCGGGCCCGGTCGTTGGAGCTGAGGTCGGACAGCGCCGTCCCCTCGATGACGACCTCGCCGCTGGTGGGCTCCTCGAGGCTCCCGGCGATGGTCAGCAGGGTTGACTTACCGGAGCCGCTGGGGCCCATGACGGCGACGAGTTCGCCAGGGACCACGCTCAGATCGACGTTGTCGAGCGCCTGGACGGCGGCGGTCCCCGTGCCGTAGGTCTTGGAGACCTTACGAATGTCGAGCACGGCGCTCATCGGAGGACCTCCCGGGCCGAAAGCCGAAGGGTCTCGTCGGCGAGGCGCAGTTCGTCGAGGCTGTGGTGCTTGAGGCGCCCCTCTGCGGCGTCGAGCCACCGGACGACGGACTCGAGCCGGAAGAGCTGGGCGTCGGCAACCAGCAGCAGCGACAAGTCCTGCGGGGCGTCCTCCTTGAGCCGGGTGTACTGGCGCATCTGCGCGACGGTGTGCCGCCGATGGGCCTGGAGGATCTCCGGCACGTCCACGCCAGGCAGCCGCAGCGCGACCAGCACCTTGATCACAAGCTCGTCCCGCGGCGGCGCGTCGGCCCCAGGGGGTGTACGCAGCCAGGTGTCGAGCTCCTGGCTGCCCGCCGGGGTGATCTGGTACTTCTTCTGCGGCCCCTCGGAGGTGTCGGCGGGGTCGGACTCCGCAAGACCGTCCCGCTCGAGCCGCTGCATGGTCGTGTACACCTGGCCGGTGTTGAGGGGCCAGACGTCCCCGGTCCGGTCCTCGAACTCCTGCCGCAGCCGAAGCCCGTACTTGGGGCCTTCGCTGAGCAGGGCCAACAGGGCGTGCCGCACGCTCATGGAACCTCCAACAATGGACTGTCTACTGGGTAGACTACTCAGTAGACAGTACGGCGCGGAGGGATGGATGGCCAGTGTCTGGACGTGGTGTGTGCCGAAGCCCTCCACCGTCTTGGTGACCCGACGCAGACCCCAGGACTGCACCATCAGCGCCCGTACGAAGGCGAGCCCTTCCAGCTGCCCAAGCCGTGGACTTCCAGGGCGCCAGGCTGCGTTGGATTTCAGAGCTCTGGTGTGGGCGAGGCGGTAGGAGTCATTTTCGGTCTCGATGATGTTGCCGCCGAAAGTGAGGCGGTCCACGATGGCCGCGCAGAGCCGGGGTCGGTGAAGGTCTTGGTCCACGAGGAGAACGACTCGTTGGAGGCGATCGCCACGCTGTTCTTTCCTCGCGCTCGGTCAAAACCTGGAACAGCAGCTCGGCTCCTCGCCGGTCCAGCTCCATATAGCCCAACTCGTCAATACAGAGAAGATCGACCCGTCCGTAGCGGGCGATCGTCTTGCTCAGCGGTTTCTCGTCGGCGGCCTCGACGAGTTCGTTGATGAGCTTGGTGGCCGGGACGTACTTGACCCGGAACCGGCCATCGCGGTCTCGGTGCCCAGCGAGTTCAGCGGGTGCGGCTTGCCGGAGCCTGGGTCGCCGATCAAACACAGCGGCAGCCCTTTGCGGACCCGGCCGTAGGAGACGTTGTCCATGCCTTACTCGTCGACCAGCCGGCCGACGACCCGCTTGGCGGTGTGGCGTTGTTTGCGCCGGGCGCGCAGGATCGCGCCGATCAGGTATTTGTGGGGGTCGATCACCGAAGGTCGCGGCGGCATCGGCTTGCGTGGAGCCAGCCACGGGGAGGTGATAGCTTCGCGGATCGGTCGCCGGTGAACCCCGTACCGGCGCGAGAGTTCATGGATCGAGAGCTTCTCGGTACGGGTATCGCGGCGGATCGCCGCGAAAAGCTCAATCTTGGCTCTCGGGCCATATATGCGGGCCCCCTGCCTATCAGGAGCACATCGATGCTCCCACCGCCAGACCGCCCCTGGGGGCCACTTCTGACCGGCACTCAAATTCGGAACAAGCCCTTGGGGCCACAGGACGCGTTCCGCTGGGGCCAGAGAAACCGTTCACAGCCAGCTGCGGCCGTGCGGGCCGGCGTCACGGCCTCCAGCCGGTTCAACGCCGGGTGTTTCTCCCGTGGTTCGTCGGTCATGAATCGTCCCAGCACGTCGCTGAAGTCAGGCAGGCGCTCGAGGTGCACGAAATGCCCGCTGCCCCGTATTACCGCGAGCAGCGCCGCGGGGACGCTGGCGGCGACGGCCGGCACGCCCTCCGGCGGGCAGAGCCGGTCGTGTTCGCCGCGGGGGCACGGCCGCCCGTACTCCGTGGATACCGGCAGCGGCTCATGAGCGTGTGGGCCACCATGCAGGAGGTCATCGACGCCCTGCGGGAGACATGCTGAGAGGGTAGGCTTCATCCGGTGGGCCCCTGTTGCCATCCCCCGTGCTACAGGGGCCCCGTCGCATCGGTTCGCGGAGCACGACGGGGCCGAAAAGCCGCGCGGGCAAGGGCGACATTCGCGCTCCAACTTGGGGCGATCATCTGGTGAGTATCTCCACCAAAAAACGCTGCCGAGCATCACCGAACAGCCGAGAAACACCCGGGGTATCGCGGCGAGGCCAAAGCCTGTTGCGAAGGTACGTCGTCTGCCAGACCTACCTGGGAAGCTTCAGGCATGCAGATGAGCGTGCATCTGACGATTGACTGCTCCGAACCGCAGAGAATGGTGGCGTTCTGGGCCCGGGGCCGGCGACATTCCGGAGTCGATCGTCGATCCGGCGGGCCGCGGGCCACGCGTATGGTTCCAGCAGGTTCCGGAACCGAAGACCGCCAAGAACCGGTGGCACTTCGACCTGAAAGTCGGCGGCGGCCGTGATGTCCCGCTGGACGTCCGCGCGCGGCGAGTCAGGGCCGCGGTGGACCAATTGATCGAGGCGTCTGAGGAGCCCACTGCGACAACGCCAAGGCCACGCCAGTCGCCGCGACCAGCCCGAACTCGTTTCCAGCGGCCGACACCGCGGCTGTAGAAGACGTCGTCCAGCAACGTTGCGCGTCGGGAACTCATGGCCGCTCCGCTCCGCCTGGGTGGTACCTCCGGTGAAATGCGTGGGTTGAGCTTCAGCGGTGCGCGGTCGCAGAAAGTCCTTCCTCGGCTCCAGGCGAACCCCTACGTGGGGACACTCGTCACCGTCACTTCGCCCGGAGCCTCGCTCGCGCGGTGTCGCGTCCATTGCCGGAGGCGCTCCGCCGGCCTCGGCAGCACCACGAATGCCTCGGCCTGCAAACAGGCCCAGCCGATGCGTGGCAGGTCACGGGCGGTCGGGTAAACGACGAAGCGGGGCTGCCAGTGCGGGCGGAACTTGGCGTTGAAGCGGTACAGCGACTCGATCTGGAACCAGCGCGAGAGGAAGACGAGCAGCGCGCACCACCCCTTGAGCACCGGGCCCGCACCGATCCGCTCGCCGCGCGCCAACGCGGCCCGGAACATCGCGAAGTTGAGCGAGACACGGGCGACGCCGAGGTCGGGTGCGGCGCGCAGCGCCGCGACGATGAGGAGTTCGTTCAGGCCGGGTTCGGCAGTGCGGTCGCGGCGCATCAGGTCAAGGGAGAGCCCGTCCTCGCCCCAGGGCACGAAGTGCAGCAATGCCCGGACGTGTGTGGTTCCGTCGGCGTCCTTCTGGTGGGCAGTAACGACGACACAGTCGCTGTCCGACGCGTCGCCAAACCGGCCGAGCGCCATGGAGAATCCGCGTTCGGTGGCGCTCCCGCGCCAGGCGGCGGCAGCCTCTCGCAGTTGCCGCTTCTCCTCGTCCGCCAGTTCGCGGACGCGCCGCACTTGGCATGCATAGCCGCTGCGCTCAATGCGGTTGACCATCTGTCGAACGTTGCGCATGGTGCGGCCCGCGAGGCTGAAACCGTCGCAGTCGACGATGGCCTCGTCCCCCAACTCCAGTGCCTTCAGGTCGCCTTCACGGGCCCAGATCTGCGCACCCAGTTCGCTGCAGCCCATGACGGCGGGCGTCCAGGCGTGCCGCGCGCACCGGTCGAGGAATTCCTTGATGGCACCGGGCCATGCCTCCGGATCACCGAGCGGGTCACCGCCTGCCAGCGCGACACCGGAGACGACTCGATAGGCGACGGCTGCCTTTCCGGTGGCCGAGAACATGACGGCCTTGTCACTGCGGAGCGCGAAATAGCCGAGCGAGTCGCGACGCCCCTCCTGCGCCAGCAAGGCTCGCACCCGCCCGTCCCCGTCGGCCTGGGCGAGCCGAACGGGCCGCAACGCCAGGTAGACGGTGGTCGAGGCGGTGAGCAGTCCCAGGCCGAGAAGCGAAGCGCTCACGACGTCACCGATCCGGTCGCTGTCGTACGTCAAGGGGCCCGCCATCCCGACCAGTCCGTACACGACCTGCCGCAGCCGGTCGACGAACGAGATGCCGCGCCCCGCCTCGTGGTCGGCGTGCACTCCGACGATCAGCAACCCCAGTCCGACGCTGATCGTGCCGAGCAGGAGCAGGTTGCCCAGCGCCCGGGTCCGCCCGCGCGGGTCACTCAGGGCGTGGAACTCGTGCCGCAGCAGGACCAGTGCGGCACACAGCAGCGCGGACACGGCGGCCCCGACGAACGCGTGATGCCGCAGTCCCTGCACCAGTGCGCTCATCGCGAGCAGAGCGACGGCCGCCTCCCACGCGCGCCGTTTGCCGCGTCGCAGTCCGCGCGCCAGCAGGACGAGAAGAATGCCGGCGACGAGGGCTGCGGCGCGCGCCACGCCCTCGGTGAGACCGGGGACATAGGGCGCGATGCGTTCGATCCGGCTGGCGCGTACCTGCGTGGAGACGGCCGACGCGACGTCGATGAGCCCGATGAGCAGGCAGGTGTGTCCGGCCAGGACTGTGGGGCGAAGGTTCACGGCTGCTGAGCGTAGGCGCGCTGGTCACCGGTGGAGTAAGAGCGAGTGCGGAGAAGGGTAAGAGTGCGCGGCGGAGCAAACCCGTCTCCCGCCCCCGGCCTCTGTTCCGGTGGAGGCTGCCCAGAAAGGGCAGTTGGCCGCGTGTAGCGGCCGTGTTCTCGGCGAGAGGTGGAACGAACGATGGGTCTGACAGGCCGGGCGTTGGAATGCGCGGCGGTGCTGCTCGCGCTGGCATGTGTGTGCCTCACGGTCTGGGCGTGGCCGCGCCTCGCCCGGCGCGGGCCACTGGCCGTGCTCGGCAGGCTGGGCGTCATCGCGGCGACGCAGGTGGCGCTCCTGACGGCGTGCGCGGTCGCGGTGAACACGTACTTCGACTTCTACGGCTCCTGGGACGAGTTGCTCGGCCATGTCTCCACCGCCCCCGGGCGGGTCACGGATGCGGGGGGCGGTGCCCGTGTGCAAGCCGCCCGTGGCAGCCTCGTCCAGCCTGCGGGGCCGCAGGGCCTGGGCCAGGTGCGCGGCCTGCCCGCGGGGCCTCCCGCGAAGGCGGGCCGGGTCGAGTCGGTGCGGATCGTCGGGCGCCGCACACGAGCCATCAACCCCGCGTTCGTCTACCTGCCGCCGCAGTATTTCCAGCGGCAATACCACCGACAGCGTTTCCCGGTGATCGTGGCGATCAGTGGCTACCCCGGAGGCATCATGAACCTTGCCCGCTTCCTCGAAGTGCCGCAGACCGTCGGCCGGTTGGAGCGCGCGGGGAGCATGCAACCGACAGTCGTCGTGATGGTGCGGCCCACGATCGCGCCGCCCCGCGACACCGAGTGTGTGGACGTACCGGGCGGCCCCAAGGCGGAGACGTTCTTCACCCGGGACCTGCCCGAGGCGCTGAAATCCGCGTACCGAGTGGGCCACGCATCTAGTGGGTGGGGCGCGCTCGGCTACTCCTCCGGCGGTTCATGCGCCCTGCAACTCGCCCTGCGCGACCCGGAGGTGTACACGTCGGCGGCCGCACTGTCCGCGGACTACAAGGTGACCGAGGATCTGACGACAGGCAGCCTCTTCGGCGCCCGGCCACGTGCGACGCGCCTGAGGCAGGAACACGACCTCGTCTGGCGGCTACGGCATCTGCCCGTGCCACGCGTCTCTGTCCTCGTGACGAGCTCTCGGCAGGGCGAGCGCGATTATCGGCCGACAATGAGATTCCTCAACGCGGTGAAGCCACCGATGACGTCGGCGCGCATCATCCTTCCGCGCGGCAGCCACCACTTCACCACCTGGCGGCGGGAGATCGGCCCTGCCATGGAGTGGATGGGCCGGCAGCTGACGTTCCCGCAAGACACGACACCGAACCCGAAGCCGCGACATTCCGGGCGACTTGCCTCGCACCAGAAAGACCCGGCACCCCGGGCACGCCAGCACCCCGATCGGCCCGGTCAGGCATCGTCGTCCTGACCGTCGGCTCGATCGTCGCGGCCTTCCTCAACACCTCGACCCACGAAGGCGCCGACTGGGCGCCGGAACATCTCAGGTGGGTGGGAGACGGGGCGGGTGGCAGGCCGCCGCCGACTTAAAGGCTCTAACAAAAGCTGCTGATCATGAGTGTTTCGGTCTGTCTGTCCGTAGGTCTGGTCATGGGAGAGCGTCAGTTGCGGCCATGGATCGTGTCGGACGAACTGTGGTCGATGATCGAGCCGTTGCTGCCGGAGCCGGGCCCGAAGAAGGTCGAGGGCAGACCGCGGGTCCCGGACCGGCAGGCACTGTGCGGGATCCTCTTCGTGCTGCACACCGGCATCCAATGGGAGTACCTGCCCCAGGAGTTGGGCTTCGGCTCGGGCATGACCTGCTGGCGCCGGCTGGCCGCCTGGAACGAGGCGGGCGTGTGGGACGAACTGCACCTGGTGCTGCTGAAGAAGCTACGGTCGGCGGGCAAGCTGGACTGGTCCCGGGCGGTGATCGATTCCTCGCACGTGCGGGCCGCTCGGCGGGGCCCAAAAGCGGGCCGAGCCCGGTCGATCGCGCGCGGCCGGGCAGCAAGCACCACGTGCTCACCGACGGCCAGGGCATCCCGCTCGCGGTGTCGCTGACCGGCGGCAACCGCAACGACGTCACGCAGCTGCTTCCGCTGCTCGACAAGGTTCCACCGGTGGCCGGCACGGTCGGACGGCCGCGCAAGCGGCCGGACCTGCTGTTCGCCGACCGCGGCTACGACCACGACATCTACCGGCGCCAGGTACGACAGCGCGGGATCCGTCCGGTGATCGCCGAACGCGGTCAGCCACACGGCACGGGACTGGGCACCTTCCGGTACGTGGTCGAGCGCACCATCGCGTGGCTGCACGGCTTCCGCCGTCTCCGCATCCGCTGGGAGCGGCGTGACGACATCCATGAAGCCTTTCTCGGGCTGGCCGCCTGCCTGATCACTCATCGGCACGTCCAACGCCTTTGTTAGCACCTCTTAACCGGCCCAGCACCCGCCCCGTGGAGCTCTCATCACCGGCCCCTGGGGGTGGGGGTTCCGGTGGCGAGAGCGGTTCGATGGCGCCTGAGTGTCTAGGGAAGCCGGGCGCGCATGCCGCCCTGGGAGTGGGCGTGGCCAAGGTCCTGGGGCGTGTGAGCCGACTCCGCTCCTCGGCCCGGCAATACACCGGATACCGAACGGAGCTTCCTGCGCGCCCAGTTGGCGACACGGTCAGTGAACCGCCGCCAGGCGCGACGCCGACGGGAAGTGATCAGGGCCCGGAACAGTTCCTCGTAGCGCGCCACGACCGGTTCGGGGTCGTAGCGATGCGCCGAGTCGAGCGCCGCCGCGCTCATTGCCTTGCGGCCCGCCTCGTCCCCGATCAGGTCGAGCATCGCCGCGGCGAGCGACCGCGCGTCGCCGACCGGGACGAGGCGCCCGTCGGCTCCGTCCGTGATGATCTCGGCGGGGCCGAGCGGCGCGTCCGTACTGATGACGGGGACGCCGCAGCGCATGGCCTCGACAAGGGTCATCCCGAAGGACTCCGCGCCCGAGGCGCTGACCACCAGCGAGGCGCGGGCGAACTCCGGCTCGACCGGCGCCACCTGGCCCATGAGCCGCGCGCGGCCACGGAGCCCGAGGCCCGCGATCAGAGCACGCAACCGGTGCTCCTCGACACCCGCGCCATAGATCCGCAGCTCCCAGTCCGGCTCCTGCGCCGATACCGCCGCGAACGCTTCCAGAAGTAGGTCATAGCGTTTGCCGGGCACAAGTCTGCCCGCCGCTGCGACGATCTTCGACGTGCCGTCGGAGGGCGTCACGGACGTAGGCGGCACGATGTTGGGCACGGACAGGACACACGTCCCCGGCAGCGGCATCCGCTCCCGGTACACCCGAGCGTCGGCCTCGGTCATCGTCACCAGGGCGTCCAGCGAGCGATAGTGGCGGTGCAGCACGGCCCGCAGCTTCTTGCTGTGCGCGTCGTGCCGCAGGTGTTCCTGCCCGATCCGCAGCGCTCGCCGCGGCCCCCAGCGAGCGAGATATACGTTGATGCCGGGCCGAGTGCCGATGACCACGTCCCCGTCGCAGCGTTCCTCCAAGTACTCGCGTACGCGTTGATCGTGCAGGAGTGCGTACTGCTTATAGCGCTTCTCAAGGGCCGGGAAGTCCTGTGCCGGCTGCACGTACGCGGGATGCCGGGAGTCCTCACCGCCCGCCCGCGTGTCCACCAGCGGCACGAGCTTGATCCGAGGGTCGATGGGAAACCGGGGACTCTCCCGGTGTCGGGACATCGACACGACCTCCACCTCGTGGCCACCGTGCTCGGCGAGCGCGGCGGCGAGGTTGAGCGTGGTGCGCACGGTTCCGCCGACGGCGTACGCGTTGTGCAGCAAGAACGCGATCTTCATGCGCAAGGTCCTCCTTGGTGGGTACACAAGGGCGGACCCATGCCATCCCCCGACATCCCGTGACACCAGGGGCGACTGTGCCCCATGCACGTAAGCCTGGGGCTCTGGTCGGGTGAGAGACGGGTAAGAAGCCATCCGGCCGGGAGCCGAAGCGTCGATCCGGGCAGGCCGCGGAGGCAGACTGGGCTACGTGCCCCACCCCGACGCCTCCGCCTCCACCGTGCTGCTCGCCGAGGACGACCGCGCGATCCGGCACGCGCTCGAACGCGCCCTGACCCTGGAGGGCTACGCCGTGACGGCCGCCGCCGACGGTGTCGAGGCCCTGGCCGCCACGCACCGGATACGTCCCGACATCCTCGTCCTGGACGTGATGATGCCGGGCGTCGACGGCCTCCAGGTCTGCCGCGTGCTGCGCGCCGAGGGCGACCGCACCCCGATCCTCATGCTCACCGCCCTCGTGGAGACCCCCGACCGGATCGCGGGCCTGGACGCCGGCGCCGACGACTACGTGGCGAAGCCCTTCGACGTCGAGGAGGTCTTCGCCCGCCTGCGCGCCCTGCTGCGCCGCACCACTCCCCTGCCGGACGAGTCGGCCGACCACCGGATCACCGTCGGCGGCCTGCGCATCGATCCCGCCGCCCGCCGCGCCTGGCGCGGCTCGCGCGAACTCGAGCTGCCCCGCACCGAGTTCGACCTCCTGGAACTCCTCGCCCGCAACAGCGGCATCGTCCTGGACCACGCCACCATCTACGACCGCATCTGGGGCTACGACTTCGGACCCGGCTCGAAGAACCTCGCGGTGTACGTCGGCTATCTGCGCCGCAAGGTCGACGAGCCCGAGGGCCCGCCGCTCATCCACACGGTCCGGGGCGTCGGGTACGTCCTGCGGGAGACCTGAGATGCGGGCCGACGGAAAGCACGGCATCGATCGGTGGACATCCACCAGGAGACGTGGGAAGACGTGGCACACCCGCAGCCTGCGGACCACGCTGGCCATCGCGTTCGCCCTCGTCGCAATCGGTGTCACCGCAATGGTGGGCGTCCTGTCCTACGACTCGGCCGCCCGGCTCGTCCGCGTCGACCAGGAGGCCGTATTCGACGAGGTCGTGCACGACCTGCGCGCCCAGACGCGCCAACAGCCCCTCATGCCTGGCGACTTCACCTCAGCCGACCCGGACCACGACGGCCCGCGCGACGACCTGACCCGCCCCATCGGTACCGACGTCCAGATCCTCGGCCCCGGCGGCACCGTGGTCGACAAGGGCAGTCCGCCGCTCCCGGTAGGCACCGACGCCCGCCGGATCGCCGACGCGGACACCCCTGGCGTCCATACTGAAGACGACAACGTGGAACTTGCCGGCAACTCCTACCGCATGGCGACGGTGGCACTCGGCGACAGGCGTGGCGCGGTGCAGGTGGCCCAGGAGTTCAGTGACACCGAGGATCTGCTGCGGGAGCTGCAGAAGCGCACGATGCTGTTCGCGGTGGTGGTCGTCCTCGCAGCCGGACTGTTCGGCTGGTGGCTGGCGCGCCGCATCACGTCAAGGCTCGTCCGCCTCGCCGCGACCGCGGAAGATGTGGCCTCCACCGGCCGGCTCGATGTCGCGGTCGCGGTGACCGGCGGCGACGAGGTGGGCAGTCTTGGCCGTTCGTTCGACCGGATGCTCGGCCGGCTCGCCCGCTCCAAGGACGAACAGCACCGATTGGTCCAGGACGCGGGCCACGAACTGCGCACCCCGCTGACCTCCCTGCGGACGAACATCTCCCTCCTGCGCCGCATCGACGAACTGCCGCCCGCCTCCCGCGCCGAGCTGTTCGATGATCTCGCGGACGAATCCCGCGAACTCACGGACCTAGTCAACGAGTTGGTGAATCTCGCGGCCGGCCAGCAGGACGCAGAGCCTACGAACTACGTGTCACTCGCCGAAACGGCGGAAGACGTCGCCGCCCTGGCCCGCCGCCGCACCGGGCGCACGGTCACGGTCCATACCGAGACGGACACGACGATCACGGGCCGCCCCGCCCAGCTCCAGCGGGCCCTGTCCAACCTCGTGGAGAACGCCGCGAAGTTCGACGCCGAGGGCGCCGCACCCATCGAGATCAGCATCACCCGGGTCGCGGGCAGTCTGCGTGGAAGTCCTCGACCGCGGCCCCGGACTTGCCGAGGTTGACACGGAGCGCATCTTCGACCGCTTCTACCGCGCTCCCGCCGCCCGCAGCCGACCCGGTTCCGGACTCGGCTTGTCGATCGTGCGCGAGGTCGCTGCAGCCCACGGCGGCGTACCGTTCGCCGAGCGACGCGAAGGCGGTGGAGCGGTGATCGGGTTCACGGTCTACGCACCGCCCTCACGCTGAGCCATACCCAGGAACGTCGACTCTCTTGGCACGCACACGCCTCCGCAGTTCCTGCATTCTGATCGCCCCGCACTCATGCCTGTGAGGCCGCCTGCGGCCGCCAGATCCACGGCGTCGTGTCGGGTGACATTCCCAAGACCGACACGTGGTGGCCGCGCGCCGCCAGGAGGGATGGTGAGCCCACGGTGACCGGTCGTCCCGGGGTCGCCAGCGGACGGGCGTCAGAGGCGGTCCCGTATTGAATCTGGACCAGACCTCTGTCGGTCAGTCCGAGCAGCGCCGTCGCAGGCCTCCTTCTGCCAGGTATCGCAGCTTCGTGGGCGGCGACGGCTCCATAACCAGTGAGATGCGGCAGTGGAGTACGCGTAGCGCCGGGCGTGCCGGCGTACAGGTACGGCATAGCCTCGCCCGGGGCGCGGTAAATCAGTGCGATGCGACCTTCCGGTTCGAGCACGGCGGCCGGCGCACCGCTCGGAACCGGCAAGCCCGTCGGCGGACGCGCAGCGACCGGCCCGCTCCGCCGCCTCTGGGACCAGTGGTGCACGGTGTCATGTCCCGCGGCATACACATGGATCCGTCCCGCCTCGTCAAACACGACGGTCAGTCCGTCCTGGACCGGCCCGCCTCCCAAGTGACGCCAGGGACCCCATCGGCCGGTTGCTTCCCGTACGCGGGTGGCCAGGCCCTGAGCGGCCGTGCGAACGAAGAGATGGACACGGCCGTCCGGCGTCGCCACGGCGACCGGGCAGCCGGACCGCCGCCCCCTCTCGGCATCATCATCGGGGGTTCCGAGCCCCCGCCAGAGCCCTGCCGACCCGACCACCTCGTGCTCTTCCCAAACGACGATCTCCCGTGTGTCGGGGCGGCCTTGGCCGTCCAGCGCAGAGAATCGGAGCGCGAAGAGCAGGTGACGTGCGGCCGCATCGATCACTACGGAGAGGGCAGGGGCGAGTGGGCCACCGCCGAAGTTCTCCGGGGCGCCGAAGCGTCCGCTGCCATGGGCAGTCTCGTGCCAACGGACGGCCTGGGTGCCAAGCACTCCGTAGGCGACGACCCGGCCGAAGCGGTCGGTTGCGGAAACGGGCAGCGGACCCGGGTATCGCGGATGAGTACTGCGCACCCAGCCCTTGCGACTCGTCAGGGCATGGGCGCCGCCCTGACTGTAATCACCGCACCCCGCGGGGTCGTTGCACGACCACCCTGGCGCGCCCCCGTACGCGGCGATGAAGCCGGCCTTCTGTGCGAGGAGGTCGGGTGGAAGGTTGTGTGGCCAGCGCTGGTTGTAGTAGCCGCGGAAAGCCATCGTGGTGAAGCGTGGGGCATGCCCGTCACGCCGGTCGGAGTCGGCTACCCACTGGGACATGGCCTTCCACGTGAACAGGGCCGTCGGGGTGTGGTCCCGGTGGTCGGAGAAGTGCGGCTGGTCGCTGCCCTTCGGGTGCCGCGCGTCGTGCACCTGGTAGTCGGGGTCCGGGTCCATCGTGTGGACGATGGTGGGCCGGAAGTGGTCCATGAGCCATGCGAGAACGTCGACCAACGTCTGGTGGCCGTAGGCGTACGTCCGCCAGACCAAGGAGTCGGTGGCGTCCACGGTGCGCATGACCGTGCCCGGTGTGTCCCACAACGCGGGCAGGCGCACTCCTCCGTCCCCGCGCATCGCGATGTTGAGGAAGATCAGCTGTGCCCGGCAATCTCCTGCCGCCAGCTCGTCCGTCTCCGCACGTGCCCCGTGCGGCAGAGCCAGGACCGTGCGCCGCCAGCGGGTGAAGCGGTCCAGACCGAGCATCTCGGCGTAGGCCTGCCGCATGCCTTGCTGTCGAGCGCCGGAGTAGCCCGACTTGTTGGGCACCACCGGTGCGAGTTCATGGGGCACGCGGTTGCGGCCCGAGGATTCCCCTGCCGTCACCACGACGGTGATCACCGGGACGCCCGCGGTGAGCAGTTGGTGGCACTGGGGGTTCATGAAGAACAGGTCGTCGTCGGGGTGGGCGATGACCTGGAGCAGCAGGCTCTTCCCAGCGGCGGCGAAGGATCCGTTCGCTCGCGGGTCGACCGCGCGGACCGGTGCCGGCGCGGCGCCGGAATGCTTGCTGGGATCGCAGCCGGCGACCGTGGCGGCGACCACGCCCAGGCCGCCCGCGAGCACCTGCCGCCGAGTCGTCGCACGCGGTGACCCCGGCCTCTCTGCCTCGCCCACCGTGCCCCTCCCCTGCTCATCCGTTGCGAGACGCACGTCAGCTCCGCGCAGTAATTTCCCATCTCAACGAAGTGCCACCGACAAGACGTCAATCGGACGCGCCCCGCAACGAAATGAACCGAATACCTCACCCCTTTCCCACCAGCTCTTCGGACCTGTCAGGAGCGGATGTCCAGTCGGGACGCGGCTCGCCGGAGTGCACGGTTCCGGAATTGATGGCCCAACGGGCGATCACGAACGAGAGCGGCGTGGCAAGTACGCCCGCAGCCAAGGCGGTGACGTTCTTCCCCATTCCGAGGGATTGAACGCCGAGGAAGAGCAGTGCCCCGCTGAATACCAGATTGACGAGACTGGACAGCGGGAAGCGGAAGAAGGCGCGCCATGTGGGCTTCGCGCGGCATGTGAAGTAGGTGTTCAACAAGAACGACCCGCCGACACTGACTGCGAATCCGATGACGTGAGCGGCCAGGTACGGGATCCAGTGGTTGAGCCAGACGTACACGGCCATGTAGACGGCGGTATTGACGATTCCGATCGTCACGAAGGAAGAGAACTGCCGCAGGGTACGGAGCCCGGTGTTTCCGGTGCGCGGGCCCTTCGATCGCACGTTCGCCACCACGGCGGGCGGCGGCATGCGTCCGGCCACCGGGGCGGGAACGGTGCCGACTCGGCCTGCATCTTCCTCGGTCTCTCGCACCACGTACAGCGGCCGGCGTTTCGTCTCCCCGTAGATGCGGCCGACGTATTCGCCGATGACCCCCAGCGTGGCGAGCTGGATACCGCCCAGGGCCACGACGGCGATCAGCAAGGTGGCGAAGCCGGGCACGTCGACCCCGTGCACGATGACATCGGCAGCGATCCACAGCGCGTACGCGAATGCCGCGAGTGCCAGGGCCAGTCCGGCGTAGATGACCAGGCGCAACGGGCGGCTGTTGAAAGAGATGAGGCCGTCGATGCCGTAGTTGAGGAGTCGTCGGCCACCCCACTTCGAACGCCCGGCGGCGCGGCCGACGTTCTGATACGTGAAGCTGACGGTCTCGAAGCCGATCCAGGAGAAGATCCCCTTGGAGAACCGGTTGGCCTCCGGCAGCGCGAGGACCGCGTCGACGGCGCGTCGCGACAACAGCCTGAAGTCGCCCTCTCCATCGATGACATCGACGTCCATGCAGTGGCCCATGGCGCGGTAGTAGGCCGAACTGACCGTTCTGCGCAGCATCCCCTCGCCCGATCGGTCACGGCGAGCGACTACCTGGTCGTAGCCGTGTTGCTGCAATTCCAGCATGCGGTGCAGAAGTCCGGGCGGGTGCTGGAGATCCGCGTCCATGAGAGCCACTGTCGCACCGCATGACATGCGCAGTCCCGCGAGCATGGCCGCCTCCTTGCCGAAATTCCGGCTGAAGGACATGTAGCGCACACGGGGGTCCGCGGCGGCGAGGGCCCGCAACTGGCCACGGGTCGTATCGCGGCTTCCATCGTCGACGTAACAAACCTCGAATGATCGACGCGTATCGGCGAGGACCGACATCAGCGCACAATGAAAGGTGTTGATCACCTCTTCCTCGTCGAAGCACGGCACAACAATCGAGATCTGACACTCTTTCATTGGGCACCTCAGCAGGTGTGATCACGGCCGTTCCGGCGACAAGCACCACCATGCCGCACCCATTTAAGACAACGGTAAGAGAATGCCCTGTGTCGCGGTGAGATCTGTAGGCTCGAGAGAAACAGCGCCGCATAGCTGACCATGCCTTCGTTCTTCCTCGGAACCGATGGTGAAGGAGGTGCAGCGCGTGCTGGATACGCCGGAGAACCCTGCCCGGGACCAGCGCCCCGGAGATGTTCCTGCTCCGCGGGTGACTGTGCGGGCACCCGCACGACTGGGGCTTCTCTCGTTCCTGCCGCTGGCCGTGTTGGTGTTCGCTGCCTGGAATGCCCGGTGGGTACGTCCCGGCGGGGATGACTGGTGTTTCCTGCCGGTGGTGCGTGACGGCGGGCTGCCCGCGATGGCCGAGAAGTTCTACAACCACGACAACGGACGCCTCGTCAACGCCGTACTGGTGTGGTCCTACGCGCGGTTCGGCAACGCGGGCCAGCAGTGGTTCGCGCCGGTCAGCGGCGTGCTCGTCCTCGTCCTCATGTGGGCCCTCGTCGCCACTGTTCTGCGCGTCTCTTGCCTCAAAGCTCCAGGCGGAGTTCCGCTCCTGGTGGCGTCCATGGTGACGGCCCTGTTCCTCTTCGGCTCGCCCAACACCTACAAGACGTTCTACTGGCCGGCCGCCTCCGTCTCCCACACCCTGCCCCCGGTGTTCGCCTGCGCGGCGGCCATCCCGGTACTGCGGGCGACGTCGCGGCGGGCGAAGGGCCTGGCAATACTCATCGTGGTCGTGACGGGAACGTGTCTGGGACTGCTCTCAGAAGAAGCCAGTGTCGTCGTGTCCGTCGGCCTGACATGTGCGCTGCTAGTGAGCCGGACCTTCCCGGATGCACGCCGCCGGTTCCTCCGGGCGTGCTGCGCCGCCGGGATCACAAGCATCGTCCTCGGCCTCCTGATCCTCTACACGTCCCCGGGCGCACAGCGCAGGAGGGAGAGGAAGCACGCCTCGACCATGCTCACCCACGACTCGTTACTCGCGTCCTTGCATGGATTCGCCGAGATCACTTTCATGGTCTTGACGACCTGGCAGTACCTCGGAGCCATCGCTGTGGGTGTTGTCCTGGGCCTGCTGATGCACGGCCCCCAGAGCCATCTCGCCCTGGGAAGGACGTACGCCTTCGCGGCCGGTGCCGCTGCATGCACCCTGCTCATCTCCGGGTACATCTGCACGGTCATCACCTACCCCGTCTTCGGGAAGGCGGTGGTGTCATCGACGCGACTGTGGAACGACTACCTGCTGCTGTACATCGTGTTTCTCGTCTGCATCGGCACCCTCGTCGGCCGCGGCCTGCATCGCCGAACCCCGCGAACCGGCCCGGTCTTGGCAGCGGGGTCCGTGGTGTGTGCCGCGGTCTGCGTCGCGCTCGTCGCGTCGCTCGTAGGACTCGAGTCGAGCATGGCCACGCGCGCCCACGACTGGGACCGCCAGAACCGCTGGATGCAGAGTCAGGCTGCAGCCGGTGTCCAGGTCCTGCCGTACAAGCGGCTACCCCTCAGCAAGATGACCGAGCCGTTCCGCCACGGCGGAAGAGCCAAGTGGCCGGCGCCCTGCATCGCCGACTACTACAACGTGCAACACATCACCCAGGCTTCGAAACTGCCTTGACCAACACCCCGCCCAACAGAGCTGCCATTCCCGCGACTTGGCACAGTCAGCCGGACTCCTCCCCCTGGGCCACCTCCACGCGGTGATGGACGGCGACCAGCCCAGCGGCACCGGCGGCGAGGGACAGGGCAGCGCAACAGGCGAGGGGAAGTGCGATCCATCGTGCTGCGCGCCGCCGCGGCGCGGGGGCGAGTAGGGCGGCAACCCGCTGGGGTACCGGACCTGTCGTGGCCGCGGGGGCGAAGTCCGGGCGTGCGCTGCGCGGTGATCCAGCGGAGTGGCCGGCGAGCGCGGCGCGGGCGACGGCGCGGGCCGTGAGGCGTCGGTCACCAGTGGCCCGTGCGGCGGATTCGTCGGCGGCGCGCTCGACCGCGAGGCGGATGGCGGTACGGACCGCGCGAAGGGCGGGGTGGCAGCGGGCGGCGAGTTCGGCTGCGGCGAGGACGTAGTGATGGCGGCCTTGATTGTGGGCACGTTCGTGAGCTATCAGGGCCTCGCGTTCCGCGGCGTCCAGGCTGCGCAGCATCGCGGTCGTGACGACGACCCGGTTCGGGCGGCCCGGCAGGGCGTACGCGTCGGCGTCCGGCGAATCGATGACGCACAGGTCACCGACGGTGGGCCGATGGTCTGCCTCGCGGGTCGCCGAGCGCAGGGCGCGCAGTTGGCGGACGGTCCAGCGGGTCAAGGTCCAGGTACTGATGGCGAGGGCGCCCATGGCCGCCGCGGCCATGGGCAGAACGATCAGGCCGGAGGGGACGCGCAGGGGGTGAATGAGCTCGGCGAGCGGGGCGAGGGCGGGGAGGGTGAGCAGCCCGGTGAGCGCGGCGGTGCCGAGGGACATGACGGACGCCGCCGCCAGTACGAGGGCGGTCGCGGTGAGCACGTACACGGCCGGCGCCGGGGCCAGACGCTCCAGGACGTGTCGGGCCAGGGGCCACGCCGCGAACGGCAGCAGGAGCGGCAGCAACATCAGCAGCAGCGGGCTCACGTGTCGCCACCTTCGAGGAGCTGACGCAGCAACTGCTCGTCCTCCGGGGCGAGTTGGTCCACGAAGCGGGCCAGTACCGATTCCCGGTCGTGGTCCCGGTCGAGTTCGGTGTGCATGCGCCGCGCGGTCAGGCCCGGCGCGTCCTGCACCGGGAAATAGGCGAAGCCACGCCCCTGGCGCTCACGCCCGACGATCCCCTTCTCGAACAGCCTGGCGAGGATCGTCGTCACGGTGGTCCGGGCCAGACCGCGTGCGAGGTCGGCCTGCACCTGGCCCGGAGTGAGCGGGCCGTCGGCCGCCCACAGGGCGGACATGACCGCAGCCTCCAGTTCGCCCGCGGGCCGGCGTTCGTCATTGGTGTCGGTCATGGAACCGCCCTCATCCCACCATCGTCTACAGTCGAGTAGACCGTCTACAGAATTGTAGTCGCCCGCTGAAGGTCGTTGCACGGCTTCCGGCGGACCACGACCAGATTGCGAGGGCTCACAGCGATGCCCCCTGCCTTCCCTCTATCGTCGCAGCTCGCCGTCAATGTGCTGGACCCCCATTCACTGCTAGCCTCCTTCGGCGTGCTCGGGGTGGCGGCCGTGCTCTTCGCGGAGACCGGCCTGCTGATCGGGTTCTTCCTGCCCGGTGACTCGCTGCTGTTCACCGCCGGCCTGCTCAGCTCCGGCGGTGACCACGGCGGCCTGCGCCTGCCCTTGGCCCCGTTGCTGGTCGCGGCCGCCGTCGGCGCGCTCGCGGGTGCGCAGGTCGGCTATCTGCTGGGGCGCAAGGGCGGCGGAGCCCTGCTCGACCGCAGCCACTCGAAGCGACTGCACGAGGGCGCCCGACGGGCCGAGGAACTCCTCGGCCGGTACGGGTACGGCAAGGCGGTGGTCCTGGCCCGATTCGTGCCGGTGGTGCGCACCGTGCTCAACCCGATGGCGGGCGCCCTGCGGGTGCCGCTGCGCACGTTCACGCTGTGGCAGGCCGTCGGCGGTGTCGTCTGGACCGTGGGGCTGACGCTGGCGGGGTACGCGCTCGGCTCGTCCGTCCCGAACGTGGACCACTATCTGCTGCCGCTGGTCGCACTGATCGTGGTGGTCTCGCTGCTGCCGCTCGCCGCCGAGCTGTACCGCTCGCGCCGGGCCGCGCGGGCGCACAAGGCGACGGAGGTACGAGGATGATCGGGGCGCACGACGGGCCGCTCGCGGCCTTCGACGGGGCATCGGTCGACGGGGCCGCCTACAGCGATGTGGTGCGCCTCGCCGGGCGCGCGCCCGGCTGGCTCGATTCCACCGTCGCCCTGTGGTCGACGTACGGGCTCCTGCTGTTCGCCGTGCTCATGGTGTGGGCCTGGTGGCGGGCCCGGCGGGTGGGTCCCGAGGCCGCGCTGACGGCACTCGCAGCGCCGGTCCTGGTGCTCGCCGCCTTCGCGGTGGACACCCTCGTGAAGTCGGTGGTGCGCGAGGTGCGCCCCTGCCGCAGCCTGCACGTGGCGACCCTGGAGGCGTGTCCGGCGCCTGGCGACTGGTCCTTTCCCAGCAATCACGCCGCGCTCGCCGCGGCGGCCGCCGTCGCCCTGTGGTTCGTCTCGCGCCGGCTCGGCGTCGTCGCGGTCGTCGCCGCCTTGGCCATGGCCGCGTCCCGGGTGTGGGTGGGGGCGCACTACCCGCACGATGTGGCGGTGGGGATCGCCGTCGGCGCCCTGACCGCACTGGTGGGCCTGACCGTGCTCCGGAGCCGGCCGACGTCCGTGGCCCGGCGGCTCGCCGCGTCACGGCTGCGCCCGCTCCTGCTCGCCGGGTCATGAACCGCCGGGAGACGGCGGACCTGGCGGGCAGTGTCAGCCTCGGCGCATGGGCCGCCTTCGGCCTCCTCGGCATGATCGCGATCGGCCGGCCCGACGCCCCACCCACGCCGGACCACCAAGTGCTCGCCTGGGCTCTCGGGCACCGGCCCACGGAACTGCTGGCCTTTGCCCGGGGCGTGACCGCCACCGGCACAGGCCCCTTCCCCTACGTCCTGGTCGTACTGGCGGGAGTCCTCGTGGGGTACACCGCGCGGCAGCGGCTGGCCGCTGCCGCGCTGGGCCTGCTGTGCCTCATCGCCGGCCAGGCCCTGCGCTACGGCGCGATGGTCATCGTCCAGCGGCAGCGCCCGCCGCAGGTCGACTGGGCGACACACGCCTCCGGTTGGTCGTTCCCCTCCGGGCATGCCACCACGGCCGCCCTCACCGCGGGCCTTGTCATTGTCGCCGTACGCATCCGGGCTCCGCGGGGTCGGAATCTGCTGACCGCCGTGATCCTGCTCTGGGGGATCACGGTCGGGCTGACCCGGGCCCTGCTCGGTGTCCACTGGTGCACCGACGTCCTCGGTGGCTGGCTGTTCGCCGTCGGCTGGGGTGGATCGTGCCTGTGCGCCGCATCCTGGTGGCTGCCCGAGCGGTTCATCCCCCGTACGCCACAGATGTCGATCGAGTCGGGGGAGGTCCACCGTGCGCCACAAGATCCTGGTCGTTGAGGACGACCACGCACTGCGTGACGTACTGCTGCGCGGGCTGCGCGAGGAGGACTTCGACCCGATGCCCGCCGTGGACGGCGCCACCGCGCTGCGGCTCGCGTCCGACGAGGTCGCCGCCGCCGTGCTCGACGTCGGGCTGCCCGACGCGGACGGCCGCGATGTGTGCCAGGCCCTGCGCGCGAACGGACTGGACTTCCCTGTCGTCTTCCTGACGGCCCATCACCAGCTGACCGACCGGCTCTCCGGGTTCTCGGCGGGCGGCGACGACTATCTGCCGAAGCCGTTCCACCTCGTCGAGCTCGTCGCACGGCTGCGCGCGACACTGAAGCGGTCCGGCCCCGCGCGGCCCTCCACGGCCGGCGACCTGACCCTCGACGCCGTGCGGTACCGATGCGCCGTCGGTGACACCGAACTCGCTCTCACACCCACGGAGTTCCGGCTCCTCGCCGCGCTGATGACGGCATCCGGCGACGTGGTGCGGCGACGCGATCTGGTCAGGGCCGGCTGGCCGGGAGGCGCACGCGTCAACGACAACACGCTCGACCAGTACCTGACCCGGCTGCGCCGCAAGCTGCGCGAGGCCGGCAGCACGCGCACCATCGACACGGCACGCGGCATCGGCCACCGCCTGTCGTGACCGCACCCCTCGCCCGCCTCGCACCCCGCACCCTGCGCGGCCGGCTTTCCCTGGCGGCGTTCACCAGCGCGGCACTCCTGATCACGGTCCTCACGGTCGGCTTCAACGCGGTGGCCCGGCAGCACCTTCAGCACCAGGCGGACGACGAACTGCACGCCCGGGCCGCGGCCGTCGCCACCACCGTCGACACGAGCCGGGCCATCGTACGGGTCCACGAAGGCACCCACGACGACCTCCTCGACAGCAACGTATGGATCTACGGCGGCAGCCGGCCGGTCGAGCGGCCGCCGAACGCCGCGACGGGCGGTCCGCTCGACCGCGCGGCGCGCACCCTGGCCGCCACCGACGGACGACGCTGCGCCACCACCGGCGGGGTTCGGCCGGTGCGCCTGTGCGCGCTGCACCTCCCGGGCCGAGGGGCAGGCGCCACCGTCGTCACGGCGCTCGACCTGACGCCCTACCAAAACTCGGCTGACACCCTGCTGTTCGGCTCTCTCGCGCTGGACGCCGTGATGCTCGCCTGCACCTACACCCTGACCCGGCTGGCCGTCGGTCGCGCCCTGCGTCCGGTCCGCGCGATGACCGACCAAGCGACCCAGTGGGGCGCCGTCGCGTCCGGGGAACGCTTCGGCGCAGGCGAACTGCCCGCCGAACTCGCCCGCCTGGGTGCGTCGTTGGACGCGCTGCTCGATCGCATCCGCACGCTACTGCGCCACGAACGACAGCTCACCGCCGAGCTCTCGCACGAACTGCGCACGCCGCTCAGCCGGATCATCGCCGAGCTCGACTGGTGGCAGGCCCGCCCCCGCACCTCCGCCGACACCCGCGCCACCCACACCACGATCGCGACAGCCGCCGCATCCATGCACACCATCTGCGACACCCTGCTCCTCGACGCCCGCGCGGGCGTCCCCACCACGCCCGGCACCACGCTCATGCTGCCCGCGCTGCACCGGGCCGTCGAACAGCTCGACCTGCCCCGCCATCTGTCGCTCACCGTCACCGTCGTCGGCCAGGACCCGGACCTTCAGGCCGGAGTGGGCAGCGCCCTGCTCGAACGCATCGTCGGCCCGCTGCTCGCCAACTCCCTGCGATACGCCCGCTCCTGCGTATGGGTACGAGCCCGGTCCGACGCCGACGGCGTACTCGTCGACGTCACCGACGACGGCCCCGGCGTACCGCCGGACTTCGCCGCGCAGCTCTTCGTTCCCGGCCGGCGCGCTACCCCCGGCGACGGACACGACGGAGCGGGCCTCGGCCTGCCGCTGGCGCGGCGCCTGGCCCGCTCGGTGGGCGGCGAGGTGCACTACGACGAGCAGCACACCCCGGGCGCCCGGTTCACCGTCCGCCTGCCTCCCGCGTGACCGATGCCGTCAAGGTCGTACGGCGCTCTCGTACGTGGGCGGACACCATGAGAGCGCCCAGGATCGCGAGCAACACCGCCGAGGAACCCGCCGTCCCCAGATCCAGGCCGCCCTTGGCGACCGGCTTGGTCAGGAAGTCGCCCGCCGTCGCCCCCAGCGGGCGGGTCAGTACGAACGCGAACCAGAACAGCAGCACGTTGGGCACGACGGGCACCCGCATCAGCGCAAGGAGCACGACCAGGGCGCCTGAGATCAGCAGCGCTCCCCCGGCGTAGCCGAGCCCTGAGCTGTCGGACAGGAAGTCCCCCATGGAGGTGCCGAGCGTGTTGGACACCAGGATCGCGGACCAGAACAACGCCTCGGCGCGGAAGGTGACGATGTCCCGGATCGCGAAGGTCATGCCGGTCAGCCTCCAGCCGATGAAGATCGCGATCAGAATCGAGACGAGGATCGCGGCCCCTGCCGGATAGCCCAGACCCAGACCCTGCGGTCCCCAACCGAGCGAACTGGTCCCCGGGGCCAGGTACTTGACGCTGGCGTCCCGGTTCATGAAGTCCGACATCGTGGTGCCGGCCATGCTGGTGGAAAGGATCACGAGCCAGTACAGCAGCGGGTTGTAGCGGCGCGAGGCAAGCTGCACCACCAGGGTGATTGCGAAGAGCAGGAACAGGGCGACTGTGGTGAGGAAATAGCCGAGCCCGAGGGTCTGGGAGAAAAGGTCACCGGCCGTCTCCCCGAGGGTGGTCGCCGCGATCTTCATGATCCAGAAAGCGAGGGTCACTTCGGGCAGCTTGCGCACCACCTGCGCCCCGGCATCCACCGGACTCGCGTCCTCCACACGCATCCGGCGTGCCGCCTCCAGGGCGGTCTCCGTCTTGTCCAATGCCGCTCACTCCTTGGTCCGTTACCATGCCGTGCGACCGAAGGTCAGGCGCACGAGCACAGCCAGGACCGACGGATCACGGACCTGACCTTGGCAAGGACATCCTGAAAACTTCCTGAACGACTGCCTCTACGGAGACTCCGAGGTCAAACGGCGCGGTGGGCCCGTCGCTCCTGCTCAGTGATGTCCTTACGAGTGACGACCAGAAACACGACCAGGGCGAGGATCACTGACAGGAACAGAGCGCTGGTGACCACCGTTCCGAGGCCGAGACCACCGTCCCCGGTCGGCTGCGAGAGGTAATCTCCCGCCGATGCGCCCAGCGGGCGGGTCAGTACGTAGGCAATCCAGAAGCTCCACACGGCGTTCATTCCACACGCGAAACGCACCACTGCGACGGCAGCGATCGCCAGCGCGAACAGCACCGCGGAAAGCCAGTACCCCACGGCCATCCGCTCCGCGATCAGATCCCCGGCCGCCGTGCCCAGCGCGAAGGTGAACAGCACGGCAAGCCAGTAGAAGCACTCACGGCGGGGCGTGTCGACGCTGTGGATGGACAGGGTCCGCTCGCTGCGGAACCAGAACACGAAGACGACGGCGAGGCACAGGGCGAACACGGTGGTGCTCGTCTCCAGCGGCACCCCGAAGTTGTCGGTGAGGTTGTCGCTGACCAGCGTGCCGACAATGCTGACCAGGGCGACCGCCGTCCAGTACACGCCCGCCCTGTAGGCATTCGTACGAAACTGGACGACGAGCACGACCGCCAGCAGGGTGCCCATGAGCAGCGAGACGCCGGTCAGTCCGAGCCCCGGCTTCTCGTTGAGGAGATCAGCGGCGGTCTCACCGACCGTCGTGCACAGCACCTTGATGACCCAGAAGTAGACAGTGACTTCGGGGACCTTGTTCCAGCGCGGAGGGCGGTGGGCCGCCAGCGCAGTCGCGCCTGTGGCGGATGAGGTGTCGGAGATTTCGGATGTCATGGGCCCGACGCTGTCACCGGGAACCTGAATCATCCTGACTGCCGCGTGGTTCACCCCGCGCCCCGGCTCCACCACGCACAGCATGAACATCATGAACTCCCGTAGCGAGCGGGCCATCACCCTGCTCCGCCGACACCTCGGGTGGGCCGTCACCGCCGCCTACCTCGCCGCACTGCTCCTGCCCGGCCCCGGCGTGTGGCTGCGCCACCCTCATTCCCTCCCGTTCGCACCAGGCCGGCCGCTGTCCATGAATGTCACCGGCTGGCTCCTGGCCCTGGTGCTCTTCTCGGCCGGACTCCAAGTCCCTTTACGGGAGTTGGGATGTCTTCTTCGTCGTCCCGGCATCCTGCTGGCCGGCCTCGCGCTACACCTGACGACCCCGTTGCTGATCATCCCGCTTGTCGCGTTCCTCCTGCACCAGTCCCCCGACACCGACGGCGGCAGTGGCCTGGTCACGGCGATGATCCTGATCGTCGCCATGCCGGTAGCTGCCGGGGCAACGGTGTGGACCGGCAAGGGCCAGGGTGACCAACCAACCATGGTGGGCCTCGTCCTGGCCTCCACACTGCTCAGCCCGCTGACGATCCCGCTGACCGTGACGGTGCTGGCACCGCTGCTCGGCGGCGGTTACGCCGACACCCTCACCTCGGCCGGGCGGAGCCTGCACAGCGGCTTTGCGCTCACCGCCGTCGTACTGCCGTGCGCGGCAGGGTGCGCCAGCCGCCTGCTGCTGCCACACCGGTGGGCCGAGCGGGCCTCGGCCACCGTCACGCCCGCTGCCCTAGTGGGTTCGCTGCTCCTGACCTACGTCAATGCCAGCGGCGCGCTCGGCTCGTTCCTGCTTCGCCCTCGCCCCCTGCTGCTCATCGCGGCCGTCACGGTTGCCGCACTGGTCTGTACGTTCTCGTTTCTGCTCGGCCGTCTCACCGCCCGCGCCCTGCGACTCGACGCACCGGAGGCTTCCTCACTCACTCTCGCCTGCGGAATGAACAACAGCAGCGCCAGCGCCGTCCTGTTGACCACAGCACTACCCGACAAGCCACATCTACTCCTGCCGGTCCTCGCCTACGGACTGCTGCAGAAGACTGCCGCGAACCGGGTGGTACGGCTGCGCGCCCACTGAACGCGATGAACATGGTTTCAGTGACGTGGCTCGCCACGGCGGACAGCCCCGGGGGCGCGCGGGCCGTGACGGTCGGCCCGCGCAGAGGAAGCGAGCTGCCAGGGCACGCTGGTCACCATGACGCCGGGGGTGAAGATCAGCCGAGCCTTGAGCCGGAGCGCGGACTGGTTGTGCAGCAGGTTCTCCCACCATCGGCCGACCACGTACTCAGGGATGTACACGCTGACCACGTCACGGGAGGCTTCGCGGCTGATGGAGCGTACGTAGTCGACGACAGGTCGGGTCACCTCTCGGTAGGGAGAGTCGAGGACCTTGAGAGGCACATCGATGCCGAGTTGCTGCCACTGCTCTTCGACTGCCCGTGCCTCGTCGCGGTCGACGGCGACGGTGAGCGCCTCCAACCGGTCCGGCTTGAGAGCGCGAGCGTAGGCCAAGGCGCGGAGCGTCGGTTTGTGGACGGTGGAGACCAGCACGATGGCGATGACGCGGGAGGGAGAGGCCAGATCGGCCTGCGGGTCGGTGCTGGTCAGCTCGGCGGTGGTGCGGTCGTAATGCCGCCGGATACCTCGCATCAGCAGCCACAGCACCGCGGCGGCCAGCACCGCCAACCACGCGCCGTCGAGGAACTTCGTCAGCAGGACCACGACCAGCACCAGGCCTGTGATCAAAGCGCCCACGGTGTTGACGATCCTGGCGAGGTGGTGCCGGCGCCGGAGCGTCGGTGCACTCTCCGAAGCGAGGACCTGATTCCAGTGCCGGACCATGCCTACCTGCGAGAGGGTGAAGGAGGTGAAGACACCCAGGATGTAGAGGTGGATCAGGGACGTCACGTTCGCCTCGAACCCCCACAGCAGCAGGGCAGCGATAATGGCCAGCGCCACGATGCCGTTGGAGAAGGCGAGTCGGTCGCCCCGGCTGTGCAGCTGGCGGGGCATGTAACGGCGCTGCGCGAGGACGGACGCGAGCAGCGGGAATCCGTTGAACGCGGTGTTCGCGGCGAGGACCAGGACGAGCGCGGTGGCTGCCTGGACGTAGTAGAAGCCGACGCTCTGCTCGCCGCCGAAGACGGCGGCGGCGACCTGAGCGATGACGGTGCGCTGCGGATAGGTGGAGCAGTCCCCGCCCAGTCCGGTGAGCCGGCAGGCGTCGTCGGCGATGTGGACCTTGGACATGATGGCGAGGGCGGTGACACCGACGAACATCGTGACCGCGATGAGCCCCATCACGGTCAGGGTGGTCGCCGCGTTGCGTGACTTGGGCCTCCGGAAGGCCGGAACTCCGTTAGAGATCGCTTCCACGCCGGTCAGCGCGGTGCACCCGTTGGAGAACGCACGCAGTACCAGCATGACCATCGCCAGGCCGGCCAGGTGTGTTTCCCCTGCCTGGGGCCGGATGCCGTACGAGGCGCTCTCGGCGACCGGCGCGTCCCCCACCAGATACCGGAAGACACCAGTGGCGATCATGATCAGTACGCCACTGATGAAAAGGTACGTCGGGGCCGCGAAGGCCCGCCCGGACTCACGCACGCCCCGCAGGTTCACCACCGCCAGCAGTGCCACAAAACCGATGGCCATCAGTACCCGCTGCGGATGCAGCTGAGGGACGGCGGAGATGATGTTGTCCACCCCGGACGCCACCGACACCGCCACGGTCATCACGTAATCGACCATCAAGGCCGCGCCGACAACAAGACCGGCACTCGGCCCGAGGTTCGCCGACACGACCTCGTACGAACCCCCACCACTGGGGTAGGCATGCACGACCTGCCGGTAGGACAGCACCACCACCGTCATGAGGGCGACGACGGCCACCGCGATGCCCGGCACGAAATGCACGTACGCCAGCCCACCCAGAGTGAGGACCAGCAGGATCTCCTGTGTCGCGTAAGCAACCGACGACAGGGGGTCCGAGGCAAAGATCGGCAGGGCCAGACGCTTCGGAAGCAGCGACTCGCCTAAGACGCCATTTCAGTTGGTCAGTCTGCGGTGACAAATGAGGGTCGCGGCGATGGAGGTGAAGGCGAGGAAGTGTTCTGGCTTTCGCTCGTAGCGGCGGTGGAGGCGTCGGCAGCCGGATAGCCAGGACACGGTCCGCTCCACGACCCAGCGGTTCCGGGCCAGGTGTCGGGATGACTCGATGCCCCTGCGGGCGAGGCGGTGTTGGATGCCGCGGGATGCCAGCCACCGTCGCAGGTGGCGGTAGTCGTAGCCCTTGTCACCGTGCAGCTTGCCGGGCCGCCGGCGTCGCGGGCCGCGACGTGAGCGGATCGGAGGGATGCCCCGGACCAGCGGGATGAGTGCCTGACTGTCGTGGAGATTCGCGGCAGAGATGCCGATCGACAGGGGCAACCCGCGACGGTCGACGATCAGATGGATTTTCGACCCGTTCTTGCCACGGTCGGTCGGATTCGGTCCCGTCAGCAGCCCCCTTTGAGGGCCCGGACGCTGACGGAGTCGATCGCACACCGCGACCAGTTCAGCCCGCCCTGGGAACCGAGTTCGTCCAGGACCAGGCGGTGGAGCTTGGCCCACACCCGGGCTTCGGTCCACTCGGTGAACCGGCGGAAGGCGGTCACCCCCGACAGCCCGAAGCCGGGCGGCAGTTGGTTCCACGTGCAGCCCGAGGTGGCCACAAAAATGATTGCGGCCAGCACCTCTCGGTCACCTCGTCGACGATGGCCACCACCCTGCGGGCGAACCGGTGCCGGCGGCACCACCCGTTGGAACAACTCCCACAGGTCTTCCGGCGCCATCCGTTCGACAAGCGCAGCAGTCATCACCCCAGACTGCCGCAAGATCACGCCAACTGAAATGGCTTCTAACTCGCTGCTGCGCAGGGCTCGGCCGACCATGAGCCGCTTCATCACACCGGTGATCCTGACCACCTCACGAAAGTAGAGGGGCTACCCGCCAACCCGAAGGACCCTCGCCCAGCAAACCGCAGCGATTGACGGAGGACAGTACGCGGGTCCATGCCTGTGATGCTGCTGCCTGCGTCCCCTCCAGCCCGCCGAGTACCTCGCTGCACTCCCCGCTGCCGCCTCCTCGCCATTTGGTGGAGGGGGCCGCTCCCTCACACCCCCTGGCCCAGCGTGGCCCTCACAGCGACGTCCCACCACAGCCAGGGGGCTTTCCGGCCCTGACCGCGGGCCCAAGACTCCTCACACACCGGCTGACATCCACGCGAGAGTGCAGCACACCCACACTGCTCTCCCGGCCCGTGCATTCCGTCAGCGCCGTCATTCCGGACACACCCGTGCAAGCAACCCCGGCGGCATCCCAGCCCGTTCGCTCGCTGTGAGGTCACGGCTGACGACCGAGCACGGGCGCCGCTTCCACAGGTGCACAGGCAGCCGGCAGCTTGAGCAGAGGCAGGCAACCGAACAACCGCCCCCGCAGCCACACGCACTACCGCAACGTCACATCGTCCGGGCCTCAACAGGTGCCCAACACGACCTCTCCGTCGATACTGGCGATGGAGTAGCACCCTCGACAAGGAACACCTGACGACCCGTCGACAAAGTCAGCATTGAGTCTGCATCACCCCCGCCCAACCCCGCCATCGACCGCCACGGACCGCCAAGATCCAGAACCGCGAATAACCAACTTGACCAGGCAAAACCCAGGCCAGTGCGCTACCTGCTAACGCCACTCGGAGGTATTAATGAGAATGTTGATCAACTTGCCTGAAGGCCAAGTTGATCATCGAGCAAGTGGCGGCGCCAAAGCGGTCTACGTACGACTCGCTGATACCAGGCCCTCCACAGCCGCACCAAGTCGCCATTCGCAGTGACCCTGGCATCCACGCCATATAGGGAGGGTCCGATGCGCCCGCAGTTCATGGACGCCAAACAGACTGCCGAGTACCTCAATATGTCCGTCACCTGGGTCTATCGAGACTCATTGCGCCTCGGCCTCCCCGCCTACAAGTTCGGGGCTGGAAGGAATGCGAAGTTGCAGTTCAAGGTGTCCGACGTCGACGCTTGGACTCGCCAACAGCGCCTTGGCTGACGACGGGCCTTGCACCCCGGAGCCGCCGCGGTCGCGTGAGGTCAATGATGAGCACACACTCCAGGAGCGGTACTTTTAATCCACGTGGTCCTCCCAGTCGAGGACGTCGTCGCCGTCCTCTCCCTTCTCCGGTGGCAGCTCCCCTGTTCAACTGCCGTGCGCTGTTGTCCGCCGGGGATGCCACGACGGAGTCGGCGCCGTTGAGGCCCGGCCGGGAGTAGGCGGGAGTACGCCGGCCGTGTGCCCGTGCGGTTCAACCGCACGGGCACTCTCTCTATGGTGCTCGTATGGGGCGGCCGCCGCCGATGGTCGGCGACAACAGCGGCGGCCGCCGGCGCAAGACCCCCATGTGGCTCCCCAAGCGCACGGGGTTCGCGCACGGATCGTCCTCACGGCCCCCAGGGCGTGCGGGAGTTCGCCCCGGCTCGAGTCGGCCGTATGGACGAGGGCCCGGGGCCCGCAAGACCGTTCGCTGTAGCTGCGGGCTCCGGTTTCCCTGCTGGTCCGGCTGTTCCTCAGGGCCCGGGGGCTGGGGGCCGTCGCCGGATTCCAATCAAAGGGACCCGGCTCGTCTGTTCGAAGCTTAGAGTGCAGCGGGCGCCGGGCAACAGCAGGCGATTCGGCCTGACCAGACGGGCAGGCCGCCGCGATGGAGGACGACGGTCGCCTGGTCTGTGCCGGCGCAACAGGTGCACGCGTGCGTCCGGATACGCCCGTGCCCAGGGCTGCTCCTCGGCGATCTCATGGTCTGCGATGTCCGGTGGAAGGTTCTGTGAGGGTGGTCGGGTGCTGTTCGTGAGGTGTCTGCGGAGCTGCCGCACATGGCTCAGTTGCTGCTGGAGGGGAAACGTCGGGTCAGGCGGCTTGTGGCAGCACGTGGCCGTGAACGACGTCGCGGTGCTCTGCGGAACCCCGCCGCCACCGCCTTGCCCGACATGCCGCCGAGCAGTACACCGCCCGCGGTGCGGCTCCCAACTCCAGCGGAGAGCCACACACCGGGCAACACCGCTGTAACGGCAGCCCGACGTCCCCGGACACAACCATCAGGCTGGACCCGCCCAAAGATCCAAATCAGGAGATCAGACACAGGCTCTGAGACAACGGCCCCGAAACGGCACCCGGACAGGGAGGCAGGCGCCTCGACACACCTTATCGGCCCGGCATTTGAGTCCCGTATTGGCGAGGCTTCGATGACCCAGTGTTGACCGGCAGCGGTGAGGCCGTGGGTCGAATCGGGTAGCCCGCCGTGACCCTGTCTGACTTTTACCTCACCTATTCCTGGCTCCCCTTTTTCGTGTGGCGCTGTATGTTAATGCGCACCCGGACGCCAGAAACACCACTACGAAGGGTGTAATCGTCGCCGCCGAGAAGATTATCCACTCCTGTGCAATGAGTGACCTGACTGCGACCGAAACAAGAAAAGCTATGGCTCCATACCCTGTAGCGAGTGCGACGCCTTTCCCAAAGTGAAGGATCTTTTGATTCATCGGTCCATTCCTCGGGTTAAATGGATTGCGTGGAAGTCCCGCATAGTCGATCCTGCGTCATGCGAGACTTCCCTTCCGGCGTCTTGCGCTAGTCGTCGCAGTCGTACTGCTTCGTCTTGTAGACCGGGCTGTACTTCCACTTGACCTCAACCTTGCAGTCGTGCGTTGCAGCGTGAACGAAAACCGCCCCCAGGTGCGCCAACGTATAGCCGCTGAGAGCCAGGCAGATGTGCTTTGCGGTACTGTTCGGAATGGCGTTGCAGACAGCGGACGCTACTGCCACCCCACCTGCAATCTTCGACGACACTTTCTTTACTTCACTCTTGCTCCAGCGGACATATATCCACCAACCGAACGAGACTTTCGGGTCAGCGACGACCGGGTACGCCGTATCGTCGGACGTCTCGATGGTCTGAGTCACGGTGCTGCCGCTAACCTCGTACGAGGTGGGTAGAGAGGCGCCGTTCGCATCTTGGGCCCACGGAGGTTCGATCTCGCCGACCACGAGCGTAACGAGGCCGTCGCCGTCGGGGTCGAGGGCGTCTGCGGTTTCCCCGTCACTCAGCACCGAGTCCACTTCGGCGTCATCCAGGGTGACGTCCTTGGTCATGAGGATTTCGCCGCTATCCCCAACAGAAAGCTCGACTCCCTCCGGGAGGTCCAGGGCGAAGCTGAATTGGTTCGGTGCGGTTTTGTCCTTCAGCGTCATCAGGGTTCGGATGTCACCGTCGGTTGTAGCCTGCACAGCAGTGGCGACCGGTGCATCACCGGTTGCGTAGGCCACGGTCCCACTTTCGGACTTCCCCGAAGAGTCAAGATCGTCTACCGGAAGGTCGATCCCCATCTTTTCCCCTGATGGGCCGGTCATAGTGACACTGTCCGAGGCGCTTCGGGGGATATCAATCGTCCCAGTGTCGGACGTTATGACGCTCACGCTGTCAGTGTCGGACGTTGATTCACTCACAACGTCCGATGTTCCTGTGGCGGTTTCCACGATGTGCGCGACGTCCTCTGGATCCCAGAACACGTCGGGTCCCGCGTGTGCAGGCAACGTAATCGCCGCCGTGGCGCTCATTGCAAGGAGTGCGGCCGTTGAAACTGTCCGGCCTCATCTCCCGGATCTAGAACGCATCAATTTCTCCTCGTCATTCAGTTGTCTCCCGATGTACCATCCGATGCTCCGGCATGGCGCACTCTGCGCCGTCACGCTCGGGATCCCCCAAATGTGAAGCGTGCGTGACTACTGGCCTTGTACTGTCCCAGCGGTATGAGGTGAACGCAACAAGGAATACGCCCTTCACCGAGGAACGTAGTGGTCCAGTTAATATCGATCTTCGTAACGGCCCGCCGAGTTTACCGGCAGACCGTTACGAAAGATCGATTAAGGCCGTGCTGCGACCTGCTGCCGCAGTCGGAAATCTCGGGCCTTTACTGTGAAGTCTCGGAACTCTGCGCCCGGCCGCTCGTTGCTCTCGACGCGGGCCCGGAACTTGCGAACGAACTCTCCGCCGCACGCGGATTTCAGCCCCTCGCCGCGCCTCGGCCCGTCAGAGAAGCTGGCGCTCGCGCCGAGCTTTGATTGGGAGCGCCTTGCCGCCTATCCGGCTCACGTAGGCCAGTCCATGGCAGACCTGCCAACACGCGATGGCCCCACAGAACCGGGAGCGCGCAGGCACGCCCAGGCTCGGTGGGACGATGCCGACGTGATCCCGGAGGAGTTCGTGCCCACTGCGGGCAGCGCGCCTTTGCCTTGACGGAGGTGAGGAGATGTCTTCGCTATGGAAGCTCCAACCTCTAGCGAGGGATGATCAAGTCGGTGAGCTGGCCGGCAGTCGGCATCCGTCCACGATTGAAGACGACCGCGACGAACAGGACCACCACGGGGAGCAAGGGGACGAGTGCGGCCTCGGGCAATCCGAGTACGGCCGCACCAGCCATGACTGACACGACCACGAGTCCGACCATGAGCATCCGCAGCCGCTCCCTCGGTGCAGCCGGAACCACACCATCGAGTTGATCCGAGTCGAGCAGGTCGTCGATACGCCCTTCGGCGTAGCGCTCGGCGATCGTCAACAGCATCACAGCGAGTTCCTCAAGGGCTCGTCCAGGGTCGGAGTCCTGCCGCGCTTCGGCTCTTCTCAGCGCACCCACTACCAGTGCGGCATGGGCCTTCAACTGCCGCTCGTTGTAACGTCTGGCTCTGGCACGTCGAGTGCGGTGCGCCCGCCAGATGACCTGCTCCACCGGCTGCATGGACACCCGCGGGATCTGGCAGTCCGGCTGTGTCTCCTCCCAACGGCGGAGAACCGCGGCGCACTGGGCCGCGACCGTCAACAGTGCGACAGCCGGCCAGCAACGCCGGTACTCCGCCCGGGGACCCGCCTTTTCCGGGTACCCCGGCATGGCCTCCAGGACGTAGGGGGCGTAGGTCCCCCTGCTACCGGAACTGGTCAGATTTGTGCGCTTGATCAGGCGGACTTCGGCGACCAAGAAGAGGAGAAAGGCGAGGAGGTTCATGGCAGGCCCGATCGCGTCAAAGTCCCAGGTGCGCGCTGACTCAGGCACGGCGATGACGTTGCTGACCAGCTGCTGCACCAAACCTGGTTCCGGTCCAGGGTCCGCGCTCAATCGCAGATGCTCCCAGTCGGCCATGGTGTCGACCCGCACCAGGACAAGCAGCAGCAGGGCGAACCGGAGTGTCTTGATGGGCATGGCCAAGGGCAGAGCGCGCCACCACCGCACGACATACCGAGGTGCCAGACCGTGTCCGTCGACCCGGTCTTGTATTCGTGGCGGAAGCAGCAGTATTTGTTCCAGAAGCGGTCCCGCCCGACGCGTCCCTGCGTTCTCGCGCAGCCGCTCGAAGCGGTCTGAAGTCCGGCCGATCCAGCGCTGAACCGGGCCAGGGACGAGGACCATCGCGGTCGCGACGACGACCGCCAACTCGAAACTCAGGATCAAGATTTGCCTCAGCACCGCGACAGTCTCACGTACCGCACCGACAGGTGCGTCCTGAACACAGTTCCCCAGCAACAGAGTTGACGCACGCAGTGCAGATCTGACGTGGACGGCGCCGGTTCGTTCTTACCGACCGGCGCGCCCAACATCTCCACAGGGCGTACGGGCGTCAACCTCCCACCGGCGCATTCGCTCGTACGCCCCATCACTTACCGCAATCGCGCCCGTTGTGCCGAGCATGACCGACACCACGGGCGGCGGCTCGCCCATGCCCCGGTATGGCGACCGCACCACCTGGGCGCCTGCCGCAGACATTGTTCGGCTGACAGCCTGCGGGGCCGACGTGCTCCCGTATACGGAACGAGTGATTGCTTGGATTGCAGCGGACGAGCTCGTGTCGCTCGCGGAGGGACCCGACGCGGCCCGGGACTTGAACAGCAGGCGAGGTTATCTACCGGACAGTCAACAGAACCGTCGCTTTGCCTGGATGTTGCGCGACCGCCCCGAGGACTTTGGTGCAAGTGGCACGCCGATTCTGATGGGGGCCGACTACCTCGGGTTCCACCCTCACCGTCCCGATCGACGTGTCACCCTGGAACTCCACGGTATGGAATGCATCGATGGGTTCCAGCGGCTCGTCATCCTCAACCACGCCTTCCGTGAATTGCGACAGGGGCACCTGTCCCGCACCCGACTGCGAGTCGAGATCGTCACCGGAGCCGCCCGAGAGCAGGCCCGGCGACAGCATCACGATGATCACCTGTACCTGAACTCCGCACATCCACGGGACAACCTGTCTCGATGCATTCATCTCACCCGTATCCGCGATCAGTTCGCGGGGGCAGGCACGCATTTTGACTATCGTCGTGGCGTCGTGGCCGGCCCGCACTCATGCGGGTACGACGTTGCTGACGTCTTCCGTGCACTCGCTTGCTGTACCCCTGGTCGGTCTCCTGTCCTGGCTCACGCCCTGAGTACGGACTCTGGTCTAGGCACGGTGTGGTCGGATCTGGCAGACCCGTACTACGTGAACCTGATGAATGCGGACGTTCATGCATGGAGTGTCGAACGCGCCACGGCCGCATACACTGCCGCGCGCCAGGTTTTGGCTCGTCTGGACACCACCACACTCACTGGCCATGACCACCTCATCCGCTATGCCCCCGATCTCATCATCTGGGCCGCGTGCGGCACCCTCCCGCTCCACGGCCTGCACCTCAGCGGACGCACAGCACCTCGTTGGGACACCCTGATCGACTGCGATGCTTTCCGGAACACCGTCGAGGCTGCTGCCACGAGCCTTGTGTCCGCCTACAAGGCAGCGCGCCCCAGGAGGCCGAGCGAGCGTCGGCCGTACAAGGGAGAGGGGGATCAGCTCGACGTTTGGTGGGAGATCGTAGATCGGGTTCGGTGGCTGCGTGAGCGGTGAGGCTGCCGGACGTTGACCGTCCGGCAGCGGGACGAGACTCGGACCCCGGCAGATGCCCGTGCGTGAGCGATGCGTGAGCGGACGTGGCCCCACAACCCGTCATTCGATGGACTCAGCCGTCCAGCAATTGCTGTCTGACCTGGATTTCCCGGACAATGGATCAGCCCCCGCGACCACCCACCACAAGATCGCGGACACTTCACCTCCACTGACAGGCGCTTCCACAATTGGTCTTCAGGCAGCGAGGTCGTGAAGCCCTCGGTCGAGGAGCCTCGCTGCCCGCCCGATCGATGCCGGCATGAGATGCCGGTAGATCCGGAACGTGACCTCGATGCTCTTGTGCCCCATCCACTCAGCGACATCGGTGATCGGGATGTTGTGTGCCAGGCAGTTCGCCGCGAAGAAGTGTCGGTACCCGTAGGTGGACATACCTGCCGGCATGTCCACGTCCTTGCCAGGCAGCTTCCGGTACCAGATGTAATTGATCGTGCTGTGGTTCATGTGCTTCGCACGGGTTCCCTGCAGGACGTAGCCGTCGTGGGTAGTTCCGTGCTTGTCGACGAAGCGCTCAATCGCTTCACGGATGCTCCGGGGCAGCGGGACCTCGCGGAACTCCCCCGGCTTCCTGTGCGTGAGTTTCTCGAGCTTCTTCGTCCGGTAGTGGACCTGCTCCGTGACGCGGTAGACGTCGTCGGCCACGATGTTGTTCACGTTCAGGGCCAGTGCCTCTCCGTTGCGCAGGCCGCAGCCGGCCATCATGTCCACGAACATCGAGAAGCGGTCGTGGTTCGCAGCCGTCTTGATCCCCGCGATCTGTTCATTGGTGGGCACGATGGCCCGCTCGGCCTCGTACTGTGGCGCGTCGACGTCCTGGAGGGGATGCTCGTTGATCGCGCCCTTGCGGCGGGCGTCGAGCAGCAGCGTCTTGAGGAGGACGTAGACCTTGAACTGGGTGGGGTCGGGCGTTCCCAGGCGGTCCATCGTCGTGAGGAAGTTCTCCACCACCATCGGGCTGAAGGTCTCCACCCGGCGTGATCCGAGTTCCGGGATCAGGTGGTTCCGCGCGAGGTGCTCGTACTCGTACGCCGTGCCGTACGCCAGCCGTCGCTGTCGGCCCATGTAGTCGCCGATGAAGTCCTCGAACCGCATCTGCCCGTAGTGGCGGATGAGCTCGGCCTTGGACGCCGGCGTGTTGGACTTCCACGCGTACACCTCGACGAGCCGCTCCTTGGCGGCGTCCTGGGTACGGAAGCCTGACTCCTCGCGCTGCTTGCCGGCCGCGTCGCGGTAGCGGATGAAGTACGGGTGCGGGCAGCGGGTGGGCTGGCTGCAGCTGCACGGCTTGGCGAAGGTGCCCATGCCGCGGGCGAGTTGCTTGGGGATGGATGGCAATGTACTGACCTCGGGCTCTTGCTGACCTTTTGCTGACTCAGCGCCCGTGATTGTGTTCGCGATCTCCGGCCGCACCAAACGGCGCGACCGGTCGGCCGCGGCTGGGCGGCCTGGTTGACGGGAATGTTTCGACTCCGTCAAACCGCGTGTGAGCAGGGGTTTTCCCGGGTTAGCGTCAGGCTCATGACACAGACGATCAAGGGCGGGGCCCCGCCTACTCACCCGATTCGACAGCTCCTCGCCGCCTCCGTCGGCAACGCCGTCGAGTGGTACGACTGGTACGCGTACACATTGCTGACTCGGGTGTAACGGGGCGGCACTGGAGCCTCAAACCCACAAGTTCGGTGCTGCCCAGAACGCCCAACTGCGGTTGAACGTCTGCGATGTCGCCACAGGTGCGCGCTCTCCGCGGCGGCTCCGGAACTCCGTCCTTCCGGAGCCGCCGCCTACCTACGCCGCCAGTGACATGTCGAGCACCTTCGCTGCCGCCCCGATGGATCCGGGCATCAGGTGTCGGTAGATCTTGAACGTGACGTCGATGCTTTTGTGCCCCATCCACTCCGCTACATCGGTAATCGGGATACCACTGCCCAGGCAGTTCGACGCGAAGAAGTGGCGGAATCCGTAGACCACCATTCCCTCCGGGATGTTCACGTCTCCGGCGGCCTTGATGCGCTGCCATTGGTTCCACAGGCCCCAGTGCGGATAGGGCCTACTGACGTCCGTGGGCTGGCGCAGCAAGTAGCCGTCAGTCGTACCGTACTTCTCGGCGTACCACTCGACCGTCGACCTGATGCGAGCCGGCAAGGGAACATCGCGGTACTCCTCTGCCTTCCGATGCTTGAGAGGCCCGTACTTCCTCGTCGACATGACCACCTGCTCGCTGACGCGATAGACGTCGTCCGCAACGATGTTGTTGAGGTTGACGGCGGCCGCTTCTCCGTTACGCAGCCCACAGCCACTCATCATGTCGATGAGCAGCATGAAGGCATCGTCCCCCGCCGTGCGCAGCCCCCGCAGTTGCTCCAGCGACGGGATCACTGCACGCGACGGGTCGTACTGCGGCACTTTCACGCCCTCCATCGGATTCGCTGGATAGAGCCCAAGCCGATGCGCATCCAGGAGAATCGCGCGCAGCTTGTCGACAGCGTTGGCTTGCGTGGCCAGTCCGGCCTGCGCACGCTCCATGGTGCGGATGAATGTGTCGACGACCCTGTGGTCGAAGGTGATCATCTTGCGGCTTCCGAGGTCCGGGAACAAATGATGTTCCAGCAGCGAGTCGAGGTGGCGGACGGATGCCGGCGCAAGGTGGCGTTGCCCCGCTTTCCATTCCAGAGCGAACTCCTCGAACCGCATCGCCCCGTACTTCTCGATGCGCTCGGCCCGAGCATGCGACTGTGTCCGCGACTTCTTGCCCTTGTAAATCTCCGTCAGATGCTCGATTGCGGCGTCCTGCGTGGCAAACCCCGACTCCTCCCGCTGCAGGCCCGCCGAGTTCCTGTACCGGATGTGGTACTCATGCGGGCACTTCGACCAGCGGGACTGCGGGTGCTCACAGGTCTTGTAGAGGGTGCCCATGCCACGCATGAGCTTCTTGGTTGCTGCCACTGGTTCCGGCCCTCCTGGGACACTTGCTGGCTCATTGCTGGCCGCCCAGGGTCAGGGGAACTCCTGACCTGCGAAGAAACGTCACTTGGGTGATATGTGGTGGAACTTCATCGGCCGCAACCAGGACGAGATCACGCAGGCGCGGGAGGACTGGATGACGGGGTCCCGGTTCGGCGAGGTGAAGGGGTACGACGGGGATCGGCTGAATGCGCCCGAGCTGCCGCCGGTGCCGCTCAAGCCGCGGGGGCGTGTGCGCTGAGCTGCATTTTTCGGACGTGAACCTCGTAGGGCAGAGCAGGCTTCGGGTTGATCCAGCCGATTGCGCCCTCGATGCGACACAGGCTGTCGACGCGCCGTACGCCCGGTGAGGGGCATTCCCCGAGACCACGGTGCCATTCCGGGCCAATGTCGCGGAGAATACGCCAGAGCATTGGGGGGATCCGTATGCGGCATCGGCCGTTTTTCCGTTGGGTCGCGACGCTGGGTGTGGTGCTGGTGGCCTGGGCGGCGCTCGCCCACGCGCTGTCGCCCGGTTATCCGGACACGCGAATGATCGAGCTCACCGTCATCGACGAGAAACCCGACGGTACGTGCACGGTCCGCTGGGACGACCCGTTCACCGACTGGGGAACCCCGCGCGAGGCCGCGTACCGGTGCGATCCCGACCGTGACGAGCTGTTCAAGGCCCCCCAGTGGGACGAAGAGACAGGCTACGGCGTGGAAGACGGCTTCCTCTACGAAGAGGGCCCCGACAAGGGCGAGTTGCAGCCGTCCGACCTGGACCCGGCAGAAGAGAAGGACCCCTACGCCCTCTCCGACGCGTTGGTGGCGATTGGGCTTCCCCTGCTGGCGGCCGGACTCGTGGGCGGGAACATACGAGCGGCTTCCCGCGTGAGCGGGGTGCGTCCCCGTCTCGTGGCTCGCGCCCAACGGCTGTACGAGACCGCCGACTTGGCGGCAACGGACTACGCACGGGCCGTGGACGCCGTACGGGACGCGTGGGCCGCCCTGAGCCGAGAACGCATCGACGCCGAACTTGCCCGAATGCCCGTCACGCGCCTCGACGCCCCAAGTGCCGCCCGCGTACTGGACGCGTCCGGTGTGCGGACCGTGGGTGACACCCTCGACGCCGGCGTACTGGGGCTCGGGCACATGGGCGTCGACCGCCCCACGGCGGAGCGGGCCGTCGCCGCGGCCCGCCGGGTCCGGGACGACATCGAGGCCACAGTGGCGGTGCGGCTCGACCCGGACGACCACGGCCCGCGCACCGTCGCCCTGCTCGTCGCCCTGCGCGTACTCCTCGAGGCCGGACCCGAGGCGCGCCACACCGCGATGACCGGCAAGGAACTCGCCCAGAAGCTCGAACCGTTGCTCGCTGCCACCGGGCCCGCCACCGGATACCGGCACATGCTGACAACGGGCTCGGAGGCACGCGCCCGCTCCCGAGCCGCCGTCGCCGACCTGCGCGCCCTGGTGGACACGGCCGAGCGGGATCGCCTGCCCCACGCCTTCGCTCAGACCTCCGTCGACCTGCTGCGCGCACCGGACGAGGGCGCGAGGGCCGGGATCGCGGCACGCACGGACTTCGAGAACCGCACCGCGAAGTACTTCGGGCTCCTCGCCACGATCGTGGAGCCGCGCTGAACGAGGGCCCGTGGTGTCCGTCGGGGCGCGCGAGCGATTCCGAAGGTCGGGTCCAGCGGGTTCATGCCCCCCTGGCCTACGGCAGCGGCAGCGGATTCAAGTCAGCCAACGTCGTGTTGGACGTCGTCAAGCAGCCCCGCCCCGCCGGATACTCAGGCCATCACGCCGCTACGCTCCAGCCGGCAACTCCGGGGGAACACTTGGCAATTCGAGGACGGCGCGCACCCAGACGGTTCACCGCGAGCGACATTCGCCGCGCGATCACCCCGGCCGTCTTCGCGTTCTTCGGCCTGCTGATGTTCTTCAGCGGTTCGGCGGCACGTGCTTCACGGTGCATGGCGCTCAGGTGGAGACCGTGGTCACGACCAAACTGCAACGAAGTGCAAGCGGGCTCACACTCGCCCTGTTCTGTATGACGGTGGCGCTCAACCGGAAGGCTGACGCGGCACGGCGTGAGGTACTCGGCGAATAGCCCCACTTGCCCCACACCGAAGACAGTGACAATCACAAGTGGGCCACAAGCATTCACACATCCCCCGCACATCAGCGATGATGCTCCGTCAGCACATCCTCATGGGGGGAACCATGAACCACCGCCACACCACCACCGCCGCCGGTCTGCTCGCCGCCGCGGCCCTCGTACTCACCGGCTGCACCGCCGACAACACCAACGAGGCCGAGCCGAAGTCGAGCGCCACACCGGTCACTCCGCAGCCGAGCGTCACCGAGATCGAACAGGCCAAGCCCGGGGGAACGCCTCTCGTCATCCCGCCGGAGCCGACCGGCGCCAAGCGCGCCGAGCTGCTCCGTGCGCTCGCAGCCGCGAATCCGGCGGTGGTGAAGTACGAGGACAAGGCGGTCGACGCCGCACGCAATCAGTGCAGCGCCTTCGGTGAGGGCGTGAAGGGGCCGGACCGGCTGGCCTCCCAACGCTTCACGTACAAGGACGTAAAGACGTCAGAGGCTCAGGGCAAGCAGATCAACGAGGCCCTCAAGGGCCTCAAGTTCTGCGAGGCCTGACGCACGAGACGAGCCCGGTCGCTACGTCCCTGCGGCCTGTGGGGCATGGCACTAGCCACCGGGAAGGGGCTCGGGGTAACGCTTCAGTATCTGGGCAGGGTGGTCTTCGTCGGTGGGCCAGAGCACGACGTGGCAGGGTGGAGTAGTCGGCGAGGACCGTGAGTTCGTGGCGGGAGAGCAGGTCGGGGTCGCTGGGAGGAGGGGTGGCGGTCATCTGGAACTGAGCTCCGTCGGGAAGTGAGTGGGCGGTCCGGGCCAGTGGGCGTGAGGTTGGTACGCCAGTGAGCGGCCACCAGCAGCAGGCGATCCTCCAGCGGCAGCTTCCTTCGATGGCCGCCCCCGGACCGGGGCTCCGCTTCGGCTCGGCGTTGCTGCTTCACCGGCCTTCCGAAGATCCGCGGGCCAGCCGGTCCTTCAGGTGAGGACCTTGACGTACCAGTGGTCCGCCTTGCCGTGCCCTTCGTAGGGTCCGGTTTCCTCGTAGCCGTGCCTGGTGTACAAAGCGCGTGCCGCGGTGAGTTGGGTGTTGGTCTCGCACACGATCCGTGCCGCGCCGAGCCTCCTCGCCGATTGCTCGACGGCGAGGAGGAGGCCCCGGCCCAACCCCGCTCCCCGCCCAGCGGGACGCACGAACATCCGCTTGAGCTCCGCAGTCCCAGAAGCAGCTCTGAGCAGCCGCAACCCTGCGCAGCCCAGGAACTCACCCTTGTCCCCGCGAGCGACGAGAAACTCGCCGTCGGGCGGGCCGAGCACATGGTGAGGATCTTCGACAAGCACCGCTTGCAGCTCTGCCTCTGTGGCCGGGCGCCCCAGCACCCGCAGCCCCATCTCGGTGAAGTACTCCCGCATCACCTCATCGACACCCGCGCCGATGACAGGCTCCACCTTGATGGTCCACGTTGGCATGCAGGCCATGGTCCCCGAGCAACCCGCGGCCGTCCACCGTCCGTTCGACAGGTGCCCCTTCGGCAGGTCTCCGGCCAACCGTCACGGGCCGGCCTCAGCAGACCCGTACGCCGTCGATCATGTTGTTGTACGGCGTGCCCTGCAGGTCCCGGATACTGTGCGGCGCTGTGCTGCCGAACTTGAGGGACCAGTGCCCCTGCCAGTTGTAGAACTTCGATCGGGTTCCGCTGGACTGACGGTTCTTCAGCGAGGTCAGCCGGTCGTTGAAGCCGTAGTCACTCAAATCGCGGAACGCGCACCTGTAGAACGTGAGCTTCTTGTGGTCGTAGTTGTCACCCGCCCACAGGCACAGCCGCCCGCTCGAGCAGCTGCTGCCCAGCGCCGAACCGGGGGCGGTGAAGGTGATCGTTGTGCCGTCGTTCGCGCGGAGCTCGTCGAAGCTCACCTGCTGGGCGGGGACCTTCATTTCCGCCTGGTGTGCGTCGATTCGGTCCTGGAGTTGCGCGGCCTGCCGTTCGGAGAGACCGGCCGCACGTACTTGCGCGGTGCGCACCGAGTCGGCGGCGGGTGCGGGCTGCGCGGTGACGGTCCCGGCGGCAAGGCCCGCGGTGAGCAAGGCGGCGCCGGTCAGGCTGAGAACGGTTCGAATGGGTCGCATTGGTTCTCCTCGTTTCCCCGTGGTGTGCCGCTGCTTCGCCGGGGGCGGCACGTGCCCCACTGCCCCGCTGGTCAGCGGGCTTTTCCTACTACCGTGGCCGTGACGGCCGGTCGGTTGTGAGTGCGGTGTGAGCATGCCGCCGATGGCCCCGCGGGCTCCACGCCTTTCGGACCAGCCCGAAAGGCGCAGGCGAAATCCTGATCACGAAGACCTCGGCGTCCGCGCCGAGGGTGGGGACTTCCTTCCGCTCCGGCCGTATGGGCGTCAGGGGGTGAGGACGCGGGCGAGGGAGTCGAGGTGCGTAAGGGCGTCGGGGCCCGCGGGGGAAAGGACCACGCTGGTGGCGCCGGCGGCGTGGCGTGCGGTGATCGCCGTACGGGCCTGCTCGGGCGTTCCGGCGATGCTCAGCTCCCGGACCCATGCGGCCGGCATGGTCCGGGCGAACTCCCGGGGATTGCGGCAGGCGGCACGGTGGGCGCGCAGTTCGGCGGCGAAGGGCAGGGGGTCGATGTGGGCCGCCCAGCCCGGCTCACCGATTGCTTCCAGGCCGGCGCGGACACGGGCGAGGGCGGCTTCCTCGTCGTCGTCGACGGCCGCGGCGTCGTAGGTGACGATCTGCGGGGGCTTGGTGGTGGCTTCCTGGCCCAGATGGTTCAGGGAAACGGTGATGTAGGCGGGGGCGGCGGGTTCAGCCAGGAGGAGTCCGTCGGCGACTTCGCTCGCGGCCTGCTGTGATCGGGGACCGCGGACGCCCAGGACGAGGGGCGGGATGGCCTCGGCGTCGGGGATCTCGGTGAGGACGACGCCTTCGCAGCGCACGTAACGGCCGTTCTCGGGGCCGGGGTTGCCCCGCAGAAGCTGGCGCAGTGCGGTGGCGTACTCCTTGATCAGTGTCAGGGGGCTGGCGGGCCATGATCCGGCTTGGCGCATCCAGTCGGGCATGCCGTGGCCGATTCCGGCGATGAGGCGCCCGGGATGGAGCTGGGCGAGGGTGGCAAGTTCCATCGCGGTGAAGCACACGTTGCGGGCGCCGGCGGGCAGAATGCCGATGCCGACCGTGATGTTCTCCGTGCAGGCCAGGACGGAGGCGGCCTGAGCGATGCCGCCTCGCCGGCCGAGATCCTCCACCACCCAGAGCTGATCGAAGCGGAGCTCTTCGGCCCGCCGCGCGTAGGCCAGTACCTCGCGAGCGGGCAGGTCGAGTGGCAGCAGGACTCCGACGCGGCCACGGACGGGGGTGGCATGGGGTGCAGACATCGGGCTCCTTCGGGGCAACGGGGGTTTCGCTGTCTCAACCCCATGCTGCGTCAACACCTATGGGATGAGCTGTACTTGCTGGACCATGCCAGACGCTGGGCGCTCCTCGGCGAGTGCTGACCACCGGTTCATGCTGGGCATGCCGCACTTCCCGGCGGCATCCGTCATGGGGCACACGCCACAAGCTCAGGGGCGTGCCAGAAAACCGTGTGAGATCAAGAGGTTTCGCACCTCCGACAAGGAGGTGGCACACATGTGCGCCTGCCGGAGCGACTCCTCCTGGTGGGTCGTCGTCAAACCGATCACGGTGCAGCCGGCAGCCACTGCCGCGCGTATGCCCGCGGGTGCGTCCTCCACTACCAGGCACGATGAGGGGGAGACGCCGAGTCGGGACGCAGCCAAGACGAAGCAGTCCGGCGCAGGCTTGGCGTTCTCAACATCGCTGCCATAGACCCGAACGGCGGGAAGAGGAAGCCCCGTTGCCGCAAAACGGGATTCGACGAAGACCCGGTCGCCGGACGTCACGATCGCCCACGGGCTGTGGGACAGCTCCTGGAGCAGATCAAAAGCACCATCGACCGGCAAGACGCAGTCCCGTTCCTGGGCCAACAGCTCGTCGAGCACCTGCCGTTCGGCGACTGGGTCCAGGTGCGCACCGGCATCTTTGACCGTGTCCTCGGGACGCCGCCCGAAGGTGAACTGCCACACCTTCTCCGGATCCAGGCCGCGCAGCAGCGACCAAGAGTTCCAGACTCTCCGGTGAGCGGCTGCCGAGTCCAGCAGGACTCCGTCCACGTCGAAGAGCACGGCAGAGATGGCGGTCGCACCGCGGAAGGGACGTGCTCGGAACCACGTCACTCGGGCGTGCCGGCGATCGCGAGTTCGTTGCGGATCTGGGTGATGACGGCCGAGACGAGCTGGGTGAACTGCTCGTCCGCGGTGGGGAGGTGGAGTTTCGCGGCCTGGCGCAGGGTGGGGATGTCGAGGTCGGCGTGGTCTTCGAGCCAGGTGTCGGGGACGAGTGCGGTGCGGTCGGCTCCGGACCGGGCGGCGGGTTGCTCGACCAGGAGGGCGAAGGAGAGGACGAGCAGGGAGAGGTGGCGGTGGGCCGCGAGCGCCGCCGGCAGGTCGAGGCCGACGTCCTGCAGGAGTCGCAGGAAGCGGTCCAGGTTGAGCAGGCGGTTGGGGTGCACCGAGGTCGGGGGTGTGTCCTCGTCGAGGGAGACGAGCAGGGCGCGTGGCCAGCGGCGGTACAGCTCACGCAGGGAGCCGGCGTAGTCCGCGACGGACGTTTCCCAGGTCTCGGGGTGGAGCGGCGGCGGGCTCCAGGAGGAGAGCATGAGGTCGACCGCGAGGTTCACGACCTCCTGACGGTCCTCGACGTAGTTGTACAACGCCCGCACGGTGACGCCCAGTTCGGCGGCCAGGGCGCGCATCGTGATGGACGGGAACCCCTGCGCGCCGGCCATCTCCAGAGCCTTGGCGGCGATGAGCTCGCGGGTGAGGACCGGCCGGCCCTTGCGTGTGGTGGGGCGGCGGCGGGAGGTGGCGGGCATGGAGCCACCCTACGTGGCGGGCAAGGGACCACCCTACGTGGCGGGCATGGCGCCACCCTACGACGCTCCACTGAACTTCACACACGTTGACTTTTAGTAGTGGGCACCTCCAGGCTGGTCCGGTCGCACTCGTCCACGTCCGGAGGCCGTATCCCATGCCGGCTCAGAAATCCCGCCGCTTACCGCCGTTGAGCGGGGTGCTGGTGCTCGTGATGGCTTCCACGGGGCTGGTGGTCGTCGATCTCACGATCGTGGCCATCGGGCTTCCGCTGATCAGCGCGGAACTCGCCGACGGGGCCTCGGCCGAGTCCGTGGTGGTGACATACATGGTCGCCATGGGCGCCCTCACCCAGGTCGTCGGAAGCCTGTCGGACCGGTGGGGCCGACGGCCGCTGTTCCTCGCCGGAATCGCCGTGTTCACCGTCGCCTCGCTGGCCGCGACCGCGGCGCCCGATCTGCTGTGGCTCGACGCCGCCCGTGTGGTCCAGGGCGCGGGGGCGGCGGCAATCATGGTGAACGGCATCCCTCTGCTCTCCGACCGCTACTCCGGTGAGGAGCGCAACCTCGCCATCGGCGCCTGGGGCTCGTTCGCGACCGCGGCAGGGCTGCTCGCCCCGACCCTCGGCGGGGTACTGGCCGACGCCTTCGGATGGCGGGCGGTATTCGCGATCAATCTGCCTCTCGGGGCGGCCGCTTGGGCCCTGGCCGTCCGCGTACTGCCACGCTCGCCGGCCGCGCCGGATGCGGGGCGGCCGGACTGGCTCGGCAGCCTGCTGCTCATGCTCGGCCTCGGCACGGCGACCCTCCTGATGCTCCGCACCGGCGACGCACCGTGGTCCGGCCGGGACACCGTGACGCTGCTCATCGCCTGCCTGGCGCTGGCCGCCTTCCTGGCCGTGCAGTTGCGCGTACCCGCGCCGACGCTGCACCTGCGGATGTTCGGCCGGCCAGCGTTCTCCGGCGCGATGCTGGCCATCTTCCTCTCTCGCGTCCTGACCATCGGCGGCTCGGTCTACCTGGTGCTGTACTTCTCCGACGGCCTCGACTTGAGCCCGACAGCGGCAGGCCTGCTCATGACCCCGATCTTCCTCGCCCAGATCGCGATGGGCATGGTCGCCTCCAAGCTGCTCAGTCACTGGGCTCCCGGCCTGGTGATCGGTTCCGGCTACGCGCTCAAAGGCGCCGGCCTCGCCGCACTGGCGTTGCTGATCACACCTCATACCCCGTGGTGGGCGCTGCTCTTGCCGCTGCTCGCCTGGGGAGCCGGCGGCGGGGTCGCCGGCGCGCCCGTCATGGCCGTCGCGGTGCGGGTCACGGCTCCTGAACGGGTGGGCATGGTCGCCGGGACCGTCGCCACCCTCGCCTCCCTCGGTGCCGGCGTCGGCACCGCGGCGCTCGGCGCGCTCTTCGCCCTCCATGGCGGCGACGGCAGTCAGGCCGTCACCGACGGGGCCCAAGCCGTGCTGGGCGCGTCCGCGGCCCTGGCGGTCGTCGCCGTGCTCACCACCCTCACGCTCATCGACCCGCGCCGCGTCCCACGCCCTGACCGGAGTCAAGCACCCGCGTCATGAGCGGGGCCGAGGTCGGGAGGCCATCCGAGCAGGCCCCCCCCGCCCCCGACCCAGGTCAGCGTCCGAGGACAACGAAGACAACCACGCCTTCAGCCGAAGGGGCCGTCGCTCGCGAAGGCGTGGTCCGCGAAGTGCTTGCCCATGCGGCGGTACGCGGCAGCCGTGGGGTGGAGGCCGTCACCCAGGTCGTCCACCTCGTCCGGGCCGAGCAGTTCGCGTCCGTCGAGATAGTGGAGGTGGGGGTCGTGTGCCCTGCGGGCCGCCACGATCCGGGCCAGTTCGGCACGGACCACGGTCAGTGACAATGCGCCGGTGGCCACGTCTTCCGTGTCGCCCAGGGCCGTGATCTTCCCGTCCCGTCCCATCGTGGTCGGGCCGGGAGTCTCCTCGAGCGCGGGACAGCTCACCGGTGACATCAGCAGGAGCGGGGTGTCCGGGTGGCCGTCCCGGATCGTGTCCAGGAAGCCGTGGACAGCCGGGCCGAACGTCCGCCTCCGGAAGGCCGCCTGGCTCACGATGTTGATGCCGACCTTGAGGCTGATCAGGTCGGCGGGCATGTCGCGGATCGTCCGGGCGACGTACGGGTCGAGCATCGCGTTGCCCGCCTGGCTGAGGTTGATCACCTCCACCCCGCCGAGCGCGGCCGCCACCACCGGCCAGGTGCCGGTCGGGCCGTCGGCCTCGAGGCAGTGGCTGATGGAACTGCCGTGGTGCACCCAGCGGCGGCGCCCGTCCGGCAGCGGCGCCAGCACGTCGCCGTCGGCGCGCAGTGCCACCAGTTCCGTGGGGGTCTGCTGCGGCAGCCACAGCTCGACGTTCTTCATGCCGGCCGGCAGCCCGGTGAACCGTACGGTCCCCGGCTCGCCCGCGATCAGCCGCTGCTCGGCCCCGGGGCCCGCCATCCGCATCACATTGCCCACCGGGGCCTGCCGGCGTCCGGCCGGGACGCCGTCCACCACCAGGTCAAGCATCCCGGTCGGCCGTGGCTCAGGGTCGGTGTCGAGCTGCCCCGTCGAGGTGAGCACCTCGAACTCCAGCTCACTGGCATCGGTGCGGAACACCAGCCGCACTCCCGACGGCATGATGGTCACCCCGTAGACCGATGGGTCCTGGTACTGCTCCGTGGTCCAGGCGGGCAACCGGCGCGGCATCACCCCCGCCTTCGTGGTCTCCAGATCCAGCGCACCCCGGATTTCCACCGGCCCACCCACCAGAGGAACGTCCCGCACCGCCACCACTCCTGCCTCACGTCGAACACAGCCCCCATGATCGGCCACCGTACGGGCCGTTGCCGTCGTCGTCACTCAGGCGTCGGTGGCCTCGCGCAGGACGTCGCAGGTGTTCTGCAACTCCTCCATCAGCCGCGTGGCTTCGACGATGAGGACGCCGTACGGGCGTGAGACATCGGCCAGTGGCAGGTCGTAGCGTCCCGCCGTGTCCAGGACCTCTTGCAGTGCCTCTTGCGCCACGGCGGCCGCCTCCCGCATCTCCTCGGCCTGCTCGGTGAGCGTGTCACTGTCGAGTTCGGCGATGACATGGGCGATGTCACGCAGGCGGCGGGCGAAGTCGGCGTACGCCTTGAAGGCGGGGGCGTACGTGTAGGTGCTCTCCGTCTCACGCCAGCGGTCCAGGCTCCGGGTGAGCGAGGCCAGTTGGTGGACCGCCCGTTCCATCGCGCTCAGGACCTGGCGATAGCGGCGGAAGTCCAGGTAGCCACGATGGGCCGGCAACAGCCGTCGCGGGTTGAAGGGCAGACTGTTCTCCGCCGTGTGCAGCCCTGCCCGTGCCTGGCCCACGGCGTCCTGCGCCCGCTCCCCCGCCCGACGCCACTGCTCCGCCCGCTCGGCGTCCACATCCCCCTCGCCGAGACCGTCGGCCAGGTCGTCCAGCAGCGACTCCATCTCCGCCGCCAGGATCTGCAAGCCCTGCTCGGCGCTGCGGTACCGCAGCGGCGGCGCGATGCACAGGTTCACGATCAGACCCACTCCGCAGCCGATCAGGACCAGGAGGATGATCTGCCCCAGTTGGCGCGCCCCCTGGGCGCTCGTCGTGGCCGCCGCATAGGTGGAGAACGCGAAGAACGCCGCCGTGGAGACCTGGGAGCGCTGTTCGCCGAGCGCCGGCCACTGGCTCAGGGTCAGCGCGATGACGGCGACGACCACGAAGGCGAGCAGGTCCGGTCCGGCCGTGAACCCGATCGCCGCCTGTACGGCCACTCCCACGACGACCGCCGCGACATAGCGCAGTGTCTGCCACACCGACGTGTGCAGCGTGACGTTCATCGTCAGCACCGCGGAGAACGGCGCGAACGCCGGCGACGTCGCGTTCATCAGGTCGTACGCGATCCACCACGCCAAGGTCGCCGCCACCACACGCTTGACGACCAGAAGGACGGTGTGCCGCTCATGCCCCGCCGACCCCCACGCCCGCGCCAGCCACGCCCCGGCATTCCGTACTCGAACCACCACACACTCCAGAAGCCGTCCTACGTATCAGGCCATGGTTCGCCGTGCCCGTAGGCAGCGCCGCATCTCCTCCGCGTACGGCAGGGCCACACCGGCACCGATGACCGCGGCCAGGGCGGCGAGGTAACCGGCGGACAGCGGACGCTCCTTGGGGCGCAGCCGCCAGTCCTCGCGTCCCCGGCCGCCGCGCAGCGCCGCGTGCACCTCGTCGGAGTGCAGGCACGCGGTGAACGCCATGGCCGTCAGCGGGAGTACCTCCAGAAAGCTGTGGATGTGCTGTTCGACGGGGCGGATCTCCCGCTGCCCCGTGGCGAGGGTGACGTCCCACAGGGCGGTCGCCGAGTGGGCGAGCGCCGCGCCACCCATGACGGTGAGGACCAATGGGTTGACGCGGGCGAGCAGCCCCATGGTGACGGGGACACCCGCCTCGGTCATCATCAGGGCGTGCACCGCCGACTCCTTGGCGCCGCTGGTCTCCTCGATCCGCGTCTTGCGGTGCATCGCCCAGTCGGCGACCGCCGGAACCACCCACAGCGGCAGCACGCCGTAGAGCAGGAACCGGCGGTTGGCGTCCTCCGTGTCGGTGGTGCCCAGCGGCACCGGGAGGTCCTTGCCGCGCCGCCAGTGTCGCCACGACCGGGCGCGGGTCGATGTGCGCGGTGTCATGTGTTCCTCCATGGCAGGCGTGTGAGGCGCCGCCGCAGGTGTGTCAGGCGCTTTGGTGTGCCCGCTCCCGTTGCGGGACCACGGTGTACTTGGGGTCTTCGGCGGACGCGACGCCGGCTGCGAACACACCGAACCGTGTGCAGGCCGACCCGCCCAGCAGTGCCAGTCCCGAGAGCGTGGCGGCGGCCCGGTGGTGTCCCAGGAGCGCACCGGTCAGGGCGCCGCCGGCCACCAGGGCGCGGGAGGCGCGCAGGAGACGTCCCGCGCGGCCGTCGCGCCAGGTCTCCGCGACGATGCCGAGGCGCTGTTCGGCGGCCCTCATGAGGTACGCGTCCGCGCCCGCGGCGAGGACGGCGGCGCAGCGGGCCGGGCTGTTCTCCCCCGGCGGCGCCGTCACCAGCGCCATCCCGGCGGCCGCGGCGGTGGCCGACGCCGTGAACAGGTACGGCAGTTCACGGTGGACGCCGTGCCAGGCCGGTACGGCCGTGTCGGCGGCCAGGACGCCGGTGTAGGCGGCGACCGCCGGGCCGAGCGCGGCCGCCGTGCAGGTCGCGGCGGTGCCGACGCGGGGCAGTCGGCCGGTGACGGCGCTGGCGGCCGCGACACCCGCGGCCGGACCGTAGGCGCTCAGCAGCCAGGAACCGACACTCATCGGGGACGTCGGTTTGATCACGCGCAGCATGTTGACGAACCGGCCGGGCCGCCCGAGGTCGTGCACCAGTGCCGCGGCCGACAGCGAGACCGCGGTGAGGGAGGAGACCTTCATCGCGGTCGCCATGTGCCCGCGACCGGTCACGTGTGCACCCGCCGCGAGCACGGACCCGGCCCCGGCGAGGCCGCCGAGGAAGAAGTACCCGGCGATGTCGCGGGCCGCCCACGACGGGGCCTTGATGACCGGCTTGCCGTAGTAGGAGGCGAACTCGGCCTCGGGGACCATGAGTTGCTCGCCGCGGCGGCCGCGCCGCATCTTCTTGTCACTCACGCGCGCCTCCTGCCCGCCGCGGCGAACGACAGCGCGACGCCGCCGAGCAGCGTCAGCGCGGCGGCCCCCGCGTGCTTCCACATGGTCGGCAGATCGCGGGTGGTGACGACCGGGTCGGGTGGGAGTCCGTAGACCTCCGGCCGGTCGAGCAGCAGGAAGAACGCTCCGTCGCCGCCGACCCCGTCGTCCGGATCGTTGCCGTAGAGGTGGGCGTCGGGCACACCGGCCTTGTGCAGTTCGTCGACGCGCAGCGCCGCGCGCTCCCGCAGTTCGTCGAGCGGTCCGAACTGGATGGACTCCGTCGGGCAGGCCTTGGCGCACGCGGGCTCCTGACCGGCGCCGAGCCGGTCGTAGCAGAGCGTGCACTTGAACACCCGCCCGTCGCTGGGGCGTTGCTCGATCACGCCGTAGGGACAGGCGGGCACGCAGTACCCGCAGCCGTTGCAGACGTCCTCCTGGACGACGACGGTGCCGAACTCGGTGCGGAACAGGGCGCCGGTCGGACACACGTCGAGGCAGGCGGCGTGCGTGCAGTGCTTGCAGACGTCCGAGGACATGAGCCAGCGCATCTCCGGCGCCCCGCCGTCGACCGGGGCCGGTGACTCAGGGGCCAATGCTCCCTGCGCCAGCGGCAGTTCGGTCCGCCCGTCCGGCTGCGGCGGCTCGGCCTGCGGCGCCTGGACGGACTCGGCCTGCGGCTGCTCGACGGTCCCGGTCCTCGGCTGCTCCACGAAGGCGACATGCCGCCACGTCGAGGCGCCCAGGGACTGCGTGTTGTCGTACGACATCCCGGTCAGCGTCAGGCCGTCCTCGGGGATGGCGTTCCACTCCTTGCAGGCCACCTCGCACGCCTTGCAGCCGATGCACACGGACGTGTCGGTGAAGAAGCCGACCCGCTCCTCGCTCATGCGCGGTTCTCCGTTCCGGTCGTCTCGGTGATGCCCGCGCGGCGCCGGTACTCCGCGACGAGCCGGGGCAGGTCGGCCCCGCGCGGGCGGCGGCCGGGGCGGATGTCGGCGGTGAGTGCCTTGTCCTCCTGGATGTGGGCGTTCGGGTCGAGGGCGATGGCGACGAGTTCGTTGGCGGCGTCCCCGGTGGCCGTCCCGTTCGGGCCCCAGTGGAACGGCAGCCCGATCTGGTGCAGCGTGCGCCCCTGCACGGTCAGGGACCGGATCCGGTCGGTGATCAGGACTCGCGCCTCGATGGCGTTGCGCGCGGTGATGACGGTCGCCCAGCCGCCGTGCTCCAGGCCGCGCTCGGCGGCGAGACCGGGAGACACCTCGCAGAACATCTCCGGCTGAAGCTCGGAAAGGTAGGGCGACCAGCGGCTCATCCCGCCGGCGGTGAAGTGCTCGGTGAGCCGGTGGGTGGTGACGACGTACGGGTACACGTCCGCGCCCGGCTCGGCGCCGCTGGGGTGGTAGCGGTTGCCCTCGCGCGGCAGCAGCCGGCGCGCGGGCGACCGGGAAGTCGACGGGTACACGGCGTTGGGGAACGGCGAGTCCTGCGGCTCGTAGTGCGTGGGCAGCGGCCCGTCCTCCAGGCCCGCAGGGGCGTACAGCCAGCCCTTGCCGTCGGCCTGCATGATGAACGGGTCGTCACCGCGCAGCGCGTCGGGTCCCGTGGCGTTCTCGTCGGGTACGTGCCCTGGGGCGCGGTCCGGGACGAAGTCGGGGATGTCGTGGCCGGTCCAGCGGTTGGTGTCCGGGTCCCACCACACGTATGCCTTGCGCTCGCTCCACGGTGTTCCGTCCGGTGCGGCGGAGGCGCGGTTGTATAGGATTCGCCGGTTGGCGGGCCAGGACCAGGCCCACTCGGCGGCGACCCAGTCCTGCTCCGACTCGGGCTTCCTGCGGGCGGCCTGGTTGACGCCGTCGGCGTACACACCGCAGTAGATCCAACAGCCGCAGCGGGTCGAGCCGTCGTCCTTCAGCTCCGTGTACGCGGACAGTGGACTGCCGTCCGGACCACGGCCGTTGATCTCCGCGAGGACGGCGTCGGCCACCGGCTCCTGGAGCGGCCCGGCCACCGGGTAGTCCCAGGTCAGGTCGAGGATCGCGCGGTCCATCGGATCCGTGGAACCGGCCAGCTTCTCCTTGATGCGGCGGCCCAGGTGGTACATGAACCACAGATCGCTGCGCGCGTCACCGGTCGGCTCGACTGCGGCGTGGTGCCACTGCACCCACCGGTTCGTATTGGTGAACGAGCCCGACTTCTCGGTGTGCGCGGCCGCCGGGAAGAAGAACACCTCCGTCCCGATGTTCTCGGTGTGCAGCTCGCCGCTCTCGATCTCGGGGCCGTCCTGCCACCAGGTCGCGGACTCGATCAGGGAGAAGTCCCGGACGACGAGCCAGTCGAGCTGCGCCATGCCGAGCCGCTGAAGCCGGGTGTTCGCCGAGCCCACGGCCGGGTTCTCGCCCATAAGGAAGTAGCCCTTGCACGCGCCGTCGAGCTGCGCCATCACCGTCTCGTACGTGGAGTGGTCGCCGGTCAGGCGTGGCAGGTGGTCGAAGCAGAAGTCGTTCTCGGGCGTGGCCGCGTCGCCGTAGTACGACTTGAGCAGGCTGACGAAATAGGACCGCATGTCCGCCCAGAAGCCCTTGTCGGTGCGGGACGCGGTGACGAAGTCGTCCAGGTTCATGTGCTGGTGGGCGTGCGGCATGGGCAGATAGCCGGGCAGCAGGTTGAACAGGGTGGGGATGTCGCTCGATCCCTGGATCGAGGCGTGTCCGCGCAGCGCCTGGATCCCGCCACCGGGACGCCCGATGTTGCCGAGCAGCAGTTGGAGGATGCTCGCGCAGCGGATGTACTGCGCCCCGACCGAGTGCTGCGTCCAGCCGACCGCGTACGCGAAGGCACTGGTGCGCTCACGGCCGGAGTTGGAGGTCAGGGCGTCGCAGACGCGGGCGAACGTCGCGGCCGGGACGCCGCACACCTCCTCGACCAACTCCGGTGTGTAGCGGGCGAAGTGCCGCTTCAGGACCTGGTACACGCACCTGGGGTGGGTGAGCGTCGGGTCCGTCGGGGCGTGCGGCGTGCTCTGCGGGCCGCCGGAGCCGTGTGTCTCGGCGCCGCCGGAGGGGTGCACCCGGTCCTCGTACTGTTCGTCGACGTCGCCGATCGGCTGCTGGACCTGCTCGCCCTCGTAGCTCCAACTGTGCTGGTCGTAATGGCCCTTGTCCTCGTCGAGCCCGGAGAAGACACCGTCGAGGTCCTCCGTGTCGCGGAAGTCCTCGCTCACCAGCGTCGCCGCGTTCGTGTAGTGCAGCACGTACTCGCGGAAGTCCTTCTCCTCGGTCAGGACGTGGTTGATGATGCCGCCGAGGAACGCGATGTCGGTGCCCGCGCGCAGCGGGACGTGCAGGTCGGCGAGTGCGCTGGTGCGGGTGAAGCGCGGGTCGACGTGGATGATGGTCGCGCCGCGCGCCTTGGCCTCCATCACCCACTGGAAGCCGACCGGGTGTGCCTCGGCGAAGTTCGAGCCCTGGATGACGATGCAGTCGGAGTGCTGAAGGTCCTGCATGAACGTCGTGGCGCCGCCCCGGCCGAACGAGGTGCCGAGACCGGCCACGGTGGAGCTGTGACAGACTCGGGCCTGGTTCTCCACCTGAACCACGCCGAGGCCGGTCAGCAGCTTCTTGATGAGGTAGTTCTCCTCGTTGTCGAGCGTCGCGCCGCCGAGCGAGGCGATGCCCATGGTGCGCGCCGTGCGCTTGCCCTCCCGCTCCCACTCCCAGGTCTCGCGCCGCGTCGCGATGACCCGGTCGGCGACCATGTCCATCGCCGTCTCCAGGTCGACCGGCTCCCACTCGGTGGCGTACGGGCGTCGGCGCAGCACCTGGTGGCGGCGCGCGGGGCCGGTCGTCAGCTGGAGGGTCGCCGAGCCCTTGGGGCACAGCCGCCCGCGGCTCACCGGCGAGTCGGGGTCGCCCTCGATCTGGACGACCTTGTCGTCCTTGACGTACACCTGCTGACCGCAGCCGACGGCGCAGTACGGGCAGATGGAGCGGGTCACCCGTTCGGCGGTGTCGGTGCGGGGGCGCAGTTGCCGGGTGCGGTCGGAGGTCACGGCGTCGCCGCGCCCGGTGCGGTCGCGGCCGGTCGTCAGCTGCCGGTACACGGGCCATTTGCGCAGCTCGTCCATCGCGCCCATGAGGGGCTCCCTGAGGTCGGTCGTGGCGCCATCCATTCTTGAACGGCCCCCGACCCGGCGCCAACGCTCGGCCGTTCGACGCGTGAGTACCGCGCCGGGTGCCGGTAAAACTCCTCAGCCTCCGAGGACTCCGGGCAGCGCCAGAGCGCCCAGGAGGGCCGTGCCCAGTACGAACCAGGCGACGTAGTCCCCGATGTGTCCCGAGTGCAGGCGGCGCAGCGGGGCCGTCCAGGCGTACGGCTCCGTCGGGGCGCCGCGCCGCAGGGGCAGCGCCGCGCATCCGGCCGCGCACACCGTGGACAGCAGCCCGGTCAGCACGGAGGCGGCCGTCCAGTGCGGGGCGAGGGCGGCCGGGGCTTCGAACGCCCGGCCGACCCCCTCGGCGAAGGCGGGGACGAGCCCGGCGACGAGCGCCCCGGCGAGCAGCAGACCGGGCACGGCCACCATCGGCAGCGGCACACGGCGCAGCGGTTCGCTCGTCTCCGGTTCCTCGTCTCCCCCGGTCGTCGTGGCCGACCGCGACCGCTCGGGGCGCGGGCCCACGCCCCAGAAGACCCGCGCGGCCACCCGCAACACGGCGGCGCCGGTGACCGCGGACACGACGAGGAACAGCGCGGTGCCCACGGTGCCCGCCGCCTCCTCGGTCGTGCCCTTGCCCAGCGCCGTACCGAAGGGCGGCAGACCCGCGAGGACGAGGGCCGCCACGGTGTAGAGCACGGCGACGGTGCGCAACTCCCCTGCGCGGCCGTGCAGTTCGTGTTCGTCGACGCTGCCGTACCGGTCGAGGAGGATGCCGGTGCACGCGAACAGCGCCGCCTTGGCCCCTGCATGGCTGAGCACGTACAGCGCGACACCGGCCGTCGACTCCGGGCGCAGCAGGCCGACGCCGACGAGGAACAGTCCGGTGTGCGCGATGGTCGAGTAGGCGAGCAGCCGTTTGAGGTGGCGCTGCTGCCAGCACATCAGGGCGCCCAGGAGGGCGGTGAGCGCGCCGAGGAGGACGAGGCACCGGGTGATGTCCTGGGCGGGCAGTCCGCCGGGGCCGGAGAAGACACGGTCGTACACCCGCCACACCCCGTACACCCCGAGCTCGACCATGACCCCGGACATCAGCATGCACACCGGCGTCGGCGCGACGGCGTGCGCGTCGGGCAGCCAGAAGTGGAAGGGGACGGCGGCCGCCTTCACCAGGAGGCCCGTCGCGACGAGGACGAAGGCGGCCAGGGTCAGGGCGTCGGGCGGCCCGTCGGCGTCGAGCGCGGCCCCGATCTGCCGCATGCCCAGCTCCCCGGTCCGCGCGTACAGCAGGGCGATGCCCATCAACGTCGCATACGCGCCGAGGGAGTTGACGAGCCCGAAGGTGAGGGCGCCCTGGACGGCCTTGGGCTCCTCGACGCGGTGTCCCGTCAACGCGTAGGCGGCGACGCTCATCAGCTCGAAGAAGACGAACGCGTTGAACAGGTCCCCGGTCAGCGTGAAGCCGCACATGCCCGCCTGGAACAGCAGCACGAGCGCGGGGAACGAGGCCGCGGTTCCGTGCGGCACCTCGTCGAAGTACCGCCAGGAGTAGGCGAGGACGGCCACGGTCAGCAGTGAGACGAGTGTGGCGAGTCCGGTGCTCGGCGCGTCGCCGCTCAGCACGATGCCCACACTCCGGCCGTGCACCGGTTCCCAGCCGCCCACCCATTCGACGGCGCCCGGCGCCGCGTGCCCGAGGAGGACGGCCGCGAGCACGGTCGTCGCGACGGCGACGGTGGCGGCGATCGAGTCGGCGGCGACGCGCGGCAGCACCCGGCCCAGCGCGACGAGCAGCGCGGCGCCCAGCAGGGGCAGGGCCACGACGAGGGGCAGCAGTTGGTTCATCCGCGCAGCTCGGAGAGTTCGTCGGGGTCGGCCGTGCCGTGCCGCTTGGCCACCTGGATCACCAGGGCGAGGAGCAGCGCCGTCACCGTCGCCCCCACGACGACGTCGGTCAGCGCCAGGGCCTGGACCACGGGGTCGACCAGCGGGCGGGTGTGCGGCTTCAGGTCGGAGTGCAGGGGCGCGGTGCCGCCCGCCCGGTATCCGACGGCGAGCAGCAGCACGTAGGTCGCCGACTGGCACACGGCCAGGCAGCCGACCGCGTGCACCAGGTGCCGGCTGGTGGCCAGCCCGTAACAGCCCACCAGGAAGATCCAGCCGGACACGAGGTACGGGAGGACGGTCATGACCGGGCCCCCTCCGCCCGGCCGCGCGGAGCGTCCGTGATCTCGACGGCCTGGTCCAGGAACCGGCTCACCAACACCACGACGGCGCACGCCACTTCGATGCCGACCGCGAAGTTCAGCAGGGGCACGATGCCTCCGGACGCGAGCGTGTTGAAGGTGCCGTACGGGAGGGTGTTGGCGAGGAAGGACCCGCCGCCGATGAGTCCCGCCGCCCCGACGAGCAGATAGGCCGCCTCCCCCACCGCGTCCCCGATCTCGTACGGGCCGATGGGCCGGATCCGTTCCAACGCCCGGTAGTCGGCGCCGATATAGAGGAAATGCACGGAGGTGGCGACGACGACGCCGCCCTGGAAGCCGCCGCCGGGGCTCAACTGCCCACTGGCGACGACGTACAGGCCGACCACCAGAGCCAGCGGCAGCAGGATGAGGGAGTACCGCCGCACCCACGGGTCGACGCGCGCGGAGCCGGGCGGGACGCGGTCCTCGTCGCGGGTCTGCCGGAGCAGGACGACGGTGCCGAGCACCGCGGTGAGCAGGATCGACTCCTCCCCGAGGGTGTCGAAGGCCCGCTGGTCGAAGTTGACCGCGGCGACGACGTTCGCGGTGTGCCGGGCGAGCGCGGCCTCCGTCGCCCGCTCCCCGTAGGGATGCCAGTCGCTCCCGAACTCCGGCAGCGACAGGAACGCGGCGGTGAGCAGCGCGGCGAGTCCCACCCCGCCCACGCCGAGCAGCCACAGCCGGAACCGTACGCTCATCGGCCCGCCTCCTCGTCCGCCGCCCGCCTGCGGCGCCGGACCTTGCGCACGGACAGCAGGATGAGCAGCGGGGTGAGCACCGATCCCACGGCGAGCTGGGACAGCGCCAGGTCGGGCGCTTGGAGGACGGTGAACAGGGCGGCGAGCGTCAGGCCGAGCACGGCGAGGACCAGGGCCTGCCGGGCCGGTTCACGCACCAGGACCGCCGCGGTGGCCGCGGCGGCGACCAGCAGCAGGCACACGGTGATCAGTACGTCGTCGTTCACCGACGCCTCACTCTCGATTCCGGATTCCCCCGGGCGTGCGTTCGGGGCGTTCACTTCGCGCACTCACTCGTCCGCGTCCGCCTCGTCCACCACACCCACCGACAGGCTCCGGGAGGCAACCACGTTCCCGGCCGCCACCAGCACGCCGATGACGGCCGTCTTCACGGTCGAACGGCCCGGGGTCGCGGCCACGCACACGGCGACCGTCACCACGACGCTCGCCGCCACACACACGCACGTCACCACCGTGGAACCACGCGGCGCGCCCGGCGCCAGGTCGTCGGCCAGCAGCCGCACGCACACCAGCGTCCCGGCGGGACCGAGCAGCGCCAGGACCAGCGAGAGGTCGACGTAGGAGGGGCGGGCGTACCCCTGCGCCATGAGCAGCAGGGCCAGCGCGACCACCGTGCCGCCCGCGTTCTGCGCGAGGATCCGCCGGTCCGTCGAGCCGGTCACCACGCCCCACAGGACCAGGGGCGCCCCGATACCGAGGAGGGCGGCGGCGCACGCGAGCCACCCGTTCACCGGGAGCCCGCCGCACGGCGCGCCGCGGTCGCGGCCCAGGCGCCGGCCGCCGCGCAGCACGCACCCACGACCGACGTCAGCAGGTCGACCGAGGTGACGAGCACGAGCCACAGCGCGGTGAGCCCGGCCCACCAGGCGGCGAACTCGGCGCCGCGGATCAGACGCGACACAGGCAGAACGGGTGCCCGGCCGGGTCCGCGTACACCCGGAATCCGCGTTGCCCGTCCTGGTCGTCGAGGTCCAGCGGCATCGCGCCGAGGGCCAGTGCCTCGGACTCCGCCGCGGCCATGTCGGTGACGTCGAAGTCCAGGTGCATTTGCTGCGAGTTGTCCTCGGCGTGCGGCCAGCGGGGCGGGCGGTGCCCGGGTGCCCGCTGGAAAGCGATGCGGTGACCGCCGGGGACGTACAGGTCGTACCAGTCCTCGTCGTCGTGCTTGATCTCGCCGCCGAGCAGCGCGGCGTAGAAGCCGGCGAGCGCGGCGGGGTCGGGGCAGTCGACGGCGACGAGGCTGTACTGGGCAACGGCCATGACGTTCTCCTGCTCTCACGGGTCCATGTGGTCGATGGGACGTGCGCAGACGGGTACCTCGGAGGCGTGCGTGCATGCCCCGCTCGGCGGCACGGCGCGGCGGGCACCACCGCTACGCAAATAGACCATTTTCCGTCGCTCGATGCTCGTATCGACATGGCCTACGAGGTGTGGGGGCGGCGGGGGCGGGCGTGTTGAGCCGCAACCTTGCGAGGTCCGCCGGTCAGGCCGGGCGGATGCCCGGCCAGCGGCCCGTGGCGGCCAGTTCCCTCGTGACCTCGACGATGCCGCGGCGGACCGCCACCACGGTGTCGCGCGGCTCATAGTTGTCCGTGGCCGTGCGCACCGCGTTGTGGCGGCGCAGCGCGGGGTCGATGATGCGGCGGACTCCCAGTCGGTGTTGGGCACCGTGTACCGCGACCACCGAGCGCGGCAGGATCGTGCAGGCCTCGCCGCTCTCCGCGATACGGATCAGCGTGCCGAGGGATTCCACGTCGCCGACGTTCCTGGGCACCAACCCGTGGGCGGCGAACGCCCGGTCCACCAGGGCCCGCAGATTGCTGCGCGCGCCGGGCGTCACCAGTGGCACCTGCCGCAGCTCGTACAGGGACACCTCGTCAGGGCTTTCCGGGGCGGGGTCGGGGTGGCCGATCAGGTACAACTCCTCGGAGTAGAGCGGAAGTTCCGCGGTTCGTGGCGCGTCGTCCTGGCGGAAGACCGCGGCCAGGTCGAGGCGCCCCGCGAGCAGCAGTTCGTGAACGTAGCCGCTCATCGACTCGAAGAGCTGAAAGGTGGATGCCCGGGTAGTGGGCGCGCACCCAGGAGAACAGGGCGGGGGCGAGCGGCGCGGTCACCGTGGTGGGCAGGCCGATGGCGACCGGACCGTGGACCTGCCGGGCCGCTCCACCTTGATCACGCGGGCGCCGAGGTCGGCGAGCTGTCGGGTGGCGTACGGAGCGGCGATGGCCTGCTCGAGCGAGACGACGGTGATGTCGCGGAGGGGTTGCATGTGCGTCTTTCTGTCGGGGTTCTCTCGGGCTTGCTGCCGGGCGGAGGCGGGGCGGTCTCAGACGACGAGGCTCACGGCGATGACCAGCACCAGCGACACGACCGACGCCCTCGCGGTCACGAGGGTGAGTGCCTTGAGCGCGCCCCGCGTGGTCACTCCGAGGAGCGGTTGGAACATCCAGAAGAAGTTGCTGTTGACCTGGAGGGCGAAGAGCGAGCCCGAACCGATCGCCAGCGCGAGCACCGCGGGTGGCACGGCGAGGTCGCCCATGATCGGGGCGATGATCCCGGCCGCCGCGATGGCAGCGACGCCGATGGAGCCGATGGCCAGGTGCAGCAGCGCGGCGACCAGCCACACCAGCAGGATCGTCACCACGGTGGACATGCCCGCGTCTGCCGAGAAGATCCCGGAAAGCACCTTGTCGAGGCCGGTCTTGCCGATGACGGCGCCGAGCGATCCGCCCACGCCGGTGACGAGCAGGATCTGCCCGGTGCTGTGGAAGCCCTCGGTCACCGCCTGGTCCACCCGCTCGTTGCTGAGCACCCGCTTCGCCAGGGCGTACGCGCCGACCAGCCCTGCGAACAGGGCGAACGCAGGGTTGCCGAGAAAGGCGAGCAGATCGGACTCCACGCCCGCGGCGTCGGCGATGGCACCGGCGGCGATGAGCAGCAGCGGGACGACGATCGGCAGCAGCGAGTGGTACAGCGGCGGCAACGGGCGGCGGGCGCCGGGGTGTTCGTCCACGCTCGCGGTGTCGGTCGGTTCATCCCGCGCGCCCTCGCTGTCGGGCACCTCGTCGGTGTCCGCGTTCCAAAAGCCGCGGCGCAGCAGCCGGCCGTAGAGGAACGTCGTCATCAGCGCCGCGAGCGGGCCGAGGACGAAGCCGTACCCCAGCATCGTGCCGAGCGGCACATGCAGCAGTCCGGCGACCGCGAGGGTGCCGAGGCCGGGCACCACGAACACGTAGCCGACCAGGATGCCCGCGCTCAGTGCGCCGCCCATCATGGGCAGGCCGTAGCGCCCCATGCTCGGCGCGGCCGACTTGGCCAGCGGGGCGGCGAGGACGAGTTGGACGTCCACGTAGATCGACGGGAAGACGGCGCTGAGGGCTCCGGCGAGCGCGTAGGGAAGCTTGCCCGGGTCGAGGAGCCGGTCGTGTCGATGGTGCCCTCGAAGCCGAGGCCGGTCGCGATGCCGAGATAGAGCGAGCCGATGACCAGGGCGATCACCGGTTCCACTTTCGGCACCAGAATCAGTAGGACGACCACGAGGATGGCTATCGCGGTATGCAGAGCTGTCACGGGGTTCCTCTCACCACGTCGTGAGTACATGTGAGGGAAACACGGTGCTCAGGGCGGCGGAAGGCAGCAATCCGCGATGGGGGTATCAGGTGACCTTATGGCGTTCGAGCAAGTCACCTAGCGCCTCCGCCACTTGCTCCGGTGCCTCGTACATCGGGCTGTGGCCGGCGTCCAGGACGGACAAGCGGGCGCCGGGCACGGCCGCGGTCATCGCCTCCGCGTCGGCGACGGTGCGTACGGCGTCGAAGCGTCCGTGGACGACCGACACCGGCATCCGCAACTGCGCCAGCCGCGGGGCGAAGTCGGTGGCGTGCTGGCTGCTCAGCGCGTCGAGCGCCGCTTGGACCGGGACGGCGTGTCCGTATTCGAGCAGGCGCTCGCGCACCTCGGCCGGCGGGACCCGGTGGAACGAGCGGTCCATGACCGCCCGCACGACGTCCGCGGTCCCGTCCCTCCGCATCGAGTCGATCAGGGACGTGACATCACCGTGGTGACGCATGTTCGGGCCTGTGTTGATCAGCATCAGTGCGCCGACCAGATCGGGCCGGGTCAGGGCGAGTTGCAGCGCGATGGCACCGCCGGTGGAGTGTCCGACGAGCAGGACGGGCTCCTGCCCGGCGTGGCCGATCGATCCGGCGACCCACTCCGCGACCTCCTCGATGCGGTGCGAGGGCGCGTCGGTCATCCACGACAGGGCGTGCATCTCGATGTGCTCGTCGAGCAGCGGGGGCAGACGTTCGAAGATCAGCGGTGAGCAGAAGGTGCCCGGGAGCGCGATCACCTCCCGGGCCTTGACCCGCCTCACGGCGCTCGACCCGTCCGAACCCGTGGCCTGCTGAGAGGGGATCATGTTCTGCTCCATCGTTGGACAGCGGACCGCACAGGGACGGCGGTGCCGACCAGCCGACCCTACGAAGATCAGACCGGCCGGACAAGGGTGTGTTGTCGCCCCGGTCGGCCGCCGGCCACCGCCGTCCACCGCTCAGACGGTCGCGATACCCGGGTCGCTCACCGCCGGTGTCCCGTTCTCCACGTGACCGGCCAGGCGGCGCAGCCAGCCGGTGACACCCTCGGCGCGCACCGTCAGGTCGTACCAGCGCCGGGTGTTCTTCAGGTCGACGGCCTGCCGGACCGTGCCGCCCGCGGGCACGGTGTACGTCTGCACGGCGCCGCCGTACGCGTTGGTGACGGTGAGTCGGACGGCCGCGGACGTCGGGTTCGTGAGGGTGAGGCCGAGGTTGCCCGTGCCCGCGTCGTGGCGCGCGGTCACCTCGGGACCCGCGGTCTTGTTGTCCCCCTGGAAGGCGCGCAGGAAGCCGTTCGGGCCGTGCGCGGTGAGGTCGTAACGGCCCTCGGAGTAGGTCGAGTTCCAGCTGTCCGCGATCGACTTCCCGGCCTCTGCCGTGTACGTCCAGGGGCCGTCGCCGCGGCTGAGCGAGCGCACTTGGAAGGCGGCGCCGGCCTGGTCGCCGCCGCTGAAGGTGAGCCGGTACTTGCCGGTCGCGACGTCGGCCGCGCCGTCGACGTACGGGGCGTAGGCGAGCGGACGGCTGGGGCGCGAGCCGGCCTCCTGGCGGGGCAACGCGCCCTGTGCGGGCGGCTTCGGTACGTAGCTGGGGTGGCGGTCGCGGTCCGGCGGGGTGTAGCCGGAGGTGTCGGGCAGCTCGGCCGGGTCGGTCACCTTCATGGAGAAGTCGAAGGCCGAGGTGAGGTCCCCGCAGATGGCGCGGCGCCAGGGCGAGATGTTGGTCTCCTTCACCCCGAACCGCCGCTCCATGAACCGCAGGATCGACGTGTGGTCGAAGGTCTCCGAGCACACGTAACCGCCCGTGGACCAGGGCGACACGACGATCATCGGCACGCGCTGGCCAAGACCGTAGGGCCCGGCGGCACGCGTTCCACCGGGGTAGTAGTCGGGTCCGGTGTCGACGGTGGACAGGCCCTGGTCCGCGGACGCCGGCGGGTACGGCGGCACGACGTGGTCGAAGTAGCCGTCGTTCTCGTCGTAGGTGACGAACAGGGCGGTCTTGCTCCACACGTCGGGGTTCGAGGTGAGGGCGTCGATGACCTGGGAGATGTACCAGGCGCCGTAGTTCGCGGGCCAGTTGGGGTGCTCGCAGAACGCCTCGGGAGCGGCGATCCAGGAGATCTGCGGCAGTTTGCCGGCCTTCACGTCGGCCTTGAGGAGGTCGAAGTAGCCGTCCCCCGCCTTGGCGTTCGTACCGGTGCGCGCCTTCTCGTAGAGCGGGTCGCCGGGCTTGGCGTTGCGGAAGTTGTTGAAGTAGAGGAGCGAGTTGTCCCCGTAGTTGCCCCGGTAGGCGTCGTCTATCCAGCCCCAGCCACCGTCGGCGTCGAGGCCGTCGCCGATGTCCTGGTAGACCTTCCAGGAGACACCGGCCTTCTCCAGGCGCTCGGCGTACGTCGTCCAGCCGTAGCCCGCCTCCTCGTTGCCGAGGACGGGGCCACCGCCCGTGCCGTCGTTGCCGACATATCCGCTCAGCATGTAGTAGCGGTTGGGGTCGGTCGCGCCCATGAACGAGCAGTGGTAGTCGTCGCAGACCGTGAACCGGTCGGCGAGGGCGTGGTGGAAGGGGATGTCGTCCCGGGTCAGGTACGCCATCGTGCCGGTGCTCTTGGCGGCGATCCAGTTGTCGTACTTGCCGCCTGCGAAGGCGCTGTGGCCACCGGCCCAGTCGTGGTCGAGCCCGGCGATGAACTGCATGCCGAGGTCGTCCGCGTCCGGGTGGTACGGCAGGGTCTCCTTGCCGCCGCTGGACTGGTGCCAGACCGGCTTGCCGCTCGGCAGGGTGACCGGGCGCGGGTCACCGAACCCGCGGACGCCCTTCAGGGTGCCGAAGTAGTGGTCGAAGGACCGGTTCTCCTGCATGAGCACCACGATGTGCTCGACGTCCTGGACGGTGCCGCTGCGGCGGGCGGCGGGGATTGCGGCGGCGCGGTCGATGGAGCCGTTGAGCGCCGTGAGAGCGGCGGTGGCTCCGGCGATCTGCAGGAAGCGACGCCGGTTGAGTTCGGTCATGTGTGGGGGGTTCTCCTGTTTCTTCAGTGGTGACGCGTCAGAGCTGTTGTGTCCAGAGGCTGTTGTGCAAGGAGCACGGGCAGCACAGCACTCATTACGTCACCGCCGACCGACAGTTCGGAGACAGCAAGTCGAACTCGTTCTTACGCGAATCGACACACATGATCAAGAGACTGCACCAGGCGATCACACGCCCATCACTGGCCGACCTCTGTTACCCGCCCGTCCGCCGCCAAGCGGGTCAGCCACTCCCGCAGCAGGCCCTGCTCGGCCTCGCTGAGGACGTCCACCTTGTCGGGCAGCGCGGCGCGCAGCGCCCGGGCCGCCGGGGCGGGGCCGGACTCCGCGGCGGAGAAGGCGGGTTCGGCCCGGGTGACGGCGGCGATCATCGACTCGCGGAGCACGGTCAGCAGCGCCGGGTCGCGGCGCTCCGCCGGGGTGGCCTGCCAGGTGATGACGGCGCCCTGACCGGTGGCCTGGATGATCTGCGCCGCCAACTCCTCGTCGACCCGCAACCACCCGGACGCCGCGAGCCGGCGCACCCGGCCGTGCAGGATCTCCAGACCCGCATGGTGCGCCACGTCCGCCTCCCGGCCGGTGGCCCGGTTCATCACCGCGAAGAGCTCGGGGCGCGAGACACCGAACTCCACCACCATGTCCCAGCCCCGGCGCAGCTCCTCCACCGGATCCTCCGGCGCGGGGTCCAGCTGGGCGCGCTTGCTCTCCAGGAACTGCGCGTAGCCGTGCTCGGCGACCGCCTCCAGGAGCCCGTCCTTGTCGCCGAAGAGCCGGTAGATCGCCGGCGGCTGAAGTCCGGCCGCGGCGGCGACCGCGCGGGTGCTGACCGCGTCCGGTCCCCCGCTCTCCAGCAGCTCGACGGCCGCTTCGACGATGCGGCTGCGGGGGCTGTCTGCGGTGTCACGGGTAGTCATGTATCGATGATAGCGAGATATTGATTCCACTGTTAGTTTCAGTGTTACCGTTGTCGTGATTCCACTGGAAACACGGTAGGAGAACCCCGTGATCATCGTGACCGGAGCCACCGGAAAGCTCGGCCGTCGCGTCGTCGAACGCCTGTTGGAGCGCGTTCCCGCCGAACGGGTCGGCGTCAGCGTCCGCGACCCCCACAAGGCCCAGGACCTCGCCGACCGCGGAGTCCGCGTGCGGCAGGGCAGCTTCGACGACCCCGCCTCTCTCGTCCACGCCTTCGAAGACGCCGAGCAACTGCTCCTCGTCTCCCTCGACCGCAGCGGCGAGGAGTGCGTCGCGGGCCACCGCACCGCCATCGACGCCGCCGTGAAGGCCGGCGTCGGCCGCATCCTCTACACCAGCCAGATGGGCGCCGCCCACGACTCGCACTTCCAGCCGTGCCGCGACCACGCGCGGACCGAGGACCTGCTGCGCGCCACCGGCCTGCCCTGGACCGCGCTGCGCAACGGCTTCTACGCTGCCAGCGCCCTGCAGTTCCTGGAGCCCTCCCGCCACAGCGGCGACATAGCGCTGCCGGCGGACGGCCCGGTCGCCTGGACCGGCCACGACGACCTCGCCGAGGCCACCGCCGCGATCCTCACCGACGAGGGCCGCTTCGAGGGGCCCACCCCGCCGCTCACCGGTCCTGCGGCGCTCGACTTCGACGCCGTTGCCGAGCTCGCGGCCAAGGCCGCCCGGCGGCCCTTCACCCGCACCGTCGTCCCCGACGACACCTTCCGCGAGCAGGCCGTGGCGCATGGTGTGCCCGCCCCGGTGGCCGAGCTGATGCTGAGCATCTTCGCGGCCGCGCGCCATGGCGAGTTCAGCGCCGTCGACCCGACGCTCGGCGAATTGATCGGCCGTGAACCCGCCGGCTTCCGGGCCCTGCTGGAGGACTCCTGGACCGAGGGGGTTGGGGAGGTCGAGCAGATTCCAGCGCGATGACGTGAGGGGCTCAACCCACGGCGCTCTCCCGTCTCAACCCCACCGCTCCCCCGTCAACCCCCGCTGCTCTCCCGCACGATGAGCTCATGCCCGACGACGTGATCCCGTGGCGGGGCCCCGCCCGGATCGTCGATGCGGTCGAGCAGGAGCGTCACAGCGGCCCGGGCGATCTCCTGCTTGTCCGGTGCCACCGTCGTCAGGCTCGGCACGCTGAAGCGCGAGGCCTCGATATCGTCGAAGCCCACCACGTCGAGGCTCTCCGGGACGTCCACCCGCCGCTCGTGCAGGGCCCGTAGCGCGCCCAGAGCGAGGTGGTCGTTGAGGCAGAGCAGGGCGTCGGGGCGCGGATCCGTGTCGAGGAGGGCGTTCGCGGCCCGCGCGCCGTCCCGCCACTGGAAGGCGTCCACCGGGAACACGAGGTCGCCGTCGAAGGGGACCCCGGCCTCCTTCAGCGCCTCGCGGTAGCCGTCGGTGCGCAGCCGGTCCGTGCCCTGCCGGCCGCGCACGCTGCCGCCGACCACAGCGATACGACGCCGGCCCCGCGACAGCAGGTGTGCGGTGGCCTCGCGCGCCGCCGCCACGTTGTCGATGGCGACATGGTCCGTGCCGCCCTCGGCGGGCCGCTCCCCGAGCAGGACCACGGGAAGGCCCCGGTCGCGGGTGGCCAGGTCACGCGGGTGCAGCGCGAGCGGGCTGAGGATGACACCGTCGGTGAACTGGGCGTCGAAGCCGTGCAGCGCGGCCAGTTCACGCTCGCGCACGCCGTTCGTCCGGTGCAGCAGCACGGTCCGGCCGCGCCGGTCCGCCTCGGCCATCACGAGCCCGGCCAGTTCGGCGAAGTACGCCACGTCGAGCTCGGGCACGGCCAGGGTGATCATGCCGGTGCGGCCCTGGCGGAGCTGTCGGCCCGCGATGTTGACCCGGTAGCCGAGCGCGTCGATCGCCTCCTTGACGGCCTCGCGGGTCCGGTCCGACACATGCTCGAAGTCGTTGATCACGTTGGAGACGGTCTTGGGCGAGACGCCCGCGTACTCCGCCACGTCCTTGATCCTTGGCCTGCCCGCCACGCCGCTCGTCCCTTCCTCTCCTCTCACCCCGTCCGCTCCGTCCGCCGCGGGTGAGCGTATCCACCCGGACGCACCCGTTGGCCGATTCGCCATTGCCGGCCGACTCGCCGTCCCAGCCGCCGCGTTGACACGCCTCTGCCCCTTCCCTACCGTCCTGAAGCCCTGGGACTTACATCGATGTAAGGAGAAGCTCATGCGCGCACGACACCGTGCCGCTCTGGTCGCCGGTCTGGCCGCCGCGTTGATCGCCCTGTTCGCGGGCCTGGTCAGTGCGACGCAGGCCCCCGAGGAGAAGCCCGCCCCGGCCTCCGCGCAGAAGTCGGCATCGGCCGCGGCCGCATCGAGCACCTTCCGCAACCCGCTCAACACCGGCCCGGACCCGTTCCTTTCCTACGCGAACGGGGCCTACCACCTCACGACCACCCAGGGCGACAGCATCAAGATGTGGAGCTCGCCCTCTCTGGCCACGCTGCTCGACGCGGACCCCAAGACGGTGTGGACGGACAGCGACACCTCGCGCAACCAGCACATCTGGGCGCCGGAGTTCTACCGCTCCGGCGGGCACTGGTACATGTACTACACGGCCGACGACGGCACGGACGAGCACCACCGCCTCTACGTCCTGGAGTCGCAGGGCGACGACCCCACCGGCCCGTACCACTTCAAGGCGAAGCTCACTCCGCCCAACCATGCCGACGACTTCGCGATCGACCCGGGCATCCTCCAGCACAACGGCAAGCTCTACCTCGCGTACAGCGGCATCAACCCGTACCAGCACAACGGCCTCAACATCGCGCCGATGTCGAGCCCGTACACGGTCTCGGGCGACGCGGTCGCCATCGACGGGGCCGGCGGCTGCCCCGAGGTCCGCGAGGGCCCGGAGTTCCTGAACCGCAACGGCCGTACGTGGATGACGTATTCGACCTGCGACACGGGCAAGCCCGACTACCAGGTGTGGATGATGTCCCTTGCGGACGGCGCCGACCCGCTCGTGCCCGGCAACTGGAAGCAGCACGACGGGCCGGTGTTCGAGCGCGCCGACGACCGCGGCGTGTTCGGGCCCGGCCACCACGCCTTCTTCAAGTCCCCCGACGGCAAGGAGGACTGGCTGATCTACCACGCCAAGACCACGTCGACGAACACCTACAGCAACCGCACGACCCGCGCCCAGAAGATCGGTTGGAACGCCGACGGCAGCCCGAACCTCGGCACGCCGCTCGCCATGGGCGCCACCCAGAACCTGCCCTCCGGCGACCCCGGATCGGGCAACCACTGGATCAACGACGACGGCCGCTCCAGCGGATCCGGCTCCCTCAAGTACACCGGGACATGGAACTCCGGTACGGGCTGCGCGGCGCAGTGCTTCTGGGGCGACGACCACTGGAGCGACAAGGCGGGCAACACCGCGACGTACTCCTTCACCGGCACCCGGATCGCCCTGCTGTCGGTCAAGGACACGGGGAACGGCATCGCCGCGATCAGCGTCGACGGCGGGCCCGAGAAGCGCGTCGACTTCTACGGCGCGATCCGCACCGGCGAGACCCTCCAGTACCTCAGCCCACGCCTCACGAACGGCCCGCACACGGTGCGGGTCCGGGTGACGGGCGACAAGAGCGCGTCCTCCTCGGGCTCGTTCGTGAGCGTGGACCGGGCGGAGGTCTACACGGACTGAGGTCCTACACGGCCCGATCGGCGGCGATGTCGTCCGGCAGCCGCGGAGGCGGTCCTTGCGTCCACACCACCCGCAGCGTCGACGCGGAGATCCGCCAGCCGTCGGCCGTCCTGACGAGTCCGGTGTCGGCATGACCGGCGGAGATGAAGACGCTGCCCGAGCCGTCGGCCAGCACGTGGGTGCTCAACTGGGCACCACGGGCCGTGGCCCGGTCACCGTCGACCTCGATGACGGCGTTGGTGCCCAGGTGCACCGTCCGGTCGAACAGCGCCATGCCTCCCCGGATACGGGCCAGCAAGGCATCGCGGCCATGGACGGTGCCGATGGGCATCTCGGCGGTGACGTCCTCGGTGTGGAACGCACGCGCCCACTCCTCGTCGAAAACCCCGTCGTCCAGGGACCGCAGATATCGGTCCAGCAGGTCGGTGATCTCGGCGCGGTCGGTCAGAACCCGCACCTGTCGCTGCATCTCTTCGGTGTCCATGACGGGAGCCTCCTGCCTCAAGCGCGCTTGAGGTCAAGGAGACCCCCGGACGGTTCGGCCGTCAGACGCCCGCGCCCGACGACACCACAGGTGAATCGGTCCTGTCCCCTACCGACCCCTGCGTCGCCTTCTTCGGGACCGGCTGGTCGTGGCGCAGGGCCTTCCACACGGTGTGCGAGGCCTTTTCCAGGGGGAGGACCCGACCCGCGTCCTGCGCGTCGTAGGTGACCGGCAGGGTGACCATCGTGGTGCGGTCGGGGCTGATGCCCTTCAACTCCTTGGCGAGGCCGAGGAGTTTGTCGGCGGACGCCAGCTCGGAGTCCGCGCTGATGCTCTTGGTCGCCGTGTCCGCGAGGGCGTAGGACTTGCTCGGGCTGCCGAGCGGGTCGACCGTGTCGGCGCGGTGGATCAGGGCCTTGATGAACGCCTGCTGGAGCTGGATGCGGCCGAGGTCGCTGCCGTCGCCCACGCCGTGCCGGGTGCGGACGAGCGCGAGTGCGTCCTTGCCCTTCAGGCGGTGCTTTCCGGAGTCGAGGGAGAGGCCGCTGTTGCTGTCGTGGATGGCGTTGCGGGTGGTGATGTCGACGCCGCCGAGCTCGTCGATCATCTTCTGGAAGCCCTTGAAGTCGACTTCGAGGTAGTGGTCCATGCGGACGCCCGACATCTTCTCGACCGTCTTCACGGTGCAGGCGGGCCCGCCCAGCGCGTACGAGGAGTTGAACACGGCCTTGTGCTCTGCCTGGACGTCGCCGTGCGAGGTCTTGCAGGTGGGGCGGTCGACCTCGGTGTCGCGCGGGATGCTGACGACCGAAGCCTTCTTGTGGGTCTTGTCGACGTGCAGCACCATCGCCGTGTCCGCGCGGGCGCCCATGACGCCGCTGCCGTACTCGCCGTGGGTTCCCGCCCGGGAGTCGGAGCCGAGCAGGAGGATGTTCATCGCGCCGTCGCGCTGTTCGTCGGGCCGGTCGGAGCCGAGGGCGGCGTCCACGTCCGTGCCCTTGATGTTGCCGTTGAGGTGCTGCCAGGCGTAGGCCACACCGCCGCCACCGACCAGGGTCAGGCCCAGCGCGCCGCCCGCGATCCAGCGCAGGGCGCGCTTGCGCTTGCGGTGCTTGGAGCGGCGCAACCGGGCGGGGCCGTAGGCGGGCACCGCGGGCGCCGCGGGCTCATCGGCCGGGTGCGCCTGGTGCTCGTTCCCGCTCTCGTGCGGCATGGGGGCTTCCTAACTGCTCAGTGCTGCGTACTGCTGCTCGGTGCTGGCCGGCCAGTGGCTCAGTACGCCGAGTCGACGTTGTCGATGGAGCCGTAGCGGTCGGCGGCGTAGTTGGCGGCCGCGGTGATGTTGGCGACCGGGTCCGTCAGGTCGTTCGCCGTGCCGGCGACGTGGTACGTGTCGAAGGTGGGCTGGATGACCTGGAGCAGGCCCTTGGACGGGGTGCCGTTCTGGGCGTTGACGTCCCAGCCGTTCTCGGCGTTCGGGTTGCCGGAGGACTCGCGCATGATGTTGCGGTGCAGGCCCTCGTACGTGCCGGGGATGCCCTTGGACTTCATGATGTCGAGGGACTCACGGATCCAGCCGTCGAGGTTGTTCGAGTAGGTCTTGGCCGACGCCGCGGTCTTCGTGGTCGTGGCGGTCGAGGCGGTCTTGGCGGCAGCCGTGCCGGTGTGCTCGGCGGCGTGCGCCTGCGTGGGGACCAGGGTGAGGGCCGCGGCGATCGCGCCGGCCGCGGCGATGCCGGAGACGGAGATCTTGCGCGTACGGGCGGTGCGGTCGGCGTTCACCGGCGTCTGGACAAACTGCATGAGGGTGGCTCTCCAACGGTTCTACGGGGACGGCACGGAGTGCGTCGTGTGCGGATGGCCGGCGCCGGTGCTTTCCGGACGCTTCCGGCTGGTCCCGGCTGCTCGGAACTCAGTCAGGGTTAGCGGCGCGTGACGGCGGGACGCAAAGATGTGACGTACTACCCGGGTACGCAGAACTGGCGGATCGGGCACTTCGGACAGGCTCCGGACGGGACGCGGGGCGCGACTCTCCCGGTCGGCCGCGGCTACTACCGCGCCTAGCATGTGCCGTGGCTCATATGGGTGGGCTCACAGCCGGAGGGGTCCGCGAGGGGTTTGACCGGCTTCACCGGAAGGGCGATTCCCGGCCGTTCACATCTCCTCCACCCCGGCGTGGGCAACCGGTCACCTGCCCCAGAGGTCTGCTGTGATGTCGATGCGCCGGATTCCCCAGGGAATCCGCCCGGGGATCCCTACGGAAATCCCCGCGCACCGGCAGCTCGGCCACAGGACAAACGGGAGTGTGTGTGAACGGCATGAGACGGCAACGGATGCTCGCGGCGTGCGCGACGGCGCTGGCGGTGACGGGAGGCGTGCTGCTGGTGGGGCCCGCGCAGGCGCAGGCCGAGCCCCGGGCCGAGGTCTCCCCCGCGGGTGACTTCGACGGCGACGGCTTCGGGGACCTCGCGGTCGGGGCGCCGGAGGGGACGATCGCCGGGTTCGCGAAGGCTGGCTACGTCTCGGTGGCGTACGGCACCGCACAGGGCGTGCGCACCACCCGCCACAAGGGCATCACCCAGCGCACCGCGGGCATCCCCGGCACCCCGGAGGCGGGCGACCGGTTCGGTTCGGCGACGGCCGTCGGGGACGTGGACGGCGACGGGTACGCGGACCTGGTCATCGGAGCCGGCGGGGAGGCGATCGGCTCCGTCAAGGGAGCGGGTTCGGTCACCGTCGTCTTCGGCGCGAAGGGCGGGCTGAGCGCGGACGCGATCGCCTTCCACGCCCCGACCCCGACGGCCCGCCAGGCCTTCGGCGACAAGCTGGCCGTCGGCGACTTCGACCACGACGGCCGCGCCGACATCGCGGTCGCGGCCGGGACGAAGGTGCACGTGGTGAAGGGGGCCGCCCATCTCCGCGACACCCCGAAGCCGGCCATCAAGGCCCTCACCCCGCCCGGCGGCGGCGCGGGGACCGGCCAGATCGCGGCGGCCGACGTCAACGGCGACGGCTACACCGACCTCGCCACCGTCGCCTACGTGGACGACGCGGCGGACGAGGGCACCCTCGGCGTCCTGGGCGGCTCTGCCAGGGGCCTCACCGGCACGACTCTGGGCAAGACCGGTCTACCGTTCGCGGGCTACAGCATCGTCGCCGGTGACGTCACGGGTGACGGCAAGGACGACATCGTCGTGGACACCGGCTTCTCGGACGGCCCGGACGACTTCCTCATGCGCATGTTCCCGGGCACCGCTTCGGGGATGGGCGCGGGTGTCGCCTACGAGGGTGAGGCGCAGCCCGGCCGGGCCGGCGTCCTCGCCGACCTCGACGGCGACGGCCACGCCGACCTCGTCACGGCCGACACCACCGCCACCGACCCGGACGGGTTCAACAACGCGGGGGCGGTGACGGTCGTGCCGGGTGCCGATTCCGGCCTGGACGCGCAGGGCGCGCACACCATCACCCTGGCCACGCCCGGCGTGGTCGGCTCCAGCGAGGGCAACGACCTCTTCGGCTCTGCGGTGGCCGCAGGCGACTACGACGCGGACGGCACGGCCGACCTCACCGTCGGCGCCCCCGGCAAGTACCTCGGTACGGGCGCGGTCAGCGTCATCCCCGGCTCCGCGGACGGCCCGACCGGCACGGGTTCGATCCTCTTCACCCCGCAGGACCTGGACCACCCGACGGTCAAGGCCCGCTTCGGCTCGGCTTTGGGCGCGACGACGCGCCACTGACGCCACGAGGGCTCCGGGGGGAATTACGCACCGGGCGCACGGCCGCCCAAGCCCCTCGAGTCCTTCTGCATCCGGCACGGTGTGGCGCTCAAAACGGTGGACCAGCAGTCACCCGCTCACCAGACTGGGCGGGTGACGACGCCACCAGCATCGCCCGATACGCTCCAGGCCGTTCTCCTCGACTCCGGCGGTGTGCTCATGCGGCCGATCGGTGGCCGCTGGAATCCGCGAGCGGACTTCGAGCAGACCGTCCTGGCCCACGCCCCCTCGATCACGCCGGAGCAGTTCACCGCGGCCATCGCCGCGGGCGACCGCTTCTTCGCCGCCTCCTCATCGACGCCCGACTACGACGACTACCACCGTCTGATGCTCCACCACCTCGGCGTGGAGCCGACCTCGCGGCTCCTGGCCGACTTGCGTCGCGAAGTGCCTCCGTCCGTGTTCCTGGAGACGTACCCGGACGTCGAGGAGACCCTGGAGGAGCTGAGGCGGCGAGGCGTGCGGATGGCCGTGGTCTCGGACGCCTGGCCCGGGTTGCCCGACCTCCACGCCGGACTCGGGATCGACCGGTTCTTCGAGGCGTACGCGATCTCCGCAGTCCTCGGCTGCAACAAACCGGACCCCCGCATGTACCACCACGCCAGCGCCGCACTGGAACTCGCGCCTGCGCAGTGCCTGTTCGTGGACGACGATCCGGACCTGGTCGCCGCGGCCATCGAACTCGGCTACGCAGGACGTGCGCTGTGCCGTGACACGCCCGCCGACCCGGACGTTCCCTCCATCACCTCCCTGACCGAACTCCTGCAATTCTTCTGACGGCACACGCACACGGCTCAACTGCTGGTCACTCGCCGGCCGACACCGCGCCACCCTGCCAACGACACAACACCGCACCGACGGTCGTCAGTGCCAAAAAGGCGCCCATCACCAGTGCCATGGGGGCGGCACTCCGCGTGCCGAACAAGCCGACCAGCGGCGAAGCCGCGGCACCGAACGCGAACTGCGCCGCACCGAGAAGCGCCGACATCGCGCCCGGCGCCTCCCGCCCTCGGCTCTGCCCCACCGTGGTCAGCGCGGGGAAAAGGAATCCGAAGGACGCCACCGACACCAGCAGGCACAGCCAGATCGGCCACAGGCCGACGCCCACCGTTCCGGCGAGCAACAGCAGTACGACCTGACCCGCCAAGCCGACTACCGCGCCCGCCACCATCAACGATTCCGGGCGGAATCGACGGGCCAGTCGCCCGTACAGCAGCGACGCCCCCAGGTTCCCGAGCGCGTTCACCCCGTAGACGATGCTGCTCACCGCGGGCGAAAGCCGCAGCAGGTCGTGCAGCACGAACGTGGCCCCTGCCACGTAGGCGAAGACCGCCGCGCCCATACAGCCCATGGTCAGCACGGGTGTCAGCACGGCGGGGCGCGCCACGAGGCGCGCGGTCGCGCGCAGCGCCCCGCCGGCCCCACCCCCGATGCGCCGCTGCGGCGGCAGGGACTCGGGTACACCGCGCGCGAGACCCACCACCAGGACGGCACCGGCGAACGCGAGCGCCACGAACACGTACCGCCACGGCGCCACCGCCAACAGTGCCCCGCCCAGCACCGGAGCGAGCACAGGACCCAGCGCACCGGCCCCCGCCAGCGTCCCGTACACGCGGGCGAGTTCGACCCCGTGGAACAGGTCGACGACGACGGCCCGACCCACCACCAGGCCCGCGGCCCCCGAGACGCCCTGCCCGAAACGGAGCGCCGTCATCGCTTCGATCGTCGGCGCGAGCGCACACCCCACCCCGAACAGGGCGAACACCGAGGTGCCCAGCAGCAGAACGGGCCTGCGCCCCACCATGTCGCTCAGCGGTCCCAGGACGAGCTGCCCGACGATCACGCCGAGCAGGAACGCGGTGAGTGTCACCTGCGTCCCGGCGCTGCTCGTGTCCAACGACCGTGCCATGTCCGGCAGTCCGGGGACATACATGTCCGTTGCCAGCGGACTGGCCGCCCCCAGCCCGGCCAGCACCGCCAGGAGCAGCTTCCGTGAACCGTCACCGGCCCCCGCCCCGGCCTTCCGCCGGCTCACTCGCACCCGGCCGGCGATCACCGCGGCCGCCCCTTTGCGCCCGAGGGCCGTGCCCCCTCGGCGGATCGGTCTCCACCGCCCACCTCGACGTCGACGAGAGCCAGTTGCTCCATCAGCTCGCCGGCCAGTCGCAACAGTCCGCGCTCGGCCGGCGAAAGGCTTCGCGCCAGGGCGGAGGCCAACCAGGCGTTGCCGTCACGGACATGCTCCCGCAGGGCCTCCACGCCCTCCTCGGTGACCATGATGTCCTGGCGCCGCTTGTCGACGGCGCTCCGGCTGCGCGCCACTCGCCCCTGCCGCTCCAGCTCCTGCACCACGCGGGTCAACGACTGCGCCTGGACCCCCTCGATGGACGCCAGCTCACTGATCGCCAGCGGGCCACGGTGCTTGAGGTTCGCCAGCACCGAAGCCGACAGCCGGGTCAGGGGTTCGGCGCTTCCCAGGTGTTCCGCCCGTAGGCGGGACGCTAGGCGTGAGACGCCCCAGCGCAGTTGCTCGGCGGTGGCCAGGTCCTCGTCGTTCGTAGCCATGGAACAAAGCTAGGGCTTCTCACTTCACGAGAGAAGCCCATGAACGGACTCAGAAATACCAAGCCAATGCGTCCTACTCAGCGCCTCGCGCCGAGGACCTCGTCCAGGACGCTCAGCAGACGGTCCGCGTCGTTCGTGTCGAAGATCAGTGGCGGGCGGATCTTCAGGACGTTGCCGTGCGTTCCGGTTGCCGAGATCAGGACCCTGCGTTCGCGGAGGCCGTTGACCACCGCGGTGGTCAGGTCCGGGGCCGGGGTTCTGGTGTCGCGGTCGGTGACGAGTTCCACGCCCACGTACAGGCCCGCCCCGCGGACGTCGCCGATGGCCGGGTGGCGTTTGCTCAGGTCGGCGAGGCCCGCGCGCAGGGCCTCGCCGACCCTGCGGGAGTTGTCGAGCAGGTTCTCGTCACGGATGACGTCGAGGGTTGCCTGGGCGGCGGCGATGGCGACCGTATTGCCGCCGAAGGTGTTGAAGTACCGCATGTCGTGGCCGAATTCGGCGACGGCGTCGTGGGTGACGGCGAGGCCCGCGACGGGGTAGCCGTTGCCCATGGGCTTGCCCATCGTGACGATGTCGGGGTGTACGTCGTGGCGCTGATGGCCCCACATCCGCTCCCCCGAGCGCGCGAACCCGCACTGCACCTCGTCGGCGATGAACAGCCCCCCGGCCTCCTGCACCGCCTTGACGGCCGGGCCGAGAAGGTCCGTCGGCTGCGCGTACAGGCCGTCGGAGCTGAAGAGGGAGTCGACCACGAAGGCGGCCACGCCCACTCCGTGGCGTTCGAGTTCGCGTATCTGCTCGCGCACGTGGTCGGCGAACCATTCCGCCATGCCTTCCCGAGGGATGCGGTACGAGTCCGGGGTCGGCACGCGGCGTACCCAGGTGCCCAGGACGGCGTTCTCCCCCATGGCCGGCGAGATCCCCGCCACCTGGTCGGAATTGCCGTGGTACGCCTCGGAGGTGATGATGACGCCCTGGTTGCCTGTGCGGTACTTGGCGATGCGCAGCGCGAGGTCGTTGGCCTCCGAGCCGGTGCAGGTGAACATCGCGTGGCCGTCCGCGACCGGCCCGGTGAGGGTGGCCAGCAGGTCCTCGGCGTAGTCCAGGACGCCTTCCTGGAGGTAGCGGGTGTGGGTGCACAGCGTCTGCATCTGCTGGTGCACGGCCTCGACGACGCGCGGGTGGGCGTGCCCGACGGAAACCACGTTGTTGTAGGCGTCGAGGTACTCGTTCCCCTCGTCGTCCCAGAGCCGACAGCCCTTGCCGCGCACGATGTGCAGCGGCTGCTGGTAGAAAAGGCGGTAGGCGGGGCCCAGCAACTTCTCGCGGCGTTCGATCAGTTGGCGTGAGGACGGGGACAGCCCCTCCGCCGCGTCCGGGTCGAACGCGTTGTTCATCTTTCCGCGGGCCTTGGTCCTGGTCTCAGGGGTGCTCATGCTCGTCCTTGGGGTGGCGTCGGGCCGGTCGTCCGCCGGCTGCTCGGTCAGAGGAACGTCGAGGAGATCTCGTCGGGCGTACGGTCGAGAAACCACGCCAACTGGCCCCATCCCGGCTCGGTGTTGCGCAGGATGTACGCGGTGTTCCCGGGGATCAGCGACGCGCGGTGCAGGGTGATCAGCGCTCGGGCGACCACTCGGCCCATGACGAGGTGCGGGAGCAGCGCCAGTTCAGCCTCGGTGAGGTCGGCCGAGCGCAGGTATCCGCGCAGCACGTCGCGGGCCTCGGCGAACAGGTCCGGCACCGGTCGCCGCGCGGCGTCCCGTGGCAGTTGGTTGAGCAGCGCGGTCGCGACATCCACCGCGATCGCGGTGTGCACGGCGTCGCCGAAGTCGATGACACCGGTGACGAATCCGGCGGCGTCGTGGTCGACGAGGAGGTTGGACGTGCTGAAGTCGTTGTGCAGCACCTGGCTGCGCAGGGACGGGAGTTGGGGAACCACCACATCCATGTAGCGGGCCAACCCCTGGGCGAGTGCTCGGCGTTGTCCGGCGTCCGGGACTTCGTCGAGCAGTGGGTGCAGCACCGGGAGGTGTTGGACGTCCCAGGCGCACACCCTGTCGTCCGCCGGGTGTCGGAAGTCGGCGGTGGCGTGCCGGAGTCGGGCCAGCATCTCCCCCACGCGTTCGCGTTCCGGCGCGGACGTCGGCCCGGCCGTGTCGAGCGGTGTGCCCACGGCGTAGGTCATGACGCGCGCCAAGCGGTGCCGGCCGGCCGCGTCCCTGACTGCTTCGAGCAGCCGGCCGTCGGCCGAGGGCAGCAGCTCGGGGACCGGCACCCCGTACCCGGACGCGTGCACGTGCCGCATCAGCTCGGTCTCGAAGGCGACTTCGTCGTCGTCCTCGTCCGGGTGGGAGACCTTGACGACGAACCGGCCGCCATCTGAGGTGTCGAGCCGGAACGTGTCGTCCTTCTCGGTCGCCAGCCGGGTGGCCACGACGGCGTCCAGGGACCATCGCGCGCGGGCCAGGGCGATCGCCTCGGCCTCGTCCATGACCGCGTGGGCGGCGGCCAGCCGTCCGCTGCCGAGGCCGAGTCGGCCGAGCGTCACACCAGGCCCCACGCCCTCGACCTGCCGGGCCACAGCGTCCGTCATGCCACCGTCCTCCCCCGGCGCGCCGGTCACCGGTGATGTCCGTAACGACGTACTCGACGTTGGTGCGCTCCTCGTACTCTTCGAAGTACTCCTTGTGCTCCTCGAAGGAATACGCCGACATGCCCTCGCCAAAACCTGAGCCCGGCAACCGTCTTGGGGCAGGCCTTGGTCGCGGCTCCGCGTCTACCGGAAGCCGAGGTCCGGATCGGTGCCGGTCAACTCGCCACTGGCGGCCCACAGGCGAGCGGCCACATCCGCGTCGGCCATGTGCGCGGGGACGGGCTCACGCCGCGGTGTGCCGCGCAGCCCGAAGACCCGCGGCCCCCACAGTTGACCTCCCCGTACCTCCGGGTCGAGGACGGCTCGTACGACGGGTCGTGCCCCCGCCTCCTTGCCCTGCACCAGCAGCGCGGCGGGCAGAGCGCGCAGCCGCTGACCGGGCGTGGTCACGGACACCGGTGGACGGGACGGAGTGAGGGAGTCCAGCGCTCCGCCGGGGTGGGCCACCACGCTGAGCACCGTGCTGTCGATGGCACGCAGCCGGCGGTCGAGTTCGAAGCCGAAATACATCTGCGCGAGCTTCGAGCGGCCGTAGGTGCGCTTGGGCCGGTACTCGTGGGTCGACTGCAGATCGTCGAGGTCCAACCGCTCGGAGCGCGCGGCGAAGCTTCCCACCGTCACGACGCGGGCCGCGGGCGCCGCGGAGAGGAGGGGAGCCAGCCACTGGGTCAGTGCGAAGTGCCCGAGGTGGTTGGTGGCGAACATGAGCTCGTGGCCGTCGCCGGTCTCCCGCCGGGGCGGGTCGTCGAGCGCGACCCCGGCGTTGTGGACCACCGCGTCGAGATGGTCGACTTCCAGCCTGCCCACGGCCGCCTTCAGGGACGTCAGGTCGGCGAGGTCCAGGGGAAGGTGGCTCACCTGCGCGCCCGGGACGCGCGAGCGGATCGAGGCCATCGCGGCGTCGGCCTTGGTGCGGTCCCGGCTGCCGAGGACGACGTGGGCGCCGGTGGCGGCGAGCTGCTCCGAGGTGAAGTAGCCGATCCCGGCGTTCCCCCCGGTGACCAGGAAGGTGCTGCCCGCGGCGGAGGGCAGCCGGTGAACGTCCCACGGTCGGTACTGGGATGCGGAAGACACGGTGTCGGGCTCCTTGCGGTCCGGGGCGGCGTGCTCACGGGAAGCAGCCGTGTGCCCAGAATGGCCGCCCCTACCGACATGTCGCCGACAAGTTTCCGACACACGACACAGTGCGGCCCGGACTGCGACGTCAGTTGCACGGCAGGTGCACGGTCGACGTCGCGGTCCGGGCCGCAGGAGTTCTCGTCAGGTCAGCCCGCGATCTCGGCCCGCTCCTCCGAGCTCGCACCGGCCTGCGCCCCGGCCGGTGCGGGCTGCGGGCCCGTACCGGTCCGACGGCGCACCCACAGGGCGTAGACCACCGTGAGCAGCGCCAGCCACACCGCGCCGACCTCCAGCGCCACGCGCGTGCTCTCGTGGAAGCCGAGGAGGACCAGGACAGCCACCATGAACACGAGCGTGATGATCTGGCCGTAGGGCCAGAACGGGGCCGGGAACTTCAGGGCCGCGGACTCCTCGGCCGACATCGAACCGCGCGCCTTCATGTGGGTGAGCATGATCATCACCCAGACGAAGACGGTGGCGAACGTGGCGATCGAGGAGATGATCAGGAAGATCTCGCCGGGGACGACGGCGTTCATCACGACGCCGAAGAGCAGGGCGCCGATCATGACGAGGGTGGTCACCCACGGCACGCCGTTGCCGGTGGTGCGGCGCATGGCGGCGGGTCCGTGGCCGCGCTCGGCGAGACCGTACATCGTGCGTCCCGCGGCGAAGATGTCGCTGTTGATGGCCGACAGGGCGGCGGTCAGGACGACCACGTTGAGGACTGCGGCCGCGGACTTGAGGCCGACCCCGGCGAAGATCTGCACGAACGGGCTGCCGGAGTCGTCGATCTGCTGCCAGGGGGTGATCGACATGATCACGGCGAGGGTCAGGACGTAGAACAGGATGATGCGCAGCGGGATGGAGTTGACCGCGCCCGGGATCGTCTTCTCCGGGGACTGCGCCTCGCCCGCCGTGACGCCGATGATCTCGGTGCCGCCGAAGGCGAACATGACGATGGCGAAGGAGATCACGAAGCCGTCGATGCCGCCCGCGAAGAAGCCTCCGTGGCTCCAGAGGTTGTCCAGGCCGACGTGGACGTGGCCGGTGCCGAGGCCGAAGGCGATGACCGCGATGCCGACGAGGATCATCGCGACGATGGCGACGATCTTCACGAGGGAGAGCCAGAACTCCAGCTCACCGAAGACCTTGACGCTGACGAGGTTGAGCGCGCCGACGATGACCACGGCGGCCAGCACCCAGATCCAGCGGGGCACATCGGGGAACCAGAAGCCCATGTAGACGCCGATGGCGGTGACGTCGGCGACGGCCACGATGACCATCTCGAAGGCGTACGTCCAGCCGGTGAGGAAGCCGGCCAGCGGTCCGAGGTGCCGGTTCGCATACTCGCCGAAGGAGCCGGCGGTGGGCGAGGCCACGGCCATCTCACCCAGGGACCGCAGGACGAGGAAGACGGCGGCGCCGCCGATCAGATAGGCGAGCAGGACGGCCGGGCCGCCCGCCTGTATGGACTCGGAGGAGCCGTAGAACAGCCCCGTGCCGATGGCGGAGCCGAGCGCGATGAAGCGGATGTGCCGCGAGTTGAGCCCACGGCTCAGGCCGGCCTTTTCGGTACGCAAACGAGTGTCTCCCTCTTCGGGGTGGGGCCGGCGGACGGGCTGCGGGACCTGCGGTCCGGGCCCCGATGACGCGAACGCCAGCCTGTATATTCCTGTCTATACAGGTGCGTCAAGAGGTAGTCCGGAGAGTGGGCGCACGAACAGCTTTGAGCAGTCCCGGGCACGCGTCGGGCGCGCCCCTCGCAAGGGGACGCGCCCTGGAGTGCTGCTGTACCTCACCGGCCGACCGGGCCTGGTGCAGGCCGTCATTTTAGCTTGTGACCTGGGCGTACCGACCCCGCCTGCCCACCAGGTCCGCAGTGCGGCGGACCCGCGTCAGTGCGTGGCGAACGCGCCCTCGAGGCGGTAGCGGGTGCCCGGGTGGAGCAGCCGCGCGATGCTCACGAGGGCGTCCCTCGACCAGGTGCGGCGCTGGATCAGCAGACACGGCTCCGTCGGGCCCACGTCGAGGATCGCGGCCTCCTCCGGTGTGGCCAGGACCGCCTCCACGATGTGCTCGCCACGGCCGAGCGGCGCGACCTTCGACAGGAACGCGAACGGTGTTTGCAGCGTGAAGTCCTGCTGCAGGTAGCCGGGCGCGAAGGCCGGGTTGACGTAGCGGTCCTCCAGCTGGAGCGGCACCCCGTCCTCGTAGTGCACGACCTGTGAGCGGAAGACCGGCTTCCCCTTGCCGAGGCCGAGGTGTGCGCCGGTCCGCTCGTCGGCCTGCTCCTCGTCGAGGGACAGCACGCGGGCCGAGTAGCGGTGGCCGCGGCTTCGTACCTCGTCGGCGATGTTGTGGACCTCCAGGAGCGCGGAGCTGGCCTTGCGCTCGGCGACGAAGCTGCCGACGCCCATGACGCGCCGGATGAGCCCGTCCGCGGCGAGCTCGCGCAGCGCGCGGTTGACGGTCATCCGGGACAGCCCGAGCGCGTCGACGAACTGGCTCTCCGAGGGCAGGGCGTCGTCCTCCTGCCAGTGGCCGTCCCTGATCTGGCGCTCGACGAGCTCCTTGACGCGCTGGTACGCGGGCACGGCGCTGCGCCCGCTCTCCTCGTACCAGCGGGCCAGCTCGGCCTGGTCCACCGTCACGTCGCCCACTGTCCTCGCCATCCGCTCCCCCGCTACCGGCTCCTGTTCACTACAGGGAATCCTATGGGGGCGGCGGGGGCGCGACCGGCTGGGACCGGCGTCCTCTCGTGAGCGGCCGGGACCCGCGTCCTCTCGTGAGCGACCGGCCCGCTATCCGTCCACCGCGCCCCGCACGAATCGCCGCAGGTGTGCGCGCACGGCGTCGGGCCGCTCCAGCCAGGGTTCGTGCCCGGCACCCTCGATCGGCGTCAGTGGGAGGTCGAGCCGGCGCCCGAGTGAGGCGAGGGCCGCGACGGGGCGGGGATCGTCGGCGCCGCCGAGGAGTTCCGTGCGCGTCGGCAGGCATGCGCGCAGCTCGTCCAGGCGCGCGTCGAGCGGGTCCGCGCGTCCGTCCGCTCCGAGTTCGGCGTTCATGGCCCAGTTGACGGGGCGACGCCGCCGGGCGTCCTCGGCGGCCCGGTCCCACCCGCGTTCGGGATCGGCGTGGTCGGTGAACCAGGACAGGGTGAGCAGCTCCACCTCCTGCTCCTCGGTGCGGTCGGGCGAGTTTTCCAATCCCTGGAGCCGCGCCTGCTGTGCAACGGACATCCGGCGGCCTCGCTCCGCCCGGTACCCGGTGCGCCAATCGCCCACGTACGGCCCGCACATCAGCAGCATCCCGGCCACCCGGTCGGGGTGCGCCAGGCAGAAGCGGCTCGCCAGGTCGGTGCCGTAGGAGTGCCCGATCAGCACGGCCCGGGGCGCGTTCCACGTGTTGAGCAGCTCGGCGAGGTCGTCGACATGCCGGGCGAGCGCATGCCGCCCCTGCCACGGGGACCGGCCCGTGCCCCGCTGGTCGTACCGGTACGTGGGCGCGAGGTCGCCGGCCATCGCGGCCACCTCGCCCAGATAGTCCGGCAGACCCGGTCCGCCGTGCAGCAGGACGACGGGCGGATTCCGGGTCCTGTCCCCCAGTACTGTCCAGCTCAGCCGGGCCCCATCGGTCATCGTCGCGAGGCCCCGCGTCTCCATCAAGGTCACCGCGGAGAACCTACCGATCCCGCTGACGCTCCGCCAAAGGCTAAAGCCCTCAGCGGACCTCGGGGACCTCAGCGAGGGACACGACCGCCAGCACGCCGTGTACGGCGATGTCGGCGGGGTCCTCGTCGTCCTGGAGCAGGACCGCGTCCAGCCGGTCGAGGCGGACGGAGTCCCGGTGCAGGGTCGCGGTGCCGTCCAGGACGAGCGCCAACACGCGGGTGCCGGGAGCCGGTTCGAGCCGCGTCGGGCCGCGTTCGATGCGTACGTCGCCCTTCGCCTCGGTGCGGCGGAGCATGACGTTGAAGTCGACCAGGGGGCCGCCGAAGAGCCGGCAGTCCGTGGTGGCGTCGCCGGAGAAGGCGAAGGGCGCGTAGCGGGTGTCGACGACGTGCTCCGTGCCGTCGACGGTGAGCGCCATGCCAGGGCCCTCTACGACGGTGATGATCCGGTCGACGCCCTCGAACGCGGAGAACGGGCCGCTGCCCGCGACATCGGCGAGGCTGATCCGCCACGCGAAGTCCTCCGTGCCGGAACCCTCGGGGTGGGCCAGGACCTCGGTGGTGACACCGCCGCCGTTCTTCCACGGGGCGGGGGTGCGGTCGTGCGCGCGCAGGATCTGGGGTGCCATGAAGGTGAGTTGTCCTTGTCTTCGTACGGACGGCAGGGCGGACGGGCGGCCGGGCCAGAGCCCAAGGCCCTTCCGACGGACCCTAGCCCGCCGTACGCGGCGCCCTGGATGGCGGTGGTGCCACACCTCCGGGGCCCCGCAGGGCCCCGGAGGTGCGAGGGAGAGCGGCCGGTCAGGACAGGGAGCCGGTGACCGACTCGGCGGCGGCCAGGGCGCGGCCGGAGGCGACGTACTGGACGGCCTCCTCGATCTCGGGGGCGAGCCAACGGTCGGTGCCGGGTCCCTCGACCGTCTTGCGCAGCCCGTCGCGCACGGCCGCGGTGGCCGGGGCGGGGGTGAGCGGCGCGCGCAGGTCCAGGGCGCGGGCGGCGGTGTAGAGCTCGACGGCGAGGACGCGGCCGAGGCCGTCGATGGCGCGGCGCAGCTTGCGGGCGGCCGACCAGCCCATGGACACGTGGTCCTCCTGCATGGCGCTGGAGGGGATCGAGTCGACGGAGGCCGGGGTGGCGAGCCGCTTGAGCTCGGAGACGATCGCGGCCTGCGTGTACTGGGCGATCATGTGGCCGGAGTCGACGCCCGGGTCGTCGGCCAGGAAGGCGTTCAGACCGCGGTTGCGGGCCGGGTCGAGGAAGCGGTCGGTGCGGCGCTCGGAGATCGAGGCGACGTCGGCGACGGTGATGGCGAGGAAGTCGAGCACGGCGGCGACGGGCGCGCCGTGGAAGTTGCCGTTGCTCTCGACGCGGCCGTCGAGGGTGACGACCGGGTTGTCGACGGCGCTGGCGAGCTCGCGGGAGGCGACGAGTTCGGCGTGGCCGAGGGTGTCGCGGGCGCTGCCGTGGACCTGCGGGGTGCAGCGCAGCGAGTAGGCGTCCTGCACGTAGGTGCAGTCGGGGCCCGCGTGGCTGGCGATGATCGCGGAATCGGCGAGCAGGGAGCGCAGGTTGCCGGCGCTGTCGCCCTGGCCCGGGTGCGGGCGCATGGCCTGGAGGTCGGCGGCGAACACGGCGTCGGTGCCGAGCTGGCCCTCGACGCTCATGGCGGCGGAGATGTCGGCGGTGCGCAGCAGGCGGCGCAGGTCGTGGGCGGCGAGGACGAGCATGCCGAGCATGCCGTCGGTGCCGTTGATGAGGGCGAGGCCCTCCTTCTCCTCCAGGACGACCGGGGTGATGCCGGCGGCGGCGAGGGCCTCGGCGGCGGGCTTCTGCTCGCCGTCTGCGGTGCGCACGACGCCCTCGCCCATGACGGCGAGCGCACAGTGCGCGAGGGGCGCCAGGTCGCCGGAGCAGCCGAGCGAGCCGTACTCGTGGACGACCGGAGTGATGCCGGCGTTCAGGAGCGCGGCGTACGCCTCGGCGGTCTCGGTGCGCACGCCGGTGCGGCCGGTGGCGAGGGTGGACAGACGCAGCAGCATGAGGGCGCGCACGACCTCGCGCTCGACCTCCGGTCCCGAGCCCGCCGCGTGGGAGCGGACGAGGCTGCGCTGGAGCTGGGCGCGCAGCTCGGTGGGGATGTGACGGGTGGCCAGAGCGCCGAAGCCCGTGGAGACGCCGTAGTGGGGCTTGACGTCGTCGGCGAGGGCCTTGATGACCTCGCGACTGCGGGCGATCTCCTGGAGGGCCTCGGGGGCGAGGCTCACCTGGGCGCCGTGACGGGCAACGGAAACAACTTCGTCGGCTGCGAGGGCGCCGACACCAACAACAACGGTCATGCACCAATGAAGCCGCAGGCGGGCAGGGGTTCGCGAGTCGTGCGGCACGTCTTGTGTCTGGGATCCGAGACGCTTCATCTGGGATCCCAGACAGATGGTTTGCGACATCTCTGGTCTACGCTCGCCCCATGAGCATCGTCCCGGCCGCCGCCCAGGTCCTGGCGGTCCTGCGCTATCTCGCCCGCCAGGCCGCGCCCGTCCCCGCGGCCGCCATCAGCCGCGACGTCGGGCTGCCGCGCTCGACGACGTACCACCTGCTCGACACCCTGGCGGCGGACGGCTTCGTGGTCCATCTGCCGGAGGAACGGCGCTACGGACTGGGGGTCAGCGCCTTCGAACTCGCCTCGGGCTACGAGCGCCAGGCCCCGTTCCAGCGCCTGGCCCGGGCACCGCTCGCCGCGCTCGTCGACCGCACCGGACACAACGCCAACCTGGCCGTGCTGCACGGCCGCGAGGTCATCTACGTCATCGAGGAGCGCGCCCCCGGCCGTCCGCCGCTGATCAGCGAGGTCGGCGTCCGGCTTCCGGCTCATCTGACCGCGAGCGGGCGGGCGGTGCTCGCCCTCCTCCCACCCGCGCAGGTACGGGCGCTGTTCCCCGACCGCTCGGCGTTCGTGCAGCGGCACGGGGCGGGTCCCGCGACGCTCACCGCGCTGCGCACGCTGCTCACCCAGGCGCGGCGCCGCGGTTACGCGACGGAGGAGGGCGAGGTCACCCCGGGCCTGTCCTCGGTGGCCGCGCCCGTCCTCGACCACCACGCCCACCCGATCGCCGGGATCGCGGTGACGTTCCCCGACGAGACGGTCGACGAGGCGGAGCAGCGGCGGATAGCGGGGCATGTGGCGCAGACGGCGCGGGAGTTGACGCGCCGGGTGGGCGGGGCGACGCGGGGGCCGGGAGCGCCGTCGACATAGGGCCGGACGCGGCATGCGGCACCGTCGCGACGACCTTCACCGCCGGTGCACCCCCAGGCCGTCGCGGCCCGGCACGAGTTCGGGGCGCAGGACCAGATCCTCGTCGTACTCACCGCCCGCCTCGGAGCGGTACGCCAGCGGCTCCTCGTCGGGCAGCGTACGCAGCCGCTCCCGCAAAGCGGCGGACGTGCGGGCGTAGTCCGACGCGTCGTGGCGGTCCGCGCCGTACGTCACGAACGGCTGGAGCGGCGCCATCCCCGTGTACCAGAACGTGCCGTGCAGCAGCGGGAACAGCACCTGGTCCAGCTGTCCGTGGATGCCGCGGGGTCCGAATCCGGACGGCCGGGCGCCCACCGACGTGACGATCAGGGCCCGTTTGCCGGCCAGACCGCCGTCGCCGTACCGGCGGGTGTGCCCGTCCGGCGCCTTCACACCGAATCCGAGCCCCTGCACCAGGACCCGGTCGAACCAGCCCTTGAGGATCGCCGGAGGCCCGAACCACCACAGCGGGAAGTGCAGGACGAGCACATCCGCCCAGGCGAGCTTCTCGATCTCGGCACGGATGTCGGCGCTCAACTCCCCTCCCGTGTACGCGCGTTCCTGCTCGGCGCCGACCAACAGCCGCTCACCGTCGCACCGCCCGCCGCCGAAGTCGTCGGCGTCGACGACCGCCTTCCACTTCATCGCGTACAGGTCGGACACCTGGTAGGCGTGCCCGAGCCCGTCGAGGGTGCCGAGCGCGTCGGCTATCAGGGAGCCGTTGAGGGAACGCTGTTCGGGGTGGGCGAAGACCCAGAGGATGTTCATGTCTTCGAGCGTGCGCCCTCACCCTCGTACGATGTCAGTGGCCAGACGGCCATGAGCCGAAAGAATCTGGCCATCGCTGGCAAGGAGGGGTTACGCGGCCGGTTCGTCCGCCATGTACGGCGGCGCCGGCTCGTACTGCATGGCCCTGCGCACCGCGCGGGCGTGGTCGCGGCCGTGCAGCCGGCCGACGAGCCAGAGCGCGCTGTCGATGCCGGCCGAGACGCCCTGACTGGTCAGCAGATTACCGTCGACGACATAGCGGGCGTCGCGCACGACGGTGATGTCACCGAGCGCCTCCAGTCGCTCCTCGTGCTGCCAGTGCGTGGCGACGCGGCGCCCGCGGGTGAGTCCGGCGGCGTGCAGCAGGAAGGCGCCCGTGCACACACTGTGCACCCACGGCGCCCGCTCGGCGGTCTTGGCGATCCATCCGGTGGCAACAGGGTTGTTGACCTGGACAGTGCGCGCGCCGACACCTCCCGGCACCGTCACCACGTCCAACGGCGGGTGGTCGTCGAACGTGTGGTCGGGCAGCACACGCAGCCCCTTGGCGAACCGCACCGGGGCCGACCCCTCGGCGACGAGCACGGCGCGGTCGATGTCATCGCGCAGCCGCGCGGAGGTCGTGAACACCTGCCACGGCCCCACGACATCCAGATCCTCGGCATCATCAAAAACCAGCAGTCCATACACGGTCATCCTGACCTCCCCCTCACAGTGCGGTAGTTGAACGAAAACGGGCGCGGTACTCCGACGGCGCGACGCCGAGCCTGCGATGAAACGTGCGGCGCAGCGTCTCCGCCGTGCAGAAGCCGTGCCGCCGGGCGATCGCCTCCAGCGGCTCGTCCCCCTCGGCGAGCGAGCGCTGCGCCGCCTCCACCCGCACCTGCTCCACGTACCCGGCGGGCGTCACGCCCGTCTCGGCGGTGAAGCGGCGCTGCAGATGACGCGGGCTGAGGGCGGCATGCGTGGCGAGGTCGAGGACGCTGTGCCGGGCGCCCGGGTCGGCCTGGATCGCGGCGACGGCGGCCCGGATCGGGTCGGTGGCCGGCGGCCGGGTCGCCATGGCCACACTGAACTGCGCCTGGTTGCCCGGCCTGCGCAGGAAGAGGACCAGCTCGCGGGCGACGGCGTGCGCGGTGTCCCGGCCCAGGTCGTCCTCGACCATTGCCAGGGCGAGATCCATGCCGGCGGTGACTCCGGCCGAGGTCCAGATGTGACCGTCGCGGATGAAGATGGGCCCGCAGTCCGCGGCGATCTCCGGGTGCTCCGCGGCGAGTTGACGCTCGCGGGCCCAGTGCGTGGTGGCCCGCCGCCCCTCGAGCAGGCCCGCCGCCGCCAGGAGGAAGACCCCGCTGCACACGGAGGCGACGCGCCGGGCCCCGGCCGCCGCCTCGCGGACCCAGCCGACCAGCTCCGGATCCGCGCGGGCCCGGTCGACGCCCCGGCCGCCGGCCACCACGAGCGTGTCCACGCCCGCCGGGTCCCGCTCGGCCAGGGAGTACTCGGCGTGCATCACCAACCCGCTGCGCGAGCGCACCGCGCCGCCCGTGGGGGCGACGATCTCGCACGCGTACCGGCCACCGAGCCGGTCCCCGTGCTGGAACACCTCGTACGGGCCGACGAGGTCGAGCGGTTGGAACCCGTCGAAGATCACGAAAACGATGCGGCGCTTTGTCACCCCTCAACGTTCGGCGACTCCGCCCCATGGCGTCAACGACACGCATCCCACAGATCGCGCCATCGTCGGCGTCGAGCCGCATGCGCCGTGGGGCAAGTTCCTGCTTATACGGTGGCGGACCCGGTTCGGCGTTCGAGATCATTCGGTCATGTCGGATGGATCGGATGGCACCACAGGACAGGACCTTCCGGCCGGGTATGCGTTCCGGCGTTGTCACGGCGCCGCGGACCACCGCGCCATGGTCGAAGTGCGGCTGGGTTGTGCCGCGTCGGACGGGGCCGACGCCCAGTCGGTCGTCGAAGGGCTGCCGTCAGCGGCCGAAATCGCCGAAGCCTCCGCCAAGTTGGAGGAGGCTTCCGAGGATCAGATCCTGGTGGTGTGCGGCGGGAGCGTCGTCGGATACGCGACGATCCGACGGTGGCAGGAGCGGGACGACACGTGGCTCTACCTGCACCGCGGCTGGCTCCTGCCGGAGCACCGTCGGCAGGGGGTCGGCTCGGCCATGCTTCGCTGGGCCGAGGAACGGATCCGCCGGCTCGTCGCACAGCACGGGACGGCCGGGACCGCGGTGATCGGCGCGAACGCCATGACCTCGGAGCGGGACGCCACGGCTCTCCTGCTCGCGGCCGGTTACCGGCGCGTCTTCAGCCTGGTCGAGCTGGAGTTGAACGGTCTCCGGCAGCTTCCCGGACCCGGCGGCGAACCGACAGCCGGGATCCGGACAGGGCCGATCGGAGCGTCCCACTACCGTGAGGCCTGGAGGACGGTCGTCGACTCCTACGCGGACCGGGGCTTCACCCAGAAATGGCCCTTCCAGGAATTCCTCGACAGCGCCGAGCCGGCATGCTGGCGGGCCGCCTGGTCAGGCGAGGACATGGTCGGCGTGGCCCTCTGCTCCCTCCGTCGCCACGCCCGCTCCGTGGGAGAGGTCGAGGAGCTCAGCGTCCGGTCGGACCGGCGACGCCTCGGAATCGGCCGCCTTCTCCTGCTGGACGGGCTGCGGACCCTTCGCGAACACGGCGCGACGACCGCCCGGCTGTTCACGGGCACGGCGAACCCGCACCGGTCGTACGATCTCTACGAGAGCGTGGGGTTCCGGCGACGCAACGAGTACGTCCGCTACCGCAAGCGGCCTGGTTGACGGGTATGTGGACGGACCACTCGCGTGCCCGGGCCGGTCTCAGCGGTCCACCGGGCGCCACTCGAACATCACGATCGTCGCGTCGTCGCGCAGCCGGTTGTCCTGGGCGTCGACGATGGAGTGGATGAGCCGGCGCAGGGTTTCCGGTGGGAGTTCGCCGGTGGCGGTGGCGCGGATGACATAGTCGGCGAACCGGTCGAGGCCGAGTTCTTCGCCGTGCCGGGTGCGGGCCTCGGTGACGCCGTCGGTGTACATCAGGACCCGGTCGCCCGGCTCCAGCTTCATCTCGTGCACCCGGCGAGGGGTAGGGGCAAAGGTGGCCGGCAACCCGAGGGGCGGGTCGGCGTCCCGCTCCATCGCGCCGGCCAGCAGGCGCTGGTCCCGGATCAACAGGGGCGGCGGGTGCCCGCAGTTGACCCAGCGCAGCCCGCCGGTGGCGAGGTCCAGTTGGCAGACGATCGCGGTGCAGAACTGGTCGGGCAGCCATTCGGCCAGGGCCTCGTCGGCGGAGCCCACCAGCTCGGACAGGTCGGCCCCGGTGCGCCGCGCGTTGCGGCACGCGGCCAGCGAAACCACCGTGGTCAGGCCCGAGGCCAGGTTGTGCCCCATCGAGTCCAGGATCCCGGCGTGGAGTGTCGTATCGGTCAGGGCGTGGTCGAAGGCGTCTCCGCCGATTTCGTAGGCCGGCTCCATGACCGCCGTCGAGACGGCGTGGGTGGTGCCGATCGTGCGGGGCGGCAGGTAGGCACGGAGCATCTCGGCGGGCAGCCGCATCGGTTCGGTGCGGGCGCGGCGGACGTAGGTGTCCTTGTAGGCCCGCTTCGAGGTGACCATCATGGCGCACAGGTGGGCCAGCGTCCGGCCGCGCCGCAGCGAGAGCGGGTCGAGGGCGGGTGCGTGCACGGCGAGCACCCCCAGCCGCTCGACGCCGTCCACCATCGGCAACCACGCGGTCATCCCGCCGAGTTCGGACTCCTCCACGCGCAAGGACTGCGTGCGGTAGGCCCAGCCGGCGAGCGAGTCGTCGATGGGGAGGGTCGGCACCACATCGTTCAAGGGGGCGAGCAGACGCTGCTGCAGGTCGGCCTGGTAGACCACGGCGCTTTGCAGTCGGAGCGCCTTGGCACAGCGCGCCACCGCCGTGGTCAGGTCCAGCGCCGCGTTGCGCGGGTCGGCCAGGAACTCCCCGAGGACACTGTCCGCGGTCTCGGGTACCGTCACGCCATCACTCCCTGCCCGGTCGTAGGGACGGCTTTCGGGCAGTCTCGCTCCGAGGAACGAGGACCGCCTCCGGGCCGCCGCCCACTGCCGCGACACGAGTGAAAACGCTGCTCCTATTCCATCAGGGCAACGGCGAGTCCCACGACGATCAGCCCGCTCGCCAGCCCGACGAGAACGAGACGCAGAGCCGCCAGCCAGTCCCCGGTCGAACGGGAGCCGTCCTCACAGGGCGGCGGCCCCTGCCCGAGCACGGGTGATTCGAGCCGGTTCGCAGCGATCGGCTCGGCCTGTTCCTCTTCCTCGGCGCGCACGGTGTTGCTCATACCGGGGAAACGACACTGCACCGCGCGCGGGCGCGAATCTGCCCGAACCGTTATGCCGCCCTCACCGAATGGGCACAGCCGCCCGGCCCCGGCGCGACTCCGCGTAACGATCTCGGCATTCCGGCTGTGAGCTGCCCCGCGGCACTGCACGGTGAGCTGCATGTCGGACGCCATTGACCGCCGAAGAGTCATCCACACGACGCCGCACGGTGTCATCGCCGTGGAGCGCATGGACGGGACTGCCGCGGCGCACGCCGCAGACGCGTTCAAGCTGGTCTACGCCGAGGCGTTCGCCGGTCCCCCGTACGACGAGTCCGAGGACGACGTCGAGGCCGCCTTCCGCCGCTTCCCCGTCCAGGCGCGCAAGCGCGGCTTCCGCGCCACCCTGGCCCGCACCGGCGACGGCGAGCCGATCGGCATGGCGTACGGCCATCCGCTCGGGCCCGACACGGTGTGGTGGAACGAGGTCACCGGACCCGTGTCCGACGACATGCGGCGCGAGGACGGGGAGCGCACCTTCGGACTCATGGAACTCGCGGTGCGCGGCGGATGGCGCGGACGTGGTGTCGCCCGGCGTCTGCACACGGTGCTGCTCGACGGCATCGCGGCCGAGCGGGTGCTCCTGAACGTCCACCCGGCGAGCGGGGCGGCACCGGCCGCCTACCGGTCGTGGGGATACCGCACGATCGGCCAAGGTCGTCCTGGAGGCCAGGCGGCCGCGGACCTGCATGATGTGATGCTGCTCGAGCTGCGCTGAAGCAGATCCGTCGGCTCACCGTGTGGGAGCGGCCGTTCGCGCCGGCCGCCGTTCTTCACGCTTCCAACAAGTCCGCGCTGACGGTCAGCTTTTCGTTCGCGTCGACCTCGTCACGCATGCGCTCGATACGGGCCCGGGTGCCCGCCAGCGCGTCCGAGCCGAGCAGGAGTCGCAGCGGCGGCCGTTCGGTGTCCACGACGGTGGCGATCGCGGCGGCGGCACGGGCGGGGTCACCGGGCTGGCGACCGGAGACCGCCAGGGTGGAGGCCCGGCGACTGCCCGCGGTCTCCTCGTAGTCCGCGAGGTGTGTCCCGGACTCCCGCATCGAGGATCCTGCCCACTGGGTGCGCATGCCACCGGGCTCGACGAGGGTGACCGCGATGCCGAGGGGAGCCACTTCCGCGGCCAGCGACTCCGACAGCCCTTCGAGGGCGAACTTGGTGGCGTGGTAGTAACCGGTCCCGGCGAAGGCGGCGAGGCCTCCGAACGAGGACACGTTCACGATCCGCCCCGACCGGCGGGCCCGCATGCCCGGCAGCACCGCCTTGAGAACGGTGACGACGCCGTGCACGTTGGTGTCGTACAGCGCCCGGACCGCGGCGTCCTCGCCCTCCTCCACGGCGGCGAGGTATCCGTAGCCGGCGTTGTTGACCAGGACGTCGATGCGCCCGTACTTCTTCTCGCACGCCTCGACGGCGGCGGCGACCGACACCGGGTCGGTGACATCCAGCGACAGGGCGAGCGCGCGGTCGCCGTGTGCGGCGGCGAGAGCGGTCACGCTCGCCACGTCGCGGGCGGTGACGGCCACTCGGTCCCCGCGCCCGAGAGCGTGCTCGGCGAGGGCCCGCCCCAGTCCGCTGGAGCAACCGGTGATCAGCCACACCGGCGCACCCTGGCCGTCGTCAGTGGTGGTGACGTCGGCCAACTCATCAAATCCTGCCGTGTCTTGGTTCGTCATGCCTTCAGTGCAACAGGGCTTCGGTGTGCGTGCCACGCCCTCTTGAGGGTGGCCCTCGGAGGGTCACCCTCAGGGAGCGGTATGCAGGTTCGCCGCCGACGGTAAAGTCCCCCTGATGACTCGCGACGACGGCAACCAGGACGACAACCGGCTCGGTTCCTTCCTGCGCAGCCGACGGGAGCGGATCGACGCCGCTTCGGCCGGCGTCGTCGACAACACCCGGCGGCGGGTCAAGGGCCTGCGCCGCGAGGAGTTGGCACTGCTCGCCGGCGTCAGCCCCTCGTACTACACACGCATCGAGCAGGGCCGCGACCGGCACCCCTCCCGCGAGATCCTCGAGGCCCTGGCCCGGGTTCTGCGCCTGGACGACACCGAACGCGGCTACCTCTGGAGCCTCGTGGCCCCGGCGCTCGCGTCCGCCGACGGCCAGGAGGCAGCCGAGCCGGTCCACACCGTACGACCGGGAGTGCTGGTCCTCCTCGAGCGCTGGGCCGACCTGCCCGCCTTCGTCGTCGGGCCCGGCCGCGACGTACTGGCCGCGACCACCCTCGCGACCCGCGTCAACCCGGCATGGAGCGCGGGGCACAACCTGGTCGAGTTCACCTTCCTCGACCCGCGCGCCCGCGAGGTGTACCCCGACTGGGAGGACATCGCCGTGCAGGCCGTCGCGGGCCTGCACACCACCGCGGCGGCGCGGCCCGGCCGACTCGACGGATTCGTGGCGGACCTGCGGGAGCGCAGCGAGACATTCCGCGCCCTGTGGGACTCCCATGAGGTGTACGACAGGGTGGCCGGCGAGAAGCGGCTCGCGGTCGATGGTGTCGGCGAAGACGGCGTCCTCACCCTGGGCTTCGAGACGTTCGCCCTCGCCGGGCCCGAAGGGCATGTGCTGTACGTGTACTTCCCGCGCCCCGGCAGCAAGGAGGACGCCGCGCTGCAGGAGCTCGCCCGGCGGCTGGAGCGGTGATTCAGGCCACCGGGATGAGCGGAGTGTCGAGGAGGCCTCGGTCGCCGTCGGTGCCGTGGGCCAGTGCGGCGGCGACGTCCTCGTGCGGGGCGCCGAGCCGGATCGCGCTGACCGCGTCGAGCTTCTGGAAGTGGTGCGGGGCGAGTTCGACGTTCAGGGCGTCGAGGTAGCCCTCCAGGTGGGCCGGGGTGCGGGGTCCCACGATGGGGATCAGCGAGGTACCGGACCGTGCCGCGCGCCGGCGCAGCCAGGCCAGGGCGACCTGGACCGGGCCCGTGCCCAGCTCGTCGGCCACGGCGAGGACGGTGTCGAGTACGGCGGTGCGCAGGTCACCGCCCTCGACTGGCGCGCCGCCGGCCGCGGCCCGCGCGCTGAGCCGTCCCTGCTCGCCGCGGCGGTACTTCCCGGTCAACAGGCCGCCGGCCAGCGGTGAATAGAGGACGACGCCGAGACCGTGCGCTTCGGCCATCGGCAAGAGTTCTCGTTCCGCGGAGCGTTCGGCCAGGCTGTACTCGGTCTGGATGCCGACCAACGGCATCCGTCCACTCAGCTCCGACCTGACGGCGGCGCCCGCCACCCGCCAGGCCGGGAAGTTCGACAGGCCGCCGTAGCGGATCTTGCCCGCCCGGATCAGGTCCTCGAAGGCGGCCAGGATCTCCGGCAACGGCGTGACCCCGTCGGGAAAGTGCGGCATGAAGACATCGACGTAGTCCGTCCCGAGGCGCCGCAGGCTCGTCTCCAGCGACCGGATCATGGTCTTGCGGCTGTTGCCGGTCGTGCCGGGGCGGATCTCGGCGCGCCTGCTCCCGCTGTACTTGGTGATCACGACGTAGTCGTCGCGCTCGCGGCCCAGCAGTTCGCCCAGGACGGTCTCGGCCTCGCCGTTCTGGTAGATGTTCGAGACGTCGAAGGTCGTCCCGCCCGCCGCCACGAACGACTCGAAGATCTTCCTGGCCCCGGCCGGGCCCGCCGCTGCCCGGGCCGAGCCGAAGTTGGCCGTGCCCAGCACGTATTCCGACACCCGCAGGCCGCTGTGTCGTCCGAAAGTCTGGTAACGCATGGGATCCTCCTCGGATTCTGCGGTACGGTCGACGACACTAACACGTAAAACGAACGGTCATTCTCTTATGCCGAAGGTCAGCCAGGACCACCTCGATGCCCGCCGTCAGCAGATCATCGACGCCGCCCGCGCCCGCTTCGCCGAGCACGGCTTCGCACGGACCTCCATGCCCGACCTCGTCAGGGCCTCCGGGCTCTCCACCGGGGCGATCTACCGGTACTTCAAGGGCAAGGACGAGATCGTCGCCGCGATCTGCGAACAGTCGAGCCAGGCGCTGCCCGCGGAGCTGACCGCCGAGTCCATCCACGACTTCCTCGAGCACATTCGCACCCTGGCGCGCGACGAGGGCCACGCCCGGCTGGTCGCCCAGATCTACGCCGAGGCCGCCGTCTCGCCGGACCTCGCCGCGCTCGTCGACCGCCAACTCGGGGAACTGCGCGCGGCGGTCGCCGCGTTGCTCCCCGGTCACGAGCCCGCGCGTGCGGCCCGGATCGCCGAGGCGTTCGTGGCTCTGTGCCAGGCCTACAGTCAGCAGCTTGCCGTGCGGGGCGATGTCGATCCCGGCCCCTTCACGACGGCGCTCGTCGCGATCACCGAGTCGTAGCCGAGGAGTTGGTTCGCCTTCCGTCCGATCGCTCTGCTGCCGTGGCGCTCGTGGCGGCAGCAGTCACGCGACCACTTGAACCGGTCGCGCCCCTACCCGGGCGTCCCAGCGCGATGCCGACCAGGACCAGCGCCATGCCCGCCGTCTGGCGCACGGTGAGCGGTTCACCTCCGAGTGCGACGCCGAGAGCCACGCCGGTGACCGGGTTGAGCAGTCCGATGAGGCCGACCGTGGCGGCGGGCAGGTGGCGCAGGCCGGTGAACCAGGCGACGAACGCGAGAGCCGTGGCGATCACGGCCGTGTAGGCGAGGGCCGCCACACCGGGGGCGGCGAGCGGCGGGGGTCCGCCCTCGAAGACGAGGGCCGCGACGAGCAACAGCACTCCCCCGAAGGTGAGTTGCCACGCCGTGGTGGCCAGGACCCCGGCCTCGGAACCCCAGCGCTTGGACAGGGCGTAGCCGATGGAGGACGAGGTGAGGGCGCCCGCCGAGGCGAGCAGGCCGGAGACGCTGGGCGCGCCCGCCTGGCCGGCCAGCATCAGCACCACACCGCCGAGGCCGATCGCGGCCCCGGCCAGCGGTGCCACCCGTGGCCGTTCGGACAGCAGGGCCCACGCGCTGAGTATCAGGGCCGCCGGGGACAGCGCCATCAGCGTCGACGCGGTCGCCGTGGACAGCAGGTGGGCGGCGAGGTAGACGAGCAGGAAGAACGCGCTGGTGTTGAGCAGTCCGAGCACCGCGGACCGCCACCACCAGACGCCTCGCGGAAGCTTGCGGGACAGGGCCAGCAGCAGACATCCGGCCGGCAGGGCCCGCAGCGCGGCGCCCCACCAGGGACTGTCGGCCGGGAGGTACTGATGGGTGACGAAGTAGTTGGCGCCCCAGGCCACCGGGGCGAGCGCCGCGACGGCGCCCCACCGGTAAGTAGTTTCCATGGAAGCTAATATAGCTTCCATGGAAGATAACTCGTCCAGTGCGGACATGGCTCCCCCGGACACCGCTCACATGGATCACGTCGCCCGCATCCAGGCCGCCTGGCGTCGGGAACGCCCCGACCTGGACGTCGCACCGCAGGGCGTCATCGGCCGCCTGCACCGGATCGCGACGCTGCTCACGCAGGAGTTGTGCACGGTCTACGGCCGATACGACCTCAGCGAGGGCGAGTTCGACGTGCTGGCCGCGCTGCGCCGCGCCGGCGCCCCCTTCGAACGCGCCCCCGGCGAACTGGCCGCCCACACCATGGTCACCACCGGCGCCGTCACCAAGCGCATCGACCGGCTGGAACGCGCGGGCCTGGTCGCGCGGCGCCGCGCCACGGGGGACGGACGCGGCCGGGTCGTGGCCCTCACCGACGCGGGCCGCACCCTCTTCGACCGGGCGTTCACCGACCACATCCGCAACGAGCACCGGCTCCTCGCCGCGCTGCCTCCGTCCGAGGCGGCGGCACTGGAGCACCTCTTGACGTCGTGGCTGGGCCGATTGGAGTCGGCGGCACCGGGCCCGGAGTGATCCGGCCCTCGACTCAGCCGGCCGCGCCGGACACCGGGGCCCCGGCGGTCGGCGCCGCGCGGAGTTCCTCTGCCACGAGACCTCGTACGCGCTCACGCTCGGCACGCCCCCAGGTCTCCTTCGTGACCAGGATGCCGATGAGGCCGATCACGGCCGCGCCGAGGTAGAGCAGCGCGGCGCCCGGCCAGCCGAAGGCGCCCACCAGGGCGGCGGCGAGCAGCGGGGCGAAGCCGCCGATGGCCGCCGCGACCTGGTAGCCGAGCGAGGCGCCCGATGTGCGGGTCGCGGTGCGGAACTGCTCGGTGAGCAGGGAGCCCTGGGTGCCGGTGAGCGAGGCGTGGATGAGGCCGATGCCGATGATGAACACGGTGACGACCAGGGCGGGTTGAGCGGAGTTGGTGAGCAGGTACATGGGGAACGCGAAGAGGATGGCCGCCGTGCAACCGGCGATGTAGATGGGCCGCCGTCCGATGCGGTCGGTGAGCGCGCCTGCCAGGAAGGTGACACCGATGGCCAGAACGCTGGCGACGGTGATCGCACCCAGGGCGACGGGCCGCAGGTCGGGGTGGTGGTCGGTGATGTAGCTGAGCAGATAGGTCGCCGTCGAGTAGTAGGCGAAGGACTCGACGACGCGCAGCGCGATGACCCGCAGGATGCCGCGCCAGTCCCCCTTCAGCGTGGCCAGGAAGGGATTCCGCTCCGTCCTGCCCTCGGCCCGGGCCTCCTTGAACTCGGGGGATTCCGAGAGCCGCGAGCGCACGATCAGCGCGGCGACCACGAGGACGGCGCTCACCAGGAACGGGGTCCGCCACTGCCAACTGCCTTCCAGCGTGGCGCTCCAGGCGAACACACCGCTGGCGAGGGCGATGCCCAGCGGGTTGCCCGACTGGGGTATCGCGGCGAACATGCCGCGCCGGTGCCAGGGCGCGTGCTCGTACGCCATGGTGATCGCCCCGCCCCATTCGGCGCCGAACGCGAGGCCCTGGATCATCCGGATCACGGTCAGCAGGATCGGTGCGAGCACGCCCACCTGTCCGTACGTGGGGAGCGCGCCGATGAGGAACGTGGCCGCGCCCATGACGATCATCGCGGCCACGAGGACGGGCTTGCGGCCGAACTTGTCGGCGAAGTAGCCGCCGACGGCGCCGCCGAGCGGGCGCATGACGAAGCCGACCGCGAGCGTCGCGAAGGAGAGCAGGGTGCCGACGAAGCGGTCGCTCTCGGGGAAGAAGACGGCGCCGAAGTAGAGGGCGGAGGCGGTGCCGTAGGCGATGAAGTCGTAGTTCTCGACGCTGGTTCCGAAGGCGGCGGCGATCGCGGTTTTGACGCGGTCCTTGGAGCCGAGCACGCTCGGCTGTCCGGCGGGGGTGCGGGTGGACATGGGGATCTCCTGCGGGTTCGGGGCACGTGCGGGTACGCCGAGGGGACGCCCGGCGCGGTGTGTGCGCGGGCGTGGGGAGAGGGCGTCGGTGCGGGGAAAAGCAGGGGTGGTGCGGCGGGGGTGTGTCAGGCGGGGGTGGGCGTCAGTTCGTCGAGCGCGTTGAGTTTCGCGACGCGGCGGCGGGTGTCCGCGTCGTCGTCGAAGGTGGCGCCCAGGAACTCACGGACGATGTCGGGCACGAGCGCGTGCGGCACGAGCCAGGCACCCATGGCGATGGCGTTGGCGTCGTCGTGCTCGACCGACTGATGGGCGGAGTACGGCTCGTGGGCGAGGCCGCAGCGGATGCCGGGCAGCTTGTTGGCGGCCATGACGGCGCCCTGTCCGGTGCCGCACACGAGCACGGCGCGGTCGGCGGCGCCGCTGAGCACGGGCTCGCAGGTGGCGCGGGTGATGTCGGGGAAGTCGACGGGTTCGCTGCCGTGGGTGCCGCAGTCCACCACGTCGTGCCCGAGCGCCTCGATGGCCTGTCGGACGGCGTGCTTGAGTGCGAAACCTGCGTGGTCCGCGCCGAGGGCGACCCTCATGCGTTGTCCTGCCTTTCGAATTTTTGTGACTCAAGTGCCGTGCGGGCACTCACTGTTGGGCCTTGGGCGCCCGGTCGACGAAGGACGTGGGGACGCGCTCGCCCGCGGCCGGGCGACCGGCGATGAGGTCCACCACCCCGCGTACGCCGAGGCGGCCGATCTCCGCCGCGTCCTGGCGGACCGCGCTGATGGGTGGCGAGGCGAACTCGAACCAGTCGAGGTCATCGACGGACACGACCTCGATGCGGGCCGCCTGTTCGACGCCGAGCCGCTCGCGCAGCGCGCGCACGGCACCGAGGGTGGTCAGGCCGTTCGCACCGAAGACCGCCGTGAACGGGACGCCGCGGTCGAGGACGCGGTGCATGGCCTTGGCGGCCCCGTCGGAGAGGAAGTCACCGGCGTCCAGCAGCCGTTCGTCGGTGCTGATGCCGTGCCGCTCGCGCCCGGCGAGGTAGGCGGCGCGGCGCTCGGCGCCGGTGGAGATGGCGTCGGGGCCCCCGATGAAGGCGACGTCACGATGCCCGCGCCGCTGCAGCCAGTGGAGCACCTGCCCGACGCCCTGCGCGTTGTCCGTCCCGTACATCGGCGCGTCGAGTCCGTCGATCGTGCGGTTGAGGAAGACGAGCGGAAGACCGGAGGCGACGGTGGCGGCGAGCTGCGGCGAGACGGTGCTCTGCGGCGCGAACAGCAGGCCGTCGATGCGCTGCGAGGCGAAGGTCCGGAGGTAGGCGTCGGCCTGGTCGGCGTCCTCGTTGGCGTTGGCCAGCAGGACGGTGTAGCCGTGCCTGCGTGCCTCCTGCTCGGCGGCGTGCGCCAGTTCGGAGAAGAACGGGTTGCGGATGTCCGAGACGAGCAGCCCCAGTACGTCGGTCCGGGCGCGCCGCAGGGCACGGGCGGGCCCGTTGGCCACGTAGCCCAACTCGGCGGCGGCCGCGAGCACTCGCGCGCGGGAATCGGCCGAGGTCTGACTGCTCCCGCTGAGCACCCGCGACGCGGTCCCGAGCGCGACCCCGGCCCGCGCCGCGACGTCCTTGATCGTGGCCATCCGTTGCTCCACCTCCTCGTGGATTCCATGGAAACGTTTCCATAGCATGGATGACTTTAAGATCGCATACGGGGCGGGGCGTGGGCAAGGGGTCGGCGGGGCGAGCACACCGGCTGAGCCCCGGGACTCGGTCCCCTGAGTGCGGCCGGTGCGGCGGGCTTTGATTGGGTGGGCGTTCCGTGTCAGACGTGAAAGGTGTCCGAGATGTCATTGCCGAGTGAGCTGGCCGCCGTCCTGGACGGGCCGGCCATCTGTTTCCTGACGACACTCATGCCTGACGGTTCGCCGCAGATCACTCAGACCTGGGTGGACAGGGACGGGGATCACGTTGTCATCAACACGGTGACCACCCATCAGAAGATGCGGAACATCCGCCGCGATCCGCGCGTCGCCGTCGGCATCGCGGATCCGGCGGAGCCCTCGCGGTACTGGGCCCTCCGCGGCCGCGTCGTGACGTCCACGACCGAGGGCGCGGAGGCGCACATCGACAAGGTGGCGCACAAGTACCTGGGCGGGCCCTACCCCTGGTTCGGCGGGCGCGACCAGGAGCGCGTCCTCCTCGCCATCAGCGCCGACTCGGTCCACTCCCCGCGCGGCTGAGCACGAAGGGGCGTGGGAGCCTGACGTCCTCGCCGTCTACGAAAGGCCGATTCCAATGGATGGACGCATTCAGCAGCTCGAGGCCGTGCTGTTCGACACCTTCGGTACGGTCGTCGACTGGCGGACCGGAGTCGCGGCCGCCGTCGACGACTTCGCCGCACGGCACGGCCTGACGCTCGACGGGACCGCGTTCGCCATGCGCTGGCGGGAGCTCTACCAGCCGGCGATGGAACCCGTACGCACCGGTCGACGGGGATTCGTGCCGCTCGACGTGCTCCACGCGGAGAACCTGCGGACCGTGCTGGGCGAGCACGGCGTCGACCCCACGGCGTTCGACGAGGCCGAGTTGAGGTGGCTCAACGAGGCGTGGCATCGGCTGCCGGCGTGGACCGATTCCGTTCCTGGTCTGGAGCAACTGGCCAGGAGCGTGACGACCGGGGCGTTGTCGAACGGCAACCTCGCGCTCCTGTCCCGCCTGGCCAAGCACGCGGGCCTCCCCTGGGACGTGATCGTCGCCTCCGACATCACCCGCGCGTACAAACCCCAACGCGAGGCCTACGAGCGGGCCGCCGCCTTCCTGGGGCTGCGCCCCGACCAGGTCATGCTCGCGGCGGCCCACAACGAAGACCTGCGCGCCGCCCGGGACGCGGGCCTTCGGACCGCCTTCGTCGCGCGGCCGACCGAGTACGGACCCACGCAGACCAAGGACTTGGCACCCGACGCAGATTGGGATCTGGTGGCGGGTGACCTGGTCCAGTTGGCGGCGCTGGTGGGTGACAGGCCCTGGACCGCGGACCGGCACCTCGCGCCGTACCCGGGGCGCGCATAGCGGACTCACATGTGGTGCGCGGTTCCGAGCTGGTCCGCGGCGGCCTTCACCGTCTGCTCGAGCAGCACCGCGATGGTCATCGGCCCGACGCCGCCGGGGACCGGGGTGATCAGACCTGCTCGGGTGAGGGCGGTGTCATGGTCCACGTCGCCGACGTTGCCGGGGTTGTAGCCGGCGTCGATCACGACCGCGCCCGGTTTGATGTCCGCACCGCGGATCAGCCGGGGCCGCCCCACGGCCGCCACCACGATGTCCGCTTCCCGGAGGTTCGCCGACAGGTCGGTGGTGCGGGAGTGGCAGTAGGTCACCGTCGCGTCCTTGGCCAGCAGGAGCATGCCGACCGGCTTGCCGAGGATCGCGCTGCGTCCCACCACCACGGCCCGCTTGCCGGCGAGTTCGACGTCGTACGCCTCGAGCAGGCGCATGATTCCGCCAGGCGTGCACGACACGAAGCCGGGCCGCGCGAAGCTCATCGCGGCGAAGGATTGCATCGTGACGCCGTCGACGTCCTTCTCCGGCGCGATGGCCTCGAACGCGGCCCGCTCGTCGATGCGCGGGCCGCAAGGGTGCTGGAGCAGGATGCCGTGCACGTCCGGATCGCCGGACAAGTCCGAGAGGGTGTGGACGAGTTCGGCGGTCGTGGTGGTGGCGGGCAGGCCGATGTGCCGGGATGTGATGCCTGCCTTCGCGCACCGTGCCCGCTTCATGCGGACGTACGTGGCGGACGCGGGGTCCTCGCCCACCAGTACCGTCGCCAGACAGGGGCTGACTCCCGTGCGACCGGTGATCTCCGCCGCTCTGGCAGCGGTCTCCGCGACGATCCGTGCGGCGAGGCCGGAGCCGTCCATGAGGTGAGCCGTGCGAGTCTCGGACATCGTTGCCCTCCAGGCGTTGCTGACCACTCGCCCAGGCGCACGGCAACGACATCGTGTCGGACCGCTCCCCGGTGGTGCTCCACCTCAGCGCCAGTCACGGCCCACGGGGAACTGTAGTCGACACCGCAGCCGCACGGAGCGCGCCGGCCACGAAGGCTCGTTCCGGCGAAAGTCCGCCGAAGTGCTCGTAAGATGCCGGGGTGCCAAGACTCATACCGAGGAGCCGCCGCGCGTGGGTTGTCGCGTGGGCGGTGCTGTGTGCGGCCGGCCTCGCCGTCACCTTCGGCCTCAACGCCTCCCCGGAGCCCGATCCGAAGCCCGGAAAGCCCGTCAGCGCCCGGTGCGCCGAGCTGATCGCGGACCTCGAGAAGCAGTTGGCCAAGAACGAGCAGGACGGCAAGAAGGACGGGGCGGTGGCGTTCTCGCGCGTCCGGAACGCCGGCGAGGACGACTGCCACGAGGCGCTCCGCGACCACTTCGGCGGTGGATGACGATGCGCTTCGTCATGCTCGTTGCCGCCCTGGTCGTGCTGGTCGCCGTCGGCGTCGGGCTGGCCGTCGCGATGACGGCCGCATCGGGACCTGAGCCACGGCCCACGCCGACGCGCGTGTACTCCTCCTGCCTGGCGGCGGACACCCGGCCACTGGCCCCGGGCGACGACCCTTGCGAGGGCCCCGGGAACTGAACAACTCCCCTGCCGCTGCTACGCGTTGTCCCCCGGCCCGTGCAGTCGGCCCGCCGCGATCACGGCCGCCACCGACCGCAGCGCCCCGAGGTCGGCGAGCGGGTCGCCGGTCACCACGAGGATGTCGGCGCTGTAGCCGGCAGTGAGCCGGCCGGTCGTCTCCTCAAGGCGCAGCGCGCGAGCGGCTTCCGTCGTGGCCATGGCGAGGACGCGGTCGTTGGGCAGGCCCAGGTGCTCGTAGAACGTGAGGCTGGAGGGCAGGCCGTCGAACCCGGCGCGCTGGACGCCCGCGTCGGTGCCCGCGATCAGCCGCGCACCGGCCTCGGCCATCCGACGCACCGCGCCGAACATGGCCTCGGCGCGCTCGGCGCCGAAGAACTTCGGCAGCATCCGCCAGTTCGGGCTGACCGTGGGGCAGACGTGGATGTTCCGCTGGACGATCTGGTCGAGCACGTCCTGGCGGACCTCGAATCCGTCGGCCGTCATCCAGGTGCAGTGCTCGATACTGTCGACGCCCGCCGCGACAGCGGCCGTGATGCCGTCGACGCCGTGCGCGTGCGCGGCGACCGGCAGCCCTGCGCCGTGTGCCTCGTCGACGAGCGCCGCCAACTCCGCCTCGGACAGCTCGGATTCCCAGCTCTTGGCTCCACCCTTGGTGAGGCCGCCGCCGGTCGCCATGACCTTGATGACTTCGGCGCCCGCCTCCACGTTGCGCCGAACCAGGCGCCGCAATTCGTCAGGGCCGGAGGCCTCGCCGCCGAGGAACCAGCAATGGCCACCGGGCGGAGTGACCGGCACCGTGGCCGGGACGACACGCGGGCCGACGGCCGCGCCCTCCTTGATGTCCCGGGCGAGACGCACCGCGAGGCCACCCCGGTCACCCAGATCTCGGACCGTCGTGACACCGACGCTCAGCAGCTGCTCCGCCCGACCCGCCATGGCGGCGAACAGCGCCTCGTCGCCCTGCTCCTGGAGCGTGGCGACGGGGTCGGGGCCCGCGTCGAAGCAGAGGTGCACGTGGGCATCGATCAGGCCGGGGAGCACGGTTCCGGCAGGAAAGTCGAGCCGAGGCTCATCGGGCCGCGCCCGGCGCTCGACCTCTTCGCGCGGGCCGACGCAGGCGATGACGCCCTCGCGTACGAGCACCGCGCCGTCGGCCAGGGCGTCACGATCGGGTCCGACCAGGACGTGCGCGGCGGTGATCAACATGAGGCGCGGCTCTCCTTCGTGTGTCTTGTCTTCATCGTCGTCCAGTCACTCCACCATCACCGCCATCACCGCACCAAACAGCAGTCTCCGCACTTGCCGCCGCCGGGCGCGCGGTAAAAGAGGCAACAGCTGCGTCGCCGGAACGACAGATCGGCTCCGGTGATCCGGCCCGTGCCCCGCAGTCGGCCCGTCTCCAGCAGTTCGCGTGTCAGACGCGTGAGATCCGTACGCAACTCGGGCCGCGACCTCAGTAGTTGGGCCGCCGAGCCGACGAGCGCCGACGCGGAATTACCGGCCAGCAGGCGCGGCGCCACCTTGGTGGTGAGGGCGTTCTCGACCGCCTCCAGGACGCCGTCCACCTGCTCGTGGACCGCGTCGGCGAGTGACGGGAGTTCCGCCGCGCGTCGGCCCTCGGGTCGGCGCAGCCGGATGGCCGAGCCCTCGCCCGACCACTCCACCGCGCTCATCGTCGGCACGATCCCGTGGACGAGCGCGCAGGCGAGGACCGGTGACCAAAGGCGGGCCGCGAGACCCAGGTGGGCGATGGAGACGCCGATACGGGGTTCGGGTGTGCGGTAGTGGTCGTTGACCGCCTGGGCCCGTTCGGCGAGCCCGGCGCGCACGAGCCGTGCGTCGGCGTCGACTTCAGCTTCAACTTCGGCTCCGGCTCCGGCTCCGGACGACCGCGTCGGGGCCGTGTCGAGGGCGAAGAATCCGCCGATCCGCGACACGTCGCGCAGCGCCTCGGCGACCTGTTCCGGCGCCACTTCCGTCTGCGCGAGCCGTTCGGGCATACCGCTTCCTCCCTCTCGCCGAGGAGTTCCGCACCGGTTCCTCGGGGCCGCCGTCGCCCGTGTTCGCGGCCATGATGCCATCCGGCGCCGAGCGGCCGGCGGGCCGGACGTTGTGGCGGCCGCCGGGCGCGGACCCGTAGGGTGAACGACGCAGCTGGTTCGCCCCGCCCGCCAGACGGGGCGTCGCAAGAGGGAACCCGGTGGGAATCCGGGACTGCCCCGCAGCGGTGAGTGGGAACGACCGCCGTCATACGCACTGGACTCCGGAACAGGGGTCCGGGAAGCGACGGTCACTAGGTGTCCGCCCTTTCGGGTGGGCGTGCCCGCGAGTCCGAAGACCTGCCGACTGCCCGCGCACGGACGAATCGTGCGCGGAGATCTCGGTGACCTCGAGGGCGGGTCGGCGTACACATACCGGCGGAAGGCCGCGCCTCGCAGCGCGCGGTCGCCGCCACGGTGGTGTCACTCCTTCGTGCCGCAGAAGCCTCCGGGATCCCAGGGATACGTCTCTCGAAGGAGATTTCCGTGACCACCAGGACCGCGATCACAAAGACCGCAGCCGCACGGGCCACCGTGTACGGCTACCCCCGCCAGGGCCCGAACCGCGAACTGAAGAAGGCGATCGAGGGCTACTGGAAGGGCCGCGTCGCCGCCGACACTCTCCGCTCCACCGCCGCCGAACTGCGCCGCGCCACCTGGCAGGACCTGGCCGCGTCCGGCATCGACGAGGTGCCGACCGGCGACTTCTCCTACTACGACCACGTCCTGGACACGACCATGATGGTCGGGGCGGTGCCCGAGCGCCACCGGGCCGCCGTCGCGGCGGACGCCCTGGACGGGTACTTCGCCATGGCCCGCGGCACCCAGGACGTCGCTCCGCTGGAGATGACCAAGTGGTTCGACACCAACTACCACTATCTGGTACCGGAGTTGGGTCCTGACACGGTGTTCACCGCCGATTCCGGCAAGCAGGTCGCAGAGCTGCGAGAAGCCCTCGGCCTGGGCCTTGACGGTCGTCCGGTGCTGGTCGGACCTGTCACCTATCTTCTCCTGTCGAAGCCCGCCCCGGGCGTGGCGGACGATTTCGATCCGCTCACCCTGCTGGACCGGCTGCTGCCCGTATACGCCGAGGTCCTCACCGACCTGCGCGCCTCGGGTGCCACCTGGGTGCAGCTCGACGAGCCCGCGCTGGTCCAGGACCGCACCCCGGCCGAGCTGAACGCCGCCGCCCGCGCCTACCGTGACCTCGGCGCCCTCGTCGACCGCCCGAAGCTCCTGGTCGCCTCGTACTTCGACCGGCTCGGCGAGGCCCTGCCGGTGCTCGCCAAGGCCCCCGTCGACGGCCTCGCCCTCGACTTCACCGGCTCCGCCGCCGCCAACCTCGACGAACTCGCCGCCGCCGGCGGCCTGCCCGGCAAGCGCCTCGTCGCCGGCGTGGTGGACGGCCGCAACGTCTGGGTCAACGACCTGGAGCGGTCCCTCGCCACGCTCGGCACCCTGCTCGGGCTCGCCGAGCGCGTCGACGTGGCCGCTTCCTGCTCGCTGTTGCACGTCCCGCTGGACGCGTCCGTGGAGCGGGACATCGAGCCGCAGATCCGGCGCTGGCTCGCCTTCGCCCGCCAGAAGACCACCGAGGTCGCCACCCTCGCCAAGGGCCTGACCCGGGGAACCGGCGTGGTCTCGGCCGAACTCGCTGCCAACCGCGCCGCGTTGAACTCGCGCGCCACCTCGCCCATCACGCGCGATCCGGCGGTGCGGAGGCGCGCCGCCGCCGTCACCGAGGACGACGGGCGCCGCTCGCAGCCGTACACCGAGCGGACCGCCGCCCAGCGGGCCCTCCTGAACCTGCCGCTGCTGCCGACCACGACCATCGGCTCGTTCCCGCAGACCGGCGAACTCCGCGCCGCCCGAGCCGACTTGAGGGCCGGACGCATCGACACCGCGGGGTACGAGGACCGCATCAGGAACGAGATCCGTGAGGTCGTCTCCTTCCAGGAGAAGGCCGGCATCGACGTGCTCGTGCACGGCGAGCCCGAGCGCAACGACATGGTCCAGTACTTCGCCGAGCAGCTCACCGGCTACCTGGCGACCCAGCACGGCTGGGTCCAGTCGTACGGCACCCGCTACGTCCGCCCGCCGGTCCTCGCGGGTGACATCTCCCGCCCCGAGCCGATGACCGTGCGCTGGGCGACGTACGCCCAGTCGCTCTCCGACCGCCCCGTCAAGGGCATGCTCACGGGTCCCGTCACCATGCTCGCCTGGTCCTTCGTCCGCGACGACCAGCCACTTGGTGACACCGCCCGACAGGTGGCCCTCGCCCTGCGCGACGAGGTCAACGACCTTGAGGCGAACGGCACTTCGGTCATCCAGGTCGACGAGCCCGCGCTGCGCGAGACGCTCCCGTTGCGCGCCACCGACCACGCGGCCTACCTCGCCTGGGCCACCGAGGCGTTCCGCCTCACCACCTGCGGCGTCCGGCCTGACACGCAGATCCACACGCACATGTGCTACGCCGAGTTCGGTGACATCGTGCAGGCCATCGACGACCTCGACGCCGACGTCATCAGTCTGGAGGCCGCCCGTTCCCACATGCGGGTCGCCCACGAGCTCGCCGCTCACGGCTACCCGCGCGAAGCCGGTCCGGGCGTGTACGACATCCACTCGCCGCGCGTTCCGAGCGTCGACGAGGCGGTCGCCCTGCTGCGTACGGGACTTGAGGCCATCCCGGCCGAGCGGCTGTGGGTCAACCCGGACTGCGGGCTGAAGACCCGCGGCTGGCCGGAGACCCGCGCCTCCCTGGAACACCTGGTTGCCGCCGCACGCACGGTCCGTGAGGAGCTCGGGCGGACCGCACCCTGATGCGCGGTCCTGCCCCTGGTGCACCTGTCGGCACCAGGGGCAGGGCGCGCACCGGCTCACATCAGGCGGTGGGCGCGTACGTGCGCTTTCCCCGCCGGTACGCGATCTCGCCGAGCGCGATGTCGCAGAGCATGAACGCCGCGAGCGGGACGCCGAGCAGCGGCACGAAGTAGCCGAGCAGCGCGATCACCGCCATCAACGGCACCAGGACGTACGGCGGCACGTGCTGCCAGGCTCCGCGCGGGACGGGCCGGCCGAAGGCGGAGCCGCGCCCGCGCTGCCACCACATGCGGTACCCCCACACGATGAGGAGCACCACCGCCAGGGCGAGGGCGGCGAGGGCGATCTGGTTGACGAGGCCGAACAGGTTGCCGGTGTGCAGGTCGATGCCCCAGCGGGACAGCTTGGCGAGCACCGGGTAGTCCGCGAACCGCACCTCGTCCGTGACCTCGCCGCTCGCCGGGTCGACGGCGACGGCGTCCTGCTTCTCCGGCCAGCTCCGCTGGATCTGCTGGACGACGTACGCCGAGGAGGAGTCGGCGGGCGGGACGATCTCCACGGGGTTCGAGAGGCCTTCGGCGCGGGCCGACTTCAGCACCGCGTTCAGGCCGACGTCACCCCCGCCCTTCTCGGCGCCGGCCCCGCCCATGTCCATGCCCTCCATACCTTCCATGCCCTCCATACCGGCCATGTCATGGCCGGCGTGTTCACCGCCTGGAGTCACGGTCGCGGAGACGGTCGGGGTCGTCTGGCCGAGCGCGGCACGCAGGTCGGTGATGTTCGCCCCTGTGTACGTCGACCAGGTCAGGCCCGTTGCCGACAGGAAGAAGAGTCCGAGCGCCGCCCAGACACCCACCGAGCCGTGGAGCGACAGGGTGCGCCTGCGGCCGGTCGCGCCGCGGATCGCGCGACGGGAACGGCGCCTGCCGAACCAGAGGACGAGGCCGCCGCCCGCGATCACCCACATCCAGCTCGCCGCGAACTCGCTGTAGAGGCGGCCCACTTGGCCGAGGTGGAGGTCGCGGTGGAGCTCGTCGATCCAGGTGCGCAGCGGCAGCGCGCCCGTCGATCCGTACTGTTCGAGGGCGCCGCGCACCTCCCCGTTGTACGGGTTCACGAACACCGCGAGCGTGTAGTCGGCGTCGACTCCCGGCACACCGGAGAGCATGACTCGGGTCGTCGCCCCGGCCTCGGGGGAAGGCCGTACCGCGCTGATGTCTCCCTCCGGATGAGCCTTGCGGGCGGCGGCGACCTGATCGGCGATCGGCAGCTCGGACTTGCCCACGGGGACGTTCAGCTCATGGGCGTACACGATCTTCTCGGCCTGGAACGAGCCCGCGTAGAGCAGGCCCGTGACCGCGGCGACGAACAAGAACGGGGCGACGAACACCCCGGCGTAGAAGTGCAGTCGCAGCACCAGCGGGCGCAGCGACGCCCAGGTCGACCGCTCGACGGGCGGCGACGGCGGTGCGTGCTCGGTCTGTTCCGCTGGGCGCGGTTCAGAGGTGTCGGAGGTTTCTGAGGTGAGGGACAACGTGGTCCTCCAGTTTCGGGCAGCACGGAGTCCGGGCGCGGGCCGTTCGGCCCTGGGCACATCCGGATCCGGTGCGTTGCATGGGGACTCGGCCGCGCGGGTGTGCGCACGGCCGATGCCCGAGGGTGCGGCGCAGCCTCGGGTGAACCGGCTGTCGTCAGGCGACAGCGTCCCCTGCGGGCGGGCCCCTGGAGGTGATCGTGTCGGCGAGGAGGAGGTCACGGGGCGTACGGTCGCGCCGCGTGCGGCGGACCTGGACGCGCGGCCGGTGCGGCGGAGCGGGAAGGCGGAGCGGGAGCCTCAAGGGCGCGACGATCCGCCCGACGAAGGACCTCGCGATGCGGAACGCGGCCTGCTCGCCGTACGCGAGCCAGAGTCCGCTCAGCACGGCAGCCAGGAGGTGGGCCACGAGCATGCCGGACGGTGACATGCCGCCCATGTCATGACCGTGCGATTCCATCTCGGGCATGTCCGCCATGCCGGCCATGCCATGCATGCCACTCATGCCGCCCATGGGGTCGGCCGGCATGGAAGCCGTGGGCACACGGCACAGCACCTGGTCCAGCCACCGGCCCGCGACGGAACCGCCGGACGCCGCCGGGTGCGCGAAGACCTGCGCCCACGAGAAGAAGAGATGAAGTGCCGCCTGTGCGGCCACGGCAAGACCCACGACCGGCAGGAGCCCACGCTCACGCCCGGCCGGCACACAAGCCGCCCCACCGATGACCACGAGGCCTGCGGCCAACGCCCACCAAGGCACGGTGTCACCGGACATGAGCGTGTGCGCGAGTGCTGTGAGCAGCACGCAGACGGCCGCGAACACCGCGGCCCGTCCGGCGCGGGCATCCCAGCCTGTAGTCATGGCGGTCCATCTTGGCATCCGTCGACCGGTGATCACCGGCAGGTGGTCAACTCCCCCACCGTCCGCCCGCTTTTGCTTCACCTTTGCCTTTCGCCCACCACTGCGTACTATCGCCTGGTCATCGCCGCGACGGGAGACAGGAAGCCGGTGCGAATCCGGCACGGTCCCGCCACTGTGACCGGGCAGCGCGAGCCAGCGCTGCGCGGGAGTCAGGTCACTGACCCGTCGCGGGCTTATTCCGAGGAGCGCGGACTCCGTAGGAGGCTTCACGTGTACGACGGTCCATGCCGTCCCCCTTCCCTTTCCCTCCCCCGGGTGCGACGACGGCGTGTCGTCGTGCGCTTCGGGGCCACCCTCGCCGCGCTGTCGGCGACGGTGCTCGCCGCCGGCTGCGGCCCGTCCGGGTCGGCCGCCGAACGCGCCGGCGGCCCGCAGTCGTCGATCACCAAGGGCTTTCCCGTCACCATCGACGACTGCGGCGTCAGGACGACGTACGAGAAGCCGCCTTCGCGCGTGGTGACCATCCATCAGCACCCCGTCGAACTCATGCTCTCCCTCGGCCTGAAGGACCGCATGGTCGGCACGGCGTTCCCCGACTCGGCCGTCCTGCCGAGCCTGCGCAAGGACTACGCGTCGGTTCCGAAGCTGTCGGCGAGGGCGCCCTCGTTCGAGAAGGTCCTCGAAGCCGAACCCGACTTCGTCTACGGCGGCTACTCCAGCGCATTCGCCGAGAAGGAGGGCCGTTCACGCAAGGCGTTCGCCGACGCGGGCATCGACACGTACCTCAACCGCGAGTACTGCGGCGAGAAGAACGTGACCATGCGGGACACCTACGCCGAGATACGCACCATCGGCAAGATCTTCGGGGTCCCCGACCGCGCCGACGCCCTCGTCTCCGACCTCCGCCACCGGGTCGAGAAGGCGAGCGCCGCCGTCCAAGACGAACCGGACGTCCCCGTGTTCGTGTACGACAGCGGAGACAAGTCCGCCTTCACCGCGGGCGGCAGAAGCCTGGGCACGCACCTGATCCACGAGGCGGGCGGCCGCAATGTCTTCGCCGATCTGGACGATGTGTTCGGCGACGTCTCCTGGGAGCAGGTGGTCGACCGGGGGCCCGAGGCCATCGCGATCTACGACTACGCGGGCGACAAGAGCGTGGAGCAGAAGAAGCGGTACCTGCTCTCGCAGCCCGCGCTCGCGGACGTCCCCGCCATCAAGCACAAGCGGTTCGTCGTGCTGCCGTTGACCGCGACCCTGGTGGGTGTCCGGTCGGCGTACGCGGTGGAGGGTCTGGCGCGCGGACTGCACCCGGAGAGCTTCAAGTGACGGCGTCCGTCGTGGGCGACAAGGAACCGGTCGACCAACGACCAGGTGGCAGACAGTCAACTGGCGCGCGTCGACGGCACGTTGGGCAGGGAGCGAGACTCACCGCCACCCTGTTCCTGCTCACCGCACTGCTCGTCGTCTCCCTCACGGCCGGACTCGCCATCGGCTCGGTGCACGTGCCGCCCGGTGAGGTGTGGGGCATCGTGACGCACGCGCTCGGCGCCGACTGGTGGGGGGACGCGGACTGGTCGCGGGCGCGGGAGACGATCGTGCTCGACGTGCGCGCGCCGCGTGTCCTGCTCGGCGCGACGACCGGGGCCGGACTCGCGGTCGTCGGCACCGCTCTGCAGGCGCTGGTACGCAATCCGCTCGCCGAGCCGTACCTTCTCGGCGTCTCCTCCGGTGCCTCGCTCGGCGCGGTCGCGGTCCTCGTGTTCGGGGTCGGTGTGTTCGGGGCGATGTCGCTGTCGGCGGCGGCGTTCGCGGGCGCGCTCGGCGCACTCGTCCTCGTCTACGCCACCGCACGCACCGGCGGCCGCATCACGTCCGGTCGCCTGATCCTGTCCGGTGTGGCGGTCGCGTCGATCCTCAGCGCGCTGCTCAACCTGCTGCTGCTCACCACGGACCGCGGCAACGAGGCACGTACGGTCCTCGCCTGGACGCTGGGCGGCCTCGGCGGGGTGTCCTGGAACTCGCTGTGGCTGCCGGGTCTTGCCCTGCTGCTCGGGATCGGCGTCCTCATGGTGCAGGCGCCGAACCTGAACCTGCTGCTCGCGGGCGAGGAGGCCGCCACGACGATGGGCCTGGACGTGGCCCGCTTCCGCGCCCGCATGTTCGTCCTGGTCTCGCTCGTCACCGGTGTGCTGGTCGCGGCGGCCGGGCCGATCGGCTTCGTCGGCCTGATGCTGCCGCACATCGTGCGCCTGCTCGTCGGCGGCGACCACCGGCGCGTGCTGCCGACGGCCGCGCTCGGCGGGGCGGTCTTCCTCGTGTGGGCGGACATCGCGGCGCGGACGGTCGCCGCGCCCATGGAGATCCCGGTCGGTGTGCTGACGGCGCTGTGCGGAGGGCCGTTCTTCCTGTGGCTGATGCGACGGGACGCGCGGCGCAGGAACGCGAGAGGTGTCGGATGACGGCGGCCGATCTTCACGTCGAGGGTGTCACGCTCACCGCGGGCGCCCGGCGGCTCGTCGACGACGTCTCGCTGACCGCCCGCCCGGGCGAGACCATCGGCCTCGTCGGCCCCAACGGCAGCGGCAAGTCCACGCTGCTGCGGGCCGTGTACCGGGTACTGCGCCCGGACACGGGCACGGTGCGGGTGGACGGCGCCGACGCGTGGGCGCTTCCGGTACGCCGGCTGGCCCGAACCGTCGCCGCAGTCGTGCAGGACGCCGGAGCCGACGTGGACCTGACGGTGGGCGAGGTCGTCGCGATGGGCCGCGCCCCGCACAAGCGCCTGCTGGCGGGCGACACCGCCGAGGACGCCGACCTGATCGAGGCGGCACTCGCCTCCGTGGACGCCGCCGACCTCGCCCACCGCCCCTTCGACCACCTCTCCGGCGGCGAACGCCAACGCGTCCTCATCGCACGGGCCCTCGCCCAGCAACCGTCGCTTCTCGTCCTGGACGAACCCACCAACCACCTCGACATCCGCCACCAGTTGGAGATCCTCTCGGCCCTGCGCCGCCTGCCCACCACGGTGCTGGTCGCCCTCCACGACCTCAACCTGGCCGCCCACTACTGCGACCGCCTGTACGTACTCCGAGCCGGCGAGGTCGTCGCCGCGGGCCCACCGGGCGACGTCCTCACACCACGGCTCCTCTCCGAGGTCTACGAGGTGTCCGCCGAGGTCGCCGTCCACCCGCGCACGCGTCGGCCGCAGGTGACGTATCTGCCGGACGACGAAGGAGGTTCTCGATAGGGCGGTCCGTGCGATTCGGGAATCCCGGGAGATGCCGGAGGCGTTCGGTCAATAACCCGTCCCTCGCCCCTGCTTCGTCCGGGAGACCCTCGCCCATGTCGGATCTCATGTCAGAGCCACAGATCGATGCCCTCGTGTTCGACGTGCTGGGCACGCTCGTCGACGAGCCCGCCGGGATCCGCGCCGGCATTCGTCGCCTCGCCCCAGCCATCGGCGACCCCGACGTCGAGAAGCTCCTGGCGCTGTGGCAGCAGCACATCGAGCGCGAGCAGCAGAGCGTGCTCGACGGCGGGCGGCCCCACCTCGCGAGCGACGCCCTCGATCTGGAGGCCGCCCGGCTCGTCGCCGATGCCGCCGGGGTCGACGATCCGGCCGCGGTGGCGGAGTTGGCCCTGACGGGGCGCAGGCTCCCGCCGTGGCCGGACACGGTGGCAGGACTCGCCCGGCTCGCCGAGCGGTACCCGTTGATCGGGCTGTCCAACGCGAGCCGGACGGCGCTCCTCGGCCTCAACTCCCACGCCGGACTGCGCTGGCACCAGGCGCTGTCCGCCGAGGACGCCCGTTCCTACAAGCCGGACCCGGCCGTCTACCGACTGGCCGTCGCCGTCTCCGGACGACCGCCGGAGCGGCTCCTGATGGTCGCCGCCCACGCCTGGGACCTGCGGGCGGCGCAGGCTCTCGGTTTGCGCACGGCCTACGTCGCCCGTCCCGTCGGCGACCCGCCCGCCCCCTCGGACCGGTTCGACCTGTACGCCGACGATCTGGCCGGGCTCGCCGCCCTGATCGGGGCGTGACGGCAGGACCGTATTCAGGTGCGCGGCAGGAAGCCGGCGATGTGCGCCGCCACGACGTCGGGGACGAGTGACGGCGCGAAGTGCATCTGGCCGGGGAGCGTCGTGTACGTGACCCGGGGCAGCGCCGTCGCGAGCCGGTCGAGGGTCTCCGGCATCGGCTGCCAGGTGTCGGCGCCCCGCATCAGCAGGGTCGGGACGGTGACGTCGGTCCAGCGGTCCACGCCCGCCGAGTCGGCGATCAGCGATTCGAGGTCGCGGCACCAGCCGTGCGCCTCGTCGGGCTCGGCGTCTCGTTCAGTGTCCGGCTCGGTGCCGTCGGACTCGCCCGCGTCCATCATGTCCAGGAGTGCCGCCGGGATGCGGGCCACCTTCTCGGCGAGCAGCCGGTCGGCGCGCCGCTGCTCGCCCTTCGCGGTCAGCTGCTCGAACTCCTCCAGTACGGGCGCCAGTTCGTCGCCCACCGCGAACAGTGGCGGCTCCCACAGCACCAGTGAGCGGACCGGCAGGCCGGACGCCGCCGCGTGCAGGGCGACGTTGGCGCCGTAGGACATGCCGACCACGTGCACGGGGCGGCCGATCTCGGTGATGAGTGCGTCGAGATCCGCCACTTCGTCGGCGAAGCTCTTGGGTGAGCGGCCCGGCCCGCTCGGGGCGTAGCCGCGGCGCACGGGAGTCCACACCTCGTAGCGGTCCGCGAGGAGTTCGGCCACCGGCTCCCAGGAGTGCAGCCCGCCGCCGGAGCAGTGGACCATGACCACCGGCGGTCCCGAACCGAACTGACGGTAGGCGATCGCCGTACCGTCCCTGGACTCGACTGACGCAACAGGCCCGAAGGGGGACTCGGGTGACTCGAACTCGCTCGGCATGGCAGGACCGTCGCACGCCGAGTCGGGAGCGGTCCATCCAATTTCGCCCCTCGCGAGACGGGCGGCGGCGGCAGGTGGGCGCGGCGACACGGCCCGGCGCCGGATCTCCCGCCGCCCCCGTGGGTGACACTGAACCGACCAGACGGAGCAGAGAGGTTGGATCATGACTCAGGCGGTTGTCGCAGGGCTCGAGAAGATCCGGGGCGACCTGGCCGATCTCTACCGGGACCTGCACGAACACCCGGAGCTGTCACTGCAGGAGACGCGCTCGGCCGAGCTGCTCGCGGGTCGTCTGCGGGCCGCCGGTGTCGACGAGGTCGTAGAAAACGTCGGCACGACCGGCGTGGTCGGGGTCGTGCGCAACGGCGAAGGCCCCGTGGTCATGCTGCGCGCCGACTTCGACGCGCTGCCGGTGGAGGAGAAGACCGGACTGCCCTACGCCAGCGTCGCCCGCGGTGTGGACCACGAGGGCAAGGACGTGCCGGTGATGCACGCGTGCGGGCACGACATGCACGCGGCCTGCCTGGCCGGGGCGGCGGCCCTGCTGACCGGCGCGCGCGACCAGTGGAGCGGCACGTTGCTGCTGGTCTTCCAGCCCGCGGAGGAGCTCGGGTGCGGCGCCCGCGGCATGGTCGACGACGGTCTTTTCGAACGCTTCCCCACGCCGGAGGTCGTGCTGGGCCAGCATGTGGGACCGCTGCCCGCCGGGTTCATCGGCCATGGCAGCGGTCCGGTGATGGCCGCTTCGGACTCCCTCGATGTCACCCTGCACGGTCGCGGCGGGCACGGTTCCCGCCCGGAGGCCGCCATCGACCCGGTCCTGATGGCCGCCCATGTGGTGACCCGGCTGCAAGGTGTCGTCGCCCGCGAGGTGCCTCCGTCCGAGACGGCGGTCGTCACGGTGGGCCGCATGCAGGCCGGCACCAAGGACAACATCATTCCCGACGACGCGGAGCTGGGCATCAACATCCGCTCCACCACGGCGTCCACCCGCGAGCTCCTCCGTTCGGCGACCGAACGCGTCGTGCGGGCCGAGGCCGTGGCCGCAGGCGCCACGCGCGAGCCCGACCTCGCCTGGACCGGGAGCGTTCCCGCCCTCGTCAGCGACCCGGATGCCACCGCCACCACGCTGGCCGCGTTCGCCGGCCACTTCGGCGAGCAGCGGATCATCCCCATGCCGCCGGTCAACGCCAGCGAGGACGTGGGGGTGTTCGGCGAGGCGATCGGAGTGCCGACCGTCTTCTGGTTCTGGGGCGGCCTCGACACCGAGACCGTTCTGGCCGCACTGCGCGACGGCAAGCTCGACGACCTGCCGGCCAACCACTCCCCGCACTTCGCCCCAGAGATCGAGCCGACACTGAGCACCGGCGTGGAGGCGCTCACCGTCGCCGCGCTGACCTGGCTGGGCGCCAAGGAGGGTCAGCCGGGCACCGGGGCCGGTCAGTAGTACCCCTTCGACCCGTCGATCAGTTCCCGCACGATGTCCGCATGGCCTGCGTGCCGTCCGGTCTCCTCGATGAGGTGGATGAGCATCCAGCGCAGGTCGATCTTGCCGTCGCCGTACTTGGGGTGGCGGCCCGTGTCGTCGAGGGAGGCCGTGGCCACGATCTCGTTGCTGCGGGCGCACTGGGACTCGTAGGCGACCAGCAGTTGCTCGAGGGTGATGCCTTCGGTGCGCCAGTCGTCGTCCTCGTCCGACTCGCCGAAGGACGGGTTCACCGACTCGTCGCCGCCGAGGAACAGCACCTCCAGCCAGGTGTGTTCGACCCAGCGCATATGGCTGATGAGACCGGCCATCGTCATCGCGGGCGATGTCGGGACGACGCTGCGGCGCGCGTCCTCCTCGCTCAGTCCTTCGCACTTCCACCGCAGGATCTGTCGCTGGAGGTCCAGCCAGCCGATGAGCGCCGTGCGCTCGTCGGCCTGGAACGGAGGGCGTTCGAGTGAAGGGGCCATGCCCACGGACGCTAGCGTGCCCGGTCCCCGGATGTCTGCGGGTTTTCGGCCGGAGCGGACGAGCACCGTGTGCATGTAACACCCACCGGTCGCTCGGCGCTGTCTCAGGCAGGGGCTCCTCGGCAGTCGGCGGCCGAGGGGCCCCACGGTCATGGGTGCGGGGCGGGTCAGGGCAGCCGGGGCCGCGCGGCGCGCGGGGAGCCGGTGCGGCGGCGTCCGCCGTGTGGTGTGCCGTCGGCGCCGCGCACGGAACGGACCTTCCTGCGGGCCCAGTTGGCCGATCGCGCGCTGAACCGCCGCCAGGCGCGGGCGCGCCGGGAGGCACGTAGCTCCTCGAAGAGGGTGTCGTAGCGCGCCACGACGAGCTCGGGGTCGTAGCGGTGCGCGGATTCCTGGGCGGCCGTACTCATCTCCTTGCGACCCACATCGTCACCGATCAGGTCGAGCATCGCCGCGGCGAGCGCACGCGCGTCACCGACCGGGACGAGCCGCCCGTCGACGCCGTCCGTAATGATCTCGCCGGGTCCCAGCGGCGCGTCCGTGGAGACGACGGGGACCCCGCAGCGCATCGCCTCGACCAGCGTCATCCCGAAGGACTCCGCGTCCGAGGCGCTCACCACGATCGAGGCCCGCGCGAACTCCGGCTCGATCGGCGCGATCGCACCCATCAACCGGGCCCGGCCGCCGAGCCCGAGGTCGGCGACCAGCTCGCGCAGCCGCTGCTCCTCTCCCCCGGCGCCGTAGATCCGCAGCTCCCAGCCCGGTGCCCGCTCCGACACCTCGGCGAAGGCCTCGAGGAGCAGGTCGTAGCGCTTGCCCGCCGCGAGTCTGCCCGCGGCCGCGATGACCTTCGACGTGCCGTCCGAGGGCGGCACGGGGAACGACGGCACGATGTTCGGCACGCACCGGACGCCGACACCGGGCAGCGGCATCCGCTGCCGGTACACCTGCGCGTCCGCCTCCGTCATCGTCACGACCGCGTCGAGCGAGCGGTAGTGGTGGCGCAGCACGGCCCGCAGCTTCTTGCTGTGCGCGTCGTGCCGCAGGTGTTCCTGCGCGATCCGCAGCGCACGCTTCGGGCCCCACAGGGACACGTACACGTTGATGCCGGGGCGGGTGCCGATGACGACATCCGCGTCGCAGTGCTCCTCCAGGTACTCCTTTGCGCGCTGGTCGTGCAGCAGCGTGTACTGCTTGTGGCGCTTCTCTGCCGCCGGGAAGGCCCGCGCCGGACTGCCGAACGCGGCCAGGCGGCTGTCCCCGCCGTCCGCCCGGGTGTCCACCAGCGGTACGAGGGTGATCCGCGGGTCGACCGCGAAGCGGGGGTTCGCCCGGTGCCGGGACATCGAGACGATCTCCACTTCGTGGCCGCCGTGCTCGACGAGCGCGGCGGCGAGGTTGAGCGTGGTGCGCACCGTTCCGCCTATGGCGTACGCGTTGTGCAGCAGGAACGCGATCTTCATGTGCAAATGCCTTCCTCGGCGGGCGGACGGTGCGGGCCCGTACCGTTCCCGACATCCCTCGATATCGGTGACAGAGTGGGTGCTGTGGGTAAGGGAGCCGTCCCCCGCCGGTGAGAGGCGGGTAAGAAGCCCTCCGTCCGGCGGCCGGGCGGTCGATCCGGGCAGGCCACGGGGGCAGACTGGGGCATGTGTCGCAACGAGCCGTTTCACCAGCCGCCCCGTCGTCCGCGGCGCCCGCGCCCTCCGTGCTGCTCGCCGAGGACGACCGGGCGATCCGGCACGCCCTCGAGCGGGCCCTGACCCTGGAGGGCTACACCGTCACCGCCGTCGCCGACGGCGTCGAGGCGCTTGCCGCCGCACACCGTGCCCGCCCCGACGTCCTCGTCCTGGACGTGATGATGCCCGGCGTCGACGGCCTCCAGGTCTGCCGCGTCCTGCGCGCCGAGGGCGACCGCACGCCCATCCTCATGCTCACCGCCCTCGTCGAGACCCCCGACCGCATCGCGGGGCTCGACGCCGGTGCGGACGACTACGTCGCGAAGCCGTTCGACGTCGAAGAGGTCTTCGCCCGCCTGCGCGCGCTCCTGCGCCGCACGGCCCCGCTGCCGGAGGAGTCGGCCGGCCACCGCATCGGCGTCGCCGATCTGCGCATCGACCCCGCCGCCCGCCGCGCCTGGCGCGGCACCCGTGAACTCGAGCTGACGCGCACGGAGTTCGACCTCCTCGAACTCCTCGCCCGCAACAGCGGAATCGTCCTCGACCACGCCACCATCTACGACCGCATCTGGGGCTACGACTTCGGCCCCGGCTCCAAGAACCTCGCCGTCTACGTGGGCTATCTGCGCCGCAAGGTCGACGAACCCGAGGGCCCGCCCCTCATCCACACCGTCCGGGGCGTCGGATACGTCCTGCGGGAGGGCTGAGATGCGGGACCGCGAGGACGCGGGGAGCAGCGCGGACACGGCCGTACCCGACGGCCGGCGTCCCGGACGGTGGCGGGCCCGGAGTCTGCGCACGACGCTCGCCATCGCGTTCGCCCTCGTCGCGGCCGGGGTCACCGCGCTGGTCGGCGTGCTGTCCTACGACTCCGCCGCCCGGCTCGTCCGCGTCGACCAGGAGGCCGTGTTCGACGAGGTCGTGCACGATCTGCGCGCGCAGGTGCGCCAACAGGCCCTGGTACCGGAGGACTTCACGTCCGCCGACCCGGACCACGACGGCCCGCGCGACGACCTGACCCGCCCCGTCGGCACCGACGTCCAGGTCCTCGGCCCCGGCGGCACGGTGATCGACAAGGGCAGCCCGCCGCTCCCGGTCGACTCCGACGCCCGCCGGACGGCCGACGCGGACACCGCCGGTGCCCATGTCGACGACGACGATGTGCCGGTCGGCGACGACGAGTACCGGATGGCGACGGTGGCGCTCGGCGACGGGCGCGGCGCGGTCCAGGTGGCTCAGGAGTTCAGCGACACCGAGGACCTGCTGCGGGAGTTGCAGAAGCGCACCCTGCTGTTCGCGGCCACGGTCGTCCTCGCGGCCGGGCTGTTCGGCTGGTGGCTGGCGCGCCGCATCACCTCGCGTCTCGTCCGCCTCGCCGAGACCGCCGAACACGTGGCGTCGACGGGGCGGCTCGATGTGGCCGTGCCGGTCACGGGCGGGGACGAGGTGGGCAGCCTGGGCCGCTCCTTCGACCGGATGCTCGGCCGGCTCGCCCGGTCCAAGGACGACCAGCGCCGCCTGGCCCAGGACGCGGGCCACGAACTGCGCACACCGCTCACCTCGCTGCGCACGAACATCTCCCTCCTGCGCCGCATCGACGAGCTGCCGCCCGCGTCCCGCGACGAACTGGTGACCGATCTCGCCGACGAGTCCCGCGAACTGACCGATCTGGTCAACGAGTTGGTGAATCTCGCGGCGGGCCACCAGGACGACGAGACGCCCGTCGAGGTGTCGCTCGCGGAGATCGCCGAGGACGTAGCGGTCCTGGCCCGCCGCCGCACCGGCCGCACGGTCACGGTCCGCGCGGATCCGGACTCGACGATCACGGGCCGCCCCACTCAGTTGCAGCGCGCCCTGACCAACCTGGTGGAGAACGCCGCCAAGTTCGACGCCGACGGCACCGCCCCCATCGAGATCGCCGTCACCCGTATCCCGGGCGCCGGGGTCCGCGTGGAGGTACTCGACCGCGGCCCCGGCCTCGCCGAGGTCGACTCGGCGCGCATCTTCGACCGCTTCTACCGGGCCCCGGCCGCCCGCAGCAGCCCCGGTTCGGGGCTCGGGCTCTCCATCGTGCGGGAGGTGGCGGCGGCCCACGGAGGTGTGCCGTTCGCGGCGCGGCGGGACGGCGGCGGAGCGGTGATCGGCTTCACGGCCCGCGAGGCGATCCAGGGCTGAGCCGCGGATCACCTCGTCACCTCACAGACTTTGGTGCTCCTTCTGCCGCAGCGGCTCGGCCGAACCGTTCACCGGCGGCGCCCAGTCGGGCTCCGGCCGCGAGGTGTGGGCGGCGCCGGAGTCGATGGCCCAGCGGGCGATCACGAACGACAGGGGCGTGGCCAGTACGCCTGCGGCCAGCGCGGTGATGTTCTTCTCCATCCCCAGGGAGTGCACACCGAGATAGAGGAGCGCGCCGCTGAACACCATGTTCACGAGGCTCGACAAGGGGAAGCGGAAGAAGCCCCGCCAGGTCGGCCTCGTGCGGCAGGTGACGTAGCTGTTCAGCAGGAACGAACCGACGACGCTGACCATGAAGCCGATGACGTGCGCGACCAGATAGGGGATCAGGCGGTTGAGCGACACGTACACGGCCATGTACACGGCCGTGTTGACGATTCCGATCAGACCGAACACGAGGAACTGCCGCAAGGTCCGCAGTCCGGCCGTTTCCCGAACCGGCGCCTTCGGTCGCACGATCGCGTCCACGGTGAGCGAAGGCTCGGTTCCGGGCGCGGGCACGGTGCCCACCCGGCGCGAATTCTCCTCGGTCTCCCGCACCACATAAGGCGGGCGGCGTTTCGTCTCGCCGTAGATCCGGCCGACGTATTCACCGATGACGCCGAGCGTGGCGAGCTGGATTCCGCCCAGGGCCACAATGACGATCAGCAGCGTGGCGAATCCGGGTACGTCCACTCCGTGCCTGATGACATTGGCGGCGATCCACAGCGCATAGGCGAACGCCGCGAAAGCGAGCCCCAGCCCCACATAGATGACCAACCGCAGCGGACGGCTGTTGAAGGAGATCAGGCCGTCGATCCCGTAGTTGAGGAGGCGTCGGCCGCCCCATTTCGACCGGCCCGCCGCACGGTTGACATTCTGATAGGTAAAACTGACGGTGTCGAAGCCGATCCAGGAGAAGATTCCTTTCGAGAACCGGTTCGCCTCCGGCAGGGCGAGCACCGCGTCGACCGCGCGGCGCGACAGCAGCCGGAAGTCCCCCTCGCCGTCGACGACATCCACGTCCATGCAGCGCCCCATGGCCTGGTAGTACGCCGAGCTGACGGTCCTGCGCAGCAGCCCCTCGCCGGAGCGGTCCCGGCGGGCGACGACCTGGTCGTAGCCGTGCCGGCGCAGTTCCAGCATCCGGTACAGCAGCCCCGGAGGATGCTGGAGGTCGGCGTCCATCAGGGCCACGGCCGCACCCCGGGACATACGCAGCCCCGCGAGCATGGCCGCTTCCTTACCGAAATTCCGACTGAAGGATGTATAGCGAACCCGGTTGTCCTCGGCCGCCAGAGCGCGGAGTTGGGCACGGGTGCTGTCGCGGCTGCCGTCGTCGACGTAACAGATCTCGAAGGAGCGCCCCGTCCCTTCCAGGACCTCCGTCAACGCACAGTGAAATGTGTTGATCACTTCTTCCTCATTGAAGCACGGCACGACAACTGAGATCTGGCACGCTTCCATTCGCCACCCCGGCAGGTGTGAGTCCAGCATTTGCGACTACGGCCACCACCATGACGCATCAGGTCAAGACAACGGTAAGAAGGCGCGGCCGAACGCGCCGGGATAAACCCCTACCGCGTTATCTTTCGAGCAGGCCGACCGGCGACACTCGACGCAGAAGGAGCCAGCCTGTGGTGCATGCACCGGAGAAGGCTGTTCAGGACCAGCACACCGATGTCCCGCCGCAATGGCGGAAGGCATGGTGGCGGACGGCCGCACCGCTGGGGCTGCTCTCCCTCCTACCGCTCGCCGTGCTCGTATTCGCCGCATGGAACGCGCGCCTGGTGCGTACCGGCGGGGACGACTGGTGCTTCCTGCCGGTGGTCCACGACGGCGGACTGGCCGCGATGGTCGGGAAGTTCTACCTCCACGACAACGGACGGGTCGTCAACGCCGTGCTGGTGTGGGCGTATGCGCGCTTCGGTGAGCCGGGGCAGCAGTGGTTCGCACCGGTCAGTGGCGTGCTCGTCCTCGCGCTCCTGTGGGCCTTCACAGCCGCCGTCCTGCACGCCGTACGGGTGCGGGTCCCCCGGGGTGTCCCGCTGCTGGTGGCGTCCATGGTGACGGCGCTGTTCCTCTTCGGATCGCCCAACACCTACAAGACGTTCTACTGGCCGGCCGCCTCCGTGTCCCACACCCTGCCCCCGGTGTTCGCCTGCGCGGCGGCCGTACCGGCGCTGCGGGCGACGTCACGGCGCGGCAAATACCTCGCGCTCGGCACCGTCGTCCTCGCGGGGGTGTCGCTGGGGCTCGTCTCGGAGGAGACGAGCGTCGTCGCCGCGACCGTCCTGGCGGGCGCGCTGCTGATCAGCGGACGTGTCTTCCCGGAAGCACGGCGGCGGTTCCTCCGCCTGTGCTGCACGGCCGGCATCGCGAGCATCGTGATCGGCACGCTGATCCTCTACACCTCCCCCGGCGCCTCACGCCGCCGCGAGCGCAAGCACGCGTCGACGCTGTTCACCCCCGACTCGCTGCTGGGCGCCCTGCACGGATTCGGCGAGATCGCCGCGACGGTGCTCACGACCTGGTGGTACCTGGGAGCCGTCGTCGTGGGCGTCATCCTGGGAGTGCTCACCCCGGGCGTCGCGGGCCGTGTCCCGGCCGCGAGGAAGTACGGGCCGGTCCTGGTCGCGGGGGTCGGCGCGCTGCTCGTGTCCGGCTACGTGTGCACGGCCATCACGTACCCGGTGTTCAAGCACCACGTGGTGTCGTCGACCCGCCTGTGGAACGACTACCTGCTGCTCTACCTCCTGCTCCTGGTGTTCGTCGGCACTCTCGCCGGGCACGCAGCGCGGGACCGGGTGCCGCGGACGACACCCGTTCTGGCGGCCGGTGGCCTGTTGTACGCCGCCGTCTGCGTCGCCCTGGCGGTGTCACTCGCGGGCCTCGCGACCACCATGCAGACGCATGCCCGCGACTGGGACCGGCAGGATCGCTGGATGCGCGCTCAGGCAGCGGCCGGCGCCCAGGTCCTGCCGTACAAGCGGCTCCCGCAGAGCAGGATGACCGAGCCGTTCCGCCATGGCGGGAAGGCGAAGTGGCCCGCTTCCTGCATTGCCACCTACTACGGCGTCCAACACATCGAGCAGGCCCACAAGCTGCCGTGACTCAGCCCGTCCGCCCGGCCTGGGCGAGGAGGCGTCGGGCCCGGTCCAGGACGGGCTTGTCGACCATCTGTCCTTCGACGGTGGTGACAGTGTCACCCGCGGCAAGCACGGATCGCGCCCAGGCCAGTTCGGCGTCTCTGGGAGTGAACCCCGCTGCCACGGCGGGGAGTTGGGCCGGATGGATGCACAACTTGCCCGCGAATCCGAGGCGGCGGCCGTGCGTGACATCGGCGTCGAGGGTGTCCGCGTCCCGTACGGACGTGGTGACACCGTCGACCGACGGACACAGGCCGGCGGCCGCGGCCGCGAGCACCACCTGGGACCGGGCGTGTGCCAGCGCGAGGTGGTCGTCGTGCGCGACGCCGAGGTCGGCGGCGAGGTCCACGTTGCCGAAGCCGAGGCGCACCACGCCCTGCGCCTCTGCCACCTCGTGGGCGCGCAGTACCCCGCGCGCGGTCTCGATGAGGGCGATGAGCGGGCAGCGGCCGGCCGTTCGCGCCGCGATCTCCGAAAGGGCCGCCGGATCCTCGGACTTGGGCACCATCACCGGGCAGCCGTGTTCCGCCGCCACGGCCAGGTCGGCCTCGGACCAGGGAGTGCCCGGGGCGTTGACACGCACGACCGGCCGGTGCCCCGCGGCCAGCCAGGCGGCGACATGCGTACGGGCCTCGTCCTTGTCGGCCGGGGCGACCGCGTCCTCCAGGTCGATGATGACGAGATCGGCGCCGGAGGCGTGCGCCTTGGCGTAGCGGTCGGGGCGGTCGCCGGGGACGAAGAGGAAGCTGCGCGCGGCCGCGATCGCCTCGCGGGTACTGGGAGCGCCCGTCATACGAACGTCACCTCCGCGGACGCGTGCCGCGCCTCCCGGTGCGTGGCGACGCCCAGTTGGGCGCCCCGGCCGTCCTCCGCCGGCGTCCCGGTGGCCAGCAGATGTTCTCCCGCGAAGACGGGTCGGTGCAAACGGTACGAGAGCGAACCCACCTGTCGTTCGGGCGCGTTGCGGCGCACGAGGTCCAGCATCAGCAGCGCGAGCAGCGGTCCGTGGACGACAAGGCCGGGGTATCCCTCGACGTCGCGGCAGTACGGGGCGTCGTAGTGGATGCGGTGGGCGTTCGCGGTCAGCGCGCTCACCCGGAAGAGCTGACGCTCGTCGGGCTGTGCCCGCAGCTGCCAGGGGGTCTCGGAGTGCGGGACGGTCGTGCTGTCGGCCACGGTGGGGTGGCCGGCCGCCGCGCTGCGTCCTGAGCGGTAGACGATGTCCTGTTCCTCGACGAGGCAGGTGCGGCCGGCCTGGCGGAACTCGCGGCGTTCGGTGACGAAGAGCAGCTCGCCGCTGCGGCCGCTCTTGGGTGTGACGGAGGCGAGGCCGCAGACGCGTTCGGCCGGTTCACCGAGGCGCAGCGGCTCCTCGACGCTCACACGGCCGCCCGCGAACATGCGCTGCCGATCGGGGATCGGCGGCAGGAAACGGGCGTCGGCGAGGTGTCCGTCGGGGCCGAGTTCGCTCTGCGCCGGCCACTCCAGGAAGTACAGCCACTGCCACAGCGGGGGCAGGGCGTCACCCGCCTTCGCTGCCGGTTCGGGTAGATCGAGAACGGCCGAGAGGGCGGCGGCCGGGCCCGGGGGCAGGGCGTCCTCGTCGGTCGTCGCGGAGGGCGCCCAGGACTCCACGTAGGAGCCGAGGGTGGGTGTGGAGGCGGCGGGTTCCATGGTGGGGATTTGCCTTCCGTTGAGGGGCGGGTGTCACGCCGTGGTCGTGGCGGAGGGCTCGGCGGGGGCGGCCGAGGTGCCCGGTTCGGTCTCCAGGTGGGAGTCGCGGGACGGCTCGCGCACGAGGAGCGTGGCCAGCAGCGTGAGGGCGACGCATCCGGTCACGTACCAGAAGAACACGGTCTCGTGGCCGTTCTGTTTGAGGGCCAGCGCGATCGGCTCGGTCAGTCCGCCGAAGGTGGCGGTGACGAGGGCGTGCGGGAGGCCGACACCCAGGGCGCGCACCTTGGTGGGGAACATCTCGGCCTTGACGATGGCGGCGAGGGCCGAGTACCCGGTGACGAACGCGAGGGCGAGGGTCATCAGGAGGAAGGCGACCCACGGGTTGCCGGTGTGTCCCAGGAAGGTCATCACCGGGACCGTGAGCACCATGCAGCCGATCGAGAAGCCGAACATGACGGGGCGGCGGCCCACCCGGTCGGACAGCGCGCCGACCAGCGGCTGGAGCAGCATGTACACGAAGAGGGCCGCGAAGCCGATGACCGTCACGGTCGACTTGGGGATGCCCGCGGTGTTCACGAGGTACTTCTGCAGATAGGTGGTGTACGTGTAGAAGGCGACGGTGCCGCCGATGGCGAGGCCGAACACGGCGAGCAGCTGGCGCGGGTACTCCTTGAACAGGGCGACGAGCCCCTTGCGTTCGCCGTCGGTGGCGCGTGCCTGTTCCTTCTGGAAGTGCTCGGACTCCTCCATGGTGCGCCGCAGGTACATGACGGTGAGACCGGCCACCGCGCCGACGACGAACGGGATGCGCCAGCCCCAGCTCGCCAACTGGGCCTCGGTGAGCACGTTCTGGAGGACGATCGCCACGAGCAGCGCGGAGAGCTGGCCGAGCACGATGGACACGTACTGGAAGCTGGAGTAGAAGCCGCGCCGCCCGGGCGGTGCCACCTCGGAGAGATACGAGGCGCTGGAGCCGAACTCGCCGCCGACGGACAGCCCTTGGGCCAGACGTGCCACGACGAGCAGGGCGGGCGCCCACAGGCCGATGACGTCATGTCCCGGCGACAGGGCGATGACGAGCGATCCGGCGCTCATCAGCAGCACGGAGAGGGTGAGCGCCCGCCGTCGGCCGAACCGGTCCGCGTAGGCGCCGAGCAGCCAGCCACCGAGCGGCCGCATCAGGAACCCGACCGCGAACACTACGGCCGTGGACAGGAGTTGGGCGGTCTGGCTGCCTTCCGGGAAGAACACCGGCGCGAAGTAGACGCTGAAGGTGGCGTAGGCGAACCAGTCGTACCACTCGATGAGGTTGCCCAGACAGCCGCGCACGACGTTCGCGGTGACGCGGGAGGGTGGGCTGGGGGCCGGTGTCTTGCTCATCCGTGGCGTCTCCGTACTCAGTGCTCGATACGAGGTGGTCGGGCGGCTCAAAACGCCACTCATCATGAGCGCTGATGCGGGATGCGGAACAATAGAAAATGGTGATGCTCCCATGCGTCGGGAGCATGGGAGTCCCTGCGCCGGGAGCATGGGAGGCCGCAGGCGCCGCATCCCCGCGGACGGCCTTACCCCGGCGCCTTGTCGAGGAAGTCGAGAACCGCCTCGGCAGATTGTCCGGCGGTGTGAGCCGGTCCTGGTCGCCGTGGAGGATGAGCGTGGGCGCGGTGATGTGCGGCAGGGCGTCCCATGCATCGTGCCGGTTGCTGGCGCGCAGGTGGCCGCGGCCAGCGCGCGGCGCACGTCGGCGTCGCGCTCCCATGGAGGTGCCGTACAGGTCGGTGCGCTCGATCCCGAGGGCGTCGAGCACGGCGATCACGTCGTCCGCGAACTGCCGTGTGGAGTAGCCCTCGCGGGCGTGGTGGCTTCGAGCTGGTGGATGTCCGGCATGGTTCTCCTGGGGCGCTGTTCGTGGAAGGTGTCGTGGTCGTTGGGGGTCACTGCTGATGTCACTGCTCCCCCGCCGCTCCGTCCTCCGCCTCGGGGAGCCGAGCCGAGGGCCACCTGCCGTTCTCCACTGCGGCGTTGACCTGGCGCACCAGTTCCTGCGCGACGACGTTCACGGCGGGTGGTGTGCGGCCGGTGCGGGGTGTGCCCAGCACGATGGAGCGCCACGCGGCGGGCTCGCACAGCGGCGCGGCGCTGAGCTCGCCGGCCGCGACGTCCTCGGCGATGCCCACGCCCGGCAGGATCGTCCAGCCGTGTCCGGCCCGGGCGAGTTGTTTCTGTACGGGCATCGAGTTCGTCTGCGCCGCGACCTCGATGCGGGCGCCCGCGCGGGCCGCGGCCGATTCGATGAGCGCGCGCAGCGCGTGCCCGGACGTCGGCATCACCAGCGGGCGCGCCGCCGCCTCGGCGAACGGAACGGGGCGCTCGGCCCGGAGCCCGGCCGCCGGCGGGGCCGCCACCCACAGCCGCTCGCGCACCAGGGGCCGTACGTTCAGGGAGGGCGCACGGTCGAGGTTGTAAAGCAGCGACAGATCGAGGTCGCCGTCGTCGAGCCACTGCTGAAGATGGCCCGAGTACGCGGTCATCACCCGCAGCTGCACGCCCGGATGGGCCTCGCGCATGGCCGTCACCAGTGGTTCCGCGAGCAGCTCGAGGGTGCTCTCCAGCAGGCCGACGGTCACGATGCCGGACACCTCGCCGGGCGTGGGCCGCACCTCCGCGCGGGCGCGCTCCAGCTCGTGCAGCGCCCGCCGGGCCCGCTCCACGACGGCCGCTCCGGCCTCGGTGGGCCGCATGCCCTGCCGGGTCCGCTCGAAGAGCGGGACGCCCAACTCCTCCTCCAGGGTGCGGATCTGGCGGGTGACGGCGGGCTGCACGAGGTGCAGGACCGTCGCGGCACGCGTGACGCTGCCCACCTCGGCCACCGTCACCAGCGCCTTGAGCTGTTTGATGTCCATCGCGCCCCGCCCCTCGCCTGCCATCCGCGCCGCGCATGACGGCATCACAATTTGCTATTTCCCGAGCATTGCCATGAAGACCCATGATGTTAGTCGTCACGGAACGGCCGCCCGCCGGCCACCCCGTGCACGTCACATGCCCACCCCCGCTCCTGGAGGTCACCGCATGACCGGGACGACCGACCGTGCCGCCGCACCGCCGCAGCATCCCCTGTCCGGGATCACCGTCGTCAGCCTCGAACAGGCCGTGGCCGCCCCCTTCGCCACGCGCCAATTGGCCGACCTCGGCGCCCGCGTCATCAAGGTGGAGCGGCCCGACGGCGGCGACTTCGCCCGCCGCTACGACTCCACGGTGCACGGCGAGTCGAGCTATTTCGTCTGGCTGAACCGCGGCAAGGAGTCGCTCACGCTGGACGTGAAGTCGCCGGCCGGGCGCGAACTGCTCGACGAACTCCTCGCGGACGCCGATGTGTTCGTGCAGAACCTGGGCCCGGGCGCCGCCGCCCGCCTGGGCCTCGACGCGGCCACGCTGGCCGCCAAGTACCCGCGCCTGATCCCGTGCACCGTCTCCGGCTACGGCACCAGCGGCCCCTGGGCCGACCGCAAGGCGTACGACATGCTGGTGCAGTGCCAGACCGGTCTCGTCTCGCTCACCGGCACGGCCCAGGAGGCCGCGAGGGCAGGCGTGTCGATCGCCGACATCGCCGCCGGTATGTACGCCTACACCGGCATCCTCACCGCCCTGTTCACCCGCGCGACCACGGGTGTCGCGCGCGCGGTGGAGGTGTCACTGTTCGAGGCGCTCGCGGAGTGGATGGGCCAGCCCGCCAACTACACCCGCTACGGCGGTACCCAGCCGCCGCGCATCGGCACCCAGCACGCCACCATCGCCCCGTACGGCGCCTACACCGCACGGGACGGCAAGCAGATCCTGATCTCCGTACAGAACGAACGCGAGTGGCGCGCGCTGTGCGAACAGTTCCTGAAGCTGCCCGAGTTGACCGCGGACCCGCGCTTCGCCACCGGCTCCGACCGCGTCGCCCACCGTGACGAGCTGAACGTCCTCATCGCCGAGCGCTTCCAGCAGTGCGAGGGCGGCGACGCGGCCGAGGCGCTCGACGCGGCGGGCATCGCGAACGCGGGCGTCAACGACGTCGCCGAATTCCTCGACCACCCGGTGCTCGCAGGACGCGGGCGCTGGCACGAGGTCGGCACGCCCGGCGGCCCCGTACAGGCGCTGCGACCCCCGGCCGATCTGGCCGGAATCGATCCCCGGATGGACCCGGTTCCCGCCCTCGGCGAGCACACCGAACGCCTCCTGAAGGAGCGGGGACGCACCGCCGAGCAGATCGCGGGCCTGCGCGCAGCGGGCGCGATCTGACACTCCCCCTCCCCCGGACACAGCGACAAGACAGCAAGCAAGCAGAGGAGAAGGCCCGTGAGCACCCTGGACGCCCTGGACAGCGACGAGCGGTTCGTCGTCGAGACCGTGCACGACTTCGTCGACAAGCAGGTCAAGCCGGTCGCACAGGAGTTGGAGCACGCCAACACCTACCCGGAAGCCCTCATCGAACAGATGAAGGACATGGGTATCTACGGGCTCGCCGTCCCGGAGGAGTTCGGCGGCACCCCCGTCTCCATGCCCGCCTATGTCCTGATCACCGAGGAGCTCGCGCGCGGCTGGATGAGCCTCGCGGGCGCCATGGGCGGGCACACCGTCGTCGCCAAGCTGCTCACCCTCTACGGGACCGAGGAGCAGAAGGCGGCGTATCTGCCCCGCATGGCCACCGGCGAGCTGCGCGCGACGATGGCGCTGACGGAGCCGGGCGGCGGCAGCGACCTGCAGGCGATGCGCACCACGGCCCGCCGCCAGGACGACGGCACCTATGTCGTGAGCGGCTCCAAGACGTGGATCACCAACTCCCGCCGCTCCGGCCTCATCGCGCTGCTGTGCAAGACCGACCCGGACGCGACGCCGACCCACCGGGGCATCTCGATCCTGCTCGTCGAGCACGGTCCTGGGCTCACCGTCTCCCGCGACCTGCCCAAGCTGGGCTACAAGGGGGTCGAGAGCTGTGAGCTGTCATTCGACGGATACGTCGCCGCCGCCGGCAGTGTCCTCGGCGGGGCGGAGGGCAAGGGGTTCGGCCAGATGATGAAGGGTCTTGAGACCGGCCGTCTTCAGGTCGCCTCGCGCGCCCTCGGCGTCGGCCGTGCCGCCCTGGAGGACTCGCTCGCGTACGCGCAGGAGCGGGAGTCGTTCGGCAAGCCGATCTGGCAGCACCAGGCGATCGGCCACTATCTCGCCGACATGGCCACCAAGCTCACCGCGGCCCGCCAGCTGACCCTGCACGCGGCCCGGGAGTACGACGCGGGCCGTCGGGTCGACATGGAGGCGGGGATGGCGAAGCTGTACGCGTCCGAAGCGGCGATGGAGATCGCCCTCAACGCCGTCCGCATTCACGGCGGTTACGGATACTCCACCGAGTACGACGTCGAACGCTACTTCCGCGACGCGCCGCTGATGATCGTCGGCGAGGGGACGAACGAGATCCAGCGGAACGTGATCGCGGCTCAGCTCGTCAAGCGAGGGGGCCTGGACGCGTGAGCGGCGCCCAGGTGTAGCGCACGCGCACACCGTGGTCCCGGAGCCAGCTGGTCTCTCTGTGCCGGAGTTCGTGCGCGGACTCCGGCGCGATGGCGCAGGGCCAGCGGACGAGGACCGCGGTGACATCGCCGGTCTGGACCAGCTGCCGCACCCGCCGCCAGCCGGTGCGCCGGGCCGGATCGGGCTCCCCGTAGGTGTCGGTGACGACCTCGGCGATCGTCAGACCGCGCTCCTGGGCGAACGCGCGGCCTTCGGTCTGCGCGCACTGCGTGGCTGTCCCTGACACTTCCGGGGACCGGTCCGCACATACGTACAGCACGGCGGGTGAAGCGGTTTCGCAGTGGGGGGTCATGGGCGCCTCCTGTAGGTGGCTCGAGGAGAATGGATTCCTCGCCGCGCGAGGGTGAAAGGGCGGGGCCGCGCGGCCCCTACCGGTCTCCATGGACTCAGGAAAAGGCCGTCAACTCGGCCCAGACGACCTTTCCTTCGGCCCGCGACGAGCGCGCGGAGCCCCAGCGGTTCGCGAGCTGCTGGACGAGGAACAGGCCTCGCCCGCCCTCCTCGCCGGGACCTGCGCGGTGCTCGGTCGGCTGTACCGGGGTGGGGCTGTCGTCGTGCAGTTCGATGCGCAGATTCCGCTCGTCGCCGGTCAGCCTGAGGCCGCACAGGACGTGATCGCTGTCCGTGTGCAGCAGCGCGTTCGTGGTCAACTCGGAGATCAGCAGCACCGCGTCGCAGCAGGTGTCGCCGGGCACCCCCCAGGATCGGAGCCGCTCGCGCACGGTGTCGCGAGCGGCTCTCGCGCTCGTGCGCAACGCGGGCAGTCCGAACCAGTACTCCCGGCCGGGCGCGGTGGCGGCTAAGACGGGGGACGACGCCGGGGTCAGGGGCGTGGGGAGAGTCACGAATGTCGCCTTCCAGTGCCTTCCGCGGGGCGAGCGCGGTGTGGGGGTGCGGGCTACAGCTCGAGCTGTGAGAGGCGCGGGCCCAGGCGGACGCCCGGCGTTGGCATGCCGACGACGACGGCAGCACCGCGCGCCCCCTCCGGGCCGGATGCTGCGTCAGAGCCGTGCCGTGACCGCTCACAGTGCAACTATGCGCGTGATCGTGCTCACGCTGCAACCGACTCCCTGATAATTTCAGCAAGCGGGGTATCACTCTGGCGTCATCATCAAGTCACTGCAAGAATGGTCTTGTTGATGAAGCTTCAGGGAGGTAGGGCGTGAGTGAGGCCCGTTCTGGTACCAGCGCGCCGACAGTGCTGCGCATGATCCTCGGCCGCAGGCTGCAGGACATGCGACTGGCTGCCGGTGCCTCGCTGGAGGACGCGGCGAAGGCACTGCGCGTGAAGACCCTGACGATCCGCCGGCTGGAAAAGGCCGAAGTAGCGCTGAAGCCTCTCTATGTGGAGAAGCTCCTGGAGACCTTCGGCGCGGGCCGCCAGGAGATCGACGAGTTCGTCGACCTGGCCGAGCAGGCCAACGAGCCGGGCTGGTGGCACTCCTACCGGGACGCCGTCCCCAGCTGGTTCACCGCCTACGTCAGCCTGGAGACCGACGCCAAGACCCTGCGCACCTACGAACCCCAGTACGTCACGGGCCTCTTGCAGACCCCCGACTACGCGCGCGCGGTGCTGCGCGGCGGCCTGCCGAACGGCAGCGAGGAGGACCTCGAGCGCCGTGTCGCGCTGCGGCTGCGCCGCCAGGGCCTGCTGGAGAAGGAGGACGCCCCCACGTTGTGGGTGGTCATGGAAGAGGCCGTCCTGCACAAGGAGGTGGGCAGCGCCGACGTGATGCGGGAGCAGATCGAGCGCCTCCTGGACGTGTCCGAGCTCGCGCACATCAGCCTGGACATCGTGCCCTTCTCCGCGGGCGCACATGTCGGGGCGTGCGCCCCGTTCACGTACTTCCGGTTCGAGGAACCAGAGCTGCCCGACATCGTCTACAGCGAACTCCTGTCCGCATCCGTCTATTTGGACCAGCGCGCGGACGTGGTCGCCCATCTTGAGGCGCATTCGCGTTTGGCGCTGCTGACGTCGTCGGATGACAGCAGGGCGCTCTTGAACCGTATGCGCAAGGAGTACTCAACATGACGGTCGTCGAAGAGGGCGTCTACAACGGGATGCCGGCCCGCAACCTCGGGGAGCAGGGCTGGGAGCGCCCCTGGAGCGGGCCCAACGGCGGGCAGTGCGTCGAGACGAAGCTGCTCGCCGACGGCCGCGTGGCCGTGCGGCAGTCGACCGACCCGGCAGGCCCGGCGCTGATCTACACGCCGGAGGAGATCGCCGCGTTCGTCCGCGGCGTCAAGCAGGGCATGGCCGATCACTTGGCCGCCGGATGAGCCGGCGGCCTGCGGGACGGACACCGACACCGATACGGTTCCCGGCCTGTGGACCGAGAACCACACCTACGAAGGGGAGCACATGACCACCAGGCAGTCCGGCCGGGACCTCGACACGAGCAAGGCCCACTCGGCCCGGATGTACGACTACTTCCTCGGTGGCAAGGACCACTTCGAGGTCGACAAGGAGGCGGCCATGGTCGCCGCCAAGGCCCACCCCGGCCTGCCTGTCACCGCCCGCGAGAACCGCGCGTTCATGCACCGGGCGACCCGCGTCCTGGCGCAGGAGCACGGCATCCGCCAGTGGCTCGACATCGGCACGGGCATCCCCACCGAGCCCAACCTGCACCAGGTCGCCCAGTCCCTCGTGCCCGAGGCCCGCGTCGTGTACGCCGACAACGACCCGCTCGTCCTCAAGTACGCCGAGCGCCTCATGCGCAGCACGTCCCAGGGGCGCACGGCCTACATCGAAGCCAATGTCACCGACCCCGACTCGCTCCTGGACGCCGTGCAGGACGCCGAGGTCCTGGACTTCACCAAGCCCATCGCGCTGTCGCTCAACGCGCTGATGCACTTCGTCACCGACCCGCACGACCCGTACGCCATCGTGCGCCGGCTGCTCGAACCGCTCCCGGCGGGCAGCGCCCTCGCCATGAACCACTGCACGCCCGACTTCGACCCCGAGACGTGGAACGGGGTGGCGGAGGCGTACACCAACTCCGGGACGCCGGTGCAGTTCCGCTCGCACGCCGACGTCCGCCGCTTCTTCGACGGTCTCGACCTGATCGAGCCGGGCATCATCTGCTGCCACCGCTGGCGCCGCGACAACCCCGAGGACGGGACCGAGATCGCGGACGCCGAGATCAGCCTGCTGGCGGGCGTGGGCATCAAGCGCTGAGCGGGGCCGGGCCGTTGGCGCCGGCCGGTGTGAACCGTACGCGCGGCCCTCAGCCGCGCCGGTTCCTCCGGTACCGGCGTGCCAGCACCAGTCCTCCCACCACGACCACCGCACCGCCCGCGACCGCCCCGCCGATGGCGAGCGGGGAGGTCCGCTCACGGCCGTCGATATCGGTCCGCAGCGCGGCGCTGTCGTTGCCATGGGTGCGGTCGTACTTGCCGACGACGCGGACCGTGCCGCGCGCACCGGGCACGTCGTCGTCGATGCGGATGCGGACGGTCACGGTCGTGCGTGCCCCTTCACGGCCGTCGATCTGCTCGAACGCCTCGCTGCCCAGGCCGCAGCGCCACGCGCGGGAGCCCTTCGCCGGGCGTTTGCACGCGTCGTCGATCGGGTCGCCGTCCACCATGTAGGGCGTTCCGGTGATCGTGGTGCCCTCGGGCGGGACGATCTCGACGCGGTCCGGGTTGATGCCGGGCAGCTTGCCCCCGTTGACGTTGCGCGCGCCGATGCGCACCTTGACGGTCTCGCCGACCCTTCCGCGGACGGGTCCCTCGACGATCGGCGCGTAGTCGACCTGCGCGGTGCCGCGCACGATGAGTGAGCCCCAGGCGTTTTTGTGGACACCGCTCTTGATGTCACTGGTGGGAACGCGTTCGAGCTTCAGCTCCGGGCCGCTTCCCCGGTGCGGGTAGGCCGCCTTGTCCCGTATCGCATAAGGCAGTTGGTAGCGGACGCTCTCCGCGGGCATGTCCGCGTCCAGGTGGCCTGCCATCGGCCGGGCGATCCGCCAGGCGCTGTGCGGCGGCAGTGGCGTGTCGAACTCGCACCAGACGAGTTCGCTCCCGTTCAGCTCCTGGTCCCTGGTCTCGTCCTTGGTGTCCGGGTACCAGCAGTTGCGGTACTTCTGGTCCACCGTCAGATGGCGGCCGTAGGTGCTCATCCGCAGCGCGAACCGCTCGACCGGCCAGTTGCTCTCGTTGGCGAGGCCCGGCCGCAGTTCGACCGGCGCCCCTGGCTTCACCAGACCGGGCACCCGCTCCACTCCGATGGAGGTCAGGTCGGGCGGCTGCACCTCCATCCGCATGTCGGCCCGCACCGACGCGGCGTTGTCGGCGCGCGCGGTGATGTGCACGGTCCCACCGTCCCCCGGGGCTGCGCCGTCCTCGCCGCGCAGGTAGAACGGGCTGAAGTGCGTCGCGTAGCGCAGGGAGCGCGGGTCGAAGCGGCAACGGAACACGTCGGCGTCCCCCGTGCAGCGATGCCCGGGAGTCATCGTGCCGACGCCCTTCAACTCCCGGGCGTCCACGGTGATCTCGACGTTGCGGGCCACACCGCCGTGCGGTTGCACGAGCATCCTGGGGGCCTCGAACCGCGCTGCGGCGCCCTCATCGGCGTCGTAGAGACCGGACGCCTCGGGCACGTCCATCGTGAGCCGAACCTGTCCGTCCGGGCCCTCCGCGGCGAGGACCGGCGCCGCCGCCCCGGTCGCGGTCAGCAGCGCCCCGGTCACCAGTGCCGCGACCCGCCCACCGAAGCGCCGGCCCTGTCCGCGTATCCGCAATGCCACTCCCCCGTACTCGGTCCTTCACCGGACCCCTTGGTCGACGGGGCCTCGAAGGCACCCTACGAGAGGCCTTCCGGGTCACTGCGAACCGGTCCGTGCGACCGATGACTTTCGGCGTCCCGGACAGTCCACCCCTGCGTACGACCGAACAGCGCGCAAGCGCCCCACCGTCCGGAGGCCCCATGTCCACCACCGGCAACGCCCTGCCGCCCGTCGTCGACCGCGTCACGTGGGAGAAGGAACTGGCGGCGCTGCGGGTCCGTGAGAAGGCAGCCACGCGGGAGCTCGACGCCATCGCGGCGCAGCGGCGCCGGCTGCCGATGGTCGAGCTGCCCGACTACGTACTGGAGGGCGAGGACGGGCCGGTGCGGCTCGCCGAAGTCTTCGGTGAGCAACCGCAGTTGATCGTCTATCACCACATGTGGCACGAGGGCGCGGAGTGGCAGTGCGGCGGCTGCACCGGCTTCACGTCACAGTTCACGCGGCTCGCGGGGCTCGAGAAGTTCGACGCCCGCTTCGTGATCGTCACGCAGGGGCCGATCGACGAAGCGCTCGCGTACCGGCGCAAGGTCGGCAACACGATGACGTGGTACTCCACCGCGAACAGCGAGTTCGGCGCCGACCTCGGCGCACCGCCGAACGCCGGGTTCGCGGTCAATGTGTTCCTGCGCGACGGCGACACCGTGTACCGCACCTGGCACACCGACGGCCGCGGAACCGAGCAACTGAGCTATCTGTTCGGCCTGGTGGACCTGCTGCCGTACGGTCGGCAGGAGGAGTGGCAGGACTCCCCCGCGGGTTGGCCCAAGTCGCCGACCTACAGCCGGTGGGCGTCACCGCAGGAGATCGCGGAGGCGTACGGCGAGCGCGGCTGAGGTCAGGCGTCCTCGACGCCGAGCACGCGGTGCACGGTCTGCTGGGCTTCGTAGAAGTCGGTGTCGGAGACGTTCGGGTCGTCCTCGGTCTGCTCCAGCCATTCCGACATCTCGTCGGGCGACCAGCGGTCGAAGTCCTTGGGGATGTCCAGTGTCGTGGTGTTCATGCGCAGCCGGGCGACGGCTGTCGCTTCCTCAACGCCGATCGTGTTCACTTCGGTCATCGCGCCCCTCCCATCGGGTCTTCACGGGATCGGACCGGCGACCTTGCCAGACGCGCCCCGGGAGTGTCCAACCGCGACGTCACGCACAGTGAGGAGCGGGCACCGAGTCCTCGCCGGAGTGCCCGATTGACCTCCGGAAACGGTCACCCGTGGTGCTCCGCGCCGCCGCGTACGACGAGGACCGGGCAGTCCGCGTGGTGGAGCAGTGCCTGACTGACCGAGCCCATGATCAGCCCCTTGAAGCCGCCCCGGCCCCGGGCGCCCACGACGATCATGCGGGCCTCCTTGGACGCCTCGATCAGGACCGGGCGCACCCTGCCCTCGAGCAGCCGCCGCTCCACGGAGATGTGCGGGTGCGCGGCGAGACCGGGGGCGAGGGCGTCGGTGAGGGTCTGTCCGGCCTGCTTGCGCAGTTCGCTGATGTTGGACACGAGCGGACTCAGCGCGCCGTGGTGGTCCGGGCCCTCGGCGGACCAGGTGTTCCAGACGTGCAGGGCGAGCAGTCCGGTGCCACGGCGCTCGGCCTCGCCGAACGCCGCTTCGACCGCGGCCCGCGCGTCGCCCGACGAGTCGACGGCGACGGCGATGAGACCGTCCGCGTCGGCCCGCCCCCGCACGACGAGGACGGGGCACTCGGCGTGGGCGGCCAGGTACACCGCGACCGAGCCGATCAGCAGCCCCGTGAAGGCGCCCAGGCCGCGGCTGCCGACGACGACCAGGTCCGCCTCCTTCGAGCGGGCCGTCAGAACGGTCAGCGCCTCACCCGTGACGACCTCGCCCTCGACGTCGGCGAGGTCCGGCTCCGCCGCGCGGGCGTGCTCGACGGCCGTCGTCACCACGGTGTCGGCCTGTTCGCGCAGCGCTTGCGCGGCCGCGGCGAGCCCGGCGGCGCGCATGTGCGGCCAGACGAACGCGTGCACGATACGCAGCCCGAGGCCGCGCTCCCGCGCCTCCCGGGCCGCGACCGACACGGCCTCCAGACTCGACTCTGACCCGTCGGCCCCGACCAGCACATGGCCTGCCATGCGTGCACTCCCTGTCGTTCCCTGTCACCGTTCACGGCCGTTTTCGCGGCCCGGTTCCAGCGTGACCCGGCCTGCCGGGCGGCGCACGACGAGTCCTCGTCGGCCGGACCCCCGCCGCACCGTCGACACCCCATTGCCCTGGCCGAACCAGTGGTGTCACCATTGGTTCATAAATCGTTGGTCCATCAATCGGTTCGAGCCCCGGGGAGCACACATATGGCACGCACAGCGCGGTGGATGGCGGGCGGCACGGCGGTCGCGGCCGCCGGGGCCGGCATGGCCTGGCTGTGGCGGCACCAGGAGGAGGTCGCGTTCCGGCGGCCCATGAACGAGTGGACGTTCACGCACATGTCGACGGTGCTGCCGGTGGCGGACGTGCCCGCCGCCGCGCAGGTGCGCACGCTGCCCTCGGGTGACATGCCGTCTGGATTCACGTACGAGTTCCGCGGCACGCGCCGCACCCTGGACGAGTTGCACGCGCGGACGCACACCACGGGGTTCGCCGTCCTGCACCGCGGACGGCTCGTGCACGAGAGCTATCCGGGCCGGTTCGGCGGGCCCGCCCGCCGCTTCCAGCTCTTCTCGCTCACCAAGTCGGTGACGTCGGTGCTGCTCGGCATCGCCCTGGCGGAGGGCACGGTGGGCTCGCTCGACGACAAGGTGGTGACGTACTGCCCCGAGCTGGCCGGGTCGGCCTTCGACGGGCCGACGATCGCGGATCTGCTCGACATGACGAGCGGGGCCGGCGGCGTCGAGGACTACGAGGACCCGCAGGCACCCGTCAACCGTCTGATGCGGGCCGTGACCGGCCGTGGCTCGATACTCGACGTGGTCCGTTCTCTGGACACCGGTGCGGCCCCCGGCACGTTCTTCAACTACTCGACCCTCGACACTCAGGTCCTCGGCTGGCTGGTCGAGGCCGCCACCGGCATGCCCCTGGCCCAGTACGCCTCCGAGCGGCTGTGGAGCAGGATCGGCGCGGAGACGGCCGCGTACTACGGGCTTTCGCGCAGCCGTCCGCGGACCGCCGTCGGCGGCGGGTCGTTCAATGCGACGGTGCGGGACATGGCCCGGGTGGGGCTGCTCATGGCGCGCGGCGGGGCCGTCGACGGGGAGCAGATCGTCCCGAAGGAGTGGGTCGAGCGTGGACGCGGGAGCGAAAAGGAGATCCTGCGGCCGGGAGCGCTCAGCGAGTTGTACCCCGCGCACTACGGCTACGCGAACCAGTGGTGGACGCTCGGCGGCGAGCACCGCGCGTTCACCGGTCTCGGCATCTACGGGCAGTTCCTGTGGGTGGATCCGGTGGCGGACGTCGTCGTGGTGAAGACGAGTGCCTGGCCCGTGGCCGAGGATCCGGACCGGGACGCCGAGACCGTGGCGGCGTTTTCCGCCCTGGTCACCCACCTCGCCACGGCGGAGTGACGGGGCGGGCCGGTGCATAGGATCGATGCCATGACAGACCACGGCGGCAGCACGCCGGCACCGGCCGCCCGCACCGCCCGGCGCGGCCGGCCACCGTCCACCGCCCTCAACCGGGACCGGATCCTGGACGCCGCCCGCACCCTCCTCGCACGTGAGGGCCCCGACGCCCTCACGCTGCGACGCCTCGGCGCCGAGCTCGGCTCCAACCACACCGCCGTGCTGCGCCACTTCTCCGGCAAGGAGGAGATCCTCCTCGGGCTCGCCGAGCAGCTGATCGAGGAGGCGGTCACGGGGTACGAGCCGACCGACTCCTGGCGCGAGACCCTGGCCGGCCTCGCCCGTCGCGTACGCGGTGCCTGCCTCACCCACCCGCAGGTCGCCGCCGCCGTGGCCGGCCGGGTCTCGCGCCGTGACGCCGAGTTCCGGGGTGCGGATCTCGTCATCGGCGCGCTGCGGCAGGCCGGTTTCGGTGACCGTGAGGCCGCCCGCTACTACCGCGCGCTCGCCGACACCGCCCTCGCCATGGGCGCGCAGGAGGCGGCCGTCGCCGCGCTGGACAGCGCGGCCCGGGAGGGCGACCGGCTGGCGTGGCGGCGCGAGTACCTGGCCGTGTCGCCGACCGCCTATCCGCACCTCGCGTCGGTCGCCCCGCACCTGGCCGAGGCGGACGAGGACGACCAGTTCGAGACGGTCCTCGGGCTGCTGCTCGACGCGGTGGAGTCGCGGGCGCCGCACCCGCAGTAGGGCGCGGCGGCGGACGGCCCCGTCAGTGAAGCGTGCTCATCGCCTCGGCGACCTCCCCGACGTCCGCGTCGGGGATCGCGGTGGCGGCCTCCTCGAGGACGAGCAGACGGGCCCCGGGGATCTCCCGTGCGATCGCCTCGCCGTTGCCCACGGGGAAGAACGGGTCGCGGCGGCCGTGAACGACGAGCGTGGGGACCGCGATCCCGGGCAGCCGCTCACGCCAGCGGGGCGTGCAGTCGAGCCTGGAGAACACCATGCCCAACTGGTTGGCCATCTGGACCTGGGGCGCGCTGCCGGGCGTGCGGTCCCAGACGCGCGCGGCCACCGAGCGGGCGGCCACAGGGTCGTTGCCGAGGATCTCGGCGCCGCCGGCGGCGAACTCCGCGACCGCCGCACGGTCCGCCCAGTCGGGCATCGGCCGCGAGAACAGCCGGCCCATCGTCGCCCGGTCGTGGTCGGGAAGGTCGTCGTCGGGCGGGCCGGGGGCCACTGCGCGCGTGCCGACCAGGGTGAGCGCCGAGAACGCGTCCGGATGATCGAGCGCGGCCACCTGCGCGACCATCCCGCCCACGCCGATCCCCCCGAGGTGCGCGGGTCCGCCGCCGAGCGCCTCGACCAGCGCGGCCGCGTCGGCGGCCAGGTCACGCAGCGTGTAGTCGGGTGCTTCCGGGTCCCCGGTCGTCGACTCCCCGCTGTCGCGCAGGTCGTAGCGCACCACGCGGTGCCCGCTCGCGGCGAGGCGCTCGCACAGTGCGTCGGGCCAGGACAGCATCGTCGTCCCGCCCGCGAGCAGGACGAGGGGCGCGTCGTCGGCGCCGAACGATTCGATACCGAGAGCGATGTCATTGGCTTTGACGGTGGTCATACCAGGGCAGACCCCGTCCGCCTCCCGAATTCATCGCTCGGCGGGCGGCGGGCGGTGCGGTGGCTGACGCGCGGAGGCTCTTCCGGGCGCTGTGGATGCCCGTGCGGTTTTTCCCGGTCCGACGGCACACCGCGCGAGGGTACGGCGCGGGACGCGGTCCGGCGGGCGTACCCGTTCCTGGACGCGATGTGGGACGCCAACCGCCCCAGCGAGCGCGACCAGCTCGAGACGGCGGTTCAAGGAGTGGACAGGGGCTCGGCGACGATGGCCGTCGAACCCCTGTCGGTCTCAGTGGAAGACCCGCTCCACGAACGCGTCGAGGTTGCCGCGCAGGCGCTCGATCTGCTGCTCGACAGTGAGGTACTCCTCCATGCGCCCGCCCGGCGCCGCCTTCTTCCTGCCCCGTACGTACAACGAGCAGTCCAGGTCGGTGCAGATGTAGCGGCCCACCGAGTTGCCTTCGCGGCCGGCCGGGCCCGCCTTGGGGGCGGTCATCAGGGAGACGCCGCTGCCGGGATGCGTGGTCAGGCACAGCGAGCACATGCTGCGGCGCAGGAAACCGCGGTTGCCGGAAGCGGAGCGCAGGGACAGGCCGACGAGCTCATCGGCGCGTTCGACGACGAGATATCTGCGATCCGGCGCGGACAGATCGAACCAGCCCAGGAAGTCCAGGTCGTCCCAGTGGTCGAGGTCCGCCAGGTTCTTGGGCAGGGGGAGGCGTTTGGCCTCGCCCTTCGAGCAGTTGACGAACGAGGTACGGATGTCGTGCTCGGTCAGGGGTTTCATGGAGAGTCCTTCGAGGGGGTGGGGTGGACGGTGACGGGACACGGCCCCGGCCCGCTAGGCCGGTGCGTCGTTTCCGGCGTGCTTCGGTGTCTTGAGCCGTACGGTGAGGCCCGCTACCAGGGCGGCGAGCAGCAGGACGCCCGCCGAGCACCGGTAGGCGACGGAGAAGCCGTGCACCATGCCCTCGTTGAGGGTCGCGCCGCCGTGGGCCGGATCGTGCACGTGCGAGTGGACGTAACGGCTGGTGGCGCCGGTGGCGATGGTGTTGAGCAGTACGGTGCCCAGCGAAGCGCCCATCTGCTGAACGGTGTTGAGGGCGGCCGAGGCCACACCGGCGTCCTGCGCGGGCACGCCGGCGGTGGCCGTCGCGTAGACCGGCATGAAGGTCAGACCCATGCCCAGACCGAGCAGCAGCAGGGCGGGCAGCACGTGCGGGAGGTACCGCGCATGCACGGTCAGGCCGCTGAGCAGCACCATGCCGGCGGCGGCCAGCACCATCCCGGACGACATCAAGGTGCGTGGTGCCGTGCGTGGCAGCAGGCGGGCCGCGATCTGGGTCGCGCCGATGACGATGCCGGCCGAGATCGGCACGAAGGCCAGGCCCGTCCGCACCGGCGGGTAGCCGAGGACGACCTGTAGGTAGTACGTCAGGAACAGGAAGACGCCGAACATGCCGATGGTGGCCAGGCCCATCGTCGCGAACGATCCGGCCCGGACACGGTCCTTGACGATGCGCAGCGGCAGCAGCGGGCTCGCCGCGCGGCTCTGCCACCACACGAAGGAGGCGAGCAGGATCACGCCGGCCACGAGCGGCATGAGCACCGCCGGGCTGGTCCAGCCGCGAGGTTCGGCCTCGCTGAAGCCGTACACGAGGGCGACGAGCCCGCCGCAGCCCAGCAGCGCGCCGGGCACGTCCAGGTGCCCGCCCCGGCGGCCGGAGCGGTCGCGCAGGAAGGCCGGTGCGCCGAGCAGGGCGGCCAGCGCGATGGGCACGTTGACGTACAGGGACCAGCGCCAGTTCAGGTACTCGGTCAGCAGACCGCCCACGATCAGCCCGACCGCGCTGCCGCCGCCGGCCAGCGCACCGTAGACCCCGAACGCCCTGGCCCGCTCCTTGGGGTCGGTGAACGTCGTCGTCAGCAGCGACAGGACCGAGGGCGCCAGGACCGCCGCGAACGCACCTTGCAGGGCCCGCGCCACGAACAGCATCCCGGGACCGGCCGCCGCGCCGCCCAGCGCGGAGGCCGCGGCGAACCCGGCCAGGCCGATGACGAAGGTGCGCTTGCGGCCCACCAGATCGGCGATCCGGCCGCCGAGCAGCAGCAGCCCGCCGAAGGCCAGCGTGTAGGCGGTGATCACCCACTGCCGGTCGGCATCCGACATGCCGAGAGCGTGCTGGGCGGAGGGCAGCGCGATGTTCACGACGGTGCCGTCAAGGATCACCATCAGCTGGGCGAGGGCGATGACGGCCAGCGCCCACCAGCGCTTCGGATCCGGTGTCGGTGACGGAGTCGGAGTCGCGGCGGGAGCCTCGCCGTCCGGGGAACGGTCGACGGCCGTGGAAGGCGCGGACGGGAGGGATTCCCCTCCGGGACGTTTCTTGCTCATGGAGATCACGCACGTTTCGTGTCGAAGTGCTGTCGAGACAGCCGGCCAGGGACGGTCGCAGTGGTGGCGACGGGCCGGTGTACGCAGCGCGGGACACGGCATGGCGACAGGGCAGCGGGAACCGCGGACAGCACCCGGGGCCTGCCTCACCAGCTGCGTGTCAACTCACACCGGCGCTTTTGCCGGTCGTGAGGCGGAGAGTGCCGAGATCACGGTGACCAGCAAAAGAAGGGCCCGTCTTCGGGCGCGCGCCCCCGCGGCCCGAGCGGCGACGAACCGCGCAGGCCAGGACATCTCGTGCCGCGGCATCTCAGGAAGATGCCGCGGACAAGAAACGAGAAGGGGGAAGAGTTACCGCGCGCCGCAGAGGAGGGAGGGCACACGGCCGGAGGCAACTATGGCCGCAACGCATTCAGCACGGTCCATGTCTCTCGCCTCCTTCCGGGCAGGGCACGCGGTGCGTGTCGACGCCGAGCGCGCCGAACGGGGCGGCAGAGAACCTGCCGCGCGAAATCCCGGACACGATATCCCATCGGCTCCACCGCGCGACCGGATTTTCCTACCGCCCGCACACACGGAAAGGGTTCAAGAAATGGGTCCGAGTGCGTCGCTGTGCGTGTCGCCCGGCGCATCCTCGCCATGGCAGCCGCTGTCTGTGCCTAGGCCCTTGGACCTCCTTCGACGGGTCCGCGCCAATCGTTCACGAGCCCGATGCCGCGCGTGGCCACTCCGGGGCAGTGTTGTGGCGAACCCGACGACCAGGAGCGCACGATGTCGTACTTCGAGAACATGCAGTTCCCCGAGCCCCGCTACCACGGAGACAAGGGCGAGGTGAGCGCGTCGTTCCGCTCGGCCAACACCCCGCCGGAGGTGTCATCGGCCGGCGGGTCCACCAGTTACCTCGCCACGCAGGAGTCGACCGGAGGCGAATTCGGGCTCTACAAGGGCGTGTTGGGCCCGCGGTCCGCGGGCGCCAAGGAGCACTTCCACCGGGCCATGTCGGAGTCGTTCTATGTCCTGTCCGGCGAACTCGAGCTCTATGACGGCGAGAAGTGGGTGACGGGCCGGGAGGGGGACTTCCTGTATGTGCCGGCCGGCGGTCTGCACGCCTTCAAGAACGTGACCGACGACCCCGTGTCCATGCTCATGCTCTTCGCTCCCGGCGCCCCGCGCGAGGACTACTTCGAGCGGGTCGCGGAGATGTCGCAGCGCGGCCCCGAGGAGCTCAAGGAGTTCCGCGTCCGGCACGACAGCTACTTCGTGGAGGACTTCGACTTCGGAACGGGGTCCACGCAGTAGCCGGCGGGCCCGGCGCCCACCGGTTCAGAGCAGCCACCGCGCGCGGTGTGTACGCAGGCCGCTGCCACGAATAGGACTTTGGTCCCGGTTTGCCCGTCCCGCGCCGGGCAGTACGACCGATGCGTCCGGCCCGCCGCCGGTCCGTGCGCCGAACCGTCCGACCGAACCGCCCAGTGGAAGCGACAGAGCATGCTCGCCAGCAACCCGAACGACTCCGCCGACCGTCTCGCCGATCTCGCCGTCGCCGCCTTCACCCGCGAGGTGTTCCTGACGCCGAAGCCGGGGCTGCCGGACTGTCGCACCGCGCAGACCCGGCCAACACCGTGTTCTCCTCCCTCGTCGACGCCGGTGTCGGCCTGCACGGCTCGTTCCGCCCCGCCGCCGAGGCCGGGGCCGACCTGGACCGGCTCGCGGTGGCCTGCGCCGACGCGCAGCACCACGTTCCCTATGTCGCCTCCCTCAACGGCCTCGACGTCGCCGCCCGCTTGCTCTGCCTGCTGTCGGCCGCGTGGGCGCAGGGCGTGGCGAGCGCCGACGACGCCTGCCGCCTCGCCCTGGACCTCGACGCGCGGGTCGAACCCACCGGGGACTTCCGCGACGGCTACCGGGCCATGACGGCCGAGGACAGGGAGCGCCACCTGGCCACCGCGCTCACCGTCCTGCCGGAGCTGCGCTCGGCGCGGGAGCGGGGCGTCCCCGAGGAGACCGCGCAGCTCGACGCGCTCCTCACGCTCATCGCCTCCATCGACGACGTGCGGGTGGCTCAGGACAAGGGCCCGCTGGCCGTCCGCCTGATCCGGCAGGACGCCGCCGCCGTGCTCACCGCGGGCGGCTCCGGCGCCGAGGAAGGGAGCCGGCTGCTGTCCGAGCTCGACGAGGAGATGCTCCGCTACGGGATCTGCCCGGCGGCCAGCGGCGCGCTGCACACGGTGCTGCTGTTCCTGGACTCCGTCGTCGAGCGCCCGCTCTCCGCCGCGGCCTGAATTGCGCGCCGAAGAACGGCCCGCCGCGCCCGGGGCGCGCGCCACCGCTTGGCGTAGGCAGATTGGCCCGTCCCGGCCCGGCCGTCGAGGCTGATGGGCACCGGCCACGTCGCGTACAGGAGGCACTCCCCCCGCATGGACGCCACCTCACCGGTGCCCGACGCCCGCACCCACCTGGCGCTCCAGTCGATCCGGGAGCTCCTGGCCGCCCAGCGCCGACGGATCAGGAAGTACGCCGAGTCGTACCAGGACGGGGACCGCAGTCGGGACCGGGATCAGGACCAGGACCAGGGTGAGAACCAGGGCGAGAACCAGGGCCAGGGCCAGGCCGAGGACCAAGGCCAGGACCAGGGTGCCGCCGCACCCACGGCCCCGGTCTCTTCCACTCCCCTGCCACCGACGCCCTCCGGCCGTGAGGTGCTCGAGGCCTTGTCCGTTCCTGCGCTCCTGGTGGCTCCGCTCCTGGATGATGACGGCCGGATCCAGGACGCCCTCTACGTCGCCCGGAACGCGGCGGCCCTCGCATACGCCGGCGAGCGCCTCCCGCAGGGCGGTGTCCCCCACTGGAGTCGTCCCGCCTCGCTGTTCGAGCGGTTTCCGTCGCTGGCCGGGTCGCCGCTTCCCGACATGCTGACCGAGGCCCTGCGCCGGGGTGCCCCGCAGGGGCCCACCTTGGTCGAGTGGGTGATGACCACGACGCACGGCCCGGTGCGGATCAACGATCAGGTACGGGTGGCGCCATGCGGCGAACACCTCCTGGTCACCTGGGAGCGCGGCCACCTCCTGCACATGGCGGCCGCCGCCCAGCGGTTGGTGCGCACCTGCTGGGCGGAGTGGAACCTGGGCGACGGCGGGGTCGATCCGTCGCGCGGCTTCCGGCAGGTCCTTGGCATCCCCGGCCACGCGGACATCCCCACCCTGGCCGAGCTGGCGGCGACCGTGACCCCGGAGAGCCTGCCCGAGCTGTACCGGACGCTGTACGACGTCATCCTGCGCAAACGCACGGCCGCCTGCGAACTGCGCATGAACGGAGCCGGTTCCCGCGTGATCCGGATGACCGCCGAGCCGGTACGGATCGCCCCCGGCAGCCTGGTGTGGGCGTTGCGGGCCGTGCTCACGGACGTGACCGCCGAGCGGCGCCGGCGCGCGACCGTCGAGCGCGCGGAGCGCGAGGCGCGGCGCCAGCGCGAGCGCGCCGAGGCCGTCGCCGAGGTCGCAGGCGTCCTGCGCGAGGCGGTGCTCCCGCACTTCCAGGACGAGCCGGCCGCCTACGGACTGGAGGCCACCACGGTGTACCGGCCCGACGCCCGGGAGGCCGGGGTGGGCGGCGACTGGTACAAGGCGCGCAGGCTTCCCGGCGGGAGCCTCCTCGTCGCGCTCGGCGACGCCCGCGGGCACGGCCTGGCCGCGGTCACCCTCATGGCGAAACTCCGCTACGCGCTCGCGGGCCTCGCCTACACCGAGCAGCGCGTCGAGCAACTCACGGAGTGGCTCAACGAGTTGGCCTGCGCCGACGGCACCGAGTCCACCGCGACCGCGATCATCGCCCGCTACCACCCGGCGCAGGGCCTGCTGCGCTGGACCTGCGCGGGCCATCCGCGTCCGGTCCTCCTGCGCGACGGCACGGCCCGCCAACTCCCGGACCCGGAGGGCGGGCCCGGCCTGCCCCTGGGTGTCCTGCCGGGAACGCCGTACACCACCGCGGAGGTGTCCTTGCGCGTGGGCGACATCGTCCTCATGTACTCCGACGGGCTGACCGAGCGCCGCGACAGCGACCCCGACCTCGATACGCAGCGCTTCCTCGACGCGGCACAGGAGTGCCTGGGCGGCGCCGCCCCCGGCGCGGGGCACGAGGCGCTCAACGCGTACGCGGAGCGCATCGTCGGCGTACTCGACGGTCCGCACCGGTCCGACGACGCGACGCTCCTGGTCCTGCGGCGCACCGCGATGTCCCCCTCGGCGTCTTAACGACCGCTCAGGACCCTCCGCCGCCATACCCGTGGACCTGGCCGGAACAACCGCGTTTCGCGCCGCGGGGGTTGTCGAAGGTCCGCGCGCCTCTTAACGTTCGATCAGTCCTGGATCGGGTCCCCGCAGGCCGCCGCGGCCGGGGTGGCCCGGGCCGCCCGGCAGCCGTCGACGGGAGCCCCGCGTGTCCAACGCGACCGAAGCAACTGAAGCCGCTGACGCACCCGACACATCCGGTCCCACCACACTGCCCGTCCCCTCGCCCGACGCGTCCCTGCGGGCCGGTCGCCGTCTCTCGCTCGCCCACCAACTGGCGCGCCAGGCGCGGCGCACGCCCACCGCCCCTGCCCTGCGCCACCGGGGCCGGGAGATCACCTACGCCGCCCTCGACGCGCGGGTGAACCGGCTCGCGCGTGCCTACGCCGCCCGGGGGGTCGGGCCGGGCGACCGGGTCGCCGCGCTGACCACCAACCGGATGGAGACGGTCGAGGTGTGGTTCGCCGCGCTGCGGCTCGGCGCGATCGCCGTGCCGATCAACTTCCGACTGGTTCCCGCCGAGGTGGCCCATGTCCTCGCCGACTGCACGCCGACCGTGTTCGTGGTCGACGAGCCACTGACCGAACTGGGCCTGGAGGCGCGGCGCCTGGCCGGCTCCGACTGCCGGGTGCTGCACCTCGCCGAAGCCGCGAGCAGCGCACCGGAGGGCACGGAGAGCCTCACCGCGGTGCGCGAGGCGTACGACGACAGCCCCGTCGAGGCCGACGTCGACGAGAACGACCCGGCGTTCCTGATGTACACCTCGGGAACCACGGGCCGTTCCAAGGGAGCCGTGCTCAGCCACCTCAACCTGGTCGTGAACACCCTGCACATGGTGGAGGTGCAGGCGCCGAGGCCCACCGACCGGAGCCTGCTGAACATTCCGATGTTCCACATCGCGGGCGTCGACTCGGTCGTCGCCTCCATGCTCTACGGCACCTGCACGGTCATCGGCGCCACCGTCGGCTTCGACGCCGCCGAGACGGTCGACCTGCTGGAGCGGGAGCGGATCACCGGCTGCTTCCTCGTGCCAAGCCAGTGGAAGGCGATCTGCGAGGTGCCGGGCATCCGGGACCGCAAGCTCGTGCTGAACAGCATGAGTTGGGGCGCGTCCGCCGCACCGCCCTCCGTCCTGGAGGCGATGAACGACACGTTCCCCGGCGTCGTCATCAGGAGCGCCTTCGGCCAGACCGAGATGGCCTCGGTGACCTGCTACCTCGACGGCGCGGACGCGGTGCGCAAGCTCGGCTCCGTCGGCAAGCCGGTACGCCATGTGGACGCGCGGATCGTGGACGAGGAGATGCGGGACGTCCCCGTGGGCGAGGTCGGCGAGATCGTCTACCGCGGCGGCAATCTGATGCTGGGCTACTGGAACAACCCGGAGGCCACCGCCGAGGCGTTCGAGGGCGGCTGGTTCCACTCCGGTGACCTGTGCCGGATGGACGACGAGGGCTACATCTACGTCGTCGACCGCAAGAAGGACATGATCATCTCGGGCGGCGAGAACATCTACTCCGCCGAGGTGGAGGCCGTCATCGACCAGCATCCCAAGGTGGCCGAGGTGGCCGTGGTGGGTGTGCCGCACCCCGAGTGGGTGGAGACCCCGCGCGCGTACGTCGTGCCGAGGGACCCGGCCGATCCGCCCACCGAGGCGGACATCACCGACCACTGCCGCGAACGGCTCGCCTCGTACAAGAAGCCGACCTCGGTCGTCGTCATCGAGGCGCTGCCGCGCAATGCCGCAGGGAAGGTGCTCAAGGTGCGGCTGCGCGAGTCCGCCCGCGACTGACAGGACTCCCCCGACGCCCGCCCCTCCGACTGGACGGATCCGCATGCCTGACCTGACACATGAAGATCTGACGGAACTGCGCGCCCGGATGGCCGCCTTCATCGACGACGAGGTGATCCCCGCCGAGAAGGCGCTCGCCGGCCGCACCCCTGAGGCCCGCGCCACGCTCGCGGCCCTTCAGGAGCGGGCGAAGAAGCTGGACCTGTGGATCCTCGGCCACCCGGCCGAACTCGGCGGCAAGGGGCTGCCGTTGTACGAGTTCGCACTCGTCAACGAAATCATCGGGCGTTCCGAGTACGGCCAGTTGGCCGTCGGCACGTACACCATGCAGGACTCCATCATGCTCGACCTGTACGCCTCACGGGCGCAGCGCGAGCGCTGGCTGAAGCCGCTCGTCAATGCCGAGATCAGCCCGAGCGTCGGGCTCACCGAGCCGGAGGTGGCAGGATCCGACCCCACCCGGATCGCGACGACGGCCGTGCTCGACGGCGACGAGTGGGTCATCAACGGCCACAAGTGGTTCACCACGGGGGCCAGCCGGGCCGCCTTCACCACGGTCTTCGCCCGCACCGACGAGGACGCCGCGAGCCCGCACGGCGCCGTCTCCGCGATCATCGTCCCGGCCGGCACGCCGGGCCTGGAGATCTCCCGCGTCCTGGAGACGATGGGCGACACGGAGGGCGACCACTGCGAACTGCGCCTCACCGACGTACGTGTCCCCGCCGACCATCTCCTCGGCGAGCGCGGCGAGGGGTTCACCATCGCGCAGCGCCGCCTCGGTCCCGGCCGCATCTTCCACTGCATGCGCTGGCTCGGACAGGCGCAGCGTGCCTTCGAGTTGATGGTCGATCGGGCCAACACCCGTTACGCGCATGGTTCGTTGCTGGCCGAGAAGGGCGAGATCCGGCGCTACGTCGCCGAGTCGGCCGCCGAGATCCAGGCCGCCCGCCTGATGACGCTGGACGCGGCACGCCGCTACGACCAGGACGGGCAGGCCCGCCTGGAGATCAGCATGGTGAAGTTCTGGGGTGCGCAGGTCCTGCACAACGTCGTCGACCGGGCCATCCAGGTGCACGGCGCGCTCGGCGTCACCGCCGACACCCCGCTGGAGGGCATGTACCGGCGCGCCCGCTACGCGCGCATCTACGACGGCCCCGACGAGGTGCACCGGATGGTCGTCGCGCGCAAGCTGCTCGCCGACGTGAGCAAGGCGCCGTGGGCGGGGCTGCCCGCGTGAGTGAAGCGTTGCGGGAGGAACTGCGGGCCCGGCTGGCCGAGTCGTGGGGCGGGCCCGTGGCGGTCGAGGGCTGGCGTCGACTGTCCGGTGGCGCCAGCCGGGACACCTTCTCCCTCGATGCCACGGCGGCCGACGGCATCACGTACCCCCTGATCCTGCGCTGCGACCCACCGGCCAAGCCGAGTCCCGAGGTGATGGCGCGGGAGGCCGCGGTCCTGGCGGTGGCGGCCGAGGCCGGGGTACCCGTGCCCCGGCTCGTCGACCATGGCGTCGTGCTCGGCCGCACCCACCTGCTCATGGAGCGCGTCGAGGGTGAGACGATCCCGCGCCGACTGCTGCGGGACGAGCGGTTCGCGGCCGTGCGCCCGAAGCTGACACGCGAGCTCGGCCGCATCCTCGCGCGCATCCACACCATCCCGGTCGCGTCCGTCCCGGACCTGCCCGCGAGCGACCCACTGCACCAACTGACGGACCTCTACCGCCAGTTCGAGGACCCGCGTCCGACGCTCGAACTCGGCCTGCGGTGGCTCGCCGACCACCGGCCGCCGACCGCCCGCCCGTCCTGCGTCGTGCACGGCGACTTCCGCAACGGCAACCTCATGATCGACGAGACTGGTGTGCGCGCCGTCCTCGACTGGGAGCTCACCCACGTCGGCGATCCCGTCGAGGACCTGGGCTGGCTGTGCGTGAAGGCATGGCGGTTCGGGGCGGCGGAGCCGGTGGGCGGCTTCGGCCCGCGCGAGGAGCTGCTCGCCGGGTACGCCGAGATCGCGGGGAGCCGCCCGGGTGAGGACGAGCTGCACTGGTGGGAGGTGTACGGCACGCTCCGCTGGGCGGTGCTGTGCCGTATGCAGGCCGAGCGCTTCCTGTCCGGCGCCGAACAGTCCGTCGAGTACGCCGTGTTGGGGCGCAAGGTCTGCGAGCAGGAGTACGACGTGCTGCTCGCGCTCGGCGTCACCGAACCCGGACCGGTGCCCGACGTCCTCGCCGGCCGCGAAGACACCACCGCCGCGCCCCCGCACGACCGGCCCGGTGCCGACGCGCTGCTGCGTTCCGTCCAGACCTTCCTGACCGGGGAGACGGCGGGCGATCCCCGGCTGCGCTTCCTGTCGAAGGTGGCGGCCAACGCCGTCGCCATCGCCCGCCGCGAGGCGCTGCTCGCGCCCGCCCAGGCCGAGACCCACGCCCGCCGCCTGGCCGCGCTCGGCCTCGCCGACGACCGCGCCCTCGCGGAGGCGATCCGCGACGGGGCCGTACCGGCGCACGACGCGGCGGTCCTCGAAGTCGTACGAGGAGGAGTCACGGACAAGCTGGCGGTCGCCAACCCGGCGTACGCCGCACAGGTCGCCCGATGACCGCCACCCCGAACCCGTAGGAACGAGAACCGAGGAGCACACGCATGACCAGCACAAGGACCGACCCCGAAACGGCTCAGCGGGTGACGGTCACCGTGACCGACGGCGTCGCCGACGTACGGCTCAACCGGCCCGAGAAGCGCAACGCGCTCGACCCGGCCATGTTCGAGGCGCTCGTCGCCACGGGCGAGCGGCTGAAGACCGAAGAGGGCGTCAGGGCCGTGGTGTTGTCCGGCGAGGGGCCCGACTTCTGCGCCGGGCTCGACTTCACCTCCTTCCAGGCGATGCGGAACGGGGAGCGCCTTTCGGGGCTCGCCGCGCTGCCGCCGTCGGACGGGCCCGCGCAGGCGGCCGGGCAGCGCGCCGCGTACGTCTGGGCCGAGCTGCCCGTGCCGGTGATCGCCGCGCTGCGCGGCAACGCGCTCGGCGGCGGGCTGCAGCTCGCGCTCGGCGCCGACATCCGCATCGTCGCGCCGGATGCCCGGCTGAGTGTGTTCGAGGTCGCGTGGGGCCTGGTGCCGGACATGACGGGAACCCAGCTGCTGCCCGAGCTCGTGGGCCGCGACGTGGCGAAGGAACTGACCTTCACCGCCCGCACCGTGGGCGGCGAGGAGGCCGCACGCATCGGCCTTGCCACCTACACGGCGGACGATCCGGTGGCCGCCGCGCTGGAGACCGCTGCCCGGATCGCGGCGCAGAGCCCGGACGCCGTACGCGCCTCCAAGCGGCTCCTCGACCTCGCGGGCCGCACCGACCTCGCGACCGGCTTCGCCGAGGAACAGAAGGAGATCGGCGCGCTCATCGGCAGCCCGAACCAGGTCGAAGCGGTCGCCGCCCGCTTCGGGAAACGGGCCCCCCGCTTCACGGACAGCTGACTCCCTTTACTCACAACGGACTTGAGGATTTGAGGACAACGACATGACCGACGCTCAGCGGGCCACCGAAGCCACCGACGTGGGCACCGACTTCACGCAGATCCAGCTGCGGATCGCCGACCACGTCGCCACCATCACCCTGTACCGGCCCGAGCGGCTGAACGCCTTCACGCACATCATGGCCGCGGAGTTGATCGCCGCGTTCGACGTGACCGACGCCGACGACACGGTCCGAGCCGTGGTCGTGACCGGCGCGGGGCGTGGGTTCTGCGCGGGCGCCGACCTGGCGGGCGGCGCGTCCACGTTCGACCACCGGGCGGCCGGACGGGAGGGCGGGCGTACGGACTTCGGCACCATCGACGGCGCGCCGCGCGACGGCGGCGGGTGTGTGGCGCTGCGCATCGCGGCCAGCGTGAAACCGGTCATCGTGGCGGTCAACGGGCCCGCGGTGGGCGTCGGTTCGACGATGACGCTGCCTGCCGACATCCGGATCGCCGGGGAGTCGGCCCGCTTCGGCTTCGTGTTCGCCCGCCGCGGTCTGGTCCCGGAGGCGGCGTCCAGCTGGTTCCTGCCGCGGGTCGTGGGCATCTCGCAGGCGATGGAGTGGGTGGCCACCGGCCGGCTCTTCGACGCGGCCGAGGCCCTCGCAGGGCGCCTCGTCTCGCGGGTCGTCCCGGACGACGAACTCCTGCCGACCGCGTACGCGCTGGCCGCCGAGATCGCCGAGAACACCTCCGCCGTCTCGGTCGCCCACGCGCGCCGCCTGATGTGGTCGATGCTCGGCGCGGCCTCGCCGTGGGACGCGCACCGCCTCGACTCGGCGGCCATGGTCCGCCTCGGCCAGGGGCCCGACGCCGCCGAGGGCGTCACATCGTTCCTGGAGAAGCGCCCGCCGAAGTTCCCGGCAACCCTCGCCGACCACACGGACACGCTGCCCGCGTGGCCCGAGCCGCCGGAGGATGTGCGCTGAGCACACCTCTGGTGCCGCGTTCGCTACGCCGCCTCGCACAGCGCGTCGAGACGGTCGCGCTGCGCCGGGGTCAGCTGTAGGTGTTCCGCGGCGACGTTCTCCTCCAGGTGGTCCAGGCGGGCGGTGCCGGGGATGGGGAGGACGACCGGTGAGTGGCCGAGGAGCCACGCGAGTGCCACCTGGGTGGGAGTGGCGTCGAGTTCCGCCGCCACGGCGGCGACCTCGGCGGTCGCTCCCGAACCGCCCCAGGCGACGGGACGCCACGGCAGGAACGCGATTCCTGCAGCCGTGCAGGCCGCGAGCACGGGCTCGTGCTCGCGGTCGAGCAGGTTGTACCGGTTCTGCACGCTCGCGATGTCGACGATCCCGCGTGCCCTGTCGAGTTCGTCGACGGTCACCTCGGAGAGGCCGATCCGGCCGATCTTGCCCTCGTCCCGCAGGTCCCTCAGCGTGCCCACCTGGTCGGCGAGCGGTGTCTCGGGGTCGATGCGGTGCAGCTGAAGCAGCTCGATCCGCTCGACGCGCAGCCGGAGCAGTGCCCGCTCGACCTGGTCGCGCAGGACGTCCGGCCGCCCGTCGAGCTTCCACTCGCCCGAAGGACCCGACCGGGCGACCCCGACCTTCGTGGTGACGAGCAGCTCGTCGGGGTAGGGGTGCAGGGCTTCGACCAGGAGTTCCTCGTTGGCTCCCCCGCCGTACATGTACGCGGTGTCGATCAGTGTGACGCCCAGCTCGACGGCCCGTCGGGCGACCGCGAGGGAGTTCTCGCGGGCCGGGCCAGGCTCCGTGGGCAGGTGCATGGCCCCGAATCCCAGCCGCCGCACTTCCAGATCCCCGCCGATGTGAAACGCATTCACTGTCACGTCGCGCCCTCTCCCCTCACTCAAGGGGCAACGCTAACAGGGCAGTTGGCCTCGGCATCAGTGCCGATCAGTGACGATCGATGTCCATCGGCGTCAGAGCCCTCCGAGGTCGCCCACCGCCTCGTACGCGGCCTCGCTCTGGCGCAGGACCTGGCGTTCCAGCTCCTGGACCGGCAATTCGTTCTCGCCCATCACGCCCGCCGCGAAGCGGGCCGCGACCCCGGCTCCGATGCACGCCGAGCGCCAGCGGGAGAACGCCACGTAGTACGGCAGGTGGGACACGTCGACGCCGGAGGCCTTCGCGTACGCGTCGATCAGGTCGGCGCGGCTGCAGAAGCCGGGAGCGGCGCTCGGTCCGGCCGTCGTCGGCGGGACCGTGTCGCCCGGCTGCTCCCAGGTCGAGACGAGCCAGCCGAGGTCGGCCAACGGGTCGCCCAGCGTGGCCAGTTCCCAGTCGAGCACGGCGACCACCGTGCCGTCGGGCGCGAAGGAGAGGTTGCCCGGGCGGAAGTCGCCGTGCACGATTCCCGTGCGCTGCGTCGGTACGCGGGCGAGCAGCGCGTCGTGCACCGTGTCGAGGAGCTTCAGGTCGGGTGCGCCCGAGCGGTGCACCTGCCGCTGCCAGCGGTGCAGTTGGCGTTCGACGTAGCCGCGGGGGCGCGCCATGTCGCCCAGGCCGGCCTCGGCGGGGTCGAGCTCGTGCAGCGCGGCAAGGACCTCCACGAGGCTCGCGCCGGCCCGGCGGCGGGCCCGCTCCGGCCAGTCCCGCACCGCGTCCTGGTCGGCGCCCACCGTACCGTCGACGAAGTCCATCACGTAGAACTCCGCCCCGGTGACCGAGGCGTCCGCACAGTAGGCGAGCGGCGCGGGCACCGGTACCGCGGTGGGCGCCAGGGCGGTCAGGAAGCGCCACTCGCGGCTCATGTCGTGCGCGGTGCTCAGGACGCCGCCCGTCGGCGGCCTGCGCAGCGCCCGCACCGTGCCGCTCGCGTCGGTGACCCGGTAGGTGAGGTTCGATCGGCCGCCGGACACGAGGTCGAAGGTGAGCGGAGGGACGACGCCGGGGACGTGTGCGGCCACCCACTCGGCCACCGCGGGCTCGACGCCTGCCGTCGTCATGCCCGGCCCTCTCGCTCGGCCGACTGCGCATAGCGCGCCTTGAGTTTTCCCTTGACCAGCTTGCCCGTAGGTGTGCGCGGCAGTTCGTCCACGAAGTCCACGCTGCGCGGCGCCTTGTAGTGCGCGATCCGTTCCCGTACGTACGCGATCAGGCGCTCCTCCAGGTCCGGGCCCGGTGTCACCCCCGGCGCGGGCTGCGCCACCGCCTTGACCGCCTCGCCCATCTCGGGGTCCGGGACGCCGATCACCGCGACGTCGGTGATGTCGGGGTGCAGGGCGAGGACGTTCTCGATCTCCTGCGGGTAGATGTTCACCCCGCCCGAGATGATCATGAAGGTTCGGCGGTCGGTGAGGAAGAGGTAGCCGTCCTCGTCGAGATGGCCCACGTCGCCGAGCGTCACCCAGTCCGCGTGCTCCGGGTGCTGGGCGCCCTTGGTCTTCTCGGCGTCACCGAGGTACTCGAAGCTGCCGTCGCCCTCGCGCGCGAAGTAGACGGTGCCGGTCTCCCCCGCGGCCAGCACGCGGCCCTCGTCGTCGCAGATCCGCGGCTGCCCGAGGATGGGCCGGCCGACCGAACCCGGCTTGGTCAGCCACTCCTCGGAGGTGATCAGCGTCATGCCGATCCCCTCGGTCGCGGAGTAGTACTCGTACAGCTTCGGCCCCCACCAGTCGATCATCGCGCGCTTGACGTCCGGCGGGCAGGGCGCGGCGGCGTGCACGACGACCTTGTGGCTGGAGAGGTCGTAGGCGGTGCGCACCTTCTCGGGCAGCCGCAGCAGGCGGATGAAGTGGGTCGGCACCCATTGGCTGTGCGTGATGCGGTACCGCTCGATGGCGCGCAGCGCGTCCTCGGGGCCGAAGCGCTCCATCATGACGACCGTCCCGCCGAGCGCGTGCACGGAGGCGCCGTAGCGCAGCGGCGCCGCGTGGTAGACGGGCGCGGGCGACAGGTACACCGCGTCCTTGTCGAAGCCGTAGAACAGGCGCAGCAGTTCGACGAGCGTGTCGCCCGCCTCGCCGACCTGGCGGTCCGGCAGCTCGGGGCGGATGCCCTTGGGGCGGCCGGTGGTTCCGGAGGAGTAGAGCAGATCGGCGCCGCGCGGCTGGTCGGCCGGCGGCTCGGCGGACGCCCCCGCAAGCGCCGCCGCGTAGTCCCCGTACCCGTCGACGCTCCCGCCGTAGGCGAGCCGCACACGGACGGTGTCGGGGATCAGGCCCGCGACCTCCCGCGCCAGATCGGCCAGGGCGTCCGAGACGACCAGCGCGGCGGCGCCGGAATCGCCCACGATGTACGCGACCTCGGGCGCGGACAGATGGTGGTTGACGAGGGTGATGTAGAAGCCGGAGCGGACCGCCGCCCAGTAGACCTCGTACGCGTGGATCGAGTTGTCGGTGAGCAGCGCGACCACGTCGCCGCGGCGCAGGCCCGCCTCCCGGAACACATGGGCGAGCCGGACGGAGCGTTCGTCCAGCTCCCCGTACGTCAGCTGCTCGCCGGTCGACGCCATGATGACGGCGGGACGCTGCGGATCACTCTCGGCATGGGCACCTGGATACACGGGACGCCTTTCGCATGGACGTGAACGCCGGTGGCCGTGGACTCTTTCTAAGTCACCCCGCGAGGCGGCAGCAAGACGTACGACGGAATGAATTGATCGTTCGTTCAGGGCGGGCGGGCCCGGTTCAACTTCCCTCGGAGCGACCGGAGTCGGCGGCCGTCCAGCGGCGGAAGGCCCGCATGAAGCTCGACGGCTCCGAGTAGCCGAGCCGGTGCGCCAGCTCGGTGGCGGACAGCCGCTCGTCCCGCAGACCGTCCTGTACGAGGGTGAGCCGTACGTCGTCGAGCAGGCGCCGGTAGGTGGTGCCCTCGGCCGCGAGCCTGCGGCGCAGGGTGCGCGAGGTGATGTTCATCCGGCGCGCGACGTGCTCGATGCCGGGGTCGGGGCCGCCTCCCGCGAGCAGCTGCCTGCGCACCGTGCGGGCCGCGCCGCTCGCGCCCGCCCGCTGCGCCACGAGCCGTTCGCACAGCTCCCGGCAGATCTGCGCGGTGTGCGGATTGCCGTGCGGCAGCGGGCTGTCGAGGATGCCGCTGTCGTAGACGAGGGCGGTCGTCGCGGCGCCGTAGCGGACCGGCACGTCGAGCACCGTGGGCCGCGCGGCGCCCGGCGGCGCGGGGAAGGCGAGGTCGACGCGGCGCAGCGGGACGGGCGGGCCGCCGGCGAACACCTGTCGGCCGAGGACGATGTTGGCGGCGCAGTCCCGTTCGACGAGGAAGCGCCGTACGTCGGCGGGGATCCGGCCGCCGTCCATGCGGTGCAGGACGTCGCCCGCCGCGTCCACGACGGCGCTGTGCCGGGCGAAGCCGAAGGTGAGCGCCGAGTACCGCAGCCCGTACCGGAACACCTCGCGCATCGTCGGGGCGCTGAGCAGCGCGTAGCCGAACAGGCCGAACGTGGTGACGTGGTAGCGGGCCCCGACCTCGATGCCGAGCCCCGGGCGGTCGCCGAGCCCGTGCAGCAGATTGCGGACGACGGCGATCTCCTGCGAGGCCTCGACGAGGTGGTGCGGGTCGCCGAGATAGGCCGCTTCGATGCCCGTGCCCGCGAGGCAGTCGGCGGCGGCGAGGCCCCGTTCCGCGGCGAAGTCGAGCAGCAGGACGACGCCCGAGGCGGCGCGCGGAAAGTCCCAGTCGGTGAATCCCTCGGCGATGACCTCCGGCTGCGCGGCAGCCGTGTCCACCGGCACGGTCATGACCGGCCCTCCGTTTCCCGCCGTCACACGGCCAACGCCCGCACCCGTCAGGGGAGTTCATGACAGCACGGTGCTCTCGGCGGCCACAACCCGGCTGCGTGTCCGAATCTGTCCCGGCCTTGTCCGCTTTGGTCATGGAGGCGCTCGGGCGTGCCGCCCTAGCGTGAGGCAAGTGTGTCCGGCCCTGTCCGGCCGTCCGGTGGTTCGTGACGAGGGCGCGGTCGGGCGCGGCGACGTTGCCGAAGCAGGGAGGATGCGCATGCGGACCAAAGGAGCCCTGCTCCACAAGCCCGGCGAGGACTGGACGGTCGAGCCGATCGAGGTCGGCGACCCGGTCGCGGGCGAGGTGCAACTGCGCCTGGCCGCCTCGGGCTTGTGCCACTCCGACGAGCACTTCCGGGGCGGGGCGAACCTCGCCGCCTCCTACCCGCTCCTCGGCGGGCACGAGGGCGCGGGTGTCGTGACGAAGGTCGGCCCGGGTGTCTCCGGCGTCGAGGTGGGCGACCACGCCGTCCTCGGCTTCATCCCGGCCTGTGGTGTCTGTCGCCCGTGTTCGCAGGGTCTGCAGAACCTGTGCGACCAGGGTGCCAACCTGCTCACCGGGCAGTCCATCGCCGACAACACGTTCCGGACGCGCACCGCGGGCGGCGACCCGGTCACGCCGATGTGTCTGCTGGGCACGTTCGCCCCGTACGTCACCGTCAGCCAGTCCTCCGTCATCAAGATCGAGAAGGATGTGCCGCTGGAGACGGCCGCGTTGCTGGGCTGCGGCGTCTCCACGGGCTGGGGCTCCGCCGTCTCCATCGGCGACACCCGGCCCGGCGACACGGTCGTGATCGTGGGTGTCGGCGGCGTCGGCATCAACGCGGTGCAGGGCGCGGCGGCGGCAGGCGCGCGGTTCGTGATCGCGGTGGACCCGGTCGAGTTCAAGCGGGACAAGGCACGGGAGTTCGGCGCCACGCACACCTTCGCCTCCATGGAGGAGGCCGCGGGTCCCGTCGCCGAGCTGACCTGGGGCGCGCAGGCCCACACCGTCATCCTGACCGTCGGCGAACTCCAGGGCGACCAGCTGGCGCCGGCGCTCGCGATGACCGCCAAGGGCGGCCAGGTCATCGTGACGGCCATCGCGGACATGACGCAGATCGACGCCAAGGTCGGGCTCTTCGACCTGGCGCTGATGCAGAAGCGGATCCAGGGCGCCATCTTCGGCGGCATCAGCCCGCGCACCCAGATCCCGCGCCTCCTCGAGCAGTACCGCGCCGGGAAGCTCAAGCTGGACGAACTCACCACGCGGACCTACCGCTTGGAGGAGATCAACCAGGGCTACCAGGACATGCGGGACGGCAAGAACCTGCGCGGCGTGGTCCGTTACACCGACGCCGACCACTGAGCCACGACGGGCCGGCGAGGGGCGGGTCCCTGGAGGGTCACAGGCCGCCCCGTTCGCTGACCTGGCGGGCCACGTCGCGGAGTTTGACGTTGTTCTCCTGCGAGTAGCGGCGCAGTGTGGCGAACGCCTCCGCCTCGGTCAGGTCGTGTCCTGCCATGAGGATGCCCATGGCCTCGCCGATGACATGCCGGGTCTCCACGGCGCGGTACAGGGAGGCGTGTTCGCGGGCGCTGGAGAAGGCGACGGCGGCGTGCGAGGCGAGGAGCCAGCCGGCGGTCTCACTGGCCTCCGTGAACGCCCCCGGCTTCTTGGAGTAGAGGTTGAGAGCCCCGAGGTCGCCCTCGTTCTCGGTGTAGAGCAGGAATCCCATCATGCTGCCGATACCGAGTTCGTGGGCGCGCGGGGCGTACGAGCGCCAGCGTGTCGTCTCGGTCGAGAGATCCTTGAGGCGGAACACGGGGTGCCGGGTGCGGGCCGCGTCGAAGCACGGCCCCTCTTGGAGGCGGCCCTGGAGCCGGTCGCTGTCGACGACCAGCTGATCGGTGGCAGCGAGCGTTTCGACCTTCCCCTTGCGCAGAACGAGGATGCCGGCCGAGTCGCAGCCCTCGACCTGGTCGACGGCCCATGTGGTGATCTTGTGCAACGTCGCGTCCACGGACTCCTGTGCCAGGAGTTCGCGCGCCATGGACGCCATATTCAGGGCGAACTCACGCCATTCCATGTCGAGCTCCTCGGCTTCGGGGTACATACGTTCCTTGCGACGGGCCAAGCCTGCCACGTCCGCCCCGGCCGGAACCTGTCGCGGTCCGGGGCGGACGGGCCAGGGGTGTGTCAGCCGGTCGTCGCCGAGGTGTTGGTGACCGGGAGCGTCTTCTCCGCTCCGGCCACGTAGAGGTCCCGCGGGGCCGTGCGCAGCACGAACTTGCTGTCGTCGCTGTCGACGCGCACGGACATCACGAAGAAGCCGTCGTGTTCGGTGGTCGTCTTCACGTCGTACTGGCTCTCCCAGTACGTCTGCAGGAAGACCTCGGTGTCGTAGGGGTCGACTCCTTGGGGTGTGGTGACCCTGCCCTGGACGGTCAGGATGTCGCCCGCCTTCACCTTCCGCTTGTTGACCTGGTAGCTGACGGTGCTGGACTTCGTCTCGACGCCCACGGTGGTGTCCGCGTAGTAGCCGTCCTGCGGGGTGTCGAGGTCTCCGTCCTCGTCGTAGAGGGCCGAGATCTGCACCTCGTGCTCGGCGTTGAGCAGGCTGCTCGCGCCCACGTGGTCGATGCTGACGTCCGGGATGGTGAACTTCCCCTTGGCGTCACTGACCGGCGTGCCCAGTTCCCGCGGCTCGTAGTAGTTCGGGTCGATCGGGTCGCCCCACGGGTTCCAGGTGGTGAAGCGGACGGTCTCCTTGACGGTGACGGGGATGTTCGGCGCCGGGGTGCCGTCGGCCTTGGTGACGGTGCCGGTGACATCGACGCGGCGGTTGTCGTAGTCGGTACTGGTCGGATTGGTGGTCACGCGAAGGACGTAGGCGTCGCCGGGCGCGGCGTCCGCGCTCCGCGCCGAGGCGACGGGAGCGGACAGGGCGCCTGCGGCGAGCAGCAGCGCGGCGAGGGCGGCCGTCCGCTTCGGGAGGGTGTTTCTGGGCACGGTTCGCACGGTTCAACTCCAAGTTCGGTCAGTTCGTGAGGAGTTGCGCCGGGCGGTACCGGTCCCACCACGGCGCGTGTGTGCATCACACACGGTTCGATGAACGGGGTGGGGCGCCAGTTGCCCGCGGTACGGGCGCCGTTACACGGCTGTGGCGAGGGACCGTTTTGCCCGGGTTCCGCGTTCACCTGGATGTCGCTCACGGGACACACCCACGGCCGCTCCCTCCTCGGAGCCCTTGACAAGCCCTACCCGTCTTGATTGCTTGGCTCCACCACACACCGAATGGTCGGTCGGCGCAGTGACCGGGAGGGAAGACAGCGTGACGGAATCCGACGAACCGGGCCCCGCGGAGCGCATGTTCGCCGCGGACCTGGCCTCCCAGCTCCTCGGCATCGAACTCCGGGAGCACGGCACGGGACATGCCGCGCTCCGGATGAAGGTGACGGCGTCCATGGTCAACGGCCACGGGATCGCCCACGGCGGCTATGTCTTCCTCTTCGCCGACACGGCCTTCGCCTGCGCCTGCAACAGCGAGGGCCCCGTCACCGTGGCCTCCGGAGCCGACATCACCTTCGTCGCGCCGGCGCACGAGGGCGATGTACTGGAGGCCACCGCCCACGAGGTCACCCGCTTCGGCCGCAGCGGCCTGTACGACGTGCGGGTGACGCGCGGGGACGCGGTGATCGCCGAGTTCCGGGGGCGCAGTCGCAGCGTCGCTAGAGACCCAGGTCGCTGAGGCCCGGATGGTCGTCGAGGCGACGGCCGAGCGGCCAGTGGAAGGCGCGCTCCTTCTCGGCGATCGGCAGGTCGTTGATGGAGGCGTGGCGCCTGCGCATCAGCCCGTTGTCGTCGAACTCCCAGTTCTCATTGCCGTACGCGCGCTTCCAGTTGCCCGCGTCGTCGTGACACTCGTACGCGAAACGGACCGCGATGCGGTGGCCGTCGAACGCCCACAGCTCCTTGATCAGCCGGTAGTCGAGCTCCTGGTTCCACTTGCGCGTGAGGAAGGCGACGATCTCGGCGCGCCCCGTGGGGAATTCGGCGCGGTTGCGCCACTGGCTGTCCGGTGTGTAGGCGCGCGAGACGCGCTGCGGGTCGCGAGTGTTCCAGGCGTCCTCCGCCAGACGTACCTTCTGCACGGCCGTCTCGCGTGTGAACGGCGGAAGCGGCGGGCGGGCGCCGGCGGGTTCGGGAGCGGGGCTGATGTGATCGGTCATGGTGTGCTCCCTTCCCCGCCGAGCCGGTCTCGGAGCATCTCAGAGCAGTTCGAGCACCGTCGCGTTGGCCATGCCGCCGCCCTCGCACATGGACTGCAGGCCGTAGCGGATGCCATTGTCCTTCATGTGGTGCACCAGTGTGGTCATCAGGCGGGCGCCGGAGCCGCCGAGGGGGTGGCCGAGGGCCATGGCTCCGCCGTTGGGGTTCAGACGCGCGTAGTCGGCGCCCGTCTGCCGCTGCCAGCCGAGGGAGACGGAGGCGAAGGCCTCGTTGATCTCGTACGTGCCGATGTCGTCGAGCGAGAGGCCCGCGCGCTGAAGCACCTTGGCGGTGGCCGGGATCGGGCCCTTGAGCATGGTGATCGGGTCGACGCCGGTGACGGTCCCGGTGTGGAAGCGGGCCAGCGGCGTCCAGCCGTTGCGCGCGGCCACCTCGGACGTGGTGACGAGGAGGGCGGCGGCGCCGTCGGAGATCTGTGAGGCGTTGCCCGCCGAGATGACCCCGTCCTCCTTGAACGGGGTCTTCAGGCCGGCCAGCTTCTCGACCGTCGTGCCGCGCCGTACGCCCTCGTCGGTGTCGAAGAGGGTGCCGTCGGCGAGGGAGACCGGGGTGATCTGGTTCTTGAAGCGGCCCTCGTCGATGGCGCGGGCGGCCTTCTCGTGCGAGTCGGCGGCGTGCTGGTCGAGTTCGGCGCGGGTGAGTCCGAACTCCTCGGCGATCATCTCGGCGCCGACGCCCTGATTGAAGACGACGTGGTCGTAGCGCTCGCCGACGAGCGGGCCGAACGGCTTGCCGGCCTGGCCGCCCGCACGCGAGGAGCCCATCGGGACGCGGGACATGGACTCGACGCCGCCCGCGACGGCGATGTCGTACTGACCGGCGATGACCCCGGCGGCGGCCTGGTGCACGGACTGCTGCGAGGAGCCGCACTGCCGGTCGATGGTGAGACCCGGCACGGACTCGGGCCAGCCGGCCGCGAGCACCGCGAACCGGCCGACGCCGCCGGCCTGCTCGCCGACCTGGGACACGCAGCCCCAGATGACGTCGTCGACGGCGGCCGGGTCGAGGCCGTTGCGCTCGGCGAGGGCCTTCAGGACATGGGCGGAGAGGTCGACGGGGTGGATGCCCGAGAGCGCGCCGCCCGGCTTGCCCTTGCCGACGGGGGTGCGTACGGCGTCGACTATGACTGCGTCACGCATGGTGAACTCCTTTACGAGGTGCGGGGGTTGGCGGGCGGTCTACTTCGGGGCCATGCGGATCGCGCCGTCGAGGCGGATGGTCTCGCCGTTGAGCATCGGGTTGGTGACGATCGAGTCGACCATGTGCGCGTACTCGGCCGGCTGGCCGAGGCGGGCCGGGTGCGGCACCTGCGCGCCGAGCGAGTCCTTGGCCTCCTGTGGCAGCCGGCCGAGCAGCGGCGTCTCGAACAGGCCGGGCGCGATGGTCATCACGCGGATGTTCATGCGCGCGAGGTCACGGGCGATGGGCAGCGTCATGCCGACGATGCCGCCCTTGGACGCCGAGTACGCGCACTGGCCGATCTGCCCGTCGAACGCGGCCACGGAGGCGGTGTTGACGACGACGCCGCGCTCGCCGTCGACCGGTTCGTTGCCGGTCATGGCCTGCGCGGCGAGGCGGATGACGTTGAAGGTGCCGATCAGGTTGATCTCGACGACCTTGCGGAAGGTGTCGAGGACGTACGGGCCCTCCTTGCCGACGGTGCGCCCGGCGGAGCCGATGCCCGCGCAGTTGACGGCGACGCGCAGCGGGGCGAGCGCGACGGCGGCCTCGACGGCGGCGGTGGCGTCGGCCTCGCTGGTGACGTCGCCTGCGACGAAGGTGGCGCCGAGTTCCTTGGCGACGTTCTCGCCGTCGGAGGTGGGCAGGTCGAAGATGACGACCTTGGCGCCCGTGGCGGCGAGCCGCTCGGCGGTGGCGCGGCCGAGACCGGAGGCGCCACCGGTGATCAGGACGGAGGACTGGGCGTCGAGCTGCATGGCAAGTCCCTTCTTGGAGCCGATGCGGTGAGGGGAGTCAGAGGCCGAGCGACTTGGCGATGATCGTCTTCATGACCTCGTTGGTGCCGCCGTAGATGCGCGAGACGCGGGTGTCGGCGTACAGGCGGGCGATCGGATACTCGGTGACGTAGCCGTAACCGCCGTGCAGTTGAAGGCACTTGTCGATGACGCGGCCCGCGACCTCGGTGCAGAACAGCTTCGCCTTCGCGGCGTCGGCGACGGAGAGTTCGCCCTCGTCGTGCAGTTCGAGGGCGCGGTCGGCCATCAGCTGGGCGGCCTCGACCTCGGTGGCGCACTCGGCGAGCACGAACTTGGTGTTCTGGAAGTGGGCGACCGGCTTGCCGAAGACCGTCCGTTCCTTCACGTAGTCGGTGGCGAAGCGCAGAGCCGCCGCGGCCGTCCCCGAGCCGCCGAGGGCGATCATCAGGCGTTCTTGGGCGAGGTTGTGGGACAGGTAGGAGAAGCCCTGGCCCTCCTCGCCCAGCAGGTTCCCGGCCGGCACCTTGACGTCCACGAAGGCGAGTTCGGCGGTGTCGGAGGCCTTGAGCCCGATCTTCTGGAGCTTGCGGCCGACGGAGAAGCCCTCGCTCGCCGACTCCACGACGAGGATCGACAGGCCGCCGCGGCGGTCCTCGGGATCGTAGGGCGCGGTGCGCGCGACGACGAGGACCAGGTCGGCGAGGGCGCCGCCGGTGATGAACGTCTTGGCGCCGTTGAGCACGTAGTGCGTGCCGTCGGCGGAGCGTTCGGCCCTGGTCTGGATGTTGGCGAGGTCGGAGCCGGTGCCGGGCTCGGTCATGGCGATCGCCGTCATGAGGTCGCCGGAGGCGAAGCCGGGCAGCCAGCGCTCCTTCTGTTCCTGCGTGGCGTACGTCAGCAGGTACGGCAGGATCAGATTCGAGTGCACCGAGTAGTTGCCGAAGGTGACACCGGCCCGTGTCGTCTCCTCGACCGCGACGGCCGCGAACTTGAGGCTGGCCTCGCCCGCGCCGCCGAACTCCTCGGGCACCTGGATGCCGAGCACGCCCAGCTCGCCGAGCCTGCGGTAGAAGTCGCGCGGTGGGTGCCCCTGTTCCTCCCACTCCTGGTGGACGGGGGTGACTTCCTTGGCGATGAAGTCCCGCAGCATCCGGCGGAACGCCTCGTGGTCCTCGTTGAACAGCGTACGGCGCACAGCGGCCCCTTCTGCCTGTGTAGAACGATCGTTAAGTTACGTCGGCCCGACGGGACCTGACAACCCGTCCTGACGACCCCTTCCCGTGAACCTTCACCCGCGCGTCACGAGACTCCGCGCGGCACGTGGAGGAGCGCCTCCTGGGTGACCGAGGCGACCAACTCCCCTCCCCTGGTCCAGAATTCGCCCTGCGCCAGGGTTCTGCCGTCGCCGGCGACGACGCTGTGGCACGCGAACAGCAGCCACTCGTCGACGCGCGCCGGGCGGTGGAACCACATGGCGTGGTCGAGCGAGGCGAGCGCGATGCCTCGCGGGCGTGGCTCGCCGTAGGCCACCAGGGCGGTCGGGGCGAGCGGGGCGTCGCAGATGTAGGCGAGGACGCAGGCGTGCAGGCCCGGGTCGTCGGGCATGGCGCCGACCGTGCGCATCCAGGCGTACCGGTCGATGCGTCCGGCGTCGGGGTCCCGCTCCAGCGGCACTTCGCGGTACGCGGTCGAGGTGTACAGCGGATGGTCGTGCGGCCGGTGCGTCCACCCCTCGCGCAGGCCTTCGGGCCCCGGCACGTCGGGCATGCCGGGCTGGCGCCAACTGCCACCGGGCTGCGGCTGCTTGAACGAGACGCTCATGGCAAGGGACTCCTTGCCGTCCTGGACCCCGGTCACCTGCCGCATCGAATAGCTGCGCCCGTCGCGCACCACCTCGGGCGTGAAGCGCACCGGGCGCTCGGGCGACAGGGCGCGCAGGAAGTAGGCGTGCAGCGAGTGCACGACCCGGTCCGCGTCCACGCTGCGCCGAGCGGCGTCCAGGGCCTGGGCGAGGACGGCGCCGCCGTAGCTGCGGGCGGCGGCGCGGCCGGAGTGGCAGTACCCCTCATAGGCCCCGTCGTCGGTCGCCTCGACCCGGACATGTCCGCCCTTCCCGAGCTCGCCGAGGGCGACCGGGGCCGCCATGCCCGTCTCCCCGGACGCGTCCCGGTGCGTCGCCTCGTCGACCATGCCGCCGCTCACGTCTGTGTCACTCCCGCTCCGTCGGCGGCCGCGTACCGCTGCCGCAGGTCCGTCTTGAGGATCTTCCCGGCGGCCGAGACCGGGAGGGCGTCCAGGAAGTGGATCTCCCGAAGCCGCTGGTACGGGGCGACGTGCTCGGCCACGAACGCCATGAGTTTCTCGGCCAGTTCGGGGCCCGCCGGATGTCCGGAGCGCGGCACGACGTACGCGACGGGGATCTCGCCGACCCCGGAACGCGGCGCACCGATGACGCTGGCACCGGCGACGGCGGGGTGCCGGTGGAGCAGGTCCTCCAGCGGCGTCGGATAGACGTTGTACCCCTTGTAGATCAGCATGTCCTTGGCCCGTCCGACCAGGTACAGCCAGCCGTCCTCGTCGACGCGCCCCAGGTCGCCGGTGCGCAGCCAGCCGTCCTGGAACTGCTCGGCCGTCAGGTCGGGATGGCCCTGGTAGCCGTCGGTGATCTGCGGGCCGCGCGCCCACACCTCGCCGGCCTCGCCGACGGGCAGGGAGGGTCCGCAGCCGAGGTCCCTGATCTCGACCTCGGTGTCGAAGACCGGGGCGCCGACGCTGCCCTCGGGCACCGGGTTGTCGTCCACCAGCGGGTGCGCGGCGAGCGCCATGGTGGCCTCGGTGAGCCCGTATCCCTCGACGATCGTGGCGTTCGGGAAGAGCGTGGCGAGGCGCTGCATGGTGTCCGTGTCGACGGGCGCGGCACCGGAGTTGACGCTGCGCACCGAGGAGAGGTCCAGCTCCTCGACGCCGGGCAGCGCGAGCAGGGCGTGGAAGAGGGCGGGCGAGCCGGGCACGGTGGTGACGCCGTGCTCCTCGATGAGCCGCGCGAACCTGCGGGGTTCGAAGCGGCCCGCCATCACGACCGTGCTGGCCACCGCCACGCTGACGGACTGGCCGACGAGTCCCATGGCATGGAAGAGCGGGGCGAGCGCCACAGCGGTGGCCTCGCCCAGGTTCAGGGTGTGCGCGGTCCGGGCCGCGGGCACGGATTCGAGCGCCACCCGGCCCGCGCCGTCGGTGCCGGGCACGGCGGCGCCGCGCCAGCAGGCCATCTGGAGGGCGTTCGCCAGGACGTTGCGGTGCAGGACGCGGACCGCCTTGGATCGCCCTGTCGTGCCGCCCGTGAAGGCCAGGTGCGCCAGATCGTCCCCGCTGACGGCCGCCTGCTCCCCCGGCTCGTCCGCCAGCAGCTCCTCAAGTGGTACGCCGCCGGGGTCGGCGCCCTCGTCGGCGGCGGGCGCGGTGGTCGTCGCCGGGACAAGGACCGTCAGGCGGACGCCCGGCGCGGCGGCCTTCGTGAGCCCGGGCGCGGTCGCCGGGTGGGTGAACGCGGCGACGGCGCGCGCCTCGTCGAGCTGCTCGCGCAGCGCCGTGGGCGGCAGGGCCGGGTTGAGGGGGACGACGACCGCGCCGGCCAGCAGGACGGCGTAGTACGAGACGGTGAACCAGGCCGAGTTGGGCTGGTGCAGCGCGACGGCGTCGCCGTGCCCGACACCCCGCGCGCGCAGCCCGGCGGCCAGCCGCAGCGCCGTGTCGTACAACTCGCTGTAGGTGAAGGTGAGTTCGCCGTCGCGCAGGGCGGTGCGGTCGGGGTGGCGGTGGGCGGTTCCGGCGAGCAGGTCGCCGACGGCGGCGTCGGGGTAGCCGAGACTCTGGGGCATGCCCGGGGGCACGTAGCGGGTCGTCAACCGACGATTCCCTTCTCGCGGAGTGTGTCGATGTCGTCGGGGGCGAGTCCGGCCAGCGTGGTGAGGACCTCCGTGGTGTCGGCGCCGACGCGCGGGGCGGGGGCGGGCTCGCCGGGTGGTGTCGTGGTGAAGCGTGGCGCGGGCGAGGGTTCGGGGCCGCCGTGGGGGCCGCGCCGGTAGGTGGAGCGGGCGCTGTTGTGGGGATGCTCGGGCGCCTCGTTCAGCGACAGGACCGGGGAGACGCAGGCACCCTGCCCGTCGAAGGCGCGGGCCCATTCGTCGCGGGTACGCGTGACGAAGAGGCGCGCCAACTCGTCCTTCATCACAGCCCAGTTGGCGCGGTCGTGCTGCCGCGCGAACCGCTCGTCGTCTTCCAGACGCAGGACGCGCAGCAGCGCCGCGTAGAACTGTGGCTCGATGGCGCCGACGGCGACGTGCCGGTCGTCGGCGCAGCGGTACACGGCGTAGAACGGGGCGCCGCCGTCGAGCATGTTGACGCCGCGCCGGTCCTGCCAGCCGCCCTTGGCCAGGAACCCGTACGTCATGGCGAGCAGCAGCGCGGTGCCGTCGGTCATGGCGGCGTCGACGACCTGTCCCACGCCGCTGGTGCGGGCGTGCAGCAGCGCGCTCACGAGGCCGAGCGCGAGCAGCATGCCGCCCCCGCCGAAGTCGCCCACGAGGTTGAGCGGCGGCACGGGATCACCGTCGGCGGGCCCCATGGCGTGCAACGCCCCAGCCACGGCTATGTAGTTGATGTCGTGGCCTGGCTCCTGGGCGAGCGGGCCGTCCTGTCCCCAGCCGGTCATCCGCCCGTACACGAGCTGCGGGTTCGCGGCGAGCAGGACGTCGGGGCCGAGGCCGAGGCGTTCGGCGACGCCGGGCCGGAACCCCTCGACGACGACGTCGGAGCGCCCGATCAACTCCCGTACGAGGGCGGCTCCTTCGGCGTCCTTGAGATTCACCGCGACGGAGCTGCGGCCCCGCAGGATGACGGGGTGGGGGCTGTCCTTCCCTGCCTCGGCGGGGCGGTCGACCCTGATGACCTCGGCGCCGAGATCGGCGAGCAGCATCCCGCAGAACGGGGCGGGCCCGATGCCGCCCAGCTCCACGATGCGTATCCCGGCGAGCGGCCCGGCACTCACCGGCCGGTCCAGCGCGGGGCGCGCTTCTCGGCGAAGGCGCGGGCCCCTTCCCGCGCGTCGTCGGATTCCATCACCGGCCCCGCGATCTCCCGCATGCGCTGCCACTCCTCGTCCGCGGCCCAATTGGGCGCGTTCGCGACGATCTCCTTGGTGGCGCGGACTGCAAGGGGCCCGTTGGCGGCGATGGCGCGTGCGAGTGCGAGCGCGCCGTCGAGTGCGGCGCCGGGTTCGGTGACCCGGTTGACGAGGCCGTAGGTGTGGGCGCGGTCGGCGTCCAGGAAGTCGCCGGTCAGGGCGATCTCCAGGGCGACGGAGTACGGGATGCGCCGCGGCAGCCGCAGCAGCCCGCCCGCCGCGGCGACGAGCCCCCGCTTGACCTCGGGTATCCCGAACTTGGCGTTGCTCGCCGCCACGACCATGTCGCAGGCGAGCGCGATCTCGCAGCCGCCGGCCAGGGCGTATCCCTCGACGGCGGCGATGACCGGCTTGCGCGGCGGCGCCTCGGTGATGCCGGCGAGGCCACGCCCCTCGATGCTCGGGGTCTCGCCCCTGAGGAACGCCTTGAGGTCCATCCCGGAGCAGAAGCTGCCGCCCGCGCCGGTGATCACGCCGACCACCTGGTCGTCCCTGCGGTCGAGTTCGTCGAGCGCGGCGGCCACGCCTTCCGCGACGACACGGTTGACCGCGTTGCGGGCCTCGGGGCGGTTGAGAGTGATGACGGTGATCCCGTCGGCACGGAATTCGCTGAGCACGGCGTCGGTCATTGCGGAGCTCCCGGAGTGGGTCGCGGACTGCGTACGCTGCGACGGAGCGGTCGACGTCCGCTCCGCCCGGCACGGCTCGGCCTCGCCCACCCCGCATTGAACATTCGTTAAGCTACGAGGGTGGCTGCCGGGCTGTCCAGACCCGTGATCAATTCCGGGGTGCGGCAGGGGTGTTCACGCCACGCGGCCACCTGGAAGCAACAGCGGGGCTCAGCGGCGCGTGACGAGGACCGGGCAGTCCGCGTGGTGCAGCAGCGCCTGACTGACCGAGCCGAGCAACAGCCCCTGGAAGCCGCCCCGGCCGCGCGCGCCGACCACGAGGAGGCTCGCCTCCTGCGAGGTCTCGATCAGGCTCGGGCGCACCCGGCCGTGCACCGAGCGGGCCTCCACCTCGACATCGGGGTGCCGGATCCGGCCGGCGGCCAGCGCCCCGGTCAGCGTCTGCTCGCTGTCCTCGCGCAGCTTGTCCGTGTCGTACCAGAGCGGGGCGGGGCCGCCGGGGCCCGCGGGCCCCGTGCCGCTCCAGGTGTTCCACACGTGCACGGCGAGCAGGTCCGTCCCGCGGTGCGCGGCACCGTCGAAGGCCTCCTCGACCGCCGCCTTCGCGGCGTCGGAACCGTCGACGGCGACCGCGACGGGGCCCTCCGGCCGCGCTCGGCCGCGTACGACGAGGACCGGGCAGTCCGCGTGCGCGGCGAGATGCACGGCGACCGAGCCGATCAGCAGGCCGGAGAAGGCGCCCAGGCCGCGGCTGCCGACGACGATCAGGTCGGCGTCGCGCGAACGGGCGGCCAGGACGGTGAGCGCTTCGCCCGTGACGACCTCGCCCTCGACCGGGGCGAGGCCGGGCTCCTCGGCGCGGACCCGCTCGACCGCCGCCGCCACGATCTCCTCGGCCCGCCGACGCAGGCCCGCCTCAGGGGTGTCCTCGGACGACGAGCTGTGCCCAATCTTCAGCATCGGCCAGGTGAACGCGTTCAGGACGCGTACGCCGAGCCCGCGCCGCCGAGCCTCGTGCGCGGCGACCGCGACCGCCTCAAGGCTCGATTCCGATCCATCGGTCCCGACCAGCACGTGGCCCGCCATGTGTGCGCTCCCTCGTCGGCTCTGCCGTCCTGCCTGCGTGGCTCCGCTCTCCAGACTGACCCGAGGAGCGGTCCCTCGCACGGCGGGGCGGCCGGGAGCCCTGCGGGTGCGGCGGCGTTCGGCCCGCCGCCCTCAACCGCTCACTCTTGAACCGCTCACTCGTGCCCCTCGATCTCGATGTCTCCCGCTCGCGTCGGCACGGCATCGAGCTCGGCCAGCGTCGCCGCGTCGAGGGCGAGCGCGCCCGCCGCGACGTTCGCCGCGAGGTGGTCGGCGTCGGCGGTGCCCGGGATCAGCAGGACGTTCGGGGCGTGGTGCAGCAGCCAGGCGAGGCCGACCTGGGCCGGGGACGCGCCCAGCTTCTCGGCGGCCGAGACGACGGCGGGCTCGTCCGTGACCTTGGGCATGCCCGGGAAGGCGCTGCCCAGCGGGAAGTAGGGCACCCAGGCGATGCCCTCGTCGCGGCAGAGCCGCAGCATCTCCTCGTCGCCGCGGGCCACGAGGCTGTACGCGTTCTGCACGCAGGCGATCCCTGCGGGCAGGCCCCGGCGCAGCTCGTCGAGGCCCACGTTGCTGAGCCCGATGGCGCCGATCTTGCCCTCGTCGCGCAGGGCGGTCATGACGGCGAGCTGGTCGTCGATGTCGACGATCTGGTCGCCCTCGGCCCGTAGACCGGGACCGACCTCGGCGCGGCGCAGGTTGACCAGCGGGACCTGGTCGACGCCGAGGCTCTTGAGGTTGTCCTCGACGCCGGCCCTCAGTTCCTCGGGCCGTTGGGCGAGCCGCAGCGGCAGCGGGCCGCCGGAGTCGGGGGTGGCGCCGACCTTGCTGACGACGAGGACGTCGTCCTCGGGGCGCAGCGCCTCACGGATGATCTCGTTGGAGAAGCCGTCGCCGTAGAACTGGGCGGTGTCGATGTGGTCGACGCCCAGCTCGACGGCGCGGCGCAGCAGCGCGACGGCCGCGGCGCGGTCCGGGTCCAGGCGGGGCAGCTGCATCGCGCCGAATCCGACGCGCGAGACGTCCCGGCCGTGGAGCCGTCCGGCGCCGCCGGGGCGCGGGGCGCCGTTCGCCGTGACGGCGGCAGGAGAGGGAGCAGAGGGAGAGGAAGTGGAGGGAGAGGAAGCCGAAGAAGACGCGGAAGAGGTCATGGGAATCCCGCCTCGTGCGAAGATAGAGGAAACGGAGGAACCTCCGTTACGTCGAAGGTAGCACAACCGGAGGAGCCTCCGCTTTGCCTGCGTCCACGAATGACCCGAACCCGGCGCCCAGCGGGGGCAAGGCCGACCGCCCCGCCCGCGCGGACGCGCGCCGCAACCGGGAGAGACTCCTCACCGCCGCGCGTACCGCCTTCACCCGGGACGACACGACGGTGGCGCTGGAGGCGATCGCCCGCGAGGCGGGGGTCGGCATCGGCACCCTCTACCGGCACTTCCCCACCCGTGAGGCCCTCGTCGAGGCGGTCTACTCCGCCGAGCTGGACGCCGTGACCGACGCGGTCGAGCCCCTGCTCGGCGAGCTGCCGCCGCAGGACGCGCTGCGGGCGTGGATGAACCGGTACGCGGACCTCGTCACGACCAAGCGCGCGATGGCCGGCAGCCTCACCCTCGCCCCGGCCTCCGGGCGCGGCGTCACGGCGGACACCCGGGAACGGCTGACCGCCGCGATCGCCTCGTTCCTGGACGCCGGGTCGCGTGCGGGCACCCTGCGCGGCGACGTGCCCGCCGACGACGTGATCACCATGCTGCTCGGCGTGTTCCTGTCCACGACGGCGGGCGACCGCGCGGACCGCGTCGGCCAGCTGCTCGACCTGGTGGTGGACGCACTGCGCCCGTACGAGAAAACGGGCACCGGGGCCGCGTCCGCGTAGCTCCGCCCCTACCCCCGGCCGCGTGGCTGATCAGCACCGCATGCGTCCCCCGCACACGTTTCGCCCCGCACACGTCGGCAAGGCACCCCACGGACGATGATCACTTCGTGGGGAGGCCAGATGCGGACAGTCGGTCACAGCGCCGGCCACGACGACAGCACGGACCCAGGGGCGGGCCGTTCCCGGCGGCGGGTGCTGCTCGCCGCGGGAGCGACCTCCGCGGCCGCGCTCGTCGGCGGATGCGGCACGTCCGGGGCCGACGACCGGCCCTCCGGTACCGAGAAGGCGGCACGCGGACCCTCGAAGTCCTCGCGGTCCCCCTCACCCAGCCCCACCCACCACCGAACCGAACTGCCGCGCGGCGGACGCCGGTTGTTCCCCGAGCACCGGCTCGTCGGCTACTGCGGGCTGCCGGGCGCGACGGCGCTCGGCCGGCTCGGCACGGGTGACCTCGACGACCGTGTCACGGAGCTCGAACGCCGCGGGCGCGCGTACGCCGACGGCCTCCGCGTGCTGCCCGTCCTGGAGCTGCTCGCCACGGTCGCCAACCCCAACGCCGGCCCCGACGGCACGTACCGCACGCGCACGCCCGACGCGACGATCCGCACCTTCCACGAGGCGGCGCGCCGGCACAAGGCGCTGCTGCTGCTCAACATCCAGCCGGGCCGCGCGGACGCCCTCGGCGAGGTGAAGGCTCTGGAGAAGTGGCTCGTCCGTCCCGACGTGGGCATCGCGCTCGACCCCGAGTGGGAGATGGATCCCGGCCAGATCCCCGGCGACACCTACGGACACACCAGCGGCCCCGAACTCACCCGGATCGCCGACCATCTCGCCTCGCTCGTGGACCGCCACGACCTGCCGGAGAAGGCGTTCGTCTACCACCAGGTCGCGGAGTCGGTCGTCCACGACGAAGCGGCGCTCGACGTCCCCGAGGGCGTCGCCGTGATCAAGAGCGCGGACGGCATAGGCAGCCCGCAGCTCAAACGGCACACCTGGGACCGCCTGGTCGACAAGATGCCCGACCGGCTCCGCACCGGTTTCAAGCTGTTCCTCGAGGAGGACACCGAGGGCGGCACCCACCTGATGACGCCCGACCAGGTCCTCGGCCTGCGCCCGCGCCCGTCGTACGTGATGTACGAGTGAGGGCCCGCCCGCTCTGCCCTAGGGCTGATCGCCAGTCTCGGCCGACTCCCGGAAGCGCGCGGCCAGTTCGCTGCGGGAGCGGATGCCGAGCTTGGAGTAGACGTGCGTCAGGTGATACTGGACCGTCTTGACGGAGATGAACAGTTCCAGCGCCGCCTGCTGGTTGGTGGCCCCGGCGGCGACCACCTTCGCCACGGCCCGCTCCTGCGGCGTGAGCCGCGCCAGGCCCGCGGCGGCCCTCCCGGAGTGCAGGCCTCCCGCCTGGAGTTCGCGGTCGCACCGCTCGACGTACGTGCGGGCGCCCAGCGTGGCGTAGGCGTCCCGCGCGTTCCTCAGGACGGTGTCCGCCTCGCGCCGCTTGCCGACCCGGCGCAGGGTCAGTCCGTACGCGAAGTTCACGCGCGCCCGGTCGTACGGCAGCGGCAGCCCGTCGAGTCGTGCGAGGGCCCGGTCGAACTCGGTCCGGGCGGCGTCGATGTCGCCGCCCGCGGCGGTCAGCCGGCCCCGCACGAGGCCGAGCCTGGCCTGCGCCGAGCGCTGGCCGCGCGCGTCGGCACACTGTTCGTGCGGGCGCAGGAAGCGGTCCGCCTCCTCGATGCGGCCCGTCATCACCAGGGCGTTGGCGTAGACATCGGGCCAGGGCCAGAAGCCGGGTTCGTCGACGGACCCTCTGGGGGCGAGCTGCACCACCGGTGTCAGCGCCTCGACGACGCGCTCGTACTCGCCGCGCGCCTCCGCGACCTGGGCGCGTGCCAGGCATGAGGGCACCAGCATGCAGGCGTACGGGTGGACGTCGGCCAGGGCGGCGCCGACGTGGTGGTCCGCGGCGTCCGCGTCGCCGCGCAGGGCGTGGATCTGCGCGGCGGTCCAGTGCACCAGCGGGCGCACGAGTTCGATGCGGACGACGCCGAGCCGCTGGGCCGCGCGCTGCGCCGTCTCCAGGGCGTCCGTCCAGGCGCCGAGGGCGAACTGGGTGCGGGCCAGCCAGCCCTGCGCCCACAGGGAGATTCGCGTCGAGCCCATCCGGTACCCGGTGGGGACGGCGCCCTCGAGCCTGCGGCGGGCGGACTCGGGGGCGTCGGTGGCGAAGTCGACCCAGCCGAGGCCCAGTTGGAAGCGCTGCGGCTGGGCGCCCGCCGGGTGTCCCGCGGCAGCCTCCTCGTAGGCGGCAGCGGCCTCCTTGTGCCGCCCCGTCATGGCGAGTCCGAGGCCGAGCACCGCTTCGGACTCGATGCCGGAGGGATCGTGCGCCTGTGCCAGGCCGACGGCGCGCCGGGCCCAGGTGACCAGTTCCTCCCCGTCCCAGCGGGCGAGGGCGTGCAGCACGCGCCGTTGGCTGATCTTCGCCATCAGCTCCGGTCTGCGCGCGGCGTCGCAGTGCGCCTCGGCGGTGTCCAGGAGCGACGCGGCCTCGGCGGGCCGGCCGCGCATGATGGCGAGGTAGGCGAGCACGGTGTCGCGCAGGGCGCTCGCCGGGAAGCTCTCCAACTCGGCGGCGAACATGGCGGCTTGGGGGATGTCACCCGCCCCGATCATGGCGTCGACGGCACGCAGCAGTCGGTCCTCGCGGCTCGCGCGCCCGGTGCTGAGCCGTCCGGCCCGCACCAGGGTGTCGGCCACGGTGGACCACTCCCCCGCGCTGGCCCGCCGGGTCGCATAGCGGTCGAGTTCGCCGGCGAGGGTCTCGTCGGGGGCCGCGAGGGCGGACACCCGGTGCAGCAGGGCGCGGCCCTCGTCCCGGACGAGGTCGGCGGCGCGCCGGTGCAGGGCGGCCCGGTCCGTCAGGCCGATCCCGCCGAGGACGGCGGCGCGGACGAGCGGGTGGGAGAAGGCGAGTTGGGCGCGCCCGGGGTCGACCGCGGCGGTGAGGAGGCCCCCGGCGCGAGCCTCGTCGACGGCGGGCAGCGGGTCGCCTGTCAGCCCGGCGAGCGCCGCCGCCTCGCTCAGGGACGCCTCGTCGCCGAGCACCGCGCAGGCCTCGACGAGGTCGCGGGCGGCCGGGCCGCATCCCTCGAGCCGGTGGCGTACGGCGTCGGCGCTGCGGGCGGGCGCGGGGAGTTCGGGGCGCCAGTCGCTCCAGATGTCGCGGGGCAGTTCGTCGAGGAGCCGGAACATGTGGCGGGGGTTTCCGCGCGTGCGCTCGCACAGGTGCCGGGCCGCGGGCAGATCCAGGGCCAGGCCGTGGGCCTCGCGCGCGAGGACGCGGGCGTCCTGGGCATCGAGCGGGCCGAGGCGCAGGGCGGCTCCCTCGCAGCCGTCGAGGAACTCGCGGGTGCGCAGCAGGGCGGCGGGCGGTGCCTGCGTCGGCCCGCCGAGTTCGTCGGGCCTATCCCGCGCGACGAGCACGACGAGGACGCGCTCGTCGGACATCCGGCGCAGCGCCGAGCCGACCGCCCGCAGGCTCTCCACGTCGGCCCAGTGCGCGTCGTCGACGACCACGACGACGGGGTCGCGCTCCTGCCGGGCCGCCCACTGCCGCCGCAGCAGGTCCGCCACCTCCAGGACGTCCGCCGGGTCCCGCGGGCCGGGCAGTGTGGCGCCGAGCGCGAGAGCGAGCTGGCGGGCGAGGCCGAACGCCAGCTCGCACTCCCACGGGACTCCGGAGACGGACACCGTACGGACGCGGGAGCCGTCGGCGCGGAAGGTGTCCAGGGCGTGCTGGACCAGGGCGGTCTTGCCGATGCCCGCGGGCCCCTCGACGAGCAGCAGGCCGGGGCGCCGGGAGCACGCGGCGGTGAGCGCCCGGGTGAGTGCCGCGGCCTCGTCGGTGCGCCCGACGAGGCCGCGCCGCGGTTCGGGGCGCCCGTTCATGGTCCAAAACGCTAGCAGGGGCGCCTGATCAGCCAAGGTCGCCGCCTGCGACCGGCAGGACACTGCCGGTGATGTACGAGGCCTCGTCGGAGGCCAGGAAGCAGATGGCGGCGGCCTGCTCGTCGAGGGTCCCGTACCGCTTGAGCAGGCTGGAGGCGACGGTCTGGTCGATGTGCGCCCGGAACCAGGCCCGCTCCCGCTCGGTGTCCTGCGCCGGTGTGCCGCGCGGGACGCGGCGGGGCGGCGCGTCGGTGCCGCCCGGCGCGGTGGCCACGACGCGGATGCCCGCCCCGGCGTACTCGAGGGCGAGGGAGGCGGTGAGGGCGTTGATGCCGCCCTTGGCCGCGGAGTACGGGATGCGGTGGATCCCGCGGGTGGCCGCCGACGACACGTTCACGATCACACCGTGGCCCTGTGCCGTCATGCCGGGCAGGGCGGCGCGGCAGGACCACAGGGTCGTCATCAGGGAGCGGGTGATCTCCGCCTGGATCTCGGTGGCGGTGAACTCGGTGAACGGTTTGAAGTTGATCGCGCCGCCGACATTGTTGACCAACGCGTCCACGCCACCGAGGAGTTGGGCGGCCTCCGTCAAAGCGGTGCGGGCGCCGTCGTATGTTTCGAGGTCGGCGAGTACGGCGTGTGCCTTGAGGTCGTCGGCCGCCTCGCGGACGGTGTCGGCGCGGTCGACGAGGGCGACGTCCGCGCCCTCGGCGACGAGCCGGCGGGCCACGGCGAGCCCGATGCCCTGGCCCGCGCCGGTGACCACGGCCCGCTTCCCGGCGAACCGGTCGGTGTGCACGTTCACGCGGCGGCCTCCGCGGTGGCGCGGGCGGCCGGGGTGAACTTCTCGTAGTGGAAGCTCGCCGGGTCCACGCCGAGGGCGGTGATGTGTCCGCGGACGGCCTCGACCATGGCGGGCGGCCCGCACAGATAGACGTCGGCGGCGCCGTCGTGCAGGGTCGCCGCATCCATCAGCCCTGTCACGAAGCCCTTGTTGCGGGCGGTGGAGGCGGCGTCGGCGACGCAGTGGTCGAAGGTGAGGCCGGGGATGACCTCGGCGTAGTCCTCCAGGGTGTCCAGGTGGACGAGGTCCTCGTCGGTGGTGACACCGTAGAGCAGGTGCACGGGCTGTCCCACCGGGTGCTGGGCGATGCGCTCCAGCATCGACAGGAGCGGGGCGAGGCCGGTGCCGCCGGCGAGCAGCAGGGCGGGGCGGGCTTGCTCGCGCAGGTAGAAGCCGCCCATGGGGCCGGTGAATTCGAGGCGGTCGCCGATCCGGGCGCGCTCGCCGAGGTATCCGGACATGGCGCCGTCGTCGACGACGCGGACCAGGAAGGACAGCTGTCGTTGGTTCGGTCCCGAGCTGAAGGAGTACGAGCGGGTCTGGTCGGTGCCGGGCACGGCGATGTTGACGTACTGGCCGGGCAGGAAGTCGAGGGCGTCGCGGTCGTCGACGTCGAGCGTGAACTCGACGGTCGTGGCGGAGTGCCGCTTGAGGTCGGCGAGGGTGGCGGTGTGCGTGGCGGGACCGGTCTTGGCGGCCGCCGACGAGGCGGGGATGCTCAGCACGAGGTCGCTGTGCGGGGTCATCTGGCAGGGCAGGCAGTAGCCGGCCGCGGCCTCGTCGTCGGTGAGGGCCTCGTCGATGTAGTCACCGCCGTCGTAACCGCCGGACTCGCAGCGGGACTTGCAGGTTCCGCAGGCGCCGTCGCGGCAGTCGAGCGGGATGTTGATGTGGGCCTTGTAGGAGGCCTCGGCGACGGTCTCGTCGGGACGGCACTCGATGAATCGGGTGATGCCGTCCTCGAAGTTCAGGGCGACTTGGAAGGACATACGGCGGCTCTTTTCGGCGTGGGGGACGGGCGGGCGGCCAGGGGGCTCAGACGTGGTAGATGTCCACGACGTGGTGCACGAAGTCGTTCTTCAGGACGACCTTCTTGCGGGCGATCAGCGGCTCGGGCCCGGAGATGTCGAGCGTGTAGTACGAGGTGCCGAAGTACGTGTCGGTGTGCTGGTAGCGGTAGTAGAGCGTGAACCAGTTGAACCGCACGTGCACCAAGCCGCCCTCGTGGCCCGTCACTTCGACATTGGTGATGTTGTGGCCGGTACGGGGCTCGGGCAGGCTCGTCGCGCTGGAGCGGTCGGTGCGGATGCGGAAGACGCGGTCCTCCAGGCCTGCCCGGCTCGGGTAGTAGACGAGGGAGATCTCGGTCTGCGGGTCGCGGGTGAGCGCGTCGTCGTCCGCCCAGGCGGGCATCCAGAACTCGGCGTCGGGGCGGTAGCAGTCGAGCCACTTCTCGAACTCGCGGTCGTCGAGGTACCGGGCTTCGCGGTACAGGAACCGGCGGATGTCCTCCAACGTCAACGCTTCGGCTGCGATGCTCACTTGGCCGCCTCCTCGTCCAGCGCCTTGTTCAGGGTGTCGAGCCAGTACCGGTGCTGGATGGGGTACAGGCCCTCGTCCTCGGTGCGCACACCACTGGCGATCGGGTTGATACCGATCTTCTTGGCGTCCTCGTCGGGACCCTCGATCTGGTGCACGGCGCCGCGGCTGAGGTCGTTCCACGGCATGGACCCGGCGAGGTACGTCTTCTGGCAGGAGCGGAACTCCTCCAGGTCGTCGGGGGTCGCCATGCCGGTGGCGTTGAAGAAGTCCTCGTACTGGCGGATGCGCTGCGCGCGCTGCTCGGCCGGCTCCCCCTTGGGGGCGATGCAGTAGATGGTGACTTCCGTCTTGTCGACGGAGATCGGCCTGAAGTGCCGGATCTGGGAGCTGAACTGGTCCATCAGGTACACGTTCGGGTACAGACACAGATTGCGGGACACACCGATCATCCAGTCGGCCCGCTCGGCGCCCACCTGCGCGGCGAGTTCCTCGCGCCGTTCGTACAGAGGCCGGTTCGCCGGGTCGAGCCACTGCGTCCACAGCAGCAGATGGCCGTGCTCGAAGGAGTAGAAGCCGCCGCGCTGCTTGGCCCAGCCGCCCGCGTCCATCGTCCTGGTGTCGTTCTCCGACTCGCCGGAGGTGCGGCGGGCCTGGGTGGCGGCGTAGTTCCAGTGGGTGGCGGACACGTGGTAGCCGTCGGCGCCGTTCTCCGCCTGAAGCTTCCAGTTGCCGTCGTAGGAGTACGTGGAGGAGCCGCGCAGCACCTCCAGGCCCTCCGGGGACTGGTCGACGACCATGTCGATGACGACGGCGGCGTCCCCGAGATGTTCGGCCAGCGGCTTGACGTCCGCGCTCAGGCTGCCGAAGAGGAACCCGCGGTAGCTCTCGAAGCGGGCGACCTTCGTCAGGTCGTGAGACCCGTCCTTGTTGAACTGCTCCGGATACCCGGCCTCGCGCGGATCCTTCACCTTCAGCAGCTTGCCGGTGTTGTTGAACGTCCAGCCATGGAACGGGCACGTGAACGTGGTCCGGTTGTCGGTCTTCCTCCGGCACAGCATGGCGCCGCGGTGGCTGCACGCGTTGATCAGGCAGTGCAACTCGCCCTGTTTGTCACGGGAGATGACGACGGGCTGGCGGCCGATGTACGTGGTGAAGTAGTCCCCGATCTCCGGGATCTGGCTCTCATGGGCCAGATAGACCCAGTTCCCCTCGAAGATGTGCTTCATCTCCAGCTCGAACAGTTCCTCGTCGGTGAAGACGCTGCGCCTGATGCGGTGCACCCCGCGGGCGGGGTCCTCCTCCAGGGCGTCCGCGAGGATGCTCCGCGCGCGACTGGTGCCCTCCGCCATGTTCCCGTCCCTTCGCCTCGGCCAGGCCTGCCTGGTGGCGGCCGTGTTGCGGCTGCTTTTCAGCACCATGACAGCCGGGTGAGGAGTCGGCCCCGGACATTCCCCCAGGGTTGACCCAGGGGGGTATTGATATCGCGGTCATCTCAATAGCCTGCAACAAGATATTTGTGGGGTATGGGGTCCGCTCCCTACGCTGAAGCGCAACGAGGGCCCCGCCGAACCGCAACAAAGGGGCAGTCGGATGGAATTGAGGCACCTGCGCTACTTCGCGGCCGTCGCCGAGACACGTCACTTCGGCAAGGCCGCGCAGGCGCTGCACATGGCTCAGCCGCCGCTCTCCCAGGCGATCCGTCGCCTGGAGACGGAGCTGGGTGTGGAGCTGTTCACCCGCACCACCCGGCAGGTGTCCCTGACCGGCGCGGGCGAGGTGTTCCGCACCGATGTGGAGCGCATCCTCACGTCCGTCGACGAGGCGGTGGCCCGCGTGGGCCGGTTCGCCACCGGCGTCGAGGGGGTGCTCCGGGTCGGCCTGACCGGGTCCGCCTCGTACCGCCAACTGCCGTCCCTGGCACGGCTGGTGAAGCAGGAGATGCCGCACGTACGGATGGAGGTGCACACGGAGATGCTGACGCCCGCCCAGGAGCTCGGCCTCATCGAGCGGCGCCTCGACGTCGGCGTGCTGCGCCCGCCCATCCGCCAGGAGGGCATCGCGCACCGCCTGATCGCCGACGAGCCGCTCATCGCGGCCGTACCGGAGGGGCACTGGCTCGCGGACGCCCAGGACATCCGCGTCGAGCAGCTGCGCCACGAGGACTTCATCATGTACGGCGCGACGCTCGGCTCCGTCGTCAACGACGCCGTCGTCCGCTCCTGCCTGGCCTCGGGCTTCTATCCGCACCGCGCGTACGAGGTCACCGAGACCTCGGCCGCGCTCGCCCTGGTCGCCGCCGGCCTGGGTGTGGCGGTGCTGCCCGCCTCGATCCGCTCCGCGCCCCGCGAGGGCGTGGTGTGCCGGGCGATCGAGGACGCGCTGACGGTGCCGCTGGCGCTGGCCTGGCGCCGCGAGGACGAGACACCACTGATCAGGCAGCTCCTTGACGTCCTGGAGCGGCACGACCTGTTCGCACGAGAGACCGAGGAAACCCTATGAGCACCGAGGGAATGCCATGAAGATCGTCAAGGTGGAGGCCATTCCCTTTGCCATTCCCTACGTCAAGCCGCTGCGGTTCGCGAGCGGCGAGGTGCACACCGCCGACCACGTGCTGGTCCGTGTGCACACGGACGAGGGCCTGGTGGGAACCGCCGAGGCGCCGCCCCGCCCCTACACGTACGGCGAGACGCAGGAGTCCGTCGTCGCGGTGATCGAGAAGATCTTCGCGCCGCAGATCCTCGGACTCACCGTCCTCGAACGGGAGGCGGTGCACGCCCGCCTCGACCGGACCGTGGGCAACCCGGCCGCCAAGGCCGCCGTCGACATGGCCCTGTGGGACCTGCTCGGCCAGCACGCGGGGCTGCCGGTGTCCGGGCTGCTCGGCGGCTTCGGCGACCGGATGCGCGTCAGCCACATGGTCGGCTTCGCCCCGGCCGACGCGATGGTCGCCGAGGCCGAACGGATCAGGGACACGTACGGCATCACCACCTTCAAGGTGAAGGTCGGCCGCAACCCGTACTCCGAGGACGTCGCCGCCTGCCGGGCGCTGCGTACGGCCCTCGGCCCTGACGTGGAGCTCTACGTCGACGGCAACCGCGGCTGGTCGCCGTCCGACGCGGCGCGCGCCCTGCGCGAGATGGCCGACCTGGACCTGACGTTCGCGGAGGAACTCTGCCCCGCCGACGACGTGTTGGGGCGGCGGTGGCTCGTCGCGCAGAGCCAGGTCCCCTTCATCGCCGACGAGAGCGCGACGCGGGCCGCCGAGGTCACCCGCGAGCTGCTCGGCGGCTCGGCGACCGCCATCAGCATCAAGACCGCCCGCACCGGTTTCACCGCCTCCCAGCGGGTGCTGCACCAGTGCGAGGGCCTCGGCGTCGAGGTGGTGATGGGCAATCAGATCGACGGTCAGATCGGCACGCTGTGCTCGGTCGCCTTCGGCGCCGCCCACCGCACCTCCTCGCTGCACGCCGGCGAACTCTCCAACTTCCTCGACATGTCCGACGACCTGCTCACCGAGCCGCTCACCATCGCGGACGGGACGCTGCGCGTCCGCGAGGGCGCGGGCCTCGGGATCGACATCGACCCCGAGAAGCTGGCCCGCTACCGCCAGGACGTCTGACACACCCGACACACCTCCACTCCATCAAGGACGGGACACACCATGACCGACACCGCCACCGAGCAGGCCACGGCCGCCGCATCGGGCAACGCGGCCACCGAGCAGTTCCGCAGCAAGCAGCGCGCCGGGGCCCCGGCCGCCGACACCGCGCGGGTGAACACCCTCGTCTCCGAACTCCTGGGCGCCACCCACGACATCATCCGCCGCCACAAGGTGACCTACGCCGAGTACGACGCGCTCAAGTCGTGGCTGATCCAGGTCGGCGAGGACGGCGAGTGGCCGCTGTTCCTCGACGTGTGGGTCGAGCACGTCGTCGAGGAGGTCGCGAACGAGGACCGGGAAGGCAGCAAGGGCACCATCGAGGGCCCGTACTACGTCCCCGACGCGCCGGCGCTGCCCGCCGAGGCCACCCTGCCGATGCGCGAGGACGAGGGCGGCACGCCCCTGCTGTTCCAGGGCCAGGTGCGCACCGTCGACGGCACCCCCCTGTCCGGCGCCACCGTCGAGATGTGGCACGCCGACGACGACGGCTTCTACTCCCAGTACGCTCCCGGTCTTCCGGAGTGGAACCTGCGGGGCACGGTCGTCGCCGACGAGCAGGGCAACTTCAAGATCCACACGGTGCAGCCCGCCCCGTACCAGATCCCGACCGACGGCTCCTGCGGCCGGCTCATCTCGGCCGCGGGCTGGCACGCCTGGCGCCCGGCCCATCTGCACCTGAAGGTGTCGGCGCCCGGCCACCAACTCGTCACCACTCAGCTGTACTTCAACGGCGGCGAGCACGTGGCCGACGACATCGCCGACGCCGTCAAGCCCGAGCTGATCCTCGATCCGACGCCGGTCGCCGCGGGCGACGGGCGCGAGGTGACGTACGACTTCGTTCTCGACAAGGCGTGATGCACGATGCTGTTCGCCGTACGCATGGACGTCGACATCCCGCGCGACCTCGCGCCGGACGACCGCGCCGACCTGGTGGCCCGCGAGAAGGCCTACTGCCAGGAGTTGCAGAAGTCCGGTGAGTGGGTGCACATCTGGCGGTGTGTCGGCCAGTACTCCAACCTCAGCGTCTTCGACGTCGCCGACAACGAGGCGCTGCACCGCATCCTGTGGAACCTCCCCCTGTTCCCCTTCATGTCCATCGAGGTGACACCGCTGGCCCAGCATCCGTCGGGCCTCGCCGCCGGGAGCCCGGGGCGATGACGACCGGCTCCGCCGAGGTGCGACACCAGGGACGGCCGGGTCAGCAGCTGCTGCACCACGAGGTGAGCGGTCCGGCCGACGGGCCGCCGCTCGTCCTCGGCCCGTCCCTGGGCACGTCCACGACGCTCTGGGCCCACCAAGTCCCGGACCTGGCACGGGACTTCCGTACGATCTCCTACGACCTGCCCGGCCACGGCGGCTCCGCGACCGGCCTGCTGCCGTACACGAAAACGGGCGGCACCACGGTCGCCGATCTGGCGGCCCTGGTCCTCTCCCTCGCGGACCATCTCGGCCTGGACCGATTCCACTACGCGGGCATCTCCCTGGGCGGCGCCGTCGGCGCCCACCTCGCCGCCCATCACCCGGCCCGCATCGCGTCCCTGGCCCTGGTCTGCTCCTCGGCACACTTCGGCCCGCCCGGCCCCTGGCACGACCGGGCCCGCCTCGTCCGCGACCAGGGCATGGCTCCGCTCCTTGCGAGTTCTCCGGGCCGCTGGTTCGGCGACGAGTCCTTCGCCGCAACGGAAACCGGCCGCCGCCTGCTCGACGCCCTGGCGGCGACGGACCCCGCGGGCTACGCGGCCTGCTGCGACGCCCTCGCCACCTACGACCTGCGCGACCGCCTCGGGGACATCAGCGCGCCGACACTGGTCGTGGGCGGCTCGCAGGACGTGGCGACACCGCTTCCGCACGCCCGCGAACTCTCGGCCGGTGTCCCGCGGGGCCGCCTGGAGGTGCTGGAGTGCGGTCATCTGGCCGCGGAGACAGGCGCGCCGCTACTGGAGGCGCTGAGGGGGCACCTGAGCCGTATCCCGGCCCGCTGAAATAGGATCACGCCATGCCCGACACCACCGCGAAAACGCCCGGACGGACCGCCCCGACCAGCCGGAGCGGCTCCGAGCTCCCGGCCGCGACCGTGACGGAGGTCGAGGCATGAAGATCTCGGAACGCGCACGGAACGTCGCCCCGTTCTACGCGATGGAGTTCGGCAAGCAGGCCGCGGCGCTGGAGGCCGAGGGCCACCACGTCGTCAAACTCAGCATCGGGGAACCGGACTTCGGGGCACCGCCTGCGGTGCGGGAGGCGATGCGCGAGGCCATGGACGGGCGGCCGCTGCCCTACACGCAGGCGCTCGGCCTGCCCGCGCTCAGGGAGGCGATCGCCGGCTTCTACCGGGAGCGGCACCACGTCGAGGTCGACCCGTCCCGCGTCGTCGTGACCGCCGGCGCCTCCGCCGCCCTGGTGCTGGCGACCGCGGCCCTCGTCGACGCCGGCGACGAGGTGCTGATCGGGGACCCCTCGTATCCGTGCAACCGGCAGATCGTCGAGAGCTTCGGCGCGCAGGTCACCCTCGTACCCACGGCAGCCGAAACCCGCTTCCAGCTCGACGCGGCATCGGTGCGCAAGCACTGGACGGACCGGACGGCGGGCGTCATGGTCGCCACGCCCTCGAACCCGACCGGAACCTCCGCGCCCATCGAGGAACTCGACGCGATCTGCCGGTTCGCACGCGAGCGCGACGCGTGGCGGATCGTCGACGAGATCTACCTCGACCTCAGCGACCACGACGCGCACGGCCGGCCGCCGCGCAGCGCTCTGTCGGTCGACCCCGACGCCATCGTCATCAACAGCTTCTCGAAGTACTTCGGCATGACCGGCTGGCGGCTCGGCTGGTGCGTCGCGCCGACGGAGCTGGTCCCCGCGCTGGAGCGGCTCGCCCAGAACTACTTCTTGTGCGCATCGGCCCCCGCCCAGCAGGCCGCGCTGGCCTGCTTCACCCCGGCGTCCCTCGCGGTCTGCGAGGAGCGTCGCGCCGAGTTCGGCGAGCGGCGGACGCTCGTCCTCGACGGCCTGCGGCGGATCGGCCTGCCGGTGCCCGTCCCGCCCGACGGCGCCTTCTACGTCTACTTCGATGTCGGCGGCACAGGTCTCACCTCATGGGAGTTCTGCGAGCGGGCCCTTCAGGAGGCGCACGTGGCGCTCACCCCGGGCCGTGACTTCGGCACGCACACGGCCGACACGCACGTAAGGCTGTCGTACGCGGCGTCGGCCGATGAACTGCGCGAGGGCGTCGAGCGGTTGGGCAGGTTCGTGGCCACGCTGCGGTGACCCGACCGGACATGCCCCTTGCCGCGGCGCCCGGGGCCATTTCCCCGCAATACCCCTATAGGGTTCGATCATGAGCGAAAGCACACCTCCACAGGCCGCCGGGTACGACCGTGCCGCCGTGCTCGGTGAGCGTCTGAAGGAGCGCATCTACGCGTCCCTGACCCTGCTCGCCGTCCTGGTGGGCCTCGCCCAGGGCGGGCACAGCACTCACATGGGAGCGACGGTGGCGGTGGCGGCCACCGCGCTCGGCCTGTGGATGGCGACCCTGGTCGCGGACATGCAGGCCCACCCCGTCGCACACGGCAGACGGCCCACCCTCCACGAGGTCCGGCACGAACTGTTCACCAGCAGCCCCCTGCTGACCAGCGCCGTCGGACCGCTGCTGCTGATCGCCGTGTCCGCCCTGGGAGCCGTGGACCTCACCACGGCGCTTTGGATCGCCGCCGGCAGCGAGGTCGCGACGCTGGCCCTGTGGGGGTTCGTCGGGGGCCGCCGCGCCGGCGCCGGCCCCCTGCACGCCACGGTGACATCGGCCCTGAATGCCGCGATCGGCCTGGGCGTGGTCTCCGTGAAGCTGCTCGCCGGTCACTGACCTTCGTACCGGACGGCGTGGACCGCTCCCTCAGAGCGGGAACGTGATGACCTCCGAGAAGCTCACGGTGACCCCGCCCGGCGCGACGAAGTTCGCGATGTCGTCGGCACCCGCCTGACCAGCAGGTGTGGCGAGCGCGGCGAGCGCGTCCTCCTTCGAATCCCAGTCGAGCGCCGCCACCACGAAGTGCGGCGGCTTCGAGCCGTCGGGCATCTCGGACACGCTCCACTGGAAGGACCGCAGCCCCGGGGTCTCCGAAGCCAGCGGCGCGTGCACCTCCCGGTAGTGCTTCAGGAACTTCTCGGGGTCGGCGGGGTGATCGTAGATGACGGTCATCCGGTACATCGGTCGGCCTCCTCGTGGCACGGTCCGCTCAAGGTGAGGGCCGTGTCGACACGGCCCTCCCGCACCACGTCACCTTCCCCGGCCGGGACGGAGCAGTCCGGCTACTTCTGCGACTCGTCCTGCCCCTTGTCCTTGTCCGCTCCCAGATACTTCTTGGCCTGGTCCTGGGCGGAGTCGACCTGGGAGCTGTACTTGTTCCCGGTCTTCTTGTCCACGGCGTCGCCCGCCATGTCGATGCCCTTGCCGGCCTGGGACTCGCGCCCCTTGATCATCTGTTTGATCTTGTCCATCGCAGACATTGCTACCTCCTCGTGGACCTCTCCTGTCATCCAGGATCGCCCCTGCGGGCGCTGCTCGCATGCGCGCGTCGTCGAGCTCCCACGTACACGTCGGGCGTAGGCGAGGCGCAGGCCGCCCGCCGTCGCCGAAAACCGGGTGCCCGGCACGCACCACTGACGCCACACTGCCTTCATGGATCACGTGAAGGCCGCAGAGCAACTGGTACGCAGCCGCTTCCCCGACGCCCGCGCCGCTTTCCTCGCGGGCAGCGTGCTGACCGAACGCCGCACCCCGCGCTCCGACCTGGACATCGTGGTCCTGCTGTCAGGACCGCCCGCACCCTACCGCGAGAGCCTCCACTACGAGGGGTGGCCCGCGGAACTGTTCGTGCACACCGAGGCGGAGTGGCACCGCTTCGTCGAACGGGAAACCGCGGCCCGCCGCTCCCCGCTGCTCGCCATGTGCGCCGAAGGCCTGCTGCTGTTCGACGCGGACGGGATCGGCGCGGAGCTGCGGGCGGAGGCCGGGCGACGGTGGGCGGCCGGACCTCCTCCCGCCTCTGAGGCCGAACTGGAGGAACTGCGGTACGCCGTCACCGACACCCTCGACGACCTGGCCGGCTGCACCGACCCCCTGGAACACACCTACCTGGTCGGACACTTGCTGCGCCGCGCCACGGAACTGGTGCTGCTCGCGGGCGGCCACTGGCTCAGCACCGGCAAGTGGCTGTCGCGGCGACTCGCGGACGCGGACGCGGAGTTGCACCACCGTCTGGCGAGCAGCGCGACGGCGGCCTTGTCCGGCCCGGATGATGACGATGCCGTGGGGCGCTTCACCGATGTGGTCCGCGAGATCCTGGAGTCGGCGGGCGGGGCGTGCTGGGCCGGGTACCGTCGCGGCTGAGGCCTGACACCTGAGGCCTGAGGTGACCCGGCCCCTTCCGCCGGACAGCTGGTTAGGCTGAGCCCCCGTCCACACCACCTGGGGGCCAAATGGCCAGTAGATTCACCGAGTTGGTCGTCGACTGCAACGATCCGGAGCGGCTCGCCGCCTTCTGGTGCGAGGTACTCGACTTCAAGGTGCTCGAACGGAGCGAGGACAAGGTCGAGATCGGGTCCTGGGAGCCGACCGTCGAGGAGGTCCGCGCCCGCCAGATGCCGCCCACCCTGGTGTTCATCCGCGTACCCGAGGGCAAGAGCGTGAAGAACCGGCTCCACCTGGACGTCAGCCCGATCGACCGCAACACCGAGGACGAGGCGACCCGGCTACTCGCCCTCGGGGCCACCAAGGTCGACGTGGGCCAGGGCCCCGGCCGCAACTGGGTGGTCATGGCAGACCCCGAGGGCAACGAGTTCGACGTTCTACGCACGCTGACACCGTCCGACTGACCGAACCGTCCACTGCACGCCGCACACCTCGCCCTCACCCACACCCCGTCCTCATCGCCATCCCCATATCGGTCATACTCGATGAAACACGCACAACGTCTCAGATCGAGGAGTCCGTCATCACCATCACAGGACCCGCGCCCCGAGCAGCCGTTGACCGAGCCTCCGGCCCCTCCCGGTGGTGGCACGGCGTGTTGGCCGTCGTCGTCGCGGCGGCGCTCGTCGCGCAGTTCGTGCTCGTGTTCAGCGGTGGGTCCTCCGCCGGGGCCGGGGACACGACGGGGGACGAGGCCGGCACGTGGACCCGGCTGGTGCGCATGCTCAGCTACTTCACCATCCAGAGCAACATCCTCGTCCTGGCCTGCGCCGTGATCCTGGTGCTGCGCCCGGGCCGGGACGGAGCCGGGTGGCGGGTGCTGCGGCTCGACGCGCTGCTCGGCATCACGATCACCGGTCTCGTGTTCGCGATCGTCCTCGCGCCGCAGATCCACGCCGAAGGTGTCTCGCTGTGGATCACGGTGGGGCTGCACTACGTCGCACCGCCGATGACGCTCGTCGGCTGGCTGCTGTTCGGTCCGCGCGGGCGGATCGACGGCGTGACCGTGGGGTTGACTTTCGTGTGGCCCGCGTTGTGGATCGCGTACACGCTCGTGCACGGCGCGGTCACGGACTGGTACCCGTATCCGTTCCTCGACGTGCACGCGCGCGGGTACGGGCTCGCGCTGCGGAACATCGTCGGGGTGCTCGTGGTCGCGGCGCTGCTGGCCTGGTTGTTCGGCTGGATCGACCGGCGCCTCGGCCGTCGGCTCAAGCGGCCGCTGCCACTTCCCGACCACTTCTGACGCGGCAGCGCACCCACTTCTGACGCGGCAGCGCACCGCTGTGCGCTCCGACCGGAACCGGGACTTCAGCGCGTGGGGACCTCGGCCCACACGCAGTGTCCGCCCGCGAGCCTCCGGCTGCCCCACGCCCCGCCGGCGAGCCGTTCCACCAGCAGCAGACCGCGGCCCCGGTCAACGGAGTCGGGCGCGACAGAGGTGCGTCGCAGGACGGCGGCGGGCAGGCCGGGGCCGTGGTCGAGGACCTCGACGCACAGGGTGCGGCTCACGGTGAGGCGCAACTGGTAGGGGCCCCGGGCGTGTTGGCAGGCGTTGGCGACGAGTTCGCCGGCGACGAGGGCGGCCGCGTCGACGGCGCGCGGGTCGACGGCGTAGGCGTCGAGCGCCTGCCGCATCCGCTCGCAGGCCTGCGCGGCGGCGAGTTCGACGGACTGGTTCCAGGTCAGCAACGGGCGGGAGCGGCCCGCGCATTCGGGCAGCGCCTGCCGACCGTCCGCTGTGCTCTGCTCGCTCGACCCATTCGCGCGGTAGACGTACATGACGGTCCCTCCGGATCGGTACGTGGGGGTGGCACCCTTCCCGTGACGTTCGGCGCAGCCGTGACAGCGGCTTGGTATACGGCGCGCGACCGCCGGGCGTTCACCGGCGCACGACCGGCCCCCGGATCACCCCCGCGCACCCCTTGTCATCACCGCCCCGCCGCGTGAAAGGATGCGCGGGCACAACTCCGACACAGCACCGCCGCAGGAGGCCCGCATGCGTAGGAGGACGGGCGGGCTGTTCACGACCGGTGACGGAACCGTGGTGATGCTCGCCGAACAGCGCCCCGGCGCCGACGGCCAGTGGCGGATCTCCGCCCGCACCCAGGCCGGGCGGCAGATCGCCGAGGTCCGGTTCCGGCTGTGCGAGGGCTGTGCGGTCGGGCGGATCCAGGCGATCTGGGTCGACGAGTCGTGGCGCCGCGAGGGGATAGGCCACGAGTTGCTGCGCGGCGCGATCGCCGTCGGTGACGGCTTTCGCTGGACCACCACGCTCCAGTCGTCCATGGGCCGCCGCTTCTTCGTCGCCACGGGCGCCACGGAGGGTGTGGAGCTGCTGCACGGCCGGCCGCTGTGCCCGCACATGATGGGGCGGTGGGGCCGCGCCTGGGCGAGACGGACGGCGGCCTGAGCGGGTCGCCGTTCCCCGGATTTCCGTTGCATGGACCGGTGCCCCTTGGGTACGCGGGGGCGCCACCCGCTCATCCACCAGAGGCTTGATCATGGATTCGAACGCAACCCCGCAGAACGGCTCCTCCCCCGCGCAGCAGGCGCTCAGCGCCCTCAGCCTGAACACAGAGGACCAGGGCGCGCTCAACGCGCTCGCCGAGTGCGAGGTCCTCGTTCCCGTGCCCGACGAGGTGGGCTCGGAACAGGACTCGGCCTCCCCCGAGCTGTCCCTGCCGGTCATCGAGCAGCCCGGTGGCGAGCAGCTGGTCCCGCTGTTCACGTCCGAGCTGCGCATGTCGGAACTGCTTCCGTTCATCTCGCGCTGCACTCCGGTGCCGCTGGGCGCACTCGCCGCGCGGTGGCCGACGGAGCTCTCGATGACGATCGACGCGGGTTCGCCGGACGCCCTGACGCTCAACGGCGAGGGCGTACGGGAGTTGCTCGGTCACCGGACCTGACCCGGCCCACCGGACCTGAGCCGGTCACTCCCGTCCCACACCCCCCACCGAGGTCAACTGACGACCGCAGAGGAGGCTCCGTGCCCTTCCGTGACCGTACGCACGCCGGTGAAGAGCTGGCTCTACGGATGCTGGAGTGGGCCGACTCCAGCGATCTCGTCGACCCGGTCGTGCTCGCGCTGCCACGCGGCGGCGTCCCCGTGGCGGCGCCCGTCGCGCACGCACTGCACGCGCCCCTCGACGTCCTGGTCGCCCGCAAGATCGGCGTGCCGGGCCGGCGCGAGACCGCGATCGGCGCCGTCGTCGGCGAGGAGCCGCCCCTGTTCGACCGGGTGGCCCTCGAACTCCTCGGCCTGAGCGAGGACGGGCTCGCCTCCGATGTCGCGGAGGCGCGGGGCGAACTGCGGCGCCGAGCCCACGCGTACCGCACCGGCCACCCCACGCCGCCGGTCGAGAACCGGACGGTGATCGTGGTCGACGACGGGCTCGCCACCGGCCTCACCGCCACCGCGGCCCTCATGTCGCTACGTCGCCGGGGCGCGGACCGCCTCGTCCTCGCGGCACCCGTCGGCAGCCCGCAGACGGTGGCCGACATGCGGGGACACACGGGAGACGTGATCTGTCTCGAACAGCCGGCGGACTTCCGCGCCGTGAGCGAGGGCTACGAACGGTTCCCGCAGGTCTCGGACGCGGAGGTGATGGACGTACTGAACGCGTTCCACGCCCAGGAGGACCGCCACGAGAGAAGCGGCCGCGGCGGCTGAGCTTCAAGGCCCGTCGTTTGGATCGAGCCCCCAGGGCCGGTCCCCGTCACCAACCGGTGAGCACCAGATGGTTCACGAGCAGGGCGAGCGTCACCTGCGCGGCGAGCCACGGTCTCGCCCGGGGGAGGAACGCGCAGGCGGGGACGAGCCACATCGCGAAGGGCAACCAGATGCGTTCGGTCTCCGCCTTGCTCATGCCGGACAGGTCGGCGGCGAGCAGGGCGACGAGCGCGGCCCCGGCAAGGAGCGCGAGCCGGGCCCGGCTGCCTCCCCTGTCGTCCGGCCGGACCAGTTGGCCGCCCGTCCGCCGCAGCCCCGCCACCGTCGCCACGCCGACGACCAGGACCGTGCACGCGAGATTGGCCCACACCCAGTAGCCGTACGGCCGGATGCCGCCCGCGCCCTGGTAGTAACGGGTCATCAGGAGGTGGTACGCCTCCCACCAGTTGAACCCGGCGAGCGTGAACGCCGCCGGCACGACCGCGAGCCCGGCGCAGAACAGGGCCGCGAGCGCCACCGGCCGCTCCCGCACCCTCCCCCGCCCGAGGAAGAGGACCACGAGCCCGATCAGCGCGAACAGCGTGAGCCCGTACGAGAGGTAGCAGGTGAGCCCGAACAGCAGGCCGGCTCCGGCCGCCCACCAGGCCGAACGCCCGCTCACCGCGAGCGCGAGCAGCGCCACCGCCCACGCGGCGACGGCGGCGAAGTAGGCGTCGGCCGAGGCGCCCATCCACACCGCGCCCGGCACGACGACCATGAACGGGGCGGCGCGGCGCGCCAATTCCTCCCCGGTGAGCGCGCGCACGGCGACGAGCACGGCCACGCACGCCGTCGCGCCGACCACGATGCACCACAGCCCCGCCCATCCCCCGCCGCCGAGCCCGATGCGGTCGAGGAGGACGAAGGTGAGCGGGGCGGCGGGCGGGTGCCCGGCCGTGTGGGCGGGCCAGTGGTCCGATGAATCGATGAGGATGTGCCGCGTGTAGTCGCGCAGGGTGGCCGGGATGTCGTGGAAACGGTCGATGACCTGGAGATACTCGTACTTGGTGGTGAGCCGTTTCGCGACGCCGCGGTGCCAGCCGTCGATCAGGGCGAGGGAGAGGATCCAGGCGGTTGCCGTGGCCCAGGCGGAGGCGAGCAGCGCGCGCCAGCGGAGCCGGGCCGCGAGGGCGGGCCCGTACGCGACGACGGCGGCGGCCACCGCGAGGGCGGCGGGCGTACCGGGGCCGAGGTGCGGGAGCCACCGTCCGTACAGCGGGGGCGCGCCGACGTGCAGGGTGCCGTAGGTGTCCTCCATGTGTCGGCCGACGAGCGCGGCGGTCAGTACGAGGAGCAGCGTGGCCGCGGCGGCGTACAGGTCGCGGCGCGTGCCGCGCGGTTCGGTGCGGGGGTCCGTGCGAGGGTCGGTGCGGGGGTTCACACCGGAACGCTAGGCCGAGAGGCGTGCCGCACTGCGCCGACCGGCCCTGATGTCAGCGTTTCGTCATGAGTCGCGCACCCCGATGGTCGGTCCGCCCGGCCTACGGTCGAGACATGCCCGACTCCCCCGCATCGCCCTCCTTCTGGCGCAGCCCGCTGCGCGGCCCCTGGTTCACCTCCGTGCTGGGCCTCGTGCTGCTCGTCGGCATCACCGTGCTGTTCGTGACGGGCCTCGTCTCGTACGCGGCGTACAACCCGGGACTGGCCCCGGTCAACGACAAGACCCCGGACAAGGGGATCCTCGGCTTCTACCTCTTCGCCTGGCCGACGGACCCGCACTGGCTGTACCGGCTCACGCAGGGCGTGCATGTCACGCTCGGCATCACGCTGATCCCCGTACTGCTGGCGAAGTTGTGGTCGGTGGTGCCGAAGCTGTTCGCGCTGCCGCCGGCCCGTTCGCTGACGCACGCGCTCGAACGTGTCTCGCTGTTGCTGCTGGTCGGCGGCGGGCTCTTCGAGTTCGTCACGGGGGTGCTGAACGTGCAGCTCGACTACCTCTTCCCCGGCTCGTTCTATCCGTTGCACTTCTATGGGGCGTGGGTGTTCTTCGCCGCGTTCGTGGCGCATGCGGTGCTGAAGGTTCCGGCGGCGGTGCGCAATGTGCGTCGTGCGCGGGAGGAGGGGGAGCTGGTGGCGCCGCGGCCGGATCCTCCGACGGTGTCCCGGCGGGGCGCGCTGTGGTTCGTCGGGGGCGGCTCGCTGCTGTTGTTCGGTACGACGGCGGGGCAGAGCTTCGACGGTCCGCTGCGCCGCACCGCGCTGCTTGCCCCGCACGGCGGCGCGGATCCGGCCCAGGGCCCGAACGGCTTCCAGATCAACAAGACCGCCGCCTATGCGGGGATCGACCGCGCGGAGACGGCCGAGGAGGCGTGGCGCCTGGTCGTGGTCGGGCGTTCGGGCCGCACGGTCCGACTCAGCCGCGCGGAGTTGACCCAACTCCCCCTGCACAGCTCGGCGTTGCCCATCGCCTGCGTGGAGGGCTGGTCGACGTCCGATCAGTGGTGGCGCGGCGTACGGCTGCGGGACCTTGCGGCACTCGTGGGCCACGACGGCGATCCGCCGGACGTGCTCGTCGAGTCGCTGCAACGGCGCGGCGCGTTCCGGCACGCCGCGCTGCGCGCCAACCAGGTGGCCGATCCTCGGTCGTTGCTCGCCCTGTACGTCAACGGGGAGGCCCTCTCCGCCGATCACGGCTATCCGGCGCGCGTGATCGTGCCCGCCGCGCCGGGCGTACTCAACACCAAGTGGGTGGCCCGGCTCACCTTCGGAAAGGTGTGACCGCGATGTCGCTCTTGCGTCGCATCCCTTTGAGGAGCCCGCGCATCCCATTGGGGAGCCCTCTTCAACTGCTGTTGCTGGTCTGCTCGTTCGCGCTCGCCGGCTACGCGGGGGTGCGGCTGCTCGCGGACGACTGGTTCGGGGTGGCGCTGTGGTTCGTGGGCGCCGCCCTCGTGCACGACCTCGTGCTGGTGCCGCTGTACGCGGGCGTGGACCGGCTGCTGGTGCGTGGGGCGGCGGCGGCCGGGCGCCGGGAGCGGGTGGGGTACGTCCGGGTTCCGGCCGCGCTCTCGGCGCTGCTGCTGCTCGTCTGGTTCCCGCTGATCAGCGGGGCGCAGGAGGAGCGCTACCGGTCGGCGACCGGCCGCTCCGCCGATGTGTACCTCGGCCACTGGCTGCTGCTCACGGCGGCGCTGTTCGCGGGTTCGGCGCTGGTGCTCGCCGTGCGGGTGCGCAGCGCGGCGAAGCAGCGCCCGCCCACGGACCACTGATCGACGGGGCGCAGCCCTGCCCCGGCCGCGTACCGGAGCAGGGCGGGGGTGCCGAGGCGCGCCCACGGGAAGGGGTGGCCGCCGGCCTGCCCCGGTGAGTCGGTGACCTGCACGCTCGCCCGCTCGTCGACGTCGACGGGCGCGGCTTCGGCTATCAACAGCCCGCCGGGGGCGAGCAGTTGGACGATGCGGGCGAGCAGGGCGGCCGGTTCGCCGCCGATGCCGATGTTGCCGTCCATCAGCAGCACGGTGTCCCAGCGGCCCTCGCCGGGCAGCGGTTCGAACACCGAGCGGCACAGCGCCTGGCCGCCGAGGCCACGGCTGTGGGCGACGGCGGCGTCGCTGACATCCACGCCGAGCGCGGTACGCCCCTGCCCGGCGAGCTCCGCGACGAGCCGCCCGGGCCCGCAGCCGACGTCGAGCACGGCACCCTCGCAGCGTTGGAGAACCTGCCGGTCGACGGCGTCGGCCCGCGCACACCACCGCTCCACTTCGAGCGGCAGCAGCCAGCCGTCGGCGCGGCGCAGGAACAGCGGCCCGCGCCCGGTGCGCAGGGCGGCGGAGTACGGGTCGGCGCCGGCCCAGGGGGCGGCTGGTGGGGCGCTCACCGGTCGGCCCCGGCCGTACAGCGCGCCAGGCGCGCCGCGAACCGGCCGTGCGGCGCCTCGGCGGCCACGGCCGCGGCGTCATCGGCGGTGTCGACGTCGCGCAAGGGCGGCAGATCGCGCACCCGCAGGCCCGCCTCGACGAGGCGGGCGCGTTGTGCGGCGCCGGTGTGCACCGTGGACATGGGCACACCGCGCAGCAGTGCCGGTTCGGGATCGGCCAGGCCGAGGGCCCAGAAGCCGCCGTCGAGGGCCGGACCGAACCAGGCGTCGCAGTCGGCGAAGTCCACGGTGAGGAGCTCGGGCCGGACCTGCGGGGTGTCCATGCCGACGAGCAGCGCGGGCCGCCCGGCGCACTGAGCGAAGGCGGCCGCGAGGCGTTCGTCGAGGCCACCCGCGCCCTGCGGCACGACCTCGAAGCCGGGCGGCAGCCAGGGGCCGGGCGCGCCGTCGAGGACGAGGACGCGGCGGGCGGCCGGGGCCTGGGCGACCGCCTCCAGGGTGTCGGCGACAGCGGCCTCGGCGAGCTCCGCCGCCTCCTGCGGCGTGAAGGGCGGGGTGAGGCGGGTCTTGACCCGGCCGGGCAGCGGCTCCTTGGCGATGACCAGGAGGTCAGGGGGTGTGCTCACCGCGTGCTTCCTTCCCGTACGGGCGCCTCGTTCAGCACCCGGCTCATGTCGCGCACCGCGTGCCAGGTGCCGCGCCAGGTGCCGGTCACCTTGGATTCGCCGGTGCGCGGCAGGTACGGCACGTCGTGCTCGGTGATCCGCCAGCCGGCGTCGGCCGCGCGCACCACCATCTGCAGGGGGTAGCCGCTGCGCCGGTCGGTGAGGTCCAGTCCGAGCAGCGCCTCGCGGCGCCCGGCGCGCAGCGGCCCGAGGTCGTGCAGGCGCAGGCCGGTCCTGCGGCGCAGCATGCGGGCGAGCGCGAGGTTGCCGGCGCGGGCGTGCGCGGGCCACGCACCGCGTGCCGTCGGGCGGCGGCGGCCGAGCACCAAGTCGGCCTCGCCGTCCGCCACTTCACGTACGAAGGGGACGAGCAGGCCAGGGTCGAGGGAGGCGTCGCAGTCGCAGAAGCACACGATGTCGGCGTCGGACGCGGTCAGGCCCGCGTGGCAGGCGGCGCCGAATCCGCGCCGCTCCTCACGTACGACCTCGGCGCCCAGCGAGCGGGCGATCCCGGCGGAGCCGTCGGTGGAGCCGTTGTCGACGACGACGGCGCGCCAGTGCGGCGGGATCCGGTCGAGGACCCAGGGCAGCGCCTCGGCCTCGTTCAGGCAGGGAAGGACCACGTCGACGGTGGTGGGTGGGCTTGTCACGGGTCTCACCCTACGAGCCGGATTCCGACATATCAGGCGCGAGATCCTTACGAAACACGGACGTCGGCCGCTCGGCGCAGGCCGGGACACCCCACGAGCCCGGCACGGTGCGAGGCTGGTGGCATGCAGCAGTCATACGAGCCCACAGGGCCGGCCCCCGACGGCGGCGCGGCCCGCGTCCTGGTCGTCGACGACGATCCGACCGTCGCCGAGGTGGTGGCGGGATACCTGGACCGCGCCGGCTACCGCGTGGACCGCGCGGACGACGGCCCCGCCGCCCTCGCGCGGGCCGCCGCGCACCGGCCCGACCTGGTGGTGCTCGACCTGATGCTGCCCGGCATGGACGGCCTGGAGGTGTGCCGCCGAATGCGTGAACGCGGCCCCGTCCCGGTCATCATGCTCACCGCGCGCGGCGACGAGGACGACCGGATCCTGGGCCTCGAGGTCGGCGCGGACGACTACGTGACGAAGCCGTTCAGCCCGCGCGAGCTGGTACTGCGGGTGGAGTCGGTGCTGCGCCGCGCCCGCCCGGCCACGGCGCGGCAACGTCCGCTGCGCGCGGCGGGGCTCACGGTCGACCCGGCGGCGCGCCGGGTCACCCGGGACAGCGCCGAACTCGCCCTGACCCTGCGCGAGTTCGACCTCCTGGCCTACTTCCTGCGCAACCCGGGGCGGGCGTACAGCCGGGAGGACCTGATGCGCGAGGTGTGGGGCTGGGAGTTCGGCGATCTGTCGACGGTCACGGTCCACATCCGCCGGCTGCGCGGCAAGGTCGAGGACGATCCGGCGCGCCCGCGACTGATCCAGACGGTGTGGGGCGTGGGATACCGCTTCGAGCCGGGGACACCGTCGGCGCCCGCGGGGCCGGACACACCGCCCGCGCCCGCGGGACAGGAGGACTGACGTGCGCGACATGCTCCTCATCGCCCTGTACGCCTTCGCGGGTGCCGCCGCCACGGGGCTCGCCGGGGCAGCTGCCCTGCGGCTGCTGCGGCGCCGCTCGCTCACCGCCTCGCTCGCCGTGGTCGCCACCGTCGGCGTGGTCGCGATGCTGGCGGGCACGCTCGCCGTGGCGTGGGCCATGTTCCTGTCGCCGCACGACCTGAGCGTGGTGACGACGGTGGTGGCGATGGCGGCGGTCGTCTCGCTGGCGACGGCGCTCGTCCTCGGCCGGTGGGTGGTGGCGCGCAGCCGTGAACTGGCCGACGCCGCCCGCTCGTTCGGCGACGGCGGCGACTTCGCCGCGCCCGACGCCCCGGCCACCGCCGAACTGGAGGAGCTCAGCCGGGAGCTGGCGGCGACCAGTGCCAAGCTCACCGCCTCCCGGGAGCGCGAGCGCGCCCTGGAGACCTCGCGGCGCGAGCTGGTCGCCTGGATCTCGCACGATCTGCGCACCCCGCTCGCGGGCCTGCGCGCCATGGCGGAGGCGCTGGAGGACGGCGTCGCCGCCGACCCGGACCGCTACCTGCGCCAGATGCGCACGGACGTCGAGCGGCTCAACGACATGGTGGGCGACCTCTTCGAGCTGTCCCGCATCCACGCGGGCGCGCTGCCGCTGGCCCCGGCAAGGATGTCCCTGTACGACCTGGTCAGCGACGCGCTGGCGGGCGCGGACCCCCTCGCCCGCGAGCACGGGGTGCGGCTCGTCGGCGAGGAGGTGGAGCCGGTGCCGGTGGAGGTCGACGGCAAGGAGATGAGCCGGGTCCTGGGCAACCTCCTCGTCAACGCGATCCGCCGCACTCCGGCGGACGGCACGGTCGCCGTCGCCGCGCACCGCTCGCCGGAGGGCGTGGTGGTGTCGGTCTCGGACGCCTGCGGCGGCATCCCCGAGGACGACCTCCCGCGCGTGTTCGACACCGGCTGGCGCGGCACCCACGCCCGTACGCCCCCGGCGGGCGCGGGCCTCGGTCTCGCGATCGTGCGCGGCATCGTGGAGGCGCACGCGGGCCGGGCCACGGTCACCAACATCCCCGGCGGCTGCCGCTTCGAGGTCACACTGCCGAGCACTGCCGCACCGTAACGGTCGCCGCACAGCACGGCTTGGAACCCTCCTTGACTTAGACATAGTCCAAGATAGGATTCAGTGCATATTGGGTCGCGCTCCAAGACCACAGGAGCAGACCCCGGCACTACACAAGGAGCCAGCCTTGCCCGAGAACAACCAGAAGCCGCTGACCACGGTTGCCGGAGCGCCGGTTCCCGACAACCAGAACTCCGTGACCTCCGGCCCCCGCGGCCCGATGTTGCTGCAGGACGTGTGGTTCCTGGAGAAGCTCGCCCACTTCGACCGCGAGGTCATCCCCGAGCGCCGCATGCACGCCAAGGGCTCCGGCGCGTTCGGCACCTTCACGGTCACGCACGACATCACGCGCTACACGAGCGCGAAGATATTTTCCGAGGTCGGCAAGAAGACCGACATGTTCGCCCGGTTCTCCACCGTCGCCGGTGAGCGCGGCGCCGCCGACGCCGAGCGGGACATCCGCGGTTTCGCCCTGAAGTTCTACACGGACGAGGGCAACTGGGACCTGGTCGGCAACAACACCCCGGTGTTCTTCTTCCGCGACCCGCTGAAGTTCCCCGACCTCAACCACGCGGTGAAGCGCGACCCGCGCACCAACCTGCGCGACCCCGAGAACAACTGGGACTTCTGGACCAACCTCCCCGAGGCCCTGCACCAGGTCACCATCGTGATGTCGGAGCGCGGCATCCCCGCCTCGTACCGGCACATGCACGGCTTCGGCTCGCACACGTACAGCCTGATCAACGCCGAGGGCGAGCGGTTCTGGGTGAAGTTCCACCACCGCACGCAGCAGGGCATCAAGAACCTCACCGACGCCGAGGCGGAGGCTTTGGTCGGCAAGGACCGCGAGTCGCACCAGCGCGACCTCTTCGACTCGATCGAGAACGGCGACTTCCCGAAGTGGAAGCTGTTCATCCAGGTCATGCCGGAGGCCGACGCGGAGAACTACCGCTTCCACCCCTTCGACCTCACCAAGGTCTGGTCGAAGAAGGACTACCCGCTGATCGAGGTCGGCGAGTGGGAGCTCAACCGCAACCCCGACAACTACTTCGCGGACGTCGAGCAGGCCGCCTTCACCCCGGCCAACGTGGTGCCGGGCATCAGCTACTCCCCCGACAGGATGCTCCAGGGCCGGCTCTTCTCCTACGGTGACGCCCAGCGCTACCGGCTCGGCGTGAACCACCACCAGATCCCGGTCAACGCGCCGAAGAACCCGGTGAACTCCTACCACCGCGACGGCGCCATGCGCGTCGACGGCAACCAGGGTGCGACGCCCGGCATCGAGCCGAACTCGTACGGCCGCTGGCGCGAGCAGCCCGCCTACCGCGAGCCGAGCCAGGCCGTGGGCGCCGTCGCCGACCGGTTCGACTTCCGCGAGGACGACGACAACTACTTCGAGCAGCCCGGCAACCTGTTCCGGCTGATGAGCGCCGAGCAGCAGCAGGTGCTGTTCGCGAACACGGCGCGCGCGATCAACGGTGCCTCACAGGCGACCGTCGAGCGGCACATCGCCAACTGCACGCAGGCCGACCCGGCCTACGGCGAGGGCGTCCGCAAGGCGATCGAGGCCCTGGCGGCGGGAGAGCTCTGAGCGTGGACAGCGGCACACTGACGCCCGAGCAGACGGAGCGTGTCATCGCTCTCGCCCAGGACCTGGCGCGCGAGGGCAGCACGGCCGAACTGGTGGAGTTCGTGGAGCACGGGCTGCCCGTGGACGTGACCGACGCGCAGGCCAACAGCCTGCTGATGCTGGCCGCCTACCACGGCCACGCCGACACGGTGCGCGCCCTGCTGCGCCTTGGCGCCGACCCGGACCTGCGCAACGCCCGCGACCAATCGCCCGTCGCCGGCGCCCTGTTCAAGGGCGCGGAGGACGTGGTCGCGGTGCTGCTTCAAGCCGGTGCGGATCTCGACTCGGGCACTCCGACGGCGCGGGCCGCGGCGGCGATGTTCGGACGCGAGCACCTGCTGACCGGCTAGCCCGCCATCGCGGCGTGCGCGAACTCCCGTACGCCGTCGTCGAATTGCACCTCGGACTTCCACCCGAGCTCCGCACAGAGCCGCGCCGATTCGGCGGTGATGTGCCGGACGTCGCCGAGCCGGTACTCCCCCGTCACGACGGGTTCGGGCCCGCCGTACGCCGCCGCGAGCGCCGATGCCATCTCGCCGACGGTGTGCGGCGTGCCGCTGCCCGCGTTGTAGGCGCGCAGGGCGCCCGGCTCGGCGTCGGCCTCCAGCGCCACCGCGTTGGCCTCGGCGACGTCCCGTACGTGCACGAAGTCGCGCCGCTGGCGGCCGTCCTCGAAGACACGCGGCGCGTCGCCGCGGGCGAGCGCGGAGCGGAAGAAGGAGGCGACACCGGCGTACGGGGTGTCGCGGGGCATCCGCGGCCCGTACACGTTGTGGTAGCGCAGCGAGAGCGCCGCCCCACCGCTCGCGCGCGCCCAGGCGGCGGCCAGGTGTTCCTGCGCGAGCTTGGTCGCGGCGTACACGTTGCGCGGGTCGACGGGGGCGTCCTCGCCGACGAGTCCCGGCTCCAGCTCGGCGCCGCAGTCGGGGCACCTGGGCTCGAACCGCCCCGCGTCCAGATCGGCGGCGTCGCGCGGCCCGGGCCGCACGACGCCGTGCCGCGGGCAGGCATAGCGCCCCTCCCCGTAGACGACCATCGACCCGGCGAGCACGAGCCGCGACACACCGGCCTCGGCCATCGCGGCGAGCAGCACCGCCGTGCCGAGGTCGTTGCGCGAGACGTACTCGGCGGCGTCGGCGACCCCGTTGCCGAGCCCGACCCGCGCCGCCTGGTGACACACGGCGTCGATGCCGACCAGTGCGCGGGCGACCGCGTCGGGGTCGCGCACATCGGCGCCGGGATCCTCCCGCACGTCGAACACGACGGGCTCGTGCCCGCGCGCGGTCAGCGCCTCGACGACATGGGACCCGATGAACCCGGCACCGCCGGTGACCAGTACTCGCATGCCGCCACGCTAGATCCCCCGGCCCCGCACACCACGGCAACGGGCCGATGCGTCACCACTCCGTAAGACCCGGCCGCAAGCCCCCTTGACACGTTTTGCATAATGCAAAGGTCGGTATTTTGCATGGTGCAAACGTGAGGCAGGGAAAAGAGTGAGCGGCACAGGAGTCGGTCTGCGGGCGCTGCGCCCGATGCTCGGCGGCCGGGGTTCGACGATGGTTCTCGCGGTGCTCGTGGGCGCGGGGGCGGGGCTCGGCTCGATCGTCTTCCGCTGGTGCATCCAGACGTTCACACGCCTGTTCTCCGGGCACGCCGACTACGCGGCGGCCCCCGGCAGCGCCAACCCGCACGTGTCCTGGCTCGGCCCGTTCTTCGTCCTCGTCACCCCCGTGATCGGCGGCCTCCTGTACGGCCCGCTGGTCAACCGCTTCGCCAAGGAGGCGCGCGGGCACGGTGTGCCGGAGGTGATGCTCGCGGTCGCCAAGCGCGGCGGCCGGATCAGCCCGAAGGTGGCCGTCGTGAAGACGCTCGCCTCGGCGCTCACCATCGGCTCGGGTGGTTCGGTGGGGCGCGAGGGGCCGATCGTGCAGATCGGCTCGGCGCTCGGCTCCACACTCGGTCGCATCACCGGGCTCTCGGAGGAGCGGCTGAAGCTGCTCGTCGCGTGCGGCGCGGCGGGCGGCATCGCGGCGACGTTCAACGCGCCGCTGGCCGGTGTGTTCTTCGCGATGGAGCTCATCCTGCGGACCTTCACCGTCGAGGCGTTCGGCGCGACGGTCCTGGCCAGCGTCACCGCGAGCGTGATCGGCCGGGCCGCGTTCGGCGACGTGGCGTTCCTGAGCCTGCCCGACTTCCCGGTCCAACACCTCGGCCAGTACGCCCTGTTCGCCGTGCTCGGCGTCGTCGCGGGCGCGGTCGGCGTCGGCTTCTCGCGCGTCCTGTACGCGATCGAGGACGCCTGCGACTGGCTGTGGCGCGGCCCCGAGTGGCTGCGCCCGGCGGTCGGCGGGCTCGCCCTCGGCCTGGTCCTGCTCGCGCTCCCCGAGATGTACGGGGTCGGGTACCCGGTCCTGGAGAAGGCGACGGAGGGCGGGTACGCCATCGGCTTCCTGCTGCTCCTGCTCGTCGGCAAGATGATCGCCACGAGCCTGACCATCGGCATCGGCGGCTCGGGCGGGGTGTTCGCGCCCAGCCTGTTCATCGGGGCGATGCTGGGCGCCGCGTTCGGCGCGGTCGCGCACGGCCTGCTGCCCGGCACGGCGGGTGCCGTCGGCGCGTACGCGCTGGTGGGCATGGGCGCCGTCTTCGCGGGCTCGTCGCGCGCGCCGATCACCGCCGTGGTGATCCTCTTCGAGCTGACCGGCGAGTACTCGATCATCCTGCCGCTGATGCTGGCGATCGTCCTCGCCACCGCCACCAGCCGCCTGCTCACGCGCGACACGATCTACACGCTCAAGCTGCGCCGCCGCGGCATCGACCTGGACGGCCCCGCTCCGGATGCGCCGCTCGGCGGCCAGCGGGTGGCCACCGTCCTGGAACCGCTGCCCTCTCCCCTGCCCGCGTCGCTCCAACTGGGCGACGCTGCCGAGCTGTTGAGCCGATCGGGCCATGGCGCTCTGCCCGTGCGGGACGACCGTGGCGCGTATCTCGGCGTCGTCACGGCGCAGGCCGTGGCCGAGACGCTGGCGGAGCAGCCGGACGGGGCGCCGGCCACCGTGGGCGAGCTCGCCCTGCACACGCCCCGCGTCACCACGGACCAGCCGCTCGCCGAGGCGCTGCACACGCTCCTCGCGGCGCCCGGCACGGGACTCCCTGTGATGCACGCCGACAAGGACGAGCCGGTGGGCTGGCTCAGCCACCAGGGGGCGCTGCGGGCGCTGCACCGGCCGACGCCCATGGAGCCCGCGCCCCCGCAGGCCACATCCGCTGGTGCCGTACCCGCGTAGGGTCAGCCGGCGGAGCCCGTCGGCAGGTCGACCCAGCCCAGCGGGTGCAGGGTCGGGTCCGGGGTGCCGGGCGCCGAGGGCTCGCCGCCGGCCTCGTTGAACGCGTCCAGCGCGCCGATCAGCGACGCGCGCTGCTCCGGATCCAGGCGCTCCACGATCCCCGCGATGTCCTCGCGGCGCCGCGCGGTCACGTTCTCGACGGTGCGGCGCCCCTCGTCGGTCAACTGCAGGAGCGTCTCCCGGCGGTTGGCGGGATTCGCGCGGCGGTCCGCGAGCCCCGCCGCGATCAGCCGGTCCACCATCCGCATCGCGGTGGACGGCGCCACGTGCAACTGCTCGGCGAGCACGACGAGTTTGGTGGCGCCGCGCGTCGAGAGCACCACCAGCATCCGGAACTGGGCCAGCGTCACCCGGTCCTCGACCTCCGCGAGGGACCGCGCCGACACGGCGACGAGCAGCCGCGACGCGGTGAGCACCGCACGGGTCACCGCGTCCACGTCGTCCCGGCCCTCGGCCCGGGACCCGCTCCCGCTCTCAGCCATGCGCCCTCCTCGCGGTGTCGATACCCGCCAGTATGAGGTCGATGCCGGCCAGGAACTGCGCCCGGTCGTCATGTTCGGGCAGTTCCGCGGCCACTTGCCGCAGGAACGGGTGCCTCTCGGAGTCGAGTTCCTTCCACCGTGCGGCGATTCCGCCGAGGAACGCCGAGCGGTCGGTGGCGCCCGGGAGTACGAGGCTCGCGTTCGCCGCGTTCTGAGCGGCGGCACCGAGTACGTAATTCAGCAGCGCGGAGGCGGAGTCGAACTGCGCGGCGCGCGCGACGCCCAACTCCTGGAGCCGGCCACCGAGGCCTTCGAAGATCTGCAGCAGCGCGGCCCCCCACGGCTCGCGGGAGAGCTGGGTCCCCACCCACGGATGCACGTCGATCGCGTCGAAGACACCGAGCGCCAGGACCCGGATCCCTTCCCGCGGATCCTCGTCACGGGCCACGTCCGCCATGACGCGCGTGACGACGCCGTCGGTGGCCGCGGCGAGCAGCTCGTCCTTGTTCGCGACGTGCCAGTAGATCGCTCCGGCGCCGGTCGCGAGACGCGCCGCGAGGGCGCGGAAGGTCAGCCCCTTCTCGCCCTGGGTGTCGAGGATCTCGATCGCCGCCTCGACGATCCGCTCCTTGGAGAGCGCGTCGGTGCGCTGTGCCCTGGTCGCCATGGGTCCCATTTTGACACGACTGGAACGTTGTTCCAAACTGATACTGGAACAACGTTCCACGCTCACCATCTCCCGAAATCTCGGGCTCTCGAAACGGAGCAAGATCATGAACACGGCCACGCACACGACCACCCCGATCACGATCGTCGGCGCGGGCCTCGGCGGCCTCGTCCTCGCCCGCGTCCTGTACGTCCACGGCATCCCCGCGACGGTCTACGAAGCCGACCCCTCGCCGGACTCCCGCACCCAGGGCGGCCAGCTCGACATACACGAGGCCGACGGGCAGGCGGCCATCGCGGCGGCCGGGCTCACCGAGGAGTTCCGCGCGATCATCCACGAGGGCGCCGAGGCACTGCGCGTACTCGACCAGCACGGCAAGGTGCTGATGGACGAGCCCGACGACGGCAGCGCGAAGCGCCCCGAGGTGCTCCGCGGCGACCTGCGCCGGATCCTGCTCGACTCGCTGCCCGAGGGCACGGTCAAGTGGGGCCACAAGATCACCGGCGTCGGCGCGCTCGGTGACGGCCGCCACGAGCTGTCCTTCACCGACGGCTCGACCGTCACCACCGGCCTCCTCGTCGGGGCCGACGGCGCCTGGTCGAAGGTCCGCCCCCTCGTCTCGGACGCCACGCCCTCCTTCACCGGCACGACGTTCGTCGAGACCTACCTGTACGACGTGGACCAGCGCCACCCGGCAGCCGCCGATGCGGTCGGCGCCGGCGCCCTGCTCGCCCCCTCCCCCGGCCAGGGCATCAACGCGCACCACGAGGCCGGCGGAGTCATCCACACGTACGTCCAACTGACCCGACCCGCCTCCTGGTTCGCCGGCATCGACTTCACGGACGTGGCCGCGGCGAAGACCCGTATCGCGGCCGAGTTCGAGGGCTGGGCCCCGGAGCTCACCGCGCTGATCACGGACGGCGAGTCGGCCCCGGTCGCGCGCATGATCCACACACTGCCCGACGGACACCGCTGGGACCGCGTGCCGGGCGTGACGCTGCTGGGCGACGCCGCACACCTGATGCCGCCGTCCGGCGACGGCGCCAACCTGGCCATGTTCGACGGCGCCGAACTCGGCGGGGCGATCGCCGCCCACCCCGGCGACATCGAGGCAGCCCTCACGGACTACGAAGCGGCGATGTTCGCCCGCACCTCCGGCTTCTACGACGACGCGCGCGAGATCTTGGACCTCTGCCTCGGCGACGGCGCGCCGCACTCGCTCGTCGACTTCTTCACCGCCGCCGGTAAGTCCGGCGCCGGTGAGTCCGCCCCCGGTGAATCCGTCGCCGACGAGACGGAGACGTCGTACGACGCCGCGCGAGCCTGACCCGACGAAGCCCTCCGAAAGACCCCGGCGCACCCACCCGCACCATGGTGCCGCGCCGAGCACGGCGGGACAATGTGCCGGATCCGCCCCTTGCCGGGACGGTCCCGCACACGCGTCGAAGGTGGCACCCGTGAATATCGACGGCAGCGACAGCAGCGACGGCTATTACGACCTGGGATCCTTCCACCGCGAGGTCACCACCGGCTCTCCCGAGGCCCAACTGTGGTTCGACCGCGGCCTGTTGTGGACGTACGGCTTCCACCACGAGGAGGCAGCCCGCTGCTTCGAGCGGGCCGTCGAGGCCGACGAGCAGTGCGCCATGGCCCACTGGGGCCTCGCCTACGCGCTGGGGCCGAACTACAACAAGCCGTGGGAGGCATTCGACGAGCGCGATCTGACGTCGACCGTCGAACGCACCCACCACGCCGTCCAGCGGGCCACGCTCGCCGCCGCCCGCGCGACACCGGTCGAACAGGCGCTGATCGACGCCCTGCGGCACCGCTGTCCGTCGGCCGGCCCCGCTCCCGACCAGTCGGTGTGGAACGAGGAGTACGCGCAGGCCATGGGCAAGGTCTACGCGAACCACCGGGACGACCCGGATGTCGCGACGCTGTACGCCGACGCCCTGATGAACCTCACGCCCTGGCAGCTGTGGGACCTGACCACCGGCCGTCCCGCCGAGGGCGCCCGCACCGTCGAGGCTCGGGAGGCGCTCGAACGCGCACTCGCGCAGCCGGACGGCCGCGACCACCCCGGCCTGCTGCACCTCTACATCCACCTCATGGAGATGTCACCGACGCCCGAACAGGCGCTGCCGGTCGCCGACCGGCTCCGGGGCCTGGTGCCCGACTCGGGTCATCTGCACCACATGCCCACGCACATCGACGTGCTGTGCGGCGACTACCGGCGCACCATCGAGGCCAACACCCGCGCCATCCAGGCGGACGAGCCGGCACTGGCCCGCGACGGCGCGATGAACTTCTACACGCTCTACCGCTGCCACAACATCCACTTCCGGCTCTACGCCGCGATGTTCGCGGGCCGGGCCGAGGTGGCGTTCGACTCCGTGGACCGGCTGGAGGCGGCGGTCCCCGAGGAGCTGCTGCGCGTCGAGTCGCCGCCCATGGCCGACTGGCTCGAGGGCTTCCTGGGCATGCGGGCGCACGCCCTGGTCCGCTTCGGCCGCTGGCAGGACCTCATCGACCTGCCGCTGCCCCGCGACCCGGAGCTGTACTGCGTGACGACGGCGATGACCCACTACGGCAGGGCCATCGCCCTCGCCGCGACAGGCCGCACACAGGAGGCGGCGGCCGAACGCGCGCGCTTCACCACTGCCGTGGCGCGAGTGCCGCAGTCCCGCACCCTCTTCAACAACACATGCCTCGACATCCTCGCCATCGCCTCGGCCATGCTCGACGGCGAACTCGCCTACCGGACAGGCGACTTCGACCGGGCCTTCACCGACCTCCGCCGCGCCATCCACCTCGACGACACCCTCCCCTACGACGAGCCGTGGGGATGGATGCAGCCGACCCGGCACGCGTACGGGGCGCTGCTCCTGGAGCAGGGCAGGGTGGCGGAGGCCGCCGACGTCTACGCCGCCGACCTGGGCCTCGACAGCACCCTCCCCCGCCCCCTGCACCACCCCAACAACGTATGGGCGCTGCACGGTTACCACGAGTGCCTGCTCCGGCTCGGCCGCGACGCGGAGGCCCGGATCATCGCCCCGCAGCTGACGACGGCGCTGGCGGTGGCGGACGTCCCGATCCGCTCGTCCTGCTACTGCCGCCTGGACGCGGCGACACCCGAGAAGGAGGACGACTGCTGCTGACGGCTGCTGCTGACGGCTGCCGTCAAGGCCCTGCCGAGCTCCATGGGTCAACTCCCCCGCTCATCCCTGATGCCCCCTTCACTCCTGCTCCTCCAGCAGGCAGAACCCGCCGCCACGGCAATCCCCGCACACCTCCCCCTCGCGCAGCCCGCTCCCATGGCAGGCCCCGCACAACCCGTCGTGCCACGTCGTCCCGTCCAGCGCGTGGTGCGGGTGCGGATAGTGCGTGTCGGGGAGCACGCACTCCACCTGTGTCTCCGGATGCCGTCGGACACACAGGTCCCGGCCGGGCTGCCGACGCCGAGCTTCCTCTGTCATGACTGCTGCTTCCCCTTCCGCTACGGCTCCAGGGAAACATCCACCACTGACAATCGGACCGATCGCGCTCCGCCGAGCCACGACGCAGGCCTCGCCCCACCCTGCCCCGATGTCAGGCGTCGGCGCGCTCCGCGGTGACCACCACCGCCGTGTACGGCAGGGTGAACTCGCCGCCCATCGCGTCGATCGCGGCGCCCGTGCGCGCCAGCAGGTCCGCCAACCGCTCCGGCCGGTACGTACCCGCCTCCCCGCTGGTCCGCATCTGTTCCAGCCACGCGTCACGCGTGTAAGTGGCCTCCCACGCGAAGCGCCACTCCTCGGGCTCGCCGAACAGGGCGGTGTCGCGCAGTCCGTCGGCGACCTTCGCGAAGACCGCCCCGTACGCGTCGAGGGTGGGGCGGGCCCAGGGGTTGCGCGGCGAGTCGGGCAGGGCCTCGCGGTGGGCTGCGGCGAAGGCGTCCGCGAGCTCGGGCCCTGGGCGGAAGACGTTCCAGAAGAGGGCGAGGCGTCCGCCGGGACGCAGCACTTCGGCCGCCTTCGCGGCTCCGGCGACCGGGTCGACCCAGTGCCAGGTCTGTCCCGCGACGACCGCGTCGAAGGTGCGGCCCGCCGCGTCCCAGGTCTCGAACTTGCCGACTTCCACGTCGAGTTCGTGGCCTCGGGCGTACTCCGCCATGCGCGCGTCCACGTCGATGCCGAGGACGGTGCAGCCCGCCGCCCGGAACTGGCGGGACGCGATGCCGGTGCCACAGCCGACGTCGAGGAAGTCGGGGCCCGGCGCGGCGGCGGCGATCCGGGCGACCAGGGCATCCGGGTAGCGGGGCCGGGTGCGGTCGTAGCGGTCGGGGTCGGCGCCGAAGGACTCGGCCATGGCGCGGGCCTTGTGCGGTTGGTCCGCAGCGGCCCCAGCGGGCTTCACGTCACGAGTGGGCATACGCCCACCATAGTGAGCACTCGCCCACTCTTCTACCCTGAGCCGAACCCTGAGCAGAACCCTGAACCCAGCCGAACGAAGGAGAAGCGCAGGTGCCGACCGGTGTGGCCATACGCGATGCGCGGGAGCAGCTCTTCGACGCGGCCGAGCGCGTCCTCATGCGGGACGGGGCCGCCGCACTCACCAGCCGGGCGGTCACCACGGAGGCGGGCTGCGCCAAGGGCGTGCTGCACCGCCACTTCGCCGACTTCGACGCCTTCCTGGCCGACCTCGTCATCGACCGCGCGGGCCGCATGGAGGAACGCGCCGCCGCGCTCGTCGCGTCCGCCGGCACCCGTACCGTCGTGGACCTCCTCACCGAGGCACTGAGGGACCTGTTCACGCCGGTCGTCGTCGCCATGGTCGGCCTGCTCACCTTCCGCGACGGCCTGCGCGCGCGACTGCGGGCGGCCGGGCGGCCGGGCGTCACGGTCCTGTCCGACGCCACCGCCATGCTCCGCTCGTACCTCGAAGCGGAGCGGCGGGCAGGCCGGTTGGCGCCCGACACCGACATCGACTCCCTGGGCCTGACCCTCATCGGCTCGGGCCACCTGCTGTACGCGAACCGGGAGGACGGCCCGCCCGGGGAAGCGGACGTCCGCCGGGTCGTCACGTCCGCCGTCGCGGGGGCGCTGCCCCACTAGACCCAATGCCGTTGCGTTTGCTGTCGGCGTAGGCTGGTTGACTGTGCTTCCCGGGGGTGGTGCGGGTGACTGCGAGTGTGTCTGACTTATCGGGTCTGGGGCTGTTGACCTGGGTGTATCCGCCCGGTCTGGTGGATCGGGTGGTGGCCGCGTGCGGCCGGTCCGAGCAGCGCAGACGGCTGCTTCCGGCGCGGCTGGTGGTGTATTTCGTGCTGGGGCTGGCGTTGTTCTCGCCCGCCCCGTATCTGGACGTGATGCGCCATCTGGTCGCGGGACTGCGGGGCCTGGGGCTGCTGGGTGACTGGCATGTTCCGGCGAAGTCCTCGCTGTTTCGGGCCCGGCAGCGGCTGGGCTCCGAGCCGCTGCGGGTGCTGTTCGCCGCCACCGCGAAGCCGCTGGCCACCGAGGCCACGCCCGGCGCGTTCTGGCGGGGACTGCGGATACTGGCGGTGGACGGGACCTGCTGGGACGTGGCGGACAGCGAGGCCAACCAGGCGGCCTTCGGCCGGCCCGGCAACAGTCGCGGGAGTGGCCGCAGTGCGTTCGTGCAGGTGCGGATGGCCGCCCTGGTCGAGGTGGGCAGCCACGCGGTGCTGGATGCGGAACTCGCCGGTTGCCGCACCGGCGAGGTGACGTTGGTGGGTCGGCTGCCCCGCTCCTGCGGGCCGGGCCAACTCGTGCTGGCCGACCGCGAGTTCCTCGGCGTGCCGCTGTGGCGGGCCTTCACCGCCACCGGGGCCGACCTTTTGTGGCGGGTGCCCGCCAACCGGGTCCTGCCCGTCGAACGGCTCCTGCGGGACGGATCATGGCTATCGCGCATCCACGCCGGCACCGACGCCCGCCACCGCGACCCGGTCACGGTCCGGGTCGTGGCCTACCGGCTCGCCGACGAGGAAACGGACTACCGCCTGGTCACCACGTTGCTGGACGCCCACCGCCACCCGGCCCGCGAGCTGGCCGCCCTCTACCGGGAACGCTGGGAGATCGAGACCGTCTTCGCCGAACTCAAGACCCACCAGCGGGGCGCGAAGGTGGTCCTCTCCAGCAAGACACCCGACGGGGCCCTCCAGCAGATCTGGGCCCATCTGCTGGTCCACCACGCGCTGCGGGAACTGATGGTGGAGACCGCGGCCACCCGCCAACTCGATCCCGACCGGGTCTCCTTCACCGAGACCCTGCGCTCCGCCCGACGCAGCGTGACCCTCACGCCGGGCACCTTTTCCCCCTGACCTCCTGGCCCGGCACCTGGACCTCCTCGAAGAAGACCTTCTGGACAGACTCCTGCCACCCAGGCGCCTGCGCAGCCAGCCCCGGGTCGTCAAGCGCAAGATGTCCAACTACTGGCTCAAGCGCGCCGAGCACCGCCACTGGCCACAGCCCACCCACGCCGGCACCCAGGCCATCCGCATCCAACGCCCCCAACCCACGAGCCAGTAACGCAACGGCATTGCCACTAGACCGCCTTTGCGCACCCGAACACCTGGATACCTGAGCACCCCCTGAGAATGTCTCCCAAATTGTTGACACTTACGTTGACAGTTGATGCCGTAGGTCCGGGGACGGGACTCGCTCGCCCCAAGAGCCTCACGGGAGCCACGAGTTGAAGCACAGGGCCATCAAGCGCAGAAACGTCGTGATCGGGATCGGGGCGGCCGCGGGCGCCGCGACGGCAGGCGGTCTCACCCTGTCCGCGCAGGCGTCGACCGGAACCGCATCCGACGAGCCCTACGGCACCCTCACGTTCGACACGGACGCCTACACGGAGCTGACCACGACCGTCACCACCGACGACGGCGACAAGGAGGTGAAGTACCGCTTCTGGAAGGCGATCACCTATGTCGCGAAGCCGGTCGACGAGAAGTACCAGAGCCTCAACGTCAGCGTGCCGGTGGAGATCGACGGCGAGGCGATCGACGCCTCCGACGCACCCATCCTGTTCGCCAACTCCGTCGGCGGCTACATGCCGTCCTCCGTCGCGGACGCGGACGGAATAGGCGGCGGCATGCCCGGAGGTGGCGGTGGCGGCACGCCGGGCGGCGATGGCGGTGCCATGAACGCCAACCAACTGCTCGCCCTCGCCGCCGGATACGTCGTCGTGGAACCGGGCGCACGCGGCCGCACCCTCAAGGACGACGACGGCACCTACTACGGCACCGCGCCCGCCGCGATCGTCGACCTGAAGGCCGCCGTGCGCTACGTCCGCGCCAACAAGGGCCGGATACCGGGCAACACCGATCGCATCGTGTCCGCGGGCACCAGCGCGGGCGGCGCCCTGTCCTCGCTGCTCGGCGCCTCCGGCGACAGCAGGATCTACGCGACGTACCTGTCCCAGCTGGGCGCGGCCGACGCCTCCGACGCGATCTTCGCGACCGGCGCCTGGTGCCCCATCGCCGACCTGGAACACGCCGACGGCGCCTACGAGTGGAACTGGGGCGCCAACAAGCAGAGCAACGGCGAGCAGGTCGACCAGGCGACGTCCAAGCAGTTGCGGGCCCAATTCGCTGAGTACCAGGCCTCGTTGAGGCTGCGCAGGATCGACGGTCACGGGCCGCTGACCGCCCGGAACTACGACGACTACCTGCTGACGCACTATCTGCAGCCGTCCGCCACCCGCTACTTGAAGGGTCTGTCGGACAGCGACCGCGCCGCGTACCTCGCCGACAACACCTTCATCACCTGGCAGGAGGGGAAGGACGGGAAGGCCACGTTCACGTGGGAGGACTTCCTCACGCACGTGGGCGCGCGCAAGAAGGACACGCCTGCCTTCGACCCGTTCGATCTGTCGTCCCCCGAGAACAACGAGTTCGGCGCGGGCACCACCGAGGCGCGGCACTTCACCGCCTACGGAGCGCGGCACGACACGAGCGGAGTCGGCAGCAAGCGGGTGGCGTCGGACCTCCCCGAGAAGCTCGGCCTGATGAACCCGATGTACCACCTGGCACGCCGCAACCCCGGCCGCTCCAAGCACTGGTGGATCCGGCTCGGCACCAAGGACAGCGACACGTCCCTGACCGTCTCCGCCAATATCGCGGCGAGTGCGGCCGGGCTCGGTGACCAGGTCGACCACCTCTACTACTGGGACGAGGGGCACGGGGCCAACATCGATCCGGCGGACTTCATCGCGTGGATCGCCCGGGTGACCGGCTACAAGAAGAAGTAGGCGCGACGGCTCCGACAGACCGCTGTGGCCCGGCCCCCGGGAAGGGGCCGGGCCACAGTGTCGTACGCACGGATCAACCGGCCATCACCGGCGCGCCCTTCCGGTCCCCGCTCCCCCGGTTGAGACCCACCTTGATGGTGAGCGCGGCCAGTGCCATCATCACCGCGCCGAACACGGCCGCCACGGCGAACATCGAGAAGCCCAGGTCCGCGTGGCCCGCGGCGAGCAGTTGGCCGCCCATCCACGGGCCGAAGACGGCGCCGAAGCGGCCCATGCCGGAGACCCAGCTGAGCGCGGTGGGCCGGTCCTCCTCGACGTGGTGCGAGCCGACCGTCGCGTACACCATCGTCTGGCCGCTGAACAGGAGCAGCCCGGCGAGGAAGACGACGCCGTACAGCACGCCCACCGACATGTGTACGCCCATGAGGTAGACGAAGACCGCGGTCAGCGCGAACCAGATGATGACGATGCGGCGCGGGCCGACGAGGTCGGCGAGGCGGCCGGCGACCAGCATGCCGACGATGCCGCCGACGTTGAGGAACGTCGAGAAGAGCAGCGAGTCACCGGTCTCGTAGCCGAGGTCGCCCATGATCTTCGGCAGCCACTGGCCGACCCCGTAGACGAGCAGCAGGCCGGCGAACGACGTCAGCCAGAAGCAGAGCGTCGTCAGCCACTGGCGGCCACGGAACAGGGCCTTGATGCTCTCCAGCTTGTCGGCTGCGTGGCCCTTGGGCTCGGGCAGTTCGAGGCCGTACGTGCCCGCGAGCGCCTGCGCGTCGCCGGTGCGGCCGCGGGTGAGCAGGTTGGTCGGCGACTCGGGCAACAGCTTCAGGGCCAGCGGCAGGAAGATCAGCGCGGGTATCGCGCCGACGAGGAAGGCCGAGCGCCACCCGAAGTCGTCGATCAGCCAGAGCGCGAGCAGCGGGGCGACGGCGCCGCCGGTCTGGTGGGCGGTCATGATGACACCGGTCGCGAGCGCCTTGCGGGCGCCGGTGGTGAACTCCATCCCGTACGAGATGGCGATCGGCAGCAGCGCGCCGAGACCGAAGCCGCACACCAGGCGGAAGAAGCCGAACACCCCGGCGCTCTGGGCGAATCCGCAGCCGACGGTGGCGATGGTGAACACGACGACCGAGGTGAAGACGGTCTTGCGGCGGCCCACCCAGTTGCTGACGGTGCCGGAGAGGATCGTGCCGACCAGCATGCCGAAGGTGGTGTAGCTGCCGATGTCACCGGCGGTGGCGTCGGTCAGGCCGAGTGCCTTCGAACCGAGCATGTGCGGCAGCGCGGAGCCGTAGATGAAGGTGTCGATGCCGTCGATGAACACCAGCGCCCAGCACAGGGCGATGACGATGGTGCGGCTGCGGCGGGAGGGGTCCGCGGCGACGGCGGAGGCCGCGTTTTTGGGCAGGGCGGAGCGGTAACGCGAGGACATCGTTGTTCCTCTCGTCCGGGCGGTCCGGTGGCGGCCCGGTAATGGCGGGTGGGGACGGTCGGGGTCAGGCCTTGATCGGCGGGGTTCCGTGGGTGTGGAAGGACTCGATGGTCTTCAGGCCCCAGGCCTGGCCCTTCTTGCGCTCTTCCTCGGTCCAGGTGATGAGCGGCCAGTCGGGGGCGAGGACGAGGCGGGTGAGCGGGTTGCACAACTCGATGCGGTTGCCGCCGGGCTCGTAGACGTAGAGGAAGAACGTCTGCTGGATGGCGTGCTTGTGGGGGCCCGTCTCGATGAACACGCCGGTGTCGATGGCGAGATCGGCGGCGCGCAGGATGTCCTCGCGATTGTCGGTCGCGAAGGCGATGTGGTGCAGGCGGCCGTTGGCGCCGGTCCAGTCCTCGGTGTAGACGACGTCGTACGACTTGTTGGTGAAGGTCAGCCACTTGCCGGCGATGCGCCCGGTGTCGAGCTGGATCTGCTCGGTGGGGCGGGCGCCGAGGACGTCCGACTGGAAGTCGGCGTTGAGGGCGACGTCCGAGGCGAGGAAGTTGACGTGGTCGAGGCGGCGGACGCCGACGCCTCGGTTGGGCTTGGCCTGCGGCTGGTTCTTGAGGGCCGGCTTCAGCTCGTCGGGGGCCCGGTAGTGCTCGCTGTCCCAGTAGAGGGCGAGTTCGTGGCCGTCCGGGTCGGTGGTGACGAACAGCTTGCCGATGCCGGGCTCGTCCTCGGCCCAGTGTCCGGTGCCGCCGGACTCCTCGACCGCCTTGACGCGTCGTTGGAGCGCTTCCTCGCTGGAGGTGCGCAGCGCGATCCGGCCGAGTCCCGGCTGGTCGCGGGCGGTGAGGACGAGGCTGTGGTGCTCGTAGTCGTCGAAGGTGCGCAGGTAGACGGTGTCACCTTCCTGGCCGCAGACGGTCAGGCCCAGGAAGTCCGTGAAGAAGCCGACGCTGGCGTCCAGGTCCGGGGTGAACAGCTGGGCGTGGCCGATGTGCGCGATGTCGCCGAGGGGCGGAGTCATCGGGGACCTCCTGGGGTCGGTGCCGTCTGTGCGGTCTGTGCGGTCTGTGCGGGGAGGGGTGCGGTGTCGACGGAGCGCGGGAAGACCGTGCCGTCGAAGAGTTTTCGGGCCGTGCGGACGACGGCGGTGCGCCGCGAGGCGGGAAGTCCGTCGGGGCCCGCGGAGAGGCCGGCTTCGATGTCGGTGAAGCCGGTGGGGTGCTCGATACGCAACCGGTCTGCTCCCGTGGGCGGTTGGGCGATGCCGTCCGCCACACTGCCGTCGATCCGCAGCCCCGCCGCCACGCTGGCCGCGCCGAGCACGCCGATGGAGGTGTGGCAGCGGACGGGGATGAACGTACGGGTGGTGACGGCGCCGCCGTGCCGGGGCGGGGCGAGCAGGGTCAGCTTGGGGACGGTGGCGTCGGTGACATCTCCGAGGCCCATCAACTCACCTGCTTCCAGAAGGATTTCACGGAGCCGTCGGGCCAGCTCCTCGTCCGCCTCCAGCTCCTTCGGGTCCTCGTAGCCGGTGACCTTCAGGGAGTCGGCCGGGACGAGCACGGTCGGCATGCCGTTGTCGACGCAGGTCACCTCGGTACCGGCCACCGTGTCACGGAGGTGCCCGGTGGGCAGCAACGCGCCCTCCCCCGGCGGGAATTCGATGACCACGGCGGCCGCGGTCCCCGGTACGCCGGAGATCTCCGCGTCGCCCGTGTAGTCGACCCGGCCACCCGGCGTGGGGAACGTGGCCGTCGCCCGGTCACCGGAGTTGACCATGCGGATACGGACCGAGGTCTCCCCGTCGACGGCGGGCACCAGGCCCCGCTCGACCGCGAACGGTCCGATGCCGGCGAGGATGTTCCCGCAGTTCTGGCGGTCCGACACCATGGGTTCGTCGACGTTGACTTGGAGGAACAGGTAGTCGACGTCGGCGTCCGGGTCGTCCGAGGGTGACACCACCGCGACCTTGCTGGTGAGCGGGTGGCCACCTCCGATGCCGTCGATCTGGCGCGGGTCGGGGCTGCCCATCACCCGCAGCAGCAGCTCGTCGCGGGCGGCCGGTTCGGCGGGCAGGTCCTCGGCCAGGAAGTAGGCGCCCTTGGAGGTGCCGCCGCGCATCAACAGGCAGCGCACCTCGTCCGGCCCGCTGCCGGGTGCCCCGGTCACGAGGTGTGCTCCTCGTACGTGCGGTACTCGACGCCGAGCCGCTCGAGGGTGTCGCGCAACCCGTAGCGGTCCAGGCCGAGTTGGCCCTCCACGAAGGCGGCGCGGGTGGCGGCCTCCTTCTCCTCGCGGGCCCGGGACTTCTCCGCGGCCTCGGCAGCCCGTTCGCGCGGCACGACCACCACACCGTCGTCGTCGGCGATGACGACATCACCGGGACGGACGGTCTCGCCCCCGATGACGACCGGTACGTTGACGCTGCCGCCGGTCGCCTTCACCGTGCCCTGCGCGGACACGGCGGCGGACCAGGCGTGGAAGCCCATCTCGCGCAGCTCGGCGGTGTCACGGATCCCGGCGTTGGTGACGATGCCGCGCACCCCGCGCTTCTGCAGCGCGGTCGCGAACAGCTCGCCGAACATGCCGTCGGTGGACGGCGATGTGGTGGTGACGACGAGGATGTCGCCCTCGCCGCACTGCTCCACCGCCGCGTGGATCATGAGGTTGTCGCCGGGCCAGGACAGGACGGTCACCGCGGTGCCGGCGATGCGCGTGTCCTGCTGGTTCGGGCGCAGGTGGTGGCCGAGGAGCCCGGTGCGGCCCATCGCCTCGTGGACGGTGGCGACTCCGTACGCGGACAGCGCCTCGACGTCCTTGGCCTCGGCCTTGGGCGGGTCGGTGACGATGACGCCGGGCATCAGGCGAGCTCCTTCGCGATCTGCGGGTAGGGGCGCATGTACGCCTCGGCCATGGTCTTGTGGGCGAGCCCGAGGTTCGGCCCGGCATTGCGCTTGAGCTGGACACCTCGGCGTACGGCAAGGTCGGTGTAGTACTCCCACAGGTGCTGCTGGGCGCCCAGGCACTCCATGGCCTTGCGCTTGGTGTCCCAGACCTCGGTGATGTCGAGGAGGACCTCGGGCCTGAAGCCGCTCATCTCGGGCTGGTGCGGCTCGAAGTAGAAGACGGGCGGGGCGCCGATGATCTCGCCGTCGCCGGGGTAGCCGATGGCCTGCGCGAGGACGCGGGCCTGCAGGGCCATGCGGTTGGCGGCCGGGTGGTCGCCGTTGTACGGGTCCTCGACCGGGTGCGTGAGCACCACGTCGGGCTGGGTGTCGCGGTAGACGGTGACGAGCCGGTCGGTCAGCTCGGCACTCTCCACCAACGGATAGTCTCCGGCGTCAAAGAAGTGCACGTCGGCGCCGAGCGTGGCGGCGGCCCGCTCCGCCTCGTCGCGGCGCAGCGCCTTGATCTCGTCGAGCTTCTTGCCCTCCCGCCAGGCCTTGGCGGACTCGCCGCGCTCGCCGAACGTCAGGCACGCGATGCTCACCTTCTCGCCGCGGGCGGCGGCGAGCGCGATGGCACCGCCGGCCCGCCACACGAAGTCCCCGGCGTGCGCGGTGACCACCAGGGTGGATCGTGGCGGGGTGGCGGGCGCGTGGCCGTTGGTCATTGCTGCATCTCCTTGGTGACAGGTGTGCGCCCGTCTCCGATGCAGGTCAGTCGGCGCTCAACACGTCGATCACGCTGCGGAGGTGGGCGCGGACGGCCGTCTCGGCCGCCTGCGGGTCCCTGGCGCGGATCGCCTCGATCATCGCCAGATGTTCGCTCAGGGACTTCTGTGAACGCCCCGGTCGCAGCGCCAACTGGAAGCGGTGGCGCACCAGTTGGGCGTTGAGCCGTTCCAGGAGCCCGACGGCCGTGTGCTGGCCGGAGATCTCCCGGATGCGGGCGTGCAGCTCGTGGTTGAGGTCGGAGTAGGTGAGCGGGTCACCATCGGCGACCGCCTTGGACATGGCGTCACCGAGCCCGGTGAGCTCGTCGAGCTGTGCGTCGGTGGCCTCCTGAGCCGCCTTGGCCGCGCACAGCCCTTCGAGTGCCATCCGGCACTCGGTGATCTCCACGGCCTCCTCGACCGTGACGACCCGCACCCGCGAGCCGCGGTTGCGGATCCGCTCGACCAGACCTTCCGCGGCCAGCTCGAGCAGCGCGGCACGGATGCTCGCCCGCGTCACGTCGTACTGCTCGGCGAGTTCGTTCTCCACCAGCCGCTGGGCCGGTGACATCTCGCCGCGCAGAATCGCCTTACGCAGCCGATCGAGCGCGTACTGCTTGGCCTGCTCTCCGGAGCCCGGACGGGCTTCCTCCGGCATCTGCCCTCCCTGAGTGAGTGCGTGTCGACGCTAAATCTAGGCGAACAGAATTGTCAACGATTTTGTTCGCAACCTGTCTGCACGCTTTGACCCGCCACTGGCGCCCCGCGCGACGGCAGCTCGCCTCAACTCCCCTCCCCACACCGCGAGTTCACCCCTTGTACGCTTCCGCTTCGGGCACCACCCCCTTCCCCCTCACACCAAGATCACAGAATGCATCCGCCATGCTCACGCCATGAAGGAGCTTTCACGTGGCCATTCCACGGACGTCCCTGCTGGTCCTCGCCACCACCGTCGCCGCGCTCGCCGTGACCGCGACGGGCCCGGCCCAGGCTGCCTCCCGGACCCTGCCAGCGGTCCCGCCGCGCGCCGAGACCGCCGCCCTGCACGACGACGCCGCGGGCGGTGACGCCGACGCCGACGACCCGGCGATCTGGCGCAACCCCGCGAACCCCGACCGCAGCCTCGTCGTCGCCACGGCCAAGCAGGGCGGACTGCGCGTCTACGACCTCGACGCGCACGAGGTGCAGTCGCTGCCCGCGCCCGCGGGACCCGGCGCCGACGACGCGCCCGGCCGGTTCAACAACGTCGACCTGGTCCACAGCGCGGGCCTCGGCGACCTGGCCGTGACCTCGGACCGCGGCAACGACCGGCTGCGCTTCTACCGCATCGACCGCGACCACGCCGGCGGCCCGCTCACCGACGTCACCGACCCGAAGGCGACCCCCGCCTTCTCCGGCTCCCAGGACGAGATCAACGAGCAGCGCACGGCGTACGGCCTGGCCACCTGGACGGACAAGGCGAGCGGCCGCTCCTACGCCCTGGTCAGTCAGCGCGAGCGCACCCGCCTCGCCCTCTTGGAGCTCAAGAGCAACACCGACGGCACGGTCGGCTACACCAAGGTCCGCACCCTCGACCTGCCGTCCACCTTCCGCCTGCCCAACGGCGCCAACTGGTCGCCGTGCGGAGAGCCCGGCGAACTCCCGCAGGTCGAGGGCATGGTGGTGGACCCGGCGACCGGCACGCTCTACGCCGGTCAGGAGGACGTCGGCATCTGGCGGCTGTCCGCCGACCTCACGGGCACACCGAAGCTGATCGACAAGGTGAAGGAGTACGGCGTACCCGGCACCTACGACGAGGCGACCGAGGAGTGCACCGCGGGCGCCGACCCGGGCTTCGGCGGCAAGCGCCTCACCGCGGACGTCGAGGGCCTGACCCTGGTCACCGAGAAGGGCGACGACGGCCTGCTGCTCGCCTCCAGCCAGGGCGACAACACCTTCGCCGCGTACGACCGCGAGGTCTCCGACGCGAACGAGTACGAGGGCGGCTTCCGCGTCACGCCCGCCTCGGCGGGACTCGACGGCTCCGAGGAGTGCGACGGCGCCGCCGCGCTGAACGAGCCGCTGGGCCGCCGCTACCCGAACGGTCTCCTGGTCGTGCAGGACGGCCACGACGCTCCGGGCGAGGCGGACCGCCCCTCCACCAACTTCAAGTTCGTGGACCTCGGTGCGGTCACGGACGCGGTCGACGACTGACGGCGTCGGCGGGCCGCTCGTCGAACGGCCCGCCCCACGGAGCCTCCAGCGCCGCACGCAGTCCGCCGAGCGCCTCCTCGCCGATGCGCTCCGCCAGCCGGGCCTCGAGCCCGTCCAGGGCACGCCGCGCCCGGTCATGGGCGCGGCGCCCCTCCGCGGTGCGGCGGACCAGGCGCTGCCGGGCCGACGCGGGGTCCGGCGCCTGCTCCAGGAGGCCGTCGTCGATCAGGGTGCGCACGGCCTGATGGACGGTCTGCCGGGTCACACCCATGCGGCGGGCCAGCTCGGCGACGGTGGTGCCGTCCGTGTCGAGCATCGCGAACAGCTGCATCTGGGTGTGCGTTATCGGCGCCACCCCCTGCGCCTCCAGGGCCGCGAGCAGCCCGTCCTCGAACCAGCGCCGGGCTTCACCGAGGAGCTGCGGCAGATCACGTCGGGGCTCGCTCGTCACTTCTTCGTCCTCCCGGACTCCCGGATACCTCGGCGCGGACCCGGCTCTTGCCTGCGGACCGCTTCACATGTCAGGCTACCTGACACATAACGTCAGGCACCCTGACACAGGCAAGGATGATCAGCATGACCATGGAATTCGCGAAGCGCTACCGCAGCGCCTCCCGCATACCGGCCGACCCGTCGAAGCCGTACGTGATCGAGAAGGGCGAGGGCGACCGTGCCCACCTCTTCGGCGATCTCGTCACCGTCTACGCGGGCGGCGAGCAGACCGACAACACCTTCAACTTCTTCACCGTCGAGGGCCCGAAGGGCGACATCATCCCGGCACATGTGCACGCGGACACCCACGAGGTGTTCTACGTGACGCAGGGCGCGGTCCGGCTCTTCGCCGAGGACCCCGAGGGCGAGCAGCTGGAGCGCCTGCTCACGCCGGGCGACTTCGGTTTCGTGCCGAAGAACTGCACGCACGCCTACCGCATGGAGCGCCACCACTCCCAGGTCGTCGGCGTCGCCGCGGGCCCCGGCGGCACCTTCGAGCGGTTCTTCGAGACACTCGGCACCCCGACCGAGGAACTCGGCCTGCCGCAGCGGCCGTTCGTGCCCGATCCGCACAAGTTCGGCACCGTGCCCCAGCAGTACGACGTGAACTTCCTGCCCGATCACCAGTGGCGGACCTCGTGACGCCGGGCGAACTGCGGCAGTTGATCGCTGCACCGCACCCGGACGTCGCGCCACTGCCCCGGGCGACCGAGTACGCGGGCGCCGTGCGCGCGCTGCGCGGCGTCCCGTACGCGGACGTGGAGGGCGCCCGCCCGCTGGAACTCGACCTGTGGCTGCCGGCGTCGGCGGGCCCGGCGCCGCTGGTGCTGTTCGTGCACGGCGGGGCGTGGCGGCGCGGCCGGCGTGACGACATGGGTGTGCGTACGCGGGAGTGGGCCCCCGGCCCGTTCGAGCAGCTCGCGGCGGCGGGCCTCGCGGTGGCCTGCGTGGACTACCGGCTCAGCGGCGAGGCGACGTTCCCCGCGCCGCTGGAGGACCTGCGGTCGGCGCTGCGCTGGCTGGGCCTGCGTGCGGACGAGTTGGGCATCGCTCCCGAACGCACCGTCGTCTGGGGCGAGTCGGCGGGCGGCCATCTGGCCTCGCTGCTCGCGCTCACGCACGACGGGCCGCGGCTCGCGGGGGCGGTCATCTGGTACGGCCCTGCGGATCTGACGACGGTGCGGCCCCCGTTCGATCCGGCGAGCCCGGCCACGCCCGAGGCGCTTCTGCTGGGTGAGGCCCCTGCTTCGGTGCCGGAACTGGCTGACGCCGCAAGCCCGTTGAAGCGGGTGCACGCGGACGCACCGCCCTTCCTCGTCGTGCACGGCGAAGCCGATTCGATGGTGTCGTGCTCTCACGGCCGTGACCTGTCGGACGCGCTGCGGGCGGCCGGGGCGCCGGTCGAGCTGCGGACGGTGCCGGGGGCCGACCACGGCTGGCACGGCGCGGACGACGCCGAGGTCCGGCGGATCTTCACCGCTTCCCTGGACTTCGTACGGCAGCACACCTGACCACCCCTTTTCCCCATGCGGTCGACCTGGCAGATTGGGGTGCTCCTGCCCCCGCCCGGTGAAGAGGTGCGCGATGAGCCCGCAGTTCGGCGACTACCAATTCGAGATCTACCTCGACGGACTGCGGGGCGTCACGCCCACGCAGCCGATGGACTTCGCCACCCTCGAACAGCGGGCGCAGGCGGCCCTCTCCCCCTCCGTCTGGTCCTACGTCGCCGGGGGCGCGGGCGACGAGCACACGCAGCGCGCCAATGTGCGGGCCTTCGAGCGGTACGGACTCGTGCCCCGGATGATGGTGGGCGCCACGCAGCGCGACATGTCCGTGGACCTGTTCGGGATGCGGCTCGCCTCACCGCTGTTCATGGCGCCGGTCGGCGTGATCGGGCTGTGCGCGCAGGACGGGCACGGGGACCTGGCGACGGCGCGGGCCGCGGCGCGCACCGGCGTGCCCATGGTGGCGTCGACGCTGACGGTCGACCCGATGGAGGACGTGGCCGCCGAGTTCGGTGACACGCCCGGCTTCTTCCAGCTGTACACACCCACCGACCGGGCGCTCGCCGAGAGCCTGGTCAAGCGGGCGGAGGCGGCGGGCTACAAGGGCATCGTGGTCACCCTCGACACCTGGGTCACCGGCTGGCGCCCGCGCGACCTGTCGACCTCCAACTTCCCGCAGCTGCGCGGCCATTGCCTCGCCAACTACATGTCGGACCCGCGCTTCCAGGAGCTCGCCGCGAGCACCGACCCCACGGACCTCGTACGGTCCTGGGTCGGCCTCTTCGGCAACCCGCTCACCTGGGACGACCTCCCGTGGCTGCGCTCGCTCACCGATCTGCCGCTGATCCTCAAGGGCATCTGCCACCCCGAGGACGTACGCCGCGCCAAGGACGGCGGCGTGGACGGCATCTACTGCTCCAACCACGGCGGCCGCCAGGCCAACGGCGGCCTTCCCGCGCTCGCCGCGCTGCCGGGGGTCGTCGAGGCGGCGGACGGCATGCCGGTGCTCTTCGACTCCGGAATCCGCTCGGGCGCCGATGTCATCAAGGCACTCGCGCTGGGTGCCACGGCGGTGGGCGTCGGGCGTCCGTACGCGTACGGGCTCGCGGTCGGCGGCGACGACGGGCTCGTGCACGTCCTGCGCTCCCTGCTCGCCGAGGCCGACCTGATCATGGCGGTGGACGGCTATCCGACCCTGGCGGACCTCACTCCGGAGGCGTTGGTGAAGTCGGGTCCCTACGGCGACTGAGCAGCGGAATCCCGTGGAGGTGGGGACACGGGACTAGCTCAACAGGTCCCGCACCACCGCGAGCGCCGCCTCGACCGTCGCCGGGTCCGCGCCCGGACGGGCGAGCGCGCTCATCGGGATGGGGGCGGCGGCGGGCAGCCCGGCGCAAGGCGTCAGGCCTTCGGGTTCCTGGCCGACCGCCGCGAGCAGCGCCACGCCCTGGCCCGTGCGGGCGAGGTCCAGGACGCCCGCGAGATAGCCGGCGTCGCCGACGACCGAGGCCTGCACCCCGCGCGCGGCCAGGGTCGCGATGGCCCGGCGGCGAATGGCGCAGGGGTCCTCGATCGCCACGAGGGGCACGGGCTCCGGGGCGGTCGGCGGCTGCCAGCCGGGGACCGCGTACCAGGTGAGCGGGAGTCCGCCGACGGGCGTGCCCTCGGTGGCCGCGGCCTCGGTGACGTACACCGCGACGTCGACCCCGCCCCGTTCCACGGCCTCCACCAGGCGGGCGGAGCGGTCGATGCGGAAGCGGACCCGGCAGCCGGGGCGCACCTCCTGGACGGCCGCGGTGAGCCGGGGCAGGAACTGGTCCGCGGCGTGTTCGGTGGAGCCGATGGTCACGGTGTCGCCGTCGGCGTCGAGCAGGGTGCGTACGGCCTCGTCGTGGACCGCGAGTATCTTCCGCGCCTGTTCGAGCAGCAGCCGCCCGTCGGGGGTGAACCGCGTGCCTCTGCCCTGGCGTTCGACGACGGGCCGCCCCAGGGTCTTCTCCAGCTTCCGGACGTGCTGGCTCACCGCGGACTGGCTCAGGGACAGCGCCTCACCGGCGCGGTGGAAGCCACCGCAGTCGGCTATGGCCGTCAGGCTGCGCAGGGCGACGAGGTCCAGGAGGGGTCGGGACATGCCGTGACAGTAGTCGTCATCGGCGATCGATCGCGATCCCTGATCGGTTTCGATCCGATTTCGTCGTTGGACGCTGCCGACCAGGGCCGGTCATGATGGGCACATGTTGCACGCGCCGTCTTCCGCTGCCTTTCTGACGCGGCGCCGAGTCATCGACTTCGGCGTCGCGTGCAGCGCGCGCTGTCGCTGACCTCCTGCCGCACTCCTCCCCTTCACCGCGTCGCACGTCTTCACTGCGCCCTGCGTCGCCGGGATCACGCCTGCACCGACGCGTGACCTCGCGCCGGCGTCCGGAGAGTGGTGCCCGCTGTGCCTTCCCCCCCTTCCCCTCGGCACCTCTGACATCGCCGATCACCCTCGCCCGATGTCCGCCTGCCCCGAACCGGGAGTCCCCTCCTCATGCCCTCACCCCATGCCGAACTGCCCTTGAACGCGGAGGCCCTGGCGTGACCGTGACCACGACCGTCGCCGAGTTGCGCGAGCTGCTCGCCTCCGACGCTCCCCCAGCCCTGCTCGACGTCCGCTGGGCGCTGGGCGACCCGCACGGCCGCGAGCACTACGCCGAGGGGCACATCCCGGGCGCCGTGTACGTCGACCTGGAGACGGAGCTGGCATCCGCTCCGACGGCGGGCGGCGGGCGGCATCCGCTGCCACCGATCAGCCAACTCCAGGACGCCGCGCGACGCTGGGGACTGCGGCGGGACCGCCCCGTCGTCGTCCACGACGACCTGGGCAACACCGCCGCCGCGCGGGCCTGGTGGCTGCTGCGGTACGCAGGCGTCGAGCGGGTGACGCTGCTGGACGGCGCGCTCGGCGCCTGGCGCTCCGCCGGTCTCCCGCTGGAATCGGGCCGGCCCGACGCCCCGCCACCGGGCGATGTCGTCCTGCGCGAGGGCGCGCTGCCGCTCACCGACGCGGACGGCGCGGCCGAACTCGCGGCATCCGGGCTGCTGTTGGACGCCCGCGCCGCCGAGCGGTACCGCGGCGAGGTGGAGCCCGTCGACCCGCGCGCCGGACACATTCCGGGTGCGGTGTCCGCGCCGACCGGCGAGAACCTGGCGGCGGACGGCACGTTCCTGCCCGCCGACGAACTGCGCAAGCGGTTCACGGGGCTGGGGGTTGGCGCGGCTAGGACGGATGCCGACGAGGCCGGGCCGGGTAATGGCGCAGCCGCGCCGAGTGCGAGTCCCGCACCCCGCATCGGTGTCTACTGCGGCTCCGGTGTCACCGCTGCCCACGAGATCGCCGCCCTGGAGATCGCCGGGTTCCGTGCCGCCCTCTTCCCCGGCTCCTGGTCCGCCTGGTCCACCGACCCCGACCGCCCGGCCACGAAGGGAGAGCGGCCATGACGACGGACCACCTGGACACCGCGGTCCTGTCACCTCCCGCGGACCATCCGCCCGCGCCGTCGGCCCGTGTCACCATCCGCGGCACCGCGAGGACCGGCCGCCGTCTCGCCGTGCCACGTTCCGTGCGCCGGGCCGCGGGACCCGTCGGGCTCGTCCTCCTCTGGTTCCTGGCCTCGGCCACCGGTGTGCTCCCGGAGTCGGTGCTCGCCTCGCCCGTGGACGTCGTACGGCAGGCCGTCGAACTCACCCGCAGCGGCGAACTGCCCGACGCCATCGCCGCGTCCGGCCGCAGGGCGGCCACCGGATTCCTGATCGGCGGGTCGGTGGCGCTCGCGCTGTCGCTGCTGGCGGGGCTCTTCCGGCTCGGCGAGGACGTGGTCGACTCCTCGATGGGCATGTTCCGGGCCATCCCCTGGGTGGGTCTCATCCCGCTCTTCATCGTGTGGTTCGGCATCGAGGAGACACCGAAGATCGCACTGGTCGCGCTCGGCGTGACGTACCCCCTGTACTTCAACATCTACGGCGGCATCCGCTCCACGGACGCCCAACTCGTCGAGGCCGCCCGGATGATGGGGCTCGGCAAGCTCGGCCTGATCAAGTACGTGATCCTGCCGAGCGCGCTGCCCGGCGCGCTCGTCGGGCTGCGGTACGCGCTGTCGACGGCCTGGCTCGCCCTCGTCTTCGCCGAGCAGATCAACGCGGACGCCGGTCTCGGCTATCTGATGAGCAACGCCCAGCAGTACTTCCGTACGGACGTCATCGTGCTCTGCCTCGTCGTGTACGCGCTGCTCGGCCTCGTCTGCGACTTCGCCGTACGGATCCTTTCGCGCCGACTGCTCGCCTGGCGCGCCAACTTCGAGGGTGAGGCGTGACCACCATGACCGACACCGGTACGCACACCATGACCGACACCAGTACGCACACCACGGCCGACCCCGGCACGCACACCGCGGTCAACAGCGTGGAGATACGCGGCCTTTCGCGGGCCTTCGACGGTCACACCGTCCTGCACGACCTGGATCTCGACCTGCGCGAGGGCGAGTTCGTGGCGCTGCTCGGGCACAGCGGCTGCGGCAAGTCGACACTGCTGAGGATTCTCGCCGGACTGGACGAGGAGATCGGCGGCGAGGTGACCGTGCCCGCGCGGCGCAGCGCCGCCTTCCAGTCGCCCCGGCTGCTGCCCTGGCTGAAGACGTGGCGCAATGTCGTGCTCGGGCTGCCGGGCCGGCCCGACCGGGCGCTCGCCGACAGGGCGCTCGCCGAGGTGGGCATCGCGGAGCGCGCCACCGTCTGGCCCAAGACGCTCTCCGGCGGTCAGGCCCAGCGTGTCTCCCTGGCCCGCGCCCTGGTCCGCGAGCCCGAACTGCTGCTCCTGGACGAGCCGTTCGGCGCCCTGGACGCGCTCACCCGGGGCCGGGTCCAGCAGTTGGTGGCCGAGCTGTGGGAGCGGCATGGCTGCGCGATCCTCCTGGTCACGCACGACGTGGAGGAGGCGCTGCTGCTCGCCGACCGGGTCCTGGTGATGGACGAGGGGCGCATCGCCCACGAGCTCACCGTCGACCTGCCCCGCCCCCGCGATCTGACCGCCCCCGAGTTCGTGACCCTGCGCGCCCGCCTCCTGAACTGGCTCGGCGTGACCGGCCCCCTGGAAGGAACCCCGTCGTGATCCGCAGAATCGCAGCAGCCGCCCTGAGCCTCACCGCCCTCGCCTCGCTCACCGCTTGCGGCGCGGACTCCTCCGCGGACGCCGCCGCCAAGGACGGCCGGGCCACCCTCACCATCGGCGACCAGGCGAAGACACTACAGACCATGTTCGCCGCGTCGGGCGCCCTCAAGGGGGCGAAGTACAAGGTGAAGTGGGCCGAGTTCGAGGGCGCGGCGCCGCTGTACCAGGCGGTGCAGGCGGGCGCCGCGGACACCGGCTACTCCGCGGACCTCCCGGCGTTGCAGGCGCTCAGCGGTGGGCTGAAGATCAAGAACATCGCCGCCCTGAAGAACGACGGCTCGCACGTCGGCATCGTCGTCCGCAAGGGTTCCGGCATCGACAGTGTCAAGGATCTCAAGGGCCAGAAGGTCGTGGTGTCCTCGGCGAAGGGCAGCATCTCGGAGTATCTGCTGGCCAACGTCCTCAAGCAGCACGGGCTCGGCTATCGGGACGTCAAGGTGCAGTATCTGCTGCCGACCGACGCGCAGGCCGCGTTCGCCTCCGGGAAGGTCAAGATCTGGGCCACCTTCGGCGTCTACCAGACCGTGGGCCTCCAGCAGGGCGGCAAGCTCCTCGTCGACGGCCAGGACGGCCGGGTCAGCGGGATCGGTTTCGTCAACGCCTCCGAGAACGCCCTGTCCGACTCCTCGAAGAAGGCCGCGCTCACCGACTTCGTGAAGGGTCTCGGCACGGCCCTCAAGTGGACGAGCACGCACAAGGACGCCTACGCCAAGGCCATCGTCGAGCACAACGGCGCCGCCCCCTCCGTGGCGAAGACCCTGGCATCGGCGGCGTACGGCAAGGTCCTGCCGGTCTCCTCCGACGTGAACAAGACCGTCCAGGGCGTCGCCGACCTCATGAACGGGATCGGTGTCCTGAACCCGAACGTCGACGTGGCGAAGTCGGCGGACACCTCGCTGCTCAAGTGACCCACCCCCACAACTGACCTTTCGAGCCCAGGAGTTGTCCATGCCTGTCGAGTTCATCAGCGCCGTCCACACCGATTCCGGCGCCTCCGGTCCCGCCGCCGCGAGCCGCACCGGCTTCGACCCCGCCTACCTGCGCAGGTACGCCCGCGCCCTGGACGACGGGGGCTTCGACCACACCCTGGTCGCCTACCACTCGGCCTCCCCGGACGCCCTCCAGGTCGCCCAGTTCGTCGCCACCCACACCGAGCGCATCCGGCCGATCCTGGCCCACCGGCCGGGCGTGGTCTTCCCCACCCACGCGGCCCGCGCCCTGGCCACCCTCGACCGGATCAGCGACGGACGGCTCTCGCTGCACATCATCTCCGGCGGCAGCGACGAGGAGCAGCACCGCGAGGGTGACTACCTCAACAAGACGGAGCGGTACGAGCGTTCGGACGAATACATCCAGATCCTGCGCAAGGTGTGGCAGTCCGAAGGACCGGTCTCGCACGAGGGCAAGTACTTCCGGTTCGAGGGCTACCACTCGGACGTGAAGCCCGTGAACGGGCTCGTGCCGATCTCCGTCGGCGGCTCCTCCCAGGACGCCTACCGGGTCGGCGGGCAGCAGGGCGACATCTTCGGCCTGTGGGGCGAGCCGCTGAAGGAGACGGCCGAGCAGATCGCCGCGGTGAACGCGGTCGCGGACGCCGCCGGGCGCCCGCATCCACGCATCTGGGTGTCGTTCCGCCCCATCGTCGCGCCCACCGACGAGCTGGCCTGGGAGAAGGCGCACCGCACGCTGGGGGCGCTCCAGGACCAGGCACGCAACACCGAGTTGCTCCGCCACTACCGCACCACGGGCCGCCCGGCCAATGTCGGCTCCCAGCGGCTCCTGGACGTCGCCGGGCGCGGCGAGGTCCACGACCGCTGCCTGTGGACCGCCCCCGCCGTCGCCACCAACGCCGCGGGCGCCTCGACCGCCCTCGTCGGCTCGCCCGAGACGGTCGCGAAGGCGCTGCTCGACTACGTCGACATCGGCTGCGACCTGCTGTCGATCCGCGGCTACGACCCGCTGAACGACGCGATCGACTATGCCCGTCACGTGGTGCCACTGGTCCGCCAGGAGCTCGCCCACCGGGCCACGACCCGCGCCGCCTGACCGAACCAGGACACCGAGATGACCACCGCGCCCAGGCGAACCGCCTCCGCCACCCTCCTCGGGCTGCTCGCCCGCGACCTGCCGCCCGACCGGCTGAGCACCGACCCGGCGGCCCTCGCCGCGCACACCACCGACCGCTCCGGCACCCGCCCGGACGGGGAACCTCTCGCCGTGGTGCACGCCCGGCACACGCAGGACGTGGCACTCGCCCTGCGGCACGCCCACGCACAGCGCGTGCCGGTGGTGCCGCGCGGCGCCGGTACCGGCCTGTCGGGCGGAGCCACCGCCGAGGAGGGCTCGCTGGTCCTGGACCTTTCCCGGATGGACCGGATCCTCGAACTCGACGCCTTCGACCAGGTGGCTGTCGTGGAACCCGGCGTCATCACCGCGGAGTTGGACCGGGCGGCCGGTGCGCACGGCCTGCGGTACGCGCCCGACCCGGCGAGCGCGGCCCTGTCCACCATCGGCGGGAACATCGCCACCAACGCGGGCGGGCTTCGCTGTGCCAAGTACGGGGTGACCCGCGACAGCGTCCTCGGCCTGGAGGCGGTGCTCGCCGACGGAACGGTGGTCACCACCGGGCGCCGTACCGTCAAGGGCGTCACCGGGTACGACCTGACCGCTCTGCTCACCGGCTCGGAGGGCACCCTCGGGGTGATCACCGGCGCGACCCTGCGCCTGCGGCCCGTCCCGGTGGCGGTGGCCACGCTGGCCGCGTACTTCACCACCTTCGAGGAGGCCGCCGAGGCCTCGTACGCCATCGCGCGGGCCGGCGTCGAGCCCGCGCTGGCCGAACTGGTCGACGGCCCGGTGCTCCAGGCCATCGACCCGGCGCTGCGGGAGCGGGGCGCCGCGCTGCTGCTCGTGCAGTGCGACGGGGCGGGCGCGGCGGCGGAGGCCGCGGCGATCGCCCGGCTGATCGCCCCGTCGGCCACCTCGGTGGAGACCACCGAGGACCCGGCCGAGTCCGAAGCGCTGCTGGCCGCCCGCCGTCTCGCGCTGCCCGCGCTCGAGAAGCTCGGCCGCCCGCTCATCGAGGACATCGCCGTGCCGCGCTCCCGGCTCGCGGAGGCGGTGCGGGAGATCCGGGCGATCTCCGCGCGCCATGACGTGCCCGTGTTCACGATCGCGCACGCGGCCGACGGCAATCTGCACCCGATCGTCGTCGTGGACCGGACCCTGGACCGGCTGCCGGACACCGCGTGGGAGGCGGCCGGAGAGATCTTCGCCCTGGCGCTACGGCTCGGCGGGACGCTCACCGGAGAGCACGGGGTGGGCCTGTTGAAGCGGCAGTGGGTCGCCGAGGAACTCGGCCCCGCGTCCCACGCGTTGCAGCGCGGGCTCAAGGAGGTGTTCGACCCGCGGGGCATCCTCAACCCCGGAAAGGCCCTGTGACTCCGACTTCGCGCGGGCTCAGCCGGCGGTCACCGCGTCGATCAGGCGCGTGAGCGCGTCGGCGGCCTTCGCCAGTCCGTCGTGCGGGGTGACCGGCTCGTCGAGGTAGCGGTCGCGGCGCAGTTCCAGCATGAGGGCGGTGACGCGGGGCTCCTTGCCGTAGTACGTCAGGGGGACGTACGCACCCGCGAAGGGTGTGTTCACGGCCGCGTCACCGTACGGGGCGAAGGCCTCCCGGGCCCGGGCGACGAGGGTGTCCGGGGTGTGGAAGGGGTCGGCGCCCAGGCAGACCGGCGGACGCGGGTCGCTGCCGTGCAGTTCGTAGGGCAGGGCGCGGCTCGGGTAGGAGTGGACGTCGATGACGACCGCCCGGCCGGTCGCGGCCAGCCGGTCCGCCACTGCTTGCGTCATGGCCTGTGCGTAGGGGTGGAAGTACGTGTCCAGCAAGGCCTGCTCGTCCGCCGGGGGTTCGGGGCGCAGTGGCTCGCGGTGTGTGGTGCGCGTGTAGACCGCGCCCATGCCGACCGACCGCATCTCCTCGCGTTCGTCGGGGAACCGCTCCGGGTCGACGACCAGGCGCGAGCGCTCGTTGACGAAGCGCCAAGGTGTGGCGTGCGCGGCACGCGCGGCGCGTTCCGCGACGACCTCGGTGTGGGCGTCGGTGATGAGGTCCAGCTCGCGGGCCAGGGCCTCCCCTTGGAGCAGCAGGCCTTCGCGTACGCGCGCCGGGATCTCGCGGGAGGCGTGCGGCACGTGCAGGAGCACCGGGGAGTCCGGATCGCCGGGGTGCAGCCGGTGGGGCGGTGTGTCCATGGGGCCCACTCTCCCATCCGCCCATCTCCCATCCACCCATCTCTCATCCGTCCACTTTCTGGGACAGGTGGTTTCGAGGTGTGGGCGAGGGGTAGGGAGCCCAGCCGTTACTACTGAATGGACAGTGAGTAGCTGAAGCGCGACAGGAGTACCTCACCTTGCCCGAAGCACCTGCAGAACTCGTGCGCCACCTGTGGATCCCGCTCGCCGACGGCACCCGGCTCGCCGCCCGCGTCTGGCTCCCGGCAGGCCCCGCACGCCCGGCGCCCGCGATCCTCGAGTACATCCCGTACCGCAAGAACGACGGGACGGCCGACCGCGACAACAGCCTGCACGCCCGCTTCGCCGCGTCCGGCTACGCCGCCGTCCGCGTCGATCTGCGCGGCAGCGGCGACTCCGACGGGCTGATGCTCGACGAGTACGCGCAAGCGGAGCTGGACGACGGCGTCGAGGTCATCGCGTGGCTCGCCGAGCAGGAGTGGTGCGACGGCACCGTCGGCATGATCGGCAAGTCGTGGGGCGGCTTCAACGGCCTGCAGATCGCGGCCCTGCGCCCGCCGGCCCTGAAGGCGATCGTGACGGTCTGCTCGACGGACGATCGGTACGCCGACGACGTGCACTACACGGGCGGTTCGCTCATCGCCTCCGAGATGCTGCCGTGGGCGTCGACGATGCTCGCCTACAACGCGCGGCCCGCCGACCCCGCCGTGGTCGGCGACGACTGGCGCGAGCGGTGGCTGGAGCGGCTGGCGGACACCCCGGTGTACGTCGAGGAGTGGCTGCGGCACCAGACCCGCGACGCCTTCTGGAAGCACGGCTCGGTGTGCGAGGACTTCGGCGCGATCGAGGCACCGGTGCTCGCGGTGGGCGGCTGGTACGACCCGTACTGCGGCGCCGTGCTGCGCCTCCTCGAAGGCGTGAGCAACGCACCCGTGCGGGCGCTCGTCGGGCCGTGGGCGCACACGTATCCGCACCAGGCGGCGCCCGGGCCCGCGATCGACTTCCACGGTGAAGTGGTGCGCTGGTTCGACCAGTTCCTGCGCGGCAAGGACACCGGGGCCTTGGAGGATCCGGCACTGCGGGCGTGGCTGCCCGAGTGGGCGGCGCCCGGCGGTGACCGCGAGCAGCGGCCCGGCCGGTGGGTGGCCGAGCAGCGGTGGCCTTCGGAGCGCATCGAGCGGCAGGAGTTCGCGCTGGCCGGCGAGTCTGCGGGCGAGGCGGTCGAGCACGACCCGCTGCGCTTCAGGGACGCACACCTCGACAGCACGCGCGTACTGGGCACGGCGGGCGGCAGCTGGCTCCAATTCGGCGACGCGGCCGGGCAGTTCGGCCCGCAGGGCGGCGACGACGGACTCGCGCACTGCTTCACGACCGCGCCCCTCGACGAGCGCGCGGAGATCCTCGGCGCGCCGTCCGTGACGCTGCGGGTGAGCGCCGACCGGCCCGCCGCGCAGCTCGCGGTGCGGCTCAACGACGTGGCTCCGGACGGCAGTTCGCGGCTCGTCACGCGCGGCCTGCTCAACCTCACGCACCGCGAGGGCCACGAGGAGACGCTGCCGCTGGAGCCCGGGCAGGCCTACGACGTGACCGTGCCGCTGGTGGCGACCGCGCACGCCTTCGCGCCCGGCCACCGCATCCGCGTCGCGGTCTCGTCCTCGTACTGGCCGCTGGCCTGGCCGTCCCCCGAGCCGGTCACGGTCACGCTGCACCCCTCCCCCGCCGCCGCGCTCCACCTCCCCGTACGGCCGCCGACGGACGCGGACGACGAGCTGCGCCCCTACGGGGAGCCCCAGCCGGACCTGCCGGTCGAGCTGTCGACGTCCGGTGACGGCTCCGCGCGACGCATCGAGCACGACCCGGTCTCCGGCCGCACCACCGTCGAACTCGCCATCAACGACGGGGACTTCAAGGACCTCACCGACGGCCTGTGGAAGAGCGGCGACGCCGTTGACCGCTTCTCGCTCACCGAGGGCGACCCGTCCTCCGCCGTCGTGGAGTGCGAGCGCACCGAGGAGGGCGGGCGCGGCGACTGGCACTGGAAGGTCGTCACGCACAGCCGGATGACCGCCGACGCCTCGGCGTTCACCGTCGTCAACACCCTCACCGCCTACGAAGGGGACACCCGCGTCTTCGATCGCACCACGGACGCAGTGATTCCCCGGCAGGGAGTCTGAGCATGCGCAGACGCACGTTCCTGACCGGCTCGCTCGGTGTCATCGCGGCCGCCGGAGTGGCCACGGCAACCGGGTCGGCCGCCGGCACCGGCCCGGTGATCACGGTCGGCTCCAAGCAGTTCACCGAGTCGTGGGTGATGGGCGAGCTGTACGCCCAGATCCTGCGGGCACGCGGCTTCGACGTCGTCCTCAAGTCCAACGTGGGCAGCGCCGACCTCATCGACCGCGCGCTGCGCAACGGGCAGATCGACCTGTACCCCGAGTACACGGGCGTCATCCTGCAGACGTTCGCGATGCCGAAGCACATGCCGACGACGGCGCGCGACACATACGAGGCGGCGAAGAAGTTCGAGGCGGGGCGCGGGATCTCGCTGCTGCCGCCGACGCCCTTCCAGAACCGCAACGCCGTCGCCGTGCGCACCGCCGACGCCCGCAAGCACAAGCTCAAGACCGTCGGTGACCTGAAGAAGCTGGGGAGGATCTCGTACGCCGAGTACCCCGACAACATCACGGGCCCGCTCGGCTTCGACGCCATCGTCAAGGCGTACGGGCTGCACGACATGAAGGTGCGGCCGCTCAACATCGGCCTGCAGTACCCGGCGCTGAAGAACGGGGACGTGGACGCGGCCGACGTGTTCACCACGGACCCGCAGCTGCGCCGCTACGACTTCACCATCCTCGACGACGACCAGGCCATCTTCGGGTTCCAGAACGTCTCCCCCGTCGTGCGCACGTCCCTCGTCGAGCAGTACGGCAAGCGGCTCACCGAACCGCTGGACGCCGTCGACGAGTTGCTCACGGAGGAAGCCATGCAGGCCCTGAACGAGGCCGCCGCGATGATGCGGCTGAGCCCGGCGAAGGTCGCCGACCGGTTCCTGAGAGCGAACAAGCTGATATGACCGTGACCGAGGAGCATTCCACGATGCGTACCGCTGGCGCCGCCGACGACATAGTCTTCGACTCGGCCACCAAAACGTACGACGGCACAGGCGAACCGGCCGTCGACGCGCTGTCCCTGACCGTCCCCGCGGGCGAGATCTGTGTCCTGCTCGGCGCCTCCGGGTGCGGCAAGACGACCGCGCTGACGCTGGTCAACCGGCTCACCGAGCTGACGAGCGGGGACATCCGGATCGGCGGCAGCAGCATCCGCGAGCAGGACGTCATCGAGCTGCGGCGCGGCATCGGCTACGTCATCCAACAGGCCGGCCTCTTCCCGCACTTGACGATCGAGGAGAACGTCGCGACGGTGCCGCAGGTGCTCGGCTGGAAGAAGCCACGCATCGCGGAGCGCTCGCGCGAGCTGCTCGAACTGGTCGGCCTCCCGCACAAGGAGTACGCCCACCGCTACCCCTCGCAGCTCTCCGGCGGCCAGCGCCAACGCGTAGGTATCGCACGGGCGTTGGCGGCCGACCCGCCCATCATGCTGATGGACGAGCCGTTCGGCGCGCTCGACCCGGTGACGCGCGAGCACGTGCAGGACGAGTTCCTGCGCCTCCAGGAGCAGGTGCAGAAGACGACGCTGTTCGTCAGCCACGACATCGACGAGGCCGTCCGTATGGGCGACCGCATCGCGATCCTCGCCAAGGGCGGCAAGCTGCTCCAGTACGACACCCCGGAGCGGATCCTGCGCGAGCCCGCCGACGACTACGTGGCCCGGTTCGTCGGCACGGACCGCGGCCTGAAGGCGCTGACCCTGCGCACACTCGGCGACCTGAAGCTGGAACCGGCGGACGAGGGCGGATCCGACGACGTGCTGCGCACGAGCGACACACTGCGCACCGCCCTTTCGGTGCTGATGGCCGGCGGCGCCGAGCGGCTGTCCGTCACGGACGAGGCCGGCAAGCCGGTGGGCTCCGTCACCGTCGCGCTCATACGGGAGGCGGCGTGAGCGGGTTGCTGTCCCTGGCGGCCGGGTCCCTTGCGGCCGGGACCGACCCCGTCATCCCCGACTTCGGCACGGTCAGTTCGTGTGTGCGCGACAACGGGGTGTTCTGCGTCGACTGGTTCACCGCGAACTTCTCCAGCGTGTTCGGCCCGGCCCTCGTCCAGCACGTGCGCCTCACGGTGATCGCGGTCGGGATCGGCTTCCTGATCGCGTTCCCGCTGGCACTCCTTGCCCACTTCCGGAAGTGGCTGGTCAGGCCGCTGGGCGGGCTGACGTCGTTCCTCTACACGATCCCGCCGATGGCACTGTTCACGCTGCTCGTCCCGGTGACCGGCCTGTCCGTGCTCACCGCCGAGATCGCCCTGGTCGCGTACACGCTGATGGTGCTGTTCAAGTCGACGGTCACCGGGCTCGGCGAGGTGCCGGATGACGTACGCCGTGCGGGGGTCGGCATGGGCCTGACCCGGCGCGAGATCCTGTGGCGCATCGAGCTGCCGCTCGCACTGCCCGCCGTGATCAGCGGGCTGCGGGTGGCGACCGTGACCACGATCAGCGTGGTCGAGATCGCCGCGTTCATCATCGACCAGGGGCTCGGCTCGCCCATCATCCAAGGGCTCCAATCCCCCTTCAACACACAGTTCATCGGGGCCGGTCTGCTCGCCGTGGCGCTCGCGCTCGCCGCCGACGGACTGCTCGTGCTGCTCGGCCGGGTGCTCACTCCGTGGGCCAGGACGCGGAGGACCGTCTGATGCACACCTTCCTCTCGAGTTTCTCGTTCATGGCCGACCACTTCGGCCTGCTGCTCAGCCGGACCGTCGACCATCTGCTGCTCTCCGCGGCCGGCGTCGCCGTGGCCCTGGTGATCGCGGTGCCGCTCGGTGTGTGGCTCGGCCACCGCGGCAAGGGCTCCTTCCTGACGGTCAGCATCTCCAACATCGGCCGCGCACTGCCCTCGCTCGCGCTCATCGCGATCTTCCTCGGCCTGCTCGGCATCGGCTTCGTGAACGTCATGACGGCGCTGGTCATCATGGCCATCCCGCCGGTGCTCACGCACGCGTACCTGGGCGTGGAGCAGGTCGACGCGGACCTGGTGCGGGCGGCGCGCGGCATGGGCCTGACGCAGTGGCAGATCCTGTGGCGCGTCGAACTCCCGCTCGCCCTCCCGGTGTTGTTCACCGGCATCCGGATCGCCGTCGTGTACGTCATCTCCAGCGCGACCCTGGCGGCCGTCGCGGGTGGCGGCGGGCTCGGCGACATCATCCTCAACCAGGTGTCGTACGGCCTGTCGGGCGTCATCGCGGCGGCACTGTGGGTGGCGGCCCTGGCGCTGATCGCCGACGGCCTGTTCGGGACCGTCGGCAACCGGCTCGCGCCGCGGGGGACGCGGGTCTAGGGTCCCGGTCCGTGACTGACGTCATTCGCGTGCCCCCGCCACGCATGTAGTCTCGATCCGATCACTCGTCTCGCGGTTTGGAGGAATCACCCATGAGACAGGCTCCGTTCATGGCCATGGCCGGTGCCACCGCGGCGCTGGGAACCGTGCTCGCCTTCTTCGCACTCCAGTTGCGCGCGAGCGGCTACGAGCCATACGTCGAATCCGTCACCACCTTCAGCATGCTGATGTTCGCCACCTCGGCTCTCGTCGTGGCGACTTGGGCCCGGGACGGCCGGCGCCGCTCGGACTAGGGTCACTAGATCCCCGCGTCGCAGCACCCCTCGCGGCGCATGTGGCGGCCCACTTCCAGCCAGTCTTCGCCGGTGGCCCTCAGCGTTCTGGAGGCCACCGGTTCGAACGAGCCGACGAGGTCGGACTGTTGGAAGGGGACGCCGCCGCGCAGGACCGCCGTCGTACGGATCAGGTCGTCGAAGTCGGTGAACGGGTCACCGTCGACGATCGTGAGGTCGGCGAGCTTGCCCTCCTCCAAGGTGCCCAGGTCCGCGTCCGCCCTGAAGACCCGGGCGGGCATGAGCGTCGCCGTGTGCAGGGCCTGCGCCGGGGACAGCCCGCCACGGTGCAGGGCACGCAGCGCCAGGTGCAGGTGGAGGCCGACCGGGACGAGCGGCTGGTCGGTGCCGAGCGCGATGTGCCCGCCGGCGGCGAGGATCCGCCGGTAGACCGCGAGCTCCCTGTCCAGGGTGGCGAGTTGGGCGGCCGTGGGCGGCGTCTTGGCCAGCTTCTCCACGGCGGCGGTGTCCCACGGCGGCATCAGCCGGGTGACGCGCGGGTCGTCCGCGAGTGCCGGATCCGCGCCGATCAGCGGCTGGGCCGTGAACGGGGTGGCGATGAGATGGAAGTCGCCGGTCTTCGAGTAGATCTCCTGGACGTCCTCGCCGGAGTGGCCCGTCGCCGTCGTCGCGTGCCCGAACTCCAGGCGCTGCGTGGCCTGCAGATGGGTCGTCAGGTCCTGGCCGAGCTGGATCCCCGGTGTGCACAGGTGGCTGCCGCTGCGCACGCCGAGGCGTTCGTGCGCGAAGGAGGCCGCCTCCTTCATCACCCAGCCCGGCGCCCGCACATAGGTCTTGACGAAGTCCCAGTCGAGCGCGGCGGCCCGGTCGAGGGAGCGGCGCAGGCCCGCGCGGGTGCGGTGGGCGCGTCCCATGCTGTAGGCGACGCGCGGCCCGTCGAGCAGTTCCCCGGTGGCGAGGAGCCGCGGCCCCGCGAGCGCCCCCGCGTACACCGCTTCCCGGATGCGGGCCTGCTCGTAGGCGAAACCGCCGAGGGAGACGGCGGTCGTGATGCCGTACGCGAGTTGCAGCGCGGTCTGGCGGCCACCATAGGTGGACTGCCAGGGGTGGGTGTGGGCGTCGAAGAGGCCCGGGATCACGGTCCTGTCGGAGGCGTCGATGCGCTTGACGGATGCGCGATGGCCCGCGTGGTGCGCGGTGACTGAGGTGATGCGGCCGCCCTCGACGGTGATGTCGACGTCGTCGCGGACCTCGGATCCCGTGCCGTCCCAGAACCGGCCCGCGTGCACGACGGTGTCGGCGGGGCGGGGGCGACGGTGGTCGAGCGGGATCCTGACCGTACGGGCGGCCCCTTTCGCCACGTCGAGGAGGCGGAGCCGGCCCGCGCTCAGGTAGAGAATCTGCCGGCCGTCGGCGGACCAGCTCGGGTGGTCGGCGGCCTCGTCGGTCACCTGCCGGGGGTCACCGGCCGGGGTGCCGTCGCCTCGTACCGGCAGCAGCCACAGCGCGGATTCCACGACCACGGCCATGTTGCGGCCGTCGGGCGACCACACCGGCCCGGAGTCGTAGCGGTCGGCGATCGAGACGTGCGGGGCGACCGCGTGCACGACCGCCTTGCCGGTCTTGGTGTCGACGACCCGGATGAGGTTGTAGCCCTCGCGGAAGCGCTGGTTGAGGCGGCTGCGGTCGCACAGCGCGACGTATCTGCCGTCGGGCGACCAACAGGGCCTTCCGGGCAGTCCACCGCTGCCCATCGGCGCGGCGAGGACGCGTTCGGTGCCCGCGGCGAGGTCGCGGAGGACGAGGTTGCCCGACATGTCGATGCACGCCAGGCGCTCCCCGTCGGGCGAGAGCGCGGGGAACACCCGCCCTCCCTCGGCGAGAACCGTCTCCTTGCCACTGTCCAGGTCATGCCGACGCACGGAGAACAGGCCGGCCCGGTCATCGGCGTAGACGAGCGCCTTGCCGTCGGGGCTCCAGGTCGGTGCGAGTACGTAGCGGGTCTGCGGCGCCTGTACGACCTTGCGCGGGGCGTGGCCGCCCGAAGTGGCGCCGATCCACAGCGAGTTGAGGGCAGCGAAGGCCACCTGCTTGCCGTCGGGCGACAGCGCCGGCAGGTGCGGGGAGCGGACCGGGCGGACTCCCCCGGCCTCGAAGTCGTACCGCTTGACGCGGTAGCGCGGCCGGTCGACCGGAAGCTTCGCGATGAACGCGATCCGTTCGCCCTCGCCCGGGACGGCTGGCCGCACGAGCCGGAAGCGGCCGTCGACGGTGAGCAGCAGGGTGTCCGGGCCGGTCCAGCGGGGCGGCACGGGGGCAAGGTCGCCCGGAACGTCGACCGGCTTCCCGTCGACGACGAGGATGCAGGTGGCGGCGGGTGACGCGGTGGTCCGCAGATAGGCGAGGGAGCCCTTGGGCTTCGGGGCGACGGCCGGGGTCATGACCTGGGCGCCGGAGTCGTCGGTGTGCTCGGTGGTGACGGCTCCGGTGCCGTCGGCGGCGACCGAGGCGAGGGTGGAGGCCCGGAGGGTTCCGGCGTCGGTGACCACTCCTCGTACGAAGAGCACGCGCGTGCCGTCGGCGGACCAGGTCGGGTCGAAGTCCTCCCAGGCGCCGGTCTGCCCCGGGCCGTCCTGGCCGGGAGCGCCGGTGAGGCGGGTGAGGGTGCCGTCGCGTACGTCGATGGTCCAGATGCGGTACGGGGCGGCCGACTCGGGGTCGCCGCCGCGCTCGGAGGCGAAGGCGATCCGGTGACCGTCCGGGGACCAGGCGGGGCCGCGGTCGTCCCACGGCCCGTCGGTGAGCTGTTTCGGCGTACCGCCGTCGGCGTCCAGGAGCCACAGGTGGAAGCCGCCGCCCTGGTAGCCGCAGACGACGAGCCGCTTCCCGTCAGGGGCGAACTGGGGGCGGGTGGGCTCGAGTTCGGGGGTGGTGAGCGGTCTCGCGGTGCCGCCCTTGCGCGGGATCGACCACAGGATGTTCTGGATCTCGGCGACGAAGCGGTCGCCGGACGGGGCGAGGGTGACGGCTCCGTTGGTGGCGGCGGTGAAGGAGAGGGACGCGGGGGCGGCGGCTGCCGCTGTCGCCGGTTCGAGGAGCGCGCCGGCGCCCGCGGCGACGGCGCCGGCCGTGACGGTGGTGGTCTGCAGGAACCGTCGGCGGGTGAAGGTTGGACCGCCGGCAGCGGCAGGACCCAAAGTGTCGACGGGGGTGGTGACGGGGGTGGTGTCCATGGAGACTCCCATTGCACGGAGGGCATGTGGACCCATGGGACCGAGGGGGCCCGTGGGCCTTGCGGGACCGAACTGTGCGCGAGTCGGAGAGGGGACGCACAGCAACATACGTGGCACCCGCAGTGAGTCAACATGGCCGACGCGGTGAACCGGCCGATGGACACACGGAAGCCGCCCACCGAAGACGCACCGCGCGTCCGCGACCTGCGGAAACTCTCCCTGGCCAGCCGCCAGGAATACCCCACCCCGTACCTCCGTTGAAGGCCTCGAGCAAGGAGGCAACAGTGGAGCAGCAGTACTACACGCACGGGACGGCCGCGGAGCGCTGGGACCGTGCCCAGATGTTCTTCGACGCCAAGGAGTACGCGAACGCCGCGCGGATCCTCGACGGTCTCGTCGAGGAGGTTCCCGAGCAGACCGGCCCCCGCCTCCTCCTGGCCCGTTCGTACTACCACTCGGCCCAACTGCGCCGCGCCGAGACCGAGTTGCGCACGATCGTGGAGCGCGACCCGGTGGAGCACTACGCCCGCCTGATGCTCGGCCGCACGCTGGAGCGGCAGGGCCGCCACGACGAGGCGGCGCCGCACCTGCGGATGGCGTCGGCGCTTGCGGGCGACTTCGACTAGCCGACTCGCGCACCACGCACGGAACAAGATGTGGGTCCTGCCTTTCCGGGCAGGACCCGCTGCCGTTGAGGCCTGTCCAGCTCTGGCTCAGGGTCGGCGCACGCTGGACGCCACCACTCGACCGAGCGCCGCCCTGCCCGCAGGCCCCCACGTCGGCTTGCCTCCCGGCAGACCCCGCTCACCGTTCTGGCCCATGAGGACGAGGAAGAGGCTCTTCATGGCGGCCAGCCCTCGGGCGCGCCGGATCGTCGCGTCGTCCGCACGCGCGTACGCCTCGAAGAACCGCTCGTCGGCGCCCGCGGGAAGGAGCAGCCACGCGGCCGCGAGGTCCCACGCCGGATCACCGGCGAACATGGCATCGAAGTCGACCACGCCCGAGAGCGTCCCGTCCGAGACGACGACATTCGCGGGATGAAGATCACCGTGCAGCCACACCGGCGGCGCCTGCCACTCAGGGGCCCTGACAGCATCGCCCCAGACGTCCCGGACGGCCCCGACCTCGGCGCCAAGTCCGCCGGGTACGATGGCTTGCAGGAACCCCTCGAAACCGTCCGTGCACTCCTTGGGGTGAGCGCCCCGGTCAGAACTGGCCGACGCCTCGCCGGGCGCCTCCACATACAGCGCCCCGAGAAACCCCGCCAGCGCATCGGCCGCATGGTCACCACGACTGATCACGGCGGAGTCCAACGGCTCACCGCGAACCCACGTCATCACGCGGCACACGCACGGCCAACTCATCCCCAAGACGCCACATCTTGTTCCCCCACCCACCCGCCACCTCCCGGATGGGCAGCCCCGCGAGGTCCGGATGCTGGTCGGTGAGCAGGCCGCGCACCAGCTCCGCAGTGATCTCGATCTCGGTGTCGGTCATGCGAAGCCACAGTAGGTGCATTCCTGCTGGCGACTCAGCTGTGCCACTTGTTGCCGGCTCAGCCGAGTCGCCTGCCGGTGGCTCAGCCGAGTCTTTGGCGGACGGCGATCGCGAGCCCCAGCAGGACGCCCCCAGCCGCTGGGGCGAGCGCGAATGCGGCAGAAGCGCCCAACGCGTCCGCGGCCCGGCCGGTCAACGATGCCGCCAGCGCCGATCCGGCAGAGCTCGCGGAGTTGTTCCAGGTGAACGCCCGGGTGAGGACCGCCGGGTGTACGGACTTCTCCGTGAGGACGTTCAGCAGGACCAGCGTAGGAGGGACCGCGACTTCCGCGACGACGACGGACAGCCCGAGCCAGAGGGGGGACGGGGCCCAGCAGGAAGGCGCTGGCGTTGGCGAGTGATTCCAGCGAGAAGGTGGTGGGCAGTTCGTCGTCGCGTCCGTCACGGAGCAGATGGGCCCAGCGCGCGCCGGAGAGCGCCCCGAGCTGAGGGATGGACGCACCGGCGCAGCAGGCGGCGGCGACCGCTGCAGCAGGCACGGTGAACGTGAGGACTCCGGCCATGGCCAGGCCGTGGGCCAGGAGGGAGAAGGGCAGGATGCGGGTCTGCCCGAACCGGTCGATCAGGCCCGCCAGTTGAGGCCCGACCAGCGCCTCGGCGAGGGCGAAACCGCTGGCCGCGAAGCCTGCTGTGCCGTACGAGCCGGTGCGGGCGTGCAGCAGCCAGACCAGGCCGATGCCGGTCATGGCGATGCCCACGCGACCCAGGGCCGCGGAGAGGAAGAAGGCGGTGGTGCCGGGGATGCGCAGCAGGGGGCGACAACCGGATGCGGCGGAAGGCATGACGATGTCCTTCGGTGCCGCCGGGCGGGGCGGGCCACCCTGGATCGCCGGCGCCTGGCACCGCATCGGGTGCGACGAAATCAATGGTGCGATCCGTGGCCCGCCGGGGACGTCCAGAACTGCGGAAGAACGGGACACGCGTCCTTGCCGCCGCCCCAACTCACCAGGCGGGGGGCGATGTTTCGGTCCGGGCCAAGGCGGACCCGGACGGCTGGGAGGACCGTAGCAGGCCCCCAGCGGAACAGCCGTACACCCGGGGAGCCCCGCAGGCCGCGCACCCGTGAGCTGGGACTCGGCTAGCCTTGCTGGACGATGAACCGCACAGATCAGCCCGCGCCGGCCCCTCGCCTGACCACTCCCTGGGGAGACGTCGATCTCGCCCGCTTCCCGGAGAACCCCCGCGACCAGTTGCGCGCATGGGACGCCGCGGACGCGTACCTGCTGCGGCACCTCGCCGAAGCGGGGACGGACCTGACCGGTGCGGTGACGGTGGTGGGCGACCGCTGGGGCGCGCTTGCCACGGCACTCACGGGGGTCCCCGGCTGTACGCCGACCGTGATCTCGGACTCGTACCTCGGCCAGCAGGCGACGTACGCGAACCTGACCCGGAACGAGCACACCGGCGCCCGCCTCCTGACCACCCAGGACACCCCGCCCCACACCATCGACGTCCTCCTCGTCCGCGTCCCGAAGAGCCTCGCCCTCCTCGAGGACCAGCTGCACCGCCTGCGCCCCGCCGTGCACGCGAACACGGTGGTGATCGGCACCGGCATGGTGAAGGAGATCCACACCTCGACGCTGAACCTGTTCGAGCGGATCGTCGGCCCGACGCGTACGTCGCTGGCGGAGAAGAAGGCGCGCCTCATCTTCACGGAGCCGGACCCGACGCTCGCCCCGGACCCGAACCCGTGGCCGCACACCTACCAACTCCCGTCCGACATCGGCCCGTTGTCGGCTCGGCCGGTGGTCAATCACGCGGGCGTGTTCTGCGCGGAGCACCTCGACATCGGCACCCGTTTCCTCCTCCAGCACCTCCCGCGGGACACGGACGCGCGCAGGATCGTCGATCTGGGCTGCGGCAACGGCGTCGTCGGAACGAGCGCCGCCCTCACCCACCCGAACGCGGATGTCCTCTTCACGGACGAGTCGCACCAGGCGGTGGCCTCGGCGGAGGCCACGTACGCCGAGAACGTCGGCGACCGCCCCGGCAAGGCCGAATTCCGCGTCGCCGACGGTCTCGCCGACACACCTCCCGGCGACGTGGACCTGATCCTGAACAACCCGCCGTTCCACACCCACCAGGCCACGACGGACGCGACGGCGTACCGCATGTTCACCCAGGCCCGCGCGGCACTCCGCCCCGGCGGCGAACTGTGGGTGGTGGGCAACCGGCACCTCGGCTACCACATCAAGCTGCGCCGCCTGTTCGGCAACAGCCAACTGGTCGCCAGCAACGCGAAGTTCGTGATCCTGAAGGCGGTCAAGCAGGAGCCACGCGGCCGACGCGGCTGAGCGCGTTCAGGCGGACCCGATGACGTGGTGAATCGCGGCCGCGACGTCGACGGCGACATGGGTGGGCCGGTAGCCATCCACGGCCCAGGCCCGCCCACCCGAGACCCATACGCTCCGCAGCCCGAGCGCGTGGGCACCCCCGATGTCCGTATGGGGCGAGTCACCGACCACCCACGCCCCCTCCAGCGGAACGCCGACGGCGTCAGCGGCCGCCCGAAAGATCTCCGGCTCCGGCTTCTTGTGACCGACAGCCTCGGAAACGACCCACCCCTGAACAAGCCCATCGAGCCCGCCGGCCCGAATCTTCGCCACCTGCTGGGCGGTACGGCCATTGGTGACGATGCCACAACTCCAGCCACCCGCCCGCGCCTTGACCAACGCCTCGCGGGTGGCCTCCGCCAGGACGACGCGACCGGCGCCACCTTCGTCCAGAAGCGCACGCACGGCCGCGCCCGGCACTACATCGCCGTATCGCTCGACCATCGCCCCGGCGACTTCCCCACGCGCCGCGTAGCCACCGCCATCCAGATCCATCACCCATCCGACATCGTCGGCGGCCAATCCGTACTCGGCGAAGAAGTGCACGACAGCGGCACGGAAGGCCGCGTCACGGTCGACCAGAGTGTTGTCCAGGTCCAACAACAGGAGCGGCAGCGGCATGGCCTGAAGTGAATCACGCTCCGCGAAACCGAGGGCCGACACACGCTGACGGCTGATTACGCACCTCCCCCTCCAGCCCCCTCGGAAGGTGTCTCCCGGGCCACGCCGTGCCAGTACGCCGCGATCTGCGACGTCTGCCGCACGATGCGGTCTGGTTGCGGCGGCGCAGGCCAGAACTGGAGGAGGTACTGGTCGGCCGCGTCTTCCTCCAAGCGCGTGTCCAGCTCGTGCCCACGGTCCATCCCGCGCCCGCTGTAGCGCACCCGGTAGTCGGTCTCCTCGAGTCCGAGCGACCAAGCTCGCTCCCCGGCCCACTGCTGCAAGCAGGAGTCGCCGGAGAGTGGCCGGAAGGACACCTCCACGACGTCCTCCCACACCGGGTCCACAGCGGGGGCGCTTTCGTGGACTTCTACGGTGAAGCCCACATCCCCGGTGTGCAGCCCGGTGACCAGCCACAGAAAGCCCGGGACCGCTGCACCGCACAGCCCAGATGTCTGTCCGGCGAAGGTCTCGTCCAGATCCGGTTGATCATCGTGATCGCTGACCACGTAGATCTGCCCGTACGAAACATGGACCTCGCCCGTGACCGGCCTGTGCACCAGGACCCCTCCCCGCATGGGCCGCCAACGCCGGCGGCCGTCGTGGCGTCATGCTAGGCGGACCCACTGACAGTGCGGGGTGCCACCTGCGGCCCATCCCGAGAGGCGCGACAGTGAAAACTATGAGTGCCTGAGTGGTGACGGGATGCGTATCCGTCACGTCTTCGTCTCACTCAAGGAGTCTTCATGAAGCCCATGATCAAGCTGGGTCTCACGGCAGCTGCGGCCGGCATCGCCGTCCTCGGAACAGCTGGCATCGCCGCCGCCGACACCGACCCGTTTGGTGTGGCGCAGAACTCGCCGGGCGTCATCTCCGGCAACGTGGCTCAGGTTCCGGTGCACATCCCGGTCAACGCCTGTGGCAACTCCCTCGATGTCGTCGGCCTGCTCAACCCGGCCTTCGGGAATGCCTGCGTCAACAAGTAGTGACGCAACGAAGCCCCCCTCCGCCGCAGAGGCGGAGGGGGCTTCGCCGTTCGCCGGGTCAGGACCGGCATCTTGTAGGAACCTCCCCCTCCGGGCCACGATGCCCGCATGAAGGGTGATCTTTTTGCGAGCGAGTACCTGGTGCAGCCCGCCGTCGCGCCGGGCATGACCGTTCAGAACGCCAAGTCGATCCGGTATGTGATCGACGGCGAAATGCTGGCTCGGCAGGGGGCGATGGTCGCCTACCGGGGGAATCTGACGTTCGAGCGGAAGGGCCAGGGCGTCGGCGGCATGCTGAAGCGCGCCGTCACCGGGGAGGGGCTACCGGTGATGAAGGTGCGTGGACAGGGCGAGGCCTGGTTCGCACAAGAGGCGCAGAACGTGTTCGTCGTGGACATCGAGCCCGGCGACGTGTTCACCGTCAACGGCCGCAACGTCCTCTGCTTCGACCCCACGCTGTCGTACGAGATCAAGACGGTGAAGGGCGCCGGGATCAGCGGCGGCGGGCTGTTCAACAGTGTCTTCACCGGCCACGGCCGGCTCGGGCTCGTCTGTGAGGGCAATCCGCTGGTGCTGCCGGTGTCGCCGCAGCAGCCCGTGTACGTGGACACGGACGCGGTCGTCGGCTGGTCCGCCGGTCTGCGTACCTCACTGCACCGCTCGCAGTCGCTCGGCTCGATGATCCGCGGCGGGTCCGGGGAAGCGGTGCAACTCATGCTGGAGGGCGAGGGGTTCGTGGTCGTACGCCCCAGCGAGGCGACCCCGCAGAAGCCGCAGCAGCACTAGGACCCTGCTGACGGACCTTACCGGCGAGTCTCGATGCCACGCGGGGCGCGCGGGCGGCTCTGCGTCACGCACCCTGCCGGGCACTGGGGAGGGCCGGCAGGACGTGGGCCAGGAGGAAGTCGAGGAAGAGGTCGGGCCGCTTGTAGGAGGCGAAGTGGCCGGCGTCCTCGATCAGGGTGAACTCCTTGACCGGCGCCTGCACGTCGTCGAAGAAGGCGCGGGCGCGTTCCGGTGTGTTCACCAGGTCGCAGGCCCCCTGGACGACGAAGAACGGGACGTCGAACCGGGTGCCGTCCGCCCAGTCGTCGAGAGAAGCGGTGGCCGGCAGTACGGCCGCGGAGACCATGAAGCTCTTGAAGAAGGTGCCGATCTCGCGCAGGGAATGCAGCGGCGAGTACCACAGCGACTTCATCACCACGGACTTCATCGCGGCGAAGGCGTGCGGGTCGGTGGCGGAGGCGAAGCGGTTGAAGTGGCTGAACTGCTCGGCGTTCCAGGACCGCTGGTCGGGGCCCATCTCGCGTACGGCGGCCAGTTCCTTCTTCTTGCCTGCCTTCTCCAGCCGGTCCAGCGCGGCGTAGTAGTCGGAGGTGTCCCGGCCGCCGTCGAAGATCTTCTGGTCGGTCCCTATGTACGCGTCGACCAGGTCGGGGCGGCTGCGCGCCATGCGCATCGCCACGGCACTACCGAAGGAGCATCCCAGCAGGACGACCCGTTGCACACCGAGGCGCTCCCTTACGTGGTCCACCACTTCGACGGCGTCCCGCAGCAGCCGCTCGAACGTCATCTCGCCCTGGCCCTCGGCGCCCGAGTGGCGCAGGGTCTTTCCGGTGCCGCGCATGTCCCAGCGCACCAGGGTGACGTGCCGCTCCCAGTCGCGGGAGACATTGGCCAGGACCGAGTTGGACGAGCCGGGCCCGCCGTGCAGCTCCACCACGACCGGGTTGGCGCGGTCCTCGCCGCGGACGCAGAGCCACTGGTCGAGCCCGCCGATCCGGGTGAAGTACCGCTCGTCGATGCCCTGGTCGGCGGTGATGCGCAGACGGCCGGCGTTGCCGGAACGGACGACCGCACGGCGTGCGAGGAGGCCGGCCACAGGCGCGGCGACGGCGACGGCTGCGGCGGCGGCGGCGGGAATCACGGTGCCAAGCATGGAGACCTCCAGAAGCTACGGTTATGGATCCAGTAACTGTGTACGTGATACGCCGTTCATTGTTGTGTATGTTATACGCAGTTGTTGGGCGGATGGCAACACCCAAGGTGGCCCGTCCGCGGAAAGGAGGCCGGGACCGTGGCGGCGAACAAGGAGAACAACCGGGATCCGGGTGCCAGCCTCGCGCTGCTGTGGGGCGAGGGGGACAGTCGTCCGCGACGGGGCCCGAAGCCGAAGTTCACACCCGCCCAAGTGGCCCGAACCGGCGTCGAGGTCGCCGACACCGAAGGACTGGAGTCACTCTCCATGCAACGGGTGGCCGAGCTGCTCGGGGTCACCACGATGGCCCTCTACCGCTACGTCCCCGGCAAACCCGACCTCATCGACCTGATGGTCGACACCGTGCTCAGCGACCCGCCCGACCTCGACCGTGTCCCGGGCGGCTGGCGCCCCCGCCTCGAAGCCTGGGCCCGCGCATGCCGGCACGTCTACCGCGCCCACCCCTGGATCCTGACCGCGACGGGCCTACGACGCCACGCGATGGGCCCGCACCAGGTGGCCTGGCTGGATGCGGCGCTTGCCGCCCTCGAACCGACAGGGCTCAGTGCCCGCCACCGCCACGACGCCGCCATCCTCGTCCTGAGCCTGGTTCGCAACCTCACCCAGGAGGCGCTCGACTCCACCGAGGCGGGCGACGAGGAGTGGAACCGACTGACCACTCACCAACTCACGGTGCACGCAGACCGGTTCCCCGCCCTCACCCGGGCCGTCGCCGAAGGTGCCTTCACCCCCACCGACGACGACCCCCTCACCTTCGGCCTCACCTGCGTACTCGACGGCATCCAGGGGCTCGTGGAGCGCGCCGACCGCGACCAGCACCTCGTTCAGCAGCCCCCCAAACCCCACGAGGCTTGATCATCCACACCCGCGGCGGTACTGGCCTGCGCCGAAGGCCGGTGACCGGCCGCCGCTGCGGCCTCGCCGCCTGCGCCCGGCCCCGGCTGGGCGAGGTCAGCCCAGCACCGGGCGGGACCGCAGCACCACCGGAGCGGCGATCGCTCAGACGATCAGGACCCGGCGCCCGCGCGTGTGGCCCGCATGGCTGTCGACGTGTGCCGCCGCGGCCTCGGACAGTGTGTACGACTTCTCGACCGGGATGTGCAGCATGCCCCGCGAGATGAGGTCCACGGCCTCGGCGAGGGCCTCCGGCACGCTCCCGGCCGTGCCCGAGAACCGGACCCCGAACTGGGGCGCGCCCAGGTCGGCGATGGAGATCACCTTCCGCGGGTCCCCGGTCAGTTCGACGAGTTCGCGGATCACACCCGAACCGGCCAGGTCGAGCGCCGCGTCGACCCGGCCGAGCCGCCGCACCCGCTCGACCCAGCCCTCGCCGTACGTCGTGGCGTGGGCGCCCAGGTCGCGCAGGTAGTCCTGGTTCGCGGCACCGGCCGTACCGATCACCTTGATGCCCCGGTCGCGGGCGATCTGCAGCACCGCGGAGCCCACTCCCCCGGACGCGCCGCTGACCAGCAGCGTCTGGCCCGGCCGGACATCAACCTCGCGGATGAGGCGCAGCGCGGTCTCCACCACGGACGGGTAGCCCGCGGCCTCTTCGAACGTCAGCCCCTCGGGCATGCGGGCCCAGGCCGACAGCACGGCGAACTCGGCGTAGGTGTCGGCTCCTTCGCCGAACACGCGGTCCCCGACCTCCACCCCTTCGACGCCCTCGCCGACCTCGTCCACCACCCCCGCGGCGTCCAGGCCGACTCCGGAGGGCAGTTCGGTGGGGTGGGCTCCCAGCACCTGCCCTTCGCGGATCCTCCAGTCGACGGGGTTCACACCGGCCGCGCGTACGGCGATGCGTATCCGGCCGGGGCCCGCATGGGGCTCCTCGGCGTCGATGAGGTGCAGCACGTCAGGGCCGCCGAACTCGGCGAAGCTCACTTTTTTCATGTGGCCGACCGTAGCACTAACCGTTAGGATTTCAGGACGGCTAGTTCTTTGGGGTTGTTGTTCTTTTGAATCTGCTAGCGTTCGGGCATGACCGAGCCGCCGTCCGGACGTCGCGAGCGCAAGAAGGCCGCGACCCGCCAGAAGATCGCCGACACCGCCCTACGGCTCTTCCTGGATCGCGGGTACGACGCGGTGGGCATCCGCGACGTGGCCGCCGAGGCCGACGTCGCCGTGACCACGGTCTTCTCCCACTTCGCCTCGAAAGAGGCCCTGGTGTTCGAGCAGGACCAGGACTTCGAGCAGCGCCTGACGCGGGCGGTCACCGACCGCGCGCCGGACGAGCCGCTCATCCCCGCACTGCGCCGCGAGATCGAGGCCCTGGTCCGACACTGCACAGCGGACAGCTCCATCCCGATCTGGCAGATGATCGAGTCCTCGCCGGCCCTGCGGAAGTACGAGGAGTCGATGCGGCTGCGCCACGCGGAGTCGCTGGCCGCGGCCATCGCCGCCGATCCCGGCCTGCCGCACACGGCCACGGCCTGCCGGACGATCGCGCGGTTCGTGATCGACGCGTTCGCGCTGGCCCGCGAGGCGGCCGAGCCGGACTCCGCGCTCGACGAGATCTTCCGGATGGTCGAGGCCGCCTGGGAGGCCGGCCGCCCCGCGACCAAAGCCGACGCCCACGCGGACACGGACACCAACACCGGCGCCGGCGCCGGCGCCGGCCTGAGGGGCCGAAGGGGCCGCCCTAGAAGACGTGCGGCGTCGCGTTCGCGTGTTCCTCCACCGCGATCCGCGCCAGCTTCGTCAGCATCATCCCGTTGCGGACCGCCACCAGGTAGTCCACCGGGAGCCCGTGCATCCGCGTGCCCGGCCCCCTGAGCGGGTGCCAGTCGAGGACGAAGAGGGTGTGCTCGGCCCACGGGATGAGGTTCATCGCGATGCGGGCGGCCCCGAACGGGTCTGCCTTCGCCTCGAGTTCGAGGCGCTGCTCCGGCTCGCAGATCCGGACCGTGCTGGTGTCGTCGAGGGTCAGCGGGCCGAGACCGACCCGCACCTTGAGCGCGGCGCCCACATCCGGCCACGCGGGATCGACGTCGAGCACCTGACGGGTTCCCGTCACCCACTCCCCGTAGCGGTATCCGTCCGAGAGCAGCGCCCAGACCTCGGAGGGTGAGCTCAGGATCAGTCGACGGGTTCTGGCCATGGGTTCCGTCACGCTCCTGTTCCCATGTTCCCAGCGGACACGGATGCCGTATTTCAGGACAAAGTTAACAGCGGGTCCGCCCCCTCGCCCGGGGAGGCGGCCCGCGCCCGGATCCGTCCCGACAGTCGCGTACGCACGAGGGCTCCGCGACAATGTGCGCCATGGCAGCGACGGACGGAATCACCCCCGACGCCGCCCCCGGCGTCCGGCTCTCGTCGGCACGCGGGCGGTGGATCCTCGCGTGTGTGGTGCTGGCGTCCGGCATGGCCATGCTCGACGGGACGGTCGTCAATGTCGCCCTCCCGACCATGGGGCGCGACCTCGGCGCCTCCCTGTCCGCGCTGCAATGGGTCGTCAACGCCTACATGTTGACGCTGTCCGCGCTGCTCCTGTGGGGCGGCGCGATGGGCGACCGGATCGGTCGACGGCGGGCCCTCGTGCTGGGCGTGGCGTGGTTCGCGGTCGCCTCCGCGGCCTGCGGACTCGCCCCGAACGAGGGCACGTTGATCGCGGCGCGGGCACTTCAGGGGGTCGGCGGGGCACTGCTGACTCCCGGTTCGCTGGCGCTGGTGCGGTCGGTGTTCCATCCCGACGACCAGGCCCGCGCGGTGGGCGCCTGGTCGGGTCTCACCGGCGTCGCGGGAGCGCTCGGGCCGTTCCTCGGTGGGTGGCTGATCGATGGGCCCGGGTGGCGGTGGATCTTCCTCATCAATGTGCCGATCGCCGTCCTCGTGCTGGTCATCGCCGTCCGCCACGTCCCCGAGAGCCGGGACGCCGCGGCCTCGGACGCCCCGTTCGACCAGGTCGGCGCCGTACTCGCGGCGGTGTGCCTGGCCGGCGTGAGTTACGCGCTGATCGGGTCGTCGGGCGGCGCGTTCTCCGTGGGGGCCGGCCTCGCCGCGTTCGTCGGTGTCGCCGCGGGGGTCGCCTTCGTGGCCGTGGAGCGGCGGCGGGCCGCGCCGATGCTGCCGCCGTCGCTGTTCCGCTCGCGCCTGTTCAGCGCCGCGAACGGGATGACGCTGTGCCTGTACGCGGGGATCGGCGGCATCCTGTTCATGCTGCCCGTACAGCTCCAAGTCGCCCTGGGGTACGACGCGTTGGAGGCGGGAGTGGCGACGTTGCCGGTGACCGCGCTGATGCTGTTGCTGTCGCCCAGGGCCGGTGATCTGGCGCGCCGGGTGGGGCCGACGCCACCACTGGTCGTGGGCCCCGTCGTCGCCGCGGTCGGGGCGCTGCTCATGTTGCGGATCGGCCCGGGGTCTCCGTACGCGGCCGATGTGCTGCCCGCGGTCGCCGTCCTCGGGCTAGGCATGAGCCTCTTCGTGGCCCCGCTGACGACGACGGTGCTCGCGTCGGTGGAACCGGAGCACGCCGGCCTCGCCAGCGGTGTCAACAACACGGCGGCGCGGGTCGCACAGCTCTTGGTGGTCGCCGCGCTGCCGCTGGCCGTCGGCCTGTCCGGCGATGCGTACACGCGGCCCGAGTCCGTGGACACGTCGTTCCACCGGGCCGCGGCCGGCTGCGCCCTGCTGTTCGTACTGGGCGCCGCGACGGCGGCCCTGTTCATCCGGCCCCGCGCGGTGCGCCCGCGCCTGGAGGACGCACCCCGCCCGCAGTGCCGGTCCCATCTCGGTGTCTCCGCACCGGCGTTGGAACCGGGCGACAAGCAACGCCGGTAGACCGCGCGTCGGCCGGGGCCGCGAATTCGCGTGCGTCCGGCGCCCGACTCTGATGGGATCGTCCGTCGTGAACGATCACTTCCTCAGCACCTCGGACCTGACGGACAGTATGGAGCGGAACCTGGCGGAGCACGCCTGCCATCTGCATCGCGGCATGGGCGGCGCGACCGTCACCGAGGCCGATGACCTCCTGATCGCCGACAGTGGGCTGGACGACGACACCTTCAACATCGTCGCCGCGGCCCGCTTCACGGACGGCACCTCGGCGGCACGTATCGCCGAGACGCAGCGCGCGCTGGCCCGCACCGGCCGCCCGTTCTCCTGGTGGGCCGGTCCCGCCTCCACACCACCGGACCTCGGCGCCCGCCTCTCGGCGGCCGGTCTGCCGGCGGCCGAACGCGAGACCGCGATGTGGGCCGAGCTGGACGACTCCCTCCCGGCGCCCGACGCACCCGGACTGGACATCCAGGCGGTGACCACGCCCGAGCAACTCGCCGACTACGCCGCCGTTCTCGCCGCGAACTGGACCCCGCCCGCCGCCACGGTCCGCCGCTTCTTCGCCCAGGCCGCACCGCAGGCCCTCGCCCCGCACTGCGAGGCCCGTTACCTGGTCGGATATGAGGACGGCCGCCCGGTCTGCTCGGCCGAGGTGTTCCACCACGCGGGGGTCGCCGGGATCTACAACATCAGCACGCTGTCCGCCCACCGCAGACGCGGGTACGGCGGCGCCATGACCCTCGCCGCACTCCACACGGCCCTCGACCGCGGCCACCGCGTCGCGGTCCTGCAAGCGTCCGCCGACGGCGAACCCGTGTACCGCAGGCTGGGGTTCCGCACGTGTGGCGCGTTCACCGAACACGCCGTCAGCCCCTGACCCGGCCCCTCGACACCATCACGGCCCCGGGCGTGGGCGCCGGAGATCCGTGGCCTGTCCCTGCGGCAGTCGGCGGCACTGCCGGGCCCGGCGGGGCCGCCCCGACACCCTGTATCCGGCTGACGTAAGGTTCCTCCCCGCGGCCGCTGCCGCCCCACCCAATGTCAGGGCGCCAGCGGCCGTTGGCACGCCCCCCACCCACCCCACAAAAGCGCGCCGGCACAGCACGGCGCCGTTCTGACGATCCCGGAACGAGGCCCCCACCATGACCGAGACCAGCACCCGACCCGCCCCCGCGGCGGACCTTCCGCCACCCGCCCTGTCGACGAAGCGGCGCCGCTTCCTGACCAAGCTGAGCGTGGTGATCGCGGGCGGCATGTTCATCGACGGGTTCATCCTCGGCAGCACGGGCGTCGTGATGCCGGCGATATCGAAGGACCTCGGCCTGTCGTCCGCCGGCGAGGGGCTGATCGCCGCGGCCGCGCTGCTCGGCATCTTCCTTGGCGGGCCGGTCGGCGGCTATCTGGCCGACCGGTTCGGCCGCAAATCGATGTTCACCATCGACCTCGCCCTGTTCCTGGTCTGCTCCGTGGCCCAGTTCTTCGTGACCGAGGCGTGGCAGCTCGTCGTGGTCCGCCTCGTCATGGGCCTGGCCATCGGCGCCGACTACTCCATCGGCTGGCCACTGCTCGCGGAGTTCGCACCCGCCCGCCTGCGTGGCCGGCTGCTCGCCGTGCAAGAGGTCGCCTGGTACGTCGGCTACCTCATCTCCTACGCGGCCGGCTACGCCCTGATCGCGTACACGTCCGTCAGCTGGACCGTCGTCCTCGGGCTCAGCACCGTCCCGACGGTCATCGTCCTGCTGCTCCGCCTCGGCACGCCCGAGTCGCCGCGCTGGCTGATGAGCAAGGGCAGGACCGAGGAGGCCACCGCCCTGGCCCGCGAGTACCTGGAGGAAGAGGACCAGCGCGACCTCCACACCCCGGCGCCGCGCACCGAGGGAGGCTTCGGCCGGCTGTTCTCCCCCGAGTACCGCAAGGCCACGATCTTCGTCAGCGTCTTCTGGGTCTGCAACGTCACCCCGTACTTCGCCATCGGCGCCTTCGCCCCGACCGTCCTGGAGCACCTCGGCATCAAGGACGGCCTGACCGGCGCGCTGGCGATCAACGGGCTCGTGGTCATCGGCTCGATGGTCTCCGTGCTGCTCATCGAACGCGTCGGGCGGCGCAAGCTGGCCGTTCCGCCGTTCTGGATCTCCACCGTCGCCCTGGTCGTCGTCGCCTTCTTCTCGGGCGCGTCCGCCACCCTGGTCCTCGTCTGCTTCCTCGTGTTCTCCCTGGTCAACGCCGCGTCCACGGCCCTTTCCGGGGTGTATCCGGGTGAGGTGTTCCCCACGGAGATCCGCGGCGCGGGCGTCGGCTTCGCCACCGCGGTCTCCCGCGTCGGCGCCGCGGCCGGCACCTTCCTCCTGCCGCTCTCCGTCGACAGCCTCGGCACGTCCGTGACGATGCTCCTGGCGGCCGCCATCAGCCTGATCGGCGGCATCGTCTCGCACCGCCTGGCCCCCGAGACCAAGGGCCTGACCCTCAGCCAGGCCTGCGCCCCCGCACAGTCGGCCTGAGCCCCACGGACACGCCAGGACCTCGCCGGTTAAGTCTGTTCTGTCCGGTGTTCCAGGCGGTAGCTTTGACTAGAGGTCGCCTGAGGGAGGCTGATGCCATGCCGTGGTACGTCTGGCTGCTTGCCGCCGCGGGTCTTGGCGCCGCGGAGTTCTTGACGCTGACACTCGTCTTCGGGCTGTTCGCGGGCGCGGCCCTGGTGGCGGCGGTGGTCGCCGGCGTGGGCGTCGGCCTGCTCGGCCAACTCGTGGCGCTCGGGGTCACGGCCGCCGCGGGCCTCGTCCTCGTACGGCCTGTCGTGCTGCGCCACCTGGCGCAGTCTCCCCTCATCCTCGACGGCAGCGATGCTTTGATCGGCAAGCGCGCCGAGGTCATGCAGGAGGTCACCGCGACCCGCGGCCTGATCAAGCTGTCCGGTGAGGAATGGTCCGCCCGCACCCTCGACGAGAGCCAGGTGATCCCCGTAGGGGCGCTGGTCGACGTCATGGAGATCGAAGGCGCGACGGCGGTCGTCTACCCGAGAGAACTGCTGCCCTGAACCGCACGGCCGACCATTCAGCAACGGAGGAAGCGTGGACGCAATTGTCATCCCGATTCTGGTGGCGGCCATCGTCGTCATCTTTCTCGTGGCCACCTCCGTGCGGATCGTCCCGCAGGCGCGCCGCTACAACATCGAGCGGTTCGGCCGGTACCGGCGCACCCTGCAGCCCGGGCTGAACCTGGTGCTGCCGGTGGCCGACCGCGTGAACACCAAGCTGGATGTGCGCGAACAGGTCTATTCGTCCGACCCGAGGCCGGTGATCACCGAGGACAACCTCGTGGTGAACATCGACACCGTCCTCTACTACCAGATCACCGACCCCAGGTCGGCGGCCTACGAGGTGGCCGACTACCTGCAGGCGATCGACCAGCTCACCGTGACCACGCTCCGCAACGTCATCGGCAGCATGGATCTGGAGGAGACGCTCACCTCGCGCGAGGAGATCAACACCCGGCTGCGCACCGTCCTCGACGACGCCACCGGCAAGTGGGGCATCCGCGTCAACCGCGTCGAGATCAAGGCCATCGACCCGCCGAACACGATCAAGGAGGCGATGGAGAAGCAGATGCGGGCCGAGCGGGACAAGCGCGCGGCCATCCTGCACGCCGAGGGCGAACGACAGGCCAAGATCCTCACCGCGGAGGGCACGAAGCAGAAGGACATCCTGGAGGCGCAGGGCACGCAGCAGGCCATGATCCTGCGGGCGGACGGCGAGGCCAAGGCCGTGGAGCGCGTCTTCCAGGCCGTTCACCGCAACAACGCCGACCCGAAGATCCTCGCCTATAAGTACCTCGAGACGCTGCCGCACCTGGCGAACAGCGAGAACAACACGTTCTGGGTGATCCCGGGAGAGCTGACGGAGGCGGTCCGCTCCGTCTCCAGCGCCTTCGCCGACCACTCGACGATGGGGCTGCCCAAGAACGTGCAGTCCGAGGAGGCCGGCTCCGACGACGCCACCGCCGACACCGCCGACACCGCCGACGACGCCCCGGAGATCGAGTCGGGTCCGCGGAACACCGCCGCAGCGGCGGCCGACGAGGTCGCCAGGCAGGCCGCCGCCGCGGTGAACAACGCGAAGGCCGAGGCGGAGGCCGCGAGAACGACCCAGACGCCCGGACGGGCGAAGCCGTCCACGGACTGAGCGAGACCAACTCACCCGTTTCAGCGCGTAGTTGAAGTCTCTACGCGGCGATCGACGTGGGACAGGATCCGGCCGATGTCCCACGCGTGGTGGGCCGCGTCGTGGGCATTGTTGCGGGCCACGTCCTCGGCCCGCTGCACCCCGCGGTCGGCATGGTCGAGCTCCACACCCTCCGCCAGCGCGGCGGACACCGAGTCCACCCAGGCATCGGCCGCGCGCCGGAGTGACCACAGCGCGCCGGCGAGGGGAGCGTCGTTGTAGTAGCGGGCCTGCGCCAGAAGGTCCTGGTCATAGCCGGGGACCTGGCGCACGCCGGTCAGCCTCGCCGCGGCAAGACGCTCGGCCCAGTTGCGCAGGTTGTCGGTGACGTGGCTGACGTAGGCCGCGACGTTCCAGGCCAGCTCCGGATGCCCTTCATCGCCCCGGCGCCCCTCCGCCAGTGCCACGTACCGCGCAGGCACGTCTCCGACCTGCGCGATCGCTTCGCGTGGCGTCAACGACCAGTCGAACTCACAGTCCCGGCAAGGATTCCCGTAGCGGCGTGCTCCCCAAAGTTCCATGGGACACCAATCTATCGCCCGCGCGTCGGGCGCTCCTCACCGGTCGCTGTCGGGAGGTGACGCCGGCCACTCCGACAGCACGGGTTCCGCGCGGAGTTCGGGTCCGCGCAGCCTCAGTAGCGCCTCGAACTCCCGCATGCGGCCCGCCTGGTACGGGGCAATGCTCTCGGGGTCGTACTCGTAGAATCCGGTGTGGTCCTGGAGGCCGCGGCGGTGGGTCGCCATGTTGTCCTCGACCACGGCGGGTGCGCGGAACCGGTCGCCGAGCTGGGCGGTGAGGTAGCGGGAGGCGTAGTACAGGATGTCTCCGCCGCCCCAGTCGATGAACTCCAGCGGGCCCAGGATGGAGAAGCGCGTTCCGAGGCCGGCGCGTACGGCGAGGTCGATGTCGGTGGCGGTCGCGACGCCCTCCTCGACCATGCGGGCGGCCTCGTTCATGACGAGGGCCTGGAGCCGGGGCACGATGTAGCCGGCCGCGGGTCCGCACACGACCGGTATCTTGCCGATCCGCCGGAGCAGCCCGGTCATCCGCTCCACCTGCGCGGGGTCGGTACGGTCGCTGCGGCTGACCTCGACGAGGGGCATGAGGTCGGCGGGGTTCAGCCAGTGCGCGTTCAGGACGCGGCTCGGGTCGCCGACGAGGCCGGCGATCTCGGTGACGAGGAAGGTCGACGTGGTCGAGGCGATGACCGCGTCGTCCGCCACGTGTGCGTCGACCCAGGAGAGGATGTCGCGCTTGACGTCGATGACCTCGGGCACGGCCTCGAACACCACGTCGGCGTCGGCGAGTCGGTCTTGTGTCAACTCGCGGTCACATACGTTGAGTTGGGGCGCCCGGCCGTCGATGTCGGCGTCGGTTCGCAGGCGTTCCAGGACCTGCTGCTCGGCCGCCTTCCGGTACGGCGCCCGGTCCTCGTCCGTCTCCTTGACGTCCGCGAGGGTGACGTCCATGCCCGCGGCCAGGAAGGCGCGCGCGATGCCCTGCCCCATGCGCCCGGCGCCGACCACCACCACGTCGATGGGCTGTGTGGCCTCGGTGTGTTCCGTGTCCGTCATGCCGGCAACCCTTCGTGAAGCAGTTTGGTGAGTTCGGGACGGGTGAGCCGGGCCAGGTCGAGGGACTCCAGCGTGCGGCCTTCGGCGTACAGATCCTTGCCGGTGACGGCGGACGCGATGCTCAACAGGCCCTGCGCGACCGGCGTTCGGACGCCGGCCCAGCGTCCGACCGACACCAGGAACGACAGGCCGAGGCGGGTGTCCTCCAGCATGTACCGGTGGTCGAGCAGGTCGATCTTCTCCCGCCAGTCGCCGCTGTCCGTGAGCCGTTCGTGGGCCGCGCGGCCGTACATCCACTCCTCGCCGTCCGTGGCGTAGTGGTCGGCGAGCGGGAAGTGCGGGGCGGCGTACCCGAGCGCCTCGCGGACCGCGATCCGTTCGGCGTCGAGGGCGTCGGTGACCCGGCGGATCGACGGCTGGGTCCCTTCGTTGTGGATGTCCCAGGACGAACTGTGCTCCAGCGGACCGGCGTTCATGAGGATGAGCGGCGGGTGGATCACCGGGCCCGCGTTCATGAGCGCGCCGCTGAGGCTGTCCTCGACCGGCTCGACGGAGGGGTAGGCCTCCCGCAGCACGCGGAACGCGGCGTCGGAGGAGCGGGCCGGGAGGACGCCGGTGGGCAGCCGCGTCGCGTACCCGCTCACCACCACCTCGGACGGTCCGTGCGTACGCGCCAGGTAGGGCAGCGTGCCGGTCTCGGCGAGCGCGACGTCCGCTGTGTTGCCCGCCGCGGCCATCGCCTGGGCGAAGAGCAGCGTGCCGAAGGTGCCCGGCGGCAGGAACACCACCTGGCCGTCCTGGAGCAGCGGCGCCACTCGGGCCGCCAGGTCCTCGTGCACGGTGGCCGGCAGCGGTACGACCACGAGTGCCGCGCCGCGTACGGCTTCCGCGAGGTCCGCTACGGGATGGATGACCCCGGCGCGTGCCGTGTCGCTCACCGGTACGTTCCTGCTGCCGCGATGGTCGCGTACGCCGAGGGCGCCGAGCGCGCGCAGCGCGTCCAGGGCCGTGGTGTCCCGCCGCCACCAGCGCACGGTGTGGCCGTTCTCCGCGAGTTCCGCCGCTGCGGCGAAGCATCCGTGTCCGCCGCCGAGGATGGTGATGTCCATGGGTGGTCCCGTTCCCTTCAGTTGAGCGTGTGAAGCGCGGTTGCGCGGGTCGTGCTAGGTGGCGACGTTCGGTTCCTGGGCGGCGGCGCCCGGCCCCTGGGCGGCGAGCCGTTCCTCGCGCGCGAGGCTCCGGCGGAAGTGGGCGCAGCCGCGCCACAGCAGCACGATGCTGCCGACCGAGGCGACGCCGTACACGAGCGACAGGGACGTACCGATACGCCCGGCCGATCCGAGCAGTTCGTCGGTGACCAGCGCGACCAGAGTGGTCCCCAGTCCCACGGCGGACAGGTTCGAGATGAGCAGGAAGACGGCGGACACCTGGGCGCGCATCTGGTTCGGGCTGAGCACCTGCATCGCCGCGGTGGAGGCGGGCATCGGGAACGAGGCGAAGAACATCGTGACCGCGAGCAGTGCCAGCGACAGCCACAGAGGCCTGACGTGCGGGAAGACGATGACGGGGACGAGCATGCCGAGCGCGCCGATGACTCCTGCGCGCATCGCTCCGTCCGGGTGCCCGAGCTTGGTGAGCCGGTCGACCAGCCACCCGCCGAAGAGCACGCCGGAGCCGTTGGCCAGCAGGACGACGCCGCCCAGCACGTATCCGACCTCGGTCGCGCTCAGCCCGAACGCGCGCATGTAGAAGGCCGGTACCCATGCCATGAGGCCGAGCAGCACCATCGCGTAGCAGGAGAAGCCCGCGTAGTGGCAGAAGAACGTCCGTGCGTGGCTGCGCAAGAAGGTGAACACATCACGCATGGCCACCTTCCGTACGGCGCCCGCGGAGTCCCGGGCCAGTCCGCGCCGCACCGGGTCGCGGACCGTCAGCAGGAACACGAGCGCGACGAGCAGTCCGGGCAGGCCGATGATGAAGAACGTCAACTGCCAGGCGTGCACGTCCCCCACGAGCGGCAGGGAGACCCGGTCGACGTCCTTGAGCAGCCCGATGACGTACCCGCCGATGAAGAACGCGGCGCTGCCTCCGATGAACGAGCCGAGCGAGTAGATCCCGGCCGCCCGGCCCAGCCTGCTCTTCGGGAACATGTCGCTGAACATCGAGTACGCGGACGGGGTGAGCGACGCCTCGCCGACACCCACCCCGACGCGGGCCAGGAACATGTGGGCGAACCCCTTGCTCAGCCCGGAGAGCGCGGTGGCCAGGCTCCACAGCGCGATACCGATGGAGATGATCACGGGGCGCGAGCGGCGGTCGGCGAGCGCGGCGATGGGCAGTCCCATCACCGAGTACAGGACGGAGAACGCGAGCCCGCTCAGGAGGCTGAACTGGGTGTCCGTCAGGCTGAGGTCGCGCTTGATGGGCTCGATCATCAGCGACAGGGCCTGGCGGTCCACGAAGGAGAGGACGTAGGCGGCCGTGCAGATGCCGACGATGTAGGACTTGTACCGCTCGGACATGCGCGGTTCGGGTTCGCTTTCGGACAGCAGTGATGGCTCGGTCATGGGACGGCGCCTCATCGGGTCTGGGTGGGGTGGTGCCCGGTACGAGATGGTGCTGGCCAAACGAGTTCAGAGGCTATCCACGCCCAACTCCCCCAGCCATCCCGGGAATCCCGGTGCGGAGTCGGGGATTTCCCGCACTGCCTCGGGCGCCCGCTGTCACCGCGGCGACGGGCGGTGCGGGAGCGGGTACCTGGAGGTCCTAGAGTGGGGCCGGTCTTGAAACAGCAAGGAAATGGGGATCAAGTGGTCGACATGGCAGCCGCGGCGCGGAAGGTCTTCGACCGGTACGACGTCGACGGGGACGGGCAGTTGACTGCCGAGGAGTACCGGCAGGTCGTCGCGGAGCTCGGCGACACGGGCGTCACCGCGGAGGCCGCGCAGGAGCTCATCGACACCATCGACAGCGATGGCGACCGGAAGGGCTCGTTCGACGAGTTCCGGGCCTCGATGGGGCTCTGACCTCGAAGCACTCGTGCCTGTGCCCCCGGATCCGCGGATCCGGGGGCACAGGCACGAGTGGCTCTCAGCGGGCCCCGGCCGCACCGCGCAGGCGGGGCATCACGCCCGACGGGATTTGGCTGGAACAGGGGCGCCCTCTTCGTCCGGTTCGTCGGCTGCTTCGGTGCGTGGCCGGCGCCACCAGTGGTCGCGGCGCGGGTGCAAGGCCCGGCCGAGCCTGCGTCCGATGAGGAGATATCCGATGAAGGCGCCCGCCGCGTTGAGGATCACGTCATCGATGTCGAACGCCCGGCCGGTGACCAGCAGCCCCTGAGCGATCTCGACGGTCAGCATCACCAGCGCCGTCATGAGCACCACCCGGACGAAGCCCCGGGTGCGCGGGAAGAGGACCGGCAGCAGCACCCCGAACGGCACCCCGAGGACGACGTTCCCGCCGACCTGCTTGATCGTGTCGAACCAGTCGGGCTGGTCGAAGTACACGCGGATCGAACTGCCCGGGTGCAGGTTGGTGTGCGTCAGCGATTCCGACACGGGGGACGGGACCAGGGTGGCCTTCGCCAGTCCGACGGCGAAGGCGACCATGCAGACGAAACCGACCGCCATGACGAGGGCGCGGATCAGCCGCCGCCCCCACGAGCGCCTCTGCGTACGGGATTCGGATTCCATGTGCCGTCGGTTACCACGGAGTTGGCGCCGCACACGCCCTGGAGGCGGCCGGGACCCATCGGTCCGCGGTGGACGCGGGTTTCACGCCAAGACCTTGACACGCTCACGACCACTTGTATGGTCTAGTCCAAGCAACGGCCGTTCAGCACAAGGGAGTTCACCCGCGCCATGCGTCGGGTGAACCCTCCCCTGCCCCCTTCGCGCCTCTTGGCCCCACCCTCGAGAGGCCGACCCGAGCGTGCGCCCCCACTTCACGCACGCCCCGGGAAGACCTGAAGTGAAGGAGTACGCATGAACGCCAGAAGGAAGACCGCCGCGCTCATCGGCGCGGCCCTGGCCCCGGTCATCGCCGTCAGCCTTCCCGCCGGTTCGGCGAGCGCCCACGGCTACATCTCCTCCCCGCCGAGCCGGCAGGCGCAGTGCGCGGCCGGCACCGTCTCCTGCGGTGACATCACCTACGAACCGCAGAGCGTCGAAGGCCCCAAGGGGCTGACGAGCTGCAGCGGCGGCAACAGCCGGTTCGCCGAACTCGACGACGACTCCAAGGGCTGGGTCGCCACCAAGGTGTCCCGCAACGCCGCCTTCGAATGGAAGCTGACGGCGCAGCACGCCACCAGCACCTGGCAGTACTTCGTCGGCGGTCAGGAGATCGCCGAGTTCAACGACAACGGCGCCAAGCCGGGCGCCACCGTCACCCACCAGGTGGACTTCGGGTCGCTGACGGGTCATCAAAAGGTCCTGGCCGTCTGGAACATCGCCGACACGTCGAACGCGTTCTACGCCTGCATCGACGTGAACGTGGGCGGCTGAGCGAGCACCCCGGCACGGCGGCGCCGCGGGCCCTTCCCCCACGGCGGGCCCGACCCGTCACGGCCCGCGGCGCCGTACCCCCCACCCCCACCCCCCACCACTCCCCCTCGATCGGAGTGCTTCGCCATGCGTCTGCGCACACTCGGTCTGCTGACCGCGACCGCAACCGCCGCCGCCCTCGGTTCACTGACCCTGGCCGGCCCCGCGTCCGCCGAAAAGGCCGACGCGCAGGCCGATTTCGTCGTCAGCCAGGGCCGGTTCGACCAGATGTTCCCGGGCCGGAACTCCTTCTACACGTACGAAGGCCTGACCGCCGCGCTCAGCGCCTACCCTGGGTTCACCGGTACGGGCAGCGACACCGTACGCAAGCAGGAGGCCGCGGCCTTCCTCGCCAACGTGAGCCACGAAACCGGCGGCCTGGTCTACGTCGTCGAGCAGAACACCGCCAACTACCCGCACTACTGCGACAGTTCGCAGCCTTACGGCTGTCCGGCGGGCACCGACAAATACTACGGACGCGGCCCGATCCAGCTCAGCTGGAACTTCAACTACAAGGCCGCGGGCGACGCGCTCGGCATCGATCTGCTCCACAACCCCGATCTCGTGCAGAACGACGCGGCCGTCGCCTGGAAGACCGGTCTCTGGTACTGGAACACCCAGAGCGGCCCCGGCACCATGACCCCGCACAACGCCATGGTCAACGGTGCCGGATTCGGCGAGACCATCCGCAGCATCAACGGCACCCTGGAGTGCGACGGGGCAAACCCCGGGCAGGTCCAGAGCCGTATCGACAACTACAAGAAGTTCAGCCAGATCCTCGGCGTCGACCCGGGTGCGAACCTGAGCTGCTGAGTCCGAGCCGCGGAACCGGACGGGAGCCGGAGCCACAGAGGGTGGCTCCGACTCCCGTCCCGCCCGTTTGCCGATACTTTGCCGATGCAAGGTGTGCCGAAGCACCCGTCGGGAAGTCGTCCTCGAGGTGCGCCGAGTGATCAATATGCAGAGACTCGGCCCTGACGAGCAGAGAAGAGGACGACAGCGAGAGGCGGCATCGGCACGTGGCCCACACACCTTCCGACGGCCCGACCACCAGAGGCCGCAAGCGCATGCCGGAGACGGTCGCGGACATGCCCCGGCATGTGCGCGAGGAACTGGCCCGCCGGCTGCGACGCACCAAGCGGGCCTATCGCAAGCAGGACGTCCAGGTCGTCGAGAAACCACTGCTCAAGCGGGCTGTCGGCGCCTCGGCGCTCGGCAACTGCATGGAGTGGTTCGACTTCGGTGTCTACAGCTATCTCGCGGCCACCATCGGCAAGGTGTTCTTCCCGGGCGCCTCTCCGGGCGCCCAGCTGATCTCGTCCTTCGCCACATTTGCTGCCGCATTCGTGGTGCGACCGCTCGGCGGCCTGGTGTTCGGCCCGCTCGGTGACCGCATCGGGCGGCAGAAGGTGCTCGCCACCACCATGATCATGATGGCGGCGGGAACGTTCTCGATCGGCCTCATCCCGAGTTACGCGACCATCGGCATGGCCGCGCCCATCCTTCTGCTGATCGCCCGAATGGTGCAAGGCTTCTCGACGGGTGGCGAATACGGCGGCGCGACCACCTTCGTCGCCGAGTACTCGCCGGACCGCAGGCGCGGTTTCCTGTCCAGCTGGCTCGACTTCGGCACCTTCGTCGGCTACGCCCTGGGCTCCGCCCTGGTCACCGTGTTGAACATCGTGCTGACGGACGACCAGATGCTGACCTGGGGCTGGCGCCTGCCGTTCCTGATCGCGGGGCCGCTCGGTGTCATCGGCCTCTACATGCGGCTGAAGCTGGAGGAGTCCCCCGCCTTCCAGCAGCAGCTCGACGAGCACGAGAAGAACCTGGCGCAGGACTCGGTCGGCAGCGAGTTCAAGACCATCGTCCGCGAGCATTGGCGTCCCCTGCTGGTGTGCATGGGCCTGGTCCTGCTGTACAACGTCACGAACTACATGGTCACCGGCTATCTGCCGACCTATCAGACGGAAACGCTCGACCGCTCCAGTACCTCGGCGGACGTCCTGGTGCTCATCGGCATGGCGTGGATCGTCCTCCTCATCACGTTCCTCGGGCGCCTCAGCGACCACATCGGCAGGCGCCCCCTGTACGCGGGCGCGGCCATCGCCATGATCGTGCTCGCCATCCCCGCCTTCCTCCTCATCAAGGCGGAGGGCACCTGGCCGCCCGTCTTCGGCGTGCTGATCCTCGCCACGCTCCTCGCGTGCTTCGCCGCACCGAGCGCCGCCACGCTGCCCGCGCTGTTCCCGACCGCGGTGCGGTACGCGGCGATGGGCATCGGCTTCAACTTCGCCGTGGCGGCGTTCGGAGGCACCACCCCGCTGTTCACAGAGGCGCTGGTGAACGCGACCGGCAACAAGCTGGTGCCCGCCTACTACCTGATGGTGGCGGGGGTCATCGGCCTGATCACCGTCAAGTTCCTGCCGGAGAGCGCACAACTGCCCCTCAACGGGTCCCAGCCGATGGTCGGCTCGAAGGAGGAACAGAAGGAACTGATCGACACGTCCCAGGACCTCTACCAGTACGCCAAGGAGGAGTCCTCGGCGCGCTGACCCGCCCCAGGCTGATCAGCGGTGGAACCGAGGGTCGGCTTGGCGTCCGGTGGCGTGGACGGAGCCGAGCAGGTTGAGGGACTGGGCGCTGGGGCTGCCCGGTTCGGCGTGGTAGATGACGAGCTGCTGGCCGGGCGCTTCGCGTACGTCGAAAGCCTGGTAGGTGAGGGCGAGGGCGCCCACGTCCGGGTGGAGAAGGTGTTTGGCGTCCTGGGTCTTGCCGCGCACGGTGTGGGCGTTCCAGAGGCGGGTGAATTCCGCGCTGTGCTCGGTCAGGGTGCGGACCAGCTCGCGCAGCCGTGGGTTGTCCGGGTCGAATCCGGTCGCCTCGCGAAGGTTGGCGACGGTGGCCTGTGCCGCCCGGTCCCAGTCCGCGTAGAAGCTGCGGCCCGCGGGGTCGAGGAAGGTCATGCGGGCCAGGTTGTCCGCCGGCTCGAACGGGGCGTACAGGGCCTCGGCCAGGGCGTTGACCGCGAGGAGGTCCAGGGTCCTGTTCATGACGAACGCCGGCGTGTTCGCATAGCCGTCCATCAGCTGGCGCAGCGCCGGGCTGACCCGCTCGGCGGCGTGGACGGACGGCCGGTCGTCCGGCGTCGCCCCGGCCAGCCGGTACAGGTGGGTGCGGGCGTCCGCATCGAGGCGCAGCGCGCGGCTGAGGGCGTCGACCACCTGGGCCGAGGGACGGCGTTCGCGCCCTTGTTCCAGGCGGGTGTAGTAGTCGGCGTTCACCCCGGCCAGGACGGCGACCTCCTCGCGGCGCAGGCCGGCGACCCTGCGGGCCCCGTAGCTCGCCATGCCGACGTCCTCCGGCCGCAGGCCGGCACGACGTGTGCGCAGGAACTCTCCCAGGTGGTTGTCGTCCATTCGTTCAGGCTAGGCGGCGGCCGGATGTGCTGCCTGGGTGTGCCGCACCCAGGCAGCAGACGTCCTGGTTGATGGCGGCTGACCTGCGCAGACTCGGTGCGGCGACAAGGACCGCGGCATGCGAGGAGAGGAGTCCGCCATGGCAGGAACCGTTGAGGGCGACCACGTCGACGTGGTCGGGATGTGGGTGACCGCGGATGGTCACATCCGTCAGGAGCTGCTGCCGGACGGCCGCTACGACGAGGCCCGGGGGGGGCGGCGCAGCGCGTACACCGGCCGGTAAACGGTGACCGGCAGTCACCTGGACTATGTCGACGACACCGGGTTCACCGCCACGGGCGACATCCGCGACGGAGTGCTCCACCACGAGCACCTCGTGCTCTACCGGGAGCGGCCGTCGTCGTAGGCGGGTCGACAGAGCAGGCGGGTCGACGGACCCGACACAGCAATCAGCCAGTCAGCCAATCAGCACCTACGAGAAGCAAGGACTCCGCCCATGACGGGACAACGACTCGACGGCAAGGTCGCTCTGATCACCGGCGCGACCGGTGGTCTCGGTGCGGCGACCGCCGAGCTCTTCGCCCGCGAAGGCGCGCGCCTTGTGCTCACCGATGTCGCCGAAGGCCCCCTGCGGGACCTCTCCGACCGGATCGGGGCACACGGTGCGGAGGTCGTCGCCGCCCGCCTCGATGTCGCCTCCGCGCGGGAATGGGACGAGGTGATCACCCTCGTACGCGACCGATTCGGAACGCTGGACGTGCTCGTGAACCTCGCCGGCATCGTGGACTGGCCAGGTATCGAGGACACGCGGGAAGAGGCTTGGGACCGCGTCATCGACGTGAACCAGAAGGGCACATGGCTCGGCATGAAGGCGGCGATGCCGCTCCTGCGCGCGAGCGGCAACGCGTCCGTCATCAATACGTCGTCCGTACTCGGCCTGGTGGGAAGCGGCGCGGCCGCGGCCTACCAAGCGTCCAAGGGGGCCGTGCGCCTGCTGAGCAAGACCGCCGCGGTCGAGTACGCCCGGCAGGGAGTCCGGATCAACTCGGTGCATCCCGGCGTGATCGCCACACCGATGATCCAGGAAATCCTGGACGACCAGGGCGACCAGCAGCCCGACATCCAACGCACCCCCATGCGCCGCGCCGGCCGCGCCGACGAGATCGCCCCCGCGATCCTCTATCTGGCCTGTGACGAGTCCTCGTTCGTCACCGGCTCGGAGCTGGTGGTCGACGGCGGCCTCACCGCGCACTGAACAGACCGATCCGGGCGCGCGGGATCCAGGACCGTCTGCGCCTGCACACACACTCACTTCCTCCAGGGACAGCACCACATGCCCACTGCAACTGCTTCCGCAGCAGCATCCATAGCATCCGAATCCGCCGAGTTCGCAGGGAAGACCGCCCTCGTCACCGGGGCCGCGCGCGGCGTGGGCAGGGCGACCGTGGCACTCCTCCACGCCCGCGGCGCCCGCGTCGTCGCCCTCGACCTGCGCCCCGACATCACGGCTCTGCCGGACGAGTTTCCTGGCGTGCTCGCGGTGCGCGGCGACATCACGCAGGAGGAGACCGCCGTCCACGCGGTGCAATCGGCCCTGGACACCTTCGGAGGGCTGGACATCCTGGTGAACAACGCCGGGCGCACCCTGAACAAGCCCCTCACCGAAACCACCGCCGAGGACTGGGACGCCGTGATGGGGGTCAACGCCCGCGGCTCCTTCTTCTGCACCCGCGAAGCGTTCCGGGCCATGAAGAGGCGCGGCGGCGGCGCCATCGTCAGTACCGGCTCCTACACCTGCACCGTCGCCCTGCCCGAAGGCGCCGCCTACAGCGCGTCGAAGGGCGCCCTGGCCCAACTGACGAAGGTGCTCGCCGTCGAGGGCGGGCCACTGGGCATCCGCGCCAACCTCGTCGCCGCAGGCGTCATCGAGACCGATTTCCTCGACACGATCCGACCCGACAGCCGTGCGTACCTGGCGTCCTTCGCCGACGCGCAGCCCCTGGGCCGCGTCGCGCAGCCCGAAGAGATCGCCGAGGTCCTGTGCTTCCTGGCCTCACCACGCTCCAGCTTCATCACGGGAGCCGTGGTCGCCGCGGACGGCGGCTTCACCGCGGTCTAGCGCCGCTACGCCAAGTACACCCAGCAAGAGTCCTCGAAACGCCGACCGCGTTGCTCGGGTCAGTGTCGGCGGACCAGGGGGAAAGGCAGGGTCTCGCGGATGGTGCGACCGGTGAGGAACATGACGAGCCGGTCGACACCGATGCCGAGTCCGCCGGTGGGAGGCATCGCGTATTCCAGGGCGTCGAGGAAATCCTCGTCCAGTTCCATGGCCTCAGGGTCGCCACCAGCGGCCAACAGTGACTGGGCCCTGAGGCGCCGGCGCTGTTCGACGGGATCGGTCAACTCGCTGTACGCAGTGCCGAGTTCCGTGCCGAAGGCGACGAGGTCCCAGCGTTCTGCGAGCCTCGGGTCGCCGCGGTGCTGCCGGGTCAGCGGTGAGACGTCGGTCGGGAAGTCCTTGTAGAAGGTGGGCAACTGGGTCTTCTTCTCGACGAGCCGCTCGTACATTTCCAGTACGACGTCGCCGCGTGTGTCGTCGGGCGCGAACGGGATCTCGGCCCGCTCGCAGTGCCGCAGCAGCTGCGGCAGCTCCGTGTCCGCGTCGACCGCCTCGCCGAGCGCCTCGGAAATGGCTCCATACACCGTCTTCACGGGCCAGAGACCCGAGATGTCGTGCTCGATGCCGTCCTTGCGGGCGACGGGTGAGCCGAAGGCGGCAACCGCGGCGCCCTGGATCAGTTCGCGTGTGAGGTCGAGCATCACGTCATAGTCCGCGTGCGCCTGGTAGGCCTCCAGCATCGTGAACTCGGGGTTGTGCTTGAACGAGACGCCCTCGTTGCGGAAGGTGCGGCCCATCTCGAAGACCTTCTCCAGGCCACCGACGCAGAGTCGCTTCAGATACAGCTCGGGGGCGATACGCAGGTACAGGTCGAGGTCGTAGGCGTTGATGTGCGTGGTGAAAGGGCGCGCGTTGGCTCCGCCGTGGATCTGCTGCAGCATCGGCGTCTCGACCTCCAGATATCCGCGCTCCAGCAGGCCCTGGCGCAGCGCCTGCACCGCCACGGACCTGGCACGGACCACGTCGCGGGTGTCGGGACTCGTCACGAGGTCGAGATAGCGGCGTCGCACCTTGGCCTCGGGGTCGGCGAGACCGTGCCACTTGTCCGGCAGCGGGCGCAGACATTTTCCGGTGAGCGTCCAGTCGCTGACGAAGACGGTCACCTCGCCGCTGTCACTGGCGCCGGTCTCACCGGTAACCGTGATGTGGTCGCCGATGTCGGTGTCGGCCGTAAAGGTGTCAATCAGGTCCTGACCGGCGTGGTCGCGGCTGAGTGCCAGCTGCCGGTCGCTCGACCAGTCGCGCAGCACGGCGAAGACGATGCCACCGAAGTCGCGTACGAACATGAGCCGGCCCGCGACGGTGACCTGTTCGCCGTCGAGGTCGGCGGTGACCCGGTCCAGCGTGTGCGTGGGAGTGAGTTCAGCGACGGGGTAGGGGTCGACGCCTTTCGCGAGCAGCCGGTCGAGCTTGCGGTGACGGATGCGCACCTGCTCCGGCATCCGCGATGTCTTGTCCTCATCGGGTTCGCCCTGGGTAAGGTTCAGGGCCTCGATGGACGGCAGGTGTTCGGTGCTTGCGGGGGCAGCGGCCGCGGAGGGCGTGCTGTGGCCTTTGCCCCACAGGCGGCGCAGCGAAGGGACGGAGACGAAGCCCTCGGCGATACCGGAGGCGAGGCTGATCCGGGCGAGGGCGGCCGCGTCCGCATAGCAGATGAAGCGGGGATACCACTCCGGGCGGTACTTGGCGTTGGAACGGTACAGACTCTCCAGTTGCCACCAGCGCGAGGAGAAGAGGAGCAGCCTGCGCCACAGCCGCAGCACCGGGCCCGCGCCGATCCGCGCGCCTTCCTCGAATGCCGAGCGGAACACCGCGAAGTTCAGCGAGATCCGGCGGATACCGAACCGGGAGGCGGCCTCACAGAGTTCGGCAACCATGAACTCAGTGACACCATTGGGTGCGCTCCGGTCACGGCGCATCAGGTCCAGGGACACGCCGTCCTTGCCCCAGGGAACAAAGGACAACAGCGCCAGCAGCTGGCCGTCCGCACCGAGAGCCTCGACCAGCAGGCAGTCACCGTCGAGCGGATCGCCGAGGCGGTCCAGGGCCATGGAGAATCCGCGTTCGGTCTCGGTGTCACGCCAGGCGTCTGCCTTGTCGACGACCTCCTTCATCTCCGTGTCGGTCAGGCTGGAGTGGCGGCGGATGCGGCACGTGGCACCACTGCGGCGCACGCGGCCGACCGCTTGCCTGGTGACTCGCATGTCACGGTGGCCGAGGTCGAAATCGGCGATGTGCACGATGGCTTCGTCGCCCAGTTGCAGAGCGCCGAGGCCCGCCCGGGAAAAGGCGGTGGCGCCGTCTTCGGAGGCGCCCATCGCGGCCGGGGCCCAGCCGAACCTGCGAGCCACGTCCAGCCATGCGGCGATCGCGTGGGGCCAGGCCTCCCGGTCACCGACCGGGTCACCGCTGGCGAGACAGACACCTGCTTCGACGCGGTAGGTGACGGCGGCCTTGCCGCTGGGCGCGAACACCACTGCCTTGTCGTGCCGGGTGGCGAAGTAGCCCAGGGAATCCTGCGCGCCGTAGGCGCCGAGCAGGAGCCGGAGGCGGGGCTCCTCGTCACCGTGCAGGGCCGCTTCCATGCGCTGCGAGCGGAACAGCACCGCGCAGGCGTTGAGGAGGACCAGAGCGCCGAGGAGCCCGAGCAGGAAGGAAAGAGGGCGCGGCGGAGCGCCGTCGTAGTGGCTCGCCGACACCAGCCCGCCACAGACCTTGTCCGCCGCCCAGAGCAGGCGTTCGCCGGCCCGAAGAGTGCCAGGGAAGAGCGCGACGAGTCCCCAGCCGGCGAGGACGGCCACGACGAGTCCGAGCAGCAGTGCCGACAACGCCCGGCGCAGCGAGCCATGCCTTGTCCTGGCGTAGAACTCGCGGTGTGCTGCCAGCAGAACAACAAGGAAGAGCGCACACACGATCAGCGAGGGAAGCGAATCGGCGAAAAGGCCGAAGCAGACCCCCAACACGTCAACCGCGATCAGCAGGCCGAGATAGACCACGACCAGCCACCAGGCGACCTTCTTGCGGGCCGCGATCGCCCCGGCCAGCAGGAGCAGGAAGGCCGCGTAGGCCAGGTTGGCGCTGATGGGGACAGTGAGCGTGTCCAGGAAGCGCGTCACCGGCTGCAGGAGGCGGCGCAGCGGTGCGACGACCGCGATCAGCGCACAGTAGACGGCTACTGCGGCGAAGGCACCCGAGACGGCCTTCGGCACCTTCCGCGTCCGCTGGCCTGGTCTGTCGCCCTCGGGCAATGCTGTGGCGGGGGATTCGGTCGAAACGCTGGTGGCCATGGGGCTGTCCCTTCCGTCCCTTTACCTGGAATCCCGGTCCGCCTCACGCGGAGGCTCTTTGGGTACCTGGTTGTGCTTGCCCGCAAGAAGTTCCTGCAGTGCGACCTTCTTTTGGTTGACCGGCGCCCACCACCGGGCCTCCCGCCTCCGGGAGTTGATGTCCTTCCGGGAATGCGGGGCATAACGTGACCGGCTCCACGGGGAATTCGGCCGCGCCAATCTGATGGCGCCCACAACGAGGAACACGTTGAAGAACACGCCTATCAATCCGGTCCACAACTTGCCCTTGAGCAGGGTGACCACGGCCAGAGAAGCCTGCACCAGCCAGAAAATGACCGAGATCCCGGTGGCCACGCCGTCGCCAAGTTCGCGTCCTCCGCTGACGAGTGGTACCGGTCGGAATCCAAGGAGCATCAGGCTGATGGTCGCCACGGCGACGAAAATGGCCTCGACAGAGGCACGTCCCTCACGCTGCCAGTAGACGTCACGGAGATGCAGGATGAGCGCGAACTCATCGAGCACCAGAGCGGCCCCGATGCCATAGAGGGCGGCCAGAGACGACTGCACCGCCAGGGGAGGGCTGCGGACAGCGACCAGACCCACGCCGCCCAGAAGCATGAACACCACGCCAAAGACCACGTGATGAATGTGGAAGCCGCCTGGCGTCACATTGCCCGGCCACCACCGCACCTGGGCGCGGATCATCCGCACGCTGAACCGGATGAACCCGAATGTGACGATGACCGCCGCCAGCAGACAGAACAGCGGGAGCTGACCCTGGTCGACGATTTCACGCGTGAACCACGACCCCACAGCTCCTCCTTCCGTCCGACGGCGTTCGTACGATCACCCGATACCCTGCCGGTCCGGCAGGGCGGCGAAAAGCCGTCGCTCGGGGTCGGTGAATTCACATTCCACGTGCTGCTCCAGACGTTCCCGATAGCCCTTCACCACCTCGCGGCGATCAGGAGGGGCGAGAACTTCCAGGTCCCGCAGCAGGGCCGCGAAGCGCCGCGTCACCTGAGGAGCGGGCCCGCAGTGCAGGAGCATCTCCTCGCACCCCAGAACCACCAGGTCGTCCCACGAGGGGGAAATTTCGACGAGCCGGACGACACCCGCTCCGTCGCGGTGCTCGATGTTTCCCCACGGCACGCGCACACAGGCGGTGAGCACGACCTGAATGCGGTCGAGGACCTGCACGGCGGAGGTGGGGTCGTTGACCGAGCCGGACAGTGCTCGCAGCCCGATGTCCACGAGCTGCCGAAGTCCGAAGGCCACGTCCTCGACCGAACCGCGCTCGCTGCCGGTGCGGATGTGCCGCCGAAAGCGCTCCGGCCGGCGCACCGCGACATCGTCCGTCGGGTGCACCGCCACAAGAGGACTGCCGGGTACGAGGTAGTCCCCCGTGCGGGCCAGTAACCGCAGCTGACACTTGCTTCTGGCCGCTTCCCTGACCATCGCTTTCCTGTGGAAGCCGATCAACACGCCTGGACGTGTCGCAAGGAGTACCTCGTGTTCCGCCGCAGGATTTTCCCCGAGAAACGGCTCATGTGTCCTGCTCAGCCCCTGGACCAGGCGCACGCTCTTGAGCGTCTCGCGCATGAGCAGGTCGATGACCTCGGTCAAGCGCATCAGGCGCAGGGTGTGCTGCACGTATGCGATGAAGGCGAGAACGCTGCAGGTCACCAGCACCATGGTGAAGAAGCCGGAGAGGAACGGGACGAAGACGTCCTTCTGGCCCCCCTTGTCGTCGACACGCAAAGAGAGATACCGCACCACGAGCGTGTAGAAGAAAGTCCCCAGAAACAGCGCCAGAGCGGTTTTCGTCACTCGGCTCTGCATGAACAGACGCACTACGCGTGGCGTGAGATTCTCGGCGGCCATCTGAACCGCCACGAGGGTAAGAGAGAAGACCACACCGATGAAGGTGAGCATGGGTGGCCCGACCGATTCGATGACCGCCCGGCTCGGATCCCGGAATGCCTGGAAGTCCGGGTCGTTCCCGAGTGAGGGTGCAGCGGACAGGATCTGGTCCACCTCGGTGGTGACGATCCCCCACACGCCTCCCGCAAGAAACCCCAACAGCGGTACCAGGAGCGAGAACCTGGGCACATGCGACGTCGTATTGGGCCGCCATCTCTGAGGGCGCATCACCCGCCGCCCGCCATGAGCAGGAGGGCATTCCCTCCGGTGTCGCGATGGTGATCACCCTGCGGCTTCCACCCATATTCACGAGACCGCAAGAACCTGCCCCTCTCGAACGTCACTGGGTTCCCAGAAACGTATCGCGGTCAAGATCAGGCCGCATATCGGAATGGGGGCACCCAGCACGCTCCAAGCAGCCACGCTTCAGCGCTTGTAACCGCTTCCACGCGCGTGGACAACATCCCTTTCGCGGGCCCGCGAGGGGTTTCAGGTCAGCACCAGCCAGCGTCGGCCGTCGAGGAGTTCTCGTGCGGCGTCGAGATGTCCTGCGTGGCACGCGGTCTCGGTGATGACGTGCAGCAGGACGTCCCGAACGGTGTGCAAGTGCGGTGCGCCGAAGAGGTGGTGGGGCCACCAGGCCAGAGGGGTGTCCGCGTCCGCAGCGGCGACGGCGGTGTCCGCGAGGTCCGCCTCCGTGCGGTATCGGTCGAGTACCTCGGTGTGCGGTACGTCGGGGGTCACCTGCCAGGCGTCGTCGATGTCGTCGAGGGAGTCGATGACATCGGGATCGCCGGTGATGACGGCACGGAACCAGAACCGCTCGACGTCGAGCGCGAGGTGCTGGACGAGCCCCAGGCAGCTCCATCCGGACGGCAGCACGGGCCGCCGCAGTGCCTCCGCGTCCAGCCCGTCGAGTACGCCGAGGACATGGCGGCGCTGTGCGTCCAGAACGGACAGGAGGGCCTGGACCTCGGCGTTCGCCGTCGGGGACTCGGCCGCGGTCACCGTGCGATCTCCCGGATATGGCCGCCCGGCTCCTCGAAGCCGGCCGTCCGTATTCCCCGGGGTCGGTCCAGCGGACCGTTCAACAGCGTCAGGTGGGTCACGGCTACAAAGAATCTACTAGTGGCTGCCCCGTGCATAGGTGGCGGCAGATTTCACCGCTGAACAGGCCGAGGCGCCGTCAACGCCTGCGGGCCGCCCCACGGGCCGAGACCGGCGAGTTGGGCGATTCTCAGGCCCGTGTGGAGCTCGCGACGCAGTCGGCCGTCGGCAAGGTCGCCTCCGACGGCGGCACGGATCTTGCCGAGCCGGTAGTACAGCGTCGAGCGGTGGATGCTGAGCACCCGGGCGGTCTGCTGGGCGTCGCCGCCCCGGTCGAGGTAGCAGTCCAGCGTCGTCAGGAGCTCGAGGCCGAGCCCCGCGGTGATCAGGCGGTGGACCGGCGGAGGGAGCTCGTCGACGCCGAGTGTCTCCAGCGGCAGCCGCGCGAGGGTGCCGTCGAGGCCCACCTGATCCCAGTCTGTGACGGTCGGGTGGTCCTGCGGTGCGAAGCAGGAGGCGCGCCAGGCCAGCCGTGCGCGCTCGAAGGAGCGGTGGACGTCGGGGAGTTCGACCAGTGGGCCGATGCCGGCCCGGACGCCCGCGACCTGCGGCTGTTCGAGAATTCGGGTCAGCCGGTCCTGGACGACCGGCCGCGGGAAGAGCAGGACGCCCAGCCCGTCGGGCAGCAGCGCACCGGCCGCGGAGGCGGTCGAGGACCGGGCCACGAACCTGAGCGTCTCCGTGACGGCCAGGCTCGCCCTTTCCCCGTCGCGGGGTGCGGCAGTACGCGGGTCGGTGCCGAGCACGACCGGGCAGTACCGACCCGACGCGCTGAGGATCCGCTCGGCCACGAGCGCCTCTGCCGCGGCTGCTCGACTCTCGGGGCCACCGGTGACCAGGTCGACGGTCAGCGTCCGTGAGCGCGCGAGCTCCTGCTCGGCGCGGAGTCGGCGGAGTGCCAGCAGGTCACCGAGTGACGGGCCCGCCGCCACCAGTGTGTCGAGCACATCGGCCGGAACGCGCTCCGTGCCGAGCACGAGAACCAAGTGGCCCGTGATCCGGTGGTTCCGGTCGGCGAGGCACAGGAACAGGCACTCGCCCAGCGCTGGGACCGGCTCAACACAGTACGGATGAGCGGTTGTTCGCGGCGGTTCCCACGCGTCGCTGTGTGCCAGGACGTGTGAGAGGCGCCGGCGGTCGGTCTCGCTCTCGTGGATGGAGTAGCCCACCACTCGCATCGTCTCGTCGATGAGGATGAGCCGGTGCCCGACGGCCTCGGAAAGGTCCTGGACCGCGTCGTCCAGGTCGGGTGTCCGCTGCATGGACGCATCGTAGACACGCTCCGACACACTGTCGGACTGCGGTGGTGAAGGTTGCCACTGCGGGCCGATGCGGGGCACCGCGCGCCCCGCCTAGCGTCGGACCGACCGAGCGACCGAGCGGGAGGAGTCGAGCATGACCGGTGTGAACTCAGGGCGGAGGATCGCCATCGTGGGCGCGGGGATCGGAGGACTCACCCTCGCCGTCGAGCTGCGCAGGCAGGGCCTGGAACCCCACGTGTACGAACAGGCCGAGGAATTGCGCGAGGTGGGCGCGGCGGTCGCCCTGTCGGCGAACGCGACCCGCTTCCTGCGCGACCGGACCGGCATAGGAGAGGGGCTGGCGGAGAAGTCCGCCGATGTCGACGGGCTGTTCTTCCGCGACGGCCGGGACGGCCGCGTGATCGGCAGGGTGCTCTCCCGCGAGGCATACCGGACGCGGTGCGGAGCGCCGTACTACGGCATCCACCGCGCCGACATCCAACAGCTGCTCGCCGGCGCCCTCGGCGGCGTCGGCCTCCACCTGGGGAAGCGTCTGGTGCGCATCGACGACAGCGGCGCCCCGGCGGCGGTCCTGCACTTCGCCGACGGGGACCGTGCGGAGGTCGACCTGGTCATCGGCGCCGACGGCGCGAAGTCGTTGCTGCGCCGTGCAGTCGTCGGCTACGACGACGCCCGCTTCTCGGGCTGCTACGGCTGGCGCGGCATCGTCGGGCCCGAGCACCTGGATCTGCTCCCGGACCCCGAGGCGATCCAGTTCTGGATGGGTCCCGGCGGCCACCTGCTGCACTACCCGATCGGCAGCGGTGAGCAGAACTTCCTGCTGGTCAAGCGACTTGAGGGGCCATGGCCCGAACAGGCCTGGCTCGCACCCGGCACGCCCGGGGAACATGTGGCCGCCTTCGAAGGCTGGCACCCCGCCGTCCTCCAGATGATCAACGCGGTGCCGGCGGGCGATCGTTGGGGACTCTTCCACCGGCCGCCTCTGCACCAGTGGAGCAAGGGACGCGTCACCCTGCTCGGGGACGCCGCACATGCGCTCGTCCCCCACCACGGCCAGGGGGCCAACCAGTCCATCGAGGACGCGATCGTGCTCGCCGACTGCCTGACCGACGCGCTCGCCCGTGGCGAGGACTGGGAGCGGGCGCGGCTGCGCTACCAGGTGCGGCGTCTGGAGCGCACCCGCAAGGTGCAGATCGCCTCGATCACGACCGCCGACGTCCTTCATCTCCCCGACGGGGCCCGCGCCGAGGCACGCAATGCACGCCTCGGCGCCCCCGACGCATGGCAGCGTCACCTCGCCTGGATCCACGAGTACGCGGCCGATCGCGACCAGGCAACGGCGCCTGCCTGACCCGCTCTCGGAAGGTCACACCCGCCGCCGGGCTCCCGACCTCACCGCACCACAACCGGCACCGTCACCGTCACCGCCTCCGGTCGTCCCCCGTGTCGCGCCTGGTGCACGTCGCGGTACGAGCCGTCCGCCCGGCGCCGCTGGTACACCAGCGTCAGCCGTGCCGCTCCCCTGCGCAGCCCGCGGAGCGTCACCGTGCCGTTCTCGACGTGTACCGACGCCAGGCCGGCCGGGCGTACTTCGGCCCGCACCCGGTTCTCCGGTGCCGACAGGTCGAACGCGGCGCCCGCGGCACTGCGCACCACGCTGACGACCTCCGCCGACCCGCCCACGCTCACCGCAGCCGGTCGGGCGGTGAGCCTGAACGGGGCGGTCCCGGCGGGCACGGGTTCGTCGCCGGTGGACTGGTCGATGGTGAGCAGCGGATGCCCGGCCGCATCCAGGCGGTGGTCGTCGATACGCAGCCGCTCGGTGTAGACGACGCGGTCGGGCGACGTGGGCGACGTCCGGCCGTGGTGCACGTAGTACAGCTCGCTGCCGTCCGGTGACGAGGTCAGGCTGCCGTGGCCGGTGGAGTACATTCCGACGTCCGGATTCTGCGAGAGCACCGGGTTGTTCGTGTACTTGCGCCACGGACCCAGCGGGTGATCGGCGACGGCGTAGCCCACGCCGTAGTACTGGTTCTCGAAGTTGTTGGCCGAGTAGGTGAGGTAGTACGAGGTGCGCCGCTCACCGGCGTGGACGTAGTCGTGCCGCCAGGTCGTGGAGCCCTCTTCCCAGCGGCGATCCTTCTTCGAACCGCCCGACGTGGCATGGTCGTTGACGTGTGCGTCCTCCCAGGACTGCGGGTCGGCGGCGTAGGTGAGGACGGGCACGAATCCGTCCCTGCGCCGCCCGTCGGCGGCCCCGCTCCCCGCGTTGGCGTCGACGTATCGCGGGTGGACGGTGGGCATGGTGGCGCCCTCGGGGTCCCGCCACCAGTGCGTGGTCAGCTCGACGGCGGCGATGTTGGACTCCTCGATGTACTTCCCGAGGCGGGTGTCCCACACCCAGTTGCGGTAGGCGTTGCTGGAGAAGTAGAGGTAGATCCGGCCTTCGTCGAAGAGCAGGTTCGCATCGATCATCGGGATGTAGGAGCCCAGCGGCGCGGTGCGCCCCTCCTCCTCGGTGGCCGGCGGGGTGAGCTGGCCGGCGTCCATGATCAGGTTGACGTCGTGGTAGTCCGGTTTGTACGGGTGGTAGTCCAGCGGCCGGTCGTCGATGTTGCGGAACGGGCCCTCGGGTGTGCAGGACACCGCGACCCCGATCGAGCACGGCTCCTCGAAGTCCGCGTAACGGAAGTAGCGTTCGGCCAGGGCGGGGCCCATGCGGGCCGCGTAGAACAGGTAGTACAGGCCGGTGTCGGGGTTGCGGTAGACCTCCGGCGCCCAGAACCAGTCCTTGCCCCACTGCTTCGGGTCGTCGACGCGCAACGCGCCACCGGGCAGCCGCTCCCACGTCGACAGGTCGGGCGAGCGGTGCACACCGAAGTAGTAGCCGTCGTCCGAACCGCCCGTGCAGTACGCGTAGTAGTAGCCGCTCGGCTCGTCGAACAGCACGTAGGGGTCGCCGCCGGACGTCGCCGCGTCGTTCGCGTACGTGGCGTCGGTGGCGGTGGTCCCGCCTGGGCGACCGTCGGGTCGTCGCGCGGAGGCGACGGCGGCGCCGGGCGCCAGGGCCGCGGCGGCGAGGGCCAGCGTCCCGCCGAGAACGGCACGTCTGGCGGGCGGAAAAGAGGACCCTTCGGGCTGGCGGCTCATGACGGCACCTTCTTCAACGGAACGGGAAATAAAGGGGGTTGGGGAACGGAGGCCGCGGTCAGCAGCCACCGCAGTTGTAGAACGTCACGTCCCAGTGGTTGCCCTCGTCGGCGTACACGTTGCCGGACGCGGCCTTGTACTGCGGGGCGCCGTCGCCGCGCAGACCGATGTAGGTGAAGTGGTTCTTGACGTAATTCGTGACGCAGGTGCTCTTGGCGAAGTCGAGCTTGTAGCCGTTCCAATGCGAGTACGTGCCGCTCGCGTGGCCGGTCTCAGTGCCACCCGTGATGTTGAGCGCGCACCCACTGGCCGACTTCAGCGTCTGGGCACCCTGGGCGGTGGCGAGATTGAGCTGGTCGAACGATGTGCACGTGGACACGTTGCGGTCGGAACAGCCGCCGGACGAGGACCAGGTGATCCCGGCCGATCTGAACATCGACGTCGCCGTCGCATGCGAGAGCTTCGTGGCGGCGAACGCGTCGGTGGAGCTCGTCAGCACGCCGAAACCGGGTGCGACGAGTGCGCCCGTGGTGAGGGCGAGCGCGGTGAGCGCGGAGCGGATGCGCATGGGGATCGCGGTCCTTCCTGCCAGTGCCTGAGTGGGATGTGACAGCTGTGGTGCAGGTGGATCGGCACAGATCGTGCCAGGGTCTACGCGCGTACGGAAGACCTCGGATGGCCGGTGACGTGACGTCAACTGGTGGAGATCGGGGTGGAGCTGGCTACACCCCGATCCGGGGCCTGGGCCGACTGCCGCTCGGGCGACCGGGGAGGAGGGTGGTTCCCGTCGCCACGAGTGCGGCTCACGAAGTCGGCATGGACCACAGAGCGGGGAAACATGATGGCCAGTCACACACGGCGGAAACTCCTCAAGGGAGCCGCGGTCGCCGCGGCGGGCACCGCGGTCGGCAGCGGCCTCGGGCCCGGATTCCTCCCGGCTGCGGCGGACACCGCCGGCGTGGCCGCGAAGCCCGGCGCAAGCGGTGCGAGGCCGTTTCTGGAAGGGGCCTTCGCGCCGGCCACCGAGGAGTTGACCGCCTTCGATCTCAAGGTGACCGGCCGCATCCCGCGTGACCTGGACGGCCGTTACCTGCGCAACGGCCCGAACGCGCTGGGCCTGGAGGATGTCCGCGCCCACCACTGGATGCTCGGCGACGGGATGGTGCACGGGGTGCGGCTGCGCGACGGACGCGCGGAGTGGTACCGCAACCGCTGGGTGCGTTCCTCCCAGGTGACGAAGAAGCTGGGCGAGCGATACCCGGGCCAGGTGCCGCCGGACGACTTCGCCTGCAACACCCACGTGATCCCGTACAAGGGCCGCATCCTGGCGATGCAGGAAAGCGGGCCGTTGCCGTACGAACTGGACGGCGAGCTGCGCACCGTGCGCCCGTACGACTTCCGCTCCAGTCTCGAGGGCGCGTTCACCGCGCACACCAAGTACGACGCGGCGGCCGACGAGTTGCACGCGATCGCGTACTACCCGGCCTGGGACCATGTGCGGCACATCATGATCGACCGGACCGGCCGAGTGGCGCGCACCACGCGCGTTCCCGTGGCGGATGCGCCGATGATGCACGACTTCGCGCTCACCGAGAAGTACGTGGTGATCGTGGATGTGCCGATCACCTTCGACGCCGCGGCAGCGGAGGCGGGCGCGATCGTGCCGTACGTGTGGAACGACGGACACCCCATGCGCATCGGGCTGTTGCCGCGCACAGGCGGCACCACGCGCTGGTTCGAGATCGACCCGGTGTACTACTCGCACACCCTCAACGCGTACGACCAGGGGGACACGGTCGTCATGGAGTACATCGGGTTCCCCGCACCGTTCTACGCCGCCGGCCGCGGTACCGGCGGGCCCAGTGCGACCGGTGCCCCGACGCTGGACCGCTGGACGATCGATCCGCGCGCGGGCCGGGTGCGGAGCAGCCGCCTCGACGACCGTCCGCAGGAATTCCCGCGCATCAACGAATCCCTGGTCTCGCGCCGGCACCGCTATGCCTACACCGCGAGCGCGGCCGAGATGTGGCGCGCGTACGAGATGGTCGACGGTGTGCCGCCGGAGGAGAAGTTCACCAACTACCTGATAAAACATGACATGTTGCGGGGCAGCAGGCAGCTGAGCCGTTTTCCCGCGGGGGCGGCGGTCAGCGAGCCGGTCTTCGTCCCGCGGCGCGGGGCGCGTGACGAGGACGACGGCTACGTGCTGTCGTACGTGAACGACCCCGACCGGGGCGCGACGGACCTGATGATCCTCTCGGCGCAGGACTTCGGCGGCCACCCGCTGGCCCGGGTCCACCTGCCCGGCCGGGTTCCGCTGGGCTTCCACGGCAGCTGGATCGCGGACGCCTGACGGCGTCACCGGGTGAGCGCGGCGCCGGCCGGGTGACCGGATAAATACGTCGACAACGTCCTCGGCACCCGGCAGAGTGGCCGCCCGTGACGAGCAGTGAAGTGTGGACCCGTGCGACCGCCGACCGCTACGACGCCGAGGAGGCCGAGTCGTCCTCGGCGTCCGTACTCGAACCGACGCTCGCCTTCCTCGCCGGCCTCGCCGGGGACGGCCGGGCACTGGAGTTCGCCATCGGGACCGGACGCGTGGGCGTCCCGCTGCGGGAACGCGGCGTACCGGTCGTGGGTATCGAACTGTCCGAGCACATGGCAGCGGTGCTGCGGCGCAAGGTCGACGAGGACACGCTCCCGGTGACCATCGGGGACATGGCCACGACGGTCGTCCCCGGCGGGTTCACCCTGGTCTATCTCGTCTACAACACCATCTCGAACCTGCTCACGCAGGAGGAGCAGGTCGACTGCTTCCGCAACGCGGCGCGTCATCTGGAGCCCGGCGGCCGGTTCGTCATCGAACTGGGCGTGCCACCGCTGCGTTTCCTGCCGCCCGGCCAGGTCGCGGTGCCGTTCGACGTCTCCGACGGGCATCTCGGCTTCGACACCTTCGACCTGGCCGAGCAGACACTCGTCTCGCATCACTTCACCCGCGACGAGGACGGCCGCTACCGCCGCGACGAATCCCGGCACCGGTACGCCTGGCCGGCGGAGCTGGATCTGATGGCACGGATCGCCGGGCTGGCACTGGAACGTCGCGTCGCGGACTGGGACGGGTCCCCGTTCACCCAGGACTCCGCGCAGCACATCTCCGTGTGGCGCAAGCCGGTCTGAGGCCGGTCACCGGGTCCAGCGGCTCACGCGCCGCGCCAGATGTTGTCGAACGCGGCTTTCTCGACGGACCGTCGTTGCCGCTCCGCCTCCAGCTCCAGCTCGGCGCCGCCGACGACGGCCAGCACGGTCACCACCGCGTCCGACAGCCCCGACACCTCGACCGCCTCCCCCTCCCCCTGCGAGAGAGCTGCAACCAAGGCCCCAAGCACCGGTTCACCGCCCTCCCACCGGTCGACCGCGGCCTGTCGCGCCGCCGAAGGAACGCTCTCCGGCCGATCGGGCTTCAGCCTCAAGCGGTGCGACGTCCGGACGACCAGCCCCTCGGCTCGCAACGCGTCCACATACTCCGCGGCCAGCCCCCTCCCCCGCCGCCACAGCCAGTCGTCCACCAACTCGTACGGCTCCTCACGCACCAACGAGGCCACGGCCTTGCGCATCAACTCGTCATCCTGCGCGGGCGCGTGCCCCGGCACGATCCGCTCACCGGTCACGGCGACGGCTTCCACTCCCAGGAGGTCGATGAGCTCCCCACCGGCGAGCGCCAGCGACAGGGCGCCCTGGTCGGCGGGAACTCCGTGCTCCCTGTCCATGGAGACGAGCAGCAGGTCACGTGCGGTGTTCATGAGCGCTCCCTCTGACGGTGCCGCCCAGCGTACGAGCCGGCGCCCCGGATCGCCCCGGCGCGGGGCGTTACGCGGCGATGACGGCTACTCCGGTGCGGCCACCGTCCACGTCCACCACCGTGCCGTGAGTGAAGGATGCCTCGTCGCTCGCCAGCCAGAGGGCCGCGTGGGCGATGGCCTCCGGGGTGCCGACGGTGCCCGCCGGAGTGCCCTTCGTCATGACTACGCCTGGGTGGGGTGCATCGCCCGCCGGCGGCAGGGGAAGGACCACGCCGGGCGAGACGGCGTTGACCCGGACACCCTGCGGGCCGAACTCGGCGGCCCAGGCGCGGGTCAGCGTCTCCATGGCCCCCTTGGTGGAGCTGTAGAGGGCGCCGGAGGGGACGCCGAGCCGGGCGATCCACGAGCCGAGGTTCACGACCGCGCCACCGCCCGCCGCGGCCATCGCGGGGGCGATGGCGGCGGTGAGGAAGAAGGGCGCCTTCACGTTCACGGCGTAGAGGTGGTCGAAGGTCTTCTCGTCGGTGTCGACCGTGCCGGGCGAGGGGTAGATGCCGGCGTTGTTGACCAGGATGTCGATCCGGCCGCCGAGCGTGGCGGTGGCCCGTTCGGCCAGCTCGCGGGCGGCCTCCGCGCCGTCGAGATCCGCCGCCACGAAGTCGGCCCGGCCGCCGGCCTCACGGATGCCCGCGACGACGGCGGCTCCGCGTTCCGCGTTGCGTCCGGACACGGCGACATGGGCGCCCTCGGCGGCGAACACCTCCGCGATCGCCCGCCCGATATTGCTGGTCGAGCCTGTGATCAGCGCCGTCTTGCCGTGCAGTCGTCCATTCATGACGTGCTCTCCCTTGTCTGTGGCTGGGCTTGTCCGTGGCTGGGCTGTTCACAGTGCTCCGCGAAAAATGGACCGGCAAGTCCAGTACGGAGTACCGTCGGGCACGACGGACAAGGAGAGCCGATGGCCGACACACTGACCGCCAAGGGGCGGGCCACCCGCGCCCGCATCGTCGGCGGCGCGGCCGAGGTGCTGCGCGAGCAGGGCGTCTCGTTCACGACCCTCGACGACATCCGCGCCCGCACCGGCACCAGCAAGAGCCAGCTCTTCCACTACTTTCCCGGCGGCAAGGACGAACTCCTCCTCGCCGTGGCCCAGTTCGAGGCCGACCGGGTGCTCGAGGACCAACAGCCGCACCTGGGCCGCCTCGACACGTGGGAGTCCTGGCAGCGGTGGCGCGACCTGGTGGTGCGCCGCTACGAACTCCAGGGCGACCACTGCCCGTTGGGAGCGCTGTTCCTCCAGGTCGGACGCTCCGGCACGGGCGCCAGGGCGATCGTCACGGAACTGATGCGGCAATGGCAGGAGTACCTCGCCCGGGGCATCCGCACCCTCCAGTCGGGCGGCCTGGTCCCGCCCGACCTCGACGTGGACCGGGCGGCAGCAGCACTGCTCGCGGGGATCCAGGGCGGCGTGACGATCATGATGTCCACGGGCGACTCGGCCCACCTCAAGGCGGCGCTCGATGTCGGCATCGCATACCTGCGGGAGCAGGGCGAGGGGTAAGGGCGCCGCCGGTCGACGAGTGGCACGGCACTCGCCGCGCCATCAAATTCCGTCGCGAAGGTCAGGTTCCGGCTTGGAGGCGGAGGCCGGCCAGGGTCAGATCCAGCGCGGCGAGGAACTGGTCCCGGTCGTCGTGCCCGGCGAACTCGTCGACGATCTCGCGTACGAACGGGAATTCCGTGGCGTCGAGCGAGCGCCACTTTTCGGCGAAGCGATCGAGGTACGCGTCGCGGTCCACCTCGCCTTCGAGCACCTCCTGCGGGGCCTCCAGGCCCAGGTCCGTGGCTGTGCCGACGACGACGCCCGTGATCGCCGAGACGGCGTGGAAGCGCTGCCGGGGTGTGAGGTCGAGGCGGAGCGTCTGCTCGCCGAGCTTCTCGTACAGCCGCAGCGAGTTGCCCTGGAGGTCGGTGTTGCGCATGAAGTAGGCCGACAGCCAGGGCCGGTCCACGATCGCGTCGAACATCGCGACGGCCATCGCGCGGAGGTCCGCGATCGGGTCGTCGCTGCCGGGCTGCTCCTCGACGGCGGCCAGGACTCCCGCGATCGCATGGTCGGTGGCGCGGTCGAGCAGCTCGTCCTTGTTCGCGACGTACCAGTAGATGGTGCCGACACCGGTGCCGAGCCGGGCGGCCAGGGCGCGGAAGGTCAGGGCCGGTCCACCGGCCTCGTCGAGGAGGGCCACGGCCGCGTCGAGGACGGCCTCCAGAGAGTGCGAAGCACGCCTGCGTCCTCGGGCGGGGGCTTCGGCGGGGCGGGTTCGCGGCGGTGTCATGACATCCATCCAACCACAATTTGCACAACATCGAACGACGTTCTACTCTCGAACCACGTTCCATTATCGAACGACGTTCGTCCACCGAACCGCGTTCCATGTTGAGCGTCCCGTCACGACCGGCGACGCTCCGAAAGGAGGCCGGCCATGACTACGACACCCATCGCGCCCGCCGCATCCCGTACCTATCCGTCCCTGCGTGCGGCCTGGATTCCCCTGGCCGCGCTGTGCCTGGCCTTCTTCGTCGAGATGGTCGACAACACGCTGCTCTCGATCGCGCTGCCCACCATCGGCCGCGATCTCGGCAGCGGCACGACCGCCCTGCAGTGGGTCACCGGCGCCTACTCCCTGACGTTCGGCGGTCTTCTGCTCACAGCGGGTTCCATCGCCGATCGCTTCGGACGCCGCCGCGTACTGCTGGTCGGCCTCGCCGGGTTCGGCCTGCTGAGCCTGGCCGTCATAGCCGTGAACTCCACCGGGCAGCTCATCGCCCTGAGAGCCGCGCTCGGCATCGCCGCCGCGGCCATGGCGCCCATCACCAACTCGCTCGTCTTCCGCCTCTTCGACGACCAGGCGCTGCGCATGCGCGCCATGACCCTGATGATCGTCGTCGGCATGTCGGGGTTCATCCTCGGCCCGCTCCTGGGCGGCACCGCGCTCGCCCACGTGAGCTGGCAGTGGCTCCTGCTGATCAACGCACCGATCGCGCTGATCGCGGCCATCGGCGTGCGGTTCGGCGTCGCCGCGGACCAGCCGGACGGTCTGACCAACGACCGGCTCGACCTGCCCGGCGCCGCCTTGAGCGTGCTCACCATCGGCCTGGCCTGCTACGCGCTGACCAGCGGCGTCGAGCACGGCTGGCTCTCCACGGCCACCGTCGTCTCGGTCCTCGGCGCCGTGGCCGCGGCCATCGGGTTCGTACGGCACGAGCGTCGCAGCGAGGCGCCGATGCTGGACCTCAAGGTCTTCTCCAGCGGTACCGTCCGGGGCGCCGCCATCGCCCAGATCGGCACGTCCATCGCGATGGCCGGCGTGATGTTCGGGCTCATCCTGCACTTCCAGTACGCCTACGGGTGGAGCCCGGTGCGGGCCGGCCTGGCGAACCTGCCGATGATCGTGACCATGATCGTCGCGACTCCGCTGTCGGAATGGCTCGCGAAGAGGTTCGGGCACCGCATCGCCTGCCTGGTCGGCGCGGCCTGCCTGGCCGGTGCGCTGGCCGGTCTCGCCTGGGGTGTGGAGCACGGGTACGCGGCCATCGCCCTCTGCATGGTCGTGATGACCATCGGGCTGCGCACCGTCATGACGATCTGCGCCATCGCGCTGGTCGACGCCATGCCGGAGAACCGCACCTCGATCGGCACGGCGCTCAACGACACCGCGCAGGAGGTCGGCACGAGCGTCGGCACCGCCATCGTCGGCACGATGATCGCCGCCCTGGTCACCACCCAGCTGCCCGCGGGCGTCTGGAGCAGCAGCCTCGTGCAGTCCTTCTTCCACGGCGAGCGGATCACCTACGCCGTACTGGCGGTGGTCGTCGGCCTGGTCGCGGCGGGCGGCGCCGCCACCCTCACCGACTCGCACTCCGTCGAGGAGCCTGCCTGAGCAACGGGCCCTGCGGCACCGACCTCCGCGGACGGCGACACCCATGCCTACCGGCGCCGACTGCCGACCGGTGTATGGCAGTCGGCGCCGACGCGGTACGCACAACGCGTACGGGATGCACGCCGCATCGACCTCATCACGCTGTCCGGCTTCTCACCTCATCGCGCTACTCGCTCTGACTCTCGGCGTGCACGCGAGGCTCCGGCCGCCAACAGCACGCCCACCAATACGGCGGCGGAGGCCGCCGATACCGCTGCAGTCGCACGAACAGCCTGGGACACGTCATCCACTGCTGTACGCGTCCCGTCATCCATCACGCATACGGTCCGCAAGGTGAGGAACTGGACGTCATAGTCCACGGCCCCCTCAACCTGCTCCCTGCACGGGTGGTTGTACGGGAACGGAGACGAATCCGCCCCACCGTCCTGCGCGACGGCCACGGTCGACATCAGGCCCACGACTCCCCACGAATAGGCGGCCGTAGCCGAGGCCGCACACAGGAACGCGGCTGCCACGACCGGGCGGCGCCATCCGCACCCGGACCAGCGCGGGTCCCCCGGCAGGGCAACTCCGAGGCCCCGGAACATCAAGAACAGGACCAATGCGACGGCAGCGAGAAACACCACCGGTATGAGGAGGATCAAGACGGCCCCTTCTCGCGAGCTCCGCGATCAGCGTTCGGCAGACGAGGATGCCGCCCAGACAGTAAACCCCCGAACGCCCCATGCCGGGCGGTACTTTCGCCCACGATGCGCGGTCCCGCTGAACTTCGTACGCCGGGGCCCGGGGCGGGTCGTCGACTCGGAGGAGGCGGTGTGAAGGGGCGGGCCGACCCGCCCGACCGGCGCACCCGCTGGAGACGTCCGCCCCCCATGGAGCGCGGAGTCGTCGGTGCGTACGTGGCAGTGGTCGGCCCGGCCTCGGACGACGACGCCGTCACGGTGAGGCGGGAGACGGCCGTGACCGGAAGGTGCGACGGTAGGCGTCCGGGGGCACGCCCACCGTCCGGTTGAAGTTGCGGCGCAGTGTCGTGGCCGTACCCATGCCGGTGGCGGCCGCGATGGTGTCGACGGTGTCGTCCGTGGTTTCCAGCAACTCCTGTGCGTGCCGTATCCGTTGGACGAGCAGCCACTGCAGCGGTGTGGCGCCGGTGACCGCCCTGAAGTGGCGCCCCAGGTGGCGGGAGCTCATCCCGGCCTGGCGCGCCAGGTCGTCCACGGTGAGCGGTTGGTCCAGGCGCCGCATCACCCACGGGAAGAGCCCGGCGAGTGGGTGGCTGTCGGGGGCCGGGACGGGGGTGGTGACGAACTGGGCCTGACCGCCGTCCCGATGGGGCGGCACCACCAGGCGCCTGGCGAGGGTGTTGGCGACCGACGAGCCGTGGTCGAGGCGGACGAGGTGCAGGCACAGGTCCATGGCGGCGGCCTTGCCCACGGAGGTGAGGACGCGGCCGTTGTCCACGTAGAGGACGTCCGGGTCGACCTCCACCCGAGGATGGCGCTCGGCCAGCACCTGAGTGTGGGCCCAGTGCGTGGTGGCCCGCTCGCCGTCGAGCAGGCCGGCCGCGGCCAGCACGAAAGCCCCCGTACACAGGGAGGCCACCCGCGCGCCCGCCTCATGGGCCGTGCGTACCGCGTCGACCAGCTCGGCCGGCGGATTTACGTCGATGTCGGCCCAGCCGGGGACGATCACGGTGTCGGCGCGCGCGAGTTGATCGAAACCGTGGTCGGGCTCCAGCCGGAACCGCCCGGCCCGCACAGGACCCGGCCCGCAGACCGCGAGGTCGTACCAGGCGTCGGTCGGGCCGACCGGGTTGCCGCCGAACACCTCGCAGGCCAGCGCCATCTCGAAGTGCAGCATTCCGTCGGTGACGGCCACAGCAACCGTAGTCATGTCCGGAATTGTACGGGCCATGTCGTTCCGGACACTCGTGCCGAGTGCCCTTCTCGACCAGGATCTTCCTTACAGAGCACGGCAGTTGAAGCATTCCACTTCATTCGAATACGTCGACGAGTACTGAGTACGAGGAGAACCCATGGGATCGGGCCAGACGGTTACGGTGTTCGGCGCGTACGGGCACACCGGGCGGTTCGTTGTGGCGGAGCTGCGGACGCGTGGGTTCCGCCCGGTGCTGAGCGGCCGCGACGCCGACAAGCTGAAGACTTTGGCCTACGAGACCGGGTTCGACGCCCTCGACGTCCGCCCGGCGACCGTCGACGACCCGGCATCACTGGATCGCGCGCTGGCCGGCAGTGCGGCGGTCATCAACTGCGCCGGCCCATTCGCCACGACGTCCGCCCCGGTGATCGAGGCGGCGCTGCGGGCCGGTGTCCCGTATCTCGACGTGGCGGCCGAGATCGAGGCGAACATCGACACCTTCACGCACTTCCCCGACCGGGCGCGGGACGCACACGCGGTGATCGTCCCGGCGATGGCCTTCTTCGGCGGCTTCGGCGACCTGCTGGCCACCGCGGCCATGGGCGACTGGACATCGGCCGACGAGGCGCACGTCGCGTACGGGCTGAGCAGCTGGCACCCCACGACCGGGACGCGCACCGCGGGTGCGGTGTCCCGGGAGCGACGGGACGGTCGGCGCGTCCGCTACTCGGGCGGGCGCCTGGAACACCGCCACGACGCGGCGCCGACTCTGGAGTGGGACTTCCCCGCGCCGATGGGCCGCCGCGCCGTCGTCGGGGAGTTCACGATGGCCGACGTCGTGACGCTGCCCAGTCATCTGACCATCCCCGAGGTGCGCACCTACATGACCGTCGAGGCGGCCCGGGACATCGCCGCACCCGAGACGCCGACACCGACTGCGGTCGACGAACACGGCCGCTCCGACCAGACGTTCGTCGTCGACGTTGTCGTCCGCTCGGGCGGCACGGAACGGCGCGCCGTGGCCCGCGGCCAGGACATCTACGCCGTCACCGCGCCCCTGGTCGTGGAGGCGGTCGACCGCGTCCTCACCGGACGGACCAGGACGGTCGGAGTCGCCTCCGCCGGCGAGCTCTTCAACGCCCCCGACTTCCTTCGGGCGCTGGCTCCGCACATCACCGTGGAACTGGGACGGTAGCGGACAGGCGGGGGAACAGCGGCTGTGCTGCGGGCAGCAGCCCGTCGACCGCGTCAATACATCGGTTGCCCCCCCCTGAAGCCGTCTATACCGCGCACTCTGGCATCCGGTCGACATTCGTCTGCACGTCCGTCGAGCGGCAACCAAGCGCAGTACCACACACCGGCACCGTCGCTCGGAGCTCCGGACCGTTTCACGTGACGGGGTCAGATCGGCTCTCGCAGTGAGGCCGTCCACCACGAGTCCGTGGGAGTGCGGGCGATGCCGTCGAGTTCGTACTCGATGAGGTCGATGATCCCGCGGGCCTCGGCTTCGCTGTTCAGCGAACCCAGGTGCGCAAAGTCGGCGCAGTACCGGGAGGCCATGGCGAGGAACGTCGGGAGGTCGGGCGCGATCCAGGCAATGTACTCGTCCAGGTCCGGTTCGTCGTCGAGGTCCCCATAGAGGGCCTGGAGGTCGAAGTCCGGGCTCCTCCTGCCTGGGTCGCCGCGGTCTTCGTCCGGATGGAACGGCTCCAGGGCCAGCTCTTCGATCTCCTCGGCAGGCGGCGGGTCCAACTCCGACGGCATCCGGTAGACGATCCCCGTCGCCCCCTCGACGACAAGTCTGCCCTCCTGCAGAAACCCGATCACGATCAGGAACTCGTCCTCACCTGAAGGGTCCTGAACGCACTGAGGAGCGTGCAGGGTGAGATCGCCGAACCTGGCCGCGGGGACTCCCGTGGTGATGAGGGTGTCGTACGAGGCGTGCGGCTCGAAAGTCTGTGGAAGGACCTCGGGGCGCAGCCGGTGGAAGTCGGAGGGGACGAAACTCGCGTAGTCCGGATGCCGCTCCACCTGGGGCGCCTGGTCAGTGAAGGCGGCATGCACGGGGAAATGCGCAGCAGCCGACCGCTCCGGAGCACGACAGGCTGGACCAAGGGGATCGGCCACCGCGGAGCGGACGGCGAACACCCCGCCGGGTGCCGCGAAGAGGGTCAGACCGCGCCCGGGGACGGCCAAGTGGTGGGTGACCAGAGACCGGTTGAGACTGCTCGGCTCGTACGGCTGCCACCCCAGCAGGGCGTTGCTCCGCGCCACGGGCCACGGCTGCGACCGTCCGGGGCCGGGCTCCTCGCCCCTGAGCGGACCGGCCAGGAGTTCGCCCGTCTCCACGTCCCAGACCCAGTAGGCGGCACGCTTGCGGTGACCGTCGTGACCGAGCACCGCGAGGCGTCCGTCTGCCGCCCAGTCCTTGGGCAGGAGGCGCAGCTCCTTGAGGTGGCCGGGAAGCGGGTCGGTGCGCAGCACCGCGCCGGGTGGCCGCCAGTGCTGCCAGACGACCGCCCAGGGGCGTGCGAGGTCTGCCCCCTCGATGGCTGCGACACAGTCCGCGTCGCCTTGGGCGGTCGCGGAGAGGTGCAGCCAGGCTGCCCACTCGCCCTGGTTCGCGGGGCGTACGCCGGCCAGTGCCAGTTGGAGCGCGTAGCGGACCGGCCGCGGCAGTCGCTCCCTGGATGCGGACGCAGCTTGCAGAACCTCAGCCATGTCCGCGTGGAGCAGCGCCACGACATCGGTAGGGACTTCTGGCATATCGAGCAAAGACCTCCGCTTTCGATCGGGCCTGGACGAAGAGCTGTCCCACAATGATCGTGCGGAACCGCGTTACAGGCCCCCGACGGTTGGTCCCGGAGTCAGTCAAGGCCGATTGCCCGCGCATCCCGCCCCAGACCTTGACCGCACCCACTCCATCGCCCACAGCGCCTATGACCTTGCCCGGGTCGACCTCCACCTGCAGGCCCAGCTTGCCGCCCACGCCCAGCGCGGCAACCACGTCCCCGCCGACACCAACTTGCCTCCCTGCAAGCCGACATCGACATGTGCCGAGACGCCGGCACCGGCACCGGCGAATGCCTGCGCCTTGCCTGACACCGAGGCAACTACCGGTTCGCACACAGGGTTTGTCCGCGAACCGAAGGGCACCCTGAACCCCATGACCCGCAACGGGAAGACGTGCTACTACCCATACGCATAGGTCACAGAGTGAGGGGTCCGATGGGAACCTCCGGAGCAGCCGAAGCCCGCGCCAAGAAATCTCTCGGCCTGTCCTTCGTGCTGGCCGCGCTACTCAACTTGGCAGATGCAGTATGGAATCCGTCGATTTCTCTGTGGCCTGCCGTGCGAATCGGCGCTTCCACACTCTTCACGATCGCCCTGGTCGCGTACCTGGTGTTGTGGATTTCTCGCAAAAGAAGAAGAGCTTCTGATTCCTCGGCTGCCGGAGGAGACTGAAGAAGCCAACCCCTCCCTGCCGCACTTCCAGGTTTCTACATTTGGAGCGCGGGGCGGCAGGTCGCTTCGAACGCAGTAAGCGGCAGCTAAGAACCCGCCAATAGACGGGGGATCGCCAGCTCCTCCATGCGGAAAGGTTGCCACAATGCCCAATGTCGAATGGTCGGTCGAGCAGCGTGCGGCCGTGAAACGATGGATGCTCTTCGCCACCGTCTTCGCGGCAGCGGGCATATTTCTGTCCGTGTTCCTCATCGTCTCGGGCAACTCAGGAGGTTGGGTGCTCCTCGTACTGACGCTGTGCATCTTCGGAGCGGGAAATCTCTTCGTCGGCAACATTCGGAGAAGCCAACCGAAATGACATTGCAGGGATGCGCGGGGGAAACGAGACAAGCATTAAAGGCTGTCCCACAATGCATCAGCAGGCGCAGCGGGCTCACTCAGCGGTCCGGCCATCGATACTTCATGTCTGGCGGTGAGCACCCTCCCCGACACCTGTCGTGGTGCACAGTGACGGCCCGACCTCCGCAGAAATCGATCACAGCTGCCGGCCCGCCCGGGCATGATGGGCGGACAGGCCCTCACCGAGACTGGATGAGCGAGCCGAGGATGGAGCGCGCCCCATGAAGGAATGGCAGGACGACGAGTACTGCCTCTTCATCAACGGAGGAGAGGGGTCAGGCCTTTGGGCAGTACTGGCCGACTTCTCGGAGACCGAGGACGAGGAGGAGTGGCGGACACACATTCCCGACAACCCGCACTGACGCGCGGTGCTGCCGTCCGGGGGCCGTTCGACCGGGGCGGGCGATCTTACGGTGCCGCGATGCGGCGTGGAGCGACACGGCGAACGGGGCGCGTACACGGCCCGTTTGACGCCTCGGACGGGACACTGGATTGGCTCGTCGACCGCTGCAACAGGCCGTGGCGAATGCGAAACCCGCGTTCGGTGCGTGCGGAGGTCCCTGTGGGCCCGAAGGGGGTTTCTCATGACCAACAGGCCGGGAAATGAGCCGGGTTCGGGTTCCGGACCGGGACCGGGGCGGGACGATCGGGAGATCGACAACTCGGAGCTGATGGACGTCGCGCAGGATCCGGAGCAGGCCCGCAGCCTCCACAACGCGCTGCGCACGCTGGCCGACAACCCCAGTGCGGGCGGCCCCCTCTAGGAGATGGCCAAGGGCATCCTGTCGGGACGTATGGGCATGACCGACGCCATCAAGGACCAGCGCGACATGGATGCGCTCGGCGACCGGATGACCGAGATCCGCCGGGCCGCGGAGTCGCAGACCATGGAGGACCGCGAGGCCGAGCGCGAGAAGCGCGAGCAGTGGGAGCACAAGCGGGCCCAGGAGGAGCGCAAGGAGCGCGCCGAGGAGGACGGCCCCTCGACGGATCTGTTCACGGGGTCGAAGAAGCGGGGTCGTGGACACAGGGGTTGAGGGGATGTCTGTGGCCACGGGTACGCTGTCACTGACATGAAACGGACCTGAACCGGCCGCTTGGCGGCGTCGGTTGGGCACGGGGGAGGAACCGTCATGGGCGACGGATTCAGGAGCAGTCCGGAGACACTGCGGACCGAGGGGAAGAGTTTCTCCGAGATCGGCAGGGACTTCTATCAGGCGACCAACAGGTTGCGCAGCGGCCTCGCCGCGCAGGGGGACGGCGGAGGCGGCGGGGGCCAGCCCCCCAAGGACATGTCCGTCGGGGGTTTCGTCGAGGACGCCTGGAAGGGCATGACCTCCTTCGCCGACAAGCAGGGCACCCCGCCCTGGGGTGACGACGAGCTCGGCGAGAAGTTCGGCGTGGTCTACGAAGGCCTGCGCGACGGCATGACCGACTCGATGGATCACCTGGCCACGAAGCTCAACGAGATCGGCAAAGCGCTGGAACGGATGGCCAAGAACCACGAGGAGAACGAGGAGTTCAACGAGGCGCTGGTCAAGGAGCAGACGCCGGAGAACCAGTTCGGAGGCGACATCCGGTCGTTCAAGTCCCTGGGCCCTTCGGGCCCTGCGGGTTCCTCGAGCACGTGACACGGGCCGTACGGACGGCCGTTCGGCCCGTACACGCAACCGCCCACAAGACCGCCCCATCAGCGACAGGAGCACGTCCGTGTCACAGCCCGGCGCGCCGGAACCGGTCCAGCCCGTCCCCACCACCGCCGACGAGGCGCTCGCCGCCGCGCGGTCGCGGTTCGAAGTGCTCGACACGGCAGGAAACCCGGCACCGCTGCACGTGGTGGAGTTCGACACCGGCTTCCTCATCCACGCCGTCATGCCCCCGCCGCCGCCCGGCACTCAGGCGCCGTTGGGCGGCAGCCACATGGTGATCGCGAAGGACGACGGGGCCATCACCTATGTGCCCAACTTCCCGCCGGACTCGGCGATCGAGCTGTACCGCAGCCTGCGGCGGGCCGACAGCTAGGGTGCGCGCCACCTTCAACAGCCGGGTGACGCAGGCGAGTTGAGGGTACTTTGGGGCCGTTGGGTAGGCTCTGGCGTGGGCATGCGCATGGGCATGACTCCGGCAGCAGTCAGGCGAGTGGAGTCGGCCGGTCCGCGGGGCCGGACAACAACACGACATACATGACGACAACGGGGGTCTCGTCGTGGCTTTGATGCTGCCGAACGGGCTTGAGTGGCTGCTCGAGATGTGCGGCTTCGAGTGGCCCACGGGCGACGAAGACAAGATGATGGAGTGCGCCGCCACGTGGCGCCAGTTCGCCATCGACGTGGAAGCCCTTCAGGTCCGCGGCATGACCGCCGCGGGCAACGTTCTCGGCGAGAACGCCGGGGACTCCATCGACGGCTTCAACAAGACCTGGGAGAAGTTCGCCGGCGGCTCGGGCTACTTCGACGACGCCCGCCAGGGCGCCGAGTTGATCGCCGTCTGCATGGACGCCGCGGCGATGCTCATCATCGGGCTGAAGATCGCGGTGATCGCCCAGTTGGTCATCCTGGCGGTCGAGATCGCCGCGGCCCAGGCCGCCGCCCCCTTCACCCTGGGCCTGTCCGAGATCGGCGCGATGGGCGCGGCCGCCGCCACGCGGATGATCCTGCGCAAACTCCTCAAAGAGATAGCCCAGCAGATCCTGCAAGCGGTGCTGGAGACCGCCAAGGAACCCTTCGTCTCCGCCCTCGAAGCGATGGTCTCCGACGTGGTCGCCCAGACCGTCGAGCAGAACTTCGGCAAGCAGTCGGGCTACGACCTGGGCCGCACCGCCAAGACGGGTTACGAAGAGGGCAAGGACGCCCTGAAGAACTCCGGTTCCACCTTCGGCGAGTCCCTGCGGGACGGCGCCGGGTCGCGGGCCGGGCACGGTGCGCGTGGCGGGCTGACCGGTGGCGGGAACGACGCCGACGCGAGTGCGTCGGGAGCCGGCAGCGACAACTCACCCAGCTCTCCCAGCTCTTCCGGCTCACCCAGCTCTCCGGGCTCACCCTCGAACGACAACTCGCCGTCGAGTGGGCCCAGTTCGCCGAGTGCACCGAGTTCGCCGAGCAACTCCCCCAGCTCGCCCGGCTCGCCGTCGGGTGAGGGTCCTTCGCCGAGCAACTCCCCTGCACCGAGCGGCAACGAGTCGGGGCGCACGGCTCCGGACATCGGCAGCCAGACGCCGTCGTCGGATTCGCCGTCGGATCCCTCGAGTTCGCCGGCCGGCGGCCGCCCGGACTCTTCTGACCCTTCGTCCCCGTCGTCCCCGTCGTCGTCCGGGCCCGCGCCGAGCCAGGGCTCCGACGCGCCCAGCCCCTTCGACGTAGGCACACAGGCGTACCGCGACAGCATCAGCACGCCTACGGGCACCGACTCGCCGACACCCGACACGTCGACCCCTGACACGTCGACGCCCGGCTCGACCACCCCGGACTCCTCGACGCCCAGCGCGTCCACGCCCGACGCGCCGTCCGCCGACCCGTCCACGGCCAACTCCTCCCCGGACACGTCCACTTCGCCCGGCACGACGGGGTCGAACATCGAGGGTGGCCCGACCCCGGTCCCTGATACGTCCACGCCCGAGACCTCCACGCCCAACACGTCCACGCCCGATTCCGCCCGACCGGAGGGCTCACCGGAGAACCCGCCGAGCCCGGGGCCCGGCAACGATCCGTCCGCGCCCGGCCAGGGCGCGTCGATCCCGGAACAGTCGATCCCGGACCAGCGGGGCAACGAGCCCACGCCGGAGCCGGCCCCGACCCCGGCCCCGGCCCCGGCCCCGGCCCCGGCCCCCGACAACTCCAGCCCCGCCCCGGGCGCACAGCAGGTCGACCGCGACTCGGTCACCACCATGCCCGCCGCAGCCGAAAGTCCCACACCGGGCGCCTCCTCCGACGGCAACAGCGACGACAACCAGAACCAGGGCACCGGCCGTGGCGCGATGCCTAGCGGTGCCATGCCCGGCAACGCCCCCACCGCGCACGCGAGCCCTGGCCAGGGCCACACTCCGACACCGTCGTCGCAGACCCCGAACACCCCTGACAACGACGACATCACCCTCATGGGCGGCGCCGCCACGGCGACGCCCCCGGCCCCCGCCGACACGGCCACCCCGCAGCAGACGGCCCCGCCATCCACGGCACCCTCGGCGACGCCTGCCGGGGCCATGCCCCCGCCGACGGCCGGCTCCATCCCTACGCAGACCCCGTCGACGACCGACGGCCCCAGGACGGCACCGCGCTCCACGACGCCCGGCACGACCACGCCGCACACGGAACAGGCCACCACCCGTCCCACCACGCCGCGGGACACCGACCGGCCGCGTCCCACGACGCCGCCGCGCGAGGAGCGCCCGCGCACCGAGAGGCCCACCCGCCCGACCACGCAACCTCGCGGCGAACAGCCGTCGAACCGCCGGACGGACCGCCCGACCGACCACCGGTCCCCCGCCGAGCCCGCGGCCACCCCACCGAACAACCAACAGCCGGACCACCAGCAGCCGGCCGACACCGACCAGACACCCGGTCACACACCCGACCCGACGCACGCCGCACACCAGCCCACGGCCGACGACAGCACAAGCACGCCCCAGCACCCCACCGCGCCTCCCTCCCCACCCCAGGCGGACAACCTCTCGGACATCCGCAACGACCTGAACATCCCGCACGAGGGCCTCACCACACCCGAGCCCGTCCACCAGCAGGACCTGGAGAACGCCCACCCGAGGAACCCCGACGGCACCCCGCAGGTGTTCGCGGACCCGCGACAAGGGAACTGGGCGGCACTCCAGAACGACGGCGGCCCGGGTGTACCCGGCAGGTCCAACAACTGCGCGGACTGCACCCGTTCGTTCCTCGAGACCTGGTTCGGCCGTCCGACTGTGTCCGCCCCGCGCACCCTGGACCGCAACCCGGACGGCAGCCTGAACAGGTTCTCGGCGGAGCGCGACTCGGTCGAGAACCAGGAACGTTGGGCCGGCGCCCCCAGCACGTACGCGGGTGATGACCACCCCAGCCCGTACGCGCGCATCTCCCACGAACTGACGCAGGCCGGGCACGGCTCGGCGGCCATGATCGCCGTCAACTGGCCCGGCGGTGGCGGCCACGCGTTCGCCGCGGTCAACCACAACGGCCAAGTCCTGTTCGTGGACCCGCAGACGGGCGTCGTCAGCGAGAACCCGATCCACCTGGGCGCCAAGGAAGTCTTCTACACACCCCTGGACGCGGACCGGAACCCGATCACTCCGTACTTCCTGGCCCCGCCCGCCGACAACACCACACCCAGCACCGACTCGACCACAAACCAGCCGACGTCCAACGCCCAGTCGGGCACCGTACCAACCGCGGACGGTCCAACACCCGCCGACGACAACGACGCGGACACCAGGGACCAGGACGCCCAGGACAGGCAGGACACGCAGGACAGGCAGGACGACACCCGACAGCCCGAGTCGGAGCACCAGGACTCCCCGCCCCCGGACTCCCGGGAACCCGACCCGATCCTCCCCGCCACCGAAACCCGTCCCTCCGGCCCGCCGGACGGCTACGACGACCCCACCGACGCCGACAACCGCGCACAGCAGGAACGCTTCCCCCGCAACGAGGACGGCTCGTTCCAGCACGCCCCCGACCCCCGCGACGGCACGTGGCTCAACGACATCCGTGGCCAGAACTCCGACGAGTCCGGCCGCGACGTCAACTGCCCCGACGGAGCACTGGCGTTCGTCGATTCCTACGCGGGCAACCCCACGGTCGCCGCCCGCCGCAGCCCGAACGAGGACGGCACCCCCGCCGACACCCCCGAGCCGGGCGGCCGCGACCGCATCGAGAACACGCTGGGCGCCCAGTTCAGCGACTTTGGCGACGGCCGCGACGCGTACGACAACCTGGAGTCCACCCTCCTCAACGAGGGCCACGGCGCACAGGCCGTGATCATCACGCAGAACGACGACGGCCGCGCCCACGCCTGGAACGTGGTCAACCACAACGGCCAGATCGTCTACGCCGACCAGCAGACCGGCCAGAGCAGTACCACCCCGCTCCACAACGGCAACAACGGCGTCTTCGCCATCCCCCTGGACGCGAGCCGCCGCCCCATCGACCCGGCCAACCCGCCCACCGCACAGAGCCAGAGCCAGAGCCAGACCGCAGCTGCGCCGCACAGCCCGGCCGGACGGACGAGCCGGCCCACAGGCCCGACCGACCCCCAACGCAGCGCGGACGCAACCCGTGCCCATCGCAACCAGAGCCTCCCCAGCGCGGAGACCGCGAACCAACAGCACGCGAACCTCCCTCCGGACGGCTCACAGCAACAACTCCGGCGGGAGCGCAACGTCCACCGGATCGCGCTGGACCCGGTCCACGACCAAATGCGCGCCTGGGCCGCACCCCACGGAGATCCGCCCTCCTCCCCCTTGCGCGAGCTCCTCCAGGAGTCCCTGTCCCGCCGACAGGATCACGTAGAGGCCGCGCGACAGGTCCGCGATGCGAAGCATGCGATCGACGACGCCAAGAGCGAGTCCGCCGCCGCCAAGCGGGCGCTGAAGAAGGCGGCCCCGGAGGACCGGGCGGCCGCCCAACAGCGCCTGGCCGACGCCAAGAACGCCGTGTCGGAGGCGAGGCGGGCGCACAAGGAGATACTGCGGGCGCACCGGGACAACGTCTCGATGCCCTATACGAACTTCACCGACAGCGACCTGCGCCGTCACCTCGACCCGGCGTGGTCGAACATGAACGATGGTGACCGCTACGCGGCGCTCGCGACGCTCGGCCGGATGAGCCACTCATTCCACGCGAACAACGCGGTGGACGCGAGCCCGGAGCCCTCACGCAACAACGACCCGTACGCCGACGCTCCACCGAAGAAGAACAAGCAGCCCGACCCGGCGCACGACCACCACGAGTCCATCGCCTCCTCCCGCCGGGAGGCCTCGGCCCGCCCGAAGGACGACATCCCGCCGGACATGCGGGACCTGCTGGACGCGACCGAGCGCAACTCCCCGGACTTCTCCGACAAGAACTACGCGGTCGTGGAGGTCGTCGACGAGCACGGCGAGAGCCACTACATCATCGACTCCTCGGTCCCGGCCGCCTCGGACGCCGTACGTCCCCGGCACTCGGAGACGCACATCCTGGAGTCGCTCCGGCTGCGCAACAACGACCGGGCCGCCGAGGGCCTGCCCCCGTACCGAGTCGCCGGCCTCTACACGGAGCGGGAGCCCTGCGGCCTACGCGCGGGCAACTCCGGCCACGCGGACTGCTCCGACACGATCCGCAACTCGACGGCGATGCACGGCGTCCCCGTCCACTACAGCACGACATACCGCACCGACCCGCAACGCCAGACCCTCCTCGACCAGCGACGCGCCGAACTCCGCCGCACCGAGGGCCTGTCCGAGGCGGAGGCCAAGAAGCGCACCGAGGGCTTCAAGACGCCGAACCGCCAGCTCATGGACGAGGAAATTCAGCACCACCTGGACTTCGTCGAAGACCTCGTCCAAACCCTGTCTGACCAGAACCACCCCCACCGCACACCCCCGGCGTCCCCGGCCGGCACAGATCGCCGCCCACCGGCCGACCCGGCCGGCACCTCCCGCCGTCCCGCCGCCGACCCCGCGGGCACGCCCACCGACAACCTGGGCGACAGCGGGCGCACAGGCGAGCACACCAACACTGCAAACCCGCCTGCCGACGAGCCTCGCGCGAGTTCGCCTGCCTCAGACGGACAGCCCAAGAAGTCGGGCCTGTTCAAACAAGCCCTGGAACACATCTTCCCGTCAGGACGTGGCGAGCCCACTGAGCTCACCACTGAGGTGGACCAGCCGCGCTTCGGCAACCACCAGAAACTGCCGGACTTCCAGCCCGACCGGTATGGCACTCCACTGGATCGTGATGACGGGACACGGATGCCGCTGTTCGACGGGCCTCCGTCACGTGAGCAGACCCAGCAGGGCGCCATCGGCGACTGCGGCATCATCGCTGTCATGGGCGCCGTCGCAAGCAGGTACCCGGAGCGCATCCAGGACCTGATCCACGAGACGGAAGACGGCAACTACGAGGTCCGCTTCCACGAAGCCGCACGCAACGACCATGGCCACCATGCTCCGACGGGGCGCATCTTGACGGTCCGGGTCACTCCCGAACTTCCCGTACACAGCGAACTCCCGAAGCACACTCCCTACGCCAACGCCCACACGGTGGGCGTAGCCTGGCCGGCGATCATGGAGAAGGCCATTGCCGGACTGGACCAGTTCTGGAGCGAGGAGAAGCGCGACCATGAGGCGCAGTTTCCCCGCAACAAGGACTTCGATGGCAACCTACTCTCCGGCTACTCCCGCATTACTCAGGGCTCCTCGTCGGGCGAACGCGCCGAGCTGCTCACCCAGCTCACTGGGCAAACGTCGGAGAACCACGAAATTCCCACACAGTACGACATGCATGGCCGTAGCCCGGACAAACAACTCCTCACCCACCTGCGGGAACTCATCGAAAGCGGCAGGCCGATCATCATCGGCACCCGCTCTCAGGGCACCGAAGCAGAGAGCGAAATGGAGAAGGGGCTGCGCAGTTCGCACGCCTACGAGATCGTTTCAGTCGATGACAGGGCCTTGATTCAGTTGCGCGATCCACACAACGACGGGGATCCACAACCTCTAACCGTCAAGGAGTTCAAGAAGTACTGCACCACCAGATACACGACACTGGAGGACGAAAAGTGAGTTTGGATAAAATTGGCCTCTGGCATGGAATTCAACAAGACATGGGGAACGCCCGGTGCTCAGTACGGGATATCTATAGAGACACCGACCAATCCGTGAAGGTCAAACTCGGCGTCGTTGTCGGCGGAGGGACGGGGAGGCAGGACCACACTCTTCAACTCGGAGATACCTTCCCTGTGGGCGACGATACCTGGAAGCTCGCCGAGTTGACCGGTTGGCCAAGTGAGGACGACTGGCTCGTCGTCCTGCGCCGCGTAACGAGCACCCCACCCGCGTGAATCCTCCACCGTCCAGCCAGGTCGGCCGCACAGGAAGTGCGGCCGGCCCCACCATGCTGGATTTCCCCGGGAGTTGCGTTCGCCTCATCCGGGAGACTGACGCGACCGACGTTCGTCATCTTGAATTGGCCGAGCTCACTCTCGGCGCGATGTTCACGCTGTCACATGACTCTGCGTTCCCCTGTCCTTGGAGATCTCGTACCGCGACCCCGGCCTGCTGATTTTCGACATCTCGATCTACTGGTCCACCTGGGCCGAGGAAGGCCCAGGGCACGCTGACGTCACCAGCGGAATCCATCACCTCCTGGAGAGCGGCTGGCAGCGTCAGTAGTTCACTAGGGAGGGCGAGAGTGAGCGTCGATAAAATCGGGCTCTGGCGCGGGATTCAAGTAAGCAGAGAGAAGGCCGACTTCTCAGTGATGGACATCTATCGGGACTCCGACCGATCCATCAAAGTCAAGCTCAGTATCTCCGTTGATGGCGAGGAGCAGTACCCCGCCCTCGGTGTCGGCGAAACATTCCCCGTGGGCGACGAGACATGGCAGCTCGCCGAGCTGACCGGTTGGCCGAGCGAGGACGACTGGCTCGTCGTCCTGCACCGCGTCACGAACGCCCCCGCATGACGGAGCCCCCGAGCCTTGCTCTCGCACACAGATGCCTGTTTCAGGCATCCAAGGCTTAGCTCCCGCAGTAGGCTGCCGGCCATGCGCGTCGCCAAAGAAGACACATACGAAGAAGAAGACGCCCTGGTGCATTACGAGGGTGAACCCTTCACAGGCGAGGTCGCACGGCATAACCAAGAAGGTCAATTGATCGAACTAGCCACATATGTCGGCGGGATAACCTGTGGCCCATACCAACTGTGGTGGTCCAAAGGAGCCTTGAAGGCAGAGGGCAGGCTCAGGCAAGGATTGCACGTCGGCGAGTGGCACAGATGGCACCGAAACGGCCAACTGGCCGAACACGCCTTGTACGGTAGAAACGGCGTCGAAGTCTACAGCCGAATCTTGGACGCGGAGGGCAACCTGACGTACGAGTACGGAACCTTGCCACAGGACCCCAGCCAAACAGCCGACATCAATCCCGAAGAGTGATCGTTCCGATCGGACCAACCGAATCCCTTGCGCCGGGGCTGGACTTCATTCCTGAAGCCGGGACGGACCCGGTGGCAGGGACGACGCATCGGCCCCACTCCCCTCCCCCACCCTCTCCCCCGATACCGTGACACCGTCCGGGAGACCTCGGGAGACACGGTGACGAGGAGTGGCATGAGTGGGGCGACGGGGGACATTTCCGTGGGGGCGGAAGGGGTGCCGGGGCGTGTCGGTGCGTGGTGGCGGGCCGGGGGGCGGGGTGGCAGTGCCGCCTATGTCGTCGCTCCGGTCGGGGCCGATACCGGCGGCGTCATGCGGCGGGTGCACGAGGACGTTCCGGGGAGTGTGCTCGTCGATGCCGCGGGGCTCAGCGCCGAGCAGGTGGTGCGGGGGGTCTTGAAGGCGCTGGGAGTTGAGGCGGATTCCGGTAAGCGAGGCGCCCTACGGACGGCACTCGGGGCCTTGCGTGAAGAGCGGTTGGTGGTGCTGGTCAACACCCGGCGCGCCGGGGTCACACGGCGGTCGTACGAGCCCGAGCGGCTGATCACGTGGGCGCTTCCGTGGTTGACGCGGGGCAAGGTGGCCGTGGTGACCGATACCGATCCTGAGTTTCTGCCGCGCGGAATGTCGGACGACTGCGTCTTTCGGCTGCCCGTCGGTGACGTCGCCATCGCCGACGCACCCGCCGCCCTGCGTGCCCTCGCGCTCGCCGAGCCGCGCATCGTGCCCTTCCCCGTGTGGGCGGAGCTCATTGCCGGACTCAGTGGTGACTGCCAGATCGAGCTTGACGAATTCGCGCAGGAGTATGCGGACGTCCTGGCGATCGGCCCGTTGGGGGTTTCGTTCGTCGATGAGAACGTGGCCGAGGAGTTGCGGCGACGTACCGATCCCGACGAACTCGCCCGCACCAATCGGCACTTGGTCGACTGGCTGCTGCAACGCGCCGCCACCGACTTCCGCCACCCCGAAGGCTGGGCCAGGTCCAATGCCATCGGGCTCTACGCTGCCGCCGGGCTCGCCATGCACGCCGTGCAGGCGGGGACGTACGACGAACTCCTGCGGGACGGGCGGGCCGTGGCCCACCTTCCGCAGACCGCCCTCATGGACTCGGCGCGCAGCCGCAGCCTCGTCGTCTTTGGCAACACCCCGGCTGCCGACGCAATTCACTTGTGGGGGTGGGGAGTTGTGCCGCGCGGTCAGGGCGAGTGGGCTTCCTGGCTGCATCTGATGGCCTCGTCCCGCGGTGACAATGAGTTCGCGTCGACCGTCGCCGCCTCCGGTCTCGCGCTTCCCTGGCGTACGAAGTGGGCGCACTGGCGGCAGCCGGGCGGGTACCACGTACGGTTCCTCGAAGCGGGCAGGTTCGTGCGGCTTACGGAAGTGCGGTGGCAGGGGCGGCCCGCCGTCGCCGCGCTGCAGCAGCGTACGGTCGACGGGGAGCCCGAACCGTACGTGACCGTAAGGGACTTGGAGAGCGGCGAGCTCGTCGCGGGGCCCTGGAATCGGGACGAGGCGCTGCTGGAGCATCGCTCGGAACTGGCCATGCCCGACGGGTCGGCGACCACGCACCCCGCCCGGCTCAGTGAGCTGTTCGCCGACGCGGCCCCGCCCCGGGACAAGGACGCGTTCGTGTTGCCCTGCGCGCCGCTCGCCGTGGGCGGTGTCGTCGTATTCGGGGGTGATCTGGGGCTGGTGGCCATCCGGGCCCAGGGCGCGGGCCTCGCCGACACCTTCGGCTCCCGGCACGCCCCCCTCACCGGGTCCTACGCCGACGCGAGCCCCAGCAGCCCCGTTGATGCCGCTCCCCCGAGCCACACCGACCTCGTCGCCCTGTTCGGCGCGGAGGACGTCATGGAGGCCGAACCCGAGGAACTGCCCGACGAGTTGACCCATCAACCGACCCGGGAACTTCTCCTCGAGTTCGGGCTGCCGGACCTGCACGAGGGCGCCATGGCTCTCCTGCCGTACGGGGACGGGGACGTCGACCTCCTCGACGAGGTGGAGTGGCCGGAGGATGTCGAAGCCGTGGCCGAGCAGGGGCCGTTCTTCCAGATCGGGAGGTGGATGGGCGGTGAGCTCGTCGTCGACGGGCCCACCGGGCGCATCCTGCGCGTTCCGAGCGGGCCCGACGAGGAGTATCTGGCCGGGCTTCCCGCCGCGCGCGGGCTGGAGGAGTTCCTCACCATGGTCGCGCTGTTCGTCACCGGGCTGCGGACGCGGAGCCTGCTGCCCCCGCTCAGTCCCGAGCGCGAGGAGATCCCCTACTGGGTGCTGGGTGCGCTGAGCGACGTCGACGAGGCCGGCAGTGAGCAGCCGGTCTGGTCGTACGTGCTCCACAACTCATGAACTCATAACGCCCAGGCGGCAGTTGGTCAGATCAGGCCGTGCCACATCTGCTCGATGATCACCGACCACCAGTTCCTCGGGTCGTCGAGCGCCGTCGCGTCGATGGCGACGAGCTCTTCCTGGAGGTCGGCGACGGCCGTGCCCGCCATCACCGGGTCGAGGCCGACCATTTCCTCGCGCGTGGTGTGCAGCAGGGCGAGGGAGCGGGCGAAGGCGGACACGGAGGCGTTGACGCGGCGACCCGCGCCGGTCTCCGGGCTGACGGCCCAGACCTGGCCGACCGGCTCACCGTCGAGCTCGGACTCCGTGCACTGGACGGCGATCACCGCGTACCGGTCGCTGCCGATCCTGACGAGCCCCTCAAGGAACGCGAGGGCATCGGCGCCCGCCCTTGAGCGGCCCACACGAAGCTCCATGGCGACATTGTTGAACCGGCCGTCCGAATGCCACGCCTCCGGGGTGTCGGCCGTGAAGAAGAACGGCACGTCGGCCGGAAGGCCGGCCCACGTCAGCGTGGACTTCGCGGCCTCCGGCAGCGGCGTGCGCGCCACGTCATCGGCGTCGTAGCGCAGGACGTCCTCGGCGCCGAAGGCCTCCGTCAGTTCGCGGCCGAGCGCGACGTCGCGGATCGGATCCGCCGGCTCGACGTCGGTCGGCACCGGCGCCCGGTTCGGCCGGGGCGGCGGCTCCTGCCCGGCGATCCGGTGCATCTCCTCGACGTGCTGGACCAGGGCGTCGATCGCCGCGGCGCGGTCCTCGCGCCGGGGACCGTACTGGTGCGTGTGCGAGAAGCGGGCGTTGGTGAAGTGGCGGGGGAAGACCACGCCCGGGTAGCCGCCGGGAAGCGTGCTCGGGCTGAGGTCGGTGTGGACCGCGACGACGTCCTGTGCGGGGATCCCACGGCCGAGCAGCTCCGCGGCGGCTACCCACTCGGAGTGCGGATCGCCCGGTTCCGAGTTCTTGACGAGGCTCGTCTTCTCGCGGGTCTCGGGGTCGAGGTAGGTGAAGACCGTGGTGTTGCCGGGGCCTGTGACCCACTGCTCGGCGGGCGCCTGCGCTGCTGCGTCACCGTGCTTCTGCTGATACATCCGTGCGACCTCGTCCACCGGCACGGACGGCCACGTGCTCAGTTCGCCGGTGCGGCGGTCGACGACTCCGCAGGCGTGGCCGATCGTGGCCGGCGGCCTGCGCTTGCCCGTGACCGGGTCGCGCTCGAGCGGCGGGGCCGCGGCCCACACCACCCAGCCAAGGTCGAACTCCTGGATCCGCACCTCGCGGCGCGCCCGCCCTTCGGGGTTGAGCCACCCCTCGGCGGTCGCGAGCGCCTGCTCCTGGCTGATCACGGGAACTCCTTCGGGTCTTCGGTGGGCGGGGCGGCCAGTAGGTGGGTGGGGCGCTTGAGGCCGTGGCGCCCTTGAGGCTATCGGGCCGGGCCTCTCGGTTGTCAGGCGGCCGGGAACGTATCCGTCTGCTCCGGGCGGATCTGCAACGCCTTCACACCACTCTCCGTGGCAACGAGGAGGATGCCGTCGGGCGAGAGGTCGGTTCCCGTGAGGGGCGCGGCGGAGACCAGTGCCGTCACGATCCGCTCGCCGTCGTTGCGCGCCCCGCGACGCCAGACACGTACGTAGTCGGCGCGGATGAGCTCGAGGTCCTACTCAAGGGAAAGGAGCGTATTCCCGTACACGCAGCGACGGGTGGCGGCTTCAAGGTCAGGATTCCCGGCGCGATGATGATCTTCGAGGCTGGCAACGGTGCAAAGAAGGCAGACGGCACGTACGAACTGCGCGACATCCTCCACCGTGCGCCGTACGTCAAGGTGCAGCAGGGCAAGAAGGCCTACCGCGTGCCGCTGGCCGGCAACCCGGCGCTGGACGAGTAGGGAGATCACCGTGAAGGAATGGGCGGACGACGAGTACTGCCTCTACATCAACGGCACCGAGACCGCCGATCTCTGGGCCATCCTCTCCGACTGGACGAAGAGCGAGGACGAGGAGGAGTGGAAGAAGCACATTCCGCGCTTCTCACGCCTGATCGCCTGCTGGCAGCCGCTCGGGTTCATCAAGGTGTTCCGCTCGGACGAGTGGCCGGCCGAACTGTCCGGTGAAGAGGTCACCGGACAGGCCCTGGCCGACCTCCTGGCCGACCCGGCCAGCTGAGAGTGCCAGGAGAAACCGACCCGCTGGATCTGTGTCTCCCCCGGCGACCGCGACATCCACGAGCTGGAGGAAGGCATGTGCGACGAGAAGCGATAGGCATCGCCTACTGAAACCACTGCGCCCCGGCCAACCCGTAATGGTCGGGGCGCGACAGGAATGACGAACGTCACGGGTACTTGGTATCCGATGCCACCGCGCGGAATCCCGGTGACGTCACAGAACAGGAGTCGCTGACTGCGGCGAGGGCGTTCGTCAGCGACTGTCGCGCCAGCTGATCTTCGCGGCCTGGCGCGCATCACCGGCCAGGCCGCCTCCGCCGTTTGTACCTAACGGCGGTTGCCTATCCCCTATAAACCTCCAGCAACCGCAACCACACCTCACTGATCGTCGGGTACGCCGGTACCGCGTGCCACAGGCGGTCGATCGGGACCTCGCCGGCGATGGCGATCGTGGCCGAGTGGATGAGTTCGCCGACTGCCGGGCCGACGAAGGTGACGCCCAGGAGGATCTCGCGGTCGAGGTCGACGATCATGCGGGCGCGGCCCGTGTAGCCGTCGGCGTAGAGGCCGGAGCCGGCGACGTTCGCCATGTCGTAGTCGATCGCGCGGACGCGGCGGCCCGCTGCCTCCGCCTCGGCGAGGGTGAGGCCCGCGCTCGCGGCCTCGGGGTCGGTGAAGACGACCTGCGGGACCGCGTCGTGGTCGGCCGTCGCGGCGTGGGCGCCCCAGCGGTCGGTCTCCAGGATCGGGACGCCGAAGGCGCGGGCGGTGATCGCGGCGCCGGCGATGCGGGCCTGGTATTTGCCCTGGTGGGTGAGGAGCGCGCGGTGGTTGGCGTCGCCGACCGCGTAGAGCCACGTGCTGTTCGTGACGCGGAGGGAGTTGTCGACGTCCAGCCAGGAGCCGGGTTCCAGGCCCACCGTTTCCAGGCCGATGTCGTCCGTGCGCGGCGCGCGGCCCGTCGCGAAGAGGATCTCGTCGGCTTCGAGGGTCGTGCCGTCGTCGAGGGTGGCCGTGACGGTGCCGGAAGCCGCCCGTTCGACCGACTTCACCGACACACCCGTGCGCAGGTCCGCGCCCGCCTCGCGCAGCGCGTCCGCGACCAGCTCGCCGGCGAAGGGTTCCATGCGGTCCAGCAGGCCGCCCCCGCGGACCAGGACCGTGACCTGGGAGCCGAGTGCCTGCCAGGCCGTGGCCATTTCCGTCGCGACCACGCCGCCGCCGACCACGATGAGGCGGCCCGGCACCCGGTCCGCGCTCGTGGCCTCCCGGCTGGTCCACGGCTTGACCGCGTCGAGGCCCGGGAGTGGGGGCAGGGCGGCGCGGGTTCCCGTGCAGACGGCGACCGCGTGGCGTGCCGTGAGGGTCGTCACCGTGCCGTCGTCCGCGGTGACCGTGACCCGGCGCGGTCCGTCGAGGCGGCCGTGGCCGCGGTACAGGTCGACGCCGATGGACTCCAGCCAGCCGACCTGGCCGTCGTCCTTCCAGTGAGAGGTGTAGTCGTCGCGGTGCGCGAGCACCGCAGGGGCGTCGAGCGGTCCCTGCACCGCCTGGCGCAGGCCGGGCACCCGGCGGGCGTCGGCGCGGGCGATCACCGGGCGGAGCAGCGCCTTGCTGGGCATGCACGCCCAGTACGAGCACTCACCCCCGACGAGCTCGCTCTCCACGATGGCGGCGCTCAGTCCCCCGGCTCGCGCGCGGTCCGCGACGTTCTCGCCGACGGGTCCGGCTCCGAGCACTACGACGTCGTACGTGATGGCTTCGGTCATACCCGCCAGTGTCTCAGTGTGGTCGGATGTGTGCGTGCCGAGCACATGGGTACGAGCGCGGAATACGTCCGACATCCGGACCGTTGTGCACAGCGGCTTTGCCCCCGACGGCTTCGCCCCGAACCCCGGAAGCAGGAAGAGGGAAAACACCATGAGCAGCACCACCACGGAGCTGACCAAGGAGAACTTCGATCAGACGGTTACGGAGAACGAGTTCGTACTGATCGACTTCTGGGCTGACTGGTGCGGGCCTTGCAAGCAGTTCGCCCCGGTCTACGAGGAGGCCGCTGAGGCCAATCCGGACCTGGTGTTCGGCAAGGTCGACACCGAGGCGCAGCCGGAGCTTGCCGCCGCCTTCGGGATCCAGTCGATCCCGACGCTGATGATCGTGCGTGACCAGGTTGCCGTGTTCGCGCAGCCGGGGGCGCTGCCGAAGGAGGCCCTCGAGGACGTCATCGGCCAGGCCCGCAAGCTGGACATGGACGAGGTCCGTGCGTCGGTCGCCGAGCAGCAGGCGAAGGCCGAGCAGGAGGGCCAGGGGCAGGGTCAGGGCCAGGAGGGCTGAGACTCCCCCCTTCTCCCCTCAGTCACTCGAGTGGCCCCGAGGCGGTCGCCCTTTTGGGCGGCCGCCTCGCGGCGTGTCCGCCCCCGTCCGTATGTACGGGGAGGGCGTCAGGCCGACTCGCGTGCCACCAGCGTCACCGCCAACGCCTCGCGCGGTTCCGGCTCCGCGTCCTCATCCGGGGCCCTGACCAGGCGGTCCACCAGTTCGGCGAGCTCCCGGCCCGAGGGCAGGTCGAGGCGCACCGTGCTCAGGCGGGGGCGCAGCAGCCGGCCCAGCATCAGGTCGTCGGCGCCCATCACGGCGACGTCGCCGGGGATGTCGACGCCCGCGTCCTGCAGCGCGCGCATCAGCAGCATGGCGTACTCGTCGTTGTACGCGAAGACCGCCCCGAGGCCCAACTCACGTACCTGCCCGGCGACTTGGGCCGCATCCTGCTCGTCGTACGCGAGGGGTAGCGGCACCGTCTCGGCGCCCGCCTCGCGCACACCCTCCAGGCGCGGCACCGCGAACGTGTCGAGGCCCGCCTCCTTCGGCATGACGACGCCGATCCGCCGGCGGCCACCGTCCAGGAGGTGTGCGGCGGCCACGCGGCCGACCTTCCGGTGGTCCGTGAGCAGGGCGTGCGCGCCCTCGACCGGCTCCGGGCCGAGCGTGATGACGGCGCGGGCCCCGGAGCGGCGGAGCACGGCGATGCCGTCGGGGCCCATGCCGACCGGGCCCAGCACGGCGACGGGGCGCAGCTCGGCCCAGGCGCGCGCGGCGTCGTCGCCGCTGAGGCCCACGCTGCCGTACTGCACGACGGTGTAGTCGAGGCGGCTCAGCGCCCACTGGAGTTCGTTGAGGAAGGCGCTGTACAGGGGCCCGATCGGGACGTCGGGGGTCGGTACGAGGACGATCCGGGTGTGTCCCGCGCGCAGGCTGCGGGCGGCGGCGTGCGGGACATAGCCGAGTTCCTTGGCGGCCGCGTGGACGCGCCGCCTGGTCGGCTCGCTGATGCGGACCGCGCTCGTGTTGTTGAGGACGTAGCTGACGGTGGCGCGCGAGACCCCGGCGAGGCGTGCGACATCGGCGCTCGTGGGCAGCGCGCCGGGCGCCGCCTTGTGGGGCACGGACGGCTGGGCGGACTGCTGCTTCGGTATCTGCACCATGACGTACGGCATCCTTGCAGACGCCGCCGAGCGGCTGCGGCTACCCCCTGCCCCCGGCCCCTGGATCAGCCCCGCGCCAGGGTCCTCCACAGCTTCGGGTCCTCGAAGTTCAGCGCCCACAGGACCGTGTTCCGTACGCCGTACTTCCGCAGGACCGGGAGGTGTGCGGCGGTGCCGGCGGCGTCCTGGTACCAGACGGTGCGGCGGGTCGCCTTCTTGCCCTTGCCCTCCTTGTACGTGAAGTGGGGGGTGCGGGACTCCGGGTCGAGGGCGTAGCGCGCGCCGACCTTGCGGCGCAGCGCCTCGGCCGACTTCGACGTGACGTGCCGGGCGCGGTGCTTTCCGCCGCCGTGGGGGCCACCGACCTTCCAGTTCCAGCCGTACGCGGGCAGGCCCATCTCCAGTTTGGCGCGCGGGACTTGGGTGGTGGCGCGGGACAGGATCTCGTCGTACCACTGGGGCGAGGCCAGCGGTCCCGGCCTGCCCTCCGCGGAGTGCAGGTTGTACGCCATGATCCGCACCCGGTCGGCGGCGGCACCCAGCTTCTTGTAGTCCCAAATACGGCCCGTCGAACGGGTCTTGGGCATCACGGTCAGGAAGCACTTCTTGCCGGAGGCATGCAGGCGCGCGCAGAGTTGGGTGGCGAATGCGGTGTAACCGGCGCGCACCGAACGGTACTTGTCGTCGGGAGCGGTGGCGATCGACTCGTAGTCGATGTCGAGCCCGTCGTAGGCGCGGCTGCGGACGACGTCGAGGAGCGCGTCGATGTGGCGGGTGCGGGACTGCTCGTTGTTCAGGACCTTGGCCAGGGCGCCCGACTTCATCGTCTCCATGACCGTGGGGACGACCTGGATGCCGCGGGCGTGCAGTCCGTTGATGATGCGGCGCTCGCCCGCGCCCGTATGGCCGGCGACGCGGGCGGCGGATTTCGTCTCGTACCAGAAGGGGCTGATGGTGCGGATCTGCGCTGCGTGGTCGAGGGCGTTCTGGTAGGCGGCCTCCTGGTCCCAGTACGGGAGCCAGGCGGAGACGGTGCGCGGGGGCGCGGCTTCGGATGCGGCGGGGCCCGCGGGCGCCGCGGCGGTGAGGGCGAGGGTCCCGGCGAGGACGCCGAGGACGGTGGTGTGACGTCGTTTCATGGGGCGAGCCTGCGGCCCATCCGGCGTACCCGCCGCAGGGATTGGGCCGGTCGGCGTCTAACGTGACCCCCGTGACTGCCTACACGGATGACCATGCGTACGAACACCCCGGCCGCAGCGGCGCGACGGCCACGGTGGAGGCCGAGCCGACACGGGTCGGCGCGGTGCGCACCGAGTACGCGCCCGCGCACGACGGCGACCCGGATCCCGGCGAGATCGTGTGGACCTGGGTTCCGTACGAGGAGAACGACGGGCGCGGCAAGGACCGCCCGGTGCTCGTGGTCGCCCGGGAGGCGGCCGGCACCCTGCTGGCGGTGCAGCTGTCCAGCAAGCGGCACGACGGCGACCGCGAGTGGGTGGCGCTCGGCTCGGGCCCCTGGGACAGGGACGGCCGGGACTCGTGGGTGGACCTGGACCGCGTGCTGCGCGTGCACGAGAAGGGGATGCGCCGCGAGGCCTGCGCCCTGGACCGCGGCCGGTTCAACACGGTGGTGCTGCGGCTGCGGGAGCGTTACGGCTGGCGCTGATCCGGCGGGCCGGAGGCGGCATGACCTGAGGTGACCTTGCCGAGGTCGCCCCGGCCGAAGGCGCGTTCGAACGCGGAGCGGGTCGCCGCGCCCTTCGTCCGGTCGAGGACCGCGAACACGACCTGCTCGAAGCGGTCCGCGAAACGCCCTTCGAGCGCGGCGCGGAAGGCCTCCGCCACCTGCCCCGGATCATTGCGGAACACCCCGCAGCCCCAGGCCCCGAGGACGAGCCGCCGATACCCCTCGGCCGCGGCGACCTCCAGCACACGCTCGGCGCGCGCGGCCAGGGCCGCGGGTATCTCGCGCACCCGCTCCGGGGTGCGCTGCGCGATCACTCCCGCGTTCGGCGCGGGTGACGTCAGGAAGCCGGCCTCGAACGGCGCGTCGAGCAGTCGGCCCTGGTCGTCACGGAACACCGGGACGGCCGGTGCGTGAATGACCCGGTCGGTGTAGAAGGCGTCACGGTGCTCGCGGTGGTGGGCGTAGAACTCGGGCGCCTCGATCAGGCAGGTGTACAGCGCGGAGCAGCGGCAGAGCGCCTCTTCCTGGGCCTGCGCCCCGTTGAGGTAGCCGCCTCCGGGATTGCGCGCCGAGGCGAAGTTCAGGACGGCCACGGGCTGCGGCCGCTCGCCCACCATGCGGCGTGCCGCTTCCAGGCTGCTCTCGCCCGTGACCTCGACGCGCGTCCGGCCCACGGGTGGCTCCGGCGATATCGGTGGCACGGGCACCGGGTCGGGCCCGTACATCCTGGTGCCCGCCCGCGCCCTCGCCACCGCGGCGCCGATCGTCACCACGCGGCCCCCGTCGTCCGCGTACTCCCCCGAGTCGACGATCTTCTCCGTGCTCCGCGCGAGCTCGCGCAGTCGTGCGCTCACGCCGCGCCCCCCGCCGTCTCCCCCGTCGTGTTCATGAATCCATCGTGTACGCACAGTGACTGCTCGGGCAACAGGTTTTCGCCGTCCCCGGAGAAGATCCGGGGACGACCCGGAGAAGTCCCGGGGATGTCCAGAGGCACTCTTGTGCGAGCCGCCCGAACCGTCTTGGGTGGAGGGTCTGCGTCGCCCGGAAAGGGCCCGGACCACGGGCCGAATCGACGGCATGGCCCCCACCAGGGACCATGGAGAACGTGCGAACCAGGAGGAATCCCCCCATGAGCGAGGGAGACTGTACGGCGTTCGGTGAGTTGATCACCGAAGCCGAGGCGGAGGCCCTGGTACGGGGCATCTGCTTCAAGACCGGACCACCGCGCAAGGTCGGGGTCGAGCTGGAATGGATCGTGCACGAGCCGCGCCCCCTGCTGAAGCCGTGGCTCCCCTTACCACCCGAACGACTCGACGCGGCGTACGTCGCACTGCGCGCCCTGCCTCTGAGCTCGGCGCTCACCGTGGAACCCGGCGGGCAGCTGGAACTCAGTTCGCTCCCCGCCGACTCCCTCACCGAATGCGTCTCGGCCATGCGGGCCGACCTGACCGCCGTCCGCGCCATGCTCCGCGGCCACGGACTCACCCTGTCGGGACACGGCACCGACCCGTGGCTCCCGCCGCGGCGCGTTCTCCATCAGCCCCGCTACGACGCCCTGGAGGCGTCACTCGACCGTGCCGGGCCCGCCGGGCGCTCCATGATGTGCTCGTCCGCGTCCGTGCAGGTGTGTCTGGACGCGGGGCACGAGGAGCCGGGCCCGCAGGGGCTCGGCAGGCGCTGGCGGCTCGCGCATCTGCTGGGCGCGGTCCTGGTGGCCGCGTTCGCCAACTCGCCGATGCTGTCCGGGCGCCCGACCGGCTGGCGCTCCACGCGGCAGTTGCTGTGGGAGCGGATCGACGTGGGCCGTTCCGGCGGCGTACCCCTCGACTTCGATCCGCGCGAGGCGTGGGCACGGCACGTGCTCGACGCGCCCGTGATGTGCGTGCGCGCCGAGGACGGGCCGTGGCAGGTGCCGGACGGGCTGACCTTCCGCGAGTGGGCGCGCACGGGTGAGCCGCGGCCGACCGCCCACTCGGATCTCGACTACCACCTGACCACCCTCTTCCCGCCCGTGCGCCCGCGCGGGCACCTCGAACTGCGCATGATCGACGCGCAGCCGGGAGACGACGGGTGGCTGGTGCCGCTCGCCGTCACCACCGCCCTGTTCGACGACCCGGAGGCCGCCGAGACCGCGTACCGCGCGGTCAAGCCGCTCGCCGAGCGGGCGGGCCCGCAGCCCGCTCCGCACAATCCGCTGTGGCGCGACGCGGCCCGGCTCGGCCTCACCGATCCCGAGCTGCGCGAGGCCGCCACGGCCTGCTTCACGACGGCGCTGGAAGCCCTGCCGAGGATCGGCGCGGGCCCGGATCTGCGGCAGGCGGTCGCGGACTTCACGCGCCGCTATGTCGTCCGCGGCCGCTGCCCCGCCGACGACGTGCTCGACCAGCTCACGCGACAACCCGCTCAGGGGAGGACCGTCCGATCATGACCGCTGAGGAGAATGTCACCACGGACCCGGAGGCGCTCCGTGGCCGCGCCGCGGACGCCCTCGAGGCCGCCCGGCGCCGCACGACACTGCTGACGAGCTGTGTCGACGAGGGCGAACTCACCGCCCAGCACTCGCCGTTGATGTCACCGCTCGTCTGGGATCTCGCGCACATCGGGAACCAGGAGGAGCAGTGGCTGCTGCGCGCGGTCGCGGGCCAGGAGGCGATCCGCCCCGAGATCGACCCGCTGTACGACGCCTTCGAGCACCCGCGCTCGGAGCGCCAGAGCCTGCCGCTGCTCGCGCCGCACGAGGCGCGGGGCTACGCGGCGGACGTCCGCGGGCGCGCCTTCGACGTGCTGGAGAAGGCCTCGTTCGAGCCGGAGGGGACGCGGAGTCTCACCCGCTCGGGCTTCGCCTTCGGGATGATCGCCCAGCACGAGCAGCAGCACGACGAGACGATGCTGATCACGCATCAGCTGAGGAAGGGCGGCGCGGCGCTCACCGCGCCCGATCCGGAGCCCCGGGGGCGTCCTTACGACGGTCCCGCCGAAGTCCTCGTCCCAGGCGGCCCGTTCACGATGGGCACGACGGCCGAGCCGTGGGCCCTGGACAACGAGCGTCCCGCGCACACCCGCCTGGTGCCGCCGTTCCACATCGACACGACGCCGGTGACGAACGCCGCGTACATGGAGTTCGTCGAGGCGGGCGGCTACCGGGAGGAGCGCTGGTGGGCGCCGGCCGGGTGGGCGATGGTGCGCGAGCACGACTTCGAGGCGCCGTTGTTCTGGCGCCGCGAGGGCGGGCAGTGGCTGCGCAGGCGGTTCGGGGTGACCGAGCCCGTCCCGCCGGACGAGCCGGTGCTGCACGTGAGCTGGTACGAGGCCGACGCCTACGCGCGGTGGGCGGGGCGCCGCCTGCCGAGCGAGGAGGAGTGGGAGAAGGCGGCCCGTCACGACCCGGCCTCGGGCCGTTCGATGCGCTACCCCTGGGGCGACACGGAGCCGACGCCGGACCGCGCGAACCTGGGCCAGCGCCATCTGCGGCCCGCCCCGGCCGGCAGCTATGAACTCGGCGAATCCCCGCTCGGCGTACGGCAGTTGATGGGCGACGTATGGGAGTGGACGTCGAGCGACTTCCTGCCCTATCCGGGATTCGTGGCGTATCCGTACCGCGAGTATTCGGAGGTGTTCTTCGGGGGCGACTACAAGGTGCTGCGCGGCGGTTCGTTCGCCGTGGACGCGGTGGCGTGCCGGGGCACGTTCCGCAACTGGGACCATCCGATCCGCCGGCAGATCTTCTCCGGCTTCCGCACGGCACGCGACGCCGAGCCGCGGGAGCGTGCCTGATGTGCCGTCACCTGGCCTATCTGGGGCCGCCGGTACCGCTCGGCGAGGTCGTCGACCGGCCGCGGCACAGCCTGTTCAAGCAGTCCTGGGCTCCGCGCAGGCAGCGCCACGGCACGGTCAACGCCGATGGTTTCGGGGTGGGTTGGTACGCGGACGGCGACCCGGTGCCCGCCCGCTACCGCCGCGCGGGTCCCATCTGGGGCGACGCGGCCTACCAGGACCTGGCCCGCGTCGTCCGCTCCGGGGCGCTGCTCGCGGCGGTGCGTGACGCGACGCTCGCCGGGGCGGACGGGGAGGCGGCAGCGGCCCCGTACGCCACCGGGCCCTGGCTGTTCAGCCACAACGGGGCGGTGCCGGGCTGGCCGCAGTCCCTGACCTCCCTGGCGCCCACCCTGCCGCCGACGGACCTGCTCTCCATGGAGGCCCGCTGCGACGCGGCGTTCCTGTGGGCGCTCGTCCTGCACCGGCTGCGGGCGGGCGATGAGGAGGCCCAGGCGCTCGCCGACACCACCCTGGAGATCGCCGAGGCGGCGCCCACCGCCCGCCTCAACTTCCTGCTCACCAACGGCGAGACGATCACCGCCACGGCCTGGGGCGACACCCTTTGGTACCGCACCGAGCCGGGCCGCTCCGTCGTCGTCGCCTCCGAGCCCTACGACGACGATCCGCACTGGATCGAGGTCCCCGACCGCACGCTGCTCGCGGCGAGCCGCACCGACGTCCTGTTGACCCCGCTCAAGGAGCCCTCCGCGTGAGCCCGTTCCGCATGACCCGCACCCTGCCCGAGGACGCGACCGACGCAGCCCTTCGGGCCGACGTCCAGCACGGCCTGACCAGCTCCCCCAAGACACTGCCGCCCAAGTGGTTCTACGACGCGCGTGGCAGCGAACTCTTCGACGAGATCACGCAGTTGCCCGAGTACTACCCGACCCGCGCCGAGCGCGAGATCCTGATCGCGCGCGCCCACGAGATCGCCGCGGCGACCGGTGCGCGCACGCTCGTCGAGCTGGGCTCCGGCTCGTCCGACAAGACGCGTCACCTCCTGGACGCGCTCACCGACCTCACGACGTACGTGCCCGTGGACGTGAGTGAGAGCGCGCTGCGCGGCGCGGCGGACACGCTCCTCGCCGAGCGGCCCGCGCTCGACATCCATGCCATGGTCGCCGACTTCACGGCCTCGTTGGAGCTGCCGGAGACACCCGGGCCGCGCCTGGTCGCGTTCCTCGGCGGCACGATCGGCAATCTGCTGCCGGACGAGCGGTCGGCCTTCCTGGCGGCGGTGCGCGGCCTGCTCTCCCCCGGCGACTTCTTCCTCCTCGGCACGGACCTGGTGAAGGACGAGGCGACACTCGTGGCTGCGTACGACGACGCGGCGGGCGTCACGGCCGCGTTCAACAAGAACGTGCTGTCCGTGATGGACCGCGAGCTCGGCGCCGACTTCCGTCCCGAGGCGTTCGAGCACGTCGCCCTGTGGAACGCCGAGTGCGAGTGGATCGAGATGCGGCTGCGCTCCACCACCGCGCAGACCGTGAAGATCCCGGCCCTCGATCTGGAGGTCGACTTCGCGGCGGGCGAGGAGGTGCGCACGGAGGTCTCGGCGAAGTTCCGCCAGGAGGGCGTGAAGGCGGAACTGCACGACGTAGGCCTTGAGTTGGGGCACTGGTGGACGGACACGGAGGGAAGGTTCGCGCTGTCGTTGAGCAGGGCGTCGGACGGCCGTTCCTGACAGTTCGACGACCTAGTTCGACTCGTCGAGCCGGTCGGTGATCTCGCGGGAGGCACGCTCCGCCTCCGCCCGCGGGTCGCCGCCGGCGAGGACCTTGGACATGTACGTCTTGATGGGGTTGTCGCCGGCCTCCACGTTCGGCCACAGCGGCGAGCGGGGCGTCGCCTTGCCGTGGGCGGCGCCGACGGCCATCGCGGCCACGCCCGGCTCGCCCGCGACCGCGCCTGCGAGGGTGGTCTTGTTCGGCACGTAGTTCATGGTGCGGGCCAGGTCGGTGTTCCACTTCTCGCCGGCCAGCGCCTTCACGACCTCGACGGCGCCGTTCCTGTCGTCGGTGTTCGCCGGCACGATCAGGTCGGAGCCGCCGGTGAACACCGTCCCCGGCCTGTTCGGCGTCTTGCCGGGGATCGGGAAGTAGCCCAGCTTGTCCTTCAGTTCCGGGTTCTTCTGGAGGATGCGCTGGGTGGCGCCCGGCACGGAGATGATCTGCGCGATGTCACCGCGGGCGAACTGCTCGGCCTGCGGCGGGTGTTCCTCGTCGGCGTCCTTGGGGCCGCCGCCGAGCGCCTGGAGTTGCCGGTAGAAGGCCATGCCGCGCAGCGCGGCGGGGGTGGCCAGGGTGCCGGACCAGACGCCCGAGGACTCCTTGGCGAGGTGGCCGCCCTCGTCCCAGATGAACCCGGAGAGCGTGTACCAGTCCTGTCCCGCGAGGTAGATGCCCTGGGTGCCGCCGGAGTTCAACTCCCGCGTCATGTCCAGCCATTGGGCGCGCGTGGCGGGCGGTTTGTCGATGCCGGCCTGCCGGAAGAGGTCCTTGTTGTAGATGACGACACGGTTGGCCGCGTACCACGGGATGCCGTACTGCCGGGAGGTGTCGACGCCGGGCTCGGCGAGGCCGGGCAGCCAGTCGTGCATGCCGAGGTCGCGCGCGGACTCCAGGGAGAGGTCGAGCAGGCCGTCCCCCTCGACGTACTGCGGGACCTGGGTGTTGCCGACCTCGATGACGTCGGGTGCGCCGGGCTCCTCACCGCGGCCCGCGTCGAGCACCTTGGTGACCTTGGCGCCGATCCCGGTCCAGTCCTGGATGCGGATGTCGAGGGTGATGCCGTCGTGCCGGGACTCGAAGTCCGCCGTGAAGCGTTTGACGAAGTCCTCCGACGCACTGCCCCGCATCAGCCACACGGTGACCGTCTTCCCCTCCTCCCCCGTGCCCGGCAGGGCTCCGCATCCGGTGATCAGCGCGGCGGTGGCGAGGAGGGAGGTGAAAGTCAGGGCGGGGCGGCGGGAGTTCACGTCGGTCACTTTCTGCCTGCGGACAGGGAAGGTCGGCCCGACGTGGGGGATGAGCGCACGGCTCGTACGGGTGTTCAGGGAGTTTGGTATAGACCAACGGAGGGGTCAAGAGGTGCGGCATACGGATGGCGGGCCACGCCCCGCTGGGGCACGGTGGAACCATGTCGAACCACACGTATCGCGTCACCGAGATCGTCGGCACCTCTCACGAAGGCGTGGACGAGGCGGTCCGCAATGGGATCGCGCGCGCCTCACAGACCGTGCGCAACCTCGACTGGTTCGAGGTCACGCAGGTCAGGGGCCAGATCGTCGAAGGCCAGGTCGAGCACTGGCAGGTCGGCCTGAAGGTCGGCTTCCGCCTGGAGGACGACGACGCCTGAGCCCGCCCCGGCTCAGGTCCGCCCCTCGCTCTCCTGCGCGTCCTTCAGCGCCGCCGACGTGCTCGCCCAGCGGGCCCGTACGACGGTGAACCCGGCGCGCTCCGCCTCGTCGCAGACCAGCTCGTCGTCGTCCACGAGCGCCCGGACCTCGCGGCCGCGCGCGATGCGGCGCAGGACGTCCAGCTTGGTGCGCCGCGCCGGCCTGCGGTCGTCATTGCGCCGCATGTGGACCGGCCCCTCGGGCAGCCCCTGCGCCGCGAGCCAGGCCGCAGTGGCGGCTCGGCACCGCTCCGGGCGCCCGGTCAGATAGACGACGTCGCACTCCTTCGCGGACGACAGGACGAGCGCGATCCCCTCGGCGAGCGGCGGATCCTGCGGCGCGGCGGCGAAGAACGCGTCCCAGTCCCGCGGCCTGCGCTCCAGGAACCGCTGGCGGTGCGCGGTGTCCGCGAGGGTGCCGTCGAGGTCGAACACGGCGAGAGGGCGTCTGTCACTGGGCATGTCCCTCAGCTTATGCGGAAGGCCCGGCGAGGCCCCGGGCCCCGGGAATCCCTGGGGCGCCACGGCGTTGAACCAAGGTGTGAGCACCGTGATCGAATCGACCCGTTTCTCCGTCCTGGACCGCTCCCGCACCCGCGAGGGCCACTCCGATCAGGACGCGCTGCGCGACACCGTTTCCCTGGCCCAGGACCTGGAGCGCCTCGGGTACCACCGCCTGTGGGTCTCTGAACACCACGGTGTGCCGGGCGTCGCCGGTTCCGCGCCGACCGTGCTCGCGGCGGCCGTCGCGGCGGCGACCCGCACCATCCGTGTCGGCACCGGCGGCGTGATGCTGCCCAACCACCAGCCGCTGGTCGTGGCCGAGCAGTTCGGCGTTCTGGAGTCGCTGTTCCCCGGCCGGATCGACATGGGGCTCGGCCGCTCGGTCGGGTTCACCGGCGGGGTCCGCAAGGCACTCGGCCGGGACAAGGACGATGCCGACGACTTCGCGGCGCAGCTCGACGAACTCCTGGCGTTCTTCACCGGCACGTCGGCCACGCGCGTGCACGCCCGCCCCAGCGAGGGCCTGGCCGTCCCGCCGTTCGTGCTCGCGATGGGCGAGGGCGCCTCGATCGCCGCCCACGCCGGTCTGCCGATGGTGATCGGCGACCTCCGCTCCCGCGAGAAGATGCTGCGCGGCATCGACCGCTACCGCGCCGAGTTCCGCCCCTCGCCCTGGGCCGCGGAGCCGTACGTCGTGATCTCGGGGACGGTCGCCGTGGCGGGCAGCGAGCCGGAGGCGCGCCGGATCCTCGCCCCCGAGGCCTGGTCGATGGCGCACTCGCGCACGCACGGCACCTTCCCGCCGCTGCCGCCCGTCGAGCGCATCGCGGGCTTCGACATGACCGAGAAGGAGCGGGAGCTGTACGAGTCCGGGCTGCGCGGCCACATCGTGGGCACGGAGCAGCAGGTCACCGACGAGCTGGAAACGGTGATCAAGGAGAGCGGGGCGCAGGAGGTGCTGGTGACGACCAGTACGTACGACCGTGAGGCCCTGCTGGAGTCGTTCCGCCGCCTGGCCAGGATCGCGCGTCTGACGCCCCGCTAGGCGGCCGGTTCCTGGGCCCCCTGTTTCACGCCCAGGCCGTGCAGCAGCATCGGCAGTGACGCGTGCAGTTCGCGCTGCCAGTACGGCCAGGTATGGGTGCCGGGGCCGTAGAAGTTGGTGGTGAGGTGCTTGGCGCCCGCCTTCCTCAACTGGGCGGCCAGGGCGTGGTTCTGGCGGTTGAAGTCGGCCTCCAGGGCGTTCGTCGCGCCGGGCGGGTCCAGTGGGCCCGCGGTGCCGTCGCCGCAGGAGAGGTACACGGGGAGCGACTTGAGGCGCTTGGCCAAGTAGTACGGGTCGTGGGCCGCCCAGATGCCGCGCTCAGCGACGGGGTCGCCCCAGACGCGCAGGGGGTCGTTGCCCTGGCCCGCGAAGAAGCCCAAGATGCGGTTCGTCGACTCGTCGTTCAGGAGCGGGTGCGCGGAGCCGGAGTAGGCCGCGGCCGCCTTGAACATCCCCGGGTGCCGGGCCGCGTACAGGAGCGCGCCCTGGCCGCCCATCGAGAGGCCCGCGACGACGCGGCGGGAGCCCGCGCCCCAGTCGCTCTCCAGGAGGCGGCGCAGATCGCGGGTGTGGAAGGTGTCCCAGGCCGGGTCGCCGCCCTCGCCGTAATTCCACCAGTCGCTGTACCAGCCGTTCCAGCCGGCCTCGGGCATCACCACGAGGACGTCGCGCAGGCTCTCGACGGAGGCGACGTCCGTCATGTTCGTCCAGGACGTGTAGTCGCCGCAGCAGCCGTGCAACAGCCACACCGTGGGCCAGTGCTTGGTGCGGTCACCCGGATTCCAGCCTTCGGGGGTGAGGAGGCGGACCTTGACCGTGCGCCCACCCAGGGCCGACGCGCGGACGGAGAGGTCCACCTGACGGTCGGCGACCTGGGTGACGTCGACGACCTCGGCGGCGGGCCGCGACTTCGTGGCGGCGAGGGCGGGCGGGGCCGAGCCCAGGGTGAGCAGCAGGGCGGCCAGGACGAGCAACAGGTGTCTGGTGCGGCGGGTCAGGGCGGCGGTCATGGCGGCTCCCTCGAATCGTCCGGCGCGTGCGTCAACTTGCGTCAACTTGTGTCAGTGGGTATCCGTGTGTGTATCCGGGGCGTCCGCTCGCGTCAGTGGGGGTCGGGGAGCACCAACAGGGCGTCCCCGACCGGGCGTTCACCGGTCGCGTCGGACGGGTCGTTGATCACCTGGTCGTCGACGACCATCGTGGTCGAGCCGCCGCCGTCGAGGTTGATGGCGTCCCGCAGGCCGAGGGACCCCGCGACATCGGCGCTCTCGTTGATGCTCAGGCCGAGGGATCCGGTGCTCCGGCCGTCGGCGGTGACGAGCACGGTGCGGCCTTCGGCGTCCGTGCCGGCGAGGGTGCGCGGGTTCCGCTTGTGCACCCAGCCGTAGTAGAAGCTCGGGTTGCCGGGCTGCACCATGCCGTCGGCGGCCGGGGTGACGTGGCGGCGGCCGTCGTGGACGAGTTCGGGTCCGCCGTTGAGGATGCTGGTCGAGCGGGAAGCGGTGACGTCGCGCCCCTTGGTGTCCTTCAACCCGCTCTGGATACGGAGGGGTTGACCCCTTTTGGCGAGGGCTGCCAGCTGCGGCGCGTACGCACCCGTGGCCTGGACGCTGCGGCCTCCGGCGGGCAGGGTGCCGCCGCGCGGCGAGCGCACCTCGACGACGCGGCCGGTCCGGTCCAGGACGGCCTCGGCGCCGTCGCCCTTCGGGGTCTGCTTGCCGAACTCCGGAGTGAACGCGACGAGTTCGTCGGGGTCGGTGCAAGTGGTGTCGTGCAGCGGACGGGCGGTCGGGGTGTCGTCGGCGGTGCCGCCGCAGTTGCGGATCAGGCCGGGGACGCGGTCGATGCCGTCGAGCGGCAGTGTCGCCCCGCCGGCGCGGACGCTCCCCCGCCAGGTGAACCGCTCCACCTCGGTGCCGCGCGCGGAGTCGTGGACGACGAGGCCGGGCCTGCCGTTGACCGCCTCGCTCAGCAGACGCCCGTTGTAGACGCCGACGCCTGCCGGGTCGCCGGGGGCGCCCGCCTTGGGGTCGAGGACGAAGAAGCCCGCGTTGACCCCGGCCGTCGCGCTCTTAGCGGCGGCGAGCGCGCTGGTGGTCTCGCGGTTCTCCAGGTCCGGGCCGTACGACGCCTTGAGGTCGCCGTGGAACTTCTTCGGGTCGATGGTCAGGACGTCGACGCGCCAGGGGCCGCGGTCCCCCGCGTCCCCGTCCCAGCCGGTGTACCAGGCAGATCCGGTGTATCCGGCGGCGCGCAGCCGGGTGCGTTCGGCGGTCGCGGCGGCCTCGGTCGGGAAGGTGCCGACACGGACCCGCCAGCCGAGCGTGCCGCCCGCGTAGTCGGCGGTCGCCGCGGTGGTGACCTTCTCGGAGCGGGCGTCGAACCCCTTCGCGCGCAGGCCCGACGCCAGTTCGGCGGCGCTGGCCTCGTCCTTCAGCGCGGTCGGCGGCGCGTCCGGGTCGGGCGATCCCGCGCCGCCCGGGATGGAGACCTCCACGGTCCACGCCATGGCCGGGGCGTCGGCGCCGCGCACGATCCGGGTGAGCGTCACGCCCGGCTGAAGTTCTCGCGTCGTCCGCGTCTCGGACAGGTCGGCGGCGCCGAGCGGCAGGCCGCCGTGGCGAGGCCCGGAGGAGGCGGGGACTGGTGACGACGTGGCCGGTGCGGTCGCCGCACCCACGAGGGCGAGAGCGCACAACGCCGCGCCCACGCCGAAAAGTCTGCCGCTCACAAGCCCCCCACTCACTGCCCGACTGACGACCTCCGTAACGGTGCGTGAGCCCGTGACCACCAGTCAAGGCATGTGCACATCATTCATCGGGCGTTCTCCGTGCCGCCGCCACCGCCTCATGGGTGGATCATGGAGTACGACAGTCGAAGCAGCCGCCCGGGAGCCCGCCCCATGCACCACCCCACCTCGCCCGATCCCCGCCACGACGGTCTCGTGCGGGTGCGCGGCGCCCGCGAGCACAACCTCAAGGGCGTCGACGTGGACATCCCCCGGGACGTCCTCGCGGTCTTCACGGGGGTGTCCGGCTCGGGCAAGTCGTCGCTCGCCTTCGGCACGATCTACGCGGAGGCGCAGCGCCGCTACTTCGAGTCGGTCGCCCCGTACGCGCGCCGGCTGATCCATCAGGTCGGCGCGCCGAAGGTCGGCGAGATCAGCGGTCTGCCGCCCGCGGTGTCGCTGCAGCAGAGCCGTTCGGCGCCGACGTCCCGCTCCTCGGTCGGCACGGTCACGACGCTGTCGAACTCGCTGCGGATGCTGTTCTCGCGGGCCGGTACGTATCCGGAGGGCGCGGAACGCCTCGATTCGGACGCGTTCTCGTCCAACACGGCGGCCGGGGCGTGCCCTTCGTGCCACGGCCTCGGACAAGTGCACCGCACCACCGAGGAACTGCTGGTGCCCGACCCCTCGCTGTCGATCCGCGAGGGCGCCATCGCGGCGTGGCCGGGGGCCTGGCAGGGCAAGAACCTGCGCGACGTCCTCGACGCGCTGGGTTACGACGTCGACCGTCCGTGGCGGGAGCTGGCGCGGGCGGACCGGGACTGGATCCTGTTCACGGACGAGCAGCCGGTGGTGACCGTGCACCCGGTGCGGGACGCGGGCCGCATCCACCGCCCGTACCAGGGCACGTACATGAGCGCGAACCGGTACGTGCTCAAGACCTTCTCGGACTCCAAGAGCCAGTCGCTGCGCGCGAAGGCGGAGCGGTTCCTGGAGAGCACGCCGTGTCCTGTCTGCGGCGGCGCCCGGCTGCGCGCGGAGTCGCTGGCCGTCACCTTCGCGGGCCGTACGATCGCCGATCTCGCCGGTGTCCCGCTGGCGGACCTCGCCGAGCTGCTTGCCACCGAGGGCGACACGTCCGAGACGGCGCGCGTGCTCACCGAGGATCTGCGGGCCCGCATCGCCACGGTCACCGAGCTCGGTCTCGGCTATCTCAGCCTCGACCGTCCGACGCCCTCCCTGTCGGCGGGCGAGCTCCAACGGCTGCGCCTGGCAACGCAGTTGAGGTCGGGGCTCTTCGGTGTCGTATACGTCCTTGACGAGCCGTCGGCCGGCCTCCACCCCGCCGACACCGAGTCGCTCCTCACCGTCCTCGACCGGTTGAAGGCGTCGGGCAACTCCGTCTTCGTGGTCGAGCACCACTTGGACGTCATGCGGCACGCCGACTGGCTGGTCGACGTGGGCCCGCGGGCCGGGGAGCACGGCGGGCTCGTGCTGCACAGCGGACCGGTGGACGGACTGCGCGAGGTCACGGACTCGGCGACGGCCCGCTACCTCTTCGCCGGGGAACCGGCCACCGGACGCCAAGTCCGCACCCCCAAGGGCTGGTTGAAGGTCGGCCCGGTGACCCGGCACAACCTGGTCGACGTCACCGCCGAGTTCCCGCTGGGCGCCTTCACTGCCATCACGGGTGTCTCCGGTTCCGGGAAGTCGACGCTGATCGGCGAGATCACCGAGGACCTGGAGGGCGTCGGCCGGCTCGTCGTCGTGGACCAGAAGCCCATCGGCCGCACACCCCGCTCCAACCTGGCCACGTACACGGGCCTGTTCGACGTCGTACGCAAACTCTTCGCGGGGACCGACGAGGCGAAGGCGCGCGGCTACGGCGTCGGCCGCTTCTCGTTCAACGTCACCGGCGGGCGCTGCGAGACATGTCAGGGCGAGGGTTTCGTCAGCGTGGAGCTGCTGTTCCTGCCGAGTACGTACGCGCCGTGCCCGGACTGCGCGGGCGCCCGCTACAACCCGGAGACGCTCCAAGTCGCCTACCGGGGGCGGAACATCGCCGAGGTCCTCGATCTGACGGTGGAGAGCGCGGCGGAGTTCTTCCAGGAGGCGAATGACGAAGCGGCCCGTCCCGTACTGCGCAGCCTGCGCACGCTGCTCGACGTCGGCCTCGGCTATCTGCGGCTCGGGCAGCCGGCCACCGAGCTGTCGGGCGGCGAGGCCCAACGCATCAAGCTGGCCAGCGAGTTGCAGCGGGTGCGGCGCGGGCACACCCTGTACCTCCTCGACGAGCCGACGACCGGCCTGCACCCGGCCGATGTGGAGGTGCTGCTGCGGCAGCTGAACGGTCTCGTCGACGCCGGGCACTCCGTGGTCGTGGTCGAGCACGACATGGCGGTGGTCGCCGGGGCGGACTGGGTGATCGACATGGGGCCCGGAGGCGGGGCCGAGGGCGGGCGCGTCGTGGCCGCGGGGACGCCTGCGGGCGTGGCCGCCGATCCGGTGAGCAGGACCGCTCCGTACCTGAAGAGGAGTGTGCCGGAAACGCGATGACGGGACCGGAGGTTGAGCACCACGCCGGTCCCGCCCACCCCGCGCTCTTCGCGGGACGCCTGTCGCGCTTGCCTGATCAGCGGACGATCAGCGGCTGACCTTGCGGTTCGCGCGCAGCCACTCCTTGTTCATGCTGGTGATGGAGAACAGCGGGATGCCCTTCGGGCAGGCCGTCGCGCACTCGCCGGTGAGCGTGCAGCCGCCGAAGCCCTCCTCGTCCATCTGACCCACCATGTCGAGGACGCGGGTCTCGCGCTCGGGTGCGCCCTGCGGCAGGACGTTGAGGTGGTTGATCTTTGCCGAGGTGAACAGCATCGCCGCGCCGTTAGGGCAGGCGGCCACACAGGCTCCGCAGCCGATGCACTCGGCGTGCTCGAAGGAGAAGTCCGCGTCCGGCTTGGGGACCGGGGTGCTGTGCGCCTCGGGGGCGGCGCCCGTGGGGGCCGTGATGTAGCCGCCGGCCTGGATGATCCGGTCGAAGGCCGAGCGGTCCACGACCAGGTCCTTCACGACCGGGAAGGCGGAGGCGCGCCACGGCTCGATGTCGATCGTGTCGCCGTCCTTGAAGGACCGCATGTGCAGCTGACAGGTGGTGGTGCGCTCCGGGCCGTGCGCGTCGCCGTTGATGACGAGCGAGCAGGCGCCGCAGATGCCCTCGCGACAGTCGTGGTCGAAGGCGACCGGGTCCTCGCCCTTGAGGATGAGCTCCTCGTTGAGCGTGTCGAGCATCTCCAGGAACGACATGTCCTGCGAGATTCCGTCCACGTCGTAGGTGGACATGTGGCCTTCGGCGTCGGCGTTCTTCTGGCGCCAGACGCGCAGGGTGAGCTTCATGCGTAGCTCCGCTGAGTGGGGTGGACGTACTCGAAGACCAGGTCTTCCTTGTGCAGGGTGGGGGCCGCGCCGGTGCCGGTGAACTCCCAGGCGGCCGCGTAGGAGAAGTCCTCGTCCCTGCGCTCGGCCTCGCCGTCGGGGGTCTGCGACTCCTCGCGGAAGTGCCCGCCGCAGGACTCGGCGCGGTGCAGTGCGTCGAGGCACATCAGCTCGGCGAGCTCGATGTAGTCGATGATGCGGTTGGCCTTCTCCAGGGACTGGTTGAACTCCTCGCCGGTGCCGGGGACCTTGATGCGGCGCCAGAACTCCTCGCGGATCTGCGGGATCCGGTCGAGCGCCTTGCGCAGCCCCGCATCGGTGCGGGCCATGCCGCAGAACTCCCACATGAGCTCGCCGAGTTCGCGGTGGAAGGAGTCGGGCGTGCGGTCGCCGTCGACCGCGAGCAGCTTCGCGAGCCGCTCCTCGGTCTCGCGCACGACCTCGACGGTGGCCGGGTGTTCGGCGTTCACCTCGTCCTTGTGCGGGTGCTTGGCGAGGTAGTCGTTGATGGTGGCCGGGAGGACGAAGTAGCCGTCCGCGAGGCCCTGCATCAGCGCGGAGGCGCCGAGCCGGTTGGCGCCGTGGTCGGAGAAGTTGGCCTCACCGATGGCGAACAGGCCGGGGATGGTGGTCTGGAGGTCGTAGTCGACCCAGAGGCCGCCCATCGTGTAGTGCACGGCGGGGTAGATCCGCATCGGCGTCTTGTACGGGTCCTCGTCGGTGATCCGCGCGTACATGTCGAAGAGGTTGCCGTACTTGGCCTCGACGGCCTTCTTCCCCATGCGCTTGATGGCGTCGGCGAAGTCGAGGTACACACCCTGGCCGCCGGGGCCCACTCCCCTGCCCTCGTCGCACACGTTCTTCGCGGCGCGGGAGGCGATGTCTCGGGGCACGAGGTTGCCGAACGCCGGGTAGATGCGCTCCAGGTAGTAGTCGCGCTCGTCCTCGGGGATCTTGTTCGCCGGGCGGTCGTCGCCCTTGGCCTTCGGCACCCAGATCCGGCCGTCGTTGCGCAGCGACTCCGACATCAGCGTCAGCTTCGACTGGTGGTCGCCGGTGCGCGGGATGCACGTGGGGTGGATCTGCGTGAAGCACGGGTTGGCGAAGTAGGCGCCGCGCCGGTGGGCGCGCCAGATCGCGGTCGCGTTGGAGTTCATGGCGTTCGTCGACAGGTAGAAGACGTTGCCGTAGCCGCCGGATGCGAGCACGACGGCGTCCGCGAAGTACGTCTCGATCTTGCCGGTGATGAGGTCGCGGGCGACGATGCCGCGGGCCTTGCCGTCCACGATGACGAGGTCGAGCATCTCGGTGCGCGGGTGCAACTCGATGTTCCCGGCGGCGACTTGGCGGCTGAGCGCCTGGTAGGCGCCGAGCAGCAGCTGCTGGCCCGTCTGGCCGCGGGCGTAGAACGTACGGGACACCTGCACACCGCCGAAGGAGCGGGTGTCGAGGAGGCCGCCGTACTCGCGGGCGAACGGCACACCCTGCGCGACGCACTGGTCGATGATCTCGACGGAGATCTGCGCGAGGCGGTGCACGTTCGACTCGCGGGCGCGGAAGTCGCCGCCCTTGACGGTGTCGTAGAAGAGGCGGTGCACCGAGTCGCCGTCGTTGCGGTAGTTCTTCGCGGCGTTGATACCACCCTGCGCGGCGATCGAGTGGGCGCGGCGCGGCGAGTCCTGGTAGCAGAACTGGACGACGTGGTAGCCCTGTTCGGCGAGGGTGGCACCGGCGGAACCGCCCGCGAGGCCCGTGCCCACGACGATGACGGTGTGCTTGCGGCGGTTGGCCGGGTTGACCAGCTTGGCCTCGAAGCGGCGGGTGTCCCAGCGCTCGTTGACGGGGCCTTGCGGGGCCTTGGTGTCGACGACCGGTTCGCCGGTTGCGTAGTCCGCGTATTCCCTGGACGTGGTCATGTTCTTCAGCTCACCAATCCGGTCATGACGCCCACGGGCACGGCGATGAAGCCGAGCGTGAGCACTACGGCGAGTACGTTGCCGACGGTCTTCAGCACGCGGTCGCGGGTGCGGCTGCCGACGCCGAGGGTCTGCGCGGCGCTCCAGAACCCGTGCTGGATGTGGAAGCCGAGGGCGAGCATCGCGACGATGTAGATGACGTTGCTGTACCAGGTCGAGAACGTGTCGATGATGTTCTGGTACGGGCGCAGGTGCTCGTAGCCGCCGGGGTGCACCGTGCCGGTCGTCAGGTCGAGGATGTGCCAGACGATGAACAGGGCGAGGATGATGCCGCCCCAGCGCATGGTCCGCGTGGCGTAGTCCGAACGCGGCTTCTTGTGCACGTACTTGCTGGGGCGCGCCTTGATGCCGCGCCGGCTCAGCTGGTACGCGGACGTGGCGTGCGCGACGACGGCGACGACCAGCACGACCCGGACGATCCACAGGCCCCACTCGTAGTGGAGGACCGGCTCGCCCATGGTCCGCAGCCAGTGGGCGTAGTGGTTGATCTCCGGAGGGCCGAAGAAGATCTTGAGGTTCCCGATCATGTGGGCGACCAGGTAGAGCAGCATGACGAGGCCGCTCACCGCCATCACGGTCTTCTTCCCGACGGAGCTGTCCCAGACAGTGCGTGCCATGGACGGCCGTCGGTCCGTCCTCGTTGCCAGAGCCATGGGTCAAGACGCTAGAGCCCAAGGGCCCGATCGGTCCAAGACATGGACCACCTCATTTCGATAGGCATTCGCTATCGAGGGAACTATGCTGGCCGGTATGCAGTTCCAGCAGCTCCAGTACTTCGTCGCGGTCGCGGAGACCCGGCACTTCACGCGCGCCGCCGAGCTGGTGCATGTCGCCCAGCCGTCGCTGTCCCAGCAGATCCGGGCGCTCGAGCGGGAGCTGGGGGTCGACCTCTTCCTGCGGGCCCGCGGCAACATCTCGCTGACCGACGCCGGGGAGGCGCTCCTGCCGCTCGCCCGCAGGATCCTCGCCGACGCGGACACGGCGCGGCACGAGGTGCAGGAGCTGGCGCAGCTCAAGCGGGGCCGGGTGCGGCTCGGCGCGACGCCTTCGCTGTGCACGGGGCTGCTGCCGGACGTGCTGCGGTCCTTCCACGACCGGTATCCGGGGATCCAGCTGCTGATCGAGGAGGGCGGCTCCCACGACCTCGTACGAGAACTCGCGCGCGGCGCCCTCGACCTCGCGCTCGTCGTGCTCCCGCTGCCGGCGCCCGCGCCCGCCCTGACGACGGTGGAGCTGCTGCGCGAGGAGCTGGTGGTGGTGTCGTCCCAGGACGCGCCCGCGCCGGGGCGGGGCCGCAAGTCCGTGCGGATCTCCGACCTGGAGGGCGAGCGGCTCGTCATGTTCCGGCACGGGTACGACCTGCGGGAGCTGACCGTCGCCGCGTGCCGGGGCGAGGGGTTCGAGCCGGACTTCGCGGTGGAGGGCGGCGAGATGGACGCGGTCCTCGGGTTCGTACGGGCCGGGCTCGGGGTGGCGGTGGTGCCGTGGATGGTGGCGCACCGGGCCGGGGCGGATCTACGGGTGACGCCGCTGGCCAAGCCGGGACTGAGCCGCACGATTGCGCTCGCGCACCGGTCGGATGTGGCCCCGCCACGCGCTGCGCGTGAGCTTCAGCGGATGCTCTTGGAGGGGCGGGAGTGATGGGTGCGGTCACCCGGCGCACGGTCGCGGGGCGCTGCCCCGGACCCCGCGCCTCAATCGCCGGCGGGGCTTGATTTGCCCGGCGCCACTTGGATGTGCCCGCGGGGCTTGATGCGGCTGGGCCTGATTTGCCCGGGCTTGATTATCCCGTCGCGTCCGCCAACGCCAGTTCGTGGAGGCGGTCCGGCGGGCCCGGGCGGGCGTAGTACCAGCCCTGTGCGGTGTCGCAGTTGAGGTGCCGGAGCTGTTCGGCCTGCGCACCGGTCTCCACGCCCTCGACGGTGACCGAGAGGTCCAGGCTGTGGGCGAGCGAGACGATGCCCTCGACGATCTTCAGGTCGACGGGGTCCGCGGGGAACTGCTGCATGCCCTGCGTGAAGGAGCGGTCCAGCTTGAGGACGTTCACGGGCAGCCGGCGCAGGTTGGCCAGGTTCGAGTAGCCGGTGCCGAAGTCGTCGAGGGCGATGTCGACGCCCATTTCGGAGAGCCGTCGCAGCGGCTTCAGGAGGTCGTCGTCCGCGCCGATGAGCGCCGACTCCGTCACCTCCAGGCACAGCGCGTCCGGTTCGAGGCCGAAGCGCTCCAGGATGTCGACGGTGTCCGTCACCAGTCCGGGGTGGGTCAGCTGCATCGGGGACAGGTTGACGTTGATGCGGAACGGGCCCGCCTCCTCGTACCGGTCCTGCCACACCCGCGCCTGCCGGACCGATTCCTCGAGGACCCAGCGACCGAGCGGCACGATCAGTCCCGTGTGCTCGGCGAGCGGGATGAAGCGGTCGGGGCCGAGCACGCCGTGCTGCGGATGCAGCCAGCGGACCAGGGCCTCCGCGCCGCGCACGCTGCCGTCGCCGAGGTGCACCAAGGGCTGGTACTCGATGAAGAACTCGCCGCGGTCCAGGGCGGCGGGCAGCGCCGTCGTCAGGCCGTGCCGCGTGATCGCCCGGGCGTCGGCCTCGGGGTCGGCCAGCTCGTAACGGTTGCCGCCCGCGGACTTGGCCCGGTACATCGTGATGTCGGCGCTGCGCAGCACCTCGGCGGGGCTGCGCTCGGCGGCCGGACCTTCGACGATGCCGACGGAGCCGCGCACGGTCAGCTCTCGGCCGTCGATGCGGATGGGCGTGGCCAGGGCGTGCATGATGCGTCCTGCCAGCTCGTCGACCTCGGCCTGGGTGTCCTTGCCGGTGGTCAGCGCCACGAACTCGTCGCCGCCGAGCCGCGCGACCATCTCGCCGGGCGCGGTGGCGCAGGCCTGGAGGCGGTCCGCGACCTCGACGAGGAGCCGGTCGCCCGCCGCGTGGCCGAGGCTGTCGTTGATGGTCTTGAAGCCGTCGAGGTCGAGATAGCAGAGGCCGAAGCGCATGCCGTTGCCCGCGCTGAGCACCTTCTCCAGGCGCTCGAAGAACAGGGTGCGGTTGGGGAGTCCGGTGAGCGCGTCATGGGTGGCTTCGTAGCGCAGCCGCAGGTTCAGCAGCCGGCGCTCGGTCACGTCCTCCATGAGCGCCAGCTGGTACTGGGGGGCGCCGTCCGCGTCGCGCAGCAGGGAGACCGTCAGGTTCGTCCACAGGGCGGTGCCGTCCGGGCGCGAGTAGGCCTTCTCCACCCGATAGTGCTCGCGGTCCCCCTGCACCAGCTCGTGGTACATGCGCCAGATGTGCGGGGCGTCCTCGGGGTGGGTCAGTTCGTGGGCCTTGCGCTTGAGCAGCTGCTGCCTGCTGCCGCCGAACATCCGCACCATCGTCTCGTTGACCTCGAGGATGGTGCCGTCGAGGTCGGCGATCCCGATGCCGATCGCGGCGCCGTGGAACACCGCGCGGAACTTGGCCTCGCTCGCGTGCAGGGCCTCGGCGACGGCGCTGCGGGCGTCGAGCGCGGCGCGCGATATGGCCTCCTGTTCGCTGCGGGTGCGCTCCCGCAGCGCGGCCGCGAACCCGGCGGCCATCGCGTGCTGGATGCGGGCGCAGCGCGAGCGCAGTTCCTCCGCGCGCTCCGCGGAGGGCGCCTCTTCGCCGCAGTGCCGGACGAGATGCGTCTCCACCACGTCGAGGGTCTGGGTGAGCGCCTCGGGGTCGGTGCAGTGGGCGTCGACCAGGGCCGCGCCGACGGCCTGCGCCGCTGCGCCGTCCAGGGTCCGCGCGGCGAGCGCCGTGCGCAGCCGGCGCACGAGAGGCACGAGTTCCGCCTCGAACTCGTGCCGGGTCAGCGAGGTCGCCGTGACCGGGAAGATCGCCCGGCTCCAGATCATGGCGAACTCGCGGGCTCTGTCTTCGGGACCGCCCGACGCATCACCACCGATGCCGTCGTCGGTCCGTGCCGACCTGCCCGCCCGGCCGGCTTTTCCGGCCTGAGGTCCGGGGTTCGTGCCCCGGGAGGATGCAGCAGTCACGCCTTGCGCCCCACTCCCACATAGCCCGCGTACGTATACGGGTCCTCGTCCTCCGGGGCGGTGTCGGGCCGCCACACCGGCATCGCCACGATGCCCGGTGCGACCACCTCGTACCCCTTGAAGAACCGTTTGATCTCGTCGCGGTTCCGCATGATCAGCGGATTGCGGACATCGTTTCGATAGACGTCGACCATCCCGTCCGCCCGCTCCGTCTCTATGGGCATGCCCTCATTGGAGGCATGCGTCACAATGAGCAGGCTGCCGGGTGCGAGCGCCTCACTGAGTTCGGCCACGGCCGCGTACGGGTCGTCGGCCTCCTCGATGAAGTGCAGTACGGCGACGAGGAGCAGGGCCACCGGCCGCTCCAGGTCGAGGAGTTCGGCGACTTCGGGGCTCTCCAGGATCTCCCGCGGCTTACGAAGGTCGGCCGTGACGACTCCGGTGTGCGGGACATCCTCGAGGACCGCCTTGCTGTGCGCGACGGCGACCGGGTCGTGGTCGACGTACACCACGCGCGCCCCGGGGCTCGCCTGCTGGGCCACCTCGTGCACATTGCCGAACGTCGGGATGCCGGAGCCGATGTCGAGGAACTGCGTGATGCCCTGCTCGGCGGCGTACCGCACGGCCCGGCGCATGAACGCCCGGTTCGCCTGCATGATCTTCGGCAGCCCCGGCAGGAACTCCATGGCCTTGCGGGCGGCCTCCCGGTCGACCTCGAAGTTGTGCGAACCGCCCAGGTAGAAATCGTAGATTCGGGACACACTGGGCACCGAGATGTCGATGCCCCGTGGGGCCCAGGCGGGACGCTGCATCAAGGTCTCCATGGCGTAGGCGTGCCGGTGTTCGAGCAGAGGCTACTGATCCACCGCCAATGGAGCGAGTCAAAACGGAAATTGACCGTCCGTTCCCGGTCACTGCCTCCGTCACGTGCCAATCGGCAACGATCCGAAACCATCCCGAAACCTTCTCTTTCCTCGACGAAAAGAACCGGCCCGCTCCCTCCACACGGCCTGACCTGGCCATGCGGGGAACGGACCGGCAACGAGCCAATTCCGTTGACGACTCTACTGTGAGCGCCTCACCGAACGCACTTGACCCTCCTGGTTGTTACTTGGGAGCGCCCACCGGCTTTCCATTCGGAGCCGCCGCGTACCAAGTACCTCCTACGCCCTGGCCGTTCGTGTCACCTGGCTTTTTGTCGCCCGAGAAGGTGTAGACGGGCCAGCAGTTCAAGGTCTGCTGCTTGGTTCCGTCGGGCCTTGTGAAGGTCATGTAGCCCTTCAGTGGAATGTTCTGCGTGTCGTTCTTCGCAACCGGAGCGAGAGCCGGCCACTTCTCGGCGCAGGCACCGACGCAGTTCGACTTGATGGGCCAGGCCGAGTCCTTGAGGAAGCGGTAGACCGTCATGCCGTTCTTGTCGACGACGACCTCACCGAGCTTCGGGTCGTTGCGCGTGGACAGGCCCTCGAGGTCCGCGGGCTGGGCCCCGGCCTCCTGCTCCGCCTTCTTGTTGGCCTTCTTGCCGTCGGGGGCCGCGGCCCACCAAGTGCCGCCCACGCCCTGGCCCTTGACGTCACCTGCCTTCTTGTCCATCGCGTAGTGGTACATGGGCCAGCCGTCGACCGTCAGCTGCTTCGTGCCGTCGGCGGCAGTCACCTCGCCGAGCAGCGAGGCGTCGACCCCGGGCGCGGCCTTGGCGCCGCTCGCCGGCACCGCCGGCCACGCCTTCAGGCACGCCGCGTCGCAGTTCGACTTGGGCGGCTCGGCGGTGTCCTTGTCGAAGCGGTACAGGGTCATCCCGTCGCTGTCGGTGAGCACCTTGCCGAGTTCCTTGCTGTCCCACGAGGCCAGCTGGCCCGCGGACTTGGCCTTGGCGGCGCTCTTGTCGGTGGTGCCGGACGAGCCGTAGCCGTCGGACGATCCGTAGCCGCCCTGCGCATCGGCCGCGCTGCCCACGTTCTGGCCCGTGTCCGCCTGGTCGCCCTGGTCCTGACCGCACGCCGTCGTCAGCGCCAGCAGGGCCGCAGCTGTCGCTACGAGCGAGGCGCTCCGCCAGGAGGTCTTCATCTCAACTCCCGCACATTGCTTGGGTGTTGTGCGAGCCCGGGTGGGTCGCACATGGCCCTAGGTACGCGCGGCGGTGACGGCTGTGTTCAATGCGGGGGAAGATTTCTTCGGGTGCGGCAGAGGCATGTGCCCCGGGGCGCGGTTTCGGTAGCAGGCCCGCGCACGCCCGCAAACCCGAATGCTCCCGCGCCCCACCATCGGGGCATTCCGGGTCCGGGTCGGCGTGCCGGGGCCCGCCGCTGCTCAGGATCATGGTCGTGCATCGAACCAAGCGCTCCGGGTCAGCCCTGGTCACCCGCGTCGTCGCGGTGCTCGCCACCGCCTGGCTGTGCGGTGCGCCGAGCGCGGCGGCCGCCGCCGCACCGATCGCCGTCCCTGCCGACGCTTGCGCGTACGCCTCCGTGGACGGCGGCTCGTCGGGCGACGCGGTGGCGGTCTCCGGCAGCGGTGTCATCTGCCGTGCGGGCCCCAGCACTCCCCCGCCGAAGAAGCCGGCCCCCAAGCCTCCGCCTCCCAAGCCGGCACCCCCACCGCCTCCACCACCACCGCCGCCTCCGCCACCTCCACCTCCGCCGACACCGACCCCGACGCCTCCCCCGCCTCCGCCTCCGGCGCCCGAACCGCCCCCGAAACCAAAGCCGAAGCCGACCCCGACCCATACGAAGCCGCCGCCAAGACCGAAGCCGGTGCACTACCCGGCCTACCGCCCCACCGCCCACCGCGCCCCACCGCGCGGCGGCCCGTCCCTGGTCACGCTCACCCTGCTCATCACGGCGCCCGCGGTGCTCGCCGTCGCCGCGCTGCGCCCCCGCTGAACTCGTTGAACCTTTGTGGAGCTGTCGATGTCGGAATGGCTTGTTCTCGTCCTCGCGATGCTCGCGGTCTGCGGTGTCGTCCTCGTCGTCCAGGTCCTGCAACAGCGCAGGATCGGCGATGACGACGACCCGTCCGAGACTCCCGACGTCATCGAGTACATGACGATGATGATCGGCGTGGTCTACGCGATCGTCCTCGGCCTCGCCATCGCGGGCGTCTGGGAGGGCCGCAGCGCCGCCGAGGACCATGTACGCAGTGAGGCGCAGGCGCTGCACGAGATCCATGAACGCGTCCGGGTCTATCCGGCGGAGGTACGGGACGACATTCGCGCGGATGTCGACAGGTATGTCAGCCATGTCGTCGGCACCGAGTGGGACTCGATGCGCAACAAGGGCGAGCTGACCGCCAAGGGCGACGCACTGCTGCAGAAGGTGCGCGAGGACGTCACGGACTTCGAGCCGAAGAACGACTTCCAGGCGCAGGCCTACCAGCCGCTGCTCGACCAGGTGACGGCCGCCGACGAGGCGCGCGGCGCCCGCGCGGACTCGACGAGCGCCACGATGCCGGGCGTCGTCTGGTTCGGTCTGGTCGTCGGCGCCCTGGTCACCATCGGCATGATCTTCGCGCTGCAGATCAGGCGCACCAAGCGCGAGCTGCTCCTCGCCGGGCTCTTCTCGTCCCTGATCGCGTTCCTGCTCTTCCTGATCTGGGACCTCGACGCGCCGTACAGCCGGGGCGTCGCGGCCACGGCGGAACCGTTCCTGATGCTGTTCCCCGGCGCGAACTGACCGGTTCCGGCTGCGGTCCGCCCCTGCGCGCCGCACGCTGTGGTGCATGACCCGATGGCACGCCCCGATCGTCGTCCACCCGCCCGCACCGGCGGGTGGCCGGCATGTCTCCGTCCGCGGCCAGGCGCTCGGCCTGGCGCACAGCGACACGGACCTGACCGAGCTGCTGCGCCGCGCCGGGTTCGGCGAGTCGGACGTGACGCTGGACGATCCGCACCTCGTGGAGTGGCGCGGTGCGGGCCCGCACGTCTGGCACACCGCCGGTCCGATCGAGCATCAGCACGGCCGGCAAGACACCTGACCGGCCCACATGTGTGCCCCGTTCGTACGACACCGATCGCGGCCGTACGGGGGTGTCCCTAGCGTTTCCGGCATCGAGGTGCCTGTCCCCTGCGCGCGGAAACGGTCCGCTGCCGCTCCTCGTGGACCCCGGAGGAACCCCATGCACGCGATACGCGCCGCATCCGCCACGGTGCTCTCTTTGGCCGCTCTGTCCCTGACCGCGCCGACGGCGCACGCCGAGGACTCCGACTCGTTCCGGCCGAGCATCTCCCCCACCACGATCGCCGCGGGGGGCAAGGTGACCCTGTCGGCCAGCGGCTGCCCCGGCGACACCAAGGTGACGGCCGGGATCTTCGACTCCGTCACGATCCCGGCCGATGAGGGCTCACGCAGCGTCCCCGTCGACTGGGACGCGAAACAGGGCGCCGCTTACACCGTGACGTTCACCTGCCCCGACAGCCAGCCCCGCAGGGTCGACCTCACCATCGCCACCGGCCGCCCCGACTCCTCCCCCAGCCCCGTCCCCCAGGGCGTCAAGGCCGGTATCGGCGGCAGTGCCGGAGGGCTCGACCTGCGGGAGGTCGCCCTCGGTGGTGCCCTGATCGCGGGCGCGCTCGGCACCGCGTACGTCGTGGCGCGCCGCCGCACCGGCGACAAGAGCGTCTGACCCGCCCCGCCGCCTCCCCATGTCGAACTGGCGCTTCACGGACGAGGAACAGCCCAGGAGGCACGCCCCGTGGGGTGTGCTCGCGCTGGTGCTGCTCACCGGGCTCGCCCTCGTCCGCAGCGGGTCCGGGGAGTTCGACGCAGGACCCCCGCAACCCGCATCCGCCGCGGCCGCCGAACGGCGCCCGCCCGAGCCGGCGCAGGCGAAGGCCGCCCGCCCGCTGCCCTTCTCGCCGGTCGACCGGGTCCGGATCCCGGCGATCCGGGTCGACGCCCCGGTGACGGAGGTCGGCCTGGACGCGGAGGGCTGGATCGACGCACCGCCGCCGAAAGAAGCCAATCTGGCCGGCTGGTTCTCGGGCGCGGCGGCGCCCGGCGAGCGGGGCACCGCCGTCGTCGTGGGCCACGTCGACAACGCGCGCGGCCCCGCCGTCTTCTACGGCCTGGGCTCGCTGCGCGCAGGCCACCACGTGGAGATCCGCCGCAAGGACGGCAGGACGGCCGTCTTCCGGGTCTACGGGGTCCAGGTGTTCGCGAAGTCCCGCTTTCCCGGCCGCAAGGTCTATCGCTCGCACAGCACACCGGAGCTGCGGCTCATCACGTGCGGCGGCCGCTTCTCGAAGCGCGACGGTTACGAGGGGAATGTCGTGGCGTTCGCGCGCCTCGTGTCGGCGCGCTGACGTCACGTCACACCCCGAAGGGGCGCGGCACCGTCATCCGGTACCCGGCGTCGAGCAGCCGCGGCAGGTAGCTGCGTACGGCGGTGAGCGTCTGGGAGCGGTCGCCGCCCGCGTCGTGGTTGAGCACGATCACGCCGGGGGCGGCCCGGTTCACGACCCGGGAGATCACCGTCGGGGCGCCGGGGTCGTCCCAGTCGAGCGAGTCCACGGTCCAGGCCAGGGGCTCCATGCCGAGTTCGGTCCCCAGCTCGAAGACGTTCCGGTTCCACGCACCGTAGGGCGCCCGGAACCAGAGCGGAGGCTCGCCGACGGTCCGCTCGATGAGTTCACAGGTGCGCTCGATCTCGGCGCGGATCCGCGTCCTGTCCAGCTTCAGGAGCAGCGGGTGCGTCCAGGTGTGGTTGCCGATGACATGTCCTTCGTCGACCATCCTGCGCAGCAGGTCGGGGCTCTCCCGCGCCCGGCCCCCGCACACGAGGAACGTCGCGCGCATGTCGTGCTCGCGCAGGATCCGCAGGATCTCGGGGGTGTACGCGGGGTCGGGGCCGTCGTCGAAGGTGAGCGCCATGGCGCGGTCGCCGGGAGCGGTGTCCAACCTCAGGATGGGCGCCTTGCGCACCTTCAGGGCCGCGCGCCGCGGACCGCCGGGTCCTGCCATCGGGCGCAGCCGGTACGTGGACGGTTCGCGCACGGGCCGGGCGGCTCCGCCCGCCGGGGCCGGGGCGGCGCCCTGCCGGTCGGGTCCCGCGCAGCCGGTGAGCGCGGCCAGGCCGACGGCGGTGAAGCCGCGCAGCAACGCGCGTCGTCCCGTGGTGTCCTGATGCTTTGTCATGATTAATGCGTGACACGGCACGCGGGCGCCGCGCACGGAACCACCGGATGGGACGCGGGAAAGCACCTGATCGGCGGCTTCTCGGTTAACCTCTGCCGCGTGACCGAAGATCAGCCACATCAGTTCGAACGCGGCACCGACGGACCGAAAGTGATCGTCGTCGGTGTCGACGGATCCGATTCCTCGTTCCGCGCGGCGGCCTACGCAGGGGGCCTGGCCCGCAGGCAGCGCGCGCTGCTCGCCGTGGTCTACGTGCAGCCCGTGATGACGAGCGGGGCCGCGCTCGGGGTGCCCGTCGCCGAGACGACCGACGAGATCGCGGAGGGGCTCATCGCCTATATCCGCGAGGCCACGGAGCGGGTCAAGGGCATATACGACGTGCGCTGGGAGTTCCACACCTTCCGCGGCGACCCGTTCAACGGCCTGGTCACGGCCGCCGACGAGTTGAAGGCGGACGCGGTGGTCGTCGGCGCCTCGGAGCAGGCGGGCCACCGCATCGTCGGCTCGGTCGCCGTGCGTCTGGTGAAGGCGGGCCGCTGGCCGGTCACGGTCGTCCCGTAAAAATTTCCGTGGGTGCGCCCACGGCGCTGCTGTCTTCCGTCCCTGCCGCGGCAGGGGCATCATGATCGGCCGTCAGCCGTCGTCGCAGCAGCGAAGAGGTGAGGTCCCCATGACCGTCCCCCCGAAGATCTCGAGAGGGCAGGGCGTACTGCGCCGCAAGCCCATCGAGCAGATCGAGGACACGGAGTCCGGCGGAAAGCTCACCCGTTCCCTCGGCCTGTGGCAGCTCACCGCGATCGGTGTCGGCGGCATCATCGGCGCGGGCATCTTCACCCTCGCCGGCACCGTCGCGAACGGCACGGCGGGGCCCGCGGTCCTCGTCTCGTTCCTCATCGCGGGCATCGCGAGCGCCGCGGCCGCCCTGTCGTACGCGGAGTTCGCCGGGCTCATCCCGAAGGCCGGGTCCGCGTACACGTACGGCTACGCGGTCCTCGGTGAGCTCGTCGGCTGGTTCATCGGCTGGGACCTGCTCCTGGAGTACACGGCGATCGTCGCCGTCGTCGCGATCGGTATCTCCGGCTACTTCAGCTTCCTGCTGGGCGAGATGGGTCTCGACCTGCCCAGCTGGATGCTGGGCGCGCCGGGCACCGGCAGCGGCCACAAGGTCGACCTGTTCGCCGCGGCGCTGTGTCTGCTCATCGCGTGGCTGCTGAACATGGGCATGAAGAACGCGGCCCGCTTCGAGACTTTCGTGGTCATCCTCAAGGTGCTCGTCGTGCTGCTCGTCATCGGCGTCGGCGTCTTCCACATCAACTCGGACAACTACACGCCGTTCTTCCCGTTCGGCGTCAGCGGCGCGTTCACGGGCGCGGCCACGGTCTTCTTCGCGGTCTTCGGCTACGACGCGATGTCGACGGCGGCCGAGGAGTCGAAGGACGCGCAGCGCCACATGCCGAAGGCGATCATCTACTCGCTGATCATCTCGATGATCCTCTACGTGCTCGCCTGCCTGGTCCTGACCGGCATGCAGAACTACAAGGACATCGACCCGGAGAGCGGGTTCTCGACCGCGTTCAAGTCGGTGGGCCTGAGCGGCCTCGCGGACGTGATCGCGGTGGGCGCGATCATCGGCATCCTCACCGTGATGTTCACGTTCATGCTGGGCGTCACGCGCGTGTGGTTCGCCATGTCGCGCGACGGCCTGCTGCCGAAGTGGTTCGCGAAGACCCACCCGACGCGGCACGTGCCGACCCGCGTGACGTGGATCGTCGGCGTCGCCTCGGCGCTCATCGCCGGGTTCCTGCCGATCGGCGAGGCGGCCGAACTCACCAACATCGGCATCCTGTTGGCGTTCGTCGTGGTCTGCGTCGCGGTGATCGTGCTGCGCTACCGCCAGCCGGAGCTGCCGCGCACCTTCCGTACGCCGGCCATGCCCGTCGTGCCCGCGGTGGGCATCGTCTTCTCGATCTGGCTGATCACGTTCCTCCAGTGGCAGACGTGGGTGCGGTTCGCCGTGTGGTTCCTGATCGGTCTGGTCATCTACTTCGGCTACTCCTACCGGAAGTCCGAACTGGCCCGCACCTCCGACTGATTCGGCTGATTCGGCCGATTCCGCACTGGCGCGCCGGGGCTCCGCCCGTCCCGCTCGCCGCACCGCTCGTCGAGGGCTTCGCCCCGCCCGCCGCAGAGCCCCGCGCGTCCCCTGGGCGCGCGGGGCCCACTGCGTTGCCATACGGCCATGACGACGGCGTTCACGACACCCACGACGACGGAGGAGGACCTCGCCCAGGTCCAGCGGGAGCACGGCGGTCCGCTGTTCTCGTTCCTGCTGCGCCTGTGCGACGGTGACGCCCAGCGCGCGGAGGACCTGGTCCAGGAGACGTACGTACGCGCCTGGCAGCATCCGGAGGCCCTCGATCCGCGCTACGAGTCGGTGCGGCCCTGGCTGTTCACGGTCGGGCGGCGGCTCGCCATCGACGCCCGCAGGGCCCGGCTCTCGCGGCCCGCCGAGGTGGGCGACGCCGTCCTGGAGAACGCCCGCGTGTGCGCGGACCACGCGGAGCGTTCGGCGGCCGCGCTCGACGTGCGGGAGGCCGTGGCGACCCTCTCGCCCGAACACCGTGCGGTCCTGCTCGAGGTCTACTTCAGGGGCGCCAGTGTGGCGGAAGCCGCACGCGAGCTCGGCATCCCCACCGGTACGGTGAAGTCCCGTGCGTATTACGCGTTGCGGGCGTTGCGGCGGGTCCTTCCGGGTTATGCATCCGACCTGCGATGAAACCGAGGTCCGGGTCAAGCATCGGTAAAGCGCCTTGCTCCGCACCCCCTTTCCTCGGTTGAGTAATCCGCTGTCCTCCCCGGTGAGTCGATACGGGTGGGTCCGGGGGCCGAAGCAGCACGCGGACCGGAGGAAGGCAGGAAGGCGATGCGGTACGGGAGCGATGAGGGCACGGACGGCATGTCCGGCGCCGAGGGTGGACCGGGCGGCGGACTCGTCGTCCCCATGGCGTGGTTGTACGCGGAGTACATCGCGGACGAGTTGTTGCGGACGGGCGACCTGATGCCCCCCACGTCCTTCGAGTTCAAGGCGGGGCGGGACGCGCTCGCGCTGACGATCTTCCTGTCCGACGCGGGTGACGAACTGTCCGGGATCCGCGTCGTGTCCCAGCTGGAGAACTGGCTGTCGCTGACGGCGTACGACCAGCCGTGGCAGTCGTGGGTCCGGGACCGCTTCACGGAGCGGCTCGACCAGGACGCGCTCGCGCGGCGGCCCTCGCCCGATCTGCTGCTCGCCGAGGCGGCGTGGAGATGGCTGGAGGAGACCGAGCTGCTCGCCCCCGACCTGGACGCGGTGCCCGTGCCGGACGAGGAGGACGGTCCGCAGGTGTGGACTCCGGCGTGGCAACTCGGCTTACCGCTCGGCCACTTGGCGATCTCGCTGTTCTAGGCCCCGCGCCCGTAACTCGTCTACGGCGCGTACACGCCCGCCCGGTACTTCGGGATACGGATGGTGATCTTCATGCCCGCGCCCTCCGCGGTCTCGATCACCAGGCCGTACGCGTCGCCGAAGACCTGGCGGAGGCGTTCGTCGACGTTCGACAGGCCGATGCCGCGCCCCTGGCCGCCCTCGCCGCGCAGGATCGCCCGGAGTTCGCCGGGGTTCATGCCGACGCCGTCGTCCTCGATGACGACCTCGGCCTCGGCGCCCGCGTCGGTGGCGCCGATCGAGATGCGGCTGCGGGTGACGGCGCCCTCCAGGCCGTGCTTGACCGCGTTCTCGACGAGCGGCTGAAGACACAGGAACGGCAGCGTGACCGGGAGGACCTCCGGAGCGATCTGGAGGGTGACGGAGAGCCGGTCACCGAAGCGGGCGCGCACCAGCGCCAGGTACTGGTCGATGGAGTGGAGTTCGTCGGCGAGCGTGGTGAAGTCGCCGTGGCGGCGGAACGAGTAGCGGGTGAAGTCGGCGAATTCCAGGAGGAGTTCGCGGGCCCGCTCGGGATCCGTGCGGACGAACGAGGCGATCGCCGCGAGGGAGTTGAAGATGAAGTGCGGCGAGATCTGCGCGCGCAGCGCCTTGATCTCCGCCTCGATGAGGCGGGTGCGGGAGCGGTCCAGTTCGGCGAGTTCGAGCTGGACCGACACCCAGCGGGCGACCTCGTCGGTGGCGCGGGCCAGCACCGCGGACTCGCGGGCCGCGTAGGCGACGACGGCCCCGAGCACCCGGCCGTCCGCGACCACGGGCGCCGCCACCGCCCACCGCAGCGGGCAGTCGTCGTTCGGGCAGCCGCAGCCGAACGCGGCGCTGCGGCCCCCGGCCAGCACCGGGCCCACTCGCTCCATCACCTGGGCGGCGTGGGCGTGTTCGGCCGCCCCGTCCCAGGCGAGGACCGTGGAGCGGTTGGTGACGGCGAGGGCGTCGGTGCCGAGCAGCGTGCGCAGGCGGCGCGCGGACTTGCGGGCGGTGTCCTCGGTGAGGCCCGCGCGCAGGGCCGGGGCGGCGAGCGAGGCGGTGTGCAGGGTCTCGAAGGTGGCGCGCTCCACGGGCGTGCCGACGTCGCTGCGTCCGTCCGGATGCGCGGTACGCCGCCCGAGCAGGAACCCGGCGCCGAGCAGGAGGGGGCACAGGGCGATGAGGACCGCGGTGACGGTGCCGCTCACTCGGGATCGCCTCCCGTCTCCCCCGCCCGGGCCCGCGGCGCCTGCTCACCCAGTGCCGTGCGGCCCCGCCCGGCCGCCCCCAGCGACTCCGGGAGGTGCAGCCGCGTCATCGTCGCCGTCGTGTGCGGCGGGATCGCGTCCCGCGTGGCCAGGGACACCAGGATCATCGCCAGGAAGCCGACGGGCACCGACCACACGGCCGGCCAGGCGAGCAGCGTGTGCAGCCAGCCGGACGTGACGGGACCGGCCACCGTCAGCGTCACCGCGACCAGGGCGGAGCCGCCCCCGAGGAACAGGCCCGCGAGCGCGCCCGGCGGGGTGAGGCGGCGCCACCAGATGCCCAGGATGAGCAGCGGGCAGAACGAGGACGCCGACACCGCGAACGCCATGCCGACCGCGTCCGCGACCGGCACCCCGTCCACCAGGAGCGCCCCGCCGAGCGGCATCGCGATCGCGAGCAGCACGGCGAGCCTGAAGTGCCGTACCCCGCGGGCTTGGAGCACGTCCTGGCTGACGACCCCGGCGACCGCCATCGTCAGCCCCGACGCCGTGGACAGGAACGCCGCGAACGCGCCGCCCGCCACCAGCGCGCCGAGGAGGTCGCCCGCCACCCCGTCGAAGACCCGCCCCGGCAGCAGCAGCACGGTGGCGTCGGCGTCCTGGGTGGCGGTGAGTTCGGGCGCGTACAGGCGGCCCAGCCAGCCGTACACGGGCGGCAGCAGATAGAAGAGGCCGATCAGGGCGAGGACCACGACGGTGGTGCGGCGGGCCGCGCGGCCGTTGGGGCTGGTGTAGAAGCGGACGACGACATGCGGCAGGCCCATCGTGCCGAGGAACGTGGCCACGATCAGGCCGTACGTGGCGTAGAGCGGGTGGTCGGCGCGGCTGGTGGCGAGCGGCTGGCCCGCGCCGACCCCGGCGGACGGCGGGGCGAGGGTCGCGGCCTCCGGTGGCGGGGCGCCCTCGCCGTGCCAGGCCAGCAGGAGAAAGAAGGCGGGCACCAGGAGCGCCGTGAGCTTGAGCCAGTACTGGAAGGCCTGGACGAAGGTGATCGAGCGCATGCCGCCCGCCGCGACCGCGAGCACCACGACCGCGGCGACGAGCGTCGCCCCGAACCAGCGGGGCGCCCCCGTGAGGATCTGCAACGTGAGGCCCGCGCCCTGGAGCTGGGGCACCAGGTACAGCCAGCCCGCCCCGACCACGAACAGGCTGACCACGCGCCGCACTTGGCGGGATTCGAGCCGGCCCTCTGCGAAGTCGGGCAGCGTGTACGCGCCCGAGCGGCGCAGCGGCGCCGCGACGAAGACGAGCAGCACCAGGTAGCCGGCCGTGTATCCGACCGAGTACCAGAGCATGTCCGGGCCGTGGATGAGGAGCAGCCCGGCGATGCCGAGGAAGGAGGCGGCCGACAGGTACTCGCCGCTGATCGCCGCCGCGTTGAGCCGGGGTCCCACCGTGCGGGACGCCACGTAGAAGTCGGACGTCGTGCGAGAGACGCGCAGGCCGAAGCCGCCGATGAGGACGGTGGCGAGGACGACGACGGCCACCGCCGGGATCGCGTACGCCTCGTTCACGGCGCTCCGTGGTCGTGCGCGTCGGCCGGGCGGCCGCGTACGAGGTCGGCGAAGTCGCGCTCGTTGCGCTCGGCGCGGCGCACGTACCACCAGGCGATGAGCACGAGGAAGGGGTAGCAGCCGAAGCCGAGGACGAGCCACTGGATGGGTGCGTTGCGCAGGGCGCCGAAGAACAGGGGCAGGGCTGCGACGGGGACGGCGAGGAGCATGAACGCGGTGATGCCTGCGCGGAGTTGGCTGCGCATGAGGGAGCGGACGTAGGCGGCGCCGAGGGTGGTCTGCTCGTCGATCTCCCATTGCGTACGGAGGCCCGCCGGGCCGGGGACCTGGCGGGGTTCGCCGGTCACGGTTTCGCGTTGCGGGAGATCGGGCACGGGCGGAGTTTAGGCAGGTGGGGTGGGCTGGGGGAAGGGGTGGCTCGCGGTTCCACGGGGGTGCGGTCACGGGGCTCTGCCCCGGACCCCGCTGCTCAATCGCCGCAGGGGCTTGATTTGCTGGACCGGCGCCGGAGTTGGATTTGCTCGACCCGCGCCGGAGCTTGAATTGCTCGGCCCGCGCCGGAAGGGGCTACGGTCTGCGCATCAGTAGTTCTCGTACCCGGCTCGCATGTCTGCGGCTCACCGCGATCTCCGCCGATCCGACCCGGACCGTCATGCCGCCCCCGTCCAGGCGGAGTTCGTCGATGCGGTGGAGGGCGACGAGGTGGCTGCGGTGGACGCGGACGAAGCCGAGTTCCTGCCAGCGTTCCTCCAGGGTGCTGAGCGGTATCCGCACCAGGTGGCTGACGCCGTCCTCCGTGTGCAGGCGCGCGTAGTCGCCCTGCGCCTCGGCGTAGGTGATGTCGGCGATGGCCACGAGCCGGGTGACGCCGCCGAGTTCGACGGGGATGCGGTCCGCGACGGTGGCCGGGGGCGGGGCGCTGACCACGCGTTCGGCGACCCGGCCGACGGCTTCGGCCAGGCGCTCCCGGCGCACCGGTTTGAGCACGTAGTCGACGGCCTTCAGGTCGAAGGCCTTCACCGCGAAGTCCTCGTGGGCGGTGACGAAGACGACGAGCGGGGGCCGCGCGAAGCCCGCGAGCAGCCTGGCCACGTCGAGTCCCGTCAGGCCCGCCATCTGGATGTCGAGGAAGAGGACGTCGATCGCCCCGTCCCCGCCGGGCCCCTCCTCCAGGGCGTGGCCGATGCGGCGCAGCGCCTCGTTGGCGTCGGTGGCGCCCTCGGCGCTGCGTACGCGCGGGTCGGCCCGCAGGAGGTACAGGAGTTCGGCGAGGGCGGGTTCCTCGTCGTCGACGGCCAGTACGCGCAACATGCGGCGGAGTGTAATCGCGCGGTCGCTTGAATGAATCAGCCGCCTCCTGCGTACCGGTGGACGACAGCAGGAGGAAGGCATCATGTGGTCCCTGGAACGGCATCGCGACGTAGGCGCCTACGCGCTGGGGGTCCTCGACCCCGCGGAACGCTTCCGCTTCGAGGACCATCTGCCCGAGTGCGGCACGTGTGCGGCACTGGTCGGTGAACTGGCGCCCACGACGGGCGTGTTGGCCGTGTACGCGCGGGCGACGCCGCCGTGCGTGGAGGCGTTCGCCCGCCCGGCGCCCACCCTCCTCGACCGCGCCGTGGACCGGCTCGGCGCGCTGCACCGCAGGGCGCGGCGCCGGCTGTGGGGTGCGGCCGTCGCGGCGGTGCTGGTGCTCGCGGCGGCGGGGCAGGGAGTCGCGCTGCTCACCGGGATCGGTGCGGGTTCGGGGCACACGGCGACGCTGCGCGGCCACGACACGGGGACCGGTGTGGCGGCGACCGTGACGGCGGACGACCGGGACTGGGGCACACAAGTGGGCCTGGACGTCCGGGACTCGGGCGGGCCGCGGGTGTGCGAGCTGGTCGCGGTGAGCCGGGACGGTTCGGAGCAGACGGTGGGGACGTGGACGGTGCGCGGGGACGACGTGGCGCTGGACGGCGGCGTGGCGGCGCGGCCGGCGGACCTCGAGCGGTTCGAGGTGCGGGCGGACGACGGGGTGCCGCTGCTGTCGCTCCCGATGCGCTGAGCCCCTATTTGAGCAGGCGTGACATCCGCCGGTCCGCGAGCGGTTTGCCGCCCGTCTGGCAGGTCGGGCAGTACTGGAGCGAGCTGTCGCTGAAGGAGACCTCGCGGATCGTGTCCCCGCACACGGGGCACGCCTCACCGGTCCGCCCGTGCACGCGAAGACCGCTCTTCTTCTCGCCCTTCAGCTTGCCGGCGGCGACCCCTCGCGAGCGTTCCACGGCTCCGGTCAGCGTCGCCCGCATCGCCTCGTACAGGGTGTGCACGTCCTCGGTGCTCAGCCCGGAGGTCGGTTTGAACGGGGACATGCGGGCGGCGTGCAGGATCTCGTCGCTGTAGGCGTTGCCGATGCCCGCGATGAGCGACTGGTCGCGCAGGGCGCCCTTGATCTGGCGCCGTTCGCCCTTCAGCAGTCGCGCGAAGGCCGCCTCGTCGAAGTCGCCCGCGAGCGGGTCGGGTCCGAGGCGGGCGATGCCGGGGACGTCCGCGGGGTCCCGGACCACGTACACGGCGAGCTTCTTCGTGGTCCCGGCCTCGGTGAGGTCGAAGCCCTCGCCGGTCTCCAGGGCGACGCGCAGCGCGAGTGGTCCCTTGCCGGGCTTCGGCGGGCCGTCGGGCAGCCGCTCCTTCCAGTGCAGCCAGCCCGCGCGGGCCAGGTGCGTGACCAGGTGGGGGCCGTCCCCGGTGCTCACGTCCAGGAACTTGCCGTGCCGGGCCACGGCTGTGACGGTGCGGCCCTCCAGGGCGGTGGGCGGCGGGTCGTACGTCTTCAGGACGCTCACGGCGACCGGCAGGACGCGCACGATGTCGCGTCCCACCAGGTGCTCGGTGAGGAAGTCCTTGAGCGCTTCGACCTCGGGGAGCTCCGGCATGTCCGTCAGCCTCTCACTCGCGCGTGGGCACCACGAATTCGCACCAGACGCACTTGCCCCCGCCGCGCGCCTCCACGCCCCATACGTCGGCGAGCTGGTCGACGAGGAACAGGCCGCGTCCCGACACGCCGTCCTCGCCCGCCTCGCGGCGGCGCGGCAGGGCGCTGGAGGTGTCCTCCACGTCGACCCTGAGTCTTCGGTCGGCGCCGGTGAGGACGCGAAGGGTGACGATGGCGGGGCCTTCGGTGTGCATGAGGGCGTTGGTGATCATCTCGTCGGCGACGAGTTCGATCTCGTCGGCGTTCTCCTTCGCTCCCCAGGCGCGGACGGCGTGCCGGATCATGTGGCGGGCGGCCTTCAGCGCCTCCGGGTCACCCGGTGGCACGTGTTCGGTGAGCCGGCCGCCGCTCTGCACCGCGCCCGCGCCGCGGCGGCGCAGGAGCAGCAGCGCCACGTCGTCCTCGACGTCGCGTTCCTCGCACGAGGCGACGAGCCGGTCCGCGAGCTGGTCGAGGTCGTCCGGACCCGTGCCGATGAGCGTGGTGAGGGTCTGGAGCCCGTCGTCGAGGTCGGCGCCCGGCTGTTCGACGAGGCCGTCGGTGCACATCACCAGCGCCTCACCGGGGTCGAGCTCGGCGGCGGTCACCGGGTATTCGAGCCGCCCGAACTCCGCGGACAGGCCGAGCGGGAGCCCGCCCTCCACGGCGAGCCTGCGGCAGTTTCCGCCGGTCAGGCGCAGCAGCGGGTCGAGGTGTCCGGCCCGGACGAGCTGGACGACACCGGTCGACAGGTCGGCCTCCGCGTACAGGCAGGTCGCGAAGCGGTCGGTGTCGAGTTCGTGGAGGAAGGAGGAGGCGCGGGCCATGACGGTGGCGGGTGTGTGGCCCTCGGCGGCGTAGGCGCGCAGCACGATGCGCAGCTGGCCCATGACGGCGGCGGCGTGTGTGTCGTGTCCCTGTACGTCGCCGATGACCGCGCCGACCCGGCCGCCGGGCAGCGGGATCACGTCGTACCAGTCGCCGCCGATGTCCCGGCCGAGGGAGGCCGCGCGGTAGCGCACGGCGAGGTCGGCGCCCGGCACGTCCGGGATGGTGCGCGGCAGCATGGCCTGCTGAAGGCCCTGGGCGAGGTCCTTCTCCTGCTCGTAGAACATGGCGCGCTGGAGGCTCTGCGCGATGCTGCTGCCGAGTGCGACGAGGACGTTGCGCTCGGACTCGGTGAAGCCCTCGCGGTCGTGGTACAACAGGCCGACCGCGCCGATGGGCCGGGCCTGCGCGATGAGCGGCAGGTAGGCGGCGGACTTGATCTCCAGATGGGTGATGTGCGGCCACAGCTCCGGGAACGAGTCGGCGAATTCCCTGGCGGACTCGATGAAGCAGGGTTTGAGGGTGCGCACGACCTCGTTCATCGGGTACGGGGCGTTGACGCGGGTGATGCCGGTGCCCGGCACGAAGCTCCCCTGCGGCCCCTCCGCGACGAGTTGGATGCGTCCGCCCCTGACCAGGCCCATCACGAAGCTGGTGGCGCCGAGGTGCTCGATGCCGTGGGTGTCGCGCAGCACGTCGATGACGTCCTTGACGGTGCGGGCGTGCGCGAGGGCGGCGGTGGTGTTCTGCACGACGCTGGTCTCGCGGCGCCTGAGCGCCTGGCGTACCTCGCGCTCGCCCTGCACGGTGGCGTCGTTCAGCTCCTCGGTGGCGTCGCGCACGATGCCGACGATGCGGCGCGGCTTTCCGTGCTCGTCGCGGCGGATGTAGCCGCGGGTGTGGGTCCAGCGCATCTCGCCCGTGCGGGTGCGGACGCGGAAGTACGTTCCGTAGGTCTCGTCGCCGCTCTTGAGGGCCCGGGAGACGAGGGTGTCGAGCCGTCCGCCGTCGCCGGCCGGGACGCGCGAGGCGAGCGTGGCGGGGTGGTCGTCGTATTCCTCCGGCAGGATGTCGAAGACCTCGTGGGCCTGGGCGTCCATCGCCATGAGGCCGGTGTCGAGGTCCCAGTCGAAGCTGCCCATGCGCAGGCCCCGGCCGTAGGCCTCCAGAAATCCGCGTGGGGCATCCTCCGGGCCCTCCCCGCCTGGGGCGTTCCCGGGCTCCTCGCCGCCCCCGCTACCCGCGCCCATGGGCCCCACGCTAGGCCGAGCCCCCTTCACCCGCACGTCGTGACCTCGGCGGGAATCGGGGCACACACTGGAGGTATGGACTGGTTCGGCGCCACGGACTACTGGCTCGCACGCCTGGTGTTCCAGCGGGGCCTCGCCGCGCTCTACCTCGTCGCGTTCGTGGCGGCGGCGCTCCAGTTCAGGGCGCTGCTCGGGGAGCGCGGGCTGACGCCGATCCCCCGGTTCGTGGCGCGTGTGCCGTGGCGGGCCGCGCCCTCGCTGTTCCGGCTGCACTACTCGGACCGGTTCTTCGCCGGGTGCGCGTGGGGCGGCGCGGTGCTGGCGGCCGGGCTGCTCGCGGGGGTGGACGGGCTTGTGCCGCTGTGGGCGGCGATGCTGCTGTGGCTGGTGCCGTGGGCGCTGTATCTGTCGATCGTGAACGTGGGCCAGACCTGGTACGGCTTCGGCTGGGAGTCGCTGCTCCTCGAGGTCGGCTTCCTGGCGGTGTTCCTGGGGAACGACGCGGTGGCGCCGCCGATCCTCGTGCTGTTCCTGCTGCGCTGGGTCCTGTTCCGCCTCGAATTCGGGGCCGGGCTGATCAAGATTCGCGGTGACGAGTGCTGGCGGAGGCTGACCTGCCTCGACTTCCACCACGAGACACAGCCCATGCCGAACCCGCTGAGCTGGTTCTTCCACCACCTGCCGCGCCCGCTGCACCGGGTGGAGGTCGCCGCCAACCACGTCACCCAGCTGGCGGTGCCCTTCCTCCTCTTCACGCCGCAGCCGGTCGCCACGTGGGCGGCGGCCCTGATGATCGTCACCCAGCTCTGGCTGGTCGCCTCGGGCAACTTCGCGTGGCTGAACTGGCTCGCGATCGTCGTGGCGGTCTCCGCGCTCGACCTGTCCGCACTGCACACACCGCCCGCGCTCCCCGCGGCGCCGCTCTGGTACGAGGTGGTGGTCATCGCCCTCACGGCGGGAGTGGCGGCGCTCAGCTACCGGCCGGTGCGCAATCTGCTCTCCCGGCGCCAGTCCATGAACCGCTCCTACGACTCCCTGCACCTGGTCAACACGTACGGGGCGTTCGGCTCAGTCGGGCGGGTCCGGCAGGAGATCGTGATCGAGGGCACGGCGGAGGAGGTGCCGCGCCCCGAATCGGGCTGGCTGGCCTACGAGTTCAAGGGGAAGCCGGGCGATCCGCGCCGGCTGCCGCGCCAGTTCGCGCCGTACCATCTGCGGCTCGACTGGATGATGTGGTTCGCCGCGCTCTCGCCCGCGTACGCCAGGTCCTGGTTCGAGACCCTGGTCGAGCGGCTCCTGGAGGGCGACCGGGACACGCTGCGGCTGCTGCGCCGCTCCCCCTTCCCCGCCGATGCGCCGCCCGTGCACATCCGGGCGCGCGTGTACCGCTACCGCTTCACGTCGTGGCGTGAGCTGCGGGAGACGGGGGCGTGGTGGGAGCGGACCTACGTACGGGAGTTCCTGCCGCCGACCCGGCTGAGGTAGACGCGGCGGGCGGTGTCCCCGAAGATGTCCGGGTCCTCGCCGCCCGCCAACTCCCGTGCCGTGTCCACGACTTGCTGGTAGGTGGCCGCGAGCGTGCACACCGGCCAGTCGGAGCCGAACATCACGCGGGCGGGACCGAAGGCGTCGATGACCGTGTCCGCGTACGGCCGCAGATGGTCGACGGTCCAGCCGGACCAGTCGGCCTCGGTGACCACGCCGGAGAGTTTGCAGACCGTGTTGGGGAGCGCGGCGAGGGCGCGGACGTCGTCCCGCCAGGGGTCGAGCTCCCCCGATGCGATGGGCGGCTTGCCCAAGTGGTCGAGCACGAAGGTGAGTTCAGGGTGTGTGGCGGCGGCCTTCAGGCAGGCCGGCAGCTGGTGCGGCAGGACCAGCAGGTCGTAGACGAGCCCGGCGTCCGCGACGGCGGCGAGTCCGCGCCGCACGTCGGGACGGAGCAGCCACTCGGGGTCGGGCTCACCCTGCACCTGGTGCCGGATGCCCACCAGGTGCCGCCCGCCCGGCAGTTCCCGCAGCCGGTCCAGGGTGTCGCGGACGCCGGGCCGGGTCAGATCGGTCCAGCCGACGACGCCCGCGACGAGGTCGCTGCGCTCGGCGAGGGCGAGGAACTCGGGCGTCTCCTCGGCGACGGTCACCGTCTGCACGAGCACGGTGGCGTCGACACCGGCCGCCCGCAGGTCGGGGGCCAGCTCGTCGATGGTGAACGTGCGGCGTATCGGGGCGAGTTCAGGTCCGGTGATCCAGTCCTGGTCGCGGACGGAGAGGTCCCAGACGTGGTGGTGCGCGTCGACGATCCCGGGTGTCATGGCAGCTCCCATACGACGGGCAGTCCGGCGTCGGCGCCTTCGGCGGAGTAGTCGTGGGCGACGTCGAGGAGTTCGTCCATGCGGGCCTGCCAGGCGATGTTCACGGGCAGCTTGTCGAGTTCGGCAAGCATGCGGGCGTAGTCCTCGCACTCGATGACGTGGAACAGATCGGTGCCGCTGCGCCAGATCGTCCACTGCCGCGCGCCCGCCGCCCGGATCGCGGCGACCAGTTCCTCGGGCACCTCGCGGTGGGCGGCCTCGTACGCGTCGACGAGGTCGGCGCGGACCTTGGTGTGCAGGGCGACTCTCACGTGTGCGGCTCCTGTTGTGACGGTACGGGCACGTCCGCCGGGAGGAGGTGCCGGTCGCGGGCCTCCTGCCAGAACGCGGCGGGCACGGGGGTGGTGAACTGCTGTGCCGTGTCGGCGACTTCGGCCGCCGAGCGGGTGCCGACGAGCACGCTGGTGACGCCCGGGTGCCCGAACGGGAAGGCGAGCGCGGCGGCGCGCAGGGTCGTGCCGTGCTGCTCGGCGAGGTCTTTGAACCTCCGGGCGCGGCGAAGGACCACGGGCGAGGCGAGCGCGTAGTCGAAGGTGCCGCCCTGCTTGGGGTCGGCGAGCAGTCCGGAGTTGAAGACTCCGCCGATGACGACGGAGACGCCGCGTTCGGCGGCCGTGGGCAGCAGCAGCTTCAGGGCGCGCTGGTCGAGCAGCGAGTAGCGGCCGGCGCACAGCACCACGTCCACATCGGTTTCGCGGACGAAGCGGGACAGCATCGCGGACTGGTTCATGCCCGCGCCGATGGCGCCGACGAGCCCTTCGCCGCGCAGCCGCTCCAGCTCCGGGTAGGCCTCTCCGAACGCCTCCTTCGCGTGGTCGTCGGGGTCGTGGATGTAGGCGACGTCGATGCGGTCGAGCCCGAGGCGGCCGAGGCTCTCCTCGATGGAGCGGCGCACACCGGCGGCGCTGAAGTCCCACACCCGGCGCGCGGTGGCGGGCACGGCGAAGCCGTGGGCACTGTCGTCGCCCACGGCCTCCCCGTTCGGGGACCGCTCGAGCAGGCGGCCGACCTTGGTGGACACGGTGTACGAGCCCGTGGGCCGGGTCCGTAGAAACTCGCCGATCCGGCGCTCGGACAGGCCGAGGCCGTAGTGCGGCGCCGTGTCGAAGTAGCGCAGCCCCGCGTCCCAGGCCGCGTCCAGGGCGAGGTACGCCTCTTCGTCGCGGACGGGCGTGTAGAGGTTGCCGATGCCCGCGCCGCCGAAGCCGAGCGCAGTGACCGGGACGTCGCCGCGGCCGAGTGTGCTGGTGCGCATGCGGATCACTGTTCCACGGGGCGAAGCCGCAGCCCCTGCATGCCGCCGTCCACGGCGACGGACGTGCCGGTCGTCGCCCCGGACAGCGGGCTCGCCAAGTAGGCGATGGCGCCCGCGACTTCGGCAGCGGAGACCAGGCGCCCGGTGGGCTGGCGGGCTTCGAGGGCGGCGCGTTCGGCGGCCGGGTCGTCCGCCTTGTCGAGGAGCCGGCCGACCCAGGGGGTGTCGGCGGTGCCGGGGTTGACGCAGTTGACGCGGATGCCCTCGCGTATGTGGTCGGCGGCCATGGCGAGCGTGAGGGAGAGGACCGCACCCTTGGACGCCGCGTACAGAGCCCGCTGCGGCAACCCCGCCGTGGCGGCGATGGAGCAGGTGTTGACGATCGCCGCGTGCTCGGAGTCCCGGAGTGTGGGGAGCGCGGCCCGGGCCACGCGGACCATCCCGATGACGTTGACGTCGAGGACCCGGTGCCATTCGGCGTCGTCGTTGTCGGCGACGGTGCCCTGGGCGCCGATGCCCGCGTTGTTGACGAGTACGTCGAGCCCGCCGAGGTCGCCGGTCGCAGCGGCCACGGCGGCCCGCACGGCGGCGTCGTCGGTGACATCGGCGGCGTATCCGCGCAGCGGCTTCTCCACGTCGGTGATGTCGCGGTCGAGCACGGCGACGTCGGCGCCGCGCGCGGCGAGCAGCTCGGCGGTGGCCCGGCCGATGCCGGAGGCGCCGCCCGTGACGAGGGCCTTCAGGCCCGCGAAGTCCTGGACACTCTGGACGCTGGCGTCGCTCATGCGGCGGCTCCGTTCGGGTCGGTGGTGCCCTGTTCCTGCGCGGCGAGGCCCGCGAGGTCCTTAACCCAGAACTCGCCGTCCGGGTAGGTGAATTCGGCGATGGACGAGGCGTGCATGGTGGCGGAGAACCCGGGGGCCGCCGGGGCGGCGTAGTGGCCCTGACGGACGACGACCGGGTCGACGAAGTGTTCGTGCAGATGGTCGACGTACTCGATGACACGGTCCTCGGTGGTCCCCGACAGGGCGACGAAGTCGAACATCGACAGGTGCTGGACGAGTTCGCACAGGCCCACGCCGCCCGCGTGCGGGCAGACGGGGACGCCGAACTTCGCGGCGAGCAGCAGGATCGCCAGGTTCTCGTTGACGCCGCCGACGCGCGCGGCGTCGATCTGCAGGATGTCGATGGAACCGGCCTGGAGGAGCTGCTTGAAGACGACGCGGTTCTGCACGTGTTCGCCGGTGGCGACCTTCACCGGGGCGACACCACGGCGGATGGCCGCGTGGCCCAGGATGTCGTCCGGGCTGGTCGGCTCCTCCACCCAGTACGGCTCGAACTCGGCGAGGGCGTTGGTCCATTGGACGGCGTCGCCGACGTTCCAGCGCTGGTTGGCGTCGATGGCCATGCGGATGTCCGGGCCGACGACCGCGCGAGCGGTGCGGCAGCGGCGGATGTCGTCGTCGAGGTCGGCGCCGACCTTCAGCTTGATCTGGGTGAAGCCGTCGGCGACGGCCTGCCGGGCGAGGCGGGTGAGCTTCTCGTCGCTGTAGCCGAGCCAGCCGGGAGAGGTGGTGTAGCCGGGGTACCCACGCTCGACGAGGCGCGCGGTGCGCTCGGCGGCGCCCTGCCGCCCCGCCGTCAGCAGCTCCAGGGCCTCTTCGGGGGTGAGGGCGTCGGCGATGTAGCGGAAGTCGACCTGGGACACCAGCCACTCGGGGTCCGCCTCGGCGAGCAGCCGCCACAGCGGTTTGGCGGCACGCTTGGCGGCGAGGTCCCAGGCCGCGTTGACGACGGCGCCGATCGCCATGTGCATCACGCCCTTCTCGGGGCCCAGCCACCGCAGTTGGCTGTCGCCGATGAGGTCGCGGTTGAGGCTGCCGGGATCGGCGCACAGCGCGTCGAGCGGGCGGCCCACGACGTGGTGGCTCAGCGCGCGGATCGCGGCGACCTGGACGTCGTTGCCGCGCCCGATGGTGAAGGTGAACCCGTGCCCCTCGTGTCCGTCGGGGTCGTCGGTGCGCAGCACGACGTACGCGGCGGAGTAGTCGGGGTCGGGGTTCATGGCGTCGGAGCCGTCCAGCTCCCGGGAGGTCGGGAACCGGATGTCGTACGTGTCGACGGCGGTGACGCGGGGCGAGGTGGAGGACACGTGCTGCCTTTCGGGCGGGGGCGGAGGCACTGCGGGGTCAGTCCTGGGCGCGGCCGGTGGTGACTCGGGCGACCATGAGGGCGAGCAGGATGATTCCGCCGTAGATGGCCTGGATCCAGAAGGACGGCACCTGGGCGAGGGTCAGCATGTTCTGTACGACACCGAGCAGGAGTACGCCGGTCAGGGCGCCGAACATGGTGCCCTTGCCGCCGTCGAGGCTGATGCCTCCGATGACCGCGGCGGCGAACACCGTGAAGATCATGTTGTTGCCCTGGTTGGCGCTGATGGCACCCACGTATCCGGTCTGCATGATGCCTCCGACGGAGGCGAGGACGCCCGCGACCACGAAGACACCGAGCATGACCCGCTCGACGCGGATACCGGCGGCGCGCGCGGCCTCGGCGTTGCCGCCGATCGCGTACAGGGCGCGGCCCACGCGGTGGTACTTGAGGACGAGCCCCGCCACACCGAACGCGATTGCGGCGAACCACACCGACATCGGGACCCGCAGGAACGTAGAGGTGGCGAGCGCGAAGAACGCGTCGGGCATCCCGAACAGCGTCTTGCCCTTGGTCGCCCCGACGAGCAGTCCGCGCAGCACGATCAGCATCGCGAGGGTCACGATGAACGCGTTGAGCTTCAACTTGACGACGAGCACACCGTTGAAGGCACCGATGCACGCACCGGCCACGAGTACCGCCAACAGCGATACGGCGACGGGGAATTCGGTCCCGAACCCGGACTGTGCGACCGGCAGCACGAGCAGGGCGCCGAAGGCGGGCGCGATACCGACAACCGATTCGAGCGACAGGTCGAACTTGCCGCTGATGAGCACGAGCGACTCGGCGAGCACCACCATCGCGAGGGCGGCGGAGGAGCCGAGGATGGAGATGATGTTCTGCTCGGTGAGGAACGAGTCGTTGAGCACGGCGCCGAGGACGAGGAGCAGCAACAGGGCGGGAACAAGGGCGAGTTCGCGTGCGCGGCGGAGGAGGACGTTCTGGGCCGACCCGCGCTGTTTCGCCTGCCCTGTCGCCGACGCCTCGGGGCTCTGCCCCGGCCCCCGCGCCTCGATCGCCGGCGGGGCTTGATTACCTGACGTCACTGGAAACCCCCTCGATCGACGCGATCAATTCGTGGTCGGCCCACCCCGCGGCGTGCTCCGCAACAGCGCGCCCATGGAACAGAACAAGCACCCGGTCGCAGCGCCGCAGATCGTCGAGTTCGTCCGACACGACGAGGACCGCCGCGCCGTCGTCCCGCGCGCTGTCCACCCGCCGCAGCAGCGACTCCTTGGACTTCACGTCGACGCCGGCCGTCGGATTGATCAGCACGAGCAACCGCGGGTCAGAGGCGAGCGCACGGGCCATCACCACCTTCTGCGCATTGCCACCGGACAGATCGGAGACGGGCTGGTCGGGCCCCTCCGCATGGATGTCGAGCCGCTGGATGAGCTCACGGGCGAACCGCCGGCGGCTCTCCGTGCCGATGAACCCGCGCCGGCCGAGCCGCCCGAGAACCGACAGCGTGGAGTTGTCACCGATGGACATCCCGGTGACGAGCCCCTGGTCGTGCCGGTCACGCGGGACGCACCCCACACCCGCGGCGAGCGCGGCGGACACGTCCCCGAAGGGCAGCGGCCGCCCGTCGAGCCGGGCCGTGCCCGATGTGGGTGTGTGAAGCCCCGCCAGCGACTCCGCGAGCGCGATCTTGCCGCTGCCGCTGGAGCCCGCGAGCCCGACGACCTCGCCGCGCCGCACGGTCAGATCCACGTCCTCGTACGTGTCGGAGGTGAGCCCCGCCACCTCCAGGACGACTGGCTCGGCGGCCTCCTCGGCCGCCTGCTCGACGACCGCCTCCGCCGCGGCCGCCGCCTGCTCCGCGACCGCCTCCCCCGCCATCGCCTCGACGAGGGCGGGCCGCGGCAGTTCGGCGACCGGAGCGGTGGTGATCCAGCGGGCGTCGCGAAGCACGGTGACCGTCTGGCACACCTCGTACACCTCCTGGAGGTGGTGCGAGATGAACAGGAAGGTGACGCCCGATTCCTGGAGCGCCCGCATGCGGGCGAAGAGCCGCTCGATCTCGCGGTTGTCGAGCTGCGCGGTCGGCTCGTCGAGGACGATGAACCGGGCGCCGCCGCTCAACGCCCGCGCGATCTCGACCATTTGGCGGTCCTCGACCTTGAGGTCGGCGGTGCGTGCGCCGGGATCGACGCGCACGCCCCACGTGTCGAGCAGCTCCCGGGCCTCGGCGTCGAGCTTCTTCCAGCTGAAGAAGCCGCGCCGGGCACCCGGCTGCCGGTTCAGGAACAGGTTCTCCGCGACGGTCAACTCCGGGATGACCGTGGGCTTTTGGTAGACGCAGGCGACCTTCGCGCGCCACGCCTCCCGGTCGCCGAGCGGCGGTGCGGGCTGCCCGTCGAAGGTGAGCGTGCCCGCGTCGGCGGCCTGGAGTCCGGTGAGGACCTGGACGAGCGTGGACTTGCCCGCGCCGTTGCGCCCGACGAGCGCGTGGGACTCGCCCGCGCGCACCGTGAGCCGGCCGTCGGCGAGGGCGACCGTGGGCCCGTAGCGTTTGACGATGCCGTGGGCCTCGACCAAGGGCGGGGTGGCGGCGGTCATTTGACCGTGTTTCCCCACAGCTCGGAGTCGTCGACGTTCTTCTTGGTGACCAGCGGGGCGGGCAGCTGGTCCTCAAGGGTGCCGCTGGGCAGCTTCACGATCTTCGAGCCGTGGTCGGTGGGACCGGGCTTGAACTTCTTCCCCTGCATCGCCGCCTTGATGTAGTACATGCCGTACTTGGCGTACGTGTCGGCGGGCTGCGAGACCGTCGCGTCGATCTGGCCCTTGCGGATGGCGGCGAACTCCTGCGGGATGCCGTCGTTCGACACGATCGTGATGTGCTTGTCCGAACCCGCCTTCTCCAGCATCCCCTTGGACTTGAGGGTCTGGAGCGTCGGCGCGAGATAGACGCCGCCCGCCTGCATGTAGATCCCCTTGATGTCGGGGTTGGCGTTGAGGAGGGTGTCGAGCTTGGAGGCGGCGGTGTCCGACTCCCACTTCGCCGGGATCTCCAGGACCTTGAGCTTCGGATACTTCTCCTTCACGCAGTCCCGGAAGGCCTTGGACCGCTCACGCCCGTTCACCGACGCGAGATCGCCCATGATCTGGACGACCTTGCCGGACTTCACGTGGTCGCCGAGGTACTCGCAGGCCTTCTTGCCGTACGCGACGTTGTTGGCCCGTACGACCATGGCGACCTTGCCCTTGTCGGGCGCGACGTCCACGGCGACGACCGGCACGCCCTTGCGCTCGGCCTGGTCGAGCCCGGCGCCGATGGCGGCGCTGTCGAGCGGCGCGACGACGAGGCCCTTCACGCCCTGGTTGAGCTGGTTGTTGATGTCGGTGATCTGCTGCGAGGGGTCGCTGTTGGAGTTGACGGTCTTCAGCGCGTCCACGCCCTCGGACTTCGCCATCTTCGGCACGTAGTCGTTGTACGACTGCCAGAACGGCGAGGTCAGCAGCGGCAGGATGACACCCACCTTGCCCTTGCCGTCACCGGCTCCGCCGCCACCGCCCGCGCCGGCCGCGGTGTCCTTGGTGCTCCCGCAGGCGGCGAGGGCGAGGGCGGCGCAGCCGAGCAGGGCCACCGCGCTCAGCCCCCGCCTTCTGGAACTGCGGGCGCGCGAACTGCGGGTGCGCGCCGCCCTGTTCCCCCTGGTCGCTGTCTTCGAGTCCATCGTGGTGCCAGTCATCGGACTGCTCCTCGGCTCCTGAAGTCATGGGCGCGGCCGTTCCCCGCCCCTCCGGTTCCGGCCCGCGCCGAGATATTTATCAGACCACTTCGGCGCCCCAACACCCTTCGTAGGCAAGTTTTCTCGGTATTTACGCCCTCGGCGCCGCGAAGAGGTCCGACTTTCTCGGTAGTGGTCCGACCACCTGGCTGGTTACACTGCGCGGCATGCAGAAGGCCACCGTCACCCAGCGGGCCATCGACCAGCTCAAGGCGATGATCGGCAGCGGCGAGCTCCAGCCGGGCCAACGGCTGCCCACCGAGCGGGACCTGGCGGTGCAGCTCGGCATCTCGCGCAGCTCCATGCGGGAGGCGATCCGGGCACTCACCGTGCTCGGCGCGCTGGAGGCGCGGCACGGATCCGGCATCTACGTCACGCAGTTGGAGGCCGGTGACCTCCTGGAGACATTCGGGGTGGTCGCCGACCTGTCACGCGGGCCCCGCCTCGTAGAACTCCTCGAGGTGCGTCGCATCCTGGAGTCGACGGCCACGGCGCTGGCCGCGGCGCGCATCACCCGTGCCCAACTCGCCGAGGTCGAGGACCACTTGGCGGCGATGGAGGCGACGGACGATCCGGACGAGATCCTCTCCCACGACCTGGCGTTCCACCGGACGATCGCCGCGGCGGCGGGCAACGACACCATGTCGGCGATCCTGGAAGGCCTGTCCTCCCGTACCTTCCGGGCGCGGGTGTGGCGCGGCTACGAACAGGAGGGCGCCTTCGAACGCACCCGCCGCGAACACGCCCGCATCCTGCGGGCACTGACGGCGCGGGATCCGGAAGCGGCGAGGGCCGCGGCGGCGGCGCATGTGGGTGAGGTGGAGGAGTGGTTGCGGGGGCAGTTGGAGTGAGCGCTCCGGCCCGGCGGGGTTGACCAGTCGCTCGCGCGGCTTGATGTAGCGCGGCTCAGTCGCCGACCGGACCAGGTTTACCGGCGGGGGTTGACGTGGTCGCCGCCGTCTCCAGCGCCGTCAGCAGCAGTTCCAACGCCACCTCGAACGAGCTCCCCGCCATCAGTGGCAAGTGCTCGCGTGCCGCGCCGAGTTGGGGATGCGTCTCGGCCGACAGGGTCGCGTACTCCCCCGTCCACGCCCGGTCGTCCGCCTCCCGCCGCTCCGCGGGCAGCGCCAGATACGCGGCGTCGAGGGCCGCGTGGCCGAGGACGGTGTCGACGAAGGCGGAGTAGTGGCGCACCGCGGCCTCGTCCGTGAAGCCGGCACGCCGCAGGAGTCCGATTCCCGCGTCCACGGCACGGAACTCGTGCGGGCGCCGCGTCACCCGGTACGCCGCGAGCGCCGCCACCCGCGGGTGCGCGCTGTACCCACGATGGATGCGCAGGCCGAACTCGCGCAGCCCGTCGCGCCAGGCCAGCCGCTCGGGGTGGAAACCGTCCATGGCCTCGCCGATGAGCCGGTCGGAGACGGCGAGCAGCAGGTCGTCCGTGCTGTGGAAGTAGCGGTACAGCGCGCTCGGGTCGCAGCCCAGGGCCGCGCCGATCCTGCGCACGCTCAGCGCGTCGCCGCCGTGCTGCCCGACCAGGCGCAGCGCGCAGTCGACGATCACGTCCTCGGACAGCAGCACCCCCGACCTCGTCGGCTTGCGGCGCCGCCGCTCCACCGGGATCCGCCCCTCCGCCATGGCCCTCTCCCCTCCTTCGCCCGACGCGTCCCGCTTATGACAACACCATTGACGCAAGCTGACAAGGCCGATTTGATCGCGGTCGCCGCTCCTCGCGCACCTTCCACTCCCCTGCCATCCCCGCCTCCCTGCCGTCAGGAGATCGATCATGAGTAGCGAACCACCGGGCCTGCGCCGCTCCCTCGGCGTCGTCGACGGCATCGCCATCGCCGCGTCCAGCACCGCCGCGACCACCAGCATCGGCATCGGGATGGGTTCCCTCGCCGCGACGGTCGGGCTGCACGCCCCGGCGGTCCTGCTCGTCGCGTTCGTGCCGATCCTGGGCATCGCGGTGGCCTACGCCCGGCTGAACCGCCAGGAGCCGAACATGGGCAGCGGCTATGTCTGGGTGGGCCGTTCGCTCGGCCCCTGGCTCGGCTTCCTCACGGGCTGGGTCACCCTCGTCGGCACGCTGGTGTTCATGGCGTACACGAGCGCGGTGACCGGCTCCGTGTTTCTGCAGTTCGCCAACAAGGCCGGCCTGCACACCCTGTTGGGGCTCGGCCTCGATCCGAACTCGACGGCGCTTTCGACCGTCGTCGGACTGCTCGTGCTCACCGCCGTCACCGTCACCGCGGTCACCGGCGTACGTAAGGCGACCCGCCTCCAGGCGTGGCTGCTCGTCTTCGAGTACGTGGTGCTGCTCGGGTTCTGCGGCTGGTCCCTGGTCACCGGCTCGCACGCCTTCCAGTGGTCGTGGTTCGACCCGTTCGACATCCACGGCGGCACGGCCTTCGCGCAGGGCCTGGTCCTCGCGGTGTTCTTCTTCTGGGGCTGGGACGCCGCGTTCACGGTGACCGAGGAGACCAAGGACGTGCGGGACGCGGGGCGCGGCGGGCTGATCGCCCTGTTCGCGATGCTCGCGCTGTTCCTCTACGGTTCCGTGGCCTTCCAGCGCGAGATGTCGCTGCCCGAACTGGTCGAGCAGGGCCCACAGGCCCTCACCTACCTCGGCGCGAAACTCGCCGACGAGCCGGTGGCCAGCCTGCCGCTGCTCGCGCTGCTGTTCTCGGCCGTGGCATCCCTCCAGGCCAGCGTGATCCCGACGGCACGCGGGCTGCTCGCGATGGGCCGTGACCGCACGATGGGACAGGTGTGGACGCGGGTGAGCCCCCGCTACGGTTCGCCGGCCGCGGGCACCGTCGTCGTGATGTCGATCGCGGCGGGTGTGGCCCTTCTCGCCCTGGCGATACCGAAGTTGAACGAGATGATCCTCGCCGCGGTGAACTCCATCGGGCTCACCGTCGCCCTCTACTACGGCCTCACGGCCCTCGCCTGCGCGGTCCGTTTCCGCCCGTTGCTGCGCACCGCGCCCCGCGAGTCGGTGCGCGCGGTCCTCGTGCCGGGGCTCAGCGGACTCGCGCTGCTCGGCATCGGGGCGTACCTGGCGTACTCGTACGCGACGATGAGCGACCACTTCGAACTGTCACCTGACAACGGCTGGTTCATGCTGGCGGTGCCGTCGGCGATCGTCGTGTCCGGTCTCGCCATGGCCGCCGTCGCCAAGTACGGGCGCCGCTCCCCGTACTTCAGGACCGGGCGCGGCACGGACGCCGACGCCGTCGAACTGGCCGGACCGACGGCCAACTGACCAACCCACCCCACCTCGTAACACCCGTATATCTACTAGGAGTTGTGAACATGTCCGAACCCGCCGACCTCGTCTTCACCGGCGGTCCCGTCCACACCGGCTCCCCCGCCCGCTCGCGCGCCACCACGGTCGCGGTGCGGGGCGAGCGGATCGTCGCCGTCGGCCACGACGAGGTGCGCGAGTTGATCGGCCCGCACACCGAAGTGGTCGACCTGGCGGGGAGGTTGCTGATCCCCGGCTTCCAGGACGCGCACGCGCACCCCGTCGGGGCGGGCATGGAGATGGGCCAGTGCGATCTGAGCGGCTCCACGACGCTCGCCGAGTACCGGGAACGGATCGCCGCGTACGCGAGCGCGCACCCGGAGGCCGAGTGGATCACCGGGGGCGGCTGGGCCATGGAGGCGTTCCCCGGCGGGCTGCCGACGGCGGCCGAGCTCGACGCCCTGGTCCCGGACCGGCCGGTGTACCTGGTCAACCGTGACCACCACGGCGCCTGGGTCAACTCCCGCGCGCTTCAAGCGGCCGGGATCGACTCCCGTACCCCCGATCCGTCCGACGGCCGCATCGAGCGCGACCCGGACGGCACGCCGACCGGCATGCTCCAGGAGGGCGCCGCGAACCTCGTCGGGCGTCTCCTGCCTCCCGTCACCCGCGAGGAGAAGATCGCGGGCCTGCTCCGCGCCCAGGAGCACCTGCACTCGCTCGGCGTCACGGCCTGGCAGGACGCCATCCTCGGCGACCACGCCAACCTGACCGACCCCACGGACGCGTATCTGGCCTGCGCCGACGACGGGCGGCTCACCGCGCGTGTCGTGGGCGCGCTGTGGTGGGACCGGGCGCGCGGCACCGACCAGATCGGGGAACTGCTCGCCCGGCGCGAGGCCGGCACCCGTGGCCGGCTCCGCTCGACGACCGTGAAGATCATGCAGGACGGGGTGGCGGAGAACGGCACGGCGGCGCTGCTCGGCCCGTATCTCGACGCCTGCGGCTGCCGCTCGGACAACAGCGGGATCAGCTTCGTACCGCCCGAGGCGCTGAAGAAGTACGTGACCGAGCTGGACGCCCACGGATTCCAGGTGCACTTCCACGCGCTCGGCGACCGGGCCGTCCGCGAGGCACTCGATGCCGTGGAAGCGGCACGGGGGGCCAATGGTTGGACGGACACGCGCCCGCACCTGGCTCACCTTCAGGTCGTGCACCCCGATGACATCGGCCGGTTCCGGGAGCTGGGCGCGACGGCGAACATGCAGGCACTGTGGGCCGCGCACGAGCCGCAGATGGACGAGCTGACGATCCCGTTCCTCGGGGCGGAGCGCTCAGGCTGGCAGTACCCGTTCGCGGCGCTGCTGCGAGCCGGGGCGACGCTTGCGGCGGGCAGCGACTGGCCGGTGAGCAGCCCGGATCCGTTGCAGGGGATCCATGTCGCGGTGAACCGGGTGCTGGCGGATGCGCCTGCGGGAACGCCGGTGTTCCTGCCGGAGCAGCGGATCGGGCTGGGCGATGCGCTCGCGGCGTACACCTCCGGTAGCGCGTACGTGAACCATCTCGACGCCGATACCGGGGTCATCGCGGCGGGGTCCCTTGCGGACCTCGTGGTCCTGGACAGGGACCCGTTCGCCGGGCCCGCGACGGAGATCGGCTCGACGCGTGTCGAGCAGACCTTCGTCGGGGGGCAGCCAGTGTTTGCCATTTGACGCCCAACGGGGCTGGGGCCACGGGGCTCTGCCCCGGACCCCGCGGGCTCCCGTCCGAAAGGCGGGCTATAGGTGCCCCGCCGGACTCAATCCACGCTGGGCAGAATGTGCGGTTCCGCCAGATCGTCCTCGTAGCCCGCGAGGCGAATCGGCGCCGACCTCGCCCAGACGTCGAGACTGCCGAGCTTCTCCGGCCTGCGTCGACCGGCCCGCTCGGCTCGGTCCTTCGGGCTCTGTTCGCGATTCGTCTTCTCTGGTGTCACCGCGCACTCCTTGTGTGTCGGGTAACCCGCTCCGGCGGTCCGGCCCTGCGTCGCGCGGGGTCCGGCGCCCGATCGGGCTTGTGTAGAGGGCCAGTTCGGGCGCGGTGGCGCCGGTTGTCGCTCGTTGGGTCGGCCGTGGTTCTCGGTCTGTCCCTGTACGGCCACCATGGGTCGAGGTGTCGGACCCACTTGCGGTAACCGTGCGGCTACAGCCTAACCATATGAGCGGGGGTCCGCTCACTGGGGCTGAAATCTCTGGGTCTTTCGGAGGTCGCCTGGCGTTCATTCAGCCATGGACACCGGGCCCGGCGCGACGGGTTTTCCCTCGTACGGGGGCACTTCAGGACATCACGGCGTGTCGCCGCGCGGTGTTGACGCGGCTCCGGGCGCCGCCCGGGGCCGGCGAGGCGCGTGGGGCGGGGCGGCCGACGCCGGAGATTGGCGTCAACTCGCCCCCTGCCACCGGGCGCTAATCGCTCTCGACCGGCACGTTCTCCGCACGTCCGCGCAGGGTTCGTACAAGGAAGAACGCGCCCACCAGCACGACGACCGCGACGAGGACGAGCAGGTCCGGCACGCGGTCACCCATGCCGCGCGCCCACTGCTCGGCGGCGAACGAGTTGTCGACGTCGAGGAGTCCGGGAAGCGCCGTCGTCCCGTCGAAGGCGAGAAACAGCGTGCCGAGCGCCAGGAAGAACAGACCGGAGGCCAGCGACGTCGAGTGCGTCTCGAAGCGGCCGATGCGGACCGGGCGGCCGCGCAGCCACCGCTTCCCGCCCAGGTCGAACCGTTCCCACAACAGGGCGAGCAGGAACAGCGGTACGGCCATGCCCAGGGCGTACACCGCGAGCAGTGCTCCGCCGTACACCGGGTGCCCGCCGAGCGCCGCGACCGTGAGGACGCTGCCGAGGATCGGTCCCGCGCAGAAACCGGCCAGGCCGTAGACCGCCCCGAGCGCGTACACCGACACCGCGTTGGTGGGGCGGATGCGGCCGGAGAGTTCGGACATGCGGCGGGAGGCGAAGCCGCGTCCCGCGATCTGGAGCACCCCGAGCGCGATGATCAGCCAGCCGCCGATGGAGACGAGCAGGTCACGGTTGCCGTAGAAGAAGCGGCCCGCGTACGAGCCGGCGGCTCCGAGCGGGACCAGCGTCGTGGCGAGTCCCAGGTAGAAGACTCCGGTGCGGGCGACGAGCCGTGTCGGGCTGTCGATGGAGTACGCGAAGAACGCGGGCAGCAGCAGCGCGCTGCACGGGCTGAGCAGGGCGAGCAGGCCGCCGAGGAACGCCGCGAAGTAGCCGATGTCGCTCACTGCCCGCTCCCGGACTTCGCGGACTGGTCCTTCGCCGACTGGGCCTTCGCCGCCTCGATGATCTGCTCGAACGCGGCCTCGGGCTGGGCGCCCGCGAGGGGCTGCCCGTTGATGAGGAAGGACGGCGTGGAGGTGGCGCCGAGCGCGTACGCCTCGTCGCTGTCCTGCTGCACCGCCGCCTTTGCCGCCTTGCCCGCGCGGTCCGTGCGAAAACGGTCGAGGTCCTTGACCCCGGCCTCGCGGGCGAGTGCGTCGAGGCGGTCCGCGCCGAAGCCCTTGTCCTTGGTGCCGTCTGCGTACGCCGCCTTGTGGAACTGCCAGAAGCGGCCCTGCTGTCCGGCGGCCCAGGCGGCGCGCGCGGCGGACTGCGAGTCGGCGCCGAAGATCGGGAAGTTGCGCCACTCGATGCGCAGCGTGCCGTCGTCGACGTACTTCTTCACCAGGTCGGGTTCGGTGTCGCGGGCGAACTTGCCGCAGTAGCCGCACTTGAAGTCGGCGTACTCGATGAGCACCACGGGCGCGTCGGCGCGGCCCTGCGCGAGCGGGTCCTTCGCGTCGCGACGGGCGAGCTTCACGAGCTTGTCGGTCAGCTCGTCGTTGGCCTCGGTGGTGTCCGCCTGCTGCTGGTCGGCCACGTCGGTACGGGCCTCGGGCCGGGTCGCGGTGTACGAGACGGTGCCGAGGAGGATCGCGGCCACGGCGACGGAGGCGGCGATCGCGGCGGTGCGGCGCCGCTTGGTCCGGGTGGTGGTGGTCGTGGTGGTGTTCTTGAGCATGACGAAGTCGTCCTTGCGTGCGTGAGGAATGCGTGATGACGGGTGGAGCGGGGCGTCATCTACACGCGCAGGACGGACAGTTCGACCGGTGAGGGCGGGTCGTTGGGCGGCGGTGGGCCGCGGCCCACCGGGGTCGGCGGCACGATGCCCGTGAGCGGCGCGGTGGCGCCGTGCCCGTGTGCGTACGCGAGCGGGGCGAGGAGTTCGTGGGCGCTGGTGCCGCGCGTGGGCACGCCCTGGCGACTGTCGGGGGCGTGCTGGCCCTGCGGGGCGCAGTCGGGTGTGCCGGGCGACGCGAGTTGTTGTGCGGACGCGGCGACCGGGGCCGGTTCGACGGGAGCGCCACCGAAGTCGCTGCCCCATGCCGTGCCCAGCACGGTGACCAGGAGGGTCACCAGCAGAGCGGGAACGGTGAGGCGGCGCATGCGGCAATTCTGCACCATGGGAGAAAGGGGACAGCGTTCACGTGCTGTTGACCGGTGGGTCGGCTCGGCCTCAGTTCGCCATGGTCTGCTTCCGGACAGGCTGCGGAAGAGCTTCGGGAGGAGTCTCAATGGCGAAGTCGACTGCCACGGAACGCGTCGAACTGCGCACCGTCGAGGAATTGATGGCCGCCCTGCACGCCTGCCGGGGCGCCTGGGACACTCCGGACCGCAGCGGCGACCCCGTCGATCTGCACGACCACGCGCTGCAGACGGCGGCGCTGCTGCGCCGTTCCCGGCCCAGCGACAAGGAGTTGCAGATCGCGGGGCTCGTCCACGACCTCGGGCATCTGCTGTGCCCGGGCGACGACGCGGGACACGCGGACCGCGCGGCGGACGCGGTGCGCGGGCTGCTCGGCGAGCGGGTGGCCCAGCTCGTCCGGCTGCATGTGCAGGCGAAGCGGTATCTGGCGACGACCGAGCCGGGGCGCGGCCTGTCCGCGCAGAGCGCGCTGACGCTGGGCGTTCAGGGCGGCCCGATGACGCCGCGGGAGGTGGCGGCGTTCGAGGCGGACCCGCACGCCGAGGACGCGGTGACGGTGCGGCAGGCGGACGACGCGGGCAAGGTGGTGGGCCTCGACGCGGGGGTCCTGGAGGACTGGCGCCCGGTGCTCGAACTCGTGGCGGCCACCCACGCCTCGTACGTCCGCTGACCCGGCGGCCTCCACAAACGGCCCACGAACCATGCACAGCTGACACACCGTCACCCACCGGCCGCCCGTGAGACCGTACGCGCATGGCTGCGTCCCCGATGGCTCCCTCGGATCAACCGCGTGTGCTCGACGGCAGGGCGGCCGTCGTGACCGGCGCGTCGCGCGGCATCGGCCGCGCGATCGCGGAGGAACTCGCCGACTGCGGCGCCCTGTTGTGCGTGACGGCGCGGGATCCGCACGGGGTGCGGGAGGCCGTCGCGGCGTTGCGGGCGCGGGGCGCGGAGGCGGTGGGGGTGCCCGGGTCCGTGGCCGATCCGGCGCATCTGTGGGAGGTGACGGAGCGGACGATGGCCGACTTCGGGCGGGTCGACATCGTCGTGAACAACGCCGCGACCAATCAGCCTTACGGCCCGCTCATGGACGCCGATCCGGACGCGTGGCGCACGGCCTTCACGATGAACGTGGAGGCGCCGCTGCGGCTGGTGCAGTGCGCGTGGCGGGCGTGGATGAGCGAGCACGGCGGCGCCGTCGTCAATGTGTGCACGGAGGGCGCGGGCCATGTCGGGCCGAACGTCGGCGCGTACGGCACCAGCAAGGCGGCGCTGCTGCACCTGACTGCTCAACTGGCGGGCGAAATGGGCCCATTGGTACGGGTGAACTCCGTCTCCCCCGGCCTGGTGCGCACCGAGATGGCCCGCTTCGTGTGGGAGCGGGCCGAGGAGTCGGTGGCGGCGGGCCTTCCGGCCGGGCGGATCGGGGAGCCGGAGGACGTGGCACGGGCGGTGCGCTGGCTGGTGTCGGACGAGGCGTCCTGGATCACCGGGGCGGAGCTGCTGGTGGACGGCGGTACGCGGGTGCGCGCCGCCTCAGCGGGCGGCGCGTCGAACGATGCCGTCCACCGGCAGCTGCGTCACCACTTGCCGGGCTCGTAGTCCTTCAGGAAGACGCCGTACACGTCGTCGCCCGCCTCGCCGCGCACGACGGGGTCGTAGACGCGGGCGGCGCCGTCGACCAGGTCGAGCGGGGCGTGGAAGCCCTCCTCGGCGAGGCGCAGCTTGTCGTAGTGCGGGCGCTCGTCGGTGATCCAGCCGGTGTCGACGGAGGTCATCAGGATGCCGTCGGCCTGGAACATCTCGTGGGCGCTGGTGCGCGTCACCATGTTCATCGCGGCCTTGGCCGCGTTGGTGTTCGGGTGGCCCGCGCCCTTGTAGCCGCGGCCGAAGACACCCTCCATCGCCGAGACGTTCACGACGTACGCGCGTCCGCTCTCCGCCTTCTTCGCGGCGTCGGACATCGCCGGGCGCAGCGCGCTGATCAGGATGAACGGCGACGTGTAGTTGCACAGCTGGGTCTCGAGCAGCTCGACCGGGGAGATCTGGTCGATGGTCTGCACCCAGGTGTTGGACTCGACGACGTCCGGGACGAGGCCGCCCGCGTCGATCGCGGAGCCGTCGAGGTGCCGCTCGACGCTCGCGTTGCCCGCGACGAGCGCCAGGTCGGCGACCTTCTGGGCGTCGATGCCGCTGGTGCCGATGGGCAGCGCCTGGATGCCGTCGACGGAGCCCGAGTTGAAGGCGCCGATGACGGTGTGCGGCGGCAGCTCGCCCGCGGGCAGCGGCGCGCTCTCGCCGTCGACGAGGGCGGCGTAGGCGGAGGGCAGCCGGCGCACGGTCTGCGTCGCGTTGTTGATGAGGATGTCGAGCGGACCCGAGGCGGCGACCTGCTCGGCGAGGGCGACGGCCTGGCCCGGGTCGCGCAGGTCGATGCCGACGACCTCCAGGCGGTGGATCCAGTCCGCCGAGTCCTCCATCGCCTTGAACCGGCGGATGGCGTCCTTGGGGAAGCGGGTGGTGATCGTGGTGTGCGCGCCGTCCCGGAGGAGGCGCAGCGCGATGTACATGCCGATCTTGGCGCGGCCGCCGGTGAGCAGGGCGCGCTTGCCGCTGAGGTCGGCGCGGGCGTCGCGCTTGGTCCGGTTCAGGCGGGCGCAGTCCGGACAGAGCTGGTGGTAGAAGTAGTCGACTTCCACGTACCGGGTCTTGCAGGTGTAGCAGGAGCGCGGGCGCTGGAGTATCCCCGCGAGCCGGCCCTCCTCGGTCTGCGAGGAGGGCAGGATGCCCTCGGTCTCGTCGTCGATGCGCTGCGCGGAGCCGGTCGCCGTCGCCTCGGTGACCGCCTTGTCGTGGGCGGTCTTGGCGGCGCGGCGCTCCTGGCGGCGGCGCTGCTTCACGGTCCGGTAGATGCCGGCGGTGGCCCTGCGGACGGTGATCGCGTCGGGGTGGTCGACGTCGATCTCGTCGAGCTCCTCCAGGACGCTGAGGCAGACGGCCAGCCGCTCGGGGTCGATGCCGGGGCCGTAGACGACATCGCCGTTCTCGCCGGCCCCCGTGCCGTCGGCGGGCTTGTTGTCCTCTGTCACGGTCATCGCCGCTGCTGTTCCTCGCGTCGCTCGTGCCGCGAGGAATCCGGATGTGCCGCGCGGCTGCCAAAAGGCGGCACCTTACAGGTCCATCGGTTGATCCCGCCAGCTTCGGAGGATACTGGCGGGACTGGGGTCGGCCAAATGACGGGCGTCACCGCCCCCGGTTACGTCAGGTCGCCGCGTGCTCGCACGCCGCGCCGAGCGCGGCCACTTCCTCCTGGATCGCCCTCGCCAGCACGTCGAGGTCCGGCACGGCGCTGGCGTCGGCGACGAGCCCGTAGTGGACCCGCCCGCGGTACGTCGACACGGCGACGGCGAGGGACTGCCCCTGCGCCAGCGGTGCCAGCGGGAAAACCTCGGTGAGCGGGCAGCCGCCCAGTTTCAGGCCGAGGCTGGGCAGGGGGACGCTCGTGACCAGCAGGTCGAAGAGGAGGCGCGCGTTCTGGCCGACGACACCGCCGCCGAGCCGGAGGCCGAGCGCCGGGACGTGGTCGGCGAGCAGTGCGACGGCTCCCGCGCCACGCGTGGGCCCGGCGTCCTTGTGGCGGTTCATGGCGGCCCGTACGACCCGCAGCCGCTCCACCGGGTCCGGCTCGGCGACGGGGAGGCGCAGCAGGTAGCCGGAGAGCCGGTTGCCCTGCGGGTGCGCCGTGCGGGGCCTGCGCCGGGAGACCGGGACGAGGGCGCGGGGCTCGACGCCCTCGCTGCCGTCGCCGCGCTCGTCGAGCCAGCGGCGCACCGCTCCGGCGACCACGGCGATCAGCACGTCGTTGACCGTGCCGCCGACCGTCTTGCGGATGCGGTGCACGTCGTCGAGGTCGAGCACGACCCCCGCGGTGCTCCGGGTGCCGCTGGCCTTCGAGGTGAGCGCGGGCGACGTGCGTACGCCCCAGGTGGCGCGGGCGACGGACGCGCCGATGGACACGGCCTGTGTGGCGCTGGTCGCCAGCGCCCGCACGTGGTCGGGGTAGCGGCGCGGGTCGAGGTCGCCGAGGGTGATCTCGCGCAGGCCGGGGAACGGGAGGCGCAGTCCGCGGCGCGGGGCGGGCGCGTCCTTCGGGGTGCGCCCGGCGGGCAGGTCGATCGGGTCCATGACGCCGGCGGCGAGGGTCAGGGCGCGCAGCCCGTCGGCGAGGGCGTGGTGGAACTTGAAGAGCACGGCGAACGACGCGCCGTCGGCGGCCGGCAGCACGTGCGCCTCCCACGGCGGGCGGCCGCGGTCGAGCGGGCGTTCCATGAGCGCGCCCGCGGCGGCGTGGAAGTCGTCGACGGGCCCGGCCATCCACACGTGGTCGAGCGGGTCGAAGTCGGTGGCGGGCACGCGGGCCGCGCCGCCGACCGGCACGAGCACGCCGGCGATCCGCATCCGCAGGCCCGCCACGCCCGCGGCGCGGGTGGCGAGCAGCTCGAAGGCGTGTCGGGCGGCTCCGGGGTCGTCGGCTTCGAAGACACCCAGCGCCCCCAGGTGCATGGGGTGTTCGGCGGTCTCGATGTTCCAGAAGGTCAGGTCGAGTGGAGCGAGCAAGTCCGAACTCAGAGAGGTCATGAAGGGCTCTCGCGTCGACGACGGTGAGCTCGCAGTCAATCCCCAGGCGTCGATTACGGTCAAGTACGATCATGCCACTCTGCGTTAACAACTGATGAAGACCCGCCCCTCTGGGAGAGGCGGGTCTCATGTGACTCAGAAGACCACTCAAGTGGCGTGTCGTTTACGTCACTTGAGGACGGGCGGCGCCGCGTCGGCACCGGTCCCCCACGCCGACGGCTCTTCGCCGACGGTGAAGGACAGGTTCCGCAGGCCCCGCAGGTCCTCCGTGGTCAGATACGTCTTGTCGTACGCGGCGCCGTCCGTCCGCGCCGACTGGATGTACCGGTTGTCCTCCGAGGTGCCGGGCGCCCGGACGGTCAGCGCGCCCTTCGGGTAGTAGCGCCGGTCGAGCGTGACGTCGACCCGCTCGAAGACGGGCGTCGACAGGCTCCACGTGTCCGTGCCGGGCTGCACCGGGAAGATGCCGATCGACGACAGGACGTTCCAGGCGGACATCGTGCCCAGGTCGTCATTGCCGGTCATGCCGGTCGGGGTGTCGGTGAACAGGGTCAGCGCGGCGTGCACCACGTCGGTCGTCTTCCACGGCTGACCGGTCGACAGGTACGTGTACGGCGCGATCAGGTCCGGCTCGTTCTGCGGGTTGTACTTGTCCGCGTTGTAGTAGTCGTACGGGCCGTTGACCCACACCTCGCGGGCGGTCTTCGCGGGGTCCTTCACCAGCTCGTCGTAGGCGAAGAACGAGTCGAGGCGCTTGTTCGCGGCGTCCTTTCCACCGATCAGGCCGACCATGCCGGGCAGGTCCTGCGGGACGAGCCACTGGTACTGCCAGGACGTGCCCTCGTGGAAGCCCTCGCTCTTGGCGGGGTCGGCGGGACCGGTGAAGGCGCCCGAAGCGTCGCGCGCGCGGAAGAATCCGGTCGAACTGTCGAAGATCTTCCGGTAGTTCTGCGCCCGCTCGGCGTACCGCTTCGCGTCGTCCTCGTGCCCGAGCTCCTTCGCCATCTGGCCGAGCATGGCGTCGGACAGGGCGTACTCAAGCGTGGCCGAGGCCCCGTGGTCGTAATCGGAGTCGCCGGGCTTCACGTGCGCGCGGTCCTTGATGTACGGCGCGAACCCGTCGGCCAGGTACTCCTTGTTGGCCTCGCGGCCCACGGGCGCGGAGTCGGCCGGCGGCACGCCGTCGGCGTTCTTCTTCAGCGCGCGGTAGGCCTCCTCCTCATGCCCCTTGAGCAGACCCTGCTGGTAGGCGTTGGTGAGGAAGGGGGTGACCGGGTCGCCGGTCATGATGTTCGTCTCGACCGTGCCGTAGCCCCACTTGGGCAGCCAGCCGCTGTCCTTGTCGATCCGGATCACCGACAGCGCCATGTCCCGCGACTCGCGCGGGGCGAGCAGCGCGAGCAGCTGCGCCTGGGTGCGGTACGTGTCCCAGAGCGACCAGTTCTGGTAGTACGTGAACCCCTTGGCGCGGTGGATCTTCTGGTCCCAGCCGGTGTAGCGGCCGTCCACGTCGCTGCCGATGTTGGGCGCGAGGAACGAGCGGTACAGCGAGGAGTAGAAGGTGCGGCGCAGGGTCTCGCTGCCGCCCTGTGCCTTGACGTCGTCGAGCCGGTCCTCCCACGCGGACTGCGCCGCGGCGTGCACGGAGTCGAAGGAACGGCCGCCCTCCGTACGGAGGTTGAGCGCGGCGCCGTGCGCGTCCACGTAGGAGATCGCGGTCGTCGCCTCGACGGTGCGGTCCTTGCTGGTGTCGAAGCGGAGATACGCGCCGTTGCGCTCGGCGTCCGCGGCCGAGGACCTGGAGCCCTCGGTGACGGTGTCGCCCTTCCAGGTGCCGGACGTGGCGAAGGGCCGGTCGAACTTGGTGATCGTGTAGAGCGTGTACTGCTTGGTGTCCTGGCAGAAGCCGCTGCCGGTGATGGCGGTACGCACGGTGTGGCTGTCAAGGATGTCGACCTTGGTGTGCACGGTCTTGTGCAGCGACTGGCCCGCGTTGATCATCACGTTGGCCTTGTCGGTGGCCGGGAACGTGTACTTCTGCACGCCGGTCCGCTTGGTGGCACTCAGCTCGGCGTCGATGCCGGACTTCAGGCCCACCTTGTAGTAGCCGGGCGACGCCTTCTCGTCGTCGTGGCTGAACTCGGCCGCGTACTTCGCATAGTCCGTGCTCCCGATGTCACCGACGGTCGGCAGCACCGGCAGGTCACCGCCCAACCCGCAGCCCACGCCGGACAGATGCACGGTGGAGAAGCCGCGGATGTGGGTGTCCGAGTGGTCGTAGCCGGTGTTGTGCCCGGTGTCCGGCGAGAACTGCACCATGCCGAAGGGGACGGCGGCGCCCGGATAGGTGTTGCCCTCGTTCTCCGTGCCGATGAACGGGTTGACCAGATCGGTCAGTCGACCGTCCTTGGACGGGGCCGAGGCCGCGGCGGGTGTCGCGAGGCCGGCGCCGAGCAGCGCGGCGGCCGCGGCGAGCACCCCCAGTGTGCGGCGGACGGGTCTTCTGCGGCTTCTCATCCTGCACCCTTCGACAACGTTGTCAGCATGGCTGGTCATTCTTCGTGCGCCCCGACGGCCCGTCAAGACTTCGCGGGCCGCCAGGAGTCCGGACGCCACGGGAACCAGGGGCGGGCCCGTGAGTACGGGCCCGCCCCAAGAGCCTACGGGTCAGGAGCAGTTCGCCACGGTGTCCTGCGAGGCGTCGCGGATCAGCGCCTGCTGGGCGTCGTGCACCCGCTTCACGTCCGGCTTGACGACCCGGCGGTCATAGGTGAGCAGACCGTTCAACTCGCCCTCGACGTCGGAGATCTGCGTGTAGACGGCGCCGTTGCCGCCCTTGCAGGCCAGCTTGTGCACCTCGTCCAGCTTCTCGAGGTAGCCGTCCGTGTACGTCGCCGGGTCCACGTCGACGTAGGACTGCTGGACCGACCAGGCATGGCCCGGCACCGCGAGGCCGAGGCCGCCGTACTCGCCCGCGACCAGGGCGCGTTCGCCGTCCGGCTTCGGTGGCAGGGCGGGGCTCGGGTAGCCGTGTTCGTCCATGATGTCGCCGGTGCCGCCGTCCTTGCCGAGGTTGAGGCCCGACATGCCGTTGATGAGGCGGGTCGGGTCCCAGGACTTGGCCTGGGTGGCGAGGCGGCCCTCGTCGTACTGGCCCCAGCCCTCGTTCAGGGTGACCCACATGACGACCGACGGGTGGTTGATGTGCTGGTCGATCATGATCTTCATCTCGCGCTCGAACTCGGCGCGGGCGGCCGTCGACGGGTTCTTGCCGGCCTCCATGGCGGGCATGTCCTGCCAGACCATCAGGCCGAGCTTGTCGGCCCAGTAGAACCAGCGGTCGGGTTCGACCTTGATGTGCTTGCGGACCGAGTTGAAGCCCATCTTCTTGTGCATCTTCAGGTCGTACGCGAGCGCGTCGTCACTCGGCGCGGTGTGCAGACCGTCGGGCCAGAAGCCCTGGTCGAGGGTGGCCATCATGAAGACCGGCTTGCCGTTGAGGATGGTGCGCGGCGTGCCGTTCACCTTCTCGACGGAGATCGAGCGCATCCCGAAGTAGCTGCCGACCTTGTCCGCGCCGACGCCCACCTTGAGGTCGTAGAGGAAGGGGTCGTCGGGCGACCACAGGTGCGGCTTGGCGATCTTCAGGGTGAGCGGTCCGCCGGAGGTGCCGGTGGCGGTGGCGACCTTCTTGCCGTCCGCGTACGCCGTCGCCGTGACGGGGACGCCGCCGCGAACTCCCGTTGCGGAGACGGCCACTTCGCCCGTCTTCACATTCGGCGTCACCTTCAGGTCGGTGGCGTGGTCGGCGGCGACCGGCTCCATCCACACGGTCTGCCAGATGCCGGAGGACGGGGTGTACCAGATGCCGCTGGGGTCGAGGCGCTGCTTGCCCATGGGCGGGTTCTCGGCGTTGTCGGCGTCGGTCGGGTCGTAGACGCCGACGATGAGTTCCTGGGTGCGGCCCGGCTTGAGGGCGTCGGTGACATCGGCGCTGAACTTGTCGTAGCCGCCCTTGTGATCGGCGACCTTCGTGCCGTTCACATAGATCTCCGACTTCCAGTCCACGGCACCGAAGTTGAGGTTCAGTCGCTGCCCCTTCCCGACCTTCCAGTCGGCGGGCACGGTGAAGGTGCGCCGGTACCACATGCGGTCCTCGTGGCGCTGCACGCCGGAGAGCTGGGACTCGACCGGGTAGGGCACGAGGATCTTCTCGCCGAGCTTCTTGCCGACCGGCGGCTGCTCGCCCTCCTTGGCGGCGGCGAACTCCCAACTGCCGTTGAGGTTCTTCCACTTGTCGCGGGTGAGCTGGGGGCGCGGGTACTCGCGGTGGGCGTTGGCCGGGGTGACGTCGTCGCCCCACTTGGTGGTCAGCTCGTGCGTCGAGTGGTTGGGGCCGCTCGACCAGAAGGACCCGACAGCCGTGCCGTCACTGCCGGCCAGCCCGCCCTTGCCGTCGTATGTGACGTCGGCCTGACCGGGGGCGTCGCCGTCCTTGTTGCCGACGACCGGCTCGTCGAGGCCCACGAGGAGCGCGCGCGGGTCGTCGGGGTCCGCCTTCGCCGTGCCGAGCGGCCACTTGGCGCCGCCGATGACGGCCTTCAGGTGGTCGTTGATGTCACCGGGGACGGCGCCCAGCTTCTGCGCGAAGTCCAGCTTCAGGGTGCGGCCGTCGCCGAGCACGGTGGTGCCGATGGCGCCGTCGTACTTCCAGTCGTCGGGGATCCGGAACGCGGAGGACGGGATGGCCTCCTTCTTCTCACCGGGCTCGGTCCAGCGCAGGTGGAGGTTGGAGCCGCCGTAGTGCTCGAAGTACTCGACCTTGATGTCGACCGCCTTGCCCGCGGTCAGGTCGACGGGCTGCGAGGTCTGTTCCTTGTCCCAGTCGTCGACCCAGTGGTCGATGACCAGCTTGTTGTCGACCCACAGCCGGAAACCGTTGTCACCGATCATAGACAACGTTGTCGGCCCGGACTTCTCCGGCACCAGCTTCCCGGTCCAGCGCACGCTCGCGTCGTCCGCCTTCCCCGTCGCGGACGACAGGCGGGACTCGAGGCTGTTGAAGTCGATCTGCGGGTCGAAGCCGGTGGCCTTGAGCTCGTCGAAGTCGAAGGCGCCGGCGGCGGACTGGGTGTAGTACTCGCCCTTCAGTCCGTGCGGCACGACGGGGTCGTCGTTCGCAGCGGTGGCGGACGGGGCCGCCAGGCTGAGCGTGCCGAGGCCCAGGGCCGCGGTGAGGAGCAGGGACAGACGTCTTGCGTGACGTCTGAAGTTTGTGGTGCGCACGGATCCTCCATTGCTGGACGCGTTGAGGAAGAGTGGCGGCTCGCCGCTCGGGTCTGTGCAACTGCGGTGTATTGCGTTGGACTTCGTTGAACATTGTTGAGAAGACGGGCAGTTGGCATCACAGCACGGGCGGGCGCCCCCGGCAAGACCGCGGGACCGGAATGGCGGCTGAAACCACGCTGAAACCGGGTTGAGTGCGCCGTGCCGCAGCCTCTGCCGCATGACCACCACGACCACGACACCCCCTCCCCTCGCCATCGCGGCGAAGGGGCTCCGGAAGACCTACGGCGACAAGACCGTGCTCGACGGCGTCGATCTCGCGGTGCCGGCCGGCTCCGTCTTCTCGCTGCTCGGGCCGAACGGCGCGGGCAAGACGACCGCCGTGAAGATCCTCTCCACGCTCGTCACCGCCGACGCCGGCGAGCTGTCCGTCGGCGGCCAGGACCTCGCCGCCGACCCGCAGGCCGTGCGCGCGGTGATCGGTGTGACCGGGCAGTTCTCGGCCGTCGACGGCCTGATCACCGGCGAGGAGAACATGCACCTCATGGCGGATCTGCACCATCTGCCCCGGCGTGAGGGCCGTCGGCTGGCCGCCGGGCTCCTCGACCGCTTCGACCTCACCGAGGCGGCGAAGAGGCCCGCGTCGACGTACTCCGGCGGCATGACGCGCCGCCTCGACATCGCGATGACGCTGGTCGGCTCCCCGCGCATCCTCTTCCTCGACGAACCGACGACCGGCCTCGACCCGCGCAGCCGCCACACGATGTGGCGCATGATCCGCGACCTCGTCACCGACGGTGTCACCGTCTTCCTCACCACGCAGTACCTGGACGAGGCCGATGAACTCGCCGACCGCATCGCCGTGTTGAGCGAGGGCCGGATCGCCGCGACGGGCTCCGCCGAGGAGCTGAAGCGGCTCGTGCCGGGCGGCCACGTGCGGCTGCGGTTCACCGATCCGGCCGGCTACCGGGCCGCCGTCGCCGTGCTCCGTGATGTCACCACGGACGACGACGCGCTGACGGTGCGGATCCCCAGCGACGGCACCCAGCGCGAACTGCGCTCCGTGCTCGACTGGTTGGACGCGGCGGGCGTGGAGGCGGACGAGCTGTCCGTGCACACCCCCGACCTCGACGACGTGTTCTTCGCCCTGACCGGCGGCGCCGAGCGGACCTCCCGGCCCGAGGAGGCCCTCCGATGAGCAGCACCGCCCTGTCCCTCGCCGTGCGCGACTCGTCCACGATGCTGCGCCGCAACCTCCTGCACGCCCGCCGGTATCCGTCGCTCACCCTGAACATCCTGCTGACACCCATCGTTCTGCTGCTGCTCTTCGTGTACGTCTTCGGCGACGTGATGAGCGCGGGGATCGGTGGCGGCCCCGCCGACCGGAGCGCGTACGTCGGCTATCTCGTGCCGGGGATCCTGCTGATGACCATCGGCGCCACTCCGGCCGGGACCGCGATCTCGGTCACGATGGACATGACGGAGGGGATCATGGCCCGTTTCCGTACGATGGCCATCCACCGCGGGTCCGTGCTGATCGGGCATGTCGTGGGCAGTGTGCTCCAGGCGGTCGCCGGTGTCCTTGTCGTCGGCGCCGTGGCGGTGGCCATCGGTTTCCGGTCGACGGACGCGACGGTCCTGGAGTGGCTGGCGGCGTTCGGCCTGACGGTGCTGGTGGCCGTGGCGCTGAGCTGGGTGGCCGTCGGGATGGGCCTGGCCAGCCCGAACGCCGAGGCGGCGAGCAACAACGCGATGCCGCTGATCATCCTGCCGTTCATCTCCAGCGCCTTCGTGCCCATCGACGCGATGCCCGGCTGGTTCCGGCCGGTCGCCGAGTACCAGCCGTTCACGCCACTGATCGAGACTCTGCGCGGACTGCTGCTCGGCACGGAGATCGGTCACAACGGGTGGCTCGCGGTCGCCTGGTGCCTGGGCCTGACCGCGCTCGGGTTCTTCTGGTCGAGGGCCCTGTTCAACCGCGATCCGGCGTAGGCGCTCAGGCGCTCAGGCGCTCAGGCGCTCACAAGCCGTACAAGGCGTGCTCGCGGGCCGCGTCCCGCAGCTCGTCGCGCCCGAGGGTGGCGTACTCGGCCACGGCGTCGGCGTACGCCGCCCGGTCGACGGTCTCGGCCGCCCGGCGGGCGCGCGCCGCCGCCATCGTCGGCTGGAAGTCCCGCAGTACCCACAGCTGTTCGGCCAGGGCGAGCGTCCGTACGGCTTCGGGGGTGCGGTCCGTGAGCCCGGCCGCGCCGAGCGCGTGCAGCACGGTGCCGAGGACGGGCAGCGCCACCTGGTCGGCGGCCGGTCCCGCGAGCACGGCCCGCAGCCCGTCGACCGTGTCGGTGACCGGTGCGAGCCGGCCCGCGTACGCGTGCGCCGTCACCGCCGTCGCCTGGATCTGGAGGGCCCACGGGTCGTGCCACAGCTCTCCGTCGTGCTGTGCGCCGGCGGCGGGCAGCCGGGCGACGGCGCGGCGCCACAGCTCGAGACCGGCCTCGGTGTCGCCGCGGGCGAGCGCGATCTCGGCGCGTACTCCCAGGTCCGGGCTGTAGAAGGGGTCCTTCTGCGCGGTGCCCTCGGCCTCGGCCCGCCGCTGCCAGGTCTCGGCCTCGTCCGGATCCGCGCGTTGCAGGCAGGCGAGCGCGAACCCCCAGCGGATGCCGACGTAGTCGTTCTCGTCGCCGAACCGGGGCAGCGCCTCGCGGGCCGCCCCGAGGTAGCGGTACGCGGCGTCGCCGTCCCCCGTCGTCAGACACAACTGGCTGAGCCGCGAGTAGCCCATGACCTCCAGGGGCGGGCTGTCGACCGCCGCCAGGACGTCGACGACCCGCCGCGCCGAGGCGAGCGTGCGGCCGATGTCGTGCTCGTACTCCCAGACGTAGGTGGCGACGCTCTCGGCGACGGAGACGACCAACGGGTAGTCGCTGTCGCAGAGTTCGCGCAGTACGCGGTAGTCGGGAGGCAGCATCTCGGGTACGGCGACCAGCACGACCGCGATGGCACGCAGCAGCGTGTCCGGCGGGGCCGGTGGCAGCCGGCGCAGGCTGACGAGGTGGCGCAGGACGCGCGGGGCGTGGTCCACGACGAGGCTCGCCGCGCACAACACCGCGGCGGCCCGGGCCACTTCGACGTACTCGGGTTCGGGGCGGTAGTGCGAGAGCGGGGAGCCGGTGTCGGCCGCGAGGGCGAAGAGGCGGGCGAAGTCGGAGTCGGTGGACCACAGGGCGGCGAGCACGGCGGTGACGGCCGCGGTGGTGGATCCCTCGCCGCGGGCCAGGCCGTGCCGGAGGGCGGCGACGAGGTTGTCCTGCTCGGACTTGATCAGCTCCCGGGTGTCGGGGAAGCGCGGGCCGAGCAGTGTCTCGTAGTGGCTGACACCGAACTCGCGCGCCCAGGAGCAAAGTTGACCGAGAGCCCGTTCCTCCTCGCCGGATTCCGCGAGCCGGGCCGCGCTGAACTCCCGTACGGTCTCCAGCATCCGGAACCGGACCCCCGAGGGCGTGTCGTCGACGGTCAGCAGTGACTGCTCGACGAGCTGCTCCAGGACATCCAGCGCGGCCGGCGGGACCTTGCCGAGGACCCGCTCCGCCGCGTCGGCGGAGAACCCGCCGGGGAAGACGGACAGCGTGCACATGGCGGCGCGGGCCTCGTCCGCGAGCAGGTTCCAGCTCCACTCCACGACGGCGTGCAGCGTGCGGTGCCGCTCGGGGACGTCGCGTACGCCGCCGCGCAGCAGGGCGAAGCGGTCGCCGAGGCGGCGCGCGATCTCGGGCACGGACAGGGCACGCACCCGCGCCGCGGCGAGCTCCACGGCGAGCGGCAGCCCGTCGAGGTGTCCGCACAGTTCGGCCACCGCGTCCGGCGGCAGGTCGACGCCGGGCCGTGCGGCCCTGGCCCGCTGGCCGAACAGTTCGGCGCAGGTGTCGGGGCCCAGCTCCGGCAGCGCGTACACCGCCTCCGACGTGAGTCCGAGCGGCGACCGGCTGGTGGCGAGCACGCGCAGGTCACGGGCGCGGGACAGCAGCGCCTGGACGAGGTCGGCGACCGCCCCGACGACGTGCTCGCAGTTGTCGAGGACCAGCAGCGCGGGCCCGGCACCGAGCGTCCGGACGATGCCGGACACCGGGTCCGCCGGGGCGTGCCCGGCGACGGCCCCGTGTCGCCCCTCCCCCACGCCGAGCGCGGAGGCCACCTCCGCGGCGATGTCCGCATCGGCGGTGACACCGGCCAACGGCACGGCGTGCACGACACGTTGGCAGGACCGGCGGGTCACGGCGTACGCGAGCCGGGTCTTGCCGAGTCCGCCCGGCCCGACGACGGTCACGGCGCGCGCCTCGCGCAGCAGTCGCTCCACCGCGGCGATGTCCTGGTCGCGGCCGAGGAGTTGGTTCGGTTCGTGCGGTACGCCGTGCCGCACGATAGTCGGTTCGTCGCGCAGCAACTCACCGTGCACGGAACGGAGTTGGGCGCCGGGCTCGACCCCCATCTCCTCCCGGAGCCCGCGGCGGTACGCCTCGTAACGGGCGAGCGCGGTGGAGGGTCCGGCCGTGGCCGTCTCGGCGCGCAGCAGTTCGGCGAGCAACTCCTCGTCGCGCGGCAGCCGTACGGCGGTGTCCGCCAGCGGCCCCACCGCCTCCGCGTACCGGCCGAGCCGGGCGAGCGCGAGGGCCCGTGCGCGGGCGAGTTCCCGGCGGACCGTGGCGCGTTCGGCGCGCAGGGCGGCCACGGGATCGCCCGTGCCGCCGCCCTCCTCCGGGGCGCCCTCCCACAGGGCGAGCCCTGCCTCGGCCCCGGCCAGCACGCCCGTGTGGTCCCCGGCCCTGGCCCGCTCCGCGCACACGGCGGCGTACCGCAGCAGCGCGGAGCTGTCGACCTGGTCATCTGCGAGGCCGAGCCGGTAGCCGGTCGGCGTGCTCACGATGACGTCGGCGCCCAGCTGGGCCCGCGCCCGGGCGACGAGGACCTGCAACGCCTTGCCCGGCCGCTGCGGCAGCTCCTCCGGCCACAGCCCGGCCACCAGCCGCTCCGTGCTGCACCCGGTGCGCGGTTCGCTCGCGAGGAGGGCGAGCAGGCCGCGCAGCCGGGGCGCGGTGACCTCCCGCCCGCGGTGGGCGACGCGGGGCAGGAGCGTCAGGTCGGTGGTCATCCGTGCAGGTTAGCCAAGGGCGTGCGGCGCGTCGGCCCGGTGTGTCGAGGACGACGCGGTCAGCACGTCCCGCTTTGTCGGGCCGACGCCGGTCAGCCGGACGACGGCGGTGCCGTCACCGCGGCTGCCGGGGCGGCGGGTTCAGGACCCGTGGGCCGGGGCCCGCGGACGAGCAGTTGAGCGCCCACCGCCAGCACGCAGAGCACAGCGGCGATCGCCCAGATCGTCACGTACGCGCCGAGCGTCGGGGTGTCCGTGCCCGCCAGGACCAGAGAGCCGAGGACGACGCCGAACGCGGCGCCGCCGAAGCTGCCGCCAAGTGTCTTGAAGTTGTTGTAGACGGCGGTGGCGCTGGCCGTGCGGTCCGCGGCGCTGCTCTCCACGATCACGGTGGGCAGCCCGCCGAGCGCGAGGCCGACACCGAAGCCCACCAGGGCATTGGCGACGGTGAACGGCACCAGGCCCGTGTGCAGCGCGATCAACCCGCCGTATCCGCAGGTGAGCAGCGTGAACGCGAACAAGAGGAGTCGGCGGTAGCCGATCCGCCCCGCGAGGTTCGCGCACAGCGACGAGCCGAGGAACGCCATGAGGTGCGGAATGACGCCGCACAGGCTGATCTGCCAGGCCGCGAGGTCGAAGCCGTAGCCCGTGTCCTTGGGTGCCGTGGCCATGAAGCTGACCGCGACGGTCTGGCCGCCGAGCAGGACGGCGCCGAGCACGAACCCGGAGCCGTAGTACGGCGCGCTCGCACGGCGGCCGAGGGCGCGGACGTCCACCAGGGCGTCGGGGCTGCGGAGTTGGAGGCGGGCCCAGACGTACAGCAGGACCACGGCGAGGGCGAGGCCGCCGAGTGTGGGCACCGACGTCCAGCCCCAGGAGGAGCCGCGGGAGACCGTGCCGAGCAGCAGGACCAGGGCCACGGCGAGCAGGGCCGCCCCCGACCAGTCCATCCGGCCGCTCGCCCGGGTGCGGGTCTCCGGGATCGCGGTGAACGACAGCGCGACGCACGCGACAGCCAGCGCGGCGAGGGCGAACAGCGTGGGGCGCAGCTCGCCGAGGAGCGCGAGCAGCGGTCCGGCCAGGGCGTGGCCGAGGACGGAGCCGAGGGTGAGCGAGCCGACGAGGAGGCCGACCGCCCGGCGCCCGCCGTCGACGCTGAGCCGGTCGCGCACCAGGCCGATCTCCAGCGGCAGCAGCGCGGCGAGCGGTCCCATCAGGGCGCGGCCGAGCAGCAGCACGCCGAGGTTGGGCGCGCAGGCGACGAGCAGGGTGCCGACGGCGATCACGGCGAGCGCGATCCGCATCATGCGCCGGTGCCCGTACAGGTCGCCGAGGCGGCCGAGGGCGGGGACGCTGACGGCCGCGGCCAGATACTGCACCGAGGTGATCCACTGGGCCTGTCCCGTGCCGATGCCCTGCCAGTGCTGGATCTCGGGGACCAGGGGCACGGCGGCGCCCTGGAGGAAGCCGCTGATCAGCTCGAAGGCGACGAGCAGGCCGACCACGGCGCGCACCTTGCCGCCCGCAGGCGGTGCGCCGGCCGCGCTCATGCGCCGGCTCCCCGGGCGAGGCGTCCCTCGGCGAGCGCGGCGAGCAGCGCGGCCTGGCGCGGCAGTACGCGGTCGTCGAAGACGGCGCGCGGCGAGTGGTTCACGGCGGTGCTCGCCGGGTCGGCGCCCTCGGGAGCGGCGCCGACGAGCAGCATGGCGCCGGGCACGCGCTGGAGGACGAAGGCGAAGTCCTCGGAGCCGTTGGCCGGCTTGGGCGACTCGTGGACCTGCTCGGCGCCGAACAGCTCACGGGCGGTGTCGAGGGCGAAGGCCGTCTCGGCGGGCTCGTTGACGGTGACCGGGTAGGTGACGTCGTACGTCACGTCGGCCTCGATGCCGTGTGCCTCGGCGATGTGCCGCACCAGGCGGGGCAGGCCCTCGATGAGGCGTTCGTGGACGGGCTCGGAGTAGCTGCGCACGGTGGCCTCGAACGTCGCGGTGTCGGGGATGACGTTCTGCTGGGTGCCCGCGTGGAAGGTGCCGACGGTGACGACGGCCGGGTCGAAGATGTCGAAGCGGCGGGTCACCCAGGTCTGGATCGCGGTGACGATCTCGCAGGCCACGGGTATGGGGTCCTTGGCGCCGTGCGGGGTCGAGCCGTGACCGCCCTGGCCGCGCACGGTCACGGTCAGCACGTCGGAGGCGGAGGTGACGGTGCCGGCCCGGCTGGACACCATGCCGCCGGGCAGCCGGTCGGCGGCGACGTGCAGCGCGTAGGCCGCGTCGAGGGGTTTTCCGGCCGCGTCCAGGAGGCCCTCGTCGATCATCACGCGGGCGCCGCCGAAGCCCTCCTCGCCGGGCTGGAACATGAACACGACGTCGCCCTCGAGGTGTTCGCGGCGCTCGGCAAGGAGCCGTGCGGCGCCGACGAGTCCGGCGGTGTGCAGGTCGTGGCCGCAGGCGTGCATCGCGCCGGTCAGCTCGGAGGCGTAGGGGACGCCGCTGTTCTCGGTGATGGGCAGGGCGTCCATGTCGGCGCGCAGGAGCACGGCGCCGCCGGGCCGTCCGCCGCGCAGGACGGCGGTGACGGAGCCGAGGTCCTTGCCGGTGGTGATCTCCAGGGGCAGTCCGTCGAGTGCAGCGAGGATCTTTTCCTGGGTGCGGGGCAGTTGGAGGCCGAGTTCGGGCTCGCGGTGCAGGGCCCGGCGCAGCGCGACGAGTTCGGGGTGCAGGTCGTGGGCGCGCTCGGTGTACGAGGGTGCGGTGGTGGGCGGCATGCGGAAGGAACCTCCTGGTGGAGAGAGCACAGTGGGAGAGCACAGCGGAACGTTCGGTGGCGCCGTGGTGCCGCGCCCGTCAGCCCGGCATCAGCAGTTGGCGGGCGATCCCGTTCTTCTGGATCTCGGACGAGCCGGTGAGCACGCGGAACATGCGCAACTTCCGGAAGATGGACTCGACTTCGGCGCCGCGCACGAGGCCGGCCTTGCCGTGGATCTGCACGGCCTCGTCGGCGATCCGGAAGGCGTTCTCGGCGACGAAGAGCTTGCACATGAAGGCCTCGGTGCGCGGCTCCCTGCCCGCGTCGAGGTCGGCGAGCGCGTCGTACGTCATGCTGCGCGCCGCGTAGTACGAGGTCGCCATGTCGGCGAGCTTGTGCTGGATGGACTGGAGCGCGCCGAGGGGCGCGCCGAAGACCTGCCGGGTGCGGGCGAAGTCGACGGTGAGGGCGAGGGCGCGGCGGGCCTGGCCGAGGACGGTCGGGCAGTGCAGGAGCCGGTTGGTGGTGACGCGGCCGAGCCCGATGCGCAGCCCGTCGCCGACCTTGCCGAGCAACTGGCCTGGTTCCACACGGCAGTTGTCGAGCACGATGTCGCTCTCGATGTGCTCGCCGGACATCGGTGTCTCGCCGGGCAGCACCGTGCAGCCGGGTGCGTCGAGGTCGACGAGGAACGCGGAGAACACCGGCTTGGCATCCTCGGGCGCGTCCGGCTCGGGCGCCATCCGCGCGATGAGGACGGAGAAGTCGGCGAACGGTCCGGCGGAGGAGAACACCTTGTGCCCGGTGATCCGCCAGCCGTCCCCGTCGGGCGTGGCGACGGTCTTCATCGCCCGTACGTCGGACCCGGCATCGGTCTCGGTGAGCGAGAAGCAGCAGGCCCGCTCGCCCCGGATGACCGGCTCCAGATATGTCTCGATCTGATGGTCGGTGGCGTACTGGAGGATCGAGCCGGCGCGCAGCGGGCCGCCCATGTCGCCGAGGACGCTGTGCTGGAGGAGCCGCCCGGAGGCGCCCACCTCCTCCTTGAGGGCGGCGAGTTCGGTGTACGTGAGGTCCTGGCCGCCGTGTTCCTTCGGCAGGTGGATGCCGTAGAAGCCGAGTTCGCGGCTGCGCCGCCAGACGGGTTCGAGCTGGGCGCGGGTGTAGCCACTCTCGGGCTCGATCCCCAACTCTGCTTCATACGCGGCGAGTTCCCCGCCGAGATAGTCACGCAGTCGCTCCACCAGATCCTGGAGCCGCGGGTTGTCTTCGTACGTGGGGGTGAGGGTGAAGGTCATGGCGCTCTCCTGTGCAAGGGGCTTCAGTGGACGCGGCGCTCGGCGCCGTCCCAGTGGCGTGCGCGGACGGCGCGGCGGTCGATCTTCCCGTTGCGGTTGACGGGCAGCGCGTCCACGAACTCCACGGACCGCGGCTTCTTCACGCGGGCGAGGCGTTCAGCGCAGAAGTCGACGATCTCGTCCTCGGTGACCTCGGCGCCGGGCCTGCGCACGACGACCGCCTTGACGGCCTCGCCCCACTTCTCGTCGGGGACGCCGATGACGCAGGCCTCCGCGAGGGCGGGGTGGGCGTACAGGACGGCCTCGACCTCGCTGCAGTACACGTTGTAGCCACCGGAGATGATCATGTCCTTCTTGCGGTCGACGATGAACAGGTAGCCGTCCTCGCGCAGATAGCCCAGGTCACCGGTGTGCACCCAGCCGTCCTTGAACGTCTCGGCGGACAGCTCGGGTTCGTGCCAGTACGCGGTGACGCAGTCCGGGCCGCGGGCGACGACCTCGCCGATGCTCCCGGCGGGCAGCGCGGTGCCCGCCTCGTCGACCACGCGTATCTCGGTGTCGAACACCGGGCGGCCGCAGGAGAGCAGCAGGTCGGGGTCGGTGGTGGTGCCGGCGAGCACGTCCTCACGCGTCAGCACGGTGATGCCGCTGGTGGTCTCGACCTGCCCGTAGCCCTGCATGACGATCGGGCCGAACGCCTCGACGGCGTCCCGCAGCCGCTGCGGCGAGACGGGCGCGCCGCCCACGTGCAGCGACCGGAGGCTGGACAGGTCGGCGGTGGCGGTCTTCGGGTGGGCGAGCAGCATCCCGAGCATGGTCGGCACCAGGAACGTCGCGGAGATCCGCTCGGCCTCGACCGTGGCGAGGAACGACTCGGCGTCCCAGCGCGGCAGTACGACGACGGTGGCGCCGGAGGCGAGCAGGGCGAGGAGCGGCATTCCGGGCGCGTGCGTGATGGGTCCGGCGGCGAGGTAGCACTCGGGGGTCGCGGGTGAGGCGTCCGAACTCATCATCCGCTTGCGCATGTTGGCGAGCCGGTTGCCGTGGGTCTGTACGGCGGCCTTCAGCTTGCCGGTGGATCCGGAGGTGAAGTTGAGGACGGCGGCGTCGTGCTGGTCGACCTCGACGGCGACGGCCTGCTCACCCCCTTCGCCGAGCAACTCCCCGTAGGCGAGCGCCCCTTGCTCCCCATAATCGACGAGCAGACAGTCCACCGAGGCGCGCTCCAGGGCGGCGCGCGCGGCTTCGATCCGCTCGCTGTCCACGAACAGGACGCGGACGTCGGCGTCGTCGAGGATGTGCGCGACCTCGTCGACGGAGAGCCGCGGGCTGATCGGCACCCGCACGAGGCCGCTCTTGGACAGGGCCATCTCGGTCTCGACGGCCTGCGCGCAGTTGCCCGCGTACGTCGCGACGGCCTGCCCCGGCGCGAGTCCGCGCCCGATGAGCGCGGAGGCCAGGCGGTTGGTGACCCGCTCCAGCTCTCCGTACGTCAGCCTGCGTTCCCCGCAGATCAGGGCCTCGCGCTCCGGCCAGAAGGTGCTGCTTCGAGTGATGTACGTGCCCAGGTTCACGGATTGCTCCCACGCTCGACGGCTCAAATCATCATGGCGGCCAATAGTGGACAGCGTGTCTATAAACCTTCGGGGTGTCAATGATCCGGTGTACGCTTCCGGCACCGATCCGGGACCGACCGATCTGGGACGCGAGAGGAGCCGGACATGCCGCCGGAAGCGGGCGATCGCCGAGTACGCCGCACCCGACGCCTGTTGCGCGACGCGCTGGTGTCGCTGTCCCTGGAGCGGGGCTACGCGACGGTGACCGTGGAGGACATCACGGAGCGGGCCGACCTGGGCCGGGCCACGTTCTACAAGCACTACACGGACAAGGACGACCTGCTCGACCGCGTGGTGACCGACCTGCTCGACGAGCTGCAGGAGCGGCTGCGCCCGCTCGTCCAGGGCTCAGAGGTGGGCTTCACCGGCAAACCGGCGCTGGAGATCTTCCGGCACGCCGAGGAGGAGCGGGACGCCTACCGGATGATCCTGCGGGGAGAGGGCGACGGCCGGGCGCTGCGCCAGTTCACGCGGGCGCAGGCGGAGGCGACGGCCGGGGTCTTCCGGGCCCGCGCCGAGCACGAGGGGGTCACGCCCCGGATCAACGTCGACGTCCTGGCACACGCCTGGGTCGGCGAACAACTCGCGGTGCTGGGCTGGTGGTTGGAGGCCGATCCCCGCCCGATGCCCCCGGAGGAGGCCACCCGCATGCTGCTCGACCTCTCACTCCGGGGCCGCTACTGGGCCAACGGCTTCACGGGCGAACCACCGGTCCCGGACCCTACGTAAGCCTGGGGGGCGCTGCGGTTCCGTGCCCTAGGTCCTGTCGTCAAACTCCCGTCGTCGCCCGAAGGGCGGCCCGGCGGCGTAATGGGGTCTCCCCTGCTCGAGCGAAGCCGAGAGCTTGGGGAAGCGTGCGATCGCAAGGCGCCGGAGAGTCCTAGTAGCGGAGCTACTCGGGCTTTTCGGCAACGCCGCGAGCGTGCGTGCCAGGCGTCGCCGGGCAGACGGGAGTTTGACGACAGGGCCTAGGACTCCGTACGGCGCCGCACGAGGGCGGCTCCCGGCACGGCTCCGGCCGTGCCCAGGGCCAGCCAGAAGACCAGCTTGCCCAACGGCCCGTTGACCGAACGCAGCTCGCCGTCGTCGTGCCGGCAGAACGAATCCGGCGGGAGGTACCGCGAGACCGGCGTTCCGGCGCCGTGGCACGGTGAGGTCTCCGGGAACAGGGCCGGTTGCGCGCGCTGCGAGAGGAGCCCGCCGACGAGCACCGCCAGCCACCCGGCGGCCAGGAACACGGTCAGCATCCAGGCAGGTACCTTCGCCCATCGCCCCAACAGCCACAGGCCGCAGGTCGGCAGGGCGAACACCAAGAGCAGCACGGACAGCACCAGCAGCGCTTTCATGAGCCAAGTAGAGCACCGGCCGTCGGCGCGCCCTCCCGTTTCCGCTCAGTGCACCGACTGCCCCTTGCCGAGGGCGATCACGCCCGACTTCGACACCGTGTAGAGCTCCGCGTCGCGGCCCGGGTTGACGCCGATGGTGGCGCCGACCGGGACCTCCACGTTCTTGTCGAGGACGGCGCCGCGCACCACCGCTCCCCTGCCGACCCGTACGTTGTCGTGCAGGACCGAGCCCTGGACGACCGCGCCGTCCTCGACGACGACGCCCGGTGAGAGGACGGAGCGGGTGACCTGGCCGCGGATGACGCAGCCGGGGCTGACGATGGACTCGGCCGCGATGCCGCCCGCGCAGAACTTGGCCGGCGGGAGCTGGCCGGGGTGGGTGTAGATCGGCCAGCGGCGGTTGTCGAGGTTGAAGACCGGGGTGTCCGAGATGAGGTCCATGTGGGCCTCGTAGTAGGCGTCGAGGGTGCCGACGTCGCGCCAGTAACCGTGGTCCCGGTCCGTCTCCCCCGGCACGTGGTTGCCGTCGAAGTCGTAGAGCTGGGCGACGCCGCGCTCGGTGAGCATCGGCACGATCGAACCGCCCATGTCGTGCGCCGAGTTGGCGTCCTCGGCGTCGGTCGTCAGCGCGTCGACGAGGACCTTCGAGGTGAACAGGTAGTTGCCCATCGACGCGAACACCTGGTTTGGCGTGCCGGGCAGCGGCGGCGGGTCGGTCGGCTTCTCCAGGAAGGCGTCGATGCGCGTGCCGTCACGGGCCGGCGTGATGATCCCGAACTGGGACGCCTCCCCGCGCGGCACCCGGATGCCCGCCACCGTGACGCCCGCGCCCGACTCGATGTGCTGGGCGAGCATCTGCCGCGGATCCATCCGGTACACGTGGTCCGCGCCGAACACCGCGATGTAGTCGGGCTGTTCGTCGTGGACCAGGTTGAGGGACTGCAGGATCGCGTCGGCGCTGCCCGAGTACCAGCGCGGCCCGAGCCGCTGCTGGGCCGGGACCGGCGTGACGTAGTTGCCGAGCAGGCTCGACATCCGCCAGGTGGTCGTGACGTGCCGGTCCAGCGAGTGCGACTTGTACTGCGTCAGGACGCAGATGCGCAGGATGTCGCCGTTGACGAGATTGGACAGGGCGAAGTCGACCAGGCGGTACGTGCCGCCGAACGTCACCGCGGGCTTCGCCCTGTCCGCAGTGAGCGGCATCAGCCGCTTGCCCTCCCCACCTGCCAGTACGATCCCGAGCACCGAAGGTCCGCCGCGCATCCCAACCCCCCTGTGATTCACGTACCGTTGAGAATCTCCTGGTACACGTCGACCGTGCGCCGGGCGATCGCGTCCCAGCCGAACTCCGCCGCCGCCCGCTCCCGGCCCGCCTCGCCCATCGCCCGCGACGCACCGGGATCGGCGACCACCCGGTTCAGGGCGTCCGCGAGCCCCGCCTCGAACGCCTCGGGCTCCGCGGCCGCGTACGGGACGAGCAGCCCCGTCTCGCCGTGCGCGACGACCTCGGGGATGCCGCCGACCTGCGAGGCGACCACCGGGGTGCCGCAGGCCATCGCCTCCAGGTTGACGATGCCGAGCGGCTCGTACACGGAGGGGCACACGAACACAGAGGCGTGCGTCAGCAGTTGGATGACCTCGGTGCGCGGCAGCATGGCGGGGATCCAGCGCACCCCGTCGCGCGTGGCCTTCAACTCGTCGACCAGCTCCCGGAACTCGCGCCCGATCTCCGGGGTGTCCGGCGCGCCCGCGCACAGCACGACCTGGACGTCCTTCGTCAGCCCCTTTGCCGCGCGCAGCAGATGGGGCACGCCCTTCTGCCGGGTGATGCGGCCGACGAAGAGGATGTAGGGGCGCTGCGGATCGATGTCGTAGCGGCGCAGCACGTCCGTTCCGGCATCCGCGTGGTACAGCGAGACGTCGATGCCGTTGTGCACGACACGGACCTTCTTCGGCTCCAGCGCCGGATAGCAGGCGAGGATGTCCTTGCGCATCGCGTGCGACACGGCGATCACGCCGTCCGCCGCCTCGATCGCGGTCCGCTCCGCCCACGCCGACAGCGCGTAACCACCGCCCAGCTGCTCCGCCTTCCAGGGGCGCAGCGGCTCCAGGGAGTGCGCCGTCATCACGTGCGGTATCCCGAGGTGCAGCGCCGCCAGGTGCCCCGCCAGGTTCGTGTACCAGGTGTGGGAGTGCGCGAGGTCGCGGCCTTCGAGCGCCGCGGCGATGGCCAGGTCCACGGAGAGCGTGCGCAGCGCGTCGTTCGCCCCGTCGAGCGCGGGCCAGGCCCGGTGCCGGCGCACGCCGTCGGCGGCTCCCTCGCCCCACGTGTGCACCTCCAGGTCGACGAGGGGGCGCAGCTCGCGCGCCAGGAACTCCACGTGCACTCCGGCGCCGCCGTAGACATCCGGCGGGTACTCCCTTGTCAGCAGTCCCACACGCACGCGCGGCCCCCGTAGTCGTCGGTCGGCGACACTCGCTCCGGATCCCTACCCGCTCTGGATCGCTGTTTCGAAAGCGCACCTCATGGTCACCCATGGAGGGCCCGTGCGGAAGGGCGCGGACGGCAACGGGGCCCGAGTCTCCCCGTGGTCCCTGGGGCACCCGCCCTGGGGATGAATCAGGATGCGGCCTACTCCAACGGGAGTAGGACCCAATGCGTGCTCAGGTCGGACGACAGGGAGAGGGGAAAAGCGCGATCGTAGAGAGTATGAGAAGCGACCGTGCGCCACGCCGCACCTCCAGGGGCGCCTCATGAGCGACCTGGTGCTTTCCGTGCTGCTCTCGCTCGTCTCCGCCGTCGCGTACGCGGGCGGGGCGATCGTGCAGGAGCGCGTGGCCGTGACGTCGCCCAAGGCGGCGTACGCCCCCCTGCGCCGGCCCGCATGGTGGGGCGCCGGATGCCTGAACGGCCTGGGTGCGCTGCTGCACGTCGCGGCGCTCGCCTTCGGCCCCCTCAGCGTCGTGCAGCCGCTGGGCGCCCTCACGATCGTGCTCGCGCTGCCGATGTCGGCGCTCCTGGTGGGGCGCAGGGCCGGGGCGACGGCCTGGCGTGGCGCGATCATGGCGACGGTCGGCCTCGCGGGGCTGCTCTCGCTGACCGGGTCCACGACCGAGCAGTCGCTGGACGGTACGCAGCGCCTGTTCGTCGGCCTGATCACGGTGGGCGGCGTGCTGACCCTTATGTCGTCGGCCCGTGTGGCGCACCGGCACCCCGTGGTGCGCGCGGTGCTGCTCGCGGTGGCGGCCGGCGGCGCGTTCGGCATGGCGTCGGTGTTCACGAAGTCCGTGACCGAGGACTGGACCGGGCAGCCACTGGAGCAGCTCGCCACGCTCCTCGCCATCGCGGGCCTGGCCGCGACCGGGATGCTGCTGTCGCAGGCCTCCTACCGGGGCGCGGGGCTCGCCGCGCCGCTGGCGACCGCGACGGTCGTGAACCCCGTGGTGGCGGCGACCATCGGCCTCACCATGTTCGGCGAATCGTTCCGGTACGGCACGATCGGCACGGTGCTCGCGCTCGCCTGCGGTGTCGTGGCGGCGGGCGGCCTGATCCTGCTGACGACGGAGCGCATCGGGCGTGGTCGCCGGGCGGGCTCCTCGGTCGTCGCGACCGTCCCGCACGGAGCGTCACCGGTGATCCCGCCGGTGGTGCCGGACAGCCCGGCCGGGCTCGACTCCGTGCCGCTGCCGCCGCGCGCGCCGGGGCCCCGTCAGGAGCCGCCGTGCGGGGGCTGGACGGCCGAGGACATCCGGTCGTGACGCCGGCGCGGGGACTGCTCGGACATTCTGCCCTTGGGGCTTCTCGGGTGCTCAGATCCTGACGCCGCGGGCCCGCAGATACGCCAGCGGGTCCACGTCACTGCCGAAGCCGGGCCCCGTCCGTACCTCGAAGTGCAGATGCGGGCCCGTGCTGTTGCCCGTGGAGCCGGAGCGGGCGATGCGCTGGCCCGCCACCACGCGCTGGCCGCTCTTGACCGTCAGCGCCGACAGGTGTCCGTACTGGCTGTACTTGCCGTCGGCGTGCCGGATCACCACTTCGTAGCCGTACGAGCCGCCCCAGCCGGCCGAGACGACGTGACCGGCGCCGACGGCCTTCACGGACGTCCCCGTGGGCACCGCGAAGTCGACGCCCGTGTGGTAGCCCTTCGACCAGGAGGAACCGGCGGCGCGGTAGGGGGTGCCGAGGGAGGCGGCGACGGGGGCGACGGCGTTGTGCGTGGTGGCCTTCGCCGTGTCGGACTTCTTGGCGACGGGTTTCTCGGACCTCTTGGCGACGGGCTTCGGCGCCTTCTTCGCGGGCTGCGCCTGCCTCTTGCCCGTCCCCGGCATGCCGAGGCGCTGCCCCGGGGTGATCAGGTCCGGGTCGGAGCCGATCGTGGCGCGATTCGCCGCGTACAGCGCCCGCCAGCCGCCCTTCACGGACCGCTCGGCGGCGATTCCGGAGAGGCTGTCCCCGCTGACGACGCGGTACATCTGGGCGCGTCCCGCCCGTGACTGCGGCGTGGCCTGCGGGCGCACGTCCGGCGTCGCGGTCGTGCGGGTGAGGTTCGCGCGCTGCGAGCACACCGGCCAGGCGCCGGGCCCCTGTCCCTTGAGCACCTTCTCCGCCACGGCGATCTGCTGGCCCCTGGTGGCGAGGTCGGCGCGCGGCGCGTAGGCGGTGCCGCCGTACGCGGCCCAGGTGGAGCGGGTGAACTGGAGTCCGCCGAAGAACCCGTTGCCGGTGTTGATGCTCCAGTTCCCGGAGGACTCGCACGCGGCGACCTTGTTCCACGTGTGCGCGTCCGCGGCCTGCGCGCCGCCCGCGCCGACGATCGGGATGGCCATGCCCACGCCGCCCACGGTCACGGTGAGCGACGCCCGGTTGACCCGGCTCGGCTGATACCGGCGGTGCCGGCCGCGTAACGCCATGAAAGCCCCCTCAGCCACACGTAGGAGCGGCAAATTAGCCGCTCCTACGTAAGTGGACAAGAGTGCCCCGAGCCACCTTGGCGGGATTCAGTCCCTCAAGTGCCCAGGAATCCAACGAAGTTGCGCTGCCTGCTGGAAGGGGCCACCGCCCTCGTGGTCGTTGAACGCGTACACCTCGATCGACTTCTCGGCGCCCGCCCAGTGGTTGTACGCGCCGAACACCGTGGACGGCGGGCAGGTCAGGTCCTCCAGGGCGGCGGAGAACAGGGTCGGCGCCGTGGCGCGCGCCGCAAAGTTGATGCCGTCGAAGTAGGAGAGCGTGCGGAAGGCGCGCTCGTCCTCGCCGATGTGGGCCTTGAGATAGAGGGCGATCTCGCGGTACGGGTGACGTTCGGTGAGCGTGGCCGCGCGCCGGAAGTCGCACAGGAACGGCACATCGGGCGCGGCCGCCCGCAGGTCGGGCACGAGGCCCGCCACGGCGATGGTGATGCCGCCGCCCTGGCTGCCGCCGGTGACGGCGACCCGCGAGGCGTCCACGAGCGGGTGCGAGCGGGCGGCGTCGACGGCGCGCACGGCGTCCGTATAGACGCGGCGGTAGTAGTACTCGTGCGGGTCCTGGATGCCGCGCGTCATGAAGCCCGGCTGGGACGGCGTGGAGCCGACCGGGTCCGGGGTGTCGCCGACGCTGCCGCCGCTGCCCTGCCCGCGGGTGTCCATCACGAAGTGCGCGAACCCGGCGGCCGCCCACTGCAGGTGGGTGTGCGGAAGGCCGCGCCCGCCCCCGTAGCCGATGTACTGGACAACGGCCGGAAGCAGCTCGTGCGTGCCTGCCGGAAGGACCAGCCAGCCCTTCACGGGATGCCCGCCGAAGCCCGCGTACGTAACGTCGAACACGTCCACTGCCGTGTACGGGACATCGACGGGCTCGAAGCGTGCGTCCAGGTCGTGCTCCCTGGCCTCGACGAGGGTCTTCTCCCAGAAGGCGTCGAAGTCGTCGGGGGCGGTCAACTCCGGCTGGTACGTACGCAACGCATCGAGTGACAGGTCGAAATGAGGCACGCACGGCTCCAAATTCGTAGAGAGTCCACGGTGTAGAGAATTCACGGTGGGGTCGGATCGCCAACCTAACCCGACCACCACCAGAATTGAACAAGATCCTTCATCTTCCGCATGCACAAGCAACAGAAGCGACAGGAGCGGCAGGCATGAGCGACACAGCCCAGATCGGTGTCACAGGGCTCGCTGTGATGGGGCGCAATCTCGCCCGGAACTTCGCCCGCAACGGCTACACGGTCGCCCTTCACAACCGCACGGCGTCCCGCACGCACGCGCTGGTCGAGGAGTTCGGCGAGGAGGGCATCTTCGTACCGACGGAGACGGCCGAGGAGTTCGTGGCCGCTCTGGAGCGGCCGCGGCGCCTGGTCATCATGGTGAAGGCGGGCGAGCCGACGGACGCGGTGATCAAGGAGTTCGCGCCGCTCATGGAGTCGGGCGACATGATCATCGATGGTGGCAACGCGCACTTCGCGGACACCCGGCGCCGCGAGAAGGAGCTGCGCGAGCAGGGCATCCACTTCGTCGGAACCGGCGTCTCCGGCGGCGAGGAGGGCGCGCTGCACGGGCCGAGCATCATGCCCGGCGGCAGCGTCGAGTCGTACGCCTCGCTCGGCCCGATGCTGGAGAAGATCTCCGCGAAGGCGAAGGACGGCGCACCCTGTGTGACGCACGTCGGCCCCGACGGGGCGGGCCACTTCGTCAAGATGGTGCACAACGGCATCGAGTACGCCGACATGCAACTCATCGGCGAGGCCTACCAGTTGCTGCGCGACGTGGCCGGGTACTCCCCCGCGCAGATCGCCGACATCTTCCGCACGTGGAACACGGGCCGCCTCGACTCCTACCTGATCGAGATCACGGCCGAGGTCCTCTCGCACGTGGACGAGGCGACCGGCAAGCCCTTCGTGGACGTCGTCCAGGACCAGGCCGAGCAGAAGGGCACCGGGCGCTGGACGGTGCAGATCGCGCTCGACCTTGGCGTGCCGGTGTCCGGCATCGCGGAGGCGGTGTTCGCGCGCTCTCTGTCCGGGCACGCGGAACTGCGCACCGCGTCAAGGGAGTTGGCGGGCCCGACGGCGACGAAGCTGAGCGAGTCGGAGGCCGCCGCCTTCGCCGACAAGGTCGAACAGGCCCTGTACGCCTCGAAGATCGTGTCGTACACGCAGGGCTTCCACGAGATCTCAGCGGGCAGCGAGGAGTACGACTGGAACATCGACTCCGGTGCGGTGGCCCGGATCTGGCGCGGCGGCTGCATCATCCGCGCCGCGTTCCTCGACCGGATCACGGCGGCGTACGAGGCGGAGCCGAACCTGGTCTCGCTGCTGTCCGACAAGGGCTTCGCCGACGAGATCGCCGCGGCGCAGGACGACTGGCGTTCCGTCCTGGTCGCGGCGACCACGCAGGGTGTGCCCACGCCGGGCTTCGCCGCCGCGCTCGCCTACTACGACGCGCTGCGCGCCGAGCGCCTGCCGGCCGCGCTCACGCAGGGCCAGCGGGACTACTTCGGCGCGCACACGTACCGCAGGGTCGACCGGGAGGGCTCGTTCCACACGCTGTGGGGCGGTGACCGCTCCGAGGTCGACGCGTAGCGTCCGCTAGGCGGGTGACGGCTCGGGCTCCGGCGGGTGTGGATCGGGGTCCGGGTTCGGCCGCGGCGGCACCGGGTCCGGAGGCGAGGGCTGCGGCCCCGGTTCTGGCACCGGCGTCGGGAACGGGTCCGGCATCGGGCCGGGATCCGGCCGGTCCGGACCCGGCCCGGGTCCTGGCGTGGGGGTCGGCGGGACGGGATCGGGGAACGGTTGGGTCATCGTTGGTTCCTCCAACGGTTCGGAGGGGACCTTTCCACTGTCTCCCGGCTCGCGTGCCCACGCCCGCCGAGTCCACGCCTACGACCCGTCGAGTGGCCGACGCCCTGGAAGAGACCGCGGACGTAGCGATCGGCGTCGTCCGGAGCGATGCCGTGGTCGGCTGCCCATGCGGCGAGCGTCGCTAGATACGCGTAGTGGGTGGTCAACGTGCCGGTCAGCGCGGACAGGACGTTGAAGGCGGCCTCGTCCGCGACGGGCGACGCAGTTCGTCGTTTCCGACGCCCGCCATCACGTTGACCACGACCCTGTCGCCGTCGATCCGTAGTCCGGCCACGGCGTCGTGCCGGTCCCGGCGGCGCGCCGCGAGGAGCACCAACTCGCAGGCCCTCGACGACGGCCCGGCCGATCTCGCCCACCCCGATGATGCCGACGCACCTCATTCAGTCCGCCAGGGCCGCACCGAGGAACTCGCGGATCTCCGTGCGGGCGGCCTCGGCCTGCGGTTCCATGCCCGGCAGGGAGAGGAACGCATGCTTCGCTCCCGGGTATTCGGTGAGCCTCACGGGTGTACCGGCCTCCCGCAGTCGTTCGGCGTAGCGACGGCCGTGGTCGGCCACCGCGTCCTGCGTCGGCACCACCACCAGTGCCGGCGCGAGTCCGCCCAGGTCGTCCGCGTACAGCGGCGAGTACGCGCGGGCGTCGATCCCCGGCGGGACGGACAGCCGCCGCAGGAACCGCAGTTGCGGCAGAGCGCGGGTCGGGCTGTACGCGTACTCGGCCATCGAGGGATGGTCCTCCATCGCGTCGGTCACGTCGACCGCGGGGTTGACCAGGACCTGCGCCCTGAGCCGGAGGCCGGCCTCGCGGGCCCGGATCGCGCTCAGGGCACTGATCAGCCCGCCGAAGCTCTCGCCGAAGACGGCCGTGCGTGCCGGGTCGACGCCCCACTGCTCGGCGTTCCGCACCACGTGCCGCAGCACGTCCCAGCTGTCGTCGGCGGCATGCGGGAGCGGGCTGCCGTGGGCGACGAGGCGGTGCTCGACCGAGACGACGACCGCGGGGAGCCGCGCGGCGAGGTGGCTGTTGGCCCAGTCGCACTGCACCGCCGTGCCCACGAAGCCTCCTCCGTGCACATGGATCACGAGCGGCAGACCGACCCGGCCGCCGGCCTCCGCGTCCCGGGCCGCCGCCGGCCGGTACACCCGGACAGGCAGGTCGCGGCCCGGCAGCGCCACGTTCCGCCAGTCGACGACCGCGCCGGGGTCCGGCTCACCGAGGACCGCCCGAGCCGCGCGGGACGCCCTGAAGCGGTTCTCCGCCTCGCGGTAGGCGATCAGCTCCTCGGGGGTGATCGCCGAGAAGTCCGGCTCCGGCGGCCGCTCCACAGCAGTGGTCTCACTCATGCCCCGTCTCCCCTTCGTCGCTTCGCTGCTCCCGGCCGGGAGGCCCGGTCGGGCATGCGTCCTCAGTATGCACGCGGTGCGTGCATATCCAAGTGCATGAGTGAGAACTACGCTCAGTGCAGTGCCGGGTGCATGGTCATGTGCATGAGCTAGGCTCGGCCGGGACGAGAGGGGAAAAATGGCAGCCCGAAGGCGCTGGTCGACCGAGGAGATCCTGGACACGGCGGCGGAGCTGCTGCGCACGAGCGACGCCGAGTCGTTCAGTGTGCGCAAGCTCGCCGGCGCTCTCGGGACGGACTCCTCCAGCCTGTACCGGCACTTCCGCAACAAGACGGAGCTGCTGCGCGCGGTCGCCGACCGCATCCTCGCGGCCGCGATGGAGGGCTACCGCCCCGAAGGTGACTGGAAGCAGCGCATCACCGCGACGGCCCTGCGCCTGCGGGAGTCCTTCGGGGAGCACCCTCAACTCGCCGCCGTCTGGGGGCGCTACGCGTCCGGGGGTGCCGGCTCCCGGCTGGTCATGGAAGAGGTGCTACAGGCCCTGCGGACCTCGGGCCTGCCCGATGAGGAGATCCCGGCCCGCTACCACCGGATCGTGATCCTCGTCGCCTCGCTGATCGCCTCCGAGGCGGGCATCGGCAGCCTCACCCCCGCCGAGTACGAGCAGGGCATGGAGCAGTTCCGGGTCGCGGTGCTGGGTGCCGACCCCGAGCGCTTCCCCGCCCTGGCCCACTTCGCCCGCGAGATCCGCCCCCTCGGGGCCGACCGCGGGGCGGCGTTCGACGAGATCCTCGCCGCCCACCTCGCCCGGATCGAGGCCGCGATTCCCTGACGCGGGCGGGGTGGTGCGGTGAGTGGGACCGGGGCCGATTCTCAGCCGTCGGTGCGGCGCAGCCGTACGACGGGAATGTCGCGGCTCGTCTTCTTCTGGTAGTCCGCGTACTGCGGGAACAGCTCCACCAGCGAGTCCCACACGCGCGCCTTCTCCTGCGCCGACAGGGTCTCGGCGCGCGCCGTGAACCGCTCGGTCTCGACGCGCAGCCGCACCTCGGGGTTGGCCTGAAGGTTCAGGTACCACTCCGGGTGCCGGTCCGCACCGCCGTAGGACGCCACGATCAGGTAGTCGTCGCCGTCCCTGCCGTAGATCAGGACGGTGCGGCGCCACTGGCCGCTCTTGCGGCCCTCGTAGTCGAGGAGCAGGCACGGGACGCCTCGCATGGTGGTGCCCTTGGTGCCGCCGGACTCCTCGTAGGTGCGGGCCTGCTCGGCGACCCAGCCGGTGGGGCTGATGACGACGTCGGTGTCGGGGTCGGTCATGCGGACTGCCTCCTGGTTCGGGGAGCCTGCCGGACGGGCCGGCGGGCTCCCGGGTTCCGGGTAACTCCCTTCAACCTAAGCGCTCTTGGCGCTCGCGCATTCCGACGCGGCGGCGTCGAGTCCGGGGCGCGGGCTGGAGAGCACCGGCAGGGTGGTGTGGGCGCGCTCGGCGGCGTCGGTCAGGGAGGCCTGGGCGAGGACGATCACGTCGGCCTCGGCGATGCCGTCGATGGCGGTGGCGACGAGCGAGAGATACCCGTCCCGGTCCCCGGCGAGGAACAGCTCCCAGGCGCCCTCGACGAACACGGTGCGCACGTCCACCGCGCGCCCGGCACGCCGGGCCTCCTCCTCGACCAGGTCCAGGGTCGGCCCGAAGGTGCTGCGCACAGTGGCGACCACGGCGATCCGCTCGCCCTCGGCGACGGCCCGCGCGGCCATCGGCCGGTCCACGCGCAGCACGGGCACGCCGACGTCCGCGGCGAGGCCCTCCGCGACGGCGCCGAGCGTGGAACACGTGCACAGCACGGCGTCCGCCCCGTCGGCGCCGGCCGCCACGAGCAGCTCCCGGACCTCGTCGGTGACGGCCTCGGGCCCCTCGGCGCCGGCCCGCACGAGCAGTTCCTCGCGTACGACGTGACGCAGTTCCAGGCCCGGGTGGTCGGCGTCGCGCAGGGCGTCGAAGACCGGCACGTGGACGGGCGAGGTGTGTACGAGCGTCAGGTTCATGGCCGGCACCCTACGCGCGGATGATCACTGGGCGCAGGGCCGTCTCACCACTTGTCGGGGTCGGCCTCGAGGGCGGCCTTCGCGGCGAGCAGCAGGTCGGCGGAGGCCTCCGGTGCCTCGCCGGGGTGCCGCTCGGCCCACCGGACGACGAACGGGCACAGCGGCGCCACGGCCATCGGCTCGGCGGCGGCGATGGCGTACAGCTCGCGGGTGAGCGAGCCCGCGATCCCCTTGCCCTCGTGCGCCGGCTCCACGACGGTGTGCACCGGGACGAGGGCCCGCTCGGGTTCGTCCAGGACGAAGTACTGGATGCGGCCGACGACTTCGCCTCCGGAGCGGGCCTGCAACAGCCCGTGCTCGCGGTCGTCGCGGATCTCGATGTCGCTCATGGGCTCTCCTGCGTCGTGGGCGGACCGGGTCTCAGCCCGCGGGTACCGCGTGCGGGCCGCGCGTCACGTCCCACTCCTCAACTTCGGCTCCCTGCCCACGTTTTTGCAGGTCAAGGGCTGTTCCCACACTCTACAACGCGGCCGAGAGGTCACGTGGTGAGTCTGCCCGCACGGCCTCGCTGACGGCGCGCACGGCGCGTGTGACGTTCGCCGCCGTGGCCGTGGACGAAGCCTGCTCCGATTCGTGGATGAACTCCGTGGCACCACGGCGGCTTCCGACGAAGTCGACGATGCCGTGCTCGATCTGCGTCCGCAGCACCTGTTCGTATCCGTGCCGCTCGAATGTGCCCGAGTCGGCGCCGGCTATGGGGAGCAGATGGGTCGTGAGTCGTTGGAGCCTGGGGCTCGGGCCCGATTCGGCCGAGTCGTCGAAGGCCCACCCGTTGACGAACACGCGGTCGATCCACCCCTTCAGCAGCGCCGGCATGGACCACCAGTACACGGGAAACACCAGGACGAGATCGGTGGCGCGGTCGAGACGGCGGTGTTCGCGGGCGACGTCGGGAGGGTAGTCGCCGCCTTCGTGATAGGCCCGGCGGTCCGCCGCGGTGAACCTGGGGTCGAACCGCTCGCGGTGCAGGTCGGCCACCTCGACCGCGTGGGGGCGCAGGGCCGAGACGAGTTGTTCCGCCACGTGGTGGGTCAGGGCGTCGGCATCCGGGTGGGCCGTGACCAGCAGGGTCCTGCGGTGCGTCTTCTGTGTCATGGCACCCAGTGAACGGGCACCGGCCACACGTTCACATGGGCAAGAAGCCGTGATGCCTTTGCGTTCGTCTATCTTGCAGGGGTGGATGTTGCCAGTGACCTCTTCCGCGGGGTGCGGGCTCGCGGCTCGCTGTTCGGCAGCTCGACGCTGTCCCCGCCCTGGACCCTGCACTTCGTGGACGGTGCGCCGCTGACCCTGTGCACCGTTCTCAGCGGGGCGGGCTGGATCGTGCCGGAGGGGCATCCGCCCGAGCGCCTGGGCACGCACGACACGATCGTGGTGCGTGGTCCCGCGACTTTCACCTTTGTCGACGAGCCCAGCAGCACGGCAGAGCCGATCCTCTGCGGGCAGCACTGCGCGACGCCCGAGCAAGGCGGCACACGGCACCGTCTGGGCTGGCACGATCCCGGCGAAGGAGGCAGCGCCGACGCTGGTGCGACGACCTTGGTGGTCGGCGCCTATCCGGTGCGCGGCGAGATCAGCCGACCGTTGATGGACGCACTGCCCGTCGTGCTGCGTGTGGACGCTCCGGACACCGGTGACCCGGTGCTCGACCATCTCGCCTCCGAGGTCGCCCGTGACGAACCGGGCCAGCAGGTGGTGCTCGACCGGCTCCTCGACTGGATGCTGGTGTGCACGCTGCGCACCTGGCTGGACCGGCCCGGCGGTCGGCCCCCGGCATGGTGGACCGCGCAGAAGGACCCGGTGGTCGGCCAGGCGCTGCGCCTCTTGCACACCGACCCGGCGGCGCCCTGGACGGTGGGCGAGCTGGCCCGGCGTACAGGAGTGTCCCGCTCGACACTGGCGAAGCGCTTCCCGGATCTGCTCGGCGAGCCGCCGCTGACCTATCTGACCCGCTGGCGCATGACGCTGGCGGCGGACCTCCTGGTCGAGCAGGAGTCCTCGACTGTCGCCCAGGTCGCCCATGCCGTCGGCTACACCGATCCGTTCGCCTTCAGCGTGGCGTTCAAGAGGCTCCGGGGCACCAGTCCGAGCGAGTTCCGCCGCGCGGCCGCCGCCTGAGCGACGGTGAGCCGGTAGGCCGGTTCATAGCGGTGCACCGCCCGGCTGACCGGAGGGCACCAGGTTCGATGCCGACGCCTTGATCAGGTCGAGGGCCTGCGCCACCACCGGGTGCCGGGAGCCTCCCTTGCGGGTCGCGGCGAGGATGCGGCGGGCCGGGGCGGGTTCGCCGGAGAGTGGGATGCGGGCCACCGGCCATTCGGTGTTGATGCGGGCGAGGCGCGGCACCAGGATCACGCCCAGGCCGTGCGCCACCATCGCCGTGCCGGTGTCCCACTCGTCGGACTGGTGGCCCATGTCGGGCATGAACCCGGCGGCCATGCACGCGGTGACCAGCAGGTCGTGGTACGTGGTGCCGGGCGTGCCCACGATCCACGTCTCGCGGGCCGCGTCCGCGAGGACGACCCGCTCGCGCGCCGCCAGCGGATGGTCGGCCGGGACGACCAGGTCGAGGGGGTCGTCGAGGAGCGGCTGCTGCTCGAAGCGCTCGTCGGTCAGCGGCGGCGAGTCGGCCGTCACCACGACCAGGCCGAGGTCGGCCTCCCCCGTGAGCAGCAGCTCGAAGCAGCGCGCCGGCTCCGCCTCCACAAGCCGCACCCCGAGTTGCGGATGCCGGTCGCGCAGGGTCGCGGCGGTGGACGGCAGCAGCCGCGTGGCGGCCGTCGAGAAACCACAGAGCGTGAACGATCCGGTCTGCACGTCGGCCATCGCCGCGAGGTCGCTGCGCGCCCGCTCCCACTGCGCCTCGAGGACGGCCGCGTGCCGCAGCAGCGTACGGGCGGCGGCGGTCAGCTTGATGCCCCGGCCCGCGGGTTCCAGGAGCACCACGCCGACCTGCTCGGCCATCTGCCTCAGCTGGTACGAGACCGTCGAGGGCTTGAGCCCCGCGGCCTCGGCGGCCGCGGTCACGCCGCCGTGCGCCTCGACCATCTGCAGCACCTTGAGCTTGGGATCGATCATTCGACCATTCTGCACGGTCCCATGCAAGATCGTGTAATTGTGTCGATGAGTCACCGATGGCACCCTGCGGTGGTGTTGTTCCGCTTCATCGCCCGGGCCACGGCAGGCCTGTTTCTCGCAGTCGTTCCCGCAGTCCTGATCGCCTCGGAGCAGGCCGGTCCGGCCGTCGTCTGCTGTATTCCGTTGGCCGTTCTCGTGTGTTCCGCGCTCGCGCGGCCGTTCGCCACGGAATGCGGCAGCCGCCCCGTCCAATTCGCGGGGCTGACCGCCCTGTTGATGAGCCTTTCCGTGGTGTCGTTGACGGCTGCGCAGTGGCCTGCCGGGATGTCGGTCTGGCCGACCGTGGCCGCCTCCGTGTTCGCCGGATTCGGTCACGGTCTCGCCCGCGGCGTGCGCGCACCCGCCGTCTCCTGTCCGAGCCTCGGCCTGCCGGTCGTCGCCACGGGGCTGCTCACGGCCGTGTGCTCGGCTGCCACGGCGACGGCCCTGGTGGCCTCGGTGGTGGCGCTGCTCGTCTTTCCGGCGACCGGCGCCGCCCTCGGGACCGGCCGCACCGGACGCCGCCCGGACCGGCGCATTCATTGGATCGACCTGAACCACCTGTGCGGGAATCCCACCCGCAGTACCGCGCAATTCTGAGGAGTAGTACGTGCCAGCCGCGCACACCGTTTCCGAGCTTCCCGATACCGAGGCGGGCCCGGCCGACGAGACATTGGTGACCGACCCCAAGGTGACCAGGCGGGCCGTGGGCGCCGCAGCCATCGGAAACATCACCGAGTGGTTCGACTTCGGCGTCTTCGCCAATCTGACCCCAGTGCTCACCGCGGTGTTCTTCACCGGCGCGAGCCCGGCCGTCGGCACGATCGGAACCCTCGGCCTGTTCGCGGTCGCCTTCCTGGTGCGCCCCATCGGCGGCATGTTCTTCGGCCCGCTCGGGGACCGGATCGGCCGCACCAAGGTGCTGTCGATCACGGTCATCATGATGGCCATCGGCACGTTCGTGATCGCGTTCATCCCCGGTTACGAGACATGGGGGCCCGCCGCCCCGCTGCTGATGCTGCTCGCCCGCCTCGTGCAGGGCTTCTCGACCGGCGGCGAGTACGGCGGCGCGATGACGTTCATCGCCGAGTACGCCCCCGACAAGAAGCGCGGATTCCTCGGCAGCTGGCTGGAGTTCGGCACGCTGACCGGCTATCTCCTCGGCGGCGTCGCAGGACTGGTCATCCAGCTGCCGGGCGTCATGTCGCACGAGGACCTGCTGTCCTGGGGCTGGCGCATTCCGTTCCTGATCTCCGGCCCGATCGGCATCATCGGCCTCTACCTCCGCCTGAAGCTGGAGGACACCCCCGCGTTCAAGGCCGCCGTGGCCGAGCAGCAGGGCCGTGAGGGCAATCAGACGCTCAAGGAGATCCGCCGGGTCTTCACCGACCACTGGCGGCCCATGCTGATCTGCATGGGCCTGGTGCTCGTCTTCAACGTCACCAATTACATGCTCACGACGTACATGCTGGAGTACATCGACAAGTTCGCCCCGTCGGTGAGCCCCACCTGGGCGCAGCTCCTGGAGATCGCGGTGCTCGCCGTCGGCATGCTGCTGATCACCTTCGTCGGCCGGCTCTCGGACCGCATCGGACGCAAGCCGGTGCTGTACTTCGGCTGCGGCATGCTGATCGTGCTCGGTGTTCCTTCCGTGCTGCTGATCCAGCAGAACACCCTGACGTCGGTCTTCTTCGGCCTGGTCCTGATGTCGCTGATGCTGCTCTGCTTCAACAGCACCATCCCCTCCACGCTCCCGGCGCTGTTCCCGACGGACATCCGCTACGGCGGTCTGTCGATCGCGTTCAACCTCTCGGTCTCGCTGTTCGGCGGCACGACCGCCGTCGTCAACGCCCTTCTGGTGGAGGCCACCGGCGATGTCAACGTGCCCGGCTACTACCTGATGGCGGCGGGTGCGATCGGCGCTGTGGCCGCCTACTTCGCGGCGGAGTCCGCGGGACGGCCGCTGCCGGGTTCGGCCCCGGCGGTGGAGGCCCGGGCGGTCGAGGCCCGCGCCTGAGACACGTCGTGCTGTCACCACCCCGGTCGCATCTGTTGAAACTTGTGTGACCGGGGTTTTGGCGTTGTCCGGATGATGTCGCGAGCCTGTCACAGCGGAACAGTTCCGCGCATCGCCGTGCCTACGGTGTCGGTGCAGTGGACAGCGATCCCCCCACACAGAAACGGACAGCAGTGACTCGGCACTTCACCTCTCGCCGCATGATCCTGGGCGCCTCGGGCGCCGCCCTCCTGACCGCCGCGTGTTCGCCGTCGAACGATGCCAAGTCCTCCGGCGCCACGTCCTCCGGTGCCAAACAGTCGGACGCGAAGGCCTCGTCGTCGAAGTCGGCCTCCGAGTCGGTCGAGGGCAAGGCCGCCGCGGGCAAGGCCCCGGGCGCCGCGCCCGACGGCGCCCTCGGCGTGAACTTCAACGAGGACCCCGCGGGCCTCGGCGCCGCCCAGCTCCAGGCCCTCTCCGCCACCTGGGTGCGCGGCTTCGTCCCGATCACGCCGGGCGATCTCGAAGGCGACGTCACACAGCAGCGCGCCATCAAGGCACTCCTGACCGCGCACGGTGACGGCCGCAAGACGATCCTCTCGCTCAAGTTCCCCTACGCGCTGGGGCCCACGAAGGGCCCGCTCCCCGCGCCCGGCAGCGCCGAGCTGAAGGATCTCCTGGCGCTCGTGGACCGGGTGCTGGCCGCCGTGCTCGGCAAGGTCGACATCCTCACGATCGGCAACGAGCCGTTCCTGGAGACGCTGCCGGAAGAGCGCAACAAGACGCTCAACGTGTTCTACGAGACCCTGGCCCGCCATGTCATCGAGTACCGGGGGCAGCACGGCGGCGCGGGCTCCGGGACCAGCCTCTACATGGGCGCGCTCAACAACCTCGACAGCCCGGAGGGCCGCACGCCCGCGACCGAGCGGTGGCTGCGGTTCGTCAACAAGACCCCCGAGCTCGCCGGCGTCGACATCCACCCGCACGTCACGTCGCTGCAGAACGCCGCCAAGTTCTTCAACTACGTGGTACCGACCCTGCGTTCGGACCAGAAGTTCCTCGCCACGGAGTTCTCCCTGGTCCAGTTCTGGAAGCAGCACATGCACGACCCGGTGTCCCCGGCGTTCGCCGAGCGCTACGACGTGGACCCGGGCCGGAAGGTCTGGCAGGTGATCGGGGACGCCATCCAGCAGCCGTTCCCGCAGGCGAAGTGGAACGACTTCGTCTCCATGACCCAGTGGTTCGACAACAGCAGGAACTACCTCACCGAGCAGATGAAGGCGTTCCGCGACACCGGGAAACTGGCGGTGGCGACCTACGGGGGCCTGCAGATCGAGTCGATGGCCTCGGGCTGGGACGACAAGAAGACGCCGTGGATCCTCAACCCCCTGTACGCCAACCGGACCGTGCGACCGGGCGCGGGCGGCACTCTCGGCCGCAATGTCTGGTTCGACCAGTTCAAGGCGCTTCAGAAGACCGGCTGAGCGCTGCCGGTCAGCGGGCGACGGTGGCGGCGTGCCGCACGTCGTTGGCCACCACCGTGTTGCGCAGCCGCCCGAGGCGTTCCACCTCCACCTCCACCACGTCGCCGGGGTGGAGCAGCCACGGGGGCGTGCGCGCGTAGCCGACTCCGGAGGGTGTGCCGGTGGCCAGCAGGTCACCGGGGCGGAGGGTGAACGTACGGGAGATGTGGGCGAGCGTGTCACCGACGCCGTACACCATCTCGTCGGTGCGGCCGTCCTGGACGATCTCCCCGTTCACCCGGGTGACCACGCGCAACCCCTCGCGCAGATCGCCGACTTCGGCCGCCGGGACCATCGGCCCGAGCGGGCCCGAGTTGTCGCCGTTCTTGCCGAGGATCCACTGCGAGGTGAGCTTCTGGGCGCGGCGTGAGGTGAGGTCGTTGAACGTGGAGTAGCCGACGACCGCCGCCAGGGCTTCCTCGGGGGTGGCGTCCACGAGCGGCGCCCCGACCCACGCGACCACCTCGCCCTCCCAGTCCAGGCCGTCCTCGCCGGACGGGACGGGGACCTCGGCGCCGTCGACGGTGAGCGACTGCGTCCAGCGGGCGAACAGCGTGGGGTGCTCGGGCAGTTCCTGGTCGCGGAAGGTGCCCTCCGCCACGTGCTTCAGGTAGTTGAGGCCGATGCAGACGACGCGGGCGTCGGGGCGCACCGGGGGCACGAAGGTCACGGTCGAGGCCGCGAGCGTCGGCCCGTCGGCGCCGGCCGCGAGATATGCGGAGGGGTCGGACCAGAACTCCTCCAGCGGGGCCAGCACGGTCACCTCCCGCCCGCTGTCGGAGAGTTGGGCCACGTCCGTACCCCTGTCCGAGCCCGGCTGCCGGATACCCACTATGCGCATGCGCTGCTCCCACATCGGAGGAAACCTCCAATCCCTTTAAAGGTTCGGAGGTTTGTGCTTCGATGGCGACTATGCCTGACGAACCAGCCGCCCGACAAGCGGTCCTCGGCGGCCTGGGCGCCGCGCCCCGCCGCACGCGCGCCGAGCAGCTCGCCGCCGATCTCGACGCCCGCGTCCGCTCGCTCGGCCTGCACGCCGGCGACCCCGTGGGCACCCTCGACTCCCTGCGGGAGGAGACGGGTTACGCCTATTCGACGGTCAGCGAGGCGGTGCGGATCCTGCGGGACCGCGGGGTGCTGCAGATCCGTCCCGGCCGGGGCGGCGGCCTCTTCGTCGCGGACCGGGGCCCGGTGGTGCGCCTGCGCCATACCCTGCTCGACGTACGGGACGAGCCGGAGACGGTCGCCGATGCCATCGAACTCCGCGACCACCTGGAGGTGTTGGTCGACATCGGCGCCGCCCGCTGCCGCACCGACGCGGACGTCGCCGAGCTGCGTACGCTCCTGGAGGGGATGCGTGCGGCGCCGGACTGGGACGCGTTCATGCGGGCCAACTGGGCGCTGCACGAGCGGATCGCGGCGATCTGCCCCAACCGGATGGCCGCCGCCGTCTACACCGGGACGCTCGGCCACCTCAACGCCTCCGCCTCCTCCCGGCTCGACGACGACGCGGAGGCCTCGCAGCGGTACCGGGCCGAGCGGTGCGGGGCGCACGAGGACCTCGTCGAGGCCATCGCCGCGGGCGACGAGTCCGCCGTGCGCGCGGCCGTGGCCCGCCACAACACGACCATTTAGGGCCCTGGAGCCCGTCCGGGAGGAACGCCTGATGTCATCCGCCGCGTACCGCGAGTACCTCTTTCCGCCGGACCACCCGCGCATCCAGGAGCTCAAGGGCCTTGACCCGTACGCCTATCGGGAGGTCGCGCGGGCCGAGGGCACCTTCACGGGCGAACTGATCCGGGGCTGGACGCCGCTCTACAAGAACGACTTCCGGGGCATCACGGAGAACGGCTCGCTGTGCGAGGGCCTCCACCCCCTCGAACCTGCGAAGCCGGGCGAGGAGGCGCCGGTCGGCGACATGGTCTCCGCAGCAAGGGAGTTGCTCGACACACTGGACGCGGAGAGCCGGGACCGGATCTGCCACGCGGTGGACGCGGTGGAGTGGCAGACGTGGGCCAATCCGGAGTTCATGCAGTTCGACACGGGTCTGCGGCTCGAGTTCCAGCCGCCGGAGGTGCGCCGCGCGGCGCTCGCCCTCGTACGGGCGTCGCTCAGCGCGGAGGGGTACGACGAGGTCCGCACGATGATGCGGATCAACGGTTTCCTCGGCGAGGTCGTCGAACTCGAGAACATCCTGGGCGAGTTCAGCTACAACATCGCCCTGTACGGCACGCCCGACGCGCACGCCCCGTGGGGCTGGCAGCTGTTCGGCCACCACTGTGCCGTCAACTGCCTTGTGGTGGAGGGCCGTTCGACCGTCGGACCGGTCTTCCTCGGCGCGGAGCCCAACGAGATCGACGCCGGGCCGCACGCCGGGACGACCGCGTTCACCGAACGTATCGCGCTGGGCCGACAGGTCATGGCGGCACTCACTCCCGAACTGCGCGCCGCGGCCACCATGTACGAGCGGATGGTCGACCCGGGGATGCCGGAGGGCCGGGTGCACCCCGGCGACGAGCGGCATCTCGGCGGCGCGTTCCAGGACAACCGTGTGATCCCTTTCGAGGGCGTACGTGTGCGTGAAATGCCTTCGGCCGCACGCGAGTTGGTGACGGCGACCGTGGAGGAGTTCCTCAAGCTCCTGCCGCCCGGGCCCCGCGCCGCGCGGATGCGGGAGGTGCGCGCGCACCTGGACGACACGTGGTTCTCCTGGATCGGCGGCCACGGCCCGGACGACGTCTTCTACTACCGCGTCCAGTCCCCCGTGGTCATCGCCGAACTCGACCACCACTGCGGGGTGTTCCTCGACTACGACTCCCCCAAGCCGTTCCACGTCCATACCGTGCTGCGCACGCCGCACGGCAATGACTACGGCCGGAGTTGGGTGCGACAGTGGCAACAGGGGCGTCACCAGTGACCGAGGAGGACGCGCGATGACACGCACCACTGGCGCACGCATGGCCACGGCCCTCGGCCTGGCCATGCTCTGCATCGAGGGGTACGACCTCTTCATCCTCGGCGCGGTCGGCCCCTCCCTCCTCAACCACCCCGGCTGGGACGTCACCAAGTCCACGCTCGGCCTGCTGGGCAGCCTCACCGCGCTCGGCATGCCCATCGGTTCCGTCGCGGCGGGCTGGGCCGGGGACCTGTACGGGCGGCGGCTGCCGATGGTCATCAGTCTGGCCTGGCTCTCCGTCTGGATGCTGCTGAGCGCGGTCGCGGGGACGCTCGGCCTCTTCGCCGCGACCCGTTTCGCCACCGGCATCGGCCTGGGGGCACTCATCCCGCTGGTCACCGCGTTCGTGAGCGAATCGGCCACACCCGCACGCCGCAACCTGCAAGTCGGCACCGCCCTGACCGGCCTCGCCTTCGGCGGCATCATCACGGGCGTCCTCGGCCGCGCGCTGCTGCCCGCGTGGGACTTCCGCTCGCTGTTCCTCTTCGGTGTCTTCCCGCTCGTGCTGATACCGGTGGTGTGGCGGCTCGTGCCGACGTCGGTGCCGTCGGCGACCGGTGAGGGGCGGACCGCCTCCGCCAACCGTCTGGGCGAGATCCTCGTCGCCGAACACCGCAGGGCGACCCTCCTCTTCTGGGCGGCCACCTTCACCGGCCTCGTCCTCGTCTACGGGGCGGGCACCTGGCTGCCGACCCTGATGGTCAAGAACGGCTACGACCTCAGCTCGTCCCTGGAGTTCTCCATCGCGTTCAACGCGGGCGCGGTCCTGGGCACACTCGCCGCGGTCGTGCTCGCCGACCGCGGTTTCCTGAAGTCCGCCACGGTGGTGAGCTTCGTCCTCGCCGCCCTCGCGATGATCACGTTGAGCACTCCGCAGCCCCGCCCCGTGCTGCTGCTCGCGTCGGCGGTCGCGGGGCTCGGCGCCCTGGGAACGCAGAACCTGGTCAACATCGCCGTCGCCCACTACTACCCGCCCCACCTGCGCGGCACCGGCCTCGGGTGCAGCCTCGGGGTCGGCCGCATCGGCGCCGTGGTGGGCCCGAGCTACCTGGGCGCGGTCACCGTCCTGTTCGCCTGGCCCAAGGCAGGCTTCTACGCGTTCGTGGTCCCGGCGCTGCTGGGGGCGGGGCTCGCGGCGATGTTCAAGGGCACCTCACGCCGCTCTGAGGCCGCCACCCCAGCCCGCGCGACACCGCGAGCCCGCTGGCGATGACCGCGGGCCGCACCGCCCGCAGATCCGCGGTACCGGCCCGTACGACGACGCCGAGCGCGGCGACCACCGCCCCGTCGGCGTCGAGGACGCGGGTGGCCACGGAGTCCACGCCGGGCGAGGTCTCCCCGTACACCGTGGCCGCCCCGCTCTCGCGCACCTCGGCGAGCTCGGCGCGCAGCCGCTCGGGCTCGGTGAGCGTCCGCGGAGTGGGCGCCGGGAGCCCGTCCCGTACCAGTACGTCGATGAGTTCGGGATCCGCGTGGGCGAGCAGCACCTTGCCGACGCCCGAGCTGTGCAGGGGCAGCCGCCCGCCGGTCCTGAACTCGACGTCGACCGCACGTTCCGCCGAGAGCCGCTCGACGAGCACAGCCGACGTACCGTCAAGCACCGCGATCTGCACGTGCTGACGCAGCGCGGCGTGCAGATCCTCCATGTACGGCAGCGCGACCGTGCGCAGCGGAAGGCTCAGCGGCGCCAGCGTGCCCAGCTCCCACATCCGGATCCCCACCGTGAACGTGCCGTCCCGCGCCCGGTCGAGCGCGCCGGCCTCGACGAGTTCGAGGGCGAGCCGGCGCACCGAGGCGTGCGGAAGTCCGGTGGCGCGGGTCAACTCGGCGAGCGTGAGCCGGGATCGGCCGGCACGGAAGGCGAAAAGGACATCGAGCAGGCGCGCACTCACACTGCGCCCCGGCTGCCCGGTACGCGACATACGCCCCTCCTTCCCTTGCTCCCCATGGGTAGTTGACGCCGATGTTCGCTCAATGAACATAGCGGTTACGCCGGTTGGCGGAGAGGGCGAGGATCCCAGGGTGCCGCGAGGACAATGACGTACGCGGCGGAGTCCAGGAGGAAGCCAGTGCGCAGCAGGCAGCAGACAGGACCTCGGATCGCGATCGTGGGCGGCGGCATCGGCGGCATGGCGGCCGCGGCGTTCCTCCATCGCGCGGGGCTGACCGTGACCGTCCACGAGCAGGCGGCCGCGCTGACCGAGGTCGGCGCGGGCCTGGTGCTCGCGCCCAACGCGGTGCGGCCGCTGCGCGCGCTGGGCGTGGCGGAGTCCGCGCTGCGCCGGGCCGTGCCGCTGGACTGGGGCTGGGAGTTCCGCCGCTGGGAGGACGGCACGGTGCTGTCCGCGGAGCGCCTCGACGGGGTGTGCGAGCGCCTCTACGGGGAGCGCACGTACACCGCGCACCGCGCCCATCTGCTCGACGCGCTCAGGTCGGCGGTGCCGGACGAGGCGGTGCGGCTCGGGGCGCGCTGCACGGCCGTCGAACCACACGCCGACGGCGTACGCCTGACCTTCGCCGACGGCTCCCGCACCGACGCCGACATGGTCATCGGCGCGGACGGCATGCACTCCCTCGTCCGCGAGGCGGTCGCCGAGCCGGAGCGCCCCCGCTTCTCGGGCCTGTGCGCCTTCCGCACCGTGGTCCCCGCCGCGGCGGCCCCCGCCTTCGCCCTCCGCCGCGCCCAGACACTGTGGCTGGGCCCCGGCCATCACTTCGTGCACTATCCGATCTCCGGCGGTGCGGGCGTGAACGTGGTGGCGTTCGCCCCGGCGACGGACGAGACGGAGGAGTCGTGGAGCGCGACGGCCACGGTCGAGGAGTTCCACGCGGAGTTCGCCGACTGGGACGAACGGGTGTCCACCCTCATCAAGTCCGGTTCCACTCCCGGCCGTTGGGCCCTGTACGACCGGCCGCCACTGCCCTCGTGGACCCACGGCCGCATGACCCTGCTCGGCGACGCCGCACATGCGATGTTCCCGTTCTACGGCCAGGGGGCCGCGCAGGCACTGGAGGACGCGGCGGTCCTGGCCCGCTGCCTCGCCACCGACCCGGACACCCCGGACCGGGCCCTCGCCCGCTACGAGTCGGAGCGCATCCCGCGCACCACCCGCCTCCAACAGGCGAGCCACTCCCGCGCCGACACCAACCACCTGCCGGACGGCCCGGAGCAGCGGGCACGGGACGCGGCGCTCGGGGACGCGGATCCGTTGGTGGGAAGCGGGTGGATCTACGGGTACGACGCGTGGGCCCCTGCCGGGTAGCGGCAGGCGACGGTGGGCACGGTCGCAGCACCGACATACCGCTTGGTACGCTCCGGGCCCACAGACCGACGACATACAGGACCACGAAGGGGAGTTGACCGTGGCGGTCGATCCGAAGGGTGCCGATCTCAAGCGACTGCTGGCCGAGGACCCGGGCGGCCCGGTCGTGATGCTCAACCTGCTGCGCTTCGCTCCGGACGGCCGGGCCCTCTACCAGGAGTACGCGCGCCGCGTGGAGGAGACGTTCCTCCCTCGCTACGGCGGCGAGGTCCTCTACTCAGGCTCGGGCGACTCCCCGCTGGTCGCCGAGGAAGGCCAGGCCTGGGACGCGGTGCTCCTCGTCCGCTACCCGAGCCGCGAGGCCTTCAGCCGCATGGTGTCCGACCCGGAGTACCAGGAGGTCACCGGGCTGCGTACGCGGGCGTTGAGGGAGGCGGTGTTGCAGCCGTTGGTGGAGGGGGTCTGAGCACCCGGGCCGACCTGCGGCGTTGCGCCGACTACAGCACCTGTCGTACCCCCTGGCCCCCGATCCCAGGGTTTTCCCCGTGGCCCAGGGGTCCGGCCGGGTCCATCGTGGAGACACGAAAGCACACGGGGGCTTTCGACACGGGGGACCCTACGGGGGAACAACGGGGATCCCACGGGGGACAACGGGGGACTGGGGGTGCCCGGCGCGGGCACCCCCACTGTCTGTGCGCACATCAGGAGTGTGTCAGGGGTGGGCCGATTCGCTGAGCAGGCGCACGAGTTGGGCCCGGCGGTGCACTCCGTCCAGCTTTCGGTAGATGTTGCCGAGGTGGAACTCGACCGTCTTGACGCTGAGGAAGAGTTGTTCCGCCGCTTCGTGGTTGGTGACTCCGCGGCCGACCGCCAGGGCCACGCGGAGTTCCTGGGGAGTCAGGCCGTCCAGAGGTGTGGGGCCCGAGTCGACGCGGTCGCCGCCCGCGGCGTGGAGTTCGGCGGCGGCTCGGCCCGCCCAGCCGGTCGCGCCGAGGCGTTCGAAGGTGGCGAGGGCGCGCTGCAGTCGGCGGCGGGCCTCGCTGCGGCGGCCGAGGCGGCGCAGGAGTTCGCCGCATGCGAAGTCGGTCCTGCCTCGCTCGAACGGGGCCTGGATATCGGCGAGTTCGGCGAGGGCCCGGTCCATGTGCCACTCGGCGTAGGCCGGTTCGAGCATGCCCCGGCAGCGGGCGGCGGCCGCGGCGGTGATGGGGCGCCTGCCCCGGCCCGCCTCGTGGTCCAGGACACGCAGCACCTCGTACGCCTCGTCGGTGCGGTGCAGATGAACGTAGGCCTCGGCGAGGTCGGCGGCCCAGGAGAGATAGAGGCCGTCGCCGCGGCCGTTGGCGAGGGAGAAGGCGCGTACCTCTTCCAGGTGTGTCGCCGCGTCTTCGTAGCGCCCCAGGCCGAGTTCGAGGAGGCCGAGCGCTCCACGCGCGCGTGCCGCGTCCATGGGGAGTTCGGCGGCCGCGGCCAGGGAGCGGCACTGCGCCTCGTGACGGCGGCAGTCCGCCTCCCTGCCCAGGACGGCTTCCGTGCGGGCCTGCGCCGCCAGTGCGCGGCACACCTCGATGACCCGTCCCGTGTCCTCGCCGAGGCGGGCGGATTCGTCGGCGTGGGCGAGCGACGCGTTCCACTCGCCGCGCCAGAACTCGACGACGGAGAGCGTGCCGAGGAGGTGTGCCAGGAGGCCGACCGTGCTGGAGGAGCGGGCCGCGTGCACCGCGCGGTCGAGGAGCGCGTGGCCCTGGTCCAGCTCCTCCGTGGCCAGGTAGCACAGGCCCCCGACGCCGGAGACCGGGTAGGGGAAGGACAGGTCCGGTACGGCCAGGGGCTTTTCGAGGTCGTGGAGCAGGGCCCGGCCGTCCGCCGCGTTGCCTCCCAGGAGTTCGACCAGTGCGTGCAGGAGGCGTACCGGCAGGGCCGCCGCCGCGTCGCCGAAGGCGTCCGCGAGCTGCATCGATTCGGCGGACGTGGCGCGGGCCGCCGTGAGGTCTCCGATGGCGAGTTCGGTGAGGGTGATGCCGCCGAGCATCACGGCGGCGAGCGCGGGGTCGACGCGGCGGGCCTCGTCGACGGCGGAACGCAGCTGCTCGCGCGCGCGGGCGGGGCGGCCGCGCTGGATGTCCACGTAGCAGAGCAGTTGGCGCAGTTCCAGGCGGGTGCGTTCGTGTGCGGCGTGGTCGAGGGCGTGGTCCAGGAGGTCGGCGGCCTCGTCGAGCGAGCCCGCGGCCTGGGCGGCGCGGGCGGCGGCGAGCAGGCGGCGCGCCTTGCCCTCGTCGTCGGGGGTGAAGCGGGCGGCGTGGGCGTAGAGGCGGGCGGCGAGCGGGAAGGTGAGGCTGGCCGGGCCGCCGGAGGCCGCCTTCGCGAGCGCGGCGGCGACCTCTTCGTCCGGGTCGGCGCCCGATTCGGACAGGTGCCAGGCGTAGCGTTCGAGTGCGGCGGGGGCGCGGGCGCCCTGGAGGGCCCGTGCCACGGTGCGGTGGGCGCGCCAGCGGCGGACGGCGGTCGCGCCGTGGTAGACGCCGGAGCGGACGAGCGGGTGCCGGAAGATGTACGCGCCTCCCTCGACTGTCATCAGTCCGGCGCGCTCGGCCGGTTCGAGGTCCGCGTAGCTCAACTCGTGGGCGCGCAGCACCCGTTCGGTTCCGGCGAGCGGGCGGGGGCCGAGGACCGCGAGCAGCAGCATGGCGTCCCGGGTGCGGTCGGGGAGCCGGGTGATGGCGCTGTGGAAGGTGCGGGCCAGGATGTCGCCGATGGGCAGCGGGGCGCCGCTGTCGGGGCGGTGGCCGCCGTGGGCGATCAGGGCGGGGAGTTCGACGAGGGCGAGCGGGTTACCGCGGGCCTCGGACAGCAGCCACTGGACGTCGTGCGCCGGCAGCGACTCCGCGGCCTCCTCGGCAACGAGTTCGCGGGCCGCCCCGGCATCGAGACCCCGGAGGCTCAGGGACTCCACGGGCGCGAGCCGGGAGGCGGTCTCGTCGGTGTCGCGGGTGGCGAAGAGGGCGACCACGCCCTCGCGGCCCAGGCGGCGGGTCGCGAAGGCGAGGGCGTCCAGGGAGTACGGGTCGAGCCACTGGGTGTCGTCGACGACGACCAGGACTGGACCCGATTCGCTGATCGCGCCCAGCAGGCTGAGCGTGCCGGCGGCGACCGCGAACCGGTCCTGCGCGACGGCGGGGCCGAGGGCGAGGGCGCCGGTGAGGGCCGCGGCCTGCCGTTCGGGGATGCGGTCGAGGTGGTCGGTGACCGGCCGGAACAGGTCCGCGAGCCCCACGTACGGCAGTTCGCTCTCCGACTCGATGCCCTGCGTGTGCAGCCGCGTGAGGTCACGGGCGACGGATTCGGCGTAGCCGAGCAGGCTGGTCTTCCCGATGCCCGCCTCGCCACGGACGACCAGGGCGGCGCTGTGACCGGTGCGCGCGCCGTCGACGAGGTCCTCGAGGCGCGCGCATTCCGCTGTGCGACCTACCAGCATGCGGTCAGGGTAACCTGCGGTCACGTGGCGGTGTGAGTGGTCAACTGGCCGTTGGCGCGGATGATTTGGGGCCCCGCGGCGCCGCTCCGACGCCACGGGGCTCCGCTGCTCATGCGCCGCAGGGGCTTGATTTACGCGGCCTCCACGACCTCCGCTCCCCCGAACTGCGTCCGGTACAGCTCCTCGTACCGGCCACCCCGCACCACGAGCTCCTCGTGCGTCCCCCGCTCCACCACTCGCCCCTCCTCCACCACAAGGATCTGGTCGGCGGAGCGGATCGTCGAAAGCCGGTGGGCGATGACCACGGCCGTACGGCCCTCCAGCGCCTCGGCGAGCGCCTCCTGCACGGCCGCCTCCGAGGTGTTGTCGAGGTGGGCGGTGGCCTCGTCGAGGATGACGACGCGCTGGCGGGCGAGGAGCAGCCGGGCGATGGTCATGCGCTGGCGTTCGCCGCCGGAGAGTCGGTAGCCGCGTTCGCCGACGACCGTGTCCAGGCCGTCCGGCAGGTCGCGGACGAGCGCGTCAAGGCGGGCGCGGGTCAGCACGTCCCACAGCTCGGCCTCGCTCGCCTCGGGGCGGGCGAGCAGCAGGTTGGCGCGGATGCTGTCATGGAAGAGGTGTCCGTCCTGCGTGACCATGCCGAGCGTGGCGCGCAGCGAGACGGCGCTGGCGTCGCGTACGTCGAGGCCGCCGATGCGGACGGCCCCGCCATCGGTGTCGTAGAGCCGCGGCAGCAGCGACGCGATGGTCGACTTGCCGGCTCCGGAGGAACCGACGAGCGCCACCGTCTGGCCGGGTTCGGCCCGGAAGGAGACTCCGTGCAGCACCTCGGCGCCGCCGCGTGTGTCGAGGGAGGCGACCTCTTCGAGCGAGGCCAGTGACACCTTGTCGGCGGAGGGGTAGCCGAAGCGGACGTCGTCGAACTCGACGGCGACCGGGCCCTCCGGGATCGCGCGGGCGTCGGGCTTCTCGTCGATGAGCGGTTCGAGGTCGAGCACCTCGAAGACCCGCTCGAAGCTGACGAGCGCGCTCATCACCTCGACGCGGGCGCCGGCGAGCGAGGTGAGCGGCGCGTACAGGCGGGTCAGCAGCAGAGCAAGGGAGACGACCGCGCCCGCCTTCAGGCTGCCGGTCAGCGCGAACCAGCCGCCGAGGCCGTACACGAGTGCCAGCGCGAGGGCGGAGACAAGGGTGAGCGCGGTGATGAACGCCGACTGCGCCATGGCGGTGCGTACGCCGATGTCGCGTACCCGGCGGGCGCGCTCCGCGAACTCGGCCGACTCGTCGCCGGGCCGCCCGAACAGCTTGATCAGTGTGGCGCCCGGCGCGGAGAACCGCTCGGTCATCCGCGTCCCCATGGCCGCGTTGTGCGCGGCGGCCTCGCGCTGGAGGCGGGCCATGCGGGAGCCCATGCGGCGGGCGGGAAGCACGAAGACCGGCAGGAGGACGAGAGCGAGCAGCGTGATCTGCCAGGACAGCGCCAGCATGACGGCCAGGGTCAGGATCAGCGTGACCACGTTGCCGACCACACCCGACAGCGTGTTGCTGAAGGCGCGCTGCGCGCCGATCACGTCGTTGTTGAGGCGGCTGACCAGGGCTCCCGTGCGGGTCCTGGTGAAGAACGCGACGGGCATGCGCTGTACGTGGTCGAAGACGGCCGTGCGCAGGTCGAGGATGAGGCTTTCGCCGAGGTTCGCGGAGAGCCAGCGGGCCAGCAGCCCGATGCCCGCCTCGGCGACCGCGATGACCGCGATGAGGAGGGCCAGGCGGATGACGCGGCCCTCGTCGTGACCGCCCACGATCGCGTTGACGACCGTGCCCGCGAGCATCGGCGTCGCCACGGCGAGCAGCGCGGTCAGGATGCTCAGGAACACGAACTGGGCGATGCGGCGCCGGTGCGGCCGGGCGAATTCGGCGATCCTGCGAAGGGTCGCGCGGGCGAAGGGACGGCCCTTGGGCCCGCCGTCCTGGGCGTTCATGACGCTGTGCAGCTGCGTCCAGGCTGTGGTCTCCATGCTCATGCCGATGACGTTAGGACCTCAACCAATCTTGAGGTCAAGCAAAGCCAACAACAATCAGGGGCGCATGTGAACGGTCAAGCGCGCAACAGGCGCAGCACCCGCGCCAGTTGCTCGGAGTAGTCGCGCTGGAAGTCCGGGTCCGTCGGGCCGCTGCCGAAGATGCGCCGCACTGTGTCCGGCATCAGATGCGGGGCCATGACGAGGGCCTGGGACAGCAGCATGACCATGGCCGGGCTGATCGTGTCGGTCAACTCGCCCTCGGCCTGCCTGCGTTCGATGTCGGCGAGGTCCTCCGTGGCCGACTCGGGCACGTCCGGGCGGCCCGTCAGCTCCGACCACGCCTCCAGGCGTACGCCGCGCGGGTCCATGAAGTTGTTGCGCAGGTAGCGCAGGACCAGCTCGTCGTACGGCAGCCCGGGGTCCTGCAGCTCGACCTCGCTCTTCAGCCATTCACGGCCCAGTTCGGCGTAGATCCCGCTCTTGCCGCCGAAGTAGTAGTTGATCAACTGCTTGTTCACGCCCGCGCGGTCGGCGATCTCCTGCACCCGGGCCCCGGCGTACCCCTTCTCGGCGAAGACGTCCTTCGCGGACTCCAGCAGTCGGGTCCGGGAGTCTCCGGATGCGGGGGCGGTGGCGTCGGCGGCCCGGCGACGGGCGGGCGGATTCATGGAAGCAAGGGTATCGCCGCAGGCCACGACGTCAATCATCCGACTGGTTGACTAATTCATCCAAACGGTTGAAACTGAGGGCCGTCCCTCGAACGGAGAGAACCTTGATCCTCGTCACCGGAGCCACCGGCACCGTGGGCCGCCCCCTCGTGGCGGAGCTCGCCGCCGCAGGCCACCCCGTCCGCGCCCTCACCCGCACCCCGGACGCCGCCCGCTTCCCGGCGGGCGTCCAGCCCTGCGACAGCGCACATCCCGACCTGGACGGCGTCACGGCGGTGTTCGTGAACCCGGCGGCCCTGTGGAGCGGCGAGCAGGCTCTGCTCGACGCCGCGAAGGCGGCCGGAGTGACGCGGGTGGTCACGCTGTCCTCCTCGTCCGTCCTCTCCGGTGACAGCCGGCACGCCGTGGCCAACCGCCACCGCGAGCTGGAAGCCGCCGCCGAGTCCGCCGCCCCCGAGTTCGTCCATCTGCGGCCCGACGCCTTCGCCGCCAACGCCCGGCAGTGGATCGGCCAGATCAAGGGCGGCGACACGGTCGTGGGTCCGTACGCCCGGGCGGTCACCGCCCCCATCCATGAGGACGACATCGCCGCCGTCGCCGCCCGCGCCCTGACGGGAGCGGTTCCGTCCGGCGCGGCGCCGGTGCTGACCGGGCCCCAGGCGCTGAGCTTCGCGGAGCAGGTCGGCATTCTCGGTGCGGCTCTCGGGCGCCCCCTGCGCTACGAGGAGATCTCGCACGCGGCCGCCCGTGACGCCATGTTGTCCGGTCCCTGGATGACCGAGGAGATCGCCGACTCCCTGCTGCGTTACTTCGCGTCGTGCGTCCAGACCCCGACCCCTGTCTCCCCGGATCTGGAAGGCATCCTCGGTCGCCGCGGCCGCACCTTCGAGAACTGGGCGGCCGAGCGCGTGGCCGAGTTCCGTTGACCGATCGGCCCCCGGCGCCCCAGAAGATCGACCGCGGCGCCGACACCCCGGTCACACCTCTTGACCCTCGGGTAACCGGAACGTAACTTCGCTTCAATTCTTGTGCCCGCCACACAAGTTGCGGGCCTCGGCCTATCGGGAAGCGAACACATGCCGCAGCTGCACAGGCGTACCCTGCTGTCCGCGATCGGTGTCACCGCCGCCGCCAGTGCCGTCGTGACCAGCCAGGCCAGCGGCGCGACCGCCGCGGTCGGGGCAAAGCGGAACCCGTACGAGAGCAAGGTCCAGAGCCTCCTCGCCCGTATGACTCTCGAAGAGAAGCTGGGTCAGCTCCAGCAGCTCCCCTGGTCCTACGACCTCAATCCGGGCTCCGGCACGACGAAGGCGGTCGAGGACGCGGCGCGGGCCGGGCGGGTCGGCTCGGTGTTCAGCATCTTCGGCGCCAAGACCACCAACGAGTTGCAGCGCATCGCCGTCGAGGAGTCCCGGCTCGGCATCCCGCTCCTTTTCGGGCTCGACGTCATCCACGGCTTCTGGACCAACTTCCCGATTCCGCTCGCCCAGGCCTCCAGCTTCGACCCGGACGTGGCCCGCTCGGACGCCGAAGTGTCCGCCAAGGAGGCCCGCTCCAACGGCGTGCACTGGACGTTCGCCCCGATGATGGACGTCACGCACGAGCCGCGCTGGGGCCGGATCGCCGAGGGCAACGGCGAGGACCCGTACCTGACCGCGAAGTTCGCGGCGGCCAAGGTGAAGGGGTACCAGGGTTCGGGCTACGGCTCGAAGGACACCGTCGCCGCCTGCGCGAAGCACTTCGTGGCGTACGGCGGCGCGGAGGGCGGCCGCGACTACAACACGGTCGACGTGTCCGAGTCGCGCCTGCGCAACCTCTATCTCCCGCCGTTCAAGGCGGCGTTGGACGCGGGCGTCGCCACCGTGATGGCCTCCTTCAACACCATCAGCGGCGTCCCTGCGCACGGCAATCCGCACACGCTCACCGATATCCTCAAGAAGGAGTGGGGGTTCGAAGGTCTGGTCGTCAGCGACTACACGGGCGTTCAGGAGCTGATCGCGCACGGCTTCGCCGAGGACGGCGCGGACGCGGCCCGGCTCGCCCTCAACTCCGGCGTCGACATGGAGATGACCAGTACCAATCTCCTCACCAACGGCAAGAAGCTGCTGCGCGCCGGGAAGATCAAGGAGCGGCGGATCGACGAGGCGGTGGCGAGCGTGCTCCGCCTCAAGTACGCACTCGGCCTGTTCGACGACCCGTACGTGGAGGAGTCGAAGGCGATCAACGAGCCCTCGGCGGCCGCCCGCAAGGCGGCGCGCACGGCGGCGTCCCGCTCGATGGTCCTGCTGAGGAACGAGCGGGGCGCGCTCCCGCTGAAGAAGTCGGTCAAGTCCCTTGCCGTGGTGGGCCCGTTCGGCGACTCATCGGATCTGCTCGGTACGTGGGTGGTGCCCGCGTCGGCCGAGAAGTTCCCTTCGGTGAAGGTGCTCGACGCGGTGAAGAAGGCGGCGCCGGGTGCCAAGGTCACGTACGCGCGCGGCGTCGACCCGGAGGGCAAGGACACCGGCGGCATCGCGGAGGCGGTCACCGCCGCGAAGTCCGCCGATGTCACGATCGTGGTCGTCGGCGAGCCGCCGTCGATGAGCGGCGAGGCCGCGGCCCGCAGCGACATCTCGCTGCCGGGCGCGCAGGAGAAGCTGATCGCGGCGATCGCCGGGACCGGCAAGCCGTTCGTGGTGGTCCTGGTGGGCGGCCGGCCGTTCACCGTCGGCGACTGGCTGGAGAGCGCGCCGGCCGTGCTCGAGGCCTGGCACCCCGGCATCGAGGCGGGCAATGCGATCGCGGACGTCCTGTTCGGCACGGTGAACCCCGGCGGCAAGCTCCCGGTGTCCTTCCCCCGCACGACCGGCCAGATCCCGATCCACTACAACCACGAGTCGACGGGCCGCCCGTACGACAAGGACAACAAGTTCACGTCGAAGTACCTCGACCTGCCGCCCACCCCGCAGTTCCCGTTCGGTTACGGCCTCAGTTACACCACGTTCTCCTTCGGCACACCGAAGCTGAGCCGCTCCTCGATCCTGGCGGGGGCCCTGCGCAAGGGCGACACCTTCGAGGTGTCGGTCGAGGTCCGCAACACCGGCTCGCGCTCCGGCGACGAGGTGGCGCAGCTCTACGTACGCGATGTGGCGGCGTCGCTCACCCAACCGGTGCGCAGGCTGCGCGGATTCAAGCGGGTCACGCTGGACGCGGGGGCGTCGACGACGGTCCGGTTCCAGCTCGGAGCGGAGGACCTCGGCTTCTGGACGAACGACCCCCGCGGCGAATTCCGGGTCGAGGAGGGCACGTTCGAGCTGTACGTGGGGAACAGCTCGACGGCGGATGCGAATCTGAAGCTCACCGTCGGCTGACACCATTGCCGATCACCGTCGGCTGACACCTTCGCCGATCACCGTCAGCCGACACCGTTGCCCCGGAGGTCCCCATGCCGGTCCGCGTCGAACGCGCAGGCCGCGTCACCACGGTCGTCCTGTCCCGCCCCGAGGCCCGCAACGCGGTCGACGGGCCGACGGCGGACCGCCTTGCCGACGCCTTCCGGGCGTTCGAGGCGGACGACGCGGCGCGGGTCGCCGTACTGTGGGGCGAGGGCGGCACGTTCTGCGCGGGCGCCGACCTCAAGGCGATCGGCACGGAGCGCGGCAACCGGGTGGCGGAGGACGGGGACGGGCCGATGGGTCCGACCCGCCTGCGCCTGACGAAGCCGGTGATCGCGGCCGTGGCCGGTCACGCGGTGGCGGGCGGCCTCGAACTCGCCCTCTGGTGCGATCTGCGGGTCGTCGAGGAGGACGCGGTGTTCGGTGTCTTCTGCCGCCGCTGGGGCGTCCCGCTCATCGACGGCGGCACGGTCCGCCTCCCCCGCCTCATCGGCGAGAGTCGCGCGAGCGACCTGATCCTGACCGGGCGTCCCGTCCCGGCGCAGGAGGCGTACGACATCGGCCTCGCGAACCGCCTCGTGCCGCCGGGGAGTTCGCGCGCGGCGGCGGAGGCGCTCGCCGCGCAGATCGCGGGCTTCCCGCAGGACTGCATGCGCAGCGACCGGGCGTCCCTGCGGGAGCAGCACGGCCGGGACGAGGCGGCGGCGATGGGCACCGAACTCCGTTACGGGATGGGCGTGTTGGGCGGGGCGCTCGAAGGGGCGGGCCGGTTCGCGGCAGGGGCGGGGCGGCACGGCTCTTTCGAGGAGCACGACTGAGAGGGCGGCCACCACTGGGGGCCGGTCTCAGCCGAGTTCGAGCGTCGTCACCCCGAAAACGCGCTCCTCGGCGAACGCCCGGACCGGCCCGGTGTACATCCGGGCCGTCTCGAACCCCGGCACCAGGCCCCGTTCCTCGGCGAGAGCGACCGCCGCCGCGTTCGACGCGGGCACGTCGAGGCCGACCGGCCGCCCCGCCGGAGCGAGCGCGTCGAAGAGGGCACGCGCATCGTCCGGCGTGTCCGCGAACAGCGGCCCGATCCGCGGCATGTCCTCCCCCTCGCGCAGCACGCCGTACCCGGTCACGCGCCCGCCGACGACGCGAGCGCGGACCACGTGACCCTCCGTGGTCAGCCAGGACTCGAGGAAACGGGGCCGGTCCGCCGGATAGCAGGCACTGTCGTACGCGAGGAGTGGCGCGATATCGCCCTCGGCCGGCACGACGCCGCCGGCAGCGGGCGCGGCCTCCGCGCCGGTCGCGATCCCGGTGAACCGGACGGTGCGGTGGGCGAGTTCGAAGCCGGACTTGCGGTAGTTGCCCTGCTGGGCGACGACACCGTCGAGCCCGACGGTGCGCCCGCCCGCGTGCGCGAGCCCCGCCTTCCAGGTGGCGATGCCGTGACCGCGGCCGCGCAGGTCGGGACGGACGAGATAGCAGCCCAGGAAGGCGTACGCGTCCCCGTAGTTGACGACAGAGACGGCGGACACCGGCTCGCCGTCGATCCGCCCGAGGAAGAACCCGTCGGGATCCTGGGCGAAGAAGCTGACCCCGTCGGCCACACCGGGGTTCCAGCCCTCATCGGCGGCCCACCCACGGATCACCGGCCAGTCGGCGAGCGCGGCCCGGGAGATGTCGAGGCGTACGGGACGCTGGGGGACGTCGCTCATGCGCGGTTTCTCCTGTCTCGGTTTCCACTCCTACCAGCCATCCTCTCCCATTGCACCCACGCACTTCGCACACGTACGGCAGGATGCCCGTGCAGACGCTCGAATGCCCCCGGACGACAAGGGAGTCACAGCCACCCATGCCCTCGACGCCCGACACATCCGCCATTCCACCGCGCATCGACACCAGCAGGCCGCACCCGGCGCGGGTGTACGACTGGTACCTCGGCGGCAAGGACAACTATCCGGTGGACGAGGAACTCGGCCGGCAGATCACCACGCTGGAGCCGACGGCCAAGTACGCGGCGCGGCACAACCGTTGGTTCATGCACCGCGCGACCCGGATGCTCGCGGCGCGCGGCGGCGTCACCCAGTTCCTCGACATCGGCACCGGCATCCCGACCGAGCCGAACCTGCACCGCATCGCCCAACTCGCGGCACCCGAGGCGAGCGTGGTGTACGTCGACAACGACCCGATCGTGCTGCGGCACGCGGAGGCGCTGCTGCGCGGGACGCCGGAGGGGGTCACGCGCTACGTCCAGGCCGACGCCCGCGAGCCGGACAGGATCCTCGAACTGGCCAGGGAGATCCTGGACTTCGAGCGCCCGATAGCGGTGTCGTTGATCGCACTGCTGCACTTCATCCCGGACGAGCAGGGCGCGTACGACATCGTGCGCACCTTCGTGGACGCACTGCCCTCGGGCAGCCATCTGGTCCTGTCGCACGTGGCCGCGGACTACGACCCGTCGCGCACCCAGCAGGCGATCGACATGTACGCGGCCGGCGGGGTCACACTCGCGCCGCGCACGCACGAGGAGATGACGAAGTTCTTCACAGGGGCCGGGCTCGAGCTCGTGGACCCCGGCGTGGTCTGGCTCCCCGACTGGCACCCGGAGTTGGCCGTGGACGAGGACCGGGACGGGTCGCCGGTGCCGATGTACGGGGCGGTGGGCCGCAAGAGCTGAAGTGACCTGAGCCACCGGACCACTTGAGAGCGACAGCCCTCACGACGTCTTTACACATGACGTAACTCACACATGGCGATGGCCACGTGACGGACCGCAGCGAATAGGCGTACGGATCCCCTACGCTCTTTCACATGTCCGCCATCCCAGCCTCACGCACCGTACGGTCCGCCGACGTGGTCAACGAGCAGATTCGTGACCTGTGGGCGCGCACGGGTGGGCGCCTGAACCCCGAGGACCGCGCCGAGTACGAGTCGCTGGTCACCGAGTGGGCGTCCGCGATCGGCAGTGGGGTCGCGCAGCGCGCGTGACCCCACCCCGCGACCGCCGCCGCAGTCAGGACTGCGGGCGAGAGCCGTGATTCGCCGCGTGCTTACGGCGCGCCTTCTTCTTCCGACGACGCTTCGAGGACATGGGACCTCCCTGGGCGGAATGGGACATTTCGCCTGTTAACGATTCCATAGGCCCCAGCCGCCCGCGAGCGGGCATCCGACCGCGCGGCGCGACGCCCCGCACACGCAGCGCGACCACTCCGGATGCGCCCCTTGCCGAGCGCTCATACCGTTGCGGCAATCCCCCAGCTCAACCACGCGAGGAGCAGTCATGGGCGACAACAGCGCCATGGACAAGGCCAAGGGCAAGGCCAAGGAGATGACCGGCAAGGTCACCGGCAACGACCGGATGAAGACCGAAGGCCAGGCCGACCAGGCCCGCGGCAAGGCCAAGGAAGGCGTCGACAGCCTCCGCGACAAGGCCGAAGGCGTCCGCGACTCCCTGCGGCGCGACGACGACCGGTAACCGGTCTCGTACCGTGCGTGTGCCCTCCCGCTGAGCGGGAGGGCACACGCACGGCCGGCGCCCCTACTCCGGCGGCGTCGGCGTGTCCGCGCTGCGGTACATGGCCTGGAGGTCCATTTCGAGCTTGACCGTGGGGCCGACGACCGCGATGCCCTTGGCGAGCATGGTGCGCCAGTTGAGCGTGTAGTCCTCACGGTGGAGTTCCGCCGTGGCGAGGGCGGCGCAGCGCAGTTCCTCGGCGTAGCCGCCGTTGACGACGCCGAGGTAGCCCGTTTCGAGGTCGACCGTGCGGCTCACGCCGTGCATGGTGAGGGCGCCCTGGACGGTCCACTTGGAGCCGCCCCGGTAGATGAAGCGGTCCGAGCTGAAGTGGATGTACGGGTAGTTCTCGACGTCCAGGAAGTCGGCGGAACGCAGGTGGTTGTCACGGGTGTTGTTCCCCGTGGTGATCGACGCGGCGTCGATGCGGACCTCGACCCGCGAGTCCGCCATGTCGGGCGCGATCTGGATGCCGCCCTCGAAGCGCGTGAAGCGGCCATGGACGTGGGCCATGCCGACGTGCTTGGCGATGAAGCGGATCGCGGTGTGCGGCGGGTCGAACATCCAGGTGCCGGGCTGCGGCAGCTCCGGCGAGCGGCCCACGTGCAACTGGATCCCGGTGAGCGGCAGCGTCTCGCCCGCGACGACCTCGACCGTCTGCTGGAACGGCTCCAGACCCTCGGCGGCTATCAGGATGCTGTAGCGGCCGGGCTCCAGCGTGACGAAGACCAGGCCGAAGGGGTCGGTCGTGGCCTTCACGGAGACGCGCCCGCTCTGCGACTGCGTCACCGTGACATCGGCGCCCGGCATGGGCTGGCCGAACGGGTCGGTCACCTCGCAGTGCACGCCGCCCGCGCCCTGCGGCATGGAGTGGACGGGTCCGCCCCGCCCTGCGGAACCGGCGCCCTTACGGCGGAACAATGCGAGGGGCATGAGGGGCCTTTCTTGGACATGTGACACGAGCGCGCCCACCTTGCCATGCGCCCCGTCTGCCCAAATGGGGCGGAGTCGCGTATTCCGGCAAGCGCGTTCCCGCCAATTCACAAGACCCACACGTTTCCGGCGCCACCCGCCCCCTGGACGTCGCTCCCCTCCTCCCCCTCCCCGTGTGTGTTCACGGGTTCTCCGCAAAGCGTTGACGAAGCACGAAGCGCTCTGGCAGGGTCGCGACCCGGCGCCACCCCCACGTGGGACCGAGGAGATCCCCACCCCATGAAGTCAAGGCACACCCCCGCTCGCAGGACCGCGGCCCACACCCCCGCCCTGCGGCGCTTCGCCGAGACACACTGGGCCAGGGAGCCGGTGGTCGTCCCCGACGCCCCGGCGCTGGGCCTCGACCCGGCCGACGCCCACGCACTCCTCCGAGCGGCGGCCTCTCAGCCGGACCCCGTACCACTGCAACTGGCCACGGCCGACGGTGTGCTGTGCGAACCGGGTCCCCTGCTGCCCGGCCCCGCCGACCGGAACCTCGACGGCTACGTCGCCCGCCTCGCCTCCGCGCCCCAACTGGGCGGCGACGGCTGGCTGCTGACCGCCGCCGACCCTCTGCACCGGGACTTCTCCGCGTGGTCGCGGGTACGGGACGCGCTGGCCGGGCTCTGGCGGTACGTCGGGTGGCCCGCCGTCCCGGTGACCGCGGAGCTGGCCGTCGGCGACCGGCACCACTCCGCCACCGAGGCGGGCGACCCCGGCGCCGCGTCCCTCACCTGGGTCGTCGACGGCGAGCTGACGGTGCGGGTGCGTCCCGAACACACCGGAACCGAGTACGAACTCCGGGCCGGTGCGGGCGACTTGGTGCACTGGCCCGCCGGGAGCCGGCACCTCGATCACCGTACGGGACCGTGCACGACGCTCCGGGTGAGTGTGCCCGCCCGGACGGCCTCGGCCCTGCCGCCGGTCCTGGACGCCGTCGGCGGGCTGATGCGAAGACGCGGACCGCATCCGGACACCCCCGTGACGCTCCCCCACCCGCTGCCCACGCGCGCCGACGGGCGGCTTGCGGTACCCGCCCGACTCACCGACTCCGCCCGCCTGTTCACGGACACCCTCGCCGATCCGGACACCGAGCGGGCCCTGCTCGCCCGCTGGGCCGGGCTGCGCTCCGCCGCGGGCCTGAGCCCGGCGCCCGCGCCACGGCCCGCCGTGCCCCTCACTGCCCGGCACCGATTACTGTGCGTCGGCGAGATCATCCGGGTCGCCACCGGGACGGACGACGCGCTGTGGGCGGCGAACGGACATGTCTGGCCGGTGCGGGGCCGCGCGGCCGCCCGCGTACTCGACTGCCTGCGCACGGCACATCAAGCCACCACCGTGGCCGATCTGGCCCGCTCGTCGGGGCTGTCCGACCGCTCACCCCACCTGCACGGTGTGCTCCGCGAGCTGTGCCGTTCCCGGGCCGTCGCGGTCACGTCACCGGACCCGCGCCGGTGACGGCGGGCGCCACCACCCCGATCGACGTCCTCGGACCCGTCGGCCGGTCGGTCGACTGGCAACGCCTCGCGGCGGACCACTGGGACCGCAGGCCCGCGCTGCTCCGCCCGGCCCGCCATCCCGGTCCGGCCGCTCCCTTCAACCCCCACGAGGTCTTCGAGGGCGCCGTCGCCGCCGCGCATCACACCACGGCGGACTCCGACGAACGGGTCCGGTTCGCGGTGGGGCCGCGCCGGCTCACCGATCCCGGTGATCTGCTTCCCCGGCCGGAGGACGGCTCGTTCACGGCCTACGACCGCCGCCTGGCACGGCAGTTGGGCGACACCCCCTTCACCCTCGTCGTCGGGCAACTGCACGCGGGACACCATCCGCTGTGGGCCAGGGAGCGGAGCTTCCTCGCCGGCCTGTGGGACGCGGTCGGCCAGCCCCTGGCACCCATCGGTACGACGCTGTGCCACGGAACGCCCGAGCCACCATGCCCCTCGCCCTCCGGCCACCGCGCAGCAACGTTCCTCTACGTCCTCCACGGCCGCCCCCGGTTCCACCTCACAGGCCCCGGGGCCCGACACTGGACGGCCACGACGGTCCCCGGCGACCTGCTCTACTGGCCCGCCGACCACGAGCACACCGTCCACGTGCCCCGCTCCCCCGCCACCACGGTGCGCATCACCGTCCCCCGCGCAGCCTCGCCGCTCATCAGCCACTCCTCCCCGCACGGGACGTGGAGCGCCGTCGACACCCTCGTACCGCACGGCGAGCCACCCGACGACCTGCCCGACACCCTTCCGCCTGCCCTCGCCGCGGCGCTCGACCACCTCCGCCAGGAGGCGCGCCCCGCGCCGCTCCAACGGCGCCTGGCTCACGAGGTGTTGCGGCACGCCACGGACGGCGGCCTGCGCCCGGCGCCCGCGCCGACCCGGCCCGGCTACTTCACCGACGACGACGCGGTGCGGGCCACGGAACGAGTGGTGTGGATGCCGGCCGGCGGGCACCGGCTGGTCGCGGCGTGCGGACACGTCACGCGGACCGCGCTGACGGCGCGCGAACTGGGCGCCCTCGTCCGTCGCTTGAACGGAGGCGAGACACTCCCGGTGGGCGAACTGACACCGCCCGCACGCTGTTTACTGGCCCGCCTCTCCGCATTCCGCGCGGTGGAACGCCTGTAGCCCCCAGCGCCAACCCACCCCAATTCGCAGGACTTCTGCAAAATTCTCGTACGCACGGGGTTCCCCGACCCCTGCCCTTATGCAACAGTCCTGCACAACCGGACCGACGACACCGACGACGCGGCGGAGGCACAGTCCATGGCGGGGCACGACCGGGCGCGCGGGCACGATCTCGCGGCCCTTCGCGGACTCAACACCGCCGTGGTGCTGCGGGCGTTGCGCCAGGAGAGCCCGCAGACCGTCAGCCGGCTCACCGGCTCCACGGGCCTGTCCCGGCCCACGGTCGAGGCCCTGGTCGAGGAGCTGACCGCACAGGGCTGGATCGCGGAGACGACCGCGCCGCCCGCCGTGCGCTCCCCTGGTCGGCCCGCGCGCCGCTTCCGGTTCCGGGCCGAGGCCGGGCACGTCGTCGGCGTCGACATCGGCCTCAAGAAGCTGGTGCTGCTCCTCGCCCGCCTCGACGGCGAGATCGTCGCCCGCCACCGCGAGGACTTCCCCGCGGACCTGACCGGCGTGGAACGCATCGACCTGCTGCGCACCCGGCTGCGCGCCTTCCTCGCCGACCACAGACTCGGCCCGCACGACGTGTGGTCCGTCGGCATCGGCGTGCCGGGCATGGTCGACGACACCGGCCGGATCCGCTCCGTGATCGTCCCGGACTGGACCGACCTGGACCTGGCGCGCCGCCTCGCGGACGAACTCCCCTGCCCCGTCCTGGTCGAGAACGACGTGAACCTCGCGACGCTCGCCGAGCACTGGCAGGGCGCCGCGGAACTCGCGGACGACGTGGCGTGCGTGCTCGTGGGGCGGCGCATCTCGTGCGGCGTGATGATCGACGGGCGCCTGCACCGTGGGCGCCGCGGTGGCGCGGGCGAGCTGGGCATCCTGCCGCAACTCGGCCTGAACGAGGCTGGGGACGCGCTCGGCTGGGACGGCGACCGGCTGCCCGGCGAATCGGAGACCGACGCGCTCGCCCGCGCCGTCCGCGCCGAACACCCGAAGGCCCTCGCCGTCCTGGACCGCTACCTCGCCGGGGTCGCCCCCGGCATCGCCGCCCTCGTCCTCGCCCTCGACCCCGAACTCCTCGTCCTGTCCGGCGCCCTGTCCCCGATCGGCGACCCCCTGGGCCCCCTCCTCGCCGCCCACCTCTCCCCCCTGACCCTCCACGTCCCCCGCATCGCGGTCAGCACCCTGGGCCGCGAGGGCGTGGCACTCGGCGCGGTCCGCCACGCCCTGGACGAGGCGGACACCCGTCTCGTCGACAGGGCGGGGGCTTCGCGCCCCTCGTCCCCGACCCACTGACACCTCCCCGTACACCTACCGACCGGAGGCGCGCATGCGCAGGAGAAGTCTTCTCGCCGGTGCCCTCGCGGCGACCCCGTTCGCCGCCGGCTGCAGCGCGAGCGGCGGCGACCCCACCGCCGCCGGCCGCGCGGGCCGCACCGCGCTCTCGTACGGCATGTGGGACCCGGCCCAGGTCCCGGGCATGCAACAGGTCATCCGGGCCTTCGAGCGCGCGCACCCGGACATCTCCGTGGAGATCCAGCTGACCCCGTGGAACTCCTACTGGACGACGCTGCGCACGGCGATGCGGGGCGGCACGGCGCCCGACGTGTTCTGGATGAACGCCGTGAACATCAAGCTGTACGCGGCCAATGGCACGCTGGTGCCGCTCGACGAGCACATCAACCGCGCCCGCACCCCGCTCGGCAAGCATCCCGAGGCACTGGTCGACATCTACAAGTACGGCGGCAGGCAGTACGGGCTGCCGAAGGACTTCGACACGATCGGGCTCTGGTACAACAAAGGGCTCTTCGACAAGGCGGGCGTGAAGTACCCGGATTCCTCCTGGACCTGGGACGACCTGCGCGACGCCGCGCGCGAGCTGACCGATCCGAAGCGGCGGGTCTACGGGATCGCCGCCGAGATGGACCGGCAGATCAAGTTCTATCCGACGATCTTCGGGGCCGGCGGCTACGTGCTGCGCGACGGACGTTCCGGGTTCGCCGATCCGCGCACCATCGAAGGCCTGCGCTTCTGGACCGACCTGGTGGACCGCGGCTGGTCGCCGCCGCAGAGCGCCATGTCGGAGGTCCGGGCCCGCAATCTGTACCTGTCGGAGCAGGTGGCGATGAACTACGACCTCTCGTCGATGGCCTCGTTCATGTACGGGACGCCCGCCATCAAGGACCACGGGGGTGTCGCGGTCCTGCCGAAGGGGCGGGAGCGGGCGAGTGTCATCCACGGGCTCGCGAACTGCATCAGCGCCAAGTCCCGCAAGCAGGAGGCGGCCTGGAAGTTCGTGGACTTCATGGCGCGTAGCCGGACGGGCGAGATCCAGGCCGAGGGCGGCGTGACGATCCCGTCGTACGCGGGGACGCAGGACGCCTGGCTGAAGTCGATGCCCGAGTTCGACCTGCGGTGTTTCCTCGACATGGTCGACTACGCGTCCCCGTACCCGAGTTCACGGAACACGGCCGTCTGGGAGGACCTCGAGTATCTGCTGCTCGGGGCGCCGTTCAGCGGCAAGGGCGGCATCGAGGGCGCGGCCCGCACGCTCGCGAAGCAGATGGACCGGGCGCTCGACGAGGAGGACAACTGATGGCCGTGTTCCCGTCGACGGCCGCCGCGGAGGCGGAGGGCCGCAGCAGGAAGCCTCGCACGAAGGCGGGGCGCGAGGGCACCGCACGCGGGCCCAACTCCCGTACACAGAAGGCCGCGTACGTCTTCATCGCCCCGATCGGGCTCGGCTTCCTGCTGTTCTACCTGTGGCCGATGCTTCAGACCTTCGGCTTCAGCTTCACCCACTTCGGACCGTTCGGCGGGAACACCTGGACCGGCGGCGAGAACTACGCGCGCGTGCTCCAGGACGTCACCGTGTGGCGGGCCATCGGCAACACGCTCCTGTACGGGGCGATCGGGCTCCTCACGCTGCCGCTGTCGATCGCCGTCGCGGCCCTGCTGAACCGGCGCGGCCTGCGCGGCGTCGCCGTCTACCGGGCCCTGTACTTCATCCCGTTCGTGACGCTCCCGGTCGCGGTGGGCCTGGTGTGGAACTGGCTCTACAACGGCAACTTCGGCCTGCTCAACGAGGTGTTGTCGTGGTTCGGCGTGTCTCGGCACTTCTGGGCCTCGGACCCGTCGACCGCGCTGTGGGCCATCGGGGTCGTCGCCGTGTGGCAGAGCGTCGGCTACTACTTGATCATCTTCATCGCGGGGATCAAGGGCATTCCGCAGGACTACTACGAGGCCGCCGAGCTGGACGGGGCGGGCCCGGTACGCCGGTTCTTCACCATCACGCTCCCGCTGCTGAGCCCGAGCATCTTCTTCGCCGCCGTCATCTGCGTGATCAACTCGCTCCAGATGTTCGACCTGATCTACGTGATGATGAGCCCCATGAACCCGGCGCTCGGGTCCACGCAGTCCGTCGTGAGCCTCTTCTACCAGTGGGCGTTCCAGCAGAACAACCAGGGCGCCGCGGCGGCCCTGGCCTTCCTCCTGATGCTGCTCACGGCGGCCCTGACGTTCCTCCAGTTCCGGCTCCAGAAGAAGTGGGTGCACTATGCGTGACTCGCTGCGCCGCGTGAACGGCGGCTCCGTCGCCACGCACGCGCTCCTCTCGCTCGGCGCGCTCGTGATGGTCTTCCCGTTCCTGTGGCAGCTCCTCACGGCGCTGAAGACACTGCCGGAAGCGGTGCACGTCCCGACGACGTTCCTGCCGCAGCAGTGGAACTGGGGCTCCTTCAAGGAGGTGTTCACGGCACTTCCCTACGGGGAGATGCTCGGCAACAGCCTCATCAACACGGTCGGCCGCACCGCGGGGCAGCTGGTGTTCTGCTCGCTCGCCGCGTACGCCTTCGCGCGAATGCGGTTCCGGGGCAAGAACGTGCTGTTCGCGCTGTTCCTGTCGGTGCTGCTCGTCCCGTCCTCGCTGCTGATCCTGCCGCAGTACGACATCATCCAGCGGCTCGGCCTGCTGAACTCGCCGCCCGCGCTGTTCCTGCCCGGGATGTTCAGCGCCTTCGGCACGTTCATGCTGCGGCAGTTCTTCCTCTCCCTGCCCCGGGAGCTGGAGGAGGCGGCGCGCATCGACGGCGCGGGCCCCTTCCGCATCTTCTGGTCGATCATGCTGCCGCTGATCCGCCCCGCCCTCGCAGCGCTCGCGGTGATCACGGCGATGTGGTCGTGGAACGACCTGCTGTGGCCGCTCGTCGTGAACACGGATCCGGCGAAGATGCCGATCAGTGCCGGACTGACCTCCCTGGAGGGGCAGTTCGAGACCAACTATCCGGTGATGATGGCCGGTTCACTGATCGCGAGCCTGCCGATGATCGTCCTCTACCTCTTCCTTCAGCGGCACTTCGTGCAGGGCATCGCCCAGAGCGGCACGAAGGGCTGACCCGAAGGACGAACCACCCCTCAGCAAAGGAGCTTCATGGCACGCCTCGACGTGGGCCTGATCGGCGCCGGCGGTATCGCCCGTGCCCATCTGCCCGCCTGGACCGCCCTGGGCGCGCGCGTCACGGTCCTGTCCACCGACGGCCACGCGGAACAACTGGCCGCCAAGTACGCCGAGTTCGACGTGACGGCCGTGCAGAGCCTCCCCGAGCTCCTCGCACGGTGCACCGTCGTCGACGTGTGCACCCCTACGTACACGCACCGGCAGCTCGTCCTCGACGCGATCGGCGCGGGCAAGCACGTGGTGTGCGAGAAGCCGCTCTCGCTCGGTGTCGCCGAGGCGCAGGAGATGGCCGACGCGGCGCGGGCGGCGGGGGTGTTGCTGTTTCCCGCGCACGTCGTGCGGTACTTCCCCGCGTACGCGGCGCTCGCCGGGGCGGTCGCGGCCGGGGAGATCGGGGATCCGGCGGTGCTGCGGTTCACGCGGTCCGGGTGCTATCCCGTGTGGGCGCCGTGGTTCTCCGACCCCGCACTGTCGGGCGGCATTCTCGTCGACCAGATGATTCACGACCTGGACTTCGCGCGGCTGCTCGCCGGTGACGTCGTGCGGGTGCACGCGCAGGTGCGCGGCAAGCAGGACGCGGGCGCGGTCGCGGGGGACGTGGCGACCGGGACCGCGGTCCTCACGCACGCCTCCGGTGCGGTCAGTCATGTGCTGGGGGTGTGGGGGCAGCCGGATCTGCCGTTCCGGACCACTTTCCGGGTAGCCGGGTCCGACGGGATCCTGGAGCACGATTCCACCGCCCACGTCGGCTTCCGGGTGCTGGCGCAAGGGGTACGTCGGGCCGGTGAGGGGATTCCGGGCAGTCCGATGACCGAGAGCCCGTATCTGACGGAGCTGCGGGAGTTCGCCGCGGCCGTCGAGGGCGGTCCCGCGCCCCGCGTGACGGCGCGCGACGGCGTCGAGGCGGTGCGGATCGCGTGCGCCGCCGCCGAGTCCGCGCGTACGGGCGAGCCCGTCGAACTGAAGGTGAACGAGGAGGCCGGGCTGTGAAGGGTGTGCGGGGCTTGAAGGTAGGTGTGCTGTCGTTCGCGCATGTGCACGCGGGCGGGTTCGCGCGGCAGCTCGCCGCGATGGACGGGGTGGAGGTGTGCGCGGCCGATCCCGACACGGATCTCGCGGCGCCGGGCGAGGTGCGGGGGAAGGACTTCGCGTCCCGGATCGGCGTCAACTACGTCGATACGTACGAGGAGTTGTTCGCGTGGGGGCCCGACAAGGTCGTGGTCTGCTCGGAGAACGTGCGGCACCGGACGCTGGTCGAACGGGCGGCCGCGCACGGCGTCGATGTGCTCTGCGAGAAGCCGCTCGCCACGACGCCCGAGGACGGCGCGGCGATGGTCGAGGCGTGCCGGGCCGCCGGTGTGCGGCTCGCGGTGGCGCACCCGGTGCGGTTCAGCCCCGCCTATCTCGCGGTGCGCGAGGCGGTGCGCGCGGGCACGACGGGTGAGGTGCTCACGGTGGCCGGCGCCAACAACGGCTATATGCCGGGGGCGCGGAGCCGCTGGTTCACCGACCCCGAACTCTCCGGCGGCGGCGCCGTGATGGACCACACCGTGCATGTCGCGGACCTCCTCGACGACCTCTTCGACGGCTCCCCCGCGCGCTCCGTCTACGCGCAGACCAACAACCTGTTGTACGAGGGCCGAGCGGCGGTCGAGACGGCGGGCCTGCTCACCGTGACGTACGCGAACGGGGCCGTCCTCACCCTCGACTGCAGCTGGAGCCAGCCGCAGCACCACCCCGCGTGGGGCGGGCTCTCGATGCAGGTCGTCGGCGAGCGGGCGGCGCTGGAGATGGACGCCTTCGACCAGAAGGTGCACGGCTTCAGCGAGACGGCGCGGACAACCGTGGAACTCCCGTACGGCGTCGACCTGGACGCGCTGATGCTGCGGTCCTTCCTGTTCGGAGACGGCCCCGTGGACGTCACCGACGGCGAGGCCGGGCTGCGCGCGGTGCGGATCGTGGCGGCGGCGTACGAGTCGGCGCGGACGGGGCGGACGGTGCCCATCGCCGGCTAGTGGTCGCGAGCCGCCCCTTCGGAGGTGCATGGGTCAGGCCGGTTGTGCGGCGGACGCCGGGGCGGGGACCTTGCGGGTCCTGCTGGTCTCGCGCAGGACCAGGAGGCCGGTGACCGCTATGAACGCCGCCGTCAGGCCGTGGATACCGACCGCGGCGGCCACGGTGCCATGGTGGGTCAGGACGTTGATCATGTCGCCGAACGGGGCGACGGCCTCCATCAGCAGGACCCAACCGAGGGCGCGGCGATGACCCGTCACCAGCAGGACGCCGAGCACCAGGCCCATCGCGAATTCGCGCAGCCCCTTCATGACGAGGAAACCGCCGCCGTCACCGGACGGCCAGGTCGGCAGACCGACGCCGGGCGCGGACGTCTCGGGGAACAGCATGAAGGACAGCCCGAGGTAGAGAACGAACAGGGTGATGACGGTGGCCAGGACGGTGTTGGCGCGCTTCAGTGACATGGTTCCTCTCCTTGACGTTCGGTCCGGGACGGTTGACGTTCGGTCCGGGACGGTTGACGTTCGGTCCGGGACGGTCGGCGTTCGGGGTGGGACGGGGAAGCGGCCGGCGTGGGTGGCCGTCGGTCTCACGATTCGGCGCGGCCCCGGGTGAGGATCTCCATGAGGTGCCCGCCAGGTTCGTCCAACTGGTCGTAGTCGAGGCTGACTTGGTTGGCGAGCGTGATCGGCGTGAAGTGCGCCAGCGGCGGGTCGACACGCAGGCCGAGGATGTCCGCCAGGAACTGCGCCGAGGCCAGCGGGTCACGGGAAGGAACGATGGTGTGATTCAGCTCCACGGTCATGGTGACTCCCCTTCAGGGCGCGGACCCTATTGGAATCTAGCACCGCTAGATGATGAGGCAACGCTAGCGCTGCTGCCGCTCGCTTGTCTAGCGCCGCTAGGATTGATTTTTGCCGAACCTGGCTCGAACGGGCCGCCTGATCTACGCTGGCGACGCCGCCGACCGGGCCCACCGACCGGCACACCGGTCCGAGGAGAGAAGGCTGTTGACCAGGGCTGTTCCGCACGATTCCGCCGCGACGCCGCCGGCCGCGCGCCCTGCGGCGTCCGGTGCGGGTGTGTCGTTCCAGCGCGGGCTGAAGGTGCTCATGAGCGTCGCCGAATCCGGGGAGACCCGCGTCGAGCAGATCGCGGCCGACGCGGGGATACCGGTGAGCACGGTGTACCGATATCTGCGCACGCTGCGGGAGTTGGACCTGGTGGAGGAGCGTTCGGGTACGTACGCACCCGGCTGGCGGCTGCTGGAACTGTCGGGGCAGCATCTGACGCACACCCGGCTCGTGGAGCTCGGGCACCCGCTGTTGCAGGAGTTGACGGACGGGACCGGTGAGACGGCCGTGCTGACCGTACGGGTCGGCTCGCAGGCGATGTGTCTGCGCCAGACCCAGTCACCGCACGCGATGCGGATGGCGTTCCGGATCAACCAGCTGCTACCGCTGTACGCGGGGGCGGGCCAGCGCATCCTGCTGGCCCACGCACCACCCCCGGTGATCGACCGGGTCCTCGGCCGGCCGATGCGTACGATCACGGACCGTACGCCCGACCGGGCCCGCCTGGCACGGGAGATGGAGGGCATCCGGGCGAGCGGCTTCCTGATCTCGCAGGGCGAGCTGAACGAGGGCGCGGTCGCCGTCGCGGTGCCGGTGACCGCGATGGGCGAGGTGGTGTGCGCGCTGACCGTGGCCGGGCCCGAACCGCGGTGCGGGCCGACCTGGCGGCGTCAGGCCCGCGCCCAACTGCGGGCGGCGGGCGCGCGCCTCGCGGAGATCCTGGAGCGCGGGGCGGGCGCCCTCACGCCGGAGTGATCCGCACCGGCAGGTGCTTCCAGCCGCGCAGCGTGTTGTGCAGGAACGGCACCGGGTCACCGGCCGGCTCCACCGTCCGTACCCGGCGGGCCAGTTCGCCGATCAGGACCTCCGCCTCCAGGCGGGAGATGGGCTGGCCCACGCACTGGTGGATGCCGAAGCCGAACGCCAGGTGCCCGGAGGCGTCCCGCTCGATCCGGTAGGCGTCGGCGTCCTCGCCGAAGCGCCGCGGGTCGCGGTTGGTGGCCCCGGTGAACAGGGCGACCTTGGTGTCCTCGGGGATGCGGACACCGTGGAAGTCGACGTCGCGCGCGGTGGTGCGGAAGAAGGACTGGAACGGTGACTCGTGGCGCAGCGCCTCGTCCACGGCGAACCGGGTCAACTTCGGGTCCGCGTGCAGCAGCGCCCACTGGTCGGGGTTGGCGGACAGGCACCTCATGGTGTTGCCGAGGGTGAGCACGGTGGTGTCGAGCCCCGCCGAAAGCAGCGCGCGCACCAGGCGGGTGGCCTCGTCGCCGGTGATCATGTCCTGGTCGGCGTACTCCCAGATCTTCGCGCCGAGCCCTTCGGGCGTCAGGTTCTCGCGGGCGCAGTTCTCCATGACCCAGTCGACTGTGTGCTCGCCGGCGGCGAAGTACGCGGCGTAGCGGGCGTCTTCGGGGCCGAAGGCGGAGAAGTTCATGGCTCCGTGCGGGAGCAGGTTCTCGGCCCGGCCCTCGCGGGGGATGCCGACGGCGTTGCCGAAGACCTCGATGGGGAACAGTTCCGCCATCTCGGTCACCGCGTCGAACTCCCGCTTGTCGAGGAGTTCGTCGACGAGTCGCTCGGCGTAGGCACGGAAAGCGGGGCGCAGCGCTCGCACGTTGCGCGGGGAGATGACCCCGGACATGGCGGTACGCAGCGGTGTGTGCGTCGGCGGGTCGGAGTCCAGGATGCCGGCCGGCTTCCACGGGGGTTCCTGGTGGTAGTTGCGCGGCCCGACCCCGGCGCCCGACAGGAACGTCCCGTGGTCGGTGAGGATCTCGCGGCACTGCGCGAACCGCGTGAAGGCATGCACCCCGTAGCGCTCCAGCCACACCGCGGGCCCGGCGTCGCGCATCCGCGTGAAGAGCGGGTACGGGTCGGTGAGGTGGGCGTCGTCGTAGGGGTCGTCGGAGAGGCGGGCGACGGGGGTGTCGGCCGGGGCGGACATCTGGCCTCCTGATGCGGCTCGGTGGTGGCAGGCAGGTGGTGGCAGGCACGGTAGACCGGCGGGCCGTGCCCGGGACATGGGCGTTATCACCTGCTGAGAACAGCTGTTGCCGCGTGCGGCGGGGTTTTTGACGATGCGGTTCAGGCGAGTTTGCGGCTGCCGCGACCCGGAGGACGACATGGAGGAAGCATGCCTGCACAGGAGCACCTGACCGTGACCGTGAAGGAGACCCGCTCCGAGGCCGCGGGGGTGCGCTCCCTGGTGCTGGCCGCGCGTGAGGGCGGGTCACTTCCGGCGTGGACGCCCGGAGCACATATCGACGTGGTCCTGTCCCGGGACCTGGTCCGGCAGTACTCACTGTCCTCGGGGACGGAGGAGGCACAGGGGGCAGAGAAGGCCGGCTGGCGGATCGCCGTGCTGCGGGAGCCCGATGGCCGGGGCGGTTCGGCGTATCTGCACGACCGGGTCGAGGCGGGCGACACCCTGCTGGTGAGCGCGCCCCGCAACAACTTCGCGCTGGACCTCGACACACCACTCCTGGTGTTCGTCGCGGGCGGCATCGGTATCACGCCGATCCTGCCGATGCTGGCAGCGGCCGAACGGGCAGGGGCCGATTGGAAGTTGCTGTACCTGGGACGCAGTGCGGAGAGCATGGCGTTCACCGAGGAACTCACCCGGTACGGCGAGCGGGTGCGCCTGCACCGCGATGATGTCTCGGGCGTCGCGGACCTCACCGCGGAGCTGGACGGCATGCGTGCGGCGCACGCCCATGTGTACGCGTGCGGCCCGGCAGGGCTGCTCGCTGCGGTGCAGGAGTACGCCGACGCGCACCCTCAGTCGCGGCTGACACTCGAACGCTTCGCCGCGGCGCCGGAGGGCCACGCACAGGACGGCGACCGGCCGTTCACGGTGGAGACCGCCGACGGGCAGGAGATCGAGGTGGGCGCCGGCCAGTCCATCGTCGACGCCCTGACACAGGCGGGGGTGCGTACGCTCACGTCGTGCCGCGAGGGTGTGTGCGGAACGTGCGAGACACCGGTGCTCGGCGGCACCCCCGACCACCGCGACCAGCTCCTGAGCGAGGAGGAGCGGGCCGCGGGCGACGTCATGATGATCTGCGTGTCGCGGTGCCAGGGGGAACGACTGGTCCTCGATGTGTGACACCGGGGGCCGCCTGGACAGGTACCGCCCGGGCAACCCCCGTACAGATCACCCCTCTTGGGACGCCGCGTCCACGACCGCCCCGGACCGGACGAGGTCGAGCGCCGCGTGCACCCTCGGGTACAGCACGACATCGCGGGTCAGGTGGTCGATCGGCCGCCCGTCGGTGGCCGGTGTGGCGCGGAGCCGGTCGAGGGCGGCGCGGGTGGCCGGGGCGAGGGCCTCCGGGCCCCTCCCCTGCTCGGCGAGCCGCAGCTCAAGCGCCTGCCCGGCCATCAACAGTTCCGTGGCGACGACCGCCTCGATATTGGCGACGACCTGGCGGGCGTGGCGCCCCGCGTTGGACGCCATCGAGACATGGTCCTCCTGGTTGGAGCAGGTGGGGATGGAGTCGACGCTGTCCGGGTGCGCGAGTGTCTTGCAGTCGGACACCAGGGCGGCGGCCAGGTACTGCGGCAGCATGTAGCCGCAGTCCATGCCGACCTTCTCGCCGTCGACGAGCATGTCGGGCAGCCCGCGGTTGAGTGTGCCGTCGTTGAGCCGGAACAGGCGGCGCTCGGCGATCGACCCGATCTCGGTGACCGCGATGGACAGGAAGTCCGAGGCGAACGCCAGGTACTGGGCGTGGAAGTTGCCGCCGGAGACGGCCTTGAGGTCGCGCGGAAGGCCGGGCACGACGAGCGGGTTGTCGGTGGCGGCATTGAGTTCCGTCTCGACGATGCCGTGGACGAAGCCCAGGGTGTCCCTCACAGGACCGAGCACCTGCGGCACGCACCGCAGCGAGTACGCGTCCTGGGGTGGCTGGCGTACGGGGTCGGTGTCGGCGGCGCCGTCGACGAAGGCGCTGCCGTCGAGGAGTTCGCGCAGCCGGGCAGCCGTCGCGATCTGCCCCGGGTGGCCACGGGCCTCGTGCAGCTGCGGCAGGAAGGCGTCGCCGAAGCCGAGCAGTGCCTCGATGCTCATCGCGGCGGTCACCTCGGCGGTGGCGAGGAGGTTCTCCGCGTCGGCGAGGGCGAGGGCGCACAGCGCGGTGGAGTACGAGGTGCCGTTGGTGAGGGCGAGGCCCTCCTTGGCGCCGAGGGCGAGCCGGTCGATGCCCGCGGCGGCCATGGCGGTGCGACCGCTCACCAACTCGCCTTCGTGGTGGGCGAGTCCGCTGTCCTCGTCCGGGTCGGTGTCACCGGCGGGGCGGCTGAGGGCGAGGGCGAGGTGGGCGAGCGGGATGAGGTCGCCGCTGGCGCCGAGCGATCCGTACTCGGGGATCGCCGGGTGGACACCGGAGTTGAGCATGGCGAGCAGGGTGTGCACGACGTCGGGGCGGACGCCGGAGTAGCCGCGTGCCAGGCTGGAGGCGCGGATCAGCATGGTGGCGCGCACGACGTCCTCGCCGCAGTGCCGGCCGACGCCACAGGCGTTGGAGACGATGAGCCGGCGGGAGAGTTCGACGGCGTCCTCCGCGGTCTCGAAGGCCTGCCGTCCGGCGAGCGAGCCGAAGCCGGTGTTGACGCTGTAGACGGGTCGTGCGGCCTCGCCCTCGGCCATGTCGTCGGTGAGCCGGGAGATCCACGCGGCGCTCGGCGCCATGGCCTTCTCGGCCGCCGCGCCGAGTGCGACGGGGCGGTGGTGGCGGGCGACCGCGACGAGATCGTCGAGGGTGAGCGGCCGGTCGCCGAGGACGAGGGGTGCGGTGGCCGTGGGGTCTGTGATGGTCACAGGGCGGCTCCTTCCGGGGCGGTGGCAGCGGCGGTGGCGGGGCGGGCGTCGTCCGAGTGTCCGGCGCGGTGCCGGGTGGCCGCGCTGACGACGGCGAGTACGAGAATGTTGGCGACCATGGCGACGACCCCCACGTCGAGGTCCTGCACCGGCCGCGGCGCCCACGGCAGCAGGCTCGCGCTGGTGGCATCGGTGAGCGTCGTCCAGCTGACGATGGCGACACCGGTGCACACACCGGCCCAGGCACCTGCGGTGGTGACCGGGTTGCGCCGCCACATCGACGCGACGAGCACCGGGAAGAGCTGGACCACGAACCCGTACGCCATGATCAGCAGCATCGCGATGGCCTCGCCGCCGCGGAAGGTGAGCACGGCGGCGACGAGCGCGAGCACCGGCACCAGGAGACGGCTGAGCCGCCCGACGGTCCGCTCGCTCGTGGCGGGCCGGGCCGTCTGGTAGATGTTCTTCGCGACCAGCATCGCGGCGGACTGCAGCAGCATGGCACCCGGAACGAGCGCGGCGAGCATGCCCGCGACCCCGACGAGCCCGACCAGCCACGGCGGCAGCGCGTCCTTGGCGAGCGACAGCAGCGCGAGGTCCCCGTCCTTGAGTCCCGGCACCTTGAGCACGGCGGTGAACCCGATGACGAGGACCATCACCAGGACGATCTGGTACGCGGGTGTGATCACGGCGTTGCGGCGCAGCGCCTTGGCACTGCGGGCCGCCAGGATGCCGGGCATCATGTGCGGCCACGTACAGATGCCGAGGGCGAACAGCAGGCTGGTGGAGATGTACCACCACACGCTGTACCCGTGGTCGGGGAGTGTCAGGAAGTGCGGGTGGGCGGCGGACAGCGCGTGGAACATGTCACCGAGCCCGCCGTAGTAGTGGATCGGCAGATACAGACCGAGGCCCACGACGAGGACGAGCATCAGCGTGTCCTTGATGATGGCGTTCCAGGCGGTGCCGCGCAGCCCGGACACCGTGACGTACACGGCGATCACGGCGACCCCGATCCACACCGCGGCGCCCTGTGAGATCCGCCCGTACGAGCACTCGTGGACGATGATGCCGAGCCCCTTGAGCTGCAGCACCAGATACGGCACGAGGGACACCACGCCGACGACGGCGGTGAGCACGCCGAACGCCTTCGAGCGGTACTTGTGCGCGTACAGGTCCGGGGCGGTGAGCAGCTTGTGGCGGCGGGCGTACGCCCAGATCGGCGGGGCCAGCCAGTAGAAGACGACGTAGCAGATCGACGAGAACATGTAGATCATCGGCCCGCCCATCGAGTAGGCGCCGCCACTGCCACCGAGGAAGGTGTACGTGGTGAAGTTCTCGCCGGCGGCGAGGAGGAACACGAGCAGACTGCCGAGCCCGCGCCCGCCGACGGACCACTGTTCGAGGTCCATGGTGCGACCGCGCCGGGCGAGCAGTCCGAGGACGAGGACGAGCACGAACGCGCTGCCGAGGATGGCGAGGGCGGTGTTCATCGGGCGACTCCTTCGGAGGCTGTGTCACCGGTGAACTCGCCTGTTTCCGCGGCCTGTTGTTCACCGGGCTCGCGGTTCGCGGGATCGAGGGCGTATACGACGGCCATGACGACGGTGGTGAGCACCACCCACAGGGCGGCCCAGAACACCACCATCGGCAGGCCCAGGACGTAGGGCCGCTCGGTATTGACGACGATCAGCGACCCGGCGACCGGGACGGCGCTGAGCAGAAAGAGGATCCAGCGGCGTGACACGAGACGCGCTCCCTTCCGGACGGACGGGGAATGCTTGCCCGGTGAACCGATCTTGGCAATGCCGGATTCTCACTGCGCAGGAACGGCGAAGCCCGGCACGGGATGTCTCCGTACCGGGTCGCCGCTCTCCTTCCGCCGCTCTCGGCGGCCTACTTCACGGCCGCTCCCCGCACGATCTCTTGCGACACCGAGCCGCCCTTGTCGTCCTTCGCCGTCGCCCGCAGCGACAGTGAGGTGGCGTCGCGCGGCACGTTCAACGTGCCCTTCCAGGACGCGCCGCTACCCGTGAGGGACACGGACTTCCACGTCTTGCCGTCGTCGTACGACACCTTCAGGGCGCCGCCGCCGATGGTGCCCGTGCCGGCCACGTCCTTGACGTACTCGGCGGACAGGCCGATCGGCAGGCGCTTGCCCGAACGGACCTTTCCGGCGAGGTCCGTGTCGATGTCGTAGTTGAGGTTGATCAGCGGCAGGAACGTGTAGGCGTCGTCCGGTGTGGTGCCCGAGCGGAACGTCCACTCGCTGTGCGAGGTGCTGCGGATGCCCCACACGGCCGGGTCGAGTTCCGTGTCGGTGACCAGCTTGAACGGCTGCTCGGAGCCGTCGGTGACACTGAACTGGGCGGTGCTGCCCGTGCGTCGGCCCGCGCTCTCACCGTTCACGAAGGCCTCGGTGGACTGCGTCATGCCGGCTTCCGGACTGTACGGGTCGCCGAAACCGGTGTGGTCGGGGCCCGAGTCGCCCCAGCCGGGGATGTTGAAGCGGAGCATGTCGCCGCTCCGCTGCTGGCCCCAGCCGAGACCGCTGCCACCATAGGGGTGCCAGACCGGCTTGAACCAGTTCAACTCGGTGTGCCTGCCCGGCCGGTAGGACACCAGGCCGCTGCGCTCCTCCAGGGAACCGAGGTTCACGGACTCGTGCCACTTCTGGTCCGGCTCGACGGACACGTAGTCGGTGCGGTGCCCCGGGAAGTCGTACCGCTCCTGGAAGCCGCCCGCGACCGCGAAGGACGGGTCGACCGAGTGCCGGAACTCGCTGCCCGCCGCCTTCTTCGCACCGTAGAAGGTGGTGTCGACGGTGGCGAGGTCCCTGGAGTCCGGCGCGAAGACAAGACTCCGGTCCGGGATCGCGCTCTTGTAGCCCTTCGACAGGTCGTAGGAGTACGTGGAGTTGGCGACGCCCGTCATTCTGATGCGCTCACCGCGCTTCTGCCTGGTGAGCAGCCGCGCGAAGTCGGCGTTGGTGACACTCGCGATCTGAAGCGGCCGGTCCGTGTCGTCGTCGTTGTAGAAGAGGGTGTTCAGTCGGCCGGAGCTGTCGTCCGTGAGGAACAGCGCCTTGGCGCCCGCGTCCTGGGCGGCCTGCGCGATCTGCGCCGGGGTGCGGGTGCCGTCGATGTGCACGAGGACGCCCTTGCCGGTCACGTTCTTGCCCGTGTAGTCCGCGGGGGTACCTGCGCCCGCGTTCACCAGCGCGAGCCTGCTGTCACCCTCGACGAGCGTGGAGCCGGGCTGCTCCCACACCTCGTCGACACCGTCGACGGTGATGCGCGGCTGAGCCTCGCGCCAGGTGGTGCGGTACGCGTAACTCCCGTCGCTCACAGGCCGGGTGGGCAGCGCGTACAGCGTGTCGTACTTGATGGGCAGCAGCACCATGCCGAACACATCGGTGCCGCCCGCCTTGCGGTCGTACTGCACGAGTGTCTGGTGCGGGTCGGTGTCCTTCGGGACACGTGTGTCGACTTCGCGCAACTTCGCGCCGTCGAGGGTGATCTCGCGGTCCCCGTCGACCTTCACCTCGGGGTCGGACAGATAGGCCATGCCGAGGGAGTCCTCGCCGTGGCCTCCGCGGACGTCCAGGAACGAGTCCAGGTAGTACGTCCCGGGACGCAGCCGCAGCTTGACCGTGCCGGACGCGTCGACCGTGGCCGACTCCGACAGCGCGCCCTTGGCGAGCTGCTGATACACGAGGTTGGTCGCGGCCGGCTTGCCGTCCCGGTCCTTCACATGGACGGTGAGCGTGTACCGCTCCTCCTCCTTGACCAGCCCGAAGGCGGTGTGCGCTACGGCCGCACCGCCCGAACTGGCCACGATCTGCCCGCTGTTGGTGCCGACGGCGGCCTTCGAGCCGTCGCCGGTGACGGTGGTGGAGGCGGTGCCGTGCGCGGGCACGGTCAGCTTGTTGTCGGCGAGCGTGGCGACGCCGTCGGGAGCCCCCTGGACCGCCAGCTCCAACTCCACAGGACTGTCAGCGGCGTTGGAGTACGTGAGGGTCTTGGTGACCGGCTTGTTGCTGTCGTACGGCCAGCGGTAGGACCCGAGGTCGGCGCTGCCGGTCGCGGTGACCTTCGCGGCGATCGCGTCGGGGACGGAGACCCGGCCGGAGCCGATGGCGTACGCGGAGTCGGAGAGCTGCTTCGACGACGACATCAGCGCGTTCTTGAGCTGTGCGGCCGTCCAGTCGGGGTGGGCCTGCGCGAGGAGGGCGGCGAGACCGGCGACGTGCGGTGTCGCCATCGACGTACCGCTCATGGTGGTGTAGCTGCCGGAGCCGTCCACCAGCGAGGAACGGGCCGCGAGGATGTCCACGCCGGGGGCCGAGAGGTCGGGCTTGAGGGCGTCGTCGCCGAGGCGCGGGCCCTGGCTGGAGAACGAGGCCCGCTCGTCGTCCGCGTCGACCGCGCCGACGGTGAGTGCCGAGTCGGCGGCGCCGGGTGAGCCGATGGTGCCGGGGCTGTAGGCGTTGCCCGCGGCGACGACGAAGAGCGCGCCGGTGTCTTCGGTGAGGGAGTTGACGGCTTGGGCCATCGGGTCGGTGCCGTCGCTGCCGGTGTCGGAGCCGAGGCTCATGGAGACGACCTTGGCCTTGATGTCCTTGGCGGCCCATTCCATACCGGCGATGATCTCGGACTCGGTGCCGTAGCCCTCGTCGCTGAGCACCTTGCCGACGGCGAGGGTGGCGTCGGGCGCGACACCTTTCTCCTTGCCGTCGGACGCGGCGCCGGATCCGCCGACGGTCGACGTGACATGCGTGCCGTGACCTGCCCGGTCGGCGACCGCCTGCCCCTCGATGAAGGACTTCGACTCACTCACGCGGGTGGCGAGGTCGGGGTGTGTGGTGTCGTACCCGGTGTCCAGGACGGCGACCTTCACGCCCTTGCCGGTGAGCCCCGCCTCCCATGCCTTTGGCGTGCCGATCTGGGCGTTGGACTCCGCCATGTCGCCCTCGACGCGGCCGTCGAGCCACACCTTGCCGATGCCGTCGGTGTAGCCGGCCTTGCTGGTCAGGTCGTTCCAGAAGGTGCGCCCCTTGTCGGCGTCGAGGGCCGCGCCGCCGATGCTGTCGAGCGTTCGGGTGCGGTCGGCGCCCTTGGGGGTGGCGGCGGTGGTGCGGGCGCTCTTGCCTCCGTAGGTGACGATGAGCGGGGTGGCGTCGGCCTTGGTGTCCGCGAGGCCCTGCTCGATGAGCCCGCTCACGTCGAACAGCCGGGCGTCGAGCTTCCCCGAGGCGAGGTAGGGGGCGGCCTCGTCCAGCACGACACGTATCTTGCCGTCGGTGACCTGCGTACGGACGAGGCCGGTGGCGCCCGGGGGCCTCTTGACGTCGACGGTCCGCTGCCCGCCGCCGATGTCCGTCACGGTCACCTTGTCCCCGGTCACCAGCGTCACGGTGTGAGCGGCGCGGGCGGCCTTCGCGGCCCTGGGTCTCACGTGGTCCGGCGCGGCGTGCGCATGGCCGGCGGGCAGCAGCGCGAACGCCAACCCGGCCGACAGCAGGGCCGCGCCGCGTCGCGCGGTACCTCTTGCCATAGTTGCCTCTTCTCCTGGAACCATCGGGTGCGGGGGTGCGCTCCGAGAGCTGGGAAGAGTGTCAACTACTGTGCGTCGTGCGGTACTTGCTTCACGGTGGCGGGTTGGCGCCACGGCGCCTATCCGCCACCCGGCTCGCTGTGTCCGTTCAGGCCGTTCAGTTCTGCTTGACCGGCGGGCAGTACCCCGTCTCCTCGCCAATCGAGTTGATCTCCGCGTTGGGGCGCGAGTCACCGGCGTAGTTGATCTGGTCGGTGCACTTCGTGCCGGGGTCCTTCGGCGTGCCCGACGGCTTGTCGGACTTCTGCGGCTCGGGGCAGGTGCCCGTGTCCGCGCCGATCGAGTTGATCTCGGCGTTGGAGCGCGGGTCACCGGCGTAGTTGATCTGGTCCGTGCACTTCGCGTCGGACTTGGCGGCGGGGGCGCCCGACGACTGCCCCTGCGTCGCATCGGGCTGCGGAGTGGCCGTGACCTCCGCTGAACTGCTCGCGCTCGCGGAGGAGGACGCGCTGGAAGACGCACTGGTGGGCGCGCTGGAGGAGGAGTTGTCGGAGCCGCCGCTGCCGTTGCAGGCCGTCAGCGACAGTCCGAGGGCCACAGCGGTGAGCGTCAGTGCCGAGATCTTCCGAGTGCGCATTCTGGTGTCCTCCGCGTGGGGCCGTCGCTCCTGGTGAGCGACGGGCGATTGAACCGGGCGGGTGTTCGCCCATGTTGTTGTCCGTCCCTTCAGACAGCGGTGCGGTTGCCCCAGTTGCTTCATGATCGTGTTCAAGACACGTTCGTGACATGACAGTCGTCACTTGGTGAACTCCACGCCCGGGCGCCCGCGCGGCTAGCCTTGTTCGCCGGCCCCACAGACGGGCCGTTCGACATGACGCAGGTCACAGGAACTCCACCGGGACCGCGGAGAGACAGACGGTGTGAGGGACTCAGAAAACGATCTGCGCAGACGCGTACGGGCCGGTGAGCGCGAGGCGTTCGCCGAGCTGTACGAGCAGTGGGCCGTGGCCGTGCATCAGCATGCGCTGTGGCTCACCGGCGACCGGACGAGCGCCGAGGACATCATGTCGGAGACATTCCTGACCGCCTGGCGGGTACGGGAACGGCTGCACGAGGACGGGGGATCACTGCGCCCCTGGCTCCTGGGCATCGCCACCCACAAGGCGGAGAACGCCCGCCGGGGCCTGCGGCGCCGCGTCGCGTTCCTGGCCCGGCAGCGGCGGACACCCGTGGTCGAGGACTTCGCGCACGAGGTCGCGGGGCGCGTCGACGATGCCCGGCGCCTGGCCGCCGTACACGTCGCACTCGACCGGCTGCGGCGCCCCGAGCGGGAAGTGCTCACGCTGTGCGTGTGGTCAGGACTCGACTACAAGCAGGCCGCGGAGGCGCTCGACATCCCCGTCGGCACCGTGCGCTCCCGGCTTTCGCGGGCCCGCGCCAAGCTCGCCCGGTTCACGGACGAGGCGCAACAGAATCCGGAACCGCGCGCGGACCGCGGAGAGATGAAGGGTGAAGCCGCACTCGCGGCCCTGCCCGTGCGGGAGGAGACGGCATGACCACCGACAAGGACGTACGAGCGAACCGGCGGCACACCGACGCCGACACACGCCCTGACGAACGCGCCGACACACGCGCGGACGCCGATGTCGCGGAGATCGCCCGGCTGCTGCCGGCCCCGGACCGTCGTCCCCTCCCCCACGCGCAGCACCTTCACCACAAGGAACAGCTGATGCAGCACATCGACCGCGACCGCACCGACACCCCCGCGCAACCAGCACGTCCGACCTTCTCCGCCCGACGTCTGCTGCGCCCGGCCATCCTGCTCCCGGTGACGGCGCTCGCCCTCGCCGGCATCCTCACCACGAGCATCGTCCTCACGACGGGCGACGACACCGCGACGACCACCACGGCGAGCAGGGACGTACGCCCCGCGGTGGCACTCCTCGACCAGATCTCCGACGCCGCGGGGAAGAACGAGGAACTCACCGTGCGCGACGACCAGTTCGCCTACACCCGGCAGAAGGACCAGGGCGCGGACCTGACCAGTGGCAAGGCGGTGATGGAGCCGCTGAAGGAGTCCGAGAGCTGGGTCGCCCAGGACCCAGCGCCGCTGCGCAAGCTCGGCATCGTCAAGGAGGACGGCGAGACCCTGCCGATCAATGCCCAACTGGGCGACACCAAGGGCACACCGGAAGGCTTCGGCCGCCCCACGTACCACTGGCTGGCGTCCCTGCCCACCGACCCCGACAAGCTACTGCACTTCCTGTACGCCAAGACGCCCGAGTCGGACGACCAGGAACGCGACCAAGCGGTGTTCGACCGCATCGGCGGCCTTCTCGGCGGGGTGACTCCACCGAAGACCGCCGCCGCTCTCTACCGCGCCGCCGCGAAGATCCCCGGTGTCACCAGGGCCCCCGCCGCCCACGACGCCATCGGCCGGCACGGCGTCGGCATCGCCCGCGAGGACACCACGTTCCACACCCGCACCGAGTGGGTCTTCGACCGCCAGGACCTCACGTTCCTGGGCTCACGCAGCTACCTCGTCAAGGACACCCAGTACGGAAAGAAGGGCACGCTCATGTCGAGCGAGGCCATCCTGGACTTCGCGGTCGTCGACAGGGCGGGGCAGGAGCCGTCGAGGGCGCGGGAGAGCTGAGGCCGCCGAACCGGGACGGCACGGGACCGGCAGATCAGCAATGCTCAGTTCGCCGGTCCCGGCCCCTGATCGGGACCTCCGAGTGCGACGAGCACCATCCCGACCATGTCCCGGTCGAACATGTTCTCGCGCAAGTCGTCCGGCACCAGGGTGTCGTTCACGAAGAACGTCGGGGTTCCGGGCGCCCCGACGGACTCGTACGCCCGCTGTGACGCGCCCACGAACTCACGGTATTTCATGGTGCGCACCGCGGAGTCGAATTCCTTGCCGCGCAGGCCTTTCACCTGAGAGGCCATACGCAGCAGAAAGGCGTCGGTGTACCCATCGACGGATTCCTGCGGCTGGTGGGCGAACAGGACGTCGTGGAATTCGATGAACTTCCCCCGGTCCAAGGCGGCCCGCAAGGCATTGGCGGCCCGCTCGGCCCCGGACCCGCCGAGCCGGTCGTCGAGACCTTCGCTGTCCGCTTGGGCCGCCCGCCCACATCCGGGCAAGCAGCAGACCAACCCCGGTTGACACATGCCGGTACCGTCCCCCTGTGACCTCACTCGACCCCGCCACGCTCGCCGCGCTCCAGCGCGCCCGCTATGTCAGTCTCACCACGTACCGCAAGGACGGCACGCCGAGAGCCACTCCGGTCTGGCATGCCATGGACGGTGACCGGCTCTGTGTGCGCAGCGCGGCCGATGCCTGGAAGGTGAAGCGGCTGCGTCGCGACTCCCGGGCCGAGGTCGCCGTGTGCGACGTCCGCGGCCGCGTCGCCCCGGACGCCGTACGGATCACGGGGACCGGCCGGGTGCTGGACGAGGAGGGGACGAAGAAGGCGGGTGCGCTGCTGCGCCAGAAGTACGTGATGGCGCGCATCGGCGACTGGTACTCCGCGATCTCGGGGCGACACCGCCGGCATCCCGTCATCGGGCTCGAGATCACCTTCTAGCCGGGTCCGGTCTGCCTGATCCGAACGACAGACCCAGATCCTGTCTTCACGCTCCCGCCTTCCCGGTGACTCCCGACTCGCGGGCTCCGCGGTGCCGCAGCAGGGTCAGCGGGACGAGGAGTACGGCCAGGAGGCCGCCGCCCAGGCCCAGGGCGGGGAAGCCGGCGCCGGCGACCACCGCGCCGGAGGCCGCCCCGCCCGTGGCGCCCGCGAGGGAGATGCCGACGTCGACGAGGCCCTGGGTGCGGGCCCGGGTGGCCACGGGGAGCGCGTCCGTGATGAGGGCGGTGCCGCTGACGAGGCCGAAGTTCCAGCCGAGGCCCAGCAGAACCAGGGCCGTGGCGAGGGCGGCGACGGAGTGCGGCGGCGCCAGGGCGGCGAGCGCACCCGCCGCGAGCAGCGTCGTCCCGGAGGCCGCGGCCAGCCACAGCCGTCCGATGCGGTCGACAAGGAGTCCCGTGAGCGGGGACGGCAGGTACATGGCGCCCACGTGCAGGGCGATGACCAGGCCCGTGGCCTGGGTACCGTGCCCGTGGGCCTGCATGTGGACCGGCGTCATCGTCATGACAGCGATCATCACGAGCTGGGTGAGGACCATGACGGCGGTGCCGGTGGCCAGACCGCGGGCAGCGTCCGTACGCCCTGTCCTCCCGGTGGCCGGCACCCCCTCCGCGGCCTCTTCCGCGGCCGCTCGCTCGCGCGCGAGCAGCAGCGGGTCGGGGCGCAGGAGGACGGCCAGGGCCAGCGAGGCCGCACCGTACGCGGCCGTGGCGAGCAGGAAGGGGCCCGCGAGGCGCGGGATACCCCAAGAGTGCGCCCAATTGCCCGTCGCGTGGACGAGGTTGGGGCCGATGACCGCCCCGAACGTCGTCGCGAACAGGACCGTGCTGACCGCCCGGCCGCGCCGCGCGGGCGAGGCGAGGTCGGCCCCTGCGTACCGGGCGAGGAGATTGGCGGCCGTGCCCGCGCCGTACACCAGCAGCGAGACGAACAGCAGGGGCACGCTGTCCGCGACCGCGGCGAGCACGACGCCGAGGCTGCCGACCGCACCCGTCCCGTACCCCAGGGCGAGCCCGGGGCGCCGGCCCCACCGCTGGCAGAGCCGCCCGATGCCCACCGAACCGAGCGCGGCGCCCCCGGTGAACAACGCGCTGGGCAGCCCGGCAAGACCCGTGGAGCCCAGCATCTGCTCGGCGAGCAACGCCCCCACGGTGATGCCTGCGGCGAGGCCCGCCCCGCTCAGGGCCTGACAGAGGACGAGGACGCTCAACACCCGCCGCTGCGCGGGGTGTTCGGGCGTCGGCCGTACGGCCTGCGGGGACCGTGCCGCAGAGGTCACGCCGCGCCGATCGGCTCGGCGGGGACGCTCGGCGCCATCGGTTCGAGCGCCGAGATCTCGTCCAGCGACATGTCCATGTGCTGGTGCAGGTAGCGCACGATGGTCCAGTGCGGCAGCGCCCCCTCGTCGAAGGACCCGAACTCCCGGCAGTAAAGCGGGATCCAGCGCAGCGCCTCCTCGGCGGCCCGCTCACGGCCGGGCTCGGCCTGGTAGTCCTCGTAGGCGATGCTGCGGTGGTGGATGAAGTACCGACCCGGCAGGCGCTCCTCGCACAGGGCGACGTACTCGCGAGTCTGCAGGATCAGGTAGTGCCAGATCTCGTCGATGGCCTGCTCGACGGGGAGGAAGAGGCCACTGAGCCGCTCGCGGTACTTCGAGACGAGGTAGAGGTAGCGGAGGCACTCGGTGACCTGCCGCTCCACATAGGCGCGTTCCTCGCCGGCCTCCTTCACGAAGTACGCGACCACCTCGCCGTGCAGGCCGTGCCCGAGCAGTTCGCGCAGGTCCTCGGCGGTGACGGTCACGGTGCGCGCCTCGTGCTGGTCGTGCTGGTCGTGCTGGTTGGCCGTGTTGTTCTGGTCGTTCACGTCGTTCCCCTCAAGTGCTTCACCGGTACGTCCCGGACTTCGCCGCCCCGCATGGCCGCGGCCCCTCAACTCCTCGCCAGCCACGCGTACTTGCCGGATGCGCCGATGGGGATGTGGTCCCGGTGTTCGACGCGACAGGCGCGCCCGGTCAGCGCGGAGACGGAGCGCCCCAGCGCTTCGGACTCGTCCGTGCCGAGCGGCTTGCCGTCGAAGGTGGTGCAGCGGAGCACGGCCGTCTGCGACCCGACTCCATCCAACTCACCCTGGGGCAGCAGCAGTTGGTGCACGAAGATACGGGGCGCGGCGGCGCCGACCCGCTCGTCCAGGTCGCCCGCCGCGACGGGCCCGTCCGGACCGTCGAGGAGCTCCTTCTCCCGGCCGCAGAACGAGACGATCTTCTCGGGGTCCGCCGAACCGTCCCGCGTACGGGCGCAGTCGCCGGAGCGGTAGCGGACCAGCGGCATGTGCGGGTTGCGGACACTGGTGACAATGAGGGAGTAGAGGGTGCTGCCCGGGGCGACGGGGAGGAGCTCGACGCTCATCCCCTCCAGGTACGGGCGGTAGCTGCCGTTGCGGTCGCTGTAGAAGAGGTAGCCGAGCTCGGTGCTGCCGAAGAGGTCGACGACCGGGCAGTCGAACCGGCTCTCCAGGAAGCGGCGCACGTTCCGCGGCGTGTACTCGTATGCCGTGATGATGCTCGCCGGTCGCGGGAACGCCTCCGGGTCCTCCCACAGTCCGGCATCCTCGGTGTGGCGCACGAGGTGCGCCAGGTGGTAGCCGGAGCAGTCCAGGTGGTAGCGGCCCTCGGGGTGCGAGGCGGCGATCTCGCGCAACTCGCCGAGCATGCGCTCGACATCGGAACGCTCCCACAGCGCGGGGTCGAGCCGCAGGTTGAGGTAGACGGTGCGCTCGTCCAACCGCCGGTCCTCGAGGGAGGGTTCGGCATCCGGGGCACCCCCGTCGCCTCCCTCACCACCATCCTGCCCGCCGCGCTTCTTCGCGTTGACGCGGGCCACGTGTTCGGTCGCCAGGACGGTGGTGAGGGAGGCGCGTCGGCAGCCATCCCGCCAGGTGTGCGCGATGTCGGGGTGCTCGCTCCACAGCCGGTAGTAGGAGCGGAGCAGGAAGTACGGAGGGCGGATGAGCTGCATCCGCGCGTGGTTGGTGCCGGTGGACAGGACGTACTCCGCCTCGCCGGCCGCGAGCGCGGCCTCCAGTCGCGGCGTCATCCAGTTGTCCGGGAACCCGCGGGCGATCTCGGGCTTCTCCAGCACGGGGAAGTGGCCACGCGCGACGGAGTCGCGGTAGATCGGTATGTCCTTGACCTGCTCTATGACGTCGGCCGTCGGCTGACCGTCCATGGTCGTCCTCGGAGGGTCGGGAACGTGTGGGGGGTGGGGCTGGGCGCTCGCTGTCGCCCGTACGCCGCCCGGAGGCGGGCCGCGGCCGGCCCTGTCGGTCCGTACGCGGCCCGCCCGGGGGACCACCGCTGTCACCTGGTCCGGTGTTCAGCCGCGGCCCGTGATCATGCGACCGGGTGCGCCCTGCTTCAGGAGATGCAGCCGGTCTTCGGGGCGGCGCTGATGCAGCCCGCCTTGGGGGCCGCACTGATGCAGCCGTCCTTGGCGGCCGTCGCCGAGTTGGCGGCGACCCAGCCCTGCCAGTTGGCGTCCTGGGCCATCTTCTTGACGAGCTTCTCCATGTCGACCTCCGCAATTGGTGGGGACAGCGGTACGACCAAGATCCGTACCGCCCGGCCGAGCGTAAAAGTGACCCCAAGGAAATGTCAAAGGTCGGTAAAGTGAACTGGTCAACGACTGGGTGAAATTGGCTCGAACTGATCGTTAACGGGCCGGTGCCCCAGCCGCGTCACCAACGCGTCAGAACAGCGCACCTAGGGCCTCAGCACCTCCCGCAGCCGCTCCGCGAACTCCTTGGGTAGTTCGATGAATCCGCCGTGGTCGCCCGGGAATTCGACCGGAGCAGTTGCGAGGCGTTCGGCCAGCGCCCTGGATGTACGGGCCGTGATCAGGCCCGCCGAAGCGGTGCCGATGCCGACCACGACGCGGGTCTGAGGCGCCGTCAGCGCCGCGATGTCGGGTACGTGGCGGATGGTGCCCCGCAGCTCGTGGCCGAAGAAGCGGGCGCTGTTGGCGAGTTCCTGTTCCGAGGGCTCTGAGGGCTCCGACGGCTCCCCGGACGGCGGCTCCGGCGCCGCGTCCTCGCCGCCGACGTCGAACCCGGCGTTGGCCATGAACTTCATCCACGCCGCGCCCACCCCCTCCCGGTGGAAGGTCTCGACGATGTCGTCGGCCGCGGCGCGCTGCTCCGCGGCGTCGGGGAGCAGCTCCAGCAGCGGCGGCTCGTGCGCGACGAGCGTGCGCACCCGCCCGGGGTGCCGCGCGACGAGGGCGAGCCCGGTGACCGCCCCGCCGCTGCTGCCGAACACGTCGGCCGAGTCCGCGCCGAGGGCGTCCAGGAGCGCGGCGACGTCGTCCGCCCGCAGTTCGGGGGTGGAGTCCTGCCCGGGGTCGTCGAGGGGGCTGCCGGAGATGCCCCGCGGGTCGTGGGTGACGACGGTGTGGTCGCTCGCGAGCGCGTCGGCCAGCGGACCGAACGCCTCCGCGTCCATCGGCGATCCCATGACCAGCAACAGCGGTCCTGCGCCACGGACTTCGTAGTGCAGACGTGCACCGGCGACGTCGAGGGTGTGGGTGGTGGTCACGGGTCGTCCTTCCCTGGGCGGTCGTCCCGCGATCGCGGTGACGCAGGGAGGACTCCGGCCGGGAGGAAACCTCATCGCCCGAATCGCCCGAACGGCGAACGTCAGACCAGGAGGACGAGCTTCCCGCGTACCTGGCCGGATTCCCCGACCCGGTGCGCCTCGGCGACGTCGGCCAACGGGAAGGCCCGGCCGACGGGGAGCGTGAACCGGCCCGCGGCGATCAACTCGGCCACCTGACCCAGCGCGTAGACCGCGCGGCCGGAGTCCCCACGGCTGAAGCGCACACCGTGCCGCTGCGCCCCCTCGAAGTCCGCGACGGTGATGACACGGTCCGCGCCGCCGGCGAGGTCGATCAGCTCAGGCAGGATCCCGCTGCCGGCGACGTCCAGCGCCAGGTCGACGCCGTTCGGCGCGAGGGCCCGGACCCGGTCGGTCATGCCGTCCCCGTACGCGACGGGTTCCGCGCCGAGTTCGCGGAGCCGGTCATGGGTGGCGGGGCTGCCGGTGCCGATCACCCGCGCACCGCGGGCGACGGCGAGTTGGACGGCGGCGCTGCCGACGCTGCCCGACGCCCCGCTGATGAGGAGCGTGCCGCCGCCGCGGACGCCGAGCTGGTCGAGGGCTCTCGCCGCGGTCTCGACCGAGGAGGGCAGGGCCGCGGCGTCGGCGAAGTCCAGCGACGCGGGGATGGCCGCCCATGCGGACAGTACGGCCCGCTCCGCCTGCGCGGCGCCGTCACCGCCGAACCCGAACACCCGGTCTCCGACGGCGACATCCACGACCCCGTCCCCGATCTCGTCGACGACCCCGGCGGCTTCGTACCCCATCGTCTGGGGCAACTCCTGGTCCATCAGACCCTGCCGCTTCATCCAGTCGCCGGCGTTCACCCCGGCGGCGCGCACCGCGATCCGGATCTCCCCTGCTCCCGGATGCGGATCGGGGAGCTCGACGATCTCCAGCACCTCGGGACCGCCGAACCGACTGAACTGCGCTGCCTTCATGGCGTGTTCCGTTCCTGAACGTTGCGGGCGAGCCAAGGGCTGAGCGCACTGGGCAGGATGAGCTCTTTGTAGGTGTCGTCACCGGGCAGCGGCACGATCAGCCACACGGCAGGAGGGAACCGCCTTCGCTTGACGTGGGCCAGGCCGCCGTAGACGGACCGCAGGAACGCCGGGACGGCGTCTCGGGGGATGTCGTCGAAGTCGACGTTCTCGACCGTGATCTTCGCGTCGTCGTCCGGGAAGATCCGGACGGACACCGCGGGAGAGCCCCCGAGGTCGATGTACGCCTCGTGCGGCAGCGTGCCGTCCGGGTCGAGGACGGTGAAGACCCCGGCAGAGGTGCGGCGGGACGTCTGGTCGGCGCCGATGTCCTCGGTGACGGACACCTCGAGGTCGTACTCCCGGGCAACCTCGCGCACCGCGACCACAGCCGCCTCGGTACTCGCCAGATGCGGATGTCTCATGGCCCCGATGATGCCTCACGGGTGCCGGTGGCTAACCGGGCGACGACTCGTCGGCGAGCTGGTTGTTGCGGTCGATCTCCGGCATGTGCGTCTCGGCCCAGACCCGCAGCGCGGAGAGCGGTCCTTCGAGGGACAGGCCGAGCTCGGTGAGCCGGTAGTGGACAGCGGGCGGCACAGTGGGTTCCACGCGGCGCGCGACCAGGCCGTCGCGGGCCAGGTTCTGCAGGGTGACGGAGAGCATCTTCTGCGAGATGCCGGGGGCGAGGCGCCGCAGCTCCGCGAAGCGGATCTCGCCCGGAGCCCGCTCGGCCAGCACCTTGACCACCATGGACGTCCACTTGGTGCCGATGCGGTCGAGCAAGCGGCGGGTCGGGCAGAGCGGATCCAGCAGGTCACCGCGCACACCGCGCTCACCGCTCCCACTGCGCCGCTGTTCGCGTCCGCCGGATCTCGACGTGGTCACCTGGGGCTCACCACCTGAAGGGAAAGTGCCGTCTTGGGCGGATCAGGCTAGTTCCCTACCGTGAGGTTGTCACCATTCCTCACCACCTCGGACCACCCCTCCCCGGTCCTCACCACCCCGGACCGCCCCTCCCGGCCCTCACCCCCTTGGAGTCCCTCCGTGCCCGAGCTCCGACGCGTCTCCGTCAACGGTGTCGAACTCAACGTCGCCCTCGCCGGTTCGGGACCTGCCGTCCTGCTGCTGCACGGCTTCCCGCACACCTGGGAGCTGTGGACGGACGTCATGGCCGACCTGTCCGACCGCCACCGCGTCATCGCACCGGACCTGCGCGGGTTCGGAGCGAGCTGCAGGGCCGAATCCGGTTACGACGCGGGCACCCTGGCGGAGGACGCCGCCGGGCTTCTCGGTGCGCTCGGTGTGTCCTCGGCCGCGGTGGTGGGCATCGACGCCGGCACCCCGCCGGCGTTCCTCCTCGCCCTGCGCCGCCCCGACCTCGTCCGCCGCCTGGTCGTCATGGAGTCCCTGCTGGGCGGGCTGCCCGGCGCCGAGGACTTCCTCGCCGGCGGTCCGCCGTGGTGGTTCGGCTTCCACTCCGCGGCGCCCGGTCTGGCCGAGACCGTACTGGAGGGCCATGAAGCCGAATACGTCGACTGGTTCCTGCACGCCGGCACCCTCGGCGAGGGGGTGCGCCCCGCCGTCAGGGATGCCTTCGTCCGCGCGTACACCGGCCGTCAGGCGCTGAGTTGCGCGTTCTCGTACTACCGGGCCATGCCTGAAAGCGCGGCGCAGATCGAGGACGCGGTGGCCACGGCCCGCCTGACGGTGCCGACGATGGCGCTCGGCGCGCAGCCGGTCGGCCCGGCACTGGAACGCCAACTCCGCCCGGTCACCGACGAACTCACCGGGCACCTCATCGAGGACTGCGGCCACATCATCCCGCTGCACCGGCCGAACGCCCTGCTCGCTCTGCTGCGTCCGTTCCTGGCCGGCGAGGAGCCCACTGGCCGTTGACCCGACTACGCCTTCGTTCGCGGGGCCCGGATGCCGTCGACGATGCGGGTCCAGTTCTCCTTCCCGTGGCCGTCGGCGATCGCGCGGCGGTAGTGCGCCTGGACGGCGCGGGGAAGGGCGAGGTCGACCCCGGCGGTCTCGCTGGCGTCGGCGATGTGGTCCGCGGTCGCGCCCATCATGGTCACCGTGCTCAGGTGGCCCGGGTGCTCACCGGCGTCGATCTGCGCGCCGATGTCCCCGCCGGCCTCGATCATGGCCGCGATGCCGGTCAGCGTCGACATCAGCTCCGGGACCGCCTCCGCCGCGGACATCCCGGCCGAGCCGAGCAGCGCGGTGGCGTGCAGCAGCGCCGACAGGCTCGTCAGGAACACGTCGAGGTGTGCGAGGTACATCAGCTGCGCCAGGCCCGCGTCCTCGCCGAGATGGCGCGGGGCTCCGATGCGGGCCAGCGCCGGGCGGTGCGCCTCGAGGACCTCGGGCGGTCCGCTGTAGTACACGTACGCCGCATCGGTCCCCACCATCTCCGCGGGCACCATCACCCCGCCGGTCAGGAACTTCGCCCCGTGCGACGCCGCCCAGGCCGCGGCCTCGCGGGCCCGGTCGGGGGTGTCCGAGCTCAGGTTGACGATCGTGCGTCCTGCCAGCGCCGCGGTCGCGCCGCCGAGGATGTCGTACATCGCCTGGTAGTCGGTGAGGCTGAGGATCACCAGTTCGCTCGCGGCGACCGCGTCGCCGGGCGAGGCGGCCAGAGTGGCGCCTTCGGACACGAGGCCGTCGGCGCGGGCCGCGGTGCGGTTCCAGACGGTCACGGGGTGGCCGTCCGCGAGCAGCGCCCGGACCATGGCCCGGCCCATCGGACCGAGACCGATCAGGGTGACGGGGGTGGGACTCATGCTGCGGTTCCTTCCTCGGGGCGGGCGGTTGGGCGGGTGGTGGCGCGCAGGCTCTCGTAGATCCGCGCGAACCCCTCCCGGCCGTGGCCCGCGTCGATCTGTCGGCTGATCAGCGCCTGCACCATGGCGATCGGGGCGGGGTCGACGTCCTCCTCCTCGCTGGCCCGCACGATGTGCGACAGGTCGGAGAAGTCCAGGCTCTGCTGTCCGGCGACGGTGTAATCGCCGCCGTCGACGACCTCCGCGAAGCCGGCGAGCCCCTGGGCCATGGCGACCAGGAAGGGGCCCTGCCGGGCGGCGAATTCGGACGCGCTCATCCCCATGGGGGCGACCATCGCCGCACCGTGGAGGAAGCCCGCGAACATCTGGTACATCCCCGACAGCATCGCCAGGTCCACCAGAGACGCCCGGCCGGCGTCCTCGCCGTGGAACTCGCTCGTGGCCCAGATGTCGAGGGTCGGCCGGAGGGTGTCGTACGCGGTCCGTGAGCCGCTGTAGAAGATCTGGCCCTCACGGGTTCCGATCATGGCGGGTACGGCCATGATGGCGCCGTCGAGGTAGGTGATGCCGAACTCGGCCGCCCAGGCGGCGAGTTGGCGGGACTCGTTCGGTGTGGTGGTCGTGACGTTGAGCAGGGTGCGACCGCGCAGCTCGCCGGCGACCGGGCCGAGGGTGTCCCGGACCGAGTCGTACTTGAGCAGGCAGGCGACGACGACCGGGCTCGCCGTCACGGCCTCGCGGACCGAGTCCGCGCCGCGGGCTCCGCGGGTCGTCGACTCTGCGGCACGGTCAGGGGTTCGGTTCCAGACGGTCACGGAACGGCCGGCGTCGAGCAGCGCGGCCGCCAGCGCGCTGCCCATCGCGCCGAGGCCGAGCATGCTGACGTCGGTCAACTGGACTGGTTTTCTTGTGGGTTCGGACACGACGACCATGCTGCGCAGGGCGGTATCGTCGCGGAAGTACCCACTATTTACTGCGGTACTTACCTTTATGTAAGCAAGCTTTGTGAGCAAGCAGAGACCGGAGGCTGCAGGACATGGCGAAGGCGCCCCGCAACGGCCCTTATATCTGCGGCATCGACGCCGCACTCGACGTCGTCAGCGGAAAGTGGAAGGGCCTCGTCCTCTGGGAGCTGCACGCGCACGGCGTCCGGCGCTTCGCCGAACTGCGCCGTGCGCTGACGGGCGTGAGCGAGAAGATGCTGACCCAGCATCTGCGCCAGATGGAAGAGGACGGCCTCGTGCTCCGCACGGTGTACGCACAGGTGCCGCCGAAGGTGGAGTACTCGCTGACCGAGTCGGGCGCGGCACTCAACGAGGCGCTGCTGCCGCTCGGAGAGTGGGGCCGTGACCGGATCCGCCACCGTGGCCTCAGTGTCGTCCCGGCCCCCGGCACTTCGGCGTCGGCCGCCTCCTGACCTGCCGGCCGGACCTGGCGTCGGCCGTCTCCCGATCCGTCGGTCAGACCTGGTAGCGGTCGGCCGCGAACAGGTGCGGGTTCTCCGCGACCCAGTCGGAGGTGCGGCGCAGTCCCTCGTCCAGCGTGACCTCCGGCTCCCACCCAGCCCAATCCCGGGCGCGGGAGTTGTCGGACAGCAGGCGGTGCACCTCGCTGCCCGAGGGGCGCAGCCGGCTCCGGTCGACGACGACCTCGGCGTCCCGGCCCGAGGCGTTGATCAGTGCCTTGGCGAGGTCCCCGATGGCGATCTCCTGGCCGGTGCCGAGGTTGACGCTGTGGCCCAGGGCCGCGTCGCAGGCGGCCATGGCCAGGAAGCCGCGCGCGGTGTCGGTGACGTAGGTGAAGTCCCGCGTGGGCGTGAGGGAGCCGAGCTTGATCTGACGTCGCCCGGCGTGCAGTTGGGCGAGGATGGTGGGGATGACGGCGCGGGCCGACTGCCGGGGGCCGTACGTGTTGAACGGGCGCACCACCGTCACCGGCAGCTCGAAGGCGTGCCAGTGCGACAGGGCCATCATGTCCGCGCCGATCTTCGAGGCGGAGTACGGGGACTGCGGCTGGAGCGGGTGGGCCTCGCTGATCGGGGCGGTGAGGGCGGTGCCGTAGACCTCGCTCGTGGAGGTGTGGACCAGGCGGCGCACCTGGTGCCTGCGGCAGGCCTCGGCCACGTTCTCGGTGCCGACGACGTTGGTCTGCACGTACGCGCCGGGCGAGTCGTAGCTGTAGGGGATGCCGATGAGCGCGGCGAGGTGGAAGACGGTGTCGCAGCCCTCGAGGGCGTCCATGACCCGGCCCGCGTCCCGGACGTCACCGGCGATCATCTCGACGGGGCCGTTGGTGGCGCCGAGGTAGGGGGCGAGGTTGCCCTTTTCGCCGTACGGCTTGTAGTGGACGAAGGCGCGGACCTTCGCCCCGCGGGCGACGAGGAGGTCGACGAGGGTGGAACCGATGAAACCTTCGGCTCCGGTGACGAGCACGGTGCGGCCGGTCCAGTCGAAGTCGGCGGCAGCGGCGCGGGTGTTGGTGGTCATATGGCGATCTCCGTGTGAGGTGTGGGAAGGGTGGTGGGGTGGGTGCTGGGGCGGCCGGCCAGGCGCAGGACGTGGGCGGCCAGCAGGTCGGCCGCCTGCCCGTGCCGGCCGGGGTGCGCGGCGGCCGACATGGCGGGCAGCCGGGACGGTTCGGCCAGCAGTGGCTCGACGAGAGCGGCCAGGGCTGCGGCGTCCGTGTCCGCGTCGGGCAGCAGGAGTCCCGCGCCGACGTCGGTGAGGACCCGCGCGTTGTGGGTCTGGTGGTCACCCGGCGCATAGGGGTAGGGCACCAGGACGGCGGGGGTGCGGGTGGCGGCGAGTTCGGCGACGGTCGCGGAACCGGCACGGCAGACGGCCAGGTCGGCGGCCGCGTACGCCAGGTCCATGCGGTCGAGGTAGGGCACGGCGGTCGCCACGCGGTCCGCGCCGGTCTCGACGAGCCGTCGGCGGATGTCCTCCAGCGCGGCGGGGCCTGTCTTGATCAGCAGGTGGACGCCGGTGCGGTCCTGCCAGCGGCGGGCGAGGTCGGCGGCGGCCGCGGTGAGCCGGGCGGCGCCGAGGCTGCCCCCGTTGACCAGCAGGAGCCGTCCGTGGGCGGGGACCCCCAGGGCCCGCCGGGCGTCGTCGCGCAGCCGGGGCCGGTCCAGCGCGGCGAGTTCCGAGGCGATCGGCATGCCCACGACGTCGGCGTGCCGGCTGCCGGCGAGATGCGCCCGGCTCTCCTCGAAGGCCAGCGTGATCTGGTCGGTGAGCAGGGCGGCGAAGCGGTTGGCCCGCCCGGGCACCGCGTTGGATTCGTGGATGACGCTGGGCAGCCCGGCCATCCGCGCCCCTACGATCACCGGGGCGCTCGGGTACCCGCCCATGCCGACGGCGACCTGTGCCCGCTGCGCACGCAGCACCGACTTGGCCTGGGCGCCGGACTTGACCAGCGCGGCGGGCAGCAGGAACCGCCGGGCACCGAGCGACGGATCGAAGGGGATCATGTCGACGGTGTGCAGGCGGTAACCGGCCTCCGGGATGAGCCGGGTCTCCAGGCCGCGCTCGGTGCCGACGAAGGAGATCTCGGCGTCGGGCACGGCCCGCCGCAGCGCGTCCGCGAGCGCGAGCCCCGGGTAGATGTGTCCGCCCGTGCCGCCCGCGCCGATCACCACCGACAGCCGGCCATGGGATGTTCGCTGTGTCCTCATGGCCGACACACTGCTGACGCGCTCTAAGAATGTTCTAAGACCAGGTTTTGGCAGGCTGTTCCCATGAACGCGGCTGACGGGTGCACGAGCGCACCGAAGGTTCTGGTGGTGGACGACGAGCCGGAGGTGCGGTACGCCGTCGAGGACGGACTCGCGGTCGAGGGCTACGAAGTACGCGGGGCGGAGGACGGCCTCGCGGCGCTCTCGGCCCTCGCCGCCTGGGAGCCGGACGCCATGGTGCTCGACGTCATGCTCCCGGGCATGGACGGCCTCGCGGTCTGCCGCCGCCTGCGGGCGCTCGGCGATCGCACGCCGGTCCTGGTGCTCACGGCGCTGGGCTCGGTGAGCGAGCGGGTGGACGGTCTGGAGGCGGGGGCCGACGACTACCTGGTCAAACCGTTCGCGCTCGACGAGCTGGTGGCACGGATCCGGGCGCTGCTGCGGCGCAGCGCCGCGCCCGAGGAGTCGGCGACGACGCTGGGCTTCGCCGACCTCGTCGTCGACCCGGCCAGCCGCAGCGGGCGGCGCGGGACACGCGTCATCGAGTTCAGCCGCACCGAGTTCTCCCTGCTCGAGCTGCTGCTGCGCCACCCCGGGCAGGTACTCCCCCGCGAGACGATCATGGAGCGGGTGTGGGGCCGCGACTTCGGCCCCGACTCCAACTCCCTCGCCGTCTACGTCGGGTATCTGCGCCGCAAACTGGAGGCCGACGGCGAACCACGGCTCGTCCACACGGCACACGGCATCGGCTACCGGCTGGACCTGGCGTGAGCACTGAACCCCAGAGCACCGAACCCCAGAGCACGGAACCGCGGGCCCGGCCGCTACCGAAGGGCGGGCGCAGACATGCCCGCTGGATGCGCCGCCGCCCCCTGCGCACCCGGCTGACCCTCGCCGCCTCCGCGGCGGTGGCCGCCGTGGCCGTCGGCCTGTGCGCCGGCAGCTTCGTGGTGATCCGCCATCAGCTGCTGCACCAGCTCGACCTGCACCTGACACAGTCCGCTCGGCTTGCCACCCAGCAGTACGGCCACGAGCCCTCGGGTGTCGTGCAGGGACAGTGCCGCTACCTCGCGGCCCCGGCCTGCGCGCAGCTGGTCCCCGCGCGGCCGGACGACGACCCGGCGCAGCCGTACCTGCTCCCGGTCACCCACTCCACACGCGAGGTGGCCTCCGGCGAACGGGGGCCGTACTACAGCGAGTTGAGGCTGGCCGGCCACCGGGCGAGGATGCTCACGACACCGCTGCCCGAGGGGCGCGCCCTCCAAGTCGCCATGCGGGCCGACACCGTGGACCGGGGTGTGCGTCAGGCCGCGGTGCTGCTCGGCGGCATGGGCGTGGCCGGTGTGCTACTGGCCGGCGCCCTGGGCGCCTGGGTCTCGCGTACGGGACTCGCGCCGGTCGGCCGGCTCACCGCCACGGCCGAACGCATCGCCGCCACGCGCGACGCCCGGCACCGCATCGAGCTGCCGCCGGAACGCGCGGGCCAGGACGACGAGATCACCCGGCTCGCCGCCTCCTTCAACACCATGCTCGACGAGTTGGAGAAGTCCATCGGCGCGCAGCGCCGTCTGGTCGCCGACGCCTCCCACGAACTGCGCACCCCGCTGACCGCGCTGCGCACCAACGCCGAGCTGTTGACCAGGAGTTCACGCCTCAGCGACGCCCAGCGCGAGCGCGCGGCCGGGGCGCTGAGCCGCCAACTGCGCGAGGTCACTCTCCTCGTCAACGACCTCGTCGAGCTGGCCCGGAACGAGGAACCGGACCCGCTGATCGAGGAGGTGCGTCTCGCGGACATCGTGACGCACACCGTCGAGACGGCGCGCGGCCACTGGCCGGCCACCCCGCTCACCCTGTCGATCGCCCCCGAGGCAGGCACCGCCACCGTCGCAGGTGTGCCGGCTCGGCTGTCACGCCTTCTGTCGAGCCTGCTGGACAACGCGGCCAAGTTCAGCCCGCCGGGCCGCCCTGTCGAGGTCACGCTCACCTCCGTGTCGGACACCCTGGAGCTGACCGTCCGCGACCACGGCCCCGGCATCTCCGAACAGGACCTGCCCTACGTCTTCGACCGCTTCTACCGCGCCCGCAGCGCCCGCGCCCTGCCCGGGTCAGGACTCGGCCTCGCCATGGCCCGCCAGATCGCGCACGCCCACCACGCCGCCCTCGTCGCCGAACCCGCGCCCGGCGGCGGCGCCCAGTTCCGCCTCACGATTCCGCGGGCCTAGGGTCTGTCGTTTGGATCAGGCCGGATCAGGGAGCGGGGTCTGGTGCGTGCGATCGCAAGGCGGAGGAGGGAGGCGACGCGGAGCGTCGTCGACCGACGACAACGCCGCGAGCGTGCGTGCCAGGGCCCGCGAGCCCGGCCTGATCCAAACGACAGGCCCTAGTACTGCAACGGTGCTTGCTGTGACTGGTGGCCAGGTTGGTCGTTGGTGTGGTTATGGGTGGGGACCTCACTGATGTCAGGTTGTGGGCGGGTGAACTGGAAGCTGTGCATGGGCGGTTCGTGCACCGTTTCAGCAGGTCGGAGCCTCGGGAGTCGGCACTGGCCTATATGCGGGGCTTGATCGCTCCCTTGCAGCGGAAGAACGGCTGGACGCTGGCAGAGGAGGCCGGCCACGCAGGTCCGGACCGCATCCACCGGATGCTGAACCGGATCGAGTGGGATGCCGATGAGGTCCTCGATGACGTGCGTCAGTACGTGGTCGACAACCTCGGTAGCCGGGACGCGGTCCTGGTCGTGGACGACACGGGCTTCTTGAAGAAGGGGACGCGGTCGGCCGGGGTACAGCGGCAGTACTCCGGCACCGCCGGGCGAACGGAGAACTGCCAGGTCGGCGTCTTCCTCGCCTATGCAACCGACCGCGGGCGGACACTGATCGACCGGCGTCTGTATCTGCCGACCTCCTGGACCGACGGCCGCGCAAGGTGCCGCCGGGCCGGCATCACTGATGAGGTCGTCTTCGAGACGAAGGTGGCCATGGCCAAGGCAATGGTCCGCCGCGCCATCGCGGACCAGATCCCGTTCCGGTGGGTGACCGGGGATGCCGCCTACGGGTTCAGCAAAGGCTGGAGGTCGGAGCTGGAACGGGCGGGCGTCTTCCACGTCATGGCCACCACCCGGCACGACACCGTGGTCACCCGCTGGGCACTCGACCATCCCGTCCACGAGCTGTTCAACGGCCTTGCCCGGCAGAAATGGAAGCGCCGTTCCTGCGGCAGCGGGGCTCACGGCCCGCGGATCTACGACTGGGCACGCGTCGAGGTCCGGCCCTGGCACCGGCCCGACCGCCGCCACTGGGTCATCGCCCGCCGCAGCGTTGCCCGCCCGCAGGAGATCTCCTACTACATCGCCTACTGCCCCGCCGAGACCACGCTTGATGAGCTGATCCGCGTCGCGGGCAGCCGGTGGGCCATCGAGGAATGCTTCCAAAGCGCCAAGCAGGAATGCGGTCTGGACGACTACCAAGTTCGCCGCTACCCCGGCTGGCACCGCCACATGACCCTCGCCATGGCCGCCCACGCCTGCCTCACCGTTCTGCGAGCCCGGGAGCTGGATGCCGGGAAAGCAGAAACGGATCCTCCCAGCTCATCCACCTCAGCCTCGCCGAGATACGACGGCTGATCAGCCGGCTCACCGACCGCCGGCCCAGACCCGTCGAGCACATCCTCCACTGGTCGACCTGGCGACGCCGTCGACAACACCAGGCCCGCACCAGTCACTACAAACGACGCGGACACAGTCCCTGACCTGGCCACCAGTCACGACAAGCACCGCTGCAGTACTAGGCACCGACCCGGCTCCGCTCCAGGACCCGGGCGAGGAATCCACGGATGTGCTCCGTGACCTCATCGAGGCGGCTCTCCAGGGCGAAGTGTCCCGCGTCGAGCAGATGGATCTCGGCGTCGGGGAGGTCACGCCCGAAGGCCCTGGCGCCGTCGGGTCCGAAGATCTCGTCGCCCGCGCCCCAGACCGCGAGCAGCGGGACCTGGGAGTCGCGGAAGTACTGGTGGACGGCCGGGTAGAGGTCGACGTTGGTGGGGTATTCGCGGAAGAGCTTGAGCTGGATCTCGTCGTTGCCCGGGCGGTCCAGGAGCGCCTGGTCGTGGACCCAGTTGTCGGGGCTGACCACGCTCGGATCGGCCACCCCGGTCACGTACTGCCAGCGGACGGCCTCCGGCGTCAGCGCGGCGCGCACGGGCTTTTCGGTGTCCGGCCCCGGCGCCGCGGCGTAGGCGAACAGACCGTCCCAGAACGGCCGGACGAAGCCCTCCTCGTAGGCGTTGCCGTTCTGCGTGATGACCGCGGTGATCCGCTCCGGGGCCTGCAGGGCGAGCCGCCAGCCGATCGGGGCGCCGTAGTCCTGCACGTAGATCGCGAACCGGTCGATGCCCAGGTGCTGGAGCAGGCCGGCCGTGACATCGGCGAGCGCCCCGAAGGTGTACGGGAAGTCCCGCAACGCGGGCATCGCGGACTGCCCGAACCCGATGTGGTCGGGCGCGATCACGTGATACCGGTCGGCGAGTGCCGGGATCAGGTTGCGGAACATGTGCGAGCTGGTCGGAAAGCCGTGCAGGAGGACGACGGCGGGCGCCTTCGGATCCCCCGCCTCCCGGTAGAAGACGTCGAGACCGTTGATGGTGGCGGTGCGGTGGTGGACCGTGAAGGACATCGACCTAACCCCTCTTTCGAGCTTTACCGGTTACAGGCACAGTGGAGCACGCCCGGGATAACCAGTCAATGCGCTTTAAGCGGTTAGACTTGGATGGAAGGCGGTGCCGCACCTTCGCGGCAAGTAATCTGCAGGCGAACTCGACGCCGGACAGGAGGTACTGCAGTGATCGACCCCGGGCAGCAGGACACACTGCTGGAACTCCTCAACACCACACCGGTGATCAACGGAACGCCTACGGACGAGCTGGCCGACCGCGAAACCGCCAAGGCGTGGCAGCAGGCGCACGGCGGCAGCGGCAGCCCCCGGGAGCTGAGACACCTGATGCAGGCGCGCGACGCCCTGCAGGAGGTGGTGCGCGGCGACCTGCCGGCCACGTCACTGGAACCGATCCTGGAGGGCGTACGCTCCCGGCCGCACCTCTCCCCCGACGGCGTGACCTGGGAACTCGACGTGCCCGCGGAGCGCCGTCCGGCCGTGGAGGCGGTCCTGGCATGGAGCGCGCTGCAGGAGGCGAAGCCCGGCCGGCTGCGTCCGTGCGCCAACCCGGAGTGCCGCCTGTTCCTCCTCGACCGCAGCAAGACCAACCGGGCCCGCTGGTGCTCCATGGCGGTCTGCGGAAACCGGATGAAGGCGAGGCGCCACTACCAGCGCACCCGCGACGGGGTCGCCGAGTAGCGATCGGCCACTTCTCCCCCACCCCGTGGTAACTTCCGTATACAAGTTGTATGCGATCCAGAATTACGGTCCACGGGAGCTCACATGGCGACGTCCGGTCGGGAGAAGGCGTACGCCTACCTCAAGGGGACGGTGCTCACCGACCCGGAGATGCAGGGCGAGTTCCTCTCCGAGCAGGAGATCGCCGACCGCATCGGCGTCTCCCGCACCCCCATCCGCGAGGCCCTGCTGCTGCTCGCCGCCGAGGACCTCGTCGAGATGGTGCCCCGGCGCGGCGCGCGCGTCTCCCGGCTGACGGGGCGGCAGATCACGGAGCTGATGGAGCTGCGCGGCATGGTGGAACGGTACGCGGCGGAGCAGGTCATCAAGGCGGACCGGGTGCCGCTGGAGGAACTCGGTGAACTCCTCGAGCGGCAGCGCGGGTTGAGCGGGCCCGACGACGCCAAGGAGTTCATCGCCATCGACCACCGCTTCCACGCGACGATCGTCTCGGCCGTCGGAAACGGCCTTCTGGACCGCCACTACGACGGGCTGCGCAGCCGCCAAGTACGCGCGGGTGTCGTGGCGTTGTACAACCAGAGCGGACGGCAGAAGTCGGTCATCGACGAGCACAAGACGATCCTGGACGCGCTCGCCGCGGGCGACGCGGACGCGGTGGGCGCGGCGATCGACAGCCACTTGGAGTCGACGCTGAAGGTACTGCTGGCGGGGTGAACCGGGCCGGACTGGGTGAACCGGGCCGGCCAGGGTGTCCCTGGGCCGGCCCGTCCGATCACTTCGGGTAGGTGATCACCGTGTCGTCGCGCCCGAGCCTGCGGTTGGCGAGCACGGACGTCTTCTCGCGCACCCGGTCGACCTCGGCGACGTCCAACTCCGCAACGATCAGGCCCGGTTCGGCGCCCAGGCTCTCCCGCACGGTGCCGTCCGGGCCGACCAGCATGCTGTGCCCGATACCCGTCGGGGCCGTGCCCTTGACGTCGATGCCGCTCGCCGCCGGGTCGGCCTGGTCCACCGCGGCGACCCAGACCGTGGCGTCCAACGCCCGGGCCCGTACGAGGAGTTCCCACTGCTCGCGCTTGCCGGGGCCCGCGCCCCAGGACGCGGGGAGCAGCGTACCGACGGCGCCCGCGTCGGCGTGGGCCCGGAAGAGTTCGGGGAAGCGCACGTCGTAGCAGGTCGCGAGGCCGAGGCGGACACCGTCCACGTCGATGGTGACCACCCGCGTGCCGGGCGCGACACCCTTGGACTCCGCGAAGCCGAAGGCGTCATAGAGGTGGATCTTGTCGTAGGTCTCTTCGACACCCAGGCCCGTCGCGAGCAGGGTGTTGGTCACCCGCCCGTCGTCGGCCGGGGTGAACATCCCGGCGACGACGACGATGCCGGCCGCCTCGGCGATGGCCCGCAGCCGGTTCGCCCACGGCCCGTCGAGCGGCTCGGCGAGCGGGGCGAGCGGGGCGAGCGGCGTACCGAAGCAGGCCATCGCCGCTTCGGGGAGGACGACGACGCGGGCGCCCGCGTCGGCCGCGCGCCGCGCCTGCTCCTCGATGAGGTCGAGGTTCTTGGCCGGGTCGGGCCCGGTGGTGAGCTGGCTCAGGGCGATGAGCATGGGGTGTCCCTCCTGATGAGGCCTGATGTGACCTGATGAGACGGTAGGTGTGCGGTTCAGGCGGTCGCCTGCGCGACCAGCTCCGTGTCCTCGTCCGTGGCCGCTTCCGCGTCGCGGCCCAGCAGGAGTCCGGTGACGGTCACGGCCGCGGTGACGGCAACGTATACGGCGAGCGGCACCCAGCTGTGGAACGAGCCGAGCAGCGCCGTGAACAGCAGTGGAGCGATCGCGCCGCCGATCAGACCGGCCAGCGTATACGCGAGCGAGGAGCCCGTGGAGCGCAGCCGCGGCGAGAACTGTTCGGCGACGAACGCGGCCTGCGGGCCGTACATCAGCGAGTGCAGGACCAGCGCGACGATCACACCGAGGACCAGCAGGCCCCACGAGCCGCCGTCGACCATGCCGAAGAAGACGAACGGCCACACACCGGCACCGACGGCCGAACAGCCGTACAGCAGACGCCTGTTGACGCGGTCGGACAGCGCGCCCGCGAGCGGGATCAGGACGATCTGGAGCGAGGAGCCGATCAGTACGGCGGTCAGCGCGGACCCCCGCGACATGTCCAGCTCGTCGGTGGCGTAGGTCAGCACGAAGACGGTGAACAGCGCGTACAGCACGTCCGGGGCGACACGGGCGAGGATCGCCGCGATCAGGGCACGGGGCTGCCGGGTGAGCACCTCGCGCACCGGCGCCTCGGGACGGCTCTGCTCGGCCTCCATCGCCTTGAAGACCGGGGTCTCCTCCAGCTTCGCGCGGATCCACAGGCCGAATCCGACCAGGACACCGGAGACCAGGAAGGCGACGCGCCAGCCCCAGGAGAGGAACTGGTCCTCGGTCAGCAGGGCGCCGAGCGCCGCCAGGACGCCGTTGGCGAGGAGGTTGCCCGCGGGCGGTCCGACCTGTGCGGCCGAGGCGAAGAAGCCGCGCTTCTTCGGGTCGCCGAACTCGCTGGAGAGCAGCACGGCGCCGCCCCACTCGCCGCCGACGCCCACGCCCTGCGCGAACCGCAGCACGACAAGCGCGATGGGAGCGGCGGCGCCGATGCTGCTGTGGGTGGGCAGCAGGCCGATCAGGAACGTGGCGGCGCCGATCAGTACGAGCGTCGCGATCAGCACCTTCTTGCGGCCGATCACATCGCCGAGCCGTCCGAAGACGATGCCGCCGAGCGGGCGCGAGACGTAGCCGACGGCGTACGTGGAGAAGGCCAGCAAGGTGCCGGTGAGCGGGTCCTCCGAGGGGAAGAACAGGTCGCCGAAGACCAGGGCCGACGCGGCGGAGTAGACCGCGAAGTCGTACCACTCCAGGGCGGTGCCGGTCAGGCTCGCGAAGAAGGCCCGGACGAGACCGGAGCGGTTCGGGGTGACGACCGGTGCGGCGGGCGCGCCGCGTGGGGAGTCTTGCAGCATTTCGGTCCTCGGTTCGGGGGCTTCGACGGTCTGAGGGGGGACGTCGACGTTCGGGGGGACATCGACCTTCCGGCATACTTCTTGTATACAGGTCGTATGCGCAAGCCCCGAACGGGAAGTTAACCGCTTCGCAACCCTCCTACCTGCTCACCCCTGGAGATTTCCATGACGCTGCTCACGTTCGAACTGCCCGACGGCTCCACCCGCGACGTGGACGTCGTCCAGGTCCTCAACGCCGGATACGCCGGGCGCAGCCAGGACGATGTCGCCGCGCACGTCGCCGAACTCGCCGAACTCGGCGTGCCCGCTCCGACCACCACCCCGGCCCTGTACCCCATCTCCCCCTACCTCGCACAGCAGACCGAGCGGGTCGCGGTGCAGCACGGGCGGACCTCGGGCGAGGCGGAGTGGGCGCTCGTCGTGGCGCAGGACGGCGAGCTGCTGCTCACGGCCGCGTGCGACCACACGGACCGCGAGCTCGAGGTGCACGGCGTGGCCTGGAGCAAGAACGCGAGCCCGGACGTCCTGGCCCGACGCGCCTGGCGCCTCTCGGACGTCGAGGGTCGCCTGGACGACCTGACGCTGCGCGCGTGGGTGACGGTGAAGGGCGAGGAGTCCCTGATCCAGGACGGCTCCCTCGCGGAGCTGCTCACGCCGTCGTACTGGGCGGACGTACTGCGCGAGCGCGGCGAGCTGCTCCCCGGCACGGTGCTGATCTCCGGCACCATCCCGATGGCGGAGGGCGTGGACCAGTTCGGCGAGGCCTGGCGGGTGGAGCTGTCCGACTCTTCGACCGGTGACACCATCACGCTCGCCTACGCGGTGACACCGCTGCCGGTGCCGATCGGCTGAGCGGGGCGGGGAGAACCGGTGTCGGGTGCGACGCCCACGGCGTGCGCACCCGATGAGACCTGGGGGCATGCCCCCTGCGCGTCCGCCCAAAGTTTCCCTACGGCCGACCTTCGGATATTTCTGGCCGCGGGCCCGTAGCCGCACGGACGTCCAGGGCGGCCGCTCGGCCGAGGCGCGGGCGGGTCCGGTGTCCGTAGCGTCGACCGCATGAGAAACAGCATGCCGGCGGTGGGACTCTTCTTCCTCGCGCCGTTGATCGGCGAGATGCTCCTCGGCGCCACCTCGCTCGACGCCCTGGCGCTGCTGCCGGTCCTCGCGCTCCTCTACGGAAGCGGCGCCCTGCTCATCCGCGAACTCGTCCGCAGGACCGGTCGCGGCTGGGGTTCCATCCTGCTGCTGGGCGCCGCGTACGCGCTGCTCGAAGAGGGCCTGCTGGACCAGATGCTGTTCAACGCCGACTACTCCGGCAACTACGACATGGTCACCGTGACGCCCATCCCCCTCGTCGGCACCGGCGCCTACGGCCTGATCTCCGTCCTGGCCGTGCACGCGCTGTGGAGCATCACCGTGCCGATCGCGCTCATGGAAGCCCTTGTCCCGGAGCGCGCGGCACGTCCGTGGCTCGGCAGGACCGGGCTCACCGTCACGGCCGCGCTGCTGGTGCTGGGGGCCGTGGTCGTCGGCTGGGGCAGCTACGAGGACAGCGGTTACATGGCACCTTGGCCGCTGCTGGCCGGCACGGCCGCCGTGGTGGCCGCGCTCGTGGCCGCCGCGTTCCTGATCCCCCGCCCGCGCGCCGGGCTCGACTCCCGTGTCGCGCCCCGGCCGCTGTTCGTCGGCATCGCCTCGTTCGCGGCCACCAGCGCGTTCTGGCTGGTTCTCCAGCCGAGCTGGGCGGGCGTGGCCGCGGCCCTCGCGATCGCCGTGGCGGCCGTGGCCCTTGTCCACCATTGGGCACGCGCGCGTGCCTGGGCGCCGCCGCACACCTTCGCCCTGGCCGCCGGCGCCACGCTCACCTACGCCTGGGTCGGCTTCGGCCAGCCCCCGGACCAGGGCTCCGGTGGCACCGTGAACCTCGTCGGCCACATCCTCCTGGCCGGGGCCTCCGTCGCCCTGCTCTGCGCCGCCGGGCGCCGGGTGGGCGCTCACTTCGCGTGAGCGGGCCGGGTGGGCTCGCCGTGGTGGCGCTCTACGAATGGCCGTGTCCGTACGGAGGCCGCAGCATGGTCATGTCGTCGGTTTGCCCGGTGTGTCCTTCGAGAGGCGGCTCCGCCTGAAACGTCCTCCGAGGTCGCACCCGCAGGGCACCGAGGGCGTTTAGGACCTCCGTCGAAAGGCACGCGTAGCCCATGAGTGACGACACAGCCAAAGCGACGACCACGGATGCCGGCGTTCCGGTCGAAAGCGATGAGCACTCGCTCACGGTCGGCGCCGGCGGCCCGATCCTGCTGCAGGACTCCTATCTGATCGAGCAGATGGCGCAGTTCAACCGGGAGCGGATCCCGGAGCGGCAGCCGCACGCCAAGGGCAGCGGCGCCTTCGGCCACTTCCAGGTCACCGCCGACGTCAGCCCCTACACGAAGGCCGCGGTGTTCCAGCCCGGCACCCGGACCGAGCTGGTGACCCGGTTCTCCACGGTCGCCGGTGAGCGCGGGAGCCCGGACACGTGGCGCGACCCCCGCGGTTTCGCGGTGAAGTTCTACACCACCGAGGGCAACTACGACATGGTGGGGAACAACACCCCGGTGTTCTTCGTGAAGGACCCGATGAAGTTCCAGCACTTCATCCGGTCCCAGAAGCGCCGCGCGGACAACAACCTCCGCGACCACGACATGCAGTGGGACTTCTGGACCCTCTCGCCCGAGTCCGCGCACCAGGTCACCTGGCTGATGGGCGACCGGGGCATCCCGCGCACCTGGCGCCACATGAACGGCTACACGTCGCACACGTACATGTGGATCAACGCCCAGGGCGAGCGGTTCTGGGTGAAGTACCACTTCAAGACCGACCAGGGCATCGAGTGCTTCACCCAGCACGAGGCCGACCAGATGGCCGCGGCCGACACGGACTACCACACCCGTGATCTCTTCGAGCACATCCGCGACGGGGAGTACCCCAGCTGGACGCTGTACGTGCAGATCATGCCGTACGACGACGCCCCCACGTACCGCTTCAACCCGTTCGACCTGACCAAGGTGTGGCCGCACGCCGACTACCCGCTGGTCGAGGTCGGCAAGATGACGCTCGACCGCAATCCGACGGACAACCACGCGGAGATCGAGCAGGCGGCGTTCCAGCCGAACAACCTGGTCCCCGGCATCGGCCCGAGCCCGGACCGGATGCTGCTCGGCCGGCTGTTCTCCTACGCCGACGCGCACCGGCACCGGATCGGCGGCAACTACCAGCAGCTGCCGGTCAACGCTCCCGTCGCCCCCGTGAACACGTACTCCAAAGACGGGGCCATGGCCTACCGCAAGACCACGGACCCGGTGTACGCGCCGAACTCCAAGGGCGGCCCGGCGGCCGACACGGACCGCTACGGGACACCGCCGAGCTGGTACGCGGACGGTGACATCACCCGCGCCGCCTACGTCGACCACGCCGAGGACGACGACTGGGGCCAGGCGGGCACGATGGTCCGCGAGGTCCTCGACGACGCCGCGCGCGACCGCCTCGTGGACAACGTCGTCGGTCACCTGCTCAACGACGTGAGTGAGCCGGTGCTGCACCGTGCGTTCGAGTACTGGTCCAACATCGACCGGACCATCGGTGAGCGCATCAAGCAGGGCGTGCAGGCCAAGGCCGGCGAGAAGGACCCCAAGGCGGCGGAGCAGGCCAACCCGGCGCGCAGCAGCATGCAGGACAAGGCGTGAGGTACTGAGGTTCTGCGGTCCTGACGTACACCCCGGGCATGCGGGCGGGAGACGGCCACCACGGCTACTGACGTGGGGCCGTCAAGCCGCCTCCCATGCCCGGGGTGACGTGCGTGACGAGGACGATGGCCGCTTCCTCCGCGCGGGTTCGGTGGACCTGGCTGCGCGGTTCCGGGACGCGAGTCGTAGCCTGCCGTCGTGACCGAGACGCTGAATCCCACTCCCGACGAAGCCTTCGCGATGCTGCTGGACGGCAACCGACGCTTCGTCACCGGCACCCCCGGACATCCCAACCAGGACGCCGCGCGCCGCACCGAGACCGCCCCCGGGCAGAACCCCTTCGCGGTGCTGTTCGGCTGCTCCGACTCCCGCCTCGCCGCCGAGATCATCTTCGATCAGGGGCTCGGCGACATGTTCGTGGTCCGCACGGCCGGGCACGTGGTCGGTTCGGAGGTGCTGGGCAGCATCGAGTACGGGGTGAGTGTGCTGGGCTGCCCGCTGGTCGTGGTCCTCGGCCACGACTCGTGCGGGGCGATCGCCGCCGCCAAGGACGCCGCCGACGGTGGCAGGGCACCCGCCGGCTTCGTGCGCGACGTCGTCGAGCGCGTGACGCCGAGCGTGCTCGCGGCCCGCGCCGCCGGCCGTGGCGGGGACGAGGAGATCCTGCACGAGCACATACGGCACACCGTCGACCTGCTGCTCGACCGTTCCCGTGTGCTGTCCGAGCAGGTGGCCGCAGGCCGCCTCGCCGTGGTGGGCCTGTCCTACCGGCTGGCCGACGGCACCGCGCAGCTGGTCGCCTCCCACGGCCTGAGCGAAACCGCCGACGCCGCACTCTGACCCCCGCCCCATCGAAAGAAGCGCACCACAGTGAAGAACAACGTGCGGGTGCCGGCACCCGCCGGCGACATCCACATCGACGAGGCGGTCGGCGTGCTGCGCGCCGGTGGGCTCGTCGCCCTCCCGACCGAGACGGTCTACGGCCTGGGCGCCGACGCCGAGAACCCGGCCGCCGTCGCCCGCATCTTCGAGACCAAGGGCCGCCCGCCCAACCACCCGCTGATCGTCCACATCGGCGGCGCCGAGCACCTGGACGACTGGGCCGATGACGTGCCGGAGGCGGCGCGCCTGCTCGCGGAGCGCTTCTGGCCGGGGCCGCTCACGCTGGTCCTGCGGCGCAGTGGCCGGGTGCCTCACGAAACCACCGGCGGGCTCGAGACGGTGGGGGTGCGCGTGCCCGACCACCCCGTCGCGCTGGAGCTGCTCAAGGCCTTCGGCGGTGGCGTCGCGGCCCCGTCCGCCAACCGGTTCGGCTCGGTCAGCCCCACCACCGCCGAGCACGTCCGCACCGAACTCGGTGACGGGGTCGACTTCGTGCTCGACGGCGGCCCCTGCGACGTCGGCGTCGAGTCGACCATCGTCGATGCGACAAGCGAGTCCCTGAGCATTCTGCGGCCGGGCGGCGTGACGCGCGAGGACCTCGAACTGGCGCTGGGGCGTCCCCTCGACGTCCCCGACACCAGCGAGGTGCGCGTACCGGGCCAGCACCCTTCGCACTACGCGCCGAACGCGCGCGTCGTCCTCGTCGACCCGGAGGAGCTCCTCGCCGAGACGGTCCGCGCACACGAACTCGGCCACCGGGTGGGCGTGTTCCTGCCGTCGGCCCTCGCCGGCGCTCCGGAGACGGCGAAGGCGCACGCCGTGGCCGCCGTCCCCGCGTCGCTCGACGCCTACGCGCGCGGCCTCTACGGCTACCTGCGCGACCTCGACGAGCAGGGCTGCGACCTCATCCTCGCGTCGCTGCCGGCGCAGGACGGCCTCGGCCTCGCGATCGCCAACCGCCTGCGCCGCGCGGCAGGGCCCCGGCCCGCGTAACCGGCGGGCGGGGGCCCGAGAGGTCAGCGGGTGGCGAGCAGTTCCAGCGTGTCGATCACCCGGTTCGAGAAGCCCCACTCGTTGTCGTACCAGGCGACGACCTTGATGTGTCGGCCGTCGACGCGGGTGAGGGCCGAGTCGAAGATCGACGAGGCGGGGTTGCCCACGATGTCGGAGGACACGAGGGCGTCGTCCGAGTACTCGAGGACGCCGGCGAGCGGACCCTCGGCCGCGGCGCGGTAGGCGGCCAGCACGTCGTCGCGCGTCACGTCGCGGGCGACGGTCGTGTTGAGTTCGACGATCGAGCCGACCGGTACGGGGACGCGGATCGAGTCACCCGACAGCCTGCCGTCGAGGTTCGGGAGGACCAGGCCGATGGCCTTGGCGGCGCCGGTCGTGGTCGGCACGATGTTGACCCCGGCGGCGCGGGCGCGGCGGGCGTCGCGGTGCGGACCGTCCTGGAGGTTCTGCTCCTGCGTGTAGGCGTGCACCGTCGTCATGAACCCGTGCTCGATACCGGCGAGTTCGTCGAGCACCTTGGCCAGCGGGGCGAGCGCGTTGGTGGTGCAGGAGGCGTTCGAGACGATGGTGTGCACGGCCGGGTCGTACGCGTCGGTGTTGACCCCGTACGCGAGGGTGACGTCGGCGCCGTCGGACGGGGCGCTGACGAGTACCTTCTTCGCGCCCGCGTCGAGATGGGCGCGGGCGGCCTTGGCCGAGGTGAAACGGCCGGTGGCCTCCAGGACGAGGTCGACGCCGAGTTCGGCCCACGGCAGCTGCGCCGGTTCGCGCTCGGCCGTCACCGTGATCCGCCGGCCGTCGACGACGAGGGTGTTCCCGTCGACGGTGACCGGGCGCCCGAGCCGTCCCGCCGTGCTGTCGAAGGCGAGCAGCCGGGCGAGCGTGGCGGGCTCCGTCAGGTCGTTGACGGCGACGACCTCGAGGTCGCTGTCGCGCTCCAGCAGGGCGCGCAGCACATTGCGGCCGATGCGGCCGAATCCGTTGATGGCGATGCGAGTCATGAATGGTGTCCCTTCCGTTCCCCACCAGGCTCGCGCGGGGCTCGCGGTGCGGACAGTGGCGGGATCGCCACGCTTCAAAAGGATGGCGCCACGCCGCGAGCGTCAGCCGCCCGGGGTGAAGGTCCGCCGGTACTCGCTCGGTGTGGTGCCGAGGATGCGCTGGAAGTGCAGCCGCAGGTTCGCGCCGGTGCCGAGCCCGACGTCGGCGGCGATCTGTTCGACGCTGCGCTGCGAGCGCTCGAGCAGTTCGCGGGCCAGGTCGATACGGGCGCGCATCACCCACTGCATCGGGGTGTAGCCGGTCTCGTCGACGAAGCGCCGGGAGAAGGTGCGCGGTGACACCCCGGCCTGCCGCGCCAGGGTGTCGAGGGTGAGGGGCTCGCCGAGCCGGTGCAGCGCCCATTCTCGGGTGTCGGCGAATCGCTCCCCGAGCGGCTCGGGGACGCTGCGCGGCACGTACTGGGCCTGGCCGCCGCTGCGGTAGGGCGCGGCGACCAGGCGGCGCGCGGCGTGGTTGGACGCGGCGACTCCCAGGTCGCCGCGCAGGATGTGCAGGCACAGGTCGATGCCGGAGGCGGCGCCGGCCGAGGTCAGCACCGGGCCCTCGTCGACGAACAGCACGTTCTCGTCGACCTGGATGAGCGGATACCTGGCCGCGAGGGCGCGCGTGTAGTGCCAGTGCGTCGTGGCGCGCCTGCCGTCGAGCAGTCCCGTGGCGGCGAGCGCGAACGCGCCGGTCGAGATGGCTGCGAGCCGGGCGCCCCGCTCGTGGGCGGCGAGCAGCGCGTCGACGACGGCCCGCGGCGGGTCCTCCCGGTCCGGGAACCGGTAGCCGGGGACGAAGACCATGTCGGCCCAGGCGAGCGCTTCGAGGCCGTGCGCCACGGCGTACGCGAGGCCGTCGCCGCCGGTCACGAGCCCGGGCTCGGCCCCGCACACCCGCACCTCGTACGGCATGCTCGCGCGGGTCGTGAACACCTGCGCGGGGATGCCGACATCGAGCGGCTTGGCGCCCTCGAGCACGAGGACGGCGACATGGTGCGGGCGAGAGGCTGACACGGCTGGCACATCTGACACAGGAGGAGGTTACGCGGGAGTGGTCACGATGCCGGCTGCGCTCGCGCCCTATGCCGCGAGCTTGCTCTGGCACGTGGCCAGACGGGTCTTCGCCCTCTTGAGGAGTGCGTGCGCCTTCGTGCGGTCCGCGGCGAGTTGGGCGTCGGCCTCGAACGCCCGCGAGGCCTCGTAGGCCACGCGCTCCCGCACTTCCGCCTCCTTGAGCTCCTCGCGCTTCTCGTCGCGCTGCTTGAGGAGTTCGGCGTACTGCGGGTCCGCGGGGTCGGTGTCTTGGATGCGCTCGTTCAGGTCGCCGAGCTGGAACTGGATCCCGTCCGCTTCGGCGGTCGCGTCCGCATGGGCGTCGGAGAGTCTGTCGGACGTGCGCTTCTCCGCGGCGAACCGCGCGTCGAGCACGTCCACGGTCGTCTGGTGCCGCGTGACCGTCTTCTCGTAGGCGGTGCAGCCCTTCGCCGGCGCGGCGATGTCCGCGTGGGCGAGTGTGGCGGGCAGGGTCAGTGCCAGAAACGAAGCGGCGGCGATCACTGTGCTGCGCATGCCGGTACGACGACCCATCAAGGGCTCCCATCGGTTGGGTACAGAGGAGCGGGCCAGAGCCTCACGGCCCCGGCCCGACTGTCCCCGACATACATGCCACCTGCACGCAGCTCGCCACGCAGGCGCCGTCCGCGCACCACCTGAATGCAGGAGCACCTTCACGTGCGCGGCATTTCAGGACGCGGGCCGTCCGGCTGTCATACGCTTCCCCGCACTCGGCCAGAACGCGACGCCATATGCCAACGTCCGCTCAGGACCGTCTGCTTGCCGCCGATAGGCCCGTCCACCATATGCCGTCGGCATGACCAACGAGCAACCTTGGCCGCCTTCCGCCGGTTCGGATGCCAGGACCGTGCGCTCGGTGCTTCCATGGAACACTCAACGCACCTCAAGCGGGTAGGCCGAGGAGCAAAACCATGAGCACGCCGACCTCACCCCTCTTCGACATCAACGTCGTCGACGCCGGGGACCTTGTCCTCCTTCGCGCGCGGGGGGAACTCGACCTGAACACCGCGCCCGGCCTCGACCGGGTGCTGATCCCGTTGCACCCACGCCGCTGCGAACTCGACTTCGCCGACGTGCCGTTCACCGACTCGACCGGCATCAACCTCCTCGTGCGCCATCACCAGCTGGCCGCCGACGCGGGAGGCAGCCTGCGCCTGATCGCCGTCAGCCGCCCCGTCCGCCGCGTCCTCGACATCTCCGGCACCGCCTGCCTCCTGCTCGCCTCCCCCGAACCTCCCCCACCGGAGGCCACGGGCTCCTGACCCTCAGGAGACGACCGCGGTCCTCACCCGGCCTCCTCGGAGCGGCGCACCCGGTAGCGGAGGTGTGTGACGTCCCGGTCGTCGAGGCGGCGGGCGAGGTCGAGTTCGATGTGGTCGGCGCCGAGGTGGTCGAACAGGCGCCGGCCGTTCCCGAGGAGGACCGGAATCAGGTGGATCTCCATCTCGTCGATGTGGCCGGCCCGCAGGAGCGCCTGGGCCGCGCCGGCCCCATGGACCATGACCGGCCGGTCCCCGGCGGCCGCGCGGGCCTGCCGGGCGCAGTCGTCGACGTCGGTGACGAATCGCGCGTGGCCGGGCGGCACGTCCCCCTCGTCCACGTGATGGGTGAGGACGAAGATCGGCACCCCGTCGTGGTGGTCGCCCTTCCAGCGTCCGGCGAGTTCGAAGGTACGACGGCCGGAGATCACCGCGCCGGTCGCCAGCGCCTCGCGGTACACCTGTCCGCTGGGGCCGTCGGATTTCCTGTCGTCGAGCCAGTTGAAGAGGCGTCCGCCGTCACGGCCGAGCTCCTGGCCCGGTCGATCGTCCGGACCGGCGATGAAGCCGTCGAGCGACATCGACATGTACAGCCGAATCGGGTTGCGCATGACCGCCTCCCTCTCTCCTGCATGGCACGGAAGGGCTCCGTTGTCACAGTGGAAGACTCCGGGCGGCAAGCAAACTCATCGACCTGGCGAGGTGTACGCACGGGTCGTTTCATCCTGGCTCCGGCCAGAAGTACCCCTACCGTCGGGACTGTCACAGAAATGTCTTGTGTTCATGACATACGCCGAAGGGTCGCGGGCCGCATGCCACGATCGCCCGGACCTTCCGTACCCGACGACGAACCGGGCCCAGGCTGAACGCCGTTCGGGCCCCCGTCCCAAGGAGCGTGTATGTCCGCGATACCGGTCAGCGACGTCGATCTCTACACGCCCGGTGCGCGGGCCGACCCGTACTCGATCTACCAGGAGTTACGAGCGCTCGGGCCCGTGGTGCACCTGTCGCGCCACGACCTCTACGCCCTCCCCCGCTACCAGGACGTCCGCGCGGCGCTCATGGACTGGCGGACGTTCTCCTCTGCCCGCGGGGTCTTCGTCGACCCGGACATGAACGCGCAGCTCGAGGGGATCACGCTGTGCAGCGATCCGCCCGAACACACCGCGATGCGTGCCGTGTTGGGCCGCCCGCTGCGCCAGGACCGGATGCGCGACGTCACCCCCACCATCGAGGCGGAGGCCGAGCGGATCGTCGCGAAGCTGGTCGAGCGGGGCCGGTTCGACGCCGCCACGGAGCTGGCCGAGCATCTGCCCATGACCGTCGTCTCCGACCTCGTCGGCCTGCCCGACCGGGGGCGCGACAAGATGCTGGAGTGGGCCGCGGCCATGTGGGACATGCAGGGTCCCGCCAACGAACGCTTCACGAAGGCGGCGCCCGTCGTCGAGGAGTTCATGGCCTACGTCGCCCACGAGGCGGTCCCCGGGCGCATCGACCCCGACGGCTGGGCCGCCAACCTCCACCAGGCGGCCGACCGCGGGGAGTTGCCGCGCGAGAAGTGCCCGGCGCTGATGCTCGACTACGTCACGCCGAGCCTCGACACGACGATTCTGGCAATCACGAACGCGATCGCGCTCTTCGCCCAACACCCGGACCAATGGGACCTGTTGCGGGCCGACCGCTCCCTGATCCCGCACGCGATCAACGAGTCGCTGCGCCTGGAGACGCCGGTCCCCCAGTTCAGCCGCGTCCTCACCGAGGACCACGAGATCGACGGCGTCGCCCTTCCCGCCGGCAGCCGCGTGGCCCTGCTCTACGGCTCCGCGAACCGCGACGAGCGCCACTACCCTGACCCCGAACGCTTCGACATCACCCGCCGCCCCTCGGACCACCTGGCCTTCGGCCGCGGCGAACATGTCTGCGTCGGCATGCATCTGGCCCGCGTGGAGATGGGCACGCTCCTGGACCGCCTCGCCGACCGGGTGCGCCGGTTCGAGACCGTGTCGTCGACGCCACTGCTCAACAACGGGCTGCGCGGGCTGGAACATCTGGAGGTCAAGGTCAGCGTCTAGGCGGGGATCCGGACGGGCGGGCGGGCGACGCTCAACCGCCCGTCCGGCGGATGCGCTTCACCAGGCCGCCGGCTCCCTCACCTCGGACGACTCCGTACGGAAGAACACCGCGAGGAGCAGCCAGGTCAGCAGTCCGAAGACGAGCGCGCCGCCGGCACCGAAGTTCGGGAACCGCTCGTCGATGTTCGTCGTGATCACGTACGACGTCACGAGCCAGCCGAGCGCCCAGGCAGGCGGGTTCGCGACGGCCCACCAGAACGCAGCGGCGTTCCCGCGTTGCGCAAGCACCAGCGCCTGCAACACCCCAACGCACAGGCCGGTCACGGCGCCGATGACCACGACATCTCCTCGACCGGTCCCGTAATCGACCAGGGCCGCTCCGGCGGCCAGGCCCGTGGCCATGCCCGCGCTCGTCGCCGCGATCCAGGGCCACGGCACCCACTGCCGCAGGGCGAACCACTCTGCCGCCCCGATGACCGCACCCGCGATGAGCCCCGCAACGAGCGCCCGCCCCGCGGAATCGACTCCGTCAACGACAAGATCGGCGACGAACCCGCCGATCGGGAAGCCGACGAGAACCGCCACCGGCCAGAGCCATGTTCGACGCGCGGTACCTGCCCAGTCGCCTTGTGTCTCCATGACCGTGCCTCCCCTGCGAGTTGCCGGGGACCAGGCCGGCCCGGGGGCAGCGGCTGGACTCCCGGATGGCGCGCTCGGTCACAAGTGCCCAAGGGCCACACTCCTCCTCCAACGGCCCGCAGAACGAGGAAGGCCCGCGCATTTCCTCTACGCCAGGGGTTCGGAGGACCGGCCCGTGATGATGCCAGCGAGTCGCTTGGGACTCATCGGTCGGCGTGGCCCGCCGAACGCGTGCGGGGGCCGGGGGGATTCAGTCCTGGTCGACGTGCTCGTTCAGGACCTTGCCGTTGACCGCGTCGATGTCGAACGACGTCTTGTCCCAGGTGGCAGGGGTGACCACGTCGACCGACCAGACCGTGGTCCCGTTGTCGGAGTCGTCGAGGGCGACGGAGGTGACCTTGCCCTTCTTCCGGCCGGTGGCCGTATCGGCGGCCTTCATCGCCGTGATCTTGGCCGCGGCGAGCTGGTCGGTGTTCTCCTTCTTGTCGTCCGCGTCCTGGTCCTTGTCCGTCGTGGAGCCGCTGACCTTGCCGGTGACGGCATCGACGCGTACGTCGGTGCCCGTGCCGTCGGACGCGACGACCTCGGCCTCCCACTCCGGGTTGCCCTGGTTGTCGTCGCCGAGGTCGATGTCCAGGAGCTTGCTGCCGGAGACTTCCTTCTCGGCGGTGCGTGCCGCCTTCTCCCAGTCGACCTTCGTCGCGGAGAGCAGCTTCTTGCGCTCGGCCTGGTCCTCGTTCAGCCGGCCGCTCGGGCTCGCGTCACTGGCCTGATCCTGCTGGGAGGCGCTCTCGCTCTCCTCGGCGCCCGAGGAGGTGCCGTCCCCGTCGTCCGACGAGCAGGCGCTCAGCAGGGAGAGCGAAGCGGCCACGGCGCACACGACGCCGACGGCACGCCCTCGCGCGCTTCGGTTACTCCGCTTCACGGGTACAGAGTGCATGGGTGGGCCTTTCGTGCCGTGGGCCGGGGAGATCCGTGCGGCTCCCGCACCCAGGTCACCCCGTGCACCCGCCGCCCTCACGGCGACTCCGCAAACGGGCACGAAGCGGGCGCCCGCCGATCCTCCCAGCACCGCCGGGGCTCGGCATCCCGACGCCCCGGCGTCCCGGCAATCGGCCGTCAGCCCTTCTTCAGCTCCTCGGCGAACATCACGATGATGCCGCTGGGGCCACGGACGTACGTGAGCTTGTAGATGTCCTCATAGGTACCCACGCCGCGAAGCGGGTGGCACCCGTGCTTGGCGGCCGTCTCGAGGGCCTCCTCGATGTTGTCGACCGAGAAGGCGACGCGGTGCATACCGATCTCGTTGGGGAGGGTCGGCTCCGTCTCGATCGCGTCGGGGTGGATGTACTCGAAGAGCTCCAGGCGACCCTGCCCGTCCGGCGTCTGGAGCATCGCGATCTTGGCGTGATTGCCGTCGAGGCCGACGGCAGTGTCGGTCCACTCCCCGCTGACCGTGTCCCGGCCGAGGACCGTGAGGCCGAGGTCGGTGAAGAAGGAGATCGTTGCTTCGAGGTCGCGAACAGCGATGGCGACGTTCTCAAGTTTGATGGCCATGCGCTGCATGCTACGAGCCGGGCCGCCCGCTGGGCGCGCGTTTCGAGCTCGTGGTGCTCGTGGTGCCCGTGGGCTCAGCTCGTCTGCGCTCAGCCCTCGAGCCGCAGCAGCCCGCGCTCGTACGCCTTCACCAGCCGCTGCGGCACCAGGTACGGGACGCCGTCGACCGTGACCGGGGCGAGCTGGGGCGTGGTCGCCTTCCACTGGGCGCGGCGGTGGCGGGTGTTGCTGCGGGACATCTTCCGCTTGGGAACGGCCATCGGATCCTCCATGGGGTGGCGGGTGGGAAGGGGTCGCTGTGCGGCGCGACACGGGGACGCTATATGAAAATGGATCCCATTACCAAGTTGGCGGGCGGGCGCGAGGCCGTCGCGTGCGGGGGTGAATTGCGTCAAGGAACCATCAAGCCGCTGGTAGCAGGCCATACTTGAGGGCACGGGGGCGGGATGGCCCCTCGTTGACTCGAGGCAAGGAGGCGGCGTCCGGTGAGCAGCGTCACGACGGGATTGCAGAAGATCGAGGTCAGGCTTCGCTGGGACCCGAGCCCCGTCGGGGAGTCACCGCGCCATCTCGACATCGTCGCCGCGACGTATTCCGAGGACGCCGTCGACGGGGATCCCGCGTACGTCGTCCACTACGACAGCCGCTCCCCCGACGGCACCATCAACATGATCCGGGACAGCAAGACCGGGATGGGTTTCGGCTTCGTCGAGGTCATGACTCTCGAACTCGACCGGCTGGCGTCCTCCTACGCGCGAGTGGTGGTCGGAGTGGTGATCCATCAGGACCCCGACCCGCGCACCTTCGCCGACATCGAGAACGCCGGGGTGGTGGTCGTGGAGAAGTACACGGAGCTTCTGGAGACCGACTTCACGCCGGTCGCCGGGGCCACCGCGGCGACGATCGTGGAATTCCGGCGGAACGACTCCGGGGCCTGGAAGCTCCATGAACTGATCCAGGGCTTCGACTGCGACGCGAGCGCGTTCCCTGCCGTCATGGGCAGCGCCCGGCAGGGCTGAGCCGGACCGGGACCGCTCCCGCTCAGCTCAGCTCGAAGCCGTGGTAGTGGCTCACCGCGATGCCGTCGGTGAGGTCGCGGTAGAGGCCGACACCGCCGATGAAGGGCATGAACACCCGTTGTTTTCCTGGGATGTTGGCGCCCATGTACCAGGACGCGGCCCGGGGCATGAGCGTGAGGTCGGCGAGGTCGTTGGTGGTGTTGACCCAGTTGGCCTCGGCGTCCGGATCGGCCTCCATGCGGTGCAGTCCGCGCTCGCGCAGGTGCGTGAGGGCGCGGGTGATCCAGTCCACGTGGTGCTCGATCGAGGTCATCATGTTGGAGAGGACGGACGGGCTCTGGGGGCCGGTCACCGTGAAGAGGTTGGGGAATCCGGCCGACATCAGGCCGAGGTACGTGCGCGGGCCGTGGGCCCACTTGTCGCGCAGCGCGAGGCCGTCGGCGCCGCGGATGTCGATGGCGTTCAGGGCGCCGGTCATCGCGTCGAATCCGGTCGCCATGACGATGACGTCGACGTCGTAGGTGACCCCGTCCTCGGTGCGGATCCCGCGCTCGGTCATCCGGTCGATCGGCCGCTCGGCGAGGTCGACCAGGGTGACGTTGTCCTGGTTGAACACCTCGAAGTAGCCGGTGTCGACGCACATCCGCTTGCTGGCGATCGGGTATGTGCGCGGGGTGAGCCGCTCGGCGAGTTCGGGGTTCTTGACCTTCTCGCGGATCCGGGCCCGGACGTACTCGGCGACGGCCTCGTTGGCCTCCGCGTCCTTGAGCAGGTCGCTGAAGCCGCTGCCGAAGCACAGTCCGCCGATGTCCCAGCGGCGGTCCAACTCCCCTGCGACCTCCTCCTCTTCGGTCTCGATCAGCAGCACCTGCGCCTCTTCGTCGCAGTCGAAGCCCTTCGACGATGCGCGGGAGACCTCGCGCCGTTCGGGGTAGCGCGCCCGCGCCGCGGCGAGGCGGGCGGCGTTGGGTCCGTTGTGGGCGGGCACCGCGTAGGACGGGGTGCGCTGGAAGACGGCGAGCGAGCCGACCAGCGGGGCGATCGCGGTGATCGTCTGCAGTCCGGAGGATCCGGTGCCGATCACGGCCACCCGTTTGCCGGCGAGGTCGGCGCCCTCGTGCGGCCAGTTGGACGTCCACAGCACCTCGCCCGCGAAGTCCGTGAGGCCCTCGAAGGCGGGCCGGGACGGTACGGACAGGCATCCGGTGGCCGCGATGACGTACCGGGCGGTGCGGGGTGTGCCGTCGGAGGCCCGGACCGTCCAGCGCTCCGCCGCGTCGTCCCAATCGAGCGATTCCACGCGGGTGTTGAAGACGACGTCCTTGCGCAGGTCGAAGCGGTCGGCCACATGACGGGCATAGGCGAGGATCTCCGGCTGGGCCGCGTAGCGCTCGCTCCAGTCCCACTCCTGCTCGAGTTCGGCGTCGAAGGAGTAGGAGTACTCGACGGACTCGATGTCGCAGCGGGCGCCCGGATAGCGGTTCCAGTACCAGGTGCCGCCGACGTCCGCGCCCGCCTCGATCACGCAGGTGTCGAAGCCGAGCGCGCGCAGCCGGTGCAGCTGGTAGAGGCCGGCGAATCCGGCGCCGATGACGAGCACGTCGTGGTCGGCCATGGCTCACACCGTCCTTTCGGCGACGAACTTGTTGATGTGCTCCGCCACGAGCCGCAGCCCGTCCTCGAAGCCCGGCAGGATGCCTGCCATCTGGAAGAAGGCGTGCATCTGCCCCGCGGCCTCTTCAAGAGCCACCGGGACGCCCGCGTCGCGCAGCGCGTGCGCGTAGGCGACACCTTCGTCGTGCAACGGGTCGTACTCGGCGACGTACACGAGCGCCGGGGGCAGGCCCGCGAGGCTGTCGGCGCGCAGCGGGGAGGCGTCCGGGTGCGTGCGGGCCCGCTCCGCGGGGAGGTAGTGGCCCCAGAACCAGGCCATCGTGTCGCGGGTGAGCATGAGCTGGTTCTGCGGGGCGAGGTACGAGGGCCGGTCCAGGTCGCAGTCGGTGACGGGATAGATCAGGGCCTGGTGGTCGACGGCGGGTCCGCCGCGGTCGCGGGCCCAGCGGGTCATCACCGCCGCGATGTTGCCGCCCGCGCTGTCACCGGCGACGAGCAACGGGGCGCCCAGCGGGGCGAGCTCACCCGCATGCTCGGCGGTCCAGGTCAGGGCTGCCCAACTGTCCTCTATGGCCGTGGGGAACGGATACTCCGGCGCCTTGCGATAGTTGACCATGACCACGGTCGCCCGCGTCGCGTTCGCGAGCCGGCGGCCCACGTGGTCGTACTGCAGGTCGATGTCCCCGACGACCCAACCGCCGCCGTGGAAGTACACGACGACCGCCTGCGGGGTCCCCGTGGGCCGCAGCACCCGCGTGCGGAACCTCCCGCCGTCACGGCCCGCGATCTTGACGTCCCGTACCGCACCGATCTCCGGGCCCCGGCCGCTGATACCGGAGAGGATCGGGGCGTGCAGCCGGGCGATGGCCGGCGTGGACTCGTGCATCGCCGGGCCGTCGGCCTTGGCCAGTTCCGCCAGAAGCGCCTGGGTCACCGGTTCCAGTGGCATACGGCCGTCCCCTCGTCGATCCCGCACGTCTTCTCGGAGGTGATGCTCGTACGGCGGGCGGGCCCCTCGGCTCACCCGCCGGCCGCGAACGGCAGCGTCTCGTACCGGCGCACGTAGCAGCCGTCCGCGAACGTACCGCGGGGCGCGTCGACCGTGAAGTGGGGGAAGCGGGAGATGAGTTCGGTGAGGGCGATCCGCCCCTGGAGGCGGGCCGCCGCGGCGCCCAGGCAGTGGTGCGGGCCGTAGCCGAAGGCCAGGTGCTGTGGGGTCGTACGCGCCAGGTCGACCTCGTCGGCGTGGGGGCCGAAGGCACGCGGGTCGCGGTTGGCTGAGCCGTGGAGGAGCAACACCTTGGCCCCCGCCGGCACGGTCCTGCCGTGCAGACTCAGGTCCTCGGTGAGGGTACGGGCCAGGCCCTGCACCGGCGACGCCAGGCGCAGCGCCTCCTCGACGAAGGGCCCGGTCGACTCCGGGTCCGATGCGATCCTCGCTCGTAACCCGGGTTGCTCGGTGAGGAGTTGGGCTGCGGTGGTGAGCAGTCCGATGGTCGTGTCGTTGCCGCCGGCGATCATGGTGAACGCGAATCCCAGGATCCGGATCACGGCCTGCGGATCGTCGGCCATGACACGGACGAGGTCGGAGACGGTGTCGTCGGCCGGGTGCGCGCGGCGCCGCTCGATCAGTTCCGCGAAGTACGCGAAGAGGTCGGCGACCGCTTCGCGCGCGTCGAGGGCGTGGCCCTGGGCGCCCGCCTGCACGATCGACTGCGTCCAGGCCGCGAATCGCTGCCGGTCGGCCGCGTCGACACCCAGGTAGTGGGCGACGACGAAACACGGGAGCGGCCGCATCAGTTCGGCGACGATATCGACCGGATCGCCCGCCCCTGCCATCTGGGCGATCGCATCGAGCCGGGTGCGGACGAAGTCGCGTACCGCGTCCGCCACGGATTCCACGCGGCGCGGGGTGAACCCCTTGGTGAGCAGCCCGCGGAACTCCGTGTGCTCCGGCGGGTCGAGCATGACCAGCGGCGGCGCGGCCTCCACTCCTGCCGCGGCCATGTCGTCGCGGACCACCGTAAGACCCTGGCGTGACGAGAACACCTCGGGGCGGCGCAGCGCGTCCAGGACGTCGTCGTAGCGGGAGAGCACCCAGTAGTCGCCGTCCTCGACGTGGTGGAGCGGATCGTGGTCGCGCAGGGCCGCGTACATCGCGTAGGGGTCGCGCCAGGACTCGGCACCGCGGGGAAGGAATCGGGCGGGTGGCGGGACGATGGTCATGGCGGCACGGTGAGCGACTTCTGACGCACTGTCAATAGTCGTCACCATCGCGAGCGCGGCGACGACCCAGCCCTGTCGCGCTCTTCCTCGCCCCTCGTTCGTGATCTACGTTTGGCATCGCCCCGCCACCGAAAGGCCTACGATGCCGTTTCCCACCAGCGTCCAGCACAACCCGGTCGTCCAACGGGCGGTCCGCCGCCTCGACGAGCTCGGCGACCCCCGCTTCGGACAGACGCTGCTGCGTTGCCTGGACGACACGCTGGCCCGCACCATCCGCCCGATGCCCGACGGCACCGCGTTCGTCGTGACGGGTGACATCCCCGCGATGTGGCTGCGTGACTCGACGACGCAGATGATGCCCTACCTGGCGCTGCTCGAGGACGACGAGGATCTGCAAGAGCTTCTCCTCGCCGTGCTGCGCCGCCAGTTCCGGCAGATCGCGCACAACCCGTACGCCAACGCGTTCAACGCCGAGCCCTCCGGGCGGGCCCACGACACGGACGACCTGTGCGAGGACCCCTGGGTCTGGGAGGAGAAGTACGAGGTCGACTCCCTCGCCTTCCCGCTCCTGCTGGCCCACCGTTTCTGGCGGGCGACCGGGCGCACCGACCACTTGGCGCAGGCGATGGAGGCGGCGCGCGCCGCGATCTCCGTATGGCGCACGGAGCAGGACCACGAGCACCTCTCCAAGTACCGCTTCGTACGGGCGAACGTCCCGGCGACCGACACCCTGCAGAACGAAGGGCGCGGCACACCCGTCGCCGAGACAGGGATGACCTGGAGCGGGTTCAGGCCCAGCGATGACGCGTGCACCTACGGCTACAACGTGCCCGCCAACCTGTGCGCGGCCGCTGCCCTCGACGGCTTCGCCGAGATGGCGCGGCACATACAGGACAGCGAACTGGCTGACAGCGCGGCCGAGTTGGCGGGCGAGCTGCGCGCGGCGACACAGCGGCACGGCACCGTCGACCACCCCGACCACGGCCCGATCTACGCCTACGAGGTCGACGGACTCGGCAACGCGCTCCTGACGGACGACGCCAACATGCCCAGCCTGCTGTCCCTGCCGCTGGTCGCCGGCATCTCGCCGAAGGACCCGCTGTACCTGGCGACCCGCGCGTTCGTGCTCTCGCCCGCCAACCCGACCTGGTACCGGGGAACGGCCGCCGAGGGCGTGGGTAGCCCGCACACCCCTGACGGTTACATCTGGCCGATCGCCCTCGCCGTGGAGGGTCTCACCAGCAACGGCCCCGACCGGCGGCTCCAGTTGCTGCACACCCTGATCGACACCGACGCCGGGACCGGGGCGATGCACGAGTCCTTCCACAAGGACGACCCGGACAGGTTCACCCGCGACTGGTTCTCCTGGGCCAACGCCATGTACGCGGAACTGGCCCTGGATCTGGCCGGGTTCGGCACTCGTTCCCTGTGGGACGTGTCATCGGGAGAGTCCGTGTAGGGCTTGTGCGGTCAATTGCGGATACAGAAGGGCCGGGTCCTCGCCGAGCCGCGACTTCCACTGGGTCGTCCGCTGGTCGGCCAGCACTTCGAGGGCGCCGGCCTCCAGGCCGTCCAGCGCGGCCTTGGCGATCACATCGGGGTCCGACTTCACGTCCTCGATTCCGGCCATCATGTCGGTGTCGACGCTCGCCATGGCCAGCGCCGTGACCTGGGTGCCCTGTCCCGCGAGTTCGTACCGGATCCCGTTGGTCAGCGCCCAAGCGGCGGCCTTGGACGCGCCGTAGCTGTTGGAGTGCTCGTATGCCATCCACGCCATGACCGACAGCACGTTGAGCACGGCACCGCCGCCGTTGGCGCCCAGGACCGGCGCGAAGGCGCGCACCATGCGCAGGGTGCCGAAGAAGTTGGTCTCCATCTCCAGCCGGATGTCCGACTCCGCACCGTCGGTGAGCCGGGCGAAGGTCGACACCCCGGCGTTGTTGACGAGCAGGGTGACGTCGTCGACCGCGTCCGCGGCCCGGGCCACCGAGGCGTCATCGGTGACGTCCAGGATCAGCGGGACGACGCCCGGCATCTCGGGGACGGTCTCCGGACGGCGGGTGGCCGCGTAGATCTTCTTAACTCCCCGGCGTCGCAGCTCGGCGACGAAGCTGTGTCCGATGCCGCGGTTGGCGCCGGTGACCAGCGCAATCTCGTTTCGAATGTCCATGCCCGCTACGCTAAAACCTCACGTCGACGTGAGAGTCAAGCGCGGGCGAGGGGACGGGACCATGAAAATCGGGGAGCTGGCGCATCGGGCCGGCGTGAGTGTGCGCGCCTTGCGCTACTACGAGGAACAGGGCTTGCTGAGTCCGGAGCGCACACCGTCGGGGCAGCGCCGCTACGCCGAAGGCACCGTCGAGGTGGTCCGCCTGTTCCAGCAGTTCTACGCGGCCGGCCTCAGCAGCCGTTCCATCGCGGCGCTGCTGCCCTGCGTGAACAACGGCCGCACCACCGCCCCGCAGCGCCGCCTGCTGCGCACCGAGCGCGACCGCCTCTCGGCCAAGGTCGAGGAGATGACTCACACCCTCCGTCGACTCGACCAGCTCATCACCGCCGCCGACCACCGCGGTGGGACGACTGACAGCCACTAGTACGGCAGCCCCTCCGACGCCGCGCGCAGGGCGACGTCGAGGCATGCGGCGAACTCGTCGTACGAGGCCTCGGGTTGGTCCGCGTAGCGGCGGGCGAAGTCCTCCGCGGCCGCGCGCAGGGCGCCGTTGAGGGTCGCGGCGTGAACCGTCACACGCAGGTCGTCGGCGTGGCCGCCGGAGCGTTCCGCGAGCAGGCGGCCGAGGACGGGGAGCGCGTCGTCGTGGGCCTGGAGCCAGACGGCGCGCAGCGCGGGCTCGGTCGAGGTCATGCGGATCAGGGCCAGGATGGTGGGCGTGCCCTGCGGCAGATCGCCCGTTCCGCGCGACTCGGTGAAGAAGTCCAGCAGGCTCATGTGGGCGGGCCAGCGCCGCAGTTGGGTCACCGCGAAGTCGAGTCCCGCCGCGAGCAGCGGGAGCACGCAGCTCTCCTTCGTCGGGAAGTGCCGCCACAGCGTGCGTGAGGAGACACCGACGGCCTCCGCAATCTGCGCTCCCGTCGTGGCGGTGACGCCCTGGGAGGTGAACAGGCGCACCGCCTCGCAGGCGATCTCGAACCGGAGCGCGGCCTTGCGGCGTTCGGCGAGCGAGGGCCGCTCACCTGTCGGCGTCGGCTCCTGCCGCCACTCTTCCCATGGCATCTGTCGCATGCCGCCATCTTGTCACTGAGTGACACGCGACTCTACTCTGCGGTAGCTGACCGGCGAGTAACCACCCTACTCTCGCCCGGAGTTGGCAGGCGTACGCGTATGCCCCTGTGCCCTCTGCCCCCTTGTGACCTCCCTCCCCCACTTGGTCAAGGAGTTGCTCATGCCCTCCCCCACCAGGCGCGCCCTGCTCACCGGCGCCACCGCCCTCGCCGCCACCGCCGCCCTCCCGGCCCCGGTCGCGGCGGCCGCACCCGCCCGCGTACGCCTGACCCGCGAGGAACACCGCGTCGTCGTCATCGGATCGGGATTCGGCGGTGGCGTCGCCGCACTGCGGCTCGCCCAGGCGGGCGTCCCGGTGACCGTCCTCGAACGCGGGCGGCGCTGGCCGACCGGCCCGAACGCGGAGACCTTCCCGCACGTCTCCGGGCTCGACAAGCGGGTGCTCTGGTACGGCACCCTCCCCGAGGCCGTCCGGCCGCTGGCCCGCCTGATCGGCACCCCGCTCGGCTTCGCCCCCTACGCGGGGCTCCTCGAACCGGTCCTCGGGGAGAACATCCTGAGCGTGTGCGCGGCCGGGGTCGGCGGCGGATCGCTCGTCTACCAGGGCATGACGCTCCAGCCATCGGAGTCCGTCTTCAACACCTGGCTGCCCGAAGACCTCGACTACCGGCGCATGGACCGCGTCCACTATCCACGCGTCGCCCGCATGCTCAAGGCGGACACCGCCCCCGACCAACTGATCGACTCACCCAACTACTTCGCGTCCCGGGTCTTCGGCGAACGGGTCCGCAAGGCCGGATACGGCCTGGAGAAGATCCCCATGCCGATCGACTGGGACTACGCCCTGGCCGAACTGCGCGGTGACATGAAGCCCTCGTACACGAACGGCGACTGCGCGCTCGGCGTCAACAACGGCGGCAAGCACTCCGTGGACGTGACCTACCTGAAGCAGGCCGAGGCGACCGGCAAGGTCACCGTCGCCACCCACCACAACGTCACCTCCGTGGCCCGCGCCGCCGACGGCCGCTGGGAGGTGCACGTCGACCACACCGACGACTCCGGCACCGTGCTGGAGCAGAAGGTGCTCACCACCCGCGCCCTGATCATGGCGGCCGGCAGCGTCAACACCAGCAAACTCCTGGTCCGCGCCGGCGCGACCGGCGCCGTCCCCGACCTGCCGGACGGGCTCGGCGAGGGCTGGGGCACCAACGGCGACCGCATCTACGCGTGGACCAGCCTCCAGGAGGACTTCGGCGGCGAACAGGGCGGTCCCGTCGTCTACGGCAGCAAGGACTGGGCCGACCCGGCCACCGCGAACACCGTGATCCAGGCCTCCCTCCCGCCTCTCGGCCTCGACACCCGCACGACCATGCTGGTGGGCTTCGGCGTCAGCCCCGACCGCGGCCGGCTGCGCTACAACTCCGCCACCGACTCCGTGTCCCTGCACTGGCCCGCGGGCGGTGACGAGACCAGCTACCGCGCCATCCATCGGCGGGTCACGACGATCTCCCGTGGTCTCGGTGCCCTCATCGACACCAACTCCCTGGTCAACAGCACCTGGCATCCACTGGGCGGCGCCCCGATGGGCACCGTGTGCGACCTGGAGGGACGCGTCCAGGGCCAGCGCGGTCTCTACGTACTCGACGGCGCGCTCATCCCCGGCACCACCGGCGCCTGCAACCCCTCGATGACCATCGCCGCGGTGGCCGAGCGCGCCATGGACAGCATCACCGCCAAGGATGTCGGCACGGTCATCTGACCTCCCCGAGGCATGGTCTCCCAGCCCAACTGAGCGCCACCCCGGTGGAGTTCAAAAGTACCGATTGACCTGCACGATCCGCGTCCTGCGTCCCGGACGCCGTAACATGTCCCGGTTGTCCGGCTCCGGCCGGACAACTCAGGGCAGTTCGGGGGCACTTGCGTCGCGCCGGCCGGGGCTGCCGTCTCCTCGACGTTGGGACCCGATGGACGCCACTCGCGCACACGACGAGCTCAGCCTGCTCGAAGCGGAGCTGACCGAACGGCTCGACGCTCCGGCGCACTTCTCCGCGAAGGACGCCGCCGCCCCGCGCACCCTGGTCGACATCCTCGACGCGACCGTCCGAAAGCACCCCGACGAGCTCGCCCTCGACGACGGCGTGCGCCGACTGACGTACCGCGCGCTGGACGCCGAGGTCGACCGGCTGCGCAGCCGTCTGGCCGAGGCCGGGGTGGGGCGCGGCGACCGCGTCGGCGTGCGGGTGCCGTCGGGGACGAACGACCTGTACGTCGCCATTCTCGCCGTGCTCTCGGCGGGCGCCGCATACGTACCCGTGGATGCCGAGGATCCGGACGAGCGGGCCGAACTCGTCTTCGGCGAAGCGGGAGTGCGGACCGCGATCGGAGCGGGGCACGCCTTCACCGTCGCGGAGCCCTCCCCCGTTCCCGCCGGGCAGCCCGGGCCCGAGGACGACGCGTGGATCATCTTCACGTCCGGTTCGACCGGGCGGCCCAAGGGCGTCGCCGTCCGCAACCGCGGCGCCGCGGCGTTCGTCGACGCGGAGGCCGCGCTCTTCCTCGCCGAGGATCCGATCGGGCCCGGCGACCGGGTCATGGCGGGCCTGTCCGTCGCCTTCGACGCGTCCTGCGAGGAGATGTGGCTGGCGTGGCGGCACGGCGCCTGCCTGGTGCCGGTGCCGCGCGCCCAGGTGCGTGGCGGCGCCGATCTCGGGCCCTGGCTGGCCGAGCAGGAGATCACCGTGATCTCCACCGTGCCGACGCTGGCCGCGCTGTGGGAGCCGGAGGCCCTGAACGACGTCCGGCTGCTGATCTTCGGCGGCGAGGCGTGCCCGCCCGAGCTCGTCCAGCGCCTGGTCACCGAGGGCCGCGAGGTGTGGAACACGTACGGGCCCACCGAGGCCACCGTCGTCTCCTGCGCCGCCCTGATGACCGGCGCCGAGCCGATCCGCATCGGGCTGCCGCTGGACGGCTGGGAACTCGCCGTGGTCGACGAGGCCGACCGGCCCGTCCCGATGGGCGCCAGCGGTCAACTCGTCATCGGCGGCGTGGGGTTGGCCCGCTATCTCGACCCGGCCAAGGACGCCGAGAAGTACCCGCCGCTGCCCGCCCTCGGCTGGGAGCGCGCCTACCGCAGTGGCGACCTGGTCAAGGCCGACCCCGAGGGGCTGGTCTTCCTCGGGCGCGGCGACGAGCAGATCAAGCTCGGCGGGCGGCGCATCGAACTCGGCGAGGTCGACTCCGCGCTCCAGGCGCTGCCCGGCGTCGCGGGCGCGGCCTGCGCCGTGCGCACCGCACGCGGCGGCAACCAGCTGCTCGTCGGCTACATCGTCACCCAGGAGGGCTGGCAGCACGCGGCCGCCGTGGACAAGCTGCGCTCCGAACTGCCCGCCGCCCTCGTGCCGTTGCTCGCGCCCGTCGCCGAGCTGCCCACGCGCACCTCCGGCAAGGTCGACCGCGACGCGCTGCCGTGGCCACTGCCCGACGTGGCGACCGACGCCCCGGCCGAGCAGCTCTACGGCACCGAGGCCTGGCTCGCCGAGCAATGGACCGAGACCCTCGGCGTCCCCGTCACCGACGCGCACGACAACTTCTTCACCATCGGGGGCGGCAGCCTCGCCGCCGCCCAGCTCACCACCCGGCTGCGGACCCGCTACCCGGACGCCGCCGTGATCGACCTCTACGAGCGACCGGTCCTGCGCAAGCTGGCCCGCCGCCTGGAGAAGTCGGCGCAGGACGACGGCGCGGAGCGCACGATCGCCCCGGTCCCGAACCGCGCCAAGCTCGTCCAACTGCTGCTCCTGATACCGCTGTTCACCCTCAACGGCCTGCGCTGGACGGTCGCGCTCGCCGCGCTGGCCGACGTCCTGCACCGGTTCGGCGGCTACGCGTGGGCCCCGGCCGCCTCCTGGTGGCTGCTCGCGCCCGCGGCACTGGTCCTGTTCAGCCCGCCGGGCCGGCTCGCCGTGGCGGTGTGCGGCGCCCGGCTGCTGCTGCGCGGCGTCGGCCCGGGTACGTATCCGAGAGGCGGCGGCGTCCATCTGCGGCTGTGGACCGCCGAGCGGCTCGCCGAGCACAGCGGCGCCACCTCGCTGACCGGCTCCTGGCTCCAGCGCTACGCCCGCGCGCTCGGCGCCCGGGTCGGCCCCGACGTCGACCTGCACTCGCTGCCGCCGGTCACCGGCCTGCTCAAGCTCGGCCGCGGCTGTGCCGTCGAGAGCGAGGTCGACCTGTCGGGGCACTGGCTCGACGGCGACCGCCTGGAGATCGGCGCCGTGAAGGTCGGCGCGGGCGCCCTGGTCGGCACGCGGAGCGTCCTGTTCCCGGGCGCCCGGGTGGGCAAGCGCGCCGAGATCGCGCCGGGCTCCACCGTCCAGGGGCACGTACCGACCGGTCAGCGCTGGGCGGGCTCCCCGGCGGTCAAGCTCGGCAAGACCAAGCGGGAGTGGCCCGCGCAGCGGCCGCCGCGCACGGTGGGCTGGCGCGCGATGTACGGCGCCGCAGGCCTCGGCCTCACGCTCCTCCCGCTCCTGTCCGCCCTCCCGGCGCTGCTCGTCGCGCGCGCCTTCGTGCCCGCGGGCGCCGGGCTCGGCGAGGCCCTGCGCGGCGGACTGCTCGCCGCCGCCCCCGCGGCGCTCGCCTACGGACTCACGTACGCCGTGCTGATCCTGGCCAGTGTCCGCTTGGCCGGGCTCGGCCTGCGGGAAGGTACGTTCCCGGTGCACAGCCGGGCGGGCTGGCAGTCCTGGACCGTGACCCAGCTGATGGACCTGTCCCGGCAGACGCTGTTCCCGCTGTACGCGGGGCTCGTCACGCCGGTGTGGATGCGGCTGCTCGGCATGCGCGTCGGCCGGGACGCCGAGGTGTCCACGGTGCTCGCGCTGCCCGGCCTCACCACGGTCGGCGACGGCGCGTTCCTCGCCGACGACACGCTGACCGCGCCGTACGAACTCGGGGGCGGCTGGGTGCGGATCGGGCGCGCCCGGATCGGCCGCCGGGCGTTTCTCGGCAACTCGGGCATGACGGCGCCCGGCCGCTCGGTGCCGGACGACGGTCTGGTGGGCGTCCTGTCGGCCACCCCGAAGAAGGCCAAGCAGGGCAGTTCGTACCTGGGTCTGCCGCCGGTCCGGCTGCCCCGCCCGGCCACCGGCGTCGATCCGAGCCGCACCTACACACCGCCGCTCCGGCTGCGCTGGGCGCGCGCCCTGGTCGAACTGGGCCGTCTCGTCCCGGTGTTCTGCTCGGCGGCGCTGATCGTCCTGGTCCTCGGCGCGCTGGCCGCCGTCGCCTCGGCCCACGGCCTGTGGGTGGCGGCACTCGTCAGCGGCCCCGTCCTCCTGGCCGCGGGCGTCCTCGCGTGCACGGTCTCGATCGTGGCCAAGTGGCTGCTGGTCGGCAGCCATCGCACGGGCGAGCACCCGCTGTGGTGCGGTTTCGTGTGGCGGGACGAACTGGCCGACACCTTCGTGGAGATGCTCGCCGTGCCCTGGCTCGCCGGATCGGTGCCCGGCACCCCGGTCCTCACCGCCTGGCTGCGCGGGCTCGGCGCGCACATCGGGGCGGGCGTGTGGTGCGAGAGCTACTGGCTCCCGGAGACCGACCTGGTCACCCTGGAGGCCGGGGCGACCGTGAACCGGGGCTGTGTCCTGCAGACGCACCTCTTCCACGACCGGATCTTGCGGACGGATACTGTGACCCTTCGCGAGGGCGCCACGCTGGGTCCGGGCGGAATCGTGCTGCCGGGCAGCGAGATCGGCGCCCGCAGCACGCTGGGGCCCGCGTCCCTGGTGATGGCCGGCGAGTCGGTGCCGCCGGGCAGCCGGTGGCTCGGCAACCCGATAGAGGCGTGGCGCCCGTGAACCGGTGGGCCCCGAAGGCGCGTTGGCCATGTCGTACGGGTAAGAGGACGAGTACGGGCACAGGGACAGGGAGCGGACGAGGCGTGAACGGGCAGCACTACGGTCAGCACCACAGCGGCCGGAACCACGGGCAGCACGGTCCCGACTCCTACTTCCCGTCCAACGGGGACCCCCGCTACCGGGTGCACCGCTACGAGCTCGACCTGGACTACCGGCCCGAGCCCAACCGGCTGGCCGGCACGGCCCGGCTCAGCGCCATCGCGGGCCGCGCCGAACTGGACGAGTTCCAGCTGAACTTCGCCGACTTCCGGATCGGCCGGATCCGGGTCGACGGCCGTCCCGCGCACTACACGCTGCGCGGTGGCCGGCTGCGGATCCGGCCGGCGAAGCCACTGGCCGCGAGCGCCGCGTTCACCGTCGAGGTGCACTACTCCGGCAACCCGAAGCCGGTGAAGAGCGCCTGGGGCGGCCTGGGTTGGGAGGAGCTGACCGACGGCGCGCTCGTCGCAAGCCAGCCGGTCGGCGCCCCCTCCTGGTACCCGTGCAACGACCGCCCCGCCGACAAGGCCGCGTACCAGATCTCCCTCACCACCCCCTCCGCGTACCAGGTGGTGATCGGCGGCCGCCTCCTCACCCGTACGACCAGGGCCTCGACCACGACCTGGCTGTACGAGCAACCCGCCCCCACCTCCAGCTACTTGGTCGGCCTGGCCATCGGCAGATTCCAGACGGCGCTGCTCGGCGATCCGGGCCTCGACCGGGTCCCGCAGACCGGCCACTTCCCGGCCCATCTGCTCACCGACTTCTCCCGCGACTTCGCGCGCCAGCCGCAGATGATGGCCCTGTTCCAGGAGCTGTTCGGCCCCTACCCGTTCGGCGAGTACGCGGTCGTGGTGGCCGACGAGGAGCTCGACGTGCCCGTGGAGGCGCAGGGCCTGTCGCTGTTCGGCACCAACCACGTGGACGGCGCCCGGAGTTCGGAGCGGCTCATCGCCCACGAGCTGGCCCACCAGTGGTTCGGCAACAGCGTCACCGTCGCCGACTGGCAGCACATCTGGCTGCACGAGGGCCTCGCCAAGTACGCGGAGTGGCTCTGGTGCGAACGCTCGGACGGCCGCGGCGCACAGGACCTGGCCGCCGCGGCCCACCGGCTGCTCGCCGACCTCCCCGAGAACCTGTCCCTGGCCGACCCGGGGCGTAAGAACATGTTCGACGACCGCCTCTACGAGCGCGGCGCCCTGGCGATCCACGCCCTGCGCTGCGCACTCGGCGACGAGGCGTTCTTCGAGGCCCTGCGCGCCTGGACGGACCTGCACCGGCACGGCGTCGTCACGACCGAGATGTTCGCGGCGCACATGGAGCGGTTCGCGCGCCGCCCCGTGGACGAGGTGTTCCGGGCGTGGATCCACGAGACGGCGCTGCCGGAGGTTCCGGTGCTGGCGGCCTCGAACCGTTAATGATCAGACGTGCAGGATCGGCCGGTAGACCAGCTCCTGGATGTGGCTGTCGAGCGTGCGCTGCTCCAGCAGCTCCAGGTCGAAGTCGGCCGCGCCCTGGAAGATCGGGTCGAGCCCGGTCCGCCCGGTGATCACGGGGAAGAGCGTCACCTGGACGCGGTCCACCAGACCCGCCGCCATCAGCGCCCGGTTCATGGACAGGCTGCCGTGCGAGCGCAGCGGCACCGGGGAATCCGCCTTGAGCCGGGCGACGACATCGACGGCGTCGCCCGGCGCGACGGTCGCGTCCGGCCAGTCCAGCGGCTCTTCCAGCGTGCTCGACACGACCGTGGCAGGCAGGCCGATCATCCGCGTGACCCAGGGATCGCGCACCTCCGACTCCTCGGTGCTGGAGGCCAGCATCCGCGCGAACGCCCGGTACGTGTCCGCACCGAAGACCATCCGCTGCTCCTCGCGGTACAGGTCGAGGCGGTGATCGAGCAGCTCGGGGCCCTGCTTGCCCCAGTACCCGGTCCAGCTGCCGCCGTCGGCGGCGCCGAACCCGTCGAGGCTGGAGAAGACGTCGAACGTATAGGAAGCGGCCATGATGCCCTCCGGGTCTGCGATGGATCGAGCGTCGAAAGTGCAGACCGACCATCGCGCCGGGACTCATCGCCAGAGCCGGGACGGCACCGCACCGCATCGCACCGCACCGCACCGCACCGCACAGAGCTAGGGTGCCAGCTCACGCTCCGCCGCGGTCGCGTGCTCGACGACGGTGGCGCGCTGCTCCTTCGTGAAGAGGCCGGCGGCGACCCACTTGTCAGCGGTCCGCTCCACCCGGCGGACGAAGTCGCGGTGCTCGGCGAACGGTGCTCCGTCCCACACCACGTCGAGGAAGGTCAGGCCCTCGTCGCCGGGTGAGGTGACGCCCTCGACCGGCACGTCGTAGTCCGGCAGGTTGTCGTCGCGCTTGCGGTTGGGCACGCCGGTGGCGACGGAGCCGAAGACCACCTCGGGTTCGACGCGCTTGAAGTAGGCGGACTGGGGCTGCCGGTCGCCGACATAGTGCGGGCGCAGGGTGCGGTCGCCGACGGCGAGGGTCTGGCCGGGGCGCGGGGTGATCGCCGACCGGGCGTAGTTCCCGTCGCGCTTGAGGTGCCGGTAGAGCGTCAGCTCCTGGAATTCGCCCTTGGCCACCTCGCCGAGCACCGGCATCAACAGCGGACCCCAGAAGACCGATTGGATCTCCGGGCGGTCGATGGCGCGCTCGATGCGGACGGTGAACGGCATCGAGATCTCGACGGTGTCGCCGGGGCGCCAGTCGCGGTCGATCGTGAGGTAGCTGCCCGGCTTCGGGCGCGGGCCGGTGCGGCGGCGCCCGTTGACCGAGACCGCGAAGCCGTCCTTGGTGTCGGCCACCCAGCCGGGGACGCGCAGCTTGAGGGCGAGCCGGCCGCGTCCCTCGACCTTCAGCGTGCTGCGCTGTTCGCGCGGGAAGCCGGTCGTCTGGGTGACCGTGAGGCCCCGGTCCCGCCAGCGCAGGGTGGAGGGGACGTACAGGTTGACCCACAGGGTCTTGTCGTCGGCCGAGCGGAAGTACACCGTCTCCTGGTACTTGGTGCCGCCTTCGAGGCCGCTGCCGCCGCAGCAGGTTCCGGTGTTGTCGTACTCGCGGGCGGCGCCCGGGGTCAGCGGCTGGAAGTAGGCGAGCTGCGGATCGTCCGTCCGGTCCGTGTCGGCGCGCTGCCCGAGCACCATGTTGACCAGGCCGCGCTCGTAGTAGTCCATGTAGGCCGGGTCGGGGTCGAGGGTGAAGAGATTGCGCGCCAGCTTGAGCAGGTTGTACGTGGTGCAGGACTCGGCCCCGTCGCCCGCGATGGCGTGGGCGACGTTGTCGCGGTTCTGGAACGCCTCGGGGTTGGTGTTGCTGCCGGGGACGGTCCCGCTGGTGCCCCCGTGCGCGAACATCCGATGGGGGACGACCATGCCGAAGAAGTTCTCCGCCGCGCGCCGGTAGTCGTCGTCCCGGTTCTGCTCGAAGACCCGTAGGTAGCCGATGAAGTTGGGGACGTGCGTGTTGGCGTGCAGGTGGTTCGGGCGTCTGCGGCCGGGGCGGTTCTCGTCGGTGGTGACGAGGATGTCGCGGTTCTCGACGCAAGCCTGGAAGAGGGACTCGCGGCTGTCGAAGAGCCGGGCGGTCTCCAGGTGGCGCCCGTCGCCGGTGAGCGCGTGGATCTCGGCGAGGACCTCGTTGGCGCCGCCGTACTCCCCCGCGATGTAGGTGTCCCACAGGTAGTTCAGGTCGTCGCGGGTGACGGGCCCCTTGTAGTCGGGGTGTTCGATGTCGCCGAGTGTCAGTGCCAGGTGGGCCCAGTCCGCCATGGCCCGGACGATCTCGAAGGCCTGCTCGTTGCCGGTGAGGGTGTACGCGTCCAGCAGGCCGCGCATGATCTTGTGCTGGGTGTACCAGGGCGCCCAGGTGTTGGTGTCGGGGTCGCTGCCGTACACGGCGAACCGGGGCGGGCCCGCGCGCAGCACGGTGTCCTCGGGCAGTGCGCCCAGGTAGCCCGGGTGGACCGTCTTGCCCTTCAGCGCGTCCTGGCAGGCGCCCAGTTCGGACACCATGCGGTCGAGCTTGTCCTTGTAGACCTGTTCGCCCTGGTCGACGTGGGACTGCGCGAGGGCGGTGAGGTAGTGGCCGGCCCAGTGGCCGCTGAGCAGGCCGCCGTCCTCCCAGCCTCCGGGCACCTCGAGGCCGGGCGGGTTGGACCGGCCCGCGACCTTGTTGAACAGCACGAGGAAGCGCCGCTCGTCGTAGGCGCGGATGAAGGCCTTCACCCTGTCGCGCTTCTCCTGGAACAGGCCCTTGCCCAGGGCAACTTCGTTCAGCCGGAAGGGCCGGACGGGTGCCGTGCTGCCGGCGCCGACGTACGGCGGAAGCTCCTTCGCGAGCGCGTGGGCCGCGCCGGTGCCGGGCTCCGCCGCCAGGGCGGCCGTCGGCCAGGAGCCGGCCGCCACGGCGGCGGTGCCGAGGGCCGAAGCGGCCATGAAGTCACGCCGTCTCATCGACCGGCCTCCGGACGTCGTCATGTCCCTCCCCTTTCCCGGGAGTTACGGCTTCGTTCGGGATACCGAACTGCCTCTGACTTATCGAACAGTCCTGAACGGGGCCCAAGATCTCACGCGGGGTGGACCGCACGTCAACACCTCTGCACACCGGGCGCGACCGCCCTGGAGCGGTTTCCGGCCCTGGCCGACTATCGCCGTCGCGGCGGTTCCTCCTCGAATGACCTTTATACGAGACGGTTTCACTCTCTCCACCTCAAACAATCTTGGGCCGGAGAGGCGCTGGCCAGGCGCGCTCTTTGCCTCAACCCCGGCCCTGTATACGAACTTTGGAGGCATGAGACCGCTCAGTCTTGGACAGCGATGCGCTCAGACCGTGCGGCTCCCGAGTGCTGGAGCTCTGTGCCGTCTTGGGCTGCCGCGTCAGGGCAAGATTCCTCAGAGCTGAAGGGTTCCCCATCATCGTGCAACCGGCCCAAGAGTTCGGCGACAACCCTGTCGAAGTACGCGAAACCGGGCACTACACAGAGGAGTACGTCCCCAGCTTCGTCGAGAAATGGGACTCCCTCATAGATTGGGAGAAGAGGGCGGAGAGCGAAGGCAATTTCTTCATCGACCTGCTGCGGAAGTGGGGGGTGAAGAGCGTGCTCGATGTCGCGACGGGCACGGGATTCCACTCCGTGGCGCTGCTGTCCGCGGGATTCGAGACCGTCAGCGCGGACGGCAGCGCGGAGATGCTGGCGAGGGCTTTCGAGAACGGCCAGAAGCGGGGAGACCATATCCTGCGGGTCGTCCAGGCGGACTGGCGATGGCTCAACCGGGACGTCCACGGGGAGTACGACGCCATTGTCTGTCTCGGCAACTCCTTCACGCATCTCTTCTCGGAACGCGACCGGCGCAAGGCGCTGGCCGAGTTCTACGCGATGCTCAAGCACGACGGAATTCTCATCCTGGATCAGCGCAATTACGACGCGATCCTGGACGACGGGTACACGAGCAAGCACCGCTACTACTACTGCGGTGAGGACGTCATTGTCGAGCCGGAGTATGTCGACGAGGGGCTGTGCCGTATGCGGTACAGCTTCCCGGACAGCTCCATGTACTACCTCAACATGTTTCCGCTGCGGAAGGACTACACGCGGAAACTGATGTCCGACGTCGGTTTCCAGCGCATCGAGACCTACGGCGACTTCCAGCACACCTACCGGCGTGAACAGCCGGACTTCTTCATCCATGTCGCGGAGAAGGAGTACAGGACGGAGGGAGAGGACCAGTACAAGGGCGCGGTCGGCACCGCCCGCAGCTACTACAACTCCCCCGACGCCGACACCTTCTACGCCACGGTGTGGGGCGGCGAGGACATCCACATCGGCCTGTACGAGCGGGCCGACGAGCCCATCGCGGACGCCAGCCGGCGGACCGTCGAGCAGATGGCGTCCAAGCTCGGGCTGACCCGGGACTCCGTGGTGCTCGACCTCGGTTCCGGGTTCGGCGGTTCGGCTCGCTACCTCGCGGAGACGTACGGCTGCCGGGTGCTGGCCCTCAACCTCAGCGAGGTGGAGAACCAGCGCCACAAGGAGCTGAACTCGGCCCGCGGGCTCACCGACCGGATCGAGGTCGTGGACGGGTCCTTCGAGGACATCCCGTACCCGGACGACCAGGTCGATGTCGTCTGGTCCCAGGACGCCTTCCTGCACAGCGGGAACCGGGGCCAGGTCCTCAAGGAGATCGCCCGGGTGCTGCGGCCCGGCGGCCATCTCATCTTCACCGACCCGATGGCGGCGACGGACGGCGGCAGCACCGACGTACTGCAGCCGATCCTCGACCGGATCCACCTGGACGACATGGGATCGCCCGGCTTCTACACGCGCGAGCTGAAGCGGCTCGGGTTCACCGCCGTCGACGGCGGGTTCGAGGAGCACCGCGAGCAGTTGGTGAACCACTACACGCGGGTCCTCGAGGAGACCGAGCGCCTGGAGGCCGAGGGGCTGGCCAGAAGGATCAGCCACGACTACCTCACCGGGATGAAGACGGGACTCGGTCACTGGATCAACGGTGGCCGCGAATCCCACCTCACGTGGGGCATCTTCCACTTCCGTCTCGGCGGCGACGACTGAGCGGTACGGCTGAGCGAGACGCCTGAGCAAGCCCCCTGAGTGACCTTCCACCGGCCGGCCCCGAGGCACCTACGGGGCCGGCCGGTCGGGCTGTCACCTGCCCTTACACGGTGAGCCTGTGACAGAACGAAGACACCTCGCAGCACTGCCTGTGACTCGGTGCGGGATACAAATACTTCAGACCGCACACACCGAGCCACCCACGGGGGAACCCCATGAAGTACACCCGCATCTCCGCTTTCGCCGCCCTCGGTGTCGCCGCCACCCTCTCGCTCACCGCCTGCGGTGGCGGTGACTCCGGTACGGACGCCTCCGCCAAGGACTCCTCGGCCACTTCTTCGTCCGCGTCCTCCGACAGCGGCTCGAAGTCGGAGGCCGGCGACGCGAAGGCGGGCTCCGGCAGCGGCACCGAGGTCAAGGCCGGCGCCGCGAACACCGGGACGGTTTCCGGCACCAAGGCCACCTTCTGCAAGACGGAGGACCTGGCCATCGACGCCGTGGACGCCGCGCCCGACGAGACCACAGGACGCATCAACATCTCCATGGTCAACCGGGGTTCGACCACGTGCTCGGCGACCGGCTTCGCGGGCGTCGACATCAAGGACGAGGACAACACCTCGAACCCCATCGAGCGCGGCCACGCCGAGCCGCGTGTCACCACCCTGAAGCCGGGCGACGCCGCGGTGTTCAACCTCGCCTACGACATCGACAACTCCGGTGAGAGCCTCTCGTCCCCGACCAACATCCTGGTGACGCCCCCGAACGAGACCCACTCCGTGACCCTGGACTGGCCCGCGGGCGCGGGAGACATCAAGGGCGCCTACACCGACGTCCAGGTCTACCCGACGCACACCGCCAAGTAGGACCGTCGGGGCGGGACTCGCGGGCCGTCGGATCGGCGGCCCGCCGCCCGGCCGGGGCCAATTCGGCCACAGACCGGAGCCGCTGAAATATGATCACGCCATGCCCGACATGACAGAGACAACGCCCGGGTGGCTGGCCTCGGACGAGCTGGAGCTGGTCCGTGCCCGCATGCCGATCCTCTACGTCGAAGCCGTGCCGGTGCGCGTCGCGGACAGCGGCGAGGTGACCAGCGTAGGAGTGCTGCTCCGCATCGGCCCCGACGGCAACGTGAGCCGCGCGCTGGTCTCCGGCCGCGTGCTGCATCACGAACGGGTCCGTGACGCCCTCCTGCGCCACCTCGAAAAGGACCTCGGCCCGGTGGCGCTGCCCCGGGTGCCGGCCTCCCTGCAACCGTTCACCGTCGCCGAGTACTTCCCGACGCAAGGCGTCACGCCGTACCACGACCCGCGCCAGCACGCGGTCTCGCTGGCCTACATCGTTCCGGTCGCCGGGGACTGCCAGCCCCGGCAGGACGCGCTCGACCTGGTCTGGTTCAGCCCCGAGGAAGCGCTCTCGCCCGCCGTGCAGAACGAGATGCCCGGCGGCCACGGCGCCCTGCTCAAACAGGCCCTCGCCCACGCGGGCCTCGGCCTCTGACCCCTCCCGCGACCGGCGCCCGGCACCGCCCTGTTCCGAAACGCCGGGCCTGGTAGCACCATTGGCTGACTCACCTGCGCCGACGAGCCTGCGCCCATGAGCACGCGCCACGAGGGAGAAGCCATGTCACGAGCGTCCACCGCCCAGGCCTGGATCACGGAGCATCTGCCCAAGCTGATATCCGTGCACAAGGTGCCCGGCGCCCAGGTCGCCGTGCTCGTGGACGGCGAGGTGGTGGACGCGGCCGCGGGTGTGGTGAACAGGACCACCGGGGTTCCCGTCGCCCCGGACGCGGTCTTCCAGATCGGGTCGATCACCAAGGTCTGGACGGCGACCCTGATCCAGCAGCTGGTGAACGAGGGCCGGCTCGACCTGGACCGCCCGGTGCGGCAGTACCTGCCGGAGTTCGCCCTGGCCGACGAGCACGCCGCCGCCACCGTCACCGTCCGCCAACTCCTCTGCCACACCTCGGGCATCGAGGGCGACCGGTTCACCGACACGGGCGCGAACGACGACGCGATCGAGCGCTATCTGCCCACCCTGGCCGACGCCGAGCAGCTGTACCCGCCGGGCGAACAGTTCTCGTACTGCAACAGCGGCTACGTCGTCCTCGGCCGCCTCGTCGAGGTGCTGCGCGAGCAGACCTTCAACGCGGCGCTGCGCGAGCACCTGATCGCGCCTCTCGGCCTCGCCCATGTGGCGACCCATGTCGGCGAGGCCATCCTGGAACTGCCGGCCATCGGCCACCTCGGCCCCGACCCGCAGCCCGCGCCGGTCTACGGCCTGCCGCCCTCCACCGCCCCGGCAGGCGCCGCACTGGCGATGCCGGCGCCCAGCCTGCTCGGGTTCGTCCAACTGCACCTGGATGAGCGCGCGTTCGACGTGATGCGCGAGACGCAGGTGACGGCGCCGCCCCTGGGGGCGCTGGGCGACCGCTGGGGGCTCGGCTGGATGCTGTACGACCAGCCCGAACACTCCATGATCGGCCACGACGGCGGCACGATCGGGCAGTACGCGTTCTTGCGGGTCGTGCCGGAGGCGGGCGTCGCCGTCGCCGTGCTCACCAACGGCGGCGACGCGGCGGCCCTCTTCCAGGACGTCGGCGGTCACCTCCTCGCCGAACTCGCCGGCGCCCGGCTGCCGGCCCTGCCGCGGGTCCCCGAGGAGCCGGCCCCGGTCGACGCGCACCGCGCCACCGGCACGTACCGCTCCACGCTGCTCGACTTCGACCTCACCGTCCACGACGACGGCACCACGTCGCTGACCACCACGCCGCGCACCAGCGAGGCCAGGGTGCTGCTCGGCAAGGACAGCATCACCCAGCAGTTGGTGGGCCTCGGCCCCGACCGCCTGATCACCGTCGAGGAACGCGCGGGGCGACACGAGGTGTTCGTCCTGATCGGCAAGGACGCGGACGGCCGGGCGCAGTACCTCCACAACAGCCGGGCGGCGGCGCGCTTCACGGGCTGACCCCGCGCCGAGCGGCGCCGGTCCGTCAGCCGGTGACCATGCCCGCGACCAAATTGATGGCGGTGGCCAGAAGGCTGGTGCCGAAGAGGTACGAAAGGAGCGAGTGCCGCAGCACGACCGACCGGATCACCGAGCTGGAGACGTCGGTGTCGGAGACCTGGTACGTCATGCCGAGGTTGTAGCTGAAGTAGAAGAAGTCCCGGTACGACGGAGGGTCCTCGGAGTTGAAGTCGATTCCGCCCGCGGAGCCCTGGTAGTAGAGGTAGGCGTAGCGCGCGGCATACATCAGGTGCAGGGCCGCCCACGCCATGAACACACCGCCCAGAGCGACCGCGGCGCCCGCGTGCCGGTCCCGGGAGCCGTCGAGGAGCAGCAGCACCACGATGGCTCCCAGCCCGCACAGTGCCGTGCCGACCACCGCGAACTCCTCGGTGACGGGGGCGAAGTCCTCACGCCTGGCCTCGCGGCGGGTGGCGTCGGCGTCCATCGGCCACATCACCAGCCAGCCCGTCACCACGAAGAGGAGTTCCGCGGCGGCGATGCCCGCGAGGATGCCCATGGGCACACCGACCGGAATGCCGACGGCCACCGCGGCCACGAGGCCGACCCCCACGGAGACGGCCAGGCGGGGAACCGCGGACGACGGCAACCAGGCGCTCATGGCTCGTCACACTAGACGGGTCCGCGCCACATCGCCCCCGGTGGTCGTCGCGACACGGCCGCGCCGACTTGACGATCACGACGCGCCACGGCTACTTCTGGGCCCCCACCTCCGGCACGACAGGGGAAGCACTCATGGCTGGGCACATCGCGGACACGGACGGCCCGGTGCCGAACCCTCTGCTCGGTGAGCTGGTCGCGTGGGCGGAGCAGCAACTGCCCCGCCTGATCGACGACGTGTGCGCGGCCACCCGCGACCGTATCGACCTCTACCGCGACGAAAGCATCGTCCCGGGCGCGGAGTTGCGCGCCTCCGTCGCGGTCAACCTGCAGTTCATCCTCGACGGTCTCGCCGGGCCCAGGACCGGCACCGATCTGTCGGCGCCCGCCGACACGGGGCGGCGCCGCGCGCACCAGCGGGCGCCGCTGCCCGAGGTGCTGCGCTGCTACCGCATCGCCTGCGCCATGCTCTGGGACCTGTTCGTCGAGCACGCCCGGCGCGTCGCCCGCCCCGACTTCCTGGACGCGCTGCTCGCCGCGTCGAGCACGCTGTGGCGGCTCTCCGACGAGCACGCGCTGGCCCTCACGGAGGCCTACCGCTCGGCGACCGCGGAGCTGCTGGTCGCGCAGCAGCGGCGGCGTTCGGCCCTCATGGAGGCGCTGTTCACCGGTCAGCTGGTGCCCGAGTCCGGTTCGTGGGAGGTCGGCAGGCTGCTGGGGCTGCCCCTCGACACGCGGCTGATGGTGGCGGCCGCGGAGACCGCCGGTCTCGCCGAGGAGAGCCTGGTCGGCGTGGAACGCATGCTGGGCGGGCTCGGCATCGTGTCGGCCTGGCATCTCACCCCCGTCCTCCAGGCCGGGGTGATCGCGCTGCGCGACGAGCAGCGCGCCGAAGTCCTGGGCGTGCTGCGTGCCGCCGCCACGTCCCGTACCGGTGTGAGCCCCTCGTACGCGTCGCTCGCCGACACGCCCCGCGCCCTTCACCTCGCCCGGACGGCGCTCGCCGACATCCCCGCCGGGACGGCCGGGGTACGGGAGTTCAGCGCCAGCCCCCTTGCCGCGCTCATCGCCTACGACCCGGACGAGGGGCGGCGCCTGGCCAAAGAGGTGCTCGGTCCTGTGCTCACCCTGCCGCAGGAGGACCGCGTCGCGCTGCTGCGGACGCTGCGGGCCTACGTCGATCAGGCCGGGTCCGCCGAGAGCGCGGCGCGCGTGCTGCACTGCCACCCGAACACCGTCCGGTACCGGCTCAACCGCGTCCGCGAACTCACCGGCCGCTCGCTCAGTGATCCGCGCTCGCTGGCGGAACTGGTGACCGCGACGGACGCCGTCCGACTGGATGCCGAGGGCTGACGACACACGGCCGGCTGACGACGGCTGGAGCCGTCACTCCAGGCGTCGCAGGATCCGGTGCGCGCGCTGTTCGGCGGCGGCGAGTTCGGTGGGGTCGAGCTCGGCGGGCCACAGTTCGCCGGCCGCGGCGTCGTCGGCCTCGCGCAGTTCGACGACGGCCTCGGCCAGCCGCGACCGCAGCTCCGGCAGCGTGGAGGCGTCCGGGTTCGCCAGGGCCCGCTCGGCGAGTTCGGCCGCGGCGCCGCATGCCGTCAGCGCGCGCCGCACCCGCTCCGCCGCCCGACCGTGGATGAGGACGAGCGCGCACAGCAGGGCCACCACGATCCCCACGACGCTGCCCAGCACACGGTCCTGGACCAGGTCCTCGGCCGACACGGGGCTCGCCAGGTCGCTCATCAGCAGGGCCAGGGGCGTCAGGAACACGACCCCGATGCCGTAGTTGTGCGCGACCCCGTACTCCAGCAGGAACTCCAGGAGCACGATGACGAGGACGAGCGTCAGGGGCCCGGGGTGCATGGCCAGCACGGCGACGGCGAGCGCCAGTCCGGCCGCGGTGCCCAGGGTGCGCTGGACGGCGCGCTGGGCGGCGGTGCGCACGTTGATCGAGTGGAGCACGGCGGCCGCGGAGATCGCCGCCCAGTAGCCGTGGCCCAGGCCGAGCAGCAGGGCGATGCCTCCGGCCAGGCCGGTGCCGAGCGTCATGCGCAGGGCGGGCACGAGCAGGACGGCGCGGCGGGAGGCGCGGCCTGCCGCGTCGGCGCGGCGCCCGACGGTCAGGACCGCGGCCCGCCGTTCCAGGGCGAGTGGCGCGTCCGCGCGGGCCGGTGCGGCGGGTTGAGCACCGCGGGTGTCGCGCGCACGTGTCCCGGTTCCGATCTCCGCGAGCGCCGCCACGCCGGGGAGCAGCTCCGGCTCCCCGCGGCGACGCCCGAGGAGGATGACGGCCTGTCCGCGCAGATGCCCGGCCAGCCCCGCCGGCAGGTCCGGCGGACGGCTCGCCGAGCGGATCAGCACGGACCAGGAGATGGCTGCCAGGCGGACGCAGGGCCCGCCCTCGCTCCCGCGTTCGGCGGCGGTCGCGGGCGCCAGGCCGAGGGCCCGGTGCGCCTCGAGCACGGCGGCCGTCGCCCGGTGGCGCGCGACCCGGTCCGTCCCGCCGTCGTCGGTGGCGGCGTCGAGCAGCCCGGCGAGCTCACGCAGCGCCACGGCCACGGCCAGCCGTTGGGGCCGGTCCGGATGCGCGTACCGGCCGACCATCGCCAGCGCCCAGGCCACGGCCGCGCCCAGTGCCGCCAGGGCGGTGCGTTCCGGAACGTCGGACGGTGCCGGGGCCCCGTAGGCGGACACCGCGAACGAGAACAGCAGCAGGACCGCGCCGAGCCCCCGCAACCGGGCCGCGTCGCAGCCGATCTTCGCGGCCCCGGCCACGACCGCCATGGCGGCGACCACCACGGCGGCGCCCGCTCCCCCGTCCTGCGGCCGGGCCCAGACGCCGAGCGCCGCCCCGGCCCCGACGGAGGCCGTCATGGAGAGCGCGACAAGCGCGAGCACCCGGGCCCGGCGGGCGTAAGGGAAGTTACGTCCGAACGTCGTGGTGAATGCGCCCAGCATGGCGTAGACGGACGCTTCGGCCTGCCCGGCGAGTGCCATCGGGACGGCGACCAGGGCCATGGCAAGGGCGGCTCGGAGCCCGAACGAAAAGGTTCCGTCCTCGCTGTGCAACGCGAGGGCGCCACGCGGCGAGAGCGCCCGCCGTACCCGCTCGGCCACACGCGGCAGGTGTCTCACTCAGCTGTCCAAACGACCCGGGAATCTCTTTCTCACCGTCCGGGAAATCACCGGACAAGTCAAACAAAGAATCTATTTGAATTCCGCCATATTGAATCATCATGGTTGAATCGACGGCCGCCTTGTGCCGCTCGACAAAGGTTTTTGTGGCGATTACCAGAATTACCGAAGGGCGTCGGGCCGTGGCGTCCGCTCTGCGAAGATCAGCTTGCGGGGGGTCAGGGGCAGGGGTTGGCTTGGAGAAACCCATTGCGCACTTGGAGTCACCATGTCGATGTCGCCGTTCGGGTTCGGTCCCTCGGACCCCTTCAGTGAGATGTTCAACCGGTTCTTCGGTACGTCCCCCGCGAGCTCGCCACCGGCGGTGCAGCGCGTGCCCATCGGCCGGCTGCTCACCGAGTCGTCCCAGGAGCTGCTCAACCTGGCCGCGCAGAAGGCCCATGACGACGGCACATCCGATCTGGACACCGAACATCTGCTGTGGGCGACGACCAAGGTGGAGCCGTCCCGCCGGGTGCTTGAGCAGGCCGGCGTGGACCCCGACCGGCTCGCGGAGGAGATCGCCAGGATCCTTCCGCAGGAGGCGGGACAGCCGTCCGCGGAGCCGGGGCTCACCCCCGCGGCCAAGCGTTCGCTGGCCGCCGCCCACGCCCAGTCCCAGGCCGCGGGCGTCTCCTACATCGGGCCCGAGCACATCCTCGGCGCCCTGATCGCCGACCCCGGGACGGGAGCGGCGCGGCTGCTGAGCGCGGGCGGCCTCGATCCGCAGCGGCTGGCGAACGCCACGGAGCAGGCGGCCCGGCCGGAAAGCGGCGGCGGTGGCGGCGGGTCGACGGGGGCGTCCACGACGCTCGACGAGTTCGGCCGCGATCTCACGGAAGAGGCCAAGGCCGGCAAGCTCGATCCGGTCGTGGGCCGCGCCGAGGAGATCGAGCAGACCGTGGAGATCCTCTCCCGGCGCTCCAAGAACAACCCCGTGCTGATCGGCGAGCCCGGCGTCGGCAAGACCGCCATCGTCGAGGGGCTCGCCCAGCGCATCGTCGCGGGCGAGGTGCCCGACACTCTCAAGGACAAGCGGGTCGTCTCCCTCGACCTGTCCGCGATGGTGGCGGGGGCGCAGTACCGCGGCCAGTTCGAGGAACGTCTGAAGAAGGTCATCGAGGACGTCCAGAACGCCGGCGGCGACATCATCCTGTTCATCGACGAGCTGCACACCGTCGTCGGCGCGGGCGCCACCGGCGAGGGCTCCATGGACGCCGGCAACATGCTCAAACCGGCCCTGGCGCGCGGTGAGTTGCACGTCGTCGGAGCCACCACCATCGACGAGTACCGCAAGCACATCGAGAAGGACGCCGCGCTGGAGCGCCGCTTCCAGCCCGTGCTCATCCCGGAGCCGACGGTCGAGGAGACCGTGCAGATCCTGGAGGGGCTGCGGGACGCGTACGAGGCGCACCACCAAGTCCGGTTCGCCGACGGCGCGTTGACCGCCGCGGCGGAGCTGTCGGACCGCTACATCAGCGACCGGTTCCTGCCCGACAAGGCCATCGACCTGATGGACCAGGCGGGCGCCCGGGTGCGGCTGCGCAATGCGAGCCGTTCCACCGAGGTCGTCGAGCGCGAGGACCGGATCGCCAAGCTGACGCGGGAGAAGGACCAGGCCGTCGCGTCCGAGGACTTCGAGAAGGCCTCCGAGCTGAAGAAGCAGATCGCCGAGGTGGAGGGCGAGGTCGCCGGGATCGAGGAGCGCCGTGAGGGCGTGGTCTCGGTGACGGCGGGCGACATCGCCGACATCGTGTCGCGCCGCACCGGCATCCCGGTCGCCCAGCTGACGGCCGGCGAGAAGGAGCGGCTGCTGCGCCTCGAGGAGGAGATGCACGCCCGCATCGTCGGGCAGGACGAGGCGGTCACCTCGGTCTCCGAGGCGGTGCGCCGCAACCGGGCGGGCATGGGCGACCCGAACCGGCCCGTCGGCTCGTTCCTCTTCCTCGGCCCGACCGGCGTCGGCAAGACCGAACTCGCCAAGACCCTGGCCGAGTTGCTGTTCGGCGACGAGAGCCGCATGGTCCGCTTCGACATGAGCGAGTTCCAGGAGAAGCACACCGTCGCCCGGCTCGTCGGCGCCCCTCCCGGTTACGTCGGCTACGACGAGGCGGGGCAGCTCACCGAGAAGGTCCGCCGCCAGCCCTACAGCGTCGTGCTGTTCGACGAGGTCGAGAAGGCGCACCCCGACATCTTCAACACGCTGCTGCAGATCCTCGACGACGGACGGCTCACCGACTCCCAGGGCCGCACCGTCGACTTCCGGCACTGCGTGGTCATCATGACGTCCAACATCGGCGCCCACCGCATCCTCGCCCACCAGGGCGACGCCGCCGAGCTCAAGGACGAGCTGATGGAGGAGCTGCGGGGCCGTTTCCTGCCGGAGTTCCTCAACCGCATCGACGACATCATCGTCTTCCACAGCCTCACCGAGGACGACCTCGGCCGGATCGTCGACCACCTGCTGGACCAGAGCGAGCGCCGGGTGCACGCGCAGGGGCTGAAACTCGAGGTCACCGAGGCGGCCAAGAAGCTGCTGATCGCGCACGGCCACCAGCCGGAGTTCGGCGCCCGTCCGCTGCGCCGCACCATCCAGACCGAGCTCGACAACCGCATCGCGTCCCTGCTGCTCGGCGGCGAGGCCGATCCGGGCGACACGATCGTCGCCGACGTGCAGAACGACACCCTGCACTGCACGATTCGCAGGAACTCCACCGACAAGGAATGAGCCCCGTGAACGCCTCCCAGGACGGTCAGGACACACCCGAGCCGCGCGTCGGCCCTGCGCCCGACGAGAAGCCGGACTTCCATCCGTACCATCACCCGGCGGCGGGCTGGGGCGCGGCCAAGAGCGTCACCCGGTTCATGGTGCGCGAGCGCGAACTGCTCGACGGGCCCCGGGCCATCCTGAAGATGAACCACGAGAACGGCGGCTTCGACTGTCCCGGCTGCGCCTGGCCGGACGACCGCAAGGGCCTGCACCTGGACATCTGCGAGAACGGGATCAAGCACGTCACCTGGGAGATGACGCGCAAGCGGGTCGGGCGCGAGTTCTTCGCCGCGCACTCGGTGAGCGAGCTGTCCGGGTGGAGTGACTTCGCGCTCGAGGACCAGGGCCGGCTGACCGAGCCGATGAGCTACGACCCGGACACCGACCACTACGTCCCCATCAGCTGGAAGGACGCGTTCGAGCTGGTGGGCCGGACGGTGCGGGAGCTGGACAACCCGAACCAGGCCTCGTTCTACACGTCGGGGCGGCTCGGCAACGAGGCCACGTTCCTCTACCAGCTGTGGGCGCGCGAACTGGGCACGAACAACCTGCCCGACTGCTCCAACATGTGCCACGAGGCCAGCGGCCGCGCCCTTCAGGCGTCCCTGGGTACCGGCAAGGGCACCTGCGACCTCGCGGACTGGGAGGCCACGGACGCCCTGTTCATCATGGGTGTCAACGCGGCCTCCAACGCCCCACGAATGCTCACCGCGCTGGCCGAGGCGTACCAGCGCGGCGCGCAGGTCGTGCACGTCAACCCGCTCGTCGAAGCGGCGGCGACCCGCACGATCATCCCGCACGACTTCAAGGACATGGCGCTCAACAAGGCGACGCGGACCAGCACCCTGAACCTCCAGGTGCGCATCGGCGGCGACATGGCGTTCCTGCGCGGCATCGCCAAGGCGGTCCTGGAGCAGTCCGGCTCGGATCCGAAGGCGCTCGACCGGGAGTTCATCGACCGCCACACCGAGGGCTTCGACGCGTACCGCGCGCTGTGCGAGGCGACTTCCTGGGACGAGATCGAGCGCCAGTCGGGGCTGAGCCGCGACGCCGTCCTCAAGGCGGCCCGCGTGTACCGCGACGCGGACCGCAGCATCATCAGCTGGTGTCTGGGCGTGACGCAGCACGAGCACGGCGTCGACACGGTCCGCGAGATCGTCAACGTCCTTCTGCTGCGCGGCAATCTGGGCCGCGAGGGCGCGGGCCCCTCCCCCGTGCGCGGGCACAGCAACGTCCAGGGCAACCGGACCTGCGGCATCGACCACCGGCCGAGCGACGCGTTCCTGACCCGGCTCGCGGAGGCCTGCGACATCGACGCGCCGCGTGCGCACGGGCTCGACACCGTCGGCACGATCGAGGCGATGCGGCGCGGCGACGTGAAGGTGTTCGTCGGCATGGGCGGCAACTTCGCGCTCGCGGCGCCCGACACCCCTTATACGTACGAGGCGTTGCGCACCTGTGAGCTGACGGTGCAGGTGAGTACCAAGCTCAACCGCAGCCATCTGGTGCACGGCCGCAGGGCGTTGATCCTGCCGTGCCTGGGCCGCACCGAGAAGGACCAGCAACGCGGCGGCTTGCAGGCCACATCCGTCGAGGACTCGATGAGCATGGTGCACCTGTCCGTCGGCATGAAGCGCCCCGCGTCCAAGCACCTGCTGTCCGAGCCCGCGATCATCGCGGGCATGGCGCGCGCCTCGCTGCCCGACAGCGCCACGCCCTGGGAGTGGTACGTCGAGGACTACGACCGCGTCCGCGACACCATGGCGCAGGTCATCGACGGGTTCGAGGACTGCAACCGCCGGGTGCGCCTCCCGCTCGGCTTCCGTATCAAGCAGCCCGCACGGGAGTTGGTCTTCCTCACCGACTCGGGCCGCGCCGAGTTCTCCGCCGCCCCGCTGCCCGACGTCGTCCCGGAGCCCGGCACCCTGGCGCTGGGCACGATGCGCTCCCACGACCAGTGGAACACGACGATCTACTCGGACAACGACCGCTACCGGGGCATCAAGAACCTGCGCACGCTGGTCTTCCTGAACCAGGACGACATGCGTGAGCGCGGCATCGGCGAGTTCGACCCGGTTGACATCACGAGCACCGCCAGGGACGGCAGCCGGCGCAGCCTCGCGGGCTATCTGGCCGTCCCGTACGACATCCCGCGCGGCTGCGCGGCCGGGTACATGCCGGAGATGAACGTGCTGTGCGCGATCGGCGACCACAGCACACAGAGCGACCAGCCCATCATGAAGCACGTCAAGGTGACGGTGACCCTCTCGGCATGACGGGCCGGCCGGGACCGGTGCGGCTCAGCCGTGCAGGTGCACCGGGATCTGCTGCCAGCCGTACGCGATGAACGACGGGACCTGGCGCAGGTCCTCCGCCCCGACGGCGAGGCGCAGGTCCGGGTAGCGGTCGAAGAGGGCGGGCAGGGCGGTGCGGGCCTCCAGGCGGGCGAGCGGGGCGCCGATGCAGCGGTGGACGCCGATGCCGAAGGACATGTGGTCGTCGGCGGCGTGGGTCGCGTCGAACTCCGAGGCCGTGGGTCCGTAGTGTTCGGGGTCGTAGCCCGAGGCGGCGTACGTGGTGAGGATGGCGTCGCCGGCCGGGATCGTCACGCCGTCGACGGTCACGTCGGTGACCGCGAACCGCAGCGGCAGACTGGCGATGGAGGGGTGCACGCGCAGCGTCTCGTCGATGACGGCGTCCCAGCCGATCTCGCCCGCGCGGACGGCGGCCAGCTGTTCGGGGTGGGTGAGCAGGGCGACGACCGCGTTGCCGATCAGATTGACGGTCGTCTCGAAGCCGGCGCCGATGACGAGGAGCAGGGTGTAGAGCAGCTCCTCGTCGCTGAGCCGGTCGCCGTCCTCCGCGCGCACCCGCAGCAGCTCGGTGGTCATGTCGTCGCCGGGGTGCTCGGTGCGGTGGGCGATGATCGCCGGCAGCACGGCGCCGATCTGCTCCTGCACGAACGCGCCGTGCTCGGGGCTCGGGTCGGAGGTGTCCATGATGGCGTCGACGAGGCGCTCGACCGGTTCGAGCAAGTGGTCGGGGACGCCGAAGAGTTCACAGATCAGCTGCATCGGCAGCTGGTTGGCGTACAGGGGGCGCAGATCCACGACCTCGTCGGCCGCCGCCGCGTCCAGGGCCGCGAGGAGCTCATCGGTGATCTTCTCGACGCGCGGGCGCATCAGCTCGGTGCGGCGGGCGGTGAAGCTGGGAGCGACGAGCTTGCGCAGCCGCGTGTGGTCGGGGCCGTACGTGGAGAGCATGTTGACCACGCCGACCCAGCCGAGCACCCAGCCCCACTCGGGGTGTTCGCCGACCTCGGGCCAGAGCGACCAGTGCTTGCGCGGGTCCTTGCTCACCTGCGGGTCCAGGATCAGTGAACGGAGGGTGTCGTAGCGGGTCGGTGCCCAGGCCGGGATCCCGCCGGGCAGTTCGACGGGGACCACGGATCCCGCCGCGCGCAGTCGGGCGGCCTCGGCCGGCAGGTCGGCGCCGAACGGGTCGATGGCGATACGGGGCGAAGACGCGGTCTCGGTCACTCGGACGCTCCTGACTGGGATGCGGTACGGGGGACGAAGCGGACGGGCAGTTCCGTCAGGGAGCGGTGGAACGGCCCGGTGCGCCAGGTCAGTTGCTCGCGCGGGGTGGTCGGCTCCAGGTCGGGGAGCCACTGGGTGAGGCGTTCGATGGCCTCGGTGGCGATGAGCAGGGTGTGCTGCTTGACCGGGCAGGAGTGCTCTCCGGCCGACCAAGACAGGTGCGAGGCGTCCTGCGGGTGGCGTGCGGCCGGGGACCGCGTGGCGGCCTCCTCCGCGGTGAGTCCTATGGCCCCGTAGGAGATGACGACGGGGACGGCGGCGCGCACCCACACGCCGTGGAACGTGAGCGGCTTGCGGGCGAAGTGGATGCCGTAGTTGGCCAGCGGTGTCTCGTGCCGCAGGACCTCGACGACCGCGTCCATGACCGGCCGGGAGCCGCTGGTCAGCGTCGAGTAGTACGCCGGGTTGCCGAGGATCCGCGACAGGGCGTTGGAGACGAGGTTGGCGGTGGGCTCGTGGCCCGCGCCGAGCATGAGGAAGACCTGCCAGGTGACCTCCTCGGGGGTGAGTCCGAGGGGGTGGTCGAGCAGCCAGCTGGTGAGGTCCTGGCCGCGCCGCGCGCTCTTGGCGGCGACGAGGTCCAGGATGTAGCGCCCGAACTCCTCCTCGCCGCGCGCCGCCTGGTCGCCGCCGTCCATCACGCGCGCGATGGCGTCCTGGAGCCGGTCGCTCTCGCTGTCGGGCAGTCCGAAGAGGTCGTTGAAGACCAGCGACATCAGCGGCCGGGCGAACTCGCTCACGAGGTCGGCCCGCCCCCGGGACGCCATCCGGGCGGCCAGCACGTCCACGGCGCGGTGCACCCGCTCGCGCAGGTCGTGCGGCTCCACCAGGTCGAAGGCGTCGGAGAGGGAGCTCCGGTAGCGGACGTGCAACTCGCCGTCGTTGAACAGGGCGTTGGGCCGCCATCGCATCATGCCGAGGATCGGCGCGTCGCCGTCGACGGTCTCCTCCCACGGCCGCGGGTCGTGCGACCAGGCCTCGGCGTCGTGGAGCAGGTCGAGGGCGGCCCGCCGGTCCGTGACGACGTACGCGGGTACGCCGGGGGCGAGTTCGGCGTGGCCGACCGGTCCCTGGGCGCGCAGGGTCTCGTAGTAGCTGTGCGGGTCGGCGGCGAAGCCGTCCTCCCACAGGCGGACCGGCGCGGACAGGTGGAAGTCCTCGGCCTGCGCGGGATACGTCATCGGGGCTCCGGGATCGTGCGGTCGATCAGGTGCTGCACGAGGGCGAGCAGGGCGTCGACGGAGGAGTGCGTGTCGCGGGCGTCGCAGATCACCATCGGGGTGTCGTCGTCCAGGTCGAGGGAGAGCCGCAGCTGCTCCTCGGTGTAACTGCGGGAGTCCGGGAATGTGTTGAGGGCGACGGCGTAGGGCAGACCCGACTCCTCGACGAGGCCGAGGACCTCGAAGGACTCGTCGATCCTGCGGGTGTCGACCAGCACGAGGGCGCCGAGCGCGCCGTACGCGATGTCGTCCCACAGCGCACGGAAGCGCTCCTGCCCCGGGGTGCCGAACAGGTAGAGGACGGCCCCGCCCTTGAGGCTGATCCGCCCGAAGTCGATGGCGACGGTCGTGGTCGTCTTCTCTCGCACGCCCGCGAGGTCGTCGACCGTGGCCGACGCCTCGGTGAGCTGCTCCTCGGTGTGCAGCGGGCGGATCTCGGAGACGGAGTCGATCAGGGTGGTCTTGCCCACCCCGAAGGGCCCTGTGACCAGGATCTTCACCAACTCCCGTGCGGTGTCCGGGAGATGCACGGCGCTCTTCGCGCTCGGCGGCGCGGGCTCGGCGCTCGGGGGCGCGGACTTAGCGCTTGAGGGCGCGGAGGCCATCGGCGACTCTCTTCAGCAGATCGGGATCGGGCTGCGCGGCGGGCGGGACCGGTGGGCGGGCACCCACGAGCCCCTGGTCGATCAGTGCGGCGGCGAGCACCCGTACGGCGGAGACCGGCAGTTCGAGCAGGGCGGCGGACTCGACCACCGTGAGCGAGCCGCCGTCCAGGGTGCGCAGCAGGGCGTGCTGCGCGGCGGGCAGGGCGGCGGGCCAGGGCGCGCCGACGCCGGTCAGCACGGACAGCCGCTCCAGGCTGTTGCGGCTGGGCTGCGCGACCCCGCCGGTGGCGAGGTACGCGGGGACCAGCGGCCGGCCACTCCGGCGGCCCGTCATGCCCCAGTGCCGCCGGCGATGCCGCCGTCAGCCCCGCGGGGCGCCGCCGCCATGGCCTTCTCGCCCAGCCTGGCCACCTGCGAGTGGACACGGTGACCGAGCAGATCGAGCCGGACCTCTGGGTCTCCGAAGGCGGCCACGCAGGTGCCGTGCGCGGTGGGCGCGACGAGGATGTAGCCGTGGTCGGACTCGATGACCACCTGACGTACGTCCGCGGACTCCTGGTCGGCGAAGGCGGCCGCCGCGGTGCGACAGGCGCCCTGCACGGTGCTGGTGATGGCAGCGACGCGCTCCGCGGAAGCCTGCGTCAACGCCTCGGTGTACCCGGAGACCAGGCCGTCCCTGGTGAGCAGGACGGCGGCCTGGACGTGCGGGATCTCCAGGATCGGATCGAGGACCCAAGCGCTGTCGCCGAGGTCACGGCTACTCATCGGGGGTGTTCCCTTCACTGGTGCCGGGGCGGTCGCCCGCGGTGTCGTGCGGTTGCTGTGCGGCCTCGTCGTCCCCCGGCGCGGCGCTCCGAGCCGCGGCGGTGGCCGCTTGCAGGGCGCCGAGCGCGGCGGCCTGCTCCTCGGGGCTGCGGTGCGCGGCGGGCCGCGGCTTGGAGGGAGCCGGACGCGCGTCGGACTGAGCCTCGGACTGCGCGTCCGGCTTCGCGCCGGGCTTCGCTTCGGTGCGGACCCGGCGGCGCCGCCGCGGCAGTTCGTCGCCGTCGGTGAGCGAGGTGGTGTCCGGCCGGGTGGGTGTCACCACCGGGGCCGCGTCCGGGGCCGGGGCCGGTGCGGGCACGGACGCGGACGTCACCGGCGCCTCGTCCGCCGCGAGGGCGTGGGTGGCGTCGTGGGAGACGTCTCGCGTGGTGTCGCGGGTGGACCGGGGAGCAGCCGCGGCCGGCCTGCGCTCCTCGGGGGCGATCCGGCACAGGAGGTGGTCCCGTACGAGCAGGACCGCGCGGACGCCGCCGTACGGAGAGGGCGACGACAGGTCGACGGACAGGTCGAACTGGCGGGTCAGCTGGCCGATCGCGGCGAGTCCCATGCGCGGCGGGTCGCCGAGCTCCGACAGGAGGATGGGCTGCTCCCCCGCCACCATCCGCTGGGCATGCGCCCGCTCGTCGGAGCTCATGCCGACTCCGGCGTCGTCGACGGTCACGCTGACGCCATGGTGGACGCGCTCGAGGTGCACGCCCACGGTGGTGTCGGGCGAGGAGTGGCGCAGGGCGTTGTCGAGCAGTTCGGCCACGATGATGGCGACCGGCTCGACGGCGTGCGAGATAAGCCCGGTGCCGTCCTCCAGGTGGTTGTGGACCTCCACCCGCTCGTACCCGGCGAGCCGCGACTGGCCGCCGGTGACGGCCTCCACCAGGTACGACTCGCCACGGGCGAGCCCGACCCAGGCCCCACAGACCACGGCGGCGACCTGCGCCCGGCGCAGCGACTGCTCGTTCTCGTGGTCGAGCGCGAACAGCGTCTGCGCCAACTCGGGGTCGTCGTAACGCTCCTGGAGCCCGCGCAGGACATCCTGGAGCCGGTACAGGCCCGCCTGGATCTCGCGCGTCGCACCGCGCATCCCGGCGCGGGCGGCGGCGTCGACCCGCTTGCGCTCCTGGGCGATGGCGGTGCGCAGCCCGTCGAGCACGGCATCGAGGCCGGCGGCCAGCTCCTTGCCGCCGAGGTCGGGCTGGAGGGGTCCTGGCACCTGGTAGTGCGGGTGGGCGGCGTGGGTGGCCGCGGCCGGCATGCGCGTGCCGGACAGGTGGGCGACCTCGGAGGCGAACGCCGCGGCGAGATCGTCGACTTCCTCCCGGGCCGCCTCCAGCTCCTCGCGGGAGGCTTCGAGGCGGGAACGGAGCGAATCGGTCTCGTCGCGCTGCCTGTCGCTGTGTTGACGGGCCTTCAGCAACCCGCCGCCGAGCACGAACGCCGACACGGTCCCGGCGGCCAGGGCACCCGCGGCCAGCTCGGGTATCTCAATCATGGATGCGGACCTCGAGGGGAACAGGGCGTGGGGGCCGACTGCGAGGAGGGGACGGGGCGGGAGGGGGTAGGAGGGCAGGCACGGAAGCCCAGCTGCCGCTTGCGACCCTACCTCCCACCACACGTTCGAGTGAAGCCGTCCAGGATCTTGAATCGCGTCACCTCACGGGCGGGTTGGCGGCATTCGGGCGGATTTCCGCGGCCGGGCTCATATGGCCGTCGGCGCCCGCCCCTTCTCGTACACGACCAGGCCTTCAGACCGGCCCAGCGGCACCAAGACCAGCTCCACCACGACCGCCTTCCAGGCGTAGACGACGTTGACGAGCTTGGTCGGATACACACACGGGAGATTCACCAGCACCGATCTCAACGGCACCCGCCGTCGGCGCGCCGCATAGATCAACGGCGGAAGGGTCAGGCCGAGTTCGGACCCGAGCCACCAGCCGAACGTCTCCGCGGCCGGGCGGCCGAACCCGAGGGTGAGCACCAGGGGCGCGCCCCACCACAGCGGGGCGAGCAGAATCTCCATCAGCGCGAGGACCACCCACAGCGCGAGCATCGGCTTGCGCAGCGCCAACTGCCCGGTGTGCAACCGCACGTTCTGACAGAAGCCCGCCATCCACCGCCACACCTGCTTGCGCAGATACAGCAGGCTCTCCGGGTCGGCCGCTCTGGCCTCCGCGTCACCCACGTACACCGCGCGCCGTCCCGCGATCTGCTCGGACCACGTGAAGTCCATGTCCTCCACGATGGTCCGCTCCGGGAACCCGCGCTCCCCGAGGGCGCTGCGCCGGAACATCGAGCAGCATCCCGAGCACACCATCGGGCTGCCCGCGCCCGCCTGGATCGGCCGCTGCCAGTGGAATCCGTGCAGATACTCCACCGACCGGCCGCGCTCCCACAGCGTCCGGGCGAACCGGGTCTGCACATTGCCCGCCGCGACCGTCACGCGCGGATCGGCGAAGACCGGCGCGACCTTCTCGATGTAGTCCGGCGCGAGCACGGTGTCCGCGTCCACCGCGAGCACGAGTTCCGAAGTGCAGTGCGGCAGCGCGTGGTTCTGCGCCTTCGCCTTGCTGCCGAGATTGCTCGGCGGGCGCAGCACTTCGGCGCCGTACCGTCTCGCGACCTCACCGGTGGCGTCGACGGACGCGTCGTCCACCACGATCACCCTGCGCGGCGGCACGGTCTGTGCCGCGATCGACTCCAGGGTCGCCGGAAGCCCGGCCTCCTCGTTGTGCGCGGGCACGATCACTGTCACGTCATACATGTCCACGCCCCCGAACGAGCCGCCGCACCGCGGCCCTGAAAAGCACGCCGGCGCCCACCACCGCGTACACAAGAACACTCACTCCGACCACCGGCAGCCCACTGCCCATACCCGCTCCCCCGTCATCCGCCCGGCCACTTCCCCGGCCGCTTCCTCGCTCCGGCACCGCGCCGTCGCACACCCATGAAGCTAGCCCGCCACGGGCCGGGAACGGCCGGCCCGCCGCAATCTGTGGACGGCCCGGCGCCTGTGGACAACTGCGTGACACGAACGGGGAGTTGATCAGCCCGCGGGGCGGTGGTACTCGGGAGGCAGACGCCGCAAAAAACCCGGGTGCGCACACCTGCACCCCGCTGTCACCATTCCCCCATGGTTCATCCTCTCGAGCAGCTGGTCGTCCGGCACACCCACCGTCTGCCCGCCCCCGAGGGCGCGGCCGGTGAAGGTGCCGTCGCCGCGCGGCAGTTCGATGCCGCGCTGATGTCCGTGGGCTTCAAGCTGTCCGCGTCGCTGCTGGAGCGGCTGGCCGGGCTGTCCGAGGGGGCGGTGGTCGACGTCGCCGTGCGGACGCTGGCCGGTGTGCGTGAGCTGGTCGGTGACCATGTGCGGCACAACACGTACTTCGTCGACTTCCCGGCGCACGTGCCGGACACCCTGGACTTCTGGATGCGGTGCATCCGTGAGGCGCTCGCCGACGACGACACCCGAGAAGACACCCTCAAGCAGCTGAGCACCGGCGTGGTGAATCTGCTGACACTGCCGACCTACGGCCGCTACCAGCACACGTACACCGAAATGCTCGGCCACCACGACGAGTTGATCGCGGCGGCCGGAGACCGGATGACGGTGCTGCATCTCGGGCAGGACGCGCCGGCCGAGGTGCGCGAGCTGTACCTGAAGCTCGCGGGCAGCCGCACACCGCTGGGCGAGGACGACCTTCGCGACCTCGACGCACTGGCGGAGCACTGCGTGGACGGCCCGCAGCCCGAGGAGATCCCCGTGCGGGAGAACCGCGCGGTCATCAACAAGGCGCGTCTGCGGGCGGGTTCGGGCCTGCTTCTCGACACCGTCACCGATGTGCTGCGTCTTGCCTGCGCGCTGGCGGGACCCGACGGCGACGTGTCCCTCGTCGAGCCCACCAGGTTCGGGAAGCTGTCGCGGCCCACCCGCCGTGTGCTGCTCGCGGGCCTGAACGCGGTGGTCGCCGCGGCGCCCGCGAAGCTCGCCGATGTGGCCGCGCACCGGGAGATGTGGAAGCGCCTCGGCGAACGGCTGCACCCGCACGAGTTCCCCCAGTGGCCGTACGCCGCCCAGGTGTTCGCGGTGGCACGCGGCGAGCAGCGGGTGCGCACCTTCGCGAGCCGGACCGAGGAGCGGCTCGACCGGGGCGACCTGCTCGGCGCGGTCGAGCTGCTGAAGTCCACGCCGGGCGTGCTGCTGCGGTCCGTGGACCGGCTGTTGCGTTCCGCCCGCACGGACGAGGAGTGCACGGCCGTGCTCGCCGGCGTCGAGGAGGCCGTCCCGCAGGTTTCCGGGCGGGTCCTGCTCTCGGTGCGCCAGCACCTGCTGAACCGCGGCGACCGGCTCGAACGGGCAGGTGCGCGCCGGGTGTTCATCAACCGTCTCGGGCGCGCCTGGGTCACCGAGGACACGCGTCCCGCCCTTCCGGACTCCGTCAAGGAGCGACTGGTCGGGCTGCTCGACGCGGAGATCGCGCGCCGGCTGCCGGAGGCCGGCACGGTGCTCGTCGACCCGGACGTCCTCGATGTCGCGCTGCCGCTCAGCGGCAAGGCGGTCGCGGCCGGGCTGGGTGTGCTGCCGCGCGGCTCGGTGTCACCGGTCAGGGGTGAACTGCTGCGGTTCTTCGTGTACTGGAAGCAGAAGAGCCTGACCACCGACTACGACCTGTCCGCGGTGATCCTCGACGAGAACTACGAGCAGGTCACCTGGCTCTCGTACACGCAGCTGACGGACGTGGAGGGGCGGCACTCCGGGGACATCGTCGAAGCGCCCGAGGGCGCCTCGGAGTTCATCGAGCTGCGGCTCGGGGCGGTGCGCGGCAGCTTCGTCGTGCCGCAGGTCCTGCTGTTCTCCGGGGAGGGCTTCATGGACGTCGAGGAGTCGTTCTTCGGGTTCATGCTGCGGGAGGGCGAGCAGAAGGGGCGGCCGTTCGAACCGCGCACCGTGCGGATGAAGTCGGACCTGCGGGGCCCCGGCCGGGTGGCGCTGCCGCTGGTGTTCCGGCGCGGCGCGGACGGCCAATGGCGCGCGCACTGGCTGCACTTGTACCTCAAGGGCATGCCGGCCGCGAACCGCGTCGAGGAGACCCGGGTGACGGTGGAGTCACTGGCGCGCGGCATCGTCGAGCGCGAATTCCTGACCGTTCGCTGGCTGTTGGGCCTGATGGGCGATGCGGAGGTGACCATGTGGGACGGCGCGAGCGTTCCGGAAGGGCCGGTCACCTACATAGGGATGCAGCGCCCTGATGGGCTGCACCCCGAGTCGCGGATCCTCACCCCGGAAAATCTGCGCGACGCGATCCCCGAGTGACTGGTAGCGTCAAGCGCGGTGAGGCCATGAGGGGGCTTCCTTCTCAACTCCTTTCAATGAATTAGCCTCCTCGCTTTCCTCACCGCCGACTTCGAGTCCCCGGCGCCCCGCGCCGGGGACTTCGTCGTTGCTCCTACGGGGCGGGTTCCGGCGCGTGGCCGATGCGCACGGCGCCGCGGAAGCGGTCCGCCGAGACGGTGGCCATCCCGTCGAGCGACGCGTCGGCGACGGGCAGCAGATGGGCGTCGACCCAGGTGTCCCCCGCCGCCGCGCTCGCCCACGGGTCCTCGATCACGACCGCTCCGGGGACGACGCCGTGGCAGAGCACCCAGTGCGGCACGTCGAAGCCCTGCATCGCGGCGAGCGACACCAGGAGCAGCACGTGTTCCCGCCGGTCGAGCGCGGCGCGGATCGCGGCCAGGGAGAGGTGGCGTGCGTCGACGGGGACGCCGAGGTGTGCGGCCTGCGTGCGGGACTCCCGTTGCAGCAGGGCGCGCCACTCCTGTTCGCCGTCCGGGAGATGGTCGAGCAGGACGGGGCGGTCCACGTCGAGATGGACCGTCACGGACGTCGACGGCCACGCCCGGCGCACGGCGACACCAAGTCCTACGGGCTCGCACGCAAGGAAATTGGTCGCGTCGCGCCACAGCGCCAGCTCCGCCCGGCGGTCGAGCGCCTCGGGCGGCAGTGTCCCCGCGTGCGCCTGCGCGAGCAGGGCGGTGACGGCGCCGCATGTGAAGTGGGTGGTCTGCCCGTAGTACGGGGGCTCGTTGGGCGGGGGCTCGCTCGCCACACCGTCGTGCAGCCAGCGTACGTAACCGGTGGCGGGGCCTGCCGTGTCACCGGGAGCAGGCCCTGTCGCGTCCCCCGCAACAGGCTCCGTCGCGTCGTCGGGCGGCGTGAGCGGAGGGCACATCGGGGTGAAGCCGGCGGCCGCCGCGTCCTCCGAACTCGCCGTCCAGCCTTCCCACTTGACCTGCGCGAGGCCCTGGTCGCGTGCGTGGGCGACGACGGCCGCGACGGCCGCCCGCACATCACCGACGGCGTCGACGATCTTCAGATAGGCGGTGCCCGGGCGCGCCGACACGAGCGCGGCGCCGGTCCAGTCCGTGGCGTCGTCATCGTCGCCCGGGACGGCGACGATGTGCGGGGCGTGGGCGGAACGGTCGACCGCGCGCCAGCGCTCGGGCACGTCGAGGTGGGCGAGGCGCCTCAGCAAGGCCGGTGATGTATCGGACTCGAACGGGACGACGATGATGGGGTGCACGGGGGCTTCCTTGACGGGGGACATTCTGCGACGCGGCGTCATGCGCGGGACTTCCGGAGCACCCACACGAAGTACGGGGCGCCGACCAGCGCGATCATGAGGCCCGCCGGCATCTGGGCGGGTGCGACGAGCGTGCGGCCGAGGGCATCGGCCACGCAGACCAGCACCGCTCCGAGCAGCATCGCGACGGGGATCGCTCGGCCGTGCCGGGATCCGACCAGTGACCGGGCGAGGTGCGGGGCGACGAGTCCCACGAAACCGACGACACCGACCGCGACCACGCTCAGCGCCGCGAGCACGGCGGCGATCGCCAGCGCGGTGAAACGCGTGCGTTCGACCTTGACGCCGACGATGCGCGGGGTGTCCTCGTCGACGGCGAGCAGGTCGAGCCGCTCGCGCATGGCGAGCAGCACGGGCAGCGCGAGCGCCAGGGCCACCGCGACCGGTACGACATCGGGAAACGTGCGGCCGTAGGTCGTACCGGACAGCCAGGTGAAGATGCGGGGCGTGTTGTACGGGTCGGCGCGCAGGAGGAGGAAGGTGGTGATGGCGCTGAGTCCGTACCCGCAGCCGATGCCGATCAGTACGAACCGGTCGGGCAGGAAGCCGCCGCGCCACGACAGCAGGGCGACCACCGCGAACGTGGCGAGCCCCGCCGCGACCGCCACCACGATGAGCACCGTCCGTCGGCCGGGCAGGCCCGACGTGACGACGCTCGCCGCACCCAGCCCGGCGCCCGCCGTGATGCCCAGCACGCCCGGCTCCGCCAACGGGTTGCGTACCGTGCCCTGCACGACGCATCCGGCCAGCCCGAGCGCCGCGCCCGCGAACACCGCGGCGGTCACGCGCGGGACCCGGTCGTCGAGCGCCTGGCCGATCAGATCCGGCGCCAGGCCCTGGGCCCACAGCACGATGTCCCCGGTCCGCAGCCAGAGACTGCCCGCGAGGACCGCCACGACGGCCGCCACGGCCAGCAGTGCCACCGCGCCGGACACGACGAGGAGGTACGCGCGCCGCGACCGTGCGGCGATCCGCGCGTGCGGGGGCCGCGCAGCCTGGCCCGTGTCCCGCAGGCGCAGCGCGAGCACCACGATCACGACGGAGCCGAGCAGCGCGGTCGGCACACCGGTGGGGATGGCGGCCGCCCCGTCCGCGCCCTGCACCGCGCGCAGGCCCGCGTCCGCGAGCAGGATGAGCAGCGCGCCGAGCAGCCCGGCCGCGGGCACCGAGTACAGGTGGCGGCGCAGCGCCCGGACCCGCCCGGCGAGCAGGCGGACGAGGACGGGTGCGCCGAGGCCGACGAAGCCGATCGGTCCTGCGAGGGTGACCGCCGTACTGGTCAGCAGCACCGCACAGAGCACGGCGGTCACGCGGGTGGTCCGGATCGGGACGCCGAGGGTGGCGGCGGTGTCGTCGCCGAGGTTCATCACGTCGAGGCGCCGGGACAGCGCGAGGCCGAGGCACAGCACCACGGCCACGAGGGGCCAGGCGCGCACGGCCGCGTCGATGTTCAGCTGCGCGAGCGAACCGCTCCCCCAGGCGAAGAGGCCGGTCGTGTTCTGGTCGAACAGGATGAGGAGCGCACCGGTCGCCGCGTCCAGGGCCATCGCCGTCGCCGATCCGGCGAGGATGAGGCGGGTGCCCGCGGTGCCCGCCGCCCGGCCCGCGAGAAGCAGCACGAGCGCCGCCGCGGTCAGGCCGCCGACGAAGGCGACGACACCGGACGCCCACAGCGGGACGGCGAGACCGAAGGCCGCGACGAGCGTGAGGGTGAAGTAGGCGCCGGCCGTGACCGCGAGGGTGTCGGGCGAGGCGAGGGCGTTGCGCGTGACGGACTGGAGCAGCGCTCCGGCCGCGCCGAGGGCGAACCCGACCGCCACGCCCGCGAGCAGGCGCGGCAGGCGCGAGCCGGTGAAGATCTCACCGACCGGTGCCCCGCCGATGTGCTCCCGCGCTCCGGCGAGATACCGCACCAGGTCCCCGACGCCGACGCCCGAAGTCCCCTGCGTCAGATGCCACATGCCCACCAGGACGGTCGCGACGAGGAGCACCGCGAGGACGGCGATCCCGGTGGGGCCGCCTGATGACGGTGCCCGCGGGGCCTTGGCCCCGTGCGGCGCGCCCGCATCGTTCGATGTGCCCACCTCGTGTGGTGCGCCCACCTCTTGCGATGCGCTCACTTCTTGTCGAGTACGTCGACGTACGCGTCGATCGCCTGCTCGGTGGAGCGCGGGCCGCCGGCTCCCCACACCCGCGCGGGGAAGGAGTGCGCGCGGCCTTCCTTCACGGCCGGGATCGTCTTCCAGATCGGGTTCTTCTTCAGCGCCGCGACGTAGCCCCCCGCACCTTCGTCGTTGGCGTAGAAGAGGTTGGCGTCGCCCACCGCGGTGAGTCCCTCGACGTCGGTCTGGGCGAGGCCGTAGGACTTGTCGACGCCGCCGTCCCCGTGGTTCTTGTTGACGGCCTTGGTCCACGCCGGGTTCATGCCGAGCTCCTTGCCTATCTCGGTGAACAGGGCGCCGTCGCTGTAGGGCCGGACGGTGAGGTTGCCGCCCTGCAGCCATCCGTCGAAGAACAGGAAGTCCTTCGTGGGCAGATCGGCGTCGGTGACCTTCTTCTTCGCCGTGGCCAGGTGGTCGTCGAACTCCTTGAGCACCTGGTCGGCCCGCTCGGTGCGGCCCGTCGCCTCGCCGATCATGCTGAACACGTTCCGCATGTTGCCGATCGGGTCCTTCGGGTCGGCCCCCTTGGTGACCAGCACGGGGACCTTCCGCTTCTCCAGCTTCTTGACGGTCTCGTCGTCGGCGTCGAACGCCTCGACCACGACGAGGTCGGGCTTCGCCGCGTAGAGGGTGTCGAGGTCGGGCTCCTCGCGGGTGCCGATGTCGGTCACCCCGCTGGGCAGCTTCTCGGCGCTGACCCAGGTGCTGTACCCCTTCGCGTCGGACACGGCGGTGGGCGTGACGCACAGCGTCAGCGCGTCCTCGACCTGCTGCCACTCCAGGACCGCGATCCGCTTGGCGGGCTTGTCGAGCTTCACGGTGCGGCCGACGCCGTCCTTGAAGGAGACCGGCTTCGTCGAGGTGGCCGTGGTGTCCGATGCGCAGTCCTTCGACGCGGGCGACGCACTGGCCCCGCCGCCCTCGGCCTTGGCGGCGTTGTCGACGTCGGTCGTACCGCAGGCCGTCGCGGCGAGGAGGACGAGCCCGGTGGAGGTCGACGCCGCCAGGAGACGGGCACGGTTCATGAAGGGGCCTCTTTCTTGAGATGTGTCGAGGTACGTGTGTGGAGCGGCGTACGTGCGTGTTGGGGTACGTACGTGTTGGTGGGAGCGGCGGATGTTCCGCCTCAGGCGGCGTGCCGCCCGATGGGATCGATGCGAAGGCGGCCGGTGCGGGCGTCCACGCTGACGTCGACCCGGATGTCGTAGACCTCGCCGATGTTCTCGGCGGTGAGGACGTCGGCGGGTGCGCCCGCCGCGTGCACGCGTCCGGAGCGCATGAGGACCAGCGTGTCCGCGACACGGGACGCCTGGTCGAGGTCGTGCAGCACGATCCCGACCGCGATGCCGTGCTCCTCGACGAGATCGCGCACCAGGTCGAGCGTCTCGAACTGGTAGCGCAGGTCCAGGTGGTTGGTCGGTTCGTCGAGCAGGACGACGCCGGTGTCCTGGGCGAGGCAGGCCGCGAGCCAGACACGTTGCATCTCGCCGCCGGACAGTTCCCCGACCGGGCGTGCTGCCATGTCCCGTACGCCGGTGACACCCATGGCACGGTCGACGGCGGCCCGGTCCTCGGCGGTCGGTCCCGCGAAGCCGCGGCGGTAGGGGTGGCGCCCGAAGGCGACGACCTCCGCGACCGTCAGCCCTTGGGGCGCGGGCCTCGACTGGGAGAACAGCGTGACCTCACGGGCGAACTGGCGGGCGCTGAGCAGCGCCGCGTCACGTTCGGACGGTCCTTCGGGAGCGCCGAGTGTCACCCGGCCGCCGTCCACCCGGTGCAGCCGGGACAGCGCCCGCAGCAGCGTGGACTTGCCACTGCCGTTGGGCCCCACCAGGGCGGTCGCGCGGCCGGGCGCAAGGTCGATCGAGACACCATGGACGACCGGCCTGCCGTCGTAACGCAGCACCAGGTCATGCCCGTTGAGGGCGGCGCCCGCCGACGCATCAGGAGTGGCGACCGAACGCTCGGTGGGCCGAGGAGAGCGCGTGAACATCGACGATTCCCGGTGGTCGGAAGGGCAGGGGTCGCGGCACCCTCCGACCGGCCGTCACCGGCCGGGCCGCGAACTCACCCGCGTACGGGCAGCGCCGTGCACGTCGAGCACCAACTAAGGGTTACCTAACTCCGAGCAGGTTATATTCCGGCCGCCGCGTCGACAATCACGCGTTCTGGACACCTGATACGGGATTCCGGACATCGCCCGGGACGCCGTCGGCACCGTCGGCGCCGTCGTCCGTCGCGAAGAACGCACCCGGCGTGGTGCCCATGACCCGCCGGAACGCGGCGATGAAGGAGCTGGACCGGGCATAGCCGAGCGTCTCGGAGACCGTCAGCACGTCGAAGCCCTCGGAGAGCAGCGTCAGCGCGCGGTGCACCCGCAGCAGTTGCCGCCACTGCGCGAACGAGAGGCCTGTCGCCTGACGGAACGCGCGGGTGACCGTCCGGTCGCTGATCCCGAGCCGCACCGCCCACTCCTCCAGCGAGCGGGGGTCGCCGGGGTCGTCCAGGAGGGCTTCGGCGATCGGATCGATCCGGGGATCGTTGGGCAGCTGGAGGGCGAACTGGTGCGACGACGGCCGGAGCACGTCGAACACGACCGACTCCGCCCGCGCCCTGGCCGCCTCGTCGAGATCCGTGCGGGACAGATGGATCAGCAGCGACTCGAGCAGCGGCGTCATCGCGATCGCCTTCGGTTCCCCGAACGCGAACGGGGTGCGGTCCGGGGCGAAGAAGGCGTCGTGGAACTGGGCACCCGCCGTCGACCGGCCCCCGTGTGCCACTCCGGCGGGCATCCACAGGCCGTGCCCCTCGGACACGGTGAAGACGCGATCCCCGACGCGGGACGTCAGCGTTCCGCCGCGTACCCAGACGAGTTCGTGAAAGGCGTGCGAGTGCGGCGCCCACTCGGTGGGAACGCGGGGGATGCGGAATCCGGCGGTGATGGTGAAAGGAGCCCCGCCCTGCTCCGGAAGCGGCTCGACCGGCTCCCGCGGCTCCACCGGCTCCGGCAACGCCGATACCTGCATGCGCACGAGTCTATCCGGGGCGCCGGCGGCCACCCCTCACACGTTCCGCTCCTCCAGCCGGTGCGGATGGGCCGGATAGACGCCGAGTACGCGAACCTCGGACGAGAAGAAGCTCAGCTCGTGCAGGGCGAGCGCGACACGGGGCTCGTCGGGATGCCCCTCGATCTCGACGTAGAAGCAGCTCGGGTTGAGCCCCGCCCCCATCTGATAGCTCTCGATCTTGGTGAGGTTCACCCCACTGCTGGCAAAGCCGCCGAGCGCCTTGTACAGCGCACTCGGGATGTTCCGCACGGCGAAGAACAGGCTCGTCATGGTCGGCCCGCCCTCCAGAGGCGCGAACTCGGCGTCACGGGACAGGACGACGAACCGCGTGGTGTTGTCCGGGTCGTCCTCGACGCCGGCCTGCAACACCTCCAGGCCGTAATGCCCTGCCGCGGCCGGAGGGGCGAGCGCCGCATGTCGCGGGTCGCCCAGTTCCGCCACCTCGCGGGCGGCCCCCGCGGTGTCGTCACTGACCCGCGTACGCCACCCGCCCGCACGCACCACCTTCCGGCACTGCCCCAGCGCGTGCACATGGCTGCGGACGCACTCCACCTGACCGAGCGACGTCCCCGGCACTCCCATGAGGTCGAAGCGGATGGCGTGGAAGTACTCGCCGATCACGAACAGGCCCGATTCCGGGAGCAGATGGTGCACATCGGCGACGCGGCCGGCCGCGGAATTGTCCACCGGAATCACCGCGAGGTCGGCCGTGCCCGACGTCACCGCGTCCAGCGCCTGCTCGAAGCTGACGCAGGGCAGTTCCGTGCACCCCGGGAACAGCCTCTGGGCGACGGTCGCCGAGTTGGAGGCGTGTTCGCCTTGATACGCGATGCTGGTCACAGGGTTTCACCTTCGGTGCGGAGGTCGTCGCCATCGTTCAGGGGACTCATCAGGAGACCCAACTCTTTCATCCCGGCGACCGGGGCCTCCGGCCAGGATCCGTACGCCCCCGCCGACCCCGGCCCCCACGACACCATCCGCCACACTGGAGGCCCACCGCTCCGCCCGCCCGTGCACGTCGTCGCACCCGGGCGGGCACCCGGCCCCCGAAGGAGCCCCCGCGTGAAGCGCCCCACCGCCCGCGATGTCGCCCAGCTCGCCGGTGTCTCGCGTGCAGCCGTGTCGTTCGTCTTCAGCGGGCGGGCCGAGGGGAATCTGTCGGCCCGGACACAGCAGCGCATCAAGGAGGCGGCGGACACACTCGGCTACCGGCCGGACGAGGTGGCGCGGTCGCTGCGCGCGCGGCGTACGGGGGTGATCGGGATGCTCAGCGACTCGATCGCGACGAGCCCCTTCGCCGGGCGCATGGTGCTCGGCGCGATGGAAGCGGCGCGTGCGCGCGGGCACCAGGTGCTGCTGATGGAGTCGGGCAGTGACAGTGCCGCGGAGGCCGAGGCGGTCGCCGAGCTGCGCGCACGCCGCGTCGACGGGTTCGTCTACGCGGCCATGGAACTCGTCGCGACGGACGTCCCCGAGGGCCTGGACCCGGGACGCACGGTGCTCGCCAACTGCCTTCCTCGCAAGGAGGGTTCGTACGCCGCCGCGGTCGCGGACGAGCGGGCCTGTGGGCGCGGCGCCGTCGACGTGCTGCTCGCGGCGGGGCACCGGGACATCGCCCTGGTGGGCGGGCCCGTGGGGAACATCGCCGCCGACAACCGCGGCCTCGGCTTCGCCGACGGACTGCGCGCGGCGGGTGTGCCGGTGCCCGCCGGGCGGCGGCTGCGGGTCGGCTGGCAGATCGACGAGGGGTACGCCGCCGCGCTGCGCCTGCTGGACGTGGCGAAGCCGCCGACGGCCGTGGTGTGCGCCAACGACCGTGTGGCGACAGGGGTGTTGCTCGCGGCCGCCAGACTGGGGATCTCCGTTCCCGAGCAGCTTTCGGTGGTCGGATACGACGACCAGGACCAGATGGCCGCGCACCTGGTCCCGGCCCTCACGACCGTGGCTCTGCCGCATCACGCGATGGGTGCGGCGGCCGTGGACACGCTGCTCGACGCGGTGGAGTCCGGCGGCCCGGTCCCGGCCGGACACGTACGGCGCCTGGAGTGCCCGGTCGTCGCGCGCGCGTCGGTGGTGACCCCGGCCGACGCCTGAACGTCCCCGACAAACGCCGCGTGGGGAGGGCGAGTTGGTGATCCTCCGCCTGCCGCCCTTGCCCGACGACACCCCGAAACGGGTGGAGCGGGCTAACGTCTCAACAAGCGGCAGACGGCAAGCGGCTGCCGGCCACGATCAGGAGGTCCCCCATGCTGAAGCAGGTAGCAGAAGGGGTACTGGTCCACCAGAGCGAGTTGCTCCAGAACAACACCGTTGTGGTGGAGGGCACGGATGGTGTGCTGCTCGTGGACCCCGGGATCACAGGCGACGAAATGCTCTGCCTGGCGAACGACCTCGCCAAGTTCGGCCGGCCCGTGACCGCGGGCTTCTCGACGCACCCCGATTGGGATCACGTGCTCTGGCACGCCGAACTCGGCGAAGCACCTCGTTACGGCACGGCGCGCTGTGCGGCGGACATGGCCGAGCTGCTGTCGCAGGCGGACTGGCGGACCCAAGTCGCGGAGGGGCTGCCGCCGGAGATCGCCGAGGAGACACCGCTGGACCTGTTCGGCCTCATCACGGCTCTGCCTGCCGGGACGGTGCGGCTCCCTTGGGACGGCCCCGAAGTCCGGATCATCGAACACCCGGGTCACGCCCCTGGCCATGCGGCGCTACTGCTCCCGCACAGCAGGGTCCTCATCGCGGGCGACATGCTCTCCGACGTCCTGATCCCGATGCTCGACGAGTCCGCCGCCCCGATCGAGGACTACCTGGTCAGCCTGCGACTGCTAGAGGACGTGACGCCCGACATCGACGTCCTCGTCCCCGGCCACGGATCCGTCGCCGACGCCGACGAGACGCGCACACGCATCCACCAGGACCGCGCGTACATCCACGCCCTCCGCGACGACCTCACTCCCGCCGACCCACGACTCGGCACCTCGGCGCGTCCCGGCTGGGAGTGGGTGAACGACGTGCACGAGGGGCAGGCCCAGAGCATCGCGCGGCGAGGCCGGGACGGCAACGGGCCGGACAATTAGGTATCCGCTTCGGAGGGCCGCGCAGAGGGGCCACTGGGCACCCCAGTCCGAGGAGGTGGCAAGGGGACTCACTGTGTCACGTCGGGTGCGCTCTCACGGGCGTGGCCCTTGGATGCCGGGTGATCCGGCCCGTCGGCCGTCCGAGCCGCCGCACGCAGTGCCGTCTCGACCCGGTGGTTGCTGGTCATGGATGCCGTGACGGCCGTCATCGTCAGGAGGAGGCCGGCGGCGGCGTAGAGCGGGGTGCGGACGTCGTACGTGGTGGCCAGCCAGCCGCCGAGGAAGGCCCCGACGGGGGCGGCGCACATGGCCAGCATGCGGGACGTGGAGGCGACCCGGCCCATCAGGTGGGCGGGGACGATGGTTTGGCGGAGGGAGGGGCCGAGCACCATCGTGGCGCCCATGCCGGCCCCGCAGACGGCGAGCGCCGGCCCGGCCACGTAGGGGTTCGGGGCGGCGGCCAGGACCAGGATGGCGAGCCCTTCGACGGCGGCCGTGCAGGTCAGTGCGGTGCCGGTGCCGAGTCGTCGGCCTAGGCGGGAGGCGATACCCGCACCGAGCAGGCCACCGGTGGCCTCCGCTGTGAGGAGCAGGCCGAAGCCGTAGGTGTCGATGCCGAGGCGGTCGTGCGCGAAGAGGGCGAGCACGGTCTCCACGGCGAGGAAGGCGACGTTCCCGACCGCCGGGCGGAGCGCGAGCCCGAGCAGCACCCGGTCCCGGAAGACGTACGAAGCCCCGGCCCGCGCCTGCCGAAGCAGCGTCTCGCGGACCTCCGGAACGGGTCGGGGCATGGCGGGCAGCGACCGTACGAGCAGTGCGGAGAGCAGGAACGACACCGCGTCGGCGAGCAGCGGAACCGCCCTCCCGAGCGCGAGCAACGCACTGCCCGCAGGCGGCCCCGCGAAGCCGGACATGGCCGTCTGGGCGCCGCGCAAACGGGAGTTGGCGCGCTCCAGAAGGGCAGGGTCGCGGCCGAGCAGATCCGGCAGATAGGCCGTGGCGGCCGTGTCGAAGAAGAGTCCACCGAGGCCGAGCAGGAACGCGACGGCCGCGAGCAGCGGAATGCTCAGCACGTCGAACGCCGCCGCTGCCGCCGGTATCGCGAGCAGCGCCGCACGCGCCGCGTCCATGACCCACATCGTGCGCCGCCGGTCCCAGCGGTCGACCAGCGCACCACCGAGCACTCCGAAGAGCAGCCAGGGCAGCGTGCCCGCGGCCGTGACGACGGCGAGCGCCATCGGGTCCCGTGTCAACGTCAGCGCGAGCAGCGGCAGCGCGGCATGTGACACCCCGTCACCGAGCGAGGACACCGTCTGTGCGGTCCATAGCCTCCCGAACCCGGTCGGCAACTTCCTTACGGATGCGGTCACTTGGCGTCCCCCTCGGCCATCTCGCCCGATGCCGGGTGGAACAGTGCGAAGACGAGCGACGCGTCCGGCAGCGACGGGTCGGACAGCTCCCGGTACTCGTCCGCCAATGCCTCGAGCCGCGCCCCGAGCTCCGCGAACTGCTCGTCGGTCAGCCGCAGATGGGCCATCCGAACGTGCCGCTCGCCGCCCGCCGGCGACGCCTCCAGGTCCGCCACCGCGTGCCGCATCAGCACATCCGGGCCCCCCTCGCCCGGATCCGGCAGCACGATCGACCGCGCGGCCATCGCGTAGTACCGCTCGGTGACCCCCCGCACCTTCCGCGTCCGCACCACCTTGACCAGCCCGGCCCGCTCCAGCAGCCGCACGTGGTAGCTGGAACTCCCCTTCGCGAGGCCGATCCGCTCGGCGATCTGCGTGATCGTCGCAGGCTCGAAGCGGAGCACGGCCATGATCCGGTGACGCGTGCGATTGGAGACGGCGCGCAGCTGGTCATCCGTGGTGACGTGAATCGTCTCGGCAGGATCGTCGGTAGGCATGCGAGCAATGGTCAACGTTTCTTGACCATTGGGCAAGGGGTTTGCGCACGGCTTCCGAAATCCGCTGCCCGGCGCGCGGGCCCCGCATCCCCCGCATCCGCGCCGTCGCCTCAGGTCACCAGCCCTCGGCGGTAGGCATAGACGACCGCCTGGACGCGGTCGCGGAGGCCAAGTTTGGCGAGGATGCGGGAGACGAACGTCTTGACGGTCTCCTGGCTCAGCAGGAGTGCCGCGGCGATCTCGCTGTTGGACAGGCCGTCCGCGATGAGGCGCAGGACCTCCAGTTCGCGCGGGGTCAGCGGGGTGTCGGGCGCGGTGTCCTCGGCGGGCCGGATCCGGGCGGCGTATCTGCCCACGAGCTGACGTGTCACCTCGGGGTCGAGGAGGGCCGCGCCGGTGGCCACGGTCCGTATACCCAGGAGCAGTTGGGCCGGTGGCGCGTCCTTGAGGAGGAATCCGCTCGCCCCGGCGCGCAGCGCTTCGTAGACGTACTCGTCCAGGTTGAACGTGGTGACGACGAGCACCCTGGCGGGATGCCGCACCCCGGACCCGGCGAGCCGCCGGGTCGCCTCGATGCCGTCGAGCACCGGCATGCGTACGTCCATCAACACGACGTCAGGACGCAGCCGTTCGGCGAGGTCGACGGCCGTCTTGCCGTCCCCGCACTCGCCCACCACTTCCAGGTCGGACTGGGCGTCGATGATGGTCACCAGGCCGGTGCGGACCAGTACTTGGTCGTCGCAGACCAGTACCCGGACGGGCTCGGTCACGAGGCGCTCCCGCCGGGTATCCGGGCCCGTACGACGAAGCCGCCGCCCGACCGCGGGTGCGCGCTGAACTCTCCGCCCAGGACGTCGACCCGCTCGCGGAGCCCGGCCAGACCGCGGCCGCCTCCTCCCGGGGATGCGGTCGACGATCCACGACCGTCCGTGCCGACCTCCACGGTGATCGCCCTTCCCCCGTGCTTCACCTGGACCCAAGTACGCTTGCCGTGAGCGTACTTGAGCGCGTTCGTCAGGGCTTCCTGCACGATCCGGTAGGCGACGAGGTCGGCGCTGCCGGTCGATTCGGCGGGCGTGCCCTCTTCGGTGAACTCCACCGGCTGCCCGGCCCTGCGGGTCTGCTCGACGAGGGTGAGGAGCCTGCCGACGGCCGGCGTCCTCGGCTCGGTGCCCGCGCCCCCGCCGGCCTCGGCGCCGTGGTCCGGATTGAGCAGGTCGAGCAGGTGCCGCAGATCGGTGATGGCCCGCCGGCCGGTGTCACTGACGGCGGCCAGGGTCTGGTCGAGACGCTCGGGGGCGGCGGTCAGATAGCGCGCCGCCTCCGCCTGCACGACCATCGCCGTCACATGATGGGTGACCACGTCGTGGAGCTCGCGAGCGATACGGCTGCGTTCGGCGACGAGGGTCTCCTCGGCGACGCGTCGGCGACGTTCGACCTCCGTGAGCCGGCCTGCGCGCATCCACACACCGATCCCCCACGCGAGGACCAGCGCCAGATAGAACAGCACGAATTCGACGAGCGGATCGCCCGGCCCCCGCCAGTGGATGGCGACCGACAACAGGACGAACGCCACGGAGCAGCAGACCACGGTGACGCGGCGGCGGCTGTCCAGCCGGGACGCGACGGTCAGCAGGGCGATGGGCAGCGCGCTGCCCGCGAACGTGTGGTAGCCGCGGAGTTGATCGACGGCGAAGCCGAGCGACACCAGGGCGAGGCAGGCCAGCGGCCACCGCCGGCACACCAGCAGCGGCAGGGACTGAAGGGCGACCGCCACGACGGCCAGCGCATCGAACGGCCGGTTCGGCACACTGCCGAGAACCGTCCCCTGGCTGTGCAGCTCCGGGACGAACGACGCCGCCAGGAACAGCACACCGAGCGCGGGATACCAGACCGCGGGCCCGACCCGACGCCACTGCTCCGGGACCCACCGAGGAGTGCTCACCGGGAGAGTGTAAGCGTGGCGTCCGCGCGGTCGGCCGGACGTCGGTGAACCGAGCGACCGGGGCGGCGGGCCGGTCATGGGGTGAACACCCCTCCGGGTCCGCGGCGCCTATTGGTGGGCCGCGGCCTGCGCGGTGACACGCTGGACGGCCTTGACGGCGATGTCCGGCCGGTCCACGTGGATGTAGTGACCGCTTTTGGCGGCGGTGCTGATGCTGCTGCGCGGGGAGAGCGCGAGCCACTCGCGCTGGCCGTCCGCCCACATCCGCTCCAGGGCGGGACCGTAGTCGGGGACCTCGGAGTACTGGGACTCGTGCTTGACGATGCGCACCGGGATGCTGCCCGCGGAGCGCACCTCGCCGTCGTCGATCACGAACTTCTCCGGGTTCTGCCCCTTGTTCACCGCGATGGTCTGGTCGCGCAGCTCGGCTGCGGGGCCGGTGGCCGAGGCGGGGATCGCCTTGTTGATGCCGGCGGTCAGGGCCGGGATCGTGGCGTCCAAAAGGACCAGCCCCTTGACCCGGTCCCGGTGCTCGGGAGCGTACCGGGCCGCGATGTACCCGCCCATGGAATGACCGGCCAGAACGACCGGCCCGTCCCCAACGACGCGGTCGAGCACACCCGTCAGTATCCTCCCGCTGTCGTCGATGCTCCGGGTGCCCGTCGGCTTGTCACTCTTGCCCTCGCCGAGCCGGTCGTAGGAACAGACCCGAGCCTTCTTGCTCAAGGTCTTCTGCAGGCCGGCCATCGTGTCCAGCCCGTCTCCCCCGCCGGCCATCAGCATCACCACGGGCGTACGCCCCGTGGAACGCCCGGAACACGAGACGTTGACCGAACGCCCCTCAACACGCACCTTCTTGGTCCCCCGGAACGAGTCCCCACGGCTGGACTCCCCCTTGCCCTGCCCCTCCGTACCCTGCACCGCATCCGTGATCGACTCCGACAGCGACTGCGCCTTGGCACCGACATTCCCGTACCCGACGATGCCCCCGCCGGCCACGGCACCGGCCGCGCAGAACATGACGGCAGCGGCAGCCACCTTGATCGAACGGTTCACGGGGGCCTCCAGGAAGGCGAGCGAAAGTGTGGGATCGACACAACGTCGACGTCACGCCGACCGCACGAACGCTACGGAGCGGACGGCCCTCGATCGTCACCCCACGGAGCCCACTTGGTTGTAGCTCTCGCGGGGGACGGCACCCACCTCTGGGGGCGCCGTCCCTCACTCAAACGCCCACGCAGGCGCCCCTACTCGCCCGCCCTCACATCGATGAGGACCTTCCCCACCGCGCCGCCCTCGACCGCCTCGTGCGCCTGCGCCGTCTGGTCCAACGGGAAGCGGACGAACGGCAGGCCGGACGCCTCACCGGCGCGCAGCGCACCCGCGGCCACGGCCTCGGACACGGCGGCGACGCCGTCGCGCATCGAGTCGGCCGGGACCGTGTAGAGGGACAGGCCGTGCCAGTCCAGGTTCCGGCCGAAGGTCGCGCGGAGCGGGAGTCGGAGTTCGTCGCCGCCGTTGTTGGCGTAGAAGGCGATCGTCGCGTTGTTCCTGGTGACCACCAGGTTCAGTTCGGCGTTGACCGCCGGGGCGACTTCGGCGACGAGGTCGACCCCGTCCGGTGCCAGGTCGAGGATGACCTTGGCGGCGTCCTGCGTACGGTAGTTGACGATGTAGTGGGCGCCCGCGGCCTTCGCCAGGTCGGCCTTCTCCGGGGAGCTGATGGTCGTGATGACCGTCGCCCCGGCCCAGCGGGCCAGCTGGATCGCCCCGTTGCCGACCGCGCCCGCTCCCCCGGCGATCAGCACCGTCCACCCGGCAAGGGCGCCCGGCGCCAACCGGTTCGGCCCGTCGGCGGCGAGGGTCAGGGCGCGGTGGGCGGTGAGCGCCGGGACGCCGAGCGCCGCGCCCAGGTCGTAGCCGGCGTTGTCCGGGAGCGTCACCGCCCGCTCCGCCGGGATCGTCAGATACTCCTGGGCCGTGCCGCCGTCGGGGCGCCCGGCCGCCGACAGATACAGCCACACCCGCTCACCGATCCGCGCGGGATCGACTCCCGCGCCGACCGCGTCGATCCGGCCCGCACCGTCCTGGTTGGGCACCTGACTCTCGCCGTCCCCGAGCTGACCGGACACCCCTGCCCGGACCTTCCAGTCCGTGGGGTTGACCCCGGAGACATGGACCTCGACCCGGACCTCGCCGGGACCGGGTTCGGGGACGGGGCGCTCCTCCACCTTCAGAACCTCGGAGTCGCCGTTGCTGCTGTACACGATGGCCTTCATGTTCTGGCCAATCACTACTGGACTTGTCGTATTCCCGGTGGGCGGGAAAGGAGACCGTCCGCGTCAAAGGGACGACCGTCCTCGTCAGCCGATCCGGCTTCGCAGCCACGCGACGATCTCCGGGGTCACCGGGTCGACGACGTCGGCCGTCTCCTGCTCGCGCTTCTTGACGTACTTGGCCCAGTAGGGGCAGACCGGGACCACGCGCTTGCCGGCAGCGCGGACGTCGGCCAGGGCCTCGGTCACCAGCGTCGAGGCGAGGCCCTGTCCGGCGAAGCGGTCGTCGACCTCGGTGTGGAAGAAGACCCGCTGCTCGTCGCGGTCGCGGTACTCGGTGAGACCGGCCTGTTCGCCGTCGACCGTGATGACGTAGCGCTGCTCGTCGGGGCGGTGTTCGACGACCGGCGTGGTGGCGGATGTCATGGTTCTTGTCTCCTTGTGTCGTGGCGTCGTGCGGGATGGCCTTGGCCCCTCGGCGGCCTTGGTGTGTCGGCGTGTTGGTGTGTTGGTGTGTTGGTGTGTTCCGGCGCCGTCAGTGCGGTGCGCGGTTGCCGCGTGCCTTCAGCCTGCTGTTGGGCAGTTCGGGCGCCGGCAGGCGGCTGCCGGGGTAGCCGGAGACCGTGCCGAAGCGTTCCGCGGCGGCCTCCCACTCCGTCCGGGCCGCGACGACGTCCTCGTGGCTCCGGCCGATGAAGTTCCACCACATCACGATCTCTTCGCCGAAGGGTGTACCGCCCAGCAGCAGAAGCCGCGTCGGGCCGCTCGCCTCGTTGGTGAGGGTGATCGTGTCTCGGCCCGGGGCCAGGTAGCCCAGCTCCGCGTACGGTACGACGGTGTCCTCGACCCGGACGGCCCCTTCGTCGACCAGGACGCCGTGTTCGAAGGCCGGGTCCACCGCGAGGGTGGTGTGCGCGCCCGGTTCGAGCACGAGTTCCGCGCCGAGCAGCGGGGAGTACGTGGGGACCGGGGAGGTGGCTCCGGCCAGTGTGCCGAGGAAGACCCTGGCCTCTCCTCCGTCGAGGGCGATGGTGGCGGGGGCGTGATGCCGGAAGGCGGGCGCTACGTCGCGGTGCTCGTCCGGGAGCGCGATCCAGAGCTGGATGCCGCGCAGGACGGTGGTGTCCGGGGTGGAGACCTCGGAGTGGCTGATGCCGCGCCCGGCGGTCATCAGGTTCAGCTCGCCGGGTCGCACCATGGCGTGCGTGCCCAGGCTGTCGCGGTGCTCGATCTCCCCGTCGAACAGCCAACTCGCCGTCTGCAGGCCGATGTGCGGGTGCGGTGCGACATCCATTCCGCCGGTGGCGGAGACGGCATCGGGACCGTAGTGGTCGGCGAAGCACCACGCGCCGATCAGGCTCCGCTCCCGCTGGGGAAGGGTGCGCCTTACGGTCATCGCCCGAGGACCGCCGAGCGGCACCTCGCGGGCCCCCAGCAGCTCCACCCGCCCCGTGTCGGCGGTGTTGTGATGTGGCGTCACGGGCGTGCGGCGGGTCTCGTCCGGCGTCTGCTCGTATGCGGCCATGGTGCTCCTCCCCCTTTGTCGATCTTCCCTGCTGCATTGTCGATCTTCCCTGTCGCACGTCCTTGCCGCAGGGTGATTGAACAGTAAACTACATTGACGTGGGCCGCCACTGCCGATCGGCGGCCACGAACGAGGGAGGGCTCCACAGTGAGCACCACAGCAGTGAGCAGCACGGCAGCGACCACCACGGGTACGCAGGACCGGCGCCGGGTCTTCGTCGACAAGCAGTCGCCGGACGCGTACCGGGCCTTCCGGCACGCCGCCGAGGCGGTGCGCGCCGAAGCCGCCGCGGCCGGTCTGGAGCCCGCCCTGCTGGAGTTGATCAACGTACGTGTCTCTCAGATCAACGGGTGCGCCTTCTGCCTCAACACGCACACCCGTGCCGCCCTGCACGCCGGTGAGTCCCCGCTGCGCCTCGGGGTGTTGCCGGGATGGCGGGACACGGAGGTGTTCACCGACCGGGAGCGGGCGGCGCTCGGTCTGGCAGAGGCGGTCACGCACCCGGACGACGCCGCCGTTCAGGAGTCGGCGTACGCCGCGGCCCGGGAGGTGTTCGACGACGCGGAGATCTCCGCCGCGATCTGGGCGTCGATCTCCATCAACGCCTTCAACCGGGTCTCCATCCTCAGCAAGCACCCCGTGCGTCCGGCCGCCATGCCGAACCCGGCGGTCCAGTGACCCGACCGGCCCCACTGCGCCAAACTACGCACACGACCCACACAGCAGCCGACAGCACGTACGGCAGCAGGACATGGAGGCCCACGATGGCCATCGCGATCACCGACTCCCCCGACGACAACCGTTACGAGGCCCGAATCGACGGGCGGCGTGCGGGAATCGCCGAGTACATGCGCACCAAGGAGAGCGGGCTCGTCGTCTTCACGCACACCGAGGTGGACCCGGAGTACAACGGGCAGGGGGTCGGTTCGGCGCTGGCCCGCGCGGCCCTGGACGCCGCGCGGGCGGACGGGCTCAAGGTTCTCGCCGTGTGCCCGTTCATCACCGGCTGGATGGCCCGGCACCCCGACTACCAGGACCTCGCCTACCAGAGCCGCAGCAAGGTCGAGGACTGACCACCCGGGGCGCTCCGGTCAGGGGGTGGACCGCAGCGGCGGCGCCTGCCATGTCATGGCGGGCGGCTGGAGCAGGGGCGAGGGCTCCGGCCCCGGGTCTTCGGTGTCGACGACTCCGGCGGCCGTGCGGTCGAAGTCGGCGGGCCAGCGGGTGCGTTCACTGGCCAGGGCGCCGGCCAGCCGGGCGTCACCCAGGTGGGCGGTGCTCAGGTCGGCGCCGCGCAGGTCGGCCATGCGCAGGTCGGCGCGGTGGAAGACCGCGCCGCGGGCGTCGGCCTTGCGCAGGTTCGCCTCGCGCAGGTCCGTCTCGGTGAAGTCGGCGTCCCGCAGGTCGGTTTCGACCATCTTCGCGGCCCTCAGGTCGGACAGCACGCAGCGGGCCCGGCGGAGCACCGCGGTCGTGAGGTCGGTGTGCCGGAGGTTGACCGAGACCAGGGACGCCTGGGCCAGGTTGACGCGGTACAGGCCCGCCGCCTCCAGGCAGGCGCGGTCGAAGTTGACCTCGGGGAACCACAGTCCGTCGCAGTCGGCCCGGCGCAGGTCGGTGAGGCTCAGATTGACCCAGGATTGCTCCCGGTGCTGACACAGGACACCCAGCGCGGTCAGCGCCACCTGGGCGTCCGCGGCGCGCGTCTCCAGGGGTGCGATGTCGTTGATGGGCGCGTCCGCCGGGGGTGACTGCGGCCCGGCGGGCGGCCAGGGCAGATGGGTGCGCAGATACGCGGCCTGGATGGAGATGATGGCCTCCCGGTCGCGGGCGGACTGCTCGGCGATCCGCCACAGCGCGTGCAGCCCGCCGATGCGCACATCCAGCTTGTCGCTGCCCAGTTGGTCGACGGCCCGGCTGAACCGGTCGGTTACGTAACCTTCCTGGGTGGCACGCAACCCGTCCTGGCTCACCCGCAGTTGGCGCCAGGTCGCGTACGCGCCGAAGAGCACGACGAGGCCGCCGACCACCTGCAGAAGTGTCGTACGGACATCATTGACCGCCTTCAGCCGGTCCTTCGCGGCGACGCTCGCCCCGGCGAGATCGTGGTCGACCACGACACCCGGCAGCGCGACGAACACCGTGCCCAGCAGGGCCAGTCCCGCGGCGGCCAGCAGTCCTACGGCCGCCCGACGCGCGAAGAGCCCGTCGCGCCATGCCCGTCGCCGACGGTCCGGCTCCCCCATCCCCATGAACATGGGAGCCTAGGCGCCGCCTGACGGGCGATCAAGAGCGCGCCTCCTCACTGCCATTGGGCATCCACCCGGTCCAGATCCTCGATCGGTCCGAGGATCGTCCACCCCGGCTTCAGCGACCGCGTGCTGCGGAACCCGTGGTCCACTGGTCCACTGGTCGGCCGGGAGCCGGTGACCGCGAACGTCGACACCTGCTTGGAGCGCAGTCCCTTGATCGTGGCCGAGGCCGTGGTGGCGCCGCCCTCCGCCGACCGTGTCACGTCGAACGTGGACTCCTTGACGCGCGGGTCGAAGCCGATCCGCGCCTCCTGGCCATCCTCCACGTGGCCGCCCCGAACAGCTGATCCTGGCGGCAGGCCCGGGCGGCCCCACCGCCCGGGCCCCAGGCGGCCATGCGGAGCGCGAGACACCAGCGCGCACAGCGTGGTGTGTCATCGTCCTTCTCAAGGGGCTTGATGGGCTTGAAGGCCCGGGGTGCCCCATGGCCTTTGACGCTCAGCCGGATTCACTCACGCCGATCGCCGCGGTGGGACACATCGCCGCCGCTTCCCGCACGGCGGCGTGGTGCTCTGGGTCGGGGGCGGGGGTCAGGAGGGTCACGATGCCGTCCTCGTCGCGTTGGTCGAAGACCTCCGGCGCGGACAGGACGCAGGCGCCGGCGCCGCAGCACTTGTCCTGGTCGACGGTGAGGTTCATGGTCCGTCTCCTCTACGGGGCTGTGGGGTTACGGGTCACCAGCTGACGGGGACTTCGCTCAGGCCGCCCACCAGGAGGCCCTCCGTCTTGCGCAGGTCGGCGGCGGGGACCGCGAGGCGCAGGGTGGGGACGCGGGAGAGCAGGACCTCCAGGACGACCTGGAGTTCGGTGCGGGCCAGTGCCTGGCCGAGGCAGGAGTGCGGTCCCACGCCGAAGGTGAGGTGGGGGTTCGGGGTGCGGGCGAGGTCCATGGCGTCGGCGCCGGTGAAGGTGCGCTCGTCGCGGTTGGCGGCCGGCATGCTGCACACGACCGTGCTGCCCGCCGGGACGACCTGTCCGCCGACCTCGGCGTCCTCGCCGAGGTAACGGCGCAGTCCGAAGCCGAGGTTGCTGTCGAAGCGCAGGGACTCCTCGACGGCGGTGCGCACCAGGGAGGGGTCGGCCAGCAGGCTCTCCCAGCGGCTGCGGTCGTCGAGCAGCAGGGAGACCATCTTGCCGATCGAGTTGGCGGTGGTCTCGTGGCCGGCGACGAGCAGGCCCATGCCGGTGGACACGAGTTCGTCGTCGCTCAGGCCGCCGCCTTCGCTCGCGCTCCCCGCGCCGCCCGCCTCCTCGCTCTGCGTGATGAGGACGCTGAGGAGGTCGTCGGCGGGTTCGGCGCGCTTGGCGGCGATGTGTGCGGACATGTAGGCGACGAACTCCGCCTGGGCGGTGCAGATTTCGTCGGCGCTGTAACGCGTGACGCTGAGGAAACTGTCGGACCAGCCGGAGAAGCGGTCCCGGTCCTCCGCGGGCACCCCGAGGAGGTCGCAGATGACGTAGACGGGGAACGGGAAGCCGAGGCTCGCCCGCAGGTCGGCGGGTGCTCCGTCGGCGAGCATGGCGTCCACGAGGCCCTCGGCGAGGCGGGTCATGGCGGGGCGCAGGGCGGTCATCCGCTTGGCGGTGAAGTACCGGCCCACCTGGCGGCGCCAACGCTGGTGCGGTTCGCCCTTGGTGGGGTGCGCGACGGCGGAGCTGCCGGTGGCGGCGGCTCCCCCGGCGCCTTCGGGTGCCATGCGGGCGGCGTTGTCCTCCTCCGTGGGGCGGACGAACCGGGGGTCGGCGAGCAGGCCCCGGACGTCGTCGTACCGGGTCAGATAGACGGCCGTGTCACCGCTGGGCAGCGTGGCGTGGGCGACGGGGCACCGCGCGCGCAACTCCTCCCATACGGCGGGCGGTTCGAGCGGGGTGTCGCCCGACAGCGGCAGGCTGACGGGCGGTTGGGCATAGGCGTGTTCGGCCTGGTCGGTCATGGTGCGTCTCCTCGTGGGGGTGGAGGCGGCGGCAGGTGTCCACGGTGGCGAAAAGCCCTGCACAATGCACCGTTCAACAAAAGTGCATCATGCACCGTCTGTGCATGATGCACTCTCTATGTATGGCGCACAACCGTCGCATCCCCAGGAGGACGGCATGGACGCACGACAGGCCGGCGGCCGCATCGAGCGCGAACTACTGATCCTGAACCGGCACCTCGAGATGACCTCTCCGCGCCGCGTCCGCCTCGACAGCAACGCCCTCGACCGCAGCGCCTACGTCCTGCTCAGCCGCCTGGAGGCGCAGGGGCCGATGTCCGTCCCCGATCTCGTCGACGCTTTCGGACTGACCCCTTCCACTCTCTCCCGGCAGACCACGGCGCTGCTCCGCGAGGGCCTCGTGGAGCGGACACTGGACCCGGGAGGCAGCATCGCCCGGCAGTTCCGGATCACCGGCGAGGGGCGCGAGCGGCTGCACACCGACCGGGACGCCATCGCCACCGGGCTCACCGATGTCCTCGGCGACTGGCCCGAGGACCGGCTGCGGCGGTTCATCGAGGACCTCGAAAAGTTCAACACCGACATCGAGCAGCGCACGGGCCGACCGTGGCCGCGCTGAGACGCCTCAGGCCCGGACTCACGTACCCGGCACCCTGTGTCCGAGTCCGAGTCCGAGTAGAACTGAACAGGTCGTAGCGGGTCGTTCAGAAGGAGACGAGAATGACGAGTATGCGGACCCTGTTGCGGGGCGGCCGCGTCATCGATCCGGCCGTTGGGTTCGACGGGGCGGCCGACGTGCTCGTGACCGACGGGAAGATCGCCGCCGTCGGCACCGATCTCACACCACCGCCGGACACGGAATTGATCGACGCCACCGGTCTCGTCATCGGCCCCGGCTTCGTCGACCTGCACAGCCACGTCCACTCCATCGCCGGGCACCGGTTGCAGGCCATGGACGGTGTGACGACCGCGCTGGACCTGGAGGCGGGCCTGATGCCGGTCGAGCGGGCCTACGCCGAGGCCGCGGCCGCGGGCCGCCCGCTCCACTTCGGCTTCTCCGCCTCCTGGGGCGGCGCGCGGGCCCAGGTCCTCGCCGGCATCACCCCCGATGCCCGGATCGCGTCCAGCCTGGCCGTGCTGGGCGACCCGCGCTGGCAACGCTCGTCTTCCCCGCGCGAGTTGACGGCGTGGCTGTCCCTGCTGGAGGACGAGCTGGCGGCAGGCGCACTCGGGATCGGCATCCTGATGGGCTACGCGCCCGCCACCGAGCCCGCCGAGTTCCAGGCCGTGGCCCGGCTCGCGGCGAAGGCCGGCGCGCCCACGTTCACACACGTACGGGAACTGGTCGAGATGGATCCGGCCACCCCCGTCGACGGCTCCACGGAGATCGCGGTCGCGGCGGCCGCGACCGGCGCGGCGATGCACCACTGCCACGTCAACAGCACCTCGGGCCGGCATGTCGACCGCGTCCTCAACACCCTTGAGGAATCACGGCAGTCGGGCTCCCGCGTCACGGTGGAGGCCTACCCGTACGGGGCGGGAAGCACGGCCGTCGGGGCGGCCTTCATCGCCCCGGAGCGGCTGCGCCTGAAGGGCCTGGGCCCCAGCAGCGTCATCATGGTCGAAACCGGCGAGCGGATCGCGGACGCGGCCCGCCTGGAACAACTGCGCACGCAAGACCCGGGCGCGCCCTGCCTCCTGGAGTTCCTCGACGAGGACAACCCCCTCGACCTGGCCCTGCTGCGACAGGCACTCGCCTTCCCCGACGCGGTCGTCGCCAGTGACGCGATGCCCGTCCTCTGGCCCGACGGCAGCCACGACAGCACCCGGTGGCCCCTGCCACCCGGCGGCACGACACACCCTCGTACGGCCGGAACCTTCGCGAAGACGCTCCGCCTGATGGTGCGCGAAACCGGGGCCTGGACCTGGCTGGAGGCCTTCCGCCGCTGCTCCTACCTCCCGGCCCGCATCCTCGACGACGTGGCCCCCGGCGCCCGCACCAAGGGCCACCTGGGCGTGGGCGCCGACGCGGACCTCGTGGTCCTGGACCCGGCGACGCTGACCGACACGGCCACGTACGCGGATCCCACACGGCCGTCGCGCGGGGTGCGGCACTTGTATGTGGCGGGGGTGCCGGTGGTCGCGGACGGCGCGCTCCAGCCCGACGCGCTACCGGGGCGAGCGCTGCGGGGCGAACCGCGGTAGCGAAACTGGAAGTTGACGAGCTGGGGCTGCCGGGGTGGCCGCCCCACACCGATCCGATCCCCCGGGCAGCCGCTACAGTGGCGAAATGTTCAAATCCCGCAAAGTACGCAAAGAAGACGCCTGGAACGGCATCGTCATCGACAAGACCCGCCGGGCGACCGACGGCTCCAACCTCTACCACTACGTCGAGGTCCGCCTCCAGGACGATTCGACACTCAAGGTCCGCGTGGACAAGCCCCTGTGGGAGTCACTGGCCCCCGGCGACCGCCTCGTCAAGGAAGCGGGAGCCTCGGAGCCGACCAAGGCGCCGCGCTAGGTGGGGCGAATTGTGGGCGGGTCACGGCGGGTTGACGGTCCGAGCGGTCCACTGGGTAGGCTCGCGAATCGGTGTGCGTGAAGGTGAAGGGCCCGCTGGGCTCGAAGGGGGTTCCTGATGTCCAACAGGCCGGGAAGCGGACCGGGATCGGGTGATCGGGAGATCGACGACTCGGAGCTGATGGACGTCGCGCAGGATCCGGAGCAGGCCCAGAGCCTCCACAAGGCGCTGCGTACTCTGGCCAAAAACCCCAACGTGAACGGCCCGCTCCAGGAGATGGCCCAGGGCATCCTGTCGGGGCGTATGGGCATGACCGACGCCATCAAGGACGAGCGCTACATGGGCGCGCTGGGCGACCGCATGACCGAGATCCGGCACGCCGCGGAGTCGCAGAACATGGAGGACCGCGAGGCCGAGCGCGGGAAACGCGAGGAGTGGGCGCGCGAGCGGGAAGAGGAAGAGCAGAAGGAGCGCGACGAGCGCGACGGCCCTTCGACCAACCTGTTCACGGGCTCGAAGAAGCGTGGGCAGGGCGGACACCGGGGCTGATCCCGGGCCCGATCCCCCGCCGGTCTCGCAACAGCACTGTGACGCCCGGAGGTTGAGCCCTTGTCAGTGCCTCTGGGTACGCTGTCGTAGACATGAGCCGAAGGCGAACCGGCGGCAGTGTGGCGCCAGTTGGTGAACCGGGGGCGTAGTCATGGGTGATGGATTCAGGAGCAGTCCGGAGACGCTGAGGGCCGAGGGGCAGAACTTCTCCGACATCGGCAGGGAGTTCTACCAGGCGACCGCCAGGCTGAAGAACGGCCTCGCCGCGCAGGGTGACGGCGGAGGCGGCGGAGGCAAAGCCCCGAAGGACACGTCGTTCGCGAGCGTCGCCCAGGACGCCTGGAAGGGCATGACGACCTTCAGCGACAAGGCCGGCACCCCGCCCTGGGGCGACGACGAACTCGGCGAGAAGTTCGGCGTGGTCTACGAGGGCCTGCGCGAGCAAGTAACCGGCTCACACCGGTGCCTGATGTGCCGTCACTGCCCTCACCCGATCGCCCATAGGAGAGAGTCCGTGTCTCAGCCCGGCGCGCCCGAAGCGGTGCAGCCCGTCCCGACCACCGCCGAAGAGGCCCGGTCGACGACACCGCAGGAGTGGCCGATCGTGGCCGGCGGCCGGCGCTTGCCCGTGACCGGGTCACGCTCGAGGGGCGGGGCCGCGGCCCACACCACCCAGCCCAGGTCGAACTCCTGGATCCGCACCTCACGGCGCTGCTGCCCCTCGGGGTTGAGCCACCCCTCGGCGGTCGCGAGCGCCTGCTCCTGGCTGATCACGGGAACTCCCTTCGGGTCTTCGGGCGGACGGGGCCGGGGCCGCTGGTGGCGTTGCGCCGGGACAGGCGATCCGGTGCGTGCTGGCGCCTTCGCGAGGCTTCGGGCCCGTAAGGCTAACGGTCCGCGCGGCGTTGGTGTCAGGCGGTCGGGTGGGCGTCAGGACCGGGGGGCTGGGGAGCCTGTGCGGGGTCGGGCTCCGCTGCCCGAGGGGCGGGTACGTCGGGCGTATCGGGCTGCTCAGGACGGATCCGCAGCGCCTTCACACCACGTTCCGTGGCGACAAGGAGGATGCCATCGGCGGAGATGTCGGTTCCTGTGAAGGGAGTGGCGGAGATCAGGGCCGTGACGAGTTCCTCGTCGCCCTTCTGCGCGCCGCGCCGCCAGACGCGGACGTAGTCGGCGCCGCGGCTGAATCCGAGCGGGCTCGCGGCGCGTTCGTCCTCCGAGGGGCGCCGGATCAGGTCCGGGTCGGCATCGACGACGGAGCCGGTGGTGAGGTCGTGCACCAGCAGGGCGGGGGCCTCGGGGTCGTCGGATCTCAACGGGCGTGCACCCGGGGTGCCTTGAGGCACCACACTCACGGCGACCGCGAGCGGAGCCACCTCGGCGCCATCCGATGCGGCGCCATCCGATGTGGCACTGTCCGACGCGGCACCGTCCGACGCCCCGTTGTCCGGCACAGCCCCAGTCGGGGCCAGCTTGCCGACCGTCACACCATCGACCCCGGCGACCGACACACTCCACAAGGTGTGCCACGCAAGCTCCGGCAGCGCCCCGCGCAACACCGCCGCGTACTCCGGCAGCCCGTCCTCGACGAACGCCGTCTCCAGCAGCGCCGCCCGCAGCATGGCGGGCGCCTCGGTACGGGTGAGCAGCGGGGCCGTACGCAGATACGTACGCGCCGGTGCGTCCAACTGCTCGTAGGGCAGGGCCTCCACCGCGGCGCGCAGCAGCACCGGGTCGGCCTGGGCGAACAGGTTCGGGTCGGTGAGGAGCCGGGGTAGCAGTCCGGCCTCCAGGGTGTGTCCCGCGATGCGATCGCGTACGTACTCCCCTGCCTTCGCCCAGTCCTGATCGGGGACGGCCTCCAGCAGCTCCATGGCGATACGCGCCTGAGCGCCCGGCACATCCGGGATGCCCGCCCGAACGGCCTCCCCGATGCCCGGGTGTTGCAGCGCGACGAGTGTCCGCTCGTCCTCGGGAACGTCGTCGCCGGCCCGCTCGACGGGACGGATGAAGGGGGCGGCGAGCAGCATGCCGCTCGCCATGTCCTCGCTCATGTCCCGTTCGGCGACGGCGGATGCGAGCGGGGTCAGCAGGTGCACGGGCAGTCCTTCGCCCTCGGCAAGGGCGAGGGGCGCGAGGATCTGTCGCAGGGTGCGGGGGTGGGCGTCGAGCCGCTGGGCGTGCAGATCGAGCAACTCGCCCACACTGGCCGGCAGTTGACTCGGGTCCGCCGGGTCGAACCCCTCCGGGTGCGTCAGGATCGACTGCACGGCGAGGTGCACGGTCAGCCGGCTGCCACCGCCGTCGCCCGCCTGTCGGGCGATGGCGGTGGCGAGCGCGCGGCGAGCGGCGGGGTCGGTCGTGAACGGCAGTTCCGGGGCGCCGAATTGGGGATTGAGCAGTGCCTCGGCCTGCAGCACGAGCCCCTCGGGGTCGGCCCACTCGGGTGCGTCGAGGTCGATGATGCGGGCCTGGCCGGACGGCATGCTGTCGGCGAGTTCGGCGGCGAACTCCCGGGGCACCTCGGCGAGAAGACGTATGGAGTCGACGGCGGCGAGGGGCTTCAGCACGTCGCGCACCACGCGCGCGGGCTCCCCCGCACCGCGCACCGGTCCTGCCCGGTCCACGTCCGGCACCACGATCGTCACCGGCCGTCCCGCCGCAGGGAGTTGACCGAGTTCGGGGAAGATGTCGGCCGTGCGGGTCGCGGACAGCTCGTAGTGATCGGCGAGCAGCCACAGGGTCTGCGCCGCCGTCAGCCCTGCGACGCTCGGCACGGCGGGCGCGGGCAGGTCCGGCGGCACGGTCGCCGGATCGAACGCGTCCAGCTCGAGCTTCTTGCGGTACTCCGGGTCGCAGAGCATCAGGAACCCGGTGAGCAGTCGCGAACACCCGGTGCCCGGGCTCCCGGTGAGGATGACGACCCGCGGCGCGCCCGGCCACTCCATCCGCCATGCGGCGAGCGCGCGCAGCGCGGCGTTGCGCCCGCCGATGTAGGGGTGGGGCTCATAGGTGGCCTGGGCCTGCCCTGGGGCCTGGGTCGGGCTGGTCATCGTTCCCCCGTTGTCCTGTCCGTCCGGCACCGTCACGTCGTGTTGACCGTACGACGTTCATCCTATGGGGGTCGCACGGGGCGAATCACGCCCCGGCCGCCGCTTGTTACCCAGGTGTGGCGTGCCGCGCGGTGAGGTCAGGACAGGTTCCGCGTCCGAACGGCGCGGCGCGAGCCAGGTGACGATCCCGGGGTCGTTCTCGCCGTGTCCGGTGTGAGTCAGGGGCGGATGAGTGCCTTGAGCACCTTGCGGTCCGCCATGGCCCGGTAGGCGTCCGGTGTCTCGTCGAGGGCGAAGATGCGGTCGAAGACGCGGCCGGGGGCGATGGTGCCGTCCAGGACATCGGGCAGCAGCTGCTCGATGTAGGCGCGGGCGGGGCTGGCGCCGCCGGTCAGCGTGATGTTCCGCATGAACCCGGCCGGGCCGATCGGCCCCTCCTCGTACTGCGGGACACCGAGGCGGCTGATGGTGCCGCCGTCCCGGACCGCGCCGAGCGCGGTGTCCAGCGCCTGGCGGGTGCCGACGGCCTCGATCACCTTGTCCACGCCACCGGTCAGTTCGCGAATGCGGGCGACGCCTTCCTCGCCGCGCGCGGCGACGACGTCGGTGGCACCGAAGTGGCGCCCCAGCTCGGTACGCGCCTCGTGGCGGCCGGCGAGCACGATCCGCTCGGCGCCGAGCCGGTTCGCGGCGATCACCCCGCACAGGCCGACCGCTCCGTCCCCGACCACGAGCACCGTGTCGCCGCGGCCGACGCCGGCGGTGACCGCCCCGTGGTGGCCGGTGGTCATCACGTCCGACAGCGCGAGGAGCGACGGCAGCAGCGCGGAGTCCGCGGCCACCGGCAGCTTGACCAGGGTGCCGTCCGCGTACGGCACGCGCACGGCCTCGCCCTGGCCGCCGTCGACACCGTCGAACCCGTACCGACCGCCGTTGCGGCACGAGATCTGCAGGCCCTTGGCGCAGTAGTCGCAGGTGTTGTCGCTGTATGTGAACGGGGCGACGACCAGGTCACCCGCCTTCAGGCCGGTCACCTCCGCGCCGGTCTCCTCGACCACGCCGAGGAACTCGTGCCCCATCGGGCGGCCCTCCTCGGTGGCGGGCATGGCCCCGTACGGCCACAGGTCGCTGCCGCACACGCACGCGGCCAGCGTGCGCACCACGGCGTCGGTCGGCTGGACGAGCTTCGGGTCGGGCCGGTCCTCGACGCGGACGTCGCCGGCTCCGTACATCAGGGCTGCGCGCATGAGAGGCGTACTCCAAACGGGGGTGGTGTCACGTGATGGGGGGTGGCGGGCGTGGGTGATCAGCGTTCGAGCATCTGCGCCTGGGCCTCGGTGTGGGTGTCACCGGCGGCGGGCGGCAGGCTGCTGAGCCGGGCGAGCTGCTCGCTGGTGAGCGTGAGGGCGTCGGCGGCGGTGTTCTCCTCGACGCGGTGAACGCGCTTGGTGCCGGGGATCGGGGCGATGTCGTCACCCTGGGCAAGCAGCCAGGCGATGGCCACCTGGGCGGGGGTGGCGTCCGCGTCGTCGGCGATGGCCTGGACCTCGTCGGCGAGTGCCAGGTTGCGCCGGAAGTTCTCGCCGGTGAAGCGCGGGTTGCCATGCCGGAAGTCGCCGGGCTCGAAGTCGGCCTCGGAGCGGAGGGTGCCGGTGAGGAAGCCGTGGCCGAGCGGGGAGAACGGCACGAGGCCGATGCCCAGCTCGCGCAGGACCGGCAGGATGCGGTCCTCGATGCCGCGCGTCCACAGCGAGTACTCGGACTGCACGGCCGTGACGGGCTGGACGGCGTGGGCGCGGCGGATGGTGTCGGGGCCGGCCTCGGACAGGCCGAAGTGCAGCACCTTGCCCTCGGCGATCAGCTCGGCCACGGCGCCCGCGGTGTCCTCGATCGGTGTGTTCGGGTCGACCCGGTGCTGGTAGTACAGGTCGATGTGATCGGTACCGAGCCGCTTCAACGAGCCCTCGACGGCGGTACGGATGTTGGCCGGGCTGCTGTCGAGGTTCCAGACACCGGCTCCCGCGTGGGAGACCATGCCGAACTTCGTCGCGAGGACCACTTGGTCGCGCTTGGCTTTCAGCGCGCGGCCCAGCAGCTCCTCGTTCACGTACGGACCGTAGATCTCCGCGGTGTCGATGAACGTGACGCCCAGTTCCAGCGCCCGGTGCACGGTCCTGATCGACTCCGCGTCGTCGGTGCCGGAGCCGGTGTAGCCGTGGGACATCCCCATCGCGCCCAGGCCGATCCGCGAAACCTCCAGGTCACGCAGGTTGATGTACCGCATCTCGCCCTCTTTCGATCCATGGTGTGCCCGGCACTCTCACTCTCGTGCGCCCCGCAAGATCGCGCCCGTGGTGGCGGAGCCCGAGGTCGGGGTGCCGGTGTCTTGCTCCTTCACCTTCGCCGGGATCGCACCCATGCGGCAGGGCGGGCTCTTCAGGGGTAACGACAGGGCCCCCCTCGGCCCTGCGCGGCGGGTGCCCGGCGGGTGAGACTGGAGCCATGGCATCGACAAGCGCGCACAGCGAGGGCGCCGAGCTGGGCCGCTACCTGCGCGCCCGTCGCACTCAGACGAGCCCCGAACACGTCGGCCTCACCGTCGGCGCCGGCATCCGCCGCACCCCCGGCCTGCGCCGCGAGGAACTGGCCACCCTCGCCGGGATCAGCATCGACTATTACGTTCGCCTGGAGCGCGGCAAGGAGACCCGCCCCAGCCCGGCCGTCCTCGACTCCCTGGCCCGCGCCCTGCGCATGGACGACCAGGAGCACCAGCACCTGCGCGAGCTCGCCGCCCGCGCCGCCCGCTACGTCTCCGAGCCACCGCCCGCGCCCAGCCGCGCCGTGCGCCCCCACCTCAAGCTGCTCCTCGAATCGCTGCGACCGAACCCCGCGTACGTCATCAGCCGGAGCATGGACGTGCTCGCCTGGAACCCCGGCGGCCTCGCCCTGTACGCGGGCCTCGACGACTGGCCGGTCAAGCAGCGCAACCTCGCCCGCTACCTGTTCCTGCACCCCGCGGCCCGCGATCTCTTCACCGACTGGGACCGGCAGATCACGGCCTGCGTCGCGCGCCTGCGCGCCATGGCCGGCACCGCGCCCGACGCCCCCGACCTCACCCACCTCGTCGGCGAACTCCTCCTCAAGAGCCCCGACTTCGCGGGACTGTGGGAACGCTACGAGGTGACCGGGCGCAAGCCGGCGCACAAGACGTTCCAGCACCCCCAGGTCGGAACCGTCACCCTCACCTCGCAGTCCCTGCACGTCGAAGGCACCCCGGGCCAACGCATCGGGGTCTACACCGCAGAACCCGGCACCGCCGACCACGACGCCCTGCTCCTGCTCGACATGACTGCGCCGGCTGCCTCGACGCGCAGCACATCACCCGCCACGACACCCCATGAGGACACGGCTCCTACGACGCCGTCGCCGGAGCGCGGACGGCACTGACGCTCCCTCGGCATCAAGGACGGGTGTGCTCCGCTCCGAGGCGTCGTCGGAGCAGTGCGGTGAGGCCCAGGCCGGCCAGGGTGATGACACCGGCGGTGAGCATGGCGGCGTGCAGTCCCCCGAGGGTCGCCGTGGTCTCGCCTGTGCTGCCGTTCAGTGCGGCGGTACGGGCGGTGGCGACGGCCGAGAGGCCGGCGACGCCGATGGCCCCGACGAACTGCGGCATCTGGGCGAGGCTGCCCGCCACACCTTGGTCCTCGTCGGGCAGGCCCGAGGTCAGGGTGGTGATGAAGGCGACGACGGTCAGTACGTGGCCGAGGCCCATCGCGCCGGAAGTGACCAGCAGCAGTGGCAGGTTGCCCTCGGCGGGCAGCCAGACCATTGCAGCGGTGCCGACGCCCTGGACGGTCAGGCCCGTCACGAGTGCCGGTACGGTGCCGCGCGCGCCGATCAGGCGGGAGGCCAGGGTGCCGGCGAGCAGGGCCGCCGCGCCCTCGGCCAGGAAACCGAAGCCGGTGCGCAACGGCGACCAGCCCAGCACGTCCTGCATGTACAGGCTCAGCAGCAGGGTGGTGCCGCCGCACATGCCGAAGGTGATCAGCCCGATGAGGCTGCTCCACTTGACGCTTGGCCGGTTCAGCAGGCGCAGCGGCACCAGCGGGGAGTGGTGCCGGGCCTCAGCCGCCAGGAATCCGCCCAGCAGGGCGACGGCGGCCACGAAGGCGCCCAGGGTCGACGGCGCCGACCAGCCGGCGTCCGCGCCGGTGGAGACGGCGTACACCAGGGCGAACAGGCCGCCGCTGGCCAGCAGGGCGCCGGGTACGTCCAGGCTGGAGGCGGTGCGGCCGCCCACGCGAGGGAGCGTGCCGAGTCCGCCGGTGAGGATGAGTGCGCCCATCGCCACGAGCAGCAGCATGGTCCAGCGCCAGTTCAGGCCGCTGACGATGACGCCGCCGCCGATGGTGCCGATCACGAAACCCAGGGACAGCAGCGCTCCGTTGATGCTCAACGCCTTGGTGCGCCGCGGCCCTTCCGGGAAGACGGTGGTCATGAGCGCCATCGCGGTGGCCCCGATGGCGGCGGCCGCGATGCCCTGTCCGGCACGGGCCGCGATGAGGAGGCCGGGTGAGGTCGCCAGTCCCGCGAGCAAGGACAGCGCGGTGAAGGCGCCGACGCCCATCAGGAACAGCCTTCGGCGGCCGGTCAGGTCCGACAGCCGGCCGCACAGCGGCAGCAGCGCTGCCGTGGGCAGCACGCAGGCCGTCGCCACCCACTGCAGCGAACTGGTCGAGGCGAAGCCGAGATCTTCTCCGATCTCCGGCAGCGCCACCATGATGATCGAGTAGTCGAGGCCGGTCATGAACGTGGCGCCGCACAAGGTCAGCAGGGTCAACCAGCCGCGTACGCCGAGAGGTTGGGCGGCGGGGGGCCGTGTTTCCCCGCCGGGGAGGGAAGTTGCGATGTCGGTCATGGGGGATGTCTCTCTCGAGAGAAGGCGGAACGTGCCGGTTGCCACCATGGGGCACCCTCTTGACCTGGAGCAACGGCCGATTCAGCAGCAGTCGCTTACCCGGGCTAAGCAATCGGGGTAGCGTGACCAGGATGGAGCGGCACGAGATCGAGACCTTCCTGACGCTGGCCCGGGAACTGCACTTCCGCCGCACCGCGGAGGTGCTGCACCTCAGCAGCGGTCGCGTCAGCCAGACCATCGCCAAGCTGGAACGGCGTTTCGGTGCCCCGCTGTTCGCCCGGACCAGCCGCCGCGTGGCGCTCACGCCGCTCGGCGAACAACTCCGCGACGACCTCGCGCCCGCCCATCAGCAGGTGCTGCGCGCCGTCGCCCGGGCCACCTCCGTCGGGCACGGCATGACCGGCGTGCTGCACATCGGTTACTCGAGCCCGATGGCCGCGGAGTTCATCCTCAAGGCCGCGGAGGTGTTCACCGACCGCAACCCCGAGAGCGATGTCCGGATCCGGGAGATCCAGCTCACCGACCCCTTCACCCCCCTCCGCGCCAAGCAGGTGCAGCTTCAGCTCACCGAGCTGCCTGTGGACGAACCCGATCTCACCGTCGGGCCCGTCGTCTTGCGCGAGCGACGCGTGCTCATCGTCCCGAACACCCACCCGCTCGCCGCGCGGACCCGGGTGTCCCTCGAAGACCTCGCCGAGACCACCCTGCTGCCCGTGTCCGGACCCGTTCCGCAGTACTTCCTGGACCACCACTACCCGCACCGGACCCCCGCCGACAGGCCCATCCCCCACGGCCCCGCCGCCACCCAATGGCAAGAACTCCTCCCCCGGGTCGGCGCCGGTCAAGGCGTCACCGTCAGCAGCCGGAGCACGGAGCCGTACTTCGGCCGACCCGACACCACGTGGATCCCCTTCCACGACGCGCCACCTGTGGAGTACGGACTGATCTGGCCAACGGGCGCCGAAACAGCCCAAGTCGGAGCCTTCGCCCAAGTGGCCGCCGATCTCGCCGATCTCGCCGATCTCGCCGATCTCGCCGAGAAAAGATGTACTTGAGTCTCCAGCAAGGGGAGACACGAGGGTGGGGGCATGGAAGGCGACGGACTCTTCACGATCGGGGCGCTTGCCCGCAGGACCGGACTGACGGTCAAAACCATTCGCTTCTACTCCGACAGCGGGATCGTGCCGTCGACCGACCGCAGCCCGGCAGGCTACCGGCTCTACGACATCCACGCGCTCACGCGGCTGGATCTGGTGCGCACCCTTCGCGACCTGGGCCTCGAACTCGCCGCCATCCGGCGGGTTCTGGACCGGGAGATCTCGGTGCCCGAGATCGCGGCGACCCACGCCGACGCACTGGACGTACAGATCCGCACCCTCCGTACGCGGCGCGCGGTGCTCCGGGCGGTGGCCGAACGGGGCTCTACTCCCGAGGAGATGGACCTCATGCACAAACTCGCGAAACTCTCGGAAGACGAGCGCAGACGCCTCGTCACCGACTTCATCGACGACACCTTCGGCGGCCTCGAAGCCAATCCCGAGTTCGTGGCCATGATGCGCTCGGCCATGCCCGAGCTGCCGGACGACCCCGAACCCGAGCAGGTCGAGGCCTGGGCGGAACTCGCCGAGCTCACCCAGGACCCCGACTTCCGTGCCGCCGTGCGGCGGATGGCCGAGTACCAGGCGCACGAGCGCGCCCAGGGCGACACCACCGGCCTCCACCACGACTTGACCGAAGCCGTCCGCGACCGGGTCGGCCACGCCCTCGCCTCCGGCATCGCCCCGGCCTCCCCCGAAGCCGCGACCGTCGTCGACGAGCTGACCGCCCGCTACGCCGAGACCTTCGGCCGCGCGGACGACGCGGACCTGCGGACCTGGTTGCTGACGCGCCTGGAGACGGCCGGCGACCCCCGCGCGGAGCGCTATTGGCACCTCCTGTCCGTGATCAACGCATGGCCGGTCCCGCCGAGCCTGGCACCGGTGTTCGATTGGTTCGCCGGGGCCCTGCGCGCGAGCACTGGCAGCAGGTCCACCGCCAGGTAGGCCCTTGCTCGGCCAGGCGTCCCTGCGTCAGCCGACCGTCACCGTCCGGCGCGCGGTGACATCCCGCGACGAACGCGCCGCGGCGAACGTGTAGGAGCCGGGGACGAGAGTCCACTGGCCGGACTTCCATACCCGCAACTCGCTTACGGGTATGGAGAGTTCGAGTCGCGTGGAATTCCTGGCGGGCAGGGACACCTTGCGGAAGGCGACGAGGCGGCGCGGTTCGGCGGCCGCCGTGTCCGGCAGGGTCACGTAGAGCTGGACGACGTCCGTGCCCGCGCGGGTACCGGTGTTGGTGACAGTGACGGAGACGGTCACCTTCTTCGCGGCGGCATCGTAGGCCGCTTCGAGGGAGCCGTGGGCGAAGGTGGTGTACGACAGGCCGTGACCGAAGGGGAAGCGGGGGCGCTGCCCCTTGCTGTCGTAGTAGCGGTAGCCGACGTTGATACCTTCGTCGTACGTGACCGTACCGTTCGCTCCGGGATAGGTGGCAGTCGTGGCACCGGGGCCCTGACCGGCATCGGCCGGGAAGGTGACGGGGAGGCGGCCGCCCGGGTCGGTGTCGCCGAAGAGGACCGAGGCGAGCGCGGTGCCCATGCCCCGGCCTCCGTACCAGACCTGGACGATGGCCCCTACGTCGTTCTGCCAGGGCATGGCGATCGGGCCGTCGGTGTTGAGGACGACGACGGTACGCGGATTCGCCGCGGCGACGGCCGTGATGAGTCGGTCCTGGTCGCCGGGCAGGCCGAATTCCAGGTGGTCCATGTCCTCGCCGGCGACGCGGTTGACGAAGACGACCGCGGCGTCGGCGGCGCGCGCCGCCTCGACCGCCGCGGGGATCTGCGACTCGGGCTGCCAGCCGAGGGTGAGGCCACAAGTGCCGGTGTCCGCACCGGAGTTGGTGTAGGCCAGCTCGACGGTGACGGGTCGACCGGCGGTCAGCTCCGCCGTGCCCTGCAGCGGATAGTCGTAGGGGCCGAGGAAGAAGCGGCGGCTGTGGCGGGTGCCGGAGACGACGGTGGTGCCGTTGAGCTTCAGCGATGCGGTTCCCGCGGGCAGGAGTGAGAAGCGGTGCAGGCCGGTGGTGGTCGGCACGAGGGTGCCGGTCCAGGTCGCCGACCATACGTCGGGCAGTCCGTCCACGGGGGCGGTCGTGAAGTCGACCGTCGGGTCCGTGCGGGTGGTGAGCGGGGTGCCGGTGGCGTCGGCGCCCTTGTAGTAGGTGCCGGTCAGGCCGGGGGCGCCCGATGTGGTGCGCAGTGCGGACGACGGGGCCGTGGTCAACGGCACGTCGCCCTTGGTGCCTTGGGCGTGTGTCACCTTCATCGTGGCGCCGGCCCGTGCGCGGATCGCCTTCAGTGGGGTGGCCCATGTGCCGGGGTCCACGTACGTCGAGCCGGACACGCCCGTGAAGGTGTCGGTGTCTGCCGGGCCGATGACGGCCAGGGACTTCACCGTCGAGGGCAGGGGCAGCGTGGCGGAGCGGTTGGTCAGGAGCACGGTGGAGGCGATCGCCGTCTCGTGGGCGAGGTCCTGGTGTGCGTCCGTGCTCACGTCGTCCGCGGGCTCGGGCAACGGGTGGTCGAAGAGGCCCGTCGCGTACATCGTGAGCAGGATTCGGCGCGTCGCGTCGGTCAGCCGGTCGGCGGGGATCGCGCCGCCGGTGAGGTCGCCGGCCTTGAGTTTCACTCCGTCGGGGCCGAGGCCCGCGAGGTCCATCCCGGCCCGGGCCGCGGTCACTTGGTCGTCTCCGGCCCAGAAGTCGGGCACGGTGTAGCCCTGGAGGCCGATGCCCTTCTTCAGGTCGTCGAAGAGGGCCGGGCTCTGCGTCGCGAAGACCCCGTTGATCTTGGGGTAGGCCAGCATGACCGAGGTGGTCGGGGAGGCCGCGACGATGCGCCGGAACGGTGCCTGGTAGATCTCGTGCAGGGCCCGGTCGGAGACCTTGGTGTCGGTGAAGAAGCGGTTGGCCTCCTGGGTGTAGGCGGCGAAGTGCTTCACGGTGGCGGCCACGTTCCGGCTCTGCATGCCGACGGTGACGGCCGCGCCCAGCTCGCCCGCGAGCAGCGGGTCCTCGCCCATGCTCTCGGCCTGTCGGCCGAAGTGCCAGGTCCGGCTGATGTCGACGGTGGGGCCGAGGAGGTTGTTGTAGCCCTTGGCGCGGCCCTCCGCGCCGATGGCGGCGCCGAGCCGGTTCACCAGTTCCTTGTCGAACGTGGCGGCTTGGGCCAGCGGTACGGGAAAGGCCGTGACACCTTTCTCGCCGCGCAGGCCTGCCGATGCGTCGACCATGGTGAGGGCCGGTATGCCCAGGTGGGTGAGGGCGGCGAAGTCGCAGCGTACGAGCGACTCCTTCTCGGCCGCCGTCATCCGGGCGACCATCGCGTCGGCGCGCTGTGCCGGGGTGGTGCCGTCGGCGGCGAACGCGTCGGTCAGGACCGGGGCGAGGCCCGCGGACAGGGCGGTGAGGGTTGCGGCGCCGAGGAACGTTCGTCTGTTCATAGCGGCTCTCCGAACGGGTTGGGCGGTCGCGAGCAGGTGCGTCACGCCGCGGTGGAGATGAGTGCGGTGGTGTCGAGGGTGTGCTCCCCCGGACCGAGCGCGACGGGCGCGCATCCGGGGAGTTCGGCGGTGGCGGTGCAGCCTTCGGGCACGGCGATACGCGCCGTCATGCCGCCCTCGGTCGCCTCCCAGTCCAGCGACGCCGCCCCGTACGGCGTCTCGTGGCGGGTGCGGGCCCACGTGATACCGCCGCCGGGGCGCGGCCGGAACGTCAACTCCCGGTAGCCGGGCGCAGTTTGGGCGATGCCGCCGACGACCCGGTGCAGCCAGTCGGCGACGACCCCGAGGGCGTAGTGGTTGAAGGAGGTCATGCCGCCGGGATTGAGGGTGCCGTCCGGGCGGAGGCTGTCCCAGCGTTCCCAGACGGTGGTGGCGCCCATCGTGACGGGGTACAGCCAGGACGGGCATTCGGTCTGGGTCAGCAGGCGGTAGGCGACGTCGACATGGCCGGTGTCGGTGAGCGCGTCGCAGATCAGCGGGGTGCCGACGAAGCCGGTGGCGATGCGCCCCTCGTCGGCGAGGACGAGTGCGGCGAGGCGGTCACCGGCGGGGCCGCGCCGCTCCTCGTCCAGGAGGTCGAAGGCAAGGGCGACGGCGTACGCGGTGGGGGTGTCGCTGGTCATCCGGCCGGTGGGCAGAACGTAGCGGCGGCGGAAGGCCGCGGTGACCTCGTCGGCGAGGACCGCGTACCGTGCGGCATCCGCCTCCTTCCCCAACTCGGCTGCAGAGAGGGCCAGATGGCGGGTGGAGTGGGCGAAGTAGGCGGTGGCGACGAGGTAGCGGTTGGTGCGCGAGGCCGCAGGGTCGTCCGGTGGCGCGGCGGGGTCGAGCCAGTCCCCCAGCTGGAAGCCGCTGTTCCACAGCCGGTCGGGCCCGGCGAGGCGTTCCATCAGGTCGACCCACGCCTTGCCCGTCGGATAGTGCCGGCGCAGCAGTTCGCGGTCGCCGAAGCGCTGATAGAGCACCCAGGGGGTGAGGGCGGCGACGTCGCCCCAGGCGGCGCCGGGCCGGATCGGTGTCCACATCGGGCCGCCGGGGATGACGGGCACGTACCAGGGGACGGTGCCGTCGGGGAGCTGTTCCAGGCCGACGTCGGTGAGCCAGGAGTCGAGCATGCCCACGCAGTCGTAGAGGTAGCTGGCGGTGGGGGCGAAGACCTGGATGTCTCCGGTCCAGCCGAGGCGTTCGTCGCGTTGTGGGCAGTCGGTGGGCAGGTCGACGAAGTTGCCGCGCATGCTCCACACGACGTTCTCGTGGAGCCGGTTGACCAGTGGGTCGCTGCACTCGAACCAGCCGGTGCGCCGCATGTCGGTGTGGTGGACGCGGGCGGTCACCATGTCGGGCGTCAACTCGCCCGGCCAGCCGGTGATTTCGGCGTACCGGAAGCCGTGCAGGGTGAAGCGGGGTTCCCAGGTGAGCGGTCCTTCGCCGGACAGGATGAGGGTGTCGGTGGAGTGCGCCTCGCGCAGCGGGCGGGTCGCCAGTTCGCCGTCCTGAAGGATCTCGGCGTGCCGGAGCGTGATGGTGGTTCCGGGCGGACCGTCGGCCGTCACACGGAGGCGGCCGACCAGGTTCTGCCCGAAGTCGAGGAGGTGGCGACCGTCGGGGGTCGTGGTGACGGTGACAGGGGTGAGCTCCTCGGTGCAGGTGACCGGGGGGCCGAGGGGGGCGACGAGGGTGCGCGGGTCGCGTTCGCCGGTGCGTACCGGTGTCCAGGTGCCGGTGCGCGCTCCCGCCGGGGTGGACCAACTCGACTGGTGCAGGCGGGCGTCGAAGGTCTCCCCTTCGTACAGGCCGCTGGTGAGGATCGGTCCGGTGGCCGCGAGCCATGTGTCGTCAGTGGCGATGACGGTCGTGGTCCCGTCGACGTAGGTAACTTCCAGTTGGGCGATGAGTGACTGGTCGGTGCCGTAGATGTTGCGGGTGCCGCCGTCGAAGCCGTACTTGCCCCGGTACCAGCCGTCGCCAAGCCAGGTGCCGATGGTGTTGGCGCCTTCGGTGAGGTGGTCGGTGACGTCGTGGGTGCGGTAGCGCAGGCGGTGCGGGTAGACGGTCCAGCCGGGCGCGAGGGCCTCGTCGCCGACGCGTCGCCCGTTGATCTCCGCCTCGTACAGGCCGTGCGCGGTGACGTAGAGGCGGGCGCGGGCGATGGGGCGGGCCAGGGTGAAGTCCCGCCGGACCAGGGCTGGTTGGCGATCCCCGTCCGGGTCTTCGGTCCAGGCGGCGGCGACCGGCACGGCCCGCCAGTCCGTGGGGTCGAGCAGGCCGGCCTCCACGGGGCGCTCCTCGCTCCAGGCCGAGGGCCCATCATGACCGGAAGTCCAGACCCGGACTCGTACGCCGACGCGTTCGCGTGAGACCAGCGGCGCGCCCGGCCAGGCCACGAGGACCTGCTCATCACTGTCGATGCGGCCGGTATTCAACTGGGCTCGATTGCCCGTGAGTTGAAGTTCATAGGCGGTCTGGCGGGTCGACCCGGGGGCCAGGGTCCAGGACAGGCGGGGCGTGGCGGTGCCGATGCCGAGGCCGTCCGGGAGGTGTTCGAAGGACACCGGTGAGGGCGGTGAGGGCAGCAAGGGAGGAACCTTTCGTTCACGTGCGCGGGAGCAACGGGCCTGCGGGGGTCAGCCCTTGAGTGCTCCCGAGGTGAGGCCCTTCATTACCTTCTGGTTGAGGAAGAGGTAGATCAGGAGGGTGCCGAAGACGTTGATGCAGATCGCGGCGAACAGCGGGCCGTACTGGGTGGCGCCGAAGTCGCCGGTGAAGTTGAGCAGCCCGACCTGGATGGTGCGCAGGTCCTGGTTGTTGGTGAACGTCAGCGCGATCAGCAGGTCGTTCCAGATGAAGAAGAACTGCACGAGGCCGACGGTGAGCAGGGCGTTGCGCACCATCGGCACGCTGATCGTCCAGAAGGCGCGCAGGATGCCCGCGCCGTCGATGGTGGCCGCCTCGAAGAGTTCGCGTGGGACGGTGCGGTAGTAGGTCGCCATCATGAAGACGGTCAGCGGCAGGCCCGTCCCGGTGTACGTGAGGATCAGCGGCCACAGTGTGCCGGACAGACCGGTCTGGAAGTACACGGTGAACAGCGGCAGCAGGATCATCTGCGGCGGCACCATCATGCCCGCGAGGAAGACGAGGAGGGTCAGGCTGCGGCCCTTCCACACCATGACCTGGAGAGCAAAACCGGCGGCCGTGCCGAGGAGCAGGATCAGGGCGAGGGCGGGCAGGACGGCGAGCAGGCTGTTCTGGACGTACAGGCCGATGTTCCCGGTGGTCCACGCCTCGGTGTAGTTGCCCCACTGCCAGGTGGTGGGCAGGCTCCAGGTGGAGTTGTTCAGGTAGTCGCTGTTGGACTTCAGGGATGTCAGGAACATCCAGATCAGCGGGTAGATCTCCACGACGAGCAGCACGCCGATGACGAGCTTCACCCACCAGCGGCGGGCGGGATTGCGGACAGCCATGGCTCAGCCCTCCGTGAGGTCGCGCCGCGAGACGCGGTAGACGACCAGGCTCACCAGCAGACATACCACGGTCAGCAGCAGGGCGATCGTGCTGCCGTAGCCGTACTCGCTGTAGGTGAACGACGTCTGGAACATGTACAGGGTCAGCGGGGTCGTGCCGTCACCGGGCCCACCGTTGGTCAGGGCGACGATGGAGTCGAAGACCTTGAGCGTGCCGTTGATGCTGAAGATCAGCGAGGACATCAGCACCGGCAGGGACAGTGGCAGCACGATGTGCCGCACCAGGCGCAGTCCGGTGGCGCCGTCGAGGCGGGCGGACTCCAGGGTCTCCTCGGGGATGTCGACGAGGCCGGCGAAGAGGAGGACGGCGTAGAAGCCCATGGAGCGCCAGATGTCCATGACGATCAGGACCCAGAAGGCGCTGCCGGAGCTGCCGAAGAAGTCGATCGAGTCCAACCCCACCGCGTTCAGAAGGGAGTTGACCGGGCCCGGGTTCGGGGCGACCTGGAAGAAGTTCTTGAACAGCAGGCCGACGGCGACGGTGGGCAGCACCACGGGGAAGAAGACGAGGGTGCGGATCAGGGCCGAGGCGCGCTTGAGGAAGAAGACGTAGAGCAGGGCCAGCAGATAGCCCGCCACGACCTGGCCGACGGTGACGACGGCGGCGTACTTCAGGGTGAACCACAGGGCGTGGTGGACGGCCGGGTCGTCGAGGAGGCGGGTGAAGTTGGCGACGCCGTTGCCGGTGAAGCCGTCGATGCTGTTGCCCTTGGTGAAGGAGTACCCGAACGACCACGCCATCGGGACCAGCATGATCAGTGTGTAGACGAGGAGGGCGGGACCGAGCAGGATCGCGACGGCCCTGCGGTCACCGAGTACGCGGTGCATGGATGGAGTCCACTTCGATTCCGTTGAGGCTTCCGGTGAGGCGTGCCGGGGCGGGCGGTCACTTCGCGGCGAGCGCGTCCTGGACGGTCTGCATGAACTGCTTGGGGCTCATGCTTCCGGTGACGAGGCGTGCCGCGTTGGTCTGGCTGACGGTGGTCGCCTTGGTGCTGAACAGGGCCTCGAACCACAGCACGTTCTGCTTGGAGGCGCTGATGGTGTCCCGGACCTGGGTGGTGACCTGGTTGGCGTCCTTCACCGGGGTGTTCACCTTGAAGCCCGAGATGGTGCCGTGGTCCTTGAGCGCGGTGCTGCCGTAGTTCTTGGCGATGCAGGAGACCCAGTCCCCGGTCTTCTTGTCGAAGGACTTCGCGTTGAGGGCGATACCGAGTCCTACGTTCGAGGGGTACTGGTCGATCGAGCCCTTGCCGCCGGAGACGGCGGGGAACGGCAGGAAGCCGACGTTCTCGGCGCCGACCTTGTTCTGCTTGGGGTCGGAGATGGCGGCCAGCGCCCAGCTGCCCATGTAGAACATGCCGGCCTTGCCGGCCAGGAACTGGTTCATCGCGGTGTCGTAGTCGATGGAGCCGACACCCTTGCCGAAGTAGCCCTTCTTGCCGAGCTCGGCGACTTCCTGGGCGGCCTTCACGTACGCGGGATCGGTCAGCTTCGCCTTGCCATCGGCGACCTTTTGCAGCGCGTCGGGGCCGAGGCTGCGGTAGAGGTAGCCGCTGATGAGACGGGTCAACGGCCAGCCTTGCTGCCCTGAGGCGGCGAACGGCTGGATTCCCTTGGCCTCCAACTTGGCGGCGGCCGAGCGCAGTTCGGCCCAGGTGCCGGGTGTCTCGATGCCGTTCGCCTTGAAGACCTTCTTGTTGTAGAAGATCCCCTCGATGTTGTACTCGTACGGCAGGACGTCCAGCTTGTCGCCGTACAGCGCCTTGATGGTGGAGACGGCGGCCGGCTCCAACTGGTCGTGGACTCCGAGCTTCTTCAGCTCGGTCTCCAGGTCGGCGACCTTGCCGGACTTCGCCAACTGCTGAGTGAGCGCGGGGGCGTTGCCCGCGGCGAACTGGACGGGCAGGGCGTTCTGCCCGGCCAGCAGCTGCAGCTTCTGGTCCAGGCTGCTCTGCGGCACCGTTTCCACCTTCAGCGGCAGAGCCTGCTGGGCGGACTTGCACGATCCCTTGGACAGGGACTTCAGGGCGGTCTTGACGGTGGTGTTCTCGGTGACGCTCAGGTAGTCGAACTCCTTCGGCGCGGCCGAGGAGCCGCCACCGCTGCCGCCGCAGGCGGTCGCGAGCAGGGACATCGAGGCGACACCGGCGGTGAGCAGGCTCAGGCGCATGCGGCGGACAACAGGGGTACGGGAAGACACGGTTCACTCCCAGAAGTCAGTGAATCAGCGAAGCGGAGAGGTAAGGCCAGGTGAGCTCGGGCACGGCACGACGCATGGAGCGGAAGCCGCCCAGCCGTGGCGGAGAGTGTGAAACGTTCCCCATGGCGAGTGGCCATCACCATGCACGCAACTTCCGTACCAGTCAAGACATTCAGCCGTAACGTCGATGCCCCAGGAGGGGGACGCGAGGGATCGAGTGTGGCATTCTGTGAATCGTTACCCTTCACGCCGCGAGATCAGGAGTACTGACGATGAGCGGGGCCGCGACACCCAGGCCGAACAAGCGCGTGACGATCAACGACGTCGCCCGGCACGCCGGGGTGTCCACCACGGCCGTGTCCAAGGTGCTCAACAACGCCTACGGCGTGAGCCCGGGGATGCGGGAGAAGGTGGGCGCGGCGATCGCGGAGCTCGGCTACCGGCCGCACGCGGCGGCCCGTGGCATGCGCGGGCGGACGTACACGATCGGCGTGCTCCTCGACAACGTACGCAACGCCTTCTTCGCCGACATCCTCGACGGCATCCGCGAGGAGCTCGGACCCACCGACTACACCGTGCTGATCGGCGCGGCGGGCTTCGAACCGGACGAACAGGCCCGCGTCATCCGCTCCATGACGGACCGCCAGATGGACGGCCTGATCCTCATCGCGCCCGGCACACCACGCCCCGAGGTCCTCGCCACGGCCGCCGCGACGCCCACGGTCGTCATCGGCCACCACGACGGCGCGGACAGCCACGACACAGTGGCCGACGCCGACGACCTCGGCGCAGGACTCGTCGTCGACCATCTCGTCGCGCTCGGCCACCGGGACATCGCGCTGGTCTCCGCGCCGGGCAACAAGGCCGCGCAGTGGCGGCGCACCCCCGAGATCGCGCTGACCGACGGGTACGGGGAAGCCATGCGGCGGCACGGCCTGGAGCGGCACATCCAGGTCCACCACGCCGCCTACTCCGACGAGGGCGGCTTCAAGGCCGGCCTCACGCTGCTGACGGGCGAGCACCGGCCGACCGCCGTCATGGCGGGCGCGGACGTGGCGGCCCTGGGCCTCTACCGGGCCGCCCATGAACTCGGCCTGCGCATCCCGGACGACGTCTCCCTGGTCGGCTACAACAACACGGCCCTCGCCGCCCTGGCGCCCGTCCAACTGACCAGCGTCGACCAGGCAGGGCAGGAGATGGGAGCGGCCGCCGCGCGGATGCTGATCGAACGCGTGGAGGGGCGGCGGGACCGGGCGCTGCGCACCACGATGACGCCCCGCCTGGTCCTGCGCGCCAGCACGGCCGCGCCTGCGTGAGAAGGGGCGTCACCCCGCGAGGCGGACACGTACCGGGAGGGAGGCCCAGGAGCGCAGGGTGTTGTTGAGGTGGCGGCGTGGCGGGGCCGCGAGTTCCAGGTGTGTCACGCGGTGGGCCAGGGCGGTCAGCAGGCACTCGGCCTCCAGGCGGGCCACGTGCTGGCCGACGCACTGGTGCAGGCCCATGCCGAAGCCGACGTGGCCGGAGGGGTCGCGGGTGAGGTCGAAGCGGTCGGGGTCGGCCCAGCGGCGCGGGTCGCGGTTGGCGGCGCCGAGGAACATGAGGATCTTTCCGCCCTCGGGGACGGTTGCCCCGGCGATCTCGACGTCTGTGGTCGCGGTGCGGAAGAAGGTCTGCACGGGCGACTCCCAGCGCACCGCCTCGTCGAAGGCGACGCGTGCCAACTGCGGGCGCTCGCGCAGCCGTTGCCACTCGTCGGGGTGTGTGGCGAAGGCGTAGAGCGTGGCGGCCAGGCCGTGCACCGTGGTGTCGACGCCCGCCGTGAGCAGGGAGCGCACCACCAGAGGTGCTTGCGCAGGGGTGAGGTCACCGCGGTCGGCGGCGGCCCAGATGCGGGCGCCGAAGCCGTCCTCGCTGAGCGCTTCACGGGCGCACTGGTCGTTCACCCAGGCCGAGAGACCGGCCATCCGGTCCGCGTCGGCGCGCACGAGCTCGTTGCGCGGGCCGAAGGCGTTGAACGCCATGTTGCCGTAGGGCAGCAGGTTCTCCCTGCCGTCGGGTCCCAGGCCTACGGCGTCCGGGAAGACCCGCAGCGGGAAGGCCGTGGCCAGCGCCTCGAAGGCGTCGAACTCCCCTCCCTGGGTGGCCAGTACGGTGTCGACGAGTTCCTCGGCGACGCTCTGCCAGGACTCGCGAAGCCGGCGCAGGGCGAGCGGGGAGAGGATCTCGCTCAGCACCCGGCGCGGGGCGTCGTGGTGGGGCGGGTCGGCCTCCAGAAGGAGGCTCGGCGGGCGCCAGGGCTTCTCGTGGCGGAAGTTGGCGAGGCCGACACCGGCGCCGGACTGGAAGGTCTGCCAGTCGACGAGGGCGGTGTGCACCTCTTCGTAGCGGGCGAGGGCGTGTACGTCGTAGCGGGACAGATGGACGACGGGGCCCGCGGCGCGCAGGTCCCGGTGCAGGGGGCCGGGGTCGGCGAGGTGTTCGGCGGCGAAGGGATCGATGTCGGTGGTCGGCACGGGGGCGGGGGCGGCGGCTGTTGCGGACATGGCGGCTCCATGAATGCGAATCGGTCGGTCGGCCCGGGTGATGGTCAGAGGCCTCAGAGACCTGCAAGGTTTAAGAGATCTCAGAGACCTCAGAGGTCGAGGACGAGCCGGTCCGAGCGCGAGCGGGACACGCAGGGCAACAGGCAGTCCCCCGCCGCGCGTTCGTGCTCGGCCAGGACCGCGTCCCGGTGGTCGGGCGTCCCGGCAAGCACCGGCACCAGGCAGGTACCACAGGTGCCCTGCTCGCAGGAGGACAGCACCTCAACTCCCGCACGGCGTACGGCATGCAGCACGGAGACGCCCGGCGACACGGTGACCGTGCGGCCGCTGCGGCGAAGTTCCACCTCGAAGGGGGTCTGGCGGACGGGCTCGGCCGGGGCGGCGGCGGTGAAGCGTTCCGTGCGCAGGCTGTACGGCGGCCAGTCGGCACAGGCGGACTCGACGGCGGCGAGGAGCGGGGCGGGCCCGCAGCAGTAGACCTTGGTGCCGGGCTCCGGCCGGCCCAGCCAGGTGTCCAGGTCGAGCAGTCCGTACTCGTCCTGGGGGCACAGGTGCACGCGCTCGCCGTACGCGGTCGCGAGGTGGTCGCGGAACGCCATCGACGCCCGGGCGCGGCCCCCGTACAGCAACTGCCAGTCGATGCGCATCAGTTCGGCTTGATGGATCATCGGCAGCAGCGGGGTGATGCCGATTCCGCCCGCGATGAAGAGGTAGCGGTCGGCGGGCGCCAGCGGGAAGTGGTTGTGCGGGCCGCCGACGCCGACCGGGTCGCCGGCCGCCAGGCGGTCGTGCACATACGCCGATCCCCCGCGCCCGGCGGTCTCGCGCAGCACGGCGACGCGGTAGGTGTACGGGTCCCAGCGGTCGCCGCACAGGGAGTACTGGCGGGTCGTCCCGTCCGCCAGCATCAGGTCGACATGGGCCCCGGGGGTCCAGTCCGGGAGCCGGGTGCCGTCCGGGCGCTCCAGCGTGAGGGACACGACGCCGTCCGCGACGGTGTCCTTGGCGCGCACCCGCAGGGTCAGGGCCGGGGTGGGGCGGGCAATCTCAGGCAGCAGGTGGTGTGCGACCACGTCGTCGCCTCCCGTCTGTGGATTGCAGGCAGGATGCGCGTGGCGGCGGTCACACCGCGACGGCCTTCTCATCCAGTGAGAGACGGATTTCGTGCGGCTGTCACCTGGCTGTCGTACGCCCGTCACACGCCGGGCGCGGCGGTCGCCCCGAGCGCGCGTGAGACTCCCCTGGCGGCCGTGCGGACGACGGGCACGACCGCCTGTGCGCTCTGGTCGTTGGGGACGATGACCGAGAGCGCCGCCGTCACCGTGCCGTCGGCGCCGCGCACCGGGGCGGCGATCCCGAGGGCGTCCTCGTGGACGTAGCCGGGGCAGTAGGCGTAGCCCTGCCGGCGCACCTCGGCCAGTACAGCCCGCAGCAGGGCGGGGGTGGCCGGGGTGGCGGTGGTGTAGGCGGCGAGTTCGCCGGCGAGCACACGGTCCTTGAGCGCGGCCGGTCCGTGGGCGAGCAGCACCAGGCCGCTGGAGGAGGCGTGCAGCGGGAGCCGTCCGGCGATGCGGGTGTAGTTGATGACCGAGCGCGGGGCCGAGAGGCGTTCGAGGAACAGCACCTCTTCGCTGTCCAGGACGGCGAGTTGGACGTGGTGGCCGACCACGTCGTGCACGCCCTCCATGAACGGCATCGCGGCGTCGCGCAGGGACAGGGTGGGCGAGGCGCGGACGACGAGCTCCCACAGCCGGACCCCGATCCGTACGCGGCGGTCCTCGTCGCGGCTCAGGAATCCGTGCCCGACCAGTTCGCCCACGAGGCGGGAGGCGGTGGCGACGTGCAGGCCGGTGCGGCGGGCGATCTCGGAGACGGTCAGCGCCGGTTCGTCCTGGCTGAAGGCCCCCAGGATGCGTGCGGCACGGGAGAGGACGGACTCGCGGTGGGGCGGCTTCATCGGGTGGCTCCTTCCGGCTTTCCGGTCACGTGGCTCCTTCCAACCCCCGTGTCATGCAGTGCCGTTGACAGCGGGACCGTCCTGCGACCGGGGCAGCCCGGCGCCGACCCGCGCGGCGGTCTCCCGCAGCCAGATGTGGGCGGCGTCGTGGGTGTGCACGGGATGCCACCACAGCGCCTCCTGCAAGGAGACCGCCTCGTAGGGAGGTTCCATCACCCGGACCGGGGCGATGGGCGCGAGCAGCCGGGCGAGCCGGGCCTGGACGAGGGCGATGCGCCGCGTGCCGGCAACGAGGAGCGGCAGCAGTTGGAAGCTGTCGACGGAGACCTCGACGTGCGGCTCGACGCCGAGCATGCCGAGCTGGCGCACGGCCGGGGCGTCGTAGGTGCGCTGATAGGTGACCCAGGGCAGGTCCGCGAGGTCCTGCCGGGTGATCCGGTCCCCCACACTCGGGTGGTCGTCGGAGACCAGGAAGACCCACCGGTCGTCGTAGAGGTCCGTGGCGGGGAAGTCGCTGATGACACCGTGCGGCATGAGCAGTCCGTCGACGGTGCTGAGCAGCGTCGCCGTGTCCTCGACGACGGTGGACGGGGTCTGCGTGAAGCGCAGCCGGATACCGGGGGCCTCCTCGTGGAGGTGGCGGGCGAGGGCCGTGCCAAACACGGAGACGGCGTAGTCGGAGGCGACGAGCGTGAACTCGCGGTCCTCCCGCGTGGGGTCGAAGGTGGCCTGGCTGGCGAAGAGGCGCTCCAGCACGTCGTAGGCGGTGGAGGTACGGTCGAGCAGCACCTGGCCGAGCGCGGTCAGCTCGTAGTGGCCGCCTACCCGGGCCAGCAGATCGTCGTCGAAGTGGCGGCGCAGCCGGGAGAGCGCGGCGCTCATCGCGGGCTGGCTCAGCCCGACGCGGTGTCCGGCGCGCGTGACGTTGCGCTCTTCCAGCAGGGCCCGCAGGGCGACGACGAGGTTGAGGTCCAGGCGGGCCAGATTCACGGGCTTTCCCTTGCTGTACGGCGTCGGGGTCGGGGTCGGACGGCGCTGACCAGGGAGAATCTACCCGACGGATAGTTCTTATCCACAGAATCTATTTCCCTGATCACCGGTGGCGGGTCCAGATTAGTACCACCGCAATCAGGAGGACATGTTCGTGAAACCCGCTCCCGCATCCGCACCGTTCGCCGGCCCCTTCGCGCTCGCGACCCTCTCGCCTGCCGGCGGCCCGGAGTTCCCCGCCCTGGTCACCCCCGACGAGCTGGTCGTGGACCTGCGTATCGCCCTGGACGACGACCGGTTGACGACCCGTCGGCTGCTGGAGGACTGGGCCGCGGTGCTGCCGCGGCTGCGCTCCCTGGCCGAAGACGCCGAGGACAGCACCGTCGCGCGGAAGCCGCTCGCGGACTTCTCGGTGCACGCGCCGGTCGAGCCGCGCCAGGTGTTCCAGTCCGGCGCCAACTACCGCCAGCACGTGATCGATCTGCACGTCGCGCACAAGGCCCCGGGCGACGACCGCCCGGAGGACGTGCGGCGTGCCGAGGCGGCGGAGATCATGGACCGGCGGGCCACGGAGGACCTGCCGTACGTCTTCATCGGGCTGCCGAGCGCGATCACCGGCCCTTACGACGACGTGGTGCTGCCCGCCTGGGCCGGGAAGCCGGACTGGGAGCTGGAGTTGGCGGCCGTGATCGGCAGGCCTGCCCACGGCGTCTCCGTCGAGGAGGCCCTGGAGTACGTCGCCGGATACACCATCGCCAACGACCTCACCGACCGCGCCACCGTCTTCCGCCGGGACATGCCGCAGATCGGAACCGACTGGCTGCGCAGCAAGAACGCGCCCGGATTCACCCCGCTCGGCCCATGGATCGTGCCCACCGAATCGGTCACGGACACGGGTGACCTTCAGCTCACCCTGAAGCTCAACGGCGAGACCATGCAGGACGAGTCCACCAAGGACATGATCTTCAACGTGGCGCGCATGGTGTCCTACGCCTCGCAGAGCGCCCAACTGCTCCCCGGCGACCTGGTGTTGACCGGTTCTCCCGCCGGCAACGGCATGCACTGGGGTCGGTTGCTGCGCGACGGCGACGTCATGGACGGCTCCATCACCGGCCTCGGCGCGCAGCGCACCCGGTGTGTGGCGGAGGTGACCAAGTGAGCCCTGAGCAGACGCCAACACCCTTGGACCGCACCGACCCGGAGGGCGCCGTCGCCCGCGCCGCCAAGGCGTACTCGAACTGGGGCCGTTGGGGCGAGGACGACCGCATCGGCACCCTGAACTTCCTCGACGAGGCCAAGCGCCGCGAGGGCGCCGCGCTCGTCCGAAGGGGTGTCAGCTTCTCCCTCGCCCAGAGCTTCGACATGAACGGCCCGCAGAAGGGCTGGCGGCGCCGCACCAACCCGGTGCACACCATGCTCGACACCGGCACCGACGCGGCCCTCGCCAACCAGGGCTTCCCGCACGGCATGGGCGGCGCCGACGACGTGATCGCCATGCCGTTGCAGTGCTCCACGCAGTGGGACGGCCTGGGCCACATCTTCGACCACGGCAAGGCGTGGAACGGCCGCGAGGCCCAGAAGGTCGTCACCTCCGACGGCGACCTGGTCACCGGCATCGAGCACATGGCCCCGTACGTGGCCGGGCGCGGCGTCCTGCTGGACGTCGGCCGGGTCATCGGCACCGACGGCGAGCTGCCCGACGCGTTCGCCATCACCGAGGAGCACCTCACCGCCACGGCCGAGGCCCACGGGGTGAGCGTCGGCCGCGGGGACATCGTCGTCGTGCGCACCGGGCAGCTCGCCCGCGCCCGCCGCGAGGGCTGGAACGACTACGCGGGCGGCCCGGCCCCCGGCCTGTCGTTCACCTCGGCCGGCTGGCTGCACCGCACCGAGATCGCCGCGATCGCCACCGACACCTGGGGCTTCGAGGTGCGGCCCAACGAGTTCGAGCACGCCTTCCAGCCGCTGCACCAGGTCGCGATCCCCAACATGGGCCTGCTGATCGGCGAGATGTGGGACCCGGACGCGCTCGCCGCGGACTGCGCGGCGGACGGCTCCTACGAGTTCTGGCTCACCGCCGCGCCCCTGCCCATCACCGGCGCCGTCGGCTCCCCGGTCAACCCCGTAGCCGTCAAGTAGCCGACGCAGGACAGGAGTTATTCATGAGCAGTACCCCCAGCAGCCCCCGCTCGGTCCTTGTCGTCGGCGGCGGCGCGGCCGGCAACGCCGCGACGATCCTGCTGCGCCGCGCCGGGATCGCGGTCGACCTGATCGAGGCCAAGGACGACTGGAACGCCACCGCGGGCTCCGGCATCACCCTCCAGGGCAACGCGCTGCGCGTGCTGCGCGAACTCGGTGTGTGGGAGCAGGTGGAGCGGTCCGGCTATGGCTTCGACGCGGTCGGCATCACCGCCCCCGACGGCACCGTCCTGCACGTCAGCGAGGACCTGCGCACCGGCGGCGACGAACTGCCCGCCACCGTCGGCATGCAGCGCCCGCAGCTCCAGCGGATCCTGATCGACGCGGTCCGCGCGAGCGGCGCCACCGTGCGGCTCGGTGTCCGCGCCGAGTCCCTCGACCAGGACGACACCGGTGTCTCCGTGCGCTTCAGCGACGGCACCGACGGCCGCTACGACCTGGTGATCGCCGCCGACGGCCTGGGCTCGGCCACCCGTGCCGCGATCGGCATCACCGACCGGCCCGAGCCCACCGGCATGGCCATCTGGCGGGTCGCCACGCCGCGCCCGACCGGTCTGACCCGCACCGACCTCGCCTACGGCGGTCCCGCCTACATCGCGGGCTACTGCCCGACCAGCGAGTCCACCATCTACGCGTATGTCGTCGAGGCCAACCGCGACCGTGCCACCATCCCGGCGGACTCCTACGCCGACGAGATGCGCTCGCTCGCGAAGCACTACGGCGGCCACTGGCCGGAGATCACCGGACACATCACCGACCCGGCGCAGGTCAACTACACGTGGTTCGACCGGATGCTGGTCGAGGGTTCGTGGCACCGCGGCCGGGTCGTCCTGGTCGGCGACGCCGCGCACTGCTGTCCGCCCACCCTCGCGCAGGGCGCCGCCCTGTCGATGGAGGACGCCTGGGTGCTCACCCAGATGCTGACCGGCGCCGACACCTGGGACGACGCGCTGTTCCAGGCGTACTACGAGCGGCGTATCACCCGTGTGCGCCCGGTCGTGGAGGCGTCCGTGCAGCTCGGCCAGTGGCAGCTCGACGGGGTCCGCGACGCCGATGTCCCCGGCCTGATGGGCCGCACGATGACGATGCTGCGGGAGCTGCCGTGACCGATGTGACCGCCCCTTCCGAGACACCCACCATTGACGTGCACGCCCACGTCCTGCTGCCCGAGATCGAGGCACTGGTGGACGGCCTGCCGGGCCACACCGAGGCAAAGGCCCTGGACGCCCGCCGCAACGGTCCCGAAGCGCTGAAGGTCAGCGGCCGGATGATCGGTGACCGGTTCCCCCGCCTCACCGATGTGTCCGCCCGCCTCGCCGCGATGGACACCCAGGGCGTGGACGTCCAGCTGGTCAGCCCGTCCCCTTCGCACTACCACTACTGGGCCGACGAGGCGGCCGCGGAGAAGGTGTACCGGCTGGCCAACGAGGCGACGGCCGCGCACTGTTCGGCCGCGCCGGAGCGGCTGCGGGGCCTCGGCCTCGTACCGCTCCAGCACCCCGACCTTGCGGTGCGCGCGCTTGACCACGCCCTCGAACAGGGGCTGCTCGGGGTCGAGATATCCAGCCACGCGCCGGGCCGCGAGCTGTCCGACCCGGCGTACGAACCGCTGTGGGCACGGGCCGAGGAGACGGGCGCGCTCGTCTTCCTGCACCCCTTCGGCTGCACGCTCGACGAGCGCCTGGACCAGTGGTACCTGTCCAACTCCGTCGGCCAGCCCACCGAGAACGCCGTCGCGCTCTCGCACCTGATCTTCTCCGGTGTCCTCGACCGGCACCCCGGCCTGCGGATCATCGCGGCGCACGGCGGCGGCTACCTGCCCACGCACATCGGCCGTGCCGACCACGCGTGGCGGGCGCGCGCCGACGCGCAGGCGTGCCGGGAGGCGCCGAGCAGCTATCTCAAGCGCCTCTACTTCGACTCGCTGGTCCACGACCCGTACGTGCTGCGGGAGTTGGTGCGGGTCGCGGGCGCGGACCGGGTGCTGCTCGGCTCCGACTTCCCCTTCGACATGGGCAGCGAGGACCCGCTGGGCGCCCTGCGCGCCGCGGAGCTGCCCGCCGCCGACTTCGACGCCATCCGGGGCGGCACCGCCGCCGCCCTCCTGAGGAAGGACTGACCCATGAGTGGACGCCTGCTCACCCACCTCCGCCACGTCGACCTCGCCGTGCCCGACTACGACAAGCAGCTCGACTTCTACTCCGGCGTCTGGGGCCTGTCCAAGGTCGCCGAGGACTCCGGCATCTCCTTCCTGGCCGCCGAGGGCTCCCCCGAGCAGTACGTGGTGCGCCTGCGCGAGGCCGACGAAAAGCGCCTCGACCTCGTCTCCTACGGAGCCGCCAGCGCGGCGGACGTGGACACACTCGCAGAGCAACTCCTCGCAGGTGGCGTGCAGTTGATCTCGCAGCCGGGCAAGGTCGACACCCCCGGCGGCGGCTACGGCTTTCGCTTCTTCGACGTCGACGGGCGCACCATCGAGGTCTCCGCCGACGTCGAGGTCCGGCAGCACCGCAAGATCGAGGAGAAGGAGGCCATCCCGGTCAAGCTCTCCCACGTCGTCCTCAACTCCCCGGATCTGAACAAGACCCGGGAGTGGTACGAGCGCCACCTCGGCTTCGCGCTGTCCGACACCCTGTCCTCGCCGCACATGGGTGAGGTCATGCACTTCATGCGGATCTCCAATCAGCACCACTCGATGGCCATCGCGCAGGGCCCGCACACCGCGCTGCACCACGTCTCCTTCGAGATGCGCGGCCTGGACGAGTACATGCGCGGTTCCGGCCGTGTGATGCGCGCCGGGTTCAAGAAGGTCTGGGGCCCGGGTCGGCACATGGCGGGCGACAACACGTTCACGTACTTCCTCGACCCGCACGGCAACACCGTCGAGTACACGACGGAGTTGGAGCTGCTGGACGAGGACACCTGGCACCCGCACGTCTACGACTTCTCGAAGCCCGAGGTCACCGACCAGTGGGGCACCGCGAACGCGATGAACGAGCTGGTCGCCAAGGAGTCGTTCAACGACCCCGACCGCGGTGTGTTCATCGCCCCGCCGGTCTGACCCCACCCGATTTCCGGGGGTGCGGCGGCGCCCTGTCCATGCCCTGACACACCCGCCGCGCCCCCGGTTCCGTCGCGCCCGCCAGGAGCCCGCATGCGATTCGCCACCTATGAACACCAACAGCGCACCCGCGTCGCCGTCGTCACCGAGGACGACACCCTGTACCCGGTGCCCGGCGCCGACTCCCTCGCCGACCTGATCCAGTCCTCCGGCGGCCTGCCGGCCCTCCTCGACGCCGGTACCGCCGCGCTCGCCGGACCGCCCGGCCCGCAGGTCTCCGAGGTGCGGCTGCTCCCGCCCCTCCAGCCGCCCTCCGTACGGGACTTCGTCGCCTTCGAGGAACACGTCGAAGGTGTGCGCAAGTCCGTGGACGGTGTCGCGGGCGTACCCGAGCAGTGGTACGCGGCGCCGACCTTCTACTTCACGAACCCGTACGCCGTCTACGGGCCGGGCGAGGACATCCCGATGCCACCCGGCTCGACCGTCCTCGACTACGAACTCGAGGTCGCCGTCGTCATCGGCCGCGAGGGCCGCGACCTCACCCCCGAAGAGGCCCGCGAACACATCATCGGCTACACGGTCTTCAACGACTGGTCGGCCCGCGACCTCCAGTCCGCCGAGATGAAGGTCGGCCTCGGCCCCTGCAAGGGCAAGGACACGGCGACCACACTCGGCCCGTACCTGGTCACCGCCGACGAACTGGAGCCGTACCGCGACGCGGACGGTCTGCTGCGCCTGGCGCTGACGGCCGAGGTCAACGGCGAGACGATCGGCAAGGACCTGCTCTCCAACATGAGTTGGACCTTCGAGGAGATGGTCGCCTACGCCTCGCGCGGCACCGTCGTCCGCCCCGGTGACATCCTGGGATCCGGCACATGCGGCAACGGCGGCTGCCTCGCCGAACTGTGGGGCAGGCGCGGCGAGCAGTCCCCGCCACCGCTGAAGCCCGGGGACACCGTCACCCTCACGGTCGAGGCCGTCGGCTCCCTCTCCAACACCGTCGTCGAGGGCGCGGCCCCGGTGCCGCTCCCGGCCGGCCGTCGCCGCACGCGGGAGCGTCCATGACCTCGAAGCGCCTTGCGGGCCGGGTCGTGGTCGTGACCGGCGCGGCCCGCGGCCAGGGCGCCGCCGAGGCCGCGGCCCTCACCCGCGAGGGCGCCCACGTCATCGCGACGGACGTCACCGAGGGGCCGGGGATCCGCCCGCTCGACGTCACCGACGAGGCGCAGTGGGCCCAACTCGCCGCGCAACTACGGGAGTCGTACGGCCAGGTCCACGGCCTGGTCAACAACGCGGGCATCACCTGGCGCGCCCGCCTCGACGAGGTGCGCGCCGAGGACTTCGCCCGCGTGCACGCCGTGAACGTCACGGGGCCGCTCCTCGGCATCCAGCACCTCACCCCGCTGATGCCGCCCGGTGCCTCGATCGTCAACGTCGGCTCGTCCGCCGCGCTCACCGCCCATTACCCGGTCGCGTACACGGCCAGCAAGTGGGCGCTGCGCGGACTGTCGAAGACGGCGGCGCTCGAACTCGGCCCGCGCGGCATCCGCGTCAACACGATCCATCCGGGCTTCATCGAGACGGAGATGACCGCGTCGGCCGCCCCCGCCTTCCGCGAGAGCAACCTGCGCGAGACCCCGCTGGGCCGCACGGGCACGGTCGACGAGATCACCCCGCTCGTCACGTTCCTGCTGTCGGACGAGGCGTCGTTCATCACCGGGGCCGAGATCCCGGTCGACGGTGGATACACCGCCCACGGCGGCACCAAGTCCATCTCCGACGCGCTGCGGGCGGGTACACCGGACGCTCACACCGCCGCACCGGCGCGGCTGTCCGAGGCCTCGGACACACCCTGACCGTCGTCGTCCAGTGCCCGGCGGAAGGGCAGCGGGCTGTGCAGCGCCTGCTCGATGCGCTCCAGGCTGCGGCCCTTCGTCTCCGGGACCTTCAGTACGACGAAGACGATGCAGGCCACGTTCATCAGCGCGTAGAACAGGAAGGTGCCTGAGCGGCCGACGGTGTTGATGGCCGTCAGCGCGGTCATGGCGATGAGGAGGTCGAAGCCCCACACCGACAGCGTGGCCAGGCTGGTGGCCGGGCCGCGCACGCCCAGCGGCAGGATCTCCGGGCCGATGAGCCAGACGACGGCCTGCATGCCCACCCCGTTGAACAGGATGTACGCGAACAGGGAGATGATCACGGTCCAGCGCTGGGCCGTCGATCCGGAGGAGGTCGCGAAGGCCGCCGCGAGCACCACCATGGCGAGCGCGGAGCCCGGCAGGAACCACAGCATCGTGCGGCGCCGTCCGGCCTTGTCGACCGCGATGGCACCGACGATGCCCGCCACGACGAGCATCGCGCCGATGCCGATGCCGGTGAGCAGCGCCACCGAGTCACCGAAGCCCGCGTCGTCCAGGATCGTCGGGGCGTAGTAGACGATGGCGTTGATCCCGGTGAGCTGGGAGAACGCCGCGATGCCGAGGGCGATCAGGAGGGCCGGGCGCAGCCACCGCTGTCGGAGTTGCCGCCAACTGCCGCCGCCCGCCGGGGTGTTGTTCGACACCGCGGCGATCTCGGCCGCCTCCGCGGCCACGTCCGCGCCCGCGGGCCGCAGTCGTCGCAGGGTGCGCTCCGCGTCGTCGGCCCTTCCCTGCTCGATGAGCCAGCGCGGGCTCTCCGGCAGCGGCAGCATGCCGACGGCCAGGGCGAGTGCGGGGATGACGGCGAGGGCGAACATGACCCGCCAGCCGCCGCTGCCCGCCAGGGCCCAGCCGCACAGGTAGGCGATGAGCTGTCCGATGGCGACCATCAGCTGGAAGAGCACCATGAGCCGGCCGCGTACGGCCGCCGGCGCCAGTTCGGCGATGTAGACGGGCACCATGTTGGACGCGCCGCCCACCGCGAGCCCGAGCACGAAGCGCGCGGCGATCAGCGTCGACACATCGGGGGCGAGCGCGGCGGCGACGGCTCCGACGGCGAAGATCACCGCGACTGTCGCCACCACCTTGCGCCGGCCGTGCCGTACCGCCGCGCGCCCCGAGAGCAGGGCGCCGACCATCGCACCGAGCAGGATGACGCTGACGACGATCTCCTGCTCGCGGGAGGAGAGGTCGAGGTCCTCGCGCAGGTGGAGCAGGGCGCCGGAGATGATGCCGGTGTCGTAGCCGAAGAGCAGGCCGCCCAGCGCCGAGACGGCGGCGACGGCGTAGACCAGCACCGGGGTGCGTCCGCCACCCGCGGGGCGGTCGGCCTCCGTGGCCGCCTCAGGCATCGCCCATGACCAGACCCTCGATGGTGTGCTTCTGGGTGACGGGCGTCAGTTCGTCGACGACCGGGCAGTCCAGGTGGCGGCGCACCCGCTCGGGCAGCGACTCCCAGAACGTGCGGGTGACGGCGGTGTCGTGCCGGTCGCCGTTGCTCGCCTCCGGGCCGTCGAGGCCGAGGATCAGGACGGGCCGGGCCTTGGCCGACTCGTTCTTGGTGCCGCGGTGGATGGTCAGCGCGGTGCGGGCCGAGATGTCGCCGCGCTGCGGGTACTTGCGGACCGCGCGCTCCTCGTAGCGACCGTAGCGCTCGCGGGGCGGGAACATGCCGTGCTCGAAGTCGGGTTCGTCGTCCCACTGGGTGCCGGGCGCGATCTCGAAGGGGCCCATGTCCTCGGCGGTGTCGACGGCGGTGACGTTGAAGGCGAGCGAGGTAAGGCGGCGCTCGTTCCGCGTCTCGTCGGGGATGGGGAAGTCCCGGTGCCAGGGCTGGTTCACGGCGCCTTCGAGGGGTACGTCGAAGCCGAGTTCGACGATGCGGTAGTCCGGGCCGAGGACCGCGGTGGCCACCGACCGCACCCACGGGTGGTCGACGAGGTCGACGAAGCCGCGCAGCTGCTCGGGGTGGATCTCCACGTAGTAGCGGTTCGGGCCGCGGCCCACGGCGCCGCCCGGCCGGGAGCGGGCCTCCTCGTAGGCGGCCTCGATGTCCTCGCGCATCCGGTCGGCCCACTCGGTGGTGAAGGCGCCCTTCCGCGCCGTGATGCCGTCCCCGTACAGGTTCGCCACGTCCCGCGTCACGTCGACGTCCTGATCGGCGGGGCTGACGCCGGGGAATGCGGACACAGTCATCCTTGCCTCCTTGCAAGCGGAAGTTCCGCCACTAGATTGCATCGATGAATGCAACGTTGCAATACCCTCGGAGCAGCAGTTTTCCGGGGGCGCCGCATGAAAGGATGACCGGGTGAGCAGTCGTCTGAAGGACGTGGCCGCCCGGGCGGGCGTCTCCACGCGCACCGTGTCCAATGTGGTCAGTGGGTCCGCCTCGGTGGCGGCGGAGACCCGACGGCGCGTCCAGGAGGCGATCGACGAGCTCGGCTACCGGCCCAACCTCGCCGCCCGCAGCCTGCGCGCGGGCCGCACCGGCATCATCGGCCTGGCCATCCCCGAGCTGCACTCGCCCTACTTCGGCGAACTGGCGGGCCTCCTGGTCGACGAGGCGCAGCGCCGCTCCTGGACCGTGGTCATAGACCAGACCCGGGGCGACGCCGACGCCGAGCGCCGCCTGCTCACCCAGGGCGGCGGGCGCGCCGTCGACGGCCTCATCATCAGCCCCTGGGCGCTGGACCCGGCCGAACTCGCCGCCACCGCACCGTCCGTCCCGCTCGTCCTGCTCGGCGAGCGCAGCCCGCAGGGCGCGGCCGACCGCGTCGCCGTCGACAACGTCACCGCCGCCGACGAGGCCACCACTCACCTGATCGAGCTCGGCCGGCGCCGCATCGCCGCCATCGGCCTCCAGCCACACCTGCACAACGGGACGGCCCTGCTGCGTGCCGAGGGCTACGGCCGGGCACTGGAGCGCGCCGGGCTCCCCCAACTCCCGGACGCCCAGCGCCCCGTGGCCGCACTGCACCGCGCGGACGGCGCCCGCGCCATGGCCGAGCTGCTCGACGGATCCGCCGCCCCCGACGCCGTGTTCGCCTTCAGCGACGAACTCGCCCTGGGCGCCCTGCACGTGGCGCACGAACGCGGCCTGCGCGTGCCCGAGGACATCGCGATCGTCGGCTTCGACGACATCGAGGACGGCCGTTACAGCCATCCGCCCCTGACCACCATCGCTCCCGACAAGCAGCAGATCGCCGAGCGGTCACTGCAGTGCCTGGCGGACCGCATCTACAGCCCCAGCAACGACGTCCCTCCACAGGAACTGACCGTGCCGCACCGGCTGGTGAGGCGCGGGACGGCCTGAGCCGACCGTCGTCAGTTCCGGGTGGCCCCCAGCGCTCCACGGTGGCTGCGCACGACCTCCGCGTAGGCCTTCGCGCTCGGCTTCGGGCGCCGCTGGAAGGTGGCGCGGTCGACTTCGTGCAGGCCGAGTTGAGCGCCGTATCCGAAGATCCACTCGAAGTTGTCCATCAGCGTCCAGTGGCAGTAGCCGAGGACGGGTGTGCCGGATCGCACCTCGGCCGCGAGGGCGTCGACGGCGGCGGGGACGAAGGCGGCGCGCCGGGTGTCGTCGGCGGTCTGGATGCCGTGCTCCGTGACGAGGACCGGGACACCGGACACCTCGTGGGCGTAGCGCGCGGCGCCGGCGAGCGAACCGGGGGCGATGACGGTGCCCATGCCGTTGAGTTCGCCCTCGCCGCGGATCTCGCCGTCGGGGCCGTGGACGATGCGCTCGTAGTTCTGCACGCCGATGAAGTCGTCGTGGCGTGCCTCGCGCAGCCAGTGGTCGTACACGGCGGCGCGCTTGGCGTCCCTGCGTGCCTCGCCTCCGGGGGCCGCCACCTCGTCGGCGATGGCGATGGACACTCCGACGGGCAGGTCGCCGCGGCGCGCCTTGATGGCTTCGCGGGCGGCGCGGTGCGCGCGGGTGAACGCCTCCTGGAACTCGTCCTGCCGGTCGGCGGGGATGACGTTCGCGCTGGCGTACGTGCCGGTGCCGGCGGCCCGTGCGGCTGCCGCCAGCATCCGCGTCTTGAGCTGCTCCGCCTCCGCCGGGAGCTTCCCGCCGGCCTGCAACAGCTGTTCCAGGTTGGGTTCGTTGAGGGTGACGGCGTACGCGATCCGGTCGCCGAAGCGGGCCATGACGCGGTCGCACTGCTCGGCGAAGCGGGCCGGGGCGTCGGCCCCGGTCCAGGACCCGGCCGCCGCGAACCAGTGCGGTCCGGTGAAGTGATTGAACGTGACGAGGGGCGCGAGGCCGCGTTCGAGACACCCGTCGACCTTGCGCTCGTAGTGGTCGAGTGCCTCGGCGGAGACGACACCCCGCTCCGGTTCGATACGGGCCCATTCGACGGAGAACCGGAAGGCGTTGAGCCCGAGTCCCGCGGCGAGGTCGAGGTCCGAGGCCCACTGCTCGTATCCCCGGCACGCGGGCCCGCTCGGCTCCCGGAAGAGAGAGGGTGTCGTGTGTTCCAGGAACCAGGTGTCACTGGCGGTGTTGTCGCCCTCGTTCTGGTGTCCCGCGGTGGCGACGCCCCACAGGAAGTCGTCGGGCAGGCCGGTGTGAGTCATGAGTGCTCCTTGCGTTACGGGAGTTGGGGCGCGGGCCACGGTGTGTGGAAGGCGTGCCGTCCGGGGCCGACCTCCACGTCCGCCATGCCCGGCAGGTCGACGACCGCGGTGACCTGCGGGGGTACGAGGACGTCGACGCGCAGGGTGGCGCCTGTGACCTCCCATCCGGTCTCGGCCCGGCCGTACGGTGTGTCGTGCTCGGCGCGCGCCCAGGTGAGGCCGCCGCCGGGGCGGGGCCGGATCAGGAGGCGGCGGTAGCCCGGCGCGGCGGGTGCCAGGCCCGCGACGGTGCGGTGGATCCAGTCGGCGACCGCGCCGAGCGCGTAGTGGTTGAAGGAGGTCATCTCGCCGGGGTTGATGCCACCGTCGGGCAGCATGCTGTCCCAGCGTTCCCACACGGTGGTGGCACCCATGTCGACCTGGTACAGCCACGACGGGCACGCCCGCTGGGTCAACAGGCCGTATGCGGCCTCCAGTTGACCGGTGTCGGTGAGCGCGTCGCACACGAGGGGTGTGCCGAGGAAGCCGGTGCCGATGCGGTGGCCGCGTGCGGCGACGAGGTCCGCGAGGCGCTGTCCGGCGGTGGCCCGCTCGGTGTCGTCGTCGAGCAGACGGAAGCACAGGGCGAGGGCGTACGCGGTCTGGGTCTCCTCGGTCAGACGTCCGCCGCCGGCGTGGAATCGGTCGAGGAAGGCGGCGCGGACGGCGTCGGCCAGGGCGTGGTAGCGCGCCGCGTCGCCCTTCTCCCCCAGGATTTCGGCGGTCCTGGCCAGCAGCCTCGCGGAGTGCGCGAAGTACGCGGTGGCGACGAGGGTGGACGGTGTCATGGCCCGGCCGGGGTCGTCGGCCGGGGCGGTCGGGTCCAGCCAGTCGCCGAACTGGAAACCCTCGCCCCAGACATGGCCGGGCCCGGCGATGCGGTCGACGGCGTCGACCCAAGCACACATGGAGGCGTACTGGGCGCGCAGCACGTCGGTGTCCCCGTACCGCTCGTACAGCACCCAGGGGACGATGACGGCCGCGTCGCACCAGCCGGCCATCGGCGGGTTTCCGGGCGGGACCGGTACGGGGATCTTCACCGGGATGTCGGGGGTGAACACCGGCGGGATGCCGCGTTCGTCCTCGCCCTGGTCGGCGGCCAGGTCGCGCAGCCAGGAGCGCAGGAAGTCGCGGACGTCGTAGAGGAAGGCGGCCGTGGGGGCGAAGACCTGGACGTCGCCGGTCCAGCCGAGCCGTTCGTCGCGCTGGGGGCAGTCGGTGGGGACGTCGAGGAAGTTGCCGCGCATTCCCCAAGTGACGTTCTCGTGCAGGCGGTTGAGGGAGTCGTCGGAGCAGGAGAACCAGCCGGTGCGGCGCAGGTCGCTGTGCAGGACGACGGCGGTGATGTCATCGGGGTCGAGGGCGCCGGGCAGGCCGTCCACCTCGGCGTAGCGGAATCCGTGGAAGGTGAAGCGGGGTTCCCACTCCTCCCCCGCCGGGTCGCCGCGCAGGGTGTAGCGGTCGGTGGCGGTGGCGTGCCGCAGCGGGCGCGTGCACAACTCGCCGCCTTCGAGGACCTCCGCATGGCGCAGGGTGAGCGTGCGACCCGCCTCGCCACGGACGCGGAGGCGCAGCCGGCCGACGAGGTTCTGGCCGAAGTCGAGGATCGTCCGGCCGCCGGGTGAAGTGGTGACCGCGACGGGCGGGAGGAGTCGGGTGCGGCGGACCGGCGGGCTGTCGGCCGGGAAGAGGACGGCGGTGTCGAAGTCCAGGACGTCGACCGGCTGCCAGTCCGTGGCGTCGAAGTCGGGCCCGCTGAAGCCGACTTGCTCGCGGCGGGCGTCGTACTCCTCACCTTCGTACAGTCCGGCGGCGAGGACGGGCCCGGGGCTCCAGCGCCAGTCGTCCCCGGTGGTGACGGTGTCGGTCGATCCGTCGGCGTACTCGATGTGCAGTTCGGCGAGGAGGCCGGTCCGCTCGCCGTAGATGTCACGGGTGCCGCCGTTGAACCCGAGCAGGCCCCGGTACCAGCCGTCGGCGAGGTGGGCGCCCCAGGCGTTGCGGCCCTCGCGGATCAGTCCGGTGACGTCGAAGGTCTGATAGCGGTGGCGGTGGTGGTAGCTCGTCCAGCCGGGCGCCAGGACATGGTCGCCCACCACGGCGCCGTTGACCTCCAGTTCGTAGACACCGAGGGCGGTGACCAGGAGCCGGGCCGACCGCACGGAGGCACGTGCGGCGAACTCGCCCCGCAGCAGGGCGGCGGGAGCGGTGGGACGGGGACTGACGACCCGTGCGGTCCAGTGGTGGTGCTGCATGGCGATGGCGGCCTTCCTCAGCGCCGGGGATGAGCAGCATCGATCATGCGGCGAACACTTAGTGATTACTAGGTGTTCAGTGGAGTGACCTGCGCCACACCTGGAACCCGCCGTCACGAGGTCAACGACGCACAGAATGGTGCGTACATGGCAAACAAGCGCGAGGCCGGCACCTAAAGACCCGCGCGCCGACCACCGGCGCAACCAGCAGGCGCCGCCCTCTACAACCCCTGCCCATCAGCGGAGATGCCTCGCATCAGCCGATCGAGATGCCCCCGCATCACGGCCACGAGATCGAACTCCCGCCCACCGGCCAGCCACTGCTGCATCAACCCCGCGTCCATGGCGGCGCATTCGCGCGCGATGCCCTCGTGGTCCAGGCCACCGCGGAGCTCACCCTGCCGACTGCCGTCCCGGAGCCGGTCGGCGAGTTCCCTCACACCCTTCTCCTGCCAGTCGGTGAAGTGGTCATGGGCGGGGTGGTCGGGCGCCGTGGCCTCGGCGGTGAGAACGACGGCCAACTCGATCATGCCGGGCATGGCCAGCCGCTCCACCGTGTCCTCGAGGTGGCAGCGGAAGGCGTCCCGCACGGAGTCCGAGACCCGCTCCCACTGCACGTCCATGCGCTCGTGCCAGTACGCGACGACCGCCATCAGCAACTGCTGCTTGTCGCGGAAGTGGTGCAGCAGTCCGGCATCGGTGATCTCGGCGTCACGGGCGACGCGCGCGAGGGAGGTCTTGCGGTAGCCGTCCCTGCCGAAGCGCAGGAGCGCCGCTTCCAGAATCTGCGTACGCCGCGCCCGGCCTGCCGTGTAGTGGCCGCGCGGCCCCCTGGGTGTCGCCATGGGAGAACGGTACCGGCGAGCCGTCCGACATCGTCCGGCGGCGAACACACCATCCGCCCCCCCCCCGTGACGTGGGTCACACTCCCGATACCTAGCGAGCACTAGGCATTGGGGCCATCATCGACGTCACGCGACGACGGACGGACGCGCCGCCATGCCTTCCGACGGCGGCCCGGCGCACCGGGCCGGCCCTCCGCGCACCCCCACGCCGCCTCCCATTTCCTCGGCACCTCCGTGAAAGGAGGGCTGGCATGACGCCGATGTCATCAAGCCCCTCGGTCGACCGCGCGCCCCGCGTCGACACGGACGGACGGTGGACTCCCCGCCTCGTCCTGCTGCTCATCGCCCTCGCCTGGCCGACCCAACTGCTCGCGGCGGGCGGCATTCTCGGCGCCAATGCCACGGCAGGGGTCGCGCAGGCGTTCCACACCACGCAGGTGGCCTGGTTCGGCCTGACGCTCACCCTGGTGTCCACGCTGCTCACCCCGTTCGTCATCAAGTTCGGCGATCTGTACGGCAAGAAGCGCGTCATGCTCGCGATGACCGCCCTGGGCGCCCTCGGCGAGGCGCTCGCCGCGCTGGCCGGTAGTTTCTGGCTCGTCCTCGCGGGCCGGGCGATCGCCGGGTTCTACGGGCCGTTCGGCGCGCTGTCGTTCGCCGCGATACGGGACGTCTTTCCGCCCCGGCTCGTCAAGCAGGCCAGCGGTCTCATGGGCAGCAGTGTCGGCCTGGTGGGGCTCGGCTCGCCGTTCCTCGCGGGCTGGCTGGTCGACAACTGGGGCTACCGGGGCGCCCTTTGGTTCCTCGCCGCCGCGACCGCCGTCGCCTTCGCCCTCGTCGCGCTGCTGGTCCCGGAGACCCCGCGGCACGCCTTCGAGTCCGGCTTCGACTGGCTGGGCGGGCTCACGCTCGGCGGCGGTCTGACGGCCGTGGTGTACGCCGTCGGCCAGGGGCAGAGCTGGGGCTGGTCCGATCCGCGGACCCTCGGCTGGCTGGGCGCGGGCGCCGCCGCGCTGATCGGCTTCCTGTTCGTGGAGCGCGCCAGCGCCCACCCGATCCTCGACCTGGGGGTGCTGCGCCGCCGGCCGGTGGCTCTCGCGCTCACCGCGGGCGGCCTCGCCCAGACGGTCGCCTTCACCATGCCGGGCATCGCCATCCTGCTCGCCCTCTACCCCCACATCCCCGGCGTCTCCGCGGGACTCGGCTGGACGGCCCACCACAACGCGGTCGTCAGCGCGAGCTGGAACCTGGTCATGTTCGGCACGGGGCTGCTCATCAGCCGCGCGCTGCGCAGCTTCGACGTCCGGGGGGTGTGGTGCGCAGGACTGGCCGTGATGGCGATCGGCTACACCCTCGTCGGCTTCCACCACGGCAACGAACTGGAACTCATCCTCACGTCCTGCGTCGCCAACGTCGGCGCCGGCGTCGTGGTGGCCGGAGCGCCCGCCCTTGTGGTCGGCGTCGTCTCCCGCGAGGAACAGGGCCTGGGCAGCGGCATGCTCAACATGCTGATCAGCCTGTTCGGCACCATCCTCACCGCCGGCGCCTACGCCGTCCTCGCCTCGGACAGCACCGTCGTCAAGGGCACCGCCTTCTACCAGGACACCGGCTACTCCTGGATCTTCTGGCTCGGCGCCCTGGTCACGCTGACGGCCCTCCTGCTGTCCCTGTTCATCCCGCCGCTGCGCGATCCGGAGAACGAAGAGCCGCTGCCCGCAGGACAGTTGGCCTGACACCGCACCCCCTCGGCGCGACTCGACGACCGCCCCCCTCTTGCCTGTTCTATGCCATACACCTTAAGTTACTGACAGGTAGCCAAGGCGGCCCACCGCTCGACGGTGGGGCGCGTCGTCGTCAGAGGTGGGGGGGACAGGTGAGCCCGCGCAAGAGTGACAGCCGGGACCGGATGGTCCTAAGCGCCGCCGCACTGCTGCGCGAGTACGGGGCGAGCGCGACCAGCGTCGACCGGGTCCTCGCCCACAGCGGTGCGCCGCGCGGCTCGGTGTACTACCACTTCCCCGGCGGGCGGGCGCAGCTCATCGACGAGGCGGTGACCCTGGCCGGGAACATCATCGCCGGACTCATCGAGGCGGCGATGCAGGCCGACGATCCCGTGGTGGCCGTCGACGCGTTCTTCGTGCTGTGGCGCGAGCGGCTCGTGGAGAGCGGCTTTCGGGCCGGCTGTCCGATCGTGGCGGTGGCCGTCGAGACCAACGACGACGCGCCGCAGCTCGCCCGCTCCGCCGCCGCCGTCTTCGCCCGCTGGCAGGAGGCCCTCGCGGGACTCCTCGTCCGGCACGGCCTGAGCGAGGAACGCAGCCGCAGGCTGGGCGCCTTCATCATCGCCGCGGTCGAGGGCGCGGTCGTCATGTGCCGTGCCGAGCAGAGCACCGCCCCGATCGAGGCGGCCGCCGCCGAGATCCACGATCTCCTCCTGTACGCCCTGCGCGAGCGCCCCGGCACCTGACCACCGCCTCGACCGGGTCAGCCGCCCCACCACTTGTCCCGCACACCCCGAAGGAGTCGCCATGACCGCCACACCCACGCTCGACCGCCACGACAACGTCTTCGTCCTCGACCTCGGAGACGGCGAGAACCGTTTCCACCCCGACTGGCTCACCGCCGTCGGCGCCGCGCTCGACGAGGTGGAGAAGGCGGAGGGCCCGCGCGCCCTGGTCACCACCGCCACCGGCAAGTTCTACTCCAACGGGCTCGACCTGGAATGGGTGTTGGCGCACGCCGACCAGCACGAGAACTACGTCGTCACCGTCCACGAGCTGTTCGCACGGATGCTGTCGCTGCCGGTCATCACGGTGGCCGCGCTGCAGGGACACACCTTCGCCGCCGGCGCCATGTTCTCCCTCGCGCACGACTTCCGCGTGATGCGCGCCGACCGCGGCTTCTGGTGTCTGCCCGAGGCGGACATCAACATCCCCTTCACGCCCGGCATGTCCGCCCTGATCCAGTCCCGCCTCACGCCGCGGACCGCGCACGAGGCCATGCTCACCGCCCGCCGCTACGGTGGCACCGACGCCGCGGCCGCCGGCATCGTCGATCAGGCGGTCGCCGAGGACGCCGTGCGCTCCACCGCGATCGAGCTCGCCCAGGCACAGGTGACCAAGGCCGGCGACACCCTCGGCACCATCAAGGCCCGCATGTACGCCCCGGCCCTGACCACTCTGCGCGACACCACCAACCCGCTCGGCTGACCACGCCGCCCCGCCCCGGCTCAACTCACCTAGGGCCTGTCGTTTGGATCAGGCCGGGCTCGCGGGGTCTGGCACGCACGCTCGCGGCGTTGTCGTCGGTCGACGACGCTCCGCGTCGCCTCCCTCCTCCGCCTTGCGATCACACGCTTCCCCAAGCTCTCGGCTTCGCTCGAGCAGGGGAGGCCCCATTACCCCGCTCCCTGATCCGGCCTGATCCAAACGACAGACCCTAGTCCGCCACCCAGTTCCCGTGGAACCCCACCGGAACCCGTACCGGCAGATGCACCCGTGCGACGGGCCCGCCGCTCAGGTCCTGGGCGGCGAGGACCACCAGGTCCGTGGCGCCTCGCTCGGGGTCGAAGACGTACGACAGGATCCACCCGTCGTCCTCCGCGTCGCTGTCCGCCGATGGCACGAACACGCCCTCGCCGACGTCCCCGCCCGCATGGAAGCGGTGCACCTCGGTGCCGCCGCGCTCCAGGTCGAACTTGACGATTCCGACGCCGACTTGGGCGAGCTCGGGCGCCGGTGAGGTGGGCGACAGCAGGTGGGCGCGGGCCCGCTCGGCCGCATACCCGTCGACGGGTTCGAGGACCCCGTAGCCGTAACGATGCGCACCTGTCTGGCGCCGCGGGTCGACCCGCGGGAACTCCACGGCCCGCTCGTCGATGCCGTCCTCGCGCACGGTCCCGGCAGCGAGATCGACCGTCCACCGCACGAGTCGCGGCGGCGTCTCGTCCGGCCCGCGGCTGTCCCGGCCCGCGAACAGCCGGTCGTAGCGCACCAGATGGACCGTGATGAGCCCGTCCCCGTCCTCGTACGCGTTCATGGGGTGGAAGACGAAGCACGGCTCGACCTCAAGCCAGCGCACGTCCTCGGCGCGCCCCTCGCGCGGCAGCACCCCGAGCCGCGGCTTGCGCTCCGGGTCCCAGATGTAGGGCAGGGACGAGGGTGACGTGGCGACGTCCGGGTTGAAGACGACGGGCAGGTCGTACAGGAGCACGTACGAGGCGGTGAGCGAGAAGTCGTGCATCATCGGCCGCCCGTCGACAGGCACGTCGACCCTGCGCCGTACCCGCCCGTCGGTCCCGACCACCAGGTACTGCACATACGGATACGCCCAGCAGTACGCCACCGCGTGCAGCTCACCGCTGACCGGATCGACCGTGGTGTGCGCGGCGAGCCCGCCCGGCAGCGTGCCCTGGAAGTCGTACGGGCCAAGGGTGTTGAGCTCGCCGTCCAGCTCGTACGGCAGCGCGCCGCCCTCGACGGTGGCGAGGTAGCGGCCGGCGAAGTTCAGGATGTGCGTATTCGGCGCGAGGTCCATGTCGAGGTGGCGCGGCCCGTGCAGCGGCTTGTCGCCGAGCGTCGCGGCCATGGCGTCGTTGCGCACCCACCGGTTCCGGTACCACTCGGCGCGCCCGCCGCGCAGCCGCACCCCGTGCACCATGCCGGGCCCGGTGAACCAGTGGTACGCCGCCGGGTCGTCGACGTTCAGCGGATTGGGCCCGTTGCGCAGATACCTCCCGTCGAGCCCGTCGGGGATCCGCCCGCTCACCGGCAGGTCGTAGGCGGTGACCTCCTCGCGCACCGGCGCGAACAGCCCTTGCAGATACGGATTTCCCTGATCGGCCATGACGGCCTCCTCGACGGGTCCGGCAGGGGGTGGCCCAGGACTCCACCCTCCACCGAAAACCGGTCCTGGTCGAGCCCCGGCGGGAACGGACAACTGGGCCGCACAGCGGGTCCGTTGAGCAGACCGAAAGTGTCGCGGGGCCGCCGCCTGCCGCGGAGCATGGCCTCCCCCATCGCCCCGACCTCCTGGGAGGTTGTTCCGTGCATTCCTTTGCCCGAAGAGGACTTGTGGGCCTGGCAAGCCTGTTCGTCCTGCTGACCCTCCTCCTTCTCCGATCGGAGGGGCCCGTTCCCGTACATCAGGAGCTACTTCCCAGAGCCCTCCAGGTCGAGCACGATCTTGCCGACCGCCGCGCCCGTACGCAGCCGCTCCACCGCCTCGCCGAGCGCGTCCATCCCGTACCGCTCGTACGGCAGCGACAGCGCGCCCGACGACAGCTCGGGAAGCAGGCGCAGCACCTCGGGGGCGACCTCCTCGCCGCGCGAGATCATGTTGACGGGCAGCAGGGAGACGTCCGCGAGGAAGAAGTCCGCGAGGTCCAGCTTCAGCTCGCGGCCGGCCGTGTAGCCGAGGAGTGCGGCCCGGCCGCGCCCGCGGACCAGAGTGAGGGCGTTGCGCAGGATCTCGCCGCCGACCGTGTCGATCAGCACGTCGACCTCGCCGCCGATCGCTTCCTCGGAGAGGTCCGAGGCGAGCAGTGCCTTGGCGACGCCGGGCACGTGCGGCAGCTTCGCCGGGCGGCCGACCGCACCGATCACCTCGGCGCCGGCGCGCGCCGCGAGCTGAACGGCCATGGCACCGACCGCGCCGGACGCACCGGTGACCAGGACCCGCTCCCCCGGCCGCACCTGGGCGATGGCGTGGACGGTCGCCCAGGCGGTGCCGACCGGTGAGAAGTAGATGCAGGCGAGGGCGGGGTCGGTGCCCTCGGGCATGGTCTCCAGGGCGGCGTCCGGGACGAGCGCGTGCTCGGTCCAGGCGCCGTCCCGGCTCAGGCCGAGCCCTTCGCCGCGCAGCCGCACCAGCGCGCCCTCGGGGTGCGTGTCCGAGGCGACGACGTGGCCGCTGCCCTGAGTGCCGGGGATGAACGGCAGCTCGGGCAGGATGCCGAACTGTCCGTCGAGGATGTTCATGTCGAGGTGGGCGACGGTGGCCGCCGCCATCCGTACGAGGGTGCGTCCGGGGCGCGGCTCGGGCACGGCCCGCTCCGTGAGGCGCGGCAGGGTGCCGAACTCCTCCAGGAGCAGGGCCCGGGATGTCGTTGCGGTGGTGCTCACGTGCTGTGTTCTCCGTTCGTGTCCCCGCTGGTGTCTCCGTTGTGTCTCCGAAGGTGACCGCACCCCCGTATCCGCACTCACACCCTAGCTCCGTACTTGTACAGCACACGCACTGCACGCTCGCAGCCCGCAGGGCCCGCGGAAAGCGCGGTGTCCCGCCGTGAACTGCGTCGCCCCCCCCCCCCCGGCCCCGTCCGCACCCCCATGAATGAGGACGACGCCCAGACCGACGCCGCCGCGCAGGCCGCGCTCACCGCCAAGGTGCCGCTCGGCCGCTGGGGCCGGCCCGAGGAGGTCGCGCACGCGGTGTTGCAACTGCTGGCGGCCGGCTCGTCGTTCACCACCGGCGCCGTGCTGCACGTCGACGGCGGCTACACCGCCCGGTGACTCCCCCGGTGGGGCGTGCTCAGACCTGCGCCTGCCCTCCGTCGACGAACCAGTCGGCGCCGTTGACGAAGCTGGACGCGTCCGAGGCCAGGAACGTCGCCACTGAGGCGATCTCGTCCGGGCTGCCGATCCTGCCGAGCGGCACCCCCGCGGCGAGTTGGTGGTCGGGACCCACCGCGCCGATCAGGCCCGGCGTCTCGGTCGGTCCTGGGCTCAGCACGTTCACCCGGAACTTCCGTTCCTGCGCGCTGAGCGCCCAGCTGCGCACCAGGTTGCGCACCGCCGCCTTCGATGCGCCGTAGACCTCCAGGCCCGTTTCGGGGCGGACGGTGCTGCTCGATCCCGTCACCACGATCGAGGCGCCTTCCGACAGCAGGGGCAGCGCCTTCTGCACGGTGAAGATCGTGCCCTTCACGTTCGCGCCGAAGGTGGCGTCGATGGCTTCCTCCGTGATCTCACCGAGGCGCTCGGGGACGGCGCCGCCGGCGTTGGCGACCAGCACGTCGATACGGCCCGCCTCCTTGCGTACGACCGAGTAGAGCTCATCGAGGTCCGCCTGTATCGAGACGTCGGTCCGCACGCCGGTGGCCGCTGGGCCGATCTCGGCGACGGCCGCGTCCAGCGACTCCTGACGGCGGCCGGCCAGGAACACGCGTGCCCCCTCCGCGGCGAACCGCTTGGCGATGGCAAGCCCGATGCCGCTGTTGGCCCCGGTGACCACTGCCACCTTGCCTGCGAGTACTTCAGTCATCACACACACCCACCCATCAGTTCTTGACTGGTTCGTCCAGAACGCTAGCCGTTATGGACGAGCCGGTCAAGAATGGCTAGACTGTGCCCATGGCACGACCCAGGAAGTTCGACGAGCAGCAGGTACTGGACGCCGCCCGGGAGCGGTTCTGGTCGGGCGGGTACGCCGCCACGCGCATGGAGGACATCGCGGAGGCGACCGGGCTCGGCAAGGGCAGCCTGTACGGCGCGTTCGGCGGCAAGCAGGAACTGTTCCACCGCGTTTTCGACGACTACTGCGGCTCCGTCGTCGACTCCGTGAGCCGGCAGTTGACCGGCGACGACGCGGACGCCTACGCGCGCCTTTCCGCCCACGTGTACGCGGTGACGGCGTCGACCGCCGCCGACACCGCCCACCGCGGCTGCCTCCTGGCCAAGGGTGCCGCCGAACTGGCCGAGCACGACCGGACGGTGGCCGAGCGGGCGCGCACGGCCATCGAGGCGCTGCGGGCTCTGCTCCAGGACGACATCGCCGCCTGTCAGCGCAATGGCGACATCGCCGCGGACGCGGATCCGGGAGAGTTGGCCGCGCTCGTGCTCGCCGTACTGCGCGGCATCGAAGCGCTGGGCAAGGCCGGAGCGAGCGAGGAGACGCTGACGGGTGTGGCCCGGACGGCCCTTGCCGTCCTGCCCCGGCCCGCCCGCTGAGGCCGCCGGGCACTCGTCTTTACGCGGCCGGGCCGCACGTCGAACTCGACCTGCCGAGCTGGCTCCTCGACGAGGTCGCCCTGCTCCCGGTCAACATGATCCGCCAGGCACGCCGCGCGCGCGAGGTGTCGGCCGACCTGGCCCGACGCCTGTCGGAGGGTGAACTGACGCTGGCAGTGGAGGAGTTCGGCCTGGCGGACGCCCAGATGGCTCTGGACGCGCTGCGGGGCGGGCGGGTGCGGGGGCGGGCGGTACTGCTGTGCCCGGCTGACGGCGCTCCCCCGCGTCCCTGAAGGCGTGCGGCTTCGCCGGCCTTCAGGGACGCGGAGCTGTGCCCATGTGCGGCTCCGCCGCGTCGACACGTCCGGTCAGCGGGCTCAGCGCACGTCCACGCAGTCACCGGTGGCGGTGACCGGCGGCGTGGTGGAGGTGCCCTCGAACTTGTAGCGGTAGCAGCGGTCGGTGGTGGCGGTGCGCGTCTGCTTCTCGACACCCGCCAGGCTGCCGGTGCCGGTGATGTGGCTGCTGGTGGTGGCGTACGAGCCGGTCAGCGAACGCTCCTGGAGGCGGACGGTCTGCTGGGTGTAGCCCGCGTACTTGTGGGTGTCCCAGTTGGCGCGCTCCAGCTTGCCGGTGATCGTGATCGTCTTGCCCTTGGCGACGGGCTCGGGGGCCGCGTTGTTGCTCAGCCGGGACCAGCGCTTGAGGTACCAGGTCTTGGCGTTGTCGGTGTCCACGTCGGTGGCCGCGTCGGTGATCGCGTGGAGGGCGATCTTCCAGGCGCCGGCATCCTCGTTCTTCAGATAGGCCTGAGGGTCGATCTTGAAGGTGGCCGTGCAGCTGTACGTGAGGTCGCCGGACTTGACGCAGGGGTCGGTGTCCGCCTTGAACTGCTCGGAGTTGAAGAACTGCTTCAGTCCGCTGTCGCGGTCGGTGCCACGCCAGATCGACGCGCTGCTGCCGTAGAGCTTCGACCCGCCGTCAATCGTCCACTTGACGGTGATCGTCTGGGTGTTCGTCGTCCCGACGCGGGCGCTGTTGCCGCCGTCGACGGTGATGCCGGAGACGACGGTGGCGTCGGCGGCGCTCGCGGCCAGGGTTCTGGGCGCGGCGGCCTTCGCGGCCGACGCGTCGGCGGCCGCGGCCTTGCTCTGCTCCAGCGCCTCGGCCGCGCCGGTCCCGCCCGCCGTCGCGGACGGTGTCACGAGCAGGCCGACGGCGAGCCCGGAGGCGGCGAGAGCGCCGACGCCCAGGATCACCTTCTTGCCGGACGTCAGCTTCTTGCGGGAGTGCTGGGACATGAGGAGGCTCCGTTATCGACAATCGACGGGCGGATGCAGGTCGTGGACGGACGGGCCCACATCACGCACGGCCACAGCGGCCGCACAGCCTTGATCATCGATGACGCGAAAGGGTTGCACTCGCGGGACAGTTGAGGCGTGTGAGGCGCATCACTCGGCGGTGTCGTGCCGCGCAGGGGGTGTGTCACGGGGCGTGGGGTCCACCGAACCGATCCCACGTCACCCCGGTGACACCCCGCTCCCGCAACACCGACTTCCGCACCTTCCCCGCCTCCGTGAGCGGCAACTCCCCCGCACAGTGGCGCGCGACCTCCGCCGGGTCGAGCGAGCGCCCGGCACCACCGCCACCATCACCTCGTCCTCCGCGAGATCGGACGGAACCGGAATCGGCGTCCGTCGAGAAGGTCCGCGACCTCGGCGTGGAGGTCGTGCCCGACAGCGAGGTGAGCCGGCTCATCGGCGCCGACCGGGTCGAACGGGCCGCCAGGGCCATCGGGCCGGTTCGCCGCCGCGCTCGACTGCGAGACACGGGTGCTGTCCGGCGGGCATGTGGCGGCGCCGGAGCAGGTGCCGCGGGAGTTCGCCGACACCGTCATGGAGTGGGCAGGCCGCGGCTGATGCTCCGGGACCGCTGCCACCATGGCGGCGACCCCGGAGCGGTGTGGCAGGCCGTATCAGGTACGGGGCCAGATCACGTACAGGAGATCAGGTGCGGGTCCAGCGTTGGTTGCTGCCGTTCGAGCAGGAGTAGAGCTGGATCAGGGTGCCGTTGGCGGTGCCGGCCCCGACGGCGTCGAGACAGCGGCCGGACTGGACTCCGACGATGGAACCGTCGGAGTTGAGGCGCCACTTCTGGTTGTCGGCGCCCGAGCAGCCATAGATCTGGACCTTGGCGCCGTTGGCGGTGCCAGCGGCGTCCAGGCACTTGTTGCCGTAGACCTTGAGCTCACCGGAGGCGGTGGCCGTCCACTGCTGGTTGGTGCCACCCGAGCAGTCCCACAGCTGGACCTGGGTGCCGTCGGTGGTGCTGGAGTTCGGCACGTCCAGGCAGCGGCCCGAGGCGACACCCTTGGTCTGTCCGCCGCCCGTGGGCGGCGTGGTGGTGGAGCCGCCGTTGAGTGCGTTGAGGACGGCGGTGTACGCGGGCTTCTTGCTCCCGTCGCCGTTGAAGAGCAGCGGCGTGTCCGACGCCCGCCAGGAGTCGCTGTCGCGCACACCCCACACGGTGATGCCGAGGCAGCGCGGGACGGCCAGGCAGTCGTTGGTCACGTTGGCGAAAGTCGTGGACGAGGCGCCCTGGATGTCGAGTTCGGTGACGGCCACGTCGACGCCGAGGGCCGCGAAGTTCTGCAGGGTGGTGCGGAAGTTGCTGTTGTAGGGGCTGCCGCTGTTGAAGTGCGACTGGAAGCCGACGCAGTCGATGGGCACACCGCGCTGCTTGAAGTCCTTGACCATGTTGTACATGGCCTGGGTCTTGGCCCACGTCCAGTTCTCGACGTTGTAGTCGTTGTAGCAGAGCTTGGCGGACGGGTCGGCGGCGCGCGCGGTGCGGAAGGCGTCCTCGATCCAGTCGTTGCCGGTGCGCTGGAGGTTGGAGTCGCGGCGGGCGCCCGAACTGCCGTCCGCGAAGGCCTCGTTCACGACGTCCCACTGGGCGATCTTGCCCTTGTAGTGGGCCATCACGCCCTTGATGTGGTCGTTCATCGCCTGGCGCAGCGCGCTGCCGCTGAGGCTCTGCATCCAGCCGGGCTGCTGGGAGTGCCAGGCCAGGGTGTGGCCGCGCACCTGCTTGCCGTTCTGCACCGCCCAGTTGAAGACGCGGTCGGCGGCGGTGAAGTTGAACTGGCCCCGCTGCGGTTCGGTGGCGTCGATCTTCATCTCGTTCTCGGCCGTCACCGAGTTGAACTCGCGGTTCGCGATCGACGTGTACGCCGAATCGCCCAGCTTGCCGGAGGCGATGGCGGTGCCGAAGTAGCGGCCGCTCTGCGCCGCGGCGGCGCCGAGCGTGCTCTCGGCGGCGTGTGCGTTCTGCGGCGCGACCAGTGCGGCGGCCACACCGAGGACGATGGCGACCAGCGATAACAGCAGGCCGTGGAGCCTTCGATGGACAGCGGGTCTGGAAAGGGCGTACGGGCCCATGAGAGTGCCTCCTAGGGGGAAATCACGGAAGGACTGACGTGTGGTTCGCGATCTCGAACAATGCCCGGGGCTTCAGAAACGGATGATTGAGGTGTTGGCGGTGCATCGTCAATACACCGCACAGAAGAAGTTTCCGTTCCATGCCTGAAAGCTTCCGGAACCGCAATGACCCGTTGTTTATGGACAGTTCGGCGTCAGGCCTTGACCGGGGAGCCGCGCATTCCTAGCTTGTGGCGTCACAGATTCCGGGAATACGCCGAAAACTTTTCGGAACTCCCGACCCTCAACCCTGACCCTCAAACCGGACGTGCCCTCACCCTCAAAGGAGTCCCTCTGATGCGGTTCCGCCACCCCTCACCGGTCCGCCCGAGACGCTTACTCGCGGCCCTCGCACCCCTCCTCCTCGCGGTCGGCCTCCTCAGCACCCACCCCGCCGGCGCGGCGACCGCGGCCCCCAACGCCTGCGGTCTTCCGTCGGCATTCCGCTGGACATCCACGGGCGCGCTGGCGCAGCCCAAGTCGGGGTGGGTCTCGCTCAAGGACTTCACCGTCACCCCGTACAACGGCAAGCAGCTCGTCTACGCGACGACGCACGACACGGGGACGAGGTGGGGGTCGATGAACTTCAGCCCGTTCACCAACTGGTCGGACATGGCCTCGGCCGGCCAGAACACCATGTCCTCCGCCACCGTCGCACCCTCGCTGTTCTACTTCGCGCCGAAGAACATCTGGGTGCTCACCTACCAGTGGGGCGGGAGCGCCTTCTCGTACCGGACGTCGAGCGATCCCACCAACCCGAACGGCTGGTCGTCCGAGCACGTGCTCTTCTCCGGAAGCATCACCGGCTCCGGGACAGGACCCATCGATCAGACGATCATCGGCGACGGCACGAACATGTACCTGTTCTTCGCCGGTGACAACGGCAAGATCTACCGCGCGAGCATGCCGATCGGGAACTTCCCGGGCAGCTTCGGCCCGTCGTACACAACGGTCATGAGCGATACGACGAACAACCTGTTCGAAGCCCCGCAGGTCTACAAGCTCCAGGGCCAGAACCGCTACCTCATGATGGTCGAGGCGATCGGCTCCCAGGGCCGCTACTTCCGCTCGTTCACCGCCACCAGCCTCAACGGCTCGTGGACACCGCAGGCCGCGACCGAGAGCAACCCCTTCGCGGGCAAGGCCAACAGCGGTGCCACCTGGACCGACGACATCAGCCACGGCGAACTGCTCCGCACCAGCGCCGATCAGACCATGACCGTCGATCCCTGCAATCTGCAGTTGCTCTACCAGGGACGCAGCCCGGGCTCCGGTGGCGACTACGGCCTCCTGCCCTACCGCCCGGCCCTGCTGACCCTGCACCCCTGACGGCAGGGCGGGCCCGGCCACTTGAGACCGACGCCGACTCCCGGCCCGAGCGGCAGGTGGAACCCGTAGAAGATGGCCAGGATCGCGAGCCACGCCACCATGAACGGCAGCACGTCGTGAGGGTGGCGTCCGGCCGGCCGCTCTCGGCCGTGTACTTCGCGTCCGTACCGGGCCCGCCTCTCCCGCAAACGAACAACGCCCGTGGATTGGAGGTCAGTTGGTGCGGTCCGACCAGCCCTCCGGGAGGTCGCCGGGTGCGATGGAGACCACGTTCTCGTCGTCCTCGCCGACGTACTCGAACAGCGTGATGTGCGCGAACTCCGGGACCTCGAAGATCGGGTAGGTCGGCCCGGCGTCCCGGTGGGCGCGCATCTCGTCGAGGTGGTCGTTCTGGAAGAGGACCGTGCGCTCTCCGTGCTCCTTGATCCAGTGCGGGAAGAAGATCACGCCGTGCAGCACCCGCTCGGCGGGGACGACGTTGACGCTCACCGACGTCCCGGTCGGCTCGGTCCAGGACACCTTGTAGACACCCTCGGTGAGGCGCACGAGGTCGATCTTCTGGTCCTTGACCCAGCGGCCGCCCACGTGACCGGTGTGGATGCGGTAGTCGATGGTCGAGGCGTTCTTCACGTACATCTCGTACTGCCAGCCGTTGGCGTACGTGTAGATGAAGCGGTGGCCGACGATCCCGGAGAGGTCCTGCGGCGGGACGGGGCTCTCGACGGTGGTGGGTCGAACGGGGGCGGGGGTGGCGACTGCCATGGTACTTCCACTTCTTTCTGCGTTCCCGGGCGCCGTCATCCGGACCTCTGGGCCCGCGGCGCCACCATTTGAGTTTGCCACAAAACTGTTTTGCTGCAAAACACAGAGCCTGGGCAGACCGCGCCGAGCAGACAGAATGGCCCCATGGACACCACCGACGCGGACCAGGCGGCCGCCACCGAACTCAGCCGACTCCTCGGCCCCCTGCGGCGCGCCGTGCTGCGCGCCACCCGCAACGCCGCCGATCTGCCCGACCTCCCGGAGGCCCAGATCGAGCTGCTGCGCGTACTGGCCGACGGGCCGCTGCCCGCCCGCGAGGCCGCCGCCCGGCTGCGCGTCGCACCCTCCACCGTGAGCAACCTGGTCAAGACCATGGGCGCGGCCGGACTCATCGAGCGCCGCTCCCGCCCGGGCGACGCACGGACCGTCCTGCTCGCCGCCACCTCGACCGCCACCGACCTGCTCAACCGCTACGACCACGCCAGCGCGGGCGCGCTCGCCCGCGGCATCGGGAGCCTTCCCCCGCGGGAGCGGACGGCGATTCGCGCCGCGCTCCCCGCCCTCTCCCATCTCGCCGCCGAGCTCAAGGACGACTGAGCTGGGGGTGCGCCTGGACGCGCCCGGCGACCAGGCAGTCGGCATCGGCGGGAACGGGCGCGCCCCTTCCCGTCGACTCGATCTCTCGGTATGTTCCGCGGTGACAATGCCGACCAGTCGGTATGTCGGTATGTACAGGTACAGCCGGGCACTTGAGCTACGGACACCCGGCCCGAGAAGCCGGAGGTTCCATGGCCGAGCAGGCGACACCGCGGATCGACGGGCACTGCGACACACGCTTCGAAGGCGTCCGCGCCACCTTTGCCGACAACTTCCGCGAGCGCGGCGAACTGGGAGCCGCCGTCACCGTCCTCCTCGACGGTGAACCGGTCGTCGACCTGTGGGGCGGCTGGGCCGACGCCGCGCACACCCGCCCGTGGCAGCGTGACACCCTCGTCAACGTGTGGTCGACGACCAAGGGGGCCACGGCGCTGTGCGCGCACATCCTGGCCGACCGCGGCCTGCTCGACCTGGACGCGCCGGTCGCCTCCTACTGGCCGGAGTTCGCCGCGGCCGGCAAGCAGAACATCCTCGTACGCCACCTGCTGTCGCACCGCGCGGGCCTCGCCGGTCTGCGCGAACCGCACACCCTGGAGCAGCTCTACGACTGGGAGTTGACCACCGCGCGCCTCGCGGCCACCGAGCCCTGGTGGGAGCCCGGCACCCGCTCCGGCTACCACGCCATCACCTACGGATTCCTGGTCGGTGAGGTGATACGGCGCATCACCGGACAGCTCCCCTCCGCGTTCCTGCGCCAGGAGGTCACCGGGCCGCTCGGCATGGACTTCTTCATCCGCCTCCCGGAGGAGGAGCCCCGGCAACCCGCCGAGCTGGTACACCCGTTGGCCGCGGCCGGAAGCGAACAGGAGGCCACCTTCAGCCAGTTGGAACCGGTCGCACTCGCCGCCCTGGCCAACCCGCTCGCCGGCGCCGCCGAAGCCAACACCCCCGAGTGGCGCGCCGCCGAGATCCCCGCCGCCGGTGGCCACGCGACGGCCCAAGGGGTCGCCGCGCTGTACGGGCTGTTCACCGGGCACGAACGCCCGGACGGCCGCCGGGTGTTGTCGGCGCAGGCCGCGGAACGCGTACGCGAGGGCCAGGGCAGCTGCCGGGACCTGGTGCTGGGCGCCGGCTTCGCGCACGACACCGAGACCGGCCTGGGGCTCTGGCTGAGCGGCGCCAACGGCTCGTACGGGCCCAACCCGCGCGCCTTCGGCCACGACGGCTTCGGCGGCTCCTTCGGCCTCGCCGACCCCGAAGCGGGCATCAGCATCGGCTACGTCATGAACCACATGGGCACACACATCGCCGACGACCCCCGGAAGATGGCCCTGATCGACGCCGTGTACAAGGCCGGCACGGCCTCCGCCTGAGGTCCATCACGGCCTCCGCCCGAGGCCCGCTCCAACGCTCGGGCGTCACCGTTCCGTGTCGGGGCCGAAGAGCCTGGCGAGTGCGCGGTCGATGACCGACTCCACGTCCTCGTTGCCCGCCGGCACGAGGGCGTACGTGCGCAGCAGGAAGCGGCGGAGGGCCGAGGTGTCGAACTGGAGGACGGCCATCCCCTGCGGCGAGTGCAGCTCGACGACGGTGCGCGCGCGGCCGCACGGCCACACGTGGACGTCCCCGGTCCCCGTCGGCAGGCGCAGGCCGTCCTCAAGGAGGGCACGGGCGAAGGCCCACGTCACGTCGGCCCCGGCCAGCGTGGCCTCGGCGGGGAACACCAGTTGAAGGGCGAGCGGGTCGGAGGATTCGTAACGGAGGGTGACGTTGACACTGCGTTCGGGGCCCTGACCCTCGGCGACGACGAGGCGGGCGCGGGCGGGCTGTTCGAGCGTGACGGGCAGCGTGGTCGGCATGACAGGTCCCTTTCTCCACTGCGTGTTCCAGGTGACCGTTCGACGCGACAGCGGGGCGCGGCATTACGGCGTTTCCGGAAAAGGTCGTTGTGACCTACGCCACTCACCCCTTCATAATCCGACATTTGCGAATTACGGTTTCAAACTCCCCGCCCGATCTGCAGTCGGGCGGAGGACCACCAGCACCGCCGACGTCGGACGGAACGGAAGACTCCTGCCATGACCGACGGCCCCGCCGCCGCGCCGATACCCCCTGCCGCCACGGAAGGCGGCCTCAGCCCCGCCGCGTACGCGCGGATCTACGAGGCGGAGCAGCCTCGCCTCGTCGCGTACGCCCGCTCGCTGACCGGCAGCCCCTGGCTCGCCGACGATCTCGTCGCCGAGGCACACTTCCGGGTCTGGCGGCGCCTCGCCGCCGGGCATGACATCGACAACGTCGCGGCGTACCTGACGACGACCGTGCGGCACCTGGCCGCATCGGCGGGGCGCGGGGCGGCGCGCGAGACACCTCTCGACCCGCACGCCGGTGTCGAGCCGGTACAGGTGTCGAACGGCGCGCACGTTTCGTACGGCTCCGGGGGCTACGGCGACCAGGACCCGGCCACCCGCGCCTCCGCCGTGGACCTGCTCTCCCAGGTCCTCGGGCAGCTGCCGCAGCGGTGGGTGAAGGCCCTGTGGCTCGCCGAGGCGGAGGGCCAGCCGCTGGAGGCGGTGGGCCGGGGCATCGGCGCGGGCAGCGGGGCCACGGCCGTGCTGCTGCACCGGGCACGGGAGGGCATGCGGCAGGCGTTCCTGCGGGCCCATCCGGGGACACCGGACGATCCGGCGTGCGAGAGCCACTGGGACCGGATGCCCGCACACGTACGTGGCAGCGCGTCCGCGCGTCAGTCGGAGAAGCTCCTCGCGCACGTCGACGACTGCGACGACTGCCGGGCGCGGCTCGCGGTCCTGCTGCGTGCCAACGACCGGCTGCCGGCCCTGGTGGGTCCGGCGCTCCTGATCTTCGTGCTCGGCGGGGCCGGGAAGTTCCTGGTGCCGCTCGCGGCCGGAGCCGGGGCCGGAGCCACCGGCGCCGCGGCGGGTGGGCACGGGTCCGGTGCCGGCCTGCTGCACGGCGTGAAGCACGCGTTGACCGGCGGCGCGAAGGCGCAGGGCGCCGTGGCCGGGGTGCTCGGGGTCTCGGTGGCGGGAGCCGCCGTCGCGGCCGGGCTCATGCTCGCCGGGAACGACGATACGGTGCCGCCGCAGCGATCGGCGGCGGTGCAGAGCGAGTCACCCACCGGGCGTGACAGCGCTCCGTCGGCCCCGTCCTCGCACCCCTCAACTTCCGCTTCACGTACGCACGTTGCCCCGCAGGACCGGTCGCAGCGTACGGCCGGGCCCGACACCGAACCCGACACGAAGGCGGCACCGGGCGCCTCCGCGGACAAGGATGCGCCGGCCGCACCCAACGCCCCGGCCGCGCCATCGAGCCCCGGGAAGCCGAGTGCCCCGGCCACGCCGACCACGCCCCCGGATCCGCCCGCGACCGAGCGGGCGGCGCCGCAGGAGCCCAAGGCAGAAGATCCGCCGCCCGAGGACACCACCCCTACGGCACCGACAGCCCCGGCCACGCCGACGCCCACACAGACGCCGCCCACCGAGCCCTCCACCCCGGCGGAGCCCACACCCACCACCGAACCCACGGAACCGACCGAGCCCGCCGAACCCACCGAACCCACCGAACCGGCTGAGCCCACCCAGCCCGCCGAACCCACAGTCCCTCCTCAGCCCACCGAACCCACCACTCCCCCGGAGCCCAGCGCTCCCGCTCCCACCTGCACCCGCTGGCTCGGCCCGATCTACATCTGCCGCGTCGGCTGAGGCCGACCCCGCTCCCGCAGGGCGAGGTGCGTGACGGCCGACTCCGCCAGTGTGCGTACGGCCGGGTGCCAAGGACGTTCCTGCGGGCCGGTCAGGACGAGGCGGCGGGAGGTCGCCGGCTCCAGCGGCAGCAGGACCAGGTCGGCCGGGATCAGCGAGCGCGAGACCTCGGACAGGACCGTGACGCCGATCCCGGCCTGCACCATGCTGATCAGCGTCGCGAGATCCCGTACCCGGTGGGTCGGATCGAAGCGCAGGCCGGCCCGGGTGTGGATCGTACGGATCCGGGACTCGCAGCCGTTGGGCGAGATCAGGAACGGGTCGTCCTCCAGGTCACGGATGTCCACACGCTCCTCGCCTGCCAGGGGATGGTCGCGGGGCAGGAGCGCCCGGTAGCCGTCGGCCGCGAGCTGGACGCCGGGTCCCGGCGGCGGGTCGATCAGGACGGCGGCGTCCGCGGTCCCGTTTCCCAGCCAGCCGGCGACTTCGGCGCTGTCACCCTCGAACACCCTTACCGTGACGCGGGGTTGGTCCTCGCACCAGTGCTTGAGCAGGCTCGGTATCAGCCCCTGACACACCGTCGGCGTCGCGGCGAGGCGCACGGTGCCGGTCATGGACTCGGCCGCATCGGCCGCGATCTGCTCGACGCATCGGGCCGCGGCCAGCGCGGTGCGGGCATGCGGCAGCACCTGCTCGCCGAGCACGGTGGTCCGCGCCGGAGTGGCGCGTATGAGCAACGGCGCGGTCAACTCGCGTTCCAGCGAGGCGACGGCGTGCGAGACGGCCGACTGGGTCATGCCCAGCTCGGCGGCGGCCGCGCTGAAGCCGCCCGTGTCGACGACCGCGAGGAAGGCGCGCAGTTGGGGCAGGTTCAGCGGCATGCGAGGGCCTCATATCGCTATGACATCTATGCGTTGGATCAATGGTGCCAGGTCGGGCGAGGCTTCATCCGTACCGCCGGGACCGCCGGCGACCAGCCGAGTACGCACGTCATCAGGCACGAAAGCCCATGCCGATATGTCGATATGCCGAGGAGAGCCATGCCCTGCATCCGTGTCACCGTGACCGACCCAGACCTCGCCGCCGAGGCCCGACACACTCTCGCGGAGGGCCTGACCGACCTGGCGGTCTCGGCCCTGGGCAAGGACCGCACGCGAACCATCGTCCAGATCGACGCGGTTGAGCCCAGCACCTACTACGTGGGCGGCAGCCCTCTGACCGGCGGGGCCCGCGACGCCCACGTCGAGGTGAGCATCACCCTGGGCTCGAACAGTGCGGCGGAGAAGGCCACGTTCATCGCCCGGGCCGACGTACTCCTCACCGACACCCTGGGCACCCTCGCCCGGTCCGGTGTCGCGCTGCACGAACTGCCGCCGGAGAGCTACGGCTACCACGGGGTGACCCAGTTCGACTTCTACCGAGGTGTGTCGGCCGCACGGTAGCCGCACACCGGACACGTGCGGCTCGGCCGCGGCGACACCTGGGACTCGGGCCGGCCCCCGCCTCACCCCTCCGGCGTCCACACCTTCGGCCAGTCCAGCCCCCGCAGGTGCGCGTCGAGGCCGCCGTCGCAGTACATCAACGTACCGACGCAGTAACGGGACTTGGTGGACAGCAGGAAGAGCACGAGCTCCGCGACCTCCTCCGGGGTGCCGGCCCGTCCCGCCGGGACCGCCTTCAGGAATGCCTCGATGCCCGACGCGATCCGCGGGTCCTTGCGGCCGGCCCGGGTCATCGGGGTGTCGATGAATCCCGGCGCGACGGCGTTCAAGCGGATGCCGTCCGCGATGTAGTCGGCCGCGCGGGTACGGGTGTAGTGGGCGATCGCGGCCTTGGTGGCCGGGTACGCGAGCACGCCGCCCTCGTCGCCCAGGGAGTCGGCGAGCGCGCGTGCCGCCTCCTCGTCGCCCGCGAGGCACGCCTCGGCGAGCCGCGGGTTCCAACCGGGCTGCGTGGTCGTGGAGTTGGAGGAGGCGAGGACTACGGAGGACTCGCCTGCGGCCGACAGAGCCGGGCGCAGTTTCTCCAACAGGCCGATGGCGCCGTAGTAGTTGACGGCGACCAGCAGGCTCGCCGGCCGGTCCGCGCCGCCGGTGACCCCGGCGAACGGCACGAATCCGTCGAGCCGTCCGTCGGCGAGCCCGGTGACCTCGGCCGCCGCGGCGCTCCGCCCCTCCGCGGTGCCGAGGTCGGCCACCACGTCGGTGCCGCGCAGGTCGACGCCGATCACACGGTGACCCTCCTCGGTGAGCCGGGCAGCGATGGCGGCACCTATACCGGAGGCGGCTCCGGTGACGGCGATGGTTCCCATGTCGGTCTCCTCTGGGCGGTTCGGTGCGTACGCGGACCGGGGTGTGGTGCGCGTCGGCCATGGTCTCAGGCGTGGCACCGATGGCCGAGCCGCTCGCTCACCTTCCACCCCGCCCACACGTAGATTGAGCTGACGGGCCACCATCAGGTGGCAGCCGGACAGCAACCCGGAACCTCCGGAGGCCTGGGAAGGAGGAAGGCACCTTGAGCGACGACACGCCCAGCGGTGTCCTGGCCAAGGCCCTCACCGTGTTGCAGGCCTTCACCGTCGAGGACACCACCCTCGGGTTCGCCGAGCTGCAGCGGCGCACGGACTTCGCCAAGAGCACCCTGCACCGGGTGCTCGGTGATCTCGTGGCGGCCCGGCTCCTGAACCGCGTTCAGGGGCGCTACCGCCTTTCCGGGCTCGTCTTCGAGCTGGGGATGCGTGCCTCGGTCGAGCGCGGGCTACTCGAAGTGGCCACCCCCTTCCTTGAGGACCTCTACGTACGCACCCACGAACTTGTCCACCTGGGCACGCGCGAGGGCACCGAGGTCGTCTACGTCGCCAAGATGGGCGGCCACCAGCAGGCCGACTCGCCCTCGCGGCTCGGTGGGCGGATGCCGCTGCACGCGACGGCGATCGGAAAGGTGCTGCTGGCCGACGCAGGCGGCCGTCTGATGATGGACGGCGTCCGCGAGCGGATGCGCGCCTACCGAGACGTCCTCGACCCGGCCACCGAACTCGGCATCCACGCCCACGAGAACCTCTCCCTCTCCGTCGCCAACTCCATGGTCGCGGTCGAGGAGGGCGTGACCCGCGTCGACGCGTCGCTCGCCAGCCAGGGCGCGGGCGCCGGCAACTGCCCCATCGAGGCGTTCATCGCGGTGGCCGACCTCAACGGCTGGGAGCACGGCTGCGATCTGTTCGCCCTCCAGGACGCGGCCGACGACCTGGTACGCCCGCTCCAGGACCGCCCGGTCCGCGTCGACCGGGAGACCCTCACGCTCGGCTACGCCGGGGTCTACGGCTCCTTCCTGCGCCACGCGGAGACGGCGGCCGAACGCTACGGCGTCGACGTCCGCACCATCCTCGTCGAGGTCGGCAAGCGCGGCCTCGTCGGCGGACAGGAGGACATGATCGTCGACGTGGCACTGGGACTCGCGCAGGCGAGCTGACACCACGTACGGGACGAGCGGCCCTTCAGGCCTGCGCAGGCGCGAGGACGATGTCGAAGCGCGCCCGCGACCACGGGCCCCGGACGGTCCGGCCGTCCGGGGTCGGGGTGTCGGCGGGCTGTTGCTCGAAGTCCTTGACCAGGGAGTCCCGGACGCCGAACACCGCGTCGGAGTCGAGGAGTTCGTCGCCCCGCACGAAGATGTGGGTCACGAGCGTGCGGCCGTCCTCGTGGCTGACCTTGAAGTGCAGGTGCGAGGCGCGCATCGGGGAGCGGCCCACCGACTCCAGCAGCTCCCCCACCGGGCCGTCGTGCGGGATCGGGTACGGCGTCGGAGTGACCGCCCAGAAGCGGAACCGCCCCTGGGAGTCGGTGACCAGATGGCCGCGCGCGGCGGTCCGGTGGTCGTCGTACTGGACGTCGTAGTGGCCGGTCTCGTCCGCCTCCCACACCTCGATCCGGGCCCCCGCCAGTGGTGTGCCGGCCGTGTCGGTGACCGTTCCCTCGACCCAGCAGGGCTCCCCGGGCGCACCGGCGGAGATGTCGCCGCCGAGCGGTACGGCGGGCGAGTCCGCCACGAAGAACGGGCCGAAGACGGTGGCCTCGGTGGCGTCGCCGTACGCCTCGTTGTTGACGGTGACGGTCTGCATGGACGCGCCGAGGACGTCGGACAGGAGGATGAACTCCTGGCGGCGGTCGTCGGTGATGTCGCCGCAGCGGGTGAGGAATTCGATGGCCCGGTTCCACTCCTCCTCCGTGAGCCGGACCTCGCGGATGCAGGCGTGCAGATGACGCACGAGGCTGCTCATCAGCTCCCGCAGCCGGGGGTCGGGGCAGTCGTCGAAGGAGGCCGTGACGCGGTCGGTGAGTTCTGCCTCGCGGCTCTGCTGTTCGGGGCCGGGCGCCGTCCGGGTCGGGTGGGTGGTCATCGCGGGATGTCTCCTTCCCAGGCCGCGCGCAGCAGTGCGCTGAGCCGGTCTCGGGTCACGGGGGCGGGGTTGCCTTCCGGCACGGCGGCGAGGACGGGCTCCACGGCTTCGGCGATGCCGCTCTCCGGCATGCCCAAGTCCTTGAGCGGAGTTGGTGCGTCCAGGCGGGCGTAGAGGGCGGCCAGGCCCTCGGTGGCGGTGGGTGCGTCGAGCGCTGCGGCGATCCTGCGTTCGGCCTCGGGGGCGTGGGGCGCGTTGAGGGCCAGGACGTGGGGCAGGACGGCGGCGTGGGTCTGCGCGTGCGGGAGGTCGAAACGGCCGCCCAGCACATGGCAGATCTTGTGGTGCAGGCCGGATCCGGCGGAGGCGAAGACGACCGCGGCCAGGTAGGCGCCGTAGAGCATCTGCTCGTGGCCCGCCAACCGGTCGGGGCGCGCGGCGACTTCGGGCAGACCGGCGCTCAGCGCCCGGGCCGCCTCTTGTGCCATGGCCCGGTCGATGGGGTCGGCGCGGGGCCCCCACATGGCGTCGACGCAGTGGGCGAGCGCGTTGAGGCCGCTGGCGACCGCCAGTTCGCCGGGGAGGGTGAGCAGGAGCGAGGCGTCGTAGACGACGGTGGCCGGGAGCACCGCGGCGTCCACGCCGGTGGTCTTGACGCCGTCCCGGGTCAGCCCCCACACGTTGGTCGCCTCCGAGCCCGCATAGGTGGTGGGGACGGCGATGATCGGCAGCCCGGTTGTGAGGGCGACGGCCTTGGCGAGACCGGTCGCCGAGCCCCCTCCGACACACACCAGGGCGTCGGCGGCATGCTCGTGCGCGACCGCGCGGGCCCGCTCGGCGGCCTCGACCGGGACGTGCTCGACCACCTCGTCGTGGACGCGCGCCCCGGTCAGGCGCTCGGCGAGCTCCGTGGTCAGGGCCCTGGCGGAGGGGCCGCCGATGATCAAGGCGCGTCCCGATCCGAGCCGGGCCACTTCGTCGACGACGGTGCGGACGGCCTCCCCCGGCGCGAACACGGCGCGCTGCGCGGGGGTTTCGTGTGCGAACTTCATTCCGCCCATACTGCCTGGGCCGAGGGAGCGGGGCAGTGAGGCAGTCCGGTGGCCGGACCGACGGACTCCGCCACCCGCCGCCCCTCAGCCCGCCATGCCGACCCACGGCCCGGAGCCTGTATGGGAGGAGTTCTGCCGGTACAGGCCGCGGCCGATGTCGGCCGCCGTCGCCAACAGTGCGTGGATCAGCTGCTGGTCGTCGCGGCGGTCGGCCGGGACCGTCGCGGAGATCGTGCCGATGATCCGGTCACCGCCGAAGTACATGATCGGTACGGCGAAGCTCTTGTACCCGTGCATGCGCGACTCCCGCTCCTGGGCCCACCGGCGGGCGCGGATCTGGGCCAGCTCGGCGCGCAGCGCCGCCGGATCGAGCCGGTCGGAGGACGGGAGGCCGTCGGCGCGCTGCGCCTCGAGTTCGGCGATCACGTCCTCCTGGTCGTCGCTGTAGGCCAGCAGGACCCGCCCGGAGACGGTGAGCGGCCGGGACACGTTCGAGCCCACGGCAGCGACGACGGCGGCCTCCCGGCGGCCGCCGAGGCGTTCCAGGTAGCAGCAGTCGGTGCCGTGCGGCACGGCCAGGTGGATCACGGCCTGGGTCGCGGCCCGCAGGTCCAGCATCGCGGGCCGCGCGACCGCCCGTAGGTGGGCCGGCCCGGGGACCAGCCGGCCAAGCTCGAAGATGCGCCAGCCGAGCTGGTACCCGTCCGGGGTGCGGCTGAGATAGCCGAGTTGGACGAGCTCGGTGCCGAGCCGGTGCACGGTCGCCTTGGGCACGCCGGAGCGTCGGCTGAGCTCGCTCAGACCGAGGCAGGTCGACCCGGAGGAGAAGGCTCCGAGCACCAGGTGCGCCTTGCCGAGCACGGAGCTCATGTGCGGCTCGGGGGCCGCGGGCCCGGCCTCCGGGGCGGGCTGCTCCGCGGTGTCGAGTTCTGCCTGGGCGCTCGCGCGCATACCGCTTCCCCTCGCCGATTCCGATGACCAAGGGTGATTGTTCAAAGTTCGTGAACCTCTTGGCAACCCCCCTTCGGCCGCGAACAGGCCCCCTTGTGACGGCCCGATGACGTCCGGGAGACACCCGGTCACGCGGCGCCGATCCACCCAGTGGACCGAGCGGTTCCGTCCGGGGCGCGCGGCAGCGAGGCTGCCGCCATGAGTAGCCAAGACACCATCGACAGCCTGGTCAAGCGCATCGAGGTCCTCGAGGCCGAGGCGGACATCCGCCGTATTCAGGCCCGTTACATGTTCCTTTGCGACACACCGTGCCCGGAGTACGGGGTCGACAGCGACGAGCAGCGCATCGAGCTGATCCTCGACCTCTACTCCGACGACGCCATCTGGGAGGGCGTCGGCGAGTACTACGACAGCCAGTTCGGGCGGGCCGAGGGCAAGGCGGCGATCCGCGCGCACTTCAACCGCTTCTGGCCGCAGGACCAGGACCCGAAGCTGCTCCTGAACGCCCACTGGCTCACCTCGGAGCAGATCCATGTGTACGGGGACGAGGCCGACGGCCAGTGGATCCACTTCCAGCCCTGGCTCTTCGAGGACGGCAAGTCCCTGATCCGCGCCAGCCGGCTCAACAACGCGTTCCGCAGGATCGACGGCGTATGGAAGATCACCAGGACCCGGACCGAGAACGTCGCCATCGCCGAGCTGCCCGAGTTCTTCGCCAGCAGCTATCCGAAGCGGTCCGTGCTGCTCAAGGCGCCGGGGACGAACCACACGAATGAGCACGCCGCCGGCGCCTGAGCCACTCCCCTCAGCTGTTGAGGTTCCGCTCCACCCAGACCGCGGCACGCAGGGCTGCCGCCTCGGATCCCGCGATCACCTGGAGTCCGAGCGGCAGCCCTGCCGCGTCGCGCAGTCCCGGCACGGCCACCGTGGGCAGACCGAGGGCCTGCCACGGGCGGCTGAGCACGGGATCGCCGGTGGCGTCGAGCCCCTCCGGAGCAGCCCCGGGCGCGGCGGGGCCGAGCACCGCGTCGTACCGGGTGAGGAGCGCGCCGAGTTCAGTACGTGCCGCGGTGACCAGTCGGCACGCGGCGCGGTAGTCGGACTCCGGGGTGTCCGCGCCCGTGCGGAGCAACCCGGCCAGGGGTGCGCTGAGTCGGTCGGCCCGCGCCAGTTCGGCGGAGCGTTCGCGTGCCGCCTCGTAGGCCATCACCACCGGGTGGGCCGAGGTCACTTCGGCGATCAGTGCCTCCAGCGGGAAGGCGTCGATCTTCGCGCCGCGTCCGGTGAGCCGGGCCTCGGCGGAGGCGAGCGCCGCACCCATGTCGTCGGACACGGTCGCCAAGGGGTCGGCGTTCCAGAGCGCGAGCCGTGGGGCGGTGTGCGCGTCGCGGGCCGGGTCCGGCTCGCCGGTGAGGGCCGCCCAGGCGAGGGACACATCGGCGGCGCCGGCCGCGTACACACCATGTGCGTCGAGGCTGGGGCTGAGGCCGGCGACGCCGTCGGTGGACAGGTGCCCGTGGCTCAGGACGAGCGAGGCGACCCCGCAGTACGCGGCCGGGCGTGTCACCGATCCCGCGGTCTGGGAGCCGATGGCCAGCGGGACCTGCCCGGAGGCGACCGCCGCGGCCGAGCCGCTGGAGGAACCGCCGGGCGTGTGGCTCAGGTCGGCGGGGTTGCGGGTCGGGCCGGGCGCGAAGAAGGCGAACTCCGTGGTCACGGTCTTGCCGACGGGGATCGCCCCGGCCGCACGCCAGGCCTCCACGACAGGGGCGTCCCGCTCGGCGGGACCGGCGTCGGCGCGCAGCACCGATCCGCAGCGGGTGGGCAGCCCGGCCAGGTCGATGATGTCCTTGACGCCCATCGGGACGCCGCCCAGGGGGGCGGTGCGTACGGCCGCGGGGGTGTCGGCGAGGCTTTCGTCGAAGGCCACCCAGGCACGTACCCGCTCCTCGGTCTGCTCGATACGGTCGCGGCTGCGCCGCAGGGCCGCCTCGGGTGTGGTCCGCCCCGACCTGAGATCGGCGACGAGTTCACTCAGGGACCAGGGCTGTCGAACGGTGTCACTCACTGTTCCCTCCACTGCGCGTCGGTCCCCCGCTGTACCTCGGCCGCCCACTGCGCATCCGCCTCCCAGAAGTCCACGCCGCCCGCGCTCACACCGTGGCGCCAGTCGGAGGTGCGTCGCAGATCGGGTTCGACCACGGCGGTCTCCGCGTCCGCCGCGTCCGGGCCGTCCTGGGCAACACCCCAGTGCACCCAGCTCAGTTCGTGCCCCGCCGCGTCGTGGACGAACAGGTCGACGTGTTTCCAGCCGTAGCCGTGGTTGTCGTTGTAGCAGGTGAGGGTCATCCGCGGGGCGCGGTCGCCCGGCTCGTTCTCCTTCATGCTCAGCCACTCCTCCTTTTCCATGCTCCGCCACTCCTCCCTTTCCGTGCTCCGCCACTGGATCCGACCACATCGCCCTGCCACTTCCGCCTGGTCGGTCCACTCACCGGTCCGACCCGTCGCATCGGCACCCCCGATGGCCGAGCATCCCGTTGGGCCTTGAACCAGCGAGGGGAAAACAGCATGACCATCGACTTCACCCCAGCCACCATTCATCAGCTGGAACCGTCCGATCTCGTACAGGAGGACCGCGTCGCCGCGCGGGTCTACACCGACCCTGAGATCTTCGAGCGCGAGATGACGCAGATCTTCGAGAAGACCTGGATCTGGGTGGCGCACGAGAGCGAGCTGCCCAAGCCGGGCAGCTTCAAGTCCACGTACGTGGGCCGCAATTCGGTGATCGTCACCAGGGACCGCAAGGGCGCCGTCCACACCCTCGTCAACCGCTGCCGGCACCGCGGCGCCAGCCTGTGCGAGAAGCCGCGCGGCGAGGCCAACGGCTTCACCTGCCCGTACCACGCCTGGTCCTACGGTCTGGACGGGCGGCTGCGCGGCATCCCCTACCCCGACGGTTACGAGGGGGTGATGAGCAAGGACGAGATGGGCCTGCGCAAGCTGCGCACCGAGAGCTACCGCGGCCTGATCTTCGCCACCTTCGACCAGGACGCGGAGCCGCTGGAGGAGTTCCTCGGCGATGTGCGGCTGTGGGCCGACCGGTTCTTCAAGCAGGGCGGCGGCTATCCGCTCAAGGTGCTCGGCACCCACCGCTTCCGGTTCCGGGGCAACTGGAAGATCCAGCTGGAGAACACCACCGACGGCTACCACTTCCCGATCGTGCACCGCTCCTGGATGAGCTCGGTCGACGGGGAGACGGCCGACATGCTGAGCTTTATGACCGACCCGGCGTCCACCTGCCACGATCTCGGCAACGGGCACAGCGTGATGCACATGGTGCCTGCGCACATCGACCTCGACGCCGATGACGGCAGCGAGCCCCTTCAGCCCCGATTCGACGGCCTGGTGGCCGAGTTGAGGGAGAGCGGGGCGGACGAGGCGCAGATCCGGAAGCTGGTGCGCGCGATGCACGGCACCGGGTCGAACCTGAACCTGTTCCCCAACGTCGGCCTGTCCTCGGCGTTCTTCCGGGTGCTGCGTCCGGTCAGCGTCGACGAGACGATCATCGAGCACGTGGCGCTCGGTGTGGACGCCCCGGAGGAGATCGCGGGCCCGATCCGCCGTGAACGCCTGCGTATCCACGAGCACTTCCAGGGTCCCTTCGGCTTCGGCACCCCCGACGACGCCGAGGGCTGGGACCGCGTGCAGCGCGGCGCCCAGGCCTGCCCGGAGATGCCGATCATGGTGAACCGCGGCCTGAAGCGCGAGGCCGACGCCCCCGAGGGCTGGGCCACCTCGCACAGCACCGACGAGACCGGTATGCGGGCCGCGTACCGGATGTGGAAGAAGATGATGAGCAATGGCTGACACGTCCACCACGACCACCGCCATCACGAACACCGGCGCCCCCGGGGCCACCCTCTCCGACCCGCGCGTCGTGCGGGCCATCGAACTCCTCTGGCACGAGGCCGACTTGCTCGACCGCAAGGAGTACCGGGCCTGGAACGAGCTCTACGCCGAGGACGGCATCTACGTCATCCCGCTCGATCCCACCACCGAGGACTTCGACGACCAGCTGAACATGGTCTACGACGACGCCCGGATGCGGGCCATGCGCGTGGCGCGCCTCACCGAGGGGTACGCCATCGCGGCGGTCGACTCGGCCAGGACCGCGCGCACCGTGTCACGCTTCGTGCCCGTGGAGACGACCGACGGTTCGGTGTCGTTGCGCGCCGCCCAGGTCCTCGTCGCCTACAAGCGGGGACGTCACCAACTGTGGGCCGGGGACGTCGAGTTCACGGTCCGGTTCGGTGCGGACCGGTCCGAGGACCGGATCGTGCGCAAGGTGATCCGCCTCGTGGACGCCGAGGACGCCGTACCCGCCGCGGGGTTCCTGCTGTGAGCGTCGCCGTCCAGGTCTCCGAGATCGTGGAGGAGAGCACGGCGGTCCGCTCCCTGCGGCTGCGCAGGGCCGACGGCGCCGCGTTCGGCCCCTTCGCCGCCGGCGCGCACATCGACGTGACAGGTCCGACCGGGGTCCTGCGTCAGTACTCGCTGGCGGGTGACCCGGCCGACCGCTCGTCCGTCCTCATCGCCGTGAAGCGGGAGGCGGAGTCCCGGGGCGGCTCGGCCGCGCTCCACCGGACGGCGGTCGGCGACGAGTTGACGATCGGCCCGCCGCGGAACCTGCTGGGCATCGCCGACGCGGCCGACCGGCATCTGCTGGTCGCCGGCGGCATCGGCGTCACGCCGCTGCTGAGCATGGCCTACGAACTCCACCGCCGGGGCGCCGACTTCGCGCTGCACTACTTCGTACGCTCACGAGCCGAACTCGCCTTCGGCGACCTGCTGGAACGCCGCGCCGAATTCCGCGACCGGGTCACTCTCCACATCGGCCGGCCACGGGCCGAACACCCGGACATCCTGGCCCCGTTGACCGCACCCCTGACCTCCGACAGCCACGTCTACACCTGCGGCCCGGTCGGCTTCATGGATCAGGTCACCGCGGTCTTCGCCCCGGTCGTGGGCGAGGCGCAGGTCCATGTCGAGCACTTCTCGGCGGAGCCGGTCGACGCCTCGGACAACACACCGTTCACGGTGGAACTCGACACCGGCGAGGAGTTCGAGGTCCCCGCGGACCGGTCGATCCTCTCCGTGCTCGAAGAGGCGGGCATCCCGGTCGGCAAGTCCTGCGAGGAGGGCATCTGCGGTTCGTGCGTCTCGGGCCTCCTGGAAGGCACCGCGGACCACCGCGACCACTGCCTGTCGGCCGCCGAGCACGCGGCAGGCACGGAGATCGCGCTCTGCGTCTCGCGGGCGCGCTCCGACCGGCTCCGTATCGAGTTGTACTGACCGGCGGCACACCACCCTTTGACCACGTGCCGAAACTCCCCTCACAGGCACCGAGGTAGACACATGACCGAGCAGATATCGGCGGCGGACACACCGACCGCGCCACGGCCGCCCCGCACCGGCATCGTCCGCATCGCCATGGCCAGTGGCGTGGGCACCTCCCTGGAGTTCTACGACTTCGCCATCTACGGGACGGCGACCACGCTCGTCCTCACCGACACCTTCTTCCGGACCGACGACGCCTGGTTCGGCACCTTCCTCGGCCTCGCGACCTTCGCCATCGGCTTCCTGATGGCCCCGCTCGGCGCGGCCGGGTTCGGCTGGCTCGGGGACCGGTACGGGCGGCGCTTCGCGCTTCTGCTCACCTTCATCGGCATGGGCGCCGCGACCGTCCTGATGGGTCTGCTGCCGACCTACGCCCAGATCGGTGTCGCGGCGCCGCTGCTCCTGGTCGTCCTGCGGATGGCACACGGCCTGTTCCGCGGCGGCGAGACCGGTGGCGCCGCCGCCCTGGCCATCGAGCACGCCCCCGATGAGAAGCGGGCCAGGTACGGCGTGTTCGTCGCGCTCGGCTCGCCGTTCGGGACGATCCTCGCCAACCTGGCGTTCGCCGCCGTGCTCTTCCTGCCGGACTCCAGCGTCGAGTCATGGGGCTGGCGGCTGCCCTTCCTCGCCGGAGGCGTCGCCATCGTCATCGGTATATGGATCCGCCGGGGCGTGGCGGAGAGCCCGGTGTTCCAGCAGATGGTCCGCGAGGAGGGCGAGACACTCAAGACCCGGCGCCCGGTGGCCGATGTCTTCCGCTCGAACTGGCGGCGGGTGCTGCTGGCCGCGGGTGTGAACATCGGCCTGAACTCCTGCACGTTCGCGCTGGTCACCTTCATGATGTCCTACGCGACATCGGCGGCGCCCGACGGTCTCGGGCTGCCCCGGCAGGAGGTGGTCAACGCCAGCACGCTCGGCCTGCTGGTCCACGCGGCCAGCAACGTCCTCGGGGCCTGGGCATCGGACCGGTACGGCCGGCGGCCGGTCATGTTCACCGGAGCGCTCTCGTCGCTGGTGGCGGTGCTGGTCATCTTCCCCATCGCCGGGACGGGCTCCATCGGGGCCCTCACCGGCGCGCTGATGCTCGGCTTCGCGACGACCGGGCTGCTGTTCGGCCCGATGTACACCTTCTTCACCGAGCTCTTCCCCCGCGACCAGCGGCAGTCCGGGATGGGCATCGCCTTCCACCTCGGGGCGGTCCTCGGCGGCGGCATCTCCCCGCTGGTCGCGAACCGGATCGTCGCCGCGACCGGAGACGCGATGAACGTCGGCTATTACCTCGCCGGCACCTGTCTCCTCTCCGTGGTGTGTCTGGCGGCCCTGCCGGAGACGGCGCCCCGGGTGCTGCGCCGTCCACACCCGGAGCGGACCGCCACCGCGCCACCGACCAAGGCGCCGGACGCGGCCGACGTCCCGTAGTCGGATGCCTCGACGCGGTACGGCTCAGTGGGACTGCTTGTGCGTGGAACGGTCGTGGCGGCGGCGTGCCCGGAACCGGCCGCGGCCGCCGTCGCGATGGTCGTGCCGGTCGGCCGGGACGGTCGGTGGCGGCTGGGCGGGCAGGGTTCCGGCGCCTGTCGGTTCGCCGGGAGTCCGGCGGCCGGGCAGGAAGCGGCGGTAGGTGCGCAAGGCGATCCTTTCGGCGTGCTGGGCGTTGAGACGATGGATCAGGCAGGCGCCCATGGCGATCAGCACCAGAAGGGCGACCGTGGTGAGCAGGGCGTCCATGGCCGTCACCGCCCCGCCACCGTGGGGCCGGGGCGCGCGGTTTCGGCCGCCACGAGATCCGTGGCGCTCAGCCGCGGACCGTCCGGGGCGCAGGCGGCGACCATGAGCCGGTCCGCGCGGCCGGCAGTCGTCTCGGGCGGAATCACCAGGAGATCGAAGCGGCGGGTGCCGTAGGACAGCAACAGCAGTGTGTGCGGGTCGAGTTCGGGGGTGAACCAGCCGGTCTTCACCACGCGCCGGCCGACGGTCACCTTGCGCGGGACGACGGGCCAGAGCATCGGATTCACGGCGATACGCGTGATCCGGCCCCACGACGGATCGAGTACGTCCACGAGTTCGGGGAGCTCGACGGTCAGGTCGCGCGAGTGCGGCCACCAGGCGCCGTCCAGCAGGCCGCGGCTCGCCGGGGACCTCAGCGCGACGCGGGCGCCGGTCGGCCGGGAGGGTGAGGGTGGAGTGGTGCGGGTGGGCGGGATGATCGCGATCACGATGCGAACCCGTCTCCGGAGCGACGCGGGGGCCGCCCCGATGTATCCGATCACCGAGGACGAGACCCGCGTGGCTGCCGGAGTACGAAATGCCCTCGGTGCCTCCACCGTACTCCTGCGGGCGCATTCGGTGGCCCGGCCCGTCGAGGGCCGTTCCGCTTTCGTGGCGCAGGTGTGCGGGTGGGTGGATGAGTGAGCGGGTGAGTGGGCGGGCTGTGGGCGCCGTGTCAGCCGAGCAGGCCCGCCTCCTGGGCCAGCACCGCGGCCTGGACGCGGTTGGTGCAGTCGGTGCGGGTGAGGATGCTGCTGATGTGGGCCTTGACCGTGCCGGAGCTCAGGTGCAGCTGGGTGGCGATCTCGACGTTGGAGAGGCCGGTGCCCAGGAGCCGCAGGATGTCCCGTTCGGCCGGCGTCAGGTCCGCGATCCGTCCTGCTGCCGCGTCGCCGCTGTGGCCCATCCGGGTCCGGAAGTCGACGAGTTGGCGGGTGACCTGCGGGGCGAGGACGGGTTCCCCGGCGGCGGCGCGGCGTACGGCGTCGATGAGCGCGCGGGGTCCTGTGTCCTTGAGGAGGTAGCCGTGGGCTCCGGCGCGCAGGGCGCTGGTTACGGTCGGTTCCTCGCCGAAGGCCGTCAGCATCACCGCGCGGGTGCGGGGCGACTGCCGGGCGATCCCGGCGACGGCGGTGATGCCGTCCCCGGGCATGCGGATGTCGAGGAGGGCGACGTCGACGGCATGGACGCGGCAGGCATCGACGGCCTCACGGGCGTCCTGCGCCTCGGCAACGACACGGATCTCGTCGTCGTGCTCCAGGACCAGCCGGACGCCGGTACGCATCAACGCCTCGTCGTCGGCGATCAGGACTCGGATCATCGCCTCATTGTAGAACGGCCATGATCAACAGGGCGATGGCGCCGCCGATCGTCGGCAACAGCACCAGCAGCGCCGCGCAGCCGCCTCCCACGATGCGGGGCCAGGTGAGGACCTCCGTGGACAGCGGGGGCCGGGAGCCGGCGCCGTCGGACAGCGGCTTCGGCCAAGTGGCGTACGCAGGCTGCACGTTCGGCCGGACGGGTATTCGCGCGGAGAGGGCGAAGCCGCCCTCCGGGCGCGGCCCGGCGTGCAGGGTGCCGCCGAGCAGGCTGACCCTTTCATGGAGGCCGACGAGGCCACTGCGGTTCCCGGCCCCGGGTGAACGGGGCTTCGGCGGGGAGTCGTTGAGGACGGCGACCACCACCGTCTCCCCTTCGTCCTGGTACGTCACACGGACTGGCGCGCCGGGCGCGTGCTTCAGCGCGTTGGTGAGTCCCTCGCGGGTGACACGGTGGACGGCCTGCCGGGTGCGGGCGTCCACCTCCGTCAACTCGGGGGCGTTCCAGTGCAGTTCGACGTCAGTGCCCGCGTTCCGTGAGTCCTCGACGAGCGCCGAGAGGGACTCGCGGGTCCCCCGCTCGCCGATGTCCTCGCCGGACTGGTGACGGAGGATGCCGAGGATGCCCCGCAGCTCGTCCATGGCCGTTCCGGCGGTCGTGTGCAGCAGTTCGGCCTGCGGGGCCAGCGGGGGTGCGTGGCGTTCGGCGGCGAGCTGGAGGGCTCCGGCGTGCACCGAGATGAGGCCGATCCGGTGGCCGAGCAGATCGTGCATCTCGGCGGCGATGCGCGCGCGTTCCTCCATGCGGGCCGCCTCGTCGGTGAGGAAGCGGGCCTGTTCGAGATAGGCGTTGCGCTCGCGCAGCAGCCCCTTCAGCGGGCGGCGGTGCCCAAGCACCCTGCCGGACAGCGCGGGCAGCAGGACGAACAGCGCGGCCAGTCCGGCGCCGGTGACCAGATACGGCAACGTCGGGAGCCCGCTTCGGGATTGGGCTGCGATCGACAGGACCACGGCGCCGACGGCGCTCGCCCCGACCGCCGTCCAGGCCCGCCGCGCGGAGGTGATGCGGCGTACGGCGGACCACACGACACACGGCACGACCACCGTCGCCCACACGTTCTCCCCGGCGACCACCGGCATGCAGCCCAGGATCGCGAACGTCGGGTACCTGCGCCGCGCGGGCACGATCAGCGCCGCCCACACACCGACGAGCGCCACCGGCAGCGGGTGGGCCGGCGGGATCAGGGGAACCGGTACCAGCGAACACACCATGACCAGGCCGGCGAGCACGGACTCGATCACGACCGTCCGCCGGGGTGCGCCTCGCACCGCGTTCCGGATGGCGGCGGCCTCGCGGCGTATCCGCATCCACGGGCGCGCTACCGGGTTCATCGTTTCCTCCGTGCGGAATCCGTCCTCAACGGCCGATCGTGTCATATGCGTTGCCGGGCCATCGGGGCGTGAGTGGGCGGTGACCTCAGCGGGAGGTGGCCTCAGCGGACGGGGTCCACCGCTCCCGGTACCCGGAGCTCCAGCTCCGCCCGCAGCCCGTCGACGTCCACGCCGCTCTCGGTCAGCACCCGCTCGATCTCCGCCGCGGACTCCGCGTCCGTCCCTGCCTTGTCCAGCAGCGCGGCCAGCAGATGGGTCGTGCCGACCGTGGGCGAGCCCTGATCGGAGGCGGTGAACTGCGCGACGTGCAGAAGCCGCCGTTCGAACTCGGCGGGTCCGCGCACCTCCGCGGGCTCCCCCTCCGCGACGCCGGTGGTGGGCAACAGCACCCGGGCGACGGCCTCCTGCCGGGCACCGTGTCGGCGCAGGAGTTCCGCCCCTCGGTTCGCCCCCCGCAACTTCTCGGGCAGCTCTTGCCCCGCGACGCGCAACGACCGGTCCAGCGCCAGGATGCCCAGCAGCGTGTCCACGGCCCGCATCTGCGACTCCCCGCGCCGCACCGCGACCCGCGGCGCCTCCGAGCGCACCGCGCCCACGACCGCGGAACCGAACCCGGCACCGCCCCCGAAGACCCAGGTGGCGAACTTCCGGGTCAGCGGATTACCGCTCTTCCCGAACGTCCCCGCCTTGCGCAGGATGAACACCGCGGTGGGCTCCGGCAGTTCGTCGCTCCCCCGCAGCGCATCGAGCGCGGTCGCGGCAGCCGGGACATCCACCTTCTCCACCACCATGGCCTCGCGGGCACGCGTCCCGGGCACCTCGACCAGAGCACGTGCCACATGGCGGACACGCACCGAAACGATGCCCTCCTCCCGCGCGGCCTCCAGCGCCTCGCGCAGACAAGACCGCAACGCACCGGTCATGGGCGGGAGTTCAACACTCCCCGGCCCCTCCCCCTGCTGCCCCTTCTTCCCCTTCTTCCGGATCTCCCGACGCCGCCGCTTGGCCTCCTCGTGCCGGACCTCCCGCCACAAGGCATCGATCTCCCGCTCGTCGTCCGGGGTTTCCGCCACCCCGTCCCCCGCGTCGTCACTCACCCACACGGAAGTCCCCCGGCACCCGATCGATCCGCCGAGCGAGCCGGATGCCCTCACCCCGGGGGCGATCGCGGATCCCGCGGCCGAGTCACCCGACACGAGCGCGTACAGCACGCTCTCCGTACCGAGGTCCTCGCGCTCCTGCTCGGCCACCGCGCGCATCGCCTCCAGCAGCAGCTTGACGACGTCCTTCTCGAACTCGGTGGCCAGACCGGTGTCGTGGTCGGACGTTCGCTGATCCATCGTGGCTCCCTCTCCGTGGTGTCACCTGCCGGGAAGAAAGCTAGCTCCGCGTTGCGCGGCCCCGCGTCGGCCGACCGTCCAGGCTTCCGGGCCGACCGTCCAGGCCTCCGGGCCGACCGGGCGCAGCCGCGGGCGTCGCCCGGGTGCTCACCAGCCACAGCCCGGTGCACACGGCGGCGGCCAGGGTGACGGCTCCGGCCACGACGAAGGCGCCCTCCAGACCCGCCTCGAAGGAGGCACCGCCGGACTGCAAGGCACGGACCACGGCCCCGAGCACCGCCACGCCGAGCACCGCGCCGATCTGCCGCGTGGTGCTGCTGATGCCCGAGGCGAGGCCGCCCTCCCGCGGGTCGACCGCCTGGATGGCGGCGCCGGTCAGCGGGGACATGGTCAGGGCGAAGCCGATGCCGACCATGGCGAGCCGCCACCACACGTTCGCGTAACCGGTGTCGGCGTGCACCCCGCCCAGCGTGACGAGCCCGAGCCCGGCCAGCACCAGGCCGCCGGTGACGACGGACCGGTAGCCGTACTTGGCGGCGAGGCGGCCAGCGAAGGGGCTGACGACGACCATGGCGAGCGTGCCGGGCAGGGTCTGCAGTCCGGCCATCATGATCGAGCTGCCCTGGACGTACACGAAGAACTGCGAGAAGAAGAACGACGACCCCATGAGCGCGAACCCCACCACGACCATTGCGGAGTTGGAGACGGTGAACAGCCGCTGACGGAACAGGCCGAGCGGCAGCATCGGTGCGGGGTGCCGCCGTTCCACGGCCACGAACGCGACGAGTAGGACGGCCGCCGCCGCGAAGCCACCGAGGATGACCGGCGAGGTCCAGCCGCGCGAGCCGCCTTCGATCAGGGCGTAGGACAGGGCGCCGACCCCGAGGACGGACAGGATCGTGCCCGGGACATCGAGGGCGCCGGGCTCCGGGGTGCGGGACTCCTTCAGGACGCGCCGGCCGGCCACCAGCAGGACCATGCCGATGGGCACGTTGACCAGGAAGATCGCGGGCCAGCCGAACGCCTGCGTAAGGGCGCCTCCGGCCACGGGCCCGGCGGCCAGGCCGATGCCGCTGAGCCCCGCCCACAGCCCGATCGCCCTGACCCGCTCCTTCGGGGCGGAATGTGCGGCCACCAGGAGGGCGAGCGAGGCGGGGCTCAGCGCCGCGGCCCCGATCCCTTGCAGCACCCGCCCGGCCACCAGCCAGCCGACCGAGGGGGCGACGCTGCACAGCACGGACGCGGCGGTGAACACCGCGACACCGCTCAGGTACACGCGCTTGCGGCCGAAGCGGTCGGCGAAGACTCCGCCGGACAGCAGCAGCATGGCCACCAGCAGGACGTACGCGTCGACGATCCATTGCAGGCCGGTCAGATCAGCACCCAGGCGGTGCTGCATGTCGGGCAGTGCCGCGCCGACGATCGTGTTGTCGAGCAGCACCATGAACTGCCCCAGACAGGTCACCACGAGCATGACGTCCCCTCCCACTCGCTTAATGCAGCCAACGACTGCATTAAGCGGGACCATAGAGCAGCCCGATACGTAAACGCAAGTACGAGCTGCGTTAAGGTGGGATGCATGGACGAACAACAGCGCACCCGGCGGCCCGGCGGACGCAGCGCCCGCGTCGGCGCGGCGGTGCATCAGGCCGTCACCGACCTGGTGGGAGAACGCGGTTACGGCGGATTCACCGTCAGCGAGGTCGCGGCCCGCGCGGGAGTTGCCGACACCACCGTCTACCGCCGCTGGGGCAGCCTCGAAGAGCTGCTCACTGACGTGACGCTGACCCGCCTCAACGCGCGATCACCGATGCCCGACACCGGGGACCTCGCCGGCGACCTGCGCGCCTACGCGGCCCAGGTGGCGCAGGAGATCACCGGACCCGACGGTCTCGCCGTGCTCCGCCTGACCGTCGCCCTGTCCGGCTCGGGACCCGAGGGCGTGCGCCTGCGCGACGAATTCCTCGGCGAACGCGCCCGGCAGATGCAGTCCATGCTCGACCGGGCGCGCGAGCGGGGTGAGCGGTCCCTCGACGCGCTGGACGTCCTCGACCACGTCATGGCGCCGATGTACATCCGCGTCCTGTTCGGCGCGGGCCCGCTCACCCCGGAGTACCTGGACGGCCTGGTCGACCGCCTGCTGCGCTGACGGTCGCCCACTCCAAGCGCTCAGGGCCCGCCGTTCGGATCAGGCCCTAACGCAGGTTCTCCCTCGCCCAGTCCTCGAAGCGCGTCAGCGGCAGGCCCAGCGCACGTGCGAACTCCGGGCGGCCCGGCTGACCCGCGGCGTTCATCCACGCACCGGAGGCACCCATGGGAGGCATTCCGGCCGCGAGGGCCTGCTCCAGGGTCAGGTCAGGCACGGTGATGCTCTTGCCCAGCACACGACTGAGGACCTCGGCGATTTCCGCCATCGACCGGTACTCACTGGCCAGTTCGAGCTCCACCTCGTGGAAACGGTCCGGGTCCGCGAAGGCCGCGGCGGCCGCGGTGCCGATGTCCGCGACCGCGGTGAGGGAGAGCCGGGTGTCGGCCTTGATGAGGGTGATCAGGCCGCCGTCGATGCCGTTCGGGAAGAGATAGGCCATGGACGGGAGCAGGTTGTCCATGAAGAAGCCCGGCTTGATCAGGGTCCAGCGCGGGAAGCCGGCCCTGCGGACCAGGTCCTGGACAGCGGCCTTGGTGTCGAGGGCCGGAGCCATGAAGTCCCAGTGCCCCTCGGCCCAGCCGGGGGCCTCGGTGTGCTGCCCCGCGCCGGCGACGGAGGTGTGCACGAACTGCTCCACCCCGGCCGACCGGGCGCCTTCGACGAGGTTGGTCGCCTGGGCCAGCTCGTTGTCGAAGTCGGCGCCCTCGGCGGTGAAGAGGGGCATCTGAACGGAGAAGACGGCGCGGGCCCCCTCGGCGGCACGCGTCACGGAGGCGCGGTCCAGAAGATCCCCGGTGACGAGCTGGACACCGAGCGCGGCGACGGCGCGACCCCGGTCGGTGTCGGGGTCCCGGACCAGGGCGCGTACGGGAACGCCCGCGGAGAGCAGGGCACGGGCGGTGGCGCCGCCCTGACGCCCGGTGGCACCGGTGACGAGCACGGGGGCGTGGGCTTGGGCGTGGGACGGCGTCGGATCGACAGGCGGAGTGGACATATCGATAGGCGGAGTGGACATGAGGGGACTCCTTCGACATACGGCCGTCCGTCCGTCGACAGACGTCGGCCAAGGAAAATGGCGGGGCCCGCCACTTATGTTCGGCTACGATATGGCGGGCCCCGCCACTTAGCAATCCTGGAGCTGATGACATGGTCGAGCGGCAGCGCGCCGACGCCCGGCGCAACTACGAGCGGATCCTCGCCGTGGCCGAGGAGGAGGTCGCCGCGAAGGGCGCGGACGCCTCGCTGGAGCAGATCGCACGCGTGGCCGGGGTCGGCTCGGCGACCGTACGCAGACACTTCCCGACCCGGCGGGCGCTGCTGGAGGCGGTCTCCCAGCAGCGGATCGAGGCGCTGTGCGCACGGGCACGCGAACTGGCCGACCGAAAGAGCAACAACCGTGCCGGCGAAGGCCGGAAGGCACTGCTGGAGTGGCTCGGCGAGGTGGTCGCCTACTGCGTCACCGCGCGCGGCCTTGCGGCAGCCCTCTCGTACGACGAGGGGCACGACCCGCTCGGGGGCAACTCCTGCGCGGCGGCGCTGATCGAGGCGGGCGAGCCGCTGCTGCGGAGCGCCGCGCGGGAGGGCGCGGTGGCGCCCCGGACCACGGTCGAGGACCTGATCACCCTGGCCGTCGGCCTCGCCCTCGCCACGGAACACCACCCCGAGCCCACGGCCCGCGCCGAGGCACTGCTCGCGCTGACGGTGGCGGGAATCAGCCCGGAACGCGGCTGACCACTCACCCGGAACGGGCCGGCCCTACCGGAAGGCCCACCGTCCGACCGGCAGTCGGCCCACCCCAGGAACGGAATCCACCCGCAACCGGCACGAAACCCTCCGCCGCACCGCGCTTCGTAGACTCGGCACACCGACCCCGGACACGACACCGGGATCCCGCACCCCTGCGGAGAACCGCTCGCTGGGAGAACGACCATGGCGCACGTCATCCCGATCCGCGGCTCGGCCGCCCGTGCGCCGGAGACCGGCAGCGCGCTCACCTTCTCCACCGTCCACGGCTACCGGCGCGCCTATCGAATCGCCGGTGAGGGCCCGGCCGTTCTGCTCATCCACGGCGTCGGGGCGTCCTCCGCGCACTGGGAGGACTGCTTCGCCGCCCTCGCGCGCCGGCACACCGTCATCGCCCCCGACCTGCTCGGCCACGGCCACTCGGCGAAGCCGCGCGCCGACTACTCGGTCGCCGCGTACGCGAACGGCCTGCGCGATCTCCTCGGCGTGCTCGGTATCGAACGGGTCACCCTTGTCGGGCACTCCTTCGGTGGCGGGGTCGCGATGCAGTTCGCGTACCAGTTCCCCGAGCGGGTCGACCGGCTCGTGCTGATCTCCACCGGCGGGGTCGGGCGCCAGGTGACTCCGGTGCTGAGGGCCGCGACCCTGCCCGGCGCGGGGCTCGCCCTCGGCCTGCTGAAGGTGCCCGGCGCCCAGTTGCCGATCGCCGCGTTCATCCGCGCCCTCCAACTCCTCGACACCGGACTCGGCGTGGACGCGGTCGACCTCGTCAACCTGGTCGACGCCCTGCCCGACCAGAACTCCCGCAACGCCTTCACCCGTACGCTGCGGGCCGTCGTCGACTGGCGCGGCCAGGTGGTCACGATGCTGGACCGCTGCTATCTGGCCCAGGGCATACCCACCCTCCTCGTCTGGGGCGACCGCGACAGCGTGCTGCCCGTGGACCACGCCCACACCGCGCACGCGGCGATGCCCGGCAGCCGCCTGGAGATCTTCCCGGGCGCAGGGCACTTCCCGCACCACGCCGACCCGGCACGGTTCGTCCGGCTCCTGCAGGAGTTCATCGCCACCACCACACCCGGCGACTGGAGCATCGAGCAGTGGCGCGAACTCCTGCGCACAGGACGCCCGGAGGACCCGTACACACGGGGCGTGGAACGCGAGTACCGCGAGGCGAGCGAACGCAGCGCGACGTGAGGCCGACCGTGGTGCGGGGACCCGCCGACCGGCCCCCGCACCACGGCATTTGGCGGCGGTTCGCCTCCTTGCCTCCATCGCAGGAGAAGATCCGCAGGCACCCATCCTCACAAGGCCGCGCCATGGCGGACAGTGCACACGGCGAAGGCGTCTGTACATTGCACGAAACCCTCGCCCGGCACCCTGATGCTGTGCCAGGCTCTTCCTCATGTTGATCACTCGTCGAGCGCGTGGTGGCGATGGCGGGCGCCCGGCGGACGGCAGCCGTCCATGACGCTCCCGAGTCCACCTCCGCAGGACAACTCGCCCCGGCGTACGCACTTCTCCTCGGCCGACCCGGACAGCGTGCGCACGTTCCTGGACTGCGCCTACGGGCTCAACATGCGTATGGACAACCCGGCCAACGGGCGCGTTTTCCACCACGCGCGCACCGACGCCGGTTCGTTCGCGGTCGACGACGTCGTCACACCGCTGGATCTCGATGTCGGCGCCAGCATGGACTCGTTGCTGATCGTCAGGCTGCACCGAGGCACCTTCGCGAGCCAGTGCGCCGGCTTCGACGAACGTTTCGCCGCCGGTGATGTCTTCGTCCAGTCCCTGCCCGACCGGACCTACCGGTCCGTCACCCACGACGCCGCCCTGCAGGGAGTCCTGCTGCGTCCCGCCCTCCTGCAGGAGGCCGCCGGCATTCTGCCCGACGGGCAGCCCCGGACCTGGCAGTTCACCGGGCTCCGCCCCGCTTCCCCACACCTGGCCGCGCTGTGGAAGAACACCGTCACCTACATCGCCGACCACCTGCTCGCCAATGACGAGGCCGCCGGCCATGACCCCCTCGTCGGCAATGCCGCCCGCCTGCTTGCTTCCACCGCCCTCACCGTCTTCCCCAACACCGCCCTGCCCCCTCGCCCCTCACGGCAGCCCAGCGCTCCCACACCCGCCACCGTGCGCCGGGCGATGTCGTTCATCGAGGCCAACGCCCACCGCGACATCGGGCTCGCCGCCATCGCGGCCGCCGCCCACGTCACCCCTCGGGCCCTTCAGTACGCCTTCCGCCGCCACCGGGACACCACACCCCTCGCCCACTTGCGCGCCGTACGTCTGGCCAACGCGCACCGCGACCTCCTGGCAGCCGACCCGAACACCACCACGGTGACCGCCGTCGCCGCCCGCTGGGGCTTCCTCCACCCCGGCCGCTTCACCAGCCAGTACCGCGCCACCTACGGACACGGCCCGACGACCACGCTGCGCCAATAGCCGCGCCCGGCCGAGGGCGGCGTACTGTGCAGTCAGGTACTTGTCGCCGCGCTCGGGCGCGGCGTATCCCACCCGCAAAGGGGGCACGATGAGGCCCTCGGGCTCAGATGAATCATCGGGGTACGCGGCGCAGCTACGGGTGCGGGAGCGCGCCCGAGTGATGCGGGAGCGGGCCTTCCAGCAGGGCGAGCGGGCCCGGCGGATGTGCGCGGACGCCCACCGGATGCGGGCGGCGGTGGCGAGGTCGCGGGGCAACTGACGCCCCGCCGAACCCTCGTGGTCCGCTGCTCGGGCTCCCGGTCCGGGGCGCGTGTACTCAGGCCCCCTGGTCCGGGGCGACTGCCCGGCTCACGCAGTCCCGGAGCAGGGTGCGCCGCTGGTCGTGCACGCTCGCGGGCTCGTCGGCGGAGGCGGCGTAGACGTTGCTCACCGGGGACCAGGCCATCGACATGGCGATGACCATGGCCATCACGTCGAAGGGGTCCCCCTGCCTGATGCGCCCGGCGGCCTGCGCCTCCGCGATGGCGCGGAGTTTGTGGTCGTCGTAGTGCTCGTGGTCCGCCACGAGATGCCCGGTCGGGCGCCGCTCCAGGCGCGCCCAGGTCGCCAGCCGGATCAGATCGGGGCGGCTGAGGTACTCGTCGTAGAGGCGCACCGCCCAGTCGGCGAGGTCCTCGGCGTCGATGGAGACGACATTGGTGATCCGCTCCAGCGAGGCGAAGAAGATCGCGTCGAAGAGCTGTTCTTTGTTGCCGAAGTAGCCATAGAGCTGCGCCTTGTTGGTGCGCGCGGCGGCGATGATCCGCTCGATGCGCGCACCGGCGATGCCGTACTCGGCGAATTCCTTCGTGGCGACGTCGACGATGCGCTGGTACGTCGCCGCTCCGCGGTTGCTGGATGGCTGCTCGGGCATGTACCGCACCGTAACAGACAGACTCGTCTGTTTGCTTCTCGGCCCGTGTGCACCTACCGTCAAACAGACCGAACAGTCTGTCTTAGGAGTTGGCGATGCGTTCCACGACCGGTTGGCAGGCGGACGGCACGACGAGGACTCTGCGCCGTGCGGCACTGGAGCGCCGGGACCTGCGCCCGGACGACATCGCGGTGCGTGTCGATTACTGCGGTGTCTGCCATACGGATCTGCACGCGCTGGAGGCACACGGCGGCGATGCGAACGGTGTGCTCGTGCCCGGGCACGAGTTCACGGGCGTGGTGACCGAGGTGGGCGGCGCGGTCGCCGATTTCGCTCCGGGCGACCCCGTGGCCGTCGGCAACATCGTCGACTCGTGCGGAAAGTGCCGCATGTGCCAGGCGGGACAGGAGAACTTCTGCCGCGAGTTCCCGACGCTGACCTATGGCGGGGCCGACCGGCAGGACGGCTCGACCACGTTGGGCGGGTACTCACGGGAGTACGTCGTGAGCCACCGGTTCGCCTACCGCCTGCCCGCAGGGCTCGACGCGGCCGCCACGGCTCCGCTGCTCTGCGCCGGCGTCACCGTCTGGGAACCGCTCCAGGCGCCCGGCGTGGGACCTGGAAGTACCGTCGCCGTGGCCGGACTTGGCGGCCTGGGACACCTCGCGGTCAAGATGGCGGCCGGGCTCGGCGCCACGACCTCCGTCATCAGCCGGACCCCGGACAAGGCCGACGAGGCGCGGGGCCTGGGGGCGCAGGGGTTCGTGGTGTCCACCGATCCGCAGCAGATGGAAGCGGTCCGCGACCGGTTCGATGTCGTCATCGACACCATCTCGGCTCCCCACGACCTGGCCCCGTACCTGCGGGTGACCGCCATGGACGGCACACTCAGTCACCTCGGACACCTCGGCCCTGTCACCGTGGACACCCTGGACCTGCTCATCGGCCGCAAGAAGCTCAGCTCGGCCGGCAGCGGCGGGCGCCCGTCCACCGCCGCCATGCTGCGCTTCTGCGCCGATCACGGCATCACCGCCGACATCGAGCTGCTGCCCTCGTCCCAGGTGAACACGGCCCTCGAACGCCTGGAGCGCAACGATGTCCGCTACCGGTTCGTGCTCGACATGTCCGACCTCGACTGACCGCCAGCCGGCGCGCAGTTGACGGTATTCGTCGAGCAGGCGTCGCGGCTGCCGCACCATTACGTCGACATGGGGAACGTCCCCCATGCCCTACGAGCGCTTCTCGAGGTCCTCAAGGGCGCTGATCGCCGTGGCGGTGAGGCTGTTGGTGATGTGGTCGCGCATGAGCTGCGCCGCCCGAGCCGCCTCGCCGGCCACGATGAGGTCGACCAGACGCTGGTGTTCCTCGAGGTCACGGGTGCGCGGTTCGTCGCCGGGCGGCAGGTCGAGGCCGAGGCGGCGGTAGCGGTCGGACTTGTCCCACAGGTCGTCGAGCATCTTGATGAGCACGTCGTTGTGCGAGGCCCGGTAGAGCGTCTGGTGGAAGACACGGTGCGCGGTGAGGGCCTCCTCGCCCCACTTGCGCGTGACCGGGAGCAGGTCGGCGACGGCGGCACGCATCGCGGCGATGTCGGCCTCGGTGCGGCGCGTGGCGGCGAGTTCGGCCGCGGTGGGGTCCAGGGAGAGGCGGACCTCGAAGAGCTGGCGGGCCTCGTCGGCGGTCATGGTCGACACCCGTACGTCGCGGTGGGTCTCGACGGTGAGCAGCCCCTCGCTACTGAGGCGCCGGATGGCCTCCCGCAGGGGCGTGATGCTCATGTTGAGCGAGTCGGCGAGGTCGTACTGGGCGAGCCGTGAGCCGGCCGGGAGGCTGCCGGTGAGGATCTGGTCGCGCAGTTCCGCGTAGGCGAGATCGCTCTTGCTGAGGAACGTGTTCTGGCTCGGCATGGCCTCTTGATCGGTCCCTTTCCCGAGGTCCCCACACCCCTTGACATCTCACGGTGGCGCCGCCCACTCTAACAGCCGTCACATCTTATAAGTTACAAGGAAGGCCGTCGTGAAGATCACCAACGTGTACGAGGGCGTCGTCCCGATCAGCTCCTCGATCCGCAACGCGTGGATCGACTTCTCCTCCATGGACTGCTCGATCGTCGCGATCGAGAGCGATGTCATCCGCGACGGGAAGCCGGTGGTGGGCTACGGCTTCAACTCCAACGGCCGTTACAGCGCGGGCGAGATCCTGCGCCGCCGGATCCTGCCGCGCCTGATGGCGGCGGAGCCCGGGGAGCTTCTGAACGAGGCCGGCGAGCTGGATCCCGCCAGGGCGTGGGAGCTGATGATGCGCAACGAGAAGCCGGGCGGGCACGGCGAGCGCTCGGTCGCGGTCGGCGTCGTGGACATGGCTCTCTTCGACCTGGCCGCGAAGATCGCGGGGCAGCCGTTGTACCGGTACCTGTCCGAGCGGCACGGCGACGGTGAGCCCGACGACTCGGTGTTCGTCTACGCGGCGGGCGGCTACTACGCCCCCGGCAAGACGCTCGCCGACCTCCAGGCCGAGATGCGCGGCTTCCTCGACCAGGGCTACGACGTCGTCAAGATGAAGATCGGCGGCGCCGACCTCGCCGAGGACCTGCGCCGCATCGAGGCCGTCATCGAGGTACTGGACGGCGACGGTTCCCGCCTCGCCGTCGACGTCAACGGCCGCTTCGACCTCGCGACCGCGCTGGAGTACGGGAAGGCCATCGAGCCCTACAACCTGTTCTGGTACGAGGAGATCGGCGACCCGCTGGACTACCACCTCAACGCCACCGTCGCCGAGCACTACGCGGGGCCCATCGCCACCGGCGAGAACCTCTTCTCCCTCCAGGACGCCCGCAACCTGATCCGCTACGGCGGCATGCGGCCCGACCGGGACACCCTCCAGTTCGACCCGGCGCTGTCCTACGGGCTGACCGAGTACCTGCGCATCCAGGACATGCTGAAGCAGCACGGCTGGTCCTCGCGCCGCTGCGTCCCGCACGGCGGCCACCAGTTCTCGCTGCACATCGCGGCCGCCCTCAAGCTCGGCGGCAACGAGTCCTACCCGGGCGAGTTCCAGCCCACCGGCGGCTTCGCCGACGACGCCGTCGTCGAGAAGAGCCGCGTCGGCCTGACCGACATCCCCGGCATCGGCTTCGAGGGCAAGGCCGCCTTCCACAAGGTGCTGCGCGCCCTGCACAGCTGAGCCGTTCTGCGCGCATCACATCTCGAAGGCACCAACGGGACAGGGCAACACACGATCGTCGTGCAAGGGAGCACCTACGATGACATCAACCGCCGTCACCGACCGCCCACCGCGCTCCAGGCTGAATCGGCTGCTGCGTGAGCTGTGGTTCCAGGTCGTCCTGGCCGCCGTCCTCGGCATCGCCGTGGGACTGTTCGCGCCGGGCGTGGGCGAGGAACTCAAGCCGCTCAACGACTGGTTCATCGCCCTGGTCAAGATGATCGTGGTCCCGGTGGTCTTCTGCGTGGTCACCACCGGCATCGCCTCCATGGACAACCTGCGCAAGGCCGGCCGGATCGGTGTGAAGGCGATCGGCTACTTCCTGGTGCTGTCCCTGGTGTCGATGCTGATCGGCCTGGTCGTCGCCAACGTCTTCCAGCCCGGTGCGGGGCTGCACGTCGATCCCTCCACGCTGCGCGCCGATGACGTACCGGAGACGGCCACCGAGCACGCCACGTTCACCGGATTCATCTCGTCACTGATCCCCAGCTCGCTCCTCGGGGCGATCACGGGTGACGCGATCCTGGCCGCGCTGATGGTCTCCATCGTCTTCGGCGTAGCCCTCAACATGGCCGGTGAGGACGGCGCCCCGCTGACCCGAGGCATCAAGGCCCTGTCCGACGTGGTGTTCCGCATCGTCGGCTGGGTTATGCGCCTCGCTCCGCTGGGTACCTTCGGCGCCCTGGCCATGGTGGTCGCCACGTACGGGGCGGAGAGCCTCAAGCAACTCGCGTACCTGATCCTGCTGTTCACCGCGACGTGTGTCGTCTACGTCCTGGTGGTGCTCGGCGCCATCATGCGCGCCTGCCGGCTGAGCCTGTTCGGCCTGATGCGCTTCCTCAAGACCGAACTCCTCGTCGCGCTGAGCACCTGCTCCAGCGAGGCCGTACTGCCGCAGCTGGTACGGAAGTTGGAGACCCTCGGCGTCGGCAGGCCGGTCGTCGGGATCGTCATCCCCTCCGGGTTCTCCTTCAACCTGGACGGCTCGGCCGTCTACCTCACGATGGCCTCCATGTTCCTCGCCCAGGCGATGGGCATCGACCTGTCCTGGCAGCAGCAACTCGTCATGGTCGGCGTCATGATGCTCACCAGCAAGGGCACCGCGGGCATCGCCGGCGGCGCGTTCATCGTCCTCGCCAGCACGGTCACCGCGGTCGGCCACATCCCGCTGGCCGCCCTCTCCCTGATCGTCGGCGTCGACCGCATCCTCAACGAGGGCCGCGTCTTCATCAACGTACTCGGCAACGCGGTCGCCACCATCGTCATCGGCAAGTGGGAGGGCGACTTCGACACGGCGCGGGCCCGCTCGGCGCTCCACCCCGGCAAGACACCGCCCCCGCCGCCCGCGGCCGTCGACACCGCGAAGGTCGGCGCCGACGGCTGACCTCCGGTCACGCACTCCGGGCGTTGCCGCCGAACAGCCCGTCCAGATGCAGGTCGATCGCGTCGAGCGCGTCCTGGGGGCCGATCACGTCCAGCTCGATCAGGGGCGCGAGCCCGGTGAGGGCGAGGAGCAGATTGGTCTCGGTCGCCGGATCGCGGTCGGAGGCGATGTGCCCCTCGGCGACCGCTTGGCGGACCAACTCCTCGACCAGGGCCCGCCCTTGGAGGAGGCCGCGGCGCGCCTGTTCGTGGACGTCCTCGTCGTGCAGCGCCTCCAGGACGTAGGCGGCGCTCATCCGGCTGGTGGCGCGGGCGTCGGCGTGCAGGGGGAGCATTTCCGCGAGCGTCAGCCGCAGTACGTCCCGGGGGTGCGGACGGTCACCGAGCTTCTTGAGGCCCTGACCGACACGCAGCGAGGTCTGCTCGGACGCGAAGTCCATGGCGAAGGAGAGCATGGCGGCGCGGGAGGCGAAGTAGTGCTGGAGCTGCCCGAGGGAGATGCCTGCCTCCTGTGCCACCACGCGCATCGTGAGATGCCCGACTCCGCGCTGCTCCACCACACGCCACAGCGCGCGGGCGATCTCCTCGCGGCGTCCGCGGTGGTCCACCTGCTTCGGCATCGTCGGCCTCTCCCTACGCACTCCGGGGCCTTTCCCATACGATTGACATAATACAGGTGACCGATAACCCTGGGGTGCAGGAGAGGGAGGAGGCGTCATGCCCGACCGACTGCCTGAACAGCCGAGGGTGCGGACCAGGGAAGGCGTGGTGCAGGGGCGCCTGCGGAAGGGGCACGCCGTCTTCCGCGGCATCCCCTACGCCCGGCCCCCGGTCGGGGCGCTGCGCTTCGCCGCGCCCGCCCCGCCGCACCGCTGGGACGGAACGCGGCAGGCGGCGGAGTTCGGCCCCGTCGTGCCACTGTCCCTGCCCATCGACACCGGACCACCCCAGGGCACGGACTGGCTGACCCTCGACGTCGGCACCCCGGATCCGGGCGCGGCGGGACTGCCGGTGCTGGTGTGGCTCCCCGTCGGCGGCTATGTCGCGGCGGCGTCGAGCGACCCGATGTACGACCCGGCGGCCCTGGCCGAGGCGGGGGTCGTCGTGGTGAGCGTCAACTGCCGCGTGGGCGCGGAGGGTTACGCGTTTCTCGACGACGCGCCGCCCAATCGCGGATTCCTCGACCAGATCGCGGCGCTGGAGTGGGTGCAGCGGAACATCGCCGCCTTCGGGGGCGACCCCGACCGGGTCACCGTGGGCGGCACGTCCGCCGGGGCGGGGTCGGTCGCCGCCCTCCTGACGATGAAGCCGGCGCGCGGCCTGTTCCGGCGGGCCATCGCCCACTCGGTGCCGGGGATGCACAGCACACCCGCGCTGGCACGGCGGATCACCACCGCGCTCGCGGACCGGCTCGGCGCGGCGGCCCCCACCGCGGCCGCCTGGCGCGACATCGACCCCTGGCACCTGGCCGCGGAGCTCACCGCCTTCAACGCCGACCTCCATGCGCATCGGGCGAGTTGGGGCCGCCTCACCGAGACCGGCACCGCCCTGTGTCCCGTCGTCGACGGCGAGGTCCTCCCCGAAGCCCCCTGGCCCGCGCTGAGCGGCGGGCGCGCGCAGGGGACCGAGCTGCTCGTCGGCCACACCCGCGACGAGTTCCGGTTCTTCAGCGTCATGAGCGGACGTCGGGGCACCTTCACCGAGCGGGACGCCCGTGCGGCCCTGGAGCTGCTCGCCCCGAAGCCGCACGGCGCGGACGCCTACCGCGCCGGCTTCCCGGGGGCAGACCCGGAGGAGCTGGTGGAGACGGTGTACTCCGACGCGTTGTTCCGCATGCCGTCACAGCAGCTGGCCGAGGCGAACGCCGCGGCCGGCGGCACCTCGTACCTGTTCGAGCTGTGCTGGACGGCTCCGGCGCTCGGCGGCGCCCTGGGCGCTTGCCACAGCCTCGACATTCCTCTGGCGTTCGGCACGCTGGGCAGCCCCGTCGGCGCGCAGCTCGTCGGTGCGGAGCCCACCGACGAGGCCCGCGCGCTCTCCCGTGAGTTGAGGGAGGCCTGGGTCCGCTTCGTCACCACCGGCGACGCCGGATGGGCCGCCCACCGGCCCGACGGGCGGCTGACCCGCGTCCTGGACACCGAATCGGCGACCGTGCCCTACCCGGAACAGGCCTCCCGCCTGATCTGGGAGGGCCGCTCCCCCGCCCCGTTCGATACGGAGCCCTGCTGATGGATGCCCTTCACCTGACCGTGTGGGACGAGACCGACGGCAGCGGAGTCCCCGCGGTCTTCGCCCACAACATCTTTACGTGGGGCAGCGACGAGGCGTACGGCTTCGCCGCCCAGCGGCCCCTGGCCGACCGCCACCGTCTGCTGCTGGTGGACCGCCGTGGCTATGGCGGCAGCCCCGACACCGACCGCAGCGACTTCGACACCGACGCGGACGACCTGCTGGAACTCCTGGCCCGGCAGGACGACGGCGCGCACCTGGTCGGGCACGGGAACGGCGGCCTCGCGGCCATGCTCGCCGCGGGGCGCCGTCCCGACCTCGTACGGTCCCTGACGCTGATTCAGCCCGCCGCGTTCTCGGCGGCAGCGGGCCACCCGGTGGTCGCGGAGATGCTGCGCCGGGTCCGAGAGAGCCCCGGGGTACCGGAGTCGGTCACGCCGGAGCAGTACTTGCGCGCCTCCACGGAGGGCCTGGGCATGGCCCTGCCCTCCCCCACCCCGCAGCGCCTTCGCGCCGTCGCCACCTCGATGCGCGAACGCCCGGTGTGGGAGGCGACGGTGCCGCTGGAGCCGTTGCGGGCCGCCCCGTGGCCGACGCTGGTGATCTGCGGGACCTGGCAGGACGCACCGGAGCTGTACCGCAGATACGCGGGCGAGCCGCTGATCGCCTGTGCCGAGGCCGTCGCCGCTGGCGTCGGCGGCCGGCTGCTGCGGGTGCCCGGCTACTACCCGCACACCCAGCAACCGGACGCCGTCAACGCCGCCCTGCGAGACCTGTGGCGGAGCCACGACGACAGCACGTAGTCCGGGACATCACACCGGCAGCGTTCCCGTCGCTGCCACCTTCGCGTACCAGCGGGCGCTGGCCTTGGGGGTGCGGGTACCGGTCGGGTAGTCGACGTGGACCATGCCGAAGCGCTTGCTGTAGCCGTAGCCCCACTCGAAGTTGTCCAGCAGCGACCACAGGAAGTAGCCGCGGACGTCGGCGCCGGCAGACATCGCGCGGTGCACGGCGGCCAGGTGGTCGCGGACGTAGGCGATGCGTTCCGGGTCGTTGACGTTGCCCTCGGGGTCCGCGTAGTCGTGGAACGCGGCGCCGTTCTCGGTGATCACCATGGGCAGGCCGGGGTGGTCGCCGCCGAGGCGGAGCAGGAGTTCCTCGAGGCCCGAAGCGTCGATCGTCCAGCCCATCGCGGTCCTGTCACCGGGCGTGGAGTGGAACGCGACGCGGTCCGCGCCCACCCAGGGGCTGTGCGCGCTGGCGCCGTGGCCGTCGTTGCCGTGCGCCGGGTCGCCCTCCGAAACCAGGGTCGGCGAGTAGTAGTTGACACCGAGGAAGTCCAACGGCTGGTTGATCTCGGCCAGATCGCCGTCCTGGACGAAGGACCAGTCGGTCAGCGGCGCGGTGTCCTTCAGCAGGTCCTCGGGGTACTCGCCGCGCAGCATGGGGCCGGTGAAGACCCGGTTGGCCAGCGCGTCGATGCGCCGGGCCGCGTCGGTGTCCCCGGACGCGTCGGTCAGCGGGCGCACGTGATGCACGTTGAGCGTCACCGACACCTGGGCGGACGGGCGCAGTTGTGAGCGCAGCGCCTGAACGGCCAGGCCGTGGCCCAGGTTGAGGTGGTGGGCGGCGCGCAGGGCGGCGACCGGGTCGGTGCGGCCGGGGGCGTGGACGCCGGACGCGTAGCCGAGAAAGGCGCTGCACCAGGGCTCGTTGAGGGTGGTCCAGGTGTCGACGTGGTCACCCAGGCCCTCGGCGGCGAGCGCCGCGTACTCGGCGAACCGTTCGGCGGTCTCGCGGGCCGGCCAGCCGCCCAGGCCCTCCAACTCCTGCGGCAGGTCCCAGTGGTAGAGCGTGGCGACCGGCTTGATGCCCTTCTCGCGCAGCGCGTCGGCGAGGCGCCGGTAGAAGTCGAGGCCCTTCTGCAGGGCCGGGCCGCGCCCTGTCGGCTGGATGCGCGGCCAGGCGAGCGAGAAGCGGTACGCCTTGACGCCGAGGTCGGCCATGATGTCGACGTCCTCGGCCCAGCGGTGGTAGTGGTCGCAGGCGATGTCGCCGGTGTCGCCGTTGAGGACCCTGCCGGGGGTGCGCGCGTAGGTGTCCCAGATGGACGGGGTGCGGCCGTCCTCCTGGGCGGCGCCCTCGATCTGGTACGAGGCGGTCGCCGTACCCCAGAGGAAGTCGGTGGGGAAGGTGAGCGCGGATGACATGGGACTCCTCCAGGGAGAACAGGCTTAAGGGGTACAGGAGTTGAGCTCGGCGCAGCGGGATTCAGCCCTTGACGGCGCCCTGCATGATGCCGCCGACGATCTGGCGGCCGAAGACCACGAACATCGCGAGCAGCGGCAGCGTGCCGAGCAGCGCGCCCGCCATGATCAGGGACTGGTCGCGGACGTATCCGGCGCTCAGTTGCGTGAGGGCCACGGGCACGGTCGGGTTGGTCATGTCGAGGGCGATGAACGGCCAGAAGAAGTCGTTCCAGGCGTGCACGAACGTGATCATGAAGATCACGGCCATGGGGGCGCGGGCGATCGGGAGCACGATGGACCAGAAGATGCGCAGTGAGTGTGCGCCGTCGACCCGGCCCGCCTCGACGAGCTCGTCGGGGAGCGACTCGGCGAAGTACTGCCGCATGAAGAACACGCCGACCGCGCTGACCAGCGTGGGGAAGATGACCGACGGCAGCTGCTGACCCCAGCCGAGGTCGCTCATCATCATGAACAGCGGGACCACGCCGAGCTGCGGCGGCACCATCATGGTGCCGATGACGACCATGAGCAGGGCGTTGCGGCCCTTGAAGCGGAGCTTGGCGAAGGCGAATCCGGCCAGGGTCGCGAAGAGCACCGTGGACAGCGCGATGGTGCCGGCCACGATCAGCGAGTTCATCATCGCCTTGCCCATGGAGGCCTCTGTCCAGGCCCGGGAGAGGTTGCTGAAGAGGTTCGGTCCCGGCAGGAACGGGGGCGGGGTCCGCGAGATCCGGGCGCTGTCGCTTGAGGCCGCGACCAGCGTCCAGTACAGCGGGAAGAGCGAGACCAGTGCGGTGAATCCGAGCAGGACGTAGGCGACGGGCCCCGCGTGGTGCTGCTTGCCGGCGCCCTGCCTCAGGCGCCTGCGGCGGGCGGGAGCGGCGCGCTCGACGACGTCGCGGCCTCGGGCGCCGGTGCGGACCGGAGCGGTGTCGGTGGTCATGGTGTGACTCCCCCGGTCAGTGCGTGCGGTTGCGCAGGCGCGAGATGACGCGCTGCAGGACGAAGACGAGGACGAGCAGCAGGAACATCGCCCAGGCCACGGTGGCCGCGCGGCCCATCTGGTAGTTCTTCCAGCCCTCTTCGTAGAGCAGCAGGCCGAGCGTCTGGTACTGGTTGTTGGTGCCACCGGTGATGCCGTTGGGGCCCTGGCCGAAGATCAGTGGCTCGCCGAAGAGCTGGGTGGCGCCGATCGTCGACAGCACGATGGTGAAGACGATCGTCGCCTTGATGCCGGGGACGGTGACGGTGCGGAACTGCTGCCAGCGGTTGGCCCCGTCGATGGCGGCGGCCTCGTAGCGCTCCAGCGGCACGGCCTGCATGGCGGCCAGGTAGAGCAGCGCGTTGTAGCCGGTCCAGCGCCAGATCACGATCGCGGAGATGGCCGTCTGGGAGGCCGCGGTGGAGTTCTCCCAGTCGATCGGGTCGATGCCGATGAGACCGAGACCCCAGTTGATCATGCCGAAGTCGCGCTGGAAGAGCATCGTGAAGACGAGCGCGGCGGCGCCGACCGAGGTGGCGTACGGGGTGATGGCGGCGACCCGGAAGAAGGTCGAGCCGCGCATCTTGTAGTTGAGCAGGTGTGCGAGGCCGAGGGCCATGAGCAGCTGCGGGACCGTGGAGATCACGCCGATGGTGATGGTGTTGCGCAGCGCGTTCCAGAACCGCTCGTCGGCGAACAGCGCCGTGTAGTTCTCCAGGCCCTGCCACGTCATGACGTCGAAGGTGGACAGTTCGACCTGGTGGAAAGAGATCCAGGCCGTGTAGATCAGCGGATAGAAGCTGAACGCGGCGAAGATGACGAAGAACGGGGCGATGAAGGCGTAGGGCGCGCCCTTCACATCGAGGCGGTGCAGGAACGGGATCTTCGAACGGGCCTTGGCGGGGCCCTTCGGCCGCACGGGCGAGCCGTGTGCCGGGGGCGGCTGGGCGGACGAGCCGAGCTGGGTGGAGGCGGCCACCGGGGGTCCTTCCTTCGGGCGGGCGGGATACGCGGTACGGCGGCGGGCGCGGCCGGCCGGTTGCTCCGGCCGCACCCGCTCGGTCCGTACGCGTCAGCCGACGCTCTTCTTGATCCGCTCGTCGGTGGTCTTCCAGGCCTGGGCCGGGGCCTTGCCGTTCTCCACCAGCTGGAGGCCCTGCGAGAAGATGTCCTTGATGGTGCCGTCCTTACGGCCGAGCACCTGCTCGGCGGGCACCTCGTTGGCCGCCTCCCCGAAGATCTGGCCGGTGGGCGCTCCGGAGAAGTACTCCGACTTGGCGTCCTTCACCTTCGGGTCCTCGAGTGCGGTCTTGGAGGACGGGAAGTTGCCCAACTTCTCGAAAAGGTAGGCCTGTTGCTCGGGAGCGGTCAGCCACGCCACGAGCTTCTTGGCCTCGTCCTTCACCGGGCTCTTCTCGGTGACCCCGAGGAAGGAGCCGCCCCAGTTGGCGCCCTTGGGGGCCTTGGCGACGTCCCACTTGCCCTTGTTGGCTTCCCCGGCCTTGTCGGTGATGTGCGCGAGCATCCAGGCCGGGCAGACCGTGGTGGCGAACGTGCCGTTGGCGAGCCCCGGGTCCCAACCGGGCTGGAACTGCGGCAGCTTGGCGGTCAGATCCTTCTGGGCCGCCTCGGTCGACAGGTTCCAGGCCTCCTTGATGGCCGGGTTGGTCTTGTAGATCAGCTGGCCGGACTTGTCGTAGTACTGCTGGGAGCTGCCGTAGACCATGGCGTTGAACAGGCCGGAGGCGGAGTCCAGATACGAGACCTTCTTGTTCTTGTTGCCCTTGGCGAACTTCTCGCCGGTCTCGACGTACTTCTTCCAGTCACCCGCCCACAGCTTGCCGACCTTCTCGCGGTCGGTGGGCAGCCCGGCCTGCTCGAACAGGTCCTTGCGGTAACAGACCGCCATCGGGCCGGTGTCCGTGCCCAGGCCGAGGACCTTGTCGTCCTTCGTCGTGATCTGCCCCTGCTTCCACGGCTGGAAGTGGTCGGTGCCCTTGAGGCCGGTGAGGTCCGCGAACTTGCCGGCCTGCGTCTCGGTTATCTCCTTGGCCCGTCCGACCTCGATGCCCTGGACGTCCTTGAGCCCGGAGCCGCTGGCCAGGTGGGTCTGCAGGGCGGTGTAGTACGTCTGCTCGTCACCGGCCGCCTCGACCTTGACGGTGACGTTCGGGTGCTCCTTCTCGTACTTCTCGATCAGGCCGGTCTCCTTGAAGCCCATCACGCCGTACAGGCCCATGGTGATGGTGACCTTGCCGTCCTTGACGCCGCCACCGGTGGCGCCGGCGCCCCCTCCGCCGCAACCCGCGAGCAGGGCGCCCGCCGCCGTGCAGGCCAGTACAGCTGTGACTTTTGTACGCAGTTTCCGCTCGACCTTGAGCATGAACGTCCTCCATGAGACGGCGCCGACGCACCGGTGGCACGAGTCGGCCCGAAGCTCGGCCGCCCGCGGTAGGCATCATCAAGTTCCCAGCTCAGAGCGGGTCTTCCGGAGGTCCGCGAACGGCGTTCGCGGCCTCTGGCCAGCCTGCTGGCGAGTTGGTGGGAACGTACCCACTAAGTTTCAGGAAGACTGGCCGCCCGACAACTCCCGTGTCAAGAAGTCGAATCCAGCTCGTTTCCACCTCGTTATCGACGACCCCTTCCGGAAAGGGGGCGCGGAGCGGGCAGAATCGGGCTGGCAACTGGCAGAATGCGCAGGCCGGGAGGGGGCCGGGCGTGCCGCACCCCCAACAGGGCGGCCCTGAAGGGGAATTGGAGGATCCGGAACGATGAGCGGCGACACGACACGAGAAGTGACGGGCCCTGGGCGGGGCGGCGACCCGGGACGGGGCGGGGGCCGGGGGCAGCGGGCCGGGAGTGGCGGCCGGGAGCCGGGGGACGGCAGTCGGGGACAGCGGGCCGGGAGCGGCGGCCGGGAGCCGGGGAAGGTCGGCCAGGAGCCCGCCGCACGTCAGGAACAGGGCACGCCCCAAGAACCGGGCGCGCGCCGGGAGCCGGGGAGCGGCAGTCGGGGGCAGCGGGCCGGAAGCCGGGCACCGGGGAAAGCCGGCCAAGAGCCCGCCGCACGCCGGGAACAGGACACACCCCAAAAGCCGGCCGCGCGCCGGGAGCCGGGGGACGGCAACCGAGGGCAGCGGACCGGGAGCCGGGCACCGGAGAAGGACATCCAAGAGCCCGCCGCACGCCAGGAACAGGGGAAGGCCGGCCAAGAGCCCGCCGCACGACAGGAACAGGACACACCCCGAGAGCAGGCCGCGCGTCGGGATCGTGAGCAGAGCGGGGCGGGCGGGGCCCGGCCGACCATCAAGACCGTGGCGGCGCGCGCCGGAGTGGGGCGCACCACCGTCTCCCGCGTGGTGAACGGCTCGGAGCTGGTCAGCGAGAAGGCGCGGGAGGCCGTCCTCAACGCCATCGCGGAGCTGGGCTACGTCCCCAATTCGGTGGCCCGTGGCCTGGTCACGAGCCGTACCGACGCCGTCGCCCTGGTCATCCCCGAGTCCGAGAGCCGGCTCGGCTCGGAGCCCTACTTCTCGGCCGTGATCCGCGGGGTGAGCGCCGCGCTCGCCGACACGCGCACCCAGCTCCAGCTGACGCTCGTCCGCGACCAGGCCGAACGCGACCAGCTCACCCGGTCCGTCGCCGAACGCCGGGTCGACGGCGTCCTGTTGGTCTCGGTGCACGAACACGACGTCCTGCCGGGCCTGTTGGAATCGGCCGGCCTGCCGACCGTCCTCGCGGGCCGCCGCCGCGAGGACGACCCGCTCAGTTACGTCTGCGCCGACAACCGGGGCGGGGCCGCCACCGCCGTGCGCCACCTCCTGGACCGCGGCCGGCGCCGGATCGCCACCATCGCGGGCCCCCAGGACATGGAGGTCGGGCGCAGCCGGTTGCGCGGCTGCCGGGAAGCACTCGCCCAGGCAGGCGTCCCGGATGAGGAACACCTGGTCGAGGTCGGCGACTTCACCGAGGAAGGGGCCCGCGCGGCGATGCGTTCGCTACTTGAACGTGCCCCGGACCTGGACGCCGTGTTCGCCGCCTCCGACCTGATGGCCGCGGGCGTCCTCCTCGAACTGCGCGCCCAGGGTCGCCGCGTGCCGGAGGACGTCTCGGTCGTCGGATTCGAGGACTCCTACCTCGCCCGCCACACCAACCCTCCGCTCACGACGGTCCGCCAGCCCACCGAGGAGATCGGCGGCACGATCGCGCGCACCCTCCTGCGCGAGATCGAGAACCCGGCCGCTCCGCGCACGCGGCTGGTGCTGGACACGGAGTTGGTGGTGCGGGAGTCGTCGTAGTGCGGGCCCGCCCGTGCATCATCCGACCCCGGCTGAAGCGATCTTGAAGCTGGTCGCCGTGCGGAGGGGCGAGATGGAACTCGACGAGCCTGACGTGGCGATCCCGCACGCATCCAGGCCGATGCCAGGATGACGAATCGCGAACTCGCGGTGAGCGTCGGTGTCGCGCCGTCGACCTCCTTGGAGCGCCTGCGGGCGCCGAGAAGGCGTGGAGTCATCACCGGATTCACGGCCGGCCGCGGCACGGTCCCGGTGACGCGGTAGACCGCGCCGTTCCCTGAGGCCCCCCAGAGGTGGCGCCGCCGATCAGTCGGCTTCGGTCAGGGCCGCGTGCGCCGCGGCCAGGATCCGCTCGGAGAGCGGGGAGCCCTTGGTGGCGCGGGACAGGACGAGCGCGCCGAACAGTGTGCTCAGGCGGGCGAGGCCGTCCTGGTCGTCGTCGGCGAGGAAGTCGGCGAAGTCGGCCACCCCGTCGGCGTAGACGCGGCGGGCCTCCTGGTCGTCGGGGGTGCGGGCGATGTCGGTGGCGAGCGCGGCGACCGGGCAGCCGTCCGCCATGTTGTCGCGGTGTTCGACGGAGAGGTAGGTGTCGATCAGCGTGCGCTGGGCTTCGTCGCGCCGGCCGTCGTACTGCTCGAGCCCGGCGGCGTACCGCTGGGCGAGCTCGTCGATCGCGTGCGCGGTGGCCTCGTCGACGAGCGCTTCCTTGGAAGCGAACTGCTTGTAGAAGGCGCCGTGGGTCAGACCGGCCGCCTCCATCAGGTCGGCGACGCTGACCTGCGTGCCCTGCTCCCTGAACAGCCGCGAGGCGGTGTCCACGACGCGCCTGCGGTTCTCCTCCGCCTGCGCCTGCGATACGCGGCCCATGACCACCTCCTGCGTGCTCCTACGTGAACCCGTTTCCGGGAACCAAGTTTGGATGTCGACTGGCATCTATCGTAGTCGAGTGTTTAGATTGTCATCGTAATCTAAATCTGATGGATGTGGGTGACCGGACGGCGCCCGCCACTACCGGGAGCAGGATCAGCCATGGAACTCAAGAACACCGTCGCGGTCGTCACCGGCGCCAACCGGGGTCTCGGCCGGCACCTCGCCGCCCAGCTCGTGGAGCGCGGCGCGAAGGTCTACGCGGCGGCCCGCCGCCCCGAGACGGTCGATCTGCCGGGTGTCACCCCGCTGCGCCTGGACGTCACGGACGAGGAGTCGATCCGGGAGGCCGCCCGCACCGCCTCCGACGCGACGCTGCTGATCAACAACGCGGGCATCTCCACCGGGGCCACGCTGGTCGACGGTGACCTGGACGAGGTGCGCCGGGAGATGGACACCAACTTCTTCGGCCCGCTCGCCGCGACCCGCGCCTTCGCCCCCGTGATCGAGGGCAACGGCGGCGGCGCCGTGCTCAACGTGCTGTCCGTCCTGTCCTGGTACCACCCGGCGGGCCTCGGTTCCTACGCCGCGTCCAAGGCCGCCGCCTGGGCGCTGAGCGGCGCGAGCCGCGAGGAACTGGCGCCGCGCGGCATCACCGTCTCCGCGCTGCACGTCGGATACATGGACACCGACATGGCCGCCGCGGTCCCGGCCGACCAGAAGGTCTCCGCCTCCGACGTCGCGGCGCAGGCCCTGAACGGCATCGAGGCGGGCCTGCCCGAGATCGTCGCCGACGAGCTGACCCGGCAGGTCAAGCAGGCGCTGGCCGGCACGCCGCAGCCGGACGCCGCCTGAGCCCCGCGGCCGTACCCACCCCTTTTGCCGTACCCACCCCTTTGGGCGACCCTCCCACGCAAGGACATCTCATGCGCTACACGACCTTCGGCCACCGGACCGGACTTCGCGTGTCCGAGTACGCGCTCGGCACCGCGAACTTCGGCACCGGCTGGGGTGCCGGGGCCGAGCCCGACGAGGCCCGCCGCATCTTCGACCGGTTCGCCGAGGCCGGCGGCACCTTCCTCGACAGCGCGGACGGCTACCAGTTCGGCGAGTCGGAGGAGCTGACCGGAAAGCTGATCTCGGCCGACCGCGACCACTTCGTCCTGGCCACCAAGTTCGCCTTCGGCGCCGCCCCGCAGCCGGACATCTCCAAGACGGGCAACAGCCGCAAGACCATGGTCGCCTCGGTGGAGGCCAGCCTGAAGCGCCTGGGCACCGATTACATCGACCTGCTGTGGGTGCACTTCCCCGACCAGCTCACTCCGATGGAAGAGCTCCTGCGCGGGCTCGACGATCTGGTGAGCGCCGGCAAGATCCATCACGCCGCGCTGTCCAATTTCCCGGCCTGGCGCGTCTCGCGCGCGGTGACCCTCGCCGACCTCAGGAACCAGGCCCCGATCATCGGCATCCAGCACGAGTACAGCCTCGTCGAGCGCACCGCCGACCGTGAGCTGCTGCCGATGGCCGAGAGCCTCGGCCTCGGCGCCGCCCTGTGGTCCCCGCTCGGCGGCGGACTGCTCACCGGCAAGTACCGCACCTCCGCCGACGGTCGTCTGAGCGACCTGGGCATGGTCATCCACACCGAGGACACCGTCCAGAAGACCGCCGTCATCGACACCGTCCTGGCCGTCGCCGAGGAGACCGGTGCGACACCCGCGCAGGTGGCGGTGGCCTGGGTGCGCGAGCGCGCCGCCCGCTCGGTGGCCACGCTCGTCCCGATCATCGGCCCGCGCAGCCTCGCCCAGCTCGACGGCTACCTCGGCGCCCTCGACGTCCGGCTGACCGACGAGCAGTACGCCCGCCTCACCGAAGTAAGCGCGGTGCCGCTCGGCGTGCCCCACGAGGGGATCGCCGGCTCCCTGGACCGCCTCCAGGGCGGCGCCGCCGACCACGTCATCCAGCCCGCCGCACCGGTGGCCTGAACCACCCGTATCCCCGAAACGGAGACGACGATGAAGGCCTTCACGGTCGACAAGTACGGCGACGCGTCCCAGGTGCGCGCCGCCGAGGTCCCCGACCCCGTCGTCGGCGCCGACGACGTCCTGGTCAGGATCCACGCGGCGAGCGTCAACCCGCTGGACATGCGGATCCGGGCCGGCGACTTCAAGGCGTTCATGCCCTACCGCCTCCCGCTCGTCCTGGGCAACGACCTCGCGGGGACGGTCGTCCAAGTCGGCCCCGACGTAACGGAGTTCGCGGTCGGCGACGAGGTCTACGCCCGCCCCGACAAGGACCGCATCGGCACCTTCGCCGAGCAGATCGCCGTCCGCCAGGACGACCTGGCACCCAAGCCCGCCACCCTCACCATGGCCGAGGCCGCCTCCCTCCCCCTGGTCGCCCTCACCGCCTGGCAGGCGCTGGTCGAGCGGGCCCACGTACAGCCCGGCCAGAAGGTCCTCATCCACGCGGGCGCGGGTGGCCTCGGCTCCATCGCCGTCCAGCTCGCGAAGGCGCTCGGCGCGCACGTCGCCACCACCGTGAGCACCGCCAAGGTCGGCCTCGCCAAGGAGCTCGGCGCCGACGAGGTCATCGATTACCGCACGCAGGACTTCGAGACTCTCCTCGACGGCTACGACGTCGTCCTGGACAGCCTCGGCGGCGACAACCTCGCCAAGTCCCTGCGCGTCCTCAAGCGCGGCGGCACCGCCATCTCCGTCGCGGGCCCGCCCGACCCGTCCTTCGCCCGCGAACTCGGCGCGAACCCGGTCCTGCGCCTGGCCATGACCGCGCTCAGTTTCAAGACCCGCCGCCGGGCCAAACGCCTCGGGGTGACGTACTCGTTCCTGTTCATGAGGGCCAGCGGCATCCAGCTCCGCGCGATCACCCCCTTCGTCGACGCGGGGCGGATCCGCCCCGTCGTCGACCGCGTCTTCCCGTTCGACGAGACCCTCCAGGCCATGGAGTACGTCGAGAAGGGGCGCGCGAAGGCCGGCAAGGTCGTCGTCTCCATGACCTGAGAACACCGGACCCACCCCGGCCGGGTGGCAGGAGAGCCACCCACGCCACCGACCACACCTCTCACACACCGACCCCCTCCCCCACCCAGGACTCCGCCATGAGCGCACCGTCCCCTTCCCCCACGCCCGCTCCGTCGTCGCCGTCGTCCAAGAACACACCAACGCGCTTCGTGCCCGTACACGGCGTCAACTTCGCCTACCGGCAGCATGGTTCGGACGACGGCGTGCCGCTGATCCTCGTCAACCACCTGGCCGCCGTCCTGGACAACTGGGACCCCCGGGTCGTCGACGGACTCGCCGACCGCCGCCGGGTCATCACCTACGACAACCGTGGCGTCGGCGCCTCCGGTGGCACCACGCCCGACACCGTCGAGGCGATGGCCCGCGACACCGTCCAGTTCATCCGGGCCCTCGGTTACGACCGCGTCGACCTGCTCGGCCTGTCGATGGGCGGCTTCGTGGCCCAGGTCATCGCGGCCCAGGAGCCGGACCTCGTACGCAAGTTGATCCTCGCGGGCACGGGACCCGCCGGAGGCACGGGCATCGACAAGGTCACCGGCATCACCGTCAAGGACATGCTCAGAGGTGTCCTGACCTTCAAGGACCCCAAGCACTACCTCTTCTTCACCCGGACCGCCGGTGGCCGGCGGGCGGCCCACGCCTTCCTGAACCGGCTCAAGGAACGCACCGACGACCGCGACAAGGCCATCTCCGTGTCGTCGTTCCGCGCCCAGCTCAAGGCCATCCGCCGCTGGGGCACCCAGCCTCCCGCCGACCTGTCGCGCATCCACCAGCCGGCGCTGGTGGCCAACGGGGAGAGCGACCGGATGGTCCCGAGCGTCAACTCCGTTGATCTGGCGGCGCGTTTGCCCCAGGGCGAGCTCGTCCCCCTCTACCCGGACGCGGGACACGGCGGCATCTTCCAGTACCACGAGGCCTTCGTCGCCCGGGCGCTGGAATTCCTGGCTGCGCCCCCGGTGCCCGTCAGCTGACGGGCACCGGGGGTCGGTTCAGCGAGACGTGGGGCCGTTCGGCCGCGGTGTCACGCGCACAGGGGTGAACCGCTTTCCGCGCGGCGGGCCGTCTGGGTGAGCTCGGCGCGGCCGAACAGCAGGGCGTAGCCGGCGGGGAGTTGGGCGAGGATGCGGCCGAGAAGGCCCTCGCCGGCGAGCCGGGCCACGATGCGCAGGACGGTACCGGCGTCCCAGCGGGTGGTGGCGGCGGTGCCGCCGGTGCGTGATGCCAGATCGTTGACGAAGCCCCAGCCGGTCAGCGGTTCGGCGGCGGGGATCTCGGATGTGAGGATGACGGCGGCCTCGTACGGCAGCCTGGCCGCGAGCTCCACGCGCTCATCGCCCGTGACCTGGCGCCCGAGGGCGGCCAGCACCGCGCGCACGGCCTCCTCGGCCCGCGCGCGGGTGGGGTACGCGCCCTCGTACCGCACCCTTTCCAGCATCTGCTCGAACGTCGTGCCCACGGCGTGCCGGCTCGGCTCTTGCAGGGAGAACATTGGTGGCGCGGGTTCCTTCCTTGTCCAGTTTTCTGTCATCGCCGCGTTCCTCGACCTGATGCGGGAACGCGAGCGGAGGACGGGGACGGCCGCAGCGGGCCGCCCCCTGCCTCCGGTGTCTCCGGCGCGGCCGGGAGGGGACTCAGCCGCTGATCTCCTTGTGCGCGGAGCCGCCGCCGATGGCGATCTTGCGGGGCTTGGCGCGCTCGGCGATCGGGATACGCAGGGTCAGCACACCCGCGTCGTAGTCCGCCTTGATGTGCTCGGTGTCGAGGGTGTCGGCCAGCACGACCTGGCGGGAGAAGACGCCCAGAGGCCGCTCGGAGAGCTCCATCTGCACGTCCTCCGCCTTGGCGACGGGCCGCCGCTCGGCCTTGACGGTCAGCATGTTCCGCTCGACGTCGATGTCGATCGCGTCCGTGGGAACGCCCGGCAGGTCGAGGGTGATCACGTACTCATCGCCCTCACGGTAGGCGTCCATCGGCATCACGGACGGCCGCGACCACGTGCCGTTCGTGTCCAGGACCTGCCGGGTGAGTCGGTCGAGCTCACGGAAGGGGTCGGTGCGCATCAACATCGTGAAACACCTCCAGTGTTCGGGTCAGGCACGTTCCTGCCAATGCGGGTGACCTGACCACGTTGTAACATGTCATCGAAGTGATGACAAGCAGAACGTCATCGAGGCGATGACGGTGTTGGAGGCTCCATGACCCATGACGATCAGCCCGCTCCCGGCCCCCGCGGTGTCACGCCCACTTCCTTCCTCGCCGGCTCGGCGCTGAACGCGATCCACGAGGCCCTGCGCACCGCCCGGACCTCACGGGACGGAGGGCACCCCGAACCCGGACAGGCCGGCTCGGAGCAGGCACTCGCCGCGCTTCTGCTGCTGCGCGAGGTGCGCGATCAGCTCGCCGAGTGGGAACCGGGCCTGATCGAAGAGGCCCGGGACGCCGGCGCCAGCTGGGCCGACCTCGCCCACCCCCTCGGCGTCTCCAGCCGCCAGGCCGCCGAACGCCGCTACCTCCGCGTGCGCCCAGGAAACCCCGGCTCCACGGGTGAGCAGCGGGTACAGGCCACCCGCGACCGCCGCGCCGCCGACCGCACCGTCACCGCTTGGGCCCGCGCGAACGCCGCGGACCTGCGCCAACTCGCCGGCCAGATCACCGGACTCGCCGACCTCTCCGCCGCCGCCCGCACTCCGCTCGCCGAGCTCGGCGCCGCCCTCGCCGACAACGACGCGGCCGCCCTGGTCGGCCCCCTGACGGACACGCACACGTATCTGACATCCGGCCACCCCGAACTCGCGGCCCGCGTGGACGACATCGCCCGCCACACCGACCACCTCCGCCGGCACAGCGGCGACCAGCGCCGAGGGCCCCGGAGGCCGCCGGCGCCTTGAGCGTGTCGCCGACGGATGCGCGCGCACCGTACTGCCGTTACAGGTACCAACAGGGCCTCCTTCATCCCGGCCTGCCGATCTAGCCTGGAGGACGTGAATTCGGCGAGGTGACGTCCGGAGGTTCCCGACGTACCTCGCGCACAACGTCACCCCCACAAGGAGCCCTCACGATGCACACCCGCACACTCGGCCAGGGTCTCGAGGTCTCGGCGATCGGTCTGGGCTGCATGGGCATGTCCCAGAGCTACGGGCCCAACCCCGGCGACCGCGCGGACATGATCGGCGTGCTCCGCGGCGCCGTCGACCGCGGCATCACCTTCTTCGACACCGCCGAGGTCTACGGCCCCTACGTCAACGAGGAGTTGGTCGGCGAGGCCCTCGCCCCGGTGCGCGACCAGATCGTCCTCGCCACCAAGTTCGGCTGGAACATCGACAACGGCACGATGAACGGGCTCAACAGCCGCCCCGAGCAGATCAAGCGCGTCGCCGACGCCTCGCTGCGCCGCCTGCGCACCGACACGATCGACCTCTTCTACCAGCACCGCGTCGACCCCGACGTACCGATCGAGGACGTCGCGGGCACGGTCGCCGAACTCGTACAAGCAGGCAAGGTACGCCACTTCGGCCTCTCCGAGGCAGCAGCCGCAACCATCCGCAGGGCGCACGCCGTCCACCCCGTGACCGCCGTCCAGAGCGAATACTCCCTGTGGACCCGCGACCCCGAACCCGAGGTCCTGCCCACCCTCGCCGAACTCGGCATCGGCTTCGTCCCGTTCAGCCCACTCGGCAAGGGCTTCCTCACCGGCACCGTCGACACCACGACCACGTTCACCGAAGGCGACATCCGCTCCAGGGTCCCGCGCTTCGACCAGGACAACCTCACCGCCAACCAGGCCCTGATCGACCACATCGCCACCCTCGCCAAGACCAAGCACGCCTCCCCCGGCCAGATCGCCCTGGCCTGGCTCCTGGTCAAGCAGCCCTGGATCGCCCCCATCCCCGGCACCCGCCGCATCACACGCCTCGAGGAGAACGCCGCCGCGACCCAAGTCCCGCTCTCCGCCGACGAGATCGCCGACCTCGACACCCTGGCGGACCGGGTGGGCGTACACGGCGACCGCTACAACGCGACGCACATGGGCTTCGTCAACAAGTGAGGCGGTGGCGGTAGCCCTCGCGGATGACGACGCGCGCCACCGCCGCCCAGGGCAGGGCGACGCTGCCCGAAGGGGCTCACCCCGCAGCCGGGAGGTAGGGCCCCGGGCCCTTGAAGGTGCGGTGGACAGGGGCCGTCGTCGTGTGGCGGAGGCCGGGCAGGGTGGCCACCGGGCCGGTCAGGTAGCGGTAGAAGTGCTGTGCGCTCGTGGCGTCCACGCTGGCGTACAGGTTGGCCGTGCCCGTCACCGCGGCGGCGAAGGGCACTTCGGGGTGGGTGGCCAATGCCTCGCCCGCTTCGGCGAGGCGGGCCGGGTCGATCTCCAGCCACAATGCCGCCCGGAAGTTCCGCTGGAGGACGTCCAGGCGGTACTCGACGTCGAAGTAGAGGACTCCGGCCGCCCGGAGCTCGGCGATCCGGCGGCGCACCGTCGACTGCGACAGGCCCGTCGCGGCGGCCAACTCCCCCGGCGCCGCTCTGCCGTCCCGGGCCAGCAGGTCGAGCAGCTGGCGGTCGCCGTCGTCCAGTGTCATCACAGGGGCCGCGTCCGTGGCGCGCTTCGGCACGGACGGCGGGGTGAGGGCTGCGACCTGCGCGGGTGTCAACGGTCCGATCTTGTTGATCGAGCTGAGGTCCTTGCCGAAGAAGACGTGCAGCAGGCAGTGCGCCGATACGTCCATCACCTGGGGTGTGCGCGGCAGTTTCTGCAGAAGCAGCGGCTCCCGCAGGCCCGGCCCCCGGGTGCGCACCGAGCAGACGAGTTCGGTGCCGCCGTTGCTGAGGCTGACCCACGTCGTGTCCGGGCGCCGCGCCAGTGCCTCCCCGATGGAGGCCGCCGCGTCAGGTGTGCACCGGATGCGTACGACCCACGAGGAGTCGCCGAGCCGCATCGGGTCGGTCAGCCCCAGGACCCTGAGCTTTCCGGCGGACCGCAGCCGTGACCAGCGGCGCGCCGCGGTCTGGTCGGACACCCCCAGGGCCTCGCCGATCTCCTTGAACGAAGCCCGCCCGTTGATCTGAAGGGCGTGCGCGAGCGCCATCTCCTCGACCGACAGTTCACGGTCGGCATCGTCGGAGGTGTCGAGATACGTCTTCATGGATTCCATTGTGTCGGATCTGAGCATCGTGGCGTCTCCGACTCATTGAATTGACCGAAGGGGTTCCAGGATCGGTCGGAGAGAGGGGCGAAGTCGGGGACCTGCACGCGGTCACCGGCCGGTTCTCCCCCTCCGACAGCACGCACGATCCGAATGGAGAAACGACATGCGCAAGTGGTGGCCCTTGGTGGCCGTCTGCCTCGGCGCCTTCATCCTGCTGGTGGACGTGACCATCGTGAACGTCGCCCTGCCGAGCATGGCCGACGATCTCGACGCCTCCTTCACCTCGCTGCAATGGGTGATCGACGGATACGCCCTGGCCCTCGCCGCCCTGCTCCTGGCATCCGGTTCCCTGGCGGACCGGTTCGGGCACCGGCGGTTCTACGTCTACGGCCTGGGTCTCTTCGGCCTGGCCTCGCTGGTCTGCGGACTCGCCCCCGACGCCGGCGTATTGATCGCGGCGCGCGTGGTGCAGGGCATCGGAGGCGCCGCCATGTTCGCGACGACCCCCGCCCTGCTGATCTCCTCGTACCAGGGCAGGGACCGCGGCACGGCCTTCGGCATCTGGGGCGCCGCCAACGGCGCGGCCGCCGCCGCGGGACCGCTGCTCGGCGGACTGCTCACCGAGCACTTCAGCTGGCAGGCGATCTTCTGGGTCAATCTGCCCATCGCGGCCGTCGCCATCGCCATGACGCTGCGGGTGGTGCGCGCCGACCGGTCGGGCAAGGCGTCCGGCACCGGCGCCCCTGCCCGTATCGATGTCCCCGGCGCGGCGTCCTTCACCGTCGCCGCCACCACGCTCACGTACGGGCTGATCCGTGGTCCTGAGGCGGGCTGGGACTCGGCCGAGATCCTGGCGACCTTCACCGTCAGCGTCCTGGCCCTGGCCGCGTTCGTACTGATCGAGCACCGCACGGCACGGCGCGGAGGCGCCCCGATGCTCGACCTGGCGCTGCTGCGGCGCCCGTCGTTCGCGGGCCTGATGAGCGGGGCGCTGCTGTTGCAGGGCGGCGCCTTCGGCTGCCTGGTGCTGCTCTCCGTATGGCTGCAGTCCGTGCTGGGCCTCGGCCCGGTCGCGGCGGGCCTCGCCCTGACCCCGCTGGCCGGGGCGTCGTTCCTCGTCGCCGCCGGCGCGGGCCGCCACATCCAGCGGCTCGCCCCACGTCTGCCGATCGGCCTCGGGCTCCTGTCCATCGCCGCCGGCATGCTGCTGCTGCGCGCGGGGATGACGGCCGACGCGGAGGCCCCCTCGCTCGTCTGGGGCCTCGTGGTCACCGGGATCGGCGTGGGTCTTGCCACCCCGGTACTGGTCTCGGCCGCCACGTCCGCCGTGCCGCCGCGGCAGGCGGGCATGGCCGGAGGGGCCGTCAACACCTTCCGGCAATTGGGCATGACGCTGGCCATCGCCGTCCTCGGCGCGGTCTTCACCAGCCGTGCGGCCGACGCACTCACCGCGTCCGGCGCCGTCCCCGACCCCGACCGGGCCGCCTCCGCCCTCGCCGCGGGACAGGCGCAGCACCTGGTGCAGGCCGTGCCCGCCGCCCACAGTGCGGAGGCACAACAGCTCGTGCATCAGGCCTTCGCCACCGGACTCGACACGGTCTTCCTGCTCGCCGCCTGCGCGGCAGCCCTCGGCGGACTGATCGTCCTGGCTCTCGTACGACCCCCGAAGCGGACGGCTGAACCAGCACCCCGGGACGGCACCCCGGCCGCCGCCCCGGCCCCGGCCCCGTCCCGATGACCTTGACGGGCGGTTGCCTACTGCCCGTCAAGGACGCCGGGGGTGTCATGCAGGGCCACGCTCTGCTGCAGCGGGATGCGGCCCACGTCGATGCCATGCATCGGTGAGGTGCGGTCGCCGATGCCGAAGGAGACGCCGAACAGCAGCTTGAGGTCCTCGGTGACACCAAGGGACTGACGGACCGTGTCGGCGTAGACGCCGAGGACGGCCTGGGGGATGCCGTGGTAGCCCCGTGCTGTCAGCGAAAGCAGGAAGTTCTGTGCGTACATGCCTATGTCACCGGCGGTGCGCACCCCGTCGCCGAGCTGCGGCATGAAGAGCAGGGCGACATGGGGTGCTCCGTAGAACCTCAGGTTCTCGCGGATGACCTCCTTCCTGCCTTCGAGGTCGGAGCGCGCCACCCCGCGAGCCCCGTAGACGGTGGCCGCGTGCTGGTGCGAGCGCTCCTGGTAGACGCCTTCGCCGTAGCCGGAGGTGAAGTCGAGGGAGGTCCGGTCCTCTTCGTACGCCGCGAGGAGCTCCTTGCTCAGGGCGTCGCGCGCCGCACCGGAGACGATGTGGACGTGCCACGGCTGGGTGTTGCTGTTCGAGGGGGCCGACTGGGCGTCTTCCAGGATGGCGCGGATGTCCGCGGCGGGCAGCGGGGTGGGCAGGAACTGCCGGGAGGAGTGCCTGGCGCGTACGAGGTCACTGAAGTACGCGGCGGGCAGCGAGGTGGCGGTGGTCAACGTGGTTCCCTTCGCGGGGAGTTGGGTTCGGACGTCAGCGGTGGGCGGCGCGGTTCATCTCGACGACGTCGTCCACGGTGGGGTCGGCCGGCAGGGCGGCGAAGCGTTCCATCACGCTGTCGCGCACCTGGATGTCCTTGGCGCGGTCGGCCGCGGCCAGCGCCGCCGGCAGCTGGTCGAGGGTCAACTCGGTGCAGTAGGCGGGGCCCATCGGCTGCTGGCGCCAGGAGTCGGCCAGCGGTCCCGCGTCGAAGGGGTCGAAGCCGGTGTCGTCCACGAGGCGCATGGCCACCCGCCGGTCCTCGTCGGAGTCCGCGGCGACCGGGAGGGCGATGCGGCCCGGGGTTCCGGCCGGGACGCCCTTGGTCCGCTGGGTCTCGGCGAGGGCGGCGTTCCACGCCTTGGCCACGGGCCGCCCCAGCTGCTTGGCGATCCACACGCTCTCGATCTCGCCGCCCTCCACCTCCGCGATCCGTCCGCTGAGGTGCGGGTAGTAGTTGGAGGCGTCGATGACCACCGTCTCCGCGGGCACCGTCGTGAACAGCTCGGCCAGTTCCGGGGCCTTGCCGAAGGGGATGGCCAGGATGATGGCGTCCCTGTCCTGGACGGCGCTGTCGAGCGCCACCGCGCGGGCCCCGGTCTCCAGCACGTGGTCGGCGACGGCTTCGGGGCCTCGGGCGACCGCGACCTGGACGTCATGGCCGGCCGTGCTGAGCTTGCGGGCGAGATTTCCACCGATGGCACCGGCGCCGATAACAGCGATTTTCACGATTTGTCCTTTCAAAAATTCGAAGACCGAGGGCTCGAGGGATCGAAGTTGGGAAGGCGGGAAGGTTTGGAAGGTGCGACGAAGGTTGGGGCGCTTCTGACCGGGGGCACGCCGAGATGACCGCAGGGCCGTAGCCGTCGGTTGTCATGAAGGTGCCGTCGGGCCGCCGAGCAGAAGGAGGCCTGAAGGATTCCGGAAGAGTGTGTCGGAGGCTTACGCCTGGTCGTCCCGCTCGCGGTAGCCGCTGGCGATGAGCGCACGCAGCCGGTCCAGCGACGCTTCGTCGGTGGTGCCGGTGCCCTGGATCCAGGCGACCGAGACGGCCGCGAGGAACAGGTCGTATCCCTGCACCGACTCCCGCACCCGCCCGGCGAGTTGGGCGTTGCGAAGGTACTCGTCGGTGGCCGAGATGAGGGTGTCGCAGGGAAGCGTGAGCGGATTGTCGGGCTCGTGCGCGCGGGCCGCGGCCATGAGCGGCTCCGGCAGCCCGCTGAAGGCGCTGAAGTACTCCTCCAGCGCCCGCAGCCACTGCTCCAGCGCCTCGACGGGGTCACCGAGCTTCGCGATGTCCGCCCGGCGGTTCACCAGCTCTTCGGAGCGCGTTTGCAGCACGGCGGCCAGCAGCGCTTCCCGGGTGGGGAAGTGCCGGTACAAGGTGGCGGGCCCCACGCCCGCCTCCTTGGCCACGGCCTCCAGGGACGTGCCGACGCCGTGCCGCAAGAAGTGCCGCTGCGCCGCTTCCAGGAGGGCAGCGCGGTTGCGCTGGACATCGGCGCGTGGTTTGCGCGCCTGTTGTCCACTGGTGCTCATACGCTCTCCCGATCCCTGCCGACGGTCTCACTGGTTCCACTACACCAAAAAACGGATACTGCCTCCGCTCTCATTCGAGAGTAAAACGGAGGCAGCATCCGGTCAAGCCGAGGCGGGAGGGGCCGGCGGATCCTCGACGTAGACCGCATTTCCAATACGGTACGGCCCGTATTGGTTATACGATGCGCACCAGGTCGTCCCGCAAGCGGCGGCGGCCCCGTAGACAGCCACGCCCAAGCAAGCGATCGGAGCCGACACCGTGCCCGACACCTACTACGACCTCGGCGAGTACCGCCGGCAGGTGACAACCTCATCGACGGATGCCCAACTGTGGTTCGACCGCGGCCTGTTGTGGGCGTACTGCTTCAACTTCGACGAGTCGGCGCGCTGCTTCGAACGGGCCGCGGGCCACGACCCCGACTGCGCGATGGCGCACTGGGGTGTCGCTTTCGCGCAGGGCCCCAACTACAACAAGGCGTGGCGCCTGTTCGACGCCGCCGACCTGGAGGCGTCCGTCACCCGGGCGCACGCCGCACTTGAGCGCGCCCGCGCCACCGGCGACGGGTGCACGCCGGTCGAGCGGGCCCTCGTCGAGGCACTGACGGCCCGGTTCCCCGCAGACGGACTCCCCCAGGACGCGGAGGGCTTCGCCGAGCTCGACCTTGCGTACGCCGAGGCCATGCGCGAGGTCTACCGGGCACACGACGAAGACCTGGACGCGGCGGCCCTGTTCGCCGACGCGCTGATGTGCGTGAGCCCGCGCGCCCTGTGGGACCTGGACAGCGGCGAACCGGTCGGATACGGCACCGTCGAGGCCCGCGAGGTGATCGAGCGCGCCTTCACCCTGCCGGGCGGCGGCCGCCACCCGGTGCTCAACCACCTCTACATCCACCTCATGGAGATGTCACCGTCCCCCGAGCTCGCCCTGCCTGCCGCCGACCGGCTGCGCAACCTGGCACCCGACGGATCGCACCTGGCACACATGTCCACGCACATCGATGCCGCGTGCGGGGACTGGCGCCGCGTGGTGGACTCCAACACCGCGGCGGCCGCGGCGGACGACAAGTACTTCGCACGGGAGAGCCCCACGGGCTGGATCTGGGCCTACCGTGCGCACAACCTCTGCGTCCTGGCCTACGGCGCCATGATGTCCGGGAGGTCTCGCGAAGCCCTGGCGGCCGCCCGCCGCCTGGACGAACTCATCACGCCCGAACTGCTCCAGGTCACCAGCCCGCCGATGGCCGACCTGGTCGAGGCGTACCGCACCACGCTCCCCCACGCACTGATCCGCTTCGGCCGCTGGGAAGAGATCCTCGACCTCGAACTGCCCCGGGACCAGGGCCTGTTCTGCTCCACGACCGCGATGATCCACTACGCGCGCGGCATCGCCCACTCCGCGCTCGGCAACATCGCCGAGGCCGATGCCTCCCGCGAGGCCTTCGCCGCCGCCCGCGCCACCGTTCCCGAGTCCCGGCTCAACGCCGTACCGGCCAGAGAGGTCGAGGTGCTCGGGGTCGCCGCGGCGATGCTCGACGGTGAACTCAAGTACCGCAAGGGCGAGTTCGAGCGCGCCTTCGCCTCCCTGCACCGTGCCATCGAGCTGGAGGACGCGCTCCCCTACACCGACCCGCCGGCCTGGCTCCAGCCCGTGCGCCACGCCTACGGCGCACTGCTGATGGAGCAGGACCGCACCGAAGAGGCAGCCGCGGTGTACCGGGCCGACCTCCACCTGGACCGCACCCTCGCGCGCCGCCGCACGCGCCCCAACAACGTATGGAGCCTGCACGGTCTGCACGAATGCCTCGCCCGGCTGGGCCGGCACTCCGAGGCCGAACACATCGCGCTCGCCCGCGACATCGCCGTCGCCACCGCCGACATCCCCGTCGCCGCCTCCTGCTTCTGCCGCCTGAGCGCCTTCGGCGAGGACGCATCCGGCTGCTGCGAGCAAGGGCGAGGGGAGGGAACGCCCGTCCCCCGCCACGCACCGGGCTGCGACGCCGCCGCCGAGCCGACGTGCGCATGCCGCACCGCGCAATGACCCGAATCCGGATGCGCCGCACCCACGGTGGGGCGCATCCGGTTCCCATACGCAACGGTGCGGGCCCCAAGTAGGCTGATCACCGTGCACGGAAGACCACGCAATCCCGCGCTCGACGCGGCGATCCACAAGGCGGCCCTCGACATCGTCACCGAACTGGGCTACAAGCGGCTGACGATGGAAGGCGTGGCGGCACGCAGCGGGGCCTCCAAGCAGGCCCTCTACCGGCGATACGCCTCAAAGGGAGAGCTGCTGCTGGCCGCGCTGGACTCGTTCACCCAGCAGGCCCTTCCCGAGCCCGACACCGGGAGCCTGCGCGAGGACCTGCTGCTCCTGGTGCGCGCGGCGTTCACCTTCCACCGGTCCAACAACAGCGCGTTCAGCCAGGCCGTCGCCGCGGAGGCGGCACAGGGACCGGACTTCGCACGCAAGGCGCTCGACTCGGTCATCAACCCGCGCCGGGAGACCTTCCGCGGCGTCCTCGCCCGGGCACGCGAACGCGGCGAGATCACCTGCCGCGACGACGACACGCTCATCGACCTCCTCTACGGGCCGATGTGGTACGCCCTGCTCTTCGACTTCGACCGGCTCACCGACGCCTACGCCGTGTCCCTCACGGACGCGGTGGTCGCGGCGGCCCGCACCATCGACGACCGGGACTGATAAGCCCCGGCCGCCCCGCCCGGGGGCGGCCGACAGCGTCGTACCGCGCGTCCCGCCATGCGAGCGCGGCCTTGAAGACCGTGCCCGACCGCGTCGCGCTCAGCGGTGCGCGGGCCTACTCCGTCGGCGCGTGGCTGCGGCGGGCGTACGCACGGGCGGCGCGGGCGCGGTCGCCGCAGCGGGTGGAGCACCACTGCCGGCGGCCGTGCTTGAGCACGAAGCGGTTGCAGGGCGGGGAGGCGCAGGCGGCCAGGCGGTCCGCGTCGGGGGACGTGAGCAGATCGGCGGCGTCGGCCGCGATGACCGCGAGGGCGTGCTCGACGATCGCGGTAGTGGGGTGGGGCGCGGCGCGATAGGGCCCGGTCTTCTCGTCCCACCCCAGCAGGGACGCGGTGGGGACACGGGTCATCGCGTCATTGATCGCCGCCACGGCCGCGGGCAGCGCGGGGTGTCCGGCGACGCGCGATGCCAGGAGAGACCTGATCTGCTCACGCAGCGAGCGAAGCTGCGTCGCACACGTCTCGGCCATGCCGGTATCCGCCGGGGCGAGGTCGCGCCGCATCAGCCACTGCTCGGCCCGTGCCGGGGTGCCCAGGAGGTCGGCCGTGTGCCCGCCGGGCAGTGCGACAGCGCTGTTGGCCAGGGCCAGGGCGGCGTGCTCCGCCTCGCCCGGCGCCGGCGGCAGGGCGTCTGGCAGGGCGTCCTCTTCGCTCACGAACTCTTCCATGCCCCTCATGGTACGGCTTGCCTTCATCCGTGAGACATACGTACAGTCCCATCACGGTTAACAAGCAATCCATCCGTGAGGAAATTCTTTCGTGTCTTCCCCGACCCTGCCGACCGCACCGTTCCCCGTCCGCGTCTTCGGCGGCCCGACCGCCCTCTTCGAGTACGGCGGCCTGCGCTTTCTCACCGATCCGACCTTCGACGGACCCGGCGACCAGCAGGCACCGGCCGTGGTGCTGACCAAGACCGCGGCGGCCGACGGCAGCCCGTCCGACCTCGGCCGAATCGACGTGGTCCTGCTCTCGCACGACGAGCACGCCGACAACCTCGACGTCTCCGGCCGCGCCCTGCTCGCCGACGTCCCACTGACGCTCACCACCCCCGGCGGCGGGGAGCGCCTCGGCGACGCGGCCACCGGCCTCGCCGACTGGCAGTCCGTCGAGCTCGAGCGCCGCGACGGCGGGCCCGGCACGATCACCGTGACCGGCGTGCCCGCCATCCACGGCCCCGGCAAGCGCGAGGAGGTCGAGCCGATCTGCGGCGAGGTCGTCGGGTTCGTCCTGACCGGCGAGGGCCTGCCCACCGTCTACGTCAGCGGCGACAACGCCTCCCTCGACGCGGTCAAGGAGATCGCCGCGCGCTTCGCCCCCATCGACACGGCCCTCCTGTTCGCCGGAGCACCCCGCTTCACCGACGTCTTCGACGGCGCACTGATCGTCCTCGACAGCGCCCAGGCCGCGGAGGCCGCGAAGATCCTCGACGCCGGCCGCGTGGTCCCCGTCCACTACGACAGCTGGGCCCACTTCACCGAGGGCCGCGACCACCTCGCCGCCGCCTTCGCCGCCGCCGGTCTCGCCGACCGCGTCGACTTCGGCGTCCGCGGCTGACCTCACACATGCAGGGCGCGCACGCCGGGCGCCGGCCGACAGAGACCTGCCGCGACTACCGGCCGGCGCCCGGCGCGGCCCCGCACCCATCGACAACGAAGGACCGCACCACCATGACCGACCCGATCCGCGGCACCCGCCACGGCTCCGCCCCCGCACCCCTGTCCGTACTGGACTCCGCCATGACCGGCACCGGCCAGCCTGCCGCCGAAGCGCTGGCCGGCAGCATCGAACTCGCCCGGCTCGCCGACCGGCGCGGCTTCACCCGCTACTGGATGAACGAACACCACACCATGCCCGGCGTCTCCACCTCCAGCCCGCCCGTCCTGCTCGCCCGCCTCACCGCGGAGACCAGCAGGCTCCGCCTAGGCGCGGGCGGGATCATGCTGCCCAACCATCCGCCGCTGGTCGTCGCCGAGCAGTTCGGCATGCTCGACGCCCTCGCCCCCGGCCGCATCGACCTCGGCCTCGGCCGCGCCCCCGGCACCGACCAGGCCACGGCCGCCGCCCTGCGCCGCGGCGCGAGCGGAGCCGAGAACTTCCCCCAACAGGTCGCCGAACTCCTGCACTTCCTCGGCGACGACTTCCCCACCGAACACCCCTACGCCGACCGCGTCTACGCCGTCCCCGGCCCCGCCCAGGACCGCCACAACGGCCTCACCCCGACCGCCGGCCACCTACCGGTGTGGCTGCTCGGCTCCTCCGGCTACTCGGCCCAACTCGCCGCCCGCCTCGGCCTGCCCTTCGCCTTCGCCGCCCACTTCAACCCCCGCGACGTGGCGGCCGCCCTGCGCCTGTACCGCGAGCACTTCACCCCGTCCAAGACACTGTCCGCGCCGTACACGCTCGTCAGCTTCACCGTCGCCGCATCCGAGGACGCCCGCGAGGCCCGCCGCCAGGCCGGCACCCTCGCCCACGCCATGCTCCGCATGTTCCAGCGCAAGTCCTACCTGCTGCCCTCCCCCGAGGAAGTCGACGCCTATACCTACGACGCCAAAGAACGCCAGGCCGTCGACAGCTGGCTGACCCACGTCCCGCACGGCACCCCCGACCAGGTCACCACCCACCTCAACCAGATCCAGCGCGACTCCGGCGCCGACGAACTCATGATCGGCAGCGTCGGCCACTCCATCCAGGCCCGGCTGCGCTCCACCGAACTCATCGCCGACGCCTACGACATGCCGGACAAGCCCGCCGCGTAGCCGGGCCGGTCGTTCGCCTGATCCCCAACCAGGTTTCCCGGACGGCCTGTTGTACGGAACACTCTCCGGGGTGGATGAGCTCAGGAGTGCGGAGGCCGAGGCGGAGCACCCCGTCCTGGGGAGCCATCGCCACACCTACCGGCCGCAGCGCCGAGGGCCGTTGACGTATCTGCTTCTCCTGCTGCGGCTCATCCCGTTCTCTGCCCTGACCTTCCTCCTGGCGATTCTCGTCGGCGCGTTCTTCAGCTGGGACGATGCCACCGCGGCCCAAGTCCTGGGCGTGCTGGCCCTGTTGGGGCCGGTCGCCGTCCGAGGACTGTGGCACTGGCGGCACGCGCGGGCAGAGCTGCGTCTGTACGAGCGCGGGGTGATGGCCGTCGCCTCCAACGGGCGGGAGGCCGTCTACCCCTGGTCGTCGACGATGCTCTTCACGGACGGCAGGCGGCGCTACAAGCTCACCAACCCCGAGGGGACGGTCATCACACTCGGGGCGGCCGGGCGCGGACCTCTTCTGAACGCGACCCGTATCCGGGGCCTGCGCACCCGCACGTTGATCAAGGGCCTCCAGCTCCCGGACGAGGAGGAGTGGGGCCCGGCGATCCAGCAGGCCATCGGGAACGCGGTCCTGGCGCCGACCACCGCGGCGGTCCTGGACGGTGCCGAAGTTCCCTTCGGGGTGCTCCTGGTGAGCCGGGACGGGCTGGCCGTACGGCGCAGGCGCGGGCGGGACGACTTCACGACCTGGCAGGACGTCGTGTCGATCACCGTCTCGGACGAAGGTGTGCTGGAGGTGTCCTCTCGCGGTCCCGACTTCCCGACCCACTACGTGATTCCGCAGTACCAGGTCCCCCACCTCGATGTCCTCCTCGCCATCGCCCACCGTCAACGCACCGACCGGCCACCGGCGCCCTCAGCCACACCCGCACCCGCACCCGCACCCGCACCGACCGGTGACGCCGAGGAGCCCAGCGACGTAGCGGATCAGTTGAGCTGGTACGTCACCTTCGGCCTGGGTGCATGGGCAGCCTGGCGGCTCGGTTCCCGGCAGGGGGTGGACGGGGTCGGCCCCGTCCTGCTGACCGTCCTCGCGGCGGTCTTCGGCGGGTTCTTCGGGGCCGTATTCGGGCTGGGGCTCGCGGCGTTCGTCGCGATCCTGCCGCGAACCGTGGGCGAGTTCGTCGTCGAACCGCTGATCCGCTGGTTCCGGCACCGCCGGTACGTCGCCGCCCTCGTCCTCGCGCTGGTCGCCTTCGTCGCGCCGGTCGCGCTGCTGGCCACCCTGTTCTGGTCGTTCCCGGCCCGGCTTGTCCCGCTGCTCGTGCTGGTCTTCTTCGGCAGCTGGGCGCTGGTGCTCGCCATCAAGCGGTGCGAGCGGTCCGAACGCGCCCTCGTGAGGCGTCTCCCGGATCTTCCCGGTGTGGCGTTCGTGTTCCTGGCCGTCCAGCAGCTGGTCGACGGCGACATACTGACCGTGCTGCCGGCCGCCGGACTGTTCTTCCCGATCGCGATCTGGCTCTGCCGGCGCGGCTGGCGCCGGTTGCAGGACTCGCCGCGGCCGACGGTGCAGGCAGCGGCCGACGTCGTGGTGTCCCTGCAACTCGGCCTGGTTCTGGCCGTGTTCGTGGTGTGGCTGGGCAATGTGCTGGCGTTCACCCCGGCCCAAGTCGCCGCTGTGCGGGGTGTGTTGGGGGCGCTGCAAGGGCTGACCGAGGTGCCGTGGCAGTACTGGCTCATGGCGTACACCGTGCTCGCCTGCGGCAGTTACGCGGTGTTGCGGTGGCCGGAGCGCGTCGCGCGCTTGCGGGAGCGGTTGCGTCCGGCCCGTTTCCGCGAATCGCGGCTGCCGCTGGGCGCCGCGGTCAACTTCGGGCGGCGCGTCCTCAGCGGGCTCGGTCTCGGCCTCATGGTCGTGCTGCTGTTCGCCGTCGTACTCGCCCCGGTCTCCGAGGGGACGTGGAAGCGGCCGGTGGGCAAGAGGTACGCACTGGAGACGCAGCGCCGCCTGGACGCGGCGGGCGCCGAGGCCGCGTACCGGGAGATCCATCAGCAGGTGACGGCCCACCCCCGCTCAGCGGCGCGCCTACGATCCGTGGTGCTGGCCGTGTACCGCGCGGCGCCCACGCCGCCCGGGGAGCCCGTGAGCCCGGAGGCCCGCCAGCTCGCGCGTCAGGTCGGCCGCTACCAGGCAGCCTCGCTCGGCGTCGCCGATCCGGCCGCACCGCAACCTGCCGTGCCGCCGGAGACCGACGGTCTCGACGAAGAGCTCGCCCAGCTCGACGAGAACCAGCAGCGCGCCGCGGAGCGCGAACAGCGGACCGACCGTTTCGCCGAACTCGCGTCCCTGGCCCTCACCCGCACCTTCGACGTCCCCGACCTGGGTGACAACGAGGTCGTGCAGATCCTCAAGGAGTACCTCGGCGGGCTGGTGGAGGACGGGCCGATGAAGCGGATCTTCTACCGGTGGGGCGAGCGGATCGACCGGCCCGCGCCACCGCCTCCGCCCGACGGCGAACGGTCCGAACCGCCCCCTCCGCCCGACGGCGAGCGGCTCGTGCGCATCGACCTCCGTCGTCTGTCCTCGGCGGCGTACGACCGGGCCCGCGCCGCCGTGGAGCGCGCCGACGGCAGTCTGCTCGCCTTCTACCAGCGGTTCGGCGTGGGTTTCCCCACCGAGGAGCCGTCGATGACCAGGGTGGTCGACCTGGCGAACCAGCATCGCTACCTGCGGCACACGACCGGGGACTGCTCCGGGTGTGTGCGCCCCGGAGACGGGGGCGGGGACGGCGGGACGACTGGTGGCGGCGGGCGCCGCTGAGCCGTGGGCGAGGCCACCATGGAGTCCGCCCGGTCAGTCCTGGCTGCCCGCGGTCGCCACGAGCGGCGTGCCCTCGATGAGGTCGCGCAGCTGTGAGCGGGCGGTGATGCCCAGTTTGGGGAAGCTGCGGTAGAGATGCGAGCCGACCGTGCGCGGCGAGAGGAAGAGCCTCTCGCCGATCTCCCTGTTGGTGAGGCCGCGGGCGGCGAGCCCGATGATCTGCCGCTGCTGGGGCGAGAGTTCGGCCAGCGCGTCGGGGGTGGTGGAGGCGGCGACGTCGAGGCCCGCGGCGCGCGACTCCGCCCGGGCGCGCTCCTCCCACGGCCGGGCTCCGAGGCGCTGGAAGGTCTCGAGGGCCGTGGTGAGCAGCGGCCGTGCCTCAGTGATGCGTCGGCGGCGGCGCAGCCATTCGGCGTGGTCGAGGAGGGTCTGGGCGTGTTCGAAGGGCCGGCGTTCGAGCGCCGGGTCGGCGAGCGCCGCCCGGAAGTGCGGTTCGGCGTCCTCCGGGTCCGCGAGCAGCGCGCGGGCCCGGCTGATCAGTGCTCTCCGCCGGGGTGACGCGCCGTCACCGAGTCGGCGGGCGGCGCGCTCCACGATCGAGGACGCCTCGTCGCGGCGCCCCGAGCGGACCGCGGCGGCGGCCAGCTCCGCGAGGGCGGGCCAGGACGCGTGGTAGTGCACGGGGTCCCCCTCCGCCGTGAAGGTCAGGCGGAGTTGGTCGTACGCGGTCTCGTACGCGCCTTCCGCTCCGGCAGCGGCGCCGAGGGCGCGGCGGACGTACACGGCGACCGATCGGCTCTCCAGCGGATCGATCAGGGCGAGCGCCTCCGCGGCCCGGGAACGCGCTCGGGCCGCTTCGCCCTGGAACGCCAGGACGCAGGCATCCACCGCCGTCGCGCACGCCACGGCATGGTCGAGGCCGAGCGCCGAGGCACTCGCGGTGATCTGCGCGCAGGCCTCGCGCGCCTGCTCCCACCGCCCGTACTCCACATACGCCCATGCGGCGGCGCCACCGAGACCCTGCGGCAGCGGCCCGTACGCCTGCCAGCGGTCGAAGGCCGTGTCGAAGGCGCTGACGGCGAGCGAGGTCTCGTCCAGGAGCCAGGCCATGATCGCGAGGGTGGTGAGCCGCTCGGGTACGCGTGTGCGCTCCGCGTCGGAGAGCAACTGCGGGAGCAGAGCGAGGAGTTCGTCCCTGCCGTCGGCCGGGTCGGACACCGCACGCACCCAGGCGCGCAGCCAGGCGCTCGGCTCGTCCTGCGGAAGCTGCGCCAATACGCTCCCGATCTCCTGCCGTTGGGTGTCCTCTCCGGAGTAGAAGCGGACGACCGCCGCGCCGGCGATCAGGTCGAGGGCCGCGTCGGGGTCCGTGGCCGCCCACTGCCGTGCGGCGCGGGACAGACGAGAGAACACCACGGTGTGGGCGGTGGTCAGTGCCGCGAGGCGTCCGGAGTGCACGGCGGCGGTGGCCAACAGCGTTGCGTCGTCGGTGCGTTCACGCGCCGCGGTGGCCAGCTCGTCGACCCAGGTGATGTCGCCGGTGAACACTGCCGCGGCGGCGGCCTCGACGAGCAGACGGGCGCGATCGGCGCGGTCCGGAGCGAGGTCGGCGGCGCGTTGCAGTGCCTGCGCCGCGGCCGCGTGGCCACCGCGTCGGCGGGCCCGGTCCGCGGTCTGCTCCAGCGCTGCCACGACACCGGCGTCCGGGCCGGGAGCCGCGGCGGCACGGTGCCAGGCGCGGCGGTCCGGTGCGTCGTCGCCGAGCGCGTCGGCCAGTGCGAGGTGTGCGGCGCGCCGGGCGTCGCGGGAAGCGGCGTGGTAGACGGCGGACCGCACGAGGGGGTGGGCGAAGCGGACGGTCCTGCCGGTGCGGCGGACCAGCCCGGCCTCCTCCGCGGGCCGCCACGCGGTGTCCTCGGCTCCGGGCAGCCCGGCCGCCGCGAGAGTCGTTGCGAGCACCGCCGCGTCGGCCGTGTCCATGACTGCCAAGAGGAGCAGCAACTGCGCGGCGAAGGCGGGGAGTTCGGCCAGGCGGGTGGCGAAGATCCACTCCAGTTCGCCGGTGAGAGGCAGCGGTCCGGTGGGGCTGCCGCCGGGTGAAGTGGCGGCGGCGCGGGCCAGTTCGACGAGGGCCAGGGGGTTGCCGGCCGCCTGCTCGACGACCTGGTCCCGGACACGTCCGGTGGGACTCTGCGGCTGCTGGTCGAGGAGACGCCCCGCCGCGGCGGCGTCGAGCGGGGCGAGGGTGAGGGTCGGCCAGTGCCGGCCGAGCGTGGGAAGCGGATCGCCGGTGCGTACTCCGATGAGCAGGGTGACCGGTTCGGCGTCCAGGCGCTTGACGGCGAAGGCCAGGGCGTCCAGGGAGGCCCGGTCGAGCCACTGAGCGTCGTCGAGGACCAGCAGTAGTGGCTGCGGGTCGGCCGACTCCGACAGGAGGCCCAAGAGGGCGATGCCGATGAGCATGAGGTCGGGCGCTCCCTCGGCAGCGGGGCCCGTGCCGAGGGCGTCGGCCAGTGCCGTGCGCTGCCGCTCGGGCAGCCGGTCCACGGCTGCCGCGACCGGCCGCAGCAGCTGATGCAGACCGGAGTACGCGAGGTTCGCCTCCGACTCGCTGCCCTCGGCACGCAGCACGCGGACTCCGCTCGCCCTGGCCCAACGCATCGCGGAATCGAGGAGCGCGCTCTTTCCCATGCCCGCGTCGCCTCGCAGCACGAGGACCCGCTCGGCCGCCGACGCGCCATTCACCATGCGAAAGAGCCGTTCGAGCTCCGCTTTGCGGCCGATGATCGGATCCTTCTCCCGCGCCGCGGGCCCGTCGGCCGGACCGGATCCCTTTGTGCGATCTCCCCTTACGCGGTCATCCACGGAGCCTCCAGGAATTGCGGGGATTTCACGGGAGCCTTCCGCTCACGCTGCCGCGCCCAGATTACAAGCGCCCAGGTCGGCCCCGGCCCCGCCTGCGCCCACCCACCCGCGCCCAACTGCAGTCACGTGACGGATACCGCCGGGCCGGCAGCCCTTCGTACGGTTCCGTCAAGTCCCTCAGGCCACCGATGAACCCAGGAATTCTCATGGACCAGATCAAGCTCGGCGACGTCACGGTCACCCGCGTACGGGAATATTACGGCTCCGTCGAAATGACCCCTGAAACCTTCTTCCCGGAAAGCCCCGAGCACGCCTGGAAGAATGGCCCGGATTGGCTCACGCCGCATTTCCTGGACTCCGGTACCAATATCGTGAACTCCGCGATCCAGACCTGGCTGCTGCGCAGTGAGGGAAAGACGATCCTCGTCGACACCGGCGTCGGCAACCACAAGGAACGCCCCTACTCGCCGGTCTGGAGCCACCTCAGGACCGACTTCCTCGGCAACCTCTCCCGCGCCGGTGTCGAACCCGAGGACGTCGACATCGTGATCAACACGCATCTGCACGTCGACCACGTCGGCTGGAACACCTACCTGGACGACCGCACTTGGGTGCCCACCTTCCCCAACGCCACGTACCTGATGCCGAAGGACGACTTCGACTTCTGGAACCCCGAGAACGGACACACGCCGCTGCTCGGCCGCGGCAACCAGAACGTGTTCGCGGACAGCGTCGCCCCCGTGCACGCCGCCGGCCTGACCCTCCTGTGGGAGAACAGCCACCGGATCGACGCCAACCTGCGCCTGGACCTCGCCCCCGGGCACACCCCCGGCTCCTCCGTGCTGACGCTCGGATCCGGCTCCGACCGCGCCGTCTTCGTCGGCGACATGCTCCACAACCCCGTGCAGATCCTCCACCCGGACGCCAACAGCTGCTTCTGCGAGGACCCGGCCGGGGCCGCCGCCACCCGGCGCAGGGTCCTGGGCTGGGCCGCCGACAACAACGCGCTGGTGATCCCGGCCCACTTCGGCGGCCACGGCGCGGCCGAGGTGACACGCCACGGAGACACCTTCGACATCAAGGGCTGGGCACCGTTCACCCCGTACTCCGCACAGCGCTGACACCCGCCCCGGAACAGCGCCGACACCTGCTCCGCCCGGGGACGACACCCGCTCCGAGCGGCGACGACATCCGTAGAAAGGCCACCCCTGTGAACCACCACCCCGACCCCGTCGTCACCACCGCCCAGGGCGCCGTGCGTGGCCTGCGCCAGAACGGCTGCACCGCGTTCCTGAACATCCCGTACGCCGCCGCGCCCTCCGGCGCCGACCGGTTCCGGCCGCCGCGTCCGCACGCGGCCTGGCCGGGCGCGCGCGACGCCACCGCGCCCGGGCCGACCGCGCCCCAGTCCGAGCGCAGGCTCGGCAGCATCGACATGTCCCCCTACTTCGGCACCGGCTGGAGCCGCGGCGAGGACTACCTCACCGTGAACGTGTGGACGCCCGAGATCCCGGGCGGCGACGACCTGCCCGTGATGGTGTTCGTGCACGGTGGCGGATTCGTCGCCGGTTCGACGCGGTCTCCGCTGTACGACGGCAGCGCCTTCGCCCGCGACGGTGTGGTGCTCGTGACCCTCAACTACCGCCTGGGCATTGCCGGTTTCCTCGACATCCCGGGCGCGCCCGCCAACCGCGGTCTGCTCGACGTCGTCGCCGCGCTGCGCTGGGTGCGCGAGAACATCGCCGCGTTCGGCGGCGACGCGGGCAACGTGACACTCTTCGGCCAGTCGGCCGGTGCCACGATCGTCGGCGGTGCCCTCGCCTCCCCCGATGCCTCGGGCCTGTTCCGCCGGGCGATCGTCCAGAGCGGCAGCGGCCTGGGGGCCTTCACGACCGAGCAGGCCGCGCGTGTCACCCGGGCAGCCGCCGACGCGCTCGGCATCGAGCCCCGCCTCGACGCCTTCGCGGAGATCCCCGACGAGCGCCTCGTCGACGCCGCCTCCGCGCTCGCGGGGCTCGACCTCAGGACCGGGACGCACCGCGACCCGCTGATCGGACTCAGCCCGTTCAGCCTGGTCCTGGACACCCAGCCGGCCGACGCCGTCGCCGCCGGTACGGGCGCGGACGTCGACCTGCTCATCGGCACCAACTCCGAAGAGGGCAACCTTTATCTGGCCCCGGTGGGCACGTACGCCACCTCGACCGACGCCGACGTCGACGCGGCCGCGAGCGCCTCGCATCCCCACCCGGCCGAGCTCGTCGAGGCGTACCGGGCGGCACGCCCCGGGGCCTCGCCGGGCGCGTTGCGCTCCGCGGTCATGGGCGACGCCCTGTTCGGCGCGGGCAGTTGGGCCCTCGTCTCCGCGCACGCCGCGCACCCCGGGTCGGCGACGTACGCCTACGAGTTCGCGTGGCGCTCCGAGGCGCTGGACGGGCAACTGGGCGCCACCCACACGATGGAGCTGCCCTTCGTCTTCGACCTCGCGGGGCTCCCCCAACTGCACGGCCAGGGCGCGCTGTTCGGCCCCGGCAAGCCGCCCGCTGACCTGGCCGACCGGGTCCACGAGGCCTGGGTCCGCTTCGCCAGGACGGGCAACCCTGGCTGGGCGGCGTACGACAACAAACGCAGGACCACGATGCGGATCGACGCCGAGTGGGCCGAGACCGACGACCCGCACAGCCGCGAACGTCGGGCCTGGAGCTGACTGTCAGTGGCTCATGGCACCGTAGCTCCCATGGAATCGACCGCGCACAAGGCAGTCCTCGACGCAGGCTGGGCCCTCGGTGTACCCGAGCCGGTGACCTGGGCGTTCATCCGCCTTCTGCGTCCCCTGCGTCCACCTGTGCTCCTACGACATGCTGCCGGAGGAGCGGAAGCAGGGCGCCCGGGTGGTCGGGCGAGCCGCCGGATCCGCGCGTCTGCCCCAGGGCATGGAGGCTCCCGAGGGTCTGCCGCACGTGCTGACCCTCGACTGCGCGGCGATACCCACGGGCGTGCTCGACATCGAATTCCCCGCCGACGGGCGCCTGTTGGTCTTCGGTGAGATCAGCGACTACCCGGGGGAGGGCACCATCCTCCATCTGCCGCCAGAAGCCGAAGTCGAGGAGGCGGAGCGCTCGGGAATCCACGAGCCGTTCCCGCTCTACGCGGTACCGGGCACCACCGCGCCCGGCCTCTCCGACTGGTCCCACGTCGCGGAAGCGGTGGACTACGCCGAAGGGGACGCCGAGCGGACGCGTCTCGTGAAGAGACTGATCGAGGAGATCGACAGGATTCTCGACGCCCGGTGGACACAGGACATCCAGCTCGGCGGCCACTCCCGCGCCTGGCAGAACCCGGTGGAAGACCGCGGGGACGTGCTGTTCCTCCGCATCCCGGAGAGCGCGGTGTCCGACGGGGACAACTACCTCACCCTCATCGCAGGCCGCCGGGAGCAGATCGCGGAGCGCCGTTACGACGAGCTCGAGTTCGAGGTCGAGCTCTGACCGGGCGTCAGAGCGTCGGGCGCCAGGCATCTGGCATCAGGCGTCAGGCGTCAGACATCAGGGCGCGATCATCGTGACCCCTCGGCCGGGCGCCGCGCCCATCGCACTGAGCGCGGACGGGGTCTCGTCCAGACCGATCGTGGCGGTGACGAGGCGGTCGGGGCGCAGGGTTCCGGCGGTGACCAGCTCCAGCATGCGGGGGTAGGCGTGCGCCGCCATGCCGTGGCTGCCGAGGAGTTCGAGTTCGAGGGCGACGACCCGGTCCATCGGGAGGTGGGCGCCGCCGGGCAGGAGGCCGACCTGGACGTGGCGTCCGCGGCGGCGCAGGCTCGCGACGGAGGCGGCGCTGGTGGTGGGGGAACCGAGTGCGTCGAGGGAGAGGTGGGCTCCGCCGTGGGTGGCGTCGCGGACCGCCGCGGCGGTGTCAGGGACCCCTGCCGCGTTGACGCAGACGGTGGCGCCGAAGGCGGAGGCCATGGCGAGGGCCTCGGGCGAGACGTCCACCGCCACCACCCGGGCCCCGGCCGCCGCCGCGATCATCACGGCGGACAGGCCCACCCCTCCGCAGCCGTGCACCGCCACCCACTGCCCCGCGGCCGCGCGCCCCTGGTCGGCCACGGCACGGAAGGCGGTGGCGAAGCGGCAGCCCAGACTCGCGGCGGTGGCGTCGGTCATGCCCTCGGGGACGGCGACCAGGTTCACGTCGGCGTGGTGCAGCGCCACGTACTCGGCGAACGATCCGGCGTGGGTGAAGCCGGGCTGCTCCTGGCGCTCGCACACCTGGTGGTCGCCGCGGACGCAGGAGGCGCAGCGCCCGCAGGCGCAGATGAACGGGACGGTGACGCGGTCGCCGGTCCGCCATTCGGTGACGTCGGCGCCGACCGCCTCGACGGTGCCGGCCAGTTCGTGGCCGGGGATGTGCGGGAGGCGGACGTCCGGGTCGTGGCCCTGCCAGGCGTGCCAGTCGCTGCGGCACAGCCCCGTCGCCCCGACCCGCACCACGACGCCGTCCCGGGGCGGCGTGGGGTCGGCGACCTGCCGTACCGCCGCGTCCTTGCCGAACTCCTCGAACACCACTGCGCGCATCCCGCGAACTCCGCTCTCCCGGCGGCCGTTTCCGACCACCCGCCCTGACGACGCCGGTCGGCGCCCCGGACCCGGGTCCGGTGTGCCGACCGCACCGACCGTACGCGACGGGTGCGGGCGGCATCCCGGCCGCCCCGACGGGTCAGCCGGAGCGCTCCCGGCCGCCCGCCGTGACACGCAGCCCGTCGGTGACGACGGCCAGCATGCGTTCGGTGCGCTCGTGCCGGTCGGGCCCGCTGCCGGCTTTCCACAGGAAGGACACGAGCAGAAGCACCTCGTCGGCATGGACGTCGGGCCGTACGAGTTCGGCGTCCTTGCAGGCGGCGAGTATCCGGTTCAACGCCGAGGCGATCAGCGGGTAGCTGTGGCCTCCCAGGTCCGCCCGGGTGGCGGCCTCGACGGCCACGGCCGGCCCGTGTTCGCCGCGGCTGTACGCGGCGAGCCGGCCGAGCCACAGGCGCAGTGCGTCCAGCGGTTCGTGTGCGTCGAGCAGGCGCGGGGCGGCTTCGGCAAGTGTCTCGATGTCGCCCCGGTACACGGCGAGGAGCAACGCCTCACGGTGCGGGAAGTGCCGGTACATCGTCCCCTGGCCCACACCGGCCGCCTTCGCGATCGACTGGAGGCTCGCACCGGGCGTGCGGGCGAAGGCCGCGCTCGCGGTCTCGATGATGCGGACACGGTTGCCCTCGGCGTCACATCGCGCCGCGCGGGGACGGGGCGGCGTCATCCGGTGTCTCCTTTCCGGGCCGCGCTCAGGTGCCGTACAGGTCCTCTGGTCAGGCCCTCTGGTCAGGTCCTCTGGTCAGAACGTGGCGCGCAGAAGCACGAGCGATCCGCTGTAGGTCGACCGATGGCGCAGGTGGCCGAAGGCCGCGTCCCAGGCTCCGGAGCCCAGGGCGTGCCGCAGCGAGGTGTCGAAGTCCTGCCGGGCGCGGTCGTCGATGAAACTCCACGCCGAGCAGGCCTGACGGGCGGCGGGATCGAGGAGCAGTTCGGGGCGGCCGTAGTACGCCTCGTTGAAGCCGTCGGTGCAGTCCAACGGGATGGGTACGGGGTGGATGTCGACCGTGCCGCCGAGCGCGTCGGCCAGCTCGCCGAGGCGCGGGTAGCGGCGGGCCTCGGTGTCCAGTACATCGGGGGCGTACTCGTAGAGCCAGAAGTCGCGTACGCGGGCGGGGTCGCAGGTGAGGACGAGGACGGGGCCACGGGTGACGCGCCGCATCTCGCGCAGTCCCGCCGCGGGGTCGGACCACTCGTGGACGCTGAAGAGGGCCATGGAGGCGTCGAACCGGCCGTCGGCGAAGGGGAGGTCCTCGGCGACGGCGTCGATGGCGGTGGCGAGTTCGGCCGGACGCCGGACGCGCAGGGCCGGGGAGGGCTCGACCGCGGTGACGGTGTGCGCGGCCGTCTCGTAGGAGCCGGTGCCCGCGCCGACGTTGAGGATGTCCCGCGCGTCGCCGAGCGCCGCGGCGATGGTGTGGGCGATGCGTGCGTCGGGTCGGCGGTGGGAGGCGCGGCCGGAGCCGGCGGGGGCATGGTCGACGTCACCGGCGCCGCCGTCGTATGTGTGCATGACCATGGGGACCTCGCTTCGCGGGATCGAACCGGCCGGGACTGCGGTATTCGCCACCCGAACAACATCATCCATCTTGCATCTGCGAGGCAGATTTCCATAGAGGGCTTGCAGATGCTTGGCGAATCCATCAAATCCCCGGGTGTCGGGGCCGTCGAATTTGGAGGATGTGTCGGCCGGCGGGCGCCTCGCGCTCACCCCGTATCCGATGCTTCAACTCGTCCGGGACCGTGGCGTGTTCACCCGCATGGTCCGCCCATGGATGCCGTACCGGCCCGCTCCCCCGATCCTCGGAACCAGCAGGTAGCGGCCGCAGACCAGGGGGACATCGTCGTGGATCATCCGGGAACGCTGATCCTCATCATGGCCGCGGCGGTGCTGGCCCCCTTGCTGGCACACGGTCTCGGCCGCTGGGTCCGGGTCCCCGTGGTCATCTTCGAGATCGTGCTCGGCATCGTCATGGGGCCCGACGTTCTCGGGTGGGCCCGCTCCGGGGAGATCACCGACATCCTCGCGAACCTCGGCCTGTCCCTGCTGATCTTTCTCGCGGGGTACGAGATCCAGTTCGACGCCATCCGCGGCGACACGCTGCGCCGGTCCGTATGGGCCTGGGTGATCTCGCTGGCGGCGGGGCTCGCGGTGGCGCTGGCCCTGACCGGTCTCGACTTCCCCAAGAGCGTGATCATCGGGACGGCCCTCACCAGCACGGCGCTGGGCACGGTGGTGCCCATCCTGCGCGACAGCGGCGATCTCCAGGGCCGGTTCGGCACCGTCACGACGGCGTTCGGCGCGGTCGGCGAGTTCGGGCCCATCATCGCCATGTCCGTCCTGCTCAGCGGCCGTGACCCCGGCCTGTCGACGGTCATCCTCGCCGTGTTCGCCGCCATCACCGCGGGCGCCGTGTGCTGGGCGCTCCGCCCGCGCCCGCCCTGGTTCACCCGGGTCATCCAGGCGACGCTGCACACGAGCGGCCAGTTCGCGGTCCGCTTCGTCATGCTGCTGCTCGTCTCGATGCTCGCCCTGTCGCAGGCCTTCGGGCTCGACGTGCTGCTCGGCGCCTTCGCCGCCGGGCTGCTGACCCGGCTGGTCCTCCAGGGCACGGCGCCGGAGGTCGGCGAGGACGTCCTGAGCAAGATCGAGGGCCTGGGCTTCGGCTTTCTCGTGCCCCTGTTCTTCATCGTGACCGGGATCGAGTTCGACCTGTCGTCGCTCCTCTCCGGTGGGCGTCCGCTCGTGCTGCTGCCCGTGTTCCTGGTCCTGTTCCTGCTCGTCCGCGGGCTTCCGGCGTACGCGCTCGCCCCACGCGACCTGTCTCCCCTCAGCCGCCGGGCGCTGACGCTCCACTCGGCCACCTGCCTGCCGCTGGTCGTCGCCATCACGACGATCGGCCTCGCGGAGGACCTCCTCGGCAGGGGCGAGGCCGCCGCGATGGTCGGCGCCGCCATGGTGTCCGTCCTCGTCTTCCCGCTGCTCGGACTCCGCTTGCGGGGGAAGGAACGTGAGGCGGTGCCTGGGCGCACCGATGTCGCCGGGACGGAGACGTGGTGATGGCCGAGCCGGTGCGGCGGGTCCTGTCCCGAGTCCGGTCCCGGGCGCATGCCCGGCAGGCGCGGTTGGACCGGCTGCGGCAGAACGAGGGAACGCTGCTGGACCGGCTGTACGGGACCGCGTACGAGAGCGTTTCCTTCCCGCCGCCGCGCGACTTCGAGGACGGGCAGGCGGCCGAGGTGCTGCGGTTCGTCCTGCACCTGGGCCGGGAGCTGTTCCTGGCCGGGTCGTCGACGCGTGACATCCAGACGGCGGTCGTGGCGGTGACGGCCACGTGGGGCATGCAGAACCTGGAGGTCGACATCTCCGGGCGTTCGTTGCAGGTGCAGTACGCGCCGCCCCGACGCGCGCCGGTCGTCATGCTGATCGTCCTGGGGTCGGAGGACACGCGGGATCTCAGCCGGCTGACCGCGCTGGAGCGGCTGACCGTGCGGATCGTGGCCACCCGGCTCGCCCCGGCGGATGCGCGGGCGGACCTGGACCGGCTGGTGGCGGCGCCGACGCGGTGGCCCTGGTGGTTCACCCTGGGCGGTGGCGCGGTGCTGGCGGCCATGCTGTGCGTGCTCGCGTCCGGTACGGCGCGCGCGGCGCTGCTGTCACCCCTGCTGTTCCTGGTCACCAACCGGGCCGCGTGGGCACTGAGCCGCACGGGACTGCCGTCCTTCTACGTCACGGCCGTGCAGACGTCCCTCCTCATGGCGGGCGCCATGGCGCTGATCGACTTCGGGGTGCTCAGTGGGCGTGAAGGGGCGAGCCTCGTCGCCGCCAACGTCATCCTGATCCTGCCGATCCTGACCGTCGTCTCGCTGACCGAGGACGCGATCGACGGCTTCCGGTCGATGGCGGCGGCCCGTTCGGTGAGCCTTCTCCTGTTCTTCGCCGCGCTGGCGGGAGGCATCCTCACCGTCGCGTTCCTGCTGCGCGGCCTCGACGGCGACGCCCGCGACACGACGCTCGCCGCGCTGCCCGTCTGGCTCACCCTGGTCACCAGCGGCATCGGCGCCCTGGGCAACGCCGTGTTCATGGGCGGCGGCCCCCGCCTGGTGCCTTGGGCCATCGCCGCGGCGCTGGTCGGCGCGGGCGTGAAGATGTTCGGCATGGCACAACTGGACTGGTCGGCCCCGCTGGCGACGGGGCTCGCCACCACGGTGATGGGCGCGGTGTCCGCCGCGATCGGCCCACCCGCGGGCGTTCCCGCGAGGGCGGTACTGATCCCTGGCATCGCCGGCAGCGTGCTGCCCGGCCCGGACCTGTACCGGAGCGTGCTCCAACTCGTCCTCGGCGTCCCCGGGGCCCACCAGTACGTGGTGACGACCCTGGCATCCGTCGCCGCGATCGGCGTCGGCGCGGTGCTGGGGTCGCTCCTTGGGGCGGGCGGCGAACGCATGAGGGGCAGGCGCCCGGAGGCTCGTGCGTCCGGGGCGGCCGTCGGCTGAGCCCGCAGGCCCGCGATCGGTACCAGGAGAAGTCGATCTCTTCATATACAGTGACCGACTGCTATCAGCCACCCCCCAACAGGTCTGTAGGACCTGTCACTTGGAGAGGAACGACTTTGCTTCGACGTTTCACCACACTCGCCGTGTCCGCCGCCATCGCGGGCGGCGTCCTGTTCTCGGCCGTCCCGGCGCAGGCAGCCCCCGTTGCCGAGCAGGGCAGCGTGTCGGCCCGTGGCCCGATCACCTGCAACATCCCGAAGATGCGCCAGCAGGTCGCCAGCCACAAGTCCAAGGCCGCCAAGCTGGACAACCTCGGCTACCACAAGTCGGCCGCGAAGGAGCGCGCCAAGGCGCGGGCGATCCAGAACCGTATCCAGCAGTGCCAGGACGCCGACAACGACGCCCCCGGCCCGATCGGCGGCTGAGGCCTGACCGATTGAGCACTTCGAGGCGGGCCCACACCCGGCCCCGAAGGTGACCGAGCCCCCGCCCGGCAGCACCCTCGCCGGGCGGGGGCTCCTCACGCCCTCCCGCCAACGGCGCACGCTCGGCGGAGGAACCGTCAGCCGGCCGTCCACCCGCCGTCCACGGCCAGTCCCGAACCCGTGGCGAACGAAGCGCGGTCGCTGCACAGCCACAGGGCCGCCTGGGCGATCTCGACGGGGTCCGCCATGCGTTTCTGCATCTGGCGGGCGACGAAGGCCGGGCCCAACTCCGGGTAGGCCTCCACTGCTTGCTCGATCATTTCCGTGCGGGTGGTGCCGACGACGAGGGAGTTGATGCGGATGCCGTGTTCCGCGTACTCGGCCGCCGCGGCCCTGGTCATGCCGAGCACCGCGTGCTTCGCGGCGACGTAGGGCACGGGCGCCCCGGTGGCCCCCATGGCCGCGGTGCTGGACGTGTTGACGATCGCGCCCTTGCCCGCGGCGAGCATCACCGGGATCTGGGAGCGCAGGCAGTTCCAGGTGCCGCTGACGTTGACGGCCATCGTGCGCTCGAAGACGGCCTGGTCGAGCTCGTGCAGCGGCGACAGGTCATCGCCCGCGAAGCCCGCGTTGTTGAAGGCCGCGTCGAGCGTGCCGAAGTGCTCACAGGCAGCGTCCACGGCACGCTGCGTGTCCTCGGGGACCGAGACATCGCCCGGGCTGATCGCCGCCCGGCCGCCCAAGTCGGCTATTTCCTGGGCCAGTTGCTTCAGTACGTCCTCGCGGCGTGCCATCAGGAGTACCGCCGCCCCCTCGGCGGCGAACAGGCGGGCAGCCGCCTCTCCGATACCGCTCGAAGCACCCGTGATCATGACAGTCTTGCCGGCCAGCATTCCAGTCGTGTCACTCATTGGGCGAGTAAACCTCCTGGGACGCCCCGCGTACACCTCCGCGTACGGCGGTCCGTCCTCACCCGATACTCAGCGCCAGGCAGAAGTCGACGCGGTCGCGCAGTGTGGCGAGGCTGTGGCCCGTCAGCTGCTCCACCCGCTGCAGCCGGTAGCGCAACGTGTTGACGTGGATGTGGAGTTGCTCGGCGCAGCGCTGCCAGGAGCCGGAGGCGTCGAGGAAGGCGCTGAGGGTGGCCACGAGGTCGCTGCCGTGTGTGGCGTCGTAGCGCTCGACGACCCCGATCAGGCGCTCGCGGTAGAAGCGGCGTACGTCGTCGGGGACGGCGGCCAGGAGGAGTTGGTAGGAGGAGAGGGCGCCGGGGTCGGCGGTGCGTACGGTGCCGGCTCCGAGGGCCGCGACCCGGAGGGCGTTGCGGGCCTCGTCCAGGGAGCGGCGCAGGCCGGTCGGGCCCGTGGCGGGCTCACCCGTGCCGATGGCGGCGTGGCCGTCCGCGAGGAGCGGCGCGAGCCGTTCGGCGGTGCCGGACGTGTCGTGGTCGCCCTCGGGTACGAGCATGAGGTACGCGCCGTCCTCGGCGGGGATCGGCACCGAGCAGCCGGGCAGCCGTTCGGCGACGTCCTCCAGGACGGTGGCGGCGAGTTCGGCCCCGTACGGGCTGCCGGTGGTGCGCACGTACACGGCGCTGAGTGGTGTGTCGAGGTCGTGTCCGAGGCTGGTGAGCCGGGCCGCGGCCGCCTCTTCCCTGCCGTCGGTGAGCAGGTCGACGGCCTCGCGCAGGAAGCGCGCCTCGATGCGGCGGCGTTCCTGGACCGCGGCGCCGTCGAGCGCGAGCAGCGCGCACACCTCCCACGCGGCGTCGGCCACGCCCGGCGACCAGTCCCGGTAGTCGCCCGAGGCGGCGAGATACCCGGCGGGTGGTCGGCGCGCGGCGGGCGACTGGACGGGGAACAGGGTGAGTTCACCGCAGCCGGGGACGGAGCGTACGGCGGGAAAGCCGCCCGCGCCGAGCGCGTCGTGGTGGGCGCGGGCGAGTTGCCGCTCGCTCACCGAGGGGACGCCTCCGGCGCGCGGCGCCCCGGTCGCGGAGAGCACCGCGCACCACACGCCCGTGGCCCGCGCGAACACGTCGATGAGCCCCTCGGCCCCCTCCCCCGCAGCCATGCTGGCGACCAGGCCGCGGTGCAGGTTCACGGAGGGCGCACGCCGATGGCCGCCACCGAGCGCGGCGAGCACGGTCTCGGTGAGCGCGGCGAACGAGACCTCGTCGGCGACGGTGAGCAGCGTCAGGCCGTGCCGGGTGCAGGCGTCGGCGAGCGGCGCGGGCACCGCGCCGACGTCCGCCGTCCCGGCGACGAGCGCGGCGACGCCCGCCCCTGACAGCGCGGCGACGAACACATCGGCGTCGCGCGGCTCGTGGTACCAGGTGGTGCTGGTCAGGACGAGTTCCCCGCCGTCGAGGTAGCGCCCCGGGTCGGGCAGATCGGTGGTGTAGACGCCCCGGATGCGCGGGCTCTCGACGGGGGACGAGACCACGGACCGCAGCCCGAGTCGTGGCATCGCGAGCAGTTCGGACAGCTCCACCGGTCGGCCTCCTCGGCACCGCCCAAGGGGAGGGCGGGCGACTCGTGTTACAGGCATGCACACCGGCGTGCAAGGGGTTTGGAGCATAGTACGGGGCCGCCGCGTGAAATGGGCCGGTCGTCTGGAGAGATCTGCAATCCCGCCCGAGCCCCGGCGCCGGTTCACTGAGTCACGCAACGAGCCGCATGACCACCCGCACCGCCCCGTCCTGTCCTGGTGAGGAGCCCACCCATGCGCGCCGCCCCCGAAGACCGTCCCTCGACCTCGACCTCGACCTCGACCATCGAACGCCTGGGAGCCGAACCCGTGCCGCTCACGCGGCGGCACGGCCGCCCCTGGTCGCTCTTCACCCTGTGGTTCGGCGCGAACGTGCAGTTCGCGACGCTCAGTGTGGGCGCCCTGTCGACGTCGGTGTTCGGCCTCGACCTGCTTCCCGCCGTCCTCGCGATCGTCACGGGCACACTGCTCAGCTCGGCGCTTGTCGGCCTGTTCTCGACGCGCGGCCCGCTGACCGGTGTGCTCCAACTCGTCCAGTCCCGGGGCCCGTTCGGCCGCCTCGGGAATCTGCCGTCCGCGGCGTTCACCGTGGTCAACGGCGTCGGTTGGTGTGTCGTCGACTCGTTGCTCGGGGTCTTCATCCTGCGCGATCTCACCGGCATGGGCTTCGGGCCCGCGCTCGCCCTGATGGCGGTGGCCCAGCTCGGCATCGCGGTCGTGGGATACCGATTGATCCACACCGTGGAGCGGGTCCTGGCCGTGGTCCTGGTGGTGGTGTTCGCGGTGATGTCGGCGTACGGGTTCGGTGCGGCGCACGCGACCGCTCCCGTGGCCCCGGCCGACGGCTCGACCGCGGCGTTCCTCCTGGTCGTCGCCGTCACCGCGGCCCGCGTGCTCGGCTGGTCCGCGTACGCGTCCGACTACAGCCGCTATCTGCCGGCGCAGAGTTCGCCGCGTCGGGTGTTCCTCGCGGCGGGCGGCGGCGGTGCGCTGGCCGGGGTGTGGATCGGCTCGCTCGGCGCGGCGCTGGGCACGGTGGGCGCGCTCGACGATCCCAGCGCCATGGTCAGCGGCCTGCTGCCACACGCTCTCGGCACCGTCGTGCTGCTGTGCCTGCTGCTCTCCACGCTCGCCTCCACGGTCATCGACCTGTACTCCGGTGCGATGGCGGCGCTCGTCGCCGGGTTCAGTATCCCGCGCTGGGTGTCGGTCCTCGTCGTCGGCGGCCTCGGCACGGCGCTCGCCTGGTACGCGGGGCACGGCGACTTCGCGGCGCAGCTCAACGACTTCCTCCTGATGACGGGTTACTGGCTGGCGCCGTGGGGCGCGGTGATGATCGTCGCGTACTGGGGCCGCGGGCGGCACGCGCTCGCGGATCCGTACGACGTCGGGCACCGCTTCGGCCGGGGCCTGCCGTGCGTGCTGCTCGCCGTCGCGGCCGAGCTGCCGTTCATGAACCAGTCCCTCTATACGGGGCCGCTCGCCGAGGCACATCCGGTGCTCGGATCGTTCGGCCTGTTCGTCGGGTTCGCGGTGGCGGGGGCCGCGTACACCGTGGTGTGTCCACGCCCCCGTACGTCCGACCGACCCCAACCATCCGTACCGTACGAGAAGTTGAGGAGCGAGGCATGACGCCCACGAGCACCACCACGACCGCGACCACCGCCACGACCACCACTGCGCCCAGTGCACAGGACGAGGCGTTCCTGCGGGCCGCCATCGTCGCGGCGGCGCAGTCCCGCGCCGTCGGCAACCATCCCTTCGGCGCGCTGCTCGTCCTCGACGGTGAGCAGGTCCTGGAGGCCGGCAACACCGTCGTCTCGGAGCGGGACGCAACCGGCCACGCCGAGACCAACCTCGTACGCCTGGCGACACGTACCTACGACCGCGACACACTGGCCCGAGCCACGCTCTACACCTCCACGGAGCCGTGCGCGATGTGCACAGGGGCCGTCTACTGGAGCGGCATCGGCCGGGTCGCCTACGCCCTGGGCGAGGACGAACTTCTCGCCCTGACCGGCGCGAACCCCGAGAACCCGACGATGGCACTGCCGTGCCGGGAGGTGCTGGCGGCCGGGCAGCGTCCGGTGGATGTCGTCGGGCCGTGCCTGCACGAAGAGGCGGCGGCGGTGCACGCGGGGTTCTGGGCATGACGCACACACGCCGCACTCTCATCCACAACGGCATCGTCATCCCCTGCGACGGCACGAAGACGGTCCTGGACCCCGGATCCGTCCTCCTGGAGGGCGACCGGATCGTCGCCGTCGACCGCCCGGAGGCCTTCGCCGGCACCGACGCGCAGGTCATCGACGCCACCGGCCACGCCGTCATTCCCGGGCTGCACAACACCCACCTGCACTCGGGCCTGTTGCGCGGCACCGCCGAGTCCAAGTCCCTTTGGGACTGGCTCCGCGACTACGTGGACCCGGCCCACAAGGCGCTCACCCCCGACATCGCCGAGGCCGCGTCGCTGCTCTGCTACACGGAATCGCTGCGCGCGGGCACCACGTCCGTGATGGACATGTGGCGCCACATGGAGGGCTCGGCGCACGCCGCCGAACAGGTCGGCATCCGCGCCACGCTTGTCCCCTACGTCGCCGACCTCCCCGGCTACGACTACTTCGAGACGCTGGAGACCAACCGTCGTCTCCTGAAGGAGTACCGCACGTACGCGAGCGGCCGGGTGCGCTCTTGGGTGGGCCTTGAGCACCTCTTCTACTGCAGCGAGGAGGCCTTCCGCGCGGCTGCCGCGCTGGCGGACGAGTTCGACACCGGGCTGCACACCCACTCCTCCGAGACGACCTGGGAAGTCGAGGAGTCGCTGCGGCAGTTCGGACGCCGCCCAGTCGAGGAGTTCCACCATCGCGGCATCCTCGGACCGCACACCGTGATCGCCCACTGTGTCTGGCTCGACGACCGCGAGCTCGACCTGCTGGCCCAGACCGGTACGAGCGTCGCCCACTGCCCCTGCTCCAACATGAAGCTGTCGTCGGGTCCCGCCCGGGTCGCCGACATGCGCCGGCGCGGCATCGCCGTCGGCATCGGCAGCGACGGCGAGAAGGAGAACAACAACCTCGACCTGCTGGAGGAGATGAAGTTCGCTTCGCTGCTGCAGAAGGTGACCTCCCTCGACCCGACGACCGGCGACCCGTGGGACATCCTCGACACGGCCACCCGGGACGGCGCCCGCGCCCTCGGCCTCGACGACGTGACGGGTTCGCTGGTGGCGGGCAAGCGCGCCGACGTCGTCACGGTCGACCTGCGGGCGCTTCACACCACTCCCCTCCTCCACGGCGAGGACTTCAACGCGGTTCCTCATCTGGTGTTCTCCGCGTCCGCCGCCGACGTGGACCATGTGTGGGTCGACGGCGAACTACGCGTGTCCGGTGGGAAGGTGCTGAGCGTGGACACGGAACAGGTACGGCTGCGCGCGCAGGAGGCGGCGGAGGAACTGTTCCGGCGGCGGGCGGCGCTTCCGGGAGCCCGGTAGCCAGGGGCGTACGTCACGCGGCGTGTCAGTCGCGGGCCGCGGGGACCGTGAACGACGGTGCCTGCGTGGGCAGTTCCTTCTTCGTGTACATCTTCAGGTAGGTGTCGAGGTACGGCGAGCGCTCGCCTTCGGTGGCCTTGTCGTCGGCAGGGTCGTCGACGGAGAGGTGGAGGTGTGCGTCGCTCACCGTGATGCGGTCGCCGGTCGGGGTGTCGATCCACGCGCCGTCCTGGACGGTGCCGATCTCGACGGCCAGGGAGTGCCCGGCCTTCAGCCGCCAGTCGGTCGACTTGAGGTCCACGGCCACGCTGCCGGAGCCGTCGGCCATGGCGACCTGCTGGTCGAACATGACGGCGGAGCCGTCCGGTGCGGCGTCGTACAGCTTGACCATGACGTTGCCGCTGCCCTCGGTGTCCATCCGGATCCTGGGGGTTCCGGTGACGCGGACGTCGCGCTCGACGGGTTCGGACCACGTGAGGAAGCTCGCGGAGTCGCCGGGCTCGCCCTTGTCCACGTAGGACCCGTCGCGCAGCGGCACATCGGCGGACCGGTCCGATTCCGGCCAGGTGTCCTGGGAGCGCCAGGTTCCGGTGCTGTCCTGGATGGCGAAGGCCGGGTAGGCGGTCGTGGGGTCGGTCCCCTTGAGCTGCTGGTCGTAGAACGACATCACCTCCGTGAACCAGTTCGGCCGCCCCATCTCCAGACGGCCGTCCTCTGTACGTGAGTTGCCGCGTACGTGGTCCCACTGGCCGAGCCAGGCGCGCTCGGTGCCCTTGTGGCCCGCGAGGTACTCCTGCATGGCCTCCGGCGTGGTGTTGGACTCGATGAAGCCCTGGGTGAAGAACAGCGGTGTGTCGCTGCCCTTGGCCTGCTCCGCCAGGTCACGCTGTCGCCAGTACGGGTCCTCGGGGTCGGCCTTGAGGTTGTGGTCCGTGTTGTAGGCGGCGCATTCGGGGTGCTTCAACTCGTACTGGTTGTTCTTCTTGTAGCGCTTCTGGTCGTCGGGCAGCGGCGGCAACTGGGCGATCTGGTTGTAGGTGTTGGGGGCGAGAACCCCGCCGAGCTTCGGAATCCTGTTGGAGCGGGTCAGGCGGTACATGTCCCAGACGGGCTCCTGGGCGACGACGGCCTTCAGCGCGTCCTGGTCCAGGTTGTTGCCGACCAGGGCGGTCGTCGCGTCGTACGACTTGCCGTACATCCCGACCTTGCCTGTGGACCACGGTTGTTCCGCCGCCCAGTCGATCGCCGCCTTGACGTCGGCCTGTTCACCCTTGCCCATGTAGTCGAGGCATCCGCTGGACCCGCCGAAGCCGCGCAGGTCCACCTGCACCAGGGCGTAGCCCCGCTGGAACAGATCGCCGCCCTCGACGAGGTCCTTGAAGCGCCCGGACGGTCCTGTCGTCTTCCACTTCTCGTCCGTGAGCTCTCCGGAGTGGCCGAAGTAGGAGCCGACGGAGAGGATGACCGGCACCTTCTTGCCCTGGGGAAGGTCTTCCGGCAGCAGGACATCCGCGTGCAGGTCGGCGCCGGAGGCGTCCGAGGACGGGAAGTAGTGCTGGGTCCACGCGGCGCCCTTGGGGACACGTTCGTTGTCCTGGTGAGTCACCGCGTCATCGGCGGCGGCTGCCGTGGACTGTGCCGCGCCGGCGGGAGCGATGTGGGTGCCGGCCAGCGCCAGGACGGTGACGGCGGCTGTGGTGGTGGCCGCGACGGCCAAGGGGATCTTCTTCATGGTCTCCTCCGGGAGGTCAGCCGTGAGAGGTGTGGGGCGAGAGATGGGCGGTGAGAGGCGACTCTGTGCCCTCGCGGCACGGTCAAACCCGCTCGACGAGCCGCTTGGTCGACCGGCGGAACGCCCAGAAGACGACCAGCAGGGCCAGCGCCAGCAGCGGTACGCCCATGCCGACCTTGGCGAGGGCGAGCCAGGCCGTGGAGTCGTTCTCGTACAGCCACAGCTGCACGCCGAACCGGGCCCCGAACAGGACGGTCAGGGTGGCCGTGGCGACGTCGTGCGCCAGCATGCTGGGACGGTCGTCGCGCCACGGGTGCCGGTTGCCGTGCAGCGCGTTCCACAGCAGGCCGGTCAGCGGCCTGCGGGCCAGCAGCGAGACAGCCAGGAGCACCGCGCCCGCGCAGCTCGCCCAGATCCCGATCAGGAAGAACCCGCCCGCCGAGCCGACCCACGCCGCGACGCCGCCCGCGGCCGCCACACCGAAGAGCCCGCCGGCCGCCGCGGTGAACGGCTCCCCCCGCACCATCCGCCACACGGTGACGAGCAGGGCCACGGCGAGCGCGATGCCGATCGCGAGCGGCAGCCGGCCGAGCGCGGCGTTCGCGGCGACGAAGCCGGCGACCGGGATCGCCGAGTACACCATCCCCTTCGTCCCGCCGAGCTGGTCGAGCAGCTTCTGCTGGGCTTGGCTCTGCCCGGCCGTACCGGTGCGTGTCTGGTCCGTCATGGCGTACTCCTCGGTCGTCGCGAATCCGTGCCGTCGGTGCGCTGGGACCCAGGAGAAACCGTGCCGTCACGGCACAGTCAAGCCCGGCCGGAGGGCGCGGTGTAGCGCTTGACCGTGCCGCGACGGCATGGTTTCGAATGGGGTGAGCAAAGGCCGCGCGGCCAACCGCCAGAAGCCCAACCACGAGAATTCGAACCGCGAGAAGCCGAACCGCAGGAAGTCGAACGGAGTGCGAATCAATGGCATGGAGCACGCGTGAGATCGCCGAGCTCGCGGGCACCAGCCTGCGGGCCGTACGCCACTACCACGAGGTCGGCCTGCTCGATGAGCCGGAACGCCGGGCCAACGGCTACAAGCAGTACGGCGTGGCCCATCTCGTCCGGTTGCTGCGCATCAAACGCCTCGTCGACCTGGGCTTCCCCCTGTCCCAGATCGCGGAGATGAGCACGGCCGACGATCACCCGGAGGAAGCATTGCGCGCGCTCGACGCCGAACTGGCCGCCACCATCGAACGGTTGCAGCGGGCCAGGATGGAACTCGGATTCATCCTGCGCAAGGAGGTCGCGACCGACCTGCCCCTGGAGTTCGCCACGGCGGCCGCGACCGGCAACACCCCGTTGTCCGAGTCGGACCATTCGTTCGTCACCGTGCTGAGCACGGTGCTCGGTCCGAAGGGCACGGCGGCCTATGCCGACCTGATGAAGAACCCCGTCGTCGATCCCGCCGGCGCGGCATTCGAACAACTGCCGCCCGACGCCGACGAACAGACCCGCGCCGACCTCGCCGAACGCATGGTGCCCTACGTGCGGTCGCTGCAACGGCAGCACCCCGCGTTGAAGACCCTGCCCGCCGACGCCCCGCGGGGCGAGGAATTCGCCAAGTCGACCGTCGGCAAGGCCATCCAGGACATCTACAACGACGCCCAGGTGGACGTCCTGCGCCGACTGGGCATCCTGCTCGCCCGCGACGAGCGGGGTGGGCAATAGGCCCTGCGGACAATAGGCCCCGCGGAAAGCCTGGCGCCTTCGAGGCGCACCTGTTAGCTTCCCCTGCCATCGATCATACATTCAGTCACGACGTGTATGAATGGAGGGATCATGCGGGGAAAGACGGCCGTGGTGCTCGGCGGCAGCATCGCGGGGCTGTGTGCCGCGGGAGTGCTCGCGAACCATTTCGACAAGGTGATCGTCCTGGAGCGGGATCGACTCCCGCCGGACGCCGAGCACCGACGCGGCGTACCGCAGAGCAAGCACCCGCACTTCCTGCTCAACTCCGGGCGCCGCGCGATCGGTGAGATCTTCCCCGGCTTCGAGGACGCGCTGATCGCCGCGGGCGGGATGCTCCTGATGCCGTCGCTGGACGCGGCGTACTGCGAGAACGACGGCTATGCCGCGCGCAAGTCCAGTTCGATGACGATGGTCTACAGCTCCCGCGTGCTCATCGAGCGGGTCCTGCGCGACAAGGCACGTGAACTCCCGGCCATCGAGATCCGCGAGGGCGTGACCGTCACCGGTCTGCGTACCAGTGACGGTGACACAACGGCCGGGCGCGTAGCGGGAGTTGAGTTCCGTACGGACGATACGGACGATACGGAGGACGACTCGGGCTCGCTGGACGCCGAGCTCGTCGTCGACGCGCTGGGGCGTGGCTCCTCCGTGGCGGACTGGCTGAGCGGGGCGGGATGGCCGGCGGCCGAGGAGAAGACGCTCGACGCGAAGGTCACCTACACCTCCCGGTGGTACGACCTGCCGCCCGCCGAGCGGCGTCCCGCGTCGTGGTGGTGGAAGCATCTGGTCGTCACCCCGACGCAGGACACCGGCGAGCACCCCGAGGAGCACGAGTTCCTCAGCAACTTCTTCCCGATCGAGGGTGATCGGGCCATCGTGTGCATGGGGGCGTGGGGCCTGCGGATGCCGCGCGACGTGGCGGCGTTCGAGGGCGCGGCGGACCGCGTGCGGGCGGCGTCCTTCGGGCGGGCGATGCACGGCTGCACACCCACCTCCGAGGTGCACCTGACCCGCTCGACCGGCAACAAGTGGCGCCGCTTCGACCTGCTGGACCGGCCGCCCCTCGGCCTGGTGAGCGTCGGTGACTCGATCTGCGCGTTCAATCCGTTCTACGCCCAGGGCATGAGCTCGGCGGCCCGCTCCGCACTCATCCTGGCCGAGCTGCTGCGCGCCCGGGACACCCTCGACGCCGCCTTCTTCCGCGAGTTCCTGGCGCGGCAGAAGAAGTCGCTCGACGTGCCCTGGATGCTCGCGATGGCCCGCGACCAGGCCTACGACTTCGCGACCGGCACCGAGGTCGTCCCCGCCTGGCGCCGCAGGATCGCCGCGCGCGTGAGCTGGCCGGTCTTCAACGCGATCACCGCCACGAGCCGCGAGGACGACTACGTGGAGCGGACGTTCACCGCCGTCTTCAACCTCGACAAGTCGCTGCACGAGATGGCCACCGACCCACGGTTCTGGCTCCGTATCGCGCGCCACAAGGTGCGCGAGCTGTTCGGACGGACGGTCGTGCCGCACGGTTTCGACGACCAACAGGACCCGCCCGGCACCGACTTCACCGGTATCACCAGGGCCAACGCCCACGCATACGCGCAGGACCACCGCTCGCCCGCCGCCGAGACCGACCTCGTCAACGACTGAGACACCAAGGCCGACCGGCCGGAATCGGCCGGAACCGACTGGACCCGCCTGGAGGAGTGACGGATGGGCTACTCATGCGACTCCGCGGCCGAGCGCCTCGCGGAAGGGCTCGGCTTCTCGTGCCATGACGCGGCTCCGGTCGTGGACTTCCGCAACCCGTTCGGACTGGAGAGCGGCACCATGCCGTTCCTGGAACTGCTCGTCGTCGGCGGGGCGGTGTTCGCCTTCGTCCACGCCTGGCGGCGGTGGCGCCGCGACGGCGACCCCGTCAACATCTCGCTGTGGTTCGCCTCGGTCGTCTACCTGGCGGTCATCGAGCCACCGCTCTACTTCCCGAGCTGGTTCGGGCTGCAGGAGCACGTCGGCTTCATCTTCTCCCACAACGTGTTCACCGTGCAGTTCATGTACGACCGGCTGCCGCTGTACATCGTGGCGTTCTATCCGGCGCTGTCGCAGCTCGCCTACGAACTGGTCCGCGCCCTCGGCGTGTTCGCCCGGCGCGGCCCGCTGGCCGGTTCGCTGGCCGTCGCGTTCGTCTGCCAGGTCTTCTACGAGATCTTCGATCAGCTCGGACCGCAGCTGAAGTGGTGGGCCTGGAACCCCGGCAACACGATGATCAACGAACCGGCGCTCGCGTCCGTCCCGATGAACAGCATGTTCCTGTTCGCCTCTGTTTCCTTCGGCGCGATGACCTACCTCGTCGTACGGATGGTCGGCGCACGGGACGGCCGGGCCACGCCCACCGGCCGTCAGGTCGGCCTGCGCACCGTCGCCGCCGGTGTGCTGACACCACTGGCGATGGGCATCGCCGGCATCCCCAGCAACCTCTTCCGGGGCGGTGACCAACTCGGCATCCAGCGATCCATTCTGGGCGTCGAGATCGCCCTGGTCTGGATCGTGGGCCTCTATCTGCTCGCGGATGTGTGGCGTGCGCGCCGTACGCAGCCGATGCCGGCCCCGGCCGCGTCGCCGGGGTTCGCGAGGACGTATCCGGCCCTGTACCTCGCCGTCCATGTGGTGCTCTGGCTGGTCGCGTTGCCCGCCTACGTCGATGCGTCCGGCGGCGTCACCGAGCAGGGCACACCGGTCGGCAGCCTCTGGTACGCCGTCCTGTGCGCCCTCGCCGCGACCGGCCTGGTCGTGGCCGCCCTCCGCGCGACCAGGCCCCAACGGGCCCTGGAGCCTGTGCGATCCTGAGGCCATGGGGCACCACGGCTGGGGAGGCCGACCTCCCGCATCGGACGCGGAGGCACGGCAGCGGATCATCGACGCGACGGCCCGCTGCGTCGACCGGCACGGCGTCACGAAGACGACCCTGTCCGACGTCGCCGGAGAACTCGGCGTCACCCGCCAGACCGTGTACCGCCACTTCGGGCGGCTCAGCGACATCATCGCCGAGGTGGCGGCCCAGGGCGCCGAGTCGTTCGTCGACCTGATGATCACGCACCTGCAAGGCATCACCGACCCGGCCGAAGCCGTGGTCGAGGGCATGATCTTCTGCGTACGGACCATCCCCACCGAGCCCCGCCTGAGCCTCCTGCTGCAACTCGGGGACAGCACCGCCTTCGGCCGCGGCGCCACCACCGGTGACACCATCGTCTACGGCGCCAAGATGCTGCAGCGCTTCCCCGTCGACTGGTCCGCCGCGGGCATCGGCGAGGAGGACCTCGACGGCCTCGCCGAGATGATCATGCGCCTTCTGACGTCACTGCTCCAGCATCCCGGCGAGTCCCCCCAGGACGAGACCCGGCTCCGCACCCTCCTCAACCGCTGGCTGGCACCGGCGCTGTCCGGGCCGACGGCACCCACGCGCCCGCGCCTCTGAGGGCGTATCCGCGACAGGCCCGCCGTCCGCTCACCAGCTTGAGCGATCGCCCGTGTCCGGCGAAACGGGGCGGCCGTTACTCGGGCAGGGTGCGCCGTCGCGGCGTGCCCTGGCGCGACCAGCGCCTCCTTCGAACTGTTGGAGCTCTCCATGCGTGGATCCTCGCTTCGCTCTGCGGTCGGTGCCGCCGCTCTCGCCACAGGCGCCCTGGCGTCCCTCGCGGCCCCCGCCTCGGCCGCGTCCTCGGCCACCGACAGCGCGTCGCCCCTCACCGGGAACGACACGAGCACCTGTGCCGAGTCCGCCGCCGCCCTGCCGCCGGTGGTGAGCGACGGCAGCCTGGCAGGAGTGTGCGATGTCATGGACCAGTGAGTCGGCCCGGCCGTCGACACACCCCTCCGCGTCCGCCTGCTGAGACGGAACTTGACCTACGGGCACCGGCACGGAGAGCATTCCTAGTAATCCGGTAGGAATTATAGGCAAGGTGGGAGGAGGCCCGTGCAGCCGCTCGATCTTCGTTGGCCCGCTGTTCGTACTCCGCTCGTCACCCGTCGACACATCGACCTCTGCCTGTACGCCGGGGCCTGCTGTCGGCTCTGACGCCGCCCCTTGAGGGCCGCACTCGGCCACCGCTCCGTTCTCTGCTCCACGCTCTGTGAGGTCCTCAGCCCGTCATGTCCACACTCACCTTCCACTGGTTCCTGCCCACCACCGGCGACAGCCGCCACGTCGTCGGCGGCGGTCACGGCTCGACCCCCGGCACCGCGGGGGGCGACCGTCCGGCGTCCGTGGAGTACCTGGGCCAGATCGCCCGAACCGCCGAACAGCTCGGCTTCGAGGGGGCGTTGACGCCCACCGGCGCCTGGTGCGAGGACGCGTGGCTGACCACGGCGATGCTGACGCAGGTCACCGAGCGGCTGAAGTTCCTCGTCGCCTTCCGGCCCGGCCAGATCTCCCCCACGCTCTCCGCCCAGATGGCCGCCACCTATCAACGGCAGTCCCACGGTCGCCTGTTGCTCAACGTGGTGACCGGCGGCGAGAGCGCCGAGCAGCGCGCCTACGGGGACTTCCTCGACAAGGACCAGCGGTACGCACGGACGGGCGAGTTCCTCGACATCGTGCGCCGCCTGTGGGACGGGCAGACCGTCGACCACCACGGCGAGCACCTCCGCGTGGAGGGCGCCCGCCTGAACCGGCTGCCGGACCCGGTGCCCAGCGTCTACTTCGGCGGTTCGTCCCCCGCCGCCCTGGATGTCGCCGCCCGGCACACGGACACGTATCTGACCTGGGGCGAGCCTCCGGCCGCCGTCGCCGAGAAGATCGCGGAGGTCCGCAGGCGGGCCGAACTCCTCGGCCGCACCGTCCGGTTCGGCATCCGGCTGCACGTCATCGCCCGCGACACCGCCGCGCAGGCCTGGGCGGAGGCCGAGCGTCTACTGGAGGGCATGGACCCCGAGCGCATCGCCGCCGTCCAGCGCGGCCTCGCGACCTCCGAGTCCGAGGGCCAGAAGCGGATGCGCGCGCTGCATGCGAGCGGCACCAGCTCCGACCTCGAGATCTACCCCAACCTGTGGGCCGGCGTCGGCCTGGTGCGCGGCGGCGCCGGCACGGCACTGGTCGGCAGCCACACGGAGGTCGCCGACCGCATCGAGGAGTACCACCGGCTGGGAATCGACGAGTTCGTCCTCTCGGGCGTGCCGCACCTGGAGGAGGCGTACTGGTTCGGCGAGGGCGTCCTGCCGCTGCTGGAGCGCCGCGGCGTGTGGCGCCACCCGGCCGCACCGGCCCCCGTCGAGCCCGGCACCGTGGCGTTCGCGGGCGTGTGAGCGCGGACATGAACACGGATACGGACACACCACTGACGCGCGCCCGGGACACGGGCACGGAGAGCAGCACCACGTCCGGACGCAAACTGCGCACCGTGGTCCTCTCCAGCCTGCTGGGCACCACCGTCGAGTGGTACGACTTCTTCCTCTACAGCACGGCCGCGAGCCTCGTCTTCGGGAAGCTGTTCTTCCCGGAGACGAACGGCACCGTCGGCACCATGCTCGCCTTCGCCACGTTCGCGGTGGGCTTCGTCGCCCGTCCGCTCGGCGGCCTCCTCTTCGGGCACATCGGCGACCGCGTGGGCCGCAAACGCACCCTCGCGTTCACCATGGGCCTGATGGGTGTCTCGACCGCGCTGATCGGCCTCCTGCCCACGTACGAACAGGTGGGCGCGCTCGCCCCCGTACTGCTGCTCGTCCTGCGTGTCGCGCAAGGCGTGGCGCTCGGCGGCGAGTGGGCCGGAGCCGTGCTGCTGGCCGTGGAGCACGGGCCGGAGGGCCGCAAGGGCCGGTTCGGCAGCTACCCGCAGATCGGCCTTGCGCTCGGACTCGCCCTCGGCACGGGCGTGTTCGCGCTCCTGAGCAACGTACTGAGCGACGAGGCGTTCCTCGGCTACGGGTGGCGGGTCGCGTTCCTGGCCAGCCTCGTCCTGGTGGCGGTCGGTCTTACCGTACGGCTGAAGATCGACGAGACGCCCGCCTTCCGCGCCGTGCTCGGCATGACGACGGGCCCCAGGGCCGTCCCCCTGGTCGAGGTGGTACGCGACCGCCTGACGCGCCGCCACCTGCTCCTCGGCATGGTGGCCCGCTGGGGCGAGGGCGTGGCCTTCAACACCTGGGGCGTCTTCGCGCTGACGTACGCGACCGGGACGCTGCAACTGCCGCGCACCTCGGTGCTGTTGACGGTGACGGGCGCGTCGCTGGTGATGGCGGTGCTCGTCCCGGTGTCGGGGCGGCTGGTGGACCGGTTCGGCGCACGGCGCACCTATATGACGGGCATGGCGGCGTTCGGGGTGGCGGTCTTCCCCGCCTTCCTGCTGTTCCAGACGGGCGGCGTGCTCGGCTTCGCCGTGGCACTCGTGCTCGCTCTTGGCATCGTGCACGCCTGCTTCTACGGGGCGCAGGGCACGCTGTTCGCCGCGCTGTTCCCGGTGCACGTGCGCTACACGGGCATGTCGGCGGTCTACCAGGTGTCCGGCATCTTCGCGTCCGGCATCACGCCGCTCCTGGTCACCGCGTTCCTCGCGCTCGGATCCGGCACCCCGTGGCCGGCCTGCGGCTACCTCGTCCTCTCCGCGGCGGGCAGCGTCTGGGCGACGTCCCGGCTGCGCGAGAAGGACCTGTTCGTACGGACCGGCCGGTCGACCGACGGCGAGTCGGACGCGCGGGCCGGGGAGCCTGTCCCCGCCTGAACGGGCCCCGGGCAAAGGGCTCTTGCCTTCACACCGCGGTCGGGGCAGCCGAGCGCTGCCCCGACTTGGCTCCCGACTAGCCGTGGGTGATCAGGTTGCCATCGGTGCAGTGGGTGGTGTGCTCGCCCACGGAGTCGCCGAGCACGGGGGCGACGGCGACTTCCTGGAGACACGTGGCCGCGGAGGCGAAGTCCCAGTCGTCCGAGACACCGACTCCGGAGCCGAGGTCGCTGGCATGGGCGGGTGCGGCGAGTGCGGTCACGGCGAGGACGAGACCGGCGGCGCTGATGATCTTCTTCATACTGGGCGAACGACGCGGCGTGACGGTTGGATGCGGGGAGGCGCGAGGTATCACCTGCCCGGGCGGAACGCGCTCGTCACCAGATCAGGACGGCGACCAGTGCGTGCACGACGGCGGCGAGCAGGCAGAGCGGGACGGCTTTGGCCGCGTACATCCGAGCGTAGAAGTCGGCGCCGACACCTTCGGCTTCCTCCGCGACGCGTGCGGAGGGACGGAACACGGCAAGTATCGCGAAGACGACGCCACCCGCGGCGAGAATCGCGTTCAGGGGGAAGAGAATGATCACGCACCAAGTCCGCGGTGCCCGTCAAGAAGTGTCCCCGTCGACCGCCTCCGAGGCGATCACCGCACAACGGTCCGCGGCCGGAAACATCTCCGGCCGCGGACCGTCACCACACATGTCCGCTACGACGTACCGGACACCTTCAGACCGCGGATCCGGCCGGCGTTGTCGAACGATCCGAAGCCGACGCGTCCGTCACCGGGTCGCGTGCTCACGGCTGTCATCAAGGGGTAGTGCGAACCGTCCATGTAGACGGCCGTCTCCCCCGTGTCGCCGCAACGCACCACCCGGACCTGGTGCCACGCCGCGTCGCTGATCGCGGGCGGGGCGCCGGTGGTGCCGTCCCACTGGTCCTCCACCCGCAGGCGGTCGGCGTCGTCCACCGTGAAGACGCCATTGTGCGGGTAGATGGAGTTGTCCTGGGACAGATGCGCGTAGCCGAACCGGGTGTCCGACTCGTGGCCGAAGACGACGATCACGTCCCGGTTGTCGATGTCGGTCGGCGTATCGATGCGGACCTGCGCGTCGATACGCACATTGCGGTACGCGGGGCCCGCGGTCAGCACCGCGTACTCGTAGGGGCGGCGCGGTCCGGGCCGTTCGGCGCCCGGCTCGGTCATGACCGCCTCGCCGTCCTTGAACTGCCACTTGGACGGGGTGACGGGCGCCCAGTTCTCCGCGCCCATCACATTCGTGAGGGTGGTCCCGTCGGTGTCACAGCTCGCGAACTTGCGGGTTCCCGTCACCTTCCAGATCTTGCCGTTCGCCTTCGAGAGGATGTACAGCTCGCCGTCGGCGTCCTGCCCGAAGCGCAGGTCGACGCGCTTGTCACCGGCCAGTTCCTGCATGGAGACGCGCTTGCCGGACTTCGCGTCGTAGACCATCAGGCTGTGCAGCTGCGCCAGTTGCTGTTGCGCTCCCGGCTTCGCGCGCCGCATGTCGCTCTCGTCCGTGTAGAGCAGACGGCCGTCGACGATGTCACCGAAGATGTACTTTCCCTGCAGGCCGTGCAGATCGTGGCCGCGGTAGACGTAGCCGCCGGAGATGCCGCGGCCCACGTCGGACTTGCAGTCCCAGTCGGCCGGCGGGTCGTGGTCGTAGGCGGCGACCGGATAGGTGTAGCCGTACTTGGCGTCGTCGGCGGGCAGCGGGAGGATCTTGGCGCAGGGGTCGGTGGCCTTCTTGTCGAAGACGAAGGCGCCCTCGCGCTCGCTCCAGCCGTAGTTGTCGCCGGCCTTGACCTCGTAGACGGACTCGATGGCGTGCTCGCCGACGTGGGACAGGAACATGCGGTGGCTGCCGCGCGTGTCCCAGCTGAAGCGGTGCGGGTCGCGCATGCCGATCGCGTAGATCTCGCCGAGGGTGCCTGCTTGGTGCACGAACGGGTTGGCGGCCGGGATGCCGTACTGGCCGTTCGCGCTGTCGTGGCCGCGCGGGTCGATGCGCAGGAGCTTGCCGTGCGGGAGGGCGCGGTTCTGCGGGTCGCCGGTGGTGTTGCCCTTTCCGCCGTCGCCGACCGCGATGTAGAGCAGCCCGTAGTCCGCGTCGCCGGGCTTCGCGGTCGGGTTGAAGTCGAGCTGCTGGATGCCGTGGACCTGGCCGTTGAAGCCGATGCGGAGCAGTTCGCGGTGGGTGCCGGAGAACGTGGGGGCGCTCGGGTCGTCGGCGGTCCACTCGGTGACGATGCCGTGGAAGCCGTTGCCGCTGGGCTGGTTGAAGTCCGGCTTGGCTTCGGTCAGTTCGGGCTTCTCGGTGTGGACCGTGTAGAAGCGGCCGTTGTGCCGGAAGTCCGGGTCGAAGGCGACGTAGCCGAATCCGGTGCCCAGGCCACGGCTGGCGTAGAAGGCGGAGGAGAACTCCTTGTACAGGTCCAGATAGAGGTGCTGCCCGGAGCCGTCCTTGTTGAGCGCGTACATGGCGCCGTTCTGGTCCGCGACGGCCAGCCGGCCGGCACCGCCCGGGAACGGGGTCAGGTAGTTGATCCGGTTGTAGCGGATGAGCCGGTCGTCCTCGACCGGGCCGGGGCGCGGCTCGGACTTGGGGAGCTGGGCGAACTCCTCGACCTCGAGGCCGAGGCCGGAGGTGACGGGCTTGCCGGGGATGGGGTCGGTGATGGCGCTCGCCCCGGTGTCGGCGGGCGGTTCGGCCGCGCCCGCCGGTGCCACGGCGAGGGTCGCGGCGAGCAGGGCGCCGGTGACGAGCTGGATCAGGAGGGGTCTCTTACGGGGCCGGACGTGCGGGGCCGACGGGGACAAGGGGGCTCCCTTCGTACGATTCGTACGGTGTGCGCGGCGGGCGATATCGGGACGGGCGCTCAAGAGCCGGGGTGCCCGCCGGTGCGGCGGTACTCGGCCCGCACCTGGCCCGCGGTGGCGGCCCGGTCCAGGAACATCAGGTCGTCCATGCGGCAGTTGCAGGGGTTGGCCTCGCGGGTGTTCTGCGGGAAGCTTCCGCCGATCTTGATGCCGCGCGGATCGGTCGGCGAGGCGAGATCGGGTTCCGGGTCTCCGGCGAGCGCCCACGGGTCGTCGTCGCGTACGTAACTGCCGGGCAGGGCACGGCCGTTGCGGTACAGCGCCATCTTGCCGGTGTCGAAGTCGAAGGTCGCGGCCAGGTGGACCCACTGGCCGTCCGGCAGGTGTTTGCGCCAGTCGCCGTCCGCGGCGAAGGTCTGCGACGCGGAACCGTCCACGCGGCGGCCGAGGGCGACCAGCCGCAACTCGCCGTCCACGTCGATCAGTTCGAGGAGAGCCCGGACGTCGTGGCCGTTGGAGTCGCCGGTCAGGACGCCGGCGAGGCCGATGGCGTTGTAGAGGTCGGAGGGGTCGGCCGTTCCCGAATTCGGGCTCGGGTTCTGCCCCGTGGTGCGGAACCAGCCCATCACGGTGGCCTGGCGGGCCCCGTTGAAGGCGTGCATCGAGGCCGCGCCGTCCGGGTCGTACACGCCCGCCTTCCAGTCGTCGTTGCCGGCCGTGCCCGGCTGCACCTGGCGGGTCTGGAGGACGTGGCCGCGGCGCGGATCGGCGTCGTCGCGCACGCGCATCGCGGCGCCGCCGTTGACGAGCGACAAGGTGGTGCCGGACGGTCCCACGTCGAGTTCGCGCCCGGCGTCCGCGGGGTCCGGGTGCTCGAAGTCGTAGCCCGCGACCAGGCTTTTACCGAGGCCGGCGCCAGTGACCGCGGAGCGGGTGTCCGGTGTGGACGCGGCCCCGGGCGGAGTGATGAACGCGGTGGCGAGGAGGGCGGCCCCGGCCGCCATCGCGGTGGGCCACAGCCCTGGCCGCGGAGGTCTGCGGCGGCGTGCCGGTACTGCGGTTCCAGGCGTCATGTCCCCTCCCGAGGGCAAGCGTTGAAAGCGCTTCCTGTCCAGTCATGCCTGTGCAACGTACAAAGATCAGCCGCGGGCGACAAGACATCTGACAACGATGTCGGAATTCCTCTCGCAGAGCCACGGCGACACGGTCACACAGCCACGGCGGCACGGCGACACAGCCACGGCGGCACGGCGACGCAACGACAGCGACGGCCACGGCCGCACCGAACCCTCACCCCGTGCCGCCACTTCCTGAAGGCTCAACTACCCCTTCTATGGCCTTACTTGGACGTACCACTCCCGTCCCTCCGTGGACTTCTGCCGCAACTCTTGACGCCACATTCACCGACCTGAAGCATGCGTCGCCGAGGGAGCGCTCCCACACCCCCCATTGTTCATTTCATGAACCAGGAGAGCCGCTGTGACCCACCCGTCCCGCACTCCGTCTCCATCACGCCGCGGTCTGCTCGCCGCGGGTGTCGCCGCCGCGGCGTTGCCCGCACTCGGCAGCGCCGCGGCGTCCGCCGCCACCACGAAGAAGCCCACCAAGCCGGCGAAGCCCGGCAAGAAGCTGGCCGCCGGTGGCGACCTCGGGCCCAACGTCATCGTGTTCGACCCGTCCACGCCCGGCATCCAGGCCAAGCTCGACGAGATCTTCAAGCAGCAGGAGTCCGCCCAGTTCGGCACCGGCCGCTACGCCCTGCTGTTCAAGCCCGGCACCTACAACGGGCTCAACGCCCAGCTCGGCTTCTACACCTCGATCATGGGCCTCGGCCTCTCCCCCGACGACACCACCATCAACGGCGACGTCACGGTCGACGCGGGCTGGTTCAACGGCAACGCCACGCAGAACTTCTGGCGCAGCGCCGAGAACCTGGCGCTCGTGCCGGTGAACGGGACGAACCGGTGGGCGGTCGCCCAGGCCGCCCCGTTCCGCCGCATGCACGTCCGCGGCGGCCTCAACCTCTCCCCCGACGGCTACGGCTGGGCCAGCGGCGGCTACATAGCCGACAGCCGCATCGACGGCACCGTCGGACCGTACTCGCAGCAGCAGTGGTACACCCGCGACTCCTCGGTGGGTGGCTGGCAGAACGCCGTCTGGAACATGGTGTTCTCCGGCGTCGAGGGCGCGCCCGCGCAGAGCTTCCCCGACCCGCCGTACACCACGCTCGACACCACCCCGGTCTCCCGCGAGAAGCCCTTCCTGTACCTGGACGGCGCGGACTACAAGGTGTTCCTGCCGGAGAAGCGCACGAACGCCCGCGGCACGACCTGGGGCAACGGCACCCCGCGCGGCACATCACTCCCGTTGAGCCAGTTCTACGTCGCTCAGCCCGGCGCCAGTGCGAGCACCCTCAACGCCGCCCTCGACCAGGGCCTCAACCTCCTTCTCACGCCCGGCATTTACCACCTGGACGCACCGATCCAGGTGAAGCGCGCGGGCACCGTCGTCCTCGGCCTCGGCTACGCCACGCTCATCCCCGACGGCGGGGCGACGGCCGTGAAGGTGGCCGACGTGGACGGAGTACGTCTCGCCGGGTTCCTGGTGGACGCCGGCACCGTCAACTCCTCCACCCTGGTGGAGATCGGGCCGAAGGGGGCGTCCGCCGACCACTCCGCCGACCCGATCACCGTGCAGGACGTGTTCGTACGGATCGGTGGTGCGGGGGCGGGCAAGGCCACCACCAGCCTGGTCGTCAACGCCCGGCACACCATCGTCGACCACACCTGGATCTGGCGCGCCGACCACGGCGACGGGGTCGGCTGGGACACCAACCGCGCGGACTACGGCCTCGTCGTCAACGGCGACGACGTCCTGGCCACGGGCCTGTTCGTGGAGCACTTCAACAAGTACGACGTGCAGTGGTTCGGGCAGGGCGGCCGCACCATCTTCTTCCAGAACGAGAAGGCCTACGACGCCCCCAACCAGGCCGCCGTCCAGGACGGCACGACCAAGGGCTTCGCGGCCTACAAGGTGGACAACTCCGTGACGAGTCACGAGGGTTGGGGCCTTGGCTCGTACTGCTTCTTCAACGTCGACCCGACGATCCGCCAGGACCGCGGCTTCACCGCGCCGAACACACCGGGCGTGAAGTTCCACGACCTGCTCGTGGTGTCACTGGGCGGCAAGGGCCAGTACGAACACGTCATCAACGACACCGGAGCCGCCACCTCGGGCGACACCACGGTGCCTTCGACGGTGACGTCCTACCCGTAACCACGCCCAGGCGTCCGCGAGTTCCGCACCTGCACCGGGCTCCGCTCCGTTCCGTGGATCGAGGAGCGGGGCCCCTTGCAGGGGCGGAGGAGAAGATCTACCGTCATGCGCGCTGCATGACAACGATGTCCACGAGCGGGAACACAGCGGGAGCGGCATGCAATCGGCGCGATACGCACCAACCCGGAACAGATCGACGGCACGGCGCCTGAGGGACCGGTTGGGGGCGGTCGCGCTCTGCCTGGCCCTCGCTGCCGCGGGTTCCGCCGCCGCGAATCCAGCGAACGCGAGCACCGCCACGCAGCCGTCGGCGGCGCCGTCGTCCGACGCGACTCCTGGCGCGGGGGCCGACCTGACCAAGTTGGTCAATCCGTACATCGGGACCGAGAACGAGGGGCTGACCTTCCCTGCCGCGGGCGCACCGTTCGGCCTGGTGCAGCAGAGTCCGCTGATGAAGACGGCCGGTGGCACGGGGTGCGGCAAGGAGTCCTCCGACACGGTCGTCGGGTTCAGTCAGACGACGATCAACGGGTGCCGGTTCAACTACCTGCCGATGATGCCCACGACCGGCGAGGTGACCTCCACCGATCCGGCGCAGTACGCGTCGGCCTTCAGCCACGCGAATGAGACGACGGAACCCGACTACTACGAGACGAAGCTCGACAAGTACGGCGTGACCGCCGGCCTGACGGCGACCGACCGGACCGGGTGGCAGCAGTACAGGTTCCCACGGACGCGTCAGGCGAACGTGATGTTCAACGCCGGTGCGGGCGTGAGCAGTTCGGAGATTCGCGTCGTCGGCGACCGGACGGTCGAGGGATGGGTCGAGGACTCCAAGAAGACCTACTTCGTCGCCGAGCTCAGCCGTCCGTTCGCGTCGTACGGCACCTGGAAGGGCGCCGAACGGAGCCCGGGTTCCCGCGAGTCGACCGCCAAGGGCTCCAACGGAGCGTGGGCGACGTTCGACACGACGAAGAACGACGCCCCCGTGGTCGCGAAGGTGGGGCTCTCCTTCACCGGCCTCGCCGGCGCCCACAAGAATCTCGCGACGGAGACGGGGAAGTTCGGCTTCGACTTCGACGCCGTGCACAAGGCGTTGAACACCACGTGGAACACCATGCTGCACAAGGCCGCGATCGGTGGCGGCTCGCACGACCAACAGGTCGCGTACTACACGGCGTTGTACCACTCCTTGCTCGATCCGAACCTCATCGGTGACGTCGACGGCCGCTACGTCGGAGCCGACAAGAAGCTCCACACCGCCACGGACTACACCCCCTACAGCAATCTCTCGCTGTGGGACACATACCGGACGCAGAACAAGCTCCTCGAGATACTCGTTCCCAAGGTCGCACGTGACATCGACAAGTCGATCCTCGCGATCGCCCGGGAGGGCGGCGCGCTGCCGCGCTGGTACCTGGAGAACGAGGAAGGCAACATCATGACCGGCGATCCGGTCACGCCGTTCCTCGTCGAGGGCTGGTCGAAGGGGCTGCTCACCGGGGCGGACGCCGAGGAGGCGTACAAGTACCTCCGGGCGAACGCGACCGAGGTGCCGCCCGCCGACGTCCGTGAGAACGGCCGTGCCGGCGCCGCGCATTACGCGGAGCGCGGCTACATCCCCTACGGCCTCAATGTGAAGTCGGCCGCCGACTGCGGCAGGGACACGAGCGGCAACTGCTGCCCGACCAAGTCGAACGACAACGACTGCTACTACGGCACCTCGGCCACGTTGGAGTACGCGGCGGCCGACGCGTCACTGGCGCTGATGGCGAAGGGCCTCGGCCACACGGCCGACGCCAAGATGTTCGCCGAGCGCGGCCAGGCGTACAAGAACGTCTTCGACAAGCAGACCGGCCAGTTCCGGCCGCGCACCGCGGCCGACGGTACCTGGCTGACCCCGTACGACCCGGTCACCAGCAACAATGCCTTCCACGAGCAGAACGCGAGCCAGTACCAGTGGTCGGTGCCCCAGGACCCGGCGGGGCTCATCGGCATGCTGGGCGGCAAGGACGCGACGGACAAGCGGCTGAACGACTTCTTCGCCTATGACGACCTCCTCACCGATCCGGCGGGGACCGCGCGCAAGACCTGGGTCAGCGACCCGTACGGCTACTACGGCTCCACGAAGTACAACCCGAACAACGAACCGAACCTCATCGCGCCGTACCTCTACGCGTGGACCGGGCAGCCCGGCCGCACGGCGACCGTGGTCAAGGCGCAGGAGACCCTGTTCACGAACAGCCCCGGCGGCATCCCCGGCAACGACGACATGGGTGAGATGTCCGCCTGGTATGTGATGTCGTCGCTGGGCCTCTACCCCACGACCAGCGGCGGCAACTTCGACGTCATCACCACTCCGCAGTTCCCGAACGCCCGGGTGCGGATCGGTGAGTACGGGAAGACACAGGGCGGGACGCTGACGATCTCGGCGCCCGGCACCAGTATGGCCACCCGGTACATCGCCTCCGCGACGGTGAACGGCAAGCCCTGGGACCAGGCATGGGTCGATCAGTCGGACATCGCCCACGGCGGGCACATCGGCTATGCCTTGAGCACCAAGCCCACTTCATGGGCGACGGACACGAAGAACGCCCCGCCGTCGCTCAACACGACGCCGAGTACGCGGCATCAGCTCAGCGCCGACGTGGGGCCGGACGAAGTCGCCATCGAGCCCTCCGCAGACCACGCATCGCGACAGCAGGTCGACCTGACACTGCTGGCCACGTCCCCGCACAGCGCGCGGGTCTCTGTGACCGCGAAGGCACCGACGGGATGGGAGGTGTCCCCGTCCGACACGACGGCGACCGCCGACTCGAACGGCCTTCCCACACAGATGAACAAGCAGCTGCGGATCACCGCCCCGGCCGGGACCAGGGCAGGCACCTACAAGGTGCCGGTCACCGCCGAACTCCCCGGAGCCGCCCCGGTCAAGAAGACCGTCACCGTCGTGGTCCGGACGGCCGGTGCGAACTGCACCATCCGGACGGCCACTTCATGCGCCGTCGACCTGAACTCCGCCTACAACAACGACGGTGTCGCCACGCTCGCCGCGCCGGGCGAGGGTGACTTCGACGGCACGGGTACGAGCTTCGCCGCCGACCAACTGCCCGCACCGGGCCCTGTCACCTTCGGCGGGGTGACCTACCAGGCACCCGGGACCTCCGGCACCGGCAAGAACTTCGTCAAGTCCACCGGCCAGGCGATCGCCCTCCCCACCGGGAACTACGACAGCCTCCACATCGTGGGCGCGTCCGACAACGGCAGCACCGGCGCCGCGTCGGCCACCGCCGTCGTCACCTACACCGACGGCAGCACCGCGACGGTTCCGCTCAAGCTCACCGGCTGGGCGAACAAGGCTCCGGACTTCGGCAACGACGTCGCGCTGACGACCGCGTACCAGCTCAAGGCGGGTACCGGTAAGACCACCACCAAGGCATCCCTCTACGAAACGACCGTCCCTCTGGAGTCCGGGAAACAAGTACGGTCTCTCTCCCTGGCGACACCGTCGGTGCCGGCTTGGGTGGCCCCCGGGTCCGGAGGCCTCGACTGGCAGCACAACAGCAACCTGGGGATCTATGCGATGACCCTGAAGCGCTGACGGCCCCAGTGGGCCCTGTCACGGGAGGCCCGGTGCTGGTGACGACCAGCACCGGGCCTCCCGTCGATCGTCACATTGCCAGTCCTGCCTGCCCTATCCGTCTTGGACGGTCATGCCCAGGTACGGTCCCAGGCCCCGCTGAGCGACCCGCAGCACCTCGTTCCGAGGCAGCTCATCGGCTCGTTCGACGACGACGAGCTCCCAGCCCCGGCGGCCGACCGCGCCAAGGGTGACAGCACGCTCCCGCCGCAGATACGTGACCGCCGACGCGACGTCGGCCACGGGAGGGCTCACCTCGTACCGGGCGAGCTTGCCGACGTACCAGTCCAGCCACCGCTCCCCTTCTCTTCGGGCGGCTCGGGGCAAGGCGGCCTCGGCGTTCCCATCGACGTAGACCATGAGGGGGCGAACCGGTGCGAGTACCTCCGTGAGGGCAATCATGAAGGCGTCGATCGTCTCTTCGCCGTGCCCCATGGCCAGCAGCGTCGGCACGAACGGAACCAGAGCGTCCGCGACCACCACGTCGTCGTCGCTCGCCAGTACCGAATCAACGAACTGCTTGGTTCCTGCGAGCAAAGTCTCCAGCTCGACCGTGCCCGTCGCCCCAAACTCCGCTGCCACGGCGTCGAACTGAGGCCGGGTCAGCACTTCTTCCTCTCGGAAGTGATCCACTCGCAGCCCCGAATCGGCCAGCCATCGGGACAGCCCGGTACACAGCGTCGACTTGCCCACGCCGGGAGACGCTCCGCACACAGTGATCAGAACTGTCATGGTCGCCGACCCTAGGGACCGGCACTCATCATTGCCAACCCCGTCTCACCGCCCCGTCACCTCCAGAACCCGAGCGTCCCACGCCCCCAGCGCGATGGTGTCTCCGCTCTCGTGGACGTCGCCCGTCAGCACGTCGCGCGTCGCCTCCGGCAGTGTGAAGGACTGCGCCTCCCAGGACCAGTTGTGCAGGAAGCGGACCCGGCGGCCGTCGCGGGCGGTCGCGGACGTGGTCGTGACGCTGGGGGCCTCGGGGCGCCAGGCCGCCTCGGGCTCGGGTGCGGCCCAGCCGAACAGGGCGCGCCCCAGCGCCGGGTCCGGGACCGTGCCGACGTATGTGATGCGGCCCGCACCGTGCGCGCGTGTGGTGATGGCCGGCCAGCGCCCGAAGTGCGGGTGCTCGTACGAGGCCAGTGCCTGCGCGTCCGTCGGTGTCAGGCCGTCCGCCCAGTGCAGCGCGTGGGTGTCGGCCTCCAGTGGGAAGTCGTCCGTGCCGTGGACCGTGAGGGGTGCTGACAGGTTGCTGAACTCGTCGTAGGTCACTCCGGCGGCCTCCGCCAGGCGCGCGGGCTGGGCGTTCGTGCGGGCGCGGGCCTCCTCGTCGGCGTATGCCGTGCGCGGGCCGATGATCAGGTGCCCGCCTCGCTCGGCGTACGCGGTGAGGAGGTCGAGGGTGGCGTCGTCGGCCGCGTAGTAGGCGGGGGCGACCAGAACCGGGGGCAACTCGGTTTCCGTCTGCGCCAGTTGACCGGGGTGCAGCACCCTTGTCTGGAGGCCCGCGTCGAAAGCGCCGCGGTAGAACGCGTCGAAGATGGTCTGGTACGAGTTCGGGTCCGCTCCTCCGTCGGGCCGGGCGAGCGCGGGCTGGGCCTGGAGTGCCCACTTGCTGGGGCCCGCGTAGAGGAAGGCGACGTCGGCGTCGGGGGTGAGGCCGGCCACCAGGTCGCCTGCCGTCTCCAACTCAGCCCCGAGCGTGGCGAGTTCGCGGTAGACGCGGCCGGGTCGGCCGTTGTGGGGCAGGATGCCGCCCCAGTACGTCTCCGTACCGAAGTGCAGCGTGTGCCAGTGCCAGTACTCGATCATCGAGGCGCCGCGCGAGATCAGCGCCCATGCCGCCTGCCGCCACTGTCCGTCGTACGCCGGGCGATTGTGCCAACTGCCGCCGATGGCCTGGGCGTTGGTCTCGGTGACGAGGAAGGCTTCCTGGCGCGAGGAGTACATGCGGTCGGCGCTGCGGTAGAGGGCCCAGGTGCCGGATGTGGTCCAGCCCTGCGGGGACTGCGGGCCGTCGGGGTGGGCGAGGCCGTCCTGCATCGCGTAGTAGGGATTGCCTGCGGTGACGTCGAGGCGGCGCGTCAGTTGGTCGTCCTCGATGCCGGGGCGTTCGTAGGAGATGCAGGTCGTGACGAACTGGTCGGGCCGCGCGTACTCGCGCACGATGTCCGCCTGCCAGCCGATGAACTCGGTGGTGAGGTCGGCCTGGAAGCGGCGCCAGGCCAGGTCGTACTGGGGCTGCGCGTTGTTGTCGGGGGTCCACAGGTCGGCCCAGGTGGCGAGCCGGTGCGACCAGTAGACCAGGCCCCATTCGCGGTTCAGGGTCTCCACGTCGCCGTACTGTGCGCGCAGCCGGTCGGTGAACTGCTGGAAGACGCCGTGGTTGTGGAGGAGTTCGTTGCCGGGTTCGTTGTCGACCTGGAAGCCGATGACGGCCGGGTGGGAGGCGTAGCGTCCGGTGATCTTGCGGATGACGCGTTCGGCGTGGAAGCGGAACGCGGGGTGGGTGAAGTCGACTTCCTGGCGGGCGCCCCAGCCGATCCGCTGTCCGGTCTTCCGCTCCCCCGCGATCTCCGGGTAGAGCCGGGCGAGCCACGGCGGCACCGCGTACGTCGGGGTGCCGAGGACCACGGAGATGCCGCGTTCGTGTGCGCCGTCCAGGACGGGCTGGAGCCAGTCGAGGTCGAATCGGCCGTTGTCGGGTTCCCAGGTCGACCAGACGGACTCGCCGACCCGGATGACGGTGAAGTGCGCCTCGGCCATCTGGTCGAGGTCGTCCTTGAGCCGGTCGTGGGGCTGGTACTCGTGGTAGTAGGCGGCGCCGAACAGGACCCGGTGCGGGAGGGCGAACATGCTTCTCCTATACGTGAGTTGAGACCGTCGAGCCAAGGGCCAATCAGCCCTTGACCGCGCCCGTGGACAGGCCCTCCAGGAGCTGTTTGCGCAGGAGGACGAAGACGAGGACGGCGGGGACCACCGCGAGGACGGAGCCGGCGAGGACCAGGTCGTACTGGCGGTTCTCGGCCCGGAAGAGGGTCTGCAGGCCGAGCGGGAGGGTGTACTGGGAGCTGTCGGAGACCAGGACCAGCGGCCACAGGAAGCTGTTGTAGCTCTGAAGGAACTGCCAGACACCGAGCGCGCCGAGCGAGGGCCGCAGCAGCGGCAGCACCACGCGCCGGAAGATCCCGAACTCGCTCGCGCCGTCGATGCGGGCCGCCTCCAGGATCTCGTCCGGGACGCTCTGCACGATGTACTGCTGCATCATGAAGATCCCGAACGCGGGTGCCACCCACGGCACGATCAGCGCGAACCACGGGCTGCCGAGCCCGGTCTTCACGAGGATCACGAACAGCGGCACGAGAATGACCGCGAACGGGATCGACAGCGAGCTGAACATCACGCCGAACAGGAACCGTTTCCCGGCGAACCGGAACTTGGCGAAGCCGTATCCGGCAAGCGCGCACACGAACACCGAGACGGCGGTCGCGAGCAGCGCGACCACGGCGCTCATCAGGAACCAGCGGCCGAAGGGCTGCTCGGTGAGCAGGGAACGGAAGTTGGCGAGTGTGGCCGGGGACGGGACGATTTTCGGCGGGTAGCCGAAGATGTCGCCGCGCCGCTTGAAGGAGCCGCTGAGCGCCCAGAGAAGTGGGGCGGTGAAGGCGAGCAGCAGCACCCCGAGGGTGGTGTGGAGGAGGGGGCGGCGCAGCACCGTGACGTTCACTCGGGCGTTCGCTGGGGCGCTCACTGGGTCCTCCCGATGCCGAGCAGCCGGTTGAAGATCCGGCTGAGGGTGAAGACGACGACGAACAGCACGACACCGGCGGCGGCCGCGTAGCCGAACTGCTGGCGTTCAAAGGCGGCCCGGTAGATGAACATGGCCACGGACAGGGTCGCCTCGGCAGGACCGCCGCCGGTGAGCAGATACGGCTCGTCGAAGATCTGCGCGGCGCCGATGAACGAGGTCACCGCGACGAACGCGGTGACCGGCTTCAGCGCGGGCAGGGTGACGGTGACGAAGGTGCGCACCCGCCCGGCGCCGTCGATGGCCGCGGCCTCGTACAGCTCGCGCGGCACGTTCTGCAGTCCGGCGAGGAAGAAGATGGTGAGGTACCCGGTCCAACGCCACACCGTGACAAGGGAGATGGCGACCTTGGACAGCGTCGGATCGCCCAGCCAGTCCACGGATCCGGTGCCGAACAGCGCCCGCAAAAGCGAGTTGAGCAGCCCGAATTGCTGGTCGAAGATGAGCCCGAAGATCAGGGCGACGACGATCGGTGACACCACGATCGGTACGAAGTACGCGGTGCGCCACAGGTCACGGGCGCGTACCCCACGAGCGTTGATGGCCTGGGCGACGAAGAGCGCCGCGGGCACGATCACCACCAGGCTGACCAGGACGTAGATCCCGGTGTTGCCGAGCGCCCGGTGGAAGCTCGCGTCGGCCAGCAGGTGCTGGTAGTTGCGCGGGCCGACCCAGTGCGGGGTGCCGAGCCCGACCCACTCGCACAGGCTCAGCCACAGCGCCACCACGATGGGGACCAGCATGAACAGCACGTACAGGACGTAGAACGGGGCGATGAAGAGGTACGGGTGGAGGGGCGCGCGGCGCTTTTGGCCGTCCGTGGCGGCGGTCTCGGTGACACGGACGGGCCGGGCGCGCAGGGATGTCGAGGTCATGGCTACCTCCCCGCCTGGTCGCGGAAGTCGGCGGCGGCCTTGCGGATGGCGGCGCGGGGTGTGAGGTCGCCGCGGTAGGCACTGAGCAGACAGCCGGCGAGCACGTCGTTGAGGATCGACTGGTCGGGGCTGACGTACACACGTGGTGCGTCGTCGAGGAGCGCGGTGTAGACGTCGAACGGGCGCTGTCCGCCGAGGTACGCGTCGGTGGTGCGCAGCAGTGCCTTGTCCTTGTAGACGGAGGCGCGGGTGGGCAGATAGCCGAGGTCGTGGAAGCGGCGGACCTGGGCCTCGTGGGTGAGGTAGGCGCTGTGCAGGAACTCCGTGGCGGCCCGGGAGTTGGGCTTGTTCCGCAGCACACCGAATCCGGTGCCGCCGCTGGTGGAGGTGGCGTGGCCGCCCGCGGCGAACCGGGGCGGGGCGGTCATGCCCCATCTCCCCTTCTGTTCGGGCACGTTGGGCATCAGGCCGTAGATCTTGAACCAGGTCGCCATGAGGACGCCGATCACCTTGCCCTGCTTGAGCGCGGCCTGCATCGGGCCGCCGAAGTAGTCGGAGACAGGGGTGATGAAGCCGGCGCGCAGGCCGCGGCAGACGAAATCCAGTGCCTCGACCGCCTCGGGCGAGTCCAGGGTGAGGTTCTGGTCCTTGTCGAAGAGGCCGCCGCCGCGCTGGTTGAACAGCATCTGGAAGGACTGCACGACCTGGTTGACGTCGGGCCCGGTGACGACCGCGTTGAGCGCGACGTCGTGCTTGCGGTGGGCGCGTTCGCCGATCTCGGCGAACTCCTCCCAGGTGTCGGCCGCGACCGGGATCCCGTACTTCTCGTAGAGGTCCCTGCGGTAGTAGTGCACGACCAGCGGGGTGTCGGAGTCCAGGCCGTAGAGCTTGCCGTCCTTGCTGAACGGGGCGGTACGCGCGGGCAGCAGGTCCTCCTTCAGGCCCGGCACCTTCGCCACGTCCTCACCGAAGTCGCGCAGCAGCCGCTCGGCGATGTCACCGCGCAGCATCCGCGGAAACGCGCTCATCTCGAAGCCGACCATGTCCGGCACACCACGCTCGGCGACGGCCTGGGCGAGCAGCTTGGTGACCAGGTCGGGGGCGCCCGCGCGGGTCGTGCTCAGGTGGTACGCGAAGTCGGTGAGCCGGTCGGCGGCCGGTATGGCACGGGTGAAGAACTTCTCGTAGTTCTGGTCGTGGGTCCACAGGGCGAGGGTGACGTCGCCGGACGTACGGGGCGTGGTGGCACCCTGCCCGCAGGCGGCGAGCGCCGCGGTGACACCGAGGCCTGCGGCGCCTCGGAGCAGGGCGCGGCGCGAGGGTGGTCGGTGTGTGGGTGGGTGGTGGAGGCGGCGGTGTGGGTGGCGGTCGCGGCTCGGGGTGAACACACGTGACTCCTCACGTGGTGCGGGTGGGGACGGGGCGATGCCTACGTGGGTGTGCGTCGGGGGCCGGCGGGGCGGCGTGCGGGCATGGCGGGGCGGACCGGGGGTGTTCCGGTCTGTCGGCTCGATGGTCGGAGGCGGGCGGGTGGCTACGTCGTCCGGGGTCTCGGCGCGGTGGATTCCCGCAGGACCAATTGGCTTGTCAGGTACGGGAGTTGGGCCGGTCGAGGGGTGTCCTCGATCATGGCGGTCAGGACGTCGACGGCGCGGGTGGCGACGGTCGCGAAGTCCTGGCGGACGGTGGTGAGCGGCGGGGTGAGGTAGGCGGCCGCCGGGATGTCGTCGAAGCCGACGACGCCTACGTCCTCGGGGACCCGGCGCCCGGCCTCGGCGAAGGCACGCAGGGCGCCGAGTGCCATCTCGTCGTTGGCCACGAAGACGGCGGTGACGTCGGGGTCGCGGGCGAGCTGACGGGCCGCGCGGTAGCCGGAGGCGGGGGTCCAGTCGCCCGCGGGGGCGAGCGGCGGCGCCTCGACTCCGGCCTCCGTCAGTGCCGCACGCCAACCCCGTTCGCGGTCGCGGGCGCTGAACCAGTTGCCGGGGCCCGGGATGTGCCACACGGTGCGGTGGCCGAGGGCGAGGAGGTGTTCGGTGGCGCATCGGGCGTCGGCGACACCATCGGCGCTGACCACCGCGCCGGCGGCGCCGGACAGCTCGACGGGTTCGCCCAGGCTGACCATGGGCACGTCGCAGCGGAACCGGAGCGGAGACCCGTCGTCGACCGGCTCCGACAGCACGACACCGTCGACGCCCTGGTCCAGCAACGAGGCGACGGCCGCGGCGAGACTCCTGTCCCGGCCGTCGCGGGTGCCGGCCAGCGCGAACGCGTAACCGGCCCGCTGCATGGCCCGCTCCAGGGCCATGAGAAGAGTCGTGGGCCCGTAGTGCGCGCTGCCGAGCGAGATCACGCCGATGCGGCGGTGTCTTCCCTTGAGCAGCGCGCGGGCCGTGTTGTTGGGGCGGAAGTCGAGGTCCCGGATGGCCCGGTGCACGCGCTCGCGGATCTCGGCGCTCACGTACGGCTCACCGTTGACGACACGGGACACCGTCTTCTGCGAGACGCCGGCGGCACGGGCGACGTCGGTCATGGTAGTCGGCACGCGCCCTCCCGATCGCCCTCGGCCGTGTGAACGACGGCCAGTCTGACTACGTAGTCAGGCCATCGTTCACACGGCCGAAACGAGCGTCAAGACCTTGCGCACGATGTTCGGCGGGCCGCACAACTTGCCACCGCCGCGGGCGTGTTGAGCCGCCGGGCCGCGTGCGCCGCCCGGCGGTCTCCACGTCGCGTACTAGCGAACGGGGGTGGCGGCCGTCGCGCTCGCGAGCCAGCACCCGCTCTCGGCCTGTTCGGCGAGGCCGCTGTCGGCGAGCTTCTTGAGGTGGCGTGTCACCGTGCGGTGTGTCCAGCCGACCTCCTCACACAGTTGCTCGAGCGTGAGTCCGTGCGCTGCCTCTTGCAGCCGCTCCAACGTCAGCAGGGTGTTCTTCGCAAGGGCCGGGCTTGCCTCGGGGCCTGCGTCAGGGTTCGTCTCGGCGGTTGCCTCAGAGCTCGACTCTGGGCTCGCCTCCGCGCCCGCCTCCGGGCTTGTCTCAGGGCTCGCTTCTGGGCTCGCCTCCGGAGGTGTCGCTGCGCCCGCCTCCGGGCCGGTGTCCGGTGTCGCCGGTGCCGGGACGCGCAGGCGCCCATAGCCGAGCCTGCTCAACACGCGGTCCAGATCCGGGCCGCTCGTCTGCTCCGGCACCCGGCCCACCGCCGGCTCCGCGACAGCGGTCCGTCGAGTCACCGGCCGCGGGCTGCGGTTGACCGTGCGGTGCTTGCGCCCCTTCTTCTTGGCCCTGTTACTCATCCGTCGCCTCCTCGAACACGTTGATCATGGTCACGTGTCTCAACGACGAACCCACCCCAAAGTCGCGCAATTGATCTATTTCACCGATGAGCTCGGCTACATCCAGGCGGTGGCCCCGTCGGGACGGACCGGCACCCTGCGGTTCCAGGACACCCAGTCGTCGGCCACGAGCGCGTCCTCGTCGATCTCGATGCCCCAGCCGGGCCGGTCGGGGCGCAGCTCCAGGTGTCCGTCCACCGGGAGGTACGGGTCGGGGCACCAGGAGATGTCGTCGACCTGGTAGCCCGTGCCGTATTCGAGGATGCCGAAGTTCGTGGTGGCCGCCGCGAAGTGCACGTTCGCCGCGGTCGCCAACGGGCCCATCGGATTGTGCGGTGACACGGGGACGTAGTGCGCCTCGGCGATCGCGGCGATCTTCACCATCTGCGTCATGCCGCCGACCACACAGATGTCGGGCTGCACGATGTCGGCGCCGCCCGCCGTGAGCAGCGCGAGGAACTCCTGTGTGGTGTAGAGCGATTCACCGGTGGCCAGCGGCACGCGCAGGTCCGAGCGGATCCGGCCCCACGCGGGTATGTACTCGGGACGGATCGGCTCCTCGAGGAACAGCGGCTGGTTGGGTGCGAGCGCCGATCCCAACTCGACTGCCTGGTGCGGCTCCCAGAGGCAGGCATGGGCGTCGAAGGCGAACTCCCACTCCTCGGGGTGGTGTTGTCGTACGTCGCCGAAGTAGTCGCCGAGTTCGCGGACGACGAGCCCGTATCGGGTGTTGTGCAGATCGCGGCGGTAGGGACTCAGCTTGAAGGCCGTGAACCCGAATCGCTCGTGCAGGTCCGCCGTCCTGTCGCGCAGTTCGGCGACGTCCGGGGCGTTGTACAGCCCGGCGTAGACCCGCACCCGGTCGCGGACCGCCCCGCCGAGCAGCTGGTAGACGGGCACGCCGAGCGCCTTGCCTGCGATGTCCCACAGGGCGTGGTCGATCGCGGCGATGGCGGCGGTGCCCAGGGCCCCTTGCGGGAAGCGGGCCGACTGGTGCAGGAACTGGTTGACCGCGGTGGGCCGCAGCGGGTCCATGCCCTTGATCTGGTCGAAGAGGTGGTCGAGCAGCGGGAGGTAGGCGAGGTCGGGGCCGTGGTTGTACACCTCGGACCAGCCGGACACACCACTGTCGGTGGTGATCTTCACCAGGACGCGGGGGCGGTCGCCGACCCGCTGGCGGAAGGTCTCCAGGGACTCGATCTTCATGCCACGAACTCCTTGAACTTGTCGTCGAGGGCGGGCACGAGCTCCCGCCAGGCCCGGACGGACTCGGTCACCTCGTCCGCCCGGGCGCGGGACAGTACGTGGCTCGGCGGGCGCACCTCGCGCCCGCACAGGCCGAGTTGGTGCATGGCCTCCTTCACCACGGACACGTTGTCGGCCGAGTGATTGCGCGCCCGCATCTCCTCGAAGGGGCGGATCCGCCGCCACAGGGCCGCTGCCTCCTCGTAACGCCCCGCTTGCAGGGACGCGAGCAGCTGAAGAGGGACGGCGGGTGCGACATTGGCCAGGCCCGAGGTGAACGCACGGGCACCGGCCTGCCAGTAGGCGGACGCATAGGACTCCGCCAGTCCGGCGATCCACAGCAGACCGTCCCCGGCCTGCTCACGATGGGCGGCGAACACCACCGGGTCCGGCACCGAGTACTTGAGCCCGACGACGTTGGGGGCGCGCTCGGCGAGGGCCGCGATGTGTGCGCCGGAGATCGCCGGATTGCTGAGGTAGGGCAGGACACCCAGCTCCGGTACGGAGTCGGCGATCGCCGCGTTGTACTCGACCCAGCCCTCCGGGGACATGTAGGGCAGCACCGGCTGGTGGATCATGATGGCGTGCGCGCCGGTGTCACGGGCGAAGCGGGCGTCCGCGATCGCGGTGTGCACGTCGAACCCGACCCCGGCGACGAGGGTCGTGGCGGCCGGGCAGGCGGAAGCCACGGTGGTCAGGACCGCCCGGCGTTCGGCCGGGGTCAGGGCGTAGAACTCACCGGTGTTCCCGTTCGGCGTCAGGACCGAGATGCCGCCTGCGACGAGGCGGGCGGCCAGTGCGCCCGCGCGGTCGTGGTCGACCTCGCCGTCCTCGCCGTAGGGCACCACCGGAATGGCGATGACGGTGCTCAACTGCTCGATGAGATCAGTGGTGTTCAGGGTCGAGCTCACGAAGTGGCCCCCTTGGATGCGGAGTCGGAGTCGGGGCCGGGGCCGGAGTCGGTGGCCGACGCAAGGGCGCTCACGGGTGTGACGGGCTTGATCCGTACCCAGAACAGGTAGATGGCCGCGCTGATCAGACAGCACGCGGCGGCGCCGAGCAGCGGGCCGAGGTAGGAGCCGTTACCGAAGGTCAGGAAGAGTCCGATCACGATCGGGCTGGTGAGATTGCCGAGCTGGGAACCGAAGTTCTGGAACCCGGCGACCGAGCCGACGGTGGCCGGCGAGGACGCGACCTCCGCCGGAAGACTCAGGATCGCGGCCCCGGCGAAGGAGTGTGCCGCGTTGCTGACGGTCAGCACGGTCATGACCAGGACGTTGCTCTCGATGAAGGGGGAGAACCCGATGCAGGCGCTGAGTGCGAGCCCGGAGACGATCGGAATCTTGCGTGCCAGGTTCGTGGACATCCCGGACGCCAGCATGCGGTCGGAGACGACGCCGCCGAGGACCGTGGAGCCGATGGCGATGAGCGGCGGGATGGCGCCGACCATCCCGAACTCGGCCTCGGAGAAGCCGCGGTCATCGAGAAGGTAACTCGGGTACCAGGTGAGGAAGAACGCGCCGGCGAGCGAGCGGAAGACGTATCCCGTCATCAGCGCCCACACCTGGTTGTTGCGCAACAGCACACGCCACGACGCCTCGGGGTCGTCGTCCGCGTTCTGCGCGGCCACCATCTCGCCCTGGTCGGACTGGATGTGCGCGAGCTCCGAGGCGGAGACGCGCGGGTGCTTCTCGGGCTCGCGGTAGACCATCCGCCAGCCGACGATCCACAGCAGGCCGGCGACACCGATCACCACGAAGGCCATGCGCCAGCCACTGAACGTGATCAACGCGGTCACGATCGGGACGGAGAGGGCCGTCCCGATCTGCTGGCCCATGTCGAACAGGCTCGACGCGAAGGCGCGCTCCCGGCGGGGGAACCACTGCGAGACCACCTTGACGTTCGCCGGCTGCACCGGGGCCTCACCGATGCCCAGGCCGAGCCGGAACACGATGACCGAGCCGACCCCCTGGGCGAAGGCGGTCAGGGCGGTCCAGATCGACCACCAGCCGACCGCGATGGGGTAGATCACCCGGGGCCCGAAGCGGTCGAGCAGCCAGCCGGACGGGAGCTGGAAGAGCGCGTACGTCCAGAAGAAGGCGGAGAGCAGGACGCCCTGCACCGCCGAGCCGATGTGGAACTCTTTGGACATGAACGGCATCGCGACGCTGATGGCGGCGCGGTCGAGATAGGCGATGGTCAGCCCGAGGGCCGAGAATCCGACGATCGTCCAGCGCATCCGGCTGCGCTCGCGAACGGGACCTGGCCCTGCTGGGGCGGACGTGCGCACGTTAGACTGGGGCATCGTTGCTCCTAGTGGGTAACGGCGACGCTCCTCGCGGAGCGTGGATCTCTGAGGTGCGGCCCGGGATCTTGGCGGTGAACGGGCCGCATCTCGTCTTCAGTTGTTCAGCTGTTTCAGCTGTTCCGTTGTTCAGTGAGTGAGCGTCTCCTCCTGAAGATGCCGGGCCACGAAGCCCTCGATGTGCCGCCGGACGAGCGTGGCCGCCTCATCGGCCTTCCCCGACCGGACACACTCGAGTACGGCCGCGTGCTCGTAGGACTCCTCCTGCCACGACGGTGACCGGGCCCAGGAGGACGCGGAGACCAGCGCCGTCTGATCGCGGAGCCCGTCGAGCGTGCGGAGCAGCAGCGGGTTGCCGCATCCGGCGTAGAGCCCGCGGTGGAAGTCCCTGTTGGCGGTGGAACGGGTCGAGGCGTCCTCGGCCAGCGCCGCACGCTCCAAGGCCTGCGCCGCGTCGGAGAAGTCACTTCCCGCGACGACGCTGCGCCGCACCGCCTCCGGCTCCAGGAGCAGCCGCATGTCATAGACGGCCATCGCGTCCTGCTCGCTCAGCTCCCGCACCGTGGTGCCGGCGAACGGCCGGATGACGACGAGCCCCGAGCCCTCCAGCGCCTTCAACGCCTCCCGCACGGGCGTCTTCGACACACCGAACTCCCCCGCCAGCACGTTCTCCACCAGCGCGGTCCCGGGCTTGAACTCCCCATTCAGGATCGCCGACTTGATGGCCTCGAGTACGTGCGCGGTCCGCGACGGCAGGGTGGCCGGGCTGAAAGCAGGCAAGGTCGCGCCCCCAAATGGAATCTCATATGTCATATACGACTGGACCGTAACCGCCGCGGCGGCCAAGGGCAATGGGTCTGCCACCAGGTTCCCCGAATCCGCCCCGGCCCCCGTGACACCATCGCCCGCGGCTACGCGATCCGGCTGAGGTCCATCGTCCAGTTGGTGCGCCAGGTGGCTCCGCCGTCGTAGGAGAACGCCTGCGCCCAACGGGCCGCGTCAGGGGCGGAGTTGGTCCAGTCGAAGCGGACCTTCACCTCGTGACCGCCCAGGACGTCGTCACAGTAGAAACGGCCCAAGCCGTCGCTGAACGACCCCTCCATGGCCGGGTCGAGATGACCGGGCCGGGTGCTGGAGGCCCACCAGATCCGCCAGATCCTGGCTTCCGGGTCGAACTGGCGCAGCGTGAAGCCCTCGAAGCCGTCGGTCCAGATCCGGTCGACATGCCCCAACCCACCGAAAATCGGCTCGATCGCCGACGTCGCGTCGAACTCGATCCACTCCTCGCACGCCAGGTCGGCGACGTCCACCAGCTTGCGGTTGCGCACCCGCCAGCGGCCGAAGAGGAAATCGAAGTCAGCGCGCCCGTCGGCCGACACAGCAGAACCCATGCTCAGACTCCTTGCGGAACATCGCCCCTGCCATCCCTCGCAGAAGCCGCACGAACAGAGGCCCTGAGACTACGTCCCGGCACTGACACCGCCCGCGCCCGCAACGGGTGACCCACCATTCACGGGAGCCGTACTCCGCCGGAGTGGGCTCAAACGCATATACACGTAAATCAGACAAGTGAGTGCTCAATTGACTTAACTTTCTCGAATGCCTAATACAGTGCGACCTCGCAGTCGAGTAGAAGCCGGCCCGCGGCCGCGGGCCGGTCGCGCCGCCAGGACGCTGTCCGCGATGACGCTGGCGGGAGCGGCCGTGCTGCCGCAGGCGGCCTCCGCCTCCGAACCGCCCGCTCCCCAGCCGTCCCACCCGTCCGCAGGCTCCTCGGCGCAGCGGGCACCGGAGTTGCGGGCGGCGGGCCCGTTGCAGTTGACCAAGACGGTCTCCCCCGATCCTCTGACGGTGGGTGACACCGGCGTCTACACCCTGGTGGTGACCAATACCGGCGACCAGACGGCGCACGACGTGACCGTCTCCGACCCCCTGGAAGCCCATCTCGCCCTGGAGGGGTCGGCCCCTGAGGGCTGCACCGTCGCCGGTTCCGCCGTGACCTGCGGCGGCAGTGGCACCGACCTGGCGCCCGGCGCCTCGGCGACCTACCGGATCCCGGTACGGGTCCTGGCGGACACCACGGACGGCACGAACATCGTCAACGACGCCACAGCCACCAGCAGCGACGCGCAGCGCGCCCAGGCCCGCACCATCACGATCGCCCAGACCCTCAGCAACGTCGTGCTGGAGAAGTCCGGGCCGGCCAGTGTGAACCCGGACGGCACATACACGTACACCTTCACGGTCACCAACGAGGGCCCCTCCGACGCCGAAGAGGTCACCGTCGAGGACAACACCGACTCCCTCGACCTCGACATCGAAGACCTGCCCGCCGAATGCCCCGCCAGCGGCACCACGATCACCTGCCCCCTGCACACCCTGAAGCCGGGCGAAACACGCACCTTCGACGTGACGGTCCACGCACACGACGACGTGCCCGCCGGGACCGCGATCGAGAACTGCGCCGACGTGTACACCGGCAGCCGCGAGACCCAGACCGCGGACAACCACTCCTGCGCCACGACGACGGTCAGCCCGCAGAGGCCCGATCCCACCCCCACCGGCTCCACGCCGACGCCGACGGACTCACCCACGCCCACCCCCACCGACTCCGACTCCGCCATGCCCACACCGACACCCACCGACTCGCCGTCTCCCAGCGCCACCGCCAACCCGACCCCGTCGGGCTCGTCCACCCCTGTCACGCCACACGGCGAGGAACTGGCGAGCACCGGCGTCCGCGCAACAGGCCTCCTCGGTGTCGTGGCCGTACTCCTGGCAGCAGCAGGCACCTGGCTTCTCCGGGTCGGCAAGTCCACCCGCCGGAGGCGCTGAGCACCGCGTCGACAAGTCCGCCGCCGTCCAGGCCTCGGCGCAGCTCTCACGCTCACCCGTGCAGCGCCCGGTACGCCGCCAGCGCCCCCGGGTGCAGAGCGACGCCTCCCGTTCCGATCAGACTGCGGACGTCGAGGAACTGGGTGCCCACGGCGTTGCCGGGGACGAGTGACGTGGCGCGCCGGACCAGCAGGCGGGTGAGCGCGTCGGCCACGTCACGGTCCAGGTCGGGGCGGCACACCAGGAGGTTGGACACACCGATGGTGGCCACCCCGGCCGCCGCCCGGTACGCGTCCTGCGGCAGCGCCACCTGTTCAAGGCCCGAAGCCGCCCGTGCGTCCCGGCCGCCGAGCCGCGGCAGCAGTTCGGCCAGCGGCAGGAAGCGCAGGCCGGGCCGCTCGTCGAGGTCCTTGAGCGCGGGCAGGGGCACGCCGCCCGCCACGAGCAGCCCGTCCACGGAACCGGCCGCCATGGCGCTCGCCGCGTCGTTCAGCGGCAGATGGCGTACGCGCACGTCCGTCCTGGGGGACAGGCCCGCGGCGCGCAGCAGCCGTTCCCCGAACACGGCCGCCCCCGAGCCCGGGGCGCCCAGCGAGACGACGTGGCCGCGCAGGTCGGCCACGGTCCGCACGCCCGCGTCGGCGCGTACGGCGAACTGGAGGTACGTCTCGTAGACCCGCCCGATCGCGCGCAGCGGCACGGGTTGGGGGAACACGTCAGTGCCCGCGGCGTCCCGTGCGGTGGCGGTGAGGACGAGGGCGAGATCGGCCCGGCCGTCGCGCAGCCGCTCGATGTTGTCGACGCTGCCCGCGGTGGTGCGGACGTGGCATCGCAGGCCGGGGTGTGCCGCTGTGAGTTCATCGGCCAGGAGGTGCCCGAAGGCCTCGTAGAACGCGGTCGGCTCCCCGGTCGCCAGGTGCAGCACTCCGCTGGGACCGCGGCCGATTCCGGAGACGTCGCCGGCGAACGCGCCGCCGAGGGCGACGGCGCCCGCGGTACCGAGCGCGGCGCGCAGGACCGTACGTCGATTCATCAGGACCGTACGTCGATTCATGGGGACACCTCTTGGCCGGCCTCGGCAGCCTCTTCGGCGGCGCGTGGCACGACCGCTCGCGCGCGCAGTCCGTGAGGCCGCGCGGGGCCGAGCTCCAGGCGTCCGCCGCGCCCAGCGAGGAGCTGTTCCGCGATGGCGAGGCCGAGGCCCGTGCCCGTCGTGCCGGTCTGCTTGCCCGAGCGCCAGAACCGGTCCGTGGCGCGGGTGAGTTCCTCGACGTCCAGGCCGGGGCCGTCGTCCGTCACCGTGAGGACCGCGTGCGATCCCTCGACGGTGCAGGACAGCGTGATCTCGGCGTCCTCGCCCGCGTACTTGATGGCGTTGTCAAGAAGGATGTCGGTGATCTGGGCCAGCTCGTGGTCCGTGCAGGCGACGAGGACGGGTGCGGCGGGATGCGTGGTGAGGTGTGCTCCGCGGCGGCGGGCGACCGGTTCCCACAGCCGGTGCTGCTCGGCCGCGACCGCCGCCGCGTCGCAGGGTGCGTACGGCCCCTCGCTCACGGTCAGTTCACCGGCCCGGTGTTCCGCCGTGGCCAGCGCCAGCATGTCGTCGAGCAGTGTCTCCAGGCGGTCGAGTTCGGTGGTGACTCCGGTGTACGTGCGGTCCGCCGCGGCGGGCAGGTGGGTGTGCAGCGCGTCCACGCGGAGCCTGAGTGCGGCCATGGGGTTGCGCATCTGGTGCGAGGTGTCGGCGACGAGCCGGCGCTGTTGCTCCAGGGCGGAGGTGACCGTGTTCGCCATCCGGTTGAATCCGGTGGCGAGTTGGCGCAGTTCGGGAGGCCCGGAGGCGTGGGTGTGTTCCGGGGACAGTCCCGCGGCGAGCTGGCCGACGGCGCGGTCGAGGCCGCGCAGCGGTCTGACCACCCAGCGGGTCACCGCGCGGGCGAGGGCCGTGCAGGCGAGGGCGACCGCGGCCGCCGCGGCGAGGACGGCGGCCCAGCGCCAGGCGATGTCACCTGCCGCGGCCCGTACGGAGGCCCGCAGGACGACGGCGCCGGACACCTGGGTGCCGGTGCCCGCGGGCTCGGCGAACATCCTGTGCCCTCCCGACCAGGGCGTCAGCGAGGCCGTGGGATGCGCGGTCTGGTTGCGCAGGGCCGCGTCGATGAGGCGTGCCACGGCCGGGTCGGCGGCCCGCATCCCGCCGGTCTCCACCACGGGTTTGTGGCGCGCGTCGGTGACCACCAGCGCCTCCCCGTACAGCCGGGTGTAGCGCCGTGCCTCGGCGACCACAGCGGCGGTGTCCCCGGTGGTCGCCGCCTGGTCCATCAGCGAGGCGAAACGGTCGAGGTCGGAACTGCGGGCGAGCACCAGCTGCTGTGTGCGGTCGGACGCGGTGGACACCAGCAGCGGCACGGCGAACGCGGCCACGGCGAGCACGACGAACGCGAGGAGTGCCGCCTGGACCCGATTGCGCACGTGCCCGCTCCCTCAGTCCGCGGGGCCGGACGCGGCGTCGCCACCGAAGTCCGTGGGGCCGGACGCGGCGTCGTCGCCGAAGCGGTAGCCGAAGCCGCGGATCGTCGTGAGCAGCTCGGGACGGGACAGCTTGGCCCGCAGCTGGGTGAGGTGCACGTCGAGCGAGCGGGACACACCATGGCGGGCGTCGCCCCACACCTCGTCGAGGACCTGCTCGCGGCTCACGGCGGTTCCGGCACGCGCGGCGAGCACGGCGAGGATGTCGAACTCCTTGGTGGTCAGCTCGATGTCCGCCCCTCCCGCCCGAACCCGCCGCGCGTCGAGATCGACCTCGACGTCACCGGCCCGGATGCGGCTCGCCGCCGGGGCGCTCTTCGCGGCACCGCGCCGGGTGACGGCCTCGATCCGGGCGAGCAGTTCCGCGAGCCGTACCGGCTTGACCAGGTAGTCGTCGGCGCCGAGCCGCAGCCCCCGCACCACCGAGCGCTCATCGCCCCGCGCGGTCAGGACCACCACCGACATGTCACTCACCGCACGCAGGGAACGCAGTACGTCGAGGCCGTCGATGTCGGGCAGACCCAGGTCGAGGAGCAGCAGATCGGAGCTGCGGTGGTAGGTGAGGACGTCCCTGCCGTGGGTGATCCGCCGGGTGACATGGCCGTGGTCGTAGAGGACCTCGAGGAGCGCCGCGGCCACTCCGTCGTCGTCCTCCGCAAGCAGTATCTGCACTGTCTCCCGCCTCCCATCAGCGGTGTCTGTGCGGATACCGCCCACGTCCGAATGTAGACCACGTCCCTGAGCACACTCCGTGGCTGGTCCGCAGGAGCCGGTCGGCCGGGCCATCGGCAGATCCGGAATGTTAAGGGACGGTTAGGTCCGTGTGCGGGGCCGTCGCGGGGCCGCACGGCCCGGGGTCAGGCTGCTGCCGTCGAAGACGACAGAGTCGGACACCTAAGGACACAGCACATGATCATCGACTGCCACGGCCACTACACGACCGCACCGTCGGCGCTCGAATCCTGGCGCAAGCGGCAGATCGCCTCCCTCACCGACGGCACGCCCTCCCCCGCGCGGGCGGAGCTGCGGATCAGCGACGACGAGCTGCGCGAGAGCATCGAACCGAACCAGCTGCGGCTCATGGACGAACGCGGCATCGACCTGACGGTCTTCTCGCCGCGCGCCTCGTTCATGGCACACCACATCGGTGACTTCGACACCTCGGCGGCCTGGGCGTCGATCTGCAACGACCTGTGCCATCGCGTCGCGCGGCTCTACCCCGAGCGCTTCGCCCCCGCCGCGATGCTCCCCCAGTCCCCCGGCGTCGACCCGGCCACCTGCATCCCCGAACTCACGCGCTGTGTCGAGGAGTTGGGCGCGGTCGCCCTCAACCTCAACCCCGACCCGTCGGGCGGCCACTGGACCGCACCGCCGCTCACCGACCGCTCGTGGTACCCCGTCTACGAGAAGATGGTCGAGTACGACATCCCGGCGATGGTCCATGTCAGTACGAGCGTCAACCCGGCCTCCCACACCACGGGCGCGCACTACCTCAACGCCGACACCACCGCGTTTATGCAGCTCGTGCAGGGTGACCTGTTCGCCGACTTCCCGACCCTGCGCCTGGTCATCCCGCACGGCGGCGGCGCCGTGCCGTACCACTGGGGGAGGTTCCGCGGCCTTGCGATGGCGCTCGGCATGCCGCCGCTGGAGGAGCACGTCCTACGCAACGTCTTCTTCGACACCTGCGTCTACCACCAGCCGGGCTCCGACCTCCTCTTCGACGTCATGCCGTCGCGGAACATCCTCTTCGCCTCCGAGATGATCGGCGCCGTCCGCGACATCGACCCCTGCACCGGGCACCACTTCGACGACACACGCCGGTACACCGAGGCGGCCGAGCTGCCCACGGACGACCTCGCGGCGATCCAGGAGCACAACGCCCGTGCCGTGTACCCCCGGCTCGACGCGCTACTGAAGCGCCAGAGCCGCTGAGGCGCCCACGACACGTCACCGACACCACCACCTCGTACGGAGAGCAGAGCAGTGCACACCCTTGCCCCCAAGACCCCCGGATGGCTCGACTGGTACGAAGAGCCGTCCGGGCCGACGTTGCGGCTGCCGGCCGGAGCCGTCGACACCCACTGTCATGTCTTCGGCCCGCAGGCCGAGTTCCCGTTCGCGCCGCAGCGCAAGTACACGCCGTGCGACGGCGGGAAGGACCAACTGTTCGCGCTGCGTGACCACTTGGGCCTTGCCCGCAATGTGATCGTGCAGGCCACCTGCCACGGCGCGGACAACTCCGCCATGGTCGACGCCGTCCGTTCCGCGGGCGGCAGGGCGCGGGGCATCGCCACCGTCCGCCCGGACATCAGCGAGGCCGAGCTGCGCGAGCTCGACGCGGCGGGCGTGCGCGGGGTCCGCTTCAACTTCGTACGACGCCTGGTGGACGCCTCACCCAAGGACGCGCTGCACACCATCGCGCGGAAGATCGCCCCGCTCGGCTGGCACATCGTCCTGTACTTCGAGAGCGCCGATCTGCCCGAACTGGAGGATTTCTTCGCCTCGTTGCCCGCTCCGCTGGTCATCGACCACATGGGGCGACCGGACGTGAGCCGGCCCGTGGACGGCCCCGAGTTCACCCGTTTCCTGAACTTCGTCGAGCACAACGACGTCTGGGTGAAGGTGACCTGCCCCGAGCGCCTCAGCGTCACCGGGCCCGCCGCCCTCGACGGCGAACAGCACGCCTACACCGACGTCGTCCCCTTCGGCCGCCGCGTCGTCGAGACCTTCCCCGACCGGGTGCTGTGGGGCACCGACTGGCCCCATCCCAACCTCACCGACCACATGCCCGACGACGGCCTCCTGGTCGACCACGTACGGCACATCGCCGTCACGGACGAGCAGCGACACAAGCTCCTCGTGGCCAACCCGATGCGCCTGTACTGGCCCGGCGAGGACGTCTGACCCCGAAGCCACCCCCTCCGCCCCTCCCCCAGACCCACCTGACAAAGGCGTCACATGTCCCCATCCACCCACGCCCAGCAGCCCAGCCACTCCAACGCGCTGAACAGGCTCAACCGGCTCCCCATAGCCCGCTTCCACAAGCTCACCCTGCTCGCGGTCGCCTTCGCGTACTTCTTCGAGTTCGCGGACATCAACAGCTTCGCCACCACGGCACCGAAACTCGTCGACCTGTGGGGTATCTCGGTCGACCAGGTCGCGTACGTGACCTCGCTGTCCTTCGTCGGCATGTTCATCGGCTCGATCGTCGGCGGCGCGATCGCCGACCGGTGGGGGCGCAAACGGGCGCTGCTGCAGACGACGTTCTTCTTCGCCGTCTTCTCGTTCGCCTCGGTGTTCTCCTGGGACCTGGTGTCCCTCGGCGTCTTCCGCGTGCTGACCTCGGCGGGCCTGTCCGCGATGACCGTCGTGGCCGTCGTCTACGTCAGCGAGCTGTATCCGGCCGCTGTCCGCGGCAAGTACCAGGCGTACGCCATCGTCATCGGCATCTGCGGCACCCCGGTCACCAACCTCATCGCCAGCCTCGTCGTCCCGCTCAGCGACTGGTCGTGGCGGCTGGTCTACCTGTGGGGTTCCCTGGGCATCCTGCTCGTCCTGTTCACCCGGCACCTGAAGGAGTCGCCGCGCTGGCACGAGAGCCGGGGCGACCACGCCGCAGCCGACGCGGTGCTCCGGGAGATCGAGGCGCACGTCGCCGCGGAGAAGGGCCCGCTCCCCGAGCCCGCGCCGCCGGTCGACGAAGTCCCGGCGCAGAAGGCCCCGTTGAAGCTGCTTCTGCAGAAGAAGTACCTGCTTCCGACGCTGCTGCTCACCGTGCTGTGGGTGACGCAGACCATCGGATTCTTCGGCTACTCGAGCTGGGCACCGACCCTGCTGGCCAAGGAGGGCCTCAGCGTCGAGAAGTCCGTCTTCTACGTGGCACTCACCACGGTCGGCGCACCGCTGGGCTCCTACCTGGCCTCGCTGGTCACGGACCGCTTCGAGCGCAAGTGGTCGCTGACGGTGTTCGGTACGGTCATCGCGGTGTGCGGCCTGCTGTACGGGCTCACGTTCAGCCCGGTCTTCATCGTCGTGTTCGGCTTCTTGGTGAACTTCTTTGAGCGCGGCTACACCGCCCTGGCGTACGCCTACTCCCCCGAACTCTTCGACACCCGGGGCCGCTCCCTGGGCACGAGCGTCTCCTACGGCCTCGGCCGACTGTCGAACGCCGCGGGCCCACTGATCGTCGCGGCGCTGTACACCAACCACGGCTACCGCACGGTCTTCTATTTCATCGCCGGTACGTGGATGGTCGGCGCCGTCGTCCTGGCACTCTTCGGCCCCCGCACACGACGGGCCCGCCTCGCCGCGACCAAGGCACCTGCGGAGGTCGCCGACGTGGCATCGACGACCTAGCGGATGGTTTCCGGCAGGGCCACCCCCAGGTCGGCCGCCCGTTCCGACAGGTCGCGCCAGACCTTCGGGGCCACCGGGATTCCGCGTGCCCCACGCTCGTCGGCCACGACCGCACTGCGCTCGCCCGGATAGTGCACGCCCGTCGAATCGTCGGACACCGGAAGGGACTTGAGGGTGTCCAGGGTCGTGTCGACATCGGCGAGGAAGGTGTCCGTGTTACCGAAGGCCGCCGGGTCGACGGCGATGAGCAAGGCGTTCTGGCGGTGCTTGCGGCCCGCGGGGTCGTCGGAGTGGAAGGCCGCGAAGATCGGTGCGCCGACCAGGACGCTGGTCAGCACCTCGAAGGCGAGCGACATGCCCGAGCCCTTGGCGCCGCCCAACGGCAAGGGCATGACCGCCTGTTCGGGGTCGGTCGTGGGAGTGCCGTCCGCCGTCGCGGCGGCGCCCTCCGGCAGCGGGGTGCCGGACGCCTTCGCCTGGCGGATCTTGCCGAGGGCGATGGTGGCCGTGGCCATGTCGAGGAGGAGTGGGGCGTGGTCGGAGGAGGCCGGGGTCGGGACGCCTATGGCGAGCGGGCTGGTGGCGACGGCGGCGCCCTGGACGCCGGTGTAGCCCATGTTGGGCATGCCGGCGACGAAGCCGATACCGACGAGGCCCGCCTCGGCGATCTTCGCCACGTAGTAGCCGATGGCGCCGGTGTGGACGGTGTTGCGTACGCCGACGGAGGCGATGCCGTTGCTCCTGGCGCGGGCCACCGCTTCTTCGGCGGCGGCGGTCAGGGCCACGGGTCCGGGGGCCCGGTCGGCGTCGAGGGTGGCGGCGCCCGGGACGGTCGACTCGAACCGAAGCCCGGGCGCCGGGTTGGCGACACCCTTGGCGAGCAGGTCGAGGTAGGCGGGCACGCGCGCGATGCCGTGGGATTCGACGCCGCGCTGCGCGGCCCACACGAAGACGTCGGCGGTGGCCGCGGCGTGTTCGGCGCTCAGGCCGCCCTTCTCCAGGAGGCCGGCGGCGAAGGCGCGCAGGTCAGCGGGGGCTACCAGGGTCTTTTCGGGCATGGTGGCGGTTCCTTAGTGGCTTGGTGCCTCAGGTCTCAGCGGAGTGGCTTGGTGCCTCGGGGCTCGGCGGAGTGTCTTGATGCCTCGGAGCTCAGCGGAGTGTCTTGATGCCTCGGGGCTCAGCGGGTGACCAGCACGTCGACGACAGCGGTCGTGCCGTCGGTCACGGCCTTCAGCGCCCGCTCCAGGGCGGGGGCGAGGGCCTCGGTGGTGTCGACGGTCTCCGTGTGCATCCCGAACGGTTCGGCGAATCCGGCGAGCCGCGGCAGCCGGTGCAGATCGGTGCCGAGCCATTCGCCGGTCTCCGCGGCGGCGCCGTCCGGGTAGAAGCGGCGGTGGTTGAGGTTCATCGACTTGTAGACGCGGTTGTTGAACACCACGACCAGCAGCGGGAGCTCATACGCCTTGGAGGCGTCGAGGGACGGGATGACCGGGTTGTATGTGAACGCCCCGTCGCCGACCGTCAGGACGACGGGCCGCTCCCGCGCGGCGAGCTTCACCCCAAGCGCGACGGCGAGACCCTGACCGAGGCCGCCCTGCACGTAGAAGTACGAGTCGGGAGCGTCCGTCTTCAGGTGGCGCTTGACGGTGCGGCTGTGGGTGATGGTCTCGTCGACGACGATGCCGCCGTGACCGTCGAGCAGCTGCCTCAGCGTCGCGGCGACGAGCACCGGGTCGACGCCCTCCGTGGCGGAGGAGGTGGTTCGCGTCTCGGCCTCGGTGATCGCGATCTGCTCGGCGGCGTACCGCTCCTCCTGGGCCGCTCGCCGGGCGGCGACCGCGCGTCCGTCCAGGTCCTTGGCGCGCTTGGCCAGCTGACGCAGGGTGTTCGCTACGTCGCCCTCCAAGTACCGGTCCGCGTACAGGACTTGGTAGGCGACGTGCGGGCGCTGCGGCACCTGGTCGATGACGACAATCCGCGCCTTCGACGGGCGGCGGGAGGGCGGGTAGAAGGGGGCGCGGCAGTTGACGAGGAGGATGAGGTCGGCCTCGTCCATCCAGGGGCCGATGTCCGCGCCGGCGTGCAGCGGGTGGGTGCGCGGGAAGTTGCCGCAGACCGCCGAGTCGGGTTCGACGACGGGGATCTGCCAGGCCTCGGCGAAGGCGACGAGGCTCTCGAGGCCGCCCGCCTCGCGTCCGGCCGTCTCCGTGACGATCACGGGGTTCTTCGCCTCGCGGATCAGCTGGGCGACTGGGTCGACCTCTTCGGGCGAGGAGTGCGTGGAGCCTGGTGGCACGATCGGCTTGGCCTCGCGCCCGTCCCACTCCTCCAGGAGGATCTCCAGCGGAATGTTCAGGTATGCGGGTCCCGCCGGGGCCCGCCAGGCCAGTTCCGCCGCCCGCGTGACCATGCCTGGCAGGGTGTGCACGTGGGCGGCCTCATTGGCCCACTTCGTGAAGGGCTGCGCGATGCCGTGCGGGCCGCCGACGATGGACAGGTTGCGATACCACTGGCCGCCCGGGTCGGGCCCCGCCCCGTCGCCGTACGTGGTGGACTCCGACGAGGCGACCACCATGGGGACGCCCGCGAGCAGCGCCCCGTGCACGGCCATCGAGCCTTGCAGCAGACCGGGGGCGGCGTGCAGCAGCACACCCTGCGGCCGTCGCTTCAGCAGTCCGTACCCGGTGGCCATGCCCGCCGCCACGGTCTCGTGCGTGAGGTCCAGGTACGTCGGTGCGGGCAGCCCGTCCCGGTGCCGGCGGGCCAGGGACTCCCACACGGGGGCCCATTCGGACCCCGAGGAGCAGAACAGGTAGTCGGCGCCGACGGCGTTGAAGGCGGAGACCAGAGCGTCTCCACCGTCGCCGCCGCGCGCCTCGCGCGTGTCCGTCATCAGTGCTTCCTCAGCCCTCGATCGGCCAGTTCAGGACCTCGGCGATGCCCCGCCCCATGATCCATTCGAGCTCGTCGGGCGTGAAGTCCCAGTGCTTGGTGAACTGCTCGATGGTGTCGGTGTACGTGATGCCGTGGCCGAGCAGCCGCGTGATGTCGGTGCCGTAGAAGCAGCGCTGCGGACCCATCCGGTCGACCATCTCGCGCACGTACTTCTGGATGTTGTCGTTCGGGAAGGGCTGCGTGGAGTAGCCGGGCAGCGCCGAGACCTTCACGTAGATGTTGGGGTGTTCGTGCAGGTCGGCGGTCTCCTGCACCCAGTAGCCGATCGAGTCGTCGACGCAGCGGGCCATGATGCCCATGTGGTCGATGATGATCTTCAGTCCGGGGTGCCGGCCCGCGATCTCGCCCAACTCCCGCTTCCAGATGGGCGCGTGGACCATCGTGGGGATGTTCAGCTCCTCGGCGAGGGGCCAGTACCAGTCGTTCGTCCCGTCGATCATCCAGTTGCGGTCGATCGGGCGGTGGAAGGTGAGGCGGGTGCCCTTCACATGCGGGTTCTGCGCGAAGTCCGCCAGCATGGCCTTGCCCTCTTCGGGCTTGTTCTGCGGGATGCGGGCCATGATCCCGAAGCGATCGGGGTGCGCCTCGCAGGCTTCGAGCGCGTAGTCGATGCGGTCGCCCTCCCAGGACGGCGGCAGGATCAGCGCCCGGTTCACGCCGGCCTCGTCCATCAGCTCCAGCGCCTCCTCGTATGAGAAGGGGTCCTCGCGGTGGCCGTTGAGCCGGATGCGCTCGCGCGCGCCGGGGACCCAGGGGCGGTCCGGGGTCTCTTCCTTCCAGATGTGGATCTGGGTGTCGACGACGAACATGCCGGTGCTTCTCTCTCTCGGCGGACATTCAGGAGGTGCGGGGAAGTGCTGCGGAACTGACGTTAGGCGGGCCACGAGGGCTTGCCTTTAGCTGGAGGCGCAAGCAGTTGTTGCGCGAAATGGCGCTGCGTACACGGCAGTTCAGAAGGCCCGGAACGCCGCTTCGGCGATGTGCTCGGCGATCGCCATGGACGCCGTCGCCGCGGGTGAGGGCGCGTTGCGGACGGCCGTGATCCGGCCGACCTGGTGGATGCGGAAGTCGTCCACGAGGGTGCCGTCGCGGTCGAGCGCCTGGGCGCGCACGCCCGCTCCGCCGCGCACGACGTCGTCGACGCCGACCCCGGGCACGTACCGGCTCGCGTCCTTCATAAAGGCCCGGACGGAGAACGAGCCGCGGTACTCCTTGATGCCGGTGCGCCAGTGCCGGGCGGCCATCCGCCAGGCGCCGGGATAGGCGGCGAGTCCCGCGAGGTCCTTCGGGGAGACGCGGCTGCGTGTGTAGCCCTCGCGGGCCAGGGCCAGGACGGCGTTCGGCCCGATCTCGACCGAGCCGTCGACGCGCCGGGTGAAGTGCACGCCGAGGAACGGGTAGCGGGGGTCGGGCACCGGATAGATCAGCCCGGTCACCAGGCCGGTCCGGCCCGGCTTGAGCAGCAGGTACTCGCCGCGGAACGGGACGATCCTCGGTTCCCGCCTGTCCTGGGCGAGCCGCGCGACGGCGTCCGACTGGAGGCCCGTGCAGAGAATCAGCCGGTCCACCCTCACTCGCTCCTGCCCCGACGTGACGTCGATGCCGCCGGGGACGGTGGTGACTCCGGTGACGGGGAACCCGAGCTTCACCTCTCCCCCGGAATCGACGACGTCCTTCGCGAACTGCCGGGCGATCGCCGGGTAGTCGGTGATCGCGGTGCGCGGCGAGTGCAGGGCGGCGATGCCGCCGGCGTGCGGTTCGCGCTCCTTGATCTCGTCGCGCGAGAGCTGCCGCAGATCCGGTACGTGGTTGTTCCTGGCCCGCTCGTAGAGGTTCCGCATCCGGCCCAGCTCGTCCTCACGCACAGCGACGACGAGCTTGCCGACCTCCTCGTACGGCAGCTCGCGGTCCTGGCAGTACTCGCGCAGCAGGGAGACACCGCGCACGGTCAGGTTCGCCTTGAGGCTGCCGGGGGTGTAGTAGATCCCGGCGTGCACGACGCCGGAGTTGTGCCCGGTCTGGTGCCGGGAGACCTCGTGTTCCTTGTCGAGGACCACGACGCGGGCGCCGGGGCGGCGCAGCGCGATCTCCCGGGCGGTGGCGAGGCCCACAATGCCCGCGCCCACGACGCCGATCGTCTCGTCGGCCATCAGCTGCCGGCCTCGTAGTGGATCGCGACCGTCTTGACGCGCGTGTAGAAGTGCAGCGCTTCGGTGCCCTGCTCCTTGAACGGGGAGCCGGAGTCGTGGAAGCCGCCGAAGGGGTGGTGGACGTCCCAGCCGGGGGTGGTGAGGTTCACCGCGATCTGGCCGCACTCAGCCTCTTCGGCGAACCGGTGGGCGGCGTTCAGGTCGCGTGTGAACACCGCCGCCGCCAGGCCGAAGTCCGAGTCGTTGACGGCGGCGACGGCCTCGTCGAAGGAGTCGACGGCGCGCAGCGCGAGTACCGGGCCGAAGACCTCCTCGCGCCAGATGGCGAGGTCAGGTGTCACGTCGCCGAGGACGGTCGGATTGAGGTAGCAACCGTGTCCGAGACCGGTGTCTCGCGGTGCGTCACCGCCGGTGAGGACCTTCGCGCCCTGCTTGACGGCTCGCTCGATGTGATCGAGGACGCTGTCCCGCTGGCGCGGGTTGGACAGGGGGCCCATGCCGGTGCCTTCCGCCAGTGGTGCGCCCGGCGTGATCCGGGCGACCTCGGCGAGCAGCAGCCGGGTGAACTCCTCGTACACCGCCCGCTCGACGATGACCCGGCTGGTGGCGGTGCAGCGCTGCCCTGCCTGCCCGAAGGAGGCGGCCACGACCGTCTTCGCGGCCTTGGCCAGGTCGGCGTCGGCGAGGACGACGGAGGCGTTCTTGCCGCCGAGTTCGCCCTGGAAGCGGATGTTGCGGGCGGCGAACCGCAGCCGCAGTCGCGCCCCGACCTCGTTGGATCCGGTGAAGGTGACCGCCGCGATCCGGGTGTCGCCGAGGAGCGCGTCCTCGATCTCGGCCGTCCGGCCGGTGACGACGCCGAGCACCCCGGCCGGCAGCCCCGCGTCGTGCAGCGCACGGGCCAGGTGCAGGCCGGAGACCGGTGTCTCGGTGGCGGGCTTGAGGACGGCGGCGTTGCCCGCGGCGAGGGCCGGAGCGAGCTTGCGGGCCGGGGTGATCAGCGGGTCGTTCCACGGCGTGACGGCCAGCACGACGCCCAGCGGCTCGTGCTGGGCGGTGGTGCGGGTGGCGGGGCGGATGTCGTTGAGGAGGGTGCCGTAGCCGCCGCGGCCGACGAGGAGGCCGTAGTACTCCAGGAAGTCGGCGGCCTTGAGGGCCTCGCCGCGGGCCTCGGCACGGGTCTTGCCGTTCTCCGTGGCGACGTCCTCGGCGATGGTGTCGGCGCGCTCGCGCAGCAGCGCTGCCGCCTTGGTGAGGATCGCGGCCCGGTCGAGGGGGCTGGTGCGCTTCCAGGTGGCGAAGCCCCGCTCGGCGTGGTCGTAGGCGCGGGTGACGTCGGCGGGGGTGAGCGCGGGGACACGGAACGCGGGCGTACGCAGGTCGGCCGGGTTCTGCACGTCGATCCACTCAGTCGAGGCCGAGTCCGAGCCGGAGCCGGAGCCGGGGGCCACCCACTCCCCGCCCACCAGGGTTTCCACGGAACGCATCTGGATCACTTCTCTCTCCGATTTCTGGAACCGGATGGATTTCTGGAACCGGATGTACGACACACCATCGGCGCCGCCCTGGGCAGATCCGAGGAGGCAGGCAATGGTTGCGCGGCGCGCAGGGCGACCTCGTGGTGATGTGTGGTGCAATCGACAGCCGTTGAACTGGTCTTTTACGTAAGGGAGACACCCCATGGCGTACGCCGTCTTTGCCCACTACCGCTGCGCCGCCGACGACGCGGACACGGTGCGGGACGCGCTGCTGAAGATGCGCGAGCACACCCGTCAGGAGCCCGCGAACCTGGCGTACGAGGTGCACGCCGAGGCGGACGCACCTGGCGGGTTCGTGCTGTACGAGGTGTACGAGGACCGGGCCGGGTTCGACGCGCATTCCGCGGCGGAGCACTTCCAGGAGTGGATCGTCGGCGTGGTACGCCCACTGCTGACGGAGCGGACCGTGACATTCGCCGACGTTCTGTGACGCTCCGCGACGTAGAGGCCGGGAAGCCCCGTGTCTTCCCGGCCTCCGCCATGCCCCGGCTCAGAACTCGTTGCCCCAGATGTACCGGGCGAGTGTCTCGACCAGGACGAGCTTGCGGCGCTCCGCGTCCGCGGTCAGCAGGGGGCGGTCCGCGATGTCGGCGAAGCCGCGGGACGGGGCGATCGCCGCGTCCTCCAGGTCCTTCAACTCCCCTGCCGTGTCGAGGTGGTCGAGGACCGTGTCGATGTCCTCCAGGTCCGCGCGCGCCGCGTCGACGACTCCGAAGCATGCGTCCCGGTCCTCGGGCAGGGCGCGTATGAGGTCGAGTTCCGCGGGCGATGCGGACAGCAGGGGCAGCGCCCAGCGGTCGGCCGGGATCCGCCCGTAGAGCCGTTCCGCCTTGGCGCGGTCGACCTCGGCGGGAGGTGTCGCGCCGGGGAAGTAGCCGATGCGGACGCCCTCGGGGCGGGTGTCGAGTCGGACGGCCGGGGCGTCGACGGCCAGCGCGTCGGCGTAGGAGAGGGAGCCCACCGGGGTCCGGTCGGGGCCGGTCGCCGCGAGCAGCAGCGGGTTGTCGAGCTGGATCAGGCGGGCCCCGGCATCGACCAGGCGGACGATCTCGGCCTGGATGATCCCGGCGAACGCCTCCCCCAACTCGCGTGCGGGCAGATCGCTTTCGAGGGTGGCGGCGAGGTACGACGGGGCCGGCAGGGTCACCTTGGGTGCGATGAGGGTGAGCTCGGTGAGGCGTCGCACCCGGTCCGCGGCCAGCGGCCCGTCGGCCTTCGGGAGCGCGTCGGCGGCCCAGACCGCGAGGCCGTCGGCATCCTTCGTCTCCGTTCGGCGTACCCCGCTCACGCTCTCCAGGACGACGCCGCGGAAGTCCTCGTACGGGTGGCCGCCGTCGGTGACGACCGTGGAGCGCAGCTTGCGCTGGTACGCCACCGACTCCTCGATCGCCGCCTCGACGGCCACGGCGTCGGCGCGGTCCAGGCCCGACGGGCGGACCAGGCTGCCGTGGTGGTCGATGCGGTAGTTGAACGTATCGGCCATGGGTCAGACGTCCTTTCCGGCAGTCTCCGTGGGCACGCCCGCGACGCCCCACGCCGCGAACTCCAGCTCGTAGCCGAGGGACTTGAGGACGTCCTCGGCGATGGCCTGGTCCTCGTCGGCGGTGCCGCCCGCGATGCCGAGGCCGCCGATGATCTCGCCGTCCCTCTTGATGGTGAGGCTGCCCTCGGTCGCCATGATCGGCATCGAGGCGCCGGGGAGCTGGGACAGCTGCGAGAAGAAGACGGGCTGGCTCTCCTGCCACTTCTTCAGCATCTTGCCGGGCCGCTGCATGATCGCCGCGGTGTACGCCTTGGCGCGGGCGATGTCGGGGGTGAGCGGTCGGGCGCCGTCGGGGCGGCGGACGGCGACGACGAAGCCGCCGGCGTCGACGACGGCGACACTGACCGCCTTGCCGACCTCCTGAGCGCGTTGGTGTGCGGAGGCGATGATCTCTTCGGCGGCGTCGAGGGTGAGCGCGGTCATACGGCTTCCTTAGTGGCGGTGAGAGTGCGGCGCAGCTTGGCGACGGCGGCGTTGTAGCGCTGCGGCGTCTCCCAGTACATGGAGTGCGGGGCGCCTTCGACGATCTCCAGGTGGGAGCCGGGGAGGAGTTCGTGGGCGCGGGTGACGGTCTTGACGCTCAGTACGGCGTCCTTCTCGCCGGCCAGGAACGCGACACGGACGCCGGAGGCGACGATGTCGTCGAGCGAGGGCCCGTTGGTGTCCAGGTTGCGCAGGTCGGCCATCTTGGCGACGTTGAACGTGCCCATCTGTTGGAACAGGAACGTCAGATCGGCGCGCCCGGTCTGGAACTCCTTCGTCAACAGCCGGTCGATGACCGGGAGTTTGACCGCCTCGGCGCGGTCGGCCGCGGCGAGCTCCTTCAGTTCCGGATGGCTGATACCGCCGAGGGAGTGCCCGAGGACGACGGACGAGACACGCTCGGGGCGGGCTAGTCCGGCGCGCAGGGCGGCGACGGAGCCGATGGACTGGCCGACCAGCATCGCGTCGGTGATGTCCTCCTGGTCGAGTACGGCGACGACGTCACCGGGGAAGTGCTGCCCGTCGAACTCGGGCATGGACGAGTCGGACTTGCCGAAGCCGCGCAGGTCGACGGTGAGGACGGTGAACTCCTCGCGTAGCACCGCCACTTGCTGCCACCACGCTGCGTGGTGACCACCGGAGCCGTGCACGAAGAGGATGGCGGGGCCGCTGCCGTGACGTTCGTAGTAGAGGGATGTGCCGTCCCCGGACTGGGTGTAGGGCATGCTGCAACTCCCGTTCGGAGGCGGTCAGTTGGCGCGCTTGGCGTGGTACACGAGCTCGATCATGGTGTGGTCGGGGTCGTGGATGTAGCAGAACTTCGACTGGTTCTCGGGGCGCTCGATCGGGCGGGTGTGCCGGACACCCAACTCCCCCAGGTGTTCCAGGAAGTCGTCCCAGTCGTCGACCTCGACGGCGAAGTGGTAGGGCGCCATACGCTCCATCTCCTCGACCGGAGTGAAGTGCAGGTCGAAGTTGCCGCGGGTCATCAGCACCACGCGGGTGTTGGACTTGGGCATGATCCGCTTCATCCCGAAGACCTTCGTGTACCAGTCGGCGGTCCGGTCGGGATCGGTGGTGGGGAAGTTGACGTGGTGGATGTAGCGGGGTTCCTTGCTCATGGCGGAGGACCTTCCTCGAATGCTTCCTCGTGTACGGGGCTTTCCTCGTGTACGGGGTTGGTGAGCACGCCGATGCCGCTGATCTCGATGTCGACGGTGTCCCCCGGTTCCAGTTGGCAGGTGGACTCGGCGCCCATCCACAGCACGTCCCCAGGGTGCAGGGTGAGACGCCGGCTCATCGCGACGATGTAGTCGTATGGGTCGAACACCATGTCCCCCGTGGGGAATTGGGCCCGCACGGCGCCGTTCACCCGCAGCGTCGTGGCCTGCGCGAGCGCGTCGACGCCGGTCTCGATCCAGGGGCCCATCGGCTTGAACGTGTCGCTGTTCTTGGCGCGCCAGAACGTGCGGTCCTCGTGCTGCCAGGTCCGGGCGCTGACGTCGTTGCCGATCGTCCAGCCGAAGATGCCCGCGCGCGCCTCTTCGTACGAGGCATGCCGCAGCCGGCGGCCGATGACGGCGACGAGTTCGGGCTCGGCCTCGAAGCGGCCGACGACGTCGTGCGGCTTGACGATGGGCGAACGGTGTCCGGTGAGCGCGTTGTTGGCCCGGTAGCCGATCTCGGGGCTCTTGGGGGTCCCCGCGCCGTGCTCGGCGATGTGGCGGGGGTAGTTGAAGCCGACGGCGTAGAAGACGGGCGGGATGACCGGCGGCAGCCATCGGGCGCCGGTCACGGGCAGGGCGCCGGTGACCGGGTTCTGCGACGGCGGGGTGTCGAGCGGGGAGGCGAAGAGCAGCTCCACGGTGGTGCCGTCCTCGGTGATCCGGCCCCAGCGGGGGCGCCCCTCTATCTCGACTCGGGTGTATTTCACGGCAGTTCAGTCCCCCGTCAGTCGAGCTTGTGGGAGACGCGCTTGGTGCCGAGGTAGGCGTCCAGGGCCTCGGGCCCGCCTTCCCTTCCGTACCCGCTCTCCTTCACGCCGCCGGACGGTGCCTCGTGGACGGAGCCGCCGCAGTGGTTGATCGAGAGGATCCCGGCCTCGAGTCCGGCCGACAGCTTCTCGGCGGTCGCGGCGGACTCGGTGAAGCCGTACGCGGCGAGCCCGAACGGCAGGGAGTTGGCGACGCCGAGCGCCTCGTCCAGATCGCTGAACGGCACGATGGGCGCGAGCGGTGCGAACGGCTCCTCGCTCATGATCTGCGCGTCCGCCGGTACGTCGGTCAGGACGGTCGGCGCGAAGAAGTAGCCGGCCCTGTCGGGGCGCAGGCCTCCGGTGCGGACGGTCGCCCCGCGGCGTACGGCGTCGGCGGTCAGCCGCTCGGCGGCGACGAGGCGGCGCTCGTTGGCGAGTGGGCCCATGGTGGTGGCCGGGTCGAGTCCGTCACCGGTCACGACCTCCTCCGTCGCCTTGACGAACTCGGCGGCGAAGGCCTCGTACAGCGACTCGTGCACGAGAAAGCGGCTGGGCGAGGTGCACACCTGCCCCGCGTTGAAGAACTTGGCCTGGGCGGCGCGCCGCGCGGCCTTCACGGGGTCGGCGTCGGCACAGACGACGACCGGCGCGTGACCGCCCAGCTCCATCAGGGACGGCTTCATGACCTCGCCCGCCTTGGCCGCGATCAGCTTGCCGACGGGCACGGAGCCGGTGAACGCGACGAGCCGGGTGACCGGCGAGGCGATCAAGTGGGTAGAGACGTCCGCGGGTTCACCGAAGACCAGGTTGAGCACGCCGGCCGGGAGCCCGGCGTCGGCGTAGCAGGCCACCAGTGCGGCGGCCGTCGCCGGTGTCTCCTCCGACGCCTTGATCACCATCGAGCAGCCCGCGGCCAGGGCCGAGGAGATCTTGCGGTTCGGGCCGCCGACGGGGAAGTTCCACGGCACGAACGCGGCGACCGGACCGATCGGCTCGCGCCGCACGGTCAGCAGCGTTCCCGGGGCGGCAGGGATCGACCGGCCATAGGCACGGCGGGCGTCCTCGATGTGCCAACGCAGGGTGTCAGCGGTGCGCTTGGCCTCACCGACGGCCTCCTTGAGCGGCTTGCCGCCCTCCAGGGTCATGACGCGCCCGATCTCGGCGGCGCGTTCGGTGATCAGGTCGGCGGCCCGGTGCAGGATCTCGGTGCGACGCGCCACGGGGGTGCTCCGCCAGGTACGGAATCCGTCCTCAGCCGCGGCGAGGGCGTCGTCCAGGTCGGCCGTGGTGGCGAGCGGGACGGTGCCGATGGTGTCTTCGGTGGCCGGGTTGATGACGGGCGCGCTCCGTCCGGCACCGGAGTCACGCCACTCACCGGCTATGTGGAGACGGACGGTGGGGTAGGTGTCGTGTCGGTTGGTGGTCATGGGATGGACCTCTCCGAGCGTGTAAGGAGACAAATCAAGCCCCGCCGTCGGACGAGGGCCGGCGGGGTCCGGGGCAGAGCCCCGCGTCCGCAACACCGCTACGGCGCAACGTCCCGGTTCTGCCGCAACGACCAAATCGTGTGCGGCGGCGCGTCGGCATACACCCGGGTCTCGTACGACGCATCGGCCCGATCCATGTCACACGCATACTCGACCCGCCCGCCGCACGGCGCATGCAGGAAGCGGAAGATGTTCGAGCCGATGGTGTGCCGCCCCAGCTTGCGGGCCTCGCGCCACCCCCGCTCGATCATGTTGTTGCCGCCCTCGATGACATCGTCGACGCCCGGCACCTCGTACGCGATGTGGTTGATCCCCGCCTTGTCGGGGCGGTGGCAGAGCAGGAAGGTGTGCTGGTCGTCGTCGCCGGGCGCCTGCATGAAGACGCCCATGGGTTCGACGACATCGGTGGGGCGGAAGCCGAGCCGCTCGACGTAGAAGGCGACGGCTACCTCCCGCCCCGCCTTGGGGATGTTGAGGGCCACATGGCACATCCGCAGCGGCCGCACCTGCCCGATCGGCGCCAGCGGTGTGTTCCAACGCCCCACGCTGCCCGTCACGTTGGCCGGGCGCGGGGTCACGTCGAGGGCGCGCGGTCTGGCGAGGGTGAGCCCGACCCCGAATCCGGTCTCGTCGACGGTGTGGTGCACGCCGTCCGCGCCCTCCCGGACCGCCCGGTCCTTGCCGGCGCCGGCGACCAGCCGCTCCAGGGCCTCGGTGTCGTCCACGCCCCAGACGATCTCGCGCAGCGTCGGGCCGGACTCGACGGACGGCGGGAACAGCTGCCCCGGGGCGGTGTCCAGCTGGACGGTCTGCCCGGCCAGGGTCTCCAACACCGCGTGTTCATCGGTGCGTTCCACCATAAGGAGGCCGAAATCCTCGAAGAACCGCACAGTCTCTTCGAGAATCTCGCCGCTGCGAACGTCGTACGTCACCGACTCTATGCGCTGGATCCCCATTGATTCTCCCCTCCGGATCGTTTCCCCCGGCGATCGTAGATTTACTGTCTGCCCGCCTCAATGACTCCACGGACCAGACTTCGCAACCCTTGATTGCACACCGCGTCGGCCGCTTCAGATGGGTGCTGGAATGCTCGGAATTGGGTTCTTCGTGAACCATTCGGTGAGGAATTCGAGGAACACCGCGACCTTCTTCGGAGTGTTCTGTCCCGGCCCGTAGATGGCGAACAACGGCCGGTCGGGTACGCCGAGTTCGGGCAGCAACACTTCAAGGGCGCCGGTGAGCAGATCGTCGTAGGCCGACCGCTGCGGCAGCAGCCCGATCCCGCGGCCGTGCACGGCGGCCTTCTGAAGCGCGATGTACGAGTTCGACGAGAACGCCACGTTGCGGATCTTGTGCAGCGTCGAGGCGTGCCCGTGCCCGACGCGCCACACCGGGTCGTTGAGGTGCACCAGACAGTCGTGCCCCGCGATCGCGTTCGGCTCGTCGAGCCCGCCGTGCCGGGCCAGATACTCCGGCGAGGCGCAGAGCACGAAGGGCAGCGAGGAGACCTTCTTCAGGCGCACCCCGGAATCCCGCAGGTCCCGCGTGTGGAACGCGACGTCGAATCCGCTGTCCAGAAAGTCGTACGTCCGGTCCGACATTCCGCCGAGTTCGAAACGGACCTGGATCTTCGGGTGTGCGGCGGAGAATGCGGCGATGGCGTCGCCCAGGTCGAGACTGCCGATCCATTTGGGGCAGATGATGCTCAGCGCCCCCTCGGCCCGGTCGTGCAGCTGGGCGATGGAGTCGTCCTCCGCCGCTATCTCGTCGAGTATGCGCGTGCAGAACTCGGCGTAGCGCAACCCCTGTTCCGTGAGGCTCACCGAGCGGGCCGTGCGGTGCACCAGGCGGACGCCCACTTGTCGCTCCAGCTCGGCCACGTGCCGTGACACCAGTGAGCCCGACGATCCGAGCTTCTTGGCGGCCCCGTTGAAACTGCCGTTCTGGGCGACGGTCACGAAACTGTGCATGAGCAGCAGACGGTCCATAAATCCCTCGAATTCTCAGGCGCTTTTCATGGAGCGGTGATTACTTCGGGCAGTACTGAGGGGCCTGGTCGACGTTGTCCTTGGCGATCAAAGTAAGGGGGACCTTACTGATTTTGTCAACCTTCTTGTCGCCGAGAAGGTTGACGGTCTGCTTGACCGCGGTTTCCCCGATCACCGCCGCCGAGTTGGACACCGTGGCCTGCAGCCGGCCGTCCTTGATGGCGGCGATCCCGTCCTCGGAGCCGTTGACCGAGACGATCTTCACCTGCTTGGCTCCGGCCGCGTTGAACGCCTTGCGTACCGCGAAGGCCATCTCCTCGTTGGCGACGAAGGCGTAGTCGAGCTTCGGGTGCGCCTGGATCATGTTCTCGGCGACGTCCTGCGCCTTGGCCGGGTTGAACATGCCGGGCTGGTTGGCGACCACTTTCGCGTTGGCAGGCAGCGCCTTCTTGAAGCCGCCCACGAGCAGGTCGGACGCCGCGCCCGGCGCGCCGGCCACGATGCCGACGGTGACGTCCTTGCCGTCCGCGTCCTTGGCGATCCACCCGGCGTCCATCGAGCCGACCTTCTTCAGGTCGACGACCGCGGCGCCCAGGATGTCGGAGGCCTTGTCGGTGGCGACCGAGGTCAGGTAGATCGGGATGTTCGCGGCCTTGGCCTTCGCGATGTCACCTTCCAGGGCATCGACGTTGACCGTCTGCACGATCAGCGCGCTCACGTTGCGGGCGATCATGTCCTCGATGTTGGACAGCTCGGTACCCGCGTCCTGTTTGGAGTTGGCGGTGTAGACCTTCGCGTCCTTCGCCTTGGCGGTCTGTTCGACGGCCTTCTGCAGGCAGGTGTGGAAGTGCGTGTTGGCGCCGTTGACGAAGCCGAGCGAGACTGAGCCGTCGGCGGAACCGCCGCTGTCTGCGTTGCTGTCGGCGCAACCGGAGAGCACCAGGGCGGTGACACCGGCGATGGAGGCCGCGAGCAGTCTGCGCGGGCGAACAGTAGTGGTCATGAGGGTCGTACCTTTCCTGCGGCGTTGAGGGAAGGGCATACGGGACTGACGTCACGTCAGAGTTGTCAGTGGCCAGGGTCGTTGCGGCGCTGGAAGCCGTTGATGACGGCGGCGATGAGCAGCACGGCGCCGGTGACGACGAGCTGATAGTTGCTGTTGACCTGGAGCAGATTGAGGGCGTTGGCGACGACGCCGAGGAGGGTCACACCGAGCGCGGTGCCGACGATGGTGCCGCGGCCACCCGCCAGGGACGTACCGCCGATGACCACGGCCGCGACGGCCGTCAACTGGGTCTGCAAACCAGCCGTGTTGGGTGCGCTGGCGCCGAGGCGGGAGAGCAGCATCACGCCCGCGAGGCCCGCGAGGGCACCGGCCAGGGCGTAGAGCGCCAGCTTCCGGGCGGGCACGTTGATGCCGCTGAGCCGGGCGACGTGTTCGTTGCCGCCCATCGCGAAGGTGTCTCGTCCGAACGTGGTGAAGCGCATGACGAGCCCGATGATCAGCAGGACGAGGACGGCCACCACCAGCAGCCAGGGGACGCCCGCGACCGTCGAGTTGCCGAGGGCCTGCATCTTGTCGCCGATGGTGACGCTCATGCCGTTGAGTACGAGCAGGGCGACGCCGTCGAGCAGCATCGCGGTGGCGAGGGTCGCGACGAACGGCGCGACGTTCGTGAACGTGACCACGAGCCCGTTGACGAGTCCGATGACGGCGGCCAGTACCAGCGCGACGACGACGGTCACGGCCGTGGACTGCCCGCCGGACAGCATCTGCGCGGCGACGGCCGTGGTCACGGCGGCGTTCGACCCCATGGAGAAGTCCATGCCGCCTGCGGTCATGAGCAGGGTGAGGCCACCCGCGATGACGGCGTTCACGCTGATCTGGCGCAGCACGTTGAGCAGGTTCTGCGAGGTGGTGAACGAGTCGGCGCGCAGCGCGGTGAAGAGGATCACGACGACGAGCACGGCGATGAGGCCGCCGTGCGGGATGCGCAGCAGTGCACCGCCCATGCCGCGCGTGCCGGTGGCGGTCGACGGGGCGCCCGCCCGCTCCAGGGCGGCCGAGGGGATCTTGAGGCTCACTGTGACCGACCTCCGAGTGCGGTGGCGACGAGTTCGTCGTGGGTGATGGCGGTGACTTCGTGCTCGGCGACGGCCCGTCCTGCGCTGACCACCACGACCCGGTCCGCGAGCCGCATGACCTCTTCGGCGGACGAGGACGCGAGGAGGACGGCGACGCCGCGCCCCGCGAGCTGGTCGACGAGGGTGTGGATGTCCGCCATCGCCGCGATGTCCACGCCGTTGGTGGGGTCCTCCAGGAAGCAGGCGACCGGCTCGGTCTCCAGCCACTTGGCGAGCAGCACCTTCTGCTGGTTGCCGCCGGACAGGGCGCCCACCGGCGGGTTCCCGGCGAGCGCGACCACCCCGTAGCTGTCACGCAGTGGCGCCGCGCGCCGGGCGAGGCTGCCGGTGCGATGCCAGCGGCGGCGGGCGAGGCGGTCGCCGGCGAGCATCAGGTTCTCGTCGACGGAGAGCTCGGGGACGAGCCCCAGCGTGCGGCGGTCGCCGGTGACGCAGCGCAGGCCGCTCGCCAGCGATGCGGTCACCTTCCCGAAGCGCACTGCGCGGCCGTCGATCTGGAGCTTTCCGGTGTCGGGCCGGGCCCGGCCCGACAGCAGGTCGAAGAGTGCGGACTGGGCGTCCCCGGCAGGCCCGAGCACCGCGACGACCTCTCCCTTCCGCACCTGTACGGAGAAGTCACGGATCGTCCGGCCACGGCTGAGGTCCTGCACCGAAACCCCCAACTCGTCCTTGGGTACCGGCCGTTCGGGCCGTGTGGACACCACGTCGCGCCCGACCATGCCCCGTACCAGCGAGGCCGCGTCGAACTCGGCGGCGGGGGCGCTGCGTACGACACCGCCGTCGCGCAGCACCGTGACGCGGTCGGCGATATCCATGACCTCGCCGATGTAGTGCGAGATGTAGACGACGGCGACGCCCTCGTCGCGCAGCCTGCGCACCAACTGCCGTATCTGTGTGGCGGCTTCGGCGCTCAGGCAGGCGGTCGGCTCGTCCAGGACGAGGACCCGGCCGCCGCGCCGCACCTCGCGCGCCACCTCGACCATGGTCTGCTCGGCGACGGTCAGCTCCCCCGCGAGGCGGCGCACATCGATGTCCAGGTCGAGATCCGAAAGGGCTTGCTGCGCCTCGGAGTTGATGGCCCGCCAGTTCACGACGCCGCGCGTCTTCGGCAGGGCGCCGAGCATGATGTTCTCGGCGACGGTGAGTCCCATCGCCAGTTCGCGGCGCTGCGGCACGAACGCGATGCCGAGGCGGCGGGCCCGGCGCACGCTCAGGCCGGGCTGGGCGGCCCCGTCGACCTCGATGGTTCCGCGGTCGGCCTGGTGGACGCCGCACAGGACCTGCACCAGTGTCGACTTGCCCGCGCCGTTCATGCCCATCAGGGCGTGCACCTCACCGGGGTACAGGTCGAGGTCGACGTCCTTCAGGGCGGCCGCGCCGCCGAAGCTCTTGGTGACGCCGCGCATCCGGACGACGGCCCCGCTCACGGCCGTGCCTCCGCGCCGCCCCCGGCCGCGCCGCCCCCGGGCAGGCGCCCGTACCCGCGGATGTCCGGGAAGGGGGGCTCCTTGTCGGCCTGCAGGTCCACCTGGAAGGTGTTGAGGCACATGCCGAGCATGGTGAAGTTACCGAGCGCGCCGATCGTGTCGACCAGGCCCTGCGGCCCGAAGTGCTCCAGGGCCGCGGCGTACGTCTCGTCGCTGACGAAATGCTCGTCGAGCACCTCGTGCGCGAACCGGAAGAACGCCTGGTCCGCCGGGTCGTCGAACGTCACGTCTGCGTACCGCTTCTCGGCGATGGCCGCGATGTTCTCCTCGCTCACCCCCGCCTCGACCGCCTGGTGCACATGGGCGTTCCAGGAGTACTGGGCGTCCCAGTTGCGGCCCGCCATCAGCAGCGCGAGCTCCCGCAGTCGCTTGGGCAGCGAGCAGTCGAAGCGGGCGAACGCGCCGAGGGAGTCCGCCCGTTCCGCCATCTCCGGACTGTGCAGCCAGACCCGGAACGGGCCGCGGACCGCACCGCGCTTGCCGGCGATCCGTGCGGCCAACTCCTTCTGGCGCTCGGTCATTTCGTCTTCGGTGAGAACAGGGAGCCTCATGGTCGGATGTCGCCTTCGAGTTCGGGCACGGTCCGGTTCCGCCGTGCGACGGTGGCCGACCGTACCTCCGCATCCACCGGCCCCGACCCCTCCGGGAGTGCAAGGTAAAGCTGCACGCTGGACGGCATCCGTGAGCACGGAGGCTCACCTAGCCTCGGGCGACATCACACCGTCGAAAGGACTCCCCGGATGACCACGATCATCAAGGTGTCGGACGTCCCGCTGCTGGACCGCGGCGGCGCCGTCGTGACGACTCCGCTGATCACCACGCCGTCCGCGGCGGGCGAGAACAAGATCACCAGCGGGATGAGTGTCTATCCGGTCGGCTCCGGCGCCCCGCTGCACTCGCACAACTGCGACGAGCACGTCACGATCCTCGAAGGCGAGGCGGAGGTCGTGGTCGACGGCGAGGTGACGAAGCTGGAGCAGTACGACACGACGTACGTCCCCTCCCCGATCCCGCATCTGTTCCGCAATGTCGGCGAGGTGCCGCTGCGTATTCTGTGGGTGTACTCCTCCGGGCACGTGACCCGGACGTTCACCGAGACCGGCAGGACGGTGGAACACCTGACGGCCGAGGACCAGATGGGGTGACCCCGCGGGGTGCGCAAGCAATGACTGCGCGCCCGGACGTTTGGCGTGCTCCCGGCCGCATCGTCCCCGCTCGTCGACGGGCCCCGGCGCACGGCAGCCGTGCGAGACCGGCACGAACCCAGGAGCCCCACCCGCCCGTCCATGCACGCTTCTTGTCCTTTCGCCGCCGGTCGGCCGAGACTCTCCGCACGCAGGAGCTCTCAGGAGGAGGCACCCGGCGCCATGGCCACAGACGGCAGACACAGCACACACGGCAGAGTCCGGACGATGGTGGTGGCGGCGGTGTCGGCCGCGCTCGCCGCGGCCGGCGCCCTCACCGCGACGGCACAGAGCGGGAGTTCGCCCTCAGGGGACGATCAGGCGAGCGGCTATCGCGGCAAGCACCCGGTCGTCGCCACCGACCACGGCAAGGTGCGCGGCCAGGCGGACGCGCTGGTCACCTCGTACAAAGGCATCCCCTACGCGAAGCCGCCGACCGGTGGCCTGCGCTGGAAGGCGCCGCAGCCCGCCGCCAAGTGGAACGGGGTGCGCGACGCCACCGCGTTCGGCGGCTCCTGCACCCAGGGCTCCGGCTGGGATCCCGGGTACGACAAGCCCACCCTCAACGAGGACTGCCTCTACCTGAACGTGTACCGGCCCTCCCGCTCCGCCAAGAAGAACCTCCCGGTCTTCGTGTGGAATCACGGCGGCGGCAACACCGGCGGCGCGGGCCGGGACACCAACCCCGACAAGTTCGTCACCCGCCAGGACGTCGTGTACGTCACCATCAACTACCGCCTCGGCGCCATGGGTTGGCTCTACAGCGACGCGCTGGCCAAGGACAACAAGGACGGCGCTGCCGGCAACTTCGGTCTCCTCGACCAGCAGGCGGCGCTGCGCTGGGTGCAGCACAACATCGGTTCCTTCGGCGGGAATCCGGACAACGTCACGCTCGCCGGCCAGTCCGCGGGCGCCCGCAACACGTGCACACAACTCGCCGCTCCCGGCGCCCGCGGCCTGTTCGACCGGGCGATCCTGCAGAGCGGCGGCTGCACCTCCCCCACCCGGTCGACGCAGGAGGCCGCGAAGAGCGGCGACGGCTTCTCGGCCGCGCTCAACTGCCCAGCCACCAAGGATCAGTTGGCGTGCCTGCGCGGCAAGAGTCCGGCCGAGATCCTGGCCGCCCAGCAGAAGGTCGCGCAGAGTTCGTCGGTGTACGGCACGTCCGTGCTGCCCGAGGACCCGCTGGCCCTGCTGAAGGCGGGGAATCTCACCAAGCTGCCGGTCGTGGTCGGCGGCACCTCCGACGAGTCCCAGCAGAGCGTCTACAGTCAGTACGACTACCGCGGCAACCCACTCACCGCCGCACAGGTCGCCGGCCTCGTCGAGGACACCTACCCCGACGGCGCGGACCGGATCGAGGCCGCCTATCCGGTCGACGACTACTGGTCGCCGACGGTGGCGTGGGGCGCGATCCAGAGCGATCAGCGGGCCTGCCGCGACCAGACGCAGCGCGAGCGGCTCGCCGCGGACACCCGCTCGTACGCCTATGAGTTCGCGGAGAAGGACGGCCCGCCGTTCACCTCCATCTGGCGCCTCGGCACCGACTATCCGTTCGGTGCCACCCACGTCAACGACCTCGGCTATCTGTGGGACTACCTCGGCACCGCCCTGCCGTTCAGCACGGATCAGGTGGCCCTCTCCAACCAGATGATCAGCTACTGGGGCAGCTTCACCGAGGACGGCGACCCCGCCGTGAAGTCGGCGCCGGCCTGGCCCGCGTACAGCTCTCAGGGCAGCATGCTCCAGTTCCAGGCACCCAGCGCACGGCGGGTGACGCACGCGCAGATCGACAAGGAGCACCACTGCGCACTCTGGGACGCGGTGAGCCCCGCGCCCTGACCGTCAGCCTGCTCCCGGGTGAGAAGCGGGAAAGATCCAGCGCACCTTCGGCTCGACCAGGAACCGGAAGCACTTCCTGACCAGCGTCGTGCACAGCAGCGTCATCATCGCGGCGGCGAGCACCGTGATGGCAAGGCGTCCGAGAGGTGTGTCCACCCAGCCCGCGTCGTACCAGTCGCTGACGCGGGCGAACCGGACGGGGTAGACGTGCAGCAGATACGCGTAGAGGGTGCCGGCGCCCAACGCCGTGAACCAGGTGCGGTGCCTGGGCACCCACGCCAGGAAGCACGCGGTGAGGACCATGGAGCATCCGAAGAGGGCGAAGGTCATCATCACCCCGGTCCACGCGGGCACGCCCAGCTGCTGCGCAGCCTTGTCGTGCAGCAGCCAGGCGTTGGACATCTTCGGCACGGCCCAGTACGCGAAGCACACCGTGGCCACGCCGACGGCGGCCGCGAGAGGCCGCGCCGCCCGGCTGCGAAGCAGCTGGAAGTGGTCCGGGCGCAGCTTCAGGCCGAGCACGAAGAACGGCAGGAACTGGGCGATGCGCATCAGGTCGAGATCGGCGCCGATGCTGGGAGTCACACTGGCCGCCGCGGCGATGACCAGCGCCACCGGGAGAGGCCACCGGATCCCCTTCCACAGCGGCGTCGACAAGCGCCACACGAAGAGCGCGACGAGGAACCACAATGCGAAGGCCGGCTGCTGGTAGTGGAACGCGCGGTCGGGGTTGTCGATGATCCGCATGAAGACGGTGTAGAGCGTCTGGAAGATCACGTAGGGCAGTGCCACGCCTGTGACCAGCCGCTTCAGCTGGCGCGGCGTGCCCTCGTAACTGCGGGAGAGGTATCCGGAGACGATGATGAACGCCGGCATGTGGAAGGCGTAGACGACCATGTACAGCGCGCTCACCGCGCGGCTGCCGCTTGCCAGCGGCGACCACGCGTGTCCCAGCGCGACGAGCACGATCGTGAGGTACTTCGCGTTGTCCAGGAAGGGGTCACGCTGCCGGGGTGGCCGTTTCCCCGTGCCTGCCTCTCGCCCGTCCGGTCTGTGCGGTGTCCACGTTCCGCGTGACTCACAGGCGGCGGGCAAAGGTGCGTGCTTGGGGCCAAGTGTTGTCATCGCCCAAGGACGTTAGTACCCGCCCCTGAGAAAACTGTGAGATCGACAGCCGGACAGGGCTGCCCACGGCGGGCTCGAGCCCGTCCCTCTACCGTGGCGCCACCGCATCCCTGGCGAACGGCAGCACCAGACGGGAGGGGTGTGCAGCGTCCCGGTAGATCTTGTGGGTGACGGGGCGGCCCACAGGGAGGTGGAAGGCGTCCGGCGGCAGGAGCGCGTTGTGCTCGTCGGCCAACGGTTCGTCGTTGGAGAGCTCCACGACCAGCGTGTGTCCCGGCAGGAACGTCGCCGCGAAGGGGTAGATCCGGAGCACGTACTCCTCGATCCTCCCCGGCTCGACAGGCACTGTGCGGGTGTGCGGGTGGTGTGGGTCGCCCTCGGTGGTGCGTTCCTCGTCGAGTTCGCGGTGCGACGCCTTGAGGTACGCGGTGGTGATGAGTTGGCGCCTGCCGCCCGGTGCTGCGTCCCACATGCGCAGGATGAAGTTGGTGTCGGGCTGGTCGATCTCGGCGAACAAGTGTGCCGCGCCCTGGCCGATCAGCTCGGTGGGTTCGGTGAAAGGGGCCGTGCTCCAGCTGAGGATCTCCACCTTGTCGGTGACCGTCAGCGGCGCCTGGTAGAAGCCGTCGGGGGCGGCGTGTTCGGCGCCCATCGGCTCGGGCTCGTAGGACAGTTTGCGGCGCGGGCGGAGGTACAGCGGGCGGTGCTCGACCTCCTTCGGGGGCCACTGCGTGCCGGTGACGGTCTCGCGGGAGCCCTCGACGTGGACGGTGACGGCGGGCTCGTCCATGACCCCGTTGTCGATGCCCTTGAGCCAGTACTCGTACCAGCGGAACATCTTGTCGTGCTCCTCGACGAAGGGGCGCGACTGCATCGGCGGGTACGGGCCGATGTCGAGCTTCTTCGGACCCTTCAGCGCCTGGAACAGCTCGATGGTGCCGTCCATCGTCCAGCCGCGGCCCTGGTCGATCTGGAGCCACACCGGGATGTCGATGTTCGGCGCGAGCGTGATCGGGTTGCGCTCCTCGTACCAGTCTCCGTCGACCTCGTTCATGACGATGTCGAACCAGGCCTCGTGGTTCTTCGGGTAGTTGAGGACATGGACCAGGTTGGGCCAGGCGGCGACGTCCGGGTCCTTCAGCCGTTCGGCGACCCGCTTCTTGATCTCCTCGGGCGAACAGGTCTCCAGCATGCGGGACTTGACGCCGTCGGTGAACGCCCAGCCGGAGTCGCCGCCCCGGCCCTCGCGGGCGGCGCGCGGCATGAGCCACATGATGCCGCCGTGGTACGTCGTCTCGTAGAAGTCGTAGTGGCCGCCACTGACGAAGATGGCCTTGAGGCTCGGCGGGCGTTCGGCCGCCGCGAGGACCTGCATCGAGCCGAAGTACGAGATGCCGATCATGCCGACGTTGCCGTCGCACCACGGCTGCGCCGCGACCCACTCGATGAAGTCGTACGCGTCCTGGCCGAGGGGGACGCCGCCGGCGTTGTAGTTGCCGATGTGTGCGCCCTCGGAGGCTCCGGAGCCGCGCAGGTCGCCGATGACGTGGACGTAGCCCTCCTTGACGACGCGCGCGATGTCACCGGCCTCGACGCAGCCGTCCCACATCGGGCTGGGTCGGCGCTGCGGGGGTGTGGTGAGGGCCAGGGCCTGGAGTTCCTTGCCGTAGGGGCTCAGGGCGACGAGGGCGGGACGCGGTGTGTCGTCCGCGCGGCTGTAGGTGTCGGCGGCCAGCGTGACACCGTCGCGCATCGGCACCCGGAGGTCCTTGCGGACGGCGATGGACTGCTCGCCCGCCTGGATGGTGTGTTGGTTGCTCATGTCTGCGGAACTCCTGTAGTGCGCGGCTGTGTTACGCGTTCTCGTCGCGCGTGCGGTAGCCGTGCATCGAGGTGAAGAACGGTGACGGTTCGAGCGTGGGGTCGCCGGTGTAGCCGAGTTCCTCAGCGGCCGCGGCGAACGGCGAGTAGGGGGAGTCCGTCTCCGTGAGGCCCGCCTCCAGGCATCGGCAGGCGGCCTCGGCGACGCGGTACTCGGCGGCGAGGCTCTGGTCGATGGCCTCGCGGGCCTGCGTCTCGTCGAGGTGGACGCCGTACGGTGTGCCGTCGGCGCGGCGGTAGGGATGTCCGAGGTAGAGGTGGCGCGGGCGGACCTCGTCGCGCAGGTGTGTGAGGCCGGCGCGGTAGGCGGGCGGGTCGGTGTAGCCGGGGAAGCCGTTGGCGGCGCCGTGCACCTGTACGGCGTCACCGGCGAAGACCGAGCGCTGTCCCTCGACGGCGTAGGCGACCGATCCGGGGGTGTGACCGGGGATCGCGTGCACCGAGACGGTGACGTCGCCGCCGAGGGAGAGTGTCTCGCCGCCCTTGACGAGCAGCGTGGGTTCCAACTCCCCGGAGATGACGGCGTTCGTGGCCGCCGCGACCTTGGCCTCGCCGTCGGGGTCGCGGAGGTAGCGGCCGCGTCCGGCCCGGTACTCCTCAACGTGCGCCTGCCGGGAGCGCAGCATCGGTGCGTCGGCCTCGTGGATCACCACCTGGGCCCGGCGGCCGGTCAGTTCCCACAGGGTGTGCGCTCCGCCGACGTGGTCGATGTGACCGTGTGTCAGCAGGATCCAGCGCACGTCCTCGATGCGGCGCCCGATGGCCTCCAGCGCGGGGGCCATGCCCTCGGCGGGTGAGGTGGCGATACCGGTGTCGACGATCGCCGGTTCGGGTGCGTCGACGTAGAAGCTGTAAAGACCGAACCGGCCCCAGGGCGAGACCAGTGGGTGGACGGGGATCTCGTGGGTCATGGGCTCAGCGCCCGGCGAGGAAGTCGCGGGTCTCGGCGAAGACGCGGTGGTACTCGGGGATCCAGGAGAAGTGCTGGACGAATCCGTGTCCTGCGCCCTCGTACCGGGTCACCGTCGCCGCCACACCGTTCTCGCCCAGTCGCTTGCCATACAACTCGCCCTCGTCGCGCATGGGGTCGAACTCGGCGGTGACGACCAGGGCCGGCGGCAGTCCGCTCAGGTCCCTGCGCTTGGCCGGGGAGACCAGCGGGTCGGCCGGGTCGGCGCCGCTGTCGAGGTAGAAGGCGTTGAACGGCTTGAGTCCGGCGGTCTCCAGGCCGTAGCCGACGGCGTTCACCCTGAGCGAGGCGTACCGGTTCTCGTCGAAGTCCAGGTCCAGGGACGGGTAGTAGAGGACCTGGTGGGTGATCCGGTCGAAGCCGTCGTCGTGCGCGCGGGCCGCGACGGCGGTGGCGAAGGTGCCGCCGGAGCTGTCGCCGGCGACGGCGAGGGTCGTGCCGTCCCAGCCCAGCGACTCGCCCTGCTCTGCGGCCCATCGGGTCACGGCGTAGCAGTCGTCGAGGCCGGCCGGGAAGGCGGCTTCGGGTGCCCGGCGGAAGTCCACGGAGACGACCTTCAGGCCGGTCTCCTTCGCGAGTTGACGCGCGAGGTGGTCGTGGGTCTCCAGGCTGCCGAGAAAGAACGCGCCGCCGTGGAAGTAGACGATCAGGCCGTGGCGGTCCGCGCTGGTGGGTGTGTAGACGCGCACCAGAACATCGCCGGTAGTGGTGTGTGCGGTCAGGTCCTCCACTGCGTGCAGCGGCAGGCGTTCCTCCACAGGGGGGACGTGTGCCTCCTCTTCGGCGCGCATCGCGACCGGGTCGAGCGGGCCCTCGGGCGGGGGCGGGAGGGTCGCGAGGAACTTCGCGATCTCGGGGTCCAGCGGCATGGTTCCTACTCCTTGGTCGCGGCGGACGCGGGGATGTCGGGGGTCTCGGTGGTCTCGGGTGTCTGGCCGGGGAAGACCTCGTCGATCTCGTCCTCGGTCCAGCCCTGCCGCGAAACGGCCTGCAGCTTGTCGGTGACGGGCTTGCGGATGGCCTGGTACTCGGCCAGTCCCTCCTTCAGGTGGCCCGCCCTGCTCAGGGCGTCGGCGAGCGCTCCGGCGTCCTCGATGGCCGAGTTGGCGCCCTGGCCCTGGTGGTGCAGCATCGAGTGCGCGGCGTCGCCGATGAGGACGACGGAGTCCGAGTGCCAGGTGTCGATCGGGTCGATGTCGTAGACGGCGCGGATGTTCACGGTGCCCATGTCGAGGCCGCGCGTGATGTCCACCAGGCGCTCGTCGAATCCCTCGACCGTGCGCAGCATGTCCTCCTTGGTGACCTGCGGCGTCCACGTGCCGTCCGGGTGCAGCGCGGTGATGTCGAAGGACACCTGGTCGCGGTGGCGCAGCGGCAGCAGGTAGACCTTGGTGCCGCGGCCGATGTACATGCGCAGGTTGTCGTCGGTGACCATGCCGTGGGCGTCGGCCACGGAGATGACGGCGCGGTAGGCGTGCTCGCCGGAGAACACCGGGGCCTGGTCGCTGAACAGCTGTTGCCGCACGACGGACTTGATGCCGTCGGCGCCGATGACCAGGTCCGCCTCGGCGGTCGTGCCGTCCGCGAACGTCAGGACGGCGCCGTCGCCCTTGTCCTCGACGCCCTCCAGGCGGTGGCCGAGGCGCACCATGCCCTCGGGCAGCGCGCCGAGCAGTGCCTCGATGAAGTCGCCGCGGTGGATCAGGTGTGTACGGGTCTGCTCGCCGTCGGCCGGCCACGACTCCTTCAGGATCGGGGCGCCGGTGGGGGTGAGGATCTCGAAGTACGCGCTGGGAGAGCTGACTTGGGCGATCGCGTCGTGGATCCCCCACTGGCGGAACCGGTTCATGGTGGCGGGGCGCAGGCCGATGCCGGCGCCGACCTCCCGGATCCGGCCGGCCTGCTCGTAGACGGTGACGTCCGCGCCGAGCAGGCTGAGGGCCTTGGCCGCGGCGGCGCCCCCGTAGCCCGCGCCGACGATCGCGATCTTCAGGTCTTTCAAGTCCAGGGACTGCATGGAGGTGGCTCTCTCACTTCTGGATGGTCAGGAAGTCGGCGGGGTTGTCGACGAAGATCGTCCGGATGGCGGCCTCGTCGAGGCCGGCGGCGCGCAGGTCCGGGATCAGGTCGTCGAAGAGGTAGTTGACGGTGTGGCCCTTGACGCCGGGCCAGCCCAGCGGGGAGCAGTTGGCGTCGGCGGAGGCAAGGACCCGGCCGGTGCGGCGGCCGCCGTCGATGAACCGCAGGAAGTGGTCCAGGCGCTCCTTGCGGGGGCGGGCCCAGAACGGCGGGTCGGGCAGTTCGGTCTCGTAGCCGAAGGTGTCGAAGCCGATGCGGCCGCCCTGCTCGGCGATCCATACGTCGCGCGTCTTGTCGGCGTTCACCCCGTCGTCGACGTGCCCGAACAGCACGCGGTCCATGGGTAGTTGCTCCTCGTTGAAGATCGCGACGGCGTTCTCGGCGTCGATCGCGAGGTGGGTGAGGATCGGTACACCGGTGGCGAGCGCGGCGCGGGCGGCGGCGCGGTAGATGCGCTTGTCCAGATCGGTCATGCGGCCGCCCCGGCTCACCCCCACCTTGATGACACCGGCGCGGCTGCCGGTGTCGCCGATGCCGACGGTGATCTCGTGGACGAACTGCCGTGTCAGGTAGTCGACGTCGGCGCGGGCGAAGTGCGGCAGCGCGGTGTCGCCGCCGACGAAGCCGGTGCAGGCGACGATGTGGACGCCGGTCTTCGCCGACAGCGACTTGTAGTGGTCGACGTCGCGGCCGTTGCAGATGCCGGTGGCGTCGACGAAGGTGCCGCCGCCCAGCTCGTGGAAGCGGCGCAGCTTCGGGACGGTCTCCTCGTAGCGCCGCTCGGGCGCCTTCCACCATTGCGTGTCCAGTTCGGATCCCGGCATGCCGTAGCCGATGTGCTCGTGGATCGCCACGAAGCCCAGCTCCTCGGCGGGGATCGGCCCCAGGACGGTGTTCACTCGCGACACAACACTCACCTTCGGAAGGGTTTTTTGACGGTTGGGGAGGGCGGACCGGGTGTTCAGCGCATGGCGAGCAGGTCGCGCGGGTTGGCCTCGAGGATGCGCAGCACGTCGCCTTCGGCGACGCCGTGCTCCGCCAGCAGCGGCACGAATGCGGTCAGCACGTGGCTGTACGCCAGGTCGTTCGCGGGGTGCCCCTTGGCCACCCCGGCCGCGCCGACGGAGAGCAGGATCCGGTCGGTGTGTCCGGCACGCACGAGGTCGGCGATGAGATCCGCACGCTCGGCGTCGGTGAGGTACTCGCCGCCTTCCGTGCCGATGCGGTCGAGGACGACGCGGGCACCACGCGCGGCGACCTTCTCGGGTGCGCCGGCAGCGACCGCGTCCTTGCGGTCCAGGCCGCCGACGGCCACGCGGTCGGCCGGCAGCTTCTCGTCCAGGACGGTCTCCAACTCCCTTACTGCGTCCACACCGTGACGGAACGAGACGGCCGTGCCGGTGGCGAGGGCGGCGCGGGCGGCGCCGCGCAGCAGGCTCTCGTCGGTGGCGGTCACGCCCGCCCGGGTCACGGCGGTGGTGATCAGTCCGGCGGGGCCGCGGCGCTCCACGCGCGGGACCACCATGCCTTCGGTGATCTCCCGGGCGAAGAGGTCAGCGAACTTCTCGGCCGGCCAGGGGGTCGGCGGGTTGGTCTGCGGGGTGAGGAAGTAGCCACCGAGCAGCTCCTCGGGCCCCTGGCCGGTGGAGGCGACGATGTGCACTCCGGTGGCGCGGGACAGGGCTTCGTAGAGCCGGACGTCGCGGCCGTGGAACATGCCGGTGCTGTCGACGATCGTGCCGCCGCCGTGGGCGCGGAAGTCGCGCAGCTTGGCGGCGAGTGTCTCGAAGATCTCGGCGCGGTCGATGGTGATGTCGAAGGCGTGCTCGGCGCCCGGGAACACCGAGAGCAGTGCCTCGTGGACCGAGACGACGCCCAGCTCATCGGCCGGCACCGGGCCCAGGACGGTGTTCACGGTGGTGCTGTTCACGCTCATGCCTGCCTCACGTGTCCGGTGCGGGTGCGGCGGCGCACCCGGTGACTGCGGTCACGCTAGCCATTCGCTTTACATGGCGTCAATGAAACGAACACCACGAAAAAACATTGGCCGCAGCGTTGCGTCGGAGTGCGGCGTGTGAGCACAGCGGTGCCGCACTGACGTGGGCAGATACGGCTTGACGTGGGCAATTACCGGTCGGGCGTGGGCCGTCGCGTAAACCACAAAAGGCTCCTTCGAGGCCGTCGAGGGCCTCGAAGGAGCCTTGGTGCGAGGTGGGTGAGCCGAAGGGCCCCCGCCGCGGTCAGTTCAGCAGCCGGACCCAGCTGGCGCTCAGCTCGTCGAGCAGCTGCTCGCGGGTGAGCTTCCAGTCGGCATCGCCCCAGTGCTGGGCGACGTAGTCCAGCTCGGCCATCGCCAGGACGCCCCGGAAGCGGCGCTGGTGGGGCGCGAAGCGCCCGGCCGCGGTGAGCCCGTCCTCGATGTCACTGATGGCCTCTTCCATCCAGCGCTCCACCAGGTCGCGCAGTTCCGGGTCCACGGCCGCGGCGTCCCTGCCCACCCGGATGATCGGCCGGATCTCCGGCCAGCTGTCGGCGGTGCGCCGCAGCCACGCGGCGATCGTCTGCGGCGACCCGTCGGCCACGGTGGCGACCAAGTCCTGGGCCGTGGAGCCGTGGTCGGGCGAGCGGACACGCTGGAGCGCCTCGTTGAGCCGCTCGTCGATGAGCGCCTTCATGAGATCGCTGCGGGACGGGAAGTAGGCGTAGAAGGTCACCCGGGTGGTGCCCGCGGCGGTCGCGATCTCGTCGACCTTGGTGGCGGCGTATCCCTTGGTGGTGAACAGCTCAAGACCCGACTCGAGCAGCAGCCGACGCGTCATCTGCTTCTGCGCTTGTCGAAGGTTCGCCATGCCGGGGATCCTAACGTGCCGCCGCACGCCGACCGTACGCACCGGCCCGCGAGCGAACACCCCGCACGCAGGCCTGCCTTTCTGTAAAGCGCAGCCCGCGGGCCGGTGGAGCGGGTCGACGTGTCGACCTCAGTCGGCTTCGCGCAGGACACCCTGGAGGAAGTCGGACAGCTGCGCGGTGGCGTCCAGCGGGAGGACGTGGGCGACGTACTGGTCGGGGCGGACCAGCACCATGCAGCCGCGGTCCCGGTCGATTCCGCGCAGGTCGAAGATGTCCGTGTGCTGTGGGTCCGGGCAGAAGGCCTTCTCGTGGTCCACCAGGGCGAAGCGGCCCTTGCGGGGGCGCAGCACCGCGGGCAGCGCGGTCGGCTCAAGGGTGCGGTGCGGCTGCTGCAGGATCGCGCGGACGTCGAGGACCGCGTCCGGTTCGGCGCCTGCGGGGGTGAAGCGGGCCAACGGGGAGGCCGCGGAGGCGAGATGGTCGCAGAGTCGACGGAACGGGCCGTCGGCGGCCTGGAGTCCCTCCCGGTCGGCGAAGAGGTAGAGCCGCCAGGCGCCGTCGGCCCGGGCCGCGTGCCCCAGCTGTACGGGCCGGGCGTCGGCGAGTCGCACCACCGGCGCGGAGTGGAACCGCATCCCGATCGGGAAGCCCTTCGCGAGGTCCTGGTGCTCGCCGGTGCCCGTGATCATCGAGGGCTCGTAGCGGACGGAAAGTCCGGCGGTGTAGCGGCCCTGGGCGCGGAAGTAGTCGGCGAACTGCTCCTCGTCGGCCTGCGATGCGGCCGTGGGGGTGCGCGAGCCCGCAGCCATTTTGGAGGCGAAGTCGCGGTCGAAGTCGATGAGGTCCTGGGCGACCCGCTGCCGCTCGGCGGAGTAGGTGTGCAGCAGCTCGGGGGCGGCCGTGCCGGTGAGCACAGTGGCGAGTTTCCAGCCTAGGTTGAAGGCGTCGGCCATCGACACGTTCATGCCCTGCCCGGCCTTGGCGCTGTGGGTGTGGCAGGCGTCGCCCGCGATGAAGACACGGGGCAGCCGGTCGGGCATCTCCTCGTCCGGTACGTCGTCGAACTTCGCGCACAGCCGCTGGCCGACCTCGTACACCGCCCACCAGCCGACGTCCTTCACCTCGACCCGGTAGGGGCTCAGGATCCGGTTCGCGGCGGCGGCCAGGACCGCGGGGGTGACGGCCCGCTCCCGCAGCAGATCCCCGTACCGCTCCGCGTCGAGTTCGATGTAGAGCCGTACCAGGTAGCCGCCCTCGCGCGGAATGATCAGGAGCGCGCCGGCCTCGGACTGGACCACGGACTTCAGCCGGATGTCGGGGAAGTCCGTGTCCACCAGGACATCCAGGACGCCCCAGGTCTGGTTCAGCGCGTCGCCCTCGAGCCGGCGGCCGATCGCGGTGCGCACCGCGCTGCGCGCACCGTCGCAGCCCACCACGTACTTGGCACGCACCACGGACGTGCCGCCCTGGTGCTCCAGGGTCACGGCGACCGGGTACTCCTCCCCGGCCTCCCCGCCGGCGATCTCCACCGCGCTCGCCCGCAGCCCGTAGTGCGGGGCGATGCGGGCGGCCGAACCGGCCATGTGCTCGCGCAGGAAGTCCAGCAGCCGGGCCTGGTTGACGATCAGGTGCGGCATCTCGGAGATGCCGTCCTCGACGTCCTGGATCCGCGCGGTGCGCACGATCCCGGAGCGGCCGGGGCCATCGGCGGAGACAGGCCGCCAGAAGGACACCTCGTTGACCTGATAGGCCTCCTGCTTCAGCCGCTCGGCCAGCCCGAAGGCCTCGAACATCTCCACGGTGCGGCAGGCGACCCCGTCGGCCTGTCCCACCTGCAGCGGCCCGTCCTTGCGATCCACCACCACCGTCCGGATCCCGGGGAAGGCGGCCAGCTGCGCCGCCAGGACGAGACCGGCCGGGCCGCAGCCGACGATCAGCACATCGGCGGTCTCGGGCAGGCCGGCCTCCGGGGCCCGGGCGGCGGGATGCGCCTCCTGCACCGAAGGGTCGCCGGGTCGGTATCCGTCGAGATGAAACTGCACGATGCGAACTCCTGGGCAGACAAGGCGGGTGACGCCACGATTCTCCGCACGTCCCACGATGAGGGATAGACTTTTCTGCCATGCGGAACAAACCTGCCTACGCCGTCGCCTCCGTCGACTCCGCCCTGCTGCTGGCGATCGTGCTGCGCCAGGAGGGGCCGATGCGGGTCACCGACGCCGCGCAACGCGTGGGGGTGTCCGTGTCGACCGCACACCGGCTGCTCGCCACGCTCGTGCACCGCGACTTCGCCGTGCAGCTGCCCGACCGCCGCTACGACGCAGGACCGCAGATGGGCCGGGCCCCCTCCCGGGCACCCGTGGCCCGGCTGCGCGAGGCCGCAGGCCCGGAGCTGCGTGCGCTGCGCGACCACTGGCACGAGACCGCCAACCTTCTGCTGCTGGACGAAGAGGGCACCGGGGTCCGCTTCCTGGCCACCGAGGAGGCCGACCAGGTGCTCCGCGTCGGCGACCGCACCGGGCGCATCCTGCCCGCCTACGCCGCATCCGGCGGCCGTGCGCTGCTCGCCCGGTACGACGACGCCGCCGTGGAGGAAGTCCTGGACCGCTGCGGCCTCGCCCCGGACCAGCGCGGCGTCCACCGACGCGCCATCCAACGCGCCCGGCGTGAGGGCCACGCCCTCAACCAGGAGGCCACCGAGACCGGCCTCACGGCGCTCGGCGTCGCCCTGCCCACCGGCCCGGCCGGCCACCCACCCGCCGCGATCTCCCTGTCCATGCCGTCGGCCCGCTGGTCGCGCGCACTCCTGCCCGCCTTGTCGAGCGCGCTCAAGACCGCGGCGGCACGCATCGCCGCGGACTGAAGCCGCAGCGTCCTCAGTCACATCCGTGCGGCGCGCACCGCGACGCAGTCCGCCGCCGGCACGGCCACCGACCTACCGGTGTTCGTCAGGTGCCCCGAGCTCCGGTCGACCCGGAACAGGTTCACCGTGCCACTCCCCTTGTTCGCGACGAACAGCCAGCGCCCGCCCGGGTGCAGGGACATGCTCCATGGTGTGACACCCGCGCAGGGAACACGCTGCACCTCGGTGAGCAGGTGCGTCACCGGGTCTGTCGCGTACACGACGACGGCGTTCCCGCCCCGGTTGGAGACGTACACGTGGCGGCCGTCTTGGCTGATCGACAGTTCGGCGGCGCTCGTGGCACCCGTGTGATCCGGCGCGTTCGTCGACAGGGTCTGGCGTGGTGACAGGGTGCCGTGCACCGCTTCCCAGCCCAGGACCTGGATGTCCGCGGTCAGCTCGTTGAGCAGGTAGACCGTCCGCCCGGCCGGATGGAAGGCCAGGCGGCGCGGGCCCGAACCTGGCGCGGTCGAGAACGAGTGGAAGCCGGCGGACAGTCCGCGGGAGTCCCGGTCGTAGGCGTGGACGAACACCCGGTCCGCACCGAAGTCCGCGACCAGCGCGAATCGGTGGTCGGGGTCGATGACGATGTGGTGCACGTGCGGGCCCTGCTGTCGCTCGTTGGGGCCGGAACCCGAGTCCTGGATCCGGGAGGCGACCGTGCCGAGCCCGCCGGCAGCGCGGATCGGCACGGTCGACGCCGAGCCGTCGGCGAAGTCGGCGACCAGCGGCGTGTCCGCGTCGGAGGTCGCGCCGATGTACGACAGGCCGCCGCTGCCCGTCGGGGCGGGCTCCGTCGTGAGTGTGCCGACGAGGCGGAGGGCCCCGGTGGTGCCGTCGATGTGGAAAGTGCGGATGAGGCCACCCTGCTCGCTTCCGGCGACGTACAGGACCGGGCGGTTGGGGTGTGTCACGACCCAGTTGGAGGCGACCTCCGCCACAGGGCCGATGGGTGTCATCGTTCCGCGGCCGGGGTCGAACCACACCGCGTACACCTGGCCTTGCCCCCAAGTACCCACGTAGAGCAGGTCGTTCGGTTGCCGAGTGGTGGCGTCGGCGTCCACCGCCGACAGCAGCGGTGCCGCTGTAGCGGCGGCGGCAGCGGACAGGAGCGCCCTGCGCGAGGGTGAGCGGGACGACTCGGCACCGCCGTGCACCTCCGCCGGCCGGACGTGTGGAGAGTCCTTCATCGCAAGGTGTGCCCTTTCCCGTGAAGGGATGTCTTCGTCCGGTCCGGTGAAGGGATGCCCTTGACCGGTATGCGTGGCGCGCGCTCTCAGGCCTTCGTGCTGGGCCTGCGGCGGGCCGCGAGACCGAGGGTCTTGAGGGCGTAGGTGTCGAGGGCGGTCAGTACTCCGTTGAGCAGCAGGGTCAGCACGACGAGGACGATCAGGCCGGCGAACTCGGCGGCCGCGTCGAGGTTCTGGGCCGCGGTGAACAGCTCGTGGCCCACGCCCTCGGTGGAGGCGATGAACTCGCCGCCGATGACACCGAGGATCGCCAGTGGTCCGCCGGTCTTGAGCGCGGCGAAGAACGGGGCGGCGAGCGTCGGGATCGTCACGTAGCCGAGGACATGGTGGCGTTGTCCGCCCATCACCTGGACCACCTCGACGAGTTCGCGTTCCCGCATCCGCAGGCCGAGATAGATGTTGTAGAAGACGACGAAGGCGACACCGGTCATGGCGATGGTGATCTTCGACCAGGAGCCGATGCCGAAGAACAGCAGGAACAGCGGCGCGAGGGCGATCTTCGGGATGCCGTTGATGGCCGCGACGAGGGGTTCGAGCACGCGTCCCAGGAGCGGGAACGAGCCGAGGACCAGGCCCATCACGGTGCCGATGGCGACGCCGAGCCCGAAGCCGGCGAGCACTTCGACGGTGGTCACCTTGATGTCGGTCCAGCCGGACGCCGAGCCGAGCATGTCGGCGAGCGACTGCGCCACGGCGGTGGGCTTGCTGACCGCGTACTCGGGCACGACGGGGCCGCTCATCAACTGCCACAGGGCGAGCGCGGCCACGATCACCAGGACGCGCAGCACGATGACGGTGCCGGTGCCGCCCCAGCGGGCGGCGGACTTCTTGGCCGGTGGTACGGCGGTTTCGGCCACGGATTTCTCGGTGACGGTTGCCATGGTCTGCTCCTTTCGGTCGGGGTCGGCCGCTGTCACGGCAGGTAGGTGTTGGTCCAGTCGTCGCTGCCGACGTCCGTGTCGGATTCCGGGTCGATCGACTTGACGAAGGCCTGGGTCTTCTTCCACCCGGCCGCGTTCTGCTTGGCGCTCTTCGGCCAGTCGACCTGCGCGACGGAGGCGCTCAGCACGTCGTCGGGCAGGCCCGGCAGTGTCTTGCGCGCTGCGGCGAGCACGGCCTTGTCGTCGGACTCGTGCGTGCTGAGGTAGGCGGTCGCCTGCTGGACGGCGGTGGCGAAGCCCTTGAGGACCTTGGGGTTGTCCTCGGCGAAGCTCTTCTTCACCGTGACGGCCTGGCCGTATCCGGCGTCGTCGTAGGACCACTGGGGCACCTTGAGCGGGTCGGCCACCACGACGCCGTCGCCCTCGTTCTGCACCTGCAGCGGGATCGGTTCCGAGGTGATGAACCAGTCGACCTCCCCCTTGGCGAGCGCGGCCTTGTCGGCGGCCGGGTTCGGCAGCGTGACCCACTTGAGCTGGTCCGGGTTCACGCCGTGGGCCTTGAGGTAGATGCCGGCCTCGCCCTGAGTGTTGGCGGAGCTGACGCCGGCCGTGGAGTGGGCCAGGGCCTTGGCCACCTTGGCGGCGGAGGTGTCCGCGGTGAGGTGGTGCTTTTTCGCGAACTCGGTACTGACGACCACGCCGAGCGGGTTGCCACCGCCGTTGGTGGCGACGGACTCCATGGGGAGCTTCTTGGAGAGGGCGGCCAGGAACCCGGTGGGGCTGGAGTTGAGCACGTGTACGGATCCCGACTGCAGGGCGGCGGGGCCCGTCGAGGCGTTCAGCGTCACGTACTTGACCTTGATGTCGTGCCGGGCGAAGTAGCCGTTCTCGTCCGCGACGCGGATGGACAGGTCGAAGATGTTGCCGCTCACACCGACCGAGAGGGTCGTCGTGCCGTCGGCGCCGACCTCGACCGCGCCCTGGTCACCACAGCCGGTCAGCAGGGTGACGCCGAGCAGCGCGGCGCAGGCCGGCGCGAGTATCCGTGAAGTGGTGCGATGTCGCATGGGAACTCCTTTGTTCACCAAGCTTTTTGTTCACCAAGCTTGTTGGGTGCGGAAGAAGCGGAGCCAGAAGTCCGTGTGCTCCGGGTCCGCGACGGGGAGGGGCCGGAAGTGCGCGCCGAGCTCCATGACGGAGTCGGTGTCCGGCCGGAAGGCGGGCCAGTGGGGCAGGCCGTCGCCGTTGGGGTCGCCGGTGGCGATGAAGTTGGTCCAGTACGCGCAGAGGGTCCGCGCGATCTCGTGGTCCTCGTCGGCCCACGCCCCGGTGCCGCCCTCGGGGTTGCCGAAGACGTAGTCGATCTCGGAGCCGTGCGAGGCGCCGCGCACGCCGCTGCGGTGGGTCCAGAAGTAGGTGTGCAGGCGGCCGGTGGTGTGCCGGGTCCAGTCCTCGCCCCACAGGTGGGTGGACAGGCGGGAGTTGTCGCGCGCGGCCATGCTGCTCGCGTGCGCCGCCTCGTCGTCCGTGGCGGCCGGGTACAGCCGCAGGAACTCCTCGGCGAGCGGGCCGAACTTGCGGTGGGCGGCGCCCTGGTGCTGCTCCAGCGTCACATGGACCGGAGGCGATCCGGGCCGGATCGTACGCCGGCCGGAGCGCAGCGCGGCGACGAGTGTCCCGGGCACGGCGCCGCTCTCGTCGAGGTTGTTCCCGGTGAGGTAGTCGACGTCGTTCTGGAGGCCCTTGGTGTACGTCTCGTCGTAGCCGGTCGGGATCACCCACCCGTCGAGGACCGGGCGGAGCAGCGGGGGTGCCGCGGCTCCGCCGGTGTCGACGCCGGGGTCGACGGGGTGGTTGCCGTCGATCAGCTTGTGCCAGTTCATGGCGCGCAGTTCACGGATGGTGCGTGCACCGTGCTCGCGTATGTACCGGGTGCCCGCGCTCTCGGCGTCGGCCGGGAGGCGGTACGAGGTGGAGAGGTAGCGCAGTTCGGGATCGCGGGAGTAGCGGGCGTGGCTCTGGGCGATCGCCCGGTGGAACAGGCCCTGGGCGAGCGGGGACATGGCCAGGAAGTTGACGAGGCCCGCGCCCGCGGACTGGCCCGCGATGGTGACACGGCCGGGGTCGCCGCCGAAGTGCTCGATGTTGTCGCGCACCCAGCGCAGGGCGGCGACACAGTCGAGCAGTCCGTAGTTGCCGGAGGAGCCGTGTTCGGACTCCTCGCTCAGCTCGGGGGCGGCGAGGAATCCGAGGGCGCCGAGGCGGTAGTTGAAGGTGACGACGACGGTTCCCCGGCGGGCCAGGTTCTCGCCGTCGTAGCGAGGGTGTGCCCCGGTGCCCTCGCGGAAGCCGCCCCCGTAGATCCAGACGAGCACCGGTCTGCGTTCGTCGAAGGAGGCCGCGCCCGTCCAGATGTTCAGGCTCAGGCAGTCCTCGCTCATGGGCACGTCGACGCCGGTCGCCGCCGCCTCGGTGGGAGCCTGCGGGCACATGGGACCGAACCGGTCGGCGAGCCGGACGCCCTCCCAGCGGTGCGGTGGCTCCGGCGGGCGCCAGCGCAGGGGGCCGACGGGCGGGGCGGCGTAGGGGATGCCTCGGAAGACGCTGACGGTGCGGTCCCGGCAGAGGATGCCCTGGACAGGGCCGGCCTCGGTGTCCGCGATGGGGCGGTGCATTCGTTCCTTTCCGCCCCGGCCGCCCGTCAACTGGCGGGCGACTCCGGGGACTTGTCGAGCAGCAGCGCCCTGCGGGCGGAGCCGACGTGGTGGCGCATCGCGGCGTGCGCGGCATCGGGATTGCGGGTGACGACGGCCAGGAAGATCGCCTGGTGCTCCTCCAGCGACCCGGTCCTGGGGTGCGGAGCGGACAGATTGCGGTACTGCCGCATCACCAGCGGGTACAGCAGCGTGTCGTAGGCGCGGGCCAGGGTCTGCTGGTGTGCGGAGTCCTTCATCTGCTGGTGGAAACGCCGGTTGCCACGCGAGTAGGTGTCCTGGTCGCCCCGGGACTGCGCCTCCTCCATGTCCTGAAGGATGCGGCGCAGCTCCTCGATCTCCTCTTCCGTGGCCCGCTCCGCCGCCTTCGCGGCCAGCGCGGCCTCCAGGATCTCCCGCGCCTCCAGGATGTCCGCCGCCTCGTCGACGGAGAAGCTCCTGGTCCGCACCCCCCGGTTGACCTCGCCGGTGATGTAGCCCTCCTGCGTCAGCCGCGCGAGAGCCGTCCGCATCGTGCTCCGCGACACGTCGAACATCCGCGTGAGGTCCGCCTCGGTCAGCCGCGTGTCGGGCGGGATGCTGCCCGACAGCAACAAGGAACGCAGTCCCTCGTACGCGTGGCTGTAGCGCGTGCCCGACGCTTTCGCCCCGGATTCCGCACCGATGCTCTCGCTGCCCGAGCTGTTCACCTTGACCGCCTTTACGTTCCGTGGAGATGAGGACCGAGGCGGGAACAGTAACCGACGGCATGTCAGCCCAGCTCCCTATCCACCCAGGCCCGCGTACAGACGCCGGGACGTGCCCGCGAAGATCTGCTGCCGGTCCTGCTCCGACAGGCCCGCGAGAACGCCCTCGGCGAGGACGAGGAGCTCGGGCAGGGACTGCTCGGCCGCCGGGCAGTTCGAGCCCCAGGCGATCCGCTCGGCGCCGAAGGCCTCGACGACCGGGGCGAGGAAGTCACCGGCCCGCTCCCCCGCGTCCTGCAGCCGCTCCAGGTTGCGGTGGGTCAGCTTGAGGTGCAGCCCAGGGTGCACGCCGAGCTCCGCTACCTCGGCGCCGGCCTGCGCGGGCGAGGCGGCGATGTCGGGGTAGCCGATGTGGTCGAGGAGCACGGTGACACCGGGGAACCGCTCCAGGAGTTCCACCAGCTGCTTGGTGGCGGGGCCCAGGCGCATCTGGAGACACACCGGCACACCGAGCTCGCCAGCCTGCTCCCAGAAAGGGTACGTCTCCGGGGCGGCGAACCACTCCCCCTGCGTGGGCACCGTGCTGCCGCTGGTGAAGAGCCGGACCCCGGACAGCCCGCCCTCGCCGACCGCGGACTTGAGGGAGGCGGCCGCGTCCGGGCGCAGCGGGTCGACGGTGCCGACGGCGACGAAGCGCTCAGGCCAGCGCCGGCAGCTGTCGAGCACGTAGGAGTTGTCGTAGCCGTAGTTCGTGGTGGCCTGCACCAGGACGGCCTGGTCGATGCCCGTGTCGTCCATGCGGCTGATCATGCCCTCGGCGGTGACCGGGCGGGTCGCGGCCCACGTCGACTGCTTGCCCCCGAGCGGGGCACGGGGATAGGCGGTCTCGTCCTCGGAGATGATGTGACAGTGCGCGTCGACGATGTGCATGAAGGTGCTCCCTTGGTCTGCGGGTTGTGCGGCGGGGACCGGTTCTTCGGGGTGTGCTGTAGAGGCCCTACGCCCGGGATCAGGCGTCCGGGTAGTCGCCCGCGGCGAACAGCGAGCGCAGGTCGGCGGGGAAGTCCTGGTCGAGCAGCCCCTGGTCCTTCGCGAACCGCACCATCGCGTTCAGGCTGGGCTCGTTGGCCCCGATGCCGTACGGGACGGGGTCGGCGGCGATCGCGCGGCCCTGGCGGGCGAGGCGGGGCACGGCCGCCCAGTCGGGGTGCTCGGCGAGGTGGCGGCGCTTGCTCTCGGCGAACGCCGCGTACAGCTTCGTCGGCAGGTCGGGGTCGCGCTCCACGAGCTCGGTACGCACGGAGATCAGCGAGTGCAGCGGGTAGACACCCTTGCGCAGGTAGTGGTCCACGGCGAGCGTGCCGGCCTCGGGGAAGAGCGGGTAGGGGCTGTCGTCGGCCCCCGGCTCCGGTTCGGCCGACGCGGTCCAGCCGGCCCGCGGCGCACCGGCCCGCCCGGTCCCGGCATTTCCGGTGAGCGCGGCGTCGATCTCCCCGGCGCGCAGCAGGTCCCCCAGCGAGCGGCCGTCGGTGACGCGCTCGACGTTGGCTGGGACCCGGCCCTCGATGTGGTCGTCGTCGTCGACCACCCACGTGATCTTGTCGATGTCCACGCCGTACTCGTCGCGCAGCACACCGCGCACCCACACACCGGTGCTGACCGAGTAGGCGCGCACACCGATCCGGCGCCCCTCCAGGTCGCGCGGCACGCGGATGCCGGAGTTCGCGGCGCACTGCACGTCGCCGTGGTGGAAGCGCCGGTTGAGGAAGACCGGTACCGCGGTCAGCGCGATGCCCTCCTGGCGGGCCATCAGGTAGGAGACCGGGGCCAGTTCGCACACGTCGAACTCCAGGTCCCGGATCATCCGCCGGTAGGCGCCGATGACCGGCTTGACCTCCACCGGGTCGACCGCGTAACCGTCGATCTCGACGTCACCGTCGAGCAGCGCCTGCCCGTGCGGGTACTCCCCGAGAACCATCGTGAGCTTGTCCATGCTCAGCTATCTCCTGCTTCTGTACGACTGCTTCTGTACGTCTTGTGGTGGTGGCTGCTGTACGTGTGCGGGCTCAGCCGCCGAGGCGGTCCGGTGTCACCTTGAGCGCCGCGCAGGACCGCTCGACGATCTCGTCGTAGTCGACCGCCCGCTCGATCACGCCCTGCTCGTAGGCGTAGGAGGCGGCCTTGGTGAACGCGCCGCGCAGCGCCTCGAAGCCGACGGGGTGCAGCGGCACGGGGCCCGGCTCGGCGTCGGCGGTGAGCACGGACTTCATCGCGTCGTACGCGGCGAGGACGGCGGCGGAGTGCTCCGCGGCTGCCTGCTCGGACACACCGACGACGTGGTTGACCGGGATGAACCCTTGGTCCTTGGACCACTGTTCGGCGGTCTCGCGGGCGTTGTCGACGGCCGTACGGATGCGGTCGTCGTCCGGGAGCCCGTTCCCCATGATCCCGAAGTCGAGCCGGCCCTCCAGGAAGTCCGCCTGGAGTTTGGCGCCCTCCGGCGCCCGCTGCACCCACGAGGGGTCGTCGGCGCCGTCGACGTGGCTGCCCTCGTACGTCGTCCAGTCGGCCTTGCGCAGGTCGATGCCGTACTGCTCGCTGAGGAAGCCGCGCATCCACACGCCGGTGGTCTGGCTCCAGGAGCGGACTCCGACGCTGTGCCCCTCGACGTCGGCGACCGACAGCTTGCCGAGGGTCACCAGGGTCTGGTGTTGGTGGCGTCCGAGCGTGGTGACCGGAAGGAGAAGTACCGGCCTGCCCCGGTCGACGGCCTGGAGGACGGTCGCGATGGCCACCTCGCACAGGTCCGCGTTCGACTCGTTCACGAAGCCGCGGGACGCCTTGTGCACCGGGCTGATGTCGAGCCGCTCCGGTTCGGTTCCGCTCTCGCGGATCGCCGCCTCCGCGGCTGCCGCGAGATCGTCGCGGCCGAGCACCAACTTCATGTCTGTCTCCTTATGCTTTCGTCGCCCGTGGCCCGTGGTGCCGCTCGTGGTGCAGGCGCAGCAGATCGGCGCCGTAGTCACCGCCGTTGGGGGTGCGGACGATGGTGTGGATGTGCCGGCGCGACGGGTAGTCGTTGCCGAAGATGACGCCGGGCATGTGCTCGAACTCGACGAGGATGACCGGGCTGTGGAACCGGTAGTAGAAGGTGCCGTCGGGGTCCCCCGCCCAGGCGAAGTGGGTGTCTCCCTCATGGGCCAGGACCTCCTCCATGCGCACCCGCGCGTGGTGGTCGCCGGCCCGGTTCACGTACCGGCCGAGGAGCTGGAGTGCGGTGCCGCGCTGGCCCGGGGACATTGCGCTCAACGGCAGCCCCCGGTAGTCGAGTTCGTAGTTGTCGCGGAACGCGCCGACGAACAGCTCCGTCGGCAGGGTGTCCGCGATGACGGCCCGCTCGCGCTGCTTATGGCCGAGGTCGGTGAAGAGTTCCTGGCCGAGTGCTTCCTCGTGCCGGAAGGCCACCGTCCCTGCGTACTTGCCGGACCCGGCGATGACCGGTTCGGCGCCGAGGAAGGACGGGGTGAGGACCATCTGGTCGCCGACGAAGACGCAGTTGACGTTGACGTGGTGGCCGTCGAGCTGCCAGCCCCACGGGCCGCCGTTCTCGGGCTCCCCGTACACGGAGAACCAGTACAGCCACTCGTTGAGGCCGTCCTCGTTGTCGCTCAACTCCCCGATGGTGCGGTTGAGATGCATCAAGTCGACCATCTGGCCGTAGCCGTCGGCGCTGAGACTCTTGCGTACCACGGCCATGGCGCGCTCGCGCTGCGCCTCGTCCAGTTCCTCCAGGCAGATGCCGTGGCGCAGGAAGTACCGGGCGCCGTTGTTCCAGTGGCGCCAGCTCACGTCGTCCACAGGGAAGCGGCCATCGACGAGCTGCTTCTCCGTCAGACCTGCCAGGTACTCCTCCGCGGCCCGGTACACCTTGCGGACGTCCGCGCCCGTGTCGCGCAGCGGAAACAGCCCCGGCCTGATGCCGTCCGACGTGCCCACTCCGCGGAAGGGCTCGTTCGCCGCCTTCACCCGCCAGGCGACCTTCTCGAGCAGATCCGGTGTCCAGACTTCCGGCTTGCGCGTGGGCGCGTTGCCCCGCTTGCGCAGCGCCACCATCGCCGCTCCTCCTTGTCGCTCTTGTCGCTGTTCCATGACGGGTGCGCCGCCCAAGGGCGCACCCCTGCCGCTCGCCTGCTCACCTTGCGAGGAAGGCGGCCTTCTCCTCGATCGCCGCGACATCCACCGGTTCCCCGATGAGGCCCTGCTCCAGGGCGTACTGTCCGGCGATCTCCAGGCAGGCGGCGAGCGAGTCGCTCCAGCCGGCCGTCACCGCGCGTCCGGCCGGTGAGTCGTCGCGCTCCCCCGCGGTCGAGGCGATCGCGTCCTTCAACGCCCGGTACACGGCGGTCACTTCGTCCTCCCGGTCGCGCAGGATGTCGTCGCGCACCACCAGCAGATGGTTCGCCGGAACCGTGCCGTGCCGCTCGATCCACGCCTGTCCGGCGTCCTCCGCGTCCTTGACGAGCGGGACGAGTCCGGCTCCCTGCCCGCCGATCGCCTTCGGGCCGAGCACCGCGGCGGAGACATCTCCGGCGCGCAGCAGGTCGGCGACCCGCCCGCTGTCCGAGCGCTCTACGTTGGCGGGGTTGCGGTACTGGGCGACGTGGACGTCCTCGGTGGTCACCCACGTGACGTCCGAGGACTCGACGCCGTACTCCTCGCGCAGCCAGCCCCGCACCCACAGGCCGGTGGTCTGGCCGTACGAACGCACACCTACGCGTCGCCCGACGAGTTCCTTGGGGCCGAGTGCCTCGCCCTCGGGCAGCCGGGTCAGGGAGCGGTGGTGGGTGCTGCCCACCAGGACGACCGGAAGCAATGTCACCGGCACGCCGGCGTCGCGGGCCTGGAGGTAGGTGGCCATCGGCATCTCGCAGATGTCGTAGGCCAGTTCCCGGACCATCCGGGCGAAGGCCGGCGGCAGCGGGGAGAACTCCGGGTAGTGGCACTCCACCCCGTCCACGCGCACGGTGCCGTCCTTCAGCGGGCGGGTGTGCGGGTGGTTGCCGAGGACGACGCTCAGTGGTGTCTTCTGGTCCATGCGGCTCACACGTCCTCTCCGTACTGGATGCGCCGGTACGGGGTGCTCAGCACCTCGCGGGTGATACGGACGTCGATCACGGTGGGCCGGGGCTCGCGCACGTACTCCGCGAGCGCGTCGCGCAGCTCCTGTGCCGTGCGGACCGTGGCTCCGCCGCCGCCCAACGACTGGGCCACCGCGCCGAGTTCGGGTGTCGAGATGGTCGCGAGGTCGGGGTCGAGGCCCTTGGCCTTCGCCTTGTGGTACTCGGCGCCGAGGCCCTGGTCGTTCATCACGACGACGAGGAGCGGGACGTCGTAGCGGACCGCCGTCTCGAACTCGGCCAGGTGCATGATGAAGCTCGCGTCGCCCTCCACCACGAAGCCCGGCTTGTTGCCCTGCGCGATCAGCTGGCCGAGCGCGATCAGCGGGGCCTGGCCGATGGCGCCGAACATGCCGTAGTTGGAGAGCACGTCACGGGAGCGCTGGAAGAGCATGGTGCCGAAGTCGGTCTGGTGGCCACTGCCGAGCACCAGGCCCATCTCGCCGGGGAGTTCGTGGTCCAGGATCCAGATCGCCTCGCGCGGGTCGAGCCGTCCGGGTTCGCTGACGTACTCGGGCTGCTGGATGCGGGCGGTGAGGTGCTGCTTGACCGCGTCGGTGTGGTAGCCCTCCAACCGGACGGACCTGCCGCGCAGTTCGCGGGCCAGCTCGGTGAGGGCGGTGACCGCGTCGGCCTGGAGGTAGCAGTCCGCCACCTTGCCGTTGCCCATCACCACGTGCGGCGATGTGTCGATCTGTACGTACTTGGCCTCGGGGTAGAGGTAGCCGCTCTCGATCGTGTAGTGGTTCAGGCTGGCGCCCACCGCGATCACGCAGTCAGCCTCCTGGAGCAGCTCCATGGACGGCTTGTCGCCGAACAGGCCCGACAGGCCGACGTGGAAGTCGGTGCGGTCGCACAGCCAGTTCTTCGCCTGGAGCGTGGTGGCGAGCAGGGCTCCGGTCTGCTCCTGGAGCGCGAGGATCTCCTCGCCGGAGTCGGCCTTGCGCGCGCCTCGGCCCGCGATGATGACGACGCGCTTGGCGTCCTGGATCAGGTCGCAGGCGGCCTGGATGCCGGCCGGGTCCGGCAGCAGCCGGGGCTTCTCGATCAGCGCGGTGGACGGCACGTACTCGTCGTCGTAGTCGTCCAGTTCGGCGATCTGCACGTCGAACGGTGCGCTGATCATGACCGGCTTGGACTCGGTGCGCGCCAGGTAGAAGGCCTTGCGCACCGCGTCCTGGGCGTTCTCGGGTCGGGTCACGTGGATGAACTCGCACTCGATCGCGGCGGCGAAGCGCCGCTGGTCGAGGTACTGGGTGGCACCCTCGTCGCCCAGCGGGGTCTCCCCGCAGAAGGCGACCAGCGGGGTGCGCGCCCGGCTCGCCACGATCATGGAGGTGGCGAGCTGCGAGACACCGGGGCCGCTGGTCGTGGTGACCACGCCGGGCTGTCCGGCGCCGCGCGCCCAGCCGTCCGCCATGCCGAGGCCCGAGCCCTCGTGCCGGACCTCGTAGAGGCGCACACCGCGGTCGGCGAGGGCGGCCATCCAGTGCATGTTGGCGTCGCCCATCATGCCGAAGACATCGCTGGTGCCTTCCTTGACGAATGCCTCGGCCAGGGCTTCGTAGACCTTCACTTGTGGGACTCCTTCACGTTCGCCGCGGCCGTCGTCCGCGCTTTCAGGACGCCGTCGAGCCGGGAGAAGACCCGCAGCGCATTGCCTCCGTAGATCGACTGCCGGTCGGCGTCGCTCAGTGTGTCGATGGAGTCGAGGGTGTACTTGGTGTCGTCGAAGCGCCGGCCCGTCTCCGGGTCCACGCTGCGGACGGCGCCGATCATCTCCGAGGCGAACAGGACGTTCTGAGCCGGAATGATGTCGAGCAGCAACTCCATGCCGCGCTTGTGGTACACGCAGGTGTCGAAGTAGACGTTGCGCAGGATCGACTCCTCCAGCGGCGGCCGGCCGCGGTCCTGCATCATGCCGCGGTAGCGGCCCCAGTGGTACGGGACGGCGCCGCCGCCGTGCGGCAGGATCAGCTTCAGGTCCGGGAAGTCCTTGAACAGGTCCGACTCGCACAGCTGCATGAACGCCGCGGTGTCACCGGCGAGATAGTGGGCGCAGGTGCCCTGAAGCGCGGGGTTCCTCGACATGGCGACGTGCACCATGGCCGGGACGTCGAGCTCGACCAGCTTCTCGTAGAGCGGGTAGTAGACCCGGTCGGTCAGCGGCGGGGCCTGGTAGAAGCCGTCGGAGGGATCCGGGTTGAGCAGACAGCCGACGAAGTCCAACTCCTCGACGCAGCGCTCCAGTTCGGTGACCGAGTTGGCGATGGAGGCGGGCAGGGCCTCGCCCGGCGACTGCGGGAGCTGGCACACCCCGACGAACCGCTCGGGGAAGAGCCCGCACACCCGGGCGATCAGGTCGTTGCTGACCCGGGACCAGTCGAGGCTCGTGCGCTCGTCGCCGTAGTGGTGGGCCATCTTGCCCGCGCCCGGCGAGAAGAGCGTCAGGTCGGTGCCGCGCTCCGTCTGCAGCTTCAGCTGCCCGTTCTCGATGGCGGTGCGGATCTCGTCGTCGGTGATGTGCAGCTGGTCGGGCGAGACACGTGCGCCGGATTCCTCGAACGCCCGGATCTGCTTCTGCCGCCACTCCCCCAGCGCCGGGGGCGCCGTGGTGAAGTGGCCGTGACTGTCGATGATCATGAATTGCTCCGAAGTCGGGAGGGGGACGCCGTCGGTCGCGGCCGTTCGGTCGTCACGGCCGGTCAGGCGTCACGGCCGGTCAGGCGTCACGGCCGGTCAGTTCGCGGGCCTTCTCCAGGCCGGGGTAGGTGCGCACCGGCGCCGACATCAGGAACCGGTAGCCGTCGTCGAGGACCTGCTTGACGTTGTCGGCGGTCACATGCGGATGGCCGACGGCGATCCCGCGCTCCGTGCAGATGTCGAGGATCCGCCGCTTGCACTCCAGGACCTTCGGGTGCTCGTACTGGCGGGGGACGCCGAGCTCCTGGCTCATGTCGCCCTCGCCGATGAGGATCAGGCCGATGCCCGGCACCTGGTCGAGGATGTCCGGCAGGTTCTCGATGCCGCGCTGGTCCTCGATCATGAGGCCGACGAGGATCTCGCCGTCCGGGGCGAGCGGCCAGACGTCGGCCTTGGCGTAGTACTCGATGTTCGAGATGCCCCAGTAGCGCGTCGCCGCGTGCGGGCCGTCGCCGCGCAGGCCGGCCGGCTCGTACAGCGGGGCGTCGGGCAGTCGCGGGTAGCGGCAGGCGGCGACCGCGTTGCGGGCCTCCTCCACGGTGGAGATGTGCGGCCAGATGATGCCGAACGCGCCGAGGTCGAGGGCCTGCTTGGCGTGCCACTGCGCCTTCTCGGCGCCGTTGGCGGGGATCCGCACCATGGGGGTGACGGCGGGGGCGAGGCTGTCGGCGCCGAAGATCTGGCGGCGGCTGAGCAGGTACTGGAAGCTGTCGCGGAGCGCGTTGATGTCCCAGGGCTTGTGCTCCATCTCGAACACCACGGTGTCGTACTTGGTGGTGGTGAGCTCGATGGCGGCTGTCGGGTCGGCCGCCGAGAAGGTCGCGAAGACGTGCTCGCCCGCCTCGAGGGCGCCGATCACCTTGTTGTGCCTGCTTGTTGCCTTCGTTGCCTGCGTCGTCATCGTCGTCCTCCTCGACCGAGTGCTTCACCGGACTTGTTCGCGGAACTGGATGCCGTCTGCGACCGCTGCGCGCCGCGCTTGGAGCGCCGCCCCGCCCACCAGGCACGCAGCCGGGCGAACAGGCCGGTCGGGCGGGCCGGGGCCGGACGGACGGTCGTGGCGGTCTGCGTCTCGGGAGTCGCGGCCGTGACCGGCTCGGCGGGCGGCGCGCACTTCTGGATCAGCTGGTCGGAGAACTCCTTGGTCATCCGGGAGATCACCGCCCCCGCACCCGACTCGATCAACTTGGCGAGTTTTCCGTTGAGTTGGATCTCACCGTCGACCGAGACCAGTGAAGTGTCGGGGGTGTCCCCCTCGACGACCCGGAAGGTGGCCTGGGCGCTGAAGCGCGTGGCACCCTGTCCGTCCTTGCCGCGGGCGGTGAGCCTGCCCTCGTGCCCGGACTCGTCCAGGTCGAGGGAGACCCGGGCGCCGAACTTGACCCGGATGCCGCCGAACCTGACGACGAGGGTTCCGTCGAACGACCCGTCGTCGTGCGAGGGGCCGAGCTCTGCGCCGCCGATGCACGACACGACGGCCTGGGGGTCGGAGATGACCTCCCAGACACGCTTGGGCGGACTCGGTACGGCGATCTCTTCCGTGATCGATAGCAACGCTGTGAACCTCACTGGGCGGCAGGCGTGACGGCATCCGAATGGAACGTGCCGGCGCGCTCTGCGGTGTATTGGCTGGTGGGGCTGCGGCCCTGCCGCGTCAGGCGGCTTCCCGCTGCTCGGAGGCGAAGAGGCCCCAGAGGTCGTTGTAGAGCTCGGAGAACTCACGTGTCTCGACGAGCGAGCCGATGCTGCGGGGCCGCTCGAAGGGCACCTTGATGACACGGCGGATCGTGCCCGGGCCCCGTGACATCACGACGACCTCGTCGGCCAGGTACAGGGCCTCGTTGAGGTCGTGCGTGACGAAGATGAGCGTCCCGTTCTGCTCCTGCCAGATGTTCAGCAGTTCCTGCTGGAGCTTGAGGCGCGTGATGGCGTCCAGCGGCCCGAACGGCTCGTCCATCAGCACGATGGACGGGTTGTAGATCAGCGCCCGCGCGATCGCGGCGCGCTTCTGCATGCCGCCGGACAGTTCCCGGGGGAAGTGGTCCTCGAACCCGGTGAGGCCGACGAGTTTGATCCAGTCGGCGATGCGCGCCTCGCGCTCCTCCTTGGGGACCTTGCGGAACTTGAGCGCCAGGCCGACATTGGCCCGCACGCTCAGCCAGGGCAGCAGGTGGGACTGCTGCGTCACGTACGCCGCATCGGAGTTGACGGTGGTGACCCGTTCGCCGGCGTAGTGCACCTCTCCCTGCGTGGGAGTGAGCAGCCCCGCGGCCAGGTTGAGGATGGTGCTCTTCCCGCACCCGCTGGGTCCGATCACGGCGACGACCTTGCCGCGATCGACGTTGAACGTGACGTCCTGGATCGCCGGTCGATGGGTGCCGGGGAACTGCAGGGTGACGTTCTCCAGACGGAGTGCCTCCGAGTGGGAGTTGCGCTGTGTGGTCGACATATCTGTCTCCCCGCCTCCGCGATTGTCGGACAACCAGTGATGCGAACGTAACACCGCCTCCAGGCAGGGACAAGAAGTCGGCAGGAAGAACCTGGAATTCACAGGAACACCGAAAGCGATCAGCACTTTATTGTCCGACAAAGAGTCTGCCTGGAGGCCAGCAGTACGGCGAGGCCGACGCCGGCCGCCGCGAGCCCGCCGACGAGCAGCGCGCCGCGGGCGCCCCAGGACGCGCCGATCGCCCCGACGGCAGGGCCGCCGATGACGGTGCCCCCGAGCCAGCCGATCGACCAGATGGACAGCACCCGCCCACGCATCTGCGGGGCGGCCGACACCTGCATGAGGGTCTTGGCCGAGGAGTTGAACGTGATCGATGCGGAGCCCACGAACGCGAGCACGACCAGCGCCACGGGCAGGGTGGGGGCCAGGGCCGCGCCGCAGATGAGGACTCCCCAGATCACCGCGGACACCGAGAGCGACCGGGTGCCGAGCCGTCTTCGGCGCATCGCGACAAGGCCGCCGAGCACCCCGCCCACGCTCATGACGGCCATCGCCGTGCCGTAGCCGACCGGCCCCGCCCCGAACACCGACCGGGTCAGCAGCGGCAGGCTCACCGGGAACTCCCAGGTCAAGATGCCCGTCACGTACACCATGACCATCGGGTACAGCAGCTCGGGCGTGCGCCGGATGTAGCCGATTCCGGCGCGGATCTGCCCCTTCGCGTACTCCTCGCGCTCGGCCGGATACATCTCCGCCGTCCGCAGCCCGAGCAGGCTGACGATGACGGCGAGGAACGAGACCGTGTCCAGGGCGAAGCACGGGGCCACCCCCAGGGACGCGATCACGGATCCGGCGATGCCGGGTCCCGCGAGCTTGGCCGTGTTGACGAAGGTGGAGTTGATCGCGATGGCGTTGGACAGGTGTTCCGCGTCGACGAGCTCACTGATCAGCTTCTGGCGTGCGGGATTGTCGAAGACGTTCGTGAGGCCGAGCCCGAGCATGACCACGATGAGCAGCGGCAGTGTCACGAGGTGTGTCCAGGACAGCACGGTGAGGACCGCGGCCTGGACGGCGAAGCAGATCTGGGTCAGGAGCAGCAGCCTGCGGGTGTCGTGGCGGTCGACCACGAGTCCACCCCAGGCCCCGAGCAGCAGGATCGGCAGGTACCGAGCGGCGGTCACGATGCCGAGCACGGTCCCGCTGTCGGTCAGTTCGAGGGTGAGCCAGCCGACGGCGATGTTCTGCATCCAGTTGCCGGCCACCGACGTGAACTGCCCGATCGAGAACCGGCGGTAGTTGCGGATCCTGAGCGAGGCGAAGCTGCCCGGGCGGCCCTCGCCATGGGTCGGGCCGGGCCTCAGTCCCGTGTCCTCACCCGACACTCGTACCCATCGCGTCCTCCCCCTTGGGGAAGAAGGTCGTGAGGTCGTCGTACTCGGCCAGCGTCGCGGTCGGGTACCACTTCAGCTTCGCCTCGCAGATGGCTTCGAGGACAGGTGTGCCACTCGGGTCCGAGCAGTCGGTGCTCGCCGGGATCCGCGAGTTGTACGTCGTGGCGAGGGCCTGCTGGGCCTTGTCGGAGGACAGGAACGAGGTGAGCAGCGCCGCGGCGGCGGGGTGCGGCGCACCCTTCGGGACGTAGAGGTACGACTCGTTGGCGTTGGTCGGCGAGATGGGGGCCACCTCGACGGGCGCGCCGGTCTTCTTGGCCTGGAGGACGAGGTTGATGAGGCTGGTGCCGACGCTCACCTCTCCCGACTCGATCGGCGCCTCCGACTGGGTCGTGTTCGGTGTGAAGTGGGGCTTCTGCGCGGCGAACTTCTTCGCCCACGCCAGTGCCTTCGCCTCACCCATGGACGAATCCAGGGCCCAGGGGGTCAGGAACGACGCGCGTGACTCCGCGGAGATCTTGCCGCCTGACCACTTGGGGTCGAGCAGATCGTTCCAAGTCCTCGGCACGTCCGCGGGTTTGACCTTCTCCGTGTTGTAGGCCCACACCTTCGGCACCGCCCAGATGTAGACCAGCTTCTTGTCGAGGAGGTTCTTGGAGCCGATGCCGTACGTCGACCAGTCGATGTCGTCCGCCATGTCGGCGGACGGGGTCACGGTGATCCCGCCGGCGTTGGCCACATCGACCGACACCTTCCCGGCGGCCTGTTCCATCCTGAGCTGGCTCACCTGGTCGGGAGCCTTGGTGTTGGTGTACTTGATCTTGATGCTCGGGTACTTCTTCTCGAACAGGTCGATCGCCGGCTGCATCTGCTGCTGCGGTTTGGGGGCCGACCACTCGACCTCCCCTTCCTGCTTCGCCTGCTTCACCAGCGCGTCCATCGACTTCGGCAGATCGGCGCTCTCGGCCCGCGCGCCGCAGCCGGCCATGGCGGCCGCGCCGACCAGCGCGGTGGCCGCCGTCAGGGCGAACCGCTTGCGACCCGTCCCGCTCCTTCGTTCCTGTCCCATCACATGACGTCCTCAGGTCGTGTCCGCCCACGCGGGGTTGGCAGTGGCTATCGGTTGGTCGCGGGAGCGTTGTAGACACGGGCGGCATTGCCGCCGAGGACGGCCTCGAGCTCGTCCGGTGACATCCAGGACAGGAGGCCCTCGATGGAGTCGCGCAGGTCCTTCAGGGAGCCGTCGGACGCCGGGAAGTTCGATCCCCACATCAGGTGATCGGCGCCGAAGATGCCCGCGAGGCGTCGCAGCACCTCGGCGACGTCGGCGCCCTCCGTGTCCTCGAGGCGGCGCAGCGCCGGAGGGGTGATCTTGAGGTTGACCCGCGGGAAGCGGGCCAGCTGCCCGAGTTCGTCGAGCTTCGGGTACGAGGGGCCACCACTGGCGTCGGGGCGTCCGGCGTGGTCGAGCAGCACGGTCAACGTCGGGTGTGCTTCGAGTACTTGGAGGAGCTTGCCGGTGTCCTTCGAGTGCATCTGGATGCACACCGGCACACCACGGCTCTCCACGTAGTCCCAGACCGCGGCCATCCGCTCGTCCGAGAGACCGCTGCCCGGCGTGGGGACCTTCGTGGTGCCGTCGGACACCCGGATGCGGACGCCGCTGAAGCCGCGCTCCTCGATCCAGTGCCGCAGGTCGGGCACGGCCGAGTCGGAGAGGAAGTCGACGGCGCAGACACCGACCAGGCGGTCCGGGTACTTGGCCAGGGCGTCGGCCGCGTACCGGTTGTCGAATCCGTACACGGTGGAGGCGTGCACGAGGGCGGCCCGTTCGACGCCCGCTTCGTCGAGGCTCCGGATCAGGCCGGTGACATCCACGGGCCGGGTCTGGGACCACTCGGAGCGGGTGCCGCCGAGCGGCTTTGGCGGGTAGGTGTCGGCGTCGCTGGAGATGGCGTGGGTGTGGGTGTCGAAGTAGCGCATCAGCTCTCCTCTGAACGGTGTCGGTGCAGCGTGTACGGCAGCGGTGTACGAAGGGTCCGGCCGCGCGAGCCGGTCACGGGCGGCCCACGTGGCGGTTGAAGTCGGCGAAGAGATCCGCCGCGTCCAGGTCGCCCTTGATGACTTCCTGCTCGCGGGCGTAGCGGATGGCCGTCTGGAGGGTGGCCAGGAGGGTGTCGCTGACACCGTGCTGCACCACGAGTTCGCGGGTGGAGCCGGTCGGCTCGACGGGCCGGGCGGCGTCGATGCCGGCGCAAAGACCCCGGTAGACCTCTCGTACGAGGTCGGGCCTGGACTCCAGGAGGTCCTTGCGCACGACGGCGAGATGGTTGATCGGGGCCCAGCCGTGGTCCTCCAGGAACCGTGCCTGCTGGGCCTTCCAGTCGGTGATGAGCGGGACAAGGCCGTCCACGTGGTCGGCCGAGCGCGCACCCATGACTACCGCGGACAGCTCGTCGTCCCGCAGGGCGTCCACCAGGGGGCGCGAGGTGCGCTCGACGTTGGGGGGCTCGGGTGCGCCGTCGACGTGTGCACCCTCGCGGGTCACCCATGTCACGTCCTGGGAGCGCACACCGTAGGTGTCACTGAGCACACCACGGACCCACAGGCCCGTCGTCTGGCTGTAGGCACGCACACCGACCCGCCGTCCGCGCAGGTCCTCGGGGCGGAGCTGCCCCTCACCGCCCCATACGGAGATGGACTTGTGGTGGAAGTTGCCGTGCAGGACCACGGGCAGCGCGGCCACCGGGACACCGGCCTCGACGGCCTGCAGGAGGGTGGCGATGGCGAGCTCGGAGACGTCGTAGCGCAGCTCCCGGACCATCGGGGCGAACGCCCGGTGGATGGGCTCGATCTCCGGGAAGTCGAGTTCGCAGGCGACCTTCACGGTGCCGTCGAGAAGCGGTTCCGTATGCGGGTAGCGACGCAGCGCCACCGTGAGCCGCGTCATCGTGCGACCCCTCGGTGGCTCCTGCGGAACCCTGCGTTACGGCGGCGTTGACTGATCATGTCGTTCTCCTCACCGGACGCTTTTTGTTTGACAATGCGGGGAAGCTAACAGCGGTTTCGCCCCATCCACAAGGCTCCGGCATGAGAATCGTCAAACAATCCGGCTCGGCGGGCGCCCCCGCACCTGCCGAGGACGGCGCCTCCCGCCCGAGCCGCGCCAGAACCGGACGGGCGGTGCCGCGCGAGAGATCGCACACCGACTCTTTGTCCAACAATGAGAGACCACCCCTCACGGAATCCGGGATCCGACCACGGCCGCTACACCCCTACACCCAGCACCTTTGCGGCACCTGTCCATGCGCACAACAGGCGGAAACGGCGAGGGAACGGGATTTTTGCGTGACGGGGTTCACGTCGAGCAGGGCCGGTGCTACGGTCCATTTTGTTTGACAAAGCGTCTGAGCCGCGAGGGGCCGCCACGGTCCACTCACAGTCGCCCGCACCGCCAGGGCCCGGCACCTGCCCGCGTCGACCAGAGGTCTTCGCCGCCCGGTGCCCCGCCTCCCACGTTCATCCCTGTTGCTGTGCAGAAGAACATGACGCGCCGCTGCCGCTGAGCGCGTGACGTAGACCAGGTGCCCTGCGCAACGTTGGGCGCGTACCCCCGAGGAGGGGATGGCGATCAGTCATAACGTGAAGAGAAAGGTGACACGGCGCAGTGCCACCGGTTGCGCGGCACTCGCGCTGCTCACGACGGCCGTCGCGACCGGCTGCGGAGCGGGAGCCACGCAGACCGAACTCCCCGCGTCGATGACTGCCCTGGAGAAACAGGCGAAGAAGGAGGGCGAGGTCGTCTGGGCCTCCTGGAACCCGGAAGCCCAGATGCAGCCCGCGATCGACCTGTTCAAGAAGAAGCATCCCGGCATCAAGGTCAAGTACACGAACATCAAGGCACCGGACCAGGTGAGCCAGCTCAGGATGGAGCAGGCCGCCAAGAAGGTGTCGATCGACGTGGCGAACGCCGGCGGACTCACCATGACACCGGCGGTCAAGCTGGCCGGTGACGTCGACTGGTCGAAGTACGGCATCGATGACAAGAACGTCTTCGCCAAGAACTTCGTCTACGTCTGGGCCACGCCCAAGGTGTGGGCCTACAACACCGACAAAGTCAAACCCGCTGATGTGCCCAAGAGTTGGGACGATCTGCTCGACGCCAAGTGGTCCGGTGGCAAGATCTCCGCGGAGTCGCGCGCGTCGTTCATGTCCGTCTGGGACCTCGACGACTCCATGGGCGAGACGAAGGCACTGGCGTGGGCCAAGAAGTTCGGCGCACTGAAGCCGCACTACTCGCCGAACGTCACCCAGGCCGAAGCACCCATCGAGTCGGGCCAGGTGACCATCGGGACCAGTCTCGCCAGTCTGGCCCTCGCCGCGAAGGCGAAGGGAGCGCCCGTCGGCATCGCGCCGATCTCGCCGACCAGCGCCAGCGAGTCGTACCTCTACATCCCCAAGGGTGCCCAGCACCCGGCTGCCGCGGCGCTGCTCACCTCGTTCCTGTCGTCCGACGCCGCCCAGAAGGTGCTCGCGAAGAGCTACAACTCCCGGATCCCGGTGGACACCGACTGCTCGGATCCGGGTGACACCGCCGTCCTCGAAGCGATGTGCGCGGCGCATCTGAAGTGGTACGGCACCAAGACACTCGCCAAGTACAACAAGCTCTCCACGTTCTATCCAAAGGTAGAGAAGGAATTCGGGACCGATGTGGGCTAGCGATATGAACAAGACCGGGGGCCCGCGATGGTCCTGAAAACCGACGAAACGACACCGCCGGCGGTCGGGGAACCGCCCATGGCGCCGGAGAACCGCACTGCCGCGACACGGCGGAAGCTCGCGCCGGCGGCCGGCACGCTGCTGACCGTGGCGATGGCCGTCCTGGTGGGCTATCTGGTCCTGGTCCCCCTCGCGATCCTGATCTACAGCAGTCTGAAGCCGTCCCCCACCGAGCTGCCCTTCGATGTCCCCGGCTTCTCGCTCGACAACTTCCAGGCCGTGTTCGAGTCCAGCCGGCTGGGGACGGTGACACTCAACACCGTCATCTACGTGGTCGGTTCGCTCCTCGTCGCCCTCGTACTCAGCCTCAGCCTCGCCTACCTCTTCGAGCGGACCGACCTGCCCGGGCGCAGGTTCCTCAGCCCGATGGCGCTGGCCCCGATGGCGGTGCCGGTCACAGTGATGGCGATCGCGTGGGCACTCGTCGCGAACCCCGCGAACGGGCCGCTGGCGATCCTGATCCACAAGATCTTCGGCGTCCACATCGACATCTATTCCATCCCCGGGATGATTCTGGTGATGGGCATCTTCGGGGTGCCCAGCATGTACCTGATGATCGCCCCGGCGCTCGCCCGGCTCAATCCCGAACTCGAGGAGGCCGCCGCGACGGTGGGTGCCTCCCTGTGGCGGCGCCTGCGGCTGATCGTCCTGCCGCTCGTGGCACCTGCCGTGTCCGCGGCCGGGATCCTGTTCATCGTCGTGGCGCTCGAAGGGTTCGCCATTCCCGCGGTCCTCGGACTGCCGGACAAGATCTTCGTCTTCAGCAGCCTCATCCAGTACTCGCTGCAACCGCCCGGCGGCATCCCCAACTACGGTCAGGCCAGCACCTACGGCGTCCTCATCCTCGTGGTGTCACTCGTCCTGCTCGCCGTGTACCGGCGCCGCGTCCGTGACACCAACCGGTTCCGGGTCGTGGTCGGCAAGGGCTACCGCCAGACCCGGGTCAGCCTCGGGAAGTGGCGGATCCCCGTCTTCATCGTCGTCTGCGCCTACATGTTCATCGGCATCGTGCTGCCCATCCTGGCCCTGCTGTGGACGAGCTTCTCGCCCTACACCCGACCCATCACGTGGTCCGGGTTCGAGTCGATGACCTTCGCGAACTACAGCAACCTGCTCGACATCCCGGACATCGGCAAGATCCTGCTGAACACGGCGGAGGTCGTCCTGGTCACCGCCACGGTGACCACGGCGATGTCGGTGTGGATCGCCGTGGCCGCGGCACGGCGGCAGTTCCGGGGCAGCACGCTCCTGTTCGAGACCCAGTTCGCGGTCTTCGGGATTCCGAGCGTCGTCCTCGGCGCCGCCGTCCTGTTCCTGTACCTGTTCGTTCCGATCCCGATCTACGGCACCGTATGGATCATCGTCGTCGCACTCGTGACCCGCTTCCTGCCCCGCAGTTCACGCATGGTGCAGACGGCGCTCCTGCAACTGGACGACGGCCTCATCGAGGCCGCGCGCGTCACCGGCGCGAGCCCGGCCACCGTGACCCGCACGGTGCTGCTCCCGCTGCTGCGGCCGACCCTGTGGAAGAGCTGGCTGTGGGTCTTCGCCCACGCGCTGGGCGAGCTCCCGATCGCCCTGCTGCTGACCAGTTCGGACAACCGCACGCTGGTGGTGGTCCTGTGGGACACGTTCACGTCCAGCGTCGACAACCCCACGGCGAGCGCCCTGGCCGTGGTCCTCGTGGTGATTTCGACGGCTGCGGTATGGCTGGTCAACCGGCGCAGCGACATGCAGGAGGCCTGAGAGAGATGGTGGAAACGATGAGCAAGAACCCCGTGAACTCGATCGTCATCACGGAGCTGCGCAAGTCCTACGACCGGGCGGCCGGCAGCGCGTCCGCGTACGCCGTCGACGGTGTCTCCTTCGACGTCCCCAAGGGGCAGTTCGTCACGCTGCTCGGGCCCAGCGGGTGCGGAAAGACGACGACCCTTCGCTGTGTCGCGGGCCTCGAACAGGCCACGAGCGGGCGGATCGAGATGGGCGGGCAGGTGATGTTCGATGTGCCGCAGAAGATCCATGTCCGCCCCGAGGACCGGCCCATCGCGATGGTCCCGCAGTCCTACGGCATCTGGCCGCACATGACCGTCCTCGACAACGCGGCCTTCCCGATGCGGCACGGGCGCAACCGCCGCAAGGGCCAGGACATCCGGGGGCGCGCCCTGGACATGCTCGACCAGGTGGGTCTCGCCCCCATGGCGGACCGCTGGGCCACCCATCTGAGCGGCGGCCAGCAGCAGCGCCTGGCCTTCGCCCGTGCCCTGCTCGGCGACCCCGAGGTGCTGCTCCTCGACGAGCCGCTGTCGAACCTCGACGCGAAGCTGCGCTCCAAGCTCCGCCAGGAACTCCGTTCCTTCCAGGAGCAGTTCGGGGTCACCGCGCTGTACGTCACCCACGACCAGGCGGAGGCCCTGGCGCTCTCGGACATCGTGATCGTGATGAACCACGGGCACATCGAGCAGATCGACCACCCGGAACGGCTCTACGACCACCCCCGTTCGTCCTTCGTCGCCGACTTCATCGGCAGCGCCAACCTGCTGCCCGTGCAGGATGTCTCGCCCCTGCGCGACGGCGTCGGCGTGACCGCGAAGACCGACGTCGGCCCGGTGGTCTGCGGCCGCTCGTCGGCCGACGAGAGCCAACGGCCCAGCAGCGGCGGCTACGTGTGCGTACGCCCGGAGAACGTGAAGGTCCGGACCACCGCTGAGGGACAGGAACCGACGCTGGGGGACGCCGAGTTCCTCGCCACGGTCGACTCCTCCGAGTTCCTCGGCGACCGCCTCGAACTGGTCGTCCGCGCCGCCGACATACCGATCACGGTCTCCGCCCGGGCCGGCCTCGGGTGTCGTCCCGGCGACCGGGTCGTCGTGGGATTCGACGCGGACACGACCAGCTACCTGGCGAGTTGAGGAGGACCGTGGCATGAGGTTCGGTGATACGACACCCACCCGGCGCTCCCTGCTCGCCTCCGCGCTCCTCGCCGCGGCCGCCGGACCGGTCCTCGCCACGGCGGGCCCGGCCTCGGCCGCCACCGGACGCACCGTACGGACCGCGTCCGGCATGCTGCGCGGCACCCCGGGAAGCGACACATCCATCACCGCCTTCAAGGGCATCCCGTACGCCGCCGCCCCGGTCGGGGACCTCCGCTGGAAGCCGCCGGCGCTGCCCGCCCCGTGGAAGGGTGTACGCGATGCCGACGCGTTCGGCGCCTCTCCCCCGCAGGCCCAGACCGCCGACGGCAGCCTGACGATGAGCGAGGACTGCCTGTTCCTCAATGTCTGGACCGGCGCATCGCGCGGAGACCGGCAGCGGCCGGTGTTCGTCTGGATCTACGGAGGCGGATTCTCCGGCGGCACGAGTTCGGACCCGCTGTTCGACGGCGAGAACCTGGCCCGCAAGGGCGTGGTCGTCGTGACCTTCAACTACCGTCTCGGCGCGCTGGGTTTCCTCTCCACGCCGAAGCTGAGCGCGGAGTCCCCGCACGGCGTCTCCGGGAACTACGGCCTGCTCGACCAGGTCGCGGCCCTGAAGTGGGTGCGGCGCAACATCGCCGCGTTCGGCGGCGATCCGGGCAACGTGACCATCGGCGGCCAGTCCGCCGGCGCGGGCTCGGTCGGGTTCCTGTCCATGTCACCGCTCGCCACGGGACTCTTCCGGCGCTCGATCGCCGAGAGCCAGGTCCGCGACCCGGGCGATCCCGAACTGCGCTACCTCGGCACCTCCTACCGCAAGGCCGCCACTGCCGAGGAGCAGGGCAGCGCCTACGCCTCCTCGCACGGCGCGGCGAACCTCAAGGAGCTGCGCGCCCTGCGCTGGCAGGACCTGAACGACGCCGCGGCCCTCCCGGACACCACAGTCGACACCGGGAGCATCGCCAAACCGCCCCTGTTCAGACCCGTCGTGGACGGCTGGCTGATCCCGTCGGACTACGCCACGACGCTCACCCGAGGCACCCAGAACGACGTCATGTTCCTCGCGGGCAACAACCTCGACGAGAGCGGCGCCGTCCCGGAGACCGCCTTCGACTACTGGCGGAAGGCCGGCTACCCCGACCGCCCCGGCGCGCCACCCATCCATGTCACCCTCGACGACTACACCGGCGCCGCCCGGCGGAAGTTCGGCGCCATGGCCGACGAGTTCCTCCGGCTCTACCCCGCGACCACGGACGACGAGGCGGCCCGTGCGAGCAACGACGCGGTCCGCGACAACGCGCGCGCCTCGACGTACCTGTGGGCCACGCGCTGGACCCGCCACACGGACCGCCCCGTGCACACCTACTTCTGGACCCACCGGCCGCCCGGCCCCGACCACGACATCCGCGGCGCGTACCACGCCTCCGAGATCGCCTACGTCTTCGCCAACCCGACGACGTACTGGACCGACAAGGACCACGAGATCGCGGACGTCATGTCGTCCTACTGGGCCAACTACGCCGCCACGGGCGACCCCAACGGCCACGGCCTCTCCAACTGGCCTACGTACAAGCCCACTTCACCCACGACCATGGAGGTCGGCGACCGCTTCGGACCGGTCGCGGTCGCGTCACCCGAGCGGCTCGACTTCTGGAGGAGGTTCTTCGCCACGCAGGAAGCGTGGTAGCTCTGACCGTCGCCGCCACGAAACACGCCGGCGACGACCGGGCAGGCCTTTCATGAGGAGTTCCGACCCGCGGTGGGAGTTTCGGCGAATTGTTTCTTGTATGCCTTGACGAAATGACTGCTGTCGGCGAAGTGCCAGCGAGCGGCGATTTCGGACACGGTCAGGCGTGTCGAGATCAACTCGGCCCTGGCGCGTTCGAGGCGGCGTTCGCGCACGTATCCCATGACCGACGACGTGCCGCCTTGGCCGAACGCGCGGTAGAGGGTGCGGACGGACACGTTCAAAGCCGCCGCGATCCCCCGGGGGTTGAGTTCGGGGTCGGCCCGCAGCCGGGCCTCTATGAGGTCGGTCGCCGCCCTGAGGAGTGCGGGTGCGCACTCCGCGTCGTCGATGACCTGGTCGTTCAGCAGCCCTCTGAACAGCTCCAGAGTCGCGTTGCGGGCGGCCCCGGCGGCGGCAGCACCGAGTCCGTCCGACAGTTCGGCCCAGAGACGCAGCTGGGCGAGCAGAAGTGCCGCCGCGGGCGACGCCTGTTCCGCGGTGACCGCCTGTGTGTTGGCCGGGAAGCGGATCTCGCTCGCGGGAAGGACCAGGGTGACCGCCCGGGTGCCCCGGTCGATCTCGAAGTCCCACGGGTGCTCGTTCCTTCGTACCAACACCGTTCCGGCCGCTGCCGTGGAGAGCCGACTCCCCGAGGTGAAGCGCCACTCCCCCTGGAGCGTGATGCTCGTGACGATGCGGTCCTCAAGGTGCCCCTCCGGGCCCCCGGTGGTCCCCGTGACCGCGTCGCTGTACTGGTCCTCGAGGAAGAAGTCGAGCATGTTCTGCTTCCAGATGCGGGCGCGGTACGTCCCTTCGCTGTGCCGCGGCAGCAGCAGTGGCGGAGCCGGCACCTGCTCGCCGCCCTGGCGCCGCCACTCCCCGAGTAACACATGGTTCCGGTTCTCGTTCGCGTAGGGCACGGCGACGTCGACCACGGGTGTGGAGGGGTCCCCGACCCGCCAGGGTGACACGTTGGCTCCGGTGCTCATCCGGGCCAAGCTACTCCTCCTTCCCCTGGCCACCGCCGCCGGCCGGGCTCATCGTGCGGCCCCGGGTGGCAGGGAAGTACAACGCACGTGGCCGACCGGTACACGTCACCGTCCTCCGGGCCCTGTGAGCATGATCGGGCGCCATTCCTCCTCCCCCGGCACGAGCGGGCTCTCCCGTCCGGAGACGAGCAGGTTGCGCCGGACCTTCGGGCCCTTGTTCCGACCTCCTGGGCGCTGATCCGTCCGCCCAGGCCCTCTCGCTCACCAACTGGAGTGTTCAGTGTCCGAATCCGTGGCGGCCCTCTTCGAGGGTCTCCTCGGCGCCGAGCCGCCGCACGACGCATCCGTTCTGTTCGACACGGCGTGCGTGATGGGCGGGAGCATCGCGGGACTCCTCGCGGCACGGGTGCTCGCCGATCGCGCGCGCAAGGTCGTCATCGTCGAGCCCGACGACATGTCAGCGGGAGCCGGGACACGCCCCGGGGTGCCCCAGGACCAGCAGGTGCACACGCTGTTGCCGGCCGGCAGACAGTGGATCGAGCGGTGGCTTCCCGGCGTCACGCAGGAGGCACAGGACCTTGGCGCGTCGCTCTGCGGACCCGACAAGGTGCTCGTCTGCTACGACGGCATCCGGCAGGCGTCGGACGGCGAGGGCCCTCATCTCCTCGCGGTGGGGCGCCCTTTGCTGGAAGCTCTCGTCCGGGCCCGGGTCACCGCACTGCCCAACGTCTCGGTGCTGCGTGCGCGGGCGACCGGGTTGCGGTACGGCGACGGGGCCGTCGCCGGCGTGCGCTTCGCCAGGTCCGGAACGGGAGTTCAGGGAGAGCGGGCGGAGGAGGTGCTCGTGGCCGATTTCGCCGTGGACGCGATGGGACGCTCCAGCAGGCTGTCGAGCTGGCTCGCGCAGGACGGTTACGACCAGCCCCGGCTCGAGAGGCTGGAAGCCCCGGTCAACTATGCGACCGCTCTGTTCGAGCGAGCGGCGGGGCTCGAGGAGTTGGAAGCGGGGACGGTACTGCAGCTGTTCACACCGCGGTACCCGTCCGGAGGAGTGTCCGTCGCGGCGGCGAACGCGATCGAAGACAAGCAGTGGCTCGTCATGCTGATGGGATACGGCGACAACCGGCCCGGCGGGACGATCGACGAGTTCCGCGCGAAGTGCGCCGGACTACCCGCGGTCCTCAGTGAAGCCACCAGCGGCGCCATCACCCGCGGGGTGGTGACGTACCGTCAGGCGGAGAGCAGGCGGCGTCACTTCACCGAAGCCGGCCGCCTGCCTGCGCGCCTTGTCGGCGCGGGAGACGCCGTGGCGTCCTTCAACCCGGTCTACGGCCAGGGAATGAGCTCTGCCGCTCTGCACGCCTCCTGCTTGACCTCCTACCTCGACAGCGGCGCCGACCTCGATGCGGCAGCCACGGAGTTCTTCCGTCTGCAGCAGGTGATCGTCGACGCGGCCTGGGCCGTGTCCGCGGGAGGTGACGCCGCCCGCATCGACGCCGAGAACGGTACCGACGTGCCGGAGGAGGTGCGGCAGCAGCGTCGGGCGATGGAACAGATCGTCGGCGCCACTCTCGTCGACGCGGACGTGGCACGGGCGTTCAGCAACGTCTCCTACATGCTGCGTCACCCCGCCTCGCTGTCCGACCCGGGGCTCCTGAAGAAGGCAGCAGCCGCAGATCAACGACATTGACCTCATCACCGTCCCGCACGACGAGTTCACCAGACTTCCCGACAAAGGAGACGTACGACCATGAGTGCCGCGCCGACCGGCCAGGAGACGACAGGCCTGCCGAGCGAACGGCTGCTGTTGTTCACCGACGCGGTGACCGCCATCTCCCTCACGCTGCTGGTCCTGCCGCTGGTCGACCTCGTCCCCGAGGCCGCGTCCGCCCATGAGCACGCCCGGGACGTCATCTTCGACCATCTCGACCAGATCTGGAGCTTCTTGCTGAGCTTCGCCGTGGTGGCCAGGTTCTGGTACGCCCACCACCGGTCCTACTCCGCGGTCGGCTCGCTCAACCGTTCCCTGACGGTGTGGAACATGGGCTGGCTGCTGTGCATCGTGGTCCTGCCCCTCCCGACCGAGATGATCGGGTCCTTCGGGCGCGACCGGTTCGCGGCCACGTTCTACTACCTCACACTCCTGGCCAGCACGGTGTGCCACACGGCGATGCTGAGGGTGCTGAAGTCGCACCCCGAACTGCTCGCCTCCCAGGGGGAGAGCTCTCGCGACCTGGTCAACCACTCCTACGCCGAGTCCATCCGCAACGTCGTGGCGCTGGTCATAGCTCTTGCGATCGCGCTCGCCGTGCCGGCCCTGCAGTTCTACAGCCTGCTGCTGCTCGCCTTCACTCCGTGGATGGAGCGCCTGAGCCCCCGGCACCGCTCGCGCTGAGCCACGTGGCCCCGGGGAGGGTCTCGTCGAGCCAGTCGTACATGTGCTGGTGGAGGGTGGAGCGGCCGCCGTAGCTGCAGTGTTCGCCGGCTCCCTGCGTCTCGGGGAGGGTGATCAACGTGCTTGGGCTCTTGAGGGCTTGGTGCATGCGGAGTGGTTCGCCGTTGAAGGCGAAGTCGTTGTCCGGGTCGAAGACGAGGGCCCGGGTGGTGATCTGCTGAGCGACACCCTCAAGGGTGTAGGCGCGGGAGCGGCGCACGTAATCGGGCACGGAGTCCGCGCCGAAGGTCCAGACGCCGTTGCGCAGAGCCCAGCGCAGGGATGTGCTGTGCGTCAGAGCCGGCAGGACCTGCTCGACTTCTTCGTCACGGCCGTCCAGGGCCCATTGCAGCAGCCACGACGGGACCAGCCGGCTGGTGGCGTCGTAGTAGCTGTAGATGCCGCCGTCCAATACGAGGGCCGCGGCGCGGTGTTCGAAGGCGGCGGCGCGGGCGGTCAAGTGGCCGCCGAAGCTGTAGCCGTGCAGCGCGATGCGGTCGGGGTCGATCTCCGGTCGGGTGAGGGCGTGGTCGACGACAGGGGTGAGGACGGCTTCCCAGTCGGGGCGGAAGAACAGGCGCTGCTCGCGCAGGGCGGCGCCCTGCCCGGGGCCGTCGTAGGCGAGGCAGTTGTAGCCGCGGCGCAGGGCGGCCGCTGCGACGGCGAAGTAGGACTCTTCCAGGATCGAGTCGAATCCGCTGGTGAAGATGACGGTTGGGCGCGGGGTCGCGGAGTCGTCGACCAGGAAGAGGTAGCCGGGCAGGGTCGTGTTCTCGTAAGGGATCGAGACCGGCTCGACCGGGGTGTCCAGGTGGGCGGCGGCCGTGGCGAACGTGCTGCGTGCCAGGCACGAGAGCTCCTTGGCCCGGTCGTCGTCGAAGGCGTTGTCACGGAGGTAGAACTCGGCGGTGCGGTAGTAGTTCGAGGCCCTCAACAGGGCTTCGCGAGCGCTCACTCGGTGGCCGGCGGCGAGCGCCTTCTCGCCCAGGGCGTGGACCCGGGCGGCGGTGGCGCGCCACTGCTGGTACCAGGCGTCCTCGTCACCGTCGGGGATGGCACGGGCAGTGACGATGATTTCCCCGAGATCGGCGCCGCCGTAGGGGGCGAAGCAGGCGGTGCGCAGGGTCTCGAAGGTGAAGGACTCGTCGTCGAAGAGAAATTCCATGGTGATCTCCCACCCATTGTCGAGACGGTGCCGTTCCGTCTCGCTTGGAGTGCGACCGTAACCCCCGACTACCCGAGACGCAACCGTCTCGTCTTGGGTATGCTCTCGATCATGAGCCGATCAGCCCCAGCCCGCCCTCCGGGTGGCCCGGTCCTCCAGGACACCGTCACCGACGCGCTCCGTACCGCCTTCTTCGAGGAACTCGCCGAAGTCGGCTACGGGAAAATGTCGTTGGAAGCCGTCGCCCGCCGCGCCGGCACCGGCAAGGCGGCCATCTACCGGCGCTGGCCGTCCAAGGAGGCCATGACCGTCGACCTCGTCGTGCAGGTCTCGGTGACCGCCGCCGACACCCCCGACACCGGCAGCCTGCGCGGCGACGTACTGGCCTACCTCACCAAGACCGAACAGGCATTGCGCCATCCGCTGGCCTCCCGCATCCTGCCCGACCTGCTCGCCGCTCGTGCCTACCACCCGGGCATCGCCGCCACGTTGGGCGATCGCATCGGCGAAGAGCGCCGCGAAAGGGTCGGTACGATCCTGCGCCGGGCCGTCGACCGCGGCGAACTGCCCGCCGACACCGACCTGGACCTCGGCCTCGACTTCCTGGCGGGCCCGCTGTACTGGGCCACCGCGGTCCGGCAGGCCCCCACCGACCCGGGCCTCCTTGACCGTATGACCGACAAGGTCATTGCCGCCCTCGCCGCATAGCGGAACCGATTCCCATCAGCGGAATCGGTTCCGTATGACTGTGCGCCTCGCCATCATCAGGGCGCGTGATCAGGTGGTCAGGCCGGCGCTGGTCAGCCAGATGTGTTCGCAGGTCGCCGACGCCTCCCGGAGCTTCTCGCGGGATTCCTGCGAGGCGTGGTAGAAGGTCCGCTCGATCATCCAGCACAGGGCGCGCGCCATCGCCGAGGCCTGGTCCGGTGCGCTGCCGGCCTGGACGCCGGCGCGCTCCAGGACGGCGGTGATGGCCGCGATGAACAGGTCGGCCGTGTGATTCCACAGCTCGCCGATCTCCGGCACGGTCAGCGACAGGTCGATCGCCGTGCGCATGACCAGGCCGTGCTCGTTCCACAGCTCGACCGTGCGTTCCAGGGCCGCCGCGATGGCCTGGCGCGGCTCGTCGGCCCGCGCGGTGGCTTCGGACCGTTTCCACAGGTGCTCGACGGTCCGGGCCACGAGCGCCGTGGCCACTTCCTGCTTGGAGCCGAAGTAGAAGTACAGAGCGCCTCGGGTGATGCCCGCGCCCTGGGCGATGTCTCCGACGGTCATGGCGTCGTAGCCCTTTTGCACCAGCAGGGCCTCGCAGGTGTCGAGGATGGCCCGCTCCCGAACGTCGCCCTTGCGTTCGGTGGCGCGACGGCTGCGCGCGGGCTGGTCGCCGGTCGTCAAAGCTGAGCACCCTCTGCGAAGTCGGTTGTACGCGAGAGCGTCTCCCACGCACGGATGTCCTCGTCCACCGCCGTGCGCGCGGCGGTGACCAGCCGCAGCGCGTCCGAGCCCAGGACGAGGTGGGCCGGCGGCTGCTCGACCGACGTGATGTGCACGACCGCTTCCCCGGCCTTGGCCGGATTGCCCAGCTGGTTCCCGCTGGCCTTCTGGCGCGCCTCACGGATGGGGGTGAACAGCTCGTCGTAGTCGTCGATGGACTGCGGGGCGCGTGTCATGGATCGCCCGGCCCAGTCGGTGCGGAAGGAGCCGGGCTCGATCGCCGTCACGTGGATACCGAACTGCGCGACCTCCTTGCCCAGCGCCTCCAGGATGCCTTCCAGGGCGAACTTGCTGCCGCAGTAGGCGGACATGCCGGGCACCGCCATCAGTCCGCCCATGGAGGTGACGGCCATCAGGTGTCCCCGGCGGCGCCGGCGCATGTGGGGCAGTGCGGCCCGCAGGGTGGCCGCCGCCCCGAACACGTTGACCTCGAACTGCCGCCGCACCTCGGCCGGCGGGGTTTCCTCGAAGGTCCCCTCCAAGCCGTACCCGGCGTTGGCGATGACGACGTCCAGCGGACCGACACTGCTCTCGACCTCGGCGACCACGCCGGATACGGCGTCATCGTCGGTCACGTCCAGGATGCGGCCGTGAGCGTGCCCGGGCCCGAGCTCTTCGAACGACCGCACGTCCTTCTCGGAACGGACGGTGCCGACGACTGTGTGCCCGGCTGCCAGGGCCGCCTGGGCGAAAGCGCGTCCCAGGCCTGTGCTGACGCCGGTGATGAGCCAGTTCTGCTTCGCCACTGTTCCTCCTACGGAGAGGTCTCGAGGGAACGGGTCTGCCCCTTCGGCAAAGTCTACACAGTGTCGATTTTTATCGTCGCAGTGTCGATTCCCACGATGGCAGGCCGGTTCACAGGCCGGGGCACGTTTTGGGCAGGCCGGCGGCGCACTGGTGGGCGCGCAGCAACGTGGAGCCCACCGACGCGAGCGCCGGCGGACAGATGACGGGCAGGAATGTGGTTCAGCCGCCGGCGGCCAGGGTCCGCAGTCGGTCCAAGGTCTCGCGAATGATGTCCCGCAAGTCTTGATCGTCGGTGGCGGTGACCCATCGCGAGAAGGCCACGCGGAACACGGCGATGCTTGTCTCGGCGGCCAGGCCGGCCTCGATGTCGCCGATGCCCCGCTGGCGCAACCTGTCGGCCAGGGCGGCCGACAGGGACGTGAGCTTGATCAACTCTCGTTCGCGGAGCTCCGCGTTGGCCATGATCACACCCTGTCGCTTCCGGGCGCTCTCACGGTCGTCGCCCACCATCAGGGCCACGCTGTCGAGTACGGCCGCGACGGCATCCAGCGCCGGCGCCGTGGCGGGCACCCCCTCGAGAGCAGCCAGCGACTCCTCTTCCAGGGCGGAGGACGCGTCGAAGAGGACCTCGCGCTTGTCGGCGAAATGCCGGAAGAACGTGCGGGCGGTGACGCCCGCCCGCTCGGCGATGTCCGCCACCGTCGTCTGCTCGAAGCCGCGCTCCAGATAGAGCGACAGCGCCGCCTCGCGCAGCCGGTCACCGGCCCCAGGCTTCCACCGTCCCATGCCGAGAGTGTAGGTGATGTCACCTCGTGACAGCCCGCTCCGATCGCCGCGATGTCACTCGATGACATCGCAGTGGTAGAGTGATGTCATTCAATGACATCACTTGATGGAGGCCCGGGATGAAGCGCATCCAGTACCACCAGTACGGCGGACCCGAAGTCATGCGTCTGGAAGATTTCGAGCCGGCCCACCCTGGCTCCGGCGAGGTCCTCGTCCGCGTGCGGGCGGCCGCGGCCAATCCGATGGACTGGGGTATCCGCAGCGGCGCGATGAAGATGGTGACGGGGCGGAAGTTCCCGCGCGCACTGGGCTACGACTTCGCGGGCGTCGTCGAGGCGGTCGGCAAGGGCGTCACCCGGCTCGCCGTCGGCGACGAAGTGCTCGGCGGGGCGTCCATCAAGGCGTCGGGAGCTTTCTCCGAGATGGTCCTCGCCGAGGAGCGCGGCGTCGTGAAGAAGCCCGCGAACCTCTCCTTCGAGGAGGCCGCCGCCGTCCCGACCGTCGGCCTCACCGCACTCCAGGCCGTGGTCAACAAGGGAAAACTGCGGCCCGGGCAATCGGCCTTCATCAACGGCTGCCTCGGTGGGGTCGGCCGGGCCGGCGCCCAGATCGCGCTGGCGCACGGCGCCTCGGTGGGAGGCAGCTGCCGGGCCACCGCCACGCAGGATGCGCGCGACCTCGGCCTCGACCCGATCGTCGAGTTCGGCTTCGACCCGACGGCGCTCAGCGGGCGATTCGACCTCGTCCTCGACACCGCCGACACGCTCCCGACCGACGCGGCGAAGAAGATGCTGAAGCCGGGCGGACGCATCGTCAGCATCCACCCCACCCCCGCGAACATGGCCAAGAGCGCACTGCCGGGCCCGTACAACGTCTTGATCACCAGGCCCGTCACGGCGGACCTCGAGGAGGTCGCTCGCGCCGCCGGAGGCGGCAGCCTGCGGGTGCCGATCGCCCGCACGGTGCCGCTCACCGATGCCATCAAGGCCCTGACCGAGCTCGAGCGCGAGGGCACGCCCAAGGGCGGCAAGCTCGTCATCACGACAGGCTGACCCTCGGATCCGTCCGACCCTCGCCCCTCAACCAGAGGAACTCTTCGCATGACTGAACAGATCTGGGTGCTCGGTGGCACCGGGCGCAGCGGCCGCACCATCGCAGCGCAGCTGGCCCATCTCGGCCGGACAGCCGTCCTCGTCGGCCGGGACGCGAACCGCCTGCGCGCCGCGGCACAGCAGACCGGCAGCGAAATGCTGCAGGCCCCGTCCCTTGCGGCCGCCGCCGCGGAGATCCGGCAGCGACGCCCCGCCGTGGTCATCAACACGGTCGGACCGTTCACCACGACGGCCCCGGGGATCGTCGACGCCTGCCGCGACGTCGGCAGCCACTACATCGACCTGGCGAACGATGTCGCCGCGCTCTCCGCCGCGTACGAGATGCACGACGCGGCCGTCCAGGCGGGGCATACGGTGGTCACGGGTGCCGGGTTCGGCGTGACCGCCACCGAGAGCGTCGTGGTGAAGCTCTGCGAGGGCCGGCCCGCCCCGCTTCGGGTCCGTGTCGACATGGTGCCCTCGATCGCGATGGAGGAAGGCACCGCCGGTGAAGCCTTGATCGGCACCCTTCTGGGCAGCCTCCATGGCCGTCGGATCACCGATGGCCACCTGGCACCGGCCCGGATCTTCGGCGACGCGGAGCGCCTCACCCTGCCGGACGGCTCGCAGGTCACCACCGCGAGCATGCCGTCGGGCGAGCTGCTTGCGGCGCACCGGGCGAGCGGGGCCCGCCATGTGCTTTCGGCGACCAGCGAAGCACCCTCCTCGCCTCTGCTCCGGGCGATGATGCCCGCCCTGAGCACCCTCATGCGAGCGGAACGGCTGCGCTCGTTCACCACACGTCGCCTCGCCCGGGTGCGCGTCAAAGCGAAGGAGCGCCCCCGCGATCACTCCTGGGGGCACGCCGTGGTGACGTGGGCCGACGGTGAGACCCGAGAGGGCTGGCTGCGCCTGGGCGACGCGCAGGAGTTCACCGGAGCGGTGTCCGCGGAGATCGCCCGGCGGCTGCTGGCCGGTGAGGGCCGACCTGGCGCATACACTCCGGCCGCCCTCTTCGGCCCGACCCTCGCCGAATCGTGCGGCGCCGCGTACCTTCTGCCCCGGCCCGGCCGACGGTGACCTGCCGCCGCCCCTGCCCGATACGCCGGACCTCGCGGCCAAGAGCATCGGCTTCGTTGGTTCCGCCGGGTGACACCGTCCTCCCCCCACGAGAGCCGATATCCGTGGGTGCATCCACAACCGCACGCGCCGGCACCGTCATTACGCGTCCTGGTTGACCTGCGCGAGATGGGCGTCCATCGCGGCGCACATCTCCCCCAGCAACTCCCCGAACTGCTCGAGGAGTTCGGGCGGGTAGCGGCCGATGACGGTGTCCATGGGGGCCGCCAGGGGGCGGAAGAATTCGTCGGCACGTTCTTGGATGTGCGAGCTGCTGCGCAGGGTGACCACGCGGCGGTCGCTGTGTTCGCGGCTGCGGACGATGTGTCCGGCCTCCTCGAGGCGGTTGAGGAGGGAGGTCGTCGCCCCGGACGACAGCAGGATGCGCTTGCTGAGGCGGGCCGGGGAGATCGGGGCGCCGCGCTCCTCGGCCGCGATGATCTCCAACAGTGCGGCCGCGTCCGTGGAGTACAGGCCGAGGTGGGCGGCGAAGCTGCGGCTGAGTTCCGCGTAGTGGCCGCCGTAGACCCTCAGGGATTCCACCAGCGCCTCACGCCGCGCCGCCACCTCGTCGAGCGCCGACTCCTCCATCACGAACGGGCCGTCCTTCCCCTGCGTCTGCGTCACCATCGCCGGACCTGCACTCGCAGACCGTCCTCGACAATCTACCCAGGCTGCCGCCGACGAGTTCAGCCACGCCGTCACAGACAGCGCGGGAGCCGCGATCGGCCCGCGGGGAGGGAACCCGTACGCTCGACGGCCCACCACCCCGTCAGCCGAACAGCGGATACCCGCCCAGCCCCCGGCATGCCTTCAACTGGAAGGGACACCCGTCAAGTTGGAACGGCCGCCACCGATCATGGCGATCGGTGGCGGCCGTCGAGCGCGAGGACGGGCGGCTCCCCCACCGTCTCCTCGCGCGGGTGCCCTCTGCGACAGCGGGGAGCGGGAGTACCCCGCTCGTAGTCGCGCAGATGGGCGGGGATGCTGGATCCGCGCCGATTCGGAATGGCGCGGCTCCAGCGGGCCCTGATGGACTGGCGTCGACATCGGGGGCAGGGAGCCGACAGGCAACGAGCGCGTGGAACCGAGCGTACTGCGCGTGCCTCCCGTACAACCAGGGCTCGTATCCGGCGCATTCAGCGCCTTTAGGGCTCTGCCCTTGATTACCCGACCGTCGCTTCGGCGTTGCGGCGTCCGTCCGCTCCGGCCCGACGACGCGCCTCACACCTGCGGGGCCGGTGGAGACCTTCTCCACCGGCCCCGGTACGGCGCAGGGCGCTTTCGGCGTGCCGACGACCACGCAGGGGTGCGGCTCAGAAGTAGTGTTTGCGGCCGCCGACCGCGCGGCCCGTCGAGCCGGCGATCCACAGGACCGCGCCGACCACTACGAGCACGCTGCCGACGATCGTGAGCAGCGAGACACCGACCAGCAGGCCGATGATGAGCAAGATGGCGCCGAGCACAATCATTTTCGGGCTCCGATCTCAAGGGCTCTTCGGTGCGTACGGGCTCCTCGTGCCTGCTCCGAGTGCCCCGCCGTCCGCCGCCCATGCGTCAACGGGCCCATGAGGCCCGGCCCCCGCTCGCCCGGACGCCTCGATGCATCGCCTCCCGATCCGGGGGCATTCGGTGGGACATGGCCACTCGATGGGCACCAGCACGCGGACGCGGGCGAGCGCGCCGCGCGGCGAACAGCAACGCGGTCGCGGCAGGAGCCCGTGCGGGCTTCGTCGCTCGGGGAGTCCTCTACGTCCTGATCGGCGTCCTGGCCCTGCGGATCGCCTTCTCCGACGGCGGAGGCGATCAGGCGGACCGGGGCGGCGCGGTCACCCAGATCGCCCAACAGCCCTTCGGCAGCGCCCTGTTGTGGCTTCTCGGCATCTCCCTGGCGGGGATGGCGCTGTGGCGGCTGTCCGAGGCGGCGTTCGGTCAGGCGGGACCTGATGGCCGTAAGGCGAGCAAGCGGGCGATGTCCGCGGCCCGTTGCGTGTTCTACGGATTCGTCTCGTACTCCGTGCTCAGCTACGCGGCCGGGAACGAGGGCAGCGGCAGTGGCAGCTCGGACAAGAACTCGCAGGACGTCACGGCCGAGGCGCTGGACTGGCCAGGCGGCCGGTGGATCGTGGGGGTCGCCGGTGCCGCGCTGGTCGTGATCGGCCTGTCGCTCGCGGTCCGGGCTCTCCTGCGCAAGTTCCGCAAGCACCTGAAGATGTCCCAGATGTCGAGGCGCCCTCGCCGGGCGGTCGAGGCGGCCGGGGTCCTCGGCGGCACGGCGCGGGGCGCGGTCTTCTGTGTCGCCGGCGCCTTCGCCATCGCCGCGGCCGTCCGGCACGAGCCCGGCAAGGCCAAGGGCGTGGACGACACCCTGCGCGCCTTCACCGACACTCCCGTCGGGCCCTGGCTGCTGGCCCTGATCGCGCTCGGCCTCATGGCCTTCGGCGCGTTCTCCTGGGCCAACGCCCGCTGGCGCAAGGTCTGAAGCAGGACCCGGCGCTGCTCAACTCCCCACCGACACCGCCCTTTTGGGCGGCACGTTGTACGGCGTGACCACCTGGATCGGCGACGGCAACGAAGGTCCGTCGTCGGGCAGCGCCTTGTGGGCCCGCATGATGGTCTGGCAGGCGTGGCGCATGTCCTGGCGCAGGTCGTGGTGGAGGACCGCGGAGATGCGTTGCTCGCGCAGGAGCCGGGTGTTGTCGTGGTCCAGGTCGTGGGCGATGAACACCGCGCACTCCCTGCCGAGGGCGTCGAAGGCCGCCACGGTCGACGCGTTGCCGCCTCCCATGGAGTAGACGGCGTTCACGGACGGGTCCCGTTCGAGGGCTTCCAGTACGAGGTCGTACTGGGTGGCGTCCAGGCCGTCGCTGTCGGTGACCTCGACCAGGGTGCGGTGCGGCTGGTGGTTGCGCATCGCGCTGCGGAAGCCCATCTCGCGCTCCTCCTCGCCCCGGAAGAAGCCCCGGCTGATCGTGGCGAGCACATTGCCCGGCCGGTCGCCGAGCCACTGCCCGACGAGGTACGCGGCGGTGGCCCCGGCCGCCCGGTTGTCGATGCCGACGTACGCGCGGCGGGCGGTGCCGGGCAGGTCGGTCACCAGGGTCACGACGGGGATGCCGGCGGCGATCAGCCGGCCGACGGCGGCCGTGACCTCCGGCAGGTCGGGAGCCTTGAGGATCACACCCTGCGAACCCCGCTTGGCAATCTTGTCCAGGGTCGCCGCCAGGTCCGCGGCGCGCCCCGTCTCCCTGAAGTGGAAGCGCGAGCGCATCACGGCCGGGTGCAGCGCGGGCAGTTCGGCCTCGAGCGCCTCGCGCACGGCGGTGGAGAACCGCTCCGGTGTCTGCATCACGATGTCGATCATGAAGGTGCGTCCGCCGATCCTGACCTGGGTCCGCTGCCGGTCCAGGTCCTTGATCGCCTGCCGGACCTCCCGCACGGTGCTCTCCCGTACGCCGCCCCGGTCGTTGAGTACCCGGTCGACCGTGGCCTCGCTGAGCCCGGCCTGACGGGCGATCTCCCTGATCGGATAGGGGTGTCGCATCGCTCGGTCCCACTCTTCCTCGATGGCCGTTCGCTGCGTCGACGGCCCTTTCGTTGATGGCTTTTTGAAGGGTTTCTGCGGATTGAATGAGGGTCTCTGGTTCATCAGACTGGCAGAAGAACAACGACTTCGAAAGGATCCGGGATGTCCCTCACAGATGCGGGATCGCGGGCGTGGCTGAGCGAAGGCGACTGCGCACTCGACGAGTTCCGCTCTCTGGTCGAGCAGCGCACCGACGTGCGTGACTACCCGTCGGCGGCAGGCATCGAGCAGAACGTCGTCGTCTACGACAGCGAGCGGCTCCGCGGTCTCGGCGCCACGGCCGAGGGCCGGCGGAGCGTGCAGGGAGAGCTGGCCCGGGCCCTGCTCGACGGTCCCGGCATCGTGGTCCTCAAGCGCGCGTTCGCGGACACCGCCGTCGTGGACCGGGCGTCCGAGGTCTTCCGGGCGCTGATCGAGGAGGAGCGTGCGACGGGTGCCTCCCGCGGCGACCACTTCGCCAAGCCGGGCGCCAACGACCGGGTGTGGAACGCCCTCGACAAGGCGGCCGTCCGCGCGCCGCAGGTCTTCGCCGACTACTACGCCAACGACATGCTCGCGCTGGTCTCCGAGGCCTGGCTCGGCCCCGCGTACCAGGTCACGTCGCAGATCAACGTGGTCAACCCGGGCGGCGCCGCCCAGTCGGCGCACCGCGACTACCACCTCGGATTCCTCTCCCAGGAACGGGCGGCCGCCTACCCCGCCCACGTCCACCGCCTCTCCCCCGTGCTGACCCTGCAGGGCGCGGTGGCGCACTGCGCGATGCCGGTCGAGTCCGGTCCGACGCTGTACCTTCCGCACTCGCAGAAGTACGAGCCCGGCTATCTGGCGTGGCGGCGGCCGGAGTTCGTCGAGTACTTCGACGCCCATCACGTGCAGCTGCCGCTGGACAAGGGTGACGCGGTGTTCTTCAACCCCGCGCTGTTCCACGCCGCAGGGCACAACCGTTCCGCGGACATCAGGCGCATGGCGAACCTGCTGCAGGTGTCCTCCGCCTTCGGACGCGCCATGGAGACCGTCGACCGCGAGGCCATGGCGAACGCCGTCTTCCCCGTCCTGCTCCAGCGCAAGTCCGAAGGTGTGTCGGACGACTGGCTCCGTCGCGTGGTCGCCGCCACCGCCGAGGGCTACCCGTTCCCGACGAACCTGGACCTGGACCCGCCGGTCGAGGGACTCGCTCCGCCGTCCCAGGCGGACACCCTCTGGCAGGCCGTGAGCGAGGGCTGGGACCCCGCGCGGCTGAGCGAGGAGCTGCGGGCGGGCGCGAAGCGCCGCCAGAGCTGACGCCCCCCTGACCGGCCTTCCGAACCGACCTGCCGAACTGGCCGTCCGACCCCAAGGAGATACAGCAGCTATGGGCCTTCTGGACACCCCCCTGCTCGCGGACAAGGTCGTCCTCGTCAACGGCGGCAGCCAGGGCGTCGGCGCGGGCGTCGTACGAGCGGCCGTGCGCGAAGGCGCGGCCGTCGTGTTCACGGGACGCCGCGCCGAGGTGGGCGAGAAGCTCGCCGCGGACACCGGCGCGCTCTTCGTCCGCGCGGATCTCACGGACCCGGAGCAGGCGCGCGACAGCGTCACCCGGGCGGTCACGGCGCACGGCCGCGTCGACTGTGTGGTGAACGCGGCCGGGCTCACCTCGCGCGGCTCCCTCCTCGACACCACACCCGAGCTGTTCGACGCGCACATGGCCATCAATCTGCGGGCGCCGTTCTTCGCCATGCAGGCCGCGGTGGCCGATATGACGGCCCGTAAGGCTCCGGGCACCGTCGTCAACATCGGCTCCAACTGCGCGAACGGCGGCCCGGCCCATCTGGCGGCGTACTCCGCCGCCAAGGCGGGGCTCGCCGGTCTGACCAAGAACGCGGCACACGCCCACCGTTGGGACCGCATCCGGATCAACGCGCTCAACATCGGCTGGACGGACACCGAGGGCGAGGACGCCACCCAGCGCGCCTTCCACGGCGCGGGCGACGACTGGCGCGAACAGGCCGCCAAGGCGCAGCCGATGGGCAAGCTCGGCCAGGTCGACGAGATCGCCGACTTCGTCGTCCTGCTGCTGTCCGACCGCAGCGGCGTGGTGACCGGATCGGTCATCGACTGGGACCAGACCGTCTTCGGCGGACTCGACTGACACCCGGCACCGCCCGCCAATACCCGTCCCCTTGGCTCAAGGAACAGGAATCACATGCGTATAGGCATCATGGGGCTCGGCCGGATCGGCGCGTTCCACGCGCAGACCCTGGCCGGACTCGACTCGGTCGACTCACTGGTGGTCACCGACCCGGTGGCCGCGGCCGCCGCATCCGCCGCAGAGCGGTTCGGAGCCACCGCCGTGGACTCCCCCGAGGCGGTGCTCGCCGCGGGCGTCGACGGCGTCGTGGTCGCCGCCGCGACCGACGCGCACCCGGAGCTGATCCTCGCCGCGGTCAAGGCCGGGGTGCCGGTGTTCTGCGAGAAGCCCGTGGCGCGCAGCGTCGCGGAGAGCCTCGATGTGCTCCACGCGGTGCAGGGCAGCGGTGTCGAGGTGCACATCGGCTACAACCGGCGCTTCGACGCGGGCTGTGTCGCGGCCCGCGAGGCCGTGGTGAGCGGCGAGTTGGGGGCGCTGCACACCGTGCGGTCCACAACCTTGGACCCGGCGCCGCCGCCGGCCGGCTATGTCGCCGTCTCCGGTGGCATCTTCCGCGACTGCAGCGTGCACGACTTCGACATCGTGCGCTGGGTGACGGGCCGCGAGGTCACCGAGGTGTACGCGGCCGGGGGCAACCGGGGCGAGCGGTACATCCGTGACGCGGGCGACGTCGACACGGCGTCCGCGCTGCTCACGCTCGACGACGGCACCATCGCCGTCATCTCCAACTCCCGCCACAACGCCCGCGGTTACGACGTGCGCCTGGAACTGCACGGCATGAAGGACAGCATCGCGGTGGGCCTGGAGGACAAGCTGCCGCTGCGCTCCGTCGAGCCGGGAGTCACCTTCCCCGCAGGCACGCCGCACGACTTCTTCATGGACCGCTTCGCCGACGCCTACCGCGCCGAACTCGCCGCGTTCACCGAGGTCGTCGCGGGATCCCGGCCCTCCCCGTGCACCGTGGCCGACGCCATCGAGGCGAGCCGGATCGCCGACGCGTGCACGCTCTCCCTGACGGAGCACCGGCCGGTGCGGCTCGACGAGGTGCGTACGGAGCGAGGTGCGTAGGGCATGACGGACGAGCCCCTGCGGATCGGCGTGCTCGGCGCGTCCCGCATCGCCGCGTTGTCCATGGTCGGACCGGCCCGGTCCTGCGGTCACCGTCTTGTCGCGGTGGCGGCCCGCGACCGCGACCGGGCCGCCGCCTTCGCCACGGAACACGGCGTCGAGCGGGTCGTCGGTTGGCGTGACGGGCGGGAACGAGCAGGGAGGGGCGGTGCCGGTCCGGCACCGCCCCTCCCTCGCCCCGTCATGCGCGCGAGCGCCTCACCGGTACAACGCGGGCCGCTCGATCAACTCGACCTCGACGCGCCGCCCTTCGCGCTGCGCGAGGACGCCCGCCTCGCACACCGCCGCGGCCGCGTAGCCGTCCCAGGCACCGGGCCCGGTGACCTCGCCGCGCCGGGTGGCGTCCACCCACGCCTGGACCTGGCGGTCGTACGCGTCCTCGAAGCGCTCGATGTAGTCGGGCGTGATGCGGCCGCCCCACCGGCCGTCGGCGCTGACCCGTGGCCCCGGTTCGTCCCCGATGCGTGCGGTGCCGCGCTCGCAGACCGCTTCGGCCTGCACCTGGTACCCGTAGCCGCAGTGACCGAAGATCTCGACGTCGACGACGGCGCCCGAGTCGGTCTCGAACAGGACGAGTTGAGGGTCGTCCATGCCTTCGGGCGCGAGCGACGACGAGGCCGGCTTGAGCACGGTGACCGCGGTGATCTCCTGATCGAGGAGCCAGCGCGTCACGTCCATCTCGTGGACCACCGAGTCGCTGATGAGCATCTCGTTGGTGAACCACGGCGGCATCGACAGGTTGCGGTGCCGGTGGTGCAGCATCAGCGTCCGGCCCAACTCCCCTGCGTCCAGAAGGCGCTTGAGCCGCACGTACTCGGCGTCGTAGCGCCGCATGAAGCCCACCTGGATGCGCCGGTGACCGAGGCGCCGCTCGGCCTCCAGGACGCGGAGCGCGGAGGCCGCGTCGGGGGTGAGCGGCTTCTCGCACAGGACCGGCAGGTCACGGCCGAGCGCTTCGAGCAGCGCCGCCTCGTGGGCGGGTCCTGGCGAGGCGATGAGGACGGCGTCCACGTCGTCCGCCGCCATGGCGGCGGCGGGGTCGGTGTAGGCCGTGCACCCCTCGATCCCCTCGGCAAGGGACTTGACCCGCTCGGCCTCGATGTCGACGACGGCGGTCACCCGCGCACCGCTGATGACGTGCTCGATGCGGCGTACGTGGTCCGCGCCCATCTTGCCGGTCCCGACGACGGCCACGCCGAGTTCTCGCTGAGTTGGCATTGGCATAGGTGACATACCAAGAGATGGAACCGTCGGCACACCTCGGGGTCAACGTCCGCCGAGACATCATTTACCCCTCAAGACAATATGTCCTTACATACGCTTGACCCTGGTCCCGCGCGCCGACTACACCTGAAACGGCCGGGGCCCGTCCGCCCCGTGCCCCCGCACACAGGAGAGCCGGAGAGCCGCGCATGAACGAGCCAGAGTCTTTCGACGTGATCACCATGGGCCGCACCGGAGTGGACATCTATCCGCTGCAGACCGGTGTTCCCCTGAACCAGGTCGCCACCTTCGGCAAGTTCCTGGGCGGCTCCGCCACCAACGTCGCGGTCGCCGCCGCCCGCCTCGGCCGCTCCTCGGCCGTCATCACCAGGACGGGGCAGGACCCGTTCGGCACCTATGTGCACGAGGCCCTCAAGGAATTCGGCGTCGACGACCGCTGGGTGACCCCGGTGTCCGCCCTCCCGACGCCCGTCACGTTCTGCGAGATCTTCCCGCCCGACGACTTCCCCCTGTACTTCTACCGGCAGCCCAAGGCACCGGACCTGGAGATCAACACCGACGAGCTGGACCTGGACGCCGTCCGCGCCGCACGCATCTTCTGGATCACGGGTACCGGCCTGAGCGAGGAGCCGAGCCGCTCCGCCACGCTCGCCGCCCTCGAAGCGCGCGCCAAGCAGGGCACCACCGTCTTCGACCTCGACTGGCGGCCGATGTTCTGGGCTGACTCCGAGGAGGCGCACACGTACTACGCCCAGGCGTTGCGTCACACCACCGTCGCCGTCGGCAATCTCGACGAGTGCGAGATCGCGACCGGCGTACGCGAACCCCGCGCGTGCGCGCAGGCCCTGCTGGACGCCGGGGTGGAGCTGGCCGTGGTCAAGCAGGGCCCCAAGGGTGTGCTCGCCGTGCACCGCGACGGCACGGTCGCCGAGGTGCCGCCCACCCCGGTCGAGGTCGTCAACGGCCTGGGCGCGGGCGATGCCTTCGGCGGTTCGCTCTGCCACGGCCTGCTGTCCGGCTGGGACCTGACGCGCATCATGCGGTACGCCAATGCGGCCGGCGCCCTCGTGGCCTCCAAGCTCGCCTGCTCCTCCGCGATGCCCACCCAGGGGGAGTTGGGCGACTTCCTCGCGGGCCGCTGACCTCCCGTACGCATCGACCACCGAAAGAGGCCCGACCGTTGAGCGTCTCCATCCCCGATCTCACGGCCCTGCGGGCACGGCACCCCGGGGCCATCGCCGAGGCCGCCGCACGGCGTCCCCGGCGCCCCCTGCTGGGGGACGGCCATGGCCGAACGCGCCGGAGCCACCGTGACCGAGACCGCCGGCAGCCACGCCCTGTACGTCTCCCACCCCGGCGAGGTCGCCGCGCTCATCGCACGCGCGGCAACGGGAACCACAGCCACCACCTGACGGTCACGGACCCCACTCGGTCCGCTCAGACGGTGAACTCCCGGATCACGGTGTTCCTGAACACCGCCTTGCCGTCGATCGTGAACAGCGCGAGCCGGGTGTCCGCGAGGTAGGGGAACGCCTCCATCGAGTGGGTGTGCCGGCCGTCGTCGAAGAACACCTCGACCGAGGTGCGGTCGACCAGTACGCGCAGCGTGACCTTGTGGGCCGACGCGTCGAAGGGGCTCTTGCTCTCCTGCCACTTGCCGGTGGTGTCGGGGTTGACGGCGCCCCGGCGGTTCACGAAGGCGTAGTCCCCGTACACGCCCGCGTCAATGTGCCGGCTGCCGTCGGCGGACCTGCGCAACTGGACGCCCGAGCCGGTCAGTTGGTCCCAGGTGATCTCGGTGGCCAGTTCGTACGCCGTACCCGTGTAGTCGAGGACCAGTTGGCCGTCGACGGTCACGTCGCCGAGGTCGACGGTCCGTGAGACATGTTGATCCAGGGCCCGCACGGGGCGGGACGCCAGGTAGTGGGTGCCCGACGCGGCGCGGTGCAGGGTGAGCTCGCGGACGATCGAGTCCGTGCCGTTGAAGCCGTCGGCGTCGATGGTCGGGGTGGTGTTGGGGTAGTCCCAGTTGTTGAGCCAGCCGATGGCGTAGCGGACGGCCGGGTCGACGGCGCCGTTCGCGGCGTGCTTCTCGAAGGTGACGGCGCCGTACCAGTCGAAGCCGTGGTCCAGCCACTGCGGTTCCGGAGCGTCGGGCGTGAAGGTCGTGCCGTCGAACTCGCCCGTCCAGTACGCGTAGGTGTTGGGCAGACCGGACGCCTTGCCGTTGGCGCTGCCCCCGAGCACCCACTTCGCGGTGCCGTCGGCCGTGGTGATGCGGAACAGGTCGGGGCACTCCAGGACGCCGATGCCCTCCTTCACGAAGCCGCCTGCGTACGTCCATTCCTTGAGGTTCGCGGAGTGGTAGAAGCCGACCTTGATGCCCTCGGCGAGCACCATCACCCAGCGGCCGCGCTCCTCGTCCCGGATCACCTTGGGGTCGCGGAAGTCCTTCACGCCCGGGTTGGGGACGGCCGGAACCGTGCCGTGGTTCTTGAAGGTGCGGCCCTTGTCGGTGGAGTACCACAGGTACTGGGCCTGGGTGTTGGCGGCATCGTCCGGCTGCATGGTGGCCAGGACGACGACCGCGCCCGCGCCGAAGCCCGCGGTGTTGCCGGTGTCCACCACCGCGGAGCCGGACCAGACGTCACCGTTGGAGGTGGTGTCCTTGGGGATCGCGATGCCCCGGTCCTTGAACGAGACCAGGTCGGTGCTGGTGGCCAGGCGCCAGGCCGTGCCGGTGGTCGTGCCGCCGGCCAGATAGTCCGCGTTGTAGAGGTAGTAGTAGTGGTACTCGCCGTCGATCCAGATCGGCTTCTGCGGGTCGTTCTTCCACTGGTCGGGGACCGTGAAATGGTACTCGGCCCGGTAACTCGCGCTCTGCTTACCGGACTTGCCGCGCAGGGCGGCCGCCGATCCGGCGGGTGTCGCGGCCAGCGCCGCGCCCACGGCTCCGGCCCGGATCAGCGTCCTTCTGGTCATGCCTCGCATCGTCACTCGTCCCTTTCCTGACACTGGCGGCTCATGGCGGGACCGCGCCGTGCGGCGCCGGTCCACGCTGGGTCAGGACTGTAGACCTAACTCGTTAAAGGTCAAGCGCGGCAGGGGCCTTGACACCGACGTAACAGGGTTCTCATCATCTGGGTCACGGAAGTTTACTAACACGAGTTAGGCCCTTCATGAGTGAGGCCATCCGATGACCGACTCGCCCCACCCTCCCGACCGCACCTTCCCTCGCCGCACCGTGCTGCGCTACGGCGGCTACGGCGCCGGCGCCGCCGCACTCGCCGGTACCGCCGCGAGCTGGGACCGGCTCACCGGCGCCGACATCCCCGGCCGGGACGGCGACTCGCTCGTCGTCGCCACGCTCGGTTCCACCTTCGACCCGGCGGCGCAGCGCGCTCTGCGCGAAGGGTTCCGGAAGCTGCACCCGGACATCAAGCTGCGCCTGCTGCCGATCCAGGCCACCGACTGGTCGGACTTCTTCGCCAAGATCCTCACCCAGATCGCGGCGGGCACCGAACCCGACCTCGTCTATGTCGCCACCGAGGGCGTGCAGCTCTTCGCCCAGCGCCTCGGCGTACCGCTCGACGGCCTGGTGCGGCGCGACGCGGACGAGCTGCGCGAGTACTTCGCGGACGTCCACCCGTCCCTCGTCGAGTCGATGATGTACGAGGGGAGCCTCTACCAGCTTCCCGTCGAGTTCAACGCGGCCGACATGTATCTCAACAGCGAGGTCCTGAAGAAGGCGGGCGCCGAACTGCCGCCGCCCGACTGGACCCGCGACGACTTCACGGCGCTGCTGCGGGACATGAAACGCACCGGCGGCTCGCACTTCACGCCGTACTTCTGGACGAACCGGCTGTGGGGCGGAGTCGTCCCCTGGCTGTTCGCCAACGACACGAACATCCTCGCCGAGTCCAAGGCGCCCGGCGGTGACTGGCTCTGGGACGGCTTCTATCCGGCGGCCCAACGCCGTGGCCGCGGCGGCGGTTTCCGCTGGCGCACCCCGCAGGCCACCCATGAACGCGTGGAGGAGGTCTACGACCATCTGGCCTCGCTCATCCAGGACCGGCTCTGCTCACGCCCCGAGGGCGGCAACGGCGACAACCTGGTCGGTGTCTTCTCCACCGGCCGCGTCGGTGTCACCCCGGCGGGCGGCTTCTGGGCGGGCGGACTGCACGACGCGGGCATGCGGCGCACGGAGTACGACGTGCAGTACTTCCCCCGCTGGCGCACCCAGCGCCACCAGTTCGGCGCCGCCGGCTTCGCGCTCCTGCGCACGTCGAAGAAGCAGGACGCGGCCTGGGAGTTCATCAAGTACTCCGTGCGCAAGGACGTCCTCGCCGAGCTCTTCGTGGCCAACCAGACGACCCCGGCCCGTCGTTCGATGGTCCAGGCGGCCCGCTACGCGAAGACGGGGCCGGCGAACTGGCAGGTCTTCTACGACACCCTCGACAAGTTCCCCACCACGGGACCGATCCCGGCACCGCCCCAGGTCGCCGAGGTCGAGCAGCTCCTCCTCAAGCACACCGGCACCGCGCTCGCCGATCCGCGCGGGGTGCGTCCCGCACTGCGGCGGCTGCAGGGCGATCTGGAGAAGGCCATGGAGCGTGACGCATGACAACCACCCAGCGCAGGGCGGACACCAGGGCCGCCGTCGGGAAGCCGGAGCCCCGGCCCACCGCCCAGGGCCGTGGATCACGCCTCCTGGCCGCGCTCTTCCTCGCGCCGACCATCGTCGGTGTCCTCGTCTTCACCGTCGTACCGATCGTCGGGTCCGTCGTCCTGAGTTTCTTCCACTGGAACGTCATCGACCCGCCGACGTTCGCCGGGACCGACAACTACCGCGAGGCCTTCACCGACGACACGGTCCGCGTCTCCTTCGCCAACACCCTCCTCTTCATGTTCTTCGCGGTCGCCCTGCAGATGCTGCTAGCGCTCGCCCTCGCGCTGACGCTCAACAACCGGCTTCCCGGCTGGCTGCGTTCGGCGTTCCGCTCGGCGTTCTTCTTCCCGCTCGTGCTGTCCGCGGCATCCATCTCGGTGGTCATGAAGTACCTCTTCAACCAGGAGTTCGGGGTGGTCAACTGGCTGCTCGGCCATGTCGGCATCGGCCCGATCCCCTGGCTCACCTCCGCGAACTCCGCGATGGCGGCGGTCGTCCTGGTCTATGTCTGGCAGCAGTTCGGCTTCTCCTTCCTCCTCTTCATCGGGGGACTCAACAACATCCCCAAGGAGATCCACGAGGCCGCGTCGCTGGACGGAGCCACCGGCCTCCGCAAGCACCTCGCCGTCACCCTGCCGCTGCTCTCGCCCACCCTCCTCGTCGCCTCGGTGGTGGGCATCATCAACGCCCTTCAGGTCTTCGAGCAGCCGTACGTCCTGACCGACGGCGGGCCCGGCGACTCCACCCGCACCGTCGTGATGGTCATCTACCAGAGCGCCTTCGAGCAGCTGCGGTTCGGCGAGGCCTCGGCGGTCGGCGTGCTGCTCTTCGCCCTGATCCTCGCGGTCACGGCCCTCCAGTTCCGGCTCAGCCGGCGATTCGTCCACTACCAGTGAGCCAGGTGATCCCTGTGAACCGTATGAAGTACGGCCTGTCCTCCTGGGCGCGGATCGCCGGTCTGACCGTGGTCGCGCTGCTCACCCTCGGCCCGGTGATCTGGACCGTGTCCACCTCCCTGCGGACCCCCGCCGAGTCCTTCGACCTGCCACCGCAGCTCATTCCGTCCGCTCCGACGGCCGAGGCGTACCGTCAGGTCTTCGCGGAGATCGACGTATGGCTGTACGCGCTGAACTCGACGCTGGTGACCGCGCTGATCGCGGTCGGCCAGATGATCACCGCGGGGCTCGCGGGATACGCCTTCGCGCGGCTCGAATTCCGGTTCAAGAAGCCGCTGTTCGGGCTCGTCCTCGCGACGATGATGGTGCCGTTGCAGGTCACGATCGTCCCGGTGTTCCTGGTCCTGAAGTCGATGGGCCTGACCGACACACTGCTCGGACTGATCATCCCCGCCTGGCCCACCGCGTTCGGGACGTTCCTGATGCGACAGTACTTCCTCGGCATGCCCAAGGATCTCGGCGAGGCGGCGATGATCGACGGCGCGGGCCCCTGGCGGATCTTCCGCTCGGTGTACGCGCCACTGGCCGCGCCGGGCCTGGCCATCGTGGGCGTCCTCGCCTTCAACTACCACTGGAACGAGTTCTTCCGCCCGCTGATCCTGGAGACGTCGACCGAGAACTTCACGCTGCCGCTCGGCCTGGTCTCGCTCCAGGGCAACCTCGGCACCGGGTCCGTGTCCGTGGTCCTCGCGGGTGTCGTGCTCTCCATGGTCCCCGCCATCGCCGTCTTCGCCGTCGGCCAGCGCCCGCTGCGCGAGGGCATCACATCCGCCGGAGTGAACCGTTGAGCACGCACCGCCTCGAACCCGACGAGAACGACGTCCACGCCCCGCGCTTCCGGGTCAGACCCCCCGCGAACTGGATCAACGACCCGAACGGTCCCTTCCGTTGGCGCGGCCGCTACCACCTCTTCTACCAGCACAACCCGGACGCTCCCGTGCACACGAACATGCACTGGGGCCACGTCTCCAGTGCCGACCTCGCACACTGGGAGCACCACCCCATCGCGCTCACCCCGACACCGGGCGGCCCGGACGAGGGTGGCTGCTGGTCGGGCTGTGTGGTGGCCGACGCGGGCATCCCCACCGCCGTCTATACCGGCATCGACCACGCACACACCGGGACCGGTAGGATCTGCCTGGCCCAGGCATCCCCCGACTCCCCGGAGTTGACGACCTGGCACACCCTGCCCGAGCCGGTCGTTCCCGGACCGCCACCGGGCCTCGACGTAACGATGTTCCGCGACCCGTTCGTCTTCCGGCACGGCGGGCGCCGCTGGGCGGTGGTCGGCGCGGGTCACGCGGACGGCACACCCTCGGCCCTCCTGTACGACTGCGACGACCTCAGGTCGTGGCGCTTCGCCGGGGTGCTGGTGGACGGGCACGATCCGGTGGCGCAGAAGGCGTTCGGATCCGGCGCGGTGGGCTGGGAGTGCCCTCAGCTGTTCGAGGGGGACGGCGGCGACTGGACGCTGGTGGTGTCCCTGTGGGACGGATCGCCGCTGTCCACGGGGTACCTGACGGGTCGTCTCATAACTTCAGGCGACCGGAACTTGACCGGTTTCACGCCGCACGTCGGCGGCCCGCTCGATCTGGGCCGGGACTGCTACGCACCGGCGGTGCTGCACGACACCGCGGCGGGCCGCAATCTGCTGTGGGGCTGGTCGTGGGAGGCACGGGGGCAGCGGGAGGTGGACGAGGCCGGCTGGTCCGGTGTCCTGACGGCGCCGCGGGTCATCGGCACGCACCCCGACGGGATGGTACGCGTCAGCCCGGCGCCGGAGCTCCAACTCCTGCGCGCACAGACGCCGTTCGTGACCGAGCAGGACAGCCGGGCGCCACTCCCCCTCGCGTACGACATCGAGGTCACCGCCGTCGCACCCACCACGGTCACGCTGCTGCGGGCCGCGTCGGGCGCGGGGCTGACGCTGACGCTCGACCCGGCGGCGGGCACGGTGATGCTGGACCGCGCCGCATGGCCCCGCGAACGGCCCGACGAACGATCCGGCGGCGCGGCACCGATCACGCTCAAGTCACCTCCTGCCACTTCAGAGGGACTTGACGTCCGGATCCTGGTCGACGGCTCCTTGCTCGAGCTCTTCGTGACGGACCGCGCGGTGGCGACGGAACGTATCTACGCACGCCCGGACGACGTCGCCGAGCTGACGGTCGTCGGAGAAGGCGCACGGGTCACCGGCTGGGAAGTGACACCGCCGGGACACGAGTGAGCCGGCCGTGTCACAGCGCGTTCCGCGGACGGGCCGCGCAGACGGTCCGCACCCCGCGCCCTCAAGAACGAGGCGGCCCCACCGAGTCCCGCACCACCACGGGACACTCCAGACGCCGGACCTCCACGGCAGGGGGCGTGGCGTTCTCGATGGCGTCCAGAAGCAGCCCCGTCGCCACCTCGCCCATGGCACGGTGCGGCAGCGCGACGGTGGTCAGTGGCGGGTCCAGGAATCCCGCCATGTGCTCCTGGTCGTCGTAGCCGACCAGCGAGAGTTCGCCGGGGACGTCGATGCCGAGCCGGGCGGAGGCGTGCAGGACGCCCGCCGCGACCCGGTCGTTGTAGCAGACGATGCCCGTGGGGCGCCGCTCGGCGGGCACCCCGTCCAGCAGGCGCATCGCTCCCGCGTAGCCGGCGGAGATCTCGCCTCCGCCGCGCACGATCCGGTCCTCGCCCGCGCGCTCCCCCACCGTCCGCAACGCGTCCCGGAATCCGCGCAGCCGCTCCGCCGACGCGATGTCGTCGAGCCCGCCGACCAGGGCGACCCTGCGGTGCCCCGCGTCGAGGAGGAGCTTGGCCGCCGCCCGGCCGCCGGACCGCTCGGCGGGGATCACCGCGGCCAGCGAGCCGTCGTCGGGAAGGCAGTTGGCGAGCACCGCGAAGGTGCGCTTCAGGGCCGCGGGGACACGGGCGGAGCGCAGGGACATGGCGGCGTAGATGATGCCGTCCACCCGCCGGTCCAGGAGCTCGGCGACGGCCGCGTCCTCCTTGGCGGGGTCGCCGGTGGAGTCGACGGTGAGCACCAGGTGTTCGCGGTTCCAGGCGGTCTCCATCGCACCGCGCAGCAGCGCTCCGGCGAACGGTGAGGAGGCGATGTGGTCGGTGACCAGGCCGATCACGGCCGTTCGGCGGCGGCGCAGACCGCGGGCGACTGCGTTGGGCCGGTAGCCGAGTTGCTCGGCGGCCTTACGGATGCGCGCCTGGGTGGCGGGCGAGAGATTGCCTTCGGCGCGGCCGTTGAAGACGAAGGAGACGGCGGTGTGCGAGACACCGGCGAGACGCGCGACGTCCTTCGACGTCGGCCGCTCGGACCTGCCCAGGCTGTCGGCGTTCTCGATGTTCCCCGCCCCCTTCGATGCCGCACGGGAGACCTGTTCGATGCCGCACGGGTGACCCGTCTTGATCCAGGTCACCCTAGCCGCGCCCCCTGCGTCCCGACATGGCCTGATGCTCCGGCGATACTGGCGTTGCCCATCGTTGCCCGTAGCCACCCACCGATCCATCCACCAGGAGGAGACACGACGTGAGCCGCCCCACCGCCCTCGATGTCGCCGAGCTTGCCGGGGTGTCACGCGCCGCCGTGTCCTTCGTCTTCAGCGGCCGCGCCGAAGGCAATCTCTCCGCCAAGACCCAGGCGCGCATCAGGAAGGCCGCCGATCAGCTCGGTTACCGCCCCGACGAGGTGGCGCGCTCGCTGCGCAGGCAGCGCAGCGCGGTGATCGGACTGCTCAGCGACGAGATCGCGACGAGCCCGTTCGCCGGCCGTCTGGTGCTCGGCGCGATGGAGGCGGCCCGTGAGCGCGGGCACCAGGTGCTGCTCCTGGAGTCCCGCCTCGACCCGGCCGCCGAGGCGGAGGCGGTCGCCGAGCTGCGGGCCCGCCGGGTGGACGGGATCGTGTACGCGGCGATGTCCATGCGCCGCACCGCCGTACCCGACGGCATCGACCCGTCCCGGGCGGTGCTCGCCAACTGCCTGCCGCGCGAGCCCGGTTCGTACGCCTCGGTGGTGCCGGACGAGCGCAAGGGCGGCCGTTCCGCGGTCGACGTGCTCATCGAGGCGGGGCACCGCGACATCGCGCTGCTCGGCGGCTCGACCGGTGACATCGCCGCGGCGGACCGGGCGCGCGGCTTCCGCGACGGGCTGCGGGCCGCCGGGATCGTCGCCCGCGAGGAGTGGGTGCTCCGCGCGGGCTGGCAGATCGACGAGGGGTACGCGGCGGCGCTGCGGGTGCTCGACCGTCCCGTCCGGCCGACGGGCCTGGTCTGTGCGAACGACCGGATGGCCACGGGCGCGCTGCTCGCGGCGGCCCGCCTTGGGATCGACGTACCCACCGAACTGTCGGTCGTCGGCTACGACGACCAGGACCAGATGGCCGGCCACCTGGTCCCCGCCCTGACGACGATCGGGCTCCCGCACCACGAGATGGGCGCGACCGCGGTCCGCATGCTGCTCGACGCCTCCGAAGCGGGCGAGCCGGTGGACCGGGAGACCGCGCGCCGCCTGACGTGCCCGGTGGTCACCCGGGACTCGGTCTGCCCGCCGGCGGGGGCGCGCTGAGCCTCAGCAGTGCGCTTCGGCGCCAGTCCTCATCTCACTCGCGTTCGGCGGCTCGGCCCCCGCCCGTGAGCAGGTGATCGCCGCCGCGCGGGCGGCGAAGGCGAGCACCTCCCTCCAGGTGCGGCCCGGGGCCGCGGCGAGGGCCCGCGCCGAAAGCAGGTCCCGCTCGGACAGCGCGTACAGCAGCGCGGCGTTCACGGTGTCGCCCGCGCCGATCGTGTCCACGACGTCGACACGTTCGCCGGGCACGGAGTACTCCCGGCCGTCCCGGGTGAAGACCGTCAGGCCGTCGCCGCCACGGGTGATCACGACGGCGGCCGGACCTGCCGCGAGCCACCCCTCGACATCGGACCCCAGCCAGTCCGCGTCCTCCTCGCTCAGCTTCAGCAGGGAGACATGCGGGAGCCAGCTCTTGAAACGGGCCCGGTAGGCGTCCGCGTCCGGGATGAGGCCGGCCCTGATGTTCGGGTCGAGCGCGATGAAGATGCCGCGCCCCGCCTCGCGCCGCATCAGCTCCTCGTACGCGCTCGCTCCCGGTTCGAGGACGAGCGAGCACGTCCCGAGCGACAACGCCCGTGTGTCGGCGGCCAGTTCACCCGGCAGCTCGAAGAGCCGGTCCGCGCTGCCCTCGACGTAGAAGCTGAACGCGGCCGAGCCGCCCGCGTCGATCGAGGCGAGGGCGAGCGTGGTCGGCTCGGGGCCGCGCTGGATGAGTCCGGTGCCCACCCGCTCGGCGCGCAGCCGCTCGACGAGCGAGGCCCCGAACGCGTCCGTCGAGATCCGCGAGCAGAAGGAGACCCCCGCCCCGAGCCGCCCGAGCGCGATGGCGGTGTTGTACGGGCCACCACCACGCGCGGGCAGCAGGGGCGCGGTCACGTCACCATGGGCCTGCGGCACCAGGTCGATCAATGCCTCACCGGCGACGACGATCACAGGGGTGTTCCTTTCACAAGACTGCTTGGGCAGAGAGGGAGCGGCGGGGGTCAGATCTTGGCCGGTTCCGGAGCGGGCTCCGCGGCCGCAGGTGCCGCCACGGCCTCCGGCAACCCCTTCCCGTCGGTCCGCAGCGCCCGGACCGAGATCAGGGTGAACGCGGCGACGAAGCCCGACATGATCAGGTACGTGTGGGCGTAGCCGATGCTGTCGTAGCCGATGCCCACGAGCGGGGAGATGACGGCGGCGCCGATCTGCGTCGCCAGCTGGAACCCGACGAGGTAGATCGAGGAGGAGAGCCGGGGCTCGAAGTGCCGGTTGATGTACTTGAAGATCGCGATCAGCATGATCGGCAGCTCGACCGCGTGCAGGAGCTTCACCGCGGAGATCGCGACCGGATCGGTGACCAGTCCGGACAGACAGATCCGGGTCGCCATGACGCAGCCGGAGACGAGCAGCGACCGCTTCGGCCCCAGCCGGTTGACCAGGAACGGCGCGAGCGCCATGCCGCCCGCCTCCAGGAAGACCTGGACGGAGTTGAGGTCGCTGTACATGCGGTTGCCGTCGGCGGTGGTGGAGAAGAGCGAGGCGAAGTACGAGGGGAACATCGCGTCGTACGTGTTGTACGTCGCCGTCACCGCGACCACGAAGAGCAGCAGCCCCCAGAACGCCGGGTACGCGAGGAGCGACTTCACGTCGGCGACCGAGACGGACGAAGCGGCGTGGTCGACGGCGGCGGCCCGGCGGCCGTTCGTCACGCGGATCGCCACCAGGAGCACGAGGAAGACGGCGGCGGCGACGGAGGCGGCCCAGAAGTTCAGGTCCGGGTCGATGTTGAAGAGGCGCCCCGCGAAGAAGGTCGCCGCGGCCCAGCCGAGCGAGCCGAACATCCTGGCCCGGCCGAACTCGAAGCCGTGGAAGCGGCCGAGCCGCTCGGCGTAGCTCTCCAGCGTGGCGACGGCGACCGCGAACGCCATGGCCAGATAGGCGGAGCCGACGATCAACCCGATCGCGAAATGGGTCTTCAGGAGCGGTCCGTAGACATAGATGTACATCGGGCCGACGAGCAGCATCAGCCCGCCGATCCAGTACAGGAGGTTCTTGCGCAGGCCGAGGCGGTCCTGGACGAAGCCGTAGACCGGCATGGTCACCAGGCAGCCGATGGCGTTGGCGCTGACCACCAGGGAGCTGCGGCCCGCGCTCAGGCCGATGTCCTGGGTGAGCCAGATGGAGAACAGTGACCAGGACAGCGACCAGGTCACGAAGAACATGAAAAGTGCCGCGCTGATCAGGGTGAAGTTCAGGCCGCGCCTGCTTCGCCCCGGGGCGGTCGCGGCGGGGCTCTGAGCGGCTCGGCTCTCGGCGGCCGGGCTCTGGGTGGTCATGGGCGCTCCCTCGCGCTGGGCACTGCGGTGTCCCGCGCAGCGCCGACTCATGATGCCGGAACAAACTGTCCCGGTCGTTTCCTTACACGTGCTAGGGCGGGTCAACTATCACGTGTTAGGTTCCGGTTGGCAAGAGGCCGATTTCAAGAAAGTGACATCACCATGACTGAGGCAGACGACCGGAACGTCCCGAGTCACCATGTACGTCCTGCCGCCGGGCAGTGGTGCAACGACCCCAACGGGCCGCTCTTCCACGCCGGCCGCTACCACCTCTTCTTCCAGCACAACCCCGGCGCGCCGGTCTGGGGCGACATCCACTGGGGCCATGCGTCGAGCCCCGACCTGGTCACCTGGACCGACCACGGCATCGCGCTCGCGCCCACCCCCGGCGGCCGGGACGGACGCGGCGCCTGGTCCGGCTGCGCGGTGGTCGACGACGGGGTGCCCACCGCCGTCTACACGGGCATGGACCGCGACGACGGCATCGGCTCCGTGATGCTGGCCCGTGCCACGGACAACCTGATCACCGAGCTGAAGGCCGAGCCCGAGCCGGTCGTCGCGGGACCGCCGCCCGGCCTCGACCTCGTCGCCTTCCGCGACCCGTACCTCTTCTCGTACGAAGGGCAACGCTGGGCCCTGATCGGCGCGGGACACCGGGCGAGCGGGGCCGGGGACGCGCTGCTCTACCGCGTGGACTCGCTCACCGAGTGGACCTACACCGGTTCGCTCGTCGACGCCGCCGACCCGGTGGCGGGCCGGATCGCCGGACCCGCCACGGCATGGGAGTGCCCGGCACTGCTGCCGACGGGCGACGGCCGCTGGGTGCTGCTTCTCTCGTTGTGGATCGACGACATCACGTACTCGACGTCGTATCTCGTCGGCGACCTGCGGGCGGCGGGCGAGGGCCTGCGCTTCGTGCCCGCGAGCGGCGGAATGCTCGACCACGGCAGGGACTTCTACGCCCCCACCACCCTGGTCGAGGACGACCGCACCCTGCTGTGGGGCTGGAGCTGGGAGTCACGCACCGAGGAGGAGTCCGTGGCCGCGGGCTGGGCGGGCTGCCTCACCCACCCGCGCGAGATCGGCGTGCACCCGGACGGCACCCTGCGGCTCGCCCCCGCCCGCGAGTTGACCGCACTGCGGGGGACGCCGCTGCCCGTCGGGGCGGAGCTTCCCGCGGCGTACGAGATCGAACTCGACGTACGGGTCGACCGGCCCGACAGCGAGATCGTCCTGAACCTCGGCGCGGCGGTGTCCCTCCGGGTGAACCCGACCCGCGGGACGCTCGTCCTGGACCGCACCGCCGCTCCCGCGACGGCGTCCCATCCGCTGCCCCGGACCTCCGAGGCGATCGCGACCGTGCCCGGCGGCACACGCTCCCACCTGCGCGTCCTGGTGGACGGCCCGCTGATCGAGGCGTTCGTCGACGAGCGGGCGATGCTCACGGAGAAGGTGTATCCCGCTCCCACGGGGCGCTACGAGGTGACGGTGGTCCGCGGCTCGGCGGAGGTGGAGACGCGGGCCTGGGAGTGCGGCGGCCGGCGCTGACGTGTACGGCAGGACAGGGCGCGGCCGGGAACGATCCGGGTGCGGGCGGGGCGGCTCATCACGACAGCAGATTCGCTCCGAACGCGGAGGCGTTCGGCTTCTTCCAGGTCACACCGCGGAGTCCAGGCGTTCGCGCTGATGAGCCGTCAACTCCAGTGCCACGCCCGCGAATGCCTCGTCCAACTGCTCGACCGAGCTGACGCCGACGATCGGCGTGGCGGCCGGATTCCCTCCGGTCAGCCACGCCAGCACCACCCGGTTGCGGTTCGTCCCGGTCTCGGCGGCGACCTCGTCGAGCACCGCGAGGCGGCGGACGGTGCCGGGGTGGTCGTACTCCTGCGGCAGTGGCTTGTCGGCGCGGGTGTAACCACCGCTCAGCAGCGGTGTGTACGCCCAGAGCGCCATGTCGGAGTGGTGCTCCAGGTAGTACAGCACCTCGTCGCTGACCGCACCGAACCGGTGCGACACATTGGGCCGCGTCCCGGGACGCGGCTGAAGGTACGAACGCTGCAGCTGCACCGCGGTGAAGCCGGCGCCGCCGTGGTCCCGCGCGATCCGCCGTGCCCGATCGACCTGCCACACAGGGTAGTTGGAGCAGCCGAGACGCCCGACCGTGCCCGCGGACACGAGGTCACCAAAGGCGGCAACCGTCTCCTCCAGCGGGGTTGCCGGATCGGGCATGTGGGCCCAGTACAGCTCGACGTGGTCCGTGCCCAGTCGTCGCAGGCTGTCCTCGATCCCACTCTTGACGGCCCTGGCCGACAGTCCCTCGGCGGTCTCCGGGAAGCGTCCGGCCTCGGTCGGCTCGCAGCCCACCTTGGTGCTGATCCTGACGCGGTCACGGACGCCCGGGCGGCGTGCCAGCCAGCGCCCGATCATCTCCTCGCTCTTCCCGCCGAAGCCGGACGGATCGGCCCAGAACGCATAGCAGTTGGCGGTGTCGATCCAGACGCCTCCGGCGTCCACGAAGCGGTCCAGTATCTCGAACGATCGGCGCTCGTCCTGAGCCGTGCCGAACAGCATGGCCCCAAGGGCCAGTTTCTCCGTCATGTGCTTCACGCTAGGCGCGTTCGGTTCGGCGGTACGCTCCAATGTCGTGGCTGATTCCCGGACCAATTTCGCGTGGGCGACGCTGCTGGATGTCGGTTCTCCGGAGGGCGGGCGGCGGAGCCGTCTGCATGACCGTCTGGCACACGCGCTGCGCACCGCGATCCGGGACGGCCGGCTGGCGGAGGGCGCCGCCGTGCCGCCGAGCCGAGCGCTCGCCGAGGAACTCGGCTTCTCCCGTTGGGTGGTGACGGAGGCTTACGGGCAGCTCATCGCGGAGGGGTACCTCTCCGCCCGGGTGGGTTCCGCCACGCGCGTCTCGTGGACGCCGGAGGCATCGGGACCGACACCACCGCGCCCGCACGGTCGGCGCTCACCGGCCCCGCCGCCCGTCCGGTACGACCTCGCGCCCGGACTGCCCGACCTGCGGGCCTTTCCCCGCCGCCGGTGGGCGGACGCCGTCCGGGCGGTCATCGGCTCGGCCGTCCACTACGACCTCGGCCTGCCCGACCCCGACGGACACACCGTGCTGCGCACCACCGTCGCGCAGTACCTGCGACGCTCGCGCGGCGCGGACGCGCACCCCGGGTCCGTGACCGTGTGCGCGGGCGTCACCGACGGCCTGCTGCGCACATGTCGGGCACTGCGCGCCGAGGGGATCGCCGACGTAGCGGTGGAACACCCGGGATGGAGGCGGCTGCAGGACGCCGCGACCAGCGCAGGACTCCGCGTGCACCCGGTACCCGTGGACCACGACGGCCTCGACGTCGAGGACCTCGCGCGCACACCGGCCCGGGCCGTCATCGTCGGCGCGGCACACCAATTCCCCACCGGCACGGTGCTGTCCCCGGAGCGCCGGGCGAATCTGGTGCACTGGGCCCGCGAGATCGACGGCTTCGTGATCGAGGACGACTACGACGCCGAGTTCCGCTACGACCGCCACCCGGTCGCCGTCATGCAGGGCATGGCCCCGGGCCGGGTCTTCCTCCTCGGCTCGGTCAGCAAGACACTGTCACCGGCCCTGGGCCTTGGCTGGCTGGTCTCCCCCGCCTCGATGGCCCCGGCGCTCCGGGCGGCGAACCCCGTCGCCGCCGCGCCACCGGTGCTCGACCAACTCGCGCTCGCGACCTTCATCGAGCGCGGGTGGTACGACGCCCATCTGCGCGCGGCACGGCGGCGGTTCCGCACGCGCCGCAACCTGCTGGTCCGCACACTCGGTGTCGAGGTGCCGGAGGGCCGGGTCTCCGGCACCGCCGCCGGGCTGCACGTCCTGCTCCACCTGCCGGACGGCGCCGATCCCCGCGGGACGGTCCGGGCGGCGGCCGCCGCGGGCCTGCGCCTGGCGGACCTCGACGACTACCGCACGCCCCGGCCGACAGAACCCGCGCTCGTCCTCGGCTACGGCAACATCAACGACACCGAGATACCTGCGACCATCGCGCTCCTGCGCGACGCGCTGCGTTCACCCGCGGCCTCGCCACCACCACGTACAGCACACCCGCGTCACGCATGACGCCCGCTGACGCGGCGGTTGCGCGGGCTACGCTCCGGGGATGCAGATCTCCAACACGCGCCTACTGAGCGGTCCTTGACCACGGGATCCGCTCGCGCACCGCCACCATCCCGCTTGTTTCGGACCCGGCCGAAACACCTGTCACGCCCCGGAGCCCACCCGGCACCGTTCTCTCCAACGGGGGCGCCGCCACTCCAACAGCGCGGCGCAGAACGGAGAGTGGAACACCATGCGCACAACCAAGAAGAACCTCGTCGGGCTCGGGGCGGCCGTGCTGATGCTGACCGGGAGCGGTCTCGGCGCTGCCGTCGCGCAGCCGGGCGGCGCGGGCGACGTTTCGGCCCGCGGGGTGCACGGCGACTCGAAGGCCAACGCCAGCTACGCCTACGCGCACGCCACCTGGAAGTGGGCCGGCCCCGGCTCGACCGGCAAGGTCAAGGTGTACGTCAACGACCAGCGCTGCCGCGACGATTACGACTCCTTCGCCTTCATGCAGTTCAAGGGGGCCGACGGCGCCGTCATCACCGGCGAGAGCCGGGCCTGGAACGACAACAGCGACTGCGTCGGACGCGGCAAGACCACGACGTTCCCGCGCTTCTCGGACGGGTTCAACGTCAAGAAGGCCCGCGTCGTCGTCTGCAAGAACGACGTCTGGGGTTCGGGTGACACCTGCAAGAAGGGGAACTGGCACAAGAACCCCAAGGCGTGAGGGTCGGGTCGTGCCGGGGCGGGCCGCTGACGTCGCGGCCCGCCCCGGCTCACCCGGGTGGGCTCGCGCCGGCCGTGGGGCGTTCGCCGTCCGTCGCGGTCGGGGAGTCGGAGGACGGGTACTCGGAGGACGGGGACGTGGTCGGCGGGGACGAGGCGGACGGGACCGAAGTCGACGGCGTCGCCGGGGTGGGGACCGCCGTTGTGGACGGCGCAGGCTGCGAAGGGCTGGGCGTCGAGCGGTGGTCGGGGGCGGTCGGGGACGGTGGCACGGCGGGCGGCACGGGGGTGCGGTGCGGGTCCGATTCCGGGGCCAGGGTGACGTAGCCGACGGCAATGGCCGCGGCAGTGGCGAGCCCGGCGACCGGAAGGGCGTAGCGCCGGCCGAGGTCGCGGAGTCGAGGCAGTCGGCGCAGCTGCGGTCCGGGTGGCAGGGCCGGGCGCAGCGCTCGTACGGTGACGCTGTCGGCGCGCACGGCCAGCGCCTCGCGCAGCCGTCGCTCCACCGGGCGTTCGGCATCGTCGGCCGGACGGACAGGTGGTGTGCGGGGAGTCATATCCGGCCCTCCAGGATCTTTTCCAGTGCGTCCAGGGCGCGGCTGGCGTTCGACTTCACCGCGCCCTTGCTGATGCCGAGGGTGGTGGCTATCTCGGCCTCGCTGAGGTCGGCCCAGTAGCGCAGCACGAGGACTTCTCGGCGGCGCGGTGTGAGGCGGGACAGGGCGGCGAGGACTTCTCGGTGTGCCTCGTCGAGGACGACGGAGTCCTCCGCGGAGGGGGCTTCGCCGGCCGGGGGCGGGGTCCACGCCCTGGCCGTGCGGCGGCGACGCAGCACGGACCGTGCGGTGTTGACGACCGCGGTGCGCAGGTAGCCGAGGGCGTTGTCCACCTGCGTGATGTGTTCGCCGTGGCGGCGGTAGAGGGCGGTGAACGCGTCCTGCACGACATCCTCGGCGGTGGCCAGGTCGTCCACGAGCAGCACCGCGAGGCGCACCATGCGCAGCCTGTGCGCGTGGTACAGCTCGCCGATCGTGGGCGGCCGGTCGAGGGTCGAGGGTGTGCCGCCGTGCGGATGCGCGTACGGGAGTGTGGGCCGGCCCGGTGCGTCGGTGGCCGGGCCGGGTGCCACGTCGATACCGGGCGCACCTTCGAGAGCGGACCGGTCGCGTCGCAGCAGCCCACGCAGCACACCCCGCCAACCTGGGCGGACGCGACCGCACGGGAGGGTGAACGGCCGTGGTGGCGGGGCGAGTTCGTGGGCTGCGGCGGTGTGCACGGGGTTCCTCGGGTGTGCTGGGTCAGCGGTGGGCGCGGCGGCGTACGGCGAAGAGGGTCCCCGCGCCACCGGCGACGAGTGCGACGGCCCCGGCGCCCAGGACGGTGTTGGTCGTGTTCGAGGACCCAGTATGTGCGAGCTCGTCCTCGGCGGGGGCGGGTGTGCCGGGCTTGGTGGGGGCGGGAGCGGGCGTGCCCGGCTCGGTGGGGGCGGCACTCGGCACCGCTGAAGAAGCCGCGCCGCCCTTGCCGTTGGGGGCGGTGGGCTCGGCCGAGGGCGGGGTGCTCGAGGCCGGCTTCGGGACGCTGGTGCCGGGCGCGGCGGGCACCGCGCTCGGCGTCGCCGTGGTGGCGGCCGAGGGACTGGCCGACGACTGCACCGGCGTGGCGTGGGCGGCGGGAATCGCGGCCAGGGCGGCCAACAGGCCGGTGGCCACGACGGCACTGCGCACAGGAACAAAGTGGTTCACGGTCGTACTCCACGGTCGGGGCGAGAATGCCGGACGGCACCCTTCACCCCCACACGACGCGCGAACCCGCGGCAGGTTGCCGCACTCACCGAAAAAGATTCCAGACCTGCGCCAGACAGTACTGATCCACGCCTTCCAGGCCGGCTTCATGACCGGCCGCTGCGTACTCCAGGGCGCCGCCCTGCCCGCTGAACGGGGCGTAGAACGGTCCCGTCTCCGGGTTGAACGCCCACGACATCCGCACCCGGTACCACCCTGGAGCGGCCGTCCCGATCTCCGTGGGGAACGTCTCGCCCAGCGTGTAGACGCACAACTCCCCTGCGGGTAAGAACACTTCGGCTTCCTCGCGGTGCGACCACGCCCCGTTTCCGGTCGGGGCTCCGCTGCCGGTCGGGGCTCCCGTCCACAGTTCCACGCGCACCCGGGCGTCGATCACGTTCGAGGGACAGTGCGCGTGAACCATCCCTTCGGCCGGGCGCAGCCAGCTCCCTGCCGGCGCATGCGGGTAGTGGATGTCGCTCTCTCGCGATCGTTCGACCAGGCCGAGCGTGCCGTTCTCCACGAGAACCTCGACAGTCCCAGCGGCCGGCAACTGCCCCATACGAGCCCTCCCTGCCACATGATGGCCGATCGCGGTCACACAGGAACGTCCTGCCGCCGCCGAACGGTCGCACGCTGATCGGCGGCCCGGTTGACCGCCCAGACAAGCAGCCCGCACACGGCGAATGCCGCTCCGAGAATCGCGGAACCCGCCCACCCCGCGGCGGAGTACACCGCAGTGGTGGCCGTCGCGCCGAGCGCGGAGCCGAGGGAGTAGAAGAGCATGTAGCCGCCGATGACACTGCTCGTCCGGTGGGCGTACGCGGCGGTGAGCAGGTGCTGATTGCTGACGTGCACCGCCTGGACCGCGAAGTCCAGAGCGATCACGCCGGCGACGACCAGCCAGAGCGACCAGGACGCCTGCCCGGATGCCCACCACGACATAGCAAGCAGCACGAGCGCGCCTCCGGTGACGAGATTGGCGCGCCCGGCGTCGGCCCACTTCCCCGCACGGGCGGCGCCGAGAGCGCCGGCCAGTCCCGCGATTCCGAAGAGGCCGATCTGGGCCGGGCTCAAATGCCACGGCGCCGCCGCGAGCGGCAGCGCCAGGCCGCTCCACAGCGTGCCGAAGGACGCGAACAGGAAGAACGCGAGCAGGCCGCGCGAGAGGAACAGCCGCTCACGGAAGAGCCGTACGAGCGAGAGCAGTACGCCCCCGTACGTCGCGTTGGCGGTACGGGGGTCGGCCGGCAGCAGCTTCAGCACGAGGAGCGCGAGCACGACGAGAAGCAGGGCCAGCGCCACGTAGACACTTCGCCACCCCCAGAGCCCGGCGAGACCGCCCGCTAGTACGCGGGCGCCGAGGATCCCGGTGATGACACCGGAGGTGACGATGCCGAGCGTGCGCCCGCGTTCGGCCGCGGGCGACAGGTCGGCGGCGAACGCCACGGTGGTCTGCACGACGACCGCGAACAACCCCGCGACGGCCAGCCCGACGAGCAGGAACCAGAGCTGGGCGGCGACCGCGGCCAGCAGCATGCCGACCGCGGCGAGGAGAAGGTGCCCGGCGATGAGCTTGCGTCGGTCGAGCATGTCTCCCAGTGGTACGAGGAAGGCAAGGCCGGCCAGATAGCCGACCTGACCCGCCGTCACGGTCCACCCCAGGGCGGCTTCCGGCACGCCCAAGTCACGGCCGATCTGGGCCAGTACGGGCTGCGCCACATAGACCGTCGCGACCGCCACCGCACAGACCGTCGCCAGCAGCAGCCTCCGCCCGACCGTCAGAGCCATCGTCCCTGTCACCGCCCTCGCCCCCCCCTCACAAATCAGTAGCAGATCGCAACTGATTCGACGGTACGGCAGAATGGTTTTGATCCGCAACTCTTCAGGAGGAGTGATGACACGGACCACGGCGCGCACCGATGAGACGGCGCCGGACTGGACGGACCCCACCTGTCCGGTCGCGCGCACGCTCGACCTGGTGGGAGACCGTTGGAGTCTGCTGATCATTCGCGACGCGATGGACGGCGCGCGGGCGTTCACCGACTTCCAGCACCGCACCGGAATCGCGCGCAACATCCTCACCGACCGCCTTCGACGCCTGGTCGAACGCGGCATCCTCGCCCAGGAGACGGCCCCTTCAGGTCGCCGCCGGCACTACGCCCTCACGGACACGGGACGTGACCTCTTCACCGTCATCGTGGCCATGCGCCAGTGGGGCGAGCGGCACGCCTTCACCCCGGACGAACCCCGCTCGACCCTCGTGGACGCAAGCGGCCTCCCCCTGCCGGAGCTGCGCCCCACCGACGCCCACGGCGCCCCAGCGGACAGCCGCACGACCACAGTGGTGCGAGAGTCCTCCGGACATTCGTCGAGGTAGGCGCCGAGGCTCAGCCGGTCACACCTTGACGCGACGCAATTCGATGTCCCGGTTGACGAAGAGGTGGACGAACCCGCAGTGCCAGCAGATCAGCCCGGTCGCGGTCTCGTCCGCCCACGCCAGTCCGAGGAACTCGCCGCCGGTGCTGTTGAGTTTCACGCCCCGTTCGCGAAAGAGATCACCGTCGCAGACCTGACAGGTGATCGACTTCTCCCCCAACCACGCCCGAACTGCCTTCGCCATAGCCTCTCCCCGTCACTCCACTAAACACGCCGGAAAACTCACCCACTACCTTCCGAGTTCCGTCCGCCGACGCTGAACTGCTCGCAGTTCTCCACGAGATCACGACCATGATCGAACACGCGAGCCGGTACGTCCACCGCCTCCGCGACGTGCCCCCCCCATCCCGGTCATGGCTGCTGGAACTCGACCTCGGGATGCGTGGCCGTGGGCCCGTCGAGGAGCGGCTGCGAGATGTTCCGCAGGTGGAGGTCGAAGAAGGCCGACACGTAGTCGCGGGTGGTGCGCCACCCGCGTTCTCCGGACAGCGGTACGGCGGGGTCCGACAGGCCCAACTGCACGGCCAGGTAGGGCAGATCCGTGAAGGAGAAGTGCTCGGCGCCGGCCACCGTGAGCCAGCGTTTCCAGCCGTTCAGCTGGTTCCACGCCTCGGGCCAGTCGGATTCCCGGTTGCCGGGACTGTGGGTGGACTCGGTGCCGAGCATCATGAACGGGCGCCCGCCGAGTCCTGCCGCGGCAGGGTGCAGGAAGAAGTCACCGTCCAGGTCGACCCCCGCCCGCACACGACGGTCGGTGGCCATGGTCGCCGCCGCGGTCGCGCCCCCGATCGAATGCCCGCCGATCCCGATCCGGGTCCGGTCGATCACACGGGCGAGCGCCCCGGCCTGTCGCCCCTTGGTCAACTCACTGATCACGAAAGACATGTCCTTGGCCCGTCCGCGCACCACGGCCGCCTTCTCCTCCGGTGTGTCGACCCGGTCGCAGGCCACACAGGTCAGCGTCCGGCCCCCGGGGAAGGCCGTGCCGACGGATTCGTACGCGTGGTCCACCGAGGCGACGACGTAGCCGCGACTCGCGAGCTCGTCGGCGATCGAGGTGAGTGTGGTGCGCGGCATCGAGAAGCCCGGGGAGAGCAGCACCAGGGGGAAACGCCCCGATGCCGGGCGAGTGCCCACGTGCGCGTGGGTCCGCGCGCCAGCAACGGTTTCGCGCGGCACCACGCCGCCAAGTCCCCGTGCCTCCAATAGGAGTTGCGCCTCCTCGTCGGTCATGTACGCAGCCGGCAAGCCCCTCGCCGAGCGCGCCGGGTAGGACACCGTCACCATCAGCTCCCGACCGCCGGCCGCCGGCATCCACGGATCGGTGCGGTTCCGGTCGACCAGATGCAGGGTGCGTCGGCCCACGGGATGCGGACCGGTGAGGGGCGGCAGTTCCAACCCGCTGCTGTATCGGGCTCGGGGCGCGGTCCGCTCGGTGTCGGCGGAGACGGCCGGTGCGGCGGCGCCCAAAAGCGGCGCGGACAGGGCGAGAGTGAGCAGAGCAGCCACAGCGGCGCTGCGGTGTCTGGATCTGGGGCTGGATCTGGGGCTTGGGGTCATGCAGTCGAAGCTAGGCCCTGACTCTCCCCCAACACGTCGGCCTCCAGGGGTACTTGAACGTACCCCTGTCGGCGGACCCCATCAGACTCCGGTATCACACATGCGGAACACCCCACGGCTCAGCGCCAGTTGGTAAACGCATCGGCCCGGGGGCCGGCGCCCGCACACGTGGGTCAATCGGTCGCCCGGTGGAGCGTCGTCCGACCCAAGTGGGGCTCCGCGCGGGACGCGAGGACCTTGATGCGGACGCGGCTCGCGGTGACGGGGGCGTCGAGCGGCAGGATCCGCAGATGGCCGATAGTGGTGCCGGTGGCGATCCGCCGCCAGGCCCCTCCGACCTCGGCCTCCACTGCGAATTTCTCCACCCGTTGCCCGTGCTCGATGTCCTCGCGGACCGCGACCCGGTCGAAGGTGGTCGTCCCGTCGGCGTTCGGAGCCACCGGCCGGCCGTACACCTTGCGTACCCGTTGCCCGAACGCCGTCAACTCGGTGACATCCGCGGCATCGATCGTCCCCGCCTTCGAGGGCGGTACGTTGAGCAGCAGGGTCGCATTGCGCCCCACGCTCTTCTCGTACAGGTCGAAGAGCTGGGCCGCCGTCTTCGGCTTCTCGTCCGCGTGGTGGAACCAGCCCGGCCGATTGGAGACATCGGCCTCCGCGGGGAACCAGGACAGATGGGTCACGCCGGACTCGGTGAGCCGGGCCCTGGAACCGATGTCGTCGACGCTCGCGCCGTGCGGCAGCAGCCATTCACCGTGGTACGTCCACGGGTCTGCGGTCGTCGGCACGACGCTCCACTCGGTCTCGCGGGCGACCCCGTCCTCGTTGCCGACCCACCGCACACCCGCCGGACCGCCGAAGACGACGGTGTCCGGCGACAGCCCCTTGATCACCCGGAACCACTCCTCGAAGCGGTACTCCTGGGTGATCCCGGCGTCGGCCCACGGATTGGCGCCATCCAGCCAGAACTCGTCCAACGGCCCGTACTCGGTGAACAGTTCGTAGACCAGATTCAGGTAGTACGCGTCGTAGTCATTGACCTGCACGGTGAACGTGGGCAGCTTCCCCGACCGCACGGCGTCCGCCCGGTCGTCGCCCTCCACGAGCGTGGGAATGGTGTGTTCCTTGACCGCACTGCCGTTGCCGAACCGGCCGAGTCCGCCGGGCGCACGGTCGCCGTCGTCGAGCGCGGTCTGCTCCACCGAGGTCAGCTTCCCGCCCTCGGCCTGCTTCTTCCGCAGCGAATCGATCCACTCGGCGTGCCAGGCATGCGGCAACTCACCGCCGTCGGAGGGCGAGAGATAGATCCCTACGCGCATCCCGTGGGCGCGCGCCGCATCCACGTAAGTCCGGACGACATTCGGCTGCCCGGGACTTTTGAGGACCGAGTGAGGTGTGTACCGACTGGGGAACAGCGTGAACCCGTCGTGATGCTTGGCGGTGATCATCGCGAGCTCGGCGCCCATGGCCCGGTACGTGCGGATCCACTGGTCGGCATCGACAGCGGTCGGCGCGAACGTCGCCGGGTCCTCGGCACCCGACCCCCACTCACGGTCGGTGAACGTGTTCATCCCGAAGTGCGTGAACGCCGTGATCTCCCGCCGCTGCCACGCCAACTGCCCTTTCCTGGGTACGACGTTCGCGGCCTTGGCGACGATCTGCTCCGCGGTGTCCTCCCCCGCGACCGGGATGATCGAGGCGGGGCGGACGCGGCCCCCGCCACCGGCCGGTGCCCCCTTCGGCACAGCGGCGGCGTATGCACCGGTGCTGCCGAGGGCGGCGATCGCGGGGGCGGCTCCCAGGACACCGAGGATCTGGCGGCGAGACGTCATCAGTCAGTCACTCCTACAGGCACATGGCTCGGATCTCTCTTCGCTGCGCTTCGGTGGATCATGACGCAGTAACGGATTTTCGGTAAGAGCCGTGACGGGAGTGACCCCAGGCTCCGCCGCCCTCATTTCTGTCGCGCACCCCGCGTCGGCGACCGCTTTGACAACCCGCCGCCACCACTTTAGCTTCATGATAGAATCATTTCACCATGGAGGTACCGATGATGCGCGGCCCGTCCCCCACCACCGGCGAGGCTCCCGACGAGGCCACCGGTCATACCCCCGAACCCCACCGATGGCGGTGGCTGATCCTGGTCGTGATGATCATCGCGGAGATCATGGATCTCCTTGACGCATCGATCGTCAACGTCGCCGGACCGGCGCTGGAGGAATCCCTCGGCGCCAGTTCCGTCGGGCTGCAGTGGGTGATCGGCGGCTACGCCCTCACCCTGGGAGCCGGGCTCGTGCTCGGCGGCCGGCTCGGCGACCGCTACGGGCGCCGCCGCATGTTCCTGATCGGCCTGACCGCCTTCACCGCCGCCTCGCTGCTGTGCGCACTCGCACCGAACATCGCGTCACTGATCGTCTTCCGTCTGCTGCAGGGCACCGCCGGGGCGATGCTCCTGCCCCAGGGCCTCGGCCTGCTGCGCGAGAACTTCTCCGGGCCCGAACTCACCAAGGTCTTCGCGATCTTCGGCCCCGTCCTCGGCCTGGGCGGCATCATCGGCCCGGTGCTCGGCGGCTTCCTCATCGAGGGCGACTTCTTCGGCCTGGACTGGCGGTCGGTGTTCCTGGTCAACCTGCCCATCGGCCTCGCGGCACTGATCATCGCCGCGAAGTTCGTCCCCAAGAAGCCGGGCGACCGCACGGTGCGGGTCGACATGACCGGCGCGGCCCTGGTCGTGCTCTCCTGCGCCCTCCTGGTCCTGCCGCTCAACCAGGGGCAGGAGAACGGCTGGCCGCTGTGGACATGGCTGTGCATGGCCGCCTCCGCGATCGGGTTCGCCCTGTTCGCCGTACAACAGCGCCGCACTGCCGCGGCGGGCCGGGAACCGCTGGTCACCCCCGCCCTGCTGCGCAAGCCCGCCTTCACCGTCGGGCTCGGCGGCATCGCCCTGTTCTTCGGCGGCCTGATCGGCACGCAGCTCGTACTCACCCTGTTCCTGCAGATCGGTCAGCACTTCACCGCCGGCGACGCGGGACTCGGCAACCTGCCGCTCGCCATCGGCACCGCGATCGGCGGAGCCGTCAGCGGCGCGTTCCTCGCCGACAAGATCGGCCGCAAGGTGCTGCAGATCGGCCCGCTGATCCAGCTGGCCGGCGCGGCTCTGCTCTGGTTCGAACTGGACGGCCTCGATTCCGCCGCCTCGTTCTCGATCTGGGACATCGCCCCCGGCATCACGGTGGCAGGCATCGGAGCGGGCATGGTGATCGCCGCTCTGTTCAGCTTCATCCTCGCCGCGGTCGACGACGACGAGATCGGCTCCGCCTCCGGCGTGTTGTCGGCCGTGCAGGCAGTGGGCGGATCCATCGGCGTGGCGATCTTCGGTTCGGTGTTCTTCGCCCAGACCAAGACCGGTGACTTCACGAACGGCTTCCACCGGGCGCTGATCGTCCAGGCATGTCTGCTCGTGGCCTTCCTCGCGATCACCTTCCTGCTGCCCAAGCAGGGACGCCCCGAAGACGAACAGCACGGCATCGCCACCGAGGCCCCTGCCGACACCCAACACGCCACCGCGTGACCCCGGCCGGGAGCCGTCCGTCCGCCGCTCTGCCGGCGGCAGAACAGAGGCCGGACCGAGCTCGACGGTCACTACAGTCCAGCCCCATGAGGACGATGAGGACGATGACGACTCGTACGGTCGAGTACCCGGCCGACGGTCTGACGATGATCGGGCACCTCGCGCTGCCGGCCGGTGCCGACCGCCGCCCCGCGGTGCTGCTCGGGCCGGAGGGCATGGGGCTCAGCGACGTCGAGCGCCACCGGGCCGATGCTCTCGCCGAGCTGGGCTATGTAGCGCTGGCCTTCGACCTTCACGGCGGGCGCTACTTGAGCAACCCCGAGGAAATGCTGGCCCGTTGCATGCCTCTGCTCGCCGATCCCGACCGGATGCGGGGCATCGGCCATGCGGCGCTCGACGTGTTGCGCGCCGAACCGCGGACCGATCCCGACCGGATCGCCGCCGTCGGCTACGGCACCGGGGGCGCCATCGGGCTGGAACTCGGGCGCGACGGCGCCGACCTGCGCGCGATCGGCACGGTCAACGCACTGACCACGGGCCGACCGGGCGAGGCGGCGCGCATTCGCTGCCCGGTGTGGGCCGGGGTCGGCTCGGAAGACCCGATTATGCCGCCCACGCAACGGGACGCGTTCACCGCTGAGATGCAGGCCGCGGGCGTCGACTGGCGCCTCACGGTCTACGGCGGCGCCCTGCACGCCTTCCACCACCCACCGGTCGACCACCCCACGGTCCCCGGCGTCGGCTACCACCCGCAGCACGCGCAGCGAGCCTGGCGCGACGTCGTCGACCTCCTCGCCGAGTACCTGCCCGTGACGGAGGACCTGGGGGGATGACCCGGTCAACCGTTCGACCTGGAGCGGCGGTTGACGAGGAGCCGGATGGAGCAGGCAACGGCGCAGGCCAACCCTGCCCAGAGCAGGAGGGAAGTCCAGGACCACACCGCTTCAGTGCTGTAGCCGCTGCTCCAGTGGCAGCTGACGGACGGCGGGAAACCGTTCACGTCGACTGATGTCAGCCTGTAGTCCCGCCCCGCGTCCATGTACACACCGGCGCCGGTCTCGTCCGCGCACACGTCGAGCGGATTCGTGAAGGCGAGCCCGTATACGGACCCGGCCCCATAGGCGGCGATCGCTGCCACGCTGCCGATCACAGCCCAGCGGGCCGACCGGGAGGGCTTCCTCCTGGACACCCACAACGCGTACGGAATCGCGCCCACGGCGAAGACGAAGACCGTGATTGCGGGCGGACCGAACAACGCGAACAGAGACACCATGAACACGGACGCTACGTCGCTTGGCAAGGCTGAGTTCGTTGTCCCCTACCGGAGTGGAACGTGGAGTCCCCTACCGGAGTGGAACCACCCGGCGGTTCAGGCTCCGGAGTGGTCCGGCAGGAGTTGGGTCGCGAGCGAGCGAGCCGTGGCCGTGAGGGTGGCCGTGTCCAGCCCGGTTCGGCTCATGAACACGATGCCTTGTTGCGCGGCCAGGATGGCCCGCGCCAGTGCGATCGGGTCCGCTTCGGCCGGTACGTCGCCCTCGTGTTGGGCGCGCACGACGCAGTCAGCGATCAGCGCGGTGGACTTCTCGTAGGCGCGGTGGACGTGGTCGAGGACTTCCGGGTCGGCGTTGCCGAGTTCGCAGGTGCTGTTGGCCATCAGGCAGCCACGCCGCGCGCCGGCGGCGCCGGTCGGGGCGTCGGTCGGTGCCTCGAGGAGCATGCGTAGTGCGTCCACGGCCCGTGAAGTCTCGGCAAGAGCCTGTCGAAGCTGGTCGTGGCCGTCGTCGGTGTAGCTGCGCAGCACCCGGAGGAAGAGCTGGCGCTTGTCGCCGAACGCCGCATACAGGCTGCCTTTGCCCAGGCCACTGGCCCGCATCAGGTCTTCCAGTGACGTCGCGGCGTAGCCGGCGTCCCAGAACTGATCACGGACGGCGTTCAGTACCTGCTTCTCGTCGAACTGTCGCGGACGTGCCATGCGAACAGAATACGGGTTCTTGACTGTTCGGTCCACCATTCTTATGGTGGACCGAACAGTCAAGAACTCCGTGGCACGTTGCACCCAGGGAAGTGGCAAGCACATGGGAAAGCTGGACAACAAGGTGGCGATCGTGACCGGCGGGTCGCGGGGAATCGGGGCGGCGTCGGCGCTGGCGCTGGCCGACGAGGGAGCCGACGTCGCGATCAGCTACTCGTCCTCGGCGGACCGGGCCAAGGCCGTGGTCGCAGAGCTGGAGGCGAAGGGGGTGCGGGCGGCGGCCTTCCAGGCCGACCAGGCGGACGCGGCGCAGGCGACGGGCCTGATCCGGAGCGTGGTCGAACAGTTCGGCAAGCTCGACATTCTGGTCAACAACGCGGCCGCGGGCGGTGGCGGGCTCGTCGACAGCGAGGTCATCGACCAGGCCGCCATCGAGCGGCAGTTGGCCGTCAACTACTCCAGCGTGGTGGCCGGGATCGAGGCCGCGGTGCCATTGCTGCCCGACGGCGGACGGATCGTCAACATCAGCTCGGGCGTGGCCGCTCGGGCGGGTTTCCAGGGGATGGCGTACTACACGGGCACGAAGTCGGCCCTCGAAGGCTTCAGTCGGGGCGCGGCCCGCGATCTGGCGCACCGGGGCATCACGGTCAACGTCGTCCAGCCCGGATTCGTCGACACCGAAGGAAACCCCGCGGACAGCCCGGCCGCACCCACGTTCCTTCCGACCACGGCGATGGGGCGGTACGGCAGGCCGGAGGAGATCGCCGCAGGCGTCGTCTTCCTCGCCAGCCCGCAAGCCTCCTACGTCACCGGCGCTGTGCTGAGGATCGACGGCGGATACGCCGCATAGCCCGGCCGAGCGCCAGGAGCCGCGGGGGCCACGGACGACGGTGGCCGCCGCGGCTCCTGGCGCGCGGAAATATTCACTCGCATACGCTCCGCCGGCCTGCCTACCCTTGCCCCGCTGCCGACTTCCGCGCGGGCACCCCTGCCCGTGCGGCCGAACCACCGGGCCCCGCGCCCACGAGAGGGTGTCTTGATGACCCGGCCCGCGCCGAGCGCGCCTCACGGCGACGTACCGCGTACACGTACGGCACGTACACGTACTGCCCGTACCGCACGTACACGCCGCGGATAACCGACCGATCCAGCCGTCGAGGCCGCTCGGCCTGCTCTTGCTGTCGATGACCAACTCCCCAGCAAGGAGCACAGGTGTCCGAGCACACCCCCAGCCCCAACCCCAGTCCAACCCTCAAGATCAGTACGTTCGTCTGCGCCTGGTGCGGTCTCACCGTGACCACCGCCGATCCGGACGGCCGTAGCCGTAACCACTGCCCTTCGTGTCTGCACTCGCGCCATGTCCTGGACCACGTTCAGGGCGGCCGCACCGAGTGCCACGGCCGGATGTCACCGATCGCCATCGCCGTCCTGCGGACCGGCGACTGGATGATCGTCCACCGCTGCGTGCGGTGCGACGAGCTCACCTCGAACCCGGTGAGCCCCGACGACAACCAGCTGGTCCTGATGCGGATGGCGGTACGGCCACTGGCCCAACCGCCCTTCCCCCTCGAAACGTTCGGAACACTGTGAGCGGGGAGGACCGGCATGCCACGCCGTAACCGAACGTCGTCCGAAGGACCCGCCGACCGGCGGCGCCGCCGGAGCGACGGCCACCGCACCCGCGACTTCCGCTGCGCGGGCTGCCGCCTGGAGGTCTCCCTGGACGCGCCGGGCAGCGGCCACCGCAACCATTGCCCGAACTGCCTGACCAGCCTGCACGTGGACGCCCGGATCCCCGGCGACCGCGCGTCGGACTGCCGGGGCCGGATGGACGCCCTGACGGTGTCCTGCCGCCCGGACGGCGAGTGGCTGATCGTCCACGAGTGCCTCTCGTGCGGCGAACTCTCCACCAACCGCGTCGCGGGCGACGACAACGCCCTGGTCCTGATACGCCTCGCGGTCCTCCCCCTCAGGACGACGGGCCCGGCGGCGCACCGCACATTGCTGATGCTGTGAGGTGAGGACCGAGCCCGCCCGGGCCGGTACGGAAGGGCACCCCCGTACCGGCCCGCTCCCCTCTGCCGCTCAGAGAGGTTTGTCAGTTGGTCGTTCGTGGGGCCTGCTCCCGTGGGAGTTGTTCCAGCCAGTTCCACAGGGCGTGTTCGCGGTCGGAGTCGTAGGACTCCGCGGAGGACGGCATGGCTTTGGTTCGGTGGATGTAGGCGCCGGTCGGGGCGGAGGTGGCGCCGAGGATGGCGTCGGCGAGCTTCCGGCCCGCGGCGGCGGGGGTGTCCACCAGCGGTGTGGCCGCCAGTACCGGGACGACTCTCCGCATCAGGAAGGGGAACGCGCCGCCGGCTTCTCGGGCGAGTCCGGTTCCGATGACGAGGCTCGGGTTGTAGGCGATGATGTCGACGCCTTCGGGCAGGCGGCGGGACCACTCGTGGACCAGGTAGATGCCGCCGAGTTTGCTGGTGACGTAGGCACGGCGACCGGCTCGGACGTTCCCGGAGCGGTTGAACGCTCCGGGTCGGGAGATGTCCGGGATGGCCCACCGGGGCGAGGGCATGGTTCCTCCGGTGTGCCGGAGGTCGCCGAAGTGGGCGTCGCTGACCGTGACGACGATGCGGGCCGGTGGGTGCAGGTGGGGGTGGAGTTGCCGCAGGAGTTGGTGGGTGGACATGACGTTCACGGCGAAGGTCCGCTCGTAACCGTCGACCGTGGACTCCAACGCGTTGGACAGATGCACGCCCGCGTTGAGGACAAGACCCCACAGCGGAGGCAGGGCGCCGGAGTCGAGGAGGTCCTCCAGGCGCGCGCCCGCGGCGGCGACGTCGGCCTTGCTCGCCAGGTCGATGTCGACGTGTGAGACGTGTGGGGAGATCTCCCGCAGGCCCGGCAGTGTCTCGGCGGCGGAGGAGGCCCGTCCGAGGACGACCAGGTGCGTGTCGGGGCGGCGTGTGAGGACGTCCCGCGCGGCCTCCAGCCCGATCCCTCGGGTGGCGCCGGTCATGATCAGGGATCGGCTGGCTGTGGTCATGGGAGTCTCCTGGGCTGGAGCCGGGTGGGTGTCGGTGGTGGCGTCGCCGCGCGTCGACGTCCGCGTCCTGCGTCACCACCGACCCTGGCGCAGCCTCCGACGGTCGGGGAGATCGCCTCGAGCCTGGTACCGACAGGGCCACACTCCGAGCTGGAACTCGCCCCACGGGGAGGGACAATGGATCCATGCGGGGAGATGAGCGGTCGGGCCTGGGCGGGTACCTGCGTCACCACCGCTCCCAGATGGCGCCCCGGGACCGGCCCGGAGCCTCCCCTCTGTCCCACCGGCGTGTCCCGGGTCTGCGGCGTCAGGAACTCGCCGACGTCGCGGGCATCTCGGTCGAGTACTACACCCGCCTCGAACAGGGCCGCGCCGGCCGCCCGTCACGGGAGATCCTCACCGCACTGGCCCGAGCGTTCCGGCTCTCGAACGCCGAACGGGACCACCTCTTTCGCCTCGCCGGCGAGCGACCGCCGCCGTCGCGGGCACCCGCCACCGAGATCCGCCCCGGCCTCCGGCAGCTGCTCGACGGCCTGAACGACGTCATGCCGGTCACCATCCACGACGGCCGGCTCGACATGCTCGCCTTCAACACCGCCGCCGACCTGTTCGGGCCCCTCTTCGACGACGGACCCTACGGCCGCAACATCGCCTACCAGGCCTTCACCTCGACAGGACTCGACAAAGCACTCGGGAACGAAGGGGCCGAACAACTGGCCCGGGTGGCCACCGCCGAACTCCGCAAAGCACTCAGCCACTACCCGGAGGACGAGTACCTCCGCTCCCTGTTCCGCGAACTCTCGGCAAACAACCCCGAGTTCGACCGCCACTGGCAGAAGGGGGAGATCGGGACCTGGAGTTCCGCGATGAAACACGTCAACCATCCGGCCAAGGGACCGCTCACCTTCGACAGCGAAATGCTCCACGACCCCGAGAACGACCACTGGGTCATGCTCTTCACCCCCCACCACACGTGACCCACCCACCCCGACACCACGCGGGCCGGGGCAAGGTCACGAACTCGTGCGAGGCCCCGGGTCCTGCTGGTTGGCGGCGCGGGTGGCGCGGTCGTTCAGGGTGCTGCCCCAGGCGCGGATCTTGCGGGCGATCCGGTGGCGTGGCAGCCCTGCCTCATGCCCCTGGCGCAACGGGCCTCGGCCGTCCGCTGATGGCAACAGCCGTGCGGTGAGCCCCGTCAGACGGGTCGTCAGGGCGGGGGCCACGCCGTGCGCGAGTTGTGCCGCCTTGGCCGGTGCGGTGAGCACCAGGCGGGCGCGGCGTTGGATCACCGCGTCCACGATCCGGCGGGCCGCCCGGTCCGCGTCCATGGACAGCAGCGGAGCGCCCGCCGCGGCGCTGAACCAGCCGAACTCGGCACTCGTGTCGCCGCCGAACTCCGCCTGCCGGTGGGAGCCGGTTCGCATGAGTCCGGGGTGTACGGCGGTGACGCTCACGCCGGAGGCCGCCGCCTCCGCGTGCAGCCCCTCGGCGAGAGCGCCGACCGCGGCCTTGGCGCACGAATACGGCAGCAGGTGCGGTACGCCGAGCAGGCCGCCGACCGAGCCGATCAGACCGAGGCGTCCACGGGTCTCGCGCAGATGGGGCAGCGCTTCCAACGACGTGTGCAGCGCCCCGTAGAACATCGTCTCCATCGCGTCGGTGAACTCCTCGGGACCGACCGCCTCCACCGGCGCGACCTGGATGACCCCGGCGTTGGCGATCACGATGTCCAGACCGTCGCGTTCATGGGTGACGCGCATCAGCTCGCGGACGGCGGCCCGGTCGCGTACGTCGCACACCGACACGTGCACGGTCGCGCCGGTCTCTTCACGCAACTGGCTTGCCGCACGCTCCAGTTCGGCCTCGTCCCGGGCGGCGATGGTCACGGTGCAGCCACGCTCGGCCAGGTGCCGTGCGATGAACAGCCCGAGCCCCCGGGAGCCGCCGGTGACCAGGGCCCCCGGCCCCTTGAGCCGGGCAGGGTGGCGAGCGCGGTCGGTCATTGCGTTGCCCTTCTGGGGATGAGCGCGTTGATGACATGACGGACGCCTCGGCGCCGAGGCGCGTGCTCACGGCTTCAGCAGCGTCTTCACCATCCCGTCCTCCTTGGCCTGGAACGTCGCGTACGCCGACGGGGCCTCGTTCAGGGGGAGGTGGTGCGTGGCGAAGCCGTCGACGCCCAGGGGGTCGTCGTCGGTCAGGTGCGGGCGGATGTCGTCGATCCAGCGCCACACGTTCGCCTGCCCCATCCGCACCTGCAGCTGCTTGTCGAACATCGTGAGCAGGGGCAGCGGGCTGGCGGCGCCGCCGTAGACACCGCTGATGGACAGCGTGCCGCCGCGGCGCACGGCGTCGATCCCCGGGAGCAGGGCGCCGAGACGGTCGATGCCGGCGTTCTCCATGAGGGGGCGGGCCAGCTTGTCGGGCAGGAGGCCTGTGGCCCACTGCGCCGCCTGGGCCACCGGCGCGCCGTGTGCCTCCAGGCCGACCGCGTCGATGACCGCGTCCGACCCGCGGCCCTGGGTGAGGTCGCGTACGGCGTCTCCCAGATCCTTGTCGTGTTCGCGCAGGTCGAGGGTGGTGACACCGTTCCTGCGGGCCCGTTCGAGCCGGGTGTCGACGAGGTCGACCCCGATGACCTGTTCCGCGCCACGCAGCCGGGCGATCCGGGTCGCCATGTCCCCGATGGGTCCGAGGCCCAGGACGGTGACGCTGCCGCCGGGCGGAATGTCGGCGTACTCCACTGCCTGCCAGGCGGTGGGCAGGACGTCGGACAGGTAGACGAACCGGTCGTCCGGAGGCCCGTCCGGAACCTTGATGGGCAGCGTGTTGCCGAAGGGAACCCGCAGGAACTCGGCCTGGCCGCCGGGCACCTGCCCGTACAGCTTCGTGTAGCCGAACAGAGCGGCTCCGCTGCCCATGGACGTCACCTGCGTCGTCTCGCACTGGGAGTGCAGCCCTCGGCTGCACATCCAGCAGGTGTTGCAGGAGACGTTGAACGGAATCACCACCCGGTCCCCGACGGACACTCCCGTCACCTCGGGGCCGGTTTCCGCGACCACACCCATCGTCTCGTGCCCCAGGATGTCCCCCGGGTCGAGGTAGGGGCCGAAGACCTCGTAGAGGTGCAGGTCCGATCCGCAGATACCGGTCGACGTCACGCGGACGACGATGTCGTCGGGTTTCTCGATGCGGGGGTCGGGGACCTCCTCGATCCGTACGTCGCGCTTTCCTTGCCATGTCAGAGCACGCATGCCGACGTGCCTCCCGAAGTGCGTTACGTGCAGGGGCTGTTCAGCGGCCCACGGCCTTGGCCAGTTCCGACTTGTTCATCGAGGAACGGCCCTTGATGTTCTTGCGCTGCGCCTCGGCGTACAGCTGGTCCTTGGTGCGGCCCTGCGCTCCCTGGTGGGAACGTTCGCCGCCCCGCTCGGACGCCGACTTGGAGTCCTTGGTGGAGGTGCGGCTGGCCGTACGGGACTCGCCGCTGCGGGCCCGCTCCTTGTTCACGGTGCGCGCGGCGATCTCCTCGGCCCGCTTGTTCGACTCCCCGCGCTGCTTCGCGCTCTCCTTGACGTGTTCGTACTGCCGTTCCCTCTTCCGGTTCGCTCCTGCGGGCATGACCGTTCCTTTCGTCGAGCGGCAAAGGTCCCCTTCCAGGGGCTCATACCGTGCGACATCCCGCCACGTGACGTCACTTCCTGTAGCGGCGGACACTCCGCGTACCCACGGTCGGCCAGGTGATGCGCTTCGGTGCGTCACAATGCGCTCCGAGTGGTCGATCGTGGCTCGGCGCCGCAAGGAGGCATCACCGTGAGTACGTACGCCGCCGTCTTCGACGTGGACGGCACCCTCGTGGACACCAATCACCTGCACGCGGTGTGCTGGTGGGAGGCCTTGCGCCAGGCAGGCCACCGGGTCTCCATGACCGCGGTGCACGGCGCCATCGGGCTCGGCTCGGGCGACCTGCTGGAGCATCTGCTGGGCAAGGACCGGGACCCGGACGAGGACTCCGCCATCAGCGCCGGCCACAAAGCCCTGTACGGCACCTGGCACGAGCGCCTCGCCCCCTTCGACGGCGCCCGCGACCTGCTGCGGCGGCTGCACGCGGACGGCCTGCCCGTCGTGCTGGCCACCTCGGCGAGCGGGCCGGAACTGAAGGCCCTCCGAGCGGCGATCGACGCGGACGAGGCGATCACCGAGACCGCGAGCGCCGACGACGTGGACGCGGGCAAACCGGCCCCCGATCCGGTCCGGCACGCCCTGGGCCTGGTGGGCGCCCAGGCCGAAGGCAGCGTCTTCGTCGGCGACTCGGTCTGGGACATGCGCGCGGCGCGGCGCGCGGGCGTGCTGCCGATCGCCGTGCTGAGCGGCGGAGTGTGCCGCGCCGAGCTGGAGGACGCGGGGGCCGCGGAGGTGTACGCGGACACGGCGGACCTGCTGAGGCACCTCGACGGCAGCGCGCTCGGACGGCGCTGAGAGCCCGCGCCCCTCCTCCGTTCACTCAGGCCTCTGGGCGAGCCAGGCCCGGACGACTCAGACCTGGGCGAGCCGTTCACGGATCGCCGTCACGAAGTCGTCCAGGTCCTTCGGGGTGCGGGAGGTGATGAGCGGGTAGCCGCCCGCCACGTCCACGACGACCGGTTCGTCCACCCACGCCTTGGCGCCCGCGTTGGTGATGTCGGTGCGCAGGGACGGGTACGAGGTGAGCGTCTTGCCGCGCAGCACGTCGGCCTCGACCAGTGCCCACGGGCCGTGGCAGATGGCGGCGACGGGACGGCCGCTCGCGGCGAACGCCTTCACGGTGTCGACGGCGACCGTCTCCAGCCGCAGCTGGTCGGCGTTGATCGTGCCGCCGGGGATGAGCAGCAGGTCGTGCGGGGCCGCGCCCAGGGCCTCGTGCGCCACGTCCGGGTCCACGCTCTCGCCGGGATCCTTGTCACCTTGCAGCGTCTGGACGGGGTCCGTGCTGACCGCGGCGACCGTGACGTCGACGCCGTCCTTACGCAACTCCCTTTGCGGGACGAGCAGTTCGTCCTGTTCGACGCCGTAGTTGGTGACGAGGGCGAGGACGCTACGGCCGTCGAGTCGTCGGTCGGTCATGGTGTGCACCTTTCTGTGCGGGGCTTACTGCGGCGGGGCGTTGTGTGCGGGGCGCGGCATGCGCGGGGTCATTGGGTGTTCAGCCGCGGAAGGACGTCGCTGCGGTAGAAGTCGAAGAAGCCCTGCTGGTCGGGCCCGATCTGGCCGACGTACACCTCGTCGAATCCTGCGTCGACGTACGCCGTCACCGCGCGGACGTGCTCGTCCACGTCGTCGCCGCAGACCATGCCGTCGGCGACGGCCTCCTCGGTCACGAGCGTCGACGCCTGCTCGAAGTGGGCCGGGTCGGGCAGCACCTGGCCGAGTTCGCCCGGCAGGAACTGGGTGGGCCACAGCCGGTGGGCCGTCTTGACCGCGTCGTCCCGGTCGGCGCCCCAGCACACCTTCATGCCGCCGAGCACGGGCTTCCGGCCGCCTCCCGCGCGCCGGAACTGTCCCACCAGGTCACCGTCCGGCGTCATCGTGACGAATCCGTCCCCGATCCGGCCGGCCAGCGCGGCGGCCTTGGGGCCGAACCCGGAGACGTAGATGGGGACGGGCTCGTCGGGCACCGTGTACAGGCGGGCGTTCTCCACGGTGTAGTGCTTGCCCCGGTGGGTGATCTCGTCGCCGCTCAGCAGGCTCCGGATGACCTGGATCGACTCCTCCAGCATCTCCAGGCGTACGTCGACGGCCGGCCAGGTGTCACCGAGAATGTGCTCGTTGAGCGCCTCACCGCTGCCCACGCCGAACCGGAAGCGGTTGCCGGTGAGCATGCCCGAGGTCGCGACGGCCTGAGCGTTGACCGCCGGGTGCATGCGGACGGTGGGACAGGTGACGAACGTCGTCACGGGCAGTGATGTCGCCTGGGCGAGCGCGCCGATCATCGACCACACGAAGGGGCTCTGCCCCTGCTCGTCCGTCCACGGGTGGTAGTGGTCCGAGATGGCCAGGCACGTGAATCCGGCCTGTTCCGCGGCGCGTGCCTGCTCCAGCAGTTCGGCGGGCGTGAACTCCTCGCTCGCCAGAAAGTATCCGAAACGCGTCATTGCCTGCTCTCCTCACTGCGTCGTCGCGCGCCCAGGGCGGGGCCCGTGGCTCCTCGGCGCCACCCTCATCAGGTTGCGCGATCCCGGCACGGCTCACCACACGAGCGGGTTCGAGTGGCCCGTGTACCCACGGACCGCAGGGTTCCCCCGACCGGTGGCGGCACCGGACAGCAGGGCGGTGTCGACATCGGGGCGCGACGTGTGCCTCCGGAGCCGACGGGTACTCAGGCCCGCACCACAGACTCAGGGGAGGCGATCGTGAGCCCAACTCACCGCAATGTCTTCGTACTCGGCCTCGACGACGCGAACCTGCCGTCCCTCCAGGCCGTTCCGGGCGCGGAGTCCATGACCTTCCACCGCCTGCTGACCATCGAGGAGTTGCAGGAGGGCGAGGTGAACGTCGCCGATCTGATCGACCGTGCCTGCCGCACCCTCGACGCGTTCGACGGTCCGATCGACGCGATCGTCGGCTACTGGGACTTCCCGGTGAGCACGCTGGTGTCACTGCTCGGTGAGCGCTACGGCACCCGGGCGACGAGCCTCGAATCCATCGTCAAGTGCGAGCACAAGTACTGGAGTCGGCTCGTGCAGGAGGAGGTCGCCGACGAGCACCCGCGCTTCGGCCGCGTCGACCTGGAGGCGGCCGAGCCGCAGCCGCCCAAGGGCGTCGCCTTCCCCATGTGGCTGAAGCCCGCGCTCTCCTACTCCTCCGAACTCGCCTACGGCGTAGGGGACATGGACGAGTTCAACGCGGCAGTCAAGCACATCAAGGAGGGCATCCACCGGGTCGGCCGCCCCTTCGAGCACATACTGGGCCGGCTCGAACTGCCGCCGGAGATGGCGGGGGTGGGCGCCCAGGTGTGCCTCGCGGAAGAGGCGCTCAGCGGCGTCCAGGTCGCGGTCGAGGGCTACGTTCGCGAGGGCGAGGTCACCGTCTACGGCGTACTCGACTCGATCAACTACCCGGAATCCACGAGCTTCCTGCGCCACCAGTACCCCTCTGCCCTGCCGGACCCGGTGCAGCAGCGGCTGCGGGACGTCTCGTCCAGGGTGATGCGCCGGATCGGCATGTCCGAGGCGACGTTCAGCATCGAGTTCTTCTACGACCCGGGCACCGACACCCTCGCGATCCTTGAGATCAACCCGCGCCACTCGCAGTCGCACGCCGAACTCTTCGCCTACGTCGACGGGATACCCAACCACCACTGCATGCTGGCGCTCGCCCTCGGCGAGGACCCCGCCCTTCCGCACCGGGCGGGCCCGTACGCGATGGCCGCCAAGTGGTACTTCCGTTGGTTCGCGGACGGAGTGGTCCACGAGGTGCCCACGGCCGAGGAGGTCGCGAAGGTCACCAAGTCGATCCCCGGGGTACGCGTAGACGTCGTGCCCGACGAGGCGCAGCGCCTGTCCGAGATCGGCGGCCAGGACAGCTACAGCTACGAGGTGGCGCACATCTTCACCGGCGGCGACAGCGAGCAGGAGCTGCGCGAGAAGTACGACCAGTGCGTGGCGGCACTGCGACTGGGCTTCGACAGCCCGACCGATCCCCCGAACCGAGAGGCTTCCTGACCGATCCATGCGACACGTCGACAACCTGCCCCATGCCATCAAGGAAGAGGACGACATCCGGATCACGATGTCCGACGGCGTCCGGCTGTCGGCCCGGATCTGGCGGCCGGTCTCCTCCGACACCGACCCCGTTCCCGCCGTCCTGGAGTACATCCCGTACCGCAAACGGGACCTCAGCTCGGTCCGCGACTCGATCCACCACCCGTACATCGCGGGCCACGGCTACGCGTGCGTACGCGTCGACCTGCGCGGCACCGGCGACTCGGAGGGTGTGCTCACCGACGAGTACCTGGAGCGTGAGCAGGCCGACGCCGAAGAGGTGCTCGACTGGCTCGCGGGGCAGCCATGGTGTGACGGCGGCACCGGGATGATGGGCATCTCCTGGGGCGCCTTCGCCGCGCTCCAGGTGGCGGCGCGCCGCCCGGCGAGCCTCAAGGCGATCGTCATCTCCTCGTTCACGGACGACCGGTACGCCGATGACATGCACTACATGGGCGGCGCGCTGCTCTCCGACAACCTCGCCGAGTCGGGCACCATGTTCGCCTACTCCACGTGTCCGCCCGATCCGGCGACCGTCGGCGACCGGTGGCGCGAGATGTGGCAGGAACGCCTGGAGAGCGTCGATCCGTGGGTGCTGAACTGGCTGCGCCACCAGCGCCGCGACGCGTACTGGCGGCACGCCTCGGTGTGTGAGGACTACACGGCCGTACGCTGCCCGGTGCTCGCCTCCAGCGGCTGGGCGGACGGCTACTCGAACGCCGTGACCCGGCTGCTCGCCCACCTCGACGTCCCCCGCAAGGGTTTGATCGGCCCGTGGTCGCACAAGTACCCGCACCTGGGCGAGCCGGGCCCCGCGATCGGCTACCTCCAGGAGGTGGTGCGGTGGTGGGACCACTGGCTCAAGGGCGAGGACAACGGCGTGATGGACGGTCCGATGCTGCGGGCGTGGATGCAGGAGAGCGTGCCGCCGTCCACCGCGTACGAGGAGCGGCCGGGCCGCTGGGTGGGCGAGCCCGTCTGGCCGTCCCCGGCCATCCGAGAGGAGGCGCACGCCCTGCGTGGGGGGCGGCTGACGGCCCCGGGGGATGGGTCGGGGGCGGCGTCCCCGGATGACGGGCCGGGCGCTGCGGCCTCGGATGAGAGGCCGGAGGCAGCATCCTCGGGCGACGGGCCAGGCGCTGCGGCCTCGGATGAGAGGCCGGAGGCAGCATCCTCGGGCGACGGGCCAGGCGCTGCGGCCTCGGATGAGAGGCCGGAGGCAGCATCCTCGGGCGACGGGCCAGGCGCTGCGGCCTCGGATGAGAGGCCGGAGGCAGCATCCTCGGGCGACGGGCCAGGCGCTGCGGCCTCGGATGAGAGGCCAGGCGCTGCGGCCTCGGATGACGGGCCAGGCGCTGCGGTCTCGGGTGGCGGGTCTGCGGCGGCAGTCTCGGCCCATGTCCAATCGCCGCTGTCCGTGGGGCAGTTCGCCGGGAAATGGGCCTCGTACAACGCGCCGCCCGACCTGCCCTACGACCAGCGCGAGGAGGATGGCGGCTCGCTCGTCTACGAGACGGAGCCGCTGCCGGAGCGTCTGGAGATCCTCGGCGAACCGCGCGTGGAGCTGGAGGTGAGCGCGGACCGGCCCGTCGCGATGGTCGCGGCACGGCTGTCCGACGTGGCGCCCGACGGCGGTGCCACCCGCGTCTCGTACGGCATCCTCAACCTGACCCGCCGCGACGGTGCGGACGAACCGGACGCGCTGGAGCCCGGGCAGCCCTGCCGCGCGACCGTCCGCCTCAACGGTGTCGCGCAGGCCTTCCCGCCCGGGCATCGCGTACGCCTGTCCCTGTCGACGTCGTACTGGCCGCTCGCCTGGCCGCCGCCGCACCCCACCGCGCTCACCGTCCACGAGGAGCCGTGCCGCCTGGTGCTGCCGGTGCGCCCCGCCGACGACGGGGACCCGGTGACGCCGTCCCCCTTCGGGACACCGGAGGGAGCCCCTCCCCTCGCCACCCACCGCGTCACGCCGCCCGAGGAGCGCTGGGAGGTCACCCGCGACCTGGTCGACTACGGCTCGACGTTGAACATCGTCAAGGACCGGGGCACGGTGCACTTCGACGCGATCGACCTCGACGTGGGCTGCCACGTCCTGGAGCGGTACACGTCGACGGCCGACGACTTCACGTCCCCCGCGGGCGAATCGACCTGGACGATGAGCTTCCGGCGCGGCGACTGGGACGTCCACGTCCGCACCAGCACCACGCTGCGCTGCGACGCCGATGCGTTCCACGTGAACGCGACCCTGGACGCGTACGAGGCCGACCGCCGCATCGTGTCCCGCACGTGGAACGAGACGGTCCCGAGGGACGCGCTGTAGCCGGCCGGCCCCGGGCCCCGGACCCCGGGCTCAGCCGGCCCGGTCGCTCCTCTCCTCGACGACCCGCACCGTGCGGAAGGCCGGATCGGCCGCGTCGGGCAGGTTCATGCCCGCCTCGACGCCGGTGCGCAGGTACGTCAGGACGGGCTCGGTGAGCAGTTCGCCGGGCAGGATCGTGGGGATGCCGGGCGGGTACGGCGTCACCATTTCGGCGGCGGTCCGTCCCACCGCCTGCGCCACGGGCACGTCCCGCGTGCGCGCGAAGAACGCGTCCCGCGGCAGGCACCCCTGCTTCATGCGCAGCGCTTCGGGATCCGGCACGGCCACGCGCGGTGCCGGATCCCAGTCGCGAGAGGCATCGGCGAGATCCCGCAGCGCCCGCACCAGCGGTTCGGTGGTTTCCCTGCTGTCGGCGTGCGTGATCTGGACGTTGATGCGGCGATGGTCGGCGAGGTGGACGTTGATGTCGCGGTGCTCGCGCAGCCAGTCGGCGGCGCGGTAGCCGGACAGTGCCGGGCCCGCGAGGTCGACGACGACAGGCAGCGGATCGAGGTCGTCGGCGAGACCGGGTCCGCAGAAGTCCTCACGGCCGTGCACATGCATGCCGTCGATCTCCTCGATGGCGGCGCGTACCTCGGCCGCGAGCTCCAGCGCGTGGGTCAGCAGGCCGCGGCCGTGCAGGGCCATCTGGCGCCGCCAGCCGTCCAGGCCCGCGTAGATGAGCACCGAAGGGCTGGTGGTGCCCCACAGGTCCGCCCGGTTCTTGAGCACGTCGGGCGCGACGAGGTCGCCCTGGAGATGAAAGACGGAGCCCTGTTCGAGGCCGCTGCCCATCTTGTGGATGCTGGTCACGCAGACGTCCGCGCCGGCGTCCATCGCCCACGTCGGCAGATCCGGGTGGAAGGGCAGATGCGCACCCCACGCCTCGTCCACGATCAGCGGCCGGCCGCGCCGGTGGCAGGCCTCGGCGATGCCGCGCAGATCCGCGCAACTCCCGTACGGGGTGGGGCTCGTGACCAGGGCGCCGGTCGCCCCGGGGTGGGCGGCGAAGGCGGCGTCGAAGTCGGCGGCGGACGGCGGGTGCGCCAGGTGCCGCTCGGCGTCCCAGCGGGGTTCCACCCACACCGGTTCGATGCCGGAAAGGATCAGGGCGGACACCACGGACTTGTGCGCGTCACGGCCGATCAGCAGCTGGTCGCCGGGGCCCGCCACCGACAGCATGGCCGCCTTCACGGACAGGGAGCTGCCGCAGGTGGTGAAGAAGGTGTGCTCGGCGTGCACGGCGTCGGCCATGAGGTCCTCGGCCTGCTCCAGGTAGCGGCCCCGCATGCGCCGGTCGTCGAGGCCGCCCGAGGCCAGGAGATCGCCGAGGAAGACGGCGTCGCCGAGAATCCTCCGCACCTCGGGATCGGCGCCACGGGCCTGTTTGTGGCCCGGCGGACTGAAGGCGAGCATGCCGGAGTCACGGTAGGCGTCGAGCGCCGCCAGTACGGGAGCCTGTGCGTGGTCCACGGTCATGATCGGACGCGTTCCCCGACAGGGCGCTCTTTCCACAACGTACGGGGCACGTCACCACATCGGCAGCCGCCGACCCAGACGCGCTCCGCATGCAACGCCCCGCCCTGGGCACTCCTCCGAGAGCCGCCGTCCGCTCGCGCGACCACCGCAATACGCCGATCCGCGGCTGCGGGGCCGTGCGAAGGCTGCCATGGTGGCAGTGGAGTACGACACCCACCGGAGCCCTCATGTCCGACGCCGGAAAGCCACGTGACTACCGCGCGGTCATGGTGGTCGCCTCATCGGCCGGTGGTGTGCAGGGCCTGCGGACACTGCTGGGCGGGCTCGACCGCGAGCTGCCGCTGACCGTGCTGGTCGCGCAGCACCTGCGCCGCGGCCGTGAGACACAGATCGTTCCGGTGCTGTCCCGTGCGACCACGCTCGAGGTCGAGCTGGCCAGGAACGGGGAGCCGTTGCGCGCGGGAGTCGTTCATATCGCACCGCCCGACCGGCACCTGTGCGTACGGCAGGACGGCAGGAGGCTGTTTCTGACGGACGAGGAGCGGGTGAACTACGCCCGCCCTGCCGCCGATCCGCTCTTCGAATCGGCGGCGACGGCCTTCGGGCGGGGTGTCATCGCCTGCGTACTGACCGGCGCCGACGGTGACGGCACCCAAGGCGTCACCGCCGTCAAGGCACACGGCGGCACCGTCATCGTGCAGGACCCGGACACCGCCGCGTTCCAGGGCATGCCGCAATCGGCGATCAACACGGGCCTCGTCGACCTCGTCCTGCCCCTCGAACGCATCGCACCGGCGATCGCGGAGACCGTGCGCGGCCACTGAGGCGCCGGCGCGTCCGGCGAGGTGGGAGGCGTGAGTCCCGCTCAGCGGGGGACTCGTCGCGCATGGCCAAGAGTGATCGCTCCCCGGGTTCGTACTGGACGGCCTCCACGCCCCGTCCGGCGCTGCCGTCGCTGGAGCGGGACGTGACGGTGGACGTCGCGGTGATCGGTGCCGGCATCGCCGGGCTCAGCACGGCGTGGGAGCTGGCCCGCGCCGGGGCGAGCGTGGCCGTTCTCGAAGCGGGGCGCGTCGCCGAAGGGGTCACCGGACACACCTCCGGCAAGCTCTCGGCCCTGCATACGCTGGTCTACGCCCGGCTGCGAAGGACCCGGGGCCCACAGGCGGCCCGCCTGTACGCACGCTCCCAGACCGACGCGGTCGAGCACGCGGCCGACGTGGTCGACCTGCTCGGCATCGACTGCGCGTGGGAGCGTTCGGACGCCTACACCTACACCCGCGCGGAGCGCCGGGCCGGTGCGCTGCGCTCCGAGGCGGACGCGGCGCGGGAGGCGGGCCTGCCGGCCTCCTTCGTGACGGAGACCGGGCTGCCGTTCCCCGTGGCGGGCGCGGTGCGCGTCCGGGACCAGGCCCAGTTCCATCCGCGTCGGTACCTCCTGGCCCTCGCCGACGACCTGCGCGCCCGGGGCTGCGAGATCTACGAGCAGTCTCCTGTGGTCGGCCTGAAGGAGGGCCGTCCTTGCCGGGTCACGACCGCGTCGGGCGCCCGGGTGAGCGCTCGTGACGTCGTCGTCGCCACCCACTACCCCGTCTTCGACCGGGCGCTGCTGTTCGCCCGGCTCGCCGTGCGCCGGGAGTTCGTGGTCGCCGCGCCGATCCCGGCCGACCGCGACCCGCAGGGCATGTACATCACGCCGGAGGACGGCACCCGCTCCGTGCGTACGACGCCGTACGAGGACGGGCGGCGGCTGCTGGTCGTCACGGGTGAGAAGTTCACACCCGGCACCGGCGACCCGGCCGTCCAGGCCGCCCGTCTGGAGGCGTGGGCAGCCGAGCACTTCCCGGGCGGGGAGCCGCGGTACGTGTGGGCCACCCAGGACACCTTCCCCAGCGACAGACTGCCGCTCGTCGGCCCACTGCACGCCGCGGCCCGGCACACCTACGTCGCCACGGGTTTCGGCGGCTGGGGGCTGAGCGGCGGCATCATGGCCGGCTCCCTCCTGACCGCGCTGATCACCGGGCGCGAGCCACCACCGTGGAAGAACCTCTACGACCCGCGACGCGTCGGCCCGCTGCTGCGTGACGCGCCCCGCCTCCTCCGCCAACAGGCGGACGTGGCACGGCACTTCGTCGGCGACCGGCTGCACAGCACGGGACCGGACACGCCGGACGCGCTGCCGCCGGACAGCGGCGCCGTCCTGCACCTCGACGGCCGCCACACCGCCGTCTACCGCGACCCGGACGGCGACCTGCACGCCGTGTCGGCGCGGTGCACACACCTGGGCTGCCTCGTCGCGTTCAACGCGGAGGAACGGGCCTGGGAATGCCCGTGCCACGGCTCCCGCTTCGCCACGGACGGACAGGTGGTGCAGGGCCCGGCCACCAACCCCCTGGAACAACGCGACATCTGAACGACGCGCCATCTCAACGACACGACACCTCGACGACGCGACATCTGAACGAGAAGAACACCTCACCGCAAGGAGCGCCATGTCCCACCACAAGCACTCCCGCCGCCACGAGCACGAGGGCGCCGAGGACCACGACCGTCCGGCGCAGACCGCAGTGGAGAGCGTGCTGGAGGGGTTCGAGGAGGCGGAACTGGACCCGCAGCACAGGAAGAACAAGGACCGCCGCCGCGGTGAGAGCGGCGACGCCCTCTCCCCCAACGAGGAGGCCCAGGAACAGGCCGATGGTGACGACGCCCCGCCCTAAGGTCGTTCATAGGGTCAGGTTGCCGGGTTGTCAGCGCTTGCGGCGCTCGACGGCGTACGCGTACTGGTCCGGCCAGGCCGGCTCGGCGCCGAGCGCGAGGGCGGCGTGCTGGGCCCAGTACGGGTTGCGGAGCAGTTCACGGCCGAGGAAAACCGCGTCGGCCTGCCCACTGGAGATGACGTCCTCCGCCTGCTGCGGCTCGGTGATGATGCCGACGGCGGCGGTGGGGATGCCGGTCTGGTCGCGGGCCTGGTCCGCGAACGGCACCTGGTAGTTCGGTCCCGCGACGATCTTCGCGTCGCGGACCATGCCGCCGGTGGACACATCCAGCAGGTCGACGCCGCGGGCCTGGAGCTCCTTGGCGAGGCGGACGGTGTCGTCCCCGGTCCAGCCCTCGCGAGCGTCCTCGGGGTTCTCGGTCAGCCAGTCGGTGGCCGAGGTACGGAAGAAGACGGGCAGGTCCTCGGGCCACACGGCGCGGACGGCTTCGACGACCTCCAGGGCGAAGCGGATGCGGTTCTCGAAGCTGCCGCCGTAGACATCCGTGCGGTGGTTGGAGACCGGGGAGAGGAAGGAGTTGATCAGGTAGCCGTGGGCGCCGTGCACCTCGGCCACCTGGAAGCCGGCGGCCAGCGCGCGCCGCGCGGAGTCGGCGAAGTCGGCGACGAGCTGCTGGATCTCGTCCACGGTCAGCGCGTGCGGGACGGCGAGCCCGTCGTACGCGATCGCGCTGGGGGCGACGGGCTGCCAGCCGTTCTCGCCCTCGGGCAGGTTCCGGTCGGACAGCCAGGGCTTGTCGACGGACGCTTTGCGGCCCGCGTGCGCGAGCTGGACGGCCGGGACGGCGCCGTGCGCCTTGATGGCCTCGGTGACGCGGGCGAACGCCTCCTGCTGGCGGTCGTTCCAAAGGCCCAGGTCCCAGGGGCTGATGCGCCCGTCGGGGCGTACGCCGGTGGCCTCGGCCATGACCAGACCGGCGCCGCCTGCCGCGCGGGAGGCCAGGTGGGTGAGGTGGAAGTCGGTCGGTGCACCGGTGTCCGGGCCTTCGGGAGCGGCGGAGTACATGCACATCGGGGACATCCAGACCCGGTTGGGTATCTGGAGGGACCGCAGGGTGAAGGGGGTGAACAGGGCAGTCATGCGGGGGGCTTCTTTCGTGGTCGTGGTTGTGGTCGTGGTCGGTGACGGACGACAGCGCGGGGCCCGTGGGCTCAGGCGGCTAGGCGGGCGACCGCATCCGCGACGGGGGTGTCGCCGGAGGTCAGCTCGACGATGACGCGACTGAGGCCGGGCTCGTGCAGGGCGGCGTCGATGAACGCGGCGACGTCGTCGCGGTGCACGTCGCCGTACTCGACGGCCGGGCCGGCCGTGACCCGGCCGCTGCCGGGGGTGTCCAGCAGGGTCCCGGGACGGACGATCAGCCAGTCGAGTTCGGTGCCCGCCAGATAGACATCGGCGCTCTTCTTGACCTTGATGTAGTGCTCGAAGCCCTCACCGGCCTCGCCGCCACGCAGCGCATCGGGGAAGACCGAGACCAGAACGAACCGCGCCACCCCGGCGAGCGCGGCCGCGTCGGCAGCCTTGCGGAGGCCTTTGCCGTCGATGAGGGTCGTGTTGTCCATGCCGGTGCCGTGCGCGCCGGCCGAGAAGACCACCGCGTCGTGACCCCGCATCTTCTGCGCGAGGTCGTCGACCGAGTCGTTGATGAGATCGCCGGTCACCGGTGTCCCGCCGGCCTCACGCACGGTCTCGCCCTGCTCGGGCCGACGGTGCATTCCGGTCACCAAGTCGCCGCGCGCGGTGAGGAGTTGGGCGAGGCGGCGGCCGACTCCACCGGCCGCCCCGATCTGAAACACCTTCATGAGTTCGTCCCGGCTTTCGAGTAGTGAGGGGGTAGGGAGTGGGAAGTGCGGTGCTTGCCGGTCAGGCGGCGAACACCTGGGAGTCGTCGGCGAACGCCTTGAACTCCAGGGCGTTGCCCGCCGGGTCGAGGAGGAACATCGTGTGCTGCTCGCCCTTCTCCCCCTCGAAGCGGACGTAGGGCTCGATGACGAACTCGGTGCCTGCCGCGCGCAGCCGCTCGGCGAGCTCCTGGAAGGCGGGGATCGTCAGGATGACCCCGAAGTGCGGCACCGGGACGTCGTGACCGTCGACCGGGTTGTGTATGCGCTGCGCGCGCTCCGGTGCGAGGTGCGTGACGAACTGGTGGCCGTGCAGATTCCAGTCCACCCAGGTGTCCGCACTGCGACCTTGTTCCAGGCCCAGCACGTCACCGTAGAAGCGACGCGCGGCGGACAGGTCGTCGACCGGTACGGCGAGGTGGAACCGCGGGATCGGGGACTCGAGAACGCTCATGACACTGCCTTCCGAGAGTGGGCCAAGTAGACCAAGTGGACCCAGAGAATGCAGAGGGTCCAGTGGACTCAGAGGATTAACTTGTCGCAATGTTAACATTGCGACATCAGCACGATGTTAACATTCAGACGTAGCTTGAGGAGGTGTGCATCGGACATGGGTGATCAGAGCAAGGTGTCCCCGGCCCGCCGCCGCGGCCTGTCGGACGAGGTCGCGGACCGGATCCGCGAGGCCATCTTCAGCGGGGTCTACGCCCCCGGCGCACAGCTCCGCGAGGTGGAGCTGTCCACCGCGATGGAGGTCAGCCGCGGTCCGGTGCGTGAGGCACTGCGCGTACTGGAACGGGAGGGGCTGGTCCACTGCGCGTGGCATCGCGGGACGACGGTGACGACGGTGTCCGCCGAGGATGCCGCCGAGCTCGACAGTCTGCGTGGCGCGCTGGAAGACCTGGCCGTCCGTCAAGTGATCGCGCGGGCCTCGGACGAGGACCTCGTGTCCCTCGCCAAGGCGGCCGAGGTCATGAAGCACGTCACGGACGCCCACGAGATGGTGCGTCTCGACATCGCCTTCCACGACGCCGTCTTCGCCGCCGCCGGCCACCGGCGCCTCGCCGACGCCTGGGACGGCATCCGGTGCCAGGTCCACCTGTTCCTGCTGACCCGGATCAACCTCAGCACCGACGGGTACCTCGGCTGCATCCCGCGCGAACACCACGAACTCGTGACCGCACTCCGCTCCCGCGACACCGAAACCGCGCTCGATCTCTTCGCCGCGCACCGTCGCCACGCAGTGGCCGTGGTGACCGGGAACGCCGACCCGAACTGAGGGGCTCAGCCGCCATCAGCAGCAGTGGGATGCCGCAGGGCGGCGGCCCCGGTCTCAGGTGTCGTCCGACGACGCTTCGGGTGCGTTGGTGTGCTGGGATGACGCGGTCAGTGCCATGTAGGACAGCCGCAGGTGCGCTTCCATGACGGCGCGGGCCGTGGCGCTGTCGTGCGCCGCGATCGCGGTGACCAGTTGTCGGTGGTCCTGAAGGCTCCGCTGGAGTTGCAGGTCGTCGTAGAACTGGAACGAGCCGAGCATCAGTGGGGCGCGGGTCAGGTTGGCGGCGATGTTGTACAGGCGCGGGGAGGCCGCGCATTCGAGTACGAGTTGGTGCAACTCGTGGTTCTGGCGGGCGAGTTCGTCGCGGAAGCGATCGCCGCGGATCCGCTCGCAGGCCTCCATCGCGTCGCACAGCTTGGTCAGCTGATCGAGCTGGCCGCTGGTGCGACGCTGGGCGGCGAGTTGCGCCGCGTAGGGTTCCAGCATGGCGCGGATCGCCATGACTTCGGCGGCGTCGTCGCTGGTCCAGGAGGCGACGAAGGCGCCGCGGTTGGCTTCGATGGTGACCAGGCCGTCGTCGCTCAGCCGCCGCAGCGCGTTACGGACCGGGGTCCGGCTCACCTGGTACTGCTCGCGGATGGTGTCCTCGACCAGATGGGCGCCAGGGGCCAACTGTCCGGTCTGGATGGCGGACTTCAGCGCGAGATAGATGGCATCAGCCGGTCGTCCCATCTCCACCCGCCTCCTTCAACCGTCGTGGACCCCGGCAAGCCTAGTCGACTGGATCACCGGCCCGTACTGGTCAGGGCCGCGGCAGCCCCAGGAGGTCCAGTGTGCTCGCACCGGTGCGGATGCGGTCGCGGAAGCCGGCCTCCTTGGCGGCCCTGGCTTCGGAGGCGGCAAGGGCCTCGTCCGTCTGGTGGGCGGGGACACGAACAAGGCCGTCGGCGTCGCCGAGGATGATGTCGCCGGGCTCGACGCGGACCCCGCCGACGCGGACGGGCACGTTGATCCGGCCGGGCACCGCCTTGCTCGTTCCCTTGATCGACAGGCCGCGGGTGAAGACCGGGAAGCCACTGGCGATGATGTCCCGGCTGTCGCGGACGGCTCCGTCGATGACCAGTCCGGCCAGGCCGCGCTCCTGGGCGGCGCAGGTCAGCACGTCGCCCCAGGGTCCGGCTTCGAGGTACCCCTTGGCGTCGACGACGAGGACGTCACCGGGGCCGGCTTCCAGGAGTGCGAGGTGGATGTACCAGTTGTCGGCGGGCGGCAGGTCGAGTGTCACCGCGGTGCCGACCAGGGTGCGGGAGGGGTCCAGGGGCTTGAGGCCGGCGTCGAAGGCTCCGAACTGGCCGTTGGCCTCGTAGACCGTGGCCGCTCCGAGTTCACCGAGCCGGTCGAGACTCTTCCGGTCGGGGCGGGCTGCTTGCGTGCGGGCTGTTCGCGTGAGGGGCATGGATCTTCCGTTTCGTTGCCGGTGGGTGGTCATAACTGATGGGCGGTCAGGCGGCGTCGTGAGCAGTGGTCTTGGGCAGGCCGGCCCGGTCGGGCGCGGATGCCGAGCGGGCGGTCGCTTCCGCCTCTCGGACGAAGCGGAGGCGTACGACGAGCAGGCCGGAGACGACGAGGACGGCGGCGACGATGGCCAGGCCGGTGTAGATGCTGCCGGTGGCGCTCTCCAGGGCGCCGAACCCGTACGGACCGACGAAGCCGCCGAGGTTGGCGATGGAGTTGATCGAGGCCATGCCGACGGCGGCCGCCGATCCGGTCATGAACAGCGAGGGCAGCGACCAGAACGGTCCGTAGGTCGCGTACACGGCCACCGTGATCACGGTGAGCAGGAGCAGGGACAGTACGAGGCTGTCCTCCACCAGGACCATGGCGCACAGGCCCGCGGCGGCGGTGAACAGGGGAATGGCCACGTGCCAGCGGCGTTCCCGCAGCCGGTCCGAGCGTCGGGCCCACCAGACCATGAACACGGCCGCCACGGCGTAGGGCAGGGCGCTGAGCAGGCCGACGGAGGTGTTGCTGAGGCTGTCCTGAAGGCCGTTGACGATCTGCGGGGTGAAGAAGGCCAGGACGTAGATGGCGACGGACTTGCTGTAGTAGATCAGCGCCAGGGCGAGGGTGCGCCAGCCCGCCAGGCTGCGCCAGAAGCCGACCTGGCGGTGCCGGGCCTCCTTGGCCGCGTTCTCCGCTTCCAGTGTGCGGTTGAGCCACTGCTTCTCGTCTGCCGTCAGCCAACGTGCGGCCTGTGGTGAGTCGGTGAGGAGGAACAGCGTCGCGAGGCCGAGCAGGACGGCCGGCACACCTTCGAGGATGAACACCCACCGCCAGCTGGACACACCAAGCCAGTGCACGTGGTCCAGGATGAGGCCGGACAGCGGGCCGGCGATGAGCGTGGCGACGGGCAGGGCGACCATGAACTGCGCCACCACGCGGGCCCGTTCGCGTTCCGGGAACCACTGGCTGAGGTAGAGGATGACGCAGGGGAAGAATCCCGCTTCGGCGATCCCGAGGATGACACGGACGGCGGCGAGCTGTGTGAAGTTGTGGACGAAGCCGGTCGCGACGGCGACGGCGCCCCAGCTGACCAGGATGCGGGCGATCCAGCGGCGGGCGCCGACCTTGCGCATGAGCATGTTGCTCGGCACTTCGAAGACGAAGTAGCCGATCGAGAACAGGCCCGCGATCAGGCCGAACTGGGTGGATGTGATGCCGAGGTCGGCGTTCATCTCCAGCGCCGCGTAGCCGACGTTGGCCCGGTCGATGAAGGCGATGACGTAGAGGAGTGCCAGGAACGGCACGAGACGGATCTTGATCTTGTTGATGACGGCCGGCCTGTACTGTCCCGCCACATCGTTGGGGTGTATGGACATGACTCTCCGGAGGGGAACGGTGGATTACGCGAACCGATGGGTGTGGGTGCGTGTCATCGCCTGCCGATGCGGGAGAGATCGGCCAGCCAGTCGATGGCGGCGTCGGCCGTCTCCGTCTCCGTCTCCGGCACGGAACGGGACTGCTGGGCAGCGGAGTTGGTCGCGGCGAAGCGCCGCTCGGCGGCCCGGGTCATGGTGCTGGGGTAGTCGAGCTGTTCCAGTTGCTCGGCCGCCTGGGCCACCTCGTGCTCACGGCGCGGCGCATGCTGCGGATGGGTGCGCACCATGGCGTGCAGCAGGGGTACGAAGCCGGTGCGGTCGACGTCGGCCAGTGATGCCCACAGCTGGTCGAGCACGCCGTACTCACGGGCGGCCGGCAGGCACTCCACCGCCAGGCCCTCAAGACCCTTCATGATCACCGAACGCAGCAGTTTGACGCGCATCGCGTCCCCGGGACGGGAGTCGCCCAGCACGGTCAGCGGCGCGTCGAACCGCTTGAGCAGGCTGATGAGTTCCGGGTACTCCTCGCCCGCGTAGAGCAGCGGTGTCCGCGCCTTGCCCAGTGCGACGGATCCGGTGATGGCGATGTCGGCATACCCCAGTCCCGACTCCTCGCAGCGGACGGCGGCGGCCCGCTTGTCTTCGGCCGAGGCGGTGCTCAGGTCCCCGATGACGGCGCCCGCCGCCACGTGGGGCAGCAGGGCGTCAAGTATCGACGTCAGCGCTCCGCCCGGTGTCGCCAGGAGCACCACCTCGGCCGGGTGCAGCCAGGGGCCGGCCTCCCGGTGCAGTTCCAGACCTGCCTCGCGGGCCAGGGCGAGCGCCGTCGGCGCGGGAGCGGGATCCAGCAGGTGCAGTCCCGACGCCGGCGTCTCCCGCACGGCTTCGGCATAGGCGAGACCGACCTCGCCGCAGCCAACAATCACGATCTCAGTCATCCGTGCGCCATCTCTCGGGGTAGGCCCGACCATCGGCCGGGGGCGTGCAATAGAAGAACAATCACGAAGATTTTGTGCTGTAAGCGCCGCGTTCTTCGGCATGTTGTACTTCTATAGCACTCTCAAGGCGGGGTCGTACACCCTTGCCGGGCCGCCAACCATCCGGGCCCCTTCCGATCGCGCGACGAAACAGCCCTTGACGCCTACTTCACACGCAGGCAACATCCCTACTCATTAAGCGATAATCCTTATCACGCAATGAGAATCCCCTGGTGGGGTGGCAAGGAGGCCACAGATGCGCGTCGCGGTGCTCGGACTGGGCGAGGCGGGAGCGTTGTATGCGACCGGGTTCCTGGAGAACGGCTGGTCGGTCGCTGGGTACGACCCGGGGGACGTCCCGACGCCGGACGGTGTGGAGCGGGCGGACAGCGTCGAGGCAGCGGTGGCCGGAAGCGATCTGGTGCTCGGGCTCACCGGGGCCAAGGCCGCGCTGGCCGTGGCCCAGGAGGCCGCCCCGCACCTCGGGAAGACCACGGTCTACGCCGACATGAACGCGGGCGCCCCGCAGTTGAAGGGCCGGATCGCGGACGCGGTGGGCGTCGCCTCCGAGGCCGCGTTCGCGGATGTGTCGGTGATCGGGTCCGTCCCGGCGTACCGGCATCGCACCGCGCTGGTGGCCAGTGGCCCGGGGGCCGCCGTGGTCGCGGACCACTTCGGCGGCCTGGGCGCGCCGGTGGAGGACCTGGGCGGCGAGCCGGGGGCCGCGTCCGCCCGCAAGCTGCTGCGCAGTGTGTTCATGAAGGGGCTCGGCGCGATCATCGTGCAGACCGTGGAGGCGGGCCGGGCAGCCGGGGACGAGGGGTGGGTGCGCGAGCAGATCGCCGCCGAACTCGCGGGCGGTGAAGGCACGTTGGAGCGGCTGTACACGGGGACCGCCAAGCACGGTGAGCGCCGGGCGTTCGAGGCCTCGGCCGCCGCCGAGCTGATGGCCGACCTCGACCTGGACGCGGAGCTCGCCCGGGCGATCGGACACGTACACCTGCTGGCGGCCCGCCCGGAGGGGCTGCGCGATGTGCCGCGGGTGTCGGACGGACTGCTGGCCGCACACCAGGACGTGGCCACCGCGAACATCGGTGACGCGGTCGACCGGCTGGGACTGCTCGACTCCGGGATCCGGCCCATGTGGAGCGGGGCGCGTGCCATCGGGCGGGCGCTGACGGTGTGGACGCGGGCCGGCGACAACCGGGCCATCCATGAGGCCATCAAGGTCGCGAAGCCGGGTGACATCATCGTCGTCAACGGCGAGGCCGACACCTCCCGGGCGCTGGTCGGTGAGCTGATCTGCGAGCGGGCCAAGGCGCACGGTGTGGTGGGCATGGTGCTCGACGGCGCGGCCCGTGACATCGACGTACTCGCCGAGATCGGGTTCCCGGTGTGGGCGCGCGCGGTGACACCGGCCGGTCCGTACAAGTTCGGCCCCGGACACGTGAACGTGCCCGTCGCGGTGGGTGGCCTGGTGTGTCGCCCCGGTGACCTGGTGGTCGCGGACGGCGACGGCATTGCCGTGGTGGCCGCCGAGGAGGCAGAGTCGGTGCTCGCCGCGGCGCGCGCGGTCGAGGCCGACGAGGCCGGCCGGCGCGCCACGATCCGCGCCACGGCGGCCGCGGCGGCAGGAACGGGAGACGCATCATGATCGCCGTATGGGCGCTGGGCTGCTACATCGCGGCCATCCTCATCTGGAACTCCGTGCTCAAGCGGAACATCGGCGAGGCACTGATCGTCGGCTTCCTGGTCACCGGCCTGTTCTCCGGTGGTGACATCGCCCATGTGCTGTGGAGCAGCCTGGCCGAGGCGCTACAGGAGGAAGTCACCTTCGCCGCGCTCGCCTTCGTGTTCATGAGCTACGTCCTGGCCCGCACCCCGGTCCTCGACCACCTCCTGGACATCCTGAACTCGCTGCTCGGGCGGCTGCGGGGCGGACCCGTCTACACCTCGACGGTCGCCGCCGGTGTGTTCGGTGCCATCGCGCACGTCGGCGCCGCGGTCACCGCCGCCGTCGGATCGGTGACGATCCCGTGGATGAAGCGGTCGAACGTCAGCGGTGAACTCGCCGCGACCGTCGCGGCCGGAGGGGCGGGGATGGGTGTCACCTTCCCGTTCAGCTCCACCATGTTCATCCTCATGGGCTCGGCCGGCGTCGCCTCCGTGGTCTCCACCGACGACATCGTGCTGCCGCTGTTCATCGGCGGACTGTGGTGTCTCGGCTACCGGCTGATCGCCGCGTTCATCATGGTCCGTCGGCACGGCATCCAGCCGGTGGCCGGCGAGGAACTCAAGCCGCTGCGCCGCACGATGGGCGTGGGCTGGACCAGCCTGCTCCTGTTCGGCGGGATCGTCGTGCCGCTGCTGCTGACGCGCGGGCCGCTCGCCGGGTCGCTCGGCCGCTACCTGGACGGCGTGGAGATGTCCGACGCCATCAGCCTCATCACCTGGATACCCGTCCTGATGATCGCGATCGTGCTGGTGCTCGGCCGCCGTCATCTGCCGCGCGGCGGGCAGGCGTGGTGGGAGCTGCTCGGCGGGGCCGCACCGAAGTTCGGCGTGCTCGGTGTCACCATCGTCGCCGCGTTCTCCGCGGCCAACGCGCTGGGTGAACTCGGGCTGCCCGCGCAGCTGTCCGACCTGCTCTCGGGAGTGGACGCGCCGCTGTGGGTGCTGGCCCTGGTCGTCGGCCTCCTGGTGGTGGGTGTCGCCATCCCGCTGACGGCCAGTGCCACCATGGCCGCGATCGGACCGGTCGCCGTCTCCGCGCTGATCGGCGCGGGTGTCTCCCCGGCCACCGCCTGCGTCGCCGTGCTGATCTTCGCGTCCACCGAGGGGGCCTCTCCCCCGTCCGGCGCACCCATCTACGTGGCCAGCGGCATCGCGGGCGTCGACCCCTCACGCACCTTCATGCCCCTGCTCACGTACTACTGCATCCCCATCCTGCTCATCGGCGCCGCCGTGGCCACCGGCGTCCTGCCCGTCTGAACCGGAGGCCGTCCCATGACCGTCCGCACACTCCAGATCCTCTTCCGCCTCAGCGTCATCGGCTTCCTGGCCGGCGGGTTCCTCGTCGTCATCGCCCAGGCCCTGGGGATCGCGCTCGGCGACGCCGGCTGGGTCGCCGCCGTCGGTGAGCAGGCCGGACCGCCGACCTTCATCACCGCGAGCGTCAGCGGCCTGCTCGCCTTCATCCTGTCCTACGTCGACAAGGAGAAGCCCGAGCCGGACGCCCCCGCCGCGGCGCACGACCTGCAACCCGCCGCGGGCTCGACCTCCCCCTGACGGGCGGGCGCCCCTGCGCGGGCGGGCGAGCAAGCTCTTGGGAGACCCGCGCCGCCGTCGGCCGACAGTCTGATAACTCTTATCAGGCAACGGCACACCGGGTGCCGCGCCGACGACCAGGAGCCCCAGCCCATGGCCAGCCCATCCGCCACTCCCATGCGTTCGCTCGACCGGGCCTTCGACGTACTGGGAGTCCTCGAGGACGCCAGGCACCCGCTGCGGCTCAGCGACATCGCCCGCCGCGCGGAACTGCACGTGGCCACCGCCCAGCGCATCCTCAACGTCCTCGTCGACCGCGGCTACGCGGCCCGGGAGGACACCGGGTACGTCGCAGGGCCCGCGGCCGTCGCCACCGCCCACGCCTTCCTGGTCAACAACCGGCTCAGCCCGGTCGCCCTGCCCATCCTGCAGGAGCTGGCCGCCACCACCGGTCTCACCCCGACCCTGTTCGTCCGGGTCGGCCACTCGCGGGTGCCGATCGCACGCGTCGAGGGCCGCAACCCGCTGCGCTACCAACTCCCCATCGGCGACAAGCTCACCCTCCATCTCGGAGCCGGGAAAGCCCTGCTCGCCTGGCTGCCCGAGGACGAACAAGCGGCCTACGTCACGGCCGCGACCCCCTTCACCAGGGCGTCGGGCCAGCAGGTCACCGCCGAGGACCTCACCGCCGAACTCCAGCGCGTGCACACCGACGGCTACGCCCTCTCCCAGGACGAACGCGTCCAGGGAGTCACCTCCGTCAGCGCCCCCATCCTCAAGGACGACACCCTGCTCGGCGCCCTCAGCATCGTCGGCCCCAGCACGGATCTGCCCGAGGCCGACCACCAGAGCATCATCACCGAAGTCCGCCACGCAGCGAAGGCCATCGCAGCCCGCTGCGCCTGACCGAAAGCGCCGCCGTGCCCCAGCCGATACCCACCTACGCCGATCTCCTCGCCCGCACCGACGCGCCCGCCGGCTCCAGTTGGCACCTCTTCACCGAACAGCCCGAGCGCGGCATGGCCAACTTCGCGGGCACCGAGCAGATCCTGCGCGCCACACCCTGCGTTCGCGAAGGCCGGGCCATCAGCCTCGACTACGCCCTCGACGCGTTCGACCCTCCCATGTCCCGGGCCCGCGGCATCCCCCAGCACCACATCACCGCCAAGCACGACCAGGCCCGCGACGACTCCCTGGACGGCTTCCACCTCCAGGCAAGCACCCAGGTCGACGGGCTGCGCCACCGCCGCGCCTCCGGACACGGCTTCTACAACGGCGTACCCGATGACGCCATCACCCCGCGCAGCCCGCGCCTCGGCGTCCAACTCTGGTCCGAGACACCCCTGGTGGGCCGCGGCCTGCTCATCGACCTCGACGGATTCCTGCGCGATCGCGGCACCCCGCTCGACCACACCACGGGCCCCGCCCTCACCCCCTCCCTGCTCGACGAGGCCCTCGCCGCACAGCACTGCACCATCGAGGACGGCGACCTGATCCTCGTCCACACCGGCTGGGCCCACTGGTACCTCACCACCGACACGGACACCCGTACCGAGGCACGTGCCGCACGCCGTGCCACCGGCTTCGCCCAGTCACGCGAGTTCGCCGCCTGGTGCTGGGACCACCGCATCGCGCTGATGGCCACCGACACGTTCGCCGTCGAGGTCCTGCCCGTCCTTCCCGGCAGCGACTTCCACGACAGCGCGCCCGAGGACGCGGGCATGATGCACCAGGAACTCATCGCCAAACTCGGCCTCCCGCTGGGCGAGTTGTGGAACCTGACCGCTCTCGCCGAGGACTGCCGCGCCACCGGCCGCTGGGACAGCCTCCTGACCGTGAAGCCCCTCCACCTCACCGGCGGAGTCGGCTCACCGGCCAACGCGACCGCGCTGCGCTGACCATCGGGTCGCTAGACCGTACAAGCCCTGCGGGGCACCATGTCGCGAAGCTACAGCGGCGCGAGGTGCATCAGGATCTCGTCACGGTCATGCCCCGGAGCCAGTCGCAGCGCGCCGGGGCGGCGGCCGATCTCCTTCCAGCCGAAACGCCGCATGAGGGCGGCCCCGCCCGCATCGCTCACCTCGATCCCGCAGTCAATCACCCCGCCAAGTACGGCGGTTGAGACTTCTTAGGGCCGGACGTACTGCCGGTAGATCACCGTGTCGGCGTTCATGGTCATCGCGCCAGTCTCACAGGGGGGTACGACAATGAGCCGCGATCGCGGCGGTCACCAAGGTGAGGGCGGGGAGAGCCGGTAGTCGCACCGCATCGCGCAGCAGGACGCTCACGCCCGTCGGAACACCAGCAGTTCGGTGCGTCCGCCGCTGAGCGGTACGAAGTGGCTGCCCAGCAAGGACAGCCCGCGCTCGGCCAGGCGGTCGAGCAGCCACGAGCGCGAGATCATGCCGTAGAGAGTCGCACTGTTCGAGACCCAGTTCGTCGTCATCTCGTCGTCGAGGCAGTCCTCGTTCACCACGTCGAACGCGACGATCCCTCCCCGGCGCACGACCCTGGCCATCTCGTCGAGATAGCCGATGCTGGTGGCCAACGGGAGGTAGACGAACACCTTGTGGGCGTGCACGAGATCCACCGAGTCGTCGGCGGTGGCACTCAGGGTGCGCCCGTCGGCGGGTTGCACAAGGACGTTCGGCAGCGTCTTCAGGCGGGTCAGCCAGTCCCCCGCGGTCTCGTAGATCTCGTAGGTGTTCGGGTGCGTCGCGTCGATCACCCGGGCCGCGTACCGGCCCGATCCCGGGCCGATCTCACACACCCGCTCCACCTTCTCGCCGAGATCCGCCAGCCGCAACAGCGCGTCCACGGTCTCGCCGGTCGCACCCGGAGCGGCGCTGTATTGGTCGATGTAGTCCTCCAGGGACACCCCGGCCCGCCGGGCCGCCGCCACCGTCCTTCGGGCGGAGACGAAGGACTGGATGGCCGGGTCGTCACTGTGCCCACGAACCATCTGCACACCAAGGGGACGCAAGGCACGGTTCGCCCCGACACGAGCGGCACTCAACACAGACATATCTACCTCCATCGCGAACTTCGCCCTATGTGCGGGCCCGCGCCAGGAAAGCGGAGACCTGAACCTGTCCGCTACACGGAGCCGGAGTTTCACGCCAACTTCGAGTCGGGGCCTGCCCCTTACTGCCCCCTCAAGCGCCAGATGCGCCACATGCACCACCTGTCAACGGCACCACGAGCCCTCCGCACCCGAGGGGACCCCATGCGTTCACACCTGCCGCGCCGTGGATCGCCACGAGATCGTCGCGTAGTGATCGGCAGCGGGAGGACGCTCGGTTACGGGATGGTTGACGACAGGGGCCGCCTCACGGGCCAACTACGAACGTGAACAAGGAAGTTACGCGTCGGCGCGCGAGCGGTGTCAGTGAGTGAAGGTGCGTCGGTAGGCGGTGGGGGTGGTGTTGAGGGTTCGTCGGAAGTGCAGCCGCAGGTTCGCCGCCGTACCGAGGCCGCAGTCCCGGGCCACCTGGTCCACCGAGTGGGTCGTCGTCTCCAGTAGTTCGCGCGCCTTGCCGAGGCGGGCGCCCAGCAGCCACTGGAGGGGCGTGGTGCCCGTCTCCGCGGCGAACCGGCGCATGAAGGTGCGCGGCGAGACGCCCGCATGCCGGGCGAGTTCGCGGAGCGTGAGCGGCTCGTCGAGGCGGCCCAGCGCCCACCCCCGGGTCTCGGAGAGGGACGTCTCCCCGGCCACGGTGACCGGAGCCGGGATGTACTGGGCCTGCCCGCCGTCGCGGTGCGGCGCGGCCACCAGACCGCGGGCGATCCGGTTGGCCACGATCGCCCCCAGGTCGCGACGCACAAGGTGGAGGCACAGATCGATGCCGCAGCACACTCCGGCCGACGTGAGCACCTCCCCCTCGTCCACGTACAGCACGTCGCGGTCGACCGTGACGGACGGGAAGTCCGCTTCGAAGCCGTCGATGTACTGCCAGTGGGTGGTGGCATGCAGTCCGTCCAGAATGCCCGCCTCGGCCAGCGCGAAGGCGCCCGTACAGATCGACACCACCCGCCGGCCCCGGTCGCGCGTCCGGGCCAGCGCGTCGAGCACCTCTTCCGACGGCCGTTCCAACGACTCGTTCCCCAACTGGTATCCCGGCACGATCACGGTGTCGGCGGCGCGCACTTGGTCCAGGCCCCCCTCGGTCTCGAGGGAGAAGCCGCCGGTCGTCGTCACCTTGGAGCCGAGCCCGCACACCGTCGTCTCGTAGTGGGTCTCCGGGCGGGTGTTGAAGATCTGCGCCGGGATCGCCAGGTCGAGCGGGGTGACGCCGTCCAACGCGAGGATCGCGACTCGGTGTGTCGTCATGGCAATATTCTAACGACAGTGGGCAAGACTGCCACTCACCTGGTCAGAGCGTGCGTGCCAGCCTGGTGGACATGACCGGATCGACCCACAACCAGGTGGCCCCCCAGGCAGCCACCGACCTGATCGCGCTGCCCGACACAGCGCTCACCGGCGCTGTCGTACAGCTCATCAAGCCGGTGGAATCGCCCTCGGTGTTCAACCACAGCATTCGCACCTACCTGTTCGCCCGACTCGTGGCCGCGCGCCTCGAACTGACCGCCGGCCAGGACTACGAAGACGACCTGCTGTTCGCGGCATGCACGATGCACGACCTCGGCGTGGCGCCGGACGGCCCGCACACCCAGCGGTTCGAGGTCGAGGGCGCCGACCGGGCCGCCGCGTTCCTCGTCGAACACGGACGGTCCGAGGCGGACGCCGACGAGGTCTGGCAGGCCATCGCCCTGCACACCTCTTCGGGCATCGCGGAACGCCGCGGCACGCTGTGTGTGCTCGTCCGCGAGGGCGTCGCGCTCGACTTCGGCGGCCCGATGGGCAACACCTACGCCGACGTCCTCAGCGACGAGCAGGCCGACGTCGTCCACGCCGCGTACCCGCGGCTGGAGATGATCCGCTCACTCACCGACGCGATCGTCGCGCAAGCCGCCAAGAGCCCGAAGAACGGCCCGCGTTACGCGATTCCTGGCGAATTCCTGCGCGAACGCGAGACCTTCGGCCGGACCCGGATGGAGCACGCCTGCGCCTCCTCCCGATGGGGCAACTGACGAACGCCGCCCGGCCCACCGCCCGGTCGACGAAGACGCCATATCCATATCCCCAGTCGCACACAGACGCCAGAGAACACGACACAGATCAGAGAAAAGGACACACCATGGCCATCCACCCCGTAGAGGTCCCCGACAACTCGCCCGTCTTCGGAGGGACCACCAGCGCCTTCGCGCGCTTCGGCCACGCCCCCGCGATCCGTTCGCACGGGCACCTGTTCATCTCCGGCCAGATCGGCCGCCGCCCCGACGGCGCCCCCGGGGAAACCGCCGAGGAGCAGACCGAGCTCGCCATCCGCCGCCTCGAGGAAATCCTCCGGCTGGAGAACCTCGGCCTCGGCGACCTGGTGGACGTGACCAGCTATCACGTCGACATCCGCGAGAACATGTCCGGCTTCCTCGCGGCCAAGCAGCGCCTCGTCAAAGCCCCCTACCCCGCCTGGTCGATCATCGGCGTCAGCGGCCTCGCCAGCCCGGAACTCCTCATCGAGATCCAGGCGACCGCCGCCTACCCCGACGACGCGGCCTGATCACGCGCATCGCTGACGCTGCTGCAGCAACCTCCACAGCGCCTTCCTCCACCGCTCCATCGCCTGCTCCACGTCGTCGACCACTCTCATCACGCTCGGCTACGCGAGCGCGAGCCGGGTTGTTGCACGCGTGAAACCGGTGTGCGGGTGGTAGGCGGATCTCCATCCCCGCGTCGCGGCGGGCACGTTCCGCCGCGACGCCGGCGCAATCGCTGGGCGGGCGAAGGCCCGTTCAGAAAGGAAGTGAGGCGCATGCTGGAGGAAGACCGGTCGATCGTTCATGATGTGTCGCTCGCGGCGGCCGTGGGGCGCCGGGCCCTGCCGATGAGATTGTGCACCGCCTTCGCCGAATCGCTGGGCGCGCAGCACGTGACCATGTCGCTGCTGCCGTGTCTTGAGCAGTGGCAGTTGCTGTACGCCAATGACGAAGGCGCCCTGCAGGCCGAGGCCGCTCAGTTCGCCCACGGGGAAGGGCCCTCGGTCGACGCCGCGTTGGGGGCTCGGACCGCCTTCATCCCCGATGTCCATCACACCGACAACGGCCGCCGTACGCGTCCGCGGCGCTGGTCCGACGAACTCCCCGCGCTCCGGCACGTTCTGGCACTCCCGCTGCACCGAAAGCACGGGCCGCTCGGCGTGATCTGTCTGTACTACACCCACTCCGCCCCGCCGACCCCGGCACAGATCGCCGAGGCCGAACGGGCCACCCCACTCGCCGGTGCGGAACTCCTGCGCTGGAGGCCCCTGCACGCCGACGGCCCGGAGCCGGTGTGGGCCACCGACACCCGCGCGGCACGCTGGGAACGCGTCCACCGGGCCGCCGGTTACGTCGCCGCGCGCGAGGACTGCCCGGTCGGCGAGGCACTGACCTGGCTGCGGACCACCAGCCTGCGCAGGCACCAGTCGCTGCTCGACACCTGCGACCACGTCCTGCAGCCCGCCGGGGCGCGGGCGGACGTTCGCCGACAGGCCACCCTCGTGTCCTGAACCCTCAACCCCCACACGCACAAGGAGGGTCCAAGAGTGCGCACGCAGCAGATGCACACGGACAGCGACAGCAGCGCTCACGAAGGCGTGGCGCTGAGCAAGCGACCGGAAGCCGCAGCCGACGCCCGGCTGGCGGCACGCGACTTCATGAACCGACTGCACCCGGCCGTCGAGGAGCAGGACGCCGCCAGTGTCGAGCTCGTCGTCTCCGAGCTCGTCACCAACACCGTCCGCCACGCGCGCGGCAGCCGCTGCTCCCTGCGACTGCAGGCCCGCGCGGACAGCATCGTGGTCGCGGTGAGCGACGCCGATCGGCGACCGCCCCACGAACGATCCCCCGACATGTCGAACGGCACCGGTGGCTTCGGCTGGCCGATGGTCCGCCACCTGTCCCGGTCCGTCGCGGTGACCGCGGGCCCCGGCGGCAAGACGATCCACGCGACCCTGCCCCGAAGCGGCGTCCGCGGAAGCGAGTAGCCGCGCAGCCGTGGAGGCCCTGGGGAGCGGAGTGACTCCGCTCCCCAGGGCCTCCACGGATCTCGATCCTCCCGAGGGCCCGGCGGCCGCGGCCTACGCGCTGAGCTTCATCCGAAGCCGGTCCAGGACGCGGGTGAGGCGGCGTGAGACCTGCATCTGCGAGACACCCAGTTCGCGTCCGATCTCGGCCTGCGTCAGCTCGTCGACGAAGCGCAGCGCGAGGAGCTTGCGTTCGTCGGGCGTGAGGGCGGCGATCAGCGGCTTGAGCGCCTGGAGGTTCTCGGCCTTGGCCAACTCCGGGTCGTGGCAGCCGATATGGGCGGCCAGAGTGTCGTCGGGCTCCCCGGCGTCCACCGCTCGGTCGAGCGAGGCAGCGGTGCAGCCATTGACCGCCTTCAGCCCTTCGGCGACCTCACACTCGTCAAGCCCGAGGTGGACGGCGAGTTCGGCGACGGTGGGGGCGTACCCGTTCACCTGCTCGAGGAGGGTGTTCGCCCGGTCGAGATGCAGGCTGAGCTCCTTCAGGCGCCGGGGGACATGGACGGCCCATGTCGTGTCGCGGAAGAAGCGCTTGATCTCACCCATGACGGTGGGCAGGGCGAAGCTCGTGAACTCCACGCCGCGCTGCAGCTCGAACCGGTCGATGGCCTTGATCAGGCCGATCGTGCCGACCTGCACCACGTCCTCGTAGGAATCGCCGTGAGCCCGCAGGCGGCGTGCGGCGTAGTGCACGAGGTTGAGGTTGAGCTCGATGAGGGTGTTGCGTGCGTAGGCGTACTCGTGGGTGCCCTCCTCGACCTCGTCGAGCCGGGCGAACAGCGACTTGGACAGGTCACGGATGTCCGCCGGCGCAAGGGTGCCGGTGCCAGTACCAGGGTCGGTGCCGCCGCCGGTGTCGGTGTCGGAGAGTGACGGAAGGCCCGGGACGTCCGCCGACGGGGCGGCGCTCCCGAAGCCGGTCATATGTCGCTCGGGTACATCGGACCGCTGTGCCGGATGGCTGCTGGCCTGGGGCATCATCGTCGCTCCCTCAATCCGAAGGCACTCCCCCGTCGGGAGTGCGGCGTGCACGCCTCATACCCGCAATCTTCCGGACCACACCCGCGATTTGACGCTCCGTAACATACGCAAAGCCCGCGGCGGCATCCCCCAGTCCCGCAGACGGAGACCGACCACCACAGCCCGCACACTCCCAACTAGGCGCCGAATTCCACCTGTTGGCGAACTCCGGCGCGTACGAGGAAACTCTCGGGGCAACCGGAAGGAGACTCCGTACGATGAGGCTGCGCCGGACGCATCTCACACATCGTGACCACACGGCCGAAGGGAGCCGCGATGTCCCCGCAGACCAGCCGCCTGTCCGTCACCGACCTGACGCACTGTGAGCACTGCGCGGTACTGCGGGTGCGCGGCGAACTCGACCAGGACTGCGAGCAGTTCTTCCTCCGCACCATCGGATCCCGGGTCCTGGCCGGGCACCGGCACCTGGTGCTGGACGTCACGGCGCTCACCTTCTGCGACTCGCGCGGCCTCAACTGCCTGCTCGCCGCCCGCTGGCTGCTGCAGCGCCAAGAGGGGATGCTCCTGCTGGCCGGCTCCGGGCGCCGCCTGACCGAACTGCTCGCCCAGACCGGCAGCAGCGAGCTGCTGCCCTCCCACCCCACCGTGAGCCAGGCCCTCACGGCCCTGCCCCCGGAACATCGCCCCGCCTGGCCGCCCCAGGCCCGCGACCACCCGGACGCAGACAGCTGCCGACCGTACGGGAACCAGGCGCCGATAGGGTGACGTGACGCCACGGTCGTCCCGGTCGTCGCGCAGTGGACTGGATGTGCAGAGGTGTAGCGAGCGCATGAATCGACCTGGACGTCTGGGAAAGATCCAAGGACTGGGAAAGCGTCCGAAGGCGCACTTCCCCGCCTTCCCCGCCCTCTCCGGCTTCTCCGCGAAGCGGCCACCGCGCGGAAGCTCAGCGATCCGCCTGCTGCACACGGTCGCGGAACACGACGCCGTATGGCTGGGTGCCGCCGCCGTGCTCGGCCTGGCGGGCGGCAGGAGCGGCCGAAGGGCCGCACTGCGCGGCATCGGGTCCGTGGCCATCGTCGCGGCACTGGACCGGGCTCTGACCAAACCCGCCGCCCACGGCGCCCGTCCCCGTACGAATGCCCTCACCAGGCACTTCCCCCACCCCGGCAGCACGCCCCTGCGCTCCGGCCCGCTGGCGCCGGCCGCGGCGTTCGCCTCCGCGGTCGCCGTGGAGTCGCCCCGCCACGGCCTCGCCGTACTGCCCTTCGCCGCGGGACTCGCCTACATACGCGACCGCGAGAGCCTCCACCACCGCGGCCGTCTGGCGGCCGGCGTCATCGCGGGCGCAGGCGCCGCACTGCTGACCCTCCGCTGGTGGCCGGTGAAGCCGGACACCGCCGCGGCTGCTGCTCCCCCGCGCAAACCCGCACCGGCCCTCAAGGAGGGCAAGGGGCTGCACCTGGTGGTCAACCCGTCCTCCGGCATCTCCTGGTCGCAGGACACGGCGACAGTGCTGCGCACACTCCTTCCCGAAGCGGCGATCACCGTGTTCGAACCGGGTGACGACCTCATGGACGTGCTCCATGCAGCAGCGCTGCGCGCCGTCGCGGACGGCGGTGCGCTGGGCGTCTGCGGCGGCGACGGCACCGTCAACGCGGCCGCCGCGACGGCCGCCCGCCACCACGTACCGCTCGCGGTCTTCCCCGGCGGCACCTTCAACCACTTCGCGGGCGACCTCGGCAACCAGACCCTGGAAGATGTCGCCCGCGCGATCCAGGCGGGCGAGGCGGTCACCGCCGACGCGGGCCGGGCAACACCGCCCGAGGGCCCCCACACAGGCCCGGGGGACGATGCCCCGCAGGGCCCGTCCGACGGGGCGCCGGGCCGCCCTCACAGCAACAGCGAACAGCAGCTGTTCCTCAACACATTCAGCATCGGCGTGTACTCCGAACTCGTCCACGCCCGGGAACGCCTGGAGAAGCGGATCGGCAAATGGCCCGCGCTGGCCGTGGGCCTGGCCAAGGTCCTGGCCACCGGCACCCCGCTCTCGGTGGCCATCAACGGCCGCCCCCGCGACATCTGGCTGCTCTTCGCGGGCAACGGCATCTACCACCCGGCGGGCTTCGCCCCGACGTACCGCACCCAGCTCGACGACGGACTGCTCGACATCCGCGCCGTGGAGGCCGGCACCCCGCTGGCCCGCACTCGGCTCCTCCTCGCCGTCCTGACCGGAACCCTGCACAACTCCCGGGTCCTGACGACCGCGCAGGTACGCCGCCTGGACCTGCAAGTCCTGCACGGCGACCCGCACTTCGCGTACGACGGCGAGGTCACGGACGCGACGTACCGGCACCTCGTCCTCGACAAGATCACCAACGCGATCACCCTGTACCGCCCTGCCGACCAGAGCCAGTGGCTCCGCTGACACACCGGGCATCAGCACCCGCTCAGTGACCGTGTTCGGTTTCCTCTCGGCCCGACTCGCGAAAATCTATCCCGGCCGGAGTAGACATTGGGTGGTGGTGTGGTTATGGTTTCTCTCGTAGCCGAGATCGAGCAAGCCCGGCAGAGATGAACTGCCGGGCAGCAGTACCCGCAAGTGCAGTTCGCAGGACGGTGCGGTGGTGGAGTTTCGAAGCCAGGGCTTTTGCAGGACGGCGACGGGACTGACGACCGGACCGGGTGGCCCGCAGTGATCAGGGGCCGCCACCAGCAGTACGCATCACCGGCAGTACCGGCAGTACCAGCAGTAAGTAAGTGATTGATCCCAGAGGAAGAAACGGAGGAGCCGAGCGCCATCAGGATCGCCCGGGCGGACGTCTTGAGCCCGGGTACCGCAGGACATCGATAGTGAGGTGGTCTCCGGTCAAGCAACCGCGATCCCCGCATCCCCGACATCTTCCAGGTCGGGTCTGCGGACACAGAAGGCCGGCGCAGTATCAGGGCCGGCAGATGGTGTAGCAGTTCCTTCGGGGCCCGGGTGCCGTTCGGCACCCGGGCCCCTCGACGCGTTTTACAGAGAGGTGCAAGTGACAGCAGACGATTCGTTCGGACGTCTTGATGACGACGACTACCCCGCCTACACCATGGGCCGGGCCACCGAGATACTCGGCACCACCCAGGGCTTCCTCCGCGCCATCGGCGAGGCCCGCCTGATCACCCCGCTGCGTTCCGAGGGCGGCCACCGGCGCTACTCCCGCTATCAGTTGCGCATCGCCGCACGCGCCCGGGAACTCGTCGACCAGGGCACCCCCATCGAGGCCGCCTGCCGCATCATCATCCTCGAGGACCAACTCGAAGAGGCCCAGCGCATCAACGCCGAATACCGCGCCGCCGCCGAGTCGGAGAACCCGAAGACCCCGTCGGGCTGAGCCGCGGGCCGAACGCTGGGGGCTCCCGGGCGAGGCAGAGTTGCCGGCGAGTGGTGGCGTCAGCCGCGGGCGGGCGGGGTTTCCAGCAGGCCGTCGATGTGTCGCTGGAGGACGGCCAGCGCCGCGGCCGAGGTGCGATGGCCCGCCACGACATGGACCGTGAGGCCGTCGGCCAGGGCGAGGAGCGTTCGCGCCTCGAGGTCCGGGTCGAGGTGTCGGCGAACCTCCCGGATGTCCTGGCCGTAGCGGATGAGCCACACCACGAGGTCGTGGAGTTTGGCATACGTCTCGTGAAGCACCGCGCCCAGCTTCTCGCCGGCGGGGGCCTGCGCGACGAAGGCCAGCCAGACGTGCGCGAGTGTCGTCGATTCCTCATCCAGGAGGGCGAGTTCGGCCACGGTGTGGGAGAGCAGGGTCGAAGCGGCTTCAGGCGTGGCGGTGGCGCCGATGCGCTGGTTGGCGCGTGCGCTGACATGTTGAGTGATGTACTCCAGGGCGAAGAGCAGCATGTCCTGCTTGGTACGGAAGCAACGCTGGACGGCACCCATGGACACCTCGGCCTGAGCGGCGACGTCACGGAGACTGACGGCCTCCATCCCTGAAGACGCGATCAAGGTACAGACCGCCTCGGCGATGCGTCGGCGCCGGTCCTCGTAGTCGACCTGCTTGGGCACGGCCCACTCCTTCGTTTCGATGCACTTGCATCATAACCGACCGCGCTGCACGATGTGATGCGAGCGCATCACATCGGTGTGCCGACACCCGAAGGGGGAGCCCGCCATGACCAAGCAGCTCAAGAAGCCGAACAGCCACAGCAGCTCGAGCGAGGGGCTGCTGTGGCTGTTCGGCGCGATCCTCGCCGTCCAGGGCTTCGGATCCGCCATCACGGAGGCCGGATGGGATACGAGCTTCGGCGTCTCCGGTCTCCTGCGGGCGGCCCACCTGCCCGAGTGGACAACTCTCCTGGTCGGCCTCGCGGGTGTGGCCCTGCTGGGCATGGCGGCCCGTACCCACTACACGAGGAGGCGAGCGACCCCCCGCACGTGAGCGGGCCCGAGCCGAGACCGGCGTCGACTACCGAGTGCCCGCCTTTGTGTTCCGTACCGCTTCCCGGGTAGCCGCAGGGAGAGCGAGGGCGCAGTGTCGCTGCTCTTGTCGAACGACGGACACCACGGAGGATTCATGGCCGGCATTCTCGACCGGATCAAGCAGTTCAGCCGCAGCCCGCAGGGCAGGCGGGCGATCGCGACGGCACGCCGGACGGCATCGGACCCCCGCCGGCAGGCCCAGGCCCGCGGGTGGCTCGCTCGGCTGCGCCGCCGGTGAGCGTGGCCCGGGACCGGTGACCACGGGCGGCGCGAGGCTCATGCGCGATCGCCCCTGGCGCCGGACGAACGAGCCGGAGCCCGCGCCTCCTGTTGACGGCGCGGCACATGCACCGCCCGGGACGTGTCACGGAACGTGAGGCACCGGCGGTCACGCCAGCGCCAGGACGGCCGTGACCGTCTTCCCACCCGGCTCCCTGTCGACCTGCACGCGCGAGCACAGGCGCTGGACGATCGTCCAGCCGTACCCGCCCTGACGGCCCGGCGCCGGCGCCAGTGCCTTCGGCACCTCACGGCTGGCATCGCTGACCCTCAACTGCAGCTCGTCCCCGGCCAGTCGGGCGCGGAAGCCGGTCACCGCTCCGGCGTGCAGCAGCGCGTTCGTGACCAACTCGCTCACCACGAGCAGCGCGTCCCCGCGCAGTTGCTGCGCGCGGGCCACGGACAGGCCGCCGCACGCCCCCATCAGCACCGAGCGGACCTGCATCCGGGCGTCCGCGCAGCTGATGTCCGCGCAGCTGATGTCCTCGCGCTCCGACTCTGTTGCTGCTCCCCCTGCTTCCCCTGCTTCCACAACGGCCGACACGCCGTCGGCTGTGGCGTCGTACATGTGCGGTCACCGCTCTCATCGGATCGGTTCGTGTCCGTATGCCCGACCCGGAAGGCCCCACACGTCCGCGACGCCCTCTCCGGCATGCCATGCTCCTACTCAGCAGTAGCTTCGCGTCGTGAGTCGGAAACCGAATGCCGTCAGTTGGAGGAATCCCGTGGCCCGCGTCTTCACCGTGAGCGACAGCATCACCATCGCCGTGTCGCCCGACATCGCGTACGAGGCCGTCAACCGCCCCGCGGACATGGGGCGTTGGAGCCCGGAGAACCTCGGCACGACGGACGAGTCACCCGCCGGGCCGGCCGGTCCCGGCACCACGTTCGTCGGCCGCAACAAGCGCGGAGCGTTCCGGTGGACGACCCGGTGCACGGTCACGGCGGCCGAGCCGGGTCGCCGCTTCGCGTTCCGCGTCCATGCGATCGGGCTCAAGCGGCCCTTCCTGCGCGGCCCGATCGCCACGTGGGAGTACCGGTTCGAGCCGGCCGGCAGCGGCACCCGCGTGACGGAGACCTGGACCGACGACCGGCGCGCCTGGCCGACGTTCGTGGCCAACGCCTTCGACCGTGTCGCCACCTCCGGGAAGACGTTCGCCGTATTCCAAAAGCGGAACATCGAGCTGACGCTCCACAACCTCAAGCGCGAACTCGAAGGCGAATACGAACCCGAACGCGACACCGCGCACTGATCGGAACCGGTTCAGCCCACCAGGTCGGGCGAGCGCAGCATCGCCGACGGGATGCCCCACGCGTCGACGAGGTCGACCGCGAGGGGCCTGATCTTCCGGCAGAGGTTGTTGATCTCACGGCTGATCGCCTTGGAACGCTGGACGGTCAGCCGGCCGTGTTCCATGAACCACGCCCGGTCGGACTCGATCGTGGACAGGGCGAACAGATCGCACAGCAGCCCCAGTGCGGCCTTGTTCCCGCCGTCCCCGCCGTCCCCGACGTCCCCGTCGTCCGGCAGCGTCCGCAGTTTGTCGACGAACGCCTCGAGGACCAGGCGTTCGACATGCGCGCGGGCCACCGCGATCACGTGATCCTGTACGTGGGAGAAGACGACACCGGGATCGCGTTTCTCGTCCAGGCCGCGCTTGAGCCGCCGGGCCAGGCCGGCGAGCATGTGCTCCTCGCGGAAGCGGACCATGGCGAGTTGGTAGTCGGGGTCGAGCAGGCCGGCCTCCTGGTCCCAGTCGTCGCCACCGGGCAGCAGGTCGCGCACGCGCTCCAGCAGCTTGTGCACCGACGTCCTCTCTATGACCGTCTCCACGGCCTGACCGGTCACGAACCGGACCATGCCGAGCTGGTCGAGGTCCTCGAACTCGTGCGCGTAGTTCGTGAGGAGCCCCTTCGCCACGAGCTGCAGCAGGACGTGGTTGTCGCCCTCGAAGGTGGTGAAGACGTCGCTGTCGGCCTTGAGCGCGGCGAAGCGGTTGACGGCGAGGTAGCCGGCGCCGCCGCACGCCTCGCGGCACTCCTGGATCGTCCGCGTCGCGTGCCAGGTGCCCAGCGCCTTCGTGCCGGCGGCCCGGGCCTCCAGCTCGCGCCGCGCCTGCTCGTCGTCCTGGTTCCCCGAGAAGACCTCGTGCAACTGGGTGCGCACCACGTCCTGGGCGAAGTGCAGGGCGTACGTGCGGGCGAGCAGCGGCAGCAGGCGGCGCTGGTGCATCCCGTAGTCGAGCAGCAGTTGCTCTGCGCCGTCCGACGCCGCCTCGAACTGCCGGCGGCGCACCGCGTACTTCGTGGCGATCGCGAGGGCGACCTTGGCCGCGTTGATCGCGCCGCCACCGACGCTGACCCGCCCCTGGACCAGGGTTCCGAGCATGGTGAAGAAGCGGCGGCCGGGGTTCTCGATCGGGCTCTCGTACGCGCCGTCGGGCGTGACATCGGCGAACCGGTTGAGCAGCGCCTCGCGCGGCACCCGCACGCCGTCGAACCAGAGGCGGCCGTTGTCGACTCCGTTGAGTCCCATCTTGCGGCCGGCGTCCTCGATCCGTACGCCCGGTGCCGGTGCGCCGTCGACACGGATCGGCACGACGAACGCGTGCACCCCCTCCCGCTTGCCGTCCACCTCCAACTGGGCGAAGACGACGGCCAGTTCGGCGTGCCGGGCGGCGTTGCCGATGTAGTCCTTGCGCGCGGCGTCGCCGTGCGTGGTGATCACGAACTCCTGGCTCGGGGCGTCGTACGTCGCCACGGTGCCGAGCGCCTGGACATTGGAGCCGTGCCCGGTCTCGGTCATCGCGAAGCAGCCCATCAGCTTCCCGGTGATGAGATCCGGCAGATGGGCCCGGTGATGCCGTTCGGTGCCGAGGTGCAGGATCGCGCCGCCGAAGAGGCCGAACTGCACACCCACCTTCACCAGGAGCGACAGATCGCCGTAGGCGAGCGTCTCGAACGCGGCGATCGAGGCGCCGATGTCACCGCCCCCGCCGTACTCCTTCGGGAATCCCATCCCCGTCTGGCCCGTGGCCGCCAGTTCGACCGTGAGCTCGCGCACCCGCTCACGGAACGCGTCGATGCCGAGCTCCTCGGCCTCTTCGAGAACGGAGGCGTGCGCCGCCAGATTCGTACGCACCAGATCGCGGATCTCGGCGTACTCGCCGTCGAGCAGCGCGGTCAGGGCCTGTACGTCGACGGCGTCGGAGGACTGGGAGGCATCGTTGATCATGGACCTCTGGTACCCCGTGAGGACTCGTTGCAAGCGGTCCCCCGACGCCACACGGGTGTTTCCCCGGGTGTGAGGTGAGTTTCGATCTGCCACGCGCCGAACTGTCACCCCTCGCGCAGGCGGAGGTTGTCCGCCTTGATGCCGGGCAGTTTCGCTTCCAGGGAGTACGTGGCGATCACCGCGGCCTGGAGCGCTGCGACCAGGATGGGCAGGCCGATGAACAGCAGGGCGATCCCGTCGCTCACGTCTGAAGTGACGGCGCCGGGGCGGTAGTTGATGCCCGACAGACCCCAGGCCAGACACGCCGACCCGAGGGCGGCGCCGATCTTGGTGCTCATGCTGTAGCCGGCGAACAGCAGCCCCTCGTCGCGGCGCCGGCTGCGCCACTCGTGCCACTCCGCCGTGTCGGCCACCAGCGCGGGGCCGGCAACGAAACCCAGGCCTCCGACGAGGTTGGCGACGAAGAACACAGCGGTGAACGCGATGAGGTTCTCGCGCAGGAAGAACAGCAGGCCGCTGAGGACGATGCACACCACCAGGCCCAGCAGGATGCCCCGGCGCTGCCCCAGCAGCCGCAGGAGCCTCGCGGTGACCAGGGAACCGAGCACCGCGGACAACGAGAAGGCGAGCAGGATGACCGGGACGGCCGACGGCTTGTGCAGGGCGTGGAGGGCGAAGTACACGGCGCCGCCGGTGATGATGCCGAGCCGCGCGAACGACAGGATCGAGAACGAAAAGACCGTCAGCCAGGGCCGGTTGTGCGCCAACGACTTGATGGAGAGCCAGATCCCGGCCCTGTCCTTGGCGATCGGAGCCACCGGCACACGTTCCTTGACGAGGCCGAAGACGGCCCAGAAGAGGATCATGCCGATCGCTGCGTACAGCGCCATCGTCCAGGCGAACCCGGACCGCGAGGTCGACGAGCCACCGAACAGGCTGATCAGCGGCTGCGTCGCGGTGGACACCACGATGAGGCCGATGCCGACACCGAACGAGCGCATCCCCGCCAGTTGCATCCGCGTCCCGGAGTCCCGCGTGGCCATGGCCATGAGCGCGCCGTACGGGACGTTGACCAGCGAGTACGCCAGTCCGACGAGCACGAACGTGACGTACGCGTAGACGATCGCGGCCGCACCGCCGCCGCCCGGCGTGAGGAACGTCAGCAGGGTCAGCGCGCTGAGCAGCGGCGCGCCGAACAGGAGGTAGGGCCGGGCGCGCCCCCACCGTGAGGTCGTGCGGTCGACGACCAGGCCGACCGCGGGGTCGAAGAAGGCGTCGAGCAGCCGCGCGATCAGCATCAGCGTGCCGGCGGCCCCCGCCACGATTCCGGCGACGTCGGTGTAGAAGAAGAGCAGGTAGCTGGAGATCGTGGTCCACGTCAGGTTGGACGCCACGTCTCCGAGGGCGAAGGCCGCCCGTTCACCGCGGCGCACCGCGCGTGGGTCGTCCGCCGCGCCGAACGGCACACCGGCGACGCCATCGTCTTGGGCGGGGTCCGGCCGAACGGAGTCCCTGCCGGGCGTTCTGGGCTGCCTGGTGCTCATCATCGAGTCCTTCACCTCAGCGTCATTGCCTGGATGGCCTGCAGCGCATCTTGTGTGCCTCGCGAACCTAAGTCAACGCTTCGGACAGAACCGGTCGTGCAGCAGGGCACTTCGCGCTCCATTGCGCTAACACTCTTGCCTTATGTTCCTTCCGCACATAAGTTGAGCCGCCTGTGAATGCGTCAGACAGAGGAGCCCGGATGTCCCGCTGTGCCAGTGGATTCCCCGACGAGGTCGATGTCGCGATCGTCGGCAGCGGCCCGGCCGGAGCCGCCTACGCCCGCGCCCTGAGCGAACTCGCGCCGCAGCTGAGGCTCGCCGTCTTCGAGGCCGGGCCACTGATCAGCGACCCGCCGGGTACGCACGTGAAGAACATCGGCGACCCCGAGCAGCGGGCCCGCGCCCAGCGTGCCTCCGAGGGGCCCCGCCCGATCGTCGAGGCCGTGTCGACCGACACCATGGACGACTACGCCAGCGACCGGCCGACCCTTCAGCGGCCGGGGACGTTCCTGCTGGAGAAGACACCGCGGCGAGGCTCCGAGGACGGACTGCCCGCCGCGGCGATGTCGAGCAACGTCGGCGGTATGGGCGCGCATTGGACCGGAGCGTGTCCGCGCCCGGGAGACAGTGAAGTCATCGATTTTCTCCCGGAGTTGACCGACTGGCTGGGCGAGGCCGAGCGGCTGCTCGGTGTCTCCGCGGAGGTGCTGGCCGACGCGCCGTTCGCCGACGAGGTCCGCAAGCGTCTCTCGGTGGCCCTCGACCACGACCGCCCCGGGGACCGGCAGATCCAGCCGATGCCGATGGCCGTGCGTCGCACACCGGACGGCCAACTCCTTTGGTGCGGCGCGGACATGGTGTTCGGCGACGCCACCCGGGCCAACCCCAACTTCTCGCTGCACGCGGAAGCGCTGGTGACCCAGGTCCTGCTCGGTGACGATGGGCAGGGCGGGCAGGCCGCGCGCGGCGTATGCGTGCGTGACCGGCGTACGGACACCGAACACCAGGTCGCGGCCCGCTACGTCGTGGTGGCCGCCGACAGCCTGCGCACCCCGCAACTGCTGTACGCCTCCGGCGTCCGCCCCACCGCCCTCGGGCGCTACCTCAACGACCAGCCGCAGCTCGTGTACGCCGTACGCATGCGCGACCTGCCCGATCTCCCGCCCGCGCAGGACGACGGCGTAGGTGTCACGGCCAGCAGCGGCGTGGCCTGGGTGCCCTTCACCGACACCCACCCGTACCACGGCCAGGTCATGCAGCTGGACGCCTCACCGGTACCCCTGGCCGACGACGCCCCGGCACCCGGCTCCGTCGTCGGGCTCGGTTGGTTCTGCGCCAAGGATCTACGGGCCGAGGACCGGATCGCCTTCCGGGACGACGAGTCGGACGGCTACGGGATGCCGGCGATGGACATCCACTACCGGCTCACCGGCGCGGACCACGCGGCCATCGACGGCGCCCGGACCGAGATCCTGCACGCGGCGGCCGCCCTCGGCGAGCCCCTCGACGACACCCCGCCCCTCCTCTTCCCGGCCGGCGCCTCCCTGCACTACCAGGGCACCGTCCGGATGGGCGCCACCGACGACGGCACCTCCGTGTGCGACCCGAGCAGCCAAGTCTGGGGCGTACGCGGCCTGTTCGTCGCCGGCAACGGCGTCATCCCCACCGCCACGGCCTGCAACCCGACTCTGACCTCGGTCGCCCTGGCCGTCGGGGGTGCGCGAAGCATCGCGGCCGCCGAAAGCTGACCTCACCGCCCTGACCGCCCTCACTCCCCCTTCCCGATCCGTACCACCGGAGGCTCCATGCTCGACCGGGACATCATCCAGAACCGCGGCGTACGCAACGTCGACGCCGGCGGGGAGATCATCGGCTTCCAGTTCCGCCTGCGGATGCCCAACTACCGAGGACTGTGGGGCAGCCTCATCGAAGGTGTCTCCGTAAAAGTCGGCGACCTGCGCTGGGACCGTGAGACACCACGGTGGACGCTTCAGGGCCGCGAGTTCACCTGCGCCGAACTGCGTACCTCGACCGATGTCCGCTGGCAGCTCGACGAGCCGGCCACCATCACCGTCCCCCACCCCGGCGGCCTGCCCGCGGGCGTGCACCTCCTCGAGGTCGACATCGCCCTCCAAGCCCCTTACATCCCGGCCGAGTTCCAGCCCTCGGTCTTCCACGCCGAGCGAAAGGTCACGCTCCTGTGACGCGCGGACACGACACCCTGACGAGTGGAAGCGGCACCCTCGACAGCGGACACGACACCTTGAAGTACGGCGTCTCCCTCTACAGCTACACCGGGGACATGTACACCCTGCTCACCCTCGACGACGCCATGGCCGAGATCGCCGACCTCGGCGCGAGCGGCATCGAGATCCTCGGCGAGGGCAACATCAGCGACTACCCCACGCCGTCGACCCGTTGGATCGACGACTGGCACACCGGCCTGGAACGCCATGGGCTGACCGCCACCAACTACGGGTCCTGGATCGACTCGCGCATGTGGCAGCACCGCGACCTGACGGTCGACGAGGGTGTCACCATCCTGCGCCGGGACCTGGAACTGGCCTCCACCCTCGGCTTCACCACCCTGCGCCCCAAGATCGGCGTCATCTCGATGGACCTCAAGCCGCACCCCATCTGGGAGGCGGTCATCGAGCGCGTACTGGACCGCGCGGCCGAACTGGACATCGTCATCTGCCCCGAGATCCACGCGCCCACCCCCATCAAGCACGAAGTCGTCGACGACTACCTCGCGTTCATCGAGCGCACCGGGACCGACCACTTCCGGCTGCTCATCGACACCGGCGTCTTCCAGCGCGCCGCGACCGACGCACATCACGCCGGGCTCGACGAGGAGGCCCAGGAGGCCGGCTGGCGCCGCCCCCTGGCCGTACCGATGGCGGATCTGGTGGCGGTGCTGCCGTATGTCGCCTTCGTCCAGGCGAAGTTCTTCGACATCACCGAAGACCTCACCGATCCGCACATCCCGTGGCAGGAGATCGTCACGACACTCGTCGAGCACGGCTACACCGGCTACCTCTCCAGCGAGTACGAGGGCGACCGGATCCCCTACCGCTCGCTCGAACAGGTCCGCCGCCAGCACGCGCTGCTGCGGAAGCTGGAGCGCGAGGCCAGAGGGCACTGACGCCCGTCGACTCCCCCGGCGGCGGTGCCACCGCGACACCGCCCTCGGGGCGCATCGGCGCTGTCGTAACATCGCGTCAAAGGCAACCGCCCAGACGGCGCACGCGGAACGACGAACGGGGAAGACATGGACCGCCCGGTCCCGACCGGCAGCGCTCCGCCACCGGAGCAGCCGATGCCGTTCGCCCCCGCCGCCACCCTGCCGCCGCTCGAAGCGGCGCCCCTCGCGATCGTCGTCAACCTCGTCCGCTCCGGCCGCGCGACGACCCGGCCCGAGCTGGTCACCGCGACCGGTCTCAGCCGCAAGGTCGTCGCCCAGCGCGTCGACCAGGCCCTCGCGCTGGGCCTGGTCGAGGACGGTGAGCTGGCCGCGTCGTCCGGTGGCAGGCAGGCACGGACCCTGCGCTTCCGGGCAGGAGCGGGACACCTCTACGCCGCGGTCATGGGCGCGTCCGAGTTCACCGCCGCGATCATGGACCTCTCCGGCACCGTCATCGCCTCGCACCACGAGGACTGGGACGTCGAGGCCGGTCCCCAGCCCACGATGGAGCGCGTGCAGGCGGCGTTCTCCGCCCTGGCGCTCAAGACCGGGCTCGGCAGGCCGTGGGCCATCGGGATCGGGGTGCCGGGCCCTGTGGAGTTCGCCACCGGACGGCTGGTGGCGCCGCCGATCATGCCCGGCTGGGACGGCTTCAGCGTCCGGTCCTGGCTGCGCGAGCACTACGACGCGCCGGTCTGGGTCGACAACGACGTGAACCTGATGGCCCTGGGCGAGTGGACGTGCGGCACCCCGCGCGACGGCCGCGACATGCTGTTCATCAAGGTGGGCACCGGCATCGGCGCGGGCCTGGTCAACGGGGGCCGCCTGCTGCGCGGAGACCGCGGGGCGGCCGGCGACATCGGGCACACGCACGTCACCGACGACTCGTCAGCGGTCTGCCGGTGCGGGCAGACCGGCTGCCTGGAAGCCGTCGCGAGCGGCTGGTCCATGCTCGACGAGTCCCACCGCCGGGTGGCGGAGAGCCCCTACCTCACCAAGACGCTGGAGCGGACCGGCCGACTGACGCTGGGCGAGATCGGCGCGGCCGCGGTCACCGGCGACGCGCTGGCCCTGGAGATGATCGACAAGCGCTCCCGGCTGGTCGCCGATGTCATCGCCAACCTGGTCAACTTCTGCAACCCCGGGGTCCTCGTCCTGGGCGGCGGCGTGCTGCGCACCGGCCCCCGGTTCGTCGAGCTCGTCTCGTCGACGGTGCGCGCGCGGTGCATCCGCCTCGTCACCGCCGGACTGACCGTGCGCGCCGCGTCCCTCGACCATCTCGAAGGCGTCACCGGCGCAGGACTCCTCGCCGCTTCGGGACTGTTCGCCACCGGGCCGCTCACCCACTGGGTGGAGAGCGGCACCCCTCTCGGCCACGCCACTACGCTGCAGCGGCTCTCGGCGGAACTCACCTGATCCTCGCGGTCGGCCGCCAGTGCTCCCGGACGTTAATCAGTCCCCCCCGTACGGCCGTCACTGGCCGGGAACGGCGATGCCTGCCTCCCGCAGATTCGCCTCGACCAGCCTGTTCAACCGGACGACGGATGCCGACTCGTCCTCCCGGTGCTGGTTGACCAGTGCGTACCGGGAGGCGGCGTCGGACTGGTTCCGGAACTCCGTCGGCATGGCCAGCAGCGCGCGGTCGGCCAGCAACTTGTCGGTCATCGCCGCCGCCAGTTCCTCGATCCGTGGGTCGTCCGGGTCCCAGGATCTCGCCTCCCAACCCCGCTTGGTCAACTCGACGGACTCGGGATCGTCGAGCGAACGCTCGAGCTGGGTCAGGAAGATGTCGAAGATCTCCGGGACCAGCGCCCGGGACAGCACCAGCGCCTCCCGCTGCACGGACACGTAGTCGGGCCCGAAGCCGAGTTCGGCCAGTCGTTCCAGGACCGCGCAGGCCCGGTCGGGCAGCAGGGCCCGGTCGCCGTGGTCGAGACGGTGCAGCCGGTCGCGGCGCGCGGTCAGTTCCTCGATCCGCTCGGTGAGCCGGTGATGGACGCTCTCCAGGGTGACGGCGAAGGTCTCGGCATCGGCATCGAGCAGGTCGACCGTCTCGGCCAGCGGCACACCGGCCGCGGCCAGGGTCCGCACCTGGACCAGCCGGAACAGCTCGCCCGATCGGTATCGGCGGTAGCCGGAGGCGTCGCGGTCCGGCTCGGCGACCAGGCCGAGCCGGTGATAGTGCCGCACCGTCTTGACCGTGACACCGACGAACGCCGCCGCCTGACCGATCGTGAGTCCGTTGACCATCGGCTCCGCACACCTTCCCCTCGTGGACGACTTCGGTCCGCTTCTCATCCAACCCCACTGCTTCGAACGGAGGTTGACCTTGACCCTGGGTCAAGGATGCACGCTCTCCACACGGCCGCTTCGAAGGGGCCGGGCAGCCACCGCGCCGCGGTGACAGCACACACTGTGAACAGGAGCGTCACCATGGGAACGAACAGCAACGGCTTCTCCGAGGCGGGGCTGCGCCGACTGCGCGAGGTGCTGGCACGGCATGTCGAGTCCAAGAAGATCCCCGGCCTCGTCGCCCTCGTCAGCCGCGGCGGCCGGACGCACGTCGAGGCGATCGGGACGATGCGCCCCGACGGTGGCGCACCGATGCGCCGGGACACGATCTTCCGGATGGCGTCCACGTCCAAACCGGTCACCATGGCGGCGGCGATGATCCTGCTCGACGAGTGCCGGCTGCGGCTCGACGACCCGGTGGATCCGTGGCTGCCCGAACTCGCCGACCGGCAGGTCCTGAGGCGCCCCGACGGACCGCTGGACGACACCGTGCCGGCGCAACGGCCGATCACCGTACGGGACTTGCTGACCTCCACGTTCGGGCTCGGCGTCGACTTCGAGTCGATGGCCTCCCCGATCAGGGCCGCGACCTTCGAGCGTCTCGACTACAGCGTGGCCTCCGGGCCCGCGCCCGAGCCGGACGAATGGATGCGCCGCCTCGGCGAGCTGCCGCTGCAGTACCAGCCAGGAGTCCGGTGGCAGTACGACCTCAGCAACGAGGTCGTCGGTGTGCTCGTCTCCCGGGTCGCCGGACAGCCGCTGGAGACGTTCCTGCGGGAACGCGTCCTCGATCCGCTGGGGATGAAGGACACCGCGTTCCACGTGCCCGCCGAGAAGATCGACCGGCTGCCGCCTCTGTACGGGCCCGATCCGGCGACCGGCGAGTTCCTGGTGTGGGACGAGGCGGAAGGGGGCAGGTCCGCCGTGCCTCCCGCCTTCCAGGGCGCCGGCGGCGGACTCGTCTCCGCCGTCGACGACTACCACGCCTACTTCCAGATGCTGTTGAACCACGGGACGCACGGGGGCGAGCGGATCCTCTCCCGGGCCGCCGTCGAGCTGATGACCACCAATCGTCTGACGCCTGCTCAACTGGCCGCGAGGGAAGCCATGTTCAGCAATGTCGCCCATGTGTCGTCCGGCCAGGGCGCGGATGGCGGCTGGGGCTTCGGGATGTCGGTGCGCACCGAGCGCAACGGCTACGCGCCCGCCGGTCAGTTCGGCTGGTTCGGCGGCACCGGCACCACCGCCTACGCGGACAGGACCAACCAGCTCACCGGGATCCTGCTGACGCAGGTCGGACTGTCCACGCCGGATTCGCCGCGTGCGATGAGCGACTTCTGGACCACGCTCTACCAGGCAGTCGACTGATCACGGGCTCGACGTTCCTCGACGCGGCCCCGGAGACGCCCGCACGCCAGGGCGCACCCCTGGCGGGCCGTATCCCGCTTGCCGGGGGCGCCGACGCCGCGCATGGTGTTCGCAACGGCGCCCCCGCGCCCGCCCATGCGAAGGAGATCAGCAGATGCCGGTGGAGTGGACGGACGATGAACTCGACAGGATCGGCGAGGCGGAGGAACTGGAGATCGCCTCCCTGCGGCGGGACGGCGAACTGAGCACACCGCGCACCATCTGGGTGGTGCGCGTGGGCGACGGCATCTACGTACGGTCGGTGAACGGGCCGGGCTCCGACTGGTACCGCTCCACGCGGGTCCGGCAGGAAGGCCGCGTCGAGGCCGCCGGCGCCGACAAGGACGTCACCATCCTGGACGCGGACCCCGAGCTGAACGGACACGTGGACGACGCCTACCGCAGCAAGTACGGCCACTACGCGGCCCGGATCATCCAGGCCATCACGAGCCCCGAGGCGTCCTCCACCACGATGCGGCTCCTGCCGCGCTGAACCCTGCTCATCGTGGGCGGGGCGACGGCGTGTTCGCGTAGCGGCCGATGAACTCGCGGATCTCCCGGGCGACCAGTTCGGGAGACTCGTACGGGGCGAGATGCCCTGCGTCCGACAGGAAGACCAGTCGGCCCCCGGGCATCGCACGGACGTCGGCGATCAACTTGTCCTGTGGGGCGATGGTGTCTCTGCCGCCGATGACGTAGCACGCCGGCACGGCGATCCCGGACAGTTCCTCGTACATGCTCGTGTAGGCACCGCCACCGGGTCCGAGCCAGCTGCGCCAGAACTGCTCGGTGACAGCACTCGTCATGGTGTGCACGACGTCTGTAGTTCTGGTCGGGTCGAGCGAGATGGACCCGATGGCCTTCGTGATGGCTTCGACGTCGCGGAAGGACCTGTGGAACCCCTCGATGACGGGGTCGCCCGCCTCGGTACCGCCCGCGTTCCACGGCATGAGCGCCATGACCGCGGACACCTGGCCGGGCCGGTCCAGAGCGATGCGCACGCTGAGCGCGCCGCCGAAGGAGAGACCGACGAGGGCGAAGCGTTCGAGGCCGAGCTCGTCACAGGCGTCGATCACCGTTTCGGCGATCCGGGCGAGGCTCGATCCGTCGGCGGGCGCGTGGAGCGAGCCCGCGTGGCCCGGCAGGTCCATGAGAACGAGGCGATGGCCGTCGAGCAGGGGTGCCACCTCGGACCAGCAGTCGAGTGAGCACCCGAGGCCGGGCAGCAGCACGATCGAGTCAGGCCCGTCTCCCCGCTCCTCGTAGTGGATTCCGTTGTGCGTCTTCGGCATGGGGTCCCTCCGTGTGTCGTGTGGTCCGGGCTGTCGTCGGTCGCCGTGCGGGCAGGTGTCACGCCGCTACACCAGTGACAGGCTCGTGCGAAGCGAGGCGAGCAGATCCACGATCTCGGAGGGTCCGGTAGCAGTGCCGAAGACGTAGAAGTCCGGGCGGACCAGCACGGCCACGCCACCGGCCTCCTTGAGCCAGTCACTCAGCGCCTCGCCCTCCTCCTGGACCCCCTCGGCGCCGAGCAGCACGGAACGCAGCCCGATCGCACGCTCGAGTTCCGCGACGGCCGCGGTCGTCGCCGCGTCCGGTTCGACCAGGCTGAACAGGGTGAACCCGCGGCCGAGCACGTCGTCGGACCGCTCGCTCTTCCCGCTGCTCGTACGCAGAAGGGGCTGTACGGCCAAGTGACCGGCCAGCGGTTGTCCGTCTCGGAAGCCTGCGCCGACAGGCGGCTCGAACGGTGGCGGAAGTTCGGCCGCCGAACGCATCTCCTCACGACGTCGCGCCGCACGAACGGGGTCGGTCTCGCAGACGACGGTCCCTACCCGCACCGACTCTTCGATGTAGTCGACGACTTGTGGTCTTCGCGAGAGCGTGTAGAGGTCAAGGAGCTTCGGGTCGGCGGCGCCGGTCAGCACGAGGTCGAGCATCCAGCCGAGGGTCGCGGCGTCCCGGATGCCGGAGCTCATGCCCTGTCCGAGGAACGGCGGCATGACGTGAGCGGCGTCGCCGGCGAGCAGCACCGCCCCGTGGCGGAACGTATCGGCCACGACGGATCGGAACTGGTAGACGGTCTGCCGGATCAACTCCCCCTCCTGCGGGCCGATCCAGGGCCCGAGCAACTCCCAGACGCGTTCCGGCTTCACCATCTCGGTGGGATCGTCGCCCTCGACGAGCATGAACTCCCAGCGGAAGTACCGCTGAGCCACCCGGCCCATATGGTTCGGCCGCGCGGGGTCGAGCACCTGACCGGTGTCCGGGATGTCCGGGGTGGGGGCGCCGGGCCGCGGCCGGACGTCGACGACCAGCCAGTCGCCCCGGAACCCGAGGTCTTCCGTCGGAATGCCGCAGAGCGTGCGGACCGCGCTGTTGGCGCCGTCCGCCCCGACCACGTAACGAGCCGTGACGACACCGCCGTCCGCCAACGTCACCACCACGTGCTCGGCCTCCTGGCGCAGGTCGACCAGCTCCGCGCCGAAACGGACGTCCACCGTGGATGCCCCGCGGACCGCCGCGTCCAGGGCATCCTCGAGTTCCGGCTGGTAGAAGTGGTACGACGCGTCCCAGCCGGAGGGGGCGGCCCATTCCCTCGGCAGCCGAGAGAGCACGCTTCCGTCGGTATCGAGGAATTCATACACACGAGCCGGTTCGGCGATGCGCCGTACTTCGTCGGCAATGCCCAACGACTGGAAGACACGCATGATTTCGTGATCGAAGTGTCCGGCCCGTGGTGTCTCGTAGCGTCCGACCCGCCGTTCACACACCAGTACGCGGTGCCCCGACGCCCCCAGGAGCGCAGCCAGGGTCTGGCCGACCGGGCCGTACCCGATGATGAGGACGTCCGCGTCCACGGCATCCGGCGTGAGGGTGGATGTGCGAGGGGCATCGGCAGGCTTCATGCGTGCCTGCCCTCGAGGTCCAGCACGACCCGGCCGCGGGTGCGGCTGTCCGCGTGGAGCATCCGCCAGGCGTCGGCGGCCCGCTCCAGGGGGAAGGTGCGATGCACGGGGACGGACAACTTCCCGGACTCGGCGAGCGCGGCCACCTCCGTCAGCTCGTCGGCGTTCGCGCGCGCCCACACCAATTGACCACCCTGTTCGGGAGCGTTGATGTCGGCCACGGAGGCCACCCGCGCAGGATCCTTCAAGACCTTCCGCGAGACGGCCACCGCGTCCCCGCCGTAGAAGTCGAGCGCCGCGTCGACGCCCTCCGGCGCGAGCTCGCGCACCCGGTCGGCCAGCCCTTCTCCGTAGGTGACGGGTGTGGCGCCGAGTTCACGCAGGTAGTCGTGGTTGCGCTCGCTCGCGGTGCCGATGACATGAGCGCCCCGGGTGACCGCGATCTGCACACCGAGCGTGCCGACGCCACCGGAGGCCCCGTGGATCAGGACGGTGTCGCCCTCGCCGATGTCGATGCGTTTGATGGCCTGGTAGGCCGTCAGCCCGTTCAGCGGCAGACACGCCGCATGCGGCCAGTCCCAGGACTCCGGCTTGCGTGCCAGCGTACGGACCGGGGCCGACACGAGTTCGGCGTAAGTGCCGTTCTGCGCCCAGTCCTTGAGGACGAAGCCGATCACCTCGTCGCCGATCTCGAACTCGGTGGCGCCGAAACCGCGGGCCTCGACGACGCCGGCCATCTCGAAGCCCGGTATGAGGGGAAAGTGGGTCACCATGATGCCGTCGAGATTGCCGACGGCGATCTTCTCGTCGGCCGGGTTCACTCCGGCTGCCTTGACCCGAACCAGGAATTCCCCGGGCGCGACCGCCGGCGTCGGCTGTTCCGTGAGCTCCAGGTCGTCCGCGTCGCCGTAGCGCGGGAGTGCGATGGCTTTCATGGTCACCTCAATGTCCTTTCAGATACGGGGAGTTGACTGTGCGTGGTCGCGTGGATCACGCGCGGCCGAGCTGGGCGCGGAACCAGTCACAGACGAACTCCGTGCGCTCGGCCGCGTGGTTGTACATGGTGTGCTCGCCGTCGTCCCAGACCCGCAGGGTGTGATGCGCCGACAGGTCGAGGAACACCTTCTGCTGGTCGAGGGTGACCAGCGGGTCGTTGCCGCCGTGCAGCACGAGCAACGCGGCGTTCGTGCGGTCGACCGCCGGGTCGAGCCACAGGGTGCGGAAGACGGCCGCGGCTTCGTCGTCGGTGTCGACGCCCAGGAGCGCCCGCGATTGTTCGCGCGCGGTCCGGAACGGCAGTGGCTCCGGTTTCGCGGTGGCCCCGTTGACGCAGCACGCGCCGAAGCGGCCGTCGTGCACCGCGGCGCGGGCGGCGAGCAGTCCCCCGAAGCTGTTTCCCCATACCCCGTACGGGCCGTCGTAGCCGGTACGAGCACGTACGGCGTCGAGGGCTGCGCTGAAGGCTCCGTCGACGTGCCCGTCGAGGTGGAGGCCGCCGGTCATGCGCGTATCACCCTGGCCCGGCGCCTCGAGCAGGACGGCGGACAGCCCCCGCCGTGCCAGGGCTTCGGCCTGCCGATGGAAGGCCGGGCCCCAACCGCTCTGCCCGCCGACGATGACCACCGTGGGGCCAGGGCGGGCGCCGGAGCGACGCACGAACCAGGCGGTGCAGTGGCGCTGCCGGAACGGGATCGACAGCCGTTCCACGGACAACTCGGTGTCGAGCCCGGCCGCGGCCTGGTAGGCCAGGGTCAGCCGGACGTAGAGCGCACGTTTGGCCTGGTTGTCGGTGTTGAACGCCATCTGCGCGAAGACCAGGGAGGCCGTTGCCCTGCGGTAGCACGCGACCGCGGTCTCGACATCACCTCGGTCGGCGGCCGCCTCCGCGCGGGTCAACTGCGCCTCGGCCAGGCAAGTCGCGGCCTCGTGCCACGGTTCGGAGACGTCCGCATTGGCCAGGTGGGTGGCGTCCCCGTGGTCCATGCCGTAATCGAGCATGCGGGACATCGGCATGGCACGCAGCAACGCGGCCCGAAGCTTGGCGGGGTCCTGCGCCGATACGGGAGCGTCCATCAGCGCGCGGCTTCGTCGGTGCGGCGGCGCAACGGAATCACCGGCGCCGCCTCGATGACGGTATTGCGCAACTCGCCGAGACCTTCGATCGCCGCGACGACCTCGTCGCCCGACCGCAACCAGGGGTAGGCCGCCGAGCCGTGCGTGCGGGAGAGCTCCATGACGCAGCCGGTGCCGCAGGTGCCGGAGCCGATCACATCACCGGGCCGCACTTCGGCGCCGCGGGACGCATAGGCGATCATTTCGCCGAACGACCAGTGGATGTCCGACCACAGGGCTCGGGAGTAGGGGACGCCGTTGACCGTGCAGGTCATTTCGAGTCGGTGTCCGTTGCCCTCGCGGAAGTCGGCGATCTCGTCCGGGGTCACGAAGTACGGGCCGAGGCTCGTCGCGGTGTCCTTGCCCTTCACCGGCCCCATCGACAGCTTCATCTCGCGCTGCTGAACGTCCCGCCCGCTCCAGTCGTTGAGCACGCAGTAACCGGCGACGGCCTGTTCGGCGTCCCGCGCGGTCAGGTCGCGGCCGCCGCGCCCCATCACCGCGGCGACCTCCAGTTCGAAGTCGAAACGCTCCGCACCCGGCGTCATCGGCACCGGCCCGCAGCCCATCACGGCGTAGGGGTTGGAGAAGTAGAAGACGGGCAGCTCGTACCAGTCGGGGTCCATCTCGAGGCCCCGCCAGGCACGCCCTGCCCGGACATGCTGTTCGAAGGCGTAGAAGTCGCGGACGGTCGGAGGCGTCGCGATCGGTGACAGGGGAACGATGTCCGGCAGGGGCACGGTCGCACCGCGCCGCAGCGCGGCCCGTCCGGCAGCGAGCAACTCGGCGTCGCCCGCCTCGATGAGAGGCAGCAGATCCGCCGGACCGTCGACAACCCGGACCAGGTCACCGTCCACCACGCCGACGCGCGAGGACGTGCCGTCCGCGTAACGAACGAACTTCACCGCCCCACCTCCTTGGCCGTTGCGGCATCGGTCGCCGCCGCTTGTTCGCGCGTCCAGGCGCGGTAGCTCTCCTCGGTGAAGCCCGTCGCGCCGTGGCGCTCGACCGAAGCCCGGATGGCGTCCAGAAGCTCCTCGGGATCGGTCTCGATGTCGATGTGCTCGACGAAGGGCTGTCGTGCCACGAGGCCGGTCCGCCAGTAGACCTCGCACCGATTGCCCTCGGGGTCGTAGAAATAGACGCCGACGGCGTTGCCGTGCGAGACGATCATGTCGAGCCTGACGCCGTGCTCCCGGAAGCGCCGGTGGAAGCCGAGGACGTCCTCGAAGCGTGCGCAGCGGAACGACACCTGCTGGATGAGTCCGATCCCGAGTGGCGCGTCCCGGCCCTCGGCCAGCAGCAGTTCGTGATGTTCGGTGTCCGGCCGGGCGGACAGGAACCAGACGCCGAGCCGTTCGTCATGGTCGGTGACCGTCAGCCCGAGTACGTCGCTGTAGAACGCCAGCTGCCGGCCAACGTCGTGACAGCGCAGGCCCACATGGCCGAGTTCCGCGATGGACGGCGTTGAAGTCGTCACGCCGCTCCTCCTAGAAAGTGTTCTGCAGGGCAGATCATGTTCTGGAAGGTAACTCGGCTCCAGCACCCCGTCAACGGTGATGTGTTCCGTTCAACCGCTGGCGTTCTACTCAGCAGAACACCGAATGAGGCGCGCATCGGTGGCATCGTGGCCACTGCGGCGACTATTCTGGCTGGCGAAATGCAGTTCAATCACCAGAACAGTCGCGGTGACGACGGCGAGATGGAGGGGTCGTGGCAGTGTCGGCCGCCTACCCGGTGGAATCGATCGACAACGCGGCGCGGATCCTGTTGATGCTGGTGGACAAGCCGTCGTTGCGAGTCGCCGACGTGTCCGCCGAGTTGGGGGTGGCCAGGTCGACCGCTCATCGGATGCTGACCACCCTGCAGGCCCGCGATCTGCTCCGCCAGGACGCCCGGACCAAGGGCTACGGTCCTGGGCCCGCGCTGGCCAGGCTCGGCATCGCCGTGATGGGGGCGGTCTCCCTCCGCGACGAGGCGCGTCTCCTGCTGGAAAGGCTCGTCGAAGACACCTCCGAGACCGCGCATCTGCTCGTCCTCGAAGGGACCGAGACCGTCTTCATCGAAGGTGTGGAGAGCCAGCAGGTGATCCGCGCCGGGCTGCGAACCGGGCAGCGGGGCCCGGCGCACGCGTCCGCCGCGGGGAAGGCCCTGCTCGCCGAGCTGTCCCGCGAAGAGTTGCGGCGCCGCTATCCCGGCTCGCGGCTGCGCGGCGGAACCGAGCACGCGGTGAGCACACGCCGGGCGCTCGAGGCCGAGCTCGAAAAGGTGAGGGAGGCCGGCTACGCCACCAACATGGAGGAAAGCGAACAGGACCTCTGCGCCGTGGCCGCCCCGGTACGGAACCGGCAGGGTGTGGCCTGCGGTGCACTGTCCGTGTCCGGCCCGGCGAGGCGGGCCGACGCCAAACTCGCCCTCCTCAGCGACGCCGTCGTCGCCGCCGCCACGGAACTCGGCGCGCGGCTCGGTTAGGGCACAGCCCGAACCATCCGTCCCCACGGTGAGAGTCGCTCACAACGGCCGACCCGCTCACGCCCGTCGGCGCGCCCCCGGCCCCAGTTCGGCGGTGACGTCCCGGGGGGTCAGCGACGTGTGCTCCGCGGTGCACTGGACGGTGACACGGACCGGCGCGCCGCAGTCGGTGTGGCGGACGTCCAGGACCGGTCCCGGGCTCTCCGGGCCGAGGGCGTGGCGCTCCCCCCACTGGCCCAGCGCCATCAGGACGGGCCACAGTTCCCAGCCCTTGCGGGTCAGTCGGTACTCGTTGCGGGAGCGGCGGCCCGGCTCCTGGTAGCGGACGGTCTCCAGGACGCCGACCGCGGTCAGTTTGCGCAGCCGGTCACTGAGGACGGCCTCCGAGAGCCCGATGTGGCGGTGGAAGTCGTCGAAGCGGCGCACCCCGTTGACGGCGTCGCGCAGGATCAGCAGCGTCCACTTCTCCCCCACCACGTCCAGGGCGCGCTGGACCGGGCAGTTCTCCGTGCTCGCCTCAAGCCACTCCATCCCGTCATCGTAGGGCCCTGGCTTCACCGTTGACAGTCAGATGCGGGCGGGGCTAGCTTCAACAAATAAAGTCAGATGACGGGTTGGCCGAGGGCGGCCGGACGGAAGGCGCTGGACTGTGGGACGCACGCGTACGTACAGCTGGGACGACCCCTCGATCCCCGCGCAGTCCGCCCGCGAGATGGCCGGCCTGGACTTCCTGCGCGCGATGCAGGCGGGGAAGATCCCGCGACCGCCCATCGGCCAGACCCTCGACTTCGACCTCGACGAGGTGGAGCACGGCCGGGCGGTCTTCTCCGTGCTGCCGGGCGAAGAGCACTACAACCCGATCGGCAGCGTGCACGGGGGCGTGTTCGCCACCCTGCTCGACTCGGCGGCGGGCTGCGCCGTCCAGTCCACGCTGCCGCAGGGGATGGCGTACACGTCGCTCGATCTGACCGTGAAGTTCCTGCGGCCGATCACCGCGGAGACGGGCCGGGTTCGCGCCATCGGCACGGTGGTCAACGGCGGGCGCCGCACCGCCCTCGCCCAGGCCCAGCTGGTCGACGCGGACGACCGACTGCTCGCCCACGCCACCAGCAGCTGCCTGCTCTTCCCGGTACCCGAGTAGCACCGGAGCCCCGCGAGCCCAACACACGGAGACGCGGCTGGAGTTGACGCTGCCGGCCGCCGGATCCGTCGACTCCGTCGGCTCAGACGGGGAGTTCGGTGACGCCGAGGGCGAAGTCCAGGTTCCCCACCCCGTGGTTGGCGAGGCCCACCGTGACCACGCCCGCACCTTCGAGCCAGTGCGCCATTTTGAGGCCGCCGACGTCCAGCGGGCGCATGCCGAGGCTCTCGATGAACGCCGCCACGCTTCCCTTGGCCTGCGTACTGTCGCCGGCGATGAAGACGTCGGACCGCCCCTTCTCCAGGACATGGCGGAAGACGGTGTTGAACGCCTTCACCACGCCGGCGCCGGCCGGTGCCACCTTGGCGACCTCCTGCGCGATCGAGGTCTCCTCGTGGTGGGCCAGCCCGTCGAACGTGGAGTTGAACGGGTTGCTGATGTCGACGATGACCTTGCCGGCGAGAGCTTCCCCGTACTTGGCGACGACCGGCACGACGCCGTCGTACAGCAGGGCCACGATGACGATGTCGCCGGCCGGGGCGGTGCCCCATTCCCCCGTCGTGGCGCCGCCGCCGAGCGCCTTGGCCAGGTCGGCGGCCTTGGACTGATCGCGGCCCATGACCTCGACGGTGTTGCCGCCCGCGATCGCCCGCGCTCCGATGGTGCGGGCCATGTTCCCGGTGCCGATGATGCTGATGCTGCTCATGAGGTGTCCTGCCCTGGTTGTCGGGTGGTGTGCGGTTCAGAGGGCGGTGGTGCCGCCGTCGGCGACGAGCTCCATGCCGTTGACGTAGCTGGAGTCGTCGGAGGCGAGGAAGAGGGCGGCCGCGGCGATTTCGTCGGGGCGGCCCATCTGGCCTCGGGGGATGAGGGACTCGAACTGGCGCATGGTGGCCTCGTCGAAGAGTTCTTCCTGCTTGGCGGTGGCGACCTGGCCAGGGGTCAGGACGTTGACGCGGATGCGGCGGTCCTTGAGCTCGTTGAGCCAGACGCGCGCCCATGCCTGCTGGACGGCCTTGCTGCCGGCGTAGACGCTCCAGCCGGGGAAGGCGCCGAGGGAGGCGTTGGAGCCGGTCATGAGGATGGAGCCGCCGTCATTGAAGAGCGGGAGGGCCTTCTGGACGGTGAACAGGGTGCCGCGGGCGTTGAGCCCGAACCAGGTGTCGAACTGGGCCTCGGTGATCTCGCCGAGCGGGGCGGGCTCGCCCCCGCCCGCGCTGGCCCACAGCACGTCGACGCTTCCCTTCTCCCGCTTGACGGTGTCGTACAGGCGGTCCAGGTCGTCCAGGTTCGCGGCGTCGCCCTGGACGCCGGTGACGTTGCGACCGATCTGCCGCACGGCCTCGTCCAGCGCTTCCTGGCGGCGGCCGGTGATGAAGACGTACGCCCCCTCGTCGACGAAGAGCTTCGCGCCGGCCAGTGCCATGCCGGTGGTGCCGCCGGTGATGACCGCGACCTTGCCGTCGAGCTTTCCCATGGTCGTTCCCTTGCGTCGGTAATGCCGTGTGTACCTGGGTCGACGGCGTTAAGTACACCGTCCTGTGTGCTTACCGTACGGGGTGGGTCGCCGACGCGCAATCTATGTACACCGGTCGTTACCCATCTCGGGTACCATGGGGCCATGACGGAGACGGAGACGGAACGGGAAAAGGGCCCCACGGGCCGCCGCCGCGGCCGGGGCGCCCGCGAGCGCATCATCAGCGCGTCCCAGCGGCTGTTCCGCGAGCAGGGCATCAACCGCACCGGCATGAACGAGCTCTGCGCGGCCGCCGAGGTGTCCAAGCGCACGGCCTACCAGCACTTCTCCGGCAAGGACGAACTCGTCGCCGAGTACCTGCGCCGGTTCGACCCCTCCGTCCTGTCCGGCGTGTTCGACCGCACGGACCTCACGCCCCGCGAACGGCTGCTCGCCGCCTTCGACGTCTCCCCCGACACACCTCTGTGCCCCTACATCGCGGCGGCCGTCGAACTGCACGACCCCGAGCACCCCGCGTCCCAGTACGCGCGCGACTACAAGAGGGCCGTCGCCGCGCGGCTCGCGGACACCGCCCGCGAAGCCGGCGCCTCCGACCCCGAGCAGCTCGGCGAGCAGCTCGCGCTGCTGATCGACGGCGCCGCGGCCCGCACCCGGGTTCTCGACGCCGACGCCTTCCCCACCGCCGCCGCCATCGCCGCCGTCCTCATCGACAACGCCGTCCCCGCCGCGGCCGGCGAGGGCCGGCGACGCGAGGACGTGTCGAGCTGACTCCGTGCTGTGCGGCCTGCCCGGAGGCGCTGCCCGCCGCACAACCGCACCCGCCGCTACGCGAGATCAGCCGCCCGGCATGGTTCGTACGGGCCGGTAGTGGTCGTGGGTGGAATCGAGGACGCCCTCGCCATGCGCCGCGCCGTGCAAGCCTCCGCGTACCGCGTTCACCTCCGCCTTCCGAAGGGTTCCAGTGATCACGGCGAGGGGTCCGGTGGTCCGGTGGGCATCGGGGACGGCACCGTGGCGGGCCAGCAGGGCAAGCACCGAGGACAGGTCCTGCATTGGTGCCTCCAGTACGAACCGGTCGATGGGTTCGCAGACAGTCGTCCCGGCCCGTTCGAGGGCCTGGCGTACCACCAGGCCGGTGGTGCGCCTGACGTCTGCGGCCTGGGGCGCCGGCGGCTGATAGCCGCTGTCGGTGACCGTGATCCGCGCGTCGGTCACCCGCCAGCCGTGCGGGCCCACGGCCAACGGTTCGTGGAGGTAGTCCAGCAGCACCGCCCGGTATCCGTCGACGTTGCCGTACACGTGCAGGGGCAGCGTGGACCGGTCGGCGGCGATGGCGAGTTCGACTCCGGTGCCGGGGGCGGCCGGCTCGACGGTCACTGCGAGCGTGTAGTCGTACAGGTGGCCGGGGGTACCCCGATTCAGCGCGGCGCTGCCGGTCCCGGAGGGTCGTTCGATGCAGACCACGCCGGTGTCGCGGAAGTCGACGTCGATGCCGTATTCGACTGCCAGCGTGTCGGCCAGCACCTCCTGTTGCACCTCGCCGTAGATCCTGATCCGCGCGGCACCGCGCTCGGGACGCAGGCCGATCAGCGGGTCGATGTCGGCGAGTTCGGACAGGGCCCGGTGCAACTCGCCCTGCCGGGACGGGTCGTGGGCGACCACCCTGGTCTCGAAGCCCGGTGCCGGCAACGCTGCCGCCGCCGCGGTGGCGGACGGGCGGCAACCGATCCAGTCCCCGATCCGGGCACCGTCCAGGCCCCGCACGCGGGCGATCTCACCGGCCGTCGCACGGTCGCACCGCATGGCACCGCCGGGCTTGAAGACCTCAAGGGCTGTCACCGTCGCCGACCGGTCACCGCCGAGCGACACCCGATCGCGGACGCCGAGCGTTCCGGCACGCATCCGCACCGTGCAGACCCGCTGCCCTCCCGACCGTTCGACCTTGAACACCTGTGCCACCGCTGGTGTGTCGTCGCCACCGGTCGCCACGGGAAGCGCCACGGGGAGCAGATCGATGACGGACTCGATCAGGGGACGGACGCCCGCACCGGTCCTGGCCGAACCGAACAGAACCGGGTGGACACCACCGGCACGGGTCAGCGCGCCAAGGGCTGCACGCAGCCGTTGCGGTCCGATGGATCGGCCCCGGGCGAGCCAGTCCTCAAGTAGACCCTCGTCATGGTCCGCGATCAATTCAGTCAGATGCTCTGACTCGACCGGGTCGTCCCACGCGCACGGTGCCGCCTCGGACGCGGCCGTGCCCGGGTCGTGCACGTGACCGAGCGGTACGAGTGCCGGACTCAGGCGGCTCCGGATTCCCTCAAGGACCCGCTCGGGCGCCGCGCCGGATCTGTCGATCTTGTTGACGAAGAAGACCACGGGGATACCGAGGCGGCGCAACGCCCGGTACAGCACGATGGTTTGAGCCTGCACACCCTCCACGGCGGACAACACCAGGACGGCGCCGTCGAGGACCGCCAGCGAGCGGTCGACCTCGGCGATGAAGTCGGGGTGGCCCGGAGTGTCGACGAGGTTGACGGTGACGTCGTCGATCGCGAACGCCGCGACGGAGGACCGGATCGTGATGCCCCGTTGCCGCTCCAGGGACAGGGTGTCGGTCTGGGTCGTGCCGTCATCCACCCGGCCGACCTGTTCGATGGCACCGCCGACGTGCAGCAGCGCCTCGGTCAGACTGGTCTTGCCGGCATCGACGTGGGCCACCACGCCCAGATTGAGCTGCCGGGCGCTGGGCGCCGGGCCGGCAGTAGTGGTGTCATGGCGTGCGGGGGCGGGAGAGTTCGGACGGTTCATGGCTCCTCGTGTGCGGGTCGGCGGCGACGGCGGGGCACACGAGTTGGCGCATGATGAAGTCCGTTTCTCTCGGTCGATCAGGGATCGACGGGTCAGGGGCGATGTTCCAAGCGGCATCCGGCGCTGTCAACGCAATTCCGTGCGGGTCCGGCCGGGTTGCAACGGATGAAGCAACAGATGCGGTACTTGTCGGCGCCGACTACCGGTTGCGTCGGTCGTACCTGGTCTTGGCCAGGCGTCGGCAGACTCCGCTGCCGACCGCCACGCAGAAACTGATCAGCGTGGCCGTGCCCCAACGCGCGTCGTTCATGACGCAGCCATAGGCCGCGATGCAGGAACACAGCGTCATGAAGAACGTGATCGAGCAGAGCATTCCCAGCGGGACCAGGTACCACCCCGGCTTGCCTTCGCTCGCGGCGCCTGCGGGCTGAACGCGATCGAACGGGCCCCCAGCCTCCACGTCAGCGGCGATGCCCTGGACGATGGCGGCGAACTGCCGATCGATGTCCGCGCTTGAGGGTTCTTCCCTACGGTCCTCGCTCACGGTGAACCCCGTTTCGCTGGCCGGCGCCGACTCTCCCGATCCTCCCGTGGCGGCCACGCCTCGTCAACGCCCGCCGCACGAGGGGTGGTTGGGGTGCACCGGAGCCTGCGATCGAGGCCGGCGGCTGCGGACCCGCGTCAGACCGTGGCGAGGAAGCCGCGGGCCGCGGCCGCGAAGGCGGTCGGGTCGTTGGCGTATACGAAGTGGTCGGTCTCCAGCTCGACGAGGCGGGTGCCGGGGCGTCGGGTGACCATCCGTTCCGCCTGGTCCGCCGGCAGCACGCCGCCCTTGGCGCCGCGAACGAGCAGCGCCGGGCAGGTGGAGCCGGTCCAGTCGGCCCAGTGGTCGCCGTGCACCTGGTCCTCGGAGTCGTAGATGTCCTGGGGGTGGAAGTGCAGGCCCCAGGTGCCGTCCGGCCGCTCGCGGACGGCCGACTCGAAGTGCGGTGCGAACGGGCCGAGTTGCCCGACGAACGTCTCCCGGTCGGGGGCGCTGCCCTGCGGCAGGTTCAGGACGAACGCCAGCGGATTGCCGCCGTCCAGGCCGAGTTCGGCGCATCCCTCGACGTTGATCAGTGCGGTGACGCGCTCGGGGTGGCGGGCCGCGAACTGGTAGGCGTTGATCGCGCCGAGCGAGTGGCCGAGGAGGGCCGCCCGGTCCAGATCGAGGTGACCCATGAGGGCTTTCAGGTCGGCGAGGTAGCCCTCCCGGCCGTAGTCGGCCGCGCGGTCGCTCTCGCCGTGGCCGCGCTGGTCGGGGGCTATGACCCGCCACTCCGGGGCGAGCGTGGCGGCGAGCCCGGCGTACGACAGGCCCTCGGACATGTGCCCGTGCAGCGCGAGGAGCGGGCGGCCGGGGCCGCCGAAGTCCACGTAGGAAAGGGTGCGGCCGTCGATGGTGAGCGCGGAGCGCTTGGCGATGTCGGTGTTCATGGCGTCACCGTAGACCAGATCTATACGGGCGTACAAGACGTTTGTTTAGTACGTTTGTTTAAGACGTCCGTATGGATCTCGGGAACCAGCACGCGCAGGCCTTCGGCGTCAGCTCGGCGTCAGCCACAAAGTGGACAGCGGCGGGAGGCACACCTCCAGCGAAGCCGGCAGGCCGTGGCAGGCGGTCGGCTCCTCAGTCAGTGAGGCGCCGTTGGCAACCCCGCTGCCGCCGTACCGCTTCGCATCGGTGTTGATGGCTTCCCGCCACACGCCGGAGGTCGTCCGCGGGACACCGAGTCGGACGCCCTCCCGTACCACGGGCGAAAAATTGCAGACCGCCAGCAGAGGACTGCCGTCGGCCGCGTGACGCAGGAACGCAAGCACGTTGTCGTCCGCGTCGTCGGCGATGACCCAACGGAAGCCCGCCGGGTCGGAGTCCCTCTCCCAGAGCGCGGGGAGGTCCGTGTAGCGCCGGTTGAGGTCCCGGATCAGGCGTTGCACTCCCAGATGGTCCTCTCTGCCGGCATGGCCTTCTTCGATGAGGTGCCAGTCCAGGCCGTGCGTCTCGGACCATTCGGCGCCCTGGGCGAACTCCTGGCCCATGAAGAGGAGTTGCTTGCCGGGGTGGGCCCACATGAAGCCCAGGTAGGCGCGCTGGTTGGCGCGTTGCTGCCACCAGTCGCCGGGCATCTTGGAGACCAGGGACTTCTTGCCGTGCACGACCTCGTCGTGGGAGATGGGCAGCACGTAGTTCTCGCTGTAGGCGTACACCATCGAGAACGTCATCTCGTTGTGGTGGAACTTGCGGTGCACCGGCTCGTGGCTCATGTAGTCCAGCGAGTCGTGCATCCAGCCCATGTTCCACTTCAGCCCGAAACCGAGGCCACCGAAGCCCCCCGGGCCGATGTGGTGGGTGGCGCGGGTGACGCCGTCCCAGGCCGTCGACTCCTCGGCGATCGTGACGACGCCCGGCACCTCGCGGTAGAGGGTGGCGTTCATCTCCTGGAGGAAGGCGACGGCGTCGAGGTTCTCGCGGCCGCCGAACTGGTTCGGCGTCCACTGGCCCTCCTCGCGCGAGTAGTCGAGGTAGAGCATCGAGGCGACCGCGTCGACCCGCAGGCCGTCGATGTGGAACTCCTGGCACCAGTACAGGGCGTTCGCCACCAGGAAGTTGCGGACTTCCTTGCGGCCGTAGTCGAATTCGAGGGTGCCCCAGTCGGGGTGCGCGGCGCGCAATGGGTCCTCGTGTTCGTAGAGCGTGCGGCCGTCGAATTCCGCCAGTGCCCAGTCGTCGCGCGGGAAGTGGGCGGGGACCCAGTCCATCAGGACGCCGATGCCTGCCTGGTGAAGCTGGTCGATCAGGTGCTTGAAGTCGTCGGGGCTGCCCAGGCGGGCCGTCGGCGCGTAGAAGCCGGTGACCTGGTAGCCCCAGGAGCCCCCGAACGGGTGCTCGGCCACGGGCAGGAGTTCGACGTGAGTGAAGCCCAAGTCCTGGACATAGACGGGGAGTTGGTCGGCGAGCTGGCGGTAGGTGAGGCCCGGGCGCCAGGACGGCAGGTGCACCTCGTAGACGGAGAACGGGGCTTCGTGGACGGGACGGGCCGTGCGCTGTTCCAGCCAGGCCTCGTCACCCCACGTGTAGTGGGAGACATCGATGATCGACGCGGTCGCCGGCGGCTTCTCGGTGCGGCGCGCCATGGGGTCCGCGTGCTGTCGGGGCGAGACGTCAGGGCCGATGATCTCGAACTTGTACAGCTCACCCTCGCCGACGCCAGGCACGAACAGCTCCCACACCCCCGAGCGCCCCAGCGAGCGCATGGGTGTCGAGGTGCCGTTCCAGCAATTGAAGTCACCGACCATGCGGACACCGCGCGCGTCGGGGGCCCACACGGCGAAGCGGGTTCCTCGCACGCCTTGGTGTTCCATGACATGGGCGCCCAGCGCCGTCCACAGCTTCTCGTGGCGGCCCTCGCCGATGAGATGCAGGTCCAACTCCCCCAGGGACGGCAGGAATCGGTAGGGGTCCTCCATCTCGACGACGCCTTCGGCGGTGGTCACCCGCAGCCGGTAGTCACTGACAGTGGCGCTCGGGAGTTCACCTTCGAAAAGGCCGTCGCCCGTGTCCGGCAGCCCCCATGACGTGTCACCTGCCAGCACCACCACATCGAGGGCGTACGGGAGGAGGCAGCGGACGATCACGCCTCCCGGCACCGGGTGTGCTCCGAGCACCGCATGCGGGTCGTGGTGGGTTCCGCTCAGCAGTGCCGTACGCGTACCTCCGTCGACGCCCGGTCCCGGCCTGGCGCGTCGGTGCAGGAGCGGATCGGCAGTGGTGTCGGCGGTCATGGTCGGCTCCTTCGGAAGGCGGTGGGCGGCGTCACGACGACCTCAGCGTGTGCCGGCGAGACGGGCCACGGCCTCCAGGGGGACGGTGATCCAGTCGGGGCGGTGTGTCGCCTCGTACAGCACCTCGTAGACGGCGCGGTCGGCCTCGTACGCACGCAGCAGTTCCGGCGCCTCCGTCGGCTCGAAGCCCCCGGCTTCGCTGTAGCCGGAGCAGAAGGCGGTGCGGCACTGGTCGGCCCACTGGGGGCTCGGGGTGGGGCTCATGTGCGCCGCGTAGTCGAAGGACCTGAGCATGCCGACCACGTCGCGGATCGGTGATCGGTCCGCACGGCGTTCCGCCAGCGGGCGCGAGGGCTCTCCCTCGAAATCGACCGCGTGCCAACTTCCGTCGGCCCACAGCACCTGCCCCAGGTGGAGGTCTCCGTGTATCCGTTGCAGGGGCGGCTCGCTGTCGGTCGCTGCCGCGTCCGCGAAGATGCTCTGGATGGCGGGCACATGACGGCGCAGGGCAGGCACCGCCTCGGCCGAGCGCTTCAGCCGGTGCATCATCTCCTCGGCGAGACGGGACCGGTGATGCTCCTCCGGCTTCGCGGTGGGAAAGACCTGGGCGAGGGCCGCGTGCAGCTCGCCCGTCGTGCGGCCGAGGCCCCACGCCTGCTTGACGAAGTCGCCTTGAACGGCGGCCGAGTCCAGGGCCAGCTCCCAGCCGTCCGTGGCCCCGGTCAGGAAGGGCTGGACCATGCCGAGGGTGCCCCAGAACGGTTCGGTCACGAAGAACCAGGCCTCGGGCGCCGGCACCGAGGCGTGTCCCCAGCGCCCCAGCCGAGCGGTCACCTCGAGGTCGGGGTTGATGCCTTGCTGGATGCGGCGGAACAGTTTGAGGATGAGTCTGTCGCCGTACACGATCGAGGAGTTGGACTGCTCGGCGTCCAGGACGCGGGGGGCAAGACCCGTCGGCAACGACGCACGGCGGAAGGACTCGAAGCGGAGCGCCCCGACCTTTCCGCCCTCGCGCAGCCGGTCCAGCAGCAGGACCGCCACACGGCGGTCATGAAGGGCGTCGTAGACCATCAGGGTGCCCCCGGCGGGTCCGTCCATCTGCCCGAGGGCGTGCTGCCACAGCCGCGGGGGCGGGTCGACGGCCGCGCCCAGTATCAACTGGTAGTGGGTTTCGACCTGTTGACCGGCTTCCTTCACTTGCACGAGCAGGTGGAAGCACTCGGGTGTCAGTGCGGTCGCGGCCACTACCGAGATCTCCGTGATCGGACGGCCGCTGCTCGCGTACCAGCGCTGTCTCGGGAGCCAGCGGCTGAGCAGCTCGTTGAGCGAGGAGCCGAGAAGCGCGGGGCGCGGGTCACCGAGTTCGACCAGGGGGCGGGTCATAGTGTGACGTCCAATCCTGCGGAGCCCCCCGCGGTGCGGTCGTCCGGTACTGAGTCCTCGCTCAGCCGGAACCAGTAGAAGCTGTGTCCCGCCAGCGTCAGCAGGTACGGCAGTTCACCGATGGCCGGGAAGCGCACCCCGCCGATCAGCTCCACCGGGTGCCGTCCGTTGAACGACTGGAGGTCCAGCTCGGTGGGCTGCGCGAAGCGGGAGAAGTTGTGCACACACAGCACCAAGTCGTCCTTGTACTCCCGCAGGAAGGCGAGTACTGCGGGGTTGGAGGAGGGGAGTTCGGTGTAGGAGCCGAGGCCGAAGGCCGGGTTCTGTTTGCGGATCTCGATCATCCGGCGGGTCCAGTGCAGCAGGGACGACGGGGAGGACATCGACGCCTCCACGTTCGTGACCTGATAGCCGTAGACCGGGTCCATGATCGTGGGCAGGAAGAGACGGCCCGGATCGCAGGAGGAGAAGCCCGCGTTGCGGTCGGGGGTCCACTGCATCGGGGTGCGCACCGCGTCGCGGTCGCCGAGCCAGATGTTGTCGCCCATGCCGATCTCATCGCCGTAGTACAGGATCGGCGTGCCGGGGAGGGAGAGGAGGAGTGCGGTGAAGAGTTCGATCTGGTTGCGGTCGTTGTCCAGCAAGGGTGCGAGGCGGCGGCGGATCCCGACGTTGGCGCGCATCCGCGGCTCCTTGGCGTACTCCGCGTACATGTAGTCGCGCTCTTCGTCGGTGACCATTTCGAGGGTCAGCTCGTCGTGGTTGCGCAGGAAGATGCCCCACTGGCAACCGGACGGGATCGGCGGGGTCTTGGCCAGGATCTCCGAGACCGGATAGCGCGACTCGCGCCGCACCGCCATGAAGATCCGCGGCATCACCGGGAAGTGGAACGCCATGTGGCATTCGTCGCCGCCGGTGGCCGGGTCGCCGAAGTAGTCGACGACGTCCTCCGGCCACTGGTTGGCCTCCGCGAGCAGCACCACGTCCGGGTACTGGGAGTCGATCTCTTTGCGGACCCGTTTGAGCATCTCGTGGGTGGCCGGGAGGTTCTCGCAGTTGGTGCCCTCCTCGGCGTAGAGGTAGGGGACCGCGTCGAGGCGGAAGCCGTCGATCCCGAGGTCGAGCCAGAAGCGCAGGGCGGCGAGGATCTCCTCCTGGACGGCCGCGTTCTCGTAGTTGAGGTCGGGCTGGTGGGAGAAGAAGCGGTGCCAGTAGTACTGCTTGCGCACCGGGTCGAACGTCCAGTTGGAGGCCTCGGTGTCCACGAAGATGATGCGGGCGTCCTCGTACTGCTTGTCGTCGTCGGCCCAGACGTAGTAGTCGCCGTACGGTCCGTCGGGGTCGGAGCGGGACTGCTGGAACCACTCGTGCTGATCACTCGTGTGGTTCATCACGAAGTCGATGATCACGCGCATCCCACGCTGATGGGCCGCGTCCACGAACTCCACGAAGTCGGCCAGGTCACCGGTCTCGGGCAAGGTGACGATGTAGTTGGCGACGTCGTAACCGTTGTCCAGCAGTGGTGACTTGAAGAACGGCGGCAGCCAGAGGCAGTCCACCCCGAGCCACTGGAGATAGTCCAGCTTCGCGGTGATGCCCTTGAGGTCGCCGACGCCGTCCCCGTTGCTGTCGTGGAAGGAGCGGACCAGGACCTCGTAGAAGACCGCGCGCTTGAACCAGTCAGGGTCCCGGGGCAGGATCCCTGGCCGTTCGGGCAGCATGTATTCGTCCGTTGTCATGAGGGCTTCTCCCTCGGTCGTTCATGACGATTATGGAAGAGCGCTTTCCTGACTCAACCGATGGTGGAAACTCAACCGATGGTGAAAACGTGCGCGGGCGTCTCGCCCGGCGTCAGACAGACGTAGTTGGTGGCACCCCAGGTGTACGTCCGGCCGGTCAACTCGTCGCGCACGGGGAAGGTGCTGTCCGGCGGGACCTTCAGGGCCTCGCGGTCGAGGCGGACCGTGGCTTCCTGGGTGTGGTGCGGGTCGAGGTTCACGACCACCAGGACCGTGTTCGAGCCCTGTGCGGACGTGGCGGTCTTCGAGTACACGAGCACCGCGTCCTGGTCGGCCTCGTGGAAGTGCACGCCGCGCAGGGTGCGCAGGGCCGGGTTGCGGCGGCGTATCGCGTTGAGCGCGGTGATCAGCGGGGCGATCGTGCGGCCCTCTCGTTCGGCCGACTCCCAGTCACGGGGCCGCAGTTGATACTTCTCGGAGTGCAGATACTCCTCGCTTCCCGCGCGCAGCGGAGTGTTCTCGCACAGTTCGTAGCCGCTGTAGACACCCCACGTCGGCGAGAGGGTCGCGGCCAGCACGGCACGCAGCTCGAAGGCGGGGCGGCCGCCGTCCTGGAGGAACGCGTGCAGGATGTCGGGGGTGTTCACGAAGAAGTTCGGCCGCATGTAGCAGGCCGCCTCCCCGCTCAACTCCAGGGCGTACTCGGTGAGTTCCTGCTTCGAATTGCGCCAGGTGAAGTACGTGTACGACTGCTGGAAACCGATCGCCGCGAGGGTGTGCATCATCGCGGGCCGGGTGAACGCCTCCGCCAAGAAGATCACGTCCGGGTCGGTGCCGTTGATGTCCGCGATCACCTTCTCCCAGAAGACGACCGGCTTGGTGTGCGGGTTGTCGACGCGGAAGATCCGCACCCCGTGATCCATCCACAGGCGCAGGATCCGCACCGTCTCGGCGATCAGTCCCGGCATGTCCTTGTCGAAGGCGAGCGGATAGATGTCCTGATACTTCTTCGGAGGATTCTCCGCGTACGCAATCGTGCCGTCCGGGCGGTGCTTAAACCAGTCGGGGTGCTTGTCCACCCAGGGGTGGTCCGGCGAGCACTGCAACGCGAAATCGAGGGCCACCTCCATGCCCAACTCCCGGACCCGGCCCACGAACGCGTCGAAGTCCTCGAACGTCCCCAGGTCCGGGTGGATCGCGTCGTGACCGCCCTCCGGCGAGCCGATCGCCCACGGCACCCCCACGTCGTACGGGCCCGGCGACAGCGAGTTGTTGGGGCCCTTGCGGAACGTGGTGCCGATGGGATGCACGGGCGGCAGATACACCACGTCGAAACCCATCGCGGCGATGGCCGGAAGCCGACGGGCCGCCGTGCGGAACGTACCGCTCACCGGCGGCCGGCCCGGCTCGACCACGGCACCCTCGGACCGCGGGAAGAACTCGTACCAGGACCCGAACAACGCCCGCTCCCGCTCCACGAGCAACGGGAGAGCCCGGCTCTCGGTCAGGCGTTCACGCAGCGGGACGTCCCTCAGTGCGGTGCGCACCGCGGGGGTCGAGACCGTGGCCAATCGGTCCAGCGGGCTCCGGTCCGTATCGCACAGTGCGTCCAAGGCCGCGCCCAGGACCTCGCGCGTCTCCTTCTTCGAGGCCCGAGCCAGGGCCTCTTCCAGGTACACGGCCCCCTGTTCCAGCGTGATCCCGCAGTCGACGCCGGCACGGATTTTGATCGTGGCGTCCCGCAGCCAGGTGGCCACGGGGTCGCGCCACGCCCGGACGCAGTAGCTCAGTCGCCCGCACCTGTCGAAGCTCACCTCGGCGCTCCAGCGGTCGGTCCCGGGAGCCACCGGCGTCATCGGCCACCGGCCCGCCTCGTCCCCGTCGGACGTACGCAGCACCACTTCGGCACCGAGGACCCCGTCGCCCTCGACGAAGACCAGGGCCGTGACCGTGAAGGGCTCCCCCGCGACCGCTTTGGCCGGACGTCGGCCTCCGTCGACGGACGGCCTCACGTCCTCGATCGGGACGGGCACAGCGGTGTTCGACGGCGTCGTCATGCGGTGTCACCCTTCTCGATTGCAAGGGAGTGGCTCGAGCTCTGTGCCGCTTCGGCGGCCTCCCGGCCGCATCGCGCGCCCGTGGCATGGCACAAGGCGGCGACGGCACGCTCGAAGTTCTCGCGCGCCTCGGCATCGTCCGGAGAAGCCAGGAATCGACGCTCCCAGAAGCGGTAGCTCGCCAGGCACTGGTCAACCTCTGCGGTGACACGCGGTGTCGCCATGGTTGGCCTCCGGGCCTCCGCGACGCCGGGCCCAGCGGGCCCGCCTGCCGTTCACGGAGAGAGTTCCCATCGTTACCGTGGGCTGCTCCTTCCCCATCTTGCGACGTGGTCGGCGATCCGTCCTGTTGAGCGGAGCGTCGCCCCGCGGTCACGTCCGGTTGCACGAATGGAGTACAGCGCACAGGCTGATCGGTGACTCTCAAGCGATCCATGCTCACGGTCCGTTCACGTTGTTCCGCCGTCCCGGCAAGGCCGTGAGCTACGCGGTGAGGAGCAGGAACCATGCACCAGGCAACGCCCAGCTACTACCACATCGCCGTGGAGCCGGCCCCCGAGCGCGTCGGCCAGGTCCAGCGCATCGTGGCCGCACACACGCGCTACTGGGGTCTCGAGCGTCTGACACCCTCGACGATCCGCGGTCTCGGCGTCCTGCTGGAACTGGCCGTGGAGGGCCGTCCGGACAGCCGCATCGAGGTCGAGACGTGGTGGAACGGGCAGCACTTGATCAACGCCGTGTCCTACGAGGCCCGGGCCTGCGGAGCCGCTCGCGGGTTTCCCCAGCGTTGCTCCGCGCAGATCGCGGCCTTGAGCGACGGGTGGGGCAGCTGCACGCAGGAGGCCCGGCGCATCGTGTGGTTCTCGCTGCGCAGCAGGGCCGGGGTACGGGAGGTCCTGGTCCCCAAGCTTCCGGTTCCGGATGCGAGCGAGGCGCTGCAGCTGCCCCGCTCCGCACTGCCGGTCGCCGCTCCGGAGTCCGTGCCCGTCACCACCGGCACCGCTTCGTGACGGCACGCCCCGTGGGCGGGGTCCATGTGCGCAGTGGGCGGCCCTATCCGCTCGGAGCGACCTACGACGGCCACGGCACGAACTTCGCCTTGTTCAGTGCCGTGGCCGACCGGGTGGATCTCGTCCTCCTTGACGCCGACGGCACCGAACGCACGGTGCAACTGCCCGAGGTCTACGGATCCGTGTGGCACGGCTACGTGCCGGACGCCGGGCCGCCCCAGCAGTACGGGTACCGCATCCACGGCCCGTGGGAGCCGGCATCGGGGCACCGGTGTGACGCCGAGGCGTTCCTGCTCGATCCCTACGCCAAGGCCGTCCACGACCGCGGCGGCGCGGCGGGAGTCGACGGGGAGGGCCTGTGCAGCGTGGTCGTCGACCCGGACTTCGACTGGTCCGGCGACACACCACCGGACCACGCGTACGCCGACTCCGTCATCTACGAAGCACATGTGCGGGGCCTGACCGCGAGACACCCCGGTGTGCCCGAGGACCTGCGGGGCACCTATGCGGGCCTGGCCACGCCCGCGGTCCTCGACCACCTCACCGACTTGAAGGTGACCGCGGTCGAGCTGCTGCCCGTCCACCAGTTCGTACAGGACGGGTTCCTGCGGGACCGCGGCCTCTCCAACTACTGGGGCTACAACACGATCGGCTTCTTCGCGCCGCACCATGCCTATGCCGCACACGGCACGCTCGGCGAACAGGTCACCGAGTTCAAGAGCATGGTCAGGTCGCTCCACGCCGCAGGCCTGGAGGTGATCCTCGACGTGGTCTACAACCACACGGCGGAGGGGAACGAGAACGGCCCCACACTGTCCTTCCGCGGTATCGACAACGCGTCGTACTACCGCCTCGCCGACGACGACTTCAGCCGCTACTACGACACCACGGGCACCGGCAACAGCCTCCTCATGCGACACCCCAACGTCCTTCAGTTGCTCATGGATTCGCTGCGGTACTGGGTCACCGAGTGTCACGTGGACGGCTTCCGCTTCGACCTGGCGGCCACGCTGGCCCGCCAGTTCCATGAGGTGGACCGGCTGTCGGCCTTCTTCGACCTGATCCAGCAGGACCCCGTGATCAGCCGCGTCAAGCTGATCGCCGAACCCTGGGACCTCGGCGAGGGCGGCTACCAGGTGGGCAACTTCCCGCCGCTGTGGTCCGAGTGGAACGGCAAGTACCGCGATTGCGTGAGGGACGTCTGGCGAGCGCGGGACGGCACCCTCGCGGAGTTCGCCTCCCGGCTCACCGGGTCCGCTGACCTTTACCAGCACGAGCGCCGCCGCCCGCGGGCCAGTATCAACTTCATCACCGCGCACGACGGGTTCACGCTGCGTGACCTCGTGTCGTACAACGAGAAGCACAACGAGGCCAACGGCGAGCACAACAACGACGGTGAGAGCGACAACCGGTCCTGGAACTGCGGCCAGGAGGGGCCGAGCGACGACCCCGGCGTGCTGTCCCTGCGCGCCAGGCAGCAACGCAACCTTCTGGCCACCTTGGTGCTCTCCCAGGGCGTGCCGATGCTGAGTCACGGAGACGAACTGGGCCGCACCCAGCAGGGCAACAACAACGCCTACTGTCAGGACAACGAACTGACATGGGTCGACTGGGACCTCGACGACGAACGCGCCTCCCTGCTGTCCTTCACCCGCGATCTCATCGAACTGCGCACCGCCCACCCGGTGTTGCGCCAGCGTCGCTTCTTCCGCGGCGAGGCCCCCGCGGGCCACGGCCTGCCGGACCTGGTCTGGCTGCGCCCCGACGCGACAGAGATGACGGAGGAGGACTGGAACCGGCCCGACGCGCATGCCCTGGCCGTCTTCCTCAACGGCGACGCCATGGTGGAGCGGGACAGCCTCGGAGAACGGGTCGTCGACGACTCGTTCCTGGTCCTCTTCAACTTCTTCTGGAACGCGATGGAGTTCCGGTTGCCCGACGCGTCGTACGGCGACTCCTGGACGACACTCATCGACACGGCGGAAGCCGACGGCGTGCCGGACGAGTCCGAGTTCAAGGCCGAAGCGACCATCCGGCTGGAGGCGCACTCCCTGGCCGTCCTGTCCCACCGCTCCGGCATGTGAGAGGCCGACGATGTGCGACTCCGCTGCCCGGTGGTCGACATCGCCCGCTCTTTTGTAGAGTCGGAGACACAACGAGCACGAGCTTGGGAAAACAGGCTCGCTCCAGGAGCACGAGCCACCCGGAACGGGTGTTGATCGGCCCCTGGTCATCTTGCGGACCGCGACGATGAGGAGCGAACCATGGCCACACGTCACGTGCACGACGACGCCCCTGACACCGAACAGGACTTTCTCCGGCTCGCGAACACGCCCGAGGGGCGCGAACGGGACACCCTGATCGAGCAACTGGTGGAGGCCTGGCTGCCCATGGCACACCGCCTGGCCGGCCGGTACCGCAACAAGGGCGAGAATCCGGATGACCTGAACCAGGTGGCGGCGCTGGGCCTCGTGAAGGCCGTCGAACGCTACGAGCCCGGGCGCGGGGCCTTCGAGGCGTACGCGGTTCCCACGATCACCGGCGAACTGCGCCGCCACTTCCGTGACCACACCTGGGACGTGCGCGTCCCGCGGCGCGTCCAGGACCTGCGCAACAAGGTCCGTGCCGCGCGCCGCGACCTGCTCGACGAGCCCGATCACCAGCACGAACCGGACCTGGAGGAGATCGCGGCCCGGGCCGGGCTGACCCTGGACGAGGTCCGCGACGGCATGGAGGCGCTGGAGAGCTACAGCAGTCTGTCCCTGGACGCCGAACTCGGCTCGTCCCCGGACGGAGGGGACGGCATCAGTCTCGCCGACACGCTCGGCCAGGAGGAGCCCGATTACGACCTGGTCGCCGACCGGGAAGCCGCCAAGGAAGGCCTGCGGACCCTCCCCGAACGTGAGCGCTCCATCCTCTACATGCGCTTCTTCGAGGACATGACCCAGTCCCACATCGCCCAGGAGATCGGTGTCTCCCAGATGCACGTCTCCCGCCTCATCAGCCGCAGCTGCGCCCAGGTGAGGGAGTACGCGACACACGGCGTCCCCGAGACCCAACAGGCCGCCTGACGGCTCGGGCCCCCGCCGTGCCCCGACACGGGCAGGCGGGGGCCCGCCCGCCGGTTCGCTTCGGTGAGCCTGGGTACGCGGCGGCTCCGGTACACCGAGAGGGAACGTGACACATGCGCACTGTCGGGGTGGAAGAGGAACTGCTGCTCGTCGACCGTGACAGCGGAGAACCACGCTCGATGTCGAGCGCGGTCATGGCGGTGGCCGCCCGCAGCGGCGACGAGGACTTCGAGGCGGAACTGCACCGCGAGCAGCTGGAGTTCGCCACGAGCCCGCACGAGGCGATGTCGGACCTCGCCGAGGACATCGCCCAGTGGCGCAGGGCCGCCACCGATCACGCCGAGCGGCTGGGCTGCGCGGCCGCCGCTCTCGCCACGTCCCCGCTCCCCGTGAGCCCCACCGTGGGTACCGGTGCACGACATCAGTGGCTGGCAAAGGAGTTCGGCCTGACCACGCAGGAGCAGCTCACCTGCGGCTGCCACGTTCACGTGGCCGTCGAGTCGGACGAAGAGGGCGTCGCCGTGCTGAACCGGATCCGCCCCTGGCTGTCCGTGCTCGTCGCGCTGAGCGCCAACTCGCCGTTCTGGCAGGGCAAGGACTCCGGGTACAGCAGCTATCGCAGCCAGGTGTGGGGGCGGTGGCCGTCGGCGGGCCCGGTGGAGCTCTACGAGGACGCCGCCGCGTACCACCGCCAGGTCGAGGCCATGGTCGCCACCGGTGTCGTACGGGACAAGGGGATGGTCTACTTCGACGCCCGGCTGTCGGCCGCGCACCCGACCGTCGAGGTGCGCGTCGCCGACGTGTGTCTCGAGCCGTCGACGACCGTTCTGCTCGCCATGTTGGTACGCGGCCTGGTCGAGACGGCGGCGCGCGAGTGGCGGTCCGGCGAGCCCGCTGCCGACCACCCCGTGGCGCTGCTGCGCCTCGCGGCCTGGCGCGCGAGCCGCTCGGGCCTCGGCGATCGGCTCGTGAGCCCCCGGCTGATGCGGCCCGTGCCGGCGCGGGCCGCGGTGGACTCGCTCCTGGAACACGTGCGGCCTGCGCTGGAGGACGCCGGTGACTTCGAGGAGGCCCGTACGCTGGTGTCCCGGCTGCTGCGTGACGGCAACGGCACCTTCCTGCAACGCGAGGTGTTCCGGCGTACGGAGAGCCTGCGGGAGGTGGTCGCGGAGTGTGTACGCAGGACCCACAGCGGCGTGTGAGGCGCCCATCTCCGCACAGGCACAACGGCGTGTGAGGCACCCGCCTCCGGACAGGCACCACGGCGTGTGAGGCGCCGCCCCCAGCACAGGCGGCACTGACGTCACGTCTGCCGCGAGTGCACCGGATCGTTCTCCAGTTCCTGCGGGCATGTGCGGTGGGCGCCGCGGGCGAGCCGGTCGCGTCGCCAGTCGAACGTGGCGAGCACCAGCGACGCCGCCATCCCGATCAGGGCGGTTCCCAGTGCGATGGCCAGCGCGCCCCGGTAGTCCTCCCCCTCGCCGAGCACCAGGTAGAACAGGCCGGGCAGCGCCGCCGTCCCGACCGCCGCGCCGAGCCGCTGCCCGGTCTGCAGGGCGCCGCCCGCCGCGCCCGCCATCCGCACCGGCACGTCACGCAGCGTCATCGTGATGTTCGGTGAGACCACGAAGCCGCTGCCCGCCCCGCCGATGAAGAGCACCGGCGCGGCCACCCAGGGCGCGATGTCCAGCGGGGCGAGGCGCAGCAGCAGGGCGGTGCCGCCGAGGCCGACGATCACGCAGGTCAGGCCGCACACCGTGAGCAGACGCCCGAACCGGTCCACGAGGCGCCCCGCGACCACGGCCGCGCTCGCGGAGCCCAGGGCGAAGGGGGTCACGGCGAGACCCGAGCGCAGCGGGGAGAAGCCGAGCCCGTGCTGGTAGAAGAGCGCGAACACCAGCCATACGCCGCTGAACCCGATGAAGTAGAGGGTGCCGACACCGGCGCCGACCGCATAGCCGCGCACGGTGGTGAACAGGCGCGGATCGAGCAGCGGCTGCACGTCGCGGGCCACCAGGCGGCGCTGCCACGCCGCGAACGCGGTCAGCAGCACGGCACCGAGCGGGAACATCCACCACAGCCGGCCGAGGCCGCCCGAGTCCGCCTGCACCAATGGGTACATCAGAGCGAGTACGCCGAGTCCGAGGAGCACGACGCCGGGAACGTCCACATGGCCGCGGCCGGAGCGCCGCACGCGCGGCAGGAGTCGCAGCCCGAGCAGGACGGCCACGAGGCCGATGGGCACATTCACGTAGAAGATCCAGCGCCAGCCGTCCGGTCCTGAGGCGAGGCCGAGGATCGCGCCGCCGGCGAGGGGGCCGATGGCCGAGGAGATGCCGACGGTCGCGCCGAAGAGGCCGAAGGCGCGTCCGCGTTCGGCGCCGCGGAACAGCTGCTGGATGAACGCCGAATTCTGCGGGGCCATGAACCCGGCGGCGAGGCCCTGGGCGAGCCGCCCCGCCACCAGCAGGCCGACGGTGGGGGCGGCCCCGCAGGCGGCACTGCAGAGCACGAAGCCGCCGAGCGCGAGCAGGAAGATGCGGCGCCGGTCCAGGGCGTCGCCGAGGCGGCCGGCGGTCACCAGAGCCAGGGCGAAGGCGAGTGCGTACCCGGAGACCACCCACTGCACCTGTGCCGGTGAGGCGTCGAGGTCGCGCTGGATGGTGGGCAGTGCCACCGCGACGATCGTCACGTCGAGCAGGCTCATGAAGCCGGCCACCAAAGTGACCCACAGGGCCTGCCACCGCTGCGGGTCCGGTGTGTACCCGGCCTCCTGGCCGGCCACCCGACCACCTCGACCGTCGCCACCGGAAGGCGCCGTCGTCATACCGGGCTCCTTTCGTTCGTGGCGTACATCGGCTCAGACCTCCGAATAGGCCGGTTGACCTCCTTCGCTCACGGCAAACCCGTCCGTGGCGGACGCCGGCCGACCGATCGCATCGCGGAGAACCCGCCACGGTTCATCCGCCGACACCGGGGCACTCCTACGTGTCGGCGCGTCCCCACGGCTCAGGTGCACGGCGCGTCACGGCATGCGTCGAGTGGCCGATCGAGGCACGGCGTCGCAAGGTGAAAGGACGGACCGGTCTTGACCTCTGTGATCCCCAGTGTGGTGAGCACCGCATGACGACACAGCCCAGGACGGCACACATGGCACTGCCACCCCGCCGACACCGCCTGCTGGCGCCTCGGGGCGTGTACCGGCCGGGCGCGGACACCGCGCTCCTGCTCCAGGCCCTCGACCGCGAGCCTCTCGATCCGGGCACCGCCGTGCTGGACCTGGGCACCGGTTCGGGTGCGCTGGCCCTCGCCGCGGCGCGGCACGGGGCGCGGGTGACCGCGGTCGACATCTCGTGGCGTGCGGTGTGGACGGCGCGGCTCAATGCTCTGCTCAGCGGTGCCGCCGTCACCGTCCGGCACGGTGACCTCGGGGTGGTACCGGGTCTCGGCACGTTCGACCTGGTCCTGAGCAATCCGCCCTACGTACCGTCCCCCGAGTCACCGCCGACACACGGCGCCGCGGTGGCGTGGGAGGGCGGCCCCTCCGGCCGCACGGTCGTCGACCGGGCCTGCGCCGGCGCGGCACGGGCTCTGCGCGCCGGCGGCACGCTGCTGATGGTCCACTCCGCGCTGTGCGACGAGGAAGAGACCCTGGATTGCCTGGACGGTCTCGGCATGAAGCCGGCAGTGATCGACCGGGGCTTGGTGCCGTTCGGCCCGGTGATGCGTGCACGCCGTGACTGGCTCTGTGCTCAGGGCCTGCTCGACCGGGAAGCGACGAGGGAAGAGCTGGTGGTCATCCGTGCCGAACTCCTCTGAGCACCAGCACTCCCCTGAGCACCCGCACTCCTCTGGGCACCAGCACTCCCCTGAGCGCCCGCGCCGCATCAGGGTCGACCGCGAGGGCCCCCTGCTCGTGGAGGGTCCTGTCGAGGTGACCGACGGCGACGGGGTGGTGCACGCGTCCGACCGCTTCCAGGTCGCGATCTGCATGTGCCGACGCAGCCGTACGTTCCCCTGGTGCGACACCAGCCACCGCCGCCGCAAAGCCGCCCCACAGCCGGACCGTGCCGAAGGGGAGGAGACATGACCGCCACGCACCTGACGTCCCCGCCACGTCCGCCGGCCCCGCGCGCGCACCGGCCCGAACTCCCGGTCCCGCGCGGCGAGTTGTCCAGCGGGGTGATCGCTGCGCTGCGCGACAGTACTCCTCCCGACACCTCTGCGCAGCAGCACACCATCACCACCGCCGAGCCGTACGGCGAGGACCTCCAACTCGCCCTGTACACGCTCTACGAGCTCCATTACCAAGGGTTTCGGGGCGTCGACCCCGAACTGGAGTGGGAGCCGGGCCTGTTGGCGCTGCGACGCCGACTCGAACACCGATTCCTCGACGCGCTGCGCTCCGACGCCGCTCCGCGGGCGGGCGCCGCCCAGGTGCTGGCCGAGCTGCAGGTCGAGCCGGTCGGCCACCAGGACGACAGCGTGAGCCACTACCTCGAACGCGACGGCCACATAGGGCAGTTCAGGGAGTACGCCGCCCTGCGCTCGCTCTACCACCTCAAGGAGGCCGACCCCCACGCCTGGGTCATCCCCCGCCTGCACGGCAGGGCGAAGGCCGCGATGGTGGCCGTCGAGTACGACGAGTTCGGGGCGGGGCGAGCCGAGGACATCCACGCCGACCTGTTCGCGGACCTGATGACGGACCTCGGCCTGGAGACCGCCTACGGCCACTACCTCGACTCCGCGCCGGCGGGCGCCCTCGCCACCGTCAACCTCATGTCCCTGTTCGGCCTGCACCGCAGCCTGCGCGGCGCGCTGGTGGGCCACTTCGCGACGGTCGAGATCACTTCGCCGCCGGGCTCGCGACGGCTGGCGGCCGCCCTGCGACGGCTGGGCGCGGGCCCGGCGGCCCAGCGGTTCTACGACGAACACGTGGAGGCCGACGCGGTGCACGAACAGGTGGTGCGCCACGAGGTCGTCGACGGCCTGCTGGACGCGGAGCCCTCCCTCGACGGTGACATCGCCTTCGGCGTGTGCGCCACCAGCTTCCTCGAAGGCCGCCTGGGCGAACGGCTGTTGGCGCAGTGGCGACAGGGCAGGAGCGCGCTGCTGCGTCCCCTGCGGGACGCACGGCGGACCTGACCCCGCTTCAGCGGCTGTCGGTCATCCCGCCGGTCACCGCGATGGTCTCCCCGATCGTGTAGCTGGAATCGGGCTCCGAGGCGCGGAGACGTAGGCCGGGGCGAGCTCCTCTGTCGCCCCCGGGCCCGGGTGACCGGCCCGCTCCGCGGCTACTGTTCCCCTTCCGCGGGCGGCAGCTGCTCGTCGGGCACCACATGCTCGGCGGCCTCCTCGGCAGCGGCCGCACCACCGTCCACACCCTGGTCGAAGGCGATCGCCTCCTTCGTCGTATCCGGGTGGGAGCCCTCGTCCGGCGCGACCAGCCGCCCGGCGCGGTCCGTTCCCGTCTCGGGATCGAGGGTCTCGCCGGATCCGTCGGACACGTCTCCCGGGGTCTCGTCCGCATCGGGTGTTTCCTGGCGCAGCCGCTCCTCCAGGGACTCGCCCTCGTGCTGTTCCGCCGCCGTGACGCCGGGCTTGGTGACACCGAGCGGCTTCTCCGGCGGCGAGTACCCCTCGTCGAGCATCTCGTCGTAGTCCCGTTCGTCCACCGCGTCCTGGAGATCCAGGGGTGCGGCGTCCTCCTGTTCCTCGTTGCCGCCCGTGGGCTGGTAGGCGTCGTCCGCCATGCTCTCGTCGCTCATGATCGCCTCGTGTTCGTTCGCTGCGGCCTCTCTGGTCTCTCCGGTCTCTCCGGCGCTGTCACCAGGGGATACTCCGGTACCCGAACGTCAACGGCCCATGCATGCCCCCACACCTCGCACCAGGGCGGAGCCGGCATCGCAACGCGCTGCGGGCCACATCATTCGGGTCGGCCGAACGACGTGGCCCGCGGCGGACCGACGACCCTGTCGTCAGCTGGTCAAGCGTGCCCCCAGGAGCCGCTTGCCGAGCTCCGCTCCCACGTGGGCGCACGCCATGCTTCGGCGCGCCCCGTTACGGCCGCCGGGCACGGGGCACTCACCGCGCATGTCCTTCACTCGTAGAACGCACCGCTCGGGCTGGGCGTCGGCCGCGACCTTCGGCGTCGGCGCCGCGGCCGATCTGACGGCGGCGCTCGGCCTTCTGTCCGGCCGCAAAGCGGCGACGATCAGCAAGCCTGATCGGCATCGAGTACATCATCAGCGAGGAGCGCTTCCGCGCTCTGCCCGAGGACGAGAAGCGGTTGTGGCACAGCCACCATTACGAGGTGAAGTCCGGCATCCTCACCGACCCCGGCATCCCCGACGTGGCTGAACACGCCTACTTCGAGGACCTCGTGACCACCTACGGCAAGACCTTCCACACGTGGCAGTACGACCGCGGCGACTTCCCCTACGGGATCCCGCAGCTGATGATGGGCTTCACCGAGGACGGGCAGGCCGCGCAGGAGCTGATCCGGGCGGCTGGTCTGCGACGGCGACCGGCTGCTCGGCGTGGTCACCGACCGGGACATCACCTTGCGCGTCATCGCCGACGGCGCCGACCCACGGATCGTCGATGCCGGCACGGTGTGGTGAGCCAGCGCCTCAACCTGGACGCGACCGCTGCCGTGCCCCAAACGGATTGAGGCGAGACGCTTCGTCTTGTTATGGTGGGCGCATGGCTTTCCTTTTCTTCGTCTGAGTCCGGGCACGGCGCCCGCCGCCGTTTCTGCTGCCCGTAGCCCCTTCGCATGCCCAGGGAAAGCCCCATGCGCGACCGCGCCCATACCACCCTGCCCGCCACCGCCGTGGCGCAGCTGTCCGTCAAGTCCGTCACCAAGTCGTACGGCACCCGGACCATCCTCGACCAGGTCTCCTTCACCGTCCGGCCGGGCGAGAAGACCGCCGTCATCGGTGAGAACGGTTCCGGCAAGTCCACCTTGCTGCGGCTGCTCGCCGCGGCCGAGACGCCGGACGCCGGGGAGGTCACCGTCCGCTTCCCCGGCGGAATCGGCCACCTCGCCCAGACACTCGCACTCGATGCGGACTGCACCGTGCAGGACGCCGTCGACCTCGCCCTCACCGAACTGCGCGACATGGAGCGAGGGCTCCGAGCGGCAGAGGAGCTGCTCACCGACGCCTCGGACGAGGAACTCGCCGCGTACGGCGACCTGTTGATCGCCTACGAGGAACGCGGCGGATACGAGGCCGACGCCCGGGTGGATGCCGCCATGCACGGGCTCGGCCTTGCCCGGATCACCCGGGAGCGCCTGCTCGGCTCGCTGTCCGGCGGCGAGCAGTCGCGCCTCGCGCTCGCCTGCGTCCTGGCCGCCGCCCCCGAACTGCTGCTCCTGGACGAACCGACCAACCACCTCGACGCGGCGGCCGTGCGCTGGCTGGAGGAACACCTGCGCACACACCGCGGCACCGTCGTCGCGGTCACCCATGACCGCGGCTTCCTGGAGCGCATCGCCACCACGATCCTCGAGGTCGACCGGGACGAGCGCACCGTGCGCCGGTACGGCGACGGCTGGACCGGCTACCGCGCCGCGAAGGCCGCCGCCCGGCGCGGAGCCGAGCAGCGGTACGCGGACTGGGTCGAGGAGGTGGCCCGCGCGGAGGAGCTGCTCGAGGCCGCGAGCAGGCGGCTGGCCACCACCGGCCGGGACCCGAAGCAGGGCTTCGGCAAACACCGCCGCTCGAGCGAGGCCAAGCTCGGCGGGCAGGTGCGCTCGGTGCGGGAGCGCCTGGACTGGCTGCGGCGCAACCCGGTGACGGAGCCGCCGGCACCGCTCCGGTTCACGACGGCACTGGCGTCGGCGGCCGGCGGCCCGACCCGGGGCGCACTCGCCGAACTCGACCACGTACGGGTCGGGCAACGGCTGCACCTGGACGGGCTTCTGGCGATCGCGCCCGGAGCGCGCCTCCTCGTCACGGGCGAGAACGGCGCGGGCAAGACGACGCTGCTCCGCGTCCTGGCGGGCGACCTGGAGCCGGACGCGGGCACGGCGCGCCGCCCCGCCCGGATCGGCTACCTCGCCCAGGAACTGCCCGCGCACGCCACACGGCTGCCGCTGCTGGCCGCGTTCGCCGCCGGACGGCCCGGGCTGCCGGAGGAGTACGCCCAACAGCTCCTGTCCCTGGGCCTGTTCCGCGAACAGGACCTGCACGTCCCGGTCGCCGCCCTGTCCGTGGGACAACAGCGGCGGCTGCAGATCGCGACCCTGGTGACCCGGCCCGCGGACCTCCTCGTCCTCGACGAGCCGACCAACCACATCGCGCTCGACCTGGTCGAGGACCTCCAGGCGGCGCTCGCGGCGTACCCCGGGGCGGTGGTGGCCGTCTCGCACGACCGCGACTTCCGTGCGCACTTCGAAGCCGAGCGGTTGGAACTGCACGCCGGCCGCAGACGCTGAGCCGGCCGGGCCCACCCGGACGACCTGGCCGCCATCGCACGCCGCCGGCAGGACGAGCTGGATGTCGCTCGGTGGTTGGGCGGCCAGGGAGTCCCGTGATCGCGCCCAGACCGCCTTGCCCTACCCTGCGTGGCTCCGGTTCGTGGAGGCCGGGGATTCCCCGACGCTCCTCTCCTGGACCACCGGTGGAGCCTGGACCGTCTGCACGGTGTGGGTATGGCCTGGGGTGCCGCCCTTCCTCAACGCCTGCAGCGACACCCTCCAGCCAGAACGTTCTGCCGAGCACGTCGAGCTGCTGCCCGCCCGGCACAGCAGCTCCTTCTCTGAACCACTGAGGATGTAGTGGTGTTGTCGCCCGGGCATCCGGATGCCGGCGGCCGAGATGTTCGCCGGGCAGCAGGACGACAAGATCATCGCCCGGGAAGTTCAGGTGTGCCTCCGGTCGGCGCAGCGACGGCGCCGTGAGGGGAGCCGGCCGGGCCAAGGGGCCCGCCGCTACCGCACCGTCGGGCTCCGCGTTCCGTCGCTGCTTCGGCGAGTGCATGCACCAGCGGGGTCGCGCGGTCCGTGCGCCAGATCAGGCCCCATTGGACGGGCGGCGCATCGTGGATGGCCAGGAAGGCGATGTCGGGCTGTGGATAGTAGCGCCGTCCCTCGTCAGGGCAAGGGCACACCACATCTCCTGTCGCGACGAGGGCGAGGACCTCGTAGAAGGTGGCGACGGACGGGCCGCGGCGGACAGGGCGTCCCGCCGGTGTGCAGAGCGGCAGGACGGCGCTCACCCAGTAGGCGGGAAGCGGTCCGGCCAGGCTCGGCACCTGGTGGTCGCCGAGCACTTCCATGCTCACCGTCCCCTGCCCGGCGAGCGGATGGTCCGCGGCCACCATCAGGCGAAGCGGTTCCTCGCGCAGCACCACGCCGACGGTGAGGTCCGGCTCGCGCACCGGCAGCCAGGCGGCCACGGTGTCGACCTCGCCTGCCCGCAGCGCTCCGAACGGATCACTGAAGAACACCTCCTTGAACCGGAGTTCGACTGCGGGATGCCGGGACCGGAAGTGGTCGAGGACCGAGCGCATCTCATGCATCTGCGCACCCATCACCCCCACTGTCAGCGTGGCGGGAGGTCGGCGGGCGATGGCGGTCACCTCGGCCAAGGCCGCTTGGATGTCCTCATAGGCCGGCTTCAGCCTCCGGTGCAGCTCTTCACCGAGGGAAGTCATGCGTACATGTCGACTTGTCCGCTCGAAAAGGGGCGCTCCGATGCGACGTTCCTGCTTCTTGATCGCCTGGCTGACTCGAGCCGGGGAGACGTTCAGACGTTCCGCGCTGCGGCCGAAGTGAAGCTCCTCGGCGAGCGTCAGAAAGATCTGTATGTCCCGCAGTTCCATCCCGCTCCGCCCCCTCCGCACGGCTCCGGATCCGGCTGCCGGGCGGTCCCGGATCATGAACTTCTGAGTTAACGACCTTAACAAGATCGGCAGTTGTTCCCGGGCTCGGGGCTCCGCATGCTTGGACGGAGCCGGTTCAGCCGCCTCGGGGGCTCTCACACCCTGCGCTGCCTGCTTACCTGCCCCTCGGAACTCATAGGGAGAGATTCCCGCGTGACGCCTGACCGCAATGCCGTGTGCACACCCGACCCGGACACGCTTCATCCACTGCCGACGCACGAACGGGTCGTCTTCCTCAAACCCCTGGTCACCGGGACCCATGTCGTGGCGGGTGACTTCACGTATTACGACGACCCCGACGGCGCGACCGAGTTCGTCCAGCGCAATGTGCTGTACGCCTACGGCCCGGAGCGCTTGATCATCGGCAAGTACTGTGCGATCGCCACCGGCACGAGGTTTCTGATGGCGGGCGCCGACCATCCGTCGATGGGGACGTCCACCTTCCCCTTCACCATGTTCGGAGGCCGGTGGGCCGAGGAGAACCTCGACATCGTCACCGGCATGCCCAGCCGCGGCGACACGGTGGTCGGCAACGACGTGTGGTTCGGATACGGGGCCACGGTGATGCCGGGAGTACGGATCAGCGACGGTGCGGTGATCGCGGCGGGTGCGGTGGTCACGACCGATGTGCCGCCTTACACCGTCGTGGGCGGGAACCCGGCCAGGGCGATCAGACAGCGCTTCGACGACCAGGCCGTCGAGCAGCTTCTCCGCGCCGCCTGGTGGGACTGGCCCGTCCACTTGGTGAGCGCCAACTCCCGCACCATCATGGCCGGTTCCCCGCAGGACATCGCCCGCATCGCCGCCACCGAAGGTCTGGGGAAGCGATGACGGCACGGCCGGTCGAGGAGTATGTGGTGTCCGATCCCGCCGGCGGTCCGTACGCGATCACCACGGGGCCTGACGGCGCACTGTGGTTCACCTTGGTGCACAGCGGCCGGATCGGACGATTCGCCCCGGGGCAGGATTCGATCCATCATCAACTGGCCCCGGACAGCGGCCCGACCGTCATCTGTGCCGGCCCGGACGGCGCCTTGTGGTTCACCCAGTACCGTGCGCACCGGATCGGCCGGATCACCACCGCCGGCGAGGTGACCGAGTTCCCCCTGCCCACCGCGCGGTGCGGTCCCTTCGGTATCGCGGTCGGGCCGGACGGCGCCTTATGGTTCACCGAAACCGCCGCCGACCGCATCGGCCGGATCACCACGCAGGGCTCGGTCACCGAGTACCCGCTGCCGCGCACCGGCGCGTTCCCCTCCGCGATCGCCGCGGCCCAGGACGCGATGTGGTTCACGATGAACCAGGCCAATGCCATCGGGCGCATCGCCATGGACGGCCGCATCACCGTCCACGAGCTGCCCACCGAAGCGGCCGCACCGGTAGGCGTCACCCTGGCCCACGACGACACCGTCTGGTTCACCGAGATCGCGGCCGGCCAGATCGGCCGCAGAACACCCGACGGCCAGATCACCGAGTACCCACTGCCCGACCGGCAGGCCCGGCCGCACGCCATCACCACCGACGCCGACGGCACCGCGTGGTTCACCGAGTGGGGCGGGAACCGAGTCGGCTCGATCACCGATGACGGCATCATCACCGTCCACGACCTGCCCACGCCGGCCTCCGAACCACACGGCATCACGGTGGGCCCGGACGGCGCGCTGTGGACCGCGCTCGAGACAGGTGCGCTGGCGCGCCTCGCCCCGACCACCGCCGTTACCGAAACCACCAATTCCGCTGTACTCACCGAGAAGAGGAACCTGTCATGAAGTACGCCCTCGTCATCTTCGAGACCGATGCGTCACGCTCAGGGTCCTGTCACCGTGCGCACGGCGACCGACGGAACCGTATCGGTGGCCGACGGGCCCGTACACGCCGGCGAAGAAACCCTCGGCGGCTGGTTCCTGTTGGAAGTGACCGACCACACCGAAGCCATCGAACTGGCCCGCAGCCGTGAGGTCGGGTGACGCTGGGTGATCCCTGCGGTACGCCACTCGATGGTTGTCCCGTAACTCCCATCGGCAGTCCGAGCGATGCTCTACGGGCGTACGCACCGCGCGAGCTCGCCGTACTTCATGCCGCTGGAGTAGAGGGCCCCCTGGTGATTTAGCCCCATGAACTTGATGCCTTGGGTACGCCGCTCCACATGAGTCAACCGGAGGATTTGGGTGCCCGAATCGGTCGAGAGTTCCAGGAGGTCGCCGGGCTGGAGGTCCTCGGCGAGGAGGTCGATGGTCATGGCGAGGATGGTACGGCTTCATCGTGAGATGGATCGGCGGCGGATGAATCCGAGTGCCCGGGCGGACCGGCACAAGGGCCGGCCGTGGAGCCTTCCGCTGGAAGACCGGGCGCTGCTGGTCGCGGCCCCTCCAGCCCCGCAAACGGTTCGCCAAGGACACCGTGCTCATCGTGGACGGCACCCTGGTGTCCACCCGCGATCACACCGTCGCCGAGCAGTTGAGAACTACCGATATTCCACGAACCACCAGGTCGTCACCGACGCCGACACTGGCGCTCTGCGCCGGGAACTTCCCACCCGCCTCCCTCGTTCCCTCGGGGCCCACTGCACCGGTCCCGTGTACGCCGGTCCCACATACGCCGATTCAAGGAGTACCGTGCCCGAGTCATCGTCCACCGTGACCGCTCTCCCACCGCTCGCCGCCCAGGCCCAGCGTCTGATCGAGCTCGGCGTGCACGAGATCTCGGGGATCCCGGCCGACGAACTGCGCGCCTTCGCCGATAAGTTCACGGATGGCGACGCCGACGGTTACACGCTGCTCGCCGTCCACCCGGACCGCGCCCCCGCCTCGGCCCTCGCTCCACTGCTCCGTCGCGACGACAAGCCCGGCTTCGTGGTCGTCGACATGCCCGACGTCGACGACTTCGCACCGGTCGGCGCGGTCGAGGTGCCCGAGGCCCCGCTCTATCTGGTGAGCGGTATCGACCGCGGCGACCACATGTCCAACTGGAGCCCGGAGGAAGCCCTTCCCGCACTCACCAAGGAGGACCGGACGCCGCTCACGCTCAGCGAGGGCATCCACTGGGTGCTGCAGCAGCCGGCCGCGCTGGAGCGCAACCTCTGTTTCATGACGATCGGGTCCCGGCTGCGCAAGGCGAAGGGCGACTTCGACGCCCGTACGCCGGCGATCTGGATCAGCAACGGCACGGGCCGGGACGGCCGCGAGCGGCGCAACGCCCCGAAGGTCGGCTGGTGCTGGTGGAACAACCGCCACACCTGGCTGGGCTTCGCGTCGACCACGGGCCGCACGTCCTAGGTCCTGGACCGGATGTCCTGCTCCAGGGCCTGGACGGACCGGTGGACACCTCGTCGTATCCGCTTGTTCGTTTGACGAGGAGCTTCTTGAACTCCTCGGCGCGGTGCCGACGGTGGAGTGAACCAATCACCTTGCCGGTGGCGACCTCAAGCGCGGCAAGTCGCTCTACGCACTACCGCGCCACGTATACCGTGTTGGTGGAAGAACCACCTTGCAGGGGATTGGGAAACTCCACGACGTGACTCCGCACGCTCGGGAAGACCTCCCCGGCCGCGGCTTCGAACTCCCGGTCCGGCGGATCGTTCGACCAGAGGGCGAACACACCGCCCGGGACGAGCAGTTGAGCAAGGGCGCGCAGCCCTTCAGGCCGATAGAGGGCCGCGTTCCGGGGATGCAGGACGTGCCGGGGAGAGTGGTCGACGTCGAGCAGGATGGCGTGGAAGCGGCGGTCCGGATCGCTCGGGTCCAGGCCGCCGCCCTCGGCGACCATCGCGAAGAAGTCGCCCTGAACCAGCCGACACCGGTGGTCCGACGTGAGACGACCGCCCAATGGCACGTACCCCCGCCGATGCCAATCGATCACCTCTCCCAGCGCCTCGACCACCGTCACCGAACGCACCCGCGGATCGTCGAGTGCGGCCCCGGCCGTGTATCCGAGGCCGAGGCCGCCCACGGCGACGTCCAGCTCCGTGTCCGCAAGGAGACCGAGGCCGAGCCGGGCAAGCTCGATCTCCGCCGCGGTGAAGAGGCTCGACATCAGGAACTCCTCCCCCAACTTCACCTCGTACACGTCCTCACCGGAGACCGGGTCCCGTCTGCGGCGCAGGCTGATGTCACCCAGGGGCGTGGGACGCCAGTCGATCTCCTGAAAACGAGTACTCATACGCGGCCTCCGCCGAGTCGGACCGGGGAACGCGACCATCTTCGCGTACGCAGCGGCGCGCGCCCGCCAGGCTCGGCGCGAGGCGACGACGACCGCTGACCGTCCGCGCGCAGGAACGTTTATGAAGCACGCTTCCTGGCGTCGTCCGCCCGGACTCAGCGCATCCCGGGCAACCGACGCAGCTCGTTGACCTTCATCAGCCGGGCGAGAAGGAGGAATCCCGCGGCTGTCACCAACGCCCCGGTGGCCAGTGCGACCGCCGTGGGCCACGTGCCACTGCCCAGGCCCGCACACGCGCGCGCCGCGGCCCAGCCCAGCCCTGCGGCCGGTCCCGCGGCGCAGAACAGCTTCACGTACGTGCGCCGCAGGCCGCCGTCGTCGTCGATGCGGCCCCCAAGTCTCTTGCGCAGCAGATGCGCGGTGAGTGCGAGACCGGCGGCGTAGGAGACGGTGTAGGCGCCGGCCATGCCGACGACCGCCCAGCGGGCGGGCAGGAGCACATGACAGGCGGTGGCCAGGGCGATGTTCACGGCCGCGATCCAGGCGGCCATGAGGAACGGCGTACGCGTGTCCTCGTAGGCGTAGAAGCCGCGCAGCAGGAGGTACTGGGCGGAGAACGGGATGAGGCCGAGTCCGAACGCCTGCAGCATGTACCCCAGGGGGCGGGCCGAGTCGGCGTCCGCCGCCCCGTGGGCGAACAGCAGCGAGGAGATCTGTGGCCCCAGAGCGAGGAAGAGGAACGCGGCGGGCACGATGACCACGCCGCTGATCCGCAGCGCCCTGGACAGGTCCGCGCGCAGATCCGGGATGCGGCCCTCGGCAACGGACCGGCTCATACGCGGGAGCAAGGCCGTCACCAGGGACACCGTCACGATCGACTGCGGCAGCAGCCAGATGGTCTGCGCGTAGGTGTACGCCGAGTAGCCCGCGCCGGCCCGCGGCAGCTCCTGGTCGGCGGCGTTGGCGTAATTCGTGACCACCGTCAGGGCGACCTGGTTGGCGAGGACGAACAGCAGCGTCCACTTCGCCGCGTGAACGCTCTTGCCGAGCCCCGTGCCCCGCCAGTCGAACCGCGGGCGGAAACGGAAACCGGCCGCCCGCGCGAACGGGATCAGCGCCAGGGCCTGCACGGCGATGCCCGCCGTCGTCCCGATTCCCAGCAACAGCACCTGGTCGGCGGTGATGTCCTCCACCCGGTCGGGAACCGTCATCAGCCCCAGATAGGCGGCGAACATGCCGACCAGCACGACGTTGTTCAGCACCGGGGTCCACGTCATCGCGCCGAACTTCTCGCGGGCGTTCAACACCTGCCCGTAGATGCCGAAGAGCCCATAGAAGAAGATCTGCGGCAACAGGAACCGCGCGAACGTCACCGTCAGCTCGAACGCCTCGTGACTGTCCGGGGTGTCCCGCATGTACAGGCCCACGATCCGCGGCGCCGCCCACACCGCCAGCGCCGTGCCCACACCCAGCACACAGACCACGAGCGTGACCAGACGCTGCTCGTACGCGCGTCCGCCGTCAGGCTGCGTCGCCCTGGCCCGAACCAGCTGCGGCACCAACACGGCGTTGAGCGCCCCACCGATCAGCAGCGTGTACAGACTCGTCGGCACGGTGTTCGCCGTGTTGTACGTACTGGCCAGCAAACCTGTGCCGAGCGCCGCGGCCTGCAACACCTGACGGATCAGCCCCGTCGCCCGTGACACCACCGTGCCAACAGCCATCAACAACGACGAACGAGCCAGCCCGCCCTTGTCCTTCTTCCGTCGAACGGCACGCCGTCCCCTGTTCTGCTGCTCCTGCGGCATGGTCCGCGCCGCGGAGTCCGCCCCCTCCACCATGCCGTCAACCTATGCCCCAAGACCTCTGGGCCCCAATTCGCTCCCCTGACGAGGATGCACGTACCCCAGCCGAAGGGCACTCGATGGTGTCTACCTTGCGGCAGTTGACCCACCGGGCATGGGTGCCAGTTTGTCGGCTTCGGCGACGGCGGCGTCCCAGCTGAACTCGTTGTTGTCGCTGAAGTAGTAGTAGGTCGCGCCGTTCGGCATCATCGCGACGGTGATGCCGCCGTATCCCGACATGAAGGGTACGTAGAAGGGGCTGCTGTAGGCGGGGTTGTCGGCGGAGGTGAACTCGCGGGCCCAGAAGCCGTTCTGGTACTTCATGGGCTTGGTGCCGGTGGTGGTCACACCCCGGGCCCCGGGTGTGCGTTGCATGGTGGCTGCCAGCAGGGTCGGGTCGAGCAGCTGCTTGCCGCCCACGGCGCCGTGGTCGTTGTTGAGGAATTTCGCGAACTTGGCGACGGAGTCCTGCGTCCAGAACATGCCGTAGCCGCCGAAGGGCGCTCCGCCGGGGCTGTTGTCGGTGCGGGAGGAGACGAGGGAGTCGGGCCCGACACCGATGGGCTTGAGGACGTCGTCACGGAGCATGGTGAAGAGGTCGGTGCCCGAACCGGCCTTGTCCCGGAGGTAGTTGTTCATCGCGCGGGTGGCCAGGAAGGAGTCCGAGGTGTGGTAGACCCACTTGCTGCCGGGCTTGGCCTTGCGCGGGAAGGACAGGGCGAATCGCATCTTGTCGGCGTAGGGCTCGGCCGCGAAGAAGTCCGCCATGGTGCGGCCCGACTCGTCGGTCTCGTAGCCGGGCGAGGTGTAGTTTCCGGTGGACATGTCGAGGGTGTGGTCGAGGGTGATGCCGTTCCAGGCGGGGCTGCCGGCCGTCTCGGGGATGTGGTCGGAGAGCTGCTCCTGGGTCACGGCCGGGCCGTAGCGCTGCGCCAGACGCAGCATGGCTGTCCCCGCGAACGCAGACTTCGCGGTCGAGTACGAAGGCAGCAGCATCTGGCCACAGAACGGGTAATTCCCTTGTCTCGTACGACAGTTGCCCACGTAGTGGACTCCGTCGAAGTAGAGGCCGAAGGTGCTCAGCGCGGACGGCGTGATGCCGGAGGTCAACTTCGAGACATCCACCCCGCTGTCCGGGTGGTCGGTGGCCAGCGCTGAGATGGGCTTCGTCGGAAGCCGGTCCTTGGTCTCCGAGGCGTACGCGTCGCGCAGCGTGTCGGCGTCGTCGACGGGGCCGGGCCGGTAGTCGGCCGGTACCTGGCCCCACATGTCGAACTGGAAGTACTCGCAGGTCTCCGTGGTGATCTGGTAGCGGACCTCGGAGATCGATGTGTCGTCGAAGAGGAAGGTGAGGGCGCCGTTGTGCACGCAGTTGGCGTTGCGCTCGACGAGCGCGAACGGCAGGGAGGCGCGCGTGCGTTGACCGTCGCCGTCCTCGTTCCACGCACGGCCGGGGCCCACCGCGAGGTTCCACGCCGGGTTGTCCGTGTACTGCAATCCGCGCTTCGCTGGGACGAGGTGGCTGCCGTTCTGCACGAGGGCGATGTCGACCGGCGGCAGGTGCCGGGTCGCTGCCGCGTCCGCGTATCCGTCCGGGTCTTTCAGGGCGCGGAATCCGCCGGCGGTGGCGAGGTCCTTGAGGGCGAGGGTTCCTTCGAAGCTGTGCGTGGGTGGTGCCGCTTGCGCCGGCAGGGCGAAGGCGCTGTCGGGCACGGTGTCCTGGGGGCTCCCCTTGGTGAGTTGGGCGGCGGTGACAGTCGTCCGGGTCACCGCACCGCTTCCGGTGAGCGGATCACCCGGCACGGATGCGGCTGCGGTCGCGGCGGGCGCCGCCATCGTCGACGGCAGGACGGCGAACAGCCCCGCGAGCACGGCGGCGACGGCAGCGGCACGGCGTAGTCGTCGGGCAGGGAACGGTCTTGGCATGGTGCGAGGCCTCTCGGGCTGGCGGCTGATGCGGGATTTCGCAGCATGGTGTGGTGTCCCGGGGCCGCCGTCCAATGCCTGCCCGGTCTGATCAGGCTGCCTGCCAGGCATACCTCCACGTGGTCGTCGCCGCAGTTCACAGGCGGGCGGCGACCTGCGACCCGTACCGCTCGACACAGAAGCGTGACAACCCGGCCGCGAATGCCTCGATGCTGCGCGGCGCGTAGTGGCTGGCGTCCCATGCCGCGTGCAGGTGGATCTGCAGCGGTTCGCCCGTGTCGTCGAGGATCAGCAGCGGGTGCAGGTCGAAGCGGGGATCGTCGGAGACCACCGCGACACCATGCCCCGACGCCGCCATGGCCTGGGCGACATGCGGTGTGTCGCATTCGAGCACGATGTCGTACGAGGCGTCCGCGTCCTGCACGGCGTGGTCCAGGATGCGGCGGGTGCCGTGTGCCGGGGTGAGGACGATGAGGGGCTCCGCGGCAAGTTCGTCGATGGTGACCCGGTCCCGGTCCGCCCAGGCATGGTCGGCGCGGACGTAGGCCCACAGCGGCAGCCGGGCCACCGGGAGCCCGGCGAAACGGCGCCTCGGAGGTGCCGAGGAGATGGCCACGTCGGCGCCCCTCGCCAGGGCCTGGTACGCACGTGCCGGGCTCTCCGCCTGCACGGTGACGAGCGGGTCCTCCGGCCCCCAGGTGGCCAGGAACGGGGCGATCACGTCGGTGATGGTGGTGGGCGGCGCCGCCACGGTGATCCGCATGGCACGACCGGCAGCCAGCGCACCGACCGCGGCCTCGGCGCTGTCCGCGCGGGCGACCAGGTCGCGGGCCAGCGGAAGGAAGCGCCGGCCGGCCGCCGTCAGGACCATCTGCTTGCCGTCGCGGTCGAAGAGCGTCATCCCCAACGTCCCTTCCAGGCCGCGTAGTTGGCGTGACAGCGAGGGCTGGGCGACGCGGACCACCTCGGCGGCCTTGGTGACGGAACCCGTCTCCACGATGGTCAGGAAATAGCGAAGCACTCGGAGTTCCATGGCGGTGGCCCCTCGGGAGACGGAAACAGAGACGGAGGCGAAGACGGAGGCAGAGACGGCGGACGGCGGAGGCATGACACTTGCATGCCTCGGAGGCATGCTAATCAGCCCTATCAAGTATTTGAGGCTATGGGTGACCGGCCGCATTCTTGTCCCACCGGAATTTCTGGTGATCGGCACCCGAACCTCCGTCGACTTCCCCCCGAACAGTTCCTTCGGTTCGTTCAGTCCCTTCGATTGGCTGGTGTTCCCGCATGGCCCGCCCCCTGCCCCTGATCCTCGCCCAGGCGCCCGGCCGCCCGGCCGACGACCTCGCGGGCTTCGCCGCCGACGTGGAGCGGCGCGTGAAACTGCGCGCACCCGGCGCCCTCGTCGTCTACCCCGAACTGCACCTCGGCGAGAGCGCCCCCGGCATCCCGGCCGCCCCGGAGCAGGCCGCCGAGCCGCTCGACGGCAAACGCGATACGGCCTTCGCCGAGCTCGCGGGGGACCTGGGCATCTGGCTGGTACCCGGCAGCGTCTACGAGCGGGGCACCGGCGACCTCGTCCACAACACGGCGCCGGTCTATTCACCACGGGGTGAGCGCCTCGCCGCGTACCGCAAGATCTGCCCGTGGCGCCCGTACGAGACGACCGCGCCCGGCAACCGGTTCGAGGTCGTCGACCTCCCGGGGGTCGGCCGCATCGGCCTCTCCATCTGCTACGACACCTGGTTCCCGGAGATCTCCCGCCAACTGGCCTGGATGGGAGCCGAGTTGATCGTCAACGTGGTCCGCACGCCGACGAGCGACCGCGCGCAGGAGGTCGTCCTCAACCGTGCCAACGCCATCACCAATCAGGTCTTCGTCGCCAGCGTCAACTCCGCCGCCCCCTCCGGGATCGGCCGCAGCCTCGTCATCGACCCACAGGGCACGGTGCGCGCCGAAACCATCGACGCCGGCGACTCCACCCTCACCGACGTGATCGACCTCGACGAGGTCGGCAACGTACGCCGTTACGGCACCGCCGGTCTCAACCGGGTCTGGGACCAGTTCCGCCCCGGCGACCCGGCCCTCGAACTCCCGCTGTACGGGGGCCGCATCGACCCCGCCACCTGGAACCCCGCCCACACCACCGAGGAGCCACCGCGATGACCAGCGAGACACCTGGCACGACCACCATGGGGCTGAAGGGCGACCTGAGCCTGTTCTCCGTCGTCCTGTTCGGCCTGGCCTACATCTCCCCCGGCATCGTCGTCACGATCTTCGGTGTGGTCGCCGCCACCAGTGGCGGCGCGGCCCCGACCGCGTTCGCCGTCGCCACCGTCGCGATGCTGCTCACCGGGCTGAGTTACGCGAAGATGGCGCGCGCCGTGCCCGGCGCGGGGTCGGTCTACACCTACGCCCGCAGGATGCTCGACAGCCGCGTCGGCTTCCTGTCCGGGTGGGCGATGCTGCTCGACTACTTCTTCATCCCGATGGTCGGCTGGCTGATCACGGCGATCTACTTCAACGCCCAGTTCCCCGACGTACCCAAGTGGGTCTGGCTGATCGTCTCTGTGGGGCTCACCACCGCCGTCAACGTCTTCGGCATGAAGCTCGCGGACCGCGTCAACAAGGTCCTGATGTTCATCGCTCTGGGATCTCTGGTCCTCTTCGCCACCTTGTGTGTCGTCTTCCTCGGCAAGCACGGCTCCTCCACCCCCGCCACGGATGCCGTGTGGAACTCCGGCACGTCGATCGGCGCGGTCACCGCGGCCGCCGCCATCGCCGCGTACTCCTTCCTCGGCTTCGACGCCGTCTCCACGCTGGGCGAGGAGGCCAAGGGCGGGGCACGGACGATCGGCCGAGGCATCATCGGCTGCGTCATCGCCGCCGGAGCGATCTTCATCGTGCTGTCCTTCGTGATGCAACTGGTGCACCCCGGCGCGAAGTTCGCCGACGTCGACGCGGCCGCCTACCACCTGAAGGTCCAGGTCGGCGGCGAGACGTACGCCGAGATCATCAACTTCGTCACCATCGCCGGATCCATCGCCTCCTGTATCGCCCTGCAGGCCTCCGCGGCCCGCCTCATGTACGTCATGGGACGCGACGGCGCACTGCCCAAGGCCGTCTTCGGCAAGCTGTCGCGGAAGACCGGCACGCCCGTGCCGAACCTGCTGCTGACCGCGGCCGCCGGTGTCGTCGCCATGCGACTCGACCTGACCACGGCCACCTCGTTCATCAACTTCGGCGCCTTCCTCGGCTTCGCCCTGGTGAACATCTGCGTGATCGCCCACCTGGTCCGCGAGCGCAGGCAGGGCCGTACCCCCAACCTGTTCTCGTACCTGGTGATGCCGGTCATCGGTACCGCCGTCTCCGTCTACCTGCTCACGAAGCTCAGTGACGTCGCGCTCCAGATCGGCGGCGTCTGGCTGGCGATCGGCGTCGTCTACCTGACCGTCCTGACCAAGGGCTTCCGCCGACCCGCACCGGAGATGACCTTCGACGACGCCCCCGCGGCCACGGACGCGACGGACACGGTCACCGCGTAACGGCCTGTCCGACATGCACGGTCCCGCCCACGGGGACGTACCGCAGTCAGTGAGGCGGGCTCGTTGGTACCGGGCTGCCTACTGATGAGGCATCGGTCGCCAGCCACCTGCGGCACGCGACACACGTCGGCTTCCGTCCTGGAGTCCTCGATGCCTTCCTCGCACCGTGGCGAGGAGACGCGGGGCAGGCCGCGTTCCACCGCCAGTACAGCCAGATCAGGCAGTCGGACACCGTCGCGTACGAGCACCTGCTCACGAACGCATTCCGCACGTTCCGCACGCCGAACTGCACTAGATCGAGGGCGCCACGTCGCGCGGCCGCGCGGCACGGCAAAGTCGGTTGCTCCATGGTCAGTTGTGTTCATCCCCGGAGCGGGGGCACCCGCCGACCCGAGGAGCGCCGGCATCGCTGAACAGGGCGCTCCGAGCCGTACATCGTCGATGAAGGAGCCGAACGTGAACGAGAACATGTGGGGCTATCCGCCGACGAGCGGCCACACCCAGGGAGTCGATCTGATCGGCTTCAAGGTGGAGGCCTCCGACGGCAGCATCGGCAAGGTCGACAAGCACTCGGACGAGGTCGGCTCCGCCTACCTCGTCGTCGACACCGGTGTGTGGATCTTCGGCAAGCATGTCCTGCTTCCCGCGGGCACCGTGTCCCGGATCGACACCAAGAACAAGACGATTCACGTCGACCGCACCAAGGCACAGATCAAGGACGCCCCCGAATTCGACAAGGACAAGCACGTCGGAGACGCCGGGTACCACGACCAGATCGGCACCTACTACGGCAAGGGCCGCATCTGAGTGTCCGCACCCGCACAACCGCCGGGGCCGGCCGAGGACTTCGGCCGGCCCCGGCGCCGACACGCGGGTCAGCCCTTGACCGCTCCTGCCGCAAGCCCGGAGGCGAGCCGGTGCTGGACCGCCACGAAGAAGATCAGGACCGGCACCGTGACCAGCGTGGAGCTGGCCATGACCGGGCCCCAGCTGGTGGTGTTCTCGCCGAAGAACTGGAAGATGCCGACCGCGGCGGTGTACTTGTCGCTGCTCTTCATGAAGGTGTACGCGAAGACGAACTCGTTCCACGCGGTGATGAACGCGAAGATCGACGTGGCGACGAGCCCGGGCGCGACCAGCGGAAGCAGCACGGAGCGGAACATCCGCCACCAGGAGCAGCCGTCGATGTACGCCGCCTCTTCGATGTCCTTGGGCACGGTCTGCACGAAGCCGCGCAGGGTCCAGATGGCGAAGGGCAGCGACAGCGCGGTGTAGACGATGGTCAGGCCGAGGAGGCTGTTGAGCATGTCGTAGTCGCGCATCTGGATGAACAGCGGGATGACGAGCGCCTCGAGCGGCACCATCTGCACGATCAGAACCATGACCAGCACGGATGTGCGGAACTTGAACTTGAAGCGGGCGACCGCGACAGCCGCGAACAGCGCGAGGGCCGCCGAGACCACTACCGTGCCCAGGCCCACGATGGCCGAATTCAGCAAGTACGTACCGAAGTTGCCGCGTTCGAAGACCGTATTGAAGTGGTCGAAGGTGAAGCCGCCGGGGAGGAGGTTCGCTCCGCGGCTCTGGGCGCTCGGGTCCAGCGCCGTCGAGACCATCCAGTAGATCGGGAAGAGGGTGAAGATCAGGAGTGCGGCGACCGCTGCCGGCAGACCGACCTTGGAGCCGAGGGAGGACCGCGTCGTGGCGGGCATGTCGGTGGTGCTCACAGGTCCTCCTCCCCCTGCCTGAACAGGGTGCGAATGTAGATGATGGTGATCACGAGGAGGAGGAGGGTGAGCAGGACCGCCGCGGCGGCGCCCATTCCATAGTCTTCCTTGGCGAAGGCTTCGAGGTACGAGTAGACGCCGAGGTTCTCGACCTGCTCGTTCTGGCCCTGGCCTCCGGGCATCAGGAAGATCTGCGTGAAGACCTTGAAATCCCAGATGGTCGACAGGATCGTCACCACGAGGAACACCGGCTTGATGGCGGGGACGGTGACCTTCCAGAACCGCTGCCAGGCGTTCGCGCCGTCCAGCATCGCCGCTTCGTAGAGCTCCTTGGGGATGGTCAGGAGTCCGGCGAAGACGGTGATCGCGACGAACGGGAAGCCGTGGTGGACCACGTTGAGGGTCCCGATGGCGTAGAAGGAGAGGCGGTCGGTGAACCAGTTGCTGGAGTCGGAGCCGCCCACCAGAGCGCTGAACAGGCCGTCGCCCGGCTGGAAGAGCCAGATCCACACGTAGGTACCGGTCACCGCGGGCATCGCCCAGGCGGCCATGATCGCGGTGGAGCAGATGGTCCGCCAGACCGGGCCGAGCCTGTTCAGGAGCAGGGCGATCGCGGTGCCGAGCGCCACCGTCAGGCCGACACAGGCCACCGCGAAGAACGCGGTGTTGGGCAGCACCGTCTTCCAGAGCAGATCGCCGCTGAGGAGTTCGACGTAGTGGTCGAAGCCGGTGAAGGTGGCGACGCCGCCGCCGAACTTCACCTCGTAGTCCTGCAGCGACAGGATCCCGACCTGGATCATCGGCCAGAGCAGCAGCCCCGCGAGGACGACGAGGGAGGGGGCGAGCAGCAGCCAGGGCCGGGTGAGGGTGGTCCTGCGCTTACGCCTCAGCAGGCGTTCGGACTCGGGCGAGGGCACGGACGGCCGGCTGCCCTGGCGCTCCGGGGCATCCACGGCCTTCGTGGCGAGCGTGCGGTTCATCTGATTCCTTCGTGGACACTCCGCTCTTCGGAGCGGAGAGGAAACGGACTCCTGCGGAGCAGGTCACTCGCTCTGCGCGAAGATCGCGTCCATTTCCTTGGCCGCCTTGTCGGCCGCCTGCTGCGGCGTGGCCTTGCCCGCCAGGATCGACTGGACCATCTTCGGGATGACCTGGGTGGCCTGGATCTCGGTGTACGACTTGGCCTTGGGCACGCTCGCGCCGCCGTCCTTGAACTGCTTGACGAACGGCTTGACCAGCGCGTCGTCCTTGTCGGGCATCTTGTCGAGGTCCGTGTTGGTGGGCGGCAGGTAGCTGCTCTGCTCGGCCCACTTCTTGGCGAACTTGCCGGTGGTGAGGAGCTTGATGAACTCCCACGACAGCGCCTGCTTGTCCGTCTTGAACGCGGAGAGGTAGGAGCCGCCGAGGAACGACGGGGACATGCCGCCCTTCTGGCCGGGGATCGGGATGGCGCCGAGCTTGCCCTTGAGGTCGGGGTTGGCCTCGGCGAAGGCCTTCGGGGTCCAGTTGCCGGAGAGGGACATGGCGACCTCGCCCTTGTTCCAGGCGTCGCCGACCTCCTTCTCGGTCCAGGTGTTGACCTTGGCCGGGGACACCTTGTCCTTGAGGGCGAGGTCGGTGTAGGCGGTGATGCCCTCGACAGCCTTCTTCGAGTTGATGGCCGACTGCCACTTGCCGCCCTTCTCCACGGCGAGCTGGCCACCCGCGCCCCAGATGAAGGGAGTTGCGAACATTTCCGCGCCGCCGGCGACGGGGAAGGCGAGCATCTTCGGCTCGTCCTTCTTCAGGGTCTTGGCGGCCGAGCGCAGCTCGTTCCAGTTGGTCGGGGGCTTGATGCCGTGCTTGGCGAAGATGTCCTTGCGGTAGACGACCGAGCGGACTCCCGCGTACCAGGGCATGCCGTACTGCTTGCCGTCCAGGGTGCCCGCGTCCTTGAGGGCGGGGACGAGGTCGTCGGTCAGGCCGGCCTTGTCGACCTCCTTGGAGACGTCGACGAGCGCGCCCTTGTCGGCGAAGCCCGGAACCCAGGTGGTGCCGACCTCCGCGACGTCGGGCACCTGGTCGGCGCCGCCCTCGATCGCGGTGGTGAACTTCCGCTGGGCGCTGGCCCACTGCTGGTACTCGACCTTGATCTTGGCGCCGGTCTTCTTCTCGAAGGCGGCGGCGGCCTCCTTGAAGAAGGGCTTCGCGTCGGGGTTTGTCCCCTCCATGACCCACACGGTGAGCGTCTTGCCCTTGCCGTCGGTCCCGCCGTCGGCCTCCGAGCCACCCCCTCCGCAGGCGGTGGCGGAGAGCCCGAGTGCCAGGGCCGTGCTGGTGGCTGCGATGACGCGTCGGTTCATGGGTGGTGGCTCCTCTTACAGCTAGCAGTACAGCAGGGAAGTGATGGTGCCCGTGAGTACGCAGATTCTCATCACGTTCTCACCAGGAGGTCTAGACCCTTTTTGAAGTGGCGACTGAACTGTGATCCGCGTTGCAGACCGTGCAGCAGGTACAGGTGGAGCAGTCGGTTCCGGGCGGCGGTCAAGGAACGGCGAAGGAGCGGCGACGGCATGCCAGTTGCCCGGGACGGTCCGGTCCCGGGCAACTGAACCGGCCGGGTCAGCGCTCGATCTTCACCTCGGCGCCGCTCTTCGCCGACGCGTAGATCGCGCTCAGCATGCGAGCCATCTCCAGGCCCTGTTCCGCGGTGGCGTCAGCAGGTATCTCGCCCCGGCAGATCCGCAGGAAGTGGTCGATCTGGTTCGCGAACCCGGCCTTGAAGTCGAAGCCGAGCGAGTCGATCTGCGGCCGCACATGCAGGAGGGTGTCGTGCCGCTCGGTGAGCATCAGCAGTTCGGGCTCGATCTCCGCGCCGCCCTTGTCGCCGTGGATGCGCACACTGATCTCGTTGCGTGCGTGCAGCGAGTACGAGGTGTCCACATCGAGCACCTGACCGTCCTCGAAGCGGATCTGCGCGGTGACGTAGTCCTCCACGGTGTTGGGCCGGGCCGCCGATGCGGCACGGTACCGCTTGAGGTTCTGGATGTTGTCCCGCGCGCCCAGCGGCGCGAACGTGACACCGGACGCGGACACCGCCTTCGGCCCGCCCATCAGGTACCAGCACAGGTCGATGATGTGGACGCCCAGGTCGATCAGCGGACCGCCGCCCGACACCTCCACATCGCCGAACCACCCGCCCGGGTTCCCGGCGGCGCGCAGCAGCGTGGCACGGGCGGCGTAGATGTCACCGAACTCGCCCGCGTCCAGGAACCGCTTCGTCACCAGCGCGTTCGGCGCGAACCGCCGTACGTAGCCGATCTGCAGCGCCCGACCGGTCTCCTCGACGGCCTTCACCAGCGACTCGGCCTCGGCGACGGTGACCGTCATCGGCTTCTCGATCAGTACGTTCTTCCCGGCCCGCAGCGCCGCTTCGGCGATGGGGGCATGCAGGGTGTTCGGCACGCAGACGCTCACGGCGTCCACGTCCGGGTCGGCGAGGATCTCCGCGACGTCGGTCGTGGCCCGCGGCACGTCGAACTGCTCGGCCCGGGCCTTGGCCCGCTCCGGGTCGATGTCGCACACGGCGACCAGCTCGGCCCGGTCGTTCTTCTGGTAGGCGCTCAAGTGCTCGGTGGCGATGGCCCCGAGGCCGATCACCGCGATACGGGTCGTCATGTCAGGCCACGCCTTCCGTCAGTCGAAGAATGTTCGCAAGGGAGTGCTCGATGGCGGGCAGTGGCGCTTCCATGCCCTCGAATTCCAGGCTCACCGGCACGTCGGGCTTCGTGGCGACCAGGGCGAGGAGGCCGGGCAGATCGACGTCGCCGTGGCCCGAGACGGTGCCCAGCAGGTAGTCGCCGGCGAGCGTCTTCAGCCAGCCCTCCCCCGCGGAGCGGCGGATGTGGAAGTCCTTCACGCCGATGGACGCCGCCACGTCGATCAGTCCCGCGGCGGTCTTCCCCGGCACCTCACCGACGCACAGGCCGTTGCCGAGGTCGAGCGTGACGCGGAAGTTCGGCCGGTCCACGGCGTGCACGAGCCGGGCGAGACGGTCGCTGCCGTTCATGAAGAAGCCGTGGTTCTCGATGGTCGACACGATGCCGAGCTCCGCCGCGTGGTCGGCGACCGCGCGGCAGCCTTCGACGACCTTCTCGAAGGTCGACTCGAACTCCCCCGGGTCCCGCTCACGCCAGGCCCACGGCGCGACGTCGTGTCGGAAGATCCCGGCGCCGAAGGCCTGCGCGACGTCCAACTGCCGCCGCAGCAGGTCGACTTCCTTGCCGTCCGCCTCCCTCAGGTCGCCGCTCACCAGGTAATTGACGATCGGTACGCCGACTTCCTCGGCGTGCTTCGCCGTGTCACGTACGACGCGTTCGTTCTCCAGGTAGTACGCCCCGTCCGTCGCGGCGATCTCGATGTGCCCGGCCCGCGAGGCCGCGACCCAGTCCAGTACACCGATCAGGTCCATCTCGCCGCTGCTCAGGAGCTGGCGGAAGCAGTACGAACTGACTCCGAGCTTCACTTGGTGATCCCCTCCACGTCGTGTGTGATGCGGGCCCACGGGCTGGGATAGCCGTGGACCCCGTAGATCTCCGAACCGCACTGGTCGAACGCGTTGCCGACGGCACCGAGCACCACCGCCTCGCGCCCCAGACCGGACGCGACGAACGAGGGACGCTCGGGAAAGACCAACTCCTTCTCGATCGCGGCCTCGAGCGGCCGCAGCAGCGCCCCGACGTCCTTCGCCGCGCCGCCCCGCACGACCACGACCTCGGGGTCGACCACCAGCAGCACGGTCGCGACCCGCTCGGCGATCTGCGCGCAGAAGTCCTCGACCTCGGCCAGCGCGTCGGCGTCGCCCGCGGCGGCGGCGCTCAGCACCTGCGCGCTCGTCGGGCGCGCCGACCAGACCAACTGCCCGCGCCGCGCGTTCCGTGTCCAGCGCATGCCGCGCTGCGCGCCGAGTTCGCCCGCGAGGCGGTGGCTGCCCTGCCGGATCGAACCGTCCAGCACGATCGACACGGACAGCCGGTGACCGATCTGGAGATAGACGACATCGGAGTATCCGCGGCCCGCGCCCGCGCGCTGCTCCGCGAGACCGGCCAGCTTGATGTCGTTGTCCACGACCACGGACGAACCGAGGTCCTTCGCCAGCAGTTCCGCGACCGGCAGGCCGACCAGGTCCGGCATCGCGAGGCTGGCCCGCAGTCGCCCGTCCGTCTCGACGACGCCGGGCAGTGCGACTCCGACCGCGCGCAGCCGTGCGAGATCGAGCGAACCGGCCGCGGCGTCGAGCGCGCGCGAAATCAGCGCGACGTCGGCGTGCTTGTGGGGCGGCACTTCCGCGTAGCCCGCCCGGCGGCCGGACAGGTCACAGATGATCGCGCGCGCCCCGCGGGGCCCGAGGTCGACCCCGGCGACGAGGCCCCCCTCACGCGCGAACCGGAAAGCACGGGCGGGCCGGCCGGGCCCTGCCGTCGCGGCGCTGACACCCTCGACCATTCCGAGATCGACGAGGTCGTCGAGAACGGCCCGCACCGTCGGCCGCGACAGGCCGGTGGCCTCACTGATCACGCCGATCGTGCACGCCTCGTCGGCCTCGGCCAACACCCCCAGACACGCGACCTGATTCGCCGCCCGCTCCGCCTGAACGGCCTCCCGTGCAGTGTCCATCGCGGTGTCCGTCGCCCCCGTCCCGTTTATGGAAACCGGCTTTAATAAATACGGTATCGGAATGGGTGGGCGGGGACAAGGGTGACCGGAGGCAGGGGGCCGAAGGCAAGGGTGGGCGGGGGTCGGCGTCCGACGGCCGGGTCAGCCCAGCTTGACCGCCAGCGTCGCGAAATAGTTCGACATGTACTGGGCGGATGCGTTGGATTGGTGCGGCGCTTCCGCGAAGCCGGTGACGACGAACCCCGCGGCGAGTTGCCCGCCGATCTGGTCGGTGAGGGTGTGGCTGTACTCAAGCGGGGCATCCGCGCCGAACTTCGTGGCGCGCTCCTCCGCGGAGTACTGCGCGACGTCGCTGTAGGGCAGCGTGTGCACGACGATCAGCTCGCCGCGCTCGTCGAGCGCCTCGTGGTCGAACAAGTACGCATCAGGGTTGAGGAAACCCGTGAGCAGGCTTCCGCCCGGCCGCAAGACGCGGAAGCACTCACGCCACACCGGCGCCAGGTCCGGTACGAACAGGTTGGAGACCGGGTGGAACACGACGTCGAATGTCGCGTCTCCGAAGGCGCTGAGGTCGCGCATGTCACCCAGGACGGTGCGCAGCTCGAGCCCGTCGCGCGCCGCCACCATCCGGTCCTGGCCGAGCTGGCGGGGTGAGTTGTCGAATACGGTGACCCTCGCCCCCGCGGCGGCGAGGATCGGACCCTGCTGACCGCCGCCGGAGCCCAGGCACAACACGTCCTTGCCGGTCAGGTCCGCCGGCAGCCAGGAGCGGTCGAGGGGTTCACGCCCGATGAGAACGATCGACCAGTCGCCCGCGCGGGCGCGCTCGACATCCTCGGCGCTCACCGGCCTCGACCACTCGTTGCCGTCCTGGACGCACTTGTCCCAGGCCGCCCGATTGTGGGCAACGGGGTCGACACCCATGTCCTGCACGTTCAACTCCCCGCTACGGCCAAGCCGACGAACACCTGCGGTACTGACGGTTCAGTGCCACAAGCCAACACGATGGCAGGGAGTGGGCTCAACGCAATTGCGGACAGGGCGGCAGCCGGCGGGCGGGCTGCTCGACCCGCTACCAGGTCACGGGCAGTGCGTGCAGTCCGTAGATGATGGCGTCGTACTTGAACGGGATCGCGTCGAGGTCGTCGACGGCGCGGAGGGTGGGGATGCGGCGCAGCAGGGTCGGGTAGATGACCTGGAGTTCCATGCGGGCCAGGGGCTGGCCGACGCAGTGGTGGGCGCCGGCGCCGAACGCCTGGTGCTGGCGGGCGTTTCGGGTGAGGTCGAGGCGGTCGGGTTCGGGGAAGACCGAGGGGTCGCGGTTGGCGAGTTCGCCGAGGAGGATGACGCCGTCCCCTGCGCGGATGGTGTGCCCGGCGACCTCGATGTCCTCGATGGCGGTACGGCGGCGGCCGAGGTGGACGATGGAGAGGTAGCGCAGGAGTTCCTCGACGGCCGCGCGGACGACGGCGGGGTCGTCCGTGTCGCGGATCAGGGCCAGTTGGTCGGGGTGCTGCAGGAGCAGCAGCGTACCCAGACTGATCATGTTCGCGGTCGTCTCGTGTCCGCCCAGGAGCAGCAGCACCCCCATGGTGGCGGCCTGACGGCGGGTGATCTCGCCGCTCTCGATCTGTGTGCAGAGGCTGGACAGGAGGTCGTCGCCGGGCTCGCCGAGCTTGCGGCCGACGAGGTCGTCGAGGTACGTGGCGAGGTTGGTGTGGGCCGTCTGGCGTTCCTGGGGCGAGGCGACGGCGGAGACGATGGTCTTGCTGTTGGCCTGGAAGAACTCGTGGTCCTCGTACGGGACTCCGAGCATTTCGGAGATGACCAGGGAGGGGATCGGCAGGGCGAGGGCCTGGACGAGGTCGGCGGGCTTGGGGCCGGCCAGCATGGTGTCGAGGAAGTCGTCGGTCATCTGCTGCACGCGGGGGCGCATCGCCTCGACGCGCTTGATGGTGAAGGCGCCGCTGACCATGCGGCGCAGCCGGGCGTGTTCGGGGTCGTCCATGCCGACGAAGCTCAGGTCGGTGCTGCCCGCGTGGGCGTGGGCCGGGTCCACGGGGCTGGGGAAGCCCGGCCGGGTGAACTCCACGCTCAGGCGCGGGTCGGACAGCAGGGCCTTCTGTTCGGCGTGCCCGGTGACGGCCCACGGCGTGCTGTCGCCCCAGGAGCGGACCCGGGTGATGGGGCCGTGGTCGGACAGCGCCCGCATGTCGGGGGACGGTGCGAAGGGGCACTGCGAGGAGCGCGCCGCGGGGAAGTCGGGGATCTCGGGTGTGCCGGCTTCGGGGGTGGCGGGCGTGGTGGTCATGGTGTCCTCCGGTGGGGGCATGAGGGAGCCGGTGGCGTGTGCGGGGCGAGGCGTACCCGCCACTCGGCCATGGCCGCTTCTCAGCTCGGGGTGGCGGCGGGTTCGACGCGGGGTGCGGGGGCGTACCGGTCGAGGAGCCGCTGGCGGTGTTGGCGGGCCTGCTTGGGCATGTTCCAGCCGAGGACGGCGATGGGTCGCCCCTCCTCGTCGACGTACTGCGCGACGAACCGGCCCTGTTCCGTGTCACCTTCGACGATGTGCACGGTCGCGGCGGGGGTGGGCAGCCCGTACACCTGGATCTTGACGCCGAGCTGATCGGTCCAGAAGTAGGGCACGGGGCGGTAGGCGCGGTCCTCGCCCAGGATGTTCGCGGCGACCAGCATGGCCTGCTCGGTGGCGTTCGTGCGGTTCTCCAGCCGCAACGACCGTCCGAGGCCTTCGTGGTGGAAGCGGGCCACGTCTCCCGCCGCGTAGATGCCGTCGGCGGCGCGACAGCGGGAGTCGCACTCCACGCCGTCCCGCAGCGCCAGTCCGCTGTCGGTCAGCCAGTCGGTGGCGGGGGTGCCGCCGACCGCCGTGACGACGAGATCGGCGGGAAGGATTTCACCGTCACCCTGGCGGACACCGGTGACATGTCCGTCGGCCGTCTCCAGTCCGTCCACGAGTGTGTCCGGGCGCAGCCGTACTCCGTGTTCGGTGTGCAGTGCGGCGAGCCGCCGGGCGATGTCGTGACCCAACTGCTCCTGCATCGGCGCGCCTTGAGGCCCGACCATGGTCACGTCGACGCCCATGAGGCGGGCCGTGGCGGCGATCTCGGCGCCGAGCACGCCGTCGCCGACGACCACGACACGCTCGGCCTTCAGCAGTTCCTCGCGCAGCCGGCCGGCGTCGTCGAGGGTCCGCAGCACATGCACACCCGCCACACCCGTCAGGCCGGGAAGCCTGCGCGCGTGCAGTCCGGTGGCCAGTACGACGGCCTCCGCCCGCAGCTCCGCTCCGCTCGCGGTACGCACCGTGCGCGTGTCGGCGTCGAGGGCCACCGCGCGCTCACCGAGGGCGAGTTCGGCGTCCAGGGCGTCCAGCACGTCACGGGTGCGCAGCTGCGTGCGCTCGGCTTCCCAGGTACCGGCGAGTACTTGCTTCGACAGGGGCGGGCGGTCGTACGGCGCGACTTCCTCCTCGCCGAGCAGGGTGATCCGCCCGCGGTAGCCCTTGCGGCGCAGGTTCTCCGTGACGGCGAGACCCGCGGCACTGGCCCCGACGACGAGCACGTCCGACGGCGTACTCACGCGTCCTCGTGCAGGTGGATGGCGGCGGCGGGGCAGACACCTGCGGACTCCCGGACCCCCTCGTGGTGCTCTGCCGCGGGCGCGGCGTCGAGCAGGATGACGATGCCGTCCTCGTCACGCTGGTCGAACACTTCCGGCGCGATCAGTACGCACTGGCCGGCGCCGCAGCACTTCTCCTCGTCAACGGTTATCTTCACGCTGTCTCCCTTGGCGGGTCGGGTCGGTCGGGACGGGACGGGGCGGGCCGGGACGGGGCGGTTCAAGTCGGGCCAGGTCGGACCGGGTTGGCTCGCATCCGTCCGTGACGGCCTGTCAGTAGCCTTACAACAGCCTTCAGTTACGGGTGGTAGGCGCGGCCAGGAGTCCCACCAGCGCGTCCTCCAGCGCGTCGGCGGTGCGCTCCCAGGGCGGACCGGGCTCGGTCGGGGTTTCGGCGAGGGTGCGTTCGCGCTCCGCGCAGGTATGGGTGATGAGGTGGCGGGCCATCTCCGCGCGCTGGGGGCGGACTTCGGGGGGCACGATGTCGTACAGGCACCGGCCGAGACCCTCGAGGGTGCGGCGCAGGCTGTCACGGGTGAGGGACTCGTCCGTCACCAGCGTCCGCATCAGCGGGTCGGTCATCACCTGCGCGGCGAACCGCGCGTGCCAGGACGGAACACCGCGGGCCGCGTGATATTCGGTCACCGGACGCAACAGGCAGCGGACCCAGTCGCGCAGGTCGTCACTGTCACCGGCGGCGTCCACGTAGCGCGTGCGGATCACGTCGACCTGATCGCCGTGCCTGGTCATGAGGGCCCGTACGAGCGTCGCCTTGCTGCCGAAGTGGTAGCTGACGGCGGTGGTGTTGCCCTGGCCTGCCGCCTCGCCGATCTGCCGGTTGGAGACGTTGGACAGCCCGTGCTCGGCGTAGAGGCGCTCGGCCGCGGCCATGATGGCCTCGCGGGTGTCGGCACCGCGGCCGGTGCGGGGCTGGGTGCTGTTCACCATGTCGGCCTCCTTGATTCCGCGCTCTTGATCACTAGACCGCACGCTTCCGACTAAGTCAACCGACTGACTTAATTTGCGATCCGACGCCTACGCCGGGCCGGCGCGACCGGGGATGGAGGCAGGTGCGCGCCCGATGAGCCTGCGCGCGGTGCGGGCCAGGTGAGCCTGGTCGGAGAAGCCCGCGGAGGCCGCGGCTGCGGCCACCGATTCACCGGGCAGGCCGGCGATGGCCGTACGCAGTCGTGACCATTGACGCAGCCGCACGAGCGGGATTCCGACGGATGCGCGGACGAGGGCTCGCATGCGGGGCGGCGAGAGCCCGACATCGGCGGCGATGGCTTCGATGTCGGCGCGAGGCTCGGCGCTGGTGCACTCCCGTACCGCGTGGGCCACGCGTGGATCGAGCGGGTGTCCCGCTCCGGTGAGGTCGGTGAGCTCGGCTCTGGCGGCAGCGAGGTCGGCTCCGGAAGCACGTACGTCAGCGGGTCCAAGTGCGGCAAGTATCCGGTGCGTTGTGGCCTTGTCGAGGCGTGTGAGCCCCAGTTCCGGACGGAGCAGCCAGGGGTCGATGAAGAGCGCGGCATACGACGACGTCGCGGCACAGGTGTGGGCAAGCCGAGGAGGCACGATCACTCCGGCCGCCGAGGCGGTACGACCCCCGTCCGTCGCGACTTCGACGTGGCCGCGGATCGGCAGGACGACCTTCCATGCCGGGTGGCAGTGCCGAGTGACGCTGAACGCGCGGGTCTCGGCGAACAGCGTCGCTTCGGGGCCGGAGGAGAAGACGAGTCGGCGATCGTTTTGTTCAAGCTCCCATGCGCGACCGGCGGCGACCATCACGCCATGTACGTTATCGCGGCCATTGCGTTGGCGGTCTTCCTGATTGCGGTGGGGATCGCGCACTTCGTGGTTCCTCGCTACTTCCGGACCCTGGTCCCGCCCTGGCTCGGCCTGCCGGGAGTACTCGTTGCCGCCACTGGAGCGGCGGAGATCGTCGTAGGCGCGCTGATCCTGACTCCGCAGGCCCGAGCGGCCGGCGGTTGGGCCGCTGCCGCGCTCATCACCACGTACCTGCTCTCTCATCTCGACGCCCTGCATCGTGCGTGTCCTGATCAGCCGCGTCTGCTGGAGCGGCCGGTCGGCGCGCTGGCCCGACTGGTGGTCAACCTCCTCTACATCGGCTGGGCGGTCATGGTGGCGCTGGCCGTTGGATGACAAGTGCTGGCCGAACCGGGACTCTGGCCCACTTGTTGTGGAGAGCTCATCGGCGGTGACGCCGTCACAGGGGTTCTTCTCCAGCTCGTGGGCTCTTACGCTCGCGCGGTGAGTGATGTGGTGCTGGCCTGCGCGGTCGTGGTCGCCGGATGCGTGCAGTGGCTGACCGGGATGGGCTTCGCGCTGGTCGCCGTGCCCGCCCTGGTGTTCCTGCTCGGCCCGAACGACGGGGTACTGCTCGCGAACTGTGCTGCGGGAGTGGTCAGTTGCGCGGGCCTGGCGGGCGGCTGGCGCCGGGTGCGGCTGCGGGCGATGGCGCCGTTCGTCGTCGCGTCCGTGTGCACGGTGCCGGTGGGCACCTGGGCGGCGGCCCGGCTGTCGGAACCCGTCCTGATGGTCGTGCTCGGTTCCCTGGTCTGCCTTGCCGTCGACCTGGTCGCGCGGGGGCTGCGGCTGCCCGCCCTCGGCGGCACGGGCGGGGCACTCGCCGCGGGCGGTGCGGGCGGATTCATGAACGCGGCGGCCGGCGTCGGCGGGCCCCCGATGTCCCTGTACGGAGTGAACGCGGGCTGGTCCATGCGCGAGTTCGTGCCGAACGCCCAGTTCTACGGCGTCGTGGTGAACGTCGTCTCGGTCGCCGCCGGAGGCCTGCCAGGGCTGGACCGGCGGGCCTGGTGGGTGGCGGGCGCTGCCCTCACCGCCGGCGCCCTCGTGGGCCGGGGCCTGGCCGGGCGGGTCCCCGAGCGCGCTGTGCGGGTGATGGTGCTCTGCCTCGCCATGACGGGCGGTGCCTTGGCCGTGGGCAAGGGGCTGTGGGGCCTCTAGGTCGTGGCGCGCCACGGGGCTGAGGCCTCAGCGGTTCACCGCACGCCGACCCCCGCCAGCAGGTCCTCGTCCTGCCGCAGGATGCGCGCGTGCAGTGCGCGCAGCGTCGGGCCCGGGTCCGCGCCCAGGGCTTCGGCGAGGCGGTGTCGGGTCGACTCGTACGCGGCGAGGGCTTCGGAGGAGCGGCCGGTGCGGTAGAGGGCGAGCATCAGCAGTTCCACGGGCCGCTCGCGCAGCGGGTGCGCGGCGATGAGCCGGATCAGTTCGTGGACCTGTTCGAAGGAGCGGCCGTGGGCGATCTCGCCGGCCAGTCGTTCTTCCTGTACGGTCACGCGCTTCTCCGCCCAGCGCTGGCGTTCGGCCTCCAGGTAGGGGGCGCGCAGCCCTTCGGCGAAGTCGCCGCGCCACAACTCCTCGGCGCGTCGGACAAGTTCGGCGGCCGCAGTCAGGTCGCCGGCGTCCCGGGCGGCGATGGCCCGGTCCACCAGGGAGCGTCGCTCGCCCAGGTCGTCGATGCGCGGGCCGGTCAGCCGGTATCCGCCGCCTGTCCAGATCAGGTCGATCGCATCGCCGAGGCAGCGGCGCAGTCCGGAGACGTACTTCTGCACCAAGTTCCTTACGTGGCGCGGCGGTTGACTGCCCCAGACGGCGTCGACCAGAGCGTCGTACGAGATCGAGCGCCCTTCCTGGAGGAGCAGGACAGCCAGGACCGCCCGCTGCTGCGGCGGCCCCAGCGGCACCTCCCGCCCGTCCGCACCCAACACCCGTACCGGGCCCAGCATTTCGAACCTCAACACCCGCTCGGCCTTCACGTCCGCCCCCTCGCCCATGGGGCGAGCGTAGCCCGGGCGGCGTTCCAGCGGTTGTTCCAGCGGGCGTTCCAGCGCTCGGTCAGCGGTGGGATCGAGCCTGGCGGTCACGGAACATCCGCCCTGGGAAAGGCAGTTCACCATGCTCACCGCTCTGGCCCGGCTCGCGGTACACCGAGCCCGCACCGTCCTCGTTGTCTCGCTGCTGGCCTTCCTTGGGCTTGCCGGGTACGGGGCGGGCGGGCTCGCGGAGCTCGATCTGTCGCGGTGGAACTCACCGGGGACCGAGTCCGTCCGCGCCGGGGAGGTGCTGCGCGATGAGTTCGGCACGGGGAACCCCAACGTCGCCCTGCTGGTCACCGCCCGCGACGGCGACGTCGACAGCGTCGCGACCCGCCGGGCGGCGAACCAGCTGCAACGCGAGGTCGAGAAGGTCCCGAACGTCACCGACACCACCTCCTACTGGCAGGCGGACAGCCCCGCCCTGCGCGACAGCGACGGCCGCCGCGGACTCCTGCTCGTCCGCCTGGAAGGCAGCGCCACCGACACCCGCGACCAACTGGCCGGACTTTCACCGCGGTTGACGCGTACGGCCGGATCCGCCGTCGATGTCCGCGTCGGCGGCCAGGAGGAGATCTCGCGGCAGGTCGGCGAGCAGGCGCGGACGGACTTCCTGCGCGCCGAACTGTTCGCGCTGCCCGCGGTCACCCTGCTCCTGATCCTGCTCTACCGGCGCACGGTGGCGGCCCTCCTCACGGTCGCCGTCGGTCTCCTCGCGGTGGTCGGGACGCTCGCCGGGCTGCGGGCCCTCGCACAGTTCACCGAGGTGTCGACGTTCGCCGCCAACCTCGCGCTCGTGCTCGGCCTCGGACTCGGCATCGACTACAGCCTGTTCGTCATCAGCCGCTACCGGGAGGAACGGGCGGGCGGCCACGCGCAGCAGGAGGCGGTGGCCCGGGCGACGGTGGCGGCGGGCCGCACCGTCCTGTTCAGCGGCGTCACGGTGGCGGCCTCGCTCAGCGCGCTGCTCGTCTTCCCGTTCTTCTTCCTGCGCTCGTTCGCCTACGCGGGCGCGCTGGTCGTGCTGACGGCGCTGGCAGGGGCCGTGATCCTGCTGCCGGCCGCGCTCTCCCGCTGGGGCGACAAGGTCGAACGCCGGTCCCCCGTACGCCACTCCGGCCTGTGGCACCGCACCGCGCTCGGCGCGATGCGCCGACCGGTGGCGTCCGGGATCGGCGTCCTGGCGATCCTGCTCCTCGCGGGCGCGCCCCTGCTCGGCCTGCGCTTCGGCCTCCCCGACGAGCGCACGCTCCCGGAGGGCGCCTCTTCGCGCACCACGTCCGAGATCATCCACCGCACGTTCCCGGCCGAGCCCACCGACACCGTCCACCTCGTCCTGCGGGGGACCGCGCCCGAGCCCGAAGCCCTCGCCTCGTACGCGGCCGAACTGTCCCGCATCCCGGGTACGTTCCAGGTGGACGCCCCGACCGGCGCCTACCGCGAGGGGCAACGCACCGGCACACCCGGCCAGTCCGGCCTGACCTCCCCCGACGGCGGCGTCCGCCTCGCCCTCACCCCCGCCCAGCAGGCCATGTACGGCAACGTCCCGGCCTTCGTCGACCGCATCCGCACCACGGAGCCACCCACCACGTCCGTCCTGGTCGGCGGCTACCCGGCCGAGACCACCGACTTCCGCGCCACCCTCTTGGACCGACTGCCGCTCGCCGCGGGAATCGTCCTAGGAGCGACATACCTCCTCCTCTTCGCCATGACCGGGAGCATCCTGCTGCCACTGAAGGCGACGATCCTCAACCTCCTCAGCCTGTCCGTCATGTTCGGCTGCCTGGTGTGGGTCTTCCAGGACGGCCACCTCTCCGGACTGCTCGGCTTCACCGCGACCGGCTCGATCGAACCGAGCATCCCGGTCCTGATGTTCTGCGTCGCCTACGGCCTTTCGATGGACTACGAGGTGTTCCTGCTCGCCCGTATCAAGGAGGAGTACGACCGCACGGGCAGCACCCGCCCGGCCGTCGCGGAGGGCATCCGCCGGACCGCCCCGCTGATCACCGCGGCCGCCGGCATCCTGGCCCTGTCCTTCCTCTCCTACGCTTCGGGCGGCGTGCTCTTCCTCAAGGAGCTCGGCATCGGCACCGCCCTGACGATCCTGGTCGACGCCACGTTGATCCGCGTCGTCCTCCTCCCGGTCACCATGCGCCTGGCGGGCCGCGCCAACTGGTGGGCCCCGGGCCCGCTGCGCCGCCTGCACGACCGCCTGCGAAAGCCGTCCGCCTCACCGGAGAGCGGGTCGGACGACCTCACGCCACCGTCGTCCCGTGAACTCAGTACGAGGCGATGACCTCTTCGGTGGCAGCTTCGGGCAGCGGGAACCGGCACGGTGGGCCGAACCCAAACGGGGTGGCTGCCCGGCAGGGCACATGCCAGGGTCGAACGATGAGCAATCCTCGCTGCGAGCTGTTGCGTTGGCAGTTCGACATGACCTGGTCGCTGTTCGAGTACCACCTGGAGCGGCTCGCACCCGAAGACTTCCTTTGGCAGCCCTCCGAGTTGTCGTGGACCGTGCGCCCGGACGCTGCCGGGAACTGGCTACCGGACTGGGCCGACACCGAACCCGACCCGGTGCCGGTTCCCACCATCGGCTGGGTGAGCTGGCACATCGGCTGGTGGTGGAGCACCGCCATCGATCACGCGCGGGAACGTACGCCTCGGGAGCGTGCCGACATCACCTGGCCCGGCGACGGGCCGGCGGCCGTCGCCTGGCTCCGGGAACTGCGCACTCAGTGGCTGGCGATCCTGGACAAGCTCACCGACGTCGACCTGGAGGACACCTCCACGCTGCCGTGGCAGTCTCCGCCGGACAACACCGTGGGACACATGGTCGCCTGGCTGAACGCCGAGTTGATGAAGAACGTCGCTGAGATCGGGCAACTGCGGCTCATGCGTGCGGCCTCGAAGTCGTGAGCGCCGACGTCCGAAGGAGACGCCGATTCGTGAGGAAGGCGACGAGCAGAAGCGGGCGTCAGCCCTCCGGGTTTCGGTGTTGGCTGCGCAGGGCGGACCAGTGGCGCAGGCGTTCGCCGATCTGGGCTTCGTAGCCGTTGCGGGTGGGCTGGTAGTACGTCTCGCGGTCCATGTCGTCGGGGAAGTAGTCGGCGCCGGAGAAGCCGTCGGTGGTGTCGGGGTCGTACTGGTAGTCCTTGCCGTAGCCGAGGTCCTTCATCAGCCGGGTCGGGGCGTTGAGGATGTGGGCGGGCGGCATGAGGGAACCCGTGCGGCGGGCGGCGCGGTGTGCCGCGTTGAAGCCGCGGTAGACGGCGATGGACTTGGGGGCGGTGGCGAGGTAGACGACGGCCTGGGCGATCGCCAACTCGCCCTCGGGAGAGCCGAGTCGCTCGTACACGTCCCAGGCGGCAAGCGTCTGCTGGAGGGCGCCCGGATCGGCGATCCCGATGTCCTCGCTGGCGAAGCGGACCAGGCGGCGGGCCACGAACAGGGGATCCTCGCCGCCGTCGAGCATGCGGGCGAGCCAGTACAGGGCCGCGTCCGGGTCGGAGCCGCGCATCGACTTGTGCAGCGCGGAGATCAGGTTGTAGTGGCCCTCCTGCGCCTTGTCGTACAGCGGGGCGCGCTGCTGGATGTGGTGGGCGAGCGCGGCGGTGTCCAGCGGTGTCCCGGCCTCGGTCCCGGTCCCGGTTTCGGTCTCCGGGAGGGCGTGGAGCTGTTCGGCCATGTTGAGGAGGTAGCGGCCGTCGCCGTCGGCCATGGCGATCAGGGCGTGGCGGGCGTCGTCGTCCAGGGGCAGTGGGTGGCCGGTGAGGTGCTCGGCGCGGTCGAGGAGCGTGGACAGTGCGGCTTCGTCGAGGCGTTTGAGGACGAGGACCTGAGTACGGGAGAGGAGGGCGCCGTTGAGTTCGAAGCTGGGGTTCTCCGTGGTGGCGCCGATCAGGACGACCGTGCCGTCCTCGACGTAGGGCAGGAAGCTGTCCTGCTGGGCGCGGTTGAAGCGGTGGATCTCGTCGACGAACAGCAGGGTGCTCTGGCCGATGGTGCGCCGGCTGCGCGCGGCGGCGAAGACCTTCCGCAGCTCGGCGACGCCGGAGAAGGTGGCCGACACCGGCTCGAACGCCAGGTTGCCGGCGTCCGCGAGGAGCCGGGCGATGGTCGTCTTCCCGACGCCGGGCGGCCCCCACAGGATGGCGGAGCCGAGGCGCTGCTGGGCGACCATGCGGCCCAGCGGGGCGTCCGGGGCCAGGAGGTGGTCCTGTCCGACGACCTCGTCAAGCCGGGTGGGGCGCAGGCGGTCGGCGAGCGGCCGGGTGGGCTCCTCGTCGAACAGCGGCAGGGTCGGTTCCATTGGTCTCTCGGGTTGTGGGCGGAGGTGTGCGGGCGGGCATAACAAGCCTTGCACGCGGCACTGACAGTCGTGGGCTCAGCGGCTCGTGGGCGCGCTTCGGTGCGTGCTCATCGAAGGGGTATCCGTGGCTGACGCCCGGCAGGGCCAGGGCCGCCCGGCGGGCGGCGTCCTGGAGCCGGTCACCCGCCGCGCTCACGAGGCCGCCCGTAGTTCCTGGGTTCGTTGCGCCGTCCCCGTGAGCCGTGCTTGGCTCGCTCGATGAACCTTCTGTTGACGGCAGCCGGGCTGCGTAACGAGACGCAGCGGGAAGCGCTGCGGGACATGCTGGGCAAGCCGTTCGGATCGGCGAACGTCGTGTACGTGCCCACGGCATCCGTCGCCGAGTCCGGGGACCACGGGTGGTCCGTCGCGGACCTGAACCGGCTGTATGCCCTCGGCTGGCAGGAGTTCGACATCCTGGAGCTGAACGGTCTGCCCCGGCAGCTGGTGCTCGACCGGTTGCTCCACGCCGACGTCATCTACGTCGCGGGCGGCAACCATTACCACCTCGCGCGCAGCATCACCGGCAACGGCCTGGCCGATGCCTTCCTGGAGGCGCTGGAGAGCCGGGTCTATGTGGGGTTCAGCGCCGGATCAATGATCTTCAGCCGTCATCTCACCGGGCACTCCGCCGATGTCATCGGGGACACCGCGGACCTCCACGCGCTCGGCGCGACGACCGTGGAGCCGCCGTTCGGCCTCTTCGACTGGTACCTCAAGCCGCATCTGAACTCACCGGACTTCCCGGATCGGGACGACGCCTGGGCCGAACGCATCGCCGCGCGGGCGGACTTCCCGATCTACTTCATCGACGACGAGACGGCCGTCCTCGTCAGGGACGGCAAGGTGGACGTCATTTCAGAAGGCCGGTGGCAGTTCCATCCGTGACCCGTGGGCGACTCGAGGCGATCCAGCTCTGGGTCGAGCCGGCCGGCCGTACCCGCGCGAGCCCCGGCGTCCATGGCTTCTCCACACACCTGGCCGTACACACGCCCCGCGCCAGGAGGCTACGCTGCGATCACTTTGCTGGAACCACGGTGCGATCTGGGGGACTTGAGGCGTGGCGGATCGCATACTGGCCGGCCGGTACCGGCTCGTCAGGCCTCTGGGCCAGGGCGGGATGGGGGAAGTGTGGGAGGCCCGCGACGAGGCCCTGGGGCGTCCGGTCGCCGTCAAGGTGATCTCGATGCTCGCGGGTGGTGGCAGTACCGCCGACGAGGCGCGCGCCCGGTTTCTGCGCGAGGCGCGGATCACCGCCGCGTTGCAGCATCCGCACATCGTGACCGTGCACGACGTCGGCACGGCCGTCACCGCCGAGGGCAGCACACCGTTCCTGGTCATGGAGTTGCTGCGGGGCGAGGGCCTGGATGCCGCCGTCCGCCGGGGCCCGGTCGACGGGGTGGAGGCGGCCCGGTGGGGCGGGCAGGTCTGCGAGGCGCTCGCGGAGGCGCATGCCGCAGGGGTACTTCACCGTGACATCAAGCCCGCCAATCTCTTCGTCACGGCATCGGGCCGGGTCAAGGTCCTCGACTTCGGGATCGCCCGGGCCGCCGACGCCTCGGCCACCGATGGCCGGCTGACCCGCACGGGCCTGGTCATCGGGACGGCCGCCTACATGGCACCCGAACAGGCCCGCGGCTACCCGGAGCAGAGCAGCGACCTGTACGCGCTGGGCTGCGTCCTGTTCGAACTGCGCACCGGCAGGCTGCCGTTCACCGCCCCCGACACCCTCGGATTCCTGACAGCGCACCTCAACGACGCGCCGCCGGTGCCCAGCAGCGTCGCGCCGGGCCTCTCCCCCGCCTGGGACTCGTTGATCCTGCGCCTGCTGGCGAAGGCCCCCGGGGACCGGTACGGCTCGGCCACCGAACTCGGCGAAGTGCTGCGCGAACTCGAAGGGCAGGCCGTCCCCGCGACACCGCTGCCGGCCCCGCGCCCCGGACACCCGCCCACCGTGGTCGAGCCGGAGGCCGCACCCGCCGCCCCCGTACCCCTCGATGCCGCCGTCACGGTCACGGCCGCGCAACACAGCACCCCGGAAGCCGGCGGCCGCCCCGAGTTGAGCCGCCGTGGACTGCTGCTGGGCGGCGCCGGGTTCGCCGCGGTCGCCACGGCCGGCATTGCGGCGGGCGTCTATCTCGGCGCCGACCCCGGACACGACGCGTTCGCCTGGTCGCACGGCCTCGGCGAACGCCGCGAAGGCTGGGACCAGCCCATCCTGTCCGGCACACGCTGCTTCATCCCCGCCCACGACGGCGCCGCGTTCCAGGCGTTCGAACTCGCCGACGGCAAGCATCTGTGGAAGCGCGACCTGGACCTCGAGTGGCCCCTGTCCGGAAACTCGGAGGCGGCCGCGATCGACGACGGCGACACCGTGCTCGCGTTGGTGCAACTGCCCCAGGACCGGATCGCGATGCTGTACGTACTCGACGGCGCCACCGGCAAGACCCGCTGGAAGCGGGAACTGTACGACGAGGACGACTACAGCCTGCACGTCCTCGACCGCAGCGGACTGGTGCTCTTCGGCAACGGCGACCCCAACCGGCAGACGGTCACCGCCTTCGACGCACGCACGGGGAAGGAACGCTGGACCCAGCAGTTTGACGATTCAGGCACCATCGAGGGGATCGGGGACATGGCCCTGGTGGGCTCGAAGGCACTCGACGGAGCGACCGGAAAGCAGCTGTGGGACCGGCCCGGCATGAACCTGTACACCGAGCTGGGCCAGCGCATCAGCGCGCCGCAGCGCACGGACGATGCCGTCCTCTTCCACGACAAGGTCACCAAGCGGCGCGTCGATCTCGTCCTGCTCGGTGCCCGCACGGGCAAGGAGAAGTGGCGCGTCCCCCTGTCCGAGGTCACGACGGTGGCCCCCGGCAGCCTCGAGGAGGAGGATCCACCGGCGGCCCCGCTCTCCGGCACCACCCTCCTGCTCCCCCGCCTCAAGGGCGAGCGCAGCAGACCCACGGCCATCGACGTCCGCACCGGCAAGGAGAAGTGGACCTTCAAGGGTGGGGCCCCCACCGGGGACCGCGCCCCCGAACCGGTGTCCACCCCCGACGGCTTCGTCCTTCCCACACGCGACGGCGTCGTCTGTCTCAACGCCGACGACGGTACGGAACGCTGGCGGACCGAGGGCGGTGCGGACCTCGACATCGCCTCCGCGGGCGCCTACACGATGGTCCGGCACACCCGCACCGCCCGGCTGTTCCAGCACCGGCAAACGGTGCGCGTCCTGCGTTCCGCCGACGGCCGCACGTTGTGGAAGGGCGAGTTCACGGCGAGCATCGGCAAGAGCGCCCCGCTGGCCGCGGGCCGGGTACTCGCCTTCCTGGATCCTCAGGAAACCCTGCGCGCCATCCGCCTCACCGGGTGACCTCAACGTGGCTGAGAGGTGTGCCCCGCGGCCACGGCCCGTCCCGAGTGCCTGGTAGAAGGTACGACCGTCTCTAGTGCGAGGCGTGCAGTGCACGATCAAAGTGACCCGGCCGTGTTCCCTGGCCCAGGTGCGGACGTAGCCGACGAGCATGCGTCCCATTCCGTGACCGCCGCACTCCAGTGCGCCCCTGCCCGTTGCCATCGCGGATCGCATGCGGAGCCCGTAGAGAAAGACGGCACCAGCAGGGCGCGGGCCTCGGGCGCGGTGCGGCCGTCCGTCGAGGCGACCAGCAGGTGGCGGCCGGCGGCGCGGGGGTGGATGGTGAAGCGGCCCTCGGCGTCGGTGTAGGCGGCGTCGGCCTGGGTGCCCGAGGGGTCGATCAGGGTGACGGCGGTGTGCGGCATCAACGCTCCGTCGGGGTCCCTGAGTTGGCCACGGATCACCGACGCCTGCCTGCTGTCGCTTTCGCCTTCGCCGAGGAGAGAGCGCAGCCGTCGCAGGGCGTCCCTGGCGTCCGGGGTGGCCCAAGTGGGGGGAAGGGGGACCGGGCGGGGGGCGGCATCCTCGGCCACCGCCTCGGCCAGTTCGCGCAGCGCCGGCAGGGCCTGCGCCCGCTCCGGCGCGGACGGTGTGTGGGCAATCAATTGGAACCCCAGCCGTTGCACTGCGAGGAACACCGGCCACAGTGCGGTGGCGGGCCGGGGTGGGCGGACGTCGCCGAGGATGTGCTGGAAGGTGTCGCCCGTGTTCTGCAGCGCGGTCAGCACGGTGCGCCGCCAGCGGCGGGTGGCGTGGGGGCCTTCGGGTTCGGTGGCAAGGGCGCGCAGGACGGCGGTCAGCTGCCCGCGCAGTGCCTCCGCGCCCGGCCGTCGCCACACCGTGAGGGCCAGCAGCAGCGCGACTGCACTGCCGATCGCGGTGGCCTGCAGTCGTTCGTCCAGGATCGGCAGGAAGGCGCCGTCGCCCGGGTAGGAGAGTGGCACTACGCCCGGGGTGAGCACAGCGATGGCCAGCCCGGAATTCTTGGCCAGGAAGGGCTGGGCCAGGCCGACCAGCGTCGAGGCGAGGAGCAGTACCGTCCACGTGCCGGGGTGGAGGGCGAGGACGCCGGCGGTGGCGACCAGGCCGATCAGAGTGCCGATGCTGCGCTGGACCGCACGGTTGAAGACTCCCACGCTGCCCGGGGCAAGCAGGACCGAGCCCGCGGCGAGCATCGCCCAGCCCGGTCGGCTGATCCCGGCCAGATGGGTCAGGGCGCCGGCCGCGAAGACCGCGCCGCCGGAGCGCAGCGCGTAACGCCAGGCGACGGCGCCGGGCTGAGCACCGGCGGCGAGAGCGCTCCACAAGGAGGGGTATCGGTTGTTGTCCAGCGGGTGGTGGCCGGCCGGCTCGGGCGTGTCCAGGACGTGTCGGGCGCTGCGGAGGGACTGCAACAGACGGTCCTCGGGACGGACCGCGGGGCCTCCCTCCAGCGTGCCCGTGGCCTCCGCAATGCGCGCCCGCAGGGGTCCCCGGCGGGCGCGCAGCAACAGATCGCGGGCCAACTCCTCGGCGACAGACCGGCATTCCGCGGCGCGGGCCGCCGCGGCCGGCGAGGGGCGCGCCCCGTCGGCAAGCGCTCCGGCCTCGGCCACCGCGGCAGCCGCGTACTGGCACACGTCGATCAGCCGATCCCATTCCCCTGTGCGCCGCATCCGCGCGGTGACCCCACGGCGCACGGTGTCCCAGGCTCTGTCGAGGTCGGCCACCGCCGCATGCCGGGCGGTGTCCGTGCGCCCGCCGTCCGCCGCGGCGATCAGCGCCGCCAGCGAGCGGAAGACGCGGGCCAGTGCCCGGTACTCGGCGGCGCGTCCCACGAGCAGCGTCTCGATGAGGATGACCAGCCAGCCGGCCGCCGCGCCCCCAGCGGCCCAGGCGGCAAGCCGGGGCAGCTCATCGACCGGCACGGGGATGGTGGAACACAGCACGTAGGCGAGGAGGTAGAGATAGCCCCCGGGCGGGGCGGCCCGCAACACCTGGCAGACGTAGTAGCAGCCGGCGGTGAGCACCGACCCTCCGGCGATCACCACCCAGGACGGGGCGTGCGCCGCGGACACAGCGAACCCGGCCATCGCCGACAGCACCAGGGCGGCCCCCGTCACGGGCGCGAGCCGGCGGCGGTGGGCGCCCGGGGTGCGCTGCTCCAGCATGACGTTCCAGCCGCCGATAAAGACCGCGAGACCACAGGTCAGGCCGGCGAGCTGGAATCCGCCGGAGAAGAGCGCGGCGCCGGTCACGGCGACCAGCGCCGCCTGTCCCCACAGCCACGGCCCGGGGTTGAGCGCCAGCAGGCCGGGCAGGCCCAGCCGTCCCCGCGGCGGGGCCGACAGGCCGTGATGTGTGCTGAGGAGGCTCAGCGGGACCACCTCTTTCTCTCTCCCGCTCGTTCTCCGCCACACTATAAGGCACCTTAGTTAGGTTCACCTTTGTTGGGTGACACCTCAGGGCGATTACGATTTCCTCGTGAAGGCGACCGACACCAACAGTGACGAGAACGGGCCAGTGGGCGACAGCGACGCCTGGGCGGCCGGAGTGCTGCTGCGTCGACTCCACCAGCGCAAGCACCAGGCGATCGACGCCGCCCTCGCCCCGCTGGGCACATCGATGTCGCAGTACGTGGTGCTGCTGGCCACCGCCGAGCACCCGGATTCCTCCTCGCACGACCTGGCAGTACGTACCGCACAGACCGACCAGTCCCTGGGCACACTGCTGCGCCGCCTGGTGGACGGAGGCCTGGTCGACCGCTGCGCCGGACCCGGACGCGTGTACCGACATCGGCTGAGCGCAAGCGGGCGCGCGCTGGTGCAGCACTGCGAGGCCCCCGTCCGGCAGACCCTGGCCAAGGAGTTCTCCGTGCTGAGCCCCCATGAACTGGCGCACCTCAGAGGGCTGTTGGAGCGCTTGGCGGTGGATTAGTGCGGCGCGCCAGAAATCCTGAAGGTAGTTCTACTCGGCTTTCTGGCTGACGGTTCCGTCCTTGGTGAGGTGATGGGCGAGGGAGTTGAAGATCTCGTCGGTGATGGCGACGCGCCGCCGCCCACCGGAAGTTGCGCGGACGCAGCTCTGATGTGCGTAGGTGTCACGCAGGACGGCGCACTGGAGTCGGCGGACCGGGACAGCCTGGCCCTGCCCGCCGATCAGGTCGCCCTGATCGAGCGGGTCTGCGCGGCCAACAGCCGCACCGTCGTCATCGTCAGCGCCCCGCCCCCGACGGCACCCTTTCCTACGCCGAGGGCCTCCTGACCGGCCACCGCCACTTCGACACCCACGGAATCGCCCCGCACTACGCCTTCGGCCACGGCCTCGGCTACGCCGACATCACGTGGCGCTCGACCCAACTGCACACGCGCGACACCGCGGGTGCTCCGGTCCAGGGCCGACCGGAACAGCAGCTCGCGAGCTTCTCGACGGTACGGCTCGCACCGGACGAGGAACGCGAGGTCACCATCGCCCTGGAGCGCCGGGCGTTCTCCTGGTGGGACGAGGACACGTCGGCCTGGCGGGTACGCCCGGGCCGCTGGGACATCCGCGTCGCCCGCTCCAGCCGCGAGGTCTTCGACCGGTTCACGGTCTGGATCGACGGGGAGGGGCGGGTGCGGTCGGGGCCGTAGGCGGGCAGGCCGGTTCACTGGCGCGGGCCCACCCCCAGCGCCGGCAGCACCGTCTCCGCCACCCGGTAGGCCTCCTCCAGGAGGGGGTTGCCGGAGAGGATGAAGGTGTCCACGCCCAGGTCCCTGAACTCCTGCAAGCGGTCCACGACTTGGGCCGTGGAACCGACGATCGCCGTGCCGGGGCCCGGGCGGAACAGGCTCATGCCGGGCCACAGGTTCGGGTGGGTCTCAAGCTCCCGGGCCCGGGCCGGGACGCGGCCGCCGTGCTGGCGGAACTGGCGTTGCCAGCCGGTGCCGTCCTCCCCAGCTTTGGCGCCGAGTTGGCGTGCGTACGTGGCCTCGCTCGTGACGTCGAGGAGACGGTCGGCGGCGGCCCACGCCTCGTCCTCCGTGTCGCGGACGATGAGGTGCAGGCGCAGGCCGATGCGCAGGGTGCGGCCGTACGCGGCGGCGCGGGAGCGCACCCGGTCGAGCTTCTCCTTGAGCAGGTGGGGGGGTTCGGCCCAGGTGAGGTAGACGTCGACGTGTTCGGCCGCCATCTCGATACCCGGCTCCGACGAGCCGCCGAACCACAGCGGCACGTGCGGGGACTGCACCGGCTTGAGGTCGCGGAAGGAGGCTCCCGCGTTGGTGAGTTCGTAGAAGCGGCCCTTGTGGTCGAAGACCTCGCCCGCCGTGAGGCGTTTGACGATCGACCAGTACTCGGCGCTGAGCTCGTAGCGTTCGTCGTGCTCGACGTGCAGCCCGTACTCGCGCAACGACGTGGTGGCCCCGTTGACCACGTTGAAGCGGAGGCGGCCGCCGAAGAGGGTGTCGAAGCTGAGTGCCATCTTCGCGAGCAGGGTCGGCGAGATGAGGCCCGGGTGGACGGCGAGGAGCGGCTGGAAGCCCGGGCCGGTCGACGCGGCCAGGGCGCTGCCGAGCGGCCACACGTCGTAGAGGTCGGTGGCGAGCAGGGCTCCGCTGTAGCCGAGGCGTTCGACGGTTCCGGCGAGTTGTTGGAGGTAGCCGAGGTCGACCGGGCGGCGGCCGTCCGGCTCCCAGGGGTAGGCGCCCTCTCGGGGGATGATGTACCAGAGGACTTCGGGGGCGTCGGTGGTCGTCACGGCCGGTGCTCCCCCGCGCCCGCGACGGCGTCCGCGACCGTCACGGCCCGCTCGATGAACCCGGTGCGTACGAAGATGTCCGCCGCTTCCTGCTGTTCGGCGAGGAAGGTCGGTGTGATGTCCTCGATGTGCCAGGGCAGTGACTTCAGTGCGGTCTCCCAGTCGTCGGCACCACCTCCTTGGTGGTCAGCGGCGATCTCGGCGGCATCGCGGGGGTGCGTCCTGGCCCAGTCGTCCGCCCGCCGCAGCGCGCGGACCAGGGCGGCGACGATCTCCGGCCGCTGTTCGGCGAGGTCGCGGCGGGCGAAGAAGACGGAGCGGTCCGTGATGACGTCGGCGGTGGGCAGCAGGACGCGGACGCCTCCGGTGCGCAGCGCGGCGACGAGGTCGGGGCCCTGCGCCACCCACGCGTCGATCTCCCCTGCGCGCAGCCGCTGTTCGCTGTCACTGGTGGAGCGTTCGGCGGTGATGTCGGTGGCGTAGGAGAGTCCGGCCCCGTCGAGGGCCTTGGCCACGAGGTGGGTCTGCCAGGAGCCGATCGCGAGGTGCACGGTGCCGCCCTTGAGGTCGGCCGCGGACCGGTGCGGGCTGTCCGTCAGGACGAGCAGCGCGCCGTGGTCGGGGCGGGGCGCGGAGGCGGCGGTGTAGACGATGTCGTGGCCGGCGGACTGGGCGGTGATGGGCGGGGTGGAGCCGGTGCCGCCGAAGTCGATGACGCCGTCGGTCAGGAGCTCACCGGTGCGTACGCCGTTGGTGTACGGGTGGAAGGCGGCGCTCTCGCCGAGTGCCGCCAGCTCTTCCTGGGCGTAGGTCAGGCGGGAGAGGTAGTAGAGCGTCGGATTGCTGTTGTGGACACCGATGGTGACGGTCATTCAGGGGGCTCCTGTCGGGAGGGGTGTGCGGCCGGCGGGGTGGACGCCGAGGTCGGCGAGGAGGCGGCGGCGCAGGTCGGCGAAGGCGGGATCGCCCGGCTCGCGGGGACGTTCGACGGTGACGGACTCATCGGTGACGAGCCGTCCGTCGCGCAGGACGCAGACGCGGTCGGCGAGGCGGATGGCCTCGTCCACGTCGTGGGTGACCAGGAGGACGGCGGGCCGGTGGATCCGGCACAGGTCGCCTACGAGGTCCTGCATCTTGAGGCGGGTGAGCGCGTCGAGGGCGGCGAACGGCTCGTCCAAGAGGAGGAGTTCGGGTTCGCGGACCAGGGCGCGGGCCAGTGCCACCCGCTGGGCCTCGCCGCCGGAGAGCGTTCCGGGCCAGGCGTCGGCGTGCCGGTCGAGGCCGACCTCACTGAGCGCGGTGCGGGCCCGCTCCTGGGTGGCGCGGCCGCGGGGCAGCGCGACGGCGACGTTCGCGAGCACCTTCTTGGACGGGACGAGGCGTGGCTCCTGGAACACGATGGTGCGCGCCTGGGGCACGAGCACCTCGCCGTCGTCGGCGCCGTCGAGCGCTCCGAGGATGCGCAGCAGGGTCGTCTTGCCGCTGCCGCTCGCGCCGAGCAGGGCCACGAACTCGCCGCGCCGGATGGTCAGTTCGATGCCGTTGAGGACGGCCCGGTCGCCGAAGACGCGGCGCAGGCCGTGGATGTGGACGGCGGTGTCTCCGCCGGGGGCGGTGGTCATCGCGCATCTCCGCGCCAGGGCATCAGCAGGTGCTCCAGGAGACGTACGACGGCGTCGGCGGTGAGGCCGAGCAGGCCGTAGACCACGATGCAGACCGCGAGGATGTCGGTGCGGGCGTAGCTCTGGGCCTGAGCCATCAGATAGCCGATGCCGGCGGTGGCGTTGATCTCCTCGGCGGCGATCAGGGCGATCACGCTGAGTGTCATCGACAGGCGCAGCCCCGACAGGAGCGAGGGCAGCGCGCCCGGCAGCACGACCTCGCGGACGACGGCGAGACGGCTCATGCCGAAGCTGCGCATGGCCTCGACGAGTTTGCGGTCGGCGTTGCGGACCCCGCCGTACGTGGCGACGTACATGGGGAAGGTGGTGGCGACGGCGATCAGCAGAATCTTGGCGGCCTCGTTGATGCCGAACCAGACCATGAAGAGCGGCACCAGGGCGAGGAACGGGATGGTGCGCAGGGTCTGGATGGAGGAGTCGAGGAGTTCGTCGCCGAGGCGGGTGAAGCCGGTGACGACGCCGAGGGTCAGTCCGGCGGTGAGCCCGATGACCAGGCCGATCCCGGAGCGGGTGAGGGAGGTTGCCAGCGCGTCGGACAGCTGACCGTTGCCCCACAACTCCCCTACCGCTGCGACGACTTGCGCGGGCGATGCGAGGACGTCCTTGGTGAGGACGCCGGTCGCGGACGCGAGCCACCACACGGCGAGCAGGCCGAGCGGGCCGAGGGCCCTGACGAACGCGGTGTGCCCGCGGCGGCGGGGTCTTGCACGGGGCGGGCGTGGCGCCACCAGCGTGGTGCCGGGTGTCGTCATGACAGCTTCTCCACGTCCAGGACATGGGCGGCGATGTCCACGGTCTTGGGGGTGACCTGCTGCGCGGCGTAGAACCGGGCGACCTCTTCGAACCGCTTGATGTCGGTGGGCGTGACGGGCTCGACCGTGCCGGCCTGCCGGGTGATGGCGATCTGGGCGCTCTTCGCGGCGCCGGTGAGGGCCTGCGGTCCGGCGTCGGTGTTCACGTTCAGGTAGGCGGCCGGGTCCCGCTTCTGCTTCGCGCTCGCGGTGTGCAGATAGTCGTAGAGGGCGCGCACGACCTCGGGGTGCTGGTCGGCGAAGGCGGTGCGGACGGCGTTGAGGCTGTAGTTGTCGGAGCCGATCTGCTTGCCGGTGGCGATGAACTCGGCTTTCCCGGTGCCGAGTTCGGCGACCGAGTTGGCGGCCCATGCGGCCCAGGCGTCGACCTTGCCGCTGTTGAAGACGGCCGCGGTCTGGTCGGGCTTGAGGTACACCCGCTTGACCTTGGAGGCCGGGATGTGGTGTTCGGCGAGCGCCTTGAGCAGGAGGTACTCGCCGGTGCCACCCTGGTTGACGGCGACCTTCTTGCCGGCCAGGTCCTCGACGGAGTCGATGCCGGAGCCCTTCTTGGCGAGGATGCCCTCGCCGGCGCCGTCGGGTGCGGTCGCCGAGAAGAACGTGAAGCCGGGCGTCTGGGTGAGCGAGGTGATGCCGGAGGTGATCGAGCCGGTGGCGATGTCGAGCTGGTCGGCGTTCATGGCCTGTGCGGCGGGCGCGAACGGGCCCGCGCTGCCGGTCCATTCGACCTTCGCGTGCACCTGGGCGAGGGCCTTGTCGAGGCTGCCGTCCTTCTTGCCCACGGCGAGGACGCCCGAGTTGCCGGGATCGGGGATGCGGACGGTGACCTGCCCGCCCTCCCCCTTGCCTGCGTCGGCCTGCGAGGTGCCGCATCCGGAGGCGAGGACGCTGAGCGCCGCGGCTGCGGCGAGGGCGGCGACGGGTTTCGGTATGCGCATGGCGGTGGTCCTCACGGGCGTTCAGGGGCGGGTCGGAGCGTGCGGGCGCGGCGCAACGGCTCGGGGGCGGCCCACTCGCGTACGTCGACGGGGGCGGGCAGGAAGCCGTGCGCGCGCAGCCGTTCTTCCTGCACGGCGAGCAGGTCGAGGCGGTCCGCGGACAGGTCGGGGTGCAGGGTGCGGTGGGTGCCGTGCCGGTAGGCGCCGGTGACACCTTCGGCGCCGGCGCCGGTCTCGGCGCCGAGGATGCGGGCGACGGCGTCGGGGTGGTCGGCGGCCCAGTCGGCGGCGCGCAGCAGCACAGCGAGGAACCGGTCGACGAGGTCCGGATGGTCGTCGAGGAGCTGCTGGTGCACGGTGATGGGACGCGGGGTGCCGTTGTTGACGCGGTGGCCGCGCTCGGGCAGCTCGTCGAGTTCCACGGCGACGCGGGCCCCGGCGCGGCGGGCCGCCTCGACGGCGAGGGCTCCCTTGACGTAGACGGCATCGACGTCGCCGTGCCGCAGCGCGTCGAGTTCGGCGCCCCACTGGCCGGGATATCCGTCGGCGGAGATGTCGACGCGGCGGACGTCGTCGAGCGTGAGGGCAGCGGAGGCGAGGACGCCCTCGAAGCCGCGCACGGCCATGGCCCGCCAGAAGTCGATCGCGATGGTGTGCCGGGGCACGGCCACCCGCAGCCCCCGCAGCCCCTCGGCGCCGCGCACCGCGCTGTCGGGCCGCACGAGGATCGCCTGGCGTTCCTCGATCCACGTCAGCCCGATCAGCCGGGTGCGTTCACCGCGCGCCCGGGCCCACAAGGCGGGCACGTTGCCGCCCTCGCGGAACAGGCCGGGCAGGGCGTGCGTGAAGTGCGTCTGCCGGTCGACGTCGGGCGCCGCGTCCTGGAGGGAACGTACGGCGATGCCGTCGGCGGCGAACTCATCGGCCAGCCACTGCCGGTCGGCGGCGATGCCGGTGGCCGTGGGCACCGGACAGCGGGTGAACCAGAGGGTGTCGGGGGTGGCGCGGGTCAGGGTGTGCGCAGGCATGGCGGGTCCCGGGGTTCAGGCGGCAGGGGTACGCGGGCAGGCCGGGAGGGGCCCGGCGGGGTGCGCGGAGTCGTACGGGTGTGAGGTGTGCGGTGGCGCGGAGTCGTACGGGTGTGAGCTGCGGCGGTGCGGCGTGTCAGGCGCGGGTGCCTGAGGCGGCGGGGCGACAGGCAGCGCTCGTCGCGCGGGCCAGGTCGATGTGGCGGCGCAGCGTGAACGCGGTCGTGACCGGGAGGGCGGCGGGTGCGACGCGGTCGGTGCGACGGTGCATGGCGCGGCTCCCTTCTCCGGTACGGGCGACGGTGGTGTGCTGTGGCCACACCCTGACACGCCCTCCACAGCCCGACAAGCACCTTGCCACCATGTGGGACCGGATGTGAACGGCGTATTGCCTGCACGCATTTCACGGGTTCGGGCCTGCCGTAATGTGAGAGACCCCTTGCCGCCGTCCACCTGAGGGGCACCGTGACCGACCCCGCCGCCGACGCCCGCCGCCCGGCTCCTGTCGACGTTCCCGCCCCCGCGCGGGCACCGTCGGGAAGCCAGGCGGTGCGGCGGGCGCTGGACCTGCTGCACTGCTTCCACGACAACGGGCCCGACCTGAGCGCCTCCGAGCTGGCCCGGCGTCTGGACCTGCCGGTGTCGACGGCACACAGGCTGGCCCGCACCCTGCTGTCCGCCGGTTTCCTGGAGCAGGACTTCCGCACGTCCCGCTACCGGCTCGGCCCCTCGGTCACCGAACTGGGCAGGCTCTCCTACCACCAGCGCGGCCTGCATCTGGCCACACCGGAACTCGCCGATCTGGCCGAACGCACCGGCGCCACCGCCGACTTGGCGCTGCGCAGCGGCCCGTACGCGGTGATCGTGGCGGGCGGTTCGGTGACACCGAAGGTGGGGCTGCGCCGCCCGCTGCACTCGACGGCGCTCGGCAAGGTACTGCTGGCCTGGCCGCGTCCCGGCGACGCGGGCCCCGAGTCACTGCCCCCGCTGCCCGCCTTCACCGAGCGCACCATCGTCGAACACGGCGCGCTGCGGGAGGAGTTGACCCGGGTGCGCGAGGACGGTCACGCCCTCAACGACGGCGAGTCGGCGCACGGTGTGCGCACCCTCGCGGTGCCGGTCCTCGACCGCGGGGGCCACGCACGGTTCGCCCTGGCGGTCCGGGCGACCCCTGACGTGATCACAACGGCGGCACTCCCCTGGTTCCTGGAACGGACCCGCGCGTGCGCCCGGGCCCTCGAGGTGCTCCTGCTGGCGCCGGGCGAGCGACGGGAAGGCGAGTGAGGCGACGGCGGGTGCCACCGCGCCGGTGTCCCGGAGGTGGAGAGGACGGGGCGTACGCCGCTCACGGCAGCAGAGCCGCGGCGAGTTCGCGGGGCCGGGCGGCGAACGGGCTGTGACTGCCCGGGAGGGTGCGCACGGTGAACGGGTTGCCGGGCATGGCCCGGTCGGCTTCCGCGATCATCAGGTCCTGTGTGGCCGTCGGCAGCCCGCGGTCGTCCGCGCAGCGCAGGAAGGTCCGCGGGATGCGCCCCCAGCGCTGCGCTGTCACGGCGACCGGGGTGGAGGGGATCGCCAGCGGCAGGTCCGGGCTCAGTGCCGAGCGCCAGCGGTCGAAGCGGTCCAGGGGGGTGTCGTGGTAGTGGGCCTGGCGCAGTTCCTCGACGTAGGCGGGATCCTGCGAGAGCGGGTTGATCCGCACGGCGCCCAGTTCCCCGGGGTCGCCGAGGTTGAGGCTCTGGCCCCGTGCCGTGGCGTTCTCCGGCGAGCCGAGATAGTCGAAGAACCGCGGCCGTCCGGCGGGCACGAAGGCCGAGAGATAGACGATCTCGTCGACGAGTTCAGGTGCCCGCTCGGCGGCCAGTGACGCGGGGCCGCCGCCCGCGCTGTGCGCGACGAGCACGACACGACGGTGGTGGCGGGCCCGGCGCAACGTGTCCAGGACAGCCTCGGCGCAGTCGTCCATCGTCACGGCGGCGAGCGCGGACTTCTCGGTCGACAGGCCCGGCTGGCCCGCCTTGAGGTATCCGCTGGGCAGTGGCGCGTCGAAGCCGTGCCCCGGCAGGTCGACGGCCATGCTCGCGGCACCGGATTCGGCGAGTGCGCGCTGCGTCGCCGCCCACTGCCCGGAGCTGTGCCACGCCCCGTGCACGAGGACGAAGACAGTGCCGGTGCGGGTGCCGGTGCCGGTGCCAGTACGGGCGGGGGTGCCAGTACAGGCGGGGGTGCGGGTGTCGGTGGAGGGGGAATCAGCCATGACCGCATTCCACGCGGCCCGGCCCCGATCATCCAGCGAAAGATCTGACAAGCTGGCCGACGATACATGTGAGATATGGCCGGGAGGCTGACATGGAGGCGCGGCACCTGCGGTACGCACTGGCCCTCGCCGAGCACGCACACTTCGGCCGGGCGGCCGGTGCGCTGGGCATCGCGCAGCCGCCGCTGTCCAAGCAGATCGCCGACCTCGAACGCGAAGTGGGCGCCCGCTTGTTCGATCGCACCCGGCAGGGCGTGTTCCCGACGGCCGCGGGCGCGGCCTTCCTCTCCCGGGCGCGCAAGGCACTCGACGAGATCGCGGCGGCCACGGTCGACGCGGCCAGGGCGGCGCGCGGCGAGACGGGACGGCTGCGCCTGGGGTTCATCGCCTCGGCGCTGCTCGAACCCCTGCCGGACGTCCTCGGCCGGTTCGGCCGCGAACGGCCCGATGTGCGGCTGGAACTGCACGAGATGGCGACCAGGCGCAGCACAGCCGCGCTCGTCGCCGGCGAACTGGACGTGGCGATCGGCCTCGGCCGGCCGGCGGGTGTCGGGGCCGAGCAGTTGGTGTCGGTCCCGATCGGACAGGACCACTTGGTCGCGGTCGTGAGCAGCACGCACCCGTACGCGGGTCAGCCGTCGGTGGACGTGGACCGGTTGCGGCGTCAGCCGCTGATCGTGTCATCGGGAGAGGACGAGCCCGCTGTCGCCAGAGGGCTGCGTACCCTGCTGGGCAAGGACTCGCCGGCGCTCGAAGGCGCGACCGTCGCGAGGGACATCCACACCATCATCGGCCTCGCCGCCTGCGGGGTGGGCATCGGCCTGGGCCCCTCTCGCATGCTGACGGCCCCGCGGCGGGGCACCTGGTTCTGCGAGGTGGCCCCGCGCACGCCGCTGCCCGACCTGGTCCTGTCCTTCAGCGCCCGGGACGTGTCACCGGCACTGAACGCCTTCCTCGACGTCATCCGCACGAACTGCCCCGTGGTCGGTGCCGCGCTCGACCACCGGCTCGGCCCACGCGGACCACACGAAGAAGCCGACCGCGACTCGCTCCCTGCCTGACTTCACCTTGCCGGACGAGCGCGAGGAGTCCACCCCGTGCTCACTCGTCCGACCGCTCGGTCCACGCTCGCGGTGCGGCCTGTCCGACCTGCACGGTCCCGTCCACGGGGACGTACCGCAGCAGGCCGAGGTCGACCAGGCTCCTCAGGTGCCCCAGGTACTCTTCGTCGCTCCAGTGGAAGGCACTCCGTAGCTGATGAGCGGTGGGGTGCCCGCCGGCACGCCGGTCGTACGTGCAGACCCAGGCGACAGCCTCCCGCTGTTCTTGCGCGGACAGGCCGGTCGACGTGCGCGGCAAGTCCTCCGGCGGCGTGGCACCGAGCCCCAGGCTGTACGGAGCGTCGGTGTAGGTGACCACCCCGCGCTGGGCGAGGTATTCGAGAACACCGGCGAGCTCGGCCACGGTCCAGTCGAAACGCTCACGCAGGTAACCCCACGACGGGCCTCTTCCGTGCTCCTCTCTGAACTCCGCGATGTGCGCCGCCACGAGCGCCTCCCGACCGCGCAGCAAGGCACGAGCACGGCGCTTGCGGTACGAGGCCGGCGACGCATCCGACTGCTCGGACGCCGGCTTCTTCGGCGGCTTCGCCTTCCACTCCGCGCGCGAGGAGAGGTGCCAACGCCCGCACTGCGGGCACTCGTACACCCGCTGCGGAACCACGCCGGTGTGCCGCGGACGCTCACGGATCTCCCGCAACCGCAGCTCAGCACTCTCACGGTCAAGAAACTCGGTCTTGCCCTGGCAGGCACGCACCCGCGTCCTACGCGTACGTTCCTGAACCAGCGCCTGCTCGGCAACGCTCGGGCCCTCGGCATCGAAGCCGGTCAGCCCCACGATGTCGTTGATACGAGCTTCGAGTTCCCTGTCCATGTGAACCGTTGTACGCCACGCCACTGACAATCTTCCCCGCACCTGCAGGCCGACGCGCTCATGTACCGGTGCGGCCCCTCACCTCGACCGCGGCACCGAGGTTCGGCGCCGCGCTCCTGGCGAGTTCTGCGGCATGGGCCACGTCAGCGCTGTCCGCCACGACGATGGTCGCGGCGGATCCGGACACGGCGTCGCGGCGCAGGGCCGCACCGGTGACGGAATGCTGAGCGAGAACCGCCTCGTACGCGGCGATCGCCTCGGCAGGGAAGGCGTCGTGGAAGTCGGTCTCCACAAAGAGCCCCGGCGCGGTGACCCTCAGGACCGTCACACCGGTGAGCGGCCGGTGCCGGCCGCCCTCGGTCAACATGTCCTTGAACACCGTCAACGCCCCGGTGGCATCGACCGCGGTGACCTCGATCCGCCAACGGACGGTGGCCTCTCTCCACGGCGCATCATGGATGTCGGCGCGCTTCACCCGGCCATCGGCCGTCAGTGACCGCCAGAGCGCCAGGACCTCGCCCGTGCGCCCCTCGTCCGCGACGACGGTGAAGGTGATGTCGTTCGCCGCGATCCGGCCGGTGACCTTGCCGTGACGGACGACATACCTCCGCAGCTCACCCACCAGCTGCGCCACGCGCTCGGCAGGCGTGCCTTCGTCGACGGTCAGGGTGCCGGTGGACGTGCCGAGGAACGGCAGTGTGTTGTTCTTGGTGGTGCGCATCTCCATCACATCCGGCGTCCCGGCCCACCTCTCTTCGAAAGAAGCGGCGAGCGCCGAGCCCTTGTTGACGGCACACCGGCGCAACGCGGTCCGGGCAAGCGCCGACAGGGTGGACCGTAGGGACCGCCGCACGGTGATTCTCCTCAGTGCCGTCTCCTTGAAGAACGGCCAGGACGATCCGGCTCAAGCCGTGACCGCGGTGGTCGCGATCGATTGAAGCGTACGGCTCCTGGCATCCACGAGGGAGAGAGTCCGGCCGCTTGACCACGCGCCACACCGGGAGCCCAAGTGTCGCCGGCGCCGCCGGTGCCGGTCGAGTACGCGGTCTCACAAGTCCCGTTCCCGGGCTCCGTCAACGGCCCATCCGGGGCCGCGCACCCCACCCCGCGACGAGTTGACCGGATGCAGCCTCCGTTTTAGGCTCGACCTCAACGGAGTCACCCTCCGTTTCGCTATGGGGGCGCGCAGGATCGCATGAGGCAGGAGGACGTATGGGCGTCGAGGGACAGCAAGGTCGCCAGCCCCGCGCGCCGGGCGGACATCGCGCAACTCGATGACGCCTCCGAGGTGTTGCGGCAGTGGCTGCGGGCGATGGAGGAGTACTTCAGCGCCTTCAGCGGGCGGCGCAGCGCGTGGGGCACGCACGCCCGTCGGTGAAGGGCTACGACCTGTTCCTCGCGGCCGTATCCGTCGCCTGGATCAAGGGCGACGGCGCTGCCGACGGACAGGCGCTCGACCGCCTGCGCGCGCTCATCGAAAGCGGATACCGCGAACAGGACGACAACGAGGGGGAGGCCGCCACCGGCCACCTCTCCCCTGCAACGACCCCGTGGGACTCAACCGTGGTCACCGCCACGGACCACACTGGAAAGGAATTGTTTTGCCCGCCACCGCCACACCTTCGTCCATCACCGACATCGTGAACTCCCGGTACTCCGTCCGGAAGTTCCTGCCCACCCCGCTGTCCCCGTCGGACATCCGCGGTGTGCTGGAAGACGCCCAGGCCGCCCCGTCGAACTGCAACACCCAGCCGTGGACGGTGCATGTCGTCTCGGGTGCCGCGCGCGACGCCCTGAGCAAGGAACTGCTCAAGGCCGACGAGGAGGAGCGGTTCTCCCCCGACTTCTCCTTCAGCTACGCCGACTTCGGCGAGGGCGCCTACATCGACCGGGCCCACGAGCACGCCGCGACCGTCTACCAGTCCGTGGGGATATCCCGCTCGGACCGGCCTGCACGGCAGGCGCACGCCCGCGAGAACCTGGAGTTCTTCGGCGCCCCGCACGCCGCTTTCCTCTTCATGCCGGCATTCGGCGACGGGGTCCGGGTGGGCGGCGACATCGGCATGTACGCCCAGAACTTCCTGCTCTCGCTGACGGCCCGGGGCCTCGGCGGCATCCCGCAGACCATGCTCGGCCAGTACGCCGACACCGTCCGCGAGTTCCTGGACGTTCCCAAGGAGCTCAAGCTGCTGTTCGGCATCTCCTTCGGTACGGCCGACACGACCGCACCGGTGAACGGCTTCCACATGGGACGCGCCCAGCTCGAACAGAGCGTCGTCCTGCACGACACCCCCGGCGTCCTCGACGAGCAGTAGCGTCTCCCGGTCGGCGATACCGCGTGGTCGATTGCGGTATCGCCGACCGGCTTCCAATCCGACTGGACTGTGCCGGACCCGGGCCAAGTCGGCCTGGTGGTGGCTCAGTTGTGCTCTTCGTCGATGGTGACGGCGGCGCCGTTGTCGAGCTTGACGACGACCCGCACGCCGCCCTTCTTCGCCGCGGCCTCGAGCTCGCCCTCGGTGCAGCGCTTGTTGTCGCCGTTCTCGCCGCAGATCCAGCCGTTGCCGTTGATGGTCGTCGCGGTGGCGCTGAAGAACGAGATGGTGTTTCCGTCGCTGTCGACCAGGGAGTACTTGCCCGGGGCCAGGTAGCCGAGCTCCCCGGAGCGCAGGCCGTTCGGCTTGCCGGTGTCCGACTCGTCGCCGCCACCGCTGCTGGAGCGGTCCTCGACGACGCTGGTCGCCGTGCCGTTCTTGATCTTCACCGTGGCGGGTACGCCGTTCTTGGACGCGGCTTCGAGCTCGCTCTCGGTGCACTTGGTGGCGGCCTGGCCCTCGGCGTCGCCGCATATCCTGCCGGCGCCCTGGATGTCGGTGTCGGTCGAGGTGAAGAAGGCCTGCTCGGTGTCCTTCAGGTCGCTGACGGTGTACTTGCCGGGTGCCAGGTAGGAGACGGTGCCGAACCAGGTTCCGCTCACGCCCTTGCCCTGGGACGTACCTCCCGAACCGCCGCCGGCCTGCGACTCCGTGCCGCCCGCGGAACCCGCACCGTCGTTCCCGGACTTCTCCTTCGCACCGGACTTCTCCTTCGCATCCGATGCCGCGGTCGACGACCCGGAACTGCTCGACGCGTCGCCCCCGTCCGCGCCTCCCTGACAGGCCGTCAGCAGAGTGGTCGTGGCCATCAGAGCGGCGGCGGTGAGGACGGCCTTGCGGCGGTGGCTGCGAAACATGGTGTGTTCCCCCGTTGCTGTATGGATGTGCGGCCGGTCGAACGGCCGGGCCGTGCCCTTGTTCGATCTTGAGCTTGCCTGATCGGGTGTGTTCGGGGGAAGCGCGGTTACGGGGTGATGACAATCTCGACGGCCCCCTGAGACACGGCCTGCCTTGGATCGATGCGGGGCCGGCGCCGACACCGGCCGCCCGGTCGCTCAGAGGAGGGCGCCGCCGGAGACCTCGATCCGCTGGGCGGTGACCCAGCGCAGACCCTCGCAGGCCAGCGTGGCGATGGCGTCGCCGATCTCCTCGGGTTCGCCGACGCGGCCGAGCGCGGTCTGTCCGGCCAGGACCTGGCGCATCCCGGCGTCGTCCCGCATCGCTCCACCGTTGAAATCGGTGGCGGTCGGTCCCGGGGCGATGGAGTTGACCCGGATGCCGCGCGGGCCGAGTTCCCCGGCGAGGGTGCGGCTCAGGGCTTCGACGGCGGCCTTCGAGGCGGAGTAGACCGAGGTGGCGGGGCTGGTGTGGCGGGTCAGTGACGTCGAGACGTTGATGACACGACCGCCCTCGGCCAGCAGCGGCACAAGTGACTGGATGAGGAAGAACGTGCCCCGGACGTTGGTGCCCATCACCGTGTCGAAGTCGTCGATGGTGACGTCCTCCAGCGGCCCGAAGATCCCCACTCCCGCGTTGTTGACCAGGATGTCGAGCCGCGAAGCGCCCCAGCGCTTCAGCTGCGCGCTCAGTTCGGAGGTGAAGGACGCGAAAGAGGAGACGTCGCCGATGTCGAGCCGGAGGACAGCGGCAGTCCCACCCACCGCCTGCACCTGTTCCACCGTCTCCTCGACCCCGGCCGCGTCACCGCGGTGGGTGACCACGACCCGCATCCCGCGCCCGGCCAGGGCGACGGCCGCGGCGCGTCCGAGGCCGCGGTTCCCGCCGGTCACCAAAGCGATCTTGTCGTTCGTCATGAGCTGTTCCTCCACGGCGCGGCTACCGGAATACGCCCGGGCGCCGCAGATAGGAGGCGAGTCACTCGACTCGCCTTTCACTGGCACCGTAAGCAGGACCAAAGAGGCGAGTCAAGTGACTCGCCTCGGGGCTGCGGCATACTGTCCGCATGGCAGCAGAGCTCTCCGCACACCACCGCAGGCTCGCTCAGCAGAAGCGCGAAGCGATCACCACCGCAGCCACAGAACTGTTCCTGGAACGCGGCTACGACGGCACCTCACTGGCCCGGATCGCCGAGGCGGCCGGGGTCTCGAAGTCCACCCTGTTCAAGCAGTTCCCCACCAAGGCGGCCCTCTTCGAGGCCATCGTCACCGAGTCCTGGCAGCGTGACGCCGGCGACGCCGCCGCGCGGCCACGGACCGGAGATCTGCGCTCCGGACTGACAACCGTCGGCCACCGCTATGCCGACCTGGTCGGCCGGCCCGAAATGGCGGCCCTGTTCCGGATCGTCATCGCCGAACTGCCCCGCTTCCCCGAACTGGGGCGGATGCAGTTCGAGCTCGGCAAACTGCCCTACTTCACGTCCGTTCAGGACTACTTGGAATCCGAGCACGAGGCGGGCAACGCCGACGTCCCGGACGCCACGAGCGCCGCGAACCAGTTCCTCGGCATGATCGCCAATTACGTCCTGTGGCCCCGCATGCTGCTGACCGACTGGAACCCCGCGGCCTCCGACATCCACGACGCCGTCGAACAGGCCGTCCAGACCATGCTCGCCAGGTACGCCCCGGTCGGCACCTGACCGGGGTCATGGGCCCTGCCCACTCGCGCACTGTTACCTGAGCGGTTTCGCCGCGGTGGCTTTGTGGGAGTCGGGCACGGTGAAGTCGTGAGCCTCAGCAAAGGCATTGCCGAGCGGCTTTGGCATGTTCGCCTTCGCCCCACTGATGTCATAGCCGTTCTCTCGGGCCCAGGCCTTGATCTCATCGTAGGTTCCGCCGTACTTCTCCGTGCACAGACGGTCCCGTCTGTCGGCGTGGGCCGACGGGCCGGCCGGTCCTGCACCCCGGCCGAGGGGAGGCAGTGCTGTCACCGGCGGCCCCGAGCGCGGAGCGATGCCCAACTCCTCTGCTGCCGCCCGGAGTTCTTGCGCCGCCTCCTCGTACGCGGCCGCGGCCTCCTGCAGAGCGGACAAGTCCGCATCGTTGTCGACGTCACCGCGATAGGTCGTGCCGTCGATGTTCAGAGCGATGGTCTTGGTGATCTTCAACATCCATACCCCTCTACCGGCCCATAGCGCGTCACCCACAGTCCTCCACAGCCCGCGCGACGCACAATGACTTCTTTGGACCGTACCCCTTGGATCTTTGGGCCTTAGGGCCTTTGAGGCTTTGGGTCTTTGAGACTTCGGGTCTTTGAGGGCTTCCGGCGGCGGGTTGCTCGCACTGCGCCCCGCGTGCGCGACCAACTCTCAGCCATGCCCCCGGCACGGCGTCACCCTTCGGTACCGCCGCTCCCCGCACTGGTCAGGATCGCGCTCGCGATGACGTCGAAGAGGCGATCGGCGCGGGGGGCGAGCGCGGGCTGGTCGCCGAGCCAGGCGAGCGCCGCCACCAGCGCGAACAGATCGGTGCCGTCAATATCGGTCCGGGCCGCGCCCACGGCCTGGGCCCGCGTGAGGAGCCGCGCGCCCGCCGCGCGCAAGGTCACACACGAGGCATGGAGCGCGGATTCGGTGTCCTCGATGGCGGCCGCCATCAACACGGTCACCCCCCGGTACTCGGTCGTCCACGCGACACAGTCGCGCAGCCACGAGACGAGAGCGTCCTTGGGTTCGCTCATCCCCTCGAGTTCGTCCGCCTTCGCCGCCAGCTCGTCGAAGCTGGTGCGGAGCAGGGCATCGAGCAGCGCCTCGCGGGTCGGGAAGTGCCGAAGCAGCGTCGCGAGCCCGACGTCCGCCCTGCGCGCGATGTCGCGCAGCGACACGTCGACACCTTGCTCGGTGATGGCGGTGCCCGCTACTGCGAGTACCTGGTCACGGTTCTTCTTGGCGTCGGCCCGCATCTGCGCCTCTTGACTATCCGGATCGGTGGTCCATATATTCGGATCAGCGATCCATTTATGTGGGTCGCTGATCCGGATAAGCGTATCCGGCAGCCCTGGCAGGAGAAGAACGATGCCGACACACACGATGCGGGCAGTCCGGCTCCACGAGCACGGCGGCCCTGAAGTTCTGCGTTACGACGAGGTACCGATCCCCGAGCCGGGGCCGGGTGAAGTGCTCGTCCGCGTGCACGCCATCGGCATCAATCCTCCGGACTAGTACCTGCGCGGCGGGCTGACCACGATGCCCGGGGACCCGGAATCGGCAGTGAGCCTGCCGGTGGTTCCGGGGACGGACGTGTCGGGCGTCGTCGAGGCCGTCGCCACGGACGTGCACGGACTCGCCGTGGGCGACGAAGTCTTCGGCCTCCTGCGCTTTCCCAGCTTCAAGGGCAGCGCATACGCCGAGTACGTCGCCGCCCCCGCGTCGGACCTCGCCCGCAAACCGGCCGGCATCGACCACGTGCACGCCGCCGGGGCACCCATGGCCGGACTCACCGCGTGGCAGTTCCTGATCGATGTCGGCCACGATCACCCCTCGCCCTTCCAGGAGGAACGGCATCACCCGAGGGCACTCGACGCCGACACGACGGTGCTCGTCAACGGCGCCGCGGGCGGCGTCGGCCACTTCGCAGTACAGCTCGCGAAATGGAAGGGCGCACGCGTCATCGCGGTGGCATCCGGCGCGCACGAACCGTTCCTGAGGGAACTCGGCGCCGACCGGTTCATCGACTACACCACGAGCCGTCCCGAGGAGCTCGCACACGACCTCGACCTCGTACTGGACACCGTAGGCGGCCCCCACAGCAGCCGCTTCCTGCGTACGCTCAAGCGCGGCGGCGCCCAATTCCCCGTATTTCCCGGGGACTTCGACGAACAAGAAACCGCGAAGCTGGACGTCACGGTCTCAACCACCCAGGTACGCTCGAACGGCGTGCAACTCGGCCGGCTGGGACGCCTGCTCGACACGGGCACGGTCCGCGTCGCCATCGACAGCACGTTCACGCTCCCGGACGCACGAGCCGCGCACGAGCGTGCCGCCCGGGGGCACATCCGCGGCAAGATCGTGCTCACGGTCGCCTAGTGCTGGATTCCTCAAAGGCGGTACTCAAAACGGTGCCGGAGGACGCGCGTTGATGGTGCCGGTCGGCCCCAGATCCAGGGTTTGGCACGGGCGTTGAGCTGGGCGGTGGCCACGGTGGTGACTTCGGCGATGTCGTCGGGTCCGCAGAAGGAGCGGCCGGCCAGGGCAGCCTTGCGGAACAGGCGCCACCAGCCTTCTTGCAGGTTGAGCCAGCAGGCGCCGACCGGGATGAAGGCATGGTGGATGCGGGGGTGGCCCTCCAGCCACTCGCGAGTGGACTTGCTGTTGTGGGAGGACAGGTTGTCGGTCACGATCCAGAGCGGACCGGTGGGGTTGGCGTCCTCGATTCTCTGCAGGAACTGCTGGTAGTTGACGCTGTTGCGGGAAGCGGCCGTGGTGGTGACCTCAATGCCGTCACGCACCCGCAGGCCACCGTAGACCCAGGTCTTTTCCGGGCCACGGCTGTAGTCGAGCTCCGCCTTGATCCGGTGCCCGTCCGGTGACCAGCCGGGCGCGGGTGGGAAGGCACGCGGGATGACCGGCCCGAGCTCGTCCGCGCAGATCACCGTGGTGCCCTTCGGCGGTTCGGTGTAGAGGCCGACAATCCTCGTCCTTTTGGGGAGAACTCCGGATCCCGGCTGGTGGTCCAGGTACGGGTCTGGCGCCAGCGCACGCCCTCTGCCATGAGGATCCGGCGGACCTGAGACCGGCCGACCTGGATGCCTTCGGCCTGGGCGGTGGCGGCCAGCGCGTCCAGAGTCCACTCCTCCGGACCCTTCACATCGGCCGCCCACAGTTCGTTGGACGGCTGGATCTCGAGTCTGCCGGGCGGAGTCAGCTTGACCAGGGCAATAATGCGGGAGCGTTCGTCCTCGGTGATCCTGCGCTTGCGGCCGCAGCCCGGCCGGTCACCAAGTCCGTCCAGGCCCTGGGTGTTGAACCGGTGCAACCACTTACGGACCGTCTTGTGATGGCAGCCCAACCGGTGCGCGATCACCGGAACGTGCAGGCCGTCCCAGCTCAGCGCGATGATCCCCGCCCGCAGAATCCAGTCAGCCGGCGCGTGCCTCGCCCCGGCCAGCCTGCGGACCTTGCTCTCCTCCGCCACGTCCGAAGCCGGACGGGCCGATAACACCTTTGGCACAACAACTCGCCCCCCGAGCAGCCCGAATCAGCACCCCGCACTACTACACCTACCCCGCCAAAGAGGAATCCAGCACTAGGACGTGGAGCGCGTCGGCACCCCGTCACCGTACGCCCGGTACCGCGGGAATTCCCACGGACTCCGGTCAGATGGTTGAGAGGCGGATCATTCCGGGTGAGGCTGTGGGGTGTAGTCGATGAAGGGATGACCCGCCATGGCCGCCACCGCCCAGCCCCCGTTCCGCGCCGACCACGTCGGCAGCCTGCTGCGCCCGCCCGCGCTCCTGCAAGCGCGGGCGGAACACGCCGCAGGGAAGATCGACGACGCCGCGCTCGCCGCCGCCGAGGACACGGCGGTCCGTGAGGTCGTCGCGCTGCAGAAGGAGGCAGGACTGCGCAGCGCGACCGACGGCGAGTTCCGCCGCGCCTCCTGGCACATGGACTTCATCTACTCTCTCGGCGGCATCAGCCGCGTGGAGGACGAGTCGCTGCACGTCCGCTTCCACAACGAGGACGGCGACATCGAGTTCGCGCCGCCCTCCACGCGCATCGACGGCAAGGTGCGTCTCGAGCGCACGATCTTCGCCGACGCCTTCTCCTTCCTCCGTGACACCGTCACCGACGGCGTCACCCCGAAGCTGACCATCCCCTCGCCGAGCATGGTCCACTACCGCGGCGGCCGCGCCGCGATCGACGCGTCCGTCTACCCCGACCTCGACGCCTTCTGGTCCGACCTGACCGACGCGTACGCGGCCCAGATCCGCGGCGTGCACGAACTCGGCTGCCGCTACCTCCAGTTGGACGACACCTCGCTCGCCTATCTCAACGACCCCGAGCAGCGCTCGTACGTCTCCTCCATCGGCGGCGACGCCGAGCACCAGCACGAGACGTACATCGCCAACATCAACAAGGCCCTGGCCGGCCGCCCCGACGACCTGCGCGTCACCACCCACATGTGCCGCGGCAACTTCGCCTCCTCCTGGGCCGCTTCGGGCAGCTACGACTTCGTCGCAGAGGCTGTCTTCGGCGGGCTCGACGTCGACGGCTTCTTCCTGGAGTACGACGACGAGCGCTCCGGCGGGTTCGCCCCGCTGCGCTACGTCCCCAAGGACAAGCACGTCGTCCTCGGCCTCGTCACCACCAAGCGGCCACAGTTGGAGGACAAGGACGCCCTCAAGCGGCGCATCGAGGAGGCCTCGCGCTACATCGACATCGACCAGCTGTGCCTGTCCCCGCAGTGCGGCTTCTCCTCCACCGTCGAGGGCAACAAGCTCACCATCGACGACCAGTTGGCCAAGCTACGGCTCATCGTGGAGACCGCGGAGGAGGTGTGGGGCGGCGTGTGAAGCGGCCCGGGCCCTGTGCGCTCATCGTCGATCCGGAGCGCGGTCCGCATGCCAGCAGAATGCGGATGGCAATCCGGACGGCGCAGGGGTTCCCCTGTCACAGGCTCGTGAAATTCAATGGTCGACGATGCGAAACCGGTCTGGTTTCCCTTGACGCTTCTCAGGACGCCCTGCCAGCATCGAATCCATGAACAAGCAACTGGACCTCACGCGGCGACTCCATGTCGACCTCGCGCGCGTCACCAGTGCTTTCTGTCGTGCGTGCGGCCCTGATCGCCGACTGGCAGCCTGAGCCGCCAACGCGCGGACTGAGTTGCTGATCCGCCGCCCTCCCCCAGCACCCGCACCCGTCCTACCGACCGGCGTGCCGTGCTGTCCTCGCACTGCCTGAATTCGGCTCCCGCGCAATCCTGCCGAATTCGGCGTGCCCGAAATTAGTTCGGCCTCAACGGCTTCCTCATCGCCCGTGGCACGGAGGCCCTGCGCGAGCTTGAGTACCAACTCCCGTACTCCGAGGGCTGGTTCACGCGCTCAATTACCGCACGGCACCCACGCACCTTCCGTACTGCCCACCTTCCGCACCGCACCGCTCCGCGAAAGAGGTCACGCACCATGAGCACCGTCACGCCCGTCGACTGGCAGGCCCGCCCCGCCCCGCAGTCGGCCGAGGACTGGGTCACCCGCGCCGCCGAGGTCGCCACCGTCCTGGCCACCGACGCCGCCGCCCGCGACCACGCCGGCGCCACTCCGTACGCCGAGGTCCAACTCCTCAAGGAATCGGGCCTGGTCACCCTGCTCGGCCCCACCGAGCACGGCGGCGCGGGCCAGGACTGGCCGACCGCCTACCGGGTGGTCCGCGAGGTGTCCAAGGCCGACGGTTCCATCGGCCAGCTCCTCGGCTACCACTACCTGTGGAACTGGGCCGCCCGTCTGGTGGGCACCCGCGAGCAGTGGGAGCACGTGGAGGCCGAGGCGGCCAGGAACCGCTGGTTCTTCGGCGGAGCCGTCAATCCGCGCGACGCCGACGTCGTCGTCACCGAGGACGGGGACGACCTGGTCTTCACCGGTCGAAAGTCCTTCTCCACCGGTAGCAAGGTCTCGGACGTCACCGTCCTGGAGGGCGTCTTCGAGGGCACCGACCAGCACGTCTTCGCGATCGTCCCCTCCGACAGCGACGGCCTGACCTTCCACGACGACTGGGACAACATCGGCCAGCGCCTCACCGAGAGCGGCGGTGTCACCCTCGATGGTGTCCGCACCCCGTGGGCCTCGGCGGCCGGATACGTCGACAAGGAGTTCCAGCCGCGCGTCTACAACACCCTCAACGTCCCCACCATTCAACTGGTGTTCGTCAGCTTCTACCTCGGCATCGCGGCCGGTGCGTTGCAAACAGCCGCCACCTACACACGCGAGAAGGCTCGCCCCTGGCTGCACGGCGGCCACGAGCGCGCGACCGACGAGCCGTACGTCATCGACATCTACGGCGACCTCACCGCGAAGCTGTGGGCGGTAGAGGCACTGGCCGACGCCGTCGCCGCCGAAGGGCAGCGACTGCACGAGGAGCCCGACGCGGTCACCGAACAGTCCCGCGGCGAATTCGAGGTGCGGGTGGCCGCGGTCAAGGCACGCGCCACGGACGTCGCCCTGGAAGTGTCCAGCCGCATCTTCGAGGTCACCGGGGCCCGCTCCACCGCCAGCTCCGAGGGACTCGACCGGTTCTGGCGCAACGTACGCACCCACACCCTGCACGACCCGGTCGCCTACAAGCGCCGCGAAGTCGGACGCTGGGTCCTGGACGGTGAGCTGCCCGAACCGACCTGGTACTCCTGACCGACCGGGTACTCCCGATCGCTCCCGGGGCGCCTCCCGCACCACAGGAGGCGCCCCGCCATCCGAAAGGGCACCCATGGCCACCGTCCTGTCCCTCTCCGGCAGCCCCTCCGCCTCCTCCCGCACCGGAAAACTGCTGCGCCACCTGGATACGCTCCTCGCCGCCCAGGGCCACGAGGTGATCCCGCTCGACGTCCGCACCATCCCCGCCGAAGCGCTCCTGGGCGCCGACTTCCGCCACCCCGCGATCATCGAGGCCACCGAGCTGTTCGCCCGCGCCGACGGAATCGTCATCGGCACCCCCGTCTACAAGGCGGCCTACTCCGGCGCCCTCAAGTCCCTCCTCGACCTGCTCCCGCAGTACGCACTCACCGGCAAGACCGTGCTCCCCCTGGCCACCGGCGGCACCACGGCCCACGTACTGGCCATCGACTACGCCCTGCGCCCGGTGCTCAGTTCCATGGGCGCGGACCACATCGTCCAGGGTTGGTTCACCCTCGACAAGGACCTCACCGCCCACGAGGACGGCACCCTGACCGTCGCGTCGGCCGCGGGCGAGGCCCTGACCCAGGTCCTCGACCAGTTCGTGTCGGCGCTCGGCCGGGCGCCGCTGCCGGCCGCGGCGGGCTGAGCAATGGCCGCCCACAGCATCGCCGACCACGCGGAGGCTCTCACCGTGGCCGCGTCGCTCGCCTAGGAGTTCCGCACGGACGCCTCCGCACGGGACGTCGAACGCCGCCTGCCGCGCGCAGAGTTGGACCGGCTCTCCGCGTCCGGCCTGCTCGCCGTCACCGTCCTCGGCGAACACGGTGGGGCGGACGGCTCCGCCGAGACCCTCGCCGAGAACTTCCATCTGCCGGCCGCCGCCGACGCCAGCCTCGCCCAGATCCCACCGAGCCACTTCGCCTACGTCAATGTGATCCGACGTCAAAAAACCGAGGAGCAGCGGTAGTTCCTCTTCACCGAGCTGCTCTGGCGCCACGGGCGAATGCAGTCTGCGATCGCCTCGTCGGCACCCTCCACAGAGAACTGTTCGATCACGTTCTGGTCTACAACGAGGCCAACGCTCTGGCCCAACTCGCCCTCGACTGCGAACCCTACTGAGAGAATGAGGACTACGAGGACGCACCCGACCTGCGCCACCAGCACAGCCCATCCGGCACCCACCCCGCCGACATCCACGTCGTCCCGCTCGCCGGGAGCTACCTATGTCCCCCGCACAACGCACGGCCCACAGCCTCACCACCGCCGCCACAATCCTCACCGCGGGCGGCATCTACCTCGGCCTCACCCTCAGTTGGTGGCTACTCCTCCCCTGCCTGTACGCCGCCGCGGTACTCCTGTGGTGCGCGGCCTGCGAGCGAGCGCATCACCTCCGGCTCCTCGCCGAGCAGAAGCAGGCCCGCCACGCCGCTCACAGCAAACACCTCGATGCCGCGCCGTGCTGCCGACTCGCCGAGCCCTCCGGCGGCTCCGCCCACGGCACCGACAGCCCGCGCCCGACCGGCCCCGTCCTCGACGGCGCGTGCTGCTCGATGTGGCTCATCACCAGCGGCAGCCTGCACGGCCCGCAGTGCCCCACCCGCACGAACGGGAGCAGCACCGGATGACTGTCCGGATCCCACTCGACAACCTCACCAGTGACCGCCTGAACGGCCCGTACGCTCGGCGATCCCCCAGTCAGCCGATCAGCGGAGACTCACCCAACACCCGGAATTCCCTCAACTAGAGGGGTAACCTCCATCCACTGCGTCGCTGGGCCAGTTCCCGCGTCCCGCTGCGCTACCGGATGGAGCCTGCGAGGCAGCGCGTGAAGGGGAGTCACGCTTCCTCGCCGCAGCCCCTGCCGACGCATGACGTCATGTGCAGCGGGGACGCTGTCAGGGCTTTTACCATCCGACGCGCGTAGCAATCACTGCTCCAGGGGCGAGAGTCAGCCAGTGACAGCGGTGATGAGCCCGACTTCGGCCTCTGGTCGAGGCAGCAGGGCGGTGTCTCATCGCGTTCCATGCCTGGGGCAACGAGTGACGCGCAGACGCGCACACCCGGCCGCCCTCACGCCGGGAGAGCACGACTACGTCGATGCGTGGAGGCGGTAGCCGCCAGACATCATTGGCCCTGGCATGGCGGAAAAACCGGTTAACCCGGCAACAGGCATCCGGAACTCTTCCGAAACGCCGCGCTCGACAAACCAATGTCTGTGTTCGCGAAGTGAGGGTTTAACGATCCGGGCAGGGAGAGTTTTTAGCGCAATGAGTAGAGCGGGATTATTCCGTGCCCACGGGCCGCTACGGCATGCTACTGTCATCTCAGTTGCAGTTGTGGTTCCCGAAAACTTCAAGTGCTCCTGGCCGCATACTGCGGTGGGGGCACTTTTGTATTACCGGTCATTTCCGGGCGGGGTAATCATCGCGGCGACACGGTGTCCGCACAGTGCGGATATCCGTTGTACTGCCCCAAAGGAGATTGACATGACTACTGGCACCGTGAAGTGGTTCAACGCGGAAAAGGGTTTCGGCTTCATCGAGCAGGAGGGTGGCGGCGCTGACGTCTTCGCCCACTACTCGAACATTGCCGCCCAGGGCTTCCGTGAGCTGCTCGAAGGCCAGAAGGTGAACTTCGACATCGCGCAGGGCCAGAAGGGCCCGATGGCCGAGAACATCGTTCCCGCCTGACGCGAACGCACACTTGCAGCTGGGGCCCGCATCCTTCGGGGTGCGGGCCCCAGCTGCAGGCATTTCCCGCAGTGATTCGACCTGCGGGCGATTCGGATGAAATCCGACCACATCTGCAGTCGACGCTCCGGGCGAGCCCCCTCTTCGCGTCGCTCATTTTCAGCGCCTGCGCCCGCATGAATTATCAGTCGGCCAGATCCGCTTTCGCTTTTACTGTCGGTTCATTTCTTGTGATTCTCTGTGCCGCTCATCGCGGGAAGAATTCCTTGATATGCACCGCATCAAGGAAGGTTCCGCATGAACCGCACACGTACAAACGACCGATTCGCCCGCACCGGTAACGGCGGTGGCGGCGCCAATTCCGGTGCCGGAAACCGGAGCAGGTCCGGTCGGCCGGCCCGGTCCGGTGGTTACAGCCGCCGGCCCGCCGCCGTGCAGGGTGAGTTCGCGCTCCCCAAGACGGTCACCCCGGCTCTGCCCGCCGTGGAAGGCTTCGCCGAACTCGGCCTGCCCGAGCAGCTGCTGGCCGAACTCGGCAGACAGGGCGTGAGCGTGCCGTTCCCGATCCAGGGCGCGACGCTGCCGAACTCCCTCGCGGGCCGTGACGTCCTGGGCCGCGGGCGCACCGGCTCCGGCAAGACCCTTGCCTTCGGCCTCGCCCTGCTCGCCCGCACCGCCGGACAGCGCGCCGAACCCCGCCGGCCGCTGGGACTGATCCTGGTCCCCACCCGCGAACTCGCCCAGCAGGTGACCGACGCACTCACTCCGTACGCCCGCGCTGTCAGGCTTCGCCTGACCACGGTCGTGGGCGGCATGTCGATCGGCAGACAGGCCGGCGCGCTGCGCGGTGGGGCCGAGGTCGTCGTCGCGACCCCGGGCCGGCTCAAGGACCTCATCGACCGGGGCGACTGCCGCCTGAACCAGGTGGGCATCACGGTGTTGGACGAGGCCGACCAGATGGCCGACATGGGATTCATGCCGCAGGTCACCGCGCTGCTCGACCAAGTACGCCCGGAGGGGCAGCGGATGCTGTTCTCCGCGACGCTGGACCGCAACGTCGACCTGTTGGTGCGCCGCTACCTGAGCGACCCGGTCGTGCACTCGGTGGATCCCTCGGCCGGCGCCGTCACGACGATGGAGCACCACGTCCTGCACGTCCACGGCGCCGACAAGCACACGGCCACCACCGAGATCGCCGCCCGCGACGGCCGCGTGATCATGTTCCTCGACACCAAGCACGCCGTCGACCGGCTGACCCAGGACCTGCTCAACAGCGGCGTACGGGTCGCCGCGCTGCACGGCGGCAAGTCGCAGCCCCAGCGCACCCGCACCCTGACGCAGTTCAAGACCGGACACGTCACCGTGCTCGTCGCCACCAACGTCGCCGCCCGCGGCATCCACGTCGACAACCTCGACCTCGTCGTCAACGTCGACCCGCCGACCGACCACAAGGACTACCTGCACCGCGGCGGCCGCACCGCCCGTGCCGGCGAGTCCGGCAGCGTCGTCACCCTGGTCACCCCCAATCAGCGCCGCGGCATGATCCGCCTCATGTCGGACGCCGGGATCCGCCCGCAGATCACCCAGGTCCGCTCCGGCGAGCAGGAACTGCACCGCATCACCGGCGCTCAGGCCCCGTCGGGCATCCCGGTCGTCATCACCGCGCCGGTCACCGAACGCCCCAAGCGCGGCACCGCCTCCCGCGGCCGTCGCCGCCCCGCTTCCGCGGCACGACGCACCTCCGCGCCCCAGCGGATTGCTGCCGACGCGGCGGCCTAGAGACCTTCGTGATCAGAACACTGGCCAACCTTTGCCGGAGGCACCTTTTGACACTGGTACAGATGCAGTCCCGCCCGATGCGTAGCGCCCCCGTGCGCGGGCCCTCGGCGGACACCGTTGCCCACCCCGTTGAGGATGCCGGGCCGCGGGTCTGGGACGACATGACGGTCGAGGTCGCCCTGTCCGTGATGGCCGGCGCCCGCGTCGGGCACCTGCTCGTCTGCGACCAGGACGGCCGACGCACCGGACTGGTCACCCGGGCAAGGCTCACGGCTGTCCGTGACGGCTCCGCGTACACGGATCGGATCCGCCTGCGCGACCTCGGCGACGGCGGCCTCGCCCTCGCCCGCTGAACCGGCTCACCACGATCGTCCTTCTTCCTGTGAGGTCTCATGCGCTGTGTCATCGCCCGCTTCCCGTTCGACCTGACCAAGAGCGGAGTGCTGGAAACGATGAAGGGCGTCAAGCCCGAGCCGGTCACCGGTGAGTCCGTGATCATCGGGCGCCGCCACTACCCCGTCAAACAGGTCGGCCAGGTCATCACCCGCCAGGACCGCCGTGATTTCAGCGCGGGCGAAGTCCTCCGCGCCATGGCCCGGCTGGGCTTCACCTGCCGGACTCGGCCCGCGGCCGCGCCCACACTCGGCATCAGCCCGCTCCAGCGGGCTTCCGTCATGCTGGGCGCCCCCGCGCCCGCCTGATCGGCGGGGCAGGCGCGAGCCTGTCATGTGCCTGGACTGGCACAGCGTCGGTCACTCTCGACGGACGAAAGTCTCTGCAGGCGATATCCCCGGGGACGCCGCACCCAGGCGGCGCGTCCCAAGCAACATGCGGGGGCCGTAACCGCGAAGTTCCCGCCGAGAGTTGCAGGTCCCGGCCCTCTCAAGCCCCGGCCATCTTGTCGCCTGATGCGGCGGCGCGGTATTCGGCGTTGATGCGCTGGGCCTCTTCGAGTTGGTCCTCGAGGATGATGATGCGGCAGGCGGCCTCGATGGGGGTGCCCTGGTCGACGAGTTCCCGGGCGCGTGCGGCGATGCGCAGCTGGTAGCGGGAGTAGCGCCGGTGGCCGCCCTCGGAACGCAGCGGGGTGATCAGGCGGGCCTCGCCGATGGCGCGGAGAAAGCCCTGGGTGGTGCCGAGTATCTCGGTGGCCCGGCCCATGGTGTAGGCGGGGTAGTCGTCGTCATCAAGACGTCCGAACGAATCGTCTGCTGTCACTTGCACCTCTCTGTAAAACGCGTCGAGGGGCCCGGGTGCCGAACGGCACCCGGGCCCCGAAGGAACTGCTACACCATCTGCCGGCCCTGATACTGCGCCGGCCTTCTGTGTCCGCAGACCCGACCTGGAAGATGTCGGGGATGCGGGGATCGCGGTTGCTTGACCGGAGACCACCTCACTATCGATGTCCTGCGGTACCCGGGCTCAAGACGTCCGCCCGGGCGATCCTGATGGCGCTCGGCTCCTCCGTTTCTTCCTCTGGGATCAATCACTTACTTACTGCTGGTACTGCCGGTGCTGCTGGTGATGCGTACTGCTGGTGGCGGCCCCTGATCACTGCGGGCCACCCGGTCCGGTCGTCAGTCCCGTCGCCGTCCTGCAAAAGCCCTGGCTTCGAAACTCCACCACCGCACCGTCCTGCGAACTTCACATGCGGGTACTACTGCCCGGCAGTTCATCTCTGCCGGGCTTGCTCGATCTCGGCTACGAGAGAAACCATAACCACACCACCACCCAATGTCTACTCCGGCCGGGATAGATTTCTGCATGTTCGCCAGTGAGGAAATCGACCTCGAACGGTGACGGCAGGTGGGAGCGAGGCGTTCATCGCCTGGCCTCCGGCGGCAAGACCGTGAGCGCGCGTCTCGCCGGGTGGCACCACCGTTGAAGCGGCCGGAGCGTCGGCGAATACAATCTCGCCCATGTCGAAGCATGATGAGCTGCTCGTTGCCATCGCCGCCCTGGTGGAGTCCGGGCAGAGCAATCAGATGTCCCTGACCGTCGTGACCGGTGGCGCTGTCATCACCGGTCGACTGGCTCCCGAAAAAGTGTGGCGCCGGCGTGTCGAGGAGGTCCTGACGGACTCCACCGACCTGGGTGAGTTCTCCGCCATCTTCGATACCGCTGCGGAGAAGAGCGGGCCGCCCACGCATCTACACTTCCACGTCGCCCGGATCCTGCAGGGCACGGTGGGGATCCCGGAAACCGGCGGGATGTACCGCGTCGCGATTGAGGACGTCAACGCCTGGACGGTGGGCGACTTCAGCTATTCCGACCACTGAGCGACCAGAGCACCGGTAAAGCGCGCTCGACCGAGCCCAGGGCACGGACGATGCAGACCGCCGGCCACTTGGCCCGACCGCCGCGGCGGAACGGCTCGGTCATCTTGCTGGGGGATCAGCGGAGCAACTCCCGGCCCAACAGGGCTGTCATTCCCGCGACTTGGCACTGTCAGCCGGACTCCTCCCCCTGGGCCACCTCCACGCGATGGTGGACGGCGACCAGTCCGGCGGCACCCGCGGCGAGGGACAGGGCGGCGCAACAGGCGAGGGGAAGGACGATCCACCGTGCCGCGCGCCGCCTCGGTGCGGGGGCGAGCAGGGCGGCGACCCGCTGGGGTACCGGTCCTGTGGTGGCCGCCGGGGCGAAGTCCGGGCGTGTGCCGCGCGGAGATCCGGCGGAGTGGCCGGCGAGCGCCGCACGGGCGACGGCGCGGGCGGTGAGGCGCCGGTCGCCGGTGGCCCGGGCGGCGGATTCGTCGGCGGCGCGCTCGACCGCGAGGCGGATGGCGGTGCGGATCGTGCGCAGGGCGGGGTGGCAGTGGGCGGCGAGTTCGGCGGCGGCGAGGACGTAGTGGTGGCGGCCCTGGTTGTGGGCGCGTTCGTGGGCCAGCAGGGCCTCGCGTTCCGCGGCGTCCAGGCTGCGCAGCATCGCGGTCGTGACGACGACCCGGTTCGGGCGGCCCGGCAGGGCGTACGCGTCGGCGTCCGGCGAATCGATGACGCACAGGTCGCCGACGGTGGGGCGGTGGTCGGCCTGGCGGGTCGCCGAGCGCAGGGCCCGCAGTTGGCGGACGGTCCAGCGGGTCAGGGTCCAGGCGCTGATGGCGAGGGCGCCCATGGCCGCCGCGGCCATGGGCAGAACGATCAGGCCGGAGGGGACACGCAGCGGGTGGATGAGTTCGGCGAGCGGGGCCAGGACGGGGAGGGTGAGCAGCCCGGTGAACACGACGGTGCCCAGGGACATGACCGATGCCGCCGCCAGTACGAGGGCGGTCGCGGTGAGCACGTACAGGGCCGGCGCCGGGGCCAGACGCTCCAGGGCGTGCCGGGCCAGCGGCCGCGCCGCGAACGGCAGCAGGAGCGGCAGCAACATCAGGAGCAGCGGGCTCACGTGTCGCCACCTTCGAGGAGCTGACGCAGCAACTGCTCGTCCTCCGGGGCGAGTTGGTCCACGAAGCGGGCCAGTACCGATTCCCGGTCGTGGTCCCGGTCGAGTTCGGTGTGCATGCGCCGCGCGGTCAGACCCGGTGCGTCCTGCACCGGGAAGTAGGCGAAGCCGCGCCCCTGGCGCTCGCGCCCGACGATCCCCTTCTCGAACAGCCGGGTGAGGATCGTCGTCACGGTGGTCCGGGCCAGGCCCCGCGCGAGGTCGGCCTGCACCTGGCCCGGAGTGAGCGGGCCGTCGGCCGCCCACAGGGCGGACATGACCGCGGCCTCCAGTTCGCCCGCGGGTCGGCGTTCGTCATTGCTGTCGGTCATGGAACCGCCCTCACCCCACCATCGTCTACAGTCGAGTAGACCGTCTACAGGATTGTAGTCGGTCGCCGGATGCCGCTGCGCCGCCTCCGGCCGGCCACGACCAGATTGCGAGGGCTCACAGCGATGCCCCCTGCCTTCCCTCTATCGTCGCAGCTCGCCGTCAATGTGCTGGACCCCCATTCACTGCTAGCCTCCTTCGGCGTGCTCGGGGTGGCGGCCGTGCTCTTCGCGGAGACCGGCCTGCTGATCGGGTTCTTCCTGCCCGGTGACTCGCTGCTGTTCACCGCCGGCCTGCTCAGCTCCGGCGGCGACCACGGCGGGCTGCGCCTGCCACTGGTTCCACTGCTGGCCGCGGCCGCCGTCGGCGCGCTCGCGGGAGCGCAGGTGGGCTATCTGCTCGGGCGCAAGGGCGGCGGAGCCCTGCTCGACCGCAGCCACTCGAAGCGACTGCACGAGGGCGCCCGACGGGCCGAGGAACTCCTCGGCCGGTACGGGTACGGCAAGGCGGTGGTCCTGGCCCGATTCGTGCCGGTGGTGCGCACCGTGCTCAACCCGATGGCGGGCGCCCTGCGGGTGCCGCTGCGCACGTTCACGCTGTGGCAGGTCATCGGTGGTGTCATCTGGTCCGTGGGGCTGACGCTCGCCGGGTACGCCCTCGGCTCGTCCGTCCCGAACGTGGACCACTATCTGCTGCCGCTGGTCGCACTGATCGTGGTGGTCTCGCTGCTGCCGCTCGCCGCCGAGCTGTACCGCTCGCGCCGGGCCGCGCGGGCGCACAAGGCGACGGAGGCACGGGGATGATCGCGGCGTACGACGGGCCGCTCGCGGCCTTCGACGGGGCATCGGTCGACGGGGCCGCCTACAGCGATGTGGTGCGCCTCGCCGGGCGCGCGCCCGGCTGGCTCGATTCCACCGTCGCCCTGTGGTCGACGTACGGGCTCCTGCTGTTCGCCGTGCTCATGGTGTGGGCCTGGTGGCGGGCCCGGCGGGTGGGACCCGAGGCCGCGCTGACGGCACTCGCAGCGCCGGTCCTGGTGCTCGCCGCCTTCGCCGTGGACACCCTCGTGAAGTCGGTGGTGCGCGAGGTGCGCCCCTGCCGCAGCCTGCACCTGGCGACCCTGGAGGCGTGCCCGGCACCGGGCGACTGGTCCTTTCCCAGCAATCACGCCGCGCTCGCCGCGGCGGCCGCCGTCGCCCTGTGGTTCGTCTCGCGCCGGCTCGGCGTCGTCGCGGTCGTCGCCGCCTTGGCCATGGCCGCGTCCCGGGTGTGGGTGGGGGCGCACTACCCGCACGACGTGGCGGCGGGGATCGCCGTCGGCGCCCTGACCGCACTGGTGGGCCTGACCGTGCTCCGGAGCCGGCCGACGTCCGTGGCCCGGCGGCTCGCCGCGTCACGGCTGCGCCCGCTCCTGCTCGCCGGGTCATGAACCGCCGGGACACGGCGGACCTGGCGGGCAGTGTCAGCCTCGGCGCGTGGGCCGCCTTCGGGCTCCTCGGCATGATCGCGATCGGCCGGCCCGACACCCCGCCGACGCCGGACCACCAGGTGTGGGCGTGGGCGCTCGGGCACCGGCCCGCCGAACTGCTGGCCTTTGCCCGGGGCGTGACCGCCACCGGCACAGGCCCCTTCCCCTACGCCCTGGTCGTACTGGCGGGAGCCCTCGTGGGGCACACGGCGCGGCAGCGGCTGGCCGCTGCCGCGCTGGGCCTGCTGTGCCTCACCGCCGGCCAGGCCCTGCGCTACGGCGCGATGGTCATCGTCCAGCGGCAGCGCCCGCCGCAGGCCGACTGGGCGACACACGCCTCCGGCTGGTCGTTCCCCTCCGGGCACTCCACCACGGCCGCCCTCACCGCGGGCCTCATCATTCTCGCCGTACGCATCCGGGCTCCGCACGGACGGAATCCGCTGACCGCCGTGATCCTGCTCTGGGGGATCACGGTCGGACTGAGCCGGAGCGTGCTCGGTGTCCACTGGTGCACCGACGTCCTCGGTGGCTGGCTGTTCGCCGTCGGCTGGGGTGGATCGTGCCTGTGCGCCGCATCCTGGTGGCTGCCCGAGCGGTTCATCCCCCGTACGCCACAGATGCCGATCGAGTCGGGGAAGGGCCACCGTGCGCCACAAGATCCTGGTCGTTGAGGATGATCACGCACTGCGTGACGTACTGCTACGCGGGCTGCGCGAGGAGGACTTCGACCCGATGCCCGCCGTGGACGGCGCCACCGCACTGCGGCTCGCGTCCGACAACGTCGCCGCCGCCGTGCTCGACGTCGGACTGCCCGACGCGGACGGCCGCGATGTGTGCCAGGCCCTGCGCGCGAACGGACTGGCCTTCCCTGTCGTCTTCCTGACGGCCCGCCATCAGCTGACCGACCGGCTCTCCGGGTTCTCGGCGGGCGGCGACGACTATCTGCCGAAGCCGTTCCACCTCGTCGAACTCGTCGCACGGCTGCGCGCGACGCTGAAGCGGTCCGGCCCCGCGCGGCCCTCCACCGCCGGCGACCTGACCCTCGACGCCGTGCGATACCGATGCACCGTCGGAGACACCGAACTCGCCCTCACCCCCACGGAGTTCCGGCTCCTCGCCGCGCTGATGACGGCATCCGGAGACATGGTGCGGCGACGCGATCTGGTCAGGGCCGGCTGGCCGGGAGGCGCACGCGTCAACGACAACACGCTCGACCAGTACCTGACCCGCCTGCGCCGCAAGCTGCGCGAGGCCGGCAGCACGCGCACCATCGACACGGCACGCGGCATCGGCCACCGCCTGTCGTGATCGCACCCCTCGCCCGCCTCGCACCCCGCACCCTGCGCGGACGACTGTCCCTGGCGGCGTTCACCAGCGCCGCACTCCTGATCACGGTCCTCACGGTCGGCTTCAACGCGGTGGCCCGGCAGCACCTTCAGCGCCAGGCGGACGACGAACTGCACGCCCGGGCCGCGGCCGTCGCCACCACCGTCGACACGAGCCGGGCCATCGTACGGGTCCACGAAGGTACCCACGACGACCTCCTCGACAGCAACGTATGGATCTACGGCGGCAGTCGGCCGGTCGAGCGGCCGCCGAACGCCGCGACGGGCGGTCCGCTCGACCGCGCGGCGCTCACCCTGGCCGCCACCGACGGACGACGCTGCGCCACCACCGGCGGGCCACGGCCGGTGCGCCTGTGCGCGCTGCACCTTCCGGGCCGAGGGGCAGGCGCCACCGTCGTCACGGCGCTCGACCTGACGCCCTACCAAAGCTCGGCTGACACCCTGCTGTTCGGCTCCCTCGCGATGGACGCCGCGATGCTCGCCTGCACCTACACCCTGACCCGGCTGGCCGTCGGTCGCGCCCTGCGTCCGGTCCGCGCGATGACCGACCAAGCGACCCAGTGGGGCGCCGTCGCGTCCGGGGAACGCTTCGGCGCAGGCGAACTGCCCGCCGAACTCGCCCGTCTGGGTGCATCGTTGGACGCGCTACTCGATCGCATCCGCACGCTGCTGCGCCACGAACGACAGCTCACCGCCGAGCTCTCGCACGAACTGCGCACGCCGCTCAGCCGGATCATCGCCGAGCTCGACTGGTGGCAGGCCCGCCCCCGCACCTCCGCAGACACCCGCGCCACCCACACCACGATCGCGACCGCCGCCGCATCCATGCACACCATCTGCGACACCCTGCTCCTCGACGCCCGCGCGGGCGTCCCCACCACGCCCGGCACCACGCTCATGCTGCCCGCGCTGCACCGGGCCGTCGAGCAGATCGACCTGCCCCGCCATCTGTCGCTCACCGTCACCGTCGTCGGCCAGGACTCGGACCTTCAGGCCGGCGTGGGCAGCGCCCTGCTCGAACGCATCGTCGGCCCGCTGCTCACCAACTCCCTGCGCCACGCCCGCTCCTGCGTCTGCGTACGAGCCCGGTCCGACGCCGACGGCGTACTCGTCGACGTCACCGACGACGGCCCCGGCGTACCGCCGGACTTCGCCGCGCAGCTCTTCGTTCCCGGCCGGCGCGCTACCCCCGGCGACGGACACGACGGAGCGGGCCTCGGCCTGCCGCTGGCGCGGCGCCTGGCCCGCTCGGTGGGCGGCGAGGTGCACTACGACGAGCAGCACACCCCGGGCACCCGGTTCACCGTCCGCCTGCCTCCCGCGTGACCGACGGCACCCCGGCGCGGTGGGCCCGTCGCTCCCGCTCGGTGATGTCCTTTCGGGTGAGGGCCAGGAACACGACCAGGGCGAGGATCACCGCCAGGAACAGCACGCTGGTGACCACCGTGCCGAACCCGAGGCCACCGTCCCCGGCCGGCTGGGAGAGGTAGTCCCCCGCCGATGCGCCCAGCGGGCGGGTCAGTACGTAGGCGGTCCAGAAGCTCCACACCGCATTCATCCCGAACGCGAAGTGCGCCACGGCGACGGCCGCGATCGCCAGCGCGAACAGCACCGCGGAAAGCCAGTACCCCACGGCCATCCGCTCCGCGATCAGATCCCCGGCCGCCGTGCCCAGCGCGAAGGTGAACAGCACGGCGAGCCAGTAGAAGCACTCACGGCGGGGCGTGTCGACGCTGTGGATGGACAGGGTCCGCTCGCTGCGGAACCAGAGCACGAAGACGACGGCGAGGCACAGGGCGAACACGGTGGTGCTCGTCTCCAGCGGCACCCCGAAGTTGTCGGTGAGGTTGTCGCTGACGAGCGTGCCGACGATGCTGATCAAGGCGACCGCCGTCCAGTAGACGCCCGCACGGTAGGCGTTCGCACGGAACTGGACGACGAGCACGACCGCCAACAGGGTGCCCATGAGCAGCGAGACGCCGGTCAGGCCGAGCCCCAGCTTCTCGTTGAGGAGGTCGGCGGCGGTCTCGCCGACCGTCGTGCACAGCACTTTGATGACCCAGAAGTAGACGGTGACTTCGGGGACCTTGTTCCAGCGCGGAGGGCGGTGGGTCGCCCGCTCAGCCGCGCCTGTGGCGGACGAGGTGTCGGAGATTTCGGATGTCATGGGGCCCGACGCTGTCACCGGGAACCTGAACACATCCTGACTGCCGCGTGGTTCACCCCGCGCCCCGGTCCCAGCACGCACAGCATGAACATCATGAACTCCCGTAGCGAGCGGGCCGTCACCCTGCTCCGCCGACACCTCGGGTGGGCCGTCACCGCCGCCTATCTCGCCGCACTGCTCCTGCCCGACCCCGGGGTGTGGCTGCGCCATCCGCACTCTCTCCCGTTCCCTGCGGGCCGGCCGCTGTCCGTGAACGTCACCGGCCGGCTCCTCGCCCTGGTGCTCTTCTCGGCCGGACTCCAGGTCCCCTTACGGGAGTTGGGGCGCCTCCTGCGCCGGCCGGGCATCCTGCTGGCCGGGCTCGCGCTGCACCTGACGATCCCGTTGCTGATCATCCCGCTCGTCGCGTTCCTCCTGCACCGCTCCCCCGACACCGACGGCGGCAGCGGCCTGGTCACCGCGATGATCCTGATCGTGGCCATGCCGGTCGCGGCGGGAGCGACGGTGTGGACCGGCAAGGGCCAGGGCGACCAACCGACCATGGTGGGACTGGTCCTGGCCTCCACGCTGCTCAGTCCGCTGACGATTCCACTGACCGTGTCGGTGCTGGCACCGCTGCTCGGCGGCGGTTACGCGAACACCCTCACCTCGGCCGGGCGGAGCCTGCACAGCGGGTTTGCGCTCACCGCCGTCGTACTGCCGTGCGCGGCCGGGTGCGCGATCCGCCTGCTGCTCTCCCGCCGCTGGGCCGAGCGGGTCTCGGCCGCCGTCGCCCCCGCCGCCCTGATGGGTTCGCTGCTCCTGACCTACGTCAACGCCAGCGGCGCGCTCGGCTCGTTTCTCCGCCGCCCTCGCCCCCTGCTGTTCGTTGCGTCCGTGACGGTTGCCGCACTGGTCTGTGCGTTCTCGTTCCTGCTCGGCCGTCTCACCGCCCGCGCCCTGCGACTCGACGCGCCGCAGGCCTCCTCACTCACCCTCGCCTGCGGAATGAACAACAGCAGCGCCAGCGCGGTCCTGTTGACCACGGCCCTACCCGACAAGCCGCATCTGCTCCTGCCGGTCCTGGCCTACGGACTGCTCCAGAAGACGGCCGCGAACCGGGTGGTACGGCTACGCGTCCCGACCGGTACCCACCCTGGCGGGCCCGGCCGGAGGGGCCTCCGGCCAACTGGCCGCACGTAAATACAATTGACGCGGCGTCAGTGATGCGTCTCGCCACCGCGGACGGAGCCGGGGCGCGTGCGAGCCGTGGCGGCGGGCCGACACAGAAGGCGACCTGCGGAGCCCCGTCAGACCACTGGAACACAGTCCCGGGCTCGATCACGATGGGCCCGGACTGGAACTCGTGCGGTCAATGCTCGTAGCGATACGTCGGTGGCTTCGGTAGAGCCGGTGCCAGTGGGGGCCGCCCCTCGAGGCATACAGCCGACGGGGCGGGAAAACAGGCATACAGGTCGAACTCCCCGGCGGCACCGGACCTGGACTGCATCACGTGTTTCGCCTGTTTCACCGATTTCGCCGGCCCAAATGGCCAACGGAGCCTGGCAGTTGCCAATGAGCGACGTCACGGCCATGGGGAAGACATCGTGGGCAAAGATTGTGGCCGGAACCAAGGGGGCTGCTTTGCGCGTCCCGGAGCCTGACCTGAACAGCCTTTGACGCAAGAGGAGCCCCCATGCAGCAGTCGGCCAAGCGACGGATCGCCATGAGAGCAGTTGGGACGCTGTTGGCGGTGGCGTTCGCGGCGAGCTGTTCGGCGAGCGTGGGATCGAAGAATGTGAGCAAGGACGAGGTCGCGAAGCAGGCATCGACGGCCCTGGGCAAGCAGATCGGCCGGGAGCCCGACGACATCACCTGCGAGGACGACCTCAAGGCCGAGGTGGGCGCGACCGTCCGCTGCGAACTCACCGACGGCGGCGACAAGCTGGGTATGACGGTCACCGCGAAGTCCGTCGACGGCGACAAGGTCAACATGGACTTCAAGGTCGACGACGCCGCGGGCGCCGACGACTCCGCGGCTCCGGAGCCCACCGACGCGGCGAGCACCGGCACCGGCGGCCAGTCGGTGAGCAGGGCGGAGGTGGCCCGTCAGGGCAAGGCCGCCCTGACGGCGCAGGTCGGCAAGGAGCCCGACGCCTTCTCCTGCCCCGAGGACCTCCCGGCCAAGGTGGGTGCCGTCGTCCGCTGCCAGCTGGCGTCGGAGGGCAAGCAGTACGGGGTGACGGTCACTGCCAAGTCGGTCGTCAACGGCCGGGTCGACATGGACTTCAAGGTCGACGACGGCGCGGCCGGCTGACCCCGGCCACCGCGCCTGGGCCATGCTGAACCGCGCCTACGCTGCCGACTCCGGTCGGCGTTCGGCGGCATCGGGCGCTCCGGCCCCCGCGACAGTCGCGGAACTCCGCACGGAGCCCGCACCACGGCCGAAGAACAGCGATGCCGCGAACGCAACCAGGCCGATGACACCCGCGAGGACGAACGCCGCGCTCAGGCCACTCGCGTCGGGTGCGCCGGATGCCCCGTCGGACGCACGGGACGCCACGGTGACGAAGACTGCCGTACCGAAGGCACCCGCGACCTGCTGCACCGTCGCGAGGATCGCACTGCCGTGGGAGTGCAGGTGGTCCGACAGCGCGCTCAGGGACGCCGTCATCAACGGCGTCATCATCAGACCGAGCCCACCCATCAGCAGCAGGTGCATGCCGATGACCGCCACCAGCGAAGAGTCCGGGCCGAGCAGCGAGAACAGCCACAGCGAGGCCGCCAACGCGGCCGCCCCCGGGATCACCAACGGGCGGGCGCCGACGCGGTCGTAGAGCCGGCCCACCGGGCGGCCGAGGACACCGAGGAGCAGGCCGCCGGGGAGGACGGCGAGGCCGCTGACGAAGGTGGTCGTCCCCATGACCGTCTGAAGGTAGAGCGGCAGCAGGATGGCGGCCGCGCCCAGCATGCACATGAACAGCAGCGCGGACAGCAACAGGGCAACGGAGAAGGTGGGGTTGGCCAGCGGACGCAGGTCCAACAGGGCGCGATCCTGGCGCTGCAGGCGCAGTTGACGTACGACGAACACGGCGAGGGACAGCAGGCCTGCGACGATCGGCATCCACGGCTCGACGGTGTGCTCCCCGCCGCCGGACTCGCCGATGGAGGCGAGGCCGTAGAGGACGCCGCCGAAGCCGATGGCGGAGAGCACCACCGACAGCACGTCCAACGGCACCTTCCGCGTCTCGCTGTCCAGGCGCAGCCGTATCGCGCCGATCACCAATGCCGCCAGCGCCAGCGGCAGCACGATCCAGAACATCCAGCGCCAGCCCAGCGACGAAAGCACCGCGCCGCCCACCGTCGGGCCGATGGCCGGGGCCACCGCGATGACGATCGTGATGGTGCCCATCATCGCCCCGCGGCGCTCCGCGGGGACCAGGCGCATCACGGTCGTCATCAGCATCGGGATCATGACAGCGGTGCCGAACGCCTGCACCACACGTCCGGTCAGCAGCACGCCGAAGCCGGGCGCGAGGGCGCTGATCAGGGTGCCGGTGCTGAAGGCCGTCAGCGAGGCCAGGAAGATCTGGCGCGCGGAGAAGCGCTCGAGCAGGAAGCCGGTGATCGGGATGACCACGGCCATCGTCAGCAGGAAGCCGCTGGTCAGCCACTGCACGGTCGTCGTGGAGACCCCCAGGTCAACGGTGAGGTCGCGCAGGGCGACGCTCAGGATCGTCTCGTTGAGGATCATCACGAACGCGGACGCGACAAGCACCGCGATGAGGACGCCCGCGCGCGTCGGTGTCCCGCCCGCAGACGGGGCGGCCGTACTGCCGCTGTCACCGGGCGCGTCCGCGCTCTCGACGTTGGTTGGCTGGCTCATGTGGGGCGGTACCTCGCAAGAGTCGGTCGAAGTCATGGGCCGGGCCGTACGCCGCGGGCCAGGAACTTGGCACACACGGACAGGCCGGACCACTCAGGGCGCTCACCGCAGGCAGGAGAGCGGCGCACACACAGCACGCACTCAACCCCCAACGACCCGCCGTAGCACGGAATTCCCGGCGTGACGGCCGGCGACCCATGAAGACGGACCCTAGAGCGCGGCCCCGGCCTCGAGGTCGAAGGGGACACCCGTGAGCCGCTCGCTCGCCGCCCACAGCCGCCTGCCCTCCGCGGGGTCGTCGGCGCCCGTGGGGAGCTTGGCGGGCTTGGGGGTGCCGGAGGTCTGGTCCCGTCCGGCGGGGCCGATGAAGCTGCCCGACCGGACGTCCGCGCTGGTCGCCGCGTACAGGGAGGGCCAGGCCGCACCCTCGGCCGAGCCCATCAGCAGGCGCGCGGCGATTGGGGTGACCATGCGGCTCAGCGTGCCGTTTCCGTGCTGCTGCAGACCTGTCATCGCCGACCCCGGGTGAACGACGAGCGCCTCGACGGGGCTGCTTGCCGTGCGGCGCGCGAGTTCGAGGGTGTAGACGATGTTGGCGCGCTTGGACTTGGCGTAGGCACCCATGGCGCGGTAGCTCTTCTCGCTCATCAGGTCGTCCAGCCTGCCCATCGGCCACCGCGCCGCGATGGCGCTGACGGTGACCACGCGCGGCGCGGACGAGCGGCGCACGGCGGGCCAGACCTGGGCGTCGAAGGCGAAGTGGCCGAGGTGATTGGTGCCGACCGTCATCTCGAGGCCGTCGTGGGTGGTCCGCCGCTCGGGCAGGTTCATCACGCCGGCGTTGTTGAAGAGCAGGTCGACGGTCTCGGTCTCGGCGATCCGGGTGGCCGCGTCGCGGACGGAGGCGAGGTCGGAGAGGTCGAGCACGAGGGTGTCCGTCCGGGCCCCGGGGGCCGCGGCACGCACAGCCTCCGCGGCCCGGTCCAACTTGGTCCGGCTGCGGCCGGCCAGGATGACGCGGGCCCCGTGCCGGGCGAGCGCGCGGGCGGTCCCGAGTCCGATCCCGCTGTTGCCGCCGGTGATCAGCGCCGTGCGGCCGGTCTGATCGGGGATGTCGTCGGGAGTCCAGTGGTTCACCGTTGTCACGCTCCTCGGATTCGTTGATCCTGCGCTCGGCCATGCAGCCATGCGGCCATGAACTCCCTGTGGGCGTCGGCGCCGCGGCGACCTGCCCCCATTTCAGACCGGCGGTCTGTTCGACTGCTCCCCCAACGTAGAAGACCACCGGCCTGATGTCAAAAGACCGGCAGTCTGTAACCTGAGGACATGACGAACTTCCAGCGCGCGCGCAGTGAGGAGCAGCGCGAGATGCGGCGCCAGGCCATCCTCGACACCACCGCCGCCATGCTCGAGGAGATGCCCATCGGCGAGATCAGCCTGAACGAGCTGAGCCGCCGCGTCGGGCTGGCGAAGTCCAATGTGCTGCGCTACTTCGAGTCACGTGAGGCGATCCTGCTGGAGCTGCTCGACCGCGCCTGGCGGCAGTGGGTGGCCGACCTGCCTGCCCTTGCGCGCCCCGACATCGACCAGGACGCTCCGGCGAGCCGGCGTGCAGAGCAGTTCGCCGCCGTCATCGCGGGCTCCCTCGCCCAACGCCCGGTCCTGTGCGGCCTGTTGAGCGCACAGGCCGGCGTACTGGAGCACAATGTTTCCCCGCAGGTGGCCGCCCGCCATAAGCGCGCGGCCGTGGCCAACGTCGCCGACATCGCGGCGCTGGCCCGCCAACACCTTCCTGAACTGGGCGACGGCGCACCGCAGTTGACCGCAGCCATGATCATGACGGTCGGCGCCGTGTGGACACACGCACGCCCCTCCCCGGCGATGCTCGCCGCCTACGAAGCCGACCCCTCGCTCACCGCGTTCAAGCTGGATTTCGCGACGGCCCTGCAGGACACCCTGGCCACGCTCACCGCGGGCACCATCGCCCGCGCCTCCGCGTGAGCCCGTCCGGGCAGTGGCCGTGGGCGCCGTGGGTGAGACCTGTTCGAAGACGGACCCCAACTGGGGCGCGGTGGCCACGAGTTGAGCCATTACTCCCGAATCTGGGGCCGAGGCGGGGGGTGATCGGTGGCGGGATCACCGGCAGGCGGAAGCGGCCGACGCGATCGCGTTCGTCGCTCCGGCCGCTCACGCCGGCGGGTCCTTCCGCCAGGTCCACCGCGCGTCGGGCGGCTCCTCGCCCAGTCCGCGGAGCGAGTCGGTGGAGATCCGGGCAGACCGGTCGACCTCGTCGAGGCCGAACCACATCTCGTGATTCTCCGAGCGCCCGCTGCCGAGCCCGGAGACCACCAGGGTCCCGCTCGCGCATACTGGCCACTTCCGCCCGCAGCCGATCACGGACTCGCTCTTCGCCTCGTCCATCGGTCCAACGTGCCGACAGGGATCGGGGAGACACCCCGCTCGGGCGCTTCTTCTGAATCATCCTGACGCCCAGATGAACATGGCTGCGATCTGTAGCACCACTGCACGCCGCCCTCGCCCCTCCCCCACACACAGATCACCCGGCTCAAGGTACGTCGGAACGACCGTCCTGAAGCAGTCAGGGCCACAACTGCCGAAGTTGGCGACGAATCCCGAGATCACCTCGGGATTCAGGACCGCGAATGCCGGCTTCGGATGATTGCCGCATGTGCCCGGTCCGCAGCGCCAGTCGGCGACAACAGGCAGGGCCCTCATTCACAGGGGACCAGGTCGTCCGGGGTGGGCTTATGAGCGGAGATACTCTTGCTGCTCTCGTTCGGGAAGTGCTCGCGAAAGAACTGGTCCCAATAGCCCCTTGCGATGAAGGTCTTGAGAGCCCTGGTCAGACGCTCGCAAGAGTCCTTGTCACCCTTGGGGGTCGCGATACCAAAGCGGTCCTGCGCCCCCACATGCACCTTCTGCAGACGAAGGTCCTTGTCCTCCTGGGCATAACCGAGCAGGTCGACCTGGGCGGTGAAGACAGCGTCCACCTTTCCCTTCTTCAGGTCGTCGACGCACTGCGAAAGGCCGTCGCGTTCCGCGATGGTCATTTTCACGGCGAGGCGGTCGTTGAGCTGCTGCAGGGAGGTGGTTCCGCGCATGGTGCACACGGCCTTACCTCCCAGATCCGCAGACTTGTCGATCTTCGGCCCGCTCTTGGTGGTCATGACTTCTTGGTCGCTGTACACGTACGGCCCCGCAAAGCCGACGGACTTACGGCGCTCGTCGTTCATGGCGACGTTCGCGAGCAGGATGTCGACCTTGTGATTCGTCATGTAGTTGATGCGTTGGTCGAAGGTAACCTGGACCGGCGTAACGTCGATCTTCAACTCCTCCTCGAGCCAGTACATCAGGTCGGCCTGGAAGCCCCTCAGCTTGTTCGACCCGGTGTCGAGCTCACTCCAGCCCGGCAGATCCCCCAGCACGCCGACATTGACCCGCGCGCCCGGCCTCACGACAGACGTGGCGTCCGGAGCGGGGGCGGCCGTGCGGCCGCCCGTGTTGTCAGCACTGCCGCCGCTGCTGCTACACGCCGTCAGCGTCGAGAGCAACAACAACGCCGCGGTGAGCGACGTCAGAGACTTTGGGGTCTTCCTCCGAGAGGCGGAGCGGCTGAGCGTCACAAGATCCCCCTGTTGTAGAGCACGGCCTCGGCCACACCGAGGTCGACACTGCAAGAACGGTCCGGTTCGCGCAGAAGCAGCGTCACGCGGGCCTGCCGTTCGACCTTCCCCATCGCCAGGCGTGTCTCCTTGCCCGGGCGAACGGTCGCCGAACCAGTAGCGCGGCCGTCTACGAAGGAAGTGGCACGAAGCGTCGCCGGCACCACGCAGTCGCCGAAGGCGCGGGAGTTGGTCATCGTCAGCGTGAGAGACAAGGCGTCCCGGTCGGGATACTTCGGAACGGACAGGGTTGCTGTGCTGCCGTTCTGCATCTCGCTGCCGGAAACGACACGAACCTGGTCGGTCACATTGGCATCCGGCTTGTGGAGTCCGTACCAGATGCCCATCGGCACGCCGACACCCACCAGGACTGCCAGGGAGAGGGGGGCAACACGCCTGAGACGCCCGCGAACGCGCTGCGTCCAGGTGCGTTCCGGGCGATCGGGCTCCGGGGCCGGATCCGGGGTGGGTGCGGTTGGATCCCGACGGCTTCGCAGATACTGCCGCAGTATTTCCACACCCTGAGGCAACGCGTACGCAAGCAGCGAGACGCCGAGTGAAAGTACGCCGGTGATGTTTGAACTCTTCGCGCCCATGCTCAGCAGCCCGATGGTGAGACCGCTGATCACGAAGACAACGCACAAGCCCCACCACCGAGTTGGCAGATCCGGCTCTGGCTGCGGAGGCGGATCATTCGCCATCGCGCGCCAGCCCCTTCCACACCAGCGCTCTGTTGCCCACGCCGCCCCCCTTGCGCGACTCAACGGTATCCGGGCACCAAATATGACACAGACCGCAGCGGGGCCGGCGGGGTTAACGGCGAAGAGCTCGACTCACGGGAAGCCCGGGCACAATGATCCAACTCCCCCTAATCACCAGCAGGTTGGAGACGTTGCGGCGGGTCAGGTGCAGAGGTTCGCCGTCGTGGCGGGGTAGACGTTCAGCAAGACGTATTACTCGCCGGTGATCGGGCAAGGCGCGGCAGCCAAAACTGTTCGGACCGGCCCGGGCGGCCGAGCAGTCCATCCGGGCGGCGGTGATGCGGGCGCGGTCGAGTCCGAGGAGAGCACCCACGCGCAAGTCCCTGGTGGCGCAGCCCACCCAGCAGACAGTCGACCGCCGCCCGGAGCAGCAGGAACTTCCGTCTGGCGAGTGCGGCCATGTAGCGCAGGTGCTCCATCGCCGCCGACATAGGGCTCATGCCCGAACCTGGGCAGTCGTCCCTTCGGACGAGATATTCGGCAGGGGCACATGCGGACCCACAAGGCCGGGCTGCTTACGCCACTCGACGGGGCACCGTCGACGACCGCCGTGGGACCCAGCCCGGGACGCGTTCTCGACCTGGTGTGACTTCGTGTGAATTCGTAGGTGGGGCGCTAATATTCCGGCCTAGTTGACGGCCGTTTCTCCACAGGCCGGGGTGTACCGGGGGGAGAATGGTGGACCAGCGCGCACTGCCTGAACAGGACTTCTCGGTGTTCGCCGCTCCCGTTCCGTTCTCCGGACCGGCGCGGCTGCGGGTGACGGAGGCGATGACGCGCCTGGAGGCCGAACGGCTGCGGGTGGTCCGGGCGATGGAACGCGGGCAGCCGGTCGCCGCACGTGTCCTCGGACGAGGCGGGGAGGAGATCAACCAGAATCTCAGCCGCGAGCTCCCGGCCCGGCGCACCCTCGACTCCGTCAAGCCCAGCGGCTCCGTGGAGCGACTCGCCGTGAGCCTCCCGATCAACACGTTCGCGATGAACGCCGGCCTCCGGATGATCAGCGTGTGGCATCGCGACGCTCTGAGCCCGGAGGCGCGGCTCGTGCTGTCCGGCGAGGACCCACAGGTGTACTTCTTCGGATACGGGCCATTGGAGATGAAGATCGTCGACGGGGTCGAGGTGCTCCTCGAGGGGCCCACCATCCGCAACCAGACGACCGTCATCGTCGTGAGGGACGCCGCGTGCATGGCCGCCGCGCGCCACTACTGGGACGCGGTGCGTGCGACGACGTACCCGTGCGCCGCCGAGGAGCCACCCGCCAACGGCCTCACCGAACGCCAGCGCCGCGTCGTCGCACTCCTGCTCACCTGCTCGTCGGACGAACAGATCGCCCGCCGACTCGAACTGAGCGTGCGCACGGTCCGGACGGAGGTCGCCGTGATCCTCGATCTCCTCGACGCCCCGACCCGCTTCGTGGCGGGGGTCCGGCTCCGCGAACTCCTGAGCCGGACCCCCGCCTGACCCGACCGCAACCGTCGTCGGCTGCAGGATGCTGCAATCTTCCGCCGACGGCGCCCGACAAGCTCCTGCCATGCGAAACCACAGAAAGTTCATGAGCGCTCTGATGGCCGTCGTCGGCACCGCGCTCGGGACGACCATGCTGACTGCCGCGCCGGCGTCCGCCACCCAGATCGCGCACTACTGCGAGGGCGATGCGGTCGTCCGCTGCGCCAACATCGAAATGCCGTCCACCGGCGTCTTCAACGCGCACGGCCGAGTGACCGACACCGCCAACGGCACCGACTACGACGTCCAGGTCACCGAGGTGCGGCTCGAATACTACGTGGACGGTGGCTGGCACCTCCTCAAGCAGGAGGTCCCGGGCAACTACTGGGAGTACGACCAGGACGTCGCGCGCACCACCACGTACTCGTGCGGTTCCTCGGCACGAAAGCTCATCCGCGCGAAGGTCTACGTGCGGTGGTTGAGCAGCACCATAACCGGCGACTGGGTCACGACTCCGTCGACGTACATCTGCCCCCGCTGATCGCGTGACCGAGCCCCGCCGCTTCCAGCTTGGGTTCCAGGTCCTGCCTGGAGTTCGGATCGCGATTCGGTGGATCACCTGCACGCCGAGGCCCGGTCTTGATGGATCGTCAGTCATGGCGCGAGGCGATCTCACCGAGGACTGCACCCTTCCGCCTGACCCGACCGTCACTTCACGGGGGTCGCCCCCGTCTCGTTTTGCGGTGCTCAAAACCGGAAGCCGGCAGGTCCCCGTGTGGTGGTTGCGGCCAGTTCCGTGATCCGGGCAGCCGGGATCGGCACCCCGGGAGCGTTCTGGAACCAGGCCACCACATCCGGGATGCTGAGGCCGGTCGGCGGCTGTCCGGTGTAGGCGATGGCGTACAGCGGTGTGTTGGGTTCGCTGCGCCAGCTCTCCGCCAGGGAACCGAGGTCCACCACGTCGAATCCCAGAAGATCCAACAGATCCGCCACCTCCTTCTTCGCCGCCGGGTCGTCACCCGAGAGGGGAATTCCGGTACGGTCCACAGCCCCGTCCGGGCGGGCCAGCGACTGAAGCTGCTTGGGGCCGATGTTGTGGAACGCCTTCACCACGCGGGCGCCCGGCAGGTCACGCTGGACCAGTTCGCTGGAGGTCAACTCGTTGCCGTCGAGCTCCGCGATCTCTGCCCCGGGGTAGACCGCGTAGTTCATCGGGTCGATCACCGTCTTGCCGACAAGTTCGGCGATCGGCAGCTTCTTACGGGCCTTCAGCGGCACCGCGGCCAGGACGAGATCGGCCTCGCCCGCAGCGTCGGCCGGGGTGGCGGCCCGGGCCCTCGGGCCGAGCTCGGCGACCAGACCGCCCAGTGACTCCGGGCCGCGCGTGTTGCTCAGGATGACATCGAGGCCGGCGGCGACGGCGCGACGGGCCACGCCTGAGCCGACCATGCCGGTGCCGATGATGCCAAGTGTTGGTGTCTTCATAGATCCATCTCACCTGGAGTGCGATGGGCGAACAACGGTCAGGACCGATAGCCAGCGATCACATCGCGTGATAGATCAGGGGAGTGGAACTGAGGGCGTTGCAATATTTCGTGACCGTGTCCGAAGAGCTGCACTTCGGCAGGGCGGCCGAACGGCTGCACATCGTGCAACCGGCGGTCAGCCAGCAGATCGCCCGGCTCGAACGGGAACTCGGCGTGCAGTTGCTCGAGCGCACGTCGCGCAGCGTCCGACTCACCGCAGTGGGCGAACGGGTGCTGGTAGCGGCCCGGGAGACGCTGACCGCCGCAGCTCGCGTCCGGGTGGTCGCCGGCGAAGAGGCGGCCCCGCTGCGCATCGGCCTGGCGTCCTGCGTCACCCCGCGGTTCGACCGGGCGCTGGCCCGCCTGCGTGACAGTGATCGCCCCGCCGCTCCGCACCTCGTCGACCTGCCGGTGACCGCGCGTCTGGACGCCGTCCGCGACGGCGACCTCGATCTCGCGCTCGTCCGCGGCGCGGTCGCAGAGCCGGGGCTTCGGGTGATGCCCAGTTGGTCCGAGCCACTGCACGCAGTGCTGGCGACCAACCACTGGGCCGCTGGTAAACCGTTCCTCAGCCTGCTGGACCTCGACCCCGCCGAACTGCGCCTGCCGTCACGCGATACCGACCCGCCCCTGCACGACGCCATGCTCGCCGTCCTGCCCGTCGCGCCGCCGAGACCGCCTGCCGGGGACCTGGTCAACGTGTTGTTCCAAGTCAGCCAAGACCCCGAGAGCTGGACGCTGATGCCTGCCGAACAGCTTGCCGCACCGCTGTCCGGCAGGGTGACACACGTGCCGCTCGATCCGCCGGTGACCGTCGTCGGCCACGTCGTGACCTCCCGATCCACACCACAGACGTGCGCGGCGTCCTATCTCGCCGCATTCTCCGACTGACCGAGAGAACGTCTCGCCCCGGTGGGAGTGATCGATGCTGCCTGTGCTTCTGGACCATGTTCCAGGTCTCGCGGCTGCTGCCCCAGAAGAGGGCATCGGCGACACGGTCGGCCGGGTCCCACTGATGGTTCGGGCCTATTGCACGACCGATCCCTGTCTGAACTGGCTTGCCCTGTGGGGCAGGTGGGAAGGACGTCGCTGGTCGAACCCGGAGGGCCAGTGGCCGCGCTGCTGAAACCGGGTGGCGTATTCGCCTTGTGCGGCGGGCCATTTCAACTGGCTGACCCGGCCGTGGAGGAAGCCGGCCGCGCGGCGCGAGCACCATTCTTGGAGAGGGACGAGATTCCGTCGCCTTGACGGGACGCCTCCGGATCGGTGCGACATGAGGTAGCCGACCAGGCTCAGGAACCAGCCACGTTTGTGGGCGCGGTCCAGCCGGTGGCTCGGATCCACTCGACCAGGTCCAGGGTGGCCGGCTCGATCGAGCGCACCGCCGCGAGGTCCGAAGGGGATGCCACCGCCTTCGCGAACTCGCGGAACATCGCCTGGTCGAGGTCGGTGGGAAGCACGCTCAACGGGAGGGTCTCGTACCGTGCCGGGAGCCCGGCGCGCGCGCCGAACGCCGCGGCGATCTGGGGGCCCGTCAGTTCGTCGCCGACGAGCTCGACGGCTCCGCCGGGCGCCTCCGCGATGTCGAGCAGGAGCGCGGCGGCGACCCGGCCGATGTCCCTGACCGAGATCATCTTCAGGGCGACGTCCTCCGGCAGCGGCAGCCTCAGCACGATCTCCCCATGCTCCAGGCTCGGTGCCATCACGCTCGCGAAGTTCTCCATGAAAGCGGTCGCGCGAACCATCGTGGCCCTGAGGCCGGACTTCCTCAGGTGCTCCTCGATCGAGTGCTTCGAGTCGTGGTGCGGCACACCCGACTCCCGGTCCGCTCCGAAGACCGAGTTGAACACGACGTGCGGGACGCCCGCCTCGACCGCCGCGTCGACGAGCGCGGTACCGATGCGGATCTCCGCCTCGACCTCTTCGAGACTGTTCGCCTCCGGGGTCATGAAGTAGAACCCCTCGACCGTCGCCAGCGCGGCGGCCAGCGACGCCGGGTCGTCGGCCCGGACGGCGGCCAGTTCGACGCCGCGGGCGGCCAGCGCCTGGGCCCGGTCGGACTGCGGGTCGCGGACCAGAGCCCGTACCCGCGCCTTGTGATCCAGCAGCGCGTCGACCACCGCCCCGCCCTGCTGCCCCGTCGCGCCGAAGACTGCGATCGTGCCGGTCGTTTGTGTGCGCATCGCTGCCACCCTTCATTGGTTCATGGCGTGAACGAAATTAGTTCACGGCATGAACTTCGTCAAGGTATGGGTGGAGCGAGACCTCACGGTGTGATGGGTGGGTTCTAGGTGGGCGGAGAGAGGTCCGAGGTGTCCACGATGGCGGTGGCCACGCGCTCGAAGTCGCGCTGGTCGTCGGCGTCGAGGTTTCTCGCGATCTCGGGCAGACGCTTGGCGACCTCGGCGTAAAGGGCCTCGGCGAGCACCTTCCCCGTGGGCGTCGCGCTGAGCATGACGACCCGTCGGTCCTGCGCCGAGCTTGCCCGGCCCACCAGCTCGCGCCGCGCGGTGCGATCGACCAGCTGGCTCAGTGCGTTCTTGTTCATCCCCAACGCCGCCGCGAGGTCAGCCATCCTCCGCGGCTCGTTCCTGACTGCGCACAGCAGAGTGGCCTGCGAGGGGGTCAGGTCGAACTCGGCGGCGATCTGCGCGTACTTGCGTTGAATCACAACCGAGAGCCAGAAAAGCTTGTCGCCATAGTCCACGCCGACCTCCCCGGTCCGATGACGGACGATCAGCCCACTCGTCGCGGGCAACCGCTTTGATCGACTAATCCTGTCCCTGACCCCCTCAGTATCCGGCAAAGGTGGTTGACATCCTCTACTGGCCCCGTAGCGAACACATCAGCAGCATGGTGTTCAAGCCTGCAGAGCACCGAGCACGATGAGCGGCCGCCGTCGCCGGTGCGGGTCGAGGACGCCCGCGCCAGTCGCGGGTGGCGGCACCGGCCCCGCCCAGCTAGGTGGCCTCCGTTTCACGAGCGGCGGTCGCGGCGTAGTCGGTCGGGGTCAGGCCGTAGGACTTGCGGAAGGCGCGGGCGAAGTGGCCGCTGTCGGCGAACTGCCAGCGGGCGGCTATCTCCGTGACGGTCATGCGCCGGTGCGGTGCGACGAGCGCGCGGCATGCCTCCTCGAGGCGGCGGCGCCGGATGTAGGCGCTCAGCGGTCGGCCCTCCCTGGCGAAGGCACGTGGGAGGGTACGCGGGGAGACGTTCAGCTCCCGGGCGAGAGCCGAGGGGGACAGGGCCGGGTCGGTGAGCCGGCGGTCGGCCAGGTCCCGCGCGGCTTGGGCCAGGGCCGGCGACAGCAGGGGCTCCACGTCGTCCAGGCCGCCCCCGGCGGCGGCCCGGGCCAACTCGGCCAGGGTGCTGCGGGCGGCGTCGACCCCGGCCGGACCGAGACGGTCCAGCATCCGGCCCACCATGGCGGCGTGCGCCGTCAGCAGCCGCACCTCTGCGGTGTCGGCCGGACCGGAGGCCGCCCCGCCCCGTCCGGACCGCACCTCTGCGGCGGGCAGGACGAGTACCTGCACGGCGGTGTGTGGCGCCGCGGAGAAGTGGGACAGCCTTCCCGTCTGTACGAGCAGGCGGCCGGCCGGTGCCGTGTGCTCGGCTCCTCCCGGTTCCTCGAACCGCCAGGTCCCCCGGTGGACGATCCACAGGCGTACGTGATCGTCGGCCCCGACCCGTCGGCCCGCCGTCCGCAGGGCGGTCGCGGTCTCGAAGCGGTTGAACATCGCGTCCCGCACCCGGAACCCGCGGGAGCGCGCCGAGAAGCCGGACACGGTCGTCCGGCGGAAGGGTGCCAGCGCGAAGGTCTCGCCCATCCGGCTCCGCCACTCGTGTGCGAAGTCGCTGAAGGCGTTCGCGCCGCTCACGTCCGCCGAGAAAGTGCCGCTCATCGTTGTCGCGAATCTCCTGTTCGGGCTGACGCGCCGGTCCGAGGCGCCGGGACCACACGCTTCCTACCGTTGTTCCGGCATGCATCGAAGAGCCGACATCCGCAGGCCGGAATGTTGAACAAGGGTAATGAGGTGGCGAATTGAGCACGCTCGCGATCGTGGGCGCAGGCCCTCAACTGGGGCGCGCGATCGGCCGGCGGTTCGCCGCCGAGGGGGTCGACGTGGCGCTGATCGCCCGCAACCGTACGACGCTGCAGGCGGTGGCCGACGACCTGTCCGACACGGGCGTGCGGGCCGAGGTGTTCCCCGCCGACGTGACCGACCGTCCCGCTCTGCACGCGGCGCTCACCGCCGCCGAGGAGCGGCTGGGACCAATCGACATACTCGAGTACTCGCCCGCGCCCTCCCCCGCCGACCTGCGCCGGGCGCCACTGGTCGAGGCCACGAAGATCACCGTCGACTCGGTTCTGGCCCAGCTTGACCTCTATCTGCTCGGGGGTGTGGCGGCGGTGCAGCACGTCTTGCCCGGCATGTTGGAGCGCGGCACGGGGACGATCCTGGTCAGCAGCGGGGCGGGGTCGGGGCCGGTGATCGCCCCGCATGTGGCGAACGTCCAGATCGCCACCGGCGGGCTGCGCAACTGGATCCTCAACCTGCACGCGGCGCTTTCCGGCACAGGCGTCTACGCCGCGCACGTGGCGATCGCCGCCTTCATCGGCCAAGGGGGCCACGACTCCCAGCCGCAGACGATCGCCGACGCCTACTGGAGGCTGCACACCGAGCGCACCGAAGCCGAGCTGGTCATCCAGGATCTGCCGGACGACTACCTGGAACGGGGTCTGGCGGACAAGTTCGTCGAGCCCTGAGCCACCGGCGGCTGCACGGCCGAGCCTGGCGGAGGGCGGTGTGTCGTCCCGGCCGTCCACGACGGCGGCGCCGTGGTCGGCCTGCCTGGCGACGGGCACCGGGCCGGGGCGTTCCTGCCGGCGGGCGCCTGCCTGTTGCCCGGCGCAGGCGTGGTTCACGGCCTCGCGGCCCGGGAGATCGCCGGACCCGCCCTGCGCAGCGCCGTCACGGTCGCGGTACGGGGTCCGCCCTCGTCGGGTGCGACCAACGACAATGCGCCCAGTGCGTCGCCGCGACGGAATGGATCGCGGCGGCGACCGGGCGGCTTCACCCGGGTCGCGAGCGCGTGGCTGACCGGTGACGTGGGCCGCGTCCGGCTCGCCGTGCTACCGACGCAGAAGGCGATGCCCGCACGACCCGACCTCGGCGGACGCGGTGGCTTCCCTAGCGGCGGCGGTCAATTCGGGCAGGGCGAGGGCGGAATGGGCCGGACGTGCCTCCGCGGCCGGCATCGTGGCGAGCGTGCGCAGCCTGGCGTTGCGCTGTTCCAGAGCTCGCGCCGTGGTCGGGAAGAGCGTGGCACCACCCTTGCCGACCAGTGACTGATTCAAGGTCACGAACTCGCGGGTGTCACGTTCGTATGCGGCGAAGGCCTCGGCATGGTCGCCGAAGCGGGCGGTCAGGGAGTGGGCGAGCATGTAGGCGCCGACGAGCGCGAGGCTGGTGCCCTGGCCGGTGAGGAACGAGGGCGCGTACGCGGCGTCGCCGACCAGGGCGACCCTGCCGCTGTACCAGTGCGGCATGCGGATCTGGCCGACCGCGTCGAAGAACAGGTCGTCGGCGTCCCGCAGGGCGGCGAGCAGCCCCGGGACCTCCCATCCGGCGTCGGCGAACACCTCGGCGAGCAGCTTCCGTTGGGCTTCTGGTTCCGCGAGCGTGTCGAACGACGGTTGCGGGTGGGCGAAGTTCAAGAACGCGTGCACTTCTTCGGTCGCGCCGACCGCGTAGAGGGCGGCGGCCCTACCCGGGGTGTTCCACATGACGGTTTCGTGCGAGAGCCCGAAGGTGTTGGGCAGGGTGAAGATGCCGAAGCAGTAACCGAGGTAGTGGTGGAACGGCGCTTCCGCACCGAACACCAGTCGGCGGGTGTGGGAATGCGCTCCGTCCGCACCGATCACCATGTCGAACCTGCGGCTGCCGCCGCTGCGAAAGGTGACGTCGACCCCGTGGCCGGTCTCGTCAAGGGAGTTGATGGAGTCGTCGAACATGAACTCCACATCGTCGCGCACGGCCGTGTACAGGGCGTCGGTGAGGTCTCCGCGCCGCACTTCCAGGTCACGTCCCGCGGCGCCGCCGGAGACGGTGTGCGGGTGGAGCGAGGCCACCTCACCGCCCTCCGCGTCGAGGAACGTCATCCGGTGCAGGTCGATGTGCGCCTCCCGCAGCCGCGGCAGGATTCCCATCCTCTCGACGACGTCGAGTGCGGTGCCGCGCACGTCGATGGGGTAGCCGCCGCGCCGGGGCGCGGCCGACTTCTCGACGACGGTGACCGCGAATCCGGCACGGTTGAGCCAGAACGCGAGGGCGGGCCCCGCGATACTGGCACCGGAGATCAGGACCGAACGCCTTGACGCGGCGCGGGTGTTCATGGGCTCTGTACGGGTCATGTCGTGACTCCCTTTCGCATGGTGCGGGTGACGAACAGGGCCGACGCGGTGACGGCGCCGGCGATGACGAAGCCGGTGACGAAGGCCGATTCGGCCGGGACATCCGATCCGGCAGGCGTGGCGGCGGTCAGGAGCGCACCTCCGAGTTGCGCTCCTACGGCGTAGCCGACCACGCGCGTGACCAGGACCAGGCTGCTGGCGATGCCGGTGTCGGCCGGGTCGACGGAGGTGGCGGTGCTGGTCATCATCGCCGTCACGCACAGGCCGTTGGCCAGCGCGATCAGTGCCTTGCCGACGACGAGGTGCCAGGACTCGGTGTGCATGGCCGCCACGGCGGCCAAGGAAGCGGCCATCATCACGACTCCCGCGGCGACCACCCGGCGCGAGCCGAGCCGGCGCGTCGCGAGCCCGCCGAGCGGCCCGGCCAGTGACGCGGCCACAGCGCCGGGGAGCAGGAAGAAGCCGATCTCGGTGGCACTGGCCCCGAAGCCGTACGCGTCGGTGGACACCGCGAACAGCTGCGGGACGAGATAGACCGCCATCGACGTCCCTACGCAGATCACGAACGTCAGCACGCAGGCCTTCCATATCGCGGGCCGTGCCAGCATGCGCAGATCGATCATGGGGAAGGCCGCGCGTCGTTCCACCACTGTCCATCCGGTCACGAACGCGGCCAGCACCACGACGAGGGCGCCGAGCACCAGCGGCTGCGAAGCCATGTCCGGGGCCAGCGCGAGCACGAGCATGAGCGTGGTCAGCGCGCCGCACAGAAGGCCCAGGCCGGCCCAGTCCATGCGGACATGCTCGGACCGGGCCGGCGGATCGTGCGGCAGCAGCCTGCGCACCAGGAGGGTGGACCCGATGACGGCGCAGGTCGGCAGTGCGAACATCCAGTGCCGGGACAGCGTCTCCGCCACGGGGCCTGCCGCCAGCGTCCCCGCCATGCCGCCGCCGACGAACAAGCCGCTGACCACCCCGATGGCCACCTTCGCGTCCCCTTCGGGCAGATGCTTGCGCACCACGATGAAGGACAGCGGCAGCGCGCCCACCATCGCCCCCTGCAGCACCTGTCCGAGTAACAGCACCGGCAGGTTCGGCGCCAGCGCGGACACCAGGCCACCGGTCGACACCACCGCCATCAAACGCGTCAGCACGCGCTTGCCACCAAGACGGTCGCCGAACTTGCCGGCCACCGGCGTGACGAGCGCGCCGGTGATGAGGAGCACGATGCTGAGCAGCGCGCCCTGGGCCGCGGTCATGTCGAGTTCGCGTTGCAGCAGTGGGAGCGTCGGGGTCACCACCGACTCCAGCGCGCCGGTGGCCAGTGCCAGCAGGCCCACCGCGCCGACAGCGGCCTTCCCGATGCGGACCGGCGGGTCGAGGGTTGTGGTCATGGGGCGTCCTCTCCATACATGACGGGGCGTCGCAGGCGGCTTCGTCGTGTGGCGCTGCCGTCCAGGGCAGGTGTGCTCGCCGGGGGCCGGCGCGGTACGGGCAAGGGGTGCGGTGGCGGCCCCTCCCCGGGGAGGCCGTACGGCCAGCGCCGCCGCCATCGCTGCGGGGCGCTACGACCAGCGGCGCAGTGCTCCCCGCGCCGGCAGTGCGATCGCGAGGAGCGTCAGCCCGCCCGCGGCCGCGGCGAACGATCCGTAGACCAGCGGGGGTGCGTACGGTGCCTCGCCGGTCATGCCGCTCATCATGGGGATCAGCGTGGCCGCGGCGATCGCGGTGCCGAGGAGGCAACGGCGAGCACGATCGGGGGACTTCCCGGAGCCGGACGGTCCCGTGATCGCGGTGAAGGTACCGCGGGGACGGCGAGGTCGACGTCCGCGAGCGCTTGGACGATGCCCCTCTTGTTCCTGCGCAGCCTCATGGTGCGACCTCTCGCGATCTTCTCGTGCTGACGGGTGAAGAGTGCGGGGACGACTGCGGGCCGCGCGTCATACCGGGGAGCCAATGTGGAGGTGATACCGCAGTAGGGGGTGTACGGGCGGTTGGCGTCGGCGCGGGTCTACTCGCCGAGGGTGACCAGCCCGGATTCGCAGGAGAAGGCGTCCACTTGTGCGCGGTCACGAAGGCGTTGCCCGAGGCGACAATGCGTACTGCCGCGAGCAGGTCGGTCGGTGGCGCGTCCTTCAGTAAGAAGCTGCTCGCGCCCGCCCGTAGCGCTTCGTAGACGTAGTCGTCCACGTCGCTCCGGGGTAGTGCGTATTCGAGGGGCGAGGCCATCCGCCGCCGTGTGCGGCGACAGACCGGGCACGGTGGGCGTCCGTCATACGGTGAGGTCTTCTGCGCGGTCACCTGCCACAACGTCACGGCGCACCGCTGCCGAGTCCGTTCCCGCGTCCCCTGTGCTGCTGACGGCCCGGAAGCCGATGGCGGCGGCGGCCAGGACAGTGGGTACCAACAGGAACGGTCCGCAGAAGACGAGCACCGTACCGACTACTCCGCAGCTCACCGCGGCGCTGATCCGCAGCAGGGTGCGGCCTCGCAACAGGACGGTCGCCGAGGCGAGTCCGGCGAGGGTGACCGCCGCCAGACAGGCAGAGGTGGCGCGCAGCAGGCCGTCCAGGCCGATGAGCCCGAGAGCCGCCGCCATCGTGATCGACACGGAGGCGAGCGTGACGACGGTGAGGCTGCGCCGGGGGACGCCGGCTCCGGTGGGTTGCGTGGTGATGCCGCGCGGCATGGCGCCTTGCCGCCCCAGGGCCTCACCGAGCCGGGAGGCTCCCGCGAGGTAGGCGTTGACCGCGCCGAAGGTGAGCAAGAGCGCGGCGGTCGCCGCGACGGCGCGGGCGGGTGCACCGAAGTCTTGTTCCAGCAGGAGCGTGAGCGGTGTGGTGGTGGTTGCGGCCCGCGGCCCGAGCACGCCGATGGTGACGTACGCGAGTCCCAGGTAGAGGACGCTGACGATCCCCCAGGCCAGCAGGGTCGCCCGGGGAAGGTCACGGCGCGGGGTGGAGAACTCCGCCGCGAGGTGACTGACGGCCTCCCAGCCCGCGAAAGCGAAGAACAAAATGCCGGCCGCGATCCCGACGGAGTTCCAGCCGTGGGGCAGGAAGGGAGCGAAGTGGGTCGGCTGGACATGAGTGCCGGAGACAGTGATCGTGACTGCCAGCAGGGCAGCCAGAAGTCCGACCATGAGCAGTTGCATCCGGCCCGACAAGCGCAGCCCGACGAGGTTGCTGCCATACGCCGCGGCCAGCACCAGCAGAGCGACCACCGAGGCCGCGGTCCGCCCCCACCCCGCGGCGACGGCCGCGTACTGTCCGCCGATGAGCGCCGCGGCCGGGACTCCCAGGGGGACGGCCCAGTAGAACCACCAGCCCACCGGCGCGGCCAGGAACGGCCCGAAGGCCCGGCCGGTGAAGGCAGCCACCCCGCCCCCGTCGGGATGCCGGGCGCTCAACGCCGCGAACACCCAGGCGATCGGCAGGCTCACTGCGACAAGGCCGAGCCACGCCACGATCGACGCCGGCCCGGCGGCCGCCGCTGCCGCCGATGTCAACGTCAGTGCCCCGGGCCCCAGCACCGCACCGATACACAGGGCCGTACCAGTACCGACCCCCAGGCCGGACTGCCTCTCCATCACACGTCTCCACTCGCTGGTTCGGCTGACGACGGCGAACGTAGAGCGATGGACAAGAGTTCAGGGTCTGAGCCGAAGGCAATTCGGCGCAGGGGCGAGAATGACGGTCATGGACGAACTTGATTCGCAGATCCTGGAACATCTGCAGCGCGATGCACGGATCACCAACAGGGAACTGGCCCGCACTTTGGGGATCGCCGCATCAACATGCCTGGAACGCACGCGCGCACTACGGCAGCGCGGAGTGATCACAGGCTTCCACGCGGCAGTTGACCTGCGCGCGCTCAACCGGCCCGTCCAGGCACTGCTGTCGATCCAAGTGCGCCCGCTCAGCAGAGACGTCATCGAGGGCTTCAAGGCGTACGTCAGCGAACTCCCGGAAGTTCTGTCCGTGTTCGTCATCGCGGGCAGCGAAGACTTCCTCGTCCACGTGGCCGTACCGGACGTCGACCATCTGCACGCCTTCCTGATGGACCGCTTCAGCCCGCGCCGCGAGGTCGTCAACTTCCGCAGCAACGTGATCTACCAGCACGTCAGCAGCACTCAGGTCGTCAGTCCTCTGCACGCCCCCACCAAGTAGCCGGCCCGCACGTGGACCGTGTCTCATGAGACATGGCAACGTCTGGTGAAGGACGGCGCCCTTGGGGCAGACCTCGGGGCAGAGCTCGGCGGGATCATCGCCAGGATGAACGGGTTCTTCCTGTTCAACGGTGGTGTCCAGGTTTTCCGCGCAGGCGAGGAAGGGCTCGGACCGGACATGCTCTCGTGGAACACCGGCGAGGTCTGGAAAGACACTTACGGCGGCCTGGCCGATGACCTGTTCTGCTTCGGGCAGGACCTTTTCGGCGCCCAGTTCGCCATTGTCGGTGACGAGGAAGTTGTTCGGTTCGATCCGGAAACCGCTGATGTGGAGCCCATCGGCACCAGCCTCGAGGACTGGGCGACGTGGCTGCAGTCGGATCCCGACGTCAATGGGGTCAACTCGTTCTCGTACGCCTTCCAGAAGGAGAACGGCGCCCTGAAGCACGGGGAACGTTTGATCCCGCGTCAATTCTTCGTCGGGGGCGGCTCCTACGCCTTCGACAGTCTGTCCGTCAAGGACGGCGCTGTCGCCATGCGGATTCGTGGCCCCCCTCGCGCAGCAGATTCATGACGCACCAGACGGCGCCACGATCCACCTCAGTGCGGCCCTACCGCCCACCGCGAACCCCTCCGGCTGACTCGCGGTTGCATGACGGCGATCGCGGGTCCGCTCTCCTCGCCCCGCTGCCACGAACTGTCCTGCGCCCGCACCGCGACTTCATGAATAGCCGTCACGCCGTCCGGTCCTGCCGGAGTCTCCTACGACGAATTCACCAACCTGGACACAGGAGTTGGGGTCCGGGGCAGCAGCACCGAACTCGCGCTGCCGACCGCCGCCCGCGCCCGAGCGTCACGGCGACTTCGGCCACCGCCCGCGAGGGCCACGGCGGCGGGTCGTGGGGCGACGCCGGTGGCGAGCGCCGCGCGGGCCGTGACATGCAGCGCCGCGTTGGCGCGCACGAGCTGACGGTCGGTGAGGCGGGTGAGCGGCGGCAGCGCGCCGCGGCAGAGGAGGAGGCGCCCCACCGCGGGTTGGGCTTTCAGCCATTCGCATTCCAGGGGTCCGTTCGCAAGTGGCGGTCGAAGAAGCGCTCGACCACGGCGGGTGTCAGCAGTGCCGGCCGTACGGTGCCGGGGTGCCGGGAGGAGTACGCGGTGGCGCTTCTCGGCCGCAGCTCCCAGTCGCCCGTGTTGAGGAAGCCGTGGTCGGCGCCGTGGACGAGCAGCAGGTGCGAATCGGCGCCTGCGGCGGTCAGGGCGTCGTGCAGGCGGACGCTCTGGCCGGGTCCGATGACGAGGTCGGCGTCGCCATGCAGGAGAAGGACGGGCGGCGCGGCCGGGTGGGCGTGGCGGGCGGGGCTTGCGGCGACGGCGGCTTCGGGCCGTTCGGCGGGTGGGCCGTCGAGCAGGCCCCACGCCGGGTCGGAGTCGTCCACCCCCAACACACCGCCGGGCAGGGCGTCTTCGTTGAGCCGGAGCAGATCGGTGGGCGGGTAGCCGGCCACCACCGCCCGGACGCCCGGCGAGGCGGGCGTGGTGGCGAGGGCTGCCAGCAGGGCGAGGTGGGCGCCGGCCGAACTGCCCCACAGGCCGATCGCGTCCGCGTCGATCCCGTACTCGTCGGCGAGGGAGCACAGGTGTCGCAACGCGGCCTGTACGTCGTGCAGTTGGGCGGGCCAGGGCGCGGTGTCGGAGGAGCGGTACTCGATGTCGGCCATGGCGTAGCCGCGCTCGGCGAAGAGGCGGGCGAGGCGTGGGCCGTTGCCGCGGCGCTGGTGGCGCCAGCCGCCTCCGGGGAACCAGACGATCAGCGGGGTCGGGGGCGCGTCGGCGGTGACTGCCTGCGGGAGGTAGAGGTCCATCCGCAGGTCCGCGTCCCCGTACGCGTCGCCGTCGGCGGCGGCGCGGGACGCGAGGTCGCGCACCACCCGCACCGCCATCGGTTCGACCCGTTCGGGCGGGGGCGGGGCCTGGCCGAGCCCTTCCATGAAGCGGCGCATGACCTCGGCGTTTCGGGCCGCCGCGCCCCGGGTGCGGTCAGCGGTCATCGGGGCGGCCCGCGGTGCCTGCCGTGCCGTTCGCGAGGAGCAGGGGGAGGGCGCGGCGCTTGCGCGCGCGGTGTTCCTCCAGGCGCCGCCGGTAGGCGGGGGCCAGCCGGTCCTGAGTCCATTCGTAGTCGTCGGCGAGGCTGATCTCGACGGCCGTGACGCCGGGCAGCGCGGCGAGGCGGGCCTGCGCCTCGCTCGCGAAGGAGCCGATGAGGACGCAACTGGGCTCGGTGACACCGACGGTGGCCGCGACCCGCCAGCCGCCCGTGTCTTCGAGTTCCTCCTGAACCCGGACCTCGCTGACGAGACCCATGTCGTCGAGGCCGGCCGGGACGCCCGCCGTGATGCTGCACGGGTCGACGATCTCGTTGAGGACGGCCCGGACCTGGGCTTCGGTGACGGTCACCGCGCACCTGCCGGGACCTCGTCGCCCACGGGCTCGATCCGGCCGCCCCACGGCGGCTGGAGCACATCCGTGTCGAACTCATCGCCGCGGATCCGCGCGCGCAGCTCGTTCTCGTCGATGCCGTGCAGGCGCAGGAAGTTGCGGCCCAGGATGCCGGTCTTGATGTCGCGGGTGAGGTCCGGCATGCCGTACTCCTCGACGAGGTCGCGGGGCATCTCGAAGTTCCAGAACGCCTCCAGGACGGGGCGCGGGTGCACCGCGTCGCAGCCGGTGGCCCAGATGATCCGGTCGCCCGCGCCGGCCGCGAGAAACGCGCCGATGGCCTCGGCGAAGCGCCGGGGTGCGTAGACGGCCATGAACGAGGTGGCTTCCAGGTTGACCCAGACGTTGGGGAACGACTCCAGTTGCAGGGCCGTCTCCTCGACGAAGGCCATCCCGCCGTGCACGACCTCGAACTGCAGGTCGGGGAAGGCGAGCGCGGCGGCCTCGACGTCGGCCATGCCGAGCGCGGAGCTGGGCCCCGGGCCGACCGGCAGCGCCTTGTGGATGGCGACGACCTTGATGCCGCGCTGCCGGGCCCGCTCGAACACGGGGAAGCAGACCTCCGGGTCGCCCATGTCCAGGGCGGTCACCCGGCCGTCGACGACGTCGATCGGGTACAGCTTGAGGGCGTTGACGCGGTGCTTCTCGACGAGTTCGTCGACGCGTTCGAGCACGCCGGGCCTCAGCGGTGACACGGCTCCGTAGATCAGCACGCGCTCGGGCCACTTCTCGCGCATCTCCAGGCCGATGTGCAGGGCGGAGCCGCCGTCCTTGAAGTGCCCGTAGATGGGGGTCTCGTGGAAGACGACGAGGTCGGTCTGGCTCTCGGCGAGCAGGGCGCGGCCGATGATGTCGGCGCCGGCGCCCTGCATGTAGGTGGAGCGTTCCAGGGTGTAGGCGGGGCCGCTGGTGCGCTTGTGGAGGCTGTAGAGGTGTTCGCCGATGGCGGCTCCGACGGGCGGTGTCACGCAGTTCTCGGGCCGGAAGTTGTAGTTGTGGGCCACGCCTTCGACGACGAGGTTGCCTTCTATCACTGCTCTTCTCCTCGGGAGGTGGGTGCGGGTGTGGGATGGTCCGGGGCGTTCAGGCGAGCAGCTCGGCGATCGCCCCGAGGGCGTCGCGGGCGAGCCGGTCGTCGGTGGCGGCGTCCGCTCCCCCGACGCCGATGCCGCCGATGACCTCGCCGTCGTCGACGCGGATCGGTACGCCGCCGGGGACGGGCAGCAGCTGGTCGTCGAGGAGACGGACGGGGGCGACGGCCATCGTGGGGCTCGCGGCGAGTTCGGCGAAGGCCGCGGTGGGCATGCCGGAGACGGCCGCGGTGTGCGCCTTGCGGCGTGCGGTCTCTACGCCGATGGGGCCGACGCCGTCGTCGGCGAGCAGCACCTTGCTGCCGCCGCTGCGGTCGGTGACGACGGCGCAGACGGCGAGTCCCCCGGTCCGGGCGGCTGCCAACGCGGCCTCGGCTGCGGTGTGCGCGATCTCGTAGGTCAGGGGCGCTCTCATGAGGTGCTCCCGTCGGCGGAGGCGACACCCGTTACACCCGTGACACCGGTGGCTCCGGTGGCTCCGGTGGCCGGCGGGATGCCGCGGATCAGATCGGAGGCCCGTTCGGCCACGGCGATGACGGTGGCGTTCACATTGGCGCCGGGGACCGTGGGCAGGACGGACGCGTCGACGACCCGCAGCCCGTCCACGCCGCGCACCCTCAACTCCGGGGTGACGACGGCCTGTTCGTCCGTGCCGATGGCGCAGGTGCCGCTCGCGTGGTTGCCCGGGTACGCGGCCTCGCGCAGGAAGGCGTCGAGTGCGGCGTCGGTCCGGCTCCCGGGATCCGGCATGCGGACCGCTTCGATCATCGGTGCGACGTCGGGCGCGGCGAGCAGTGCCAGGGTGGTGCGCACGATCTCGCGCAGGGCGGCGAGGTCCTCCGGTTCGGTGAGGAAGTTGTAGCGGATGCGCGGGGCATGGGCCGGGTCGGCGGAGCGCAGCCGCACCGTGCCCTTGGCGCGCGGGGTGGCGACGGCGTTGAGGGCGACGCAGTGGCGTGCGCGCAGGGGCTTGATGCCGGGGAACCAGGGGCGTGCGTCGAAGCCGCCGGCGAGGATGCCGAGGAACCCGTCGGGCCGGTCGAGCTCGGGGCGGGTGCGTACGTAGGCGGAGAGGAACTCGGGCATTTCGGCGAGCGGCCCCGTGCCCGTGAGGACCCAGCGCGCACCGTTGACGAGCAGCCGGTCGGCACGCAGGTGCTCGTGGAAGGTGACGGGTTCCTTGACGTCGAAGGCGACCGGGGCTGCGACGTGTTCCTGGAGGTTGGCGCCGACGCCGGGCAGCTCGGCCCGCGCTTCGATGCCGTGCTCCCGCAGGTGCGCGGCGGGCCCGATGCCCGAACGCAGCAGCAGCTGAGGCGAGTTGAAGGTTCCGGCGCTGAGGATGACTTCACGGGTGGCCCGGACCTCGCGGGTGGCGCGGACCTCGCGGCTGCGGCCCTCCTTGACCAGCCGCACACCGACCGCCCGCTCCCCCTCCAGCAGGACGGTGTCGACGAGGACTCCGGTGAGCAGGGTCAGGTTCGGGCGTCTGCGCAGGGCGGGGCGCAGATATGCGGCGGCGGTGCTGTGGCGGCGCCCGCGGTGCAGGGCGTTCTCGCACTGTCCTGCGCCGGTGGGGTCGCCGGTCTGGGTGTCGTCGGGGATGGTGATGCCCAGGGAGCGGGCCGCGCGGTCGAGGCGCTGCCCAAAGGGGCCTCGCTGGGGGGCAGTTGACACGGTGACGGGGCCGTAGCCGCCGTGGTGCTCGGTGTCGCCGCGCCAACTGCGTTCGGAGCGGCGGAAGTAGGGCAGCAGATCGTCCCAGCCCCAGCCGGTGGCACCGGCCTTGACCCAGTCGTCGTAGTCGAGGCGGTGGGCGCGGACATGGGTCGAGCCGTTGATCGATCCGGTGCCGCCGACCAGGCGACCGCGCGGCACGGGGACGCTGCGGCCGCCGAGGCCCGGCTCCGGCTCGCTCTCGTAGCCCCAGCCGATGCCGTCGCACCCCGACAACAGGCCGACGCCCGCCGGGAGTTGGACGAGCGGGTGACGGTCCTTGGGCGGCCCCGCCTCGACGAGCAGGACGCGGGCGGCCGGATCGGCGGACAGTCGGGCCGCCAGGACACAGCCGGCGGTTCCGGCACCGACCACGACGTAGTCGTACTCGGCACTGTTCTTCGTGCTCATGCGGAAGGTCCAGACATCGTCGTCTCCTTCGTGCAGGTGAAATGCGCGGACCGGCGCGGCCCCGCATCGCGGGCCGCCACCTCGGCGCGGCGTCAACGTAACAGCGCCTTCGCCGCCCCCGCCAGAGACTTGCAAGCATTTCATCAAACCAGGTCGGGCCCATTGACAGGATTTCATCAGGCCCCGTACAAACGGCGTCACCGCCTCAACGCCGAGGGAGACACCCGCATGACCGACACCCGTACGGACACCCCCATCCGGGCGGCCGGCGCCGCCGCGGACACCGGCACCGGATACGGCCGGAGCCCCGCCACTCACGACGCCCGCCTCACCGAGGTCGGCCCCGGCACCCCCATGGGCGAGGCGCTGCGCCGCCACTGGCATCCCGTCGCCCGCTCCGCAGGACTCACCTCCGACGTCCCGCACCGCGCCCGCCTGCTCGGCGAGGATCTCATCGTCTTCCGCGACGGACAGGGCCGGCCCGGTGTCGTCTTCGAACGCTGCGCGCACCGCGGCAGCAGCCTCTTCTACGGCCGGATCGAGGACGACGGCATCCGCTGCTGCTACCACGGGTGGAAGTTCGACGTGCAGGGCCGTTGCCTGCAACAGGCCTGCGAGAAGGACGGCGGCCTGCGCCGCGGCCTCGCCCGCCAGCCCTGGTACCCGGTCGAGGAGCGCTACGGCCTGGTCTTCGTCTACATGGGCCCGCCCGACCAGAAGCCGCCACTCCCCCGCTACGAGTGCCTGGAACCGCTCGGCGAGGGCGAGTCGTACCACACGGACTGGCTGGCTCCTGGGGCCCAAGTCCTGGGCCTGGAACAGGACTTCAACTGGCTCCAGATCTTCGAGAACGCCGTCGACCCCGTGCACGCCGCCTGGCTGCACTCGAACCACAGCGGCTTCCAGTTCGAGGGCACCGGCACGACCGGCTTCCCCGAGGGCTATTACGACCACACCACCGCCGCCGACCGCACCACGTACCACCGCACCGCGCACGGCGTGAAGTACACCTGGCGCTACCAGGACACCAAGGGGCCGGGCGGCGGGCCCGTCGACCTGGACTGGTCGGTCGAGTGCCTGCTGCCGAACATCATCGCGCTGCCCGACTTCGTGCGGACCGTGCCCGACGTCCGGCACGACATGCTGCTGTGGGTGGTGCCCGTCGACGACACCCACCACCGCCTGGTGTTCTCGCTGCGCTCGGCCGACCCGGAGCGCGCCTCGTCCTTCGTCTTCGGCATCAAGCAGAACGGCAAGAACGGCTGGGAGTTGAGCGAGGAGGAGCAGCAGCGCTTCCCCGGCGACTACGAGGCGCAGCGCTCGCAGGGTGACATCACCCGGCACTCCGAGGAGACCCTCGCCCCGTCCGACCGGGGTGTCGTCATGCTGCGCCGGATGCTGCGGGCGATGGTGGACGACGTCGAGGCGGGCCGCACCCCGGCGGGTGTCGCCGGGCCCGGGGAGCCGGCCCGCCGCGTGGAGGCCGGGCTCTTCACCCGCGCCGGGACCGGGTCCGAACCGTCGGTGCCGGCCGCGGCCCCGGGAGCGTGACCGGACCGTGAGCACCACCTGGACGGACGCGGTCGTCGTCGCCCGCCACGACACCACTCCGCGCATCGCGGTCTTCGACCTCGCCCGGACCGACGGCGGCGAGCTGTGGGCGTACGAGCCCGGCGCCCACATCGACGTGCAGCCGGACGCGTCGGCACCCGTCCGGCAGTACTCGCTGTGCGGGCCGCCCGGGCAGCACAAGCAGTACCGCATCGCGGTGCTCAACGAGCCCGCCTCGCGCGGCGGTTCACGGGCCATGCACGCCCTCGCCGAGGGTGACACCCTGCGCATCGCCGCGCCCCGCGACCGCTTCGGCCTCGCCCCCGCCGCCCGCCGCCACCTGCTCTTCGCGGGCGGCATCGGCATCACCCCGCTGCTGTCGATGGCGCAGGCCCTCGACGCCACGGGCGGCGACCACCACCTGCACTACTGCGCCCGCAGCCGCGCCGAGGCGGCCTTCGCCGCCGAACTCGCCGAACACCCCCGCGTCACCCTGCACTTCGACGACGCCCCGGCCCCGGCCGACCGCCTCGACCTGCCCCGCGACCTGGGGTCACCGGACGCGGACACGGCGGTCTACGTCTGCGGCCCCGGCGGCTTCATGGACCACGTACTGGAACAGGCGGCGGCCCTCGGCTGGCCGACGTCCGCCCTGCACACGGAACGGTTCAGCGCGGGTCCGACCGACGCGGGCGAGGGCGGGCCGGTCGGCGGGTTCACCGTCCGCCTCGCCTCGACGGGCGCGGAATACCCCGTGGCCGAGGACGAGAGCGTCCTGGACGTGCTCCACGCGCACGGCGTCGACGCGGCCTTCTCCTGCGGCCAGGGCATCTGCGGCGAGTGCATCGTGCGGGTGCGCGCCGGCGAACCGGACCACCGCGACGACGTCCTGACCGACGACGAGCGCGCCGCGGGGCTCTTCACCCCGTGCTCCTCGCGCTCGCACACCCCGACTTTGGAGCTCGACCTGTGACCACCACTCCCGCCGCCACCCCGGCCACGGTCGAGGAGGCGGAGGCCGCCTGGCGGGCGGCCCAGACCCTCCCCGACCCGGAACCGGCACTGCGCGCCCTGCTCCACCCCGAGTGCGTCATCGTGCACTCCCCCGTCGGCCACCAGCACGACGCGGACGCATGGTTGGGCTACGCGGCCCGGTTGGGCCGCACCAGCCAGGTGGACACCTTCGAGGTGACGGTGCGCAGGTTCGGCGCGACCGCCGTGGTGTCCTGCATCCAGGAGATGCGCGTCGCCTCCGTCCCTGACCTGCCCCCGTTCGTCATCCAGGCGGCGGTCACCCGCGTCTGGCACGACTCACCGACGCACGGCTGGCAACTCGCGCACCTCCAGATGGCGCGGCGGGTGCCACCGGGCTAGGCGGCTTCGCCAGGACCATCCATCCGTGAACCGGCGGCACGGATGGCGCGCCGCGCCGGAGCGACATGTGTTCGCAGGGTGATGTGCGGCATCAGGGCAAGGGCGCTGTCATCGTCGGCCGGAGGCGGGCGGGGGCTCGCGGATTCCGTCCAGGAGGTACGTGGTGCGGCGGTCGTAATCGGCCCGGGGAGGGCGCGTGCCGTGTTTGAGGGCGAGGGCGGTGTCGACGAAAAGCGCCTGGAGGTCGGCTGCCGTGAACTCCGGTCGCAGCGTGCCGGAGGCCCGCCCCGATGCGACGAGTTCGTCGTTGGCCTCGCTGCCGACCCGGCAGATCTCCATGAGCTGCCGCGCGTGCGGATACGTCTGCAACAGGACGTCGTTGACGGCGGGTTGGCGGTACTGGAGGTCGCGGAGCGCGGTGACGTAGTACGTGATCCGCTCGCCGATGTCGTCGATGGTCCGCGCGTGGTCGATGACGGCGAACAACTCCCTCGCGACGACCTCTTCGACGACGGCCTCGATGAGGCCGATCCGCCCGCCGAACCGGTTGAAGATCGTGGCCTTGCTGACCCCTGCCGCTTTGGCGACCTCCTCCAGCGGCACCGTCAGACCTCGCCCCTGGAAAGCGCCGATCGCAGCAGCGCGGATCTGCTCGGAATTGCGCCTGGCGTCGGCGCGCAGCCGGGGTTCAGAGTTCGCCGCACCGGCCAAGGCCCTCACCGTCCCTCTGTCCCGCGGTCGCCCATCGCCGCAACTTGACTCTCCGGGTCAGCCTACCTACGGTCGTCGACAGAGAGAAACTGACCAGCATGGTCAAGTTACGGTTCCGCCCGCGCCACCAGGACAGCCGGCGCGGGCGCACAGGGAGAGGCACGAACATGATCGTTGTCACCGGCGCCACCGGTGGGCTGGGCGGCGCCACCGTCGAGCACCTCCTTGCACGCGTGCCCGCCGAGCGGATCGGTGTCAGTGTCCGCGACACCGCCAAGGCGCGGCACTTCGCCGATCGCGGGGTGCGCGTGCGGCAGGGCTCCTACGAGGACCCGGACGCGCTGCGGGATTCGTTCGCCGACGCGGAGCAGGTCCTCGTGGTCTCCGGCGGGAAGCCGGGCGACGACATCGTCCACCTGCACCGCAATGCCATCGAGGCCGCGGTGGCGGCCGGAGCCCGGCGGATCCTCTACACGAGCCAGCACGGCGCCGTCCCCGGCAACCCGTACGCGCCGTCGGACATCCACATCGCCACCGAAGCGATCCTCGCCGAGTCCGGCGTGGCCTGGACCGCCCTGCGCAACGGCGCGTACGGCAGCCTGGACCAGGTGCTCGGCCCGTGGCAGCGGACCGGTGTGATCGCTCAGCCGAAGGACGGCCCCGTCCCCTACGTCGACCGTGACGAGGTGGCCGAGGCAACCGCGGCGATTCTCGCCGGCGACCGTTCCTTCGACGGTCCCGTCAACCTGACCGCGCCGACCGCCGTCACCTTCGACGATGCCGCCCGGATCGCCTCTGATCTCACCGGCGGCACCGTCGAGCGCATCGTCGTGGACGACGAACAGTGGATGGCCGACCAGATCTCGGCCGGTGTGCCGGAGCAGGTGGCCCGGTTCCTGCTCGGCTGGTTCGAGGCCGGCAGCGCGGGCTACTTCGCGCAAGCCGACCCCCTGCTGGCCGAACTCCTCGGCCGCGAGCCCCGCTCCGTAGCGGACCGACTGGCGGCCCAGATCGCCGACTGAGGCTTCACGGTGGTCCTAGGTCCACCCCCGGTAGGGGTGTTGGACCGATGGTGGGGTCAACGGGCCGTTCCTAGCGTTGTGTTCATGATGGATGACACGAACGAACAGCGAAAAGGTGCCACCCGACGGACGGCCCTGCGGGGGCTGGGACTCGCGGCGGGAGGCATGGCGCTGGCCACCGGACTCGGAACCTCGCCGGCCGCGGCGGGCCCGCGTCGCGGGCCCGCGACGTACGTGCTGGTGCACGGCACCCACAGCGCCGGCGCGTTCTGGATGCCGATCGCGCGGGAACTGGTGCTGCGTGGCCACCGCGTCGTCATGGTGGACCAGCCGCGGCACGGCGCGGAGGCTTTCGTGGCCGCGTCGTACCAGCGGCAGGACCTCACGGCGATGGCGGTCGAGCCCTCCCCGCTGAAGGGCCTCGGCCTCGACGACTACGAGGCGCGCGTCACGGGCATCGTGCGGCAGGCCGCACGGAACGGCCCGGTGGTGCTGGTCGGGCACAGCCTGGGTGGTGTGTCGGTCAGCCGTGTCGGCGACGCCGTCCCGCACCTGCTTCACCACATCTGCTACATGGCGGCCTTCTGCCCCAGCCGCGCCCTTCCCACGGCGGACGCCTGCACGGCGGCACCCGAGAACGCGAACGCCGTCAGCCCGGTGGAGCTGACGGTGGGTGACCCGGACCGGCTCGGGGTGTTGCGGCTCAACTTCCGTACGGGCGTCAGCGGCGAGTTGGCCCTCCTGAAGGAGATGATCTGCGCCGACTACCCCGACGCCGACTTCCGCCGGGTCCTGGCCGGCATGCAGACCGACGAGCCCGTCGCCGCCTACGCGGGCCGAGCGGTCGGCCGGGCCGGCACCTGGGGTCGTATCCCCCGCACGTACCTGCGTTTCGGCAAGGACCGTACGATCGCGACCGCGCTCCAGGACAGAATGATCGCGGAAGCCGACGCGTCCACCCCCGGCAACGGCTTCCGCATGCACGATTTCCCTGAGGCATCACACGTCGGCCCGCTGGATCCCACCCCGGTCGCGGACGCCTTGGACGCGCTCGCGAGGTAGGGGCCGGGTTCCGTACGGCGGCGGCATCTTGATGCGGTCGGGAGATCCGGTCAGCCGATGGTGAAGCGCTGGTTCTGGGCGCCTCGGTCGCAGCGTGCAGTGCGGTAGTAGCCGTCGTCCTGCTGGTAGAGACAGCGGCCCGTGCCGACGCTTTGGAGCATGATGGCGCTGCGGGCGGCGGGCCGTACGGTGCGCCATTTCTGGTAAGAGCCGCCGTTGCAGCGCAGGGGGTAGACGTCGCCCCGGTCATTGCTGTCGAGGCAGCGGCCCCAGAAGTTGTTCTTGAGAGTGGTGCTGGTGTTGAGGCGGCCGTTCCACTGCCACAGGAGGCTGCCGCGTCCGGTGGTGCAGCGGTCGCCCTTGAGGCCGGTTTCGTCGGTCTCGCGCAGGCAGTCACCGTAGCGGTAGTTCGCGAAGCGGCTGGTGGCGGTGGCGGCCGAGGCGGATGTGGGGGTGAGGAGGGGAAGGGCGAGGGCGGCTGCGGCGATGAGGGCGGCGAAGGCTTTCCGGTTCGGGCGGCGCATGGGGGTCTCCTTGCGGTGGTTTTCGGAGGTACCTCGGCAGGATCCCCGAACACCACCGCTTACACCTGAAATACGGTCAAAACCACCGGAACGAGCCGCTCATGTCGGCCGATCCGGGATCCGGTCCGGGGACGCCGCTGGGTCGACCACTGATCGGACAGCAACATCCGATCACCGATCGGACAGCGACATCCGATCAATTGGCCGCCCCATCAAAGAGACACGTTCCATCCGCCAAAGAGACACGCTCCATCCGCGCATCCCCTCAGGCCCCGGGCCCGGGCCCGGGTGCGGAACCGGTCTCCTCGCCGCTCTCCCCCACCGCCGCCGACTCACCGAACGCGACCTCCGCCAGTGCGGAGATCATCCGGGCCACCTGCTCGGAGTAGTGATCGGTGAACTCCTGTGACGCCGGGTCCTGTTGGGTGAACTCGCGGGCGATCCACGGCAGTATCACCGGCGCGATCGACGCGGCGAAGAAAGCCAGTGACACCGCGCCGACATCGAGGTCGGAGCGGAACTCGCCGCGGGCCTGCCGGGCACGCAACTCCTCGACGGTCTTGAACAGTTCGGCCGCACGGTCGTCCTCGGCAGGGGGCCGGGCGCCGAACTCCTCGCGGGCCAGCGTGCGCGCCCAGTCGGGGTCCTCGTGCGCCATCTGCACATAGCGCTGAACGGCTTCGGCGTACGGGAGCGCGTGCGTGAGCGGCATGGATGTCTCCAGCCACTGCTCGCTCAACGCCTCGTAGAGGCCCCGCTTGCCGCCGAAGTAGTAGGTGATCAGCTGGTGGCTGACGCCCGCGGCCTTCGCGATCTGCACGACCCGCGCACCGTCGAAGCCGTGGGCCCCGAACTCCGCGGTGGCCGCGGCGAGAATGGCACGCCTCGTACGCACCGGGTCACGCCGGCGCCCGGGATCCTCGGGGCTCCTCCGGCGCTGCCGCTTGCCTGACGTCGTCTCCTCCGCTGCCACGGGATCGACCCTACCTCCGCGGCTGAGCGGCACATCGAGAGCCGTGGACCGCGGTCACTTGGCGGCCCTCGCCGTCGCTCGGCCGGACCGCGGCGACACCGCCGACGCCCTGCCCCGCTCCACGGCGGGGCGGACGCTCAAGCACTCTCGTGCGCGGCACCTCCGGCGCCCTCGATGTTCTCGCGCTCGATGCCGAGCCGGCGGATCGCCGCCTCCATGTGGTCGTGCAGGATCTCCTGGGCCGCCGCCGCGTCGCCGCGCTCGATCGCGTCGGCGATCGGGGCGTGTGCGCCGGGTGACATGGCCTCGTCGCGGAGCTCGTCGCCCGCGCTCATGATCGCCACCCGCATGGGTCCCTCGAGCTGCTTCCAGGTGCGCAACAGCATGGAGTTGCCCGCGAGTTCGCACAGCAGCAGGTGGAATCCGAGGTCGGCCTCGACCTTGGCCGCCAGGTCGGCGTCGGCCTCGAAGGTGCGCTGGAGCTGGTCGAGCGCCTCCCGCAGGGCCTGAGCCGACCGCTTCCGCTGCGGGGACGCGATCAGCTGCGCCACCGCCAGACCTTCCAGCGCCTCCCGTACCTGGAACAACTCCCGCACCTCGGTGGGCGAAAGCTGCGAGACCCGCAGCATGCCCCGCGCGCCCGCGGTGACCAGACCTTCCTGCTGCAGATGACGCAGCGCTTCCCGCACCGTGCCCCGGCTGACCGAGAGCCGGTCCGCGATCTCCACCTCGCCGAGGTGATCACCGGGCCGGTACTGGCCGGTCGTGATGGCCGTACGCAACGCCACGAGCGCGCGCTCCCGCAGGGTGGTGGTGCGGGTGAGGCTGGTTAGCGTCTGACCAGGCACGGTCGAACCCTCCTTGGACTGCTCCGGCCGTCATCGTAGCCCGAAGCAAGCAGCGAGTGTTAACAGTCGACACTGTTCCACATCGATCCCTCCGCACGGGTTGACAGCACCGCCGCACGCATTGAGCATCATCTCTCGTCTGCCGACTGTTAACAGTCAGCAGTCGGGAGTGCGAGGGAGCCGCCCACGCCCGATCAAGGAGGATCGCCATGCCCGAATCCATGCCGCGTCCGGGGCCCGGCCAGGAGGCCGGGGCCGCGCAGGGCTCGCCGGACCGGATGCGGGTCGCCGTCGGCTCCGGTGTCGGCGCGACCATCGAGACGTACGACTTCATCGGTTTCGGCACCGCCGCCGCCCTCTACTTCGGCGACGTGTTCTTCCCCGACTCCGACCCGCTCTCGGCCACCCTGCTGTCCTTCGCCACCCTCGGAATCGGCTTCGCGGCCCGCCCGTTGGGCGGCGTCATCGCCGGACACCTCGGCGACCGCATCGGCCGCAAGCCCGTCCTGGTCGCCTCGCTCCTGACGATGGGCGTCGCGACCGTCCTCATCGGCTGCCTGCCGACGTACCAGACGGTCGGTGTCTGGGCGCCGGTCCTGCTCGTGCTCGTCCGCGTGATCCAGGGGCTGGCCTTCGGCGCCGAGTGGGGTGGCGCGATCCTGATGTCCTTCGAGCACGCGCCGTGGCGCCGGCGCGGTCAGTACACGGGCATCACCCAGGCGGGATTCCCCGTCGGCCTGCTCCTCGCCAACCTCGCCTTCCTCGTGAGCGGCCACACGCTCGACGACAACTGGGCCTGGCGGGTGCCGTTCCTGCTCAGCGCCGTCCTGATCGTCGTCGGCATCGTGATCCGCCTCAAGGTCGACGAGTCGCCGCAGTTCGAGGAGTTGAAGCAGTCCGGCGAGGTCGTCAAGAACCCGCTGCTCACGGTGGTGTGCGAGGACTGGCGCAACATCCTGCGGGCCTTCTCGCTGCGGATCGCCGAGACCGCCGGCTACGCCGTGTCGATCACCTTCGTCCTGTCCTACCTCGACGACGGCACCGCCCCGGACATCTCCGGCAGCACCAGCCTCCTGGCCCTCGTGGTCGCCGCGGCGCTCGGCATCGCCGCCACCGTCCTGTGGGGCCGCCTGTCCGACCGCGTCGGCCGCCGACCCGTCTATCTCTTCGGCTGCGCGTTCAGCGTCGTCTGGGGCCTCCCCCTGTTCCTGCTGGTCAACACCGAGGCCGCCGTGCTCGTCATGGCCGCCTTCGTGGTCAGCTACGTCGTCTGCCAGAACTCCCTGGCGGGCGTCCAAGGCGCCTGGTTCTGCGAGCTGTTCGCGACGAAGACCCGCACGGCCGGCACATCACTGGCCTATCAACTCTCCGCCGTCGTCTCCGGTTTCACCCCGATGATCGCCACGGCCCTCTACTCCGCCACCGGCTGGACCGGCCCCGCGCTGCTGTTCAGCGGCTGCGGGCTGGTCGGCCTGGTGGCGGCGCTGGTGACCCGCGAGACCTGGGGCCCCGGCGAGCGCACCGACGCCGAAGGCCGGTCGAGCCGCCCCGAACCCGACGCGCAGCTCGCCGCCGCGGACGCGTCCCGCTGACACCGCCCCCTCCCCGCCCCTTGAGCCCACCACCTCTGAGGAGAACCGCATGACCACCGCAACCACCCCCCGTACGGCCGTCATCACCGGTGCCGGGTCCCGCCGCGGCATCGGCCGCGCCACCGCGCACGCGCTCGCCGCATCGGGCTATCACGTCGCCGTCCTGGACCTGGACAAGGAGGCCGCGCTCGACGTCGCCCAGGAGGTAGCCGACCGGCACGGCGTCCAGGCGCTCGGCCTCGCCGCCGACGTGACGGACCCCGCCGCCGTGGACGCCGCGATCGGAGAGGTCGAGGCCGCGCTCCCGCCCATCGGCGCCCTGGTCAACAACGCGGGCATCACCTCGCCGGTCCGCTTCCTGGACGTCACCCCCGCCGAATGGGACCGGATCTTCGACGTCAACGTACGCGGCAGCTTCCTGGTCACCCAGCGAGTGGCGGCCGGGATGGCGGAGCGCGGCTTCGGGCGCATCGTCTTCCTGTCGTCCGTCTCCGCGGAGCGCGGCGGTGGTGTGTTCGGCGGCGTGGCCTACTCCGCGGCGAAGGCCGGCCTCCTCGGCTTCGCCCGCGCCCTCGCCCGCGAACTGGGCCCCGCCGGCGTCACGGCGAACTGCGTCGCACCCGGCCTCATCGACACCGACATCACCCAGGGCAAGCTCGACGAGGACCGCAAGGCCGCCATGATCGCCGACGTCCCGGTGCGCCGGATCGGCGAGGTCGAGGACGTGGCCGACGTGATCGCCTTCCTGACCCGTCCCGAGTCGGGCTACCTGACGGGCGTGACGTACGACGTCAACGGTGGCTCGCACATCCACTGAGCCGGTGACGCACACCGTCCACCTCCGCCGATTCGTCGGCCACCTCCCCCTCTCCCCACCCCCATCTCCCATCCCCGAGAAGGTCCGATGACTGCCACAACCGTGACCGGGGCCCGCGACACGGCCCGCACCCTCGCCGAGCGCGTCGCCCATGTCGGCGAGGCCGCGTACCGCATGCGCCACCACGTCCTGACCATGGGCGAAGGACAGGGCCAGGGCTACGTCGGCCAGGCCCTCGGCGCCGCCGACACGCTCGCCGCCGTCTACACCGACCAGTTGCGGCTGCGCCCCGAGGATCCCGAGTGGTCCGGCCGCGACCGCTTCCTGCTCTCCACCGGCCACTACGCGATCGGCCTCTACGCCGCGCTCGCCGAGGCCGGCACCATCCCCGTCGACGAACTCGCCACGTACGGCACCGACGACTCCCGCCTGCCGATGTCCGGCATGGCCTCGTACACGCCCGGCATGGAGATCTCCGGCGGCTCGCTCGGGCACGGACTGACCGTCGCCGTCGGCATCGCCCTCGGCCTGCGCCACCAGAGCAACCCCGCCCGGGTGTTCAACTTCCTCTCCGACGGCGAACTCGACGAGGGTTCCACGTGGGAGGCGGCCATGGGCGCCCACCACCACAAGCTCGGCCATCTCACCGCCCTGGTCGACATGAACGCCCTCCAGGCCGACGGCGCCACCGACACCGTGCTCTCCATCGAGCCGGCCAAACAGAAGTGGCAGGCCTGCGGCTGGTTCACCCAGCGCGTCGACGGCAACGACGTCGAGGCCCTGCTGCGCGCCCTGGACGCGGCCGCCGAGCAGGCCGCCGCCGAAGGCCGGCCCTCCGTGATCCTTTGCGACACCCGTATCGGACGCGGGGTCCCGCTCCTGGAGAACCGCGAGAAGGCCCACTTCATGCGGATCGAGGAGCACGAATGGGAGATCTGCCGACAGCAGCTGACGGCCGGTCACGACGCCGCGGCCACCAACGGAACGGAAGCCTGACCATGACTACGACTACGACGGCCACTGCCACCGCAACTGCCGCACAGCCCAAGCGACTTACCACCTCGGCGATGATCGCTTCCTTCGCCGACCCCGGCCAGCGCACCTCCCCGGCCCCCTTCGGCAAGGCGCTCGCCGAACTCGCCGAGAGCGACCGGCGGATCGTCGGCCTCACCGCCGACCTCGGCAAGTACACCGACATGCATGTCTTCGCGCAGGCGCACCCCGACCGGTTCTTCCAGATGGGCATGGCCGAGCAGTTGCTGTTCGGCGCGGCGGCCGGCATGGCGGAGACGGGCCTCGTCCCGTTCGCGTCGACGTACTCGGTGTTCGCGGGCCGTCGCGCGTACGACTTCATCTGCCTGGACATCGCCGAGCCGAACCTCAACGTCAACATCGTCGGCGGCCTGCCTGGTCTGACCACGGGCTACGGGCCCAGCCACCAGGCCACCGAGGACGTCGCGATCTTCCGCGGCATGCCCAACCTCACCATCGTCGACCCGTGCGACGCCCTCGACATCGAGCAGGCCGTCCCGCAGCTCGCCGCCCACGACGGTCCCACCTATCTGCGCCTGCTGCGCGGCAAGGTGCCCCTCGTGCTCGACGAGTACGACTACGCCTTCGAGCTCGGCAAGGCCAAGGTGCTGCGCGGCGGCCGGGACGTCGTCCTCGTCTCCAGCGGCCTGATGACCATGCGCGCGCTCCAGGCGGCGGAGAAGCTCGCCGCTCACAACGTCGACGTGGCCGTGGTGCACAGTCCGACGCTCAAGCCGTTCGACGAGGAGACCGTGCTGCGCGAACTGGCGGGTGACCGGCTCGCGGTGACGTTGGAGAACCACACGGTCGTCGGCGGCCTCTTCGAGACCGTCGCCTCCGCCGTCGTGCGCACCGGCCTCGGCAAGCCCGTCCTGCCGATCGCTCTGCCGGACGAGTTCATCGACGCGGGCGCCCTCCCGACCTTGCACGACCGGTACGGTCTGGCCGCGGACCGGATCGTCGAGAAGGTACTCAAGTCACTCTGAGGCACCAAAGGGCGGGCGGATCGTCGGCAGGCAGCGGCAGGACGGTGCCGGCCGACACCGCCCTCATACCGCGAGGGCAACGGGCGGCCGCCGCGGGCCAGACAGGGATCCAGCACGGATGCCATAGGGGGCGGCCGCCAGGCAGTGGGCGCGGGAACTGGCCCGGGCTTTGCAGGTGCTCGTCCCTCATCCGTTGAATGCGGCGTTCGTCTGCCACCCTCCACGCCACATACTCGCGGCGGACGATGTCGGGGCTGCTGAACCGGTGGAAGCCCGAGAGCACGAATTCGCCAGCTCCGTCATCACGACGTGCGTGCGGGCTCCGTTCCCGTGCCGCAAGGGCCAGGGACGGAGCAGCGTCCTCATCGCCTCGGCCAGGGGACGGGGCAATGAGGACAGGGCCTACCTCAGCCGTGACTGATGACGACCTTGCCGAAGTGACCCCGATTTTCGACGCCGGCGAACACCTCCGGAGCCTCTTCGAACGCGATGACGCGGTCGATGACCGGGGTCAGGCGGTGTCGGGCGATGTCCCTGTTCATCTCCTCGAAGTCGCTTCGGCTGCCGACACTTACGGACCTGAGAGTCGCCGCGCGCTGAAAGAAGCGTGTCAGTTCCATGCCGCCGCCCGACGCGAGGTTGCCGACCAGGGCGATCTGCCCTCCGTAGGCGACGGCCTCCACGGACTGGGCAACGGTTTCGGCGCCGCCGCCGATTTCTACGATGCGGTCGACGCCGCCGTCGGTCAGCGCGTGCACCCGGGCGCCCCACTCCCGCGTACTGGTGTAGTCGACGACGTCGGACGCGCCGAGGGCGCTGAGGCGGCGGGCCTTCTCGGCGCTGGACGTCGTGGCCAGCACACGTGCGCCCTGCGAGCGGCCGAATTGCAGCGCGAAGAGTGACACGTTTCCCGAACCCTGGACCAGCAGCGTGTCCCCCGGACCCACACCGCGCACGGCCGACCACGCTGTCAGAGCGGCGCACGGCAGCGTGGCCGCCTCCTCGAAGGACAGCCGGTCCGGCACCGCCACCAGACTCTGCTCGTCAACGGCAACGTACTGAGCCAGCCATCCATCACGTTGCGTGCCACGCAGCTCACCCCACCCCGGGAACCGGCCCTGCACCCAGTCCGGATGGAAGGTACCCATGACACTGTCCCCGACCCCGAACCGCGTGACTCCCTCTCCAACGGCCTCCACGACGCCCGCGCCGTCGGAGAGCGGGATGCGTCCCGCCGGCACGGGGACGGCGTACCTGCCCGCGACGATGACGCGATCACGGGCGTTCACGGAAGTGGCCATCACTCGTACGAGCACTTGACCGGCGGACGGACGCGGCGTCGGGCGCTCGGTCGAGGCCGTCAGCCCGCCGCCCGCCTTTATGTGAAAAGAGCGCATCTGCTGCTACTCCACCCTTTCGTTCGGCGATGCACACCAGACTAGGAACGCATGGCTGGACGCGTTGTATCTTGGGGTCCGCTGTTTGGTGCAGATCGTCCAGGAGAACGGAGGGCGGAGGGCGGATGGACCCGATCGACGACCTCCTCGCCACGATGAAGGTCGAGGACGCCCGATACGTGCGCGTGGACGCCCACGCCCCGTGGGGCATCTCGTTTCCCCCGCGACACCTCGCCCGGCTGGTACTGGTCGCCAGCGGCTCGTGCCAACTGGAAGCAGACTCGCTGGACCAACCACAGTGGCTGGAGAAGAACGACTGCCTTCTGGTGCGCGCCGGTGTGGGGTTCACGCTCCAGGACGCTCCGGGCCGCGAGGTCACCGACTGCGACGGCCTCACCTTCCACGAATCGGACCACTCGGCGAGAGCAGGCGGCGAGGGCGAGCTGACCCGCATCGTGTCCACGCGATTCGCCTTCGACGCGGTCGCGGCCGAGCCCCTCTTCGCGCTGCTGCCACCACTGTTCAGGCTGAATCTGGACGACACCGCAAGCCGGCTCCTGCGCACCACCTTCGACCTGATCGCCCGAGAGAACTCGGCGGACGGCCTCGGCAGTGGCTTCATCATGAGCCGCCTGTCCGACGTGCTCTTCGTCCAGGCACTGCGCGCCTGTTGCACGGATGTCAGGAGCGGCACCGTCGGCTGGATCGCCGCGCTGCGCGAGCCACGCCTGGCGTCCGCCATGCGGCAGTTGCACGCGGACCTGTCCCACCCCTGGACGGTCGAGGAACTCGCCCACGCGGCAGGGATGTCTCGTTCGGCGTTCGCCGCCCTGTTCAAGGAGAAGACGGGAGACACTCCCCTGGGCCACCTCACGGCATGGCGCATGTACCGAGTGAAGGTCCTGCTCCGCGATACGCCCCTGAGCATTCAGGAAATCGCCGTCCAGGTCGGCTACGACACCGGAACCTCACTGAGCCGCGCCTTCACCAAAAGAGAAGGCGTCTCCCCCGGGACCTGGCGAACGCAGAGGGAACCGAAGACCCTGCCCCGTGCGGAACTGCCCGACTGAGCCGGCCCACCGCCGCACCGCCGCACCACTCGTGCACCGGTCGTACTCGCCCTGGCGCTCTCCTCTTCGGCCGACGCGTACGGAGCGCCGAGCACGCAAAGGCAGCGGCATGACGACATAACGCACCCTCAAACTTCCAGTACTTTCCCGGGGTTGAGGATCCCGTGCGGATCGAGAGCCGCCTTGATGCCCTGATGAACGCGCACACCGGCCGGTCCGAGTTCCTTGGCGAGCCAGTCGCGCTTGAGCAGGCCCACACCGTGTTCGCCGGTGATGGTGCCGCCCAGGCGCAGGCCGAGGTCCATGATCGCGCCGAACGTCTCGTGGGCGCGCCGTACTTCGTCGGCGTCGTCGCGGTCGAAGATGACGTTGGGGTGGACGTTGCCGTCACCGGCGTGGGCGACGCAGGTGACCAACAGGCCGTGCCGTTCGGAGAGTTCGGCGATCCCGTCGATCATCTCGGCGAGCCGGCCCCGCGGCACGCACACGTCGTCGGCCAGATAGGCGCCGAGCCGTTCGGTCGCGATGCCGACCAAACGGCGCCCCGCAAGGAGGAGTTCGGCCTCGGCGGCATCCTCGGCGATCACGGTGGTACCGCCGTGCGCCTCGGCGATGTCGGCGAAGCGGCGCAGATCGGCCGGGGCCGCCTCGCCGCCCCGGTCGGACTGGGCGATGAGCACGGCGCCGGCATCGTCCGGGAAGCCGAGGTCGCGGTACGCGCTGACCGCGTCGATGCTGGGCCGGTCCATGAACTCCAGGAGGCTGGGCCGCGGACCACTGCTCATGTACGCGGGGACGACCGCGCATGCGGCGGTCGTGGTCGGGAAGAACGCCACGGCGGTCAGCGGGCGTTCGGCGGCGGGCCGCAGCCCGACGGTGATCTCGGTGATGACACCGAGGGTGCCTTCGGATCCTACGAAGAGGTGGGTGAGGTCGTAACCGGCGACGCCCTTGGCGGTGGTGCGGCCGGTGTGCAGCACGCTGCCGTCGGCCAGGACCACGGTGAGCCCGCGCACGAAGTCACCGGTCACGCCGTACTTCACACAGCACAGGCCGCCCGCGTTCGTGGCCGCGTTGCCGCCGAGTGTGGAGGATTCCCAGGAGGACGGGTCCGGCGGATAGAACAGGCCGTGCTCGGCGACGGCCCGCGACAAGTCGGCGTTGACGACACCTGCTTCGACCCGCGCGACCTGCTCGACGTCGTCGATGTCGAGAATCCGGGTCATGCGCTCCACGGACAGCAGGACGCACCCGTCGACCGCGTTCGCCCCGCCCGACAGCCCCGTGCGGGCGGCCTGCGGCACCACGGGCACGCGGTGCTCGTTGGCGATCCGCAGCGTCGCCGCCACCTCGTCGGTGGTACGGGCCCGCACCAGGGCGGCCGGTGTGCCACTGGGGCAGAACGGCGCGTGATCGGTGCTGTGCGCGGCCAGCACATCGGGATCGACGGTGACCGCTTCGGCGGGCAGCGCGGCAAGCAGCGCGTCGAGGGCGGGCCCGAGAGCGGCGGTTTCGGTGGCGGATGCGGTCAAGGCGGCCTCCAGCGGACGGGCGGGTACGGCGCGGCGGGGACGGGTGACCCGCCCGTGCACGGAGCAAGGGTCGACCGGTCCTGATCCGGATCGGTCGGCTCAGCGCCCCACCTCCACCAGCCGGACCGGCCCGAGCAGACCGGACGGCATCGGATCCCAGTCCTGGGGCGGGGTCGAGCGCCACTGCATGTAGTGGTGCAGGTCCAGTTCACCGCGCCGCGCCAGGGCACGGACCCGGTTCGCCGCGAGGTTGGTGACGTCGAGTTCCAGGACGTTCTCCCCCTCCCGCAGCGCGCGCCCCAACGGCACGTGGAACGGGAGCGCCCAAGCTGTGGCCACGTCACGGCCGTTCAACCGCACGCGGGCGCTCTCGCGTACGTCGCCGAGGTCGAGCAGCCAGTCGCGCGCACGCTCCGTATCGGTGGCGCTGAAGCGGAGCGTATAGCGGGCGGTGCCGGAGAACTCCGTCTCCTGGTCGCCCAGTTCGGTCCAGGACACCAGCTTGTCCAGTGTCCTCGTCGGCGGCAGCTCGGGGCCGCCCTCGCGGAACGCCAGCGTCCACGGCCCGGTCAGCTCGCGCTCGCGGCCGGTGGGCACCGATGTGGGGGCGGGGGCCGCGGAGAGTGCGCGCGTCGTGAAGGTGCGCAGGATGCGGGACTCGCCGGGTTCGAGCCGCAGCCGCACCTCGACCGCAGCCCTGTCGCGCCGGGTCTGCGCGAGGCCCCGGGTGTCGCGCAGCGGGTCGAGGACCCCGACGGATGCCGCATGCGAGCCGAGCGGCCACCAGCCGTCGACGGGCTCCGCGGTGACGTTGGTGAGGAACAGGTGGCTGCCTTCGGCATGGCGGCGGCGCAGCACACGGAGCCCCGAGTCGGCGACCGGCTCGCGCACCGCGCCCGCCGCGGCGAGAGCGGCGTCGAGTCCACTGCCGCGCCCGGTGACGACGACGCGGCCGCGCCCGACCCGGAACCGTCCCCTGTGGCTCGGGTCGCGCCGCTCACACAGTTCGGCGGCGATCCGCTTGAACTCGGCCCGGCGGCGGTCGAGTTCGGCGAGCCCCGGCACGTCCTCGGGCAGCTCGCCGACGAAGACCACCGTCGCTCCCGCCGCGGCGAGGTCACGGAGCCTGCGGGCGGTCTCCAGCGGGATGAGCCGCGCGTTCGGCACGAGGACCACCGCGTACCGGCTGTGGCCGTTGGACACGCCGTCGGCGGAGCCGCGGAAGCCGGCGAGCTGCCGGTCGGAGACCCAGTCGAACTGCCAGCCGCGCGCCTCCAGGCCCGCGGCGATGTCACCGGCACCGCTGGGGTGGCCGTACATCCAGTCGGTGCCCTCCCACTTGTAGTCCGGGGACAGCTCGATGTCCTCGGCGCCGTCGCCGACCCCGCCGTCGGGCAGGGCCCACAGATCGTGCTGGGGGAAGTGGACGAGGATGTCGTTGCCGTGTTCGCCGGACTGGAGCACCGACTGGCAGCGGGTGATGTAGTCGTTGAGTTCGGACAGGTCGCCCCAGAGGGTGTTGGCGGGCTGGAGTTCGGCGGCCGCGTAGAAGGAGAAGCCGGGCCAGGGGATGTCCCGGGTCTCCTCCGGCGAGTACGCCGTGCCGTGGAAGACGAGGTGGTTGATGCCTGCGGCGAACAGCAGGTCCACGGTGGGTTTCGCCTGCGAGAGCGCCACGTGGAAGTGTTCGTCGCGCCAGGTGAGTGTCTCGGCCGAGGCGAGCGGTTTACCCAGTACGTGGGCGGACGACGAAGCGAAGCGCCACACAAGTGACTTGGGTGCGTTGGCGGTCCCCGCGCCCTGGCGCAGACCGGGGATCGGGATCAGCTCGGCGCCCGCGTACTCGGTCTCCGGGATGTCCGCCGCACCGTAGATGTCGAGCAGGTTGGCGGGCGATCCGTGCGCCTGGTTGCGGGTGAGCCAGCCGCGCTCGGCGCTCCAGGCGTCCCACGGCTCGGCGAACTGCTCGAGGAACAGGTCGGCCAGCGTCTCCCGGACGTCGGACAGGACGCGCGAGCGCACCTCGGGCGTGCCGGCGTCGGTGAACACCTCGGGCAGGTGCGGGACGAGGTCGTAGCCGCGCAGCCGGGCGAACTCCGCGACGGCCCGGTGTGTCCAGTCCGTCGCCTCCAGCTCGAAGGAGTCGTGGAACAGTGCGCGTATCCCTCGCCCCGAGCCGATGGCTTCGCCGAAGTGGTCGAGGTGATGACGCACGGCCGCGCCGTCGAAGTAGTCGACCATCAGGCCCTTGCCGCCGGGCCCCGCCCGCTCGACCCGCTTGAGCACCAGGCCGCTGAACACGCCCGTGAGTTCCCAACTCCCGGCCGGTGCGGTCCAGTCGAGGGTGCCGTCCTCGTGCACACGCGCGGTGAGGTCGACGGTGTCGCCGCTGTCCGCCTCCCGGGCGACCAGGGCGGCGAGCGGCGGCTCGGGGAGCGGGTCCATGGGCGGACGCAGGTCGGGCCGGGCGAGCTTCTCCTCGTCGACGAGGCCGGGGTGCGGCGGCTGCGTGGTGCGCACGGGAACGCCGAGCCGCTCGCCGTGCCCCAACTCCCAGTGCTCCACGACGACTTTGCCCGCGCTCTGTTCAGGCTTGATCCAGGGCCCGCCGAAGGTCCAGCCGGAGCCCGTGGTGAGGTCCACGCCGAGGTCGAGTTGCCGGGCATGCCGGGTGGTGGCGTCGAGCGCGGCGAGCCAATCCCTGCCGAGGTAGGCGAGGTCGTGTTCCTCGTAGCCCTGGGCCTCGTAGATGGGCTGGATCTCGACGCCGCCGAATCCGACCTGCTGGAATCGTTCCAGGTGGCGCGCGAGCCCCGTCTCGGTGACGGCGCTGCCGAGCCACCACCAGCGGGTCCAGGGGCGCGCCTCGCGAGCGAACCGCGGCCAGTCGAGTCCGTCCCCGGTGCCGGGGACGGTCTCGGCCGACAGGGCCGCGGCCACCGAGGTGGCACGCGACGCGACCGCGGATGCTCCCAGGGCGACGGTGCCCCGCAGGATGTCTCTTCGACGCATCGTGTGCTCATCCCCTCGACGAAGTTCGGCCCCGCCGGGACGCGCAGGCCGTCGTGCCCGTCCGAGCCGGCCCGCCGGCGCGACCACGGCTCGAAGATCGCCCGCCGATGCTCGCAGACCCGGCCCGGCGGCCACAATGGTCTTGCATCCACCGAACGGGCCATGAATGTGAACACGTGACAGCTTCATGGCCGCGGCGTGTCGCCGAGATGCGACCGGCGGCACGACCAGGAGGCCGACGACCAGCGCGAGTTACCCATTCCGCAGACCATGTGCGCCGTCCGACCACCGCCGTCACGACTCGAAGCAGCGAGAAGAAGTCACGGATGTGACCGTTCTTCATTCATCGAAACAGCGTGGCGGCTCGGGAAAGGGTCCAGGTCGTCGGGGTCCGCTGGTCCGGCGGGTACTGCGCCAGGCCTCCGTCGGCGGTGGTGTCGAGTGTCATGCGGGTGATGGCGTTGGTGAGGGTGTGGCCGCCGGGCGCCCGTGCGATCTGCCACCGCTGGAGCGTGTTCTTCGGGTCGCACTTCTCCCACGTGGCGGCGGAGCCGGGCTGCAGCGGCACGTTGAGGGTGAGCTTCCCGCTCCGGGTCTCCAAGCAGGCGCCGCTGGTGTCGTCGGCGAGGGTCGCGTAGCCGTCGGCGGTGCGGGTGATGCGGACGGTGCGGGCGTCGGTGCGGCCGCCGCGGTCCGCGAACGTGTACGTGCCGTCGGCGACCGGGACGCGGGTCAGGTCGCGCACGCCGGGCGCGGTGCCCGTCGTGGCGGCGCGTGCGGTGAACGCGTCGTAGGTGGCGTCGGGGTGGGCGGCGCCCCAGGTGGCCTGGGCGAGGTGGTCGAGGGCCGGGGTGGTGGCCCGGGCGACCTCGTTCTCGGTCTCGCCACGTCCGTTGTCCGGCCACAGACTGATCTTCGCGCCGGTGATCCCGCGGTCGGAGGTGAGCTTCTCGCCCTCGAAACTGCGCGGGTCCCACCGCTGGTCGTACAGCTTGCGGGTGTCGGTGTGGAAGCCGCCGCGCACCAGGTAGAGGGAGTAGGCGGCGTTCATCACGGGGTGGCCCCGCGCGATCAGGGCGCTCGGTTTCACGTCGACGTCCAGCCAGTGCTCGACGGTGGTGCCCGGGGCGACGGGCACGGTGTTGGCGCCGGTCAGGCCGTCGTTCCAGATGCGCAGCCGCTTGCCCTTGCTCTCGGCGTAGGCCTGCACGCGGTTGACGAAGTCGATGAAGGCGTCCTGTGGCGTGGCGTCCGCTCCGTACTTGGCCCGGGCGTACTCCAGCACGTGCGGGTACTTCGCGAAGTCGGAGCCCAGCATGTACTCGTCCGCGCCCATGTGCCACCAGCCGGACGGGAAGACCTCGGCGTACTCGTCGATCAGGCTCTTGTAGTACGTGAACGCCTCGGGCTTCGTCACGTCGAGGCGGGAGGGCTGGGCCTTGCCGTCCTTGTCGACGAGCTGGAGGTCGGGGCGGTTCTCGATCCACGGGTCCATGTGACCGGGCGAGTTGATCTCGGGGACGATCGTGACGTGGTACTTGGCGCCGAGCGCGACGATCCTGCGGATATCGCTCCTGGTGTAGTAGCCCCAGGTGTTGGCCTCGGGGTGGCTGTCGCTCTTGACCTTGATCTCGAGGAGCAGCTGGTTCAGCCGGCGGTAGGACATCTCGCGCACCAGGTTCTCCAGCCAGTCGGTGGAGATGTGCACGTAGCAGGCGCAGACGCCGGCCCCGCGCTCCTTGTACCGCGGTACGTCGACGGTTCGGCCCGCCGGGATCGCGTCGCCCTGTGCGAGCATCTGGAGGAGGGTGCGGGTGCCGTAGAAGGCGCCGGTCTCGGCGGCGCCGGTGATCTCCAGCCGGGCGCCGGCCCGCAGTTCGTACCCCTCGGCGCCGAGCTGACGGCGGCCGGGGGCGACGTCGATGACGATGTCTCCCGTCCGGGCGGGGCCGCCGGTGACGGGTACGGTGCCGTGGCCCGCGGCGCGCAGGTCACCGACGAGGGTGCGGGCGACGCGGCGCGATGCCTCGTCGCCGGCGACGAGGCGGGTGCGGTCGCCGTAGCTGTAACTTCCCGCGCCCGGCACCCAGTTGTCGAGGGCGGGCAGGGTCCGCGGGACGGCTTCCTGCGGCGACGCTCCGGGCGCGGCGGAGACGGGCAGTGCCCCGGCGACGAGGGCGAGGGCGGCACCGGCCAGACCGACGAGATACGGTCTGCGGCGCCGGGCGGGTGGTGTCGTGCGCGACTCGGTCCACATGGGACCCGAGGGTTCCCGGCTCCGCACGACGCGGTCCATGGACATCGCCGACGAGTACTTGGACATCCGGGCAATCACGTCCCGCGCTCCGTCCAGCGTGAGAATCCGCCGCCCCATGAGCACCCCTGGGCCGTGTTGGCCAGAACTTGCACAGAGTGTGCGCAACTTCCGAGTACCCTCGCACCGCTGGTGGGGAATTGTCGTCCCCGCGGCGCCGGTAGCAACACCTGTGAACGCAGTGCGTGGCGAGCGAGGTGGAGGAACTGCCCCGATTTCGTGCCCGCGCCCACATGAAGGTCATCTCGGTTCCATCAACTGCCCGCGGGCGACCTGACCTTGGCTGGCTGTCCGGCGCACCGTGTGGTGTGATCGCCCGCGCCACTCCCCCTTTGAATCCCCCGTGCGAAGGACTTCCCCATGAACTCCGCTCACCAGATGCAGACCCTCGAGATCTCCGACTCCGACCTGGACGGCGTCTCCGGCGGCCTGAGCCCCGAGGGCAGTCTCACCATCGACGACAAGACCGTCGGCACCGCCGACCTGATGGCCCTGGCCCAGGGAACCGCCCTCGGCGCCGCCGCCCAGGCGCAGAACGCCTTCGCCCAGCCGCACCAGATCAGCGTCAACGGCTCCCTCTGACCGCTGCACCGAGCCCCCTGCCGACCTGGTAGGGGGCTCGGTCATTTTCCCCGGCGCACCGCGCCTGCCGCGGGCGCGCGTCGGACGAACGCGGCCGAACACGACGGGCAGCATCGGTACGACGCTGAACCCGGCCTCGGCAACTGGCCCGCCCACCAGCAGCCCTCCGAACGCCCCCCGGTCGACCGACTCGCCCTCTGACTCAACGTGCTCAGCATCACGGCCGGCTTCCCTGCTTTCTCGTGCAACCCTCGGCCGCCTTTACGAGTCTCCTGTGTGCCGAACGGCGAGTCACGCCTGCAACAAATTGGGGCAAACGCCAACGGACCAACACCTCGTCGAAGCGGGATGTCCTCCGGACGCCTCTGTCCCTTGCAGGAGCTCAACGCATGGCCAACCACATACGCCCTACCGCCCCGCCTCCGACGCGCATCCGCGTCGCCACAGCGGACGCCTCGTCGGCGGGCACGGCCCGCACGGCCGACTCCGTCACGCACCACAAGGCGGATTCCAGCGGGGAGGGCTACCCGATGTTCGGAGCGAACGCCGCCAACTGATCCGCAGCCGTGAGCAGTTCATCCGGCCGGACGACCGGCACCTCCGTCACACCGGACTGCCGGGCGGGCCCGTACCGCGACGTCGGCCACCAGGCCCACCTCGGCGAACACTCATTGGTCGATTCATTCGTCGATTCATTCGTCGATTCATTCGTCGATCAGCACAGCAATACCCGACTCGTCATCGTCAACCACCCTGCGAAAGGCCCCTCCATGAAGCGCACGCTCACGTTGCTCACCGCGCTGGCCATCACCGCACTGTCGCCCACAACGGCGCACGCGGCGGTCAAGAAGGCCAAGACTCCGCTCACTTGCGAGTCCCGGACGTTCACCTCAAGACCGGGCCCGCAGTTCAGCGACCCCGAGGACCCCGACGCCCAGATGAACATCATGGGCCCGATCATCGAGTCGATCAACAGCGCCAGTTGCGGGCAGACCATACGCGTCGCCATGTACTCGATCGGCAGCACGCACCCGGGCCCGGAGTTCGCCAACGCCCTGATCGCCGCGCACCAACGCGGCGTGATCGTCAAGGCGCTGATGGACTCTCACAGCGACAATGCGGTCTGGCAGTCGATGGTCGCCGAGTTGGGCAACGACCCGCGCGCCTCCAGCTTCGCCGCGCTGTGTCCGGGCGGCTGCCTGACCCACTACGCCGGCTCCGCCCTGCACGCGAAGTACTACATGCTCAGCGGCGGCAGCGACGCGAACAGGACCGTGACCGTCAGCAGCGCCAACCCCACCTCCGCCCAGGCCAGAACCGCGTGGAACAGTGGCGCCACCGTCAAGGGCAACGTCGACCTGTACAACTCCTACGTCCGCTACTTCACAGCCATGGCCAAGGGGGCGCTGAATGGGCCGGGCCCGTTGGTGCCCGACTACTACAACACCACCAGCGGCACGGACGCCAGGACGACACTGTCCCCGCCCTCGTACCAGTGGCCCAAGGCGCGCTCCAAGAGCGACACTTGGGTCGACTTCCTGAACAACGTCAAGGCGCCGGCCACGATCAACATCGCCATGTTCCAGTGGACTTCTCACGGGGACCCGGGCGACCGGAACTATCTGGAGCTGCCGAAGAAGCTGGTGAGCCTGGGGAAGACCGGCGTCAAGATACGAATACTCTTCACCGCCGGTCAGGTTGACGGCAGCGTGGAGGACTACCTGAAGGACCGGGCGAACATCGAGGTGCACGACACCTCCCGCGGCATCGACGCGAACGGTAACGCCCTGCACTACACGCACGACAAGTACATGATGGTCAGCGGCGGTTACGCGAGCTCGTCCAACGCCAGAGTCGTGTTCGTCGGCTCCTCGAACTGGACGAGCAACGGCGTCTGGCACAACGACGAGTCGGACCTGAAGCTGGTCGGCCAGTCCAGCTACGACATGTTCAAGACGGACTGGCAGAACCAGTTCAACCGCTGCTGTGGGACCGTGGCACGGGAGTTGACCGCCGAGAAGCGCGCCGAGAACACGGCACCCGAGATCCCGATCGACCCTGAGCAGGTCGAGGAGTAGGCGGGAGTAGGCGCCTCAGCCGCCGCCCGCCAGCACCCGGTCCGGCGTGATCGGCAGTTCACGCTGCCGGACGCCGGTCGCGTGGTGCACGGCGTTGCCGATGGCGGCGGCCGTTCCGACGATGCCGATCTCGCCGATGCCCTTGCTGCCCATGGGGTTGAGGTGGGGGTCGTCCTCCTCGATCCAGTGCGCCTCGATCGCGGGCACGTCGGCGTGCGCCGGTACGTGGTAGGCGGCGAGGTCGCGTTCCACGAAGTCACCGAAGGCGGGGTCCAGCGTGCTGCCCTCGGTGAGGGCCATCCCCAGGCCCATCGTCATCCCACCGATGAACTGGGAGCGTGCGGTACGGGAGTTGAGGATGCGGCCCGCCGCGTAGACACCGAGCAGGCGCCGCACGCGGACCTCGCCGGTCACCGTGTCGACACCGACCTCGGCGAAGTGTGCGCCGAAGGCGTGGCGCGCGTAGGCGCTGTCGGCGTCGGCGCGGCCCGCCGTGTCGGCCGTGGCACAGAGCCCATCGAGCCCGTCGCGCCCGGACGAGGGAAGCTGCCCCTTGCGGTCGGCGAGGTCAGCCGCCAGTCGCGTACAGGCCTCGTGGACGGCCCAGCCCCAGGACGCCGTGCCGGAGGAGCCGCCCGCGAGCGGGGCGGTGGGGAGGTCGCTGTTGCCGACTTCGGTACGCACGCGGTCCACCGGGACGCCGAGTGCGTCGGCGGCGACCTGGGCCAAGACGGTACGCGCGCCGGTCCCGATGTCGGTGGCGTTGACCCGGACGACGAAGCTGCCGTCCGCGGCGGCGTGGGCGCTCGCGCGCGACGGCGCCACGTTCACGGGGTACGTCGCCGCGGCCACGCCGGAGCCGACCAGGACGGGTCCCTCGGCGCGGGAGCGGGGGCGCGGGTCGCGTGCGGACCAGTCGAAGCGGCGGGCTCCCTCTCGCAGGCACTCGGCGAGGTGGCGGCTGCTGAAGGGGCGGGAACTGTCGGGTTCACGCTGGGTGTCGTTGCGCAGCCGCAGTTCGACGGGGTCGATGCCGAGGGTTTCCGCGAGTTCGTCCATCGCCGACTCCAGGGCGTACATGCCCGGCGCCTCCCCCGGTGCGCGCATCCAGGAAGGGCTGGGCACATCGAGCGGGAGCACCCGGTGGGTGGTGCGGGCGTGCGGCGAGGGGTACATGACGCGGGTGACGGCGGCCGCCGTCTCGACGAACTCCTTGATACGGGAGGTGTGCGAGGTCACCTCGTGAACCACGGAGGTGAGTGTGCCGTCGGCCTCCGCCGCGAGCCGTACCCGTTGCACCGTCGGCGAGCGGTGGCCGACGACGGCCGCCAACTCCCGCCGGTGCAGGACGAGTTTGACCGGTCGCCCGGTGGCGCGGGACGCCATGGCGGCGAGCACCACGTGCGGCCGTGGTGTGCCCTTGGAGCCGAAGCCGCCGCCGACGTGTTCGGAGACGACCGTCACCTGGCCCTTCGGCAGCTCGAACAGGCCGGCCAGGACGTCGCGTACCGTGCTGGCGCCCTGGCTGGAGTCGTACACGGTGAGCCGGTCGTCCTCCCAGTGGGCGGTTGCCGCGTGCGGTTCCATCGGGTGGTTGTGCAGCGGCGGCACCCGGTAGGTGACGTCGACTTGGGCCTCCGCGCGGGCGTACGCGACGTCGGCGTCGCCGCGTGTGTGCTCGCCCGAGGTGCCGTCGGTGTCCTCGGGAACGTAGGCGTCGCGGTGGTCGGCGGTCAGGGTGACGTCGTGGGGTTCCTCGGCGTAGGTGACACGGACGGCGGCGGCTCCTTCGCGTGCCGCTTCCAGGCTGTCGGCGATGACGAGGGCGACGAACCAGCCGCGGTGCGGGACCCGGGCGTTCTGGAGCACCTTGAGCGTCGCGTCGTCCGGCTCGGCCAGGCGCGGCGCGTTGAGGTGGGTGAGGACCGTGACGACACCGGGCAGCGCCCGCGCCGCCGTGTCGTCGACAGCGGTGACCTCACCCCGCGCCACGCCGGCCGGCACCGGCCAGGCGTAGGCACAACCCTCGGGGGTGTGTTCGGCCGCGTAACGGGCGGCCCCGGTCACCTTGGCCGGGCCTTCCCTGCGCGCGGCAGGCGACCCGAGAGCGCTGGTGGTGTCCGGCATGGTTCTTCTCCCTGGAGAGCAGGTGTGGTGAGGCCGCCTGGGATGTCGGTCAGGAACGTGCGGGCGGTGTCAGGCGGCGCAGCATGTCGCACGCCAGATTGCGGGCGAGGCGCACCTTGAACGCGTTGTCGCGCAGCGGTTCGGCGGCCGCGAGTTCCGCGTCGACGGCCCGCTGATACGCCTCGTCGTCCGCGGCCTCGCCCGTCAGTGCCTCCTCGGCGCGCAGGGCCCGCCAGGGGCGGTGCGCCAGACCGCCGAACGCGATGCGGACCTCGCGCACCACGGCGTCCTCCACCCTCAGGGCAACGGCCACCGAGGCGAGCGCGAAGGCGTACGAGGCGCGGTCGCGCGCCTTGCGGTAGGCGGAGGGCAGCCCGGCGGTGGCGGCCGGGAGCAGGACGCCGGTGACGAGTTCCCCGGGCGCGATCTCGGTGTCCAGGTCCGGACGGTCACCGGGCAGCCGGTGGAACCCGGCCGCGGGCACCGTGCGCCGGCCTGCCGCGCCGTGCAGCTCCACCTGGGCGTCGAGTGCGGCGAGCGCGACCGCCATGTCCGAGGGGTGGGTGGCGATGCACTGCGGCGAGTGCCCCAGGACCGCGTGGTCGCGGTGGACGCCGTCGCGGGCCCCGCAGCCGGTGCCGGGCTCGCGTTTGTTGCAGGGTTTGCCCAGGTCTTGGAAGTAGGGGCAGCGGGTGCGCTGCAGGAGGTTGCCGCCGGTCGTGGCGATGTTGCGCAGCTGCCCCGAGGCCCCCGCGAGCAGTGCCTGCGACAGCACGGGATAGCGGGTGCGCACCAAGGGGTGGGCGGCGAGGTCGCTGTTGCGGACGGTCGCTCCGACGCGCACGGATCCGTCGGCGAGCTCCTCGACCGCGTCCAACGGCAGCCCGCTGACGTCGACCAGCATTCCGGGTGTCTCCACCCCCAGCTTCATCAGGTCGACGAGGTTGGTGCCACCGCCCAGGTAGCGGGAGCCGGGGTGACTCGCGTGGGCCGCGGTCGCCTCGTCGACGCTGTGGGCGCGTACGTACTGGAAGGCCTTCATCGGGTCACGTCCTCGACGGCCTCGACGATGTGCGGATAGGCCCCGCAGCGGCACAGATTGCCACTGAGTCGCTCGCGGATCTCGTCCCTGCTCAGCGCCACGGGGTCGCCCGGCTCCGCGCCCGGATCCGTCGCGTACGAGGGGTGGCCCGCCGCGGCCTCGGCGATGGCACCGACGGCCGAGCAGAGCTGGCCGGGTGTGCAGTAGCCGCATTGGAAGGCGTCCCGGGCGAGGAAGGCGCGCTGGAGCGGGTGCAGGTGCCCTTCCCCGCCGTCGCCCCCGCCCTGACCCTCGGAGCCACCACCACCGTCGTCGGCGCGCAGACCTTCGACAGTGGTGATGTCACATCCCTCGTGGGCCACGGCCAGCAGCAGGCAGCTGTTGGCGCGGCGCCCATCGACGAGCACGGTGCAGGCGCCGCACTGACCGTGGTCGCACCCCTTCTTCGCGCCAGTCAGATCCAGTCGCTCGCGCAGGACGTCCAGCAAGGTGGCGCGATGGTCGACCGTGAGATCGCAGCCCTTGCCGTTCACGGTCAGTGACACTGCCGAGTGGAAGGCACCGGTTGCCATGGGCGCTCTGCTCCCTCGTCCGACGTCCGAAGCGGGGTCCGGTCTGCGACCCCGCGTATCCAGCCTGGGCCAGAACACACACTCCGGCACGCGGAGGACGGGCCGTGCGTGGGACCCCGGCCCGTCCGTGGGGCTCGCACGGTCTCTGGCATGTTGGGCACGTGCCTCGGCGGACCGGCTGGGCCGGGGGCGAAGGGGCGCGGCACCGTGCTGCAGGCGGGCCCGCACCGGCGAGGAGTGTGCGGTGGCTACTTGGCCGGTAGCTGGTCGACGAGCCACGCGCAGAGATCGCGGGTGATCTCGGTGTGTCCGGTGTTGTCGGGCGACGTCTTGCAGACGTCGAAGGGGAAGCGGTCCTCGCCGAGCTGGTCGATGTTCAGATCGAGGTCCTGCTGCTTGCCGATGTCGGCGCCGTCGACGGCGAGGGCGCTGATACTGGGCACAAAGGTGATGGTCGGATACGGCGCCTCGGCGGACTGCCCGACGAGGGCATTCAGTGTCTCGGCGGCGATACCGAACGAGTCGAGGGTGCCGCCCGCGGCGCTGTCGAGCTCGGGATAACCGGAAGTGCGCTTGTAGACCGGGAAGCCGAGCAGCCTGCAGAGCTTGGCGACGGTTTCCGCCTCCCCGCTGGGCTGCAGATACAGCTCGGTGCCGATGTACAGCCCGCCGGTGACTTTGAACGCGGCCCTGCCAGGCGGATTGCCGTTGCCCCGGCCGTCGCCGCGGCCGTTCGCCACGCCGATCTTCATGGGGCGCATCGGCCAGTCGCCCATCCGCTTCAACTGCGCCACGAACTCCGTGCGGTCCGGGTGCTCGACGGGTTCGGCGGCCAGGTTCGTCTTGTGCCGCCACAGCATCTGCCGGGCGGCGGGGCTGTCGATCATGTCGGCCAGCCCGGAGTACAGGGGCTGGATGTAGTACGCGAAGGACTGCAGGCTGACCGGGATCCAGGCGCCCGAGTGCGGGGTGTCGAAGGAGAAGTAGACCGAGACCCGGTGGTCCATCCTCATCAATTCGAGGCGCAGCAGCGCGTAGCGAAGGATCAGTCCGCCCATGCTGAAGCCCCCGACGACCAGTGGTGTGTCGGTGAGGTTCTCGGCGTTCGCCCGCATGATCGCGGTGGTCGCCGTCCTGGCGTTGTCGTAGATCGAGGCGGTGCAGTCCTGGTAGCCGAGGATGACGACGTCGTAGCCCCGCTGGTTCAGCTCGTTGATCAGCGGGTAGCCGTTCGGGTCGTTGAACCCCAGGTAGAGCGCGTTGCGGTCGGACTCACCCGGGTGGAAGCCGTCCGAGAGGATGATCGGCTGCTGGATGGCGTCGTGTCCCTGGGCGAAGTACACCCAGCCCCAGCCGCCGTCGAGCTGCCACGTCGCCTCGGGTACGCGGATTCCGCCGCGTGGTTCCGTGGGGGCTTGCGTCGCACCGAGGGGGTGGACAGCGAATCCGGACATGTGGAACCCCTTCCGTTCACCGTGGATGGTGCTTCCACGGGTGAAAGTAGTCCCGCCGTGCCGGAAGACAATGGGCGACGAGAGGGCGTCGTCAATTTGGCCGGAAAGCAAGATATTTGATGACTCATCGCTCAATGGCCTGCCGCCAGGTTGCAAGGGTGCAGCCGCCGGACACACACGAGGGCGCCTGCTGGTCCGCGCACTGGGCGGCGATGGCCGCGCTGAGACGAACATCGAGACCATCTACGACCGCCCACCCCGACGACCTCATCCCCACCGGCATCCACGTACGAGCCACGGGACACGGGCTCGACATCAATCAGACGACCATCAACCAGCCGGTAACCAGTGAACGACCTTGAGCAGCTGGCCGCGCACCGCGCGTACGGCACGGCCGAATCGGTCCACAACGACTGGCACGCGGCGGAAGAGGCACTGAACGTCACCATCCCGCCCGGCGTCCGGGCATTCTTCGACGCATTCGGCGGCGCGAGCTCCTCGCCGGGCGCGAGACGATGCGCGCGACGCGACCCCACATCCAGCACCTCCTCGAGGAACGCGGCTCCTCGCCGGACCGGCTCATCCGCTGGGGCGGCACCGACAACGCCGACCTGTGCCTCCTCGTCCCCCACCCCGATCCGCAGAACTGGTCCGTACTGACCGTGATCAGCCGCGGCCAGGAATACGACCTCTACGAAGGCCCCATCGAGGGATACCTGTTGCGCGTGCTGCGCGGTGAACTGCTCAGCGAAGTCTTCCCCGACGACTTCCCCGCCGAAGATGCCAGCTACGTGCCTGATCCAACGGCGTAAGTGCTTCGATTGACACTGGCGAAGACAGAGGTCACCCACTACATCGAGTTCGACGACACCTGCTTGGAGGCTCCCCAGACGCAAACCCGGACTGGCTTGCTGTCAGGGTCCGTTCAGCACCTGACGCTGTCCATCAGCTCCTTGCCTTTGTTCATGAGAGCGGGCTCACGTCGAACTCGCCGGGCAGCACCAGGACCGAAACGCAGGTCCAGCGCCTCCTCCGAAACCGTAAAGAGGTGCTCGTGCCCGCTCCACGTCCCTGCGTGACCTCGTCCCGACTCCAGCATGAGCGAGGCGTAGGTGTGCCGCAGCACGTGGAATCCGTGCTGCGGCACTGCCTCCCGCTGCCTGCCCTTCGTCCCCCCTCGCACGCGGCGGGATGGCGTCAGACTTGGTCAGCGCGGGCTATCAGAGCTGAGTTACTCAGGTACTCGGGGATCGTCGACCTGTCGAACACACAGAGGGCGTCCGCTCGGCCCGCCTGTCGGCTCCCCCGTCTCCAAGCTGTAGCTGGAATGGTGCAGTGGGCAAGTGATGCGCAGTGCACGCGCGTTCACGTACCCGTGTGCGAGGTGGCCGCGTCGGTGAGGGCAGTAGGCCTCTATGTCGTACTGCTTGTCACCGACGGTCACGCGCAGCCTGTCATCGTCGATCTGGTCTATGGCGACGTCCGGTGAGTCCTTCACGGGGCAACCTGCTTGGCCGAGGCGACCGCCGCTTCGGTCGCTGCGCCCAGTATTTCGCTGGCGAGCATGAAGCCGGTCCAGACCTTGGTGGGCTGCAGGTCGGCTTCGTTGTCGAATTCCCGGATCGCGTTCTGTAGTTCTCGCGCGTGGAAGTGGTCGATGTGCAGGTGTTCGGTGTAGTAGCGCGCGCCTTCCAGTCCGAGGCGCCGTGCGCCGTCGGCGAAGCACTTGAAGGCGTACAGGATGCTGGTCTCGAGGTAGCACAGGCAGCCGAGGAAGTACTCGGGGCGTGGCGCCCTTGCCGCTGCCCAGAAGAACATGTTGACGTAGTCGAACGTCTCCGGGTTGGTGGTGTGCAAATAATCCCGCTCGTCCTGGGACAGCCCCAGCTCTCCGGCGAGTTCCCGGTAGATGTTGAAGTGAGCCTGATCCAGGTTTCCGCAGCCGAACTCATCGACCAGGACCCGGAAGATGGCCATCTTGGACTTCCTGGGGAGTCGCCAGACGATCGGCAGGAAGGACTCGGATTCCGTGAGTCCGTCCACGGCGAACTGTGCGACGACTTCCCGGAACTGGTTGCGGGTGAGCTCCTCTGCCATGACTCTCTCGCATGCGGGCGGCTCGGCTTCTTCGAGGGCGAGTCGTTCCTTGATCAGCCGCATCAGATCCGTGCGACCGGCCATGGCCGGAGCCGTGGCTTCGATACGGGCCGCCCGTTGCGCGATCTGCTCGTCTTCCAGAGTGATGAGCTCGCGCAGTTCGTCCGGGGTGGGGATGGATCGGTTGAGTGTGAACAACCGTGCCTGCGCGCCGAGTCGGCGGTCGCCGTCGAGCACTGTGGTCATGAGGTTTCCTCCTGGTGGCCGCGGTACGTCAGTCGACAGGGCGGTCGGTGCTGAGGATGTCGCGGGCGACGAGTTCCTTCTTGAGGTGGACGTACCAGTCGTCCGCGGCCAGTCCGTACCGGTGGCTGAGCTCATCGATCACGCGCTGCCGGTCCGGAGTCGGTTCGGCGAGCGCGTCCAGGCAGGCCTGTGGCTCGAGGTTCGCCAGGGATCCGATGAAGCCGGCCGTTCCGGGGGTCTTGGTGATCAGGTGTTCCCAGCCCTGGAACACGGGCACGTCGATGCCGTGGGACATCACTCTCCGGGTGAACTCCTCGTCGCCGCTGGACTCCTTGACGCCGACCACGCCTGGCAGTCGGCAAACGTCCACGAGCTCTTTGGCGTCGAGCGGCCACTGCGACACGACGTTCTCGCAGTAGGCGAAGAGGGGCAGGTCGCTTTCCTGTGCGATGGCGCGAAAGTGCTCGACGATGTCGTGATGCGTCCCGTCGGACGTACGGAAAGGAGGAGGCACCACGATGGCGTCGGCTCCGAGCGAGGCGGCCAACTCCGCGCGGCCGGCGATCAGCGGGGCGTATCCGAGCTCGGCGCCGGCCAGGACGGGCAGCCCCCTGGCGTGGCGCACCGTGTAGCGGACCATGTCCATCCACTGGGCCAGCGAGAGCTTCCAGCCCTCTCCAGAACTCAGTGCGGGCATGAAACCTGACACCGAGCCGTGCAGACTCTCCAGCAGCCGGGCGACGCTTCCCTCGTCCACCTTGCCGTTCTCATCGACGGGCGTGACGAGCGGGACGACGATGCCGGTGAGGGAGCGCAGTCGGGTGATGTTCTCCGACATGTCAGATGCGGGCATGGTCGATCTCCAGGGCGAGTGACGTGCGGTACAGGCCTGCGAGTGGCTCCGGGAACGCGCCGTGCCGGCCGTCGCTGTTCTCCGGGGCAGCGACGGGGAGCCCCTGGTCCGCGAGGTTCAGCAGCCTCGGGTTCACGGTGACGAGCCGGCTGTCCGACGCGATCACCGTGGCCATGAGCAGCCTTTCCCGCAGGGACAGCACGCCCCGGCCGGGGAGGTCGGCCGCGGTCTTCCAGGCATCCTCCGTGTACGGGACACGCTTGACCGGCATGGTGCTGTGGAGGACGTCCATGAACGGGTAGTAGGCGTCTTGCGTATCCCTGGGGAGCGCCCAGACGACGTCGTCGCAGCGGCCGACTTCCTCGTACGTCATCCACACGCGGTCGCGCAGATGCTCGGCGAAGAAGGATGCACAGGCTTGCCGGGTCCCGGGAACCGCCGCGTGCATGCCCATGAACAAAGACGCGTCGATATACATCTCAGCCGCCAAACGAATCCACCGCCTTGCGCAGCGTGACCACGGACTCGGTGAACTCCGCGCTGTCGCGGGCGAGCGCCATGCGCACGTAGCGCTCGCCGTTCTCCGGGGTGTCCCAGAAGAAGTAGGTGCCCGGCAGCACGTAGACCTCGTGCTCGGACAGGACGCGCTGGAGCTCGGTCGCCGTGATCCGCTCGTCCGTGATGCGGAACCAGGCGACGCTGACGTTGACGGCCGGTTCGATGTGCTCGAGAAGGCTTCCCTCCAGCACCTTCTGCGCGGTTTCACGGTTCTCCGTGACGATGTCGCGCACGGACTGCATGTTGTCGGCGATGGAGTCTTCGACGTAGCGGGTCAGGAAGTTCAGGATGAACGGGGACACGTCCAGGAGGACGCTGGTGTGGATGTTGTAGACCTCGTCGTAGAGGTCTGCGCTGCAGGTGAGCATGGCGCACTTGGCGTCCTGGAGCGGCCAGGTCTTGCCGGTGTCCTCAAGGGCGATGTAGCGCACGCCGGAGCCGTCGAGCAGTTCGTAGAGGTCGAACCGGTCGAAGCGGGGATCGGCCAGCGCGAAGGCGGCGAAGCACAGGTCGACGACGAAGAGCTTGTCGTGGTCCACGCAGTAGCGGACCACCTCCTCGAATCCCTTGCGGCCGTGCTGAAGGAGTGTGAACCCTGTCGGGTTGTTCGGGTCGACGAGGAAGAGGGCATCGGTCTTCACATGCCGGGTCAGCTCGTCGTAGATGTGGTCCACGTCGTGCAGCGCGCTCTCGGGGACGGGCTTCGGGTGGACTCCGACGTTCTTCAGCACGTCGGGCAGGTTGTCGAAGCACGGTTCCACCAGAGACACGGATATGTCGTGCCGACTGAGGTACATGCCGGCGACCAGAGTGGAGATCGACGCGGCGTAGGACAGCATGGTGGTGTCGGCCCGGACGCTGTGCTGTTTGTGGAGGCGGAAGAACGCCTCCTTGAACTTGTTCTCCAGATCGATCTGACGCGATCGCTCCGCCTCGTACCAGAGTTCCGGCAGCGCCGCGACGATGTCGCGCTGTGTCCGGGACTGCTCCTGGTGGGTGTGGGCGTCCGCGAGGTTGAAGCGGGTCTGCAAGGCCTGGATCTCGTGCTGGGTGAGGTCGAGCAGCTGCTCGGTCATGACGCTCCTTGGGCATGGCTGTTCCGGCGGCCCGGTGAGGCCTGAACTGGGCAGGCGCCCGGGGACCGGTCGGCGAAGGGCTGTCGGGGAAAGCGCGCCACGGCGCTGGTGAGAAATCGACAGAACGCAGGATCCGGGCCCACACCCGGTCCACACGCAACGGCAAGGGTTCTGCCTGCGGGGGCGGTTCGTCGTGTCGAGTACGGTAGCTGATGATCGATCATTGCTCAAATGGGTTGAGAGAAACGAGAGTTGCCATGCCTGTACCGCAACCCGCCGTGCCCCAGGGGCGCGGCGGTCCGCTCGAGCGGGTCCCCCTGCACGAGCGGGTGCGCCGTTTCGTCCTGGAGGGATTGGTGGCCGGCCGGTGGGAACCGGGCGACCGCATCGTCGAGCGCCGGGTCGCACTGGAGCTCGGCGTCAGCCAGGCGCCGGTGCGCGAGGCACTGCGTGAACTGGAGACCATGGAGCTGGTGACATCCGTACCGAACAAGGGAGTTCGGGTCCGGGAGCTCACACTGGACCAGCTGCGGGATGTATACCTGGTACGCGCATCCCTGGAACGCCGCGCGGTCATGCTCGCGGCGCCACGAATGGTCGGGAACGTCACCGTGCTCGAACGACACCTGCTCGCGATGCGCCGGGCCGCGGTCGACGGCGACACCGATGAACAGGCATTGCACGGCGTGGCGTTCCACCGCGCCATCGTGTACGCCTGCGGAAATCCCGTCCTGATCAGGCACTGGGACTGGCTCGGGGTCGAGGCCTGGACGCGGCTGTCGCTGCGCTGGCTGCGCACCGAACTCCACGACAACGCCGAGGACCACGAGGAAATCGTCGCCGGCCTGCGTCGCGGCGACACCCACCTCGGACGGCTGATGGAACTGCACATCATGGACTACGCCAACGAATCGAGGAGCACCTGATGCCACTTCAACGCAGCACAGAACAGCAAGACTTGAGCCTCCGGAGCAAGGACCCCCGCACTACGACACCACCGGGGACTTTGACGGTCTTCTCGGACATCTGGTGCTCGTTCGCGCATGTCGCCGTGCACCGCCTGCACCACACGCGCGAGCGACTGGGCCTGACGGATCGACTCCGCATCGACCACCGGGCCTTCCCCCTGGAACTGTTCAACGACGGCCCGAGTCCGCGCCGAGGTACGGACTCCGAAGTCGGCGGAATCGCACGGATCGCCCCCGAGGCCGGCTGGCAGATGTGGCGGTCCGCCGACTGGAAGTTCCCCTCCACATCACTGTTCGCGCTGGAGGCGGTCCAGTTGGCCAAGGATCAGGGACCCGCCTCCTCGGAAGCACTCGATCTGGCGCTGCGGCAGGCCTTCTGGGCACACAGCCGCCCCATCGGCGCACGCTCGGAGGTCCTGGCCGTCGCCCGCGAAACCGGCGGTGTCGATGTCGGCGCGATCGCCGAAGGACTGGACGACGGCCGCGCCCGCCGCCTGGTGACGCACGACTACGAGTGCGCCCGCCGCCACGACGTGCACTGCAGCCCGCACATCTTCCTGTCCGACGGCTCCGACTGGGCCAATCCTGGCGTCGAGGCGACCTGGCACGGCGCCTACGGCACGGGCTTCCCGGAAGTCACCAAGGACGATCCGGGGGCCTGGGAGACGATCCTGCACACCGCCGCAGAGCTGGCCGAACAGCCAGCATCTCCCACTCAAAAATGATCGATCATTGAAAATTACTGCCCAGTAGTCGTTGACCCGCCCATCTGACGGCACGTAGTTTCTGTAATGAGAAATCGATCTTCCAACATGCGGAATGTTGAGTTCGTCGCCGCAATCGACCGGCTTCACCCACAGGGCCGGTCACCGGGAGGCCGCGGCGTCCGGTCACGCAAGACATCTGACCGGACGCCGCGGCCGAACGCCCGTCATCACGGGCGCTCCTACCGTCTCCCGTCCGACAGCGTTCACCATGCGCGGGTCGGTCGTGTCACAGAAAGGCGATTCCCATGTCTCCGAGCCATCAACTGGACCAACTGCCGGAACCCGATCCGCAGGAGGTCGCCGAGTGGCTGGCCTCCGTGGACGGCGCGTTGGGCGCCGTCGGCCCACGCCGCACCGGCCGGCTCCTGCATCGCGTCCTCGACCACGCACGGCAGGCAGGCGTGCCACTGCCGCCCCCGCTCACCACTCCGTACGTGAACAGCATTCCCACCGGCGACGAGCCCACCTACCCGGGTGACGAGGCGATGGAAACGCGGATCACCGCGTGGAACCGGTGGAACGCCGCCGCGATGGTCACCCGCGGGAACGAACGCGGCGGCCTCGGCGGCCATATGGCCACCTACGCCTCCGCGGCCTGGCTCTACGAGGTCGGCTTCCAGCACTTCTTCAAGGGCAAGGACGCCGACGGCAGCGGCGACCAGCTCTACGTCCAGGGGCACGCCTCCCCCGGTGTCTACGCCCGCGCGTTCCTCGAAGGCCGCCTGAACGAAGGTGAGTTGGACCGGTTCCGGATGGAGGCGGGCGGAGGTGGCCTGCCCTCGTACCCGCACCCGCGGCGCCTGCCGTGGCTGTGGGAGTTCCCGACCGTGTCGATGGGACTCGGCCCTCTGTCGGCCATCTACCAGGCCCGCTTCAACCGCTACCTGCACCACCGCGGCATCAAGGACACCAGCAACAGCCACGTGTGGGCGTTCCTCGGCGACGGCGAGATGGACGAGCCGGAGGCGACGGCCGCGCTGAACCTCGCCGCTCGCGAGGAGTTGGACAACCTCACCTTCGTCGTCAACTGCAACCTGCAGCGCCTGGACGGCCCGGTGCGCGGCAACTTCAAGATCGTGCAGGAGCTGGAGGCGCAGTTCCGCGCGGCGGGCTGGAACGTGGTCAAGGTGCCGTGGGGCGTGGAGTGGGACGGCCTGCTCGCCTCCGACACCGACGGGCAGCTTCTCGACGCCCTCGACACGCTGCCCGACGGGCAGTTGCAGACGTTCGCCGCGCGCGACGGCGCGTACATCCGCGAACGCCTTTTCGCGGGTCCGCTCGCCGGTCTCGCCCGCCCGTACTCCGACGAGGACCTCGCCCGGATCGTGGGCACCTCGCGCGGCGGCCACGAGCCCCGCAAGATCCACGCCGCGTACCGTGCGGCCGTCGACCACAAGGGCGCACCGACCGTCGTTCTCGTCCAGACGGTCAAGGGCTGGACGCTCGGCCCCGGCTTCGAGTCGCGCAACGCCAACCACCAGATGAAGAAGCTCTCCGGCAAGGAATTCCGCGCCATGCGCGACCTGTTGGAGCTGCCCATCCCGGACTCCCGGCTCGGCGAGGACCTGGTCCCGTACGCACACCCCGGCGCCGACTCCAACGAGATCGCCTACCTCCACGAGCGCCGTCGCGCCCTCGGCGGCCCTGCGCCCGCGCGCCGCGTCGCGGCCCGCCCGCTCCCGGCCCCGCCCGCCAAGCCGTTCGAGATGCTGGCCAAGGGCTCGGGCGGCCAGGAGATCGCCACGACGATGGCGTTCGTCCGGCTGGTCAAGGACCTGATGCGGGACAAGGAGACCGGCCCGCGCTGGGTGCCCGTCGTCCCCGACGAGGCCCGCACCTTCGGCATGGAGTCCCTGTTCCCCTCCGCCGGGATCTACTCCCCCAAGGGCCAGACGTACGAGCCCGTGGACCGCGACCAACTCCTCTACTACAAGGAGTCGATCAGCGGCCAGATCCTCAACGAGGGCATCACAGAAGCCGGTTCACTGGCCTCCTTCACCGCCGCCGCGACTTCGTACGCGACGCACGGCGAGCCGCTCATCCCCTTCTACATCTTCTACTCGATGTTCGGCTGGCAGCGGACGGCCGATCAGTTCTGGGCGCTGGCCGACCAGTTGGGCCGTGGCTTCGTCATCGGCGCCACCGCCGGACGCACCACGATGACCGGCGAGGGCCTGCAACACGCCGACGGCCACTCGCACTTGATCGCCTCGACCAACCCGGCCTGTCTTCCGTACGACCCGGCCTTCGCCTACGAGGTCGGTGTCATCGTCCGGGACGGTCTGCGCCGCATGTACGGGGAGGAGGCCGAGGACGTCTTCTACTACCTCACCGTCTACAACGAGACCAAGCTCCAGCCGCCGATGCCCGAAGGCGCGGACGTCGAGGAGGGCATCCTGCGCGGCCTGTACCGCTACCGCGCCGCCACCGACGCGGACTGCGACGCCCCGCGCGTCCAACTCCTCGCCTCCGGCACGGCGATCCACTGGATCCTCGAGGCGCAGGAACTGCTGGCCGAGGACTGGGGCGTCGCGGCCGACGTGTGGTCGGCACCGTCCTGGACGCTGCTGCGCCGCGAGGCGATGGAGGCCGAGGGCCAGGACCGGGTCCCGTATGTCACCGAGGCCCTCGCCGACGCCCCGGGCCCGGTCGTCGCGGTGTCGGACTGGATGCGCGCGGTGCCCGATCAGATCGCCCCGTGGGTGCCCCAGCAGTGGACCTCGATCGGCACCGACGGCTTCGGCCTCTCCGACAACCGCGCCAACGCCCGGCGCCACTTCGGTGTCGACGCCGAGTCCATCGTCGTCCACGTACTGCGCACTCTCGCCGCCCGCGGCGACATCAAGCCCGGACTGCCCGAACTGGCCATCACGCGCTACGGCCTGACGGGAAAGGAGTAACCATCATGCCGAATGCTGTCATCCTGCCTGCGCTGGGCGAGTCGGTCACCGAGGGCACCGTCACCCGCTGGCTCAAGGAGGTCGGCGAGGAGGTCGCGGAGGACGAGCCGCTGCTCGAGGTCTCCACCGACAAGGTCGACACCGAGATCCCCTCCCCCGTCGCCGGCGTTCTCCTGGAGATCACCGTCGCCGAGGACGAGACCGCCGAGGTCGGCGCCAAGCTCGCCGTCATCGGTGCCCCGGCCGCCGCCGAGACCCCGGCCCCGGCCGCTCCGGCCGCCGCTCCGGCCTCGGCTCCCGAGCCCGCTCCGGCTCCGGCTCCGGCCCCGGCCGCCCCCGCGGCTCCCGCCGCCCCGGCCCCGGTCGCCCCGGCCGCTCCGGCCACCCCCGCCGCGCCGGTCACCCCGGCCGACGAGGGCGCCTACGTGACCCCGCTGGTGCGCAAGCTCGCCTCCGAGCACGGCGTCGACCTGTCCACCGTCAAGGGCACCGGCGTCGGCGGCCGCATCCGCAAGCAGGACGTCACCGCCGCCGCCGAGGCCGCCAAGGCGCAGGCCCCGGCCGCCGCCGCACCGGCCGCCGCTGCCTCCAAGTCCGCCCCGACCCTGGAGGCCTCTCCCCTCCGCGGTCAGACGGTCAAGCTGCCGCGCATCCGCAAGGCCATCGCGGACAACATGCACAAGGCGCTGCAGGAGCAGGCCCAGCTGTCCTCGGTCATCGAGGTCGACATCACCAAGCTGATGAAGCTGCGCAACAAGGCCAAGAACGGCTTCGCCGCCCGCGAGGGCGTCAAGCTCTCCCCGATGCCGTTCTTCGTCAAGGCCGCCGTCCAGGCACTGAAGGCCCACCCGGTCATCAACGCCCGCCTGAACTACGACGAGGGCACCATCACCTACTTCGACTCCGAGAACGTCGGCATCGCCGTCGACTCGGAGAAGGGCCTGATGACCCCGGTCATCAAGGGCGCCGGTGACCTCAACATCGCGGGCATCGCCAAGAAGACCGCCGAGCTGGCCGACAAGGTCCGCACCAACAAGATCGCCCCGGACGACCTGTCCGGCGCGACCTTCACGATCTCCAACACGGGATCGCGCGGCGCCCTCTTCGACACCGTCATCGTCCCGCCGAACCAGGTCGCCATCCTGGGCATCGGCGCCACGGTCAAGCGCCCCGTCGTCATCTCCGACCCGGAGCTCGGCGACACCATCGCCGTCCGTGACATGACCTACGTGACGCTCTCCTACGACCACCGTCTGGTGGACGGCGCGGACGCCGCCCGCTACCTGACCACGGTCAAGCAGATCCTCGAGGCCGGCGAGTTCACCGCCGAACTCGGTCTGTGAAGTGCCGTGACCACATACGTTCACGGGGATGAGACTGCGGCGAAAGGATGTGCGGCATGACTTGACCGTTCGCTGACCGCGCGGTCGCGAGACGGCATCATGAATGCGGACTGTCCAACCAGGGCGCCAGCCGCAGTCGCTCGTGCGTCGTGGTGGCCGGAGTACGGCCACCGCGCCACGAGTCGCCGAGGCCGTGGCCCATCTGGTCGGCGATCCAGGCGGTGCACTCCTGCTCACTCCAGCCACACGCCTGGCCCAGGGACCGGTGGCGGGAAGGATTATTGAACACACACCACGTCCACGGCACGCTCGTTTCAAGCCCGCGCAGCCCGGTACCTCCTCGGCGCGCCCGCCGACGATACGGCAGACCTCGGCATAGGCGCTCAGGCCCCGCCTGTGGAGTCCGCCCTCCCGTGCGGGCCGGAACCAGGGGCGCTCGGCCACCGGCACGGGCTCGTTGTCACCCGCCAGTGCCTGACCCACCACCTCACGAAGCAATGCGGCCTTGGAGCCAAACGCGGCGAAGACGGTCGGCCGCGGCGTCCGTGGCGATAGCGGCAAAGGAAGTGGCCGCGTAGCCGTGGATGACGAAGAGCCGGTTCGCTCTGTGCGCTGTTCGGAATCGGTCCCTGGCCGACCCGTGCAATGGAGAACTCCATCGCATCGTGGGGGTAGACCCGCAGCCTTGTTTGGAACAACTCCTGGGTGGCGTCCGGACATTCGGGCACCGGTGGCGCATCTCGAGGGCCGCGCCCGTGCGTGTATCGAAAGTTGATCTTGGCGATGGGCCTGCTTTACTTCAGAGGTAATCGCTTCGGCTGGCTTGCGCCGGCAAGGTCGGTGATCTCTCCGCGTCGAAAGGACGCGGACCAGGAGGGGAGAGGCTTGCCATGTCGATAGCCGCACCTGCGAACACGCGCACCGTGGTTGAGGAACTGCTGCGCAGGATCGGTCAGGGCGATCCCGAGCGCATCTCCGAGCTGTATGCGGAGCAGGTCGATTGGAAGCTGGACTGGCCGGAGGCCGAGCACGGCCGCACCGCCACGCCGTGGATCCGTCATCGGTCAACCCGAGCCGACGCGGCCTCCCACTACCGCGAGCTTGCCGAATGCCACATCCCGGAACACGTGGCCACCGAGGTCGAGCGCATCCTCATCGATGGCAACGAGGCGGTCGTGCTCGGCGAGATCCGTCAGACCGCCAGGCGGACCGGACGTGCGTATCGCGCGCGGTTCGCCTGGCACCTCACCGTCGAAGATGACCTCGTGACCCGGCACCATGTCTACGAGGACAGCCTTGCCGTTGCCCAGGCGTTCGAGTCGGAGAGCCAGTAAACAGCTGGCATACCGGTAGCGAAGATGCTGGTCACAGCCACTCATTGATGGCAGCGACCAGGATGGTTGCCTCGTAGCGGACGGCGAGCTTCGGGTAGCGGGTGGCCACCGCCCGGTGCCTTGTGACTACGGTTGATGCCGCACTCGACCGTCTCAAGAGAGACCATGCGGACCCACAAGACCCCGCCAGCGCAGGTCACGATCTTCAGCACGGACACACCAGTGCAGGGCGGCCAGGGTCTCGGCACGGAGCAGGATGCGCTCACCACCTCACGACCGCTCAGGTACCCCGGCGGGCTCGCTCGACGATCTCGTCCTCCGTGAGCGGCACATCGTGGTGGCTGAGACAGAGCGGCACCTCGATCTTGCTGAATCCGGTCCCCTCGCTCGCGGCGTTGAACATGCCGGCATCGAGACCGGCGGGGTTGTCGAGGACCGCGTTCCGCGCCTGAGCCATGGCCGTGACCGCCTCGATGTGGACGGGTCCTGTGAGTCGGCCGATGAACTGGTTCACGGTGTTGCCCAGCGCCTGGTTGTGGATCCCCTTGGGGAGCTGTGAGGCGAGGACTATCCCGAGTCCGTACTTGCGTACCTGGCTGATGAGTTCGACCGTGCTCTCCGTACTCGGTTTCGAGGCACCGGAGGGCACGAAGTTCTGTGCCTCGTCCATCACCAGCAGCCCGCCCAGGGGGCGGTCGCCGACCGGGTGTGCCCTGAACCAGGAGAACAAGGTCGCCTGGAGGCGGCTGACGAATTGGGCCGGCCCGTCGCCGGACAAGCCGACGAAGCTGATTACGGAGATACGGGCGGCCTTTCCCGGCGACGGGATCAGGAGCATGCCGGGGTCGGCGGGCGCGCCGGACTCCCCGAACAGCGGGTCGGTCTCCATCGCGGCTTCCAGCGTGTCCGCCATCTGAACCGCGAAGCGACTGGTCCTGCTGTTCACGATGTCGTTCGGAGGCTCGGCGAGCAGGTCGACGAAACCGGCCAGGGTCTTGCCGCCGTCGCGCGCGTACCGCTCGAGGGCACGTTTGAGGACCCCCAGCTGCTGCGTCGCGCGCGCACTGCTGCCGCGTATACCGGCGTGTGGCGCGAGTGAGGTCACGGTCGACCTCACCAGACGGGGGAAGTCGTCCTCGTCGTCGAGAACGGGACCGAAGTCGGGAAGCGGATAGAAGGAGAGCGGACGTCCCCGGTTCAGGCCGGGTGTCCACACCACCACTTCGACATCCGCGAAATAGCGTCGGGCCTCGCGCTCATGGTCGTCCGTCCAACCCTTCGGCGGGCGCGACCAGGGGTCGCCGAGCCGTGCGAGGTCCTGGTTCGGATCCAGCACGATCGCCGAGACGCCGCGCAGAGCGCATTGCTCCACAAGTCGCTTGATCAGGACCGTCTTGCCCGATCCCGACGCGCCCACCACCGCGGTGTGCATCCGGAGCCGTTCCATGGGTACCGCGAACGAGCGGCCGCCCCGGACCGTGGTTCCGACGACGATTTCGGTACGAGCGGGCTCGGCGACCTCCGGTACGCTCGCTGCGTCCACCGCCGCCCCGGAGTTGGCTTCCGTGGTGGCCGCGATGCCGAGATGCTGCCGTAAGTCCCGCAGCACGGGCGCGAAGACCTCGATGCGGGACGCGGGGTGCTCCTGTCGCAGCCATTCGTCCAGGCCCGACGCGTGGTCGTCGAGCATGGCCCGGAGGGCGGCCAGGGTCCGGAGGTCGGCGGCGCCGATCGGTAAGGACACCCCGCCGCGCGCCGCGAAGTCGTCCTTGATGTCCTTGGTCCTGGGGCCGCTCGGGTACGGCATGTTCCGCAGCAGGATCAGCCGGCGGCTCGCCAGGTCGGCCGTCAGTCCGGCCTCCACCGCCGCGTTACGGATCCGGCTCTGGGCGGCGATGGCGTTGTTCGCGGCGATCGCCCGGAAGGACCAGTGGAACTCGTTCTCGCTGGCCTCGTCCACGACATAGCGCAACCGGGCGTGCAACGCCGCCTTGCGGCCGAAGTCGGTCTCGATGGAGAACCGCGTCTCGTCGGCACCGAGTTCTCTGACCAGACTCCGCAGCCCCGCCCCCAGCAGAGCGGGCATCGACCCGTCCTCGGTCTTGGGGTCGAGCGGCCCGAGGTCGTCCGCCTCGGCACGGAGCTTGTCGAAGGACTCCGTCACGGTGCTCAGGTTGACGGCCCTCGCCGGTGCGGGCGGTGCGGCCGCCATGGGCTCTGCGCCTGCCAGGGAGGTCAGTTCGGCCACCGTGCCGGTCTGCAGACACGCCTCGATGTGCTTCTGGACCCGGATGAGCAGCCGCCGTGCGGTGTAACGGTGTGGGGCTTCGGCCAGCGCCGCCGAGGTGACCGGCCAGGTGGGATACCGCGGAGTGAACCCCACCGACTCGTAGTAGGGCCGAAAGCGGCTGCTGACGATGGCGGCGGCGGTGGCCTCGTCGGGAATCGCGCCGAGCGTCGGCAGCACCTCGAACCGGTCCAAGGCGGACCGGACCGCCGTCCGGGATATCTGTTCCCAGGTGTCCTCGTGGCAGGCCACGACCATCAGGGTCCGGCGGGCTTCCTCCCGCAGTTCCATCAGGCCGGTGGCGATCTCACTGCTCAGCCGCTTCGCGGCCCGCCCCTCGCCGGAAGCGGGCGACGTCAACGACGACGTATCCGCCGCGGAGACCAGGGTGTCGAGCTGGTCGAAGGCGAACACCAGTGGTCCGACCAGGGCGAACAGGCGCGTCAGATCACGGAGGACGCGTTGAGCCGGTCGCCCGCCCGGCGACATCCCCCAGGCGGCGCGCTTGTCCCCGTCGTCGTCGTTGAGCGCGAAATAGGCCCTGCCGACCTCCACGGGATCACCGGTGGAGGCTACGAGCGTCAGCGCGCGGGCCGTGTCCGCGGCCTCGTTGCCCACCTGTCGGTCGATGGTCCGGATCCCCCGGACGAACGCATCGACATGGGCGCGCGTCAGCTCGCGTTGGCCAATGACGGCGGCATGGGTGTCCGTGTCGAGGCGAGCCTGGCGCGACAGCTTGTCGAGCAGGCGAATCAGTTGTTCCTGGCCGCCCTCGTCCTCCCGGTAGAGACTGTCGACGAGGCTGTCGGCGGCGCTCTCCCAGAAGTTCCGGCCGGTGACGAGCTTGATGTAGAAGAAGGAGCCGCCACGCTCCTGGATCTCGTGGCGGGTCCAGCCGAGCAGATGCGTCTTGCCCGAGCCGCTCTCGCCACGCACCACGGTCGCGACCGGCGAGTGGGCGCGCTCGACGGCGCTCATCGCCCTCCCCAACCGCCGGAACACCTCGGGATGAAGGCCGTCGACGTGGTAAGAGGTCACCGGTGTCCAGATCTCGTCCTGGGTCAGCGCGGTGTTGATGTACAGCTTCTCCAGGGCCGCGAGTTCCCCGTTCACGCCGGTCCGATCCGCAGCAGGTGGCGGGGTTCGCCGCCGATGTCGACGGCGGCTCCGCGGTCCTCGTCGCTGAGCGTGCGCTGGTTGAGTTCGCCCATCAGCTGTACGTCGTTCTGCTCGATCATCCGGTCGAGTTCCGCGTCGACGGCCCCTCGCGGCAGGTCGTCGAGCCATGGGCGCAGCGCCGACAGCCTGACCCAACTGCCCGGCTTCCGGCGGACGGTGAGTTCCGCGTAGACCGCGCGGATCCAGTCCTCGACGTCGGGCTGGAAGAACTCGCCGAACTTGGTGCCGGAGCGGGCCAAGTACTGGCCGATGTTGTCCAGCACCGCATAGAGCACTCCGGCCGGAAACTTCGCTCCGTCCGGGCGTCCGGCCACCAGAGCGGACTCGCACCAGGTCCGGCCCGCGGGCGTGAGCCGGTGTGTGTTGACCGCACCAGGCTTCCTGGTCACGATCCGCTCGGCATCCTGGTTCACTCGCCGTCGCACCGCCGCGGTGATCTCCAGACCGGCGAGTTCGCGCAGTTCACGGTTGGTCACCGGCCGTGCGACCACCATCAGGGCGAACAGCGATGCATGATCCCGTACAGTCAACTCCGTCGGCACAGACCCCTCCTCGATGAGCCGAAATCCGGTCAGATGTCGAACCCCCGCCCGGGCACCAGTTCCACCCGGCCGGTCGTGCTGGACAACTCGCCCACGACGGTGATCACCTGCCGTTCCCGATGCGCGGTGATCGCACGGTCATACGAGGCCTGGTCCGGGAGCCGCACCCAGACGACCTTCCCGACCAGTTCGGCGTGCTCGGTGCGCAGCTCACCGCGGACCTTGATCCGCCACCGGTCGATGCCTGAGGAGTCGTCGTGCAGCCCCTCGACCACACCGGAGACCGTGGCGGCACCGGTGGCGTTGAGGCCGCGAAGCCGCAGGGACGCGGCGCGCAGAAGTGATCCGGAGGTCTCCGGGAACGCGACGACGTGTGACGGCACATCGAGTGGCTGCGAGCGCGCCCACCGGAAGCCGATCTCGAAGGGCTCGTTCCGGTCGTGGCCGGAGAGCTCACTGAGCGCCTTGCACAGATCCGCGGAGACGCCGGCCGTGACGGTCTCGTCGAAGGCCGCGGGCGCGTCCGCCGCTACTGCCGCCTGGGCCGCGCTCACCGCCTCGAGCATCTGGACCAGCACGGCCCGCCCGGTGACCTGCTCCCCGCTCGGGGCTTGGGCCATCGCGTCCGCCGCCACCCGGATCTCGACGATGTAGCTCCCGGCACGGGAGGGGCCGAGTTCGGCTGTGCGCAAGAGGTCGCCCACCGCCGCCGGTTGCCGGCCGGCGAAAGCGAAGTGCGGACCCTGCACGACGGTGCGCGCTGCCGTCGTCAGGAGATTGCGGACCCCCAGAACCGTCTGCGTACCCAGGAGCAGCGAGGTGTAGCCCGGGTCGTGGCCGTCGGGAAACGTGCGGAAGGACTGCTTGTCCAGCTGCGGTCTGGCGATCTCCAGGGCGATGTCGCCCACCGGCCTGTCCTCCAGCGCGCACAGACTGCGCAGGATCTCCCGTACTCGGCGGTCGCTGTCGCCCATGCCGTCGCGAGCGGGTACCAACACCTCGTAGTCGCCCGGATGTTGCCAGACGCTCGCTCCGCGCCAGCCTCGTGGATCCCGCTCCCAACCCGTATCCGCCAGATAGCTGGCGATGTCGTCGACCTTCAGCGGAATCGTCATCGGTTCCCCTACCAGTCGGACTGCGTCTCGGTGAGCCGGCGCAGTGAGGCGGCGGTGAGCACGTTCGCTGTCGGAACTCTGACCGGACGCATTCGGTCACGGTCGGGGTCCTTGATCGGCTCCTCGGCGCGCAGCGAGACGAAGTAGCCGAGGTGGCGGAGCAGCACACCGTCGGTGCTCATGGCCGCGTACGCCTGGTTGTCGGTGGGGACGCAGATGACGAACAGAAACCGGGGCACGGTGAAGTCGGGACCGGCGAGCTTGTTGAACTGCCGCTCATTGAGCCCGCGGAAGTTCAGGTGGCCGTTCGACACGGACGGCTTCGACCATGTCTTGATCTGAGCCTCGACCGTGGGGGACAGCGTCCGTCCGTAGCGGCCGGTGGCGCGGAATCCGAGGTCGACCCCGTCCGCGTCGAGATCGCCATGCAGGACGATCAACCCTGCCGCAGAGGCCAGCACACGGACGTAGTCCTCGCCGAACTTGCCCTGATGCTGCTTCGCGTCGAGCACGCAAGCCCCCAATGTCCCCCTACTGCGGCACACAGCAGGAGGAATCGTACGGGGCGCGCCAACGACTGTCAGGGGCCCATATCGGCCCTTCCGCCAGGCCTGCGAAACGATGGTCGTCAGGCCGCTGTTCACCCTTGATGCGATGTAGAGGCGGGCCTCCCGCCCAGCCGGGCCCGGACGACGCTGTGGTTGCCGCATCTGGCTCGTTCTCCCGTTTTGGGCAGCCAGGGCGCCTTGATGTGCCACCTGTCCGGGCGCGTGGTCACCGCCCCCACGGTGCATTCGGAGCCGCCACCCCCGTCCCGATGCTCTCGCGGCCGTCCGACCCTCGCGACCGCCCACTACGCCCCGGGAGACTTGGTCGTCATCGCGCCGGATGCGGTGCATTGGGTGGAGAACGGCGTCGGCACCAAGCCGGTGCGGAGATGTTCGTCGCGTACGGCGCGCCAGCCGCTCCCGAAGCGGCGCCGACAACGCTGCCCTTGCCGCATACCTCATCCACACAGGTGGGAGCGGTTTTCCACGGCGCCGGCCGCGGTCGCTCAAGTCGGCGCTCTCGCGCGGCGCGCAGTGGGCGCACCATGATGATCAACCGTGCTACTGCAACTGGCCTGCCTCGGCGTGACGAACACGTTCGCCGTGCCGCGCCTGCTACGGATGAATGACTGGGACAAGGACGCGGAGCTCCTCGCCTTGAGTCATCACATCACGGTGCTGGGCCACCAACTCGGCAAGGCTGGGGCGCGGTTGAACCGAGCGATCGGGTGTTCCTGGCGACGCTCGCATACCGGCTTTCGAGAGATGTGCTGCACCATCTGCGGCTCCCGGTGCCCCCCGACAGGTACTGCGATGGCATCGCGATCTACTCACACGCCACCACGCTGCCGTCTCCCGGCCCAAGCGCCCTCGACGACCACGGACCTACCCTCGGTCCGCACTCTGGTGCTGCACCTTTCACGAGAATATCCCCAACGGGGATACGGACGCCTGCACGGCGAACTGCTCATGCCGGGAGTGGAGCTGGCCCCTCCACGGTATGCGAGATCCCCAAAGAGAGGCCGGCACAGACCCGCCCCCGGGGCGCGGATGTACGTGTTCGCAGCCATCGAGCACGGCCGCCGGAGAACCCGAATCCTGGGAGCGACCGCGCGCCCGACCGCCTCCTGGGTGACGCAGGCCGCGAAGAACCTTGTCACGGACCTCGACGACGACAGCGTCGAGGCCGAGTTCCTGTTCCGGGAGCGGCAAGTTCCCCGAGTTGTTCGACGTCAACTTGCGCGATGTGGGGACCAGGGTCGTACTCAACCGGGTCCAGATGCCGAGAGTGCGCTCAACCACGGAGAGCTGGGCGCGAACCTGCCGATGCCAGCTGCTGGACCGCACCTCGATCCGGAGCCAGCCCCATCTCCACCACGCCTTGCGGAAGTTCGAAGGCCTCCACGCCGGTCCAGAGGACATCGCGCGCCTGGACATACGAAGACGTGAACGCCTCGGCGGCATCCTGCACGAATACCGTCGTCCCGCATGACCTGCGCGGACGGGGTTATCGGCAACAGGAGCGCCGTGCTGCTCCTGTCGGCATCAACCACCGCCAGCTGCACGGGGATTGACGCCCGTCGCGCGCCCCCTTTAGCGTCCCGGACAGACACCATCGATACGCATCGACGCGTCGCGGCGTGTGTCGCGGCGTGCATCGCGTGTGTCGACGTACGTACCGCGGGGTATCGACGCGCACACCGCGCAAGAGAGGCGTGCGTACCTCCGGCCCACGACGCGGATGAGGCAGGTGAGGCAGGACGATGTCGGCCACCAGCAGGGACGTCGCGCGGCTCGCCGGGGTCGCGCAGAGCACCGTCTCGTACGTACTCAACGGCCGGCGGCCGGTCTCCGCCGACACCCGGCGGCGGGTCGAGGACGCCATCCGGGAGCTGGGCTTCCAGCCGCATGCCGGGGCGCGGGCGCTGGTGAGCAGGCGGACGCGGGTGATCGGTCTGGTGGTGCCCTTCGGGACCGCGGGCGATCCCGCGGGGCTGATCCCGTTCCTCGACACGATCACCACCTGCGCCCGTGAGCGGGACCACGATGTACTCCTGGTCACCGCCGACGAGGGGGCCGAGGGGCTGCGCCGGCTCGCCGGGCGCGCGCTGTGCGACGCCGTCGTCCTGATGGGGATCGAGGCGGACGACGAGCGGATCCCGGTCGCCGCCGCGCTCCCGGTGCCCGTGGTGACGATCGGCGTGCCCGACGTGCCGTCCGAACTGCACTGCGTGGACCTGGACTTCAGCATGGCGGGGCGGCTCGCCGTGGAGGAGCTGGCCGCCTGCGGGCTGCGCAAGGTCGTCCTGCTCGGGCACGCCGAGTCGGAGGTGGCGCGCGGCCTCAACTACGTGGCGCGGTTCGCGCGCGGGGCCGAGCGGGCCGCCGCGGTGGCGGGCCTCGGCTTCCGCTCGGTCAGCCCGCTGGAGCCCGAGCACGGTCCGGTGACGGACGAGGTGCGACGCCAACTCGCGGACGCGGAGGGGCCGGTGGGGTTCGTCGTCGCCGGGCACCGCGCGCTCCCGCACGTGCTCGCGGCGCTGCGCGCGCTCGGCCGGGTGCCCGGAGAGGACGCCGCTGTCGTGGCGCTGTGCACCGACGAGCGGGCCGTCGCCGAGCCCTCACAGCCGAGCAATGTCTCCACGGAGCCGCGCGAGGTCTCCCGCCGTGCCATGGACCTGCTGTTCCGCCTCCTGGACCAGGAGGGTGCGGGGGCCTCGTCCACGGTCGAGCTGGTGGCACCGCGGCTGACCAGGCGCGCCACGACGACCGTCCCGGATACCGACACCACCGCCGTGACGGTCACGACGGCCGTCCCGCGCATCAACACCACGATCACATCCCCGTCCTCGTCCCCCTGATCCACGCCCACCCCGTGGCCGGCACCCCCACCACGCAGCGCGTCATCGATACGTATCGACCGGACCATCGACCGGGAGGAAGCGCATGTCTCAATGGCGAGAGATACGCACGCGCACGATACGCAGGCGGCGTACGCGGCGAAGGCGGCTGATCGGCCGCACCCTGCCGCCCACCGTCCTCGCCCTCGCCCTCACCGTCACCGCCTGCGGTAACGGCGTCGAGCCCGGGGTGGACTCCTCGGGGCGCGTCGTCAGCCTGCGGGTGCTCGACTACTACACCAACCAACCCGACACCAAGATCTATCAGCGGCTGTACGACGCCTGCGGCCGGCGCCTCGGGGTCCGTATCGACCGCGAGTCCGTGGCCGGCGCGGGCTATATGCCGCGGGTGCTGCAGCAGGCCGCGTCGCGCACGCTGCCCGACGTCCTGATGCTCGACAACCCGGATCTGCAGCAGATCGCCTCCGTCGGCGCGCTGGCGCCCATCGCCGACTTCGGCCTCAGTACGAAGGGGTACGCGCGCGGTGTCGTCGCCTCGTCGACGTACCGCGGAAAGGTCTACGGGCTGCAGCCGGCGGCCAATACCCTCGCGCTCTTCTACAACAAGAAGCTGCTGAAGGAGGCCGGAGTCGAGCCGCCCCGAACGTGGGACGAACTCAGGCGCACGGCAAAGGAGTTGACGGTCTCGGACACGTACGGGATGGGCTTCTCCGCCGTCGCCACCTATGAGGGCGCCTGGCAGTTCCTGCCGTTCATGTGGTCCAACGGTGGCACCGAACGCAACCTTGCCACCCCGGCCACCGCGCAGGCCGTGGGTCTGTGGCGCGACCTCGTCGCCGACGGATCGGCGCCCAAGTCGGTCGTGAACTGGTCGCAGGCAGACGTGAACGACCAGTTCAAGAACGGCAACCTCGCGATGATGGTCAACGGCCCGTGGCAGCTGCCGTTGCTCGACGAGGCGCACAAGAAGAAGGGCCTCGAATTCGGCGTGGCCAAGATCCCCGTGCCCGCGGGGAAGAAGATGTCCGTGGCTCCGCTGGGCGGCGAGACGTTCACGCTGCCGCAGACCGGCGACCGGCGCACGCAGAAGAAGGCGGCCCGGTTCGTGGCCTGCATGAACTCCGAGCGTGTGCAGCTGAAGCTGGGCCGCCTGCGCGATCTCGTACCGGCGCGCACCGACCTCGCCGCGCGGCTCGCCGCCCACGACCCCCGGCTCCGTGCCTTCGTGGAGCAGGTGCGCACCGCCCGTGCCCGCACCGCGCTGCTCGGCCCCGCCTGGCCGAAGGCCGCCACCCGTATCTACACCGCCCTGCAGACCGCGCTCACCGGCGGCGCCACGCCGGCGCAGGCAGTGAGGCAGGCACAGAATGACTGACGCGACACTGACCGCCGAAGCCGCCGAAGGGCCCGCGGCATCCACGGCGCGATCCGGCAGCGTCCCGCCGCGCCCCCGCTGGTGGCAGACCTCGGCGGGCCGAAGCCGCCTCTTCCAGGTTCTCGCCCTCGGCCCCGCCGTCGTCTACTTGCTCGCGTTCTTCGGCTATCCGGTGGTGCGCAACCTCGTCATGGGGTTCCAGCACTACACGACGAAGACGTACTACACCGGCGAGGCACCCTGGGTGGGCCTGGACAACTACGCGGCCGTGCTCGGCTCGTCCGTGTTCACCCAGGCGATGCTCAACACCCTGCTGTTCACGGTGGGTTCGCTGCTCGGGCAGTTCGTCATCGGCCTCGCCATCGCCGTCTTCTTCCGGCGCCGCTTCCCGCTCAGCGGACTCTTCCGCTCGCTGCTCCTGCTGCCGTGGCTGATCCCGCTGATCGTGTCCGGCGCGGTGTGGCGCTGGATCCTCGACCAGGACCACGGCGCGCTCAACCAGTTCCTCGCCGCCCTCCACCTCACCGAAGGGCACACGGGCTGGCTGTCCACGACCTCCCTCGCCCTGGTCGCCGTCATCGGCGTCAACATCTGGATCGGCATCCCCTTCAACGCGACGATCCTGTACGGCGGGCTCCAGGACATCCCCGAGGAGCTGTACGAAGCGGCGTCCCTCGACGGAGCCACCGGTTGGCGCGCCTTCCGCCATGTGACATGGCCGCTGCTGCGCCCGGTGGTGAGCGTCGTCCTCGTCCTCGGCATCGTCTACACGCTCAAGGTGCTCGACATCATCCTCGGTCTCACCGGCGGCGGCCCGGCCAACGCCACCCAGACGCTGGCCACCCAGTCCTACCAACTCTCCTTCCAGACCTTCGACTTCGGGCAGGGCGCCGCGCTGAGCAACGTGCTCATCGTGATGTCCCTCGTCTTCGCCGTCCTCTACCTGCGCGCCAACCGGCGTGCTGTCGACGAGTGAGGTCCGCCATGGTGTCATCGTCACCCTTCCCCATGTCATCGACACCCTCCCCCATGTCATCGACACCTTCCCCCGCCCGCGGCGGCGGCCGGGCCTGGGGCAACACCGCGATCGGCCTCGTGCTCATGGTGTTCATGCTGTTCCCGGTGTACTGGATGGTGAACGTCTCCTTCCAGCCCGGCAGTGCGGCCACCGCCACCGACTGGTTCCCCAGCTCCTTCGACTTCGACGGCTACACGGCCGCCGTCCGCGACCAGGGCCACAACCTGGTCACCAGCCTGACCGTGTCCCTGGGCAGCGTCGCGGTCAGCCTGCTCATCGCGACGCCGGCCGCGTATGTGCTCTCGCACTTCAAGCTGCGCTGGGCGGGCCCGGTCCTGCTCGGCATCCTCATCAGCCAGATGATCCCGGGCATCGTCATCGCCAACGCCCTGTACAGCGCGTACAACCAGCTCGGTCTCCTCAACTCGGTCGGCGGCCTGATCCTCGCGGACGCCTCGCACGGCGTGCCGTTCGCGATCCTGATCATGCTGGCGTTCATGCGCGCCATCCCGCCGTCGCTCGTCGAGGCGGCGCGAGTGGACGGGGCCGGGCACACACGTGCCTTCTTCTCGATCGTCGTCCCGATGAGCCGCAACGCGCTGATCACGGCGGGCCTGTTCACGTTCCTGTTCGCCTGGAGCGACTTCCTGTTCGCGCTCACGCTGACGACCACCAAGACGGTCCGCCCAGTGACGCTCGGCCTCTATCAGTACCTCGGCGCGCACGTGAACGACTGGAGCGCGGTCATGGCGACGGCGACGCTCGCGTGCATTCCCGCGGTGCTGCTGCTGGTCGCGGCGCAGCGGTACGTGGCCGCGGGCGTGGCCGGCGGATCGGTCAAGTAGCCCGGCGCCAAGGCTCCAACCACCCCCACCAGAAAGGTGATTCACCCCATGTCTGCATCCCAGTCTTCCTCCCAGGACAACGCCCCGATCCGTGTGACCGTCTGGGGCGAGAACCGCCACGAGCAGATCGAGGAGCACGTCGCGAAGATCTACCCGGACGGCATGCACGCCACCATCGCCGACGGCATCCGCGAGAACCTCGGCGACGACTGCACCGTGCGCACCGCCACCCTGGACGAGCCCGAGCACGGCCTGACCGAGGAGGTACTCGCCGCCACCGACGTACTGACCTGGTGGGGGCACGCCGCACATGGTGACGTCAGCGACGCGGTCGTCGAGCGTGTGCACCGGCACGTGCTGTCCGGCATGGGGCTGATCGTGCTGCACTCCGGGCACTGGTCGAAGATCTTCACCAAGCTGATGGGCACCAGCTGCACCCTGCGCTGGCGCAGCGAGCACGACCGCGAGCTGATCTGGACCGTCGACCCGACGCACCCGATCGCGCAAGGGGTGCCGCACCCCATCGAGATTCCCGAGGACGAGATGTACGGCGAGTTCTTCGACATCCCGGCCCCCGACGAGCTGGTCTTCGTGTCGTCGTTCAGCGGTGGCGAGGTCTTCCGCAGCGGCTGCACCTTCCGGCGCGGCCACGGCAAGATCTTCTACTTCCGCCCCGGCGACCAGGACTTCCCGACGTACCACCACAAGCACGTCCGCAAGGTCATCGCGAACGGCGTGCAATGGGCGCGCACGGACCGCCCGGAGCGGGCGTACCCGGAGCTGCTCCGCTACGAGACCGGCGAGTTCTTCAAGGGCGGCTCGTACCAGGGCCCGCTGTCGTGAACCACATGGATCACATAGATCACCTGGGTCACATGGGCCACCGGGTCATCGCGAACGGCCCCGAGGATCCGCTGCGCGTGCTCCTGGTCGGCGCCGGCGGGATGGGACGCGCGTGGCTGCGGGCGCTGGCCGCTTCGCCGACGGCCGCGCTCGTCGGCATCGTCGACCTCGACCTGGAGGCGGCGCGGGACGCGGCGCGCGAGACGGGACGCCCGGACCTGCCGGTCGGCGCGGACGCGGTGCGACTCGCGGCGGAGACCGGTGCGCAGGCGATCGTGAACGTCACCGTCCCCGCGGCCCATCACCCGGTCACGACCGACGCGCTCGCTGCCGGGCTTCCCGTCCTCGGGGAGAAGCCGGTGGCCCCCACGGTCGCGTCCGCGCTCTCCCTCGCGGCGGCCGCGGAGGTGACCGGCGAGCTGTTCATGGTCAGCCAGTCGCGGCGCTGGAACCCCCAGGTGTTCGCACTGCGGTCGCAGGTGACGGAACACCTCGGCCAACTCGGCGGCGTGACAACGGAGTTCTACCGAGCGCCCCGCTTCGGCGGTTTCCGCGACGCCATGCCGTATCCGCTCCTGGTGGACATGGCGATCCATCCCTTCGACACGGCCCGCTTCCTGATCGGCGCGGAACCGGTGGCGGTCTACTGCGACTCGTACAACCCGCCTTGGAGCTGGTACGCGGGCGACGCGGCGGCGAGCGCCGTCTTCGAATTCGCCGGCGGCGTCCGCTACACGTACCACGGCAGCTGGTGCCAGGGCGGCGACGAGACGTCCTGGAACGGCCGTTGGCGGCTCTCCGGCGAAAAGGGAACGGCCCTGTGGGACGGCGAGACACCCCCGACTACCGACCCGCCGGCCGCCCCGCCGCTGGACCCGGCCCGCACCCTTGGCGGCATCGCGGGCGCCCTGGAGGTGTTCACGGCGGCCCTGCGCACCGGCACGGTGCCGATGGGCGAGGTCCACGAGAACATCCTCAGCCTCGCGATGGTCGAGGCAGCGGTCGAGTCGGCCCGCGCGGGGCGGCGTGTCCTGATCGACGACGTATTGGCGAAGGCATACGAGGAGGCGCTGCGCGATGAACGGGACGACCGGGTCGGGGTGCGACTGCGGGAGTGGGACTCGCCGCGGTCCGTACTGAGCGGGACGACTGCCGTGCCGGGGTAGGGGCGGGCGGTGACAGGGTGTCAGTGGGCTGCGGTGCCCGCCGACGGAACCAAACGCACATCACACGGCGAAGCACTCAGTAGAGCCCGCACGTGCGCGTCGGCCCGACGTTCGAGGACGGGGCCGGGCCGACGGTGGCGCAGGGTCAGTTGTGGTTCTCCCCGATGTTGAGGGCCGTGCCGTTGACGAGGTCGGTGACGACCTCGACGCCCTTGCGGGAGGCCGCGTCGAACTGCGCCTGTGTGCAGATGGCGTTGGCGTTCGCGCTGCCGCAGATCAGGCCGCTGCCGACGAAGGTCGTGAGGCGGTGGAGCCCGAAGAAGACCCTTACGCCGTCGCTGTTCGTCACGTAGTAGCTGTTCCGGCTCTCCTTGCCGAGCTTGCCCCACACCTTGCCGGTCGTGTGGCCGCTGCCGACGTTCGCATCGTCGGTGATGTTGACCGCGAGGCCGTTCACCACCTTCACCACGGCGCTGAGAGTTTCGTTCTTGGCGGCGTTCTCCAATTGCGCCTCGGAGCACTTCGTGGCCTGCCCCTCGGGCTGTCCGCAGATGTCGCCGCGGCCCTCGATCTCGGTGGTGCCCGAGATGTTGAAGGCTTGGCTGGAGACGGTGAACTTGCCGGGCGCGACGTACTTGACGACGCCGAGGTAGGTGTGGCTGATGCCCGTGCCGCTCGCGGCGGAGCCGCTGTCGCCGGAGCCACTGTCGGCCGGGGCCGCGTTGTCGCCGCTGTCGGAGTCCCCGGTGGTGGTGCGGCCGGGGACGCTGCCGTTGTCCTCGGAGTTGTCGGAGCCGCTGTTCTTGGCCACTGAGTCCGAGGCGGCGGACGCGCCGGAGCCACCGGAGCCGCCAGAGGCTCCGGTGTCCCCCTGGCAGGCCGTCAGCATCGTGGTCAAGCCCAGAAGAGCGGTGGCGGCGAGTACGGTGTTGCGGCGGTGGCTGCGGAGCATGAGCGTGTTCCCCCTTGGCGGATGTGGTGAAGGACCGGCCGTCGACCGGCTGATCAATACGCTTGGTCGACAACGACCCTGACGCACCAACCGCGTCCCACGTAAGGCCGGTTACAGGGCCATGACAGCTCCATCGCGACCCCGCGACACTTGATGCGTGGCCGTGCCACCCATCCCGGACGAACAAGATGCACCTGGTCACAGCCGCCCCGGGGGGCAGGCCGAAGCCCGCGGAGCGTGAGCGCGCGACAACTCGGCCCGCAACGGGCCAAGTTCGCACCAGCAGACCGGGCCTCGCTCGCCGCACTCCTCGACCCTCTCGCCCGGTGTGTGCCGGGGGGGCGAAGATCTCGAATCCGGCGGCAGTCTCCAGCGTCTGCTTACGCGTGCCGTGTGAGGGCGTCGCCCCCGAGCTGCCACATCTCGTAGTTGCCGCATTCCGCCGTGGTCTCGGCCGCCGAGTGAGCCGCCGTGATGAAGTCGTCCATGACCGGTGAGGTATACGTTTCCGCCACCGCGAGATGCACCTGGTCGGGCGCCAGGTCCGGGGTCGGCACGTAGGCGATGTCGGGATGCGAGTAGAACACGGACGCCGAGCGGGCCAGGAAGGAGATACCGCGTCCGGCCGCTACGTGTTCGAGGGTCTCGTCGACCCCGCGCACCGGGTATCCGGCGTTGGCGAACGGGCGCTCGGTGGGCTGCGAGCTCGCGTCACCGTCCCACAGCAGCGGCTCACCGGCCAGGTCGGTCTCGGTGACCTCCGCCTTGCCGGCGAGGCGATGTCCGGCCGGCAGCACCGCCACCCGCGGTTCGGAGTACAGCGGCGTCAGGCGCAGGCCGGTTTCGTCGATGGGCAGACGCACGAAGGCGACGTCGATGCGCCCGTCGAGCAGCATCACGGCCTGGTCGGCGCCTTCGATCCGCCGCACGTCGACGATCACGTCCGGGTGCTTGCCCTCGAACGCGCGGGCCGCCGGGGTGACGGGAATGCCGGCACGGAAGCCGACCATGAGCCGCCGCCGGCCGCCGGCGGCCTCGGACACCCGGCGCCGCAGCGCGTGCGTGGAGGCGAGCAGCGGGCCGGCGCCGGTCAGCAGCTGCCGGCCCGCGTCGGTCAGCTCGACGCCGTGACGGTCCCGGGTGAACAGCGCCGCGCCGAGATCTTGTTCGAGCGCGCGGATCTGTCGGCTGAGCACCGGCTGCGCGATGTGAAGTTCCTCGGCGGCGCGGCCGAAGTGGAGCCGGTCGGCCACGGCGACGAAATACCGCAGTTTGCGCAGATCGAGATCCATACGACCCCCAGCGTGGTGAGACCTTCAGGGTATCACCAGGGTTTAAAGAGGTCTTGGACGTTTCCTGGGGACGGTGACAGCATCAAATGCGGCACCCCATGGCGCCGGAAGTGAATTCGATACATGAATTTCCGGCAGGACCGGAATCCAGAAACCGGAAAGCAGGAATACCGATGAGCGGTATCAGCATTGTCGGGCTGGGGAACATGGCCCAGGCTCTGGCCGGACGGGCACTCGCAGGCGGGAACACCGTCGAGATCCTCGGCCGCGACCAAGCCAAGGCGAAGGAGGTGGCAGCCGCACTCGGCGGCGCCACGGTGGGCACGGCCGGTGACGTCCCGGCCGGGGACATCGTGATCCTCGCCGTGCCCTACACCGGCGCAGCAGCGGTGGTGAGGGAGTACGGGGACGCACTGCGCGGCAAGATCATCGTCGACGTCACCAACCCCGTCACCCCTGATCTGCAGGGCTTCGTCGTGCCCGACGACAGCTCCGGAGCGCGGGAGATCGCCAAGGCGGCTCCCGATGACGCGCACGTCGTCAAGGCGTTCAACACGGTGTTCTCCCACGTGGTGGCCGCCGGGTCCGCCGGAGGCCGACCGGTGGACGTGTTCCTCGCCGGCGACGACGCGCAGGCCAAGGCCCGCGTGTCGGCGTTTGTCGAGAGCCTGGGGCTGCGCCCCTGGGACACCGGCGATCTGTTCATGGCGCGCGCACTGGAAAATGTCGGCCTGCTGGAGCTGGGCCTGATGAGCCACTCCGTCAAGCACGCCGATTTCTCCCTCAACGTCACTATTCTGCGCTGAACAGCGCCGCTCGTCTTTCCCGTGCCGCGTCCAGCATTAGGGCACGACGAGCGGCACGGAAAACCCGGCCCACCTCTTTAAGGAACAATCCACATGCGTGTATTCGTCGCCGGCGGGACTGGGCATTCCGGTTCTCACATCATTCCCGAGCTCATTTCCGCAGGGCACGAGGTCACTGGTCTGGCCCGGTCGGACGCGTCCGCGAGAACCCTGTCCGCACTCGGTGCGAAGGTACGGCGCGGCGACCTGGAGGATCTCGACGGGCTCAAGGAAGCGGCCGCCGCCTCCGACGGCGTCATCCACGTCGCCCACCGACAGGACCTCCTGCCCACCGGCGGCATGGACGCCGTGGCCGCCGCAGAGCTCCCCATCATGCTCGCCTACGGCGAGGCCCTCGCGGGAACCGGAAAGCCGCTGGTCACGGCCGGGAGCATAGGCTCGCCCGGCAACTTGGGGCGGCCGGCCACCGAGGAAGACCCTGCCCTGCCGTCCGGCGAGGAGCACCGGGGCACCCTGCGGGTCCGCAATGTCGTGGAGCGAGCCGTGATCGACCTGGCCGGGCAGGGGGTGCGGTCCTCGGTCGTACGGATCGCCAACATCGCGCACGGCACGAGTGATGTGGCGGGCTTCCTTCCCACGCTGATCGCGCTCGCGAAGGAGAAGGGGTTCGCCGGCTACCCCGGTGACGGCGCCAACGTGTGGAATGCCGTCCACATCCGCGACACCGCCGTCCTGTTCCGCCTGGCCCTGGAAAACGGGCCGGCCGGCAGCTACTGGCACGCGGTCGAGGACGAGGGCACGCCCTTCCGCGACATCGCCGAGGCACTCGCCGACCGTCTGGGCCTGCCCGCCGTGAGCATTCCCAATGACGCCCTGATGACCCCGGGCCACTTCGGATTCCTCACCAACATCGCCACGCAGAGCTACCCGGCGTCCAACGCCCTCACCCGCCGCACCCTCGGCTGGGAACCCGCCCAGCCGCGCCTCCTCGCCGACCTGGACAACGGCCACTACTTCCCCGTCGCCTGAGCCGGACCATCCGCGACTCGTGACCACCCCGGCACGCCCAACTCTGTGAAAAGGACGGAGAACCATGACAACGGTGGGCTTCATCGGAAGCGGAGCCATCGGCAGGACTCTCGCACGCCTGGCGGTGGACGCCGGACATCAGGTGGTGCTCAGCAATTCCCGCGGCCCCCACACGCTCGCGGAGACCGTCCGCGAACTCGGGCCACGGGCGTCCGCGGCCACGAGCGAAGAGGCCGCGTCGGCCGGTGACATCGTGGTGGTCACCGTGCCGGTCAGCGCCTTCCCGCACATACCCGCCGCGCCCCTGTCCGGAAAGCCGGTCATCGACACCTGCAATTACGGACCCGAGCGGGACGGACACATCGCCGACCTCGACAGCGGGGTTCTCACCTCCAGCGAGCTGCTCCTGCGGCATCTGCCCGATGCACTGCTGGTCAAGGCGTTCAACAACATCTTCTACAAGCACCTGCTCTCCCTCGCCCGCCCGGCAGGGGCCCCCGACCGCTCCTGCCTTCCCATCGCAGGCGACTCCGCACCGGCGAAGGCGGCGGTGAGCGCGTTCATCGACTCCATCGGCTACGACCTGGTCGACGCGGGATCCCTCGCCGACAGCTGGCGGCAGTCAACCGGCACGCCGGTGTGGGGAACGCCGTACGGCCCCTACTCGAACGAGAAGGGCGCACCGGCCGGCACGGACACCATCCGCGCCGCACTGGCCGCCGTAACGCCGTAACCTTGACGCCCCATCAACACACCGGACACTCTCGCCGCCCACAACCGTGCGTGCCGGCCTTGAGGACGCCGGCGTCGAGCATGCGGGCGACGTCCGTGCGTCGGCGGCCCGTGCACCCCTGGAGGGAGCTGCCCGGTCCGGGTCAGTGACCTGTGTTGCTCAGTGGCCGATGCCATCCAGTTCGGCCAGAGCCTCGTCGGAAAGGGAGACTCCGGCGCCTGCGATGTTTTCGCGCAGGTGGGCGGTGGACGACGTACCGGGGATGAGCAGGATGTTCGGCGAGCGTTGCATGAGCCAAGCCAGCGCGACCGACATCGGCGTCGTCCCCAGCCGACTCGCGACCTTCGAGAGGGCCTCGGACTGGAGCGGCGTGAAGCCTCCCAGGGGGAAGAACGGCACATAGGCGATGCCATCGGCAGCGAGGCGGTCCACGAGATCGTCGTCATGGCGGTGGGCGAGGTTGTACATGTTTTGCACGCACACGATCGGGGCGATACCGCGTGCCTCGGCGACCTGATCCGGCGTGACATTGCTGACGCCGAGGTGTCGGATCAGGCCCTCTCGTTGGAGGTCGACAAGCGTCTCGAACGCTTCGGTGATCGAGCCGGGCTGGGGGCCCTGAGCGTCTCCCATGCGCATGTTGACCAGGTCGAGAGCCTCGACGCCGAGGGATTCGAGGTTCTCGTGGACCTGCTTGCGCAGGTCCTCGGGGCGCCGGGCCGTGGGCCAGCCGCCCTGTGCGTCTCGGGTCGCGCCCACTTTGGTGGCGATGAACAGCGACTCCGGGTACGGGTGCAGTGCTTCACGGATCAGCTCATTCGTGATGCGTGGTCCGTAGGCGTCGCTGGTGTCGATGTGGGTGATCCCGAGACCGACTGCCTCGCGCAGGACGGCCAGGGCGCCGTCGTGGTCGGCGGGCGGACCCATGACCCACGGGCCGGCGAGCTGCATCGCGCCGTATCCGAACCGGGTGACGGTCGAGTCACCCAGCGTCCAGAATCCGCCCGGAAGAGATGCTGTGGAGGGCGTGGTCATCACAGTGCCTTTCGCTTCTTGCCAGGGGTGGTGTCTCCGACCCCTTGCATCAGTGTTGGAGAGTTACTTCCTGACGGGAAGTAGGCACTATGAAGTGCGTAACCACCCCGGGAGTGAGAGGCGACCTCAGTGACGACGACGAAGGCCGACAAGAAGGCGCAGGCCAAGGCGGAGTACAACGCGTTCCTGGCGATGTGCCCCAGCCGTCAGCTTCTCGACAGGATCTCGGACAAGTGGGTCGTCCTGATCCTTTGCGCGCTGGGCGGCGACGCGTCCGAACAGCCCGGCGCATCGCACGCCCCCAAGGCGATGCGCTACTCGGAGCTCGCCCGGCTACTGGCCGGCGTCAGCCAGAAGATGCTGACTCAGACCCTACGAGCCCTCGAACGCGACGGCTTGCTCACCCGCACGGTGACGCCGACGGTCCCCGTCACCGTTACCTACGAGCTGACCGACCTCGGCCTCTCACTCCACCACCTGACGCGCGGGCTCCGTCAGTGGGCGCAGACCCATATGGACCAAGTCCTCACCAGCCGCGAGGAGTACGACGCACGAGATCGCTAGACGAACAGCGAGGGACCGTACGCACACGCATGACGCGATGCATACGGTCCCGACGCGATACGTACGGTCTCGACCCCAGGGCCCGCACAACGGGCCCCGCCCTACGCGGAATCGACGGCGTCCGGTGTCCGCAGTGCGTGCGCCGTCAGCGTCACCTCGACCGCGTCACTCGCGAGCCCCCGTGACACCAAGGTCCACGATTCGCTGCGTGCGGGGTACAAGCGCAGGGTCAGTGCCTCACCGGATCCGCTGAAGATCTCGGCGACGGAGTGGTCCAGGATGATGCGCAGCTCCAGCTCCCCTTCCGGGGTGAGCTCCGGCAGTGGCATCCGGTAGGCGCCCACGTGGGCGCGGGTGTCGGCCGAGGCGTGACCTCGGTCGACCGTCAGCGCGCCGTCGCGGATCTCCAGGTCCAGGTGATTCGTGTCGTCGCCGCCGTCGGCGCCACCCGGCCCGCAGACGATCCGCAGCCCCCAGGCGGCATCCCTCCCGAAGCCGAGGCGGACACAGATGTCGGCCGCGGGGTCGACGCCGCCGAGCACAGATGTCGTCCCGGGCCCGGCCCGCGTTGCCTTCAGCCATGTGCTCGTACGCAGTCCGTCCAGCTCGCGCGCCGGCGCCTGGTGAGGGCTGCCGTCGGGGCGCAGGGTGAGTTCCCGGGGGACGGTCAGGACTCCGGCCCAGCCCGCCTCCTTGGCACAGGATTCCTCCCGCGCCTCCCAGCACCAGCCCCACAGCAGCCACCGCCCGTCCGGTGCGCGCATCAGGGCCGGGGCGTAGAAGTCGGGGCCGTGATCGAAGCGGGTCGCCGCCTCGAACCGGATGCCACCGGCCGCCTCGCGGTGTCCCGGCCATGCCACGACGTGGGACGGGCCGGTGCGCTGGTACCAGGCGCTCGTGAGGAGTAGGGCCCGGCCGTCGTCGTAGACCGCCAGTTGAGGGCACTCCCACGCCTCCCCGGTACGGACCGCCGCCGGGTCGTCAGGTGTCGTGTCCGCACGGCGGTGGAGCGGACCGTCGTACGTCCACTCCGTGAGGTCGTGCGAGGTGTACGCGAGGGCGGCGCCGTCTCCGTTCGCGTATCCGGCGCCCACGAGCATGCGCCAGCGGTCACCGTCCCGCCACACGTAGGGGTCACGGAAGGTGGTGACCCCCGACGGGGCGTGAGCCACGAGGAGTTCGGGGCGTTTGACGAAGATGGCTCCGTCCGGGTCGGAATCGGCCGCCGCGACGGGCTGCCAGGGGTGGCCGATGCGGTGCGCCGAGTAGAAGGCGGTGATCCGGCCGTCCCGCGAGACGGCGTTACCCGAGAAGCAGCCGTCCTCGTCGGGGTGCCCGAAGTCGGGGGTGAGCGCCAGGGGTTGGGGCTCCCAGCGCAGCAGATCGCGGCTTCGGTAGTGGCCCCAGTGCACGTGGTCGTGCGTGGGTGCCTGCGGGTTGTGCTGGAAGAAGACGTGGTACCAACCGGCGTGATGCACCAGGCCGTTGGGGTCGTTGATCCAGTTGGCCGGCGGTCTCAGGTGCACCTCGGGGAGGTGCGGGTCCCGAATGCGGTCGTCGGCCATGGGCCGCCTTTCGATGGAGGAATGGGCCTGTGCCTGTGCGGTCACTCCTTGACCGCCTGGGCCGCCACGCCCTGCACGAAGGCGCGCTGGAAGATCAGGAACACCACGAGGGTGGGGACGGTCATCATCGCGGCGAACGCCATGATGTCTCCCCATTGCAGCGGCGGCAGGGTCTGGAAGACGGACATGCCCACCGGCAGCGGCCGTACGTCCTCGCTGCGCGTGGCCATGACCGGCCACAGCAGCTGCCCCCATGTCATCAGGAAGCTCAGGATCGCCACCGACGCGTACGCGGGCTTCGACAGCGGCACGATGATGCTGCGGAAGGTCCGCCAGGGGCCGGCTCCGTCGACCCGGGCGGCTTCCTCCAGCTCCCGGGGCAGCGCGAGGAAGAAGGAGTAGAAGAGGTAGACGAAGAACGGGTTGGCGATGAAGGGCACGATCTGCGCCTGGTAGGTGTCCAGCCAGCCCAGCTCCGTCATCATCAGCAGCAGGGGGATGGCGAGCGCCTCGAACGGGATGATGATGAGCGCGACCACGGCGGCGAGCACGATGTTGCGGCCGGTCCAGCGCAGCCGGGCGAGGGCGTAGCCGAACATGCTGTTGACGACGAGGCCGAGGGCGACCGTCGCGCCGCACACGACGAGTGAATTGAGCAGCAGGCGGCCGAAGTTGGAGCGTTCCCAGGCGCTGGTGAAGTTGTCGAAGGTCGGGTGCAGTGGGATCAGGGCGCGCCAACTGCCGCCGTCGGCAAGGACGTCGGCGTTCGGCTTGAGCGCGCCGGCGAACATGAAGACCAGCGGGACCAGCATCACCAGCGCGATGAGTCCGCAGACGAGGTAGTGGAGCGCACGGTTGTGGGGGTGGCGGCGGGCTCGCCGAGGGGCGGACTGCGCGGCGCGGCGCCCGGGGGCGGTGGAGAGTGTCATCGGACGGCGCGCTCCTCACGGCCGAGCCGGCGCTGGACCAGCGTGACGGCGAGAACGAACAGGAAGAAGACGACGGCGATGGCGGACGCCTGGCCGATCATGCGCCGGGTGTAGCCGGTCTGCAGGAGCTGCAGCATCATCGTGCGGGTGGAGTCCGTGGGGCCGCCGGGGAACTGCGGCATCATGTACACCTGGTCGAACAGCCGGAAGGCGAAGATCGCCGTCACGTTGATCACGAACACCAGGGTGTTGCGCAGCCCCGGGAGCGTGACGTGGCGGAACTGCTGCCAGGCGTTCGCCCCGTCGACGCGCGCCGCTTCGTAGAGCGAGGCGGGGATGGCCTGGAGGCCGGCGAGGAAGATCACCATCTGGAAGCCGACGCCCTGCCAGACCGAGGTCAGCACGATCGCGGGCATCGCCCAGCTCGTACTGGACAGCCAGCCCGGCTGCAGATGCCCGAGGGTCAGCGTGCCCAGCACTCCGTTGACGAGGCCGGAGTCGGGAAGCAGCAGCACCTTCCACACGACGGAGGCGACCGCCATCACCGTCACGGTGGGCAGGAAGTAGACCGTGCGGAAGAAGAGGCGCAGTCGCAGGCGCCGGTTGACCAGGACGGCGAGGGCGAGGGCGGCGGCCGTCTGCACGGGCACGACGACGGCGGCGAACAGCGTGTTGTTGCCGAACGAGCGCCAGAACTGGCCGTCGGTGAAGATGCGTTGGTAGTTCTCCAGGCCGGTGAACTCCACCGGCAGCGGCGAGGCGAGCCGCTGGTTGGTGAAGGACAGCACGACGGCGGAGACGAACGGGAAGATCAGAAAGACGGCCAGCAGGGCCACGGCCGGGGCGGAGAACAGGAGCGCGGCGGCCCGGCCCCGGCCGCCGGACCTGGCAGGGGCGCGGCGTCGGGCCACTGGGGCCTTCGGCGTTCGCGGCACGGGTGGTTTGTCGAGGGTGGTGTGCATGGTGGGTCACCTCAAGGCGCAGGACGTGGTGCGGTGGCGGAGCGTGAAGGGCCCGGTGCGGCGGCGGGGCGGGGCGGCCGCCGCCGCACCGGGCTGTCTCACTTGACGGGGTAGCCGTCGTTGTCCTTGATGTCCTGGTCGATCGTGTCGACCGCCTTCTTCAGGGCGTCGGGGACGTCCTTGCCGAGGCTGATGTCGTCGATGGCCTGTGAGAACGCCTGCGTGATGGTGGGGTAGGCCGGCGTCTGGGGGCGGGATACCGCCACCTTGGGCGCCTGGTTGAGGCTGTCGGTCACCAGGCTCATCGGGCCGTTCGGCGCGTAGATGTCCGTGTCCTTGAGCGCCGCGGTCGTCGAGGGCGGGGCACCCACGGCGTCGTACATCGTGAGCAGGCTCTTCTTGGTGAGCAGGTACTCCAGGAAGGCCGCCGCGGCGTCGGGGTCCTCGGCCTTGCGTGTGATGCCGAACTGCCAGGAGCCCATGCCGGTCTTCGAGCCGGTGCCGAAGTCGGGGAGCGGAAGGACGGCGAGGTCGTCGCCGGCCGCCTTTTTGTAGCCGTTCTTGTACGCCCACATGCCGTTCCAGGCGATGGGGCTCGTCTTCTTCAGGAACGGGGTGTCGTCCTGGGCCTCGGTGTCGACGTATTTCTTCGTGTACCAGGACTGGAAGGTCCGCATCGCCTTGACGACCTCGGGCTTGTCCAGCGCTCCCGCGGCCGTCTTGTACCCGTCACGGTCGATGAGGTCGCCGCCGGCGGACTGGACGATGGGGCTGAAGGCGTAGGAGAACCACTCCCCCTGACGCCCGTACCACATGTGTGTGTCGAGGGGCCGGGCGTAGCCCGCCTTCTTCAACTTGCCCAGGACGTCGGTGAATTCGGCGGCGGTCCAGGCGTCGTCGATGCCGGTGGGTATGCGCGCTCCGGCCTTCTTGAGGGCGGACTTGTACGCGTACAGGACGACGCCGGAGTCGAACGCACCGACCCCGTACAACTTCTTGTCGTAGGTGCCCTGTTGGATGATCGAGGGCAGCAACTGCTTGCGCGTCCCGGCCTTGAGACAGTCGTCCAGGGGGATCAGGTCGCCGTTCCAGGCGTAGTTGTAGAGGTTGGGGCCGTCGAAGTCGAGGACGTCGGGAAGCTTGTCGGATGCGGAGGCCGCCTGGACGGCGTCGTTGTACGTCCCCTCGGGAACGCTCTGCACCTTCACGGTGACCTGGTCCTGGCTCTTGTTGAAGTCCTTGACCACGCCCAGGAACGTCTTCTTCTCCGCGCCTCCCCCGTGGTAGAAGGTGCTGATCGTCCGCTTGCCGTCGATCTTTCCGTCGCACGACGAGCCCTCCGAGGAGGCCGTGTCGCCGGATCCCGAGCAACCACTGATGGTCAGTCCCAGGGCGGCACAGACCGCGACTACGATGGTTCTGCGCATTGAGGTTCGTCCGTTCTTGAGTTGAGTGGCACGGATGGACTGCGGTGGGGCCGGGTGGCAGCCCGGCCCCACCGGATGTGCACAGGTCAGTTCGCCGAGCGGGGAGGCCCGACGGACCCGCGCTCCCGCAGGGGCATGGGAACGCGGTGGACGGTCGCGTCCAGGGGGTCGTCCGCGAGGATCAACTCGATGGCCCTGCGGCCGAGTTCGTTGTGCGGCAGGGCGACCGTGGTGAGCGCGGGACGGAGCCAGCCGGCGATGTCCTGGTCGTCGAAGGAGACGATCGAGACGTCCTGCGGGACGGACAGGCCGGCCTCGGCGAGAGCCTGGTAGGCGCCGAAGGACACCCTGTCGGTGGAGCACACCAGTGCCCGGGGGCGGCGCCCCTCGGCGAGCAGTCGGGACACCTCCCGGTAGCCGTCCTCGGCTCCCCAGTCGCACTCCACGACGCCGTCGAGGCGGGCGCCGGCGTCCCGCAGCACGTCCTGGAGGCCCCGCATGCGCTCGATCCCGGCGAAGTTGCCGTCCGGGGAGGCGGGTATCGCCTGGTGGCCGCCGATGGCCCAGATGTCGCGGGTGTGCCCGGCGTCGAGCAGCACCCGTGCGGCCGTGCGGCCCGCCTCGATCTCGTCCGGGATCACCGACGGTGCGTCGAAGCCGGGGGCCAGGCAGTTGAGCAGGAGCACACGCCGCCCGTGCAGTTCCGGCGGCGGGGTGACGTAGTGGGTGTACATGGCCGCGTAGATCACGGCGTCGACCTGCCGGTCCAGCAGGCCGTTGACCAGGCCGGACTCCACCGCACGGTCGCCGCCCGTCTCCGTGATGAAGAGCAGGTTCTCCTTCTCCCGCGCCGCGTCGAGGGCCCCGCGGATCACCTCTCCCGCGAAGGGGGTCGTGGTGATGGTGTCGGACACGAAGCCGATGGTCTGACTCGACTTGGTGCGCAGGCTGCGCGCCGTGACGTTGGGCCGGTACCCGAGGTCGGCCGCCGCGGCCAGGACCTTGTCCCGGGCCGCGTCCGAGATCCGCATATCGGTACGGCCGGACAGCGCGAAGGACGCCGTCGTCGGGGAGACCCCCGCACGGCGGGCGACATCGGCCATGGTCACGCGGTTCCCGGGCATCGGCTTCCGGACCTCCGTTAAATCGGATTAGCAAGTGCGGATCGAGAATGCTGCTAGCGCCACGTCCTGTCAACGCCTTGGACATCGGTCATCAACAAAGGCCGCACTTCTGGGTAGTTGGTCCCGATTTTGCGCCGCGTCGTCGTAACCGGTGCTGCGTTAGCTCTTGCGTTAGCAGCTCCGCTCGCCGAACGATGCCTGCCGTCCGCACAGGTAAACCGATTTGGCATCACCGTTCACTCTGGAGCCGTCATGAAGAGAAGAACAGTCCTGCGCGTCCTGTCCGTCGCCGCCGGCGGAGCACTCGTCCCGCTCGCCCGCACCGCCACCGCCTCGGCGGAAACCGACCGGAAACTGGCCGCGAGCCTCACTGCCCACTGGGACTTCCCCGAGGGCACCGGGACGAGCACACGCGAGAAGGTCACCCAGTCCACGGACGCGATCAAGTACGTGTTCAACGACGCCGTCTACAAGCCGGACAGCGCCCCGCTGTGGACGGCGAAGCAGGAGGCGAACGGCGTCCTGTCCGGAGCCCTGCTCTTCGACGGCTACTCCACCTGGATCGCCCGCGACGCCTCCGCCGTCACGCTCCCCGCCGACGGACTGACCGTCGAGGCCTGGGTCGCGCCGCGCGCCTTCGAGTGGGGCGACGACGGCAAGCCGTCCGTCGTCATCAACCAGCAGGACAAGGGCGCTCGGCGCGGCTTCTGCCTGGGCGTCGGCCGGCACGGCGTCTGGCAGTTCGGGATCGGCACGGGAGACGCCTGGTACGAGGTCACCTCGCCGAAGTCGGCCGCGCTGGCCGCGGGCACGTGGGCACACGTCGCCGCCGTGTTCTCCCCCGCCGACGGCGCGATCAGGCTGTACGTCAACGGTGACCCGGTCGCACAGACGGCGATCCCGACGGCCGCCCGGCTGAACAAGGCGGACGTGCCCCTGCTCGTCGGCCGGCACAACCAACCCGCCGTCATCAACGGCACGTTCGCGGTCAACATGTTCAACGGCCTGATCGACGAACTGAAGCTGCACGGCGGCGCGTTGACCGACGCCGAGGTCGCGGCGAGCCACCAGGCGGACCTCAAGACCTTCGACGGCGGGACGATCCCCAAGGCCGCACCCGCCCTGACCATGCACCGCTCGCGCTACGAGGGCGACCGCTACCGCCCGGCCTTCCACTTCACCGCGCCCAACCACTGGATGAACGAACCGCACGCCCCCATCCAGGTCGGTGGCCAGTACCACCTCTTCTACCAGCACAACCAGCACGGCCCGTACTGGCACAACATCTGCTGGGGTCACGCCGTCAGCAAGGACCTCGTCCACTGGCGGGACCTGCCGGTCGCCCTCGTCCCCACCGCCGACAGCGTGTCCCCCGACGGCGTCTGGTCCGGAGCCTCCACCCTCGACGCGGACGGCATCCCCGCCCTCCTCTTCACCGCCGGCAACGACTCCCAAAAGCCCAACCAGGCGGTCGGCCTCGCCCGCCCCACCGACCCGGGCGACCCCGACTTCGCGCAGTGGACGATGCACCCCACGCTCGTGATCAGCCAGCAGGCCGACCTCGACGTCGGCGCCGACCGCAAGGTCCGCTTCGGCGACTTCCGTGACCCGTTCGCCTGGAAGGACGGCGACACCTGGTTCCAGCTGGTCGGCTCGGGCGTCCAGACCTCCTCCGGCGGCGCCGTCGGCGGCACCGCGCTGCTCTACACGTCCACGAACCTCACGGACTGGACGTACCGAGGCCCGCTGATGGTCGGCGACGTGGCGGCACACCCGAAGACGGGACAGGTGTGGGAACTGCCGACCTTCCTGCCGATCGGCAAGGACGCACAAGGCCGCGAACGCCGCGCGCTCCTCATCAACCCGGCCTTCCCCGACGGCCCCGGCGAGTACAGCAGCAAGTACGTTTTCTACTGGGTCGGCACCTGGGACGCCGCCTCCCGCACCTGGAACCCCGACCAGGATGAGCCCCAACTCCTCGACTACGGCGACCACTTCACGGGGCCCAGCGGCACGGTCGACGACAAGGGCCGCTCCCTGGTCTTCACCATCGCCCAGGACCGGCGCTCCGAACAGGGCCACTACGACGCCGGATGGGCACACAACGCGGGCCTGCCCATCGCCCTGTCGATGCGAGCGGACGGCGACCTCGCCTTCGGGCCCGTGGCCGAGGTGGCGAACCTCCACGACGGCGCGGCCCTGGTCACCATCGACAGCGCCACCTCCGTCGCCGACGCGAACGCCGCCCTCGCCCCGGTCAAGGGCGACCTGCTCCACATCAAGCTGACGATGGAAGCGGGCAGCGCCGGCACATTCGGCCTCGACGTACTGCGCAGCCCCGGCGACGAGGAACGCACCCGCCTCTTCTACGACACCGGGGCCAAGGAGTTCGGAGTCGACCGGACCCGGTCAGGCAACGTCTCCAGCGCCGTACCGGACCTCGGCATCCAGAAGGGCCAACTCGCCCTCGCCGACGGCAAGCTGAGCCTCGACGTGTTCGTGGACCGCTCGATCATCGAGGCGTACGCGAACACGCACCGCTCAATCACCACCCGTGCGTACCCGTCGCGCACGGACTCCCTCGGCATCCAGCTCTTCGGCGAGGGCAGCACCGTCACGTCCTTGAAGGTCTGGAAGATGGGAGGCATGACGACCTGACACCGTCACCGCGACGTCGCGCCCGCCACGCCTCCCCCGGCGTCAGGTCACCGGGTCGAGGAAGGTCAGCACCGAGGCGTCCTCCTCGATCAGCGGGGCGAGCGCGGCGTTGAACGGGCCCGACTGCTACCCGATTACGATCGCGGGCGGTTGCACCGCCGGTCGACACCCAACGCGGCCCTCGCTCAGGTTGTAGTGCAGGGCCTGTGCGGAGAAGCAGAGGTCGTACGCGGGCACCTCCGGCGCTCTGCGCAGCGCCTGCGGAGCTGAACCCTGTACGAAGCGGATGCGGCGCGACCGATCTCGCCGGGGTCACCGTGTCGACCCTTGCGATCGTCACGACCGGGGACCCGCTCATCTCTCCGGCCCTGCAATGGCAGCTCGCCGCCGGGGCCCCCACCCGAGGTCGCCGAGCTGCCCACTGGGCACCTGCCGTACACCGAATATCCGCAGGAATGGCTGGAGCTCATCATCAACTTCCTCGCAAGGAACCGAGAACCACTGAACTGAGCCCCCGGACAGGTCCGGCCTACGCCACCGGGACTCCCCCGGCCGGCGTCGACGCGGAGGGCTCCCCCTCGGGCGCGAAGGTGAGGCTCCTCAGGAGCGCCGCCATCACCTCGCAGTACTCCTCCCAGTGGTCCGTACTGGGGGTGCTGAAGGTGGCCACGATCATGTCCTGCGCGCCAGGCACGGCTTCGTGCGGCACCGGTACGTACGCCTGGATCTGCACGACCTCGACCGGGACGTCCTCGCCCGACGCGGTCAGCTCCCCCGGGATGCGCAGCGCCGCGCTCTGCTCGAACACGAGGACTGCCTGGCCGCAGGGCAGGTCCCACTGCCTGACGGCGCCATCGGTGCCGTGCCGGCGTGCCATCACCTCACCGATACCGGCGACCGCCGTCCCTGGGTCGCGATAGGTCAGGGGTTCCCGTGCGAGCAGCAGAGTGCCGCTCGACGGATCACCGCCGATGGTGACCAGGCAGGTGGCCGCGTAGAAGACGTTTGCCGCGGCCAGCGCGGCGGACGCTCGGGCGTACTCGGCGGCGAGGCCGTCGAGCTGGTCCTCGCTGAGGGTGTCGGCACGGCTGCCTGCCCGGGCCGCGGCTGCGGTGCGTGCCCGGTCGGGGGCGAGTCCCGGCACGATCTCCTGGAAGAACGGGGGCACCTGGAAGGTGACGTTCACCGTCTGCTCCCGGGGGTGTTTCGTCGTGTCATGCGACGGGCCACAGCGATGAGGGCGATTGCCCCGGCCAGCATCGCGACACCGAGCAGAGCCTGCACGGTGAAGGATTCACCGTGCCGGGCGGCGGTGACGGCCTTCACCACCATGCCGCAGCCCGGCAGGCCGAAGATGACGGCCAGGCCGTAGACGGCGTCCGGATTGCCGGCCTTTCTCATCTCCTGGGACGCGGGCCGTAGTTCGGGCGCCCCGGGAGGAGGCGGGAACATCCCCTGCGCAGGAGGCGGAAACGCCCCCTGCGGCGGAGGAGGCGGGAAGGGTGCGAACGCCTGCGTGGAGCGCAGCACCAGATATCGGGGTTGCGCGCGCACGCCCTCCACGTGCGAAAGCTCGTATCCGTGCTGCTGGGCGACCCACACCGTCTGCTCCATGGACCAGCCGGTGCCGGAGGCCAGGACCTTGACCTCCGGCCTCCCGTCGAGGGACCGCAGGATCTCCTGCTGGCGCCTTTGCCGCGCGCCGGTGGAGCCGACATGAACTTGGTAGAAGAAGATCGGCAGAGCGACGAGGACGAGCACCGTGAATGCGACGACCGCGAGGATCGGTACTGCGAGGGACATGTCCGAGCCTCAGTTCTCCGCCGTCTGTGCCGCTGCCTCGCGGTCCTTCTCACTGCCGGTCTTCCAGGCGTTCTCGAACGCGACCGCGAGCGGTCCGCCGGGAACCGCCGTCTCGAATCCCTGGCGAGCGTCGCGTGGGACGAAGTAGCCCACCGCGGTGCTGTCCTCGACCGCGGCCCACACCGAGTCGGCGGTGCCTCCGATCCCGACGAACCTCTCGCCACCGGCCACGGCGGCCACCGTGCGCTCCGCCATCCCCACACCCTTGAGCACAGCGCTGCCCGCTCCCAGTGACACGACACCGGCCGCGTCCTCGGCGAACGTCCGCGCGGGCACGTCCGCCCCGCCGAGCGCAGCCACACCATGGGTCGCCAGCGCACCCGCCGCGAGACCGCCGGACACGGCACCCAGGACGGCGCCGGCCGGGACACCGACACCGGTCGCGTCCAGGGCCAGGCCGACGATACCGATCGTCGTGCTGACCGTGGACAGCACGTCCCCGATGGCGGAGATGGCGTTGGCGTGCTCGTGGACCCAGTCCGCCACCTCGTTGGCGAGCATCTTGTGGGCTTCGACGAGCTGCTTGAAGCCTTCCGCGATGCTGTCGAAGAAGCCCGGTTTGTCAGGGGCTTCCTCGGCGGCCCTGCGCAGCAGTCGTGCGATCTCCTCGCCCTGCGCGTCGTGCTGCTCCCGCAGCCGTGCGGCGTCCTGGATGATGCGGTCCAGGTCGGCCTGCGCGCGGTCAAGCTGCTGCGTGGCGGCGTCCAGACGTTGCTGTGCCTCGGCCAGCTCGGCCCCGTTGTCGAAGCTCTGCCCGGCCAGCTGCAGATCCGTATTGGCCTGCGCGGTGCGCACCTGCTGACGCGCCTGCTCCGCCCGGGCCTCGTAGTCGCGCGCGGTCCGCTGCATCGTCGACAGCTGGTGCTGCCAGTCGACCAGCGCCTCCTGGGCCTGCTGGAAGCTGTCCGTCGCTGTGGACAGCATGCGCGGCAGTTCCTTCACCTTCGCGGAGAAGGCGTCTGCGGCCGCCCCCGTCCAGCTGCCGCTGCCGTTGACGATCCCGGCCAGGACATCCTGCGCCGCGTTGAGTCTTCCGTACGCGTCGTTGATGTCGTCCGCGAGCGCCTGCACGGCGCCGGGTGTGCCCGGCGCCGGGTCGAAGCCAATCGCGGGGTACGCGGCGTCAGGTATGGCGAACATACCGTTTCCCCCTGAGTCATTCGCTTGTGGCCAAAATGGCCAAAATCCGGACAGGACTACTGGGCTACTGGGTTGGCTCGGGCGGGCTTCGAGGACTCAGCCGAACGGCGAGGCCTCGCCGCTCCCCCCGCTCGGTGCCGGCACGCCCGAGGGCGCCAGCGCCTTCGCCACGGCCTGATCGGTCGCACCGTAGGCCTGGGCGGTTGCCTCAAGACCGTCCCGGACCGCAGCGGTGAGCTTGGCCATCTGCTTGATGCCGTACTGCCACGACTCGCGGAAGTCGCCGCATGCGCTCCGCACGGCCTCGTGACCCATGCCCTCGACGGATGCCGGCCCAGTGTCACTACGGTGACCCTGAATGCTACCGATCACTGGGGCGGACAAGTATCTGAGGGCTCCCCCGGGATCCCGAGGGAAATGCGGCCGCGTGTCTCACATGTGCGCCGAGCCTTTTACTGAGTGTTTCGCCCTGGGGTGTGTATTGGTTGCGGGTTAGATGCCGCACCACTTGGGGGTGACTTCGTGGGTGAGGCGGCGGGCCATGAGGTCGATCATCGCGAGGTGGACCATGGCTTCGGAGCGATGTGGGTGCCGCTCGCCGCGGGCATCGATCCAGCCCCGCGCCGTACCGGACCAACGACCACTGCGAGCGAGTGATCGGCAGCATCCGGCGCGAAGCCATCGACCACGCCCTGATCTCCTGAACGAAGCCCGCGCCCAGCACGTCTTGACTGCCTACGAGCGGCACTACAACGACCACCGCCCGCACCGGGCCCGCACCGGGCCCGCAACCAACGATCAGCGTCCCATCACTGTTTACGAAGGCCGCAGGCTCCTACACACCCGCATCCTCGGCGGTGTCATCAAGGAGTACCGATACGCAGCCTGAACCGCAGCGACGACTTCCCGAGTCCCACAGGGACGACGACCGCCGAGACCAGCGCGCCCGGCGTGGCCGTGGGCCGGCTCCGCGGTGCGGCGGGACTCTGACGGCGACGATGTGCGGTACCTGCCGGACACGGCACACAATTCGCTTTGCTGCGGGCTGCGTTGACGAAATGGCGCTCAGGCGTCCGACACGGTGGCGGTGACCGAGGTGCCCGCCTCTACGGTGCGGCTCACCGTGCACAGGCGGTCGTGCGAACTCTTCACGGCCCGCGGCAGGATCGCGCGGGCCCGGTCCCCTTCCGGGCCGTCGGGAAAGGTGACGTGGAAGGTGACGGAGAGGTCCGCCATCCGGTTGCCGCCATCGTCCTCGACCTTGTCCCCGGACGCCGTGACGACGAACCCGTCCGGCTCGGTGTGCCGCGTCGTGGCGACCTCCACGTCGACGGCGGTGCAGCCACCGAGCGCGGCGAGGAAGAGCTCGACGGGGGTGAAGTCCGTGCCCTCGCCGGTGCCGAAGGTCAGGGTGCCCCCACGGACGTTGGTCGCGCTGAACCGGCCCGGGCCGGAACGTTCGATGGACACGCTGCGCAGCGCGTTGTCAGTCGTCATGGCGCCGACAGTAGTCCCCCGGCAGGCGGGCCGCCGCCCGCTCCGCACCGGTGCAGGCGTCAGGTGCGGTGCGGAGCGTCGCAGAACAGGGGGTCGAGCGGAACGCCCTCGTCATCAACGACGAGGCAGCTGTCCGCGACCGGTTCCCGGGGGAGGTCCAAGAGAAGCCGGTTCAGAACTTCCGCCTGGCTGGGGAGCGCGATCGGGTCGAGGCCGAGCGCCCGGGCCGCGCGGTCCTGTCGCCGATCGAGGTCGGGCATGTCGTCCAAGTACTCACCGTTGAGCGCCCACAGCTCTTCGGTGCTGCGTCCAGGAGCGTCCCGCCACCACGGGACCACGAGGCACAGCCTCACCAGCTCCGGCAGCCCGAGGGCGATGAGTCCTGCCTCCCCGTCGAGGCTGATGTACACGACGGGTCGTTCCTCCCCGCCCTCGCCGACGAAACAGAACGCGTCACCCGAGCCGGCCCGCGCAAACTGCTCCAGCCGCGCCCCGGACGCGAGCCGGACACCTTCCTCGAGGTCATGAGCCGTCGGATCCGTCGCGTCGAGATCCGCGACTCCCGCGAAGAAGGCGACGGCCTCACTGTCGGCGCTCAACAGAGGCAACAGGTCCCCGGGCTGAGGCTGAGCGGGCACGTCACGATCGGGCGCGGGATCCACTCCGTTCACCCGCCCACCGTGACCGGGGCACTGGATGCCCCCTCGACCGTCCCGGCCGCCCCCACCCGCGGACGTCACGGTGGACAACACGTCGCTCACGTCACTTGCCGATCCCGGCCGTCAGCCCGCTGAGCAGCTGCCGGCGGCCGAACGCGTACAGGATCAGGATCGGCAGGGTGGTGAGGATGACCGCGGCGAGGATCGCGGGGACGTTGACCTGGAACTGGCCCTGGAGGGTCCACACGGCGAGCGGCAGGGTCCGCTGGGACGGGCTCTGGGTGAGGATCAGCGGCAGCAGGAATCCGTTCCAGATCGTCAACGCGTTGTAGATGGTCACGGTGATGAGGGCGGGGCGGGTGAGCGGCGCCGCGAGGCGCCACAGCGTGGACCACTCGGTGGCTCCGTCGACCCGCATCGAGTCGAAGAGTTCCTCGGGCACGTCGCGGATGAAGTTGGACAGCACCAGCACGGAGAGCGGGATGGCGAAGGCGATGGAGGGGAGGATGAGTGCCAAAAGGCTGTCGTAGAGGTGCAGCTTGATGATGATCAGGTAGATCGGGATGATCGTGGCCTGGAGCGGGATGGCGAGGCCCATGAGGAAGAGGCCGTTCACCATCCGCAGGAACCGCATCCGCCAGCCGCGCACGATCGCGTAGGCGGCCATGAAGGAGAACGTGATCGCCGGCACCACCGCTCCGACGGCGACCACGACGCTGTTGAGGAAGTAGTGGAGGAAGTCGGATTCGATGACCAACCGGTAGTTGTCGAAGGTGGAGTCGCCCGACGGCAGCAGCGCGTTGCCGCTGTAGTAGGTGCTCTGGTCCTTGAGGCTGGTGATCAGGGTCCAGTACAGGGGGATGATGACGACGACGAGCCAGCACCATCCGGCCAGGCCGCCCGCCCAGTTGCGCCGCTGGGCGGTCGCCCGGGTGCGGCCGCGTCGGCGCTCGCGGTGGTCGTCCTTCCGCGGTTGTGCCTTGGTCAGTGTGGCGGTCATGTCAGGCCCCCTCGAGCTGGCTCTCACTGGCGTCCCGGCCGCCGAGCCGGCGCAGCAGCAGGGCGAGGACGAGGCCGAGCAGGACGAGGATGACCGCGATGGCGCTGGCCGGGCCCATCAGGTTGGCCTGGAATCCCCGCTTGTACATGTCGAGCGCGAGGACGCGGGTGGCGTCCCCGGGCCCGCCCTCGGTCAGGACGTAGATCAGGTCGAAGAAGGTCAGCGAGCCGACCACCATCAGTGTCGACGAGGTGATGATGGTGTATTTCAGCTGGGGCAGCGTGATGCTGAAGAACTGCCGGATGCGTCCCGCGCCGTCCAACTGGGCCGCCTCGTAGAGGGACTTGGGGATCTGCTGCACCCCGCCCTGGTAGATCAGCGAGTGGAACGGGACGAACTGCCAGGAGACGATGAAGACGACGACGCCGAACGCGAGCCCCGGCCGGCCCAGCCAGTCCTTGCTGAGCCATTCGATCCCCAGGCCCGCGCCCAGTCCGAAGGTGGGGTTCAGCAGTGCCTTGTACGCGACGGCGATCGCGGCGGAGCTGAGCAGCAGCGGGACGAAGTACACCACGCCGAGGACCGCGCGGTAGCGCTGGCGTCCCGCCATGAACGTGCCGAGCAGAATGCTCACCGGGGTCTGGAACGCCCAGGAGGCGATCATGACCCCGAAGGTCACCAACACCGCATGCGGAAGGCCCGGGTTGGAGAGCACCGACCGCCAACTGGTGAGGCCCGAGGGGTGGATGGCGCCGATTCCGTCCCAGGTGGTGAAGGACAGTACGAAGACACCGACGAGCGGGACGACGGCGAACCCGACGAAGACCACGAGCGCCGGCACGGTCAGCCACGGCAGGACGCTGCGCTGACCGCGACGGGCCGGGCGGGCGGTGAGCGAGGTCATTTCCCGATGACCTCGTTGAGGTTGGCGGCGAACTGCCGCGGCGAGATGGACAGTTGGAACAGCTTGACGATGTTGTCGAGCAGCGTCTCGGCCGCCGTCGGGCTGAGCGCCTGGTCCCAGGACTGGCTGAACGACTTGGCCTTGGTGGCGATGTCGTAGGTGAACTGCAGGAAGTCGGAGTCCTTGGAGGCGGCGAGCAGCTTCTCCGTGCCCAGCTTGACCGGGACGCCGCCGCCGTCGATCCACGCCTTCACCTCGGCGTCCTGCAGCATGCCCTTGGCGAAGAACTCCTCGGCGATCTTCTTCTCCTTGGCGCCGGCCTTCGAGGAGATGGACAGGTACTCGCCGGGGTTGCCGACGGTGTTGCTCGGATCGCCCTTTCCGCCCTTGACCGGCGGGAAGTTCATGTAGCCCAGGCCGCCGCTGGAGACGAAGTCACCGCCGTCGTTCTTCTGGATTCCGTACGACCAGGAGCCGTGCAGCATCATCGCGGCCTTGCCGGTGTACAGGAGGGCCTGGTCGGCGTTGGAGTCCGCGGTGATCGACGAGAAGCCCTTGATGAAGCCCTTGGCTTTGACCAGGTCCTGCACCATGCCGAGCGCCTCGATGGCCGCGGGGTTGGACCAGGCATTCTTCTCGCCGTCGAAGATGGCCTGGAACACCTCCGGGCCGCCGATGCGGTCGAAGAGGAACTCCAGCCACATCATGTTCGTCCACCGGGACTGCCCGCCGAGGGAGAACGGCGCGATGCCCTCGGCGTTGAACTTGGGCACGAGCGCCATGATGTCGTCCCACGACTGCGGCGGCTTCACACCGACCTTGTCGAAGACCTTTTTGTTGTAGTAGAGGAAGATGGGCTGCACGCGCTCGACGGGCATCGCGTAGATCTTGCCCTTCACGGTCGCCGCGGGGAACGCCGTGGGGAAGATCTTCTCCTTGACCTCGGGGTGCTTGTCGAGCCACGGCGTCAGATCCTCGACCTGGCCCGCCTCCACGTAGCTGCGCAGCGTCCCGCCGCCCCAGCTCTTGATGATGGTGGGCGCCTTCCCGGCACCGATCGCGGTCTTGATCTTCGTCTTGAACGCGTCGTTCTGGAACGAGGTGCCTGCGATCTGGCTCTTGGGATGGGCCTTGTTGAAGGCCTTCACCGCATCGGCCCTGACGCCCTCGTCGGGCTGTCCGCTCAGGTACCAGTACGTGGCTCCCGCCTTGCCGTTCGCACCGTCCTTGGTCGGCCCTGACGATCCGCAGGCCGTGAGCGCCGCGGAGAGCGGGACGGCGGCGGCGACGCCGAGGACGCTCCGTCTTGAGACGGGACGCCGTGAGTTGGGGATTTCCATGTCTGTTCTCCGCACTCGAGAGCCACCGGCCACTCATGAGCCGCTGTGAAAACTTTTCGAAATCCAGCTGACTTTCAGCTCTGTGACTGCAAATTAGGTAGCAGCCACGGGGCTGTCAAGGCATGCGCAACAACGTTGTGAGCCAAGGGACTTCCGCATAACGTCAGACGAGCAGGACTCTCATGGAACCGCAGCAGACTTCGAAAATGTTTCGAGATGCCGCGGACAAAAACACAGGAGGATGCGGATGTCCACGGCTGATTCACATGCGACGACGGGGCAGACCGCGCAGCGCTGGCAGGACCCGGCGCTGCCCGCCTCCGAGCGGGTCGACGCGCTGCTCGCCGAGATGACGGTGGCGGAGAAGGTCGCACAGCTCGGCAGCCGCTGGCTCGGCAACTTCATGGGACATGACGCGGGCGACGACGGCGACGGCGACGTGACCGACAGCAACGACCGTGAGGGCGAACGGCCTCAAGTTGCGCCCCTGGAGGACCTGTTCAAGGATGCGGGGCACGTGTCCCTCGAGGAGGCGGCGCGCGACGGACTCGGCCACCTCACGCGCGTATACGGAAGCCGTCCCGTGAGCGCGGAGGAGGGCGCGGCGCTCCTGGTCGCGCAGCAGCACACCGTCGTCAAGGGCTGCCGGCTCGGCATCCCGGCCCTGGCCCACGAGGAGTGCCTCACCGGGTTCAACACGTACGGCGCCACCGTCTATCCCGCGCCGCTCGCCTGGGCGGCGGCCTTCGACCCCGACCTGGTGCGCCGCATCGGCGGGGCGATCGGGCGGGACCTGCGGGCGCTCGGCGTGCACCAGGGACTCGCACCGGTCCTGGACGTGGTGCGGGACTACCGGTGGGGCCGGGTCGAGGAGACCATGGGCGAGGACCCCTATCTGGTGTCGATGCTCGGCGCCGCGTACGTCGGCGGGGTGGAGGGCGCGGGTGTCGTCGCCACCCTGAAGCACTTCGCCGGATACTCGGCGGCCCGCGGCGCCCGCAACCACGGCCCCGTACCGATGGGCCGCCGCGAGCTGCTGGATGTCATCCTGCCGCCGTTCGAGACCGCGATCGCGGTGGGCGGCGCCCGCTCCGTGATGAACTCCTACTCCGACATCGACGGCGTACCGGCCGGCGCCGACCCGTGGCTGCTGACCCAACTGCTGCGCGAGGACTGGGGGTTCACCGGCACGGTCGTCTCCGACTACGGGTCACTCGCGTTCCTCGCCGGCCTGCACGGCGTCGCGGCCGACCTCGACGAGGCGGGCGTCATGGCACTCGGCGCGGGCATCGACGTGGAGCTGCCGGACACCCTCACCTTCGGCCGGCACCTGGAGGAACGGGTTGCGCGGGGCGAACTCGAGGAGTCCCTGCTCGACCGGGCGGTGCGCCGACTGCTCACCCAGAAGGTCGAGTTGGGCCTTCTCGACGCCGACTGGACGCCCGAGGGCTCGGTCGCCGCCGCGGAGAGAGACCTGAACTCACCGGAAAACCGAGAGTTGGCACGGGAGTTGGCCGAGCGGTCCGTCGTCCTCCTCGACGCGGGCAGCGCGCTTCCGCTCGTCGACGCGGACGCGGGGCGCGCGGCGCCGGGCCGGGTCGCCGTGGTGGGACCGTGCGCGGCCGACTCGCGTACGTTGATGGGCTGTTACGCCTTCCCGAACCACGTCCTGCCTCGCCACCCCGACCTGCCGCTCGGCATCTCGGCACCGACGGTCGTGGAGGCGCTGCGCGCCGAACTCCCGGACGCCGAGGTCGTCTTCGAGCCGGGCTGCGACGTGCGCGAGCAAGACCGGTCCGGCTTCGCCGCGGCGGCGGCCGCGGCCCGCGAGGCGGAGCTGTGCATCGCGGTGGTGGGCGACCGCGCGGGCCTGTTCGGCAACGGCACGTCGGGCGAGGGCTGCGACGTCGAGGACCTGCAACTGCCGGGCGTACAGGCCGAGTTGCTCGCGGAACTGTTCGCCACCGGGACTCCCGTGGTCGTGGTCGTCCTGTCCGGCCGCCCCTACGCCCTGGGCGAGGTGCATCCGCGGGCGGCCGGCCTCGTGCAGGCCTTCATGCCGGGGCAGGAGGGGGCGGCGGCGATCGCGGGTGTGCTGTCCGGACGCGTCCAGCCGGCGGGCCGGCTGCCGGTGCAGATTCCGCGCCGCCCGGGCGGCCAGCCCGGCACTTACTTGCAACCGCCGCTGGGCGCGCACACGCAGGGCATCAGCAGCGTCGACCCGACGCCGCTGTTCCCCTTCGGGTACGGGGCGTCGTACACCACCTTCGAGATCGGCGACCTGCGCGTGAGCGCGCACGAGGTCCCCACCGACGGCGAGTTCACGGTGTCGACGCGGGTGCGCAACACCGGTGCCAGGCCGGGACGCGAGGTCGTCCAGCTGTACCTGCGCGACCCCGTCGCCCAAGTCAGCCGCCCCGTACGGCAGTTGACCGGCTTCGCACAGGTGGATCTGGCCCCCGGGGCGAGCGCACGGGTGAGCTTCCGGGTGCACGCCGACCGGACCGCGTTCACGGGCCGCGATCTCACCCGGATCGTCGAGCCGGGCGCGATCGAGGTGCAGGTCGGCGCCTCGTCACAGGAGCTGCCCTGCCTGGCTGTCGTACGATTGACGGGCCCCACCCGGGAGGTCGGCCACGACCGGCGCCTCACCACGCCGGTGGATGTGACCCTGGAAGAGGCCGATGCCACCGCACGCTAGACGCACCACCCTGGCCACCATCGCCCGCGAGGCGGGGGTCTCCGTCGCGACCGTGTCGAAAGTGGTCAACGACCGCAGTGACGTGGCGCCGGGGACCCGCGCCCGGGTGCTGGAGCTGCTGCACGAACACGACTACCTGGCCCCCGTGTTCCGGCACACCGAGACCGCCGAGAACCCGACGATCGAGGTGCAGTTCAACAACGACCTGAAGACGTACTCGGCGGAGGCACTGGAAGGCATCATCGACGCCGCCGCCGAACTGGGCGCCTCGGTCGTGATCAGCAAGTCGGCGCCCGCCCCGCACTGGGCGCGAGACCTGGTATCGGCCGGACGGCGCGCGCTGATCGCGGTCACCAGCATGTACACGGCCGCGCACGTCAAGGAGCTGACCAGGGCCGGCCTTCCGCTGGTCGTCCTCGACCCGCTGCACCTGCCGCACAACCGGGTCCACAGCGTCGGGGCGACGAACTTCGCCGGCGGCCTGGCCGCGACCGAGCATCTGCTCCACCTCGGCCACCGCCGCGTCGGCTATCTCGGCGGGCCGGCCATGGCCGTGTGCAACCAGGCCCGCATGCACGGCTACCGCGCCGCTCTGGAGGCGGCGGAGGCCCCGACGCCCGCCGCGTACGTCCGGCACGGCGAGTTCACCCACCGCACCGGCCTGCTCGGCGCCGCCGCGCTCCTCGACCTGGACGAACCACCGACGGCGTTCTTCGCGGGCAACGACGAGATCGCCCTCGGCATCATCGAGGCCGCCCGCTCCCGCGGCCTGCGCGTCCCCGAGGACCTGAGCGTGGTGGGCTTCGACGACACACTCCTGGCCCGGATGGTGTCACCGCCCCTGACCACCGTGCGCCAGCCACTGCGCGAGATGGGCGGCATCGCGCTGCGCACCGCGCTGCGCCTGGCGAACGGCGAGCGCGTCGAGTCCCACCACATCGAACTCGCCACGGAACTCGTCGTCCGGTCGTCCACGGGGCCACCGCGCTGACCGTGTGCGTGCCGAGAACCCCATCCGCGCAGGCCACTCAAGCCGTCATCGTGCCCTGGCAGCCCGGCATGATGAACGACCGTACTGCTTCGGTTGACCTGTCTGACCGTGGCCAACGCCTTCGCCACGCTGCGGCTACTCCCGGCGAGCGACCGCGACAAGAACCTCGAGATCCTCGCCCTGCGCCACCAGATCACCGTCCTGCAACGGCAACTCGGTCCGCAACGGCCTCAGTTCGCACCAGCAGACCGAGTCTTCCTCGCCACACGCCTCCGCCCTCCTCCGCCACGTGGATCACGCACATGGACCTGGCGGTCGAGATGCCGCACGGCTGAACAAGCTGGTTACAGGCCCTCTTCCCAAATCGCTTTGTAGGCCCGACGCTGCTCTCCTCGGCTTACAGGACGGGGAAGGTGGTTCGCGCATGGGACTGGGCGCAGGGTTCGAGGCGAGCGTCCCCAAGACGGAGGGACCGCGGAGGCCGTCGCCCTGGAAACGGCTCAGTCTGCGCAAGGAGCCGGAGCCTGCGCCCCTGCCGGAGCCCGCATCTGTCGTACCTCAGGATGAACGGGACGCACCAGCACAGCAGTTGTCCGATGTGACCCACTGGCTGTGCGCCGCCGCCTATGCGCGCTATGACCACGTAGGCGACATCGCCGATGGCTATAGGAAGTACGCACCCGCGCTCCCCTCTCTGCTGTGGCTGACTCTGCGGCCCGGCAAGCGTCGTGAACGCAAGCGGCGACGGAACGAGCGCCGGGCCCTGCTGCGTACTCTCCGGCCGGTCGACGATCAATGGCGGGTGCCTCTGGGGCACGACTACGCTCGGTGGGTACGACGGCGCATAGCGCGGCCCCGGCCCGTGCCGTCCCAAGGGTTCCATCTGACCCCGGTCGTCCAGGCCTGCGCCACCTCCGAACTGTTGACCCATCTACGGCGGCTCCTGCTGCTGGCCCTCCCCGTCGGAGTGGGTGCGGCCCTCGCCCTGCAGGGAGCGCCGGTGGCCGCGACCGTATTGGCGGCCGTATTCGCCGCTTGGGTCGTCTGCTACATGGACCGGATGTTCGGCTACGTCCGCACACGAACCCGGCACTGGGAGAAGAGCCGCCCGCTCCGCCACCGATGGTGGGTCTCTCCTCGGCGCAGCGGTCGCCTCCGGGCCGAACCCGACCTCCGCAACGGGCTCGTCGTCCCGTACGCGCTGCGACTTCGGGACGGGCAGGAGCCCGTTCATCACTTCATCGGCGCCGGGCCTGTCGCCGGGGACTCCTCCATCGGCATCGACGTGGCGCCCTCGCTGTCCGCCGACGAGCTCGAGCACGAGACCGAGGAGGAACGACTGGTTCGCCAGGCGTTCCGCAGTGTGGCCGACCTGACCGGGACCGACCCCCATGGTGGGAAGGGGGTGGTCCCCTTCACTCCGGACGAGCTCCACAGCTACGTGAGCGAGCAACTGAAGTCCCCGTTCCAGCCGAAGCCGCGCTTCCATCCGGACAACCGTCTCGATGTCTTCGATGTCGCCGCCATATCGGCGGAGCGGTGGCCCCGCATAGACAAAACGAAGTGGCAGGCCCTGCTCGCCCTGGCCCAGAAGGGGGCCGACGATGCCGGGGCCACAACGGAGACCAAGAAGGCGCGCCGGTTCCTGTGTGTACGCATCCGGTCCTGGGACGGCGAGCTCGTCGCGTCCCTCTATGTGGCCTTCGCCTACGAACACCACTTTCTGCGGGTCGTCATCCGCCCGCAAGTACTCTTCCCCGTCCATCCCACCCTGCGTAAGGCGGGCCGTGCCGTCGAACACGGAGGCTGGGTCTGGCACTGGCGCACCGCCGTCAACGCCCTGTGCGACATCCCGTATCTGGCGCACCGGGCGATCACCCCGCTGCGGAGCCGAGGACCGGAAGTCGACCCGGGCAAAGGCCCGGTGAGCCTGAGGGAGATCTACTCGTCCCGGTTCCTGGACGACATGCTCCTGTACGACGACGCGGCCCGGTACATCGACTGGATGCAGCGCCGAGTCCTGTTCGCCGTGCACGCATTCCTCAAGGATCACAACGTCGACCTGGGCGGCTTCGTCAAGCAGGTCACTTACGTGCTGGAGAACAGCGGCATCGTCAATTCCGGAGAGATGACCAACGTCGCCTTCCAGCCGAACGCCCGGAACGCCACCGCTACCAACACCCATACGAACGTCACGACGACACCCCCGACGCCCACACCGTCCTCGACCAAGGGAGACACGGACCAATGAAGCAGAACAAAGGCAGTGAAGCTGGCTTCTCAGGGATGGTGAACTACGGCTCGATGACCAACGTCGCCCACCAGGCAGGTGCGGAGCATGCGACCGCGGTCAACACCAACATCAGTTCCGCCGGCTCTCCGACGCAGGAGCAGTGGGGCGCCGTGATAGCGGGAATCCGGGCTGGGCTGACCGAACATCGCGACAGCATCCCCGAGTACGACGCGGCCGTGCACGAACTGGACGAGGCCGCTGCCACGGATCTCTCCGACGAAGAGGGGCGCGAGGAGGCCCGCACCTCCCTGCGCCGTATCGCAAGGCGCTGTGCGGATATCACCGCTGTCATGACCCTCATTGATACAGGGCTACAGATACTGAAGAACGCGATCGGCTGACTACGGGCGCACCGCACGCTCCCCCTGGGCTCAGGCGCCGACGCGCCGCAGCAGGTCGGCACAATGAGCGTTTTTCAACCTCACGCTGGTACGTGGTGCAGGACCAGGACGGCTTTCACGACGTCGGTGAAGCAGTTCGTGCTGCAGCGAAGCCTCCAAAGGAGACGCCAGTCCTTGAGGGTGGCCATGACCTGCTCACCGACGGGTCGAATCTTGGCGTGGGTGGTGTTGTGGCGGCGCTTCCATCGCTTGAGGCGGCGGCCTCGGAATGGGATCCGGACGGACTTCGGCCACCTCGTGGGAGTGCCTGCCCCAAGTGGCGGGCCTACGCGATGCGTTCGAGACCTACGACGTAGCGCAGAACGCGGATCTCACTTTCTGGAACCTGACCGATCCGCTACTCCTGCAGGCCCTACGCACCGCGAAGTGCGCGGTCTTCGAACTCCCGTTGGACGACCTGTCGAACAGCCGCCGCGAGGCCAAGGTGACGGGCGTGTGGATGGCCTTCATCGGGTCGAACGCCCAACCGCCACAATTCTCCGTACAGTTGGAGCACACCGGTGACGCCCGGGTCCGCCTGGCGGACGCTCCCGCCACCGTCCTTGCGGTGACACAACCGTCCCGGCTGGCACCTCAGCAAGCGGTCACCACTCCCGGACAGGAAGTGTTGGGCGGCGGCGCCACGGACTGCTTCTGGGGCCGTAGCCCGACCGCACGGTGGCGGATGGTGCTGGAGGCAGAGGTTGAGCAGCGAGCCGGGATCGATTTATCGGAGTTGTTGTCAGCAGTCGGGCTCGCGATCGCATTCAAATCGATCGACGGGAAATAGGAGCCGATCGGAGCTGGCGAAAATGCTGAAGCGATGACCGAAGGCGCTGGCGGGCCCGTACGGTCCCGTTCCGAGGCCGCCGCCTCAAGCGATGCAAGCGCCGCCACAACACCATCCACACCAAGATCCGACCCGTCGGTGAGCAGGCCATGGCCCCCTCAAGGACTGGCGTCTCCTTCGGAGGCTTCGCTGCAGCACGAACTGCTTCACCGACGTCGTGAAAGCCGGTCCTGCACCACGCATCAGCGTGAGGTTGAAAGAGGCTCAGTGCATGATCGTCAACGCAGCCGCTAACTCTCTCGCGTGTCGCGCAGTACGGTGCCCGCACTGATAGACGACTCTCGGGAGGCCTCATGCAGGCGTTCCAGGTGAAATGGTTCGGCGGTCGGGGCCCTGCTCCCAGCGCTTCTTTTGCCCGGCCCGGCGGTCCGCGGATCTTGCCCGACAGCTCGTACGTAAGTCATGCGGGTGCCGTCGTCTACATCTTCCTGGAGTCGCTGCGGCCCTACGAGCTCATCGAGGTGTCGACGCCGCACTACGTCACTGTCACCGCGAACACCGGGCCGCCGGTACAACCGACGACACCGCTCCAGTCGATCGTGTACGTGGGGCTCAACCACGCCTGGCCGTACGAGATCACCTGGAGCGAGCTGCTGATGTCCGCCGTGCTCGACGACGGCGACGTCATCCACGTGGACATCGAGCAGGGTGCCGTACCCGCGTCGGTCGTGGAGTTCACGATCATGAGCGACCTGTGGTGGTGGAAGGAGATCAACGTCCCCGACGGATCCGGCTCGTCGTGGAACATCCACACCGGCGCCCCACCGGGCGGCGGCCGCCAGTTCAGCGACACCATCGGCCTGTGGGCCGGCCAGGTCCACAACGGCCAATGGCTCACGTTCCGCAAGGCGAAGACGCTGGCGCTGCTCAGCGACACCTACCTGCTCCGAGGGCTTGAACGCCTTCCGGCGGGCTCGCGCACCACCTTCACCTGGCTGAAGGACTAGGGGGCCTCATGCCCGGCTGGTACGTACACACTGAGACCGCACGGATGGCCGCCGACCGGCTCCGGGCCGGAGACGTCCCGACCGGCTGGCCGCTGACCACCGGCGAGGCACAGGAACTGGGCGAACTCGCGTACATGTGGCGCAACTACCTGGCGCTCGGCTCCCTCGGCCCCGATCTCTTCTACCTGCTGCCGGACTTCTCGGGCCGCCCCGGTGCCCTGATCCGGGAGGTCGTCCACACGTCTCTAGATGTATGGCAGTTCATCGACGACCACTTCCTCAGCATCTGGGAGAAGTGGATCGAACCGATCGGCGCCAACGACGCCGACCTGGCCGGCCAGTTGTCGGGCGGGCTCACCAACGAGCTTGGAGAGGCCCTCGACCTGCTCGGCACCAGCCTCCTCGACTTCGGCCTGACCCTGCTCACCCGGTTCGGGGACATCTTCGGCATCCTGGGCAGCGGAGTCCCCAAGTCCTACAACAATTCGGCCTTCTACTGGTCGGACATGTTCCACTACCGCAGCACGTACCAGTTCCCGTGGGAGCTGTACCGCACCGCCCGCGCCCACCGTGACGCACCGGACGGAGACACCGACGAGGAACGCGAGAACAACCGCAAGAGCGCCGAGGCCCGGATGGTCTTCGCCCTCGGCTGGATCTCGCACTGCGCGACCGACGTCACCGGGCACGCCTGGACCAACGCCAAGACGGGCGGCCCCTACCGGCTGCACTGGCAGCGCCACCACCTGGTCGAGAACCACATGGACTCGCACAACTACAACGGCCAGCAGATGGGTTCACCGTTCTACGCCGAGTACGGGACCGGTGCCCTGCACTTCAGGATCGCGTTCCGCGGCGGCGCCGAGCCCGGGTACGTGGGACGTGAGGACCAGCCCGCGTACGACTACTTCAACGGCTTCCCCGCGTACGACCTGTCGCGCACCGCAGTCGGCCAGCTGAGTCGGCATCAGTTCTTCGACCTCGACACCCAGCCGCTGCCCGGCCATCTCTGCGATGCGCTGATCGAAGCGATGGACACGGTGTACGGCGCCGACGGGCCCCGGATCCTGGAGACGGACCCGGCGTTCGGCCAGAACGGTTCGGGGCGCCCCAACGAAGCGGCGCTGCAGGACATGTGGCAGCTTGCCTACCGGTATCTGAAGCTGGCGGGCTCCGACGGGCTCGCCCCGAGCATGCCCGCCCCACCGACCTTGATGAACGAGCATCCGTTCCCGGTGCCGCCCGGGTTCGACTCCGTGAACGACGACCCGGCGCGCGGGGTGGACCTCGACGACGACGACTTCAATGTGCTCGACGTGATCCTGGCTCTGTTCGCGTGGATCCTGTACGTCGGTCAGATCATCACATGGCTCGTCACAGTGCTGCCGAGTCTGATCGCCGACGTGACGACCTTCCCCGCACGTGACGCCGTGTACAACTACGTCCTGGTCCCCGCGTGGAACCTCTACATGGTCGCGCGCCGGCTCCTCGTCTACGAGGGCTTCCTCATGCCCAAGCCGGAAGAGATCGACAAGGGTCTGGTCACCCTGGGGCTCCCCTCCCTCATGACGGACGCCTCCCTGGCGGCGAGCCTGGACACCCCGAGCGGTTTCGCCGCTCGGGTTCCCGGCTCCCCCGAACCATCGGGCCGTCGCAGCAGCACGGACGCGTTCAGCGCGGACCCGGCGTATCCGCGGCAGATCGTGCACGACCGTCAGTCACGGATGGGCCTGTTGCACCTGCTCTTCCCGAACGCGACGTACCTCAGCTGGGTCGCCCCCGGTACCCCGCCGGACCCCTCGGGGCCGAGCGCCTGGATCGCTCCGTGGCGGTATCCGCTGCGCAACGAGGCCCAGCTGCGCGTCGGCTGGGAAGGCGAACTCGCCCACCCCGGGCCGCATCTGATCGGAGAGGACACCTCGATCCTGTTCGCGCCTGTGCCCTCCAGCGCGGCGGCCATCGCCGACTTCGAGGCGGCGGGCACACCGGAGGACACCGCCAAGGCATGCGGCCTCCACCTGCCGCACGGCGAGCACCTCGGCGGCCCCGTCGACTACACGGTCCACCTGATCGGCGCTCTGGCGGCCGCCAGGCGAGAACCCGTGTGCCCCATACCGGACTTCAACCTGGACGCCGACCGCGGCTACGCCTCACGGTGCTGGGACTGGCTGCGCACCGACCCGTCACGCCACCCCGGATTCAACTGCAGGCCGGAGCTGAACAACCCCGTGCCCGACCCGTCGGTCAACGACCGATTCACCTTCCCGCAGGCCTGCACCGTGCCGGAGCTCTACGACGCCGCCAAGTACCCGACGTCCACCCCTGCCGCGTACGACCCCAGGCTCAACCTCTCGACCCACTACCTCGACGTCCGGGCCCCCGCTCCCGGCCCGTGCGACGACGGAGAGAAGGGGCGGCGACGGGTCACACAGGAAGAGATCGACCAGGCCGGAGGAACCCCGGAAGGCGGCCCCTGAGATGCCCGACGCTCCCGACACCCCCGAGGCACGGCGGGAACGCGCCCGCGCCGCCGCGGCCCGCCCGCCGCACCCCGTCCTCACCCCCGAGCAGGACCGTCAGGCGCGCGGCGGCAGCGACCGACGCGCGGTCGGCGCCCGGCCCTATCCGCCGCCGTTCACAGCGACACCCGGCTGGCGGCCCAACGAAGGGCCGTACAACCGGCTGCGCGGCCAGGTCAACGAGATCGGCGGCAACCGGCCCGCCAACCGTAAGACCGGGCTCTTCCCCTGCCTGCTGCTCCGCGGCACCGTGCCGGGAGACCGGGCCGCCCGCCCGCTGTGGCCGCCGACCCCGTGCTGGGAGAGCCCGGACATCATGCTGATGGACGCGCGGGTGCAGGGCCCCTTCGACCGGACCCAGATGGTTCTGCAGCCCCGGGCCCACACCACGTACCGGGTGTTCGTCCATGTGTGGAACCTGGGCCGGTTCCCCGCCTACGGCGTCGCGGTGCGTGCCTGGTGGGCCGCGCCCGGCTTCTTCGACGGCAGGGCCAACCTCATCGGCGGCACCTGGATCGACATGCTCGACGACCGGACGCAGCCGGGCTGCCACCGGATCGTCGAGATGGAGCAGACGTGGACCGTCGTGCCCAACTACGCGGCCCACGAATGCCTGTTGGCGAGCGCCCACTGCGCGGGCGATCCCTGGTCGAACACTCTGGACCCCAACAACGACCGGCACGTCGCCCAGCACAACCTCACCATCCTCGTCGGCGGGGAGGACCTGGGGCCGCTCCTCGACCAGCTCACCGGAGCGGTCCCGGACCGTGCCCGGCTCCGTGTCTTCGTGGGCGACGAACGACGCGAGCCCCTCATCACAACAGAACGCGGACCGAGCCTGCGCGAACTGCTCGCCGAACGGATCGGCGAGCAGAATCTGACCGCAACGAATGTGACACGTGTGCTGGGCGACGGCTGGCAGACCGCGCTCCGCTTCGTCGCCGACGAGCGCGATGCGCTACGCGGGGGCTACACGATCGTCGCTGCGGGCCGGGTGCCCCGGCCGGCCTAGAACGGCCAGCAGACTGACGGCAGTCTCGCTCGGATGATCGGTGCTGGCTGCGGGCATGAAGACAGGGCTTCTTGGTAGCTCGGGGTTGCGAAGCCAACCGAGATCCAGGAGATCCTGTTACCGCAGTTCTACGCGCTTGCACCGATGGAGTTCGCAAAGGTTGAGCACTGTCATCGAACCTTGAGCGCCTGTCGGCAAGGGCGTGGAAGGGACATGTCCGAGTACACCTCGACGGTGCCGGACAGCAGCCGAGTCTTCCGCGGCCGCCCCGACGGGGGCCTGGAACCCCACGGTGTCGGTGAGCGAGTTGCCGTCCGTAAGGCCCGGCTCATCCTGCCTGTGGGGCTCGCAAATTCATCGCCGCAGGTGGAACGGTAGAGCGGCCCCCGCTGGTGCCATGTTCGCCGTGATCCTCTCGATGCTGTACAAGGTAGCCCGCAAACTGCTGTCCGCACCCGCGGTGCTGCGCCGCGACACCTCGAAGGACGCCGAGTTGCGTGTCCTCCGCCACGAGGATGCGGTCCTACGACGTCAGATCTCCAGTCCGGTCCACTACGAACCGTCGACCGGTTCTGGCTGACCGCACTCTCCAGCCCGATACCCCGGCGCCGCCGGCGCGAAGTCTTCGCGGTCACACCCGGTACCCTGCCGGCCTGGCACGGCAGGTTCATTGCCGCGACGTGGGACTACAGCGCCCGACACGGCCGCACCGGACGCCCGCCCACCAGAACATCGCTCAAAAAGCTGATCCTGCAGCCCGCTCAAGAGAACGCGAGGTGGGACACCCGCGGATCCAGGGCGAACCGGCCCGACTCGGGCACCCCATCACAGCCTCCACAGTACGGGAGACCCTCCACGCGGCGGGCACCGATCCAGCCCCGCGCCGTCCCGGGCCAACCTGGCGAGAGTTCCTCACCAACCAGGCCCAGGGCATCATCGCCGTCGATTCCTTCCACCTCGACACCGCCCCGGACGCTGGCGCTACTCGAACACGGCACCCGACGCCTGCACATCGCCGGAGTCACCGCACACCCCACCCGTGAGTCTGTGGGCGAGTTCCAGCAACGGGGGGAGCATGAGGTTGCTCCATACCGCTGGGGGCCGTCGATGGCGTCGAAGTCGAGGTCTGATCTGTACGCGGCGATCCGCCGTGGCCATCGTGCCGGGCTGGGCAAGCGTGCTCTGATGCGCAAGTACGGGGTGGGACACCCCACGGTCCAGAAGGCGTTGGAGTCCGCGTGGCCGCAGCCGAGGAAGAAGCTCCCGCACCGGGCCCGCAACCAACGCCCTCCGGACGCCGACCAGCGGCCCATCACCATGCACGAGCTCGAAGGCCGCAGACTCCTACCCACCCACACCTGTGCCGCTCGGAAACTCATCGCCACTGTTCAGGGGTGAGCTTCCCTACGGTAGCGGAGACTGGCTGTCTGCTGTCGATACCAGTCGTATTGCTGCGCCGAAACCCGTCCAAGGAAGTGGAGTTGTTGGTCCTGCAGCACGAGAATGAGGTGCTGCGTCGACAGCTGCCACGGGTGCGATATGAGCCGGCGGACCGGTTGTGGCTCGCGGCGCTGTCTCGCCTGATACCTCGACACCGCTGGGGACAGGTCTTCGCGGTTGCACCCGCCACGATCCTGGCGTGGCACCACTCCCTGGTCGCGCGAAAGTGCGACTACAGCGAGCATCCTCGACGCCCGGGCCGACCCCCTACCAGGGTCGCGGTGAAGCGGCTCGTGCTGCGGCCGGCCCGGGAGAACAGCCGCTGGGGACACCGTCGGATCCAGGGCGAACTGGCCCGGCTGGGGTACCCGGTCGCGGCATCCACGGTTCGGGAAATCTTGAACGCAGCCGGCATTGCCCCGGCCCCGCGCCGCTCAGGGCCCACGTGGCGACAGTTCCTCCATGCTCAAGCAAGAGGGGTGATCGCCTGCGACTTCCTCCACGTGGACTGCGCCCTGACGTTGAAACGGATCTACATCCTGGTGTTCGTCGAGCACGAGACTCTGCGTCTGCACCTGGCCGAAGCAACTGCTCGTCCGACCGGAGGCTGGGTCACGCAGCAGGCGAGGAACCTGGCCGTCGAGCTGGACATCCGGATGGAGGGGCTGAGGTTTCTCATCCGGGACCGGGACGCGAAGTTCACCACTTCCTTCGACGCGGTCTTCGAAGCCGAGGATGTGGAAGTCCTCAAGTCCCCACCACGGGCGCCACGGGCGAATGCAGTCTGCGACCGCCTCGTCGGCACCCTCCGCAGAGAGCTGTTCGATCACGTTCTGGTCTATAACGTGGCCTCATCAACGAATACCAGCACGTCGCCTGAGCCTCATACGCTGCACAGCAAGTTCCGCTTGACCAGCAGCGATGAGTTTTCGAGCGGCACAAGTCCGTTGCGGCTTCCGGGAAACCGGTATTCCAAAACCGGGCGGTGGACGGACAGCGACAGAGTTCTGGGTGCGCATCGGCAACGCGTCAAAGCCGGTCCACGGCAACGACACGGTCAACTACCAGACGCGGCACTGTGGGTAGCAAACGAGCGACGGACGAGCAAGGTCAACGCCCCCGTCAGGCCCAGACCCAGGCCACCAAAATCCCGCGAGCGCCAGGCCAGTTGAGGCCCTCCGGAAATGACATTTAAGCAGATCAGGAGCGTCTGCGACGGTACGGCAGGATGAGCACTCGCGCTGCCGCGTCTTGTCTATCTGGTCGTCACCAACCTGTTCACCGCACTGCCATTGCTATCGATGAGCGACCCCGACAAGAACGCGGAAATCCTCGCGCTGCGCCACCAACTCACCGTCTTGGAGCGGCAGCTCGGCGCGGACCGGGTGAAGTTCACTGCGGAAGACCGAGCATCCCTTGCCACTCTGCTGGTGCCCCTGCCCCCGTCAGGTCCTGCGCCGGCTCCGGTTACTGGTCCGGCCCGACACCGTGCTGCGATGGCATCGCGACCCGATCAAAGGGCGCCACGCCCGTACATGCCGGCCGAAGAAGCCGGGCCGACCACCCGCGGTCCGCTCCATCCGCACGCTGGTCCGTGCCTGGTCCGTGAGAACCCGTGGTGGGCCCCGCAGGATGCACAGCGAACAAGCCACCCTGCGGATACGCACCGACCGCTACTGAAACGATCAGTAACTAGTCTGAAGTCCCACCACGACCCGAAGGCAGCACTGACGGCGGCCGCTGCCCAGGTCGGCGAGGTCAAGCAGTGGCTCAGGAGGCAACTGGGTTCGTGACGGGCGTTCCTTACCGCGGCGCGCTGGAGCGGACGGCCACGACCGCGCAAAGGGAAGCCCGCCCCCCCCTTTCGGCCGCCGTGACCCGGGTATTCCCGACCCTCGGATTCTCTGCTTAGCTGCTTATGCGACAGCCGCGTCGCGTCGTCGGCTGTCACTCGGTTTCGGGGGGTCGGCTGTGAAAGCCTCGGCAAGAACGTAACCTCGCCAACGCTCATCGTCGTTCTGCGTCAACTCAGTTACTCCACTTGGACGTTATGACGCGTGTACGACGTTTCGTCACGGCAGGTCTCCGTGTCTGCGCGTGAAGCATTCCGTCTGCAATTCATCGGGGCGCATCGGCACCGTCATAGGTGGCCCGGTGCCGAAAAACCCTGCCCTGTTTCCGCCGTTTGTGCGCCATCCGGCGCGCCCTCGGCATGCACTCCGCACGAAGGAGGGCTCCATATGCCTGCAAGCGAACCCCTGGACCTCGGGCAACTGAGGGAGGCTCTCGACCAGGCGGGCCATCCGTGGCAGATGGCCACGACCAGCATGACCATGCTCACCGAGGCACAGCGGCAAGTGCGGCTCGGTGTGCCCGTGGACGAAACTGAGCGTGCCGCCGTCGAGAGCGCGCACGAGAGCAACGTCGCGGCCGCCGAGCAGGCGACCGCCGAGTCCGTCGGTGCACCCGCCGCCTTCGACCTACGCAACATCGGCGGGCTGAACTACACGACGCCGGTGAAGAACCAGGGCAACTGCGGCTCCTGCGTGGCTTTCGGCACCGTCGCGACGATGGAACACGTCACCCGCTTCGGCTACCGGGCCCCGTATCTCCCGGTCGACCTCTCCGAGGCGCAGGCGTTCTACTGCTACGGCCGCGAGGCGGGCCGCAACTGCGCCAACGGCTGGTTCCCTGAGCCGCTGCACGATAAGGCCCGCGACTCGGGCATCACGATCGACGAGTACTTCCCGTACACGGCGGGCGACCAGGACTGTTCGAAGCTCAACACGGACTGGGCCAACCGTCTGGTGAAGGTGCGCTCCTGGCAGCAGGTGAACAACCCGGCTCTGATGAAGGAGAACATCGCCACCTACGGTTCCATCACGGCCTGTTTCTACGTCTACCAGGACTTCTACAGCTATTCGAGCGGCGTCTACCGGCACACGGCCGGCAACCTCCTCGGTGGCCACTGCGTGACTCTCGTCGGCTACGACGACGCGCAGTCCTGCTGGATCGCCAAGAACAGCTGGGGGCCCGGCTGGGGCGAGCAGGGCTTCTTCCGTATCGGGTACGGCGAGTGCGGCATCGAGAGCTGGCACAACGTCGCGGCTCTGGGCACCCTGATCCACAACTGGCTGCCCGACCAGCGAATCCTCGCGCTGTGGAGCAACGAGGTCGACGCCAACGTCTACGCGTACGCCGAACTGCGGGGCTGGCTGAGTCTCAACGGGGCGGTGGGCGCGACGGACGCGTCGATGCTCGCCGAACTCGCCGCGTCCAAGGCGAGCGGTGCCAAGGTCGGCATCTACGAGGACAACGGCACCGCCCAGCAGATCTACGCCTGGTGACACCGGCGAAGGGAGTGATCGGCATGAGCCCTCAGCAGAAGAGCGGGCAGGACAAACCGAAGCAAGAGGCACCCAGTACACAGAACGTCCGCTCTTCGGCCTCGCAGGACGAGGCGGGGCGGCCGGTACTGCTGCCTCCGGGTGTGGACGTCGGCCTGAGTGGCATCGCGATCACCGAGCCGGGCAAGCCGGCCAGTGATGTGATGGTCCAGCGGTTCGAGCAGTCGGCGGCCGGTGAGGCCCGGCCGACCCTGACGCCCGAACTCCAGGGCAGTCTTCAGGCATTCGCAGCGGCGCAGACTGCCGCCGCGATCACCGGGACCTGGACGCAGAACGCGGTGGTCGACGCCATGTGGAGCATCAACCAGACCCGCAACGTCTGGGTGCACATCAAGGGTGGGGCCTGGAAGAAGATCTACAACGCAAGCGACTGGTCGTTCACCGCGCTCACGACCCTGGCCGCCCAGTCCAGGCAGACGGGCAAGCCCATCTCCTTCCGCGAGGAGTCGGACGGCATGGTCCACGAGATCTACCTCTGGTAGCGCAATCCGTCTCGGGTAGCACATCCGTTGCACGGCATACGAGGGGGCCGCGTCCGGTCGCGCCGGACGTGGCCCCCTACCGGGTCACTCCACCGTGACCCGCAGGGCGTACTGCTCGGCCACGTCATCGCCCCACGGCTGCTTCAGGTGCAGCGCCAGGCGCCCGTCCCCGGCCTTGGTCGGGCGCACCCGCAGGACCCGGGTGCCGCCCCCGCCGGGCACGACCTCGCCGGGAGGCAGAAAGTCGCTGCCCGTCACCTCCAGACCTCCTTCGACGTCCTGGACCTGCCACTGATATCCGGTGGTGCCGTTCTCGGGCAGCCGTACGACGACGACGTCGCCGAGCCGCACCGTGACTTCACTGTCGCCCGCCGACAGGTGTATCTCACTCATGGGACCGCGCCTCCCGAGTTCCGGTCCTACCGGTGTACCTCCTGGCTGCGGGCAACGGCCAGCCGGAGCGTCACCAGTTCGAAAGGACGTGACGAGAGCTCGACCCGGTCGCCGCCGCGCTCGGGTTCCAGCCCGTCGGCGTGGAGCCGCTCCACCAGGCCCGTCAGGATGAGACTCGCGATCTCGAATTCGCACGCCGACCAGGACAGGCCCCCGTCGCGGCAGTTGACCCCGTCCGTCTGCGACCCCGGCTCCGTTACGAAGGACATCGAGATCCTCGCGCTGCGTCACCAGCTCGCCGTCCTGCAACGTCGGCTCGGCAACCAACGCCCCGGATTGCAGGCGGCCGACCACGCCTTCCTGGCCGCCCTCCTCGCCCCGCTGTCACGAACCGTGTGGGGCTCGTAAAGTCATCGCTGCAGGTGAGAGCCTGCGTGCCAGGCCCTCCGCAATGGCTGGGATGCTGCGCCTGTGATCATCTCGATGCCGTACGGGGCCACCCGGGCGCTGCTGTCCATACCCATGGTCCTGCTGCGCCGGGACACGGCCAAGGACGCCGAACTGCTGGTGCTGCAGCACGAAAACGCGGGCTGCGACGACAACTCAGCGGCCCGGCCCGCTACGAGCCCGCGGACCGGTTCTGGCAGGCTGCGCTGTCGTCGCTGATACCGCGCCGCTGCCGGAGCAGCGTCTTCACGGTCGGTAGCGATAAGTATCCGGATGGCACAGGCATCACGCCGGCCACCGCGGTCAGCGGGGCACCACCCGAGGAACACGGTCGTGCGGGTGGTGAGCGTGGCGACCGGGAGCGCGCACAGGAGCGCACGGCATCAACCCTCCCAATCTGTAACAACGTCAGCGGAACGCGTCACCCCTGACAGCTCCCACGGAAAGATAGGAGGGGCGAAGAGTTGGAGGTCCGTAATGGCCACCGACCGCCCGAAAGACTCACATCCGCCACGGCGCGACGACACGGCCGTCCGAGAGCCTCTCCCTGGCAACAGCCCCTCCCCAAGTGATGAATGGGGGCCTCTCCTTGGCAAGGAGGGTGGGAAGTCATAGCGGCCGCATGGGCACTGACGCCCTTCGTGCAAGCGGTGTCGCAAGCCTTCGGCACCCGTCTCGCGAACAGTGCCGGGCCGTGGACTCGCAGGGCTTTGCGGCGGTTCATTCGCGGGCAGATTCACGTCCACGCGCCAGTGGCGCGCTCCGGGCAATTGCCACCACAAAGCCTCGAACTCGCCACCGACACAGGCCTGAAAGTGAGTATCCATCCAGCTACTTCAGCGAAGGCCATTGCACAGTTGCCGGGCATCGACTTCGCACCACTACAGAGCCAACTCCACGCCGTCGGAGTGATCTTCTGGAATGGTCGACAGTGGTGCGCCCCAGAGAGCAACACCCCAAACCCAGTGGTTTGCGTGTGGGATTCTGAACAATCTCGTTGGGTCGACGCGTCAACTGGTTTACCAATTCTACCGAATGCAAACGAACCGTGATGAAAAGTGGCTACGCCTGACCGGTAACCGGATGCGCCACTACCAGCTCGCAGATCGTTTGGTAGACATGGCGAGCAGCGCCTGACCCTGCAGGAATTCGCAGGGTCTGCAGTTCGCTGAAGCTCCGTCTCTCCAGCCGGACTCTTCACCCTGCACCGCCAGACGACGTGGAGTTTGTGTCCAGCGGCTGGAGACAACGAGAACTGTTGTGCTACCTGCTCGAAGGGCCAAGCGCGGACCTCCTCCCGCAGGGCCATCCCCTCCTCGCCAGACAAGACTCGGCGATGGCGGGCGGCGCTCGGGCAACCATTGACTGATCACGTCAGCACGGCGTAGCAGCGTCTGCGAGTTCGCACGGGCACCACAACGTTGACCGATGTGATCGGCTCGTTCAGGCAGCTTGGAGTGCCCCGGAGGCGAGGAGGCGAGCACTCCAAGCAGGAGTTCACTGTCCGACTCGGGACGATGCCGGCCGGCTGATGTATTGATTAACGCCAGCCCCGCCCAGCCCTGCGCTTCTACGGGGCCGGACTGATGTACGGGCGACCCCAAGTCGGCCATCCGCTCTCCATCCGTGCACACGCTGTCGGCCGAGAGGACATCCGTTCACTCGGCGACGGCGAGATGTCCGGCTGTATAGTTTCCGCCACCCCAACTACTGCGTCGCAGAACCGTTCAGGCGGGCAGCACTGGTGTTCCGTGGTGCAGTGAATCGCCAAGTTCGGTGCGACATAGAACCTGCCGTCTGCTCCGCGCACCCGGGTTTCGGCTGACCCGAACCACATTTGGTGTCCAGAAACGGACCACCACGGACGACGGGCCGTTCAGTGCGGCAGAACCCGCAATGATGCACACCGCTGATCTGCTTGTCGTACCTGGCACTGAGGACTTTGGACACGTCCACCACACGACCGCCCACGGCTCCCGTCCGACCGTCGTGACCGAGCGCCAGCCAGCCGATGCCGGGAACGTCACTATCCGACTCGCCGTGGGAGTGATCGGTTAGGACGGGACCCTGTCACCGCCTCAACAGCGTCTACCGCGGGAGACGATCGAGAATTGTGTACGGGACATCGAGATAGAGAAGTGGCCGCAAATTTCCACTGAGTTTTGACGCGTCACTGTAATCACCTCTCTTCACGGAATAGATTCAACCCGTCCACCCGAAACCGTCCATGCGCTGAATTCTTCGATAGCATACGAAACAGCTTGCTTTATGCGGCACCTCGGGGGAGGAATTCGATCATGGGGGATATCCGGTTCCGCTTGGATCTAGTCGAGACAGACAATGACTGGGTGATCGTCTGCACGTCGCCGCTCGGAGGGGCGGCGACAAAAGTAAGAGCCCCGATGACGTCGGAGTCCCTGCACCTCGCCCTGTCCGACGTCGAGAAGGCGCTCATCCGCTCGGCCAGCCCAGTCATCACGCGCCGCGCCGCAGCAGTCGAACGCACGACCCGCGAATTCGGCGAGCTCCTCACGGATTCCGTGTTCACCGGCGACGTCCGGCTGCTCTTCGAGCAGTGCCGCAAGCAGGCGCGGGCACAGGGGGTGCCACTCAGGCTGCTCCTCGCCCCCACCGGCCCCAACCTCTCCCGCATTCCGTGGGAGTTCGCCGTTGACCCCGCGGCCCGCGACGCCTATCTCGCACTGCGCGTCCCCATGGTGCGCTCACCGCAGTTGATGGAGTCCGTGGAGCCCTATCCGCTCTCGCCGCCCCTGCGTGTGCTGGGCGTGATGGCTCGCCCATCCGACCGGCCCACACTGGACTCGGACCGCGAACGCGAGGAGATCACCCGAGCGTTGCAGGGAATGAGCACCGGTGTCTCCGTGGAATGGCTTGCCGGGGACAGGTGGAGCGATGTGGCTGCCGCCGTACGTGACCGCAGGCCGCACGTGCTGCACTTCGTTGGCCACGGAGGCTTCGACGAGGAGAGGGACTCGGGTTACATCGAACTGACCGCGGAGGACGGGGCGTCGCTGCACGTATCGGGCACCGATCTCGGCACACTCGTGCGCGAGATCCCGCAGCTCCGGCTCATCGTCCTCAACGCCTGCGAGTCGGCCACCTGCGGGGCGGAGGGGGTTTTCACCAGCACGGCCGCGCGCATCATCCACGAGGGCGTCCCCGCGGTGGTGGCCATGCAATTCGAGATCACCGATCCCGCCGCCCTCACATTCGCCTCCTCCTTCTACACGGGCATAGCGCAGGGCCTGCCGGTCGACCGCTCCATGACGCTGGCACGAGAGAGCGTCAAGATGACCCTGTCGGGAACGCTCGAGTGGGCCACGCCGGTCCTGTTCCTCGCCTCCAAGGATCCACGCCTGTTCAAGCTGCCGGAAGCGCCGCCACAGGACGTCGACCCTCAGGACCCATCTCCAGGCCCGATGCCGACTCCGCCGTCGTCCACTTCCTGGCCGGATGCTACGACGGGGCCGTCCCAGGTCCAGGACGTGCCCAACACGGTCCGTGCCAAAGTGACGGACTTTCTGCGGAAGCGCACCACCAGGCCTTCGGACCATCCCTGGCAGGACAGGAACCACGGACCCACGTTTACCCGACCTCCCGAAAGCGGCCCCAGCAGCGCACCCACCTTCGCACCGCCGCGACCCAGCGGCGAGCCGTCCGCGGCCCCGAACAGCGGGCCGGCCCCCGGAGAGCTCCGCAGGACCAAGTCGCTGTCCCCCCTGGGGGCCTGCTACCACGTGTCCCTGGGCCCGAGAAATCTCCTTGCGATGGCCCGCACCGACGGAAGCGTCCGCGTCGCTTCGTCCGCCACCGGCGATCTCGTGGCCGACTGCACGTTCCGACCCGGGAACAGGGCCTTCCAAGTGGCGTGGAGTCCCTGGCCGCGCAACGTGGCAAGCCTGCACGAGGACGGCAGCACCGTGGTGTGGGATGTGGCCACGGAGGTTCCGGTGCGGGTGCTTCCCGGCCGTCCCCGACAGATGCAGACCCTTGCCTTCAGCCCCGACGGCCGGTGGCTCGCTGTCGCCGGCAACGGCCGCTTGCACGTCTACGACTCGAACGGCTCCCGCGTACGCGATCTGCCATTGGATCCACTCGCCGAACGCACCTCTGCGACAAACGTGGGCGCCTTGAGCTTCTCCCCGGACGGCCGCCACCTCCTCGTCGGCACCGGTGAGGGTCTGCTGCGACAACTCGACGTCTACGGGCGGCTGATCAGGACGTGGCCTCACCCCCAGCCCGTCGCCGGACTGGCAGCGACCGGAAGCCGCGTCGCGACCGGAGGCCCGGACGGCCGCATCTGCTTGTGGGGCTGGGACGGGCAGCTGCTGTTGCGCATCCGCCGGGCGGCATCGGTGCGCCGACTTGCCCTCTCCCACGACAACACGCTGCTGGCGGCTGCATCCGACGACGGCTCGCTGTCCTTGTGGAACAGCTCTGGTCAGTGCACCGCGCAGGGCTGGGCCTACGGGCCGCCCGCCGGTATCGGTGTGCTCTCAGGAGGGACAGGACTCATGACCTGCACCGTGGAGGGCGTCGTGGAGCAGTGGCCGCTGACCCCTGAAGTCCCGGCCCCGCCAGGGGGGCTGCAGACATGACGGAAGTCGAGATCTTCTGGCCGGCGTCCCTACCTCCCGACGCCGCGTTTGACACCGAGGCGGCACTTCGATCGGCGGGGATCGGTGCCGTGTGCCGCTCCCAGGCCCTCCGCCGTGGCGCCGAGAGCTATGTCCTCCTCATGCTCGCCACCCCGGCGCTGCACTCCTTCCTAAGCGCTGTCTTCGAACGTCTCGGCAACGAGGCCTGCGACAAACTGCGCGAGTGTGTTCACCGGCTTCTGGGGCGCGGGCAGACAGCGACGGCCGTGCCCAAGAGCGTGGTGATCCAGTCGGTCCGCACAAACACGGGGTTCGTCTTCACCGGCGAGCTTCCGGAGGAGGCCTTCCGTCAGGCGATAGCGCTCGATCCGGGCACCGAGCCAGGACGGTGGCTCTGGCAGCCGCAGCAGGGAACCTGGCAACTGCACACGGACCATTACGAGGCGCAATCCGAAGATCGGACAACAACATGAGCAATCCGCAGCAGGGCCCCGACCCCAACAGCGACTGGGGCAGCAACCCTTGGGTGGGCGGCACGCCGCACGGCCCCCAGCAGCCACCACCCCATCCAGGTCCACCTCCGCCGCCCGGAGGAGGGAACCCCTTCATTCCCACTCCGCCTCCGAATGCCGGTCCCAAGCAGACCCGCACCTACATGCTCCCGGCCGTTTTGGTGACCCTCTTCTGCTTCCTGCCGACCGGGATCGCCGCGATCGTCTTCGCCACGCAGGTAACGTCGAAGCTCAACGCTTACGACTACGGCGGCGCCCAAGTCGCTTCGAACAGGGCGAAAACGCTGTGCATCGTGAGCGCAGCCATTGGTGTCGTCGTGTTGCTCATCATCATCGTGTCGAGCGCCTCGGGTGGCTCGTCAGAGTATTGATGACGCTGAAGCCCCTTTCTCGCAACTGCGTCGAAGCGTGGTCCTGCGCCGCGGTGCTGGCTGCTGTGTCCGTGCTGGTGACGGTCGTGGACCCCCATCAGCCGGGCCATTACCCGGCCTGTCCCTTTCGCGTGATCACAGGCTGGTCGTGTCCCGGCTGCGGCAGTCTGCGGGCGCTTCACGATCTGACATCGGGCAACTTTCCGGCTGCACTGAACCACAACGCGGCATTGGTGATTGTCTTGCTCTTCGCTGTCCCTCTGTGGCTACGCGGTCTGCGTCGTCGAGACAGCCCCCGACGCCCCGTCCCCTCGGGGAGGGCGGCTCTAGTTCTCGTCTCGCTGCTGCTGTGGACAGTCGCACGGAACCTGCCCTCCCTGCGGGCCCTACTGGCCGCGCCCTGACCTCAACTCCGTCAAGAGCCTTGAGACGGCGAGGGGTGACGTCCCTCAAACCTTCCGCACCCACCTCTCGGCCGTCTGACACGAGGACCGCCCTCCCCCCTCCCTGTTGAGCTCAACTGTTCGCTGCTGCTTGCCCAATACAGCAATGCGATACAAACCCGCCGCCCGGTTGTGGGTCGCCTCCCTTGTACCACTCGAAAAGCGCTGCTTCAGATCATGCGGCGAATCTGTCTTCGTTGACGAGCCGGGGCTGCTGCACGAGCTGAAGCACGGACACCCTGCCCTTGCCGATCACCACATCCGCCCTGGCGTGAGGCCGTGCACGGGTTGATCACGGTCAGTCGGAATCGTGTCCTGGTGAGGTTGATGATCAACGCGGCCTGATGGTCCACCGTGCTGCGACCGGCCCACCTGGGTGTGGCGAACGCGTTCGCGATGCTGCGCCCGCTACCGATGAGCGACCGGGCGTTCTTGGCGGCGCTGCTGCACCGGCTGCCACTGGACGTGCTGCGCAGTCTGCGGCTGCCGGGTCGGCCGGACACAGTGCCGCGTTGGCACCGTGGCTAGGTCGCGCGCCACCATGCGGCCCCGCCCCGACCGAAGACGCCGTCGTGTCCCGGCAGGCCCGGTCCGCAGCCACCCATGACGACGACACGGCCGACTCCGACCGGAGTGGGCCTCCTGGAGACACGTATCAGCGCGGGCTGAGCACCTGCGCCGGCAAACCCTGACCGGCTAGGAGCGGACAGTGACCGCGCGCCATCTCGAACGCCGAGCACCTGTTCCGACGCGACCACTGACACCCGGCCAGGATCCACGGGCGGTGACGGACATTGAGCGGCCCCTCACACACCGATACGAACCCGGGCACCCGGACGACCTCAGTAGGCGAGGCTCGTGTTGTGCTTTCGGATGAGCCGCAGCGCCTCCTCGCGGTCACGGGTATCGAGGGCGTCCACGAGGTCGCGGTGGAGTTCGTGGCGTTCGGCGATGTATTCGGCGAGCGGCTGCTCGCTCGCGGGCAGTACGGCGAGGGTGTGTGCCTCGATCAGGTCGAGCAGGTTCTTGTAGAGGGATCGCAGCAGCGGGTTCGGGCTGATGGCGGCAATCCGGGCGTGCAGCTGCCAGTTGGCATGGACGAAGGCGACCGGGTCGGCCGCGCTGACCGCCTCAGCCATGGCTTCGATCTGTTCGCGCAGGCTCGCGATGTCGGCGGGCGAGGCATGCCACAGGGCGTCCTCGATCAGCAGCGGGTCCAGCGCATCGCGGATACGTACGGCGTCCGCGACGTCCGTCTCCTGAGCGTCGAGCGCGAGGACGGAGTTGCCGAGGCGCACCATGGGGGACTGCTCGGCGACGAAGATCCCGCCTCCGGGCCCCGGGCGCACGGTCACAAGGCCGCGTGACTGGAGCAGCCGCAGCGACTCGTTGAAAGTCCCGACGGAGACCGCGCACTGGTTACGCAGCGACTCCTTGGTTCCGAGCCTGGCACCCGGCTGTGCGGCCTCGGCGAGCACGGCCATACGCTGCGCCGCCTGCTCGGCCCGGCTGGACGCGCTCGTGCGTGCGGTTCCGCGTGCGGTGCTCAAGGCTCTCCTTCGAGGGTTCCAGTTAATTCATTATGAAGGTTACCCCCGACCCCCTCTTGACGTCATTCGAACCCCGGCCCCAACATCGACGTAATCATCATGCTGAATTGCACGCCAGCAAGGTGAACCCCATGACACCGACGAGGAGCGCCACATGCGTATCGCCAATCTCACCGGCCGACTGGCCCTGATCACCGACGACCAAAAGCGGGCCGTCGACGTCGAAGAGGCCAGCGGCGGGCGCTTCGGCTCCGACCCGCAGGCCGTCTACGAACGCTGGGCGGAGTTTCGCGCGTGGGCCGACACGGCCGAGTTGTCGGCGGGGCGCCCCTTCGAGGCCACCGACCTCGGTTCCCCCGCCCCCGCCCCACGCCAGCTGCTCGCCATCGGGCTCAACTACCGGGATCACGCCTCCGAGTCCGGCTTCCAGGCACCCAAGGGACTGCCGCCTGTCTTCACGAAGTTCGCCACCAGCATCTCCGGTCCGGTCTCCGAGGTCGCGCTGCCGCCCGAGGGGCACACCGACTGGGAGGTGGAACTGGTGGCGGTAATCGGCGCCCGGGCCGAGCGCATCGCCGAGGCGGATGCCTGGTCGCACGTCGCCGGACTCGCGGCCGGTCAGGACATCTCCGAGCGGGTCTCTCAACTGGCAGGCCCTGCCCCGCAGTTCAGTCTCGGCAAGTCCTTCCCCGGGTTCGCGCCGATCGGGCCGTGGCTGGTCACCCCGGACGAGTTCGACAACCCGGACGACCTCGAGCTGATGTGCTCCATCAACGGCGAAGAGGTCCAGAAGGGCCGCACCCGTGACCTGATCTTCAGCATTCCCGCGCTGATCGCGAAGCTGTCCGCCGTGCTGCCGCTGCTGCCCGGCGACGTCATCTTCACCGGCACCCCAGCCGGCGTCGGTCTGGGCCGCGAACCGCAGCGCTGGCTGGCCCCCGGCGACGTCCTGGTCTCATCCATCGAAGGCATCGGCGAGCTGCGCCAGACCTTCAACGGCTGACCCGCCCGCCCTCGGCAATGGAACCGGACAAAGGAGTCCCGTCATGGCACTGCACCGCCTGACCTCCATCACCATGGGGGTTCCCGACGTCGCCGAAACCGCCGCCTATTACGCGGACTTCGGCCTCTCACCCGAAGGCGACGGCTGGTTCTCGACCCGCGACGGCGGCCGTCAGCTGCGGATCGTACACGCCGCCACCCGCCGCCTGGTCGAGGTGCGCATAGGCGTCGACGATCCGGACGACCTGGCCTCCGCGGCGTTCCATCTGGAGCGCATCGGCGTCACCAGTGACCGGCAGGGCAGCGCCCTGACCGCGTACGACAAGGCCACCGCGGTCCGCGCCGTCCTCGAAGTCGCCCCGAGGCCCACCCAGTCCACCGTCGCGGCCACGCCCTACAACGGCCCGGGGCGCGTGGAGCGCACCGGATCGCGCGCCCCCGGCATCCTGCGCGCCGACGCCGTACGGCCGCGCAAGCTCGGCCACGCGGTCGTCGGCACCACCGACTTCGAGGGGACCACCGCGTTCTTCCGCGACGGCCTCGGCTTCAAGGCCAGTGACTACATCAAGGACGCGGGCGCCTTCTTGCGCTGTTCCACCGACCACCACAACATCCTCGTGCTGAACGCCCCGGTCGCCTTCCTGCACCACACCTCCTGGCAGGTCGACGACGTCGACGACGTGGGGCGCGGCGCCACCGCCATGCTGGAGGGTCACCCCGAGCGGCACATCTGGGGCCTGGGCCGCCACCACGCCGGGTCGAATTTCTTCTGGTACCTCAAGGATCCGGCCGGGAACTTCTCCGAGTACTACTCCGACATGGACTGCGTCGTCGACGACCAGCTGTGGACGCCCGAAGTCCTCGAAGGCGCCAAGGGCTTGTTCAACTGGGGTCCGCCGCCGCCCCCGTCGTTCCTGCACCCCGAGGACCTCGGCGCGCTGATGACCGGCACGCACAGCGCGGAGCGGTGACCCGGTGACCCACGAGACACCCCGCATCCACGACGTGGCGGTGGTCGGCTTCGGGCCCGTGGGCCAGTTGCTGTCCCTGCTGCTGGCCCGCGCCGGACACGACATCCTCGTGCTCGAACGCTGGCCCGAGCCGTACGACCTGCCGCGCGCCGTGCACTTCGACGACGAGATCGGCCGGATCTTCCAGGCCGCCGGCGTGGGCGAGCAGGTCCGGGCGGTCACCGAGCCGGTGCCCGACCACTACGAGTGGCGCAACCGCGACGGTGACGCCCTGGTCCGTATCGACTGGTCGGGCGACGGCCCCTCCGGCTGGCCGGTCGCCAACTTCTTCTCCCAGCCCGACCTGGAAGCCGTCCTCACGGCGGCGGCCGCGGCACAGCCCGGCATCACCCTGCACCGCGGCCAGGAGGTCACCGATCTCCAAGAGACCGATGAGCACGTCGAGTTGACCACCGGAACGGGAGCGCAGTTTCGCGCCCGCTATGTCATCGGGGCCGACGGCGCCAACAGCTTCGTCCGCTCCCGGATGACCACGGATGTCACCGACCTGGGCTTCTTCTACGACTGGCTCATCGTCGACGTCATCCCTCAGGACACCGACACCGTCTGGTCGCCGATGAACTGGCAGCTGTGCGACCCGAAGCGACCTACGACGATCGTCTCGGGCGGTCCCGGTCGGCGCCGCTGGGAGTTCATGCGCCTGCCCGGCGAAAGCGTCATGGACCTCAACTCCCTCGCCACCGCATGGGAATTGCTGAAGCCCTGGGGCCGTACTCCCGACAACACCACCATCGAGCGGCACGCCGTCTACACCTTCCAGGCCCGCTGGGCCGACACCTGGCGCGAAGGACGACTGCTGCTCGCTGGGGACGCCGCGCACCAGATGCCACCGTTCGCCGGACAGGGCATGTGCTCCGGCCTGCGCGACGCGATGAACCTCGCCTGGAAGCTCGGCCTGGTGCTCGGCGGCACCGCGTCTCCCACCCTCCTGGACACCTACACCAGCGAACGCCGTGACCACGTCCAGCACGCCATCGGCATGTCGATGGCGCTGGGCCGGGTCATCTGTGTCCCCGACGAGGCCGAAGCCGCCGAGCGCGACGCCCGCATGATCGCCGCCGACGCGGATCCCGCACGCGCACTGCCGGACACACCCCCGCCCGTCCTGGGCGACGGCGTCCTGCAACGCAGCCACGACGGAGACACACCCGCCTCGGACGTCGGGCACCTCACCTCTCAGCACCGCGTCACCCACCGGGGCCGGACCGCGCCATTGGACGACATCACCGGCGGCGGCTTCGTCGTCCTGGCCGACGGCGAAGCGGCTTGCTCCGAACTCGACACCGACGATCGGGAGTTCCTCGACCGGATCGGCGCGACACTTCTCACACTGCACACCCCGAGCACACCCGGCGCGGAATACGTCGACACGGACAACGCCTATCTGCCGCACCTGCGCGACCACGGCCACGTCGCGGCCGTCGTCCGCCCGGACTTCTACCTCTTCGGCGCAGCCGCGACACCCAGCGAACTGAATGACCTGGTCGGCCAGTTGAGGGAGCAGGTACGCACTGCACCGCCCGGCACGACACGCCTGCCTCCCGTTTCGCGCAAGCCCCTCGAAGCCTCCGGAAGCTGACCCGGCCGGCCCGCGCTCTCACACCTGGACACGTACAAGCTCGTGGAACACGCACAAGGAAGACGCACATGGACAAGACCGTGGGCTCCGCCGAGGAGGCCGTGGCCGACATCGACGACGAAGTGCCCCTCGCCGTGGGGGGATTCGGCCTCTGCGACGTACCCGAGACGCTGATCCGGGCATTGCACACCAAGGGATCCCGCGCCCTGGAAGTCGTCTCCAACAATTACGGCGTGGACAGTCGCGGCCTCTGCATTCTGCTCACCGCCGGACGCATCGCCCGTGTCACGGGCTCGTACGTGGGAGAGAACAAAGAGTTCGCCCGCCAGTACCTCAGCGGCGAACTGGAGGTCGAGCTCACCCCACAAGACCCCCTCGCCGAACGCCTGCGGGCCGGCGGTTGAACGCAACTGGCGACCGGTGAACATCGACGGGCCGCTGGGGGAGTTGGTCGAGCACACGCTCAGCTACAACCCAATAGACCGACCCACACTTCAGGAAGTCATCGGCTCCTTGAGGGAGCTGCTCTGAGCGGAGTGGCGATCTTCCAGTGGGTCCCTGCCGTCGTCCCCCGGTGCGGCAGGGGCCCCGTCGCGCTGGTTCGAGGAACGCGACCGGGTCGGAAAGCCACACAAGGAGGGTGTGCATCCAATGCCTCACTCGCCGGGGCAGGCAGCCAGTGAGGCCCCCGTTCGATCTCTCCACCCCATGTGACGACACGCGTTGGGACCCGTCGCGTGAATAGCCCACGAATCGCCTGTCGGGGTGGGTGCGCAGACCATGGTTGACAGACTTGCGGTATCAGGACTGCTGTGGACGGCTCAGCATCCGTCGGCCGGCTCGATGACCGACTCAACCGCAACGGGCGTGGGGATGGGGCCCTGCCCTCTCCACGGCCGCCTCCACCCCCCCGCTGCGTGCCTACGACTTGGCGGGCTTCCCTGTCGCCTTCGCCGAAGCGCAGTCACGCCCCTTGGATGTCTCGGCGCCGGCCCAGATGTGCACCTTCTGGTTCTCCGCGAGGTTCTTGCCCCTGTAGTCCTTGTAGCACCCGGTCGGCTTGCTGTATCCCCAGGGTCGCGCACTCCAGGTCGGACTCTGCACCGTGCTCGCCGCTGTCCGCACACCACGCATGAACTCAATCATGGAACGCTGGGTTCGCAGCCTGCGCCGTGAACTCCTCGAATGCGCCCTGCTCTGGAACGAAGCCCACCTGCGGCGAGCGCTCCACGAGTACGAACAGCACCACAACCATCACCGCACCCACCGCACACTGCAGCCTGCCGCGCCATTTCACGCCGTCCGCGAACCGCTCGAACCAGCACAGATCGAGCGTCTTCACATACGCCGACGCGACCGTCTCGGCGGCGTGCTACACGAGTACCAACATGCTTCCTGACCTGCAAGTGCGTAATTATCGGCACGCACAGGTCCGCGGGCGTCTCAGGCCAGGCCCGCGGCGATGGCACGGCGGACGGCGTCGGCGCGGTCGCGGATGTCGGCCTTGGCGAACAGGTTGTTGATGTGGGTCTTGACCGTGGCCTCGCTGATGAACAGCTTCTCGGCGATGGCGCGATTGGGCAGGCCCTGGCCGATGAGCGTCAGGACCTCGCGCTCGCGCGGTGTGATGTCCGCGGGCAGCGACCGGGTGGCGGCCGGTGCGGTGGTGCGTACCGTGGCCAGGAGCCGGTCCTGGACCTCGCGGTCGAGGACGGACTGACCGGCGGCGGCCGCGCGGATCGCCCGGAGGATGTCCTGTCGCCCGGCGTTCTTGGTCAGGTACCCGCGGGCTCCGGCGCTCAGGGCGGCCAGGATGGATTCGTCGTCGGCGAAGGTGGTCAGCACGACCACCGCCACACCGGGGTGTTCCTCGCTCAGCCTGCGGGTGGCCTCGATGCCGTCCATCTGAGGCATCCGCAGGTCCATCAGCACCACGTCGACCGGCCCGGCCGCCACCGCGGCCAGCACCTCGGTGCCGTTGGCCGCGGCCAAGATCACGTCGATGTCCTCGGACAGGGCGAGCACCGCGGCGAGAGGCTCACGGACGGCGGCCTGGTCGTCGGCGACGATCACTCTCAACCGGCTCTGCTGATCGGCCTGTTCACTCATCGGGGATCACTCTCATCGGGGATCACTCTCATCCGGGATCACTGCCTCCACCTGCCAGCCGCCTGCATCCGGTCCTTCCGGCACCGGTCCCGCTGCAAGGGTGCCATCCAGCAGGGCGACCCGTTCGCGCATCCCGATCAGTCCCATCCCGCTGCCGAGTCCCGCGGTCACTTCACGGGTGGCCGGCCCGTTGCGGACCGTCAGCGTCGTCGACGCCTCCGCGAACGTCAGCCGCACCGCGACGGCCGCGCCGGGGGCGTGCCGCCCGGCGTTGGTCAGGGCCTCCTGCGCGATCCGCAGCAGATTCTGGGTGCCGCGCGCCGAGAGCGGCCGGACGGAGCCGATGACCGTGAGCGCATCCCGGTGGCCGGACGACTCCAGCATCGCGGTCAGGGTCGCGACCAGCGGCAGTGCGTCCTCGCGCAGCGCGTGCACCGTCCACTGCGCCTGCTTGAGGCTCTCCTTGACCATGCTGTGGGCCTTGTGGTTCGCCTCGCGGACCTTGTCCAGGTCGCCGGTGTCCAACAGCGCGTCGGCGAGCTCCAGTTGCATGTTGATCCCCGCCAGCGAGTGCGCCAGCACGTCGTGCACGTCCCGGGCGATCCGGCTGCGCTCGGTCAGCGCGGCGGTCCGGGCCTCGGCTCGTGCGGCACGCTCGGAGGACTCGGCCGCAGCGATCACCGCCTCCAGCGCGCGCTGCTTGCTCCGGCTGAGGATGCCCGCCACCACAGGAAGGCCCGTCGTGAGTCCCAGGCCCCATGCCAACTGGTGGTGCCCCGGGCCGAAGTGGAAGTGGAGCACCACGGCGCACAGGAGACTGCTGGACGCGGCCAGCGGGAGGGACCACTTGAGCGGGAAGCGGTAGCCGATGTGGCCGACGAGGAAGTAGGCGAACAGATAGCTGGAGCCGGTGCGGCTGACCCCGATCAACGCGGCGGACGCGACGACACCCAGTGACATCCCTACGAGGACGACGCGCGGGGAGAACCTGGCTTCGGGCAGCTGACGGACCAGCAGCGCCGCCGAGCACAGCACGAGAAGCGCGGCGACCGCGAGGCCCCGGCCGCTGAGGCCGAGGGGGCGGACCGTCAGGAAGCTGCTGGCGATGACCACGAGCGTGACGGCCCAGTGCATCCTGGGATCTCTGCGGGGAACCGCCGGGTGCCCGGACTCCGGGACGGGCGCGGAGTCCGGACGGCTCTCAGGTACTGGCACGGCGCGACGATAACCCACGATCAGACGCTGCGATCGACGCTCAGGGCAGGACGCGTCTCCGGCGCCGGCCGCCCGGCCACCATGCGGCCGCGTACGAAGATGGTGGCCAGCCGGGTGACGACCTCGGTGAGGGCCATGAGGACGAACGCGGCGACCCACGCCTGGTCGCTGGTGATCTGGTGGGTGATGCTGAAGCGGGCGACGTCGTCGCCGCCGCCGTGCTCGGTCCACAGCTGGAATCCCATGCGCGCGCCCATCCCGATCACCCAGAGCGCCGCCGAGACCGCGCCGGCCTTGATCAGGACGTGCTCCCCGGAGACCCGGACCCTGGTGTAGACGCCGCCGGCGATGCCGAGTACGGCGCCCGTGGCCACCAGGGTGCCGATCAGCACCAGGTCGTTGCCTCCGGTCGGTACGGATTCGAGGTACTGGTGGGCCACGAAGGCCACGATCCCCAGCGGGATGAGGAAGGTCCGCCAGTCCAGTCGGCCCTCCCGCAACTGCCGGAAGACGACAAGGAGGAGAGCGATGTCGGTGATCCACTCGGTCGTAGTCATGCCCATAAGACTGCTGCGGCGGGGCCTCGACCACCTGGACCCATGGGTGGACCTCCGGGTGGACATCGGTCGGCCGGAGGTGGAACCCCCACGGTGTCCGTCAGCGGGACGGCGCGGTTACTGCACCGCGCCGTCCGGAATGCACACGTACCCCTGGCCCCATGCGTTCCGTTCCACGTGGCTGGGTTCCGTGGAGCCGAGGCAGAAGAGCCATGCCTCGCGGTAGGACGGGTTCGTCAGGATCAGCTCCTGCTCGTCCTCATCGGCGCGGACAAGGCTGTCGTACGCCTCGTTGGACAGGACGACCGTGCCGGTGCCCGGCTCGGGGCCGGCGGCCGGAGCCGGGGTGGAGCAGGCGACGGAGGCGGCCAGGGCCAGGAGGAGGGCGCCGGTGGCGGAGCGGATGTGCATCTGGGAGTTCTCCCTGTTTCGACGACGACGGGACATCGCCTGCTCAACCCCGAACTCCCGGCTTGGTCACGCTCCGGACCACCGGGTGGCCTGAAGAAGGCACCCCACGAAGTCGCCTGCTGTGCCTGCCGCTTCACGTACGTGACTGCGATCATGCCGGCGGAGAAGACGAGCGGCACGACCGCCCCACCTGAAGCGACAGCGGCGAGCGGGGACTGTCCGAGAGCGGCAAGACCGATCCCGGAGGTGAGCCCGACGATGACGGAGATCAGAGCGACGACCACTACGTGGTGCACGCGGTGGTCGCAGGTGGAAGTGGTTGCGGACACGAAAGGCCCTCCACGGCATCGTCAGAACGCCGTCACGGACACCGGGGCAGGAGTCGTCCCGCTGCCGGGGCCGTGTCACGACGTCGCCGCCCGATGGGCGTCGCCACAGGAGAGCGCCGGCCAGGCGCCCCTATAGGTACTCTGCCGCCGCGCCTCGACGGTTCGCCGTCCGCACCGATGCACCGTGCCTTTCAAGGGTCTCGTCAACTGCGTACACGCTAACCAACGCCACTGACATCCGGCCGAGTTGCCGGGACATCCCCAGGACCCACGACGGCCCCGGGCAGTGCCCATCGCATGGCCCCGCCCTGCATGGCCCCGCCCTACGCGCTGGCGCCGAGCCGCACCCCAGACCTTCATCTGGTCCACGACAACCGACGCCGCCTACCTGCGGAAGGTGCACGGGCGCATGATCCGGATCGGCCGTGAGGCGTTACGGTGCCTGCTCGCCCGCCGCGGCATCACCTTCCAGCGCACCAAGACGTGGAAGGAGTCACCCGACCCGGAGCGGGACGCCAAGCTCGACCGGATCGAGCACGTGCTCGACCGCTTCCCCGACCGGGTCTTCGCGTTCGACGAGTTCGGGCCCCTCGGCATCCGGCCCACCGGCGGGTCGTGCTGGGCCGAGCAGGGCCGGCCCGAGAGGCATCCAGCGGCCTATCACCGCACTCACGTCGTCCGGTACTTCCACGGCTGCTACTCGATCGGCGACGACAAGCTCTGGGGCGTCAACCGCCGCAGGAAGGGCGCCGACAACACGCTGGCCGCCCTCCGGTCGATCCGCGCGGCCCGCCCGGACGGCGCCCCGATCCACGTCATCCTGGACAACCTGTCCGCCCACAAGGGCGAGACGATCCGGCACTGGGCGCGGAGGAACCGGGTCGAGTTGTGCTTCACCCCGACCTACGCGTCCTGGGCCAATCCGATCGAGGCCCACTTCGGGCCTCTGCGGCAGTTCACCATCGCCAACTCCAACCACCGCAACCACACGGTCCAGACCCGGGCCCTGCACACCTACCTGCGCCGGCGCAACAAGAACGCCCGCCACCCCGACGTGCTCGCCGCCCAGCGCCGCGAGCGGGCCCGGATCCGCAGCGAGAAGGGCATCCGATGGGGCGGACGCCCCCTCGCCTCCGCGGCCTGAGGAACCCGGCGAACCTCATCCGGTCACAGGATCAGCCGGCGTAGGGGTTACCGCCGAGCCACGTGGTGCCGTCGATCAGTTCGCGTGCCGCGTCCAAGTGGCCACTGTGACACGAGACTTCGGTGAGCACGTGGATCAGAATGCGCCGCACATCAGGCAGTCGCCAGGTCGGCCAGAACTCCACAGGCCAAGCAGCCGGCTCCTGGTCGAGCGCGGTGGCGGCGAGCACGGCGTCCGCGGCCGTGATGGCTGCCCGGTAATCGGCGAAGACCTGCTCGGCGCTCATCCCCTCGGGCACGTACCAGTGCGCCTCCGCGCCCGCAGTGAGCTGTCCGGCCACATCCGGATCGCCCGCGATCACCCCGCGGAACCAGAAGCATTCGACATCCACAGTGAGATGACGCAGCAACGCCAGACAGCTCCAGCCACTGGGCAGGACCGGCCGCCGCAGATCCTCCTCCGACAGCCCTTCGAGAACTCCGATGACGTGATTGCGCTGGTGGTCAAGAGCATTCTTGAGGGCGTCGAGTTCGGCGTCCACCGCACGGTACGCAGATCGGCGAGGCGTTCCAGCGCCCCCGCCAGCTGTCTCTCCCAGCTCTCCTGTCGCACCTGTCGCACTCGCCATAACGCGCCTCCGGTCTCCTGCAGATCATCTGCGGCCTGGACGCTACACCGGGGCTACGACAACGCCTGGCCGAGCACGTACGAGGCCCACCCTGCGAGCACTCCCACTGGCAGGTCCTCGGAGCCGCTCAGCGCCACGTCGTCCGGCACCCGCCGACCCGGTAAACCTCGCCGGGCAGAGCACTAGCTAGGCGGAGGGCACGGAAGGCGGGGACGGCGTGGCAGCCGACAGGGCGCCGAGCACGTACGGCAGGTCCTCGCTGCCCGCGCCGATCAGTATGCGCGCGCCGGGCACCGGTCCGTCCAGGGCCTCGCACTCGGCGACGAGCCCGAATTGCGCCTCCTTCGCCCCGTCCGTACGCCCGTAGCGGCCGAACCGCAGCCGCAACGGGTCGTCACGGTGCGGTGGCCGTACCCGAACCAGGCGCAGAGTGCCGGGGAAGAGCCGCATCCCGAAGCTGCCGGTGCCCACGGCCGGTCCGGATACGGCGGCAAGCCCCTGCGGCCCGGTCCGCAGCCACCCCATCGACAGCAGCTGCCACGGGCCCGGACCCCACACGATGCCCTGGAAGCGGCGCTCCGCCACCGGCACGATGGGCTCCATCCGCACCAGTGCCGGCAGCCTGCGCCGCATCAACCGGTACGCCCAGCAGGCCATGCCCACCGCGCTCAGCGCACCCACGGCACCCCCGGTCCACGCCATCGTCCAGGGCCGGTCCTCCGCGAAGAACGCGCCGAGCGCCCCGCCCAGCCCAGCCATGGTGAAGGACACGCCCGGCACCACCGTCTGCCACGGCCAGTTCAACCGGGACACGCCCCCACGCACCATCCGCCACAGCCCCGACCACAGGAACGCCGCACCCAGCCCGGCGAGGGCCGCCCCGAATGCGGCAGGAAGCACGAACTCCCGGCCCGGGTAGTGCGCTGTGCGCAGCGTCAGCTCCTCACCGCCCGCCGACACCTCCAGCAGCCGCACCGAATCGCGCCACCAGAACAGGGTTGCCCTTCCGCGACCGTCGGCGGCTTCGACCAGGTCCCGGTCCGCGCCATCGATGTCCAGTTTGATGGCCAGCGTGCGCCCGCCGGTCCGGCCGAACTCGAACTGGTAGCGGGCCCCGGTCTTCTTGTGCAGCTTCAGCAGTACCTCGTCCACTGCCACCTGCTCCGCCCGCATGCAGAACGGCTCCTGGTACCGGTCCCCGCACACCTTCAGCCTGCCGGTGTCCCGCCCTTGGGCGTCGTGTATCGCCAGGCGTGGGAAGTCGAGGTCGGCGGAGCGGGCACGCTCCGCGCTCCGTGCCAGCTGCCACACCACCCCCAGCAGCACGACGGCCAACACCACCCGAACCGTCCCCCAGACCACGTCATGCACCCGCCCGCGCACCGGCCACACCTCCCCTGCCCCCGGACGCCCCTCGCGCCGGTGTGACAGATCGAAAGTGTGCCATCAGAGGTTCCAGCCCGTCCGCCGTCAGCTTCCGGCGCCGTCCGAGAGGCGGCGGTATGTCTCCGGCCGAGGCGGCATCCAGCAAGGTCGCCGCGACCATCGCCGCTCGAGTGGACGTGAGCAACCTGCGTCCGGTCGACATGGTGGTCGTGGGCAGCGTGGCCGTGAACCGCGCCGGCATCCGCATCGGCAAGGGCGCCGGCTACTCCGACCTGGAGTTCGCGTTCCTGATGGAAGCGGGTCTGATCAGCGAGCGCACCATCGTCGTCACCACCGTCCACTGCCTCCAGGTGGTGGACGAGGAGCTTCCGGCCACGGAACACGACTTCGGCGTAGACCTCATCGTCACCCCCGAAGAGATCATCACGTGTCCCGCGCCTCACCGGCCCTCGGGTCTGGTCTGGGAACACCTCGACGCGGCGAAGATCGCCTCGATTCCCGTACTCGCGGCGCGGGCACCCGCGGGCGACAGCTGAGGCCGACTACTCCAGGGGCAACGATGCTCTGTCGACAACGGCTGACTGCCCGTCGCCCTGAAGTAGAGGCCACTCAGCCACGCGTTCCCACGTCACGTCCGCAGCGATACCACCCGCCTGGGGCGGACGCCCTCCATCACGGCCGGTTGCGTTCTCAACGAGGCATCGACTGCTCATGTGACGGACACAGCGGGAGCGGAGCCTGAGACCCCTCGCCCCACCACGCCCAGCGCCACAGGGCACAATTCACGCCACTGCTCTCCAACCACATTGCCCCCGCAATACGGTCTGCGAGAGGATGTTCGGTGAACTATGGGACGTACGGTGCTCACGTGCCGCGCGAGGCACAGCGGTGCGCCGAGCCCTAGTGACCAAGGGGGAGCGATGAAGTTCGACATGGGGTCGACGACTCTGTCGACGCTGGCCAAGAGCACGAGCGGGTCGAGTGACGATCTGGGCGCGCTGATCCAGCAGTTGATCACCGCCGCGCAGCCGTTGGAGGGGAAGTTCAACGGTGAGGGCAAGGCGATGTTCGACGCGTTCAAGGCGAACGCGGACGACATCACGGCCGCGCTGAACGGTTCGCTGTCCTCGATCCTGGGCGGTCAGTCCGGGATGGACACCGCGTTCGGTACGGGCGACCAGGAGCAGTCCGACAACGCGCAACAGAACATGGGCGCCGCGAACTTCGACGCGGCACGCTTCAGCGGCTGAGACACACGGGGGTTTGACCATCATGGCGACGCAGGACCGACGTTCGTACGACACCGGCGCCTCCGCCGAGGTGCAGGGCAGCCTGCACGGCATCATCGGCCGCCTGGAGACCGTGCTCGGCGACCGCGACCGCGCGGTGAAGACGGCGATGGCCGACTACCAGGCCGACGGGGTCTCGGACGAGTACCACGGCAAGGAAGTCCGCTGGAACCGTGCCGCGAACGAGGTGCGCGACATCATCCAGCTGGTCCGCACGACGCTGGAGAAGAACGACGCCACGGCCCAGTCCACCCTCGCCCGGGCGCGTTCGGCCGTGAACAACATCGGCTGACGCACGCCGAGTTACGTGATGCGAGTACCGGCGCGGGCTCTGGCGCGCGCCGTCGACGGGGATGAGGGGGATGGTCGTGACGGGGTGGGACATCGACCCGGCCGGGGTGTCGGGCGTGCTGTCCAAGTCGGGCGCCGCCGCGCAGGACATGTCGAAGGCCGGCGGTGCGATGCAGAAGGATCTGGAGTCCGCTTCCTCCGCCGCGGGCACGCTCACCAGCCAGTACGGCCCCTACACCAGCACGGCGGGTGTGGTGGGTGCGGCGCTGGCCCAGTTCGCGCAGCACTGGAACCGGGACCTGCTGTATATCGCCAAGCGCACCGAGAATTCGCTGAACGGCGCGGCCGAGGCCACCGCCGCCTACATGCACGGTGCGCGTGAGCAGGCGGCGAACGCCCAGCAAGCCGCAGCCAAGGAGCCGAAGATCGACATGCCGGGGGCGGGCCAGGCCCAGGGTCCGGGCGCGGGTGAGACCGGGCGTCGTACGGAGGGGCGGTAGCGGTGAGCGAGCAGCTGATCGATCCGTCCGGGATCCCGCACTTCATCGGTGACCTGGCGACCCTGGACACCGATGTCACCAACCTGACTACGCACGCGGGAGAGTTCCGTTCGGCGGGCGCGGATGTGAACGCCGAGTTCCAGGGCCTGTCCGCGTTCTACCAGGCGCCGGAGGCGGACCAGTTGTTCGCCACCACGCTGCCGGTGAAGACGAAGACGGACGCGTTCGCCGACGACCTGGAGCAGGTGTCCTCCGCGCTGTCCGCCTACAGCAGCGAGGTCCAGCCGCTGGTCAAGAAGCTGGACACGCTCAAGGCGGACGCGACGGCGTTCGTGAACTCGGTGTCCGGGGACGACGACTGGCGCAAGGACCAGGACAAGGTCGACCACAACAACGACCTGTGGCACGACGTCAACCACACGGTCGCCGCGTTCCAGTCCGCCGAGCGCGCCGCCTACAACAAGATCATGGCGTTGATCGGCGGCACGGCGCTGACCACCGACGACGGCTCGCACGCCAAGAACATGTACGGCTTCAGGGCCGGCGACCTCGACCATGCCGAAGAGACTCCGTGGGGCTCGTCGGCCGAGCGCGAGTACGAGGGCCTGGCCTGGCTCGGGCACCAGATCAAGAGCTACGTGTGGGATGGCTTCATCGTCGACGGCGTGTGGGGCACCATCACGGGTCTGGGCACCCTCGTCGGCACCGACGGCTGGGCGGCGGCAGGTGAGGCCTGGAAGCATCTCGCCCAGCTGGGCACCGGCCTGGCCATCACCTCCACCGCCTTGTTCGGCGGTGCCGGGGTCGCGGCCGCCTACTGGACCGCCCCCGACGACAAACTCCCCTCCTGGCTGCGCGAATCGCGCACCACTATGAAGGAGACCGGCAAGGCCCTGGTCGCCTGGGACACCTGGAAGACCAACCCGTCCCGCGCAGCCGGAGCGGTCACCTTCAATGCCGTCACCGCCATCTTCACCGGCGGCGCGGGCAGCGCCGCCTCCGGCGCGGGCAAGGCGGGAGCGGTCGCCCGCGCGCTGTCCATCACAGGCAAGGCCGCGCGGATCGTCGACCCGATGACGTACGTCGGCAAGGCGGGCAAGTTCGCCTTCGTCAAGGTCGGTGACACCTTCAGCGCGCTGAAGAACCTCCGCACCGGCGCCTCGGTCGACCTGATCCGCCAGGCCGACGCATTCCGTTCGCCCAGCATTCCCGAAACGGCGATCCCGTACGTCGACAACGCCACCGGCAAGGTCGTCTACCTCACCGACCAAGGGCACCTGCTGAACGCCGACGGCAAGCTGGTCCAGCATGCCGACCAGGCGCCGGGTGAGGTGTCGGCGGCGGATCGGGCACGGCTGGATGCAGGCAGCAGCACACGTAATCCCGAACTGGTTGGCGCGCACAGGGCGACCAATGCGGTGTCGGACACGGGGCCCGGGGGCAGCGGACGCACAGGCGGAAGCGCCTCGGATGGAGCCGGCGGACACGCCACACCGGCCGGGCACATGGATTCCCCCCACAACAGCGAGTCGGCTGCTCACACAGGCGTCGACGGCGCGTCGGGAGGACGTGGCGGACATGGTGGTGGTCCCACTATCGGGCCCGGGCACCCCAGCGATCCAATATCGGGGCATGGCACCCCGGACACGCCCGGCGAAGGTCAGGCGCACGGCAGAACTTCGGACGGGCCCGCCGACATTGACCCAGCCAAGTACAGCAAGAACATCGACGACATCGCCCAGGCCAATACTGGATCCATGGAGCCGGCGCAGGAAGCCGCGGTCCTCGACGAACTGTCCCGCTCCAAAATGCCCGAGCCCGACCAACAGAAGGTGCTCCGCGCCCTGCGTAAGGACTCGTACGGGGCTGGCGTCGCTGAAATGATCTCTCGGGGGCATCTGCGGGAAGTGGACGGATACGGGAAGCTGCTGGACATGTGCAAGAACGGCCCGACCAAGGGCAATCCGAAGGGCATGGTCCCGGCTGCGTACATGGCCATGAGGCTGGCTACTGACTTGCAGGAGCACGGTGTCGGGCGGGTCGGGGTGGAACTCGACACGACGACGTTTGACCTGGACGTCTACTCTCGCCACGCCGACGGTTCCATCGACTACGGATACCAACTCAAGGACGTAGACAACATCAAGGGCATCAAGAGTGCGGTGGAGAAGGCGGCAAAGCAGCTCAACCACGAGGGGATCGACCACCGCGTCGCCATCCTGGACGTTCATCAGTCGATGCGAGATCTGACACCTCGAATGTTTGACAAGGCAGAATTTCAAGCGCGGGACATCGGCGCGACGTTCGTCCTTCGCTTCACCGACGGATCCATTTCTGTACCTCCGAACGGCCCCGCACTCCCCTAAGGAAAGACCATGTCGACCTTGATGCGTTCACCGAAGGAACGCGGTTCCTGGTACTGGGATCTCGACGAATTCGATGCACCGGGCCTGGAGACTGCACTGTTGCTCGGCGCGCGGGTGACTGAGGTGCTGACCCGACACGAACTCCTCACTCCAATCCAGTTGCAATACGTCTGGAACGTCACAGGCATGGGAACCACCGGAATCACCACCACGCTTGACCTCGCCAAGACATCGCTCGGCGACCAGAACCTTCCGGAACGGGTGCGTGGCAGCCGCCCATGCTCCCACCCGTCCGCTCATATCTCATTCGTCGAAGTGCTGGGCACGGGCACGTGGATCAACGAAGGGGGCGAAGCCCGGACCGAATACCGATTGGTCGACCTGTCCCTGTGCACCGCCCCCACCGGTCTCTCGGCCGAGCTGTCCGTGCACCATGACGTTTGGGGCCAATACGACTTCTCGGGACGGCCCCACCCCACCGTTCGTGCGAACAATGCCCCCAGGCTCACCGCCGCGCTGAACGATCTCTCGGACCTGCTTGGCATGCCTCCGGAACCCGGAGAACCGACCTACTTCGGGGCAGCTACCGTTGACGGCCTCGCTGAACCGGACGCGGACGAGCACGGCCTGGGCCCTGACGTGACGAACTGGTTCCACTGACAGACGGACCAAAAAGTGGATGGACATGGCGTGCCCCACGTTGATTCTCGCCACATTCTTCCCCGGGAGAATCTGGCGGCAGACCTGCTGGTGCTCAATCGCAACGTGACATGGGCGCTTGAAGACCTTGACGAGGCACCCGAGGCAGTCAGCGACGCCTTTCACTCGGCCCTGACTCGCGCACAGACCTGCTGTATCAAGGACCCGCTGGCAGATCAGTTCGAGACTTGGGATGCCTGGGTCACCGCTATGCAAGCGGGCGCCGCGCTCTTCGATGCCGCCGTGGTCAGTAGTGGAACGGTGCAGGCTCGCATCGCACGCGAGTTGCGGACCATCCCTGCCACGGGCGCACAGCCGCATGTCAACGCAGCCAACTGGACCACCGCGTTCTGGCTCTGCGTGATCTGCCGCGAAAAGGACCGTCTCACCAGGCTGTGCCAGGTTCCAGTCTCTCTGCTCCGGGCATCGGGCGCCGAGTCCGACGAATACATCTATGACTGGATTGAAGCGCTCCAAGCTTACTGGCTCGGTCGGCCAGGTTTGAGTGACAGGCTCGTGGCCGCAGCCCGGGGCACGACACCATCTGTGCCACGCATCGCTCCTTCTGATCTGTTGTCGAAAATTACGTGGCCCCCGATGGAGCTGCTGCATCAACTCCTCCGACAGGACCACTTTCGATTCAGCAGCACGCTTGCTCAGGCCGTGCAGTGGCACCGGGATTACTGGTCGGCGGACGAGGATCGTTCCCGCCTCAGTTCAGGAGCTGTCGCCGTCGGGCCACTCGCCATGGCGTGCCTCGCCCACGATGCGGGTTTCCCCGTCGACATAGAATCCGATTACCTTCCCAGAGCCCTCCTGCAGGGGGCGTGGGCAGGCGAGTTCGAGACCTGAGACTCCCACCGGAATTGAGTCATGCCAGCCCAGGATTACGACAGTCAGCTTCTCGAGTCGGTGGCGGTGCGCCGCCGACGGTTGCGCGATGCCGTGCTGTTCGGCGCGCGACGGCGACGCCGCACCGTGGATGAGCGGTTGGGGAAGGCGTTCGCCGGTGTCGTGATTGCCGCGGTGCTGTGTGCCGGATGTGTGGGCTGGTCGTTCATTTCGCATCGGGTGATCGGGAAGGCCGGATACGGGACGTCCACGCCCGCGTCGACGCCGTCAGCTCCTTCTGTTTCCGGCTCCGCAACGCCCCAGAGTGCGGATTCCGCCCGATGATAGGTTCGAACACGTGATATCCCAGGGGGCTGTGAGCCGTACGGTGTTGAGCCGTATCACGTTGGTCGGGGAGCGGCGCCGTATTGATCTGGTGCTGCCGTCGCAGGAGCCGATCGGGCTGCTTCTTCCTGAGGTGATGCGGCTGCTGGACGACCGGGTCGGTGAACGGCCGCAGGCTCGCCATCTGGTGACGGCCGACGGCAGTGCCCTGGAGCAGGACGCCACGTTGGAGTCCGCGGGCGTACCCGATGGTGCCGTGCTGCGGCTGGTATGCGTCGAGCACGCGCCGTCCACTCCCGTCGTGCATGACGTGAGTGATGAGGCGGCCGACGATCTGGATGTCAGGGCCTGGCGGTGGGGCGCGCGGTCGCGGAGGATCGTCTCTGCCGGCGCCTGTGTCGCCTGGGCCGTGGCCGCGTCGTTCATCGCCCGCGACGGGTACGAAGCGCGCACCGTCGGGAGCGCGCTGGCAATCACCGCAGCCGTCGCTGCAGTTGCCGGTGTGCTGCTCGGGCGGTCCGGGCGGAAGGGACTCGCCACGGCGCTGATCGGCGCGAGTGCCGCTGTCGGGATCGTGGCGGCGTGGTCGTTCGCGGACGCCAACGGGTGGTCCGCGGCGGTGCGGTGGGGCGCCGTGGTCGCGGTGGTGGTCGTGGCGTTGTTGCTGTTCGGTGGGTTCTCGCCGTTCGGGCGGGGTGCTCTTGTCGGTGCCGGTGCTCTGGCCGGGGTCGGGGTGTGCTGGGAGGTCGCGCTCGCCGTGCAGTCCGGCGGCGAGCAGGCCGTGGGCTCGGCTCGTGCTGCGGCGCTGCTCGCTGTGGTGTCGGTGGTGGCCTCGGGAGTACTGCCACGGCTTGCGTTGATGGCATCGGGGCTTTCCGGGCTCGACGACCGGCGCTCGGCAGGCACTTCGGTAAGTCGGCTCCAGGTGGGGACCGCGATGGCCGCTACGCACCGGGGCCTGGCCCTGGCGACGGTGGTGATGGCGGCCTCCGGAGCCCTCGCCGGCGTGCTGGTCGTCCGGACGGTATCGGTGTGGACGGTGCTCCTCGCGGTCACCGTCGCCCTCGCTCTCGCGCTGCGGGCCAGGGCGTATCCGCTGGTGGCCGAGGTCGTCGCGCTGCTGCTGGCGTCGGGTGTCGTCGTGGCGCGGCTGGCGTGGCTGTGGCTGGAAGAGCAGGGCGTTGCTGGGCCGCTCGCCGTGCTGGTGGTGCTGGCGCTGGTGCCACTCGGTGTGCTCGCCGTGGAGCCGGCCGAGCATGTACGCGTGCGGCTGCGCAAGGTCGGGGACGTATTGGAGTCGGTCGAGGTGATCGCTCTGTTCCCGTTGGTTCTCGGGGTGTTCGGGGTGTACGGGCGGCTGCTCGGCACGTTCGCGTAAGGGGGCGGTGATGACGACATCCGGCCGGTGGCAGAACGACATACTGCGAGAGCTCAACGCGTCCGCCGAGCAACCCGCACCTCCCGCACCTGACGATGGCCGCTCGCCGTTGCCCGTGCGTCGCCCTGACGAGCAGCGCCCTCACCCGGGGCAGCCACGCACCTCGGCCCGCCCGGCGGCGGAGCCGGCCGGTCCACAGCCGATGCCGCAGCCGCTGCCGCAAGCGGCGCCGCCCCATCCGGCCGGCCCGTCTCACCAGGCACCACCGGCCCCTCCGGCCCCCGCACCCGCACCCGCACCCGCACCCGCACCCGCACCCGCCCAGCCTCACCCCACCAGTCCCTCCCCCGCCGCACCACCGCCCAACGCGCCCCGATCCCCGGTCGCATCCCCAGAGTCCGTACCCACACTCGACCCGCGCCTCGCCTACGCACTGGGCACGCCGCAGCACGGCGACTCGCTGGCCCGACGCACCGGACGCGGCCTGCGCAAACTGGCCTCGTCCGCCGCGCACGACGTCGGCGAGGAGACCCGGCTCGCCGGGCTGTTGCAGCAGCCGGTAACCACCGGTCGCGTCATCGCGGTGACGTCGATCCGTGGCGGCGCGGGCAAGACCACCACCTCCGCGCTCCTCACGCGCACCCTCAGCCACTACCGGCACGACCCGGTCCTGGCCCTGGACGCGGACTCCGCGCTGGGCACGCTGCCGGTGCGCCTCGGGGCGGAGACCGTGCGCTGGTCGGCCACCGACCTGGCCCAGATCCTCACCCCGTCGATGCAACTGACCGACGTGACCGGCTACTTGGCGCCCATCGGGGACGGCGGCTGGCTGCTGCCCGCAAGCCAGGGCCGGCTCGGCGTCGCACCGCTGGACATCCCGATGTATCGCAAGGTGACACTCTCGCTGCGCCGCTACTTCGCGGTGACCGTGGTCGACTGCGAGTCGCTGCCCGGCGAGATCGCCCGCACCGCGATGGCCACCGCCCACACACGCATCGTGGTCGCGCCGCAGACCGCGGAGGGTGTGAACGGCAGCCGGATCGTCCTGGACTGGCTGGCCCAGCTGCCACAGGACGCGCTCGCCTCGACCATCGTGGCGCTCACCACGAACAGCACCGATCCGAGCCTGGAGTTGAAGGTCGCCATGGCCCATCTGCGCGAGACGGGTGTGACCGTCGTGCACCTGCCCTACGACCGCCATCTGGCGGGCGGCGGCCCCATCCGCACCGACCGGCTCGGCGAGGCCACCCGGCGTGCCGCCACCGAACTGTCCGCCGAGGCGATGCAGCGTGCGGTGCGCGTCCGATGACCCAACACCTGAAGCAGCAGGCGGTGCACGCTCGATGACCCAACACCTGAACCGGCAGGCGGTGCGCACCCGGTGACCCAGCACCTCGTCCACCGCCCGGCCCGCTCGCACCGCCCGCTGCCGCCCGCCGAAACCCGCACCATCGAGCCGCCGCCGAACCTGCCCGAGGGCAAGACGGGCAGCGCCGCCACCGCGCTGCTCCCCATGGCAGGTGTCATGGGATCGGTCGTGATGATGACGGTGATCCGCTCCAGCCAGTTCGCCGGGCTCGGCGCCGTCGTCCTGGTCATCGCACTGCTCGGCGCGGTGGCCCTGTTCCTCTCCCAGCGCGGCAAGGCCCAGCGCCAGCGGCGCACCCAGCGCGAGCGGTACCTGGAGTATCTGGAAGGTCTGCGCGCCGAGTTGGCCGACGCCGAGCGCGACCGTCGCCGCGCGGCCCGCTTCCTGCACCCGGACCCCGCAGCCCTCCACGACATCGTGCGTGACCCCGCCCGACTGTGGGAGCGACGCCGCTCCGACGCCGACTTCCTCCAGGCACGTATCGGCGTCGGCGACGTCCCCGTACAGGACCTGGCCGTCGGGCAGAACACGTCCGGGACGGCGATGACACCGCCCGACCCGTTCATGCTCAACGAGGCCCGCGCCCTCCAGGCCCGCTACGCCACCACACCCGACCACCCCGTGACCGTTCCGCTCGACCGGGCCGGCAATGTCAGTGTCGTCGGCGACCGCGAAGGTGTGCTGCGGGTCGCCAGAGCCCTGCTCATGCAGGTGGCGGCCACCCACGCCCCGGACGACGCGACCCTCGCACTGGCCGTGCCCGGGGAACGTATCGAGGAGTGGGAGTGGGCGAAGTGGCTCCCGCACACCCTCGACCCGAACGACACCCCCGACGGAGCCACCCCGGCACGCCGCATCGCGCCCGACCTGAACCAACTGGCCCAGGTGCTCGGCGCAGACCTCAAACAGCGCGCCACCTACGCCGCCGAGGTACGCCGCGGCCTCGCCGACCGGCGGGCCCTCGACCTCACCGACCGGCTCGTGGTCGTCCATGACACCTACGGCGAGAACGCCACCGACCTGCCCCGCCCCGACGCGGCCGTCCCGCTCCACGCCATGGGTGTCACCGTGGTCCACCTGCTGGCCGACCAGCGGCACGAGCCCGACCATGTCTCGGTGCGCATCACCGTCGACGAGGACCGGATCGCCGTCGACGATCTGCGCCCCCAACTCCCCGTACGCACATGGGGGCTTGCCGACGAGGCCGGACCGGCCGCCGCCGAAGGACTCGCCCGCGTCCTGGCCCCACTGCGCCTGTCGGCCGAATCCGCGGCCGAAGGCGCCCCGGTGTCCGGCCCCGTCGACTTCCCCCACCTGTTGGGCATCGAGGACATGGCGGCCCTCGACCTGCCCCGCCAGTGGGCACCACGCAGTGAGCGCGACTTCCTCCGCGTCCCAATCGGCCTCGACGACCGCCACCAGCCGATCCTCCTCGACCTCAAGGAATCCTCCGAACTCGGCATGGGCCCCCACGGGTTGTGCGTCGGCGCCACCGGCTCCGGCAAGAGCGAACTCCTGCGCACCCTCGTCCTCGCACTCACCGCCACGCACGCGCCGGACGACCTGGCGATGGTCCTCGTCGACTACAAGGGCGGCGCCACCTTCGCCCCGTTCACCGGCCTGCCGCACGTCGCCGGTGTCATCACCAACCTGGAAAACCAGGCCGGACTCGTCGAGCGCGTCCACACCTCCCTCGCCGGTGAGATCAAGCGCCGCCAACAGGTGTTGAAGGACGCGGGCAACATCGCCGACATCGGCCACTACCGCGCCCTGCGCGCGAACGAGCGGCCCGATCTCGAGCCGCTCCCCCACCTCTTCGTCGTCATCGACGAATTCGGTGAACTCCTCACGGCGAAACCGGACTTCATCGACCTGTTCCTGTCCATCGGCCGGATCGGCCGCTCGATCGGCGTGCACCTGCTGCTGTCCAGCCAGCGCATCGAGGGCGGCAACCTCAAGGGCCTGGAAACCTACCTGTCCTACCGCCTGGGCCTGCGCACCTTCTCCGCCGACGAGTCCCGTACGGTCCTGGAGACCACGGACGCCTTCCACCTGCCGCCCCTGCCCGGCTTCGGCTACCTCAAGGTCGACACCTCCACGTACACCCGGTTCAAGGCGGGCTACGTCTCCGGCGCCTACCGCGGCCCGGCACTCCACGACACCACGGCCGACGACACACCTCACGTATGGCCGTACCCGGCCTTCAACACACCCCAGGCACGGGGGAGTTCACCGGAGGACACCGAACCGACGACGATGCGGGAACGCGAGACGGGACCGACGGTCCTGTCCACCGCGGTCGCCCAACTCACCGAAGCCGCCGTCCAGCCGGTGCGCCGCATCTGGCTGCCCCCGCTCCCTGAGGCGACCACCCTGGACACGGCCGCGGGCCCCATCCAGGCCTCGACCGACGGCCTCCAACTCGCCACAGCAGAAGGCGGATTGCGCGCACCGCTCGGCATCCTCGATGACCCGGCCCGCCAGTGGCAGGGCCCCTGGATCCACGACCTCAACACGGCCGGCGGACACACCGCGATCATCGGCGGCCCCCAGTCCGGCAAAACAACCCTGCTGCGCACCCTCGCCCTGTCCCTCGCGCTCACCCACACCCCCACCGATGTCGCCCTCTACGGCCTGGACTTGGTCGGCGGCGGCCTGAGTGCGCTGGCGGACCTGCCGCACGTCGGCGGCATCGCGGGCCGCGCCGACCACGAACGCGCCGCACGCACCGTCGCCGAGGTCCGCGCCATGCTGGACCGCCGCGAGACCGCGTTCCGCGAGCACGGCATCGACTCCGTCGACCAACTGCGCACCCTGCGCGCCCAGGGCCGCCTGCCCGAACTCGGCTCCACCGACATCGTGTTGCTCATCGACGGCTACGGCGCGCTTCGCGACGAGTTCGCCCACCTCGACGAGACGGTTGCCGACCTCCTCAAGCGCGGCAGCGGCTATGGCATCCACATCGTGGCCGGCATGCTCCGCTGGAACGACGTCCGTATCGCCGCCCAGTCCATGTTCGGCAGCCGCATCGAACTGCGCCTCAACGACCCCGCCGACTCCTCCATCGACCGCAAACTCTCCGAGACACTGTCACCGGACACCCCGGGACGCGCCCTCACCGACGGCAAACTCTTCGCGCACACGGCCCTGCCGCGCATCGACACCAGGACCACCACCACGGACATCGGCCCCGCCCTGGAGGAGGCCGCCCGCACCATCCGCGCCACCTGGCACGGCGAACTCGCCGCCCCTGTACGGGTATTGCCGACCCGTCTTCCCGCACAACGTCTGCCGTCCGCCACCGCGGAACCGCACGCGGTACCCATCGGCCTCGACCAGGACTCCCTCTCCCCCGCCGTTCTGAACCTGTTCGGCACCGACCAGCACCTGCTGATCCTCGGCGACAACGAGTGCGGCAAGACCAACCTCCTGACTCTCATCTCCCGCTCCCTCGTCGACCGCTACGGAGACAAGGAGTTGGTCTTCGGTGTCTTCGACCCGCGTCGCGGCCTACGAGGCGCGATCCCCGAGCCGTACCGCGGCGGCTACGCCCACAACTCCAAGCTCGCGAACGCACTCGCAACCGGCATCTCGACCGAACTGGAAAAACGCCTCCCGGAAACCGCCGACCCTGACGCGACAGACACGGAACCGTCGTTCACCGGCCCACGCATCGTGATCCTCGTCGACGACTACGACATCCTCACCGCCGCCGGCCAGCACCCCCTGGACCCGTTCCTGCCGTACATCTCCTCGGCCCAGGACATCGGCCTGCACTTCGTCGTCACCCGCCGCGTCGCGGGCTCCTCCCGCGCCCTGTACGACCCGTTCCTCATGGCCCTGCGCGAAACCGGCGCCACCGCCCTGGTCATGACCGGTGACCGCAGCGAGGGCCAACTCCTGCCCGGCCTCTACGCATCCCCGCAGCCGCCCGGCCGCGGCACCCTGGCCCGCCGCGGCCGCCGCCACCAACTCATCCAGACCGCCATCGCGCCCGAAGCCGAATCTCACGAGGAGGCCCCGGCGTGACCCAGGACATCATCGCCCTCACCCCGAAGATGCCCGACCCCGCAGCCCTCCTCGCAGCCCTGCACGCCGGCGGCCCCGACCTCACCCTGACGACCACCGACGACGACGCGGTCATCCACCTGTGCACCGCGGCAGGCCGCCCCCTGGTCTCCGTCGAGGCACCGGTACTCGTCCACACGGCCGGCGAGGCGGAACGCCTCCTCGGCCCTCAACTCGCCGCGCCGGAACCGCCGTTCTGGTGGACCGAACTCCGCGCATCCAGCGCCGTCCCCGAGGCCGAAAGCATCGCCGCCTCGGTGGCCGCCCGCCTGACGATGCTGCTGGGCGGCACCACCTGGCCACGGGACACGCACACCACGGCCGTCGTAGACACGGCCGAGACGCCACCAGCCGACATCACCCCCACGCCCGCCGCAGCGGGTGCTCTCCCCATCGTCGACGCCCTGACCGACTCCACAGCAGTCGTCATCGCGGACCGGCCCGTCCTGGGCCTGACCACCTGGCTCGCCGACGTCCTACGCATCACAACCGCAGCCAACCGCGCCCTGCACATCGTGACACCACCCCACGCCCGCCTCACCCTGCCCCTACGGACAGCGCTGGGCGGCGCCCCCAACCGCTGGGTCATCCAACACCCACAAGACGGCTACTACGACGGCCTGTCCGGCGCCCAACTCACATGGCGAGAGGGCACGTTCACACCGGCCGGCATCGGCAAGGTCGCCACCGCCTTCACGACCGGCGTCGAGCCCACCCAAGAGCACCAACTCACGGTGTCATTCCGCACGCTCCACTCACCGGACGCGGACCTGACGCTCGGCACCGCACTGGAGACCGCCTGGCGCCACCTCGTGGGCACACCACCGGCCGGCTGGGGCACCGCCGAACCCATCAACCTCCCCTGGTCACCCCGCCAGTTGACCGACCTGGCCCGCGACCGCGCCCCCGAGCCCACCCACACCCTCGCGATCGGCACCCCGGACCGCCCGGCCATCGCCACCCACCGCACCACACGCACCACGACCAGCATCACCGAGGACATCACCCTCACGGTCGGCTACGACGCCGACGAGACCGTCCCTCTGGACGCCATCGAGCCCCTCGCCGCCGAACTCGTCGACGCCCACAACCTCGCTACGATGCTCACCACCCTCCGCGCGGCCCGCTCCGACCTCACCGTGCCACCGCTCCTGACCGCCCCACCGCTCCCGGTGACGTTCACCCTCGGTGCGTCCGACGTCCGCGCCATCGGCCTCGCCTACGCCCGCCGCCCACCGCTCGCGATGAAGCCGGTACAACTCGGCGCCACCGCAGCGCCATCGCTCCACTATCCGCTGGGCGATGGCACCAGCGCCGACGCCTGGGCAACACTCCGCACCCTGACCGAACACCTCAAGAGCCGCACCAGCGCAGCGGGGCTGCGGTAACCACGACCTGTCGGCCACCGCTGGAGCTCCGCGCCCAAACTCGATGGGGTCCCGACTGCTTGAGCTCGACGTCTTGCCCCCCATCCGTTCACGACAGCTCCCGAGGCTCCCTATGGCCGATGAAGTCGAGATTCTGTACCAGAAGACCGTCACACTCGTTTCGCCGGAGGACGAGATCGCCGGCCATCTGTTCGTCTCCATGTCCGGTCCCGGCTACACCGTCCGTATCAGCTGGAACCAGCACACTTCGGAGCACACGGCCTGGAATCTCTTTACTGCCCTCGTCAACGTGCGACGAGACCTGGAGAACCAGGGGCTGATCCCTGCAGTCGAGGGAGCTTGCCGCGATGTCTACCCCAGCAGGATGGCACTTGAAATGGGCGGAGGGCGACGGGCCCAACTCTGGACAACGCCTTCAAATCGGCCGTCCACCGTTGACGTATTCGCGGACGTCCCACCCCCTGGCTGGGTCCGCCTGGCGAGCGTAATTGATCAAGGAAATGCCCACAGAGCACGCACGAGTCGAAGCATTGGATGACCGGCGGATGATTGGGCCACCGGAGTCCGCAGATGTCCGAGCGCAGGCCGGCTTCAGACTTGCCGCCACGAACTCCCGAACCGCACCCTCACCTGGAACGAGCACCACTTCCGCCCCCCCTCCGCTAACGTCGGTGGGCTTCCCTCAATTTCGCACCTTTCCGGCCGGTCATTCCGGGTTTCCCCCTCGTCCACGATGCGGGCACGGCGCATACGCTTCGACAACGTCATCACCCGGACACCGAAGTCGGCAGCCTTCTGCTCCAGCGTCACCTCTCGGTCCGCGGGTGCGCGCCACTCGTACGACACCCTCGCGGAACTCCTCGGGGCAAGGCTTGGGTACAACGGCACGGCGCGCGCGATGCCCGACCGACTGGTCCGCGCGAGAATCACTCCGCTCACCGTCCAGCGGATCCGGAAGCTCGCCGAGACAGACCCGGACTGGCCCGTCCCTTTGGACCAGGCCCCGAAGGTTGGACGCATCCGGCTCTTCGACTGGCGCGTGCTTGAGCCGTGCTTCCGGAGCAGGAAGACGCGGCAGGGGCACCGAACGGACCGGCTTGGTCCGCCGACGAAGGGTGCAGTCGATGATGGCGCTGAGCGCGGAGACGGGGCAGGCTAGGCGGGCTGCCGTGTACCGCTTGTACGGCGAGGGCGGCGCGCTGCTTGCAGTGAAGGAACGTAGGCGTCGACAGGCTACGGAAGCGCAGCGGCAGCGAGAGAAGGGCTGCGACGTTTCGACAGACCGAAGACCCCCGGACGGGCCTTCGGCACCTGCACCACCTATCGCAGATTGTTGTTCACGATCAGAAGAATGATCGCGATCATCAGCAGCGAAATAGGCTCCATGGCCGGACTCCCTCGTTCGGTGCCCCTCGGGGCGTCGGTTAAAAGGGAACCGGCACTTCGGTGCAGGCAAGTAGCAGTGTGGCCCTATAACGGCGGGACGTCAGTAGCTGGGGCAGCTTCTTTCCGTGCCGCCGCGTTGGAGAGGGCGGCGTGAGATTTGCAGGGCGCGCTGCCGGACTGCCCCGTCGGCTGACGCAAGGTGTGGCGGCTGTACGGCCGCGAGTCAGTCGGCGCGTCTGCGTCGCCGCTCTCTATCCTCGACCTCGGCTACGTAGTCGTCATAGTCGGGGGTGTCGGCGAGCGTCGCGTAATGGTCATCGAGGTCGAGTCGAAGATCGGCGGCGAACCTGCTGGGTGACGGGAGGTCGTCTCCGCGAATGTAGGCAAAGAGTAGCTGGCTCAACTCCTCGCCCGGTTGGGCCACAGTGTCCGGGATTGATCGACTATCTGGGAGATGTTCGCACCACGACATCGCGCTGCCAGCGAGGCGGGTGAGTTCGTGGACTCGGACGCGCAGGTCCCTATTGGGAATCCGCAACACGGCACGATCCGCCCGGCTAAGAAGCCATTTCAATTGGCGTGATCTTGCGGCAGTCTGGGGTGATGACTGCTGCGCTTGTCGAACGGATGGCGCCGGAAGACCTGTGGGAGTTGTTCCAACGGGTGGTGCCGCCGGCACCGGTTCGCCCGCAGGGTGGAGGCCATCGTCGACGAGGTGACCGAGAGGTGCTGGCCGCAATCATTTTTGTGGCCACCTCGGGCTGCACGTGGAACCAACTGCCGCCCGGCTTCGGGCTGTCGGGGGTGACCGCCTTCCGCCGGTTCACCGAGTGGACCGAAGCCCGGGTGTGGGCCAAGCTCCACCGCCTGGTCCTGGACGAACTCGGTTCCCAGGGCGGGCTGAACTGGTCGCGGTGTGCGATCGACTCCGTCAGCGTCCGGGCCCTCAAAGGGGGCTGCTGACGGGACCGAATCCGACCGACCGTGGCAAGAACGGGTCGAAAATCCATTTGATCGTCGACCGTCGCGGGTTGCCCCTGTCGATCGGCATCTCTGCCGCGAATCTCCACGACAGTCAGGCACTCATCCCGCTGGTCCGGGGCATCCCTCCGATCCGCTCACGTCGCGGCCGGCGACGCCGGCGGCCCGGCAAGCTGCACGGTGACAAGGGCTACGACTACCGCCACCTGCGACGGTGGCTGGCATCCCGCGGCATCCAACACCGCCTCGCCCGCAGGGGCATCGAGTCATCCCGACACCTGGCCCGGAACCGCTGGGTCGTGGAGCGGACCGTGTGCGCCACGAGGCGCTCTGTTTGTATCCCCAGCTGAGCCGGGAGGAACTCGGAAGGAGGTTCCTGGGCCCGATGACTTACCTGGATCTGAAAGTGAAAGGGACAAAAGCATGTCAGGAAACCAGTGACCGGGGCCAGTTGTCCGACACGGTGCACTGGGTGGCCCGCGTGATATGGCGAAGACTGGATTGTTTGAAGCCCAATCTCCAGAAGATGCAAGTTCCCATCCGTCGGAAAGGCAGCTGAAACCGACGCCGCGCTCTGCACTGACTTCGATTCGTGTGGTCGGGGCAACTTCCGGAGCACGGAGCGATGTCCAACGAGGACATTCAAGGAGATGAGTGGGACGCCTACGTCACGCTAGAACGTACAGACAGAGACGAACGTGGGATCGCCTACGGGACGCGAGTCCTACGGCGACGGAGGCCTCGTAGTAGTCGTCGGAGTAGCGCCCGGCCAGGGAGGACGGGAAAGCCGTCCGCAGGGCGAAGGGGGCCAGGTGGTTCGGACACCCGAACTCGGGAGGTATGCGAAATGCAGAGCGCCGCAACGGTGCTGGGTGTCCTGCGCGAACGCGGCAGGCGGGGCTTGCCGTGTAATGAACTGTATCGACAGTTGTTCAACCCGCAGTTGTATCTGCTGGCTTACGGACGCATCTACGCCAACCACGGTGCGATGACGCCCGGAGTCACGTCGGAAACTGTGGACGGCATGTCGCAGCGGAAAATTGAACGGACCATTGAGGCGATGCGCCACGAGCGCTATCGTTTCCGTCCGGTCCGGCGTGTCCATATTCCGAAAAGGAATGGCAAGACGCGTCCGCTGGGCCTACCGACCTGGTCGGACAAACTCGTTGGCGAAGTCGTGCGCCTCCTGCTGGAGGCGTATTACGAGCCGACGTTCTCCGATCGCTCGCACGGGTTTCGCCCCCGGCGTGGCTGCCATACCGCCTTGCGGGAGGTCGACCACACTTGGACCGGGACAGCCTGGTTCATCGAGGGCGATATCGCCGACTGCTTCGGCAGTTTGGACCACCAGATTCTCCTGGTGATTCTCGGCGAGAGGATCCGTGACCAGCGGTTTCTGCGGCTGGTGCGGAACATGCTGACAGCCGGATATCTGGAGGACTGGAGGTGGGGCGCCACGCTCTCCGGGGCACCGCAGGGCGGAGTGGCCTCCCCGATCCTGTCCAACATCTACCTGCACAAGTTGGACGAGTTCGTAGAGTCGGTACTGATTCCGGAGTACACCCGAGGGGAACGTCGGGCCCGAAACCCGGCGTATTTGGAGTTGGCGAACCGGCTGGCGAAAGCTCGCCGGCGCGGCGATCGGGCCCAGGCCCGGAATCTGCGTCAACAGATGACCAGCCTGCCGAGCTCGGACCCCAATGATCCGGGCTACCGGAGGCTGCGCTACGTCCGTTACGCGGACGATCATCTCCTTGGATTCACCGGACCGAAGGCCGAGGCCGAGCAGATCAAGCAGCGCCTGGCAGCGTTCCTGCATGACGAACTCAAGCTGGAACTTTCCCAGGAGAAGACATTGATCACTCATGCCCGAACCGGGGCAGCGAGGTTCCTCGGCTATGAGATCACGATCCAGCACAACGACACAAAGAGGACTGGCCGTTACCGACGGGTCAACGGTCAGATCGCACTGCGTGTCCCCCTGGATGTGATCAAGGCCAAGTGCGTGCCCTATCTCGCCCGCGGCAGGCCCGCGAAGCGAAAGGAACTCGTCAACAGCAACGACCATGCAATCGTCGCTACGTTCGGGTCCGTATATCGGGGCATCGTCCAGTACTACCTGCTCGCCGGGGATGTTTCCCGACTGCACCGCCTGCGATGGGTCATGGAGACGTCCATGCTCAAGACCCTTGCGGCAAAGCACCGTTCGTCTGTGTCGAAAATGGCCGCCAAGCACAAGGCCAGAATCGACACAGAGCAGGGGCCCCGAGTTTGTTTTGAGGCCCGCATCGAGCGGATGAACAGGAAGCCACTGGTGGCGCGGTTCGGAGGAATTCCCCTAGACCGGCAGCGGTCGGCGTTGATCGTGGACCGTCGGCCGGTCTGGGTGGACTATCCGCATAAAGAGCTGGTCACACGGCTCTTGGCGGACACCTGTGAGGTCTGCGGGAGCACCGGTGATGTCACGGTGCATCACATTCGTGTCCTTGCCGATCTTGCTCATGCCGGATGGCCGCCGTCTGACTGGGCGCGCGTCATGCTCGACCGGCGCCGCAAAACGGTCGTGGCCTGCGATACCTGCCACGACCGCATCCATGAGGCACGGGCGACCAGATCATTCACGCCGTGATCACTGGAGAGCCGGATGACCGGGAAACCGTCAAGTCCGGTTCGGCGGGAGGCCGCGAGGAAAAGGACCTGCCACGGCAGGCACCTCGCCGCGCGGCCGACCCAACGTCCTGGCTATCCGGCTGCCGACGCCTCCACCGCCGCTACGAGCGAAAGCCAGAACACTTCCTCGCCTTCACCTCCATCGCCGCGACCCTCATTTGTCACCGCAGACTGACCAACTGAAATGGCGTCTAAGTCGCTGCTTGGCTTCTGCCTCCCGTGTGTCCCATTCCCCGGTGGGGGGGCCGGGTTGCGAGCTCGTGCACTCCGTCGAGTTCCGCGAGGGCAAGTTCGACCGCGGCGACGCCGGCTTGCGATGCGGACGACTTGCGCTGGTGCTGGATGGTGAACCACGTGGCTGCGAGAGAGATCAAACCGCCAAGCGCGGTACCGATGACCTGCCAAAGCCCGTCCTACATGACTTCAGCGTGCGCGGTTTCGGGCGTCGACGCGCGCTGGGTGTGGCTCGTCGCGCGGGTCGAAACCCCGCCGCTTAAGATCCGCTCGTGGCGATCGAACTTCCGGATGACCTGATCAGGTTGCAGCGCGCGGCCGACGACGAGGGCAAGAAGCTGGAACACCTCGACAACGATGAACGCGAGAAGCAGCGCGAGGTGTGGTTCGAGGCCGCGGCGAAAGCTCAGGCCGCGGTCACCAAGTTCGCGCAGGACAACGACCTCAACCGGCACGACGCCGAGAAGCAGCTCCGGCAGGTCACCCGACACCCGCAGCCGCCGAAAGGGTAGCCATCCCGGCTCCTTGCTTGGCTACCAATTCATGTGGCTGGGCAGATCGCAGGTCATGGGGCCAGGCGACGGAGGACAGTCGCCCAGGCCGAGCCCGACCAGCACCCCGGCCAGCGCCACCAGGCCGAGGCCGACGGCCAGGCCAGCCGGGGTGATCAGGAACCTGCCGACGCGGCCGAGCTGCCGGTCGCGGGGCACGGTGGCCCGGCGCAGATTCCAGGCGCCGAAGACGGCGGCGGTGGCGGCCCCGAAGCCTGCGGACACCCGGCCGTCGTGGAAGACGCCCTGGGCTACGTAGGCGACCATGCCGCCGAAGAACAGCGCGTACATGATCCGGACGAGCACCTTATTGATCATCGTCGTCATCCTCCGGGTACGGGTCGGGCACGAAGCGCTCCACGCGCGGCCACAGCCGGGAGCCGAGCCAGCACCCACCGGCCAGCACGAGCGCCCCGACCGCGAGCGTCAGCCAATTCGTGTGCCACACGGCCTGTACGACGGCCCCGACGGGGACCGCGAGGACGACGGCGAAGACGTAGATGAAGCAGCCGCTGACGCAGCCCATGGCTTCGGCACGGTCTTCCGTCTGGAAGGGCCCTATCGGCCCCATGGGGCTACTCATTGTCTTCCTCTTCGTACTCGGGCTGGTCGGTGCGGCCGTTCCACCACTGGTACAGCAGGTTGCCCCCACCGGCGCTGACCCCTCCGCCGATCGCACCGTCCCAGTCGCCGGTGATGAGCCCATAGACGCCGAAGACGACGGCAAACACGACGACGGTCGCCACGGCCTGCCGGAGGGTGAGCTTCTTCGGCGGCTCCGCCGACTGCCACCGTTCCCAACGCGACTTCATCGGCTCTCCCTTTCCAGCCGGAAGACGTCACGGATGTTCTTGACGGTGGCCACGACCAGCACGGCGAGGACGGCCCCCAACAGGGCCCACAGCCACCCCGGCATAACCAGGGGGGCGTCGGAACCGAGTCCGCTCCAGGCGCCAACGCCGCCACCGGCCCCGCTCGCTGCGGCCGGTCCACTGGCGGGCGTTGTTGCGAGCTTCTTCAGACGCTTGATCATCGGCGCTTCACCTCATCGCGCATACGGCGGCGCTTCACATACCGCCAGCACAGGCAGCCGAGGATGTAGAGGGTGGCGGCCAGCCCGTACACGGGGCCCCAGGGTGAGTTTCTGGGATCCGTCGCGATGTGAACGGTGACGACGACCGCCACGGCCGAGATGAAAACGTCCATCCACTTGTCCGAGAGCGGCTTCACTTGGGCCACCCACGGCGGTACTCGCGCAGGGCTATGCCGCAGGCGCCGACGCCGCACGTGCCGCCGACGATGAGCACCGTGAGCGTCCAGGCCGACACCTCTGGTGCCATCACGACGCTCAAGGCGCTCCCGACCAGGGCCAGGGATATGCCGCCCAGGATCATCCCGAGCTGTGTACGCGTCACTTGCGCCTCCGGAACATGTAGACGAAGACGCCGACCGCGATGGCGGTCCCCATGATCAGGACCACGAGCCCTTGGTCGTGCGTTAGGTCGGGCGGGAGGTACCCACTCGGGATGGACCCGTTCACTTGCGCTGCTCCGCCGCCTCGCGGGCGCTCTGGACCAGGAAGACCCCGCAGGGGACCAGGAGCAGCGGCAGGACGGCTACCCACCACGTAGCCCCGAGAGCAAAGAACGAGATCACGCCGAGGATCTCGCCGAGGGAGGCCGCGCACACGACGCCCCAGGCCGAGGCCCGGAGCAGCGCGACGTTCACGGTGGGAAGGGGCTTGGCGCCCTCGCGGCGCTGCTTGTAGCGGCCGTAGACGCATAGGCCGATCAGCACGACGAAGATGAGCACCAGGGTCGGCAGAGCCGCCCAGTCGGGCAGCAGGTCGGCGATGAGGCCCCCGCCCCTGCCTCGTGCGAGATACAGCATGGTCCGTGCTCCGCTCGAATTAGCCCCCCGACTGCCGATGTGTCCGGGGGACGCTAGGCGGCGTGCCGGGCGCGGCGGAAATTGATCATGGGTGTTCGTTGCACGCCTCACACATTTCGACAGTCGAGCGCCTCGACCACGAGTAGACGCAGCAGATCCGCAAGATCACCCGACACCTGCAGTCGCCGCAGCGGCAGGCCACTCGCGGAGCGGCCACTCCCGCCCGCGGTCCCACTCGGTGAGGTGTAGCCGCGTGCCCGGCGGCAGGCGACCGCGCTGCCCGACTCCGCCGATGCGAGCCGAGCAAGGGCGATGTAGACAGGAATCATGTCGCAGCGCGGCGAAGGACTTCGACGGCCGGTGCGAGCGGGTCGGGCGTTGCTCGTCATCCCGATCGCGTGGATTTTTGCGGTGTCCGTGATCGACCTTCTTGCTCCGCCCGACATTCATCTGGGTCCGCTGCTCGTCGCGGCCCCGGCGATCACACCGTTGTTCGGCGGGCCCCGGACGGTGGGCCTGGTCTCTGCACTGGCGGTGATCGCGCAGACGATCATCGGGATCGTGCGCGAGCCTGAGCAGATGTTCTCGGCCAACCACCAGGCACAGATCATCGCCCTCGTGCTGGTCGGCACGAGCCTGGTGATCTTCTGTGTAGTGCGGGAGCGCCGCGCAAAGGTGATGGCGCAAGTGCGGTACGTGGCCGAGGCCGCCCAACGGGTGGTCCTGCCGCCGCTGCCCGAGGAGATCGGGCCGCTGCGAGTGGCCTCCCTCTACCTTGCCGCAGAGGCCGAGGCCCAGATCGGCGGGGATCTGTACGCGGCGGCGCGCACCACCTCCGGCACCCGGCTGATCGTCGGCGACGTGCAAGGCAAGGGGATGACTGCGGTCAATGACGCCGCTCTGCTGCTGGGAGCGTTCCGCATCGCTGCTCACCGCCAGGCGAGCCTGGGTGAGCTGGTGACCTACTTAGACCAGAGCGTGTGCTGGGACCTGATGGAGCCGGGTGAGACGGGCCGCTACGGAGAAACCTTCATCACCGCCACCATCCTGGACATTCCCGACCACGGCGGCCGGGTCCAGATGGTCGCCTGCGGCCACCCCCCGCCGCTCGTCCAGCGCAACGGCCGACCGACGACGATGGACACTCTTCATCCCGCACCTCCGTTAGGCCTGGGCGAACTGGCGCATCCGCGCTACCACGTCGACAGCTTCCCGTTCGGGGAGGGAGACCTTCTGCTGCTGTACACCGACGGCGTCACCGAGGCCCGCGACTCCACCGGCACCTTCTACCCGCTCGCCGAGCGCATCACAGGCTGGACCGAGAACGACCCCGCCGCCTTCCTCGGTCGCTTGCGGCGTGACCTGCTGAACCATGTCGGCGGACACCTGAACGACGACGCCGCCATGATCGTCATAAAGCGCACTGTCACACCCCAGGCCTGATCACCCTGCCTCCTCCTGGACCACTCAAAATCGTCCTGGGCGAAGTGGCGCGGTGGCCGGGCGTACCGCTACGAGGCGGCCTGACTGCGGCGTCCGGCCCAGCAGCGCAGGCGCCCGGCGCCCCGTCAACTGGGCCTGTGGACGTGGAGTATCCCGTCGCCGTCGCGCTCGCCGAGAACGCCGCCCACGCTGCCCTCCGGTCCTGACTGGTGGTTCGAACTGAAGTTTGACGGTTCTCCAGACGCCTGAAGTTGTCTCATCTGATTTCCACCGCGGGATCTGACCACACTCAACTGGCAAGCCCTGTGAGTATGCGTACTCAGACGGGTGGTGAGGCTCCCGCATACCGTCGCAGGATGGCCATGGAATCGATGCAGCAGGGTGCGAGCGCGAAGGTGAAGCGCTGCGGCAACGTGGTGGGCAGCACGCTGTTCCGTGGGGGGCTCGTCCTCACGTCCGCCCTGCCAGAGTCGGTTCGCTGGTTCCCCCTGTGGTTCGGGGCCGTGATCTCGAACGGGAGGAGCGGCAAGGGGGGCATCAGTCGCCTGCTTCGCCTACATAAGTGGCTCTAACAAAAGCTGCTGATCATGAGTGTTTCGGTCTGCCTGCTCGTAGGTCTGGTCATGGGAGAGCGTCAGTCGCGGCCATGGATCGTGTCGGACGAACTGTGGTCGATGATCGAGCCGTTGCTGCCGAAACCGGGCCCGAAGAAGGTCGAGGGAAGACCACGGGTCCCGGACCGGCAGGCACTGTGCGGGATCCTCTTCGTCCTGCACACCGGCATCCAATGGGAGTACCCGCCCCAGGAGTTGGGCTTCGGCTCGGGCATGACCTGCTGGCGCCGGCTGGCCGCCTGGAACGAGGCGGGTGTGTGGGACGAACTGCACCTGGTGCTGCTGAAGAAGCTGCGGTCGGCGGGCAAGCTGGACTGGTCCCGGGCGGTGATCGATTCCTCGCACGTCCGGGCCGCTCGGCGTGGCCCAAAAGCGGGCCGAGCCCGGTCGACCGCGCGCGGCCGGGCAGCAAGCACCATGTGCTCACCGACGGCCAGGGCATCCCGCTCGCGGTGTCGCTGACCGTCGGCAACCGCAACGACGTCACTCAACTCCTGCCCCTGCTCGACAAGGTTCCACCGGTGGCTGGCATGGTCGGACGGCCCCGCAGGAAACCGGACTTGTTGTTCGCCGACCGGGGCTATGACCACGACATCTACCGCCGCCAGGTACGACAGCGCGGGATTCGTCCGGCGATCGCCGAACGCGGCCAGCCGCACGGGACCGGATCGGTACTTCAAACCCCAACGCCTCCACGCCGACAAGGCCTACGACATTCCCCACCTGCGGAGATAGCTGTGGGGAAAACACATCGGTGTGCGCATCGCACGCAAAGGCACCGAGTCCAGCGAACGATTAGGACGCCGCCGCTGGGTGATCGAGCGCACCCTGTCCTAGCTGTCCGGATCCCGCAGACTCAGCCCCCGCTACGAACGCCCCCCCGCAACTACCTGGCCTCCTCGGCCTCGCCGCCGCCCTGTGCTGCTACAAGCGACTACTCCGCCTCACCACATAGGACAACGTCTTAGCGGTTCAGTTGGCCGCTCTCGCACTCAGCGTCGAGCTGACCAGTCGGATGGATGGAGTGCTCGCGGAGTGCTCGGCTCAGGATGCAGGGCAAGAGGCCGCAGGTGCCCCACCCCCCGGCCCGGCGAGGTGCGCGCCCGCTGAGAAGGGTCAGTTGCCGGGAACGGTGACGACGATTTTGCCGACCTGTCCGCCGGCTTCCAGGTAGCGGTGCGCCTCGGCGATGTCTTCCAGAGGGAACGTCTTGTCGATGGTGGGGGTCAGCTCGCCCTTGGCGAGACCGTCGGCCACGAAGGCGACCGCTTCGGCGCGTCGCCGGTCGTCGGTGGTGATCTCGAAGAGTTCGAATCCCCGGATGGTGAGGTGCTTGAAGAGGACCTCACCGACGTTGAGCGGGGTGGGGGTGCGGTCGAGGACGCCGTAGAGGACGAGGTGGGCCTCGTGGGCGGCGGCGGTGACGAGGTCGGCCAGGGCTGCGCCGCCGACGGGGTCGAAGATGATGCGGGCGCCCTGGCCGTCGGTCAGCTCCCGCACCCGGGCGGGCACGTCTTCCTCGGCGGTGGCGATGACCTCGTCCGCGCCGGCGTCCAGGAGCTGCTGCCGCTTGGCGCTGGTGCGGGTCAGGGCGACGGCGCGGGCGCCGGCCTTGTGGGCGACCTGGATGGCGGCGAGGCCGACGCTGCTGGAGGCCGCGGAGATCAGGACGGTGTCGCCGGGGCGGACACCCGCGAGGTCGACCAGGCCGCCATAGGCGGTGATGAACTGCATCCACACCGAGGCCGCCTCCTCGAAGGAGAGCCGCTCGGGGTGGGCGACGACCGCGTGGGCGGGGGCGAGCACCGCCTCCCCGTGCACGCCGTAGTCGGTCATGGCGAAGGACGGCACCACGCTGACCGGCTCACCCACGCTCAGCCCGCGCACGCCGTCACCGAGGGCCTCGACCACTCCGGCCGCCTCGTAGCCGATGCCGGAGGGGAAGACGGGATCGACCCCGTACTGGCCCAGCCGGAACATCGACTCCGCCCGGTTCAGGCCCAGCGCCCGGGTCCGGATCAAGACCTCACCCGCCCCGGGCTCGGGCACGGGGGCCTCCTCCAGATGCAGGACGTCGGGTCCGCCGGTCTGGTGGAAACGGACGGCGCGGTTCATGCGTGGCTCCTTGGTGCGGTTGGGTGCGCTGGGGGAACCGGTGTGGCACCGGCTTCCTCCTCCACCCTGCCCCAAGGTTCGATGAGGGTCAAACTATGACCACCATCGAAAGATGTACATCGGGGGCGGCGCCCTCCCTCAGTCGACGCCCGAGCCGGTCTTCGCCGTACAGGCCGCGATCACGGCCGGAAGCAGGCCGGGGAACCGCTCCTCCATCTCCTCGGTGCGCAGCGTGTTCATCTTGGTCACGCCCGCGTAGTACTGCCGGATCACCCCCGCTTCCCGCAGCACGTTGAAATGGTGGGTGAGCGTGGAGATGGAGACCGGCGCCTCGAACGTGCCACAGCTCATATCCTCGCCCTTGCGTGCGAGCTGGGAGACCACCATCCGGCGCACCGGGTCCGCCAGCGCCTCCATCACCTGCTGGAGATCCACCTGGGCAAGGTCGGGATGATCCACTGTCCGGGGGGCGGAACGGGGGCGGGCCACAGACAACTCCTAAAAGCGATACCGGCAACCCACCCATACTACGACTGTCATCGAAGTAATGGTCAGGACTGACCCGCGGACGCGGACGAGCCTCAGTGAAGGCACTGAAACGAGGCATGAACGGCCAACTGAACCGCTAAGCGGCCAACTGAAGTACTCAGTCACAAGAGTGTGGGCATGGCAGGACTGGACAACTTCCCCGAGCACCGCCGAGAAGCGCCCCTCGAAGAATCGCCTCTGCACGGCGCTGAGCGCCTGCACGTTCGCAGCCCTCCATCAGCTGTACGAGCTTCAGCGCGGCAGAAGCATGCCCGAAACCGTTGGCGCTGACGCGGCGGGGATGCGAGGCTGCCGCACCATGCCACCGAAGAAGAAGCCCAGATGACGCACGACGAGGCGCTCAAGCAGCTCAGCCACCTGGCACGCGAGAGGACATTCGGAACGCATGTCGGATCCGACCGCCTCATTCAGGCCGGGCTGGACGCCCTGATCGCCGGCGTCGAGAGCCCTTCACTCGCCCTGCTGGCGGGTCTCCTTCCCAGCGAGGAGCCCGAAGCACCCGAACTCTACGACCAGGTGCTGGACGAGTTGGGGCTGGCCTTTCACCCGCCGGCCGACCCCAGGGCCGCGAAGTGGGCGATGGCACACTGGATCGTCGGCCAGATCGCCGACGGCTCGCTCGACCCGGCCACCGGGACACACCTCATCCGGACAGACATCGCCTACGACCTTGGATATCCGGAAGACCTGGAACCGCTCGTCCACTACGCCCACAACCTGGACGACTGGGAAGAGAACTGGGACATCTCGCGTGCAAAGCTCAACCGGCAAGCAGTCGAGGCTGCCAACGAGTTCCTGAGCAAACGCCCCGGGAACGACGACGCACGCTGACCCGCAGGTCACGCCGGGTTGGCCAACGCCTCCCCTCCCTGCTGCACGACCGTCCCGCCCACAAGCGCAGGCAGGCCCCGGCGACTCCCCGCAAACCTTCCGCGTGTCCAGCTGGGTCGGCGAGTTGAGTGTCGATGCCAGTGACCATGGCGCGCAGCACGTCGGCATTCTCCAGTGACGTCTGGTCGACCTGTACGCGGAACGCAGCCAAGAGGTCTCGCACGGCGGCGGGGTCTGTGGTCGTGTGAGGCGCGGCGTGCTGGTGAACATTGGAGATGTTCTGGCCGACCACGTTCTGCACCGCGCCCGTTTTGTCGCCGCCGATCCGAGGCGGGCAAGAAGATCGTCGGATGCAAACACAGCATCATCACCGACACCCTCGGACTGCCTCTGGCGGTGCTGGTCACCGCGGCGAGCGTGCAAGATTCCGCCGCCGGCCGCACCTTGCTGCCGTAAGCCGCCGGCCGGCCATCCCGGCCTGCGGGGCCGCTGCCTCCGGACGACCCGGCACGCCGACACATCATGCGCCCATGATTGGATGTTGCGCATGGCAGGTCGGGGGACGGCCGAGGCGGATTTGCCCGGCGAGATACGTGAGGCGCTCCTGCGGGGCCGCTGGTACTTCCAGCGGGGCGAGGAGCCTGGGTTCTTTGCGGTCGAGGGGCCGGAGGGGCCACTGGTCGCGGTGTTCTCGTCCGTGGCGGAGCTGGCCCGCTACGCCGGGGCGTGCGAGTGGTTCTCCACTCTGGGTGCGGACCTGATGACACTGCTGCCCGAGGATCACGGACTGGTCGTGGATCTTGCCGGAAGCGCACCGCAGCTACTGCCCGCCGAGCTTCTGGACCCACTGCGCCCCGATCCCGCGGACAGCGCCGAACCCAGCAAGGGGAGCGATCCCCGGTGAGTGACGGCTACAAGGTCGAGATCTCCGCGTTGCAGCGCACAGTGGCACCGCTGGAGGAGTCGATGGTCGCGGCCAAGGACGTCCGCGCCAAGAAGAGCGACATCGCCTCCCATGCCACGCACGCCGGATCAGAAGTTGTCACCTCGGCGGTCGACGGCTTCCTGGAGTCCTGGGACTACGGCATGGGCGAGCTGATCAAGTACTCCGAGGACATCGTCGACAAGCTGAACGAGACCATCGCCGGCTACGAACAGGCCGAGGAGCTGGGCATCGACAACTTCACGCCCACCGACGAGAACCTCGCCTCGCTGCCCTCCGGCCCGGTCGGCCAGTGGCAGTACGACCAAACCCACCCGGACCTGCCCGGGAACAAGCCCGGCTGGGAGAAAGGCGCCGACGGCTGGCAGCAGGGCTTCGAGGACTGGGCGTTCGGATGAGCGGCACGATCGGCGCGGACAGCACGCCCAAGGACCTCATACCCGGCGATGTCGAACAGCTGGAGACCCTGCGGGCGACGCTGCGCGCTTACGCGGGTGCGTTCGCCGACGCCAAGCTGCGGCTGCGCACCGTGGACGCGGACGACTGGCAGGGCGCCGCGGCGATGGACTTCCGCTCCGCCGTACGCCACATCCCCGACACATTGGACACGGCGCACGAGTCCTTCGACCGGGCCGCCAAAGCGGTCACCGACTACGCCGACGTGCTCGCCGAGGCACAGCACAAAGTGCGGCCGATCATCGAGGACGCAGCCGACGCCCGTCGCGCCTCGCACACCCACCAGCAGGACGTCGACGACTACAACGCCGCCGTCGACCGCGACGCCGACCCGCTTCCCACCCGCCCGCCGGAGACCGACCCGGGAGCAGCGGCGATGGACCACTGCCAAGCCCAGATCGACAAGCTGCGCGAGCAGGTCGAAGAGGCCGCTCACCGCGCCAAGAAGCATCTGGACTCGGCAGCCGAGGCGGCTCCGGACGAACCCGGCTGGTTCAGCAAGCTGCTCGGCGGCGGCAAGAACATCCTCAAGGGTGGCTACGAAGGCCTCGAAGGCATGGGGCAGCTGACCAATATCCTCGTCCATCCCTCCCGTTGGGGCATGACGTTGGCCAGCGCCACCGACAGCATGGTGTACGGGGCCCAGCACCCCGTCGAGTTCGCCAAGGCCGTAGCCGACTGGGACACGCTCAAGAGTGAACCCGCACGTTGGGTCGGCCGTATCCTGCCCGACGCCGCCGCAGCCCTGGTCACCGGAGGCGCCAGCGCCGCCGCCACGCGAGGTGCCCGTGCCGCGGACCGGATCGCCGACCGGGTGTCCAATCTGCGCCGCGACGGCAAGGGCCGCGAGGACACCGACACCCGCCCCGACGACGTGTGCCGCGCGGACGGCGACAAGTGCAAGGCCGGCGAGCCGATCGACATCGCCACCGGCGAGATGTCCCTCACCCACACCGACCTCACCCTCCCCGGCGCCCTCCCCCTCGTCCTCACCCGCACCCACCTGTCCAACTACGGAGCGGGCGGCTGGTTCGGCCGCTCCTGGGCCGCCACTCTCGACCAGCACCTCGAAGTCGACGAGGACACCGTCGTGTTCGCCGCGGCGGACGGCGTGCTGCTCGCCTACCCGCTGCCCAAGACCGGCGAGACCGCCTACCCCACCCACGGCGCGCAATGGCCCCTGCACCGCGACGACGAGAGCGACTTCCGCCTCACCGACCCGCATACCGGCCGCACCCTCCATTTCGCCGAACATCCGCACACCGGCTACCCGTTGACCGGGATCGAGGACCGCTCCGGCCGTCGTATCGACCTGGACTACGACACCGAGACCGGCTGCCCGATCGCGCTGCGCCACTCCGGCGGCTACCACGTCACCGTCGAGACCCACCCGGACCTGCCGCGCATCACGGCCCTGCGTATGGCCGACACACTGATCGTCACGTACGAGTACGACGCACTCGGCAACCTCACCGGAGTGACCAACTCCTCCGGCACACCTCTGCGCTTCACCTACGACGACGCCGACCGTGTCACGTCCTGGACCGACCGCAACGACACCACGTTCGCCTACGTCTACGACCACGCCGGCCGCGTCCTGCGCACCCTCGGCCCGGACGGCATGTGGTCCGGCACCTTCCGCTACGAACCCGCCCAGCGCCGCACCACCTACACCGACTCCCTCGGCCACGCGACGCTGTACGAGTACGACGAGCGCAACAAGCTGCTGCGGACCACCGATCCGCTGGGCAACGCGACGTCGCAGGAGTGGACACCGGATGGCCGCCACCTCACTGCGGTGATCGACCCGCTCGGAAACACCACTCGCTACGAACGCGACACGGACGGCAATCTCACCGGGGTACTACTGCCCGACGGCACCCGCGCGACAGCTCTTTACAACACACTGCACCAGCCCGTGCAAGTCACCCAGCCGGGCGGCGCCACCTGGCATTACACCTACGACATCCACGGCAATCGCCTCTCGGCCACCGACCCGACGGGCGCGACCACCACCTACGCGTACGACACGCTCGGGCACCTGGTCGCAGTCACCGATGCACTCGGCCACAGTCGCCACATCACCAACGACGCGGCAGGCCTGCCCCTCACCGTCACCGGTGCGGACGGTCACACCACAACAGCCACCCGCGACGCGTTCGGCCGCCCGGTGACCGTCACCGATGCCCGCGGCTGCACCACACACACCACCTGGTCCGTCGAGGGCAAGCCCCTGTCGCGCCGGCACCCCGACGGCACATGCGATACGTGGGCCTGGGACGGCGAGGGCAACCTCCTCACGCACACCAACCGCGCCGGACACACCACCCACCACACCTATACACACTTCGACCTGCCGGCCAACCGTACCGACGCGGATGGCGCCGAGTTCACGTTCACGTACGACACCGAACTGCGTCTCACTCAGGTCACCAACCCGGCCGGGCTGAACTGGAGCTACTCCTACGACGCGGCCGGACACCTGCGCGCCGAGACCGACTTCAACGGCCGCACCCTCACCTACACCCACGACGCAGCGGGCCGTCTGGCTTCACGCACCAACGGCGCAGACGAGACCGAGACCTTCCAGCGCGACGCATTCGGCCGTACCACCGCACGTCTCACGGACGACGGCCGCCGCACCACGTTCGACTACACGCCCGGCGGACAGCTGACCGCAATGTCCAACCTGGACGCAGCTGTCACCTACACGCACGACCCACTGGGTCGCGTCCTGTCAGAGACGGTCAACGGTCGCACCACGGCGTACGGCTACGACGCACTCGGTCGCCGCACCTCCCGCACCACCCCGAGCGGCCACATATCCACCTGGACCTACGGTGCCGGAAACAACCCCGAGGCGCTGTCCACCTCGACCGGCCACCGCCTCGACTTCGGCTACGACGCCGCAGGCAACGAGATCACCCGCACCGTCGACGACAGCGCCTTCTTCCTTCAGACCTTCGACGCAGCAGGCCACCTCAGCACCCAGTCCCTGCACACCCACGACCTGGACACTGCCCCACTCCAGCACCGCAGTTACACCTACCGTGCGGACGGCTACCTCACCGAGATCACCGAATCCGGAACGGCCACCAGCACCCGCCGCTTCGACCTGACCCCCACCGGCCGGGCCACCGTGGTCCGTGCCACCGGCTGGAGCGAGTCGTACGCCTACGACTCCACCGGCAACCTCTCCTCGGCCGCAACCCCCGTCACCGAGGACTCCGACGGCCTCCGCGAGACGACCGGCACCCTGCTCCACCGCGCCGGCCGCACTCACTACACGTATGACACCCAGGGCCGCCTGACCCGCCGCACTCGCCGGCTCCTCAACGGCCAGAAGCGCACCTGGACCTACGCCTGGAACACCGAGGACCGCCTCACCGAAGCGACCACCCCTGACGGCACGCGCTGGCGGTACACGTACGACCCAACAGGCCGCCGCACCGCCAAGCACCGCCTCGACGACACCGGCGCAAGTACCGAATCCGTCCACTTCACCTGGGACGGTACCCGCCTCGCCGAACAAGCCACCGCCGATGGCACCGTCACTACCTGGGACTACACCCCCGGCACCCACCGCCCCCTGGCCCAAACCCTCACCCAGGCAGACGTCGACGCCCGCTTCCACGCGATCGTCACCGACCTGGTCGGCACCCCGACGGAACTCGTCACCCCCGACGGCGAGATCGAATGGCAACAGCGCACGACCTTGTGGGGCGCGCCCTTCCCCGCTGTCACGACGGCCGACATCGTCGACTGCCCCCTACGCTTCCCCGGCCAGTACATTGACACCGAAACTGGCCTTTACTACAACAATCAGCGCTACTACGACCCCGAAACCGCCCGATACCTCAGCCCTGACCCGCTCGGTCTCCGGCCCGCCGTAAATCACCACGCGTACGTCGCCAATCCACTCGCGTGGATCGATGCCTTGGGCCTCAAGTGCGAAGACCCGCTGCCTGAGGCGAATAGCATTGCGCAGCACGCAAACGAGAGATTCAGCGACGGCGCACTGGATCATCACGTCAAGAACATCCCCCAAGACAAGCTGGCAAATTACGTCTCCAACGTCCTTGAAGGTGACATCGACGGGGTCGAGACGCGATACGGGCTGAACAGCGGAAGAACGGCCTACTGGGACCCAGACACTGGAGCCGTCGTTATTGAGGACCCCGGTAGTCCTCACGGAGGCTCCGTTTTCACACCCCAGGAGGGACACACATACTTTGAAGACCTGGAGTAGCTGACACCCATGCAAATCAACGTTCGCGGCGGGCCGACCCTGGACCTCTCCACTGGAGAGGGAAGCATCCTCTTCCACGTCCTCAAGGAGGTTGTCCAGGCGTCGTACATCATCGACGATGCCCGAGTCATCGCTGACGCGCGCGCACTCGTCGACGATGTACGCGCAATCCGCAAAGCCAAAAGAATGCAATCCGTCGCCTCGCCTCAATCCCTCGCGGTCCAGGCAGACACGTTCCTGAAGACGCTTTCGGCGGCCACGACGACGCTTCACCACTTGGGCAGGTCCGAATTCGAGACTCGAACCGGACTCTCCGCAAGAGACGCCGAGGCGCTGATCCGGCGCCTTACCTTGCTGATGACTCCCGACAGTGGCACCAACGAGCCAGAGCGTGGCCCCGAGGGCCTCTGAGGTCAGCCGCTCCTGGCTAGTACTCCAGCCGTAGTTCGTGATCTCGATCGTGACGGGCGGCGAGGAGGCAGCTGGCAGCGCCGATCATCTGGACGAGGCCGACCACGCCGTCACGGGTGTCCGTTTCCTTCTCCGCCTACCTGAGTCCACCGAGACTGAGGGAGTTCCTTATCTCGCTGAGCTTCGCAGTCGTCGCCGGGGCCCACTCCTTCGCCCTGTGGGTGCCGAATATTACGTCGGTGCAGTTCAGCACCGCTATCGCGCCGACGACAGCGGTCGGCAATGATCACTGTCCATGCTCCTACGCCTGGCCTGCATCGCCGTCTCCCACGCCTTCACCGCCCTGCGGCTGATCCCCAGGCTTATCCCGGAGCTGGGTATACACCCCGGTTTTGATGTCATCTGAAGGTCTTACGACACGTCAGCAGTGATTCGCTTGCACTCGTCTTCCCAGTCCCCACCTGACACCTCTTGGATGCCTTTTCCTCATCGCTCACCACGACGGTCTTCAGCCAACGCAGCATGAGGTGGTTTGAAGCCCCCCCCGCAGGGCGACTTCGAAGGGCCACACCTTCATCTTCCGCACAGCACCGCTTCCGGGAACTGCCCTACAAACAGATCCCTTTCACGTTCAGGACACAAACACCCAAGCCCTCCTCCGCCTCGCCAGACAACGCATCAACGTGCTCTTCGCAATGCTCCGCGACGGCACCTTCTACGAACCCCGAACGCCTCGCCTCGCTTGACGAAGGACATAGAGGCACCCCCCCCATGAGCGCGGACGGTAACCGCGGCTGGCTCGCAGTTCCCCAGTTCAATCATCAGAAACCGGCACACGGCCCCCAGGTCCACATAGGGTCACACCATGAGCACGCCAACTGCCGCATCACAGCCGCGAAGAAGCAAGAGGCGTAGCCGAAAGCTGTGGCCGGTAGGACTTGTCCTTGCCCTCGTCTTCGTCGCCTCGGTGACCGTCGCTGGCGGCGTGTTCACGGCGCTCGTGGACGTACTCGATGTTCGTCACCTGAAGACTGAGACACGCCTGACATCGAAGACTTTGTTCGACATGGTCAAGTTGTCCTTCGGTGTGGTTGCAGGGGCCGGGGCACTCGTCGCCCTCGTCGTTGCCTATCGCAAGCAACGTGTTGATGAAGAAAGCGCCTTACGCGACGCGACCCGGTTGCACACCGAGCGTTTTACCTCTGCATTCACTCACCTCGGTGACCCATCGCCTGCTGTGCGACTCGGCGCCGTTCACGCCCTAGCAGGACTTGCCGATGACGCCCCCACTGATGAGCTACGTCAAACCTGCATCGACGTTTTGTGCGCGTACCTACGCATGCCCTACATCCCAGATCCCGGACTATCTGACCCGGAAGGACATCAGGATTTCGTTGCACACCGAGAGGTGCGCAATACGATTATCCGGCTCATACGCGACCACCTACAACTAGATCTCCGCCAAACTCGCTCCTGGCGAGGCCACGACTTCGATTTCACCGGAGCCGTCCTCGACGCAGCCGATTTCACAGGGGCACAGTTTACCGGCGGCACCGTCTCCTTTACAGCGGTAATTTTCGCTGGTGCAACATCGTTTCGCAACGCAATATTCGATGGATCCTCCGTCGTCTTCTATGGAGCACAGTTCGAGGGCGATAACACCTTCTTCTCCTATTCCAAATTCCTGAGTGGCACTGTCTCCTTCGAGCAAGCAGTATTCGAGGGGGAGCACACGTTCTTCACGGGCGTACGATTCAGTGGCACGCAAGTCACATTCTTCGCAGCAACATTTAAAAGCAGCAACGTCTTCACGGAGACACACTTCGCCACCAGCAGAGTAGACTTTCGCAGAGCCACCTTCTCCGGGCACTCCACCTTCCAAAGAACCGAATTTCTTGGCGGCTCCGTCCTCTTCGGTGAATGCGGCTTCCTTGGACACACATCCTTCCCCGGAGGAAAATTCGTCGGGAGTTTTGTAACATTCGACGACTCAAACTTCGCCGGACACATCGACTTCCCTGAAGCCCAGTTTGACGGCAGTGTCGTATCGTTTGACGGTGCGCGCTTTTCGGGAAATATCTCCTTCGCAAACGCCAAATTCACCAACGGCACCACATCCTTCAGGGAATCACAGTTCCAAGGTGAAATATCTTTTTCGCAGGCGGAGTTCATTGGCGGCCAAGTCGACTTTTCGACTGTCCGAGGCGATCGCCCCCGGGATCTACTGAACGACCACCGCGGTCCGTATCCACCGGGAGTGGTGCTCCCGCAGGACTGGCAGCCAACTGACCGTCCATAGCCCGCGGAACAGTTATCTGTTGGGGTCGTTACGCATTCATCTGTGGCCGGTAAGACGATTGTCGCGTGCAGTGGTGATGCCGGTATCGAGCTGGTCGGGGTCGGCGAGTTCGGTGAAGGCGTGTACTGCGGCGTCCATGCGGTCGGGTGAGTCCTTACCGACGAGCCAGGTGACCATCTGGTCTTCGAGTTTGGGGAACGTTGCGCCTGCCGAAAATGTCATCCATCGGCGTACACGCAAAGCGACCTCGCCGCGGCCGAAGCGGTCCTGCGCGAGGCGCCCTCCCGCGTGGACGACCTGCTCGGCGACCGCATCCTGCTGCTGTCCTCCGCGCCCTCGGCCGCCCCGACCTGCGAGGAGACCGCGATCGGCGGCCCGGTCATCGAACAGGCCAGGGCCCAGACCTTCCAACTCACCCCCCCTGGCCGGTCTCACCGGCCGCCCCGCCGTCGGCGTCCCCGTGCCCAGCCGCACCGCGCCGGTGGGGCTCTGCCTGGTGGGGCCGCAGGGCAGCGACCGGCATCTGCTGGATCTCGCGGTGCGGGTGGCGCGGGAAGGCGAGGGGGCGTGGGCGGAGTGGTCGCGCGGCTGACCTCCACGAAGGCGTGACGCGGACGGGCACCACGGACGACGATCGGCACTCCCTATAATTTGAGCCCGAACGTATGGCTGCCCGGACCGCGCGGCGGCATCGAAGGAGTGTGCCCGTGCCCGGCGAACGATCCATCAGCGCGGCCGAGAAGCTGGTCGAGGCGAAGCTCGGCGGGCTGCCGATCCGGCACGAGCAGATGGCCGTGGTGGCCAATATCCACCGCGCCGCCGCGGCCGTGCGCCAGCACCTGGAGAACTCGGTGCTGCGCGAGTCCGAACTGACCTGGACCGCCTTCGTGGTGCTGTGGGTGGTCTGGGTGTGGGGCGAGTCGGAGACCCGGCACGTGGCGGAGGAGGCCGGCATCTCCAAGGGCACGCTCACGGGTGTCGCCCGCACCCTGGAATCCCGCAGGCTCGTGCGCCGGGCCGGCCATCCCGAGGACGGCCGACTCGTGCTGCTCAGCCTCACCGACGAGGGCGAGGAGATGATGCAGCACCTCTTCCCCCGCTTCAACGACGAGGAGGCCTTCGTCGCCGGCCAACTCGACGACGCCGAGTGCCGCTCCGTCGCGGACGCGCTGCGCCGCGTGGTGCTGCAGGTGGAGCAGCACGGCGAGGAGCGCCGCCTCTCACTGCTCGACGGTGCGGAGCCCGCGCCGCGGCGCAGTGGGCGGCGTTCGAAGGGGTAGCTCCCCGCCGCCGGGAAGGGGGACGCCGGCGACGCTCACCCATCGGATGCCCGATGTGACGCCCGTGACGCCCCAGCCAGCCCGCCGCCCGCGCGACCGCAAGGCTCAGATCCTGGCCGCCGCGATGGAGTGCTTGCAGCGTTCCGGGTACCGGGCCACCGGGATGGAGGACATCGCCACGGCCGTCGACCTTTCGGTCAGCAGGCTCTACCGGCACTCCCGGTGCACGCAGGAACTTCTCGGGCAGACGCTGCTGAGCAGCAGTTACTGACTTCGTTGGCGTGTTGTCGTGGGGGCTGACAGATGGTGGCGATGGCGGTATGCCCGGTTTATGAGGTATCCGCGAGGCGGTAGCCTGACGGCCGAGCGGCGGGCATTTCGCGAGGGCATCCGTCTGCAGGCGGCCGGGCTGTTCGCTACTGGGGTCGACAATGCTGAGGTGACCAAACGGCTGCGGGTCAGCGTCCGTTCGGTCCAGTGATGGCGCCGCGCCTGGGAAGAGCACTGGACGCGTCCTTGCGCTCGGCGGATTCGGCGGCCCGGCCGAAGCTGACCGAGGCCCTGTTCGCCATCCTGGAGACTGGCAGGTGCATATCGCGGAGGGACTGCCGCCGGAGATCGCCGACAAGACACCGCTGGACCTGTTCCGCCTCGTCACCGGCCTGGCTGCGGGAACTGAGCGGATTCCCTGTGACGGACCGGAGGTCCGGATCGTTGAGCATCCGACGCATGCTCCGGGCCATGCAGCGTTGTTGATCGAGGAATGCGGGGTTCTCGTTGCCGGCCGCATGCTGTCCGATGTGCCTGTTCCGATGCTCGACGGCACCGCCGACGCGTTGGAGGACTACCTCGTCGGGCTGCGGCTGCTCGCGGACGTGGCGGACGGCTTCGATGTCCTCGTGCCCGGTCACGGGTCCGTCGCCCAGGGCGATGAGATCCGCGCACGGGTCGCCCCGGATCTGGGGTACATGCATGCCCTGCGAGACGGCTGTGCTCCCGATGACCCGCGGCTCGGGCCGCCGGCCAAGCCCGGCTGGGAGCGGGTGAGGGACATTCACGAAGGGCAGACCCAGCGTCTCGCCGCAGGAGGCGAGGGCAACATGACGCGTGACGTGAGTCAAGGATTCTGTGGCAGCAGGCGGCGGCCGGCTATGGGAGGCGCTCCGGCCCGTGTGACGCTGACGCCTCCTCCAGCGCCCCGAACACCCGCTGCTGCACCGGCTCCTCAGTGGGCGGCGTTCCAAGTCCTGATCACACGGCCGCCCGCGGCCTGCGAGACTGCCGGTCGTGGACTTGCGAACCCTTCTCCTCTACGGCTGTGCGATAGCCGTCATCGTGCCCAGCACCCAGATACTGGCGGCCGTCGCCGCACCGTCGCGCGACGCGGCGGGGCCGCCGACGCCGCGCCTGATCTGGCGCCGGCCGGTGCCGTGGACGGCCGCAGTCCTGGTGGCCTTGATGGTCGTCCTCGCCGTCGCGCAGACCGTCGTTCCGGCCCTGGTCGGCGGGCTCGAGCGGGTGCCGGACGGGCCGTGGTGGCGGGTGCCGACCGCTTTGCTGGTGCAGTCCTCCGGCTGGTTCCAGGTCGTCTTCAATCTGGCCGCGCTGTTCGTCGTCGCCCCGGTCGCGGAGCGTGCGTTCGGCCCTGCGCGCATGCTCGCCGTCTACGTGGTGAGTGGTGTGGCGGCGCAGGCGGTGAGCGTGGCGGGCTGGGGCCCACGGGGCGGCGGTGACTCGGTCGCTATCTGCGGTCTGGTCGGCGCGCTGGCCACGACGTACGCGCTGCGCGGCGCGCTGACCGCCGTGCGGCGCGTGGCCCCACTGGTCCCCGCGAGCGGCGTGGTCCTGTGCCTGCTTGCCAACAACCACGGTGTGGGTGTCCTGACCGGCTGCGCGCTCGGCGCGGCCCTCACCTGGGCGGGGACCCTCCGCCTCGCCGACCCGTCAGCGGCGCGCTGACGCCTCCACCAGCGCCCCGAACACCCGCTGCTGCACCGGATCCTCATGGGCCGTGTCCTCGGGGTGCCACTGCACCGCCAGGAACAGGCCGTCGTGGGTGGGGAGTTCGAGGGCCTCGATGGTGCCGTCGGTGGCGCGGGCCGTGATGTGCAGGCCCTCTCCCGGGCGGTCAACCTGTTGGTGGTGGTAGCAGGAGGCCTCGACCTTGTCGGTGCGTGTGGCGCGAGCCAGGGCCGAGTCGGGGGTGAGGGCGACCGGATGGCGGACGTGGCGGTGTTCCCTGTCGGGGCCGCCCATGTCCTGGTGGAGGGTGCCGCCGAGGGCCGTGTTGACCACCTGCAGGCCGCGGCAGACGGCGAGGAGCGGGAGGCCCGAGGCCAGGGCCTGGCGGGCCAACTCCAGGTCGAAGGCGTCCTGTTCGTCGTCCACGTCGTACACCGCCTCGTGGGCGTGCTCCGCTCCGTAGCGGTGCGGGGCGAGGTCGCCGCCGCCGGGGAGGAGCAGGCCGTCGAAGCGGGCGAGGCGGGAGGCGACCTCGGCGGGGTCGGCGATGCCGCCGGGGGCGTGCGGGTGGAGGGTGGCGGGTTCGCCGCCCGCGCGCCACACGGCCTCGATGAGGGCGCGGGCGTTGACCTCGGCGGCGTAGCGCAGCGCGGAGGTCGTGGCCGAGAAGCGGGCCGGGATGGCGATCAACGGGCTTCGCACGTGCGGGAGTTCGCTCACAGTTGGATCCACGTGGTCTTGAGTTCCATGTACTTCTCCAGGGCGTGGGCCGACTTGTCGCGGCCGTTGCCGGACTGCTTCATGCCGCCGAAGGGGACGGTCAGGTCGCCCTCCTCGTAGCAGTTGACCCAGACCGTGCCTGCCTTGAGGGCGCGGGAGACCTGGTGGGCTGTGGTGAGGTCGGAGGTCCACAGGCCTGCCGCCAGGCCGTACTCGGTGGCGTTGGCGAGGGTGATCGCCTCGTCGAGGTCGTCGAAGGTGAGGATCGACAGGACCGGGCCGAAGATCTCCTCGCGGGCCGTGCGGCTGTCGGGGGCGACCCGGTCGAGGACGGTGGGTTCCATGTGGATCCCGCCGGCCTCGGTGCGGGTGCGGGCGCCGCCGGTGCGCAGTCGGGCGCCGCCCGCCACCCCGTCCCGTACGTGGTCGAGGACGCGGTCGAGGTGGCGCTCGCTCACCAGGGCCCCCATCTCGGTCGCCGGGTCGAGCGGATCGCCGACACGCAGGGCTCGGGCGCGCTCCACGACCGCCTCCGTCACCTGTTCGGCGATGGAGGAGTGGACGAGCAGGCGGGAGGGCGCGGTGCACATCTCGCCCTGGTTGAAGAAGATGCCCCAGGCGGCGGTGGCCGCGGCCTTGTCCAGGTCGGGGGCGTCGGGCAGCACGATGTTGGGGGACTTCCCGCCGAGCTCCAGCCAGATCCGCTTGAGGTTGGAGTCGGCGGCGTAGTGGAGGAAGTGGCGGCCGACGGCGGTGGAGCCGGTGAAGGCCAGGACGTCGACGTCGGGGTGCAGGCCGAGGGCCTTGCCCGCGACGGGACCGTTGCCGTTCACCACGTTGAGGACGCCGGGCGGTAGTCCGGCCTCCAGGGCGAGGCGGCCGAGCCGCAGCGCGGACAGCGGCGAGTTCTCGGAGGGCTTGAGGACGACCGTGCAGCCGGCCGCGAGGGCGGGCGCGAGCTTCCAACCGGCAAGGGTGAGGGGGAAGTTCCAGGGGACGACGGCGCCGACGACGCCGGCCGGCTCCCGCGTCACGAGCGCGAGCGCGTCGGGGGCGGTGTGCGGGGATTCGTCGGTGAGCTTGTCCGCCAACTGCCCGTACCAGCGGAAGGTGTTGATGACGGCGCGCAGTTCGATGTCATGGGCGTCGGAGATGGTCTTGCCCATCTCCAGACTGACCGTGAGGGCCAGTTCGGCGCGGTGTTCTTCCAGGAGGTCGGCGATTCGTCCGAGGACCCGGCCGCGTTCGGCGGGGGCCAGGCGCGGCCACGGGCCCTGGTCGAAGGCGCGGCGGGCCGCGGCCACCGCGGCGTTCACCTCGGCCTGACCGCCGTCGGCGACCTCGGCGATCCGCTGCCCGTCGCGTGGTGACAGCCCCTCGAAGGTGGCGCCGCCGCCCGCTTCGTCGGCGCCGTCGATGAGGTGTGTTCCGTTCGGGGTGAGCTCCTTGGCGCGGCGCTGCCAGGTGTCGTAGGTGGGCATGGCGGCAGGGGTCATCGTCGGTTGTCCTCCGGACCACGGGTGTTGCGTGAAGGAAGAAGAGGGAGAGCGGGGTGGCGTCAGCCGCGGGCCAGGTCCGCCAGCAGCTCCCGCAGCCGGGTCAGCGCCTCTTCGGTGACCTCGCGCTCGCCGAAGACGAGCTGGTGCAGGACCAGGCCCTCCAGGGCGGCGAAGACGAGGCGGTACGTGCCCCGGTCCACCGTCCCCGGCAGCATCCGGTCCAGCTCCCGGCGGGTGGCCTCGAAGTACTCCTCGTACAGGTCCCGCAGCCGCGGGAGCAGCTCGGGCCTGCGGCGGGCTTCGAGCAGCAACTCGTACTGGAACGCCTGGAGTTCGGGATCGGACTCGACCATGTCGACGAGGCTCGCGGAGAAGTCCGCGGGGTCGCCCGTGCCGACGTCGAGGGAGCTGCTGCCGAGCGAGGTGTGGATGGCGTGGCTGACCGCCTCCTCGATGAGCGCGTCGCGCGAACCGAAGTGGTGGACGACGAGCCCGTGGGTGACTCCGGCCTCCTGGGCGACGGCCCGGTAGGTGAGCCCCCGCAGCCCGCCCCGGGCCACCACGCGCACCGCGGCGTCGAGCAGGGCGGTGCGGCCGGTCCCGTAGCTCTTCACGCGCTTACGGGACCGGCTCTGCTCGCCGGTGGGCGGGGCGGAGTCGGACATGGTGTCGAGCCTACCGGCCCGGACGGCGGCGCCCATGTCAGCGCTTCGGCGGCCTGATGCCGCGGAACTCCCAGTCGCCGCCGAGCGCGGTGGACAGGACCTCCTCGGACTCAGTGGGCTGGGCGCCGACGTCCGTGCGGACGGCGGTGGGGCCGGTCACGATGTGGTTGGTAAGCCGGCCGAGGCCCTCGACCTCGACCTCGACGACGTCGCCGGGCTTGACGGGGCGGGAGTTGGCGGGCGTACCGGACAGCACGACGTCGCCGGGGTACAGGGTGATGGTGCGGGCGATGTCGGCGACGAGATAGTGCATGTCCCACTTCATCTCGTCGGTCGAGCCGTCCTGGACGACCTCGCCGTTGACGTAGGTGCGCAGGCGCTTGCCGTGGAAGTCCCAGTCGGTGGCCAGGCCCGGGCCGAGCGGGCACAGGGTGTCGGAGCCCTTGACGCGGAGCATGGAACCGGCGTCGGTGTCCCGGAAGTCGTGCAGGCCGTAGTCGTTGGCGACGGTGTAGCCGGCGATGTACTCCCCCGCGTCTTCCGGGGCGATGTTGCGCGCGGTCTTCCCGATGACGATGGCGACCTCGCCCTCGTAGTTGAGCCACTTGCAGCCGTCGGGGCGGACGACGGCGCCCTTGTGGCTGTTCAGCGCGGAGGTCGGCTTGTGGAAGTAGGTGGGTGTGTCGGGCAGGCCGATCTGGAACTCGTCGACGCGGCTGCGGTGGTTGAGGTGCACGGCGATCACCTTGGAGGGGATCACCGGGGGCAGGTGCTGGGCCTCGTCCGTCTTGACGCGGCGGCCGTCGCCCGCGACCAGCTCGTCGCCGTCGACGGTGACCTGGACGGCGGCGCCGTCGAGGAGGATGCGGCGGTACTCAGGCATGTGCGGTGTTCTCCTGTACGCGGGTGGGGGCGGGGGACGTCCAGCCGTCGGCGGGGCAGTCGAACCAGAGGTGGACCTGTCCGGTACCGACGGAGTTCTCGTACGCGCCGTACTGGCGGGCCGGGGCGGTGCAGGCCCGCTCGCCGAGGGCGCCGGCCATCATCAGGTAGTGGAAGAACTTGGCTTCCGGCTTGAACTTGTAGAACTCGTCCATGGTGTCGAGGACCCGGTCGTGGCGGCCCTCCTTGAACCAGGCGATGCGCTCCTCGTCGGCCGCGCGGGCCTCCGGGGTGAAGATGTGCGAGGGGTCGCTGGATTCGTGGTCGCGCAGTTCGCGCAGCGGCCAGAAGGTGTGCGAGAGGGCGCCGGAGGCGATGAGCAGGACGCGGCGGCCGGGGGTGGCGGCGATGCCGTCGGCGAGCGCGCGGCCGAGCCGCAGATGGTCCTCCACGTCACCGGTCTGGCAGACCCCGATGGTGACCCACCGCTTGTCGGGCAAGCCCTCGCCGAGGAACTTCCACAGGTTGATGGTGGCGTAGTAGATCGGCAGGTACGGGTCGGCGATCGGGGTGATCCAGGTGCCGTACTTGTCGGCGAACTGGGCGATGTTCTCAGCGAGTTCGGGATCCCCGGGGAAGTCGTACGGCATGCGGCACATGCCGCGCGGCAGCTCCTCCGAGGTGAACAGGCCGGCACGCTGGTCCTGCGCGGTGACGACGAACTCGACGGTGGTGGCCCAGTGGGAGTCGAGCACGACGACGGTGTCGTAGTCGTCGCGGTCGAAGACGTCCTTGCGGAGCTGGTGCAGGCCGGTGACGAGGGTGATCTCCTTGCCCTCGTTCAGCTCCAGGCGGTCGCCCTCCGGCAGCACGATGGTCGGGACGTGCGCGAGCAGGCCCGCGCCGACGATGTCACCCATGGTCCGTACCCTTCTGCTGCTGGAAGCCCTTCGGGGCGGTCACGGTGTTCTTGAGGTCGCAGTAGAAGTCGAAGCTCCACGTGCCGCCCTCGCGGCCGACGCCCGACTGGCGGGAGCCGCCGAAGGGCGCCTGCAGGTCGCGTACGAAGAAGCAGTTGACCCAGACGGTGCCCGCGACGAGCTGTGCGGTGATGCGCTCGGCGCGCGCGTGGTCGCCGGTGGCGACGGTGGCGGCGAGGCCGAAGCGGGTGTCGTTGGCGAGGCGGACGGCCTCGTCCTCGTCCGCGAAGGTCTGGAGGGTGAGGACGGGCCCGAAGACCTCCTCCTGCACGATCTCGGAGTCCTGGGCGACGTCGGTGAGGAGCGTGGGGGCATAGTAGTTGCCCTCGCCGCGCCGGCCCCCGATGACGGCGCGGGCGCCGGCGTCGAGCGCCCGCCGCACAAAGCCGTCGATCTTGTCGAGCTGACGGGGGTGGATGTTGGGGCCGATGTCGGTGGCCTCGTCACGCGGGTCGCCCTGCTGCAACTGGGCCGCCTTGTCGACGAATCGACGAGTGAATTCGTCGGCGATCGTTTCGTCCACGAGGATACGGGTGGCGGCGAGGCAGACCTGCCCGGCGTTGTCGAACTGCTCGACGGCGAGGTCGACGGCCAGGTCGAGGTCGGCGTCGGCGAACACCAACAGCGGTGACTTGCCGCCGAGTTCGAGGCTGAGCGGGGTGAGGTTGGGGGCGGCCTGCGCGGCGATGTGCTGCGCGGTGGGCACCGAGCCGGTGAAGCTGACGCGGCGCACGTCGGGGTGGGAGGTGAGGGCGTCGCCGATCTCGGATCCGTAGCCCTGGACGATGTTCACCACACCCGGCGGCAGGCCCGCCTCCTCGGCGATGTCGGCGAACAGCGAGGCCGTGAGCGGGGTCCACTCGGCGGGCTTGAGGACGACGGTGTTGCCGGCGGCGAGGGCCGGGGCGAGCTTCCAACTGGACAGCATCAGCGGGGCGTTCCACGGCGTGATCAGCACACAGGGGCCCGCCGGGTCCCAGCTGACGTGGTTGGTGTGTCCGCGCGTGTCGAAGTCGTCGTGGCCGAGGTTTTCGGTCAGCCAGTCCGCGAAGAAGCGGAAGTTGTGCGCGACGCGCGGCATGACACCGCGGCGGTGGGAGCGAAGGAGCGCGCCGTTGTCGGTGGTCTCGACGATGGCGAGCTCTTCGATGCGCTTGTCGACGCCGTCGGCGAGGGCGTGCAGCAGCCGGCCGCGCTCGGCGGGCGGCGTGGCGGCCCAGCCGGGGAAGGCGGCCTTGGCGGCGGCGACGGCGGCGTCGGCCTCGCTCTTCGCGCCGCGGGCGATCTCGCCGAGTACGGCGCCGTCGATGGGCGAGACATCGGTGAAGGTGTCGGCGGAGGCGACGCGTTCGCCGCCGATGTAGTGGCGGGTGTCGACGGGGACTCCGGCGACAGTGGTGGTGTGCGCTTGCGAGGTCATGGCGCTCGGGCTCCTGCTGGGTTGGGGGCGGGTGGGCAAAATCAGCCCCTGCGGCGTTTGAGCAGCGGGGTCCGGGGCGGAGCCCCGCGACGTGGGTACGACCGGCCGACCGGGGACTACTCCGCCGCCGACGCCCCCGACTCCAGGAGCCGCCCTCCGTCCCACACGACCCCCACCTGCCGGTAGTACGCCGCGATCGGCTCACGGATCTCCAGGCGGGCCAACTCCTCCGTGGGCGCCTCGAAGAGCTCCAACTCGGCGTCAGCGACCCACGGTTGACCGCCCTCGAAGGAGGCCGCCCCGGACTCGATCAGCTCGTCCAGCGCGAGCCCCTTGCCCTTCTCGATGGAGGGCAGCCACCGGTGGTGCGCCATCGGGTGGCCGTTGACGAACCCGTTGGTCTCGGACGGTTCGCGCAGCGTCACGACGGCCTGCGCGAGGCGCCGGTCCGCCGCGGCGATCGTGGCGCCGAAGCGGGACCCGGCCTCGATGCGCGGCGCGGGCCCGTACGGGTGCGGCCGTGTCTGGTGGATCGAGCCGAGCTTCTTCGGGTAGCCCTGGTGCAGGCCGCGGGCGATGGCGAAGTCCTTGTCGACCCAGATGTAGACGCAGCGGGTGTAGGTCTGCCCCTTGTACTTGCAGCGGACGACCGCGAAGGCCTCCTTGTACTGGGCGAGCACCGGGTCGAGCAGCTCGTGTCCGTCGGCCGAGCAGGACTGCCAGTCGGCCCAGATGAGGGCGACGGCGCCGGGATCCTCGTCCGCCAGCTCAAGCGGTTCGGGCAGCAGTTCGCGCACACGGGACGGGTCGGTGCGGTACTCGATGGTGAGCAGGTCGCCGGAGTAGCGCCAGGGCGGGGAGGGGATCAGCGACGAGGCGCCGGTCGCCGTCTTGGGGTGGAGGTATCCGCGGACGGTGGTCATGCCAGGGTTCCTTACGCGATGAGGGCGGGCTGCTTGAGGAGTTCTGCGCGGTACCGGGCGGCGGCCGCCGCGGCCGCCTTGCCGCCGAGGGCGACGACGCCGACGAGCCGCCCGCCCTGGTGGTATCCGGCGAGTACGTCGCCGTCGGGGTCGCCGTCCAGGACGCGCACGTCGTCCTTGCCGAGGACCGGGGCGCCGAAGGACTGGAGCCGGAAGTCGTGCTGGTCGCTCCAGAAGGTGGGCAGCGGAGCGAAGGGGTCCGCCGGGGCGTCGGCGCCGGTGAGGTGCGCGGTGAGCACCTTGGCGGCGTGCTTGGCGGTGTCCGTGGGGATGGACCAGTGCTCGACGCGGCGGGGCACGGCGTCGTAGCGGGCGTTGGGGAAGCGGGCGACGTCGCCGACGGCGATGACGTCGGGGCGGCCGCCGGCGCGCAGGTGCTCGTCGGTCAGGACGCCGTCGGTGAGGTCGAGGCCGTTGCCTTCGAGCCACTCGGTGTTGGCGGCGGAGCCGACCGACTCCACGACGACGTCGGCGGGCAGGACGGTGCCGTCGCCGAGCACCACCCCGCTCACCCGGTCCTCGCCCGCGAAGCCGGTGACTCCGGTGCCGAGCGCGAAGCGCACCCCGCGTTCCTCGTGCCGCTTCAACAGCGCCCGCGCGAGGAGTTCGCCGAGCGGCCCGACCATGGGCAGCGACAGCGGGTCGACGACGGTGACCTCGGCGGCGCCGAGCTGGAGCGCCGTCGCCGCGACCTCGCAGCCGATGAACCCGGCGCCGACGACGACCACGCGAACACCCGGGCGGGTCAGGTCGCTTCGCAGCGCCTGCGCGTCGTCGAGGGTGCGCACGGTGTGCCGACCGGCCTGCGGGCCCGGGCAGCGCAGGCGGCGCGGTCGCATGCCGGTGGCGACGACGAGGCCGCTGTACGTCAGCGCGGTGCCGTCGTCGAGGGCGACGGTGCGGCGGCCCAGGTCGGCGCGTACGACCTTGGTGCCCAGGCGCCAGTCGACGTCGGCCACGGCGGCCCGCGGCCGGAACGCCAGGGACTCGAACGGGGCCTTGCCGGCGAGGACTTCCTTGGACAGGGGCGGCCGGTTGTACGGCATGTGGGGCTCGTCGCCGACGAGGGTGACGGGGCCCTGCCACCCCGCGGCGCGCAGCTGTTCCGCGGCGCGCAGGCCGGCCATGGAGGCGCCGGCCACGACGACGGGCGCGTTCACCGTACTCACGGGCTCAGGCCTCGATCCGGATGGCCTGGAGCGGGCACACGTCGGCCGCTTCCTCGACGTCGTCGCGCAGTGCGTCGTCGGGGTCGGGGACGTATGCGAGGCGCCCGGCGTCGTCGAAGCTGAAGACGTCCGGGGCAGCGAAGACGCACTGGCCGTGGTCCTGGCACTTGTTCATGTCGACGACGACCTTCATGGCCGGTCCTCCTGATGCTGAGGGGGCGTCACCCCGGGTGCCGAGAGACGTCACCCGAGCTCGTTTGGCTTCAAACAACATAAGAAGCGACCGGGGCCTGGTCAATACCTATCCGCCTGGATAAATTTCTTCGAGGCAACCCTTGCGGGAAACGACCCGGCCTCCATACCGTTTGCAACCAAACGAGCGAACGGCCCGCCGCAGCAGCGCAGTTCGAGGCCGCCACTCCCCCCCTCCCTCCCACTCCCGCAGAGGAGAAACCGGTGAGCGCAGCACAATCCGACACCCCTCCCGTCCGCGACCACATGACCCGGCTCGCCTCCGAGGGCATCGACGTGGTCCGCGTGACCTATCCCGACCTCATCGGCACCGACCGGGCCCGGGACGTCCTCCTCGACCACCTGCCGGCGGCCTGCGAGCACGGCCTCGCGTTCTGCCGCGCCGTCTACCACACCAGCCCGCAGGGCGATGTCGTCGACGTGTCCGGCGGCCTGGACGCGGGCCTGCCCGACATCAGCGTCCGTCCCGACCTCGACACCCTGACCGCCCTGCCGTGGGAGCCGGGCGTCGCGGCCTGCCTCGGCGACGTCACCGACCCGGCGACCGGCCGGCCCGCGCCCGAGTCGCCGCGCGACCTGCTGCGCGCCGTCGTGGACCGGTGCGCGCAGCACGGCCTGCACCCGGTCGTCGGCCCCGAACTCGAATACTTCCTGTGCGAAGCGGCCCCCGACAGCCCGCAGGGCTGGCGGCGCTACAGCGAGGCGGACGGCGTCGTCTACACCGCGGGCCTGCGCGCGGACGGCGACAACCACCTGCTGCACACCCTGCGCCTGCTGCGCGACCTGAAGATCGGCGTCAGCAACGGCAACCACGAATTCGACGGCGGCCAGTTCGAGATCAATCTGACCCACTCCGACGCCATGGACGCCGCCGACCGCTCCTTCCGGTTCAAGTCGGCCATCAAGGAACTGGCGCGCAGGGAAGGCCGGCTGGCGACCTTCATGGCCAAGCCGTTCAACGGCGTCGGCGGCTCCGGCTTCCACCTGCACATGTCCTGCACGGACGCCGAGGGCGGCAACACCTTCGACGACCCGGCCGCCCCGCACGGCCTGTCCGCCACGGCGCGGCACGCGGTCGCGGGCATCCTCGCGCACGCCCCGGCGCTCACCGCTCTCGCCAACCCGACGATCAACTCCTACAAGCGGTTCGGGCCCGACACCCTCGCGCCGTGGCTGATCGACTGGGGCATGGACAACCGCAGCGCCATGGTCCGCATCCCGCCTGAGCGTGGCAGCGGCTCGCGCCTGGAGCTGCGGCTCGGCGACGCGAGCGCCAACCCGTACCTGCTGATCGCCGGCACCCTCGCGGCGGCCCTGCTCGGCGTGCTGGCCGCCGAGGAGCCGCCCGCGCCGCTGGAGGGCTACGGCTACGACACCGCCAAGTCCGCCCTGCTGCCGTCGACGCTGCCCGAGGCCCTCGACGCGCTGGAGGCCGACTCCGCGCTCGCCGAGCTCCTCGGCAAGGACTTCACCGCTTCCTACCTCTCGTACAAGCGCGACGAGATCGCGCGCTTCCAACGGCACATCACCGACTGGGAGTTCACCGAGTACGCCTATCACCTGTGATGCCACGGAGGCCGCACATCATGACCATCACCCCCGACCGGATCGCCAGCGCCGCCACCGAGCCGCTGCCGCTCGCCGACGTGAACCTCGCCGACCTGGACAACTTCACCGACGGCATCACCCCGTACCGCATGTTCCACACCCTGCGCCACGAGGACCCCGTCCACTGGCAGGAGGAGGAGGCCCCCAACTCCGGCTTCTGGGCCGTCACCCGGCACGCCGACATCGCCCGCGTGGACCGCGACGCCGAGACGTTCACCTCCACCAAGTTCACCAACCTCGAAGAGGTCGACGAGGACCAGATCAAGAAGCGCGCCTCGATCCTGGAGCTCGACGGGGTGCGCCACCGGGCGATGCGCAGCCTGCTGCAGCGCCAGTTCGGCGCGAAGGTCATCAACAGCTACACCGACTTCCTGCGCGGACTGACCGCGAAGACCCTCGACGCGGCGCTCACCAAGGGCAGCTTCGACTTCGTCAAGGAGGTCTCCGCCGACTTCCCCATCAACGTCCTCGCCCGCCTCCTCGACGTGCCGCCGGAGGACAACCAGCAGCTCATCGACTGGGGCAACCGGATCATCGGCAACACCGACCCCGACTACGCCGACGTCCTCCTGGAGAGCGAGGAGAGCGAGAAGTACCGCGACCTACCCTTCCGCTCCCCCGCCTCCCTCGAAGTCTTCGAGTACGGACGGGAGCTGGCACACCAGCGGCGCGGCGGCGAGGGCACGGACCTGGTCTCCCGGCTCGTCAACCAGACCCCGCGCGACGGCGTCCCGCTCTCCGCCCAGGACTTCGACAACTACTTCCTGCTCCTGGTCGTGGCCGGCAACGAGACGACCCGGCACACCATCACCCACTCGATGCTGGCCCTGATCCAGCACCCCGAGCAGCTGGCCCGCCTCCAGGAGGACCCCTCCCTCATCCCCACCGCGGTGGAGGAGTTCCTGCGCTGGGCCTCGCCCGTCTACCACTTCCGCCGCACCGCGACCCGCGACGTCGAGCTCGGCGGGAAGCAGGTCAAGGAGGGCGACAAGGTGGTGATGTGGTACGCGTCCGGCAACCGCGACGAGGACGTGTTCACCAACCCGTACGACTTCGATGTCACGCGCGCCGACAACGACCACGTCACCTTCGGCAAGGGCAGCCCGCACCTGTGCCTGGGCAATCTGCTGGCCCGCACCGAGGTCCGGATCATGTTCGAGGAGCTGATCCCGCGCCTGTCCTCGATCCGGCTGGCCGGCGACGTGCCGCGGGTGCGCTCCAACTTCGTCAACGGCATCAAGAAGCTGCCGGTGGAGGTCTCCCTTGTCTGACCTTGTTACGCGGACACGCCCACGCCTGACCCTTGTCCTCTCCGAGAACTGGACGATGACCGGCGGGCGCTGCGACCTGGACGCGCTGGTGCGCTGGGCGCGGGAGGCGGAGGACGCCGGGTTCGACGCGGTGATGCTCAGCGAGCACATCGTGCTGGGCCCGGACGCGGGGGCGAACGGTGTGATGCCGAACCCGCGCGAGTACGCGCTGCCCGGCAACCAGCCGCCGGACACCCCCTGGCCCAACTCGCTGGTCCTGCTCTCGGCGATCGCGGCGGTCACGGAACGCATCCGCCTGGCGGCGGCCGCCATCCTCGCCCCGCTGCGCCACCCGCTCCTGCTTGCCAAGGAGATGGCGACCCTCGACCTGCTCTCGCACGGCCGCCTGGTCGTGCTGCCGACGGTGAGCTGGAGCCGCGACGAGTACGCGGCGCTCCAGGTCCCGTTCGAGCACCGCGGCAAGCTCCTGGACGAGCACCTCGCGGCCTGGGCGGAACTGTGGAAGCCGGGCCCGACCACCTTCCACGGCGACTTCTACCGCTTCGAGGACGCGTACCTGGAGCCGGGCCCGTACCGGGAGGGCGGCCCCCAACTGTGGTTCGGCGGCTCGAAGTTGCACGGAGCGCTGGTGCGCCGCCTCGTCCGCTACGGCCACGGCTTCAACCCGCTGGGCCGGCCGGCCCCCGGCGAGATGGAGAAGCTGGCGGCGGCGATGGCCGAAGCGGGCCGCGACGTAAGGGAGTTGGAGCTGATCGGCGGCACGCGGGCCGTGTTCCCGTCCCCGACCGCGACCGCCGACCTGGACCGGGCACTGGCCGCCGTCCCGGAACAGTGGGCGGAGGGCTTCACCAACTTCTGCGTCAAGCCGTCCCAGTTCACGGACGACCCGAAGGCCGTGGGGGCGTTCTGCCGGGACGTGGTACGCAAGGTGGACCGGCTCGTCGGATGAGCCGGACGAGCCGGGTGACGACGGTGGTTGCCCCGGAGCTCCGGGGCCACCACCGTCGTTCACGCCGTCGGCCAGGTGTCCCGGTCGGGCCGTGCCAAGAACAGCATCGCCGCGGCGCCGACCAGGAGCAGTGCCCCGGTGAGGGCGAACGCCGCGTACAGGCCGGTGTTGCCGTCGGGGGCCGCGTCGACGAGGACGCCGACCAGCCACGGCCCGATGAGCGCGGACAGCTGGCCGAGCCCGAAGCCCGTGAGCAGCGCCGCCGATCGCTGCCGCACCGGCGCCACCTCCGCGATGGAGGCGAGGCCGAAGGGGATGAAGACGCCATAGAGCGGGAACCCGAGGACGACCACGCCGAGCGCGAGGGCCCCGTCGCCGAGCAGGGGCAGCGCCAGCATGCACACGGCGCTGCCGAGCAGCAGCAGCCCGCCGGGCAGCGAGCGGGCTTTACGCGCCGAACGCTTCTTGCGGTACGCGCGGTCGGCGAGGAAGCAGAAGGTCAGCGTGCAGCACAGGTCGGTGGTCCAGGCCGCGCCGTTGACGAAGCCCATCGTGGTGCCTTCCACGTGCAGCACCCGGCTGATCAGCGTCGGCAGCCAGTTGGTGACGACGGCCGCCGTCCACGACGCCCCGAACAGGCCGATCACACAGGCGATCCAGGTGCGCGAGCGGAACATGGCCCGGTAGTCCGGCTTCTCCCGCCGCTCCCCCGGTGCCGCCCCGTCCTCGGCCACCGAGAAGGGGCCCTCCCGGCCGACCGCGAGCCACACCACGGCCCAGCCGGCGGAGGCGACAGCCAGGACGGCGAACACGGTGCGCCAGCCGTGCGCGACCATCACCCAGGCGAGGACCGGGCTGGACACCGCGACGCCCAGGCTGGTGCCCGCCATCACGATTCCGCCGGGGAAGGCGCGCCGCTCCAGCGGGAACCAGCTGTAGGCGACGTCGCTGGCGAGCGCGGGCCCCGGGCCGAGCGCCGCACCGAGCAGCACCCGGCAGGCCATGAGCCCGCCGAGTCCGAGCGGCAGCGTCATCGGCGCCTGCGTGACGACCCAGCCGATGACGCAGGCGAGCAGCAGCCACCTGGTACGGACCCGGGAGCCCAGGACACCCGCGGCGAGCGTGCCGGCGCCGAACAGGAAGTACGTGCTGCCGACGATGAGGCCGAACTCGGCGTTGGACAGGCCAAGTTCACGAGTGAAGGGCTGTGCGACCAGGCCGAGGGAGGCCTTGTTCGCGAAGTTGAGGAACAGGAACAGCGTGACGAGCAGGGTCATCGCCCAGGCGCGGGCGCGGGACGGCGAGGCCGTGCGGCCGGGGCCGGGTTGGGATGCGGATTTCGGGGTGAGGACGGTCACGACGGACTCCACGGGGAGGGGCGGGAGGGGCGGTTCGGGTCATCCGGTGGCACTCGGCACGCGCCCACTGTCGTTCGCGGCGACGAGTGCGTGGGCGAGCCGTTCGGTCAGCTCGGCGCGCAGCGCGGGCGCCTTGCCGTCATGCAGGTTGACGGTCTCGTCGGGGTCACAGGACAGGTCGTACAGCTCGCCGCCGGCGACGGTGTCGTACACGGTGAGCCGGGCCGACTCGGTGAGCAGGCTGCGCATCCGCAGCGGACCCGGCAGCCCCTCCAGGCCGAAGGGTTCGTCCTCCTCGATCAACAGCTGCTCGCGCAGCCGGAGTCCGGGGTCGTGGACGACCGGCAGCAGGCTCTGCCCCTGCATGCCGTGGTGGCGCGGCAGACCCGCAAGGTCGAGCGCGGTCGCGGCGAGGTCGAGCGAGGAGACGAGCCCGGGCCGCTCGCCGCGCAGGGCGTCGGATCCGGGCAGCGCCAGCGTCAGCGGAACGCGGACACACCCCTCGTAGTGAGTGAACTGCTTCAGCATCAGACCGTGGTCACCGAACATGTCACCGTGATCGCTGGTGAAGGCGACGGCGGTTTCATCGGCGAGACCGAGCCCGTCGAGGGTGGCCAGCACGTCACCGACGCTCTCGTCGAGCAGCGAGATCATGCCGAACTCGGCGGCCATCGCGTGCCGCAGCTGGTCCTCGGCGATCGCCCAGGTCACCGTCGAGTCGCGGTCGGGGGCGCCGCGGCGCTCCGCCATGGCGGCGAAGTGCGGCATGGCACCCCCGGCGGCGTGGTCGAAGGTGCGCGGCAGCGGCATGTCGGCCGCCGCGTACCGCTCGAACCAGCGGCGCGGCGGGGTGAACGGGTGGTGCGGGTCCGGATACGACACGAACAGCAGGAACGGCGCGTCGTCGCCCTGCGCGCGGGCCGCAGCGAACTCCTTGAGCCGGGTCGTGGCGTGCTCGGTCACGAAGCGGGTCGGGTAGAGCTCCTCGGGCAGCGCGGAGGCGTACACCTGCTCCCACCCCTCGTACGTGGACGGGGAGTTGGCGCGTCCCCGTGCACTGCGCGGGTCGACACCGCGGTCGGCGAGCCAGTGCGCGTAGTGGCCGCTCGCGAAGTCGGAGTGGCCCACGACCAGGTCGACGGAGTCGAAGCCGTAATAGCCCTCGGGCAGCGTGACCCGTTCGGCGAGATGGCGGTGGAGGTCCTCGTACGCGTACCAGTCGCGGTCTCCGGTCCGCTCCAGCCATCCGGCGCCGCGGAACCCGGCCGCCTCGAAGTCGGCGAGCTGGTGGTCCTCCCAGCCCCAGCCCATGTTCTGGAAGTGCAGCTTGCCGACGGCGGCCGTGCGCCATCCTGCGTCCGTCAACAGCCGTGGGAAGGTCTGTACGTCACGGTGCAGCGGGATGCCGTTGTGCCGGGTGCCGTGGGCGGAGGGCATCCGCCCGGTCACGATCGAGGCGCGGTTCGGCATGCAGACCGGGCAGGTGACGTACGCGCGGTCGAAGCGGGCCGAGCGGGCGGCGAGCGCGTCGAGGTGCGGGGTGTGGACGACGGGGTTCCCGCCGAAGCCGAGATGGTCGGCACGGAGTTGGTCGGCGACGAAGACGACCAGGTTGGGACGGCGTGCGGGGGTGTCGGTGTGGTGCGGCATGCTGTGCATGGTCGTGGGGCGCGGGGTGCACGGCGTCCTCCGCGACGGGTGATGTGTGGGGTGAGATGCGAGTGAGCAGGTTCGTGACGACGCAGGTGACACCTCCGCCCCCGCCGGCGCTGTGCGTGCCGCGCCCCCGCGTCCGGACCCGCCTCGAGGCGGCGCACGGCCCGGTACTCCTCGTCACGGCGCCGGCCGGGTACGGCAAGACGGTGGCGGTATCCGAGTGGGCGCGCGCGGAGTCTGCCCGGGGCCGGCGGGTGGCGTGGTGCGCACTGGATCCGGCGGACCGGGAGCCGGAGGAGCTGTGGGCTCGGGTGGGTGCGGCGGTAACACCTTCCGGTTCCGCTGCGGAAGCTGCCTGCGCCGTACGGGAGTTGGCCGAGGCGGTCGACGTGCTGGCGGCGATGGGGCCCGGGGGCTGCGAGGGTGCCGAGGCCGGCGACACACTGCTCGTCGTCGACGGGCTGTTGCCGACGCACCCGCAGGGACTGCGCTGCGCGCTCGCCACGCTCGCGCGGTGGCTGCCGCCCGGTGTGCGGCTCGTTGTCACCGTGCGCGGCGAGTTTCCCGAACTGCCTGGCGGTGTGCTGACCGCGGGGGCCCGGGCGCGGGTGGACGCGGGGGTGTTGCGGCTGACCGAGGACGAGGCGCACGTGGTTGCCGCCGCCGCGCATCCCACGTGCCCGCCGGGCGTGGTCCGTGCGCTGGCCGCGCGGGCCGCCGGCTGGGTGAGCGGGCTGCGGCTCGCCCTGGACGCGTGGGCGGACGGGACGCCGATCGAGGACATCCGGGGTGCCTCACCCGCGCTGCGGCACTATCTGCGTGAGGAGGTCGTCGACCGCCTCCCCCGCCCCGACCTGGACGTCCTCGCCCTGTGCGCGGCCGCGCCCCACCTCGACCCGGTGGCCGCCGAGGAGCTGATCGGGCCGGAGGCGGCGGGCTCGGCACGGCGGCTCGCCGACGCGGGGGCGTTCCTCGGCGCCGACAACACCGTCCACCCGCTGCTGCGGGAAGCGCTGCGCGCGGCGGGCCACGCGCTGCGGGCCACGTCCGACCCGCGCGGTCTCGTGCCACGACTGTGCGCCCTGCTGGAGGCGGAGGGCGAGATCGCCGCGGCGGTCGACTGCGCCGTCGCGGCGGGCGCCACCGCGGACGCGGCCCGGCTCCTGGAACGGCACAGCGACTGGCTGCTCCGCACCGGCCGCGCCGAGCAGGCGCACCGCTGGCTGCTCGCGCTCGGCGCCCGGCACGGCGGCCCCACCGGGCGGCACGAGCTCAGCCCCTTCCTGGCCAGCGAACTGGCCTGGAACATCGCGCTGCGAGGCGCCCCCGACGAAGCGGAGGCGTGGGCAGCGTCCCTCGCCACCGACGCGCCGCTCCTGGTGCGGATGCGGGCGACGGCCATCCTGGCGTTCGCCGCGCGCACCGTCGGCGATCTGGAGCGCTCCCTCGAACTCGCCGACGAGGCCCAGCGGTTGGCGGTGCTCGCGGCCGACGCGGGGCACGCCGAGGACGCCGTGGGCGAGCGCATCTCGCTGGGGGTGCAGCGCACCGTCGCGCTGACATTGCTGGGGCGCGCCGAGGACGCCGAGGACGCGGCCCGTGAGGCGCTGGGCCTGCTGCCGGAGGCGGACCACCCGGCGGGCGCGATCCGGCTGCACGGACTGCGGGCCCAACTTGCCGCCCGCGCGGGCCGGTTGCGAGAGGCCGAGGCGGACTACGAGACCGGGGAGCGGCTCGCGGACCGGCACGGCCTCACGGACTTCGCGGGCCGCGCCGAACTCCTCCTCGCGCGCGGCCTCGTGCACCACGAGCGGGACGAGGCGGACCAGGCGGAGGCCGCCCTGCGCGGCGCGCTGCGGCTGTGCCACGGCGCGGCCTGGCCGCAGACGCTGGCCCGGATCTCCCTCGACCTCGCGCTTCTGCTACACGGACAGGGCCGAATCCAGGAGGCGGAGCGGCACTTCGAGACCGCGGCCCGCGCCAACCCGCACCGCTCCCACGACCCGGCGCTCGCCCGCGCGGTGGACGCCGCCCGCACCCTCGCGCTCCTGCGTACCGGCGACCCCTCGGCGGCGCACCCCTGGTACACGGAGGCCGACACCTCCCCCGCCGAGCCTTCGGCCTGGGGCGAGGAGACCGTCCTCGCCGGGTACGCGGCGGCAGACGACCGGCAACCGCTGCACGCCGGCGCAGATCCCGACCCGCACCGCTCCCCCCGCCCCGCTGTCCAGGCCCTCCTCGCGCAGGCCCGCACCGCCGCCGCGCGGGCCGCCGACGCCGCGCCCGCACTACGCCGGGCCGCAGCCCTCGCCGCGCGGCACGGCCTGCTCCGGTCGGTCCTGGACGACGTACGGGATCTGCACCCGCAGCTGTCCGAGGCGGCCGAGCGCTATGCCCGCACCCCGGAAGGCGAGTACCTGCACCGCCTGCTGCGGTCGGCGCTCGCCGAGCGGGAGAGGCAGGCATGCGGGAACGCGCCTGCGTCACTGCGCCTGTTGACCACGCAGGAGCGCGCCGTGGGGGCACTCCTCACACAGGGGGCGTCGAACGAACGCATCGCCGCGGGCCTGTTCGTGTCGGTGAACACCGTGAAGACGCATCTGCGGCACATCTACCGGAAGCTCGGCGTGACCTGCCGCGCCGAGGCCGTCGAACGCCTCGCCCACCTGGGGTGAGCCCAGACGTCACCCTCGCCGGATGACGTCCGCCGGCGCGGCCGCTGCGAGGGTGCGGAGCACTCGTCCCGACCTGCCCGACCTGCCGCGCGCTGTCGAGCGCGTGGCTCCCGTGGAGGCACTCCGTGTTCCCTCACTCGCGTTCGGTCCGCGCCTGGACCGTCACCGGGGTCCTGCTGCTCTTCGTCTTCGTCAACTTCGCCGACAAGGCCGCCCTCGGGCTCGTGGCGGAGCCGCTCACCCGTGAACTGGGTTTGAGCAACAGCGAGTTCGGCCTGCTGTCCAGCGCGTTCTACTTCCTGTTCAGTGCCTCGTCGATCGCCGTGGGCCTCTTCGGGACCCGGCTGAGAGCGGGTTGGCTGCTTGCCGGCTGCGCCGTGCTGTGGTCCCTGGCGCAGCTGCCGTTCGTCTTCTCCGCCGGCCTCGCCGTGCTGCTCCTTGCGCGGGTGGTCCTGGGCGCGGCCGAGGGTCCTGGTGTGCCGCTGGCGATGGCGACGGCGTTCTCCTGGTTCCCCGCGACGCGGCGGACGTTGCCGAGCGGGCTGCTGCTGACCGGCACCGGGCTCGGTGTGATGGTCGCGAGCCCCGCGCTGACCTGGGTCGCCGGGCACTACGGCTGGCGCAGTGTGTTCACGGTGCTCGCCGCGGCCGGTGCGGTGTGGCTGGCTCTGTGGATGGCGTTCGGCGGGGTGGGCCCGTACGCGACGGCGCCCGCGCCGCGCACCGGTCCCGGTGCCACGCGCGCGGACCTGCGTGCGATGCTGCGCAGCCGCACCTGGTGGGCGTGTGTGGTGGGCATGTTCGCGATGGCGTGGGGCACCGCCGTGATGACGAGCTGGCTGCCCTTGTTCATGATCCGGGCGCTCGGCTACTCCTCCACGCAGATGGGGCTGGCCAACAGCGCGTTCTGGGCAGTGTTCACGGTCGGCTGCCTGGGTGTCGGCGTGCTCGCCGACCGGCTGCTGCGGCGCGGGGCCGGGCCGCGGCAGGCCCGCCTGGTGCCGGGGGCGATCGTGCTGTTGCTCAGCGCGGTGGCGATGGCGGTGCTGCCGGTGATGGGCGGCGGCCCGCCCGCGCTGCTCGTGATCCTTGTGCTGCTCCCCTGGTACGGCCTGTTCATGCCGCTCGCCCAGGCGGCCATCGCCGACATCGCGCCGGACGCCCAGCGCACCCGGGCCCTGCTCATCGGCACCGGCCTCGGCCAGCTCTCCGCGCTCGCCGGGCCCTACGTGGTGGGCGTCCTGCTGGACGCCGCACCGGACGCGACCACGGGATACCGGCACGCCCTGTGGCTGTCCGCCGCACTGCTCGTCGCCGGGGCGGTGGGCGTGCTCGCCCTCGGTCACCCGGAGCGCGAGCGGTGGCGGGCACACACCCCGCCGGCCGCGGACAACTCCCCGAACAACAACTCGACGCAAGGAGTGGTGGCATGACAGCCCCCGAGTACGCGGCGTCCGGACACGCGGCCCCCGATCACGCGACCTCCGGACACACGGCCCCCGGACACACGGCCTCCGGATACGCGGACCTGCTCTTCACCGGAGGTGAAGTGGTCACAGCCGACGAGCAGTTCACCGTCGCCGAGGCACTCGCGGTGCGCGACGGACACATCGCCGCCGTGGGCAGCGCCGACCGCCTGCGCGACCTGATCGGACCGCGCACCGAAGTGGTCGACCTGGCCGGGCGCACCCTGCTGCCGGGCATCAACGACGCCCACTGCCACGCCGCCGCCCACGGCGGCTCCCGGCCCCCGTTCTGCCTGGACCTCGGCCCGGCCACCACCACCGATCTGGCCGCGCTGCTCGACACGGTGCGCGCCGCCGCCGAGACACCGCGTGGGCGGTGGATACGGGGCGCGGGCTGGGACCCGGTGAGCCTGGGCGGGCGGACCCCGGACCGGTCCGTGCTCGACACCGTGGCCCCCGACCATCCGGTCGCCCTGCAGGACTTCTCCGGCCACCGGCTGTGCGCCAACTCGGCCGCACTGCGCGCCGCGGGGCTCGCCCCGGCCGCGTACCCGGACGGCATGCTCCACGAGGGCGCGCAGGGACTGATCCAGGAGCGCATCCCCGAGCCGACACCCGCCGAAGCGCGGCAGGCGGTGCGGGCGGCCGTCGCCGACCTCAACGCGCGCGGCATCACCAGCTTCACCGAGCCGGGTCTCGGCCCCGGCGGCGCCCACGACTTCGGCGGCTTCCTCGGCCCTTCCGTGCTCGGCGCGTACGCCGATCTGGCCGCGCGCGGCGAACTCACCGCGCGGGTCAGCGCGTTGCTGCTGTTCTCACCGATCGGCACCGGTGCGACGGCCCGCATCACGGACGGTCTGGCCCGGTTCCGGGTTCCCGAGTCGGCCGACCAGCGCCGGCTGCGCGTACTCGGCGTCAAGATCTTCGCCGACGGGGTGCCGGCGCACGGCACCGCGTGGATGAACCAGGGCTACGCCGACGGCAGCGGGCACGGCGGCCTGTGCCTGCACGGCGACAGCACGGCCGAACAGGCGGCGGAGCTCGCCGCGATGGTGCGCACGGTGCACGCGGCGGGACTCCAGGCCGGCATCCACGTCACAGGCGACCGGGCGATCGACGCCGCCGTCGACGCACTCGCCGCGGCACTGCGTGAGCTGCCGCGCGAGGACGCACGCCACTACCTGATCCACTGCAACTTCCCGTCGGCGTCCGCGCTGCGCACCATGGCCGACCTCGGCATCGGCGCCAGCATGAACCCCGGACTGCGCTGGCTCGCCTCCGACATGATCACCAAGATCCTCGACGCGGACCATGCCGAACGGGCCTTCCCGCTGCGCTCGGCGCTCGCGGCCGGTGTGCGGACGACGACCGGTTCGGACGCGCCGTGCGTCGCACCGGACTGGCTGCGCGGCCTTTCCTCTGCCATGCTGCGCGACACCCGCAGCGGCCCGACCCCGGTGGGCCCCGCCGAACGCGTCACCCTGGCCCAGGCGGTCCGCAGTTGCACCGCCACCGCGGCCTGGCAGGACCACGCGGAGGACTGGAAGGGAACCCTCGAACCCGGCAAGGTCGCCGACCTGTGCCTGCTCGGCGGCTCCCTGCTCCGCACGGACCCCGACCAACTTCCCGCCCTGCCGGTCGACTTGACAGTACTGGAGGGCGAGGTGGTGCACGCCGGATGACGGCGAGACGGGGCCCGGCGGCACTCAGGCCGCCCCGTCGGCCCCGCCACGCGCCAGCACCGCATACACCTCGGGCCGCCGCACCTTGAGCACGAGCCCGTACGCGACGCCCACCACCAGGCACAGGATGACGAGTCCCGGCAGGATCCACGCCAGCGGGGAGCCGCCCTCCGTGCCCAGCAGCACCGGGAAGTTGTCCCAGATCACCACGAACACGGCGGCGAGCACCGCACCGGAGACCAGCGGGGCCAGTGCCCGCGACCAGAGGGTGGTGCCGCTCGCGTCGTGGCGGCGGAAGTAGACGATCACGGAGAAGGAGGTGGCGGCGAGCAGCAGGATGACGCCCATCGCGCCGACGTTGGTCAGCCAGGTGAAGAGGGTGGCCACCGGGTCGAGGCCGAGCGCCGCGAAGACGATCACGACGACGGCGGCGAGCGCGCTCTGGGCGAGGGAGCCCATGTACGGGGAGCCGAAGCGCGGGTGGGTGCGGCCGAGGCGGGCGGGCAGGGCGCGGTCCTGGCCGAGCACCTGGAAGTAGCGGGCGACGGCGTTGTGGAAGGAGATCAGCGCGGCCAGCATGCTGGTGATCAGGAACAGGTGGGCGAAGTCGGCGAAGAGACCGCCGAGGCTGTCGCGGGACAGGACGAACAGCAGGTCGGGGCCGTACTTGGCGGACATCGGCACCGCGTTGCCGGTGCCGGTTCCCACCACCATCGCCCAGCTGGTGAACGCGTAGAAGACACCGATCAGCGCGACCGCGAGGTACGTGGCCCGGGGGACGGTGCGCCGCGGCTCGCGGCACTCCTGGCCGTAGATGGCTCCGGATTCGAAGCCCATGAAGCCGGCGATGGCGAAGCACGCGGCCGAGCCCACGCCGCCGGTGGTGGCGGCGTCCCAGGTGAACGGCTCGGTGCTGAGCGGGTGGTGGGTGGTGGCGATCTCGGCGATGTTGAACACCAGGACGGTCAGGGTCTCGATGCTGAGCAGGATGACCAGGACACGCGCGTTGAGGTCGATGCGCAGGAAGCCGAGTACGCCGACGACGACCACGGTGACCAGCAGGATCGCCCACCACGGGACGTCGACACCGGTCTTGGCACGGATGAAGTCGGCGGTGGTGAAGCCGAAGAGGCCCGCGATGCCGACCTGCATGGCGTTGTAGGCGAGCAGGGCGACGAAGGCCGCACCGGTGCCGGTGGCACGGCCGAGACCCGCGGCGATGTAGGCGTAAAACGCGCCCGCTCCGCTGATGCGTCGGCTCATCGCGGCGTACCCGGAGCCGAACACCATCAGGACGGCCGCCAGGCCCAGGTAGATGAGTGGCTGGCCGAGTACGCCGGTCACGGCGAGAGACTGCGGGAGTCCGCCGGCCGCGACGGTGAGGGGCGCAGACGCGGCCACGACGAAGAACACGATCGACGCGGTGCCCAGGCGACCCCCTTCCGCGGGGGTGGTGCCGGGCGGTGCGGTGTCGGTTGGTTCGGCGATTCGGCCGACGGCCATGTCGCGCTCCTCACGTACGGAAAGCCGAGGGTGCCGGAGGGAGTTCGGGGCGAAGCCGGGCATGCCGCAGTGCGGCGGCACCAGGGGGACGAGCAACTCCGCCGGGACCAGCAAGGAGATCATGCGGGCCCAAACGACTTTCCGGCAAGGGTCCGCCACCGAAAACTCTCGCCACCCCGGAGCCGGTTCTACTCGCGGCCGTCGAGCGACACCCACAGACTGGTCGGCGCCCTGAACTCCCAGCCACGGAAGTCCACCGGCTGCTCCGGCCGCAGCCGCAGCTCGGGGAAGCGCTGGAGGAGCCGGGCCAGCGCGATCCGCATCTGCGAGCGCGCGAAGGCGTGGCCGACGCAGAAGTGCAGGCCGAACCCGAAGGGCATGCTTCGGCGCGAGCGCCGGTCCAGGCGGAAGAGTTCGGGCTCGTCGAACACCGCCTCGTCCCGGTTGGCGGACGCGAGAACGGCGCTGACCTTGGCACCCATGGGCAGTTGTACGCCGCCGAGTTCGGTCGGCCGGGTCACCAGACGGGCCTGGGTCCCGATCGGGGACACCCACCGGATGCCCTCCTCCACGGCCGTCCCGCACTGCCCCTCCGGATCGGCCAACACGGTGGCCAGTTGCTCCGGTTCGGAGAGCAGGCCGTAGAGCGTGGAAGCGGCGCCGTGCCCCGGCTCCTGCATGCCGCCGAGGATAATCACCCGCAGGGACGGCAGCACCGCCGCCCGGTCGCGCGGACCCCGCTCCCCCGTCTCGGCATCCCGCCCCGACCACAGCATGTGCGCGAGGGTACTGTCGTCGGGCTCGCGCTCCATCCGGGTGAGCAGCGGGTCCATCGCGGTCAGCATCTCCTGCACGGTGGCATCGGATACGGCCTGCCGGGCCGGGTCTCGCTCGAAGTTGATGGCCCCTTCGGCGAGCCCCCGGAACCAGCGGCGCAGCGTGTCGGAGTCGAACTCCCCCATGCCCAGCACCTCGGCGAGGCTTCGCACCGATATCGGCTCGAAGTACTCGGCCAGCAGGTCGACTTCCGTCAGCCCGTCGAGCACCTTCAATCGCTCGGCGACTATCGGCTCCACCAACTGGTCGATGTAGCCGGCGACTTCGCGCGGCTTGTACTTCCCCTCCAGGCTGCCCCGCAGCTCGCGGTGGGTGTCCCCGGTGGCGGTGAGGATGTTGGGCTCGCCGAAGGCGCGGTTGACCGGGGCGTCGGGCAGGGCGGCGGTGAAGGTGTCCGGGTCGTTGCCGACCGCGGCGACGTCGGCCCTGCGGGTCACCAGCCACAGGTCCACCGCGGGCACGTAGCAGACCGGCGCCTCCGCGCGCAGCCGCCGGTAGATCGGATAGGGATCGGTCTCCAGGTCAGTGACGGTCACGGCGTTCGCGAAATCCTGAATGACGGTCATGCCGAACTTCCGTTCTCACGAGGTGCGTTGCATTGGTATGTTGCGCTGACACGTTGAGTTGGTCGCTTGACTATGTCGAGCGACCAACTCGACCGTCAAGAGGTTGAATCAAGAGGGGTGACGGGATTCCCATGGCGCACACACCGGTGGCCGAGCGCCGCCGCCAGTTCGTCCGGGCGACGACGAAGGTCGTGACGAAGCACGGCGTGACCGGCGCGACGACCCGGCGCATCGCCGAGGAGGCGGGGGCCCCGCTGGCCAGCCTGCACTACTGCTTCAAGAACAAGGACGAGCTCATGGAAGCCGTCTACGACTACGTGGTCGGCGACTTCATCGGCGCCGTCAGGGCCGCGACGGCGGACAGCGTCGGCGTCGCGGACGCCGTGGCCGCGGCCTGCGGTGCGGCCTGGGCCCGCATGGGCGAGGACCCCGAGGAGCAGGTCGCCACGTGGGAGCTCGTCCTCCACTGGCTGCGGTTGCCGGGCGAGGCGGGCAGGAGCGGCGCCGCGTACGAGGCGTACGCGGCGGCGATGACGGAGATCCTCACGGCCGCGGCCGAGCGCGCAGGCGAGGGTCCGCTCCCGGAGGCGGAGACCCTGGCGCGGCTCGTCGTCGCGGGCATGGAGGGCATCACGCTGCAGTATGTCGCCGGCTGCGACCGGGATCGCGCCGACGAGCTCGTGACCACCCTCGTACGTGCGGTGGGCCTGCTACGGGAGGCCCCCGCGTCGTCGGCTACGCCGAGGTGACCGCGAACGCCACGAACGCGCCGAACGCGTCCGCGCCGACCTGGAGGTAGCCGCGGGTCGGGTCCTTGGAGTCGCGAATGGCGATGGTGTGGGGGCGGAGGCTTCGGCGACTTCTACGCAGTCGCCGCCGGTGTCACTGCTGTAGGTCGACTTACGCCACTGTGCGTCGGCCAGGTTGCTCGTGCTCAGGCCCACACCGTTCCTCCATCACGCGGGCGATCAGTGCAGCCGACTCCGCCACCGGGAGGGCGGCGGCCTGCAAGTGATCGGAACGGAGTGAACCCTCCCTGAGCGCCTGCGGGTTGGCGGCCATGTGACCATGCACGAAATCCTCGGTGTAGACGAGGTCCGGGTCGTCGTCGAAACGCAGCAGGTCGAACGCACCCATCAGCCTCGCATGCGCCCCCGCCTCGAACGGCAACACCTGGACCTTCACCCACTCCCGGCCCTCCAGGTCCAACGGGTGCTGAAGTTGAGCCCGCATGACGTCCCGTCCGCCGATCTCCTGGTGCAACACCGCCTCACTCAACACCTGTGCCGCTCGAAAATGCGATTCAGTGGTGCGTGCTGCGGCGATGCCGTTCCATCAGGCGGCGTGGTGGTACTCGTTGATCAAGTCCCCCAGGACGGACCGTCGCCGGATCCCGTGGGTCTGGAGGCCGGTCACGGTGGCCGGGGCGGGTGATTCGGGCCTGTCCGGGGGCAGTTGCTGCCGGGATTGGTGGGGCGGTGCCGGTTGTAGTGCCGGATGTACTGGGTCATTACTGCCACGGCGTGGGCCTCGTTGTAGATCAGGATCCGGTCGAGTACCTCGCGGCGGAGGGTACCCACGACTCTCTCGCAGATCGCGCTGGCCCTCGGTGCCCGGGGCGGGCTGAGCAGGATCTCCACGTCGTCGGCCTTGAAGACGGCGTCGAAGGTGCGGGTGTACTTCGTATCCCGACCCCGAAGCAGGAAGCACAGCGAGTCCATGCGGCACCCCAGCGTCATGGTGAGGTTCCTGGCCTGCTGAGCGGTGAGGTGGGCGGTGACGCCGACAAGGTGGACGCGGCGGGTGCCGTGCTCGATGAAGACCAAGGCGTACAGGCGCTGGAGCGAGATGGTGTCGAGGGTTAGGAAGTCAGCGGCGAGGGTGCCGTGGGCCTGGGCCTTCAGGAACTTGTGGGAGCACCTTAGTGACTCTGCCACCTAGTCACGCTCCTACCCGAGCCTCATGGTATGCCCACCGTCTCGAGCGCATTCCGAACCCACACGCCGCTGACGGCACGGACGGGAGAACCTCGAACACACCTGAGCGGGAGAGGTATTCCGCCACCCGGGCGAAGACGCAGCACACTCATGACAGCCCAGTACCTCCACGCCCCACCCTGCGCGCACTCCTACACCCGCCCCGGGCCACGGGACCGTGACATCCACCGAGAACTCTTCTCGTCGAATTCCAGGAGGATGTTCATGACCGCATCCCGCCTCGCCCGCGGACGCCTCTACCGCTCCTGCGGCTGCCGCGATGCCCAGCGCAAGCAGTACGGGCCACGCTGCCCACACCTCAAGACCGATACCCAGCACGGCAGTTGGGCGTACGCCGTCGACCTGCCCGACACACCAGGACGACGCACCACCCGACGCCGCACCGGATTCGCCAGCCGCACCGAAGCCGAGCGCGCCCTGACCTCGTTCACCACCGGAGAGGCCACCGGCGTCTACGAGGAACCACGCCTGACCGTCGGCACCTACCTCGAAGAATGGCTCACCGGACGCGAAGAACACCTCAGCCCCTCCACGCCCGCCGGCTACGCCCGGGCCGCCCACTACGACCTACTGCCCGGCTTCGGCCCACTACGCCTGCTCGACCTGCTCGCGCCCGGCACGTCCAGGAATGGCTGACCCACCAACGCGCCGCCGGACGCGGCCCCGTCACCCTCTACCCCACCGCCGGCACACTGCGCACCGCCTCAACGCCGCCGTACGCACCCGGCGCCTGGCCTACAACCCCGCCGCCTACGCCGTACCAGCCCGGACCGCCGCACCCGAACGCAGCTGCCGGACGCCGGAACAGGCAGCCGCGTTCCTGCGGTACAACGCCACCGCCTACACCGACCAGGTCACCGACCTGTTCGAGCTGATGATCGGCACCGGACTGCGCCGCCGCGAGGCACTCGGCCTGCACTGGCACGACGTCCACCTCGCCGAACACCGCCTCTACGTGCGCTGGTCCCTGACCGCCATCGGCAACAACCACCTCCACCTCGGCCCACCCGAGACCCCGATGTGGCGACGAAGATGATCGCGGCCAGTACCGCGCGGTCATCAGCTCGCCGACGGCCGCCGCCTTGCGGCCTCGTGGGGATCGGCGGTCTCACCGCCCGGAATAGCTCCCACAGTCCTTCCGGCACCAGCTCCTCAACGAAGGCCATCGAGGGCAGCCCCATCCGTTGGTGCCTCACTTGCCAGCCGATCAGCGACCTTCCGAGGCGCTCCGAAACGCGCCAGGTAGTGCCACACCTTCTTGACTGCCTGAGAGTCATGGAGGCCGGCGCGCGCGGCATCTCCGATGATTCGAGGATCGAGTACACCGTCGACCGCGATCTGCATGCCCAACTCGACGTACTCCTGGCCGCGGAAGTCGGGGTGACGGCGAAGTTCCTGAACTGTCAGACGGAACCCGCGGTGCCACTCCACGGGGCAGCCAAGGCGCAGGGCCGCGGTCTCGACGGCCGTGCCTTGGTAGCAGGGGTCCAGGACCAGCGCCTCCACATGGCAGTTCGGCCGCACCGGGCCGTGTACCTGGGCCTCGATGTAGTCATCGAGATCGTCCTGGCGGTCGGCGAGAGCTAGCTCGATGAGCCCCATCCGGGACGCCACGCCAAAATCCGAGGGCTCAAGGAAACTGTCCGGGTAGCAGAACGTGGTCCGCGTCAGGGTTTCGGCACTCAGCCGGAAGTGCGCGGAGCCGAACCGTGGCGCTCCGCCGACCAGCTTGCGTCGGAAGTTCAACGCCCCGTAAACAGGCCGCTCATGAACAGGCGCATCGTCGTATGCTCCGCTGAAGATCCGGCTTTCCCAACGCCAACGGTCTCCACCGGGATACGCGGTCAGTCCGCCGTTACTCGTCCCGGTGACGAACTGCGAGCGATAGACGCCGTCCTCGGCCAGGGAGTCCAAGAGCAGCTTGCCGTGCAACAGACGGTCCGGGTGGAAGTTGAGGGTCACCCGCAGCGACGCGTCGATCGGAGGGCCCGACGCCAACTCCGCGACATGTCGAAGGGCACGTTCCTGCGCCGTTGGGGAGGTTCCAGAACTCATCCGGACAGTGTTCCTCAAGCTGATCAACCCGTGCACTCGGATTGTCTACCGGCGGCCAGCCCGGGCGGCACAGACCATTGATCGCCAATCAAGACGGTCTCTTAACTGCTAGCCGCCTACCGTGCGTACGGTACACGCGTGGATCGGCGCCACAGTCGACGACGCCGCCTTCTACCTGCGCGTCCGCAGTCCGGTCGTGTGGATCGAGGTCGACTGCCACGTGGCGGGGCCGCTGGGCGGCGCGTACCGCAAGAACCGGGCCGACGGAACGCACCAGAAGCACGTCCACTCCGCCATCCGCACCCCCAACGGCAATGACTACAGCCGCGAACTGCTGCGGCAGCACTACTTGACGTCTCCGCACCACCAGTGACGGCCACGGACGACGCGTCCTGTCAGGTGCTGGCCGCCAGCAAGGTCCGGGCAGCCACCTCGAGTCCTTCCAGCGGGCCCAGTTCCACGTCCTCGTGCTCGATGTTCACGGCCATCCCCGGGTCGACCCGGCGCAGCGCGTCCAGGAAATCGCGCCAGAAGGACTCGTCGTGGCCTCGGCCGATGGCTACGAAGTCCCAGCTCGACTCCGTGGGCCAGCGGTTCAGTGTCCAGCCTCCGCCGAGCCCTATGGGGTTCTCCGTCACCCGGGTGAAGCGGTCGTCGAGTACGCCGTTGACCCGGCACCGGTCGTTGATCCGGGTGTCCTTGGCTGCCGCGTGGAAGACCAGCGGGCCGAGGTCCTCGATCGCCGCGATGGGGTCGATGCCCTGCCAGAAGAGGTGGCTGGGGTCCAACTCGGCGCCGATGTGGTGTGCGGCGGTCCGCTGGACCAGGCGCTTGAGGGTCGCCGGGTTGAACACGAGGTTCTGTGGGTGCATCTCGATGCACACCTTGACTCCGTGTTCGGCGGCCAGAGCCTCGATGTCACGCCAGAACGGGACAGCGACCTGCTCCCACTGGTACTCCAGGGAGTCCAGGTAGGCGCTGTGCCACGGATTGACGTTCCAGGCGGGTGTCGTGCCGCCCGGCTCGGCGGCGGGCAGTCCGGACATGGTGACCACCCTGTCCACGCCGAGCAGCCCCGCGACCCGGATGGCGCGCCGCAGGTCGTCGGCGTGCCGGGGGCCGGCGACCGGGTCTGGGTCCAGCGGGTTGCCGTTGATGTTGAGGCCCGTGAGCTCCACTCCGGTGTCGGTGAAGACCTTCAGGTACTCCGCCGGGGCCAGCGCGCCCGACAGGAGGTCCTCCACCGGGAGATGAGGTGTGGGCAGGAAGCCGCCCGCGTTGATCTCGGCGCCGGTCAGGCCGAGGGAGGCGATGGTCTCCAGGGCTTCGCGGAGCGGGCGGTCGTGCAGGATCGCGGTGTAGACGCCGAGCCTCATCCGACGAGTTCCTTGCGGATCCGGTCGAGCATGAACGCCGAGGAGTCGCGGGCGCGTTCCTCCCAGGCGAAGACGCAGGCGGTGGCGACGCCGTCGAAGTTCAGCTCGCGCAGGGTGCCGAAGAAGGTGTCCCAGTCCACCTCGCCCTGGCCGATGTCCAGATGCTGGTGGATGCGGGCGGGGGTGCCGGGCGGGTTCATGATGTAGCGCAGGCCGGAGGAGCCCTTGTGGTTGAAGGAGTCCGCGATGTGTACGTGCTGGAGCTTGTCGCCCGCGTAGCGCATCATCGCCGCGATGTCCGCCTTCGGGTCCGCCCCCGACAGGTGGAAGGTGTGCGGGGCGCAGTAGAGGTAGTTCACCCACGGCTTGTTGATGGCGCGGACCAGGTCGACCGCGGGGGCGTTCTCCTCGCAGAAGTCGTCCGGGTGGGCCTCGAGGTTGAGGGCGATGCCCTCCCGCTCGAAGACCGGGAGCAGTTCCTCCATGGAGCGCCAGAACGCGGCCTCGCTGTCCGCGGCGCGTTCCGGCCGACCGTTGAACTCCGAGTTCATCAGCGGGACTTCGAGGTCCGCAGCGATCTCGATCATGCGCTTCCAGTAGCGGACCGCCGCCCGGCGTTCCGTTTCGTCCGGCGAGGACCACTTGTACAGCGGCAGCACCGACGACAGCCGCACCCCGTGCGTCCGCAGGGCGTTCTTGAGTTCGGCGACGCGGGCGTCGTCCGCGCGCGGGTGCAGGAAGAAGGGCATGAAGTCGTCGCGGGGCGACAACTCGATGTACTCGTAGCCGAGTTCGGCGACGGTGCGCACCATCTCGTCGATGGGCAGCGCACGGAACATGTACGGGTCGAGGGCGATCTTCACGCGGTGCCTCCGTAGAAGACGGGACGGGGCTTCATGTCGGTGCTGATAACGTCACCGGAGGTGAGGGCCTCGGCGGTGCCGCTGGTGATGACGGTGGCGGCGTAGCCGTCCCAGGCGGAGGGACCGGTGGGCTCGGCGCCCGCCGCGACGCCGGCGATCCACTCGCGGAACTCGGTGTCGAACGCGGCCTCGAAGCGCCCCACCCAGTCGGTGAGGACCTCGGTGCTGTGCTGCCCGGCCGTCCGCACGCCGACGGCCGCCGGGTCGGGCAGCCGGACGAGGCCGTCCTCGGCGACGACCTCGCACTGGATGTCGTAGCCGTACTGGCAGTTGACGAAGACCTCGAGGTCGATGCGGGTGCCCTTCGCGGTCTCGAAGAGCATGATCTGCGGGTCCTTGAGGTGTGCGAACCGCTTGCTCGTGGAGCGCGGGGTGACGACCTGGGTGGAGACGATTTCGTCGTCCAGGAGCCAGCGCAGTACGTCGATCTCGTGGACGGCGGTGTCGAGGGCGGCCATGTCGGAGGTGTACGACTCGGGAACGGTCGGGTTGCGGTGGGCGCAGTGCACCACCAGCGGCTCTCCTACGCGGCCGGAGTCGATGACGTCCTTCAGCTGGCGGTAACCGTGGTCGAAGCGGCGCATGAAGCCGACCTGGACGAGGCGCCGCCCGTGGGCGATCTCGGCCTCGGTGATCCTCAGGCAGTCCTCTGCCGTCGTCGCGAGGGGCTTCTCGCAGAAGACCGGCTTGCCCGCGGCGATCGCGTTCAGGACGTGCTCGGCGTGCGTGGGGCCCCAGGAGGTGACCAGCACGGCGTCGACGTCGTCGGCCGCGACGAGCGCGGCCCCGTCCGCGTACACACGAGCACCGGGTCCTGCGGCGGCCTGCGCGGCACGCTCGGCGTCGATGTCGGTGACGGCGGTGACACGGGCTCCGGTGACGACGTCGGTGAGGCGTCGGATGTGTTCCTGACCGATCCATCCGGCGCCGATGACCCCTACGCGCACTGTCATGGGGTGTCCTGCCTTTCTGCGGGCCCCGGGCGCGGTCGGCCCGGGGCATGGGTGGGTAAGGAGATGTCTGAAGTGGAGGGACCAAGCGGGGGTGCTCAGGAGAAGCGGGCCTTGAGGTCCGCCTCCAGGTTCTCGAGGCTGCGGCCCCTGGTCTCGGGCATGTACTTCTTTACGAAGGCGAGGGCGACCAGGCCGAGGGCCACGAAGAGGAAGAACGTGGCGGAGATGCCCATGCCGGAGACCAGCGAGGGAAAGACCAGGCCGATCGTAAAGTTGGTCAGCCACAGGACCACCGCGGCGACGCCCATCCCGAAGGCACGCATCCGCATGGGGAAGATCTCCGACAGCGTCAGCCAGGTCACCGGCGAGATCGCGCCCTGCTGGAAGGCGAGGAACGTGACCGTCATGGCGAGCACGGCGTACGCACGCCCCTCGCCCTCCGGCAGGACCAGGGAGAACACCCCGATCAGCAACAGTGCAGTGATCGTTCCGAGCTGACCGACCATCAGCATCGGGCGGCGGTTGACCCGGCCCAGCAGCCAGATGCCGACGAAGGTGGCGGTGACCGAGATGACGCCGTTGGCGATGTTGGCGGTCAGCGCGCTGTCGGAGGCGAATCCGGCGTCGGTGAGGATCTCCGTGCCGTAGTACATGATCGTGTTCACGCCCGTGACCTGCTGCACGATCGCGATACCGAAGCCCACGAGCATCAGTTTGCGGATCCAGGGGGTGGCCTTGAGGTCCTGCCAGCCGCCGAGCCCCTGCTCGTCGTCCTTCACGGACAGAGCGGTGACCTCGGCGAGTTCGGCTTCGGCGCGCTGCTGCGAGCGGACCTGCCGCAGCACCTTCAGCGCGTCCCCGAAGCGGCCCTGCGAGGCCAGCCATCGAGGGCTCTCGGGCATCACCAGCATGCCGAACCAGAGAACAACGGCCGGCAGCGTGGAGATCACGAGCATCCAGCGCCACACACCGCCGGACTCGCCACCCACCCGCGCGATGATCGCGTTGAAGGTGAACGCCAGCAACTGGCCTGTCACGATCATGAGTTCGTTGCGGGTGACGAGCGCGCCACGGCGCTCCGCAGGTGACACCTCGGCGAGGTACACGGGGACCGTCACGGAGGCGCCACCGACTGCGAGGCCGAGCACGAACCGAGCCACCACCATGAACGCGGTGGTCGGTGCGAGCGTGCAGGCCAGCGCGCCGACGAAGAACAGGACGGCGAGCAGCAGGATGTTGCGGCGCCGGCCGCGGGCGTCGGAGAGCCGCCCGCCGACGACGGAACCGAGAGCGGCGCCGAGCAGCAGTGAACTGGTCACCATGCCCTCGGTGAGCGGGCTGAGCCCGAGGTCGTCGCTCATGTACGGCAGCGCACCGTTGATGACACCGGTGTCGTAGCCGAACAGCAGGCCACCGAAGGTGGCGATGACGGTGATGACCCGCAGTCGGCGGCTCGCCGCGCGGTCCGACGTGGTGTCGGTCCCGGCGGGCGGGGCCGTGGGCGTGTCGTCCTTCACGTCCATGGCGGCCTCCTACCGGGTGAGGTTGGGGCGACGGGTTCCGGTCAGTCCGCATCCGGCGAGGTGCTCGCGGGTGCGTACGGCGATGGGCAACGGTGTGTCGGGGGCGCACGGGTACAGGTCCTGCTCGACCACGACGAACAACTCGGCATCCAGCTTGGCCAGTTCGTCGACGACGGAGGCCGGGTCCGGTACGCCCGCGGGCGGCGTCACGCACACACCGCGCTTGACGGCCTCGCCGAACGACAGGTCCTCGGCGGCGACCTGGGCGAGCACCTGCGGGTCCATCTGCTTGATGTGGACGTAGCCGACGCGCTCGCCGAAGCGGCGGATGAGGTCCAGGTTGTCGCCACCCCCGTAGGCGACGTGACCGGTGTCCAGGCACAGGTTCGTGTACCGCGCGTCGGACTCGTTGAGCAGGCGCTCGATCTCGGGCTGCGTCTGGATGTGGCTGTCGGCGTGCGGGTGCAGGACGAGGCGTACGTCGTATTCGTCGAGCAGCAGCTTGCCGAGCCGGTCGGCCGCCTTCCCGAACCCGGCCCACTGCTCGGCGGTCAGCTCCGGGGACTCCGTGAAGGCGCCGGTCTTCTCGTCGCGGTACATGGGCGGGATGAGGACCAGGTGGTGCGCGCCGGCCGCGGCGGTCAGCGTGGCGACCTGGCGGACGTGGGCGAGCATGTCGTCCCATGCCTCGGGGCGGTGCAGCGCGCCGAAGGCGGTGCCGCCGGAGACCTTGAGGCCCCGCTCGCCCAACTCCCCCGCCAGTGAGGCCGGTTCGGTGGGCAGGTAACCGTACGGGCCCAGCTCCAGCCACTCGTACCCGGCCTCGGCGAGTTCGTCGAGGAAGCGGGTGTACGGGACCTGGTGCTCGTCCTCGGGGAACCAGATGCCCCAGGAGTCCGGGGCCGAGCCGAGACAGAGGTTGCCGACGGTGGTGCGCAGCGGGGTTGGCGCCGTTGCCATGGTGTGCCCTTCGGTCGTGTCGGTGGAGCAGGTGGATGGGTGGATGGGTGGATGGGTGGATGGGTGGTGTGGAGTCTCAGTGCGACGTGGGGAAGCTGAACCCGGCGGCCGTGTGCTGGCGCGGCTGCGGCCAGCGGGTGGTGACGACCTTGGGGCGGGTGTAGAAGCGGACGCCTTCCTCGCCGTGCACGGGCGAGTCGCCGATGAGGGAGTCGTTCCAGCCGCCGAAGGAGTAGTACGACATCGGGACGGGCACCGGCACGTTGACACCGATCATGCCGACCTTGACGCCGCGCTGGAAGCGACGGGCGGCCTCGCCGGAGTCGGTGAACAGGGCGGTGCCGTTGCCGTAGGGGTTCGCGTTGATGAGGGCGACGGCCTCGTCGAGGGTGTCGACGCGGACCACGGCGAGGACCGGGCCGAACAGCTCGTCCTTGTACGCGTCCATCTCGGCCGTCACGTGGTCCAGGAGGGAGGGGCCGGTGAAGAAGCCGTTCTCGTGGTTCTCGACCTTGAGGCCGCGGCCGTCGACGAGGACGGTGGCGCCCTGGGCGGCGGCGGTCGCGACACCGTTCTCGACGCGCGCGACGGCGGCCTCCGTGATCAGCGGGCCCATCTCGGTGCCTTCGGCTTCACCAGGGCCGACCTGCACTTCGCGGGCCTTGTGCTGCAGGACCTCGACAAGAGAGTCGGCCACGTCGCCGACGGCGACCGCGACGGAGACGGCCATGCACCGCTCCCCCGCCGATCCGTAGGCGCCTGCGGTGATGTGATTGGCGGCGAACTCCAGGTCGGCGTCGGGCAGGACGACGGCGTGGTTCTTGGCACCGCCGAGCGCCTGAACCCGCTTGCCCGCCGACGTGGCCCGCTCGTGCACGTACCGCGCGATCGGCGTCGAGCCGACGAACGAGACGGCCTCGATCCCGGGGTGGCCGAGGATGGCGTCGACCGCGTCCTTGCCGCCGTGCACGACGTTGAAGACACCGTCCGGCAGACCGGCCTTCTTGTAGAGCTCCGCGACGAACTGGGCGGCGGACGGGTTACGCTCGCTCGGCTTGAGGATGAAGGTGTTGCCGGTCGCGATGGCAATGGGATGCATCCACAGCGGCACCATCGCCGGGAAGTTGAACGGGGTGATGCCCGCGACCACTCCGAGCGGCTGACGGAAGTTGTGCACGTCGACGCCGCGGGAGACCTGGTCGGAGAAGGAGCCCTTGAGGACGTCGCCGAGGCCGCAGGCGTACTCGACGACCTCCCGGCCGCGCACGATCTCCCCGCGCGCGTCGTCGACGGTCTTGCCGTGCTCGGCCGAGATGATCCGGCCCAGCTCCTCCTCGTGCTCGACGAGCAGCTGTCGGAAGGCGAACATCACCTGCGTACGCCGGCTCACCGAGGACTCGGACCAGCCCTCGAAGGCGCGGGCCGCGGCCTGCACGGCGGCGTCGACCTCCGCGCCGCCGCCGAGGGCGACGCGTGCCTGCTCGGCGCCGGTGGCCGGGTTGAACACGGGGACGGTGTCGCCCTGTACGGGTGCGGCCGCGCCGTCGATCCAGTGCTGAATGGTCTTCACGCTGAGGTTCCTTACAAGTAGTGGCGCTACAGGTAGTGGCGCTGGGCCTGCTTCTGGGCCGCGTACGTCTCGTATGCGCTGCGGGTGGATTCGAGGGCGGAGACCTCGCTGACCGGCACGTCCCACCAGCCGTGGCCGGGCGGGTTGGGGCCGTAGAGGTCGGTCTCGACGTGCACGACGGTGGTGCGGTCGGCGGCCTTGGCCTTGTCCATCGCGGTGCGGAACTCGTCCACGGTGGCGGCGTGCAGGACGTCGGCGCCGAGCGAGGCGGCGTTGGCAGCCAGGTCGACGGGGAGCACGTCACCGTCGAGCTGCCCGGAACTCTGCTGCCGGTAGCGGTACTTGGTGCCGAACCGCTGGGAGCCGAGGGACTCGGACAGGGCACCGATGGAGGCGAAACCGTGGTTCTGGACGAGGACGATGATGACCTTCAGTCCTTCGGAGATCATGGTGACGATCTCCTGGGCCATCATCAGGTACGAGCCGTCGCCGACGAGGACGACGACCTCACGGGACGGGTCGGCCATCTTGGCGCCGACGCCGGCGGCGACCTCGTAGCCCATGCAGGAGTACGCGTACTCGACGTGGTACGCCTTCGGGTCGCGGGCCCGCCAAAGCTGTTGCAGGTCGCCGGGCATCGACCCGGCCGCGTTGATCACCACGGCGCGGTCGTCGAGGCTGTCGTTCAGCGCTCCGAGGATCTCCGTCTGGGCGGGCAGCGGCGTGTGCCCCACCGCGAAGCACTTCTCCTCGATCTCCCGTGTGCGGGTGATGAGTTGGCGGGTGTGCACCCGGTACTCCGGCGAGACCTGCCAGTCGGCGAGGGCGGACGCGAGGGCGTCGATGCCGAGGCGGGCGTCGGCCACGAGCGGTTCGGCGGAGTGCTTGACCGCGTCGAGGCGGGCGACGTTGAGGTTGACGAAGGTGACATCGGGGTTGCCGAAGACGGTGTGGCTGGCGGTGGTGAAGTCGGAGTAACGGGTGCCGATGCCGAGCACCACATCGGCCTCTCGGGCCAGCTCGTTGGCCGCGTAGGCGCCGGTGGAGCCGAGGCCGCCGACGGCGCACGGGTGGTCCCACGGCACCGCGCCCTTGCCCGCGTGGGTGTCGGCGACCGGGATGCCGGTGGTCTCCGCGAAGGCCCGCAGCTGGATCTCGGCGCCGGAGTAGACGGCGCCGCCGCCCGCGACGATTAGCGGCTTCTTCGCGTTCTTGAGCAGCGCGGCAGCCCTCTCGACCGCGGCGGCCTCGGGGACCGGGCGGCCGATGTGCCACACCCGCCTGCGGAAGAACTCCGTCGGCCAGTCGTACGCCTCGGCCTGCACGTCCTGCGGCAGCGCCAGCGTGACGGCGCCGGTCTCGGCCGGGTCGGTCAGCACCCGCATCGCCGCGAGAGCAGCAGGGATCAGCTGCTCGGGCCGCGTGATCCGGTCGAAGTACTTCGACACCGCCCGGAAGGCATCGTTCACCGTGGTGTCCCCGGCGCGGGTGTCCTCCAACTGCTGGAGCACGGGGTCGGCCGCACGCGTCGCGAACATGTCGGACGGCAGCAGCAGGACCGGGATCCGGTTGGTCGTCGCCAGCGCCGCACCGGTGATCATGTTCGTCGAGCCGGGTCCGGTGGACGCGGAGCAGGCGAAGGCCGCGAGCCGGTCGCGCATCTTCGCGTAGGCCACCGCGGCGTGCACCATGCCCTGCTCGTTGCGCGCCAGGTAGTACGGCAGATCGGCCTCGCCCGTGGCCGCCGCCTGGAGGAGGGCCTGGCCGATCCCGGCCACGTTGCCGTGCCCGAAGATGCCCCAGGCGCCGGGGATCAGCCGCTGCTCCTGGCCGTCACGCTCGCTGTACTGGTTGGCCAGGAAGCGCACCAGGGCCTGGGCCGTGGTCAGCCTGATCGTTTCCATCAGTGGTTCTCCTTGGGCCCGAAGGGCAGCCGGGAATCGACGTCCTGCGTCGTCCAGGTGGAGCGGACCCAGCCGTGGGCCGGGTCGTCGCAGATCAGCCAGGCGCGGTCCTGGCCGGGGCCGGCCATCACGTTGAGGTAGTACAGGTCGTAACCGGGCGCCGCGATCGACGGGCCGTGCCAGCCGTGCGGGATGAGCACCGTGTCGCCGTCCCGGACCTCGGCCAGGACCTCGAGCGGCCGATCCTCGGTCCCGTACACGCGCTGGTAGCCGAAGGCGTTCTCGCCCCCGTCGAGCTCGAAGTAGTAGATCTCCTCCAGCTCCGACTGCTCGCCCGGGACCGCCTCGTCGTGCTTGTGCGGCGGGTACGACGACCAGTTCCCGCCGGGTGTCAGGACCTCGCACACCAACAGCTGGTCGGCGTCGAAGGTGTGCGGCAGGCAGTAGTTGTTCACCTGCCGCGAGCAGGCCCCGGCCCCGCGCAGCTCGACCGGCACGTTCTCGACCGGCCCGTAGCGGGCGGGCAGGTCACGCTCGGTGCGTGCGGAGGGCAGCGCGAACCGGCCCCCGGACACGCTCGCCACAACGGCTTCCGTGGCCCGGGGCACGTACGCGAAGTCCGTCGCGGAGGCGAACACCCCGTTCCGTCCCGCCAGTTCAAAGGTCTCGCCGGCCACGGAGACGGTCGCGGAACCCTGCAACGGGAGCACCAGGAATTCGGCGTCCCCGGTAGTGAAGGTGTGGGACTCGCCGGGCGCCAGTGTCACGATGCGCAGCCCCGAGTAGCCCCAGCCCGCGGACTCGGGCGTGACCTCCAGGTCGTACGCCCCGGCGGCCGACGTGCCCTTCGAGAGGTGGTACTTGCTGGTGTCGGTGCAGCGGCTCACAGCAGCCCCACCGCCCGGTCCACCGCGCCGGCGACATCGCCGTCGGAGGGGTAGAGCAGGGAGCGGCCGACGGTCAGGCCCTGCGCGGTGGGAAGCTTGAGGGCCTTGCCCCAGGAGGCGAAGGCGGCCTCGGCGTCCTTGACCTCGCCGCCGAGCAGCACGGCGGGCAGCGTCGAGGAGGCGAGCACGCGCTCCATGTCGTCGACGACCGGCAGCTTCAGCCACGTGTACGCGGAGCGCCGCCCCAGGCCCGAAGCGATGGTCACCGACTTGATGACGGCATCCGTGGTCAGGTCGTTGCGGATCCGGCCGTCCCGCTGCCATGCGGACATGAACGGTTCGACCATGGCGATCAGTCGGCGGTCGTTGAGCTGATCGACGGCCCGCGCCGTGTTCTCCAGGGCGGAGGGCGTCGCGGGGTCGTCCAACGCTATGCGGGTGAGCATCTTGCCGCCGTCGAAGCCCATCTCCGCGACGGCCTGCGCGTCGTACCCGGTGAACCGGTCGTCGATCTCGAACGTCGAACCCGCCAGGCCCGCGCGGTTCATCGACCCGAACACGCTCTTGCCGTCGAGGACGCCGAGCAGCAGCAGGTCCTCCAGGATGTCGGCGGTCGCCAACACCCCGGTCACGCCCGGCCGTTCCAGCGCGGTGCACATGCGCTCAAGAAGCTCGAAGCGGTCGGCCATCGCCGACGGGTCCCCGCCGACGGCGTTCGCACCGCGCGCCGGGTGGTCCGCGGCGATGATCATCACCTTGCCGTGCTCGCCGAAGGGCGATGTCGCCCGCACCCGGCGGGCTGCCGCCGCGGCGACGGCTGCCGGGTCGTTCACGCGGGTGCGGACGATCCGGTCGGCCATCCACGACTTGTCAGCGGACAGCATCCGCCACCTCCTTCAGCTTGGACTCGACCTCGGACTCGGCGGGCATGGCGTCGGCACACGAGAGCCGGCCCGCGACGACGGCTCCCGCCGCATTGGCGAAGGAGACGGTGCGCCGGGTGTCCCAGCCGGAAAGGAGGCCGTGGCAGAGCGCGCCGCCGAAGGCGTCGCCCGCGCCGAGTCCGTTCACGACGTCCACGGGGACCGGCGGGATCTCGGAGACCGAGCCGTCCCGGTCCATCGCCAGGACACCCCTCGGCCCCTGCTTCACCACCGCCAGCTCGACTCCGGCCGCGAGCAGCGCCTTCGCTGCGGCCAGGGGCTCGCGCTCCCCCGTGGCCACCTCGCACTCCTCGCGGTTGCCGACCGCGACCGTGGTGTGCCGAAGCGCCTCGGCGTAGTACGTACGGGCCTCGGCGGGGTCCTTCCAGAACACGGGGCGCCAGTCCAGGTCGAAGACCGTGGTGCCCGCCTTCGCCCGGTGGGCGAGGGCCGCGAGGGTGGCCGAGCGGCTCGGCTCCTCGCTCAGCCCGGTGCCGGTGACCCAGAGGATGTCAGCGGTGCGCACGGCGTCGAGGTCCAACTCGCCCGGCTCGATGTCCAGATCAGGCGCCTTGGGCTGCCGGTAGAAGTACAGCGGGAAGTCGTCCGGCGGGAAGATCTCGCAGAACGTGACCGGCGTCGGCGCGATGTCCGAGGTGCCGACGTAGCGGGTGTCGACGCCGTAGCCGTCGAGCGCGGTCCTGACGAAGTCGCCGAAGGGGTCGCGGCCGGTCTTGGTGATCACCGCGGTGCGGTGCCCGTGCCGTGCGGCCGCCACAGCGACATTGGTCGGGCTGCCGCCCAGATATTTGCCGAACGAGGCGACCTCGGCAAGACCCACTCCCGTCTGGAGCGGATACACATCCACTCCGACACGGCCCATGGTCAGCACTTCGAACGACATCACGCGGGGGTCCCTTCGCTCAGGACGAGGCAAGTACCGGTGCGAGACCGGACAACGAACTCACTGTCGCGCTCTACTAGCGCGCTCTAGTTCGAGTACGATGACCCCTGTTCAAATGTCATGTCAATAGGTTGTTGCCGCGAGATTTCGTGGACGCACGGCGAGAGGTGTGGAGTCACAGGTGAGCGAGACGGGCAAGCATCGCCCCACGATGGCGGACGTCGCCGAGAGGGCGGGGGTGTCGCGGGCGCTGGTGTCGATCGTGTTCCGCAACCAGCCGGGGGCGGGTCAGGAGACGCGTGACCGGGTGCTGCGCGTGGCCGAGGAGATCGGCTACCGGCCCGACAACGCGGCGCGGCTCCTCGCCCGGGGACGCAGCCGCACCCTGGGCGTCCTGTTCACCGTGCACCAGCCGTTCCAGGCCGACCTCGTGGAGGGGATCTACCCCGAGGCCGAGCGGCGCGGCTACGAGGTGCTGCTGTCGGCGACGGCTCCGGGGCGTGACGAGGCGCAGGCCGTCGAGGCACTGTTGGCCCACCGCTGCGAGGCCGTCATCCTGCTCGGCCCGCGGGCGGAGCAGGCGCAGCTTGAAGCGCTGGGCGCGCGCACCGTGGCGGTCACCGTCGGCCGGCGGGTGCGCGACGCCCGGCTCGACAGCGTCTTCACGGCCGAGAACAAGGGCGTACGGGAGGCCATGGACCATCTCGTCGCGCTCGGCCACCGGCGCATCACGCACGTCGACGGGGGCCGCGATCCGGGCTCGGCCGAGCGGCGCCGCGCCTACCGAGCGGCGATGCGACGGCACGATCTGCAGGACGCGGCACGGGTCATTCCCGGCAGCCACACCGAGGACGCGGGCATCGAGGCGGGACGGATGCTGCTGACCGAGCGCGAGCAAGGAACACCGCTGCCGTCGGCGATCTTCGCCTCCAACGACCGTAGCGCGATGGGCCTGTTGATGGCGTTCGCGCGGGCGGGCGTTGACGTCCCGGACGAGGTCTCCGTCGTCGGCTACGACGACAGCCACCTGTCCCACCTCATGCCCGTCGCGCTGACCACGGTCCGCCAGGACGCCGTCCTCATGGCCGAACAAGCGGTGCGTTTCGCGGTGGAACGACTGGAGGACGAGACGCTGGACGTCCGGGAGGCCGTCATCGACCCGAAGCTCGTCGTACGGGACACGAGCGGCAAGCCGACGGCCTGAACCGGCCACCACACCGAATGAGGGCCGGTAGTCACGCCCTACGCGTACGGGAGTCAGCAATCCCCCGCGTGGGCATGGTGGAGCGGGGGCAAGGACGACGACCTGTGGCCATCCACGTACACGCCGACCGCGCCCAGTGCGTGGACGGATGCGGCCACACACGCGCCAGCCGCGTCACCAACGCGTCAGAACAACACACCTAGTCATGCTCGAACACGGCAGCCGCCGTGCGCACCCGCCAGGCGCCAGAGGCTCGGGCTCCTCAATCCGTGGCGAACAACGACCAGCGGCCCCCGCCGCCACGGCTTCCCACACACACGCAACCCCATGAGCCGGGCCGTCTCCGCCACTTCGTGGGACATCATCCCTTCCTGTACTGCACCCCGCACACCTCCACCAGGGCGACGACGCCACCGGCATCATCAACAAGGCCGCCGAGAAGGTCGCCTTCGCCCCAGCGGCAGCCACGACCGTCTGACCACACAACAGGCTCCGCGACTGCGGGAGCGTCCTACAACGGGGGCGACCGCCCTCCCTGCAGTGAAGTGCTGGCCTCCCGCACTGTCGCCCGGTTATGGTCCGGTCCGTGACGGAACGCCAGGTGAATGCGCCTTCGAGTCTGGTCACCGGGATCGGAGTGCTCGACCGGGTGATCGCGATACTCGACGCGGTCGAGCGAGCGCCCATGGGGTCGAGCGAGTTGGCCCGGCATCTGGGCCTGTCGGTGCCGACGGCGCACCGGCTCGCGGGGGCGATGGTGCGGCACGGGCTCCTGCGGCGCGACACCGAGGGGCGGCACCACACCGGGGAGCGGTTCGCGGTGTCCGCGTTGGCCGGCGCAGCCGAGCCCATGCTCGACGAACTGCGGGAGGAGACCGGTGAGACGGCTCAGGTGTGGGTGCGCAGGGGCACGGACCGGCTCTGTCTGATCACCATCGACTCGCGGCAGGAGCTGCGGGCGACGCTGCCCGCCGGGACTCGGTTGCCGCTGGCCGACGGCGGTTCGGCAGCGCAAGTTCTCCTCGGCGGTGTGACCGGGGGCTGGTGCGAGAGTGTCTCGCGTCGTACGCCCGGGCTGTGTTCAGTGAGCGCGCCCGTCGTCCTGCACGGCGAGGCGGTCGCCGCCGTGTGCGTCGCCGCCCCTGTGGCGCGCGCCGGCGACGGCGGGCCGGGGGCGCTGTACGGCCATCTCGTGGCGGCCGCCGCGGCGCGCGTCGCGCGCGCCATCGCCACCCACTGACATCCGCGAACCGGGCACCCCACCGCCCTCGCATCCCAAAAACCTTCTGCGCACTCCCTTGCCCGCGCACGCATGCGCGCTTACGGTCACGTCGCCAACCTCTCGCAAATTGAGTAGAGATTCTCAATATTTGAGAGCTGCTCCGTGAAGGGACTCACGAGTGACGGTCGACACCGACAGCCCACATCCCGGCTCCCCCACCCCCGCAGGCCGACTTCCCCTCTCCGGCATCCGCGTCCTCGAACTCGGCAATTTCATCGCCGCCCCGTTCGCCGCCCGCATCTTCGCCGACTTCGGCGCACAGGTGATCAAGATCGAACGGCCGGGAAGCGGGGACGAGTTGAGGGGCTGGCGGCGCACGCGCGGCGACACGTCGATGATGTTCCGCACGATGGCCCGCAACAAGCACTCGCTCACCCTCGACCTGCGCAGCGACGAGGGCCGGGACACCGCACTCGAACTCGCCGCGCACTGCGACGTCGTCATCGAGAACTTCCGCCCCGGGACGCTGGAGCGCTGGGGCCTCGGCCCGGACGAACTCACCGCCGCCAACCCCGATCTCGTCCTGGTCCGCATATCGGGTTACGGGCAGACGGGCCCGTACCGCGACCGGGCCGGATTCGGCGGCGTGGCCGAGGCGTTCGGCGGGCTGCGGCACGTCACCGGCTACCCGGACCGCGAGCCGGTGCGGCCCGCGGCCCCCGTCGGCGACAGCCTCGCGGGACTCTACGGTGCGATCGGCGCGCTGATGCTGCTGCTCGGACGCGCCCGCGGCCAGGAGCACGGCGGCCCGCGGGTGGCGGATGTCGCCCTGTACGAGTCGGTGTTCATGGCGATGGAGTCGCTGATCCCCGACTACGACGCGTACGGCGTGGTGCGCGAGCGCACCGCCGGCAATCTGCCCGGCGTCGTACCCAGCGGAAGCTATCCGACCCGCGACGGCGGCACCGTGATGATCTCGGGCAACGCCAGCAGCGTCTTCGCCCGCCTGATGGCCCTCGTCGGCCGCTCCGACCTGGGCAGCGATCCCGAACTCGCAGACGGCACCGCCCGCGACGCCCGCGAGCCCGAACTCAACGGCGCCATCCGGGAGTGGACCGTACAGCGCACCGCCGGCGAGGCCGTCGCCGAGCTGAGCGAGGCGGGTGTACCGGCTGGTCCTGTGTACGACGCCGAGGACATCACCCGCGACCCGCACTACGAGGCACGCGGCATGCTGCGTCCGATGAAGATCGCCGTCGAGGAGGAGGAAGAGGAGATCCGCCTGCCCGGTGTCGTACCGAAGCTCCCCGGAGCGCCGGGGGAAGTGCGCTGGGCAGGGCCCGAACTGGGCGCGCACACCGACCACATCCTGGGCTCGCTGCTCGGGTACGACGCCGTGCGGATCGCCGCGCTGCGCGAGCGGAAGGTGATCTGAGATGCCCGGCACCTCCGACGCAGTCCTCCTCACGGACGTGGTCCTCCGCGACGGCCTGCAGGACGAACCCGTCTTCGTACCCGTACGCGACCGGATCGCCATCGCGGAAGCGCTCTCAGCCGCAGGATTGCGCTCCATCGAGGCCGCCTCGGTGGTCAACCCGGCCCGTGTGCCGCAGATGGCGGGGGCCGAGGAGATGATCGCGGGCCTGCCGAAGGACGACCCAGTGCGGTACAGCGTGCTCGCCCTCAACGCGCGCGGGGTCGAGCGCGCGGTCGCGGCGGGGGCGCGGGAGATCACCGTGGTGGCCTCGGCGGGGCAGGGGCACAGCCGCGCCAATGCGGGACGCAGTACGCAAGAGGCGCTGGCGGGGATCGGTGACGCGGTCGCGCGGGCCGCGTCCGAGTATCCGGACGCCGTCTTCACCGCCGGTGTCGCCACGGCGTTCGTCTGCCCCTTCGACGGCGAGGTTCCGGCATCCCAACTGGCCGACGTCGTACGCGGGTTCGCCGACATGGGCATCACGCGTGTCGGCCTCGCCGACACCCTCGGCACCGCCACCCCCGAACAGGTCATGCGCTCCCTGCGTGCGGTCCGTTCCGCCTTCCCCGGCATCGACTTCGGGCTGCACCTGCACAACGCCCGAGGCCAGGCCCTGCACACGGTCGACGCCGCCCTCGACGCCGGCGTGACCCGCTTCGACTCCGCCGCCGGCGGCTACGGCGGCTGCCCCTTCGCCCCCGGCGCCCACGGCAACCTGGCGACGGAGGAACTCGTCGCCCACCTCCACTCCCGCGGCGTACACACCGGCATCGACGAAGCCGCTCTCGCGGATGCGGTCGGCCTGGTGCGCGCCTGCCTGGCCCGGGCCGAGCCGGTCGCCGCCTGATTCCCTCACCCCTCGAACACCCCAACTCCCGCCCCTGGAAAGGCCGTCCCCATGGTCCAGGCGCTCTCCCTGCTCGCCCTCGTGGCCCTCTTCGCGGTCGCCACGCTCACCCCCATCAACATGGGCATCCTCGCGTTTGTCGCCGCCTTCCTGGTCGGGGCGGCCTCGGGTATCGACATCGAGGACATCTTCGGCGCGTTCCCCGGCGACACGTTCGTCCTGCTGGTCGGCATCACTTTGCTGTTCGGCGTGGCCCGCGTGAACGGCACCATCGACCTGGTCGTCGCCATCTCGCTGCGGGCCGTGCGCGGTCGCCGCTGGGCGATCGTGTGGCTGATGTTCCTGCTCGCCGGGCTGCTGATGTCGCTCGGTTCCGTGCTCGCCGTCGCCATGCTCGCGCCGATCGCGATGCCCATCGCCGCCCGCTACCGCATCAGCCCGCTCCTCATGGGCATGATGCTCAGCCATGGCGCTCTGAGCTGCGCGTTCTCCCCGATCACGGTCTACGGGGCGTTCACGCGGGACATGGCCTCCAAGGCGGGGATCGAACTCGGTCCGCTGCTCCTGTTCGCCGTGCCGTTCGCCTTGAATGTGGCACTGGCTTCGGTCCTCTTCTTCGTGCTGGGACGCGATCTGCTGCGGCACGCGGACAGCCCGGACGAGGACCGCGTACAGCTGCCGGAGCCGTCGACGGCGCCAGGCGGTGGCGGGACGATGACGGCGACACCACAGACCCTCGCCCCGACCGGGACCGTTACGTCGACCGCCGTACGCGCCACCCCGATCCGGGTCCTCACCCTCACCGGAATGCTCGGCCTGATCGTCGGGTCGGCCGTCTTCGGCCTGGACGTCGGCGTCTGTGCGCTCGTCATCGCCGCCGCCCTGATGCTCGCACGGCCGACCGGCCACAAGGAGGCGTCCGACGACATCGGCTGGTCGGCCGTACTCCTGGTGTCCGGGATGCTGACGTACATGGCGGTCCTGGAGCAGAACAAGACCCTCGACCTGCTCGGGGACGGCGCCGCCGCCCTCGGCAATCCACTCCTCGCGGCTCTGCTGCTCTGCTTCGTCGTCGCCGTGGTCTCCGCCTTCGGCTCGTCGATCGGCACGCTGGGCATCGCGCTCCCGGTCGCCTTCCCACTCCTGGAGGCAGGCGGCGGACTGAGCGCCGTCGGCTTCGTCCTCGCGCTCGCGTTCTGCTCGACGGTCGTCGACGTCAGCCCGTACTCCACCAACGGCGTCATCGTCCTCGCCCAGGCACAGGTCGACGACAAGCAGCGCTTCCAGCGGAAGATGTTCGGCTACACCGCCCTCGTAATCACCGGAGCGCCACTGCTCGCCTGGGCGACGGTCCTCGCGCCCTCCTCACTGTGACATCGGCCCCTCAGACCTCTGCCAGAAGCTGGTGAGCCCCTCAAGCCTCCGTCAGAAGTTGGTCAGCCCCTCGAGCTTCTGGCGTAGCGATTCGTGCGAGTGCCGCTCCATCACGGCATGCGCCTGCGCCGTGTCCTGGTTCCGCATCGCGGCGACCAGCGCACGGTGGTCGGCGAACTCGGCCTGTTCGTGCAGGCGTCGGTCCAGGTGCGGGGCGAGCCGGTACATCCGCCGGGACTCCTCGACGAGTCCCTTGAGCGTCCGCGCCGCCCGCCGGTTGCCCGCGAGTTCGGCGATGCCCAGGTGGAAGGCGGCGGCCGCGTCCAGGGCGGCGTCCGAGTCGGTGGCCGCCTCCTGTGCGTCCACGAGGCTCTCCAGGTGGTCGAGTTGCTCGGGTGTCGCCCGTTTGGCCGCCTCCACCACCAGGTAGGGCTCGATGAGTTGACGCATCGCGAAGATCTCCCGTACATCTTCGAAGCGCAGCGGCTGGACCATGTAGCCCTTGCGAGGCAGGACCAGGACCCACTGCTCGTGCACGAGAAGGCGCAGCGCCTCCCGGACGGGCGTCTTGGACACCCCGTACTCCGTGGCCAGTTCATGCTCGAGCAGCAGGCTCTCGGGGTGGCGGCGCGCGGTGAGGATGTCGTGCTTGAGGGCCTCGTAGACGCGTTCCGTCATGGATTGACGTACGCCACCTGCCTGCGGCGTGCGGGCGGGCTCGCTCTGCGCCACTGATCTGCCTCTCGCTCGCGTTCAACTCGGTTTCGGGAAAGCCAGGTTAACGGTCTTGACGCTCGGTGTGACGCTCGGCATAGTTCACGCACATCTCCGGAGTATTACAGATATATCTCTGAGCCGAGCCGTGCTCCGAGGTACCGCCTTTCATGAGGAGTGGCGACGTGCCGAAGACCGCAGCCGACAAGATCTGGGACGCCCACGTCGTCAGAACCGACGACGCCGGCCGCGACCTGCTCTACATCGACCTGCACCTGCTCCACGAGGCGAACACCCCGGTCGCCTTCGACAACCTCCGCGCCAAGGCGCGCACCGTCCGCCGCCCCGACCTCACCCTGGGGACCGAGGACCACGTCACCCCCACCATCGACACCGCGCAGGACCTCACGGGCACGGTGGCAGGCCCCTTCGTCGCGAGCATGCGCCGCAACTGCGAGGAGTTCGGGATCGAGCTGTACGAGCTCGGCCACGCCTCGCGGGGCATCGTGCATGTCATCGGCCCCGAACTCGGGCTCTCCCAGCCGGGGTCGACCATCGTGTGCTGCGACTCGCACACCACGACGCACGGCGCCATGGGGGCACTCGCCTTCGGGATCGGCACCAGCCAGGTCGAGCACGTCCTGGCGACCCAGACGCTGCCGATGACCCGGATGAAGAACATGCGGGTCACCGTCGAGGGCGAACTGCCCACCGGTGCCTCGGCCAAGGATGTCGCCCTGGCCCTGATCGCGAAGATCGGCACGGCCGGGGGCCAGGGACACGTCATCGAGTACCAGGGCCCCGCGATCCGGGCCATGTCGATGGAACAGCGGATGACGCTGTGCAACATGAGCATCGAGGCGGGCGCGCGGGCCGGCCTCGTCGCCCCCGACGAGGTCACGTTCGCCTACCTCGCCGGACGCCGGCACGTCCCCACGGGCGAGGCCTTCGAGGCGGAGAAGGCGCACTGGGCGCGGTTCGTCTCCGACCCGGACGCCGTCTTCGACCGCGAGGTCCGTCTCGACGCCTCCGCGCTGAACCCACACGTCACCTGGGGCACCAACCCCGGCCAGACCGTCCCGCTGCACAGCGTCGTCCCCGCCCCCGACTCCTTCGCGGACCCCGTCGAACGGGCGGCGGCCGAACGGGCCTTGGCCTACATGGATCTCGAGCCCGGCACCGCCATGGGCTCGATCCCCATCGACGCGGTCTTCATCGGCTCCTGCACCAACGGACGGATCGAGGACCTGCGCCAGGTCGCGGAGATCTGGCGCGGCCGCATTGTGGCCGACGGCCTCCAAGTGTACCTCTCACCGGGCTCGGAAGCCGTACGCCGGCAGGCGGTCGACGAGGGTCTCGACAAGGTCTTCGCAGCGGCCGGAGTCCCCCTGCGCGCGCCCGGGTGCTCGATGTGTGTCGCGATCAACGGCGAGGTCCTGGCCCCCGGCATGCGTACCGCCTCCACCAACAACCGCAATTTCGAGGGCCGGCAGGGACCGGGCGTCCGTACGCACGTCGTCTCACCCGCCGTCGCGGCCGCCACCGCTGTCGCGGGCCACCTCGCCGCCCCCCGCGACCTGCAGCTTCAAGGATGACCATGACACCGCTGATCACCCACACCGGCATCGCCGTACCCCTGCGGCGCGACAACGTCGACACCGACCAGCTCTATCCCGCCCAGCGCATCCTCACCGCCCCGCAGTCCCGGACCGGTCACGCCGAAGCACTGATGGGCGACTGGCGCGAGGACCCCGCCTTCGTCCTCAACAACCCTTCCTACGATGGCGCTTCGGTACTCGTCGCAGGCCGTGACTTCGGCACCGGGTCCTCGCGCGAGTGGGCGGTGTGGGCGCTGGCCGACTACGGCTTCCGCGTCGTGCTCGCGCCACGGTTCGGCGACATCTTCCGGGGCAACACCGCCGAGAACGGTCTCGTCGCCGGGGAGATGAGCGAGGCCGACATCGAGGAGCTGTGGGTCCGGCTCGAAGACGCGCCGGGGACGCGCGTCGAGGTGAACCTGGAGCAGCGGACGGTCCGGTGCGGCACGTCCCGTTACGACTTCGGCTATCCCGAACACTTCCGGCAGCGGGTCATGCGCGGTCTCGACGAGATCGCCCTCACCCTCGAACACGCCGCCGAGATCGAGGACTTCGAGGCGCGACGGCGGGCCACGATGCCGCGCGTGACGGACGGGGCCTCCCGATGAGCGTCACGACCACCTCCGAATCCGAACGCATCCGGCGCCGGCTCATCGGGCAGGTCGATCCCGAGCGCATCCGTACGACGGACGTGCCACGCCACGACCCGGGCCGGTTGGAGGCCTGGGCGGCGCTGCCCGGGCTGAGCTCACTGGTGGCGGACGCGCTGGACGAGATGGGGGCAGGCACGGTGCTCGGCACGGACGCCGTGGCACCGTTGGCGCCCGGAATGCGAGTGTGCGGCCCGGCCGTGACCTTGCGCTACGTCGGCGTGCACGGCGAGCCCGGCACCCACCGGGCGGCGGGGGCCGCCGTTCTCGCCGCCGACCGCGACCTGTACGCCGTCGCGCGTCCCGGCGATGTCGCCGTCATGGACTGTGGGGGCGTGACCTCCGCCGTCATGGGCGGCCTCTCCGCGCAGTGGGCGCTGACCGCCGGTGTCGCCGGGTGCCTGGTCGACGGCGCGGTCCGGGACACCACGGCGATCGTCGACTCCGGCCTCCCGGTGTGGAGCCGGCACCGTACGCCCCTGGCGGCGCGCCACCGGGTGGAGGCGGTCGCCCTCAACGACGTCGTGAACATCGCGGGCCGGCCGGTCAGGCCGGGCGACTACATCGTGGGCGACGCCGACGGCATCTGCGTCGTGCCCCACGCGCTCGTGCCCGCCGTGGCCCAGCGGTGTCTGGCGGGCCACGACGCCGAGGAACGACTGACCGCGGCCATCGCCGCCGCCACCGATCTCGACGAGCTGGTCCGGGCCCTGCGCTCGACCCGCGTCGCGGACTGATCCGGGGAGCAACCATGGACTTCTCACTCGACGACCGTTACACAACCCGCGAGGGCACCGCGTACCTCACCGGCATCCAGGCCCTGGTACGCATGGTGCGCGACAACACCCTGACCGACCGCGAACGCGGCCTGCGCACGGGCTCGCTCGTCTCCGGTTACGAAGGCTCCCCGCTGGCCGGCTACGACATGGAACTCGCCCGCCGCAAGCCCCTGTTCGAGGGCCTCGACCACGTCCACCTCCCCGCAGTCAACGAAGAGCTGGCAGCCACCTCGGTCATGGGCTCCCAGCTGGCGGACCAGGCCGGCAGCCTGAAGGTCGACGGTGTCACGGGCTACTGGTACGGCAAGTCCCCCGGCCTGGACCGGGCCTCCGACGCGCTGCGCCACGCCAACCTCGTCGGCACCCATCCGCAGGGCGGCGCCGTCGCCCTGACCGGGGACGATCCGGCCGGCAAGTCCTCCTCGCTGCCGTGCGCCTCCGAGTACACCCTCGCCGACCTGCAGATGCCGACCCTGTATCCGGCCGACGCACAGGACGTGCTGGAACTGGGGCGGCACGCCGTGGAGATGTCCCGCCACACCGGCCTGTGGTCGGCCATGAAGATCACCACGGCGGTCGCGGACGGCGCCTGCACCGCCACCGTCCACCCGGGGCCCACACCAACTCCCGCTCTCCTCACGCCCGGTGACCACCGCCCCGACGCGATGCTCGCAGGCCCCAACCTGATCAACCTCGAGCGCAGCCAGGTCTCGCAGCGGCTGCCGCGCGCACTCGCGTACGCCTCCGCCCACCGGCTCAACCGGGTCGTGACCCGCACGACCGATGACCGCATCGGCCTGGTCTGCGCGGGCAAGACCTACCTCGACGTCCGCGACGCGCTGGGCGCCCTCGGCCTCGACCAGGACGAGCTGCAACGCCGAGGAATCCGACTGTTCCGTCTCGGCATGATCTGGCCGCTCGATCCCGCCGAGATCCGCCACTTCGCGCAGGGGCTGCAAGAGATCATCGTGGTGGAGGAGAAGCGCCCTTTCCTGGAGGACGCCCTGCGGAACATCCTCTATGGCCTCCCCGATGCCCCAGTGGTCCTGGGCAAAACGGACGCCTCGGGCCATGAACTCTTCAGCCCGGTCGGTGAGTTGGACGCCGACCAGGCGGCCAAGGGGCTCGCCCGGCGACTCGGGGACGTCCACGGCATCGAGTCCGTACAGGCCTGGAAGGAACAACTCCCCCGCACCCGCACGGCACTTCCGCTGCTCACGCGGACGCCGTACTTCTGCTCCGGCTGCCCGCACAACAGCTCCACCAAGGTCCCCGAGGACACCGTCATCGGCGGCGGGATCGGCTGCCACGCCATGGTGCTCTTCACCGACGACAAACAGACAGGCAAGGTCCTCGGCCTGACCCAGATGGGCGGCGAGGGCGGCCAGTGGCTGGGCATCGCCCCGTTCGTCGCGGAGAACCACTTCATCCAGAACATCGGCGACGGCACGTTCACCCACTCCGGCAGCCTCGCCCTGCGTGCGGCGGTCGCCTCGGGCGCCAACATCACCTACAAACTCCTGTACAACTCCACCGTCGCGATGACCGGCGGCCAGGACCCCGTCGGCGAACTCTCGCTCCGTCGCCTGGCCCAGCTGCTGCTCGCCGAGGGCGTCAGCAAGGTCGTGGTCACCTCCGAGGACGCAAGGCGTACGCGCAGGCAGGGCCTGCCCTCGCAGGTTCAGATCCGCGACCGCGACGAACTGGTGGACGTCCAGCGGGAGTTGTCGACCGTTCCCGGGGTGACCGTACTCATTCACGACCAGGAGTGCGCGGCGGAGAAGCGCCGTAAACGCAAGCGCGGAAAGGCGGACACGCCCCGCACCCGCGTACTGATCAATGAACGGGTCTGTGAGGGCTGCGGCGACTGCGGCGAGAAGTCCAACTGCATGTCGGTGCACCCGGTGGAGACCGAGTTCGGCCGCAAGACACGTATCCACCAGTCCTCGTGCAACCTCGACTACTCGTGTGTGAAGGGCGACTGTCCCTCGTTCGTCACCGTCACCGTGGGCGAGCAGAAGCCCGAGCGGTCCAGGGCCGCCGACATCACGACCGAGGACATCCCCGTACCCGAAGCGCAGAACAGGGACGGTGACTTCAGTCTGCGGATCACAGGGATCGGCGGCACCGGCGTCGTCACCGTCGCGCAGATCATCGCCACCGCCGCGGTCATCGACGGACGCTCCGTACGCAGCCTGGACCAGACCGGCCTGGCGCAGAAGGGTGGCGCGGTCGTATCCGACATCCGGATCACCGACCGCGAGGTCTCCTCCAAGATCCCGGCGTCCGGCTGCGACCTCTACCTGGTCTGCGACGGACTCGTCGGCACCGACCCGACACACCTCAAGGTCGCGGATCCGGCACGTACCACTGTGGTCGCTTCCACCGCCGAAGTGCCCACCGGAAAGATGGTCGTCGACACCGGCATCCGCTTCCCTTCCGCCGGCCACGTCCGCGACTCCCTCGCCTCCGTCGCGCGCAGGCACCTCGGCGTGGACGCGGCGCAGCTGGCCGAGCGGCTCTTCGGCCACGAGCAGTACGCCAACATGCTGCTCGTCGGAGTCGCCTGGCAGCTCGGCGCGCTCCCGGTAGGCGCACCGGCACTGGAGCACGCCATCTCACTCAACGGCGCCGCGGCGAAGACCAACATCCAGGCCTTCCGACGCGGCCGCCAACTGGTCAGCGATCCGGCGGCACTTGAGAGCCTCGTACGCCCCGAGCGCCCCCAGGCACCCACCACGCCCTCCCTCCCGGACGCAACCGGTGTACGCAAACTGGTCGAAGTCGCCCCCGGCACCGAACTCGCCCGCCTGCTCGACATCCGAGTACCGGACCTCATCGACTACGCCGACGCCGAATACGCCCGCCGGTACGCCGAGTTCGTCGAGCGGGTCCGGGTCCGCGAGAGCGCTGCCGTCCCGGGATCGACGACCGTCAGCGAGGCCGTGGCACGCCACCTCTACAAGCTGATGGCCTACAAGGACGAGTACGAGGTCGCGCGCCTCGTACTCCAGGCCGGTCTCGACGAGACGGTCTCGCAGGAGTTCGGCGCGGACGCCCGTTACCACGTGCAACTCCACCCGCCGATCCTGCGCGCCCTGGGCATGAAGAAGAAGATCAGTTTCGGCGCCGCGTCCCGCCCCGTCTTCACCGCACTTCGTGCGGCCCGCCGGCTGCGCGGTACGAAACTCGACGTCTTCGGATGGCATCCGGTACGCCGCATGGAACGAGACCTCATCGCCGAGTACCGCACGGCGGTCGAGCGCGCCCTCCCCCACCTGCGCCCCGACACCCTGCCCACGGTCCTCAAGCTGGCCGAACTCCCCGACCAGGTACGTGGCTACGAGCAGATCAAGGTCGCCAACGTCGCCACATACCGCACAGAACTGACTCAGGCCGAGACCGAACTCGACCGCCTCACAGACCTCTCCTCGGCCCCCGCCGAGCCTCGTTGATCCACACCCCGCCCCGTACAGCCTGACTCCCCCCAGGAGAACCATCATGCTCATCCGTAAACGGGCCCTTGTCGATCAACCAGAGGCCGAAGGCACGGCCACGGCCGCCAACAGCGACAGCGACGCCCGCCAGGGGACTTCACGCACGAACCGCCTCCGCATAGGCGGAATGCCGATGTGGGTGTTCGCGGCGATCTTGGCCGCGGTGACCACCGCGATGTTCACGGACACTCTGCCGCCGGGGATGTTCTCCGGGTTCGTGGTGACCATGACGATGGGCTGGCTGCTGACCTGGATCGGCGGTCGCGTGCCGGTGCTACGGGACTTCGGACTGCCCATCCTGCTCTGCGTGTTCGGTCCCGCTCTCCTGGTGTACGCGGGTCTACTGCCGACCGGGGTCATCAACCTGGTGACCACGTTCGTGGACAAGGAGGGGTTCTCGGACTTCGTCCTCATCGCGGTCATCGCCGGCGCCATCCTGGGCATGCCGCGCGCATTGCTGATCAATGCGGGCGTGCGGTTCGCCGTCCCGGTCGTCGGCACCATCGCTGTCGTGTTCCTGCTGATCGGCGTGCTGGGTGCGGTCATGGGCTATGGCTTCGCCCACGCGATGCTGATGATAGCGGCGCCCATCATGGCCGGCGGACTCCCCCTCGGCGCCCTCCCCATGAGCGAGATGTACGGCGAACGGCTCGGCGTCGAGGCGAGCAGCGTGCTCGGCGGCCTGGTCTCCACCGTCCTCCTGGCCAACATCGTCTGCATCCTCTGTGCCTCCCTCCTCAACGGCCTGGGCAAGCGCAAGGTCCGCCCCTTCGTCGGCTTCAACGGTGATGGCAGGCTCCTCCGTATCGAGAACAACGCCGAGAAGTTCGCGCCGTCGAAGTCCGTCACCCGGGCGAACCTCCTCTCCCTGGGCCAGGGGCTGCTCATCGCGGGAACCCTGCTCGTCGCCGGCACCATGCTCGAACGCCTCGTCCCTGGCCTGCACGCCTACGCCTGGACGACTCTCCTCGCCGTCGCCGTCAAGCTCTTCCGCCTGCTCCCGACCGACCTGGAGGACGCGACGGCCGCCTGGGGAAGTCTGGTCACCACTGTGCTCGTTCCGCCCCTGCTGGTCGGGATCTCGATCGCGACCATCGACATCTCCGAGATCCTCAACTCCCTGAGCGACCCTCGATTCGTCGTCCTCACCGTGGTCACGGTGCTGTTGGCCGGCCTGACGGCGGGTGCCCTGGGATGGCTGGTGAAGTTCTACTTCATCGAGGCCGCCATCGCTCCCGGCCTGGTCATGGCCGACACCGGCGGATCAGGCGACGTCGCCGTACTCTCCGCCAGCGAACGCATGCACCTCATGCCGTTCGCCACGGTGGCCAACCGCGTCGGGGGGACTCTGGTCCTCCTGGTCACCTCCCTACTGACCCCGCTGCTCAAGTGACGGCAGGTCCGTGCCCGGTTGTCGTATGAGTCCACGGAGGCGTGTTCATCCGCGGCGACCGTACGAAGATGCCGGAGCGCTATGGCCCGCTCACCTCGCGAGGCATCGCGGCGCCGAGCGCCGAGTACCGACTGAGTCGACATCGAGACCCTGAAGCCGGACGCGCTCACGGCCCGAGGGTGGGCGTACCGACCGATACTGTGTGCCGTCCCGGCCCCACCGTCCGTTCCGTGCCGTCGGGGAGGACGACGGTGGCGGTGGACGTGGGTGGGACATCGACGGTGAGGTCCAACTGGTCGACGCTGGTGCGCCATTCGACCGTGATGGGGCCGCGCGGACTGTCGAAGGAGCCGCGCGCCCAGCCGATCGACACGTGAGGGACCGGTGCGACGACGAACCGCTCCCAGGCCACGGAGCCTTCGGCCTGGCGCAGGCCGAGCGTGTGGGTGTGCAGGAAGTGGATCACGGCGCCCTTGCTGTAGTGGTTGAGGGACTCGTGCGCGTCGCCGTTGTCGTCGATGCCGTCCCAGTCCTCCCAGACCGTGGTGGCACCGCGATCGAGCATGCCGAGCCAGGACGGCGAGGTGCGCTGCAGCAGGACCTCGTACGCGAGGTCGGCGTGGCCGGTGTCGGTGAGGGTGGGGAGCAGGTCGGCGGTGGACAGGAAGCCGGTCGTGAGGTGTGTTCCGGCCGCGCGGATCAGGGTCGCCAGGCGGGCGGCCACCGGGACGCGGAGCTTCTCGGGGGCGAGGCCGTAGGCGAAGGCGCGGACGTAGCTCGCCTGGGTGTCGACGGTGGTGCGGCCGGCGTCATCGATGAATTCTGTACGCCACGCATTCTTGATTCGCTCCGCGAGGTACGTGTACCGGGCGCCTTCGTTCTGGCGGCCGAGGACAGCGGCGATCGATGCGAGGGTGGCGGTCGAGCGGTACAGGAAGGCGGTGCCCACCTCGCCCTTGTCGGTTGCCATCCAGTCCTGCTCCGGTTCGAGGAGCGAGCCGTCCGCGGCGCGGGGCTTCGGCTCGCACCACTCCCCCCAGTGGAAGGAGCCGTCCCAGATGAACTCCTCGTGCGGCAGGGGCTGAGGCGACCGGGCTACACGTGAAGGGTGCCGTGCCGTGCGGGCGGTGGTCAGGGCCCACTCGACCCAGCGGACCATGGCGTCCCAGCTCTCGGCGAGTGCCTGGCGGTCGCCGTACGTCTCGTACAGCAGCCACGGGACGAGGACGATGGCGTCGCCCCAGCCCGCCGAGCCCGTCATCGAGTCCAGGCGCTCGTCGGTGTGGAGCTTGATGCGGCGGCCGTCCGGGGAGAAGTTGGCGATGCGTCCGTCGTCGAGCTGGTCGTCGCGGACGGAGCGCAGCCACTTGCGGGCGAAGCCGTGGATGTCGTAGAGGCGTGCGGCGGTGGGCGCGAAGACCTGGAAGTCCCCGGTCCAGCCGATGCGTTCACGGGTCGGGCAGTCGGTGGGGACGTCGACGGCGTTGCCGCGAAAGCTCCAACGCGCCACGTCATACAGGCGGTTGAGGTCTGCGTTGCTGCAGGAGAAGGTGCCGGTGGGGTGCAGGTCGGTGTGGACGATCCGCATCGTGAGGCTCGACGCGTCCAGTGGGGCGTCGCCGCGCTCCAGGCGTGCGTAGCGGAAACCGTGCAGCGTATGGCGGGGCTCAAAGGCTTCGCCGGGAGCGCCGGAGGAGACGACTTCGTCGTGCTGGACGAAGACCGTCACCGGGTCGCCGGGACGCTGGATGTCGAGGTGGGTGGTGGTCAGGTCACCGGTGACCGGGTCGAGGTGTTCACCGTGGTCGATCACGGTGCGGGTGCCGACCGGCCCGAGGTCGGTCAGCCTGAGCCAACCGGAGGCGTTCTGGCCGAAGTCGGCGATCCAGGAACCGTCCGGAAGGCGGGCGAGCGAGGCGCAGGGCAGGTCTTCGATGCGGCGGATCGGCGGGGCCGGGGACCAGTCGATCGGGGGCGCGGTCACCGCGTCGACGAGAACCGGCTGGTCTGGCCCTTGGGGCGCGAGGTGGTCGGTGATCTGGCCGTCCATCAGGTCGGCACGGATGACAGGTCCTGCGGCGGAGGTCCAGGTCTCGTCGGTGCGCACGACCTGGTATGTCCCGTCGGCGAGTTCGAGGTACAACTCCAGCCGGGCGGCAAGGAGTTCTCCCCAACCGGCCGGTTTGCGGAAGGCACCCACCTGGCCTCGGTACCAGCCGTCGGACAGGACGACCTCGAGGTCGTTGCGGCCCGGGCGGACGGCCGAGGTGACGTCGGCGGCCTGTGCGTACAGGGTGCGGTCGTAGGAGGTCGAGCCGGGCGCGAGCTCGGTGGTTCCGGCGCGCTCGCCGTTCACGAAGGCCTCGTACACGCCAAGAGCGGTGGCGTACAGGCGGGCGCGTACGGGGCGGCCCGGTGTGCTGAACGTGGTCCGCAGGGTACGCGCGGGGCGGGTGCCCGGCGGTCGGTGGGTGGTCTGCGGGTCGTCGGGCGGGGTGATCCAGGAGGCGGTCCAGTCGGGATCGAGGAGTCCGGCCTCGAAGGCGTGCCACCCACTCCACGCGGAGTCCTCCGTGGCCGAGTGGAGTCGCGTACGCCAGCGCACTCGCTCGCCGCTGCGCAGCGGGCGCAGCGGCCAGTCGACGAGGAGGTGGCCGGCGGCCAAGGTGTCGTGTTGCGGTTCACCGTCGATGTGAATCTGCAGGTCGTACTCCTCGTGCGGCGTCACGGCGGTTCGAGGAGGTTTCCAGGACAGTCGGGGGCGGCTGCCGGACACCGGAAACCGGTCGCCTCCGTGGTCGATCGTCAACTCGTGTGGTGTGTCGGGGGTGTTGAGGGTCATCCGGTCTGTGTCCTCCGGTGTCCGGATCGGTTCCGAGTCGGGCTTCGTCAGCTTCCGTTGGCCGGCTGCGTGTAGGTGGTTCCGTCGATGGTGGTGGTGAGTATGCCGACCGCCTGGAACTCGTTTCTGAGCATCGCGGACGGTCCGAGCGTGAATCCGTCCGGCCCTGTGCGCTTGGTGCCGGTGTGCTTGCCGGTCAGCTTCAGGTCCTCGGTCCAGGTGAGGCACGCGAGGGCCGTGGCGGTGCCGGGCGTGCAGCCGAGCGTCGTGTTGGAGACGCGCTCCACCTTTTCGGTGCCGTTGATGATGTTCGTGCCGTCGTCGCTGTAGTCGCGGTAGTCGACGGTGAGGGCGAGGGTCTGTGTGTCCGCGCTGTTGTTGGTGATGCGTACGGTGGCCGCTCCCTGGGCCTTTCCGCGCAGGGTGTACGTGCCGGTGGGTACCGGCTTCGGCTGCTCCGGGGCCTTGTCCGGGTCGTACGGCAGCCCCCAGGTCTTGTCGGAGACCGGCGGGGCGGCGACGGGTGCGCTGGGCTTGAAGTCCGGGAAGCGGGCGATCATCAGCCGGCTGTTGCGGCCTCCGGGTTCCGTCGAGTCGGCGCAGCGGTGGGGTGTCGGGTTCGCGCCGCAGGCCAGGTTCTCGGTGTAGACGACAGCCGTGCTGTCGGCGAGCCACGCCGGGTCGGCGGCGGCGTTCCAGTTCTTGTCGGATCCGGCGTTGACCTGGAAGCCGCGGCCGGTCGCGGGGTCGACGAGCCAGGGCGAGAAGAAGCGGCGGTTGCCACTGTTGCGGATCCCGGAGACGTACGGGGCGGTGCCCGCCTGGGCGGTGAGCGGTGGCACGCCCGGCAGGCCGGAGATGAAGTCGAGGCGTCCGGAGCCGTTGACCTCCTCCGCGAGCAGCCACTTGCCGTTGGGAGACATCGCCATCGGGTCCGTGTAGTGGGCGCCCCGGGTGATCGGCCGGGAGGTGCCGGTGGCCAGGTCGGTGGCCCAGGCGTCCATGCTGTCGGAGTTCAGGCTCTGGATGCCAAGGGTCGCCCGTCCGTCGGCGGTCCAGCCGCGCGGCTCACCGACCATTCCGGCATGGTTGAAGCGCAGCCGGTTCCCGTCCTCGACGACCATGGGCTGGAAGGCCCGTGCGGGGTTCTGGAGCGTCGAGACGTTGGTGAGGTGATAGCGCCCCTTGCCCTGGTCGTAGGCGATGCGGCCGACGTACGGGACGATGCTGAGGACCCTGAAGTCGACGACGTTGAACAACAGGTGCTGCCCGTCGGGGCTCAGCCGCCACTCCCTGCCGTTGTTGACACCCTGCTCGTCCCGCTGGAAGAGCGGCTTGTCGTTCCAGTAGATGGGGGTGATTTTGGTGCGGGCCGGGGTGCAGCGTGGGTCGGTGACGGCGTACTTCACTCCGTCGGCTCCACACTCCAGGATGCCGTTGCTGACCAGGACGCGCTTGCGGTCGGGCAGTTCGTTCGCCGGTGGGTAGACGAGCTGGCTGGTGTCGATGTCCGTTCCGTAGGACACCCCGCAGGTGACGCACTTCCATGCCTCACCGTTCGGGAAGGTACTGCCGTCGGTGCGGACCACCAGGACCTGATTGCCACGGAAGACGCTCGCCGGTCCGGAGTCCGGTGCCCCGGCGTAGGTGATGCCGAGGAACACGTACTTCGGGTCCCTGGCCGGCCCTGGGGTGCCGATGCCGCTCCAGTCGGCCGAGACACAGCCGGTGGGGTGGGTGCACACACCGTTCTGCGGGACGGTCGGTGGCACCGGCAGTTCCTTGATGTCGACCCGCGGGCGGGTCACCTGCGAGGCATCCGTGGAAGCGGACGCGGCGGTGGATGTCCGGGCGGTGGCCGGGAGTTGGGCGCAGACAAGAACCGCGGCGAGCGTCAGGGTGGCGGCCGCGGCGCCTCTCGCCAGGCGGGAACGTGTACGTCTGACTCTCATGATCATTGCAGCTTCCTCACTGGTCGTTGCCTGGTGTCACTTGAGTGCGCCCGCCGAGAGCCCGCTGATGATGTGGCGCTGCGCGATCGCGTAGAAGACGACGATCGGGAGCACCGCGATGAGCGAGGCGGCGAGCAGGATCTGTTGCTGCGGAGAATCCGCGGAGACGAAGTTGGTGAGTCCCCGCTGGACGGGCATCAGCGAGCTGTCGTTGAACAGCACCAGGCCCATCAGGTACTCGTTCCAGACCGACATGGCCTGGATGACGGCCACCGCGATCAGGCCGGGCTTTGCGAGCGGCAGGATGATCCGCCAGAAGGTCCCGAGCAGCGAGGCACCGTCGATGGCGGCGGCCTCTTCCAGCTCCTTGGGCTGGCTGGCGAAGAACCCGCGCATGATGAGGATGGAGATCGGCAGTCCTCCCGCGATGAGGACGAGTATGTAGCCGATACGGGTGTTGGCGAGGCCGAGTTCGATCAGCAGCTTGTACTGGGCGATGAAGGACGCCGGCAGCGGGATGATCATGATGACGAGGATGGCGCCCACGACGGCGCCTCGGCCGGGGAACTCGATGCGGGCCAGCGCGTAACCTGCCAGGCTCGCGATGACCAGGATGCCGAGGACCGCGGCCGATGTGTACAGGAGACTGTTGGGGAGGTAGTGGCTGAACCCGCCCTCGTTCCATGCCGTGACGAAATTGCCCCACTCGAAGGGGTGCGGGATGGGGTCGGTGCCTTTGTAGAGCTGCTTCGCGCTCTGGAGGGAGCCACTGAGCACCCACAGCACGGGCACCAGGGCTTCCAGGGCTCCGGCGATCAGCAGCGCGTACAAGGCAATGCGCGGCAGCCGGTCGCGGCGGCGCTTCCTCTTCGTAGGCGGCTGGTCCGACGGTGGCTTCGGGGCGGATTTCCGCGCCGGTTCGAGAAGTGTGTTCATGCTCAACGCTCCTTCTCTGTCCGGGAGTCGGTGCTTCCGCCGAGTCTGCGCGAGACCCACAGCTGGACGCAGGCGAGGGCCACGAGGCACAGGCCGAAGATGACGGACATCGCGGCCGCGCGCCCGTACTCGCTGTACTGGAAGGCCTGTTGGTAGATGTGCAGGGTGGGTACTTCGGTGTGCCCGGCCGGGCCACCGTTGGTCAGCATCTGGACCGTGCCGAAGATCTGCAGACCGGCCAGCAGGGTCAGCACACTGACGATGCCGGTCACATGTGACATGCCGGGCCAGGTGACATGGCGGAACTGGCCCCAGCCACGGGCTCCGTCGAGCGACGAGGCCTCGTACAGCTCCTGGGGCACGTCCTGTCGGCCGGCGAGGAAGAGGATGAAGCCGAAGCCCCAGTGGTACCAGACGAACACGGCGGCGACCGCGATGACGGCTGTCTTGGGGTCTCCCAGCCAGTTGTGCGTCAGACCGTCGAGGCCGACCGTCTTCAGCATCTGGTTGACGATTCCGATGTTCGGGTCGAGGAACCACGAGAACATCACGCCCACTACCACCGTGGAGAACACGCCGGGCAGGTAGAAGACGGTGCGGAAGAACGCGGAGCCGCGGCGGGCGCGGTGCACGGCGAGTGCCATCACCATCGACACCGCGTTGGCGACGATCAGGCCGGCCGCTCCGTAGAGGACGGCGTTCTTCATCGAGCCCCAGAACTGGGTGTCGTGAAGTACGTAGCGGTAGTTGGCGAGTCCGATGTACGGGGAGTCCAGGCTCACGCCGTCCCAGGTCTGGAAGCTCAGCAGGATGCCCTGGACGAACGGGACCACGGTGAACAGGCCGATGACGGCCAGCGCCGGCGCGAGGAAGAGCCAGGCCGCCGGCACACGACTGCGGCGCCGCGTCGCACGCCTCGTCGCGCGCCTCGCCACGGGGCTCATGACGCGCTGCATCACGCGCTCTTCTGCGCCGCGTCGAGGTCACCGAGGACCTGGTCGACCGTGCGCTCCTTGAGGACGAGGGCCTGGGTCCCCTTCTGCAGGGCGGTGTTGACCTGCTCCAGAATCTGGTTCTGGACCAGCTGCATGTGCGAGATGTCCGCGGCGATGCCGGTCAGTTGCTTGGGGATGTTCTTGTCGGGCACGGCGCGCGCGGACGGGATCAGCGGCACCCCGTTGGCCCATGTCTCCTGCTGGTCCGTGCCGGTCAGCCACTTGAGGAACTTCAGCGCCTCGGCCGCATGCTTGCTGCGGGGGTTGACCGCCGCGCCCTTGGCGGCGCCGCCGACCATGCGCGGCGTCTGCGTACCGTCGTCGGCCTTGGGCAGCGGGAAGGAGCGGAAGTCCGTGAAGTCCGGGGCAGTCGCTCGGGCGACGCCGACGGCCGAGGTGCCGTCGAAGATGGCCGCGACGCCCTGGGTGTTGAAGAAGGCCTTCTCCACGGTGGGGTTGTCGGTGTTGCCGCTGGGCAGCGAGCCAGTGGCGATCACGCCGGCGTCCCGCAGATCGACGACGAGCTGCAGGGTCTTGCGCCAGCCCGCGCTCTTCCAGCTGTGCTTGCCCACGAAGGTGGCGTTCAGTTCCTCGTCGCTCATGTAGTTCGACGCGTACGACTGGATCACCTGATTGGACAGGCTGGTCGCGAACCAGAAGGGGTCCTTCCCGGACTTCTTGATCTTTCGCATCTGGTCGATGAACTCGCCCATGGAGGCGGGCGCCTTGTCGGGGTCGAGACCGGCGGCCTTGTACAGCCCCGCGTTGACGAAGATCCCGAGGGCCGGGGTCTCCCAGTGGGCGCTGTAGATGCCCGGCTTCACGTGCTGCGGGTTGTCCGCGCCGAACGTCGTCGTCTTGATCGTGGCGGGCCGGAAGGTGTCTCCCCAGCTGCCCTTCATCCGGTCGGACAGCTCCATGGCCCAACCGGCCTTGTAGTAGGGCGCCATGGTGTGGCCGTCGACGACCGAGTACATGTCCGGCATGTTGCGCGACTGCGAGCTGGACTGGAGCTTGGTCACGAAGTCGGTCGGGCCGACGTCATCGATCCTGATCTTCACGCCGGTCTGCTGCGTGTACTGCTTGGCCAGCTTCTTCAGCGTCGCGGCCTGGCCCCGGGACTGGTTCATGAACACGAGCTCCAAGCCACCGGCGGAACCGCCCGAGCTGCCGGAACCGCAGCCCGCCAGCGAGGTGGTGGCGAGGCCGGCGCCGAGCGCCCCCAGGAGGAGGCCGCGCCGGGAAGGCCCTGTGGCGTTCGGTGTCCGACCTGTCGAACCGATGGGGGTGAATCGTTTCATTCCGGCCTGCCTCTATGGGTCGGTGGCGAAGACATCGCACGAGGAGCCGTCGGTCGCGACGGACCGAAAACGAGCTCTCGGCATTCGAAATTTCTATCTGCCATGCGCGCTGGCCGTGAACGTTATGAGCACCCCACACGTCCGTCAATGCCTCTCGCACGGTCAATTTCCCTGCACAACACAGGTCTTGACCCATCACTGCCTCGAAAACTATTTCGCTGCTACGGTGCTGAGCAGGGCGGGCCGCTGCCCTGTCACCACTCCCCGGGAGAGCCATGGCATCCGATCCACAACGCGTGACCCTTGCGAAGGTCGCCGATTCGGCCGGCGTTTCGGTGGCCACCGTCTCCAAGGTCATCAACGGTCGCCCCGACGTCGCCCAGCCGACGCGCGACAAGGTGCTGGAGCTCCTTCGCCGCTACAACTACGGGGGAAACCGCGACGATCTGCGCTCGCACCCCACCGTGGAACTGTTCTTCGGGTCCGAGCGGCTGAGCATCTACCACACCGAGATCATTCAGAGCGTGGTGGACGCCGGGGCGCGTGAGGGCGTCGCCGTGGTGGTGGGCCGGCGCGGCGAGCACGATCCGACGACGGACCCCGTCGCCTGGGCGCGCGATCTGGCCGCCGCGGGACGCCGCGCCGTCATCGCTGTCACGGCGAACACCCTGTCACCCCCGGCCCGCGAGGCACTGAGCCGGTACCGGATGCCCTTGGTGCTGCTCGACCCGGAGTCGCTGCCCGATGACTCGATCGTCAGCGTCGGTGCGACCAACTTCTCCGGCGGCCACGCGGCAGCCGCGCACCTGCTCTCCCTGGGGCACCGTCGCATCGCCTACCTCGGCGGCACGGAGTCGGCCTGGTCCAACCAAGCCCGGCTGCACGGCTTCCGCAGCGCGATGGAGGCGGCCGGCGTGAAGGTGGCGTCCGAACTGGTCTGCCACGCAGGCACGTTCCACGCCGCTGAGGGCATCGAACACGGCGAGCGCCTCCTTGCCGTCGATCCCGCACCCACCGCCATCTTCGCCGCTTCCGACGAACTGGCCGCCGGGGTCATCGAGGCCGCCCGCCGACGCGGACTGCGGGTCCCGGAAGACCTCAGCATCGTCGGCTTCGACAACACACCGCTGGCCCCGGTGACCTCCCCACCACTGACCACCATCCACGGGCCTGTGCAGGAGATGGGCGCCGTGGCCCTGCGCACCGCCCTTCAGCTGGCCGCCGCGGAGAGGATCGACTCCCACCACGTCGAACTGGCCACGCAGTTGGTCGTACGGGAGTCCACCCGGCCCTTGCGGGACTGACCCGGACGGCCGCCGCACCCGGGTCTCCTCCCGGACCTCTCAACACCATAGGGAGAGCCATGTTCCAGCTGCCGCCGCGGGTCCTGTTCGGAGCCGCCTACTACTACGAGTACCAGCCCAGTGAACGACTCAAGGACGACCTCGACCTCATGGCCGAGGCGCACTTCAACGTCATCCGCGTCGGCGAGTCGGTGTGGTCGACCTGGGAGCCCGAAAGCGGACGCTTCGAACTCGACTGGCTCGAGCCGGTACTTGACGGCGCGCACGAGCGCGGCATGTCCGTCGTCCTCGGCACCCCGACCTACGCGATACCCCCGTGGCTCGGCCGCCAGTATCCCGAGATCGCCGGCGAACGCGGCACGGGGCAGCGCATCGGCTGGGGCTCCCGGCAGGAGGTGGACTACACCCATGCGGCGTTCCGCTTCCACGCCGAGCGCGTGATCCGCAAGGTCGTCGCCCGGTACGCCGACCACCCCGCCGTCATCGGCTTCCAGGTCGACAACGAGCCTGGCCTGGAGTTGTTCCACAACCGCGGCGTCTTCCAGCGCTTCGTCGACCACCTGCGCCGCACCTACGGGGACGTGGACACCCTCAACCGCGAGTGGGGCCTGACCTATTGGTCGCACCGACTGTCGACGTGGGCCGACCTGTGGACACCGGACGGCAACACCCAGCCCCAGTACGACCTCGCCTGGCGGCGCTTCCAGGCCGCCCTCACCACCGAGTTCATCGAGTGGCAGGCCGACATCGTCCGCGCGTACGCGAGCCCCGAGCAGTTCGTCACCACGTGCATCGCCTACGACCGCCCCGCAGTGGAGGACGACGCCCTCACCCGCAACCTCGACGTCACCGCCGGCAACCCTTACTACCCCATGCAGGACGCCCTCGCCCTGCCGAACCCGCACCCCGCGCGCCAGACGGCGGCCGCCAACGAGGGGACCTGGGCGCTCTACCGCATCGCCGACCGCATGTACGCCTCCCGCCAGGAGCCGTTCCTGGTCACCGAGACCAACGCCCAGACCATCGGAGGCTCTTGGCGCAACCAACCCGCGTACGACGGGCAGTGGCGTCAGGCCGCCTGGGCGCTGATCTCGCGGGGCGCCTCAATGATCGAGTACTGGCACTGGCACACCCTGAACTTCGGCACCGAGACCTACGTGGGCGGAATCCTCCCCCACAGCGGCCTCCCGGGCCGGATCTACCACGAACTCGCTGCCCTGGGCGCAGAGTTGGAGACGGCGGGCAACCTGGTCGCCGGCCTCACCCCGGACGCGGACGTCGCCTTCCTCTACTCGCTGCCCAGCAAGTGGGCACTGGATCACCAGCCCCCGCTGGCGAAGCCGGACGGCTCGGCGGACGTCCGCTCTCACGCCACCGTCTTCGACGCCTTCTATCGTGGCGCCTTCGACGCAGGCCTGCAGGCACGCCTGGTCCACCCCGGCCAGCTGGACGCCGTGGACCTGCCACCGCTCCTCGTCGCCCCCGCGTTCTACGCCGCGGACGACGCGACACTGGACCGACTGCTCGCCCACGCCGAGTCCGGCGGCCACCTGGCGATCGGCCCGCGCACCGGCTACGCGGACCACGAGGCCCGGGCCCGCACCGACGTCCAGCCCGCGCGACTGTCCGGGCCCGCCGGAGTCTCCTACGACGAATTCACCAACCTGAACACGGGAGTTGAGGTGCACGGCAGCACCGAGCTCGCCCTACCGGCCGCCACCCGGGCCCTGCACTGGGCGGACGCGCTCATCCCGGACGGAGCGGATGTGCTGGCCACCTACGACGATCCGCACCTCGGACGCTGGCCCGCCGTCACGACCCGCCCGTACGGCGCCGGCCGGATCACCTGCGTCGGCACGGTGCCCGACCCGGCCTTCGGTCAGGCCCTGTTCAACTGGGCGGCCCCCGCAGGAGCGTGGCCGCGCCTCCACCCGAGCGTCACGGCGACCTCCGCGACAGCCCGCGACGGCCGCCGCGTCCGCTTCCTCCACAACTGGTCGTGGAAGCCTGTGTCCATCTCACTGCCCACAGCCGCGGAGGACGCGCTCGCCTCCCTCACGTACGAGGCCGACGAGTCGGTCGAACTCGGCCCGTGGGACGTGAAGGTATTCACGGAGCGCGACTGACCGGCTCCCGCACACGCCGTCGACCTCGACTCACACGCCCTGCTGCCATCGACGCGTCGTAACAACCTGCGGCAGTATCGACCGACCGCTCCTGACTACCCGTTCGCGGCGTTCGCCAGCACCGCGAGAACCGCCTCCGCGGTGCTGTCCACGGCGCCCCGCGCCAGTGCGTTCGGCGGCATGACAGCTCCCCTGAGCGCCAGGGCGAGGAGATCGGCGCAGCGCTCGTCGGAGGGGGTTGCGTCAGCGGGGACGATGCCCCCGGCGATGAACCCCGACAGCACCGCGTCGATCAGGTAGATCTGGTCGGCGGCCGGCATGCCGGTGTCCAGCACACCGCTGCCCCGCCACGCTTCCACGAGATCGGTGAGCAGGGTGAGGTGTCCCAGTTCCCGGGCCACCGGATCGCCTGCCGGGGTCATCGCCAGCGCGCCGAGGAGATCACCGTCACCGGTGCGGATGGCCCGCGCCAGCGGGCTGCGGCCCTGCTGTAGGAACAGCTCGCGTACCAGCCGGTCCGGCAGGGCGATGGCAGGGTCCTGCTCGATCCGCTCGGCGATGCGCGCCGTAATGGTGAGGAACTCGCGCCGCAGCAGCTCGGCGAACAGAACTTCCTTGGTCTTCCAGTGCAGGTACACCGTGCCCTTGCCGATCCGGGCGTGGCGGGCGATCTCTCCGACGGTGACGCGCTTGTAGCCCCAGGCGAGCAGGAGTTCCCGGGCGGTGGCCAGGATGCGCTCGGCGCGTTCGGCGTGGTCGGCATCGGCGGCCGGGGAGGCCGGAGACGAGGTGGCGGGTGCAGTGCTCATGCCATCAGGATCGCACTCCCACACCGTCGTGACCAATTTTTGAATCTAGTCATCCGGTATTGATCGACGTATGGTCGAGGCGTGACCGCACAGACAACGCCCCCACAGCCCACCCCTTCCGGCCGCCGCGCGCTGATCGTCGGCTCCGGCATATCCGGACTCGCCGCGGCCCTGACGCTCCATCGGGCCGGCTGGGAGCCCGTGATCGTCGAGCGCGCCCCGGGACGCCGCACGGGCGGCTACTTCGTCCGCCTCTTCGGCCCCGGCCACTCCTCCCTCGAACGCCTCGGCCTCCTGGACGACCTGCCCAACCGCCAGTCCCCCGGCGCCCGCGGCTACGAAGTCGGCCCCGACGGCCGTCTCAGGCCCGGCCTCACCTTCCCCGACCAGGCCGAGGGCACCCCGCTGCGGATGCTGCTCCGCAGCGACATCGAGCGCGTTCTGTACGAGGCCGTCGACGGCAAGGTCGAGATCCGTTACGGGGTCGGGCCGACTGCCATCACCCAGAACCGCCACGAGGCGACCGTCACCCTCACCGACGGCACGGTCGAGAAGGCCGACCTGGTCATCGGAGCCGACGGCATCCACTCCACCGTCCGCTCCCTGGTCTTCGGCCCCGAGGACCTGTACCGCAAGGACTTCGACCACGTCGTGGCCGCCTGCGAGTTGGACGGCGAACTGCCCGGCCTGGCCGACGGGGACGTGGCGGTCGCCTCCGCCCCGGGCCGCTCGGCCTGGCTCAACACCTACACCGACGGCCACCCGCCGGTCGCTTTTCTCCTCTACCGCACCCCGTGGCCCGCCGCCGAGACGCGTCGCGAGCCGGTCGAGACGCTGCGCGAGGTGTTCGGTGACTTCGGCGGCGCACTCGTCCCGGCCGTGCTCGACGCGATGGCGAAGTCCGAATCCCTCGTCTTCGACCAGGTCAGCCAGATCCGGATCAACCGCTGGAGCCAGGGCCGGGTCGTACTGCTCGGCGACTCCGCATGGTGCATGACCCTGTACTCGGGCCAGGGCTCCGGCATGGGCGTCGCCGGCGCCGAAATGCTGGCCGACGCGCTCACCGAACACGACGGCATCCCCGCCGCACTCGGCGCCTGGGAGAAGCAGGTCCGCCCGCACATCACCAAGTCCCAGAAGCAGGCCCTGCGCATGCAGCACTTCTTCATGCCCGTCAACCGCTTCGGCTACCACGCCCGCCGCGGCCTCATCCGCACCATGTCCAGCCCGGTCGGCGGCAAGCTCGCCAAGGCCATCATGCGCTGAGCACCCAGCGCGGTACCGACCCGGATCGCTCCGCGCCGCCGACGCCCACGTGCGCCTCAGCCCCCTCCGCCAGGCCGGGACGGGGCATGCCCGCCGCTGGCGATCCGTAGAATCGGGTCATGCCCTCTGCTTCGAACCGCGCCACGGAGTCCTCCGGGATTCGCGCCCCCAAGCAACAGCGCAGCCAGCGCTCGTTCGACACGGTCCTGGACGCCACGTTGGACCTGCTCGCGGAGAAGGGTTACCAGGGTTTCGCCCTCACCGAGGTGAGTCGCCGCACCGGGGTGTCCGTGGGCTCGATCTACACCCGGGTCGACGGCAAGGACGATCTGCTCCGGGCGGCGCAGGCACGCTTCCAGGAGCGGCTGGTCGAGGAGCACCTGGAGATGACCCGGGCCGAGCGGTGGGAGGGCAAGCCGCTCGCCGTCCTCGTGCCCGAACTGGTCACGGAGTTCGCGGAGTTGCTGCGCCGCCGCGGCGCGGTGCTCAGCGCTTTCATGCAGCGGGGGGCGGTCGACGAGTCGGTGGCAAAGGTCGGCAAGGCGGGCTATCACGTCGCGCGCGAGAGCTTCACCACGCTCGTGCTCAGCCGGCGCGACGAGATCCGACACCCCGATCCGGAGCGCGCGGTCGGCTCCTGCTTCACCTCCATCTACGGCGCCCTCGCCCGCGCCATGGCTCTCGATGTCTCGGCGGAGGCGGCCGAGGACAGCGGCAGTGACCTCGCCGAACTCGTGGAGGACCTCGGGGCGATGGCACTCGCGTTCCTGCGCAGCGACGGCTGACCGCCTTCCGCGAGCCCGGTGAGGGTGCCACGGCGAAGGCGCGGACGTCAGTCGAGCGTGGCCGCGATGTGCCGGGCCGCGCCCACGGCCAGGGCGACCGAGGTGAGCGTGGGATTGCAGGCGGTGGCGGTCGGAATGACGCCGTTTCCTGCGACGTACACACCTCCCGTGCCCCACACCTGACCGTCTGGATCGCACACGGAGGTGCCGTCGTCGCTCTCCCCCATCCGTACCGTGCCCTGGTAGTGCAGGGACGAGCCGGGCGGGAGGGTGATCGGCTCGGGGTCGAGGGGGTCGCCGAGGGCTTCGACGGCGCGCCGGATCGCCTTGTGGGCGGCCTCCAGGCTCGTACGGTCCTTGTCGGTGAGGGTGTAGTGGATGCGCGGCGCCGGCATGCCGTCCGCGTCCGTACGTGTGTGGTCGAAGGTGACACGGTCCTCGGCCCGGACGTCCTTGGCGCAGAACCAGCCGAGGCCGACGATGGAGCCGGGCACGGGCACGTCGCCGTCGGCCAACGGCACGGGTGAGGCGTCGAGTTGCATGACCTGGCCGTGGAAAGGTTCGGCGTCTGTGTATGGCACCCAGTTCACGCCGCTGCTGGCACCGCCCGCGACGGTGTCGGGCCCGGTCACGTCCCGGAGGCGGGCGGCGTGCATGACCTGGTGCTGGTCGTTGAGGTGGCGGCCGAGCGCCGGGGGCCGGAGGCCGGAGGCCCACAGCAATTGCGGGGTGCGCAGGGCGTCGGCCGCGACGACGACGGCCCGCGCCGCGACCTCGTGCTCCCCTCCGTGCACGAGGTCGCGGACGGTGATGCCGGTGGCCCGGCCGCTCTCCATGCGCACGCGGCGTACGTGGGCGTCCGCGTAGAGGCTGACGCGAGGGCCGGCGAGTGTGGCTTCACCGAACACCACGTCCGCGCCCGACCAGACGACACGGCCGTCGGGCTCCCGGCGTACGGCGAGCGGCATGGCCCGCACCGTGCGGTCCGTGCCGCGGCCGGAGTCGAAGGCCACCGCGAGCCGTTCGCGGACGACGCTCGTGAACGGCGCGTCGTCGAACGCATCGTGACGGACGTTCAGGAGCCGCTCGGCCTCGTCGAGGAGGGCGTCGAGGCCCGGCAGGAAGTCGATGCGTTCGCTCTCGCCGGGGCGGGGGCAGGCGCCGGTCCAGTGGGCGCCCATGCCGCCGACGTTGCGGGACATGGCGGCGGCCGGCAGTCCGTCCTCGCCGGGTGTCCGGTAGCCGTCGGGCAGCAGGTAGGTGCCGGGGCGTGCGGAACGTCCGTCGGGCGCCGGGCCGGTGCCTTGGGAGCGGCGCTGGGCCTCGGCGCGTTCGGTGGGGTCCCGGATGGTCTTGATGTGTTGGCCGGGTGTCGGGGTGAGCTGGGGGCCGGCCTCGAAGACGGCGACGGTCAGGTGCGGTGCGCGTTCGCCGAGCGTGCGGGTGACGGCTGCGCCGCACGGGCCGCTGCCGACGACGGCGACGTCGACGCGGCCCGGGAAGGTGCGGGTCATGGCGGGCGTCCTTCGGTCAGCGGACGAGGGCGAGGGTCTTGGTGCAGCGGCCGCCGCCGGGCACAGGCATGTACGAGATGCGCAGCCGGACAGCGACGGTGACGGTGTGCTCGCCGTCGTCGAGGGGCTGGTCGGTCTCGAAGGCGAGTTGTGCCCGTTCCCCCATCTCCCAGCGGTCGTCGGTGACTTGGGGCATCCGGTCGAAGGTGTAGGTGTTGCCGTGGACGGTGAAGGTGGTCCGGGCGGCCGGGACGGGCGTGCCGTCGAGGGTGAGGTCGACGGCCTCGACCATGGAGAGGAACAGGCCGCGGTAGTAGGGCATGCGGACTTCGACGACGCCGCCGGGGCGCCCGTCGGGGCGCGGCCGGATGCCGTGGTCGTCGCAGACGATGTACTGGTCGAACACGAGGAGACTCCAGGGAGGTTGAGAGGGACGGACCGACGGGCTCTTCAGGCGGTCGGTTCGCCCAACAGGCGGGCCAGCATGCGCTGTTGGCGCCGTACCTGTTCGACGCTGTCGACGGGGAAGGCGTCCTGGATGTGCCGGTTGCCCTCGTACTCGCTGGAGAGGTAGCCGTCGTAGCCGCCCTTCACCAGGACGGGCACGATCTCCTCGTAGGGGATGCTGTACTCGGCCTGCTCGTCGGGCATCTCGTAGAACTTGGCCTGGACGTGATGGATGAAGGCCATGTGGTCGAGCATGTCCCGCGGGTCGGACCAGATGTAGTGGGTGGCCTGGCGGGCGAGACCCATCTCGACGGGGCCGCCGCCGCGGTAGTTGACGATGTCCATCAGGGCGTGGGTGTCACCGTGGTCGTCGTAGGTCTTGACGATGTAGTCGACCAGACGCGGGTCGGCGCCCTCGCGCAGGGCGCGTTCGCTGACGACGCGCGGGAAGCGGCGCACGTAGACACCCATGTCGGGCATCAGGCCGAGACCGCCGGGGCCGGCGCGGTGCATGACCTCCAAGTGCTCCTGGACCCAGGGGTGTTCGTAGTGGAATGGGGCGTGCACCTCCAGCAGGAGGCGGACGCCGTGGTCCTCGGCGTACGGCGCGGCGGCGGCCATGACCTCGGGCGAGAAGTTGATGGTGGCCCGCACGACGGGCGCGCCCAGGGCGACGGCGATGTCGATCTCGCGGTGCACGCGGGCGGTCTGCTCCTCGAGGGTGAGCATGCGTCCGGGGTGCAGCTTGGTGTCGAGGAAGGCGTCGGTGGCCGTGGGTGTGGTGCCGTACTGCTTCATCCAGCCGTGCCAGTCGGCGAGGAAGCCGTCACTCAGGGCCGGGTAGCCGTGGATGGACTGCTCGGGGATGATCTCGATGCCGTACGCACCCATGTCCGCGGCGGCCGCGACGCACTGCTCGAGGGTGAGGGTGCGCAGGAAGTACTCCTCCTGGAAGGAGTACAGGCTGACACCGCGGCGGATGGCGTGGGACGGGCGGGTGCTGCCGCTGTCGTGGAGAGACGTCATGGGCGGCAAGGGCTCCTTCGGACGTGCTGCTTCAGTCACCTACGCGACCTGCGCCGTCACCTTATGGCCACCCCGGACGCAATTTCAATATGTAGATTCTGCTTTTGTTGCATACTGGCCCGCGACAGCGGGGCGGCCGGGACGACTCCCGGTCCGCCCGTCGGGGAGTCGACCGCTTCCCGCGCCCGGTCGCCGCCGTCGCCGCCGCATCCGGCCCCTCCCGCAGGAGTTGACCCCATGTCCGCGACCGCCTCCGCGCGGCCCCACCGCACCCTGTTCACCTGCCTCGTCCTCGTCACCGCGCTCAGCGCCCTCGACCAGACCATCGTCGCGACCGCGCTGCCCGCCATCACCGCCGAACTGGGCGCCCCCTGGCGGGCGTCGTGGATCGTCACCGCCTACGCCCTCGCCATGACGGCCACCCTGACCACGGCCGGCGCGCTCGGCGACCGCTTCGGCCGCCGCCGGACGCTGCTCGCCTGCATCGCACTCTTCGTGCTCGCCTCCCTCGGCTGCGCCGCGTCGAGCAGTACGGAGGTGCTGGCCGCGGCCCGTTTCGCGCAGGGCGTCGGTGGCGCCGGGCTCCTCGTACTGCCGCAGGCGGTGGTCGCCGACGCGGTCCCGGCGCGTGAACGCGCCGCGTACCTGGGGCCATTGGGGGCGGTGTTCGCACTGGCGACGGTCGCGGGGCCACTACTGGGCGGCTGGCTCACGGACCTGGTGGGCTGGCGGCTGATCTTCGCCGTCAATCTGCCGCTCGGCGCCGCGGTGGCCCTGCTCGCGCTGCGCGCCGTCCCCGCGGATCACCGTTCCGCGGACACCGACCGGCCGCACCGGTTCGACACGGCGGGGGCAGCGCTTATCGCCCTGGCGGCTTCCGCGCTGGTCCTGGTCACGACGGCGGCCGGGGAGGGCGCCCCGTCCGGAGCGGTCACGGCCGGTGCCGCCGCCTCGGCCGTGGCGGTCGTCGTGGCACTGCTGTGGGAACGACGTCCGGCCCAACCGGTGCTACCCGTACGCGTCCTGGCGGACCGACTGCCCCTGCTGTGCTGCCTGCTCGCACTGGTGGCGGGGCTCGGCCTGTTCGGCATGATCGCGTACGTGCCGATGTGGACGCAGGGCGCCTACGGTACGTCGGCGACGGGCGCGGGACTGATGCTGCTGCCCACGACGGCAGGCATCACGCTCGGCATGAACCTCTCGGGGCGACTGGTCGCCAGACACGGGAAATGGCGGGTCTTCCCCCGCATAGGCAGTGCGCTGGCCGCGCTCGCGGCGGCCGGTCTCGCGCTCGACACCGGGCTCCCGCTGCCCCTCGCGGCCCTGCTCCTGACACTGCTGGGCCTGGGCGCGGGCCTGTTCATGCAGGTCGTGGTGGTGGTCGCCCAGGATGCCGGGCCGGCACACTCCGTCGGGGCCGTGACCTCGGCGCTGGCCTTCGTCAGGGAGATCGGCGTGACAGTGGGTGCGGCGGGTTTCGGTGCGCTCGCCGCGCACGGCCTGACCGCCACGGACACCACGACCGCGACGGCCTACGCCGACACGTTCCGGCCGGTGTTCCTGGCGGCGGCCGGGTGTTTCCTGGTGGGACTGCTGCTCGCCCTTGCGCTGCCGGCACATCGCCTCGATGCCGAACCGCCGGGCGCATCGGTGGGAGTTGAGACTTCGAGCGGCGGCCAACGAGATTAAACAGAAACAGAATTCTGATTGACGTTCCCGCCTTCGTGCTGCCACGATCCTGAGCATTCGCCTCACGAGCCGCCGGCGACCCGCAGTGTCCAGCCGGCGCGCCCCTTCCTGTCCACGGCGCGCACCGTCGCGCGCCCGACTGAAGCTGGTCAGCGCATGGCATCCTCAACTTCCGCCTCTCCGCAAGGCTCCGCTCCCAAGGACTCCGCTCTCCCCGGCGCCCGGCACCCCTCTCCCACGGGCGAACCACCGCTACGCAAACGAGAACGGCTCGCGTTCGGCCTCGGCGACGTAGCGTCCAATCTCTCCTGGAACATGGTGAGCAGCTTCTTGCTCTTCTACTACACCGACGTCGCGGGCATCACCGCCGCCGCGGCCGGAACGCTGATCCTCGTCGCCCGATTCCTGGACGCGGGAGCCGACGTCGCGATAGGCGTCCTCGTCGACCGCACACACTCCCGGCACGGCAAGGCCCGCCCGTATCTGCTGTGGTGTGCTGTCCCGTTCGGGATTGTGAGCGTCCTGGCGTTCTCGGTGCCGGACGCCTCGCAGACCGTCAAGGTGATCTACGCCTGCGTCACGTTCCTGCTCCTGGGACTGCTCTTCTCCGCCCTGAACATCCCGTACGGCTCCCTGATGCCGATGATGACGCGCGACCAGGGCGAACGGGCCACCCTCGGCGGCCTGCGCGCGATGGGCAGCTCGGTCGGGACACTCATCGTCACCAGCCTCACCGTGCCCCTGGTCGTCGCCATCGGCGGGTCCCAGACCTCACAGGCGGGATACTTCTGGACGACGGTCATCATGTCCGTCGTGAGTACCGGCCTCTTCCTGGTCACCTTCCGATACTGCCAGGAGCGGCACACCGACATCGGCGCCCGCACCATCACCCTGGGCAGGGAACTCAAGGCCGCCGTCCGCAACGGGCCGTGGATGGTCGCGAACACCTTCGCAGTCGTCAACTTCGTCCGGCTCAGCGTCATGACGACGGTGACGATCTACTACTGCATCCAAGTCCTGCACCGCCCCTGGACGATTTCCGTGCTACTCCCGCTCGTCTCCGGTTCGCTCATCGTCGGCGGCCTGCTGACCAAGCCGTACTACACACGGTTCGGACGCCGCAGCGGCAACATCGTCGCCCTCGCCGCATCCGGCGCTCTCTTCGCCTGCCTGCCGCTCTTCGAGGACACACTGCCCGCGTTCCTGGTGGTGTACTGCCTGGCCTGTCTGTGCAGCGGGCTGAGCATGACATCGCTGTTCACGGCCATCGCGGACACCGTGGACTACAACGAGTGGCGCTTCGGCGTGCGCAGCGAAGGCCTGCTCAACTCCGGTTTCAGCCTGGCCACCAAGGTGGGCACGGCCATCGGCGGCGCCCTCGTCGCCTTCGCCCTGGCCCGGGCCGGCTACGCGGACGGACACCACGCCCCGGAGTCGGCCGTCACCATGATCAAGGTGATCTTCTACGGCGCTCCGCCGGTACTGATGCTCGCCCAGATCGGCGTCATCGCGTTCTGGCGCCTGGACGCCGAACACCCTCGCATCGTGCGGGAGTTGGCCGAGCGCGAGCAGTCGCACTGACACGCGCGCCGGTGCGCGAGAGGCGGTCGTTCCCCCACGGGGGCGGCCGCCTCTGCCGTACCCGTGGACCAACCCCCGACCACCCGCCACACCTTGACGCATGACCCGCCCCGGGCTAACTTCAGAATCGTAATCCTGATTCAAGCTGTTCAGCTTTGATCCTCAGGGAGATCTCCCGTGCGCTTCTCCGTCTTCCTCGTCGGCCGCTCCATGGGCCCGGACGACGACGCCTACGTCCTCGACACCCTCACCGAACACGCCCTGGAGGCCGACCGGTTGGGCTTCGACGCGGTGTTCCTGCCCGACCACCACTTCACCGGCTACGCGCCGATGTCCTCGGACCCGTTCCTGTTCGCCGCCCACCTGGCCGCGCAGACGAAGAACGTCCACTACGGCTTCTCCGTGACGACGCTCCCGTTGCACCACCCGGTGCGCTTCGCCGAGCGCGTCAACCTCCTCGACCACCTCACCAAGGGCAAGCTCCTGGTCGGCATCGGCTCGGGCACCACCCCCGAGGAGACCATCGGCTTCGGCGTCGACTTCCAGGACTCCAAGGACCTGATGGAACAGCAGGTCGAGACCGTCCAGAAGCTGTGGGCCAAGTCCATCGACGACGACCCGATCCAGTTCGCGTACGGCCCCTACAAGGGCGCCGTCGTCCAGCGCATCGTGCCCGCCCCCTACAGCGAGCGGCGCCGCCTGATGTCCGTCGCGATGCGCCCCGCCTCCACCGAACGTGCCGCGAAGTACGGCTGGCCCGCGTTCATCCCGGCCTTCGTGCCGCCGATCCCGGCCAGCGGCGAGCCGTCGACCGCCTTCCAGAAGTACCTCGACGCCTACCGCGACGCCATCACCACCTCCGGCCACCCCCAGGACGTGATCGACGACTGCCTGTCCTGGACCACCCACTCCTACCAATGCGTCCACGTCGCCGAGACCGACGAACAGGCCCGCAAGGAGCTGGAGTTCATCCTCCGCGGCTACCAGGAGGCCATCGACCGCGAGTACGCGTACAACAAGCGCGCCGAGGGCATCAGCGGCGTCGACCTCAGCAACGCGCAGGCACCGAACGCGCTCAGCGAAGAGTGGATCCGCACCTGGTGCCTGTACGGCAGCCCGGACACAGTCGCGAAGCAGCTCGCCCACTACGACGGACTCGGCGTCGGCAACGTGCTGATGGGCTTCACCAACGGCCCGCTCACGCCCGAGCGTTACGCCCTCACCCAGTCGTCGATGCGGCTCTTCGCCGAGCAGGTCATGCCGCGCTTCCGTACGGAGGAGAACCGATGAGCACCCCTCTGATCGTCGGCATCGGCGGCACCACCCGCCCCGGCTCCAGCAGTGAACTCGCCGTCCGCACCACACTGTCGGCGGCCGAGCGGCGCGGCGCCGACACCGAGCACTTCGGCGGCACCTTCCTGGCCTCGCTTCCCCACTACGCACCCGAGAACCCGGACCGCACGTCCGCCCAGCGCACTCTGGTCGAGGCGGTCCGCGCGGCCGACGGCATCGTCATCGGCTCCCCCGGCTACCACGGAGGCGTCTCCGGCCTCGTCAAGAACGCCCTCGACCTCCTTGAGGACCTGCGCGACGACGAGCGTGTGTACTTCGACGGGCGCGCGGTGGGCCTGCTGGTCACCGCAGCCGGCTGGCAGGCCTGCGGCACCACGCTGACCGCACTGCGCAACACCGTCCACGCCATGCGCGGCTGGCCGACCCCGCTCGGTGTCACCCTCAACTCGGCGCAGACACGCCTGTTCGACACGGACGGCACCTGCCTCGATGCCACCGCCGCCGCCCAACTCGGCCTGCTCGGCGAGCAGGTACACGGCTTCGCCGTCCGGCAGGGGCGCCCCGCGCCGGCCGGCGCCGTACGCGCCGCCTGAAGTTCGCACCCCCACCCCTTCGCCCACCGAGGTGCACCACGACCATGACAGCCGAACCCTCCACCGAGCCAGCCGCGCCCTGCACCCCGCCCGCCGACCTCGACACACTCGCCCGGGTCACCGCCGGACTCGACATGCACCGCACTCAGGCCGCGCCCGAACTCGGCATCCGTGAACTGCGCCTGGTCGACGGCCCGATGGGGGTGGCGAGCACCCGCCTCGACGAGCGCGACACCGCCCTGCTCGCCCCGAGCGGGACGGCCCTGGCCGCCACCTGGGACACCGCCACCGCACGCGCCGTCGGCGAGATCCTGGGCACGGAGTTCGCACACGCCGGCGTCGACGTCGTCCTCGGCCCCAACCTGAACCTGACCCGATCCCCACTCAGCGGCCGCTCCTTCGAGCACTTCGGCGAGGACCCGGCACTGGCCGCCGCACTCGGCGCAGCATGGATCACCGGGCTGCAGAGCCGCGGCGTGGGCGCCTGCGCGAAGCACCTGGTGTGCAACGACTCGGAGACCGACCGCCATTCGTACGACGTGCACGTCGACGACCGGACGCTGCACGAGGTCTACCTCGCCCCGTTCGAGGCAGCCGCACGCGCCGGCGCGTGGGCGATCATGGCCGCGTACAACCGGGTCGGGGGCCGTTACTGCGCGGAGAACCCCGAACTCCTCACCCGGGAACTCCGCCAGCGCTGGGGCTGGGACGGTGTCACCGTCTCCGACTGGTTCGGCACACACACCACCCGCGGCGCCCTCACCGCCGGACTCGACCTGGAGATGCCGGGCCCGCCCCGCCACCTCGGCCCCGCCGCGGCCGACGCCGCCCGCACCGACCCCGAACTGGCCCGGCGGCTCGACGACGCGGCCGCCCGAATGGCACTGCTGTCACGGCGTACGGAACGCACTGCCGCGCCCGCCCCCGATCCGGAGCGGGCCCGCAAGGTGCTGCGCGCCGCGGCGGCCGACTCCTTCGTCCTCCTCAAGAACGACGACGAACTGCTCCCCCTGTCCCCCGACTCCCTGCGCTCGCTCGCGGTCGTCGGTCCGAACGCGGCCCACCCCGCCTACCAGGGCGGCAGCTTCGCCCGCATCCCGCTCCGCCCCGGCGTGCGCACCCCGCTGGACGCCCTGCGCGAGGCGTACGGCCAGGACACGGTCCGCCATGTCACCGGCGTCCTTCCCGAGCACCGGGTACCCGCCTTCACCCCGCTCGGCCCGCGCCCGGTCGACGCCCCGGACGAGCACGGGTTCACCGTCACCCACCACCGCCTCGACACCGACGGCGGAATCGGCGAGGCACTCGCCCGCGACGTACGAGACACCAACCTCCTCGTCTGGTTCACCTCACTCCCCGGCATCGGCGCCCTCTCCGACCTGCCGCACACCCCCTCGGCCCTGGTCCGCGCCTCCTGCCTGCTCACCCCGGAAACGACCGGCACATACGACATCCACCTGGCGGGCACCGGTGACATCTGGCTCTACGTCGACGGCCACGAGGACGGCCGCGGTGGCTCACGCGCGGAACCGGCCGACGTGATGGGCGCACTGCTGCACGGCGAAGTCACGCACGCACCGGTCGAGTTGACGTCCGGGCGCGAAATCCGGATCGACATCGAGATGCGCTTCGGCGGTGGCGGCAAAGCCCAGGGGCTCTCCTTCGGCGCGACGGCACCCAGCCCGGCCGACGCGGTCGAGCATGCCGTGGAAACAGCCCGGAACGCGGATGCAGCGCTGGTGTGCGTAGGTGTCACACAGGACAGCGCACTGGAGTCCGCCGACCGCGAATCCCTGGCCCTGCCCGCCGCGCAGGTCGATCTGATCGAGCGGGTCTGCGCGGTCAACGATCGCACCATCGTGGTCGTCAACGCCCCGCACCCCGTCGACATGCCGTGGGCCGAACGCGCCGCCGCCGTGCTGATGACCTGGTTCCCCGGCCAGGAGTACGGCCCCGCGCTCGCGAACGTCCTCACGGGCGCGAGCGAGCCGGGCGGTCGCCTGCCCCTGACCATCGCCCACCGCGACACCGACCACGGCGCCCTCGACACCCGTCCCGCCCCCGACGGCACCCTGCCCTACGCCGAGGGCCTCCTGACCGGCCACCGCCACTTCGACACCCACGGCATCGGCCCGCGCTACGCCTTCGGCCACGGCCTCGGCTACGCCGACATCATGTGGTGCTCGGCCCAACTGCACACCACGGAGCAGGAGTTCACGGCATTGGTCGGCGCACGGCTCCGCTGCGGGCCTCGGCGGGGCGGCAAGGAGGTGGTACAGGTGTATCTGTCTCCGCGCGACACGACAGGCGCACCCGTCGAGGACCGGCCGGAACAACAGCTCGCGGGCTTCTCGACGGTACGGCTCGCACCGGACGAGGAACGCGAGGTCACCATCGCCCTGGACCGGCGGGCGTTCTCCTGGTGGGACGAGGACACGTCGGCCTGGCGGGTACGCCCGGGCCGCTGGGACATCCGCGTCGCCCGCTCCAGCCGCGAGGTCTTCGACCGGTTCACGGTCTGGATCGACGGGGAGGGGCGGGTGCGGTCGGGGCCGTAGGCGGCAGAGCCCGTGTCACGAGTTGCCGGCGGCCGACGCAGGACGCCCAGAAGGGGCCCGTATGCCCTCGCACGGCATCGTCCCGGTACTCCAGCCCGTCTCCCACGGCTTCGGATGGAAGGGACTGCGGGCCCGCAGGACCCGTCGCGCCAACCGCCTCGTACGCCCGTTACTGCCGCTACCTCGTGGCGCGTTACGGCGCTTCCCCCGCCGCGCTCCTGATCGGGGCGGACGGCCGCCGGCGACGAACGGCAGATCGCCGCCGGAGGCCGCGAGATCGAGGCCCGGGACGACGCCATGCGCCCGGACGAGCCCGGCCGGTCGCCGGCGTCCGCACCGGCCCACTCAGTCGTCCGCCGAAGCGACGGGGCGAATCCCGCGAAGCATGTCGAGACCACAGCGGGGCGGCCGCGTATCGGCGCGGCGGTCAGCACGTCGACGTCATGAACGAGATCGTGGGACGGTCACTGCGGCGCCGCCGGTGATGCCTTGCTCTTGGCGACTTGCTGTTCCTCAAACACGGGGGATTCCGCAGGCGGTTGGGGAAGACGCCTGCAGAGCAGGGAACACAGCGCGGTCAATGCTGCGGAGCCACACATGAGTGCCGCGGCGGGCCAGAACGCGCCGTTGCTCGCGCCGACCAAATAGCTTGAGAGGATGGGCAGAAGGCCGCCTCCGAGGATCGCCGACAGTTGGTAGGTCACGGAGATGCCGGTGTAGCGGACGTTGGCGGGGAAGAGCCGTGAGATGACCGCCGGCAAGGCAGCCGCGTGGATTCCGGTCAGGCTGCCGTTCACCGTAATGGCCAGGACCAGGCCGAAGGTGCCCCAGTTGTAGGCGAAGAGGAACGCCGGGAACGCCCACACCGCCAGTGCCGTCGCGCCGAAGAAGGTGAAGCTGAGCTGCTCGCGGCCTTTGAGTTGCCGTGCGGTGAAGAACAGTGTGATGAACATGCCCAGCGAGGCGGTGATGAGGGCAACGGTCGCAGCCGTGTCCGGCAGCCCGCGGGCCGACACGACGAGGCTGGGCAGGAGGCTGGACACGATGATCCCGGCGTGGGTGATGAAACAGACACCAGCGCCGATGAGAACGGACCGCCAGGACTGTCGCATCACCTGGATCAGCGGCGTGCGCACGATGGTGTGCGCGTCCTTGGCCCTGATGAACTGCGAGGACTCCTCCATGCGCAGCCGGATGTAGATGCCGATCGCGAGCAGCACGATCGATGCCAGAAACGGCATCCGCCATCCCCAGCTTCGGAACGACTCGTCGGGGAGGAGCCGGAACAGCGCGATGACCGCGGCCGCTCCCAGGATACCCAGAGGGGTACCGAACATCGGGAAGGCACCGTAAAGGCCACGCTTCTCCCGTGGCGCGTGCTCGACTGCGACCAGCACGGCGCCGCCCCATTCGCCGCCGATGGCAAGGCCCTGGACGAAGCGAAGGGCGATGAGCAGGATCGGCGCGGCGATGCCTATCTGTTCGTACGTGGGCAACGCGCCGACGAGGACGGTGGTGGCTCCCATGAGTACCAGCGACACGAGGAGGGTGTTCTTGCGACCGAGACGGTCACCGAAGTGGGAGAACACAATCCCGCCCAGAGGACGAGCGAAGAAGCCCACACCGACGGTCGATACCGCCAGCAGAGAACTGACCAGCGGATCGTGTGCGGGGAAGAACAAGGAGCCCAGGACGACGATGACACTCGTGGCGTAGACATTGAAGTCATAGATCTCAATGGTGGTTCCGACGAGCGAAGCGATGGCCACGCCACGAGGACTCAGGGGTTTACGTGCTGCGCGATCAGCGGTGCTCACTGTGGTGACTCGCTTTCAAATACCCGACCGAAACCGGCGTCTTTCAACCAGGCCTGGCGTTCCAGAGGTCCGTCGGCCGCTTCTCGGAGCACCCACGTCGGCGCCCGTCTACTGTGCCGTCCACCCGCCGTCGATCGTGATCACCTGACCCGTGATGTATGCCGCCTGGTCGCTCGCGAGGAAGACCGCCAGCTCGGCGATCTCCTCGGGGGCAGCGGGCCGACCTGCCGGTACGAGCCACTTGCCCACCGCAGGCGGCAGTCCGCCCTTCTTCTCGGCCGGGTAGAGATCGCCGACGAGCCGCTGCGAGGTCTGTGCGATAGGTGTCTGGGTGGAGCCGGGGGCGATCACATTCGATGTGATGCCTCGCGCGGCCACATCGACGGCGAGTCGCCTGTTCATGCCTTCCAGACCGGCCTTGGAGGCGCAGTAGGCGAGCCCGTCGGCCGCACCCCGGACCGCGCCGATGGAACCGATCGTCACGATCCGTCCGCCGCCCGGCTCGGGCATCGCCGCCACTGCGGCGGAACAGCCGTTGAAGGCACCGGTCAGATTGATGTCGACCACGCGCCGCCAGAGCTCGGGCGAGGTGTCGTCGATCCCGGCGTATCCGTCGTAGACGCCGGCCGCGTTGACCAGGAGGTCGAGTCGTCCCGTCTCCTCGGCCGCCGCACGCACGACCGCTTCGACCTGCTCGTAGCGCGACACGTCCGCCACATGCGCCACGACCGCATCCTGGGCCGCCGACTCCTGCGTCGTCTTCACCGCGGTCTCGTCGACATCCAGTGCATGGACGCGGTACCCGTTCCCGCTCAGCGCCACGGTGATCGCCCGTCCGATGCCCGAGCCCGCCCCGGTCACGACCGCCGAACGAATCGTCTCTGTCATGCGAACTCCTAGTAGATGCATGGTTGTTGTCTGCTCCGAGGGCGCGGTACCGGCGAACTCACGCCGTCACACCGGTCGGCGAAACGGGAAGGACCAGGCCCCTCGAACGGCCTCGTAGGCCGAGCCCGCGCGCACGAGCACACGGTCCGCGCCATGCCTGCCCATCATCTGAAGGCCGACCGGCATCCCGCCGGTCAAGAAGGACGGCACATTCAGCGCCGGGAATCCGGTGACATTGGCCGGCAGCATCGCCGAGGCGAAGGCGACCTTGTTCGGTTGCGCCGACTTCCTGCCGGACACTTCGCCCGGCTCCATCCGACCGGCCTCGAAGGCGGGGATGGCTGAGCCGGGAGTGAGCAGGATGTCGTAGTCGTCGAAGAACCGCGTCCACTTCTCGCGGTAGACGCTGCTCGCGAACTGCGCGTCCAAGTATTCGGGAGCCGTCACCTTCGCGGCGCGTTGCAGGGCCTCCAGGACGAGGCCATCGATCAGCTCCGGGGAGCTCGCCACCAGGTCGCGGTTGGCCGCGTAGAGCTCCGTCTCGAAGATCCGGTACCAGACCGGGGTCGGATCGTCGGCCTCGGGATGGGCCGGTGTGAGGTTCCACCCGTCTTCCCGCAGCATGTCGATCTGTTCCTCGAACGCCGCTCGCACCTCGTCTGCGCAGGGCGCGAAGCCGAGATCCGCGCTATAGGCAATCCGGAGGCCTCGCACCCAGGACGCGTCCGCAGCGCTTGATGTCCGGGGCACGGCCGTCTCGCCGTCGCCGGCCAGGGTGTCCAGCATGAGACCGAGGTCCCTGGCGGATCGGGCGAGAGGCCCCAGCACACTCACCGAAGGAGCTCCGGCGCGGGCAGGGCCGGTCGGGATGAGGCCCCGCGAGGGCTTGAGCCCCGCGACACCACACCAGGAGGCAGGGATGCGTATCGAGCCACCGCCGTCCGAGCCGAGGGCCAGCGGCGTGAATCCCGCCGCGAGCGACGCCGCGGCGCCTCCGCTCGAGCCTCCCGAAGTGCGGGCGGGGTCCCAAGGGTTGACGGTGAGTCCGTAGATCGGGTTGTCGCAGATTCCGCGGAACTGCATCTCCGGGATGTTGGTCTTGCCGACCACGATTGCCCCGGCACGCCGCAGCCGGGCCACAGCCGTCGAGTCGGTCGGCGCCCGGAAATCGGCCAGCGCCTTGCTCCCATTGGTCGACGGTGCGCCCTCGACCCAGATCGGCTCCTTGATCGTGACCGGAACGCCGTGCAACGGCCCCAGTCGCTCACCGGCGTCGATCGCCCGCTGAGCCGCTTCCGCGGCCTTGCGTGCCTCGCTCTCGAGGACGACCACGACGGAGTTGAGATCGCGGTCTTGTGTTCTGATCGTTGTCAGCACTTGGTCGACGATCTCTGCCGGCCCAGCCTGGCGTGCGCGGACGGCCTCGGCGAGGGACACCGCGTCGAGATCGAGGAGTTGAGTCATGCCTGACCACCGGGCAGCGGCCCCAGTTGCTGCCCGGCGTGCGACGCCAGGCCGGACATGGAGGTGAACCAGGCATTGCCGTCGGCGACGGTTTGCTCGACCCATCGCTCGAAAGCGCTGAACCTGTACGCCCGGCCGATGATCTCCGGATGCAGCACCGGAATCATCGCCCCACCCTGCTCGGCACGGAGGAACTGGTACTCAGCGGTCCAGTCGGTGTACAGGGCTTCGGCGGACTGCATCTCCCCTCCGAAGTCGGCGGAGTACCCGAAGCGCACAAAGTCGATCAGGGAGTTGGATATCGGCAGTTCGAGGATCGAGGCGTCGCCGCACGACTCGTAGTAGGGCCGGTCGTCGCCCATGCAGGTGGAGTCGTACGCGAAGCCGTGCTTCGTGAGCAACGCCAGTGTCTCGGGCGTGATCTCCGCGGAAGGGCCTCGATACCCCTTGGGGTGCGGGGCCCCGACCGACTCCAGTGCGGCGATCCCACGCTCGATCTCGGCGACCTGCTGGTCAGGCTCGAGGTCCTTGACGGGGAGGTGATCGTAGCCGTGGTGCCCGACCTCGTGTCCCCTCTCGAGGATTGCCTCGACGGCGTCGGGGTGGCGTTCAGCCGTGTGCCCCGGGATGAAGAACGTAGCCGGCAGCTCGAGTCGGTCCAGCAGGCTCAGGATCCGGGACAGGCCACGCCGCGGTCCGAATTGGCCCTCCGAGGGCAGGCTGAGTCGCCGGGAATACGCCTCGGCATCGATGTAGCCGTTCCATCCCACCTCCGCATCGACGTCAAAAGTGAGCGCGACCGCCACATTCTTTCCGACCGGCCATTTCATACTTGGCTCCTTCGCCGTCCGTGTCACGAGTCCGCCGGCACGTCACGGACGTGGTTGAGGTAGGTACCCAGGAAGCCCATCGCCGGGGCTTCGAAAAAGGGGTGATACGGCGCCGAGTTGTCGTAGGCCGAGGAGCTGATGCCGGCCTGTGCGATCCGGCAGAGCTCCTTGTCCTGGAGGTTGATGGTGTCCATGAACTCGGGCAGGGCATCGGGGTCGTAGTCCTGTCCGGGCACGGCGTCCTCGTGTACCAGCCAGGTGGATCGGAACCGCGTCGTGGTCGGTGACGTGGGAATCCAGGAGAAGGTGGTCGCGTAGTCCGGCTGGACGAACATGCCCCAGTTCGGGAACCACGAGACGGCTGCGTTCTCCTTGGGCGGGTTGTCATCGGCCCCGAGCAACCGCCGGCACAGGAACTGCCCGTCCGGGCTGAGCGTCACGGCTCCCTCGGCCATGGAGGGGGCCAGGTCGGGCGTGAAGATCAGGTAGTCGCCCAGGTCGTCGTCCTCCTCGGCCGCCTCGGCGTCGTCCCAGGCCTCGAGGTCGGCGAGCGGGTCGGCGATCCTGGAGAACTCCGGATGGCCGATCGCGCAGTGATAACACTCCGCGAAGGTCTCCGCGTTGACCTTCCAGTTCGCCGAGACGTCGTAGACGCGGTCCGCGATGACCTTCGTTCGCTCGAGTTGGAACACGGAGAAGTCCGCCTTCGCCAGCGCTGCCGTCACACTGCGTGGGGGCTGCTCGGCGAAGCTGACGAAAATGAGCCCGTTCCACTCCTCGACCCACACATTCCTCAGGGGGAACTGCGACTTGTCGAACTCCTCGGGCATTTCCGGGGCGACCTTCAGGTCCCCTTCGAGGTCGTAGGACCAGCCGTGGAAGGGACAGGTGAAGTATTTCGTGCGTCCGGATCGCTGCTGGCAGAACTGGGCGCCCCGGTGCCGGCAGACGTTGTGGAACGCCTTGATGCCACCGGACTTCGTCCGGGTGACAATGACGCTGTCGGCGTCCAACTCGAAGGTGAAGAACCGGCCCGGCTGAGCGATCTGTGAGGAGTGGCCGGCGAAGAGCCAACGCTCACGAAAAACTCGCTGCAGGTCGCGCCGGTGCCACTCCTCGGACGTGTAGTAGTCGCGGGCCAGCGGACTGGTCGGGAGTCCACCATCGGCGCCGCTGTGGGGAATGGATGTGGTGTTGGGCGTAGTCACGTAAGACTCCTCGCTCGATGACGCAGGTCGTCTCGCCGGGCCGGTCGTTCGCCTCAGCTCTGCTCGGCTGCCGCCTTGATCTGCTGGATGATCGGCGTGTCGTCGTAGCAGCCCCAGTGTTCGGCGATCTTGCCGTCGACGAAGCGGTTGACATCGATGCCGATGGTCTCGACCCGGGCCCCGGTCGGCTTGATCCCGGCGTATTCGCCGGTGTGGACGGCCCGGAAGGTCGCACGTCCGGCCACCCGGTCGTCGACCGCCACCAGGTCGGTGTAGATGTACTCGACCTCGCTGAACGACGCGAGTATCTCTCGTACTTGGCGCTTCTCGCCTTCCGCACCGGGCTCCGGATGCTGAACGGCGATGGACCAGAAGTCGGGCGTGAAGTACTCGTCGACGGCGTCAAGGTCGCCGCCGACGATGCAGCGCTCCGCCATTTCGAGCAGACGCCGCTTGTTGTTCTCCTGCTCGGTTGCCATGAGAGTGCTCCCCTTCAGGATGGTGTGCTCGGACACCCGGGGCCCGGTCGCCCCCGGGGTGGCTGTCGGCCGGCTCGTCAGATGGCTCGGGCCGCTTCGTTGCCTTCGTAGATGGCGTCCGTGATCATGCGAGGCGCGACACAGTCGCCGACGCGGTGGACCTCGGGAAGGGCCTTGCTCAACTCGAGGAAGAGTGACTCATTCGGCAGCTTGCCCATCGAAAGAACCACGGTGTCGGCAGGGAACTCGACATCCTGGCCGTTGAGATCGGTGGCGCGTACCACGTGACCGTCGATGGCCGATGCCCCGGTGTTCGGGTGCGTGGTCATGCCCTGCTCCGCGAGCCGAGTGGCGTAGTCGGCCAGGCTCAGCCCGTCGACCTTGGCCCCTGCCACCGCCTGACGGGTCACGAACGTGACGTGCTTGCCCTGCTGTCCGATGAACTCCGCTGTGAGCTGGCCTTCGTACTGGCCGAACTCGTCGATCAGGACGACCTCTTGGCCCAGCCGCTCCGGGTGGGCGAAGACCTCATCCACCGTCATGACATGGTCCTGGTCAACACCTGGCATCGTCTTGATGGCCGGAGTCGAGGCGCTGTACCCGGTCTTGAGCGGAAGTGCCCCCGTCGCGACCACGACCGCATCCGGCTTGGCCGCGATGATCTGCTCTGCCGTGGCCTTCTCCCCCAGGCGGACCTTGACGCCACGACGCTGTACTTCGCCCTCCAGGTAGCGGATGACCGACTCGTAGCCGCCGCGGCCGTTCACCTGGAGAATCGACTGGACCTGGCCTCCGAGCCGGTCGCCCGCCTCGTAGAGCTCGACGTCGTGGCCGCGCTGCGCGGCCACTTTTGCCGCACGCATACCGCCCGGGCCGCCGCCGATGACAATGATGCGCTTGCGCTGCTCTGCCGGCTGAAGCGTCTGCGTACCGAGGGTGGACTCGAATCCGACCGCGGGGTTCTGGATGCAGCGCATAGGGAGCTTGATGTGCTCCTCGGCCCGGCGCGAGCACTCCTGGTTGGAGCTGGTGCACTGGCGGATGGTGTCCAGTTCGGCGACGCGCGCCTTGTTGGGCAGCTCGGGGTCCGCGATGAGGGCACGCGCCATCGCGATGACGTCCGCCTCGCCATCGAGGATCACCTGTCCGGCGAGCAGTGGATCGTCGAATCGCTTGACCGCGACGACCGGCACGCTGACCACTTCGCGGACACCGGCCGCCAGATAGGCGGCGAACCCCGCGGGGTAGCTCATCTCGGGGATCATGAGCTGGTAGTTGCTTCTCGTGCCGAGGCAGATGTGGAAGTAGTCGACGAGCTTGAGCTCATCGATGCGGCGGCAGATTTGCTTGATGTCCTCCTGGCCGAGTCCGCCGTCGACCATCTCGTCACCGACGATCTTCAGCCCCAGGACCGCACGCCCGCCGAGAGCCTCACGCGCCGCCTTGATCATCCGCAGCGGAAACTTCAGGCGATTGTCCAGGCTGCCGCCGTACTCGTCCTCCCGATCGTTGAACCGCGGGGACAGAAAGGCCTGTTCAATGGAGGTGTCGAACGACCAGAGCAGCTCGATGCCGTCGAAGCCGCCCTCCACCGCGACTTCGACGCTCTTGACCTGTGCGTCCAGGAACATCTCCATGTCGCCTTCGTCGACGCGCTTGGGGATCTCGCCCTCGAGCGCCGTCGGCAGGTTCGACGGGGAATACACGGGGCCAGGGACGGGCCGGTTCGGCGGGACGCCGAGTCCGAAGTGAGAGATCTGGACACTGGCCTTCGAGCCGTGCCGGTGGACCGCCTCGGTGAGACGCTGGAAGCCCGGGATCGCCCGCTTGTCGGAGAGCACGTTGAAGCCCTGCTCCCACAGATCGCCGGCACGTGCGACCACGCCGCCGACGACGATCCAGCCCGCGCCACCGCGAGCCCGCTCCTCGTAGTAGGCCACCTGACGGTCCGATGGCAGACCGTCCACCCCGAGGTGAGTGGAGTGGGCCGACCAGCAGATTCGATTCGGGAACTCGACGCCCCCGATGGTGATCGGTTCGAACAACTTCTCTATACGTGCGTCCATCGTGCCTCTTCTCGTCTAGAGAGCCGTCGGCCTCTTCCCGCGCACGACATGACGTCCGGGAACACTGAACCGACCAGGCGCTTCAGTGGTGGCGGACGGCCCCATCGATACGGACGACCGAGCCGTTCAGCATGGGATTGATCACGATCTGCTCGACCAGCGAGGCGAACTCCCGGGCATGGCCGAAGCGTTTGGGGAACGGGATGCTCTCCGCGTAGGAAGCCACCAACTCCTCCGACATCCCCGCCATCATCGCGGTGTCGAACGAGCCGGGCGCGACCGTGACAACACGGACACCGATCCCGGCCAGGTCCCTGGCCGCCGGGAGGGTGAGGGCGTGGACTCCCCCCTTGGCCGCCGCGTACGCGGTCTCCCCCGCGGCACCCTCAAGGCCGCTGAGCGAGCCGGTCAGCACGATGACGCCCCGGCCCCCGTCGGCGTCGGGGTCATTACGGCGCATCGCGCTCGCGGCCAGGCGCAGAATGTTGAAGGTCCCGGTGAGGTTGACGCGGAGCACCTTCTCGAACAACTCCAGGTCGTGTGCCTCGCCCTGTTCGTCGATCAGTCCCTGGACAACTCCGATGCCGGCGCACACCACCGCAGCACGAAGTCCGTTCGGGGCCCGAGTGGCCGCCTTGACGGCCGCCCGCACTTGAGCGGCGTCGGCGATGTCGCACAGGAGAGGTTCCGCACGGCTGCCGAGCTCGCGGGCCACCGTTGCCGCACCGTCGGTGTCGACATCGGCGACGACCACATGACCGCCCTGCGCGTGCAGGGTCCGAGCGGTGGCCGCACCGAGGCCCGACGCCGCCCCGGCCACGAGTACGCCGGCGTCCGTCAGGGCAGTTCCCTTGTTCTTCATGACGTCCTCGGCGGCGGTCTCCACATCACACCGCCACAGGGCCGTCGGTCGAGGTGACGACGAAGAAGTCGTGCACTGTCTCCACGACCTCGATCTCGCAGCGTGTGTGGGGAAGGAGATGGACCATGTCGCCCGCCTTGAGGCTGATCGAGGTGCCGTCCTCGAAGGTGACGATCATGTGTCCGGCCATCATGTACGTGGTTTCGTGAAAGGCCTGGTACCACTTGAAGCGACCGGGCGTGGACCGGAAGGCACCCGACATCTTCGAGCCGTCCGGACTCACCCAGACCTCTGTGGCCTCCCAGACGGGATCGCCTTCGAGGATCTCCTCGGGTGAGGGGATCTGCGGCACCAGCGCCTGCTCGGCCGGCCGCGTGACGGTTGCGACGGCAACCGGTTCCGCCGTGTAGGTGAAGTCGTTGGAACTCATTCCTTACCTCCGGTCAGATCGATCTGTCGGGGAGTGAACTCGCACATCATCGGACCCGCGACCAGGGCATACTGCGGCGTCGGAAGCCAGCCGATCTTGCTGGTCACATGCAGGTCGGGGAGCTCCGTCACCAATGTGCGGAGCATCGCGCGCAGTTCCATCCGGGCAAGGGCGTTGCCGAGACAGAAATGGATACCGCCACCGCCGAAGGAGAGGTGCTGGTTCGGGTTCCGAGTCACATCGAACCGGTACGGGTCATCGAAAGCCGCCTCGTCACGATTGCCCGAGCGGAACCAGAGGACCAGGTTGTCACCGGCGGCGATCGGCCGGCCGCCGACCTCGGTGTCCACGTTGGCCACCCGGCGGATGTAACCCCCCGGTGTGGCCCAGCGCAGGACCTCTTCCACAGCTGTGTCCCGGTGGGAGTCGAAGTCTTCGACCAGCAGTTGCTTCTGCTCCGGGAAGTCGTCGAGCGCGAGGATGGCCGCGTGCAGGGAGCCCGCCGTGGTGTCCGCACCTGCCACGATCAAGAGGTGGACCATCGCGCCGAGGTCCTCGTCGGTGAAACGCTTGCCGTCCACCTCGGACTGGACCAGCGCGCTGATCAGGTCGTCCTGCGGTCGGATCTCCCGCTCGCGCGCCACCTCGACCGCGAGCCGCGCCAACTCCCGGGATCCCGCGAGTGAGTCCTGGAAACCGTTGGGTCCGGAAGCAGCGGTGACGACGTGCACCAACCTCGCCACTTCGTCCCGGAGTTCGTCGGGGAACCCGAGGAGGTCGCACACGGTCAGGTGCGGCAGCGGGTCCACGATCTCCCGGTAGTCACACGTGCCGAGTGGGGCCACCGCCGCCACCAGCTCGCGTGCTCGCTGCTGAATCCGCTTTTCGCTCCGCGCGAGTGTCCTGCGCGTGAACGTCTTCTGCACGAGGTCCCGCAGGAGTGTGTGCTGAGGCGGGTCCATGCCCATCAGCCCGGCAGCGGCGTACTCGTCCTCACGCGACAGGTTGTCGAACAGGAACGTCCCCTTGGCGGCGCTGAACGTCTCCCAGTCGGTGTGTACCTGCCGAATGTCCTCGTACCGGGTAACAGCCCAGTATCCACGCGGTGGTTCGGTGTTCCGTGGCGCGAAGGCGACCGGCGGCTCCTGCCACGAGACCGGCAGCTCCCGACGGAGCAGGTCGAAGGCGCGATCACGGTCCGCCAGCGGCAGTTCCCAGAACTCGGGGGAGGACAGGGACACCTGCTGGGCATCCTCCGGTGTCTGCGTGGTCACGAGGCAACCTCCTCGGAGAGCACCGGTGCGGTCACGACGTCGTCAAGGGTGCACGGGTGCACCAGGCTGAATTCCTGCAGCTCTGAATCGGACGAAGTCGGTTCGATCGGCTTCGCTGTGTGACAGTCCATCCGTGGACTCCTCTTCGTCGGCCGTTCGCCCCTCAACGTTCCATCGTCCGGAAGGGCGCGACATTGGACCCGGCACGAAAACACCCGTGGTGCCCTTGGCTGTTGACCAATACCCCGGCCCGGATGCTTGCCGGACCGTGTAGCGGGCCAGGATCATCCCGCGTGCACCCGCAGCGCACGAACCGACGCACGTCGGGGACCGCCCCAAGAGCCGTTCAGTCAGCCGCAGTTCGGGAACGGACACCGACACATCAAGAGAGGAACCATGATGGCCGATGGCATCAAGGTGAGCACGACCAGCGACATCCCCGAAGGTGAGGGAGTCACCGTCCCCAAGGAGGTGACCGGGACCGTCGATGACATCGCGATCCTGCACGACACCGACGGAACCTTCTGGGCCCTCAACGACACATGCACACATGCCGACGCATCCCTGGCCGAAGGATGGGTCGAGGACGGCTGCGTGGAGTGCCCCATACATTCGAGCAAGTTCAACCTCAAGACGGGGGCGGTCTCCGGCTTCCCGGCCACCGAGGACACCGTCTGTCATCGCCTCGAGGTACGAGGCGATGAGATTTGGCTCTTCCCGAACGAGACACCACCGGCGTGAGAAATCGGCATCGTGCGCCGGTAGAGGTCCGCCGCCAACCCTCGTAATCAGCACAATGGTTGGGGGCGCCATCCACTGTCAGTGTCGCAACATGCACACTGACCTTTGCGATCGTCTCGGGATTGAGTTCCCCATCTTTGCCTTCAGCCACTGCCGCGACGTCGTCGCCGCAGTCAGCCGCGCAGGCGGTATCGGCGTACTCGGAGCGGTCGGGGTAACGCCCGAGCAGTTGGCCGTGGACCTCGACTGGATCGACGGCGAGGTGGGCGACAAGCCGTACGGCGTCGACATCGTCATCCCGCAAAATGATGCCGGCGCCGAGCAGCAGGACCCCGAACAGCTCCGCGCCGATCTCCTGAAAGAGGTGCCGCAGGAGCACTTCGACTACGCCCGGAAGATCCTCCGGGAGCATGGTGTTCCCGAGCTGCCCGAGGGCGAGTTCCACAACGGCATGATCACGCGCTCCACCTCTACTACGGCACGGCTGCACGCGGCCGAGGCGCTCCGCCACCCGAATGTCCGGCTCATCGCCAACGCGCTGGGCGCCCCACCGCAAGACCTGACCGAAGAAATCCACGCCACCGGGCGTCTGGTCATCGGGCTGTGCGGGAGCGCGTCCCAGGCCCGGCGGCATGTCGAGGCCGGAGTGGATGTCATCGTGGCGCAGGGCGGGGAGGGCGGCGGTCACACCGGCTACATCGGCTCGATGGTGCTGTGGCCGCAGGTCGTCGAGGCGGTTGCCCCGACCCCGGTGCTCGCGGCAGGCGGCGTCGGGCACGGTGCCCAGATCGCCTCGGCGCTGGCGATGGGAGCTCAGGGGGTGTGGTCGGGGACGCTGTGGCTCGGCACCGAAGAGTCCGAGATGACCAACGTCCAGCGCGAGGCCCTGATCGCGGCGGACAGTCGCGACGCGATCATCTCCCGCTCGCTGACCGGCAAGCGGAACCGCCTGCTGAAGAGCGCGTGGACGGAGGCCTGGGAGAAGCCGGAGGCGCCGGACCCGCTGCCGCTGCCCCTCCAGGACCTGGTCGCCGGTGAGTCGGTGACCCGCCTCCAGACCTACCCCGATGCCGCTCCCGAGGTGCACATCACTCCGGCCGGTCAGGTGGCCGGGCAGATCAAGCAGGTACGCAAGGCCGCCGACGTCGTGATAGAACTGGCCGAGCAGTACCTCGACGCGAGTGACCGGCTCGTGGCTCTCAATGAGCGTCTCTCGGGCGGTGCCTCGTGACGCTCTTCGATCATTTTCGCGCCCGCGCCGAGCTCGCGCCGGACGATGTGGCGATCGTCCACGGCGAACAGCACATCACCTACGGTCGCCTCCTCGCCGACGTCGACCGACTCGCCAGGGGACTGCATACCCGCGGGATCGATCAGGGCGACCGGGTCCTGTCGCTCGCTGGCAACATCCCCGACGTCGTCGCCCTCTACCTGGCCGTCAGCCGGATCGGCGCGGTGTATGTCCCGGTGAGCACGTCCTTCCGGGAACGCGAAGTCCGCTTCGTACTCGAGAACTCGGCGCCGAAGTTGGCCTTCGTCGACGCCGGCCGGCTCGACGACATCCTCTCCTGGACCCGGGAGAGTGCCCTCGAGACCGTCGTCTTCGGCGCGAAGGAACACGCCCCGGAACTCCTGCACGCCGAAGATTTCGGCAAGGACGACTCGGAACTTCCTGCCGTCCACGTGCCCGAGGAAGCCGGCCTCCTGCTCTGCTACACCTCCGGGACCACGTCCAGGCCCAAACCGGTTCTGCACTCACAGCGCAGCGAGATCTACAACGCCACCACCTACGCCAAGGTTTGGGACCTCGGGCCGGGAGACCGAGGCGTCGTGTGCCTCCCGCTCGCCTGGGTGTACGGACTCAGCACGACCACCGCTGCGCTCCTTGTCTCGGGAGGCACCGTCCTCCTGCTCGACCGGTTCCATCCGGTCGACGTCCTCGACACGATCGAGACGCACCGAGCCACCGCGATGTGGGGCACGATGAGCATGTACACAAAGATGCTGGAGGTCGTCAAGGAGCGCGACTCCGTCGACCTCAGTTGCCTACGGGTCGTCAACAACGGCGGCGAGCCGTGCCCGCCGCCGCTGGTCGCTGAGTTCGAGAAGCACACAGGGCTCCAGTTGCTCGGCTCCTATGCGACGTCCGAGGCCCGACCGATCATGGTGGTCAGGCCCGGCGACACGGAGGCGCCGACAGGGACCGTCGGACAGTTGGTCCCCGAGGCCGAGATCCGCATAGAGGCCCCCGACGGGGCGGAGGTCCTCCTCGGGCAGCCGGGCCACGCGCTCCTGCGCTGCCCGGGGCTCATGACGGCGTACTACGGAGAACCAGAGCTGACCGCCGAGCGACTCACGTCCGATGGCTGGTTGAAAACGGGGGATCTTCTTCAGGCGGACTCCGAGGGCTATTTCTTCGTGGTCGGCCGACAGAGCGAAATGATCATTCGCAGCGGCGCGAACATCGCGCCCGCCGAGGTGGAGTCCGCTCTTGCCGCCCACCCGCGGGTCGTCGATGCCGCCGTCGTGGGCGTACCGGATCCCCGCTCAGGTGAATCGGTCCGGGCAGTCGTGGTGACCGATAGCGGTACCGAAATCGATGGGGACGAAATCCGGCAATTCGTCGCCGCACAACTGGCGGCGTACAAGGTGCCGGCCGAGTTCATCTTCGTCGACGAACTCCCGCGCACCGATCGCGGCAAGGTCGACAGACTCGCACTGCGCACCCTCGAGCGGGCCTGACCACAACGGTTTCTCGGCAACCTCGGGCAGCCCCAACGTACTTGTGAACAAAGTGCAGGTCGCGCGAGCGGCCTGCACTCCTGTCTGGAACCACAGAGATCGCCACTCATTTGTAATATTCACAAACGCCCCCGATCCAGGCGTATGCAAATATCCCCCTCAAAGATTTCGCCCCTGAGGCCACGAAAGATTGTGAGCCGCAGGAACCCACAGAAGGCAAGGTTCCACACCGCACCGCTACCCCGATCACTGGAGGACAAATGTCCGACCTCGTCAGCAGCAGCGGGAAATCTGAGCGGGAAGCAAACAAGGCAGCGACCCCCCACGAAAACGGGAAGGGTCTGCGAGGACGACTCGGGACATTCTCTGTCGTCATATCCGTCATGGGGTTGATCGCCCCATTGGGCGGAGCCGCCGGCTATGTTCCACTGGTGATCGGTTACGGCAACGGCCTGGGCGCACCGCTCACATTCTTGCTCTGTGGCGCCATCCTCGCCCTGTTCTCCTTCGGTTACCTGGCGATGGTACGACGAGTTCCACGCCCTGGAGCCTTCTACACGTACATATCCGAAGGTCTGGGAAAACGGATCGGACTCGGCGCCGGCGCCCTCACCCTGGTCTTCTACCTATTCGGCGCGGCGACCTATTACATCTTCAGCGGCATCGCGATGAAGACATTCCTACTCAGCACGTTTGGGGTGAATGTCCCATGGTGGTCCAGCTTTCCGGTATTTGTGCTGATCGTCACCGCCTGCTCCTACCGTGGAATCGACTTCAACGCCCGAGTCATCGCATTCATCGTGGCCATCGAATTCGCCATCATCCTCCTGTTTGATGCCGTGACACTCTTCAAGGGTGGACCGTCGGGCCTCCCGACCGAGCCCTTCACGTGGAGCGCCTTGACGCACGGCCCCGTGGTCATCGCGATCCTGTTCTCGATCTCGCTCTTCTCCGGATTCGAGAGCACCGCGATCTTTCGCGAGGAAGTTCGCAATCCCAATCGCACAATACCGCGTTCGACCTACACCGTCATCGCAGTGATCTCAATCTTCTATTTCATCACCGCGTACTGTCTCATCACTGCGCTGGGAACCGACAAAGCCCCCTCGGCCGCGGCCGCAAATCCGGCGGGGTCGTTCGACGCGGCATTCGGCGCGACTCTCGGCCACACTCTCGGGCAGGCCATCTCCGCCTTGATCGTGACCAGCGTGCTCGCCTCGCAGCTGGCCATTGCCAACGTGACCGCGCGCTACGCCTACTCCTTCAGCAAGGACCGAGTTCTGCCACGCGCGCTCGGCGCCGTCCACAAGCGCCACGGCTCTCCCCACCGCGCAGCCCTCGCGGCCAATGTCGTCGCGATTGCGGGAGTCGTCACGGTCATCCTCACGGGCATCAATCCGCAGGTCGCGTACGGCGTCTTCGGTGGTGTCGGCGTCTTTGCGTTCGAAGCCATCGTCCTGCTCGTGTCACTGGCCGTGATCATCTATTTTCGCCGGAACTCCGAAACTGGGCACTCCCTTTGGAGCACTCTCGTCGCTCCCCTCTTCACTGCCGTCATTTTCGGATGGCTGCTGTACTTCAGCGCCGCTCGCTCCGATCTGTTGCTGGGCACTTCAACACCGCTCACGCCTGTGTTGTTCATCCTGCTCGGTACTGCGTTTACAGTCGGCGTTTGCTTCGCGAGCTGGCTGGCGATTCGAAAGCCGGATGCCTACGCCCGTATCGGCCGCTCCGTGTCCTGACTCCCCTTGACGGAGTCGAGCAGGAGCTGGGCCACGTCGACGACCGTGACGGACTCCTTGGCCTTGCCATCGTTCTTCTTGCCGTTGACCGAGTCGGTCAGCATGACGAGGCAGAACGGGCAGGCCGTGGACACGATGTCCGGGTTGAGGGAAAGCGCTTCGTCAACGCGCTCGTTGTTGATGCGCTTGCCGATCCGCTCCTCCATCCACATGCGGGCACCACCGGCGCCGCAGCAGAAGCCGCGCTCCTTGTGGCGGTGCATCTCCTCGTTGCGGATGCCCGGGACGCTGGCGATGATCTCGCGCGGCGGGGAGTAGATCTTGTTGTGACGGCCCAGGTAGCACGGGTCGTGGTACGTGATGATGCCCTCGACCGGCGTGACCGGCGTCAGCTTGCCCTCGTCGACCAGGTGCTGGAGCAGCTGCGTGTGGTGGATGACCTCGTAGTCACCGCCGATCTGCGGGTACTCCTTGCCGATCGTGTTCAGGCAGTGCGGACAGGTCGCGACGATCTTCTTCGCCGTACGAGGCTTCTTGGACTCCTCGGTGACCTTGCCGTCCTCGTCGTACTCCTCGCCGAACGCCATGTTGAGGGACATGACGTTCTCCTGGCCGAGCTGCTGGAACAGCGGCTCGTTGCCGAGGCGGCGGGCGGAGTCACCGGTGCACTTCTCGTCGCCGCCCATGATCGCGAACTTGACGCCCGCGATGTTGAGGAGCTCGGCGAAGGCCTTGGTGGTCTTCTTGGCCCGGTCCTCCAGGGCGCCGGCGCAGCCGACCCAGTAGAGGTACTCGACCTCGGTGAGGTCCTCGATGTCCTTGCCGACGACCGGCACCTCGAAGTCGAGCTCCTTGAGCCACTCCAGGCGCTGCTTCTTCGCCAGGCCCCAGGGGTTGCCCTTCTTCTCCAGGTTCTTGAGCATCGTGCCCGCCTCGGACGGGAACGCGCTCTCGATCATCACCTGGTAGCGGCGCATGTCGACGATGTGGTCGACGTGCTCGATGTCGACCGGGCACTGCTCGACACAGGCGCCGCAGGTGGTGCAGGACCACAGGACGTCCGGGTCGATGACGCCGTTCTCCTCGGCCGTGCCCACCAACGGCCGTTCGGTTTCCGGGCCTTCGGTGCCGGCGAGCAGGTAGGGGGCCTTGGCGTGCGCGTGGTCGCGCAGCGACATGATCAGCAGCTTCGGGGAGAGCGGCTTACCGGTGTTCCACGCGGGGCACTGCGACTGGCAGCGGCCGCACTCGGTGCAGGTGGAGAAGTCGAGCAGGCCCTTCCAGGAGAAGTGCTCGACCTGGGAGACGCCGTAGACGTCGTCCTCGCCCGGGTCCTCGAAGTCGATCGGCTCGCCCTTGGAGGTCATCGGCTGAAGCCCGCCGAGCGCGACGTCGCCGTCCGCCTCGCGCTTGAACCAGATGTTGGGGAAGGCCAGGAAGCGGTGCCAGGCCACACCCATGTTCGTCTTGAGCCCGACAGTGATGGCCCAGGTCATCGTCACACCAAGTTTGATCATGGCGACGAGGTAGACAAGATTCTGCAGTGTCGCGGACTTCACGCCACTGAAGACGGCCACCAGCGGATACGAGATGAAGTACGCCGGCCCGTAACCGTCCAGGCCGTGGAGGGCGCCTTCGAGTCCGCGCAACGTAAGGATGGCGAGCCCGATGACAAGGATGACGGCCTCGACGAAGTACGCCTGCCCCATGTTCGAGCCGGCGAAGCGCGACTTGCGGCCGGGCCTGTTCGCCTTGTTCAGCTGCCGCACGACCATCAGAACCAGGATGCCGACGGTGGTCGCCAGAGCGATGAACTCCGTGTACATCTCGTACGGCAGCCACCCCCCGAGGACCGGCAACACCCAGTCGGCCTTGAACAGTTGGCCGTAGGCCGTGACGATCGTCAGCCCCAGGGTGAGGAAGCCGACAGCCACGAACCAGTGCGCGACGCCGCTGAGCAGCCATCGGTTCATCCGCGTGTGGCCGATGAACTCCCGTACCAGAGTGCGCGTTCGCGCCGGCCAATCATTCGTACGAGAGCCGGGCACCACTCCCTGTCCCAGCCTGATGACACGTACGAGCCCTGCTATCGCCCGGCTGATCAGCACGATCCCGGCCACGGTCAGGACGAAAGAAACAGTGATGGCTGTGACCTGCATAAGCTCTCCGCTCGGCCTTCCCGGGTCGCGGGACCCTTGGGTCAGGTGCATCGCTCCGCACACCCGCCTCAATGGTCGGCCGACTCCACCACGAATCACGCTGTAAAAAGGACTGAAAAATCACCAACTACTGGGTGTAAATCCCAAATTCCACAACAAGTGCTCGATCGATCCCCGCGGCCGGCTGTCACCGTTCCGCGAGGATGCGGTCAAGTGCGGACACCGCGTGCTCTCGGTGCTGGTCGAGGAGGCGGACGACCTCATCGCCCTGTCCTGCTCCCAGCGCCTCGAGAACAGCGCGGTGCTCGTGCAGTACGGCGTCCCGGTGGGCGACATCGGCGTAGTACAGCGCACGGTAAGCGTCAGTCGTGTCCCACAGGGTGGCGATGAGACGAACGAGACGCGGCATGGCAGCGGCTTCGTACAAGGTGAAGTGGAAGCGGCGATTGGCCACGGTCATGGCCGAGACGTCGCCTGTTTCCGCGGCCGCCTCGACCTCGCGCTGGGCCGCCTCCAACCCGTCGAGGGCGTCCGCGTTCACGCGCATCCGGGCCAAAGCCTGCCGCACGGCCTCTGCCTCCAGGAGCTCCCGAAGGCGATAGACCTCCCTGAGGTCGCTCAGGGACAACTCGACGACGTAATAACCGCGATGCGCCTCATGGTGGACCAGGCCCTCTGCTTCCAGGGTCTTGAGCGCTTCACGCAGCGGGAGGCGGCTGACACCCAACTGCTCGGCCAGAGCGTCCTGTCGGACGGGGGCACCGGGCTTGAGCTGTCCGCCGGTAATGGCCTGCCGCAGCTCCCCCAGGACGAACTGCTGGGTCGTCTGCGGGCGCCGCCGCTGGGTGGGGCTGGTCATGGGTGACTGTCTCCATCGAGGCCGAGGGGCTGCTGCAGCCGGGCGCGGTCATCCTACGAGGCCGCCGCCGGCTCCAAGTCATCCCCCAGGTCCGCAAGGACTTCCTCGGTGTGCTCCCCGAGGCGCGGCGGTGCGCTCCGGTAGGTGGCAGGGGTGGCGCTGAGCCGAATGGGGTTGGCTACCTGCTCAGCCGGGGCATCACGGTGCGGGTCGTCGATGCGGGTACGGATGTTCAGCCCCAGGCGCTCGGCCAGGTCGAAGGCCGCGGCCAGATCGTTGATGGGCCCACAGGGCACACCGACGGCCGTGAGTGACTCGAACCATGCATCCGCGGGCCGGGCTCGCAGCGGGCCGGCGAGTGTGGCGAGCAGTTCCTCACGGTGTGCCACACGGGCCGGGTTGGTCGCGAACCTCGGATCGTCGGCCAGTCCAGGGTGTCCCAACTGGCCGCAGAGCGCCGCGAACTGACGGTCGTTGCCCACGGCGAGGGCCAGCGGTCGGTCCGCTGCTTCGACCACTTCGTAGGGGGCGATGGAGGGGTGTCGGTTCCCCATGGCCTGGGGGACGACACCGGCAGCCACGTAAGCCGATGCCTGATTGCTGAGTGCAGAGAGAAGAGAAGTCATCAGTGAGACCTCCACCCGCTGCCCCGTACCCGTGTGTTCGCGATGGCGCAGCGCCGCCAGGATTCCCATTCCGGCGTGCAGACCGGTGATGACATCGACCAGGGCGACGCCCGCTTTCGTGCCTGAGCCGCCAGGCTCACCGGTCACGCTCATCAGCCCTCCCATGGCCTGCACCAGAAGGTCGTAACCGGGCAGCGCGGCGCCGCCATCGGTGCCGAAGCCGGTGACCGAGCAGTACACCAGTCCGGGATTGCGGCCACGCACTGCCTCGTAGCCCAGGCCCAGCCGCTCCATGGTGCCGGGGCGGAAGTTCTCCACCAGGACATCGGCTCGCTCGATGATCTCCTGCGCCGTCTCACGGTCGCGGTCGTCTCTGAGGTCGAGCACGACGGACCGCTTGTTGCGGTTCACGCCCAGGAAGTACGTCGCCTCTCCATCGGCGTACGGCGGACCCCAGGCGCGGGTCTCGTCACCGATGTCAGGTCGCTCGATCTTGATGACTTCGGCGCCCAGGTCGGCAAGCAGCATGGTCAGGTAGGGGGCGGCTAGCACTCGGCCGAAGTCCGCTACGACGATCCCGGCCAAGGCGCCCTTGGTGTCGGCGAGTTGGGACGACATACAGATTCTTCCTCCGTGTCTTGGCAAGCACTGGGCGTGCCGCTACGATCCAGCTGCCATCCAAATTGGATCCAAAATCCGTGATCCGAGATCCGAATGCTAGCCCCACCGCCCACCGTTGTCAGCACGTCTGGAGCGACCGATGCCCAACCAGCCCACTCACCCCTTCGATCTGTTCGGGATCGACACACTCCTCGGAGACGAGGAACGCGACATCCGCGACACCGTCCGCGCCATGGGCGAACGCGAACTGCGCCCGCACGTTGCCGAGTGGTTCGAGCAAGGCGCCATCCCCGCCCGTGAACTGGCCCGCTCCCTCGGCGAGTTGGGCGTGCTTGGGATGCACCTACAGGGTTACGGCTGCGCCGGGACCAGCGCCGTCTCGTACGGTCTGGCCTGCCTCGAACTCGAGGCCGTGGACTCGGGTCTGCGAAGTCTCGTCTCCGTCCAGGGCTCGCTGGCGATGTACGCCATCTGGAAGTACGGCTCCGAGGAGCAGAAGCAGCAGTGGCTGCCCGGCATGGCGGCCGGCCGGTTCATCGGCTGCTTCGGACTCACCGAGCCGGATGCCGGCTCCGATCCGGGTTCCATGCGCACGCAGGCCAAGCGCGACGGCTCCGACTGGGTCCTCAATGGCACCAAGATGTGGATCACGAACGGCTCGGTGTCCGACATCGCCGTGGTCTGGGCCCGCACCGACGACGGCGTGCGCGGCTTCCTGGTACCGGCCGACACCCCGGGATTCACCAGGAACGACATCAAGCAGAAGCTGTCCCTGCGCGCTTCGGTGACCAGCGAGCTGGTGCTTGAGGACGTACGCCTGCCCGCTGACGCCATGCTGCCTGGCGCCAGGGGCCTGTCCGGTCCTCTCGGCTGCCTCAACGAAGCCCGCTTCGGCATCGTCTTCGGCGCGCTCGGCGCCGCCCGCGACTGCCTGGAGACCGCCATCTCCTACGCCACCGACCGCACGGTCTTCAACCGACCGCTGGCCGGCTATCAGCTCACCCAGCAAAAGCTCGCCGACATGTCCCTGGAACTCGGCAAGGGCATGCTTCTCGCCCTTCACCTGGGACGCCTCAAGGACGCCGGCGAGATCACCCCGGAGCGGATCAGCACGGGCAAGCTCAACAACGTGCGCGCGGCCATCGCCATCGCCCGCGAGTGCCGCACCATCCTCGGCGCCAACGGCATCACCCTCGAATATCCGGTGATCCGCCACGCCAACAACCTCGAGTCCGTGCTCACTTACGAAGGTACGAGCGAGGTCCACTCCCTGGTCATCGGCAGCGCCCTGACCGGCATCCCCGCCTTCCGCTGATTCAGGAGTTGATGAGACCGATGAACGCTCCCCCGGACATCCGCAGGATCGGTGTGGTCGGTGCGGGACAGATGGGCGCAGGGATCGCAGAAGTCTGCGCGCGCGCCGGCCTCGACGTTGTGATCCGGGAGGTGACCGACGAAGCCGCGGCCGCCGGCCGACGTCGTATCACGAGCTCTCTCGACCGAGCGCTGCGCAAGGACAAGCTCACGGAATCCGAACGGGATGCCACTCTCGCCGGCCTGCTGGTCACCACGGACCTGGACGCACTGGCCGACCGCGACCTGGTCATCGAGGCGATCGCAGAGGACGAAGGACTCAAGACCGAGGTGTTCGCGGCCCTCGACAAGACCGTGCGACGCGAGGACGCGATCCTGGCGTCCAACACATCCTCCATCCCCATCATGAAGCTCGGGATGGCCACGAGCCGCGCGCGTCAGATCATCGGCATCCACTTCTTCAATCCCGTTCCCGTGCTCGACCTGGTCGAGATCGTCCCTTCCCTGCTGACAAGCAAGCTCACCATCGAACGGGCGAGGGGGTTCGTCCAGACAACCCTGCACAAGCAGAGTGTGCTCGCCCAGGACCGCGCCGGCTTCGTCGTCAACGCCCTCCTCGTTCCGTACCTTCTCTCCGCCATCCGCATGGCAGAGGCCGGAACGGCGACGGCCAAGGACATCGACTCCGGAATGGTGCTTGGTTGCGCGCACCCGATGGGCCCCCTGCAACTGGCTGACCTGATCGGCCTCGACACCGTCGCCGCCATCGCCGCCTCCATGTACGAGGAGTACAAGGAGCCGCTCTACGCAGCGCCTCCGCTCCTTCTGCGGATGGTCGAGGCAGGCCTGCTCGGCAGGAAGTCCGGGCACGGTTTCTACCCGTACGACAACGAAGGAGACAGGCAGTGAGCCTGAGGATCATCGTGACCGTGAAGCACGTGCCCGACGCCACGGGCGACCGGCGCTTCGCCGAGGACACCACCACCGACCGCGAGGAGGTGGACGGCCTCCTTTCGGAACTCGACGAATACGCCGTCGAGCAGGCCCTACAGATTTCCGAAGCGCACGGGGACGCCGAGGTCACGGCGCTGACCGTCGGCCCCGACGACGCCAAGGACGCGCTGCGCAAGGCCCTGTCCATGGGCGCGGACAAGGCCGTGCACGTCAACGACGACGACATCCACGGCACGGACGCGATCGGCACCTCGCTCGTCCTCGCGAAGGCCATCGAGCACAACGGCTTCGACCTGGTGATCTCCGGCATGGCTTCGACGGACGGTGGGATGGGCGTCGTCCCCGCCCTGCTCGCGGAACGACTCGGAGTCCCTCAGATGACACTGCTGTCCGAGGTGACCGTCGACGGTGACACCGTGCACGGCCGACGCGAAAGCGACGCGGCGAGCGAGCAGTTGGAGACCCGGCTCCCGGCTGTCATCAGCGTGACCGACCAGTCCGGCGAGGCCCGCTACCCCTCGTTCAAGGGCATCATGGCGGCGAAGAAGAAGCCCGTCTCCGAGATCGATCTGGACGACCTGGACATCGAGTCCGAACAGGTCGGCCTGGCCGGGTCGGGATCCGCCGTGGACGAGATCACCGCGCGTCCGGCGCGCGTCGCGGGAACGATCGTGAAGGACGAGGGCGACGGCGGCAAGCAGGTGGCCGAGTTCCTGGCCTCGCAGAAGTTCATCTGAGGCCCCATTCGCAGCCGGCCACTTACCTACTCACCATTGTTTGGAGATGTGACGATGAGTGAAATCCTGGTCCTTGTCGACCACGCGGACGGCGCGGCACGCAAGCCCGCGCTGGAACTGCTCACGCTGGCCCGGCGCCTGGGCACACCGTCCGCCGTCCTGCTCGGAGCCGGCGACACCGCCCCCTCCATCGCCGCGACGCTCGTCGAGCACGGCGCGGAGAAGGTGTACTGCGCTGACGCGAGCGAGTTCGCCGACTACCTCGTGGTCCCCAAGGTCGACGCGCTGGAGCAGATCGCCCAGCGGGCCTCCCCAGCCGCCGTCCTTGTCACCTCGTCCGCCGAGGGCAAGGAGATCGCGGCCCGCCTCGCGTTGCGTCTCGACTCGGGGCTCATCACGGACGCGGTCGACGTCGAGGCAGGCGAGAGCGGGCCGCTCACGACGCAGTCGGCGTTCGCGGCGACCTACTCGGTGCGCTCCACCGTGACGCGCGGCACGCCGGTCATCACGGTGAAGCCCAACGCGGCCACCCCCGAACCGACCGCGGCCGCCGGGACGTTGGAGGAGGTCGCCATCGCCTTCTCGCCGGCCGCGACGGGGACGAGCGTGGTGTCGCGGGCCCCCAGGCAGGTGTCGAACCGCCCCGATCTGACCGAGGCGGCCGTCGTGGTCTCCGGTGGCCGAGGCGTCGGTTCGGCCGAGTCGTTCGCCGTGATCGAGGCGCTCGCGGACTCCCTCGGCGCCGCGGTGGGCGCCTCCCGCGCGGCCGTCGACGCGGGGTGGTACCCGCACTCGAGCCAAGTGGGACAGACCGGCAAGACCGTCTCCCCACAGCTCTACCTCGCGAACGGCATCTCCGGTGCCATCCAGCACCGGGCCGGCATGCAGACCTCGAAGACCATCGTCGCCGTCAACAAGGACGCCGAGGCTCCGATCTTCGACCTGGCCGACTTCGGCGTCGTAGGGGACCTCTTCGACGTCCTGCCCCAGCTCACCGCCGAGGCAGAGGCACGCAAGGGCTGATCCCGGGACACCGTAGGGGCGGAGCCGGTCATGGCTCCGCCCCTACGGGGAACGGCCCGTCCAGCCGTCGCCGCTCAGCCCTGGACCAGGTCCACGTGCTTCGTCTCGGGCAGCATGAACCACACCAGTACGGTGCCGAGCAGGGCGATGCCCGCGAGGTAGACACCCGGCGAGAAGGCGATACCGGTTGCGGCGACCAGGGCCGCGGAGACCAGGGGCGCGGTGCCGCCGATGAGCGACTGGCACAGGTTGTGACCGAGCGCCGAGCCTCGGGTCCGGATGGACGCCGGGAACACTTCCACCTGGACCACAACGTTGATCACGGCGGCGCAGCAGGCGAAGAACGCCAGTATGACCAGGCCGAGCAGGACCAGGACTACGTTGCCGGTGTCCCACAGCAAGTAGACCGGCACCCCTACGACGGTCAGCCCCACGCCGGCCATCAGCGCGACCGGCCGGCGCCCCCATCGGTCACAGAGCAGACCGGCGAACTGGTGCATGCACGAGTACAGAACGAGGGAGACCATGCACACCACCAGCGCGCTGCTGCGTGGCATGCCGACGGTCACCGCGAGGTGGGTGTTGGCGTAGGTGATGAGGTTGTACAGGCCGATCGAACCCAGTGCGGAGAACGCCACGGTCAACAACACAGCACGGGCCTGGACCCGCCACGGGACCGGTTCGATGGTGCCGGCCGCGCGCCGCCGCGCGACCTCGTGAAAGACGGCGGTGTCCTCGAGCTTCTTGCGGATGTACACGGCGATCAGGGCCGTGACGGCGGAGGCCACGAACGGGATGCGCCAGCCCCAGGTGTTGGCGGACTCCTCGGACATCGTCGAGGTGATCAGAAGTGCGGTCAGGGTGCCGAGCATGAACGCGACCCCTGAGGAGAACGTCAGAAGGCTCGCGCGGCGCGCCCGTCTCCCCTCAGGAGCGCTCTCCACCAGATAGGCGGCGGCGCTCGACCACTCGCTGCCGGCCATCATTCCCTGAAGACAGCGCAGCAGCACGATCAGGATCGGGGCGGCTATCCCAATGGAGGCGTAGGACGGTGTCAGACCCATCAGCGTGGTGGAGATACCCATGCCGATCACGGTGATCTGCAACAGCGCCTTGCGCCCCTTCCGGTCGCCGATCGGCCCGAGCACGAGGGCGCCCACCGGGCGCGCGGCGAAGCCCACGGCGAACACGGCGAACGACGACAGCACCTCCGCGGTGCTGTCGCCGCTCGGGAAGAACTGGGCGCCGATGGCGACGGCGAAGTAGCCGTAGACCGAGAAGTCGAACCACTCCATGAAGTTGCCGACGCAGATACCGATCATCCGGCGGCGGTCGGCTGCCCTGCTCACAGCGGGGGGCGCCGACGTGCCCACCGCAGCTTGTAGTTCCGTCATCGTCGTCTCCTGGTGAAGAGAAATGAGTGGGTCGGCTGCCCTCGGTACGGTCCAGAAGTGGCTACCCCAGCACACACATGCCCGCCATCAGCAGGAGACTTCCGGCGCCCGCGAGGCGTTCCGCGCACGCCGTCCCCGAGCACACCAGACTCCGGCCCAGCAACACACCGCCCCAGCCGCACGCGGCAAGCACCTCGCACAGCACGAGCAGTCCGCTGGGCACACCGGTGGACATGACCTGCGTCTGGGCCGCACCCACCATCGCGACGGGATGGCTTACATGGCTCCCCCGGCCACCGCTGAGGCCCGCAGCCCCGATGAGCAGTGCCATCACAGCCAGGTGCGCCGCGTGCTCCAGCCGAAGCGAGCGGTACCTGCGCATCACCACGGCCGCGAGGGCGCCACAGGCCAGCACGGCCGCCCATACGAACGGGTCGAGCAGCACTGAGCCGAGTGTCATGGTGTCGAGCATCGCCAGCACCATCAGCGCCATTGCCATCATGGGTGCGGTGACCCGCGGGCGGCCCCCGGCGCAGCAGACTGCGCCGAGGGCCGCCAGGAGCACCGAGGCAAGAGCGAGGGCCTGGTGCACGAAGGGTGTCCTCAGTCCTCGTGCGACGAGCAGCACCCGCTGTCGTGGGTCCCCTCGCTCGCAGGCACGTTGAGGGCCGGGTTGCGGTCGAAGAAGCCGTACGGCAGCAGCCGGAAGCCGGCGTAGTCGACGGGCATGACCGGCCAGTCCTCGGGGCGCGGGAAGTGAGTGAGCCCGAAGGTGTGCCAGACGACCAGGTCCGAGCCGTCCAGGTTGCGGTCGGCCGCCATGTAGGCGGGCAGCCCGTCACCGCCGGGGTTCTGGTTGACCAGGTCGCCGGCGGGATAGCGCTCGGCCGGGTCGTAGGCGGTCACCCAGACGTCCTTGGTCGCGAACGTTCCGCGGGCGTGCACCGAGGAGCCGGGGTCCGCGAGCAGGGTGGGTCCCTGCTGGGCCTCCAGTACGTAGCCCGTGGGCTGTCCGTACCTGTTGGTGCGCTCGGTGTTGACGATGTGCCAGGTGCGGCCGAGCGAGGCATCGGCGCTGCGACCTCCCTCGGCCTCGGAGGCGAGACGCCGCCGGGCGAAGGTGAAGGCGTTGCCGTGCGGGTTCTGTTCCGAGATGGGCAGCCGAGCCGCCTCGACCTCGTCGACGGCGTTTGCCACGCCGTCGACCATCATGTCCAGACGGGCGCTGAAGAGGTGCTGGTGGAACGGGGCGCCGACGCCGGGCGCGACCTCCGTCGCGAACGGCCACTCCTCGACACCCTTGTACGAGGAGGGCAACGCGATACCCGTGAGCTTGGCCTCGAGCTCGATCTTGCCGTCGAGGTAGAGGTACCAGTAGAAGCCGTAGTCGTAGTTGCCGACAGTGGTGAAGAACGAGATGACCAGACGGCGTTGGCGGCGGACTTCGGAAACACCCTCGACGTAGACGTCGGTGTGCTTCCACAGGGTGCCGTAGTCCTCCTCGTGCATGCAGATGGCGTTACTGATGGTCCGCGGGTTGCCGAACTCGTCGGCCAGGGTGGCGTCGAAGTAGTGGATCTCGCCCAGGCAGTCGCAGCCCAGCTTGAGGGAGTTCGTGTAGCGGCCGAAGAGGTACTCGCCGGTGTCGAAGTAGTTCTGCCAGTAGCGGGTGGGAGCCGGGTCCGCGTAGGCGACCAGCATCTCGGCGATGGAGGCCCGGTAGACGACGGGGCGCACCTCGCCGTCGCGGTCGGGGTCGGCGAAGGACAGATTGTGCAGGACCAGCCCTTCCCGGGCATCGAACCCGACGTCCAGGGTCCAGTTGGCCCAGCTGACACGCTCCCCGTCGACGGTGAAGGAGGGGCCATCGGGCTGAGTGATCTCGATCGGCTTGAGCCCCTCCAACGGTGCCGGCCGCCCTTCCGGGAGGTGGAACTTGCTGGGTTCGGCAGGTATGGGCAGCAGTTCCTCGTCGAGGACCCGGACGACCTCCTTGGCGACGACATCGACGTACACCGAGAGGCCGTCGATCGGGTGCGCCCACGGGTGGTCCGTCGGGTCGGAGAACTGGAAGGCGATCACCCGGAGGATCCGCCGTCCCTCCTCACCGGGGTTCTCGAAGTAGCCCGGGGAGAGCGGAGCGGTGACCACCTCCTCCACGGTCAGTCCGCGCTTGGCCAGTGCGTCGGCCCACTCCTGATCGGCGAGCAGAATCGGGTCGACTGCACCGAACTCGTCGTCGAGGATCGGCAGTTGACCGTTCTTGCCGTCGATCTCCACGTCACTGATGGTGCCGCGGGTGAGGTTGACGGTGGCGTCGCACGCGGCGCCGCTGGAGGTGTCCAGGAGCAGGACCCTGACCTCGCGGTCCGGGGTGGGGCCGCCGGCGAGTGCCGCGAGCACGTCGGCCTTCGCGGGCTCCAGCAGTCCGACGTAGGCGAAGCGGACCGCCGGGGTGACATGTCCGGCCTCGTGCAGGAGTCCGCTGACGCGCGTGATCTCCTGTGCGGTCAGGCTCGAGACCGGCGTACGGGTCGGCGAGTGAGTGATCTGCGTGGTCACGAGATGGCCTTTCTGGAGCTTTGCGACGTGTGTCACGTGGAGATGATGTCGATGACCTTCAGGTAGGCGGCCGGTCGCGCACGTCTGAGCCAGGCGGCCTGCGCGAGTCCGATGGCGGGAAAGGCCGCCAGCAGTGCGTAGAAGCCGATGGTCAGCCGGCCCACCCGAGGGCTGCCGGCCGCATCGGCGTCACCGAGGAGGAGGGGGAAGTTCCACAGGAGGACTGCCGCGACAGCCAGCAGACCGGCCAAGCCGATGGCCGGGGCGACCCAGGTCCGCCAGGGGCCGGCGGGTATTCGCTCGCGGTTGAGGTAGGTGATCACCGCGAGGGAGGTGAGGGCCATCAGCACGATGATGGCGACCGTCCCGACTTCGCCGAGCCACGTGTAGACCTTCAGATAGGGGTCCAATCGGCACACCGCGAACACGCCCAACAGGGCCAGCACCGTTGTGGTCTGCACCGCCGACGAGACGTACGGAGACCGGTGGCGAGTGTGCACACGGGCGACCGCCCCCGGCAGCAGCCCGGCGTTCGCCATCGCGTGCTGGTAGCGGACGATGACGTTGTGGAAGGACAGGGCACACGCGAAGAAACTGGTCAGCAGCAACAGGTTGACGACCTCAGCCCCCGCCGAGCCCAGGAAGCGGCTGGTCGTGGTGACGAGAAAGCCCGAACTGTCGTGCGCGATCGCCGCGGTGAACCCGCTCCCCCAGCCCTGGACCAGCGCCCACGCGGTGAAGGTGTAGAACACCGTGATCAGCACGACGGCCGCGTACGTCGCCCGGGGGATCGTCCGCTCAGGCTCGCGCGCCTCGTCCCGGTAGATCACGGTCGACTCGAAGCCGCTGAACCCACCCATGACCAGCATCAAGGCCAGGGCAGGGCTCCCGGACAGGACGACGGAGGGGTGGAAGGAATCTGCGGTGATCCCGTTCGCACCGCCACCCATCAGAATGACGACGGAGAGGATCAGCACGACGCCGATCTCAGCGATGAGGAGCAGCCCCAGGACCTTGGAGGACAACTCCACACGCCGATGGCCGAGAATGCCCACGAAGACGGCCAGGGCCAGGGACCAGAGCCACCACGGGAGGCCGGGGCCGCCGTGGCCGTCGACCCAACGTCCCAGCATCAGGCCCGAGTAGGCGAACACGGCGATCTGTGCCGCGGTGTAGGTCAGCAGGGCCAGCCAGGCCGCGGCCATTCCGGCGGGACGGCCCAATCCGTAACCGACGTAGGTGAAGAAGGCGCCCGGTTTGGTGACGTGCCGGCTCATGGTGGACAGGCCGAGGGCGAAGAACAGCAGGATGCCGCCACTGATGAGGAACATGCCGGGAACCCCGGCGCCGTTTCCCAGCAGCGCGGCGAGCGGGACGACACCACCGACGACGGCAAGGGGTGCGGCGGCGGCCACCACCATGAAGACGATGGCCCCCGCGCCGAGGCCGCCGGAGAGACGGCCGCCCACCGCGTCGGGGCCCGTGCGGGACAGCGGATCTCCTGTGGACACCTGAGCTCCTGGTCAGAGGGTCGGTTGCGGTGACGATACGGGGGCCATGGCGACCAGCGGTTCATGCGGAATCCAAAGGTGACCGGACCGGAGTTGGTGCTCTCCCGAAGGAAGTTCCAGCTGGCCCGCTCTTCCGCTCGGCGCCGCACCGGGCAGCCGGTGTCACGGTCCGGTGAGCACGCCGTTGACGCGTCGCGGAACGCCCCAGGGGTTCTGCGCGGCGACAGCCTCGCGCGCCACGGCCGGGAGCACGTTGTCCGGCATCGACTGGAACGTCACCGGCCTGACGAATCGGTCAAGTGCCGCCGCACCGACGGACGTTGACGACGGCCGCGAGGTCGCGGGCCAGGGCCCGCCGTGCTGCTGGGCCCAGGCGAAGGCGACTCCTGTGGGCCAGTCCCCGAGCGTGACGCGGCCGACCTGTCCAGCCAACACCGTTACGGCCCGGGCCGCCTCCGGATCGCCCGCGCCGTCGCCGAAGACCGATCCGGCAAGGCTCCCCTGCAACTCGCCCAGCGCATCGTGGAGTTCCTTCTCGTGGGCGTACTCCACCACGATCGCCACCGGTCCGAAGCACTCCTCCAGCAGGCGCGACCCGCGTCGCAGCGCTTGGATCGGCGCGGACAGCACCGCGGCATCGGCGGACCACCCCCGGCCCGGTCCGGTGACGGCACCCACCACCTTCGCCCCGGCCCTGACCAAGTCATGCACTCCCGTCCCGAGATGGGAAGCGATGGCCTGCGTGAGCATCGTCGGCTCAGGTGCCGCCCGGTGCAGCGCGGTCGCGACGGACTCGGCTGCGCCGTGGCCCGCCGGCGCGAAGAGCAGGCCCGGCTTCGAGCAGAACTGGCCGGCGCCCAGGGTGAAGGAACCGACGAACCCCTTCGCCACCTCATCGATGTGCCGGACTCCGCGAGGTGTGAGGACGACAGGATTGACCGTCCCCATCTCGGCGAAGACCGGTATGACCACCTCCCGCTCGTTGGCGAGGCGCCACAGCGCGAGCCCTCCGCTCTGCGAGCCCGTGAACCCGACGGCGCGGATCTCTTCCGCCTTCACCAGTTCGACGCCCGCCTCCAGTCCGGCGACCATCGAGAACACACCGATGGGCGCGCCCGCCCCCGCCAGCGCCTCCGCGGCGATCTGGGCGAGGCGGCGGCAGGTGAGGGGATGCGCCGGATGGGCCTTGGCGACCACCGGGCATCCGGCGGCGATCGCCGAGCCGGTGTCGTTGCCGAGCACCCCGAACGCGAAGGGGAAGTTGCTCGCGCCGAAGACGGCGACCGGCCCGAGTGGACGGTTGATCCGCACCAGCCGTGGTGTGGTGGCGCTCGCCTCGTCGACGGCCGCCCCCAGGAAGCCTCCGTCGGCGGCGACCCGGCCGTAGAAGCGGAGTTGCTCGGCCGCGCGTCCGACCTCCCCCAGCAAACGCGGCATCCCGAGGGCGGTTTCACCGTCCGCGAGCTCGGCGAGTGCCTCCTGATTGGCATCCAACGCGTCGGCGATCGCCGCGAGCCACCGCTGGCGTTCCGCCGGCGCGACGTCCGCGACCGGCTGGGCGGCCTCGGCCGCCCGGACCACGGCGAGCGCCAGGTCCACCCGGGCGCTCTCGCGTACCTCGCCGAGGACCCGGCCGTCTCGAGGGGAGTAACTCAGGATGGTCATGCGAGCGTTCCCACCCCGGCCTCGATGACGTCGAGCGCGTCGGTGAGGAGGTCCTCGCCGATCACAAGCGGCGGAAGCAGCCGGATCACGTTCCCGTAGGTGCCCGCTGTCAGCGTGAGCACACCGTTGCTGTTGGCGTGGTTCGCCACCTGCTTCGCGGCGGCCGCGTCCGGGATCTTCGTCCCCGGCTCCACGAACTCCATCGCCAACATCGCACCCCTGCCCCGCACTTCACCGATGTGTGAGCCCTCCCCGGCAAGAGCCTGCAGGCGCGGCTTGGCGATCGCCTCGATGCGCCGGGCACGGCCGGGCAGGTCCTCCTCGACGAGGGCGTCGAGGGCTGCGACCGCGGCCGCGCAGGCGACCGGGTTGCCGGAGTACGTGCCACCGAGGCCGCCGGCCGGGACAGCGCTCATGATGTCCGCGCGTCCCGTGACGGCCGACAAGGGCAGGCCGCCCGCGAGCGCCTTCGCCGTGGTGATGAGATCGGGAACGACGCCCTCATGGTTGACGGCGAACATGTCGCCGGTGCGGCCAAGCCCCGCCTGGATCTCATCCGCGACGAAGACGATGCCGTTCTCCCGGGCGAACTCGGCCACCTTCGCCAGGTAGCCTGCGGGCGGCACGATGACACCGCCTTCGCCCTGGATCGGCTCCATGATGATCGCGGCGACGTTGTGCGCCCCGATCTGGGTGGTGATCTGGTCGGCGAGCTGGTCGAACGCCTGCTGCGCGATGTCATCCGGGTGCCCGCTCCACCGGTACGGATACGGTGACGGCGCGCGATAGACCTCCGGGGCGAACGGTCCGAAGCCTTCCTTGTACGGGGCGTTCTTCGCCGTCATGGTCATGGTGAGCAGCGTGCGGCCGTGGTAGGCGTGGCTGAGCACGACGATCGCGTCACGGCCCGTGTAGGTCCGGCTGATCTTGACCACGTTCTCGATCGCCTCGGCGCCGGTGCTGAACAGGCCGGTCTGCTTCTCGAAGTCTCCGGGCGTCAGGGCGTTGAGCCGCTCGGCGACCTGCACCGCCGACTCGTACTGAGTCACCAGGAAGCCCGTGTGCGTAAAGCGTTCCACCTGCTTGCGCACCGCTTCGGTCACCTTCGGGTGGGACGCGCCGACGCTGGTGACGGCGATCCCGGAGGCCAGGTCGATCAAGTGGTTGCCGTCGACATCGACCAGAATGCCGCCGCCCGCCGATTCGATGAACACGGGGAGCGTGACACCGAAACTCTCGGAGAATGCCTTCGTACGTCGCTGATGCAGCTTCGCGGATTCGGGGCCGGGAATGGCCGTCTTGAGGATTCGCTGCTGCACGGGCTGGCTCATCGATCACGCTCCTGGAGTCCGTCCGGGGATTGACGCACGCTGATGCGGCGCGGGTCCGGTCAGAGCGTAGGGCGGAGCGAACCGGCAACTGATGCGTACGATTCCCGATCCGATGGCGACAACCTTGTGCGATGCACGATGGCATCGCCATGCCGGTGCCCACAGGATCAGAACATCGGCGTACGCGGAGGTACCCGGCCCAAGCCCGCACGGCATGGCCGCGTGAGAACGGACAGCTCACATTGCATGCGCCGGAAACCACCGTCATTCGGCGGTGAACATGTGGCCGACACAGGAGATATCACCATGATGTCAGTTCCCGGCGGTGTGGCGATCGCCGGCGCATACGAGCACCCGACTCGGTTTGCGCCCGACAAGAGCGAGTGGCAAATAAATGCGGAATCCGCGAAGGGCGCGCTCGAAGACGCGGGTCTGACCCCCGCGGATGTCGATGCCTTCTTCACGTCGTCGACCGCTTCCGAGGGCGGCTACCTGGGAGGATGCGCGGCCGTCATGGCCGCCGACTACCTCGGTATCAAGCCGAACTTCATCGACGAGACCGATGTCGGCGGCGCATCGTTCGGCTACTACGTCAACCGCGCCGTGTTGGCCATCCAGTCGGGAATGGCCAAATGTGCACTCATCACGTACGGCGCCAACACGCGTTCCCGCAAGATCAAGGTGGGGACGATCGGTTACAACCAATTGAGCATCCAGGAAGTTCTGCCCACTCCCGACTCTTTCGAGCAGATCTATGGCACCACTGTCGTTTCGTTCATGGGAATGGTAGCCAAGCGCTATATGCACGACTACGGACTCACGTCCGAGCAGTTGGCTTCGGTTGCCGTGACGATGCGCGAGCATGCCGCACTGAACCCGCAGGCACTTTACCGGGATCCGATGACGGTCGACGACGTGTTGAATTCACCCGTGATCGCCTCGCCGCTGCACCGGAATGACTGCTGCGTCATCTCCGATGGCGGCGCCGCCCTTGTCCTCGTACACCCGGATCTCATTCCGGACACGAGGAAGAAGCCCGTCCGCATTCTCGGATTCGGCGAGAGCTACATGGGGCATGGCGGCGGCCTGACCGACTGGGCCGCTGAAAGCCGCGAGATGGTCAAGCGCGCCTGCGACCAGGCGTACGACATGTCCGGGCTCGGCCCGCAGGACGTGGACACCGCCATGATCTACGACGCGTTCACCCTCAACGTGCCGATCGACCTGGAGGGGGCCGGCTTCTGCAAGGTCGGTGAGGGGGGTGCCTTCGCCGCCGACGGCAATCTGCGCCTGAACGGTGGCTCGCTGCCCACCAACCCGGACGGCGGCGGGCTCTCGTCCAACCATCCCGGACGCCGCGGCATCTTTCTGTTCGTCGAGGCGGTCAGGCAACTACGCGAGGAAGCCGCCGGGCGTCAGGTCCAAGGAGCCCGCACCGCGCTGTGCACCGCGACCGGTGCCGCGTTCCTCGCACGCCGCGGCTCTGCCGCCCACCTCCTGGGAGTCTGAGAATGAACACGGAAGTTGCCCCCGCTTGGTCCGGTTTCCTGCCGGTGCCCACCCCGGAGACCGCGCCCTTCTGGGACGCGTGCAACGAAGGCACGTTCCTGCTCCAGCGCTGCCGGGACTGCGGAAAGACCCAGTACCACTACCGAGCCCTGTGCTGCCACTGCTGGTCCGACCAGGTCGACGACTTCGCCTCGTCCGGCAAGGGCACCGTCTGGACGTGCTCGGTCGTCTACAAGAACAACACCCCCGGCTACGTGGACAAACTCCCGTACGTTGTCGGGCTCGTCGAACTCGAGGGCGGTGTGAAGGTGTTCGGGAACATTCTCGGCGATGCCCCGGAGGCCGTGGACATCGGGACCGCTGTCGAGATCACCTTCGCCAAGGCGGACAACGGTCAGATGATCCCGCTCTTCGAGGTGGCCGCAAATTGATCATCGACACGCACACCCATCTCCTGGACGTCGGGCACTGGCCCGACGAATGGTGGGACTGGGTTGCCGCGGACTGGGCCAGAGCCAAGCCGGGCAGGACCCCCTCCAGCGTGCGGGGACGCATCGAGCAAGGCCTCATCGACCCCACCGGCGCACGGATGATCTCCCGCATGGACGGGGCCGGCGTGGACAAGAGCGTCCTCCTCCCCATCGACTGGGGGCCGGATTTCACGGGCACCCGGCCCATCGGGGCGGTCGTCGACAAGATGCTGGACCTGGCGGACCGCAGCGGCGGCCGGCTGATCCCCTTCGGTGGCATCGATCCCCGCCGCGACGGTGCGGTCGAGATGGTCACCGAGTGGTTCGAACGCGGGATAAGGGGACTGAAGTTGTACCCCTCCTGCGGCTGGGATCCCACCTCGGACGCGGCCATGGAGATCTATCAGGTCTGCGAGGTGCGCAAGGCACCGGTCCTGTTCCACACCGGGCACCCTCTGCCGCTGCTGGACGCGGAACGCTCCAACCCGATGCATCTACAGAACGCGGTCCTCGCATTCCCGGACCTGCCGGTGTGGCTGGGACACGCGGGAGCCCCCGTCTGGTGGTCGGAGGCTCTCAAGGTCGCGCAGTCCGGGCCGAATGTCCGACTCGAAATGTCGGTCTGGCTCTGGGACGATTCCGATGCGGACGCCGAGCTCGAATTCACGCGGAAGATTCTCGAGGCCGGCGAATCGATCGGGTTCGATCGGCTCTTGTTCGGCACAGACCACGTATCCGGATCGAAGGTTCGCCAACCCGACTTCCTGGACACGATCGTCGCCATGTATCGACGTATCCCGGAACACGCGGAACGACTGGGGCGCACGATCAGCGCCGAACAGCTGTCGATGATCATGGGAGGCGTCGCCGCACACGATCTCGGCATCGCAATCTGAGCCGAGCGCAAGGACTGCCAGGACGCGTTGTCGGTGCACCAACCACCTACCGGCAACGCTCGCGGCAAGTAGAATCTGAGGCCGAGGGCCCGGGTCCGGACCGACCGACGGACCCCTGACGGGAGGGCGCTCGGCCTCCTTGGAGCCTGCAGTTGCAGCGGTGCCCCGTTGGGGGGAAGACACCAGTGTCCGGGACAGGATGTGGCGGAATGAACCTCGCAGAAGTGACGCTTGATCGAGCCCGGGAGGCCGGCGACGTCATAGCTGTCCAAATGGGCCAGGAAAGTCTCACCTACGCGGAGTTCGTTCGCGAGAGCGAGCGCGTCGCCGCCGGCTTGAGGGAACTCGGCATCCGCCGCGGCGACCGCGTGATGATGTTTTCCGAGAACTCCATCGAACACCTCGTGACTTATCTGGCCACCGCTCGGCTCGGCGCGATCTTCACGCCCATTCACGCCTCTTTCCAGGTCGGCGAGCTGGAATACGTTCTCGCCAACGCGAAGCCCAGCGCGATCATCGCCCAGGCCGCACTGTGGGACCGCCTTGAGCGATGTGGTGGCCGGCACCTGCCGTCGATCCGTATCGTCATGGATCCTCCACGCGAGGATCTGCTCGCCTTCCACGAGCTCGGGCGGCGGTCGGAACCCGTCGGCGTCGAACCCGTCGAGGACGAGACGCCCGTACTGATCTGCTACACCTCCGGCACCACGCAGCGCCCCCACCCAGTGTCTCGCTCACATGCGCACGAGATCTGGAACGCCAAGGCCTACGCGCAGGTCTGGGACTACCAACCCGGTGACCGTGCGCTCGTGACGCTGCCGCTCTCCTGGGTGTGGGGCCTGTCGACGCTGGCGCAGGCGCTGCTCTTCGCCGGCAGCACGATCGTCCTCCACAAGGACTTCGAACCGGGCGCCGCGCTGGCGGAGATCGAGACCTCTCGCATCACCCTGTTCACCGGCACCATGTCGATGTACACAGCCATCCTGAGCGAGCTCTCCAAGCAGGATTACGACCTCAGCTCCCTGCGCCACCTGTATCGCGGCGGCGAGCCCATCAACAACGAGGTCGTCAAGGCCCTTGAGTCCCGCCTCGGCATGCGCCTCACCGATGGCTACGCGACGACCGAGGCAGCACCGGTCATCGCGGTCGACCCGGTGCGCGACGTGGACGCCCCCGTGGGCACCGCGGGCCGGCTGGTGCCGGGAGCACGCGTCCGCATCGTCGACGAGCAGGGGGACGACGTACCTGTCGGCGAGGTCGGTGAGGCGTGGCTCGGCGGTCCCGGAATCATGCTCGGCTACTGGAACGAGCCGGGCCTCACGGCCGAACACCTCACACCGGACGGCTGGTTCCGCAGCGGCGACCTGCTCGTCGAGGGCGCCGATGGGTACTACTTCGTCGTCGGCCGCTCTGCCGACGTCATCATCAGGAACGGCGCCAAGATCGCTCCGGCCGAGGTGGAGTCGGCTCTCGCCGGGCTGCCCGGCGTCCGCGATGCGGTGGCCGTGGGCGTTCCGGACGAGGACTTCGGGGAGAACATCGTGGCGTTCCTCCTCCTCGACCCCGGGTGCATCATGAGCGCCGACGACGTCTACGACTTGCTGTCCGACCGCATCGCGCGTTTCAAGCTGCCCAGCGACATCCACTTCGTCGACGAGCTGCCCGTCCGGCGCAACGAGAAGCGTGACCGTGCGTGGATCCGCGAGCGTGCTCTGGCGGGCCTCGAGCTGGAAGCGGCTCCCGCACCAGTACCAGAGGGCCGCCGCATCACGCCGGGCCATCGCGGGCACCTGCGCGTGGTCGACTAGGTGCGCTGTTCCGACCCGCGCGCAGTGGATCCGGCTGAAGCACGGCATCGATGAGCTGCGGCCAGAGATCTCCGGGGCGGTCGTGGCCCATGTCGGATCAGCTGGAGTTGCGCACCCGGCACGAGCTCCGCGGTCCACCGGACCCGCCCCAGGGAGTCGAGAGCCTCACGAAGCCCGGAGTGTCCCTTCGGTTTGCGGCTGCGAGGCGGCGGCCGAGTGCGCTCCCGATGCTGCCCAATCGGCCCCATCGGGCGCGGAGACCAGGTCCGGCATGAGGGTGAGGACACAGTAGAGGGACGCCGTCACCGCTGGTTCCCGCAGCGACCGTCCGAGGGCCTGTTCCAGACGCTCCAACCGATATCGCAGAGTGTTGGGGTGCAGGAAGATCGAGTCCGCAGCAGCCTTGACGTCGCGGTTCATCGCGAAATAGGCCCGCAGCGCCTCGAGTTGAATCGGATTCTCGACCAACAGAGCCGCAATGGGGGCCGCCGTCGCCTCGAACCGTTCCTTCGGTACCTCAGCAAGCAACTGGGTCACGACGTCGAGGTCGTCGAACCACGTGACGGCCTCGCCCGACTGGGCTCGTACGGCGATTTGCCCGTCCCGGTGCGACGTGCGGATTCCCGGCACCGATCCGATCGGCCGGCCGACACCCAGAATGATCCCGGGCCAAGCCCTCGCCAGTTCCTCGGTGACCTCCTGAAGAACGGCACCGGAGTTGACCACCATGACGATCTCGGCCGTTCGGCGAGACAGCAGATATCGGGCGCCGAGTGACTCCAGCCTCGACCGCAGCCAGGAGGCGAGCTCCTCGGGCACCGCGCGCTGACGCCAGTGCTCCACTGCCTCGGGGCGCTCCATCAGCACCACGGCACGGAAGTCCTTGTCGCATTCGACCCCGAGCGCGGAAATGCGGGCCTCAAGGGTGCGCAGATCCAGGGATTCGGGGCTGTCGTCGAGCACCGAGTCGAGGACCGACTGACGAATCGCCTGGTCCTGGCCCTGATTGGTGACGCTCAATCGCAGGAGGGCGTCGACGAGGGGCGCGGTGACCTGAATCGCGGCCCGTGCCAGCTCCTGGGCCACGGTCGTCCGGCGTGAGGCCACCACGAGCCATCTCCCGGAGGGGCCGTTGCCGGTGCTCACCGGCGCCGCCAGGATCTGCCAGTCGGCTATCTCAAGCTGGGCTATGGGGAATTCGGACTGCTTGCTCAGTCCGGCGGCGATCTCCGCGACCGGGATCGTCCCCGTCGCGGCGTCGACCTCCGCGTCCAAGGACATGACCGCGACCGTCGAGTGGACGAGGCGGCCCAGCCGCTGAACGATCGACTCCAGCGGGTTGGCGTCAGCGAACGCTCGGATCAGATTCTGCTGGATCGAGGACAGCCTCTGGAAGGTCGCCGATTCGATACCCACCGTCGAATGGAACACGGCCCGCGTGATGTCGCGGAACTGCGTCTCCTCCGGCACCAGCACGACAGGGAAGTTGCGCTTCCTGGCCTCGTCGAGGAGGGCCTGCGGAACGCTCTTGAAAGAGAGGCCGACCCCGAAGCCGAGACAGCTGGCCCCCAACTCCTGCAGTTCCGCAATGAGTTCACGCTGGACTTGCGGCTTGTTGCGGAGGCGGACTCCCAGGGTGAGCATCATCCACCCACCGTCCAGCCACTTCGCCGGGTGCTCGAGTTCGATGGCGTGAGCGCCTATGAGCGGGGTGAGCAGCGCTTCCCGTCCCCCTGTCAGCAGCTCGAGTCCCAACTCCGACTCGCCGAGCAAATCGCCCAGCGTGTATTCCCCTCGACCCATGGAGCATCACACCCAATCTTCCTCAGGGGAGTCCTCGGTATTCAGCAGGTCCACGCCTGGACCCCAGAACCCCAGGGAGATGTCCAGGTAGTTGTTGTCCAGACCTATCAGGTGGGCATTTCATTCCTGTTACCCGCACGACCTCCACGAGGTTGCCCACCTGACGGCTGCAGGCTACCCGCGTGCCCCCGTGGATGTCTCCGGTCAGTTCGCCCCGGATGCGGCCATCGCTGCTACAGGGAACCGACCTGCATGCACACGGCCTTTGCCTCGGTGAACTCGTGGAGAGCCTGCTCCCCGTTCTCTCGTCCCCATCCGGATTTCTTGAGGCCACCCCACGGCATCGTCGGGTCGACGACACCGTAGGAGTTGACCCACACGACGCCTGCTTCGACGTTCTCGCTGAAGTGGTGAGCCTTCGCGATGTCGCTCGTCCATACGCCGGCCGCGAGTCCATAGGAGGTGGCGTTCGCGGCGTCGATGACCTCGGTGGCGTCGTCGAAGGGCACGACGGTCAGCACCGGCCCGAAGATCTCTTCGTTGATGACCTTCGAGTCGGGGGACGCGCCGAGGAGTGCCGTCGGCCGGTAGAAGTGTCCCTCCCGGTCGAGCCGTTCGCCTCCGAATGCCACCTCGACGCCCTCACCTCGTGCCTCCTCCACATACCCGGAGACACGGTCCAGATGGCGCGCGGAGATGAGGGGGCCGATGGCCGTGTCCGGCTCCAGGCCGTGGCCGATCGGCATCGCCTCGGTGGCCTTTCGCAGACCCTCGAGAACGCGGTCCAGTGCGGGACGCTCCACGTAGAGGCGGGAGCCGGAACTGCACACCTCACCGCTGTCCCAGAAGCCGCCGCCCACGGCACCGAGGATCGCCGCCTCGATGTCCGCGTCCGCGAAGATGACGTTCGGGGACTTGCCACCCAACTCGAGGGAGACTCGGGTCATGTTCTCAGCCGCGACCCGTGCGATCTCCTGGCCCGTCGACGTCGAGCCAGTGAACGTGATCTTGTTGACGCCAGGGTGACGCACGAGAGCCTGTCCCGTCGAGCCGTCACCCGTGACGACATTCACCACGCCGGCCGGAAGGCCCGCCTGAAGCATCAACTCGGCCGCGCGGATCGTGGTGAGCGGCGTCTCCTCGGAGGGCTTGAGCACCACCGTGTTCCCGCAGGCGAGTGCGGGGGCGATCTTCCAGGACGCGTTCGCCAGCGGGAAGTTCCAGGGTGTGATGGCGCCGATCACTCCCAGCGGTTCCAGCCGGGTGTAGGAGTGGAACACTCCCGAGGGCATCGTCGACAGCGGGGACAGCCGGCCGTTGACCCTGGCCGCCAGGCCCGACATGTAACGGAACTCGTTGATGGCCGAGTTGAGGTCGTACCCCCGCGAGTGCTCCAGCGGTTTACCCGTGTCGAGCGTCTCCAGGAGCGCCAGTTCGTCGGCGTGTGCCTCCAGCGTGTCGGCGATCCGCCACAGGATCGCGGCGCGCTCCAAGGGAGCCGTGCGCCGCCAAGTAGTGAACGCCTGCCGCGCCTCACTGACAGCCCGGTCGACATCCTCGGCCCCGGCGAGCGGGACCTCGGCCAGCGCCCTGCCCGTTCCCGGATCCGAGGTGGTCAGCGTCGCGCCGCTGCTCGCAGCGACCCACTCGTCCCCGATCGGCATCTTCCCGGGGTGACCGAGGATGTCCGCGACCCGTCCCGCGTGCTCTGCCACGTTTACGGCCATGCGTGCGCCCCGCCTTCGATTCGACATCAGTGCTTGTATTCCGCACACCGTGCGCGACGGACTCGTCGTCGGCGCCCGGGGCGGTGTCACCAGTCGTACAGCCGCATGTTGCGCCTGAGCCATTAGGAGTCAGCACGAACCAGATGCCGATATTCGGGCTCTCCACGATCGCCAACTGCCGCATGCGGCAGTCTTCAGGGTCGCCGCCGGGATCGGAGGCGCACTGATCAGTTCGTCGTTTCCCGCCCGATGCGCCCGTACTTCTCCGGGCACCGCACCGCCTGCCAGCAGGCGTATCCGAAGCCGGCGACAAACGTGAGGGCGACCACGCCGAAGAGGATGGGGGTGAGCACGGGGATCGGTCCCGTGCCCAGGAGCAGGTCGGCATGGGTGGCGGTGGAGTACAAGAGCCATGCGAGGCACGCGGCGCTGACCAGAGGCGCGACGACAACCTTCCAGACGGACTCGCCCAGGTCGGCGTTGCGCCGGAAGTAGACGAACACGGCCAGGGAGACCAGAAGCATGAGCGCTTCCAACGCGAAGATGAGCACGCCTCCGAAGACGACGTAGACCACCTTCGGGGCGGTGCCGAGAACCGCGATCACCACGACGACGGCAACCGTGACTGCCGCGTTGGCCAGGGCGGCCCGGTGGGGGGATCCGTGGCGTGGGTGGATCGCGGCGATGGAGCGCGGAAGTACCCGGTCGACGCCGAAGGAGTACAGGTATCGGGTCGACGCGTTCGCGATGGTGATCTGGCTGGCCAGCAGGCTGGTGACCAACAGAGCGCTGATCAGCTGCCCGACTCCCTGGCTCAGGGAATGGCTGAGTGCCGTGGTGAACGCCGCGGCAGGGTTGGCCGCGGTTGCGTCGACGGCCTTGTCGGTACCCAGCGCTGCGATCAGGCACCACGCGGTGACGGCATAGAAGAGCGAGAGGAGGATGACCAGGATGTAGGTGGCTCGGGGGATGGTGCGGGCCGGGTCGCGGACCTCTTCGCGGTAGATCGCGGTGGACTCGAACCCGGCGAACAGGTTGATCGTATAGAGCGCGGCCACCGCGATGGGGCCGCTGGTGAACGCGTCCCAGGTGAGGGGTTCTGACGGGTGGCCGGTGGGTCCACCGCGGAAGAGGGTCACCACGTTGAAGGCGGCGATGATGAGGATCTCGACGCACACGATGGTTCCCACCACGCGGACGTTGAAGTCCACGCCACGGTAGGAGCAGAAGGTGACGACCGCCACGAATGCGGCGAGGTACGTCCACCAGGGCAGGTCGATGCCCAGCTCGTTCTTCATGAGGTTCTGCGTCGCCACGGAACCGAAGAAGTACCCGCTGATTCCTCCGAGAAGGTAGTAGGCGGCTGTTACGGCTCCTGCACCGAGACCGAGGCGTTTGCCGAGTCCCGCGGAGATGTACGCGTAGAACGCTCCTGGGCGCGGCAATCGGCGCACCATCGCGGTGTAGCCGACGGCGAAGACGAGCAGGACCAGGCCGGCAGCGGGAAACATCAGCGGAGCCCCGAGCCCGTTGCCGTACGCGATCACGAGCGTCACGTATCCGGCCGCACCCGTCAGGGGAGCCACGTATGCCAGGACGGTGAGGACCAGGCCGGCCGTTCCCGTCCGCGGGGACACACCTCCGCCGACGTCGGCTGCCTCGGATGGGGAGCCCGCCTCCGCGCTCGGTCTTGCGGCGCCCCGGGTGGTGGCATCGGACACGATCGCCCTCCAAATAGGTTGTCACATGGGGTATTTCAATGAAGCGGCATGTCGACGGGGCGGGCGATGCCCGGGCAGTTGCGGCACGGCGTGTGCGAGGCACGTGAGGTGTCGAGATTCCGTCGGTCGACCACCGCCGTCAGCTCTTCAGGAGGTCCTTCTTCTCCAGCAGCTTGATGATCTCCGCGGCCGCGGCCTCGGGATCGCCGACAACGCGCCTGGGCTTGTCGTCGTCGTTCTCCGCTCCGGCGGCAGGTGCCTTCCCACCCCCGCGCAGAAGCTTCATGCGGTCGGCGGCCGACATCTTGGCCGTGGTCACCTTGGACTTCTTCGGCCGGATGCGTGGCGGCTCTCGACCCTCCACCATCAGGGCGCCTTGCGACCCGCCCCCGTCGGCGGCATGTGGTGCGCCCGTCGGCGTCACCGGAATCACGGAGCCGGCGCGGCGGCGCCGCCGGACGGCGAGGTAGCGAGGTGCGCAGATGTCCCGCTCGACCCCGCAGACCAGGGGCAGTGCGCAGCCCCATGCCCACCGGTCGCCGCGCTCCAACCGCTGTACAGCGCGGGCTGTTTGAGCCCCTTGTTCTCCCTCGATCGACAACTCGGTGACCGAACCGACGAAGGGCAGGTCAAGCAGGTGTGCGAGCTCGCGGGGGACGGTCCCGTGCATACCCGTATCGGAGCGGTTGCCACACAGGACGAGATCCGGCGCAAGCTCGCCGACCACCCCTGCCAGTCGGCGGGAGATGTCGAGACCGTCGTCCTGGTGGGCCTGTTCCTCGACGTGAATGACCCTGTCGACACCGCGTGCACTGCATTCCCTCAGGAGTTCCAGGCATGCTCCGCCGCCCACCGCGACGGCCGTCACGTTCGAGGACTGCCCGTGCTCGCGGCTCAGCTGCACCCCGTACTCGACGGCACGCAGATCGAGTTCGCCGAGCGCCGGATCCGGATCATCTCCATCCGGCGGGCGCACGCAGACGACGATGCTCAGCGAGTTGCTCATGCTGCCGCTCCCTTCTGACGCGCGCGCAACTGCGCGGCAAGTGCTGTCAGGACCTCGTGCAGATCGCATTCGACGGACAGCGTCGCGGCCCCGTGAATCGGCGCGGCGGCGTCGGTGTTGACGGCGATGATCGTCTCGGCTTCCCGCATGCCGGCCAGGTGCTGGGTGGCACCGGAGATGCCACAAGCGACATACAGCTTCGGCCGCACCACCCGGCCGGTCTGACCGACCTGCCGCTCGTACTCGGCCCATCCGGCCTCCACGGCCGGGCGGCTCGCGCCGAGGCTTCCGCCGAGCCGCTCCGCGACCTCTTCGAGCACCGCGAACCCTTCCGCTCCGCCGACCCCGCGGCCGCCCGCGACGATGATGTCGGCGTCCCGGATGTCCATCGTGCGCGGGTCCGCGGCGACAAAGCCGAGGTCCTCCAGGGCCGTCGGCTCCTCCTTGACCTCGATCGGCAGTTTCTCGACCGTGGCGCGGACGGGCGCGGGGGCTCCCCCACCCACCGTGTCGGGGATCAGTGAAATCAAGTAGGGCCCGGTGTCGGCCAGTTCGACCTGATGGCTCCGCCCTGCGTCGACGGCGCGAACGACCCTGAGCTTGTCGCCCGCCAGGTCGAAGTTGACGCATCCCCCGTGGAATCGACGCCCCAACTCATGGCCGACGCGCGCACCGAGGTCGCTTCCGAGAACGGTTCCCGCGAACAGCACAGCCGTCACGTCCGCGGTCCGGATCGCCTCCGCGACCACCCGTGCGAAACGCTCCGGGTGATACGTCGCCAGCTGCGGATCATCGACTGTCAGCACCGAAGCGGCGGCCCAGCGTGCCGGCATCGACACCTCTGCGTCGAGGTCGTGGCCGATGACCAGGGCACGCACCGTCCCGCTGCCGGCGAGCCGCTTGGCCTCGCCGAGCAGTTCGGCGCTGACCGCTTCCGTCTGGCGGGCCGACGGGACCACCACCACCCAGACCTCGGCCGACGTGGCGCTCACGCCGTCACCACCGCTCGCCCGGTCCGTGCGTGGGACTCCTCGATCAGTTCGGTGAGCTCGCGCAGTGTCAGTCGTTCCGTGCTGCCGGTCGTGCGGATGGCGTCCTCGTACATGGTGACGTCCTTGGGGCAGGTCACGATGAAGTAGTCCACGTCCTCGAGCGCGACGGCCTCGTGGATACGGTTCTCGGAGGGCTTCTCGGTGCCGGCCGGGTCCGGCATCCAGATCCTCCCGCCGCCGGCGCCGCAGCAGAAGGAGTTGCTACGGTTGCGGGGCATCTCGACCAGCGTGCAGCCGAGGAGTTCCAGAATGCGCCGCGGAGCCTCGAAGTCCCCGTTCATACGACCCAGGTTGCACGGATCGTGGTACGTGACGCGGTAGTCGAGGGTGCCGACCGCCAGCCGTCCGTCCTCGATCAGCTCGACGAGCTGCTGTGCGTGGTGGACGACCTCCCAGTCGTCCCCGCCGACGGTGGGGTAGTCGTTGCGGAGGGCGTTGAGCGAGTGCGGATCGGTGGTGACGATCCGCTGGAACGAGGCGGCGCGGAGCGCGGCGATGTTGCGCTCCGCCAAGGACTCGAACAGTCCTTCCTCGCCGGCCCTGCGTACGTCGTTGCCGGAGTTGTACTCGCCGTCGTAGAGGATGCCGAAGTCGAGGCCGGCTGCGTGGAAGAGCCGGGCGGTTGCCTTGGTGATCTCCTGGGAGCGTTCGTCGAAGGACGCGTAGTCCCCGACGAACCACAGCACGTCGACCGGTTCCGTGCGCGCGTCCTTGACGGTGAAGCCGAGGTCCTTGGTCCACGAGGCCCGTGTCCGGGCTTCCCGCCCGAAGGAGTTCCCGGTCTTCTCGATGGCTTCGAAGGCCGTCTGGAGCGTCGGTGCGATGTCTCCCTGGTCGACCAGCGCACGTCGCATTCCGTTGATGATGGGGGCCTGCTCGACGCCGACCGGGCAGATGTCGACACAGGCGTTGCACTGCATGCAGGCCCAGACGGACTCCTCTCGGACGTTGTCGTGGCCGACGACCGGAAGCCCTAGGTCGACGACGTTTCCCTCGCCCCGCATGAGCCCGCCGAGAACACCGCCGATGGGGGGAAGGGCCTCGTGCAGTTCGTCCCGGAGTTCGAGGACCACGTCACGGGGGGAGAGGGGGCGGCCCGTCGACGTGGCGGGGCAGACCTCGTGGCAGCGGCCGCACTTGGTGCAGGAGTCCAGTTGCAGGAGGTGCAGTGCGCTGAAGTCCTCGAGCGTCGCGTAGCCGACGGGCTTGTCGTTCGCGTCCTCGGGGACCGCCCGGAGTTGGCGTTTGGCCTCGGGGTCGCGCAGGACCAGGCTCACGAAGCTCACCAGCATGTGCGAGGCCTTGGTGTAGGGAATCGCCGCCACGAAGGCGAGCGACAGGACACCGTGGAACCACCAGATGCCATGGCGCAGGACCCCGAGCTGGTCGTGGTTGAGCAGGGCTCCGAGCGGCTCGGCGAACACCCAGCCACCGAACTGGACAAGCGAGTAGCCGGGGTCCTCCATCGCCATGCGCACACCCTGAAGGACGAACCCTGTGACCGCGATGACCAGCAGCGAGACGACGAACACCCAGTCGCCGACGAGGTACTTGGTCCGGTCCGCACCCGGTTCGTCGGCGGCGCGGTCGGGGCGCGTGTAGTCCAGCGCCGGAGGCTTGGTGACTGCCCGGCGCCACATCATGACGACCATGCCGGCGATCAGGCCGGTTCCCAGGATGTTCAGCGCCGTCTTGCACGCGAGGTAGAAGTTGCCCTGGAAGATACGGACGCCGAACAGCGGTTGGAGGATGTCGTGGTCGAGGGCGACGATGACCGTTCCGGCGAACAGGGTGGCCCAGCCGTACACGATGGCGCGGTGGGCCCAGCCGACGACACGGTTGCGGCGGGCGATGGTCTCGTGCGTGACCATGAGTTTGGCCGCACGGACGACGCGGCCGGGCAGTTCACGCCAGGGCGGCAATCCGACGCTGTTGCCTCGCCGATAGCGCAGGATCGGGGCGACGACGCCGTAGATGAACACCACGATCGAGATGGCGGACAGGACAAAGAACAGGACAGTCAGCCCGGTGGACATGCCCCACATGACAGTTCGTGACTTGGTGGCTGCGTCGACGATCACGCCGGAGACCTCCCTGATTGACATTGCGTGCGGGCGGCGCCGTCCGTGACCGGACCTGTCGCCACGCCCGACGTGTTGCGGAGTCAATCGAAGGTTGCGCCGTGGCATCAGTGGAGAGAGCACAAAGTTGCTGCCTGATCACTGAGCAATCTCCGAACCCGCCTCGCGGTCCCCGGGTGTGGACGTCCTGGGCCTGCACCAGAGGCAGGCATCACATTCCGTTGATTCTCCAAATTCCCCCCGGTGGGTGGCGCTCTAGCGTTCCCCGACGAAAGCACCGCTGTCCGTCCAGAAATGGGCCCGGTGTTTATCGGACCCCATCAATGCAATGGAGGGTGATCGTGTCTGAAGCCACCACCCCGGACAGTCAACCGAGCGTCGAGGCCCACACTGAACCGCAGATGGAAGCCCGTACCGGCCAACTGTCGCCCCGCATGGGAACAACCGGCCTGGTCCTGACCGTCCTTGCCTACCTCGCCCCACTCGCGGGTGCAGCCGGGTTCGTCACGCTCGTCATCGCGTACGGCAACGGCCTCGGGGCTCCGCTGATGTTTCCCGCGGCCGGCTTGGTCCTGCTCATCTTCGCTGTCGGCTACACCGCGATGGTGCGCTGGGTACCTCGCCCCGGAGCGTTCTACGCCTACATCTCCGCGGGGCTCGGCAAACGCCTCGGCCTCGCTTCGGGCGCCGTGACATCGGCCTACTACGTCCTGGGAGGGATAGGCGGGTACTTCTTCGGGGCCGTGGCGACGCAGAACCTCATGAAGAACGAGCTGGGCATCGATCTGCCCTGGTGGATCTACCTCCTGGCGTTCATGGCCATCGTCACTTTCTGTTCCTACCGCGGTGTGGACTTCAACGTCCGCGTGGTGGGAACCGTCGTGTGCGTCGAGATCCTCATCGTCGCCGCCTTCAACGTGGTGACGCTCTTCCGTGGTGGACCCACCGGCCACCCGACGGAACCTCTCACCTGGGACGCGTTCACCAGCGGCCCCATCGCGGTGGCCGCGCTGTACGCGATCAACCTGTTCATCGGGTTCGAGTCCACCGCGATCTACCGCGAAGAGGTCCGCGACCCGGCCCGCACCATCCCCCGAGCCACCTACATCCTGGTCGTCGCCGTGTCACTGTTCCACGGCGTCACCGCGTGGTGCCTGATCACGGCGCTGGGCACTGACAAGGCCGTGGCGGCAACATCGGCCGACACGGCCGCGGCGTTCACCACGGCGCTCAGCCACTCCCTGAGCCAGGGAGTCGGGCAACTGATCAGCGCCCTGCTGGTCACCAGCGTGCTCGCCAGCCAGATCACCATCGCGAACGCGTCGACCCGATACCTGTACTCCTTCGGCGTCGACCGGGTACTGCCGCGCTCCATCGCCGCGATCCACGCACGCCACGGATCCCCCCACCGGGCCGCCCTTCTGAACGCCGCGATCTCAGTGGGGGCGGTGCTCTTGATTCTTCTCGCCACCACCGACCCACAGGCGATCTACACCATCCTCAGCGCCGTTGACGTCTTCGCGCTGGAGGGGCTTATGTTGCTGGTCTCGCTGGCCGTGTTCGTCTACTTCCGTCGCAACGCGGATACGGGAGAGTCCGTGTGGAAGGTCGTTGTCGCTCCCCTGGTCAGTGCCGCCTGTTTCGGATGGCTCCTGTACTTCACCGCCAGTCGGCCCGACCTGCTCCTGGGCGCGGGGCCGCCCCCTGCGCTCGCCCCCATTCTCTTCTGTCTGGTCGGAGTTCTGTTCGTGGCCGGCCTGGGATACGCCAGCTGGCAGGCGGTCCGACGTCCTGAGAACTATCGGCGGATCGGGCGGGACAGCGGGTTCTGATCGGCACACCGGACTTCAACCAAGGAAAGGCGGACGGACAATGGGCTGGCTCTGCATGGAAGGTACCCGCGCCCTGGTATTGGGGGCAGGCGGGCTCGGCAAGGAGTGTGCCGCGGGTCTGGCGGCGGCCGGATCGCGGCTCGTGCTGGTGGACGTGGACGAGGACACCCTCAAAAGCGCACAGGAGGACCTGCGGGAGGCGGGAGCCGAAGTGCGCACGCTGGCAGCGGACTTGACCACGTCCAAGGGATGCGACCAGGCGGTGTCCAACGCAGCGGACCTGCTCGGCGGACTCGACGTATTGGTGCACGCGGTGGGCACGAACGATCGCCGCCCCGTGGTGGACACCCCGGACGAGGTGTGGGAACGGATCGTGACGTTGAACCTGTCCAGCGCCTTCTGGCTGGGGCGGGCGGCCGGCCGAATCATGCGGGAGGCCGGCGGCGGGCGGATGGTGTTCTTCTCCTCTGTGTCCTCCAGGTTGGCGCACCGCCACCACGCCCCGTATGCCGCAAGCAAGGGCGGACTCGACCAGCTGGTCAAGGTGATGGCACGCGAATGGGCGGCGGAGGGTGTGAACGTCAACGCCGTTGCGCCCGGCTACACGGAGACCGAGCTGACGCGGGAGTACCTGGACAAGCCCGGGATGCGTGACGAGATGACCGCCCTCGTGCCGGCGGGGCGCCTGGGTTCTCCGGAGGACGTCGTGGGCCCCGTGCTGTTTCTGGCGTCCCCGCAGGCTTCCTTCGTCACCGGTCAGGTGCTCTACGTGGACGGCGGCCGCACCCTGGTCTGACCCGGCCCCGGGCCGACCGCCCTTTTCCGCACGAGAACGGAGCTACCGCTGTGACTCACACGGGCCCAGCACGCCTTTCCGGATTTCTGCCCAAGGAGCTGAGCGAAGACCAACAGGCCGTCTACCAGAGCATCGCCGGCGGACGCCGAGCCTCCGGCCGTCAGGCCTTCCCGCTGGTGGACGACCGCGGGCGGCTGCGCGGTCCCTTCAACGCCATGCTGCTCAGCCCTCCCGTGGGCCATGCGGTACAGGGCGTGGGCAGTGCTGTTCGTTACGACAGCGTTCTCTCCGACCGCGTACGCGAGATGGCCATTCTCGCCGTCGCCGAACACTGGGGCAGCACCTTCGAACGCGAGGCTCATGAGGCCGTCGGCCGGACGTGCGGTCTCACGGAAGGAGACCTGGCCGCACTCGCGGCCGGGACTCTCCCCGCGCTGACCGATCCACTGGAGGCGACGGCGTTGCGCACGACCCGCACCCTCCTGGCGTCCGGGACGCTCTCCGACGCCGAGTACCAGCAGGCGATGGACACCCTGGGGGAACGAGCCTTGTTCGAACTCACCACGCTCGTGGGCTACTACGGCATGCTCGCCCTCCAACTGCGTGTCTTCGCAGGCGAGGGCGCCTGAGGATGTGGCCGCCGTTCCCGCACAGCACCTCTAGCCGGCGCTGACTCCACCGTCCACCGGGATGACCACCCCGGACACGAACTCCGCCAAGTCGCTGGCGAGGTAGAGGGTGGCCCGGGCGATGTCGTCGGCCACGCCCACGCGCCCCAGCGGCACACCGGCGGCCACACTCTCCTCCAGTCGGCGCAGCTTCTCGGCCTCCTCGGGAGAAGCGTTCTCGCGGCGCGCCCGCATGCCGGGGGTGTCCACCACACTGGGGGCGACCCCGACCACCCGCACGCCCACGGGGCCGAGCTCGACGGCGAGTGCCTTGATCAGGCCGGTCACTCCGTGCTTGGAGGCAACATAACTGGCCAGGTTGCGCCGTCCTCGTAGGCCGGAGAGTGACGACATGTTGATGATGACGCGGCCCGGTAGCTCCTGGCGCACCGACATACGCCGGGCGGCCGCGCGGCACCCGTAGAACGTGCCGTCGAGAGTGATCGCCATCGTCCGCTGCCACTCGGTCTCGTCGATGTCGACGAGTGGGGTGCTGGGGTAGACACCGGCGTTGTTCACCCAGATCGCAAGCCCCTCCCCCACCGTGTCGGCGAAGTCGGCGAGTGCGTCGACGGCCGCCGGGTCGGTGACGTCAGTGGCCATGGGGTGGACGTCGGCACCGCGGTGTCGGCTGATCTCGCCCGCCGTCCGGGCCACCTCGTGGGCATCGACGTCAGCCACCACTACCCGCGCACCGGCCTCGGCGAATCGCTCGACGATCGCCCGGCCGACACCCCGGGCTCCTCCGGTGACAACGGCGGTGCGACCCCGCAGGTCGAGCAGATCACGCACGGGGGCGGTGGAGACGTCACGAGCGACGAACGAGGGCATGGGCGTGCCTTTCAGGTGCGCATCAGAATCCGGTAGGGGTTCGGGGCGTGTAGTGCTTCTCGAGCGCCGCCACCTCGGTGTCGGAGAGCTCGACGTCGAGCGCTGCCACTGCGTCGACCAGATGCCTGGGCTTGGTGACACCGAGGATCGGCGCGGCAACCACTGGGTTGCGCAGCACCCAGGCCATCGCAACCTGGGCCATCGGCAGACCCCGCTCCTGGGCAATCCGCTGTACCTCGGCCACGATCGCCCTGTCGTCGTGCTGCGGCAGGATCCAGCTCGCGGCCGAGTCGATCGCGCTGCGTGCGGTCTGTTCGCCCCACGGGCGCGCGACCCTGCCCTTGGCCAACGGGCTCCAGGGCAGCGAGGAGACCCCTTGGTCGGCGAGGAGGCCGAACATCTCTCGCTCCTCTTCCCGCTGGAGCAGGCTGTACTGGTCCTGCATGGAGACGAATTTCGTCCACCTGTGCAACTCCGCGGTGTGCTGGAGTTTGGCGAACTGCCAGGCCCACATCGAGGAAGCTCCGAGGTAGCGGACCTTCCCCACCTTCACGACGTCGTGCAGCGCCTCCATCGTCTCCTCGACCGGAGTGTCGGGGTCGAAGCGGTGAATCTGATAAAGGTCGACGTAGTCGGTGTCGAGCCGCCGCAGCGAGGCATCGACCTGCTCCAGGATCGCCTTGCGGGACAGGCCCGAGCCGCCGGGCCCGTCATGCATCTTGTAGAAGACCTTGGTGGCCAGGACGATGTCTTCACGTCGGCTGTACCTTCGGATCGCGCGGCCGACGATCTCCTCCGACGTGCCGTCGTGATAGAAGTTCGCGGTGTCCCACAGGGTCACGCCCAGGTCGACCGCGGTACGAAAGATCGGTCCGGCGGCCTCGTCCCCCAGCGCCCACTCGTTGAAGCCTCGGCTGGTGTCACCGAAACTCATGCATCCGAGGGCGACGCGACTGACCTTGAGGCCGGAACGTCCCAGGTTCGTGTACTGCACTGTCCATGGCTCCTTTCGTGGCCCCGCGAACTCGCCTTCGTACAGGGAGTCATGACTGTTCGGTGTCCAGAGAGACGGGGCGCGCTTGCCGCTCGCTCGGCCTTGCCGCACGTCCGCGTGTCCCCACGACCACGACGCCGGCCAGCATCAGGGCGGCGAGCGCACCACCGGTCACCGACGTCCACAGCGCGCCGACTTGATCGAGACTCACGCCGGCCAGCAGCGCACCGGCCGTCTCGCCTATCCCCCACACCGTCGCCGTCATGGCCGTGACGAAGTTCAGCGACCACCCCGCGCGTTCCCCCTCTCGGCTCAGCAGGGTGCCTGCGGAGAGGTAGCAGAGATTGTTGGCGAGCAGCAGGACGACCTGCAGCGCGGCGGTCGGATACGTGCCCGGGCTCGCCCCGAAGAAGGGAAACGCCAGGGCCGTCAGCAGCATCCCGCCTGCCACGGTCCGGATCGCCCCTCGGTTGTCCACGAGGATGCCGAACGGCCGGGCCGCGACGACCGTCAGAACGGCAGCGATCACGAAGACCACGCCTGCGGTCCGCTCGGCCGCGCCACGTTCGACAAGCACGAGCGGGGCCACGAGGTTCATCGACCCGAGCAGCACCCCGGTGATCGTCAGCACCACCGCGCCCAGCAGGGCGAGGGTTCGACGGCGCCCCCGCAGCTCCGGTCGACGCTTCTCCACGTCCCCGCGCATCGGCGGCCGTGGCATCCGGAACAACCAGGCGGCGGCGCCCATACAGAGCAGGGCGACAACGGTGTAGGAACCTTGGACACCGATATCGACGGCGACGGTCCCGATGGCGGGCCCCGCGATCGTGCCGACCACGGCGGGACCCATCGAGAGACTCAGCGCCTCGCCGCGCTTCTCGAGCGGCCACCCGCGCAGGAGCCAGGTGACGCAGGCGGTCCAGGTCGCACCTCCGGCGATCCCCTGCAAGAGACGGAACACCAGGGCGATCTCGTAGTGCTGCGCCCATGCGAAGACCAACGTCGAGAAGGACAGGAGTGCGAGTGACCCGACGGCGCCGGTGCGCGCGTTGACCCGACGCAGCACCAGAACACACAGCAAGGACCCCGCGACGATGCCCGCGCTGTAGCTGGACAACATCAGACCTGCCTGGGAACCCGACATGTGCAGCGTCCGCGACAGCAGGGGCAGGACCGGAGTCACTGCCGAGTACAGCGCGCCCTCCGCGGCGAACGCGAAGCCCAGGATCGCGAGGAGAGCCCGAGACTTCTCCGGGGGCGAGGGCATGCGGTTCCTTCCGACGATGACGATGCGGGTCAGGGCAGCGAAGTCCTCCCGACGCGCTCAGCCGTTGCCGGAGTCGAGCAGTTCTTCCCAGTTGAGCGGCGAGAAGACGACGAACATCTTGCTGCCCTTGGTGCCCGTGTAGTCGAGGTTGCTGCCGGCGGTGATGGTGACCACGTCGCCCGGCACAGCAGTGATCACCTCGGGCTCGGCGTCCTCCGGATGGAACGTGAGCGTGATCTCGCCTTCGACGACGTAGATGACTTCCTCGTAGTTGATCGTGAAGCGGCCTGCCGAGCCGTCCTCGTCCCACGTCATGAAGGAGGGGCCCATCACCTTGAGCGAGGAGCTCTTATAGCGGTCGTCGGTATGGGTGCGGGCGTAGCGGGTGATCTGCGTGGCATCGAACGGGATCTTCTTGACTTCAGGCATGCGGTGCACTCTTCTCTGATGGCTGCGTGTGAACGCGTCAGCGGCGGGTGACACGGTGGGCGATCTGTTGGAACAGCGGCAGGGTCTCGCCCCAGGTCCGCGGGTCGAACGATTCGGGCAGCGAGGCCTGTTGGGCGATGACGACGCGCCGGGGTACGTCGACGTAGATCCGCTGTCCGTAGATGCCGGCGGCCAGGTAGACCTCGGGATCGTGCGGGAGCTGGTACCAGAAGCTGCGGTATGCCGCTCCCGGGATGAAGTCGGCCAGGCTGCCGGCGGCCCAGGCCCGGCCGTCGCCGGGCTGCTTCACCGCTGCCACGGCCGCGGCCGCTGGCCCGGTCAGGTCCTCGCGGAGCAGCAGTTGGCCGATCCGGGCCATGTCGCGCAGTCCGGCACACAGTCCGCCGCTGGCGCGGGCCCCACCGAATCCGTCGAGGAGGAGGTCGCCTTCGAGTTCGGCGCCCATCGGCTCCCACACGTAGGCCGAGACGAGGCCCGCGAGTGACTGGCCGGCCACTCGCTCGCACAGCCAGCCTGCCAGGTCGGCCGTCGGCGAGACGTACCGCGTGGCCCGCCCGTGTTCGCCGGCGGCGGGCCGGGCGGCGGTGTATGCGTGGATGCCCTCGCTGTCCGGCGACTCGACCTGTCCGCAGGCGATCCTGAAAGCACGCACGTCCGGGCCGTCGTAGTCCTCCGTGAAAGCCACGTTGGCGGTCATGTCGAGTACGTCGCGCACCGTCACCCCGGCGTACCCGCCCTGGGCCACTTCAGGGAGGTAGGTGTCGACCTGTGCCTTCTCGTCCAGAGAGCCTTCGGCGATCAGGGCCTCTGCCACCAGCCCGACCACTGACTTGGTACAGCTGAAGATCATGTGCCGGTCGTCCGACCGCACACCCGGGGCGTACCACTCCGTGCTCAACTCGCCGTCCGACAGCACCAGGAAGGCGTCGGTGCGACTGCTCTGGAGGTAGTCCGCCAGCTCGGGGCCGACGGGGTGAGTGACAGTGGCCCCGGGCAATGGCGCCCCCCGGCCCGCACGCACACGCTCGGACCGGAAGAGCTCGCGTGCGTGGCGGAAGGCCCACGTGTTCCCGGGGGCCTGAAGCCAGTTGCCGAGAGTGGGGCGGGCTCCGCCGCCGAACCGAAGCTCGGCGACGCCTGCCGCCCCGGCATTCGGATCCAGGCTCATTGAGCCGTCCAGCCGCCGTCAACAGTGATCGTCTGGCCGGTGATGTACGACGCGCCTTCGCCGGCCAGAAAGAACACCACCGAAGCGATCTCGGAGGGCTGCGCGGTGCGTTTCAGGGGGATCGCCCAGTCGAAGATCTCCTTCGGGAGGGTCCTGCGCCGCACCGGCGGGTGCAGGTGCCCCACGGTGGCTGCCGAGGTCTCCCGGATCGCGGTGTCGACCGCGCCGGGAGCCACGATGTTGGCCGTGACGCCGTTCTCGGCGACGTCGCAGGCGAGTCGGCGGTTCATCCCCTCGAGGCCCGCCTTGGAGGCCGCGTAGGCGAGGCCGTCCGCCGCCCCTCGGACGGCCCCGATCGAACCGATGGTGATCAGGCGGCCGGTGTCGTGCCGGATGACTCGGGAAGCGGCGCGGTGGCAGTTAAAGGCGCCGGTGAGGTTGACCGCGAGGATCCGCGCGAACAGCTCGGGGCTCGTGTCCTCGATGCCGGCGTAGGCGTCGTAGACACCGGCGGCCGGCACCATCACATCGATCAGGCCGTCGGGGTTGCCGGCCGCCGCGATGTCGACGACCCGCTCCACGTCCTCGTAGGATGACACGTCCGCCGTGTGCGGCGTGACGTCGTGCTCGGCGAAGAGGTTCGCGGTCTCCTTGATGCCGTCCTCGGAGATGTCGACGGCGTGGACGCGGTCGCCGTTCTCGGCGAATGCCTTGACGATCGCCCGTCCGATGCCGGAGCCGGCACCGGTGACGACCACGGTCCGGGCGCTCATCGGTACACCCCCACGGGCTGCTCGCCGCGTTCAACGATGTCGAGGTAGGTATCGAGGAAGCCGCGCACCGGCGCCTCGAGTTGTGGCTGGTAGGGAGCCGAGTTGTCGTAACCCGACGAGTTCACGCCGAGTTGGGCGAGACGGCACAGCCGCTTGTCCTGCTCGTTGGTGACGTCCATGATCTCCTTGACACCTTCGATGGTGTAGTCCTCTCCTTCGACCGCGTCCTCGTGGACCAGCCAGGTCGACCGCATCACCGATGTGGTGGGTGAGGTCGGCAGCCAGGATGTGGTGACCGCGTAGTCGGGCTGGACGAAGAAGCCCAGGTTGGGGAACCAACTCAGCGCGGCGCAGGGGAGGGTGGCGCTGCCGTCACCGAGCATCTTCTTGGAGACGTACTGGCCGTCCATGCTGAAGGTGACCGCCCCCTCCTGCATGCCCGGCCCCGCGTCGGAGGTCCAGATCAGGAAGTCCTTGTCGGTGGTGTCCTGCACTCCTTCCGCTGCCGCCCACTCCTCCAAGTCCTCCTCTGTTTTGATGACTCGGACCAACTCGGGGTGGTTCAGGGCGCAGTGATAACACTCCTGGTAGGTCTCCGCCGTGATCTTCCAGTTTGAATCGATCTCGTAGGTGACATCGGCGATGACCTTGGTCCTGTCTAGCTGGTACGGCGACAGGTCGATCCCCCTCATGTGGTCCGCCACGCTCCCTGCGGGCTTCTCCGGGGAGAGATTCAGGAAGATCATCCCCGCCCACTCCTCCGACCAGACCGGCTTGAGCGGGAACCGGGACTTGTCGAAGCTGTCGGGCATGATCGGCGCGACCTTGAGCTGTCCCTCGAGGTCGTAGGACCAACCGTGGAACGGGCAGGTGAAGTACTTCTTGCGACCCGAGGTCTCCTGGCAGACACGCGTGCCGCGGTGGCGGCAGGAGTTGTGGAAGGCCCTGATCTCACCCGACTTGGTCCGGGAGACGATGACACTCTCGTGGCCCAGGGCGAAGGTGAAGAACTCCCCCGGCTTCTTGATCTGTGTGCCGTGGCCGGCGAACAACCAGCGGCGGCCGAAGACGTGCTTGAGGTCGTACTCGTGCCACTCGGGTGAGGTGTACTGGGCCTGCGTGAGTGGTGTCTGCGGCAGGGAGTCGTCCTCTCCGCTGAAAGGGATCGACTTCGCGATCTCCTCGGCGGTCTTCATCTCAATTCCCCTCCTTACGGGCTAAAGGCGTGTCGGTGAGCACCCCGGGGCGGGGGTGTCACCGTGAAGCGTCCGAATCCGGGCCCAGCCGCTCGTTGAGCTTGGCCAGACGTTCTCCGGCGCCCACGTACTGCTCCGCCAGCTCCACGACGACATCTGCGGCGCGACGGATCTGCTTGATCTGGCCGGTGACCTGACCCGCCGGTGTGATGTGGACCTCGGGCGCCGCCTCCGGGTACCGCTGAAGGCGCGTAACGGCCTCGCCAGAGACCAGGTCCTGATACGGGAGTCCCAGGGGATCAGGTGCCTCAGGGTCTTCCCACGCCTCGGTCCAGGCGCTCTTGAGCAGCCGGTTCCGCTTGCCGGTGGTCGAGCGGGTGATGACGGCATCGCGGCTGTCCGCCGCCACCAGCGCGCGTCGCTGCGCCGAGGTCATCTCCGACTCTTCGGTCGCCAGCCACAGCGTTCCCGTCCACACGCCCTCCGCGCCGACGGACAGCGCCGCGGCGATCTGCGAGCCGTGGCCTATGCCGCCGGCCGCCAAGACAGGGATCGGCGCCACCGCCTGCACAACCTGGGGCCACAGGACCACCGAGCCGACGTATCCCGTGTGTCCGCCTCCCTCGGCGCCCTGAGCCACGATGACGTCCACTCCGGCCGCGGCGTGCCGGACAGCGTGCTGGACGCTTCCGCACAGTCCGACGACAAGGCGCCCGGCGGCGTGGATCTCGTCCAACAGGTCCTTCGGCGGGGCGCCGAGGGCGTTGGCGATCAACTTGACGTTCGGATGCTTGAGCGCCTCGGCGACGTGGAGCCGTGCCGTCGTCGACGTGGACCGGGTGAACAGGCCAGCGTGGAAATCGCCTTCGGGGAGCTCCGGAACACCGTGCTCGCGAAGGATCTGGTCGGCGAACCGGAAGTGCTCCTCGGGAATCTCCTTGAGCAGCTTCTGGCGAAGCGCTTCGGGGTCGTCGTCCTGGGCACCAGCATCGTTCTGCGGAATGACGACGTCGACACCGTAGGGCTTGTCACCCACCTGCTCATCGATCCAGGCGAGGTCGGTGGCGAGTTGCTCGGGCGTCAGGGTGACCGCTCCGAGTACTCCGAAACCACCGGCCCGGCTCACTGCCGCCACGACGTCGCGGCAGTGACTGAAGGCGAATATCGGGAATTCGGTCCCTAGGCGATCACAAAGGTCGGTGCGCATGGCCCTGACGCTGGCAGCCCGCACCACCCGACACCATTGTGATGATTACGAGTGCGCGTGCCCCGGATATGGAGCCTCACCAGTGGCCGCGACCGGCCACAGCACACGCTCACCGCCCGGTGCGGGATTGGTGTGCGACAAACCGGCGCCTTCGATTGTTGGAGCGGACACGATGGCCTTGCCCGGTTCCCGCTGAAAAGGTCACCCCACGCCACCGAGACCGACAGGGAGGCCGAAAGGCCGGTTCCGCGTCCGCCCGTAGAGGCACCCCGGCCGATCCCGGTACGCAGCCCCGACACACGGAGATCACGTATGCAGACACGAGTCCATGACGAGCGGGTTCCTGACCACCCACAGCAGCGGACCGCACACCGTGTCGTCGTCGCCGGAGCGGGGCTGGCCGCCATGCGGGTGGCCGAGGAACTGCGACTGGCCGGGTACGACGGTCGGCTCCTGCTCGTGGGCGACGAGAAGCGACTGCCGTACGACAGGCCGCCGCTGTCCAAGGACGTGCTCCGCGGGGACCTCGACGACACCACCTTTCACTCCCGCGAGCACTTCGCCGAGCAGGGCATCGAACTGCGGCTCGGAGTCGCGGCCGACCGTGTCGACACGGACGACCGGAGTCTCCGCCTCGCCGACGGCACGGCACTGGCATACGACGACCTGGTCATCGCCACCGGACTCCGCCCGCGCCGTCTGAGCGGACTGCGCGACGTGCACGGCCTGCACGCCCTCCGCAGCCTGGACGACGCCCTGGCACTGCGCACGGACCTCATTCGAAGCCGGCGCGCGCTCGTGGTCGGTGCCGGATTCATCGGCTGCGAGGCCGCCGCCGCGATCCGTACCCTCGGGATCGAGACCGTCCTGGTCGACGTCGAACCCGCCCCGCTGGCACGCGTGTTGGGAGAGCGTGTCGGCGGCCTTCTTCAGCGTCTGCACGTCGCCGAGGATGTCGATGTCCGCTGCGGGCTGGGGCTCCACGCGCTCAAGGGCGAGGACCGGGTGACGGGAGCGATCCTCAGCGACGGCACCAGTCTTGACGTCGATGTCGTCGTCACGGGGGTCGGCTCGGTCCCCGCCACCGGCTGGCTGGCCGACTCGGGCATACAGCTCGCTGCTCCGTCTGCCGGGGGCGGTGTCGTCGCCGACGCCGTCGGACGCACCAATGTGCCGCATGTCTGGGCGGTGGGCGACGCCGCGGCCTGGCCGGACGGGACCGGAAGTCATCGTCGCGTAGAGCACTGGAGCAGCGCCATCGACCAAGCATGCGTTCTCGCACAGGCCTTGACGGGCACTCAAGCCCCGGCTCCACTGCCGGTACCCACCTTCTGGAGCGATCAGTACGGCCTCAAGATCCAGGCCGTTGGTCACCCCTCGGGGAAGGACACCGTACACATCGTCGAGGACGACGGGCGCAAGTTCCTCGCCTACTACGAGGCCGAGGGCGCCCTCACCGCCGTGGTCGGCGCCGGCATGCCGCGTGACGTCAGGAAGATGCACTCGAAGGTGGCTGCCGCAGCCCCCATTGACAGTGTCCTCCCCAAGAACTGATGCCTCACGACCTGCGCACCCACGTGAGGCGGGACCGAGAAGGAGCGAAAGGAACCAGCGTGGACGACGGCATCAAGGTCGGCACGACCGGCGACATCCCCGAGGGCGAGGGACGCACGATCCCGAAGCAACTCACCGGGACCGACGACGACATCGCCGTCCTGCACGACACCGACGGCACGTTCTGGGCCCTCAACGACACATGCACGCACGCCGATGCCTCCCTGGCGGAAGGATGGGTCGAGAACGGCTGTGTCGAGTGCCCCATCCACTCCAGCAAGTTCGACCTGAAGACGGGCAAGGTCACCGGCTTTCCGGCCACCAAGGACGCCGTCTGCCACCGCGTCGAGGTACGCGGTGGCGACATCTGGCTCTTCCCGAACGAGACACCCACTTCCTGAGCCGCGTCGACGAACGAACGGAGACACCTGACATGACCGGAAGCGGACCGAGTCACCTGAGTGCCGAACCGAGGCCGGCCGAGACGGACCACTGGGCGGACTGGGCCCGTGGCGGGCCCGATTGGCAGTGGCCGTCGGGCAAGAAGGTCGCCGTGACACTGACCTTCGACGTGGATGCCGAGACCGCGCCGTACGCCCTCGGGGACGAGTATGTGGACCGGCTCTCCTGGATCTCGCATGCCCGGTTCAGTGTGGTCCGCGGTGTGCCCCGGATCCTGGAACTCTTCAAGCGCCACGGCCTCAAGACCACCTTTTTCGTGCCCGGTTGGACGGCCGAGAACTACCCGCACGTCGTCGAGGCCATCCTCGAGGGTGGGCACGAGATCGGACACCACGGTTACGTGCACACCCGCGTCGACAAGGCCTCCAAAGACGCCCAGCGCGAAGAGATCGAGCGCGGGTTCGCGGCGCTCGAGTCCGTCGGCGCCCCCCGCCCCACCGGCTACCGCAACCCGATGGGCGAGATGACCCACGAAACCCTCGGCCTGATACGGGAGTACGGGTTTCACTACGACTCCAGCTTCATGAGCGACGACCGCCCCTACATCGAGAAGTTCGGCGACGTCGACGTCCTGGAGCTCCCTTGGCACTGGGGACTCGACGACTGGCCGTACTTCGGTTACGACGGCGACTTCGGCGGCAATGTCCATGCCGCAGGCACCTGGCGGCAGAACCAGTGGGACGAGTTCCAGCAGGGCCTAGACGAGCGGCGCAACGTCAATTACGTGTGCCACCCCGAGATCATCGGCCGGGGCTACCGCTTCAAGCACCTGGAACGGCTGCTCGGGGACATCGTCGCCACGGACGACGCGTGGATCCCGACCATGACCGAACTGGCCCAGCACGTCGAGCCCAAGCTGCGCACAGCCGGAAGCACTCGACCCTGACCGCGAAGTGATAACCAGACGTCAATCAACCCAAGGAGCTTTCGGCATGGATCCCCGAGTTCAGCAACTCTTCGAGCCGATCATGGTCGGCCCCGTGGAACTCCCCAATCGCATCTGCTGGTCGGGCCACTCCACGCACTTCGCCAAGGACGCGCTGCCCTCGGACACGCAGATCGCCTACTACGCGGAGCGAGCGCGCGGCGGCGCCGGCTGGGTCGTCGTCGGCTCCACGGTGGTGCACGAGTCCCAGCTGTGGGAACAGGGATTCAACCTGATCAACGACCCACGGGCCAAGGAGGGTTACCGGAAGCTCACCGATGCCGTGCACAGCCACGGCGCCAAGGTGAGTACGCAGATGGACTTCTTCGGCATCGGTGTGCCGCCCAACCGCTGGTTCGACGGGCCCACTTACTCCCCGTCCGGCCGGGTCGCCGCGATCGATGGCGAGATCCCGAAGCGGATGGACGAGGACGACATGCAGATGGTCGTCGACGCCACGGCCGCCGGCTGTCAGGTGGCCATGGAGGTCGGTTTCGACGGTGTCGAGATCATGGCGTCCTTCGACACCTCGATCATTCAGAACTTCCTCACACCGCGCTTCAACGACCGGACCGACGACTACGGCGGCAGTCTGGAGAACCGGATGCGCTTCCCGCTCCGGATCCTGCGCGCGGCCCGTGAGGCCATCGGCGGCCGCGGATTCTTCGGACTGAAGATCATCGGCGACGAGATGATCGAGGGTGGTCTCGACCAGGAGGACATCAAGGAGATCTGCCGGAGGATCGACGAGGAGAACCTCGTCGACTACTTCCATGTCTGCTTCGGGACGCGCGCCAACTTCGAGCTGATGTTGCCGGACATGGTCTACCCGGCCGGGTTCGCGGCCTATCTGGCCGCCGGAGTGCGTGAGGTCGTCAAGGTGCCGGTCGTCGCGGTCAAGCGGATCGACGACCCGATCCTCGCCGGGCAGATCATTGCCGACGGGCAGGCGGACATCATCGCCATGGCGCGTGCGTTGATCGCCGACCCCGACCTGCCGAACAAGGCGAGGGAGGGCAGGCTCGACGAGATCCGCCAGTGCACCAGCTCCAACCAGGAGTGCGGTCGCCGCGCCGAGGAGACCACCAAGGTGCCTCTGCGGTGCATCCAGAACCCGGCCGTGGGTCAGGAGGCCGCGTTGAGCCCCACCGCGCGGCAGCGGACAGAGGCCCCGAAGAACGTCGTGGTCGTGGGCGGCGGCCCGGGCGGAATGCGGGCGGCGAAGATCGCCGCCGAGCGCGGTCACCACGTGCAGCTCTTCGAGAAGGGCACACGCCTGGGCGGAGAGGTACTGCACATGCTCAAGGTGCCCAGCCGCGCCGGGTACGAGTCGGTGATTCGCTACCTCATAGGCGAGGTGGACCGCCGGGGCGTGAAGCTGAACCTGGGGCAGGAGATGAGCGCGGAGTCGATCAAGGCGCTCCATCCGGACGTCGTCATCCTGGCCACCGGCTCCAAGCCGGTGAAGACAGGTTTCACCTCCTTGCGCCCCCACGTACAGCAGCTGCCCGGTGTCGACCAAGACCATGTGCTCACGGTCCCCGACGTGTTCTCCGCCCCCGACGCCATCGGGCAGGAGGTCGTCCTGATCGACGAACTCGGTTCGTACGAGGCACAGCTCACCGCCGAGTACCTGTGCAACCTGGGCCGGACGGTCACGATGGTCACTCCGCACGCGGCCCCCGGGGCCAAGCTGGACGGCACAAGCCGCGCCGAATACCAGTCCCGCATGCGCGAACTCGGCCTGCTGCGCAATGAAGTGAACACGTCCGTTGAGGAGATCGACGGTCACACCGTCCGCGGCACCGAGTTCGTCAACGGGGACCCGTTCGAGAAGCGGGCGGACACCGTCGTGCTCGCGATGGACAAGGCGGCCAATGACGACCTCTACAAGGAGCTCCACGGCGAGCTCCCCGAGGTGTACTCGGTGGGCGACGCGGTCGCTCCGCGCACCATCACCCAGGCGATCTTCGAGGGCAACAAGGTCGCCCTGGCGATCTGACGCCGGCATGCCCTGTCCCGCCGACCTCCGGGCCGGGCGGGATCACGAAACCCGAGAGAGTTGTCCGGGGCCCTCACGGCACGTCGCCCGGTGCGGAATTCAAACCCAAGAACATCCAATCGAGGCGAAGGGGTGCGCGAATGACAGACCAGGGGAATCGCGCAGGAACCGATGTCGTCATCGTCGGTTCCGGGTTCACGGGCGCCCTCACCGCCGGGCGCTTCGCGGAGGCCGGGTATTCGGTCACCGTGATCGAACGGGGCGAATGGCCGGACTATTCCTCGTCGCGTGCGGAGCAGCCCGACTTCGAAGCAGGCAGCGGGAACAACTGGGTGGTCAACCCCAACCGTCGCAACTCCCGCGCCGATCAGCCGATCGACGACGCGGATTCCGACATCGCGGCCATCATGCTCAACGCCGTGGGCGGAAGCTCGGTGGCCTACGGAGGGCAGTGGCACCGAAGCATGCCGTCGGATTTCTGTACACGTTCCCTCGAAGGCGTCGGGGACGACTGGCCGCTCTCGTACGAGGACCTGATCCCTTAGAAGCCATTTCAGTTGGCGTGATCTTGCGGCAGTCTGGGGTGATGACTGCTGCGCTTGTCGAACGGATGGCGCCGGAAGACCTGTGGGAGTTGTTCCAGCGGGTGGTGCCGCCGGCACCGGTTCGCCCGCAGGGTGGAGGCCATCGTCGACGAGGTGACCGAGAGGTGCTGGCCGCAATCATTTTTGTGGCCACCTCGGGCTGCACGTGGAACCAACTGCCGCCCGGCTTCGGGCTGTCGGGGGTGACCGCCTTCCGCCGGTTCACCGAGTGGACCGAAGCCCGGGTGTGGGCCAAGCTCCACCGCCTGGTCCTGGACGAACTCGGTTCCCAGGGCGGGCTGGACTGGTCGCGGTGTGCGATCGACTCCGTCAGCGTCCGGGCCCTCAAAGGGGGCTGCTGACGGGACCGAATCCGACCGACCGTGGCAAGAACGGGTCGAAAATCCATCTGATCGTCGACCGTCGCGGGTTGCCCCTGTCGATCGGCATCTCTGCCGCGAATCTCCACGACAGTCAGGCACTCATCCCGCTGGTCCGGGGCATCCCTCCGATCCGCTCACGTCGCGGCCCGCGACGCCGGCGGCCCGGCAAGCTGCACGGTGACAAGGGCTACGACTACCGCCACCTGCGACGGTGGCTGGCATCCCGCGGCATCCAACACCGCCTCGCCCGCAGGGGCATCGAGTCATCCCGACACCTGGGCCGGCACCGCTGGGTCGTGGAGCGGACCGTGTCCTGGCTATCCGGCTGCCGACGCCTCCACCGCCGCTACGAGCGAAAGCCAGAACACTTCCTCGCCTTCACCTCCATCGCCGCGACCCTCATTTGTCACCGCAGACTGACCAACTGAAATGGCGTCTAATGACGGACGACCTGACCGCGGCGCCGAACTGGCGGCGGGCGATGGTAACGGAATACCCCAGAACCTCTGCTTCGTCAACCGGCAACGGACACTGTCAACCGAGCGGGCCGCCAGCTTCGTTCAGCTTGGAGCGCCACCTCCGCTCCTTCACCTGACTGACTGCCGGATGGTCTCTCTCATAGCGGCCATCCAAAGGCCAGGAGCTACATGGGCCGGCAGAACCATCGAGCGGGCTGTCGGAGCGGGGAACGTCACGGATTCCATCAATCTTTGGCAGCCACCGGCGGCTGCATCCCTCGAGCACCGTGACCGGCCCCCCTGCCGTGCGGGCAGACGGGCCGTGTCTGAAAGATTGAGGCCGCGGACCGAACCGACCGCCCTGACGGGGATCAACGCCGCGTGGCGACCACCCCGTGCGGGTCGATGACGTACTTCTTCGCGGCGCCCCGGTCGAAGTCCTGGTAGGCGTCGGGGGCCTGGTCCAGGGTGATGGTGGTGGCGTTGACCGCCTTCGCGATCTGCGCCTTGTCGGCGAGGATCAGGTTCATCAGGCGGCGGTTGTACTGCTTGACCGGGCACTGTCCGGTGGCGAAGGAGTGCGACTTCGCCCAGCCGAGGCCGAGACGAACCCCGACCTGGCCGATCTTCGCGTGCTCGTCGACACCGCCGGGGTCCCCCGTGACGTACAGGCCGGGGATGCCGAGGGAGGCGCCGGCGCGGGCGATCGTCATCATGTCGTTGAGCACCGTGGCGGGTGCCTCGCCCGCGTCGGGGCCGTGGCCGCGGGCCTCGAAACCGACCGCGTCGATCGCCGCGTCGACCTCGGGCTCGCCGAGTATCTGCTCGATCATGTCGGGCAGTTGGGCGCCCTGGCCCACGTCGACGGTCTCGCAGCCGAAGCTGCGGGCCTGTTCCAGGCGGGCCGGGTTCATGTCACCGACGATGACCGCCGAGGCGCCGAGCAGCTGGGCGGCATGGGCCGCGGCCAGTCCGACAGGACCTGCCCCGGCGACGTACACCGTGGAGCCGGTCGTGACACCCGCCGTGTACGCGCCGTGGTAGCCGGTCGGGAAGATGTCCGACAGCATCGTCAGGTCCAGGACCTTCTCCAGCGCCTGGTCGCGGTCGGGGAACTTGAGGAGGTTGAAGTCGGCGAACGGCACCATCACGTACTCGGCCTGACCACCGATCCAACCGCCCATGTCGACGTAGCCGTAGGCGGCGCCCGGGCGGGCCGGGTTCACGTTGAGGCAGATGCCGGTCTTGCCCTCGTCGCACATCCGACAGCGGCCGCACGCGATGTTGAACGGCACGGAGCAGATGTCACCGGGCTTCACGAACAGCACGTCGTCGCCGACCTCGACGACCTCACCGGTGATCTCATGGCCGAGCGTCTGGCCGAGCTCGGCGGTGGTGCGGCCGCGGACCATGTGCTGGTCGCTGCCGCAGATGTTGGTGGTCACCAGCTTGAGGACGACGGCATGCGGTGCCGACTTCTTCAGGCCGAGGCCGTTCGCCACGTCGGCGGGGAGTTCCAGCTTGGGGTAGTCGGTGGTCTCGACACTCACCTTGCCGGGCTCCTGATAGACCACGACGCGATTTCCGGACATGAGGTATCTCCTATTCGTTTCGAAATGCAGCGGGATGTGACCGGGGTGTGGGGCACTCGACCCCCGCGGCCGTCACAGGACCACCACCGAGCGCAGGACGTCGCCGTCGTGCATCCGCGCGAAGGCCTTCTCGACATCGCCCAGACCCACCGTCTCGGTCACGAACGCGTCCAGGTCGAGGCGGCCCTGGCGGTACAGGTCGATGAGCATCGGGAAGTCACGGGACGGCAGGCAGTCCCCGTACCAGGACGACTTGAGGGCCCCGCCGCGGCCGAACACGTCGAGCAACGGCAGCTCGACGGTCATGTCCGGGGTCGGGACGCCGACCAGGACGACGGTGCCGGCGAGGTCGCGGGCATAGAAGGCCTGCTTGTACGTCTCCGGGCGGCCGACGGCCTCGATGACGACGTCGGCGCCGTTGCCGCCGGTCAGCTCACGGATCGCCTCGACGGCGTCCAGGTCACGGGAGTTGACCGTGTGGGTGGCGCCCAGCGAACGCGCCGTCTCCAGCTTCCGGTCGTCGATGTCGACGGCGATGATCCTCGCGGCGCCTGCCAGGTTCGCACCGGCGATCGCCGCGTCGCCGACACCCCCGCAACCGATGACCGCGACCGAGTCACCACGACCCACCTGCCCGGTGTTGATGGCTGCCCCGATGCCGGCCATGACACCACAGCCCAGCAGGCCCGCGACGGCGGGAGCAGCCTCGGGATCGACCTTGGTGCACTGACCGGCGGCCACCAGGGTCTTCTCCGCGAACGCACCGATGCCGAGGGCCGGGGACAGCTCGGTGCCGTCCTTCAGCGTCATCCTCTGCCGGGCGTTGTGGGTGTCGAAGCAGTACTGGGGGCGGCCGCGGCGGCACGCCCGACAACTCCCGCACACGGCACGCCAGTTGAGGACGACGAAGTCCCCGGGCGCGACCTCGGTGACACCCTCGCCGACCGACTCCACGACACCGGCCGCCTCATGGCCGAGGAGGTAGGGGAACTCGTCGCCGATGCCACCCTGCTTGTAGTGCAGGTCGGTGTGGCACACCCCGCAGGCCTGGATCCTGACCACGGCCTCGCCACGCCCCGGGTCCGGGATCACGATCGTCTCGACCACGACCGGCTCGTCCTTCGCGCGGGCCACGACACCGCGTACTTCCTGGGGCATGAGACTGTCCTCGCTTCATTTCATCGATCTTCGTCACCGGCTCGGCGGCGCGGCCTCCACGGGCCGTCCCGACCCCGGCTGCCGCGCCCGCCGGGCGCACGGTCTACGATCACGCCACACCGTCGACCGACCCCAGTCCGGGCCGGAAGAGCGGCAGATACCGGCAGAGAGCGAGGGGCCCGTGACCGATTCCAGCGCACAGGTGCCACTGGACCAACTGGACCGGCAGCTGCTGCACGCGCTCCAACTCGACGGCCGCGCCCAGTTCCGACACCTCGCCCCGGTCCTCGGTGTCTCCGAGCACACCGTCGCCCGCCGCTACCGCCGGCTGCGCGCCGCCGGACTGCACATCGTCGGCGAACCGGACGCCGAGCGTCTCGGCCGCACACGATGGCTGCTGCGCCTGCGCTGCGCCCCGGACGCCGCGCCGCGCATCGCCGAAGCCCTCGCCCTGCGCCCCGACACCAGCTACGTCAGCCTCGCCTCCGGCGGCACCGAACTGCACTGCATCATCCACACCGGCAGCGCCGAGGAGGACGAGGAGGTCCTGCTGGGCGCACTCCCCCGCACCCCACGCATCACCTCCTTCGACGCACACTGCTTCCTGCGCACCTTCTGCGGCAACCCACCGCGCTGGTACACCAAACTGGGCGCCCTCACCCCCGCCCAACACACCGAACTGCTCCCCGAGTCCGCCACCAAGAGCGCGACCGAGGACACACCGGAATCCAGGAACCGAACCGCGCCGCCTCCCGCGCCGGCTCCCACTTCCCCACCCCCGATCTGTCTGGCCCCCGACTGGCACCCCCTCGAACTCGACGACACGGACCGCACGTTGATCGGAGCGCTGGCCAAGGACGGCAGGGCCGGCCTGCCGGAACTGGCCGCCGAGACCGGCCTGTCCTCCTCCAGCGCAAGGCGCCGCCTCGAACGACTCCGCGAGACCGGTGCTGTGCGCATCAACGTCGACTTCCCGCCCGCCAGGCTCGGTTACCGCAAGCGCGCCATGCTGTGGCTGCAGGTCGCGCCCGGCGCGCTGCAGACGGTGGGCGAGGTTCTCAGTACTCATCCTCAGACTGATCTCGTCGCCGCCACCTCCGGCCCGTCCAACCTCGTCGCCACCGTCATCTGCCACAACCCCACCGAGCTGTACCTCTACCTCAACCAGCACATTGGCGCCCTTCCGGACATCCAGGCCGTGGAGACCACACCGTTCATCCGCGAGGTCAAGCGACTGGCGCCGCGGGCCCCGGGGAACCGGCACAGCGCCTGACCGGCAGGTCCTGGAATCCTTACGCACTCGCGGCGGGCACCCCCTCGGGGGTGAGGGACGCGCCCAGTGCGCGGGAGATGCCCCGCGCGGCCACCTGAACGAGGGGGATGAGGGCGTGCGGATGGACGGTTTCGGCGTGCGCGACGACCGAGACCGCGGCCACCACCGTCCGGCCCGGTCCGTACACCGGTGCGGCGACGGACATGCTGTCCATCGTGATCTGCCGGTCGCTGACGGCGACACCGGTGTGCCGCACTTCCGCGAGCGCGCGCCGCAGCTGTTCGGCCTGACAGAGTGTCTTCTCCGTATAGCGCGTCAACGGGCGTGCCAGGACGCGCTGTTGCACCCCCTCGGGGGCATGGGCGAGAAGAACGAGGCCGACGCCTGTGGGCGCGAGCGCGAAGCGGCCGCCGACGCGGGTCAGTACCGGCACGGCGCCCCGTCCGGCGAGCCGCTCCACATAGACGACCGACAGGTCCTCTCGCACCGCCAACTGCACGTTCTCACGCGTGAACTGGCACAGGTCCGCGAGGTACGGCAGGGCCAGCTCGCGCAGCCCCAGGCCCCGCGGCGCGAGCGCCGCGATCTCCCACAGCCTCAGGCCTATCCGGTAACCCCCGCCGTCCTCGCGTTCGAGCGCGCCCCAGCAGGTGAGTTCCTTGACGAGGCGATAGGCGGTGGTCAGCGGCAGGCCGCTGCGCCGCGCGACGTCGGTGAGGCGGAGGACCGGGCGATCGCTCGAGAACGCCTCCAGGACCCGCAGGGCCCTTCCGGTCACCGTGCCGGTCGCCCGCTGTCCGTCCTGCTGCATGCGGCTCTCCCTGTGTCGGACGACTCGCGATGGCTGATGTGCGTGTGTGCATGTCCGACGGCTGTCACGCGGGTGCGCCCGGGTCCGGTGGTCACGGGCGTCCGGCACAGGCCGTCAGGCGTTCTTGAGTTCGCGGCGCAGGATTTTTCCCGCCGGTGACTTGGGAATGGTGTCGACGAACTCCACGGTGCGGATGCGCTTGTACGGCGCGACACGGTCGCCGACCCATTCCAGGAGCGTCCGGGGGTCCAGGGGGCGGCACGGGACGACGAACGCTTTGGGCGCCTCGCCACCGGTCGGGTGCGGCATCGCGACGACGGCGGCGTCGGCGATGTCCGGGTGGCTGATCAGGAGGGCTTCCAGCTCGGCGGGAGCTATCTGGTACCCCTTGTACTTGATCAGCTCTTTGAGCCGGTCCACGACGTAGAAGTTGCCCTTGGCGTCCACGCGGGCGATGTCTCCGGTGCGCAGCCAGCCGTCGACGAGGGTCTCTTCCGTGGCCGCCCGATTGCCCAGGTATCCGGCCATGACCTGAGGTCCCCGTACCCACAGTTCACCGGCTGCCGCGCCGTCGGCGTCCCGTCCGGTGGTGACGTCCACCAGACGAGCCTCCGTTCCCGGCAGCAGTCGGCCGACCGAACCGGCCGGCACTGCCGCGAAGTCCTCATCGGGCGTGGCGTGTGTGCCGGGCCCCGCCTCGGTCATGCCGTACCCCTGCCGGATGACGCATCCGATGCACTGTTCCGCGAGTGCGGCGAGTTCCTCGTCCAATGGCGCGGCGCCGCACACCGCGGTACGCATCGTCGACAGGTCGTACGCTCCGGCCTCCTCCGACCGGGCCAGCGCCAGCACCATCGGCGGGGCCAGATGGCCGCGGGTGACGCGGTGGCGCTCGACCGTCTCCAGGTATCGGCGCAGCTCGAAACGCGGCATCGTGACGATGGTGGCGCCCGCGAGCAGTGCCGAGTTGAGGATGATCGTGAAGCCGTAGATGTGGAAAAAGGGGAGCACGGCGCACACGGTGTCCGTCTCGGTGATCCGCCAACTGTGCCGGATCTGCTCCAGGTTGGCCACCAGATTGCGGTGGGTCAGCACCACCCCTTTGGGCAGTCCTGTCGTCCCACTGGAATAGGGAAGCGCGGCCGGCGTCGAGGCCGGGTCGATCTCGGGGACGGGGTGCACCCCAGCCGCTTCGGTGACGAGCACGTCCCAGGAGCCGGGCCTCGAGGGCTCTCCGATCGTCAACACCCGGCAACCGCCGGTGCGTTGCGCGGCGGCGTACCCCTTGGCGGCACACGCCTCGGCCACGACCAGGACGCATGCGCCCGAGTCGGCCAGCTGTTTGGCGATCTCGTCGACCGTGAGCGCGGGATTGAGCGGCGAGACCGCGGCGCCGGCGCCGAGCGCGGCGTGCACCACGACGGCGAACCGCGGCTGATTGTGGCTCATGACCGCGACCACATCTCCCTGCCCGACTCCGATACCGGCGAGGCCCGACGCACCGCGCTCCACGGAGCGCACCAGACCGGCGTAGGTGACGACCTCTCCGGTCTCGGCATCGACGAGCGCGGGCCTGTCTCCCAGCGCGGGCGCCTTCGCGAGTACGTGTGCCGACAGGGAGGTGTCGGGGATGTGGATGGCGGCGGTCCCGCTTCGGTGGATCACTTGAGCTCCTCGGAAGTAGGACTGCGGAGAACTTCCCGCAAGTACGGTCCCGTTGCGCATGATCGGGCCGGCGCCGACGGCGCCCGACAACGCGAAGTTAGACAGCTATGTCACGCGCGTCAATACATTGTTAAACTTTGCCGAGGTCGACGGATGCCCCCCACACATCGCCGGGATACGCATGAGGCAGGATCGGGGGCTCACCCGGAGCGTCGAGGACAAGGGGAGCGCAGGATGAGCGACGCCGCGCAGGCCGGTGGGACCCGAGATACGCCCGGGCACGAAACGCATGCGGGCCGACCGCCGCAGCAGTTGCTCCTCGCCTTCCTCGGCACCTTCGCCCTCGATCGCGCCGCCGAGCCCATTCCGTCGCGTGTGTTCATCGACCTCCTGCGTGACCTGGGCGTCACCGAGATGGCGACGCGTGCCACGCTGAGCCGCATGGTTCACCGAGGTCTGCTGGCGCGGGGGAAGGAGGGGCGCGTCGCGAACTTCCGGCTGACGCGCCACGCGGAGAAGACGATGCGCGCGATCGGTACGCGCGTACGCTCGCGCACCCCGTTCACCCACACCGACGACGAGTGGACACTCCTCAGCTACTCCCTGCCCGAGAGCCGGCGGGAGGTACGCGACCAGCTGAGGTCCCGCCTGGTGTGGGCCGGGTTCGGCTGTGTGCGCGACGGCCTGTGGATCGCCCCGGGGACAGTGGATCTGGACTCGGTGCTCTCCCCTGTCATGGCCGAGGCGGTGGCGGAGTTGGGCGGGTTCCTGGCCCGTCCACTGCCCAGTACGCCGATGGACAGCATCGTCCGGCGCGCCTGGGACCTGCCCGCGCTGCGTGAGGAGCACGAAGCGTTCCTGCGCCGGTGGAGCGACGCCTCCGTGTCACCATCCAGTGCCACCTCCGCGCCGCCGCCCAGCACCGTCGCGCAGCTCACCGCGCTGGTGACGGACTGGCTGCGGGTCCTGCACACCGATCCGGGGCTGCCGGCGGACTACCTCGCGGACGACTGGCCCGCGAAGCGGTCCACGGACGCGTACTGGGCCCTGTGGGATCAACTCGAAGAGCGCGCGCACGCGGACTTCGAGCGCGCGTTGCGCGGCCGCTGAGGGGCCCTGCCCCCCCCTATGCCGGAGTGACGCGCACGGGGATGCTCGCCCAGCCCTTGATGGTGTTGTTCAGCTTCGGTCGCGGGACCCCGTCGAGTTCGATGCCGCGGATGCGCTCGGCGAGTGCGCTGAGAACCAGTTCGGCCTCCAGTCTGGCGATGGGCTGGCCCACACACTGGTGCACGCCCATCCCGAAGGCCACATGCCCGGCCGCCCGGTGGGCGATGTCGAAACGGTCGCCCGCCTCGCCCCAGTGCCGCGGGTCCCGGTTGGCGGACCCCAGGAACAGCAGGACCTTGCTCCCTTCCGGGATCGGCACCCCCGCAACTTCCGTGTCGTACGCGGTGGTTCGGAAGAACGTCTGCACTGGTGATTCAAAGCGCAGCGCCTCGTCGAAGGCGAACTTCGCCCGCGAAGGGGCACGGTGCAGCCGCTCCCACTGCTCGGGATGCGAGGCGAACGCGTACATCATGTTGGTGATGCCGTACACCGTGGTGTCGACGCCGGCGCTCAGCAGTGACCGCACCAGCAGCGGCGCCTGCTCATGGCTGATCTCGCCGCGGTCGGCGGCCTCCCACAGCCGGGCGCCGAACCCGCCCGGCGCCAGGGATTCCCGGCGGCAGCTGTCGGCGATCCACTGCTGTACCGGTCCGGCGGTCGCCAGCGCCGCGTCCAGGAGGTCGTTGTGCGGTCCGAAGGCGTTGAACGCCAACGCCCCGTAGCGCAGCAGGGCGTCCCTCCCCTCCTGGGGCAGGCCCACGGCGTCCGGGAAGACCTGCAGCGGGTACACCTCGGCGAGGTCCGTGACGGCGTCGAAGGCACCGCGTTCCACCAGCCGGTCCGCGAGGGCCTCCGCCTTGGGCCGGAAGACCGGCTTCAACTCCCGTACGGTGCGCGGGGAGATGACGCTTCCCATGGCCTGGCGCACGACGGTGTGGTCCGGCGGGTCGGCCTCCAGGAGCAGGCTGGGGGGCCGCCAGGGCTTCTCCCTCTTGAAGTCCGTGAGTCCCGCGCCGCGGCTGGACACGAAGGTCTTCCAGTCCTGCAGCGAGGCGTGGACGTGTTCGTAGCGCCCCATGGCGTACACCCCGTAGCGCGGCAGCCGGACCACCGGCCCGGCGTCGCGCAGCCGGGCGTGGAAGTCGTACGGATCGGTCAGGATGCGGTGTCCGAAGGGGTCGTCGTCAAGGGTTGGTACGTCTGTGCCTGTGAGGCCGTGGGTGGACATGGGGCGGCTCCCGTCTGTGGGTGGATGACAGGTCACTTCACGAGGTCGCGGCCGACGATCTCCTTCATGATCTCGGTGGTTCCGCCGTAGATCGTCTGTACTCGGGCGTCGACGAAGGCACGCGCGATGGGGTATTCGCGCATGTAGCCGTAACCGCCGTGCAGTTGCAGGCAGCGGTTGATGACTCGCTGCTGGAGTTCGGTCGCCCACCACTTGGCCTGCGCGGCGTCCACGGCGGACAGCTCGCCCGCGTTGAGGGCCAGGACGGAGCGATCCAAGTAGGCGCGTGTGACGTCGAGTTCGGTGGCCATCTCCGCCAGGACGAACTTGCTGTTCTGGAACTCCGCGACCGGCTTGCCGAAGGCGTGCCGCTCCTTGGTGTAGTCGATGGTCCAGCGCAGCGCGGCCTCCCCCGCAGCGAGCCCGTAGTAGGCGATGGACAGCCGTTCCTTCGGCAGCCGCTCCATCAGGTGGCCGAAGCCGCCGCCCTCGGTGCCCAGCACATGCGTCGCGGGTACACGTACGTCGTCGAAGAACAGCTCCGACACGTCCTCGGCGCGCTGCCCCAGCTTGTCGAGCGCCCGGCCACGTGTGAAACCGGGCATGTCACCCTCCACCACGAGGAGGGTGAACCCGCGGGCGCCCGCATCCGGGTCCGTACGGGCCACCACGATGATCACGTCCGCGCGGCTGCCTCCGGTGATGAAGGTCTTGCTGCCGTTCAGGATCCAGTCGTCGCCGTCGCGCACCGCGGTGGTCCGGATGCCCCGCAGGTCGCTGCCGGCCCCGGGTTCGGTCATGGCGATGGCGGCGCCCTTCACGCCGGAGCACAGACCGGGGAGCCAGCGCCGCTTCTGCTCCTCGGTGCCGAGGTCGACGAGGTAGGGGCCGATCAGGTCGTCGAATCCGCCGAGCGCCACGTTGACCGAGGCGGCGCCCACGCGGGCGAGTTCCTCCATGATCACGCACCGGAAGCGGTAGTCGGCCGTGCCTCCTCCGCCGTACTCCTCCGGCACCCCGAGCCCCAGCAGTCCCTGCTCGCCCGCCGTGCGCCACAGCTTCGGATCGATCCGGCCCACCTTCTCCCACTCCTCCACGTGCGGGGCGACTTCGCGCTCCACGAAGCCCCGCACGCTCTCGCGGAACAGTTCGTGCTCGTCGGTGAACAGGTCGGTTCGCATCGGACGCTCCAGGCATGCGGGATCGGCTGTCCGCTCCAACCAACGAGGGGCATGGAGCAGGCGTCAACGGCCGTTTCCGCTCAGCGGCAATCGGCCGGCCCGGACCCGCCCATCCCGGACAGCTTCTTTCGCTCAGTGAAAGCAGCCGTGGACAGGCCCGGACGGCGCCCCGGATATTCCTCGCACCGTTCGACGCCAGCGTGTTCCGCTCCCTGGAACACCTCCACGACAAGGAGGTCGTGTGGGCACTGAGACATCACCGACCGGCGCTCTGGCCGGCTCCATCGCTTCGTTGGACCACGACGACCTTCCCCGCGATGTGCTGACCCTCGCCAAACATTGCGTGCTGGACACCCTCGGCGCGGCGATCGCCGGAGCCTCGGAACCTGTGGTGCGCCGGACATGGCACTCCGTCAGCGGCGAGGCCGCCGAGGGGGCGTGCACCGTGCTCGGGGCCGGGCGGAACGCGGGCGGGGCGACGGCCGCGTTGATCAACGGCGCCGCGGCGCACGCGCTCGACTACGACGACATGCAGATGACCGGGATGGGAGGCCATCCCTCCGCACCGCTCCTGCCCGCGGTCCTCGCCGCCGCGGAAGAAGCCGGCGCGCACGGCAGGGAGCTGCTCACCGCGTTCGTCGCGGGGTTCGAGGCCGAGTGCCGGGTCGGCCTGGCAGTCTCACCGGGGCACTACGCACGTGGGTTCCACACCACCGCGACCGTGGGGACCTTCGGTGCGGCGGCGGGCACCGCGCGCCTGCTCGGCCTCGACGCGGAACACACGGAACAGGCACTCGGGATCGCGGCCCTCTCGGCGTCGGGCCTGAAGGCCATGTTCGGCACCATGGGCAAGCCGCTTCAGACCGGGCGGGCCGCGTCCTCCGGACTCCTGGCCGCCCGCCTCGCCGCCGCTGGTGTCACCGTCGCCGCCGATGCCCTGTTCTGCCCGCAGGGGTTCGCGGCCACACAGACGGACCGGGCCGACCCCGACGCGGTCCGGGCACCGTTCGGCAGCCCCTGGCACATCCTGCAGGTGCTGTTCAAGGGGCACGCCTCCTGCTACGGCACACATGCCTCGATCGACGCCATCGGCCTGCTGCGGAGCAACGACAAGCTCACCGCCGAGCAGGTCGACACGATCGAGATATTCGTCCCGTCACAGCAGTTGGCGGTCTGCGCGATCCCCCGCCCGGCCACCGGCCTCGAGGGCAAGTTCTCCCTGACGTACACCACCGCGCTGTCCCTGCTGCACGGCGCCTCCCTGGACCAGGGCCTGTTCACCGACGAGGCAGTGCGCGACCAGCGCGTCACCGCGATCACCGAACGCATGCGCGTCACCGCCGACGACCGCTTGCCGGCCCTCGGTTCCCATGTGGTCGTCCGCCTCAGGGACGGCCGCACGCTCGCCGCCGAGGTGGACCGCGGGGTGCCCGCCTGGAGTCAGGAACCCGCCGAGCAGGAGGACCGGCTGCACACCAAGTTCCGTGCTCTGGTCGAACCGGTACTGGGGGCGGGCGCCGCCGGCACGCTCGTCGAACTCGTCGGCCACCTGGAAGACCTGGACGACATCCGCGCCCTCACGAAGGAGCTGACATGAACGTCACCGAACTGCGGAAACGGGCCCGCAGGCGCGAGCGCGTCCACCGCTTCGAGGACTTCACCGTGGGCCAACGGTTCGAGCACCACTGGGGCCGCACTCTGACCGAGGCCGACAACACCGTGATGTCCACGCTCACCCTCGCCTTCAACCCGGTCTACTTCAACCGGGAGACCGCACTGGCGACCGGGCACGCCGGCAGCGTCGTCAATCCCATGTTCCTGCTGATGACCACGGTCGGGCTCTCGGTCGAGGACCTCAGCGAGTCGGGCGGCGCCTTCCTCGGTATCGACGAACTCACCTTCCACAGACCCGTGTTGGTGGGCGAGACCCTGACAGCCGTCAGCACGGTACTCGCGACACGGCGCTCGGACAGCAGGCCCGGGATGGGCATCGTCACCTGGCACACCGAAGGGTACGTGGACGGGGAGCCCGTCATCGACTTCCGGCGCACCAACCTGATCAAGGCGGCCGACGGCGAGGGGAACAGCGCCCCGCCCGACGGAGAGTTGTACTTCGACGACTTCGTCACGGGTGAGGTGTACGAGCACGCGCGGGGCAAGACCGTCACCGACCTGGACGGCGTGCTGCTGTGCAACCTGGCGATGAACACCGCCTCAGGACACTTCGACGAAGAGTCCATGAAGGACACGCCGTTCGGGCAGCGCATCGTGTTCGGCGGGGTCACCGCCTCCCTGGTCATCGGGCTGACCATGCAGGACACCGCGGAACACGCGGTGCGCGAACTCACCCTGGACGGGCTGCGGTTCCCCTCACCCGTCTTCCACGGAGACACCCTCTACGCGTACACCGAGGTGCTGTCCACGAAGGCCGACGATGATGCGGCAGGTGTCGTATGTTTCCGGCACTGGGGTGTGAACCAGCGGGACGAGATCGTCCTGGAGGCCGAACGCACGGTGTTGCTGAACCGGAGGCCCGCATGACCTCCAGGCCACTCGACGGCATCCGCGTCATCGACCTCACCCGGGCCCTCGCCGGCCCGTACTGCACCATGCTCTTCGCCGATCTCGGCGCGGACGTCATCAAGGTCGAACCGCCCCAGGGCGACATGTCACGCACCCAGGGCCCGCACCGCGAGGACGACGAACTGCGCGCCTTCGGCGGCTACTTCGCCTCCATCAACCGCAACAAGCGCAGTATCGCGATCGACCTGACCACCGAGGACGGCAAGGCACTGCTGCGCCGCCTGGTGCAGGACGCGGACGCGCTGATCGAGAACTTCCGTCCCGGTGTCATGGAAGGCCTCGGGCTCTCCTACGAGACCCTGCGGGAGGTCAATCCACGGCTGGTCTACGGTGCGATCCGCGGCTTCGGCGATCCGCGCACCGGCAAGAGCCCCTACCTCGACCGGCCGGCGTTCGACGTCGTCGCCCAGGCCATGGGCGGCGTCATGGCCATCAACGGCCACCCGGACAGCGGGCCCACCAAGGTCGGCTCCGGCATCGGTGACATCTTCCCCGCCGTACTGACCGCCTTCGGTGTGATGGCCGCCGTCTGCGACGCGGGGCGGACCGGACAGGGGCGGTTCGTGGACGTCGCGATGTACGACGCGATCGTCTCGCTGTGCGAGCGCGTGATCCACCAGCACTCGTTCGCGGGCACCGTCCCCGGACGGGAGGGCAACGACCATCCGCTCCTCGCGCCGTTCGGGGTGTTTCCCGCGAGCGACGGCTGGGTGGCGATCGCGGCCCCGCTGGACAAGCAGTGGGCCCGGCTGTGCGAGGTCATGGACAGGCCGGAACTCGCCGCCGATCCACGGTTCGCCACCAATGCGGCGCGCGTCGTGCACCGCGACGAGATGCGTGCGGCGATCGAGGAGTGGACCGGCGTCCGCGACCGCGCCGAGATCACCGCGCGGCTGGCCGACACCGTGCCGACCGGCCCGGTCAACACCGCCGAGGCCCTCTTCACCGACCCGCACCTGACGGTCCGCAACATGCTGGCCCAGGTCGAACAGCCCGGCTCGGCCACCCCCGTCACCCTGGCCGGGCAGCCGGTGAAGGTGACCGGCGCGCCGCCCGAGGAGTACCGGCGGGCGCCGCTGCTCGGCGAGCACACCGACGAGATCCTCACCGAACTCGGCTGCCGGGCCGAGGAGATCGCACGGCTGCGCGCCGACCGCACCGCGCACTGAGCGCCCCTTAACTCCCCCTATGACATGGAGCCACCATGCGACGACTGCGCCGCAGTGAGCTGTCCACCCCGGCCAGCAGCGAAAAGATGATGGCCAAGGCGGCCGCCGGCGAAGCCGACTACGTCTTTCTCGACCTGGAGGACTCGGTCGCTCCCAAGGAGAAGGCACCGTCCCGCGCCAAGGCCGTACACGCCCTGACACACCTGGACTGGCGGCCCCGCACCCGGGCCGTCCGGATCAACTCCCTTGAGACACCGCACGCCCACCGCGACATCATCGACCTCGTCGAGGGCGCCCGCGACGCGCTCGATGTCATCGTCATCCCCAAAGTCAAGCAGGCACGTGACGTGTGGTGGGTCGACGTGCTGCTCGGCCAGCTCGAGCAGAGCCTGGACCTGTCGAAGCGGATCGGCCTTGAGGTCCTCATCGAAGAGGTCGAGGGTCTGATGCACGTGGAGGAGATCGCCACCGCCAGCCCGCGCCTGGAGGCCCTGATCTTCGGGCCCGGCGACTTCGCCGGCTCCCAGGGCGTGCCGGCCCAGGCCATCGGCGAGAGCCCGCACTACCCGGGGGACATCTGGCACTACGCCCGCAACAAGATCATTGTTGCGGCGCGCGCGGCCGGACTCGACGCGATCGACGGCCCCTACGCGGCGATCTCCAACGCCGACGAGTACCTGCGCGAGGCCCGGTGGGCGGCCTCCCTCGGCTACCAGGGCAAGTGGGCGATCCACCCGAGCCAGATCACCCCGGCCAACGAGGTGTTCTCGCCCTCGACCGAGGAGGTCGACCGCGCCCGGAAGCTCGCCAAGGCCTACACGGACGCGGAACAGCAGGGACTCGGCGCCATCACGCTCGACGGCGACATGGTCGACGCCGCGTCGGTGCGCCTCCTGCGCAACGTCCTGGACAAGGCCGAACTCATCGGCCTGTGACCCCCTCCCCCGTTCCTCCCTCCCCATTCCCTCCGCTCAAGGACGAGTCCGGAAAGGGTCAACATGGCCGTCAGCACAGGAGTCCCCGGATCACAGGAAGGGACCAACCCCACTTTGGTGGCCCGCATGAACCGGCTGCCGGTGGTCACCCGCACCCAGCGCGGCTGGCTGATCCTGCTCGGGTTGCTCCTCATGTTCGACATGGGTGACCTGAATACGTTCGCCTATGCCGCGCCCGCGATCCGCGAGCAATGGGGCCTGTCCGTCGGGGACGTGGGTGTCGTCACCTCCGCGGCCTTCCTCGGCATGTTCGTGGGTTCCGCGGCGGGCGGCTGGCTCGCCGACAGATACGGCCGCAAGCGGACCATCATCGGTGCCGTCTTCTTCTACTCGGCGTTCTCCCTGGCCTCGGCGGGCGCCGTCGGCATGGCCGATCTGACCGCGTACCGGGTCCTCACCGGCGTGGGCCTGCAGGCCATGGTGGCCGTGCTGATGACCTACGTGTCCGAGATGTATCCCCAGCACAGCCGCGGCCGCATCCAGTCGATCGGTCTCGCCGTCGGCCTGGCCGGCATCCCACTGATGGCCTGGTTCGCCCGCTTTGTGATTCCCACCCATCCATCGGCCTGGCGCTGGATCTTCGTGCTCGGCGCCGTCGGTGTCCTGGTCGGCGTGCTGGCCGTGAAACGACTGCCGGAGTCCGTGCGGTGGCTGGAAGCGCAAGGGCGCGCCGACGAGGCCCGGACGCTGATCGAACAGTTGGAGGCCGAGGCCCACCGAGCGACCGGCCGGGACCTTCCCGAGCCTCACGAGGAACCTGCCATGGCCCGGCCGCGGACCGCCGAACTCTTCGGGCCGGCCCTGCGGCGGCGCACGGTCGTCACCGCGCTGATGCTGTCGTTCCTCGCCGTCGGCTTCTACGGATTCAACTCCTGGGTGCCGACCCTCCTGGTGGAGCACGGTCTCAGCACTCAGGAGAGCCTGACCTACACGTCCGTCCTGTCCCTGGCCGCGGTACCCGGCGCCCTGCTCGCCTGGCCGTTCATCGACCGCTGGGAACGCAAGTACACCTTGTGGGCCGTCGAGACCCTGGTCGCCGTCGGCATCCTGGTCTTCGCCTTCACCGATTCCCAGGCCATGCTCCTGGCCAGCGGCCTCCTGGTGACGCTGCTGCTGCAGACCGGGAGTTCATTCGTCTACACCTACCTGCCGGAGAATTTTCCGACCCGGCTGCGGGGCACCGGCACGGGCTTCGTCAACGGCATCGGACGTCTCGCCGGGTTCGGCTCCAGCTTCCTGATCGCCGCGGTCTTCACCGGCCTCGGCTTCACGGCCGTCTTCGTCGTGACCGCCGGGGCCATGGTCGCCATGGGGCTCACCGTCGGCCTCTTCGGCGAACGCACCACCAACCGAAGCTTGGAAGACCTCACCGAAGCCCCCGCCGGCGCCACCCCGGCACCCACGAAGGAGCGCGCATGAGCACCCGTACCTTCCGCGAGCCCCAGCCGCCCGTCATCGCCGCCCCGTACTGGAGCGAGGAACGGGCAGCCGTCCAGGCCGAAGCCCGCCGCTTCGCGGCCGAGGAGATCCTGCCGGTGGCCGACGAACTCGACCCGCACAAGGCGGAGTTCCCCGCATCGCTGGTGGAGGGTTTGGCCAAGCAGGGCTACTTCGGTATCACCGTGCCCACCGAACTCGGCGGCATGGGACTCGGCGTTCTCGAATACTGCATGATTTCGGAGGAGTTGGCCCGCGCCTGGCTGAGCACCGCGAGCGTCATCGTGCGCGCCCAGGGTGCAATGGGCGTCAACGTCGCCGATCCGCAGCGGCGCCGGACGCTCATCGAACGCAGCGCACGGGGCGACTGGATCGGCGCCGCGGCGCTGTCCGAGCCGGAGGTCGGCTCCGACCTCGCCGCCGTACGGACCCGGGCGGAGCGGGACGGCAACGAATTCGTCATCTCCGGCGAGAAGCGCTGGTGCGGCAACGCGCTGGCCGCGGACTTCATCCAGGTCTTCTGCCGACTGGCCGATCCGGAGCCGGGCCAGTCCCGGGCCGCAGGCTTGGGCTCGATCCTGGTGGAGAAGGAACGCGGCTCCTTCCCGGCCGGGTTGACCGGTGTCCCCATCGACAAGATCGGCTATCACGGCTTCCGCACCTGGAACCTCACCTTCAACGGGCTGCGCGTCCCCACGGCCAACCGCGTCTTCCCGAAGCCGGCCGGGGACCTCACTCCCCTGACCGAGACCGAGGCCACCTCCACCGCGGGATTCAAGGCCGTGGAGGCCGAACTCAACACGGCCCGGGTACAGACCGCGGCGCGGGCCGTCGGCCTGGCCCGCGGGGCAGTCGAGGACACCCTCGCGTATCTGCAGGAGCGGGAGCAGTTCGGCCGCCCCATCGGCGACTTCCAATACCTGAGGTTCACCGTTGCCGAGATGGCCGCGCGGGTGGACCAGGCGCGGGCCTTCTACCAGCAGGTCGCCCACATGATCGACTCCGGTCTGCCGTGCCGGCGCGAGGCCGCCATGGTCAAGCTGACCGCGACCGAGATGGCCGCCGAGGTCACCGCCCAGGCGATCCAGCTGCACGGCGGCAACGGCTACACCACCGAGCGCCGCGTCGAGCGCTACTGGCGCGATGCCCGCCTCACCACGATCTTCGAGGGCACCAGCGAGATCCAGCGGAAGATCATCGCCGACCGGCTGCTACCCAAGAGCCCTCTCGGCTGACCCCTCACCGAGCCGCAGACGAACCGCTGACCCCGCACCGAGCCGCACACGAACCAGGGAGTACAGCCATGCACTCGTTCCCCCGCCCCCTGCCCGAACATCTGGACGCCGAACGGAGCCCGGTCGAGGGCTCCTGCCCCGAATGCGGGGCCCAGGCCCTCGCCACGTACCGGGTTCTCGGCAACGGCGGCTGGTGGGAGGTCCGCAAATGCCAACGGTGCCTCGCCTCCGCCGAGCGGCTGCCCGGCCCGCTGTTCGGCGCCTACACCCCGCTCGGCCTGTCCGTCACCGCACGCTCCTGACCTGCCCGACCCGAGGAAACCACCATGCTAGGAGTAGATGTCGGCGGCACGTTCACCGACGTAGTCGCCGTCCGGGACGGGCGGATACAGGTCACCAAGGTGCCGAGCGATCCCGGCAACCCGGCCGCACCGGTGGTGGCCGGCGCCGAGCGGCTGGGCGTCGAGGGCAGCGGGGTGTTCAACCACGCCAGCACCATGGGCCTCAACGCCGTGATCACCCGCCGACTGCCGAAGATCGCCTTCCTCACCACCGAGGGCCACCGGGACATCCTGGACCGCGGCCGGGTGTGGCGTCCCACCAAGGGCCAGACCGACCCCCGCTGGCGCCGCTCGTTCGGCGACGTCTCGAGGCCCCTCGTCCCCCGCTACCTGCGGCGCGGCCTGGCCGAGCGCACCCTCTCCGACGGCACGGTGCTGCTGCCGCTGGACGAGGAGCAGGTCCGCGCCCAACTGGCCGTGCTGGCACGGTGTCACGTCGAAGGTGTGGCGGTGTGCCTGCTCAACTCCTACGCCGCGCCCGCCCACGAGCAGCGCGTGCGTGAGCTGATCCATGAGGTGCTCGGTGACATCCCGGTCTCCCTCTCCTCCCAGACCTCACCGCTGGCCAAGGAGTACGCCCGCGGCTCGACCACCGTCATCGACGTGTTCATGAAGCTCATCTTCACCCAGTACGCGCACGAGCTCGACGCCGAGCTCCGCGCGGCCGGCTTCCAGGGCGAGCTGAATTTCGCCGACTGCGCGGCCACCCTGCTGCCGTGGCGGGAGGCTCTGGACAAGCCGCACCGTGTCGTCTTCGCCGGGCCCGCCGCCGGCACCTTCTCCAGCGTGCGTCTCGGCGCGGCCATCGGTGAGCACGACCTGCTCTGCGCCGACGTGGGCGGCACCTCCACAGACATCTCGCTCGTCGTCGACGGCGAGCCGTTCGTCGAGACCACCTTCGAGCTCGAACACGACCTCGTCATCAACGCGTTGTCCACGGAGATCTCCTCGGTCGGCGCGGGCGGCGGCAGTCTCGTGTCGATCTCCTCCTCGGGCGACGTGCAGGTCGGCCCCGGCAGCGCCGGCGCGGCCCCGGGCCCCGCGTGCTACGGCAGGGGCGGCGAACTGCCCACCGTGACCGACGCCTGTCTGCTCATGGGTGTCCTCTCCCCCTCCGGCCTCGCGGGCGGCGAACTGCGGCTCGACGAGAAGCTCGCCCGACGCGCCTTCGAGTCCCTCGACACGCCGCTGCAGCTGGAGGAGCGGGTCCGCTACGCGTACCGCATCGCGGTGGCGAACATCGCCGAGGAGATGACGAACGTCGCCGTCCGGCACGGAGTCGACCCGCGGGACTTCACCCTGGTCGCCTACGGGGCCGCGGGCGGCATGCTCCTCCCGGCGACGCTGGGACTGCTGCGCGCGAAGCGGGTCGTCATCCCGCCCAACCCCGGCCTGTTCTCCGCGATCGGGCTGCTGTCCACGGACCTCGTGCACTACGACAGCCGCAGCGCCTACACCGCCCTGACACCGGAGGCCGCCGATTCCGTCGGAGCCGTCTTCCAGGAGACCGAGCAGCGGCTGCGCGAGCGTGTCGGCGACGACGGCCGGCGCATCACCGTGAAGCGCACCTTCGACGGCCGCCTGATGGGCCAGCACTGGGAGACGCCCTTCGTCGACGTCCCGGACGGCCCCGTCACCGCGGAGACCGTGACGGCCATGGTCGACGCGTTCCACGACGCGTACGAGAAGCGCTACGGCAACCGGTTCCCCGACATGCCGGTGGAGGGTGTCACCTTCCGCGTCCAACTCACCGTGGAGAGCGAGAAGTTCGAGCACACCGAACTGCCCGCCGCGCCGGACGCCGAGGTCGTCGCGGACCGCACGATCGAGCTCCGGTACTTCGACGACACACCGCTGTCCGCCGCCGAGTACACCCGTGACCGTCTCCCGGTGGGCGCGCGGGTACACGGCCCCGCCATCATCCGCGAGGTCCTCTCCACCGTCCTCGTCTGCCCCGGTCAGGTGGCCGAGATCGGCCGCTTCGGCGAGATCTCCATCGAACTGGAGGAGAAGTGACCAGCACACTGCCCGGCGAGCAGCTCATCCGCGACCTGGACGGCGCCGCCTTCGAGTCCCGCTACCGCTGCGACCGGTTCACCGCCACTGTGCTCAGCAACCGCCTGGAGTACGTCGTCGAGCACATGTGCCGCCGGCTGCTGACCGCCGCGTTCTCCCCGATCCTGCGCGACTTCTACGACTTCGCGGCCGTGATCACGGGACCGGAGGAGATCGGCTACCCGACGGCGGCGATGAGCAACAGCCTGGTGCTGTTCACGGGCACCATGACGGACTCGGTACGGGTGTCGGTCCAGGAGTACGGCGAGGACCGCCTCGGCCCGGGCGATGTCATCGTCGCCAACGACCCGTACCGGACCGGCACACACGTCAACGACATGCTGTTCATCCGCCCGGTCTTCCACGAGGGCCGACTGCTGGCGTACGTGAGTCTCAAGGCGCACCAGCTCGACATGGGCGGCACCGTGCCCGGCGGCTTCAGCGTGATGAAGCACAACGTCTACGAGAACGGTCTGGTGCTCTCGCCCCGCGCCCTCCAGCTGGGCGGCGAACCGGTCCGGGAGACCTGGAACCTGATCTTCGACAACGTACGGTTCGGCGAGATCCTCCTCCCGGACATGCGCACCATCTGCGCCGAACTGGAGCTGGGCGAGCGACTGTTGAAGGAGAGCGCCGAACGCTACGGCACGCAGGCGCTGCACGGTGCGATGACCTATGTCTGCGACGCCTCCGCCGAACGCATGCGAGGGGGCCTGCTGGGCCTCCCGGACGGTGTCTACGAGGGCAGTGACCTGATGGACTGCGACGGCGTCGACGACTCGGAGTCGTATCGCGTCCAGGTGCGGGTGCACAAGCACGGCGGCCGGGTGGAGGTGGACTTCAGCGGCAGCTCCCGGCAGGCGAGGACGTGTGTCAACGCGACCCCGCTGGACGCCAAGACGAGCGTCGGTGTCGCCCTGAAGTACCTGCTGGATCCCGAAGGCCCTTTCACCTCGGGCCTGTTCGAGGACATCGACCTGGTGATCCCGGACGGCACGGTGGTCAGCGCGCTGCCGCCCGACGGCGCGGTGTTCGCCTTCTACGAGCAGAACCAGGTCGTCATGTCCGCCATGCTGCGGGCCCTGCAACACGCGGTGGGCCCGGCGGCGATGGCGGGCGACAGCGGGTGCACGGACATCCACAACGCCTCGGGGGTGCGTCCGGACGGCACACCGTGGCTGTCGGTCGCCGAATGCGGCGGCGAGGTCGGTCCCTTCGGCGCGAACATCCACGGCGACGCGGACAGCCAGATGCTCTCCTACCAGGCCAACGGCATCGCCGTCGCGGCGGAGACGGTCGAGCACTCGGCGCCCGTGGTGGTCCTGCGCCACGAGATCGTGCCGGACAGCGGTGGCCCGGGACTCCACCGGGGCGGTGCGGCTCTCGACCGGGACACCCTGTGGCGGCTGCCGGCACGGCACAACTTCATGTCGCTGCGCTACAAGCAGGCGCCCGGTTTCGGTGTCGTCGGCGGCGGTGACGGCCGCACCGGTGGGGTGTGGACCTGGGGCGGCTCGCCCGAGGAGTTCACCGGTTTCCCGCCGACGGGCCCGGATGCCTTCCGCGACGCCACCGCACTGGCCGGGGTCCTCGACCCGCACACCAACGCCCCCGACCCGGACGGCGAGTACGTGTTCCCGTTCCGCGTCCCGTACTGGGAGACCGCCGCCGGCACAGTCCTGCGCGTGCGCAACAACGGCGGGGGCGGCTGGGGCGATCCCCTGGAACGCGACGTCGAGAAGGTGAAGACGGACGTCCGGGACGGCTACGTAGGCCTCGCGGGCGCCGCCAGGGACTACGGCGTCGCCATCACCGGCGACCCGGACAACGACCCGGAGAACCTCACGGTCGACACCGACGAAACGGCGCGCCTGCGTGCCGAGATGGCGAGGAAGCAGCGATGACGCAGCGGTACGAACACTGGATCGGCGGCAAGCCCGTTCCCCCGGCGCGCGGGCGCTACCTGACGTCCACAAGACCGGTAGACGGCCAGGAGGTGGCGAAGATCCCCGCCGGCGACGCGTCCGACGTGGCCACGGCCGTCGCGGCGGCCGCGCAGGCGGGCCCCGGCTGGCGGGCCCGGCCGCCGATGGAGCGCGGCCGGCTGCTGATCGCGCTGGGCGCCGCCCTGCGTGAACGCGCGGAGGAGTTCATCGCGTTGGAGTCGGCGGAGACCGGAAAGCCGGACTGGCAGGCCCGGTTGGAGGTCGAGGGCGCGGCGGCGTACTGCGAGTTCTACGGCGGCCTGGTCAACATCGAGCAGGGCCACACCCTCGACGCCGGCCCCGGCACGCATGCCTTCACCCGCCGCGAACCGTACGGCGTCATCGGAGTCATCACACCGTGGAACTCCCCGCTGAACCAGTGCGTGCGTTCCGCCGCTCCCGCGCTGGCCATGGGCAACACCGTCGTGGTCAAGCCCTCGGAGTTCACCTCGGCCGGCTCGCTCACCCTGGCCCGCCTCGTCGGTGAAATCGGCTTCCCCGAGGGTGCATTCAATGTGGTGACCGGAACCGGCGAGGACGCGGGTGCCCCGCTGGCCGGACACCCGGACGTGCGCCGGGTGTCGTTCACCGGATCGGTGCGCGCGGGCCGCCTGGTCGGCCACATCGCCGCCGACAAGATCATGCCGGTCACCCTGGAACTGGGCGGGAAGGCCGCGAACATCGTCTTCGCCGACGCCGACCTGGACCGTGCCGTCGAGGGCTCGGTGCTGGCTTTCGCGTACAACACCGGTCAGGTGTGCTCTGCGGGCACCCGGCTGCTGGTCCACGAGAGCGTGCACGACCGACTCGTGGAGCAACTGGTGCCCAGAGTAAGGGAGTTCGGTGTCAGGCTTGGCCCGCTGACCACCGCGGACCAGTACGAGAAGGTGTGCCGGTACTTCGACATCGCGAAGGAGGACGGGGCGACCCTGGCCACCGGTGGCACGGGCCTCGGTGACAATCGGGTCGAGCCGACCGTCTACACGCAGGTGCGCGGCGACATGCGGATCGCCCGTGAGGAGATCTTCGGCCCCGTCCTGTCCGTCCTGTCGTTCCGCAGCGAGGACGAGGCGATCCGGCTCGCCAACGCCACCGACTACGGGCTGTCCGCAGGTGTGTGGACCCGGGACATCTCCCGAGCCCTGCGGGTCGCCGAGCGGTTGGAGGCCGGACAGGTCTACGTCAACGCCTGGCGCAGCTCACTGATCGAGACACCGTTCGGCGGCTACAAGCAAAGCGGCCACGGCCGGGAGAAGGGGCTTCAGGCCCTGCACGAATACACCCAGCTCAAGAGCGTCATCGTCACCTACTGAGCGCTCCCCGAGCGACGAGAAGAGGAGTGGACATGCCGACTTTCAAGGACAAGACCGTCATCGTGACCGGCGCCGCCAGCGGCTTCGGGCAGACCACAGCACACACCTTCGCGGAGGCCGGAGCGCGCGTGGTCGTCGCCGACATCGACGCGGACGGCGCGGCCCGCGTGGCGAAGGAACTGGAGCGGGCCGTCGCGGTGCGTACCGACGTCTCGGACGAGCAGTCCGTACGCGCCATGGTGGACACCGCGGTGCGCGAGTTCGGGGGCATCGACGTCCTGGTCAACAACGCCGGTGTGCCGCACCGGTCCATGCCCATGCTGGACCTGCCGGTCGAGGACGCCGACCGGATGTGGGCGGTCAACGTCCGCTCGGTGTTCCTGTGCTGCAAGTACGCGGTGCCGGTGATGCGGGAGCGGCCGGATTCCTCGGTGGTGAACGTGGCCTCGATCGGTGCACTGCGCCCGCGTCCCGGCATGACGGTCTACAACGCCAGCAAGGGCGCGGTCCTCACTCTCACCCGGGGCCTCGCCGCCGAACTGGCCCCGAACGTACGGGTCAACGCCGTCAACCCGGTGGTCGCCGAGACCGGCTTCGTCCAGGGCGCGCAGGGGGTGGACCGGATCCCCGACGACGTACGCGCCGCCATGGTCGCCGGCATCCCGATGGGCCGGACCGCCACCGTGCAGGACGTCGCCGACTCCATCCGCTACCTGGCCTCCCCCGAGGCGGGCTTCCTCACTGGCGTCTGCCTCGACGTGGACGGCGGGCGAAGCATCCAGTGACCGACAACACGAGAGGTGGCCCCTCGATGAGGCGGAGTCTTCTGGGAACGGTGCGACGATTCGTCCCGCTCGCCCTGGCAGCCCTGACCCTTGCCACGGTAGGAGGCGCGCCCGCGACGGCCGCCCCGCCCGCGCACCGGATGACGCTGGACTACGTCCAGGGTGTGGGGAATCCGGAGGACCTCGTGTCCGTCCCCGGCACCGACACCGTCATCGCCAGCGGCATGTCTGCCGACCCGCAGTCCGACTCCGCGTCCAGCGGGCATCTCTACGCGATCGACGCAGCGGCGCGCCACCCAGTGGAAGTGTGGCCCGAGGGCGCCCACGACACCGCCTGGGATCAACGCACCTATCCGGACTGCCCCGGCCCGCCGGACGAGACACGAGCGTCCCCGCACGGGATCAACATCGCGGCCGGGCCCGGCGGCGGAGCCACGCTGTACGTGGTGAACCACGGCGGCCGCGAGTCCGTGGAGGTCTTCGACGTCCGGCCCGGCAACGACGCAACAGACTTGAAACTGACCTGGAAGGGCTGTGTCGTGACACCGCCGGGGACCTACCCCAACGGCGTGGCACCGGTCCCCGGCACCCACGACCTGGTGGTCACCAACTTCTTCGACCCGGCGGCGCCGGATCCGTTCGAGGCGATGTTCAAGGGTGAGCCGACCGGTGACGTCCTGCGGTGGTCGCCGCGCCAGGGTTGGCGCACGCTGCCCGGCAGTCGGCTCGCGGGCCCCAACGGCGTCGAAGTGTCCCGTGACGGACGATGGGCGTTCGTCGCCGCCTGGGGAAACCGCGAGGTCCACCGCATCCCGCTTCAGGATCACCCCAGGCCCACAGCCCGCCGATCCGCCGTCCAGTTCCCCTTCATGCCGGACAACCTCCGCTGGGGGCGCGACGGACGGCTCCTCGTGACGGGACAGGACCTCACCTACACCGAGTTCCAGTCCTGCCAGGCCGGCGACCTGCCACGGTGCCCCGACGCGGGCTTCGACATCTACTCGCTCGCACCGCACTCGATGCGATCCCGCCTCACCTACGGGACCGGCACACGCGACTTCGGCATGGCGACGGTGGCCAACCCCGTCGGCGACGAGATCTGGCTCGGCAGCGTACGCGGCACCCGCATCGCCCGGCTGCACAGCAGCTGACCACTCCCCCCTTTCCGACCGTAGAGAGACAGACGGAGGCCTTCCATGGCAGCCACCCACCCGGCCGCCGGCCCGGGCACCGACTCGGCCGCCCGGTTCGCGAGCCGCTATGAGGGATACGGAGAGGAGGTCCATCTCACCGGCATCCAGGCCCTCGTCCGAGCCGTCGTCGAGCGCCGCCGCAGCGACCAGCGGGCCGGCCTCGACACGGCGGGCTTCGTCTCGGGCTACCCCGGCAGCCCGCTCGGCGGCATCGACATGGAGATCGAGAAGCAGGCCGGGACACTGGGCCCGCTCGGCATCGTGCACCAGCCCGGTGTCAACGAGGAGTTGGCCGCCACCGCCGTCCTCGGCTCCCAGTACGTCGAGGGCCGCGAGCAGGCCACCGTCACCGGGGTGACCGGCTGGTGGTACGGAAAGGCGCCGGGCCTGGACCGCGCCGCCGACGCGATCCGCCACGGCAACCACGCGGGCACCGGGCCGCACAGTGGTGCGGTGATGCTCGTCGGCGACGACCCCTCGTCGAAGTCGTCCACCCTCCCCAGCGCCTCCGAGTGGGCCCTGCACGACCTGATGCTGCCCATCCTCTTCCCTGGCACTGTGGGCGAGGTCCTCCCCTTCGCCCACCACGCCGTGGAGTTGTCCCGTGCCTGCGGGCTCTGGACCGCGATGAAGATCGTCACGGACGTGGCCGACGGCTCGGAGACCGTGGTCGTGGAGCCCGGCGGCCCGCCGCGGCTGCCGGCCAAGACCTACACACACCGGTCGGGCGGCCCCTTGATGCCGCCCATGACCCTGACGGCCGAGCAGAACATCCAGACGGAACGGCTGGAGATCGCCCGGCAGTACGGCCGCCTGAACCAGCTCAACCGGATCACCCTGCGCGCGGAACACGACTGGCTCGGCGTCGTGGCCCCGGGGAAGACCTACTTCACCTTGCTGCACGGCCTGGCCCGGCTCGGGGTGAGTGAGGCCGACCTGTCCCGGGCGGGTGTCCGACTGCTCAAGGTGGGCATGCCGTGGCCGCTGGACGGCGCCCAGATCAGGGAGTTCGCGCAGGGCCTGGACGAGGTGCTGGTCCTGGAGGAGAAGCGGGCCTTCCTTGAACTGCTGATCGCGCGCGAACTGACCGCACTGCCCGCGCCGCCACGACTGGTCGGCAAGACGGACGAGGAGGGCCGGGTCCTGGCCCCCTCCCACGGCACTCTCACGGCGCCCACCGTGGCCTCGCTGCTGCTCCGGCGCGCCGGCCGCAAGTCCGACCTCAAGCCTGCCCCGGAGCCGTCGAAGGACGGCTCCCTTGTCGGCCGGCCACTGCAACTGACGGCCCTCCCGGCGCGGACCCCGTACTTCTGCTCGGGCTGCCCGCACAACCGCTCGGCGCAGGTGCCGGACGGCACCCTGGTCGGCGCGGGCATCGGCTGCCATCTCATGGTCGCGGGGATGGACGAGCGGTTCGGCGAGATCACCAGCAGTACGCAGATGGGCGGCGAGGGCGCCCAGTGGACCGGCATGGCACCCTTCCTTCAGCCGGCCGCCCCGTTCGTGCAGAACATCGGCGACGGCACCTTCTTCCACTCCGGTCACCTGGCCCTGCGGCAGGCCATCACCTCCGGCGCCACCCTCACGTACAAGATCCTTTACAACACGGCGGTCGCCATGACCGGCGGCCAGACCCCGAGCGGCAGCGCGGACGTCGCCAACCTCACCCGGCTCCTGGAGGCCGAGGGTGTCGTCCGCACGATCGTCACGACTGACGCGCCGGGCCGCTACAAGCGCGTCCGCCTCGCCCGCAACGCCACTGTGTACGGGCGGGAGAAGCTACTCGAGGCCCAAGAGGAACTCACCACCGTGCCCGGGGTGACCGTGCTGATCCACGACCAGATCTGCACCGCGCAGAAGCGTCGGCTGCGCAAGCGGGACAAGGCGAAGCAGCCCGAAGCACTGGTCCACATCAACGAGCGGGTGTGCGAGGGCTGTGGTGACTGCGCGCGGCAGTCGAACTGCGTGTCCCTGCAACCGGTGGAGACCGAGTTCGGCCCGAAGACACGCATCCACCAGTCGTCCTGCAATCAGGACTATTCCTGCGTGGACGGCAACTGCCCGTCGTTCGTGTCGGTGACCGGTGGCGGAAGCCGCCCGGCGCCTGCCACACCGCCCGAACCGCCCGCCCTGCCTGCCGAACCCGCTCCCGACCGGATCGCGGCCGGCGAGGTGTTCACCGTGCGCATGGCCGGCATCGGCGGGACGGGCGTGGTCACCGTCAATCAGGTGCTGGCCGCGGCCGCCCTCGCCGACGGGCTGAAGTCCGCGGCGCTCGACCAGACCGGCACGGCGCAGAAGGGCGGCCCGGTCGTCTCCGACCTGCTGCTCGGCACGGATGTCCCCGCGGGCAACCGGGCGGACTCCTCGGGCTGCGATCTGCTGCTCGGCTTCGATCCCGTGGTCGCCCTGGCCGAACCGACCCGTGCCGCCGTCGCGAACGACCGCACCCGCGTCGTGATGAACACCGACGTCTCGCCCACCGGGGCGATGGTCAACGAGCCGCGCGAGGCCCCGGATTCGGTGCGCCGGATCCACGCGGCCATCGATGCGGCGTACGCCCCCGACCTGCTCGTCACCGTGCCGGCCGGCGCCATCGCCGAGGACCTGCTGAACAACTCCGTGCTGAGCAACGTGGTCGTACTCGGGGCCGCTTACCAGGCCGGCTGGCTACCGATCCCGGCCGAGCGGATCCGGGCGGCGTTCGAGCTGAACGGCGTGGCGGTGCGGGCCAACCACGAGGCGTTCGCCTGGGGACGGGCGTGGGTGGCCGAGCCGGACGCCGTGCGACGGGCCCTCGGCACACGAAGCGGACAGAACAGGTCCGTGAGCCCTGAGGTGGCGCGCCTGGTGCGGGACCTGAGCCTCCCGGACGACCTCGCGGACCGGACGCGTCGATGGGCGGACGAGCTGACTCGGTATCAAAATGTGAGCCTGGCCCGAGAGTTCCTCGTGGACCTCGACACGGTCTGGCGGGCCGAGCGCTCCGCCGCGCCGGGCAGCACCCGGCTCACCGCCGCGGTGGGCACACACCTCTACAAGCTGCTCGCCTACAAGGACGAGTACGAAGTGGCCCGGCTGCACCTGGACTTCCGTGACACGTTCCGCCGGTCCGGAGGCGGTGGCACTCTGCAGTTCCACTTGATGCCGCCCGTCTTCAAGGCCCTGGGCCGTACCCGGAAGATCCGGCTCGGCGAGCGGACGGCGTCGGCCGCCTTCACGACGCTTCGCGCCGCACGACGACTGCGCGGCACACCTCTGGACCCCTTCGGCCTCGACCGCATCCGACGCGCGGAACGCCAACTGATCGCCGAATACCGGGCCGTTGTGCCCGTGCTCCTCGACCGCCTGGCCCCCGAGTCCCTCGACGCCGCCGTCGCCATCGCCGAACTGCCGGACCTGGTCCGCGGATACGACGAGGTGAAGCTCGCCAACGTCGCGGAGTACCGGCAGCGGCTGGAGGGCGCGCTCGACGAATTCCGCTCCACGTACTCCCGAAAGGACGCTCCGGCATGACTTCAGGCACCGAAGGCCGCGACTCGACTCCCCTGCGGGTCACGGTGGTTCTCGGCGACGACTCCTCGCCGGAGGTCGTCCGTCCCACCATGGACCTGGTGAGCGCCGTCGCCCCGCGGATCGAGTGGGTCGAGGTCGACCCCGATGGCCTCGCCGCGGCCAGGGACGCCATCGACGCGAGCGCAGCCACTCTGTTCGGCGCCGCGAGCGGCCGCTGCGTACCGCTGCTGCGCTACCTGCGCTGGGGCAAGGGAACGTACGCGAACGTACGCCCCATCCGCCGGCTCCCCTCGACGGCCACTCCTCTCCGGGAGGCCGAGGGCATCGACTTCGTCATCGTCCGGGAGAACCTGGAGGACCTCTACATCGGCCTCGAAGGGCCCTGGTCCGACCTGGCACCGCTCGGTCTCGGCGACCGCCCCGAGCTCCCCCGACAGGCGGACACCGAGGGCCGGTTCGCCCTGAAGGCCGTCACCCCGGAAGGCGTCGAGAACGTCGCCAGGACGGCCTTCGGCATCGCACGACGGCGGGCACGGCAACGCGGGGACACGGCCCACCTCGTAGTGGGCACGAAGCACAATGTCCTCCCGGTGACCGACGGGTTGTTCCGTGACGTCACCTTGCGGGTGGCGGACGACTTCCCGGACGTGAAGGTGACCAGCTATCTGGCGGACGACCTCGCCCGCCGGATGGTCGTCGCGCCACAGGACCTCGACGTCGTCCTGCTCCCCAACCTGTACGGGGACATCCTGTCCGACCTGGCGGCGGGCCTCGTCGGCGGCCTCGGTGTCGCAGGCAGTGGCTGCTACGGCCGGCACTTCGCCTACTTCGAGCCCTCCCACGGCACGGCGCCCGACCTCACCGGCAAGGGGCTGATCAATCCGACGGCGCAGATCTTGTCCGCCGTCATGATGCTGGAACACCTGGGACTCACGGACGCCGCCGCCCGCTTGGACGCGGCGGTCGTCCGGGTCTACCGGGACGCGACGTCACTCACCGCCGACCAGGGCGGCTCCGCCTCGACGGAGGAGTTCGCAGCGGCGGTACGCGCGGGCTTGAACTGACGCGTGCCGGTTCGTCCGAAGGAAGGGGCAGCCCGGCCGGCACCCACCGTCAGCGCGCCGCGCCCAACACCGCCCACCACTGCTCCGCCAGCACATCGACCAGCTGCTCACGGTCGTGCGGAACACCGCACACGGCCGTGAAGTACATGGTCCTGTCGAGCTGGGCCATGAGCGTCAGGAGCCGGAGCCGCTCCTTGTCACGTTCCGCTCCTTCGGCGAACCGGTCCAGGTGGTTCGTCATGGAGTCCGCGGCCCGGCGCAGGCTCTCGTACCAGCGCTCGGCGACCCTGGGCTCAACGGCCAGCGCCTGCTCCATCGCCTCGAAACGCAGGCGGTCCCGCTGCCACCAGTCCGCGACATCCCGGGCCCAGTCGCGCGTGGTGGCCAGCGAGGTGTTGTCGGGAGCGTCCAGGCGGCGATAGGCCTCCAGCACATCGGGCTCTATGCGTTCCAGGAGCTCGATGACGACTTCAGCCTTGCTCGGGAAGTGCAGGTAGAAGGTGGCCCGGCTCGCTCCGGCGGCCGCCGCGATATTGGCGGCACTGGTCAACTGGTAGCCGCGCTCACGGAACGCGTCGAAGGCGGCCTCGACGAGACGCTCCCGCGTCAGGCGCTTCTGCGCCTCCCGGAGCGTCTCCCCTGTCGCCGAGCGCTGCGCCGCACGCGCGCCCGCACCCACGGACTCACTCATCGGCCGCGCCTGCCATCAGGCCGGAACCCCGTGACACCGGGCCGGGCAACCGCGCCCGACAGGGCAATTGGGCCGACTTCTGGTGTTCGGATCATGTCATCGAACTTACCACTGGACATCCATCTTTTTACTAGACACGTGTCCAGCGAAGTGGCATGGTGGCGCCCACCACACCGGCTCAGCCACCGGTCGGCAGAGCCGAGCACAGGAGGAATCCCATGAAGCTGGACGGAAAAGTCGCCTTCATCACCGGTGCCGCATCGGGGATCGGCGCCGCCACGGCGCGGCTCTTCGCCGCGGAGGGCGCGACGGTCGTCGGGGCGGACCTCTCCGCCGACAAGGTCGAGGAGTCCCTGTCCGGCGTCGCCAGGGCGAAGGGGATCGCTCTCGACGTCAGCGACAGTGCGGCGGTCAACGCCGCCTTCGACGAGGTCGAGCGCGAGCACGGACGGCTCGACGTCCTGATCAACGCCGCGGGCATCAACGCGCCCACCAAGGAAGCCAACGACCAGTTGGTCGAAGCCAACATCAAGGCGTTCGAGGCCGGGAAGCGGGGCGAGGCGTTCCACCCCGCCTTCCTCGCCGACACCACCGACGAGGACTTCGCCCGGGTCATCGCCGTCAATCTGACCGGGCCGTTCTACTGTCTGCGCGCGGCCGCTCCTCTGATGCGCAGGTCAGGTGGCGGCTCGATCGTCAACATCTCCAGCGTGGCCGCGCTCATCGGCGCCGCGATGCCGCTGTACTACCCGGCCTCCAAGGCCGGTGTGCTCGGCATGACCCGGGCCGCAGCTGGCGAACTGGCGCCGCACAACATCCGGGTCAACGCCATCGCCCCCGGCTCGGTCGACACTCCCCTGCTCAACGCCCAGCCGCCGGAGATCGTCGCCCAGCTCGTCTCCATGCAGCCCATCGCCCGCGCCGCCACACCGGACGAGCTCGCCCGCACGCTCCTGTTCCTGGCCTGCGACGACAGCGCGTACTACACCGGCCAGACCCTGTCGCCCTCCGGCGGCCTGCACATGTGATCAGGCGCCCGCACACCGACCCCAGCAGACCACCCCGCAAAGAGGCATCACTGTGATCAACGAAGACCACACCGCCCTGGACTCCGCCGCCCTGCGCCGGCTGCAGCAGGCCATCGAGGCCGACGTCGAGGCCGGGCGTTACGACGGCGCGAACATCATCGTCTCCCGCCACGGCGAGATCGGGCTGAACGCCGCCATCGGCTACGCCGACCGCCGGGCCGACCGTCCCTCCGCCGCCACGGACGTCTACCGCATCTTCTCGATGACGAAGGCGTTCACCAACGTGCTCGCCCTGCAGGCCATCGACCGCGGCCAACTCGCCCTGACCACAAGGGTCGTGGACGTCATACCCGAGTTCTTCGGCCGCGACCGCTTCCGTACCGCACGCAAGGACCGGGTCAACCTCGCCCACCTCTTCACGCACCGGGCGGGCCTCGTGACCACCCCCACCCCGCTGCCGTACGAGGAACTGGGCGACCTGGACAAGGTCATCGACGCGATCTGCCAGCTCGACGTCGTCGGCGAGCCGGGCACCACCCTCAACTACTCCCCCGCGCTCAACCACGCGCTCATGGCGGAGATGGTGCGCCGGAGCACCGGAGCCGATTCAGTACGGGAGTTGATGCAGCGCGAGATCTTCGAACCGCTGGGGATGGCCCGTACCGCACTGGGCGCCCCCAAGGCGTGGAGCGAGCACTACGTGCCGATCCGGGCGAGCTTCCCCGACGGCGGCTGGCTGTCTACCTCGGACATCGAGGTGATGGAGGACATCATCACCGAGGACGCCGAGATGCCGTGGGTGGGCGCCGTCTCCACCGTCGAGGACATCCACACCTTCGCGGAGATGCTCCGCCGACGCGGCGAGATCGACGACAGCCGTCTGCTGTCCCCCGCCATCCTCGACCTGGCCACCACCAACCAGACCGGCGATCTGCCCAACGACCTTTACCGAGGCCTCGCCGAGGCCCGTGGCTGGGATGTACCTCCGGGCAACTTCGGCCTCGGGTTCGCGCTGTCCGGCTCGGGCACCCACGCCTCCTTCTTCGGATCGACCACGAGCCCGCGCACACACGGCAACTACGGGGCCGGCACCACCCTGTTCTGGGTCGACCCGGAGCGTGACATGACCTTCGCCTGCCTCACGTCGGGAGTCATGGAGGAGAGCGAGAACCTGCTCCGCTTCCAGCGCCTCTCCACCCTCGCCGCCGCAGCCGCGATCTGAACCGGGAGACCACACATGACGCAGACCGTGAACCGTCCCGCTCCGCCCCCGGAGTTCGACCCGTACAGCGCCACCTACCTGCGCGACCCCGCAGCCGTCTTCCAGCGGGCACGCGAGGAAACTCCGGTGTTCTGGTACGAGCCGCTTGGCACCTGGATCGTCACCCGCCGCGCCGACGTCGACGCCGTCCTCATGGACTGGGAGACCTGGTCCTGCCAGGCCAACGGTGGGCGCCTGCCCGTTCCCGAGAAGTACGCCGACGTGGTGCCGCCCGAGCTGATCGCCGAGATCATGATCAGCATGGATCCGCCGAAGCACACGGCGGCCCGCAAGGTGGCGCAGCGCGGCTTCCTCAAGCCGGTCATCGAGGCACTCGCGCCCGAGATCGAGGCCAGGGCCCACCGCATCATCGACGGCTTCGCCCACCTCGGCGCGGCGGAACTGATGGAGACGTACTGCCTGGAGCTGACCACCCAGACCCTGATGGCGCTGCTCGGCCTCCCGGCCGAGGACGAGTCCCTGATGCGGCAGCTGCGGGACGATCACTTCCGGGTGCTGGCCAGCGGCCGCGAGCCGATGCGGGAGCCCGAGCACAGTGAGGTCTGGGAGCGCTACACCACGGCGCAATTGCGCCTGCGGCAGCTCGCGCAGGAACGCCGCGAGGGCACCGGCAAGGACATCATCACGTTGATGGCCACCGCCAAGGACCGGGAGGGCGACCCGGCCCTGTCGGTGGAGCGGATCGCCATGCACCTCACCGAGTTCGCGGCGGCCGGCACCGACACCACCGCCCAGGCCATGGCCAACGCGATCCTGTTCCTGTCCTCGGAGCAGGACCAACTCGCCGACGCCCAGGCCGATTCCGCGCTGTGGCCGCGTGTCTTCGAGGAGACCGTCCGCCGCCGCCCCTCGGCCCCGTTCGCCTCCCGGGTCGCTACCACCGACACACAGATCGCCGGAGTCACCATCCGCGAAGGCGAGATGGTCTGGCTGGCACTGGTGAGCGCCAACACCGACCCCGCGGGTGTCACCGATCCGCTGCGCTTCGACATCCACCGCGAGGACCCCGGCGAGCACTACGCGTTCACCAAGGGCCGGCACACCTGCCTGGGCGCACCGCTCGGCCGCACGCAGGGCGCCATCGGGCTACGCGTGGCCTACGAACGCCTCGCCGGCCTGCACGCCGTCCCGGACCAGCCCCAGGACTTCCTTCCGCTGGCGATGCTGCCCATCCGCCGCAGCCTCCAGGTCGCTTGGGACGGCCCCACCACCACACCTACCGATGAGTCCAGGGAGAGCTGAGTCATGACCGCTTTCGTACGCAACCAGTGGTACGTCGCCGCCTACGGCAGTGAGGTGGGTCGCGAACTCCTCGGCCGCACGATTCTCGGCGAGCCCATCGTCTTCTACCGCACCGAGGAATCGAGCGAGGTCGTCGCCCTCGCCGACCGCTGCGTGCACCGGCGCTTCCCGCTGTCGAAGAGCCACCTCGACGGCGACCGGGTGGTGTGCGGCTACCACGGCTTCACGTATGACACCACGGGCGGCTGCGTCTACGTCCCCGGCCAGAAGCGTGTTCCCCGCACCGCGCGGGTCAGCTCGTACAAGGTGGTCGAGCAGGACTCCTTCGTGTGGATCTGGATCGGCGATCCGGACCTCGCCGACCCGACCGCGATCCCCCGCGCCCGCCACCTGGTCGACCCCGCATGGACCACCGTCAGCGGCATGGAGCCCATCGACGGTGACTACGGCCTGCTGGTCGACAACCTGATGGACCTCTCGCACGAGACGTATCTGCACGGCGGCTACATCGGCACCCCCGAGGTCGCGGAGACACCCATCACCACCGAGGTCGACGACGAGGCCGGCATCGTCCGCGTCAACCGTCACATGGACGACGCCGAGTGCCCGCCGTTCTATGCCCGTTCCACCGGTATCGAGGGACGGATCAGCCGCTGGCAGGACATCGAGTACCACGCCCCCTGCCTGTATCTGCTGCACAGCCGGATCGCCCCGGTGGGCGCCCCCGGCCCTGGCCCGAACGGCGAGGACGGCCACGCCTTCCACACCGAGATCACGTATGCGATCACCCCCTCCTCGGAGGGCAAGGTCCACGACTTCTGGGCCGTCTCACGTGACTTCGCCCTGAACGACGACGAAGTCACCACCTTCATGCGGGACTTCAACCACACCGTGGTGATGCAGGACGTCGACGCGCTCAACCTGCTCCAGAAGACCCTGGACACCGAGCCCGACGGCTACCAGGAACTCAGCATCAACATCGACACCGGCGGCCTCGCCGCCCGCCGGATCCTGGCCCGCCTTGCGGAGCAGGGTGCCGGGGAGGCGGAGCAGCAGGGTGCCGGACAGTCCGTGGCCGCGACCCGATGAAGCCCCTCCACCCCCCGATACTCACCGGTGACAGCGTGTACCGCATTCACTGGGTGCTCGGCACCGACCGCCTGCTCGCTGTCTGTCACTGCGGCGCCGAGCAGGAATTCGAAGACCCCGTACTCCTGTGGAACTGGCTGCTCGGACACCCCGTAGGACATCGGCAAGGGCCGGACCCGGCCGCCCTGCCCGCACCTGCCTCCGATCCCCGGTATCTCGACAGCTCCCTCGCCTGACGGCGCCGGTCCAGAAAGAGAACGATCATGACCACCACGACACCCCCGCGTCCCGAGGTCGAACTCGACCTGACGCTGACCCGCAAGGAGCCCCTCGCCGAGGGCGTTCTTCGGCTGACCTTCGTACATCCCTCGGGTCTGCAACTTCCCGCCTGGGAGCCGGGCGCGCACATTGACCTCGTGCTCGGCCCCGACCTCGTGCGGCAGTACTCGCTGTGCGGTGACCCGGACGATACGTCCGTCCTGCAGGTCGCGGTGCTGCGCGAAGCAGCCGGGCGAGGCGGCTCCGTCCACGTGCACGACACCCTGGCCGAGGGTGACACGGTGCGCGTCCGGGGCCCACGCAACCATTTCGCGCTGGCCGACGCGGATCGCTATGTCTTCATCGCCGGCGGCATCGGCATCACCCCGATCCTCCCGATGATCGCCGAAGCCGAGCGACGGCAGGCGGACTGGCGCCTCGTGTACGGCGGCCGCACCCGCGGATCCATGGCCTTCGCACGACAGTTGGCCGAGGAACATCCCGACCGGGTGGAGATCTGCCCGCAGGACGAGCGCGGCCACATCGACCTGGACGCGGCAATCGGGACCCCGCAGCAGAACACCGCGGTGTACTGCTGCGGCCCCGAGCCACTGCTCAACGCCGTGGAACAGCAGTGCACTTCGTGGCCTGAGGGCGCTCTGCACATCGAGCGCTTCGTGCCGAAGGCCCGGGACGACGACGCCCCGGCAACCTCGTTCGAGGTCGAACTGACAGCCTCCGCCAAGACACTCACCGTGCCGGCCGACCGATCCATCCTGGAGGTCGTCGAGGAGGCCGGGGTCCCCGTGCTCTCCTCCTGTCAGGAAGGCACGTGCGGCAGCTGCGAGACCGCGGTTCTGGCGGGCCGTCCCGACCACCGGGACTCCCTGCTCAGCGAGAAGGAACGCGCGTCCGGGGACGTCATGTTCATCTGCGTCTCCCGCAGTCACTCCCGCCGGCTGGTCCTTGACCTATGAACCCACTACGTGGCGGCAGGACAGGGGTCCCGGCCCCTGGGATCGGTGCTGCACTTCGAGGGCCGCGCCAGTGCCGAAGGTACTGAACATGTGCGGCCGGTCGATCTGTTGGTCTTGGTCGATGGGATCCTGATCGTGTCAGCACAAGCGCCGGTACTCACTCATCTGCGAGCCTCCGGCAAAGCGAGCCGTAGCGCCCGGTGTTCTTCACACCGCGCGGGATCGCCGACGCACTGCTCGCGCGTCTGAACGTGGTGGTCGAGGTCGTGGTACCGGGTAGCCGTGTCGACGCACTGCGTGCAGGCCCGAAGAGTAACCGGCGTCAGCCGTCGCTCACCAGGTCCGCTGCGCTGGTCCGTTGCCGGACCAACGCAGCTCACACCGACATCTGATTGACGAAGCCGAGGGACTGCAGCCCCTCGGTGATGCACAGCCGGTCAGACGCGCCGCCCACCTCAGTCTGCAGCAGCTGATACTCGGCGCCCTGTTGATGCCCCCACTGCATCGCGGCCCGCCACAAGGCCCGGCCGTAGCCATGGCCGCGGTACTGCGGCAGCACACCGAAGTACTGCGGCAGCAGACGCAACGCACCCGTCGCGTCGGCCATGGTCTCCATCGGCCCGATGGCCCCGGCCACGCAACTGTCGTGCAGCACGGTGAGGACCGGACCGACCGCACCACCCCGCATCTGCTCGTGGAGGAACGCAAAGCCGTCCGCCGCCATTTCCTCGGCGAACACATCGAATCCGGCCTCGTCGGTCAGCTCCTTGGAGTCCCGCACAGGCACTTGGGGTGTCGCACTGGGGCCGGCGGTGAAGTCCTTGAGCTGCACGCGAGTGCTCCCACTCTGGGTGCGGCTCTCGGGCTCGTCGGGGCCGTTGAACCAGACCACCCGGGCCTTGGATGCACCGTGGAGGGGGGCGAGCTTGCCCGCGAGGTCGGCGCCGGCGGTCAGGCTGCTGGGCTCGGTCCCGTAGACGTGGACCTTCACCGTGCCGGTGCCGCGCTCCAGAAGCGTGGGCATCAGGGTGTGGTGCGCGTTGTGCACGATGTCGTCGACCAGGAGGCGTTCGGTCTTGGTCTCGGACCAGCGGCGGTCCTTGTCGTAGGGGAGGAACCGGCCGGTTCCTGCGGCCTCGACGACGGCCTCGAAGAGGTCGGGGATCGGGTCCTGCGGTCGTACGGGGCCCAGTGTCGGCACGTACGGGACAGGCATCACGGGGTCGATCCAGCCCCAGTCGAAGTGCATGTCTGCACGTTACTCAGTGGGCACACGTGTCGCAGGCCCTGACGGGCTTGCCGTCAGGGCCTGTTCACTCACGACCGGTTCACGCGCTGATCAGGTCAGTGCGGGTTGTCGTCTCCCGCGTTGCACGAGCACTTGGCGCTGTCCATCAGCTCGTCCAGATCCGCGACGGCCGTGACCGCGGTGACCTGGAGAGTGGGGGCCAGGACGGGGCGTGTGAAGTAAGGCGGCTCGCCGGACTGGGTCGGTGAGCCGTCCGGGAGCGGGCGCCTCGGGGAGATCTCCACTGCTACTGCGGTCATGCGTTCACCCTCGCTTTCTTCTGTCCGTGCTGGCAGTAGCTCGCCAGCGGAGCCTTCGCCTCCTGGTAGTGCTTGGCCAGGGGCCTGCAGACGGTGCAAGAGCCGGACAGACTGCAGCCGCTGCAGCCTCCGGTGCGAAGCATCAGGCGGTCCGCGATCGCGCCCAGCCGGGCAAGGCCCTCGATCCCCTCGTGGGGGAGGCTGATCTGGTCGTCGCGGCCGATCTTGCAGATGGACACCAGGCCGTGCGGGTCCATGTGGAAGAAGGTGTGTCCGGCGTTGCAGCCGGTGAACTGCTTGCGCAGCCGCAGGTGCTCTTTCGACTGCGCGCCGAGCACCTCACCGCCGCCGTAGATGGTCGGCGTCATGTTCGTGTAGACCTCGCAGTCCACGCCCCAGGAGGTGCACAGGTCGACCATCGCCTGTTCCTCGTGGGCGTTGTCGTCCGTGACGATGACGCTGACGCGCAGCGGCAGCCGCGCCGAGCGGGCGGCGTTCATGCCCTGCACGAACAGATCCCAGGCGCCCTCGCGCTGCGTCAACTCGTCGTAGCTGGCCTTCGTCGCCCCGTACATGGAGACGGTGACCCGGTAGGGCGGGCACTCCTTGAACAGGTTGAGGAGGTTCGCCCGCCACAGCAGGGACCCGTTGGTCGACAGAGTGAGCATCATGCCCAGCTCGTAGGCCTTGCGCCAGGACCGCATGAAGTCCTTGTCCAGGGTGGGCTCGCCGCCGGTGACCTGGAGCCACAGCACTCCGGCCTGCGCCATCAGCTCAAGGCAGTGCCGCTTGCTGGGCCAGTCCATGCCCGACTGCACCTTCAAGCCCAAATAGCAGTGCTTGCAGGCGTAGTTGCAGCCGAGGTTGACCTCCCAACTCGCCTTCGAATAGCCCCACGGCGACGGCTCCCGCACGAGCAGGACGTCACCGGCCGGGTGGTCGGACACGTCGAGGTCGGGCCACTGTCCACGGACGACCTCCGTGAGCCAGCCCGGAACGGGCTTGGAGGACTCGAGTAAGCGGAGCTGCTCGTAGTTCTCCTCAGGCAGCAGGGCACCGCCTCGGTGGCCAGGTCGTACGAGAACGTGCTGTTCCAGGAACGGGCTCACGATCAGAGAGTGCATCGGTGGGGTCCTTCCGCTAGAAGTGCCCGCGGCGACGATGCGGCAGGGTGCTGCATGCCGGAGGCAGGTGTCAGGCAGCAGGCCTGAGGCCCTTGGCGACGAAGTGAGAACGAACGTTGTCCGTGGCGCCAGTCATCGCGCAAACGCGCCGTATCCAAGGGCGCCCATCGCGATCAACAGAACGGCGAGGTAGACGGCCTGAGCCGAGGCGGTGTGCCATATCGGGATGGCCCCATTCAGCGATTCTGGGGCTGCTTCGGGCTCTACCTCGGCCCAGACGCGCTTGCCCCACCGGAACCTGTCGACGCCCCACTGCGCGGCCATCGCCTCCACCAGGAACAGTCCTCGTCCGTGTTCTTCGAACTCGTCTGCGTCGACGGTGACCAACACCGACGTCGAGGCGAGATCGACGACTGCTACGCGTACTCGGGTGTCGGCAACGCGGGTGACGGTCACGCGGATCGAGTGGCCCTTGGCGTGATGGACCGCGTTGGTCACCAGTTCACTCACCACCAACGTGGCCGTGTCGGTGACCTCGTTCAGCCCCCAGGCCTCAAGGGCGCGCCGAACGATTTCGCGGGCCGGTCCGGCAGACTGCGCTTCACGAGGGAAGACGTCGGTGAACAACTGAGAGTCTTCGGATGTGGTGACGTCCCGCATCACAGGCCCTCCCCCTGATTGCCGGCAGCGATGACCGGCCCGCCGTCCAGCACCTGTGCAGGGAAGGCCCCGACGTCACGCTTGGTCCGGCGGATGGGGAGCGCGGTGGACAGCTGCCCGCGACGCGGGAATGTCGCCCCGTCCTGGGTCCAATCCCATCGGGAGTGCGCGGTATCGGGGGCGGGAGGCAGGAGCCGCAGTCCATCAGCACCCGCGCGCTCCTCGCCGGTCACCACCACCTGAACGCCAGGTTCCGATCCGGGTCTGGTTACAGCATGTGGGGTCACCGCTCGGCCTCCCCGGTGGAGAGCATCAGCCGATCGACAGACCCGCTTCGGATGGATCCATACAGAACAAAGCCCACGGCCGACGGCCTCCCTCTAATCTCGTTTCTGGGGATGACATCGACGGTATGGAGTCGGCGCAGCCTCTTTAAGTGACTGTGGGTACAGGTGACTTGCTGTCCAAAGCACCGGGAAGGGCCTCCATGCGGCCAAGCCTTCACCGAACCCCGACCGGCGGTACGGGTTCGGCTTCACGAGCACGAACAGGCCTGATCAGCGGGTACGTCTTACGGGTCATCCGAGAGCAGCTGGGCTACACACAGGAGGAGGCCGCGGGACATCTACGGGTCAGCGTCGACACCATCGCCGGCTGGGAGACCGGGCGGCGTCCGCTCCCCTCCGTGCCCGTCGGGCAGATGCTCACGACCCGGTCGCGTCTCATGCAAATGGGCACGCCGCCTGCGCTCCTGCAGGCACTCGAGCGGGGCCTGGAAGCCGATGTTCTCCTGGCGAGTGTCCTCGAAGAACAGGACCCCGGCGACGAGAGCCCGCTCGGCGTCATGGTGATGCAGCGGGACCTGGCCGAGGTTCTCGCATGGCCACTCAACGGCGTGCCACCCGGCCCAGTGCGCACACTGCCACCCCCGCCCCGCTCACGGCGCGGGCCGACCCCAGCCGGGCCCGAACTGACCTCGTCAGAGCGCACCCGCTTCTTCGGCGTGATGCGAGATACCGCAGAGCAGGCCCGCGGTGAGGGCGAGTTCCTTCTGCGTCGTCAGGCGCTCTACCTCTCCGGATACGACGACGCAGCCGACAGCGCGGACTGGCTCGCGCATCAGCAGCGCACCGAGCGGCCTGGCGACTGGCTCACCTCGTGGCTCAACGAACGTTCCGTCGCCGCCGTCGCGGCCCGGCACGGCGACCGCGACCGCCTGGCCCACTTCATCGACCACGTACTCCTGGACGACGATGCCGGCGAGTCCGCCAACCTCTCCTACTGGGCCTACTGGGTCGGCGAAATGACAACACCTCAGCTCAGCGACGACTTCATCGCCGACGGATCCCCTCAGCCGTGGCCAGGGGACAAGCTCCTGACACATCTGGTCGGCGGGCTCTCGCCCATACACGGGTACGTGGCCCTGAACATCCACACCCTGTGGTCCCTTATCCAGATCCGCCCCAACCTCCTGCGATCCGGCGCCGCTTCCCGCGCCCTTCGCGACAAGCTGCCAGTGATGTTGGATAGCCATGCGCTCTCCGCGCGCGGTCAACGCGAGCTGGAGAGCATCCGGTACGCGATCCGCCTCGCCGAGGCGTGAGAGGAGCCCACGGTGGCCGACGACGACCTGACCCCGGTGGCACGATTCCTGTACGAGGCAGGAACGCTCAAGAACACCAAACGCACCGGCTGGTGGATGGGCGGCGTCAAGGACCCGGAGTCCGTCGCCGAACACTCCTGGCGGGTCGCCGTGATCGCCTCGATCATCGCCAAACTCGAAGGCGCCGACCCCGCACAGGCCGCCTACCTCGCCGTCTGGCACGACACCGGCGAAACCCGCACCGGGGACGTCAACCACCTCGGCAAGAAATACACCGGCGGCGCCGAAGCCAACCCGCGCGACATCGCCGACGACCAAGTCCAAGGCTTCCCGGCAGGCTTGGCCGACGCCGTACGCGACCTGATCGGCGAGTACGAGGACAAGACATCACCCGAGGCCCTCTGCGCCCGGGACGCCGACAAGCTGGAGTGCATGATCCAGGGCATCGAGTACCGCGACCAGGGCTACACCAACATGCAGCGCTGGATCGACAACTCCCGCGGACGGATCACCACCCAGTCCGGCCAGGGCCTCGCCGACGCCGTACTCAAGACCGGCTCACTGGACTGGTTCCGGGCCGCACTCGGCGAGAAGTCATGAACGATGCACCCGCCTGCGACGCCTCCGTCGTCGCAGCCCTCGACGACACCGGCAAGGTCGCTATCCTCAGCGCCCCGTTCCCTGACCACGGCGGCGACTTTCTGTTCCTTCCCGGAGGACGACGCGAGGACGGTGAGGACGCCCTCACCTGCGCCAAGCGTGAACTCAAGGAGGAGGCCGGTGTCACCGCATCGTCCTGGACCTCTCTGGGCAACTACGCCATGACGCTGGCCTCAACCGCCCGCATCCACCTCCTCCTCGCCCAGAACCTGACCCTCGGACCACAGGAACTCACCGACAACGAGCAGGACTTCAAACTCGACTGGTGGCCGCTCCACTCCGCCCTCGACGCAGCTGAGCGCGGACGCTTTCTGCTCCCAGCAGGCCCGCTCGCGCTCCTCCTCACGGCGAGGCGCGAGGGCGCGACGCCACCGCAGCCCTTGTGACTCCACCCGGCCCTGGGCGTCAATTGCTGCTGCCGCCGAGGCGACCGTGCCGCGCAGTGGTCAGCGCGTGGTCAGGGGCGTCGTCCCGGCCGCGAGTTCGTCCGCCGGGATCTCCCCGGAGCCGCGGGCGACGAGGCGGCTGGGCAGGGTCAACACCCTTGGCGCGAGGCCCGGTTCGGCAAGGCGGCTCACTGCCAGGCGCGCGGCCTGACGGCCGACGTCCTGGGGGTCACGGACGATCGCCGAGATGCCGAGCCCCGCGGACACTTCCGTCTCGTCGAAGCCGATGAAGGCGAACGGAGCGGCGCCGGCCAGCCGTTCGAGGAGGACGCCGGTGCTGATGCCCAGGTTGAGGGCAAGGATCGCGGTCGGCGGATGGGGCAGGCGCAACATGGCTCGCAGCGCGGTGCGGGCCTGCTCCGAGGTCGCCAGTTCGCTCACCACGAGCTTCGGGTCCTCCTCGACGGCCCCGCTGCCGGTCAGGCCTCGGCGGAACCCGTCGAGCCGCCGGCGCGCGGGGAAGGTGGCACTGCGGCCGGCGAGCGCGGCGATGCGGCGGTGCCCGAGGCCGATCAGCCGCTCCGTGGCCTCCTGGACGGCTGCGTCGTCGTCCGTGGTCACCAGGTCGGCGGAGAGTTCACCGGTCTGGCGGCCCACCATGACCACCGGCGTGCCGAAGGTGTGGTCCGGGGTCAGGTGGTCGCGTGCGTCGCTGTCCGGCATGACCAGCAGTGCACTGACCCGGCGGTCGATCAGGGCGCGGACCACCTCTGGCTCGCGGGCGGGGTCCTCGTCGGTCGATGCGATGATCATTTGGAGTCCGGCGCGGCGCAGTTCACGCTCGGCGCCGGCGGCGACACCAGCCTGAAAGACGTTGGTGAAGCCGCTGGTCACCAGGCCGACCGCGCCGTCGCGCCGGCCGTCGCGCAGCCCTTGGGCCATGGGGTTGGGGGTGTAGCCGAGCTCTTTGACCGCCGCCATGACACGATCCCGGGTGGCTTCCTCGACGCGCGGCGAGTGCTGCAGCGTGCGCGTGACGGTGGCCGTGCTCACTCCCGCCGCTCGCGCGACCTCTCGCAGGGTGACCCTCCGCGCTGCGCGCTCGTCCGGCATGTCTCTCCTCCTGGCGCGGCGGTCGTGCGTCCGCCCGGCCTGCTCACGGTCACCTGCGGGTGCCCCCAATGTAAACGTTGACATGGAGGTGCCGGTATCCAATACTCCGCGTGTCAACGTTTACATGGCCATGTTGACGTTTACATATCGGCAATGGCGCCATGGAGGGAGCAGAAATCGTGAGTCCCACCCTCACTGAAGCCCGGCTCGGCAGCGGACCCGCCCGAGGTCTCGTCGACCACGTGAACGCCGTCGAGCTGGACGACGAGACCGCGGCCGTCGCGCACTACATCCGCATGGATCTGGCCCACACCCTGATGCTCACTCAGGAGGGCATCTTCCGCGAGCAGCAGGGCGCGGCCATCGCTGCGGCCCTGCTTCGGCTGCTCGACACGGACCCCAGGACGGTCCTGGCCGGGGACCCCGCGATCGGCACGCTCGGCCTGCAGATCGAGCGCTACCTCGAAGAGCAGTGCGGCCCGTCCGGCCTCGACATACAACGCGCGCGCAGCCGGATCGACCAGAAGTCCACCGGCATCCGCCTGGCCGACCGCGAGGCCCTGCTGCACACCATGGACGCCATGCTGCGCCTGGGCGAGGCCCTGCTGGCCGCCGCCGAGCGCCACGACGCGGTCCTCGCCCCCGGCTACACACACCTTCAGCACGCCCAACCGACCACACTGGGCCACTACTTCAACGCCCAGTACTGGCCGGTGTCGCGCGCGCTGGACCGGACGATCGACGCCCTGCGCCGGCTCGACGAGTGCCCGCTGGGCGGGGCGGCGCACAGCGGCACGTCGTGGCCGATCAACAGAGAGACCACGGCCTCCTACCTCGGCTTCGCCCGGCCCGTGCGCAACGCCCGGGACGCCGGGCTGTCCGCACAGGACGGCGGCGCCGAGATCGCGGCCGTGCTCGGCCTGTCCCTGGCCGGTGCGGCCCGCTGCGCGTCTGACCTCTTTTACTGGTCCAGTTCCGAAGTCGGCCTGGTCAGGCTCTCTTCCGCACTGTGCGGGACGTCGAGCATGATGCCGCAGAAGCGCAACCCCATCGTCCTGGAGCGGATCCGGGGACTGGCCGGTGAGGCCGCGGGCTGGACCGCGAGCCAGCTGGGCACGCTGCACTCCGCCACGTCCACCGACGCCGACCAGGCTTATGTCCACAACCGCATCCCCGGGTACTGCCGGGAGAGCGCCGGTGCGTTCGACCTCCTCGCCGAGGCCGTCACGACCCTCGAAATCGACGAGGAGGCACTGCGCGCCTCGGCGGGACGCCACTGGTCCACCGCCAGCGCACTCGCCGACGACCTGGTCCGCACCCGCGGGCTGAGCTTCCGGCAGGCCCACGAGACGGTCGCCCGGTACATCGCCGCTCAGGAGACGAACGCCTCGGCGGGCCCGCTGGATCCGGCGTCGGCACCCGGAGAGCTGGCCGATTACGCCCCCGAGGACCTGGCACGGATTCTCGATGCGGCCGCCTTCGTGGAGACCCGCACCAGCCAGGGCGGCACATCGGCGGCACGCCGCAAGGAACTGGCCCACGAAGCCGAACTCGACCTGGACCAGCACCGCCGCGTTGGCGCCGAACTGCACGCCAGGCTGGCGCAGGCGGACGCCCGGCTGCTGCGGGACGCTGTCGCGCTCGCGGCCACGCAGCGCGCCTGAGCACCGGTTCCCCTCACCACTCGCGAGATCCCGAACCCTGTCCCGCCCTTCCCGCCCTGCCCACCCTGACGACAACGGAGTCGCCCCATGACTTCTCCACACGCCGCCACTCCGGAAGCGGACGCCCACCGGCCGCCCGCCGAGGGTATGCCGGAACGGTCCCTCCGGCTCACCGGCCAGCCGGTCGGCACCACCTTCATCAGCCTGTACGTCCTCGCCATCATCGGCCTGTGGCTGGCCGTGCTCCCGCCCACCGCCGTCGCCCTGTCGCTGCGCGTCGCCGAACTGGACCCCGAGCACAAGAGCTCCTCTCTGGCCCTGGTCACCGGCGTGGGCGCGATCTTCGCCCTGGTGGCCAACCCCGTCTGCGGAAGGCTCAGCGACGCCTCGGCCTCGCGCTTCGGACGGCGCCGGCCGTTCATGGTCGGCGGCATCCTGATCGCCACCCTCGCCCTGGTCGTGGTCGGCACCGCGCCGAACATCCCCACCATGCTGGCGGGTTGGTGCGTCCTGCAGATCGGTGTCAACGCCGCGCTCGCCGCGCTGATCGCGGTGCTGCCCGACCGCATTCCCGAACACCGGCGCGGCCGCGTTTCCGGGCTGATGGGCATGACCAACCAGGTGGCCACGGTCGCCGGCACGTTCCTGATCCAGCTCACCGGCACGCACGGCCTGGGAATGTTCCTGGTCCCGGCCCTCATCGGCGTCGTCCTGGTCGTCGTCTTCGCCTGGTATCTGCGCGAGGTGCCGCAGAGCCGCGCGGAACGCCGCCCACTGTCCTGGGCGGATATCCCGCGCAGCATGTGGATCAACCCTCTGCGGCACACCGACTTCGCCTGGGCGTTCGTCAGCCGCTTCCTGGTGTGGACCGGCAAGGCGTTCTTCCTGACGTACAAGACGTACTTCCTGATGGACCACCTGGGATACACCGCCGACGACGCGGCGCGCATCCTCAGCTGGACGATGCTCCTGCTCGGCATTGCCATCGTGGTGGGCAGCAATGTCGCCGGCTGGCTGTCCGACCTGCTGGGGCGCCGCAAGATCTTCATCGGCGTCGCGGCGCTGCTGTTCGCCGCCGGCATGGTCGTGATCGCCTTCAGCAACTCGGTGACCGGCTTCCTCGTCGGTGTGGGCGTCGCCGGGATCGGACAAGGCATCTACGTCGGCATCGACTACGCACTGGTCGCCTCCGTCCTCCCGGACAGCAAGAGCGAAGCTGCCAAGGGGATGGGCTTGTTCAACATCGCCAACGCCCTGCCGCAGAGCGTCGCCCCGGCCGTCGCCCCCGTCTTCCTCGCCATCGGAGGAGCGGGTGGTGAGGACAACTACACGGCTCTGTATCTGGCTGCAGCGGCCTTTGCCCTCCTCGGGGCCGTCGCCGTCCGGTTCGTCCGCGGCGCGCGCTGAACGCCGTACGGATGATGTCACGATGCGGCCGACCCAGACGTCGGCCGCATGGCGCTCATCGCGCACCTGCACCTTCCACCACACCGGGCCACGCATGAGCTTGTCGGTGCCATCGTCGCGTTCGGTGCAGATGCAGCACTTGGGTCTGCCGCACCCCCATCGAGTACGAACTACTCTCCGAGAACGACACCATCCCGGCTGCCGGCTAGTCACCGAACCTGGAGCCTAAATGGTGGGGGCGGGTCAACCCGTCACCTACATCAGCAGCAGCCCCATCAACCGCCTCAAGCAGTGGCGCGGCATCGCGACCCGTTACGAGAAGTCCGCCACCATCTACCTGGCCGGACTCCACGTCACAGGCGTCTTGCTCTGGTCCACACGCTGCTCCAACCCTAGCCTCGTGTAAGGGTCTTGACCTCCGGAGGCAAGCTGCCACCGGGCTGGACGGCAAGGAGCATGACCTTGTCCGAGGTGTACCGAATCGCAATGGCGATACGCGGATTCAAGCCGTCGACGGAATAGGCCGTGGTCGGTTCGGGCCCTGCGGCATCGCCGTCGTTTGGTGTGTCATCGCAGGGCGGGAACTCGGCGGGGCCGAGTGCTTCGCCAACGGTGAAGTCGACATTGGCCACCTGCGTGTAGGTGCGGCCCTCGTACTTGGCAGCGATCGCACATAGCCCTGCGGCCTCCCCGCCACCACCCTGCGCCGCACAGCCGGTCGTCAGCGCGGCCACGACCATAACCATGCCCGAGTACCACGGCAGCCGCCGCGACCGCGTCGACATGGCGGCGTTGCGCCGGCTTGAGCAGCTGATACGCATCAGTGAGCTCCTTCTGGAACGTGCGCGCTCCGTCCCACCGGGTACCGCTGACGCATGGGGAGTTCGGACTCCGGGCGCGGCTCCCGACCATTCATGACCATGACGGAGCTCGAGGCGAACTGGTTCGCTCCGCTTTGGATGGCCAGCCCTTCTCGCATGATCCAAACGAGATCCCTTAGCTGGAACCCAAGCCCGCCGTGGGAGCGGACGCCGTAGCGACACCGCCCTCCTCAGGGCGCACAACATGCGCAAAGCTCGCCCAACCGCTCCCACCCGCGTTCAACCTCTCGATGCAGCCCCCAACGACCACCACCGAAAAGCCGCATACCGCCCGCCCGGAATCGGAACTGGGGTCAAAATTTCGCATGGCCCCATAACCCGGATTCCAGCCATGGTGTCGCCGCTCCCGACCCCACTCCCACTGGGAGCGACCCCCACCAGCGCGAAGAGCGCAAGCCCTTACCCGGAAAGCCACCCATAGGACGGGGAGCCGCCGGTCACAAACCGGGCTCGGATGTGAACACGCGCGCAAGGAATCGAATATGTGCGCATCGGCCCGAGTGGGAGCAAACAGGTAAGGGGACAGTGGGAGCCCGCTCCCACTCGCCGCGCTCCCACTGGGAGCGCGGGAGCAACAGAAAAAGGGCCGTTCGAAAACGGCCCTTCACCTGCGACGTTCGATCGTTCGAACTTGTCGGGACGACAGGATTTGAACCTGCGACCCCTTGACCCCCAGTCAAGTGCAGCCGCTCCCAGGCGAGTTCTTGAACGCCCCATTGGGCCGTTGCGAGATGCTCGTGGCGCCTGAGTGGAAGTTCACCGAACTACGCGCCCATCGTTCACAGTTTGACGCTTTTGACAGAGGTTACTGGCTACTTCCTACGGTACGCGCCTTTAGCGAGCCGTCAATTCCCGTCTCGTTCGGCAAGCGCCATGAACTGTCGACCGGCATCGCAATCACTAGACACCGCTGCCGCACGCCAGGCGCTGTTGTCTGACGCTGCGAGCTGTAGGACGCCCTGGAGCACCCGTCCGGCCTCCACTGACTACACCGTCCACGCAGGCTTCCCGCCCGCAGCTGTCACTCAAAGCTGCAGCAGCCCCAAGCACCACAAGGCCCTGGCCACCCGCTACGACAAACGCGCCCGCCACTACCAAGCCATGGTCACCCTCGCCTGCCTACGACTCTGGCTCCCCTGACATTGCGGACACGACCTGGGATTTGTTCTACCGGACTCGCACCAGGACGCGGACACTGTGCCGGGGGTCCTTGCCGAGACGGTCGAGAAGTTCCGCGACTGCCGGTGGAGCGTTGGGGCCTGCATGAGCTGTCGCCGCTTCGGCCAGAGTACGGCGTACTCGGACGCTCGGGTCTGCGGCAAGACGTGCCGTGGTGTCGGCAAAGCACTGGGGCTGCTGCGTACACAGAACTGCGCTGAGCTGCCGAGCCGTGACATGGCTGTGGTCGGCCAGAGCTCGGGCGTCGATGTCACCTGTGACGTCGCGTGGGAGGCTGTTGAGTGTCAGGGCTGCTTCCTGGACATCATGGGCATCGTCGCTGCGTAGGAGTCCAACTGCTTGGTCTTTGACCCATTCCTGCTCGTCCGCTGTTGTCGCTGAGGCAGCGGCCAGGCGCAGTCCGGGGCCGCGCAGCGACGCGGATCCCAGGTTGATCTGCAGGGCACTGAGGGGGTGGGCCTGGCCCGTGAACTCGTCGAGTCGGCTTCCGTCGCGCGTGCCGAGGGCGAAGGGCTGACTCGCACGGAAGGTGGTGCCCTTGGCCTCCGGTTCCTGGTCGACAACGAGATTGCGGGCGCCGATCAAAGCGTCCTGTCGGTTGGACGCTGACTCTCGTCGATCACTCGCCACGGCAAGGAGCTTGTCCAGGCAGGCTCGCTGATCATCGGAGGCGAGGTGACAGACCATGGCCGAGTCGGGAACCATCGTGCTGCCTAGAGACGTGGAGTTGGGCTCCGGCTCAGGACGGCTCAGGATGCGATCCCGTGCCGTCCTGGCGCGCTCCTGCACGTCGGAATGGCCGGGGTTGAGGGCAGCCTGGATCACCTTGGACAGGTAGTGTTCCCGCTTGACGAGCTCGTCGGCCCGCTTGCGCAGGGTGTTCTGTTCGTCATCGCTCAGCGGGCTGCAGGAGGCGGTACCGGCAGTCGAGCTGTCGCCCTGCGGCCAGGCGCCCAGCAGGCGCAGCGTCTGATCCTCTAGAAGGACGTTCAGAGCTTTGTCGGTGTGGACGTCGGCGAGATCGAACAGCCTGGTGAGGGCACGCATGGCGAGTTCGGGGTGTGCCATGGCGATGGCCACGCATGCGGTCGCATGCTCGTCGTCGGTGTAACTGTACTGATGGGGTCGGCGGGGGACGTCGGAGCTGAGCAGGTCCAGTAGTGCTGCGGCCTGTTCAGGTGAGCTGCGCGAGGCGAGTGCGCAGGCGCTCTTCGCGGCCTGAACGGTCAGGGATCGTGTAGGCGAATCGACGAGTTCGCCAGCCCTGCCGCGTACGGCCAGGTCCAGCATCTCCTCGAACAGCTCGTGGGCTGCCGCGTCCTCGCCCAGGTCGGCTTGTGCCGCAATGAGGGCTGCACGTGAACGCAGGACCCACCATGGCTGGCTCGCACCGGGCACCAGTGGAAGCAGTTCATCTCCCATGTCCTTGGTGAGCTGTTCGAGCTTCTTGCTGCTTCCGGCGCGCTGGTAGTAGGCCGCGGCCAGGGCGGGTTCGCTGTGGTCGCGGTAGAGGTCCGCGAGGACCGTCAGGGCGTCGCTCTCGTCCGCCCAGCTTCCGGTGACCACGCTGTCGGCCAGCCAGCGGCGGGCCGCCAAGACCGCCTCGGTGGGCTTGCCCCTCACCAGCGCCGACATCGCCTGTGCTCTGGGGTCCCGGATGCGGTCCAACAGGCGAACGGTGCCCGTCGTGCGCAGCGCCTGGGCAAGGCGGTGCTCGTCGTCGATCTCGGTCGCCCATGGTCCGTACCGTGCGTTGGCCGCGCGGATGGCGTAAAGCCAGTCGGCGGCCTCTTCGGCAAGTTCCGCGTGGATGCCGTCTTGGACGGCATCCCTCCAGTTCTCCACGGCTTCCTCTGCCCGGCCTTCGAGGGCGCAGCGTCGCGCCTCGCGCGCGCTGACGAGTGCTGCATGCCGGCCCTTCATCCGGTGCCGTCTGGCCTCGCGGAGCAACTCCTGGCGTTGCACGATGTCGTATTCGGCTCGCAGCAGACGCAGGCGCACAACAATGTCCTGCGTCTGTTCCGTTACCGGCTGGTCTTTTGCCTGTGCGAGGGCGGCGCTGACTAGGCCGTCGAGTTGCTCGAGCGTATGGGGCTCGGTGGCGAGCCGGTACTCGGCAAGCATGAGAACCAGAAGCGGCCGGTAGTCGGGAGCGCGTTCGTCGTCGGCTTCCAGGGCGGGGGCCAGACGGCTCATGGTCAAAGGGTGCGCGATGTCCTGGGCGGCCGCGTTGATGAGGGCGGCGTGACGTGCCGTGACCGAAGCCTCAGGCGTGCCGGAGCTGGCCGCATCACGGGCGAACTGCTCCACCTGGTGGGCCAGGATCCGTGCCTGACCGCTGTCTCCGTGGTGCAGTGCGGCTGCGGCAAGTTCGGCCGCCAAGCCGGCTGCCTCGTCGAACAGACCGCCCTCTTGGAGCGCCTCGAGCTGCTTTCTCCGCAAGACGGTGGCATGTCCCCGGTACCCGGCGACGTGCAGCCGGTGCGCCAAGTCTCCGTAGAGCCTGGCTGATTCCGCCGGTGCCTCGGACCTCTTGCTGTCCGCGGCCCGCAGGATCGGCGCCACATCGTCGGTGTTGAGGGGCCCGATGAGGATTCTCTCGGCCTGCTCCTGCCGGTCGGGCGGTGGAGCCGGCACCCCTGGCAACGGCGCGCCCGTGCAGAAGTCGGCCGCCGTCTCCCGCGTCCAGAACTGAGCGACGATGTCGCCGCAGTAGCGCAGGTTCTGGTTGATCTGCTCGGCCCCCCACAGGTCCAAGTCGAGATCAGGATATTGGAGCTGAAGAGCGGCCAGCTCGTCGGCCAGCTGCGTGGCCTCGGTGGAGGCAGAAGTCGCCACGATCAGACGGCCGGCACCGAAGGGACGCCGCCCGACGGCGAACTTCTCGACCGCCTTGCGCAAGTCCCCGGCGGTGAACGCCGTGTAGTCCTTGCACTGGACGACCGTGTAGTCACCGGTCGGCTCCCGACCAGCCAGGTCGATGCCGTGCTGCGCTTGCCCCTGGACTCCGTAACGCCGAAAGCGGATGTCTCGCAGGCCCAGAACACGGCGGGCCAAGGCCAGCATCAGCTTCTCGAAACGGTCCCAGCCAAGATGCAGATCCAGATCCTCCCCCGCCGGCGTACGCCCCGGGGAACCGGCCGGAGGAGGAGTGCGCAGGTTCGGATCTCCCACACATGGCGCCCAGACGTCCGTGGCCGGTCCGCGATCACCGTTGGTGCCTTCAGAATTTCGCAGCGTGCCGGATTCGGAGAGGTTCGGCTGTGTCACGACTGCATCATCCCACCCGGCACTGACAACGCCCGGGACACGGACAGGCGCGCGAAAGCGTACGACGATACGGAAGCGCACGATCAGGCGCTGATAGCTCAGAGATAGGACGTGGATGCTGGTTCCAGCCGGCGTGTTGAAACGTGGCCTCATCCTCGCTGGTGCGACCCGCAGCACAGCGACACTTGCTTCAGCTCCGGGGCCGACGTTCAGCGAGCGGACGAGTTCGAACGGCACGCTGCGCGCACTCTGCGCACAGCCTCGCAGGAGTACGCCGCTTTCAGGAGCCCTACGCCGGAAGGCCGCCATCCGCATCGATGCGGTGGGCGAGTTGGTCGGCATGGGTTTCCAGGAGTGGTCAGTCCGCCACCAAGCAGGCCCGGAGGCTTGCGAAGCAGGGCCAAGGTGAACCCGCCGAGCAGGATGTGGCGGTTGGTGCAGAGAATCGTGCCGGACCATCTACAGACCTGAGTCGCGCGCGTTTACGCTGATCCCTTCTTTCACAGGGCAGGAATCCAGGGGGGATCTGCTGTCATGAACGTCGGTGAGCGTGTTCTCGGCGTGAAGGTCGTGAAGACCTACCCACCCCGTGGCAACACTCAGCTCGTCCGGCTGGAGGTAGTCACGTCCTTCACCTGTTCGCGGTGTGTGCAGACGAAGAAGGCGCGTCTCGTCGCGGTACACAACAAGCGTCTGCTGTGCAATGGCTGTTACGGGCGACTGGAGGCGTCCTCCCCTCAGGAGGAGCAGCGGTCACGACAGGATGAGCAGGCTCCGGCTCCCCACGAGGAAGAACTCGCCCAGGTCGTCGTCGAGGAACTCGACAGCGGGCTGCCCTACTCGGTGGTCAACACCGGCCTCACGGTCGAGTGGAAGTTCTACGTCCGTGCCGAGCACCTCCTGCACGGCACCTGCCCGGTGCCGACCGCTATGGCCGACCGAGCCGCCCCTCAGGAACCTCTCGACCTGACCTTTCTGCGCGGGCGCCACCGCATCAAGGAGCTGGACCGGCAGAAGGGCATCAGGCTCGACACCGGCGGCGCCGACCCGCTGCTGACCGGGCTCGAATGGCAGCCGTTCGTCCTTCCGGGGACGCGGGTGTCGGTGCGCTGGGACATGTGGAGGCAGCTGCGGCTGTCGTACACGCCTCTGGACACCCCCGTCGTATTCGGTGGCACGGTGGTCCGCTACGTCCACGACCCGAGGATCATGACGCGTGAGCTGGCGGCGTTCGACGCCCGGGTGGACAGGGTCGAGGAACTCGTGCTGATCACACTGCGCGAACTCGGTTACCTCGACGAGAAGGGCCGGGCGCTGCTGCCACGGCCAGCGCTGGTCCGGAACACGGTGGAGCGGGCGCAGCCGGAACGACCGCCGAGGAAGAAGATCGACGGGGCGATAGAACGCCTCCTCTCGCGCGGCTTGCTCTCCTGGCACGAAGGCAGCGTGAACCGGGCCGGCATGCTGCACTACCCGGCGCGGCGAGGAGAGAGGACAGTTCCACTGCTGTGCTACGCGCCAGCCCTGCGAGCGGCGGACCGCGAGGATCTGCGCCATGCGGAACCGGAGGTGGCCTACAGTTTGGCCGCTCACCGGGTTGCCGGGCATCTGATGCGGATCGGCCACCTCGGCAAGGAGGCCAGTGCGGAGGCCCGTGCTGCATATCGAGACGATCACCAGCGGGCCGGTCTGGCCGGTCCGCACGAGCTGCCACGCGGGTTCACCTACGTGCAGGAGCACGAGCGGGGCTTCTAGGCCGTTTCAGATGGCTCTTGGACGGTGTCGCGGAGCCAGATGACGACTGCTGCGACGGTGTGGGTGCCGGAAACTCGGTTACCGCTCCTGACCTGGGCCTTGCGGTCGAGGCTAGGCAGGGCGAGATTCTGTCGCATAGCTCTGCGACTGCTGTACCTGACCTTCCTGAAGACTCTGGGACGGATAGCGCTGCCGACACAATCAGAGGCTTCAAAGAACTCGGAGATTCTCGTGCTGCGACACCAACTCGCACGGCCGAAGCTCTCGTGGGCGGACCGGGCGGTGATCGCGGGGCTAGCACGACTGCTACCCAAAGCCCTGCGAGAGCACGTGTTCGTCACCCCGCACACGCTGCTGCGTTGGCACTCCGACCTGGTCAAGCGCCTCTGGACCTACAAACAACGAAGGCCAGGCCCTCCGCCGGACCGGCCCAGCCTACGGAAGCTGGTTCTGCACATGGCCGCGCAGAACCCGCACTGGGGGTACCGCAGAATCGCCGGTGAACCGACCAGCCCGGGCCTGCGCCTGCCGAAAATGTCATCCATGCAGATCAGGAACGTCATCGACGGTGCGGCAGGATGATTTCGTGTCGCTCCGTCCCGCCTACCTGACCATCACCAACCTGTTCTCCGCACTGCGATTGCTACCAATAAACGATCGCGACAAGGACACGGAGATCCTCGCCTTACGCCGCCAGACCACCGTCCCGGAACGACAACTCGGCACGGACCGAACCAAGTTCACACCCGCGGACCGGGCGTTCCTCGCTGCTCTGCTGATCCCCCTGCCACGCCAGGCCCTGCGTCACCTCTGGTTACTGGTCCGATCCGACACCGTACTGCGTCGGCACCACCACCTGATCTGGCAGCGCCACGAACACAATTGCAATATGAAGACAAAAGTGCATGAAGGTTGAAGGTGCCGTGTATGCCCGTTCATCCTTGCCGCATGAGTCTCGCCTCGCCCTCCTTCGACCTCACCCCCATGGACGGCTACGCCCACGACTGGGCCCTCGTCGACGTGGAGACCTCCGGACTGATACCCCGGCGCGACCGGGTGCTGTCGGTCGCCGTGGTCACCATCGGCCGGGACGGCGAACAGACCGGGGAGTTCTCCACACTTCTCGATCCGGGGTGTGATCCGGGGCCGGTCGATGTGCACGGGCTGACCACCGAGCGGCTGCGCGGCGCGCCCACCTTCGACCAGGTGGCCGGGCGCATCGGCGCGATGCTGCAGAACCGTGTTCTGGTCGCCCACAACGCGCAGTTCGACTACGACTTCCTCGCCTACGAGTTCGCCCGGGCCCGCATGTGGCTGCCGGTCTCGCAGCGGCTGTGCACCCTCGCCCTGAACCGGCAGGTGGACCCACCGACAGCCGACATGAAGCTGGGCACCCTGGCCGCCCACTACGGCGTACCGCAGCGGCACGCGCACGACGCTCTGGACGACACGCGAGTCCTGGCCGGAATCCTGCGAGCGTCGCTGCAAGAGGCGGCCCGGCTCGCACTGCAGTTGCCCCTCGTGAACTGCCCGCCCCGTGCCGAGTCCCAGTTCACACCCACGCCGCCCAAGACGCCCTGCGCCTACCGCAACCCCGGCCGGCTGGCTCCGGGCTCACCGCTGAGGCAGGGGATGAAAGTCGCGATCACCGGGGAAACCGTTTGTGCGCGGGCCGAGTTGATCGGCCGAGGCGTTGCCGCCGGACTCAACATGATGGGCTCGGTCAGCCACCACACCAGCGTCCTGGTCAGCAACGAGCCCACGACCGAATCGGCGAAGGCACGGCGGGCCGCCGCCGAAGGGGTGCCCGTCATCGACGAGGACGCCTTCCTCCAGCTGCTCAGCGGCGTAGAAGCCGGAGCGGGGCATCAGGCGCCAGCACCGGCACCGGCCATCCCTGCCCCGCGCCAGACCGAGCCCGCCCCCATCGGGTCGGGTGCAACGCCCCTGTCAGGGCGCCGCGTCCTCGTCCTGGGCGGCACACACACCGAGGCAGCCTGCGCGCGCAACCTCGTCGTCGAACTCGGCGGCTCCGCCGCGGTCAATCTCTCGCGCAGCGTCACGGACGTCGTCGTCCTCCCCGGCGGGGAGAACGACCGCCGTATGCCCCGCATCGCGGAACTGGGGCTTTCGGTGCACGACGAGCGCTGGCTCGTCGATCCGGCCGTGACCGCCACCGTCCCCCACCCCGGCGCCGATGTCGAGGTGGCCGCAGACAGGACAGCGGAGACGCCTGTCGGCGCCGCGGCACCCCATGTCCTTCCCCGCGGCGGCGTCATCGACCTGCCCACCCGCACGTCGCCGTGGCATGTCACCGCGTCCTGGGCACCTTGGGAACACGGTGAGGTCGATGTCGTCGCCTTCGTACTCGACGAGGACGAACAGGTCACCTTCGACGAGGACTTTGTGTTCTACGGCGCCCCGGAGAACCCCGGCGGCACCGTCCACCTGCTCACCAACGGCCCGGCCGAACAGACCGTCACCGTCGACGTCGCTTCCCTGCCCCCGTCCTCACACCGGGTGGTGATCGCCGCGGCCATCGACGGCGGCGTGTCCTTCGGCGACGTCGGCGCCGTCCAAGTCGCCGCGGCACCCGGCGACAGCGCCGCCCTCCTGACACGCGCGACACTGGACGCCGCCACCAGCGAGCGCACACTGGTCCTGGCCGAGCTCTACCGCCGCGGCCCACTCTGGCGTTTCCGCGCCGTCGGACAGGGCTACGACCACGGACTCGACACCCTCGCGCGCGGCTACGGAGTCGACATCGCCGACTGACCCCGCCGCATCAGACCAGAGCGCCTACGACGCCTATCGGCCCGCGACGCAAGGCAGAGCTGCGGCCGTCAAGCGACCCCACCAGCAGCTGCCGTGGCGGCTTGTGCGGTAGCGCCGCCAGGAATGCCCGATCTCTCAGGGATGAACTACATCTTTTCCTTGCCGAGTTGGCGCTGCAGCACTGTGATCTGATGACGCGGGGCGAGGATCTCTACCTCATCCCGGTTACTCATCGGCAGCAGGCGCAGCATGGCCAACGCGTTCGTCACACCCCGGCAGATCAGCCGCTGCAGCACAGTCGATCATCCTGCCGCATGGTCGGCAGTCGCGTGAGAGCGCCCACTCCAGCGACCGCGGCCGTCATCCGCGATACCCCAGCACACCCACTCCCACCAGGGCGGACGAGATATTCGGCAAGGCCATGGCTTCGGGTGGGCGAGCATCAGGTTGACGATCGCACTCGGCTGATCCGTCATGGCTCTGGCCATCGACCAGTTGACGTAGACCTCGCGGACGGCCGCAGGGGGGGCGTTCTGTCGCAGCGCGTCGTCGTAGTCGCCAAAAAGTGGTGTACGCGCATTGAGCGGCAGGCAGTCGGACCACCCCTGGGTCTCGAGCCTATGCGTGGCTGCCGACTACGAACGCCTCAGGTCGTGCACCGCGCCTCTGGGGGTTCGGCCGAAGTCTGCAGTGCGTGGCGACTCAGCCTCGTCCGCCTGGCGTTGCTCTGCCGCCCAGGCGTTGAAGCGGTCCGCGTTCTTCTGCTCTTCCTCGGGCGCCAGCGCCTTGGCCGCCTGGAACGCCTCGCTCACCCGTGCACCGACCGCGTCCATGTAGACGTCGGAGAGCACAGCTTCGCGCAAGCCGAGGTCTCCGGAGAGCACACCACTCGCCATCTCCCGAACGGTGTCATCGACCTTCGGGTTGGATGCCAGAGCGCGCATCGCACGCAGAACCTCCTGCGCGCGCTCCGGCGACTCGACGTCCTCCAGGTCCGCGGGGTCGACCTCGCGCTTCCCCTGACTCGCCGTCACCAGCTGTCCCCCTCTCGCCCGTCTACCTGCTCTGCGACTGCATCACTGTATGCGTCTACCTCGTAGGCGTCTCACTCCCGCCCGTCTTTGCCCTCGCCACCCTCTACTACCGTATGTTCGATCAACAAACGTACGAACGGGGGAAGCTGATGGGCATCACCCTGCCGGGCTGGGCAGACGAGGCCTTGGACATCATCGGTGTTTCGTGGCCGAACGTTGACGAGGACGACTACCGCGAAATGGCCGCTGCCATGCGGGAGTTCGCTGATGCGGTCGACAGCGGAGCCATGGATGCCCACCAGTTGCTGAACGACCTGATCGGCAACAGCGAGGGCGCGGCCGTCGAAGCCCTGTCTGCCCACTGGTCCAAGGTCATGGGAACCCACCTGGCGAACCTCGGCGAGGCAGGTCGGCTGACCGGCACGGCGCTGGACGCGGTGGCCGTTCTGATCGAGGGCGCGAAGATCGCCGCGATCGTCCAACTCGGCATCCTCGCCGCAGAGATCGCCTCCGCCGCTGCGGCAGCGCCTTTCACTCTCGGCCTGTCCACCCTGGGTGGTCTGGCCGGGACGGTGGCCACACGCACTGCGGTGAAACGCATCTTCAAGGAGGTGTGCGAGCAAATCGCCGAGCAGATCGTGAACACAGCCATGGGGCCGGTCTACGAGGCACTTGGCTCAATGGTCGGCGATCTCGCCATCCAGGCGGCCGGCAACGCCATGGGCACGCAAAAGGGCATCAGCGCCTCCCAGACCGCCAATGCCGGGAAGGACAGCTTCAACGCGGGCGTGGACTCGGCCAAGCAGTCCGGCTCTATGCAACTCCTCAGCGCCGAAGGCTCCTCCGGCGGAGGCGCGTCGGGTGGATCAGGCGGCGGTTCGGGCAAGTTCAGTATCGACCTGGACGCCTTCGACTCGGCCGGCTCCAAGCTCAAGAACATCGGCGCCGACCTTGGCTCCTCCAATGACCGCAAACTCGGCCGCGCCCGAAATGCCCACGGCCGCACCCGCGGCAAGGACGCTCTCGCAGACGCCGCCAACGCCGGCCTGGACACCGTCATGGACGGCATCCAGAAGGGTGCCAAGCGCCTGGCCAGCCACCTTGACGACACCATGCCCCGCGGCTTGAAGAGGATGGCCACCAATCACCGAGAGAACGACAAGAATGTCGCCCTGTCACTGGACGAGCTCGGAAAACGGGGCGACAAGACCCCCATGTATCTCATGTCGGACAACGGGTCCATCCAGCGGCTGCACAGCAGCGGAAAGACCTCCGAACTGACGCAGGACGACCATGCACGCCTGGGGCTCGACAGCGCATCCATCGGACGCCCGAAGCCGGGGGAACGGAATGCCAGCCTCAAGACCAAGGCCGAGGGAAAGACGGATCCACGTCAACGATCCGATTCCCAGCAGGTCGCCCTCGGAAGCACCGACCTCTCACGCGCCACCCAACTCGCACGGCACGCAGGAAAGAGTTACGGCGGCCACAAGAAGAACGGCGACTTCCAGAGCAACAACTACGCCGCGGCACGCGTTTCGGGAAGCGATGGTGCCGGCGATTTCGTGCTGGTCGCACGAAGCAATGGCTTCCGGCATTCGGAGCGAATGATAGGAACCCCTTTCCTGCGGCAAGGAGACGGGGACCGAATAAGCGAGATGTACACGGAACGAGCCCCATGCGCAACCGGCGCGAATTGCAGTTCATGGATAGCCGAAAGATTCCCGAACACGAACGTCTCCCACAGCGTCGAATACGGAGCCACCAAGGAATCTCGGGCTGCAGGAAATGCCGCCATGGAGAACTATCTTGACCAGCTCCGTTCAAAGAGATAAGATCATGCGGTCACGGATGAAAATGGAGCGACATGAGCAGCCCGCTAACTCGAAATGAAATGTTGACCGTCTTCTCCGAAGACGAGTTGATGCTACTGGGCGAGGAGCTCCTTGCAGAGATTCCAGACGTTGACTCCAGGGAGGTGCTACGCACGCTTGGACTCCCGGTCTGGGAGAACCCATGGTTCGACATGGATGACGAGGTCTCCGAACGACTCCAGCGCACTTCGGACTGGGACGTCGACCTCACTGATCGGTTTGATGGAATTCCGCAGGGCGCCGAAGAGTGGATCTCGCTCGGGACAATCCCGTACGACGACATCGCATTCGACGCAGCCACCGGGATCGTCTACTGCCTTTCCGATGAATCCGGAATCTATCCACTCAACAGCAGCCTCCGAAACTTCATCCACTTCCTTTACGTACTACAGTCGGAACGACCGAAATTCGACGCCGAACACCCAAGGTATGAGCAGGAAGGCGAGGACGACCCGGAGGTGACGCGCCGCCGAGTGAAGGACGCCATGGAAGAAATCGACCCTGCAGCGCTGGAGAATCCGGATTCCCGCTGGCATGAAGTCCTGGACTACATCGTCGATTCTGAAGTGCATTACTGATACCGCACGGCAGATCACCTCGAGCACGCGCGACACTCCAGATAGGAATTTCAATTGTCAGGCGCTAGCATGCGGCATTTCGGCGCAGCGGCAAATGGTGACCCCTTCGACACTCCCAGCAGCGTACTGCGGCTCGGGCAGCTTGCGCTGCCGCTCCGTGTGGGGCCGTACTTCGCGACGCAGGCCGAGGAGCCCGTGTTGCTCGGCGACTATGCGGCATCCGTGGGCCGGGAGGTTGTTCGGGACGAGTGTCGCACCTGGGCGCGTCTCGGAACTGACCAGGGATTCGAGTTGTGTGTCGACGCGCAGGGGGCAGTGCGGGCCGTACTGCTGGATTGGGAGGAGGAGTTGCGCTACGTAAGCTCCTCTCCCGAGGCATTCGCCGCATCGCTGTCCGTGCTGGATCAGGCGCTGCGATTCATCCTGGCCACGGATGAGCCCCAGCAGGCCGGGCAGGCCTTTGCGCAACTGGAGGAGCGGCTGCGGAGTATCGATGCTCAGGCCTTCGCCGGGCGTGAGAACTGGTGGCCGCTGGTCCTGGACGACATCCGCGACACCGCAAGCGCCGAGTGGTTCACCGCCTTCGAAGTCCTCAATGGTCAGGACGAGAAGCAGATCGTCACCGCCTCGGGCGGGATCGGCGTTCACCCCGAAGAGAAGCTGTGGGAGCAGCTGCACGCGGCAGGCTTCGAGGCCGAGCAGGTGCTGCGCATCCACACGGAGCTGCAGCCGTGCTTCACGCCCGGACACTACTGCTCAATCTGGCTCGGTCAGGTCTTCCCCGATGCGCAGATGACGCACAACTTCTCCTACGGGGAGAGCGCCGACTCGCGGGCCGAGGGGATTCGGCAGCTGCGTGAAGCCGCCACACAGCAGCAGTAGAACAACAGCAGCAGGACAGCAGCGGTAGGGGGAGCGCACGGTGCAAACGGGCAGCCAGATCGTCGATACTCAGGCGGCGCAGGCACTGTTGGACTGGGCCACGGGCGACACATCCCGGTTGTGCCAGGTCACCGGTGCGCGGGGCTGCGGCAAGAGCCAATTGCTCGCCCATTTCCTGGTCAGCTGGGGCAGCACCCCGGGCACCGTCGTCCATGCCACGGTCCCGGCCAAGGGACTGCATGTCGATGGCCTGGCGTGGGAATTGGGCCGCCAGTTGGGCTACGGGCCGCAGCCGGTACACGGTCTCGTCGATCGAGTGGCCGCCGATCCGCGCCCGCTGCTCATGCTCGTACCCGACCTGCACCTCACCCGCGATCCGGCGGCAGCCGTCGCGGGCCTGCTCAATCCGCTGCTGCGCGTGCCACGGGTACGCATGGTCGTCGAGAGCGACGACGAGGCGCTCTTCGAGGAGACGGCAAGCGTCGTCGTCCTGGGGCCCGGTGCGTACGAACCACCCCTGCCGCAGGGCGACTTCGCCTCGCTCCTCTCCACCGTCCCGCGCACCGCTCACCAACGTCCCGACTGGGCCAACACTCCGCGCAAGGACCGCGAGCGCCTCTTGGACCAGGCTCCCGACCAGGAAGCGATATGGGTTCTGCTGAGTGACCCTGAGTTCCTGCTGCACGGTCCGGCCACCGCGATCAGCGCCGCCCTCGCCGAGCCGAACACCCCTGCCCCGCCCAGTCTGCGCGCGGTGTGGCCTCTGGTCGCCCCGCAGCTCTCCGCCCTCGAACACGGCACCACGCAGCGCGCCGCGCTCCTGCATACCGCTGCCCTCGCCCACGACGCCGCCCTGGCCAACTCCTTGCGCTCACTGGCCCAGGAGCACCCCCTGCATGCCGTGTGGGCGCACTCCGGGTTCCCTGTCACGGCCCTGGCCTCGCTCGCAGAGGGCGCCGTAGCCGCCGCCGATCCGCTCGGTTCCCTGCACACTCTGGACCCTGGCACCGGTCATCACACCGGAACGCTGCCCGCACCGCCCACCGCCAGGCCATACCAAATGGCCGCCGCGCGGCTACTGTTGGACGAACAGGGCGCCCTCCTGCCCGCCACAGGCGATGACCCCGTCGCAGACGCCATCGCCGCATATCACGGACAGGCCGCCTTCGCCCCCGAGCCCGTGCGCCCTACTGCTCTCGGCAGCGATCCGTCCGCGGCCACCGCCGTGATCGGAGACGACCAGGGAGCCGTGCATGTCTGGCCGCTGGCCACCTACCAGCCGTTCCCGCGCACCACGCGGCTCCACACCGCACCCGTCACTGCCACCGCCTGCCTGCACCTGGCCGACGACGAGGTGACTCTGGTCTTCTCCGCCGGCATGGACGGGACCGTACGACTGTGGGGCCTGGGCAGCGAGCCAATGTCTGACCCCATAGAGCGGCGCCCCTCCGTTGTTACCGCCCTCGCCGCCGCCAATACCCCAAGCGGTCCGGTCCTGGCCACCGCCTGGAACGACGCCGAACTGCACCTCACCAACGTCCTGACGGGCCGGACTCGCGCCTTCCCCCTTCTCCAGGAGGCTTCAGCGCTCGCCTTCACCCCCAACGGACTGCTCATGGTCGGCGGCCCGAACATCACGTATGGCCTGCGAATCTCCCCTGGACAAGAATCAAGGTGACCGTCCTCCTTCGCTATGCCATGTCACCTTCCAGCGCTGGAAGGCAAGCTGAGTAGCCGTATCTCAACCGAACATAATCGTTGGGTTCTTGCTGGTCAGGCATGGTTTTGGTCGGAGGCGGGAGAGATCTCGCGTCCTGTTTCCGCCTGATTGTCGAGGGGTGCGCGGTGGCGTCGATGGTGGGGTTGCTGGAAGCGCGGGAGGCGTCCGCTCGTGAGCGGGTGGAGGTGCTGCGGGAGGAGGCTGCTCGTGCGGCCGCGGCTCTGGAGGCCGGCGAGGTCGAGCTGGACCGGCGGGTGATCACACGAGAGGAACTCGTCGACGCCCTGGCCGCGTCCGCTGCCGAGAGCACGGCCGCGACGGAAGCCGAGGGCGGAGAAGAAGTGGCGCCCGCCGCTCTTCACGGACCGGTGTCCGCGCCGGTTCCGGGTGTGATCGTGCCACCGTGGCGGGAGGAACTGCCGGCGTCGGTGCTCTCGCTGGACAACCAGCGGATCCTGAACGTGCTGCAGGACCGGCCGGGTGGCGAGTCGATGCGTGCCAAGGAGATCGCAGTGGCCCTCGGGCTCGATACGTCCGTGGCGGCGAAGGTCGAGGGAGTGCGCTCGAAGGCGAAACGCCTGGGTGAGCGCGGCTGGTTGCCCACCCAGGCGTCGGGGAAGTTCAGCGCCGGGCGGAGGCTCGTGGCCGTGCCAGCCGACGGCTCATCCGCGTGATCATCGACCACCGAATTATCGCCTCGCTGGTGGCCGGGAGGGTTTCGTAGTCCCGGGCCAGACGCCTGGAATGCATCAGCCAGCCAAGTGTCCTCTCCACCACCCAACGCCTCGGCAGCACCACGAACCCTGTCATGTCGTCGGCGCGCTTCACGATCTCGAGGGTGAGCGCGAGCCGGTCACGACACCATCCGATCAGGCCGCCGGTGTAGCCGCCGTCGGCCCAGACCAGGGTGATCTCCCGGTGCAGCGACCGAAGCCGGGCCAGCAATCCCATGGCCGCTTCGCGGTCTTGGACGTTCGCGGCGGTCACCGCGACGACCAGGAGCAGGCCCAGACAATCGGTGATCACGTGGCGCTTCCGGCCGTTGATGACCTTGCCGCCGTCGAAGCCACGTGAGGCAGCCGGCACCGTCGCGGCGCCCTTCACCGACTGCGCGTCGATGATGCCCGCGCTCGGCTCCGCATCCCGGCCCTCCCGGACCCGGACCTGCCCGCGCAGCCGGTCATGGAACTCCGTGACCAGCTCGCTTTGACGCCAGCGGCGGAAGAAGGCGTAAACCCGGGCCCAGTTGGGGAAGTCCACCGGCATCGCCCGCCAGGAAATCCCGCCCGCCACCAGGTAGCGGATCGCGTCCAGCATCTGGCGGTGGCAGTAGCCCTCGGGCCGCCCACCCTTCTTCTCCAGCCAGGCCGGAGTGGGCAGCAGCGGCCGCACCGCCGCCCATTCCTCATCCGACATGTCCGACGGATAGCGCGGCATCCGATCCGGATGATCGGCCGCGTTGCCGTACACATGCGCGAGGCAATCGCACGACACGACGGACGAGTTGAAGTCGACGGGCGTGACCGCGTACACATGTGACAACAGGGCCTCCTGGGACCGCTCTTGGCTTCGACAACCACTGAGCTACCAAGAGGCCCTGCCCTTATGCGTGCAGCACCGGAAGATCACCCGGCCAGAAACCCCGTTCGACCCGCACATTCCATGATCGGTTGAGATACGGCTACTGAGGATCCCTCGCTATGACCACATAGTCGTCTTGGTCGCTCGCCCAGGGTGCGTTCGGGCGGAACGATTCCGGCGTGAGTACGACTTCAGCGTCCTCGCCGCGGGTGCTCCAGGTCACGGGATAGTCCCGCGGAAGGGGTCGGATAGTCGAGTAGTCGAAGCTCGGCGAGAACGGATCGTGTGGCCGCAGCACTGGTTCGACGGCCTCCTCGAAGTCGGCGTCGTCCGGGTCGAAGTAATCCATCACCTCACAGTTATGGAACGTCAGAATCAAGTGAGGCTTGGCCACAAAACGATCACGGCTGACCACCTGGACGCCGACACCCGGCATCCCGACGCCTAGTTCCAGGAAGGTGTCCGGCACAAATTCAGTGCGGTTGTCGACCGAGCAATCCGTCGGCGATCAGATCGGCGAGCTGGCGTGCAGTTCGCGCTTGACTCTCCTCAGTGACCGGGTCAGCTCGGCCGAGTCGGCGTGCGAGCGGGAGCTGCACGAGACCAGCGACGGGGCCGATCACCGTGAAGAAGAGGATGTCCAGGGGCGCGCTGGGCATGCGCCCCGCCGCCACGAGCCTCTCGACGGCCAGCACCACTGGCTCCAGAGTCGGAGACACGTAGTGCTCGTAAAGGTAGTCCGCCCGCTCAGATTCGCGGCTGAACTCGTCGGCGAGCAAGCGGCCGAGCAACGGTGTTTCAGCGGCAGCCAGATAGAAATGGGTGATTAGAGCGCGAACCAGGTCGGCGTCATCGACGTGGGCTTCGACGACATGACGACGCTCGCGCAGGTTCTGCTCGAGGAGCGCATCCACGACAGCCCGCCAGAAGTTGGCCTTGGACCCGTATCGATCGTTGATGAAGTTGTGGCTGACGCCAAGGCGCTTCGCGAGCTCCCGTGCTGAGGCCCGGTCATAACCGAGTTCGGCGAAGGCCTCCATGCCTTGGCGAAGGATCTCGCGCTCGTCAGGCGCTGGCAGTGCGTCCGCTGCGCGCCGCCCTGGCCTTCGCGCCGGTCCGACGCCCAACGCGTCTGGCTCCATGGCTGTCCGTTCTGCTCGCGACTCATCCGTCGCCTCGGGCGACAGGACTTGACAGTTGTCAGAATAGCACCCCACTCTGACAGGTGTCAGATTGGCGCGGGACCTCGGGAGGGCCCCGGTGATGACGCGGCCACGACGAGCTTCGCGGCCGTGTCATCACCGGGCGTGGACACGGCCGGCGCTGCAGCATGCGCCCACGTCGACCTCTCGACCGCACCCACGGACGTCGCGGCGGGAATGCCCGATATGCGGGCTCGACGACGTTCGCCGCACTGGAGCCGCCCGTGCGAGCTGGTCGAGTTCGGCCTCTCGTCTCGAACTCCGCCACGCTCTACCGACACTTGCCCGATAAGCGCACCCGACGCCAATTCATTGCGCTGACCTCTACAGACCACAGCTACCAGAACCGAGCCATCATGAACACGACACCGCAAGAAATTTGGCCGACCGCGCGCAGTTCACGGTCTGCCGTACTCGCCCAGTTCGGGGACACTCGCGCTGATCTCATCGGCCGGGCGCTCATCACAGGAGATCCGCTCGCGGACGCCGTCGTCGAGGAGATCCGCGCCGGCGGCCGCGAAGTGCGCGCGAAGCTGCAACATGGCATAGAGCATGGACTCGCCGCCGTCGAGGATCCACCGCCCGCCGTCGCGGCGCTGCTGGAGCAGACAGAGACCGCACCCCCTTACGTCGACGATGCGTTGCTCGACGAGGGCTCGTTGCCCTTCTTCAATGTCCCATCGCCAGTACGCATCATCGGCTTGGCCGCAGGCAGTCTGGTGCGTACTTATTTGTCGCCATCGATCGCCGCCGTCCTCGCGATGACCGGGCGACTCGTGGACGGAGTTCCCCGTCGATTGCAGGAGACTGGAGGGTGGGTCAACACCGCTATGCTCCCAGGCTCGCTGCGGCCCGGTAATCCCGGCTACGTCGCGACGCTGCAAGTTCGGATGATGCACGCGCACATGCGCAAACTCGCACGCAATCGCGGGTACGACGAGGCGAGCTACGGCGCTCCGATCAATCAGGTCGACCTTGCGCGCACCTGGATGGATTTCACGCTGATCGCCTACAGCGCCGAAGAGGCCATGGGATTCTCGCGCACCTCCGCAGAGCTCGCATCGCTCTACCGGTACTGGTGGTACGTCGGACACCTTCTTGGGGTGGATTCCGGGCTCGTCGAAGGAATCAACGGGCACGGCGGAGCCCAGCGCGCCGACGACCTGCTGGAGGCCGTGACCGCACCAGCCATCCCGGAGACGCGCATGCTCGCCGCCACAACGCTCGAGACGGTCGCCGGCACGCTGCACGAGTTCACCAAAGTCCCGAAAGGCGTAGCCAAGCGAGCATTGTTCGCACTGACCCGACGCTTCCACGGAAACGCAAGGCTGGACGAAGTGGAACTGCCTCGGAGTTCCGCCGCCGAAGTCCTGCTCCCACCCGCGCTCCGAATCGTCCGGGCGCGGCAGGACCGCTTGCGCCGCGATCCGGAAGCCTGGCAGCAAGCTCAGCAGGAAAACATCGACGCCGCGCGCAAGCTCACGGGAGCGACCGAGGATGTCAAGGCGTATCAGCAGGCCACCCAACCAGGCCTTGACCTCTGAGCAGACACAAAAAGCAACCAAATTTCGGAGTCACAATCGTCTCCGAATTCATGAGGAGTGAATCGCCCCGGCTTTCGTGGAGGCTCTGGTGTGTCCAGGGTTCTAAGTCGTCTGAGTTTCTGGATTCTGATGCCTGACACCAGGGACGAGCGGGCTATCCGGCCGAATTCCGGCGCAAGATCCTCGACCTGCTCGCTGAGGGCAGAAGCGTCGCGCACAATCTCGACGTCAGCGAGCAGATGATCTACAGCCGGCGCCCGGGTTCGGCTCGAAATTTCCTGGAAATACGCATGATCAATCTGGAGGAACCAATGAGCGTTGAGTACGCAGTGACGAACCCCGCGACTGGGAGGGTGGAGACCACCGTCCCGACGATGTCGGCTGAGGAGATGCAATCGGCCCTGAAGCGGTCCGTCGCGGCGTTCGCCGAATGGCGGAGCGCGTCTGTCGCGCAGCGAGCCGAGCAGTTGGCTGCGGTCGCCGGCCTCTTTCGTGAGCGGCGCGGCGCTCTGGCCCAGCTGATCACGCGGGAGATGGGTAAGCCGAACCACGAGGCGCTGGGGGAGGTGGCTCTGGTCGCCGACATCTTCCAGTACTACGCCGACCAGGGCCCGTCCTTCTTGGCCGAGTCCGAGTTCGAGCCGATGGGTGGCGGCAAGGCGGTCCTGCGCAAGGAGCCGCTGGGCTCGATCCTCGGCGTCATGCCGTGGAACTTCCCTTACTACCAGGTGGCGCGGTTCGCAGCACCGACACTGGTCGCGGGCAACGCTGTCATCGTCAAGCACGCGCCCCAGTGCCCCGAGTCCGCCATGGCGATCGAAGAGATCTTCCGCGACGCCGGCCTGCCGCAGGACGTATACATCAACGTCTTCGCGACCAATGAGCAGGTGGCGGACATGATCGCCGACCCCCGCATCATGGGGGTGTCAGTGACCGGCAGCGAGCGGGCGGGTACGGCTGTGGCCGAGGTCGCGGCGAAAAACCTCAAGAAGGTGGTCCTCGAGCTCGGAGGGTCAGACGCGCTGATCGTGCTGGACAGCCCAGATCTGGCCAAGACCGTCGCGCAGGCTGCTGCCAGCCGGATGTTCAACGCCGGTCAGGCTTGCAACTCGCCCAAGCGGATGATCGTGGCGCAGGACATCTACGACGAGTTCCTCGAGCGTCTCGTCGCAGCCGTCGGCGCAGTGAAGTGGGGCGATCCGAGCGATCCTGGGACCACCGTCGGGCCGATGGCGTCCTTGGCGGCGGCGGACCGACTGGTCACCCAGGTCAAGGAGGCCGTCAGTCGGGGCGCCACCCTGCACGTCGGCGGCAACCGCGTCGACGGCGCAGGAGCGTACGTCGAACCTGCGGTGCTCAGCGGCATCACGCCGGACATGCCGACCTTCCATGAGGAGCTGTTCGGTCCGGTGGCTGTCGTCTACGCGGCCGCCAGTGTCGACGAGGCCGTCGACCTGGCAAACAACTCGCCCTTCGGTCTGGGTGCATCGGTGTTCAGCGCGGACACGGACAAGGCCGTTGAGGTCGCCGCCCGTCTCGACACCGGGATGGTCTGGATCAACAGCCCCGAGGGATCCGCTCCCGACCTTCCTTTCGGCGGGGTGAAGAGGTCGGGCATCGGGCGCGAGCTCGGTGCGCTGGGGATCGACGAGTTCGTCAACAAAAAGACCGTCTACATCCCGTGAGAGCCCTCCACTGCCTATGACATCGGAGAGTGAGCGACAGCGCTCAAGGCCGTCGCCTCCCTCCCTACACGAATACAGTTCCCTTCGGCTCAATGCTGCCCGAGCTGGGGCTCGGGCAGCATGTCCTGGCATGAGGAGTCGACGTGACCACATCCGGTGGATCACCGGTGCAGGGCACCGGTTCTTCCTACGCCTCTGGCTCTTCCGAATCGCCGTTGCTCGGCGACACCGTCGGCAACAATTTCGACCGTACTACGGTTGCGCATCTGGGTCGTGAGGCGCTGGTGGAAGTCCCGACCGGCCGGAGGTGTACCTACCGGCAACTCCGCGAGGATGTCGATGTTCTAGCGCAGGGCACCGGCCCGCAGACCGCGATGTCACGCCTGATCGATCAGGATCGGGACACGGCGCCGATCACGCCTCCGGCCCAGCACCAGGCTGGGCGAGGGGCAGAAACACGGTGTCAACGATCTCTTCGAGGGTCGAGTCGGGCAGGGGGCGCAGCACCATCAGGAATTCGGCCCTCAGCAGGTCGAACGGGAGCATCTTCATCCGCTCGGTGAGGCGGTCGGGATCGATTTCCCCGCGTGCGGCCGCATGTTGGTAGATCGCCTCCACGGCTTCGATCCGACCGCCGAGCATCACATCGCGCAGCTCAACCGGGCTGGCGCCGGTTTCGTGGTAGTAGCCGCCGAGATGGGCGCTGAGCACGGCGACGAGTTCGGTGCGGGTCTCGTTGGCATGGCGCATCAGGGCCAAGACGTCCCCACGCAGGGAGCCGGTGTCCGGGGTTACGAGCGGGGTGCGGTGCGCGGCGTGGCGGATGGCCGCGTGCAGGAGTTCGTGCCGGTTTGACCAACGCCGGTACAGCACCGGTGGGCTGGTGCCGGCGCGGGCGGCGACCGAGTCCATCGTGAACCCGGCATAGCCGTTCTCGGTCAGCTCCGCCCACGCCGCGTCCAGCAGTGCCCGTTCCAGCTCGGCGCCCCGACGTCGTCCCGCCACGTCTCCTCCGTCACCTTAAGAAAGGCTTGCGTACCTTATTGGCCAAGTCTATCGTCGAGTCCCTAAGAAAGGGATCTCTTTCTTACCTGGATGTGCAGTCTGGTTTGGAGGACGTGGCATGGGCGCGAACAACGGTGCGGAGCGCCGTCGGGTGCTGGTGGTGGGGATGGGCATCGCGGGGATGGCCACCGCGCTGCGGTTGCACCGGTCCGGCTGGGACCTGCTGATCGTCGAGAAGGCGCCGTCGCGGCGCACCGGGGGCTACTTCATCGCCGGGTTCGGCACGGGACTGGCGGCGGCGGAGCGGCTGGGCGTTCTTGACCATCTGCACGACCGCACGCCCTCCCGGCACAACGGGCAGTACTTCGTCGACCGGTCCGGGAAGGCACGCCGGGGCATAGGTGTCTTCGACCTGCCGGTCACGCCGAAGCCCTGGCTGTTGCTGCGCGGTGACGTCGAGCAGGCCCTGTATGCCGCGCTTCCCGACGACGTCGAGGTGCGGTACTGCACCGTGCCGACCGAGATCGAGCAGGACGCCGGCGGGGTGGAGGTCACGCTGCACGACACGGCCTCCGACACGCGCAGCACCGAGCGGTTCGACCTGGTCGTCGGGGCCGACGGGCTGCGTTCTACGGTCCGCTCGCTGGTGTTCGGCCCGCACGAGCGTTACTTGCATCGCCTCGACAGCATGATCGGGGCGTTCATGCTGCCCCGGTCGCCTAGCGGGCTGGCCCCTGGTGATGGGGCGATGCTGTTCGAGCCGGGCAGGTCGATGATCGTCTTCCCCTTCGCTGATCACCCGCCGACCGCGCTGCTCTCCTGGCGCAGCGACGACGTCGACGCGGAATTCACCCGGCCTTCGGCGGAGCGGATCCGGGCCGTGTTCGGGCCCGAGCCGTTCGGCAGGATGCTCGGCGAGGTGATCGAAGCCTTCGAGGAGGCCGATACCGCCATCTTCGACTCCGCAGAGCAAGTACACCTCGACGGCTGGCACCGCGGACGCGTGGTGCTGGTCGGCGACTCCGCCTGGTGTCCGACCCTGTACTCCGGGATGGGTGCCTCGACCGCGCTGGCCGGAGCTGACCTGCTGGGCGCCGTCCTCGACCAGCACCCCGGCAACCTCGAAGGCGCCCTGACCGACTGGGAACGCAAGCTGCGACCCTACACCGACACCTACCAGCGGGTGGGCCTCAAGGGGCGCCAGGTGTTGACCCCGCCGACCCACCTGCACATCGCCCTGCGGCGGACCATGACCACCCTGCAGCGCACCCCCGTGATCGGACCTGCGCTGAGCCGCCGCTTGGTCAACAGCCCGGATTTCCGGATGCGCAACACCGATATCACCCGAACGGTACAGCCGGCGACGAGTACCACGCCGACCTCGCTCGCATCGGCCCCGGCCACTGCAGCGCCTCGATGAAAGAACCCTACGAGGCTTTGAAAGGGACGTGCCCGGATCACGACCACTTCACGAAAGAACCGCATCTCATGTCTTATCTGCTGCGCATCGACACCTCCCCGTCCGGTGACTCCTCCATATCCCGCCAAGTCGCCGACTCCTTCACCGCGGCCTGGAGCGGAGACGTCGTCCGCCGTGACCTCGCACTCAACCCCGTCGACCATCTCGACCTCTCCGGCATCACCGCCCGCACCACCATCACTGACGAACACACCCTCGAACAGAAGGCCGCAGCCCGGTTCCAGGACGAGCTGGTCGAGGAATTTCTCGGCGCCGGGGCCTACCTCTTCGCGGTACCGCTCTACAACTACTCGATGCCATCGGTCTTCAAAGCGTGGCTGGACCACATCATGGTGGTCGGCAGGACCATCGGCCTGGGCGACGCAACGCCCAGTGCGGGCCGCCCGGCCGTCGTCGTCTCCGCCCGCGGTGGCGGCTACGGCCCCGGCGCACCTCAGCACGGCAAGGACTTTCTGGTCCCCGCGCTGGAGACGATTCTCGGCGACCCCAACACGATGGCGCTGGATGTCCGCACCATCACACCCGAGCTGACGTACGCCCCCACCATGGAGGCACTCCGGCATCTGCTGCCCCAACACCGCACCTCGCTGGAGGACGCGCACACCGAGGCGCGCCGGCAGGCCGAGGATGCCTCGCGCCACGCGGCCATCCGGGCAACCGCCTGATCGGCGACAGCTGACGCCCTCCCCACCCAGCGCAGCCCCACAAGGGCCCGGAATGCTTCCTCGCGTCTATCTGATAGACGCGAGTCCGTAATGAGTGATGTTCCCGGTGGCGCCGCGACGCGCCCCAGAAACAGAAAGAGAGATATAGCTGTGTCGGACCAGATCTTCCAAGGCGAGGTCGCCATCATCACCGGCTCCGGAGCAGGCATGGGCAAGGAGCACGCATTGCTGCTCGCCAGCCGTGGAGCCGCGGTGGTGGTCAACGATCTCGCCCCGAGTGCTCAGGACGTCGTGGATGAGATCGTTGCCGCAGGCGGAAAGGCAACGCTGAGCAAACACGACGTCTCCGATCCTGAGCAGGCGAAGGCGCTTGTGCAGACAGCGATCGACACGTTCGGCGGACTCCACATCGTGGTCAGCAACGCGGCCATCATCCGCAACGTCCGCTTCATCGACATGGATTACGCGGGCTTCGACCAGGTCATGAAGGTCAACGCATACGGAGCTTTCAACGTCCTCAACGCCGCGTGGCCCCACCTCGTCGCCCAGCAGTACGGTCGCGTCGTGATGGTGAGTTCGTCAAGCGCGTGGATGTCGCAGCCTGAGATCGGCCACTACGCAGCGTCGAAGGGGGCCGTGCTCGGGCTGGCGAAGACCTTGTCCGCAGAGGGAGAGGAGTTCGGCATCACCGTCAACGTGCTGGCCCCGGGCGCCTTCACGCAGTTGGCCGCGTCGCTGGACGACCCCGAGGACAAGAGGAAGGTCATGGAGACGATGATGCACGCCTCCCTCGTCGCACCTGTCCTGGCTTGGCTCGTACGCAAGGAGAACACGCTCAACGGCCAGATCATCGAGACGGCGGCCGGTCGCGCCGCGCTCAACTTCATCGGATCAACGAAGGGCTATTGGAGCAAGGACCTCACGGTCGAGGATCTCATTGCCAATGGCGACAAGGTGCTCGACCAGGACGGCTTCGCCGCGATCGGATCCACCGCCGAACTCGCGGAGTGGATGACCAACACCAACACGGGCTGGGCAGAGGAGCTCTCCAAAGCGTAGAGGGCAAGGCCACATGTGCATGCTCACTCCGTGAGGTGCACGGGTGTGCGCAGCCCTGTGAGGGTGTATTCGAGTCGGCGTTCGTAGCCGTCGCGGGGCTGCTGCCGACCGCAGGCGCGGGCGATGATGCCGCGTTCCCAGATCGGCAGACAGAGATCTTGGGGGTGAGATCGCTGCGGACGTGTCCGGGGGCTGGGCATCGGCCAGGGGGCGGGCGGCGACCTCAACTCCTGCGTTCCGCGCAATTCAGTCGGCTGGAGACATGAATCTGGGGGGTGTGACCTGCGAGGACACGAGTGATGGCGCCTGGAGGGCGCTTCTCTAGGCGTTGGCGTTCTGGCTGGTCAGCAGGGTGCAGGCTTCAGGTCGAGGATCTGCTTGAACTGCCCAGTGGGGCCGGTGAAGGTGCCCAGGTGGAGGCGGTCGAGTTCGCGGCGGTGTAGGCACCGGCGCCCTGGCGGAGGTAGCGCCGATTGCGTGTCGAGGGGAAGCCTCGGTCGGTGACCCACACGATCTTGGACAGGGGCCGGTCCCGCATGTCGTCCTTGACCTTTGGCTCTAAGAGGTGCTAACAAAGGCGTTGGACGTGCCGATGAGTGATCAGGCAGGCGGCCAGCCCGAGAAAGGCTTCATGGATGTCGTCACGCCGCTCCCAGCGGATGCGGAGACGGCGGAAGCCGTGCAGCCACGCGATGGTGCGCTCGACCACGTACCGGAAGGTGCCCAGTCCCGTGCCGTGTGGCTGACCGCGTTCGGCGATCACCGGACGGATCCCGCGCTGTCGTACCTGGCGCCGGTAGATGTCGTGGTCGTAGCCGCGGTCGGCGAACAGCAGGTCCGGCCGCTTGCGCGGCCGTCCGACCGTGCCGGCCACCGGTGGAACCTTGTCGAGCAGCGGAAGCAGCTGCGTGACGTCGTTGCGGTTGCCGCCGGTCAGCGACACCGCGAGCGGGATGCCCTGGCCGTCGGTGAGCACGTGGTGCTTGCTGCCCGGCCGCGCGCGATCGACCGGGCTCGGCCCGCTTTTGGGCCCCGCCGAGCGGCCCGCACGTGCGAGGAATCGATCACCGCCCGGGACCAGTCCAGCTTGCCCGCCGACCGTAGCTTCTTCAGCAGCACCAGGTGCAGTTCGTCCCACACGCCCGCCTCGTTCCAGGCGGCCAGCCGGCGCCAGCAGGTCATGCCCGAGCCGAAGCCCAACTCCTGGGGCAGGTACTCCCATTGGATGCCGGTGTGCAGCACGAAGAGGATCCCGCACAGTGCCTGCCGGTCCGGGACCCGCGGTCTGCCCTCGACCTTCTTCGGGCCCGGCTCCGGCAGCAACGGCTCGATCATCGACCACAGTTCGTCCGACACGATCCATGGCCGCAACTGACGCTCTCCCATGACCAGACCTACGGACAGACAGACCGAAACACTCATGATCAGCAGCTTTTGTTAGAGCCTTTAAGCCCTGGGTTTCGACGGCGGGCACCTTCTGCTCGGCAGAGGGAGTTCACTTCCGGGGGTCGGGGGCGGGTGCCCCAGAACGGTGCGGTGGCGCGATCTTGGCAGCCGGGGAGGGTTACAGGTTGAGGGGGGTGCGGTGCAAGCGGCGTAGCACCAGGGCCAGATGAAGGCGGAAGCGGCCGGGGACGTCACCAAGGGACCAGCCCAGTAGGCGCTCGGCGTGAGGGACCCGTTCCTGCACCGTCGAGTGGTGCACACGCAGGACTGCGGCCGCCGCTCGCAGGCTGGTCGCGGAGGCGACCGCGTCGAGGGTCTCGAGCATCCAGGGAGCAGTCAAAGCGGTACGTTCGACAGCTGCGACGTCCTCGATTTTGGGGGTGTCCGGGCCGATGGTCCGCGCCAGCACTGTCAGTCCGCCCATCCCATCGGCATGGACGATGCGGGGGCCGGGGTCAACCTGGGTTCCCTCAGCCGTCAGGCGCAGGGCGAGCCGCGCCGCCGCCCAGGAGGTTGGCAACTCGCTGAGGGGGACAGCCGGGCCGACTCCGGCGCGCGGCTTGTTCAGCGCGGGCTGCCGACGGTCGCCGTCGGATTCACCGTAGATACGGGCGCCACCGTCGTGGAGTGCGACGGCCCTGGCCGACGCGGTGTCCGCGAGTCCGAGCCTGCGGGCCGCGATCATCCTGGCTTGGGAGGCGGCCGACGAGTCGAGAAGGACCTCCACCGAAGCGGCGTCCTGTGTGTGGGCGGCCTGGCGGCCGCGAGTGCGGTCCAGAACGGCGGCGGCCGCGTCGGCGGCCCGCTCCAGGACCATGGCGTCGACCGGACGTGGCGGGCCGGAGTGTTCCAGCCAGAGCACGGCACCCGTCGCGTCCACGCATGTGGTGGGCCAGGCCGGGTCGGGCATCTCGACGGGGCTGCCGACGCGGCCGGCCGCGTCGACCCTGATACGTACCCCGCGCGTGCCGTCGACGAGTGCGGCGGGGCCTGCGGTCAGTACCGCTGCACCTCTGACGATGGCCTGGAGCCCGGCTCCGTGGGCGCGTAGGTCGTCGAAGTAGGCGATGACGCGCAGGGCGGCACCAGCCTGCGGATCCAGCGCGTCGAGGCGCACCGTCAGGTCTCTCATCGGCTCATGTCTCTCTCCACGGCGCCGGAGTCGGCGGCCCGGTCCGGGCTCCGGCGCCGTTCCTGCTCACCTGCTTCAGGGCGACAGGATGCGTCGCAGCCACAGGGCGCGTGCTGTGCGGGCGTCTTGAGAGATCGCCGCCTGTGGCGCCGCAATGTCGAACCCGTGGAAGCCACCGGGCCACACATGCAGTTCGGCGCTCCCGCCAGCCTGCCAGATCCGACTGGCGTAGGCGACGTCCTCGTCGCGGAAGGTCTCGGCGGATCCCACGTCGATAAACGCCGGCGGTAGCCCGGACAGATCCGTGGCCCGCGCCGGTGCGGCGTGAGGGGAGACGTCGTCGGTACCGCGGGCGTCACCAAGCAGAGCCGTCCACCCGGCCTGGTTGGCGGCCCGGTCCCAGACACCCAGCCCGGCCATCTGGTGGGCGGAGGGGGTGTCGTTGCGGTCGTCGAGCATAGGGCACATCAGCATCTGCCCGAGCAGGGCTGGGCCGCTGCAGTCACGGGCCATCAGGGCCACTGCCGCCGCCAAGCCGCCGCCCGCGCTGCCGCCGGCCACGATGATCCGCTCGGGATCGATGCCGAGTTCCTCGGCGTGCCGGGCCGTCCAGACCAGGCCGGCGTAACAGTCCTCGACCGGGCCCGGGTGCGGGGTCTCGGGGGCCAGCCGGTACTCCACCGACACCACGGCAGCGCCCAGGTCCTCGCCAAGTTCCAGGAGTTCAGGCAGGCCCACTCGGTTGTCGCCGATGATCATGCCGCCGCCGTGGGTGTGGTAGAGCGCCGGAACCGGCCCCGTCGGCGCGGTCGGGCGGCAGATCAGCAGTGAGATGTCCGGGGCGCCCTGAGGACCCGGCGTCACCCGCTCTTCCAGCGTATAGGCGCCTCCTCGGGTCAACGTCTCCTCGGATACCGGATCGGTACCGGGAGGGGGCCCCTGGCGCATCTTCTCGAGGGAGGTCATGTCGGAGAACGTGCCGGGCGGCAGCATCTCGTTCATGATCCGCAGGGCCGGTACGAGTTCCGAGTCGAAGGGCGGAGGCGGGCCGACGGGAGGCTGGGAAGCGGTGTGAGCAGTGGGTGACATGTCGACTCCAAACGACGCGTACAGGATGCCGCTATGGTCGGCTCTCAGCTAGCTGTGCAATCAGTCGCCGTGCGGCGGATTCTCCCCGCCACATGGCGGGTTGGTGTGCGACGGCCCTGGCTGGGTGGGCGAGGGGTGTCGGCCACCATGACTGGCCCGTGGGAGGGCCTGAAGCACTGGTATCAGCTGTTGCGGCCGATCTGATCCACGTACGGATCGGATCGGCCGCGCTCGCGTGGTGTTCAGGGCCGGACGACGGGGAGGATCAGGCGTGAGGGCCGGGCGGCGTCGTGGGCGATCTCCTGGCGTGCCGGGCGGAACTCCGTTGCCGTCTCGGCAGGTTCGCCGGTGTTGAGGTTGCGGTCCCAGCGCGGGAAGCTGCTGGAGGTGACGTGCACGCGCAGCCGGTGGCCGGCACGGAAGACGTAACTGGTCGACCACAGGTCCACGAGGTGCTCGGCGAACTCGCCCGGCGTGGTCTGTGCCCGCACGATGCCGTCGACGACGTTGATGGAGACGCCCTCGGGGGTGACGTCGCACAGGCGCACGACCCAGTCAGTGGAGGGTGCGTCGGTCGCCGCGTGGATCACGGCCTGCACCCGCCCGGTCACTTCCAGGTCCTCGGTCAGCGGTTCGCTGGTGTGGACGAGGACGTCCGAGCGCTTCTCCACCGGCGCCTGGTCGAGCGGACCGGGCCGGAACTCGGGGGCCATCACCAAGGGGCCGCCGGTCGTGGTCACCGGGTCGGCGGGGTCGTAGACGTAGGTGTCGCTGCCCTCGCCGGCGCCCGGAGTGTCGAAGGAGAGGGCGCCCTCTGCGCGCAGGAACAGGTCGGTGTCCACGGCGCGGGACAGCGGCCACTCCTGCTCTTCACGCCACTCGTTCTTCCCCATCACGAACAGCAGCACCGGGGGAAGTTCCGGCCCCGCGGGTGCTTCGTCGGGGGTCAGCCACTGCCTGAGCCAGGCGGCCTTCACGTCGGTGAACGACCCGCGGAAGCCCAGCAGTTCCTGGGCGGAGGCCATCCCGAAGTTGACATCGCCGACCACCCCGGTCCGGTTCCCGTGCGACCAGGGGCCCATGACCAGGTGGGCCTGCCGTCCCGCCGCGCGGCTTGCGGTGAAGTTGTCCAGGGTGCCCTGGCCGAAGATGTCGTACCAGCCTCCGAGGTTGAGGCTGGGCACCTCCACCTCCGCGTGGCGGCCTGCCACCCGCGTGTTCGCGGCCCACTTCGGATCCTGCTGCGCGCGCCCGTAGCCCAGTTCGTAGATCCCGTGGCGCTCGTAGACAGGGGGGCGGCCGGACGGAAGCTCCCAGTGGGTGACGGGGACGGCCTGATCCATGTCATGGATCAGGGCCCCGAGGGCCGGCCCGAGGGCGGCCGGGTCGTCGGCGTACCGACGTGCCAGAGTGTCCATACCCTGCGCGAGCGACCAGAAGATGCCGTTCGCCAGCTCGATGGCGCCGCCCCGGGCCCACAGCCCGTCATCCGGGTCGGACCAGGTGACCTCGGGAACGATCGCCACCAGCTCCGGGGGCTTGGACAGCGCGGCCATCCACTGCGTGTTGCCGTGGTAGCTGCCCCCGACCATGGCGACCCGGCCGTTGGATCCCGGCAGCTGGGCGGCCCAGCGCACCGTGTCGTAGCCGTCGTCCCCCTCGTAGGTGAGCGGCTGTCCGTCGCCGTCCGAGGCGAGCCGGCCCCGGGTGTCCTGGATCACGACGATGAAGCCGGACCGGGCCAGCGCGATCTGGTCGAGCACGCCGACCATCATCGAATGGCCCTTCCCGTACGGCTGGCGGACCAGCAGCACGGGGTGGGGACCTTCGGTGGCGGGCCGGTAGACATCAGCGCGCAGGATGGTGCCGTCGCGCATCGTGGCGGGAACGTTCTCTTCGACTGTCACGTCCATGTCGGCTCCTGTGTGGTGTGTTTCGGGATGGCGGGGGCTACTCGGCCGGGCCGAGTACGAGGCTGATGGCCGCCTGCATGTGTCGGGTGCGGTCCTCGGGCGGGATGGTGTGGAGGGTCTTGACGCCGGCCGCGACGGATAGCAGCTGGTAGGCGAGATCCTCTGCCCTGAGGCCCGGTGTGCGCTGCGATGCCCCTTCGGCGCGAAGAACATCGGCCACCGCGTCGATGACGAAGCACTCCAGGTCCCGCAAGAGCGATTCCCCCAACTCACTTGTCGCGGTGAGGAGTTCACCCACCTCCGCGCTGGTGGCCGTGGCAGCGGGGCCGTGCGCAGCAGCGAAGGCGGCAAGCAGCCGCTCGTGCGTCGACAGGTCCGCTCTCGCCAGTTCCCGGGCGACGGCGGCCCGGGTCTGGGCCACCAGGCGCTGTAGGCCTGCCTGGAAGATCTCTTGCTTGTTCTTGAAGTGCAGGTACAGGCCCTGACGGGAGAGCCCGGCCGCCTGGGCGAGGTCGTCCATGGAGGTCTTACGCAGACCGAAGCGCAAGAACACCGGCACCGCGGCGTCCGCGATCTCCTCGCTGCGCGACCGCGCCCGCTCACTCTCGCCCGTCACGCGCACACCTGCGCTCCCCGCCGCCCGAACTGCATCGTCATCACGCTCCTCACCAAGACTCACAACTCGACTTTACATGTTGTGCCAAAACTGTCCAGTTAGACAATGTGAGGTAGTGGTCGAACAGGCGTGGGACGGTGCCGCGGCAGCGCTTGTGTCACCGTGCAGCCTGCCAAGCAGACGACGTCGCCGACCGCGACGAGAACCTGCAGTGCCCCTTGGGGCGGTGAACGTGCTCAGTTCCAGTCCAGCAGCCGCGCCGGATTGACGCTCAGGACACGCTGGACGCCGACCGGGCCGGGGAGCAGGTCGGCCAGGCCCGCGAGGAGTTTGTCGTAGGCGCGGCCTGTCTCGTGTTGGGTCCACGGCCAGTCGCTGCCCCACAACAGGCGCTCGGTTCCGGCCTGTTCGCGGATCGCGAGGGCGGTGGCCCCTGCCGCTCCCTCGGGGCTGCGGTAGAAGCCGGAGAGCTTCGTCCAGATGTGTGGCCGGGCGACGAGGTCGAGGATCGCCGCCCTGTCGGCCGCGTGCACCGAGGCGGGCAGGCCGACGTGGTCGAGCACGACCGCCGAGGGCCAGGAGGCGAGGGTGCCGGCCAGCTGCGTCCACTGTTCCCCGCGGGCCTGCACCTCCAGGTGCCAGCCGTACTCCGCCATCCGCTCCCCCAGCGCACGCCAGCCCGTCGCGTGCAGCGGCGGGATCCCGGTTCCGGCGAGGTTCAGCCGGACGCCCCGCGCCCCCGCCCGATGCCATGCCGGTACCCGTGCGGCGGCCGTGCGGGGGTCGTCGGCGTCGATCACCAAGACCGCACGGAACCGGTCGGGGTAGGCACGCACCGCGTCCAGCACGTAACTGTTGTCGGTGCCCAGGAAGCTGGGCTGGACCAAGAGGGCCCGGGCGATGCCGTGCGCGTCCAGCACGGAGAGGTAGGTGTCCACCGTGGCGTCGTGGCGCGGGGTGTAGCGACGGCCGGGCGCCATGGGCAGGCCGCGGTGGAAGACGTGGGCGTGGGCATCGACTCGGTTCACCGCGGCATCGTAGCGAGAAAGAACTCTAAAGCTCTAGACATTTAGAGCGATGCTCTGCACGATGTGAGCCATGACATCGACGCCACCGCCGCCGTCGCCGTCGTCGTCGGGCCGGGCCGCGCTCGACGCGACGGACGACCGGCTCCCCCTGCACGTACGCCTGCGCGAGCTGCTGCTCGACCGCATCCGTACCGGCGAGTGGACCCCTGCCACGCCGCTGCCCGGCGAGATCGCGCTCGCCGACCACTACGGTGTCTCCAAGGGGACGCTGCGCCGCGTGCTCGGCGAACTCGTGGACCAGGGTCTGCTCGAGCGCCGCAGGGGCGACGGCACCTACGTGCGCCGGGCCCGCCTCGACCACTCCCTGCACCGGTTCTTCCGCCACGGCAGTGCCAACGACATCCTTCCCGACAGCCGCATCCTGCGATGGGACAGCGAGCCGGCGGACACCAAGGTCACCGAAAGCCTCGAACTCGGCGCGGACGCCGAGGTGTTGACGCTGCGCCGACTGCGCAGCCGCGCCGGAGCACCGGTACTCGTCGAGGACATCTGGCTGCCGCTACCGCGCTTCGCCCCCCTCATCGAGGCGGGCCCCGAAGCACTCGGCCCGCTGCTGTACCCCTCCTACGAGAAGCTGGCCGGCCAGGTCGTCGGCGGGGCGTCGGAGGAGCTGACCGTGGGAGCCTGCGACCGGACGGACGCCGCGCTCCTGGAATGCGGCGTCGGCGACCCGGTCGTGGTCATTGAGCGCCTCGCCCGCGCCCACGACGGCAGCCCGCTGGAGCTCCGAGTGAGCCGGGGCCGCGCCGACACCTTCCGCTACCGGATCGAACTCACCTGACAGGGGCGGGAGTTCAGGGGCGCCCCACCGCCCACGCCACCCCACCGGCGGGCCGCCGCCCGCTAACCCGTACTGCGGCATGCCCGCATGTCGCACACCCGCACGCCACCGCAGGAAGTGATCCATGTCCGCCGATCTGCTCGCGACGCTCGTTCTCGTCGCGATATTCGTCATCGGGGTCTGGCGCCCCGTCAACATGGGCGCCGTCGCCCTCGTCGCCGCCTTCCTGCTCGGCACCGCCTACTTCGGCCTCGACAGCGACGCCATCATCAGCGGCTTCCCCGGCTCGCTCTTCGTCACTCTGGTCGGCGTCACCCTGCTGTTCGCCCTGGCCCGTGCCAACGGCACCGTCGACTGGATCGTCGGCGCCGCCGTCGCCTCGGTACGCGGGCGGGTGGTCCTCGTCCCCTGGGTGCTGTTCGCCCTCGCCGCCCTGATCACCGGCATCGGTGCCATCACCGCAGCCACGAACGCCATCCTCATCCCCATCGGCATGGCCTTCGCCCAGCGCTACCGCATCCACCCCATGCTGGTCGGCCTGTCCATCCTCAACGGCGCCAACGCGGGCGGCTTCTCGCCCATCGCCGTGTACTACACGATCGTCGACGGAGCCCTGGACAAGGGCGGCATCGACGTCGGGGCGGGCGGCATCTTCCTTGCCACCTTCCTGTTCAGCCTGGCCCTCAACCTCGTCGCCTTCACCTTGTTCGGCGGATGGAAGCTGCTCGGCCGCCGGGAGACCACCACACCCGAGGGCGGTGCCCCGGCCACGGACGACACATCCGGCGCCTCCGGCACGTCCGCCGCAGGTACAGGTACCGCCGTCCTCACCGCGCCCGCCCCAGCCCCCACCCGGACCACCGGGCGCCCCCACGCCAACCCTCAAATCGCCCTCACCCTGGCGCTGTTGGCGGGGCTCATCGTCGCCGCCGTCGGCTTCGGCCTCGACGTCGGCTTCCTCGCCCTGACGGCCGCGGTTCTCCTGTGCGTGGTCTTCCCCGGACACGCGAAGGAAGCCGCGAACGGCATCGCCTGGAACGTCGTCCTGCTCATCGGCGGCATCGTCACCTACGTCGCGCTGCTGGAGAAGGTCGGTGTCATCGCCAGCCTCGGCGACGGCGTGGCCGGCATCGACCAGCCCCTCCTCGCCGGTTTCCTCATCCTCCTCGTCGGCGCGCTGGTCTCCGCCTTCGCCTCCACCAACGCCATGTTCGGCGTCCTGATCCCGCTCGCCCTCCCGCTGGTGACGGCGGGACACTTCGGCGCCTTCGGCATCACCGCCGCCCTGTGCGTGGCCGCCTCCGCCGTGGACTCCAGCCCGTTCTCCACCGGCGGCGCCCTCGTCGTCGCCAACGCCGCGGAGGAACAGCGCGACAAGACGTTCCGCTCACTCACCGTCTGGGGCATGTCGATGATCGGCGTCGCTCCGGTCGCCGCGGCCGTCGCCTTCCTGCTGCCCTCGATGTAGCTGGGCGTGCATCAGGTGAGCCAGTTGCCGCACAACGCCACTGAGTCACTTTTGTTGGCCTTGTGGGTGCCAGGGCTTCGGCGGTGTGAGCATGTTGGCGGGTCGCCTGAGTTGTATCCGACGTCTCCGTTCCGACGCTGACACCGCAGTCGGCCCGGGCCCCAACGCGTGTGCGCCGTCGAGTAGTTCGATCAGGGACGCGCTACGTCCGAAGTAGCGCGGGTCGTGGGGGTGTGTCCTCCATGACTCATCTTCAAGACGCACCGCTCTACTCCGGGTCCGCATCGACGAGTCCCTCCCGCACAGCCACCAGCGCGGCCTGGGTCCGGGTGTTCAAGTTCAGTTTCGTGAGTAGTTTGCTGACGTGGGTACGGGCTGTCCGCTCGCTGATCGCGAGGCGCTCGGCGATCGCCCGGTTGGACAGTCCCCTTCCGACCAGGACGAGGACGTCCCGCTCGCGTGCGCTCAAGGAGCCGACGCCGTGCCCCGGGCCGCTCAGTCGCTTGGTCAGTCGGCCTGCCACTGCCGCGTCGATGAAGACCTCGTCCCGCTGGGTCGCGCGAATCGCCGCCTCGACCTCGCTTGCCGCGGCGTCCTTGAGAACGTAACCCGAGGCGCCATTGGCGAGTGCTGTCTGAACGCGTTCGATCTCGGAGAAGCTCGTCAGGATCACTGTGCGGACATCGGGGTAGCGCTCTGCCACGATCGCCGCGGTCTCCGCACCGTCGAGCCGTGGCATCCGCAGATCCAGCAGCATGACGTCCGGCAGTTGGTCCTGGGTGCTCAGCACGGCGAGCCGGTCGAGGGCCTCCCGGCCGTCCGAGGCCTCTCCGACGAACGCGATGCCGTCCGCGAACTCCAGGAAGCTGGCGATTCCGCGACGGACCACTTCGTGGTCGTCGACGACGAACACCGAGATCATCTCCTGCTCGCCCGTCATGTCCCGTCTCCTCGCTCGATGCGGCGGTCCGCCGGCAGCCGCAGCTCTGCCCGGACGTTGGTGCCCGAGCCCACTTCTGTATCGATCTCCACCGATCCGCTCCAGCGTCGCGCGCGGTCGCGCATGGAGGTCAGGCCGAAGCCACCGGTGCCGGAGCGGTGGGAGGCCAAGCCGATACCGTCGTCACAGACCTCGACCCGGAGCACACCGCGCTCGATGGCCAGCGCCGCCCGGACACGCGTCGGCCGGGCGTGCTTCACCGCGTTGTGCACAGCTTCCGCGACGATCTGGTAGACGTCCTCGGCCAACTCCGTACCGTCGAGCTCCGTCTCGGCCTTCGGGTCGAGGACCAGCTCCGCACGGACGCCGTCCCGTCGCTCCACGTCCCGGGCAAGCCGCTCGAGGGCGGTGGCCAGGCCGAGTTGGGCCGCAACGGACGGTTGCAGGGCCAGCACGACGCCCCGAAGGTCCCGCTGCACCTTGTCGACCAGATCGGTCATCTCGTCGCTGATGGACTGCACTCGGTCGTCGTACGGCTCCGGAAGCCGGCGCCCGATCCCGGCCAGGCCCCGTGCCTGCATGCCGAGCGAGAAGACGTGCTGGACGACCGAGTCGTGCAGGTTGCGGGCAAGTCGTTCGCGTTCCTCGCTCCGCGCGGTGAGGCGCTCCTTGGAGATCAGGGTCGCGTAGTCCACCGCGAGGGCAGCCTGCTCGGCGATGGACTCCAGGAAGGCGAGCATCCCCGCCGTCGCACGATGTCCGGTGGCGACGTAGACGTTGAGCGCCCCCAGGGCCTTTCCCCGCGAGAGCAGGGGTGTGCTGATGAAGTCGTCCCAGTCGAGCTGGGCGACGTAGTCGTGCAGCGGCTGCCATGCCGGGTTGGCGATCATTTGCGCCCTGCGGCCCGGCAGGACGAACTGGCGGCGCTCTCTGAGACAGCGGTAGGTGATGAGGTCGGCGCCACGGTCCCGAGACGCCATCAGCAGGTCGAAGAAGGTCGACACCTCGCTGAAGCCGGCCGACCCCATCACCTGCAGTTCCTCCCCGTCAGGTGGGACGATCACCACCTGCGTACCGGCGACACCATGGGAGCGCTGCACCTCACCGGCCATGGCGTTCAGCACGACCGTGAGTGAGCTGTCGGAGGCTGTGCTCGCCGCGGTGCGCGCGAGCGCCGCCACCCTGCGATGCTGGTGCCGCTGCTCGGTCACGTCTCGGAACTCGACCGGCACGACCGCGCCCGAGGCGAGCTCGAGTGGCTCGCCGACCGAGTACGCGAGTTCGATCGGTTCACCGTCCCGGACCCACCAGGTGGCATGCCGCTCGGTGTCGGTGCGGCTGTCACCACCGAGTGGGGCGAAGGGCGTTGTGCGGCCGGCAAGTGTGTCGCGCGGCGCACGCAGAATCGCCTCGGCACTGTGATTGATCCACCGGATCCGTCGGTCGTCGCATCCGAGGAGTGCCACCCCGTGGGCGAGGGTGTCGAGCACCGCGACCCATGGTTCGCTGATCGTCATCGCAGCTCCCGCACTGTCGGCCTGTGGCCACCGTATCCCCGCCGTGTCCTCAGGCGGTCTGCAGGTTCGCCCGCCTGCGGTCGGTCTTGTACGGCGCGGGAGCCACCGTCGCCCGGATCTCCTTTTGCGGTCCGTCGGGGGTGCCCCAGTGCACCGTCACCCTCGTGCCGATCTCGGCGTGGGCGAGGTCGATGGTGCAGAGCGAGAGCATTTCCCGGAAGTAGTAGCTGTAGCCGCGGGACGTCGCCACTCCGACGAACTTGCCGTCCACAGTGACCTTGTCCGCCCACATGAAGCCGCGCTGGTCGCGCGGCATGTCCATGAAGGGGTAGTTCTCGCCGGGCCGGAAGAGCGATGCCTGTACGTCGAGGACGTCGTCGGCATTCCACACCAAGGTGCGTATCGTCCGACGCGGGCAGGCTTTCTCCGCCTCGAGTGCCTCCCGGCCGAGGAAGTCGTGGTCGAAGTTGATGTTGCGGCCCCAGCCGAGTTCGACGGGGCTGCGGTAGTACTCGGAGATGTCGCGTCCCTCGTACGAGCCTGCGATGTAGGCGGGCTGGGCGAATGCGGGCATGGAGTCGGTGAAGACCTTGAGGTAGTTCGCGGTGTCCGGCTCGAAGATCGCAGGAATGTAATCCGTCGCGATGGTCGGGAAACAGGCCTCGAGATGGTTGATCGGTGCCGTCCGGCCGCCGAGCTTACGGATGCCGAAATCCTGGCCGGCCTCGACGATCGCGTCGTACACATCCTGCTTGTGCGCGACCGGCCCCTGCAGCTCGAAGCCGATCTCCCCCGCCATGCCCTGCCGGAGGGCGTGGATGTCGTGGCCGGCGACACGGATGGTGTTGACCCGCATGAAGCCGGTGTCACGCAGACCGCTGCCGGCGACCTTCTCCAGAACATCGACCGATCGCGGTCCGGACACCTGGAGGATGAACCAGTCGTCCTGTTCCACCTGGACGTCATAATCGGTGGTCGCCAGGTAGTGCCGCGCCCAGAACCCGCCACGGCCGTGGAGCATGTACTCCTGCTGCCCGAGCCGGGTCAGGACTCCCTCGTGAATGACCTTTCCATCGCGGTTGGTGTGGATCGCATGCTTCGACTGGCCGATGTCGAACTTCGCGAAGCTGTTGACCGTGATGTCGCTCAGCATCGCCAGGACGTCGGGCCCCGTGAAGCGGTGCTGCCAGAGAAACGACCAGTCCCCGATGTAGCAGGCTTCCTTCCACGACAGGCTCTCGTCCAGCCAATCGGTGTACTCGGGCTCACCGAAGCGGCTCCAGGCGTATCCCTCGGGCGCCTTGCGCATGCTGCTGACTGAATGACTCATCGGCTTCCTCGCTGTGGTCTCGGCAGTTGGTGCCTCTCTGGACGCTAGGACGGCACGCGCCGGTCCGAGACAACCGGATGACCTCGATGACTCGCCTGTGCGGGCAGGTGCGGCCGCGACAAATGACGTACCGCGCTCGAAGGGCCCGGCGCGACCCGCCGCGGATGCGACGGATGACGTATCCAGGGCGCGACTGCAGCCCTCCCAGCGCTGGTCATTCGCAGGTTCTCGCGGAGTTCCGTGCCGCCTAGCGTCGTCCGTGCTGCGGCCGCCGATCGGCAGGCGGGCGAGCATACGACGACGAGAGAGGTGCTGCGAACGATGGCGACAAACAGCCGTCCCACGGTGCTGGTGATCAGTGCGCACTCCGGCGACTTCGTGTGGCGGGCGGGCGGTGCACTCGCCCTCTACGCCGAGCGCGGGTACGACGTCCGGATCGTGTGCCTGAGCTACGGCGAGCGCGGCGAATCGCAGGGACTGTGGAAGCAGGAGGGCATGCCCCTGGACAAGGCGAAGGAGGGGCGCCGTCTCGAGGCCGAGGCGGCTGCCGAGGCGCTCGGCGCCTCGATCTCCTTCCTCGACCTCGGCGACTACCCGCTGCGGGTCGACGACTCCGGGCTGGCGAAGATCGTGGCCGCGATGCGCGCCGCGCAGCCGGACGTGCTGCTCACGCACGTCGCCAACGATCCGTACAACCGCGACCACAACGCCGCCCATGAGGCCACGCTGCTCGCGCGCCAGGTCGCCCAGGCCGCCGGTCACGACCGGTCGACAAGTCCCATCGGCGCCCCGCAGGTCCTGCAGTTCGAGCCGCACCAGCCTGAGCAGTGCGGTTTCTCCCCGAACCTGCTGCTGGACATCACCCCGGTATTCGACCGCAAGCGCAAGGCCATGGAGTGCATGGGGGCGCAGTCCCACCTCGTGCAGTACTACACCGACCTCGGCCTGCGCCGCGGCGTCCAGGCGGTCCGTAATAGCGGCGCGAAGTCGATCGTGCAGGCCGAGGCCTACCAGCGCGTCTTCCCGATCGTCGGGGAGGTGCTGCAGTGACCGACCATGTTGTCGTCCGCACCCGCCGGGGCCCCTCGGGCAAGGTCGTCACCGCGCTCGCGAAGAGTGGCGTCGCGACCTCGCACGAGGCCCACGGCCGCCGGGGCCTGCTCGGTCCGGAGCTCCGGCCGATCTATCCCGGCGCCCGGATCGCCGGACGCGCGGTCACGGTGCTTTCCCACCCCGGCGACAACTTGATGATCCACGCGTCCATCGAGCAGTGCCGCGAGGGCGACATCCTGGTCGTGGCCACCACCTCACGCTCCACCGACGGTATGTTCGGAGACCTGTTCGCCACCCAACTGCTGCATCGCGGGGTCCGCGGACTGGTCACCGATGCCGGCGTACGTGACATCGCCGACCTCCAAGCGATGGGCTTCCCGGTCTGGTCCCGGGCCGTGCACGCCCAAGGCACCGCGAAAGCCGTGGCCGGCTCGGTCAATGTGCCGATCGTGGTGGCCGGGCAGCTCGTCAACCCCGGCGACATCATCGTCGCCGACGACGACGGAGTGCTCTGCGTCCCGCTGACCGAGGGCGAGGCGGTCGTCGAGGCCGCCGCCAAGAGGGAGGCGGGCGAGGAGGCCAAGCGGCTCCGTTTCCGCGAGGGCGAACTCGGCCTCGACCTCTACGACATGCGTCCACAGCTGGAGCGGCTCGGCGTGCGCTACGTCGACGCCGACGAACCCGAGGAAACCCGATGAGCACCTTCGTCCTGATCCACGGCGCCTGGCACGGCGGATGGGCCTGGCAGCGAGTGGTCCCCGCGCTGCGCAACGCCGGACACGAGGTGTACACCCCCACCCTCACCGGACTCTCCGACCGCGCACACACCCTCACCCCACAGGTCGGACTGTCCACCCACATCCAGGATGTCGTCGGCCTCATGGAGGGATACGACCTGAACGACGTCGTGCTTGTCGGGCACAGCTACGCCGGACAGATCGTCACGGGGGTCGCGGACCGCGTCCCGGAGCGTCTGGCCCTGCGAGTGCACCTGGACGCCTTCGTGGGTGACGACGGCGAGGCGGCGGTGGACCTGCTTCCCGAGGCCGTAGCCGGGCACTGGCGCGAGGCGGCCGAGGGCCCCGGCTTCGGCTGGCTGGTCCCGCCCCGCTCGCTGACGAAGCTCGGTGTCACTGAGCAAGCAGACATCGACTGGCTCACACCACGGCTCACACCGCACCCCTGGCTCACCTACACCGAGCCACTGCGTCTGACGGGCAAGGGCGACCGGGTGCCCGCCGCGTTCATCGAGTGCGTGGACTGGATGCGGGTCTTCACGGCACAGGCGGAGCGGGCCGCCGCCCGTGGCTGGCCCACCCATGAGATCGCCACCGGCCACGAAGCCATGGTCACCGCACCCGACGAACTCGCCGCCCTGCTGCTCGACTTCACGCGCCCCTGAGCGGGCGATTCGATCCGAGAGGAACACACCATGGAGTTCCTGGTCCGCACCGAGAACCTCCTCCCGCACGACACGTCCGACGAGCTGCGAGGCCGGCTCAAGCGGGGTGAACGCGAGCGCGCCATGGAACTGCGGGAGGCCGGAGTCCTCAAACGGCTGTGGCGGGTGCCCGGCCGCAACGCCACCATCGGCCTCTACGAAGCCGAGGACGCCGCCGCCTTGCACGACGCACTCGTCTCCCTGCCCATGTGGAAGTGGATGGACATCACCGTCGAGGCGCTCGCCACTCACCCGCAGGAGAAGTGAGGCGAAGGGACGCCTCACCCGCCGTGCCGCACACGGGAGGAGCGGGAGCCCGCAGACTCGGGGCTCCCGCTCCTCCCATGTGCGGCAATGCAGCCGTCAGGCCTGTCATCCAAGGCTTGCCATCGAGGACTCGGTCACGCCCGGAACGTGACGGTGTGCGGCTCGGTGAAGTCCAGCAGGCCGTCCGTCCCCATCTCCCGGCCGATGCCGCTCTGCCGGAAACCGCCGAACGGCGCCCGGTCGTCGCACGCGCCGGCGTTCGCCTGGTTGACCCAGGTGGTGCCCGTCCTCAGACGACGCGCGATGTCGCCTCCTCGCTCCTCGTCGGCCGTCCACACCGACGAACACAGGCCGGACCACTCGCCGTTCAGCCTGGTGACGAGACCGTCGAGATCGTCGAACGGCAGCACGGGAACAGTGGGGCCGAACTGCTCCTGCGTGACGATGTCGAGGTCCTCGGCCGGGTCCAGGACGAGCGACGGCAACAGATAGTGGCCGGTACTCTGCTCGGCCTGCTCGGTGAACGAGCCGAACTCCCGGACATCGGCGCCGGCCAGCGCGGCCTGCTCCAGCATCCGGCCGACGCGGGCTCGCTGCGCGGCCGAGTTCAACGGGCCCATGCCGACCGCCGGATCGTTTCCGTTCCCCACGAGAGAGGATCCGAGCACCCGCCCCATTCCATCGGCGAGTTCATCCAGTCGCTGTCGCGCGACGTAGATGCGCTTGACACTCATGCACACCTGCCCGGTGGTGAGGAAGCAGGCACCGACGAGATCGGCGAGGGTCGCCGCATCCAGCTCGGCGTCGTCCAGCACGATCGCCGGGTCGTTGCCGCCGAGTTCGAGCGTGACCTTGGTCAGCGACTCGGCGGCCAGTTTCATGATGTGCTTGCCCGCCGCGGTGCTTCCGGTGAAGACCACGTGCTGGACCCTCGGATCGGTGATCAGCGGTTCGACGTTCGCGTTCGTCCCGGTGACCACGTTGAGGACTCCCGCGGGCAGCCGCGCGGCGAGGATCTCCAGCGTGCGGACCACCGCGAGGGGAGCGGTCGGCGGTGGCTTCACAATGGTGGTGTTTCCCGCGACGAGGACGTAGGGCAGGCTCGCCGCGAGGATCGCCAGGGGCCAGTTGAACGGCACGATCACGCTGACGACCCCGACCGGGAGCCGGTGGATCTCGCTGCGGAACGGTGGTCCCGGCAGGTGCAGCGGCGATGTCAGCTCTGCTCCCAGCTCGCAGGCGGCGCGGAAGCGGGCGCCGAAGACGGCGAGGTCGATCGCGGCCTCCTGCGCGATCTTGCCGTTCTCCCGGACGAGAAGCCGCGACAACTGGGCCTCGTGGCCCGCCAATCCGTCGAGTGCGCCAAGGACGGTCGCGACCCGCTCACCGACAGGGGTAGCTGCCCAGGACGTGAACGCGGCGTCGGCCGCCGCGATCGCGGCCCTCGTGTCGTCAACGGTCGCCTCCGCGGCGAAGCCGACCACGGTGTCCGGCTCCGACGGGTCATGGACAGCCGTCCAGTTCTCCGTCTCGACAGTCACCCCGTTGATGACGAGCCCCGCTCGGGTCTCGGACTCCTGGGAAAGATCGACCTTCATGAGTAACCCCTTTGTTCTCCAGCCATGCGTGGGAACAGATCCTGGAGCCGGGAGAAGGGGCGGCGCATCGGCCGATCGACGCCGGACAGCCGCCGCTCGTGGCCGTGGCGGCGCGACGGATGACGTAGTTCCTCAGCGCCTCCGTGACCCGCCACCGGGGACGTCCCCACGTTCGTGCGGCCAGGTGACAGCACAGTGCGGCGACGGCCAACACCGCCGTCCGCGGGATGCCTAGCGTCTGGAGGACTCAACCACGCATCACAGGAGCCGCCATGTCACGTCTCTCCCCTGCACCGGGCCGTGCCCCCGACTACGACGCCGTCGTGGTCGGTGCCGGCTTCGGTGGACTGCACATGCTGCGCCGGCTGCGCAGCGCCGGATTCCGAGTCCGGTTGTTCGAGGCCGGCGGCGAGGTGGGCGGAACCTGGTACTGGAACCGCTACCCCGGTGCGCGGTGCGACTTCGAGAGCTTCGACTACAGCTACGGGTTCGACGAGGCCCTGCAGCAGGAGTGGAACTGGTCCGAGCGCTACCCGTCGCAGCCGGAAATCCTGCAGTACCTCAATCACGTGGCCGACCGCTTCGGGCTCCGCGAGGACATCGTCCTGTCGACCCGCGTGACATCGGCGCATTACGACTCCGAGAACCACGCGTGGACCGTGCGCACTTCTCCGGTCGACGGGGCAGGAGAGGCTGCCGAGGTCACCGCACGGCTGGTGGTGATGGCCACCGGCGCCCTGTCCTCCCCGCGACTGCCCGATGTGCCGGGCATCGACACCTTCGAGGGCCTGCGACTGCAGACCTCGACATGGCCGGCCGACGGTGTCGACTTCAGCGGCAAAAGGGTCGCTGTGGTCGGCACCGGCTCCTCGGGCGTTCAAGTGATCCCCAAGATCGCCGCCCAGGCAGACCGGCTCCATGTCCTCCAGCGGACCGCCGGGTTCGTCGTGCCGGCCCACAACCGGCCGCTCACCGCGGCCGATCGGGACGCGGTGAAGTCCGACTACCGCGCCTACCGCGACCGCGCCCTCGACGCGTTCCTCGGGATCCACTTCCCCCTCGCCGGCGAGTCGGCGGCAACTGCCGACCCGGTCGAACGCACCGCCGCGTACGAGGCTCGCTGGCAGCAAGGCGGCGCCTCGATCCTGGCCTGCTACCGCGACCTGCTCGTCGACCCCGCCGCCAATGAGTCCCTGGCGGAGTTCCTGCGGGGGAAGATCGCCGAGATCGTTCACGACGGCGACGTCGCCAAGCGGCTCACCCCGCAGGGCTTCCCGGTCGGGGCCAAACGCCTCGTGGTCGAGACCGACTACTACCCGACGTTCAACCGGCCGAATGTCGAGCTCGTCGACCTGCGTGAAGAGCCGCTCACCCAGGTCAATTCGACCGGCGTTCGGGTCGGCGACCGGCAACTCGACCTCGACGCGCTGGTCTTCGCCACCGGGTTCGACGCCCTGACCGGGCCGCTGCTGTCCATCGACATCCAAGGAGCCGACAACCGGCGGCTGTCAGAGGCATGGTCCGACGGCCCGACAACCTACCTCGGCCTAGCAGTCGCGGGATTCCCCAACCTGCTGACCGTTGCAGGCCCGGGCAGTCCTTCCGTACTCAGCAACGTCGTGCGCTGCACGGAGGAAAACGTCGAGTGGATCGGGACGCTCGCCGAACACCTGCGCGCCGACGCCCTGACCGAGGTGCAGGCGACCGCCGACGCCGCACAGGCCTGGACCGAACATGTCGCGGAGACCGCCGAGATGACCGTCCTGACGTCGGCCGACTCGTGGTACCTCGGGGCCAACGTGCCCGGCAAGCCACGCGTGTTCATGCCCTACGCCGGCGGAGTGCCCGAATACCGACGCCGCTGCGCAGAGGTGGCCGACCGCGGCTACGAGGGCTTCATCCTCTCCTGACCCGTTCCAACTCTCCGACCCATCACGACTCACAATGGAGTGACCCCATGGACTTCACCAACAAGTACGCGATCGTCACCGGCGGCGCGGGCGGCATCGGCCGTGCCACCGCGGCCCTTCTCGCCTCCCGCGGCGCCGGCGTCCTCCTCGTCGACCGCGACGCGACCGCTCTGGAAGAGGCAGCGGCGGCCATTGCCTCCGGGGGCGGGACGGTTCACACGGCCAAGGCCGACGTCTCCGACGAGCAATCAGTGCGGGACTACGTCAGCCGCGCCAAGGAGCTCTTCGACGGGCGTATCGACATTCTGTTCAACAACGCCGGCATCGAAGGTCCCGTAGCAGATCTGGTCGACTACCCGGCCGAGGACTTCGACAAGGTCATCGCGGTCAATCTGCGCGGGGTCTTCCTCGGCCTCAAGCACGTCCTGCCCGTCATGATCGCCCAGGGCAGCGGCTCCGTGATCAATACGGGCTCGGTGGCCAGTGTTCGCGGTCTCTCGGGCGCCATCAGCTACAACGCGGCGAAGAGCGCCGTGCTGGGCATGACCCGGGCAGCCGCCGCGGAACTGGGCTCAGCCGGCGTACGGGTCAACGCCGTGCTCCCCGGCATGATCGACACCCGGATGCTGCGCAACCTCGTGACCCACATGTCCGGGGACGTTGAGACCGGCCTCGACGTCGTGGCCCGGTCCGCCCCGTTGGGCCGCAACGGGCGCCCCGAGGACGTCGCCGAGACGGTCGCGTTCCTGGCCTCCGACGCGTCGTCCTACGTCACCGGCGCGGGCTTCCCCGTCGATGGCGGCGGGCTCGCCGTCATGGCCAACGGACGATGAGCATCAACGCGACGAGCGGTGCCGGCACTGGCTCCACGTTCGGGTTCGGTGGCCCCCAAGGGGGCATCATCCAGGGCGCGTTCGTGGTTCCCGACCTCCACGCCGCGATCGAGCGATGGGTCAGGGACCTGCGAACGGGTCCGTGGTTCCTCTTCGAGCACTTCCCCGGTGACGGCGACGCCAGTTACCGGGGCGGCCCGTCGAGCGCCGATGTCTCCATCGCGATGGCCTTCGCGGGCCACCTGCAGATAGAGCTCATACAGCCGAACGACAACGCCCCCTCCGTCTACCGGGAGACGATCGAGCGCAAGGGCCATGGTTTCCATCACCACGGGATCGGGAGCACGGACGTCGAGGCGGACACGGCGTCCTACATGGAGCGCGGCTTCGAGGTCGCCTACCGGGCAGAGGTACCAACGGGCGGCCAGGCTGTGTACCTCGACGGCGGGCCGGAAGTGCCCGGCTTCATCGAGCTGATCCCTGCCTCGTCCACGATGGACGAGCTCTTCACAGGGTTCTGGCGGGCGAGCGTCGACTGGGACGGGTCCGATCCCATGCGGACGGTCGGCTGACGGCGACCGGGTCATCCGTCGCGTCGGGACGTGGCAGGACGACGCTCCCCGGCGGGCCGGGAGATGCCTAATGTCACCGGTGGTCTTGTACAAGGAGGTACAACCGGTGCTCACCATCTCCACCTGCGATGTCCCCCTCGGGGAACAGCAGGACTACTGGCGGACCACGCTCGTCGAGCGCTTCTTCGCGGTCGACAGCACCATGCCGGCACCACCGCAGGCCGGCTACGACAGCAGAATGACCCGGGTCGGGTTCGGCGGGCTGACCGTCGACTCCGTGCACGCCGATCCTGCCCGGGTCTGCCGTTCCCCCCGGCTGGCCCGACTGTCACCGAGTGAGACGACCCAGATCTCCGTCCTGCTCCGTGGTCGCGCCGCGTTCAGTCAGCAGGGGCGGACCGCACTTCTCTCGGAGCCCGGGGACTTCGCGATCATCGACACGAGCCGGGCGTACGTGTGCGAGTTCATCACCCCCGGCGACCAGGTCATGGTCCAGGTTCCACGAGCACTTCTCACCCCGGGCCTGGGGATGCTCGACGAGGTCACCGCGGTCACGGTCAGCGGACAAGCAGGCCTCGCCGCCGTCGCCTCGTCGGCGTTATTCGCCCTGGCGCAGCAGGATGCCGATCGGCAGGACGCGCTTGCACGCTCTGCGGCACGCAGTGCGGTGGATCTCGCTGTGAGCGCTCTCCTCGATCAGGTCCCCGGGGAGCCGGCACGATCCCCCCGGAGCGAGCTCCTTGAGCAGGCGCAACGGTTCATGCGCGACCACTTGCACGAACCGGACCTCGGACCCGCCCGCGTGGCCGCGGCGATTCCCGTTTCGGAGCGCTACTTGTTCGCCGTGTTCCAGGAGAGCGGCAGCACGCCGTCCCGATGGCTGCGGGAAGCCCGCCTCGACCGCGCACGCCGACTGCTCGAAGCCCACCAGGGTGAGCACGCGCGCCCCATCCAGGAGGTGGGCGCCGCCGTCGGACTTCCGCGGGCGTCCCACTTCAGTCGGCTGTTCCGCGAGCAGTACGGGGTCAGCCCCAGCGAGTACCGCGGGCCGCGTCACCCCACGCACCCGTCCGGAACCGACGACCCCGCCCTCGTCAACGTGTAGGGACAGCATGCCCGGACACCAAAGCCGCTGCCGGCCCATGGCCGTCGTCAGACCAGAACGTCCCGAACCGCACGCTCGACGACCGCGGCCCGCTCCGCCACCGGATCGACGCGTTCGAGCACGGCACCGAGTTCGGTGCGGACCTTCTCGTCGCGGATACCGCCGAGGTTGATCTCGACGTTGAGGCGCGCGGTGGTCGCCGCGGCCCGCGCGGCCTCGCTCGCCGCCGCCACGTCCGAGAGCACGTTCCGGTTCGCAACCGGGAGCACGGCCTCGGCCAGGTCCATCAAGGCATCCGCCACACCGATCACCTCGGCGGGTGGTGCCGCGGCGGCAGCCAGCGCCGCGGCGATGGCCGCCGTTCGGTGGTGCTTGGCTGCCGGTGTGTCCTTGGGCAGCGCATACGCCTCGGTCACGGCGGTGAAGGCTGCCGCGTCGTCGTCGGCGAGCCGCAAAGCCCGCTCACGCTCCCGGTCGCAGCGCTCGGCAATGCGGGCGACGAGGTCGGCGTGCTCGGCGTACCTCGGGCCGGTCGTGTACCGGGCCACCATGGCGACGAGCGCGGCGGCCTGTGCCGCATGCAGGGCTGCTGCTGCGCCGCCGCCCGGGGCGGGAACCCGTGCGGCAAGCGCCGCCAGGTACCCGCCGACCGTCTGTTCGGACAGCGGTACGTGGCTGTTACTCATGGGAAAACCACGGTCCTGTTCCCGGTGACGGCGATCCGGTTCTCGGCGTGCCACCGCACAGCGCGCGCCAGTGCCCGGCTTTCCGCCTCGCGCCCACGGGCGGCCAACTGCTCGGGGCCGAGCGAGTGATCGACGCGGATCAGTTCCTGCTCAATGATCGGCCCCTCGTCCAGATCTGCCGTGACGTAGTGAGCGGTCGCCCCGATGACCTTCACCCCGCGGGCGTGGGCCTGGTGGTAGGGCTTGGCACCCTTGAAGCTCGGCAGCATCGAGTGATGGATGTTGATGGCCTTGCCCGCGAGCTGCCGACACAGGTTGTCCGAGAGGATCTGCATATAGCGCGCCAGCACCACGAGGTCGACCTGCTGCTCCCGGACCAGGTCCAGCAGCGCGGCTTCGGCTTGCGGCTTGGTGTCCTTGGTGACCGGCACGTGCCGAAACGGCACGCCGTAACTGTCGGCGATCCGGCCCAGATCGGGGTGGTTGGACACCACCGCGACCACGTCGAGATTCAGTTCGCCGACCGAGTTGCGGAACAGCAGATCATTGAGGCAATGGGCGAACTTGCTGACCATCAGCACCACTCGCAGCCGTTGCCGGGCGTCCTCGAGCTGCCAGGTCATCTCGAAGCGCCGGCCGATCGCCTGCATCGCCTGGCGCATCCCCTCGAAATCGAGAGACGTGCCATCGACGCGGGCGAACTCGACGCGCATGAAGAACGTGCCGTTGAGGGCATCGCCGAACTGCTGGCTCTGCACGATGGTGCACTTCTCCTGCACCAGCAGCTCGGTGACGGCGTGCACGATTCCCGGACCGTCGGGGCAGGACAGGAGCAGGACGCCGTGCTGGGCGCCAGTGGACGGGGTCATGACGCCTCCTGGAGCGACAGAGCAGACACCCCGACGGTGGCCGGGATCGGGTCGGTCAGAGAGCAGGCCGCCTCGTCGGAGGTCATGCCCGACAGGATGCGGGCCGCCAGAACGGTGTTGCGCAGCAGCCACACGTCGGTGACGGGCCCGACGCCCCCAGGTACCGGCGTGATCGCCCGCACCCGCGGTGCGACCGACGCGAAATCGACGTCTCCAACCATGTGGACCCGACCGTCGGCGCCCGTCTGCGGGTTGATGCCGACATCGATCACCACGGCGTTCTCGCTGACATGTTCGGCCTTAATCAGGCCGGCCTTGCCCGCAGCTACGATCAGGACGTCTGCCCAGCGGGTTCGCCTACCGACTCCGGTGGTCCTGTCGGCCCATTCGTCGACGGACTCGACGGTCGCCTGGCGCTGGTAGCCCAAGGACGTCGCAGGCTTGCCGACGTTGTTCGAGCGACCGACCACGACGATCAGGGAGCGGTGGTAGAAGTCCGCACGGTTCTCCCCGACCGAGTCGAGCCAGGTGTCGAGCAGATGGAACACCGAGGCCGCTGTCGAGGGCACGAACCGCGGCACACCCAGGGCCAGCAGGCCGGCGTTCTCCGGGTGCACCGCCTCGATGTCCTTGCGGGGGTCGATCGCGCGGAACACCGCAGACTCGTCGATGTGCGACGGCAGCGGGCGCAGCACCAGGATCCCCGATACTTCCGGATCCGTGTTGAGCCCACGGACGACCTCGACCACCTCGTCCTGTGAAGCGGTCGCCGGTACGGTGCAGCGCCGGTGCACCACACCCAGCTCGGCCGCGAGGCGCGTCAACCTCCGCTCGTAGGCCGCGGAGCCGTACTCCTCACCGACAACAACGGTGGCCAGACCGATTCCGGTGCCCTCCGCCTTCAGGCGCGCCACATCGGACGCCACACCCTCCTTCAACGAATGCGCGGCAGCTCGGCCGTCGATGACCTGTGCACTCATCTCGTTCCACAACTCCAGTTCTCGGGCCCGGTGTTACGCCGGGCGAGTCGTTCAGGCCTGCTACGCCGTGCGGTTGCCGGGCGCCTGGTTCTCGAACAGCGCGATTCCGGCTGCGGTATTGGAGGCAGGTACGTGGTAGGCCGAGTGAATCCTGCGGATCTCGGCGTTCATCGCGCCGCGCATGACGAGCCACATGATCAGCTCGATTCCCTCGGACCCGGCCTCACGGATGTAGTCCTCGCGGCTCAGCGCGGCGAGCCGCTCGGGATCCTTCTCGATCGCCTCGAGGAACAGGTGGTCGAACGTCGGATTGATGAAACCGGCCCGGGCGCCCGCCAGTTGGTGCGACATCCCGCCGGTGCCGAGAATCCCGACGGTCCCCGCCCCGCCATAGCTCGCGATCGCCCGCCCGAGAGCCTGGCCGAGCGCGAGGCAACGGGCGGCGGTGGGCTGCGGGTAACGGATGACATTGACCATGATCGGGATGACCGGGCACGGCCAGGCATCGCCGGGGTTCGGCGTCCAGACCGACAGCGGCACCGTGAACCCGTGGTCGACGTCGAGTTCGGAGAACACCGTGAGGTCGAAGCCCTCGTCGACGAGGTTCTGCACCAGATGGAAGGAGAACTCGGGATCGCCGGTCACGTCGGGGACCGGGCGGCGGCCGAAGCCCTCGTCCGCCACCCGATACCGCTCTGCCGCACCGATGGCGAACGTCGGCACGATGTCGAGGTCGACGCCGTTCGCGTGGTCGTTGTAGACGAGGATCGCGACGTCGGGGGTGTGCTCCGCGAGCCACTCCCGGGCCGGTCGATAGCCCTCGAACAGCGGCGCCCACGCCGGGTCGGCCTCCAGCCCCCTGTCCATCGCTGCCCCGATCGACGGCACGTGCGACGTCGCCAGACCCCAGATCACCTCAGACATCGGTACGCCCTCCCGCCTGCATCGCGGCCCTGAATTCCGCCTCGGACATGCCGGTGAACACGCCGCCGAGATACTGCATCGACAACCCGTCGATCATGGCGAGTTTGTAGATGTAGAAAATGCTGCCGCCCAGGTCGAGCATCGCTTGCCAGTCCCGCGCAAGGACCGCGGAAGTCTGGTCCTCGGACAGCTCGAAGGCCGCGCAATAGGCGGCCTCGTCCGCCAGGAACTCCGACCTCGTGGTCCCGTCCCGCAGCGACATGAACAGCTTGTTCATGGGGTGGCCGCGCAGACTCGTCGGACCGTCGAAGACGTAGGTCGCCGGCGCACCCGGCTCAGTCCCTGACACGTGGTTCTCCTTGCGTCTGCCTGCGCGCTGTCGCGCCGTTGGCGTGCTCCTTCGACGCTAGGGGCCCGAACGCGCGCCGCCATCGCGCCGCTGTCCCGTCGCCGAAGAGCCGTCTGACAGCAACGGGCGCGACAAATGACGTAGCAATCTGTGGAACGCGTGGTTCCTCTCGCCGGATGGAACCCGGCAAATGCAGCTTGCACTCACAGTCAGACGGCAGGAGATCGGGCTGCCGGATTCGCCGTTGGGATCGCGACCGTCTACCGCTACATACGTGAAGCCGTCGAGAGCTTGGCCGCCCTCGCCCAGTTACTGGCCGAGGCGATAAGAACCATCCACACGAGGGCGTTCGTGATCCTGGCCTCTCCGGCCCTGCCCAAATCGGCCCATGGTCTGACCGCCCCCGGACAGCACGGGATCATCGAAACCCTCACCAAAGCAAGGCTCAAGTGCTGGGCGGACAAGGCGTACCAGGGGGTCGGCCGACCTGTCAGGGTTTCGTTTCGGGGACGCCGACTCAAAAGTATGGAAGCTCCGCGACAACGCCACCCATGCCAAGATCCGCTGCCTCGCCGAGCAGGCCATGGCCACCCTCAAGGGCTAGCGTCACTGCGCAAGCTCCGTTGCAGCACCAACCGAATCACCGACAGCGACTCCCGTGTTCACCGTGCTCCGCACGTGAAGCTTGGAAGGCCCAAAAGCAGGGAACCTGCAGGGGACTGTGAAGGTGTAATAGGCGCAGTTGCACCGCGGCGTCAGGCTGAGCTGAGCCCGTCGATCAGTAGATCTCCGAGTTCGGAGAACGCGTCACCGGCGGTCAGGCCGGTGGCGTCCAGGAGGGTTCCGGACTGTACGGAGTCGATGGCGACGGCGACGACCTGTGCGGCGAACTGCCCGTTGACGGCGCGGAAGACGCCGGCCCGCACGCCGTCGTCGATGAGTTCGTGGACTCGGCTCGCGGCGGTCTCGGAGTTCCTGCGGTAGATCCGTGCCGTGGGTTCGTAGCCGACCATGTCGTCGTAGAAGGCGTGGGAGTGCCTGCGCATGGCGGTGCCCACGCCTGCGAGGTAGACGCGGATCCGCTGCCGGGGGTCGGGCTCCGCTGCCACGGCGCGCTCGATCTCGGCCGCCGACTCGCGGAAGAAGGCGCGGGTGACCGCGAGCACCAGCTGCTCCTTGGTGGGCGCGAGGCTGTAGAGCGTGGCCTTGGAGCAGCCCAGGCGCTGTGCCAGGTCGTCCATCGTCACCGCGGTGAAGCCCTCGCTCAGGATGATGTCCTCGGCCTGGCGGAGCAGCTCTTCCTTGCGCCCGGCGTCGGCCACACGACGACGGGTCGTGCGGCGCGGGCGGCGGTCGCGCGAATCGGTGGTGGCAGTCACCGCGCCAGTCTCTCACGCACTCCATTGCCGACTGGGCGGAGCGAACAGGCGGCAGCCCTCATGTCTAGCCCTCTCATGTCTCATCTCTTGTCTCGCTCTTTATTGGGTACTAGCGTACGTAAAAACGTACCCACCCGTTGGAGTACCCATGACTGACGTTCAGACGACGGTGTCCGGACTCATTGACGACTTCGCAGGTGACAGCGCAGATGTGGCCTGGCTCCTGTGTGATCGCCACCCCGGTGGCGCGGTGGCCTTCACGGTGATCGGTGAAGGCGAAGGCCAGTCCGGCCCTTCTGTCCGCGACATCACGTACGACGAACTCCGGGAGCTGTCCGAGCGGAGCGCCAGGGCGCTGGCGGAGCTGGGGGTGGGCCCCGGTGACCGGGTGGCCACGCTGATGGGCAAGGGCGTGGACCTCGTCGCCGTCCTGGTCGGCGTCTGGCGGCTCGGCGCTGTCTACGTGCCGTTGTTCACCGCTTTTGGGCCGCAGGCCATCGCGGCCCGGCTGACGAACAGCGGGGCCAAGGTCGTTGTCACCGATGCCGGGCAGCGCGCCAAGTTGCTGCCCGGGCCGGACATGCCCGAGCAGCGTTCGTGGACCACCGTGGTCGCCGGAGGCGGAGCGGTCGGGGGTGAGCACGATCTGGCCGCGCTGCAACGCTCCGCGGCGTCCGCGAGTCTGCCCTCGCGCCCCCAGGGCGGTACCAGGCCGCTGGTGCACATGTTCACGTCCGGGACGACGGGGGCGCCCAAGGGTGTGATCCACCCGGTGGCCCATGTCGCCGTCTGGCAGAGCTACTTGGAGCACGCCCTTCATGTCACGGCCGACGATGTGTACTGGTGCGCGGCCGACCCCGGCTGGGCCTACGGCCTCTATGCCGGGATCATCGCCCCGCTCGCGGCGGGCCGTCGCAGTGTGCTCGTGACTGGCAACTTCCAGCCGGACACCGCCTGGACGGTGCTGACGCGGCTGGGAGTCACCAACTTCACCGCCGCCCCCACCGCGTACCGGGCCCTGCGCGCGAGCAGCGGCCCGCCCGCGGACGTACGCCTGCGGTGTGCCTCCAGTGCGGGTGAACCGCTCACCCCGGAGGTGTCCGAGTGGGCGCAGCGCGCCCTGGGTGTGCGGGTGCGGGACCACTTCGGGCAGACGGAGCTGGGCATGCCCCTCGCCGATGCCTGGCACCCCGATCTTTCCGGCCCGGCCAAGCAGAGCTCCATGGGGCGCGCCCTGCCCGGATGGCGGCTGACGGTGCTCGACCCGGTCGAGGGCACCCCGGTCGGCGAAGGTGTGCAGGGCCGTATCGCGGTCGACGTCGCGCACAGCCCGTTGATGACCTTTACGGGCTACCAGGGCGCGGGCGACGCGGCCGAGAAATTCACCCCGGACCGTGCGCACTACCTCACCGGTGACCTGGGACGCGTGGACGGCGACGGCGACTTCTTCTTCGCTTCCCGCGACGACGACGTGATCCTCATGGCCGGATATCGCATCGGCCCCTTCGACATCGAGTCGGTGCTGTTGCAGCACCCGCAAGTGGCCGAGTGCGCCGCGATCGGTGTGCCCGACGAGGCCCGCGGCGAGGTCCTGGAGGTGTACGTGGTGCCCCGCTCCGGCACCACCGCCAACACCACTGGCTTCGCCGAGGAACTGCAGCAGTGGGTCAAGCAGCGCTATGCCGCGCACGCCTACCCCCGCGCCGTGCACTTCACCGACGCGCTGCCCAAGACACCCAGCGGCAAGATCCAGCGAAATGTCCTGCGCCGACAGCGTACGGCGGCCGAACAGGCCACGCAGGACCGCGACATGAAAGCAGGAACGTGAACAGATCCCCCTTGCTGACCGAACAGCGCGGCCCCGTCCGGTGGGTGCGCCTGAACCGGCCACAGCAACGCAACGCTCTCGACGACACCTTGATCGAGGCACTGGACCGCGCGCTGACCGAGGCCGAGGCCGACCCGGACACCACGGTGCTGGTCGTGGCCGGTGAAGGTCGCAGCTTCTGTGCCGGAGCCGACCTGGGCCACCTGGTCGGCCTGGCCGAGCAGGGCCACAAGCCTGTGGAGTTCCTCTCCCGGGTCTCCGAGCTGTTCACCCGGATCGAGAATTCGTCCCTGCCGGTCGTCGCCGCCGTCCACGGACACGCCGTCGCGGGCGGAATGGAACTCGCACTCGCCTGTGACGTGGTCATCGCCGCCGAGGACGCCCTCCTTGGCGACGGCCATGTACGCAACCAGCTGCTGCCCGCCGGAGGCGCCAGTGTGCGGCTGCCGCAGCGCGTCGGTGTGAACCTCGCCCGCTACCTGATGCTCACCGGAAAGCTCGTCCCCGCCCAGGAGTTGTACGGGGCCTGCGCTTGGCTGCACTCGACCGTGCCCGCAGCACACCTGGAGCGGGCAGTGCAGGAAGTCGCCGACGAACTGGCCGCGGTGGCCGGTCCCGCGCAGGGTCGGGTCAAGCAACTCCTCGCCACCACCCTGTCGTTGCCCCCGCAGCAGGGCCTGGACGCAGAGCTCGCCACATTCGCCGCGCACTGGGACACCGCCCCGGTGGCGGACGCCCTGCGTACATTCCTCAATCGCCGACCGGAGGTGTCCCGCACATGAACCGCTACCAGGACCAGGTCGTCGCCGTCACCGGCGCCGCGCAAGGGCTGGGCCGCGCGATGGCCGAACGCTTCGCGGCCGAGGGCGCCACCATGGTGCTCGCCGACCGCGACGGCCAATCCGTTGCCAAGGCAGCGGCCGAGATCGGCCCCACGGCACACTCCGCCGAGGTGGACGTCGCCTCCTCCGCGGCGGTGAACGACTGGATCACCGACCTCGACACCACACACGGCCGCATCGACGTACTGGTCAACAACGCCGGCATCATCCGCGACAACCGCGCCGAGAACATCAGCGACGACGACTGGCAGGCCGTCCTCGACGTCAACCTGACCGGCGCGTTCAACGGCGCGCGCGCCGTACTCCCGGTCATGCGGCGCCGCGGCTACGGACGCATCCTCTCCTTCTCCTCCATGTCCTGGCGCGGCAACTTCGGCCAGGCCAACTACGTCGCCGCCAAAGCCGGCGTCGTCGGCCTCACCCGCGCCCTGGCACTGGAGACCGCCCGACAGGGAATCACCGTCAACGCCATCGCCCCGGGCCTGATCGAGACCCCCATGCTCGCCTCCATGGACGACAAGGGGCGCGACAAGCTCACCGCCAAGATCCCCATGCGACACACCGGCGACCCCACCGACATAGCCGAAGCCGCAGCGTTCCTGTGCTCACCCGGCGCCCGCTACGTCACCGGCGTCGTCCTCGACGTCGACGGCGGCATCAGCATCGGATCCTCCATCCGCTGAACCGCGCACCATCATCCCATGCCACACAACACCCCACCCGTACCACTCACTTCACCCCACCACTCAGGAGCCGACATGGATGTGACAGTCGAAGAGAACGTCCCCGCCACGATGCGCGATGGCACCGTCCTGCGCGCGGACGTCTACCGGCCCACCGCCGGTGGCCCCCACCCCGTACTGCTGTCCCGCCTCCCGTACGGGAAGAGCGTCCCGGCGTTGGTCGGCATCCTGGAGCCGATCGCGCTGGCCCGATCCGGCTTCATCGTCGTGATCCAGGACACCCGGGGCCGGTTCGCCTCGGACGGTGAGGTGTGGGAGCCGTGGACGTACGAGCCGGACGACGGCTACGACACGGTGCGCTGGGCCGCCCAACTGCCGGGATCCAACGGCCGGGTCGGCATGATCGGGGGCAGCTATCTGGGCAACACGCAGTGGACGGCCGCGCTGACCAAGCCTCCGGAGCTTATGGCGATAGCCCCCGAGGTCACGTGGTCCGATCCGCACGACGGGCTGTGGGCCCGAGGCGGCGCCATCGAGTTCGGACTCCAAGTCTTCTGGTCACTCATGCAGGGGGCGGACACCCTGACTCGTCGGCACGCCGAGGACCCGGCCACTATCGGCCAGGCTCTCGGGGCTCTGATCCATGACATGGACCAGACCGTCCCCGCCACCTACTGGGAGCTTCCGGCCGGCCGTCACCCCGCCTTCCGACGCCATCAAATCCATGACCTGGGCTTCGAGCACGCACTGCGGGATCCGGCGTGGAGTGCAAACTGCCGGGTCGCGGGCCGCCACGCGGAGGTGGAGCTGCCCAGCCTCAACCTCGGAGGCTGGTACGACGTCTTCGGCCAGGGCACCCTGGACAACTTCGTCGAGAGCCGGGCGGCGGGACGGCCGGCCCACCTGATCATGGGCCCCTGGACGCACTCAAACCGCACCGGACAGATCGGCGACGTCAACTTCGGGCTGGCCAGCAGCCAGGACCTGCTGGGCCAGCGCGGGTCGTTCACCGATCTCAAGGCCGCCTGGTTCAAGCAATGGCTGACCCCCGACGAGACGCCCGAGACGCCGGAGCTTCCGCCGGTGCTGCTGTTCGTGATGGGGAAGAACGAATGGCGCGAGGAGCAGGAGTGGCCGCTGTCGCGCGCCGTGGACACCGACCTGTTCCTGCGCGCCGACAGCGCCCTGTCCTTCGACACCCCGGCCCCCAGCGAGGGCAGCGACACCTACGTCTACGACCCCGCCGACCCGGTGCCCACCATGGGCGGCCCCCTGGTGATGACCCCCGAATTCCGCCCCGGCCCGCTCGACCAGGCACCCGTGGAGGAACGCGCGGACGTCCTCGTCCACACCAGCGAACCACTGGCCGAGGACCTCGAGGTGACCGGACGGATCCGGGCGATGATCCACGCAGCGACCGACGCACCCTGCACCGACTGGGTGGTGCGCCTGTGCGACGTCGACCCCGACGGCGTATCGATCAACGTGACCGACGGCATCGTGCGAGCACAGACCACCCCGGGCCAATTCGCCGAGCACGCAGTCGACTTGTGGTCCACCAGTTACGTCTTCCGCGCCGGCCACAGGCTGCGCGTGCACGTCACCTCCAGCAGCTTCCCGCGCTGGGACCGCAACCTCAACACCGGCGAACCCGTCGACGTGGGCACGGAGTTCCGCCCGGCACGCCAGGAGATCGCCCACGACGCCGACCGGCCTTCACGCCTGATCCTCCCCGTCGTCCCGTCCTGACCAGCATGCAAGCGCGCGGCCGCAACTGATCGTCGAGGGTGGTGGTCTCTTCGAGGCCGCCCCCCTTGGAAGCGTCTCCACCAATTCTCGCCATGCTTCGTCGACCTCGATGTTCAGGGTCTGCTGGGTCTTGCGCCTGCCGAGAACCTGTCCGCGCAGGCCATCCAGCCCACGATCAGCGACGGCCATCAGGGCATGACGATCGACGTGCTGCTCCGACTCGCCAACGCCTTCGTCCTGATGCTGTTAATGAAACTCAGGGCAGCTCAGTGATGTGGTGCCGTCGATGGTGTGGCCCGGTGAGCGGCGGAATGTGGGAGGTGGGAGCGGCTATGACGGGGCTATGGAGCCAAGGGTCGGCGGCGATCAAGTCGATGGTCGATGAGTTGGCGGAGCGGCTGGGGCGCTCGGTGGTGGTCAATGACCCGCTCGTGCGACAGATGTACGCAAGTCGGCACTTCAACGACGAGGACCCGGCCCGGGTGCGCGCTGTTCTGCACCATGAACCGGGCATTGGTGTGGCGGAGTACATTCTCGGGCTCGGTGTGGACCGCTGGCAGCAGTCGGGACGCGTCCCGGCCGAGCCCGGACTGGAACTGTTTCTTCGCCTGTGTGTGCCCCTGCGTGCGCAAGGCGAGTTCCTGGGCATGCTCATGGTCATCGACGCCGACGAAAGTCTGACTGCCTCCGAAGTCAGGGACATCGAGACCACAGCAGCAGCGCTGGCCGCGCAGCTTTCCGTCATGACCACCGACCATCGCCTCGACGAGCGGGCGAGCGTGGTCAGACGGCTTCTGTCGCCGTCCGCCGCCGATCGGGAATCTGCCGCGGAACAGCTGAGCCTCTGGGGGTTCAGGAACCGACCGCATGTGGTGGTGACTCTCGTCGAAGTGTCCAGTCCGCTGCACAATGAAGCCCAGCTCAAGTTGGCGCTGCGTACCGCGCAAGGCCAGGTCGAGTCGGCAAGCAAGATCCGGGGCATGGGCGCCGTGAGCGGCCAGCGCGCGGACTTCGTCCAGCAGTGGCTGTCACCACCGGACCCCGGCCAACTCCAGGACCAGGGGGGTCGACTGCGTGACACCCTCGTGCGCGCCCTCGGCGCCAGCGCACGGTGCGTCGTCGGCATTGGTTCAGCGGTAGGCGGCACGACGGAAGCGTTACTCTCCCGTCGACAGGCGCACATCGCGCTGCGGGCGGCACGATGTCTGGACTGGACGAACGGCATCGGCGTCTGGGACGAGCTCGGCGAATACGCTCCACTGCTGTGCATCTCGGACGAACTCCCGCCTGGCACACGGGCCGAACGGGCACTCCAGGCCATCGAGGCCCACGAAACGGGCTTCAAACTCTGCGAGACCCTCGCCGTGTACCTCGACGAGGCAGGCAACGTGACCCGCGCGGCCAAAGCCCTTAATCTGCACCGGACTTCGCTCTACTACAGGCTCAAGCAGATCCAGGAGATCACCGGCATGGACCTCGATTCCGGAACCGATCGCCTCGCTCTCCACCTGCAGTTGCGGCTTCGGGACATCTCCGCATCGGAGCTGCGGTTTTCGACGGATGAATGAAAACCTCGCCTGAGATCGCAACAATCAGAGGTTTCGGACTCCTCCTCGGTTTCGCATGCTTTCGCGGGTCCAGTAGTGGGCCCTGTGCCGACATCGTGCCCCTCGTCGGCCACCCACTCGTACCTGAACCGACAGAACGCGAGGCGAAGTCATGACCGGAACTGGCCTGATGTTCACCGCTTCCGACGGCGCCAAGCTTTGCTACGACGATGAGGGGTCCGGCGCACCGGCCCTGCTGGTCCACGGGTACTCCGCGAACCGCAAGTTTTGGCCCTTCCAGCGGCGTGCGCTGCTCGACGCCGGCTATCGCGTGATCACCATCGATCAGCGCAACCACGGCGATTCCGAGCAAGTCTCCTTCGGTCAACGGATGTCGCGTCACGGCACGGATCTGCGCGATCTGATGGACGGCCTGCGGCTGACCGATGTCACCTTGATCGGGCACTCGATGGGGGTGTCCGCATCGCTGGCCCTCTTCAGCCTCCACGGCACGCGCGATGTGAGCCGCTTCGTGGCCATCGACCAGTCGCCGAAGATCATCAACGACGAGGACTGGACGTGGGGTGTGTTCGGCGTCGAGTGGCCCCTGGCGTGGGCGCAGGCGAACATGCGACACCCTTGGGGCGAGCTCGGTCGGGAACCTGTGGTGCCGGAGCATGTCGCTCTCGAAATGGCCAAGGTGACGCCCCATCACCACAGCTTCCCGCAAGACAGCTTCCCGCACGAGCAGGTCACCGGACTACTTATGGATCACTTCGTGGCGGACTGGCGCGACGTGCTGCCTCGGATCGACATCCCGACCTGGGTCGTGACCGGCCGCCACAATCCCTTCTACCACCCCGAGGGTATGGAGTGGTTCGCCCAGCAGGTCCAGCGAGGCAGCTATTCCATCTTCGAGAACAGCGGCCACGAACCCCACATGAACGAAGCGGAACTGTTCAACGAGCAGTTGCTCCAGTTCTTGAGGAACACTCCCTGATGGCCCATGAATACACTCTCGCTCTACCGTTCGGCGGCGCCGTCCTCATCGCCTACACCTCATGGATCGCCTTTCCAGCCGTTCACCGGCCGCATGGGCGTGCTGCGTCGTGCGCACGGACAACGCAAGCGTCAGATGTCACCGGAGCTTGCAGCAAACCCGTCATCCGCGACGGCGGTGCCACAGGCCACCACCCCAGCCAGATCCATGCCGGCGTCGCCTGGTGGCTCGGCGCCTGCCTCGTAGTCACCCAGAAGGCCTCTCATCTCGTCGTCGCCCACGACGGAGAGGCCATCAGTACCCAGTACGCGACGCGCTTCGCCCGCGGCGCCATCAACGCACTGCACTACAAGTGCCTCGTCACCGCACTGCAGGACCCAACCGAACCCGACGAACTCGGCCTGGTGACCGCAGACTTGGGTTCCGTTCCGAGCGCACACATCAGCACCACCCCCTCCGCCGAGGTCACCGTCGCGCTGTTCGACGCCGACGGCAAGCCACTCACCGAGGAATCCGGACTCGCCGCCATCCGAGACCTCATCGCACAGGACCGCGTCCCGATCCCCGTCAACGACGCCGCCCGCGGAACGATCGAATACCGGGGAAAGGCCTGACCTGCGTGCACATCAACGCCGCCGAAATCATCGGCACCGGCACTCCGATCCTCTTCGCCACCCTCGACTCACTGCGCTACGACGTCGCCACCACGGCACTCACGCAGGGCCAGACACCGCACCTGGCCCGCCTCCTGCCGAACGGGACCTGGGAACGGCGCTGGACACCCGGCACCTTCACCCTCCCCGCGCACATCGCCTTCTTCTCCGGATTCCTGCCCAAGCTGCCCTCCCCGCAGCAGCCGCCCCGGCTGTGGGAATGCCGACCGCCCGCCTTCAAAGAAGTCGACAAACGAACCTTCGCCTTCGACGCCCCCAACCTCCTGTGCGGCCTCAACACCCACGGATACCGCACCGTATGCGTGGGCGGCGTCACCTACTTCTCACGCGAAACCCCGCTCGGCAACGTACTGCCCGACCTGTTCGACGAAGACCACTGGCGCCCCGAGTTCGGCGCGCCCGAGCCCGACTCCACCCGCCACCAAGTCGACACGGCCCTGCACCTCGCCGCCCAATACGCCGAGCGCCCCCTCTACTTGTTCGTGAACATCTCAGCCACCCACGTCCCACACGGCCACTACCTCGACGAACACGCCGACACAGCGGCCTCGCAACAGGCCGCCCTGGCCTACGCCGACGCACACCTCGGACGCCTCATCGACCGACTCACCGCCACCCGCCCCTGGCTGATCATCCTGTGCGCCGACCACGGCGACGCCTACGGCGAGGACGGCTTCCACGGCCGCGGCATCGCCCACCCCACCGTCACCACCGTGCCGTTCGCCGCCTGGCACACAGCATGACCGCTACGCTCACCGCCCATGAGCGATGCACCCGCCCGCGACGCCTCCGTCGTCGCAGCCCTCGACAACACCGGCAAAGTCGCCATCCTCAACGCGCCCTTCCCCGACCACGGCGGCGACTTCCTGTTCCTCCCCGGAGGGCGACGCGAGGACGGCGAAGACGCACTCACCTGCGCAAAGCGTGAACTCAAAGAAGAGGCCGGCGTCACCGCAGCATCCTGGACCGCCCTGGGCAACTACGCCATGACACTGGCCTCAACCGCCCGCATCCACCTCTTCCTCGCCCAGAACCTGACCCTCGGACCACAAGAACTCACCGACAACGAGCAGGACTTCAAACTCGACTGGTGGCCGCTCAACTCCGCCCTCGACGCAGCCGAGCACGGACACTTCCTGCTCCCAGCAGGCCCTCTCACACTCCTCCTCACGGCGAGGCGCGTCCACTGATGCGCCGAGCCTCGGATGGCGAACGATAGGGATCAGCCGCAGCAGCGCCCCAATCGGATCCGCCGCACGCGGCCATCGTGAGCAAGAAGCATTCGGTACGCGATCCGCCTCGCCGAGGCGTGAGAGGAGCCCACGGTGGCTGACGACGACCTGACTCCGGTGGCGCGATTCCTGTACGAGGCAGGAACGCTCAAGCACACCAAACGCACCGGCTGGTGGATGGGCGGCGTCAAGGACCCGGAGTCCGTCGCCGAACACTCCTGGCGAGTCGCCGTAATCGCCTCGATCATCGCCAAACTCGAAGGCGCCAACCCCGCGCAAGCCGCCTACCTCGCCGTCTGGCACGACACCAGCGAAACCCGCACCGGCGACGTCAACCACCTCGGCAAGAAATACACCGGCGGCACCGAAGCCGACCCACGCGACATCGCCAACGACCAAGTCCAGGGCTTCCCAGCGGGCTTGGCCGACGCCGTGCGCGACCTGATCGGCGAGTACGAGGACAAGACATCACCCGAGGCCCTCTGCGCCCGAGACGCCGACAAGCTGGAGTGCATGATCCAGGGCATCGAGTACCGCGACCAGGGCTACACCAACATGCAACGCTGGATCGACAACTCCCGCAGCCGGATCACCACACAGTCCGGCCAAGACCTCGCCGACGCCGTACTCAAGACAGGCTCACTGGACTGGTTCCGGGCCGCACTCGGCGAGAAGCCCTGACACGTCGTCACCGTCAACGCCGGGTGCTGTGGAGACGCCTCCCGGGTTCAGCCTGCAGCCGGATGCGGACCTTGCTCAGGGCGGGCCCTTGCGGATTTTACTGAGCGCGTGGAATCCATCAAGAACGAGCAGAGGAAGCGGCAGCTCGATCAACTCAGTAGTTGTACTCGAACCAGGTCAGAATGGCCTTGACGCGGCGGTTGTCTTCGTTCGGGGGCATTCCGAGTTTCACGAACACATTGGCCACGTGCTTACTCACGGACGCTCCGGAAAGAAACAGCGCTGATGCGATTTCCGCGTTGGAGCGCCCTTCCGCCATAAGGGCGAGCACCTCGCGTTCTCGGTCGGTGAGCCGGGCGAGCGGGCCCTGGGGCGCGTCCGCGTGTGTGACGTAGCGGACGACTTCCGGGTCGATAACGACGCCGCCACCGGAAACCGTATCGAGTACGCGTAGGAAGTCGACGACTCTGCCGACCTTTTCCTTGAGTAGGTACCCGACAGCCCCGTCCGCGCCCGGACCGTTCAACAGCTCCTGGACGTACGGTCCGGTGACGTAGGCGGAAAGGACGAGGACCGGCAGATCCCGATGGCGCGATCGCAGGTCGATGGCGGCGCGGAGTCCGTCGTCGGTGTTTCCCGGGGGCATGCGGACATCAGTGATCACCAGGTCCGGCGCGGCCCCGGAACTCGCGAACTCGTCGACGGCGGCAACCAGTTCGGTAGCGTCCTCACATTCACGGATCACCTCGTGAGAGTGGGAGGTCAGGATTTCCCGGATTCCGGCACGAATCAGCATGCTGTCATCTGCCAGGACAATTCTCATGGCCTCTGCCTCCCCTGTTCGCCTTCATTCACTTCATTCCCATGTGGGTTGGCCGGGAGCGGATGCTACGACTTCGGTTCCGCGACCATCCGCAGGGCTTCGGATCTCGAGCTCCCCACCGATGCTTCGCATCCGCTCACGCAGTCCGGCAAGGCCTGAACCCGCGTCGATCTCCGCGCCGCCCGCACCGTCGTCACGCACGCAGACACGTACGCCACTTGAATCGCACTGCAGGTCGATCCGAGCGCTTCCCACGCCCGCGTGCTTCGTAATATTCGTGAGCGCCTCGGAGACCGTGAAATAGGCCGCTGTCGCAGTAGGCGACGACAACTGGGCATCATCTCCGGTGCTGTTCAGCTCGACCCGCAGCGGTGATCGCGCGGCCAGCTCGCGGACGGCGGCGACGAGGCCGAGGTCGCTCAATTCGCGAGGGTGGATCTCGCGCACTGTTTCCCGGAGCCGTTCCAGCGCATGCTCGGCCTGGTCCTGTGCCTGACGTGCCAGTTCCACGACGCGTTCCTCGCCGCTCGCCGAGGCTGCGGCCTCCAGCATCCCGAGGCGCATCACGACGGCGACCAGCTCCTGTTGAGCGCCGTCGTGCAGATCACGTTCGATGCGCCGGCGCTCGAATTCGAAGGCCGTGGTCAACGAGGCCCGGCTGGTGCGGAGTTCCTCCAGCTTCGCGAGCAGATCCGGGTCCCGGCTTCTCGAGAAAGTGCGCAGGACGAGGTCCCGGAGAAGGGAAATTCCGGCCAGAAGACCTGCGGTGACCGCACCCAGAAGTACCCCGGCGGGCATCGCCAGAAAGGATTCCGTAAGCGACGCCGGAGTGAAAGGGCCGACCTGTGCGGCGATCCCGAACGACCAGAAAACGGGAGAGAAAACCAGCGCGGCGGCACCGATGAACCCAAAGAATTCCACCACCAGTGACAGCGCGGAAAGGAACATGGCGGCGACGAAGACCGGGAGGTCGGTACGCCACATCGACCGCGATCGCAGCTGGCGTGCCACCCACTGCGCCCAGCTCTGGCCCGCGGGCCGCAGCGGCATCGTGCCGACGCCGCACCACCGCGCTCTCGAGCGGTCCAACTCCGTCAGCACGGCCGCCGAGGCTGGTGCAACCAGAAGGGAGAGCAGCAGAATCGGGAAGGCCAGTGCTGCGATGATTTCCGTCAGCACCCTTCGGGGGACACGAATCTGCGACATGGCCAGAATTATGGCATACGGCGGATCTCGAGAAGGTAGACCCAGGTCTACCTCGAAGTAGTGCTGACACCCATGCGGAGCGTGTTCAGCGCTGCCTAACATTGCCATATGCCTATCGCAGACCCCATTTCCGCACCGTGTATCCGTATGCGCGGCCTCCGTATGGACTTCCCCATTCCCGGCCGTAAAAGAGAAATGACCCATGCACTGCACGATATCGATCTGGACATTCCTGAGGGCAGGCTGACCGCGATCGTCGGACCCTCCGGATCGGGAAAGTCGACGCTCCTGCTCTGCACAGCTGGCCTGGAGCGAGTGACCGCAGGTTCCATCGAGATTCTCGGAACGGATGTCCTGTCGCTCGGCCCACGCAAGCAGGCCGCGTTCCGCAGCGAGAACATCGGTTTCGTCTTCCAGGAGTACAACCTCGTCAGCTCGCTCACGGTCGAGGACAACATCTGTCTGCCGTCGAGACTCGCCGGCCACCGGGTGCCCAAGTCACGGGTCCACGAGGCCATGTCGCGGCTCGGTATCGCCCAGCACGCCAGGCGGCGCCCCGACCGACTCTCCGGAGGCGAACGCCAGCGCGTGGCCGTGGCCAGGGTTCTCGCGAATCAGCCACGGATCGTCTTCGCCGACGAGCCGACCGGCGCGCTCGATCTCAAGTCCGGTCACGTCGTACTCGATTGGCTGCAGGCACTGCCCGCACAAGGATCAACGGTGGTCATGGTCACGCACGACCCGCATGCGGCTGCGCGTGCCGACCAGGTCGTGGTGATGGGGTCCGGGCGGGTGCACGCCGTCATCTCCGGCGGCGACCCGCACACGGTGAGCGATGCCGTCCTCGCGGCGCAGTCGAAGGACGACGCGAACGAGGCGGCGGCGTGAGCGGCATGTTGCGGCTCGTTATGTCGGACGTCCGCATGCAGGCGTCGATGTGGGTGTGGACGCTCGCGTGTGCGGTCGTCGGCGCGGCCTGCTCGGCGGGCTCGGTCATCGCCATGTTCACCGCCGTCTCGGCGGCGCGGACGGCAGGCGACGCACGGATGGTCTCCGCGTCGATCGCGCTCGGCGGCAACATCGTCTTCTTCACCGTGTTGGCCGCCGTGGGTGTCGTCGCCTCGACCGTCGGTCTGACCTTGACGACCCAGCGACGCGAACACGCCCTGTGGGTGATCCTCGGGATCCCGCGCCGCCGCGTCAGGTCCGTTCTCCGCGCCGAGCTGGTGGTCCTCGGCACGGTGGCCGGCGCGCTGGCCGTACCGTTGGCCCCCTTCGTCGCGAACATCGCCCTCTCGCAGTGGACGGCGACGGGACTCGACCTGCACGGAGCCACCGCCGGACTCCAGCTCTGGCACATCGGCGCGAGTCTGCTGGCCGGAGTGGTCCCGTGCCTGCTCGGCGGCTGGGGCGTCACACGCCGAGCCGCCAGGACGCCGGAGATGCGCGCCTTCCGGGACCACTCCGATCCGCCGGCGCGGCCCGGTGTCGCGCGGAGCATTCTCGCCCTCTGCCTTCTCGCCGGTGTGCTCGGGATGTGGATTCCCGGCCTCGGCCTCGAACTTGAAGGGGGCATCGAACAGCGGACCGCCTTCGCCTTCGCCGGAAACCTGTTCCTCGTCTGCCTGTTGCTGCTGATGGGGCCGTGGGTGCTCACACCTCTGATGAGACTTTGGACCGCCCTCGTCCCGTCGCGTGGCGTCGCCTGGCACCTCGCCGTGCAGTCGTGCCGAACGCGCGCGGCCCGAAGCGTCACCACGGTGCTGCCCTTCGCGCTCTCCCTGTCGTTCATCGCGCTGTTCATGACAATGGGCACCGTCATGCCCGGAAGTACCGCAGGGCTGGACGATGTCATGACCGTTCTGGGCTGGGTCTTCGTCGTGTCCTGGTCCGGTGGCCTGGCGGTGATTGCCCTGGTCGGGCGGGAGCGCACTCGCGATTCCGCGGTCGTTGCCGTCGCCGGCGCGCGGCCGGGCGTCACCACCCGGTCCACGGTCTATGAGGGCGTGATCTACGCAGTCACGGCGATCGTCTTCAGCGCGGTCTTCCTCGCGGTGGCGAGTACCACCATCGCCGTGGGAGCCAAGGTCGGCGTGGGCCAGGTGCTCGACGGCCTCCCGTGGGCGACGCTCGGCGCACTTGCCGCCGTGACGCTCGTGACGACCTGCCTCGCCCTGGCACTCCAGGCCGCCCGCGTCTCCCGCACCGTCCCGGCCCGGGCTCTGCGCTCCTGAACTGAACCGGGACAACGACCGAACATGCAACTGAATCACTTGGGAACGGAAACAATGAACGACAGCCGGACACGCACGATCCTTGCCCTCGGCGCAGCCGCCTTCCTCGCTCTCGCAGCAACCGCCTGCGACCCGGATGTCGACCAGGCGAATACCACTCCTGAATCGAAGTCCTTCGCCTTCAGCGGCGACAGCCTGTCCGTGAAGTCGGACTCCGCCGACCTCCACCTCATCGCCTCCGACGTCGACGACATCGAAGTGGAACGCCGGGTCAGCGGCACGAAAGTCGGCGGTGAGATAGATGCCCGGTGGCAGTTCGAGGGCGGGATTCTCACACTCTCGGTGGATTGTGATGGTGTTTCCGTCAACTGCCATGCGAAGTACACCGTGAAGGTGCCGCGCGATGTCGCTGTCACGGCCGAGTACGGCAACAGCGACGTGCAGTTGTCGAACCTCGGCGGCGCCGCCCTCCACCTGGAAGGACGCGACGGAGACGTGCACGGCGACGGGATCTCCGCGAACTCTGTGAGCGTCGTCTCGCGCAACGGCGACACCGACCTCGACCTCACCTCCGTACCCGACCGTGTCGATGTGCGGAGCCAGGACGGCAACGTTCAACTCGGCCTGCCTGCATCTGCATACGCGGTCCGTACGGCGGCGAAGAAGGGGGACGTCACCGTGGGTGTCGCGGACGACAACACGAGCAGCCACAGCGTGAACGTGCAGACGCGTAATGGCGACATCGACATCAGCGAGGGGGAGTCGTCCTAGGGACTATGTCAGGTCGTGATCACTCTGTTGTCCAGGTGAGGGCGTTGAGCCAGATCATCGAGGCCCGGAGGTGGAGGCCGGCGTCGTAGCTTTCGGGGTCTTGTCGTAGCGGGTGTCGATGCTGCGCCAGGCTGTGAGTTTGTTGATCACGCTCGACGGTGTTGCGGTCCTTGTAGAGCTCGGCCTCGTAGATCAGGGGTCGGCTGCCGCGCCTCCTGCTGTTCGCGGCCTTGTCCCTCTTCTCGGGGATGACGGCCTTGATGGTCCGGGGCCGGCCGACGTTCAGCCGGATGCGGACCCTACTCAGGACAGGGACGAACTGCGGGCTGTCGACAGCCTGCCCGGCGGGCAGGATGATCGACAGCGGACGGCACTTGCGGTCGGAGGCGAGAGGTGGACCTTGCCGGTCAGTCCGCCTCTGGACCGGCCGAGCAGGGCCTGCTTTAGGCGGGCTTTGTGTCTGCGCCGGAGGTGTCGCCGCTCTTGTCGGGCGGGGTCGCCTCCGGCGCTCTGCCCGTTCTGTCCCTCGCCCGGTGCCCGCTTTTGCCGGGCCCGTTCCAGTGCCCTGACGGCCTTCTCCAGGGCCCAGGATCTCGGGTTCGACATGCATTCCGGCGACATCGTGGTGGGCGTGGGCGGTCGTGGAGTCCACGCTGACCAGCGACGGGTCCGTTCTCCCCTACCGGGCGGCCTCGGCTATCAGGCCCTCCAGCAGCGACGGTGAGGACCCCGGCGCCCCGCCAGACCCGGGACCGGCCGTAGACGGTGGGCCAGGGCCCGAACTCCGCGGGCATCTCACGCTATTGGGCACCGGACCGAAAACGCCAGATCACACCCTCGAACTGGTCCCGCAGTCGCACCGGGTAGGGGCCGTACTCGCCCCACCGGTAAGTACGGCTCGATGAGCTTCCACTGGTGATCGCTGAGCTGTCGCCGCGTCACGCCGACGTTCTACCGTGAACCGTCCCGAGGCGGCAGCGGAACCCCGATATCGATCACGACCTCACACAGTCCCTAGCCCGTGGCGACTGCCACACGGCATTCCGAAGGGCTTGTTATTACCCTCCGCTTGCGGTGCGGAGCGACACGCCGAGCATCGTGCCCGCAGAGCCGGGCGAGGTGTCCAGGCCGCTCCCGTACAGCAGTGAAGCCGACCATCGGGCCCCGGCGCGGAAGACCCCGCACTGGGAGCGGAGACCACAGCAACAGCACACCCCCAAGAGCACTCAACGCGGGCGAACCTCACCGAACCGCTCCCACCCACGTTCAAGCTCTCGATGCAGCCCCCAACGGCCACCGCCGAAAAGCCACATACCGCCCGTCCGGAATCAGAACTGGGGTCAAAATTTCGCATGGCCCCATAACCCGGATTCCAGCCATGGTGTCGCCGCTCCCGACCCCACTCCCACTGGGAGCGGCCCCACCAGCGGCAAGAGCGCAAGCACATACCCGGAAAGCCACCCATAGGACGGGGAGCCGCCGGTAACAAACCGGGCTCGGATGTGAACACGCGCGCAAGGAATCGAATATGTGCGCATCGGCCCGAGTGGGAGTAACCGGGTAAGGGGACAGTGGGAGCCCGCTCCCACTCGCCACGCTCCCAGCAGGAGCGTGGGAGCAACAGAAAAAGGGCCGTTCGAAAACGGCCCTTCACCTGCGACGTTCGATCGTTCGAACTTGTCGGGACGACAGGATTTGAACCTGCGACCCCTTGACCCCCAGTCAAGTGCGCTACCAAGCTGCGCCACGTCCCGGTGCTCGTTGACCTGGGGTTTCCCCCTGGCCGAACGCGCAGAGAAACCATACCGCACTCGGAGCCGTGGTCGCGCATCCCTTCCGGTGGGCGGGCGGGATCCGGCACGGCGCCAAACAGAGGTGTTGACCTCAAGCAAAGTTGAGGTTGCAGGCTGCCTGCATGACGACCACAGCGGATGACATCGGCAGCAGCGCCCCCGGAGCCGACGGAGCTCTCGGAACCCCCGGCCCCGGCGGGCGCCACGGCTATCGCTACGAAGATCTGTCCCGGCTCATGAGTCGCATGACCGGGGACGAGAAGCACGGGCCCGCCGCCACCTCCACCCTCGACGTGTTGTGGGTGCTCTACGACCGTGTTCTGCGGGTCCGGCCCGAGAGCGTCGAGGAGGCCGGGCGGGATCGGTTTCTGTTGTCCAAGGGGCACGGGCCCATGGCGTACTACGCCGTGCTCGTCGCCAAGGGGTTCCTGCCCGAGGCGTGGCTGAGCGGGTTCGGGGCGTACGAGTCGCGGCTCGGGCATCACCCCGATCGGATGCTCGTGCCCGGCGTGGAGATCGGGAGCGGGTCCTTGGGGCACGGGCTGCCGATCGCCGTCGGGACCGCGCTCGGGCTGCGGGCCCAGGGGCTGAGCGAGCCGGCCGTCTGGACCCTGGTCGGAGACGCCGAGCTCGACGAGGGCAGCAATCACGAGGCCATCGCCTACGCCGGGGCTGTCGGACTCGAGCGGCTGCACACCGTCGTCGTCGACAACCTGTCCGCCACCTACGGCAGGGCCGGCGGCATCGCCGCCCGCTTCGAGGCCGCCGGGTGGTCGACCGTGACCGTCGACGGGCGCGATCACGAGGCGCTGTACCAGGCCTTCAGCACGCCGCATCCGGGGCGTCCCCACGTCGTCGTCGCCCGCGTCGAGCCGAAGTTTGAGTGATCCCCCCCATCCCCCATCGACACCGCTACACCTCTCTCCCTATCCACCTCTCCCCTCCCCACCACTGCTCTCCTCCGGAAGGAAGTCCCTCTCGTGGACACCATGCGTGATCGCTTCGCCCCCGTCCTCAGCCAGATCCTCGACGAAGACTCCCGCGTCGCCGTCGTGCTCGCCGAGATCGGGGCCGCGCCCTTTGCGGGGGCCGCTCGGCGGCATCCGGAGCGGGTGATCAATGTCGGGATCCGGGAGCAGTTGCTCGTCGGGGCCGGGGCGGGGCTTGCGCTCGCCGGGATGCGGCCTGTGATGCACACCTTCGCGAGTTTTCTCGTGGAACGGCCTTTTGAGCAGGTGAAGTTGGACTTCGGGCATCAGGGGGTCGGGGGCGTGCTCGTGAGTGCCGGCGCGTCGTACGACGTGTCTTCCGGGGGCTTTACGCACATGGCTCCCGGTGATGTGGCGCTGCTCGACACCCTTGATGGGTGGAGCGTGCATGTGCCGGGGCATCCCGAGGAGGCCGAGACGCTGCTGCGGCACGCCGTCGGGGGCGGTGGCGACGGCGTGAGTGACTCGCGGGAGTACGTGCGGCTCTCGGTGCAGAGCAATCGGGAGGCGCTGCCTGTCGACGGGGAGCGGTTCTTGTCCGTGCGGGAAGGGCGGCGGGGAGTCGTCGTTGCCGTCGGGCCCATGTTGGACAACGTGCTTGCCGCCACCGAAGGGCTTGATGTCAGTGTTCTCTACGCGACCACCGTTCGGCCTTTTGATGACGCTGGGCTGCGGCGGGCGGCGGATGCGAGTGGCAGCGCTGATGTCGTGATCGTCGAGCCCTATCTCGCCGGGACCTCCACCCGCGCCGCCAATGACGCGCTCGCCGATGTGCCGCACCGGGTGCTCGGGCTCGGTGTCGGGCGGCGGGAGCTGCGGCGGTACGGGAGCGTCGAGGAGCATGTCGCCGGGCATGGGCTCGACGCGAGGGCGCTGCGGGAGCGGATCAGTGGGTTTCTTCGCCCCCGTGACTCCTCTCATGGCCCCTCTGTTGCGACACCTGACTCCTCTGCCGTCACTCCCGGCTCCTCCGCCGTTGCACCTGACTCCTCTGCCGTCACTCCCGGCCCCTCCGTCGCTGCGCCTCTCTCCTCTGCCGCTGCTCCGGCATAGGGAAGGGGAGATGAGCGGGCTGTGCGTCCGCTCGCACCAGGCCGCTGATCGCCGGGACCGAGATCAGTGTCGTCGCCACCATCAGCGTGACCACTCCGCCCGCCAGCAGGACCTGGTGCGTGCCGAACGCGGCCGCCGCCGGGCCCGCCAGAGCCTGGCCCACCGGCTGCATGGCGATGGAGCCGGCCACCTCGTAGGCGTGGATGCGGTTGAGGATCTCGCGCGGGACCTGGGTCTGGACGCTCGTCGCCCACATCACGCCCCAGAACGACGAGCCGGCCCCGGCCACCGCGCAGCCCGCCATCATCCACGGCACCCCCAGACCCGCGCCCACCGTCGCCGGGAACAGGGCGAAGCCGAACAGGGCCAGGCCGCCCGCGCGCAGCATCCGGCGCGGGCGTACGCGCAGGGCCAGTACGCCGCCGATGACCGTGCCCGCGCCGAGCGCCGAGTTCACCAGGCCGTACGCGGTCGAGCCGTGCTCCTGGGTGACCTGTACGGCGACCAGGGGGACGGCCGGGCCCGACGCTCCGATCATCAGCACGCACCAGACCAGGATCACGCCCCAGAGCCATCTTCGTGATCTGAACTCCCGCCAGCCCTCCACCAGTTCGGAGCGGAAAGAGTGGAGGGAGTGGAGGGAGTGGAGGGCGCCTTGGGTGTGCGGCTTCGCCGTGTCCCGTGGCATCGGTGGCAGGCGGAGCAGGAGCAGGCACAGGGCGCTCACCCCGTACGTTCCCGCGTGGGCCGCGAAGACCAGGCCCGGGGAGGCCAGCGCGACCAGCATGCCCGCGGCCGCCGGGCCCGCCAGTTGGGCGCCGGACTCCGCCACGCGTATCGCGCCGTTCGCCGCCTGCACGTCGGATGCCAGGCGGGGCACCGTACCGGCGACGCCGGGTTGGAAGATCGCCGCGGCCAGACCGTTGATCGCGCCGATGACGCATATCTGCCAGAGCACGACATGGCCGGTGAAGAACATGACGGCGGCCAGGGACTGCGTGACCAGGCGTGCGAGGTCGGCGCCCGTCATCAGCAGGCGGGTGTTGAAGCGGTCCGCCAGTACCCCGCCGAAGATGACCAGGCCGGCGAAGCAGGCCACCGAGGAGGCCATGGCGAGGCCCACCGCGCCCGCCCCGTAGCCGTATTGCAGGAGGCCCGCCGCGAGCGCCACCGGCAGCATGCTGTCGCCGAGCTTGGCAACGCCTCTCGCGGTGAAGAAGAGGCCGAAGTCGCGGGTCCAGATGCCGCGTCGGGACGCGCCCCCGGCGCCCTCGGCGTCCTCGCCATCGAGCGCCCGGCCGGCCATCCACGTTCCCCGTTCGTCGGCCCCGTGGCACGCCGCACGCGCGCGGCTCGCCCTCGCGAGCGGATCATGCCATGGGGACGTGCGGGACCTCACGTGGTTTTATCCCGCGCGCGGGAGGCCCAACTCCGGGTGTGCGTCCAGGAGTCGGGTCGGGGCCGCCTGGCGCCAGGAGTCGGCGAGGATGTCGCGCAGCTCGGCCGTGTCCTCCAGGGCCGCGAGGCGGACCCGAACCCATGCGGAGAACGCCTCGTGGTCCGCGACCCAGAACTTGTCCGGCTCGGCCAGGACGAGTTCTTCGCGCTCCTCCTTCGGGCAGCGCACCGCTATCGATGTCTCGTCGTCGGGCACGGTGGCGAACATCTTCCCCGCGACCCGGAACGTGGGCATGCTCCAGGCGACCTTCTCGGTCGTGTCCGGCAGGGACAGGGCTACGGTGCGTACATCGTCGGCGTCCAGCATGCAACGAACCGTAGCCAACGCCACTGACAATCGCCCGAAACAGCCGCCCGAAACAGGCGCCCGAATCAGGCGGTTCCGTCGCGACGACCCGTCACGGAGGCATTCCGTGCGCGGCAGTCCGTCACGGCACGCGCTTGTCCAGCCACGCCACCAGGTCGTCCTGCACCTCGTCGCGGTTCGTCTCGTTGAGGATCTCGTGGCGGGCGCCCTCGTAGCCCTTCCAGGTGAGGTCGGTGACGCCCACGTAGCGGAAGTCCTCCAGGAGTTCGTGGACCAGTGTCATGCGCTGGTTGCACGGGTCCTCCGTGCCGACCACGACATGGATCGGCAGGTCGGCTGGGATGCGGGCGAGGTTCGCCGGGTCGTTGATGCGGCGCACCGCGCGGACCCAGTCCAGGGACAGGCCCGCCGAGAAGTCGAAGCCGCAGCGTTCGTCGGCGACGTACTTGTCGACCTCCGCCTCGTCCCGCGAGAGCCATTCGAAGCCGGTGCGGTGCTCATACGGGTCGTTGAAGGAGGAGAAGAGGTTGCCCACGTAGGGCGAGGTGGCGGCGCGGCCGCCGGCCTCGATCTCGGCCTCCAGGGCCGCGATGTCGCCCTCGTTGTCCGCGCCGGGAAGCGAACGGAAGGTGCCGGAGAGGATCAGGGCCACCAGGTCGTCCGCGTACCGCTGGGCGTAGTCGCGCGCGAGCAGCGAGCCGAGGCTGTGGCCAAGGAGTACGAACGGGACGTTCGGGTGGAGGGCGCGCGCCTGGTCACCGATCGCCTTGAGGTCCTCGACGATCGACACCCACGCGTCGACGGCCCCGGGCTCGGCGTCGTCGGTGACTCCGTAGCCGCCCGTGGAGTGCGCGGTGGCGCCGTGGCCGCGGTGGTCGGAGGCGATGACCGCGTAGCCGTGGGAGGTCAGGTGGCGGGCGAAGCGGTCGTAGCGCTGGCCGTGTTCGGCCGCGCCGTGGGCGATCTGGACGAAGGCGCGGGGCCTGCCGCCGTCGGGCAGCCAGGTGTACGTGGCCACGGCGGCGCCGTCGCCGGTGCTGAGCGCGCTCGTCGTGTACGTCGGGTCTGTGGCGGTCATCTGGCGGCTTCCTCTCGGACAGTCCGTACGGCCCTGTGGACGGGGCGGGGCGATGCGGGTGCGAGTGCGGACGGGGATGCGTGCTGGCCTGCACCTCCCCCGCACCGTAGGCCCTCATTCCTGGCAATCACCGACCGGCACGAGCGGTTCCGGTCGCTTACAGAACGTTCCAGTCGCTTACAGAACAGGGAGGCGTTTGCAGAACAGGGTGGTGGGGCGCAGCACCCCTGCCGGGTCGGCCGCGTAGTCCGGGATGACGCCGACCTCGTCCCAGCCGGCCGTGCGGTAGAAGTTCTCGGCCGGGCTGCCGGTCTCCGTGTCGAGGACCAGGAGTGTCACGCCCGCCTCCGCCGCGGCGCGCTCCGCGGTCGCCAGCAGGGTGCGGCCGAGGCCGGTGCCGCGGGTGCTTTCGTGCACCATCAGCTTGACCACTTCGGCGCGGTGGCGGCCGTTGGGCTTCTCGGTGAAGGCGAGCGAGATCGTTCCGACGCAGCGGGCCGGGGCCGCTGTCCCTTCGGTGTCCATCGCCACCCACACGGCCGTGCTGCCGCGCTCCACGGAGGGTTCTACGTAGTCGCGCCACCAGGTCGCCGCCTCGTAGGGCGTTAGTCCGTGGAGGAAGCCGAGTGAGCTGCCCCCTTGTACGACGTCGGCAAGCAGGGACCCCAACTCATCTACGTAGGAGGGGAATTCCGAGGGCTTCAGGCGGATGCAGGTGAGTGTCATGGGAGCACCACCACCAGCGCGTAGCGCACGGGTTCGGGGCCCGGGCAGTGGAAGTGGGTCGGCCCCCAGAGGCGGAAGCGCAGGCAGTCGCCCGCCTCCAGGTGGTGTGTCGTGCCCTGGACGGTGAGGTCGAGGAGGCCGTCGAGCACCCAGATGTGCTGTTCGAGGCCGGGGACGGGCGGGCGGTCGTAGGCGATGTCGGCGTACGGCTCGAGAGTGCCCTCGACCACCTCGCCGCGCAGTCCGGCCTGTGGCGGGGAGACGGAGCGACGCGTGAAGCCGGTCGAGCCGTCGTGCCAGACGGGCTGGTCCGCGGCGCGCACGACCTGGGCGGGGGCCGATTCGACCTCGCTCAGGAGCTGCGACATGGTCCGTCCGTAGACCGCGCAGAGGCGGTTGAGGAGGGCGGCGGTCGGGCTGATCTCGGCGCGCTCGGCCCGCGACAGGGTGGACCGGCTCACGCCGCTGCGGTCCGCCAACTCGCCCAGGGACCAGCCGTGTTCGGCCCTCAGCTCGGCGAGCCGGGCGCCGAGTCGGGCGTCCACGGGGTCCGGCGTCGGGTCGATGGCGTCGCTCGGGGACGGGGGCGAGGACAGAGGTGCACCACGTTCGCGTCTCATATTCGGCACGATATCCCGGATATGAGACAGCCGTGTTACGCGAGCGGGCCCCTCGGCCCCCTCCCCGATCCCAATCTCAGCCCTCCGCCGCCTCCCCCAGCGCCTCAAGCACCGGCCTGATCAGCGGATGCTCCTCCGCCCCGTGCCGTACCGCCGCGAACACCTTCCGGGCCGGCGCCGCACCGTCGATCGGCCGGACCACCACCTGGGTCAGGTCCACGCCGTGCAGGGCCGAGCGCGGGACCAGCGCGACGCCCGCGCCCGCGGAGGCGAGGGCGACGACGGCGCGGAAGTCGTCCGACGAGTGCTCGAACTGCGGGGAGAAACCGGCGTGTTCGCAGGCGAGGACCACCACGTCGTGGCAGGGGTTGCCGGGGTACGGGCCGATCCACGTGTCCTTGGCGAGGTCGGCGACCGGCACCCACTCCGCGGCCGCGAGGCGGTGCGTGACCGGCAGCACCGCGTCGAACGGCTCCGCGTACAGCGGCACGCGCGTGATCCGGTCGTCGTCGGCGCCCGGCGCGCCCCGGTAGTCGACCGCGACCGCCACATCGATCCGCCGGTCGAGCAGCATCGGCAGGCTGGCGTCGCCCTCGGCGTCCTGGACGCGGACGCGGATGCCGGGCACGGCCTTCGCCAGGAGGGCGAGCGCGGGGCCCACGACGAGGCCGATGCCCGTCGCGAAGGAGGCGAGCGTCACCGTGCCCGCTTCACCGGTGCTGTACGCGGCCAGCTCGGCCTCGGCCCTCTCCAGCTGGGCGAGGACCGCGTTGGCGTGGGTGAGGAGGATCTCGCCGGCCGACGTCAGCCGGACCCCGCGCGCGCCGCGCTCCACCAGCTTGTGGCCCGTCTCCTGCTCAAGGGCCGTGAGCTGCTGCGAGACCGCCGAGGGGGTCAGGTACAGCGCGGCGGCCGCAGCCGTGACGGTGCGGTGGTCGGCCACCGCACGGAGGATGTGCAGCCGCCGCGCTTCGATCATGCGGTGATTCTCCCAAACACGACTGGCACTCCCCGCACGGGCGGCGTCAGCCCAGCTCGGCGCGCGCCGCCACGAACGCGTCCACCGCCCGGTTCACGTCCTCCGTGGAGTGCGCCGCCGACAGCTGGACGCGGATGCGGGCCTGGCCCTGCGGCACCACCGGGTACGAGAAGCCGATCACGTAGACGCCGCGCTCCAGGAGGAGTTCGGCCATGCGGCCCGCGACGGAGGCGTCACCGATCATCACCGGGGCGATCGCGTGGTCGCCGGGGAGGATGTCGAAGCCCTCCTCGGCCATCCGCGTACGGAACAGCTTGGTGTTCGCCGCGAGGCGCTCGCGCAGGTCACCGGCCGATTCGAGGAGGTCGAGGACCTTCAGGGAGGCCGCGGCGATCACCGGGGCGAGGCTGTTCGAGAACAGGTACGGGCGCGAGCGCTGGCGCAGCAGCGCGACGATCTCCGCGCGCGCCGCGACGTAGCCGCCGGACGCCCCGCCCAGGGCCTTGCCGAGGGTGCCGGTGATGATGTCGACGCGGTCCATGACGCCGTGCAGCTCGGGGGTGCCGCGGCCGCCGGGGCCGACGAAGCCGACCGCGTGCGAGTCGTCGACCATGACCATGGCGTCGTAGCGCTCGGCGAGGTCGCAGATGTCGGCGAGCGGCGCCACGTAGCCGTCCATGGAGAAGACGCCGTCGGTGACGATCAGCTTCCTGCGGGCGCCGGACGCGGCCTTCAACTGCGCTTCCAGGTCGGCCATGTCGCGGTTGGCGTAGCGGAAGCGCTTCGCCTTGGACAGGCGGATGCCGTCGATGATCGACGCGTGGTTGAGGGCGTCGGAGATGACCGTGTCCTCCGGGCCGAGAACGGTCTCGAAGACGCCGCCGTTGGCGTCGAAGCAGGAGGAGTACAGGATCGTGTCCTCCTGGCCGAGGAAGGCGGAGAGGCGGGCCTCCAGCTCCTTGTGGACCTCCTGCGTGCCGCAGATGAAGCGGACGGACGCCATGCCGTAGCCCCAGCGGTCGAGGGCCGCGTGGCCCGCCGCGATCACGTCGGGGTGGTCGGCGAGGCCCAGGTAGTTGTTCGCGCAGAAATTGAGGACCTCGCCGGGTCGGCCCCCCGCCGTGACGGCGACGGTGGCGGACTGCGGGGTGCCGATGACCCGCTCGGGCTTGTGCAGGCCCGCGGCGGCGATCTCGTCGAGGGTGGCCTGGATGTCGGCGCGTACGTTGTCGAACATGGGGTCTTCCTTACGGATGCGGGTGGCGTTGGCGGCGTTCCACGGTGTGGCGACGGCGAGCGAGCCGAAGGGGCGCGCCGGTGTCGAGATGCCGGGCGCGCGGAGGCCCGACGAAGGAGGGTCGAGCACGGCCGGCGTCTCGACACCGGCTTTGCCGCCCCGGAGGCGAGCGAGCCCGAAAATTAAGCGGTCCAGTCCAGGATGACCTTGCCGCCCTTGCCGCTCGCCGCGTCCTCGAACGCCGCGTCGAAGTCGGTGTAGGCGTAGCGGCCGGTTATCACCGGGGACAGGTCGAGGCCGCCCTCCAGGAGCACCGACATCGCGTACCAGGTCTCGAACATCTCGCGGCCGTAGATGCCCTTGATGGTGATCATCGAGGTGACGATCCGCGCCCAGTCGACGGCGAACTCCTCGGACGGCAGGCCGAGCATGGCGATCTTGCCGCCGTGGGTCATGTTCGCCAGCATGTCGCGCATCGCGACGGGGTTGCCGGACATCTCCAGGCCCACGTCGAAGCCCTCGCGCAGGCCGAGTTCGCGCTGGCCGTCGGCGATGGTCGAGGACGCCACGTTCAGGGCGAGGCTCACGCCCACCTTCCGCGCAAGGGCCAGACGCTCCTCGCTGACGTCGGTCACGACGACGTTGCGGGCGCCGGCGTGCTTGGCGACGGCCGCCGCCATCAGGCCGATGGGCCCTGCTCCCGTGATCAGTACGTCCTCGCCGACGAGCGGGAAGGACAGGGCGGTGTGCACGGCGTTGCCGAACGGGTCGAAGATCGCGGCGACATCGAGGTCCACGGGGACGCGGTGCACCCACACGTTCGACGCGGGCAGCGCCACGTACTCGGCGAACGCGCCGTCGCGGCCGACGCCGAGGCCGACCGTCGCGCGGCACAAGTGGCGGCGCCCGGCAAGGCAGTTGCGGCACTTGCCGCACACCAGGTGGCCCTCGCCGCTGACCGTGTCGCCCACGGCGATGTCGCTCACGTCGCGGCCGGTCCCGACGACCTCGCCGACGAACTCGTGACCCACGACCAGCGGCGCGCTGATGGTCGACTGCGCCCAGCCGTCCCAGCTGCGGATGTGCAGGTCGGTGCCGCAGATCCCGGTGCGCAGGACCTTGATCAGTACGTCCCCCGGGCCGACGCCGGGCTCGGGGACGTCCGTCAGCCACAGACCCGGTTCGGCCTTCTCCTTGACCAGTGCCTTCAAGGGTTCGACTCCTGTCGTCGCGCACGCGGGCAGGGCGAACCGGCCCCCGTGCGAGGGAGAGTGGGTGGTGGGGTGTGCCGCGGCAGACATCCAGATACGTCCCGTATGCGGTCCGCCGACACCGCAGACTCTTCCGTACGCGGCGCGTTCGGTCCATCGAGGTTTTCTTAAGCGGCGCCCCAGGTTTCCTACAGGCCCGCCCGCCACCCCAGAACCCGGGGCCGTACGGGCAGTTCGGCCCGCCGGGGCAGCCGCAGGCGTACGGTCAGGCACCCGGCCCCGGCTACGGGCAAGGCCCCGGGTACGCACAGGCGCCCCGCTACGGGCACGGCTACGGATACGGGCCGGGCCCCGGAGTGCCGCCGATGTTGCAGATGCCCGTCGAGCGCGCGCGTCACCGTGACCGTGCTGGCGAGCATGCAGATCCTGTTGTTCCTCGCCGCGAGGGACAGGAGTCAGAGCCCGGGCGGAATCCTGCCGCTCGCGGGGACCATCGCCCTGATGATGCTGCTGACGTGTTGAGGCCGCTTCGGGGGCCTGTTGAAGACGCCCCGAACGGCCGGTTGATCCGCCCAACGAACAGAGTGTCCGAATAACGGACGCATGACGCAGCGCTTCCCACTTGGTCGCATACTGTCGCCGCACTTCAACCCGTCTCAGACAGCGAACAGGCACGACCATGACACGGACCTCCGTCACGGACCGGCCGCAGGCCGGATCCGACGTCGGCGCCACGCCGGGCGACGTCGAGGACGCCTCCACCGGTACCGAACTCGGCACGGAACTCGGCCACGGCCTCAAGCAGCGGCACCTCTCGATGATCGCCCTCGGCGGTGTCATCGGCGCGGGCCTCTTCGTAGGGTCCGGTGCCGGGATCGCCGCCGCGGGGCCCGCGGTCGTCCTGCTCTTCGCGGGCGCCGGGTTCGTGGTCATGCTGCTGATGCGGATGCTCGGCGAGATGTCCGCCGCGCGTCCTGCCACCGGTTCGTTCTCCGTGCACGCCGAGCGCGAGCTCGGCGCCTGGGCGGGGGCGACCTCCGGCTGGATGTACTGGGTCATGCTCACCTGCGGCGTGGCCGCGGAGGCGACGGCGGCCGGGCAGATCATGCACGGCTGGGTGCCGTTCCTGCCCGCCTACGGGTGGGTCGCCGTCTTCATGGTGTTCTTCTGCCTGAGCAACCTGGCCGCCGTGCGCAACTTCGGCGAGTTCGAGTTCTTCTTCTCGGCCCTGAAGGTCACCGCGATCTGCGCCTTCCTGGTCCTCGGCGTCCTGGGCATCTTCGGCGTCTTCGGTGACGCCCCCGGCGCCTCGAACCTCACCGGGCAGGGCGGCTTCTTCCCCACCGGCAGCTCCGGCCTGATCGCCGGACTGCTCACCGCCGTCTTCGCGTACGGCGGCCTGGAGACGGTGTCCATCGCCGCCGCCGAGTCCGACAAGCCGCGCGAGAACGTGGCACGCGCCGTGCGCACCGCCGTGTGGCGCATCGCGCTCTTCTACGTAGGGTCCATGGCGCTCGTCGTCGCCCTGGTGCCGTGGAACGACCCGGACGTCGCCACCGACGGCCCGTACGTCACGGTCCTCAACGAGTTCGGCATCCCGGCCGCCGGCACCATCATGCAGGTCGTCATCCTCGTCGCCCTGCTGTCGGCGATGAACGCCAACATCTACGGCTCGTCCCGCATGGCCTACTCGCTCGTCTCGCGCGGCCTCGGCCCGCGCTTCCTGGGCCGGGTGCACCGCCGCGTGCCGGTGGCCGCGGTGCTCGCGTCCTGCCTGTTCGGCTTCTTCGCGGTGTTCGCCGGCGTCTGGTGGCCCGACACCGTGTTCACCTGGCTGATGAACACGACCGGTGTCGCCATCCTCGTCGGCTGGGTCTTCATCTGCCTCGCGCAGCTGAAGATGCGCCGCCGCCTGGAGCGCGAGTCGCCCGAGCTGCTCACCGTGAAGATGTGGGGCTTCCCGTATCTGACGTGGCTCGCCCTGGCGGCGATCGCGGGCGTCTTCGTGGTCATGGCCAGCACCGCCGACGGCCGCAACCAGCTGTTCGTCTCCGCGATCCTGGTGGTCGCGCTGGCCGCGGGCGGTTACGTCAAGCAGCGCCGGGACGCCCGTGCGGTGTAGGGCCTCATCCAACGACAGGACAGGCCCTTGACGACAGGACAGGTCCTTAACAACAGGGCTGGTCCTCGACGACAGGACAGGTCCTAGCCGAGCAGGTCGCCCCGCCCCCGCACCAGTTCCATCAGTTCACCCGCCATCGACTTGATGGTCGCGAGCCCCGCCTGTCCCCACGGGCGGGGCTCGGTCGCGACTGCGCACACGGTGCCGAGCGCGAGCCCCGTGCGCTCGTCGATCAAAGGCGCGCCCAAGTAGGAGCGAATGCCGATTTCGTCGACTACGGGGTTGCCCGCGAAGCGCGGGTAGTCGCACACGTCTTCAAGGACGAGTGCTTTGCGCCGCACCACTACATGTGGGCAGTAACCGTGATCGCGCGCCATGTAGCGCGCCACTTCACCTTCCGTAGACGTCGACTTGGCGGCCGAGGCGGCCACCGCGCCCAGTTCACCGCCCCGGTGGTCGCCGTCGGGGGTGTGCAGGCCCGCGAAGAACTGCCGGTTCTCGTCAATGAAGTTGACCATGGCGTACGGCGCACCCGTCACCTCCGCGAGCCGGTCCGCGAAGCGGTCGAACACCGGCTCGGCGCGCTGCCCCAGGTCGAGCCTTCGCAACCGGCGGGCCCGCTCGACGCCCTCCCGGTCCTGCGGGGTCAGCAGCAGCCTCCTGGTCGCGTCGTACGTCACGTGTGGGCTCCGAACCCCGTGGCGGTCGCGGGTGCGTGCGCCAGCAGGTGTCGTACGAGGGTGAGCAGCGTCTGGATGCCGGAGCTGGAAATGCGCGCGTCGCAGCGCACGACCGGCACCGCCGGGTCCAGGTCGATGGCGGCGCGTACCTCCTCGGCCTCGTAGCGGTAACCGCCGTCGAACTCGTTGACCGCCACGATGAAGCCCATGCCGCGCTCCTCGAAGAAGTCGACGGCGGCGAAGCAGTCCTCCAGGCGGCGCGTGTCCGCGAGGATGACCGCTCCGAGGGCGCCCTCTGACAGCTCGTCCCACATGAACCAGAAGCGCTCCTGGCCCGGCGTGCCGAACAGATAGAGCACATGCTCCGGGTCCAGGGTGATCCGCCCGAAGTCCATCGCGACGGTCGTCTCGACCTTGTTCTCGATGCCGTCGAGGTTGTCGGTGTCCGCGCTGACCGTGGTGAGCAGTTCTTCCGTGCTGAGCGGAGCGATCTCGCTGACGGCCCCTACGAAGGTCGTCTTGCCGACCCCGAACCCGCCCGCGACCAAGATCTTCAGTGCGGTGGGGAAAGGGTCAGAGCTGGCGTCGTAGTCCATCGAGCACTGCCTCCAGTAGGGACCGGTCAGTGGGGTTGTCGTGGAACGTGGGGGGCTTGGTCGTGATGGCTTGGCAGTCGACGAGGTCGGAGAGGAGCACCTTGGTCACGCCCGCCGGGAGCTTCAGATGACCGGCGATCTCCGCGACCGATGTGGGCTGCGCACACAGGTCGAGCGCCTGGCTGTGTTCCGGACCCAGGTAGCCGAGGGGGGTCGCCCCGGTGGCCATCACATGGGTGAGCAGATCCATCGACGTGCTCGGCCGGGTGCGTCCGTTGCTGATCGCGTACGGACGCACGAGCCGGCCAGCGGCGCCGTCCAGCCATGGCCCGTCCTGCGGGGCCGCCACCGTCAATTCCTCATCGCCGTGGGCTCGGCGGAGGGCTGCCGGGGTGCGGTCACCAGGTAGGGGCGCACGCTCTTGACGAGCATGGCCATCTCATAGCCGAGCACGGCCGCGTCCGCGTCGCGCCCGGCGAGGACAGCGAGGCAGGTGCCGGAGCCCGCGGTCGACACGAACAGCAGCGCCGAGTCGAGCTCCACCACCACCTGCCGTACGTCGCCGCCGTCGGCGAACCGGATGCCCGCGCTGCGGCCGAGCGAGTAGAGGCCCGAGGCGAGGGCCGCCATGTGGTCGGCGCTGTCGGCGTCGAGCCCGTGCACGGACTTGACGAGGCCGTCGGAGGACAGCAGCACGGCGCTGTTGGTGTGGGGAACGCGCTGGACGAGGCCGCTCATCAGCCAGTCGAGATCGGACACATGACCCGTCGGCACATCGCTCGCCATAGGGGATCGACTCCTTGGTGGACTGCTGGGTGTGGTGCGAAGAGGTGGGGGATCGGCTGGGGCGGGTGCGGGTGCGGTGCGGGCTTTCGGGTGGGTACGCGCGCGTGGTGGCGTGTCGTACGTGTACGAGGGCGGGGGCGGGGGCGGGCGCGTGTGCGGCGTCACGGTCGTCATGCAGAGGCGCCGCCTCGGTCGTCCGGACCCGGCTCCCCCTGCTGGGCGTCCGGCCCCTCGTCGCCGGGGGCACGTGGTTCGGCCGACTCGGCGAGCGTGATGCCGCGCTGGAAGGCAGCCATGAGGCCGGGGTCGTGCACGGACGGGGCCGCCTCCTCCTGGCGCGGCACGGGGCCACCGCGCAGTTGCGGGGCGATGTGCTCCTGGGCCCTGCGGCGCGGCAGTTGGGGCCGGCCCATGGTGCCTCGCACGGCTCCCTCGGGACGGGCGACCAGGGGCTCGGCGTGGGCCGCGGCCTCGCGGGCCTCGGGGCGGATGCCGGGGACGGCGTCGGCGGGGGTGGGGCGGGGGTCGCCGACGACGCGTTGCGGGAGGGGGGCGGCGTGGGTTCCGGGGCGGGAGGGGGCGGGTGGTGTTGCGGGTGGTGTGCCGTTGGGGGGCGTATCCGTGGGTGCACCGGTGCCGGTGGGGGGCGTTCCTGTGGGTGTGCCGGTGCCGTTGAGGGGTGCGCCCCTGGTCGGCAGGCCCGTCGGGGTGCCGGCGGGAGGTGTGTCCGTGGCGGGCGTGTCGGTCGGCGGGCCGGCGGGAGGGGTGCCCGTAGGCGTGCCCGCAGGGGGCGTACCCGTGGGCGTGCCTGTAGGAGGCGTTCCCGGGTGCGGCTGTCGGGGGACCACGGAGACGGCTCCGTGGAGCGGGGCGGGTGAAGGGGGCGCCGGGGCAGGGGTGTTGGCCGGTGCGGGCCGCGTGCCGTTGGTGTCCGGGCCGGGCTGCGGCGGTGGCCCCTCCCGGTGGCCGTTCGCCGACGGGGCGGGCTCGCCGCCGAGCACGCTGTTCGCGGTCGCCGCCGCTGCGGCCTTGCGCACATGCGGGATGCGCACGCCCGCACCGTCCGTGTCGCCGTCGCCGCCGAGCAGGTCCTGGGGCAGCACGAGGACCGCCTGCACTCCCCCGTAGATATTGGTCTGGAGCCGCACCGTGATGCCGTGCCGCCGCGCGAGCTGCGAGACCACGAAGAGACCGATGCGGCCGTCCGCGAGGAGGCTGGCCACGTTGACCTGGTCGGGGTCGGTGAGCAGCGTGTTCATCTTGTTCTGCTCGGTGACCGGCATGCCGAGGCCGCGGTCCTCCACCTCGATGGCGAGCCCGGAGGTCACCTGGTTGGCGCGGAGCAGGACCTGGGTGTGCGGGGCGGAGAACACCGTGGCGTTCTCGACGAGTTCGGCCAGCAGGTGGATGCAGTCGGCGACGGCGTGCCCGCGCAGTGTGCCGTCGATCGGCGGCACGAGTTTGACCCGCGAGTACTGCTCGACCTCGGCGATCGCGGAGCGCATCACCTCGGTCATGGACACGGGGTGGCTCCACTGGCGGCGCGAGACGGCGCCGCCGAGCACGGCGAGGTTCTCGGCGTGCCGACGGGTGCGGGTGGCCATGTGGTCGACGTGGAAGAGGCCCTTGAGCAGGTCGGGGTCCTCGACCTGGTTCTCCAGCTCGTCGAGCAGGCTGATCTCCCGGTGCACGAGCGACTGCAGGCGCCGGGCGAGGTTCACGAACACCTCGACCTTCTGCCGGCTGCCCGCCTGGCTGGACAGCTGGGTGGCCTGGACGACGGCGGTCACCGCGATGTCGTGGCCGCGCGCGAGGTCGACGCCGAGCCGGTCGAAGTCGTCGCCTCCGGGGGCGCCGACGGCGGGTGCGCGGCGCGGCGGCGGAGCCTCGCCCTTGCGCAACTGCTCGACCAGGGCGCGCAGTTCGGACTGCCGGTGCGCGGTGTTCTGGCGCAGCGCGAGCACCCGGTCGCGTACGACGGCCGCGGCGCGCCGCGCGGCGACGACGGCGATCACGATGCCCGCGACCGTCACCAGGCAGGCCCCGCCGAGCACCGCCCACAGCGTCGGGCTGGGCCGCACCCCGGTGTGCTGGAGGACGAACAGCACGGCCGCGCTCGCGCCGAGGGCCACCGCGAGCGGCGGAAGGACGGCGATGCGCAGGAGTTGGGAACGTATGTGGGTCTCGGTCGGCTGCGGCGCGGCCCGTCCGGCCGGCCTGCCGTGCCGACCGCCTTCGCGGCGGTCTGCGCGGGCGGCCGGCTGGCGGGGCTGGGACATACGGCGACCTCGTCCTCGGATCTATGAGTTCGTTCTATGAATTCAGGGGTGGCTCGGCAGCTGGAGAGACAGCAGGCAGCGCGACCGGGCGTCGCACGGCGAGCACACACGGTAGTCGCCAACGGCATATACGCGCGGGGCAGTTGACAAACTCCGACGGCCGAGGTCCCGCTCTGGTATGAGCGTTCGTACCTGCGAGCGAATACGCGCCCGGGACGCGTCCGCATGCGTGTTCGCCTAAGAGGCCATCTCATTTGGTTAGTCTGCGGTAGCAGATGAGGGTGCAGGTGATGCTGGTGAAGGCCAGGAAGTGGATGGCTTGCCGCTCGTAGCGGCGGTGGAGTCGGCGGCAGCCGGCGAGCCAGGCCATGGTGCGCTCGATGGTCCAGCGGTGTCGGCCCAGCTTCTGTGACGTCTCGACTCCCTTGCGAGCGATCCGCGGTGTGATGTGGCGTAACCGGAGCCATCGCCGCAGGTGACGGTTGTCGTATGCCTTGTCGGCATGGAGCTTGGCAGGACGCCTGCGCTGGGGTCCGCGCCGGGATCTGATCGGCGGGATGCCACGCACCAAAGGTTCCAGTGCCTGGCTGTCGTGCAGGTTGGCGCCGGAGATGCCGACGGAAAGCGGCAATCCTGTCCGGTCCGTGACCAAGTGGATCTTCGATCCGTACTTGCCACGATCCACAGGATTCGGACCTGTCAGATCCCCTTTTTCAGGGCCCGCATGTTCACCGAGTCGATCGCGCACCGCGACCAGTCCAACTCCCCGCGGGAACCGAGCTCATCAAGGACCAGCCGGTGCAGCTTCGCCCAGACCCGCTGTCGGCTCCACTCCATGAACCGGCGATGGGCCGTTGCTCCGGACGGCCCGAAGACCGGCGGGACCTGCGACCACGTACATCCGGTCGTCGCCACGAAGACAATCGCCGCCAGCACCTCACGATCTCCGTGGCGACGTCGGCCACCGCCTTGCGGCCGTGTCGGGGCCTCTGGCACCACCCGCTGGAACAACTCCCACAGTCCATCAGGGACCAGACGTTCAGTCAGCAACACGACACCAGACTATCGTCCACACCAAATGAGATGACCTCTAAGGGTCGCCGGGCGGTTCCCGGCGACACACGCCGGCCGCTCAGTGCCCGAGCCGCTCCTCCAGCCGGACCGTCACGGTGTCCCCCTCGTCCTTGCCGATCGCCTTGCGCACCTCCGCCTTCACCGGCAGCTTGTGCGTGCCGTCCCCCAGGGCCATGAACGAGCTCTGGAACGGGTGACCGTCGATCGTGCCCCGGACCTTCACCAGACCGCGGGTGCCGAAGAACTCCACCGACTCGGGCCACACGACGTAGATCCAGCCGCCCTTGTTCGGGCTCTTCCGCAGGGTCGCGGTGAATTGCTTGTCCATCACGGGTACCGCCTCTTCAGGAGCAGGTCCGGTGGTCGTGTTCAGCGTGTTCAGCCCGTGCCACCGATGCCACCGCGTTTTTGATGTTCACCAGGTAGGACGGAGGCAGGCGAGGAAACTCATCGCCCGCGCGGCACGGCTAGCTTTCGTCCGGCCGGAAGCGGGCCTTGATGTGCATGCGCTCGCCCTGCGGCCCCAGGATGCTGAGGAATTCCACGGCGCGGTCGTCGGCGTTGCCGAACCAGTGCGGGAGGTGGGTGTCGAACTCGGCGGCCTCGCCCTCCGTGAGGACGACGTCCTGGTCGCCGAGCAGGAGGCGCAGCCGCCCCTTGAGGACGTACAGCCAGTGGTAGCCCTCGTGCGAGCGCGGCTCGGGCTCCCGCCCGTCGGTGAGGCCCGCGGGCAGGATCTGCTTGAACGCCTGCAGGCCGCCGGGCTTGCGGGTCAGCGGCACGATCGTCACGCCATTGCGCGTGATCGGCTGCGGGTGCACGCGCGGGTCGAGGTCGGCGGGGGCGCCGACCAGTTCGTCGATCGACACCTGGTGGGCCCTGGCCAGCGGCAGCAGGAGTTCGAGTCCCGGCTTGCGATGCCCGGATTCGAGGCGGGACAGGGTGCTGATAGGGATTCCGGTGGCCTCCGACAGGGCCGTCAGGGTGGCGCCGCGGCGCTTGCGCAGCTCGCGCAGCCTCGGCCCGACACCGGCCAGCACCCCGTCGACGTCGTCGCTCATCCGTCCACCGTGCCCGCGTTTTGCGTTTTCTGCAAAGAAGTTTGCCCGTACGCACGCGTGGCGCGACCTTGGCGTCGACGGGGTCACCGTCGAACGGACGAGAGACAGGACCGGACGCCATGGACAACGACATCGCCCAGTACGACACTCCTCAGTCGGGCATCCCTCAGTCGGACACCTCTCCGTGGGACATCCTCCAGTCGGACGCCGCCCAGTCCGACGCCGCTCGATCAGGCACCGCCCAGCAGGGCACCGCCCAGCCGGACACCGCCCCACCGGACACCGCCCAGTCCGACACCGCCCAGGAGTGGGACGAGCGGTACCGCAGCCGTGACCAGCTCTTCAGCGGTAACCCGAACGGTGTGCTCGTCGCCGAGGCCGCCGAGCTGCCGCCCGGCCAGGCGCTCGACGTCGGCTGCGGCGAGGGCGGCGACGCGCTCTGGCTGGCCCGGCGCGGCTGGCAGGTCACGGCGGTCGACGTCTCCGAGGTCGCCCTGCGCCGCGCGGCCGCGGCCGGCGCCGACGTGGCGGGCCGGGTCTCCTGGGCGCGGGCCGACCTGGCCGTGACGCCGCCGCCCGCGGGCGCCTTCGACCTGGTGACCCTCCAGTACTTCCCGCTGCTGCGCAGCGCGGGACTGCGGGCGCTGCGCGGGATCGTCGACGCCGTCGCGCCCGGCGGCACGCTGCTCTTCGTCACGCACGCCCTGGCGGACCTGACGGAGCACACCGAGGCGACCGCCGAATTCGACCCCGCCGACTACTACTGGGCCGACGACATCGCCGCACTCCTCGACGCCGACGCCGAGGGCGACCGCACCTGGAAGATCGAGGTCAACGAGACGCGTCCGCGCACCGCCCCGGCCCCGCCCGGCACACACCACCACCGGGACACGGTCCTGCGGGCCTGCCGCACGGCGTAAGCCACGACGGCTCGCCGGAACCGGAACCCGCAGCCGACCCACCGGGCGCCCGCCCACACCCAGCCACCGATCGCCTACGGCCGACCTACCCGGCGACCACGATCTCGGAGTCGTCCGCCCCCGCCACGGGCCCGGCCACCGGCCACCCGCCCTGCGGGACCGCCGCGACCGGCCGCCACCACTGCTCCGTGGGCAGCACCTCGGCGCCCGGCTCGAAGGGCTCGCCGGGGCGCGGCAGCGCGACGCGGGCGGCGGACCGGCGGGCCGCGGTGACGGTCCCCTCACCGGGCTCGGTCCAGGCGTGCGGCGCGAGGTTGAACGTCCCCCAGTGGATCGGCAGCATCGGCCCGGCCGCGGGTCCGCCCTGCAGATCGAGGTGGGCGCGCATGCCCTCCTCCGGCGTCATGTGGATGTCGGGCCAGTACTCCGAGTACGCGCCGATCTGGATCATCGTCACGTCGAACGGTCCGTGCTCGGCACCGATGTCCTTGAACCCCGCGAAATAACCGGTGTCGCCACTGTGGAAGACGCTGTGCTCGGACCCGGCGACCACCCACGACGCCCACAGGGTGTGCTGCGTGTTGCGCAGGCCGCGGCCGCAGAAGTGGCGGGCGGGGGTGGCGGTCAGCGTCACCCCGGCGACCTTCGTCGACTCGTGCCAGTCCAGCTCGCGCAGCCGGTCCGCGGGCACGCCCCAGTGCTCCAGGTGCGCGCCGACGCCGAGCGGCACCGCGAACACGGTGTCCGTGTGGGCGAGCGCCTTGATGGTGGGCATGTCCAGGTGGTCGTAGTGATCGTGGGAGATCACCACCACGTCGACCGGCCCCAGCGCGGCGAGCGGCAGCGGCGCCGGGTGCAGCCGCTTGGGCCCCGCGAAGGCGAACGGTGAGCAGCGCTCGCCCCACACCGGGTCGAACAGCACCCGCACCCCGTCGATCTCGGCGAGGACGCTGGAGTGCCCCATCCATGTGATCCGCAGGCCGCTCACCGGCGGCTTCGCCAGGTCGGCGAGGGTGGTGGCGTGCACGGGGACGGTGCCCGTGGGCGCGCGGCGGGCGCGCTCCTCCTTACGGAAGTAGTTCTTCGCGAACTCCAGCATCGAGCCGTCGGGCCGGACGCGAGCGCCCTCCGGGTTCTGGAAGGACCCGTCCGCGAAGTTCGGGGACCGGCGGATCCGGTCAAGACGCGCCCCTGTGGGTTCGGCGCCAAAGGCATCGGGCTGGAGCGAGCGCAGCCCGGAAGTCAGAGAACGTGACGTCAGCGAACGCGACACGGCGCCTCCCATTGATCGATCAGGTTTTCCATTATGTGCGGCACCACTGACAACGCGCTGAGCGCCTCCTGTGTGCCCGCTCCCGGGACATGTGACCGACGCCCCTCCCCCGCCGAACGATCACCGCGGCCACAAACTGATCCACCATTCAGTACCAGTTCGATTGACAGCACTCTCGCCGACTCCGGATACTGACCGACGATTCAGTAAAAACACATGCCATGCCAAGCCCTGCCATGCCATGCCACGCCACCCGCCACCTGGACCGTCTGGAGGCACCGTGTCGGAACTCCCCACCGAACTGGTCCCGCTCACCCCCGAACAGCACGCCGTCGTCGAGCTCGCCCGGACGTTCGCGGCCGAGGAGATCCGGCCACGCGCGCGTGCCGTCGACGAGGCCGACATCGAGACGCCCTGGGACCTGTGGCGCAAGGCGGCCAAGGTCGGCATCACCGGGTTCATGCTCCCCGAGGAGTTCGGGGGAGGCGGCTTCACCGACGTGTTCACGCAGGTCCTGGTGCAGGAGGAGCTGTGCGTCGGCGACCTGGGCATCGGCAACCTGCTCTGCTCCAACGGCTTCTTCGCCGACCCCGTGCTCGCTCTCGGCACCGCGGAGCAGCAACGCACCTGGCTCACCCCGCTCGCAAGACCGGACACCCCGATGACGTCGCTGGCGACCACCGAACCGGGCGCGGGCTCGGACGCCGCATCGATCACCACGACAGCCCGCCGCACCGAGGGCGGCTACCTGCTGAACGGCCAGAAGGCCTGGATCTCGAACGCCGGTGAGGCCGACCGCTACGTGGTGTTCGCCAAGACGGACCCGACGCAGCGCTCGCGCGGCGTCAGCGCCTTCCTGCTGCACAAGGACACCGAAGGTGTCACCTTCGGCGAGCCCATGCGCAAGATGGGTCAACGCGCCATCGTCTGCCGGGAGATCTTCCTCTCCGACGCGTTCGTCCCCGAGGAGAACCGGCTCGGCGACGAGGGCCAGGGCTTCATCGGCCTGATGCGCACCTTCGACATCTCACGCGCCGTCCTGGGCGCCGCCGCCACCGGTGTCGCCCGCGCCGCCTACGAGTACGCACGCGACTACGCGCGCACGCGCGAACAGTTCGGCAAGCCCGTCATCGAGCACCAGGCGGTCGCGTTCCGCCTCGCCGACATGCGCACCCGCATCGAGCAGTCGCGCCTGATGACGTGGCGCGCGGCCCGCCGCCTGGACGCGGGCCTGACCGCCACCACGGAGGCGGCCATGGCCAAGCTCACCGCGTCGGAGACGGCCGCGTACTGCACCTGGGCGGCCGTGCAGACGCTGGGCGGCTGGGGTTACTCGCGCGAGTTCCCGGTCGAACAGTGGATGCGCGACGCCAAGTTGGAGGAGATCGAAGAGGGCACCTCCGACATCATGCGCCTGATCATTGCGAGGTCACTGTGACGTCTGTCCACGAATCCGCCGTCATTACGCGTCACAGTCCCGAGCCACCACCGAACGGCCCCCACCACCTCACCGGCGGCGAAGCGCTCGTCCGCGCCCTGGCCGCCCACGGTGTCACCCAGGCCTTCGGCATCCCGGGCACCCACAACCTGGAGATCTACCGCCACTTGACGGCCTACGGTGTCGCGCACGTCGCGCCGCGCCACGAACAGGGCGCCGGATACGCGGCGGACGCGTACGCGCGCGTGACGGGCACGCCCGGAGTGGCGATCACCACGACGGGGCCCGCGCTCCTGAACATCGCGGCGGCCGTCGGCCAGGCGTACTCGGACAGCGTGCCGCTCCTTGTGATCTCGCCGGGCATGCCGCTGCGCCACCCGCGCCAGTCGACGGGTCTGCTGCACGAAATGCGCAGCCAGAGCGAGGCGTTGCGGAACGTGGCCGCCTTCAGTCACCGGGTCTCGTCGGTGGCGGAGATCGGCGCGGCGGTGGCGCGGGCGTTCACGCTGTTCCGCTCGGAGCGGCCGCGCCCGGCACACATCGAGATCCCGCTCGACCTCCTGGAGGCGACGGAATCCGCGGGCCCGGCCCGCGCCGCTCCCCCGGCCGCGCCGCGCGTCCCCGACGCCGCACGCATCGAGGAGGCCGCCGCGCTCCTCGCCCACGCGGAGCGCCCGGCCCTCGTCCTCGGCGGCGGAGCCCGCGGCGCGGCGGCCCAATGCCTCGCTCTGGCCGAGCGGTTGGCGGCGCCGGTGGCCACCACGGCGAACGGCAAGGCGATCGTCGACGAGGAGCATCCGCTCTCCCTCGGCGTGTCCCTGCACAGCACGGCGGTCCAGGAGTGGCTCACGACCCGTGACGTGGTCCTGGCCGTCGGCACGGAGCTGGCCGAGTCCGACATCTGGACCGCCGAACCCCTGCCGCTCCAGGGGCAGTTGATCCGTGTGGATCTCGATCCGGCGCAGATGTACGCGGGCCTCCCGGCGGATGTCCCGCTGGTGGGCGACGCGGCCGCGACGCTGGATGCGCTCGTCACGGCGACCGCGGAAACCACGCCGCGCACCGCCGAAGCCCACACCGAAACCGCCACCCTCAAAGCCGCCCGCGACGACGAGTCCCGCCCCCGCGACGCCCACTGGCTGCCCTACCTGGAGGCGATCCGCGGCGTCCTCGACCCGGACGCCATCGTCACCTCGGACAGCGCCCAGTGCTGCTACTACGGCGCCCTGCCACACCTCACCCTGGGGCCGCGCGCCCGCTATCTGCACCCCACCGGGTTCGGCACGCTCGGCTACGCCCTGCCCGCGGCGGTCGGCGCGAAGGCCGCCTGCCCGGACCGCCAGGTGGTGGCGCTCAGCGGTGACGGGGGCCTGCAATTCTCGATCCAGGAGCTGGCCACCGCCGCAGCGCTCCAACAACCGCTCGTTGTCGTGGTGTTCGACAACTCCGGCTACGGCGAGATCCGCGACGAGATGAACGCCCGCGGCGACGCACCGCTCGCGGTCGACCACGCGCGCGTGGACCTGCCCGCCCTCGCCCGCGCCTACGGAGGACACGGCGCGACGGCCCACTCCCCCGAGGAGCTCGCGAAGCTGCTGAGCACCGCCCTGAACACTCCGACCACTCCCGCCCCCACCCTGATCGTCGTTCCTGAGGAGTCCGCATGACCACCGCCCCCACGCCCGCCGCTCCCGCGCCCGCCGGCACCGCCACGCCCCCGACGCCGCCGACGGCTCCCCTCACCCAGCTCACCTGGACCGACCATGTCACCGGCCGCCACGGCTACTTGGTGATCGACCGCCTGGTGCGCGGCGTCTCCAGCGGCGGCCTGCGGATGCGCAAGGGCTGCACCCTGGAGGAGGTCGCGGGGCTCGCGCGCGGCATGTCGATGAAGGAGGCGCTGCACTACAACCCGGAGGGCCGCTACATCCCGCTGGGCGGCGCCAAGGGCGGCATCGACTGCGACCCGCAGGACCCGGAGGCGTACGGCATCCTGGTGCGCTACCTGAAGGCGATGCGTCCGTACATCGAGTCCTTCTGGACGACGGGCGAGGACCTGGGCCTCACGCAGGACCTGGTCGACAAGGCGGCGGCCGAGGCGGGTCTCGTGTCGTCCATCCAGGCCGTGTACCCGCTCCTGGACGACGAGGAGACGGCCCGTCAGCGGCTGGCGGACGCGTTCGCGGTGGACGTCGACGGCATCGGTCTCGACGAGCTGGTGGGCGGCTGCGGCGTCGCCGAGGCGGTCCTGGTGGCGCTCGACCGCGCAGGACGCTCCTACGAGGGCACCCGTGTGTCCCTCCAGGGCCTGGGCACGATGGGCGGCGCCACGGCCCGCTTCCTCGCGCGCGCGGGGCTGAAGATCGTCGCGGTGGCCGACCTGAAGGGCACCATCACCAACAACGACGGCCTCGACGTGGACGCGCTGCTCGCGGCGCGCGACGCCTACGGCACGGTGAACCGTGAGCGGCTGCGCCCCGAGGACCGTGAACTGCCGGGCGACGCCTGGCTGTCGGCGGACGCGGACGTGCTGATCCCCGCCGCGGTCTCGTACGCGATCGACGCGGCGAACCAGGAGCGGATCACGGCCCGCTGGGTCGTCGAGGCGGCGAACATGCCGGTCCTCGCGGACGCCGAGGAGCTGCTGACCGGGCGCGGCATCACGGTCCTGCCGGACGTCGTCGTCAACTCCGGGACGAACGCCTGGTGGTGGTGGACCCTGTTCGGCGACATCGGCGCGGACGCGGACGAGGCCTTCGCCTACACGCGGCGCTCCATGCGCTCCCTGATCGACCAGATGCTCGCGCGCGCGGAGGGCGACGGAACGACCCCGCGGGCCGCGGCGCACGCCATCGTCGCCGACCGCCTGCCGATCCTCGCGGAGAGGTTCGGGTGGTACAGGTGACGACCACAACAGGCCTGGACGCGCTGTACGACCCGGCGTCCGTCGCGGTCGTCGGCGCGTCCGACAACCCGGAGAAGTGGGGCTACTGGCTCGCGGCGGGCGCCCTGACCGGCCGCGCCCGCCGGGCCGTCCACCTGGTCAACCACAGGGGCGGCCACCTTCAGGGCGAACCGTTCCGCCCCGCCTTGTCCACCCTGGACGCGGCCCCCGAACACGTGGTGGTCGCGGTCCCGCCCCACCAGGTGCGCCCGGTGGTCCAGGAGGGCCTCGACACGGGCGCCCGCTGCTTCACGGTGATCACGTCGGGCACCACAGAGGAGGCCTCCCTCGCGGACCTGGTCACCTCCCGCGGCGCCCGCCTGCTGGGCCCCAACTGCATGGGCATCGTCGACACGACGAGCCAACTCCGGCTCAGCTGGGGCGACTTCCCGACCGGCGGCCTCGGCCTCGTCTCACAGAGCGGCAACCTGGCCCTGGAGATCGGCCGCCACCTTCAGCGCGCGGGCGCGGGCTTCTCGCGCTTCGTCTCGCTCGGCAACCAGCGCGACATCGACGCCGCCGACGCCCTGGAGTCCCTGATCGCCCACGAGCCCACGAGAGCGATCGCGGCGTACGTGGAGGACTTCCGGGACGGCCGCCGCCTCGCGGACGTCCTGGCGGCCGCCCACGCCGCGGGAAAGCCGGTCCTGCTCCTCACGGTGGGCCGCAGCACGGCATCGGGCCGCGCGGCCGCCTCCCACACCGGCGCCCTCGTCAGCCCGCACGCCACGGTCGCGGCGGTCTGCCGCGACGCCGGCGCCCTCCTCCTGGACTCCGCGGGCGAACTCGTCGACACCGCCATCCACTTGATGTCCCCCACCCCTTCCCTCATACGTCCCCGCCCCCACCCCCCACGCCACGAAACCACCCCCGCCCCCACCCCCGACCAACCCAGCGCCACCCCACCCCCACCGCACCGGATCGCCGTGATCGGGGACAGCGGCGGGCAGGGCGCGCTGGCCGCCGACTCCTTCGCCGCGTGCGGCTTCGACGTGCCCGCACTCTCCCCGGCCACCGTCGACGCCCTGGGCGCGCAGCTGCCGCCGGGCGCGGGGCGGGCCAATCCGGTCGACCTGGCCGGGGCGGGCGAGCAGGATCTGGCCGCCTACGCGCGCGTGGCGGCCACCCTGCTGCACAGCGGCGACGCGGACACGGTCGTGCTCACCGGCTACTTCGGGGACTACGCGACCGCGAACCCCGCCCAGGCGGAGCGCGAGTGCGAGATCGCGCACGCCCTCGCCGACGCCGCCGGCGCCGCGGGTCGGGCCCTGGTGGTGCACACGATGGCCCGCGACACCCCGGCCCTCGCCGTCCTCAGAGAGCGCGGTGTGCCGGTGCACGAGCGGGTCGAGCAGGCGGCGACGGCGCTCGCGGGCGCCGTGCGCCTGGCCGCCACCACGCCGCGCCTGCCACAGGGGCGGACCGCTCCCCCGGCGGCGTACGAGGTCGAGGACGGTGGCTACGAGCGGGTGCGTGAGCTGCTGGCGTCCTACGGAGTCGCGTTCCCCACGGCCGAGTTCGTGACGGACGCGGACGCGGCGGCCGAGGCCGCCTACCGCACGGGCTACCCCTTGGTGCTCAAGGCGATGGGGCTCGCCCACAAGACCGAGGCCGGTGGTGTGGCGCTGCACATCGCGGACGAGGCCGCCCTGCGCACCGCGTTCGCGCGGATGCGGGAGGCCACGGGTGCGGCCCGGTACGCGGTCGAGGCGATGGCCACGCCTCCGTACGCGCGCGAACTCATCGTCGGCGTACGGAAGGACGCGGCGTTCGGTCCGGTCGTCATGGTCGGCGCCGGGGGTGTCACCGCCGAACTGCACGCCGACACGGCGCTGGCGCTCGCCCCGCTCACCCCGGCACGCGCGCGTGCCCTGCTGCTGGAGCTGCGGCACGCGCCGCTGCTGACCGGGTGGCGCGGCGCACCGGCCGTCCACCTGGAGGCGGCCGCGGCGGCGGTGTGCGCGGTGGCCCGGGCCGCCGCGGACCACCCGGAACTGACCGACCTGGAGGTCAACCCGCTGCTTGTGCACCCTGGCGGCGCCATCGCCCTGGACGCACATGCGGTGGTGGCCACATCAAGCGCCACCTGCGGCAAATCAAGCCCCTGCGGCGATTGAGCAGCGGGGTCCGGGGCAGAGCCCCGGGTCGCCAACCACTGTGACCGGAATGCTCGACGGGCTCCCACTTCATCTGGGCGGGAGCCCATCGCGCGTTCAGCCACCCTCAACCGCACCATCACGCGCCCGCCTCCGCGCAGGCGCGCCCGCCGCGTAGAACACCAACCCGATCACCACGAACAGCAGCAGCGGCAGCACCTGGCTCAGCGTGTACGGCAGTCGCTGGCCCGCGAACGACTCGGGCAGCGAGTCCGCCGGGTTGCCCGCCGTGCCGAACCAGCCCACCCCGAAGCCCGGCCAGACGAGCACGATGACGGTGAACGCAACGAAGCCGGTGGCGAGGGCTGACACGATCCAGGCGCCCACCCGGCCGCCGGGCACGGCGTAGGGCCGCTCCTGGTCGGGGTACTTGCGGCGCAGCACGGCGAGGCTCGGGAACGTGATGACGTAGGAGATGAACGTCGTGCTGATGGTCAGGCCGAGGCCCGCCGCGAAGTACTTCTCGCCGTCGCCGCCGGTGAGGTTGAGGGCGACGACGAACAGGATCGAACCGAGCACGGCGGACAGGATGTTGACCCGTACCGGGGTCCCGTGCTTCTCGGAGATGCGGCCCAGCCAGGCCGGCCCCGCGCCGTCCGCGCACGCCACGGCCTGCGCGCGGTGGGCGCCCATCGCCCAGGTGACACCGGAGGTGAGCAGGCCGATGATGAGGCCCGCCGCGGCGATCCCGCCGAACACGGAGCCGAGCCCGGTCAGCGTCACCGTGCCGTCGGCCGCGATGGACCCGCCGTAGACGGTGAAGACGGCCTTGCAGGCGTCGATGAAGCCGCCGAGGCTGCCGATCTCCTGGCTGGGCAGGACGAACAGGATGCCGAGGATGGGGCCTCCGTAGAGGAGCACGGCGGCGAGACCGGAGCGCAGGATCGACAGCGGGATGTCGCGGCGCGGGTTCTTCATCTCCTCGGCGGCCGAGCTGGGCAGTTCGAAGCCTACGTAGTTGAAGATGAGCACCGGGACGAGCGCCACGAAGCCCGCATACGTAGGCGTGAATTCGCCCGCGGGTAGGGCGTGCACGCCATGTTCGGCGGCGTAGACGACGACGGACACGAGGAAGAAGCCGAGCAGCACGACGCGCGCGACGGCGCCGGCGATGGGCACCCACTTGCCGATGCGTACGGACTGCACCACGGCGAGCGCGCCGCCCCAGATGAACACGAACCCGGCGATGTACTTCCAGAAGCCCGGCAGCGGCGTGAAGAACTCCTCCCAGGTGGTCAGCGCGATGATGCACAGGCTGCCGCCCACCCAGACCGGGTTGGATATCCAGTACAGGAGCTGGTTGACGCCGGCGACGAGCCGGCCGAAGGCCAGGCGCGTCCACACGTAAGGGCCGCCCTGCACGGGGAAGGCCGAGCCGAGTTCGGCGACGAGCAGCCCGTAGGGGAGGAAGAAGAGGACCGCCAGGATGACCATCCAGGTCAGCCCCTGCGGGCCCTGGGCGGCGACGGAGCCGATGGTGTCGAGGCCGACGAGCGTGCAGATGAGGAAGAACAGCACGTCCAGCCGGCGCAGATCCTTGCGCAGCCGTGAGCGCTGCTCGCCCCAGCCTTCGGAGAGGTCGGGCTCGTCCCCGGCGGGCGGGGTCGGCGAGAGGGATGGCGCTTGGGTCACGATTGCTCCTGGCGAGAACAGCGAGAACGAACAAGGACGGACGGGACGGACGAGTACGAACGAGGACTGCACTGACGGGCATTGCGGGTCTTGCTCGGGCCGCGCTTACCCCCGACCGACCGACTTATTGACTGAACAGCCAGTCAGTAGTGGAACGTGACGTGACTGTGACCTGTGCGGCGGCGAGCCGTCAAGAGTCCTGCACGTGAACGAGTCGGCACACGGGAACAACTAGGCTTGCGGCGTGACCAGAGTCCGGTTGAGCGTGGCCGAGCGGCGCGAAGAGCTGCTGGGGGCCGCCATCGAGCAGATCGAGGCGCGCGGGGTGGCCGCCGTGCGCATCGCCGACGTGGCATCGGCGCTCGGCGTGAGCAACGCGCTGGTGCTGTACCACTTCTCGACGAAGGAGAAGCTCGTCGCGGCCGCGTTCGCACATGCCGCCGAGAGCGACCTGGCCCATCTGCGCAAGCTGCTCGGCCGCCGCACGACGGCCCTGAAGCGGCTGCGCGCCGCGGTGCGCTGGTACGCGCCGACGGGTCAGGCCAAGGGGTGGCGGCTGTGGATCGAGGGCTGGGCGGCGGCGCTGCGCGAGCCCGCGCTGCGGGAGGTCACGCGGGACCTCGACCGGCAGTGGAAGGCGGCGCTCGCGGAGGTGGTCGCCGAGGGTGTGGCGGCGGGCGAGTTCGCCTGCGCCGACCCGATGGCGGCGGCGCTGCGGCTCACGGCGCTGCTCGACGGGCTCGCCGTGCAGATGACGGCGTACGACGACCGGCGCGCCAGGTCGGCCGTCGTGTCGCGGGCCCGTATGCAGGAGTGGGTGGATGAGGCGCTCGCCCGTGAACTGGGGCTCGAGCGCGCGGAGTTGACCGGGGCGGGGCGCTGACGGGAGGCCGTCAGCGCCACCGCGCCTCGGAGGTTCAACGCGTCAGGACGCCGCCTCCAGGTGCGCCTTCACCGCGTGCGGGTCCACGAAGCCCTTCGCCTGCACCCGGTCGCCGGAGGACTCGCCGCGAAGCCGGCGCCCGATCCACGGCACCAGGAACTCGCGCGCCCAGTGCATGTCGTCGCGCCGCACCTCGAACGTGCCGCGCGGCGGCAGCAGCGGCCACGCCTGCTCGGGGTCGGCCGGCACGTCGATACCCAGCGCCTGACCGGCGCGCAGCGCCACCCGCGTGTGCCCCTCGGGCGACAGGTGGAGGCGGTCGTCGTCCCAGGCCCTGCGGTCCTGGATGGACTTCAGGGACCACAGGTCGAGCATCAGGCAGCCGTGCCGGTCGGCGATCGCCCGCACATGCATGTTGTACGTGGCGATCTTGCCGCGCAGGTGCTTGAGCACGGCCACGTCACGGGTGTCGAAGCCGGTGGCCACCATGACCGTGCCGGCCGCCTCGGTGAGCTGGACCACGGCCTTCTCGAAGCGTTCGGCCACGTCGTCCGGGTCGGTGCCGGGGCGGATGATGTCGTTGCCGCCGGCGACCAGGGTCACCAGGTCGGGGGCGAGCTCGACCGCCTTCGGGACCTGGTCCGCGACGATCTGGTCGAGGAGCTTGCCGCGCACGGCCAGGTTCGCGTACTTGAAGGTGTCCTCGGGGACACGGTCGTCCAGGAGGACTGCGAGCCGGTCGGCCCAGCCCGCGAACTTTCCGTCGGGCCCGGGGTCACCGACTCCTTCGGTGAAGCTGTCGCCCACGGCCGCGTAGGACCGGATCGTGCCGTTGAGTGTCTCCGTGAGTGCTCTCGATTCGTTTGCCACGACCACACATCTTTCACCCTCGACTGTGACCTACGCGACCGTAGCCAGGGGTTGACGCGTGGTGAGATAACCCACTCGCCACCTGGGGAATAAGCGCGGGAACGCGAATGCGGCGCCCGGGGAGCTCTCCGGGCGCCGCATCGGGCGAGCGGTCGCGACCGCTACGAGATGTCTCAGGCGTTCACACCGTGCTCGCTCAGGTACGCGATCGGGTCGATGTCCGAGCCGTAGTCCGCGGTCGTGCGGACCTCGAAGTGCAGGTGCGGTCCGGTCACGTTGCCCGTCGCGCCGGACTTGGCGATCTCCTGGCCGGCCGTCACGGTGTCGCCCTGGGCGACGCCGATCGAGGACAGGTGGCCGTACTGGGAGAAGTGGCCGTCGGCGTGCTCGATGACGACCTCGTTGCCGTACGCGCCGCCCGAGCCGGTCGAGACGACGGTGCCGTCGGCGATCGACTTCACGGAGGTGCCGGTCGGCACCGAGAAGTCGGCGCCGGTGTGGCTGCCGCTGGACCACATGGAGCCGGAGTTGCCGTAGCCCGTGCCCTTGGCGCCGTCGACCGGCGCCACGTAGTCGCCGGAGGCGGTGGTCTTGGCGCTCGCCTGCGTGGCGGTGGCCGCGCCCTCGGAGCCGGAGCCGCTGGCGGCCGCGCCACCGATGGTGAGCTTGACGCCGATCTTGAGGTGGTCCGCGTCGGAGCCGACGGCGTCCTTGTTGTCCTCGTAGAGCTTCTTCCAGCCGCCGTCGACGTCCTGCGCCTTGGCGATCTTCGAGAGCGTGTCACCGGCCTTGACGGTGTACGTCGTGGCGTCGGCGGCGGGGGCGGACGTCGCGGCCTGCGCACCGGTGGCGCCCATCAGCGGCAGCGCGAGCGCGGCTCCACCGGCGGAGGCGACGGCGGCGACACGGGCGATGCGCTGGGAGGTCGAAAGGCGGTGCTTTCCCTTTGCGGGCATGCTGAATTTCCTCTCCGTCGCCTACGAGGTGAGCTGTCGGGTTCGGGCTGGAGATGCCCGGCCGCGCCCGGGGTACGGGCACGGCTTCACCCCAAGCCGCTTCGGGAAATCCCCTACGCGGCGTCTTGCGTGTGGGTCCCCCGCTCCTGCCGTGACGGGTAGTCGAAAGGAATCCGGGCGGCGGCAGGACTAGGCGTTCCGACCGGATTGATTGGTGACCGTAGGCGAACGGCAATGGCGACGACAAACCCCGAATTCATCTGCGGTGCCAATTCCTTGGGATCCTGAGGCTTCCCGGTGTAACCCTCCGTCGACATTCGCCGCTTTACCAACGCCATACCTTCGGGGATTACTGGGGCGGCAATCCCGGCCGCCCGCCACACAGCGTCACGAACATGAAGCCGGTCACGCACACGCCCACAAGCCCCTTCGATCCATGCACAGTTGGCACGGATCAGGGCGAATCGGATAGATGGTTGCCTGTGGAACCGATGTCGTATCGTCAGGAGCGCGCCCGCCGGCGACCCAACGCCGGTGCACCGATTGGGAGGAGCCCCTGTGACGCAGCACGCACCGTCCACCGAGCCCGAGCTGACCGGAGTGCGCAACTTCCGAGATGTGGGCGGCCTGCCCACCGTGGACGGCCGGCGCGTGCGCCAGGGCGTACTGTTCCGCAGCGGTCACCTCGCCCACGCCACGGCCGAGGACTCGGCCTTCCTCTCCTCCCTCGGCCTGCACACGGTCTTCGACTTCCGCAACTCCGCGGACCAGAAGCTGGAGGGCGCGGACGTCGAACTGCCCGGCGTGCGCAATCTGAACCTGCCGCTCAACGACCCGGCCGACGGCGCCGAATTCTGGACCATGGTCCGCGACGGCAACATCGACCAGCTGCGCCAGATCCTCTCCGAGGGCCGCGCGGCGAACCGGCTCGTCGAGTCCTACCGCACCATGATCAAGGAGCGCACCGCCGAGCACAGCCGCGTGCTGCACTCCCTCGCCGACGACAGCCTCCCCGCGCTGATGCACTGCGCGGCGGGCAAGGACCGCGCGGGCCTGTCGATCGCGGTGACACTGCTCGCGGTGGGCGTGGAGCGCGACGCCATCGAGGCGGACTACCTCAAGTCCAACGAGAAGCACCGCCGCTACAACGTGCGCCGCACCGCCACCGCGAAGGACGCCTACTCCCCCGAGATCATGGAGCTGCTCAGCCCGCTCTTCGACGCCCGCATCGAGTACCTCAACGCGGGCCTCGAGACGATCGACGAACTGTGGGGCAGCACCGACCGCTACCTCGAAGAGGGCCTGAAGCTCACCTCGGCGACGCGGGAGCGGCTGCGCGAGCGCCTTCTCGACTGAGGTCCGGCACCTGAGGCCCCCGGCGCCTGAGGCCCGGCACCTGAGGCCCCGGCACCGCCTTCTCGACCGAGGCCGGGGCCCGGGCCTGAGCCGCAGCCCCGAACCTCGGCCCCGTGTCCGACGTCACCCCTCCCTGTCGCGAAGTGCCGCGCGGGCAGGGAGGGTTACGGCGAGCAGCCCGAGGCACACCGCGCTCGCGGCGAACGTGCCGTACAGCAGCGGCGGTATGTACGGGGACTCCCCCGTCATGCCGCGCATCATCGGCGTCAGCGTGATCAGCGCGATGGCGGTGCCGAGCGCCACCCCCGCCGCCGACACCAGCAGGCTCTCCCAACGCAGCATCCGCAGCACCTGGCGGCGCGTGGAGCCGACGAGGCGGAGCACCGTCAGTTCGCGACGGCGGTCCAGGACCGTCATCACCAGGGTGTTGACCGCGGCGACGGCGGCGAAGCCGCCCAGGACCGCGGCCATCATGTAGTTGGACCAGGCGCCGAGTTCGCTGTCCGCGCTCTGCGCGACGGCATAGCCCGAGGCGTCGGTGACCTTGCCCAGTGCGGCGAGCGGCCCGACGTCGCCGCCGCGCACCAGCAGCGTGCCGTCGAAGCCCGAGGTGACGTGGCCGGCCAGGGACGCGCGGTCCATGGTCACCGCCGCAAGGCCGAGGCCCCGGCCGTAGACCGCGGCGACCTCCGGGCGGGCCTTCGTGCCGTCGGGAAGGTAGAGCGGCAGCCTGTCGCCGACCTGCACCTTCGCCGCCGTGGCAAGCGTCTTGTCGATGGCGATGCGGCCCGCGCCCACGCGGTCCAGGCTGCCGCCGCGCACATCCAGGTCCTGCACCTTGGCCAGCTCGGCGCCGGAGCCCGAGATGCCCTGCGTCGCCGTTGCCTGCAACGACGTCTCGCCGCCCGAGTCGACCGGCACGAGCACCTGCGTCTCGAGCAGGCTCACGGCCGCGTCCACGCCGGGAGCGCGGGCCGCCCGGTCGGCGGCGCCCGTGGGCAGTCCCGCCGGGTCGGTGACGACGTGGTCCGCCGTGATGCCCTCGCGCAACTGGTCCGCGGAGACCTTGCTCTCGCTCGTGTGCATGAACACCAGCGTCGAGGCGAAGGCCATCGCCAGCACGATCGGCGTGATCGCGGAGGCCAACCGGCGGGAATTCGTCCGGGAGTTGGCGGCCGCCAGCGAGGCCGAGGCGTCTCCCCCGCGCAGCAGCAGGCCGAAGAGCGCCGCGCACAGCCGTGCCACCAGCGGGCCGAGCAGCGCGACGGCGAGCATGAAGAGCATCACGACGCCGAGCGAGGCGTTCGCCGCGTCGGCTCCGGCGGTGGAGGCCGCGACGCCCGCGAGCGCCGAGCCGCCGCCGAGGGCCGCGACTCCGAGCACGGTACGGATGACGCCCGGGCGCAGCCGCTCCACCGAGGCCTCGGCGAGCGCCTGACCCGGCTTGATCCTCGCGGGCCTGCGCCCGGCGATCCACCCGGCGCCGAGCGCCGTGAGCAGCCCGGTCCCGACGGCGGCGACCAGCGGGATCCACGAGACGTGCAGCTCGACCGCCTGCGGGACGGCCCCGCGGTCCTTCAGCTGCCCGAACCACCAGTGCGCGAGCCCGATGCCCGGCAGGCACCCGAGCACCCCGGCGAGCGGCGCAACGAGCAGCGCCTCGGAGGCGACCGCACGGCGGATCTGCCGCGGCGTGGCGCCAACGGCACGCAGCAGCGCGAACTCGCGGGTGCGCTGGCCGACGGAGAGGGCGACCGTGCCGGCCGCGGTGAAGACGGCGACCAGCGTGGCGATCCCGCCGAAGGAGCCGCCGAGCGCGGTGAGGTTCTCCTTGGCGTAGGCCAGGCCGTGGTCCTCGACCTCGCCGCGGTCGTCACCGGTGAGCACCTGCGCGCCGGAGCCGGTCAGTGCCTTCTCGACAGCGGTGGCGAGGGCGCCGGTGTCGGCGCCGTCCTTGGCCAGTACGGCGATGGCCTCGGCCTTGCCGGGGTGCCCGGACAGCGCGGGGGCCTCCGCGTCGGCGAACCAGGCCGTGGCCCCGCCGCCCGCCGCCTTGCCTGCCCCTGCGGTGTCCCCGGCCCCGGCCCTGGCAAGACCGGACACCCTGAACTCCGCGCGCCCCGCCGCCGTTTCAAGCGCGACGGTGTCGCCGACGTGGGCCTTCGCGGTGCGGGCCGCGGCGGCGTCGAGCGCCACCTCTCCCGTGCGCGGCGCGGCGCCCGCGGACAGCGCGGTCCCGGTGAAAGCGTGCGAGCCCCAGCCGTGGCCGGTGAGCGCGCTCGACGAGGTGGAGCTCTGCCGCACCGGGAAGGTGAAGTCCGCCACCGCAGCCTCGACGCCGGGCGCCCGGGCCGCCTTCGCCGCGAGCCCCGCGTCCACGCGCGCGGTGTCCGGCAGCGGGTACGTGGTCTCTTCAGGACCGTCGACGGTGTCGGTGACGACCCGCGCGGACTGGTCCGCCGCCGCCACGACCGGCGCCTTCGCGTACCGCTGCGCCGGAACCGACGCACGTACGCCGGTCTCCAGCAGGGTGCCGCAGGCCGCGACGATCAGCGCCGACATCAGCAGCGCGACGAACGTGCCAGCGAACGAGGCGGGCTTGAAGCGCACAGCCGCACGCGCGAGGCCGTTGGGGGCAAGGCTCCTCATGCCGCCGCCCCCGCCATCGCGCCCGCGCGGGAGGAACGGACGGCGAGCGTCGCCATCCGCGCGGCGATCTGCTCCGCCGAACCGCGCTCCAGGCTGTCGGCGAAAGCGCCGTCGGCGAGGAACAGCACGCGGTCGGCCCAGGCGGCCGCGGTCGGATCGTGGGTGACCATGACGACGGTGGCGCCGAGGTGGTCGACGGCGTTGCGGAGCAGGCCCAGGACCTCCGCCGCGGTGCCGGTGTCGAGGGCGCCGGTGGGCTCGTCCGCGAACACCACGTCGGGGCTCGTGACCAGGGCGCGGGCGACGGCCACCCGCTGCTGCTGGCCACCGGAGAGCTCGCCGGGCCGGCGCCGCGCCTTGTCCGCGAGCCCGACCTGCGCCAGCATCGCGGCCGCCCGGCGGCGGTCCTGGCGGCGCCCGGCGAGCCGCATGGGCAGCAGCACGTTCTGCTCCACGGTCAGCGACGGCAGCAGGTTGAACGCCTGGAAGACGAAGCCGAGGCGGCTGCGGCGCAGCTCGGTGAGCCGGTTCTCGCTCATGCCGGTGATCTCCGTGCCACCAAGGTGCACGGATCCCGCCGACGGCCGGTCGAGCCCGGCGGCGCACTGCAGGAAGGTGGACTTGCCGGACCCGGACGGCCCCATCACGGCCGTGAACGTGCCGCGCGGCAGAGCGAGGTTGACGCCCGCGAGAGCGTGCACCGCACCGGCCCCGCGCCCGTACTGCCGCCGCACACCGCGCAGTTCGACAGCGAGACCCGGCGTGCCGGCCCGTGCCTCCGGCCGGTCGTCCTCGATCGTCCGCTGCTTGCCCCTGCGTAGCCTCATGGCCCTGTCCCGCCCTCTCGTACTTTTCCTCGCTCTGACGGGGAGGAGTGTGCGAGAACGGCCGGGCGCCTGGCGTCATACCCAGGAGCCAACATGGAGGTGCTACCGCAGTAGGGGGTCCCGCCTCACGCGGCCCCGCCTCACGCGGACCGCCCCACGGCGCACCGCCTCACTGATTCCCGCCCAGCGTGAACAGCAAGTAGATGAATCCGGCCAGCGCGTGCCCGGCGAAGACGTACACGAGGACCCGGATCAGAATGCCGCGCGGCAGCTTGTCCTCGATCTGGCGGCGGGCCGGGCCCGGGGTCGGCCCGGTCGTGTCAGGCGTGTGAGCCGCATCGGACGTGTCAGCCATGGCGGGTCTCCTTTAGCGGTCCCGCCGACGGCCCGAGGCACAGTGCGGCCGTCGGGCTCTGCAGCAGGGTGTGGACGAACAGGAAGTCGACGCCGCCCGGGTCGACGGCGGCAATCCGGTGCGGGGTCAGCGAGTCGAAGTGGGAGCTGTCGCCCGGGTCGAGCCGGTAGGACGTGTCCCCGAGCCGCAGCCGCAGGCGCCCCGACAGGACGTACAGCCACTCCTCCCCCGGATGCACGCGCACGACGTCGCCCTGGGACCCGTACGGCGCGTGCACCTGCAACGCCTGCATCCCGCGGCCGGGCGACCCGGCCTGCCGGTACGTCCAGCCCCCGGCCTCGGTGGCTTCCATCGTGCCGCCGCGCACGACCGCGTCCCGGTCGGCGGGGGTCTCGCCGAGCAGTTCGGATACGGTCGTACCGTAGATACGGGCGAGTGAGAGCAGCATCGGGAGCGAGGGCTGACGCTGTCCGGTCTCCAGGCGGGAGAGGTGCGCCGGGGACAGGCCGGCGGATCCGGCGGCGACCTCCAGGGTGAGGGCCGCGCGGCGGCGCAGTTCGCGGAGCTGGGGCGCGACGGCGGGAAGTTCCGGGGGTTCCGGGACCTCCGCACCGTCGACCTCGTCCGGCTGGTCCGGCTCGTCCGGCGAGAGGGCAGGGCTCATGCTCTCGATTCAGCCAGAGCCGTGCCCCTCCGGCAACTTTCTTGCCTCAGAGGCAAACGCCATGGCGAGAACCACGACAAAAGCCACCGCCCCGAGCCACCGACACCCTCAGCGGTTCGCCACCGCCTGCTTGACCAGCGTCTTGCCGAAGTCCCACATCAGCCCGCCCCCACTGTGCGCGTCGTCCATGACCGCCGTGAACGCCTCGACGAAGCGCTCGACGTCGGCCTCGTTCACCACGAGCGGCGGGATCAGTTTGATGACTTCGAGGTGGTCGCCGGAGACCTGGGTCAGGATCCGGTGCTTCTGGAGCAGCGGCACCACGACCATCTGCGCGAACAGGCCCTTGCGCGCGGCCTGCAGCATCGTCCAACGGCTGCGGAGCTTCAGGGACTTGGGCCGCCCGAACTCGATGCCGATCATGAGCCCGCGCCCGCGCACGTCGCTCAACAGCTCGTAGCGGTCGATGAGTTCGGCGAGCCGGGACCTCAGCAGCTCGCCCATCGCCCGCGCGTTCGCGACCGTCTCCTCGTCCTCCATGACGGACAGGACCGCGAGGCCCGCCGCCATCGCCTGCGCGTTGGAGCCGAAGCTCGCCGAGTGGACGAGGACCCGGTCCATGGAGGAGTAGACCTTCTTGAAGATCCAGTCCTTGCCGAGCGTCGCGCCGACCGGCACATACCCGCCCGACAGCGCCTTGGCGACGCACACCAGGTCCGGTTCGACGCCCTCCTCGTGCTGGTAGGCGTAGAAGTCGCCGGTGCGGCCTAGACCCGTCTGCACCTCGTCCGCGATCAGTAGCGCCTTGTGCCCCCGCAGCAGCTCCTGCGCGGCCCGCAGATAGCCGGGGGGCGACTCGTACACGCCCTTACCTTGGATCGGTTCGACGATGAGCCCGGCGACGTCGCCCTTCTTCAACTCCCTTGCCAGCGCGTCGAGATCACCGAGCGGGATCGGGGTGTCGGGCAGCAGCGGCGCGAAGCCGTCGCGGAAGCCGTCCTCCCCGTTCACCGACAACGAGCCGGTCGTCAGGCCGTGGAAGGCGTGCGCGCAGTACAGGATCCTCGGCTTTCCGGTCGCGTACCGCGCGAACTTCAGCGCCGTCTCCACCGCCTCCGTACCGCTGTTGCCGAAGAACACCCGGTCCAGGTGCGGGCTGTGCGCCACCAGTTTCTCGGCGAGCAGGCCCGGCAGCGGCTGACAGTCGAAGCGGGTCAGATCGGCGAGCGAGGCGTCGAGGACGTCGTGCAGCGCCTTGCGTACGACGGGGTGGTGCCGGCCGAGGCCCATGACACCGAATCCGGCGAGCATGTCCAGGTAGTCGTTGCCGTCCGCGTCCCAGAAGTGCGCGCCCTCGGCCCGCTCGTAGACCTTGTCGAAGCCGATGGTGTGGAGCATCTTCGGCAGCTGGTGGTTGAGGTACTTGGTGTGCAGCTCGTACCGTTCGGCGCCGCGCTCGGCGAGCAGCTTGCCGAGGTCGAACTCCTTGCTCATACGTTGATCTCCTTGCCCGCTGTGCCACTACCCGATGCACGACTGCCCGCCGCGCGGCTCATGCTGGCGCCGATCCGCCCCGCGATCTCCACGGGCGTAAGACCGATGTCGGCCAGCACCTCGCCCCGCTTGCCGTGCGCCAGGAACTGCTCCGGAATGCCGAACCGCCTTACGGGGACGTCGACTTCGGCCTCGCCGAGCGCGAGCGCGACGGCCGAGCCGACGCCCGCCGCCTTGCTGTTGTCCTCGACGACGGCGACCAGCTCGTGCGCGGCGGCGAGCGGCGCGAGGTCGGGGTCGACGGGCTTGACCCAACGCGGGTCCACCACCGTGCAGTTGATGCCGCGCGCCTCCAGCAGATCCGCGACCTGGAGGCACACCGGCGCCATCACGCCGACCGCGACGAGCAGCACCCGCGGCTCCTCTGCCCGGTGCAGCACGTCGATGCCGCCGACCCGGTCGACGGCCGCGATCGGCTCGCCCACCGACTCCTTGGGGAACCGCAGCATGGTCGGCGCGTCGTCGACGGCGACCGCTTCCCGTAGCTGCGAGCGGAGTTGGTCGGCATCGCGCGGCGCGGCGATCCGCAGGCCCGGCACGACCTGGAGCACGGACATGTCCCACATGCCATTGTGGGAGGCCCCGTCGGCGCCGGTGACGCCGGCCCGGTCGAGCACGAAGGTGACCCCGCACTTGTGCAGCGCGACGTCCATCAGGAGCTGGTCGAAGGCACGGTTGAGGAAGGTCGCGTACACGGCAACGACGGGGTGCAGTCCGCCCGTTGCCAGTCCCGCGGCCGACACGGCGGCGTGCTGTTCGGCGATCCCGACGTCCCACACCCGCTCGGGGAACTCCGCCGCGAACTTGGTGAGTCCCACCGGGTGCAGCATCGCCGCGGTGATCGCGACGACGTCCTCGCGCTCGCGCCCGATCGCCGCGATCTCGTCGCCGAACACCGACGTCCAGGAAGGGCCGTTGGACGGCGCGAGCGGCTCGCAGGTGAGCGGGTCCATCACGCCGACGGTGTGGAAGCGGTCGGCCTCGTCGGCGAGCGCGGGCTCGTAGCCGCGCCCCTTCTCGGTCAGGCAGTGCACAAGTACCGGCCCGTGGAAGCGTTTTGCGCGTCGCAGGGCGGACTCGACGGCGCCCGTGTCATGGCCGTCGATGGGACCCACGTACTTCAGGCCCAGGTCCTCGAACATGCCCTGCGGCGCGAACGCGTCCTTGAAGCCCTTCTTCGCGCCGTGCAGCGACTCGTAGACCGTGTGCCCGACCACCGGGGTCTTCAGGAGCACGTCCTTGCCCCAGGCCAGCACCTTCTCGTACGAGTCCGTGGTGCGCAGCGTCGCCAGATGGTTGGCGAGGCCGCCGATCGTGGGCGCGTAACTGCGCTCGTTGTCGTTGACGACGATGATCAGCGGCCGGTCCTTGGCGGCCGCGATGTTGTTCAGGGCCTCCCAGGCCATGCCTCCGGTCAGCGCGCCGTCGCCGATGACGGCGACGACGTGCCCGCGCTCGCCCTGCACCTGGCGCGCCTTGGCGAGGCCGTCGGCCCAGCCGAGCGCCGTGGAGGCGTGCGAGTTCTCCACGACGTCGTGCTCGGACTCCTCGCGCGAGGGGTAGCCGGACAGGCCGCCCTTGCCGCGCAGCTTGGAGAAGTCCTGGCGGCCCGTCAGAAGCTTGTGCACATAGCTCTGGTGGCCGGTGTCCCACACGAGGCGGTCGACCGGCGATTCGAAGACCCGGTGCAGCGCGATGGACAGTTCCACCACGCCCAGGTTCGGCCCGAGGTGTCCCCCCGTCCTCGCGACCGCGTGGATCAGGAACTCTCTGACCTCATGGGCCAGTTCACCGATCTCCTCCTCGCTCAGCGCCTTCAGGTCGCGCGGCCCCCGGATGCTTTCCAGAATCGTCACGCTCGAGCCCCCTTCCCGTCCGTACTTAAGAACTCGGCACTTCAGAACTCAGCTCACGGTGACGTCGGGAGCCCCCGACGCGACGCCGTCCTTCTCCATCTGTTCGGCGATCTGCATGGCCTCTTCGATGAGCGTCTCGACGATCTTCGACTCGGGGACGGTCTTGATGACCTCGCCCTTGACGAAGATCTGGCCCTTGCCGTTGCCGGACGCGACACCGAGGTCCGCCTCGCGGGCCTCGCCGGGACCGTTGACCACGCACCCCATGACGGCCACCCGCAGCGGCACCTCCATGCCTTCGAGCCCGGCGGTCACCTCGTCGGCGAGCTTGTAGACGTCGACCTGCGCGCGCCCGCAGGACGGGCACGACACGATCTCCAGGCGCCGCTGGCGCAGGCCGAGCGACTCCAGGATCTGGATGCCGACCTTGCACTCCTCGGCGGGCGGCGCGGACAGCGAGACCCGGATGGTGTCCCCGATGCCCTCGGAGAGCAGCGCTCCGAAGGCCACGGCGGACTTGATGGTGCCCTGGAAGGCGGGTCCCGCCTCTGTGACCCCGAGGTGCAGCGGATAGTCGCACGCGGCGGCGAGCTGCCGGTACGCGTTGACCATCACCACGGGGTCGTTGTGCTTCACCGAGATCTTGATGTCACGGAAGCCGTGCTCCTCGAAGAGCGAGGCCTCCCACAGCGCCGACTCGGCGAGGGCCTCCGGGGTCGCCTTCCCGTACTTCTGGAGCAGGCGCTTGTCCAGCGAGCCGGCGTTGACCCCGATGCGGATCGGTGTGCCGGCGTCGGATGCCGCCCGCGCGATCTGCTTCACCTTGTCGTCGAACTGCTTGATGTTGCCCGGGTTCACCCGGACCGCCGCGCACCCCGCGTCGATGGCGGCGAACACGTACTTCGGCTGGAAGTGGATGTCCGCGATCACGGGGATCTGCGACTTGCGGGCGATGGTCGCGAGCGCGTCCGCGTCGTCCTGCGTGGGGCACGCCACGCGCACGATCTGGCAGCCGGAGGCGGTCAGTTCGGCGATCTGCTGCAGCGTCGCCCCGATGTCGGACGTGCGCGTCGTGGTCATCGACTGTACGGAAACGGGTGCCCCGCCTCCCACGGCCACCGGTCCGACCTGGATCTGACGGCTGACCCGCCGTTCAGCGATCGGTCGGACCGGTACCTCGGGGAGGCCCAGTGAAACAGGCTCTCCGGCATTCATGGCGTCGTCACCCACGGTTCCCGGCGACGGTCTCGGACATGGCGCGGATGGACTCCTTCAGCGACCCCATGGTGGCGAGCACGGCCGTCGGCTCGTAGCCGCAGTGCGCCATGCAGTTGTCGCAGCGCGGGTCCTTGCCGCGGCCGTAGGCGTCCCAGTCGGTCTTCTCGATGAGCTCCTTGTACGTGGGCACGTACCCGTCCGCCATCAGATAGCAGGGCTTCTGCCAGCCGAAGAGCGAGTAGTTGGGGATGGCCCACGCGGTGCACGGGAAGTCGACCTTGCCCTCGAGGAAGTCGAGGAACAGGGGCGAGTGGTTGAGCCGCCAGCGCCGCCTGTTGCCGCCCGTGAACGCCTTCTTGAACAGCTCACGGGTCTGCGTGACGCCCAGGAAGTGGTCCTGGTCGGGCGCCTTCTCGTAGGCGTAGGCGGGCGAGATCATCATCTCGTCGACCTGGAGGTCGTCGTTGAGGTAGTTGAGCACCTCGATGATGTTCTGCGGGGTGTCCGTGTTGAAGAAGGTCGAGTTCGTGGTGACCCGGAAGCCGCGCCGCTTGGCCTCCTTGATCGCCTCGACCGCCTCGTCGAAGACACCTTCCTTGGCGACGGACTCGTCGTGCCGCTCGCGCATGCCGTCGATGTGCACCGTGAAGGCGAAGAACGGCGACGGCGTGAACTTCTCCATCTTCTTGCGCAGCAGCATCGCGTTGGTGCACAGGAAGACGTACTTCTTCTTGGCCACCAACTGCCGCACGATCTCATCGATCTGAGGATGCATCAGCGGCTCGCCGCCGGCGATGGACACCATCGGCGCGCCCGATTCGAGGACGGCACCGACGGCCTGGGCGACCGGCATGCGCTGCTTGAGCACCCCGGCCGGGTGCTGGATCTTTCCGCAGCCCTCGCACTTCAGGTTGCAGGCGAAGAGCGGCTCCAATTCGACGATGAGCGGAAACTTGTCCCGCCGGCGGATCTTCTGTTCAGCGAGATAGGTCGCGACCTTGATGGATTGACGAAGCGGCATGGCCATCTGGGCTCACCTCCGAGGGAGCAGCAAAGAACGGTGCCATTCAAAAAAAACGGGCAGGACGGCACGAAGGACACGGAAAGCCGATAGTCCACCGCGCACCGTGCCGATCCTGACGAGTTCATGTTCTGGAGCGTCCACGACCACCCGGACGGCGGCAACCGGACGCCTCCCGGCGCCACCGGCCGCCCGCAGGGTCGCGGCCGACTCCATGTCGACGGCGATCGCGCCGGTCGCGAGCAGGTCGGCGCGCTCGTGACCGCGCACCACGTGGTCGGAGCCGGTCAGCGGACCGGTGTGCACGGTCCTGCCGGGCACGGCCTTGACCAGCTCCTTGACCAGGAGATCCGTGCCCGCGCACGGCGTGGCGCCGTACGTGTCACGGGTCTCGTCGGCCACCACCAGGTCGCCGGGGTGCATACCGGGCGCGAGCCCGGCGCAGAACCCGGTGGCCACGACGGCGGCGTCGCGCAGCACGGCGTCACCCAGGGCGCGGCTGACCGCCTGCTCGGCGGCCTTCGGCCCCATGCCCGTACGCAGCACGGTCACGGGGCTCGTGGCCCCGGCCCGGCTGCCGCTGCGCAGCGCGAGGTGCTCGATGCCGAGCGCACAGGCGACCAGCAGCGGCGCGGTCTCCGGTGGGCGGGCCACCGGCGATGCGGTCATCAGCTCCCCTTGGTGGCGGCGCCCTTGTCACTGAAGGGCTCGCCGTTGACATACCGACCGAGTGCGGTCAGCGGGAACACCTGCCGGTACAGGTGGTAGTTGATCGAGAAGTCCCAGGGGAAGCCGGTCCCGGTGAAGTACGGCTCGTCCCAGGTGCCGTCCTCGGTCTGGGTGTCGGCGAGGTAGGTGACACCTCGTTCGACGGCCTTCGACTCCCGCTCCCCCGCCGCGAGCAGCGCGAGCAGCGCCCACCCGGTCTGCGAGGCGGTCGAGGCGCCGTGCCCCTTCCAGTCCTCGTAGCGGTACGAGCGCAGGTCCTCGCCCCAGCCGCCGTCCTCGTTCTGGACGGACTCCAGCCAGCTGACGGCCCGTCTGATCGCGGGGTGCGAGGCGGGCAGGCCGGCGGCGATCAGGGCGGGCACCACGGAGCCCGTGCCGTAGACGTAGTTGACGCCCCAGCGGCCGAACCAGGCGCCGTTGTCCTCCTGTTCGGCGAGCAGCCACTCGATGCCGCGCCGGGTGCGCGGGTCGCGCGTGTACCCCTCGATGGCGAGCATCTCGACGACGTGCCCGGTGACGTCGGCGGACGGCGGGTCGATGACCTCGCCGAAGTCGCAGAACGGCAGCCGGTTGGGGAACGGGCTGGTGTTGTCGACGTCGAAGGCGCCCCACGCGCCGTTCTTCGACTGCATCCCGAGGTTCCAGCGCACGCCGCGCTCGATGGCCTTCTCGACGCGCGCCTTGTCGGGGTGGTCGACGCGGCGCAGCGCGAGCACGACCTCGGCGGTGTCGTCGATGTCGGGGTAGTTGTCGTTGTCGAACTCGAAGGCCCAGCCGCCGGGTTCGAGCGCGGGCCTGCGCACGGACCAGTCGCCCGGCCGGTCGATCTGCTCGGTGATCATCCACTCGGCGGCCCTGACGAGCGCCGGGTGGTCGGCGGGCAGGCCCGCGTCGGCGAGCGCGATGGTCGCCAGGCACGTGTCCCACACCGGCGACTGGCAGGCCTCGATCATCCGGGCCCCGTCCTCGCGCCACACGGCGAACCGGTCGAGGGACGCCAACCCGGCCTTGAGGACCGGGTGTTCGAGGTCGTAGCCGAGCAGGTGGAGCGCGATGACGGAGTAGACGGCGGGCGGCTGGATGCCGCCCCAGCAGCCGTCGTTCTCCTGGCGCTCGACGATCCAGCGGGCCGCGGAGTTCATCGCCGACTTGCGCAGCCGCTTCGGGGCCACCTTGTGGTAGCCGTGCATGATCTTGTCGAGCCGCTGGAACGCGCCGTCCCAACTCACCACGGGGGCAAGGGGCTTGGCGGGGTTCGGATCGCGGGCGTCGGTGTGCAGCTCGTCCAGCGGGAACGGCGCGGGGCGCACCGGGCGCTTCGCGGAGACCACGGTGAGCGGCACGATCGTCTGCCGGGCCCAGCATCCGAAGTCGTAGATGTTGAGCGGCATCCACTTGGGGAAGTAGATGAGCTCCGGGGGGAGTTCGGGGAGGTCGTCCCACTTCCACCAGCCGAACAGGGCCAGCCAGATCCGGGTGAACACGCGGCTGGCGGCGATCCCGCCGCGCTCGCGGATCCACGCGGAGGCCCTGGCCATGTGCGCGTCGTCCGGGGAGTCACCGGCCAGGCGCAGCGCGACGTACGCCTCGATGGTGGTGGACAGTTCGCCGGGGCCGCCGTAGAAGGTGGCCCAGGTGCCGTCCTCGCGCTGCTCGCCGCGGATGAACAGCGCGGCGGCGTCGGTCGTGGCCTTGTCCCTGATACCGAGGAACTGGCGCAGCAGCAGGTCTTCGGCGTCCATCGTCACATTGGTGTCGAGGTCGCCCTTCCACCAGCCCCGGTCGTCCTGCCGCGCGAGCAGGAAGTCCGTGGCGCGCTGTATGGCTCGGCCGGCGGCGTTTCGGGGCCCGGCCGCCCCGGGGGTCGTGTCGGTCAGTTGGGCAGTGGTGGCCGAGGTCGTCTGCGGCGCCGTGGCGCCGGAGCTTCCGTCGGTCGTCGCTGTCATGGCTATCCCTTCATGCAGTGCTTCTTCTCTGCTGGGTAACCGTCGGCCGGAGCCCTGGCGGGACACCGGCCGGCGACTGCGAGTCATATGCGGCCGATAGTGATCATCTCTTTCGTACGACGACGAAGTCGGCGAGCGCCACGAACTGGGCGCGCACCGTGGCTGACATCTGGACGGAGTCCAGGGCTTCGAGGGCGACGGCGTACTGGCGCCGCGCTTCTTCGGCGGTCCACTCGCGCCCGCCGGCCTCCTCGATGAGGGCGGCGCGGGCGGCGAAGTCCGCCTCGGTGAAGGTGTCGAAGTCGACGTCCTTGGCATCGGCGGCCAGGAGCTCGCCGAGCTGCTCGGAGGCCGGTCCGCCGGCGCCGAGCGCGGCGACGACCGGCAGGGACTTCTTGCGCTGGCGCAGGTCGCTCCAGGTCTGCTTGCCGGTCGACTCGGGGTCGCCCCAGATGCCGAGCAGGTCGTCGACGGCCTGGAAGGCGAGGCCCAGGTGGTAGCCGTACTTCTCCAGGGCATCCGCGGTCGCGTCATCGGCGCCGCCGAGAACCGCGCCGATGGAGGAGGCGCAGGCGAGCAGCGCGCCCGTCTTGTTGCCCTCCATCTCCAGGCACTCCACGACGCTGACGCGCTCGCGGTGCTCGAACCCGATGTCCTGCGCCTGGCCGTCGATGAGGGCGCGGGTCGCGGTGGTCAGGCGGCGCGTGGCGCGGCCCGCGTCGACGGTCTCCAGCTCCAGGATGACCTCGTTGGCCAGCGCGAAGAGGGCGTCGCCGACCAGGATCGCCTGCGCGGGGCCGTGCACCTTCCATACGGTGTCGCGGTGCCGGCGCTGCTCGTCGCCGTCCATCAGGTCGTCGTGCAGCAGCGAGAAGTTGTGGACGAGCTCGACCGCGACGGCGCCCGGCACGCCGACCTCCGGGTCGGCGCCCGCGGCCTGCGCGGACAGCACGGCGAGGGCGGGGCGCACGGCCTTGCCGCCGTCACCGTCGGCCGGGTTGCCCGCGGCGTCGATCCAGCCGAAGTGGTAGGCGGCGACGGTGTCCATCGGTGCTGCCAGGCGGTCCACCGCCGCCTTCAGCACGGGGGTGGCCAGGGTTCGGCCGCGCTCCAAAAGCGCGGTCACGTCCACCGCGTCGGCAGCCTCTGGGGCCGAGGGCACAGGTGGCACAGTCTCTCCTTGTGTAACCGGATACAGCGTTGTCGGCTTGTCGACCTGGGGCAGATCGCTGGTCACGTCCACCGTGGGGAGTTCGCTGGTCACGCCGCCTCCCGGTACAGGTGGCCGCGGGGGCGGCCGAGCGCGGCGAGCGCCGCGTCGGCGGCACTGGTGCCGCTGCGGACAGCGCCTTCCATGGTCGCGGGCCACCCGGTGGCGGTCCACGCGCCGGCCAGGTACAGGCCGGGGGCATTGGTGCGGGCCGTGGGCCGCAGCGCGCCGACCCCGGGGGTCGGCGCGAAGGTCGCCGTCCGCTCCCGGGTGACGAAGAAGTCGTGGATCTCGGCGCCGCGCGCGGCGGGCAGCAGCCGCTCCAGCTCCGGCAGGTACCGCTCGCGCAGCTCGGCGACCGGCGCGTCGATCTCGTCCTGCGCGGCCGACTGGGAGACGGCGAGGTACTGGGCGCCCGGCAGCGTACGGGCGAGTCCCGAGGCGTCGGTGCGGTCGAAGACCCACTGCACCGGCGAGCCGAGCGCGGTGAAGAAGGGCTGCTTGAGGACCTTGCGGCCGTACACGACGTGCAGGTTGAGGATCGGCGCGGTGCCGATGTCGAGCAGCCGGCCGGCGTCGTCGAGCGCTCCCGCGGGCAGCAGGTCGTGCGCCTCGCGCTGCGGCACGGCGAGCACGACGGTGTCGGCGGCGAGCACGGCGCCGCAGCCGTCCGGCCCTTCGGGAACCTCCACGGCCCAACGTCCGTTGTCCGTACGGGAGATGGAGGTGACGCGTGTACGGAGTTCGGTGCGTACGCCCGCGGAGTCGAGCGCCTTGCGGGCGAGAGTGTCGTGGAGTTCACCGAGGGGCACCTTGGCCCACCCGATGTCGGCGGCGCCGGGCTCGGACAGCAGCCCGGTCTTGAAGACCATGGCGGCCAGGCCCAGCGAGGAGTCCCCCGCCACCGCGTTCAGGGTCGCGACGCCGACGAGGTCCCACAGCGCCTCGATGGCCCGCTGCGTCTGCCCGTGTTCGGCCAGCCAGGAGCCGAAGTCCCGTTTGTCGAGCGCCGGATCGGCGGGGTCCAGGCCCTTGAGGGCGAGCGCGGCGCGGCCGACGTTGGCGCGCTCGGCGAGCGACAGGTGCGGGTACGTGGCGAGGCTCTTGGCCAGGTGCAGCGGCACGGGCAGCGCGGTGCGCCGCAGCCGGCCGAGCCGGTTCCTCTCGGCGTCAAGTACGGGCACGTCGAGTCGTTCCTGCAGGGGCGCGAGCGCGGCGGCGTCGACGCGGTCGAGGAACCAGCGGTAGGCGGTGCAGCAGCGCAGGTACACGTGCTGGCCGTTGTCGACGGTGAGGTCGCCGCGCTTGAAGGAGAACGCGAGGCCGCCCAGCCGGGGGCGCCCCTCGAGGAGGGTGACGTCCATGCCTCCGTCGGCGAGCGCGAGCGCGGACGTGATCCCCGCGAGCCCACCGCCGACGACCACCGCGGTGGGGCGCCCGCGGTCCCCCGCGGCGTCCGCCTCGCGCACGTCGCCGGACGTGGTCGCCTCGCTCATGCGCCCTCCCCCTGGGTGGTGCTTCCGGTGGTGCGTACGGCCCCCGTGGGGCCGGGTTCGACGGGTGTGGCGAACACACGACCGACCGTTGCATGCAGGGACGCCGCGCCGCTGCGGAGGGTTGCCCGCCACTTCGTTCTCGCCACGTCGACCTGGCCCGCGCTGTCCATCAGGCGCGCCTCCTGGTGGTACCGCGGGTGGCGCCGCGCACGACGGTGCGGGTGTCGAGGCCCGACAGGCCGCGCACGGCGACGTACGCCTTCTCGTGCCCGGGCAGCGAGACCCGGCCGCGCAGCACGGCCTCGGGGTCGCGCTCGATGCGGTCGAGCAGTCTGCGGTAGATGCCGGCCATGGCGGCGACGCAGGCGCCGGAGCGCCGGTCGAGCATGGGAAGCAGCCGGTAGCCCTCGGCGAACAGGGCGCGGGCGCGCCGCACTTCGAAGTGCACGAGCCCGGCGAAGTCCGAGCCGGCCGGGGGCACGGAGCTCTGGAACCCCGCCGAGCAGCCGAACTTGGCGAGGTCGTCGGCGGGCAGATAGGTGCGCCCGTCGGCGGCGTCCTCGCGCACGTCGCGGAGGATGTTGGTGAGTTGGAGCGCGAGGCCGAGCGTGTCGGCGAGCTCCGGCGCGCGCTCGACGCCGCGCGCCCCCGGCTCCGTGCCGAAGACGCCGAGCGAGACCCGCCCGATGGCGCCCGCGACGCACCGGCAGTAGACCTTCAGGTCGTCCCAGGTCTCGTAGGTCTCGCCGCGCAGGTCCATCAGGACACCGTCGATCAGCTCGTCGAGCGCGTCCAGCGGAACCGGGAAGCGGCTCGCGGCATCGGCGAGGGCGACGGCCACCGGGTCGGTGTCGTCCTCCTCGACCTTGCCGTCCTGGACGCGGCCGAGCAGCGCCCTGGTCTCGTCGAGCCGGTGCGCCTTGATGTCGGGCTCCAGGCCGCCGTCGCCGATGTCGTCGACGCGGCGCGAGAACGCGTAGAGCGCCGACATGGCGCGCCGCTTCGCGGTCGGCAGCAGCCGGATCCCGTAGGCGAAGTTGCGGGCCTGCTGCCCGGTGACGGTCTCGCAGTAGCTGTATGCGGCGAGCACCGGCGCCGACACGGTCTGGTCAGACTCCACGGTGTTGCTCACCCCTCTCCTCGCAGAGTCGCTCCCACCTCGCGCAGCAATCGCGCCTTGGTGGGTTTGGGCGGTCCAGGAAGCACGTCGTACGAAACGGCGGTGATCGCGTGGACCGCCGCTTTCCCCCCTGCGACGAACCCTGCCAGCAGCAGCTTCAGCCTGCCGTGGACGCTACCCACCAGGGGGGTGCCTTCATTCAGCAGCTTCAGGGCGCGTTCGGCCTCGTACGCGACCAGCGCACGCACCGATGCGCCCGCGCTCGGGGCGGCGAGATCCGTCTCGTCGACGTGGAACTTCTTCAGGTCTTCGGCCGGCAGGTAGATCCGGTCGCGGTCCAGGTCCTCGGCCACGTCCTGGAGGTGCTCGACGATCTGGAGCCCGGTGCAGACCGCGTCCGAGAGGCGGATGCGCTCGGGGGTCGCGGTGCCGGTGATGGCGAGGACGAGGCGGCCCACGGGGTTGGCGGACAGCTCGCAGTAGGCGAGCAGGTCGTCGTACGTCTCGTAGCGCGTGACCAGCTGGTCCTGGCGGTTCGCGGCGATGAGGCCGAGAAACGGCTCGGGGGTCAGCGAGCGGCGCCGAACGGTGGGCTGCAGGGCCTTGAGGAGCGGGTGGCGCGGCGTGCCGTCGAAGACCTGCCGCAGGTCGGTCTCGAAGGCGTCCAGCATCGCGAGGCGGTCGTGCGCCTGATCGGGTGACACGCCCAGGAGGCGGGCGTCCGCGCCGCCGGGGGCGAGGTCGCCGTCACCGATGTCGTCGACGAGGCGCGCGAAGCCGTACACGGCCATGAGATCGTCGCGCCAGGCGCGCGGCAGGAAGAACGGGGCCACCGGGAAGTTCTCCTCGGCGGCCTTGTCGAGGGTGGCGCTCTCCGGGCTCGCTGTGTCGACAGGGCTCTCGGGGCGCACTCGGGGGTGCGCGCTCACCGGGTGCGGCCCACTTCCCCGAGGACGGCGAAAGCCCCGTGGAGCTGGAGAGTTTCCATAGCCATTGCCGTCACAACTCCCGTTCTACACTGCGGACCCAATGCATCTCATTTCGGACACGCCGCCCGGCCGCCCGCGCGGCCGCCCAGCCCCGCAGGGGTCGGGATGTCGCGCCTTATCGCCCCACATGCCGCGATTGAGGCCGGTACAGCTTACGTTGTACAACGCCCGCCCTCGCGTCGGGGTGTTCTGCACATCACAACAACACACCGATTGGCGCCAAGATTCCTTCAGGGCAAGGAAGTTGACCCGCCCTTGACCGTGATCGCCAACTGCTTGGTACCTACAGGCATATCAGAGGCCCCACCGGACGGAAGCCGGTAGGGCCTCATATGACGTGGTCCAGAGGCGGGCGGTTACTTGCCCGTGAACTTCTCGTACTCCTTGAGTACCTCGGCCGTCGGACCATCCATACGCAGTTCCCCGCGCTCGAGCCACAGGACGCGTTCACAGGTGTCGCGGATGGACTTGTTGTTGTGACTCACCAGGAAGACCGTTCCGGCCTCCTTGCGCAGCTCGCGGATGCGGGCCTCGGAGCGCTTCTGGAACTTGCGGTCACCGGTGGCCAGGGCCTCGTCGATCATCAGCACGTCGTGGTCCTTGGCGGCCGCGATGGAGAAGCGCAGGCGCGCGGCCATGCCGGACGAGTACGTCCGCATCGGCAGCGTGATGAAGTCGCCCTTCTCGTTGATGCCGGAGAAGTCGACGATGTCCTGGTAGCGCGCCTTGATCTCCTCGCGGGACATGCCCATGGCGAGACCGCCCAGGATGACGTTGCGCTCGCCCGTGAGGTCGTTCATCAGGGCCGCGTTCACGCCGAGCAGCGAGGGCTGGCCGTTCGTGTAGACCTTGCCCTTCTCGGCGGGGAGCAGGCCCGCGATGGCGCGCAGCAGGGTCGACTTGCCGGAGCCGTTCGACCCGATGAGGCCGATGGCCTCGCCGCGGTAGGAGGTGAAGGAGACGCCCTTGACGGCGTGCACCTTGCGCACGCCGCGCTCGTCGCCGCGCTTGAGGATCCGGCTCAGCGCCGAGGTGGCGCTGCCCTTGCCGGTCTTCGCGCCGTTGACGCGGTACACGATGTGCAGCTCGTCGGCGATGACCGTGGGGACGCGCGCATCGGTGGGGTTGTCGAGATCAGCCACGGCCGTACCGCTCCTCTGCCTTCCAGAAGTAGACGAAGCCGGCGGCTCCGATCAGGACGGCCCAGCCGGCCGCGAAGGCCCACACGTGCGGCGGGAGGTACTCGGAGCCGTATCCGTGCCCGCCCATGAAGGCGTAGCGGATCAGGTCCATGTAGATCGAGGCCGGGTTCCACTGCAGGACGTCGGTGAGCCAGCCGGGGGCGTTCTTGTCGGCGAGCATCGCGGGGATGCTGAACATGACGCCGGACGCGTACATCCACGTACGCATGACGAACGGCATCAGCTGCGCGAGGTCGGGGGTCTTGCTGCCCGCCCTGGCGAAGATCAGCGCGAGGCCCATGTTGAAGCCGAACTGGAGGATCAGCGCGGGGATCACCAGGAGCCAGGAGAAGGCCGGGAAGACGCCGAACCCGAGCATCACGATGACCAGCACGATCATCGAGAACAGCAGCTGCTGGAGCTGCTGGAGCGCGAACGAGATCGGCAGCGAGGCCCGCGGGAAGTGCAGCGCCCTGACCAGGCCGAGGTTGCCGGAGATGGCCCGCACGCCCGCCATCACCGAGCTCTGCGTGAACGTGAAGACGAAGACACCCGTGACCAGGAACGGCACGTAGATCTCGTGCGGGATGCCCTTCCGGGCGCCGAGGAGCAGGCCGAAGATGAAGAAGTAGACCGCCGCGTTCAGCAGCGGCGTCGCCACCTGCCACAGCTGGCCGAGCTTGGCCTGGCTGTACTGAGCGGTCAGCTTCGCCTGCGAGAAGGCGATGATGAAGTGGCGCCGGCCCCACAGCTGCCGTACGTACTCGAAGAGGCCGGGGCGGGCTCCGCTGACGGACAAGCCGTACTTGGCGGCGAGCTCGCTCCGGGAGAGCCCGTCGTCGGGCGACGGGGGCGCGGTCACCGCGACTCCGGCGTCATGCGTTGTCTCACTCACAAGAGGAACTTTCGTCTTCAAAAGCGCGGCCTGCCGTCAGGCACGAGCTTGTCAGATGACAGGGGGTCGGCCCAGTCGGGTCAGCCGCCACACGGTACGCCACTTCATGGGACGCCTGGGCCCGCAGGGGGTCGTCCAGCCTTCCTTGAAGCCGCCCAGCCAGGCCTTCAGTGCCGGGCCCGAGGGCCGGCGGGCCAGGGTGAGGAGCAGCCAGACGCCGAGGTACACGGGCACCAGGAGCGCGGGCAGATTGCGGCGGGCCAGCCAGACGCGGTTGCGGGCCACCATCCGGTGGTAGACCGCGTGCCGGGACGGGGCCGTGGTGGGGTGGTGCAGCACCATGTCGGCGCGGTAGTCGATCATCCAGCCCGCGTCGAGGGCACGCCAGGCGAGGTCGGTCTCCTCGTGGGCGTAGAAGAACTCGGCGGGCAGCGGCCCGGCCTCGGCGATGACCCGCGTACGCACGGCGTTGGCGCCGCCGAGGAACGTGGTCACGCGCGAGGAGCGCATCGGGTCGGCGGCGCGCAGCCGCGGCACGTGCCGGCGCTGCGTCTCGCCGGTGTCCGGGTCCGCGATGCGGAAGCTGACGATGCCGAGCTTCGGGTCGCCGGTGAAGGCCTCGCGGCACTTCTCGGCCGTGTCCGTCAGCGGAAGGAGGCCGTCGTCGTCCAGGAACATCAGGATGTCGACGTCGGATCCGGACGGTCCGAAGGCCTCGATGCCGACGTTGCGGCCGCCGGGGATGCCGAGGTTCTCGGGCAGCTCGATGGTCCGCACGACCGACGAGAACTCAGTGACGTCCGGGACCGGGGAGCCGTTGCCGACCACGACCACCTCGACCGGGTCGCCGTCCTGCTTGGCGACCGAGTCGAGGAGGGCGCGCAGCTCGGCCGGCCGGTTGCCCATGGTGATGACAACCGCGCCGACCTTCAACTGCTGTGTGCCTGTATTCATGGGGCTCACTTGAGCCTGCTCGAAGCGAGGATGGACACGAGGTGGAGCAGGGTCTGGAGGAGCGCGATGCCCGCCAGGACGGCCACACCCAGGCGCGAGAAGAACAGGTCGCCCCGGATCTGGTCCACGACCGAGAGGACCAGGATGAGGAGCGTCGCCTCGATGCCCAGGATGAGCCGGTGGAACTTGAGCATGGCCGCGGCCCTGCGGGCCAGGGCCATGCCGGAGGAGCGCATCTCGGACGCGGACTCCTTGACCTGCTCCTTGCCGGTCGCCGCGCGGGCGAGCCCGACCAGGTCCGTCTCGGCCTTGATCAGGATGGCGCCGAGCGCGGCGAGCGTGCCGAGGAAGGCCCACAGCCAGTCGATGCGGCCCGTGCCGAACAGGTCGGCGGCGCGCAGCCCGAAGCCGACGAGGACGGCGGCGTCGGTGAGGTACGCGCCGACCCGGTCCATCCACACGCCGGCCAGCGAGTACTGCTTGCGCCAGCGCGCGATCTCGCCGTCGACGCAGTCGAGCAGCAGGTACAGCTGCACCGCGACGACGCCGAGGACCGCGCCCCAGATCCCCGGCACCAGGAGCGCCGGGGCCGCGAGGACACCGCAGACGGTCATCAGGTAGGTCAGCTGGTTGGGCGAGACCTTGGTGTTCACCAGGTGGCGGTCCACACGCAGCGAGACCTCGCGCATGTAGAGCCGGCCCATCCAGTGCTCACCGCTCCTGCGGTCCTTCACCCCGGCGGGGTGAACGACCGGGCGGAGTTCAGCTACCGATGGCTTTTGCATAGTCGGCGTAGGCGTCCCTGATCTGATCGGTGGAGAGGTCGAGGTGCTCGAGGATCGTGTAGCGGCCCGGACGGGTCTGCGGAGCGAACTCCACGACCTTCACGAACTCGTCCACGCTGAAGCCGATCTCCTCCGGCAGCACCGGCAGGCCGTGCCTGCGCAGCACCTCGGCCATGTACGCGGACTGGTCGCGGGCACCGCGCAGGTGCATCGCGAAGGCCGCGCCCAGGCCGCACTGCTCGCCGTGGCTGGCGGCGCGCTTGGGGTAGAGGAGGTCGAAGGCGTGGTTGATCTCGTGGCAGGCGCCGGAGGCGGGCCGCGAGTCACCGGAGACCGACATGGCGATACCGGTGAGGACCAGGCCCTCCGCGAGCACCTGGAGGAAGTCGTCGTCGCCGACGCCGCCGGGGTGCCGCAGCACCGCCTCGCCCGCCTGGCGGGCCATGGCGGCGGCCAGGCCGTCGATGTCCTCGCCGCACTCGCGGGCGCCCAGCTCCCAGTCCGCGACCGCGGAGATGTTGGAGAGGGCGTCACCGATGCCGGAGCGCACGAAGCGCACCGGGGCCTCGCGGATGATGTCGAGGTCGATCACGACACCGATCGGGTTCGGCACCCCGTACGAGCCGCGGCCCGCGTCGTTGTCGAGGGTCGCGACGGGCGAGCACAGGCCGTCGTGCGACAGGTTCGTCGCGACGGCGACCAGCGGCACGCCGACGCGCGCGGCCGCGAACTTGGCGCAGTCGATGATCTTGCCGCCGCCGAGGCCGACCAGGGCGTCGTAGCGCCCGGCCTTCTTGACGTCGTCGGCGAGCTTGATCGCGTCGTCGATGGTGCCGCCGCCGACCTCGAACCACTCGGCGCGGGGCAGCGAGGGCTCGAGGCGGGCCCGCAGGGCGGCGCCCGAACCACCGCTGATCGCGATGGCCAGGCGCCCCGTGGACGACGAGATCCTCCCGTCGGCGAGGACCTTGGCGAGGTCGTCGAGCGCCCCCGACCGAATGTCGACGACGACCGGCGAGGGGATGAGTCTCGTCAGTACTGGCACGCGATCTCCCGCCCCTTGGCCAGGTCGTCGTGGTTGTCGATCTCGACCCACGGGACGTCGCCGATGGGCGCGACGTCGACCTTGAAGCCGCGGTTCACGAGCTCCTGGTAGCCGTCCTCGTAGTACAGCTGCGGGTCACGCTCGTACGTGGCCTTCAGGGCGTCGGCCAGCTCGTCGGCGGCCTCGCCCTCGATGAGGGTGACGCCGATGTACTCGCCGGTGGCCTCGGACGGGTCCATCAGCTTCGTGATCTTCTGGACGCCCTTGTCGGGGTCCACGACGACCTTCATCTCCTCTTCGCCCAGGTCCTTGACCGTGTCGAGCGCGAGGATGATCTTCTTGCCGTCGCCGCGGGCGGCGAGCAGCGTCTTCTCGACGGAGACCGGGTGCACGGTGTCGCCGTTGGCGAGGATCACCGAGTGCTTCATGGCGTCACGGCCGCACCACAGGGAGTAGGCGTTGTTCCACTTCTCGGCCACGTCGTTCTCGATCAGCGTGAGCTTCAGGCCGTACTTCGCCTCGAGCGCGGCCTTGCGCTCGTAGACGACCTCCTTGCGGTAGCCGACGATGATGCCGACCTCGGTGAGGCCGATCTCGGCGAAGTTCTTCAGCGTGAGGTCGAGTACGGAGAGCTCGTTCTCGGTCCCCTCGCCCACGACGGGCACGAGCGCCTTGGGAAGCGTCTCGGTGTAGGGACGGAGCCGGCTGCCGGCGCCGGCGGCCAGGACGAGGCCGATCATGCGGGTTCTCCTTCATCGTGTACGGCGGGCTCTCCGCGCTGAGCGGAGGCGACCCAGAAGCGGATGCTCTCTGCGAGCACCACGAGTGCCACGGCCACGGCGAGCACCGTGAGCGCGAGGGTGAAATCTGTGGGGGTGAGCAGCGCGGCGAGGACCGTGACGACCAGTGTCCGGCCTTCGTGCCCGCCGATCGCCCGCACCAGCCAGTGCGGGGGCGACCCGGCGTTGCCGCGAATGCGGTACACCGTGTCGTAGTGATGGTAGGCGACCGCCGCCACGAGGCCGAAAGCCGCGGGCAGGGCGCCCTGTACGTCCGCGCGGGCGGCGAGGACGAGGATCGTGAGGTACTCCCCGGCCCGGAATATCGGGGGCACGAGCCAGTCGAGGGCGCCCTTGAGGGGACGGGAGACGGCGAGGCCCGACGTGACGCAGTACACGGCCGCGGCCACGATCGGCCAGACGCTGCCGAAGTCCGTGAGCGCGCTCACGGCGACGACCGCGACGGCTCCGACGGCGGCGAGCACGGGGGCGGACTTCGTCTTGAGGGCCTTCGCGAGCACCTCGGCGATCGGTCCGGAGTCGGCGAGGTCGCCGAGCGCCGCGGCGGCCCGGTCCGTGCGGCGCGCCCTGCGGGTCAGCGAGCGCAGGACGCGGCCCGCGGTCGTGTAGCAGGCGGCGAGCGCACAGCCGATGAGCAGCATGTAGAAGGTGATGCGCGGCGTGGTCAGCGCGGTGAACAGCGCGATCAGCGCCCAGCGTTCACCGATCGGCAGCACTATCATCCGGCGGGCCCAGACGGTCCAGCCGACGGAGTCGAGCTTGCCGGAGAGGGAAGCGGTGGGGCTCGTGTTGGCCTCGGCGTCGTGGTTCGCCTCGTTGAACGAGAAGTCGATCACGTGCCGGCCGGTCTGCAGCACCATCGCGCCGAGCGCCAGCGCCCACACGTCGTCGCCGCTCGCGTTGGCGGCGCCGAGCGCGAGGCCCGCGTAGTAGGCGTACTCCTTGGCCCGGTCGAACGTCGCGTCCAGCCACGCGCCCATCGTCGAGTACTGCAGCGAGTAGCGGGCGAGCTGCCCGTCGGTGCAGTCCAGGACGAAGGAGGCGAGCAGCAGCACGCCCGCCGCGACGAACCCGCCGCGCGTCCCGGTGGCCGCGCAACCCGCCGCGATCAGCGCGACGAGCAGCGAGGCGGTGGTGACCTGGTTCGGGGTCAGGCCCCGGCGGGCGCACCAGCGCGCGATGTAGCGGGAGTACGGGCTGATGCAGTAGGTCGTGAAGAAGCCGTCGCGCGCCTTGACCGCCGTACGCAGCCGGATCGCCTCGTCGTCGACGGACGCCAACGCCTGCCGCGCCTCGTTGCGGGCCTGCGGGTCGGCGGGCACCGCGGCGACGAGCTCACCGAGCTCGGGGTGGTGCACATCGGTGCCGTCCGCCTCCAGGCTCTTGGCCACGACGTCCGGGTCGACGCCGGTCCGCGCGACCGCGCGGGTCAGCGCCTGGCGGGCGGCGGGCTGCGCGGCGACCGCGCCGGGGATCGCCGACGCGGGAAAGCGCGGGTCGGTCAGGCCGAGGCGCAGGGCGTGGACATGGCCCACGAAGCCCGCGTCGACGACCGCGACCCGCTGCTCGCCGGGGACGGCCGCGAGCGCCGCTTCGGCGTCCGCGGGGTCCGGGGCGAACCGCACGTCGAAGCCCAGCTCCCGCAGATCTCCCTCCAGGGACGATCCGGGAACCGGCGATCCGGTGACGATGGCGGTCGACAGACGAACTCACTCCTTGGATGCCGACGCACACCTGTGCGCCGGGCTCATGCATGGTGGAGCACCCGGGGCGGATACGCGGCCGGGCGGCATGTCGGCAGAGGCTATCGGATGGCGCAACCGGGCGTTCGCTGCCCGTTTACCGACCGATTGGCCCCTGTCTCATGCGGTCCGCGCAGGGCCGACCGCGCGCTCATCATTGACGATCAAGTACTCGGGCCACAAACCAGGGGCGGCCCGGGTCCGTAACCGCGGGTAGCCGCGCGCGACGAGCGGGGATGAGCCGGTTCGGTCTTAGGGTGGTGCGCCATGACGTGGCTGATCACCGGCGGAGCCGGATACATCGGGGCCCATGTGGCGCGGGCTATGACCGAAGCGGGCGAGCGGGTCGTCGTCCTGGACAACGTGACCTCGGGGGTGCCCTCCCGGCTGCCCGAGGCGATCACGCTGGTGCGCGGCTCGGCGCTGGACACCGAGTTGGTGGCCCGGGTGTGCGCGGAGCACGAGGTGACCGGCGTCGTCCACCTCGCCGCGCACAAGCAGGTCGGCGAGTCGGTGGAGAAGCCGGAGCTGTACTACCGGGACAACGTGGGCGGGCTCGCCGTGCTCCTGGAGACGGTCGCGGCGGCCGGGGTGCGCCGCTTCGTGTTCTCCTCCTCCGCGGCCGTCTACGGCAACCCGGATGTGGGCCTCATCACCGAGTCCACGGCCACCGCACCCGTGAACCCGTACGGCGAGACGAAGCTCGCGGGCGAGTGGCTGGTGCGGGCGGCCGGGCACGCGCACGGCATGGCGACGGCCTGCCTGCGCTACTTCAACGTGGCGGGCGCCGCGGCGCCGGAGCTCGCGGACATCGGCGTCTACAACGTGATCCCGATGGTCTTCGACCGCCTGACACGCGGCGAGGCCCCGCGGATCTTCGGCGACGACTACCCGACCCCGGACGGCACCTGCATCCGTGACTACATTCACGTCGCCGACCTCGCCGAGGCGCACCTGGCGGCGGCCCGCCGGCTGTCCGGGCCCGACGCGGGCGGCGATCTGACGCTCAACATCGGCACCGGGCAGGGCGCCTCCGTGCGCGAGCTGATCGACCTGATCGCGGACGTCTCCGGGAACCCCACCCCCGCGATCGTCGAGCCGCGCCGTCCCGGCGACGCCCCGCGCGCGGTCGGCTCCTCGGCGCTCGCCGAGCAGGAGCTCGGCTGGAAGGCGCAGCGCGGGGTGCGCGAGATGGTCGAGTCGGCCTGGGCCGGCTGGTGCCTGCGGCACCCGGAGGCGACCGGGAAGTGATCACGCCGGCGCCCTGACCTGCGTACACGCGACGTATCGTTTGCGCAGGTCAGGGCACATGACAACGGTGTTCAGCGCCATGTTTGCGGATACCCCCTACCCGTAGTTCACTGTGATCGTCGCCCCCGACCAGGGCAACGCGCCGGATCGATACGTAGGGGGTTTTCGATGGGCCTCGGGCACGATCACGACCACGGGCACAGCCACGGACCGACGACCGGCACGGCCGCCGCCGCACACCGCGGACGGCTGCGCGTCGCCCTCTCGATCACGCTGGCCGTGATGGTGGTGGAGATCATCGGCGGCATCGTCGCCGACTCGCTCGCCCTGATCGCCGACGCCGCCCACATGGCGACGGACGCGCTCGGCCTCGCCATGGCCCTGATCGCGATCCACTTCGCCAACCGCCCCGCGAGCGACCAGCGCACCTTCGGCTACGCGCGCGCCGAGATCCTCGCCGCGCTCGCCAACTGCCTGCTGCTGCTCGGCGTCGGCGGCTACGTCCTGTACGAGGCGATCCAGCGGTTCATCGAGCCGGCCGAGACGGCGGGCGGGCAGACGATCGTCTTCGGCCTGATCGGCCTGGTCGCGAACATGATCTCGCTGTCCCTCCTGGTGAAGGGCCAGCAGGAGAGCCTGAACGTGCGCGGCGCCTTCCTGGAGGTGGCCGCCGACGCGCTCGGTTCCCTCGCGGTACTGATCTCCGCCGCGGTCATCCTGACCACGGGCTGGCAGCCCGCCGACCCGATCGCCTCGCTCGTCATCGGCCTCATGATCGTCCCGCGTACGGTGAAGCTGCTGCGCGAGACGCTGAACGTGCTGCTCGAATCGGCCCCCAAGGGCGTCGACATGGCGGAGGTCAGGGCCCACATACTGGCGCTGCCCGGCGTCGAGGACGTGCACGACCTGCACGCCTGGACGATCACCTCGGGGATGCCGGTGCTCTCGGCGCACGTCGTGGTCAGCACGGAAATGCTCGGCTCGATCGGCCACGAGAAGATGCTCCACGAACTGCAGGGCTGCCTCGGCGACCACTTCGACGTGGAGCACTGCACGTTCCAGCTGGAGCCCACCGGGCACGCCGAGCACGAGGCGCGGCTGTGCCACTGAACGACGCCCCTTCACTCAAAGGTTCATAGGTTGACCGACAACACGACGCACGCGTGGCGCCCGCGCCCCGAGACCGGGGACGACCGGGCGTCCGTGCACGCCGTCAACGCCGCCGCCTTCCCCACCGAGGCCGAGGCCGACCTGGTCGACGCCCTGCGTGACGACAAGGACGCGTGGCTGGAGGGTCTTTCGTACGTGGCCGAGGCCTCGGACGGCACGGTCGTCGCGCACGCGCTGATCACCCGCTGCACCGTGGACGGCGCGCCCGCTGCGGCGCTCGCGCCCTGCGCGGTGCTTCCGGAGTACCAGCGCACGGGGGCCGGTTCGGCCGTCGTACGCGCGGTGCTGGAGGCGGCACGCGCGCGTGGCGAGCGACTTGTGCTGGTCCTCGGGCACCCGGAGTACTACCCGAGGTTCGGCTTCACGCCCGCCTCCGGGTACGGCATCCGGCCCGGTTTCGACGTGCCGGACGAGGCGATGATGGCGCTCGTTCTGGATGAACGGGACGATTCCGGGCAGCTCCCGCGGGGCACGATCACCTACCCGGCCGCATTCGGCGTCTGACCGGCGCCTACGGTGGTCCCGCCCGGCCTCGCGGCCGGACGGGACTTGCGGGACGCCGACAGCGCGGGGGCTGTCCGTCCCGTACGGCAGACTTGGTTCGAGGAACGAAACGAAGGATAGGTATGCCGATCACACCTGCCCCCACGACGAACAGCTCGTCGAACGGCACCGCGGAAGCGATCTTGCTGGAACTCGTCGACGAGGACGGCAGGACGATCGGCACGGCGGAGAAGCTCGCGGCGCACCAGCCGCCCGGGCAGCTGCACAGAGCGTTCTCCGTGTTCCTCTTCGACGAGCAGGGGCGGCTGCTGCTGCAGCAGCGGGCGCTCGGCAAGTACCACTCCCCCGGCGTCTGGTCGAACACGTGCTGCGGCCATCCGTACCCCGGCGAGGCCCCGTTCGCGGCGGCCGCGCGGCGCACCTTCGAGGAGCTCGGCGTCTCGCCGTCCCTGATGGCCGAGGCCGGCACGGTGCGCTACAACCACCCGGACCCCGAGTCGGGCCTGGTGGAGCAGGAGTTCAACCACCTCTTCGTGGGTCTCGTGCAGGCATCGCTGGACCCCGACCCGGAGGAGGTCGGGGCGACGGCTTTCGTGACGGCGGACGAGCTGGCCGAGCGGCACGCCAAGGACCCGTTCTCCGCGTGGTTCATGACGGTCCTCGACGCGGCGCGACCGGCGGTCAGGGAGCTGACAGGTCCCTCGGCGGGCTGGTAGCCGTCTCGGGCTTGAGGGGCAGGGCGGCCCAGATCACCTTGCCCCCGCTCGCCGTGTTGGCGACGTCGCAGACGCCGCCCGCCTCCGCGGTGATCTCGCGGACGAGCAGCAGGCCGCGGCCGCCGGTCTGACCGCTGGTGGCCTCGAGTGCCGTGGGCTTGTAGGGGTGTTCGTCCTCCACGGACACCCGCACCCACTCGGGCCCCACGGCGACCTCCACGGCGAGCATCGGCGAGACCACGGCGGCGTGCTTCACCGCGTTCGTGACGAGTTCGGAAACGATCACGAGCAGCCCGTGCACCAGGTCGTCCGGGGCGGGTACGCCCTGCCGGGTGAGCAACTCCCGCACCGCGCGCCGGGCCTGCGGCACGGAGGCGTCGACCGCCTGCGTCGTGAACCGCCACACTCCCTCGTACGGGAGCGGCCCGTCCGCGGGACGATCAGGGGGTGCTCCCCCGCTGCCCTGAGGACTTGGGCGGGACCCCCACCCGTGGTCGCTCATTGTCAGGTCGCCGCCCTTGCGCTCGATTGTCACCACCCTTCGAGTGTTGAGAATCACCTGCTCCGCGCCGCGGTACTGACCAGAAGTCAGCGCCTATCGACGGCATTTGATCGTTCATGGTCGACCGAGCCAGAAAGTCGACCGATCCCGCCCTCATTACGCCCGACTTGCACCTTCTTAAGCTTGTTCTACGAGCTGCCCGACACGCCGACCGCGCCGGCCGTCCGGCTAGCATCCGCCGCATGTCTTCCGTGTCCCCGCCGCAGCTCACGCACAGCGTCGCCGAGGGTGTCGCCACCGTCGTGATCGACCACCCGGCCAAGCGCAACGCCATGACCGACGCCATGTGGGCGTCCCTGCCGCCGCTCCTCGAACGGCTCGCGGCCGATCCGGAGGCACGGGTTCTCGTGCTCACCGGGGCCGGCGACACGTTCTGCGCCGGGGCCGACATATCGACTCTCGGCGAGGGGGCGGCGCAGGGGCTCGCGGTCGCGGCGGAGGACGCACTCGCCGCGTTCCCGAAGCCGACGCTCGCCGTGGTGCGCGGGTACTGCGTGGGCGGCGGCAGCCAGTTGGCGGCGGCCTGCGATCTGCGTTTCGCCGCCGACGGCGCGCGGTTCGGGGTGACCCCGGCCAAGCTCGGGATCGTCTACCCGGCCTCCTCCACGCGCCGCCTCGCCGCGCTCGTGGGCCCGGCGACCGCCAAGTACCTGCTGTTCTCGGGCGAGTTGATCGAGGCGGAGCGGGCGCTGCGCACCGGGCTCGTGGACGAGGTGCTGCCCGGGGACGCCCTGGACAAGCGGGTCGCCGAGTTCACCCGCACCCTCGCCGCCCGCTCGCAGCTGACGCAGGCCGCGGCGAAGGAGTTCGTGACGGGCCGCACGGACCGGGACGCGCACTGGGCCGAGCAGGCCCGCGACGGCGGCGAGAGCGCGGAGGGCGTCGCCGCGTTCCTGGAGCGGCGCGCGCCGCGGTTCGGGTGGACGGTGGAGGTCTGAGGCTTCAGCCGGCCGGGCGGAACCTCGCCACGAGGTGGGCCGGGGCCTTGTCCGGGGAGCCGGCGTCGTAGGGCGGCTGCGGGTCGTACTCGGTCATCAGCTGGATGGCCTGGGCGGTCTCGTCGCCCGCGATCCGGCCCGCGAGGGCGAGGCCCATGTCGATGCCGGACGAGACGCCGGCCGCGGTGACGTACTTGCCGTCGAAGACCACGCGCCGTCCGGTCGAGCGGCAGCCGAGCCGGTCCAACTCCTCCAGGGCGAGCCAGTGCGAGGTGGCCTCGCGCCCCTTGAGCAGGCCCGCGGCGGCGAGCGCGAGGGAGCCCGTGCACACGGACGTCGTCCAGGTGCTGGTGGCGTCGGCGGCGCGCAGCCACTCCAGGAGCGGCCCGTTCTCCGTCTGGTCGCTCTGCCGGGGGCCGCCGGGCACGACGACCACGTCCGGGGAGCCCACCTCGTCGAAGGTCTTGTCGGCGACGAGCGCGAGCCGTCCCGAGTCGTCCCGCACGGGGCCGGTCCGCTCGGCCACGAAGACGACGTCGGCGCCCGGAATGCCGCCGAGGGTCTGGTACGGGCCGATGGCGTCGAGGGCGGTGAACCGCTCGTAGAGGGCGATGGCGATCTGCATGTCAGGCCTTTCTGACGTGTCGGCTGGGCGGTGTTCAGCCCAGTGGTGCGTGGAACCGGCGCCGGTACTCGGCCGGTGACGTGCCGAGGGTCTTGAGGAAGGCGCGGCGCATCGCCTCCGGGGTGCCGTAGCCGCTCGACCGGGAGATCTCCTCTACGCCGCCCTTGGTGTCCTCCAGGAGGCGGCGGGCGTGCTCCACCCGGACGCGCTCGACGTACCGGCCGGGCGTCAGGCCCGTCTCCGTACGGAAGGCGCGGGCGAAGTGGCGCGGGGAGAGCCGGGCGCGGGCGGCGAGCGCCTCGACGCAGAGGTCGGCGCCGGGGTGCTCGGCGATCCACCGCTGCACCTCGCCGAGCGGTTCCCTGGTGGCGGTCTGGGCGGCGAGGTGCGTACTGAACTGGGCCTGGTTTCCCGGGCGTCGGAGGAACACGACCAGGGCCCGGGCGATCCGCAGCGCCACGTCCCTGCCGTGGTCCTCCTCGACCAGGGCGAGCGCGAGGTCGATGCCCGCCGTCACGCCCGCCGACGTCGACACAGGGCCGTCGCGTACGTAGACGGGGTCGGGGTCCACGGCCACCTCGGGGTACCGGCGGGCGAGGGTGTCGCAGAACGCCCAGTGCGTCGTGGCCCGGCGGCCGTCCAGGAGCCCCGCCCGCGCCAGCAGGAACGCGCCGGTGCACACCGAGACGGTGCGGCGGGTGTGCGGGGCGCGCTCGCGCAGCCAGTCGGTCAGGCGCGGGTCCGGGTCGCGCGTGGCCGCGCCGCCGGGGACCAGCAGCGTGTCCGCGGCGGGCGCGTCGGTGAGGGCGTGGTCCGGCGTCAGGGTCAGTCCGCTCGACGTGCGGACCGGGGCGCCGTCGGCCGAGGCGGTGCGCACGCGGTAGGCGTCGCCCGCGCCGGAGAAGACCTCCACGGGGCCCGTGACGTCGAGGCTCTGCACGTGGTCGAAGAGGAGGACCAGGACGGTACGCGGCGGCGGCATGCGGCTCATTCTTCGGCGGCCGCCGCATGGCCGCAATGACGAATCCCCCACCTTTCCTGCCATGGCCCGGTGCCCGGTACTGCCACCCGTACCGACCGGTCGGTAACGTGGGCGCATGACTTCGGACCCCCGCCGGCGCGCCGCCCGCCACTGTCACAACGTGCTCAACCCGTTCCACTCGACGCACTACTTCTCGCCCGACCTCGGCAAGGAACTGGCCGCCATCGGCGTGAGCGACTCCAGTGCCGCCTATCTCGCGGCGCGCTCCGCGCCCATGGGGGCCGTCGGAGCCGGCACCGTGACCGCCACGTTCTACAACTTCAAGCACGACCTGGTGGCCCGGCACGTGCCGGCCGTGTGGGAGACCGCGTCCCCCGAGGCGGTGCTCGCCGCACGCGCGCGTGCCGTCGACTCGACACTGCGCCGCCTGCTCGGCGCGGAGGCGCTCGCCTCGAAGGAGATGGCCGAGGCCGCCGAGCTCGCCCTGCGCGCCGCGGAGGCCTGCACCCGGCACGCCCGTCCGCTGTACGCCGCCCACGCCGACCTGGACGTGCCGGAGGAGCCGCACATGGCGTACTGGCACGCCACGACGCTGCTGCGCGAGCACCGCGGCGACGGGCACATCGGGGCGCTGCTCGGCGCCGAACTCGACCCGGTCGAGGCCCTCGTGAGCCACGTCGCCACCGGCAAGGGCATGGCCCCGAAGTGGCTGCTCGCCACCCGCGGCTGGGACAGGGCCGAGTACGACGCGGCCGCCGACCGCCTTCGCGCGCGTGGACTGCTCACCGCCGACGAGGAGTTGACGCTCACCGAGCAGGGCGTGACACTGCGCGCCGAGATCGAGCACCGCACCGACGCGCTCGACCGCGCCCCCTACGAGCACCTCGGCGAGGCGGGCGTCGCCCGGCTGACCGAGCTGGCGACGACCTTCATCGGCGCGGCCCTCGGCAACGGCGCGTTCCCGGCGGACCTGATCGGCAAGGCCGCCTGAGGAGTCATCCGGCGCGGACGAGGTACTCGTGTGTCCCGGCCACCGACGTGGCCGGGACACACGAGAGGAGAACCCGCATGTTCCGTGCCATCGCCGACGTTCTGCGCCAGATCGCGGGCGCCGTCGCCACCGTCGTGACCTTGCCCTTCCGGGCGCTCGCGCGCCTGTTCGGCGGCGCCTCCCGGTCCGGCCGCGCACACCGCGTCTGACCTCCCTGATCCCCGAGTGTCGGTGCCACCTGCCACAATTGCGGCGCAACCTCAGTCGACATAGGCGGTACGGGATCGTGGCGACACCCACAGTTGGCACCACTGCTGGATCCGGGCTCGGATCCATCGAGAGCAGGATTGCCGAGGAACTAGGCGTACGGGAGCGGCAGGTGAAGGCCGCGGTCGAGCTGCTCGACGGCGGCTCGACCGTGCCCTTCATCGCCCGCTACCGCAAGGAGGCGACGGAGTCCCTCGACGATGCCCAGCTGCGCACCCTGGAAGAGCGGCTGCGGTATCTGCGCGAGCTGGAGGAGCGGCGCACCGCCGTCCTCGACTCGGTGCGCGAGCAGGGCAAGCTGACCGGGGAGCTGGAGGCGCAGATCCGCGCCGCCGACACCAAGGCGCGCCTGGAGGACATCTACCTGCCCTTCAAGCCCAAGCGCCGCACGAAGGCGCAGATCGCGCGCGAGGCGGGGCTCGAGCCGCTGGCGGAGGGGCTGCTCGGCGACCCGTCGGTGGAGCCCCAGGCCGCCGCTGCCGCGTTCGTGGACGCCGAGAAGGGCGTCGCCGACGCGCAGGCCGCGCTCGACGGGGCCCGCGCGATCCTCACCGAGCGCTTCTCCGAGGACGCCGACCTGATCGGTGAGCTGCGCGAGCGCATGTGGGGGCGCGGCCGGCTCGCGGCGAAGGTGAAGTCCGGCAAGGAGGAGGCGGGCGCAAAGTTCGCCGACTACTTCGACTTCGCGGAGCCCTTCACCGAGCTGCCCTCGCACCGCGTCCTCGCGATGCTGCGCGGCGAGAAGGAGGACGTGCTGGAGCTCGTCCTGGAGCCGGAGGAGCCGGCCGCGGACGCCGACACCTCGGCCGCCTCCTCGGCGCCCTCGTCCTCGTACGAGCCGATCATCGCGGACCGGTTCGGGGTCAGGAACCAGGGCCGCCCGGGCGACAAGTGGCTTCAGGACACGGTCCGTTGGGCCTGGCGCACGCGCATCCTGGTGCACCTCGGCCTCGACCTGCGCACCCGACTGCGCACGGCCGCGGAGGACGAGGCGGTCAAGGTGTTCGCGGCGAACCTGCGCGACCTGCTGCTCGCCGCTCCCGCTGGCACGCGTGCGACGCTGGGGCTCGACCCAGGTTTCCGTACGGGCGTGAAGGTCGCGGTCGTCGACGACACGGGCAAGGTCGTCGCCACCGACGTCATCCACCCGCACGTCCCGGCCAACCGCTGGGACGAGGCGATCGCCAAGCTGGCGAAGCTCTCCAAGGAGCACGCGGTCGACCTGATCGCGATCGGCAACGGCACGGCGTCCCGCGAGACCGACAAGCTCGCCGGTGAACTCATCACCAAGCACCCGGAGTTGAAGCTCACCAAGGTGATGGTGAGCGAGGCGGGCGCGTCGGTCTACTCGGCCTCCGCCTTCGCCTCGCAGGAGCTTCCGGACATGGACGTGTCGCTGCGCGGCGCCGTGTCGATCGCGCGTCGCCTCCAGGACCCGCTGGCCGAACTGGTCAAGATCGACCCGAAGTCGATCGGTGTCGGCCAGTACCAGCACGACCTGAGCGAAGTGAAGCTGTCGCGTTCGCTCGACGCGGTCGTCGAGGACTGTGTGAACGGTGTCGGGGTGGACGTGAACACCGCCTCCGCGCCGCTCCTCGCGCGCGTGTCCGGCATCGGTTCCGGCCTCGCCGAGAACATCGTGGCGCACCGCGACTCCAACGGGCCGTTCACCAACCGCAAGGGCCTCAAGGACGTCGCACGGCTCGGCCCGAAGGCGTACGAGCAGTGCGCGGGTTTCCTGCGGATCCGCGGCGGCGACGACCCGCTGGACGCGTCCTCCGTGCACCCGGAGGCGTACCCGGTGGTGCGCAGGATGGCGAAGTCGACGGGCGGCGAGGTCGCCTCCCTCGTCGGCGACGCGGGGGCGCTGCGCTCGCTCAAGCCGGCCGACTACGTGGACGACACGTTCGGTCTGCCGACCGTCACGGACATCCTGAAGGAGCTGGAGAAGCCGGGGCGCGACCCGCGGCCCGCCTTCAAGACGGCCACCTTCAAGGAGGGCGTCGAGAAGATCGGCGACCTGGAGTCGGGGATGGTGCTCGAGGGCGTCGTGACGAACGTCGCCGCCTTCGGGGCGTTCATCGACATCGGTGTGCACCAGGACGGGCTCGCGCACGTCTCGGCGTTGTCCCGTACGTTCGTCAAGGACCCGCGCGATGTGGTCAAGCCGGGCGACATCGTCAAGGTGAAGGTCCTCGACGTCGACGTGCCGCGCAAGCGGATCTCGCTGACGCTGCGTCTCGACGACGGGGCCTCCGGCGGGGGCGGGGGACGTGGGGATCGCGGCGAGCGTGATCGCGGTCCGCGGGGAGACCGAGGCGACCGGGGTGGCGACCGGAAGCCGCCGCGGCAGTCCCGGCAGGGTGCCTCCGGCGGTGGCAAGAGTGGCGGCAAGGGGAAGCCCGTTGCCGCGCCGGCCAACTCGGCGATGGCGGACGCGTTGCGCAAGGCGGGGCTGGCGTAGGCACCCGGGGTTGACGTTTGCGGGAACTGTGCGCCCACGCGTGGCTGGGCGCGCAGTTCCCCGCGCCCCCAAGCGGTCGTAGGTGGCTGGGCGCGCCCCTCAGACCTCGGTCACCTTGCCGGACGCCACCTCGAGGCGGCGGGTCGTCTGGACCGACTCCAGCATTCTGCGGTCGTGGGTGACCAGGAGGAGGGTGCCCTCGTAGGTCGAGAGGGCGGACTCCAGTTGCTCGATCGCCGGGAGGTCGAGGTGGTTCGTCGGCTCGTCCAGGACCAGGAGGTTGACGCCTCTGCCCTGGAGGAGGGCGAGGGCCGCGCGGGTGCGTTCGCCCGGGGAGAGGGTGGCCGCGGGGCGCAGCACGTGGTCCGCCTTGAGGCCGAACTTGGCGAGCAGCGTGCGGACTTCGGCCGGCTCCATGTCGGGGACGGCCGCACCGAAGGCTTCGAGCAGCTTCTCGGGGCCGTGGAACAGGGCGCGGGCCTGGTCCACCTCACCGACGACCACGCCCGAACCCAGCGTCGCGTGACCGGAGTTCAGGGGGACGCGGCCGAGGAGCGCGGCGAGCAGCGTGGACTTGCCGGAGCCGTTCGCGCCGGTGATCGCGACGCGGTCCGCCCAGTCGATCTGGAGCGTCACCGGGCCGAAGTCGAAGTCCCCGCGCCGTAGTTCGGCGTCCCGAAGCGAGGCCACGACCGCGCCCGAGCGGGGCGCCGCCGCGATCTCCATGCGCAGCTCCCACTCCTTGCGGGGCTCGTCCACGACGTCGAGGCGCTCGATCATCTTCTGCGTCTGGCGGGCCTTCGCGGCCTGCTTCTCGCTCGCCTCACTGCGGAACTTGCGGCCCAGCTTGTCGCTGTCGGTCGCCTTGCGCCGCGCGTTCTTGACGCCCTTGTCCATCCAGGTGCGCTGCATCTGGGCGCGGCCTTCCAGGGCCGACTTCTTGTCGGCGTACTCCTCGTACTCCTCGCGCGCGTGGCGGCGTGCGACCTCGCGCTCCTCCAAGTAGGCGGCGTAACCGCCTCCGTAGAGGTTGATCTCCTGCTGGGCGAGGTCGAGTTCGAGGACCTTGGTGACGGTGCGGTTGAGGAACTCGCGGTCGTGGCTGACGACGACGGTGCCGGCGCGCAGGCCGCGTACGAAGGTCTCCAGGCGGTCCAGGCCGTCCAGGTCGAGGTCGTTGGTCGGCTCGTCGAGGAGGAAGACGTCGTAGCGGGAGAGGAGGAGGGAGGCGAGTCCGGCGCGGGCCGCCTGGCCGCCGGACAGGGACGTCATCGCCTGGTCGAGGCCGACGTTCAGGCCGAGTTGTTCCGCGACCTCCTCGGCGCGCTCGTCCAGGTCGGCGCCGCCCAGGTTCAGCCAGCGCTCCAGGCTCGTGGCGTACGCGTCGTCGGCGCCGGGCGTGCCGTCGACGAGGCCCTGGGTGGCCTCGTCCATGGTGCGCTGCGCCTCGGTCACGCCGGTGCGGCGGGCCAGGAACTCGCGGATCGTCTCGCCGGGACGGCGGTCGGGCTCCTGCGGGAGGTGGCCGACGGTGGCGGTCGGCGGGGAGAGCCGCGCGTCTCCCTCCTCGGGGGTGGTGAGGCCGGCGAGGAGGCGCAGGAGCGTGGACTTACCGGCTCCGTTGGCGCCGACGAGTCCGATTACGTCGCCGGGGGCGACGACGAGGTCGAGACCGGAGAACAGGGTGCGGTCACCGTGCCCCGCGGCGAGATTCTTGGCTACGAGCGTTGCAGTCATCAGGGGGGTGATCCTAGTCGGGGGTGCGGGTGGGTGGCGGCGGGATTTTTTGGGCGTGCGGGGTTGGCGTGTGTCGTCACCGGGGCGGTGGGCCGGGGCGCTTGACGGTGACGGGGTCGACGCCCGTCGACACGGGGACGCTGGACCGGGGCACCCAGCCGCGACGGGGTCCGTCCCGACGGCATCGTTGCGCGGCACCGGGGCCATCGAGCTGTGCCGGGGCAGCGCCCGCTGTTTCCGTTGCGCCGCACCGGGGTGCCGCCTTGCCCACCCTGCCGCCCCAGGCGGCAGATTGCCCAAGGCGGTGGCGGCCGACTGCCATGGCCGGGAGTCGGGGTGGCGGCAGATTGCTCAAGGCGGTGGGCTTCGACCGCCATGAGCGGGAGCCGGTGGGGGCGGCAGACTACGCGAGGCGGGGCGGCGTCGACCCAAACGGTCGGGAACCGCGCGGCGGCGGATTGCCCACGCCGCAGGCGGCACCCCGTCGGGCCTAAGCCCCCGGAGGGGGCGGGCGGGTGGGAGATAGGCGGGGAACGGGGCCGGGCCGCGTCACCGCCCGCCCTCCCCCTCCATACGCGCCACCAGCACGCTTCCCGTTGTGCGGGCCACGAGGAAGGATTGGGGGCGGGTTGCCCTGGGGTCCAGGGAGATGCGGTGGCGGCCAGGGGGCAGGGTCGCGTCGAAGACGTCGTGGGTGTGGGTGCGGTAGAGGCGGTCCAGGCGGTAGGCCGTGATGCGGACGCGGCACGTGGAGGTGACCTCGACGCCCGCCTCGCCGTCGGCGGCGACCAGCCGCGTCAGTCGGCGCTGCGCCGGCGGGACGCGGTCCAGGGCGCTCTCGATCTGGGCGACGAGGAGCGGGATGATCGGCGCGTAGCCGTCGACGTAGGCGACGTCGGCTCCGGCTCGTTCGAACTCGCTGCGTATCGACGCCCGTTGGGCATCTTCCACTGCCCTGCCGAAGGCCACCACCCCGTACGTACGCAGCTCCTCGGGCGGGACGCCGGACGCGTCCTGCGTGATGTCCGCGCCGACGCCGATGGTGCGCAGCGCCGCCGCGAGCCGGGCGAGGACCGCGACGCGGGCGCCGATCAGCAGCACCTTGCGGCGCGGTGGCACGAACAGTCCGTCTCCGTGCAGCAGTTGGCCGAGCACGGCCCGGTACTCGGTGGCGCGGAAGCGGAACGGGCCGATGCCGTGGTAGCCGTTCAGGTCCAGGTCGACCCGCTCGTCCGTCTGCCAGGCGAAGTCCCGCCAGACGTAATCCGAACCGCCCTCCCCCACCCCCTCCCCGTCCCGCTCGATCAGCGCCGTCACCGCCCCGCACTCGATCCCCTCGCACTCCGGGCACCCGTAGATCACACACCGCCCGCCGGGCAGCGGCGCCTCCGCCTCCAGGAGCAGGCGCTTCACGTGGTGCGCGAAGATCGCCGGCGGGATGTCGGCGGCGAGCGGGGACACGGCGTCCAGGTCGGAGAGCTGGAAGAGCAGCGGGCGGCCGTCGACGATGAAGTCCACGAAGTCCCGGTGCACTTGATAGTCCCCGTCCGCGAGGACTCCCCCGGCGCGCATCGCCGGCGCCAGGCCGAAGGTCGCGTAGTCATCGGCAGCAGCAGCCATGAGGCGAGTATTCCCGCCCGCACCCACCGTGAGCGCGGCATGACGCATTCCGTCTGCGTCCGTCAGCCTCTAACGTCCATGGATGATCAGTGACAGCAGCGGCAGTGAAGTGATCGTGGTCGGCGGCGGCGTCATCGGCATGGCCACCGCCCTGGAACTCGCGCACCGCGGGCGCCCGGTGCGCGTGTGGTCGCGGGATGTCGCCGAGCGGACGACCTCGGCGGTCGCGGGCGGCCTGTGGTGGCCGTACCGGATCGACCCGATAGCGAAGGTGGGCGCGTGGTCGCTGCGCTCGCTCAGGCGCTACGAGGAGTGGGCTGCGCGCCCCGAGGAGACCGGCGTGCGCCTGGTCGACGGCGTGCACGGGGACTCCCGGCTCGACGGGCTCGGCGCGTGGGCCGCGGAAGTGGCGGGCCTGCACGACACCCCGCGGGGGCTCGCGGCGCGCCTCCCGCTGATCGACATGCCGGTCCATCTGGTGTGGCTGCGTGACCAGTTGGGCCGGGCCGGTATCGCCGTCGAGGCGCGCGCCGTAGCGTCTCTCGACGAGGCGCTCGACGTCGCGCCGACCGTCGTGAACTGCACGGGGCTCGCGGCCCGCGAACTGGTGCCGGACGAGTCCGTGCGCCCGGTCCGCGGGCAGCTGGTGATCGTGGAGAACCCGGGCGTCGACACGTGGTTCACCACCGTAGACCGCGCGTCCGACGGGACGACGTACTTCCTGCCGCAGCCGGGGCGCCTGCTGCTCGGCGGCACCGCCGAGGACGACGCGTGGTCGCTGGAGCCGGACCCGGCCACCGCCGAGGCGATCGTGAAGCGCTGCGCCGAGGTGCGCCCCGAGATCGCGGGTGCGCGGATCCTCGACCACCGCGTGGGCCTGCGCCCGGCACGTCCTGCGGTGCGCATCGAGCGTGAGGACCGGGGCGCCGGGCGGGTGCTGGTGCACAACTACGGGCACGGCGGCGCCGGGGTGACCGTGGCGTGGGGCTGCGCCGAGGAGGCGGCCGAGCTGGTCGAGGCCGGATAGCCGAGGCCCGACGAACACCCACACGTACTCGCACACCGGCGAACGGGTGGGGGCGTGGCCCGAATCGGACCACGCCCCCACCCGTACCTACAGCCTCAGTCGTCGTGATGTTTGCCGATCGGGTCGCCCTCGGTCTCCAGGCTGCTGCCCGGACCGATGCGGATCTCGAACTCGCCGCCGTACTTCTCGTGTCCTGCGACGACCGCCTGCTCGACGACCTCGATGCCCATCTCGCCGCGGACCATGAGCGGGTCCTGGCGCAGGTCCTTCAGGAGCGACCAGCACATGCCGATCATGACGAGGACGAACGGTGCCGCCACGAGGATCGTCAGGTTCTGGAGGCCGGTGAGCGCGTCCCCGGAACCGTTGCCGATCATCAGCATGATCGCGCCGACCGCACCGGTCACGACGCCCCAGAAGACGACGACGAACTTTCCGGGTTCGAGCGCGCCCTTCTGCGAGAGGGTGCCCATGACGATCGACGCGGCGTCCGCGCCGGACACGAAGAAGATGCCGACGAGGATCATCACGAGCAGGCTCGTCACGGAGGCGATCGGGTACTCCTGAAGCACGCCGAAGAGCTGGGTCTCCGGTGTGTCGGCGCCCTTGAGGGCGCCACCTTCCTTGAGGTTGATCGCGGAACCGCCGAAGACGGCGAACCAGATCAGGCTGACGGTCGAGGGCACGAGGATGACGCCGCCGACGAACTGACGGATCGTCCGGCCCTTGCTGATGCGCGCGATGAACATGCCGACGAACGGCGACCAGGAGATCCACCAGGCCCAGTAGAAGACCGTCCAACTGCTGAGCCAGTCGGCGACGCCCTTGCCGCTGGACGCCTCGGTGCGGCCGATGAGCTGCGGGAAGTTGTCGAGGTACGCGCCGAGCGAGGTCGGCAGCAGGTCCAGGTTCACGATCGTCGGGCCCGCGATGAACACGAAGACCACCAGGAGCAGCGCGAGCACCATGTTGATGTTCGACAGCCACTGGACGCCCTTCTCCACACCGGAGATGGCGGAGAAGACGAACGCGACGGTCAGCACCGCGATGATCGAGACGAGCAGCCCGGTGCTGACGTCGTCCATCCAGTCGGCCGCCTTGAACCCGGCCCCGATCTGCAGGGCGCCGAGTCCGAGGGAGGCGGCCGAGCCGAACAGCGTCGCGAAGATCGCGAGGATGTCGATGACCCGGCCCCACGCGCCGTGCGCGTGCTTCTCGCCGATGAGGGGCACGAAGACGGACGAGATGGTCTGCCGCCTGCGTCGTCGGAAGGTGCTGTAGGCGATGGCGAGTCCGACGACCGCGTAGATCGCCCACGGGTGCAGCGTCCAGTGGAACAGCGTGGTGGCCATGGCGGTCTCCATGGCCTCGGCGTCGTCGGCCGGGTCGGTGCCCGGCGGCGGCGTCGTGAAGTGCGCGAGCGGCTCGCTCACTCCGTAGAACATGAGCCCGATGCCCATGCCGGCGCTGAACATCATCGCGATCCAGGAGACCGTGCGGAACTCCGGCTCCTCGCCCTCCTTGCCGAGGGGGATCTTGCCGTAGCGGCTCATGGCGAGCCACAGGGCGAAGACCACGAAGCCGGTCGCGGCAAGGACGAACGCCCAGCCGCCGTTGTGCATCAGGCCGCCGAGCAGCGTGCTGGACACGCTCTCGAGGTTGTCCGTGGCCACGGCGCCCCAGACCACGAAGGCCAGAGTGAGCACGGCGGTGACGCCGAACACGATCCGGTCCGTGGCGGGGCTCTGCGCGGCGGTCGCTCCCTCCTCGGGGACGGGCGTATCGCTGGGGGGTTTCTGAGGGCTTGTCACCCACTACGACCTACCACACCTGACACTCCCGTAACCCGATCAGCAGCGTGTGTCGGGCTCCCCTTCCGTCAGGTGGTAGGACGCGCGCGCGTCGAGGAGCAGTGCGACCAGGGCCCGTTCGGACTGACGCAGGGGGACGAAGGCGCCGCTGCCCGACTTCTTGACAGAGATGCCGTGAAGCGCCAATTCGTCTTTGAATTCGGCGTATTGCGTCGCGCTCAGCCGGTAGCCGCACGGCGGATCCTTGATGACCTCCGCGGCTTCGGCGGGGTCGTTGTCCGCGCCACCGAGATAGATCGGACCCCGGTCGGTGAAGCCCTTGGCGCGGGCGGCCGTGGTGGCGGCCTCGATCGCGCCCCGGTTCTCGGACGTGTACGTGAACAGGCCGCCGAGCGCCGCGAGTTGGGAGTCACGGCGCCGCTGGTTGACCAGCGCCGGGTCCTTCTCCTCCGCGGGGGTGCCGGGGTCGACGCGGCTCTCGATGAGCAGCCCGACGGAGTGCTTGACGCCGGAGACGTTGCGCAGGATCCGCTCCTGCCCGTCCCCCGCGGTCTGCTTGATCGGCTCGCCGGTCTCCGGGTCGGTCCAGATGCCGTACGTGCCGGTGGAGTACCCGGCGTCGCCCGCGGCGGGCCGCACATGGTCGAGGGACAGCGACTCGGCCTGGTCGTGCACGGCGGGATCGGTGTTGAGGTTGCGCGGCCAGAGGTCGAACAGGTCCTTGTCGTAGTACTTGGGCGTGGCCCCGTACTCGTGCAGGTCGTAGATGACGTCGGGCTGCCGGTCGCGGATGACGGCGGCCATCGCCCGCGCCTCCGCGGTCTTGAGGGCGATGTGGTCGCGGTTGATGTCGATGCCGTCGGAGTTGCCGCGGGTGTCGGCGGCGTTGCCGTCGGGGTTGGCGGTGGGCACGACGAGCAGGGTCGTGCGGGACAGGAAGCGCTGGGTCGCCCTGTCCTTGGTGTAGGCGAGGTCGCGGATCTTCGTCAGGCAGGCCTCGCGCCCCGACGGCTCGTCGCCGTGCTGGGAACAGATCAGCAGCACGGTGTTGGCGGTGCGGTGCTGCCCGATCCTGACCAGGTTCAGCGGGCGGCCCTGTTTCGTCTCGCCGATCCGGGAGACGGAGACCCGGTCGGAGGCCTTGTCGACGGTGGCGAGGAGCTGCTTCTCCTCGGGCTGAGTGGTCCAGCGGGCGCCGTCGGTCTCCTCGAAGCCGGTGCGGGGCGGCGCCGTGGTGCCGCTCGCGCCGGCCGGGGCCGCCACCACGAGGGGTGCGGCGAGCGCGACGACGGCGGTGGCCAGGGCGAGGGTGCGGGGACGTGCTCTCATCGGGTGCTGCCTCCCGGTACTGGACGGCCTTGGCGGTACGGGCTGACGCCGTCGGCCGCGGACTTTTGGGGGGTGGCGGTGGTGGGGCCGGAGGTGGCGGCCGCGAAGGCTCGGGCGCCGCCGACGACGGGGACGCGGGCCGCGGTGCGGGCGAGGTCGAGGGAGAGGGTCGGCTTGGTGGACGGAGGGTCGATCAGGTCCTTGTCGGTGCCGGCCACGACGAGGGCGAGCCGGTGCCCCTTCGGTACGACGTGGTCGCTCGCGGCGAGGTCGATCGTGAGGGTATAGGGCTTGCCGGGCGTGAGCGCCGTGCCGTGCTTCGGGTTCGCGGAAGTGCCGAGGTCGGCCCAACCCCGACTGAACACCGTCGAGTTGACGTCGGTGGTCGCGGTCGCGGTGGTCAGGAAGCAGGAGCTGTCGCCGCTGGTGCTCGGTCCCCAGCAGCTGCGGTCGGTACCGGTCGTGATGCCCTCGCCTGCGCCCGCGTAGTCACGGATCGTGGCGGGCCCGGCGTCGACGAGGACGGCGCTCAGGTGCGCGCTGGACGTCGACGGGGTCGCGGTGACCGTCACCTTCGAGGAGCCGGACAGGCGCAGGTCCTCGGCCAGCGGGCGGCTGAGGAACCCGGCCTTCTCGGCGGTCGGTTGCTGGATCTTCCCGGCCCAGTCGAGTTCACCGAGCGCCGGGTTGTCGGTGAAGGACTCGGTGCCGGAGCCGGTCTTCAGTCCCAGCGTCCCGACGCCGGCCTTGTCGCCCTTGGCGGGGCGCAGCGCGGCGGCCCCAGTGGCGCGCGGCGGCCACACCTTGTCGGTGGTCCAGCGGTCGGGGGCGCGCTCGATGTCGGCCATCGGCTCGCGGTCGATCCCGTTGGCGTAGCCGAGGAGTTCGTGGTCGAACCAGCGGTGCAGGGTGTCGACCCAGGCGCCGCGGCGGAAGTCGAAGGGGTCGACGTGGCCGGTCTGCGCCAGCCAGATCTTGCGGTCGACGCCGTTCTTGGCGAGGGCGTCCCACCACTGGCCGAAGTGCTTGGCGCGGACGTTCAGGTCCTGCATGCCGTGCACGACGAAGACGCTGGCGCGTACGTTGTCGGCGTCCTTGACGTAGTCGCGGTCCTGCCAGAGGCCGGTCCAGTCGCCGGTCCTGGGCGCATCGTCGACCAGCCGTTTCTGTACGGCGGCGCAGCGCGTCTTCGCGGCCGGGCTCTCGACGTAGTCGGACAGCCACTCGGGGCCCGAGTCGTAGAGCGGGGCGCCCTGTTGGAAGTAGTAGTCGTACCAGGAGGAGATCCCGCCGATCGGCACGATGGTCTCCAGGCCCTCGACGCCGGTCGCGGCGACGCCGTTGGCGACGGTGCCGTCGTAGCTCTTGCCGATCATGCCGGTGCGGCCGTTGGTCCAGTCCGCCTTGGCGCGTTCGCCGCCGGTGCGGGTGGTGTAGCCCTTGGCGCGGCCGTTCAGCCAGTCGACGACGGCCTTCGCGCTGCCGATGTCGTAGGCCCCGCCGACGTCGACGCAGCCGTCGGAGCGGTTGGTGCCGAGCAGGTCGACGCCGACGAACGCGTAGCCGCGGGGCACGAAGTAGTTGTCGTAGAAGAGCGGCATCTGTACGACGTTTCCGTCCGCGTCGTACGTCTTCTTCTGGCTCTCGTTGCCGCGCCCGCAGCAGGAGTAGTACGGGCTGGCGTCCATGATCACGGGGATCTTGCGGCCCTGGGCGGCGGGTTCGCGGGGCCGGACGATGTCGACGGCGACCCGGTCGGTCTTCCCGTTGTCGTCCCCGTCGAGCCGGGTGTCGACCCAGACGGACTCGCGGACGGCGTCGGCGTAGGAGTAGACGGGCTTGGACTCGGTCGGCCGGGCCGGGGCGGCCGACGCGGTGGCGCCTGCCCCCAGGAGGGCGGACAGCAGGGCGACGGTGACCGCGACCGCGAGGGTTCTCCAGCGGTGCGGGTGGCGATGGCTGCGTCTGGCAGGTATCGGCATGGCGCGGAAGTTACACGGGTCAAGTGCCGTGCGACAGAGGGCCGTAGGCGTGGAAGACAGGTCCGTGGGGCGCAAAGGCACATGTCGGCCAGATGACGATCGTGTGGCTGGTGCGGCCATGGACATGACCGGGGCGCCGGGTGCTGAATAGGGTCGTCGCGTCGGCCACGGACGTGATCCGTCCGCGGCCGGCAACCGCCTGACGCCCCCTACGACTTGGAGTTTCCGTGTACCGCAGACTCATCGCCCCCGGCGCACTCGCGGCCTCTCTGCTGCTGGCGATCCCGGCATCGGCGGCCGACTTCCAGCCGGGGGCGTCGGGCATCGGTGATCCCTACTACCCGGCGTACGGGAACGGCGGCTACGACGTCTCCCATTACGACCTGCGTCTCAAGTACCAGCCGAAGACGGACCAGTTGGAGGGCACGACGACGATCCTCGCCTCCTCCACGCAGGACCTGTCGCGCTTCAACCTCGACTTCGGGCTCACGGCGAGCGAGGTCCTGGTGAACGGCAAGAAGGCGAAGTTCGCGAAGTCCGACGTGCAGGAGCTGGAGGTCACCCCGGCGGCCGGACTGCCGAAGGGCACGCCCTTCACGGTCGTGGTCAAGTACGCGGGCAAGCCGTCCGACGTGAAGCTCTGGGGCTTCACCTCCTGGCAGCGCACCCCGGACGGCGGTGTCGCGGCCAACGAGCCGGAGGCGGCGGCCTGGTGGTTCCCCTCCAACGACCATCCGCTCGACAAGGCCACGTACGACGTGTCGGTCGCGGTGCCGGACGGTACCCAGGCGATCTCCAACGGGACCTTGCAGTCGCAGAGTTCGAAGCTCGGGTGGACGCGGTTCAACTGGCGGTCGGCCCATCCGCAGGCCACGTATCTGTCCACCCTGGCGGTCGGCAAGTTCGACATCACGACGGACAAGACCGAGGACGGGCTGCCCGTCGTCAACGCGTACAGCAAGGACCTCGGCGCGAACGAGGGCGCGGCGAAGGCGAGCGTGGAGCGGACGACCGAGGTCGCGCAGTGGCTGGAGTCGGTCTACGGGAAGTATCCGTTCGAGGCGCTGGGCGGGTATGTGCCCAACGTGCCGTCGAGCTTCGCACTCGAGACGCAGACGCGGCCGTTCTACTCGCCGAAGCAGTTCGCCAATGGGGCCAACGTATCTGTGGTCGTTCATGAGTTGGCGCATCAGTGGTACGGCGACAGTGTCTCCGTGCGCGGCTGGAAGGACATCTGGATCAACGAGGGGTTCGCCCGGTACGCGCAGTGGCTGTGGTCGGAGAAGGAGGGCGAGGGCACGGCCCAGGAGCTCGCCGACTACACGTATGCGCAGCATCCGGCGGACGACGCGTTCTGGACGGTGAAGCCGGGGGATCCGGGGGCGGAGAACCAGTTCGACGCGGCCGTTTATGACCGGGGAGCGCTGGCGATTCAGGCGTTGCGGAACAAGGTCGGCGAGAAGGACTTCTTCGCGATTTTGAAGGGGTGGCCGAAGCAGCACGCGTACGGCAACGCGAGTGTCTCCGACTTTGAGGCGTATGCGGAGAAGGTGTCCGGGGAGCGGTTGGGGTCGCTGTTCGACACGTGGCTGTACGAGCCGTCGAAGCCGGCCGCGTCCGCGGTTTCGGACGGGTCCCGGGCGGCGCAGCCCAAGTCGTGGAAGCGGATTGCTGCCACGAATGGGGTGCACTCGGAGCGTTGACGCGCCGCGTCGGGGGTGCGGTCGCGGGGCTCTGCCCCGGACCCCGCTGCTCAATCGCCGCAGGGGCTTGAATGGCGCCTCAATCGCCGGCGAGGCTGGATTTGCCCACCCGTCTCGATGCTCGTGCCCTTCGTGCCATCGGCAGGTAGCGGAAGCGCTCGGGCAGGCGGGGGGCCACCAGCCGTACCAACGCCGCGAAGTGGCGCAGGCGGCGTTCCTGGCCGGGCGTCCACCGGAGGCCGATCGCCTGCCTTGCCTCCGGAGGGAGTAGACCCGTCGACAGGAAGCTCATTGTGCGGGTCAGGACCGGGCGCAGCAGGGGCCACAGGAACCTGAGGAGCGGGTGGTGGCCCGGTGGGGGTGGGAGGGGGCGGCTGCGGGCCGTCAGTTCGTCGACCACCGGGTTCCGCTCGATCTCCTGCGCGAGCATCTTGCGGTAGTACGGCCAGAACTCCTCGACGGTCTGCGGCATGTCCCGGTCGTGGATGCCGAGGATGCGGCCGACCATCAGCCACTCCGCGTAGAACCGCTCGTCCTCCTCGGGCGTGAACGGCGTGGCGAAGTAGCGGCGCGCGTAGCGGGAGACGGGGAAGCCGGTGGCGTGCACCCAGGCGTAGTAGGCCGGGGTGAGGGCGTGGTAGCGGCGGCCGTGCGGGTCGGTTCCCCGGATGGTGCGGTGGAGGCGGCGCAGGCGGCGGCCCTCTTCGGCGGCGGCCTCTCCCCCGTAGACCCAGAGCATCACCGAGGTCAGTGAGCGTTCGCCGCGGCCCCAGGGGTCGGTGCGGAACACCGAGTGCTCGTCGACGCCCGCGCCGACGGCGGGGTGCGCGACCTGGAGGACGAACGCGGCGGGCAGTGCGAGCAGGGCGCGGATGTCCCCTGCCGTCTCCCAGAGGATGCCGCCGGGCGGGGGCGGCGGCGGGTCCGGGTCGTGCTGCTTCATGGGGGTGCTGCTCCTTGTGGTGCGCATGGAGCCTGCGGGGACGGTCTCCGATCAAGTATGCGCGTCCGGGCGCGGTGGCCGGGGGCCGTCGTCCGCGTAGCGCTTCGCCAGGTCGGAGGCCAGCTCGGAGACGCAGGTGCACAGGTCCGTGACGGCCTCCGTGGCCGGGGCCGGGCGGCAGGGCACGACGTGGGCCGGGAGCGGGGCCGGGGACGGGGGCGGTTCCGGAGGGTTCGGTTCGGTGGGCGGGCGGCGCCTGCGGGCGGAGGTGATCAACGCCGTCGCCAGGGCCGCGACGAAAGCGGCCAGCTGCCCGATCTTGACTTGTACGTCCCACGGAACCAGCGACATGCCTGTGTCCTACCCGCATGGCACGGGGCCCCAACGCACCGAGTGCATTGGGGCCCCGTGAAGGAAGGCGGGCGTACGGACTCAGTTGCCGTCGGTCACCTTCGTCAGCTCGTCCGACGCCATGCGGTCGACGTTGCGCCGCACCCGGAACCAGCCGATGAAGAGCAGCACACCGACGACCGGGATCAGCATGAGCGTCTTGCGGCCGGTCTCCTCGTCGTTCCACATGAGGACGAGCACGGAGAGCAGGAAGACGATCGTGACGATCTCCGTGACCGGGGAGAACGGCAGCCGGAACTTCGGGCGCTCGACCAGGCCCTGCTTGGCCCGGCGGACGAAGGCCAGGTGGGCGACCATGATCATGACCCAGGTGCCGATGATGCCGATCGAGGAGACCTCGATGACGATCTCGAACGCCTCGGCGGGCAGCAGGTAGTTCAGGCCGACACCCAGCACGCCAACGCCCGCGGTCAGCAGGATGCCGCCGAAGGGCACCTGGCTCTTGTTCATCTTCGCGGTGAACTTCGGGGCGGAGCCCGACATGGCCATGGAGCGCAGGATGCGGCCCGTGGAGTAGAGGCCGGAGTTCAGCGAGGACATGGCCGCGGTCAGCACGACCAGGTTCATGATGTCGCCGACGCCGCCGACGCCCAGCTTCGAGAACAGCGTCACGAACGGGCTCTCGCCCGAGGTGTACGACGTGGACGGCAGCAGCAGCGCGAGCAGCAGCACCGATCCGCAGTAGAACAGGCCGACACGCCACATGATCGAGTTCACCGCGCGCGGGACGACCTTCTGCGGCTCGGCGGTCTCGCCCGCCGCGACGCCGACCAGTTCGAGGGCCGCGTACGCGAAGACGACACCTTGCATCACGAGGACCACGGCCATGGTGCCGCTGGGCATCCAGCCGCCGTTGTCCGTGATCATGTGCAGGCCCGGTGTGTGGCCGTCGACCGGGTGCTGCGTGGCGACCAGGAAGATGCCCACGAAGAGGAAGGCCACGAGCGTGGCCACCTTGATGATCGAGAACCAGAACTCCATCTCGCCGAAGTACTTCACGGAGACGAGGTTCACGGCGAGCACGACCGCGAGGGCGATCAGCGCGAGCACCCACTGCGGAATGCTCGTGAAGGCGCTCCAGTACTGCGTATAGAGGGCCACGGCGGTGATGTCGGCGATGCCCGTCATCGACCAGTTCAGGAAGTACATCCAGCCGGCGACGTAGGCGCCCTTCTCGCCGAGGAACTCGCGCGCGTACGACACGAAGGAACCGGACGAGGGCCGGTAGACGACCATCTCACCGAGGGCGCGCACCACGAAGTACGCGAAGATCCCGCAGATCAGATAGGCGAAGACGAGGGCGGGGCCCGCGTCGTGAAGCCTGCCTCCGGCGCCGAGGAAGAGTCCGGTGCCGATCGCGCCGCCGATGGCGATCATGTTGATGTGGCGGCTCTTGAGGGCCTTGCTGTAGCCGGCGTCGCCCGCGTCGGCGGGCGCCTGGGAGGCATCTGTGCGGGATGCGTCCGTGGCCGTGTTGAGGGCGTCCTTGCTCACGAGGGGGTGTCCACTCTGTGGTGCCCGGCGGCGTGGGGGCCGCCGGGGTCCGGAACGTGCTTCGGTCCGCATCACCCCTGACGGCGTGCGGACCGAGGGGCACCTTCCCCCAAAGATCGCCCCCACGCGGTGGCGGAGATCACATAGCGGCGCTTCTCACATGCCGGGATGCCTCTGGACGTGGAACCGGAGGAGGCGTATATGACATCGCCCGCCCCGCTTTTATGACACCGACCGCCCCGCTTTCCCCTCTCCTTGGGTTTCACAACGTCGGTGTGTCAGCAATACTGTTGTACCCGGATCGCGGCGAGAGGCGAAGATGACGACGGACACTGAGGCCCCCACGCTGACCGTCGACGAGCTCGCGGCCCACGCCGGCGTCACGGTCCGCACGATCCGCTTCTACAGCACGCGGGGCCTGCTGCCGCCGCCGGTGATCGGGCCGCGCCGGGTGGGGCACTACGGGCCCGACCACGTCGCGCGGCTCGCGTTGATCGAGGAGCTTCAGCACCAGGGCATGACGCTGGCCGCGATCGAGCGCTATCTGGAGCAGCTGCCGGCCGACCTGAGCGCGCAGGATCTGGCGATCCACCGTGCGGTGGTGGCGAGTTGGGCTCCCGACACGGTCGAGACGCTGACCCGGAGCGAGCTCGACGGGCGCGCGGGCCGGGGGCTGACCGAGGAGAACCTGGCGCGGCTCGCGGCGATGGACGTACTGACGCGGGAGGGCGAGGACACGTACCGCTGCGACACCGGGCAGCTGCGGCTCGCCGTCCAACTCCTCGACGTACCGCTGTCGTTGGACGCGATCCTGGCCTCGCGCGAGGTGCTGGTGGAGCACTCGCGGGGCGCGGCACAGGAGCTGGCCCGCCTCTTCAGCTCCGAGGTGTCGCAGAGGGCCGAGCAGGACGTGAAGTCACTGTCGGCCCATATGCAACCGCTGGTCATCCAGGCGCTGTTGACCGCGTTCCAGCGCTCGCTCAAGGAAGAGCTGCGGGAGGCGTTCCGCACGACGGACCGCCTCCCGTAGACACCGGTCCCGACGTCAGTCCTTGAACGTCTCGCCCTTCTCGGCCTTCTCCACGAGCAGCGCGGGCGGCAGGAACCGGTCGCCGTAGCGCTCGGCCAGCTCGCGCGAGCGGGCGACGAATCCGGGCAGGCCGCCCTCGTAGCCGTTGATGTACTGGAGCACGCCGCCGGTCCAGCCGGGGAAGCCGATGCCGAAGATGGAGCCGATGTTGGCATCGGCGACGGACGTGAGGACGCCCTCCTCCAGCAACCGCACCGTGTCCAAGGACTCGGAGAAGAGCATGCGCTCCTTCATGTCCTTAAAAGGCACAGTCTCGAAGGGGATCTCCGTGCCCGGCTTGGTGAAGTGCTCGCGCAGCCCCGGCCACAGGCCGGCGCGCTTGCCGTCCTCGTCGTACTCGTAGAAGCCCGCTCCCCCGCTGCGGCCCGGCCGCCCGAACTCGTCGACCATCCGGTCGATGACCGCCTCGGCCGGGTGCTCGTCCCAGGTGCCGCCGGCCTCGACGATCGCGGCCTTCGACTCCTCGCGGATCTTGCGGGGCAGGGTGAGGGTCAGTTCGTCCATCAGAGAGAGCACCTTGGCCGGGTAGCCGGCCTGGCCCGCCGCCTGCTCGACCGAGGCGGGCTCGACGCCCTCGCCGACCATCGCGATGCCCTCGTTCATGAAGTGGCCGATGACGCGCGAGGTGAAGAAGCCGCGCGAGTCGTTGACCACGATGGGCGTCTTGTTGATCTGCCGTACGAGGTCGAAGGCGCGGGCCAGGGCCTCGTCGCCGGTGGCCCCGCCCTTGATGATCTCGACGAGCGGCATCTTGTCGACGGGCGAGAAGAAGTGCAGACCGATGAAGTCGGCCTGCCGCTCGACGCCCTCGGCGAGGGCGGTGATGGGCAGCGTCGAGGTGTTGGAGCAGAGCAGGGCGTCGGGGGCGACGATGTGCTGGATCTCTTGGAAGACCTTGTGCTTGAGCGACGGGTCCTCGAAGACCGCCTCGATGACGGCGTCGCAGCCCGCCACCGCCTGCGGGTCCGAGGCCGGGGTGATGCGGGCGAGCAGCGCGTCCGCCTTCTCCTGGGTGGTGCGGCCACGCTTGACGGCCTTGGCGCACAGCTTCTCGGAGTACGCCTTGCCCTTGGCGGCGGCGTCGTCCGATACGTCCTTGAGGACGACCTCGATGCCCGCGCGGGCACAGGAGTAGGCGATGCCGGCGCCCATCATGCCCGCGCCGAGGACGGCGACCTTGTTGACCTTGCGGGGCTCGATGCCCTTGGGTCGGTTGGCGCCCGAGTTCACGGCCTGGAGGTCGAAGAAGAACGCCTGGATCATGTTCTTCGCCGTCTGGCCGGTGACCAGCTCGGTGAAGTAGCGGCCCTCGATGGCGATGGCGTTGTCGAAGTCGACCTGGGAACCCTCGACGGCCGCCGCCAGGATGTTGCGGGGCGCGGGGTACGGGGCGCCGTTCAGCTGCTTCTTCAGGTTGGCCGGGAACGCGGGGAGGTTCGCCGCGAACTTGGGGTTGGACGGGGTGCCGCCGGGGATGCGGTAGCCGGGCTTGTCCCAGGGCTGCTGAGACTCCGGGTTGGCGTCGATAAAGGCGCGGGCCTTCTCGATCATCTCCTCGCGGGTGGCGGCCACTTCGTGGATCAGGCCGTTCTCCAGGGCGCGCTTCGGGGCGTACTGGGTGCCCTGGAGCAGCACCTTGAGGAGCGCGTCGGCGATGCCCATGAGGCGGACGGTGCGGACGACGCCGCCGCCTCCGGGCAGCAGGCCGAGGGTGACCTCGGGCAGGCCGATCTTCGAGCCCGGCGCGTCGAGGGCGACGCGGTGGTGGCTGGCGAGCGCGATCTCGTAACCGCCGCCCAGGGCCGCGCCGTTGATGGCGGCGACGACCGGCTTGCCGAACGTCTCGATGCGGCGCAGCGCGTTCTTGATGCCGGTGGTGGACTCGATGACGCTCTGGGCGTCCTCAGGCCCTGCCTTCATCATGTCCTTGAGGTCACCGCCCGCGAAGAAGGTCTTCTTGGCGGAGGTGTAGATGAACCCGCGGATCGAGTCGGGGTTCGCGGCCAGCTCGGCCTCGGCGCGGTCGGCGATCGCGGCGATGGAGTCCTTGAACGCCTGGTTCATGGTGTTCGCGGACTGGTTGGGGTCGTCGAGGACGAGCGTGACGATGCCGGTGTCGTCCTGCTCCCAACGAATGGTCGTGCTCTGCGTCATGGTCTTTCCGTCTCCGTGAAGTCCGTGAAGTCTGGTGCGGGCGAAGGGGGTTGTCGGTTCCGGGCCGCTCAGCCGGAGACGCGCTCCACGATCGTGGCGATGCCCATGCCGCCGCCCACGCACAGCGTGGCCAGGCCGTACCGCTTGTCCTGGCGCTCCAGTTCGTCGACGAGGGTGCCGAGGATCATCGCGCCGGTCGCGCCCAGCGGGTGGCCGAGCGCGATGGCGCCGCCGTTGACGTTGACCTTGTCCAGGGACAGGCCCATGTCCTTCACGAAGCGCAGCACGACCGCCGCGAACGCCTCGTTGATCTCGACGAGGTCGATGTCGTCGATGGTCAGACCCGCCCTGGCGAGCGCCTTGCGCGAGGCGGGCGCGGGGCCCGTGAGCATGATGGTCGGCTCGGAGCCGGAGACCGCGACGGAGACGATGCGGGCGCGCGGGGTGAGGTCGTAGCGCTCGCCGACCTCCTTGCTGCCGATGGCGACGAGCGAGGCGCCGTCGACGATGCCCGAGGAGTTGCCCGCGTGGTGCACGTGGTCGATCTTCTCGACCCAGTGGTACTTCTGCAGCGCCACCGCGTCGAAGCCGCCGAGGTCGCCGATGTCCTTGAACGAGGGCTTCAGCTTGCCGAGCGAATCGGCCGTCGTGCCGGGACGCAGGTGCTCGTCGTGGTCGAGCACGGTGAGCCCGCTGCGGTCCTTGACCGGCACGATCGAGCGTGTGAACCGGCCGTCCTTCACGGCGGCGGCCGCCCGCTCCTGCGACATCGCGGCGTACTCGTCGACGTCACGCCGCGAGAAGCCCTCGATGGTGGCGATGAGGTCGGCGCCGATGCCCTGCGGCACGAACCCGGTCTCGTAGGCGGTCATCGGGTCCATCGCCCAGGCGCCGCCGTCCGAGCCCATCGGCACGCGCGACATCGACTCGACGCCGCCCGCGAGGACGAGGTCCTCCCAACCCGAACGGACCTTCATCGCCGCCAGGTTGACGGCCTCAAGGCCCGAGGCACAGAAGCGGTTCTCCTGCACGCCGGCCACCGTGTCGGGCAGTCCGGCCGCGATGGCGGCGATGCGCGCGATGTCGGAGCCCTGGTCGCCGATCGGCCCCACGACGCCGAGCACGATGTCGTCGATGGCGGCCGGGTCGAGGCCGGGGAAGCGGGTCCGCAGCTCGTGGATCAGGCCGACGACCAGGTCGATCGGCTTGGTGCCGTGCAGGGAGCCGTTGGCCTTGCCGCGGCCGCGCGGGGTGCGGATCGCGTCGTATACGTACGCGTCTGTGGTCACGGGAGGTGCCTTTCGAAGCGATGGATCGGAGCAGAGTGCGGTTGCGGGATCAGGACAGCAGTGAACGCCCGATGATCTCCTTCATGATCTCGGTCGTGCCGCCGTAGATGGTCTGGATGCGCCCGTCGGTGAACGCCTTCGCGACGGGGTACTCGGTCATGTAGCCGTATCCGCCGTGCAGTTGGAGGCAGCGGTCGGCGACCCGCTTCTGCAGTTCGGTCGCCCACCACTTCGCCATGGAGGCGTGCACGGCGTCGAGCCGCCCGTCCGAGTGGTCCTCGATGCAGCGGTCCAGGAACGTTCGGGTGACGGCGCACTCGGTGGCCATCTCCGCGATCTCGAAGCGGATGTGCTGCTTCGTGGCGAGCGGGCGCCCGAACGCCTCGCGCTCCTTCACGTACTGGGTGGTGATCTCCAGGAGGTGCTCGGCGGCGGCGATCGCGGCGACGGCGATGCCCATGCGCTCCTGCGCGAGGTTCGTCATCAGGTGGATGAACGCGCCGTTGAGCTCGCCGAGCAGGTTCTCCTTCGGGACGCGGACGTCGTTGAAGAAGAGTTCGGCGGTGTCCTGGGCCTTCTGGCCGATCTTGTCGAGGTTGCGGCCGCGCTCGAAGCCCTCCATGCCGCGCTCGACGACGAGCAGCGACAGGCCGTGCGCGCCGCCCTCGGGGGTCGTCTTGGCGACGACGATCACCAGGTCGGCGAGTATCCCGTTGGAGATGAAGGTCTTCGACCCGTTCAGCAGCCAGTGGTCACCCTTGTCCTCGGCGGCGGTCCTGATGCCCTGGAGGTCGGATCCGGCGCCGGGCTCGGTCATGGCGATGGCGCTGATGAGCGAGCCCTCGCAGAAGCCGGGCAGCCAGCGCCGCTTCTGCTCCTCGGTGGCGAGCGAGGTCAGGTACGGGCCGATGATGTCGTTGTGCAGGCCGACGGCGAGACCGGAGGCGCCCGCGCGCGTGAACTCCTCGGCGAGCACGGCGGGGTAGCGGAAGTCGGCGTTGCCGCCGCCCCCGAACTCCTCGGGCACGGCGAGCCCGAGCAGGCCCTGGCGCCCGGCGGCGAGCCAGGCCTCGCGCGAGACGATGCCGTCCTTCTCCCACTGCTCGTAGTGCGGCGTCACCTCCTTGGCGAGGAAGGTGCGCACGGTCTCGCGGAACGCCTCGTGCTCGGCGCTGAACAGGCGTCGTTCCATGCTCGCGATCAACTGCCTTTCGTAGTGGACCCGTTGGGCTCGTTGGGCTCGTTCAGGGCGGGTACGTCCCAGTCGCGGGCGACGTCGGTGGTGTCGGCGCCGGGCTGGGCGGGGCCCGAGTGGACGCTGGTGGGGGTGTCGGAGAAGCGGGGCGCGGGCGCCGGCTGGGTGAGGCCGCCGTGGTCGACGAAGGTGCCGCGGGCGGCGAGGTGCGGGTGGTGCGGGGCCTCGCCGAGGGAGAGCACGGGGGCCACGCAGGCGTCCGAGCCCTCGAAGACGGCCGCCCATTCGTCCCGCGTACGTTCCTTGAAGCGGGCGGCGACGGCCGTGCGCAGCTCGTCCCAGCGTCCCAGGTCGCCCCGGGCCGCGGCGACCTCGCCGAGGCCGAGCAGCTCGGCGAACTCGGCGTAGAACTGCTGCTCGAGGGCGCCGACCGCCATGTACTTGCCGTCGGCGGTCTCGTACGTGCCGTAGAACGGGGCGCCGCCGTCGAGGAGGTTGGCGGCGCGCCGGTCCTGCCAGCCGCCGGCCGCGAGCATGCCGTGGATCATCGTGCTGAGGTGCGCGGCGCCGTCGACGATCGCGGCGTCGACGACCTGGCCGGTGCCGGTGTCGCGCGCGTGGTGCAGGGCGGCGAGGACGCCGACGACCAGGTAGAGCGAGCCGCCCGCGTAGTCGCCGAGCAGGTTCGCGGGGGCCACGGGAGGCCGGTCGGGGTCGCCGGTGAGGCCGAGGGCGCCGGTCAGCGCGATGTAGCCGATGTCGTGGCCCGCGCGCTGGGCGAGCGGACCCTCCTGACCCCAGCCGGTCATCCGCCCGTAGACCAGCTTCGGGTTCCTCCGGCGGCAGTCGTCGGGCCCGACACCGAGCCGCTCGGCGACTCCCGGCCGGTACCCCTCGATCAACACGTCGGCGCGCGCGGCGAGTTGCAGCACGCGCTCGGCACCGTCCCCGGCCTTCAGGTCGACGACCACGGAGCGTTTGTTGCGGTTCGTGACGTCGTACTCCGGAGGGACCCCGAGCGCCTGCCCGCCGGGCCGGTCGACGCGTACGACATCCGCCCCGAGGTCGGCGAGGAGCATCGCTGCGAAGGGCCCGGGGCCGATCCCGGCCAGCTCCACCACGCGCACCCCGGCCAGCGGACCGCCCCGCCGGGCGCCGCTTTCCGTTCCTGCCACTGCCATCCCGCCACGCCCCCAGCTTGTGACACAACTGATGTAACACCATTGATGCTATGAACCCGTCCCGCTCAGCACAAGCCCCCAGCAAGCAAGCGCTTAGCCAATTTCCGCCACGCGCGGGCACCCGGTACCGGCCGTTCCGCCCCGGATGCCACAAGTGGCGACGCCCCTTCCGGTGACCACCCGAATGAAGGGGGTATTCGGTGACTTCTGACGGAAGTTGTCCGATCTGTGGAGGGAGACAAAACAGTGCACAGCAGGCGAATGATGGCACTGACACTGGTCACCGGAATCACGGCCCTGGGGCTCCTGGGCTGCGGAGGGGACAAGGAGTCGTCGGACGAACCCTTCGCCGGCAAGAGCGCGGACCGGATAGCGGCCGACGCGGTGAAGGCCACACGGCAGGCCGAATCGATGCACATCAAGGGCACCACGCAGCAGAAGGCCGGCGGGCAGCTCACCGTCGACCTCACCGTGGACCAGCGCAAGAACTGCGAAGGCACCGTCAAGATGTCCGGGACGACGGCCGACGTGCGCCACCTCGACGGCACGCTCTACTTACGGGGCGACGAGAAGTACTGGCAGACGACGCTGAAGGAGCAGCCCGGGGCCGCGAAGATGGTGCCGAAGCTCAAGGACAAGTGGGTGAAGACCCCGGCCGACGACGCGATGACCCAGGGCCTGTGCGACAAGCAGGGTCTTGTCGCGTCGATGGACGAGGACAAGTCCGAGCGCCAGGGGATGAAGAAGAGCGGGACGACGAGCGTCGACGGCACGAAGGCGGTCCGGCTCACGAAGAAGACCTCCGGGGGCGAGACTCTGACGCTCTACGTCGCCGCCGAGGGCAAGCCGTACATCCTGCGCACCACGTCGACCGGCGGCGCGAACCCGAACAGCGCCACCTTCAGCGACTACGACAAGGCGGTGCGCCCGCAGGAGCCCTCGTCCGACGAGACCGTCGACCTGAAGCAGCTCGCCGGCGCGGCCGCCCGGCGCGCCTGACCCGGCTCCGTCGCCCCGGCGACATGGGGCCCCCACCGACCTCGCTGCACCGTCCACGCTAGCCTCGGCCACCGACAACGGCACGCGACGCAGGTGATGGGTGGCATGAACGAGTCAAGCAGGACGTACGACGTGGTGCTGTTCGGGGCGACGGGGTTCGTGGGGGTGCTCACCGCCGAGTACCTCGCGGCCAAGGCACCCGAGGGACTGCGGTGGGCGATCGCCGGGCGTGACACCACGAAGCTGGAGCGGCTGCGCGAGCGGCTGACCGAGATCAACCCGGAGTGCGCGGTGCTCCCGCTGGTGCGCGTGGACGTCGCCGAGCGGGCGTCGGTGCGCGAACTGGCCGTCAACACACGGGTGGTGGCGACGACCGTCGGCCCGTACCTGGAGTACGGCGAGGGGCTCGTCGCCGCGTGCGCGAGCGCGGGCACCGACTACGTGGACCTCACGGGCGAGCCGGAGTTCGTGGACCTCATGTACGTGCGGCACGACGCCCTCGCGCGCGACACCGGCGCCCGCATCGTGCACGCCTGCGGGTTCGACTCCATCCCGCACGACCTGGGCGCGTACTACACCGTCAAGCAGCTGCCGGAGGGCGTCCCGCTGCGCGTCGATGGCTTCGTACGGTCGAACGCCACACTCTCCGGCGGCACGTTCGCGTCCGCCCTGAACCAGTTCTCGCGGGCCCGGCAGATGCTCGCCGCGCAAGCGGAGCGGCGCCGCAACGAGCCCCGCCCGATCGACCGCACGGCGTACGCGCCGACCGGCACCCCGCACTACGCCAAGGAGATCGGCGCCTGGGCCCTGCCGCTGCCGACGATCGACCCGCAGGTGGTGCAGCGCTCGGCGCGGGCCCTCGCACGCTACGGCCCCGATTTCCGCTACCGGCACTACGCGGCCGTGAAGACGCTGCCGTTCGCGGTGGGCGGCGTCGTGGGCATGGGCGCCCTGTTCACCGCGTCCCAAGTGCCGCCTGTACGGCGGTGGTTGAGCGGGCGACTGAAGCCGGGCGACGGTCCCGATGAGGCGCGCCGGGCCAAGAGCTGGTTCTCGGTGCGGTTCGTGGGCGAGGGCGGCGGGCGCCGCGTCTACACGGAGGTGTCCGGCGGCGACCCCGGCTACGCGGAGACCGCGAAGATGCTCGCCGAGTCCGCGATCTGCCTCGTACGCGACGAACTCCCGGACACCGCGGGGCAGGTGACCACCGCGGAGGCGATGGGCGACGCCCTCATCGAGCGGCTGACGAAGGCCGGGATCACGTTCCGGGTCGCGGCCGAACGCTGAGCGCGGCGAGCGCGTCCCGGCACAGGCGGTCCGCCCGGCGGGTCGTCTCCGGGACGCGGTACTTCGGCGTGAGCGACAACGCGTGCGCGCACGCGTTGTCGAGCGAGACCCGGTGGCCCACGGACACGTACACCGGTTTCACGCCGTCCTGGGTGCGCAGCGCGCGGCCCACCTCCTCGTCGCCGTCGAGCAGCGCCGCCGCGCTCCCCCGCTCCTCGCCCAACTCCCCGTGGGAGAAGACGAACGGGTTCTTCGCGACGCCCATGGTGGGCAGCCCGGTGAGCACCCCGAGGTGGCTCGCGAGGCCGAAGCGGCGCGGGTGGGCGAGCCCGTAGCCGTCACAGACGACAAGCCCGGGGTCGGTGCTCAGCGCCTCCAGCGCGCCGAGCACCGCCGGGATCTCGCGGAACGCCAACAGGCCGGGAACGTAAGGGAAGGCGACCTCCCCGACGGCCGTCGTCTCCTCGACCACGGCGAGCGTCGCCCCGTCGAGGACGACGGCGGCCGCGGCGACGACGCCCCGCTCGTCGTCGTAGGCGACGTCGATCCCGGTGACCGTCCCGGCGGCGGGCGGCGGCCCGACCTCGTCGCGTACGACGCGGTCGCGCAGCGCGTCCTGCATGCCGCGCGCCGCGCCCGCGTCCGCGGGCCAGCCGTCGGGAACCCCCGTGATCGTCACCATGGCTCGAGCCTAGAACAGGCTCACTGACGAGCCGCGTCCCGCCTGAACGCCCACTCCATCCTCGGCTCCATCACGAACCGGAACGTCCGCTGCACCGGTGGTGTACACAGCACCGTGATCACGGTCGCCGCGATGAGTGTCACCACGATCTCGCCCCACGGCGTGTGCACCCAGTCGACCTCGTACCAGTCCCAGAAGCGGGAGCCCTTGGCGAGGAAGCCGTGCAGCAGATAGCCGTAGAGGGTGCCCGCGCCGAGCGCCGTGAACCAGAGCCTGCGCCCCGGCACCCACGCGAAGAAGCACGCGACGAGGATCGCCGAGCAGCCGAACATGGCCAGCGTCATGGCCACACCGGTCCAGCCGGGAGCGCCCAACTCCTGGGCGCTGTCGCGGCGGTAGAACCAGGCCGCGTTCATCCGCGGCACCGCCCAGTACGCGAACAGCAGCGCGGCCGCGAAGACCGGCACCGCGATGATCCGCGCCTCCTTGCGGCGCACCAGCTGGAAGTGCTCAGGCTTCAGGCACAGGCCGAGCACGAAGAACGGCAGGAACTGAAGGACGCGTTGCAGGTCCAGGTCGTCGCCGATGCTGGGCGAGACGGAGGCGAGCGCGGCGATGGAGAGCGCCACCGGCAGCGGCCACAGGATCACCTTCCACAGCGGCGTGGTCAGCCGCCACACGAACAGCGCGATCAGGAACCAGGTCAGGTACCAGGGGTCGAGCAGGCTGATCGGATAGCCCGGGTCGTCGCCCGCCGTCCGCTTGAAGAAGGTGTAGGCGACCTCGAAGACGACGTAGGGCACGGCCACGCCCGTGATCAGCCGCCTGAGCCGCTTGGGGCTCGCGTCGAAGGAGCGCGAGAAGTACCCGGAGATCACGATGAACGCCGGCATGTGGAAGGCGTAGACCGTGGTGTAGAGCGCGGCCGCGGCCCGGCTGTCGTCGCGCAGCGGCTCCCACGCGTGCCCCATCGCGACGAGCACGATCGCCAGGTACTTGGCGTTGTCGTGGAACGCGTCCCGGCCCTTGGCCGCCCTCACCTCCGTACGGGCCGGGACCGCCGTCAGACTCACAGGTGGCGGGTGATCGCGGGCATCAGGTCCTGGAAGGTCCGGCCCGCCGCCGGCTCCCCGATCGCTCTCAGCTTCCAGCCGGCGCCCTCGCGCTGGACCTTGGCCATGATCTGCGCGGTGTGGCCGCCGCCGCCCGCGAGGGTGTAGCGGGCGAGCTCCTGCCCGGTGGTCTCGTCGACGAGGCGGCAGTGCGCGCTGCCCACCTCGGCGAAGGTCTGCCCGGTGAACGAGTTCACGGTGAAGACGATCTGGTCCACCTCGCGCGGCACGCGCGGGAGTTCGACGGTGATGGACTCGTCGTCGGCCTGCCCGGTGCCGCCCACGAGGTTGTCGCCGCTGTGCCGCACCGAGCCGTCCTCGCTGACGAGGTGGCGGAAGAAGACGACGTCGACGTAGCTCTGCCCGGCGAAGAGCACGGCCGAGGCGTCGAGGTCGATCTCGCGGGTGCCGGTCAGCTTGGCGAGGAAGCCCTTGCGGGGCGCGGCCTGCCAGCCGAGTCCCATCCGTACGACGGTCAGGGCGTCGCCGGAGTCCTTGCTGAGGCTGATCTGCTGGCCCTTGGCCAGGTTCACGGACATGCGGTGCTTTCTGGTCGGGCGGTCGGATGGTTGCGTACGGGCGCCGCCCGCCCGGCTCACGGGGCGGGCGGGCGGCGCCACAGGCGGCGCCTGTCTCAGACGTTGACGCCGAAGTCCTGCGCGATGCCGGCGAGGCCCGAGGCGTATCCCTGGCCCACGGCGCGGAACTTCCACTCCGCCCCGTGCCGGTACAGCTCGCCGAAGACCATCGCGGTCTCGGTGGAGGCGTCCTCGGAGAGGTCGTAACGGGCGATCTCGGCGCCGCCCGCCTGGTTCACGACGCGGATGAACGCGTTGCGGACCTGGCCGAAGCTCTGGCCGCGCGACTCGGCGTCGTGGATCGACACGGGAAAGACGACCTTGTCGATCTCGGCGGGCACCCCGGCGAGATTCACCTTGATGCTCTCGTCGTCGCCCTCGCCCTCACCGGTGAGGTTGTCCCCGGTGTGCTCGACCGAGCCGTCCGGGCTGGTGAGGTTGTTGTAGAAGACGAAGTGCCGGTCCGAGAGCACCTTCCCGGACGCGTCGCACAGCAGGGCGCTCGCGTCGAGGTCGTAATCGGTGCCCGTCGTCGTGCGCACGTCCCAGCCCAGGCCGACCGTCACCGCGGTCAGGCCCGGCGCCTCCTTGCTGAGCGAGACATTGCCGCCCTTGGCCAGGGAAACTCCCACAGCTGCTACCTCCACATCATTTCCAACACTTGCGCAATGCTTAAAGTCGCCAGCTTAAAGTGGTGCCGCGGTCTCGTCGCTCTCCTTCATGGCCTTCGTCTCGCTCTTGAGGATGCGCAAAGACTTGCCCAGGGAGCGTGCGGTGTCCGGCAGCTTCTTGGACCCGAAGAGCACGATGATCACGACGCCCAGGACCAACAGGTGCCAGGGCTCCAGTGCGTTTCGGAACATGGCGTTCACCTCTTGTCGTGGTCGGACCGCGACCGGGGTGGGCGAGCCACCCCCACAGCCGCGCTTGCTACATTGCGCAACTGTACAACCAATGGGTGGACCGACAGCAAGGGCATGGGTATGGGGCGACGGCGTAAGCGCAGCCGACTGCGGATCACACTCGTGACGGGCCTTGCGATGCTCGTCCTGATCACCGGCGGCGCCGGGTGGCTGTACCTGAAGCTCAACGGCAACATCGACACGTTCGGCTCGGACGGCCTGTCGAGGAACCGGCCCGCCGACACGTCCAAGGGCGAGAACGTCCTGGTGATCGGCACCGACGCGCGCACCGGCGGGAACAGCGATCTCGGCGGCGGCGACAGCCACGACATCGGCCGCTCGGACACCGCGTTCCTGCTGCACGTCTACGCCGACCACCGGCACGCCGTCGGCGTCTCCATCCCCCGCGACACCCTGGTCACGATCCCGCCGTGCAAGCTGCCCGACGGTACGTGGAGCGGCACCCGCACCGACGTGATGTTCAACGCCGCCTATACGACGGGCCAGACCGCCGAGGGCAACCCGGCCTGCACCCAGAACACCGTCGAACAGCTCACGGGGCTGCGCGTGGACCACACCGTCGTCGTCGACTTCAAGGGCTTCTCGCAGCTCACCGACGTGGTCGGCGGGGTGAAGGTGTGCCTGCCCAACGAGGTCTACCAGAACGACCTCAACCCGAACCGGCCCACGCAGGGCAAGCGCCTCTTCAAGAAGGGCGAGCAGACCGTCTCCGGGCAGCGGGCGCTCGACTACGTCCGCATCCGGCACGGCATCGGCGACGGCTCCGACATCGGCCGCATCCAGCGCCAGCAGTCCTTCGTCTCCAGCCTCATCAAGAAGATCAAGTCCGACGGCTTCACCCCGACCAGGCTGCTGCCGCTCGCCGACGCCGCCACGAAGTCGATGACCGTCGACCCGGGCCTCGGGTCCGCGGACAAGCTCCTCGCGTTCGCGATGTCCCTGAAGAACGTCGACCTGCACAACACCAAGTTCGTCACCATCCCCTGGAAGTACGAGGGTGATCGCGTCGCCGTCGTGCACCCGGACGCCGACGCGCTGTGGGCGGCGCTCAAGGAGGACCGCACGCTCGACGGCAAGGACGCGAGCGGGAAGAAGGGCGGCGCCAAGGCGGGCGCCTCCCCCAGCGCGAGCGCCACCGACGAGGTCTCCGGCAAGGGCGCCCCCGGGGAGATCTCCGGCCAGGGCGTCTCCGTCAGCGTCTACAACGGCACCGCCACCCCCGGCCTCGCCGCCGACGCCGCCGCGGCGCTCACCGACCGCGGCTTCACCGTCCCGGCGACGGGCAACGCCGCCGACCGGACCCGGTCCACCACGACCATCACCTACGGCCCCGGCGAGAAGGCCCACGCCTCCGCCGTCGCCCGGCTCTTCCCCGACGCCGAACTGACCGCGGGCACGGCGCCCGGCATCGGCGTGGTCCTCGGCGCGGACTACCGGCCGGGCAGCGCGGCCTCGCCGACGCCGACCCCGACGACGGTGCCGTCCGGCGTGGCCGACACCGCGCGCTCGGCGGACCAGGACATCTGCTCGCACCTGTCGTACGGGTGACGGGCCGGGCCGTGTCCTACGGGTGACCGGGCCGGCCGCCCGGGTGCCTTACGGGAGGGCCGCCCAACTGCCGCGCCGCCGCAGCAGGACCAGCGCGAGCGCGTACGCCACGAGGATCGCCGCGAGCAGCGGATAGTAGAGCGGCGGCAGGCCCGAGACGCCGAGCCAGGGGCCGAGCGGGGTCAGCGGCAGCAGGATGCCGACGGCCGCGAGGCCCGTCGCCGCCCAGCGCACGGGGCCCGGCGTGCGGCCCTCGGCGGTGCGGCGGCCCGTGCGCAGCAACAGCATCACGAGGGCCTGGGTCAGCAGGTTCTCGGTGAACCAGCCCGCGTGGAAGCCCTGTTGGTCGCCCGGCCCGAGGGAGCCGGGCAGGCACAGCGCGAGGGCGCCGAAGGTCGCGAGGTCGGCGAGCGCGCCAAGCGCCCCGAATCCGGTGATGAAGCGCAGGAAGGGCCGGGGCCGCAGCACGGTGGGGCGGCGCAGCGCGGCCGTCCTGGGCCGGTCGAAGGCGAGCGCGAGCTGGGCCGCGTCGAAGCACAGGTTCTGGACGAGGACCTGCGGCGGAAGCATCGGCAGGAACGGCAGCAGCAGGCCCGCCGCGAGCATCGCGATCACGTTGCCCAGGTTGGAGGAGAGCGTGATCCGCAGGTACGAGGCGATGTTGGCGCTGGAGTGCCGGCCCGCCACCACGGCGTGTTCGAGCGCGGTGAGGTCCTTGTCGGCGAGCACCACGTGCGCGCTCTCGCGGGCCACGTCGACGCCTCCGGCGGGGCAGACGCCGACGTCGGCGGCGCGCAGGGCGGGCAGGTCGTTGACGCCGTCGCCGAGGAATCCGGCGGTGTGGCCGCGGCCGCGCAGGGCGGCGATGACGCGGGCCTTGTGGTCGGGCGTGCAGCGAGCGAACACGGTGGTGCGGGCGGCCAGCTCCCCGAGCCGCTCGTCGTCGAGGTGCTCGATGTCGGCCCCGACGACGACCTCGCCGGGCTCGATGCCGACGTCGCGGCAGACGCGGGTGGCGGTGGCCGGGTGGTCGCCGGTGAGCACCTTGACGGTGACGCCGCGCTCGCCGAGGGCGCGGACGGCGTCGTGCGCGGTGTCGGCCGGGGCGTCGTGGAAGGCGACGAAGCCCTGGAAGGTCAGGCCGCGTTCGTCGGCCGGGGTGTAGCCGCGGGGGCGGGCGGTGCGGTGTGCGGTGGCCACGGCCAGCAGGCGCACGCCGTCGGCCGCGAGCTCCCCGGCCCGCTTCCGCAGCGCGGCCCGCTCGTCCTCCTCGACGGCGCAGCGCTCCAGGACCTCCGCCACGGCGCCCTTCACGGCGAGGACGTGCACGCCCAGGGTGCCGGGTTCCTTGACGACGGCCGTGGCCAGTCGGCGTACCGGGTCGAAGGGCAGCGCGTCGACCCCGTCGTACGCGTCCCAGTCCTCGGGCCCGGTGGCCGCGAGCAGCGCCTCGTCGAGCGGGTCGGGGTCGGTGAGTTCGGCTGTCTGCAGGGTCCACCAGGCGGAGGCGCCCGCCCAGTGCAGGGCGTCGGGGTCGGTGCGCTCGGGGTCGACGGCCGGCTGGTCGCGGGTGAGGGTGCCGGTCTTGTCGACGCACAGCACGTCGACGGCGCCGAGGTCGTGCAGGGCGGGGAGGCGGCGCACGATGACGCCGTGCGAGCGGGCGAGGAGGGCGGCACCGCGGGCCAGGCAGATGGTGACGATGACCGGCAGCATCTCGGGGGTGAGGCCGACCGCGACGGCCACCGCGAACGGGAGGGTCTCGAGTCCCCGGCCGCGTACCGCCGCGTTCGCCATCAGGACCAGCGGCGGGGTCAGCAGCATGAAGCGGATCAGCACCCAGGAGATGCCGTGCACGCTGCGGTCGAAGGCGCTCGCGGGACGGTCGCGGCGCGCGCCGTGCACGGCGGCGAACCGGGTGTCGGCGCCGGTCGCGACGACGACCGCGGTACCGCTGCCGGAGGCGACGCTGCTGCCCTGGAACACCAGGTGCCCCTCGCCGTCCCCGTCCGGCAGATCGGCCGGCTCCTTCGGCACGGGCGCGGACTCGCCGGTCAGGGCGGCCTGGTGCACGGTGAGGCCGCGCGCCTTCAACAGGCGTACGTCGGCGGGCACGAGAGCGCCGGGCGCGAGGCGCACCACGTCGCCGGGCACGAGGTCGTCGACCGGTATCTCGCGCACCCGTGGCTCGTCGCCGGGGCCCTCCCTGCGCTGCACGCTCGCGGTGCCCGCGACCAGTTCGCGCAGTCCGGCACCGGCCCGGTCGGCCCGGTACTCGCCGTGCGCGCGCAGCACGCTGCTGACGATCACCAGGGCGAGGATGACGCAGGCCGTCCCCCAGGAGGCGACGAGCGCGGAGACGAGTCCGAGGCAGAACAGCACGGTGGTGAAGGGGTCGCGCAGGCTGCGCCACATCCGCAGCGGCCAGGAGGGCCGGCGGGCGGTGGGCAGGGTGTTGCCGCCGTGCCGGGCCAGGCGTTGTTCGGCCTCGGCCGTGGTCAGCCCGCGCGGTCCTGTGTCCAGGGCGCGCAGCGTCTGGAGCGCGGTCGGTCCTTCGGGGGCGGTACGCGGCTGCGGGAGCGATCCGAGGGCGTCGGTCCGCTCGGCCGGTTCGGGAACGGCCACGGGCCGGCCTTCAGGCCCCCGCGCCACGCAGGCGGCGCACCGGCGCCTTCGCCTGCTCGGCGCGCTCGGCGAGCTGGCCGATCATGAGGTGGACCACGCTCACGACCTCGGGGTCGTCGACGTAGTACACCTGCCGCCGGCCCTCGCGCCGGGACCGTACGAGGCCCGCGAGCTTCAGCTTGGTCAGGTGCTGGCTGACGGCGGGCAGCGCGCCGCCCACCCGCTCGGCGAGCCCGCTCACGTCGCTCTCGCCCTGCGCGAGGGCCCACACCATGTGCAGCCGCACCGGCGACGCGAGCAGCGCGAACGCCTCGGCCGCCTCGGCGAGCACGTCAGCCGACGGATCCTCGAACCGCCCGGCCTCTGCCACCACTGACCTTCTCCCGTCCCGCGCCGCACTCCCGGTATTCGTACGGGGCAAGTCTAGGCGGGGTTCAGATGGCTCCGAGGTCGACCGTCAGCTCGAAGGGTGCGGTGGCCTTGACCGTGCCGGTGAACACGTCGCCGTCCCGGTAGGCCTTGCTCGCGGGATCCAGCACGTAGGTGTAGACGATCGGGAGGCCGGTGACGGCCTGTTCGATGCGCCAGTAGAACGGGATCCCGGCCTTGGCGTACTGGTCGACCTTGACGATCCTGTCGGTGGTCTCCGAGCCGGGCGAGACGACTTCGACGACGAGGAGTACGTGTTCGGGGCGGGTGGGGGTGACATCGATGGTGTCGGCCCGGTACACGGTGACGTCGGGTCGCCGGTTGGTGAGGGGGACGTCCTGGAGGCGCACGTCGAAGTCGGTGTCGGCGTTCCAGTCCCCACCCGCGGCAGCGTCCAGGGCGTTGGCCAGGATGCGGGCCAGCCGGTTGTGACGCTTGGACGCGCTGGGGCTCACGACAACCATCCCGTCCACTACCTCGATACCGGCACACTGCTCCTCGGTCCAGGAGTCGTACTGCTCCGCACTGATCGGCGTGTGCATCCAGTCCGGTGCGACCATCTCCGCGGTCATGACGTACCTCCCTCGCCCGTGTCCGGAGCTTGCCGTCCCACGCGGCCAGCCTACTGTCCCCCGCCCTCCCACGTCTCCGGGCGCCAAAGCCCCGCGCGGTTCAACGACTGGGGGCAGTGGAGGTAGATCTCGTCGATGTGGAGGAGGAGGGCGAGGGTCGGCGGGACGCCCTTGAGCGCCATGTCCGGGAAGAAGGGGGCGTCGGTGAGGATGCGGGCGCGGCCGTTGACGCGCAGGACGTCCTTGGCGCCGGGTATCAGGAACAGCAGGCCCGCGTGCGGGTTCTGCAGGATGTTGTGGAAGCTGTCGCCCCTGCGATTGCCCGGCCGGTCCGGCAGGGCGATCGTGCGGTCGTCGACGACGTGCACGAAGCCGGGGCCGTCGCCGCGCGGCGACGTGTCGCAGTTGCCGTCCGCGTCGGACGTGGCGACCAGGCAGAACGGCGAGCGGGCCAGCAGCCCCCGGTCCTTCTCGGTGAGTTCCGCGTGCACCTTCTCGATCACGATGGGCCACGGCTCGCCGAGGATCTCGCGCAACTGCTCCGGGGAGCGCAACTCCTCGTAGGTGTCCGTGACATGCGGGACGTGCGACAAGCCGACTCCTGGGTCCGGGGGTGGTTGATCCCCGCACCTTATACGACGTTAAGTAAGGGTCGCCTTACAAGCCTCACGCCACAAGCCCCGGTCACACCCGGCTCCCCGCCGCCGTGTCCGACGACAGCCGCTGCGCCACGTACACGGGGATCACGGACAGCAGCACGAGGACGACGGCCACCACGTTGACCACGGGGGCCTGCTGGGGTCTGGACATGTTGGAGAAGATCCAGATGGGGAGGGTCTGGACGCCCGCGCCCGCCGTGAACGTCGTCACCACGATCTCGTCGAAGGACAGCGCGAACGCGAGCAGCCCGCCCGCCGCGAGCGCCGAGCGCATCAGCGGGAACGTGATGTCGCGGAACGTACGGAAGGTGTTCGCGCCGAGGTCCATCGCCGCCTCCTCGTACGAACCGGCCAGGCGGCGCAGCCGGGCCGCCACGTTGTTGAAGACGACAACGACGCAGAACGTGGCGTGGCCGACGATCACCGTGAACAGGCCGAGGCCGATGCCGATCGGTTCGAGGACCGTGCGGAAGGCCGTGTTGAGGGCGACGCCGGTGACGATGCCGGGCAGCGCGATCGGCAGGACCACCGCGAAGGAGATCGCCTCGCGGCCGAAGAAACGGTAGCGGGCCACCGCGAAGGCGACCAGCGTGCCGAGGACGAGGGCGATCGCGGTCGCGCCGATGCCCGCCTTCAGCGACGTCCACAGCGCGTCCCGCGCGCCCGCGCTGTGCCAGGCGGCGCGCCACCAGTCGAAGGTGAGGCCGGGCGGGGGCCAGCCCGAACTCCGGTCGGGGTTGAGCGAGTTGATGACGACCAGGAGCAGCGGTACGTAGATCACGGCGAAGCCGAGGACGGCCCCGGCGCGGAGCGCGATGCGTGCGGGGCGGGAGAGATGCATGCCGGGCCCCCTTCAGAGGCTGCTGAGCGCGCCCGTGCGGCGCACCACCAGCAGGTACAGGACGATGACCACGACCGGCACGGTGCCGAGCGCCGCCGCCAGCGGCAGGTCGAGCGTGATGTTCGCGTAGACGAGATTGCCGATCAACTGCGTCTTCCCGCCCACGATCTGGACCGCGATGTAGTCGCCGAGGCTGAGCGAGAACGTGAAGACGGAGCCCGCCGCCACCGACGGCAGGACGAGCGGGAACAGCACCGTGCGGAAGGTGCGCCAGGCGCGGGCGCCGAGGTCGGCGGAGGCGTCGAGCATGCTGTCGGGGACGCGTTCGAGCCCTGCGTGGATCGGCAGGATCATGTACGGCAGCCAGAGGTAGGTCAGGACGAGGACCGTCGCGACGAGTCCGTAGCCGGGGGCGCCCAGGCCGAACGGCTTCAACAGCCAGTCCAGCAGGCCTCCTTGGGCCAGCATGACGCGCCACGCGTACGCCTTGACCAGATAGCTCGCCCACAGGGGCGTGAGGATCGCGACCACCAGCAGCGGTCGCCACCGCGGCTTCGCGACGCGCACCGTGTAGAAGGCGATGGGGAACGCGATCACGATGCACAGCGCCGTCACGCCGAGCGCCACTCCCACGCTGCGCAGGGCCACTTGGCGGTACACGGCCGTCGTGAACAGCGCCTTGAAGTTGTCCAACGTCCACGTCCGTACGATGTCCGACGTGAACGGGTCCGTGGTCCACAGGGCGGAGAGGAACAGGACCGCGAGCGAGCCGAGGTAGGCCACGACCAGCCAGGTGAGCGGCGCGGCCAGCAGCAGGGACAGGCGGAGCCGGGGGCTGCGGTGCAGCGCCCCGGCGGCCCGCTTCGAGGTCAGTGGCACGTCACCCCTTGATCTCCGTCCACGCCTGCACCCACTTCGCGTACGGCACGCACTTGGTGTCGGTGCGGCCGTCGAGGCACTGCGGGATGGGCGTGGTCCAGAAGTGGACCTTCTTCCAGTACGCGGCGTCATCGGCGTGATACGTCGCGCAGTGCTTCGGGTCGCTGGTCTCCTCGCAGGCCTTCGCATTGGCGGGGGCCTCGCCGAAGTACTCGGCGACCTGGGCGTTCACCTTCGGTGAGACGATCCAGTCGAGCCATTTGTAGGCGCAGTTGGGGTGCTCGGCCTTCGCGGACACCATCCAGGTGTCGGACCAGCCGGTGGAGCCCTCCTTGGGGAGGACCGCCTTCACGGGGGCCTTCTCGCCTTGCGCGGTGTTCAGGATGACCTGCCAGCTGGTGCCGACGACGGAGTCGCCGCTCTTGAACGCGGAGACCTCCTTGAGGTAGTCGCTCCAGTACTCGCCGACGTTGGCGTTCTGCTTCTTCAGCAGGGCCACCGCCGCGTCGAACTGCTTCTGGTCGAGGGCGTACGGGTCCTTGATGCCGAGGTCCGGCTCCGTCTTCATCAGGTACAGGGCGGCGTCGGCGATGTAGATCGGCGAGTCGTACGCGGTGACGCGCCCCTTGTGCTCCCCGGCGTCGTCGAAGACGGCCTTCCACGAGTCCGGCGCGGGCTTCACCTTGTCCGTGCGGTACATGAGGAGGTTGGCGCCACGGCCGTGCGGGATGCCGTACGCGACCTTCTTGACCGAGTTCCAGGGCTGCATCTTCAACCCCGGGAAAACGTCCCGGTAGTTGGGCACGAGTTTGGTGTTGACCGGGGCCGCGTCGCCGGACGCGATCAGGCGCAGCGAGGCGTCGCCGGAGGCGGAGACGGCGTCGTACTGGCCCGTCTTCATCAGGTTGACCATCTCGTCGGAGGTTCCGGCGACCTTCGTGGAGACCTGACAGCCGGTCTGCTTCTCGAAGGGGTGCACCCAGTCGACCTTGGGGTCGTTGGAGCCGTCCTCGGCGTAGCCGGCCCAGGCGATCAGGTTGACCTTGCCCTCGGTCTTGCCGAGGGACTTGGGGGCGGACATCTTCGGCGGGGTGAAGCCCTGGCCGCCGGGCGCGCTCTTGGCGCCACCGCCGCCGTCGTCGGAGGAGCCGCAGGCGGTGGCGAGCAGCAGCCCGCCGAGCGCGGTGGCGGCCATCAGGGTCCGGGTTGCGCGCACGTGAACACTCCCAGGTCGTCGGGGTGACTCAACTTGGCTGGTGCAGAGGGATGTTGTGCCGTCGGTGCCAGCGCAGCAGGACGCGGGCGCCGGGCGGTGCGGGGGCGTCCGCCGTGTCGTCCGCGTCGACTTCGGCTCCGGCTCCGGCTCCGGTTCCGGTTCCGGCTCCGGCTCCGGCTCCGATGTTCTGGCGTACGACGACGAAGCGCACGCCCGCGTCGGTGTCGACGACGACGCGGGTGCTGTCCCCCAGGTACACGGCGTCGGCCACGGTGCCGCGCACCTCGCTGTGGTCGTCGCGATCGTGCTCCGCCCCGGGGTCGAGGACCCGGATCTTCTCGGGTCTGACGCCGAACGTCCCGGGTTTCCCCACGAGCAGTTCGGCGGCGGATCCGGTGAGCGTGTTGGAGGTGCCGACGAAGGACGCGACGAAGGCGGAGGCCGGGGCCTCGTACAACTCCCTTGGCGTGCCGACCTGTTCGACGCGTCCCGCGTTCATGACGGCGACGCGGTCGCTGAGGGCGAGGGCCTCGGCCTGGTCGTGGGTGACGAGGACGAAGGTGATGCCGACCTCGCGCTGGAGCTCCTTCAGCTCGACCTGCATCTGCTCGCGCAGCTTGAGGTCCAGGGCGCCGAGGGGTTCGTCGAGCAGCAGGACGCGGGGACGCACCACCAACGCCCTTGCCAGGGCGACGCGTTGGCGCTGGCCGCCGGAGAGCTGCCCCGGCCTGCGCCCGCCGAAGTCCTCGAGCCGCACGGACGCGAGGGCGGCGCGGACCCGCTCGGCCTGCTCCCGGCGCGGGACGCCGCGCACCTTCAGGCCGTAGGCGACGTTCTGCTCGACGTTCATGTGCGGGAACAGGGCGTAGTCCTGGAAGACGGTGGTGACGTCGCGCTCGAAGGGGGCGCGCCGGGTCACGTCCTCACCCGCGAGGTGGATCGCCCCGCCGGAGGGGGTCTCGAAACCGGCCACGAGCCGCAGCACGGTCGTCTTGCCGGACCCGGAGGGCCCGAGCAGCGAGAAGAACTCGCCCTCGGCGACGTCGAGTTCGATCCCGTCGACGGCCCGCACCTCGCCGAACGACTTGCGCAGCTCCCGCAGCCCGATCGCTGCGCTCTCCTTGGCGGTGGCCATAGTCGTAGATCATGCACACTTCAATGACGGCCACAAGGGTGCGGGCGCATGCCACCCGGCTCGACGAGCACTCCCCCGCCCCAGAGAGTGCCGACGGTCACACCAGCACCACGGTTGAATCCGGTGACAGAGGTCACTCGAATTTCGACCGGCTTCAGGCGCACGGATTCCCTCATTCCGCCGTCTATTCATATGAGGCCGTGCAGTGGTCCCACCGTCCAGCCGTCACAAGGGAGCAGGCGTTGTCCGTCATCGAGCAAGCCGTCGAGGCCCGTCTCGTCGCCGCCGCGCCGCGCATGGCGCACATTCCGGCGACTCTGCGTTACGACGTGCGCGATCCGTTCGCCGTGCGCATGTCCTTCCCGGCCCCGGCCACCCTCGAAGGCGTCGCCGTGAGCTGGACCTTCGCCCGTGAGCTGCTCGCCACCGGGGTGAGCTCTCCGGCGGGCGCGGGCGACGTGCGGGTGAAGCCGTACGGGTACGACCGCACGGTCCTGGAGTTCCACGCGACGGAGGGGACGGCGATCGTGCACATCCGCACCGGCGAGCTGCGCCACTTCCTGGCGGAGACGACGGAGCTGGTGCCGGTCGGCGAGGAGGCGTCGCACGTGGACGTGGACGCCGACCTGGAGGAGCTGCTGCGGGACGCCTGCTGAAATTAATTCCTTTGACGGCCCCTGGAGGGGCTCCTATCGTGGTCGTCGGTTCTGTTGCCGTCGATTGGAGAAGGACGTTGCTCGACTGAGGTCCTGAGACACCGCGCAAGTGACGCAGTCGCGTCATGTCGTCGTGCGTGTGCGACCTCGGTACCCCGAGCCGTCCTCCCCGCCGGAACAGGCCCTTTTTTGTGGCCCTCGCCCCCGCGGTGTCTCGAACGCGTTGCATCCCACCCGTTCGCACCGAGCAACCGCGAGGCCACCTCATGTCACATCCCCAGAACTACTCGGGCTCCGCTCCCGCCTCCGTCGCCTGCACCGCCCTCGACTTCGCCTGGCCCGACGGCACCGGCGTCTTCGACGGCCTCCAGGTCTCCTTCGGCCCCGGCCGCACCGGGCTCATCGGCCTCAACGGGTCGGGGAAATCAACCCTGTTGAAGCTGATCGCCGGTGAGCTGTCCCCGGCCGAAGGCACCGTGCGGGTGTCCGGCGAGGTCGGCTACCTGCCGCAGAACGTCACCCTCGACACGGCGCTCCGCGTCGATCAGGCGCTCGGCATCGCCAACGCCCGCGCCGCCCTGCACGCCATCGAGGCCGGCGACGTACGGGAGGAGCACTTCACCGCGGTCGGCGACGACTGGGACGTCGAGGAGCGGGCACAGGCCATGCTCGGCGAGCTCGGTCTCGGCCACATCGACCTGGACCGCACGATCGGCGAGGTCTCCGGCGGCGAGTCCGTGCTGCTGCGGCTCGCCGCGCTGCTCCTGCGCCGACCGGACGTACTGCTGCTCGACGAACCCACCAACAACCTCGACCTGCGCGCCAGGCAGCGCCTCTACGCCGCCGTGGAGGCCTGGTCCGGAGTCATGATCGTGGTCAGCCACGACCGTGAACTCCTCGACCGCGTCGACCAGATCGCCGACCTGCGCGACGGCGAGGTCGCCTGGTACGGCGGTAACTTCTCCGCGTACGAGGAGGTGCTCGCCGCCGAACAGGAGGCGGCGGAGCGGATGGTGCGGGTCGCCGAGTCCGATCTGAAGAAGCAGAAGCACGAACTGACCGAGGCCCACGTCAAGCTGGCCCGGCGCAAGCGGTACGGCCAGAAGATGTACGACACCAAACGTGAACCGAGGGCGGTGATGAAACTGCGCAAACGGTCGGCCCAGGTCTCCGCGGGCAAGCACCGCATCCTGCACGAGGAGAAGCTCGCCGAGGCGAAGGAACGGCTCGACGAGGCCGTGGAGGCGGTGCGCGACGACGACGAGATCCGCGTCGACCTGCCGTACACCGCCGTGCCACCGGGCCGCTCCGTACTCACCCTGCGCGAGCTCCAACTCCCTTACGGGGCACGGGTGGACGGCGAGTGGGAGCTGCGCGGGCCCGAACGCATCGCGCTCGTCGGGCGCAACGGCGCGGGCAAGACGACGCTGCTGCGCACCATCGCGGGCGAGCTCGACCCGGTCGCGGGCGAGACCCTCGCGCACGTGCCCCTGCGGTTCCTGCCACAGCGACTCGACGTGCTCGACGAGGAGCTGAGCGTCGCCGAGAACGTGGCACGGTTCGCGCCGGACGCCACCAACAACCGGGTGCGGGCGCGGCTCGCCCGCTTCCTGTTCAAGGGGGCCAAGGCCGACCAGCCGGCGGCGACCCTGTCGGGCGGCGAACGCTTCCGGGCGGCGCTCGCCGCGCTGATGCTCGCCGAGCCCGCGCCGCAGCTGCTGATGCTGGACGAGCCGACGAACAACCTGGACATCGGATCCGTGCGCCAGCTGACCTCGGCGCTTGAGTCGTACGAGGGCGCGCTCGTCGTGGCCAGCCACGACCTGCCGTTCCTGGAGTCGATCGGCGTGACGCGGTGGCTGCTGATGGACGGGACGCTGCGGGACACGACGCTGGAGGAGCTGCGGGCCGCGTAACACAGAAACGGTGGGATACCCGACAAAAGGTGTCGGGTATCCCACCTAGCGTCGTCGGCATGAACTACCTGCACATCGTCGGCGCCCGCGAGAACAACCTCCAGGACGTCACCCTGGACATCCCCAAGGAGCGGCTCACCGTCTTCACCGGGGTGTCCGGCTCGGGCAAGTCGTCCGTCGTCTTCGACACCATCGCCGTGGAGTCGCAGCGGCAGCTGAACGAGACGTACACCTGGTTCGTCCGCAACCGGCTGCCGAAGTACGAGAAGCCGCACGCGGACGCCCTGGAGGAGCTGACGCCCGCGATCGTCGTCGACCAGAAGCCGATCGGCGGGCACTCGCGGTCCACGGTCGGCACGATGACCGACGTGTACTCGGTGATCCGCGTGCTGTTCTCGCGGCACGGGACACCGAGCGCGGGGCCCGCGACCGCGTACTCGTTCAACGATCCGAGCGGGATGTGCCCGGAGTGCGACGGGCTCGGCCGCACCGTGCGCCCCGACTACGAGCGCATCCTCGACCCGTCGAAGTCCCTCGCCGGCGGCGCGGTGCTGTTCCCGCCGTTCGCCGTAGGGACCTGGCAGGGGCAGACGTACACGAACACCACCGACCTCGACACCAGCAAGCCCGTACGCGAGTTCACCGCCGCCGAGCGGGAGTTCCTGATGCGCGGGCACGGGCGGAGCGTGAACGTCGCCAACACCGGCGGCCGCCGCGACATCGACTTCGAGGGGCTCGCCGACCGCTTCGAGCGGCTGTATCTCAACCGGGACCTGTCGACGCTGAGCCAGCGCACGCGCGACCTGGTCGGCCGGTTCCTGACCGAGGGCACCTGCCCGGTCTGCGACGGGGCGCGCCTGAACGCCGCCGCGCTCGCCACCCGCGTCGAGGGCCTGAGCATCGCCGAGTGCACGCGCATGGAGGTCGGCGAGCTGATCCCCGTACTGCGCCGCATCAAGGGCGCGGTGGCCGGGCCGATCGCCGCGGCCGCCGTCACCGCGCTGGAGCGCATCGAGGCGATCGGCCTCGGCTATCTCAGCCTGGACCGGGAGACGTCGACGCTGTCCGGCGGCGAGGGCCAGCGCCTCAAGACCGTGCGGCACCTGGGCTCCAGCCTGACCGGGATGACGTACATCTTTGACGAGCCGAGCGTCGGCCTGCACCCGCGCGATGTGGGACGCCTGAATGATCTGCTGCTGCGGCTGCGCGACAAGGGGAACACCGTGCTCGTCGTCGAGCACGACCCCGATGTCATCGCCGTCGCCGACCACATCGTCGACATGGGGCCGGCGGGCGGCGCCGACGGCGGGCGCGTGGTCTTCGAGGGCACGCCGGGCGCGCTGCGGCGCGCGGACACGCTCACCGGCCGGTGCCTGCGCCGCACGGGCGGGGTGAAGGACCACCCGCGCGCGGCGACCGGCCACGTGACCGTCGAGGGGGCCCGGGTCCACAACCTCAAGGACGTCACCGTGCGGGTGCCGACCGGGGTGCTCACCGCCGTCACCGGGGTCGCCGGGTCCGGCAAGAGTTCCCTGGTGTCGGGGGCGCTGTGCGCCGCGCACCCGGAGGCGGTGGTCGTCGACCAGTCCTCGATCGGGATCTCCGGGCGCTCCACCCCGGCGACGTATCTCGGGATCATGGACACCGTACGGAAGGTGTTCGCGCGCGAGACGGGCACGGAGTCGGGCCTGTTCAGCTTCAACTCCGGCGGCGCCTGCGAGCGCTGCGAGGGGCGCGGCGTGATCTACAGCGATCTGGCGTTCATGGACCCGGTGACCACGGTGTGCGAGGCGTGCGGCGGGCGCCGCTTCAAGGACGAGGTGCTCGGCCTGACCGTGCGCGGCCGCAGTGTCGCGGACGTGCTCGACATGACGGCCGCGCAGGCCCTCGACTACTTCGCCGACCTCGACGAGAAGGGCGTACGCCGCCGCCTGCAAGCCCTGCACGACGTCGGCCTCACGTATCTCACGCTCGGCCAGCCGCTCAGCACCCTCTCCGGCGGCGAGCGCCAGCGCATCAAGCTGGCCACGCAGCTGCACCGCACCGCGGCGACGTACGTCCTGGACGAGCCGACCACCGGGCTGCACATGGCGGACGTCGACGGGCTCGTGGCGCTGCTCGACCGGCTCGTCGACACGGGCAACACCGTGGTCGTCGTCGAGCACAACCTCGATGTGATCCGGCGGGCCGACTGGATCATCGATCTGGGCCCGGAGGGCGGCCGGCAGGGCGGGGAGCTGCTTTTCGAGGGCACGCCGGCCCAACTGCTCGACGCGGAGGGCTCGTTCACGGCGGAGCACCTGCGGCGGGCCGTCGCGGGCGCGGACAGGCCCGGTGAGAGGGAGGTGACGGCCGCGTAACAGGGGATTCCGCGACACGTGTCGCCCTGTGCATGATGTGCGCACCGTCACATCGTCCGTCGTCATGGAGCCTGGAGTCCGCCGTGCCCAGCAAGAAGGCCCTCGTCCGCCGCCCGGGACCGCGCATCGCGGACGGGCTCGTCACCCACATCGAGCGGACCCCTGTCGACGCCGCGAAGGCGCAGGAGCAGTGGAAGGGGTACGTGGACGCCCTTGAGGCGCACGGCTGGGAGACGTTCCTGGTGGAGCCGGTCGACCTGTGCCCGGACGCGGTGTTCGTCGAGGACGCGGTGGTGGTCTTCCGCAACGTCGCACTGATCACCCGGTCCGGCGCCGAGTCGCGGCGCCCGGAGACACCGGGCGTCGAGGAGGCCGTGGCGCGGCTGGGCTGCTCCGTGAACTGGGTGTGGGAGCCGGGCACCCTGGACGGCGGCGACGTACTGAAGGTCGGTGACACCATCTACGTAGGGCGCGGCGGGCGCACCAACGCGGCGGGCGTGCAGCAGTTGCGCGCCGTCTTCGAGCCGCTCGGCGCGCGCGTGGTCGCCGTTCCCCTCTCCAAGGTGCTGCATCTGAAGACGGCGGTGACCGCGCTGCCGGACGGCACCGTCATCGGGCATCCGCCGCTGGTCGAGCACGCCTCGCTGTTCCCGCGCTTCCTGCCGGTGCCCGAGGAGTCCGGGGCGCATGTGGTGCTGCTCGGCGAGGACCGGCTGCTCATGGCGGAGAGCGCGCCGAAGTCGGCGGAGCGGCTCGCCGACCTCGGATACGAGCCGGTTCTGGTGGACATTTCCGAGTTCGAGAAGCTGGAGGGCTGTGTGACCTGCCTCTCAGTTCGCCTTCGAGAGCTCCACACGTAACCACCCGTCTTTATGGGGCGCTTAACCTACGGCAACGTAACCTACGACACCGTAGGTACAACCGCTCGTCTTACCTCCGTCCCCCAGGAGCCTGTCGTGACCGTCATCTCCCCCCGCCTCGGCTCGTCGACCACATGGACCGACGCCCGCCTGCTTCACGCGCTGGAAGAAGTGGTCGAGCAGGAGCTCAACCGGCATCTCAAGGTCGCCAAGGACTGGATGCCGCACGACTACGTCCCGTGGTCCGACGCCCGCAACTTCCCCGAGTTCTTCGAGGACGGCGAGGCCTGGGACAAGTCGCAGTCCAAGGTCACCGAGGTCGGCCGCGTCGCCCTCATCGTCAATCTGCTCACCGAGGACAACCTCCCCAGCTACCACCACGAGATCGCCTCGCTGTTCGGCCGCGACGGCGCGTGGGGCACGTGGGTGCACCGCTGGACGGCCGAGGAGGGCCGGCACGGCATCGTGATGCGCGACTACCTGCTCGCCTCGCGCGCCGTCGACCCGAACCAGCTGGAATCCTTCCGGATGTCGCACATGAGCGAGGGCTTCGAGTCGGACAACCGGCACTCGATGCTGCACTCGGTCGCCTACGTCTCCTTCCAGGAGCTGGCCACCCGCATCTCGCACCGCAACACCGGCCACCAGTCCGGCGACCCGGTCTGCGACCGCATGCTCGCCCGTATCGCCACGGACGAGAACCTGCACATGGTCTTCTACCGCAACCTCCTCAAGGCCGCGTTCGAGATCGCCCCCGACCTCACGATGCAGGCCGTGCGCGACGTCGTCGTGAACTTCCGGATGCCGGGCCACGGCATCCCCGGCTTCGAGCGCGCGGCGGCGCAGATGGCGATCGGCGAGGTCTACAACCTGCGCATCCACCACGACGACGTGATCCAGCCCGTGCTGCGCTTCCTCAAGGTCATGGAGATCGACGGCCTCGGCCCCGAGGGCATCAAGGCGCAGGAGGAACTGGGCCTGTTCATGAACGGCCTGGACACCGAGGCCTCCAAGTTCGACGAAAAGCTGGCGGCCCGCAAGGCACGGATGGCGCAGCGGGCGGCTGCGTCGTAGGACCTCAAGAGGTGCGGGGGTCGTCCAGGGCAGGACGGCCCGGGCAAATCCAGCCCCTCGCCCTTGAGGAGCACCCCCTCCAAGGGCGGACCACCGGGGCAAATCCAGCCCCTCCGGCGATTGAGGAGCGGGGTCCGGGGCGGAGCCCCGTGGCGTGGGGGCGCAGGCGATACACCGGCACTGCCGAGGAGCGGGGGCTGGCCCCACCCTCGATCAACCGGACAGCCGGATGGCCAGGCAGCCACCAGGTCGGCGACCGTAGAGCCGTCCTGAGCAAGCCGCCTACCCAGAAGGCAGGATCGTGCGCCTCGTCACGGCCACCGCCACCGCCCTCGCCCTCGCCGCCCCGACCGCCACCGCCACCGCCACAACCCACCGGCCGCCCACCGACGGAGTCTGGCGGATGGACGGCTACGGCACCGTTCTGTCCATCCGGGACGGAAGATTCCAGGAGTACCAGACCACCGCCGTCAGCTGCCTGAAGGGCGATTCCGCGCAACGGACCGGCCCCACCGCCTACACCCTGCCCGACGGCACCGTCCTCACCGTGCGCACCCACGGAGACCGCGACCACGCGTCCCTGCGGACGGACGGCTCCGTCGGCGACCGCAACCTGCGCCGGATCCCGAAGCTGCCCGACACCTGCACACGTCCGGCCCCCAAGGGCCCCCGCGCCGCCTTCGACGTCTTCTGGCAGTCCTTCGAGGAGAACTACCCCTTCTTCGCCGCCAAGGGCATCGACTGGCACGCCGTCCGCGACCGATACCGCCCGCGTGTACACGCCGGGACGACGAGGGACGAGCTCTACGCCGTCTTCAGCGAGATGGTCGGGCCGCTCCACGACGCCCACGTCGCCGTCCAGGACGGTGATCGCGTTTTCGCGCAGCCGCGCCCCGGCACCGTCGTGCCCACCGAGGACCTGGACGCCAAGGTCAAGAAGTTCATCGTGGCGCGCGACCTCAAGAACGCCCGCACCGTCCAGGACTTCGCCAACGGGCGGATCACCTACGCCGACCTCCCGGGCGGGCAGGGCTATCTGCGGATCTCCGGCTTCGGCGGATACGCGGACGACGGCGCCCCCTACGCCGCTCAACTGGCCGAGCTCGACAGGGCGCTGGACACGGCCCTCAGCCGGGAGCGCACCCAGCGCCTGAAGGGCCTCATCATCGACCTGCGGATCAATGGCGGCGGCTCCGACGCCCTCGGAATCCACATCGCCGAGCGCCTCACCGACGCCTCCTACCTCGCCTACTCCAAGCGGGCCCGCAACGATCCAGCCGACCCCACCCGGCACACCCGCCCCCAGCCCGCATACGTGGCGCCCGCCCAGGGGCCCCGGTACACCGGGCCGGTCGCCGTGCTGACCGGCGGCTCGACCGTCAGCGCGGGAGAGACCTTCACTCAGGCCCTCATGGACCGGCCCGGCAGGACGGTCCGGATCGGACAGCCCACCCAAGGCGTCTTCTCGGACGTCATGACGCGGCGGCTCCCCAACGGCATGTCGGCCTGGCTTCCCAACGAGGAGTTTCTGACCCGGTCGGGCAGCACCTTCGACGGCACGGGCATTCCGCCGCATCTCAAGGAGCCGGTCTTCACGAAGGAGGAGTTCGCCAAGAAGAGGGACTCGGCCTTCGACAGGGCTCTGAACATCCTGCGGAACGGCGGCGGTGCCACAACGGACTGACGCAGGCCGGCAGCGCCGCCGGAAGCGTCAGCCGCGCCTGAGCCGGTGTCGCTCCTTCTCCGAGAGGCCGCCCCACACCCCGAACCGCTCGTCGTGGGTGAGGGCGTACTCGAGGCAGCTCTGCCGGATCGGGCACAGGCCGCAGATCGTCTTGGCCTCGCGGACGGAGCTGCCCGGCTCGGGGAAGAAGAATTCGGCACCGGTCTGGGCGCACAGCGCCTGGTCCTGCCAGGTGGGGCCGGCAGGCGTAAGGGTCGTGTTCGCGTACATGGCGGCCAGTCTGCCGCCCGCCGAAAAACGTTTGATCAACGGTCGTTCAACGGGCGGCAATCGGGCACCGCGGGTGCTTCCGGTGCCCGCACGGTCACTTCTGCTCGGGGTCCCCCTTGATCACCGCGAAGCCCGCACCGTAGGGATCCGCCAGCTTCGCGATCCGTCCGACGCCGGGGATGCTGACCGGCTCGGAGCGCACCGTGCCACCCAGCTCCTGCGCCCGGTCCGCCGTCGCGTCCACGTCCGGGACGTGGATGTACGTAGTCCAGTGCGGGCCCGCCGCGGTCTCCGAGGGGTCGCTGTCCAGCTTGGCGAGGCCGCCGAACATCGCGTTCTCGTCCGTGCCCTGCGGGTTGATCGTCGTGTAGCTGCCGCCGGGGAACTCGACGTCGAACGCGCCCCAGTTGAACACCGAGCCGTAGAACCGCTTCGCGGCGGCCACATCGGGGGCGTACAGCTCCACCCAGTTCAGCCCGCCGTCGTCCCTGGTGTACTCGAGACCCTTGTTCTTCCCCGGCTGCCAGATGCCGAAGGGGGCGCCCGCAGGATCGTTGAACACGGCCATGCGGCCCAGGTCGAAGACGTCCATCGGCTGCAGCAGCGCGCTGCCGCCGGCCTGCCCGACCGCCTTCGCCGTGGCATCCGCGTCCGCGCTCTGGAAGTACACGGTCCAGCCGGGCTCGCCCTGCTCGGCGGTGACGGTCATGGCGCCGCTCACCGTCCGGCCTTCGAGCTGGAACATTCCGTACCCACCGGCCTCGGGGCCCGCCGACAGGAACGTCCACCCGAAGAGGCCGCCGTAGAAGGAGATCGCACCGTCCATGTCGGGGGTGCTGAGGTCCAGCCAGTTCGGTGCGCCGTCCACGAATTCCGTAGTGATCATGGGTCTTGCCCTCCTCGTCGAGGGTTTCTTTTTTCGGACTGCCGAGTCTTGCACCGGGCACTGACAACCGCCCTCGCACCACGCTGACCTGGGCTGGTTCAGACCAGAGGAACCGAACGCTCCGCCTTCAACGATTGAACGCAAACAAAACGTGGGAGCGCTCCCTGCGCGAACTCTTGACGCCTCCGTCCCCTCTCGCCACAGTAGGGCTCCCCCACACACCCCCCACATTCGAGGAGTGTCCATCGTGATCTCGCGCAGAATTTTTCTCGCCTCCGCAGGAGCGGGTCTCGCCACGACGGCCGCAGCACTCACCCTCCCCTCCTGGACCGCGGGCGCCGCACCCGCCACCTGTGAACTGGCCCTGGAGAACAAGTCGTTGAGCGGCACGGTCCGCGCGTACGTCACCGGCCACGAGAACGGAACCGGCAACTGGGTGCTGCTGCGCTCCGACGGCAGCGTCTACCACCCGGAGGAACCGAGCGCCCCGCAGACCCCGCTGCCCGTCGACTGCGCCATCCCGCTCGGCGCCGCCGGATCCGCCCCGAAGGTCGTGACGCTGCCTCAGATGTACGGCGCCCGCGTCTACTTCGTGCGCGACGACGAGCTCGAGTTCTTCGTCAACCCCGGCCCCTCGCTCGTCGAGCCCGCCTTCGCCACGAAGGAGGACCCGAACTACGGCAAGACCTGGGCGTTCGCCGAATTCACCTTCAACTCCGAGCAGTTGTACTCCAACATCAGCTACGTCGACCTGATCACGGCGCTGCCCATCGGGATCAAGCTGGAGGGCGACGCCACGCACACCGTCGCCCCGTTCCCCGACGGCGCCATCGACAAGATCGCCTCGGATCTCGCGGCGCAGGCCGCCAAGGACGGGCAGCCCTGGGACAAGCTCGCCATCAAGGGCGAGGACGGCAAGGTGCTGCGCGTGATATCGCCGCAGAACCTCATGGCGCCGTACTTCGACAAGCCGGACAAGATGCCGTTCCGCGACGTGTGGGGCGCCTACGTCGACAAGGTGTGGGAGAAGTACGCCTCGACCGACCTGAAGATCGATCTCCAGGGCGGGCGCGGCGTCTTCACGGGCCGGGTCAGCGGCGACACCCTCACCTTCAACGGCGGCCACACCTTCGCCAAGCCCGCCTCGAAGGACATCTTCACCTGCAACCACGGGCCGTTCGCCAACAACCCGGACGACTCCGACGACAAGAAGGGCATCCTGTCCCGCCTCGCCGCCGGGTTCAACCGCAGCGTCATGCTCACGCACCCCGAGCAGCCCAACGGCCTCACGTCCGCCGACTACTACCAGGACGCCACGACCAACCACTGGTCGCGCATCCTGCACGCCAACTCGCCCATCGGGTACGCCTTCCCGTACGACGACGTGCAGGCCGAGGGACAGCCGGACGTGTCCGGCGCGGCGCACGACGGCAATCCGCGCCGGTTCACGGTGAGCGTCGGCTCGTAACGCGCAGGGTCTCCCACTCCCCTGAAGAGCCGCGCTACTTGGTGGCGTCCTCGCGGATCAGGTCGGCGGCCCGTTCCGCGAGGGCGACCGTGGGCGCGTGCGTGTGGCCGCGGGTGATGCGCGGCATGACGGAGGCGTCCACGACGCGCAGGCCCTGGATGCCGCGCACGCGCAGGCGGGGGTCGGTGACCGAACCCTCGTCGGAGCCCATCCGGCAGGTGCCGACCGGGTGGTAGAGGGTCTCGGCGGTGGCGCGAACCGAGCGGGTGAGCGCCTCGTCGTCGACGACGCCGGGGTAGCCGGCCATCGGCTCGGTGTGGTGCCCGGCGAGGGCGCTGTCGGCGAGCAGCTCCTCGGCGCGGCGCACACCGGCGACGAGCGTGCGCACGTCCTCCTCGTGGGCCAGGTAGTCCGGGTCGATGCGGGGCTGCGCGTCGCGGCCCGTCGGGGTGATCCGGCCCTCGCTCTTCGGCTGGAGCAGGACCACGCCGAGGGTGAGGCCGTGCTCGGTCGGCTCCTCAAGGCCGTGGTTCACGAACGGCACCGGGGCGTAGATCAACTCGATGTCGGGCGCGGTGAGTTCGGGCTTGGTGGCGAGGAAGGCGACGGCCTCGCCGACGTTCGAGGTGAGCGGTCCGCGCCCGCCGAGCAGGAACCGGGCGATGTTGGCGGGCGAGTCGGCGCCGGTGAGCGAGATGGGCTTCGCGGCACGGACGTTCAGCGCGTACATCAGGTGGTCCTGGAGGTGGCGGCCGACGTCGGTTGATGCGACGAAGGTGTCGATGCCCGCCTCTGCGAGGGTCTCCGGGTCGCCGATGCCCGCCTGCTGGAGGAGCTGCGGCGAGTTGATGGCGCCTGCGGAGAGGATGACCTCGCGGGCGGCGCGCAGGGTGCCGACGGCGACCCCGGAGGCGACGACACCGGCGGCGCGGGTGCCGTCGAAGTCGATGCGGGTGACGCGGGCGCCGGTGTAGATGTCGAGGTTGGGGCGGCGTGCGGCGGGCTTGAGGTACCCGTCGGCGGCGCTCCAGCGGCGGCCCTTGTGCTGGTTGAGCGGGGTCAGGGCGAAGCCGGAGTGGTCGGCCTGGTTCAACTCGTCGAGTTCACGCAGGCCTTGGGCCCGGCAGGCGTCGAGGAACGCGGCCGTGGTCGGGTTCGGGTGGCGCGGCGGCGAGATGTGCAGCGGTCCCGCCGTGCCGTACACGGAGTCCGCTTCCGCAGCGCCCTGCCAGCGCTCGGCGCGCTGGAAGTAGCGCACGAACTCGTCGTACGACCAGGGGGATCCGGCGGCCTCGCCCCAGGCGTCGTAGTCGGCGCGGTGGCCGCGCACCCACATCATGGCGTTGATGGAGGAGGAGCCGCCGAGCGTGTGCCCGCGCGGCCAGTACAACTCCCGGTCGTCCAGGGCCGCTTGCTTGCTCGTCGAGTAGTCCCAGTCGTACGGCGTCTTGAACAGCTTCGGGAACGCGGCCGGGATCCTGATCTCCGTCTTGCGGTCACGCGGGCCCGATTCGACGAGGGCGACCTTGACGGAAGGGTCCTCCGAGAGCCGCCCGGCCAGCACGCAGCCGGCGGATCCGGCCCCGACGATGACGTAGTCGTACGTACGGTCCTTGCTCAACGCGGCTCCCTCGATGATCAGTGTCATGTACAGATGGCACCGATGCTCTACTTCCCGATAGACGCTGTCCAGAGCGGGTTGTGCGGGATGAGCGAGGATCGCGTCACGGGCCGGTCACGTTCCGCGGTGCCACCGAGCGCCGCATCGTCAGCGTGTAGCAGACGCACGCCACCACCATGCCGACCGGCAGCGCGAGGTCCACGCCGTCGAGGGCGGAGGCGATCGGCCCGGTGAAGTAGAGGGTGTTCACGCAGAGCGCGGACAGTGCGGCGCCCGCCAACAGGGAAAGCGCGCCTGCCCAGTTGACGCCTCCTCGGTACCAGAACGGGCTGCCGGGCGACTCGTCGGTGAGAGCGGGCCCGTCGTAGCGGTTGCGGCGCAGCACGATGTCGGTCGCGTAGACCGCCATGCTCGGGCCGAGCAGGACGACGGTCAGTTGCAGGACGTTGTTGACGGTGTCGAGGAAGTTCGAGACGAGGAGCCCGTACAGGGTCAGCGCGACGGCGGCGGTGCCGTCGAACAGGACGCTGACGGAGCGGCGGATGCGCAGCCCGACGGCCTGGAGGGCGAGGCCCGCGCTGTACGCGGTCAGGGCGTTGATGGCGATGGTGCCGAGGACGAGGGCGAGGAGGAAGGCGGGGGTGAACCACGCGGGCAGGATCTTCTCCAGGGCGGCCTGCGGATCGGTCATGTCGACGGTCGTGGCGGCGAGCACGCCGAGGGCCGAGACACCCACGCCCGGCAGGAAGCCGCCGAGCGCGGTCCAGCCGACGATCGCCCGCTTCGGCGTCGTCCGCGGCAGATAGCGGGAGAAGTCCGCGCTGGTGGTGTACGAGAGGGGGCCCGAGGCGATGAGGGTGACACCGGCGAGGACCGTGGCCCACAGGTCGATCCCGGTGAGGTGGTGTTCGGGTACGTAGCCGAAGTCGGCGTGCCGGACGACCACGACGGCCACGACGACGAAGGCCGCGGCGAGCACGAGGGTGATCGGCAGGTACAGCTTCATGATCAGGGCGTGGCCGTAGACGCTGATGGTCAGGGTGAGCGCCGCGATGACCACGATGACGGCGGCCTTCACGCCCGTGTTCACCGGGATCCCGACCCTCGCGACCAGCGAGAACGCGGCGACGGCCGCGGCCGACAGGTTCAGGGCGAAGTAGCAGACGGAGATCACCCAGCCGACGATCGCGTTGTTCACGCGGTTGCCGATGACGCCGAAGAGGGCGCGGGTGATGACCTCGCTGGGCGCGCCGGCCGCCGGGCCCGAGACGGAGAGCCAGCCGGTGAGTATCCAGAACAGGTTGCCGACGACCAGCACGGCGAGGGCCTGCCACAGGTTCAGGCCCATCAGGATCAGGGCGCCGCCGACCACCAGGGCCAGATAGTTGATGCCGCCCGCGGCCCAGACGTTGAACAACTCACGGGCCCGGCCGCGGCGTTCGGATTCAGGGATGTGGTCGATGCCGTGGGCCTCGATGCGGGTGGCTGCCGCCTGTTCTTCGGCGGGTGGCGTGTGTGCGGTGCCGTCTGCCGTGCCGTCCGCGTCGGAACACGGGTCGGGGAGCGTGGACGCCATAGGGCCCTCCGGGGTGCTGGTCTCGTCCCACCTGCTTGCTTATTGGTCGCACACTCAATAGCGTGACGGGCATGTCGTCAAGCGTTGAGCGCAAGCGAATCCGAAAATCTCCGGCGGCCAGACGTGCGGAAATCGTTGCGAAGGCCGCTTCGATTGCGCTTTCCGAAGGCCTGGAGTGCATTACGCTGCGGCGCATCGGAGAGGATCTGGAGGTGCGTCCGGGCCTCGTGAGCCACTACTTCCCCTCGGCGGAGGAGCTGGTGGCGGAGGCGTTCGGGAGCGCGGCCACGGGTGAGCTCGACGCGCTGCTCCCCGAGAGTGATGCGGGTACGTCTGCCGTGGGGCGGCTGGCCGGGTTCCTTGCCCGGACGTCCGGTCCCGCCTGGGACGACATCAGCCGGCTGTGGCTCAACGCGCGGCACCTGAGCCGGTACCGGGACTCGCTGCGGGTACGTGTCGCGCAGCAGGGAGACGCGTGGCGGGGACGGCTCACGGGGCTCATCGCGGACGGCGTGGCGCGCGGAGAGTTCCGGACCGGTGACCCGGAGGCTGTGGCGATGCAGATTCTGGTGGTACTGGACGGGCTCGGGGCGGATCCGGTCGGGGACGTGGAGGGGCTGCCGGCCGCGGTGGCGCGGATGGCGTTCCGGGTGGCCGAGCGTGAACTTGGGCTCCGCGAGGGGGAGTTGGATTTGTAGACCCGTGACGGCGTTACGGCCTCGGGGCTCTGCCCCGGACCCCGCGGGCCCTCGCCCGAAAGACGGGGCTTGATTTTCCGGACCTCGCGCCGACAGCGCTGCTTGATTGATCGCGCCTGGCGTCGACAAAGCGGCCTGATTGATCACACCTGGCGTCGACGGAGCGGCCCGATCGTTCGCGCCCCACGCTGGACCTGTCTGAGATATCGCTTAGGAGATTCGCACCATGCAGCACCCCGACCTGATCCTCCTCAACGCCCGGTTCCTGGACCCGGTCGATGGCGGAGCCAGTGCGCACACCGCGCTCGCCGCCACCGGCGGGGGCATCACCGCGCTGGGTGACGACCGGGAGGTTCGCGCGCTCGCCGGGGGCGGAACCACCGTCATCGACCTCAAGGGCGCCGTCGTGACGCCCGGACTCGTCGATGGGCACGTGCATCCGGCGCACGGGGCCGAGCTGACCGCCGGGGTCGATCTGTCGAGGTGTGTGAGCCTCGATGAGGTGCGTGCCGAGCTCGGGCGGGCGAGGGAGGCGCTCGCGGACGGTGCGTGGCTGCACGCGTGGGGGCTCGATCCGAACGTGTTCGGGGAGCGGGCCGTGGAGGCGGCGGCGCTCGCCCCCGTGCTCGATGGAATTCCGGCCCTGATCCTGCTCTTCGACGCGCACTCGATGCTGGCGAGCCCCCGCGCCCTCGAACTCGCGGGGGTCGACGGGCCGCGCACCTTCGACCAGGCGGCCGAAGTCGTCTGCGATGCCGCCGGCCGGCCCACCGGGCTGCTCCTGGAGGACGCCGCCTGCGAACTGGTCGAGCGGGCCGCGCCGCAGCCCACCCGCGCCGAGCGCCGCGAGCGGCTCGCGCGGACGCTGCGGGGGATGGCCGCGAGCGGTCTCACCGGCGGGCACGCCATGGACGCCAACGGCGACTCCCTTGAGCTGTACGAGGAGTTGGACGCGGGCGGGGAGCTGGCCGTGCGGTTGCGGGTCGCGCCCTGGTGTCAGCCGGGCGCCGATGCCGACGCCGTGCGCCGACTCATTGAACTCCAGGCGCGTGGCGGGGAGTTGTGGTCCGTCGACGGCGTGAAGCTGTTCATGGACGGCACCATCGACAACGGCACCGCGTGGCTGGAGCGCCCCGACTGCCACGGTGAGTCGACGCACGCGTTCTGGCCGGACCCGGCCGCGTACACCGAGGTCATCGCCGCGCTGCACCGTGCCGGTGTGCCCACCGCGACGCACGCCATCGGTGACGCGGCGGTGCGGCACGCGCTCGACTCCGTCGAGAAGGCGCGGGCCGGGGCCCCCGGCGACGTACGGCACCGCGTGGAGCACATCGAGACGGTGCCGGACGACACGGTGCGGCGGTTCGCGGAGCTGGGGGTCATCGCGTCGATGCAGCCCACGCACTGCTGCGACTTCACGCGGGCCGACCACACCGACAACTGGTCGCGGCGGCTCGGCGAGGAGCGGGCGGGGCGGGCCTGGCGCTGCCGGGACCTCACGGACGCGGGGGCGACGGTGGTGCTCGGTTCGGACTGGCCGATCGCGCCGTACCCGCCGCTCGAAGTGCTGGCCGGGGCGCGACACCGGCGGCCGAGCCGCGATCTCGCGCTGCCGCCGCACGGCCCCGAGCAGGCGCTGACCGGCATCGAGGCGCTGCGGGCGATGACCGTGAACGCCGCCTACGCCGCCGGCGAGGAGCGGACCGCGGGGCGGATCGCGGTCGGCTTCCGCGCCGACCTCACGGCGTTCGCGGTGGATCCGGTCGCCGCACCGGCGACCGAACTCCCCGACGTACCCGTGCGGTTGACGGTACTCGGCGGTCGCGTGACGCACCGGGCCGCCGCACTGTAGAGCCGTTCAACTGCCGTCGCCCTCCTCGTGCCTGGCGCGGCTCGGCTGCACCCGCTTGGGCTCGCCCGGCATCTTCGGGTACTCGGGCGGGTACGGCAGGTCGCCGAGGCCGTGATCCTTCTCGTCGCGCGCGGCCAGCTCCAGGAGGGCGTCGAGGGAGTACCTCTCCTTGTCCATGTCGGCGTGTACGTCGCCGAGTTCGGCGTACCGCTTCGGCATGGTGACGATGTCGAAGTCGCGGGGCAGCGCGTCGCCCAGCTCGTCCCAGGTGAGCGGGGCGGAGACAGGGGCGTGCGGGCGGGCGCGCACCGAGTAGGCGGAGGCGATGGTGCGGTCGCGGGCCGTCTGGTTGTAGTCGACGAAGATGCGCTCGCCCCGCTCCTCCTTCCACCACGCCGTGGTGACGAACTCCGGCATGCGGCGCTCCAGTTCGCGGCCGCAGGCGATCGCGGCGCGGCGCACCTCGGTGAACGTCCAGCGCGGTTCGATGGGCACGAAGACGTGCAGTCCGCGGCCGCCGGAGGTCTTGGGCCAGCCGCGCAGACCGCCGAACTCGTGGAGTACGTAGCGGAGTTCGTTCGCCGCGTGCACGGCGTCGGCGTAGTCCGTGCCGGGCTGCGGGTCGAGGTCGATGCGCAGCTCGTCCGGGTGGTCGGTGTCGTCCCGGCGCACCGGCCAGGGGTGGAAGGTGAGGGTGCCGTACTGGGCGGCCCAGATCACGGCGGCGATCTCCGTCGGGCACATCTCGTCGGCCGTCCGCCCCGAGGGGAAGGCGATCGTGGCGGTGGGGATCCAGTCGGGCAGGTTCTTCGGCGCTCGCTTCTGGTAGAAGGACTCGCCGGTCACGCCCTCGGGGTAGCGCTCCAGGGTGGTGGGCCGGTCGCGCAGGGCGCGCAGGATGCCGTCGCCGACCGCGAGGAAGTAGTTCGCGAGGTCGAGCTTCGTGTAGGTCACCTTCCCTCCGTCGGGGAAGAACACCTTGTCGGGGCTGGACAGACGCACCGTCCGACCGCCCGCTTCCAGTTCCACTGCCGCACCCTTGCCGCCCATGCGCTCACGCTAGGCCGAAAGGACGTAATGCGCATACCGGGCGATACGCCTCCGTAGAGGACAGAATCGGGGCATGGACCTCCCCGTGATGCCGCCGGTCAAGCCGATGCTCGCCAAGTCCGCCGCCAGGATCCCCGAGGGAATGCACTACGAGGCGAAGTGGGACGGCTTCCGGGCGATCGTGTTCCGCGACGGTCCGGAGATCGAGCTCACGAGCCGGACCACCAAGTCGTTGACCAGGTACTTTCCCGAGCTGGTCGAGGCGCTGGCCGAGCGGCTCCCGGAGCGCTGCGTACTGGACGGGGAGGTCGTGATCGCGCGGGACGGCCGGCTGGACTTCGACGCACTCACCGAGCGGATCCACCCGGCGGCCTCGCGGGTGAAGACCCTCGCCGAGCGCACGCCCGCCTCCTTCGTGGCCTTCGACGTCCTGGCGCTCGGCTCCGAGTCCACGGTCGAGCTGCCGCTGTCGGACCGCAGACCGCTCCTGGAACAGGCCCTCACGGACGCCTCCGCCCCGCTGCACCTGGCCCCCGCCACCACCAGCGCGGAGCTCGCGCAGACCTGGTTCGAGCAGTACGAGGGCGCGGGCCTGGACGGCGTCGTCGCCAAACCGCTCACGCTGCGCTACCGGCAGGACGAACGCGTCATGCTCAAGATCAAGCACGAGCGGACCGCGGACTGCGTGGTCGCCGGCTACCGCTTCCACAAGAGCGGGCCGGTCGTCGGCTCCCTGCTCCTCGGCCTGTACGACGACGAGGGCGCCCTCCAGCACGTCGGGGTCTGCGCGGCCTTCACGATGAAGCGCCGCACCGAACTGGTCGCCGAGCTGGAGCCGCTGCGCATGGAGGACGCCGCGGGCCACCCGTGGGCGGCGTGGACCGACGAGGCGGCGCACGAGGGCCGGCGGATGCCGGGCGCGACCAGCCGCTGGACCGGCAAGAAGGACCTCTCCTGGATCCCGCTGCGCCCGGACCTGGTGGCCGAGGTCGCCTACGAACACATGGAGAACGGCGCCCGCTTCCGCCACACGGCCCGCTTCCGCCGCTGGCGCCCGGACCGGACACCGGAGAGCTGCACGTACGCGCAGCTGGAGGAGCCGGTGAAGTTCGACCTGGCGGATGTACTGCGCTGAGCGTGTGACGGTTCCCCCGGAGTGAGCCGGGTGTGCCCGTGGGTATCCATGAGGCGTGGACGAGATGCGCAGGCGTGCGGTCGTGGTCGGGGCTCTCGGGGTGTTCGCCTCGGCGTGTACAGCGAGTCGGCTGCCCGGGGGCGGGAGTTCGGCGTCGGCGCGTGCGCCGCTGCTCGCCGTGAAGATCGACAACGTCGGGCCCGCGCGGCCGCAGACCGGGCTCGACGAGGCCGACCTCGTGTACGTCGAGCAGGTCGAGGCGGGTCTCAGCCGGCTGATGGCGGTGTTCGGCTCGCGGCTGCCCAAGGTGGTCGGGCCGGTGCGCAGCGCCCGCGAGACCGATCTTGAGCTGCTGCGACAGTTCGACCGGCCGACGCTCGCGTACTCGGGGGCGCAGAGCGCGCTGCGGCCCTCCATCGAGTCGGCGCCGCTGCGGGCGGCGCCGCCGGGCGCGGCCGGGAGCGCGTACTTCCGCGGCGACGACAAGCCCGCGCCGCACAACTTGTACCTGCGGCCCGCGAAGCTGGGTGATCCGGCGGCGGGGGTGCACGCGGGGGAGGCGGCCGGGTTCGAGTTCGCCGAGCGGGCGCCGAAGGGTGGGCGGGCCGAGACGGAGCACACGGTGCGTTTCCCTGCCGCGCGGTTCGCCTTCAACTGGTCGGCGGAGCAAGGTCGTTGGCTGGTTGGCATGGACGGGCGTCCCGCGACGACGGCGGCCGGGAAGCGGCTCGGCGCCCCGACGGTGGTCGTCCAGTACGTCGACGTAGCGCCTTCCCGCTTCCACGACCGGTCCGGCAACACGTCGCCACTGTCGCGCACGGTCGGCGACGGTGACGCGGTGGTGCTGCGGGACGGGCGGGCGTACGACGCGCGGTGGCGCCGGGGGTCTCCGACGGTCGGCACGGCGTTCTCGGCGGCGGATGGCGGCGCGGCGCTCCCGTTCGCGCCGGGGGCGGTGTGGGTGGTCTTGGCCAAGCGATGACGCCTACCCGGGGTTACGGCCTCGGGGCTCTGCCCCGAACCCCGCTGCTCAATCGCCGCAGGGGCTTAAATTACCGACCCCCGCCGAACCGAACGCAATCAAGCCCCGGTCAGGAGCTCGCCGCCACCTCCACCTCACCCGCCTGCCGAAGGCCCTCCGCCCCGTCGCACACCCGCTGGATCAGGTCGAAGAACACCCCGCGCTCATCGGCGTCGAGCGGCGCCAGGAAGATCTGGTTCATCCGGGCCGTGCGCACCGCCAGCTTCTTGTGCGTGCGCAACCCCCCGGGCGTCAGGCGGAGCAACCAGCGGCGACCGTCCTGCGGGTCACGGACCTTGTCGACCAGCTCGCGCCGCGTGAGCCGGGTGATCACCTCGGCGATGGTGGACCGGTCGAGACCCACCCGCTCCCCCACCGTGCGCTGGTCAAGACCCGGCTCGGCCACCAGCGCGTTGAGGACCGCGAACTGCGGCGACGTGATCTCCTCGGAGACCATCGTGTTCCACAGCAGATAGTGCGCCTGCTGGAGCCGCCGGGCGAGGTGCCCGGGATGGGTGGTCAGATCCACCGCGGCCATGGCGGTCCTCCGTCTGCAGTCATTGCGCCGCTGAACACGGCCGTGCACTGAGCAAGGATCCGGCAACCGGCGCCCGCTTGTCGAGTCCATCCATGCGTTTCCCTTGGAACTCTTGACGGTTCAGGAACCCAGTGGCAACGTGAGCGGCACCCAGAAAATGCTCAGTGTGCTGAGTACTTTCAGGAGCACTTCATGGCACTTCGCGGAGATGAGGGCTGGCAGGGATGGACAAGGTTGTCGCCACGGCCGCTCAGGCCGTCGCCGATGTGGGGGACGGTTCGTCCCTCGCGGTCGGCGGGTTCGGCTTGAGCGGCGTACCGAACGTGTTGATCAAGGCGCTGTACGAGCAGGGCACGGGGAACCTGTCGGTGGTGTCGAACAACTGCGGCGCCATGGACTCCGGCCTCGCCGTCCTGCTCAGCGCCGGGCGGATCGACCGCGTCACGGGCTCGTACATCGGCGGGAACAAGGAGTTCGCCCGGCAGTACCTGGCCGGCGAGATCGAGGTCGAGATGATCCCGCAGGGCACGCTCGCCGAGCGGCTCCGCTCGGGCGGCGCGGGCATCCCCGCCTTCTACACTCCTGCCGGCGTCGGCACCCAGGTCGCGGACGGCGGACTCCCCTGGCGCTACGACGGCAACGGCGGGGTCGCGAAGGCCTCGCCGCCCAAGGAGGTACGGGAGTTCGACGGCGTCGAGTACGTCCTTGAGCGCGGCATCCGCACCGACTTCGCGCTCGTCCGCGCCGCCAAGGGCGACCGGCACGGCAACCTGGTCTTCAACAAGTCCACGCAGAACTTCAACCCCCTCGCCGCGCAGGCCGGAAAGATCACGATCGCCGAGGTGGAGGAGCTGGTGGAGCCGGGCGAGATCGAGCCCGACGCCGTGCACCTGCCGGGCATCTTCGTGCAGCGGGTGATCGCCCTGACGCCCGAGCAGGCCGTCGACAAGGGCATCGAGAAGCGGACGGTGAGCAACTAGCCATGGCCTGGACACGAGAAGAGATGGCCGCGCGCGCCGCGCGTGAGCTGCGCGACGGTCAGTACGTGAACCTCGGCATCGGCCTGCCGACGCTGATCCCCAACTACCTCGGCGGCGACGTGGAGGTGATCCTGGAGTCCGAGAACGGGATCCTGGGCACCGGCCCGTACCCCACCGACGACGCGGTCGACCCGGACCTGATCAACGCGGGCAAGGAGACGGTCACCGTCCTGCCCGGCGCCTCGTTCTTCGACTCCGCGCTCTCCTTCGGGATGATCCGCGGCGGTCACATCGACGTCGCCGTGCTCGGCGCCATGCAGGTGTCGGCCACCGGCGACCTCGCCAACTGGGCCGTGCCCGGCAAGATGATCACCGGCATCGGCGGCGCCATGGACCTGGTGCACGGCGCCCGTACCGTCCTGGTCACCATGACGCACACCGCGAAGGACGGCTCCCCGAAGATCGTCGAGGAGTGCTCGCTGCCGCTGACCGGCAAGGGCTGCGTCGACCGGATCATCACGGACCTCGCCGTGCTCGACGTCACCGAAGACGGCCTGGAACTGGTCGAGTTGGCGCCCGGCGTCACCGCCGAGGAAGTCGTCGAGAAGACCGCCGCGAAGGTACGCGTCCCCGAGGAGGCAGCCAAGTGAGCAGCAACGTCAAGGACGTCTACATCGTCGACGCCGTGCGCAGCCCCATCGGCCGCTACAACGGCGCCCTCGCGGCCGTCCGCCCGGACGACCTGGCCGCGCACGCGATCCGTGAACTGGTCGCCCGTACACCGGAGTTGGACCCGTCCCGGATCGAGGACGTGTACTTCGGCAACGCCAACGGCGCGGGCGAGGAGAACCGCAACGTGGCCCGCATGGCGGGGCTGCTCGCCGGGCTGCCGACCTCCGTGCCGGGTGTCACCGTGAACCGGCTGTGCGCCTCCGGTCTCGAAGCCGTGATCCAGGCGGCCCGCGCCATCGCCGTCGGTGACGCGTCCATCGCCGTGGCCGGTGGCGTCGAGTCGATGACCCGCGCGCCCTATGTGCTGCCGAAGAACGACAAGCCGTTCCCGGCGACCAACACCACGATGTACTCCACCACTTTGGGCTGGCGCATGGTCAACCCGAAGATGGAGCCGCAGTGGACGGTGCCGCTGGGTGAGTCGGCCGAACTCATCGCCGACAAGCACCACATCACGCGCGAGCAGCAGGACGAGTTCGCGCTCGCCAGCCACCAGAAGGCCGCCGCCGCGCAGAAGAACGGCCTGTTCGACGCCGAGCTCGCGCCGGTCACCATCCCGCAGCGCAAGGGCGAGCCGGTCGTCGTCGAAGGCGACGAGTCCGTGCGCGCGAACAGCTCCCTGGAGGCGATGGCGAAGCTCAAGCCGTCCTTCCGCAAGGACGGCGGCACGGTCACGGCGGGCAACGCCTCGCCACTCAACGACGGCGCCGCCGCGCTGCTCCTCGTCGACGAGGAGGGCCTGAAGGCCACCGGGCGCGAGCCGCTCGCCCGGATCTCCGCCACCGGTGTCTCCGCGATCGACCCGCACTACTTCGGGCTCGCGCCCGTCGAGGCGACGAACCGGGCCCTCGCCAAGGCGGGCAAGGGATTTGGCGATCTGTCGACACTGGAGCTGAACGAGGCGTTCGCCGCGCAGGTGCTCGGCTGCGTCGCCGAATGGCCCGAGTTCGACCCCGCGATCCTCAACCCGCAGGGCGGCGCCATCGCGCTCGGCCACCCGCTCGGCGCGTCCGGCGCTCGGCTCGCCGGCACCGTCGCCCACCAGCTCGCCCGCAAGGGCTCCGGCGTCGGCGTCGCCACGCTCTGCATCGGCGTGGGCCAGGGCCTCGCCCTCGTCCTGGAACGCTAGGTAGGAAGGTCCCCTCCCCCATGTCTCTCACCCAGGCCGACATCGACCGCGAGATCGCCGCCAAGCGCGACGCCTACTACAAGGGCCTCGCCGACGGCGCACCCGTCGAGCACCACCCGCGGCGCGACTACGCTCCGTACCGCTCCTCCACCTTCCGGCACCCCAAGCAGCCGCCGATCAACATCGACGTCTCCAAGGACCCGGAGCTGATCGAGCTCACCGCTCCCGCCTTCGGCGAGCGCGACATCACGAAGATCGACAACGATCTGACGATCCAGCACGCCGGCAAGCCGATCGGCGAGCGCATCACCGTCGAGGGCCGCCTCGTCGACCGCGACGGGCGGCCGCTGCGCGGTCAGCTGATCGAGCTGTGGCAGGCCAACTCGGCGGGCCGCTACGCGCACAAGATCGAGGTGCACGACGCGCCGCTCGACCCGAACTTCACGGGCGTCGGCCGGGCGCTGACCGACGACGACGGCTGGTACAAGTTCACGACCATCCAGCCGGGCCCGTACCCGTGGGCGCAGCACACCAACGCCTGGCGCCCGGCGCACATCCACTTCTCCGTCTTCGGCTCCGCGTTCACGCAGCGCCTGGTGACGCAGATGTACTTCCCGAACGACCCGCTGTTCCCGTACGACCCGATCCTCCAGTCGGTGACCGACGACGCGGCGCGTCAGCGCCTCATCGCGACGTACGTGCACGAGAAGTCGGTTCCGGAGTTCTCGATGGGCTACCAGTGGGACATCGTCCTCGACGGCCCGCACGCCACCTGGATGGAAGAAGGGCGCTGACCAGCCATGACGACGATCGACATCAACAACCCCGAGACCGTGCGGCCCACCCCCTCGCACACGGTCGGGCCCTGGTACGGCTACGCGCTGCCCTTCGAGGGCGGCGGTGACATCGCCCCGGTCGGCCACCCGGAGACGGTCGCCGTGCACGGCTACGTCTACGACGGCAACGGCGACCCCGTCCCCGACGCCTTCGTCGAGATCTGGGGCGCGGACCCCGAGGGCAACGCCTCCACCATCGACGGCTCCATGCGCCGCCAGCCCTTCACCGGCGGCTACCTAGGCCGCAACGGCGTGGAGTTCACCGGCTGGGGCCGCATCGAGACGGACGCGAACGGGCACTGGGCCGTCCGCACCCTCCGCCCGGGGGCGCGTGGCGATTCGGCGCCGTACCTCGCCGTGGTGATCTTCTCCCGCGGTCTGCTCCACCACCTGTACACGCGGATCTACTTCGCCGATGACGAGTCGCTCGCCACGGACCCCGTGCTCCGGCAGGTCGACGCCGAGCGGCGCGACACGCTGATCGCGCAGCGGCAGGCGGATGGCACGTACCGTTTCGACATCCGCCTTCAGGGCGAGGGCGAGACGGTCTTCCTGGAGTTCACGTGACGTTGTTCGACCCCGGCAGCGAGGGTGCGCCCACCGAGCGCACCACGTCCGAAGAGGCCTTCCTTCAGGCCCTGTTGGACGCGGAGGCGGGCCTCACGCGGGCGCAGTCCTCGCTCGGTCTGGCGCCCGCCGCGGCGGGTGAGGCCGTCACCGCGGTGGCCGTCGCCGAGCGGTTCGACGTGCGGGACCTCGCGCGGCGCGCGCGTGGTGGCGGCAATCCGGTGATCCCGCTGGTCGCGGATCTCACGGCGGCGGTGTCGGAGGCTTCTCCGGAGTACGCGCCGTACGTGCACCGCGGCGCGACGAGTCAGGACATCCTCGACTCGGCGCTGATGCTGGTCGCGGCGCGCACGCTGGACGTGCTGCTCGACGAGCTGTCCGGCACGGAGGGCGCGTTGGCGGGTCTCGCGCGCGAGCACCGGGACACCGTGATGCCCGGTCGTACGCTCACGCAGCACGCCGTGCCGACGACGTTCGGCCTCAAGGCGGCCGGGTGGCGCGCGCTGGTGCTCGACGCGCGGGACCGGTTGCGGGGTGTGCGGGCGGCGCTGCCGGTTCAACTGGGCGGTGCGGCGGGGACGTTGGCGGCGTTCGGGGCGTACGGGGCCGAGGACCCGCTCGCTCTCGTGGCGGCGTATGCGCGTGAACTCGGGCTTTGTGAGCCGGAGTTGCCGTGGCATGTGCTGCGGACGCCGGTGGCGGATCTGGCGGGGGCGCTGGCCTTTGCGGCCGGTGCGCTCGGCAAGATCGCGGCGGATGTGCTGGTGCTGTCGCGTACGGAGGTCGGTGAGCTGGCCGAAGGGGCGGGGGGCGGGTCCTCCGCGATGCCGCACAAGGCGAACCCGGTGCGTTCCACGCTCATCGCCGCGGCGGCGCGCCGTACGCCTGCGCTGGCCGCGACACTGTACGGCTCGCTGCCGGCGGAGGACGAGCGTCCTGCGGGTGCGTGGCACGCCGAATGGACCACGTTGCGGGAGCTGTTGCGGGTGGTCGGCGGCGCGGCTCGGGATGCCTCGGAGTTGGTCGGCGGGTTGGTGGTGCGGGCGGATGTGATGCACGCGCACCTGTCGACTACCGGTGGGGCGATCGTGTCGGAGCGGCTGTCGGCGGAGTTGGCCGTGGTGCTCGGGCGCGGCCCGGCGAAGGAACTTCTGGCGTCCGCGTCGCGGCGGGCCAGGGAGTCGGGGCGGCCTCTCGCCGACGTCCTCGCGGACGAGCCCGTGCTCAAGGACTCCGACGTGAACGTGTCCGACCTGACCGATCCGTCGCGGTACGCCGGGGCGGCGGGGGCGCTGGTCGACCGGGCGCTCGCGCGCCGCTGACATGTCCCCCACCCCACCCCTTCCCGAAATCCCTGCGGGCGCTTGGCCGGGGGGGGCGTCGCCGGTTTCCGCTGGAACGTGGTTGGCGTGCGCAGTTCCCCGCGCCCCTTAAAAGGGGCGCGGGGAACTGCGCGCCCAGCCACGTACGACCGCGATCCGACGATGACCGAACACCGCCAGCTCAAGTCGCCCACCCGACCACCGGGAGCCCACCCATGAACGCACCCCGTCTCCACCACCACGCCGAGGGCTCGCCCACCGCTCCCCCGCTGATCCTCGGCCCCTCCCTCGGGACGAGCCTCGCCCTGTGGGACGACGTCGCGCCCGAACTCTCCAGCGCCCACCGCGTCGTACGGTGGGACCTCCCGGGCCACGGCGGCTCGCCGGCCGACCTGGTCACGGCCGGCACCACCGTCGGAGACCTCGCCGACCTCGTCCTCGCCCTCGCCGACGACCTCGGCATCGACCGCTTCGCCTACGCCGGCGTATCCCTCGGCGGCGCCGTCGGCCTGCACCTCGCCGTGCACCACCCGCAGCGCCTCACCAGCCTCACCGTCATCTGCTCCTCCTCCCACTTCGGCGGCGCCAAGAACTGGGAGGAGCGGGCCGCCCTCGTCCGCAAGGAGGGCACGGGAGGCGTGGCCGAGACCGCGCCGTCGCGCTGGTTCACCCCCGGCTTCCGCGTGGAACGCCTCGTACAGGACAACCGGGACGCCGACCCCGCGGGCTACGCGGCCTGCTGCGACGCCCTCGCCGCGTTCGACATCAGGGACCGGCTCCCCGAGATCTCCGTGCCCACCCTCCTCGTCGCCGGCCGCGAGGACCCCGCCACACCGCCCGCGCACCTGCGCGAAATCGCCGACGCCGTACCGGACAGCGAACTCGTCGAGCTGGCCGGCGCCTCGCACCTCGCCCCCGCCGAACGGCCGGAGGCGGTCGTCGGGCTGCTGCGCACCCACCTCGGGCAGGCCGCGAAGCGCGGCATGGAGGTGCGCCGCGAGGTGCTCGGGGACGCGCACGTCGACCGGGCGCAGGCGCGGCAGACGCCGTTCACGGCCCGGTTCCAGGACTTCATCTCGCGCTACGCGTGGGGCGAGATCTGGACCGACCCGACGCTCTCGCGCCGCGAGCGCAGCATGATCACGATGACCGCGCTCGTCGCCCACGGCCACCTCGACGAGTTCGGCATGCACGTCCGCGCCGCCCTGCGCAACGGCCTCACCCCGGACGAGATCGGTGCCGTGGTGCAGCAGTGCGCCGTGTACGTGGGCGTACCCGCCGCCAACTCCGCGTTCGGCGTCGCCCAGCGGGTGCTCGCCGAGGAGGGACTGGCCTAACCCCGGCGGGCGTACGTCCAGGGGGGTCACGTCCGGAGCACCGCGTGGCCCCTAGCCTGGATGTATGGCCACACTCCTGATCACCGGTGCCACCTCCGGCCTCGGCCGGTACCTCGCCTTCGAGCTCGTGCGCGGCGGGCACGTCGTGCTCGCCCACGGCCGGGACGAGAAACGTACGGACGCCCTCGTCGAGGAGCTGCGGGCCGCCGGCGGGCGCGCCGAGGGCTTCGTCGCGGACCTCGCCTCTCTGGAGCAGGTCCGCGACCTCGGCGCCCGCGTCGCCGCCGCCCACCCGGAGCTCGACGTCCTCGTCAACAACGCGGGCGTCGGCTCGGGCGCGCCCGGCTCCGGCCGCGAGCTGAGCGCCGACGGGCACGAGCTGCGGTTCGCCGTCAACGTGCTCGCCCCGGTCGCCCTCACCCGCGCCCTGCTCCCCACGCTTCGGGCCAACGCGCCGTCCCGCGTGGTGAATTGCGGCTCGCTCGGGCAGTCCCCGCTCGACTTCGACGACCTGGAATTCGCCAACGGTTACAACGGCACCGAGGCGTACTGCCGTGCCAAGTTCGCCCTCGCCGCGCACACCTTCGCCCTCGCCCGCGAACTGTCCGGCACGGCCATTCACGTCAACGTCATCCACCCGGCGACGTACATGGACACGGCGATGGTCCGCGAGGCCGGGGTGGGCCCGCTGAACACCGTCGAGGACGGCGCGGCCGGTGTACTGGCCCTGGCCGTCGGCGAGTTGGGCGGCGAGGCGACGGCCGGGTTCTTCGACGGCGAGCAGCCGACGCTCGCGCACGCGGAGACGTACGACCGCGAGGTCCAGGACCGCCTCGGCACCGAACTCGACCGGATCCTGGGGCCGTTCGGGCTTTAGGGCCCTCCCGGCGTTCAACTCTCAGGGCTCGACCGGGCGTAGGACGCGAAGCGGTCGGCGAACTCGGCGACGAGGTCGCGGAGTTCATCGGGGCGCTCGATGACGAACGGCCGGCCGAGTGCGGCGAGCAGCGGCGGCAGCCAGTCGAGCCGCTCCGCCCGCAGCTCGACGCGCCACCAGCGTTCGGCCGCCCGGCCCTGGCCTTCACCGGGCTCGTGCTCCTCCAGGCTCGCGACGGTGGCGGGCAGGCGGGCGCGGATCTGCTCGACCGTCGCGTGGATCCGCAGAGTCACCTCGTGCCGGTACTCGGCCGTGGCGAACGCCGACAACAGGCGCTGCGCCGGACCGGGACCCACGGGCTCTTCGAACGATCCCGGCAGGGCCCGCGCGTCCGCGATGCGGTCGAGCCGGAAGGTCCGGTCCTCGCCGATCCGGGCGTCCTGGCCCGTGACGTACCACCGGCCCGAGTGGGCGACGATCCCGTACGCGTGCAGCGTGCGTTCGCTGCGCCGTCCGTCGCGGCCGGTGTAGCGGATCGAGACCGGCCGGCGGTGCCGCACCGCGTCGGCGACGGTGAGCAGGACCCCGGCGTCCGGGGTGTCGGACTCTCCGGTCCCGTCCGTGAAGGCGAGGGATTCCAGGAGGGTGTCGAGCCGGCGGGCGACGTGCTTGGGCAGCACCCTGCGGATCTTCGCCGATGCCGTCTCGCTCGCCGTGTGCTCCGTCGTCGTCAGCCCCGCCCTGCGGCCTGCGACCAGGCCGAGCAGCACGGCCAGCGCCTCGTCCTCGCTGAGCATGAGCGGAGGCAGGCGGTATCCGGGGGCGAGCCGGTACCCGCCGTAGCGGCCGCGCACCGACTCCACGGGCACGTCCAGGTCGATCAGCTGGTCCACGTACCGCCGCACGGTGCGCCCTTCGACGCCGAGCCGTTCGGCCAGTTCGGCCACCGTCCGGGTGCCGCCAGACTGCAGCAGTTCCAGGAGCGTCAGTACGCGGGCAGTGGGTCGGGACATGTGCACAACCTAGCGCGAATACAGGACCGGTTCTGTCCTCTATTTCTCCTAGCCTGCGACGTGCACGCCCACAGCGACGTGCACGCCCACAGCACAGCCAAGGAGATCCCCATGGAGTTCGTCTCGATCCGCATCATCACCGGCGACGTCGCCCGTCTCGTCGAGTTCTACGAGCGGGCCACAGGGGCGCGGGCGACGTGGGCCACCGAGGACTTCGCCGAACTCGACATCGCGGGCGCCACCCTCGCGATCGCCAGTACCCGCACCGTCCCCCTGTTCGCCCCGGGCTCCGCCCGCCCGGCGGACAACCACAGCGTGATCACCGAGTTCCTCGTCGACGACGTGGACCGCGTCCACCAGAACCTGACCGGCTGCGTCACCGACTTCGTGGCCGGGCCCACCACGATGCCCTGGGGCAACCGGTCGCTGCTGTTCCGCGACCCCGACGGCAACCTCGTCAACTTCTTCACCCCGGTCACCCAGGCGGCCATCGAAAAGTTCGCCCGCCGACACCACGCACAAGCGGACTAGCGCAGCCCCCGCCCCGTCTCCAGGACCTCCCGCGCCCGCGCGGTCAACGCGTCCGCCCCGCACGAACGGGCCAGCTGCAGACCGCGGTTGAGCTCGGACAGGGAGCGTGCGGCGATCCCGTACTCGACCCGCGCCCGAGCGTGTTCGTACGCACAGGGGGACGCTTCGAGGTACGTGACCGCCTTCGCGTACAGGGTGAGCTGTTCCCGCCCCGTGGCCAGCGCGGCGGCGACCCGCAAGGCCTCGCCGATCGCGGTGTCCGTGCCGAACCGCTCGGCCTGGACGCGGGACTGGGCGGCGAGTTCGGCGGCGCGCCGCGGGTCGGTGTCGGCGAGGGCGAGGGCCAGGTCGCCGGCCCACGACGCGACGACGGTGTTGTGGCCGCCGCGGGCCAGCGCGACCTTGCCGCCGGTCTCCAGTTCGCTGATGCCCTCTTCGGTGCGGCCGACGGCGAGCAGCAGCCGGCCGCGCACCGAGTGGGCGTCGGGCAGCAGGATCATCGACGGGTAGGGCGCGGCGAATCCGTACCGGTCGGCGATCCGGAGCGCCTCGTCGGGCTTGCCGCGGGCGAGCAGCGTGTCGATGAGCATGGCGGCCGCGTCCCAGTGCATGGGCAGGCCGTGGCCCACCCGGTCGGCCAGGCGCAGCGCCTCGCGCAGGAACGCTTCCGCATCGTTGAGCCGGCCGCGCCTGCGGTGGACGTAGCCGACGAAGGCGTGCGCGAGCGAGAGGTGGCCACCGCTCCAGCCCGCGGTCTCGTAGGCCCGCATGCTCTCCGTGAACAGGCTCTCGGCGCGGTCGAGCCGGTCGGAGAAGAGGTAGGAGAGGCCGAGCGCGATCAGGATCTCGAAGCCCCACTCGGGGTCGGTCCAGCCGAGGCCGGGGGCCAGGCGTCCGTTGACCAGGGAGCGGTCGCAGTACTCCGCGACCTCCTCCGCGTTCTCCCCGCGGTTCATCATGTCGAAGGCGCGCAGGATCAGCAGGACGCGCTCGGGGTTGTCGCGCCCGGTGACCCGCCCGGCGAGTTCGGCGAGGCTGCGGGAGCGGTCCTGCGGATCGTGCTCGCCGGCGTAGATGCACTCCCAGAAGAGGCGGGTGGCCCGCAGGCGCAGCCGCTGGTGGCCCTCCTCCTGCTGGGCGGTCTCGGCGTCGAGGGCGCTGAGCGCGTCGTCCAACTGGTTGGTGTGGACGAGGGCCTGGGCCAGCCGGCACACCGCGTCGACGCGGTCCTCGCCGAAGAGCCCGGGGGCGGAGTCGAGGGCGGACCGCAGATGCGCGACGGTGGTGGACGGCGAGGTCAGCAGCGTGGCGCAGCCCAACTCGTACAGCACGTGCGGCCGGACCTCGGGCAGCGGCGGTTCCTGGAGGGCGCGCTCCAGGCAGCGCCGGGCCGCCGTGGGCGCACCGACGGCGAGGTGCTCGCGGGAGGCGGCGCGCAGCTGCTCGACGAGTTCGGGGTCGTCGTCCGGGTGCACCTCGAGGAGGTGCCGGGAGGCCGCGGCGGGGCCGTGTCCGGAGGCGGTGACCGCCCATGCGGCCTGCCCGTGCATGGCGGTGCGGGTGGCCGGCGGGATCGCGTCGTACACGGCGGACGCGATCAGCGGGTGGACGAACTCCAGGGTGTCGGTGGCGCCGTAGCCCGATCCGGGGGACCCGGTGTCGGTCAGGATGCGGGCGGTGCGCAGCTGCTCGGCGCAGCGTCCGGCCTGCTCGGGGTTCATGCCGGCGAGGAGCGCGGCGAGGCCCGGCTCGATGCGGGTGCCGAGGATGGCGGCGGCCCAGGCGAACCGGGTCGCGTCGGTGCCGAGCCCTTCGAGGCGGGTGACCAGGCCGCGGCCGCGGGCGGACCGGTTGAGCGCCCGCAGTTCGACGGCGGCCCGCTCGTCGGGCTGGAGCTCGCTGTCCTGGACCTTGGCGAGCAACTCGACGGTCTCGTACGGGTTTCCGCCCGTGACGGCCCACACCTCGCGGCAGAACGGGTCGTCCGCGTGGGCGCCGACCGTGGCGCGGGTCAGGCCCGCGGTGGCGTCCGGGGTGAGGGCGCTCAGCTGGGAGACGCCGGGTCGGGCGGCGGCGGCCACGGCGTCCAGGCAGGCGGCGGCGCGCCCGTCCGCGGCCTCGCGCTGCGCCACGACGACGAACACCGGCAGGTCGTCGAGGCGCTCGGCGAACGCGGCGAGCCACTCCAGGGTCTCCACGTCGGCCCAGTGCGCGTCGTCGATGAGCAGCACCAACGGCCAGTGCAGGCGGGCCAGTCGGGACGCGGCGGCGACGAGTCCGTCGCGCACGCCCTGCGGGTCGGCCTGCCGCCCGGTGGGCTCCGCGATGCCGAGGGCGGGGCCCGCGATGTCGTACCAGTCACCGAAGTATTCGCGGGCCTCCTCCTCGGAGAGCACCGCGAGGGCGGGCTGCAGGAGTTGGCGTACGACGTTGAAGGGGACGGAGGTGACCGTCTCGCCGCCCCGTGCCGACCACACGGTGGCCCGGCCCGCCGCCATCTCGCGCACGCCGGAGAGCAGGGCGGTCTTGCCGATGCCCGCCTCTCCCTTGTAGACGACGAGGCTGCCCGAGGCCGCGGAGTCGCCGTACAGCTCGTCGAGGGCGCGCGCCGCGACGTCGAGTTCGGACTCCCGCTCCCACAGGCGCGCGCTCTCCCGCGAAGGAGAGCCGGAGGGCGCGGCGTCGGCGTGCCGTCCCTGGGTCATCCCGCAGCCTCCCGTTGTCGATCCCGGTGTCGTCCGGTGTCCGGTCGCAGCCGATCACATGGAGCGATCGGCGTACTGGTCACGAGACTAGTCCGCGAGGCCCCGACTTCGTGGGGCGTCTCGGCAGCCGGTGACATTTGACCGGAGATGGGACCTCGACCCACCCTCCGACCAGGGATCGGGCCGCGGGGACCGGCCGCCCCCGGTAACGAATCCGACCGCATCGGCGAACCCTCTCATCCCCTTTTCAGGCGGGCCTCATACTGTTCCGTCCATGACGTCGCAGACTCCCGCAGGCTGGTACCCCGATCCGGGACAGATCCCCAACGGCCCGCGCACCGAACGCTGGTGGGACGGCGCCTGCTGGACCGACCAGACCCGGCCCGCCACCACCACCCCGCCGCCGCAGCAGGCCCCGGAGCCGTTCGCGCAGCAGCCGGCCACACCCGGAGCGAATCCGGCATACCCCAACTACCCGGCGTACCCGGGCCAGTTGCCGCCGAAGTCGCGCGGCAAGGGGCGAATAGCCATCGCCGCGGGCATCGCGGTCGTGGTGCTCGCGGGGATCGGCACCGGCGTCTACGCGCTCACGTCGGGCGGTGCCGGCGACGGCAAGGGCGACAAGGCGGGCCCCCGTTCGCAGAGCCCGAAGGAGGCGAACCCCGAGGGTCCCGGCGCTCCCGGCGACAGCGGGGGAAGCGGAGGCGGCGAGAGCCCGGCGCCAAACGCTCCGGGGGCCTCGCCGCAGGCGCCGCTCGACAAGGGCTTCGCCACCGACGTCGGTAACGGGGTCGCGATCCCGGTCATCAAGAACTGGACCGGCACCGACGGCGCGGGCGTCGCCGGCGTCACGATCGGCCCGTACCCCTGCCCCAACTCGAAGGACGACGTCTGCGTGAAGGGCGGCGTGTCCACCTCGTCGGCGAAGCGCCTCAAGCTCGACGCGAAGTCGGCGAAGGCGGCCGCGAAGGAGGACATCGCCAAGAACGCGAAGTCGTCCTACGGCGGCAAGACCTACCAGGGGATCACGGGCCACAAGCAACTGTTCGCGAAGGCGGTCACCGTCGCCGGGCAGAAGGGCTACCGGGTCCGCTGGAGCGTCGAGACGAAGTCGGGCGTCGACGCATGGGTCGAGTCGGCCGCCTTCCCCTCGCCCGCCAACCCCGACAAGCTCGTCGTGCTGCGCGCCGGCGTGGACATGCCGCGCACCGCGGCCGACAAGTCGACAGGACCGAAGGCCGAGTCGATCGACAAGATCCTCAAGGGCATCAAGAAGGCCACGGTCACGGGCGACGGCGACGCCGGCGAAAACGTCTGAAGTACCGCGGCGGAAACGTCTGAGCACCGCAGCGAAAGCGGCATGAGCGCCGCCGGCACCGCCCCGGCCCCCGCCACGCGTGCGGCCGGGCGGGTCCCCCTCCGCTCAAGGAGGAACCCGCCCGGCCGGGGGTGCGCGCCGCCCCCGTCCCCACGGTGCGGCGCGGGCAGACCACCGGTCGGTCATCCCTGCGACCGGCGGCCTCCCGTTCAGGTGGCCCGACCCTCCAGGGTCGGATCCGAGGGCTTGCTTTCAAGCCCCAGCCCCGGAATCAGCGCGCGCTCGACGAAGCGGACCAGATAGTCCCCGTCGGCGTCGCGCCCTTCCAGGATCGGTCGGCTGCGCATGACTCCGAAGAGCTGCGCGGCCACGTAAGGCAGTGCGGGATGGTCCGCGGCGATCTCGCCGCGCGCCACCGCCCGCTGCACCATCGCGTCGATCGACGCGAGTTCCGGCTCGATCAGCGCCTCGCGCAGCGCGCCCTTCAGCTCGTCGTCCTGGAGGGCGGCGTGCCCGAGGGCCTGCAAGAGTACGGTGTCCGGCTTGGCCTGCGACGCGGCGTTGCGCGCGGCCGCGCACAGGTCCCCCGCGAGCGTACCGGTGTCGGCTGTGAAGAACTTGGCACAGCGTCCGGCCCGCAGCGCGGCCGCCACGAGCTGCGGCTTCGTCTTCCACTGCCGGTACAGCGTGGACTTGCTGCAACAGGCCTGCGCGGCGACGCCCTCCATGGTGAGCGCCCCGTACCCGGACTCCCGCAGCTGATCGAGGACCACGTCGTAGAACTCCTGCGCCCGCTCAGGGGTGATCTTGGAGCGGCGCGAGGCGGCGGGCACGGCTTCGGTGGCCTGGTCTCGCGTCGTCATGGCCCTCACTCACTCCTCGGTCGGCGGCAGTGTCGATGAGATCACACCGGCCTATCGATACGCCAGTGTACCGGTACGCCACCGTATCGGTACACTGGCGTATCGATGAACGGGAACTTGAGGGAACCGGAGCAGCACGCCGTCCGGCCACCCCTGATACGCGAGCTCTTGCTGGTCGTGGGACTTTTCCTCGTCTACAAGCTCGGGCGGCAGCTGGCCAACGGCCACACGGCCGAGGCCTTCCACAACGCCGACCACGTGTGGAGCTTCGAGCGTGCCGTGCACCTGCCCAGCGAGGGTGCGGTGCAGGACGCGCTGCTGAGCAGCGACACCCTCGTGCACGCCGCGAACATCTATTACGCGTCCGTGCACTTCCCGGCCACGATCGCGCTGCTCGTCTTCCTCTATCTGCGCCGCCCGCGCCACTACCTGTGGACGCGGCGCGTGCTCGCGGTGCTCACCGCGGCGGCGCTCGTGCTGCACCTGACGTTCCCGCTGGCCCCGCCGCGGATGCTGGGCGCCGCGCACCTCGTCGACACGGCGCAGGTCTACGGCCCCTCGGTGTACGCCGCGAAGCCCGCCACGGACACGATGGCCAACCAGTTCGCCGCGATGCCCTCGCTGCACTTCGGCTGGGCCCTGATGGTCGCGATCGGCCTCGTCGCCGCGACCCGCTCGCGGTGGCGCTGGCTGTGGCTGGCGCACCCGCTGTTCACGCTGCTCGTGATCGTGGGCACCGCCAACCACTACTGGCTCGACACGATCGTGGCGACGCTGCTGCTCGGCGCCGCGCTCGCGGTGATCCGGCTGCCGCGCGCGGTCGACGCGACCGGATTCTGGCGCCACCTGTTCCCGGTGCCGGCCCCCACGACCGCGGCCACGCCGCACCTCGTGGCGACCCGTCGCACACCGACGCCGTGGACGCCGGCTCCGGCCGCGTTCCGCACCCCGCCCGACGCGCTCACGCCCGCTGATGTGCTCGCCGCGGCGACCCCGACGCATATACCGGTCGAGGTGATCGCGGCGCCGGGTTCCGCCTCCGCCGCGAACGCGCAGCAGCCGACCGCGGGCCTCGCGACCGGAGCGGCACGATGACCGCCACCCTGCTCGCCGTCGCCCTCTCCCTGGTCTCCGCCGTCGCCTACGCCGCCGCGGCCGTGGCCCAGGAGCGGCTCGCCGCCAAGTCCGGGGGCGGTGTGCTGCGGCTGCTCGGGACGGGGGCCTGGTGGTGGTCGGTCGGGCTCAACGCCTCGGCCGCGCTGCTGCACGTCGCCGCGCTCAAGTACGGACCGCTCACCCTCGTCCAGCCGCTCGGCGCGCTCACCCTCGTCGCGGCGGTGCCGCTGGGGGCGCGGGTCGCGGGGCGGCACGTCACGCCCGGCGAGTGGCGGGGCACGGCGCTCACCCTCGTGGGCCTCGGCGCGCTGCTCGTGACGGCGTCAGGACCCGCCCCCGACGACACGCTCTCGCTGCCCGAGGCGCTCGGCGTGGCCGCGGTGACGGCGGCGCTCATCGGCGCGCTCTCCCGCCGCGGCGCGAAGCCGGGCCTGCGCCACGCCACCGCCTCCGGCGTCGCGTCCGGCGTGGCCTCCGCCCTCACGCAGACCGTGACGGTGGCGGCCACCGACCGGTCGGGCCCGCTGCTCGACGTACGGGTGATCGCGGTCGCGCTCCTCGTAGCCGCCTTCGCGGCGGGCGGCCTCCTGCTCTCCCAGACGGCCTACCGCGACGGCCTCGGCGCCCCGCTCGCCATGGTGACCCTCGCGAACCCGCTGGCCGCCTCGATCATCGGCCTGGCCCTCCTGGGCGAACACCTCCAGGGCGGCGCAGGGGGCCTGGCCCTCGCAGCGGCGGGAGCGATCCTCGCGACGGGCGGCGTGGTTCTGCTGACGCATGCCCATAAAGCCCCGCTCTTGGACGAGAGCCAGCGGGGTCCGGGGCAGAGCCCCGTGGCCGCAACCCCGTAGACCCGCTACATGCAAAGGTCACCCGAACCCACGGGAATCCTGCTTAAGCGCCGTGTCCACGGTCAACGCCGTCGCCACGACCAGGCTCAACAACGGCTCCGGCAACTGAAAGTGCACCTGCAACACATAGTTGTCCGCGGTCGTGAACATCGTCTTGGCGAGCCCCTCCCACGTCTTCGTGATCCGCGCGACCTCGGTGTCCGCATGGTCGACGATCGCGAAGTTCCAGGCCCGCCAGTTCTCCGCCTTGATCGCGCCGACCTGCTGACCGTTCGCCGTCATCGCGAAGTTGATCTTCCCGATGGCGTTCTGCTGCACGATCTCGCCGACCGGCGACCCGTCCGGGCGCTCGACGACGACCCGCGACTTGATGAACTTCGCGGGCCGCGTGAGCACCAGGTGCGGCTGCCCGTACGCGTCCCGGATCTCCAGCCGGTGCGTCATGAACTGGTCGACGCTGGCGACGAAGCGCAGCGCCTTCTTCATGGCGCTCTGGCCGACCTGGACGACGGAGCCCAGCTGGTTGCCGTGCTGATCCATGACGCTGTACTCGTTCGTCAGCTCGATCAGCTTGGCCTTCTGGTTCACCACGAGGACCGGCTCGGTGAACAGCGTGCCGCCGCCCTGCCCGGCCCCCGCGACGCCCGCCTGCTGCTGCACCTGACGCTGCACCCCGGCGGCCTGCGCCTGCTGCTGCGGCACCTGCTGTTGCGGCATCTGCCCCATGGCCGGGGCCTGCGTCGGGGCCTGCGCCTGCGCCTGACCGGCGTGCGTGTGCCCGGTCCACTGGGTTCCGTCCCACCACCGCAGGGCCTGGGGCGCCCCCTGGGGGTCCGGGTACCAACCTGCGGGGGTGTTCGAATGCGTCGTCACCGGGGCACACTATCGCGCCATACCGGGCATGGTTCCGGCCCTCAGCGGGCGCCTTCCCACAGCTTCCGCTCGGCCGCCCGCGGGTCCGCCTCGACCCGGCAGGCGCCCGCGTCGAACACCATGGTCGCCCGCTCCCCCGCGGGGTCGTACGCCGCCCAGCCCGGGTCCCCGGAGTCCGCGAACGCGACCCACGCGCCGTGCATCGCGCGCGCGAGGTCCGCCGGGGCGTCCTTGCCCGCGAGCGCCGCGTAGTCCGGGTCGTCGACGCGGTCGAAGACGAAGCCCAGCTCAAGGGCGTGGCAGGCGCCGAGCTCGCCGCCGAACTGCGGGGACCGCCAGGCGAACTCGTAGACGTGCGAGCCCGGCACGGACTCGGCGAGGCGCACCGCGGGGATCCGCCAGAACCAGTCGGTGACGATGGCGTCGAGGAGTTCGCCGGGGCTCGCGTGCGGCCGGCTCGCCCGGTACCCCGCGAGGTCCGCGCCGAAGGCCTCGGCGCCGCGCTTCACCCGCTCCTCGCTGATGGTGTCGAAGCGCCCGGTCGGCACCATGTAGAGGCGGTTCTCCTCGCGGTTGCTGCCGACGAAGATGTCCACCCCCGCGTCCGGCCCCGGCAGCGCCCGCTCGTCGGCGACGGGCTCGAAGACCATCCCGTTCAGCGCCGCGTCGCCCCACACCGCCGGGTCGGGCCGCCGCTTGAACTCGTCCGTCAACGCGCCCTGCGCCGCGATCAGTTCCGGCAGCGGCACCGCCGCGAACGCCTCCGCGGTGTGCGGCACGCCGAGTTGCTCGGCCAGCCGCTCCCCGATGCGGCGCGCGGTGTCGGGCCGTACGAAGTGGTGGCAGGCCCCGCTCTGCAAAATGGCGCGCCGGAACAGGCCACGGGCGCGCGGTTCGACGAGCAGCCGGCCAATGGCCACCCCGCCCGCCGACTCGCCGAACACGGTCACCCGGTCCGGGTCCCCGCCGAACGCCTCGATGTTGTCGCGCACCCACTCGAGCGCGGCGATCATGTCGAGCAGGCCCCGGTTGTCGGGCGCCCCCGGCAGGTGCAGGAATCCGTCCACGCCGAGGCGGTAGTTGACGCCGACGAAGACGACGCCGTCGCGGGCAAAGGTGTCGCCGCGGTAGCCGGAGGAGTTCGCGGAGCCGTTGGAGAAGGACCCGCCGTGCAGCCACACCATGACGGGGAGGCGGGCGCCGGGGCCCGGCCGCGGGGTCCAGACGTTCAGGTTGAGGCAGTCGGGCCCGTCCTGACCGGTCTCCGGGATCAGCGCGTCGAAGGGCGGGGCGTACGGGGCCTTGGGCGCGCTCTGCCCGTACTCCGTGGCGTCGCGCTCCCCGGTCCACGGCTCGGCGGGCTCGGGCGCGGCGAAGCGGCGGGGGCCGAACGGGGCGGCGGCGTAGGGCACTCCGAGGAAGGCGGCGATCCCGTCCTCGGTGCGGCCACGCAGAGTTCCCTGCCTGGTGACTGCGGTGGCGTCGGTCATACGGTGGGGCTCCCTCGGCGACGGGGCGGGCGGTCGGGCGGTCGAGTAGGCGCGTGGTCGGGCGGTCGGGTGGTCGACCACCACTCTCGTACCCCGCCGTCCACCGTCCGTAAAGATCACCGGCGAGTCGCGTCAGCCACACCCCGCGCCGCCGAGGGCGCGCTCGTCGCCCTCGCCCGCCCCCGATATCGGCCCGAGGGGCTCGCCCGCCAGCCACTGGGCGACGGCGCGGCCGATGGGCTGTCCCGTCTCGATTTCGATGAAGCCGAACTGGCCGGACTGGTTGCACTCCAGGAACCACCAGATGCCGTCGGCGTCCTCGGCGAAGTCGAATGCCCCGTACGCCAGTTGGGCGCGGGTCAGATAGGCCCGGACCGCGTCCGCGATGCGCCGGGGCACGGGTATCGGGCGCCAAGGGCCCGCGGCAGCGTCGAACCGCACGTCGTCCACGGTCGTCCCGTCGCTCTGCCGCGCGTCCTCGGCGTCCGGCGAACCCGCCGCGCGCGCCGCGAACAGCCGGTCGCCCACACAGGTCAGGCGGATGTCCGCCGCCCTGCGCACCCGGCGCTGCAGCAACGTCGGCCCGTTCGCGACGTCCTGGTAGTCCTCGCCCGGGCGCACGCGCGTGGTCGGCACGGCGAGCCCGGCGTCGTCCGGGTGCTTCCCGGAGACCGGCTTCACGATCAGGTCGGGGTAGCGCGCGGCGAACTCACGGGCGGCGCGCGGGAATGTGGTGATCAGCGTGGGGGGCACGGGCAGTCCGCAGGCGCGCGCCAGCCATAACTGCCACGGCTTGTGGCGGGCCTGCCGGGCGGAGTCGGGGTGGTTCATCCAGCGCGCCTCCGTGCACCGCAGCATCCCGTACAGGGACTGCGAGGCCTCCTCGGTGAGCCAGGACGACGCGGCTTCCGCGTGGGCCGCGGGCACACCGGGGCGGCGCACCCAGATGGAGCGCAGGCCGCTCATGCTGACGACCCGGCCCCCGACCGAGAGATGGCCGTGGAACGCGCCGTGCGCGAACTCGCCCGAGAGGCCCACACCGCCCGGTAGTTCGGCGGGATCGAGCCGCAGGACAGGGATTCCATTGGCATTCATTTCGACGACGGCCATGTCGGCCGTCACATCCTGTTCACTCGTCAGGATCAGCACGGTCATTTCCGCAGGGCCGTTCAGTCGTCGAAATGGGTTTTCGAACCCGCGGTGGAGGTGGTGGCCGCGAACTCTCGCAACACTGCGTAGTCGCGCGCCGCCACTGCGCCGTCGGCGAGCACGTTCAACTGCAGTGTCGCGTCGTACATATACGGCGCTCTGACCTCTGCCTCTCGCGTGGGGCGGGCATAGTTCAGTGCGAACGGTCGCATGAGCTCTCCTAGTTGGGGGTTCGCCAAGTCAAGCGCATGGTGACTCTCCGACGTCACACCTCCAGCGAATTTCCCGGTCTCGTTTTGAGTAAGACGCGTCACACCCGGGAGGAGTTCATTCCGCCACGCTGCGTGATGACACAACGTCAGCCAGGCAATGCCAGGCCATAGCTGGGGGCTTTGCGGTCACTCCCCCTATACGGCGCCTTTACAACCCTTTACATCTCCCGGCGTGGACGTACGGCGACAATCCGCCACCCTGCGCGAACGTCCCCTGCGCGCACCGATCATGGGGCAGGGTGACCTTCATGACCCGGCACAAGAAGCGGCACAAAAGACGCTCCGCACTGACCCTGGCCACCGCCCTGGGCGCCCTGACGCTCGGCGCGACCACGGCGTCCGCCGCGCCCACCTGGACCGAGACCGGCACCGCGCACGTGAACTCGCTGACGGGCAGCCAGGGCCTGGCCTCCCGCGCCGACGGGACGCTCGTGTACCGCGGCCTCGGCTCGGTCCCGCTGTCCCTGCGCGTCGCGGGCTGGACGCACGTGGGCGACCCGGACGTGGCGCGCGGCCTCACCTTCGACGCGTATCAGGGAGGCGACAGCGCGACGAAGAAGATGTTCGCGGTGACCACGGCGGACGGGAAGCGCACCACCTACGAACACGCCCTGGACCCGGGCGAGATGCTCAACAACTCGTTCGCGGCCGTGTCACCCGATGACCAGTGGCTGGTGTCCGGCGAATGGGGCACGCGCGACCGCCTCCAGGTCTTCCCGGCCCCCGTCCTCAACCCCTCCGCGCCCCGGCCGGGCACCAACCTCCCGCAGGCCGGCCAGATCTCCCTCGACAAGCCGGTCACGAACATCCAGGGCTGCGACTTCACCGACGCCACCCACCTCCTCTGCTCGTCCGACGCCACGACCAAGGAGGTTCTCGACATCGCCCTCGACCGCCCCCTCGACGGCCGCCCGGTCACCGGCCACGTGACGTCCGCCTTCGCCATCCCCCAACGCAGCGTCTGCAAGGGCACGTTCGAGTCCGAGGGCATCGACTACGACGCGACGCGCGGCACCCTGCGCGTCCAGATGGTGCCACCGTCCCCGTGCCTGGTGACGACGTCCGTGATCAGCTACAAGCGGGGGTAGCGGCGCTGCCGGCCCCGCGGCCCCGGCTCTGGTTCCGCGAGATGCCCGGACCGGCGGCGAACCGGTTCTCGCCGCTGATCGTTTCGCCGCCGGTCCCCCGTGCTCCGTCAACGGCTCGTCCGGCGTCACTGTCATGGCCGGCCGGGCGGGCGTGCGGCCGTCCTCGTGAATGACTGGGCGTGGCCCCGGCACGGAAGCCCCTCAGCGGTAAATCTGCTGATAACACATCGCCCATGCCTGAACATGCTGTTCTGCACGGCAGGAAGACGCGGGTCCCGGCGCTCGCCGGTCTCACCTTCGCTGCCACGCTCTCCGTCTGGGGCATCGGTCCCCTCCCGGCAGCCGCCGCTGCCACCACGGTCGTCAACCCCGGGGATCTCGGCGCGGCCGGCCCCTGGTTTCGGCTCCAGGACGACCCCGGGAACGCCGGGATCCCCTACGGCACCCAGGAAGTCTCCGCCTTCGCCGACCCCCGGTGGCTCGACGGGAGCCTGCACCTGGGAGTCGGGGGCGGCGAGACCTCGCAAGCGGCGCACCCGTTCGCCGCCCCGATCTCCCTGACGTCCCTGCTGGCCTCGGGCATCTCCTATTCCACGTACCAGAACTCGGCGGAATCCACGGCCGGGAACGCCGGAGCGAACCTGCAGTTCCCGATGATGTGCGGCGGAGTGTTCACGACCCTCAGTTTCGAACCGGGCCGCAACTCCGACACCCAGGGCAGGACCGGCGTCGTACCGGACACCTGGCAGACCTTCGCCCCCACGGGCACGTCCTCGTGGCGGACGTCGCGGGCCGTGGCCGGCATCCCCGCACAGGGCGACGCGACACTGGCGACGTTCGCCGCCGCGTGCGCCGCTCCCGGGGACGGGGCCCTCGGTGTCATCGCCAGGGTGGGACGGCTCGGCTCGGACACCGCCACGCTCGACACCTACGTGGATGCCATCACCGTGGCCGACACCACCTACGACTTCGCCGTCGAAGGGCGGGCCACGGCCGCCGTGACGGCTCCCGACCGCCTCGTCGCGGGCGGCCCGGCGGTCGACGTATCGGTGACGTACACGAACCCGGCCGATGGCCCGGAGTACCCGGACACCGGCACGACCCTGACGCTTCAGGGGCCGGCCGGCCTGCGCCCCGACCAGGTGACGCTGCTCCTGGAGGGCCGCCGGATCCCCCTGACCGCGGGCCCCGACGGTTCCCTCGTGGGAACGCTGCCCAAGGGCACGGCCCTGCCCCCGGGAGCCTCTTCGACCACCGCGTTCACCCTTGCCGTCGCCGAAGGGGCGCCGACGGGGCCGCTGTCGCTCAGCGCCGAGCTGACGGCCCGGGCACGCGGTGGCGACCGTACGCCGGTCGGTGTCGAGGCCGCGACCGGCCTGCGCATCGAAGCGCAGCCCAGTCCCTCCCCCAGCCCCTCCACGACCACCCCGACCCCCTCACCCACCAGCAGCGAGCCGGCACGGCCGAGCGCCCCCGCCTCGCCGCCGGGCCCGACCGGCCCTGCCCTCGCCGAGACCGGGGCGAGTACGCACGGCCGCTGGCTGGGCCTCGGGGCACTGTCACTGGTCGCGCTCGGCTCGGCGATGGTCGTCCTGGCACGGCGCCGGTCGAACTGAGCACGGCCGTGGCGGGCTACGCCGTCGGCACACTCCTCGCGGCGGCCACGCGTGGGATCGTCAGCCGACCGTTCCCGGCAGCCGACGGCCGCGGATCGCTGCCGGGCCCGGGAAAGGATCACGCGGCACGCGAGCCCCCACAATGGGGTCATGCCCGCCGCCTCGTACACCCCGCCGCGCTTCCCCTGGGCCTGGCTGGCGGTCGGCGTGGTGGTGCTGGCCGGGATGGTGGCCTGGGGCGTCGCCGTGTATCCGCACCTGCCCGACCGCATCCCGCAGCACATCGGTGGCAGCGGTGTGGACGCCTGGACGGACAAGTCCGTGGGCGCCGCGTTCATGCTCGTCTTCGTCTACGCGGGTGTGACCGTGCTGCTGGCCGTCACCGCCGCGCTGCTGCTGCGGGCCACGCCGTCCGCCGAACTGCCCGACGGCGGGCCCCCGTTCGCGATCGCCGGCAGTCGGCGTCCCGCGACACGCACCGGAGCCCGCCGGATGGCCGTGGCCCTGCTCGTCACCAACATCGGAATCGGACTGTCCTTCCTCATCGGCAACCTCGTGATGTGGCGCACCACCACCACGCCCGAGGTCCCGTGGTGGTTCTTCGCCGGGATGCTGACGCCGATCGCCCTCGGCGCGGCCCTCACGCTCGCCGTGGGCCTCCAGGACCGCCGGGAGGGCAACAGACTCCGCACCGCCGCCGGTTCCGCACCCGGGGATCGCTAGAGGCCCACCGCCACCCCTGGACGGGGCCGTTCACGCGGGGAGAGCGTCTCCGGGGAAGCCATGACACGGGTGAACCTCACAGCGCATCATCCCGGCCCGCACACAGGGATCGCCGGCCATGATCTCCGCGGCCTCCTCGGCCGACACAGTCATGATCGCGACACCGGCCACGGTGTCCGAGCCGACTGGACACAGGACCGCGATCACGCCATCGGCACGCAACGACACCATGCGCCGCTGGTGTTCGAGCTCGATCGCGCCCGCACCGTCCATGGTCCGCTCCGGGCCCCATTGAAGGATCGCCAGACTGTAGGGCTTCGCGGTCGCGGCCAGAGCCTGAATCTGTTCGTCGGTCACGGTCGTACTCATGGCGTCTCCTCGCTCCTCGGTACTTCCCGATGCGCTCGGCCGACGACGCCGGGGCGGCGCGGGCCGTTCTCGTCGCCCCAGTATGTGTCCACGCCCATCGGCCAGTTGGTCACCGACGACGTCGCCGCGCCCCAGGTCCTGTCCGGCGCATCACCGTTCAGCGAAAGAGTTCCCGGGCCCGCCGGGCCACCTCGTCCGGCGTCAGGTCCTCCAGGTGCGTGAGGAACACCCAGACGTGCCCGAAGGGGTCCCTCAGCACGGCCGTGCGATCGCCATGGAACTGGTCGGCCGGCGGCTGCAGCAGTTCCACCCCGGCCGCCACGGCCCGCTGCGCGAGCGCATCGACATCATCGACGAACACGTGCAGGCCAACGGTGGTGCCGCCGAGGAGGGTCGGCGCCCCGAAGACCGGCCCCTCGGCGTCGCCCAGCATGATCGTGGAGTCCTGGATGCGGACCTCGGCATGGACGATGCGTCCGTCCGGGCCGTCCAGGCGGAACAGCTCCTTGGCTCCGAACGCTTCGGTGTAGAAGTCGAGCGCGGCAGCGGCGCCGTCGATCATGATGTGGGCGACAACAGCGTTGCGGTAGGTCTCGGGGACGGCAGTCGTGGTCACGGGAATTGCCTCCTTGTTCGGCGCGGTTGCCGATGACCACGAAGATAGAAGCTAAACCAAAGTTGAGGTCAAGCGCGGATCGGCGGACGATGGAGCACCTGGTTGCCGGGAATGTCTCGACTCCGTCAAACCGCGTGTGAGCTGCGAGTTTCCGGGGATACCGTCAGGATCATGACAGAGACGATCAAGGCCGGGGCCCCGCCTACTCACCCTCTACGACAGCTCCTCGCCGCCTCCGTCGGCAATGCCGTCGAGTGGTACGACTGGTATGCGTACACCTTTCTGGCGACGTACATCGCCGATCAGGTGTTTCCGAAGGGGGCCGACAACTCGCTCGTTCCGTTGCTCGCCACCTTCGCCGTGTTCGCGGTCGGGTTCTTCATGCGGCCGGTCGGCGGGCTGTTGATGGGGGCCGTCGCCGACCGGCGTGGGCGGCGGGCCGCGTTGACCGTGACCATTCTGCTGATGGGTGGCAGCAGTCTGCTGGTCGGGATCACGCCGACGTATGCGTCGGTGGGGGTGCTCGCGCCGATCGTGCTGGTGCTCGCCCGGTTGCTTCAAGGGCTGTCCGTGGGCGGGGAGTTCGCGGCGTCGACGACGTTTCTCGTGGAGTCCGCGGGGCCCGGGCGGCGCGGGCTGTTCTCGTCGTTCCAGTATGTGTCCACGTCCATCGGGCAGTTGATCGCGTCCGGCGTCGCCGCGGTGCTCGTGGCCACGCTCGCCGAGGGGCAGATGGACGGCTGGGGGTGGCGGGTGCCGTTCCTGGCGGGGGCCGTGCTCAGCCTGGTCGGGTTCTGGATCCGGCAGGGGGCGCAGGAGACGCGGAGCGAGGCGCACGAGCGGCCGGGGCTGTTCGACGCGCTGCGCCAGTACCCGCGCCAGTCGCTGCTCATCTGCGGCATCACGGCCGGCGGCACGCTCGCGTACTACACGTGGACCTCGTACCTGCCGACGTACGCCGAGCTGAACACGGACATCGACAAGTCGCAGGCGCTGACCGTGGGCACGATCTCGCTGGCCTTCTTCGCCCTGCTGCAACCCGTCGGCGGGATGCTCTCCGACCGCTTCGGCCGCAAGCCGCTGCTGCTGTTCTTCGGGCTCGGGTTCGCCCTGCTGAGCGTGCCGTTGCTGCACTCGCTGACGGGGTCCTTCGCCTCCCTGCTGTTCGCGCAGTGCGCCGGCATGGTGCTGCTCACCGGCTTCACATCGATCTCGGCCGCGGTCAACGCGGAGGTGTTCCCGGCGCGGGTACGGGCGGCGGGCATCGGCTTCCCGTACTCGCTGACGGTGGCCCTGTTCGGCGGCACGGCGCCGTACATGGGCACGCTGTTCAAGGACCTCGGGCACAGCGGGCTCTTCCCCTGGTACGTCGCCGTGCTGTGCCTCGTGTCCTCGGTCGTGTACCTGCGGCTCCCGGAGAGCGCGCACCGGGAGCTCGATCGCTGAGACTCGATCGATGACAGTGGGTCAGCCGCCGGGGCCACGTCCGGCGGCTGCCGCGTCCGCGCGCATCATCACGCAGTCGAACTCGAGCACCCGGCCGGTGCTCTTCTCGCGGGTCACCGGGTACATGCCGGTGACCTCGAAGCCGCGGGCCTCGTACTCGGCGACGGCCTCCTCCATGCGCGGGCTGCCTTCGTAGAGCCGCAGGAGCGCGACCTCCGACTGCAGGCCCACGAAGTCTCCGACGCGCTCCCCCGCCCCGGCGAAGACCTCCAGGTCGTAGCCCTGCGTGTCCATCTTGAGATAGGGGCGGGGGTCGGTGATGCCGATGAGGGCCTGGTCCATGAGGCCGTCGAGGCGGCAGACCTGGATCTCCTCGGTGGCGCCCTTCCTGAACCGCTTGTACGCCGCGTTGCCGTAGTCGGTCGGGGCGAGCAGCGAGTTCATGGTGTTCCACTCGACGTGCATGGGGCGCTGTTCGTCCGAACGGCCGAGCCCGCAGGGGAAGATGTGCCAGTCCGGGTCCCTCTCGGCGCGCTCCTCCAGTTTCTCCAGGAAGCGCGGAACGGGTTCGAAGGACACGATGCGGCCCTTGTATCCGAACTGCCTGAGACGCTTTCCGTACTGTCCGACGTTGGCACCCACGTCGAAGACGCAGTTCACGCCGTAGTGGTCGAGCATCTCGACGACATGGCGGCTGCACAGATGGTCGGACGCCGCCTTCTGGAGGTCCCGCTCCGGCTTGCCCGACTTCCGCTGGTCCACGACGAGATGGAGGCCGCCGCCGAAGTCGGTACTGGTCCACTTTCCATGACGTCGGTGCACAAGGACCGCTGCCCCGGGCGCGAGGTCGATGATCTGGGCCCCGGTCCGAGAGAGGCCGTTCAGCAGTGTCCGGTACAGAGAAGCCATGACCGCCACCGTCGCAGACATGGCCGGGAACCCTGGGACGGCCCGGCCCGCGTCACACGAATCAGTGACCCTTCCGATTCCGAGCAGCCAAGCGCTCAGTGTTTCCAGTAACCGCAGAACATGATGCGGTCCTTCGGCGTCCCCTGGGCCACCCAGTGTCTACGCAGTCCTGTGGCGAGGCCCGACTCCCCGACCGCCCAGCCGTACAACGGACCCTCGGGCAGCGGCAGTTGGCGCGCTCGGGCGAGAGCCGCCGCACCGGGCACCGGCGGCGGGGTCACGTCGTTGCCCCGGTCGACCCACACGACCTCGACACCCGGCGGCGCCGTGAGTTTCTGGCGGTCCTCGGCGGTCGGTACTTCCGCGACGGCCCAGCCCGTGGTGTCGGCGGGCAGCGAGGCGAGCACACCGGCGAGTGCCGGCACGCCCGACTCGTCGGCGGCGAGGGCGACTTGGCCGATGCCCTCGGGCATGTTGAAGCCGGTGCCCTCGTCGACGAGGACGACCGCGTCGCCGGGGCCGCAGTTGCTCGCCCAGGTCGCGGCGGGGCCCGAGGCGGCCTCGTCGTCATGGCCGTGGAGCACGAAGTCGACGTCCAGCTCCGGGCCTTGGGGGCCTTCGGCGCGGTGCGCGCGGACCGTGTAGTTGCGCAGGACGGGGCGGGATTCCTTGGGGCCGCCGAGGAGTTTCAGGTAGCTGACCGTGCTCAGCCGCTCCGGGACCCGGCCGAGCGAGGCCTCCGCGTCCGGCCCCGCCGGAAGGAAGAGGCGGAACCACTGGTCGTAGCCCATCGGCCGGAAGCGCGCGATGTCGCCGCCGCCGAGGGTGACCCGGACGAAGTGCGGCGAGAGGCGTTCGCTGCGCAGGACGCGCAGGCGCAAGGGCCGCGCCGACTCGGGCTTGACGCGGGTTGCGGTGATGTTGCCGCGCTGCATGGCGCCTCCGTTCAGCGGTGTGCGCGGGCGGCCGCGACGTCGAGGAGTTCCTGGATGCGGTGGCCCACCTCGTGGGGGCCGATCGCGTGGGTGTGGAACGTGATGCGGACGTCCTCGTACTCATCGGCGGCGCGTTCGAGGCGCAGAACGAGGCCCCTGCGGTCGAGGCGCACAGGTCGGATGTCCGCGACGTCCGACAGATCCAACTCGCCGACCATTTCCGCGAGTTGCACGAGGAGGTCCGCGTGGCCCGTGTCCAGGTGCGAGAGCAGTTCCGCCTCGACCCCGGCCAGCGGATCGGGCGCCGCGGCGGCGAGTTCCGTCACATCCAGGACGCGCACGGAGTCGTCCTCGGCGAAGGCGGCCCGCGCCGGACGGAACACCAGGGTGTCGGGACCCGCACCCCCGAGACGTCCGCTGAAGGCGAGGCGGGCCCGCACCCGGTCGCGCACGACGACGGGGGCCACGTCCGTGAACTCCGCGTACGCGGCGAGGCCCGAGTGCGGCGCCGTGGCGAGCGCCGCGGTCAGCCGGGGGTCCGCGGGGTCGAGCAGGATGAGCCGGGACGCGGCGTCCACGGCGTAGAGCCCCACGCAGTCCAGCCGAAGGCGGGCTTCGGTCGTGGTGGTCAGGGTCAGGGTCAAGGTGTCGGCCGCGGCGAGGATCGTCCGCGCCCGCTCGGCGGTGGTGAGCTCCTGGTGCTCCTGGTGCGCCACTGGGTTGACCATCTCCACTCCAAACTTAGGTAAGGCTCACCTTACTCACGTCTGGGATGTGGTGTCACCCCTGCCCCCGTACCCTCATGCACCGGTCCCCCGCTGAACGAAAGTGATGCCGGCCAGGCGGACCCCACCGCCCAGCCGGACCCGCAGATCCCGCACTCCGGCCGCGGCGAAGGGGGCGTCGACGGTGACGTAGTCGTACGGTCCGCCGGTCGCGGGCACCTCGACGCGGGGGCCGTCGGCCACGTCCACGCCCCCTTCTCCCGCGCCATCGAGGTGCACGTCCACGGCCCCCTCGCCCGCGATGTCGAGGCGCACCCCCGAGACACCTTCCGCCCCGAAGTCGCAGTCCCTGTAGAGGAGTTCACCCGTACCCGTCACGGCATCGCCGTGTGTCTTCGTGCGGTCGACGATCTCGATGCCGCCGCTCCGCTCGTCGTACGTCGCCGCGGCAAGGCCCTCGGTGAGCACGGGGCGAGCAGCGGGCGCGTCGCCGTCCATGCGCAGGGTTTCGGCGAGGCGGATGTCCGCGCTGGAGGCGCCGACGAGCAGTTCGTACGTTCCCCCGGCGACGCTCCAGCCACCACGCGCGACGTCCCAGTGGCCGAACTCGGCGACCGGAACGCGGAAGGTGACCCGCTCCGAAGCCCCTGCGCCGAGGGCGATGCGGCGGTACCCGACGAGTTGCCGGCGCGGGCGCGGCACGGCTGCGTCCACCGCCCGCAGATACAGCTGCGGCACCTCGTCGGCCGTGCGCGGGCCCGTGTTCGTGACGGTGAAGGTGACCTCCACCGTCACCTCGTCTGGGCAGGACACGAACAGCGCGTCGTAGGCGAAGCGTACGTACGACAGGCCGTGTCCGAACGGGTAGAGCGGGGTGCCCTCGAAGTAGAGGTACGTCTGGCGCGAGCCGATGATGTCGTAGTCGAGGAGGCCGGGCAGGTCGGTGTCGGCCGCGTACCAGGTCTGCGGGAGCCGGCCCGCCGGGCTCACGTCCCCGGCGAGGACGCGGGCGAGCGCACGGCCCGCGGCCTGGCCGCCGTGCGCGGTCCACAGCAGGGCGGGCAGTTCGGCGTGCACGTCGGGGACGGCGTACGGGTACGAGGAGACGAGGGCGAGGGCCGTGCGCGGGTTGGCGGCGCGGGCCGTGCGCCACAACTCAGCTTGCTGCGGCGGGAGTTCGAGGGTCGTGCGGTCCTCGGTCTCGCGGCCGTTGATGTGCGGGTCGTTGCCCGCGAGGACGAGCACCACGTCCGCGTCGGCGGCCGCCCTCGCCACGGCGTCGGCGCCGCGCTCCACGACGTCGACCTCGAAAACCGTGCCCTGGTCGGCAACCTTCAGGCCGTCGGCGGCGACCGACACGTACCGACCCGTCCCTGCGTGCCTGAGGAGGTGACCGTTCCCGTGCGGTTCGAGCGTGTACGTCTCCTGGACGACCCAGCCACCCGGCCGCTCGGCGGAGGCCCGGACGTAGCCGTCGTCGGCGACCGAGAGGTAGCGGCCGTCGGGCGCGCGGAGGGTGTGGACGCCGGATCCCCAGTCGACCAGGGCGAGTTCGGCGGCCCCCTCGGCGGACGGCGAGACGTGCAGCGGCGGCAGGTCGGTCCGACCGGCGATCAACGCGGGGTCGAGGGCGCCGCCGGGGGCATCGGAGGCGGCCCCGTCCCGTACGTGGCCCGCTCCGGAGGCCTCGGGCGTCGGCTCGTCCCGCACCTCGGGGACGTACACCCACCCCTCGGCGCACCGCATCCGCACCCGGTCCACGCCCTCCGCATACGTGACGCGCTCAGCGCCGAAGCGTTCCCGGAGCCCGTCGAGGGGTGTCGAGCGGCGGATGAGGGTGCCGCTGTACCAGTCCGTCTTGCACTCGTCGGCGAGCAGGCCGACGACCGCGATCCGGGTGTGCTCGGCGAGCGGCAGCAGGCCGTCGTTCTTGAGCAGCACGATCGCCTGCTCGGCGGCCTCCTGGGCGAGCGCGCGATGGGCGTCGGTGTCGAAGGCCCCGTCCTGGTCCTGATCCTGATCCTGGTCGAAGGGGTCGGTATCCGCGAACTCGCCCAACCGGGCCCGCACTTCGAGCTGCCTGCGCACGGCCGCGTCGATGTCGGCCTCGGAGATCAGTCCCTGGTCGTAGGCGCGCCGCAGTCGCCCGACGATCGTCGAGGAGTCGGTGCCGTGGTCGGTGAAGCTGTCGACGCCCGCGCGCAGGGCGGCGGCGACGGCCTCCTCGTGCGTGGCGAAGTAGTGCTCGGAGTCGACGAGGTTGCTGGGCGCGCCCGCGTCGGAGCAGACGAGGAGTTCCTGGTCGGTCCAGGTTCTCAACTGCTCGCGCAGATAAGGCGATACGTGGTTCGGGCGGCCGTTGACGAGGTTGTAGGCGGGCATGACGCCGGCCACCGCGCCGGCCTCGACGGGCCGCCTGAACGCGCGGAGGTCGTACTCGTGCAGCACCCGTGGGCGCACGGAGGCGTTGGAGGTGTCCCGGTCCGTCTCGTTGTTGTGGGCGAGCCAGTGCTTGAGGACGGGGGCCGTGCGCCAGTACTCGGGGTGGTCGCCGCGCAGGCCGCGCGTGTACGCCGTGGCGATCGCGGCGGTGAGGTGGGGGTCCTCGGCGTAGCCCTCCTCGTTCCTGCCCCACAGCGGGTTGCGCAGCAGATTCACGACGGGCGCCCAGACGTTGAGGCCGACCCGGTCGTCGTGCTGCCGCATCGCGCGGGCCTCCGCGGAGACGGCCGTACCGATCCGGTGCAGCAGCCCGTCGTTCCAGGTGGCGCCGAGGCCGACCGCCTGCGGGAAGACGGTGGCCTCTCCCATCCACGCGACGCCGTGCAGCGCCTCCTGCCCGGTGCGGAACGCGGCGAGGTCGAGGCGCGGGACCGCGGGCGCGAACTGGTGCAGGAGCGCGATGCGTTCCTCGATCGAGAGCCGGGCGAGCAGCTCGTCGACGCGCTTGCTGTCGGGGGCGGTGGAGCCGGGGTGGTTTGCAGATCTTTCGGTCACGTGCGCGTCCCTTGGCCGGAGAGGAAGTCGGAGAGAGCGGAGCCGCTTCGAAGCGCTTCGATGCTCTGTACTGCGGTGACCAGGTGTCAAGTACGAAGCAAGAAAAGCGCGTTCGGGAAATTGACGCACGCGTCTTGTGACCGTGGGAGCGCTCCCTTAATGTCACGGCAACATCGAAGCGCTTCGACATCTGCGCGATGCGTGGTCCCCCGCGTGATCCCCGAAGGGTTGCTCCCATGACGCCGAACTCCCCCTCCACCGGCCCCGGTCGGAGAAGCTTCCTCGCCTCCACGGCGGTCGCCGCCGCGGCCGTGGCCGGCGGCGTGCCCCTGCTCACCGCGTGCGGGGGCGCCGCCGAGACGGGCGAGGGGACGACCTCCGGGAAATCGGCGAAGAAGCTGCTGCCGACGTACGCGGCGCGCAATATCGTCACGCCCGACATCGCGTCGAAGAACGGTTCGTGCGTCGGCTTCACCAGCAAGGTGGAGCTGTCGAAGCTGGAGACGTCCGTGCCGAAGAAGCTCGGCACCGGGGCCAAGGTGAAGATCATGGCCCCGTTCTGGGGGCCGCCGCCGAAGGCCGACTGCGAGTACTACACGGCGCTCAACGAGGCCTCCGGCGTGCAGGTCAGTTGGCAGAACCAGGACGGCAACACCTACGGCGAGAAGATCGGCGCCGTCCTCGCCTCCAGCTCGCTGCCCGACGTGCTGATCGTGCCCGGCTGGGAGCTGTCGGGGAAGATACCCGCCGCGCTGGTCGCGAAGATGATGGACCTCGGCCCGTACGTGGCCGGCAGCAAGGTGCGCGACTACCCGAACCTCGCGGCGATCCCGGCGGACGCCTGGCGGCGCGGCATCTTCGGCGGCAAGCTGCGCGGCATCCCGTACCCGTACTCGTACCTCCCGAACATCGCGCCCTTCTACCGCAAGGACCTCTTCGACAAGAAGGGCTGGGAGCCGCCGAAGTCGGCGCAGGAGTTCTTCGACCTCGCCAAGGAGATGACCAGCAAGAAGGCGGGGGTCTACGGCTGCGACGACATGAAGTGGTCGGCCTTCAACTTCTTCGGTTCCCTCGGCGGCAGCGAGAAGGCGCTCGGCTGGAAGCTTGAGGGCAAGAAGCTCGTCAAGCGCCTGGAGACCGACGAGTACCTCGAGGCCCTGGAGTGGACCCGCAAGCTGTACGCGGCCGGGGTCGTGCACCCCGAGGCCAAGGCGCAGACCGGTGACGGCGCGCTCCGCTTCTCCAGCGGCAAGGTCATGATGTACAACGCCGACATCACCGCCTGGTACGGCAAGAGCGCGGAGATGCAGGGCAGCAAGGCGTTCCCCGACTTCGAGATGGCCGCGATGGACATCTTCGGGCACGACGGCGGCGACCCGAAGCTGTACGCGGGCACCCCGGCCAACGTGTGGGCGTTCGTGCGCAAGAACGCGTCCAAGGAGACCGTGAAGAACGCGCTGGCCGCCGCCAACTACGCCGCCGCGCCCGTCGGCACCAAGGAGCACATGCTCGCCTACTACGGCGAGGAGGGCACCCACTTCACGCTGAAGGACGGCGTCCCGACCAAGACCAAGAAGGGCAACGCGCAGGCGCTCAACACCTGGCAGATGCTGTCGGGCCCGGCCCCCTTCTTCGCCTATCCCGACCTGCCCGAGGTCACCAGGGGGATGGTCGAGTGGCAGCAGCGGATGGGCGAGTTCGTCACCAAGTCGCCGTTCTACGGCATGACGATCGTCGAGCCCTCGCGCTACGCCACCCTGGAGGACAAGTTCGAGCAGCTGGAGGACGACTACGTCCGCGGCAACAAGTCGCTCGGCGACGTCCAGCAGGCGATCAGCGACTGGAAGTCGCGCGGCGGCGACAGGCTGCGCGACTGGTACAAGAAGCTCCTCGACGAGAACGGCCAGAACGGCGGCGCCTCCTGATGGCGCTTCAGACCCAGCGCCCGACCCGGTCCGCCGCCACCGCCGACACCGCCGGGTCAGGCAAGGCGGCCGGGGGCCGGGAGCGCCGCCGTGCCGGGAAGAAGGCGGGCCGGGGCGACGGGGTCACCTGGCGGATCCGGCTGCGCCGCGACCGGGCGCTCATCCTCATGACGGTGCCCGTCATCGTCCTGCTGGTCGTCTTCAACTACCTGCCGCTGCTCGGCAACGTCGTCGCGTTCCAGGACTACAACCCGTACGTCTCCACGAACGGCGTCACGGCGATCCTGCACTCGCCGATGGTGGGCCTCGAACAGTTCCAGAAGATGGTCGACGACTCCGATTTCTGGAACGCGCTCCAGAACACGCTCCTCCTCTTCGTCATCCAGTTGCTGCTGTTCTTCCCGGTGCCGATCGCGCTCGCGCTGCTCATCAACAGCGTGATCAGGCCGCGGGTGCGGGCCCTGTCGCAGGCGATCCTCTACCTGCCGCACTTCTTCTCGTGGGTGCTCGTCGTCACCGTCTTCCAGCAGATGTTCGGCGGCGCGGGACTGATCGCGCAGCTGCTCCAGGACCACGGCGTCGACGGCTTCGACCTGATGACGGACGCCGGGATCTTCAAGTACCTGCTCACGGCGCAGATGGTCTGGAAGGACGCCGGCTGGGGCATCATCGTCTTCCTCGCGGCGCTCGCCTCCGTCAGTCCCGAGCTGTACGAGGCGGCGGCGATGGACGGCGCGAACCGGTGGCGCCGCATGTGGCACGTCACGCTGCCCGCGCTGCGCCCGGTGATCGCGCTGCTGCTCGTCCTGCGCGTCGGCGACGCGCTGACCGTGGGCTTCGAGCAGATCCTGCTGCAACGCAGGGCGGTGGGCGCGGGCGCCTCCGAAGTGCTCGACACGTACGTGTGGAGCACCGGCATCCAGCACGGGGACTTCAGCTATGCGGCGGCGGTCGGTCTGGTGAAGGGCGTGGTCGGGATCTGTCTGGTCCTGGCGGCCAACAAGTTCGCCCATCTCCTCGGCGAGCAGGGGGTCTACAAGAAGTGAAGGTGTACGAGACATGAGCGCCACCGTCGAACGTCCGCGCTCCAGCCCGAGCCCGCGTCCGGGCCGACGTCCGCGCGCACGGTGGCAGCCGCCCGAGCGCCCGGTGTGGGAGGAGCCGCCGACCAGGGCGGGCCTCGGCGCCAAGGGCCTGATCCTCGCCGTGTGCTGCGTCGCCGTGCTCGGACCGCTGTGGGTCGTGATCGTCACGAGCCTGTCGCCCCGGCACGTCATCGACTCGGCGGGCGGTCTGGTGCTGTGGCCCGAGGCCATCACCTTCGTCAACTACCAGGAGTTGCTCGGCGGCGGCCAGGTCAGCCGGGCCATGCTGGTCTCGCTCGGGGTGACGGGCGTCGGCACGGTGTTCTCGATGGGGGTGTCGGTCCTCGCCGCTTACGGCCTGTCCCGGCCCGGCTCGTTCGCGCACCGGGCGCTGCTGATGGCGCTGCTGACGACGATGTTCTTCAGCGCCGGGCTCATCCCGACGTATCTGCTGGTGCAGACGCTCGGCCTGACCGACAGCTATCTGGCGCTGATCCTGCCGAGCGCGGTGAGCGTGTTCAACATCCTGGTGCTGCGCGGGTTCTTCATGAACATCTCGCAGGAGCTGACGGACAGCGCGCGCATCGACGGGGCCGGCGACCTCAGGATCCTGTGGACGATCGTGCTGCCGCTGTCCCGCGCGGTGATCGCCGTCATCTCGCTGTTCTACGCGGTGGCGTACTGGAGCGCCTGGTTCAACGCGATGATCTACATCGACGACCCGACGAAGCTGCCGCTGCAGAACGTGCTGATGCAGCTCGTGCAGAAGAACTCGGCGCTGCCGACGGGACTGAGCCAGGCGGTCAACGCGGGTGAACTCTCCGCGCTGGGGCTGCAGATGGCGATGATGGTGCTCGCTCTCGCGCCGGTCGCGGTCGCATCCCCGTTCGTCCAGCGGCACTTCAAGAAGGGCATGCTGATCGGGGCGGTGAAGGGGTGAGGCACGCGCACTCCGTCGCCGAGGGCGGGCGCCTGCTGTTCGGCGGGGACTACAACCCCGAGCAGTGGCCCGAGGAGGTGTGGGCCGAGGACGTCCGGCTGATGAAGGAGGCCGGGGTCAACTCGGTCACGGTGGGCGTCTTCGCGTGGGCGAGGCTCGAACCCCGGCCGGGTGTACGGGACTTCGGCTGGCTCGACCGGCTGATGGACCTGCTGCACGCGCACGGGATCGGCGTCGTCCTCGCCACCCCGACCGCGTCCCCGCCGCCCTGGCTGGGCCGCCTGTACCCGGGGACGCTGCCGCGCGACGAGCACGGGCAGACCGTGTGGTGGGGCTCGCGCCAGCACTTCGCGCACTCCTCGACCACGTACCGCAGGCACGCCGCCGCCATCACCGAGGACCTCGCACGGCGCTACGGCCACCACCCGGCCCTGCGCATGTGGCACATCAACAACGAGTACTGCACCTTCGACTACGGCGACGAGTCCGCGCGCGCCTTCCGCGACTGGCTGCGCGCGAAGTACGAGACCCTCGACGCGCTCAACACAGCCTGGGGAACGGCCTTTTGGGGCCAGCACGTCGAGACGTGGGGCGATGTGATCCCGCCGCGCCGCGCCCAGTACCTGCGGGGCCCGACGCAGCTCCTCGACTTCCGCCGCTTCACCTCCGACGCGCTGCTCGCCTGCTACGTCGCCGAGCGCGATCTCGTCCGCCGCCACACGCCCGCCCATATCCCGGTGACGACGAACTTCATGCCGCTGTGGACCGGGCAGGACGCGTGGGAGTGGGCGCGGCACGAGGACGTCGTGTCCGTCGACGTGTACCCGGATCCGCGCGATCCGCTGGCCGGGCAGTACAACGCGATGCTCGCCGACATGACGCGCGGTCAGGCGGGCGGCCGGCCCTGGATGGTGATGGAGCAGGCGGCGGGCGCGGTGAACTTCCGCCCGGTCAACTCTCCCAAGCCGCGCGGCCTCAATCGCCTCCTGTCGCTCCAGTCCGTGGCGCGCGGCGCCGACGCCGTCTGCTACTTCCAGTGGCGCCAGTCCCGGCAGGGCGCGGAGAAGTTCCACTCGGCGATGCTCGGCCACGCGGGCGCGGAGGGGCGGTCGTTCGCGGAGGTCAAGCGGATCGGGGCGGACCTCGACCGGCTGGGCCCCGTGGTCGCCGGCACGCGCCTCACGGCCGAGGTCGCCGTGCTGCACGACTGGCACTCCTGGTGGGCCGGCGGCCAGGACGGCAGACCGTCGGCGCACATCGCGTACGAGGAGGTGGTGCGGGCCTGGCACCGGGCGCTGTGGGAGGCACACCTCACGGCCGACTTCGCGCATCCCGAACACGAGCTGTCCGCCTACAAGTTGGTGGTCGTCCCGCAGCTGTATCTGCTGACGGACGCGGCGATCGAGAACCTGGTGGCGTACGTGCGCGGGGGCGGGATGCTCGTGTGCGGGTTCTTCACGGGGATCGCCGACGCGGACGACCGGGTGCGGCCCGGCGGCATGGACGCCCGGCTGCGCGAGCTGTTCGGCATCCGCACCCTGCACGAGTGGTGGCCGCTGGAGCCCTCGGAGACCGTCGACTGCGGCGACTTCACCGGCACGCTGTGGTCGGAGGAGCTGACGGCGGCGGCCGACGCCGAGGTCACGGCCGCGTACCGCGGCGGCGAGCTCGACGGCCTGCCGGCCGCGGTGCGCCGGGGCCGCGCCCACTATCTGTCCACGCTCCCGCGACCGGAGGCCCTGCGCGCGCTGCTCGCGGACGCCGCCCTCGAAGCGGGCGTACGGCCTCCACTGACCGGCCTCCCCGCAGGGGTGGAGGCCGTACGTCGCGGGGGGCTGCTGTTTCTGCTGAACCACGGGCGACAGGAGGCGACGGTCGCGCTCTCGGAGGGCGGGCGGGACCTGTTGACCGGGGCGCGGGCCGAGGGGGCCGTGACACTCGGGCGGTTCGGCGTCGTCGTACTGGAGGCCGAACCGGGCGCGGCAGCGGCAGCGGAGAGCGCGGGTTCCCGGTGATTCCCGAGCACCCGCACGGCACGTGGGAGACCGCGCCCGCCGGCCGCTGGGAGGACGCCTATCTCAGCGGCAACGGCCGGCACGGCGCTCTCGCCTTCGGCGATCCGGGCGACGACCGGGTCATCGTCACCCATCACAGTCTGGTCCGCCCGGACGGCGGCCCGCAGCCGGGGCCACCCGCGCTGGCCGACGAACTCCCGCTGATTCAGGACCAGTTGCTCTCCGGTGACGTGACGGCGGCCGAGCGGTTCACGGACGGGCGGCCGCTGCGGTGGGTGCGCGCGTTCCATCCGGCGTTCCAGGTGCGCTTCGTGCGGGGCGACGCCGTGGGGCGCGGCTACCGGCGCGCGGTCGACTTCGCGACGGGGGTGGCCGAGGCGCGGTGCGGCGGATGGGGTTCGCGGGTGTTCGTGTCGCGGGCGGACGACGTGGTCGTGCAGTACGTGACCGGCGCGGGGCTCGACGGCGAGGTGGCGCTCGACCCGCGCCTGAGCGGCGTCCCCGCTGGACTCCGCATCGGCCGCGGCGTCGCCCTGACACCTTACGGCCCGACCCCGTACGGCCCGACCCCGTACGGCCCGACCCCGTACGGCCCGACCTCGTACGGCGCCCGGCTCACCCTGCGCTGCCGCTACCCGGACAGCGACCTCGGCTTCACCGGGGTGACACTCGCACTGGTGCGGGGCGGCCGGACGTCGGTGGGCGGCTCGGGGCTGCGTGTCGAGGGCGCGAGCGGGCTGCTTCTCCTGACGCGGGTGCGCAGACACGTCGGGGAGCTGGACGCGGAGAGCGAGGCGGGCGCGCTCGCGGACCTGATCGAACCGAGCGGCTCCACCGACGCGACGTACGCCGCCCTCCTCGCCCGGCACGAGGCCCTGCACCGGCCCGCCTACGAACGTGTCACCTTCGACCTCGACGCCCCGCGTCACCAACGCGGTCTGCCCGGCGGCGAGTTGCTGGAGCGTCCGCAGAGCCCGGCCCTCCTTGAGCGGCTGTTCGCGGCAGGCCGCTACCACCTACTCAGTTCCTCGGGAGCCCTGCCGCCCCGGCTGACCGGGCTGTGGACCGGCGAGTGGGACACGGCATGGTCGGGCGCGTTCACCACGGACGCGAACCTGAACCTCCAGACGGCGTCGGCGGTCGCCTGCGACCTGCCCGAGACGGTCGACGCCCAAGGGGCGCTCATCCAGGGCCAGTTGGCGCACTGGCGGGACAACGCGCGGCTCGTCTTCGGCGCCCGTGGCATCGTCGCGCCCGCGCACACCGACGGCGAGTCGGGACACGCGTACCACTACCAGCGCGCCTACCCGATGCATCTGTGGACGGCGGGCGCCGACTGGCTGCTCACGCCGCTCCTCGAACAGGCCGAGGCCACCGGTGAACGACCGGCATGGCTCGCGGCCGCCGTCACCCAACTCGCCTTGTTCTACGAGGACTTCCTCACGCGGACGGGGCCCGACGGGCGGATCGCGATCGTGCCCTCCTACTCCCCGGAGAACCGGCCCGCGAACGCGAGCTGGGGCACGGTCAACGCCACCATGGACATCGCGGCGGCCCGGCACGCGCTGCGCACCGCCGCCGCCTGGCACCCGGGCCCCGACGGCGACCGCTGGACGGCACTGGCCGACCGGCTGCCCGACTACCGGGTCAACGGCGACGGGGCGCTGGCCGAGTGGGCGTGGCCGGGCCTCGACGACGCTTACGACCACCGGCACCTCAGCCACCTGTATCCGGTGTGGCCGCACCACGACATCACCCCGTACGACACCCCGGACCTGGCGAAGGCGGCGGGGCGGGCGCTCGAACTGCGCGGCGCCGAGAACGACTCCGCGCACGGGCATCTGCACCACGCCCTGATCGCGGCCCGGCTGCGCGACGCGCCCCGCGTCGCCGACTGCCTCCGGCACGTCCTGACCGGCGACTACTTCCACACCTCACTCATGAGCGCGCACTACCCGCGCCGCGACGTCTACAACGCGGACGCCGCGCACACCCTGCCCGCGCTGGTCACCGAGGCGCTCCTCCAGTCCACGCCCGAGCGCCTCGTCCTGCTGCCCGCGCTCCCCGCCGACTGGCGGCGGGGAGCGGTGCGGGGCCCGCGCACGCGGTTCGGGGCGCGGGTGGATCTGCGGTGGGGAGGCGGCAGATGCACGGCCCTCGTCCGCCCCGACCGGGACGCGGACGTGGACCTCAAGACACCGGAGGGCGACGCGGGGCGGCTGCGTCTGGACGCGGGGGTGGAGCGCGAACTCCGCTTCCGCAGCCGCTAGGGCCCTTCTGACGGATCAGGCTGGATGCGGGCGGCGTCCATGTGCGGTGCAGGCGAGTGGGGTCTGGTGCGTGCAGCTGCAAGGCGGAGGAGGGCGTCAACGCGGAGCGTTGGCAACCGACGACAACGCAGCAGATGTGCGTGCCAGGGCCCGCGACTCCAGCAAGATCCGTCAGAAGGGCCCTAGTTGCAGCATCCGCGGCCGATGGTCACAGCAGTTCCGCCACCTCCGCCAGCACCCGCGCCGCCGGCTCCGGGTCGACGAGCCACTTCAGGTGCGAGCTGTCGAGGGTGCGGACCCGGAAGGGGTTGTCCGGGGTGAGCGCGTCGCCCTCGCGGATCAGCCGGTCCTGGAGGGCGGGCGGGAGGCTCGCGTCGCGCGCGAGGCGTACGTACGTCTTCGGGATGCGGCCCCACGTGGCGGCCTGCGCGCGGTCGTCCTCGGTGCCGACGTCGAGGTTCTCGTCCGGCTGGAAGGTGTTGAGGAAGGTACGGAACTCGTCATCGGTGCCGTCGGCGAAGAAGGCTGCCCGGAACGCGTCGAGCGCCTTCTCGTCCGCGGTGCGGAAGTTGACGCGCAGCAGCCCGAGTTCGGCCGGGTCGCCCGCCATCGCGAGACCGAGCGCGGCGATGTCGACCGAGGCCATCTCCGGTTCGGCGTGGTAGCCGCCCGCGGTGAGGTCGACCTGGCACCAGGACCCCACGTAGACGATGTGGTCGATCAGGTCGGGCCGCTGGTTGGCGGCGGCCGTGGCGGTGAGGCCGCCGCGGCTGTGCGAGACGAGGACAACAGGGCCGTTCTCCTTGGCGCGTTCCAGGACGCCGATCAGGTGCTCGACGTTGTCGGCGAGCGTGACTCCCTTGATGGCGCCCGGCGTCGAGGCGAGGCCGGCCGGGTCCTGCGGGGCCTGGTACGCGGCCGGGTAGGTCGCCCCGAAACCGTGTCCCGGCAGGTCGAGGGCGACCGAGCGGTGTCCGAGCAGGCCGAGTTCCGCCTGGAGCGGCGCGAAGGAGAAGGAGTTGGCGAACGCTCCATGGACGAGGACGTACGTCGGGTGCACAGGCACGCTCGCTTTCTGACGCTTCAGGACCGCATGTGGCGATCCTATGGACCGGTTGCGTCGATCCTATGCGTCGGGCGGGGCCTGTGCCGCGCTCTTTTATGGGGCGGGCGGCGCCTGTGCCGCGCTCTCCCTGATGGTCAACTCGGGGGTCAGCAGCACGACTTCCTCGGCCGAGCCGCGGCCCTCGATCTGCGCGACGACCTGCTCCACCGCGCGCCGCCCCATCTCCTGCGCGGGCACGGCGACCGAGGTGAGCGGCACCGACGCGTGCCGCGCGACCTGCTCGGGGCAGACCGCGACGACCGACACGTCCTCCGGGACGGCCCGGCCGGACTGGCGCAGCAGGGCGAGCAGCGGGTCGGTGGCCGCCTCGTTCTGCACGACGAACGCGCTGGTGCCGGGGCGCTCGTCGTAGATCCGCGACAGCGTCGCCGACACCGAGGCGTAACTGCCCTCGCAGGGGCGGTGCAGGAGCCGCAGGCCGAGTTCGGCGCTGCGCGCACGCAGGCCGGTCAGCGTGCGCTCGGCGAATCCGGTGCGGCGCTCGTAGACGGCGGCGGCCTCGCCGATGACGGCGATCTCGCGGTGCCCGAGGCCCGCGAGGTGCTCGGCGCACAGGGCGCCCGCGGCGGCGAAGTCCAGGTCCACGCAGTTGAGTCCGCGGGTGTCGGCCGGCAGGCCGATGAGGACGGCGGGGCGGCTCGCGGTGCGCAGCAGCGGCAGCCGTTCGTCGTCCAGCTCGACGTCCATGACGATCACGGCGTCGGCCAGCGAGCTGCCCTCTATGCGGCGCACGGCCTGGGCGCCCTCCTCGCCGGTGAGCAGCAGGATGTCGTAGCCATGGGTGCGGGCGGCGGTGGCGACCGCCGTCGCGATCTCCATGATCACGGGTACGTACATGTCGGTGCGCAGCGGCACCATCAGGGCGATGATGTTGGACTTGCTGCTGGCGAGGGCGCGGGCCCCGGCGTTGGGGTGGTAGCCGAGCCGGCGCACGCTCGTCTCGACGCGCTCGCGAGTGGCCGCCGAGATGGACCGCTTGCCGCTGAGGACGTAGCTCACGGTGCTCGCGGAGACTCCGGCGTCCTTGGCGACCTCTGCGAGCGTGACCATGTGGTTCTCCTGAAGCCGAGTGCGAGGGGGGGTGGGTGGGCGGGTTCCCGACCCGCCCAGGGCGCCGGCGTCGGCGGGTGCCGCCCGTCGTTCGGCATGCCGACCCTATGATTTGCGCAGGGTGCCTGTCCAGAAGTCCGTCGAAGCGCTTCGACGCCCTGTGCGGCGCCAGTCGAGCCACCAGGGAGGACACGTATGACCGACGCAACCCCCACCGCGCCCATACGCACCGCAGCGGGGCAGGTCCGCGGGCTCACGCAGGGGGCGCTGAGCGTCTTCCGCGGCATCCCCTATGCCCAACCCCCGGTCGGGGCACTGCACTTGGCGGCGCCGGAGCCGGCGTCGCCGTGGGACGGGGTGCGGGACGCGTTCGACTTCGGGCCGCCGCCCCCGCAGTCCCTCGTGGGCGGGCTCACGGGCCGCCCGGTCCCCGAGGGCGAGGACTGGCTGACGGTCAACGTGTGGTCGCCGGACCTCGGCGCCGCGGGGCTGCCGGTGATGGTCTATGTATACGGAGGCGCATACGTCAGCGGGTCCTCGGACGGGCCGCACTACGACGGTTCCGCGCTCGCCGCCCGTGGTGCGGTCGTCGTGACCCTCAACTACCGGGTCGGCGCGGAGGGCTTCGGTGTCTTCGACGGCGCGCCCGCCAACCGGGGGCTGCTCGACCAGGTGGCGGCGCTGCGCTGGGTGCGGGAGAACATCGCGGCGTTCGGCGGGGACCCGGAGCAGGTCACCGTGTTCGGGGAGTCCGCGGGCGCGGGCTCGGTGGCGGCGCTGCTCACGATGCCGTCGGCGAAGGGTCTGGTGCGGCGCGCGGTGGCACAGAGCGTGCCGGGCACGTTCTTCACGCTCGACCTCGCGCGGGACATCGGCGCGGCGATCGCGGAGCGGCTCGGGGTGCCGGGCGCGGGGGCCGCCGAGCTCTCCGCGGTCGCGCCGAAGGCGTTGCGCGACGCCACCGACGACCTGATCCGCGCACTGCCCTCGTACGCGGACCGCTGGGGCCGCGTCGCCCACACGGCCACCCCGTTCTCCCCGGTGGTCGACGGCGAGGTGCTGCCCACCACCCCGTGGGAGGCGCTCGCGGCCGGCGCCGCGCGCGACGTCGAGCTGCTCGTCGGGCACAACCGGGACGAGTACCGGCTGTTCACCATCATGGCGGGCCGGTACGGGAAGATGACCGAGGAGGAGGCGGCGCAGGCCCTGCTCCGGTTCGGTCCCGGGCCCGCCGCCGAGGTCGACTATCGGGCCGCGTATCCGGACGCGGACCCGACGCTGCTGCACGAACTCGTCATGTCCGACTGGCTGTTCCGGATGCCGTCGCTGCGCCTGGCCGAGGCCCACGCGGCGGGCGGCGGGACCGCGTACGCGTACGAGCTGTGCTGGGCGGCGCCCGGCGCGGGCGGCACGATGGGCGCCGCCCACGCGCTGGACGTCCCGCTCGTCTTCGGGGCGCTCGACTCGGACTTCGGCGGCCTCTTCCTGGGCGGTGAACTCCCGGCAGAGGCCGTGGCGTTGTCGCAGGAGATGGGCGCCGCGTGGGCCGCGTTCGCGAAGGACGGGAACCCGGGGTGGGCGCCGTTCACCGCCGACGGACGCTCCACCCGCGTCTTCGACGCCCCCTCGCACACGGCCCCGTACCCGGAGGAGTCCTCGCGCCTGCTGTGGGAGGGCTTCGACTTCGCGCCGCTGGACCTGGAGCCCGGCGTGACCGCGCCGGAGCGACGCGCCGACGGCTGAGCGTTCCGAAGGCGGCTCGACGCCTACCGTCTCAGGCATGAACAAACGCGCGCAAATGTCCCTTGTGCTGCTCGCCGGAGCCTCCGGGGCCGTGGACGCCCTCGCGTTCACGGCCCTCGGCACCGTGTTCGCCGGGGTGATGACCGGGAATCTCGTGCTGCTCGGCATCTCGGCGGGCCAGGGCTCGGGCCACGACGTCACCGGTCCGCTGTACGCGCTCGGCGGGTACGCGGTGGGGGCGGCGACAACGGCCCTCGCATGCCGGGGCATTCGGGAAGCGCGGGCGACGGAGTGGCCGGGCCGCGTCGTCGCCTGCCTCGCCGCGCAGTGCGTGCTGCTCGGCTTCGTCGCCGTGGCGGGCGGCGTGCTCGGCGGGGATCCGTCCGGGGCCTGGCGGACCGTGCTGCTCGTGGTCGCCGCCGTGTCGATGGGCGGGCAGTCCGCGGCGATGGTCGCGGCGGGGGCGGGCGCCGCGCCCACCACGTATTTCACGGGGACGCTGACGACACTCGTGACCGGGGTGGTCGACGCGTCGGGGCGGGGCCGGGAGCAACTGTGGGTGACCGGCCGGTTGTTGGCCGTGATCGGCGGCGCGGCCTGCGCCGTAGCGGTGCGGGAGGCCGCCGGGCCGTGGGGATTCGTGCCGCCGGTCGTCCTGAGCGCCGCCGCTGTCGCGTGCCAGAAACCTGCACACCGAATGCGCAGGGCAGTCACGGAGCTTCGCAAAAAACCATTGCCCGATACAAGCACCGCACGTCATTGATGCCCGCCTGTCCCCCTTTGCTTGCCGGGGACACAGGGAGTTCACATTCCTCTCCGTGAAGAATGTGAAGGACGTGCCACCCGGCTGTGAACACCCAGGCACATGAAGGCAATTGGCCTCCCGGATCCCCTATGAATGGACCCGGTCGGATTAGCTGCGCGACGCGTCAACATGCTTTGATCCTCCGCATCGCATGACGGCCGCAGGGATTCGCAGCCACCGATTTCCAGCGCGCCCCGCGAATTTTGAAATACCAGACATCCCCCCATGAGAAGGGCGGCTCATCATGAGCAACCACATCGAGACCGTTGAGATCTCCGACGCCGACCTCGACAACGTCTCCGGCGGCCTCGTCGGCGGCCTCGTCGGCCAGGTTCAGGGCACCGTCGACGGCATCGCCCCGGTTTCGGGCACCGTCTCCTCCGTCACCAACACGGTCGAGGGCCTCACCGGCCTGAACACCGGCGCCGTGACGGGCCTCGTCGGCGGCGTGACGGCCGGCCTCTGAGTCGGATCCGATCCCTCGGGATCATCGCGCCACCTCCTGACGGGTGGCGCACCCCAAGCCTCGGGACCCCGTGTCCCGGGGCTTTCGGGGTGTCCGGGTACCGGGCCTTTCCGGTCCGGCCCGGTATGGAAGCTAGGTAAGGGAAAGACTCCGTGCAGTTCCGCCAACAGGCCCTGTCCAAACTGCAGTCGCCGGAGGAGCTCGATCTGCCGGTGCGCCTCGCGCGGCCGCAGGGACTGCTCGTACTCGCCGTCACCGTCGTCGTGATGGTCGCCGCCTGCGTCTGGGCCGTCACCGGCTCGGTGTCCTCGACGCTCAAGGCGAACGGCATCCTCACGTACGCGCAGGGCAGTTACGTCCTGCAGACCCCCGTCACCGGGCAGGTCACCGGCCTGTACGTGAAGGAGGGCCAGCGGGTGCGGGCGGGAGCGCCGATCCTCAAGGTGCAGACCGCGCAGGGCAACCGGGCCGTGCGGGCCATCGACGCGGGCCGGGTCACGGCGCTCGTCGCGCGGATCGGCTCGGTCGTCACGACCGGCTCCGACGTGGCGACGGTGGAGAAGACCGGCTCGACGCGCGATCCGCTGCTCGCGATGCTGTACGTGCCCGCCACCAGCGCGGGGAACGTGGACGCGGGCGCCGACGTCGACCTCAACGTGCCGCAGGCGCAGCAGTACGGCGTGCTGCGCGGGAAGGTCAAGGCCGTCGGCCGCGCCGCCGAGACGAAGCGGCAGGTCACCGACTTCATCGGGGACAGCTCGCTGGCGGGCGAGTTCACGAAGGGCGGGGCCCGCGTCCCGGTCCTCGTCGAGCTCACCAAGGCGGACACCAAGTCCGGGTACGCCTGGTCCTCCGACGGCGGGCCGCCCTATCCGCTCGCCTCCATGACCCTCGCCTCCGGCTCCGTACACCTCGCCGATCAGCGCCCGATGGATTGGCTGAAGCCGTGACCACGACCTCCCTGCCGCCCGCGGGCCACCGCCCGGACCGCCGCCGCTCCCGCCCCGCTCCCCCGCCGGCCAAGCGCCGCCGCAAGGTGCGCACGCCCACGGTGCTCCAGATGGAGGCCGTCGAGTGCGGCGCCGCGGCGCTCGCGATGATCCTCGCGCACCACGGCCGGCACATCCCGCTGGAGGAGCTGCGCATCGCGTGCGGCGTCTCGCGGGACGGCTCGCGCGCCTCCAACCTCCTGAAAGCGGCCCGCAGTTACGGCATGACCGCCAAGGGCATGCAGATGGAGCCGGCCGCGCTCGCCGAGGTGCAGGGCCCGGCGATCCTGTTCTGGGAGTTCAACCACTACGTCGTCTACGACGGCATGGGCCGCCGCTTCGGGCGGCGCGGCGTGCACATCAACGACCCCGACAAGGGCCGCCGCTTCGTGCCGATGGAGGACTTCGACACCAGCTTCACGGGGGTCGTCCTCGTCCTGGAGCCGGGCGACGACTTCCGTACGGGCGGGCGCAAGCCGGGCATCATGACGGCGCTGCCCGCACGGCTGCGCGGCACCACCGGCACGATGCTCGTCGCGCTGCTCGCGAGCCTGCTGCTCGTCGGCGTGGGCGCGGCGGTGCCCGCGCTCAGCAAGACGTACATCGACCTGTTCCTCATCGGCGACCAGACCTCGCTGCTCGGCGCGCTGTTCGCGTCGATGGGCGCGATGGTGGCGCTGACCGCCGTCCTCACCTGGCTGCAACAGACGAACCTGCTGCGCGGCCGCATCATCTCCTCGACGCTGAGCAGCGCCCGCTTCTTCGGGCATCTGCTGCGGCTGCCCGTCACGTTCTTCTCGCAGCGCAGCCCGGCCGACCTGGTGCAGCGCCTCCAGTCCAACGACGCGGTCGCCGAGACCCTGGCCCGCGACCTGACGGCAGCGGGCGTCGACGGGATCGTGGTGCTGCTGTACGCGGCGCTGCTGTACTCGTACGACCCGCAGCTCACCGGCGTCGGCGTGGGCATCGCGCTGCTGAACGTGGTGGCGATGCGGGTGGTCGTGCGGCTGCGGGCGACGGGCACGCAGAAGCTGCGCGCGGACACGGCGCGGCTCACCAACACCTCGTACACGGGCCTCCAGCTCATCGAGACGATGAAGGCGACCGGCGGCGAGAACGGCTACTTCCGGCGGTGGGCGGGCCAGCACGCGACGACCCTCGAGGAGCAGCAGAAGCTCGGGGTGCCGAGCGCGTGGCTCGGCATCGTCGCGCCGACCCTCGCGACGCTGAACAGCGCGCTGATCCTGTGGATCGGCGGCATGCGGGCCGTCGAGGGCCATTTGTCGGTCGGTCTCCTTGTCGCCTTTCAGGCGCTCGTGACCCGCTTCACGGCGCCGCTGACCCGGCTGAACGGCGTCGCGGGCCGCATCCAGGACTTCGCCGCCGACGTGGCCCGCCTGAAGGACGTGGAGAACTTCCCCGTCGACCAGCTGTACGCGCGCCCGGAGCAGGTGCAGAGCACGCGCCGGCTGCGCGGCCACATCGAGCTGGACAACATCACGTTCGGCTACAGCCCGCTCGACAAGCCGCTCCTGTCCGGCTTCTCGCTGACGGTGGGACCCGGGCAGCAGGTGGCGCTCGTCGGCGGCTCCGGCAGCGGAAAGTCCACGGTCTCCCGCCTGATCTCCGGCCTGTACGCGCCGTGGGAGGGCGTCATCCGGATCGACGACCGGCGCCTGGACGACATCCCGCGCGGCGCGCTCGCGGCCTCCGTCTCCTTCGTCGACCAGGACGTGTTCCTCTTCGAGGGCACGGTCCGCGACAACGTCGCACTGTGGGACCCCTCGATCTCCGACGAGGCCGTCGAGGAGGCGCTGCGCGACGCGTGCCTGTACGACGTGGTGGCGCGCCGCCCCGGCGGCGTGCGCGGCCGGGTCGAGCAGGACGGCCGGAACTTCTCCGGCGGGCAGCGCCAGCGCCTGGAGATCGCGCGGGCCCTTGTGCGCCGCCCCAGCATCCTCGTGCTCGACGAGGTGACCAGCGCGCTCGACGCGGAGACCGAGCAGACGGTCATGGACAACATCCGGCGGCGCGGCTGCGCCTGCGTCGTCATCGCGCACCGCCTCAGCACGGTCCGCGACAGCGACGAGATCGTGGTCCTCGACCACGGCCAGGTCGTCGAGCGCGGCCGCCACGAGCATCTGGTGCGGGCCGGCGGGCCCTACGCCGAGCTGGTCAAGGAGCACTGACATGACCGATCTGCACCAGGAGTTCACCTCCTCCGACCAAGTGGTCGCGGCCTTCGGCGGCCTCGGCGCCCCCGTCGACTGCACGGACCTGCGCAGCCTTCCCCTGGAGGGCCCGCACGTGCTGTGGCTCGTCGCGGGCGGCGCGCTCGACCTGTTCGCGGTGGACGCGCAGAGCCAGGGGCACTGGCACTTCCTGGGCCGCCTGGAGCCGGGCACGCTGCTGCTCGGCCCGGTCGAGGGCACCCAGCACACGCTCGTGGGACGGCCGCTCAGCGGCTGCGCGGTGCGCCGCATCCCGCTGCGCGAACTGCCCTACGCGCCGCCGGCCTCCTATGACGGGGCCGGTTCGTACGGCTGGAGCCTGCTGGAGGAGGCCTTCGCTCTCGGGGTCGGCCGCGGGCAGCAGGTCCTGTTCGAGGCGCCGCTCGACGGACGCACCGTCGGCGCGCACGACGTACAGGGCGACTCTCTCCTCGGCGACGACGACGTGCTGTGGCCGCAACTGGCGCCCGGCAGCGTGCAGTACGGGTCCGCCTACGCGGCGGACGCGGCGGCCGATCTGCTGGTCGACACCGGCCTGTGGCAGCGCATGGTCAACCAGCAGTGGCGGCTGCTCTCCACGCTCGACCGCTGGATCGAGCGCCTGGAGAGCGCCCACGAGGACCGCGCCGCCGCAGGCATCAAGGCGGGCGAGGCCGTCCGCGAGCAGGCCGACCGCACCCTGCTCGCGTCCATGGGCACCAAGCGCGGGCGCCGCGGCTCCGCCGACGCGGGCGCCGACGCCACGTACGCGGCCTGCAAGATCGTCGCGGACGCGGCGGGCATCCGGCTCGTCGACCCCGACCACGTGGGCGCGGTCAGCGACCGCCTCGACCCGGTCGAACAACTCGCCACGGCCTCCCGCCTCCGCACCCGGCCCGTACGGCTCGCCGGGGACTGGTGGCGCCGCGACGCGGGCCCGCTGGTCGGCTACCGGGCCTCGTCCGGGGCCCCGGTCGCGCTGCTGTGGCGGCGCGGCGGCTACGAGACGGTGAACCCGGCGGGCGACCGGCGCACGCGCGTCGACGAGGACAACGCGGAGGACTTCGAAGAGCGGGCGATCATGCTCTACCGCCCGCTCCCCGACGGCGATCTGACGCCGCTGCGGCTGATGCGCTTCAGCATGCAGTCGATGACGACGGACATCCGCAGGCTGCTCCTGGCGGGCCTGGTCACGGTGGTCCTCGGCGCGCTCGTGCCCGTCGCGACCGGCCAGGTCCTCGGCACGTACGTCCCCAACGCGCAGACCAGCCTCATCACGCAGGTCTCCCTCGCGGTGGTGGTCACCAGTGTGGTGACGGCGGCGTTCATGCTGCTCCAGAACCTCACGGTGCTGCGCATCGAGGGCAGAGTGGAGAGCGTCCTCCAACCGGCCGTCTGGGACCGACTGTTGAGGCTCCCGACACGCTTCTTCGCGTCCCGCTCGACGGGCGAGCTGGCGAGTGCCGCGATGGGCATCAGCTCGATCAGACGGCTGCTGTCCGGCGTGGGCCCGATCGTCGTCCAGTCGACGACGGTCGGCGCGATGAACCTGGTCATGCTCCTCCTCTACAGCGTCCCGCTGGCGATGGCGGCGCTCGGCATGCTGGTCCTGGTCGCGGCCGTCTTCCTCACCCTCGGACTGCTCGAACTGCGCTGGCAGCGCCGCCTGGTGAAGCTCGGCAACAAGCTCAACAACCAGGCGTTCCAGACGCTGCGCGGGCTGCCGAAGCTGCGGGTCGCGGGCGCGGAGAGCTTCGCGTACGCGGCGTGGGCGAAGGAGTTCGCTCGCACCCGGGAGCTGCAGCGCAGGGCAGGACGCATCAAGAACGCGACGACGGTCCTCAACTCGGTCTATCTCCCGCTGTGCTCGCTCGTGATGTTCATGCTGCTCGCGGGGCCGGCCCGCGGCTCCATGTCGGCGGCGTCCTTCCTCACCTTCAACACGTCGGTGACGATGCTCCTGACGTCGGTGACGCAACTGACCGGCGCGCTGATCTCGGCGGCCGCGGTCCTGCCCATGTTCGAGCAGATCAAGCCGGTGCTCGACGAGAAGCCCGAGGTCCGCGAGGCGGCGACGCAGCCGGGCGAGCTGACCGGCGCGCTGGAGGCGCGGGGCGTCTCCTTCCGCTACACCGACGACGGCCCGCTGGTCCTCGACGACGTCAACCTGTCCATCAAGCCGGGCGAGTTCGTGGCGGTGGTCGGCGAGAGCGGCTGCGGCAAGTCCACGCTGCTGCGCCTGCTGATCGGCTTCGACGCGCCGGCGTACGGCAGCGTCCTGTACGACGGCCAGGACCTGTCGGCACTCGACCAGGCGGCGGTGCGGCGCCAGTGCGGCGTCGTCCTGCAGAACGCCCAGCCGCTGAGCGGGTCGATCCTCGACTGCATCTGCGGCGCCGAGTCCTTCACACAGGAGGAGGCGATGGCGGCGGCCGAGATGGCGGGCCTCGCCGAGGACATCAAGCGGATGCCGATGGGCCTGCACACGATGATCTCGGGCGGCGGCGCGGTCTCCGGCGGTCAGCGTCAGCGGCTGATGATCGCGCAGGCGTTGATCCGGCGGCCGCGGATTCTCTTCTTCGACGAGGCGACGAGTGCGCTCGACAATGAGACGCAGCGGATCGTCATCGACAGTACGAAGGCCCTCCGGGCGTCGCGGGTGGTCATCGCGCACCGGTTGTCGACGGTCATGGACGCGGACCGGGTGATCGTGATGTCGGCGGGGCGGGTCGTTCAGCAGGGGTCGCCCGCGGAGTTGTTGGCGGATACGGGTGGGCGGTTGCACGAACTGGTGCGGCGGCAGATGGCGTGACGTCGCGGGGCTCCGCGCCTCAATCGTCGGCGGGGCTTGAGACACCCACGCCGAACAGCACCCGCATCGCCACCTCCCGGTAGTGGCGTACGTGGTGCAGGGCGCGGTCGGCCGCGAGGTCCGCGTCGCCCGTCCTGATCGCCTCGTACAGCCCCTGGTGCTCCTCCCACACCGCGTGCGGATCGTCGATCTGTTGGAACAGCCAGCGCATCCGGCCCTCCAGCGGTTGCAGGGTGCTGGCCAGCAGCGTGTTGCCCGCGATCTCGACGATGTGGTGGTGGAAGTCCGTGTTCGCGCGGGAGATGCGGGCGGGTTTCCCGGTACGGGTGGCCTTCTCCGCGCTGGTCAACAGGCGCTCCAGCGCCGCCAGTTGCGGCTTCTGGGCCCGCTCCGTGGCGCGCCGCACGGCGAGCACCTCCAGGGCCTCGCGCAGGTCGAAGAGGTCGAGCACGTCCTGGAACGAGAGCTGCTTGACGACGATCTTCCGGGCGGAGACGGCCTCGAGGAAGCCCTCGCTGAGCAGCACCCTGATCGCCTCGCGCACCGGGATCCGGGACACCCCGAACTCCTCGGCGACCTCGCGCTCCAACAGCCGGTCCCCCGGGCGCAGTTGGCCGGAGATGATCCGGTCCCTGATGCCCTCGCAGACCTGATCGCGCAGCCAGCCCGCCTCGCCGGGTCCCGCCTGTGCCATGCGCCCTCCCCCGTTTCCTCCCCGTGAATTGATCCTCACGGTATACCAACGCCTTGACGGGCGACGGCCCGATCCCCATTCTTTGGTATGCCATAGCTCGTGCACTGCACGTCACAAGCGTGCCCACCTGTCCGGACCGTGGACCTTCGGGGTCCCGTCAACAGAGGGTTTGCCATGCAGTCAGCCAATCCGCCGCAGGTCGCCGACGCGACCTCCCCGGACACGAGAACCACCAAGTCCCCGCCCAGCCGCACGCGTTGGAAGGTGTTCCTGCTCCTCCTCGGCATCGTCACGCTCAACTACATCGACCGCGGCTCCGTGTCCGTGGCGCTGCCGCTGATCACCAAGGATCTGCATCTGTCGAAGGAGGTCACCGGCTTCGTCCTGAGCGCGTTCTTCTGGACGTACGCGCTGATGCAGATCCCCGGCGGATGGCTCATCGACCGGTTCGGGCCGCGCCGGATGGCCGGCGGCGCCTGCGTCGGCTGGGGCGTCGCGACCGGCGCCACGGCGGCCGCCACCGGAGTCGGCTCGCTGCTCGCGGCCCGGCTCGCGCTCGGCGCGGTCGAGGCCCCGGTGATGCCGGCCGGCGGCAAGCTCAACGCGCACTGGCTGCCCGCGAAGGAACGCGGGCGCGGCGCGGTCCTCATGGACGGCGGCGCCCCGCTCGGCTCCGCGCTCGGCGGCATCGCCATCTCCGGCCTCATCGCCTGGACGGGCAGCTGGCGGATCAGCTTCGTCGTCGCGGGCGCGGTCACCGTGGCGGTCGGCGTCCTGGCCCTGCGGTATCTGCGCGACACCCCGCGCGAGCACGCGGGCGTCAACGAGGCCGAGGCGGCGTACATCGAGCGGGCACACGCCGCCGAGGACGCCGCCGCGCCCGGCGAGGACCGGCCCGCGAAGCTGCGCGACTACGTCAAGTACCGCTCGTTCTGGGGCATGTGCCTGGGCTGGATGGGATTCAACGGCGTCTTCTACGGGCTGCTCACCTGGGGCCCGCTGTATCTGTCGGAGACCAAGGGCTTCGACATCAAGTCCATCGGCTGGTCCACGCTCGTCATCTTCGGCGCCGGGTTCGTCGGCGAGCTGATCGGCGGCTGGCTCGCCGACCACTGGCGCTCGCGCGGCACCGCGGCCAACACCGTGCTGCGCACGCTGATGGGGGTCGCGGGCGCGGCCGTCACGGCGGGCCTGCTGGGCGTCGTCCTGGTGCCGGACGCGATGACGGCGGTCGCGCTGCTCTCCGTCGTGCTGTTCTTCCTGCGCTGGGCGGGCCTGTACTGGGCGCTCCCCTCCACGCTCGGCGGGCGCGCCAACGCGGGTGTGGTCGGCGCCGCCATGAACCTGTCGGGCAACATCGCGGGGATCGTCACGCCCATCGCGGTCGGCTTCATCGTCGGCGGCACCGGCTCCTACACGTGGGCGCTGCTGTACTTCGTCGGCGCGGCGCTGCTGTTCACCGCCGCGTCCCTGGTCATCGACTACTCGAGGAGGCTCGTCGTCCGATGAATCATCCGTTGAATCACTCGTCGAATCATTCGTTGAGCGAGAACCGTCGCCCGCTGCGCGTGGGGATGCTCACGCCGTCCTCCAACACCTGCCTCGAACCCGTGACGTACGGGCTGTTGCAGGGCGCCGAACCAGGTCTGGCCACCGCGCACTTCGCACGCGTGCCGGTCACCCGGATCGCGCTCGACACGGGCAGCGACGCCCAGTTCGCCCCCGAGCCGATGCTCGCGGCGGCCCGGCAGCTGGCCGACGCCAAGGTCGACGTCCTGGTGTGGAACGGGACGTCGGGCTCCTGGCTCGGCATCGAGCGGGACCGCGCCCTGGCCGCCGCGCTCACCGCGGAGACCGGCATCCCGGCGACGACCTCGACGCTCGCGCTGCTCGACGCCTGCGCCGCCTACGGGGTGCGCAGGCTCGGCCTCGCCCTGCCCTACACCCGCGACGTGGCCGACGCGATCGTGTCGACGTACGCGAAGGAGGGCCTGGAGTGCGCGCTCGCGGAGCCCTTCGGCGAGCACGACAACGAGGCCTTCGCCCGGATCCCGCCCGCCGACGTGGCCCGCCAGATCGAGGCGGCGGCCACCGACGGTGCGCAGGCCGTCGCCGTCGTCTGCACGAACGTGTACGGCGCCTTCGAGGCGGACCGTCTCGAACGGGCCCTGGGCATCCCGGTGTTCGACTCGGTGAGCGCGACGCTGTGGCGGGCGCTCGACCTGGCCGGGGCGCGCCCGTCGTGGTCCGGGCACGGGCAGCTGCTGCGCGACGGCAGCCTCCGAGCCCAGGTCCAGAGCACCCTGGAAACGCTGTTGGCGGCGACCGGCGCCGACCGCACGACGTTCCGCGTCGACCTGCCCGAGCACGGGCTGCACGTCGACCTCACCGCGGGCGAGGCCCTGGCCCCCGGCGTGCGCTCCATCCGCCGTGACGCCTCGCTCGACCAGCGCCGACTGAACACGGTCGAGTGGCTGGAGGCCGAGCGCCGGGCGCTGGTGCAGCCGCACTTCCGCGAGGCCCCGCACCCGCCCGAGGCGCTGATCGACGTGTACGGCGTACGTGCCCAGATGCTGTCGCCGGTCGAGACCGGCGGGGACACACTCACCGGCTGGATCTCCGTCCACAGCACCCGCGAGCGCGACTGGACGGACGCCGACCGACAGGCCCTCGCGGCGGCCACCACCGAGATCACCGCCCAACTACCCTGACCCAAGGAGCAGTTCACCATGCCCAAGGACATCCAGATAGCCCTCGGTGTCGACGTCGACGCGGTCGCCGGCTGGCTCGGCTCCTACGGGGGCCAGGACTCCCCCAACGACATCCAGCGCGGTGTCTTCGCCGGCGAGATCGGCACCCCGCGCCTGCTCAAGCTCTTCGAGCGGTACTCCATCCGCACCTCGTGGTTCATCCCCGGCCACTCCATCGAGACGTTCCCCGAGCAGACCCGGATGGTCGTGGAGGCGGGCCACGAGATCGGCGCGCACGGCTACTCGCACGAGAACCCGATCGACATGTCCCCGCAGCAGGAGGAGGACGTCCTCGCCAAGTCGGTCGAGCTGATCGAGGAGTTCACCGGACGCGGCCCCAAGGGCTATGTCGCGCCCTGGTGGGAGATGTCGGAGTCGACGGCCGCCCTGCTCCACAAGTACGGCTTCTCGTACGACCATTCACAGAACTACCGGGACTTCACGCCCTTCTACGCCCGCGTCGGCGACTCCTGGACGAAGATCGACTACACGGCCGACGCCAAGGACTGGATGAAGCCGCTCGTGCACGGCCACGAGGTGGACCTCGTCGAGTTCTGCGGCAACTGGTACGTCGACGACCTGCCGCCCATGATGTTCAACAAGCACTCCCACAACAGCCACGGCTACGTCTCGCCGCGCGCCCTGGAACAGGACTGGCGCGACCAATTCGACTGGGTGCACCGGGAGTTGGACTACGCCGTCCTGCCGATCACGCTCCACCCGGACGTCTCGGGCCGCCCCAACGTGCTGCTGATGCTGGAGCGCTTCATCGAGTACGTCTCCGGCCACGAGGGCGTGTCGTTCGTGACGCTGGAGGACGCGGCCGACACCTTCCGGCGGCGCTTCCCGTTCGAGGGCACGGAGCGCCCCGCGGACATGCGCTGACGTTTAACACGGACGCGATCGAGGGCGTCCCAGTGGAAACACGCGGCGCCCTCAGCCGTAACACCACGCTCTTAAATTCACCGCCATTACGGTATACCAACGGCCCCGAGGGGCCTGTGTGGAGGGCTTGATGGCCGGCACGGAAGAGTACGAGCACACCCCCGTCCCACCCGCCGCGCGCAAGCGTCTGTCGTCGGTGGCCGCCGTCTGGTTCGGCTTCCCGATGAACCTCGGCAACGCCGTCTTCGGCGGCGTGATCGTCTACAACCTCGGCCTCGTCGAAGGACTGCTCGCGATCCTCGTCGGCAACCTCGTTCTGTTCGGCTACGTCGGCGCCCTCAGCCACTACGCGGGCCGCACCGGCAAGAACTTCGCGCTCCAGGCCGCCGACACCTTCGGGCGGCGGGGCAGGCTCGCCGCGGCCGGGTTCCTCGCCACCGTCGTGATCGGCTGGTTCAGCTTCCAGGTCGGCCTCACCGGCACGACCCTCCAGGACACGCTCGGCTGGACCCCGCTGTGGGGCGCGCTGCTCGGCTGCGCGATCTACACGCTGCTCACCGTCGCCGGGATCCGCGCCCTCGCGCTCGTCGGCGCCGTCGCGACGCCCCTGTTCGTCGTGCTCGGCGCGATCGCCGTCGGCTACGGCGCGGGCCGCACCTCCGCCTCCGACGCCCTCACCTACCAGGGCGTGGGCGGCACCCTCGGGTTCGGCGGCGCCGTCGCCATCGTCATCGCCGGGTTCGCCGACTCCGGCACCATGACGGCCGACTTCACCCGCTGGTCCAGGAGCGGGCGCAGCGCGGTCGCCGCGACGGCCTTCGCCTTCCCCTTCGCCAACTTCGTCGCCTACGCGCTCGGGGGCGTCGTCGTCGCGATCGGCGGCTCGGCCGATCCCGCGGCCGACGGCGGCGGCTTCCTGCCGCTGCTCACCGGGCACGGCCCGCTGCTCACGGCGCTCGCGGTGCTGTTCGTCTTCGTCAACCTGGGCTCCGTCGCCTCGCACTGCCTCTACAACGGCGCCGTCGGCTGGGCCGCGCTCACCCCCGCCAAGATGCGCCCGCTCGCGCTCGGCCTGGGTCTCCTGGGCCTGCTGTTCGCACTGAGCGGCGTGTGGGGCCACTTCGTGGACTGGCTGAACCTGCTGGGCGTGTTCGTGCCGCCGATCGGCGCGGTGCTCATCACCGACCAGTACCTGCGCCGCAAGGGCCGGGTGGCCGTCGTCCGGGACTACCGGTGGGGCGCGCTCGGCGCGTGGGCGGCCGGCGCCCTGGCCGCCGGGCTCGCGCACTACCTCCTGCCGGGATCCGTCGATCCGCTGTTCGGCATAGTGGTCGCGGCGGTCGTCCATGTGCTGGTCGAGCGTCGTACGGCGCCCCGGCCCACCCCTGCCGAGCCCGCCGTCGACGTGGCCGGCACCACCACCGTCTGAACCGGAACAACGGAAAGGCCCCACGTGTACCCCACCGACGCCGAGGCGATCTGCCGCCTGTCCGCCACCGAGACCGCGGCGCTGATCCGCTCGCGGGAGCTGTCCCCCGTCGAGGTCACGGACGCGGTGCTCGACCGGATCGACGCCGTGGACGGCGAGCTCGGCGCGTTCTGCACGCCCACGCCCGACCTGGCCCGGGCCGCTGCCCGGCGGATCGCGGACGACATCGCCGCGGGCCGTGAGACGGGGCCGCTGGCCGGTGTCCCGCTCGGCGTCAAGGACCTCATCTCCACCAAGGGCATCCGTACGACCTCGGGCTCGCACGCGTACGCGGACTTCGTGCCGGACGAGGACGACATCGTGGTGGAGCGGTCGGTGGCGGCGGGCGCGGTCGTCCTCGGCAAGACCAACGCGACCGAGTTCGGCTACAGCGCGACCGGGCACAACCCGCTGTTCCCGGTGACCCGCAACCCGTGGGACCTCGACCGCACCCCGGGCGGCTCCAGCGCGGGCTCGGCCGCGGCCGTCGCGGCGGGGCTCGGGCCCGTGGCGCTCGGCAGCGACGGCGGCGGCTCGGTGCGGGTGCCCGCCGCGCTGTGCGGGATCTTCGGGTTCAAGGCGTCGATGGGGCGGGTGCCGGTGTATCCGGGGTGCCGCGACGAGCGCTATCCCGGGGTCTCCGGCTGGGAGTCGGTCGAGCACATCGGCCCGCTGACCCGTACGGTCGCCGACGCCGCGCTCATGCTCTCCGTGCTCGCGGGCCCCGATCCGCGCGACCGGCACTCGATCCCCTGCGCGGACGTGGACTGGACGGCCCGCCGCCCCACCGGCCGCCTGCGCATCGCCTACAGCCCCGATCTCGGCCGGGTCGCAGTCGACCCCGAGGTGCGCCGGATCGTGGACGAGGCGGCGGCCGTCTTCGAGAAGGACCTGGGCGCCGAGGTCGAGCAGGTCGACCTCCAACTCCCGGACTACAGCGCGGCGTTCGGTGCGATCGTCGCCGCCGAGACCGACCTGACGGGCATGCGGGCGATGGCCGACAGGCTCGGCCCCGCCATGTCCCCGCACCTCGCGGCTCTCCTGCGCACCCCGTGGACGGCCGAGCAGTTCACCGACGCCAACCTGGTACGCAAGGCCGTCGTGAACCAGGTGGCCCGGCTCATGTCGACGTACGACCTGATCCTCACGCCGACCACCTCCGTCGCGGCGTTCCCCGTCGGGGTGCAGGGCCCGGAGCTGATCGACGGGCGGATGGTGCCGACGGACCACTGGACGTCGTTCACCCCGCTCGCCAACCTCACCGGCCAACCCGCCGCCTCACTCCCGGCGGGCCACACACGCGGCGGCCTCCCGGTCGGCGTGCAACTGATCGGCCGGCACCTCGCGGACGGCGCGCTCCTGGACGTGTGCGCGGCCTACGAGGAGGCGGCTCCGTGGCGGGAGGCGTGGCCGACGGCCGTGTGACCACCGGGCTCACCGCACATCCCCGTACTCGCTCAACACCCCTTCCGGAGCAAGTGCGTTGACGTAATGCGCAGGCCCGTGATCGTCGAAGGAGTACTTGAACGGGAGCGTCCGCGTCAGAGCCAGGCGGGCCGCGAAGAAGGCGAGGGGGGCCACGACCGCCAGGCCCGCGAGGCTGTCCATCTGGGAGTAGGGCAGGGCGGGTTCGACCCGTTCGACCCAGCCGTCCTCGCGGGCGCGGCCCGGGATCGCGGTCATGCGGCGCAGCCGTCGCAGCGGGTTCGCCCCGGTGAGGAGGTCGCCGGGGAGCGCGACCGCCTCGGCCGCCGCGTCGGCCGCCGCCGTGAACACCGCGTCCACGGCCCGGCGCGGCCTGCGGAAGTGGAACTCGCGGCCGAACGGGGCGTAGGGACCGACGGGGCGCGGCGGCAGCGCGGGCACCACGTCGCGGTCGTAGATGTAGCGCAGGAGGCGGTCGCGCAGCAGGTGGGTGCCGTTGCTGTCGACCGTGTCCGCGCAGGCGCGCGCCAGGTCGGGGCCGCCGATCATGGGCTGCCCGAACGTGTAGACGGCGCGCAGGCAGCGGGCGATGTGGGCGTAGCGCGGTTCGTGGACGAGGGTGACCGCCATCAGGGCCGCCATGGCCGCGCCGAGACTGTGTCCGGTGATGTAGAGCGCTTCGAGGCCGGGGCCGCGGGTGCCCTTCTCCTCGGGGTCGATGGACTCGCCGCGCACGGCACGCTCCAGGGCCTGGAGCACCAGATAGCGGGTGGCGCGCATGTTGCGGTAGAAGCCGGCGTGCACCGCGTACTCGGCGCCGTCCAGGTCGACGGCGAGGGTCTCCGGGCGGACGTCGGCGTCCGTGAGGATGCTGATGATGTCCTCGGGCTGGGTGCCCCGGTAGCAGAGGATCGCGATCCGGCGGTCCTCGTCCTGGATCAGGTAGGCCGCGGAGGCGATGTAGAGCGCGTCGACGCGCTGTTCGAAGACGCGGCACCGGTTGCGTTCCAGACCGAGCCGTGTCGCCATCATCGCGACGGTCTCCGCGTCGCCGCTCTGCGCGTGACCTGCGTACGCGTACGCGGCGAGGGTCGCCATCGTGTGCGGGAGCACGCCCGCCGGATCCGGATGTTCCTTGTCCTCTTTCAGCAGCCGGGGCAGTTCGGGGTGGACGGGGAAGGTGGTCCTGCCCGGCTCGACGAACGTGGCCTCCTTGAGGGGGCGCAGGTCGGCGAAGGCGGGTCCGTGCACGGTCGTCTGGCGCATGGCACCTCCCGGAGCGGGGCTGTGCAGCACACCATCGGCGCCCGGCAGCGTCAAGGCGTCGTCGATCGGCCACCCGCGGGCCCCTCGGGTGAGGCGGGAGAGGGGCGGGCGACGCGCGGTGCGGGCCCGTTCGACGGGGGCCGGGCCCTGACAGGCGCAAACCCCCTTCCGCGCCGTCGAGTTCGCGCGCGCGTACATGGCGGGAACGGTCGCTGTGGCAGGTACGACGGCGCCGATACGGTCGCTGCCCTCCCCTCTGTGCCCCGCTGTGCCCCCGCTCCAGGAACCTTCTCCACGTACCTTCGACAGGGACGGCAACCGATGGCCGAGAACGAACGTCAGGCTTCTTACAAGCCTGCGCAGTACGAGCGGTACGAGGGCGGCAGTCCCGAGGCCGAGCGCCTCGTGTTCGAACGCCTCGCGCGAGAGATCATGAAGGTGCAGGTCGCGAACCGGCGGGCCAGTGGCGCCCCCGGCTTCGAGCGTGCCTTCCACGCGAAGGCCGCGCTCGGCGTGGAGAACGCCCGCCTGCGGTTCAACGACGACCTGCCGGCCGCGCTGCGCGGCGGCTTCGCCCAGCCCGGCGCCGAGTATCCGGCGACCGTACGGCTCTCCAACGCGAGCGGCATGCGCGGCCCCGACGGGGCGCCCGATCTGCACGGGATCGCCGTGCGCGTGAAGGTGTCGGCCGAGCAGAGCCACGATCTGCTCGCGACCGGTTTCCCGGTGTCGCACGCCCGCGACGCCCGCGAGTTCGTGGCCTTCGCCAAGGCGATGGCCGGGGCCCGTAATCCGCTGCAGAAGGCGTTCGGTCTGTTCGTCAAGCTGCCGATCGCCGTCGGCCTCGGCACCGCGAACCGGATGCGCCGCAACGTCCAGGCCGCCACCCGACAGACCGTCAACAGCCTTGCCCGGGAGACCTATTGGAGCCGCGGCGCGATGCTGTGGAGCGAGGCGGGACCGGTCCGCTTCCTGCTGCGGCCCGCCGTCGGCGGCGGCCCGGAGCCGCGCCCCGACCGCCGCGACCCGAACTTCCTGCACCGGGAGCTCGCGCGCCGGCTCGCCCGCGGCGACGTCGCCTTCGACCTGTGCGTGCAGCGCTACGTCGACGAGCGGCGCACCCCCGTCGAGGACGGCTCCGTGGAGTGGAAGGAGGCGATCACCCCGCCGATCCCCGTGGCCCGGCTGACCATACCGAGCCAGGACATCACGACGGCCGAGGCCCACTCGGCGGCCCGGCGGATCGAGGAGCTCTCCTTCAACCCCTGGTACACCACGGACGGATTCCGCCCGCTGGGCAATCTCAACCGGGCCCGCAAGGCCGCGTACCGGGCGAGCAGCGCGCAGCGGCACGGCGCCCGCTTCACCCCGCACGAGCCGCTCAGGAACCGGGCCCTCGGCGCTCCCATCGGCTTCGCCTTCCGCGTCCTGAACCGGTATGTGCCGTGGCACCGGCTGCCGGTGGACCTGAGCCTGCTCAACCTGGTGTTCCTGCGGAAGGTGCTGCGCAAGCTGAACCTGATCGACACCGATGTGCAGGAGGCCCCGCCGAAGGCCGAGCCCGTACCGGCCCCCGTCGACGAGCGGCTGCGCACGGAGCGGTCCTACGACGGCACGTACAACGATCTCTCCGAGCCGAAGATGGGCGCGGTGGGCGCCGCGTTCGGCCGCAACCTCAAGCCGGTGTACCGGCCCGACCTCTTCGACACCCCGAACCCGGTGACGGTCAGCCGCAGCCTGCTGGCGCGCGACAGCTTCGTCCCGGCGACCTCGCTGAACATCCTGGCGGCGGCCTGGATCCAGTTCCAGGTGCACGACTGGGTCAACCACCGCCGCTACAAGGAGGGCGGCAAGGCGGTCGAGGTGCCGCTGCCGCCGGGCGGCGGAACGTGGGTCAACACGCCTGGCGGGCCCGAGGAAAGCATGATGCGGTTCGCCGAGAACGAGGGCATCGAGCTGCCCGGCGACAAGCCGCCGATCCTCTTCGGGAACACCGCCTCGCACTGGTGGGACGGCTCCGAGGTGTACGGCGGCGACGAGCGGACCGCGAAGCAACTGCGCGAACCCGAGGGCGGGGCGCGCCTGTTGCTGGACGGCGGACACATCCCCATCGACAGGACCGGGATCCCGATCACCGGGTTCAAGGACAACTGGTGGATGGGGCTCAGCGCGATGCACACCCTGTTCGCGCGTGAGCACAACGCGGTGTGCGACGCACTGCGCTCCGAGTACCCGTCGATGAGCGAGGACCGGATCTACCACACGGCGCGACTCGTGGTCTCCGCGCTCATCGCGAAGATCCATACGGTGGAGTGGACGCCGGCGATCCTCGCGACGAAGGCCATCGACATCGGTCTGCGCACCAACTGGGAGGGCCCGCCGAAGAGTTGGCTGAACCAGCTGGGCCTGTGGCTGCTCGAATCGCACTCCCTGACCGGCATCCCGAAGACGATGCCGGACCACCACGGCGCCCCGTACTCGCTGACCGAGGACTTCGTCACGGTCTACCGCATGCACCCGCTGATCCCCGACGACTACGAGCTGCGCGAGCACCGCTTCGGGCAGCGCCTCGAGACGCTCGGGTTCAACGACATCCAGGGCGCGGCCGCCGAGAGCCAGATCCGAAAGACGGGCCTGGCGGACACCCTCTACTCGTTCGGCATCGCCCACCCGGGCGCGATCACGCTGCACAACTACCCGAAGTCGCTGACGCAGTTCCAGCGCGAGGGCGAGATCATCGACCTGTCGGTGGTCGACCTGGTGCGCACCCGCAGGCGCGGCGTGCCCCGCTACAACGACTTCCGCGCGGGCCTGCACAAGGAGCGCATCCGCCGCTTCGAGGACCTGACGCGGGAGCCGGAGACCCTGGCGCGCCTGAAGGAGGTGTACCGGAACGTCGACGAGATCGACACGGTCGTCGGGCTGTTCGCGGAGAACCCGCCCACCGGCTTCGGCTTCTCCGACACCGCGTTCCGCATCTTCATCCTGATGGCGACGCGTCGGTTGCAGAGCGACCGCTTCCTCACCGTCGACTACCGCCCGGAGATCTATACGCCGCTCGGCATGGACTGGGTGGAGAAGGGCGGCATGAAGTCCGTGATCCTGCGGCACTGCCCGGACCTCGCGAGCCTGCTGCCGCGCGACGCGAGCGCGTTCGCGCCGTGGCGGCCGGTGGCGCCGGCGGAGAACGGTGGCGAGCATGGCTGACACCTCCTCCGGCACCCCCTCTGGCGCGTCCTCGGGCCACCAGGGTCTCGACGACCTGCTCGCGCGCCCGCTCCTGAAGACGATCTGGCGCCGCCGCACCCACCGCGTCTCCCGCGGCGCGTCGGTGCCGGCCGGATCGATGAGCTACAGCTCGAAGCACGAGCCGCAGCCGCTGAGCGAGCTGGAGGAGGCGCTGCTGATCGCCGTCACCGGCTCGACGGGCCTGACGATGCCGGACCGTCCCTTCGAGGACCCGCGCGACGGCAAGCCCATCATGTCCAAGCCGAACCTGACGATGACGGGCCGCACGGCCGGCAGCCCCGACAACGCGCAGGGCACGTACTTCTTCCTGATCAACGACAGCGGTACGTACTTCCTGCGCAAGCTGCCGGCGGCGCCGCACGAGCCGTTCACCGCCGAGGCGTTGGTGGAGCGGGCCGCGCGGTCGAAGGTGAAGGTCCTCGACCACCGCCTGGACGTCGCCGAGGGCCTGCGCGACTTCCCGGCCTATCTGGACTCCAACCGCTTCCTGTCCAACCTGCCGGGGACGACCGTCCTGTTCCCGGTCGTCGACCTCTCGCACCAGTACATCAACGCCCTGATGTACCTGCTCACGCAGCCGGACGGGGCGCGCCCGACACTCGTCGACGACCGCAATCTGTACCGGGCGGCGGGCGTCAAGAAATGGGTCGACAACGGGTTCCTCAACAAGGACCTGAAGCTGCCGCTCGGCGCGCTCGGCCCGATGCGCACGCAGATCGAGGCGGATCTGCTCCTGCAGACGGTGATGCTGACGGCGGAGGCGATGGGCCTCGGCGCCTGGATCCACGCCTCCATCAACCCGGCGATCGCCATGGGAGACCCCAAGTTCACGAAGACGTACGGGAGGATGCTCGGCTTCACCTTCGTCACGCCGCGCTGGCGCCTCGCCGACCTGTGGCGCTGGCACGTCCCGCTGCCCAAGTACGCCAACCTGCGCTCGCACCCCGTGGGCCTGGCCGACCCGGCGACCGGCGAACCGCTGATCGCCGCCGCCTGCCCGCCCACGCACGCCTCCATGTCGGACGCGGTCGACGCGATCGTCGACGCCAAGTTCGGCACCGGCGGCACGTACGGCGACAAGGACGTCTTCGCCCGCATCTACAAGGAGGACTACGGCCAGCGCTATCTCGCCGAGGCCAGCGAGTACGACGAGCGCGTCATCGAGTGCGCCCGCGACATCTGCACGTACATCCTGGCCACGCACCGCCGCTTCCCCGCGCACACGGACGCCATCCATGTGCCGGGGGTCTGGCTGCAGGCGCACCACGTGGAGGGCGAGTACTACGAGCGCTTCTTCACGAACGGGCTCACCGACGCGCACCGCGCGCACGACACGCTCTGGGACGGGGAGCCGATGAGTTGAGCCGGTCCGGGCGGTCCTCCTTAGTACGCTCACGCGCACACGCCACCGCACCAGCACGCTTGGGAGGATCGCCCGATGACCGACAGCACTGGCCTGACCGAAGTCCTGGCGCCACACGTGTCGAAGGGTCCCGTACCGGGGGCCGTGGGGCTCGTGGCCCGCGGCGACCGGGTCGAGGTGGCGGCCCTCGGGCACACCGACACCGAGGGCGGGACGCCGATGGCCCGCGACTCGATCTTCCGGATCGCGTCGATCACCAAGCCGATCGTGGCGGCGGCCCTCATGACGCTCGTCGAGGAGGGCCGCATCGCCCTCGACTCACCGATCTCGCACTGGCTTCCCGAACTGGCCGCGCCGAACGTGGTGCGCGATCCGGCGGGCCCGATCGAGGACGTGATCCCGGCCGCCCGCCCGATCACCGTGGAGGACCTGCTCACCTTCCGGGCCGGCTGGGGCTTTCCTTCGGACTTCTCGCTGCCCGCCGTGCAGCCGCTGTTCGCACTGATGGACCCGCACCACCCGCAGCAGGTCCCCGAGCCGGACACCTGGCTGGCCTCGCTCGCCGGGGTGCCGCTGCTGCACCAGCCCGGCGAGGTCTGGCTCTACAACGCCTGCTCGGACATCCAGGGCGTACTGATCTCCCGCATGACGGGCAGCTCGCTCCCCGACTTCCTCGCCGAGCGGATCTTCGAGCCGCTCGGCATGGCCGACACCGGCTTCGAGGTCCCGGCCGCCAAGCGTGACCGCTTCACCAGTTGCTACGTGCCCACGGCCGAGGGCGGCGCCGAGCTCGTCGACGCCCCGGACGGCCAGTGGAGCAGTCCGCCCGCGTTCCCCTCCGGCGCGGGCGGGCTCGCCTCCACGGCGGACGACTGGCTGGCGTTCGCCCGGATGCTGCTCGCGGGCGGCGGGCCCGTGCTCTCCGCGGACTCGGTACGGCTGATGACGACGGACCACCTGACCGCCGAACAGCGCGCCGCGAGCGGACTGTTCACGGAGGGCGAGGGCTGGGGCTTCGGCGGCTCCGTCGACGTCACCCGCACCCACCCGTACAACGTGCCGGGCCGCTACGGCTGGGTCGGCGGCACCGGCACCGCCGCCCACCTCACCCCGTCGACCGGGACGGTGTCGATCCTGATGACCCAGCTCAGCATGGCCGGCCCGACACCTCCGCAGATCATGCGCGACTTCTGGACGTACGCGGCGTCCTGAGCCGCTACGGCTTGTCCCCGGACAGGATCGGCAGCAGCAGCGATGCCGACCAGCTGAAGTTCGGGGAGTTGAGCGGGGCGCCCGTCAGCGGGTCGTAGTTCTCCTGGATCGGGCGGTCGCCGGTGAGCCCCTTGCTGTGGGCGAGGAGTTTGCCGGTGAGGTCGTCGGCGTCCTTGGTGTAGCCGTAGCGACGCAGTCCGCTCAGTGCGATGTAGGCGTGGTCGAACCAGACGGGGCCGCGCCAGTAGGCCGTCGAGTCGAAGTACGGGGACGCCTTCGACACGGTCGGGAACGGCACGTGGGTGGCGAACTCGCCCGGGTCCGTGAGGCGTTGGCGTACGTACGCGGCCTGTTCCTTCGTGGCCGCGCCGGTCCACAGCGGGACGGCGCCCTCGATGCCCCTGCCGCGGTCGGTGAGCGGTGCGCCGTCCTTCAGGGCGATGTCGTGGAACCAGCCGTCGGCCGGGTCGTAGAACTTCGCACGGACGGCGGCGTTCGTGGCCCCGGACTTCTTCCGCCACTTCGCGGCCTCGCCGGGGCGGCCGATCGCGGCGGCGATGCGCGCCAAGTAGGCCTGATCCTGGGCGAGATAGGCGTTGAGGTCGACGGACTCCTGGTCCAGCGAGTAGCCGAGCAGCGTGCCGTCGGCGGCGTGGTTGGCGACGACGGAGGTGCCGAGCTTCGCGTCGAAGCGCGGTGCGTTGTCCAGGCCGCTCTCCCAGGCGGCGGCGAGGCGGCGCTCCTCGGTCGAGTCGTTGGCGGGGTCGACGGTGGCGCCGTACTCGGCGAGGCCGTCGTGGTCGTGGTCCCGGTTGCGGTACCACCAGGCCTGGTAGGCGGCGAGCTTCGGGTACAGCTCACGCAGGAAGGCCCGGTCACCGTTCTTCTCGAACACCTTCCACACGGACCAACTCGCCATCGGGGGCTTGGAGTTGCGCTCGTTCCAGTTGCCGCCGCCGCGCGCGGGGTCGTTGTAGAAGACGGCGTCGGGGACCATCCCGGCGTCCTGCGGCCGGGTCTTCGACCGTTCGGTGATCTGCCAGTCGAACATGGACCGGATCTGCGACTCGGCGAGCTGCGGGTCGAAGCGGGCGGTGCCCACGGCCTGCTTCCAGCTGTCCCAGGCCCACAGACCGCCGGTGAACCACTTGTACGAGATGGAGGGCGTCACGCCGTCGTGCTTGATCTGCCCTGCCGCGGAACGCCAGTTGGTGACGAGGGTCTCCAGGGACTTCACGGCGGTACGGCGCCGCTCGGCGGGCACCCCGCGCGTGACCCCGGCGACGTAGCCACGCCAGCGGGCATCACCGGCGGAGGCGTACGCCTGCGGGGCGGCCAGCACGGCGCGCGCCCGCCGGGCCTCGCGGGTGCGCTCGGCATCGGTGAACGTGTACGACTCGGTCCAGTCGAAGCGGTGCGCCGCGCCGGGGGCGAGGGTGACCGGCGAGGCGGCCTCAGTCCGGTACCTGTCACCGTCGACGGTCGTGCGCACGGGCTCCTTGTGCGTGACCTCGAAGCGCTCGGTGCCGTCGGTGAGGTAGTCCCACTTCTCCCGCACCTTGGCGAAGTCGACGCCGACGCCGTGCCCGGTGGGCTTCAGGGCGGGCGCGTCGCGCATGGGCGCCTTCTCCGGCCGCAGCAGGCCGCCGCTCCAGTCGGCACCGAGCGTGCGGGCGGCGGACCCGGTGTTTCGCACCTCCGCACGCACCAGGGCCGTCCGGTTGGTGGCGAACCGCAGCTCGAGGGTGAGGGTGAGCCCGCGCCCGAGGTCGTACGACTGGAGCAGGCGCCCCGGCCGCGAGGTGAAGCGGGGCGTGCCGCCGGCGGCGAGGTCGAGGGTGCGGCCGCCTTCGGTGAGCCGCATCCGGCTGAAGCTCTTGCTCAGCCACCACGGGTACTCCTGCGCGATGTAGAGCGGCCCGCTGAACCCGCCGTACGCGGCACGCTCCCCGACCTCCGGCAGAGCGTAGGAGTGCCAGGCCCCGCGGTCCGAGAAGGTGCTGATGGCGTTGTTGTCCTCGGCGTCCCCCGGCAGCGCGGCCTTCGGGGTGCCGTGCAGGTCGAGGACGTCGGCGTACTCGGGCGCGGGTCGCTGCGCGGCGGACGCGGGCGGGGCGGCGAGGCCGGCTCCGCCGACGAGCAGGAGGGCGGCGAGGGCGGCACGGGCGGGGCGGCGGGCGGGCTGATGGGCGGTCACGAGGCGGCACTTCCTGTTGACATGAACCTGTGTGAGCGGGATCTTCAACCCTGACTCTGTGCGCAATCATGCACGCGCGCAAGGAGTTTCACGCACAAGTAAACAGAAGCTGGTCGTTCTGAGCGGAGACGCACCTCATGCGAAGACTGCACCGAGAACAGCCGTATCCCAGAGCCCGTCGAAGAGCCCGCGCCCTGGCCGCATGGACCACCGCGGCACTCGCGGCGGCGCTCCTCGCCGCCCCCGCGCACGAAGCGGGCGCGGCCACGCCGGGCAGTGGTGTGCTCGACGCCGAGCACAAGAACGTCACCTGGCAGAGCCCCACCTACGCGTCCGGCACGGTCGACGACCCCAAGAAGTGCCCGTCGGCGGCCGAGGACCCGGACGGGAAGACCTGCGACCGCTTCGACCTCAAGGTGGCGGTCCCCGACGGGTATTGGGACGACAACCCCGAGGGCGGCGTGCCGGTCTCCGTCGGGTGGGCGAAGCAGCCCAAGGACGACTTCGACATGTACGTCTACGACGACGCCGGCAAGCAGGTGGCGTCGAGCGCGGGCACCGCCGACCCCGAGGCGACGGTCATCCCGAAGGCGGACGGCACGTACCACGTGGTGGTCGTCCCGTACGACGTGCACGACAACTCCTTCGTCGGCAAGGCCTACTTGCCCGAGACGACGGACGCCGGGAACCTCACCTCCTTCAAGGGGGACGACGGCAGCTACACGATCGCCGCCGGGGACCTGAAGGCGAAGGCCGACTTCCTGAAGGGCGGTCAACTGCGGTTGCAGGCCGACCCGTCGGGCGACTTCAGCGACCCGGCCGGCAACCAGATCGTGCGCGAGCAGCCCGCCCGCGACCCGCACACGACGTCCTTCGACGCGGGCGCCTACTACGGCATCCGGTCCGCCGACGCCGTTCTGCGCGTCTACAAGAAGCCGCTCCGCTTCGGGCTCTACAAGGCGGACAACAGGACGCGGATCTGGCAGGAGGACAAGCCGCTGCGCTGGTCCACCGGCGGGATGCGGCAGAGTCTTGAGCGGGCGAAGGACGAGCAGTTCTTCGGCGGCGGTGAGCAGAACGGCAGCTTCGCCCACCGCGACAAGACGGTCCACGTCGCCAACAACACCGACTGGAACGAGGGCGGCTACCCCAACTCCCAGCCGTTCTACCTCTCTTCGGCCGGTTACGGCGCCTACCGGAACACCTTCGCTCCCGGCGTCTACGACTTCGGCCCCTCGGTCCACACCGGTCAGCAGGAACGCCGCCTGGACGCCTACTACTTCCTCGGTGACGCCAAAAAGGTCATCGGCACGTACACGTCGCTGGTCGGCAAGCCGTTCATGCCGCCGGTCTACGGCCTCGAACCCGGCGACGCCGACTGTTATCTGCACAACGCCAACCAGGGCGAGCGCCACACCCTCGACTCCCTGAAGGTCGCCGACGGCTATGTGAACCACCAGATGCCGCTGGGGTGGATGCTGGTCAACGACGGGTACGGCTGCGGGTACGAGAACCTCGCCGAGACCGCCAAGGGCCTCCAGGACCACAATGCCCAGCTCGGGCTGTGGACGCAGGACGGCATCGACAAGCTCGCCGACCAGGTGAAGGCGGGCCAGCGCGTCGCCAAGCTGGACGTCGCCTGGGTCGGCAACGGCTACGGGATGGCCCTCGACGCCTGCGACAAGGCGAAGGCCGGGATCGAGGACAACAGCGACGCCCGCGGGTTCGTCTGGATGCCGGTGTCGTGGGCGGGCGCCCAGCGGTGCGGCGTCCTGTGGTCGGGTGACCAGAAGCTGTCGTGGGACTTCGTGCGCTGGCAGATCCCGACGTACGCGGGCGCGACGATGTCCGGCATCGCCTACAACACCGGTGACATCGGCTCGATCTACTCCCACGACGCCAAGATGTACGCGCGTGATCTGCAGGCCAAGACGTTCCTGCCGGCCGTCATGACGATGGACGGCTGGGCCCGCGACATGACCACCGGCGAGAAGATCAACCAGCAGCCGTGGGTGGACGGCGAGCCGTACACCTCCATCAACCGCAAGTATCTGCAACTGCGCGAGCGCCTGATGCCGTACCTCTACACGCTCGCCAAGCAGGCCTCGGACACCGGCGTCGGCGGCGTACGGCCGCTGTGGCTGGAGTACCCGGGCGACGCCAACACCCTTGGCGCGCAGGCCAAGTACGAGTACCTCGCGGGCGACGACTTCCTCGTCGCTCCGGTCTACGAGGACTCGGACACCCGCGACGGCATCTATCTGCCGAAGGGCACGTGGACGGACTACTGGACGGGCAAGCAGTACAAGGGCCCGACCACCGTCGACGGCTACCACGCCCCGATCGACACGCTCCCGCTCTTCGTGAAGTCCGGGGCAATCGTGCCGATGTGGCCGAAGGGGACGACGTCGTGGAAGAGCCGCGACAAGGGCCAACTCGGCTATGACGTCTACGCGTCGGAGCCGGGCCACAGCGCGTACACGCTGTACGAGGACGACGGAGTGACCCGCAAGTTCAAGGAAGGAGCGTCGGCCACGCAGCACGTGAGCGTCGACACCGCCAAGCGGGGCGGCTCGGTCATCAACGTCGGCGCGAGCAAGGGCAGTTACGCGGGCAAGGTGAGCGAGCGCGCGTACACCTTCACGGTGCACGGCGGCGGGGCGCCCGAGCGGGTGACCGTGAACGGCCGCCCGCTGACCGGGAGTTCATGGTCGTACGACGAGAAGACACAGGTGACGACGGTCCGCACGGCGGCGCTGCCGACGGACAAGGCGTTCACCGTCCGCCTGAGCACCTGACGGCAAGGGGGTCGGCCCGCGCGCGGGCCGACCCCCTACCCGCTCAGTCCACCCGCTCCGACTCGTGCCACCCCGAGTGCAGCGCCTGGTACTCCTCGGGCGTCGCCTTCGGCACGTACGTGCCGGGGCCGAACATCGCCTTGGCGAGCCGGGCCCGCATCCGCTGCCGGATGGTGAACTTCCGCTCCACCCCGTTCGCGTCGAACCGTGGCCCCAACTCGTAGGCCCTGGGCTGCTCGTGCTGGTTGAGGGTGTACAGCTCGGCACGCGTGAGCGGCTCGTGGACCTCGATGAACTCGCCGTGCGGCAACCGCCTGATCTGCCCGGACTCGCGGCCGTGCAGCGCCTTGTCACGGTCGCGGTGTTGCAGGCCCAGACAGATCCGTTTGGTGACGATGAACGCGAGGACGGGCGCCACGAAGCAGCTGATGCGCACGAACCAGGTGATCGCGTTGATCGACAGATGCAGTTTCGTCGCGACGATGTCGTTGCCGCCGCCGATCAGCAGCACCGCGTACAGCGCCAGCCAGGCCACGCCGATGCCGGTCCTGACCGGCTTGTCGCGCGGACGGTCCGCCACGTGGTGCTCGCGCTTGTCGCCCGTGATCCAGGATTCCAGGAACGGATACACCGCCATGAAGGACAGGATCAGCGGGAACAGCGTGAACGGGAGGAAGACGCCCAATTGGAGCGTGTGGCCCCAGGCGTTGATCTCCCACGCGGGCATCACGCGGATGAGCCCCTCGGAGAAGCCGAGGTACCAGTCGGGCTGCGCGCCCGTCGTGACGAGATCCGTTCTGTACGGCCCGAAGGCCCACACCGGGTTGATGGTCGCCACCGCGCCGAGGACGGCGAGCACCCCGAAGACGAGGAAGAAGAAGCCGCCGGCCTTCGCCACGTAGATGGGGAAGAAGGGTGCTCCGATGACCTTCTTCTCGCTGCGTCCCGGGCCCGCGAACTGGGTGTGCTTGTGGTAGAAGACCAGGATCAGATGGAGCGCCACGAGGCCCAGCATGATGCCCGGCAGCAGCAGGATGTGGATCGGATAGAGCCGGGAGATGAAGTCGTCGCCGGGGAACTCGCCGCCGAACAGGAACATCGCCAGGTACGTGCCCACGATCGGCACCGAGAGCACGGCGCCCTGCGCGAACTTCAGGCCGGTGCCGGACAGCAGGTCGTCGGGGAGCGAGTAGCCGGTCAGGCCGGTGATGATGCCGAGGAACAACAGGGTCCAGCCGAACACCCAGTTGAGCTCGCGCGGCTTGCGGAACGCGCCGGTGAAGAAGACGCGCATCATGTGCACCGTCATGCCGGCGACGAAGACGAGCGCCGCCCAGTGGTGGATCTGACGGATCAGCAGCCCGCCGCGCACCTCGAAGCTGATGCGCAGCGTGGACTCGTACGCCTGGGTCATCCGGATGCCCTTGAGCGGGACGTACGCGCCGTCGTAGACGACTTCCTGGGTGCTGGGGTCGAAGAAGAAGGTGAGATAGGTGCCGGTGAGGATGAGGACGATGAAGCTGTAGAGGCAGATCTCGCCGAGCATGAAGGACCAGTGGTCCGGGAAGACCTTGCGCATCTGGGACTTGGCGAGTTGATAGATCCCGAGCCGGCCGTCCGCCCAGTCGGCGAGGCGCTCACCGGAACCCGGGGGGTCCGGGCGGCGCGCGTCGCCTCGTGTGCGTTCGCTGTCATCGCTCATACGACTCCCCCTACAAGGCCGTTGAGGCTCTCGTCAGGGTAGAGCGCGCGGAGGCGGCACGGACAGGGGGCGACGAGCGGTCAATTCCCGCTCGTTCCAGGGTCGTTCAGCGACCACCGGCCACTTCCGGCCGCCCGTCGGCCGCCATCCGCTCCATCGCCGCCTCCACGGTCAGCGTGTGCGCCCAGGCCGCCTTGGCCGCCGCCTCCGGGTCGCTGCGCGCGATCGCGTCGGCGAGGTCGTCGTGGGCGCTCGCGCCGGGCAGCTCCGGCGTCCAGCTCGGGCGCAGCGAGGCGATGCTGTCGCGCACCGACTCGACGATGCTCTCGTACAGCTCGGTCATCAGCGGATTGCCGCTCGCGGCGACGACGGCCCGGTGGAACTCCACGTCCTTCTCGACGTACGCGGCCGGGTCCCCGCTCTCCTCGGCGCGGTGCCGGGCGAGCAGGGCGGACAGGATGCGGGCGAGGTCGGCCTCGCCGCGGTGGGCCGCGGCGGCGGGCGCCGCCTCCCGTTCGATGGCGAGGCGGACCTGGAGGATGTGCTTCAACTCGGCGCGGCGCAGGCGGCGTTGGAGGGCGGCGTTGAGGTCGCTCGCGGCGCGCACATACGTGCCGTCGCCGCGCCGCGCCTCAAGCAGGCCGGTGTGGCACAGCGCGCGGACGGCCTCCCGCACGGTGTTGCGGCCCACGCCGAACTCCTCCACGAGCTGCCCCTCCGGCGGGATCCGGTCGCCGACGGCCCACTCGCCGCGCTCGATGCGCTGCTCGATCCGGCCGATGGTGCGCTGGACCAGGGTGGCGCCGGGCTTGGCTGGTGCGGGCACGGGGTGACCTTTCTCGCTGCTCGGGGTACGCGGGCAAAAATATCCCATGTATCGGCGATCTGACCAGACCTATTTACCCGCATTCGCGCAGCTATCTGCACCTTTCATCAACCCTCTAGCGCGAAACATGGGATGTTACGTTGGCTCGCATGCCGCACAACGCCCCCACATCCGCCCCCACCGCCGCCGCGAGGCCGGCCGCCACCGCGACGGCGGCAGGCCCCCTCCTCGCCGCCGGCATCCTCCTCATCGCCATGAACCTGCGCCCCGGCGTCGTGTCCGTCTCGCCCGAGCTCGACACGATCCGGCACTCCACCGGGCTGAGCGGCTCGCTCGCGGGGCTGCTCACCACGCTGCCGATCCTCTGTTTCGGCCTCCTCGCCCCGTTCGCGGCGAAGCTCTCGCGGCGCATCGGCATGACGCGGGCGCTCGGCGCGATGATGGCGCTGCTCACGGCGGGCATCGCGCTGCGCCTCGCGCCCGGCCTGCCCGCGCTGTTCGCGGGGACCGTCCTCATCGGCGCGGCGATATCCCTCTCGAACGTCCTCGTGCCGAGCGTCATCAAGCGCAACTTCGAGCGCCGCACCGGCCTGATGATGGGCCTGTACTCGGTGGCCCTGTTCTGCGGCGCCGCGCTCGCCGCCGGGGTGACCGTGCCGCTCGGGGACGCGCTCGGGCTCGGCTGGCGCGGCGCGATCGGCGTCTGGGCCGTGCTCTCCGCGCTCGCGTTCGCCCTGTGGCTGCCCCAGCTGCGCCGCTCGGACGCGCCGCCCGCGACGAGCACGCAGGAGGCCAACACCCGTACCCCGCTGCGCCGTTCACCGCTCGCCTGGAAGATCACGCTCCTCATGGGCCTCCAGTCGTTGCAGTACTACGCGTGCGCCGCATGGATCCCGGCGATGCTCACCAGCCAAGGCATGGACGGTACGCAGGCGGGGTGGATGCTGTCCGTGATGAGCCTCGCGGGCATCGCGGGTTCGCTCGCCTTCACGGCGCTCGTCGGCAGGTCGTCGAACCAGGTCGCCCTCGCCCTCACCGGCACGCTGCTCGTCCTCGGCTCCGTGCTCGGCCTGCTGGTGGCACCGGTCGGCGGGGCGTACGCGTGGATGCTGATGCAGGGCTTCGGCTGCGGCCTGCTGATCAGCACGGCGCTCGCCGTGATCGTGCTGCGCTCCCCCGACGCGGCGCGTGCCGCGGAGATGTCCGGCATGGCCCAGAGCGTGGGCTATCTGCTCGCCGCCGCGGGCCCGTTCCTGCTCGGCGCGCTGCACGACGCGACGGGCGGCTGGACGGTGCCGCTGGTGATGCTCGCGGTGCTGTGCGTGCCGATGGGGCTCGCGGGCGTCGGCGCGGGGCGGGCCCGCCAACTGGAGGCGTGAACCCTCCGCTCAGCCCCCCGGGCCGAGGTTCTTGCGCTGGTTCGCCTGGAAGCGCGCCTTCTTCTGCCGGTTCCCGCACGTGTTCATGTCGCACCATCTGCGGGTGCGGCTCTGGCTGGTGTCGAAGAAGGCGGCCCGGCAGGTGGGCGACGCGCACAGGGCCAGCTTCCCGTCCCGTTCGCCCGAGATGACGCCGATCGCGTCGGCGGCGATCACGCTGAGGGCGTCCTCCACGCGGGATTCGGGTCCGAGCTGCCAGCGCCGCTCGCCGTCGGGCGTCAGGACGGCCGCCGCCCGGCCCTGAGCGCTGCGGTCGTTGATGACCTGGACAGCGGATGCCGGCAGCGGCTCCTGGACAGCGGCCGCCGTCGCGGCGGCGTGGATCGCCTCCCGCAGCTCCCGGGCGAGGTCGAGCTCGGCGAGGGAGCAGGAGTCGACGGCGAGGCCGTACACCGCCAGCCAGTCGATGAGCCGCTGCGGCACCGGAATCCGCTCCACGGCGCTGCCGTGCCGCTCCGAGAGGGTCCCCGTGAAGCTCGTCGCGAGCACGTTGCCGAGGCGGAAGTCAGGAAATCCAGCACGCATGGAACCACCTTAGGCGGTTGCCGCGCGGTCCGGACTCCTGCTAGAACCGTCTTAGCCGGTTCCGCGATGGCCAGGAGGCCCCTCATGCCCCGCCCCACCAGCGACGTACAAGCTTTTGAAGCCCACGCGACCGACGCCGACCTCGAGGATCTGCGCGCGCGGCTGGCCGCGGCGCGGCTGCCGGAGGCCGAGACGGTTCGCGACGCCGGGCCCGGCCCGCGCCGGTGGGAACAGGGCGTCCCGCTCGCCGATCTCGTCGAGGTCGTGAACCACTGGCGCACCGGGTACGACTGGCGGGCGTTCGAGGCACGCCTCAACGCGATCGGCCAGTTCCGCACGGCCATCGACGGTCTGGGCATCCACTTCCTGCACCGCCGCTCCTCGCGCGCGGACGCGACTCCCCTGCTCCTGACGCACGGCTGGCCGGACAGCGTCGCCCGCTTCACCGACCTCGTGGACGAGCTGGCGGATCCGAAGGACGCGGACGCGCCCGCGTTCCACGTCGTGGTGCCCTCGCTCCCCGGCTTCGGGTACAGCGACAGGCCGGCCACCACCGGGTGGGGAACCGAGAAGATCGCGGCCGCCTGGGTGGAGCTGATGGGAAGGCTCGGATACGACAGGTTCCTGGCCCACGGTGGAGACTGGGGCGGCAACATCACCACGGTGCTCGCCGCCAGGTTCCCGGCGCACGTACTCGGCATCCACACCACGTTCGCGGAAGGACTGCCCGGGGCGGCCATGGAGGGGCTGACGCCGGTCGAGCGCCAATGGGCCGAGGAGACCCGGGACTTCTGGCTGGGCACCACGACGCGCCACCGTGCGGCGTACGCGAAGCAGCAGGCGACCCGGCCGCAGACCATCGGCTACGCCCTCGTCGATTCACCGGTCGGGCTGCTCGCCTGGATCCTCGACAAATTCGCCGAATGGACGGACACCGAGGACAGCCCGTTCGAGACGATCCCCATGGACCGAATTCTTGACGACGTCACCCTGTACTGGCTGACGCGGACCGGAGCGTCGGCGGCCCGCATCTACTACGAAAGCCACAACGCGCTGGACCCCGAACTCCGGGTCGACGTCCCGGCGGCCATCACCGCGTATCCCCGCGACGTCGAGAAGTGCCCGCGCCCCTGGGCGCAGGAGCGGTACCGGCAGATCGTGCGGTGGAACGAGCCCGAAAAGGGCGGACATTTCGCGGCCCTCGAGGTTCCCGAGTATTTCGTCGAGGACCTGCGAGCGGGGCTCGCGGCGGTGCTGGCCGCCCAGCGGTGAACACCGAGCCGCTCACCGATGAACTCAACTGGGTGCCGTCGACCCGTTGACCTGCCGTCATGCCTCTGGGATCTTAGCAAGCGCTTTCCCGCCGCCCAGTGTCCAGGGGGACCCATGCCGGAAACCGGCGCTCCATCACGTACCGCCACCGAGGCCAGAGGCCGCGCGCTCTTCTCGGGGCACTACACCCACCTGTGGGGCTTCCTGCTCGCGGGCTGGCTCATCAGCTACGCCGACCGCACCGTCACCGGGCCCGTCGTCGCCTGGATGATCGAGAACAAGGCGGGGTTCATCGGTGACGCCTCGAACCCGGCGACGCTCGGCGGGCTCATCGGCTCGATGTTCTTCACCGGCTACATGCTCACGCAGTACGCGGGCGGCCGGCTCGGCGACCGCTACGGCCACCGCGAGATGCTCGTCGTGTCCCTGCTGTGGGCGGGCCTGCTGACCCTGGTCTCCGGGCTGACCGGCGGGCTCATCGGCTTCGTCGTGGCGCGCGTGCTCACCGGGCTCGGCGAGGGCGTCTTCTACTCCAACGACCGTGTCCTGGTCATCAATCACACGCCCGCGGCCCGCCGCACCATCGGCCTCGGCGTCGTCCTGTCCGGCCTGTCCATCGGCCTGACCGTCGGCATCGTCGCCACCCCGCACCTGATCGACTGGGGCGGCACCCTGGGCATGGGCGGCCGGGCGTGGAGCATGCCGCTGTACGTGTTCGGTGTGGTGTCACTGCTGGTGGCCGCGGCGACGTGGACGTTCTTCCGGGGGCGCGGCGACAGGCCGCTGCGGCTCGGCCCGCCCGCGCTGCGGCTGATCGGCTACTCGATCCCGGCGGCGGTCGCGATCACCGGACTCTTCCTGCTGGCCGACGAGTTCAGCTGGCCCGACTGGCTCACCGCGGTCGGCTCCGGCGTGCTGTTCCTGATCATGGTGACGCTCGTGATCCGCGGCATCGTCCGCACCGGACGCAGCTCCGAACTCCTCAACCGGAACGTCTGGTTGATCTACATCGGGTTCATCGCCGTGATGTGGAATCTGTGGTTCTTCTCGTTCTGGTCGGTGCAGATCGTCGCGGAGGCGGCGCACAGCAGCCTGGGCGCGGCGGCCCTCACCGCGGCGTTCAACGCGGGCGCGGGCATCATCGGCTTCCCGGTCGGCGGCTGGATCGCGGACCGGCGGGTGCGCGCGGGCAAGGGACGCAAGCCGCTCGCCGTGACGTGCGCGGCGGTGCACACGGTGCTCGCGGTGGCGTTCGGCATCAGCGTCGCGAACGGCGACCCGTCGCTGCTGCTGCTCGGCCTGATCCTGTTCTGCTCGGGGTTGTTCTTCAACGCGCTCCAGCCGATCGTGCACAGCATCCTCGGCGACCTCGCCCCGGAGAAGGACCGCGGTTCGCTGTTCGGCCTGTTCAACCTGGTCGCGGAGATCGGCGCGGTGGCCAGCCCCGTCGTCAGCGGTGTGCTGCGTGATGCGACGGGCAGTTGGGCCGCGGGCGTGTTCACCGCGGCCGGAGTGATGGCCGTGGCGGTCGTCCTCTACGCGCTGGTGAAGGAGCGCATCCCGGAGGTCGCCGCCACGTGAGCCGGCCCGGGCTGCTGCGCCCGGTCTGCTGTGCCCGGGCGCAGCACCCCTTGCGGAGCGGCCCGGATCAGCACCTCTTGCGAAGCGGCCCGGCTCAGCAGCCCTTGCGGAGCGGCTGGATGGTGACCTTCGCGCGGTCGGCCTCCCCCTGCACCCGGCCGTAGACCGTGGAGTTGACCCGGAACCACTGGTCGTCCGCCGTGCGCTTGCCGCCCACGTCGTCGAGGCGGACGCACCAGTGCTCGGCCCGCAGGACCCGCGTGTACTTCTCGGTGCCCCTGCGCACCTTGTGGCAGTCGCGGACCTTCTTCGTCGTGTAGGAGGTCTTGGTGCGGCCGTGGCTGCGCTTGGTGTGCCGGACCCTGCGGGTGTCCGTGTCGCACTTCTTCACCAGGTGCGGCCGGGTGGCGCGGGTCGTGCGGCGGGTCACGTGCCGCACCCCGTCACGCACTCCGGTCACCTTCTCGATGTCGTCCTGGCGCACGGTGTGACTTCCGGTGTCCTTGCCGCCGCCGTGCCCCGAGGTGCCCTGCCGCGGACCACCCCCGCAGGCCGCGAGCGCGACCACCAGCACCATCGTCAGTCCGGCCAGGGTCGGGCGCCGCTTCACGGAGATCGCTCCTCTAGGTGTACATGCCATTGGGAGCCAGCAGCCTATCCGAAGCGCCGCAGGTGACTGCCGATTCGTTATCCAACACCGGGGCGAAAAGGTCCCCTTGGATGTAGCTTGCCGTTCCGACGCATTCAGGTTGAATCGTCAACACGGTCTGCCTACCAGAGGGAGCGATGAGCAGTCACATGCGGCAACTCGCAGTGCCCCGCCTGGCGCCACCGTTGGTGTCGGGGGGTCTTGCCGACTCGGTCTTCGGTTCCGCACTGGAGTCCCCGGACCGCACGCAGTTCACGCTGCTCGAAGGCGGCCGGCCGACGCGGGAGATCACCGCTTCGCGCTTCCGGGACGAAGTGACGGCCGTGGCCCGCGGCTTCCTCGCCAGTGGGGTCGGCATGGGCGACCGGGTGATCGTGATGTCGCGCACCCGCTACGAGTGGACGCTCATCGCGTACGCGCTGTGGACCGTGGGCGCCGAGGTGGTGCCGGTGTATCCGACGTCGTCGGCGGAGCAGGTGCGGTGGATCCTGTACGACACGGACGCCGTGGGTGTCGTCGTCGAGAACGAGCACAACGCGATGACCGTGGCCGCCGCCTACGGCGCGCGCACCGATCTGACCCGCCTGTGGGAGCTGGATTCGGGCGGTCTCGACCGGCTCGTCGAGACGGGCGCCGCGGTGCGCGACGAGGACGTGCACCAGCTGCGGGCCTCGGTGGACCCGCGGGACACCGCCGTCATCTGCTACACGTCGGGCACGACGGGCCGCCCCAAGGGCTGCGTCATCACGCACGGCAACCTGGCGTCCGAGTCGGACAACCTCCTGGCCGGCTGGGGCGCCGTGCTCACGCCGCCCGACGTACAGCAGTCCCTGCTCGCCTTCCTGCCGCTCGCCCACTGCTACGGCCTGATGGTGGTGATCAGTTCGGTGCGCGGCGGGATCAACCTCGCCCACCAGCCCGACGTCTCCCCCAGCGCGCTGCTGCCCGCGCTGGCCGCGTTCCGGCCGACGCTGATGTACGCGGTCCCGTACATCTTCGAGCGGGTCTTCGCCAAGGCCCGGATCAACGCCCAGGAGGGCGGCCACACCTCCCTGTTCGAGCGGGCGGTGCGCACCGCGATCCGGTACGCGGGGTCGGTGCAGCGGCACGCGGCGGGCGAGGGGCCGGGCCCCGGACCGCGCATGCGGCTCATGCACAAGGTGTACGACCGACTCGTGTACGCGAAGGTGCGGGCGGTGCTCGGCGGCCGGGTGCGCAACGCGGTGTCGGGCGGCTCGCCGCTCTCCCGTGACCTCGGCCTGTTCTTCCAGGGCTGCGGCATCACCGTCTACAACGGCTACGGGCTGACGGAGACGGCGGCCGCGGTCACCGTGCAGCCGCTGGGAGCGGTGCGGCACGGCACGGTCGGCAAGCCGCTGCCCGGCAACGCCGTCCACATCGCGGACGACGGCGAGATCTGGGTGGCGGGCGACGTCGTGTTCGCGGGCTACCTCAACAACCGCAAGGCCAACGAGGCCGCGCTGCGCGACGGTTGGTTCGCCACCGGCGACCTCGGCCACCTCGATGCCGACGGCTATCTGGTGATCACAGGCCGCAAGAAGGACATCATCATCACCAGCGGCGGCAAGAGCGTCTCCCCGCAGACCCTCGAGGAGGAGCTGCGCGCCCATCCGCTGATCTCCGGCTGTCTGGCGATCGGCGACAACCGCCCCTACGTGACGGCCCTGATCACGCTCGACCCGGAGGCCCTGGCGAGCTGGCAGGTGCTCAAGGGCCGCAGCCTCACCGCCCCCGAGGAGGCGGTTCTCGACGAGGAACTGCACGGCCACATCCAGCGCGCTGTGTCACGTGCCAACTCCCGCGTCTCGCGCGCCGAGTCGATCCGCGCCTTCCGCATCCTGCCGCACGAGTTCAGCACGCATCAGGGCCTGCTCACTCCGTCCCTGAAGGTCCGCAGGGCGGCGGTCCTGGAGGCGTACGCCAAGGACATCGAGGAGTTGTACGCGGCGCGGTGAGCGCCGCCGCGTACACCTCCCACCGGTCAGGACGCCGTCGGCGTCCAGTCCCCCAGCCAGTCCGCGACCTCCTGCTGCGCGGCCTGCGAGTCGCTCAGCTGCGGCCGGTCGGCGCTCGCCGAACCGGCCCCGTCCCCGGTGTTCTTGTACTCGGCGAACCGGTCGTCCTTCCACGAGAAGCCGCCCATGTCCGTCCACGGCTTCGCCTTGATCGCGGCGCCCAGCGTGGAGTCGCGGACGGTGGCCTGCGGGTCGAGGGACGTGTCGCCGCCCGCGTGCCAGTTGCGGCCGAGGTGGAAGCTGCCGGCGGAGACGTCGCCGCTGATCGTGGTCCGGTTGACGAGCAGTCCCTTCTTGCCCGCCGCGGTGCTCGGCGCCATGACGTACCCGGCCGACGTGCCGTCCCACCGCTTCTTCAGGGTGATCACGGACTGGTCGATGACGGCGGTGGCGCCGCCGAAGATGAAGTCGACGTTGCCGACGACGTACGAGTTCTTCATGTAGACGCGCTTGCCCGCGCCGTCCAGCAGCAGCGTGTCCTGGTCGCCGCTGGTGACGACCGAGTCGAGAAACACCTTGTCGGCGCTGGTGCGCAGCGCGACCGCCTGCGCGGCGATCGAGGTGTCCTTGCTCTCGTCGTAGTCGTTGCTCACGCTCAGGTTGCGCAGTTGGGTGTCGGCGGCGAGGACGGTGACGGTGGCGCTGCCCGAGGTGCCGTACGTCGATCCGTCCGGCTTCTTCGAACCGGCGGCGTGCCCCTCGACGAGGACGGTCGACTTGCGGCTCGAACCGGTGCCGACGATCGTCACGTGCGGCTTGTTCGCCGGGACGGTCACCGTGCCGCGGTACGTGCCCGGCGCGACCTTGATGTCCACGCGCGCGGTGTTGTTCGCGGGCACGGCGTCGACGGCGGCCTGCACCGTCTTGTACTGGGCGCTGCCGTCGGCGGCGACGGTGAGCGTGCTCGCGGCGGCCTTCTTCACAGCGGTCGCGCTCGCGGTTCCGATCGAACTCCTGGGCCCCACACCGGACTTGAGCAGGCCCGGTACGTCCGCCGCCTTGTCCAGCTTGTAGTCGTAGAAGTCCGACGGGGAGAAGGCGGTGCCGCCGCTCTCGTTGCGCCCGCTGGTGCCGGAGAAGACGCTGCCGCGCTGCACGAGGGTGGCGGTGTCGTCCTTGATGACGGGGTTGTTGACGCCCTGGAAGTAGCTGTTCTCCAGGACCATCTTCGTCTTGCCGCGCGAGTAGTTCCCGTACGAGGACGTGATGTCGGTGCCCGCGTCGTCCTGCAAGTAGTTGTTGTAGAGGTGCGCGTGCGCGGCGTTGTCGGTGGAGGGGTTGCGCTGTTCGGTCTCGCGGATCCAGTTGTGGTGGATGGTGATGTCGGTGACGACGTTCTCGGTCCAGCCGATGCCGAAGGCCTTGTTGTCGTTGCTGAGCTTGTTCCAGGAGACGGTGATGTTCGTCGAGTCCTTACGGACGTCGATCAGCCCGTCGGCCATCCTGCGCAGGTCGTTGTGGTCGATCCACACGTGGTGCGCGCCGTCCATCTGGACGGCGTCGAAGTCGTGGTCCTTGTCGTTCCACGTCCCCTGGTAGGAGTCGCGGATCGTCAGGTTGCGGATGATCACGTTGTGCACGCCGGTGCCGAGGAAGAAGCCGCCGCCGACGATGTGCCCGGCGGTGCCGGCGCCCACGATGGTCTTGTCAGAGGCGACCTTGATCTCCTTGCCGACGGGGTCCATCTTGATCTCGCCCGCGACCACGATGACGTAGGGCTTGCTCGCGGTCGCGTACTTCTCCAGGTCGGCCAGGGTCTTCACGGTGACCGTCTCGCCGCCGCGCCCGCCGTACGTGCCGTCCTGGCCGTGCGCGTCGACGGACGCGAAGCCGTCGGCGGTGTCGTCGGCCCACGCGGCAGCGGTCTCGGCGGCGGTGGCGGCGCTCGCCGAATCCGCTCCGTCCGCGCCGAGGAACCCGCCGCCGTAGGCGAGGGCGGCCGCGGCGGCGACGGCGAGCGGGGCGCCTGCGAGGAGAACGGTCCGGCGTCTGCGGTGCCGGGGCTTGCTGCGGGTGTCACTCATCAGCTGATGCACTCCGTACGTGGTGGGGGAACGCGTGCCGGGTGGCACGTGCCGGAATGCTGTCGCCGCGGGTGGTGGGAAAGGTTGCCGGTGTTTCCATCACGGCGGCCGTGCGACCGCCGGTGCGGCGGCGGTATTTGAAGCCCCTGCGGCGATTGAGCAGCGGGGTCCGGGGCAGAGCCCCGATCTTTTCAGCCCCGCTCTTGGGACGAGAGCCCGCGGGGTCCGGGGCAGAGCCCCGTGGCCGCAACCCCGTTGCTGGACACCAGGCCCGCTGTCACACCCCGATGCGAAGATGCAGGGACCGGCCGGAGCCGGACTCGGCACGAGAAGGGCAGGCCCAATGGGACGCACGGAGCGGGAGGCCGTCGCCGACGGTTCACGCCTCTACGCGGCCGTACGCGGCCTGCTCGACGACCACGCACGGGCCGTGGGCGCGGTCCGGGACGCCCTCACACCGCTCCTCGACGAGTCCGTCGCCCGCGTCCTCGACACCATGCCCGTGGCCCGGCTCCAGGAGGCCACGGACGGCCGCGTCCGCGTCGGGCTCGTCGAACGGGACGGCCTCCGCACGGTCCGGCAGGTCCTCGACGCCGGCCCCGCCCGCCTCAACCAGATCCACGGCGTGGGCCCGCAGACCGCCACGCAACTGCTGGCCGCCGCGGGCCGGCTCGCCGAGCGCGTACGGCAGACGGCGGCCGTGCCGCTCGACGTGGACGAGCCGGAACCCCGGACGACCGCGCTGGTCACGGCGCTGCACGTGCTGGTGGAGGCCGGCCCCGACGCGCGGCACGCCGTCGACACCGCGGCCGGCATCGCCCGCCGGCTCGGACCGCTGCTCGACGAGGCGCGGCCCGCGGCGGGCCGGCTGCGGCTGCTGTTCACCGGGCGCGCCCGGCGCACCCGCGCCCTCGAGGCCGCCGAGCAGGTGCGGGCCGTCGTCGCGGAGGCCGAGCGGGCGGGCACCGGGCCGCTGTTCGCGCAGGCCTCGGTCGACCTGCTGCGCGGTCCCGCGACGGACGTGGCGGCGTGGGTCGACTTCGAGGTGCGCTCCGCCGAGTACTACAGCGTGCTCGGTGAGATCTCCGGCCTGACGCCGGACAAGGACGCCGCCGAGGGCTTCCTGCCCGCCGACATCGCGGAGCAGGTGCGGACACAGCAGCTCGACGAGTCGCGGCTGCGGGTCTCGCTGCGCGGCTACCAGGCGTTCGGGGCCCGCTTCGCGCTCGCGCGGCGCCGCGCGCTGCTCGGCGACGAGATGGGGCTCGGCAAGACGGTCCAGGCCATCGCCGCACTGACCCACCTGGCGACCGAGGGGCAGAGCCACTTCATGGTCGTCTGCCCGGCGAGCGTCCTCGTGAACTGGACGCGGGAGATCGAGGCCCGCAGCGCGCTGCGGGTCCTGCCGGTGCACGGCTCCGACCGGGGCGAGGCCTTCGCGGACTGGAAGGGCCGGGGCGGTGTCGCCGTCACGACGTACGACGCGCTGCGCGGACTTCCGGCGCCCGGCGGCGGCGAGGTGGGGATGCTCGTCGTCGACGAGGCGCACGCGGTGAAGAACCCGGAGACGCTGCGCTCGCAGGCCGTGGCCGAATGGGCGGGGCGCTGCGAGCGGGTGCTGTTCATGACCGGCACGCCGATGGAGAACCGCGTCGGCGAGTTCCGCAACCTCGTGCGCGTACTGGATCCCTCGCTCGCGGACCGGCTCGACGAGGAGGACGGCCTCGCCGGTTCCGTCGCCTTCCGCACGGCGGTCGCCCCCGTCTATCTGCGGCGCAACCAGGACGACGTACTGGCCGAGCTGCCCAGCCTCCAACACACGGACGAGTGGGAGGAGTTGAGCCCCCAGGACGAGGCCGCCTACCGGGAGGCCGTCGCGTCGGGCAACTTCATGGCCATGCGCCGGGCGGCGTACGCGCACCCGGCCGGGTCCGCCAAGCTGGAGCGGCTGCGCGAGCTCGTCCGGGACGCCGCGGAGGCCGGGCTCAAGGTCGTCGTGTTCTCCAACTTCCGCGACGTGCTCGGCGCGGTCAAGGGCGCCCTCGACACCGAACCGCCCGTCGGCGGCCCGGTGTTCGGCCCGCTCACCGGCAGCGTGCCGCCCGCGCGCAGACAACTGCTCGTCGACGAGTTCGCGGACACCGACGGGCCGGCCGTCCTCGTGTCCCAGATCCAGGCCGGTGGCGTCGGGCTCAACATTCAGGCCGCCTCGGTGGTGATCCTGTGCGAGCCGCAGATCAAGCCGACTCTTGAGCACCAGGCGGTGGCGCGGGCGCACCGCATGGGCCAGGTCAGATCGGTGCGGGTGCACCGCCTCCTGGCGACCGGCGGCGTCGACGAGCGGCTGGTGAGGATACTCGCCAACAAGTCCCGGCTGTTCGACGCGTACGCCCGGCGCAGCTCCATGGCCGAGGCGACGCCGGACGCCGTCGACGTGTCCGACGCGGAGATCGCGCGCCGGATCGTCGAGGAGGAGCAGGCGCGCCTCGGCACGGCGGAGGACTGACGCGTCAGTCCTTCAGGGCCTTGCGGATCGCGTCGTACGCCGGCTTGTGCTGGAGGTTCTCGTCCCAGGGCAGGGCGGCGCCCTCGCCTTCGAAGACCGCGGGGATCCACGAGTGCCGGTCCGAGTAGCCCCACAGCGTGATGCCGACGCAGCGCTTCACGGCGAGGCAGGCGTCGGTCACCTGCCCGTACCAGTCGGCCTGTTGGGCGATCTTGGCCCGGTCGGCGGGGAGGAGCATGCGGATGTCGAGCTCGGTGATGGCGACGTCGACGCCGAGGTCCGCGAAGCGCTGGATGTTCTGCCGCATCTGGGACGGGAAGCCGTACTGGAGCGCGAGGTGGGCCTGCATGCCGAAGCCGTCGATGGGCACGCGGTCGGCCTTGAGCTGCTTGATCAGCGCGTAGTACGCGTCGGACTTCGCGCCCGTGCCCTCGACGTTGTAGTCGTTGAGGTACAGCTTGACCTTGGGGTCGGCGGCGCGGGCCCAGCGCAGGGCGTCGGCGATATAACCGGGACCGAGGGTCTTGTAGAAGATGTTCTCCCGGTACGTGCCGTCCTCGTTCATGATCTCGTTGGCGACGTCCCAGGCGAAGACCTTGCCGCGGTAGTGCTTGACCACCTTGGTGATGTGGTTCCTGAGGATCGAGCGGAGTTCGTCGGCGCTCCAGGTCCCGGAGGACAGCCAGTCGGGCAGCTGGCTGTGCCACAGGAGGGTGTGGCCGCGGACCTTGAGCCCGTTGGCGCGGGCGTAGTCGACGATCTCGTCGCCCGCGGTGAAGTCGAAGACGCCGCGCCGGGGTTCGGTGGCGTACCACTTCATGCCGTTGCCGGGTGTGGTCTGGCCGAACTCGCGGCCGAGGAGGTCGGCGTACGGGGCGTCGTCGAGCTCCGGGTTGTCGACGGCGGCGCCGAAGTAGCGGCCCTGGGCGCGGGCGAGGTCGTGGAGGGTGGCGGAGGCGCCGGGCTTCTTGCCGTTGTCGGGGGCGGCTGCGGCCGGGACGGTGGCGAGGCCGCCGATGAGCAAGGTGGCCGTCGCGGCGGCGAGGGCGGCGGATCTGATGCGGGTCGTGCGCATGGCTGATCTCCTCAACTGGACGTGTTTCACGGATGGTTGAGTGCGTCACTTCACGGGGTTCACGGCTGGTCGAGCACGTCACTTCACGCGTAGCTCGCAGCGCATCCGGCGGTCGTGGCCCACCTCTCGCACCGGCCCCGTGAGGGTGAGCGGCACCGTGTGGTGGACGTGTTCGCTGGACGCGGCGACGCGCAGTTCGAGGGCGCCGGGTTCGACGACGCGGCGGCCGTCGGCGCCGGTGTACGCGGCGAGGTCGGCGGGGAACGTGGCGTGGACCTCGGCCGAGGCCCCGGGGTCGAGGGGGACGCGGGCGTAGCCGACGAGCCGGGCCTCGGGGCGGGCGACGGAGCCGACCGGGTCGTGGAGGTAGAGCTGGACGACCTCGGTGCCGGGCCGCTCGCCCGTGTTGCGCACGGTGAGCTTCAGCGACACCTCTCCGTCGGTGCCGAACTCGGGGTCCTCGCACTGCGGGGCGTCCCAGGCGAACGTGGTGTACGAGAGGCCGTGGCCGAACGGGTAGAGCGCGGTGGGGTCGATGTTGCTGGGCCCGCCGTGCCGGCCGAGCGGCGGCGCGAGGTACGCGGCGGGCTGGCCGCCGCGGGTGCGCGGCACGCCGACGGGGAGGCGCCCGGACGGTTCGACGCGGCCGGACAGCACGCCCGCGACCGCCGCGCCGCCCTCCTGGCCGGGGAAGAAGGCCTGGACGACGGCGGCCGCGCGGTCCGCCCAGCGGCCGAGCGCGTAGGGGCGTCCGCTGAGGACGACGATGACGGTCGGCACCCCGGAGGCGAACGCCTCGTCGAGCAACTCACCCTGCCCGTACGGCAGTTCCAGGTCCTCCGCGTCGCAGCCCTCGCCCGACGAGCCGCGCCCGAACAGGCCCGAGCGGTCCCCCACCACGGCCAGGCAGATGTCAGCGCGCGCGGGGTCGGTCACGAACTCCGCGCCCGGCAGCTCCGCGCGCAGCGCCTCCGCGAAGGTCGGGACGTCGACGCCGGTGGGCAGTTCGGGGTGGTTGACGCCGACGTGGCGCGGAAACGTGTAGCAGCCGAGCATCGCGGCCTGCTCGTCGGCGAGCGGGCCGACGAGGGCGACGCGGAGGGCGCCGGTCCCCGGGAGCGGCAGCAGGCCCGAGTCGTTGGCGAGGAGGACCACGGACTCCTGCGCGACCTTGGCCGCCAACTCCCGCATGTGGGGCGGGTTCAGGTCGACCGGTTCGGCCGGGGGCTCCGGCTCGCCCTCCTCCGGGTCGAGCAGCCCCAGTTCGCACTTCTGCGTGAGGACGCGCAGCGCCGCCCGGTCGAGCAGTTCCTCCGAGAGGCCCTCGTCGGTCGCGAAGCAGTGGGCGGCCGGGAGTTCGACGTCCACGCCCGCCGCGAGCGCGAGTTCGCCCGCCGCCGCCCCGGACGCGGCGACCCGGTGGGCGGACTCCAGGAACGCGACGCCGAAGTAGTCGGAGACGACCGTCCCACCGAACTGCCATTCACCACGCAGGAGTTGGGTGAGGAGCCCGGTGTGCGCGTGGGCGGGCAGGCCGTCGATGTCGTTGTACGCGGCCATCACGGAGCGGGCGCCGCCCTCGCGCAGCGCCATCTCGAACGGCGGCAGGATCACGTCGGCCAGCTCGCGCGGCCCGAGCGGGGCGGGCGCGTGGTTGCGGGCGGCGCGCGAGGCCGAGTAGCCGGCGAAGTGCTTGAGCGTGGCGACGATGCCCGCCGCTTCGAGGCCGCGTACGTAGGCGGTGCCGATGGTGCCGACGAGGTAGGGGTCCTCGCCGATCGACTCCTCGGTGCGGCCCCAGCGCGGGTCGCGTACGACGTCGAGGACCGGGGCGAGGCCCTGGTGGATGCCGACCGTGCCCATGGAGCCGCCGATCGCCCGTGCCATCTCCGTGATCAGGGCGGGGTCGAAGGTGGCGCCCCAGGCGAGCGGGGTCGGGAACACGGTGGCCTGCCAGGCCACGAAGCCGGTCAGGCACTCCTCGTGGGCGAGCGCGAGCAGCCCGAAGCGGTTGCCGGCGCGGATGCGGCGCTGCAGCGCGGCGAGGCGGGCGGCGCCTTCGGTGGGGTCGACGGGGACGGTGCCGAAGGGGCGGGTGAGGTGGCCGAGGCCGTACGGGAGGAGGGCGTCGAGGTCCGCGCTCTCGGCGGCGTACTCGTGCTGTCCGGGTGCCACGGCGGCCTCGGCGTCGGAGCCGATGGCGGCGCCCAGCCACACGCTGGACAGTTGCGCCGTCTTCTCCTCGGCGGTCATCCGGGCGAGCAGGTCCGCCGCCCGGACGTGGGCGGGAAGGGTGGTGTCCTGCCAGGGCTGAGCCATGGATCTCCTCAGGTGCGGTGCAGATGGTGAAGGGGGTTCGGGACGTCAGCCCTTGGTCGGGACGTCAGCCCTTGGTCGCGCCCATGGTGATGCCGCCGATCAGCTGCCGTTCGGCGACCGCGTAGAAGGCGAGCGCCGGGACCATGGCGAGGACCAGGTAGGCGAAGACGCGGGCGATGTCGGCGGCGTACTGCCCCTGGAACTGCTGGACGCCGACGGGGATCGTCCACCAGGTCTCGTTGCTGAACACCAGCAGGGGCAGCAGGAAGTTGTTCCAGCTGCTGACGATGGCGAGGACGGAGACGGTGCCGAGCGCGGGGCGCGCCATCGGCAGCAGGATGCGCCAGAAGAAGCCGAAGGGCGAGCAGCCGTCGAGGGTGGCCGCCTCCTCCAGTTCGCCGGGGATCTGCCGGAAGAAGCCGCGCAGGATGACGATGGTGATGGGGAGCCCGAACGCGGCCTGCGGCAGGATCACGCCCCACGGATTGTCGAGGAGACCGAAGGTGCGCAGCAGGACGAACAGCGGCAGGATCGCCACGGCGAACGGGAACATCAGCCCGATGGTGAAGAGCGTGAACATCAACTCCCGTCCCCGGTAGGCGAACCGGGCGAGGGAGAACGCGGCGAGGGCGGCCGTCCCCACGGTCAGGAGGGTCGTCCCGACGGCGACGAGGGTGGACGAGCCGAGCATCCGCCAGAACGATCCGGAGGCGAGGATGTCAGTGTAGTTGGACGTCACCCAGGGTGAGGGCAGGCCGAAGGGGTTGCTGGAGAGCTGGTCGGTGGACTTGAAGCCGGACACGAGCGCGTACAGCAGCGGTGTCACCATGACGATGCCGACCAGCCACACGATCACGTACAGGGGCACTTTGCCGAAGCGGCGGCGGCCCACCGCGCTGGGGGCGGTCATCGGGTGGCTCGCATGTTGGTGAGGGCTCCTTCGGTGTCGCGGCGCAGCACGAGGCGCTGGTAGGCGAGGGCGAAGACGAGGCTGATGAGGAAGAGGGCGATGCTGATCGCGCTGGCGTAGCCGATCTGGTAGCGCTTGAACCCGAACTGGAACAGGGTGATGGCCATCGTCTCGGAGGCGTGGTCCGGGCCGCCCTGGGAGGTCACCCACACCAGGTCGAACAGCTGGATGGCGCCGATGATCGACAGGAACACGCTGATCCGGATGGTGGGTCCGAGCAGCGGCAGGGTGACGTGCCGGAAGCGCTGCCAGGCGCCGGCACCGTCGATCCGGGCGGCCTCGTGCAGTTCGGCCGGGATGCCCTGGAGGCCCGCCAGGTACAGCATCATGTGGAAGCCGAAGAACTTCCAGGTCATCACGAGGAACAGGGTCGGCATGACGGTCGACTGGTCGGCGAACCACAGGCCGCCGAGCCCGTCGAGACCGACCGCGCCGAGCACGTTGTCGGCGAGCCCGTCGTCCGGCGCGAAGATCATGGAGAACAGGACGCCGGTGATCACCTCGGACAGTACGTACGGGGCGAAGAACAGCATCCGGTAGATCGCCCGGCCGCGCAGCTTCTGGTTGAGCAGCACGGCCATGGCGAGCGCGAACGGCAGCTGGACGAGGACGGAGAAGCCGACCAGGAGCAGTCCGCGCCACAGGTCGCCGAGGAACACCGGGTCCTTGATGAGGCGGCTGTAGTTGGACAGACCCGTGTAGTCGGAAGGCGAGCCGAATCCGCCCCAGTTGAAGAGGCTGACGTACAGCGCGTACATGATCGGCGCGAGGACGAGCGCGCCGAAGAGGATCAGTGCGGGCAGGGTGAAGGAGAAGGCGGTCAGCCAGTCCTTGACGCGCCGGGCGAGCGGACGCCGGTTGCCGGGGCCGGGCTCCGGCTCCTTGACGAGGGGCTCGGCGGCGTCCTTGACGTAGGTCGAAGTCATGGTCTCTTACTGGCTCTTGGCGACCTGGGTCACCGAACGGGCCACCTGGTCGGGGGACTTGGAGCCCGCGATGAGCGCGGCGACGGAGTCGTTGATCTCCTGGCCGACGGCCGGCGGGTAGGCCTGGTCGAGGTAGAGCTGGAAGCCGGTCGACTTGCGGAGCATGTCGGAGACGGCGGTCAGGTTGGGGTCCTTGAGCGCGCTCTCGGCGTCCTTGACGACGGGTATCAGGTTGGCCTTGGAGACGAGGATGCGGTCGGACTGGGCGGTCATGAAGAACTTCATGAACTCCATGGCCTCCTTCGGCGCGCCCTTGCGCAGCGCGTAGCCGCCGCCTCCGCCGAACACGTCGGTGCCCGCTCCCTTGCCGCCCGCGACCGAGGGGAACGGGAAGAAGCCGAGGTCCTTGCCGATGCCCTTGCCGGCGTCGGCCTGCACGACGGGCGCCCACTGGCCCATGAGTTCCATGGCCGCCTTGCCGTTGCCCATGGTGGCGGCCTCGCCGTTCGGAGTGGAGTACGCGGCGCCGAGGTGGCCCTTCTGGAACGGCTTGAGGGCGACGAGTTCCTTGAGGTGTTCGCCCGCCTTGACGAAGTCGTCGCCGGTGAAGTCCTTGGCGTCGGCGGCCTTCTGCATGCCGTCGACCCCGGCGATCCGCATCGACAGGTACGACCAGAAGTACATGCCGGGCCACTTCTCCTTGCCCGCGAGGGCGATCGGAGTGATGCCCGCGGACTTCAGCTTCTTGATCGTGTCGAGGTAGTCGTCCCAGGTGGTGGGCGGTTCGCTGATGCCGGCCTTCTTGAAGAGCGCCTTGTTGTACCAGAAGCCGACGGCGCCGATGTCGAAGGGCACCGCGTAGGTCTTGCCGTCGAACTGGTAGGGCTTGACGGAGGCGGGCACCAGGGTGTCGGCCCAGGACTTCATGGGCCCGGTGAGGTCCTCGACCATCCCCGCGTCGATCTGCTGCTGCAGAACGCCGCCGCCCCACGTGTGGTAGATGTCCGGAAGCTTTCCGGAGCTGGTCAGCGCCGTCATCTTCGACTTGTAGGCGTCGTTCTCCAGCGTGACGAGCTTGATCCGCACCTTCGGGTGCTCGGCCTCGAAAGCCTTCGCCCGCTGGGGCCAGATGGTCTTCGACGGCTCGGTGGTCTGGATGTTCCACCATTCGATGACGGTTCGGCCCGAACCGTCCTTCCCGCCTCCGGTGTCGGAGCCGCCGCAGGCGGTGAGCGCGGCGGCGCCGAGACCGGCCGCCGTGGCGGCGCCCATGAATCGGCGGCGGGAGAGATCGGAGGCTGACATGGCGCACCTTCCGGAAGAGATCCGAAAACTATCGGTAGATGGCCACGGAAGTTACGGACACAAATCAGGGGTGTCAACGCCCTTAACAAAAAAGGGCCGTTGACACCCCTCACAGGTGCTGTAGCGGAGTTACACGCTCCGGAGCGCGGCCGTACTGGCCCGCACCACGAGCTCCGTGGCGAGGTCGACGCGCGGAGCCGCCGGTTCCACGGAACGGGCCAGGTCGAGCGCGGTACGGGCCGCCAACTTGCCCATGTCGGACAGCGGTTGGCGCACCGTGGTGAGCGGCGGCGCCGACCAGCGGACTTCCGGAAGGTCGTCGAAACCGACCACGCTCAGATCCTCGGGCACACGCAGCCCGCGCCGCCGCAGCGCCTCGATCGCGCCGAGCGCCATCTGATCGCTGGACGCGAAGATCGCCGTGGGCGGTTCGTCGAGGTCGAGCAGCCGCTGGCAGCCGTCGAACCCCGACGCGTGGTAGAAGTCGCCGGACACGATCAGCTCGTCCTCGACCGGCACGCCCGCGACGTCGAGCGCGGCGCGGTAGCCGTCGAGGCGGGCCCGGGAGCACAGCAGCCGCGGCGGCCCTTGGATGAACCCGATGCGCCGGTGCCCGAGTTCCAGCAGATGCTCGGTGGCCGCCATCCCGCCCGCCCAGTTGGTGGCGCCGACGGTCGGCGCGTCCGTCACGGGAGAGCCCGCCGGGTCGATCACCACCAACGGCACGCGCAGCCGCCGCAGTTCGTCCCGAAGGCCGGGGTCGAGCACCGAGGTCACGAGGATCACGCCGTCCGACGCGCGGGCCCGCAGGTTGGTCATCCACTCCCGCGCGTCGCCCGCCCGGTCGTGGATGGCGGAGACGACCGTCCCCACCCCTGCCTCGTGGGCGGCTTCCTCGACGCCCCGGATGATCTCCACGGCCCACGGGCTGTCCAGGTCGTTGAAGACCAGGTCGAGCAGGGCCGCCCGGGCCCCGGGCGCGGGCGCCCGCCGCTGGTACCCGTGGCGGTGCAGCAGGTCCTCGACGCGGGCCCGGGTGCCGGGCGAGACGTCGGAGCGACCGTTGACGACCCGCGAGACGGTCGGCACGGACACTCCCGCCTCCCGCGCGATCTCGGTGATCGTCACCTTGGCCGGCCCCTCAGGACTCTTCGTGGCCGCCTTGCGCCGATCGGCTTCCCCGCCCACGTTCCCCACCTCCGTCGACACACGCTTCCGAGAGATCTCCGGATGCCTTCCGGAAACCGTAGGACACGCCGTCGACCGGGTGTCGGTCAAGTCGTCTTTCCGTGCGGCCCGCCGAACACCCGGTACCGCCCGGTCCGTACCCCGGTCGCGCCAGTCCTGGCGGTGGTCGTGCACGAACGCGCGCACGTCGCCCTGGGTGCATCGACGCCGTACGGGGGCGTGTCGACGCTGTGCGGGGGTGTCACGACTGCGCCACGTCCAGCGCGCTGACCCCCACGGCGCCCGTGACGTCCCCGGGCTTGCGGCTGGTCAGCTTCAGGCGCAGCGATCGTCCGCGTACCGCGTCGAAGGTGATGACGGTGGGCTCGCCGGAGGCCTTGGCCCAGGCGATGTCGGCGTCGTCCACGACCTCATAGGTGTCGCCGTCGCCTACCGCCACCTCGATCGCGGCGGGCAGGGAGTGGGTGGCGTCGACCGTGAAGGAGGCCTCGACGCGGCCCACTTGCCGTTCCTCCGCCCAGGTCACCGACACCCAGTCCTCCGGCCGCGCCCCCTTGAAGGCGGGCAGCAGGGCGGTGGCGGCCTTGTTGAACGCGTTGGACCACTGGGTGGCCGGGTCGCCGTCGAGCATCGCGGCGGGGAGCGTCTTGGCGGCGCCCGAGTAACTGGCTTCGGCGTGCGGGTACTTGATGGCTCCCGGGCCCGGGTCGGGGACGAAGGGATCGGCCGGGGTGACGGGTTCTCCCGCCGGGCCGGTGACGCGCAGCGTCGCCCTGCCCTGCCGCAGCCCGTCCGCGCGCGCCGTGACGGTGAGGGAGCCCGGCTCGGTTCCGGCGCGCACGATCGCGAGCGCGAGCCCGTGGAACGTGGTGCGGGTACTGGCCTGATAGCGCTCGGCGGACTCCTGCTGCCCGTTGTCGACGCCCGCCAAGTGGCCGCCCTTCACGGTGAATTCGAGGAGCCGCGCGGCGTCGGGGACGACGGTTCCCTTCGCGTCGACGACCTCCGCAGTGACGAAGGCGAGGGCCCGCCCGTCCGCCGCGACGGACTTCCGGTCCGCCGTCAGACGCACCGCATGCGGGGCGCCCGCCGTGCGCAGCACATCCGTCGCCACCGTCTTGCCGCCGCGCCGCGCGACGGCCTTCAGCTCACCGGCCGCGAAGGGCACCTTCCACGTCAGGTGCAGCTTGCCCGCGCTGCCGTTCGGCGAGGTGTAGCTGCCGGGGTAGGGGCCGGACGTGACGGTCTTGTCGTCGTGAGTGGCCTCCGTGGTCTCCAGGTACGGGCGGCCGTCGACGGTCTTCTTCGCGTCGAAGGAACGCACGCCCAGGGAACGGCCGTTGAGGTACAGCTCGACCTCGGCGACGTTGGCGTACGCCCACACCTCCACCTCCTGACCGTCCTCGTGCGTCGTCCAGTCCATGGGCAGCAGATGCACCATCGGCTCGTCGACCCACTGGCTGCGGAAGAGGTGGTACATGTCCTTCGGGAAGCCGGCCGTGTCGACCGCGCCGAAGAACGAGGCCTTCACCGGGAACACGTCGTACGGGGTGGGCTCGCCGATGTAGTCGATGCCGGACCACAGGAACTCACCGGCGAAGAAGCGCCGGTCGCGGTCCTTCTTCAGGCCGTACTCGCCGCTCATGGTCCAGGAGGCGAGGTTGTTGTCGTAGGAGGAGGTGGCGCGCTTGCCGGGGGTGTGGTTCTCGCCCGTGTTGAGGTGCTGCGGCTCCTGGTACGTGCCGCGGCTCGACGTCTCGGACGAGGACTCCGACTCGAAGAGGAACAGGTGCGGGTAGCGCTTGTGCAGTGCGTCGACGGAGGCGGCGGTGTTGTAGTTGAGGCCGAGGCCGTCGAGCCCGGCGACGATCTTGTCGGCGGGTGAGCCCACGGCGGGCAGCGAGCGGTACTTGTCGGAGCCGATGACGATCGGGCGGGTGCCGTCGAGTTCCTTGACGTCGGCGATGAGGCGCTCCGCCATGGCGATGCCCTGCGTCTGGGTGGAGTCGGGGATCTCGTTGCCGATGGACCACATGAGGACGGCCGGGGAGTTGCGGGCGGCGCGCACCATCTCGGCGATGTCGGCGTCGGAGTGCTCGTCGAAGAAGCGCCCGTAGTCGTAGGTGTTCTTGCCGGTGCGCCAGCAGTCGAAGGCCTCGACGAGCATGATCAGGCCGAGGTCCTCGCAAGCCTCGATGACCTCGGGCGCGGGCGGGTTGTGCGAGGTGCGCAGCGCGTTGACGCCCATGGACCTCATGATGGTCAACTGGCGGCGGACGGCGTCGGGTTGCACGGCGGCGCCGAGCGCGCCGAGGTCGTGGTGCAGGTCGACGCCCTTGATCTTCGTGTGGGTGCCGTTGAGCGAGAGGCCCTCGTCGGGGTCGAAGGTGGCGTGCCGGAGGCCGAAGCGGGTGCGGTAGGTGTCGACGGTGCGGCCGTCGACGCGCAGGTCGGTGACGAGCGTGTAGCGGTTCCCCGGAGTCTCGATGGACCACAACTCCGGCTTGGTGATCCGGAGTTGGACGTGATCCGTCTTGCCGTCCTTGCCCACTCCCGCGAGGGTCGACTCGGCGCGCGCCACGCGGCGGCCCTTCGCGTCGCGGACCGTGGAGAGGACCGTCACGTCGCGCGCGGCGCCCGCGGCGTTGGCGACGCTCGTGCGCACGTCGACGGTGGCGTACCCCTTCTTGAGGGTCTGGGCGAGGTCGGGCGTCGTGACGAACGTGCCCCAGCGCTCGACGTGCACCGGTTCGGTGACGACGAGGCGGGCCCTGCGGTAGATGCCGCTGCCGGAGTACCAGCGGCTGCTGGGCAGCCGGTTGCGGACCTCGACGGCGAGGAGGTTGGGGGTGGCGCCGTCGACGTGCAGCAGGTCGGTGATGTCGTGGGCGAACCCGGTGTAGCCGTAGGGGTGGTGGGTGACGAGCTCACCGTTCACGTAGACGTTGGCGTCCATGTACACGCCGTCGAACTCGACGGAGATCCGCTTGCCCGCGTACGCCTTCGGCACCGTGAACGTCTTGCGGTACCAGCCGAGTCCGCCGGGCAGGAAGCCCGTGCCGCTCGTCGTGTTGTGCTCGGTGGTGGGCGTCTGCTCGATGGACCAGTCGTGCGGGACGGCGACCTTCCGCCACTTCGCGTCGTCGTGGTCGGGCCGCTCGGCGTCGGCGTACGCGCCGGTCGGATCGGTGATGCCGTCCGGGCTGACCAGCGCGAAACGCCAGCCGTCGGCGAGCTCGACGGTGCGGCGCCCGACGCTCCCCGCGCGGCCCTCGGCGGCACCGGCCGGGGGCACGGCGAGCGCCCCCACGACGGGGGCGACGGCACTCGCGGCCAGCACGGACCTACGGCTGACGGAGCTACGACTGACGGATCTACGACCAGCAGACATGCGGAAATCCCCTCGAAGCCAACATGACTCGCCACAATCGAACGTGAGCCAACAGATTCTTGTGGCTTCATGCGGGGATTAGTCAATAGCCTTACCGAATAAGGTGCTTGAGAAGCCCGTGACACCTGAGACTTCAGGCCACGCCGCGTATCCGCGTATCCGCGTATCCCTTACGTATCGCCGATCGTCGGGTACGGGAACTTGACCCCGGTACCGCCGTCCACGACGAGCGTCTGGCCGGTCACGTACGAGGAGAGCGGCGAGGCCAGGAAGAGGAGGGCCGCGGCGATGTCGGCGGGCTGGGCGACGCGGCCGAGCGGGGCGTTCGCCGCGTTGGCCGCGCGCCCCTCCTCCCCGAGCAGCCCCGCGACCCGCGGCGTCCACACCACACCCGGCGCCACCGCGTTGACCCGCACCCCACGCCCCCCGTACTCGACGGCGGCCGTCCGCACCAGGGACATCAGCCCCGCCTTGGCGGCCCCGTACGCCCCGTGCAGCGGCGCCGCCGTGAGCCCGGACACGGACGCCACGAACACCAGCGGCCCGCCGCCCGCCGCCGCCACCGCCGCTCCCCCGTACTGAACGGTGAGCCAGGCGTGCCGCAGGACCAGGTCGAAGTGCCACGCCCACGCGTCGTCGTCGAGCGCGTCCAGGGCCTCGTAGCGGGCCATGCCGACGATGTCGACGACGCCGCCGACAGGGCCCAACTCCCGTTGCGCGTAAGCGAAGAGCGCCCGCATGTCCTGCCGCCGCGTCACGTCCGCCACGTACGGGACGCCACCCGTCTGTGCCGCGACCGCCTCAGCCCGCTCCTTGTCGACGTCCACGCACAGCACGCGCGCGCCCGCCGAGGTGAGCGCGTGGGCGGTCTGCCGCCCGATGCCGTTGCCCGCGCCGAGCAGGACGAAGGCGCGGCGGTCGACGCGGTGCAGGGCGGCGTAGTCGGGGACGGGGGTGTCGTCGAGGTCCATGGGCGAACTCCTCCGGTAGCCGGTCCGGTGGGCGTGCGCGGGGCGACGATGCGGGAGATCTGACGAAGTGTCAATACCGGCGGGAGTGGCGCGGGGGCCGACGCGGGGCCCGCCCGTGCCCGGGAATGTCCGGACTCCGGTTAGCGTTGTCCGCGAAGACGGACAACCTGGTGGAAGGCGGCACACCGTGCACGGCGAGTACAAGATCCCCGGCGGCAAGCTCGTCGTCGTCGACGTGGACGTGGCGGACGGCGTGCTGCGCCAGGTCCGGGTGGCGGGCGACTTCTTCCTGGAACCGGACGACGCGCTCCTCTCGATCAACGCCGCGCTCGAAGGCGCCCCGGCCGACGCCGACACCGCCGCCCTCGCCGCCCGGATCGACGCGGGCCTGCCCGCCGGCACGGTCATGCTCGGCCTCACCACGGAGGGCGTCGCCACGGCGGTGCGCCGCGCGCTCGCCCAGGCCACGGACTGGCGGGATTACGACTGGCAGCTGATCCACGACGCGCCCCAGTCCCCCGTCCTGCACATGGCGCTGGACGAGGTGATGGTGGAACAGGTCGCGCTCGGCAAGCGCCCGCCGACGCTGCGCGTGTGGGAGTGGGACCGGCCCGCGGTGATCATCGGCAGCTTCCAGTCGCTGCGCAACGAGGTCGACCCGGAGGGCGTGGAGCGCCACGGTGTGACGGTGGTGCGCCGGGTCTCGGGCGGCGGCGCGATGTTCGCCGAGCCCAAGTCCACGATCACGTACTCGCTCGCCGTCCCCGAGTCCCTCGTCTCCGGCCTCTCCTTCCAGGACTCCTACGCCTATCTGGACGACTGGGTGCTCGGCGCCCTCGCCGACATGGGCATCAAGGCCTGGTACCAGCCGCTCAACGACATCGCCACGGACGTCGGCAAGGTCGCGGGCGCCGCGCAGAAGCGGGTCGCGGCCGGGCAGGGCGCGGTGCTGCACCACGTGACGATGTCGTACGACATCGACGCCGACAAGATGGTCGACGTGCTGCGCATCGGCAAGGAGAAGCTGTCCGACAAGGGCACGAAGAGCGCCAAGAAGCGCGTCGACCCGCTGCGCCGCCAGACCGGCCTGCCCCGCGAGGAGGTCATCTCGCGCATGATCGACTCGTTCCGGAGCCGGTACGGGCTGACCGAGGACAAGGTGACCGACGAGGAACTGGCCCGCGCCCGGGAGCTCGTACGCACCAAGTTCGGCACGGACGAGTGGACGGCGCGGGTCCCGTAGTCCTCAGCCGGACGACCCCGGGGCTACACCTACACCGTCGCCTGGTCGCTGTCGCGGAACTCGCCCCAGCCGTGCCAGCGGTCGATCTCCACGACCGCCGTGAACCGGGCCCGGTCACGCTCCGGGTAGGGGCCGCCCGCGTAGTGGGTCGAGATCCGGTCGATGTCGGCGAGGCCCTTGTCCTCGCGGATCTCGACGGCTCGGCCGATGAGGGTGATGTGGGTGTACCAGCTGTCCTTGTCGAGGACGGTGAGGGTGAGCCGCGGGTCGCGGCGCAGGTGCCCGAGGCGGACCCGCCCCTCGTCCATGTTGAGCAGCACCCGGCCGTCCTCCCAGAGGTACCAGGTCGCCGCGGACACGGGCGACCCGTCCTTGCGGAGCGTGGCGACGGTGGCCGGGTTCGCCTCCTCGAGCATGGCGACGGCTTCAGCGGACAGCGGGGGCTTGGACACGGTTCCTCCTGATACGTCGACGCTTACCCGGTCGACCATAGTCACTTCAAGCCCCTGCGGCGATTGAGCAGCGGGGCCCGGGGCAGAGCCCCGCGACGTAGGACCGGCCGACCGCAACAATCCCGGCCTAAAGCAACCGCAGCAACGCATGCAACGCCGGATTGTCATTCGCCTTCCGCCACACCAGATGCAACTCGACCGGCCTCGCATCGGACAGCTCCAACGGCCGGAACGCGATCCCGGGAAACCGCATCTGCGCCGCCGACTCGGGCACGAAGGCGATGCCCCACCCGGCATGGACCATGGCGAGCAGGCTGTGCACCTGGCTGAGGTACTGCGTGAACCGCGGCCGCACCCGCGCCTCACGGAAGATGCTGACCAGCAGTTCGTGGAAGTACCGGGCCTCGATCGGCGAGTACATCAGCACGTCCTGCCCGTCGAACTCGCCCATCGGCAGCGGCCCTTCGCCCTCGGCGAGCGGATGCCCGCTCGGCACCGCGGCGAGCAGCCCCTCGCGGGTGGTCGACCGGGTCTCCAGGTCGGGGCCCGTGCTGGAGGGGCGGATCATGCCGAGGTCGAGGGAGCCCTCGGTGAGGGCCTCCAGCTGGTCGCGGGTCACCTTCTCGCGGAGCACGATCTCCGTGCCCGGCATGGAGGACCGGGCGACGTCGAGCAGCGGGCCGAGCGCGGAGTAGGCGCTCGCCGCGGTGAAGCCGACGGCGATGGCGCCCGCCTCACCCGTGGACACCTGCCGCGCGGCGAGCGTCGCCGCCTCGGCCTGCCGCAGGATCGTGCGCGCCTCGTTGAGGAAGGCGCGGCCGGCCGGGGTGAGCCGGACGGTGCGGTTGGTGCGGTCGAGGAGCTGCACGTCCAACTCGTGCTCGAGGAGCTGGATCTGCCGGCTGAGCGGGGGCTGTGTCATCCGCAGCCGCTCGGCGGCCCGCGTGAAGTGCAGTTCCTCCGCGACGGCCACGAAGCTCGACAGCTGCGCAAGCGTGAACAACGATGCCCTCCAGGTATTGGATCATCCAAAAACTATGTTTGACGTGGATCAATCGCCGACCTTAGCGTCAACAGGAACCAACGGCTCACACCCCCAGGGATTCGCAGTGGTGACCAGCACGTCCACAGCCAGTTCAGCCGCCTCCCGTCAGGGCGAGGCGACCATCGACACCATCGCCTGGATCAAGCTCTCCTCCGTCACGCTGCCCCTCGCGACGCCGATCAGCGATGCCAAGGTGCTCACCGGCCGGCAGAAGCCGATGACCGAGGTCGCCTTCCTGTTCGCGGAGATCGAGACCACCGAGGGCCACTCCGGCATCGGCTTCGGCTACTCCAAGCGGGCCGGCGGCCCCGCCCAGTTCGCACACGCCAAGGAGATCGCCGACAACCTGATCGGCGAGGACCCGAGCGACATCGGCCGCCTGTGGACGAAGCTGGTGTGGGCTGGCGCCTCCGTCGGCCGCAGCGGCGTCGCCACGCAGGCGATCGCCGCGCTCGACATCGCCCTGTGGGACCTCAAGGCCAAGCGGGCCGGCCTTCCGCTCGCCAAGCTGCTCGGCGCCCACCGCGACTCGGTCCAGTGCTACAACACCTCCGGCGGCTTCCTGCACACGCCGACCGACCAGGTCCTCGACAACGCCACCGCCTCCCTGGCCAGCGGCATCGGCGGCATCAAGATCAAGGTCGGCAACCCGGACCGCAAGGCCGACCTCGCGCGGCTGACCGCCGTACGCGAGCACATCGGCGACGACGTCCCGCTGATGGTCGACGCCAACCAGCAGTGGGACCGGCCGACCGCCCAGCGCATGGGCCGGGCCATGGAGGAGTTCGACCTCGTCTGGATCGAGGAGCCGCTCGACGCCTACGACGCGCAGGGCCACGCCGCGCTGGCCGCCTCGCTCGACACGTCCGTCGCCACCGGCGAGATGCTCGCGTCGGTCGCCGAGCACGTCGAGCTCATCAAGGCGAACGCCTGCGACGTGATCCAGCCCGACGCCCCGCGCATCGGCGGCATCACCCAGTTCCTCAAGCTGGCGACCCTCGCCGAGCACAACAACCTTCAGTTGGCCCCGCACTTCGCGATGGAGATCCACCTCCACCTCGCCGCGGCCTACCCGATCGAGCCGTGGGTGGAGCACTTCGACTGGCTGGAGCCGCTGTTCAACGAGCGCCTGGCGATCAGCGACGGCCGCATGCACGTGTCGTCCCGCCCGGGCCTCGGCATCACCCTCAGCGAGCAGGCCCGCGCCTGGACCGTCGCGACGCACGAGGTGGGCGCCCGCCCGTAATCCACCTCTCCCCCACCCTCTGGCGCGGGCCCCGCTGACGGACAGCGCGGGACCCGCGCCAGAGCCATGTCCGCATCACCCCTTGGATACCTACCGGGTATCACTGAATGCAAAAACAGTGTTGGACGAGCATGAGTGACGCCTCGTAATGTCGTACTCACACCACCTCTTCACCGTCCCCCAGCGTTCAGCAGGAGCAGACCACCCATGTCGTCCTTCACCCCGTCAGAGCTCGGCGCCCGCATCGGCTCGGGCCTGCTCTCCTTCCCGGTCACCCACTTCAAGGCCGCGGACCTCGCGTTCGACGAGCAGGCCTACCGCGCCAACATCGAGCGCCTGGCCGAGCACGAGGTCGGCGGTCTCTTCGCCGCGGGCGGCACGGGCGAGTTCTTCTCGCTGACCGCCGCCGAGACGGAGCAGGTGGTGACCGCGGCCGTGCAGGCGGCGCCCGAGGGCACCCCGATCCTCGCCCCGGCCGGGTACGGCACGCGGACCGCGATCGAGTACGCGCAGGCGGCCGAACGCGCGGGCGCCGACGGCCTGTTGCTCTTCCCGCCGTACCTGACGGAGGCCTCGCAGGACGGACTGGCCGAGCACGTCGAGGCGGTCTGCAAGGCCACGAACCTCGGCGTCATCGCCTACGGCCGGGCCAACGCCAAGTACAGCGCGGACACCCTGGCCCGCGTCGCCGAGTCCTGCCCGAACCTCATCGGCTACAAGGACGGCGTCGGCGACATCGACGCCATGACCCGCATCTACACCCGCCTCGGCGACCGCTTCACCTACGTCGGCGGCCTGCCCACGGCGGAGATGTTCGCGCTCCCGTACCTCGAACTCGGCGTCACCACCTACTCGTCGGCGATCTTCAACTTCCTGCCGGAGTTCGCCCTCGACTTCTACGCCGCCGTCCGCGGCCGGGACCACGCCACCGTCCTCAAGCACCTGCGCGACTTCGTCCTCCCGTACACGGAACTCCGCAACCGCAAGGCCGGCTACGCGGTCAGCATCGTCAAGGCGGGCATGACGGCGACGGGCCACCCGGCGGGCCCGGTACGACCTCCGCTCACGGACCTGACGGAGCCGGAACTGGCCGAGCTGAGCGCGCTGATCGGTACGGGCATATAAAGCCCCTGCAGGGGGCACCTCCCAGCGGTAGCTGGGGGAGATTGAGCAGCGGGGTCCGGGGCGGAGCCCCGTGGTGGTGCGGCGGAACCCGCGTTACGGGGCTCTGCGAATCCGGACCAGGTCACGCGCCGCCTGGTCCAAAAGCGTCCGCATCGCCGACTCCGCCGCGTCCGCGTCCTGCGCGCGGACCGCGTCGAGGACGGCGCGGTGGCTGGGGACGGGGTCCTTGGGGTGGCGGCCCGTGCCGTGGACGAGGCGGTCGCGGTGGGCGAGGCCCGCGGCGATCACCAGGTCCATGCGTTCCAGCAGTTCGTTGTGGGAGGCCCGGAGCAGGGCGCCGTGGAAGGCGAGGTCCGCCTCGACCGCATGGGTCGCGCCGCCCTCACCACCCGACTCCCCCATCGCCGCGAGGGCCGCGTCGAGCGCGGCCAGATCGTCCGGCGTGCGGCGGCTCGCCGCGAGCCGGACCGCGGCCGGCTCGACGATGCCGCGCACCTCGTCCAGGTCGCCCAGCAGCGGATTGCCCGCGCCCGCCGCGAGGCCGCCGTCCAGTGACTCGAACTGCCAGCGCAGCACGTCCGCGTCGAGCAGATGCCAGTCCGCGCGGGGCCGCACGAAGGTGCCGCGCTTCTGCCGGGCGTCGACCATGCCCTTCGCGGCGAGCACCTTCAGGGACTCCCGCAACGCGGTGAGGCTGACGCCGAGTTCGTCCTGGAGCGCGCCGAGGTCGAGGGTCGCCCCCTCCCCGATCCGGCCGCTCAGCACCCGGTGCGCGATGGTCTCCACGGTCTGCCCGTGCACTCCGCGGCGCGCGTACCCCGCCATGTCCTACCTGCTGTTCTCTCGACGTCTCGGCCCGCCAAGTATCTCCGGGGCGGCGGGAGTTCACCCTATGTTCGGCGTCCGTTCACGCCGAGGACTTCATCACGCTCCACCCGCCGTCGACCACCAGGCTCGTCCCGGTCACGTACGAGGCCTCGGGCGAGGCGAGGAACGCGATCGCGGACGCCACCTCGTCGGGGCTGCCGAAGCGGCGGGCCGCGGTCTCCGCGACACTCGCCGCCCGCTCCTCCTCGGGCACCCGGTCCCACACTCCGGTCAGGATCGGCCCCGGCAGCACCGTGTTGACCCGCACCGACGGGCCGTATTCCACGGCGAGTTGGCTGCTGAGCGACAGCAGGCCGCCCTTGGCCGCCGCGTACGCCGGGTGGCCCGGGATGCCGTGCCGGGCATGCACGGAGGAGACCAGGACCACCGACCCCTCCTGTTCGCGCAGGTCGTCGAGGCAGGTCCGCACGCCGAGGAACGCCGCCGTGAGCCCGATGGTCAGCTGCCGGTTCCAGGACTCGGGTGAGGTCTCGTGCGCCGGGGCGACCTCGATCTTCACCGCGTTGCTCACCAGGACTCCGACGGGCCCGAAGTCGTGCGCCGCGGTCAGCGCCTCCCGCCAGGCGCCCTCGCGCGCGACGTCGGCGGGCACGAACACGGCGCGGCCACCGTCCCGCTCGATCTCCTTGGCGGCCTCGGACCCGTGCCGCTCGTCGATGTCGGCGAGTACCACGGCGGCGCCCTCCGCGGCGAGCCGCCGCGCGGTCGCGGCGCCGATGCCCGCGGCGGCTCCGGTCACGATGGCGGTGCGCCCGGCGAAGCGGTCGGTGGCGCGCGGGGCTGTCATGGGCTGCCTCCTGGGTCCGGTGACCTGAGAACACGATCGTCACCTGTTCGGCTGGTCAAGGGGGTTGACCCCCTTGACCCTCGCTCATATATTCCGCCACGTTAATTCCTAATTAATGGATTGAACAGGGCCGTGCGGCCCGACGGATCGAGTGAGGTGCGATGCTCCACTTCGGCGCCGACTACAACCCCGAGCAGTGGCCCGAGGACGTCCGGGCCGAGGACACCCGGCTGATGAAGGAGGCCGGGGTCACCATGGTCACGGCCGGGATCTTCTCCTGGGCCAAGGTCGAACCCCGGCCCGGTGCCTACGACTTCGGCTGGTTCGACCGCGTCATGGACAACCTCGCTGACGCGGGGATCCGGGTCTGTCTGGCCACCATGACCGCGTCGCCGCCCCCGTGGCTCTCCCGCCTGCACCCGGAGATCCTCCCGGAGACCGAGGACGGCCGCCGCAAGTGGCCCGGCGGCCGCCAGCACTACTGCCCCTCCAGCCCGGTCTACCGCGAGCACGCCACCCGCCTCGTCGAGCGCCTCGCGACCCGCTACGCCGATCACCCGGCCCTGGACACCTGGCACATCGGCAACGAGTACGGCTGTCACACCCGCCAGTGCTACTGCGACGTGTCCGCCGCCGACTTCCGCCGCTGGCTGCACGAGCGCTACGGATCCGTGGACGCCCTCAACGAGGCCTGGTCCACGGCCTTCTGGTCGCAACGCTACGACGACTTCGACGAGGTCCTGCCTCCGCGCCTCGCCCCCACGTTCGCCAACCCGGCCCAGCAGCTGGACTATTGGCGCTTCAGCGACGACGCGCTGCGCCAGTGCTACCTCGCCGAGCGGGCCGTGCTGCGCCGTGTCACACCGGGCGTGCCGATCACCACGAACCTGATGCCGAACCACAAGCCGGTCGACGCCTTCGCCTGGTCCGAGCACATGGACGTGATGTCGCTCGACCACTACCAGGACCCGTACGAGGACGCTCCGCACCTCACCGCCGCGTACAACTTCGACCTGATGCGCTCGGCGCGCAGCGGACAGCCGTGGCTGCTCCTTGAGCAGGCGCCCAGCGCGGTCAACTGGCGGCCGCGCAACAGCCCGAAGCAGCCCGGCCGGATGCGCCTGTGGAGCTGGCAGGCCGTCGCGCAGGGAGCCGACGCGGTCCTCTACTTCCAGTGGCGCCAGTCGCGCGGCGGCGCCGAGAAGTACCACTCGGCGATGGTGCCGCACGCCGGGACCGACACGCGGATCTTCCGCGAAGTATCCGACCTGGGACGCGAGTTGGCGTCCGTACCCGAGATCGCGGGGACCCGCTCGACCGCCGACGCCGCGCTCCTCACCGACTGGAACAGCTGGTGGGCCCTCGAGCTGGACTCGCACCCCTCCACAGCGCTGAACCAGTCCGAGATCAACCTCGCGCACCACCGCGCCCTGTTCGACGCGGGTGTGCCGTGCGACATCGTCCCGCCGGACCGCGACCTCTCCTCGTACAAGCTCGTCGTCGTGCCGAACCTGTACCTGCTCAGCCAGGAGAACGCGGAGCGGCTCGCGGCATACGTCGAAGGCGGCGGACACCTGGTCGTGTCCTTCTTCTCCGGCATCGTCGACGACTGCGACCGGGTCGAACTCGGCGGCTATCCCGCCCACTTGAGGCGACTGCTCGGCATTCGTACGGAGGAGTTCTGGCCGCTGGACGAGGACCAACACCTCACGGTGAGCGGGGAGTTGACCGGCCGCGCCGACCTGTGGTCCGAGGCCATCGACCTGGAGGGCGCCGGAGCCGTCGCCGTCTATGAGGACGGTGAGCTCGCGGGACGCCCGGCCGTCACCCGCCACACGTACGGCGACGGCACCGCCTGGTACCTCGGCGCCCGCCTCGAACCGGCAGCGCTGCGGGGCCTGTTGGACCGGGTCCGGACGGAGGCCGGGGTGGCACCCGTACTCCCGGACCTGCCCGCACAGGTACAAGCCACCGTCCGCGAAGGCGCGGCCGGCCGCTTCCTGTTCCTGCTCAACCACGGCAAGAGGGAGGCCGAGGTCTCCCTGCCGACCCCCATGAGGGACCGCCTCACCGCCGAGCCGGAGCCCACCACCCGTGTGTCTCTACCGGCGTACGGCGTCGCCGTGCTCCAGGCCCAGACGTCGCTCTGACAAGGAGGTCAGATGCCCCAACCACCCACCCGCCGAAAGGTCCTCACGTGGGCCGCCGCCGCAACCGCGGCCCCCGCTCTCGCGGCCTGCGGCGAGTCCGCCGGCGCCGCCCGCATGACGAAGGACCACGGCCGCAAGCCGGGCCAGAAGGTCACCCTCAGGCTCTGGACCTGGGTGCCGCTGCAGAAAGCCGTCGCGCTGTGGAACAAGCGCAACCCGGACATCCAGGTCGTCGCGCAGATGGTGCCCGCCAACACCTCCGGCGGCTACCAGAAGATGCACGCCGCCGTGAAGGCCGGCAACCCGCCGGACCTCGCCCAGGTCGAGTACTACGCGCTGCCCGAGTTCATGCTGGAGGGCGGCCTGACGAACCTGAGCGAGTACGGGGCGGACAAGCTCAAGGACCACTACGTCGACTGGCAGTGGAAGCAGGGCGTCTTCGCCGGCGGCACGTACGCGATCCCGCAGGCCTCCGGCCCCATGGGCCTCTTCTACCGCAAGGACCTCCTGGAGAAGTGGGACATCGAGGCCCCCAAAACCTGGGACGAGTACCGCGCCGCCGCGAAGAAGGCCAAGAAGCAGGGCTCGTACATCACGGCCTTCCCGCCCTCCAACGCCCAGTGGTTCGCCAGCTTCCCCTGGCAGCGCGGCGCCCACTGGGTGCGCACCGAAGGTGACACCTGGATCGTCGACCTGACGTCCCCGGAGTCCCTGGAGGTCGCCGACTACTGGGACGGACTCGTCCGCGACCGCTTCGTGCTCCAGACGCAGGACGCGCAGAGCGCCTTCTACAAGGCGCTGCAGACAGGCGAGTTGGCCACCTGGCCGGGCGCGCAGTGGTACGACGCGCTGATCCGCGGCAACGCCCCGCGCACCAAGGGCAAGTGGGCGGTGTCCGAACTGCCGCAGTGGGAGGCCGGCGCACACGCCTCCTCCAACTGGGGCGGCTCCTCCACCGCGGTCCTCCAGGGCTCCCAGCACCCGGTCGAGGCGCTGAAGGTGGCGCACTGGCTGAACACGAACCCGGACAGTATGAAGCTGCTGATCGAGGCCGGGTACGGCTGGCCCGCCGCCAGGATCGACCTGCCGAAGACGCCGCTCGGCAAACCGGACCCGTTCTTCGGCGGCCAGCGCTACAACGAGGTCTTCCAGGTCTCCGACCGCAATGTCGACACCTCCTGGCGGTACGCGCCGACCACCACGCAGTCCTTCACGCACATCCAGGACAACCTGGCGCTGGCCCTCGCGGGCAAGGGTTCGTTCGTGGACGCGCTGAAGGACGCGCAGACCAAGTTCGTCGACGACCTCAAGGCCAAGGGGCTCAAGGCGAGGAGCGCACGATGAGGAGCGCACGATGACGACATCATCCGTGAAGTCCGCGCAGCCTGGCGCCGGCGGCTCCGCGCGCCCGCCCGCGCCCCCGAAGGCCCCCGGCCGCCGGCGCTCCCGCCGCGCCAGGCCCGACCGCAAGGCGTGGCTGTTCCTCGGCCCGTTCCTCGCGGTCTATCTCTTCGCGATGATCATCCCGGTGTTCTACGCGATCTACCAGAGCCTGCTGAAGGTCGAGCGTTCGGGACCGCTCGGGCTCGGCGCCCCCAAGGTCGTATTCGGCGGCCTCGACAACTACGCGCTCGCGCTCCAGCAGGACGCCTTCCTGGAGGGCTTCGGCCGCGTACTGCTCTTCGGCATCGTGCAGGTTCCGGTGATGCTGCTGCTCTCGCTGGTCCTCGCGCTGCTGCTCGACCAGATCTCCGACCGCTGGGCCGGCCTGATGCGGGCGACGTACTTCCTCCCGTACGGCATCCCCGGTGTCATCGCGACGATCCTGTGGGGCTTCCTGTACGTCCCCGGCATCAGCCCGATCACCGAGATGCTCGGCGACCTGGGCTTCCAGGTGGACTTCCTCGGCCCGGACAACGTGCTGTGGTCGATCGCGAACATCGTGATCTGGGAGTTCGCCGGCTACAACATGCTGATCATCGTCGCTCAACTCAAGTCGATTCCCCAGGAGTTGTACGAGGCGGCGAGGATCGACGGGGCGGGTCCCTGGCAGATCGCGCTGCGCGTGAAGATCCCGCTGGTCCGCCCGGCCCTCATCCTCACCTGTGTGTTCTCCATCATCGGCACGATGCAGCTGTTCGCCGAGCCGCTGGTCCTGAAGAAGATCGCGCCGGCCGTCATCCCCGACTACACGCCGAACCTCAGCGCGTACTTCGACGCCTTCTCCAACGCCAACATCTATGTGGCGGCGGCCAAGTCCGTGATCCTCGCGGTGGTCGCGATGGTCCTGTCCTTCGGCTTCCTGAGCCTCGTCACCCGCAAGCAAAGGAGCGAGCGGTGAGCGCCGTCGACGTCAAGACTCCCCCCGCCACACCCGTGGCACCGGCGAGCAGGCCACGGCGCCTCACGCCGGGCCGGATCGTGCTGGTCGCGGTCCTCACGATCGCCGCGATCTACTTCCTCGTCCCCGTGTACTGGCTGATCGTCGCCACGACGAAGAACAACGACAGCCTCTACGGCTCCTTCGGCTTCTGGTTCGACAACCCGCAGCTGCTGCACAACCTGGGCAACGTCTTCGCGTACGACCGCCACATCTATCTCCAGTGGGCCCTGAACTCCCTGCTGTACGCGGGGGTGGGCGCGGTGCTCGCCACGCTGTTCTCGGCGGCGGCAGGGTTCGCCCTGGCGAAGTACCAATTCCGGGGCCGCGAGGCGGTGTTCAAGTTCGTCCTGGCGGGCGTGCTGCTCCCGTCGACCGCCCTGGCGCTCCCCCTGTACCTCCTCTTCAGCAAGCTGCACCTGACGGACACGTACTGGGCGGTCCTGATCCCCAGCATCGTCTCGCCCTTCGGCGTCTACCTCTGCCGGATCTACGCGGAGGCGTCCATCCCCGACTCCCTCCTGGAGGCGGCGCGGGTGGACGGCGCGGGCGAGGAGCGGATCTTCGCGACGCTGGTGCTGCGCATCATGACGCCTGCGCTGGTCACGGTCTTCCTCTTCCAGTTCGTGCACATCTGGAACAACTACTTCCTGCCGTTGGTGATGCTCTCCGACGACCGGAAGTACCCGATCACGCTCGGCCTGGTCACGTGGCAGCAGGCCGCCGACCGGGTGCCGGAGCTGACGCAGTACACCATCGGCGGCGCGTTCGTCTCCGTCATCCCGCTGGCCTTCGCGATGCTCGTCCTCCAGCGCTTCTGGCGGACGGGTCTGACCGAGGGCAGCGTCAAGGAGTAGGGCACGGACACCGCCACCCAGCAAGGGAGCAACTGGCTTGAAAATCACCCGAGTCGAGACCTTCGCCGTCCCGCCGCGCTGGCTGATGTGCCGGATCGAGACGGACGACGGTCTCGTCGGCTGGGGCGAGCCCGTGGTGGAGGGCCGCGCCGACACCGTCCGTGCGGCCGTCCACGAACTCGCCGACCAGTTCCTCGTCGGCGCGGACCCACTCCGCGTCGAGGACCACTGGCAGCTGATGACCAAGGGCTCCTTCTACCGGGGCGGCCCGGTCCTCTCCAGCGCCGTCGCGGGCCTCGACCAGGCACTGTGGGACATCGCGGGCCAGGCGTACGACGCGCCCGTGCACCAGCTCCTCGGCGGTCCCGTACGTGAGCGGGTGCGCGCCTACTGCTGGGTGGGCGGCGACGAGCCGGCCGAGCTGCGCGACCAGATCGCCGAGCAGTCGGCGGCCGGCTTCACGGCGGTCAAGATGAACGGTTCGGGCCGCACCGACCGCCTCCCGACCGTCGCCGACCTCGACGCGATGGCGGCCCGCGCCTCGGTGGCCCGCGAAGTCCTGGGCCCCAAGGGCGACTTCGCGGTCGACCTCCACGGCCGCTTCACGACGGCGGGCGCGGTCCGCGCGGCGGCGGCCCTCGAACCGTACGGCCCGATGTTCATCGAGGAACCGGTCCTCCCCGAGTACACCCACCGCATCGGCCGCGTGGTCGATGCGACGACGACCCCGATCGCAACGGGCGAGCGCCTCTACTCCCGTACGGAGGTGCTCCCGGCGCTCCAGTCGGGGGTGGCGGTCGTCCAGCCGGACCTCTCCCACGCGGGCGGCATCTCGGAGTCCCGCCGCATCGCCTCGCTCGCCGAAACCTTCGACGCACTGATCGCCCCACACTGCCCCCTGGGCCCGATCGCCCTCGCGGCCAGCCTCCAACTCGCCTTCTGCACCCCCAACTTCCTCATCCAGGAACAGTCCATCGGCATCCACTACAACAACGGCTCCGAACTCCTCGACTACGTGGCGGACCCCGAGGTCTTCCACTTCCACGAGGGCCACTTCACCCGCCCCACCCTGCCGGGCCTCGGCATCCGCATCGACGAGAAGGCGGTCCGCGCGGCGGACGACTCGGCGGCGAGCTGGCACAACCCGGTGTGGCGACATGGGGACGGGTCGTTCGCGGAGTGGTGAGGTACGTGAGGCGGTGACGTCCGCCACAGGGCCCGCTCACCCCCGTGACCAGCATGCGGACAAGTGGACGAATACCTTCCGGTGGCTGCATACGATTCTGCGGCACACCTGTCACCCGCATCCGTGACACACCCGTCACCCGCAGCACACCCGCACCCCCGGAAGGCCCCCGTGAGCTCCACTTCCTCCCTGCCCTCACCCACGCCGGCGGAGGCGGCGTCCGGACCCGTGCCGATCCGGTCCGCGGCCGACGTCTCCGATCTGGTCAATTCCGGCACGGCGCGCGGCAAGCACGCCCGGATGATCGTGATCATCGCGCTCGGCGGCATCTTCCTCGACGCGTACGACCTCAGCTCGCTCGCGTACGGCCTGCCGGACATCACGAAGCAGTTCGGTCTCAGCTCCACGATGGCCGGTGTGGTCACCGCCTCGATCAGTGTCGGCTCGCTGATCGGCGCGCTCGTCGGCGGCTGGCTCGTGGACCGAATAGGCCGCTATCGGGTCTTCATGGCCAACATGCTGTTCTTCGTCGTCACCGCGTTGGTGTGCGCGGTCGCGCAGGACGCGTGGACGCTGATCGGCGCCCGGTTCGTGATGGGCATCGGCGTCGGCATGGACATCCCGGTCGCCATCGCGTTCCTCGCCGAGTTCTCGCGCCTTCGTGGCAAGGGCAGCAAGGGTTCGCGCACCGCTGCCTGGTCCCCTGCCTGGTACGCGGCGACCAGCGGCTGCTACCTGGTCATCATGGCGCTGTACTTCCTGCTGCCCGACGCCCACCTGGGCTGGCTGTGGCGCTTCACCGTCGGCTTCGGCGCGATCCCCGCGCTCGTCGTCCTGCTGCTGCGCCGGCGCTACATGAACGAGTCCCCGACCTGGGCCGCCGACCAGGGCGACCTGGAGGGCGCGGCAGGCATCCTGCGGGACTCGTACGGTGTGGACGCGTACGTCCCGGATGACGTCGAAGGGAAGACGGAGCGGCCGGAGCGGCCAGGGCTCGCCTCCTACGCGCGACTGTTCAAGGGGCCGTACCGCACCCGCACCATCCAGTCGGTGGCGGTCGGGCTCGCGGAGACCTTCGGCTACAACGCGGTCGCGTTCGGGTTGCCGATCATCATCGCCACGCTCATGACGCAGGGGCCGCTGACCACGATCGCGTCGTCCTTCACGCTCAATCTCGTGTTCGCCCTGACCGGCGGGCTGCTCGGCATCCGGTGGGCGTCGACGAAGGGTGCCTGGCCGATGATGTCTCTGGGCTTCGCGATCCAGTTGGTGGCCATCACTGTGCTCGCGCTCATCGGGCAGCCATCGGGGACCGCCGTCGTCACGGCGGGCATTCTGATGCTCGGGGCGTTCATGTTCGCCCAGGGATTCGGTCCCGGCGCACACATCATGAGCTACGCCTCGCTGGGGTTCCCGACCTCCATGCGCGGCGTCAGCATCGGCTTCAACCAGGCGGTGCTGCGCCTCGGTTCGACGCTCACACTGTTCTTCTTCCCGATCCTCAGCGCCGGGCTCGGCACCGGTGTGTACTGGGTCATTCTCGGCGCCCCTGTGCTCGGTCTCGTCGCGCTGCTCGTGAAGCGGTGGGAGCCGGTGGGCTTCGACGCCGACGCGGAGGAGCGGCAGCTCAGCCTCCGGTCCATCTGAGCGCGAGCTCAGTCTCCTGTCGACCTGAGGGGCACCGCGCCCACGCTGTGGCCGCGCCGGTCGAGCAGTCGGCCGGCGTGCTTCAGCGTGCGCAGCACCACCGCGCGCTCCGTGATGCGCAGGCCGAGGTCGGCGAGGCGCCGGTTGAGGAGCGCCTCCGTGGTGTGCACCTCGGCCAGTGTGCGCAGCCAGATGTCCAGGATGAGGTTGTGGGTGCCCGCGGTGATGCTGCACATGCGCAGGCCCGGCAGGGTGCGCAGGGCCTGCACGGCGGGGTCCAGGTTCTCGGCGGGCACGGACCCGAAGTAGACGGCCGACACGGGGAATTCGGTGAGCGGGCGGGCCAGCGTGCAGCGCAGCGAGAGGCGTCCGCCCGCGGTCAGTACGCGCAGCCTGCGCCGGACCGTGGCGGTGCTCGCCCCGGTGGCCCGGGCCAGACCTGACAGCGGCATCCGCCCGTCCGTGCCGAGCGCGTGCGCGATGCGCCGGTCGATGGGGCGTATCGGCTCGTCGGGGACCGGGCTCTCGGCGTCCGCGTACTCGGGCCGCAGCACCCCGCGCTGGCTCGGCGTGAGGCTCCGCAGCCGCCACTGCGCGCCCTCGAAGGGCACCGCCGTGATGACATGGATGCGGGTGCCGCGCACACCGGGCAGCCGGGAGATCCGCTCCCCGGTGTAGCGGGCGAGGTCGTCGAACGACGAGGCGCCCACGATGGCCAGCAGGTCGCGCCCGCCGGACGTCTGCTTGAGGCTGAGCATCCGGGAGTCCGCGGCGAGCGACGTCAGCACGTCCTCCGGCAGATGCCCACCCGTGTCGATCTCGACCTGCGCGTACACCGACCCCTCGTCGCGGTCGAGCGCGAGATACCCGTCGACCCAGGCGGCCCCGCTGCGCGCGAGCCGCTCCCAGCGCCGGGCGGCGGTGACCGGGTCGATGTCGAGGGCCTCGCCGATGAGCGTCCACGGGGCGCGGGTGTTGACCTGGAGGGCGTGCACGAGCGCGAGATCGAGCTCGTCGATCCGGGCGCGCTCCGCCGCGGAAGGCGCAGAAGGTTCTGAATGCTGCGTGCTCACGGTGGCCGAAATCCTGCACAGATAGGTGGACCAGGTCAGGTTCCTGCGATTTTACGTGTTCGTCATCGCCGAATCCGACAGTGTTCGCTCATGAGTTCCCAACAGCTTTCCTCGCTCCGCATCACCAACGCCCGCCTGATCGACGGCACCGGCGCCGCGCCCGTCGAGACCGCCACGCTCGTCGTCGACACCGAGGGCCTCATCACCTACGCGGGGCCCGCCGCGACGGCGCCGGACGCCCTGCCCGGCGTACACACCATCGACGCCGGAGGCCGCACCCTCCTCCCCGGCTTCATCGACACCCACGTCCACCTCGGTGTCGAGTCCGCACGCCAGATGGTGCGGCGCTACGAACAGGACACCACGGTCGAGGTGTTCCGCACCGCGCAGCGGCTGCGCGCCACCCTCGACGCCGGTGTCACCACGGTCCGCGACCTGGGCGGCCTGCCCGCCGGCTACCGCACGGCGGTCGCGGACGGCCTCACCACGGGACCGCGCATCCACACGGCGGTCCGCATCCTCAGCCACACCGGCGGCCACGCCGACTTCGCCACCGAGTGCGGCTTCGACCCGAGCTCCGGGATGGGCGAGATCGCCGACACCCCGGACGAGGTGCGGCTCGCCGTGCGCAAGCTGCTGCGCGCGGGCGCCGATGCCATCAAGGTGTGTGCCACGGGCGGCATGTCGAGCCCCTACGACCACCCCGACGACGAAGGCCTGACGGAGGACGAGATCCGTACGGTCGTCGAGGAGCTGGCCCGGCACGGCGGCCGCCCGGTCGCGGCGCACGCGCAGGGCACGGCGGGCATCCTCAACGCGATCCGCGGCGGTGTCACCAGCGTCGAGCACGGCTACGGCATGTCGGCGCGGGCCCGTGAACTCGCGGGCGAGCGGGGCACGTTCGTCGTTCCGACGCTCTCCACGGTCTTCGACGGCATCGACAAGGCCACGATGGAGCCGTACCACTACGAGAAGAAGGTCCGCTGGTCCGGGATCACCAAGGAGAACATCTCCGCGGCCATCTCCGAGGGCGTGAAGATCGCCATGGGCACGGACGCCGCGATGGTCCCGCACGGCCGCAACCTGCGCGAGCTCACCCACCTCGTGGCCCTCGGCATGACACCTCTCCAGGCGATCACGACCGGCACCCGCTCCGCCGCCGAACTCCTCGGCCTGGACGCCGAGATCGGCACGCTGGAGGCGGGCAAGCGCGCCGACCTGGTGCTGTGCGAGGGCGACCCGCTCGCCGACATCGCACTGCTCGCCGACCCGGCGAACGTCGTCCTCGTCGCGCAGGGCGGCACGCTGCGCAAGAACGGACTCGAGAACGGACTCGGGACATGACGACACAGGCGCCGGCTCCCGAACAGGATCCCACCAGAGCGGGGTTCATCGACAAGGCCATGTCCGGCATCGAGCGGGTGGGCAACAAACTGCCCCACCCGGTCCTCCTCTTCCTCGGTCTGTTCGTCCTCGTGGGCGTCGCCTCCACGGCGCTCGCGGCGGCGGGCGCGACGGTGCGGATACCCGGCGAGGACAAGACGGTCGCGGTGCGGGGGGTGTTCACCGGGGACGGCGTGGTCTGGCTCCTGGAGAACTTCATCCCCAACTTCACGGGCTTCCCGTCGCTCGGCACGGTGCTGCTGATGATGGCGGCGGTGGGCGTGGCCGAACGCACCGGCCTGCTGGAGACGGTGGTCCGTGCCTCGATCTCCCGCGCACCCGGGTGGCTCCTGCCCTACCTGGTCGCCTTCGTGGCGGCGCAGGCACACCTCATGAGCGACGTGGCGATCCTGGTGATCCCGCCGCTGGCCGCGCTGGTGTTCAAGAACGCGGGCCGCAACCCGGTCGCGGGCCTGATCGGCGGCTTCGCCTGCGTGTGCGCGGGGTACGCGGCGGGCTTCACGATCGGCGCCCTCGACGCCCTCTACACGGGCATCACCCATCAGGCCGCGCAGGTCCTCCCGCAGGGCGGGGACGTCCCGACGCACATCCTGATCAACTACTTCTACACGGCGTCGGCGAGCGTCGTCCTCGCCCTCATCGGCGGCTTCCTCATCTCGCGGGTCCTGGAGCCGCGACTGCCGCAGCCGACCGCGGACGGCTCCCAGACGGATGGTGAAGTCACCACGGGCGAAGTCACCACAGAAGTCACCGACCTCCAACGCCGCGGCATGCTCCGCGCGGGACTCGCGGTCCTCGCCTACGCCGCCGTGGTCATCACCTGCTGGCTGCTGCCCGGCTCCCCGCTGCGCGGCGAAGGCGGGGCGCTGGTCCCCTCGCCGGTCCTGGACGGCATCGTCCCGCTGCTCTTCGTGGCGTTCCTGCTGGCCGGCGCGGTCTACGGCCGCACAGTGAAGGCAGTGACTCGCTTCGAGGACGTGCCGCGCATGATGGCCGACGCGATCACGGGCATGTCCGCGTACATCGTGCTCATCCTGGTCATCGCGCAGGTCATCGGCGTCTTCGACTGGACGAACCTGGGCACGCTGCTGGCGGTGAAGGGCGCGGCGCTGCTCGAATCGGTGGGCCTGACGGGCTACTTGGGCCTGGTGGCCTTCGTCCTGCTGGTGTGCGTGCTGAACCTGTTCATCACGTCGGGCTCGGCACTGTGGTCCCTGGTGGCCCCCGTCTTCGTCCCGGCCTTCATGTTGCTGCACATGGAACCGGCGGTCACCCAGGCCGCGTTCCGCATCGGTGACTCGGCCACCCAGATGATCACGCCGCTGAACCCCTACGTCTTCCTGCTCCTGACGGTCCTCAAACGCTACGAGCCGGAGGCCCAACTGGGCTCCCTGCTCTCGCGGTTGAGCGTGTTCGTCGTGCCGTTCCTGGTGGCGTGGCTTGCCGTGCTCGGCATCTTCTACGGCTTCGACATACCGCTGGGACCGGGGGCGTCGATCAGCACGCCGTGACGCCGAGCCACCCTCCACATCGGCGTGCGTACATTTCCTACACATGTGCGTCACGAGGCATTCACGTGTCATATGCTCTCGGTGCTTCACCAGAACAACTGAGGGGGGAACCTCATGCGCTACCGCTACGCCCTGCCCGCCGTCTTCGCCGCCGCCGCGCTCGCCGCGGCCGTGACGCCCGCGCAGGCCGCCGAGTACTCCTCGGCCCTGAAGATCAGGGGCGTCCAGTACGACGCCCCCGGCCCGGACTCCAACCGCTGCTCGGGCGGCAACACCAAGGACGAGTACCTGACCATCAAGAACTACTCGCGCACCGCGACGGTCAACCTCAAGGGGTACCTCGTGAAGGACGCCGCGGGGAACCGCTTCAAGTTCACCGCGAGCCACTCCCTGCAGCCCGGCGACTACGTCAAGCTGCGCGGCGGCAACGGCAGCGACTCCGACGCGAAGAACGTCGTCTACCGCGACAACTGCAACTTCATGTGGAACAACGACAAGGACACCATCTACCTGTACAAGCCCTCCGGCCCCCGCTCCGACGTCCACTCGTACACCAAGTCGGCGAACGACCGGGACCGCAACGGATACATAGCCTTCCACGGCTGACCGGACCCGGGTGGTCGGCGCATCGGAAGTCACCCGCCCACCGGTTGGGAAACCGGTGGGCGGGGTGTCTTGCGGCTACTGCGCGTACGTCTCCAGTTCCGCCAGCTGCGGTGTCGCGCTCGCGCCGGTGATCTCGAGCGTGAGCTTCTTCAGTGATGTCGCGGGGAAGGAGGCGACGCCCGCGCCGGTGCCGGAGGTCAGCACCGCGCCCGTGTCACCGTTGACGAGCCGCCAGGCCTTGACCCGGCCCGTGGCTCCGGCGGTCTCCCGGATGTTGGCCTTGGAGACCGAGGTGGCCGTGCCCCACTTGACCGAGACCGAGCCGGTCGTGCCGCTCGGCGACCAGTAGGTGGTCATGCTGCCGTCGCGTACGTTGCCGTAGCTGGTGCCGTCCGCCTTGCTGGAGCCGTCGGCGCCGGCGGTCAGGCTCAGATTGGTACCCGAGGGCTGCGTGGGCGTGGGTGTCGGTGTGGGGTCGGTGGGTGTCGGGGTCGGGGTCGGCGTGGGTGTCTGCGTCGAGCAGCTGCCGTCCGACACCTTCATGCCCTTGCCCGCGCCCGCCGTCTCGCCCACGACGCCAGGCACGCAGGACGCGGCGTCGAGCTTGTAGGAGTACGGGATCGAGACCGTGGTGTTCGACGTCGGGTTCGGCCCGGCCGGCTTGTAGTCGCTCGCGGCGCCCGACCAGGTCACGTTGTCGAAGGTGTTGCCGCTGACCTGCCAGTACCCGGCGGCGGTCGTGTAGAACGTGCCGAGGACGTCCTTCGAGTTCTTGAAGTAGTTGTTGTCGACCTTGGCCTTGGCGCCCGCGCGGGAGTTGATGCCCGACTCGTTGAGGCTCACGTAGTAGTTGTTGTACATGTGCGCCGTGCCGCCGCGCAGCAGGGGTGCGCGGGAGTCGATGTTCTCGTACAGGTTGTGGTGGAACGTGATGTAGCTGTTGGAGAGTTCGGTCTCGCTGGAGCCGATGAGGCCGCCACGGCCCGAGTTGCGCAGTGTGCTGTACGAGAGCGTGACGTACTGGGTGTTGTCCTTCATGTCGAAGAGGCCGTCGTAGCCCTCCGACTCGCCGCCCGAGGCGAGCAGGTTCGTGTGGTCCACCCAGACGTTGCGGACGTCGCTCTCCATGCCGATGGCGTCGCCGCCGTTGGAGGTGGGCGAGCCGGACTTCTTGACGTTCCGGACCGTCACGTTCTGGATGATGATGTTGCTGGACTCGCGGATGTGGATGCCGAGTTGGTCGAAGACCGCGCCGTTTCCGACACCCACGAGCGTGACGTTGCTGATCTGCTTGAGTTCGATCACACCGGCCGCCGTGTTGCAGCTGTCGCCGGACACCTTGGTGGTGTTGCCGTGATTGATCGTGCCCTCGACCTCGATGGTGATCGGGGTGTCGGCGCTCGCGCGGTTGCACAGGGCCGCGTGGATCTGTGTCCCGGTGGTGGCCCGTACGGTCGCTCCGCCCGCGCCTCCGGTGGTCCCGCCGTTCTGCGTGGCGTAGCCGGTGGCGGAGCCGGTCACGGCGGCCGAGGCCTCGGTCGTCGACAGCGTCATCGCGGCGGCTCCCGCGAGGGCGAGCGCGCCGATCCCGGCGGTGAGGCGGAGCGCGACGGGTCTGGGTAACTTCATCGTCGTGGTTCCCTTCCGGTGCAGTGCGGTGCGGTGCGATGTGATGCGTCGCGGGGCAGTGCGTTGCGGTGCAGTGCCTTGCGATGCAGGACAGCGCAGTGCGGTGCACTGATTCAGGTGCTCTGGGCATGCCGGTGCAACCGGTGTGGCGACCGGCACTTAGAGGGGGAAAGCGCTTTCTGCGCGGGACAATAGAGTGCCGCCGGATCCGGTGGCAAGGCCCCGCGCACCGCTTGTGACTCAACTTCCCCCGGCCCGGCTCCACTTGACCGGCCGGTACGGTCACCCGCTGCCCGCGACCTCCACCCGCACCCCGCGCGCCTCGAACGCCCTGACCTGCTCCGCCGGCGCCGACGCGTCGGTCACCAGGGTCCAGCCCTCCTTCAGCGCCGCCCACGCGTGGAACGGGGCGCGGCCCAGCTTGCTGCCGTGCGCGAGGATGTAGACGTGGTCGGCCCGGCGGGCCATCAGCTCCTTGAGCCGGGTCTGACGCAGGTCCGCCTCGCAGATGCCGCGGTCGACCGTGACGCCGTCGGCGCCGAGGAAGACGCGGTCGAACGACATCCGTTCCAGGGCGGCCTCGGTGAGCGGGCCGACGAATCCCTGGCTGAGCGGGCGCAGCGTGCCGCCGAGGCATTCGACGTGCACGCCCTCCGCGTCGGCGAGCGCGTGCAGCGCGGTCAGGCCCGTCGTCGCGATGGTCAACTCCTTGATGGCGCGCAGCTCGTGGGCGAGCGCGCCGACCGTCGTACCGGCGTCGAGGAGCAGCGTCTCGCCCGGTTCGACCGCGCGCGCCGCCCACTGCGCGATGGCACGCTTCTCGTCGTACGCCTCCCCCGTGCGCTGCCGCAGCGAGGCCTCGGGGTGCGCGGACAGCGCCATCGCGCCGCCGTAGGTGCGGGCGAGGCGGCCCTCCGCGGTGAGCCGGGCGAGGTCGCGGCGGATGGTGGACGGGGTGACCTCGAAGAGCTGGGATAGCTCCTCGACGTTGGCGAGTCCTGTGGTGGTGGCCAGGTCGACGATACGGTCCCGGCGGGCACGGGAGCCCTGCGCCTGGGAGGTGGGCGGCGGGGAGCTGGGCGGCGGGGAGCTCGGTGACGACATCTGGGAGGTCCTCTGCGGTGCGGCGGCGGTCAACGGCGGTGCGGGGGAAGGCGGTTCGGGCCGGGGTGAAGGCCGGCTCAGGCCGCAGTGAAGGGCGCTTCGGACCGCCGGGGCGGAGAGCGGTTCGGTCCGCCGGGGGGTCAGGGCCCGTCTTCTACGACGCTGTGGCCATCTCGGCCGCCTGGCGAAGGGCCTCGACCATGCTACCGGCCTCGGCCTTTCCGGTTCCCGCGATGTCGAACGCGGTGCCGTGGTCGACGGACGTGCGGATCACGGGCAGGCCCACGGTCAGGTTCACGCCCGCCTCGATGCCGAGGACCTTCACGGGGCCGTGACCCTGGTCGTGGTACATCGCCACGATGAGGTCGTAATCGCCGCGCGAGGCGAGGAAGAAGGCGGTGTCGGCGGGGAGCGGGCCGCGCGCGTCCACGCCCTCGGCCTTCAGCTTCTCCAGGGCCGGCTCGATCTTCTCTGCCTCCTCGCCGTAGCCGAACAGGCCGTTCTCGCCCGCGTGCGGGTTGATGCCGCAGACGCCGATGACGGGGTGCGGGGTTCCGGCACGGACCATCGCCTCGTGGCCGCGGCGCACGGTGCGCTCGACGAGACCCGGCTCGATGCGGTTGACCGCGTCGATGAGGCCGATGTGCGTGGTCACGTGGATGACCTTGACCTTCTCCGTGGACAGCATCATCGACACCTCTTCGGTGCCGGTGAGGTGTGCCAGGAGTTCGGTGTGTCCGGGGTAGATGTGTCCGGCGGCGTGCAGGGCCTCCTTGTTGAGCGGGGCCGTGCAGATGCCTTGGACGTCGCCCGCCAGCGCGAGTTCGGCGGCGCGCTTCACGAACTCGTACGCCGCGTTGCCCGCGATCTCGGAGAGCGTGCCCCAGGGCAGGTTGGCGGGGAGCAGGTCGAGGTCGACGACGTTCACGCGGCTGGGTGTGAAGACCGCGTCGCGGGGGTGCTCGACCGGGGCCACCTCGCACTCCAGGTTCAGGATGCGGGCGGCCTCGCGCAGCCGCGCCGCGTCGCCGATGACGACCGGGCGGCAGCGGCCGAGGACCGCCTCGTCGAGCAACGCGGCGACGACGACCTCGGGGCCGACGCCGGCGCCGTCACCCATCGTGACGGCGATGAGCGGGAGTTGGGGCAGGTCGGGGCTCATGGGTGACTCCTGGGGAGAAGGTGGGTGGGGGCGCGGCGGCGGGTTCAGCCCGCCGCCGGGGTGGCTGCCAGGTGCGGGCGCAGGGCCGTCGCGATGCGGAGGAGCGAGTCCTCGGCGCCGTAGCTGCCGGGGCGGGTCACGACACTGCGGCCGTCGGGGGTGCGGGAGTGGACGGCGCCGTGGTGGATCTCGTCGACCGGTTCCAACTCCCTTACGCCCAGGGCGTCCAGCGTGGCCCGTGCGGTCTCGCCGCCGGTGAGGACGAGGTCGGGTCTGCCGGGCCAGGCGGTGGCGAGTGCGGCGAGGGCGGCGCTGAGCGCGCGTCCGTCGCCAGGGTGGAGTCCCGCCGAGCCGTCGATGGACAGGACGGTGTCCACCGGCGCGGCGTCCGCCTCCACATCCACCGCGCCCGCACGCGCCTCAACCGCTCCGGCCGACAACTCCGCCGGTCGGAGGGGTATATGACGCATGCCGAGTGCCGTGAGGTGCTCGATCTGCCGCACCACTCCCGGCTCCGCCGTTCCCGCCACCACGAGCAGCGGGGCGGCGCCGCGCGCGGGTGGCGGTGCGGGGGCGGGCACGGTGGGCCGCGCGAGCGCCCGGCCGAGCGCACCCGCCAGGCCTCCGCTGCCGAGGAGCCGGAGGCCGGGACCCAGGCGCAGGGCGGCTGCCACGATGGCGTCGAGGTCGGCGTCGGTCTCGGCGTCCGGGGCGGGGTGGGCACCGGAGGCCACCACACTCTTCAACTCGGCTTCCAGGCACGGGAGTCCGGAGCGGACGACCTCCAACGGGATCGTCCGCACCGCCAGCCCCGAGAACGCCTCCGCCACCGATCGCGGAGGCGTTGCGCGTTCCGCGCGCCAGCCGTTCGTTTCGTGCAGCGGCACCCCGTCCACGTGCACGACGCCGCCCGTCACGGTGCGCCGTGCGGCGGGCAGCGCGGGCGCGACGACGAGGGGCTCGGCGCCCTCGGCGTACGCCACGGCCTCGGCTGCGACGTTGCCGCGCAGCTGGGAGTCGATCTTCTTGTAGAGCAGCCCGTACGCGCCGGAGCCCCCGGAGCCCAGGACCGAGCGCACGGCATCTGCCGCATCGGCAGGCGGCAGATGCCGTGTGTTCAGGTCCACGACGAGGTCGTGCGCACCGGCCGCGGCACCGCCGGTCGGCGCGGTGAGGCACAGGCGCACGGGGCCGCCGAGCGCACGGGCGGCCTCGGCGGCGCCGGACAGGTCGTCCGCGAGCGCGAGCACTGCGGGGAGCGGGGGCGACGAAGCCACAGGATCGAACCTCCTTGGGAACACCCGGCGTTGGGCGGCCCGCCCGGATCATGACACAGGTTGCGCGATCTGCGCGAGACCCCTTGCGCACAACGCGCAGCCATGCGAGCGTTCCGATGGCCGCGCCGCCGCTGTGGGCAATCGGGCCGCCCCAGAGGGGCGGTACGGGTGGGCACAGGGGCGGCCCCCGGTGCGGGCAGCACCTCACTCCGGCCCCCACCCCGACGCCGCCCGCCCGACACCCACCCCAGCCGGCCACCACCCACCCGCACCGCCACACCGCACCGCGCCCCACGCTCCCCCGGAAGGACCCCCACCGTGACCCCCGGCATCCAACTCCCCCACACCCCCGTCCCGTTGTCACGCCTCGTCCTCGGCTCCATGACCTTCGGCGACACCGCGGACCGCGCGACGGCCGCCGCGATGCTGGACGCCGCACTCGACGCGGGCATCACGGGCGTGGACACCGCCAACGGCTACGCGGGCGGCGAGAGCGAGCGCATCCTCGCCGAACTGCTGCCGGGACGCCGCGACAAGGTGGTGCTCGCGACGAAGGCCGGCATCCCGCACCCCGACCAGGGCGAGCACGCGCCGCTGTCCGCCGAGGGCCTGCGCGCCGCGCTCGACGGCAGCCTCAAGCGCCTCGGCACGGATCACGTGGACCTCTTCTACCTGCACCAGCCCGACCGCGCGACGCCGCTCGCCGAAACCCTCGCCACCGTCGCCGAGTTCGTGAAGGACGGCAAGGTCCGCGCGCTCGGTGTCTCCAACTACGCGGCCTGGCAGATCGCCGAGCTGAACCGCGTGGCCGACGAGGTGGGCGCCCCGCGCCCGGTCGTCGCGCAGCAGCTGCACAACCTGCTCGCGCGCCGCATCGAGGAGGAGTACGTCGAGTTCGCCGCGGAGACCGGGCTGCACACCATGGTCTACAACCCGCTCGGCGGCGGCCTCCTCACCGGCCGGCACACCTTCGAGCAGGCCCCTGAGGGCGGCCGGTTCGGCGACTCGAAGGTCGCGGCGATGTACCGCCAGCGGTACTGGAACGAGGACCTGTTCCGCGCGGTGGGCGACCTGACCCGGATCGCGTCCGACGCGGGACTGCCGCTCACCGATCTGTCCCTGCGCTGGCTGCTCTCCCGCCCCTCCACCGACGCCCTGCTGCTCGGCGGCTCCAAGGTCGACCACCTCAAGGCCAATATCGCGGCCGCGGCCCAAGGCCCGCTGCCCGAGGACATGTTGACCGCCTGCGACGAGGTCGGCGCCCGGCTGCGCGGCCCGATGCCCGCCTACAACCGCTGACCTCCGCCCCACCTTCGTAAGGGAGACACCCCCATGGCCACCGGCCGCACCTCCGCCGAGTTCACCGCCGCGCTGCGCAATCGCGAACAGCTCATCGGTTACTGGTCGTTGCTCGACTCCCCCGTCGCCGCCGAGCGCCTCGCCCGCGTCGGCTACGACTACCTCGCCTTCGACGCCCAGCACGGCCTCTTCGGCTACCAGGGCATGCTGAACAACCTCCTCGCCACCGACACCAAGGGCTCCACGGCCGTCGGCATGGTGCGCGTCGAGGCCAACGACCTCACGTACATCGGCAAGGCACTCGACGCGGGCGCGACCGCCGTCATCGTGCCGCTGATCGACACCGCGCAGGACGCCGCCGACGCGGTCTCCGCCGTGCGCTATCCGCCGCTCGGCCGCCGCAGCTACGGACCGATGCGCGCCCAGCTCCGCGTCGGCCCGAACCCGGCCGACACCCACGACGCGACCGCCGTCCTCGCGATGATCGAGACGGCCGACGGGCTCGCCAACGTCGAGGAGATCTGCGCGACGCCCGGCCTCGACGGCATCTACGTCGGCCCCTCCGACCTGCGCCTCGCCATCGGCGGCGCGACGTCGTCCGACCCGTCCGTGCAGGACGAGTTCGAGCAGGCCCTGATCCGCGTACGGAAGGCGGCGGAGGACGCGGGCATCGCCGCCGGCATCCACAACGCCGACGGTGCGAGCGCGGCCCGCCGCCTCGCGGAGGGCTTCACGTTCGCCACGGTGGCCGCCGACGTCGTGCACCTCCAGCAGATCGCCACGTCCCACCTGGACGCGGCCCGCGGCGGCGCGCGCTGATGCCGACGACGCTCATCACCACACCCACCTTCGCCCGGCACTCGCCCCGCCCCTGGGACATCCTGGAGACGGCGGGCGCGGGTCCGCTGCGCCCGCGCGAGGACGCGGCGCTGCCGGGCGCCGAGCTGCTGAAGTACGCCGCCGAGGCGGACGCCCTGATCGTCGGCATGGACCCGATCACCGCCGAAGCCATGGACGCCGCACCGCGGTTGAAGGTGATCGCCAAGCACGGCGTGGGCGTCGACACCATCGACCTGGACGCCGCCCGCGAGCGCGGAATCCCGGTGGTGTGCGCGCCCGGCAGCAACTCCCGCGCCGTCGCCGAGTACACCTTCGGCCTGCTGCTGTCCGCGGCCCGCTCGCTCACCGCCTCCCATGTCGCGGTGTCACAAGGCGGCTGGCCGAAGCTGTTCGGCCCCGAGCTGCACGGCAGCACGCTGGGCATCGTCGGCTTCGGCCGGATCGGCCGGCTGCTCGCCGGATACGCGCGGGCCTTCGGCATGTCGGTCCTGGCCCACGACCCGTACGTACCGGACGACACCATCCGGACGCTCGACGCCGAACCGGCCGGCCTGGACGCCCTGTTGGCGCGCGCCGACGCCATCAGCCTGCACACCCCGCCGGACCCGTCCGGCGCCCCGCTCCTCGACCGGGCCCGCCTGGAGTCCATGAAGCGCGGTGCCATCCTGGTCAACGCCGCGCGCGGCGGCCTGATCGACGAGACGGCGCTCGCCGAGCTGCTGGGCACCGACCACATCGGCGCGGCCGCCCTCGACGCGTTCACCACGGAACCGCTCCCCGCCGACCACCCCTTGCGCGAGGCGCCCCGCACGCTGCTGACCTCGCACATGGCGGCCTGCACCCCCGAGGCGAACCAGACGATGGGCGCGATGGTCGCGCAGGACGTGGTGCGCGTCCTCGCGGGCGAGCCGGCACACCACGAAGCCACCTGAACCACCAGGCGATTTGAACCACCAAGCCACCTGAACCACCGAGCCACTTCAAGCATTTGCTCGACCGCCCCCAGCGAGACACCAAGCCTCCACACACCGTGCCACCTCCCACACCCCCACACCTCCCTGTCCGGATTCCGGCGAAGACGCCGGAAGACCCCCGAGGACCCGACACATGTCCACCACCACGACCGGCTCCGTCCCCCCGGCGCCCGCGCAGGCCGACCCGTACGCCCTGCGCGCCGAAGACGCCCGCCCGGCCCCCGAGACCTTCCGCGGCAGGCTGCGCAGGCTCGGTCCCGGGCTCATCCTCTCCGCGGCCGTCGTCGGCTCCGGCGAGCTGATCACCACCACCTCGCTCGGCGCCAGGGCCGGCTTCGCGCTGCTCTGGCTCGTGATCATCTCCACCGCGGTCAAGGTGTGGGTGCAGATGGAGCTGGCCCGCTGGACCATCCTCACCGGCCGTCCCGCGCTCGACGGTTTCCGTGACATCGGCCCCCGGATCGGCCGCCTGAGCTGGATCAACTGGCTCTGGATCGGCATGGACTTCGCCAAGATGTTCCAGCGCGGCGGCATCATCGGCGGCACTGCGGCCGCCTGCTCGATCCTGCTGCCGATCCACGGCGGCTCGCTCAGCGTCGCGTCGCTGACCATCTGGGCGGTCATCGTCACGGCCGCCGCCGTGCTCATCCTCCAGACCGGCAAGTACCACGTCGTCGAGCGGGTCGAGGTCATCGGCATCACGCTCAAGACGGTCATCACCGTCGGCCTCGCCCTGGCCCTCCCCCTCACCGCGTTCGGCTACGGCTCCGCCGACCTCGCCGAGGGCCTGAGCTTCCAGATCCCGGCCGGCACGGTGGGCATCGCCCTCGCCATGTTCGGCATCACCGGTGTCGGCGCCGACGAGATGACGACGTACACGTACTGGTGTCTCGAGAAGGGCTACGCCCGCTGGACGGGCCCCGACGACGGCACGGAGGAGCGCGCGCGGCGGGCCGAGGGATGGCTGAAGGTCATGCGCCTCGACGTGGGTGTCTCCTGGCTCATCTGCACCCTGTGCACGTTGTCCTTCTACACGATCGGCGCCTCGGTACTGCACCCGCAGGGCCTGGTGCCCGAGGGCAACGACATGATCACGACGCTGTCGCACATGTACACCGACGTGCTCGGACCGTGGGCCCAGTACCTCTTCCTGGCCGGCGCGATCGCGGTCCTCTTCTCTGTGACCGTCGCCTCCTCGGCAAGTGTGCCGCGCCTATGGGCCAACACCCTCGGTCTGCTCGGTGTCATCGACTGGCGCGACCTGCGCTCCCGCACACGCACCATCCGGGTCCTGACCTGGTGTCTGCCCCCGGTGTGGATGTGCTTCTTCCTGTGGGTGCAGTCCCCCGTCCTGATGGTCCAGATCGGTGGCATCGGCGGCGGCGTCTTCCTGCTCGCCGTCGTGATCGCGGTGTGGCGCCTGCGCTACACCGGTGTCCCGCCCCGCTTCCGCGCCAACCCCTGGCTGACCGCCGCCCTCGTGATCAGCAGCGCGGCGATCGTCTGCCTCGGGGTGTACGGCGTCCTGGACACGCTGGGCCTGACACCCGGCGCCTGAGCCCCGCCCCGCTTCCGATGAGCCCCTCCCCCGAGCCCTCGCCCGAGAGGTCGACGATGCCCTCCCCACCTCACCTCCACCCCTCCCGCCGCACCCTGCTGCGCACCCTCGCGGCCGGTGGCACCGGCCTGGCCCTCGGACCGCTCACCGCCTGCGCGGGCCCGACGGGCGCGCCCGGACCGCGGACGCTCTCGCTCGGCCTGAACCGCTCCCTGGTCAGCCTGGACAACAAGCTCAACCAGTTCGACGCCGCCGTCACCGTGCAGCGCGGCGTACGGCAGGCGCTCACCACGATCCGCCCGGACCTGTCCGTCGCCCAAGTCCTCGCCGACCGCTTCGAGATGACGTCGCCGACGACCTGGACGGTGCGGCTGCGCGACGGCATCCACTACTCCGACAAACGCCCCGTGCGCGTCGAGGACGTGGCCACCGCGCTGCGCCTGTACGGCAAGGTCGACGGCTCGTTCATCCGCGGCCTCTTCCCCGAACTCCCCACCGTGGAAAGGGTCGACGACCGTACGTTCCTCCTGCACACCCGCCGCCCCGTGCCCGTGCTCGACCGTCTGATGGCGAACATCCTCATCACCCCGGCCGCCGACAACCGCGCCGAGGAGCTGCGGTCCGGCGTGGGCACGGGACCGTACCGGGTGGTCGCCGCGAACAGCGGCACGGGCGAGTACACGCTCACCCGCAACCCGCACTACTGGGGCACACCGCCGCACGTCGACCGGGTCCAAGTCCGCTTCGTACCAGAGGAGTCCAGCCGGGTCGTCGGCATCCGCAGCGGTGAACTCGACGTCGTCGACACCCTCACCCCGGACTCCGCCGACCAGCTCGACGGGCTCCCCGGGGTGCGCCTGGACCGCGTCCCCGGCGTGCGGATCTGCCAGCTGTTCTACAACTTCCGCAAGCCCAGGTCGCATCCGCTGTCCGACGCCCGCGTCCGCAAGGCCCTCACCCACGCCGTCGACGGGGACGCACTCATCAAGGACGTCCTCACCAAGTCCGCGGTGGAGGCGCAGGGTGTGCTGCCGCTGGCCCTCGAAGGGGCCGTGCGCACCGGGTCGTACCGCCACGATCCGGCCGCCGCCCGCGAGCAGTTGAGAGCGTTGGGCGCCGACGGGATGCGGCTCACCATCATCTGGGAGAGCGGTGAGTTCGCGGGCGACGCCTCCGTGATGGAGGCGCTGGTGGAGATGTTGCGGGACGCCGGCGTGCGCGCGCAGCTCAAGCAGTTCCAGCCGGGCGGCGACATCCTCGCCTGGCGGCAGGGCCGCGGCGGGGACTGGGACGTCATCGGCAACGGCTTCCCCGGCACCACGGGCCAGGCCCTCACCAGCCTCCAGGCCATGTACGCGGGCACCGCCGAGGACGACAAGACGGGTGACGCCTTCATGGGCTACGTGAAGCCGCACATCGAACGTCAACTGTCGGACGCCGCCGAGGAGACGGACGCCAAGAAGCGCGCCCGCAAGCTGAACGCGGCGCAGCGGGCGGTCTGGGACACCTGGCCGTGCCTGTGGTCCTTCGTGCCGAAGACGGTGCAGGCCCGCCGTGACCGCGTCACCGACCTCGAACTGGCCCCGCTCAACTGCTACGACCTGTCGACCGTACGGCTGGAGGGCTGACCCATGGCCACGGCCACGTACCTCGCACGACGTCTCGGCCAGAGCGTCCTGACCGTCTTCCTCACCCTGACCGTCGTGTTCCTGCTGATCCGGATGGCACCGGGCGACCCGGCGTCCGCATACGCGGGTCCGACGGCATCGACCTCCGAACTGGCCCGCATCCGCGCCCAGTTCGGCCTCGACAGACCACTTTTCGCGCAGTACGGCATCTACCTGCGCGACCTGGTGACGGGGAACTTCGGCACCAGCTACTCGTTCCACGCCCCGGCCTTCGACGTGGTCATGGACCGGCTGCCGTACACCCTCACGCTCGCGGTCTCGGCGATCGCCGTGACCGTCGTCGTGGCGGTGCCGCTCGGCGTGTGGATGGCCCATCACGCGGACAGCGCCCGCGAGTTGGGCGCCAACATCTTCACGATCGCCGGCCAGTCCATGCCCGACTTCTGGACCGGCGTCATGCTCCTCACCGTCTTCGCGGTCCTCTTCCCCGTCCTGCCGGCCTCGGGCTTCACCTCCTGGGGCGGCCTCGTCCTGCCCACGATCACGGTCGCGGTCCTCCAACTCGCCCTGGTCTCCCGGCTCGTACGCCGCGAGATGTCCACCGCGCTCGCCTCCTCGTACGTGACCGTGGCCCGCTCGCGCGGTGTCAGCGAGCGGGCCCTGACCTGGCGCTACGCCCTCGCCAACTCGGCGGTGCCGCTGGTCACCGCCGTCGGCACCCGGTTCGCGGCGCTACTGAACGGTGTCGTGGTCGTCGAGGTCGTCTTCGGCTGGCCGGGCGTCGGCTCGCTCGTCGTCCGCGCCCTCGACACCCGCGACTACCCCCTGATCCAGGCAACGGTCCTGGTCACGGCCGCACTCGCGCTGCTGGTCCAACTCCTCGTCGACCTCTGCTACCCGTTGCTCGATCCGCGGGTACGACTCGGAAAGGCGGCCTGAGCCATGTCCGCCACACTCTCCCCCGCACCCAGCGCCGTCACCGCCCGCGACCTCAGGCGGGCCACAGCGACCCGCCAGCGGCGCAGCGCCCGCTTCAAGCTCTGGGTGGGCGCGGTGTGCGCGGCCCTGGTCGTGCTGCCCGTCGCGCTCGCCCGCGCACTCCCCTTGCCGGACGCCAACGCGCAGAACCTGGCGGCCCGCAGACTCCCACCCCTCACCGAGGGCCACCTGTTCGGCACGGACCAGCTGGGCCGCGATCTGCTCGCCCGGATCCTGCTGGGTGGCCAGGTGTCACTGACGGTCGGCGTGCTGGCCGTGATCGTGTCCGGCCTGATCGGCATCGCGGCGGGTTCGGCCGCCGGCTACTTCGGCGGCTGGGTCGACACGGTCGTCTCCCGCCTCCTGGAGGCCCAACTCGCCCTGCCCCTCCTGATGATGCTCCTGCTGGTCGTCGCCCTGTTCGGCCCGTCGATCCCCGTCATCACGGCGGTGATCGCGGTGGCGCAGTGGCCGGAGGTGGCACGCCTGACCCGTTCCCTCGTCCTCGTGGAGCGCGAGAAACCGTACGTGGCCGCCGCCCGCCTCTTGGGCCTGCGCGGCTGGTCGGTCCTCGGCCGCCACGTGATCCCGAACATCGTGCGCCCGGCGGCCCTGGTGATCCTGCTGCTCCTGGCCCAGGCGGTCCTCCTGGAGAGCTCGCTCAGCTTCCTCGGCGCCGGCCCCCAGCGCCCGTTCGCGACATGGGGCCGCATCATCTCCGACGGCCAGGCCTACCTCACCACGTCGTGGTGGCTCGTGACACTGCCCGGCCTGGTCATCGCGCTGCTGGTGGTCGGCGTCAACCTCGTCGGCGACGGCCTGCGCGACCGAGTCCCGGCGCTCAAGTCGACGAAGGGAGCCCAGACATGACACTCGATCAGAAACCACTCCTGGACGTGACGGACCTCCGGATCGAACTGGTCACGGGCCGCGGCATCGTACGCGCGGTGGACGGCGTGAGCTTCACGGTCCACGAGGGCGAGACGGTCACGCTCATCGGCGAGTCCGGCTCCGGCAAGTCGACGACGGCGATGGGCGTGCTGCGCCTGCTCCCCGAGGGCCTCGCCGTCCTCTCCGGCAGCGCACGGATCGCCGGCGAGGACGTGATCGCCGACCCCGACGCTGCCCGCCGCGCCCGCGGCCGCACCGTCTCCCTGATCCCCCAGGACCCGATGACGGCGCTCAGCCCGGTGCACACCATCGGCCGCCAACTCGGCGACGCCCTCCGCCTGCGCCACCCCGGCATCGGCCGCGCGGAGATCCGCGACCGGGGCACGGCCCTGATGGAACGGGTCCGCATCAGCGATCCCGCACGCCGCTGGAAGGCCTACCCGCAGGAATTCTCCGGCGGCATGCTGCAACGCGTCCTGATCGCCATCGCCCTCGCGGCCGAACCACGCCTCCTGGTGGCCGACGAGCCCACCTCAGCCCTGGACGCCACGGTCCAGGCCGAGGTACTCGACCTCCTCATGGCCCTCCAGGAGACGGACGGCGTCGGCCTGTTGATGATCACCCACGACCTGGGCGTGGCCCGCCTGGTCTCGGACCGCATCCACGTGATGCGCGATGGCCACTTCGTCGAATCCGGCGAGGCAGAACAAATCGTCGACTCCCCGACGGAGGACTACACGCGCTCTCTGCTGGCGGCGGTGCCACGGCTGGGCGCATTTGTAAGCCCCTGCGGCGATTGAGCAGCGGGGTCCGGGGCAGAGCCCCGCGACCGCAACCCCGGCAAGGAGCCAGCCCATGACCACTCCCGTTCCCCTCCTCCACGTAGAGGACCTCGTCGTCACCTACCCCACCCCCGGCGGAGCCACAACCGCGGTCGACCGGGTCACCTTCACGATCCCGCGCGGCAGCGCCCTCGCCCTGGTAGGCGAATCCGGCAGCGGTAAATCCACCATCGCCCACGCGGTGGTCCGCCTCCTGAAACCCACCGCGGGCCGCATCGTCTTCGACGGCACCGACCTCGCCACCCTCCCCGAACGCCGCCTCCGCCCCTTGCGCCCCCGCTTCCAGATGATCTTCCAGGACCCGTACGGCTCACTGGACCCCCACCTCACCGCCCAGGAGATCGTGGCGGAACCCCTCCGCCTCTCCGGCCCGCTCGCCGGCACCCGCGACAGAACGGCCCGCACGCGCCGCGCGGCCGAACTCCTGGACCGCGTGGGCCTGCCCGCCTCGGCCCGCGACCGCCGCCCCTCCGAGTTCTCCGGCGGCCAGCGCCAACGCATCGGTATCGCCCGCGCCCTCGCCTCCTCACCCGACCTGCTGGTGTGCGACGAGGCGACGTCCGCGCTCGACGTCTCCGTCCAGGCCCGCGTCCTGGAGCTGCTGCGCGAACTCCAGGCCGAGACCGGCATCACGTACCTCGTCATCGCCCACAACCTGGGCCTCGTACGCGAGATCAGCACCGACGTCGTGGTGCTGCGCTCGGGCCGGGTCGTCGAACAGGGCCCCACCGCCGACGTGTTGGCCTCGCCCACGGAGCCGTACACCCGCGACCTGCGCCGCGCCGCCCTCGACCCCGCGGCGATCCGCGGCCGCAAGCCCCGCGAACTGCTGCACGCGCGCGGCCGGGCGCACACCCCGGCGTGACACACCACCCCACTGGAGACACACCATGCCGCCCATGACACCCACCACTCCCACATCCCCGACCACCGGGACACCCACCCTGCCCGGCCACACCCGCACCGACCGCGCCCTGCCCACACCCACCGTGCAGAGCCACGCCGCCAACCTGACCGTGCTGCCCGACGGCGAACTCGGCTGCGTGTGGTTCGGCGGCACGCAGGAAGGCATGGCCGACATCTGCGTCTGGTTCTCCCGGCTCCCCGCCGGGGCCGCCGAGTGGTCCGAGCCGCAGCGCCTCTCCGACGACCCCGGCCGCTCCGAGCAGAACCCGATCCTGACCGTCCTGCCGAACGGCGAGTGGTGGCTGCTGCACACCGCCCAGCAGGGTGGCCGCCAGGACACCGCACAGGTACGACTGCGCATCAGCCGTGACCGGGGCGGGAGTTGGGAAGCCCCGCGCACACTGCTCAGTGCCGAGTCCGGCGGAGTATTCGTGCGACAGCCCCCGGTGGTGCTGCCGTCCGGCCGGATCCTGCTGCCGGTGTTCCGCTGCACGACACCCGAGGGCGTGGCGTGGACCGGCGAGCACGACACCAGCGCCGTGATGGTGTCCGACGACGACGGCACGACGTGGCACGAGCACACCGTCCCGGCGTCGACCGGCCTGGTGCACATGAACGTCCACGCCCTGCCGGACGGCTCCCTGCTCGCCCTCTACCGCAGCCGTCGCGCCGACCACGTCCACCGCTCGGTCTCGTACGACGAGGGCACCACCTGGACGGAACCCGAACCCCTCGACGTCCCCAACAACAACTCCTCCGTCCAGTACGTGCCGCTCGCGGACGGCCGCCTCGCGCTCGTCTACAACCACAGCAGCGCGGCCGACGCCACCGACCGCCGTGTTTCCCTGTACGACGAGATCGACGAGTCGGGAGACCTGGCGACGCAGGCCGGGACAGCCGGCGACGAGACTGTCGGGACCGCCTTCTGGGGCGCCCCGCGCGCCCCGCTGAGCCTCGCCCTCTCCTCCGACGGCGGCCGCACCTGGCAGCGCGCCGCGGACCTGGTCACGGGCGACGGCCACTGCATGACCAACAACTCCCGTGACGGCCTGAACCGCGAGCTGTCCTACCCGTCCGTGGCCCAGTCCGCCGACGGCGCGCTGCACATCGCGTACACCCACCACCGCAAGGGGATCCGCCACATCCAGCTCACCCCGCACGCCTGACCGCCGGGAGCAGCACCCCTGCCCGCCCCCGCACCCCGCCGGTGTGACCGGCATCACCCTGTACTCCGCGTTGACGTCAGGTCATCATATGACCTGCGTTCGACGGCCCCACGGGCCTCGACCCACGGCCCTCGGCCCACGGCGAGAGACAGGGACAGACACCCATGCACGACCAGGATCACCCGGCCCCGACCGCCCCCACGACCCGTGTCGGCGTCGTCGGCCTCGGGGCCATGGGGCTCGGCATGGCGCGCAGCCTGCGCGCCGCCGGGTTCCACGTGGCGGTCCACGACCTGCGCGCCGACGTGGCCGCCGACTTCGCGCGCGAGGGCGGCGCCGCGTACGACACGGCCGGTGACCTGGCGGCCGACGTCGACGTGCTCGTCGGTGTCGTGGTCAACTCGGCGCAGGTCGAGTCGGTCCTCTTCGGCGACGGCGGAGCCGCCCACCGGCTGCGCTCCGGCTCCGTCTACGTCATGTGCTCCACCGTCGACCCGGCCTTCTCCGCCCAACTGGAGGGCAGGCTCGGCGAGTTGGGCGTCCACTTCCTCGACGCCCCGATCTCCGGCGGCGCCGCGCGCGCCGCGACCGGCGAGCTGACGATGATGACCTCCGGCTCCCCGGAGGCGTACGCGCTCGCCGATCCCGTGCTGGACGCGATGAGCGCCACGGTCTACCGGCTCGGTGACACCGCGGGCCTCGGTTCCAAGGTCAAGATCGTGAACCAGCTGCTCGCGGGCGTGCACATCGCCGCCGCCGCGGAGGCCATGGCCCTCGGCATCAAGGCGGGCGTGCCGGCCGAGTCGCTGTACGAGGTGATCACCCACAGCGCGGGCAACTCGTGGATGTTCGAGAACCGCATGGCCCATGTGCTGGCCGGTGACTACACACCGCTCTCCGCCGTCGACATCTTCGTCAAGGACCTCGGCCTCGTCCTCGACTCCGCGCGGCCTCAGAAGTTCCCGCTGCCGCTGTCCGCGACCGCCCACCAGATGTTCCTTCAGGCCTCCGCGTCCGGCCTCGGCGGCGAGGACGACAGTGCGGTCATCAAGATCTTCCCGGGCATCGAACTGCCGCAACCGGGCATCGAACTGCCCCACACCCAGGACCAGGAGGCCTGACGTGCCCATCCGACTCGGCTGCATCGCCGACGACTTCACCGGCGCCACCGACCTCGCCAACAACCTCGTGCGCGCGGGCATGCGCGTCGTCCAGCTGATCGACGTACCGGCTCCGGACGCGGTGACTCCGCGGGACGCCGACGCGGTCGTCATCGCGCTCAAGTCACGGACCGTCCCGGCGGCCGAGGCCGTCGACGCCTCGCTGCGCGCCCTGGAGTGGTTGCGCTCCGCGGGCGCCGAGCAGATCTACTTCAAGTACTGCTCCACCTTCGACTCGACGCCGGCCGGCAACATCGGCCCGGTCACCGAGGCCCTGATGGACGCGCTCGGCACCGACTTCACCGTCGCGACGCCCGCCTTCCCCGACAACGGCCGCACCGTCTTCAAGGGACACCTCTTCGTCGGTGATGTGCTGCTCGGCGAGAGCGGCATGCGCCACCACCCGCTCACCCCGATGACCGACTCCAACCTGGTGTCCGTGCTTGCCGCGCAGACCGAGCGCCCGGTCGGACTCATCGACCACAAGGCGGTCGCGGCGGGCCCCGAAGCCATCACGGCGCGCATCGAGGAACTCCGCAAGGACGGCATCGGCGCCGCGATCGTCGACGCCGTGTCCAACGACGACCTCGTACGTCTGGGTGCCGCGGTCGCCGGTCTGCCGCTGGTCACCGCCGGTTCGGGCCTCGCCATCGGGCTGCCCGCGAACTGGGGCATCGAGCCGTCCCCGCAGGCGGCCCAACTCCCCGCCGCCTCGGGCTACTCGGCCGTCATCGCGGGGTCGGTGTCCGCCGCCACGAACGGCCAGGTGCGCGCCTTCCTCGACACCGGCCGGCCGGCCTTCAGCGTGGATCCGCTGCGGATCGCGGCAGGTGAGGACGTGGCCGCCGAGGCGCTCGCCTTCGCCGACGCCCACCTGTCGTCCGAAGGCCCGGTTCTCATCTACTCGACCGAGTCCCCCGACGCCGTACGCGATGTGCAGGGGCGGCTCGGGGCCGCAGAGGCCGGGGAGTTGGTGGAGCGGACGCTCGCGCGCGTCGCCCAGGGGCTCGTCGAACGCGGTGTCCGGCAGCTCGTCGTCGCGGGCGGCGAGACCTCCGGCGCCGTCGTCCAGGCCCTCGGCCTGACCGCCCTGCGCATCGGCCCGCAGATCGATCCCGGTGTGCCGTGGTGCGCAGCACACCTCGCCGACTCTGACACCCTCCACATCACCCTCAAGTCGGGCAACTTCGGCGGCCCGGACTTCTTCACCGCATCCTTCTCCCGCCTGAACGAGGTCACGGCATGACCCCCGACACCGCACGCGCCGAGATCGTCCGCGTCGGCACCAGCCTCTTCTCCCGCGGCTACGTCCACGCCAGCGCCGGCAACATCAGCGCCAAGCTCGACGACGGCCTCGGCCACGTCATCACCCCGACCGACGCCGCCCTCGGCTTCCTCTCCCCCGAGCGGCTCGCGCTCGTCGACGGCGAGGGTGTACAGGTGGCGGGCGACCGCGCCAGCAAGACCCTCACCCTGCACCGCCGGATCTACGAGGCCGACCCCACGGCCCGCTTCGTGATCCATACCCACTCGACACACCTGGTCGCGCTCACCCTCGCCGGTGTGTGGCACCAGGACGATGTGCTGCCGCCCATCACCCCGTACTACGTGATGAAGGTGGGTCACGTCCCGCACATCCCGTACCACCGGCCCGGCGACCCGAGTGTCGCCGATCTGGTGACCGAGCGGATCAACTCCCGTGCCGCACAAGGCACTCCGATCCGCGCGGTCCTGCTCGACCGCCTCGGCCCCGTCGTCTGGGGCCCGGACGCCGCCTCCGCGCTCGCCGTCCTCGAAGAGCTCGAGGAGACCGCCCGCCTCTGGCTGACGACCGACCGCAAGCCCGCACCGCTCCCCGAAGACGCCATCGCCGAACTGAGAGACACGTTCGGCGCGGCCTGGTAGTCCCCCTCCCCGCTCGCTCCCCCACCTGAGCCGCACAAGGAAGTGCCCCTCATGTCCACGACCGTCCCCACGGCCGACACACCTGAACTGGCGCGTGAGAACGCGGTGTTCCGCAAGGTGATCCGCCGCATCGTCCCCTTCCTGATCCTCTGCTACGTGGTCTCCTACCTGGACCGCGTGAACGTGGGCTTCGCCAAGCTGCAGATGTCCTCGGACCTCGGCTTCAGCGAGGCGGCCTACGGCCTCGGAGCCGGTCTGTTCTTCATCGGCTACTTCTTCTTCGAGGTCCCCTCGAACCTGCTGATGCAGAAGGTCGGCGCCCGCACCTGGATCGCCCGCATCATGATCAGCTGGGGTCTGGTGTCCGCGGCGTTCGCCTTCGTCAACAGCGAGGCGACGTTCTACGTACTCCGCTTCCTGCTCGGCGCCGCCGAGGCCGGCTTCTACCCCGGCGTGATCCTCTACTGCACGTACTGGTTCCCGTCCCAGCGCCGGGCCCGCGTCATCGCGATGTTCATGTCGGCGATCCCCGTCGCCGGCATCTTCGGCAACCCGCTCTCCGGCTGGATCATGGACGCCTTCGACGACAAGGCGGGCTGGAGCGGCTGGCAGTGGCTGTTCGTCGTGGAGGCGATCCCCGCCCTCGTCATCGGCCTGATCTGCCTCTTCTGGCTCGACAACAGCGTGCGCGACGCCAAGTGGCTGAGCGACGACGAGAAGTCGGTCATCGAGCGGGCCCTCGCCGCCGACGCCACCCACCAGACCGTGCACGGCCGCGCCCTCGACGCCTTCCGCAACGGCAAGGTGTGGCTGATGTGCCTCATCTACTTCTGCTTCGTGATGGGCCAGTACGCGCTGACGTTCTGGATGCCGACGTTCGTGGAGTCCACCGGGGTCAAGGGCGGCCTCGCGATCGGCGCCCTGAGCGCGGTGCCGTACCTGGCCGCGCTGATCGCCATGAATCTCTTCGGGTTCTCCGCCGACAAGCGCCGCGAGCGCCGCTGGCACCTGGTGATCCCGTCCCTGATGGGCGCCGTCGGCTTCTCGATGGCGGCGAGCTTCACGGGTTCGACCCCGCTGGCCCTCATCGCCCTGTCGATCGCGGCGGCCGGCGTCCTGACCTGTGCCCCGCTGTTCTGGTCGCTGCCGACCGCGTTCCTCGGCGGCACGGCGGCCGCGGCGGGCCTCGCGGCGATCAACTCGGTCGGCAACCTCGCAGGATTCGTCAGCCCGTACATGATCGGCGCACTGAAGGACGCGACCGGTTCCACGGCGATCCCGATGTACGTTCTGGCGCTGTCGCTCGTCATCGGTGCGGCGGCCGTCCTGACGACGAAGAAGAACATCGTCAACCGCTGACGCACACCCCTCTCTCCATAGGAGTCACCATGCCGAGGTTCGCGGCGAACCTTTCCATGCTGTATCCCGAGTACGACTTCCTGGACCGCTTCGCCGCGGCCTCGGCGGACGGCTTCGAGGCCGTCGAGTACCTCTTCCCGTACGCGTACGGGACCGGGGAGCTCCGCGCCCGCCTCGACGAACACGGCCTGCGCCAGGTCCTGTTCAACGCCCCGCCCGGCGACTGGGACGGCGGCGAGCGCGGCATCGCGGCGCTGCCGGGCCGCGAGTCGGAGGTCCGCGAGGGCATCGACAAGGCCCTGCACTACGCGGCCGCGCTCGGCAGCCCGCGCGTGCACATGATGGCGGGCCTCGTGCCCGAAGGTGTCTCGCGCGCCGAGTGCCGGGACACGTACCTGAGCAACCTGGCGTACGCGGCCGAACAGGCGGCGCCTGCCGGGGTGGACATCCTGATCGAGCCGATCAACACCCGCGACATGCCGGGCTACTTCCTGAACCACCAGGCGGACGCCCACGCGGTCGTACAGGAGATCGGCGCGGCCAACCTGAAGGTCCAACTCGACCTGTACCACTGCCAGATCGTCGAGGGCGACCTCACCGCCACCCTCCGCCGCGACCTGCCGACCGGCCGCGTGGGCCACCTGCAGATCGCGGGCGTCCCCGACCGCCACGAACCGGACGCGGGCGAGCTGAACCTCCGTCATTTGATGTCCTGCGTCGACGAGTTGGACTTCGACGGCTGGATCGGCTGCGAGTACATCCCCAAGGCCGGCACGAGCGAGGGTCTCGGCTGGCTGAAGAACATCCAAGGAGAGCAGCACGCATGAGGATCGTCATCACGGGCGGCTTCGGCTTCCTGGGCCGCCAGGTCGCCGAGGCCCTGCTGGAGCGGCGCATGTTCGACGGCCTGCCCATCGACCGCCTCACCCTCGCGGACAAGTTCGTCCCGGACGAGTCGCCGCTGACGGCGGACCCGCTGGTAGATGTGGTGCGGGGCGACCTCACGGACCGGCTCGCGGAGTTGTTCGCTCAGCCGGTCGACGTGGTCATCCACCTAGCGGCGGCGGTGTCGGCGGAGTGCGAGGCGGACTTCGACCTCGGCATGACCGCCAACCTGGACACGACCCGCGCCCTCCTCCAGGCGGCCCGCGCCCAGTCGGAGGCGGGCGGCCCGGCCGTACGCCTCGTCCTGGCCAGCAGCGTGGCGGTCTACGGCTCGGACGCGGCGCTCCCGCTCCCGCCCGTGGTGGACGAATCCACGCTGCCCACGCCGCAGTCCAGCTACGGCGTGCAGAAGCGGATCTGCGAGCAGCTGGTCGCCGAGTACACGCGCCGCGGATACGTGGACGGCCGCGTGACGCGCCTGATGACGGTGTCGGTGCGCCCCGGCAAGCCGAACGCGGCGGCCTCCGGGTTCCTGTCCGGCGTGGTCCGCGAACCCCTCGCGGGGCTCCCGGCGACGTGCCCGGTGAGCCCGGACACCCAAGTGGCCCTGGCCTCCCCGCGCCGCACGGTGGAGGGCATTCTGCGCGTGGCGCAAGCCGAACGCGGCGTGCAGGAGGGTCAGTTGACCGGCAACATCCCGGTGAACCTCCCCGCCCTCACGGTCACGGTCGCCGACATCCTCCACACACTCCGCGAGGTGGCAGGCGACGCGGTCGCCGACCTGGTGACGCTGACCCCGGACCCGTCCGTGGAGTCGATCGTCGGCTCCTGGCCTGCCTCCTTCGACAACACCCGCGCGGCAGCGCTCGGCCTCTCTCCCGACCCGGACTTCGCGTCGGTGATCCGCCAGTACGCCGCCGACCACCCGGACGCGGTCACGGCCGAGGTGTCCGCGGCCACGTCGATAGACTGACGCCATGTTCAACAAGGTGGACGGGCCCGTGCGGCTCGCCGATCGCGTCGCCGCGATGCTCACCGAGGAGATCGAATCGGGGCGGCTCACCGCGGGCGACAAGCTGCCGACCGAGGTCGAGCTCGTCAAGCAGCTCGGCGTCAGCCGCACGGTGATCCGCGAGGCGGTCTCCCGCCTTCGCAACGCGGGACTGGTGGAACCCCGCCAGGGCAGGGGCGTCTTCGTGCTGCCCCGCCGCACCCGTCCCCTGGACCTGGAAGGCGACACCGAGTCGCCGGGCACGCTGGCGAAGGTCCTCCAGATCGTCGAGGTCCGCCGCGCGATGGAGGCCGAGGCCGCCCATCTCGCGGCGACCCGCGCGCGCCCCGCCGACATCGTGCGGATGCGCGCGGCGCTGGCCGCGATCGACACGGCGGTCGCGGCGGGCGGCGACGGCACGGACGAGGACCTCGCCTTCCACCGCTCCATCGCCGAATCGACGGGCAACCCGGTCCTGGTCTCGACGGTCCACTACCTCGGCGAGGTCTCCCGCGGCGGCATCCGCGTCACCCGCGCCAACGAGGCCCGCCGCGACGACTTCTTCGAGGCGGTCCGCCACGAACACCAGGCGATCCTCACGGCCATCGAATCCGCCGACCCCAAGGCCGCCCGCACGGCGGCCCGCCGCCACATGAAACACGCCGCCACCCGCCTCCAGAAGGCGGACCCGGAATTCTGGGACGAGGCGGAGGCCCTGGACGTCGACGTGGACCTCGACCTGGACGCGGGGGCCTGAGCCCGCCCGTCACTCTCCCCCTGGGTCGCGTAGGCGCACGTCCATACCGAGACGCCGTGCGTTCCCCCTACGCGCGACGGCGACCAGACCTTCCCCGGCCGCGATCCTTGCCACGGTGCCAGGCGCCGCCCCGCGGTAGTCACGCACGTTCAGCAGCACGGCGTGGGCGACGGGGGCATGCTCACCCTTGACCGCCACGACGCGCGGGCGGTGACAGATGCGTGTGGCCAGGGAGAAGTCCCCATCTCGCAGCTCGACCGCCAAGCGTGCCAGCAGGCGCTCCAGGTGCCGCTCCCACCGCGCGGGCTTCCGACTCCACTCGAGCGCCAATCGCCGCGGCCCGAGGAAGCGGGCGAGCGGATCCGTGGCCCGCGCCGCGTCCTCGGGCACGCCGTCACCGCAGAACAGAGCCGCGTTCCAGGCCAGCCGCAGGACGGATTCGACGGGAATGACGATCCACTGCGCCGCGAACCACGCCAGCAGCCCGACGCGCGAGCGGGGCTGGTCAGGCCCCCTCATCCCACGCTCCGCCCAGCGCGAGCAGCTCCTTGCTGTGTTCCACCTGGGAGATCCACTCCGGGGGCCAGGCCGCGATCCCGTGGTGGGCGCCCGCGAAGGCGCCGGTGAGCGCGGCGATGGAGTCGGAGTCGCCGGAGGTGCACGCGGCGCGGCGCACCGCCGCGACCGGGTCGTCGGGGAAGAGCATGAAGCACAACAGGCCGGTGGCCAGGGCCTCTTCGGCGATCCAGGCCGCGCCCGTAGCCAGGCACGGGTCGGCCTCCGGGTCGACACCGCCGGGCGCGGTGGCGGCGGCAAGGCGTTCGAGGACGCTGATGCACTCCTGCCAGCCCCCGTCGACGTAGGCCGCCCCCTGGGGTGCGAGGTCACCGAGCCACTGGCCCCAGCCGGGCGGCGGCGAGAGCACCGAGGCGCGCGCGTAGGCGAGCAGCAGCTCGGGCAGGAGCGCGGGCGCCGTGCCGTGGGCGAGCAGCCGGATCGCGTACGCGGTCAGGTCGCTGGCGGCGAGGGCGGTGGGGTGGCCGTGCGTGAGGGCGCTCTGCAACTGGGCGATCAGCGCGCGGTGGTGGGGCGTGAGGCCGGGCACCAGTGCGACGGGGGCGACACGCATGTTGGCGCCGCAGCCCTTGGAGTTCGGGAGCGTGGCCTGAGCCCATGGCGTGCCCTTGCGCAGGGCGCGGCACGCGGTCATGCAGGTGTTGCCGGGGGCGATGCCCGGGTGGTCGAGCCAGGCACCGAACCGCTCGATGAGCGCGCCGGTCACGCGCTGGGGCTGGGTGAGCCCACTGTCCCCCTGCACCTGGCGCAGGGCACGCGCCACCGCGAGCGTCATCTCGGTGTCGTCCGTGACGAGAGCGACGCCGTCGTGCCGCACCGGCAGCCGCATCTCCCGCCAGGGCCCGAACTCGGCCTCGATCCGCGTGACGGACGAGAGGAACTCGGTGGGCTGCCCCATGGCGTCACCGATCGCGGAACCGATGAGGGCGCCGGTGGCGGGACGCTTGTTGGGGATGCTCACGACGGTGTGTTCCTTCCGGTGGGACGTGCTGGGTGTGCTGGACGTGCTTCGGTGCCAGGTCACCAGCGCCTGCACGGCGACGGCGAACGAACCGTCCTCCAGGGCGCGGGCGATGCAGCCGTCCCCGAAGCGTTCACCTCGTACGACGCTGGTGAGCAGGCGGACGGCGTCGGCCGCGCCGATGGTGCCGTCGCCACCGGGCCGTGGTGGTTCTTGGTCCATCCACTTGTAGGCGGGCGTGACGGCACCGACCTCGTACAGCAGCTCGGTCACGCGCTGGACGAGGGGCGGGTACTCGGGGAAGGGCACGTGCCGTACGCCGTCGTCCCTCGCGCCGGGAGACGTCCACGGGACATCCCGAATCTCACGCAACGGACCGACACCGCGCTCCAGCTCCACCCACTGCGCGCCCTTGGTCAGGTCGAGCTGGTCGAGCAGCGCGGCATCGTGGGCCGGCACGTCGCCAGGCTGATTCATCCTCGTCGTCCCTTCATCAGCCGAAAGCGTTCACGCCGATGTCCCGGACCGGGAGCGTGACACCGAGGCGGTAGCCGCGGTTCATGCGCACCCAGCTCGACGGGGCGGCATGCCGGGTCAGCTCCTCGACCGTCGCCCTGCCGATCCCTGGCCAGTCCTTGGGGGCGTAGTCCTCGCGCGTGGCGATCTCCAGCAGGTGAGGGTACTTACCGTCTCCGGCGTTCTGCAGCCACAGCGGTCTGCCCTCCGCGGTGAGGGGATAACACACCTCGGCGCCGCGCAGGACCTCCAGGAATTTCGCGGCCGTCGTTCTTGCCACGCGCAGCCGCTGGTATTCGAGCTCGACGTCGTTGACCGACGGGTCGAATCCCATTCCCTTGGCCGTCACCTTCCACTTGGGATTCGCCTCGAACTCCGACATCGACCCGTCGGGACGGATGCGCCACAGTCCGATGTATCCGCTGACCGGGATCTTCCTGCGGTCGTAGAGCGGAAAATGCTGGTCCACCGCGAACCAGAGACGTTCTCCCTCTGCCGGCTTGGCTTGGTCGGCGGTTCGCCGCATCTGATGGGTGACGCGCGCGACGAATCCCTTGCCTCGTTCGTACTCGGGGAAGTGCCGTGAGAACAAGTAGCGTTGGTCCGGTTCGTCGATGCTTGGCGTGACGATCTTCTCCGGCAGCTCGTCCAGGCTCTGTGCCTCGCCCCACTCGCCCGGCAGTACGGCGCCCGGGTACGGCCAGGCTCCGTTGCGCTTGGCCTGGGCCTCGGCCAGGAACTCGGTGGGGCTCAGCCCCCGCTCGTGGGCCGCTCGATGTTGCCGGAGCCAGAAGGCATAGGACTTGTTGCTCGCTACATCGCCTTGCTCCTTGTTCATGTGGAGGCCTACGGCGCCCTCCTCATCGGATGCCCACAGGCAGCCGAAAACCCCGATGGGGTTGGCCAGCAGCACATACTTGACCGGGCCGTCGCACCGCCCCCGGTATTCCGGCGGGCTGTACACGAGCCGCGGGCTGAGGTTCTCCGACTGGGGCCCTGCCAAGGGGATTTCCTCACGGCCCCCAGGGGTGTTCTCACTCACTTGGCTACTATTTCTCCGTAGATGTGGTACTTACCGTCCACGTTCGCGACCTCTGACACCTGGAACTTCTGACCCCGGTCGAGGAGCAATTCTCGCTCACCCCGGTTCTGGCTGATCTCGTCGACCCACATTCCATGCGTTCCCTCGGGGGCGCGGAGGTGCAGCACGGATTCGGTGTGCGTGAACCGCGTCGGACCCAAGGACGTGGACAGATAGCCGTCGTCCGTGAGCGTCTTGCCAGTCAGTGCCTGGGGGTCCTTCACATCGAATTCCTTGAGCCAGTGGTCCAGATCGGTCGCCCTGTGAACCACCAGGTCCTCAGGGAGGGTGCTCTTGGACATGGCGGAGTCGATGTTGTCGATCCAGCCTTCGACCTGCGGGCTCGCCAGGCCCCCGTCCCCTCGCAGCAGTCCGTTGATGTCGCCGAAACGGTGGCTGGTGTAGGCGTGCAGCGCGTCACGCTCTCCCGCGGGCAACGAGCGCACGGTGTCACCCAACTCGGAATTCCCGTACCGCACCGCGGAGTCCGCGTCGAAGTCCCGGGCGCCTGTGAGGGCTTCGTGCTCATCGCCCCGGGCCGCGGAGGTGTCACCGTCCGGGGTCTCATCCGGAGGGGCGCCAGGGGACTGCTCCGGGGAGCCGTCCGAGGGTTGGTCCGGGGTGTCTTGCGGGGAGCGGTCGAGGTCGCCGCCGGGTCCCTGCCCCTCCCCCGCGCCGTTGTCACTCTTGTCCCAGTCACCCCTGTCCGGGGCGTCCGGGGCAGGACCGTCCTGTCCGCCGCCATGGCCGTCGGGATCGCCCAGCGCGTCGTCGGGCGCATCAGGAGCAGGAGACTCGGACGGGCTGTGTTCGGGCACCTCGGCAGACCCGCCGGCGTGGTCGTCGGCGGGAGTGTGAGGCAGGACGTCATCAGCCTTGCCGGCATCGTCGAAGGGGCTGTTCGCACCATCCGCCACCGCCGGATTCTCCGGCGCCCGGTCGACGGTCCATCCCTCCGGCAGCTCCGACGCCCCGCCCGACGCGTTCCCGCCGTGCTTCGCCGCCGACTCGCCCGCGCCTCCGGCAAGGTCCTCCGAGGCGTGCCGCCCCGCACCTCCGGCGAAGTCCTCCGCCGCATGCCGCCCCGCGCCCCGAACCGCCGCCTCCGTGGCCTCCTCGGCTCCGTCTCGCGCCACCGCGGTCAAGCCACGCCGCGCCGCCGACGCCCCTGTCGCCGCGCCGCCCGTGGCGACGTCGGTCGCGGCGTCGAAGAGGAACGTACCCGTCGCCTCCACCGGGTCCTTGGACCAGCCTGAGCCGGCCAGGCCCTTCACCAGGTCGACGGGATGGTTGGTGCTCTTGACCAGGCCCGCGGTCAGCCCACTCACGTTGGAGAGGTACTGCATCGGGTGCGTCAGGTTGTACGGCGTGATCGGCTGCACCGTGTTGATCAGCCGTACGGTGTCCGAGCCGCCCTTGATGAAGCCGCCCAGCAGGTGCTCGGTGCTGACGATGCCGGACTTCGTGTAGTCCCCGACCGCGGACAGGAGTTGGGTCCCCACTCCCGGTGCGTCGGGGGCGCCCTTGGACGCCTCGACGACCTTGGACTTCGCGGCGGCGGCCGCCGAAGTGCGCTGGCTCCGCGCCTCGTTGAGGATCTCTTGGGCCTCCTGCCTGCCCGCCGCCCCGGGATCGTCGAAGGCGCCGGGGTCCTTGGGCGCGGGCCCCTGTTCGGCGCCGAACGACCCGGCCACCTTGTAGTCCCACACCGCCTGCTGCTCGCGCTCGTACGCGGCCCGCGCGTGCTCGGAGCGCTGCTCGGCGGCGCGCCAGGTCCGGACGGCCACGGCCGCCTGCCCCCGCGCCCACTCGACGGTGTCGGCGTACGCGTGCAGTGCGGTCGCGGCGTCGTGGCAGGCGTCGGCGGCGGTCAGCCACCGCTTGGGGTGTGCGTCGAACTTCTCGCGGAACGCGTCGCCCGCCGCACCGCTCCACTCCCCGGTGGCGATCTTCCGCAGCGCCTGCCCGGTCGACTCGAAGGCCTTCGCGAACTCGGCCAGATGGTCGGCGGCCTCGCGCAGATCGCCGGGCGAACCGTGGACGAGCTCGCCCGGCTCGACCGTCTCGTCGAGCTCGCGCTCGGACACGTCCATGCCCAGCTTGTCGCCGGCCCACTCGAGGCCGTCCTTCGTGCCCTCGACGACCGTGTCCTTCACGGCCCCGACCTTGCCGGAGACCCAGTCGGTGACGCCCATCAGTTGTCACCGCCGCGGCCCGCACCGTAGGCGGATTCGAGCAGGTCGATGCTCGCGCCCCTGACGCCACTGGTGACGGAGTCCTTCATGGCGCTCGACCACTGCCGACGCATGTCGTCGGTGGCCGAATGGAGCGCGTCCGACGACGCGTCGGGCCGGACCGTCTCCTGGATGCCGTCCCCGATCTCGCCCCACGACATCTTGCTCGCCTGGTCGCCGGTGACCGTCGGGGCCCCGTACTGCGCCATGACGGCGTCCTTGACGACGCCCTCCCCGTACTCCTCCATGTCGTGGTACGTGCCGGCGGACAGATCCAGCTTGTCGGCGACCTCGTTGCCCTCCTGTACGAGTTCACGCACACCCCAGGCCCACCGCTCGCCGAACACGGTCAGCGCCGAGGCCAGGCCCGCGTCCCCGACCTGCAGCTTGCTGAGCGAGACGTTCTCGAAGCCGCGCCCCACGGCGCCGTCCCCGACCGCGTGCAGCCCGCCGAGCGACTGCAGCTCGTCGATGACCTGATTGATGCCCTTGGCCGCCTGCTTGAGCAGGTCGGGGTCGACCCCGTAACCGCCGCCGCTCATGCCGTCGCCCCCTGCGCGAGGGTGTCGACGGCGATCGCGTCCGGGACGATGCCGGACGTGGGCGGCAGCAGCATCGGATACGCGCCGGCCACATCCACCGCAATGCCCGCCGGCTCCCTCACCTCGCGTACGAGGTCGGACAGGACGTCGTCCAGAAGGCGGAAGCCGAGCACGGTCACGAAGCTGATCCGGCCGTGCTGCGCGGCGAGATCCGCGTCACGCTGCGCGCCCTTGGCATGCACGAACCGCTCCAACTCGCCCTGCGAGGTGAAGGCGTACAGCCATCGCGTCCCGCGCATCGACCCGTTCCACAGCGACCGCGGCCCGGCCATCGGCACGATGACCGCCGCCTCACGGAACGCGGCGAGCAACGCGTCCGGGTCCCCGCGCTCCGCGTAGAAGTCCCGTATCTCGGCCGCCAATTCGGCCCGCCCGGCGTCACCCGCGGCTATCTGGGACTCGCCGTCCCCCTGTCTCACGTGCATCATGCGTTGCTTACTCCCCGTGCGCGGCACAGTGATCATGTAATCACGAACGCGTGTACGTGCCACACAAGAGGTTCCGGTTCGCAGTGTCATGACGCCAGGTCAGGCACCGTCCCCCGCGACTTCGTCGAGGCACTCCAACAGCGCGGCGAAGGCGCCCTTCAACGGCTCGGGAGTGTCCTCCCGCCCGTACGCCGGGCCGCCGTCGAGCCGGAACAGGGGCCGTAGACCGACGGATGACGTCGGAAGCGGCCTGCAGGGCGACGGCGCCGACAATCCGGAGGCTAGCGGCGCTAGACAAACGAGCGACAGTAGAGCTAGCGTTGCACCATCATCTAGCAGCGCTAGATCCCAGGAGGGGTCATCATGCTCAACGCACTCGAGGCCTTCACCACCGTGGTCGTCGGCGTCATGGTGGGGGTGGAGTTCTCCGTCCCCTTCTTCAGCAACCCGATCCTCAACGCGCTCCCCGGCGACAGCAATCTGCTCGCCCGCACGCACGGGGCCCGGCTGGGCGGCGCGGTGATGCCGTTCTGGTACATCACCTCGCTCGCCCTCGTCGGCGTCCGGGCCGTCGCCGGATGGGACGAGCAGGGCACCGCCCTCGTCATCGCCTCCGGCGCGCTGCTGATCCTGAGCGTGCTCATGTCGGTCCTGCTGCTCGTCCCGATCAACAACCGGGTCAAGACCTGGACGGCCGACAACCGGCCGGCCGACTGGAAGGAGCAGTTGCGACGCTGGGACCGCTGGCACTACGCCCGCGTCGCCGTCATCGTGGCCGCCTTCGCCTGCCTGGCGACCGCCCTCACCTGAGCCCGTGGTCCGACACCCCGGCCGTCGTCGAACTCCCCGAGTCGAACTCCCCGAAAAGCAAAAGGTCCTGGCCGAGAAGATTCTCGACCAGGACCTTGAGCTTGCTTCGAGTGTCCGAGGGGGGACTTGAACCCCCACGCCCGATAAAGGGCACTAGCACCTCAAGCTAGCGCGTCTGCCATTCCGCCACCCGGACAAGGTGTACGCCGCTCGGGGGCTGGCCCCGTGGCGACGAAGAGAACCTTATCAAGGTTGCGGAGTGGCTTTCACCAGCACCTATGCGGTGCCACCCGGCATCCGGATCGCTACGGCGCCGTCATCCGCTCCTCCACCTCCGGATGCTTCTTCAGCCACGCCGTGACCGCCTCCGCCTGGTGGCCCTGGCCGTGCTTGTTGATCTCGATCTCCAGGGTGCCGAGCTCGTCCTCGGTCATCCTGAAGTTCTTGAACCACTTCGTGAGCTGCGGGTACTGCTTGACGAACGCCTTGCTGGTGACCGTGCGGATGGTGTCGCCCTTGCCGAAGAGGCCCTTGGGGTCCTTCAGCTTGGTCAGGTCGTACTTGCTGTAGGCCCAGTGCGGGGTCCACAGGAGCACCGCGATCGGCTCCTTCTTGGCGTACGCGCGCTTCAGCTCGGCCAGCATCGCCGGCGTCGAGCCGTTGACGACCTTGTACTCCTTGTCGAGGCCGTAGCCCGGCACGACATCCTTCGTGAGGATGTCCATCGTGCCGGTGCCGCCCTCGATACCGACGATCTTGCCGTTGAACTCCTTGGCCCTGCCCTTGAGATCCTCGACCGACTTGATGCCCTTCACGTACGACGGAACGGCGATCTCGAGCGAGGTGGGCCCGTACCAGGAGCCCAGAGTCGCGACCTTGTTCTTGTACTTGTCCCAGTAACTCTTCTGCGTATACGGCAGCCAGGCGTCGAAGTTGACGTCGAGGTCACCGGTGGACAGACCCGTGTAGACCGGGCCGACGTCCATCTGCTTCAGGTTGAGCTTGTAGCCGCGGTTCTCCAGAACGTGCTTCCAGAGGAAGGTGACCGCGATGTCCTCGTCCCAGGGGAACCAGGCGACGTTGACGGGGCGCTTGGCCTCGGCGGGAGTCGACTGCTTCTTGACCGGGGCCAGCTTGTCGACGATGCCCGGGTTCTTCTTCAGCCACGCCTTGACGGCGTCCTGCTGCCTGCCCTTGCCCGACTTGTTGATCTCGGCTTCAAGGCTGGTGAGTTGCTTCTCGCTCAGCTTGAAGTCCTTGACCCACTTGTCGACCTCGGGGAAGTCCTTGCCGAAGCCCTTGCGGGCCAGCGAGTGGATGCCATCACCCTTGCCCCAGGCGCCCTTCGGGTCCTTGAGCTTGGTGAGCTTGTAGTCGTTGTACGCCCAGTGCGGCGACCACAGCGGCACGACGATCGGCTTCTTCTTGGCGTACGCGCGCTTCAGCTCGGCCAGCATCGCCGGCGTCGAGCTGTCGACGATCTTGTACTCCTTGTCGAGGCCGTAGGCCTTGAGTACCTTGCTCTTGAGGAGCGCCGTCTCGCCCGCGCTCGCCTCGATGCCGGTGATCTTGCCGTCGAACTTCGACGCCTGCCCCTTCAGGTCCTCCATGGACTTGATGTCCTTCATGTAGGACGGCACGGCCAGTTCGAGGGAGGTGGGGCCGTACCAGGAACCGAGGTCTTCCAGGTCCTTGCCGTACTTCTTCCAGTACTCGGCGTGCGTGACCGGAAGCCAGGAGTCGGTCTGGAAGTCCACCGTGCCGCCCGCGAGCGAGGTGTAGAGGGGGCCTGCGTCGAACTGCTTGGTCTCGACGTCGAAGCCGCGCTGCTCGAGGATCTCCTTCCACAGGAACGTGGAGGCGACGCCCTCGTCCCACGGGATGTAGCCGATGGAGATCTTCTTGCCCTGGCCCACGTTCGTGGACGAGGCGGCCGACGACGTCGAGGCGTTGTTCTGGCCGAACATGCCCATGCCGCCCGCGACCAGCGCGAGGACGACGACACCGACCACGGCGACCGCCGGGCGGGGGCGGTACGACCAGATCTTCAGGCCCTGCGTCGCCCGCAGCTTGTTGAGCGCGCGGCGGCCCAGCGGGGAGACCTGCTGGCCGAGCGAGCTGGTCATACGGTCCAGGTAGATCGCCAGGATGACGATCGAGACGCCGGACTCGGCGCCCAGGCCGACGTTCAGCTGGCCGATGGCCTCGTTGACCGCGCCACCGAGACCGCCGGTGCCGACCATGCCCGCGATGGCGGCCATCGACAGGCCCAGCATGATGACCTGGTTGACACCCGCCATGATCGTCGGGAGAGCCAGTGGAAGCTGGACACGGAACAAGGTGTTGCGCGGCGTCGTACCGAACGCGTCGGCGGCCTCCACCAGTTCCTTGTCGACCTGCCGGATGCCCAGCTCGGTCATGCGCACGCCCGGCGGCACCGCGAAGATCAGCGTCGCGACGATACCGGCCGGAGCACCCGAGCCGAAGAACAGGATCGCCGGGATCAGGTAGACCATCGCCGGCAGCGTCTGCATCAGGTCCAGGACCGGACGGAACAGATTGCTGACCCGGCTCGAACGCGCCGCCCAGATACCCAGCGGCACACCGATGATGAGCGCGATCAGCGTCGACACGAGGACGAGCGACAGGGTCTCCATCGCCTTGTCCCACAGCTCCAGGTTCTGGATGAACCAGAACCCGATGAACGTGAGAACCGCCCCCAGCGTGCCGCGCAGCCAGAAGGCGATCACGGCGAAGATGCCCGCCAGCAGCAGCGGTTCGGGCGCCTGGAGGAGTTCGGTCAGGCCGTTGTAGACACCGTTGAAGATGCTCTCGAAGAAGCCGAACAGCCAGTCCAGGTGGACGAGCATCCACTGGACGACGTCGTTGACCCAGTCACCGAAGGGAATCCTAGGCACCGGCGATCACCTTCTTCGCCTTCTCCGTCGGCTCGTCCTCGATGAGGTCGGAGGCCGCTCCGCCTGCTTCCACGGTCTTCGTCGGCTCGCCGAGCACGGCCAGCAGCCGCTCGCGCGGCACCACACCGACAAGTTCATCCGCGTCGTTCACGACGGCGACGGGTATCTCGCTCGTCGAGCACGGCGTGAAGAGCTCGAAGATCGGCGTGTCCTCGTGGATCTTCGCCGGGGCATCGGCCATCGCATAGCCCTCCCCCGGCTCGGCCATGATCGCCCGCGCGCTCAGCACACGGGAGCGGTCCACGTCCTGCGTGAAGGAGGCCACGTAATCGTTGGCCGGCGTGACGAGAATGTCCTCGGCCGAACCGATCTGGACGATCCGGCCGTCGCGCATGACCGCGATGTTGTCGCCCAGACGCATGGCCTCGTTGAGGTCGTGCGTGATGAAGACGATCGTCTTCTTAAGCGTCTTCTGCAGCTCAAGCAGCTGATCCTGCATGTCGCGCCGGATCAGCGGGTCGAGCGCGCTGAAGGACTCGTCCATCAGCAGCAGATCGGCATCGGTGGCGAGCGCGCGGGCCAGGCCCACACGCTGCTGCATACCGCCGGACAGCTCGTCGGGGAAGGACTTCTCCCACCCCTCCAGACCCGCCAGCCGCAGCGCCTCGACCGCCCGCTCCTCACGCTCCGCACGCGGAACGCCCTGCACCTCCAGGCCGTAGCCCGCGTTCTCCATCACGGAGCGGTGCGGGAACAGCGCGAAGTGCTGGAACACCATGCTGATCTTGTGGGAGCGCACCTCGCGCAGCTCCTTGGGAGCCAGCGCCGTCAGGTCCTGCCCGTCGAACCGCACGTGCCCCGACGTCGGCTCCAGGAGACCGTTGAGCATCCGCAGCAGTGTCGACTTGCCCGATCCGGACAGGCCCATGACCACGAAGATCTCACCGGACTCGACCGTGAACGACGCGTCGATCACGGCGGCGGTGGTTCCTTCGGCGCGCAGCTCTTCACGGTCTGCACCGCTGCTGAGCTTCTGCACAGCCTCATCGGGTCGTCTGCCGAACACTTTGTACAGGTGCTCGGCCACCAGTCTCGGGGGCACACGGACCTCTATTCTTCTTTGACCTGTGAAAGGTTGAAAAGCCATACACATGGCTCCAGAGGCCGCCTGCCCCCGTCGGACCAGCGCAAACACAAAAAGTGCCGGTCGAGAAGAATCTCGACCGGCACTCTGCAAGTGTCCGAGGGGGGACTTGAACCCCCACGCCCGATAAAGGGCACTAGCACCTCAAGCTAGCGCGTCTGCCATTCCGCCACCCGGACAAGGTGTACATCGCTGGGCGCGGGGCGTTCCCCGCGGCGACACCTCAACAATACCAAGGTTTCGGAGTGGCTTTCACCTGCGTATCGGTGCACTCCCGAACACGGAGGGTTACTTCTTGATGCCGATGCCCTTCGGGTTCAGATGGGCGATGTGACCGCTCTCCGTACCGGCCGACGGGTCGATCACGCAGTCGATGAGCGCGGGACCGCCGGAGGCGATCGCCTCCGTGAGCGCGGCCGTGACCTCGGCGGGTGCGGTGGCCCGGTACCCCTTGCCGCCGAAGGACTCGATCATCTGGTCGTGGCGGGCCGCGCTCATCAGGGTCGTGGGCGCGGGGGCGTCGCCGATCACCTCGTCGCCCCGGTAGACGCCGCCGTTGTTCATGATCACGGTGACGACCGGCAGGTTGTAGCGGCAGATCGTCTCCAGCTCCATGCCGCTGAAGCCGAAGGCGCTGTCGCCCTCGATGGCGACGACGGGCGCCCCGCCGCTCTCGACCGCGGCAGCGATCGCGTAGCCCATGCCGATGCCCATGACGCCCCAGGTGCCGGAGTCGAGGCGGCGGCGCGGGTGGTGCATGTCGATGACGTTGCGGGCGATGTCGAGGGTGTTGGCGCCCTCGTTGACGATGTACGTCTCCGGGTGCTGGTGGACGACGTCGCGGACCGCCTTGAGCGCGCCCATGAACTGCATGGGGTGCGGGTCGGCCTCCAGGCGCTTGGCCATCTTGGCGACGTTCTGCTCCGAGCGGGCCGCGAGTTCCTCGCGCCAGGCGGTGGGCGCGCTGATCTGGCCGGGCTTGGTGCGGTCGGCGAGCTGGTCGAGGACGGATTCGATGTCGCCGACGAGGGGCGCCGCGATGGGCTGGTTGGAGTCCATCTCCCTCGCCTCGATGTCGACCTGGATGAACTTCGCGTCCGGGTTCCAGCCGCGCTCACCGTGATTGAGCAGCCAGTTCAGGCGGGCGCCGACCAGCATGACGACGTCGGCCTTCTTCAGGGCGAGGGAGCGGGCCGTCGCCGCGGACTGCGGGTGGTCGTCGCGCAGCAGGCCCTTCGCCATCGACATCGGTACGTACGGGATGCCCGTCGACTCGACGAGGTGACGGATCTTGTCGTCGGCCTGGGCGTAGGCCGCGCCCTTGCCGAGGACGATCAGGGGGCGCTCCGCGTTCTCCAGGAGGTCGATCGCGCGGTCCACGGCCTCGGGGGCGGGCAACTGGCGCGGTGCCGGGTCGACCAGGCGGGACAGGGTCCGCTCCCCCTCCCCCTTGTCCATGACCGCGCCGAGGACCGCCGCCGGGATGTCGAGGTAGACACCGCCGGGGCGGCCGGAGACCGCGGTGCGCAGGGCGCGGGCGATGCCGCGGCCGATGTCCTCGACGCGGCTGACGCGGTAGGCGGCCTTCACGAAGGGCTGGGCCGCCGCGAGCTGGTCCATCTCCTCGTAGTCGCCCTGCTTGAGGTCGACGAGGTGGCGCTCGCTCGAACCGGAGATCTGCACCATCGGGAAGCAGTTGGTGGTGGCGTTGGCGAGGGCGACCAGGCCGTTGAGGAAGCCGGGGGCCGAGACCGTCAGACAGATGCCGGGCTTTTGGGTGAGGTAGCCGGCGATCGCGGCGGCGTGTCCTGCGTTGGACTCGTGGCGGAAGCCGATGTAGCGGATGCCCTCGGCCTGCGCGAGGCGGGCCAGGTCCGTCACCGGGATGCCCACGAGGCCGTAGATGGTGTCGACGTCGTTCTTCTTCAGGGCGTCGACGACGAGGTGGTAGCCGTCGGTGAGCTCGGCCGGCGCGTCGGCTCCTGCCGCGGCCTCGGCGGTCTGTTCAGCGGTCGAGTCAGCGGTCATGATCCGGGTTCCTCCTTGGACGGGTCCCTGCCGGTGCGCCTCATGCGCGTACGGCCGGTGCGGCTCCTGTTCTCACCTTCGACAGGCCGCGGCGCCCCGTCCAAGACCCATCGGCTTCCAGGCGATAAATGGCGTCTATCGAGAGTCAAGCGTGCGTCAAATAGCCTGCTGGGGGCGGCCGTTCGGCCTTCATAAGCGATTGCTATCGGGTGTTCGTGAGTGCGTATTGGACGTGCGCGGCCGCTGGCCGCACGCTCACTGAGGATGGGAGGTGGAAGGCATGGCCACGTCGGCCCTGACCGTCACGGGGCTCGCCGATCTCCTCGACCGGCAGGCACGTGCGCGGCCCCACGCTCCCGCGCTCGTCACCACCGGGCGACACGGTGACGAGCGGGTTCCCCTGTCGTACGAGGCGTTGGACGCGCTCGCGGACCAGGAGGCGGGGCGGTTCGCCGCCGCGGGCCTGGGGGCCGGTGATGTGCTCGGGCTCGTCGCGGGGAACACCGTGGACTTCGTGGCCGCGCTGCTCGGGGCGGCTCGCGCGGGGGTGGTCGCCGCGCCCTTGGATCCGGGTCTGCCGGATGCCGAACTGCGTTTGCGGGTCGGCGATTTGGGGGCGAGCGCCGTGCTGCGTGGCGACGAGGTGGTCATCAGCGCCGGCGCCGGGCGCCGTGCGGGGAAGGAGGACACGCTCGTCCTGTTCACCGCCGGGGCCACCGGCCGCGCCCGCATGGTGCCGCTCACGCACACCAATGTGGCGGCGTCCGTCAACAACATCTGTGCCACCTACGCGTTGGGGCCCGACGATGCGACCGTCGCGGTCATGCCGTTCTTCCACGGACACGGGCTCTTCACCTCGCTCCTGTCCACGCTGGCCGGCGGGGGGTGTGTGCTGCTGCCGGCGGGCGGGCGGTTCTCGGCCGAGACGTTCTGGGCGGATCTGCGGGCGGCGGGGGCGAGTTGGTTCACGGCGGTGCCGACGATCCACGAGGCGCTGCTCGACCGCTCGTCGGAGGCCGCCGACCTGGGGGCGCCGCCGCCGCTGCGATTCGTACGCAGTTGTGGCGCGCCGCTCAACGCCGCTTCCCAGCGGGCCCTTGAGCGGATGTTCGGCGCGCCGCTGCTGTCCGCGTACGGGATGACCGAGGCCGCGCACCAGATCGCCAGCGAGCCGCTGCCGGAGCGCGGGCCGCTCAAGCACGGCACGGTGGGGCGGGCGACCGGGGTGCGGCTGCGGGTCGTCGACCAGGCCGGGAGGGTGTGTCCGGCCGGGGTGCGGGGCGAGGTGTGGGTGGCCGGTCCGACCGTGACGGGTGAGGGGTGGTTGCGCACCGGGGACCTGGGGTGGCTCGACGAGGACGGGTACCTGTCGTTGACCGGGCGGATCGAGAGCCTCATCGTGCGGGGCGGGCGGAAGATCTCGCCCGAGTACGTGGAGGATGTGCTGGCCGGGTGTCCGTCGGTGGCGGAGGCGGCGGTGTTCGCGGTGGGTGCGGGGCGGATCGGGGCCGCGGTGGTGGTGCGCGGGGAGGAGTGTGTGGAGGCGGAGGACGTGTTGCGGTACTCGCGGGAGCGGTTGGCCGCGGCGGCGGTGCCGGACCGGATCGTTTTCGTGTCCGCCCTGCCGCGGACGGCGCAGGGTGGGTTGGATCGGTTGGCCGTGCGGGAGCGGTACGGGTGAGGTGAGTCGACGTCTCGGGGCTCTGCCCCGGACTCCGCCGGCTCTCATCCCCAGGCGGGGCTTGATGTGCTCAAGAGTGCGCACCCTGCGCCGGGACCCTCTGGTCGAAGACCTCGTCCAGGTTCAGCGCCGTCGCCGCGCTCACGAACGCCCTCGCCGCCACCGAGCCCGGGGTTCCCGCGTGGATCGCGACCGAGACCTGGGCGCCGGCCTCCGGGTCGATCAGCGGCAGCGCTCGCGTGCGGCCGTCCACCGGCATCGCGCGCAGCCAGGTGTGGGGGACGACGCTGGCCCATTCGCCGCCGCCCACATGTGCGTACAGGGAGGCGATGGAGTCGGTCTCGACCTGGGGGGTGACCTCAAGGCCCTTGTTCGCGAAGACCTTGTCGATGATCTGGCGGATGCGCATGTCGGGCGTCAGCAGCGCCAGCGGGAGTTGCGCCGCGTCCGCCCAAGTGAGGCTGTTCGTACGGGATTTGAACTGGTCGTCCGAGACCAGGAGCATGTAGCGCTCCTGGTAGAGGGGGACCACTTGCAGGCCCTCCTGGTCGTCCGGGTCGAAGTGGGCGATGGCCACGTCGAGTTCGAAGTCGCGGAGTTGGCGGTGGAGTTCCTTCGTGGAGAGGCGCGAGCGGACCTGGACCTTCGCCAAGGGGTGTGCCGAGCAGAAGGCGCCCACCGGGAGGGCCAGTGTCGTCGATGCCGTGGGGTCGGTACCGAGGCGGAGTGTGCCCGTGATGCCCGACTGGACCGCGGCGACCTCGGCCTTGAAGGCGTCCTGCTCCGCGAGGATGCGTTTCGCCCACACCACCAGGCGCTCGCCCTCCGGGGTGAGGCCCTGGTAGTTGTGGCCGCGGTTGATGAGTGTGACGTTGAGCTCGCGCTCCAGCTTGGCTATCGCCGCGGAGAGCGCGGGCTGGGAGACGTAGCAGGATTCGGCGGCGCGTGCGAAGTGCCGTTCGCGTGCCACCGCCACGAAGTACTCCAACTGCCGGAACAGCATGTACGTCTCCTCTGCCACGTGATCTTCATCCGTAGCGTGCTACGGCAGCACGGTGCGTGCCAATAGGTCGGTCGCCGCGTGGATCGCACGCAGCGTGGGTGCCTCGGCTCCGGTGATGTCGGCCATCTCCACCACCGCTGTCACGATGGCGTCCAGCTCCAGTTGTTTGCCCGCTTCCAGGTCCTGGAGCATCGATGTCTTGTGGGCGCCCACACCCTCGGCGCCGCGCAGTCGTTTCTCGATGGAGATCTCGGGCGTCGAGCCGACGCGGGCGGCGATGTCGAGGATCTCCTCCATGACGCGGGCGACCATGGCGCGGGTCAGCGGGTGCCGGCACATGTCGGTCATGGTGGCCCGGGTCAGCGCGCTGATCGGGTTGAAGGCCGCGTTGCCCATGAGCTTGATCCAGATGTCGTCGCGCAGGTTCTGCTCGACGGGGCACTTGAGGCCGCCCGCGACCATGGCCTCGCTCAGCTCCGTGCAGCGTCGCGACACATCACCGCTCGGCTCCCCGATGGAGAAGCGGGTTCCTTCCAAGTGCCGTATGACGCCCGGGGATTCGATGACCGTGGCCGGGTAGACCACGCAGCCGATCGCGCGCTCGGGCGGCAGCACCTTGCTCGTCGCGCCGCCCGGGTCGACCGCCTCGATGCGCCGGCCCTCGTAGGGGCCGCTCAGCTTGTGGAAGTACCACCACGGGACGCCGTTCTGCCCGGCCACCAGCGCGGTGTGCTCGCCGAGCAGCGGGGCGACGAGCGAGCCGCACGACGGGTACGAGTGGGCCTTGAGGCCGAGGAACACATAGTCCACGGGGCCGATCTCGTTCGGGTCGTCGGTGGCGTGCGGGTGGGCGGTGAAGTCGCCGCGCGGGCTGAGCACGCGGACGCCTTCCGCCTGGATGGCGCGCAGATGGCCCCTGCGGGCGACGAGGTGCACGTCCGCGCCGCCGCGGTGCAGGGCCGCGCCGACGTACGCGCCGATGGCTCCGGCGCCGACAACTGCGATCTTCATCGTGGTGCCTCCTGGGTTCGAGGGTGTGGAGGTACGCGCACGTGTGCCGTCGGCCGTCGCACCCGCGCGCCGCACAGCACGGGGGTGCCCGATGACATCACGTACAAAGATGCGGAAATGGGCGCGGCCGCCGCGCGTGCCCTGTCGCGCGGCGGCCGCTGGGAAGGTGGCCCGGGAGGGCCTCAGCGCATGAGCTTCACGGCCGCGACGACGAGCGGGTCGAAGCCGTCCGCTCCGTCGTCCACGAGTGCGTAGAGCCGCTGCCGCATCCTCGGGTCCCAGAACTTCGTGACGTGTCCTGCGATCGCCTCGGCCGCCGCCGCGTCCGACAGATGGCCCTGGTTCGCGGCGATGTCGTTCGCCATCCGGCGCTCCGCCGGGACGGTGCCCGCCATGTCAGTCCACCACCGTGACGAGTTCGTCCGCCGCCTCGCGAGCGGCCCGGGCCTTCGGCGCGAGGCCGACCTGCACGGCCGTGACCTTGTACTCCGGGCAGTTGGTCGCCCAGTCGGAGTTCTCGGTCGTCACCACGTTCGCGCCCGTCACCGGGTGGTGGAACGTGGTGTAGACGACACCCGGTGGCATGCGGTCGGAGATCTGCGCGTGCAGCGTCGTCGCACCGACGCGGCTGGACATCGTGACGAGGTCGCCGTCGGTGATGCCGCGCTCCTCCGCGTCGTGCGGGTGGACCTCCAGGATGTCCTCGGGGTGCCAGGCGACGTTGCCGGTGCGGCGGGTCTGCGCGCCGACGTTGTACTGGCTGAGGATGCGGCCCGTGGTGAGGACCAGCGGGAAGCGTCGCGTGCTGCGTTCGTTGGTCGGCACGTAGGAGGTGACCGCGAACTTGCCCTTGCCTCGGGTGAAGGCGTCCACGTGCATGGTCGGTGTGCCCTCGGGGGCCTCCGCGTTGCACGGCCACTGGATGCTGCCGAGCTTGTCGATGAGGTCGAAGGAGACACCCGCGAACGTCGGGGTGACCGAGGCGATCTCGTCCATGATCTGCGACGGGTGGTCGTAGTCCATGGCGTAGCCCATGGCGGTGGCGATCTCGCACACGATCTGCCACTCGTGCTTGCCTGCCTTGGGCGGCATCACCGACCGCACGCGGTTGACGCGCCGTTCGGCGTTGGTGAACGTGCCGTCCTTCTCCAGGAAGGAGGCGCCGGGCAGGAAGACATGGGCGAACTTCGCCGTCTCGTTGAGGAACAGGTCCTGGACCACGACGAGTTCCATGGCTTCGAGGGCCGCCGTGACGTGCTGGAGGTTCGGGTCGGACTGGGCGATGTCCTCGCCGTGCACGAACAGTCCGCGGAAGTCCCCCTCGATCGCCGCGTCGAACATGTTGGGGATGCGCAGCCCCGGATCCGGCAGGAGGTCCCGGCCCCACAGGTTCTCGAAGACACCGCGCACCGCGTCGTCGGAGATGTGCCGGTAGCCGGGCAGCTCGTGCGGGAAGGAGCCCATGTCGCAGGATCCCTGTACGTTGTTCTGCCCGCGCAGCGGGTTGACGCCGACGCCGTCGCGGCCGATGTTGCCGCAGGCCATCGCCAGGTTGGCCATTCCCATGACCATCGTCGAGCCCTGGCTGTGCTCGGTGACACCGAGGCCGTAGTAGATGGCTCCGTTGCCGGCGGAGGCGTAGAGGCGTGCTGCCGCGCGCAGGTCGGCGGCCGGGACGCCGCTGATCTCCTCGGTCGCCTCGGGGCTGTTCTCCGGGCGGGCCACGAACGCGGCCCACTCCTCGTAGCCCTCGCAGCGCTCCGCGACGAAGTTCTCGTCGACGAGGCCCTCGGTGACGACGACGTGCGCCATCGCGTTGACGACGGCGACGTTCGTGCTGGGGCGCAGTTGGAGGTGGTGCTGCGCCTCGATGTGCGGGGAGCGCACCAGGTCGATGCGGCGCGGGTCGACGACGATCAGCTTGGCGCCCTCGCGCAGGCGGCGCTTCATCCGGGAGGCGAACACCGGGTGGCCGTCGGTGGGGTTGGCGCCGATGACCATGATGACGTCGGCCTCGGCGACGGACCGGAAGTCCTGGGTGCCGGCCGATTCGCCGAAGGTCTGCTTGAGGCCGTAGCCGGTGGGTGAGTGGCAGACACGGGCGCAGGTGTCGACGTTGTTGTTGCCGAAGGCGGCGCGGACCATCTTCTGGACGACGTACACCTCTTCGTTGGTGCAGCGGGAAGAGGAGATCGCGCCGATGGAGCCGGCGCCGTACCTGCCCTGGATCTCCTGGAAGCGGCGGGCCACCGTGCCGATCGCCTCGTCCCACTCGACCTCGCGCCACGGGTCGGTGATGCGCTCGCGGACCATGGGCTTGAGCTTGCGGTCGGGGTGAGTGGCGTAGCCGAAGGCGAAGCGGCCCTTGACGCAGGAGTGGCCCTCGTTGGCGCCGCCGTCCTTGTGGGGGACCATGCGGACCAGTTCGTCGCCGCGCAGCTCGGCCTTGAACGAGCAGCCGACACCGCAGTACGCGCAGGTGGTGACGACGGACCGCGTCGGCATGCCGAGGTCAACCACCGACTTCTCCTGGAGAGTTGACGTCGGGCAGGCCTGGACGCAGGAGCCGCAGGACACGCACTCGGAGTCCATGAACAACTCGCCCGCGCCCGCCGACACCTTGGACTCGAAGCCGCGCCCCTCGATGGTCAGCGCGAAGGTGCCCTGCGTCTCGTCGCAGGCGCGCACACACCGCGAGCAGGCAATGCACTTGGACGGGTCGAAGTCGAAGTACGGGTTGGAGGTGTCCTTCTCGGCGTCGAGGTGGTTGGCGCCCTCGTAGCCGTAGCGGACCTGGCGCAGGCCCACCACGCCTGCCATGTCCTGGAGTTCGCAGTCCCCGTTGGCGGGGCAGGTGAGGCAGTCGAGGGGGTGGTCGGAAATGTACAGCTCCATGACGCCCTGGCGGAGCTTCTCCACCTTCGGGGTCTGCGTCTTCACCGACATGCCGTCCGTGCACGGTGTCGTACAGGACGCGGGGGTGCCGCGCCGGCCGTCGATCTCGACCACGCACAGCCGGCAGGAGCCGAACGCCTCCAGGCTGTCGGTGGCGCACAGTTTCGGTACTTCGATGCCGGCCTCGGCTGCCGCCCGCATCACGGACGTGCCCTCGGGGACCATCACCTGTTGTCCGTCGATCTCCACCGAGACCGTGGCCGCTCCGGGGCGTTCCGGAGTGCCGAAGTCGGGTTCCTTCAGAAGCGTCATGCCTGGCCCTCCGTTCGAGCGTTGCCCCGCTGTACGGGGTGGATCTCCAGGAGCCGACGGTCGCCGCGGGCGACGAAGTCGTCGGCGAAGTGCGCGAGGGCGCTGCGTACGGGCATCGGCGTAAGCCCGCCCATGGCACACAGTGAACCATCGGTCATCAGCTCGCACAGGTCCTCGAGCAGCGCGAGATTCTCGTCCTGCTGCTCACCGGCCACGATCCGGTCGATGACCTCGACGCCGCGCACCGAACCGACCCTGCAGGGCGTGCACTTGCCGCAGGACTCCTCGGCGCAGAACTCCATCGCGAAGCGGGCCTGCGCCGCCATGTCGACGGTGTCGTCGAAGACGACCACGCCGCCGTGCCCGAGCATCGCCCCGGCCTCCGCGAGTGCCTCGTAGTCCATCGGCACGTCGAACCGCGCCTCCGGCAGATACGCGCCGAGGGGCCCGCCCACCTGCACGGCGCGCGCGGGGCGGCCGCTGAGTGTGCCGCCGCCGTAGTCCTCGATCAGCTCGCGCAGGGTGATGCCGAAGGCGGTCTCGACGATGCCGCCGCGCTTGATGTTGCCGGCGAGCTGGAAGACCTGGGTGCCTCGGGAGCGGCCGACGCCGAGGTCCTGGTAGGCCTTGGCGCCGTCGGCGAGGACGACGGGGACGGTGGTGAGGGTGAGGACGTTGTTCACCACGGTCGGCCTGCCGAACAGGCCCTCGATCGCGGGGATCGGGGGTTTCGCGCGGACCATGCCGCGCTTGCCCTCCAGGCTCTCCAGCATGGAGGTCTCCTCGCCGCAGATGTACGCGCCGGCGCCGACGCGGATGTGCAGGTCGAAGTCGAGCGAGGAGCCGAGGATGCCCGCGCCGAGCCAGCCGCGCCCGCGCGCGATGTCGATCGCGGCGTTCATGGTGGCGATGGCGTCGGGGTATTCGGAGCGGATGTATATGTAGCCCTCGCGGGCGCCGACGGCGTGGGCGGCGATCGTCATGCCCTCGATGAGCAGGAACGGGTCACCCTCCATGACCATGCGGTCGGCGAAGGTGCCGCTGTCGCCCTCGTCGGCGTTGCAGCAGATGAACTTGAGCTCGTCGGCGCAGTCGAGCACCGTCTTCCACTTGATGCCCGCCGGGAAGCCTGCACCACCGCGACCGCGAAGCCCGGAATCGGTGACCTCGGTGACGACGTCGGCGGGCTCCATCTCCAGGGCCGCGCGCAGTCCTTGCAGTCCGCCGTGGGCCTCGTAGTCCTCGGGCGAGAGCGGGTCGGTGATGCCGACGCGGGCGAAGGTGACGCGGTTCTGCCGTGCCAGCCACGGGAGTTGGTCGACGGGGCCGAGCCGCAGCGCGTGGTCGGCGCCGTCCAGCATTCCGGCGGCGAGGAGGTCGGGGACGTCGTCCGGGGTGACGGGGCCGTATCCGATGCGGCCCTCGGGGGTCACGACCTCGACGAGGGGTTCGAGCCAGAGCAGCCCGCGCGAGCCGTTGCGGACGACGTCGACGCCGAACCCGCCCTCGATCGCGGCGAGTTGGATCCGCTGCGCCACCTCGTCGGCGCCGACGGAGCGGGCCGCCGCGTCGCGCGGAACGTACACGGTGGCCGCGCTGCTCGTGGTGTTCTCCGAAGTCACTTGTCACACCGTCCCGTTGAGGATCGCGCCGAGCCGGGCCGGGGTCACGCGCCCGTGCAGCCGTCCGTTCGCCTCCACCGAGGGGCCGAGCGCGCAGTTGCCGAGACAGAAGACCTGCTCGACGGTGACACCGCCGTCGGCGCTGGTCTCGCCGAGCGTCAGGCCCGACTCCCGTACGTGGCCCAGCAGGCGGTCGGCGCCCAGGGCCTGGCAGGCTTCGGCGCGGCAGATGCGGACGGTGGAGCGGCCCGCGGGCTCGCGACGGAAGTCGTGGTAGAAGGTCACCACTCCATGGACATCGGCCCGCGAGAGGTTGAACTCGTCGGCGAGGACGGGGATCGCCTCCTGCGGTACGCACCCCAACTCGGCCTGTACGGCGTGGAGTACGGGCAGCAGCGCGCCGCGCTCACCACGGTGCGCGGCTGCCGCCCTTCTGACCACACCCTCGACCGACACGTCCGTCCCGCTGGTCGTCATGATCGATCCGCCTTCCGTCATGCGGGCCTCCGGCGCGGGTGCAGGGGACCCCAGCACTACCCCATACAGACTTCTGTATACAGAAGCCCGGTGTAAAGAAGCGGGACGAGATCGAGCGGAGTCGATCGACCGACTTCCGTACACCGGGCCGGTGTTCACGAGGCCACGAGCACGGGCTCCGGGCCCGATCGGTCCGTCACGGCGGCCAGTTCGGTCAGCCACGGCAGCACGACATCGCGCACCAGCCGGTCACCCTCCCCGCCCGCCCCGAGCAGGGCCGAGGCCGGTACGCGCACCGGGTCGGCGCAGACCGTCGAGGTCGCGCTGCCGCTCGGGCCCGGGCCTGCCGCCCGGGCCGGCACGTACAGATCGGGGGCGTGGGCCGGGACCAGCCACAGGCTCTGCCGGTCCGGGCCACCCCCGGGCGCCCGGCTCGACCAGAGGTAGCTGTCGGCCTCGCCCGCGGCGACGACATGCCGCTTGCGGCCGCGCAGGGTGACGACCTCGCCCGCCCGTCGCGCCACGGACTCCGGCCCGTCCTCGTCGAGGGCGAGCGAGCACAGGTGTCGTCCTGCGGCGATCTCGGCACGCACCCAGGTGCCGCCGTGCACCTCCAGGACGGCGACCGCGGCATAGTGCGAGCGGAGCACTGCCGCGGCGGCCGGGCAGACGCGGGCGACACGCCCCACGACGTCGGCGGCCTCCGGCAATCCCCGCCCGCCGCCGCCGAGTTCGGGTGCGACGGTGAGACCGAGCAGCCCCGCGCGGCCGAGCGCGGTGACGCCGGAGCGGGGGAACTTGCCTTGCATACGGGCCGGTTCGCCGCCAAGGGCGACGGCACCGGTCAGGACGCGTGCGAGTGCGGTGCGGTACGACACGGGGCGACCCCCTCGTCAGCTGAATGACTCAGCGATTGCATACAGTATTCCGTTCACCCTCCGCGCCACCAGAGGCGCGTAGGGCCGAGTTTCGACCGGCAGGGCTACGCGGTGATCTCCCGCAACAGCCCCGTCGTCACGTCGAAGACGAATCCCCGGACGTCGTCGGTGTGCGGCAGGAAGGGCGACGTGCGCACCTTCCGCAGGGACTGCCGGACATCCTGGTCGACGTCGGTGAAGCCCTCCACCGCCCACGTCGGCCGCTGACCGACCTCGCGTTCCAGCTCGTGCCGGAACTCCTCGGTCAGGGACTGGAGTCCGCAGCCGGTGTGGTGGATCAGCGCCACACTGCGGGTGCCGAGCGCGCGCTGACTGATGGCCAGCGAGCGGATGGTGTCGTCGGTGACCACACCGCCCGCGTTGCGGACGGTGTGGCAGTCGCCGAGCTCGAGGCCGAGCGCGGCGTGCAGGTCGATCCGGGCGTCCATGCAGGCGACGACGGCCACCTCAAGGACCGGGCGGGCGTCCATACCGGGATCGGTGAACGCCGCGGCATACCGTTCGTTCGCCTCGACGAGGCGGTCGACCACGGTGCCGTCCATCTCAGATGACGCCCTGTTCGGCGAGCTGCGCCAACTCCGCCGGATCCAGGCCGAGTTCGTCGGCGTAGATGTCGCTGTTGTGCTCGCCCAGGAGCGGGGAGCCGGAGATGGTGGTCGGCGAGTCGGAGAGCTTGAGCGGGTTGCCGACCGTCGTGTACGAGCCGCGCTGCGAGTGCGGCACCTCGACGACCATCTCGTTGGAGACCAGCGACTCGTCCTCGATGATCTCCTTGGTGGAGAGGATCGGGCCGCAGGGGATGTTGTGGGCGTTGAGCCGGTCCAGGACCTCCCACTTGGGGAGCGTCGAGGACCACTCCTCGATCAGCTGGAACATCTTGTTGAGCTTCGGCAGGCGCGCCTCCGGCGTCGACCACTCCGGGTCGTCCGCCATCTCCGGCCTGCCTATCAGCTCGGCTATGGGCTTCCAGCCCACCGGCTGGACGATGACGTACACGTAGTCGTTGGGACCGCCGGGCGCGCACTTGACGGCCCAGCCGGGCTGTCCGCCGCCGGAGGCGTTGCCGGAGCGCGGCACCTCGTCGCCGAAGTCCTCGTTCGGGTACTCGGCCAACGGGCCGTGGGTCAGGCGCTGTTGGTCGCGCAGCTTCACGCGGCACAGGTTGAGCACGGCGTGCTGCATGGCGACGTTGACGCGCTGCCCGCGCCCGGTGCTCTCGCGCTGGAACAGTGCCGCCAGGATGCCGGCGACCGTGTGGATCCCCGTCCCGGAGTCACCGATCTGCGCACCCGTGGCCGTCGGCGGCCCGTCCTCGAAGCCCGTGGTGGCCATCGAACCGCCCATGGCCTGGGCGACGACCTCGTAGGCCTTGAAGTTGGTGTACGGGCCCTCGCCGAAGCCCTTGATGGAGGCGTAGATGATGCGGGGGTTGATCTCCTGGATGCGGTCCCAGGTGAAGCCCATCCGGTCCACCGCGCCCGGGCCGAAGTTCTCCACCATGACGTCCGAGCGGCGGATCAGTTCCGTGAGGATCTCCTTGCCGCGGTCGCTCTTGGTGTTGAGGGTGATGCTCCGCTTGTTGGAGTTGAGCATCGTGAAGTAGAGGGAGTCGGCGTCCGGGATGTCACGCAGCTGCTTGCGCGTGATGTCACCGGTCGGCGCCTCCAGTTTGACGACGTCCGCACCCAGCCACGCGAGCAACTGCGTCGCGGACGGGCCCGACTGAACGTGCGTCATATCGAGGACACGCACGCCCTCAAGAGCCTTGGTCATGATCGACACCCCACCTCTCGCTTGCGCGTCAGGAGTTAGAAGGCCGGCACATATCAATGTTCATACAGTATGCGTCGACTGTATGCAATCCTTCGCGACAGCATTCCCCACCCCCTACTCCTCCGCCGTGGGCCGCGCTGCCCGCTACCTCGCGCGCTGGTGGTACGACGTGCGCGTGTGCTCGGTGTGCGCGCGCATGACCTGCGCCGCCCGGCCCTCGTCCCGGTCCGCGAGCGCCGCGATCAGCTCCCGGTGCTCGGCCCAGGACTGATGGCCGCGCTGCCGCGCCACCGGTGTGTAGTACCAGCGCACCCGGCGGTCGACCTGCGCGGCCAGCTCAGCGAGGACCTCGTTGGCCGCCAACTCCATGACTGCGCCGTGCAGTTGCGCGTTGAGCGCGACCGCCGCCTCCACGTCGTCCGCCGCGACCGCCCGCTCCCCCGCCTCGCACAGCTCCTCCAGCGCGGCGACGGCGACGGCATCGGCCTTGCCCGCGGCGAGCCGGACGGCCTCGGTCTCCAGGAGCTGGCGGACCTTCAGGAGCTGGTCCGCCTCGTCCTCCGTCGGCTCGTGCACGAACGCGCCCTGCGCGGGCCGCAGATCGACCCACCCCTCGGTACTGAGCCGCTGCAACGCCTCACGTACGGGCTGCCTCGACACCCCCAGCTGCAGCGCGAGTTCCGTCTCGACGAGATGCGCGCCGGGCGGCAGGGTGCGGTTGATGATGAGTTCGAGGAGTGCGCCGTAGACCCGCTCGCGCAGCGGTCCCGGCCGGTCCAGCCTGGGCACCGCCCCCTGAGGCAGTCCTGCGGTCGGCAACATCGGGGCCCCTTCCGTCCTGCGTCCACGGTGTCTCAACCCACGCTTCTCGCATGGGGATTGTCGTAGTTCTTGCCGAGGGCTATCCCAGCCTGTACACAATATCCCGTCGACACATCGTGTGCGCGGGGCGGGCGAGAACTCGCCCCGCGGCACGGCGGCGGGGTCCACGAGCGGCGGGGAGCGCCCCCTGCGCCGCGAGGGACCCCGCCGCAGCTGCGTCAGGGCATCAGGTGGTAGTCCGGGAAGTTGCCCGGCAGCCGCTCCCCCGACGGCCCTTCGGTGACCGCGCGGACCAGGAGTTCGCCGCCCACGAACGCGCCGCGCCACGACGCCCCGAACCCGCCGAACAGCTCGTCCCGGTCCCCGCGCGAACGCGGCTTGCCGTGGCCGACCTTGAACGCCCGGATCTGCGGCGCGAGCCGCTCGTACGTCGCCTCGTCGTCGGTGGACAGGGTGGCGACCAGGGCCCCGTTGGAGGCGTTCATCGCCGCGAGGAGTTCCGCCTCCGTGTCGACGAGCACAATGGTGTCGACCGGACCGAACGGCTCGGCGTGGTGCAGCGGCGAGGACGGCGGCGGGCCGAGCAGCGTCACCGGATGCACGTACGCGCCGGTGTCCTGGCCCGGCAGGAACAGCGCCGGGTCGGGGGCGCCGCGGTGCAGCGGGACGGCGCCGCGGTCGATCGCCTCGGCGACCTGGTCGGTCAGCTCCTTGGCCTTCGCCGCGTTGATGAGCGGCCCGAAGTCGAGCGCCGGGTAGGGGTCTTCGGGGTGCTCGACGGCCAGCGGATGGCCGACGCGCAGGGTGCGTACGGCCGGCAGGTACGCGGCGAGGAACGCGTCGAAGGCCTCGCGCTGCACGACGAACCGCGGGTAGGCGGTGCAGCGCTGCTTCCCGTAGTCGAAGAGCTTGGGGATGGCGGCCGTCAGCTTGTCCCAGTCGGTGAAGTTCCAGATGCCCCAGGTGTTGAGGCCCTCCTGCTCCAGGATGTGCCGCTTGCCGAGGTCGGCGACGTCCGTGGCGACCGCCGCGCCCGTGTCCCGGCCGCCGACGAAGGACACGCAGCCGATCTCCGGCGCCCGCACGAGCGCCTCGGAGAGCTGCCCGCCGCTTCCGCTGACCAGGGTGACCGGGATGCCCTCGCGGGCGGCGAGGGCGCAGGCCAGGGTGAGACACGAGACGCCGCCGTCGGTCGGCGTCTTGGCGATGACCGCGTTGCCGGCCAGGGCCTGGACCAGCATGGCGTGCACGAGCACGCTCATCGGGTAGTTCCAGCTGGCGATGTTCGACACGGGTCCGGCCAGCGGGGTGCGCTCGCCGTCTCCGAGCATGTCGTCGATGCCGTCGACGTACCAGCGCACGCCGTCGATGGCGCGGTCCACGTCGGCTTGCGCGAGGCGCCACGGCTTGCCGATCTCCCAGACCAGGAGCAGGGCGAGGAGTTCGCGGTGCTGGGTGAGCGCGTCGAGGGTCGCGGCGACGCGGGCGCGCCGCTCGGGAAGCGGGATGTGCCGCCAGGCGCGGTGCTGGTCGAGGGAGGCGCGTACGGCCTGGTGGGCGGTGTCGGCGTCGAGGCGGGGCGGGCCCGCGATGGGGCTGCCGTCGACGGGGCTGGTGGCGGGCAGGGCGCGGCCGTCGGCCTGCCAGGTGCCGTTCCACAGGTTCAGGACGCGATCGTCCCGGAAGGCCTCGGGGGCGACGGCGAGGCAGCGCTGCCAGGCGTCGGACCAGGAGGTGTTCGCCTTGAGGGTGGTTGCCATTGTTCGGTCTCCGCTCACGGTGCACAGTCGGGGCGGTTGTTCCATGGCTGGTGGTGCTGTGGACGGGAGGTGCCCAAAGGACACCTCCCGTATGCCAAAGTCCTTACTACGATGGCCAGTTGAGGCCTATGAGAAGCGTCACTGCCCGTCGGCGATGCGGTCCAGGACGAGCCGTGCCGTCTCCGTCGGTGTGGAGCCGACGCGGACGCCGACCGCTTCGAGCGCCTCCTTCTTGGCCGCCGCCGTACCCGAGGAGCCGGAGACGATGGCGCCGGCGTGGCCCATCGTCTTGCCCTCGGGCGCGGTGAATCCGGCGATGTAGCCGACGACGGGCTTGGTGACGTGCTCGCGGATATGAGCCGCGGCCCGTTCCTCGGCGTCGCCGCCGATCTCCCCGATGAGCACGATGAGTTCGGTCTCGGGGTCGGCCTCGAACGCTTCGAGGCAGTCGATGTGGGTGGTGCCGATGACGGGGTCGCCGCCGATGCCCACGCACGTCGAGAAGCCGATGTCGCGCAGCTCGTACATGAGTTGGTAGGTGAGGGTGCCGGACTTGGATACGAGGCCGATCCGGCCCGGCTTGGTGATGTCGGCCGGGATGATGCCCGCGTTCGAGGCGCCGGGCGAGATGAGGCCCGGGCAGTTGGGCCCGATGATGCGGGTCCCCTTCTGCTTCGCGTACGCCTGGAAGGCGACGGCGTCGTGCACCGGGATGCCCTCCGTGATGACGACGGCGAGCGGGATGCCCGCGTCGGCCGCCTCGATGACGGCTCCCTTGGCGAAGGCCGGCGGCACGAAGACGACGGTGACATCGGCTCCGGTGGCGGCCATGCCCTCGGCGACGCCGCCGAAGACGGGGACCTCGCGGCCGTCGAGGTCGACGCTGCGCCCTGCCTTGCGGGGATTGACGCCCCCGACGACGTTGGTGCCCGCCTGGAGCATGCGGCGGGTGTGCTTCATGCCCTCGGCGCCGGTCATGCCCTGGACGAGGACCTTGCTCTCCTGGGTCAGGTAGATGGCCATGTCCCGGCTCCTTAAAGGGGGTTGGAGGTGAGGGCGAGTTCGGCGGCCCGGCGTGCGGCGCCGTCCATGGTGGTGGCCTGCGCCACCAGGGGGTGGGCGCGCTCCTCGAGGATGGTCCGGCCGCGTGCCGCGTTGTTCCCGTCGAGCCGGACGACCAGTGGTTTGGTCAACTCGACGTGTTCCAGGGCCTGGACGATGCCGTCGGCGACCGCGTCGCAGGCGGTGATGCCGCCGAAGACGTTGACGAAGACGGACTTCACGGCCGGGTCGGAGAGGATGACGTCGAGCCCGTCGGCCATGATCTGCGCGGAGGCGCCGCCTCCGATGTCGAGGAAGTTGGCGGGCTTCGCACCGCAGCCCGCGACCACGTCGAGGGTGGACATGACGAGCCCGGCGCCGTTGCCGATGATGCCGACCTCGCCGTCGAGCTTCACGTAGTTGAGCCCCTTGGCCGCCGCCCGGGCCTCGAGGGGCTCCTCGTGCGCCGCTTCCTGCTCGCCCCAACGGGCGTTTCGGAAGCGGGCGTTGTCGTCGAGTGTCACCTTGCCGTCGAGCGCGAGGATCTGCCCCTGCGCGGTGCGCACGAGCGGGTTCACCTCGACGAGCACCGCGTCCTCGCGGGTGAGGACCTCCCACAGGCGGACGAGGACGTCGACGGTCTGCGGCGGCAGCCCTGCCGCCCCGGCAATGCGCGCCGCGACGGCCGAGGTGACGCCGACGGCCGGGTCGATCGGGATCCGGGCCACGGCCTCGGGCCGGGTGGCGGCGACCTCCTCGATCTCCATGCCGCCCTCGGCGGAGGCGATGGCGAGGAACGTGCCGGCCGCGCGGTCGAGGACGTAGGACACGTAGAACTCGGCCTCGATGTCGACGGGTTGGGCCAGCATCACCTTGCGCACGGTGTGGCCCTTGATGTCCATGCCGAGGATCTGGCGCGCCGTCAGTTCGGCTGCGGCCGGGTCGGCGGCGAGCTTGACGCCGCCCGCTTTGCCGCGCCCGCCCGCCTTGACCTGCGCCTTGACGACGACGCGGCCGCCGAGTCGGCGCGCGAACTCCCGCGCCTCCTTGGCGGATTCGGTGACTTCGGCCCGCGGGACGGGGATGCCGTGCTCCGCGAACAGGTCCCTCGCTTGGTGTTCGTACAGGTCCATTTGCGGCTCCTGTCTCGGTTCCTGCTTCAGCCGCTGATTCGGCTAAGGAAAGGAAAAGTGCTGCACGCCCCCTGGACACCATCCACGCAATGCGGGATACCAGTTTTCATACAGTATTCGGCGACTGTATGCAATGTACGAGCCGACGGTGGACCGACCGTGGAACCGACCGTGGACCAGTAGCGAGGTGAGTCGTTCGTGACCAAGGCACTCGAGGGTGTGCGCGTCCTGGACATGACCCATGTCCAGTCAGGCCCATCCGCCACGCAGATGCTGGCGTGGCTGGGTGCGGACGTCGTCAAACTGGAGGCGCCGACCGGTGACATCACGCGCAAGCAGCTGCGTGACATCCCGGACGTCGACTCCCTCTACTTCACGATGCTCAACTGCAACAAGCGGAGCATCACCCTGAACACCAAGACGGAGCGCGGCAAGGAACTGCTGACCGAACTGATCCGCCGCTCCGACGTGCTGGTGGAGAACTTCGGCCCCGGAGCCGTCGACCGGATGGGCTTCACCTGGGACCGCATCCAGGAGATCAACCCCCGCATCATCTACGCCTCCATCAAGGGCTTCGGCGAGGGCCCGTACACCAACTTCAAGGCCTACGAGGTCGTCGCCCAGGCCATGGGCGGCTCCATGTCGACCACCGGCTTCGAGGACGGGCCACCCCTCGCGACGGGCGCGCAGATCGGCGACTCCGGCACCGGCATCCACACCGTCGCCGGCATCCTCGCCGCCCTGTTCCAGCGCGAGAACACCGGGCGCGGGCAGCGGGTCAACGTCGCCATGCAGCACGCGGTCCTGAACCTGTGCCGCGTGAAGCTGCGCGACCAACAGCGCCTGACCCACGGCCCGTTGGCCGAGTACCCGAACGAGGACTTCGGCGACGAGGTGCCGCGCTCCGGCAACGCCTCCGGCGGCGGACAGCCCGGCTGGGCCGTCAAGTGCGCGCCCGGCGGACCCAACGACTACGTCTACGTCATCGTCCAGCCCGTCGGCTGGAAGCCGCTCACCGAGCTGATCGGACGGCCCGAACTCGCCGAGGACGTCGACTGGGCCACGCCCGAGGCACGCCTGCCGAAGCTCAACAAGATGTTCCAGCTGATCGAGGAGTGGTCCTCCACCCTCCCCAAGTGGGAGGTCCTGGATCGGCTCAACGCCCACAACATCCCCTGCGGCCCGATCCTCTCCACCAAGGAGATCATCGAGGACGAGTCGCTGGTCTCCAACGAGATGGTCGTCGAGGTGCCGCACGCGCAGCGCGGCTCCTTCAAGACCGTCGGTTCCCCTCTCAAGCTCTCCGACTCCCCCGTCGACGTCACCTCCTCCCCGCTGCTCGGCGAGCACAACGCGGAGGTCTTCATCGGTGAACTCGGCCTCGGGGACGAAGAGTTGCGTCTGCTCAAGTCGAACGGAGTGATCTGATTGATGGCCGAGGAACGTGAGCTCAAGGTACGGGCGCTGCTCGATGCCGTACGGGCCGAGGGACGTACAGCGCTCACCGCGCCCGAGGGAAAGGTGATCGCCGACGCGTACGGGATCGCCGTCCCCGGCGAGGAGCTCGCGACCGATGCCGACCAGGCGGTGGCGGCCGCGGCCCGCTTCGGCGGGCCCGTGGTGCTGAAGATCGTGTCGCCCGACATCCTGCACAAGACCGACGCCGGCGGCGTGATCGTGGGCGTGGAGGGCGAGAGCGCCGTACGGGAGGCGTACCAGCGGATCGTCGACAACGCGCACGCGTACGCGGCCGATGCCCGCATCACCGGCATCCAGGTGCAGGAACTGCTGCCCACCGGACCCGACACGCAGGAAGTCATCGTCGGGTCGGTCACCGACCCGACCTTCGGCAAGGTCGTCGCCTTCGGACTCGGCGGCGTCCTGGTCGAGGTGCTCAAGGACGTCACCTTCCGGCTCGCGCCGGTGACGGAGGACGAGTCCCTCGACATGCTCGACTCCATCAAGGCGGCGGAGGTGCTGCGCGGAGTGCGCGGCGCCAAGGGCGTCGACCGGGAGGCACTGGCCGAGCAGATCCGCCGCGTGTCCCAACTGGTCACGGAGTTCCCGGAGATAGCCGAGGTCGACCTCAACCCGGTGATCGCGACCCCGAAGGGCGCGCTCGCAGCCGACATCCGCGTCATCCTCGCCGAGGGCGAGCCGAAGCAGCGGCGCACCTACACGCGCGAGGAGATCCTGACCTCGATGCGGCGGTTGATGGAGCCGCGCTCCGTCACCGTGATCGGCGCCTCGAACGAGCAGGGCAAGATCGGCAATTCGGTGATGCGCAACCTCATCGACGGCGGCTTCTCCGGCGAGATCCACCCGGTGAACCCGAAGTCCGACGACATCCTGGGCCGCAAGGCGTACAAGAGTGTCACGGACGTGCCCGGCGACGTGGACGTGGCGATCTTCGCGATCCCCGCGAAGTTCGTGGCATCGGCCCTGGAGGAGGTCGGCCGCAAGGGCATCCCCAACGCGGTCCTCATCCCCTCCGGGTTCGCCGAGACCGGCGAGCACGAACTCCAGGAGGAGATCGTGGCCATCGCCGAGCGCTACGGCACCCGCCTCCTCGGCCCGAACATCTACGGCTACTACTCGACGTGGCAGGACCTGTGCGCCACGTTCTGCACGCCGTACGACGTGAAGGGCGGCGTCGCCCTCACCAGTCAGTCCGGTGGCATCGGCATGGCCATCCTGGGCTTCGCGCGCACCACGAAGACGGGTGTCTCGGCGATCGTCGGGCTCGGCAACAAGTCGGACCTCGACGAGGACGACCTGCTCACCTGGTTCGGCGAGGACCCCCACACCGACTGCATCGCGATGCACTTGGAGGACCTCAAGGACGGGCGCGCCTTCGTGGCGGCCGCGCGCGAGACCGTGCCGAAGAAGCCGGTCGTGGTCCTGAAGGCGGGGCGTACGGCGGCGGGCGCCAAGGCGGCCGGTTCGCACACGGGCGCGCTCGCGGGCGACGACGCCGTGTACGACGACATCCTCAAGCAGGCCGGTGTCATCCGGGCGCCCGGCCTCAACGACATGCTGGAGTACGCGCGGGCGCTGCCGGTGCTTCCGACGCCCCAGGGCGACAACGTCGTGATCATCACGGGGGCCGGCGGCTCGGGTGTGCTGCTGTCGGACGCCGTGATGGACAACGGGCTCGAACTGATGGAGATCCCGGCCGACTTGGACGCGGCGTTCCGGAAGTTCATCCCGCCGTTCGGCGCCGCGGGCAACCCCGTCGACATCACGGGCGGCGAGCCCCCGTCGACGTACGAGGCGACGATCCGGCTCGGCCTGGAGGATCCGCGGATCCACTCGCTGGTGCTCGGCTACTGGCACACCATCGTCACCCCGCCCATGGTGTTCGCGGAGGTGACGGCGCGCGTCGTCCAGGAGTTCCGGGAGCGCGGCATCGAGAAGCCCGTGGTGGCATCGCTGGCCGGCGACGTCGAGGTCGAGGAGGCCTGCCAGTACCTCTTCGACCGGGGTGTCGTCGCGTACCCGTACACGACCGAGAAGCCCGTCGCGGTGCTCGGCGCCAAGTACAAGTGGGCCCGCGCGGCGGGGAAGTTGGGGGGCGGTCGATGAGGTGAGCGACTGACGGATCCGGTCGGCGGTGTGCGCCGACCGGACCCAGGCCCCGTGCGCACACGAAAGAAATTTGGACAGGGGGCGCTGCCCAGATCTTTCGACGCAAGGGAAACGATCGACATGACAACAACCGATCTGCCGAGTTCCGTCCCCTACAGGGAGGTGACGGACGCCAACGGCCGGATGTACCGCGTTGGCGAGAGCGACATCGACATCATGGGTCGCGGGCGCAAGTGGATGGTCATCCTGCCCTGGGTGGGCATGATGGGCATCTCGTCCGCGGAGTACGCGTTCGCGTCCGCAGAGGACACACTGCACACCGCGCACCATTGGAACAGCGGACACATCTTCTGGATGATGACCGTCTGGGTGTTCTTCCAGGCGGCCGTGGCCATGCCCGCGGGCAGGCTCCGGGAGAGCGGCAAACTGCCGGCCCGCTGGGCCATGATGCTCGGCGCCGTGGGTACCTTCCTCGGCTATCTGTCGCTGGCCTTCGCACCGCACGTCATCGTCGCCTACATCGGCTTCAGTGTCTTCAGCGGTATGGGCGCCGGCATGGTGTACGCGACCTGCGTCAACATGGTCGGCAAGTGGTACCCGGAGCGCAGGGGCGGCAAGACGGGCTTCGTCAACGGCGGTTTCGCCTACGGCTCGGTCCCGTTCGTGTTCCTGTTCACCGGGTTCATGGACCTGACCAACTTCCGCTGGGTGCTGGTCTCCGTGGGTGTGCTGCTCGCCGCGATGGTCGCCGTCGCGGGCTCCTTCTTCAAGGACCCGCCGAAGAACTGGTGGCCGGCGAACATCGACCCGCTCAACCCTCCGGAGGACCCGCGGGCCCGCCGGTCGCTGGAGAAGAACCCGCCGGCCGTCAAGCAGTACACCCCCATGGAGGCATGGAAGACCGGCCGGGTCGCGCTGATGTGGTTCTGCCTGGCCTGTACGTCGGGTGTGAACATCTTCGGCATCGCCTTCCAGGTCGACATCGGCAAGGAAGCGGGCTTCGCGGGCGGAATCGTGGCGACCGCGATGTCACTCAAGGCGGTCGTCAACGGCACCGGTCGCGGTGTCATCGGCTGGCTCTCCGACCGGTACGGCCGCAAGCAGTGTCTGCTGGCGGTCTGCGTCATCCTGGGCCTCGCCCAGTTCGGCATCATCTGGTCGGCCTCCGAGCAGCTGCTCGCGATGTTCCTGATCTTCTCCGCGATCTCGGGATTCGGCGGTGGCGCGATCTTCCCGATGTTCGCGGCCCTGACCGCGGACTACTTCGGTGAGAACAACAACGCCACCAACTACGGCATGGTCTACAGCTCAAAGCTCGTCTCAGGGCTCGGCGCGGGCATGGGGTCCGTCGTCGTCGGTGCCTGGGGACACTCCGGGGCCTTCATCCTGGCCGGCTGCATCTCGTTCTTCGCCGGCTTCGTGGCCATCTTCCTGTCCCCGCCCGGTAGGCCCAAGAAGCGTGGGGTCCACCCCAACCCACAACCCCTTGGTGAGGAGATGGCTTGATATGACGGCGGAACCTGTCTCCGCTAGTAACACGGCACCGGCTACGGGGAGCCGGTACCGAGAAATCACCGACGAGCACGGCCGGATCTATCGCGTCGGCGAGACCGACCGGGACATCCTCGGCCACTCCCGCAAGTTCATGGTGTACCTGCCGTGGGCCGCGATGATGGCCATCAGTGTCTTCGAGTACGCGTACGGGTCCGCGGAGGACACCTTGTCCTCCGCGCACGGCTGGACGCAGTCCAACACCTTCTGGATCCTGAGTGTCTGGGTGTTCTTCCAGGCAGGTGTGGCGTTCCCGGCCGGCTGGCTGCGGGAGAAGGGCATCATGCCGGCCCGTCGGGCCATGTACGTCGGCGCCTTCATGTGCCTGTTCGGATTCCTGGCCCTGTCGCATCTGCACAACGTGTGGCTGGCCATCATCGGATTCGGCGTGATCGGCGGGCTCGGCTCCGGGTTCGTGTACGCGACCTGCATCAACATGGTCGGCAAGTGGTACCCCGAACGCAAAGGCGGCAGGACAGGTTTCGTCAACGGAGGCTTCGCCTACGGCTCGCTTCCGTTCATCTTCATCTTCAACTACGCCTTCGACACCTCGAACTACCACCGGGTGCTCGACATGATCGGCGTCTACGTGCTGATCGTGGTGCTGGTGTGTGCGTTCTTCTTCCGGGACCCGCCGAAGAACTGGTGGCCCTCGGACATCGACCCGCTGGCGAAGTCGGGCAACAGCAAGAGCCGGGCGGCGCTGGAGAAGAACCCGCCGGCCGTCAAGCAGTACACCCCCATGGAGGCCATCAAGACGGGCCAGCTGCCGCTGATGTGGCTGAGCCTGGTCCTGACGGCAGGTGTGTCGATCTTCGGCATCTCCTTCCAGGTCGACTTCGCCAAGGAGGTCGGCTTCGGTCCGCTGGTCGCCGCGTCCTCGATGGGTGTCATGGCGGTCATCAACGGTGTCGGCCGCGCGGTGGTCGGCTGGATGTCGGACCTGTGGGGCCGCAAGGCGAGCCTGATCCTCGTGATCGTCGTCCTCGGTCTCGCCCAGTTCGGCATCATCTGGGCGGGCGACATCCACAGCGAGGCGCTCTTCCTGGTCTTCGCCTTCCTGTCGGGCTTCGGTGGCGGCGCGTTCTACCCGATGTTCGCGGCGCTGACCCCGGACTACTTCGGGGAGAACTTCAACGCCACCAACTACGGCCTGGTGTACAGCGGGAAGCTCATCAGCGGCCTGTTCGGCGGCGGACTCGGCTCGATGGTGGTCGGCGCCTGGGGCTACAACGGCGCGTACGCCCTGGCCGGCGGGATATCCATGCTGTCGGCGCTCGTGGCGCTGCTGCTGCGACAGCCAGGGCGGAACGAGAAGGCGGTATCCTTGACATGATCACGTAAAGCGCTGATCCGCGCTGATCACGTAAAGCGCATCGGTAAGAGTTGAGTGGGGCCCGGCCTGATTGATGGCCGGGCCCCACTCATGTGCGCTCATGCGCCTGCGCCGGAGTTACTTCCGCAGGGCCGCGAGGTTGTCGTAGCCGATGCGCGCGTGGGTCAGGGACTGGGCGGGGTCGGTGGCGCTGGGCGCGTTGTCCTGCTCGACCATGGGGTTGTGGTAGTTGCGGGCGCCGACCCGCTTGAAGAACGTCCGGTAGTCGATGACACCTTCGCCGAAGGGCACCATGTCGTAGCCCATGCCGTTGGTGTCGTTGCGGGTGCCGTCCTTCGCGTGGAAGAGCGGGTAGCGGGCGTTGTGCGCGACGACGAGGGCGGCCGGGTCGAAGACCTTCTCGCGGGTGGAGCCGTCGTGCGCGGTGTAGGTGTGGAACTTGTACTGGGCCACGTGCGCCCAGAAGATGTCCATCTCCAGCCACACCGTCTTCGGGTCGCTGACCCGCAGGAAGTACTCGAGCTTGCGGATGCCGGAGCTGCGGGTGGGCCTCCCCTGGTCGTCGAGCGGCCCGCCGTCGATGAGGAACCCGTACGCCGCGTCGTGGTTGTGCGTGTAGAGCTTGAGACCCGCGCGGTCCGCGAGCCGCCCCAGCGCGTTCCACTTGTCGGCGGCGACGTCCCAGTCCGCCTTGTACGAGCTGCCGGTGGGGTCGCCGCCGGTGCCCATGTGGTCCATGCCGAGGATGTTCGCGATCTCCAGGTGCTTCTTGAACTGGTCCTTGTCGGCCTGGGTGAGCGGCCAGGACGACGGGATGAAGCCGTGGTTGCCCTGGGCGCGCAGCCCGTACTCGTCGAGCCACGAACGCAGCAGTTTCGCACCCGCGACGGACTCCAGGTTCGCCCCTCCGGGCGCGTTGGCGTGCTGGCCGTAGCCGGCGAACTCGACCTGCTTGTACCCGAATCGGGCCAGCTCCTTGAACACCTCGCGGAAACCGGAGGGCAGGGTGCTGCTCAGCGGGTCGCGGCCGATGGCGTCGCGCACGGTGTAGAGGATGATGCCGCGCTTGTCGGCGGGGATGAGGCGGGTGCCGTGTCCGCCGCCCGCTGCGCCGGCGCCGGTCGCCGGCTGGGCGAGTGCGGGTGCCGCGCCGAACACGGGCGCGGCGATGGCGGCGCCGGCTACGGCGGTGCAGGTGCTGAGGAAGCGGCGGCGGTTGATGCCGAGGCGGGATCTGAGGGCTTCGTCGGGGCCCGATCCCTCGTCGGGACCTGCGGTGATGCGGATGTCGGTCACGGGTGCCTTCTCTCGGTCAGGGCGTTGTCAGTGGCGCGTGCTTCACTCTCTGTAACTGCTCCTCCTGCCAGGTTGAGGAGCAGGGCTTTCACTTCGGTGGCCGCGACGCGGCCGGAGAGGACGTGGGGGGTGGAGCACAGGATGAGCGGACCTTCTTCCTCGCTCGCCGGGAGCCGGCCGTGGCTGCCGCGAATAGGTGAGGCGTCCAGCGGGACGACCGCCATGCGGTAGCGCATGCCGAGCTTCTTGCGGGCGAGGGCGGTGGCCGCCTTGACCTTCACGTAGGGGTCGAGGGGGTCCATGAAGAGTTCGACCGGGTCGTAGCCGGGTTTGCGGTGGATCTCGACGAGCTGCGCGAAGTCGGGCGCGCGGGCGTCGTCGAGCCAGTAGTAGTACGTGAACCAGGCGTCGGCCTCGGCGATGGCGACGAGTTCGCCGGAGCGCGGGTGGTCGAGCTGGTGCGCCTTCTTGCCCTCGTCGTCGAGGAGTTGCTCGATGCCGGGCAGCTCGGCGAGTGCCGCGCGGGTGGCGTCGAGGTCCTCGGGTCGGCGTACGTAGATGTGCGCGATCTGGTGGTCGGCGACGGCGAAGGCGCGGGAGGCCATCGGGTCGAGGTACTCCATCCCGTCCTGCGTGTGCACCTCGAGCAGTCCCGCGCGGCGCAGCGCCCGGTTGATGTGGACGGGGCGGTCGGCGCGGGTGATGCCGTACTCGGACAGGGCGACGACGGTGCGGCCCTCGGCGTGCGCGTCGTCAAGGAGCGGGGCGAGGGCGGCGTCGAGGTCGGCGGCCGCCTGGTGGGAGCGCGGGTCGTCGGGGCCGTAGCGCTGCAGGTCGTAGTCGAGATGCGGGAGGTAGCTCAGGATCAGGTCGGGGTGGCTGGTGGCCAGGACGTGGCGGGTGGCGTCGATGATCCACCGGCTGGAGACGAGGTCGGCGCCGGGGCCCCAGAAGTGGAACAGGGGGAACGTGCCGAGTTTCTCGGTGAGTTCGTCGTGCAGGGCCGGGGGCCGGGTGTAGCAGTCGGGTTCCTTGCGGCCGTCGGCGTAGTAGACGGGACGGGGAGTGACGGTGATGTCGGTGTCGGCGCCCATGGCGTACCACCAGCAGATATTGGCGACCGTGTAGCCGGGGTGGGCGCGGCGGGCGGCATCCCAGAGTTTGTCGCCGGCGACGAGTCCGTTGTGCTGGCGCCACAGCAGTACGTCGCCGAGTTCGCGGAAGTACCAGCCGTTGCCGACGATGCCGTGCTCGGCGGGCATCGTGCCGGTCAGGAAGGTGGACTGGGCGGCGCAGGTGACGGCGGGCAGCACGGTGCCGAGCGGGGCACGGGACCCGGACTGGCCGAGCCGCTTGAGATGCGGCATGTGCTCGAGCAGGCGGGGGGTGAGGCCGACGATGTCGAGGACGAGGAGGGGGGTGGGCTTCTCCTGCCCCTGCGGCGGGTGAGCGTTTTCAAGCCCCTGCGCCGGGTGAGCACTCTCAGGCGTCTGCGGCGGGTGAGCATTCTCAGGCGTCTGCGCCGGGTGAGCAATATCAAGCCCCTGCGGCGATTGAGCAGCGGGGTCCGGGGCGGAGCCCCGTGGCGTGGGGGCGGCGCCGCGCCGGGCACTCGCCGGTCGACCGGAGGTCATGGCAGCTCCTTCAAGCCGAGGTCGGTCAACAGGTCGCGCGCCAGGGCCAGTTCCGCGGCGATCCCGTCGGCGAGCTGCTGGCGCCCGCGCGGCCGCAGGGCCGGAGGGAGGGCCTGCCAGGTGTAGGTCTCGACCTCCAGGTGGCGGGTGAGCGGACGCGCGCCGCCGACGAGCCGGGTCAGCGTGTTCTTGAGGACGTCGAGTGTGGAGGTGAGGGGCGCGGCGGGGGCCGCGTGCAGCGGGACGTGGAAGTGGGCACGCCAGGGCACGCCCTGCGGCAGCCCCTGCCCCTCGGCCGCCAACGCTTCGCCGAGGTCGTCGACGCCGTGCAGGGCGCCGTCGGCGCGGGCGCGGGTCTGGTGCAGGAAGCGGGGTTCGTCGAACGCGGCGAGCGCGGCCCGGACTTCGGGCAGATGGGGGTGTTCGGCATGGAGGGCGGCGGAGAGCTGTGCCTTCACGACGGGGACGCGGGCGGCGGCGAGGGCGTCGAGCGCGGCGTCGGGCGTTTCGAAGGAGGTGGCGAGGTGGCAGGTGTCCAGACACAGGCCGACGCGGTCGGTGCGGGCGACGTCGGTGAGCGGGCCGATGGCGTCGCCGGTGGTCTCGACGATGCAGCCGGGTTCGGGCTCCAGGCCGATGCGGATCGAGCGGCCGGTCAGTTCCTCGATGGTGTCGAGGCGTTCGGCGAGGGTGCGCAGGGCGGCGCGGGCCCGTTCGGCGCGCTGCGGGTCGTGGGCGGTGCGCCAGGCCAGCGGCAGGGTGGAGACGGTGCCCTCGACGGCGTCGGCGGGCAGCAGGGTGCCGAGCAGCCGGGCCAGGTCGACGGTGTGGGTGAGGCGCTCCTCGTCGGCCCAGTCCGGCTTGTAGACGCGGTACTTGACCTCGGCCGCGCCGAACCCCTCGTAGGGGAAACCGTTCAGGGTGACGACCTCCAGGCCGCGCCGCTCGAGTTCGGTGCGCAGTCCGCGCAGTGCGACGGGGTCGGTGATCAGGGCGCGGGCGGCGTCCCTCGCGAGCCACAGGCCGATGCCGAGGCGGTCCCTGCCGAGGCGCTTGCGCACGGGTTCGCAGTGGTCACGGAGTTGGGCGAGGACGCCGTCGAGGGTTTCGGCGGGGTGCACGTTGGTGCAGTACGCGAGGTGGACGGTGGAGCCGTCGGGGTGCCGGAAGCGCATGGGTCACTCACCGCCGCGCAGGACCGAGTTGCCTTCGTGGGTGGCGGGTTCCGTCGCGGGGACGTCGAGTCGCAGGCGGTCGCTGAGGCCGTAGAAGGCGACCGGGTTGCGCCACAGCACATGGTCGACGTCGTCGTCGGAGAAGCCGGCGGCGAGCATGGCGTCGGCGACCTTGCGGGTCTTGAGCGGGTCGCTGTTGCCCCAGTCGGCCGCGGAGTTGACGAGGACCTTCTCCGGACCGTGGACGCGCAGGATCTCCACCATCCGGGCCTCGTCCATCTTGGTGTCCGGGTAGACGGAGAAGCCGAGCCAGGCGCCGGAGTCCTTGGCCTCCTTGACGGTGGTCTCGTTGAGGTGGTCGACCAGGACCCGCTCGACGGGCAGCGCGGACTCGCGGACGACGTCGAGGGTGCGGCGCAGCCCGGCGAGCTTGTCGCGGTGCGGGGTGTGCACGAGGGCGGGCAGGCCGTGGTCGGCGGCCAGTTGCAGCTGGGCGGCGAGCGCGGTGTCCTCGGCCGGGGTCATGGAGTCGTAGCCGATCTCGCCGACGGCGACGACGTTGTCCTTCACGAGGTAGCGGGGCAGTGCGTCGAGGACGGGGGTGCAGCGCGGGTCGTTCGCCTCTTTGGGGTTGAGGGCGATCGTGCAGTGGTGCGCGATCCCGTACTGGGCGGCGCGGAAGGGCTCCCAGCCCAGGAGGGAGTCGAAGTAGTCGTAGAAGGAAGCGGGCGATGTGCGGGGCTGGCCGAGCCAGAAGGCGGGCTCCACCAGGGCCCGCACCCCGGCGGCGTGCATCGCCTTGTAGTCGTCGGTGGTGCGCGAGGTCATGTGGATGTGGGGGTCGAAGAGGCGCATCAGGACTCCTTGCCGTGGGGATCGGCCCGGCCGTCCGTCGGGGACTCGGGCGCGGTGAGGGCCAGGACGCGGTGCAGGTCGTCGGGTACGGGGCGGCCCGCGGCGGTGCGCTCTTCGGCGAAGTCGCCGAGCATGCGGGCGAGTTCGCCGTCGCCGCGGGCACGGTCGGCCAGGTGTGCCACGGCGCCCACCGGCACCCCGGTGAACAGGCACTTGAGGACGGCGTGCCGCCAGGCGTGGACGGGCAGGTGGGCGGCGGCGTACGACCCGACGGCGGCCGCCACCAGGCGGGTGTCGTTGGCGCGCAGGGCGTCCTCGACCAGAGGGAGGGCGTCCGGGCCTTCCACCAGGTGGGGCAGGGCGAGCAGGATCGCGCGGCGTTCGGCGGCGGTGCCCTGGCCGTACAGGGCGGTGAGCGTGGCGGTGTCGGCGCGGGCGGCGTGCAGCAGGAGGAGCCGGACGGCGTCCGCGTGCTCGTCGCCGGTACGACGGCCGGCTTCGGCGAACCGCAACTCCCATGCGTTGACGCCCTGTTCGGATACGGCGGGGGCGGGGCGCGCGGCGGCGTCGGCGAGCGCTGCGTGCAGCCAGGCGCGGGCGGTGGCGTCCAGCGCGGCGTCGAGGCGGACGCGGACGGTGCTGAGAGCGGGGAGGGTTCCGGCGCCTGTTGTTCCTGAGCGTGCGCCTGTGCCGTGCGTCATGGCGTGCCTCCTCGCGGCGCTTTCCGGGCCACGGCTCGCAGGAAGTCGAGGGACCGGGCGGCCAGTTCGGGGCCCGCGTGGGAGTGGCGGGGCAGTTCGACGACGGTCAGGCCCCGGTAGCCGGTGGTGGCGAGGGCGTCGAGCACGGGCGGGAAGTCGATCTCCCCTTCCCCGAACGGCAGATGCTCGTGGACGCCTCGGCGCATGTCCTCTATCTGCACGTGCCGCAGCCAGGGCGCCGCCGCGCGGACGCAGTCGGCGGGAGGCAGTGGTTCCAGGCACTGGCAGTGCCCGATGTCGAGGGTCAGGCCGAGGCCTTCGGGGCTGCCCAGGTCGCGGCGCAGCCGGTGGAAGTCGGCGAGCGTGGCGAGGAGATGACCGGGTTCGGGCTCGATGGCGAGCGGCACACCGGCGGCGTCGGCGGCCTCCAGTACGGGGGTGAGCGCCGCGGCGAGTCGCTTCCAGGCGGCGTCCGGGTCGGTGCCGTCGGGGGTGACGCCGCTGAAGCAGTGCACGGCGTGGGCACCGAGGTCGGCGGCGACCTGGGCGGCACGGATGAGCAGGCGGATACGAGCGTCCCGGGCGTCGGGGTCCGGGTCGAGGAGGGAGGGGCCGTGTTTGCGGCGTGGGTCGAGAACGTAGCGGGCGCCGGTCTCCACGGTGACCGTGAGCCGGTGCCGGTCCAGGGCACGAGCCACCTCGCGGGTGCGGGCCGCGAAGTCCGGGGCGAGGGGGTCGAGGTGCATGTGGTCGAGGGTGAGCCCGACACCGTCGTAACCGAGGTCGGCGAGCAGCCCGAGGGCGTCGTCGAGGCGAAGGTCGGTGAGGCCGTTGGTTCCGTATCCCCAGCGGGGGGCGGAGCGTTCGGGGGCGGATGCGGTCACGTGATGCTCACCCGCTTCGCGAAACGGCGGGCCAGCGGTGCCAGGGCGAGCGTGGCCAGGGCGGTCGCGGGCGCGCCGGACCGGGCGGCCAGCGCCGCCTGGAGGGGGACGAGCGCGCGGATACCGGCGCCGACGGCGCGTTGGGTGAGCGGGGGCGAGGGGTTGAGGGCGGCGTGGAAGAGGGGGCGCAGGGTGGTGGTGGCGTATGCGGTGGCCGGAAGGGCGGCGAAGGTCAGGGCGCGGCCGCGCGCGGTGAGGAGCGCCGCCGCGACGACCGTTCCCGTGGCCAGGGCCGTCAGCGGTGCGGTGCCGGAGCCGCCCTGGGTTTCCTGGCGGGAGACGGTGGTGACCGCGGTCGTGTGGGCGGCCAGGGTGGCGGCCGCCGTGAGTGCCTGGGGCAGGCTCCCGGCCGCTCCCGCCGGACGTGTCGCCGCCGCTCCCATCAGGAGGTCGAGGCCGCGGGCCGTGCCCATCGCCGCGGGGCCCGCCACCGTGCCCTTCAGGCGCAGGTCGTACGCCCACACCGTCGCCGCGAGTGCCGTGGCCACCGCGCCGGTCGTCCGGCCCGCCCGGCAGGCCAGGGCGAGGCCCGCGCCGGTCAGCGCGCCCGCCGCCGCCAGGGCGTGGGCCGGGCGGATGCGGCCGGAGGGGAGCGGGCGGTGGGGGCGGTCGCGGGCGTCCTCGTCCCGGTCGGCCCAGTCGTTGAGGGCCATGCCCGCCGCGTACAGGCTGACGGAGGCGCCGACGGCCAGGAACGTGCCGCGGGTCGGGCGGGTCCCCGTGGCGGCCGCCCCGGCCAAGGCGTCGCCGGGGACGGTCAACAGGGCCGGGAGGCGCAGGAGTTCGGCCCACGCCCGGCCCCGCCGCCCCGGCATCCGTGCCCCCGGCTCCGCACTCCCCCGCTCAGCCGACACCCCTGCCCCCGGCGCCCCACTCCCCGACGCCCCCCGCCCGCCGGCAGCCGCCCCGTTCACGCCGCACCGCCGCGCCGCAGGTGGTCCGCGAAGGCGAGCAAGGAGTCGTACTGGTGGTCCAGGTCGGAGGAGGCGCCGGGGTCGGGGTCCTTGAAGTAGAAGCCCAACTCCGGCCGGGGGCCGGTCAGTCCGGACTCAGCGGCGCGCAGCAGCAGGCGTGCGAGGTCGAGGACGAGGGGTGCGGCGAGGGCCGAGTCGCAGCCCTGCCACGTGGTCTGCAGCGTCATCCGCGCGCCGAGGAAGCCGTCGAAGGCGATGTGGTCCCAGGCCGTCTTCCAGTCGCCGAGCGCCGGGACGTCGTCGATGTGGACCTCGCCCTGCGGGACGGCGCCGAGAGTGTCGGCGAGGACGCGCTCCTTGCCGGCGTTCTTCGCGGCGGCCGCGGCCGGGTCGGAGAGGGCCGCGCCGTCACCGCCGCCGAGGAGGTTGGTGCCGGACCAGGCGCGCACGTCGAGCGCGCGCCTGCGGAACATCGGGCCGAGCACGGACCGCAGCAGGGTCTGTCCGGTCTTGCCGTCGCGGCCCGCGAAGGGCACGCCCGCGGTGTGGGCCGCGTGCTGGAGAGAGGGGTGGTGGAGTCCCGTGGAGGGGGTGAAGTTGATGTACGGACAGCCGGCGCGCAGGGCCGCCGCCGCGTACAGGGAGCTGGCCGGGAGCTCGTCGCCGGTGGGCGGCGCCTCGGTGGAGGCGACGTTCACGACGACGGCCCCTGCCAGGGCGTGGCGTCGTACGAAGGACTGGATGTCGGCGGTGAAGGCGGCGATCAGCTCGTCCTGGGCGCGGCCGTCGCCGGCAAGTGGCCCGCCGGGCCTGATCTCCCGATCGGCGGCGGCGAGTTCGCTGTGCACCGCGCCCGGCAGGCCGTGCGGCAGCACTCCCCCGGCGGCGAGCTGTTCGGCGCGTTTGGGCAGCGGGCAGTCGAGGGTGTCGTGGCCGCCGAAGACGAGCGAGGTGAGGGGCGCCAGGCCCGCCGCGGTGAACGGCTCGGTCTCCGTGACCATCCCGGAGGGCGGATGCAGCCCGGCGCCGACGGCCGCGCAGCCCGCGACCGCCGTGGTGGCGACGGAGCCGCGGGCCCCGATCAGCCACACCCCGAACCGTCGGACCGAGGAGGAAGGGGAGAACGGGGAGGACGGTGAGGGCTGGGAGGACGGAGCGGGGAAGGATCCGGCGGACATGGGAAACCTCCTGGTCGAACGTGACGTCACACGCAATGCCGAAGCCGTGCCCGGCGCCGATCGCGGCCTCGCGCGCCGAGCGGATGGGCCCCGCGCCGGGCACGGCCCCGACGCACACCCCGCCGCTCCCGGCAGGGCAAGGCGGCGGGCGGGGGTCCGGCGTCCCTCGCCCGCCGCCGTCCTAGTCGCCCGCGCCGGGCAGTGCGCCCGCGTCGGACGTGGGGTTGAGCTCCTTCAGGCGGATCTTGCGGAAGGACACCTGGTCGGAGTCGCCGTGGTTCTGCAGACCGATGTAGCCGTCGGTCAGGCTCCGCTCGGGGTCCTTGTTGGTGAAGTCGTTGACCTCGACTCCGTTGAGGAACACCTGGAGGCGCTCGCCCCGCACCTTGATCTCGTACGAGTTCCACTGCCCCGGCGGCTTCAGGGCCTTGTCGCGGGCCGCGAGGTCGGCGGACTGGAAGGAGTAGACCGCGCCGGTGGTGCGGTCGGCCGCGTCCGTGGCGTCGATCTGGATCTCGTAGCCCTTGTTCACGGCCGACCAGGGGTCGTCGGAGGCCGGGAAGCCCACGAAGACACCGGAGTTGTCGTCACCGTCGGCGCCGGCCATCCTCCAGTCGAGCTTCAGGGAGTACGACTTCAGCTGCTTGGCCTGGTACCAGAGCAGGCCCATGCCGCCTTGGGAGTTGAGGGTCCCGTCGGAGGGATTCACGGTGAAGCCGCCGGGCCCCGCCTGTTTCCAGCCGGCGAGCGTCTCGCCGTTGAAGATGTTCCGATAGCCGGTGTTCGGGCGGCAGTTGGCCGCGACCTTCCCGGTGGCGTACTGCAGGCCGCCGCGCAGATGGCCGCGGAACGCGGGGTCGGCGTAGGACTCCTTGGTGTGTCCGCCGCCGGTGTAGAAGGCGCGGCCGCCGCCGTAGTTCTGGCACCAGGCGATCGGATGGTCGCCGTTCATGGTGCCGCCGCTGTACGTCGTCTCGTCGAGCGAGGCGAGGACGTGCACCTTGTCGCGCGGGTTGGAGCGGTAGTTGTACCACTCGTCGGTGCGCTGCCAGGCGTCCGGCAGGCCGCGGGTCGCCGGATGGTGGTGGTCCTCGACGCGGACGGTGGCCGGCTGGATCGCCGGATGTCCCTGGAACCAGGCACCGACGAGGCCGCCGTAGTAGCTCCAGTCGTACTCGGTGTCGGCGGCGGCGTGCACACCGAGGTAGCCGCCGCCCTTGGCGACGTAGCCCTCGAACGCCTTCTGCTGGGTGGCGTCGAGCACGTCGCCGGTGGTGGAGAGGAAGACGACGGCCTTGTACCGGGCGAGATTGGCCGGGGTGAAGGCGGTCGCGTCCTCGGTGGCGTCGACGGCGAGGCGGTCGGCGGCGCCGAGTTCCTTCAGGGCGGCGATGCCCTCGGGGATGGAGTCGTGCCGGAACGCGGCGGTCTTGGAGAACACCAGGACCCGGTCCCGGGCCCCGGCCACCTCGGCGCCCTGGGGCGCCGAGGTGGCCGGGGCCGTGAGCCCGCCGATGAGCAGGGCGGCAGCGGCCGTCGCGAGGCCGATGCGTACGGAGGTGCGCATGCTGTCCTGCTCCTCTCAGCTCGTGGTGAAGGTGAAGTCGTCGATCTCGAACAGGGAGCTGCCCGAGCCCTTGAAGACCAGGTAGAGCGTGGTGCTCTTGGTCGGCGGATAGCTGATGGCCGTGGTGACGTCGGTGTACGTCTCCGCGGAGCCGGTCGGTGTCACCTTGGCCTTGCCGATGACCTTGCCGGTCGCCGAGCCGGTGCGGATCTCGAGGGTGCCGCCGGCCCCGGCCGAGGCGACGCGCGCCTTCAGGGACTTGGCGTTCCCGATCGCGTACGGCTTGAAGGAGATCCAGTCGCCGTTGTCGATGGTGCCGACGGCCTTGCCGCCGTTGGCCGTCTCGTGACTGACGACGGTCACGCCCTTGGAGTCGCCGTAGTGCTCGGCCTGGCGGTGCTTCTGCTGGGTGACGTGCTGGTCGTGCGTGGTCAGCGCCGGCTGGCCGTTGGCGCCCTTGTCGGTGTACTCGGCGTCGAAGACCCCGAAGACGTTGGCGTTCGGGTCGTGCTCACTGTCGGCGCTGGTCTGGATGGTGCCGGAGCAGCCGGTGGCCGAGGTGATCGGGTGGCCGTGGCTGTCGTGGCCGAGGATGTGCGTGACCTTGACCTTGGAGCAGTCGATGGCCCCGTCCTCCGGGTCGGTGACCTTCACCTTGAAGGGGACCTTGTCGCCGAAGGTGAACAGCTGTCCGTCGGCGGGCAGTTCCAGGGTCACCTTGGGCGCGGTGTTGCCGACGACGAGGTGCACGTCGGCGCTGCCGGTGCGGCCGGTGGAGTCCTTGGCGGTCACGGTCGCGGTGTAGGTGCCGTTCTTCTTGTACGTGTGGCTGGGAGCGGCGCCGGTGCCGGTGGTGCCGTCGCCGAAGTTCCAGGAGTACGTGAGCGTGCCGCCGTCGGCGTCGGACGCCGTGGAGCTGAACCGCACCTTCAGGGGTGCCTGCCCGGACGTCTTGTCGGCCTTGGCGTCGATGGTCGGCGAGTGTCCTTCGGTGGCGTTCTCGATGCGGTACAGGGCGGAGTGCTCGTCGCCGCCGAACCAGGAGAGGCCGTAGTCGAGGACGTACAGCGCCCCGTCGGGGCCGAACGCCATGTCCATCACCTGGGTGCCGGTCCACGGGAACGGGTTGATCGAGGTGACCTTGCCGTCGCCGTCCTGCTCGATCCGCTTGATCCACTGCCGGCCGAACTCGCCGGCGAAGAAGTCGCCGTCGTACGCCTCGGGGAACTTCACCGGGGACGTGTTGGCGGAGTCGTACCGGTAGATCGGGCCGCCCATCGGGGACTCGGAGCCGGAGCCGAGCTCGGGGACGGAGCCGCCGTCGTAGGGGATCCATGCGGCCTGCGCGGGCGGCAGGTCGGTGATGCCCGTGTTGTGCGGCGAGGTGTTCTTCGGCGCCGCGCAGTCGAACTTCTCGCCGGAGGTGCCGGTGGCGAAGTCGTAGTCGACGTAGGCGTCGTTGTTGCCGGTGCAGAACGGCCAGCCGAAGTTGCCGGGCTTCGTCACGCGGGCGAACTCGACCTGTCCCGCGGGTCCCCGGTTCGGGTCGGCGGTGCCCGCGTCGGGCCCGTAGTCACCGACGTAGATGATGCCGGTGGGCTTGTCGATGTTCATCCGGAACGGGTTGCGGAATCCCATCGCGTAGATCTCGGGCCGCGTCTTGTCGGTGCCCGGCGCGAACAGGTTGCCGTCGGGGACGGTGTACGAGCCGTCCGCGGCGACCTTGACGCGCAGGATCTTGCCGCGCAGGTCGTTGGAGTTGCCGGCCGAACGCCGGGCGTCGTAGGCCGGGTTGCGGTTGCTGCGCTCGTCGATGGGTGTGTAGCCGTCGGAGGCGAACGGGTTGGAGTCGTCGCCGGTCGACAGGTACAGGTTGCCGTCCTTGTCGAAGTCGATGTCGCCGCCGACGTGGCAGCAGATGCCGCGGGTCGCCGGGACGTCGAGGACCTTCTTCTCGGACTCCTTGTTGAGCGTGCCGTCCGTGTTGAGGGTGAAGCGCGAGAGGCGGTTCACGCCGTCGAAGGGGGCGAAGTCGGCGGCGGTGCCCTCGTTGGGGGCGTCGCCGGCCGGGGTGTTCAGCGGGGGCGCGTAGTACAGGTAGATCGCGCGGTTGTCGCTGAAGTTCGGGTCGACGCCGACGCCCTGGAGGCCTTCCTCGTCGTGGCTGTAGACGTCGAGCTTGCCGGCGACCTTGGTGGTGCCGTTCTCGTCGGTCAGGCGCAGCACGCCGTCGCGCGAGGTGTGCAGGACCTTGCGGTCCGGCAGGACGGCCAGCGACATCGGTTCGCCGACCTCCTCCGCGCCCTTGGCGAGGGTGACCTGCTGGAAGTCCTCGGCCGCGATCTTCTCGTCGGCGGGCGCGGGGGCCGCGGCCGCCGAGAAGGTGAGCGAGGCCGCGGCGAGCAGGGTGCCGGTGAGCAGGGCGAGTGCGTTGCGGGTTCTCAGGCGTTTCCTGTGCACGGGTTCCTCCGGACAGAGGGGCGGGTCGTGCGATACGCCGGGGCGCGCCGTCGCCCCGGAGGGGTCTGTGCCGTGAGTGCCATGTGTGTGCCGTGCGTACGTTCGAGGGAGGACGCTAGCCGCGTTTGTCCCGCTCGAACAGACCTTGTACGGCTAAGAGTTGAGCTTTTTCCTACTTCAGGACAAAGCCGGTTTCGGGCATGGCCGACCGGCCGCGCGACCATCGGGTCGGGTCGCGCGGCCGCGGCCTGCGTCTCAGCTGTTGAACGCGGCGTCGAAGGACGCCGTGGGCGGCTCGTAGTCGAAGGCCTTCAGGCGGGTCAGCGCCTCCGGGGCGCCCTGGAGGCGGTCCATGCCCGCGTCCTCCCACTCCACCGAGATCGGCCCGGAGTAGTCGATGGAGCGGAGCATGCGGAAGACGTCCTCCCAGGGGACGTCCCCGTGCCCGGCGGACACGAAGTCCCAGCCGCGGCGCGGGTCGCCCCACGGGAGGTGGGAGCCGAGGCGGCCGTTGCGGCCGTCGAGGCGCTTGCGGGCCTCCTTGCAGTCGACGTGGAGTATGCGGTCGCGGAAGTCGTAGAGGAAGCCGACCGGGTCGAGGTCCTGCCATACGAAGTGGGAGGGGTCGAAGTTCAGGCCGAAGGCCGGCCGGTGGTCGACTGCCTCCAGAGCCTTGTGCGTTGTCCAGTAGTCGTACGCGATCTCGCTCGGGTGGACCTCGTGGGCGAAGCGGACACCCTCGGCGTCGAAGACGTCGAGGATGGGGTTCCAGCGTTCGGCGAAGTCCTCGTAGCCGCGCTCGATCATCGACTCGGGCGCGGGCGGGAACATGGCGACGAGGTGCCAGATGGCCGATCCCGTGAAGCCGATGACGGTGTCGACGCCGAAGGCGGCGGCCGCGCGGGCGGTGTCCTTGATCTCGGCGGCGGCCCGCTGGCGGACGCCCTCGGCCTCGCCGTGCCCCCAGATGCGGGCGGGCAGGATCGCCTCGTGGCGTTCGTCGATGATGGCGTCGCAGACGGCCTGGCCGACCAGGTGGTTGGAGATGGCCCAGCACTTGAGGCCGTACTTGTCGAGCAGGGCGTGGCGTCCCTTGACGTAGCCGGGGTCGTCGAGGGCCTTGTCGACCTCGAAGTGGTCGCCCCAGCAGGCGAGTTCGAGGCCGTCGTAGCCGGCGTCGCGGGCGATGCGGCACACGTCTTCGAGCGGCAGGTCGGCCCACTGACCGGTGAAGAGGGTGAACGGGCGGGGCATGGATGTGCTCCTCTCGGGTCGGGGCTCTCAGGCCGGGATCGGGGTGTAGACGGAGTTCTTGGCCGCGCTCTCCTCGACCGCCGCGAGGACGCGCTGCACCTGGAGCCCGTCGGTGAACGACGGCCGGGGCTGGGCCCCTTCGGCGATGGCGGTGACGAGGTCGCGGGCCTGGTGGGTGAACGTGTGCTCGTAGCCGAGGCCGTGTCCCGGCGGCCACCAGGCCTCCAGGTAGGGGTGTCCCGGCTCGGTGGCGAGGATCCGCCGGAATCCGGCGTGCTCGGCGGGTTCGGTGTGGTCGTGGAAGGACAGTTCGTTGAGGCGTTCCAGGTCGAAGGCCAACGAGCCGTGGGAGCCGTTGAGTTCGATGGTCAGCGCATTCTTGCGGCCGGTCGCGAACCGGGTGGCCTCGAAGGAGGCGAGGGCGCCGGAGGCGAATCGGCCGGTGAACAGGGCCGCGTCGTCGACGGTGACGGGCCCGGTGCCGGTGTCGCCGCCCCCGGCACCGGAGAGGCCGGAGGACGCCCCCTCCAGGAGCGGGCGTTCGCGGACGAAGGTCTCGGTGAGCGCGGAGACACCGGTCACGGGCTCACCCGCGAGGTACTGGGCGAGGTCCACGGCGTGCGCACCGAGGTCACCGAGCGCGCCGGAGCCCGCGTGCGCTTTCTGGAGCCGCCAGGTGAGCGGGAACGCCGGATCGGCGAGCCAGTCCTGGAGGTAGTGGGCGCGGACGTGGCGCAGGGTGCCGATGCGCCCGTCGGCGACCATGCGGCGGGCGAGCGCGATGGCCGGCACGCGCCGGTAGTTGAAGCCGACCATCGCCAACTGGCCGTTGGCGGCGGCTCGTTCGGCGGCTTCCGCCATCGCCTCCGCCTCCTCCACCGAGTTGGCGAGCGGCTTCTCGCACAGCACGTGCTTGCCCGCCTCCAGGGCGGCGACGGCGATCTCGGCGTGACTGTCGCCCGGGGTGCAGATGTCGACGAGGTCGACGTCGTCCCGGGCGATCAGCGCCCACCAGTCGGTCTCGGCGGCGGCCCAGCCGAGCCGGTCGGCCGCGGCGCGCACTCCCGAGGCGTCGCGGCCGCAGATCGCGGCGAGCCCGGGCGTGAGCGGCAGGTCGAAGACGTGGCCCACGGTGCGCCAGCCCTGCGAGTGGGCGGCACCCATGAACGCGTACCCGACCATGCCGACACCCAGGACGGGCCTCGTCCCGTCGTATCCGTTACTGCCTGCCATGCAGAAGTCCTCCTCGTCCGCGCGGTATTGGGGGATACGCCGTACGGGCGGGGCTCACTTGAAGCCGGTGGGCATGTACTGGTCGACGTTCTTCTTGTCGACGACGGCCGAGTACAGGGTCAGGTGGGCGGGGATCTCGAACTCGGCCATGCCGCTGATGCCCTTGCCCTGCCCGAGCGCGCGGGCCAGGTCGATCGCGGAGGCGGCCATGGTCGGCGGATACAGGACGGTGGCCTTCAGCACGCCCCGGTCCTGCTTGATCTCCTCGAACGCGGAGAGCGCGCCGGCGCCGCCGACCATCAGGAAGTCGTCGCGTCCCGCCTGCTTGATGGCGCGCAGGGCGCCGACACCCTGGTCGTCGTCGTGGTTCCACAGGGCGTCGAAGTTCTTCTGCGCCTGGAGGAGCTGGGCCATCTTGGACTGCCCCGACTCGACCGTGAACTCGGCGGCCTGCCGGGCGACTTTCTTGATGTTGGGGTAGTTCTTCAGGGCGGCGTCGAAGCCCTCGGTGCGCTGTTTGGTGAGTTCGAGGTTGTCGAGCCCGGCGAGCTCCACGACCTTCGCGTTCTTCTTGTCCTTGAGCTGCTCGCCGATGTAGTGGCCGGCGCTCAGGCCCATGCCGTAGTTGTCGCCGCCGATCCAACACCTGTACGCCTGCGGGGTGTTGAAGATGCGGTCCAGGTTCACGACGGGGATGCCGGCGCGCATCGCCTTCAGGCCCACCTGGGTCAGCGCCTTGCCGTCGGCGGGCAGCACGACGAGGACGTCGACCTTCTTGTTGATGAGGGTCTCGACCTGGCCGATCTGCGCGGCCGTGTCGTTGGAGCCCTCGGTGGTCTCCAGGGTGACGTCCGCGTACTTCTTGGCGCGTTCCTTGGCGTTGTCGTTGATGGCGTTGAGCCAGCCGTGGTCGGCCTGCGGGCCCGCGAAGCCGATGGTGACCTGCTTGCCCTTCTTGTCGTCGGCGACCGGCTGGTCGTCGGTCTGCTTGTCGTCGCTCTTGTCGCTGGGCTCGTTGCTGGTGCAGGCGGTGAGCAGTCCGCCCGCGGTGACGGCCGCGGCCGCGCCGAAGATCAGTCCTCGGCGGCTCGTTGTCTCTGGCATGGCGTGTCCCTTTCCGCGTTTCAGTGGGAAGTGCTGGCCGTGCGCCGCTGCACCAGGACCGCCACGACGATGATGGCGCCCTTGGCGATCTGCTGGACGTCGCTCTGCAGGTTGTTCAGCGCGAAGATGTTCTGGATCGTGGTGAAGATCAGGACGCCGAGGACGGAGCCGACGATGGTGCCGCGTCCGCCGGTGAGCAGGGTGCCGCCGATGATGGCGGCGGCGATGGCGTCGAGTTCGTAGAGGTTGCCGTTGGTGTTCTGGCCGGAGCCGGAGAGCACGATCAGCAGGAAGGCCGCGATGCCGCAGCACAGGCCGGAGAGCAGATACAGATAGAGACGCTGGCGGCGTACGTCGATGCCGGCGAGGCGGGCCGCCTCCGCGTTGCCGCCGACGGCGACGGTGCGGCGGCCGAAGGTGGTCCGGTTGAGGATCAGCCAGCCGATCACGGTGACCGCGACGAAGACCAGCACGAGCGGCGGGATCCCGAGGACGTACGAGTCGCGCTCGCCGAGCTTCAACACCCCTGGCACGGTGACCATTTGGGTCTTGCCGTCGGTGATCTGGAGGGCGAGGCCGCGGCCCGAGGCGAGCATCGCGAGCGTGGCGATGAAGGGCACCATGCCGCCGTACGCGATCAGCACCCCGTTGACGAGACCGCAGCCGACGCCGACGAGGATCGCCGTGAACAGGACGCCGGCGAAACCGTACTCCTGGGTGGCCACGGTGGTCGCCCAGACACTGGCGAGAGCGACGATCGCACCCACGGAGAGGTCGATCCCGCCGGAGATGATCACAAACGTCATGCCGACGGTGACGACGCCGATGACGGACGACAGGGTGAGGATGAGTTGGAGGTTGTCCGTGTCCAGGAAGGAGTCGGGCTGCGTGACGCCACCGACGACGATCAGGGCGGCGAGCACACCGAGGAGCGAGAGCGTACGGACGTCCAGGCGCAGGACGCGGGGGTGTTTCGCGGCGGGGCCCGACTTGGGGGCCGCTGGACTTGTGGTGGATGCGGGCTGGGACACGGCACCCTCTCCCTTCGACAGTGCCGGCAGTGCGGGCGGGGTGGGCGGCGTGGGCCCGGCGGGGCTCATCGCGCGCCCTCGATGACCAGGTCGAGGACCGCGTGTTCGTCCAGGTCGGTGGCCGGGGACTCGTGGATCACCCGGCCCTCCCTGAGGACCAGGACGCGGTCGGCGAGACCGAGCACCTCGGGGACCTCGCTGGAGACGAGGAGCACGGCGAGCCCCTCGTCGGCGAGGCGGCGGATCACGGCGTACAGCTCGGCGCGGGCGCCGACGTCGACGCCGCGGGTCGGTTCGTCGAGCAGCAGCACCCGGCAGCCGCGCAGCAGCCAGCGGGCGAGCACGGCCTTCTGCTGGTTGCCGCCGGAGAGCGTGCGCACCAGCACGGAGGGGTCCGCGGGGCTCAGGGAGAGTTCGCGGGTGGCACTGCGGGCGGCCTCGCGCTCCCGGCCGCGGTCCATCCAACCCCCGTACGAGAAGCGGGACATGGAGGAGACGGAGACGTTGCGGGTGACCGATTCGAGCATCAGCAGGGCCTGCGCCTTGCGCTCCTCGGGGGCGAGCCCGAGCCCGGCCCGGACCGCGGCGCGGACGCTTCCGGTGCGCAACTGCCTTCCATCCACGTGGATCTGACCGGCTGTCGGCTTGCGGGCCCCGTAGATCGTCTCCAGGATCTCGGAGCGTCCCGAGCCCACGAGTCCGGCGAGGCCGACGATCTCGCCGGGGCGGATGTCGAGGTCGAACGGCGCGAACTCCCCTGTACGGGTGAGGCCTTGGACCTTCAGGACGGGGTCCGTGTGCGGCCCGGAGTTGGGCCGGTCCGGGAAGACGTACTCGACGTTGCGGCCGGTCATCAGGGAGATGATGTCGCGGGTCGGGGTCCGCTCGGCGGGCAGCCCCACGGCCACGGCGCGGCCGTCCTTGAGGACGGTGACGCGGTCGCCGATGCGGCGGATCTCCTCCAGGCGGTGGGAGATGTAGACGACGGCGACGCCCTCGGCGGTCAGGTCGCCGACGATCCGGAAGAGGTTCTCGACCTCGTCGGGGTCGAGCGCCGCGGACGGCTCGTCCATGACCATGAGCCGTACGTCGTGGGAGAGCGCGCGGGCCATGGAGACGATCTGCTGGTGGGCGGCGGACAGGTCGCCGACCAGGCGTTCCGGGTCGATCTCCGGGTGGCCGAGCCGCCGGAGCAGCGCGGCCGTCTCGGTGCGGGCCGCGCGGCCGCGCACGACGAATCCGCCGGCGGTCGGCTCGTGCCCGAGGAACACGTTCTCGGCCACGGACAGGGCCTCCACCAGGTCGAGTTCCTGGTAGATGGTCGCGATACCGAGGCGCATCGCGGCGATCGGCGAGCGCAGCGCGACCTGGTCGCCGCGCCAGGTGATGACGCCGTCGTCGGGCTGGTGCGCCCCGGCGAGGACCTTGATCAGCGTCGATTTCCCGGCGCCGTTCTGGCCGAGCAGACAGTGCACCTCCCCGGCCTGGACCTCCAGGTCGACGCCGTCCAGGGCGCGCACGCCGGGGAACGACTTGGTGATGCCGGACATGGTGAGCAGCGGTGGTGCGGGGGCCATATCTGGTGCCATATCGGGTGCCATATCGGGTCCCATGACGGTTCCCCTCGGGGCGGGTGCGGACCGGTATCAGGGCAAAACAGGCAGAGCGGAGCCGAGCGCCGTACAGGGTGTGCGTGGAGCAAGGTGGGTGGAACAGGGTGTGCGTGGAGCAGCGTGGAAGAGCTGGACTTACGCGGGTGAGAACAGGTGATCGCTGATCAGTCGGGCGCCGCCGGTCACTCCGGCGGTGGGCCCCAACTCCCCGAGAACGATGGGGAGGTTGCCGGTCGCCAGGGGGAGCGACTGACGGTAGACCTGGGTGCGCAGGGCGGCCAGCAGGGTGTGGCCGAGCCCGGTGACACCGCCGCCGATGACGACGAGCCCCGGGTTGAAGAAGCTGACGAGGGACGCGATGACCTGCCCGGTGCGGTTGCCGCCCTCGCGGATCAGGTCGAGGCAGGTGGCGTCGCCCGCCGCGGCCGCCGCCGCGACATCGGCGGCGTCGAGCCGGCCCGCGCTCTCCAGGCGTGCGGCGAGTTCCGGGGAGCGCCCTTCGCGGGCGGCGGCCTCCGCGTCACGCGCGAGGGCGGCGCCGCTGAAGTGTGCTTCCAGGCAGCCCTTGTTGCCGCAGGCGCACTGCCGGCCGTCCTGCTCGACGCGGATGTGCCCGATGTCGCCGGCCGACCCGGTGGTGCCCCGGTGGACCTCGCCGCCGACGACGATGCCGCAGCCGATGCCGGTGCCGATCTTGACGCAGAGGAAGTCGCGCGCCTGCCGGGCGACGCCCGCGTGCTGCTCCCCCATCGCCATCAGGTTCACGTCGTTGTCGACCATGACGGGGCAGCCCAGGTCCTGGCTGAGCGCCTCGCGGACCGGGAAGCCGTCCCAGCCGGGCATGATCGGCGGGGCGACCGGGACACCCTCGGGGAACCGCACCGGGCCCGGCACGCCGATGCCCGCGCCGTCGAAGCCCTCGGCGAGTCCGGAGGCCTTCAACTTGGCCGCCATGGCGAGGACTTGCTCGAAGACCGCGACCGGTCCCTCGCGTACGTCCATGGGCTGGGCGATGTGGCCGAGGATCTCCAGCTCGGCGTTGGTGACGGCGACGTCGACCGAGGTCGCGCCGATGTCCACGCCGAGGAAGCGGAGCGAGGGGGCGAGCCGGACGTTGTGGGAGCGGCGGCCGCCGCGCGAGGCGGCGAGTCCGTCGGCGACCACGAGTCCGGTCTCCAGGAGCCGGTCCACCTCGACGGCCAGTCGCGACCGGGACAGTTCCACCTGATCGCCCAGCTGGGCGCGGGAGTTGGGACCTGCGTCGCGCAGCAGCCGCAGCAGTCGCGCCTGGTGCGCGTTGGCGGGTCGAGCCGTCATGCGTCTCACGTGCCCCTCCCCGCCGCTTCGGGCCTCTTCGGGTGGTGGTGCCGTGCGCTCGCGTTCGTCTTTCGATGGGGAACGTAGCAGCGCCCACCCGGCGCGGGAAGAAGTTGCGCGGGAATTGCCCCCGACTTTCTCCGGCCACAGGACAAAGCCTGCCGCCGGAGGTGGGGAACGGCCCGTGTCAGGCCTCGTCGCGGTGGTGGTACGTCTCGCGGGTGTGCTCGGTATGTGCCCGCATCACCGCGGTTGCCTTCGCCTCGTCGCGCGCGGAGATCGCGGCGATCAACTGGCGGTGCTCGATCCAGGACTGCTTTCCGCGCTGGCGGGCGACGGGCTGGTAGTACCAGCGCACGCGGCGGTCGACCTGGCCCGCGAGTTCGCCGAGGACCACATTGCCCGCGAGTTCCATGACCTTGGCGTGGAACTCCGCGTTGGTGGCGACGACCAGATCCACGTCCCCGTCGGCGACGGCCTGCTCGCCCTTGGCGCAGAGCGCCTCGAGCTCGCCGATGCCGGTCTTGCCCGCGTTGGCCGCCGCGAGCCGGGCGGCCTCGGCCTCCAACAGCGTACGGACGCTGAGGAGTTGGTCGGCCTCCTCCTCGGTCGGCTCGTGCACGAACGCGCCCTGCGCGGGGCGCAGGTCCACCCAGCCCTCGGTGTTCAGCCGCTGCAACGCCTCGCGCACCGGCTGACGGGAGACCCCGAGGTGACCGGCGAGTTCGCTCTCGACCAGGTGCTGGCCGGGTTGCAGGGCCCGCGTCGTGATCAGTTCGAGCAGCGCCTCGTAGACCCGCTCGCGCAGCGGTCCGGGGCGCTCCAGCTTGGGCACCGCCCCCTGCGGCAGTCCTGTGGACAACATCGCGGTCCCCCTCCTGGGCTTCGAACATCCGGCAGGCCGGCTCCGACGATTGCCGGATTGGCTTTGGAATACAGTTTACCGAGCGCAATCGCCACGGCTAGAGCGAGTTGGGCTCGTCACACTCTGTGTGCCGGATGTACGCGACCGCGTCACGGGCAGCGGACCACCTGGCCCGCGTACGAGAGGTTGCCGCCGAAGCCGAAGAGCAACGCGGGCGCCCCGCTGACCAGTTCGCCGCGCTCGACGAGCTTCGACAGGGCGATCGGGACGCTCGCGGCCGAGGTGTTGCCGGAGTCGACGACGTCACGGGCGATCACGGCGTTCACGGCGCCGATCTTCTCCGCGAGAGGCTCGATGATGCGCAGGTTGGCCTGGTGGAGGACGACCGCGGCGAGGTCCGCCGGGTCGAGGCCCGCCTTCGCGCAGGCCTCGCGGGCCAGTGGCGGCAGCGAGCGGGTGGCCCAGCGGTAGACGGACTGGCCCTCCTGGGCGAAGCGGGCCGGCTCGCCCTCGATGCGCACGGCGTCGCCCATCTCGGGGACCGAGCCCCACAGGACCGGGCCGATCCCCGGCTCCTCGCCCTCGGCGCAGGGCTCGACGACCACGGCGCCCGCCCCGTCCCCGACCAGGACGCACGTCGAGCGGTCGGTCCAGTCGGTGACGGCGGACATCTTGTCGGCCCCGATGACCAGGGCGCGCGTCGCGGCCCCGGCGCGCAGTGTGTGGTCGGCGGTGGCGAGGGCGTGCGTGAAGCCCGCGCACACCACGTTCAGGTCGAGCGCGGCCGGGGACGGGACGCCCAGGCGGTGGGCGACGCGGGCCGCCATGTTCGGGGAGCGGTCCACGGCCGTGGAGGTCGCGACGACGACCAGGTCGATGTCGTCCGCGGACAGGCCCGCCGCGGCCAGCGCCTTGGCGGCGGCGTGCGCGGCGAGCTCGTCGACCGGCTCGTCGGGGCCCGCGATGTGCCGGGTGCGGATGCCGACGCGACTGCGGATCCACTCGTCATTGGTGTCGACCATGCCCGCCAGCTCCTCGTTGGTGAGGATCCTGGCGGGCTGGTGGTGCCCGATGCCGACAATGCGCGAACCGACCATGGAGGCCCCCTCGTGAGCTGCGGATCCTCCAGTCTGGTCAGCGACTCACGAGTAACCGGTGGCGTCCAGTGACAGGAAAGTGCCGTTTCACTTGGAGAGTTCCGCTGGAGCCGCGGGGAGTTCCGCCGGCGCCGCCGGGCCGGTCACGGAGATTCACCCGGTGAACAGTTGTGTGGCCTTTTGCACCAGTTCGTACACTCCGTACGCGAGCGGCAGCCCGACCCACAGCCAGGCAAAGGCGATCAGGCCGCGCCGCTCAGGCGCGCTCCTTGCGGTCTCCGGCGGCGGTGTCGATGTCATCTGCGGACTCCCTGGGGGCGGGGACTACGTGGTGGCGGGCGTGCACGGGACGTACCAGTTCATTGGCGACGAAGCCGACGACCAGCAGCCCGATCATGATCATGAGCGAGAGGCCGTACAGACTGGCGCCGTCCTTGCCCGCGCTCTCCTGGCTGTCGGCGACCCGGTTGACGATGAGCGGGCCGAGGACACCCGCGGTGGACCAGGCGGTGAGCAGTCGGCCGTGGATGGCGCCGACCTGGTACGTGCCGAAGAGGTCCTTCAGGTACGCGGGGATCGTCGCGAAGCCGCCTCCGTAGAAGGAGAGGATCACGAGGGCGCACAGCACGAAGAGGGGCTTGGACGAGTCGCCCCACAGGACGATGAGCAGGTACATCAGGGCGCCGACGCCGAGGTAGACGCGGTAGATGTTCTTGCGGCCGATGAGGTCGGAGGTGGAGGACCAGCCGATGCGGCCCGCCATGTTCGCCGCGGAGAGCAGCGCCACGAAGCCGGCGGCCGCGGAGACGGACACCGGGGTGCTGGTGCCGGCGAAGAAGTCCGTGATCATCGGCGCGGCTTTCTCCAGGATGCCGATGCCCGCGGTCACGTTCATGGTCAGGACGACCCACAGGCACCAGAACTGGGGCGTACGGATCGCCTGCTTCGCGGAGACCTGCGGGCCGCTGACGACGGCCTCCTCGGTGCGCTCACCCTGCTGGGCCCGCGGTCGAGCGCCCTGCTGGGCCTGCGTCCTGGGCACCCGGATGAGCAGCACGCCGAGCGTCATGAACACCGCGTACGCGAGCCCGTGCACCAGGAACGCGAACGCGATGCCGTCGTTGTCCGCGCCGAAGGACTCCAGCATCTGGGCGCTCCACGGGGACGCGATGAGCGCGCCGCCCCCGAAGCCCATGATCGCGATGCCGGTGGCCATGCCGGGCCGGTCGGGGAACCACTTGATCAGCGTGGAGACGGGCGAGATGTAGCCGATGCCGAGGCCGATGCCGCCGACGAAGCCGTAGCCGAACACGATCAGCCAGTACTGCTCGGTGGCGGCGCCCAGCGAGGAGAGCAGGAAGCCGGAGGAGAAGCAGACGAGCGCGACGGTCATCGCCCAGCGCGGCCCGTTGCGCTCGACGAGCGTGCCGCCGAAGGCGGCCGACAGGCCGAGCATCACGATGCCGAGCTGGAACGGCAGCGCGCTCTGCGTGCCGCTCAGCCCGAGCGCCGACTCCAAAGGCGGTTTGAAGACGCTCCAGGCGTAGGCCTGGCCGATGGAGAGATGGACGGAGAGCGCGGCGGGGGGAACGAGCCAGCGGCTCCAGCCGGCCGGCGCGACGGGGGGCCTCATGATCCCGAACGTAAGGGAGTGACACGGGAGTTGGGAAGCCCTTTCTGCCTCCCCCTTGTCGACGACCCCGGCCGCTTCCATACTGTAGGCAATATCCCGTCGCGAAAGCGCCGGACACGGACACGGAGGTCGGCGACGACCGCGTGCCACCGGTGCAGGAGAATGGGTGCCATGGGACGAGTCACGGAACGACGCAAGGTGATCCGGATACGGGACGGGCACGTCTCCACGCGGCCCGACACCCTGGTCGCCGAGGAACCGCTGGAGATCCGGCTGAACGGGAAGCCGCTCGCCATCACCATGCGCACCCCGGGCGACGACTTCCCGCTCGCGGCCGGCTTCCTGGTCAGCGAGGGCGTCCTCGGCACCGCCGACGACCTGCAGAACATCGTGTACTGCGCGGGCGCCACGGAGGACGGCAGCAATACCTACAACGTGGTCGATGTACGCACCACGCCGGGCGTCGAGCTGCCCGACATCACCCTGGAGCGCAACGTCTACACGACCTCGTCGTGCGGCCTGTGCGGCAAGGCGAGCCTCGACGCGGTGCGCACGACGGCCCGGTTCCCGATCGCCGACACTCCCCCGGTCCGGATCACGCCCGAGCTGCTCGCCTCGCTCCCCGACCGGCTGCGCGAGGCCCAGCGCGTCTTCGACCGGACCGGGGGGCTGCACGCGGCGGCGCTCTTCGACGAGGAGGGCCGGCTCGTCGACATCCGGGAGGACGTGGGGCGGCACAACGCGGTCGACAAGCTCGTCGGCCGGGCCCTGCAGAACGGCGAGCTGCCGCTGTCCCGCTCGATCCTGATGGTCTCGGGCCGCGCCTCGTTCGAGCTGGCGCAGAAGGCCGTGATGGCGGGCATCCCCATGCTCGCGGCGGTGTCGGCGCCCTCGTCGCTGGCGGTGGACCTGGCCGCCGAGACGGGCCTGACCCTGGTCGGCTTCCTGCGGGGCAGCTCCATGAACGTGTACGCGGGTGAGGAGCGGATCGCCCTGGAGACCGCGGCCGCGCGCGGCTGACCCGGCCCTGTTCGGTCCTCCGCTTTTCAGTCCTCCGCTTTTCGGTCCTCCGCTGCGGGCACGCCCGACACCCGCCGCAGCATGTCCATGAACCGTTCCCGCTCCCGTGCCGAAAGCGGCGCGAGGAGCTCGGCGTTCGCGGCGCGGGCCGCCGCCGCGCAGGTGCGGACGAGGCGGCGGCCCTCGGCCGTGATCGTGACCGCGTTCTTGCGCCGGTCCCTGGGGTCGGGCGCGCGCTCGACGAGGCCGGCGGCCTCCAGGTCGTTGAGCACGCCGACCATGTCCTTGGGGTCCAGCCCGACGCCGCGCACGAGGTCGGCCTGGGCGACCGGCCCCTGGTCGGACACCGCGCTGAGCACCACGTGGTGCCACATCCTCAGCCCCTGTTCGGCGAGCGCGTCGGCGACGAGCGCACGCCCGCGCGCGGCGGCCCGGCCGAGCAGCCAGCTGGGCAGATCGCGGATGGTGCCGGGGGCGGTGGGTGGCGGGCTCGGTGCGCTCATGCGGTCACCGTACCGAAAAAACGTTGGTCTCCCCAATGAAATCCGCGTACTGTCGGGTCCACCGGGATTCATTGGGAGTCCCAACGGTATTCGACGGTACGCGGAGGGGGCACGTCCATGCGTCGTGTCCGGTACGAGCACAGTGGCGGGCCCGAGGTCCTGTTCCTGGAGGAGGCGCCCGTTCCCGAACCGGGCCCCGGCGAACTCCTCGTGCGCGCCGAGGCGGTCGGGGTCACGCTGCCCGTCGTCCGCAAGGTCCGCGAGGCGTCCGAGCCGATCGCGCTCGGCGGCGAGATCGCGGGCGAGGTGGTCGCGCTCGGCGAGGGCGTGACGGGATACGCGACCGGGGACCGGGTCACCGGCCTCGTCTTCGGCCACGGTTACGCCGACTACGCGCTGCTGCACACCGCGATGGCCTCGCCGGTGCCGGACGGCGCGAGCGCGGTCGACGCGGTGGCGCTCGTGCGCAGCGGGCTCGTCGCGTACGGGGCGCTGCACGCGGCGCGGCCCGAGCCGGGCGAGTCCGCGCTGGTGACCGCGGCGGCGAGCGGGGTGGGTCATCTGGCCCTGCAACTGGCCGGGTCGAGGGGCGCGCGGCGGGTCGTGGCCGCGGTCTCCGACGCCGGCAAGGCGGACTTCGTGCGCGCGCTCGGGGCCGACGACGTGGTGACGTACGAGGCCGGGTCCTGGGGCGAGCCCGTCGACTACGTGCTCGACGCGGTCGGCGGGGCGCTGCTGAAGCCCGCGGTGGCCGCGCTCGCGCCGCACGGGCGGCTCGTGGCGTACAGCTCGGGCGGCGGCACCGTGGAGGCGTACGACCTGCTGGTGGGGGCCAAGTCGGTGATCGGCTTCCAGATGGGGCTCATCGCGCGGGGACGGCCGCGGACGTACGAGCGGTGGCGTACGGAGCTGTGGGAGCTGTTCCTGACGGGTGATCTGAAGCCCGTGGTCCACGGGGAGTTCGCGCTGGAGGACGCGGCGCGGGCGCATGCCGTGATCGAGGGGCGGGCCAACCTCGGGAAGGTCGTGCTCGTCCCCTGACACGCAGCCGCCGCGGTTCTTGTGGGGCGCCGGGACACCCCCGTAGCGTCTGTGGCCCGCACGCAGGACGTAGGACGTCGGATGTCGGCTGTCCGGACGACCCCGAAAGGGTGGGCCGCGCCATGCACAGAAGATCCGTCCGTACCGGTCCGAGATCGTTGCTGGTGGCCGCGCTCGCGGTCGCCGCCGCGCTCCCGGCGCAGACCTTCGCGCAGGCCGCGCCGAACAGCCGGCCACCCTTCGAGCAGCAGGTGCTGTTCAGGCCCGGGCAGGATCCCGGGTACGCCTGCTACCGGATCCCGTCCGTCGTGAAGACGGTGCGCGGCACCCTTCTCGCCTTCGCCGAAGGACGGAAGAACGACTGCACCGACGCCGGCGACATAGACATCGTCGTCAAACGGTCCGAGGACGGCGGCCGTACCTGGTCGCCGCTCCAGGTCGTCAACGAGGGCGCGGGCGACACCCACGGCAACCCCTCGCCCATCGTGGACCGCAGGACCGGCCGCATCCTGCTGGCGGAGACGTACAACACGGGCCGCACGGACGGCAAGAACTGCGACGTGCCGTGCGACCGCACCCCGCACATGCAGCACAGCGACGACGACGGCCGCACCTGGTCGGCGCCGCGCGATCTGAGCGACGAGCTGCTGCCCGACGACTTCAACTCCTGGTACGCGACAGGCCCCTCGCACGGCATCCAGCTGACGCGGGGACGCCACCCCGGCCGCCTCGTGTTCGCCGTCAACGCCGAGACGTGGAACGGCAGCCGTGTCTCCGCGAACCACGCCGCCCTCATGGTCAGCGACGACGGCGGCGAGCACTGGCGGGTCGGGGCGAAGGACTCCTGGCCCATCGCCGACGACGGCACGTTCCGGCAGAAGCCCTCCGAGATGGCGCTCGCCGAGCTGCCCGACGGCACGGTCCACGTCAGCGGGCGCGAGCAGGACGGCACCGACCTCGGCCACCGCACGCAGGCATTCAGCCGGGACGGCGGCGACTCCTTCGCCCGCCCGTTCGCCGCGCTCCCGGACCTCTACGCGCCGCAGGTCCAGGCCTCGACCCTGCCCGTGGGCAAGGACGGCGGCCGGCTGCTGCTCGCGTGCCCCGGCGACCCCGACCGGCGGCGGACCATGATGATCCGCTCCTCGTACGACGGCGGGCGCACCTGGGAGAGCTTCGACCGGGGCACCGTCGTGACCACGGACTGGTCGGGCTACTCGGACCTCGTGCGGGCCGACCGCGACCATGTGGGGCTGCTGTACGAGGGCGGGGCCGTGGACGCCCGCGACGAGATCCGCTTCGCCCGGTTCACGCTCGACTGGCTGAAGGAGCGGCGCGGCCCCGACCCGACGACGGACGACCGGGTGCCGGGGGCACGCGACGCGTCCGTGCTCGGCGGGCCCACCGAAACCGGCGGCCCGACCGGGCGGGCGCTCTCCTTCGACGGCACGGACGACGCCGTACGCCTTCCGTACAGCGACCGACTGCGCCTGGGCGCACGGGAGTTCAGCGCATCGATGTGGTTCCGCTACAGCGCGACGAGCGGTGAGCAGCCGCTGCTCTCCCTGGGCGGCACCGGGGCCTCGCAGCCCCAGGTGACCCTGCGCGCCGAGCCCGCCGCCGGCCGGATCACCGGCCTGATCACCGTACGGGACGGGGCCGCGGCCCCCAGCACTGTGACGGTGCAGTCCGCGTCCGCGTACAACGACGGCAACTGGCACCGGCTCCAACTCCGGCGCGGTGACGGTCGGTTGACCCTCTCCGTCGACGACGCGCAGGTGGCCGAAGCCGCCGACGTCCCCGGATCGGTGAGCCGGAACTCGCCGTTCGGGGTCCACATCGGTCAACGCATGGACAGCCGGGCGTACTTCACCGGATCCATCGACGACGTCCGCGTCACCTCCGGCGGGGGCGACGTGCTGTGGCTGCCGCTCGACCGGGTCCGGGGCGGCTGACCTCAGGCCGCCTCCCGCCAGTCCGCCGCGATCCGGTCGGCCTGCGTGCGCACGGCCGCCACCAGGTCGTGCGCGCCGCGCCTGCGGGGCGGGCCGACGGTCGCGGCGGAGATGCGGCGGGCCAGGCGCGCGCCGTCGACGGGGCGTACGACGATGTCGGCGCGCGGCGAGTTCAGGGCGAGCCGGGGCACGAGGGCGACGCCCGCGCCCGCGGCGACATGGCCCTGGATGACGCCGTAGTCGTCGGAGCGCAGCGCGGTCAGCGGCCGGTAGCCCGCCTCCCCGCAGGCCCGGTCGAGCTGCCGGTCGCACGGGTCCCAGGCGGTGGTGCCCACGATCCACGGCTCCTCGCGCAGCGCCTTCAGCGGGACCCGGTCGAGGCGCGCGCAGGGGTGCTCCGGCGGCAGCACGAGGTCGAGCGGGTCGTCGAGGACGGGTTGCAGCGTGATGCCGTCGTCCAGGGTCAGCGGGTCGTCGGGCTGGGTGAAGACGAGCGCGACGTGCAGTTCGTCGCGGCGCAACAGGTCGAGCAGCGCCGGGAGTTCCCCCTCCGTCAGATCGAAGGTGACGCCCTGCTCGGCGATCTGGCGCACCGCGCGCGGCAGCAGCAGCGCGCTCGCCGTGGGGAACGCGCCGACCCGCAGCACCGTCTCCGCGCCGCCGAGCAGCGCCCGCACCTCGTCCTCGGCCCGCCCGAGCCTGCGCACCACCGCCTCGGCGTGCGGCAGCAGGGCGCGGCCGACCTCGCTGAGCGTGGCACCACGCGGGCCGCGCTCGACGAGCCGGGCCCCGAAGTGACCCTCCAGCGTGGCCAGATGGTGGGTGACGGTGGGCTGGCTGTAGTGCAGCGAGCGCGCGGCCCCGGCGAGCGATCCTTCTCTGGCGATCGCACGCAGGACGTAAAGGTGACGGAGATCCAACACCGCCACAGGTTATTGATGAAATCTGCCCCCTTACAAGAAATTCTTCTGTTCTCTTGATCGTTCCCGGCTGCCAGGGTCAGCGGCGTGACACGAGAACTGGCTTACGACCCTGACGACCACGGCCGGGCTCCCTACGCCACCGCCGTCCGCGAGAGCGCGGCCGACGACTGGCTGCGGCTGAACGTGCCGGGCCACTCCGCGCAGCCCGACCGCTTCCCGCAGCTCGCCGACACCTTCGGTGCGGACGTGCTGCGGATGGACTTCCCGCCGCTGCTCGAAGGGCTCGACCTCGGCGCCGCGCCGACCCCCATGGACGAGGCGCTCGCCCTGGCCGCCGACGCCTGGGGCGCCGCGCGGACCTGGTTCCTCACGGGCGGCGCCTCCCAGGGCAACCGGATCGCGGGACTCGTGGCGCGCACCCTCGGCGAGACGCTGGTGGTGCAGCGCAGCGTCCACTCCAGCGTCGTCGACTCCCTCGTCCTGTCGGGGATGCGGGCGCACTTCGTGCAGCCGTCGGTCGACCACGGCCTGGGCATCGCGCACGGGGTGACCGCGGCCGACCTGGAGCGGGCGCTCGCCGGGGCGCCGGACGCGGCCGCCGCGTACGTGGTGACGCCCAGCTACTTCGGCGCCGTCGCCGATGTGCGGGCGCTCGCCGACGTCGCGCACACGGCAGGGGTGCCGCTGATCGTCGACGAGGCGTGGGGCAGCCACTTCGGCTTCCACCCGTCCGTACCGGCGAACGCGCTGTCGCTCGGCGCCGACCTGGTGGTGTCCAGCACGCACAAGCTGGCCGGCAGCCTGACCCAGGCGGCGATGCTGCACCTCGGCGAAGGACCGTTCCGCGCGGTCCTCGAACCGCTGGTGCAGCGGGTGTTCCACCTGACGCAGTCCACCAGCGCATCGGCCCTGCTGCTCGCCTCGCTCGACCTGGCCCGGCAGTCCCTCGCGGCCGATCCGGGGCGGGTCCGGGAGTCCGTGGAGTGCGCCGACAAGATCCGCGACCGGGTCCGTGCGGAGGGCCGATTCCCCGTCGTGAGCGACGAGTTCACCGGGAGCTTCCCCGATGTCGTCGGTGTGGACCCGTTGCGGGTCGCCATCGGGACGGCGGCCGGGGGCATCGCGGGGCACGAGGCGCGGGGCCGCCTTCTCCGGGAGCACCGCGTCCTCGTCGAGGTCGCCACGGCCTCCGCGATCGTCGCGGTCGTCGGCGCGGGCAGCACACCGGACGCGGAACGGTTCGTGGACGCGCTGCATGCCCTGCCCCAACTGGACGGTGCTGCAAGCGAGTTGACTGCCCTACGGCTCCCGGATCCCGGCCCCGTCCGCGCCACCGTGCGCGAGGCGTTCCTCGGGCCGAGCCGCCTCGTGCCCGCCTCCGAGGCCATCGGACGTGTCTCGGCGGACACCCTGGCCGCGTACCCACCGGGCATCCCGAACGTGCTGCCCGGCGAGGTGCTCACCGCCGAGCACGTCGCCTTCTTCCAGGAGACCGCGCGGGCCCCCGGCGGCCATGTGCGCGGGGCGCCGGACCCGGACGTCACCACCCTCCGCGTCACCGACTGACCCACCCCTGTCCGTTCCACCGAGCCCAAGGATGTGCCCGTGGCCCCAGACCGACCGCCCCTGCTCTCCGTCGCCCTGCGCAAGAAGCCGGTGGCGGACCTGCTCGCCGAGAGCGGCGAGAGCGCCGGCGCCGCCGAGGACGGCGCGCGCCTGAACCGCTCAATCGGCCTGTGGCAGCTGGCCGCGCTCGGCATCAGCTGCACCGTCGGCACCGGCATCTTCTTCGTGCTCACCACCTCGGTGCCGCAGGCGGGGCCCGCCGTGCTGCTCTCGTTCGTGGTCGTCGCGATCGCCGCGGGCCTCACGGCGCTCTGCTACTGCGAGTTGGCGTCCGCGATCCCGGTCTCGGGATCCTCGTACTCCTACGCGTACGCGACGCTCGGCGAGGGCGTCGCCTTCGCGGTCGGTGCGTGTCTGCTCCTGGAGTACGGGGTCGCGGCCTCGGCGACCGCCGTCAGCTGGGGCGAGTATCTGAACCTGTTCACGGATCTGCTGTTCGGGATCCGCCTTCCGCACGCCCTGTCGGCGGCGCCCGGCAGCGGCGGTCTGGTCAATCTGCCGGCCGTGGTCCTGGTCGGCCTGTGCTGTCTGCTCCTGGTGCGCGGGGCGCGCGAGTCGGCGGCCGTGAACGCGGTGATGGTGGCCGTGAAGGTGCTCGTCCTGCTGCTGTTCGTGGCGGTGGCACTGACCGGGTTCGAGGCGGACCGGCTGCACCCCTTCCTGCCGCTGGGGATCGCCGGGGTCGGCACGGCGGCGTCCGGGATCTTCTTCTCGTTCATCGGGCTCGACGCGATCTCCACGGCGGGCGAGGAGGTGCGCGATCCGCGGCGCACGGTGCCGCTGGCCCTCCTGCTCTCGCTCGGCGTGGTCACCGCGCTGTACCTGGCGGTCGCGCTGACCGCGCTGGGCGCCCAGCCGTGGCGTTCGTTCAGCGGGCAGGAGGCCGGGCTCGCGCAGATCCTGGAGCACGTCACGGGCGCGCACTGGCCGGCGCTGGTGTTCGCCGGCGGCGCCGTCGTCTCGATCTTCAGTGTCACGCTCGTGTCGATCTACGGACAGACCCGCATCCTGTACTCGATGGGCCGCGACGGGCTGCTCCCGCCGCTGTTCGCGAAGGTGTCCCCGCGCACCAGGACGCCCGTGCGCAACACGGTCGTGGTGTGCGCGGGCATCACCGCGCTCGCCGCGTTCGTCCCGCTCGACGTGCTGGCCGATCTCACCAGCATGGGCACGCTCGTGGCGTTCGCCGTCGTGTCGGTGGGCGTGATGGTGCTGCGCCGCACGCAGCCCGCGCTGCCGCGTGGCTTCCGGGTGCCGGGGTATCCGGTGACGCCGCTGCTGAGCCTCGGCGCGTGTGCGTATCTGCTGTACGGGCTGCATCTGTCGACGTACGCGTTGTTCGCGGTGTGGTTGGCGGGGGCCGCCGTGCTGTACCTCCGGTATGGGCGGCATCATTCGCGGCTCGGTGCGGCGCCGCGGCCGGCCGCCTCGGAAGCGGTGGACGTGGCGTCGCGGACAGGCTCGTGAATCGGCCCCGCGGGGTTGACGCCACGGGGCTCCGCCCCGGACCCCGCGCCTCAAACGCCGGCGGGGCTGGATTGTGGACCAACCGCACCGCGCCCATTAACGTCGCCTCGCATGCGGGGTCATGAGCGGGAGTCGACGCGACGCGGCCGGCGAGGGCCGAGGGTGCCGCTGATCGCCCTGCTCGCCGCCCTCGTCCTCGTACTGATCACGCTCGTCGCCCTCCCCGACCGGGAGGGCGACGCTCGTTGCGGGCCCCGTGGCGTCGCCTCGTGGTCCGCGGACACCCGGCTCACCGGCGAGTTCGCCCGCTACGGCGACGACGCCGAGCGGCTCGACGACTGGACCGGCGGCGACGGCACGCACTCCGTGCGGCTGCCGGACGGACGGCTGCTGTGGCTGTTCTCCGACACGTATCTGGGCGCCGTGAACCGGCCCCCGAACCCGGCAGGGCAGTCGCATCCCTGGCGGACCGCCGACGCGCCGTTCGTCCGCAACTCCGCGGTGGTGACGGACGGTTCGGGACGTCTCGACCGGACGATCGCGGCGCCACTGTTCCCGGACACCGCCGCAGGCGAGTGGCGCTGGCCGGTCGCCGCGCGCGTCGAGGAGAGCGGCGGCGAGAAGGTCGTACGGGTGCTGCTGTGGACGCGGGCGAAGGGCGCCGGACCCTACGTCTACGGGGTGCCGAACGCGACCGAGGTGGCCACCCTGTCGCTGCCCGACCTGCGCCTCGAAGGCATCACCCAGGTCCTCGACCAGCGGCAGATCGGGGACCCGGCGCGGCGCGTGCTGTACGGGACGACGGCCGTGGATCACCAAGGCTGGACCTACGTGTTCGGGGCCGACGACGGGGAGAAGGCCGTGCACCGCGCGTACGTGGCACGCGTGCCGGTCGGCCGGTTCGGCTCCCCGAAGGCGTGGCGGTACTGGGACGGCGAGCGGTGGGGCACGCGCGCCGCGCCGGTCCTCGGCGACGGCGAGCGGCGCGGCGTGGGCACCGCCTTCACGGTGGTGCGGGACGCGGACACGTACGTCCTGTTCACGACGGCGGCGGGCGCGGAGGGGCTGACGAAGGTCACCTCGTACTGGGCTTGTTCGCCCACCGGGCCCTGGCACGGCCCCGCGAAGGCGTTCACGCCGCCGCTCCCCCGCGACGCCCGCGACGGTGCGACGCCCTCGCACACCGCTGCGTACAACCCGCAGGCGCACCCCGCGCTGAGCGGCGGCGGCAGGCTCGTCCTGAGCTATGACGTCAACTGGCTGGACGCCGCGCCCGCCGCCGCGCAGGCCGAGCTCAGCCGGAACGTGTCCCTGTACCGACCGCGGTTCGTGTCTCTTCGGCTCGGCCCTCTGAAGAACTGACCGGCTGTTCGTGCCCGGTGGTCTCCTCGGCGTCCTTCGCGCGGCGCTTCGCGATGACCGCGCACACCATCAGCTGCATCTGGTGGAAGAGCATCAGCGGCAGCACGGCGAGCGAGGCGTGCGCGCCGAACAGCACGCTCGCCATGGGGAGTCCGGAGGCGAGGGACTTCTTCGAGCCCGCGAACTGGATGGCGACGCGGTCGGCGCGGTTGAAGCCGAGTGCCTTCGCGCCGTACCAGGTGACCGCCAGCATGATCGCGAGCAGCACCGCCTCCACGACCAGGAGTCCGGCGAGGCGGACCGCGCTGACCTGGTGCCAGATGCCCTGGACCATGCCCTCGCTGAACGCGGTGTAGACGACGAGCAGGATCGAGCCGCGGTCGACGTAGCCGAGGATCTTCTTGTGGCGTGAGATGAATCCGCCGACCCAGCGGCGCAGCAACTGGCCCGCGAGGAACGGCACGAGCAGTTGCAGCACGATCTTGACGAGCGAGTCGGCGGAGAAGCCGCCGCCACTGTTGCCGAGCAGCGCCGCCGCGAGCAGCGGCGTGAGCACGATGCCGGCGAGCGAGGAGAAGGAGCCCGCGCAGATCGCCGCCGGGACGTTGCCGCGCGCGATCGAGGTGAACGCGATCGACGACTGGATCGTCGACGGCACGAGGGTGAGGAAGAGCAGGCCCTCGAAGAGGTTCTGCGGCAGCAGCACCGGGACCAGGCCGCGGGCCGCGAGGCCGAGCAGCGGGAACAGCACGAACGTACAGGCGAGGACGGTGACATGCAGCCGCCAGTGGCGCAGTCCGTCCATCGCCTCACGGGTCGACAGGCGCGCCCCGTAGAGGAAGAAGAGGAAGGCGACGGCTGCTGTGGAGGCGCCGGACGCGACATCGGCGGCGGCCCCTCGGGCCGGGAGCAGTGCGGCGAGGCCCACTGTCGCGATCAACGCCAGGATGTACGGGTCGATCGGCATCCAGCTCGGCCAGGTCAGGCGTTTCATTGGTTCCTTGCTCTCGGTTCAGGTCGTGCCCTCTCCATCGTCCACCTCCGGGCCGTGATCGGGAATCCTGCATACCGCTCTTACTGTGATCGCGTCGCGTGATGAGCGGGGCTAGGGTTCGTGGCATGTACGACCCCGGACAGCTCAGGACCCTGCTCGCCGTCGCGCAGACGCTGAGCTTCACGCAGGCCGCGCGCCGCCTCGGCCTGCGGCAATCGACGGTGAGCCAGCATGTGCGGCGCCTGGAGGACGCGACCGGGCGCACGCTGTTCACGCGGGACACGCACTCCGTGGAGCTGACGGAGGACGGGGAGGCGATGCTCGGATTCGCCCGCCGGATCCTGGAGGTGCACGAGCAGGCGACGTCGTTCTTCACGGGGACGCGGCTGCGCGGCCGGCTCAGGTTCGGCGCCTCGGAGGACTTCGTGGTGACCCGGCTGCCCGAGATCCTGGAGTCGTTCCGGGCCGAGCACCCCGAGGTGGACCTGGAGTTGACGGTCGAGCTGTCGGGGACGCTGCACGAGCAGTTGGACGCGGGGAAGCTGGACCTGGTGCTCGCGAAGCGGCGCCCCGAGGATCCGCGCGGCGAGTCGGTATGGCACGACCGGCTGGTGTGGATCGGCTCGGAGCGGCTGCGCATCGACCAGGACCGGCCCGTCCCGCTGATCGTCTACCCGCCGCCGGGGATCTCGCGAGCCCTGGCCCTCGAGGCGCTGGAGCGGCACGGGCGGGCGTGGCGGATCGCCTGCACGAGCGGCTCGCTCAACGGTCTCGTCGCGGCGGCGCGGGCCGGGCTCGGCGTGATGGCCCACTCGCACGGCCTCATCCCGCCGGGCCTGGTGCGGGTGCCGGACCGGGTGGGGCTTCCGGAGCTGGGCGAGGTCGACTTCGTGGTGCGCAGCGCGACGCGGGGCGAGAGCGAGCCCGCGCGGGCGCTCGCGCAGGCGGTCCTGGCGGGCGGGGACCGGCTGCATCGGAGTGCGCGTTAACGAGGCAGTGGTAGCGTCCACCGGAACCGACTACTCCGTCTAAAAACGCGGACGCCGGTCGACGGTGACCTCTTTGCACAGATCCAATGGAGGCCCGTGAAGAGGGCCGGGAGATTACGCTCCCGAAACTTACTGTCGCGTAAGTATTCTGCCCAGCTCCACCCGATGTGGCCCGTTATAAACGTCTGACCTGTGCAAATTCCGCGCACCTTCTGCTCGTTGCAGGCACTCCCGCCGGAGGCCCAGGTCGGGTACCGTCACCGACGCTGTGCGGAGCGCCACAAGGAGCAACTTTGCGTGAGTTCACCAACCCCCCTGTGGCGTCGGCGCCGCTGGTCGGCGGCCTGGCCGACGCCGTGTTCGACCATGCCCTGGACACACCGGGGCATATAGCCCTGGCCCGTAAGGACCGGCACGACAAGTGGCAGGACGTCACGTCCGCCCAGTTCTGCGACGAGGTGATGGCCCTTGCCAAGGGGCTGCTCGCGCAGGGCATCCGGTTCGGGGATCGCGTCGCGATCATGTCGCGCACCCGTTACGAGTGGACGCTGTTCGACTTCGCGCTGTGGACCATCGGCGCCCAGGTCGTCCCCATCTACCCGACGTCCTCGGCCGAGCAGGTCTTCTGGATGCTGTACGACGCCGAGGTGTCGGCGGCGATCGTGGAGCACGAGGACCACGCGATGACCGTCGCCACGGTCATCGGGCGGCTGCCCCATCTGCACCGCCTGTGGCAGCTCGACGGCGGCGCCGCCGAAGAGATCACCGCGTCCGGCACCCACATCGACGACGAGACGGTGCACAGGCACCGCCGCGCGATCACTCCCGAGTCGACGGCCACGATCATCTACACCTCCGGCACCACGGGCCGGCCCAAGGGCTGCGTGATCTCGCACGGCAACTTCATGTACGAGGCCGACACGATGATCACGCGCTGGGAGCCGGTGTTCTCCTCCAAGCGCGACCGCACCCCGTCGACGCTGCTCTTCCTCCCGCTCGCCCACGTCTTCGGGCGCATGGTGGAGATCGCGACGATCCGCGGCGGCGTGAAGCTGGCCCACCAGCCGGAGCTGCGCGCGTCCGCGCTCATGCCCGACCTGCAGTCGTTCCAGCCGACGTTCATCCTCGCCGTGCCGTACATCTTCGAGAAGGTGTTCAACGCGGCCCGCAGGAAGGCCGAGAACGAGGGCAAGTCGGGACCGTTCGAGAAGGCCATCGAGTGCGCCGTGAAGTACGCGGACGCACAGGAGGCGAAAGCATTCGGCACGGGCCCTGGCCCCTCCGCCTCGCTGCGCATGCAGCACTCGGTCTTCGAAAAGCTCGTCTACTCCAAGGTGCGCGCCGCGCTGGGCGGCCGGGTCCGGCACGCGATGTCCGGTGGCAGCGGCATGGACCGGCGACTCGGCCTGTTCTTCGCGGGCGCGGGCGTCACGATCTACGAGGGCTACGGCCTCACCGAGTCGACGGCCGCCGCGACCGCGAACCCGCCCGAGCAGACCCGCTACGGCACGGTCGGCCAGGCGATACCCGGCTCCAGCGTGCACATAGCCGACGACGGCGAGGTGTGGATCTACGGCGGCAACATCTTCCAGGGTTACCTCAACGACCCGAAGGCCACCGACGCCTCCCTGTACGACGGCTGGCTCGCCACGGGTGACCTGGGCTCCCTCGACGAGGACGGCTATCTCACCATCACGGGCCGCAAGAAGGAGATCCTCGTGACCTCCGGCGGCAAGAGCGTCTCGCCGCAGCAGCTGGAGGAGCGGGTGCGCGACCACCCGCTGATCGCGCAGTGCCTGGTCGTCGGCAACGACCGCCCGTACATCGCGGCGCTCGTGACGCTCGACAACGAGGCCGTCGACCACTGGCTCGGCATGCGCGGCAAGCAGTCGATGTCCCCGGCGGACCTGGTGCGCGATCCGGACCTGGAGACGGAGGTGCGGCGCGCGGTGGTGGCGGCCAACACGCTGGTCTCGCAGGCCGAGTCGATCCGTACGTTCCGGATCCTCGCGCACCAGTTCACCGAGGAGCACGGGCTGCTCACGCCGTCCCTGAAGCTGAAGCGCAAGGCGATCGAGCAGGCGTACGCGGCGGAGGTCGACGCGCTGTACGGGACGCTGTGACCCGGGGCTCCGCCCCGGACCCCGCTCCTCAATCGCCGGAGGGCTGATTAGGCGTCAGTTATTGACGGTTCATCAGGTCGGACACAGAATCACCCTCACTCCGACGGAGGGGGACCGACCGTGTCGCGACCGATCCGCGTCATCACCGCCACCCTGGCAGCTCTCGCGCTCGCCACCGCCTGCAACTCCACCGCCGACAGCGGGAACAACTCCGCCGGCGGCCAAGGGAGTTCGGTCCGAGGTGTGACCGACGACAGCATCAAGGTGGGCGGCATCGTCTCCATGACGACGTCGAGCGGCTACAGCAAGAAGGACACCGACCTCGGCGCGAAGGCCCGCTTCGACCGGGCCAACGCCGAGGGCGGCATCAACGGCCGCACGATCGACTACCTGGGCGCGGAGGACGACGGCCAGGACCCCGCGAAGAACCTCGCCGCGGCCCGCAAACTCGTGCAGCAGGACAAGGTGTTCGCGATCTCGCCGATGAGTTCGGTGACGTTCTCCGGCGCGGACTTCCTCCAGAAGCAGAAGGTGCCGACCTTCGGCTGGGGCACGCTCCCGTCGTTCTGCGGACCGACGTACATCTACGGCTACGGCGGCTGCATGGTGCCGATGCCGGGCGGCACCATCTCGCAGACCTGGCCGGAGGGCCTGAAGAAGGTCACGGGCGGGGCGAAGGGGAAGACCGTCGCGATCCTCGCCAACGACAACGACGCGGGCACCTTCGCCATCCGCACGTACAAGCAGTCCTTCAAGTCGGCCGGCTACAAGGTGTCGTACGCGAAGGCGACCGTGCCCGCGACGGCCGTGCCGAGCGACTGGTCGGCGTACACGAAGGAACTGCTGCGCAGCGACGGCGGGAAGGCGCCGGACGTGGTCGTCTCCGTGATGCAGACGCCGTACAACATCGGCCTGTTCACGGCGGTCAAGCGCACCGGGTACAAGGGTGTGATCACCGACCCGACGGACTACGACCCCGGTCTGCTCGCCAAGAAGGCGACGAAGCAGGCGCTCGACGGGGTGCACGTGCTGCTGTCCTTCGAGCCGTTCGAGGCGTCCACGCCCGAGATGAAGCAGTTCAAGGCCGACATCAAGAAGGCTTCCGGGGGCAAGGAGATTCCCCTCAACATGCACATGATGACGGGCTACATGAGCGCCGACCTGTTCCTCTCCATCGCGAAGAAGGCGGGCAAGGCGCTGACTGTCGCGTCGTTCCAGAAGGCGGCGAACGGCTTCTCCGACACCGGGACGCTCGTCGGTGACCGGGCGCTGCCGCGCGGGCGCACCGAGTCGTTCGGCTGCGGGGCGCTCGCGCAGCTCAAGGACGGGGCGTACCGGGTGTCGTCCGCGTTCAAGTGCTATCCGCCGATCCCCTTCAAGTAGCCGCAAGGGAAGGGCTGTTCACGTGACGGATCTTCTTGCCTTCGTGCTGAGCGGGCTCGTGTCGGGTGCGCTGTACGCGCTGCTCGCCACGGGGCTCGTGCTCTCCTACTCGGCCTCCGGGCTCTTCAACTTCGCGCACGGCGCGACCGCTTACCTCTGCGCACTCGCCTTCTACGAGCTGCACTCCGGCTTCGGCTGGCCCGCCGTGCCGACGGCGCTGCTGCTCGTGCTCGTCGCGGCTCCCCTGCTGGGCTGGGGACTCGACCGCATGATGTTCAGAAAACTGGCGCGGGTCGGCGAGACCGCGCAGATCGTGGCGACGATCGGGCTGCTCGTCGCGCTGCCCGCACTCGGCCTGTGGATCGTCGAGCTGCTCGAGGACGCGGGCGCGCCGGTCAAGCCGGCGGAGAACCAGTTCGGCCTTCCCGGAGTCGGGCCGAGTCCGGCGAAGAACTGGCAGTTGATGGACGGCGTCGGCATCGACTCCGATCAGCTGATCACGTGGGTGACGACCGCCGTCGTCGCGCTCGGGCTGTGGATTCTGCTGCGGCACACGGCACTTGGGCTCAAGCTGCGGGCGGCCGTCGACAACCGCTCGCTCGTCGAGCTGCGCGGCATCAGCGCGGACCGGCTCTCGTCGGTGGCGTGGATGCTGTCCTCGGTGCTCGCGGGGCTCGCCGGTGTGCTGGCCACTCCCCTGCTCGGGCTGTCCTCGCACGACTTCACGCTGTTCCTGTTCGTGTCGGCGACGGCCGCCGTGCTCGGCCGCTTCATGTCGATCCCGCTCGCCTTCGCGGGCGGTCTCGGGCTCGGGGTGCTGCAGAACCTGGTCGCGGGGTACGCCACGTTCGCGGAGAAGATCACCGGGTTCCGTACGGCGGTGCCGTTCCTGATCCTGTTCGCCGGGCTCCTGCTGCTCACGCGGCGGCAGCGCACGGCGGGCACGGTGGCGAGCGACGCGCCGCCGGTGGACTTGTCGGCGGGGCGGTCGTGGGCGCGGCGCTGGGGGCCGTGGGCAACAGCCGCCGTGCTGATGGCGGTCGCCTTCTACACGGTGACGACGCCGTTCTGGAGCGGGATCCTCGCCCAGGGGCTCGCGATCTCCCTGGTGTTCCTGTCGTTCACCGTCGTCACCGGGCTCGGCGCGATGGTGTCGCTGGCGCAGGCCGCGTTCGTGACGGGCGCGGCGCTCGTCGCCGGACTGCTGATGAGCCACGGTGTGCCGTTCATCTGGGCGGCGCTGGCCGGGACGTGCGCGGCCGCGCTGCTGGGCGCGCTCGTGGCGCTGCCCGCGCTGCGGCTCGGCGGCCGCTCGCTCGCCCTCGCCACGCTCGCGCTCGCCTTTCTCGCGGACCAAGTCCTGTTCCAGCTCGGCTGGTTGAGGAACGGCGACACCGGCTGGGAGATCCCGCGCGCCGTCGCGGGCCCCATCGACCTCGGCGACGACCGGGCGATGGGCGTGGCCATGGTCGTCCTGTGCACGGCGGCCGTGGCAGGGCTGAGCGCGCTCCGGAACTCGCGGGCCGGACGCGCCATGCTCGCCGTGCGCTCGGCACCGGCCGCCGCGATGGCGTCCGGCGTCTCCGTGATCCGCACGAAGCTGCTGCTCTTCACGATCTCGGCGGGCCTCGCCGGGTTCGGCGGCGTGATGTACGCGTCGTACAACACCCGCATCACCGCGACCGACTTCACGGCGATGACCGGTCTGATCTGGCTCGCCGTGGTGGTCGCGGCGGGTGTGCGGCGGCCGCAGTTCGCGGTGATCGCGGGTCTGACGTTCGCCGTCGTACCGCATCTGATCAGCGACTATCTGACGGAGTCGGTGCAGCTCCCGGTGATCCTCTTCGGCCTCGCGGGCCTCGCGCTCGCCAATGACCCGGACGGCTACTGTGCGGCGATCCCGGCCCGCCGCCACCGCAGGAGGACCGCGACGACGCAGGTCGTAGACGAGGCGCCGGTGTCGGCCCCCGACCCTGATGCCGCGCTCCAACTCGCGGGCGTACAGGCCGGATACGACGGCGCCCGCGTCCTCCAGGGCGTCGACCTCACCGTCCGCCCCGGCGAGATCGTCGCGCTCCTCGGGCCCAACGGCGCCGGAAAGTCGACGACCTGCAAGGTCGCGGCCGGCCTCATGACACCGCTCCAGGGCGAGGTGTACGTCGCCGGGGCAGCGGCCGGCCGCCAGGGCACGGTCCGCCGGGCGCGGGCCGGGGTGGTGCTCGCGCCGGAGGGACGCGGCATCTTCCCGTCCCTGACCGTCGACGAGAACCTCGCGCTCCAACTCCCCGACACCGACGACCGGTTGGCGGTCTACGAGCGGTTCACCGGGCTCGCCGCGCGGCGCGACGTCACCGCGGGCTCGCTCTCCGGCGGCGAACAGCAGCTCCTGGCACTGGCCGCGCTGCTGCACCGCCCGCCCCGCGTCCTCATCGCCGACGAGCCCTCGCTCGGCCTCGCGCCGCGCGTCGCCGACGAGGTGTACCGGCTGCTCGCCGAACTCCGCGACGCGGGAACCGGGTTGCTGCTCGTCGAGGAGAAGGCATCGGAGATCCTCGGCGTCGCGGACACCGTGGCGTACCTCGCGCAGGGCCGCGTCACATGGTGCGGGCCGCGCGAGAAGGTGGAGGCCGAACGGCTCACGGAGGCCTACCTCGGCATCGCGGCGACCAAGGAGGCCGAGCACTCATGAGGCACGTACTGGAGGCCGAGAACGTCGGCGTGCGCTTCGGCGGCGTACGGGCCCTCGACGGGGTGGACCTGCGCCTCGCGCCCGGTGAGGTGTGCGGGCTCATCGGGCCGAACGGCGCGGGCAAGACGACGCTCTTCGACGTCGTCTCCGGGATCCGCAGGCCCGACGCCGGCCGGGTGCTGCTCGACGGCGCGGACGTCACCCGCCGCTCCCCCGTCTGGCGGGCGCGGCACGGGATGCGCCGCACGTTCCAGCGCCAGCAGCTGTTCGGGCAGCTCACGGTCGCCGACAACCTGCTGGTCGCGCAGGAGTGGCGGCGCGGCGGCGCCGATCCGGACCGCTCCCGCGGCCTGCTGCGCGACTGCGGCCTCGACGGCCTCTCCGGTACGTACGCGGGGACGCTGCCGGTCGGCCGGGCCCGGATGCTGGAGCTGGCGCGGGCGGCCGCCGACCGGCCGCGCGTGCTGCTGCTCGACGAGCCCGCGTCCGGCATGACGGCCCAGGAGCGCGAGCTGCTCGCGGCGACGGTGCGGCGGCTCGCCGGGGACGGCTGCGCGGTGCTTCTCGTCGAGCACAACGTGGCGTTCGTGATGGAGCTGTGCTCACGGGTCGTGGTGCTCGACCTGGGCTCCGTGCTCGCCGAGGGGACTCCTGAGGTGATTCGGGCGGACACACGGGTACGCGAGGCGTACCTGGGGTCACAGCCCCCGGCGCAAAGCTCTCATACCTGACTGTCATGCTGGTGTCACCCACAGGAATGCGCGTACGCCCGTGATCGTTGACCATGGGGGTACCGCATTGTGCAGTGCCACCATTCACCGGACGAAAAAGGATCGACACCTCGTGAGCAAGGTTCCCCCGATCATCCTGAACAACGGCGTCGAGATGCCGCAGCTCGGCTTCGGCGTGTGGCAGGTGCCGGACGACGAGGCCGAGACGGCCGTCACGACGGCTCTGGAGGCCGGGTACCGCAGCATCGACACCGCCGCGATCTACGGCAACGAGGAGGGCACCGGCAAGGCCATCGCCGCGTCCGGCGTCCCCCGCGAGGAGCTGTTCGTCACGACGAAGCTGTGGAACGCCGACCAGGGCTACGACTCCACGCTGCGCGCCTTCGACACCTCGCTGGAGAAGCTGGGTCTCGACTACGTCGACCTGTACCTGATCCACTGGCCGCTGCCGTCCAAGGGCCTGGCCGTGGACACGTACAAGGCCTTCGAGAAGATCCACGCCGACGGGCGCGCCAAGTCCATCGGCGTCTCGAACTTCCTGCCGGAGCACCTGGACGAGCTGACCGCCGAGACCTCCGTGATCCCGGCCGTCAACCAGATCGAGCTGCACCCGCACCTCCAGCAGCGCGCCTCCCGCGAGAAGCACGCCGAGCTGGGCATCGCGACCGAGGCCTGGTCGCCGCTCGGCCAGGGCAAGGGCCTCCTGGAGGTCCCGGCCATCGTCGCGATCGCGCAGAAGCACGGCCGTACGCCCGCGCAGGTCGTGCTCCGCTGGCACGTGCAGCTGGGCAACGTGGTGATCCCGAAGTCCGTGACGCCGTCGCGGATCAAGGAGAACATCGACGTGTTCGGCTTCGAGCTCGACACCGAGGACCTCGGCGCGATCTCCGCGCTCAACGAGGACCGCCGGCTCGGCCCGGACCCGGCGACGTTCGACGTGGCGTGACACATGCCTGAAGGGGGCCCGGAGTACGCTCCGGGCCCCCTTTCGCGTACGGGCGTCAGGCCTCCTTGACCGCCGTGTGCACAGTGTGCGCGGTGAGCAGGAAGAGGTCGTCGCGGCGGTACAGGCCCTGCGGGTCCTTCGGGTCCATCAGCCGCTCCATGGTGGCGATGTCCTCGGCCGGGAGCGCCTCGGCGAAGACCTCCAGGCGGCGCTTCCACAGGTCGATGACGGTCTCACGGGCCTCGCTCGACAGGGGCGCGGGCAGATCGAGCAGGAACGTGCGGCTGACGGCGTTCGTCAGGCCCGCGTCGGTCAGCAGCTCCGTCCAGTTCTCCGTGTCCTGCTTGGCGCCGGGGAGCTTCGCGCGCATGTCGCCGAACCACTCCTCCTCGATGGCGTCGGCCCGCGCCTGGAGGCCGGGCTTGCCGAGGCCGAAGTCGCGCGGCAGGCAGCGCTGCGGCAGGCCGCCCTCGACGAGCGCGAGGGTGCCGCCGGGCGCGAGCCTCCCGGCGAGCGCGGCGACCGCGGCCCGCTGGTCGCCCACGTGATGCAGGGAGCGGGCGGCCCAGATGAGGTCGGCGTGCGGCAACTCATCGATGGCGTCCGGGAGTTCGACGCGCAGCGTGCCCGTGCGCCCGGCGATCCCGTGCTGCGCGAACCGCTCCGTGGCGCGGGCGAGCAGCTTCTCCTCCGGGTCGGCCGCGATGACACGGGCCTCGGGGAAGGCCTCGGCGAGGTGCAGCGAGACGGCCCCGGGGCCCGCGCCCGCGTCGACGATCAGGCCGGTGTCGGCGCCGGCGGGGCGGGAGGCACGCAGCCAGTCGAGGGCCTGCGTGTAGAGCGGCTCGTACACGGAGGCGTTGCGCTCCAGCATGGGGATCATGTCGGCCCAGTCGATGTCCGTGTGGTCGTGCTGACCGTGCCCGCCGTGCTGCCCGTGCTGGTGCTGACCGTGCTCTTCGTGCTGGTGGTGGCCGTGTGCCATGTCGGGTGTCGCCGCCCTTCGTGCCCGTATGTCGTCCGTCGCCCTCAGGGTGCGCGGACGACATACGGGCGGGCAAGCCACGTTGCCGAGTCGGCAATTTTCCGGCTACGGCAGTCGGCCTACAGGGCCGGGTACGCGTTCTTCATGAGCTCCTGGAACTGGGCGGAGAACCAGTGCCCGGACACCGGAGCGTTCGGCAGCGCCCCGGACAGGTTGTTGTTGTTCCGCGGGTTGCCGGTGTACGTCGGGTCGCACATGCGGTCGAAGCCCTTGCCCTCGTCGTTGTCGATGGCGGTGCTCGAACCGTCCGACTCGCCCGGCGGCTTCATCCACACGTAGGCGTCGATCCCGGTCGCCGGGTTGGCCTGCGGCCGCTCGCCGAGGCCCGCCCCGCTCTGGTTGCACCAGTTGCCGAGATGGATGCGGCGGTCGTAGCGGCCGCCGTCCACGTACGTGTCCACGGAGGTCTTGGCGCCGGGCCCGGTCGGCCGCGCCGTGCCGCCCCAGCCGTTGCGGGAGGTGTCGATCAGCATGCCGAGCTTCTGGTCGAAGCCGAGCGAGACCAGCTTCTCGCGCATGGCCTGCGCGTACGACAGCTCGTCGGTGTACCGGTTCCAGTCCACCCACTTCGACTGGCGCACGGACGTCCCGTTGACCGAGTCGTCGATCTTGAAGTTGTCCTCCTTCAGGGCGCTGTAGTTGGCGGTGTTCACGATGAAGCCCGTGACGTCGGAGAGCTGCGCGCCGTTGCTGCTGGCGGTCGACTTGAACAGCTCGGCGGAGGCGCCGAAGTTGTCGTCCCAGCCGAGCCAGCCGTGGTGGCCCGCGTCGATGTAGTTGTAGACGTTGTCGATGTCACCGAGCTTGTCGAGGGCGTAGCCGACGCCCTTCTGGTAGTTGCCGTTCGCCTTCATCACGTCGCAGTTGGGCGTGGCCGTCGGACGGCCGGAGACGTTGGTGACGAGGTTGGGCAGCGAGTCGATCTCGATCGTGGTGGCGATGCGCAGGCCCGCGTACTTCGGGTCGGCGAGGATCTTCGCGATCGGGTCGATGAAGTCCGACTTGTACTTGTCGATCTCCGTCGGGCCGAGCTCTCCGTTGGAGGCGAGCGCGGCGCAGTCGCGGCCCGGCAGGTCGTAGACGACGAGCTGGACGACCTCTTCGCCGCTGCCCTTCTGGGCGAGCGCCGCGTCGAGGTGGTCGCGCAGGCCCATGCCGTCGCCCACGCCCTCGATGGCGGCGATCCGGTCGAGCCAGACGCCGGTCGGCTGGTTGGCGATCTTGTCGCCGCCGGGCTCCGCCTTGGCCTTCGCGGACCACTCCGGGTTCACGTACACCTTGGCGCCGTCGTACGGGTTGTCGACGCGGTCACCGGGCTCGGTCGGGTCGGTCGGGTCCGTGGGATCGGTCGGGTCCGTCGGGCCCGTGGTGTCCTCGTTGCAGGTGACACCGTTCAGCTTGAACGTGGCCGGCAGGGCGTTGCTGCCGCTGTACGTGGCGTTGAAGCCGAAGGAGGCGGAGGCCCCCGAGGCGAGGCCGCCGTTGTACGAGACGTTCTTGGCGGTGACGGCGGAACCGGACTGGGAGATGTCGGCGTTCCAGCCGGAACCGACCTTCTGGTTGCCGGCGTAGGACCAGGTGAGGTTCCAACTGCTCACCGCGGCACCGTTGTTGGTCACGGAAACGGCGGTGGTGAAGCCACTGCCCCAGTCGTTCTGCACCTTGTAGTCGACGCTGCACGCGGGGGCCGCGGCGGACGCGGGCAGGGTGACGGCGGCGCCCACACAGGCGGTGCCGGTGAGGACGAGGGCGGCGAGGGCGGCGGTGCCGGCCCGGGAGCGGGATCCGGGTCTGATGCGGCTCATGGTGTGAGGTGTCCCTTTCGGCTTGAGCTGTTGATGTCTCGGTCGGGGGTTGATGGCTCGGTCAGGGGTTGATGGCTCGGTCAGGGGTTGACGGCTTTCAGGTGGTCGCGCAGGCCGACCCCGAACGCGGTCGGCGTGCCGTCGTAGTCGCTGATCAGCGAGGGACCGGAGGAGCAGTCCCAGGTGTTCCAGGTCCAGCCGAGGTACGACTGCTTGCGGTCGTCGAACCACTTCATGACCCGGTCGATGAAGGCGTGGGAGCAGGTGTTCTCGCCGATCTCCCCCGCCACCAGCGGGACCTGCGCGGCGACGGGCGCGAGCTGCTCGTCCCAACAGGCCTCACTGGAACAGGTGTTGAAGTTGTAGACGTGCCAGGCCGCGGCGAGATTGCCGGCCGGGTCCGACGGCTTGTGGGCGAGCCACTGCCGCAGGTCGTTGGAGTACGCGAGGCCGCCCGCCAGGATCAGGTTCGGGGCGCCCGCCGCGCGCACGGCGTCCACCAGGTCCTGCATGCCGGCCACCTCGTAGCCGATGCCGGGGCAGGTGCCGCCGTCCTTCCAGCAGGCCCAGGCCTCGGACAGGGTGGAGGTGGCACGGTCCGGATACGGCTCGTTGAACAGGTCGAGGACGACCTCCGGTTGCGCCTTGAAGGTGCTCGCGACCGACGACCAGAAGCTGGGCGCGTACTTGGCGTCCGGCATCGGCTTCTGGCAGCCGGCGTGGACGTCGGAGCAGCCCGCCGAGTTGCCGGTGTACTGGCCGTACGACCAGTGCATCTCCAGGATCGGCGTCATGCCGTTGGCCTTGACGCGCTCGACCAACTGCTTGATGGCCGACTGGTAGTTCGCTCCTCCGTACTCGGGTTTGATGTTGTCGAGGCCGAGCCAGCACTCCTCGTTGAGCGGGATGCGGACGGCGTTGGACTTCCAGTCGGCGATCGCCTTGATCGCCGCGTCGTCGACGGGGCCGTCGAAGATTCCGTAGCCCTGTACGCACATGAACTCGGCGCCGGAGCGGTTCACACCGAGGATCCGGCGGGTGGCACCGGAGGCGTCGACGAGCTTGTTGCCTTCGGCCTTCAGGGCGGGGGCGCCGGTGTCGGACCCGGGCGGGTCCGTGGGGTCGGTCGGATCGGTGGGATCGGTCGGGTCGGTCGGTCCGGTGGTGTCCTCGTTGCAGGTGACACCGTTCAGCTTGAACGCCGTGGGAACCGTGTTGGCGCCCGACCACGAGCCGACGAAGCCGGCGGAGACGGACGCGCCAGGGGCGAGCGCACCGTTCCATGACTCATTGCTCGCGGTCACGGCCTTGCCGGACTGGGCCCACTTGGCGCTCCAGCCCTGGGTGACCTTCTGACCGTCGGCGAAGTCGAAGGACAGGCTCCAACTGTCCTTCGCCGCGCTGTTGTTGGTGACCTTGACGGCTCCCTGGAAGCCGTCGCCCCACTGCCCGGTGACGGAGTACTCGACCGTACAGGCGGGGGCGGCGGCGACCGCGGGTGCGGCGCCGGTCAGGGGGATCAGCGTGGCCGCCGAGACGGCGCACGCCATGAGTAATGCTCTGTGCGGGGGGTGTCGCATGAGCGAGTCCTTGCAGCTCGGACACGTACGGCCGAGGCCGGCGCGTCGACTGACGGATTCGCTCCCACTGGTTGCTGGGCGACTTTAGAGAAGGAACTGCCGTCAAGCAACAGACGCGTTCCGGATTTCCACTGTCGAATTTATTCGACTCCTCAACCCTCTTGACCGCCATTTGCCCCATCCGCATCCTTGGGAGCGCTCCCACTGGTTCACAGCTTGTCGAGCCGCACCAGGAGGAACCCCCATGCGAAAGAGACCGGGCAAGAGACCGACCCGGCGGCGCTGCACCGTCGCCATGGCGGCCCTCGCGTTACCGATGGCCACCCTCGCCGCACTCCCAACGACCGCTCAGGCAGCGGGAGTTGAGTGCAGCGTCGACTACAGGACGAACGACTGGGGTGCCGGCTTCACGGCCGACCTGACGATCACCAACCGCGGCTCCGCGGCGATCGACGGCTGGACCCTGACGTACGCGTACACCGGTGACCAGAAGCTCTCGAACGGCTGGAACGGCACCTGGTCGCAGTCCGGCAAGAACATCACCGTGAAGGACGCCGGGTACAACGGAAGAATTGCGGCAGGGGCCGCCACTTCCACCGGCGCGCAATTCTCTTACAGTGGCTCGAATTCAGCCCCCACCAATTTCGCGATCAACGGAACCGCGTGTGTGGGCGCCCATCAGCCGCCGATCACGGTGCTCACCAGCCCCAAGGCGGGCGCGGTCTACACGGCCGGTGACGCGGTCCCGCTCGCGGCGACCGCCGCCGCGGCAGACGGGGCGGGCGTCGAGAAGGTCGAGTTCTACGACGACACGACGCTGATCGGCACCGACACCACCGCGCCGTACGCCCTGGAGACCGACGACCTCAAGGCCGGATCGCACTCCCTGTACGCGAAGGCGACCGACAGCAAGGGCGCCACCGGCGAGTCGACGCCGGTCGGCATCACGGTCGCGGCGGGCGCCGCCGTGGTCGCGAGCCCGTCCCAACTCGGCGTACAGCAAGGCAAGTCGGGCACGTTCGACGTGAAGCTGTCGACGCAGCCGACTGCGAACACCACCGTCTCCGTGGCCCGCACGAGCGGCAACACGGGCCTGTCGGTGTCCTCCGGCGCGAGCCTCACCTTCACGCCGTCGAACTGGAACACGGCACAGAAGGTGACGGTGGCCGCCGACTCCTCCGGCACCGGCGCCGCCACGTTCACGGCCACCGCGGCGGGACACACCAAGGCCGAGGTCACGGTGACCCAGCTGGCCGCGTCCAAGGCGTACGACGCCCGCTTCCTCGACCTCTACGGCAAGATCACCAACCCGGCGAACGGCTACTTCTCGCCGGAGGGCATCCCGTACCACTCGGTCGAGACACTGATCGTCGAGGCGCCCGACCACGGCCACGAGACGACGTCGGAGGCGTACTCGTACCTCCTGTGGCTCCAGGCCATGTACGGGAAGGTCAGCGGCGACTGGTCCAAGTTCAACGGCGCGTGGGAGATCATGGAGAAGTACATGATCCCGACGCACGCGGACCAGCCGACGAACTCCGCGTACAACGCGTCGAAGCCGGCCACGTACGCCCCCGAGCACGATCTGCCCTCGCAGTACCCGGCCAAGCTGGACCCGTCGGTCTCCGTCGGCTCCGACCCGATCGCGGCCGAACTGAAGAGCGCGTACGGCACGGACGACATCTACGGCATGCACTGGCTGCAGGACGTCGACAACGTCTACGGGTACGGCAACGAGCCCGGAAAGTGCGAGGCGGGCCCGACGGCCACCGGCCCGTCCTACATCAACACGTTCCAGCGCGGTGCCCAGGAGTCGGTGTGGGAGACGGTGCCGCAACCGACATGCGACGCCTTCAAGTACGGCGGAAAGAACGGGTACTTGGACCTGTTCACCGGCGACTCCTCCTACGCCAAGCAGTGGAAGTTCACCAACGCACCGGACGCCGACGCGCGGGCCGTGCAGGCCGCGTACTGGGCCGACGTCTGGGCCAAGGAGCAGGGCAAGGGCTCCGAGGTGTCCGGCACGGTCGGCAAGGCCGCCAAGATGGGCGACTACCTGCGCTACTCGATGTACGACAAGTACTTCAAGAAGGTGGGCAACTGCACCTCGACGGGCTGCCCGGCCGGCTCCGGCAAGGACTCCTCGCACTACCTGATGTCCTGGTACTACGCGTGGGGCGGCGCCGTCGACACCTCGGCGGGCTGGGCCTGGCGGATCGGCTCCAGCCACACGCACGGCGGCTACCAGAACCCGCTCGCGGCGTACGCCCTCTCCTCCTACGCCGACCTGAAGCCCAAGTCGGCCACTGGGCAGGCGGATTGGGCCAAATCGCTCGACCGGCAGCTGGAGTTCTACCGCTGGCTGCAGTCCGACGAGGGAGCCATCGCGGGTGGCGCCACGAACAGCTGGGGCGGCAGCTACGGCACACCGCCGTCCGGCACACCCACCTTCTACGGCATGGCGTACGAAGAGGCGCCGGTCTACCACGACCCGCCGTCGAACCAGTGGTTCGGCTTCCAGGCGTGGTCGATGGAGCGGGTCGCCGAGTACTACCAGCAGACGGGTGACGCCGACGCGAAGGCCGTCCTGGGCAAGTGGGTCGACTGGGCCCTGTCCGAGACGACAGTCAACCCCGACGGCTCCTTCCGCATCCCCTCCACCCTCAAGTGGTCGGGCAAGCCGGAGACCTGGAACGCGTCAAGTCCCCCTGCCAACACGGGACTTCATGTCACGGTCGCCGACTACACGAACGACGTGGGCGTGGCGGCGGCGTACGCGAAGACGCTGACGTACTACGCCGACAAGTCCGGCGACGCGGAGGCGAAGTCGACGGCGAAGGCGCTGCTCGACGGCATGTGGGAGCACAACCAGGACGCGCTCGGCATCGCGGTGCCCGAGACGCGCGCCGACTACAGCCGCTTCAACGACTCGGTGTACGTGCCGAGCGGCTGGACGGGCACGATGCCGAACGGCGACAAGATCGACTCGTCGTCGACGTTCGCGTCGCTGCGCTCCTTCTACGAGGACGACCCCAACTGGTCCAAGATCGAAGGCTACTTGGCGGGCGGCGCGGCACCCACGTTCACGTACCACCGGTTCTGGGCCCAGGCGGACATCGCGCTCGCCATGGGTTCGTATGCGGAGCTGCTGGAGTAACGCCCCGCTGAAAGCGGCTCCGTGTCACCACCGGGCCGGGCGGTCTCCTCCTCCCCGAGGGCCGCCCGGCCCGCACCCCTGTTTCCCGACCCACCCCCTGGAACCCCTATGCGAAGACCACGCACCCGGCTGCTCACGGCGGCCGTACTCGCCCTGACGGCGGGCCTGTTGACCCCTCCGGCGGCCCAGGCGGCCGAGCCGAAGGCAGCCGTCGCCACCGACACGTACACCTGGAAGAACGCCCGGATCGACGGCGGCGGCTTCGTCCCCGGCATCGTCTTCAACCGCAGCGAGAAGAATCTCGCCTACGCCCGCACCGACATCGGCGGCGCCTACCGCTGGGAGCAGGGCACCAAGTCCTGGACGCCGCTGCTCGATTCGGTCGGCTGGGACGACTGGGGACACATCGGCGTCGCCTCGATCGCCACGGATGCCGTCGACCCGGACAAGGTGTACGCGGCCGTCGGGACGTACACGAACGACTGGGACCCCGGGAACGGCGCGATCCTGCGCTCCGCCGACCGGGGCGCGACGTGGAAGAAGGCCGACCTCCCCTTCAAGCTCGGCGGCAACATGCCGGGCCGCGGCATGGGCGAGCGCCTCGCGATCGACCCGCACGACAACAAGGTGCTCTACCTGGGCGCGCCCAGCGGCAAGGGTCTGTGGAGCTCCACGGACGCGGGCGCCACATGGTCGCAGGTCACGGCCTTCCCGAACCCCGGCAACTACGCGGCGGACCCGTCCGACACGTCCGGCTACTCGTCCGACAACCAGGGCGTGGCATGGGTGACGTTCGACGAGTCGACGGGCACCGGAACCGGCCGTACGAAGACGCTCTACGTCGGAGTCGCCGACAAGGAGAACTCCGTCTACCGGTCGACGGACGCGGGCGCGACCTGGGAGCGGGTGGCCGACCAGCCCACCGGATACCTCCCGCACAAGAGCGTCCTCGACGCCGAGAACGGCTACCTGTACGTGGCGTACAGCGACACCGGCGGCCCGTACGACGGCGGCAAGGGCCAGATGTGGCGGTACGCGACGAAGACCGGCGACTGGAAGAACATCAGCCCGGCGGCGGAGGCGGACACCTTCTACGGCTACAGCGGCCTGACGCTCGACCGGCAGCACCCCGGCACGGTCATGGTGTCCGGCTACAGCTCCTGGTGGCCCGACACCATGATCTTCCGCTCCACGGACAGCGGCGGCACCTGGACGAAGGCGTGGGACTACTCCTCGTACCCCACCCGCGAGAACCGCTACACCATGGACGTGTCGTCCGTGCCGTGGCTGAGCTGGGGCGCGAACCCCGCCCCTCCCGAGCAGTCCCCGAAGCTGGGCTGGATGACGGAGGCGCTGGAGATCGACCCGTTCGACTCGGACCGGATGATGTACGGGACGGGCGCGACGATCTACGGAACCGAGGACCTCGGGAAATGGGACACGGGCGGCAAGTTCTCCATAACCCCCATGGTCAAGGGACTTGAGGAGACGGCGGTCAACGACATCGCGTCCCCGCCGTCCGGCGCCCCGCTGCTGAGCGCACTCGGTGACATCGGCGGCTTCCGGCACACGGACCTGACGAAGGTCCCGGCGATGATGTTCACCTCCCCCAACTTCACGTCGTCGACGAGCCTGGACTTCGCCGAGTCCGAGCCGGACGTGGTGGTACGCGCCGGCAACGTCGACTCGGGCGCACACGTCGCGCTCTCGAACGACAACGGCGCCAACTGGCATGCGGCGGGCGCCGATCCGTCGGGTGTCACGGGCGGCGGCACGGTGGCGGTGTCCGCGGACGGGTCCCGGTATGTGTGGAGCCCGGACGGCGCGGGCGTGCAGACGGGGACGGGTTCGTCGTGGACGGCGTCGAGCGGGGTCCCGGCGGGCGCGACGGTCGAGTCGGACCGCAAGGACCCCTCGGTCTTCTACGCCTTCAAGTCCGGTACCTTCTACGCCAGTTCGGACGGCGGGGCGACCTTCACGGCGAAGACGTCGACCGGCCTCCCGACCGACGGCCCCGTGCGCTTCAAGGCCGTGCCCGGCACGAAGGGTGACATCTGGCTGGCCGGCGGTTCGACGAAGGGCGCGTACGGCCTGTGGCACTCGAAGGACGGCGGCGCCACGTTCACCAAGGTGTCGGGCGTCGAGCAGGCGGACACCATCGGCTTCGGCAAGGCGGCGCCCGGCGCGACGTACCAGGCGCTGTACGCGAGCGCGAAGATCGGCGGCGTACGCGGCATCTTCCGCTCGACGGACGCGGGAGTGTCGTGGACCCGCGTCAACGACGACGCCCACCAGTGGGGTTGGACGGGCGCGGCCATCACCGGTGACCCGCGGGTGTACGGCCGCGTGTACGTGTCGACGAACGGCCGTGGTGTCATCTACGGCGACACCGCGGGCGCCACGGGTCCCGACCCGGACCCTGAGCCCTCGGGCGCCTGCTCGGTCACGTACAAGGTGACCAACGAGTGGTCGGGCGGCTTCCAGGCGGACGTGACACTGACGAACACGGGCACGTCGGCCTGGAACGGCTGGTCGCTCGGCTGGTCCTTCGCGGACGGCCAGAAGGTGTCCCAGGCCTGGAACGCGCAGGTCTCCCAGTCGGGCACGTCGGTGAAGGCGAAGAACGTCGGCTGGAACGGGAAGGCGGCGCCCGGCAGTTCGGCCGCCTTCGGCTTCACGGGCTCCCGCGAGGGAACGGCGAACACCAGGCCCACGGCGTTCGAGCTGGGCGGGCAGAGCTGCGCGGTGAACTGAACAGCGCCACGGCAACGCGAGCGCACCACCGGGGCCCGTGCCACCACCGGCACGGGCCCCGTACGCTCTCGCTCGTACGCGCTCGACTACTTCTGGGGAGGGGGGGCCGCGCATGACACACGGCTACGGCTTTCACGCGTCGACACTCGCGGTGCGGTTCGTACTGGAACTGCTGGCGCTGGTGTGCTTCGGGATCTGGGCGTGGGGGCTCACGTCCGGGGCACTGAGGTTCGTCCTCGTGGCGGCGGTCCCGGCGCTCGTGGCGGTGCTGTGGGGCGTGTTCGCCACGCCGGACGACGCGTCGCGGTCCGGGGACACCGTCGTGGCGACCCCCGGACCGCTGCGTCTCCTGCTGGAACTGGCCGTCTTCTTCGGCGGCGCGGCCGCCTTGTACGCGGCCGGATCACGCGCGGCGGCGATCACACTCGCCGGCGTGCTCGTCGTCTATCACCTGCTGGCGTGGGACCGGGTGGTCTGGCTGCTGCGCCACTGAGCCACCCGGCGCACCAGCCACCCGGCGGGTGTCACGGCGTCGTGATCGTCGGTCGCGGCGCCGTCGGCATCTTGTCGCCGATGAAGAAGCTCGGGTGCGGCGGCTGGTTGTACGCGGTGTTCTGCCAGGCCAGGGCCGTGCGGTACTGGGTGTCGTGGAGGAGTGTGGTGATGCGGGTCGACGTCTGGACCGGTGTCGAGTAGATGCGCAGCGCCGTGTTGTTCGTGGTCGGCCAGACGACCTCCTCGCGCCAGTCGCCGAGGATGTCACCGGACAGCGCCGGGGTGGACTTCGTGCCGTTGTTGGAGTGGACGCCGGAGCCCGTCAGGACGCGGGTGTCGGCGGACGTGCCGTACTTGTCGATGTGGGTGCCGTCGAGGAGTTCGCGGGTGGTGTCACCGTCCCACCAGGACAGGAAGTTGGTGGACGACGGCTTGTGGGAGTTCACGACCGCGCCCTTGGGATCGCGGACGCCCGACTCCGCCGAGGACCAGGACTCGGCGCCCGCGCTGCCGGACCAGATGTCACCCGACACACCACGGCCGTTGTCACCATTCGTGCCCGTCTTCCAGATGACACTGCCGGTCTTCGCGTCGGCCATCCAGGACGACGGCTTGGAGCTGTCCTCGTCGACCTTGAACTCTTCGAGTCCGGCCCGCGACGGGTCGAGGTCGCCGACGTGCATGGCGTCGCCGTGGCCGTTCTTCGTCGTCCACAGCCCGGAGCCGTTGTCGTCGACGGCCATCGCGCCGTAGACGATCTCGCCCTTGCCGTCGCCGTCGACGTCCGCGACGGACAGCTGGTGGTTGCCCTGACCGTCGTACCCCTTACCGGAGTTGGTGGAGGAGCTGGTGTCGAAGGTCCAGCGGCGCGTGAACTTTCCGTCGCGCCAGTCCCACGCCGCGATGACGCTCCGCGTGTAGTAGCCGCGCGCCATGATGAGCGACGGCCGGGCGCCGTCGAGGTAGGCGGTACCGGCGAGGAAGCGGTCCACCCTGTTCCCGTACGAGTCGCCCCACGACGACACGGTGCCGCGCGCGGGAACGTAGTCGACGGACCCCATGGCGGCGCCGGTCTGCCCGTTGAACATGGTCAGGTACTCGGGCCCGGAGAGCACGTAGCCGCTCGAATTCCGGTGGTCGGCGGACGAGCTCCCGATGACGGTCCCCTTCCCGTCCTTCGTCCCGTCCGACGTCTTCATGGCGACCTCGGCCTTGCCGTCGCCGTCGTAGTCGTACACCTGGAACTGGGTGTAGTGCGCGCCGGAGCGGATGTTCTTGCCGAGGTCGACGCGCCACATGCGCGTGCCGTCGAGCTTCACCGCGTCGACGACGGTGTTGCCCGTGTAGCCGGACTGGGAGTTGTCCTTGGCGTTGGTGGGCTGCCACTTGAGGATGAACTCGAGGACGCCGTCGCCGTCGAGGTCACCGACGGAGGCGTCGTTGGCCTCGTAGGTGTAGGCGACGCCGTCGGGGGTCGTGCCCCCTGCCGGTGGCGTGATCGGTACGTCCGTGTAGCCGCTGCGGAGCTGGATCGCGTGCGCCGAGTCGGCCTGTTCCGTGCCGTTCACGACGGCGCGGACCGTGTAGTCGGCGGAGCTGGGCGCGCCGTCGTGGAAGAAGTTCGTGGAGCCGGTGATCGGGGCGGAGTTGACCTTCGTACCGGCGCGGTAGACGTTGAACGCCACGTCGTCCGGGTCGGTGCCGAGCCACCGCCAGCTGACCAGGTTGCCGGCGTCGGTGTGCACGCTGACCAGGCCACGGTCCAGCTTCTCGGCCTGGCGGGCGGTGGCGGCGGAGGCGTCGTCGGAGGGCAGGAGCGTGAGGCCCGTACCGGCGAGGGCGGCGGCCGTGGCGGCGGCGAGGAGCAGACGACGGCGTCTGCGGTGGGGGCGGGGGCGGCGGGGCATCGGGGGTCTCCTCGGTGAAGGCGTGCGGGTGAGATGTGTGCGTACATCTGTCGCCGCCGGGCCGGTCGAGGTTGCCCCTCACTCCCGCACGATGTGAACGGCGACGGGCGGCGCCGCCTCCGAGACCGTCCAGACGGCCGTGCCCCACAGGGAGATCGCGGAGACGAGGCCCACGACAAGACGGACGGTCGTGTCCGGCCCGTCCCCGAGCCATACCGCCAGGCCCGCGACTCCGGCCGCGGTCAACAGGGCGGCAGGCACCCGCAGTCGGGGCTGCTCGAAGACCGCCGCGAGCGGCAGGAAGTGCAGCCCCACGACCACCGCGACGAGCGGCGGGATGAGCACGGCCGTGCCGGTGCGGGCGCACACCTGGGCGATGGCCAGGATCAACAGCCACTGGAGGCCGTTGATCTGGAGGAACCGTCGACGCCGGTCGGCGGGGAACGGGCCTCCTGCCGACGCGGGGAGGCGGCGCCGCGCGGTGAGCATCAGCGCGATCGCGGCGGCACAGCCGACCACCATCGCGGCCGGCCGCGCCGCACCCCCGAATGCGCTCGTGGCCAGTAACCACCAACCGAGCCCGAACAACGCGAGAAACCCCACCCCTGACTTGAACATGACCGCCACCTTATGCGGGCGCGCTCCGGGCGGTGGGGTGCTTACGGTAGGCGGATCACCCCCACCCCGCGCGCAGGCAAGCTGAGTGCGGCGCCCCGTCAAGCCGCGAATGCCAGCAGCGTGTACGTCGGGTCGGGGCGCGGTGCCTCCGGGTCCGGCAGCGCCTCCAGGCGTGACGCCAAGTCCTCGCCCCCGCGCGCGTACATGCGCCCGGCCCGCACGTCGCTCGCGAGCCGCGCCGGAGTGCGGCCCTGGCCGTGTCCGACGAAGGTGGCGGAGCCGTGCGGGCGCAGTCCGTGCTCGGCGGCGATCGACGTGATGCGCGCGGTGGCGTCGGTCGGTGGGCGGTGGCGGTACGGCTCGACGAGGGCGCAGACGTCGCTGCCGACGAGGTGAGCCGCGGCCTTGTCGACCGTGGTCACGAACACCCCGCCCGGGCGGAGTACGCGGGCCGCCTCGGCGACGACCGGAGCCGCGTCGTCCAGGAGGTGCAGCAGCCACACGGCGGTAACAGCGTCGAACGTGCCGGTCGCGAAGGGCAGTTGGCGGACGTCCGCCTGGAACGCCGCGCCGGACAGACGGGGTGCGGCGGCCCGCAACATGCCGGCGGCGCGGTCGACGCCGATCGGGCGCAGGGCGGGGCGGGTCAGGCGGCGGGTGACGAGGCCGGTGCCGCAGGCCAGGTCGAGGAGGGTGTGGGCGCCCGGCGGTACGAGTTCGAGCACGCCGTCGGCGGCCGCCTCGGCGCGCGGCTCACCGCCGCGGGTCGCGTCGTACCGCCGCGCTTCCTGGTCGTAGTCCAGCACGCGGGGACTCTAACCCGGAGCGGGGCGCGGGTGGGAGCGCCTGCGGTGGGCGGATCTCCCCACCCCGCCCCACCCCTTCCCGAAACCGGGGCTCCGCCCCGGACCCCGCCGGCTCTCGTCCCGGGGCGGGGCTCAAACGTGTGCCGCAGCCAGTTTCTCCACCCGCTCCGCCAGCGCGAAGTCCTTCGACGTGAGGGCGCCGCCCGCGTCGTGCGTGTTCACGGCGAGGGTCACCGTGTTGTAGCCGAGCGTCAGGTTCGAGTGGTGGTTCAGGGCCTCCTGGGTCTGCGCGATGTGCATGACGAGTGCCGCCGCCGCGAAGTGCGAGTCCAGGCGGTACGTGCGCGTGAGCGCGTCGTCCTCGACGGACCAGCCCGGCAGTTCGGTGAGGCGGTCCTCGATGTCCTTCTGGGAGAGCGGTTCAGTAGGCATGCCTCCAGCGTGCCACCGGATCCGCGCTAACGTCCTCCCATGACAGCCGCAGCGCGCAAGAACACGTCAGAAGTGGGCGCCCTGCTGCGCGGTTGGCGCGAGCGGCGGCGGGTCAGCCAGCTGGAGCTCGCGCTGCGGGCGGATTCGTCGGCGCGGCACATCAGCTTCGTGGAGACGGGGCGTTCGCGGCCGAGCCAGGACCTCGTCCTGCGGCTCGCCGAGCATCTCGACGTACCGATGCGGGAGCGCAACGCCCTTCTCCTTGCGGCGGGTTACGCGCCGCGGTTCAAGGAGACCCCGCTGGACGATCCCTCGCTCGGCGTGCTGCGCGAGGGGCTCGAAACGCTGCTGCGCGGCTACGAGCCGTATCCCGCGTTCGTCGTCGACGCGACGTTCAACGTGATCGCCGCGAACGGCGCCATCGCGCTGCTGATGACCTCGGCGCCCGCGCACCTGCTCACCGAACCGCTGAACGCGATGCGCCTCACCCTGCACCCGGAGGGCCTCGCCCCGCGGATCAGGAACCTGCCCGAGTGGCGGGGGCACCTGCTGGCACAGATGGAGCAGCAGATCGCGTTGACCGGGTCGCAGCCGCTGCGGGAGCTGTACGAGGAGGTGTCCGCGTATCCGCTGCCGCCGGGTGCGGACGGGGACGGTCCTGTCGCGCCCCTGCTGCCCTACTTCGCGCTGCCGATGGTGATCGAGCACGAGGGGCACCTGCTGTCGTTCGTGTCGTCGATCTCGACGTTCAATACGCCGCTGGACGTGACGGTCGCCGAGCTGGCCGTGGAGACCCTGCTCCCCGCCGACCCGGCGACGGCGAAATACCTTCAGGACGCACTGGGCTGACCCCGCAGCGCCGCGTACTGGAGCCCCGCGAACGCGGCCACCACCACGGCCTGCAGCGACCCGTACGCCATCCCGGCCGTGCTCGGCTCCAGCCAGGCGAACAGCGCGACGAAGCTAAGCACCGTCCAGGCGAGGTTGACCTCGACCACGGTGCGCACGCCGAGCGCGGGCGGGCTGCTGCGCGCGGCGAGCACCGCGACCGCGGCGGCGTAGACGATCAGGCCGGCGCCGAGTCCGAGCAGCAGCCCAGGATCGATGCCGAGGAAGCGGCCGATCGGCCCGGAGGCGGCGACGTAGGCGAGACCGTTGAGGCCGGTGCCCAGCGCGTCGGCGCCGAGCAGGCGGCGCAGCCAGGTGCGACGGGCCTGGGCCGGGGTCGTGGTGAGCGTGGTGGCGGACATGGGGATCACCCTCCGTCATCGGTTCGGTGACACCACCCTGCCCGCGCCCGGGTGGCGGGTCGATTACGTCCGGGGTAATGGCCGAAGCCATACGCGAGACACCCCGCGCCCGACTCGTACGGCCCCGGCCGACGTGTGCCCCCGATGCACCGCCATTAGCGTGCCCAGAACGGGACATCGAGGGAGCAAACGGTGACGGATACGACACGCACCCCGACCGAGCCGGACGCGGCGCTGCTGCGCGCGGGACGGTTCTTCCGGAGGGGGACGGCCTCCAAGGACCTGCACAGCGTGCAGATCAAGGGCGGCCGGGACGGGGACGTCTTCTATCGGGACCGATGGAGCCACGACAAGGTCGTGAACTCCACGCACGGCGTGAACTGCACCGGCTCGTGCCGGTGGAAGGTGTACGTCAAGGACGGCATCATCACCTGGGAGACCCAGCAGACGGACTACCCGAGCGTGGGCGCCGACCGGCCGGAGTACGAGCCACGCGGCTGCCCGCGCGGCGCCGCGTTCTCCTGGTACACGTACTCGCCGACCCGTGTGCGCTACCCGTACATCCGGGGCGTGCTCGTGGAGATGTACCGGGAGGCGAAGGCGCGGCTGCACGACCCTGTGCTGGCGTGGGCCGACATCCAGGCCGATCCCGAGCGGCGCCGCAGGTACCAGCAGGCCCGCGGCAAGGGCGGTCTGGTGCGGGCCACCTGGGACGAGGCCGTGGAGATCGTCGCCGCGGCGCATGTGCACACCATCAAGACGTACGGGCCCGACCGGATCGCCGGCTTCTCCCCCATCCCCGCGATGTCGATGGTGTCGCACGCGGCGGGGGCCCGGTTCCACTCGCTGATCGGCGCCCCGATGCTGTCGTTCTACGACTGGTACGCGGACCTGCCGGTGGCCTCGCCGCAGGTGTTCGGCGACCAGACCGACGTCCCGGAGTCGGGTGACTGGTGGGACGCCGCGTACCTGATGATGTGGGGCTCCAATGTGCCGGTGACCAGGACGCCGGACGCGCACTGGATGGCCGAGGCCAGGTACCGGGGCCAGAAGGTCGTGGTCGTCGCGCCCGACTACGCGGACAACGCCAAGTTCGCCGACGAGTGGCTGCACCCGCACCCCGGCACCGACGGGGCGCTCGCGCTCTCCATGGGGCATGTGATCCTCAAGGAGTTCTTCGTCGACAAGCAGACGCCGTTCTTCACGGACTACGTCAAGAAGTTCACCGACCTGCCGTTCCTGGTGACGCTGGAGGAGCGGGACGGGGCGTTCGTCCCGTCGAAGTTCCTGCGCGCCACCGATCTCGGGCAGGGCGGCGAGGGTGCCGAGTGGAAGACCGCCGTGCTCGACGAGGCGACGGGCCAGCCGGTCGTCCCGAACGGCTCCCTCGGCTTTCGCTGGACCGAGTCCGGCAAGGGCAAGTGGAACCTTGAACTGGGCAATATCCAGCCGAAGTTGAGCCTCCACGGTTCCGACATCGCCGGCGGCGTGGAGGTGCTGCTCCCCCGCTTCGACACCGACGGCGGCACGCACGGTCAGGGCCGCGGCGAGGTCGTACGGCGCGGTGTGCCGGCGACCCGGCTCGGCGGGCAGGACGGCCCGCTCGTGACGACCGTGTTCGACCTGCTGCTCGCGCAGTACGGCGTCGGGCGCGACGGCCTCCCGGGCCAGTGGCCCGCCTCGTACGACGACGCGGAGACGCCCGGCACCCCGGCCTGGCAGGAGATGCACACCTCGGTACCGGCCGCCAAGTGCGTAAAGATCGCACGGGAGTTCGCGAAGACCGCCGAGAAGTCGCGCGGGCGCTGCATGATCCTGATGGGCGCGGGCACCAACCACTGGTTCCACTCCGAGACCACCTACCGGGGCTTCCTGTCGCTGCTCCAGCTCACCGGCTGCCAGGGCAGGAACGGCGGCGGCTGGGCCCACTACGTCGGCCAGGAGAAGTGCCGCCCGGCCACCGGCTGGGCCTCGCTCGCCTCCGCCAACGACTGGTCGCGGCCGCCGCGGCAGATGATCGGCACCGGGTTCTTCTTCCTCAACACCGACCAGTGGCGCTACGACAGGTTCAGCGCGGACGTGCTCGCGTCCCCGCTCGGCAAGGGCACCTTCGCGGGCATGACGGGCGCCGATGTGCTGTCCCTGTCGGCGCGTTCGGGCTGGATGCCGTCGTATCCGACGTTCGACCGGAGCTCGCTCGCGCTCGGGGAGCAGTCCGTGGAGGACACGGTCTCCGAACTCAAGGCGGGCTCGCTGAAGTTCGCGTGCGAGGACCCGGACGCGCCGGAGAACTGGCCGCGCGTGATGACCCTGTGGCGGGCGAACCTGCTCGGCTCATCCGCGAAGGGCGCCGAGTACTTCACCAAGCACCTGCTGGGCACGCACTCCTCGCTGCGGGCAGAGGAGGCCTCCCCCGACGAGCGCCCCTCGACGGTGACCTGGCACGACGAAGCCCCCGAAGGCAAGATCGACCTGCTGACCTCCCTCGACTTCCGGCAGACGTCCTCGACACTCCTCTCCGATGTCGTACTTCCTGCCGCCACCTGGTACGAGAAGCACGACATCGCCTCCACGGACATGCACCCCTACGTGCACTCCTTCACGCCCGCCGTGGACCCGCCGTGGCAGGCGCGCAGCGACTTCGACACGTTCAAGGCGCTGGCCCACAAGCTCAGCGAGCTGTCCGCCCAACACCTGGGCGTACGCAAGGACTTGGTGGCGACGCCGCTCCAGCACGACACCCCGGGTGAGATCGCGCAGCCCGGCGGCGTCGTCCTGGACTGGCGCAAGGGCGAGTGCGAGCCGGTGCCCGGCAAGACCATGCCGAACCTCACGGTCGTCGAGCGGGACTACACGGCGATCGGCGCCAAGTTCACCGCGCTCGGCCCGCTCGTCGAGCAACTCGGCCTGCCCGCCAAGGGAATCGCCCTCAAGCCCGACCAGGAGGTCACGGAGCTGCGTGAGCGCAACGGCACCGTGCGCGGCGGCCCCGCCGACGGCCGGCCCTCGCTCGACACGGCGGTCAAGGCGGCGAACACCATCCTCGCCCTGTCCGGCACCACCAACGGCCGCCTCGCCACGCAGGGCTTCCACACCCTTGAGGCTCGTACGGGCCAGGAGATGGCGCACCTCTCCGCCGAGCACGAGGGCAAGCGCATCACGTACGCGGACACGCAGGCCGCGCCCGTCCCGGTGATCACCTCCCCCGAGTGGTCGGGCAGCGAGTCCGGCGGGCGCCGCTACACCGCGTTCACCCTCAACACCGAACACCTCAAGCCCTGGCACACCCTGACGGGCCGCCAGCACTTCTTCATCGACCACGACTGGATGCACGAGCTGGGCGAGGCCATGCCCACCTACCGGCCACCGCTGGACATGAACCGGCTGTTCGGCGAGCCACGGCTCGGGCCCGACGGGGAGAAGGAGGTGACGGTCCGTTACCTCACCCCGCACAACAAGTGGTCCATCCACTCCGAGTACCAGGACAACCTGTTCATGCTGGCGTTGTCCCGCGGCGGCCAGTCCATCTGGATGTCCCCGCAGGACGCCGACTCGATCGGCGTCAAGGACAACGACTGGATCGAGGCGGTGAACCGCAACGGCGTCGTCGTCGCCCGCGCGGTCGTCTCCCACCGCATGCCGGCCGGCACGGTCTACATGCACCACGCGCAGGAACGCACCGTCAACGTGCCCAAGGCGAAGACGAGCGGAAAGCGCGGCGGCATCCACAACTCGCTCACCCGGCTGATCCTCAAGCCGTCCCATCTCATCGGCGGCTACGCCCAGTTGAGCTGGGCGTTCAACTACCTCGGCCCGACGGGCAACCAGCGCGACGAGGTGACGGTCATCCGCCGCCGCTCGCAGAAGGTGGAGTACTGACGTATGCGCATCATGGCTCAGGTCGCGATGGTCATGAACCTCGACAAGTGCATCGGCTGCCACACCTGCTCGGTCACCTGCAAGCAGGCGTGGACCAACCGCAACGGCATGGAGTACGTCTGGTTCAACAACGTCGAGACCCGCCCCGGGCAGGGCTATCCGCGCCGCTACGAGGACCAGGAGAAGTGGCGCGGCGGCTGGGAGCTCAACAAGAAGGGCGCCCTGAAGCTCAAGGGCGGCGGCCGGTTCAAGAAGCTCCTCGGCATCTTCTCCAACCCGAAGCTGCCGGAGATCAAGGACTACTACGAGCCCTGGACGTACGACTACAAGAACCTGACCAACGCCCCGCTCGGCGACGACTACCCGGTCGCGGAGCCCCGCTCCCTGATCAGCGGCAAGCCGATGAAGATCGAGTGGTCCTCCAACTGGGACGACAACCTCGGCGGCTCCGCCCAGTACGGCGATCTCGACCCGATGGTGGAGAAGACCCGCGAACAGGCCGCGGAGAAGGTCAAGTTCCAGTTCGAGCAGACCTTCATGTTCTATCTGCCGCGGATCTGCGAGCACTGCCTCAACCCGTCGTGCGTCTCGTCGTGCCCCTCGGGCGCGATGTACAAGCGGGTCGAGGACGGCATCGTCCTCGTCGACCAGGACTCCTGCCGCGGCTGGCGGATGTGTGTCACCGGCTGCCCGTACAAGAAGGTGTACTTCAACCACCGCACCGGCAAGGCCGAGAAGTGCACGCTCTGCTATCCACGTCTTGAGGTGGGTCTGCCGACGGTGTGCTCGGAGACCTGCGTGGGCCGGCTCCGCTATCTCGGCGTGATGCTCTACGACGCCGACAGGGTGACGGAGGCCGCCTCCTCGAAGAACGAACACGACCTGTACGAGGAGCAGTTGGGCATCTTCCTCGACCCCGAGGACCCCGCGGTGCAGCGGGCCGCCGAGGAGGCGGGCATCCCGTACGACTGGATGGAGGCCGCGCGGCGCTCCCCCGTGCACGCGCTCATCAGCAAGTACAAGGTGGCGCTGCCGCTGCACCCGGAGTACCGGACGATGCCGATGGTCTGGTACATCCCGCCGCTCTCCCCCGTCGTCGACGCGCTCACCGAGACCGGGCACGACGGCGAGGACCACGCGAACCTGTTCGGCGCGATCGACACGCTGCGCATCCCCCTCGAATACCTGGCGGAGATCTTCACGGCGGGCGACACCAAGCCCGTACGCGCCTCCCTGGAAAAGCTGGCCGCGATGCGCTCGCACATGCGGGCCATCAACCTCGGTGACCTGCCGGACAGTTCGATCGCCGAGTCCATCGGCATGTCACCGCACGAGATCGAGGAGATGTACCGGCTGCTCGCCATCGCCAAGTACGAGGACCGGTACGTGATCCCGACCGCGGCGGTCGGCGACGCGCAGCGCCTGGAGGAGTCCGCGCTGCCGGCGGACACCTGCTCGCTCGACCACGAGGGCGGGCCCGGTATGGGCGGCGAGGGGCCCTTCGGCGGCGACTCCGGGTCGACCGTCGCCGACGGCCGCAAGCTGCTGCCCGTCGTCTCCGTCGAGAACTTCCAGCTCAGCAAGGAACGGCAAACCGCAGACAGCACAGACGAGGTGGAGATGCCATGACCGACCGGACCTCCCTGCTCCTCCAGGCGTCCGCGCTCTGTCTCACGTACCCGGACGAGGAGTTCTACCAGCGGCTTCCGCTGATCCGCGCGGCCGCTCCGCCGCTCGCCCCCTTCGTCGAGCACGCCGAGGCGACGCCGATGCAGGATCTGGCGGCCCACTACGTCCAGGTCTTCGACTTCAAGAACCGGCACAGCCTGTATCTGACGTGGTGGCGCGACGGCGACACCCGCAGGCGCGGCATGTCCCTGGTGCGGATGAAGGAGGTCTACCGGGAGCACGGCATGGAGTTCACCGGCGAGGAACTCCCGGACTTCCTGCCCGCCGTCCTCGAATTCTCCGCGCAGGAGGGCACGTTCCTGCTTGAGGAGAACCGTGCGGGCCTCGAACTGCTGCGGTTCGCCCTCACCGACCACGGCACCCCGTACGCCACCGTCCTCAACGCGGTGTGTGCCGCCCTGCCCGGCCCCTCCCCCAAGGACCGGGCCGAGGCGCAGGCGCTCGCCCGGTCGGGGCCGCCCCAGGAGGACGTCGGCCTCGAACCCTTCGCACTTCCCCTCCTCGAGAAGGAGCACGCGCGGTGAACACAGCGCTCTTCGGTGTCCTGCCCTACGTGGCGTTCGTCCTGCTGATCGCCGGCACCATCTGGCGCTACCGCTACGACAAGTTCGGCTGGACGACGCGCTCGTCGCAGGTCTACGAGTCGAAGCTGCTCAACATCGCGTCGCCGATGTTCCACTACGGCATCCTCTTCGTGCTCGTGGGCCACATCGTCGGCCTGTTCATCCCGGAGTCGTGGACCGAGAAGGTCGGCGTCAGCGAGCACACGTACCACATGTTCTCGCTGATCGGCGGCACCTTCGCGGGCGTCATCACGGTGCTCGGGATCGCGATGCTGGTCTACCGGCGCCGCACCAAGGCCCCGGTGCTGCTGGCCACGACGCGCAACGACAAGACCATGTACGTGTTCCTGCTCGCCGCGATCGTCCTCGGCATGGTCGCCAAGCTCACGCACTCCGGCGGCAACGGCTACGACTACCGGCAGACCATCGCCCCGTGGTCGCGCAGCCTGTTCACGCTGAGCCCCGATGTCGCGCTCATGGACGGGGTGCCTACGCTGTATCAGATCCACGCAGTAGTGGGCATGCTACTGATTGCGCTGGTACCGTTCACCCGGCTCGTGCATATGTTCAGCGCGCCGGTGCAGTACCTGTTCCGCCCGTACGTCGTTTACCGCAGCCGCGATCCGCGGCGCCTCGGCGCCCGGCCGGAGCGTCGGGGGTGGGAGCGCACCGGCTCCTAGCTCCTGGGGGGACGTACAAAGGTGAGTGAACGTCGGCCCGCGCCCACCGTGGGCCAGGTCGTCCTCGGTCGCCGCCTGCGCGATCTGCGCGAGGCCCGCGGACTCAAGCGCGAGGAGGCGGCCCGGCCGCTGCACGTGGCGAGCGCGACGATCCGCAGGATGGAGACCGCCGAGGTCGCGCTCAAGATCCCCTACGTGCAGATGCTGTTGGAGCTGTACGAGGTGCCCGAGCGCGAGATCGAGGCCTTCGTCGCGCTCGCGGAGGACGCGAACCTGCCGGGCTGGTGGCAGCGGTTCCACGATGTGCTCCCCGACTGGTTCAGCCTGTACGTCAGCCTGGAGGGCGCGGCCTCGATGATCCGCGCCTACGAACCGCACTTCGTGCCCGGCCTGTTGCAGACGGAGGCGTACGCGCGGGCCGTCTTCGACGCCGGCACGGTGGGCCGCTCCCGGCCCGAGGAGGTCGACCGGCACATCGACCTGCGGATGGCCCGCCAGTCGCTCCTCGACCGGGAGGATTCGCCGCACCTGTGGGTCGTCATGGACGAGACGGTGCTGCGGCGCCCGCCCGGCGGCCCCGAGGTGCTGCGCGGCCAGCTGGACCGGCTCCTCGAAATGGTGCGGCGCCCCAACGTGACGCTCCAGATCGCCGAGTTCGCGTCGGGTCCGCACCCCGGCACGTTCGGCCCGTTCACGCTGTTCCGGTTCCCGGTCAGGGAGCTGCCGGACATGGTCTACAGCGAGTACGTGACCGGGGCCCTGTACCTGGACGCCCGGGACGAGGTGGGCATGCACCTGGAGGTGCTCGACCACCTGGTGGCACAGGCGGCAGGGGCCGCGCGGACGGTGGAGATCCTGGAGCGGGCGCGGGAAGCCCTCGGCTGACCTGCCGACGGTGAGCAACTAAGGGCCCCTGCTGTGCCCTACTGGGGCTTGTCGTCGTCCACGATCTCGGCGTCGACCACGTCCTCGGGTGCGTCCTGGTCCTTGTCCTGGGGCGGCTGCTCGCCCGACGGCGGCGCGTCCTCCCGGGCCGACGAGGCCGCCTGGTACATCGCCTGCCCCATCCGCTGGCTGACCTCGGCGAGCCCCCGCACCCCCTCGCGCAACTCCTGTGTGGACGGCTCCTTGGACTCCAGCACGGTCTTCAACTCCCGTACGGAATCCTCCACTTCGGTCCGCGTCTCGGTAGGGATGCGCGCCGAGCTCTCGTCGTTCTCGCGCAGGAAGCGCTCCGTCTGGTAGACGAGCTGCTCCGCCTCGTTGCGGACCTCGGCCGCCTCGCGGCGCGTGCGGTCCTCCTCCGCGTGCGCCTCGGCCTCCCGCATCATCCGGTCGATCTCGTCCTTGGGCAGCGCCGAGCCGCCGGTCACCGTCATCTTCTGCTCGCGCCCCGTGGCGAGGTCCTTGGCGCCGACGTGCATGATCCCGTTGGCGTCGATGTCGAAGGTGACCTCGATCTGCGGCACACCGCGCGGCGCGGGCGGGAGCCCCGTGAGGTCGAAGACGCCCAGCTTCTTGTTGTAGGCGGCGATCTCCCGCTCGCCCTGGAAGACCTGGATGCCGACGGAGGGCTGGTTGTCGGCGGCGGTCGTGAAACTCTCCGAACGGCGGGTGGGAATGGTGGTGTTGCGCTCGATGAGCTTGGTCATCACCCCGCCCTTGGTCTCGATGCCAAGCGACAGCGGGGTGACGTCGAGCAGCAGCACGTCCTTCACGTCGCCGCGGATCACACCGGCCTGGTACGTGGCGCCGACGGCGACGACCTCGTCCGGGTTGACACCCTTGTGCGGGTCCTTACCCGTGAGCTCCTTGACGAGGCCGGTGACGGCGGGCATACGCGTGGACCCGCCGACCAGGATCACGTGGTCGATGTCCTTCAGCTCGACGCCCGCGTCCTTGACGGCCTGGTGGAAGGGCTTCTTGCAGCGGTCGAGCAAGTCCCCGGTGAGCTCCTGGAGTTGAGCGCGCGTCAGCTTCTCGTCGAGGTGCAGGGGGCCGGCGGCGGAGGCGGTGACGTAGGGCAGGTTGATGGTCGTCTCGCTGGACGAGGACAGCTCGATCTTGGCCTTCTCCGCGCCCTCGCGCAGCCGCTGCACGGCCATCTTGTCGTCGGCGAGGTCGATGCCGTGGGCGTTCTTGAACTGCCGCGCGAGGTGGTCGACGATCCGCTGGTCCCAGTCGTCGCCGCCGAGTTGGGTGTCGCCGTTGGTGGCCTTGACCTCGATGACGCCCTCGCCCATCTCCAGGAGCGAGACGTCGAAGGTGCCACCGCCCAGGTCGAAGACGAGGACCGTCTGCTCGTCGCCCTTGTCGAGCCCGTACGCGAGCGCGGCGGCGGTCGGCTCGTTGACGATGCGCAGCACCTTCAGACCCGCGATCTCGCCGGCCTCCTTCGTGGCCTGGCGCTGCGCGTCGTCGAAGTAGGCGGGCACGGTGACGACGGCGTCGGTGACGTCCTCGCCGAGGTACGACTCGGCGTCGCGCTTGAGTTTCTGCAGGACGCGGGCGGAGAGCTCCTGCGCGCTGTAGCGGTGACCGTCGATGTCACCGGAGTCGGGGAAACGCCAACTACCGTCCCCCATATGCCGTTTGACGGAGCGCGCGGTGCGCTCGACGTTCGTCACGGCCTGCCGCTTGGCGACCTCGCCGACGAGCACCTCGGCGCTCGACGACCTGGCGAAGGCGACGATCGAGGGCGTGGTGCGCGCGCCCTCCGCGTTGGCGATGACGGTGGGTTCACCGCCCTCGAGCACGGCAACCACCGAGTTCGTCGTACCGAGATCGATACCTACCGCACGCCCCATGACGCGTCCCCATTCCATGCGAAGGCCCGCTCACGTCCGGATCCAGCACAGGGCGTGAGCGGGCCTACGTCAAGAGCGCGGGATACTCAGCCGCCCAGCTTGGCGGTCAGCGTGATCGTCGTGCCGGTGAGCGCCTGGCTCACGGGGCAGTTCTTCTTGGCGTCCTCGGCGGCCGCCTGGAAGCCCTGCTCGTCGAGGCCTGCCACGGTGCCCTCGACGGTGAGGTGGATGCCGGTGATGCCCTCGCCCGGCTGGAACGTCACGTCCGCGGAGGTGACGAGCTTGGTGGGCGGGGTGCCCGCGCCGGTCAGGCCGTTGGACAGTGCCATCGAGAAGCAGGAGGAGTGCGCGGCCGCGATCAGCTCCTCCGGGCTGGTCTTGCCGTTCGCCTCCTCCGCGCGGGACGGCCAGGACACCGGCTGCTGCCCGATGCCGGACGAGTCGAAGGTGACGGTGCCGTTGCCCTCGAACAGGTTGCCTTCCCACACGGTGTGTGCGGAGCGCGTGGTTGCCACGGTGGTTCCTTTCCGTTTCCGGATGCTTCGGACTCCTATCCGACCACATCCGACGCGCCCGTGGCACGCCACCATGGCCGGAAAGCGAACTGGGCAAGTCGGCACGACGGTGACAGTTTGGGGCCTCCCGCTCAGGGGGGTCTCAGGGGGCTTCGCAGGGGGTCAGACCATGCGCATGATCTACGCGGACCAAGGTCCGTCACCACTGGAGACCGGGAAACCGGGCGCGACCGACAGGGATTCGACGTTCGGCTGGTGGGGTGCGTTCAGCATCCAGAAGTTCGTCAACCAGAACCCGCTCTCGCACACGCACGAGGACGCGACCGGCTGGCTCGCGTACCTTCAGCAGTTCTACGACCGCAACTTCTGGTTCGCCGACGCGGGCGCCCAGGTGTGGGCGTACGAGGAGACGTACGACAACTGGCAGGACCGGTACGGCGTGGACGCCGTCGTCGCGGTGTACCACTCGGGGCACGGCGGCATGGACGGCAACGGAGTGTTCTTCGCGCCGCTCGGCGCCAAGTGGGACAACCGCTCGGACGCGATCTCCAACCGGATGGCGTTCGGCAACGAGAAGGCCAACTACGTGTTCTGGTCGACGTGCAGCTCGCTGCGCGTCCTCGACGGGCACTCCCCCATCCGCACGTGGGCCGGGCCCAACCTCGGCTCCCGGATGATCTTCGGGTTCGAGACGACGAGCATCGACAGCGGCGACTACGGCAAGAAGTTCTGGGAGAAGTGGCGCGCCGGCCAGACCTACTGCGACGCGTGGCTCAACGCCAGCTGGGACATCTACCACGGTCAGGCGCCCTCCGTGTGCGCCACCGGTGCGACCCAGGCGGAGGCGCAGAACCGGCTGAACTCGGAGCGCAACTTCTACCGGGAGCACGTTCCGGACAACTGGTACGTGTGGCGCTGGTACTACGCGCGCCAGGGCCTGCGCGACCCGCTGACGCAGGCGCCACAGACCCCGCAGATCGTGCAGCTCGCGCCGCGCGACCCGAGCGAGGAACTCGCCAAGATGGGCCGCCTCGCGCACTTCCCCGCGGCGGCGCTGCAAGAGGTGCAGGTCGAGCGGCAGGGCGTGCTCAGCGCGAGCTCGGGCGACCGGTTCGTGTCGACGGCGCCGCAGGCGGTGCGCTGGGTGAAGCTCGCCGAGGCCAACCACCGCAACACGCGGCAGCTGCCGACCGAGCGCGCGGTCGAGATCGCGCAACGGTTCGCGCAGGAGCACGCGGAGGGCGTCGAGCTGGTCGTGGACAGCGTGCACGACCTGATGCAGAACAGCGGCAAGAAGGACGGCTCGCAGATCGGTGAGCCGGTGTCCCTGCAGACGCACGTCACGTTCCGGCAGGCGTTCGACGGCGTACCGGTGATCACGCCGGGCCGCGGCGAGTTCCGGGTCGCGCTCGACAACGACGGCACGGTCGTCCAGGCCACCCTGTCGACGCGCACGCCCACCGGCGAGACCCGCACGCCCGCCTCGGCGGTCGCGCCCCCGTCGGGCAAGGGCCAGCAGGCGCTCCCCTCGCCGGGGTCGCGCGACCCGCGGCAGGCGCTGGAGGAGGCGCAGCAGCGGCGCATCGCCCATCTGACGGCGATGGCCGCCGACGGTGAACGGTCGGCGGCCGACATCGAGGCGCAGCTGGAGATCACGGACGTACCCGGGTCCGTCGAGGTCGGCTACGAGATCGAGGGCAACGAGGCGTATCCCGCTGCGCGGAAACTGATCGAGATCGGCTCACGGGACAGCATGTTCAAGACCCAGCGGTGGGTGGTGGCGCCTATCGCCAGGTGACGTCCGTCAGGGTCCGGCCGGTTCGCTTTGTGCGGGTCGGCCGGGCCCACGTCTCGGGGCTCTGCCCCGGACCCCGCTGCTCAATCGCCGCAGGGGCTTGATTGCCGCCTCTTGCGGGCCGCCATCCACGCGTAGACGAGGACGCCCACGAACAGGAAGATGACGCCCTGGTAGACGGCCGCGTAGCCGGCGCCGCCGACCAGCCACATCGAGAAGCCGAACGCGGCGAGCGCGAGCGTCATGTCGCGCGCGAGGCGGCCCTTGCTCACCCGGTGGCCCTGGCCCGACAGCAGGAAGTAGATCTGCGCGGCGGTGGCGAGGAGGTACGGGACCGTCGCCGTGAACGTCGTGATGAGCACGAGGCTCTCGAAGACGCCCTCGGAGCCCGCCGTGTAGTTGTAGATGGTCAGGAGCGAGGCGAGGACGACGCCGACGAGCACGCCGAACGTCGGCACGCCGCGCTTCTTGCGGGCGAACGCGGCCGGGAACAGGCCGTCCTTCGCGGGGGCGTACGGCGCCTGCGCGGAGAGCAGCGTCCAGCCGTTGAGCGCACCGAGGATCGAGACGACCGCGGCGATCGCGACCGCCGTGCCGCCCCACGTACCGCCGAACATGACGTTGACGGAGTCGGTCATCGGGGCCGTGGAGTCCACCAGCTTGTCGTGGGCGACGGTGCCGAAGACGGAGACCGTGCACAGCAGGTACACCAGCGCGGCGAGCGCGGTGCCGAGGACGGTGGCGCGGCCGACGTTGCGCTCCGGGTCGCGGACCTCGCCCGCGCTCATGGAGGCGGACTCGACGCCCAGGTAGCTGAAGAGCAGGATCGCGGCGGACGCCGAGATCGCGCCGACCGGGGAGTCCCCGCCCGCCTGGAACGGGCCGAGGTTGTCGGCGTCGAAGAAGAACAGGCCGCCGACCGCGACGAGCACCAGCGGCGCGAACTTCAGGATGGTGGAGACGAGCTGGACGGCGCCGACGTAGCGGGTGCCGGCGAGGTTGGCGAGCGCGGGCAGCCACTGGCAGGCGAGCGCCGCGACGATCGTCCAGAACGTCGATCCGTGGATCGGCAGGAGCACGTCGAGGTAGCCGACGGCCGCGACGGCGAGCGCCGCGTTCGACACCCACGAGGTGATCCAGTAGCTCCACGCGGCGAGGAACCCGGCGAAGTCACCGAAGGCCTCACGGGCGTACACGTAGGGGCCGCCGGTCTGCGGATGCCGCTTCGCGAGCCGCCCGAAGACGAGCGCGAGGGCGATGGCGCCGACCGTCAGGACGCCGAAGGCGACCAGCGAGATCGTGCCGTACGGGGCCACGGAGGCGGGCAGCAGGAAGATGCCGCCGCCGATGATGTTGCCCATGACGAGGGCCGTCGCGATGGGAAGACCGAACCTGCGGGCGTGCTTGCTGCTCTGGTTCTGGTCCTCGTCCGCTGCCGGAGCCGTCTCGGGAGCGGGGGCAGTCCCGGTGTCGAGCATGGGGGGAAGTGCCTCTCGATTGTGCTGGGCCACCGCGGGATCGCCGGATGGCGGGGCCCATGGTCCGGTGGGCTCCCGCCGCGCTCCAAATCAGGCGGAATTGTCCTGCGGCTCGGGGGGCGTGGCCGCAAATGATGCACTGCCGGGCTCGCGTTGGAGGGAATTCTCCACGGGCCGCCGAAGGGGCTTCGTCGCAGGTGGGTCCAGGGGCAGCGGCGTGACCCGCATCGGGATCTGCGGTCCGTGTCCCTCGGTCAGCCAGCGGCGCAGCACCTGGTGCACCTGCTCGGCGCCGACCAGGGCCTCGCCCTGCGGCACCGGCTCGGACAGCTCCGCGGGCGAGAGCAGGAACGGCCGGCTCTGGGCGCCGCCGAGCCCGCCGTGCGAACCGATCTGCTCCTCGAAGGCGAGGACCTCGCCGTCCAACGGGTCGTACATGGAGTTGACCATGATGTCGGCGGTGTGCGGGAAGGAGTCGGTGCGGCGCACGGCGTCTGCGGCGCCCGGACCGAAGTCGGCGAGCGGCCCCTCGCCGTCGGCCAGCTCGGCCAGCGGCACCTCCGCGCCCCGCGCCCCCAGCACGACCGCGCCGTGCTCCTCGCTGCGTACGAGGAGGAAACCGATGCCGGGATGGTTGGCGAGGGTCGGCAGCAGGGCGGGGTTGCGGGCGTCGATCTCCTCCTTGGTCATGCGGTGCGGGACGTCCGGGAACGAGACGAGGCCGAGGTTGCCGGAGGCCAGCACGATCGGCTCGCTGCGCTTTCCCTTGCCCGCGCCCTCCTCGACGGGCCGGTGCAGCGCGGCCCGGACGGCGGCGCGGGCCTCGGCGCCGCTGCGGGTGCGCCCCGCCTTGCGCGGCACGGGCAGCCCGCAGCCGGCGCGCACGAGGTCCTGGAGGGTGAGCCCGTAGCGGCCGCGGAAGGTCTCGCCGGGGCTCTGCCCGTGGTCGGAGAGGACGACGATGCGGTACGGGCGCGGCGCGTGCTCGGCGACCTTGACGAGCAGCGCGAGCGAGCGGTCGAGGCGTTCGAGCACCTGCTGCGCGTCGCGGCCGAACGGGCCCGAGTGGTGCGCCACCTCGTCGTACGCGACGAGGTCGGCGTAGACGGCGCTGCGGCCCGCGAGCATGTCGCCGATGACGGCGGCGACGACGACGTCCCGCTCGACGACGGTCGCGAAGGCGCGGATGAACGGGTACAGGCCACCGCGCCCGATCCGCGGCCGCACCTTGCACATGCGGGCCCGCGTGGACTGTCCGATCTCGCGGCCGACCTCGGCGAAGAAGGACAGCGCGGTGCGTACGGCGTTCGCCGGGTCGGAGAAGTAGGCGAAGTAGCCGGCCCGCGAGCGGTTCTCCTTGCCGCGCCGGGCGGCGACGGAAAGGACGAGTGCGACCTGTTCCGCGCCGCCGCTGAACAGGTTGCCGCGGCTGGCGCCGTCGACGGTGAGCAGGCCGCCGTCGCCGGTGTGCGCGACGGCGCGGCGCTGGAGTTCGGCGGCGCTGGTGGGCCGGTTGGACACCTGGGTCTCGCCGGTGTCCTTCTCGTACCAGCGGAAGGCCGGGACGTCGTAATTGGAGCCGTGCAGGATGCCGAGCTGGCTGGCGCCGGTCTGGCTCGACCAGTCGGTGCGCCACGGGGTGAGGCGGTGGCCGCCGTCGCGCAGCCATCCGTTGACCGTCGGCATCACGTCGTCACGCGCGGCGCGGCGCAGCACCTCGTGGCCGACGCCGTCGAGCTGGATGAAGACGGTGCCGGGGGTGGGCGGGCAGGCGGTGTCGGCGTCGGAGCCCCTGCGGCGCCTGCGGTCGGCGAGCCGGTACAGGCGCCTGCGGTACGCGTCGTCGTCCCGGACGGCCAGGGCACCACCGGCGGCCGACGCCACGGCCGACATGACCGCGGCCACGACGACCGCGGTCTCGGGGCCTGCCTCTCCCCTGCCGTCGGGGATGAGGTGCAGCGCGATGAGCAGCAGGGCCCCGTTGAGGAAGAACACGACGAGGCCGAGGACGAGGGCGGGGACGAGCAGCAGGGCGCGTACGAGGATCGGCCAGACGAGGGCCGAGAGGAGGGCGAAGGCGGCGGCGCCGAGGGCGGCGGTGACGGCTACGCGAGTCATGCTGTCGCCGTCGTCGGACGTCAGCTTGAAGTCGGGGAGCAGTCCGGCGAGGACCATCATGGTGACCGTGCAGGCCGCCCAGACGGCGACCGAACGCCAGGCGGTGCTTCCGGCCCGCCTCCACCAACGGCCTCCGGCCACGTTACGGCTCCCCTCATTTGGTCACGTGGGGTCAGGGTTTCACACCTTTTGGGGTCCCCCGTGGTGACGGCCTCGGGGCTCCGCCCCGGACCCCGCGCCTCAAACGCCGGCGGGGCTGAATTGGCTAGCAGCCGTCGTAACCCGCCGTCGGCATCGAGAGGCGGCGGTGGACGCGGGCCTTCATTTGCGCGTCGTAGGCCGGCTCCGCGAGGCCCGCCGTCTCCAGGCGGACGCCGCGCCGCTCGCACTCCGCCGAGAACGCGTCGACCGAGCGGAGCGCAGCGCGCAGCACGCGCTCGCAGGGGGCGACGAACACATCGACCAGGCCCGCGTCGACATCCGCCCACAGCACCTCGTGGTCGGGGCGGACCCCGTGCACCAGGAGTTCGCGGGTGATCACGTACCCACGTTCGGCGGCCCAGCGCGCGCACATGGCGTGCTGGCTGCGCGAGTCCACCAGGAAGGGGTCGGCGTCCAGCTCCTCGAGCGGGATCAGGCTGGCGATCGCCGCGACCCGCACCGCTTCGCCGCTCCCGTCGGATGCCCCCATGCGTCCCCCCTCACCACAGCCTTTCGGCCCCGACCCTACTCCTGCACGTAGGCTCAAGGGAGTCGCCCGGAGGAGCACAAGGAGGAGCGCGTGCCGGTGGAGATCACCTGGTGGGGTCATGCCACCTGCACCGTCGAGGACGCCGGCACGCGCGTCCTCACGGATCCCCTCTTCGCCCGGCGCCTCGCACACCTGCGTCGCAGGCGCGGCGCGCCCCCGCCACCGCGCGCGGCGGAGGCGGACGTCGTCCTGGTCTCCCACCTGCACGCCGACCACCTGCACGTGCCCTCGCTCGCCCGGCTCGCGCCCGGTACCCGGGTGCTCGTGCCGAAGGGCGCCCCGCGCGCCGTGCCCGCGCTGCGCAAGCTCCGCACGCTGAAGATCATCGAGGTGGAGGCGGGCGCGCGCGTCGAGGTCGGACACGTGACGATAGAAGCGGTCCGCGCCGAGCACGACGGGCGCAGGCTCCCGGTCGGGCCGCACACGGCGCCCGCGCTCGGCTATGTCGTGAACGGCGAGGCCCGTACGTACTTCGCGGGCGACACCGGGCTCTTCGACGGCATGGCGGAGGCCGTGGGCGAGGTCGATGTGGCGCTGCTGCCGGTGGGCGGCTGGGGCCCGTACCTCGGCTCCGGGCATCTCGACGCGGGGCGGGCCGCCGAGGCGCTCGCCCGGATCGCGCCGCGCAGCGCGGTGCCCGTGCACTACGGGACGTACTGGCCGATCGGCATGGACGCGGTGCGGCCGCACGAGTTCCACGCGCCGGGCGACGAGTTCGTCCGGCAGGCGGCGCTGCGCGCGCCCGGCGTGGCGGTGCACCGGCTCGACCAGGGCGAGAGCGTACGTCCCGAGGTGGCCGGATGAGACGGCCCACGAACGTTCGCCCCGGATCCCGTCGAGCCAGATCCCTCCGCCCCAAAACCCCCCGGTCGGGAGCGCGCCGGTGATGCTCTTCGCAGCGACCCAGGTGCCGCCCGAGACGACCCAACAGGCCGTCGGCTACCCCACGTTGTTCCTGCTCGTCTTCCTCGGGGCGCTCGTCCCGGTCATCCCGACCGGCGCGCTCGTGAGTTCCGCGGCGGTCGTCGCGTTCCACCACAGCTCGCCGCTCTCGCTGCTGTTCGTCTTCGCGGCGGCGGCGCTCGCCGCGTTCCTCGGCGACATCGCCCTGTACTGGCTGGGGCGGCGCGGCATGCACTCCAAGAACGGGTCGAAGTGGCTGGAGGCGATCCGTTCGCGGGCGCCCGAGGAGCGGCTCGCGCAGGCGCAGGACAAGCTCGCGGACCACGGGGTGATGGTGCTCGTGCTGTCGCGGCTCGTGCCCGCGGGGCGGATCCCCGTGATGCTGGCCTGTCTGCTGGCGAAGATGCCGCTGCGGCAGTTCGCCCGCGGCGACATCCCCGCCTGCCTCGCGTGGGCGGTGACGTACCAGGTCATCGGCATCCTCGGCGGCTCGCTGTTCCCCAAGCCGTGGCAGGGCGTCGTCGCGGCGATCGCGCTGACCGTGCTGATCAGCGCGGTGCCGAGCGCCTGGCGCAAGGTGCGGGGGCGGGAGTCAGGCAGTCAGCACGCGTGAGCCGCCCACCGGCACGTCCCACAGGGCCGTGCGCGGCAGGCCCGCCTTGTCCCAGGCGGCGCGCAGCCGGTGCAGCGGTTCGAGGACCGGTTCCGCCGACAGCAGGAACGTCGCCCAGTGCATCGGCGCCATCCGCCGCGCGCCCACGTCCTGCACCGCCCGCACCGCGTCCTCCGGGTCGCAGTGCACGTCTTTCAGCCACCAGCGCGGGTCGTACGCGCCGATGGGCAGCAGCGCGAGGTCGATGCCCGGGTAGCGGCGGCCGATCTGCGAGAACCAGTGGCCGTAGCCGGTGTCGCCCGCGAAGTAGATCCGCTGCCCGTCGGCGTCGGTGAGCACCCAGCCGCCCCACAGGGTGCGGCAGGTGTCGACGAGGCTGCGCTTGGACCAGTGGTGGGCCGGCACGAAGTCGAAGCGGACCCCCTTCAGCTCCACCGCCTCCCACCAGTCCAGCTCCGTGACCCGCGTGAAGCCGCGCCGCGTGAACCAGCGGGCGAGGCCCGCGGGGACGAGGACCGGGGTGTCGCGCGGGAGTCTTTTTACGGTCGGCCAGTCCAGGTGGTCGTAGTGGTTGTGGCTGATGACGACGGCGTCGACGCGGGGCAGCGCGCTCCAGGCCACGCCCGCGGGGGTGACCCTGGCAGGGGTGCCGAGGATCTTGCGGGACCAGACGGGGTCGGTGAGGACCGTGAGGCCGCCGATGCGGACGATCCAGCTGGCGTGCCCGACCCAGGTGACGGCCGCCGTACGGGCGTCGACCTGCGGCAGCGGGCCGGGCGCGAAGGGCAGGTCCGGGATGTCGGCGAGGCTCTCGGCGGGCGGCCGGAGCGCGCCCTCGCGGGCGAATCTGGCGAAGGCCCGCAGGCCCGGCAGCGGTGCGGTCAGCCGGTGGGCGAACGATTTGGGCCAGCGGCGCGGTACGTCCCGCACTCCGGTGTCTCCCCCGCCGAGCGGCCGCGGCTCGACGAGGGGCGGCGGGGCCGCGGCGGCATCGACCCGCTGCATGGCCGACGGTGCTTCGGACGCCTGCGTCATCGCTCGGTCTCCCATCCTTCGCCTGCCGGTTCCCCGCCGATGGCGCGGAGCGTCGACTCCACCATGGTCAACAGCCTTGCGACGTGCGGCAATTCCAAGGGCTCCGGTGAGGTGAGGGACGCCCTGCGTTCCTCGGGGGTTGACCCGAGCAGCGGTCCCGTCGACAGGCGGGCCCGCAGCGCGCCCTGTTCGTCGCCGAAGCGGTGGCCGCCGGGGACCGGCATGCCGAGCCGCTCGCCGAGGAAGTCCTCCAGGTCCTGGGAGTCGCTGACGTCGAGCGCGGCGAGCCGGGGCCGCAGCTCCTCCAGGTCCATGTAGAGGTGCCGGCCGGCCCGCGGGGGTCTCGCGAGGCCGCCCGCGCCGAGCACGGCGCGGTGCAGGGCACCGGCGACCTGTGCGTGCAGCGCGGCACCGACGCGGCGGCGCTCGGTGATCTCCTCGCTCTCGTTCAGGACGTACGTGGCCGCGGCGGCGACCGGCGCCGCGAGCAGCGCCCCCGTGGCGGTGAGGAAGTCGAGGACGCGGGCGCGCAGCTTGGCGCCGCGCTCGGTGGCCGGGAACCGGGCGCAGGCCGCGGGCAGCGACGGCGGCAGGAACGCGCCGGTGAGGTCGCTGAGGACGGTGACGTCGAGCGGGTACATCTCGGCGGGGCTGAACAGGACGGAGTCCGCGCCCGGATGCAGCGTGTCCCGCCATGTCTCGTCGCTGACCACGTGCAGTCCCTCGGCCGCGGCGGCCTCCACGGCCTCGTGCAGCACCTCGGGCGGCGGCACGGTCGCCGTCGGGTCGTCGGCCACGGACAGCACGAGCAGCCGGGGGTCGCCGCCCTCGGCTCTGACCCGGCGGACGGTCTCCAGGAAGGCCGTCGAGTCGGGGACGCCGCCGCACTCGGCGGGCGTCGGCACGTGGTAGACGGCGCGGCCCAGGAGCCTGGCCTGCGGCACCCACCAGGCCGAGCAGGGGCGCGGCACCAGCATGTCGCCGCCGAGCGCGGCGGTGAGGGCGAGCAGCAGCGGGGCCGCGCCGGGCGCCGCGCCGAGCTGCTCGCGTTCGGTGTCGAGGCCGCGGCGCTGCCAGTAGCCGCAGGCCGCCTCCAGCAGGGCGGGCGGGCCGCCCGGCGGCTCCGAGGCCGGGCGCCCCGCGGCTCCCGCGGCGACGGCGGTCAGTTCGGGCAGCACCGGGAGTCCTGGCTCGGGCAGCGGCGGTCCGTACCGCACGGGTCCACGGCCTTCGGGGGCCCGGGCCCGGGCGGCGCCGGGTCCTGAAGTCCTGGCCGTGGGTTCCGATGGCCGCATGCTGCCTCCGTGCCGTCCGCTCGCCGTGCGGGTGGGGGTCGCTGTACGGGGCGGCCGCCGTGGGCAGGGCGGCCACCGGGTCCGGGCAGCCGGGAGACCGGAGCCGGGTCCTGCCTCCAGCGTCACACCTCACCGGGTGTCCGCGCGCGGCGTGGCCCGCGTGCCGGCCTCCTGCCCCTGTACGTACCCGTGTGGGCACCGGGGCAGACGGGGCGGGACGAGGCGGCTGGGCCGGTCGGGTGACCGCGGCCGACCGGAGCGGGGTGGACGGTCAGTCCGCCACGGCGCTGAACTCGCGTTCCAGGCCGCGTCCGCGCCGCTCGACGACGGCGGAGGCGACGTCCGCCAGTTTCCGGTTGGTCGTCTGCGAGATTCGGCGCAGCACGGTGAACGCGTCGTCCGGTCCGCACCCCAGCACATGCATGACGATGCCGCAGGCCTGGTCCACGACGGGCCGTGTGCGCAGCGCCGAGCCCAGCTGGTCGACCTCGGTGAGCGCCGCCTCGTAGGAGCGGTCGCGCAGCAGGCAGTCTGCGGCCAGATCGCCGAGGGCGCGGATCGGCCCGTGCGACGCGGCCTCCAGGGAGCCGGCCCGGAAGCTGTACAGGCTGAGCGTGACCGTGAGGTCACCGCTGCGGAAGGGAAGGGTGATGCTGGAGCGCACGCCCGAATCCAGGGCGAGCGCACGGTAGTCGGGCCAGCGCCGGTCGTTCAGCAGGTCGCTGGCGTCGACCGGGTCGCCGCCCTCCTCGGCCGCCGGTATGGGCCCGTCGCCGAAGCGGTCCTGCACGGAGACGAGCGCGGCGAGATCGGGGTGGGTCACCGCGGTGGGCCGCTCGTCGGTGCCGTCGCTCGCGGTGGCGACGGCGCCGCAGCACTCGGCGGTGCACCGGAGCGCCCCCTCGGCGAGCTCGGAGAGCCGCCGGGCGGAAAGCCCCGATTCCACTGCCCCCGTGGCGCGTTGGCCCAGCGCCACCGGATACCTTCCGACGTGGGCCGCGTCGTCGCTCTGATCGGCCTGCACGTACTGTCGCATCGGGTTCAAGCCTCCTTGTCGGTTCGCTTCCCGTACCGGGCTCCCGAAAACGCGGGACGGGATACGTTCTCAGCATGGCGCAGACGGAGGAATTCGATGAAGAGCGGGCGGACTTCGTGCGCCGTGTGGCGGAGTTGAAAGCAGCACGCGCGGTGTCGACGGCGGAACTGCCCGCCGTCCTCGACGCGGCACTCTTCGAACTCGACCACGTAGCCGGGAAGTTGTGGCCGTACCTCCAGCAGGGCGGGGACCCGGGCACGAGCCGCAACGCGGCAGCCGAGCGGCACGAGCAGCAGCTGCTGCGCGCCGTCTTCCAGCGCCTTCCGCTGCCGGTGGCGCTCGTGGACCGCGAAGCGGTGGTGCGCCGCCTCAACTTCGCGGCGACGACCTTCACGGGCGTACGCGCCGGATACGCGACGGGCCGCCCGATGACCGGGTTCCTGGCGCACGCCGACCGGGCCGCGTTCCGCTCGCAGGTCGCGGCGGTGGCCCGGGGCGAGGGGGACCGCGGGCTGACCGTGCATCTGCAGCAGAACCCGCAGGCCCCCGTCCGCACGGTCCTCACGGGCCTGCGTCCGGGCAACGAGCGGCGCACCACGGTCCTCGCGGTCCTGCAGCCCGCGGACGCCGGCCTCGGGCCTACGTCGGCCCGGCCCGCCGCGCCGGTCCCCGACCTCGCGGAGACGACCCGGCACGCCGCGCTCACCGACCTGCTCGACGCGATGACACGGGAGCTGCTCGGCGGCCCGGTGGGCGACCCGGCCGAACTTTTGCGGCGCGCCGCCCACGTGCTGCACGGCCGGTTCGCCGACTGGGTGGTGGCCGACAAGGGGGCCGCGCACCTGGAGCGCATCGAGGTGCTCGGCGCGGACGACGAGGCCGTCCGGGACATCGCCGCGCAGGACCCGGCCGCGGGACCGCTCGTCGTCGAGGCGGCGCGTGGCGGCGCCCCGGCGCTGCTCGTGCGCCCGGAGGACCTGAGGGCCCTGGGCGACGACGCGTCGGGGGCGCCGGTGCTCGTCCGTGCCGATGTCACCTCGCTTCTGTGTGTGCCGCTGATACCCGCGCCCGGCGAACCGGTCCAGGGTGTGCTCACCCTGTTCCGGTCCGCGGGCCGCCTCGCCTTCTCGATGGCGGAGGCGAAGACGCTCGACATGATGGCCCGTCACATCGCCCTGGCGATGCGGAAATAGGGCCACCGGCCGACGCAGTGGGTTATGCGGCGTCCGCCAGGACCTGGTCCCGCAGGCGGTCGCAGCAGCGGCTGATGAGTCGGGACACGTGCATCTGCGAGATGCCGAGCCGTTCGGCGATCCGGCTCTGTGTCATGTCGCCGAAGAACCGCATGTAGAGGATCTCCCGCTCGCGCTCCGGAAGCGCCGCTATCCGCGGCTTGACGGCCTCGCGGTCGACGACGACGTCGAGCGCCGGATCCGCGTCGCCGAGCGCGTCGGACAGCGAGTATCCGTCCTCGCTGCCGGGCAGCTCCGCGTCGAGGGAGAGTGCGGTGAAGCTCTCCAGCGCTTCCAGGCCGGTACGGGCCTCGTCCTCGGTCATGTTGGCGTGCTCGGCGATCTCCGCGAGAGTCGGGGCTCGCCCCGAGATGGTGGCGGAGAGTTCGTGCTGTGCGAACCGGACCCTGTTGCGCAGGTCCTGGACGCGGCGCGGCACATGCAGTGTCCACATGTGGTCGCGGAAATGCCGCTTGATCTCGCCGGTAACGGTGGGCACGGCATAGCTCTCGAAGGCGTTGCCGCGCTCCGGGTCGTATCGGTCCACGGCCTTCACCAGGCCGAGAGCGGCAACCTGCCGCAGGTCCTCATAGGCCTCGCCGCGATTACGGAAACGTCCCGCGAGCCGGTCGGCCATCGGTAGCCAGGCCTCGACGACCTCCTGGCGCAGTTCATCGCGCTCGGGACCGTCGGGCATGTCGGACAGCTTGGCGAAAGCCTCGGCGGTGTCGGGGGCGTCGTCGTGCGGGTGGCGTCCACCGGGCTTCACCGGGTTCTGGGGTGAGCTGGTACGCGTGCGCATCTGGTCGCAACTCCCTGAAAGGTGCCTTGGGTTCGGTGGTCACCGTGGGAGTCGCGCCCGCAAGACCTTCGGACACACCCGGGGCGATCCTGCGGATCCTCTGGATACGACGCGGTCGTATCCCTCCCACGGACGTGCCTCCTGTCCGAAGCACTGTCTTTCGCCTGCCCCTGGCGCATCGCCGCAAACACCGCGACCTCTCCAGGGTGCCCTCAACGGGCCGGGCCCGCATGTTCGCGCGGGTCCGCCTCCTCGGGCCGGGGCAGCAGCCACTCCTCGTACCGTCCGAGGACGAGTACGAACCCCAGCATGCCCGCGGGAATCAGGACCGTCAGCAGCTCCATGGCCTGTCCTTCCAGCCGGTCGCCCGAGTGGGAACGACCGTTCACGGGTCTCCCCGCCCCGCGCGGGCAAACCACCAGGTGTCACCGCGAAGCGGTCGGGTACGCGTCGGGCACCGCCGAGTCACTGGAGGGAACAATGCAACGCGGCAGCGACCGGCTGAGCGCCCACCGCGACGACGAAATGAAGCACGAACTGCAGGGCCTGCTCCGCTCCGGCCACCCCACGCGGGTCGAGGAGTGGAACGACCCGGAGCCCGCGGCGGAGGACGACCCGGAGGTGGCGGGCGGGCCCGTGGAACCGGGTCCCGGACCCGGCCGCCTGGACGCCGTCCGGCTCGAACTGGGGCGGCTCCTCGGCCGCACCTCGTTTCCGGCCACGCCCGGGGCGCTCGCGGAAACGCTGCGCGAGCGGTCCGCCCCCGACCGGCTCGTCGAGCCGGTGGCGGCACTGCCCGCGAAGACCGTGTTCCATACGGCCTCGGACCTGGCCAAAGCCCTTACAAATGACGGGGGTTAGCTCCGGGTCGGTCGGGTACATGGGCCGGGATCACGGTGCACCCGAAGATGCAGAAAGGCCGAATTCGATGGCCGATGTAGTCAGGGAAGTCATGACACCCGGAGTGGTCGCGGTACGCCCCGACGCCTCGTTGGTCGAGGCCGCCCAGCTGATGCGGGCGCAGGACATCGGGGATGTACTGGTGGCGGACGAGGCGCAGGTCGTGGGCGTGCTCACGGACCGCGACATCGCGCTGCGGGCCGTCGCCGACGGGGCCGATCCGCTCACGGTGAGCGCCGAGGCGGTGTGCACTCCGCATCCGGTGGCGATCGGCCCGGACGACGAGGTCTCCGCCGCGGTGGCGCTGATGCGCGAGTACGCCGTGCGCCGCCTGCCGGTGGTGCAGGACGGACAGGCCGTCGGGATGGTCAGCCTGGGCGATCTGGCGCTGACCCAGGACCCGGCGTCCGCGCTCGCCGACATAAGCGGCGCCGACCCGGACGGCTGGGCACGCGACACACCGACCTGAGCCCGAGTTGAGAGCACTGAAAAGACCTATGCGGCAAGGGAGTTGACCGACGATGCGGATCGCGTTCCTCGTGGCGCCCGAAGGGGCCGAACAGGTTGAGCTGACCGATCCCTGGCAGGCGGTGCGGGACGCGGGCGGCGAACCCGTGCTCGTATCGACCAAGCAGGGTGAGATCCAGGCCTTCGACCACCTCGACAAGGCGGACAAGTTCCCCGTCGACAAGACGGTCGCGTCCCTGGGGTCATCGGCGGACGGCTTCGACGCGCTGGTACTGCCCGGCGGTGTGGCCAACCCGGACCAGCTGCGCACGGACCCCGAAGCGGTCGCGTTCGTACGGGACTTCTTCGACCGGGGCCTGCCGGTCGCGGCGATCTGCCACGCGGCGTGGACACTGATCGAGGCCGACGTGGTGCGCGACCGCACGCTGACCTCGTACCCGAGCCTCGCCACCGACATCCGCAACGCGGGCGGCACCTGGGTCGACGAGCAGGTGAAGATCTGCACGGGCGGACCGAACGTGCTGGTCACCAGCCGCCGCCCGGACGACCTCAAGGCCTTCGACGCGGCGCTGCTGAAGCAGGTCAGCGGAACCTGAGGCGCGCGGCACACCGTACCCACGATTTCCGGGAGGCAGCCATGGACCTGGCGTTCCTCAATCCCCTGTGCAATCGTCCCGGCCCCTGGGCATCCGTGTACGTCGACACGTCACGGCACAGCGAATCCACCCCCGACGAGCGGTCGTTGGAGGCGCTCGGGGTGCAGCGCGCGCTCGCCGCGGCCGGTGCGGACGAGGCGACGTGTCACGCGATGCGGGCCGCGGTCGAGGACCTGCGGCACTCGCGCGAACCCGTCGGCCGGGCCTTCTTCGGGCGCGACGGCGAGGTCGTCCTCGACCCGGCGCTGAGCACGCCGCCGGGGCAGACCTCGGCGCGCTGGGCGGCGCTCCCGCACACGACGCCGCTGCTCGACCTCGCCGGTGAGGACCCGCTGTGCCTCGTCGCGTACATCGACAGGACCGGAGCCGACTTCGAACTGCGCTCCGCGCGCGGGGAGTCGCAGGCGGGCAAGGTGACCGGGCAGCAGTGGCCGGTGCACCGCACGTCGTCCGGGGACCTGTCGGAGCGGCACTTCCAGCTGCGCGTGGAGAACACCTGGGAGCACAACGCCGCTGAGATCGCCGGGGAGTTGGCGCACCGGCAGGCCGAGACCCGGGCCGAGCTCGTCGTGCTGGTCGGCGACGACCGGGAGTGCGTCGCCGTACGGGACCGGCTCCCCGCCGAACTGGGCGACTCGGTCGTCCGCGCCCGGCACGGGGCGGAGAGCCGGCTCCTCGACAGTGAGCTGGAATCGGCCAGGGCCGAGCAGGTGGCACAGCGCGCCGCGCACGACCTGGCGCTGTTCGCCGAGTCGCGCGGTCAGGGCGAAGCGGCGGCGGAGGGCGTGCCGGCGTTGGTGGACGCGGCGCGCGAGCACCGGATCGCGGAGCTGCTCATCCGCTCGGACGGGCCCGACGCGCACCGTGAGGTGTGGGTGGGCGAGAGCCCGGACCAGCTGGGCGTGCGGCGCGCGGACGCGGAGGCGCTCGGCGCGGGCGACGTGGTGTCGGCGCGGGCCGACGACGCCCTCATGCGGTGTGCTGCCGCGAGTGGGGCGGGTGCGTTGTCCGTCGCCGGAGCGGATCCCTCTGCGGGACCGGCGGGTGGGCTCGGCGCGCTCCTGCGCTGGTCCGTATAACGTTGCGCCGCCCCGGCGTCACGGCCTCGGGTGGGCGCAACAGCTACCGGGTCCGCTCCACTCGGCGTTCGTCCCACACCGGGTCCTGCGTCTCCCGCACGTGGCCGTCCGAGCCGAAGACCAGGTAGCGGTCGAAGGCGCGGGCGAACCAGCGGTCGTGGGTGACCGCGAGGACCGTGCCGTCGAAGGACTCCAGGCCCTCCTGAAGCGCCTCCGCCGACTCCAGGTCGAGGTTGTCCGTGGGCTCGTCCAGCAGCAGCGCCGTCGCGCCCTCCAGCTCGAGCAGCAGGATCTGGAAGCGGGCCTGCTGGCCACCCGAAAGACGCTCGAACTTCTGCTCCGCCTGCGCCGTCAGCTCGTAGCGACGCAGCAGGGACATCGCCGCGCCCTTGTCCTTCGCGTGGTCGCGCCACAGGATGTCGAGGAGCGGCCGCCCCTGGAGCTCGGGGTGGGCGTGGGTCTGGGCGAAGTGCCCCGGCACCACCCGCGCGCCGAGCTTCCATGCTCCCGCGTGCCCCACGGACTCGTCGCCCGCGAGCAGCCGCAGGAAGTGCGACTTCCCCGAGCCGTTCGAACCGAGGACCGCGACCCGCTCGCCGTAGAAGACCTCGAGCGAGAAGGGCTTCATGAGGCCGGTCAGCTCAAGGTTCTCGCAGGTCACCGCCCGGATTCCGGTGCGGCCGCCCTTCAGGCGCATCGTGATGTCCTGCTCGCGCGGCGGCTCCGGCGGCGGGCCCGCCTCCTCGAACTTGCGCAGCCGCGTCTGCGCCGCCGCGTAGCGGGACGCCATTTCGTGGCTGACGGAAGCGGCCTGCCGCAGGTTGACCACGAGCTTCTTCAGCTGCGCGTGCTTCTCGTCCCAGCGGCGGCGCAGCTCCTCGAAGCGCGCGAACCGCTCGCGGCGCGCCTCGTGGTACGTCGAGAAACCGCCGCCGTGCACCCACGCGTCGGCCCCGCCGGGGCTCGGCTCGACGCTGACGATCTTCTCCGCCGAGCGGGCGAGCAGCTCCCGGTCGTGCGAGACGAACAGGACCGTCTTGCGGGTCTCGCGGAGCTTCTCCTCCAGCCAGCGCTTGCCGGGGACGTCCAGATAGTTGTCCGGCTCGTCGAGGAGAAGGACCTCGTCCGTGCCCCGGAGGAGGGCTTCGAGTACGAGGCGTTTTTGTTCACCGCCGGACAGTGTGCGCACCTCGCGGAACTGGGCCTTGTCGTACGGCACGCCCAGCGCCGCCGTCGTGCACATGTCCCAGAGGGTCTCCGCCTCGTAGCCCTGCGCCTCGGCCCAGTCGGAGAGGGCCTGCGCGTAGGTCATCTGCGCGGCCTCGTCGTCGACGGTCATGATCAGGTGCTCGGCCTCGTCGACCGCCTTCGCCGCCTCGCGGATGCGCGGCGAGGACACCGATACGAGGAGGTCGCGGACGGTCGTCTCGTCGCGGACAGAGCCCACGAACTGGCGCATCACGCCGAGGCCGCCGCCGACGGTGACCGAGCCGCCGTGCGGCCGCAGCTCGCCGGAGATCAGTCGCAGAAGAGTCGTCTTGCCCGCTCCGTTCGGCCCGACGAGCGCGACGACCGCGCCCTCGCCGACCCGGAACGAGACATCGCCGAGCAGCGCCCTCCCGTCGGGGAGGTAGTACTCAAGATGTGCCGCTTCCAGATGTCCCATGATCCCGCATTCTGGACGCCCGTGCGGGTGACGGGCAAACGAATTGGCCGGAGCGCACCGGATGCGGGCCCCTCGCCGGGGTACCTGTCACGCATGTCGCCCCTGAAGCCACTGAAGAAGCCGCTGAACTTGAAGTCACTGAATGTGCGGTCGATGAATTCGCTGAAGTCGTTCACCTCGGGTCCGATCCTCGATTCGACGCCGCCCGCGCCGCCGACGCTGCGCGCCCGGCTCGCCGCACTCGATCTGCGCGTCTTCGAGTTCGCCGCCGGAGCGCACTGGCCGGGCGCCGAGCGGATCCTGCCGCGCCTGAGCAGGTCCGCGAACCACGGTGTGCTGTGGTTCGCGGTCGGCGGGGCCCTCGCCGCGACCGGATCGCCGCGCGCCCGCCGGGCCGCCGTGCGCGGAGTGGCCTCTCTCGCGCTCGCCTCGGCCACCATCAACACCCTCGGGAAGCGTTCGGTGCGCCGGGCGCGCCCGGATCTCGACCCGGTGCCGCTGGTGCGCCGGCTGAAGCGGCAGCCGTTCACGACCTCGTTCCCTTCCGGGCACTCGGCCTCCGCCGCGGCCTTCGCGACGGGCGTGGCCCTGGAGTCCCGGGGCCTCGGCGCGCTCGTCGCCCCCGTGGCCTTCTCTGTGGCGGCTTCCCGGATCTACACCGGCGCGCACTTCCCCGCCGACGTCCTCGCGGGCGCGGCCCTCGGCGCGGGTGCGGCGTTCGCCGTACGCGGCCTGGTGCCGACGCGCGACCAGATGCCCGCGCCGGGCCGTCCCCTGGTGGACGACGTGCCGGCGCTGCCGGGCGGCGAGGGCCTGGTGATGATCGTGAACACCGGGGCGGGCACCCCGGAGCGCGTACGGGCCCTGCGGGACGCGCTGCCCCACGCCGAGTACATCGAGTGCGCGGGCGACGAACTCGAGCAACAGCTGGACAAGGCGGCGCCGCGCGCCCGCGCGCTCGGCATCTCGGGCGGCGACGGCTCCGTGAACACGGCCGCGCGCGTGGCGCTCCGGCACGATCTGCCGCTCGCGGTGCTGCCCGGCGGCACCCTCAACCACTTCGCGTACGACCTCGGCATCGAGGACACCGGCGATCTGGTGGGCGCCGTCGAGGGCGGACACGCGGTCGCCGTGGACGTGGGCCGCTTCCAGTCCGGGAACGGCTCCGGGATCTTCCTCAACACCCTCAGCCTGGGTGCCTATCCGGAGCTGGTGCGGGAGCGGGAGCGCTGGTCCGGGCGGGTCGGCGGGCGGCTCGCGGATGTCGTGGCGGCCATGTACGTGCTGCGCCGCGACCATCCGCTGAGCGTCGAACTGCACGGCAGGAAGCGGCCGTTGTGGCTGCTGTTCGCCGGGAACTGCACGTACCGGCGGATGGGCCTGACCGCGGGCCGGCGCGCGAACCTGGCCGACGGCCTGCTCGACGTGCGCACGGTGGACGGCGGCCGGCTGCCCGGCGTGCGGCTGCTCGCCGCGGCCCTCTCGGGGCCGCTGTCCCGCTCGCCGTTCCACACGGCGACCCGCCTGACGCGGCTGCGGGTGGACGGCGTGACACCCGGCACCCCGCTCGCCTTCGACGGTGAAGTCACCGAGTGCGGCGGGGAGTTGCGGGTGGACAAGGAGCACGAGGGGCTGCGCGTGTACCGCCCGCACTCGCTGCTCTGACCCGATCCCACCATCCACCACCGTCCACTATTCAAGACGGGTATCTCACAATGCGGCTCGCGGGCGTACGGTGATCGAACCGTCGGGGGCAGGCGTCCCCGGCAGTCCGCCGTACGCGAAGGGACCGAGTCATGCCGCAGGAGACCGCCGTATACACCCACGGACACCACGAGTCCGTGCTCCGCTCGCACACCTGGCGCACCGCCGCCAACTCGGCGGCCTACCTGCTCGACTCGCTCAAGCCGCACATGAAGATCCTGGACATCGGCTGCGGCCCCGGCACCATCACCGCCGACCTGGCCGAACTGGTCCCCGACGGGCATGTCACCGGCGCCGACCACGCCGAGGGCATCCTGGACCAGGCGCGCGCCACGGCCGCCGAACGGGGCCTGACCAACGTCGACTTCACGACGGCGGACGTGCACGCGCTCGACTGGCCGGACGACACGTTCTGCGTCGTGCACGCGCACCAGGTGCTGCAGCACGTGGGCGACCCGGTGCAGGCGCTGCGCGAGATGCGCCGGGTGACGAAGCCGGGCGGGATCATCGCCGTACGGGAGTCCGACTACGCGGCGTTCTCCTGGTTCCCGCGGCTGCCCGCCATGGACGACTGGCTGGACCTGTACGAGCGGGTCACGCGCGCCAACGGCGGCGAGCCGGACGCCGGGCGGTTCCTGAAGTCATGGGCCCTGAAGGCCGGTTTCGCCCAGGAGGACCTGACGTGTTCCGCCGGCAACTGGTGCTATTCGACGCCCGAGGAGATCGCCTGGTGGAGCGGGCTGTGGGCGGACCGCACGCTGGCCTCCGCGTACGCCGATCGGGCGACGGGCGGCGGGCACGCGACGCCGGAGCAGCTGACGGCCGTGTCGCAGGCGTGGCGCGAGTGGGGCACGCACGAGGACGCGTGGTTCGGCGTGCTGCACGGGGAGATCCTCTGCCGTAAGCCCCGCTGATGCCGCAAGCCCCGCTGACCGTAAGGCAGTTCAGCTGCGGGGCAGCAGCGGGCCCAGCGGTCCGAGGTCGATGTTCAGGTCCTCGGGCCGCAGCCCGTAGCGCTCCCGCAGCTGCTCCATGCGGTCCTCCAGGAGCATCAGGGTGAGTCCGACCCGCTCCTCCTGGTCCTCCGTCAGATCGCCGAGGTCGAAGCGGCGGACCGCCTGCCGCTCCATGAGCTGGCGCAGCAGCTCGACGAGGGTGAGGACGAGCTTCATCAGGTCGCGCTCGACCGTGTCGGGTTCGAGTTCGATGCGGCGGCGTTCACTCACCGTTCATCACCTCCGGCCAGGGCGAGGGCACTTGCTCGTTCACCGAGCTGATCAGGGCGTTGAGGTCGATGCGCACCAGGTCGACATCGGCGATGCGCAGGGTGACGTCGCCCGCGAGGACGACGCCGCCCGCGAGCAGCCGGTCGAGGAGGTCGACCAGGGCGATCTCGCGCCGTTCGACGACCGTCACGTCCGCCCCTCCTCCTCGTCGTCGGCCGTGAACGAGTAGCCCGCCCAGGGCCCGGTCAGCTCGACCCTCAGATCCGGCTCGCGGTCCTTCGTCGCGTCGACGCGCTCCACGAACTCCTCCGCGTCCGAACGCTCCACGAGATATGCCGCGTTGAGCACGTTCCTGCCGCTGGCGCGGGAGAGTTCCGGGTTCTGCGGCGGGTGCACACGGGTGTGCGCGGCGTACCGGGACAGCTCGTCGTGCAGCTCCTGCGCGAAGCCTTCGGCGCGCCGCCAGGTGTCGTCGCGCGCGGTGCGCTCGGCGCGGCGGCGGCGCAGGTAGTCACGGCCGGAGGTGGCCGGCCCAGCGGCGGGCGCGGGGGCCTCGGGCTCCTCGACGTACACCTTCACGCCCCACTCGACGCGCCCCGCGAGGCGGTCGAGGCCCGCGCGGAAGCGCTCCTCCTCCTGCTCCAGCATGAGGCGTACGCCGCTGTCGTCGTGGAAGACGGTGGCGAGACGCATCGGGAGCGGGCTGGTGACCGTGGTGAGCGCGGCGATCACGTTCTGGTGGGCGCGGGCCGTCTCGGTGAGCCAGTCCAGGTCCTCCAGGTGGGCGCGGAGCGGCTCCTCGGCGAAGTCCCGCTCGGGTACGGAGCCGACGACCGCGACGAGGCCCTGGTGCTCCAGCTGCCGGGGCGGGGCGCCCGCGACGCCGGTGAGTTCGGCCTGGAGCGGGGCGCCGAGCGGATCGCACACGGCGTACACGTAGCGCAGTTCGCGCGGTTCGTCGGTGGTCACGCGGTCCCCCTCTCGTTGCGCCTCTCGGTACGCGTACGGCTCTCGGTACGCCGCTCGCCGCGGCTCTCCGCGCGGCTCTCCCTGCGCCGCTCGCCGCGCCTCTCCTCACGCCTTTCGTCACGTGTCTCGGCGCGCGCGCCGTCACGCCTCTCGTCGCGCGCCTCGATCTGCGGGCTCCCCTCGTCGAGTTCGGCCAGCCGTTGCTTCAACTCGGCGTTCTCCCTGGCGAGTTCCTTGCGACGGGCACCCGAGGAGAGGGCGGGGTCGTCCTCCCACCAGTCGATGCCCATCTCCTTGGCCTTGTCGATCGAGGCGACGATGAGACGCAGTTTGATGGTGAGCAGTTCGATGTCGAGCAGGTTGATGCGGATGTCGCCCGCGATCACGATGCCCTTGTCGAGGACGCGTTCGAGGATGTCGGCGAGGTTGGCCCCGCCGCCACCCCCGAACGGCTCCGGATGTCGGCTCGCCGTCGTCATCGGCGGGCCCCGGATCCGGCCCGCTGACGCTGCCGGGCCGGCGGCTCGGGCTCGTCATCGGGCTCGTCGTACTCCTCGGCCTCGTCCTCCTCGACCTCGCGCCCCTCGGGTTCGGAGTACTCGGGCTCGGAGTCCTCGGGCTCGGAGTCCTCGGGCTCGGGTTCGGAGTCCTCGTCGTCGTACTCGTCGGAGCGGTACTCGTCGGAGCCGTACTCTTCGGTCCGTTCCGATCCTTCGGAGTCGGTGTCCTCGGAGTCGTACTCGTCCGAGGGTTTGCCGGCCTCCTGCTCCTCCTCCTGGGCGAGCGCGTCCTCATGGGTGACGACGACCTCGCCGTCCTGGATCTCGCCGCGCCATCCGTCGCTCGCCTCGCCGCGCAGCGTCACGAACCGCGCGAAGTGCTTGAGGTCGAGGCGGGCCCGGCGGCCCTGGGCGCGCCAGATGTTCCCGGTCTTCTCGAACAGGCCCTTCGGGTAGTACTCGATGATCAGCAGCACCCGGGTGAGCCGGTCGGCCAGCGGGTGGAAGGTGACGACACCCTTCGACGTGCCCTTGGCGCCCTCCGACGTCCACTGGATCCGGTCGTCCGGCACCTGTTCGGTGGTGGTGGCCTTCCAACTCCGGTTGGACCAGAAGATCTTGAGCTGCCAGTCCGACGTGGTGTCATCGGCCCGGTTCGCGTTCTTGACGCCCTTCGCGAACGTGCTGAACTCCTGGTACTGCGTCCACTGGTCGTAGGCGGTGCGCAGATCGACGCCCACGTCGATGAACTCCATGATGACGGTGGGCTTCTTGCCCGCGCCACCCTTGCTCTTCCCCTTGCCGCCCGCGAGCCCCTTGAAGGCGTTCTTCACGTTGTCCTTCAGGCGTCCGGCGCCGAGTTCCACGGCGCTGCGCACGGGGCCCTTGCCCTCGGCGAGCTTGCGGCCGCCGTCGAGCGCCAGCTTGGCGAAGCCGGGGCTGTTCCCCTCGGCGATGTCATTGAGCTTGACCGTCGTCGCGCCGAGTGAGCGGCCCGCGCCCATCAGCAGCCGCTGGGCCTGCGCGGCGAGGTACTCCTGGAGTTCGGACTTGAGGTGGTCGGCGGCAGGGCTCTGGGCGAGCCCGCCGATCGCCCCCGTGCCGGCTTTGTTGTTGTCAGCCACGGCTCCGGCCTCCCTTCGCGGCGCCGGACGCGGCGCGCCCGGACTTGGCGGCGGTGGAGCGGGCGCCGCTCGTCGCCTTCCCGGCGGCGCTCTTCTTCTTGGCGGGCGCCTTGCCGGAGCCCCGCTCCGTGGCGGCCCGCTTCTGCCCGCCGGAACCGCCGGAGCCGCCCGAACCGCCGGCCCGGGTGGAACTCCGTCGACGGCGGCCGTCACCGCTGTCGTTCCGGTTCTCGTCCTCGGAACCGGCCTCGTCCCTGTCCTCGGCCTCGTCGTACGAGGCGTCGTCCCGGTCCTTGTCCTCGTCGTACGAGGACTCTTCCGGGTACGCGTCGTCGTACGACTCGTCGTCGGCCGCCTCGTCGTCCCCGCGGCGGGCGCCCGGCACGATCCCGGTGGCCTTCCGGCCGGCGTCCCGCACGTCGTCCACGTCGGGGGCGACGCCCGAGATCTGGTCGCGGACACCCTGCGTACGGCTGTGCAGCCGTCCCGCGAGGCCCTCGATCTGGCGCTCGACGAGCGCGCCCGAGGCCGCCTTGCCGACTCCGCGCAGATCCTCGCGGAGCTGGTCGCCGATCTCCTTGAACTGCGGGTTGTTCTCCAGCTGCGTGGTCACCATCTCGGCGAGCGCACGCGGGCTCAGGTTCATCCGCTTGCCCGCGACCATCGTGCCGACGGCGATCGCCAGCTTCATCTTCTTCGTACGTCCCAAGACGTAACCGGCCCCTATCGCGAGGCCGAGCGCTGTTCGGTTCACGGTCCCTCCAGACGGTCGAGGAGCTCGTCCTCGACGCGGTCGAACGTTTCCTGGTCGATCTCGCCGGCCACCAACTGCTCTTCCAGGCGGGCGAGTTCGGCCCGTACGGCCGCCGGGTCGTAGTACTGCCGCTCGGCTTCGGCGAGCACCTGCTCCATGGCCCACAGGGACCCGCGCACCGGAGCGAGCGGCAGCAGCAGCACCTCCGAGATCAGGCCCATGGGCTCACTCCGTGGCGGCGGGCTCCGAAGGGCCCGGATCGACGAAGCTGTACGGGGGCAGCGGTCCGTGGACCGTGATGTCGAGGTGGGAGTGGCCGCGCCGGACGTCCTCGACCGCGGCGAGGAAGTGCTCGGCCGCCTTCTTGTCGACGAGGAACGAGATGTTGGCCAGCCAGCCCGTGCTCTCGGGCCCCGTCGACACCGCGGCGGCCGCGGGTTCCAGCAGCCGCTGGAGTTCGACGGCGTCCTCGGCCTCGCGCGCCTGCACGGCGGACACGACCATCTCGCCGAGCCGCAGCCGGTCCTCGTAACTGCCGCCGCCCGCCTTCCTGTTGGCCTCGGTCAGGGAGCGCAGATCGGGGTTGTCGACCATCACCTGGTGCAGCACGGCTTCCTCGTCGTGCTGTGCCTTGACGTTGTACTCGGCCTTGCCTTCGAGCGCCCGCAGCCGCTCCAGGTAGTGGTCGGCGCGCTCGGCGAGCACCGCCGTCACCGACTCCTCGTCGGGTGCGAGGGAGCCGAACCGCATCGGCAGCACCGGTCCCCCGGCGCCCGCCTCGGAGAGCACGCTCTGGTGGGCGAGCAGGTCGCGGCGCTTGGGCCGCAGATTGTCCGGGGACTCGCTGACGAGGGCGGCGAGCGGCCCCTCCTTCACGACGCGCACTTCACGGGCCGGCTCACCGATGCCGCCCATGCCGGCGGGCAGCGAGGGGTGTTCGGTGCTCGCGATGCCGTAGATGTATGTGCTGCTCACTCCTGCTCCTCCTTCCGGCGGCTCGTCGACGGCCTGCGACCGCCGGAACCGGATCGCCTCGGCTCCGCCTGCCCCTCGTCACGGGCCTGGTTGAAGGCGTCGGAGAGGGTCTGCGCGGCGCCGGAGAGCGCGCCCTTGGACTTGCCGCGCGCGCCGGACTCGGTGATCTCGCCGACGAGGTCGGGCAGTCCGGGACTGCTCTTCGGGCCGGCCTCCAGGTCGAGCCTGTTGCAGGCCTCGGCGAAGCGGAGATAGGTGTCGACGCTGGCGATGACGACCCTGACGTCGATCTTCAGGATCTCGATGCCGACCAGCGAGACACGGACGAACGCGTCGATGACGATCCCGCGGTCCAGGACGAGTTCGAGTACGTCGTACAGGCCGCTGGTGCCACCACCGCCGCCTGACTGTTGTGCGGGGACAACGGTCATGAAGGCCGGTCCTCCTTGTCTGTGTAGGTCTGTGTAGCGCGCAGCGTGCAGTTGCGCGGTCGGTCGAGGCGGGGCGCGGCGGCCTACTGACCGTGTGCCGACTCGGAGCGTCCCCGCTCGTAGCGGCGGATGCGCCGGTAGCCGGTCAGGACGCCGTACGGGTCCAGGCTCACCTGGTAGCTCGCCAGCAGGCTCATGGTGTCGGGGACCCGGGCCATTTCGAGCACCTCGATCTCCAACTCCCAGCCGTCCTCGGTGCGTTCGAAGGACGACACCGTCTCGGCCGCCATCCCGGTGAGCTCCGCCAGCTGGGCGCGCGCCTCGCGCAGCACCTCCATGGGGCCCGGGGCGCCGTCCGCCTCGGTGGTCACGTCGTCGTCGGGCTCACGCTCCGACGACGCTTGCGTCTTCTTTGTGTTTGTCATGGCAGCCTCGGTCACCGGGTCTCCACAACCTCCCGGAGCAAACCTCAACTGCCCTGCCGTGAGCGGAGTTTGCTCCAGGCCGGGCCGAGCGATCGGCCCCTGCCGAGCAGGCCCTTCCACGGGTCGGTGCGGGCCTGTTCGACCGCGTTCTCGATGGTCCAGTGCCGGGCCCCGACCGCGGGCGCGCCGAGCTGTCGCCACGTCAGGGGTGTCGCCACGGGGGCGCCCGGCCTGGCGCGCACCGAGTACGGCGCGACAGCCGTCTGCGCGTAGCCGTTGCGCAGCACGTCGACGAAGAGGCGGTCGCCGCGGTCCTTCTTGCGCGGGGCCGTGGTGAGCGCGTCGGGGTGTTCGTCGGCGAGTGCGTCGGCGACCTGCCGCGCGAAGTCCCGGACCTCGTCGAAGTCCTGGCTCCTGTCGAGGGGTACGACGACGTGGACGCCGCGGGAGCCGGTGGTCATGGGGGCGCTGGGCAGGCCCAAGTCGTCAAGCAGTGCGTGCAGTTGGCGGGCCGCCTCGCGCACCGCCTCGAAGTCGTCCCCGTCCCCGGACGGGTCGAGGTCGAAGACCAGCCGGTCGGGGTGGTCGATGTCGTCGGCGCGCGACAGCCAGCGGTGCAGGGTGAGGGCGGCCTGGTCGACGAGGAAGATCAGGGTGGCCGTGTCGTCGCACACGGTGTGCGTGACCGTGCCGCCCTCCTTGGGCACCTCCGTGCGGTGGATCCAGTCCGGGTAGTGGTCCGGGGTGTCCTTCTGCATGAACCGGGGGCCCTCGAGGCCGTCGGGGTGACGTTCGAGCATGAGTGGACGGTCGCGCAGGTGCGGCAGCATGAACGGGGCGACGCCCCGGTAGTACTCGGCGAGATCCTTCTTGGTGATTCCCTCGGGCAGCAATACCTTGTCGGGCCGCTGAACTTCCACGTCACGGTGGTCCGTCATCGGGATGCCTCCTTACTGAACCGCAGCCTTCAAGCCCCGCCGGCGTTTGAGGCGCGGGGTCCGGGGCAGAGCCCCGCGACCGCAACCCCGAGGTTCATGACGTCACGGCGTGCTCAACCAACAAGCCGACCGCCGCCACAATCCCCGCCGCATCGATCCCCGCCGCCGCCAACTCCTCCCCCGGCGTCGCAGACCCCGGCATCGAACGGACCCCCAACCGCACGAACCGCGGAGCCGGCTCCCCGTCGGAGAACGCCTCCGCCACCGCGTCCCCGATGCCACCCTGCTCCCGGTGGTCCTCCACCGTCAGCAGACACCCGGTGGCCCGCGCCGCCTCCCGCAACGTGCGCCGGTCGACCGGCTTCACCGAGTACAGGTCGATCACGCGGACCGGAATGCCCGCCGCGGCCAGCTCGTCCGCCGCCTTCAGCGCCTCATGGACCGTGACACCCGCCGCGACGACCGTCACCCGGTCGCTGTCCCCGGAGCGCAGCACCTTGCTGCCGCCCACCGGGAACTCCTCGTGCGGCGGATAGATCACCGGCGCCGCGCCCCGCGACGTACGCAGGTAGCGGATCCCGGTCAAGTCGGCCATGTTGGCGACCAGTTGGGCCGTCTGGTTGGCGTCACAGGGGTAGAGGACGGTCGTGTCGTGGATCGCGCGGAACATCGCCAGGTCCTCGAGACCCATCTGGGACGGGCCGTCCTGCCCGATCGCGACGCCCGCGTGCGAGCCGACGAGGTTGATGTCCGCCCCGCTGATGGACGCCATGCGGATGAAGTCGTGCGCGCGGGTGAGGAACGCCGCGAAGGTGCCCGCGTACGGCAGCCACCCACGGGCGCTCACCCCCACGCTCGTGGCGACGAGTTGCTGCTCGGCGATGTAGCACTCGCCGTACCGCTCGGGGTGTTCCTTCGCGAACATCTCCGTCCGCGTGGAGTCGCCGACCTCGCCGTCGAGCGCGACGACGTCGCCGCGCGCGGAACCGAGGGCGGTGAGCGCCTGACCGTAGGCGTCACGGGTGGCGACCTCGTCGCCGACGTCGAAGCGCGGCAGGTCGAGGCGCCCGCTGCGCACCGCGTGCAGGGTGCGCGCGGCGGGCGGCGCCTGCACCGACACGCGTACGCCGCGGTCGCCGCCGAGCTCCTCGATGGCCTCCGCGGCGTCCGGCAGCGGCTTGCCGTGCGCGCCCTCGCGGTCCTCCACCGCCGCGACGCCCTTGCCCTTGAGGGTGCGGGCGAGGATCGCCGTGGGCCGCCCGATGGTCGACGCGGCCTCCGCGTACGCGCGGTCGATCTCCGTCACGTCGTGCCCGTCGATGACGATGGTGTGCCAGTCGAAGGCCTTGAAGCGGCGGGCGTAGGCGTCGAGATCGTGGCCGTGCCGGGTGGGTCCGCGCTGGCCGAGCCGGTTGACGTCGACGATCGCGGTGAGGTTGTCGAGCTGCTCGAACCCGGCGTACTCGGCGGCCTCCCACACCGAGCCCTCCGCCATCTCGCTGTCGCCGCACAGGACGTACACCTGGTAGCCGACCCGGTCGAGCCGCTTGCCCGACCAGGCGATGCCGGCCGCGACCGGGAGCCCCTGGCCGAGCGATCCGGTGGCCGTCTCGACCCACGGCAGGCTCCGCGGCGTCGGATGCCCGTCCAGCCGGCTGCCCTGCTTGCGGAAGGTGAGCAGCTCGGTGTCGTTGATGGCGCCGGCCGCCTTGTACGCCGAGTAGAGGAGCGGCGAGGCATGCCCCTTGGAAAGGACGAAGCGGTCGTTGCCGGGGTGGGCGGGGCGGTCGAAGTCGTAGCGGAAGTGCCGGCCGAGGAGGACGGCCATCAGGTCGGCGGCGGACATCGATGAAGTGGGGTGCCCGGAGCCCGCGGCGTCGGCCGCGCGGACCGAGTCGACCCTCAACTGCTGCCCGAGGGCCCGAAGTTCGGCGTCGCTGTACGTGGTGGTCACGAGGCACCTCCATGGTCGTGCTTGTCTCCCTGGCCCGTCCGGACATGGTCGGACGGGCCGGTCTTTTCCTTGTCGCGGCTGTCGTCGCGGCTGTCGTCGCGGCTGTCGTCGCCGCTGCTTTCGTCGTCGCCGCTGTCGTCGGGTACGCGGGCCAGCTCCGGCGAGGCCGTGTCGAGCGGCACGGACCATGAGCGGACGAGGCCCAACTGGACGGCCTGGCGCGGCAGTACGGAGTCGAGCAGCCAGTCCGCCGCGACCCGCACCCGGTTCCCGGGCATCGCGGCCAGGTGGTAGCCGCGGGTGACGGCGCCCGCGAGCGGACCGGACAGCGGGACGCCGAGCGGGTTCGCCGCGGCCTGCACACCGCCGAGGTCGACGGTGAAGCCGAGGTCCTTGTGCCGGTACTCGCGGCGCTCCCCCTTGCCGAGGGACGCGGCGACGTTCAGACCCGCGACGCGCCCCTGCCGCCACGCGTGCTGCGCGGTCATCGGCGTGTACTCGCCCGGCTTCTCCAGGTCGGGCACCGCGGCCGCGTCGCCGCACGCGAACACCTCGGGGTGGCCCGGCACGTTCAGATACGGGTCGACGAGCAGCCGCCCGCGTTCGAGGGGCCGCCCGAGTTCGGCGACGAGCGGATCGGGGCGGACGCCGACGCACCACGCGAGCGTACGGGTGTCGACGAACTCGCCGTCGTCCAGCAGGACTCCGTCCTTCGTGGCCTCCTTCACGGACGTCTTGGTCCGTATCTCGACGCCGCGCCGGCGCAGCACGTTGTCGGCGGTCCGCGAGAGATACTGATCGAGCTCCGGCAGGACGCGCGGCGCGATGTCGAGCAGCATCCAGCGCGGGCGGATCCCGTGGCGCAGCGGCTGCTTCTTCACCAGCGCGTCGGTCAACAGCTGTCCCTGCGCGGCGACTTCGGTTCCGGTGTAGCCGGCGCCGACCACGACGAAGGTGCAGCGGGCACGGCACTCCTCCGGGCTGTCCGCGGCCGCGGCGAGCTCGATCTGCCGGGTCACGTGGTCCCGCAGGTACAGCGCCTCCGGCATGCCCCGGAAGCCGTGCGCGTGCTCGGCGACGCCCGGCACCGGCAACAGTTTGTTCACGCTGCCGACGGCCAGGACGAGGCGGTCGTACTCCAGGGTGCCGCGCTTGCCCTCCGGGTCGGTGTACGAGACGACGTGCTCGTCGAGGTCCACGCCGTCGGCCTCACCGAGCACGAGCCGCGCGTGCGGCAGCGTCCCGGACAGCGACACGGTCACGCGTCGCGGCTCGAGCGCGCCCGCGGCCACCTGCGGCAGCAGGGGGAGGTAGAGAAAGTAGTCGGTGGGGTTGAGCAGGGTGACGTCGGCCGTGTCGCGGGCCACCCGCGTCAGCATGCGGGCGGCCCGGTATCCGGCGAATCCGGCACCGACGACAACGACTCGGGATCGGCTCACGGTGCTCACTCTCCCGGCGTCGGCGGTGTGGTCGGCACCGGCGGCGCGGTGGGCGCCGCGGGCCGTCCGGGCCGTGCCGCGCCGCGCAGCACGTACGCCGCGACGCCGAGCACCACGGCGACCACCAGGGCCGCACCCCAGTCCGGCATGCCGAGGGCAAGGACGAGCCCGAGGGCGAGCGCCACGGCCGCCCCCGCGTACAGCGCGGCGGCGCCTGCTCCCGCGTACAGGATGGCCCGGCGGCGCTGCGCCCGCACGCTCGCGGTGAACTCCTCGCGCAGCGTCTCGCGCACGGCGTGCGTGACCCGTCCGGCCAGCTCGTCGGCCAGCTGCTCGTTGATGTGTTCGCCCATGCGTTCCATGCGCGCCGGGTACCCGTGCCCCGCGCCGAGTAACGACGGCCGTCGCGCCCGCTTCCGCGAAACGATCACGCGCGCCCGGCCCGTCCGACTAGGCTCCTCCCCATGGAAATCCTGGGAACCACGCTGCGCATCTGCGTCGAGGACCTGGAGTCCTCGGTCGCGTTCTACGAGAACCTCACCGGCAGCGAAGCACTGCGGTTCGAGCGCGGCGGGGTCTCCGTGGCCGCGGTCGGCTGCTTCCTCCTGATGAGCGGCCCCAAGGCGGAGATCGACGTGCTGCGCAAGGTCGCGGCGACGATCGCGGTCGCCGATGTCGAGCAGGCAGGCACCCTGCTCACCGCCTCCGGCGCCAAGGTCATCGCGGGTCCGGTGCCGAGCCCGGCGGGCCGCAATCTGATCGCGATGCACCCCGACGGCTCGGTCTTCGAGTACGTGGACCGTCAGGTGCAGCCCGAAGGATCCGCCGCCCAGGGCTGACCGGCGGCGCGGCACGTATCCTCGCCCGGGGCACGACGGGCGAAGGACGGTGCACGTGGCGGGCAGCACGGCGGGATCGGACGAGGGGCGTACGTCCCTGAGCGCACAGGCGCGGGAGGCGGTGCGGCAGCGCATCGTGGACCGCCGCTACCCGATGGGCGCGCGGCTCGTGGAGCGGGAGGTCGCCGAGGAGCTGCGGATGTCGCGGGTCCCGGTGCGGGAGGCGCTGCGCGCGCTCGTCGCCGAGGGCCTACTGGAACTGCTGCCGCGCAGTGGCGTGCGGGTGCGCCGCCTGGAGCGGACCGACGTGCGTCATCTGTACGAGGTGTGGGAGCCGCTCGCCGTACAGGCCTCGCGGCTCGCGGCCCGGGCGCTCACGGCACAGGACCCGCCTTCCCTGGAGCCGCTGCGCGCCTGCCTCGACCGGGCCGAGCGGGCGGCCGCGGCCGACGAGGGCACGCGCGAGGTGGCCGCGCACACCGAGTTCCACGAGGAGATCGTGGCGCTCGGCGGAAACCCGCTGCTCGCCCGCACGATGGAGCAGCTGAGCTGGCAGCTGCAACTGCTGTTCGGGCTGCGCGAGGAGCCCGCGCACATGCGGGCGCAGCACGCGGACATCTTCCGGCACATCGCGGCGGGCGACGAGGAGCTGGCGGCGGCGAGCTCGCTGCTGCACGTGCGGGACAGCCGGGCGGTCGCGTTGAGGTCGTTGTTCGGCGACACCACTTTGTATACCGAGGGCGAGTAAGCCCTCGGGGCGCTCCAGATTCCGTGCTGCACAAACAGGGAATTAAGCCACATAGATAGAGGCGGCCTTGTCGTGTGCTCGACGCTGGTATACAAAAAGGCGGGCCAGCTCATCCTCGTAGACCCCCGCCAGGAGCCCCCATGTGCGTCGAGCCCGCCGAGCCGCCGTCCAGCCGACTGACCCGCCGCGGCGTCCTCGCGGCGTCCGCCGTACTCGCGGGCACCGCGACCGCCCTCGGCTCCGGCGCGGCCACGGCAACCGCCGCAGCACGCCGCCCGGCCGCCGCGCCCCGCGCCGGTGACCTGGTCGTCGACGGCGGCACCCTGCTCGACCCGGCCACCGGCGAGGTCACCGAGGACGCGGTCGTCGTGATCCGCGACGGCGTGGTGCGCGCGGCCGGCGCCCGTGGCCGCGTCGACGTGCCCAAGGACGTGCCGCGGCTCGCCGCGCACGGCCGCTGGGTGCTGCCCGGACTCGTCGACGCGCACATCCACCTCAACACCGCGACCGAGGCCCTCGACGCGGTCCGCAAGGGCGCCACGAGCGCGCGCAGCGGCTCCACGAACTTCTACCAGGACATCGCCGTACGGGAGTTGGCCCGCCAGGCCCCCGAACTGGCGCCCCGCCTCAAGGCCGCAGGCATCTTCGTCACACCCGACCTCGGCGACACGGTCCTCGGCGACCCGGACCTCACCCCGCTGGCCCGCCTCAAGGAAGGCGTGCGGTCCGCCGAGGCGCTGCGCCGCGTCGTCGAGGTGAACCTCAAGCGCGGCGCCGACGTCATCAAGACGCGGGTCAACGAGCGTGCGGGCCTTGCCGAGCAGGACCCGCTGGAGCAGGTCTACTCGCGCGAGCAGCTGTCCGAGATCGTCGCGGCGGCCAAGCGCGGCGGCAAGGGCGTGCTCTGCCACAGCTACAGCGAGAAGGGCTGCCACGACGCGGTGGTCGCGGGCATCCACTCCCTGGAGCACGGCGCGTTCGTCAGTGAGCGCACGCTGGCCGAGATGCGCCGCCGCGGCACGTTCTTCACCCCGACCCTCGGCGCCATCGCGGGCATGATCGGCTCCGACGACCCGGTCCTGGACGAGCGCGGCCGCACCTATCTGCCGCTGCTCAAGAAGGCGGCGCTGGCCGCGCACGAGATGGGTGTGCCGCTGGCCGCGGGCACGGACTCCTCCGGCGGCACCGTCGACCCGATCGGCGGCGAGGTCGAGCTGATGCGCTCGGCGGGGCTGAGCGCGCTCGACGCGATCCGTACGGCCACCACCGGCGCGGCGAAGCTGCTCGGCCTCGAGGGCACGGTGGGCCGCCTCGCGCGCGGCAGCGCGGGTGACGTGCTGCTGGTCGACGGCGACCCGCTGGCGGATGTGTCGGTGCTCAAGAGGCCGGTGGGCGTGGTGCGTTCGGGCATCGCGGTCTGATCGGCGTACGCGGTCACCTGCTCAGTCACGTACCTGGTCACCTTCCCCTCGCATTCCCCCTCGAACGAAGGAGAACGGCATGACTCCTCCCCTGTCCCGGCGCGGTGTCCTCGCGGGTGCGGCATCGATCGGCGGTGCGGCCCTTGGGGCTACGGCGTCTCAGGCGCAGGCGCAGGCCTCGGAGGCCTCGGAGGCCGCCCGCCGCCCCGCCCGGGCCATGGTGTTCCGTGACGTCCGGCCCTTCGGCGCCCGGGAGTCCGTGGATCTGACCGTGGTCGACGGGAAGTTCACGGACGGGCCCGCCCCCGCCCACGCGAAGATCGTCGACGGTGGCGGCCGGATCGCCCTGCCGTCCCTGGTGGACGCGCACATCCACCCCGACAAGACAACCTGGGGCAGCGACTGGATCTCGCGCAGGCCGGCGGACGGCATCGCCGACTACTGCGAGCAGGACGTCGAGGTGTTCCGTACGCAGAAACGCCCGGTCGGCGAGCGGGCGTACGGCCTGATGTCACACGCCGTGACCCGCGGCACCCGCGCGATGCGGGCGCACGCGGACGTGGCGCCGGCCTACGGCCTTGCCGGGGTCGAGGGCATCGCGCAGGCACGGGACCGGCTCGCGGACGCGCTCGACGTGCAGATCGTGGCGTTCCCGCAGCACGGCGTGGTGCGCACGCCGGGCACCGCGGAGCTGTTGCGGACGGCGGCGCGGGACGGGCTCGTCGACATGGTCGGCGGCATCGACCCGATCAGCTTCGACAACGCCATGGACGAGCAGCTCGACCTGGTCTTCGACCTCGCGGACCGCTATGGAGTCGGCGTCGACATCCATCTCCACGACCGCGACGAGAAGGGCACGAAGGTGCTGCGCGGCATCATCGAGCGCACGAGGTCGCTGTCGCTGCGGGGCAAGGTGACAGTGAGCCACGTCTTCTGCCTGCCGCTCCTGAAGGATGCCGAACTGGCCGCGATGGCCGGGGACTTGTCCGACCTGGACATCGCCCTGACCACGGTCGCGCCGAGTGCGGAGCTGGTGCTGCCCATCGCCAAGCTGAAGGAGCACGGGGTGCGGGTCGGGCTCGGGTCCGACGGGGTGCGTGACTCTTGGAGCCCGTTCGGCAACGCGGACATGTTGCACCGGGCGCACCTCCTGGGTTGGGTCACCGATGTACGCCTCGATGACGAGCTGGCCGCGTGCTTCACGGCGGGGGCGCATGGCGGTGCGGACGTCATGGGGCTGCCCCGGGTCGAGTTCAAGCCGGGGGATCCGGCGGACTTTGTGCTGGTGCGCGGGGAGTGCGTGCCGCAGGTGGTGGTGGACATGCCGCAGCGGGACGTGGTCGTTCACGGGGGCCACGTGGTGGCGCGCAACGGGGAGTTGGTGTAGCCACGTCGTGGCGCGGTGGGGCACCGTACCCACCGCGCCACGGGGCTCTGCCGCCCACCGATTACGACGGCGTCGAATCCGGCCGCATGCGGAACTCGTAGCGCCGCGGCAACGGCTCCCCCGGCGGAGCCACCGCCGCCCATACCTCGCCGAGCGTCTCCGCCCCCTCCCGGAGGTCCGCCACCTCGAAACCTTCGTCGAAGACGGCACGGGCCGCAGCCAACTCACCCTCCGCACACAGGAGTTGTGCCTCGATCAAGCGGAAGCGCCCCCGCTCCCGCGTAGCCGGATGCAGCCGGTCCCACACACCCCGGGCCACCCCGACCCGCCCCACCGCGAGCAACGCCCCGATCGCCTCCCGCCCAAGGGCCCCGCACGCCGCGAGCCACGGCTCCCCTTCGTCACGCCGCTCCGCGCACAGGTCGTCGAAGGCCTCGGCGTAGCGATCCGCGGCGCGCTCCACGTTGCCGTCCGCCGCGTCGGCCACGGCGAGGCAGCGCAGGAACGGCCATTGCGAGGGCGCCAGTTCGAGCCCACGCTCCCAACTGCGTACGGCCTGCGCCCGATCGCCCGCGTGCCACTGCGCGATCCCCAGGTGGTACTCGGACTGCGGCCGGGCCGGCGCCGTCTCCAGCATGTCCCGCCAGTGCGGGGCGACCAGGGTGGGCCCGGGCGGCCCGACCCGCCGCTGCTCGGGGAAGGCCCCCGACTCCAGCAGCTCGCGCCACGGCGCCTGCGCCTCACCGAGCGTCGACTCGTCGAACGGCGTCCCCGTCAACTTCCAGCCCGCACGCAGCACTTCGAGCGCACCCCATCCGGAGCCGACCGCGAGCCGCTCCCCCGGCTCCGTGTCCGCGCAGGCCCGCCACGCCTCGTACGCGGCGTCGACGTCGGCACGCGGAAGCGCGTCCTCGAGGCGCCGCTCCACCTCGCCGACCGCGCGAGCCCAACTCCCCTTCGCGTGCACGGAATCAGCGTCCGCCGACAGCGGCCCGTACGCCTCCAGCCAGCTGAACTCCCCCTCCGGCTCCAGACGTACGTGTTCCAACTGCGTACGCGGGAGCCCGGCCTGGATCTCCGAGTAGCCACCCGTGCCGGGCTCGGTCAGCCACTCCTGCCAGCGCCGTCCGCCCGCCCCCGCGCCCCACACGAACAGCTTCCGGCCGCGCAGCAGATCGGTCGACGTCTGCACCAGGCCCCGCCCGGCGTCGTCGAGCGCGGCGATCCAGCGGCGCCGCCCGTCCTCGACCTCGTAGAAGTAGTCGGCGGGGAACTCGCTGTTGAGCGGGTACGTGCGGTCCACTCCCCCGTGCTCCGGCACAGACACCCGGCTCAGCGTCCGCTCGTACGCGAAGTACCAGGCCTCGTCGGCCGGCGCGAGCACCCGGTGCTCCTCGGGCACCGCGATGTTGGACCACCAGTAGGTGGGCGCGGGCTTCTCGTGCGGATTGCGGACGCGTACCCCTACGTACAGGAAGTCGGAGCCGTCGGGCAGCCACAGGTCGACCTGGAACGGGAGGTCGCGCAGCCGTTCCCACTCCCACAGGCGCAGCATGTCGCCGCCGTCGGGGGCAGGCACGCGCGCGGCGTGCAGCGGGGCGCAGGACAGGGCGGTGTGGCCGGTCGCGCCGATGTTCCACTCGATGCCGCCGGAGAACCACGCGCCGTTGAGCGCGAAGTCGGCGGGCTGGAACACCGGGTTGCGGTAAAGGAGTTCGCGTTCGGTCGGCTTGTGGAACAGGGACGCGATGCGGCCGCCGAGGCCCGGCAGCACCGTCACCCGCAGCCGGTCGTTCTCGATGACGATCGTGTCGAGGTCGACCGGCTCCCGTTCGCGGCCGTACCCGTCGCGGATCCGCTCGGGCAGCACGCTGCGCAGCGGCCGGTAGCCGACCTGCCGGGCCATGTCGAGCGGCATGTCCTCCTTGGCGCGCTCGTCGACCTCGTGCATCTCGTCGAGTGGCCGCAACGGCGGCAGCGGATTGTCCGGGCCCAGGTGCACGCCCGGCAGGGTCACTACCGCACGGCGGATCTCGGTCACGTGTGCCTCCCGTCGCCAGGGGACGCGGCCCGCCCCGATGACCATCGAACAGGGTCCCGCGGGAGCTGACCAGGGTGTCCTCCGGTCAGGATTGCGCAAAGCCGGGAAGCCGGATCGACAAGGGGGCCACGTCGGGCGGCGCCGCGATATTCCGTGGGCGTCCCGTCCCCCTCGACGTACGCTGACCCTTTCCTGCCTTCGCCGCGACAGGCAGGCAGGCCAACAGGCCGGCAGGCAGCACGTACGCCCGAGGAGAACGCACCACCATGGCCGACAGCCACACCTACCGAGTCATCGTCCGCGCCGCCTTCGAGGACCTCACCGACGCGGCGCGGGAGCGGCTGCTCGCCGAGGTCGCCGAGCACGAGGGCATCGCCGGCATGAAGTTCGGCCCCGAGGGCTCGCTCGCGTACGACCGCACGCTCAAGCACTTCTCCATGCGCTACGTCGTCGAGTCCGACCCGGACGACGGCGAGGAGATGGCGGCGGCGCTCGCCGAGGAGAAGGCGGAGGCGTACCTGAAGGAGCGCGGCTGCGGGCACGGGGCGCTGCGCTCGACCGTGACCGACATGGACACCATGAAGGTCAACCGGAAGTCGCGGCGCTGACCCCCGTATCTAGGCCCGTTTCGTCATCTCGGCCGTGAGCGCCCAGCGTTCGTGGTCGCGCCAGGCGCCGTCGATGAAGAGGAAGTCGGGCGAGAGCCCCTCGAGGCGGAAACCGGCCCGGCGGGCCAGCGCGATCGACGCCGTGTTGCCGGGCTGCACATTGATCTCCAGACGGTGCAGCCCGAGCGGGCCGAACGCCTGCCGGACGACGAGGTCGAGCCCCTCGGACATCAGGCCGCGCCCGGCCGCGTGCGCGAAGGCGCCATAGCCGAGGGCGCCGCAGCGGAAGGCGCCGAGCACCATGTTGTTGATGTTGATGAACCCGGCGAGGGCACCGCTCTCGTCGCCGTCCCGCTCGTACACCAGGAATCCGTGCCGGGTCGGGTCCTCGATGAGGCGCCCCGCGTACTCCGCGTAGGCCGTGGCGCCGGTCGGCGGGAACAGCCAGGGCCGGTGCAGGTCGACGCTCTCGCGCGCGCGGGCCGTGAACTCGGCGACGTCTGATGCGTCGAGGGAGTAGGGACGGATGCCCACGCGGGCGCCCGAAGCGCGGAGGTCTGCCATCGGGCCAGCTTAAGAAGCGGTCGACCGGCCCCGACGCCGGGGTCGGCGATCACACCACACTGGACAACCTGCTCAACCTGCTTAATCTGCTTAATTGCGTCTGCGCGACACGAAGTAGCCCCCGCAGATCGCGCCGATGGCCGCCGTGATCAGCAGCGCCAGGTACAGCGGCACGGTGACCTCGGGGATCAGCAGCCGGATCTTCACGTGCCGGGTGTTCTCGAAGATGAAGACCAGGCCGAGGACCGCCAGGACGAGCACGCCGATCCTGGCCGGGGTGAACGCGCCGGCACCGCCGCTCTTCGAGGAGCTCGAACCGCCCTTGGGGCTCATCGGTGGACCCTTCCGTCGTTCCCCCGGAGGCCGGTGACCGCCTCCCCTGCCAAGGATGTCCGGGGAGGCGGCGCGAACGCACAGGTCAGGGGCCCGTACGGGTGACGGCGCTACGGTACGACCGGCAGCTGCACCGTCCCCGTGTCGTCCGGGGAACTGGTGACGGTGACCGGCTTGACCCCCTTGTTGCCGCCGTACGCGTCGTCGCTCGCGGCGATCACGAACCGGATCCGGTGGCCCTTCTCGTAGCGGTGCACGATGCCGGGCAGGGAGACCGTGAAGGGACGGGTGACGTCGGGCACGCGGACCGGGGCGACGAGCCGGTGCACCAGCGTCTTCGAGCCGTCGGGCGCCACGTCGTACAGCTTCGCGAAGAGCACCAGCTTGTCGGCGGCGTCGCCGGAGTTCTGCACGCGCTCCGTCTTCGGCGAGATCACCTTGAGCGTCGCCTTCGGGGCGCCGACGACATCGGTGGCGGCGGTCAGCGGTTCGGTGGTCCAGTCGAGGTGGGTGCCCTTCGTGTCGTACGGGGCGGGGTCGGACAGGCCGATGAGGCCGGCGAGCGAGGATTCGGAGTGGCTGGTCGGGACGAGCCAGTTGCGGTACTCGCGGCTGCCGCGGGCCACCTTCTTCCGGTTGTCGACGAGCTTTCCGTCGCCGGACAGGTACAGCGTGCGGTTCAGGGCGGGGACGCTCGGCGCGGTCGCGTACGTCCCGTTCGGGTCGGTGATCCAGTCGCGGTAGTAGGCGAACGCGGGGCCGGTGTCGGTGCCGTCCTTCTTGTGCAGATACCGGTCGAACCAGGAGAGCACCCGCCGCCCTACGTAGCTGGTCTCCAAGTTCCCCTCGGAGAGGTTGAGTTCACCGGCGGCCGGGTCGGTGAGGCCGCCGCTGTGACCCCAGGACTGCCAGATCATCTTGGCGGGGGTGCCCTGGGCGGTGAGTGCGTCGTAGGTCTTGTGCGCCTCGTTCAGATTGAACAGGGTGTCCGCCTGCCCCTGCACGAGCAGCGTCGGCGCCTTCACCTGCTTCAGATACGACTCCGGGGACACGCTGCGGGCATAGGAGAGGAGCCGCTGGGTCTCGGCGGACGGGTAGCGGCCGGAGTTGAGGGTGCGGATCGTGGCGCAGGCGTCGTCGACGAAGTGCAGGCAGCTGAGCTTGTTGATCCGGGAGGGGTCGAGGGACGGGGAGAGCAGCGGCTGGCCCTCGCCGATGAGGTAGAACCCGTTCGTCCACTGCCATTTGAAGGCGCCGGGCACGTCGGCGGCCGCGGGGCCCTGCGCGTTCTGCGGGTCGAGGGAGTACGCGAGGTCGTTCCAGGTGATCAGTGGGACGAGCGCGTCGACGCGGTGGTCGACGGCTGCCGTGGCCATTTGGATGGCGCCGCCGTACGAGCCGCCGATCATGCCGACACGCGGGTCGCCCTTCTTGTCGGCGGTCACGTAGTCGATCTTCGTGCCGTCGTCGGCGGCGCGGGTGCCGGCGAGGAGGTCGATGAGGGCGGAGGCGGCCTTGCCGTCGATGCGGGGGTCGTCGAGCGAGACGAGGCAGCCGGACTTGCCGAAGCCGAGGCCGGAGTAGGCGAGCGAGACGTAGCCGCGCTGGGCGAAGGCCTTGGCGCTCGCGTCGGTGGAACCGTCCGCCTTGCTGCCGCCGAAGCCGTTCGTGGTGAGCACGGCGGGGGCGGGGTGCGCGGCGTCGACGCCGGCGGGGCGGTAGAGGTCGGCGTCGACGGTGCAGGTGCGGCCGCCTGCGTCGACGGTGAGCTTCAGGGGTGTGACCGTGACCTCGGGAGCGGGGGCCGCGGGGGCCGCGGGGGCGGCGGTGGCGGGTGTGGCCAGGGTGACTGCGGCGATGACGGACAGGGCGGCGGCGAGCGTGATGCGGGATCTGAGCACGGCGACCTCCACGGTGCGGGTGCCTTACCGGCGGGTAACGGTAAGCGCGGAGCCATCGTGTGGCACGTGTCATCAAGGAGCAATGACCGTGCCGGGTGAATCTCCGCGTTTGGACGGAGATTCCGTGAACTGGGTGATCGCCGTGAGGTGGGTTACGGCCTCGGGGCTCCGCCCCGGACCCCGCTGCTCAAACGCCGCAGGGGCTTGATTTGCCCACCCGCCGCCTGGGCACATCGGGTGGCCGCCACCGCCTTGGGCAATCTGCCGCCTTGGGCGGCAGGGTGGGCAAGGCGGCACCCCGGTGCCGCGCAACAGGTCCGAGGGCCCCAGCCGCGGGTCAGGTCAGCGCGGGCACGTCCAGCGTCAAGGTCCCGGCATCGGCGTCCAGTTCACCCGAAACCCCCAGCGGCAGCGTCAACGCCCCGTCGCAGTGGCCGAAGCCGAATTCCTCCGCCACCGGCACCCCGAGCCCGCCCAACCGGTCCGCGAGCAGCGCGCGCAGCGGGTCGCAGTCCGCCCAGGACCCGAGCAGGATCCCGGTCACGCCGTCCAGCAGCCCCCCGCGCAGGAGTTGCGTCAGGTAGCGGTCGATCCGGTACGCCTCCTCCCCCACGTCCTCCAGACACAGCAGCCCACCCCGCGCCGAGGCCCTCGCACCCGCCGTACCGAGATCCGCCGCGAGCAGCGACAGACAGCCGCCCAGGGTGACACCCCTCGCCGTACCGGGCACGAGGACACCGCGGCCCTCACCGGCGGAGACCACCCGCACCGTCTCGGGCTCGAACAGCGTCGCCCGCAGATGTTCCTGGGCCCGCGCGTTCTTGAGGAAGTCGGCCGTGGCGACCATCGGCCCGTGCAACGTACTCACACCGAGCCGCACCGCGAACGCCTCGTGCAGCGCGGTGATGTCGCTGTAGCCGACGAACACCTTGGGCGGCGCCGCCCGCATCGCTTCCCAGTCGAGGAGGTCGACCATCCGCTGCGCACCGTAGCCGCCGCGGGCGCAGAGGACGGCGTCCACGTCCGGGTCGCACCAGGCCCGCTGGAGGTCGGCCGCACGATCGGCGTCCGTGCCGGCGAGGTAGTCGAACTCCTCGTGGGTGTCCAGGACATGAGGCGCCACGACCGGCTCCAGGTCCCAGCCGCGCAGGATGTCGAGGCCTGCCTGGAGCGCCTCCTCGGGGACCGGCCCGCTGGGCGCGACGACGGCGACCCGCGCGCCCGGAGCCAGCCGCCCTGGGCGGCGCAGTGGCCTCACTTGGTCAGCTCAAGGGTGGGTACGCCGATCGCGTGGAGCCCGAACGCCTGGGCGTACAGGGAGAGTTCCGACTCCAGGGCGCGGATCATCGTGTCCGCCCGGCGGAACCCGTGTCCCTCGCCCTCGAAGGCGATGTACGCGTGCGGCACCCGCCGCCCCTCGCTCTCCACCCGCTCCAGGAACCGCTCGCACTGGACGGGCGGGCAGATCACGTCGTCGAGGCCCTGGAGGAGCAGGAACGGGGCCGAGAGGCGGTCGGCGTGCTCGGCCGGTGAGCGCTCCGCGTACCGCGCGGGCACCTCGGCGAGCGGGCCGACGAGCGACTCCAGGTACTGGGACTCGAAGTCGTGGGTCTCCCCCTCGGCCCAGCCGGTGAGGTCGAGGATGGGGTAGATGATCGTGCCGCAGGCGTAGACGTCCGTGCTGGTCAGGGATGCCGCGCTGGTCCAGCCTCCGGCGCTGCCGCCGCGGATGGCGAGCCGGTCGCGGTCGGCGGTGCCCTCCTCGGCGAGGGCGAGCGCGACGGCCGCGCAGTCCTCGACGTCGACGACGCCCCACTGCTCGCGCAGCCGGTTGCGGTACTCCCGCCCGTATCCGGTGGACCCGCCGTAGTTGACCTCCGCGACGCCGATGCCGCGCGAGGTGAAGTAGGCGATCTCCAGGTCGAGTACGAGGGGTGCGTGGCTGGTGGGGCCGCCGTGTGCCCACACGACGTACGGCGGGAGCTCGTCGTCGGGGGCCACGTGGGTGGGGCTGTGCGGCGGGTAGATGTGGGCGTGGACGTCCCGCCCGTCGGGGCCGCTGAAGGTGCGGATCTGCGGTTCCGGGTAGTACGCGGGGTCGACCGGGTCGTCGTGCGCAGCGCCGATCACGCGCGTGTGCCCGGTGCCGGTGTCGAGCTCGACGACCTCGGGCGCGGTGCGCGGGCTCGCGGCGACGCCGACGACGCGGCTGCCGTGCACGGCGAGCGTGGCCGACCAGGCCGTCCAGGGCCCGGCGGTGTCGACGACCTCGCCGGTCTCCGGGTCGAGGATGCCGAGCGCGGTGGCGCCCACGCCGTGCACGACGGCGATCAGGCCGGCCTCGAGCGGCTTGAACCAGCTCAGGCCGAGCTTCCACATCGGCCCGCCGAACTCCTCGTCACGGGCGCACAGCGGCCGTTCCCTGGTGAGCAGACCCGGCAGGGCTCCGGGGTCCTGCGGCCCGCCCGGCGCGGGCGCCGACTGTACGTCGAGCCGGTACAGGTTCCACCAGCCGCTGCGGTCGCCGGCGAACAGCAGCCCGCCGTCGAGTGCCCACTCGACCTGGCAGACGGACTCCTCGGCGCCGCCCGCCACGGTCCGCGCCGGGCCGAAGGAGCCGTCGTCGGCCACCTCCGCGAGCAAGAGTTCCGTGCCGTCCCACGGCATCCGCGGGTGGTCCCAGGCGATCCACGCGGCGCGCCGCCCGTCGGGCGAGAGCCGGGCGGTCGTGACGAACCGGTGCGCGTCGTCGGTGAGTTCGCGCACAGCGGCCCGGTCCTCGGCCGCCGAACCGTCGAGCGGCACGGCCGCGACCAGGCGGCGCAGGTCGCCGGGGCCCTCGCCGGTGAACTCCTCCAGAACGCACCACACTTCGCCGCGCTCGACGTGCAGCTGCGGGTCGACCCAGCGCAGGCCGCCGCCGATGTCCGAGACGGGGGTGAGCGGGCGCGGCCCGGCGCCGGGGGCATCGGGTTCGTACGCGTACAGGCGCTGGTCGGCGAAGTTCACGAAGACCACGAGGGGGCCGCCCGCGGGGCGCTCGGCCCCGGTCCAGGGGCGGCCGCCGTACTCGATGACGCGGCTGCGCACGTTCCACGGCGCGGGCAGCACGGACCGCTCCGTGCCGTCGTCGAGGCGGCGCACCAGGGCGCGGCGGCCCGCCTCGGTGGGCCGGGGTTCGGTCCACCAGGCCTCGGCGCCGACGAAGCCGACGTACTCGGGCTGCCCGTCGTGCGCCGCCGCCAGTGCGGCGTCGATCGGCGACGGCCAGGATCCGTACTCTCGGGTGTGCAGCATGTCGTCCCCGCCCCGCATTTGTCCGGTGGCCCCCATGTTCTTCGCGTCCGCCATCTTTTCCTAGTCCGTGTTCCTGCGGGTGTTTCTACTGATACGTGTGCGGGCGGCTCAGGCCGTGCGCAGGAATCTGTCGAGCACGCGTACCCCGAAGTGCAGCGCCTCCACCGGAACCCGCTCGTCCACGCCGTGGAACAGCGCCTGGTAGTCGAAGCCCTCGGGCAGCTTGAGCGGCGCGAAGCCGTAGCCGGTGATGCCGAGCCGGGAGAACTGCTTGGCGTCCGTGCCGCCCGACATGCAGTACGGGACGACGTGGCCCTCCGGCGCGAACTCCTCGACGGCCGCCCGCATCTTGGCGTAGGCCGGCGAGTCGACCGGCGCCTGCAGCGCGACCTCGCGGTGGTGGTACTCCCAGTCGACGTCGGGCCCGGTGAGCCGGTCGAGGGTGGCCTTGAACTCGTCCTCGCCGCCCGGCAGATAGCGCCCGTCGACGTGCGCCGTGGCCTCCCCCGGAATCACGTTGATCTTGTAACCGGCGGACAGCATCGTCGGGTTGGCGCTGTTGCGCACCGTCGGCTCGACCAGGGCGGCGGCCGGGCCGAGCGCCGCGAGCAGCGCGTCCACGTCGAAGTCCGGCGCGTCCACGTCGGCCCGGATGCCGTACAGCGCGGCCATCTCGGTGAGCGCGGCACGCACCGTCGGCGTGAGCCGCACCGGCCACTCGTGCTCGTCGATCCGGGCGACCGCGGCGGCGAGCCGGCCCACCGCGTTGGCCTTGTTGACCTTGGAGCCGTGGCCCGCCTTGCCGCGCGCGGTGAGCTTCAGCCAGCCGGTGCCGCGCTCCCCCGCCGCGATCGGGTACAGCTGTCTGCCGCTGCCGTCGTGGAAGGTGAAGGCGCCGGACTCGCTGATGCCTTCCGTGCAACCCTCGAAGAGGTCGGGGTGCTGGTCGGCGAGGAAGCCCGAACCGTCCTCGGCGCTGGCCTCCTCGTCGGCGGTGAAGGCGATGACGATGTCGCGCCGCGGCCGGAACCCGACGCGGGCCCACTGGCGTACGGTCGCCAGGATCATCGCGTCCATGTTCTTCATGTCGACCGCGCCGCGGCCCCACACGACGCCGTCGCGCACCTCGCCGGAGAACGGGTCCACGCTCCAGTCGGCCGCCTCGGCGGGCACGACGTCCAGGTGGCCGTGGACGAGCAGGGCGTCGGCCGTGGGGTCGGTGCCCTCGATGCGGGCGACGACATTGCCGCGGCCGGCGGTGCGCTCCAGGATCGTCGGCTTCAGGCCCGCCTCGGACAGCTTCTCGGCCGCGTACTCGGCGGCGGGCCGCTCCTGGCAGTCGCCCCCGCCGCGGTTCGTGGTGTCGATGCGGATCAGCTCGGAGGTGAACGCGACGACCTCGTCCAGCGCCTGCTGGTCCACGCCGCCCAGGGACCCCACCATCTGCTCAGCCATATTGTTCCTCCACCGCGGCCGAGGCGATCGTGGTGACCGCCTTGAAGGTGCGGATGCCCTCGTACATGGTCTCGTGGGTGTACGCGATCCTGCGCTCGCCGATCTGCTGGACGCCCGGCACGACGGTCGAGGCCATGGCGAGGTGCTCGGCGTCGAACTCCACCTGGATCGTGAACGGGCCCGCCTGCACCGGCTCGTGGCGCACCGCTATCGACACGGCGTCCTTGGCGGCGGCCCGGATGTCGGCGGCGGTCCGCGCGGGGGTGCGGCACACGGCCGCGTACCGGGACACGTGGTCCTTGACGGCGACCTTGCGGGCCTCGGGCGCGTACCCGAGCGCGTCGTCGCACGCGTGGTCGTCGCCGGTGACGAGGACGACGGGCACCCCGTACTCGGCCACCACATGCGCGTTCAGCAGGCCTTCGCTCGCCCGGGCGTCGTTGACCCAGACGCCCGTGATCTGGTTCGCCAGGTAGGTGTGCGCGAGCACACCCTCCATGCCGGCGCCCGCGTGGTAGCCGATGAACGCGATGGCGTCGACGTCGCCGTGCTGGACGCCCTCCACCATGGACAGCGACTTGTGCCGCCCGGTGAGCATCTCCACCCGCTCGTCGAGCTGTTCGAGCAGCAGATTGCGCATCGTCCAGTGCGCCTCGTTGATCAGCACCTCGTCGGCGCCGCCGTCGAAGAAGCCGAGCGCCGCCGCGTTCACATCCGACGTGAACATGGAACGGCAGCGCTCCCACTGCGGTGTGCCGGGGAGGACGTCCGCGGGCCACGTGACGCCCGTGGCACCCTCCATGTCGGCGCTGATGAGGATCTTCATGGCCAGAACCGTACGCGGATCCGGCCAGGACGCACCAGACCTGTGGATAACTCCCAGTGGTGTATACCAATTTCCCACCCGTTGAGAGGAGTTCTCGCTCGTCAGCGCGTTGTGGCGGCACCCGGAATTAGTCTGACCGGCCCACCACCAGCCATGTCGACGGCAGCTCGATGCGGCCGCCGTCGGCCGAGAAATCCGTCGTCACGAGCGGCAGCTCCCCCGCGGCGAGCACCGAGAGGCCCGCCGCCGCCACGTACTCCGGCACCACCTCGTCCGAGACCTCGCCGGGCGCGATGCCGTGCGAGAACACCTCGCCCAGCTTGGGCGGCGGCCCGGCAGGGCCCGTCGCGAGCTCCTCCAGGATCGGCCGCGCCCGCTCCGACAGCTCGACCACGAAGCCGCGCCCGCGCTCGCCGACGAGCGCCGCGATCGCGTCGACGAGCAACTGCCGATCGGTGGGCTCGCTCTGATGCAGCACGCCCCGCATATAGACGTTGACGTCACCCAACTCGGCGTGCAAGGAGCCCATTTGATCGTGGTCGGTGGCGTCGAGCTCGCGGTAGTCGGCCTGTCCCGCCGGATCGGCCTCGCGGGCCCGGCCGAGGGCGGCCGCCGACAGATCGGCGCCGACGACTCTCGGGTAGCGGTCGGCGAGGAAGCGGGTCTGCGTACCGTTGCCGCAGCCGAGGTCCAGCATCGGCAGGCCCGGCGCCGCCAACTCCGGTTCGAACAGGGCCAGATGGAGACCCGCCGTGAGAGCGGGCTCGGAGTCCCAGAAGACGCCTCCCGGCTCGGGCGAGGCGTCCTCCCAGAAGCTCTCCCACGCTTCCTTGTAGCGCTCGCTCACGCTCATGGAGCCCTCCCCAGGGTGCGGCAGCCGAAGTGTCAGATCGGTCTACCGCTCCGGGACACGCCCCCACAAGAACGCCGGGCGCACCTTCACCGAGACGACGCGGAAAGTTCGAACCACACGGTCTTTCCCGTCGCGGTGCGACTCGTGCCCCACGCGCGCGAGAGCCGCGCCACCACGCGCAGGCCCCTCCCGAACTCGTCGCCCGGCCCCGCGCTGAGCAGCGTCGGCAGCACGTGCTCGGTGTCCTCGACCTCGCACAGCAGCGTCCCCGAGCGCACCAGGCGCAACTGCACGGGGCCGCCGCGCGCATGGCGTACGGCATTGCCGACGAGTTCGCTCACGATCAGTTCCGCGGAGTCCGAGATCCCCGACAGGCGCCACCGCGCGAGCCGCTCGCGTACGAGACCACGCGCGCGTGGCACCTCGGCGGGCTCCGGGGCGAAGGTCCAGTGGGCGACGTCGTCCGCCTCGAACCCGTTGAGCCGCGCGAGCAGCAGTGCCACGTCGTCCTTGCGGCCACCCCTCGTGGCCAGCGAACGGATGATGGTGTCGCAGGCGTCGTCCATGGAGGCGGCCGGGTGGGCGGCGGACTCGCAGAGCGTCGCGAGGCCCACGCCGATGTCCTCGCCGCGCACCTCGACCAGGCCGTCCGTGCACATCACCAGACGGTCGCCGGGCGCGACCGGTACCCGTACGGACTCGAACGGCACGCCTCCGACGCCGATCGGGGCGCCCGTGGGCAGTTCGAGCAGCTCACTACCGCCGTCGGCCGCTCGCACGAGCACGGGCGGGATGTGCCCGGCGTTGGCGAGGTTCAGCTCGCCCACGATGGGGTCGTAGACGGCGTACAGGCACGTCGCCAGGTAGTTGTCGCCGAGTCGCTGCGCCAAGTCGTCGAGATTGCGCAGGAGTTGAGCGGGCGGCAGGTCGAGCGCCGCCATGGTCTGCACGGCGGTCCGTAACTGGCCCATCATCGCCGCCGAGTTGAGCCCGTGCCCCATCACGTCACCGACGACGAGCGCGGTGCGCGCGCCCGGCAGCTTGATGGAGTCGAACCAGTCGCCTCCCACCCGCCCGAGCAGCGTGCCCGGCAGATAGCGGGTGGCGATGTCGCAGCCCGGCATGTGCGGCTCGATCTGCGGCAGCATGCTGTCCTGGAGCGTCTCGGCGACGGCCTCCTGGTACGTGTACATGCGCGCGTTGTCGAGTACGAGGCCCGCCCGCGCGGCGAGTTCGGCTACGGTCACCCGGTCCATGTCGTTGAAGACGGGCCGCTCCTGATGCCGCAGCAGAATCATGAAACCGAGCACCACATTGCGGGCCTTCAGCGGCACCACCAGCATCGACCGGTGATTGATCAGCGGTCGGATGTCGCGCTTCGCGAACTGCGACGCGATCGCATTGCCCATCTCCTCCGAGATGTACGGCACGAGGACCGGGTCGCCGCTGGTCATGCACTGGAAGAACGGCGTGTGCACCGGGAACGGCATGGACTCGCCGACCGGTACGACGTCGTCCCAACGGCCCGGCTCGTCGGTGTGCTCCAGGGCGACGCGGTGCCACATCGTGGTGGCGTCGGGCGCGCCCTCGGGGAAGCCCTCGCCCGCGACGACCTGCTCACGCAGATACGTGCCTGCCACATCGGTGAAGCGGGGCACGACCGCGCGGCTGACCTCGACGATGGTGCGGGACAGGTCGAGGGACGAACCGATGCGCCCGCTCACCTCGTTGAGGAATTCGAGGCGGTCGCGTACGGCCGCGTATTCGAGGTCTTCCGCGCTGTCGGCGTCGTCGAGCGGTGCGCGCGGGGAGGGCACGCCCAGCGCGGTGGCGCGGGCGGCCTGCGCGCGGCGCGCCTTGCGCTCGGTGCGCCGGGAGACACCCCAGTCAGCAGTCACCGGAACCCGGTCATGCTGACTGAACTCCAGCACGGGATACCCGAGTTCGAGCACCTGCGACACGATCCGGGCGCTCTCGGAGACGCTCATGCTCGGCAGGATCTCGGGCAGCTTGCGGGCGAGTTCGTCGGCCGCGGGGAAGTCCGTGTGCAGCGCGAACGCCGGGGCTATCCGCTCGACCTCCGGCCCCTCGTCGCCGCTCAACTTCCGGGCGTCGACGGCCAGTACGAGCAGTCGCTCGGGGCCCGGGCCCACAAGGGGGTACGCCCACCACAGGACGTCGATACGGTCGCGGGGGCCCGCGCTGGTGTCCAGGCGGGCGCGTCCCGCGGCCGGGTAGGACAGCTGTCCGCCCAGCGATTCCTCCAAGTCGTGGGGCGCGGGGCCCTCTTGCGGGAGCGCGCCGGAGACCGGCAGGAGGTCGGCGGCGGGGCGGCCCACCGCGTCCTCCTTGGGCGGGCCGAAGAGGCGGCGGGCGCCGCTGCTCCAGTGCGAGACGCGGCCCGCGTGGTCGATCACCACGACGGCGAGCGGGACGCGGCCCTGCGGGGCCTGACCGGTGCCGTCCATCGCCGCGCTCCTCCCTCCGGCGCGCCGGGGGTGCGCGCCGCCTCTCCCCACGGTACGGCTCCGCCGGTTGGCGGGTGGCTTCTTGCCGGTAATTACGTCACGGCCCTTGACGCCGGGGGCCCTGCCGCCCCACCGATCCACCACCTCTGGGCTCCGCCCCGGCCTCCCGCGCCTCAATCGCCGGCGGGGAGCAACCCGCCGCAACCACGGCACCCCACCCGTTGCGGTCGACGCCACCGCCGCCTTGGGCAGTCTGCCGCCTGGGGCGGCAGGGTGGGCAAGGCGGCACCCCGGTGCCGCGCAACCCTCACGACGGGCCCCACCCCCGGTGCAGCGGCTGGGCCCCGGACGGGGCGGGCGGTGGGAGGTGAGCGGGGCGGGCGCAGCCGGGTGGGGGCCAGGGCGGGCCGCGCAGCGGGGACGGGAGGGCCGACCACGGCAAGGCCCGGTGCCGCGCACCCTGCACAGCAGGCCCCACCCCCGGTGCAGCGACTGGGCCCCGGACGGGCCAGAGCCCTTGGAGGGGGCGGGCGGTGGGAGATGGGCCGGCGGTGGGAGATGGGCCGGCGGCGCAGCCTGAACAAAACGGTGCCGCGCAACACAGCCGAGAGAGCCGACCACGGCAGAGCCTCGGTGCCGCGCACTCTGCACGGCTGGCCCCGCCCCCGCGCAGCAACCGGGCCCCACGGGCGAGGCCCCCGGAGGGGGCGGGCGGGAGGTGACCGGGCACCGGTACAGCCGGAGAGGGTCCAGGGCCGCGCAACCGGGCCGAGAGGGCCGACCACGGCAAGGCTCCCGTGCCGCGCACCCGTCACACCCGGACCACCAGGGCCTAAGCCCCGTGTGGGGTGGCGATGAGCCGGCGGCGCGGCCTGAACGGGTCCGTGCCGCGCAGCGGGGACGGGAGGGCCGACCACGGGAACAGCCCGGTGCCGCGCACCTGTCACGCCCGGGCAACGGGGGCCGAAGCCCCCGGAGGGGGCGGGCGGGCGGGAGATGACCGGGCACCGGCACAGCCGAAGAGGGGGCGGGGACGTACAGCGGAGATGGGAGGCCCCACCATGACAACGGGGACGGGAAGGCCCACCACGACAACGGGGCCGAGAGGGCCCACCACGGCGAGGGGCCGGTACCGCGCACCCGCCACGCCCGGACCACAGCGGCCGACGCCCCGCGCGGGCGACGGGCCGCGGCCGACCGTGCCGTACAGCGAGCACCGTGCAGCCCCGCCCCAGCCACGGCCACGGCCACGGCCACGGCCCAACGTCAGTCCTCGTGGCCCAGCTGAAGGTCCCGTTCCGTGCGGCCGCCGCCCGCCACCTGGAGGACCGTCGCCACCGGCGGATAGCCCGCCGCGATCACCGTGTACTCACCGGACGCCAGGTCCACGAAGCGGAACGTGCCGTCCGGGCCCGTCGTCAGCGTGTCCACCACGTTGCCCGCCACGTCGAGGAGCGTGACCCTCGCGTCCTCCACCGGCCGGCCACCCCCCGCCCGTACCGTCCCCCTCAGCATCGCCCCACCCGCGAGCTCCACGTCCTGGCGGGTCTCACGGGAGGCCATCACCGTCACCGGCAGCGCGGCCGGCCGGAACGCCGGGGCGCTGGCGGCCAGGGTGTACTCGCCGGCCACCAACTCCGTGATGACGTACCCGCCTTCGCGGCCGGAGCGCGTCGTCGACACCACTTCACCGTGCACGTTCGTCAACGTAACGATCGCTTCACGTACGGGAGTTCCGTCCGCCGTCAGCACCGAACCCGCCAGGCGGCCCGCGCCGCCGAGGACCACGTCCAGGTCCACCGGGCGCTCCCCCACCGTGACCGTCACGGCCTGCGGCTGGTGGCCACCGGCCGCCGCGATCAGGACGTACGACCCCGTGCCCGGCGTCGCGAGCGCGTAGCGGCCGTCGTCGCCGCTCGCGCCACGGCCGATCTGGGAGCCGCCCACGTCGATGAGGGTGAGCGCGGCGCGCGGCACCGGCGTGCCGTCGGAGTGCCGTACGGTCCCGCAGACCGGGACCCCGGCGGCGTGGCCGGCGGCACGCTCCTGCGCGGGAATGACATGGGCCTCGGAGCCGACGGAGCCGGCGGAACTGGACAACAGGAGTGTCTCCTTGAGGAAGAAGGCGAGGAGCAGGCCCAGGACGAGGACCGGCACCAGGTAGAGGAAGATCCGGGGCATCGCGTCGGCGTATGCCTCGATGTACGGGGTGCGCAGCGCCGCGGGCATCGCGTGCACGAGCTGCGGGGTGATGGACTCGGCGTCGGGCAGCCGCCCGCCGCCGGTGACCCGGTCGGCGAGGGAGTCGGCGAGCCGGTCCGCGAAGAGCGTGCCGAAGATCGCGGCGCCCACGCTGCCGCCGATCTGCCGGAAGTAGTTGTTGGCGCTGGTGGCGGTGCCGAGGTCCGAGGCGCGTACGGAGTTCTGCACGGCGAGCACGAGCACCGGCATGATCAGGCCGATGCCCGCGCCCAACACGGCCATGTAGGCGCTGTATTCGAGGCGCGGGGTGTCCACTTCGAGGCGAGAGAGGAGGTACATGCCGGCCGTCGAGAGCGCGCCGCCGAGGATCGGGTAGAGCTTGTATCGGCCCGTGTGGCTGATGAGTTGGCCGGAGACGATGGAGGCGACGACCACGCCGCCCATCATCGGCAGCATCAGCAGGCCCGACTCCGTCGCCGTCGCGCCGTCGACCATCTGGAGGAACGTCGGCAGATAGCTCGCCGCGCCGAACAGCGCGACACCCACGACCATGCCGACGAGCCCGCTGACGTTGAACACCGAGTCGCGGAACAGCCGTAGTGGGATGAGGGGTTCGGCGGCGAACTTCTCGGCGAGGAGGAAGAGGAGCGTCGAGGCGAGGGCGCCCGCGCCGAGCCCGATGATGACGCGGTCGCCCCACTCGTACTCGGTCCCGCCCCAACTGGTCAGCAGCACAAGGCAGGTGGAGGCGGCGGCCAGCAACAGCGCACCCATGACGTCGAGTCGGGGCTTCTTGGTCGGCTTGGGGAGCTTGAGGACGACCGCCGTGACCGCGAGGGTGAGCAGGCCGAACGGGACGTTGATGTAGAAGCACCAGCGCCAGGACAGATGGTCGGTGAAGTAGCCGCCGAGCAACGGGCCCGCGACCGAGGCGAGGCCGAACGCGGCGCCGATCAGACCCATGTAGCGGCCGCGTTCGCGCGGCGGCACGATGTCGCCGATGATCGCCTGTACGCCGATCATGAGTCCGCCCGCGCCGACGCCCTGGAGGGCGCGGAACGCGATGAGTTGGTCCATCGTCTGCGCGCGGCCCGCGAGCGCGGAGCCGACGATGAAGACGACGATCGCGAACTGGAAGACGCCCTTGCGGCCGAAGAGGTCGCCGAGCTTTCCGTAGATGGGCAGGCCGATGGTGGAGGTCAGCAGGTAGGCGGTGATCGCCCAGGACATCTTGTCCAGGCCGTGCAGTTCGCCGACGATCCGGGGCAGCGCCGTGGCGACGATCATCTGCTCGAGGGCGGCAAGCAGCAGCGCCAGCATCAGGCCGACGAAGACCATGCGCACGCGGCGCGGGCTGAGCCCGTGGCCGGGCAACTCGGCGGGCTCCGCGGGCCGTTGCGGCTCCGGCGGGAGGTCGGGCGGGGCCACCGGATCCCCGACCGGATCGGTCACCAGCGTCACCGTGCCCACCTGCAGCTCCCCTCGTCGCCCTTGCCCGGCCATTTCTCGCATTACGCGACAACTGGGGGCAAGCGCGACGATTCGCTGTTCAGGTGGGTCGGATCGACGTATCCGCCGGTAGGAGCCCTACGGCGTACAACGGCGGCGAAACGAAAACCACTCGAAACGGTGAGCGGCGGATCAGTGCGCGAGGGTCACGACGCGGGCCTCACAACTGCCCGCCCGCGCAGGCTACTTCTCGACCTGGGCCGCGAGACCCGCGAGCACGGCGTCGTAGATGCGGCCGAGGCCCTTGGGGGCGAAGGTCTTCTCGAAGAAGCCGCCGATGCCGCCCGCGCCGTTCCACACGGTCGTGACGGTGACACGGGACTGACCCTCGCCGGCCGGCGTGACGCGCCACGTCGTGACCATGGAGGAGTTGCGGTCCGTCTCGACGAGCTCGCCGTCGGTCGGCTCGGTCACGTCGAGCAGGCAGTCGCGCACGCGCTTGCTGGTGGCCTGGAGCTTCCAGTGCACGAGCGTGCCCTCGCCGTCGCCGCCCTCGCGCACCTCGTACTCGCTGAAGTGCTCGGGCAGCATCTTCGCGCGCGTGCCGCTGTAGTCGGCGAGGGCGTCGAAGACGTCGTCCGGCTTCGCGGCGACGACACGTTCCGTGGTGGCCTCGACCTGCGCCATGACACTTCCTCCAGCAATTGGTTCTTCAGGGACCGCCCATGGGCGGTGTCAAGACAACCACTGTCCGTACCGGCCGCCCAAATCGGGGCCGGACCCCGGCCACACCTGCTACGTAGGGCGTTCGCACGGGGATCGCACCGGGTTCGCACGATCAAGGGAACATGTGTTCTATTCTGTGGTCAGTGCTACCGAGGAGGCGTCATGCGCTGGGAGAACCTCACGGACGAACCCGCCGACCATGGGCGAGCCCGGGATGCCGCGCTGTTCGGCGCGGACGCGGTTGTGAGCAGGACCTTCGACACGCCTGAGTTCGCTGGTGTGACGTTCCACGAGATCCGGGCCCGGTCGATCGTGAACCGGGTGCCGGGGGCGTCCCGGATGCCGTTCGAGTGGACCGTCAACCCGTATCGGGGCTGCACTCACGCGTGTGTCTACTGTTTCGCCCGCAACACGCACCGCTATCTGGACCTCGACACCGGGCTCGGCTTCGACAGCCAGATCGTGGTGAAGGTGAACGCGCCGCAGCTGCTGCGCCACCACCTCGCCTCGCGCCGCTGGCACGGCGAGCACATCGCGATGGGCACGAACGTCGACTGCTACCAACGGGCCGAGGGCCGCTACCAGTTGATGCCCGGCATCATCGAGGCGCTGCGCGACTTCGCGAACCCGTTCTCGATCCTGACGAAGGGCACGCTGATCCTGCGCGACCTGCCGCTGCTCCGCCAGGCGGCGGAGGTGACCGACGTCGGGATCTCGGTCTCGGTCGGCTTCGTGGACCGGGAGCTGTGGCGCACCGTCGAGCCGGGCACGCCCGCGCCCGAGCGCCGCCTCGATGTCGTACGCGCCCTCTCCGACGCGGGGATCGGCTGCGGGGTCCTGATGGCCCCGGTGATCCCCTTCCTCGGCGACCACCCCGATCAGTTGCGGGCGACGGTCCGCGCCATCGCCCAGGCGGGCGCGACGTCCGTGACCCCGCTCGTCCTGCACCTGCGCCCCGGCGCCCGCGAGTGGTTCATGGGCTGGCTGGCCCAGCACCACCCGCACCTCGTACGCCGCTACGAACGCCTCTACGCGGAGGGCGCCTACGCCCCGAAGTGGTACCAGCGCCGCGTGACCCGCCAGGTCCACGAACTGGCGGAGGAGTACGGCATCGGCCCGTCCCGGTCGACCACGACCCGTCGCATCCCCGCCCAGGCGGAGGCACCGGCCCCGGAGGCGGCACCGACCCAGCTCACGCTGCTGTGAGGATGGGACCCATGACACACCTCACCCACATCCCCACCCCCGACGGCGTCGCCCCGGCCGCCGCCTACAGCCACGTGGTCATGGGCGCCGGCCGCCTCATCGCCGTGTCCGGTCAGCTCGCCCTCGACGAGAAGGGCGAACTGGTCGGCGCGGGCGACCCGTTGGCGCAGGCGCGGCAGGTGTTCGAGAATCTGCGCCGGTGCCTCGCGGCCGCGGGTGCGTCTTTCGACGACGTGGTGAAGGTGACGTACTTCGTGACGGACGTGGCCCATATGCCCGCTGCACGGCAGGCCCGCGACGAGTTCCTGGACCCCGCGCGGCTGCCCGCCGCCTCCGCGGTACAGGTCGCCGCCCTGATGTCACCGGACTTCCTGATGGAGATCGAGGCTCTGGCCGTCGCGCCGGAGTAGGGCCCGATCCGAACGGCAGGCACCAACCGCCCCGCCTACCCCCGCGGCAGCCTCGCCAGTGCCGCCTCCGCCGCCATCGCGAGGCGCTGGTGGGTGGCTGCCTCCTTGAGGACCTCGCGGGCCCGTGGGTCGGCGAGGCTGCCCAGGCCCTCCACGCAGGCGAGGGCCACCTTTCGGTACGGGTCGTGCGGGACGAGGCGGCGACGGAGCGTGGCGATCAGGGCCGGGGCCGACTCCGGGGCGCGGAGCTGGGTGAGGAGGCGGATGGGATACAGGGCGTAGGCGACGCGCAGCTCGTTCGTCGCGAGGGCCGCGGCCGCCCGCGCCGTACGCGGGTCGCCGAGCGCGGCCAGCGCCTGCGCCGCCGCGGCGCAGCGCTGCGGATCACGGTGGTTGAGCAGCAGGACGAGGGATTCGAAGGCGCGGCCGTCGCCGGCCATGCCGAGCCGGTACGCCGCCAGTTCCCGCGCCCACAGCGGCTGCTGCGGCGCGGTCAGCACCGCCGCCAGCTCATCCCTGTCGTGCGTGTCGGCCAGCTGCTCGAACGCGGGCGTTCCACCGGATTCCTTCCGGATGCGTTCCGTTACCGTTCGCGACTCTTCGTCCATGACGTCGAGGGTAGACGCGCACGGCCTGCGGCGACGTAGATCACAGCGACCTTTCAACACCGAGGACTGGCGCGCTCGTTACTCGCTGGTTAAGCTCAGGTGAGCGGGGCATACTTCCCGCAGCACCGCTCGCGGCGGCCTGGTGACGCAGCCGTCGTGAGTGTCAGTCGGTTCGGTACCCGTGTGTACCGCAGTACGGCTCGGCCCCGGGACAGGGCCGCCGGTTCGATTCAACTCCCGCACCGCCCACACCTGTTGGCAGCACGCGCGGCTCACACAGCCTCGCGCGGTTCATTCCTGCCCGGTTCGCGCGCGTGCGGCGGATCAGTCGCAGCAGTCCTCACCCTCATCTTCTGGAGTCCCCAGATGGACGCTCCCCTGTCCCGTATCTCGACTGTGGCCGTCGTCGGCCTCGGCACGATGGGCACCGGCATCGCCGAGGTCCTGGCCCGTGCCGGGCGCGAGGTCATCGGCATCGACATCAGCGAGTCCGCCACCGCGCAGGCCGTGGCGTCCGTGGAGGCCTCGACGGCGCGTGCGGTGCGCCGCGAGCACCTCACCGAGCAGCAGCGGGCGGACCTGCTCGCCCGCTTCCGTACGTTCACGGATCTCCAGGCCGCGGCAGAGGCCGACCTGGTGATCGAGGTCGTCCCGGAGTCGTACGAGCTCAAGCAGCAGGTCTTCCGCGAGCTCGACGGCATCGTGCGCCCCGACACGGTCCTCGCGACCGGCACGAACGCGCTGTCGGTGACCCGGCTCGCCGCCGATTCGGCGCGGCCCGAGCGCGTCCTCGGCCTGCACTTCTTCAACCCGGCGCCGGCGATGAAGCTCGTCGAGGTGGTCTCCAGCGTGCTCACCGCACCGGCCGCCGTCGCCACCGTCACCGATCTCGCCATCGAGCTGGGCAAGGACCCGGTGGCGGTCGGCGACCGGCCCGGTTTCGTCGCCGACGGGCTGCTGTTCGGCTACCTCAACCAGGCCGCCGCCATGTACGAGGCCAAGTACGCCTCGCGCGAGGACATCGACGCCGCGATGAAGCTGGGCTGCGGGCTGCCGATGGGTCCGCTCGCCCTGCTCGACCTGATCGGCGTCGACACCGCGCGTACCGTCCTCGACGCCATGTACGCCGAGTCGCACGACCGGCTGCACGCCCCCGCCCCGATCCTCAAGCAGCTCAGCGAGGCAGGCCTGACCGGGCGCAAGGCGGGCCGCGGTTTCTACACGTACGAGGCGCCGGGCAGCTCCGTCGTGGTGCGCGACGCACTGACACCGCTGAGCGACGCGCTCACAGGACCCGCCCGCACCGTGCGCTCCGTCGGCGTCGCGGGCTCGGGGACGATGGCGTCCGGGATCGCCGAAGTGTTCGCGAAGGCCGGGTACGACGTGGTGCTCGCGGCCCGCAGCGAGGAGAAGGCGGAGGCGGCCAAGTCCCGTATCGGCAAGTCGCTTCGTCGCTCCGTCGACAAGGGCCGGATGACCGCGGAGAACGCCGAGGTGGCGCTCGCGCGCATCTCCCCCGCCGGTTCCTACGACGCGTTCGCCGACGTCGATCTGGCGCTGGAGGCCGTCGCCGAGGACCTGGACGTCAAGCGGGAGCTGTTCGCGACGTTCGACAAGGTCTGCAAGCCCGGTGCGATCCTCGCGACCACGACCTCCTCGCTGCCCGTCGTCGCCTGCGCCCGCGCGACCTCGCGCCCGCAGGACGTCATCGGCATGCACTTCTTCAACCCGGCGCCGGCCATGAAGCTCGTCGAGGTCGTGCGCACGGTGCTCACGTCCGACGAGGTGCACGCCACCGTCCGCGAGCTGACCCGCAAGGTCCGCAAGCACCCCGTGGACTGCGGGGACCGTGCCGGGTTCATCGTGAACGCGCTGCTCTTCCCGTACCTGAACAACGCGATCAAGATGGTCGAGCAGCACTACGCCTCGCTCGACGACATCGACGCCGCGATGAAGCTCGGCGGCGGCTACCCGATGGGCCCGTTCGAACTCCTCGACGTGGTCGGCCTGGACGTCTCCCTCGCCATCGAGCAGGTGCTGCACCGCGAGTTCCGCGACCCGGGCCTCGCCCCCGCACCGCTCCTGGAGCACCTGGTGGCCGCGGGCTGCCTCGGCCGCAAGACGGGCCGTGGTTTCCGCGAATATGCGTAGGGCCTGTCCGGCGGATCGGGCTGGTTACGGATGGCCTCGAACGATCGGTGCGGGCGAGCGGGGGCTGGCGCGTCCAGCTGCAAGGCGGAGGATTGAGGCATCGCGGAGCGATGGTGATTGACGACAACGCCGCAGATGGGCGTGCCAGCCCCCGCGACTCCAGCCGGATCCGCCGGACAGGCCCTGCCGCTGATTCGTCCGGGGAGGCCGAATCCGGATGGGGTGGGCTGCTCGGGGAGTCGGGCGGCCCGCTGACCGGGGCACCACCGGGCACGTACATGCAGTACGTTCGGGTCATGTCCAAGGCCGACCAGTCCACTCGTACCTCCGCCACGCCCGACGCCCCGGAGAGCGCCGCGGGCAACCGGGCCGCCGCCCAGCGGCTCAAGATGCGCCGCGAGCTGGCGGCCGCGGCGATGGAACTCTTCGCCACGAAGGGGTACGAGGCGACGACGGTCGACGAGATCGCCGCGACCGCCGGGGTCGCCCGGCGCACGTTCTTCCGCCACTTCCGCTCCAAGGAAGAGGCGATCTTCCCGGACCACGACGACACCCTGGTGCGCGCGGAGGCCGTGCTCAACGCGGCGCCGCCCTCGGAGCACCCGCTGGACACGGTCTGCCGGGGCATCAAGGAAGTCATGAAGATGTACGCGGCGTCGCCGACGGTGGCGGTGGCCCGCTACCAGCTGACCCGCGAGGTGCCGACGCTGCGGGAGGCCGAGATCGCCTCGGTGGCCCGCTACGAGCGCCTGTTCACCCGCTATCTCCTGGGCCACTTCGACGAGCAGGCCCACCACGACGGCAACGACGACCCGCTACTCGCCGAGGTGGCCGCCTCCGCCGTCGTCACGGCCCACAACCACGTGCTGCGCCGCTGGCTGCGGGCCGGCGGCCAGGGCGACGTCGAGACCCAGCTCGACCACGCCTTCGCCATCGTGCGCCGCACGTTCGGCACCGGCATCGGCGCGGGCCGCACCCCGGCCGCGCCCTCGGCCCCCGCGCAGGTCTCGCAGAACGGCGAGGTCCTGGTGACGGTGGCACGCACGGACGCGCCGCTTCCGGAGGTCATGCGCACGATCGAAGAGGCGCTCAAGAACCGGTAGCGGGGCCGCCACTTCCAAGGCGCCTCACCTGGCACGCAGTGCCAGGTGAGGCGCCTTTTGTGTTCCCCTTCCCCGCCATCACCGACCGCGGCGATCGATCATCGATCTTTTCCACGCCCGGAAACCCGGCCCTGACCTCGCCTGATCGATCATCGCTCACTTGAACAACAAAAAATTCACCTGAGCGAAATTAATGGCACGCAGTGCCTTGTGTGTTGTCACGGCGTGCCATACGTTGAAGGTGTCCGGGCGGCCGGCGCATGGAAAACTTCCGTGCGAGGGCTGTCCCCGCGAGGCACGTACGACCGTGATTCGCGCGCCCGGACGCCTGCGTCACAGGCAACCTTCCGCGCCACACCAAGCGCTGCCACAGCACCACCCCGCCGAACCGACGGCACACACCCTCATCGCACCACCGCAGCCATCAGCCACACCCGACTCAGCGTTCCCCTCAGACGCTCACCGCCGGAGGCACCACCGTGAAGGACATCCTGGACGCGATTCAGTCGCAGACCGCCACGTCTGCCGACTTCGCCGCCCTGCCGCTCCCCGACTCGTACCGCGCGATCACCGTGCACAAGGACGAGACGGAGATGTTCGCCGGGCTCGAGACCCGCGAGAAGGACCCGCGCAAGTCCATCCACCTGGACGACGTGCCCGTTCCCGAGCTCGGCCCGGGCGAGGCCCTCGTCGCCGTCATGGCCTCCTCCGTGAACTACAACTCCGTCTGGACCTCGATCTTCGAGCCGATGGCGACCTTCGGATTCCTGGAGCGCTACGGCAGGTTGAGCGAACTGACGAAGCGTCACGACCTGCCGTACCACATCATCGGCTCCGACCTCGCGGGCGTCGTGCTGCGCACCGGTCCCGGCGTGAACGCCTGGAACCCGGGCGACGAGGTCGTCGCGCACTGCCTCAGCGTCGAGCTGGAGTCGAGCGACGGGCACAACGACACGATGCTCGACCCCGAGCAGCGCATCTGGGGCTTCGAGACCAACTTCGGCGGCCTCGCCGAGATCGCGCTCGTGAAGTCCAACCAGCTGATGCCGAAGCCGGACCACCTCAGCTGGGAGGAGGCCGCCGCTCCCGGCCTCGTGAACTCCACCGCGTACCGCCAGTTGGTGTCGCGCAACGGCGCCGGTATGAAGCAGGGCGACAACGTCCTGATCTGGGGCGCGAGCGGCGGACTCGGCTCGTACGCCACGCAGTTCGCCCTCGCCGGCGGCGCCAACCCGATCTGCGTCGTCTCCAGCCCGGAGAAGGCCGCCATCTGCAAGGGCATGGGCGCCGAGGCGGTCATCGACCGCAACGCCGAGGGCTACAAGTTCTGGAAGGACGAGCGCACCCAGGACCCGAAGGAGTGGAAGCGCTTCGGCAAGCGCATCCGCGAGTTCACCGGCGGCGAGGACATCGACATCGTCTTCGAGCACCCCGGCCGCGAGACCTTCGGCGCCAGCGTCTACGTCACGCGCAAGGGCGGCACCATCACCACCTGCGCCTCCACCTCGGGCTACATGCACGAGTACGACAACCGCTACCTGTGGATGTCGCTGAAGCGGATCATCGGCTCGCACTTCGCCAACTACCGCGAGGCGTGGGAGGCCAACCGCCTGATCGCCAAGGGCAAGATCCACCCGACGCTGTCGAAGGTCTACTCCCTGGAGGACACCGGCCAGGCCGCCTACGACGTGCACCGCAACCTCCACCAGGGCAAGGTCGGCGTCCTCGCGCTCGCCCCCGAGGAGGGCCTCGGCGTCCGCGACCACGAGAAGCGGGCGCAGCACATCGACGCCATCAACCGGTTCCGGAACGTCTGAGACCTTCTGAACTCTCGTAGGAGACAGTGCAGATGACTGAGCGTCAGAAGGACCGACCGTGGCTCATGCGCACGTACGCCGGTCACTCCACGGCGGAGGCGTCCAACGAGCTGTACCGGAACAACCTCGCCAAGGGGCAGACGGGCCTGTCGGTCGCCTTCGACCTGCCGACCCAGACCGGCTACGACCCCGACCACATCCTCGCCCGCGGCGAGGTCGGCCGGGTCGGCGTCCCGGTGTCCCATCTCGGTGACATGCGGCGGCTGTTCCAGGACATCCCGCTGGAGCAGATGAACACCTCGATGACCATCAACGCCACCGCCATGTGGACCCTGGCGCTCTACCAGGTCGTCGCGGAGGAACAGGGCGCGGACATCGCGGCGCTCCAGGGGACGACGCAGAACGACATCGTCAAGGAGTACCTGTCGCGGGGCACGCACGTGTTCCCCCCGGGCCCCTCGCTCCGGCTCACGACCGACATGATCACGTACACGGTCGCCAACATGCCGAAGTGGAACCCGATCAACATCTGCAGCTACCACCTCCAGGAGGCGGGGGCCACTCCGGTCCAGGAGATCGCCTACGCGATGTCCACCGCCATCGCGGTTCTCGACGCCGTACGCGACTCAGGGCAGGTCCCCGAGGAGAAGTTCGGGGACGTCGTGGCCCGCATCTCCTTCTTCGTGAACGCGGGAGTCCGGTTCATCGAGGAGATGTGCAAGATGCGGGCGTTCGGGCGGATCTGGGACCAGATCACGCGCGAGCGGTACGGCGTCGAGAACGCGAAGCAGCGCCGCTTCCGGTACGGGGTTCAGGTCAACTCCCTCGGCCTGACCGAGGCGCAGCCGGAGAACAACGTCCAGCGGATCGTCCTCGAGATGCTGGCCGTGACGCTCTCCAAGGACGCGCGCGCCCGTGCCGTCCAACTCCCGGCCTGGAACGAGGCGTTGGGTCTCCCCCGGCCCTGGGACCAGCAGTGGTCCCTGCGCATCCAGCAGGTCCTCGCCCACGAGAGCGACCTGTTGGAGTACGAGGACATCTTCGCGGGCTCGCACGTCATCGAGAAGAAGGTCGACGAGCTGGTCGCCGAGTCCTTCGCCGAGATCGACCGGATCCAGGAGATGGGCGGCGCCATGGCCGCCGTCGAGTCCGGCTACCTGAAGTCGCAGCTCGTCTCCTCGCACGCGGAGCGCCGCGCGCGGATCGAGGCCGGCGAGGAGAAGATCGTCGGCGTCAACTGCTACGAGGGCACCGAGCCGAACCCGCTCACCGCCGACCTGGACACCGCGATCATGACGGTGGACCACGACGTCGAGGCGCGGGTCGTCCGGGCCATCGGTGACTGGCGTACGACGCGTGAGGAGTCCTCCGACCGGCAGGGCATGGGCGATCCGTTCCACTACCCGACCACCGGGCAGGCCCTCGACCGCCTCAAGGAGGCCGCGGCCGGCACGGAGAACCTCATGGAGGCCACCCTCGAATGCGCCCGCGCCGGGGTCACGACCGGCGAGTGGGCGGCGGCCCTGCGCGAGGTGTTCGGCGAGTTCCGCGCCCCTACGGGCGTCTCGTCGGCTCCGGTCGCGGTCGCCGCCGAGGAGGGCACGCCGATGGCCGAGGTCCGCGAGAAGGTCCGCCGCACCGGCGACGAACTCGGCGGAAAGCTCCGCCTGTTGGTCGGCAAGCCGGGCCTGGACGGACACTCCAACGGCGCCGAGCAGATCGCCGTACGGGCCCGCGACGCCGGGTTCGAAGTGGTCTACCAGGGCATCCGGCTCACGCCCGAACAGATCGTGTCCGCCGCGCTCGCCGAGGACGTGCACTGCGTCGGCCTGTCGATCCTGTCCGGTTCGCACGCCGAGCTGGTGCCCGACGTGCTCGCCCGCCTGCGTGAGGCGGGCGCCACCGACATCCCCGTGATCGTCGGGGGCATCATCCCGAATGCCGATGCCGAAGACCTGAAGCGGGCGGGTGTGGCCGCCGTCTTCACCCCCAAGGACTTCGGCATCACGGAGATCATCGGCCGTATCGTCGACGAGATCCGCACAGCGAACCACCTCGACCCACTGGAGGTCCCCGCATGACCCAGGTCAACCGCCTTCGCCCGCGCCGTTCGTGTCTTGCCGTCCCCGGCTCGAACCCGCGCTTCCTGGAGAAGGCCCAGGGCCTCGACGCCGACCAGGTCTTCCTCGACCTGGAGGACGCCTGCGCCCCGCTCGCCAAGCCCGAGGCGCGGCACACCATCGTCAAGTTCCTCAACGAGGGCGACTGGACGGGCAAGACGCGCGTCGTGCGGGTCAACGACTGGACGACCGAGTGGACGTACCGCGACGTCGTGACCGTCGTCGAGGGCGCGGGCCAGAACCTCGACTGCATCATGCTGCCGAAGGTCCAGACGGCCGACCAGATCGTCGCCCTCGATCTCCTCCTCACCCAGATCGAGAAGACGATGGGCTTCGAGGTCGGGAAGATCGGCATCGAGGCGCAGATCGAGAACGCGCAGGGCCTCAACAACGTCAACGCGATCGCCGAGGCCTCGCCGCGCACCGAGACCATCATCTTCGGCCCGGCCGACTTCATGGCCTCCATCAACATGAAGTCCCTGGTCGTCGGCGAGCAGCCGCCCGGCTACGGCGCCGACGCGTACCACTACATCCTGATGAAGATCCTGATGGCGGCCCGCGCCAACGACCTCCAGGCGATCGACGGCCCCTACCTGCAGATCAAGAACGTCGACGGCTTCCGCGAGGTCGCGGGCCGCGCCGCCGCGCTCGGCTTCGACGGCAAGTGGGTCCTGCACCCCGGCCAGGTCGAGGCCGCCAACGAGGTCTTCTCGCCCTCCCAGGAGGACTACGACCACGCCGAGCTGATCCTGGACGCGTACGACTACTGCACGTCCGAGGCCGGCGGCAAGAAGGGCTCCGCGATGCTCGGCGACGAGATGATCGACGAGGCCAGCCGGAAGATGGCGCTCGTCATCTCCGGGAAGGGTCGTGCGGCCGGCATGCAGCGCACGTCGAAGTTCGAGATCCCGGAGGCGTAGCGACAATGCAGTTCGGCCGCACTTACGAAGAGTTCACCGTCGGGGACGTCTACAAGCACTGGCCCGGAAAGACGGTCACCGAGTACGACGACCATCTCTTCTGTCTCCTGACGATGAACCATCACCCGCTCCACATGGACTCGAACTATGCGGAGAAGACGACGGACTTCGGTAAGAACGTCGTCGTCGGGAACTACATCTACTCGCTCCTCCTCGGGATGTCCGTGCCGGACGTGTCGGGCAAGGCGATCGCCAACCTGGAGATCGAGTCGCTGAAGCACGTGGCGCCGACCTTCCACGGCGACACCATCTACGGCGAGACCACGGTCCTGGACAAGACTCCGTCCAAGTCGAAATCGGACCGGGGCATCGTCTACGTAGAAACCAAGGGCTACAAGCAGGACGGCACGCTCGTCTGCGTCTTCCGCCGCAAGGTGATGGTGCCCACCGAGACGTACATCAAGGAGCGCGGCGGCGAACAGCCCGGCCGCCCCCAGCTCAAGGAGCAGGAGAAGTAGCCATGGCACGACTCGCCCAGACCGCCGGTCTCACCGACGTCCAGCAGGAAATTCTGTCCACCGTCAGGGACTTCGTCGACAAAGAGATCCTCCCGGTCGCGACCGAACTCGAGCACCGCGACGAGTACCCGCAACAGATCGTCGACGGGCTCAAGGAGTTGGGCCTGTTCGGACTCATGATTCCCGAGGAGTACGGGGGTCTTGGCGAGTCGCTGCTCACGTACGCGCTGTGCGTGGAAGAGATAGCGCGCGGCTGGATGTCGGTCTCCGGCATCATCAACACCCACTTCATCGTGGCCTACATGCTCAAGCAGCACGGCACGCAGGAGCAGAAGGACCACTTCCTCCCGCGCATGGCACTCGGGGAGGTGCGCGGCGCATTCTCCATGTCCGAACCGGGACTTGGCTCCGACGTGTCGGCCATCACGTCAAAGGCGGTTAAGGACGGCGACAGTTACCTTCTGAACGGCCAGAAGATGTGGCTGACGAACGGCGGTTCGTCAACGCTTGTGGCGGTTCTCACGCGAAGTGATGAAGGTCACCCGGAGGGCTCCGCGCCGCACAAGTCGATGACGACGTTCCTCGTCGAGAAGGAACCCGGCTTCGGTGAGGTCCGTCCGGGCCTGACCATCCCCGGAAAGATCGACAAGATGGGTTACAAGGGCGTCGACACGACCGAACTCATCATGGATGACCTGCGCATTCCGGCCAATCGCGTATTGGGCGGGGAGACCGGCCGGGGCTTCTACCAAATGATGGACGGCGTGGAAGTCGGGCGGGTGAATGTCGCCGCGCGTGGCTGTGGCGTCGCACAGCGTGCATTTGAACTGGGTGTCGATTACGCGCAGCAACGGCACACTTTCGGAAAGCCCATCGCGCAGCACCAGGCGATCCAGTTCAAGTTGGCCGAGATGGCCACCAAGGTCGAGGCCGCCCATGCGATGATGGTCAATGCAGCACGCAAAAAGGACTCCGGGGAACGTAACGACCTCGAGGCAGGGATGGCCAAGTACCTGGCCTCCGAATACTGCAAGGAAGTCGTCGAGGACGCCTTCCGGATCCACGGCGGCTACGGCTTCTCCAAGGAGTACGAGATCGAGCGTCTCTACCGCGAGGCACCGATGTTGCTGATCGGCGAAGGTACCGCCGAGATCCAGAAAATGATCATTGGTCGTCGGCTCCTCGAGGAGTATCGATCCCAAGGCTGATCCTGGGCCAGATGTCCGTTTACGGGGTGTTTCTTCGCGAAGAAGATCACACCCCGTAGGCGCGCTCCGGGGGACGCCTACCGTCCGATGTGGCTTCCTGGCTTGCCCAGTTGTGGCTCGCAACCGATAGCATCCCCGGAAAAGCCGCCGTCCCCCCGTAAACTGCGCGGCCTCATCCGCTACGAAGGTCATCCATGCCCCACAGCCAAATCTCTGCACCACGCGACGGCGTCCTCAAGGGACGTCTTGCGCGCGGAGCCTCGCCGTGGCTTCTCCCGACCGTCGCCACGGCTGCTCTCAGCCTGGCGCGCTCGCGTCGCTCCAAGAAGGCAGCCGCACTCGCCGTTCCGACCACCGCTCTGGCGGCCGGCATGCTGTGGTTCTTCCGCGACCCCGAGCGCGAGATCACCGAGGGCCGGGTCATCTCCCCGGCCGACGGTGTGGTGCAGAGCATCATGCCGTGGAAGGACGGGCGCACCCGCGTCGCGATCTTCATGAGCCCGCTGAACGTGCATGTGAACCGCGCTCCCCTCGCGGGCACGGTCACGTCGGTCGAGCACATCCCCGGTGGCTTCGTTCCCGCCTTCAACAAGGAGAGCGAGAACAACGAGCGCGTCGTCTGGCACTTCGACACCGAGCTCGGTGACATCGAGATGATCCAGATCGCCGGCGCCGTCGCCCGCCGCATCGTGCCCTACATCCCCCAGGGCACGAAGGTCGAGCAGGGCGAGCGGATCGGCCTGATCCGCTTCGGTTCGCGTGTCGACATCTACCTTCCCGAGGGCGTCGAGGCCGACGTCGAGGTCGGCCAGAAGACGGTGGCTGGGGTGACCCGAATTGACCGTGACTGACCCCGAGACTCCGGCCTGGGCGGACGACGACATGGCGGACGACGCGGAAGAGATGCCGCTGTCGCTCCGCCTGTCGATAGCGGACACCCTGACGCTGGGCAACGCCACGTGCGGCTTCATGGCCGTCTACTTCACGACGACCGGGATCCTGATCCCGCACATCCAGGGCAGCTCGGACTCCGGCATGGCGCGGCACTCCGCCGCGACCGCCGTGATCCTGATGCTCGCCGCCGCGATCTTCGACCTGTTCGACGGTCTGGTGGCGCGCAAGCTGCGGTCCTCGCCGATGGGCGCGGAGCTGGACAACCTGTCGGACCTGATCAGCTTCGGTCTGGCGCCTGCGTACTTCGTGCTGGTCTACGGCATGGTCGCCGACGACGCGCACCAGAGAGTCGCGGCGGTGGGCGCGATCGTCGTGCTGTTGGCGGTGGTGCTGCGGCTTGCGCGGTTCTCGTGCGTGACCGTGAAGGACGGCACGTTCCAGGGCATGCCGTCGCCGTTCGGCGCGCTGACCGTCGTCTCGATCGTGCTGCTCGAGCTGCCCTTCGTGGCGACGCTCCTCGCGATCATCGGTACGGCGTGGCTCATGGTCAGCCGTGTCGAGTACCCGAAGCCGCGGGGGCGACTCGCCGTCGCGATGCTGGGGTGGATCGTGGCGAGCATGGGGCTGCTGGCGGCGTGGGCGTTCGACGCGCCCGGTGGGCAGCTGCTGCTGGCGACGGGCTGCACGTTGCAGGTCGTGCTCGGCGCGGTGATCCCGCTGTTCGCGACGGCGCGGCGAGTGAACAACTTCCGGGGCAATCGGCGTGAGGCGCGTGCGGCGCAGTTGCCGTAGCCCGGCGGAACGTGTGGGCGGTGGGCCCGAGCCTTTTTGGCTCGGGCCCACCGCCTTTTTGCGTGTCACCGGTGCCGTGGTTGCGGACTCGGGGCTCTGCCCCGGACCCCGCGGGCTCTCGTTCGAAAGGCGGGGCTTGATTTGCGCGGCGCCGCCAGGCTTACGCCACCTCCTCCAGGAAACCGCCCGACTGGTGTTGCCACAGCTTGGCGTACGTGCCGTGGGCGGCCAGGAGGTCGGTGTGGGTGCCCTGCTCCACGATGCGGCCGTGGTCCAGGACGACCAGGTGGTCCATGCCGGCCACCGTGCTCAGACGGTGGGCGACGACCAGGGCCGTGCGGCCCTCCATGAGGCGCCAGAGGGCCTCCTGGACGAGGATCTCGCTCTCCGAGTCGAGGGCGCTGGTCGCCTCGTCCAGCAGGAGGATGGGGGCGTCGCGCAGGATCGCGCGGGCCAGGGCCACCCGCTGGCGCTGGCCTCCGGAGAGCTTGATGCCGCGCTCTCCCACCATCGTGTCGAACCCTTCGGGCAGCGCGTCGGCGAACTCGGTGACGTGCGCCGCCTCCGCCGCCCGCCTGACCTCCGCCGCGCTCGCCCCCGGCCGGGCGAAGGCGATGTTCTCGCGCAGGCTGCGGTGGAACATGGCCGGCTCCTGGGGGACGTACGCGATCCGGGACCGCAGGTCGGCCTGGCGCAGCTTGGAGATGTCCTGGCCGTCGATCAGGATCCGGCCGCCGTCGATGTCCATCATCCGCAGCAGCAGCCTGGTCAGGGTCGTCTTGCCGCCGCCCGAGCGGCCGACAAGGCCGAGCCGCGTACCACCGGGCACGGTCAGGTCGAGCCCGGTGAACAGCGGCTCCGCGCCGGCGTGCGCGTACGCGACCCGCTCGAAGCGGACGGCGGCGGCCGAGGTCTCCTGCGGCTCCTCGGGCTCCGCCGGGTCGAGCACCTTCGGCTTGTCCATCAGCAGCTCGGTGAACTGGGCCGCCTCCGTCATGGCGCGCTCCAGACGCCGGTAGATCTGGTTGAACTCGAACATGATCCGGGTCGCGTTGGTGAAGTACGTGAACGCGACGACGATCGCCTCGACGCCCTGGCCGCTGCCCGCGAGGGCGACGGCGAGCAGCAGTCCGAGGGCGTTGGTCAGCACGGAGAGCGGGGCGACGAGGGTGTCCACGCGCAGATTGCCGTAGTCCCAGGCCCGCAGTATGTGGCCGCGCGCGTCCGCGACCCGCTCCCGGTGCTCGGCGGCCTCGCGCTCCTCGGCTGCGAAGGCGCGGACCGTCTCCATGTTCATCAGGCTGTCGGCGACATGCCCCGACATGTGGGTGAACGCCGCCTCGCGCGCGTTGACCAGCTTCTGGCGGCGCCGGATCAGGGGCCGCACGCACAGCCCGGTGATCGCGATCATGGCCAGGAGCACGACGACGAGCCACGGCTCGTACCGCCACAGCACGACCGATCCGAACACGATCGGTACGAAGCTGGCCATCACGTTGAAGATCAGTACGTCCGCGAACTCCTCGAAGCGGGAGGCGAAGCTCAGGACGCGCTTGGTGAGCGAGCCGGCGAAGTTGTCGTGGAAGAACGTGGCGTCCTTCGCGTACAGCTCGTCCATGCCGATGACGTACAGGCGCGAGATGGCGCCCGCCTCGAGCCGGTTGATGCAGTGGAATCCGATGCGCCACAGCACTTCGGCGGCGAGCAGTACACCGGCGAAGCAGAGGACGTAGGGCAGCAGCGCGTCGGCGGTGCGCTCACCACCGTCGGCGAGGTGGCCGACGAGCTTGGCGACGACGAGCGGCGCGAGGTAGAAGAGGCCGATGTTGCCGAGCGCGGGCAGCAGCATCGCGGGAGCCGCGAACCTGCGTGCCCGGGACAGCTCCCGTCCGTAGTAGCGGAGTGCGAGCAGTACCGAGCCGCGGCTCGGTGGCACTTCGCGCAATGAGGTCAATCCGATCCCGTCCCTTGGGTGTTGGGGTGTGGGTTGCCGGCCGTGATGTGGCCGAGCATCGGAGTGTCCCGTGACGGGGTGCGGGCGGTCCACGTGTTTTCGGGGCGAGGAGGGGTGTGTCGGCCAGGCCGGGAGCGTTCGGATGCCCCGGCGCGGCCGACACACGGGGGCGTCAACTCACCGTGGGCGTAAAGCCCTTGGCCTCCGCGGACTCGGTCGGCTGACGCACGACCTTCATGCCGCCGACCGCCGACTTGTCGGGCTGCAGGATCACCGATTCGTGGGAGGACGGGGCCTTGGGGTCGCTGAAGTCCTGGGCTACGCCGAAGCCGTTGTCGAAGTCACTGAGGGACAGCAGCGCCTTGTCGACGCCCTCACGCGTGAGGTCCTTGCTCTCGCAGGCCTTCTTCAGAGCCTCGCCGAACACGGCCGCGGCGGTCCAGCCCGCGACGACGCCGTTGTCGAGCGAGTCCTTCGGATACGCCTTCTTGTAGTCGGCGACGAGCTTCTTCGCCTCCGGGGTGTCCGCGCCGATGGGCAGCGAGGGCGAGGCGACCCAGTAGTTCTTCAGCAGCGCCGGGGCCGCCTGCGTGCCGAGCAGCTGCGGCGAGTACGCCGAGTTGTTGCCGATGATCGGCGCGTTCAGCTTCGCCGCCGCCGCGACACCGACGAGGGAGGCCGCCTGGCGCGGGCCCGCGCTGATCACGACGCCCTTCACGCCTGCCTTCTTCAGGGCGGTGACCTGGGCAGTCATATCGTTGTCGGTCGGCTTGATCTTCTGCTTGACGAGGGTAAGACCCTCCTTCTCCGCCATGTACTCGGAGCCCTGCAGCGCGTTCTCGCCGTAGTCGCCCTCGAAGTAGACGTGGCCGAGCTTGTCGCCCTTCTTGAGGCCCTTCTCCTTCATCAGGAAGTCGATCGCGTTGATCGTCTCGATGTCGTACGTCGATCCGATGACGCGCACGTACGGGCTGCCGAGCAGATGCGCCGACCAGGCCTGCGGCAGCACGAGCGCCTTGTCCTGGCCGTCGATGCGCTTCTTGACGGCGGCCACGAACGGCGAGCCGAGGAACTGCGGGAAGCCGAGCACGTCGGGCGCAAGCTCCGTGTAGCCGGCGACGGCCTTCTGCGGGTCGTAGCCGTGGTCGCGCACGGTCAGCTTGGCCTTGTAGCCGCAGGCGCCGCCCGCGTCGTTGAACTGCTTCACGTACAGCTGCTGCGCCTGGGTGACGCTCTTGCCGAGCGTCGCGTAGACGCCGGTCATGTCGGTGAGGACGCCGAGGTTGATCGTCTTGCCGGTGATGCCCTTGCCGGTCTTGATGCCGCCGGCGCTCTGCTTGTCGCCGTCCCCGTCGTCCTTGGCCTTGGAGCTGCACGCGGCGGTCAGGGCGAGCAGGGTGGCCACGGCGGTCACCGTGAGCATGCGGGTGCGGCCGTTCCTTGGGTTCATGCGTCCTCCTGAGGGTGTTTGCTGGCGCGCGGGGCGGTCAGCCGCACAAGTCCGCCGGGTAGGAAAAGGACCACCGCCACGACGGCGGCGCCGTACAGATAGCGGGATGCCTCGCCCGGTGCCACGCCGCCGGTGCCGGGGGCGGAGACCAGGGGCAGGGCGTCGCTGTACCGGGTGAGCAGCTGCGGCAGGAGCGAGACGAAGGCCGCGCCGACGACGGCGCCCGCCACAGAGCCGAGGCCGCCGATGACGATCATGGCGAGGTATTCGAGGGAGAGCGTGATGCCGAAGTAGTCGGGCACGGTGCGCTGGAAGACCAGGGCGAGCAGGACGCCCGCGAGCCCCGCGTACATCGACGAGAGCACGAAGACGAAGCCGCGGTAGCGGGCGACCGGCACGCCGAGCACCCCGGCCGCGATCCGGTGGTCGCGGATCGCGTTCAGCGCCCGTCCCGGCCGTCCGCGCAGCACGCCGCGCGCGAAGAGTCCGCAGCCGAGCGTGAGCAGCAGCCCGAGGTACCAGAGCTTCTCGGACGCACCGAACGGCACGCCCGCGACGGCGAGTTCACTGTCGTCGAAGGTGAGGCCGAACAGGCTCATGGCGGGTACGTCGCGCCCGTTGGCGCCGCCCGTCAGGTCTTCGGCGTTGAACAGGACGTGCTGCCCGATGAAGATCAGCGCGAGGGTCGCGATGCCGAGGTACGCGCCCTTGAGGCGGCCCGCGATGGGGCTGAACAGGCCGCCCGCGACGCCCGCGACGAGCACCGCGAGCACGGCGGCGAGCCACGGCGGCAGGCCGAGCCCGTCCAGCGTCTGGCCCCGCTCCCCCGCGAACACGCAGTACCCGTAGGCGCCGATGGCGAGGAAGAAGGCGTGCCCCATGGAGAGTTGGCCGGTCGCGCCGGTGAGCAGGTTGAGGCCGATGGCGCCGATGGCGGCGGCCATGGCGAACAGGCCGGCCTGGAGCCAGAAGCGCTCCAGGTAGAACGGCAGGGCGAGCAGCAGCAGGGCGCAGGCCGCGATGACGTACGTACGGCGGCGCGAGAGGCGCCTGCGCAGTGAAGTGCCTTTCACAGTATGGGACTTGGTCGGTGGGGCATCCGATGCGAGTACGTCAGACACGGGCCAGCTCCTTCGTCCCGAAGAGCCCCGAGGGCCGCAGCAGCAGGATCACGGTCATCACGAGATAGGGCGCGAGATCGCCGAGGCCGCGGCCCATGAAGGCGAGTTCGCTCTGGTAGCCGGCGGCGAGGGACTCGGTGACGCCGACGATGAGCCCGCCGACGAGCGCGCCGGTGGTGGAGTCGAGTCCGCCGAGGATCGCGGCGGGGAAGGCCTTCAACGCGGCGAGGGACGTGGCCCGTTCGAGGCCCGGCGTCGGGAACACGGTCAGGAACAGCGCGGCGACGGCGGCGAGCCCGCCCGCCACCGCCCACGCGCCGAGCGACACCCGCCCGAGCCGTACGCCCATCAGCGCTGCGGTCTCGCTGCTCTCGGCGGCGGCGCGCATCGCGACGCCCCACGAGGTGTAGCGGAACGTGAGCAGGAAGGTGGTGATGAGCAGGGCCGCCGCGGCGAGCGCGGCGATCCGGGTGTGCGCGATGGAGACCCCGCCGACGGTGAGCACGGCATCGCCCCACGGGTCGCCCATGGCGAGCACGTCCGTGCCGAGGCGGCGGGTGAGTTCGGTGGTCAGGAGGATGTCGACGCCGATGGTGACGATGGCGAGGACGCTGTGGTCGCGCCCCCGGTAGCGCCGCATCACGAAGAACTCGACGGCGCCGCCGACGACGGCCGCGGCCGCGATGCCGACGCCGACCGCGGGCCAGAACCCGATGTCGTCGTGGAGCGACGCGATGACGTACCCGCCGGCGAGCAGCAGCGACGCGTGGGCGAAGTTGACGACCTCGGTGGCCCGGAAGATGACGACGAAGCCGAGGGCGATGAGGGCGTAGACGGAGCCCATCGAGATGCCGTTGATGAGGAGTTCGAGGAACGTCGTGAAATCGGTCATGCGGAGGCCTCCGGCTCTTCGGGGGTGCCCAGGTACGCCTGGACCACCGCCGGGTCGTTCTGCACCCGCTCCGGGGGGCCGCCCGCGATGCGGCGGCCGAAGTCGAGGACCGTCACCTCGTCGGCGAGCCGCATGACGACACCCATGTCGTGTTCGACCAGGACGATCGAGATGCCGAGGCTGTCGCGGACGCCCGCGATGACGGCGGCGGTGCGGCGGCGTTCGTCGGCGGTCATACCGGCGACGGGTTCGTCCAGGAGGAGGATCTTGGGCTCCATGCACAGGGCGCGGGCGAGTTCGGCGAGCTTCTGCGCGCCGTACGGCAACGAGCCGGTGGGTGTGGTGAGTTGATCGGCGATGCCGACGAACTCTGCGATCTCCGCGACCCGTTCGCGGTGGAGGCGCTCCTCCCGGACCGCCGACGGCAGCCGCAGGCCCGCCGCGACGAAACCCGCGCGGGTCAGCCGGTGCCGGCCGAGCAGCAGGCTGTCGGCGACGGTGGTGTGCGGCGGCAGGGCGAGGTTCTGGAAGGTGCGGGCGACGCCGAGTTCGGCGATGCGGTGCGGGGGCAGGCCCGTGAGTTCGCGCTCGCCGAGGTGGACGGTGCCGGAGGTGGCCCGGTAGACGCCGGAGAGGACGTTGAAGGTGGTGGACTTGCCCGCGCCGTTCGGGCCGATGACGGCGTGCACCGTGCCCGGTTCGACGGTCATGCCGATGGCGTCGAGGGCGGTGAGGCCCGCGAAGCGCACCGTCAAGTCCCGTACGTACAGAGGTGGTACGTCCGCGTGCGGCGGCGGTACGTCCACGTGCGAGGTCGCCACGTCCGTCATCGCGCACCTCCCCAACGCTTGAGCGTCGGCGCGTGCGCTGACCCGCCGGTGGCGGCCGCGGCGTCCGACGCGGCCGTCTCGTCGACCACGCCCAGATAGCGGCGGCGCACCTCGTCGGATCCCGCGAGTTCGTCGGCGCGGCCGTGCAGGGTGATCTCACCGACCTCCAGGACGTACGCGTGCGAGGCGAGCCGCAGCGCGAGCGCCGCGTTCTGTTCGACGAGGAGTACGGAGACCTGGCGGTCGCCCTGGGCGTTGATCTCGCGGATCGTGTCGGCGATCCGGGCCGCCATCAACGGGGCGAGGCCCAGTGACGGTTCGTCCAGGAGCAGCAGTTTCGGCGCGGCCATCAGGGCGCGGCCCACGGCCAGCATCTGCTGCTCGCCGCCGGACAGCAGCCCCGCCCGTTGGTGCGCCCGGTCGGCGAGCACCGGGAACAGTTCGTGCACGCGCCGCAGCGACGCCGCCTTCGCGGCGCGCGACCCGTGGGAGCCGAGCGCGCCGGCCCGCAGATTGTCCGCGACGGTCATCCGCGCGAACACCCGTCGCCCCTCCGGGACTTGGCAGATTCCGGCGGCCACCACGCGGTCGGCGGACAGTCCGTCGATCCTTCCCCGAGCTCTCAACTCCGTTCGAGCAGGGGAGGCCCCATTGCCGCCGAAGTACACCCTGCCGGACGTCACCGCCCCGCCGTGGAAGCCGAGGGTGCGCGACACGGCGCGCAGCAGCGTCGTCTTGCCCGCTCCGTTGCCGCCGAGCACGGCGACGACGGAGCCCGGAGGCACCTCCAACGTCACGCCGCGCAGGGCGCGGACGGGCCCGTAGCCGACGGATACGTCGTCGACGAGGAGCCCTGGTTCTCTTGCATCGCTCACATCGGTCACTGTGTGCGTCCCTCCCTGGACCGGTGGCGCTCACGACAGCACCGCGCGGACGGCCCGTCCACGGGCGACCCGCGAATCGCTGCGCGGGCCCAGCCCCCGACCGCCCCCGTTGTGCCCGCGCACAAGACCGCGTGTCAGGGGCCTGCCGGGGACGGGCGGCGGGTGGCATCCTCCGCACAAGCGGGTGAGTCCTTTGCCGTCGCTTTAACGACTCGTACGGCTCGTTGGGGAGGGGCGATGGGAACGCGCAAGCACCGCACGGGCCAGGACTGGAAGCTGCTGAAGGAGGCGTGCGCGGCGCTGTTGGAGAAGGTGCCGGAACTCGTCGACGAGCACCTGCGGCAGCTCTTCGCGTACTCGGACGTCTACGCGCGCGTGCTGCCGTACGACGCCCAGTGGCGGGAGGCCGAGCAGGCGATGCGCATCGGCATCGAGACGATCTCGGCGCCCCGCGACTCGCCGCGCAAGGACCTGGAGTACGCCGAGGACGCGGGCCGTCGCCGGGCGGGCCAGGGCCTCCCGCTCGACCTCCTGATCCACGCCTACCGCAACGCGGGCTACATCGTCTGGGACGCCCTGATGGAGAGCGCGGGCGGCGAACCGGCGCGGCTGAAGGCGCTGATGCGTTCGGCGACGATGGTGTGGGCGGCGGTGGACGCGCAGGCCGAGGCGGCCTCCGAGGCGTACCGGGCAACGGAGTTGGAGCTGCGCCGCCGTACCGACGAGCAGACGCAGGCGCTGCTCGACGCGCTCCTGGACGGCCGTCCTGCGCCGGGCCTCGCGGCGCGCGCGGCGGCGGGCCTCGACCTGCCCGAGCACGGCCCGTACGCGGTCGTCGTGCTCCGGGTGGAGCGGCAGGGCGGGCGCGAGGCGTTCCACCGGCGGATCCAGGACCCGCGGTTCCGGTTCGTGTGGCGGATGCGGGCGGACTGCGAGGTGGGGGTGGCGGCGCTCGGGGCGGGCCGCACGCTGGACGATCTGGCGGCGCTGCTCGACGGGCGCTGTCCGGGTCCCGGCGGGGTCAGTCCCGTCGTCAAGGGGCTCGCCGAGCTCGGCCACGCCCGCCGCCTCGCCGAACTCGCGTTGCGCACCTGTCCGCCGGAGACGACGGGGGTGGTCCGCCTGGACGAGCGGATGCCGACGGCGCTGGTGGTGAGCCAGCCGGACCTGGCGCAGCGCCTGGTGTCGGGCGTCTTCGGCGAGCTCCTGGCGCTCGAACCGGCCGACCGGGCAGTGCTGTTGGAGACGCTGGACGCGTGGCTGGCGTGCGAGGGGTCGGCGGGGCGGGCGGCGGGCCGCCTGTACTGCCACCGCAACACGGTCTTCAACCGGCTGCGCAGGCTGGAACAGTTGACGTCGCGTTCGCTGTCGCGGCCGCGGGATCTGATGGAGATGACGTTGGCGCTGGACGCGTACCGGTTGTCACCGGGGTGAGGCATCTGCTGTGGGTCGACGGAAGAGTGCGGTGAGGAGGAAGGGCACGCCGTACGTCGCCGAGCCCTCGCCCTGCGCGGCCATGGGACGGATCTCGACCTCCTCCAACTCGCCGAAGAGGTGGCGCAGTTCATCGGGTGCGAAGGCGAGTCCACCTTCGAGGTCGCCGCTCCGGTACAGCTCCTCGTCGGACACTTCCGAGCCCATGGCCCCCGCGGCGAAACAGACCAGCCCGAAGTAGCCGCCGGGTGCGAGCACGCGGTCGAGGAGGGCGAGATAGCTGACGCGGCGGTGCGGTGGGAGGTGGTGCAGGCATCCGGAGTCGTACACCACGTCGTACGTCGCGTACGGGAGTCGGACGTCGAAGATGTCCCCTTCGTGGAACCGTACGTCCGAGTTCGCGGCGGCGGCCCGCTCCTTGCCCCAGGCCACGGCGGTGGCGGACAGGTCGACGGCGTCCACGTCGAAGCCGCGGGCGGCGAGGTGCAGGGCGTTGCGGCCGGGGCCGCAGCCGAGGTCCAGCGCACGCCCCTCCGGGCGGATCGGACCCTTGTCGATGTGGCCGACAAGATTCTCGTCGGCCTTCTCGACGAAGAACGGAACGTCCCGCTCGCGGTCGGCGTAGAACCCGTCCCACCAGTCGGCTCCGCCGGTACTGGGGAACGCCCGGTCGAGCATCTCCAGGACGTCGTCCGTGGTGCGCATGTACCGCTTCAACGTGTCTCCTCCGGAGGCGAGTTGGCCTGCGTCAGGCTATCCGGAGGACGGCGTCCTGGCAGGTGAGCGGCTTGGGAGCCGACGCCGCACGCGGCCCGGAACGCGCACGTGACCTTGTGCGGTCCCGGCGGTGGCCCTGCCACCCACGCCCTGCCGGAACCGGCCCGCACGGGGGCGCCGAGCGTCGGGACGGGGCGATTCCGGCGGGAGCGCGAGGGGGCAATCTTGCGGTTACCCGGAAGCGGAGAGCTGTTCGCGCACCCACGCGGGATCCGGGTTGGTGTGGGGCCGGCCCGCCACGACGACGGTCGGCACGGTCTCGTTGCCGTCGTTGGCGTCCCTCACCGCGGCGGCTGCTGCCGGGTCGTGCCAGATGTTGACCCAGTGCAGCCGGCGAGCGTTGCGGCCGAGCCGGAGGCGCAGTCGTATGCAGAACTTGCAGCCCGGACGCCAGAAGACGACCGGCCGGCCGTCGGCCGCGCTGCGACGCCGCGCCTCCTGCGCGCCGATCGACCTCGGGAAGATCAGGGGCGAGTTGAGGGCGGCGAGCACGAGGAACGCCAACAGGAGTGCCATGGCCGTACCTGGGCTCCCGTTGAGGACCTGCCCGGTCGCGACGGCCGAGCCACTGAGCACGAGCACCATCGGCAGAATCCAAGCGCGCATCATGGTGACGCAGGTTATCGCCACGGCTCAACCGTCACAGCAGGCGCCGGGGGGGGCGGGGGTGGCCGAAGCTCCCGGCCCCCGCGCCTCAATCGCCGGCGGGGCTGAAAAGCTCGGGGCTCCGCCCCGGACCCCGCTGCTCAAACGCCGCAGGGGCTTGATGTGCCCACCCATCTCCCACCCCTCGCGGTCAACCGCCCCCACCTTGGGCAATCCGGCGCCAGCCACGGCTCCCCACCCATTGCGGTCAACCGCACCCGCCTTGGGCAATCCGGCGCCAGCCACGGCTCCCCACCCGCTGCGGTCAACCGCACCCACCTTGGGCAATCCGGCGCCAGCCACGGCTCCCCACCCGCTGCGGTCAACCGCCCCCGCCTTGGGCAATCTGCCGCCTGGGGCGGCAGGGTGGGCAAGGCGGCCCCCGGTGCCGCGCGATGATGGCGCAGGGGCCCCGGCCACGGCTGGGCAACCCTCACGGTGCCGCGCGACGGAGACGCAGGGCCCCGGCCTCGGGTTGGGCGAGGGTCGCGGTGCCGCGCGAGGGAAACGTCAGGCCCAGGCCACGGCACCGCACGCCCACCCCGCCTCAGCGCAAGAAGTCCTCCGCGATGGACGCGGCGACGTCCTCCAGGATCGGGCCCGCCTCCGCGATGCAGCGGGACACATCCGGCTCCACGTCCGTGAGCGCGTACGCCCGGCGGATCCCGGCCCGCCCCAACACCTCCGGCGCCAGCGCAAGCCGCCCGCACACGGCGACGACCTCGACGCCCGCCGCCCGCGCCGCCGCCGCGACACCCGCCGGCGCCTTCCCGTGCAGCGTCTGCTCGTCCAGCGAACCCTCACCGGTGATCACCAGCTCGGCCCGCTCCAACGCGGGCGCGAAGCCGAGAACGTCGAGCATGACCTCGATCCCGGGCCGGAAGCCCGCCCCGAGCCCGACCAGCGCCCCGAACCCGATGCCACCCGCGGCTCCCGCCCCCGGCGACTCCGCGTACTCGAGCGCCTTCGGCCCCACCGACTCGGACAGCACCTTCGCGTAGTGGGCCAGCGCCGCGTCCAGCTCGGCGACGTCCTGCGCGGTGGCGCCCTTCTGCGGACCGTAGATCGCGGGCGCCCCCTTCGGCCCGGTCAGCGGATTGTCGACGTCGCTCGCCAGGACGATTTCGACATCGGCGAGCCGCGCGTCGAGCCCGGACAGATCGGCCGAGGCCAGGCCCGCGAGCGCGCCACCGCCCGGCCCGACCGGCGCGCCCTCCGCGTCCAGCAGCCGCGCGCCGAGCGCCACCAGCATCCCCGCGCCGCCGTCCGTCGTGGCACTGCCGCCCACACCGAACACGATCGAGCGCGCCCCGGCGTCGAGCGCCGCGGCGATCACCTCACCGGACCCGTACGTCGTCGCGGTGAGCGGCGCGAACTCGCCCTCGGGCAGCAGCTGGAGCCCGGACGCCTCCGCCATCTCCACGACGGCCGTGCCCTCGCGCAGCGCGTACGCGGCGACGACCGGCTCACCGAGCGGCCCGGTCACCCGGACCTCGCGGCGCTCGAACCCGGCCGCGACCGCCGCCGCCACCGTCCCGTCGCCACCGTCCGCGACCGGCACGGACTCCACCGTGACCTCGGGCGCGACCCGGTGCAGACCCGCCGTCACACGCTGTGCGACCTGCACCGCGGTGAGCGAGCCCTTGAACTTGTCCGCCGCGATCAACACGTGCCGCGCGGCCCCTGCAGCGTCCGCCACCTTGCTCTCCCCTTGCTGTTGCGCCTTGCACGAGGCAAGGCAGTCGCGCCGCTGCGACCTTAACCGCAGGAGGGGCCCGCTGCCCATGGTCGTCCGGTCCGCGGACCGGCGATCGCCGCCGGAATACGCGTACAAAGAGCCGCAAACCAGCGCGACCGTTGATCTTCAAAAACGGGTACACCGGTCTCATGACGCCCGCCGTGAGCCCGCACGCCGACCCCACCCTCGCCGACCGTGTGCTCGGCGGCTGGCTCGGCCGGATCGCCGGCAACATGCTCGGCAAGCCGGTCGAGCAGGGCGAGGTGTGGACGCGCGAGCGCATCGACCGCTATCTGCGGCAGGCCGAGGCCCTGCCCCTGACCGACTACCTGCCCGAGCCCCCGTCGGACGAGGTGGCCCTGGCGCTGCGCCCCGAGTGGCGCCAGTGCGTGCGCGGCCGCATCCACGGCAGCTGCCGCGACGACGACGTGGACTACGCGGTGCTCGGCCTGCATCTCCTGGAGACGCACGGTTTCGCGTTCACCACGGAGCAGGTGGGCGAATTGTGGCTGCTCCGGCTCCCCTACCTCCAGACGTTCACGGCGGAGCGCGCGGCCTACCGGAATCTCGCGAACGGGCTGAAGCCCCCGCTCACGGCGACGTTCGACAATCCCCACCAGGAGTGGATCGGCGCCCTGATCCGCGCGGACGTCTTCGGCTGGACCAACCCGGGCGCCCCGCGCCGCGCCGCCTCCCTGGCCCGCCGCGACGCCGTCCTCTCGCACACAGGCAACGGCGTCTACGGCGCGATGTGGGCCGCCGCCCTGATCTCCGCCGCCTTCACCGCGCCGACCCCGCGCGCCGCCCTCGACGCCGCGCTCTGCGTGATCCCCGCGAGCAGCCGCCTGGCCCGCGTCGTACGCCGCACGGCCTCCCTGCACGACTCGCGGCTCAGCTGGGAGGAGACGCTCGCCACCGTCGAGAAGGAGACGGCGGGCCTCGGCTGGATCCACACGGTCCCGAACGCCGCGGTGATCACCGCCGGGCTGCTGTACGGCGACGGCGACTTCACCCGCACCGTGACCCTGACCGTCCGCGGCGGCCTCGACACGGACTCCAACGGCGCGACGGCCGGCTCGTTCGCGGGCGTGCTGTGCGGCGCCGCCGCGATCCCCGCGCAGTGGACCGAGCCCCTGGAGGACCGGGTCCGCAGCGCCGTGTTCGGCTTCGACGGCGTACGCATCAGTGAACTGGCCGCGCGCACCGTGGAGTTGGCCGCGTCCCAGGATCCGGCGTAAGCCGCACCCGTCCCGGCCCCGCCCCGGGGGCGACATTTTTACAAGACCGGGGGGCCGTCACCCGTGCACCCTCGCAGTATGACTACGTACGACGTTGAAATCTCGCACGGGATGCACGTGGTCCACGACGGCCCGCCCCAGGCGCCGCCCCTCCTGCTCATCCACGGGTCGGGGGCCGCGGGCGGCTGCTGGATCCCGATGATCCCGGCACTCGCGGAACACCATCACGTCATCCGGGTCGACCTGCCCGGCTGCGGCCACTCCCCGCCCGCCCCGTCCTACGAAGTGCCCGCGCAGGCCGCCGCGTTGGCCGAACTGCTCGACGACCTCGGACTGCGGGACGTCGCCGTGGCCGGGCACTCCAGCGGGGGCTACATCGCCACCGCGCTCGCCGAGCGGCGCCCCGACCTGGTGCGCTCGCTCACGCTGATCAGCTCGGGCCCGCGCATGGACGCGCTCCTCCCGCAGCCGTTCATCCTGCGCTTCCTGACGGGCCCGCCGCTCGGCCGGCTCATCTGGGCGCTGCGCTCGGACGCCTGGGTCCGCGCGGGCATCAGGTCGACGGCCGCCCGCCCCGTGGACGTCCCGGAGGAGCTGATCGCCGGGGTGCAGCGCATCCCGTACGGCGCGTTCCGGGCGGTGCTGCGGGAGAACGGCGCGTACATCATCGAGCGCACGGTGCCCGAGCGGCTCGCCCCGCTCGGCATCCCGGTGCTGGTCGTCTTCGGTGCCGCCGAGCCCCGTTGGGACCCGGCGTCGGCGCAGAGCTACGCCACGGTGCCGAACGCGCGCGTGGAGATGCTGCCCGGCGTCGGACACCTCCCCCTCCTCGAAGCCCCGGAGGCGACCGGCGAACTCCTGCTGGACTTCGCCGCGACGGCCCGCCAACCACGGTCCTAGACTGGCCACATGCCGCCGATCGAGACAATCGGGACAGCCATCGGGGCAGCCATCGGAGCGCCACCCGACTGGGACGCGATGGACATCTCGGTTCCGTCCCCGGCGCTCCGGCTGCCGGGGGTCGGCATGGCCGGATTCAGTCAGCGCGTCCCCGCACCCATGGGCATCAGCATGGTCGCGCACCCGTCCGTCACGCTGCTCATCGACCTGAGCGACGGGGACGGCTTCGTCTACGACAATCACGGCAGGACCGGTCGCGGCAGTGCCGTCATCGGACTGCTCCCCGGCGAGCTCCGGGCCTCCGGCCGGTTCGGCACGTGCCTGCAGATCCGTCTCCAACCGGCCCTGGCGACAGCGGTGTTGGGCTCGTCGGCGGAGCTCAGCGGGACCATGGTGCCGCTCGCCGATGTCTGGGGGCGCCCTGCGGACGGGTTCGAGGGCAGGCTGCGCGCCGCCGGTTCGTGGCACGAGCGGTTCGCGATCGCGACAGAGGCCATCGGCCGCCGCCTCGACACCTCCCCACGCGTCGATCCGGAGGTCACCCACGCCTGGCGGCGGACGCTGGCCCGCCGGGGACGGGTGCGGGTCGAGGGCCTCGCGGACGAGGTCGGCTGGAGCCGGGGCAGGCTGTGCGCCCGCTTCCGGTCCCAACTGGGCATCACCCCCAAGCGCGCCGCCCGCCTCGTACGCTTCGACCACGCCGCGCATCTGCTGGCCGCGGGGCGCCCGGCCGCCGATGCCGCCATCGCCGGCGGCTACGTCGACCAGCCCCATCTGCACCGCGACGTAAGGGAGTTCACCGGCCTCACCCCCACGGCCGTGGCCCGCGCCCCGTGGCTCGCGATCGACGACGTGGCATGGCCTGACACCTGGCCCGCCGCGAGCCGAACCCGCGCCTGAGCCCGCGCCGAAACCCGCCCCGATCGCGTGATTAGGCTGGTCCGATGACCACCCTTGACTACGCCGCATACATCGCAGGCCTCCCCCGCGTCCTGGTCGGCGCCGCCGCACTGTTCCGGGACGCGGAGGGGCGGGTGCTGCTCGTCGAGCCCAATTACCGGGAGGGCTGGGCGCTGCCCGGCGGCACCGTGGAGTCGGACGACGGGGAGTCGCCGCGGCAGGGGGCGCGCCGCGAGACGCTGGAGGAGATCGGGCTCGACGTGCCCGTGGGACGGCTGCTCGCCGTGGACTGGGTGCCGGGGGCGGGGCGGCCGCCGATCGTGGCCTACCTCTACGACGGCGGGGTCCTGACCGGGGCGCAGCAGCAGGCCATCCGGTTGCAGGAGGAGGAGCTGCTGTCGTGGCGGTTCGTGGAGCGCGCGGAGCTCGGCTCGTATCTGCCGGGGTCGCTGGGCCGGCGGGTGGGCGCCGCCCTCGGCGCACTGGACAGCGGCTCGGGCACGGTCGAGCTGGAGAACGGGGAGCCGGTCGTCGGCTGAGCCCGGCGCGCAGGCCACCCGACGTCTACGCGCGTTGACAACTCGTGTGGCGCCGGGTCATGTTTCCGTGGACAGTTTTTTAGAGCGCGCGCCGATCCGACCGGGGGCAGGACGCGGGCTCACACCGGAGCAAAAGGGGCTCGATCCGTTGACCAGGAAGATCATTCTCGACTGCGACCCGGGGCACGACGACGCGGTCGCGATGCTGCTCGCGCACGGCAATCCCGACATCGACCTGGTCGCCGTGACCACCGTCGTCGGCAACCAGACCCTGGAGAAGGTGACGCGCAACGCCCTCTCGGTGGCCGCGATCGCCGGCATCACCGGGGTGCCGTTCGCGGCGGGCTGCCCGCGGCCGCTGATCCGTACGATCGAGACCGCGCCCGAGATCCACGGCGACACGGGCCTCGACGGGCCGGATCTCCCGGACGCCGCCTTCGAGCTCGACGAGCGGCACGCGGTGGACCTGATCATCGACACGGTGATGGCGCACGAGCCCGGTGAGATCACCATCGTGCCGACCGCGGGCCTCACGAACATCGCGCTCGCCGCCCGCAAGGAGCCGCGCATCGTCGAGCGCGTCCGCGAGGTCGTCCTGATGGGCGGCGGCTACCACGAGGGCAACTGGAGCCCGGTCGCCGAGTTCAACATCGTGATCGACCCCGAGGCCGCCCACATCGTCTTCAACGAGAAGTGGCCGGTCACGATGGTCGGCCTCGACCTCACCCACCAGGCGCTCGCCACCCCGGCCGTGGAGCAGAAGATCAAGGCCGTCGGCACGAAGCCCGCGCAGTTCGTACTCGAACTGCTCGAGTTCTTCCGCGAGGCCTACCGCGAGAACCAGGGCTTCGAGCACCCGCCCGTGCACGACCCGTGCGCCGTCGCGTACGTCATCGACCCGAGCGTCATGACCGTCCGCAAGGCGCCCGTCGACATCGAGCTGCGCGGCTCCCTCACGCTCGGCATGACCGTCACCGACCTGCGCGCGCCCGCGCCCGAGGACTGCCACACCCAGGTCGCCGTCGACCTGGACCACGAGCGGTTCTGGAACCTCGTGGTCGACGCCCTGGAGCGGATCGGCGAGCCCACGGGCGCCGCGCCCGACACCGAGGCCGTCGCCGCGGAGACCGTCACCGGAGAGCCCACCGCATGAACGTCGCCGCCTCCCCCCACTCCCCGGCCGGCGGCCCGGACGCGAGGCGCCCGGTCCGGATCGGCGCCCTCATGGTCGCGCTGCTCGCGGCCAGCTTCGCCTTCCAGCTCAACGCCTCGATGCTCAGCCCCGCGCTCGCGACGATGGCGGACGAGCTGGACACCACCGCGTCCGCGATCGGCGTCACGCAGACCGCGTTCTTCACGGCCGCCGCACTGTTCTCGCTCTTCCTGCCGCGCCTCGGCGATCTGATCGGCCGCCGCAAGGTGCTCACCGGGATGATGGTCCTGATGGCCGTCGGGTGCGTGATCTCCGCGCTCGCGACCTCCGTCGGGATGCTCGCCGTGGGGCGGGTCATCCAGGGCGCCTCGGGCCCGACGATCCCGCTCGCCCTGATCATGCTGCGCGTCGAGGTCCCGGACCCGAAGCGGTACGGCACGCTCATGGGCGTCGTCACCGCCGTCAACGGCGGCATCGCGGGCGTCGACTCGTTCGCGGGCGGCTCGCTCGCCGAGCACTACGGCTACGCGTCGATCTTCTGGGTCATGACCGCCTTCGCGGCCCTCTCGGCCGTGCTCGTACGCCTCTTCGCCCCGGAGTCCCGCGCCGCCGAGCGGCCGCCCATGGACTGGCCGGGCGTGCTGCTCCTGGTGATCTCCGTCGGCGCGCTCCTGATCGCCTTCAACGAGGCGGGCAAGCTGGCCGCGGCGAACTGGCCGCTGGCGATCGGCCTGCTGGTCGTCGCCGTGCTCGCCTTCTGGGCGTTCTGGCGCATGGAGAACCGCTCCTCGCACCCGCTGGTCACCACGCACCTGCTGAAGCGCCGCGCGACCTGGTCGCTCCTGCTGTCCACCATGCTGACCATGACCGGCGTCTTCGCGATCATGAACGGTCTGCTGCCCGGCTTCGCGCAGGACACCTCGGTGGGGCTCGGCCTCGGCGCCGAGGGCGCGACCTGGTGGACGCTGACCCCGTACGCGCTCGCGGGCCTCGCCATGGGCCCGATCTCGGGACGCCTCGCGGCGACGTTCGGCTACGGCCGCGTCCTGCGCACCGGCCTGATCGCCACGGCGGTCTCGACGGTCCTGGCGCTGCTGACGCTCCAGACGGACTCCTCGGGTCTCCTCCTGGCGGTCTCGATCCTGCTGGGTGTCACGTACGCGGGCATGGCCAACATCATGCTGAACGGCCTCGGCATCGTGCTCTCCCCGCCCGAGAACCCCGGCTTCCTGCCGGGCCTCAACGCGGGCTGCTTCAACCTCGGCGCGGGCCTCAGCTTCGTGGTCCTGTACGCGGCGATGGACTCGGTCGCCCCCTCGGGCGGCACCTCGGTCGGCGGCTACAGCGCCGGTGTCGTGGCGGGTCTCGTGCTCATCGTGGCGGCCCTGTTCGCGTCGCTGCTGATCCCGAAGCCGGTGCACGCGGAGGCGACGGACTGACCTACCGTTGAGGTCATGACCCTGGTTGCGATTCTCACCGGCGCGGGCATCAGCACGGACTCCGGCATCCCGGACTACCGCGGCCCGAACGGCGTGTGGCGCAAGGATCCCGACGCCGAGAAGCTCGTCACGTACGAGTACTACATGAACGACCCGGAGATCCGGCGCCGCGCCTGGCAGGTGCGGCGCCGGGCCGTCACGCTGACCGCCGAGCCGAATCCCGCGCACCGGGCGATCGCGGACCTCTCCGAGCGGGCGGGCACCTCGGTCCGGGTCATCACGCAGAACGTCGACGGGCTGCACCAGCTCGCCGGCACACCCGCCCGCAAGGTGCTCGAACTGCACGGCTCCGCACGGCAGTTCATGTGCACGCAGTGCGACGCGCGCGGCCCCATGGAGGACGCGATCGCGCGTCTGGAGGCGGGCGAGGACGATCCGCTCTGCCTCGTGTGCGGCGGCATCCTCAAGTCGACGACCGTGATGTTCGGCGAGAACCTCGACCCGCTGGTGCTCGGCGAGGCCGTCGAGGTCACCAAAGCGTGCGACGTCTTCTTCGCGGTCGGATCCTCGCTCCAGGTCCATCCGGCCGCCGGACTCGCGGGCCTCGCCGCCGAGCACGGCGCCCGCCTGGTGGTGGTCAACGCCGAACCGACCCCGTACGACGACATGGCCGCCGAGGTCGTACGGGAGCCGATCGGGACGGCGGTGCCGCGGCTGCTCGGCGAACTCGCGGATGCGTAGGTCGCGCTGCGCGGGCCCCCGCCGTCGGGCAGGCTGAGGGCAGCGACCTACGAGAGGCGGTACCCGATGAAGCTGGTGGTGCAGGAGTTCCTGACGCTGGACGGTGTTTCGCAGGGTCCGGGCTCCCCCGACGAGGACACCAGTGACGGGTTCACGCGCGGCGGCTGGTTCGTGCCGTACGTGGACGAGGAGTTCATGGGGATCGCCGAGGACTGGCTCGGCCGGGCGGACGGGCTGCTGTTCGGGCGCCGGACGTACGAGAACTTCGCGCGGGACTGGCCGACGATGACCGACCACCCCTTCGCACCGACCATGAACGGCCTGCCGAAGTACGTCGCCACGCAGAGCCTGGCCGAGGCCGACTGGAACCCGACCACGATCCTGGCGGGCAACATCGCCGCCGAGGTCGACGCCCTGAAGCGGCAGCCCGGCCGTGAGCTGCAGATCCACGGCAGCGCGCGGCTCGCCCAGTCGCTGCTCGCGGCGGGCCTCGTCGACGAGCTGCGGCTCGCGATCGCCCCGGTCGTCGTGGGCAGGGGCCGCCGCCTGTTCCCGGACGGCGGCACCCCGGCGGGCCTTCGCCTGGTCGGCCAGCGCTCCACGGCGGGCGGCCTGTCCGTGCACGTCTTCGAGACGGCGGGGATGCCGGCGTACGGGGTGTACGGGGGCTAGAGCCTTCTGACGGATCTTGCCTGAGTCGTGGGCCCTAGAACAGCGCGTCGGCGGTGGCTGCGGAGCGCTCGAAGGCCAGCAGGCGGCGCTTGCGGTCGAGGCCGCCGCCGTAGCCGGTGAGGTCGCCGTTCGCCCCGATGACGCGGTGGCAGGGGACGATGACGCCGATGGGGTTCTTGCCGTTGGCGAGGCCCACGGCGCGCGAGGCGTTCGGCTTTCCGAGCGCCTCGGCCAGCTCCCCGTACGTACGAGTGTCGCCGTACGGGATCCGCTGGAGCTCTGCCCAGACGGAGCGCTGGAACGGGGTGCCGTCCAAGGCCAGCGGCAGGTCGAACTCGGTCAACTCGCCCTGGAAATAGGCGTTCAGCTGGTCGATGACCGGGCCGAAGGGGCGCTCGTCGCGGGCGCCGAAGGTCTCCTGCGGAGGACGGTGACGCTGGTCCGTCATGTAGAGGCCGGAGAGTGTCGCGTCGGTGGCGACGAGGGTGAGCGGGCCGTAGGGGCTGTCGATGACCGTGTGCTGCTTGTGCGTGTTCATGGTGTGCATCCCTTACGTGGGAAGGAAGTTGATCGGGTGGCTGTCGGTCGCCCAGAGGTACTGGGTCGCGTACGCGCGCCAGGGGCGCCAGGCCGCCGCGCGGGCGGTGAGCGCCGCCGGGGTGTGGGGCAGGCCCAGCTCCTGGGCGGCGCGGCGCATTCCGAGGTCGGTGGGCAGGAACGCGTCCGGGTCCCCGAGCGCGCGCATGGCGATCGCCTCGATGGTCCAGGGGCCGAAGCCGGGCAGCTCGGCGAGCCGGGCGCGGGCCTCCTCCCAGTCGGACTCTGGGCCCAACCCCAGCTCTCCGTCGGCCAGTTGGCGTACGAGGGTGGTGAGGGTCGTACGCCGGCTGCGGGGCAGCGCGAGCGACTCCGGGTCGAGGGAGGCGAGGGCGGTCGGGGACGGGAAGAGGTGGGTGAGGCCGCCCTCGGGGTCATCGACGGGTTCGCCGTGGGCGAGGACCAGGCGGGCGGCGTGGGTGCGGGCGGCGGCCGTCGAGACCTGCTGACCGAGGACCGCGCGTACCGCGAACTCGGCCTCGTCGACGGTGCGCGGCACGCGGCGCCCTGGCGCCTTGTCGACGAGCGGGGCGAGCAGCGGGTCGGTGCGCAGCTGCTCGTCGACGGCGACCGGGTCCGCGTCCAGGTCCAGCATGCGGCGGCAGCGGCTGATGGCCACGGTGAGGTCGCGCTGATCGGTGAGGACCAGGCGGCAGGCGACGTACGTGGCCGTGGACGCGGTCGGCGGGGTGAGCGTCGCGATGCCGTGGCCGTGCGGGAGGCGGAGGGTGCGGCGGTAGGAGCCGTCGCGCCACTCCTCGACGCCGGGTACGGCCGTCGCGGCGAGGTGACCGAAGAGGTTGTCGGGGTTGAGGGGCGCGCGGAACGGGAGGCGGAGCGTGATCGCGCCGGGCACGGTGTCCGCCTCCCGCTGCGGCCTGCGGGCGCGCAGTTCGCTCGGAGAGAGGGCGTAGACCTCGCGGACCGTGTCGTTGAAGGTACGGATCGAGGCGAAGCCGGCCGCGAACGCCACCTCGGAGAGCGGCAGTCGGGTGGTCTCGATCAGCAGGCGTGCCGTCTGGGCGCGCTGCGCGCGGGCCAGGGCGAGCGGGCCCGCGCCCAGCTCGGCGAGGAGCTGCCGCTCGATCTGGCGGGCGCTGTAGCCGAGGCGGCGGGCGAGCCCGGGAACACCCTCGCGGTCCACCACGCCGTCGCCGATGAGGCGCATGGCGCGGGCGGTGAGGTCGGCGCGGACGTTCCACTCCGGGGAGCCGGGAGTGCTGTCGGGGCGGCACCGCTTGCAGGCCCGGAATCCGGCCTGCTGGCAGGCGGCGGCGCTGGGGTAGAACCGCATGTTGCGGGGCTTGGGCGGGACGACCGGGCAGCCGGGGCGGCAGTAGATGCGGGTGGTGACGACGGCGGTGAAGAAGACGCCGTCGAAACGGGTGTCCTTGGCCTGTACCGCGCGTACGCAGCGGTCCGTGTCGGTGTACATGTGACTAGCGTCGGGCATGGTGGAGGGGTTGGCTGGCGGAAATTCGACATGTACGTCCGCCGTGGTTGCGGTCTCGGGGCGCTGCCCCGGACCCTGCGCCTCAATCGCCGGCGGGGCTTATCGTGCCCTAGCCACTTGTGAGCGCCTGCTCGAATGCAGTGTGCGCTCGGTCGTCGAACACCACGAAGCGGACCTCCTCCACCGAGGTGGCCTTGGCGCGGACCGTCTCCACCGCGATCCGTGCGCCGTCCTCCAGGGGCCAGCCGTAGATGCCCGTCGAGATCGCCGGGAAGGCGACCACGCGTGCGTGGAGCTCGTCCGCCACGTGGAGCGATTCGCGGTAGCAGGACGCTAGGAGGTCGGAGCGGTCCTCCGTCGTCGACCAGCGGGGGCCCACCGTGTGGATGACGTAGCGCGCCGGGAGGCGGCCCGCCGTTGTGGCGACCGCCTGCCCCGTCGGGAGGCCCTTGCCGTACTGGGAGGCGCGGAGCGCTCGGCATTCGGCGAGGATCTCCGGGCCGCCGCGACGGTGGATGGCGCCGTCCACTCCCCCGCCGCCGAGCAGCGAGGAGTTGGCCGCGTTGACGATCGCGTCCACTTCCTGCTCGGTGATGTCGCCCTGGATCAGCACGAGTTGAGGGTCGTTACGAGGGGTCATGACGCGCGCAGCCTCCTCCACACCGCCTTCGCGGCATTGTGCCCCGACATCCCGTGGACTCCCGGCCCCGGTGGGGAGGCCGACGAGCAGATGTACACGGCGGGGTGCGGGGTGGTGTACGGGGAAAGGGAGAGCTTCGGGCGCAGGAGGAGCTGGAGTCCGCTCGCCGCGCCGGAGGCGATGTCTCCGCCCACGTAGTTGGCGTTGCGGACCGCGAGCTCGGGCGGGCCCGCCGTCGCGCGCGCGAGGACCAGGTCCCTGAACCCCGGTGCGAAGCGCTCCAGTTGGCGCTCGATGGCGTCCGTGAGGTCGCCGTCCCAGCCGTTCGGCACGTGCCCGTACGCCCAGAAGGTGTGCTTGCCCGCGGGTGCGCGCGTGGGGTCGGCGACGGTCGGCTGCACCGTGATCAGGAACGGCGCCTCGGGGCCGCGGCCCTCGCGGGAGGCCTCGTTGAGCGCGCGGCCGATGTCCGAGCGGTACGGGCCGACCTGCACCGTCCCCGCGGCCCTGGCCTCCTTCGCGGTCCACGGCACCGGCCCGTCGAGCGCGTAGTCGACCTTGAAGACGCTCGCCCCGTACCGGAAGCGCTCGTAGTAGTTGCCGAGCCCGGCGATCCGGGCGACGGCCGTCGGTGACGTGTCGAAGATGTAGGCGCGGGCGGGCGGCAGGTCGTCGAGCCGCTTCACCTCGTAGTCGGTGTGGACGGCGCCGCCGAGGTCCTTCAGGTACCCGGCGAGCGCGTCGGAGATCGCCTGGGAGCCGCCGCGCGCGACGGGCCACCCGCGCGCGTGCGCGGCGAGCGCGAAGACCAGGCCGATCGCGGACGTCGCGAAGCCGGACAGGGGGGCGATGACGTGGGCGACGAGGCCCGAGAGCAGGGCGGGGGCCTTCTCGTCGCGGAAGCGGCGCATCAGCCACGTCGACGGCGGCAGGCCGACGAGTCCGAACCGGGCGAGGGTGACCGGGTCGCGGGGCAGTGCGCTGAGCGGAAGGGACATGAAGTCCCGGACCAGGGTGTCCCAGTGCGGGAGCAGGGGTTCGATCAGACGCCGGTACGCGCCCGCGTCGCGCGGGCCGAACGAGGCGGCCGTCTCGGCGACGGACCGGGACAGTACGGCCGCGCTGCCGTCGGGGAACGGGTGCGCCATCGGCAGTTCGTGCTGGACCCAGTCGAGGCCGTACCGGTCCAGGGGCAGGTCCCGGAACGCCGGGGAGTTGATGCCCAGGGGGTGCGCGGCCGAGCACGGGTCGTGACGGAAGCCGGGGAGCGTCAGCTCCTCCGTGCGGGCGCCGCCGCCCACCGTCCCCTCGGCCTCGAACACGGCAACGGAGAAGCCGCGCCTGGCCAGTTCAACGGCTGCGGTCAGCCCGTTCGGCCCCGCACCCACCACGACGGCATCGAGCATCGACGGCACCTTCGGACTCCTTCGTCAGCCGATGGCCACTGCCCGCCCAGGATATGCCGCCCCACCGACAGCCCCGCTCCGCGGGGCTCCGATCAAGCTCCGCCGGCGGCTGAGGCTGATCAAGCCCCACCGTCGACTGAGACCGATCAGGCCCCGCCGCCGATTGAGGCTGATCAAGCCCCGCCGGCGTTTGAGGCGCGGGGTCCGGGGCAGAGCCCCGATCTTTTAAGCCCCTGCGGCGATTGAGCAGCGGGGCCCGGGGCAGAGCCCCGCGACCGCAACCACGGCGCCGGCCAAGAGACCCCGGCTCAGCCCGCCAACAACCCCGCCACCCGCCGCACCGCATAGGTGTCCCGCGCAGCCGCAAACGGCAACGCGTTCCCGCCGCGGATCGAGAACGGGACCCCGTCCCGCGTGAGGTGCGCCCCACCGGCCTCCTCGACCAGCAGGATCCCCGCCGCGTGGTCCCAGGCCAGCTCCCAGCCGAAGGCAATCGCGTCGACGGTGCCGCGGGCGATGCCCAGGTACTCCAGGCCCGCCGATCCGCAGGGCCGCGGTGCGACGCCGTCCGTGCGCAGGCCCAGCAGCGAGCGCTTCTGCTCGTCGGTCGTGAAGTCGGGGTGCGAGGTCGCGACCTCCAGGTCGGCGCCGGGCGCCGGGGGTCCGGCGTGCAGCACCTCCCCGTTGAGCCGGGCGCCCCGGCCGCGGACCGCCACGGCCATCTCGCCGAGCGCGGGCGCGTACGTCCAGGAGGCGAGCACCACGCCGTCGAGCGCGAGGGCGACGAGCGTGCAGAAGCCGGGGTCGCCGTGCACGAACTGGCGGGTGCCGTCGACCGGGTCGACGATCCAGACCGGGGCGCTGCCCTGGAGCGCCTCGTAGGAGCCCGGGTCCGCGGCGACCGCTTCCTCGCCGACGACGACGGAGCCGGGCAGCAGGGCGGCGAGCTCGCGGGTGAGGTACTCCTCGGCGCGCTTGTCGGCGACCGTCACGAGGTCGTGCGGCGCGCTCTTCTCCTCGATCTCGTCGGCGGCGAGCTGCCGGAAGCGCGGGGTGATCTCCGCTGCCGCGGCGGCGCGGACGATGTCCTCGACGCCGGTCACGAGCTTGTGGTTGATGTACGTGTTCAGAAATTCTTCCGTGTTCGGAAAGTCTTCGATGCTTTCCGTCTTCGTTTCGATCATGCCTCCATGAGAACACAGCCCACTGACAACGCCCTCACGGCAGATGAACGGCGGGCGACATCCCGAGGACATCCGGGTGCCGCCCACCGTCCGTGACGGGTCAGCGACCGACCGCGTAGCCCTGCATGCCGCGCGGGTTCGCCGCCGCGGACAGGACGCCGGTGCGCGGGTCGCGGGCGACGGCGCACAGGCGGCCCTCGGACCAGGCGTCGCCGACGGTCACGTCGTGGCCGCGGCGGCGCAGCTCGGCGATGATCTCCTCGCCGATCCGCGACTCGACGGTGACCGAGCCCGGCCGCATGCCGCGCGGGAAGAAGGAGCCGGGGAACGAGTCGTTGTGCCAGTTCGGGGCGTCGATGGCGCCCTGGAGGTCGAGGCCGCCGCGGACCGCGCCGCGCAGCGCCACCGCCAGGAAGAAGTGCACCTGCCACTGGTCCTGCTGGTCGCCGCCCGGCGTGCCGAAGGCCATGACCGGGACGCCGTCCTTCAGGGCGAGGGACGGGGTGAGCGTGGTGCGGGGGCGCTTGCCGGGCGTGAGCGAGTTCGGCAGGCCCTCGTCCAGCCAGGCCATCTGGAGGCGGGTGCCGAGCGGGAAGCCCAGCTCGGGGACGACCGGGTTGGCCTGGAGCCAGCCGCCGGAGGGCGTGGCGGCGACCATGTTGCCCCAGCGGTCGACGATGTCGATGTGGCAGGTGTCACCGCGGGTGGCGCCGTTCGCGGACACCTCCTCGTCCGCGGTGGACTTCTGCACGGTGGGCTCGCCCGCGCCCGCGACGCCCATGGCGTCGAAGCCCTCCTCGCCCGCGGCGACCGCGTGGGCGTGCGCGCTCAGCCGCGGCTCGGCGCCCAGCGGGCTGCCGGGACGCAGCTCGTGGGAGGCCTTGTCCGGGTCGATCAGGGCGCGGCGCGCGGCGTTGTACTCGTCGGAGAGCAGCGCGTCCACGGGGACGTCGGCGGCGTCGCCGTACCAGGCCTCGCGGTCCGCCATCGCGAGCTTGCAGCCCTCGACGAGCAGGTGGACGTAGTCGGCGGACCCGTAGGCGGGCAGCTCGGGCGGGAGCAGGGCGAGCTGCTGGAGGAAGGCGGGGCCCTGGCTCCAGCCACCGGCCTTGCAGAGCGTCCAGCCGTTCCACTCGTACGTCGCCGGGGCCTCGTAGGACGCCGACCAGCCGGCGAGGTCCTCGGCGGTCAGCGTGCCGACGTGGCGCTCGCCGCTGGTGTCCTTGGTGGGCCGCTGCGACTGGCGGACCAGCGCCTCGGCGATGAAGCCCTCGCGCCACACCGTGCGGGCGGCCTCGATCTGCGCGACACGGTCCTCGCCCCCGGCCTCCTCGGACTCGGCTATGACGCGCTTCCAGGTGGCGGCGAGCTTCGGGTTGCGCAGCAGCTCACCGGGCCTGGGGGCCTTGCCCTCGACGAGGTAGACCTCGGCGGACGAGGGCCACTCCGTCTCGAAGAGCTCGCGCACGGTCTCGACGGTCTCGCCGACGCGCTCCACGGGCGCGTGCCCGTCCTCGGCGTACCCGATGGCGTACTTGAGGACGTCGGCGAGGGTCTTGGTGCCGTGGTCCTTCAGGAGGAGCATCCAGGCGTCGAACGCTCCGGGGACGGCGGCCGCGAGCGGTCCGGTGCCGGGGACGAGGTCGAGGCCGAGGGACTTGTAGTGCGCGACGGTGGCGCCCGCCGGGGCCCCGCCCTGCCCGCACAGCACCCGCACCTCTCCCCCGGTCGGCGCCAGGATGATCGGCACCTCGCCCGCGGGCCCGTTCAGGTGCGGCTCCACGACGTGCAGCACGAAGCCCGCGGCGACGGCGGCGTCGTAGGCGTTGCCGCCGTCCTCGAGGACCGCCATCGCGGACTGGGAGGCGAGGTAGTGCGTGGAGGACACCATTCCGAAGGTGCCTTGCAGGGTCGGGCGGGTGGTGAACAAGGAGGCTCCTAGCGGGTGGCGGTGCGGGTGCTGGTGCTGGTGCGGGTGTTGGGGATCGTACGAGACGCTGTCGACAGTTCGTCCGGCGGTGCGGCCGCGTCCGGGGCCGTGCCGTCGTCGGCGACGAGGTGGCAGGAGACTTCCCTGCCGCCCTCCAGCGTGCGCAGCGCCGGGATCTCGGTGCGGCAGCGGTCGACGGCGAGCGGGCAGCGTGTGTGGAAGCGGCAGCCGGCGGGCGGGGCCAGGGGGCTGGGCAACTCGCCGCTGAGGACGATGCGTTGGCGGCTGCGCTGCGTGGTCGGGTCGGGGACGGGCGCGGCCGAGAGCAGTGCCTGCGTGTAGGGGTGCTTCGGGTCCGCGAACAGCTCGCGCGTGGGCGCCTGTTCGACGATCTGGCCCAGGTACATGACGGCGATCCGGTCGGCGAGGTACTCGACGGCCGCGAGGTCGTGCGTGATGAACAGGCAGCCGAATCCCCGGTCGCGCTGGAGATCGGCGAGGAGGTTGAGGACCGAGGCCTGCACGGACACGTCGAGCGCGGAGGTCGGCTCGTCGGCGATCAGCAGATCCGGTTCGACGGACAGCGCGCGGGCGATGGAGATGCGCTGGCGCTGGCCGCCGGAGAGTTCGTGCGGGTGCCGGTCGGCGTGCTCGGGGCGCAGCCCCACCTGGTCGAGGAGTTCGGCCACACGCGCGCGTGCCGCCTCGCCCTTCGCGATGCCGTGCAGCTTGAGCGGCTCGGCGACGATCTGGCCGACGGTCATCCGCGGGTCGAGCGAGGAGGACGGGTCCTGGAAGACCAGGTGGAAGTCCTTGCGCAGGGGCCGCAGGGCGCGCCGCGACATGGTCGTGACGTCGGTGCCGTTGATGCGCACGGTGCCGCCGGTCGGATCGTCGAGGCGGACGGCGCAGCGCCCGACGGTCGACTTGCCGCTGCCCGACTCCCCGACGAGGCCGACGACCTCGCCGCGTCCGACGGTCAGGGTGACGCCGTCGGCAGCGCGCACGGTGCCGGTGGATCCCGCGAAGTGGCGTTCCAGGTCGAGGAGTTCAAGCACGGGTCCGGTGCTCTGCTCGGGGCTCATGAAGCAGTCTCCTGGAGGGTGTGCGGGTGCCAGCAGGCGGCGCGGTGCGGGGCGTCGGCCCCGGCGTCCGCGGCGACGGCCTTGAGGCCGGGACGGCTCGACGTACAGGTGTCGTCGGCGCGGGCGCAGCGCGGCGCGAACGTGCAGGCCTCGGGCTGGGAGTCGAGGCTCGGCACGAGTCCGGGGATCTCGGGGAGCCGCCGCTTGCCCTCGCCGCCGGGCCGCAGCACGGCGGAGAGCAGCCCGCGCGTGTACGGGTGCTTGGGGTCGGCGAACAGCTCGTGCACCGGCGCCTGTTCGACCGGGCGGCCCGCGTACATGACGAGGACCCGGTCGGCGGTGTCGGCCACCACGCCGAGGTCGTGCGTGATGAGGACGATGGCGGTGCCGAGCCGCTCGCGCAGCGACTGGAGCACCTCCAGGATGCCCGCCTGCACGGTCACGTCGAGCGCGGTCGTCGGCTCGTCGGCGATCAGTACGGCCGGGTCGCAGGCCACCGCGATGGCGATCATGACGCGCTGGCGCATGCCGCCGGACAGCTGGTGCGGGTACTCGTCGACGCGCTCGGCCGGCGCGGGGATGCCCACGAGGTCGAGGAGTTCGACGGCACGCGCGCGTGCCTGCTTCTTGTTCAGGCCCTGGTGGCGGCGGAGCACCTCGCCGATCTGCCGCCCGATGGTGAGCACCGGGTTCAGGGACGTCATGGGCTCCTGGAAGATCATCGCGATGTCGTTGCCGCGGATCTTCCCGTACGCCCTGTCGTCCGCGCCCGCGAGCTCCTTGTCCCCGATCCGGACGGAGCCGGTGATGTGCGCGGTGGGCGGCAGCAGGCCCATGACGGCCATGGAGGTGACGGACTTGCCGCAGCCCGACTCCCCCACCACGGCGAGCACTTCACCGGCGCGCAGATCGAAGGAGACCTGGTCGACGGCGTGCACGGTGCGGGTGTCGGAGCGGAACGAGACGGACAGGTCCCGGACGCTGAGGACTGGTTCGGAGGTCTCGGAGGTCTCGGAGGTCATCGGGTCGCTCCACGGGGGTCGAGGACGTCGCGCAGGCCGTCGCCGAGCAGGTTGAACGCCAGCGTCGCGGCGACGACCGCGAGGCCGGGGAACACCGCCATCCAGGGCGCGGGCGCGAGGAAGGACTGGGCGGAGGACAGCATCACGCCGAGGGACGGCTCGGGCGGCTGCACGCCGAGGCCGAGGAAGCTGAGCAGGGCCTCGCCGATGATGGCGGTGGGGATGCCCACGGTGGCCTGCACGATCAGCGCCGAGGTGGCGTTGGGCAGGATGTGCCGGAACAGGATGGTGCCGTCGCCGCCCCCGTTGGCGACGGCCGCGGCCACGTAGTCCACGTGCTTGAGGCGGAGCGTCTCGGCGCGGGAGATCCGGATGACGGCCGGGATCTGCGAGATGCCGATCGCGATGGTCGCGTTGGTGAGCGAGGGGCCGAGGACGGCGGCGAGGCCGACGGCCAGGACCAGGAAGGGGAAGGCGAGCATCGTGTCGGTGACGCGGGACACGACGCTGTCGGCGACCTTGCCGTAGTACCCGGCGAGCAGCCCGAGCGGGACGCCGACGACGAAGGCGAGGACGACCGCGAGCACGCCGACCTGCATCGAGGCGCGGGCCCCGAACACGACGCGGGACAGCTGGTCGCGCCCGAGGTCGTCGGTGCCCAGCCAGTGCGCCCAGCTCGGCGCGGCGAGCACGTCCTCGAAGTCGGCGCGCGCGGGGTCGTAGGGCGCGACGAGCGGTGCGAACAGCGCGGCGAGCACGAAGATCGCGGCGATGACGGCGCCGGTCATGGCGAGCTTGTTCTTGCGCAGGGCGCGCAGCTTGCCGCTCTTGGCGGCGCGGGCCCGTATTCCCGTCAGGGCGAGGGTGGTCACCGGGCACCTCCGAGCCGGATGCGCGGGTCGATGACCGAGTACGCCACGTCGACCAGCAGGTTGATGAAGATGTACGCGAACGACGTGCACAGCACCACGCCTTGCAGCGTCGCGTAGTCGCGGGTGAAGACGGCGTCGATGGTGAGCTTGCCGAAGCCGGGGAGCACGAAGATCTGCTCGGTGACGACGGCGCCGGAGATCAGGTGGCCGAGTTGCAGGCCGAGCACGGTGACGACGGTGACGAGCGAGTTGCGCAGCGCGTGCCCGCCGACCACCTCGCGGCGCGAGAGGCCCTTGGCGCGGGCGGTGCGCACGTAGTCCGCGGAGAGCGAGTCGAGCATCGCGGCGCGGGTCTGGCGCATGACGACGGCGGCGAGCCCGGAGCCGAGGACGATCGCGGGCAGCACCATGCGGCGCAGGTTGTCGATCGGGTCGGTGCCGAAGGGTACGAAGCCGGAGGCCGCGAAGACCGGTACGGCGATCGCGAAGGCGAGGACCAGGACGATGCCGAGCCAGAACGTCGGCACCGAAAGGCCGAGCAGCGCGAGGGCGTTGGCGATCCACTCGGCGGTCTTGCCGCGCCGCACGGCGGCGACGACACCGGCGCCGACTCCCAGGACGATCGCCAACAGCAGGGAGAGCGCGGCGAGTTCGAGGGTGACGGGCAGCGCCTGCGCGATGGCGTCGGAGACCGGGAGCCCGGTGCGGGAGGAGTTGCCCAGGTCGCCCTGGAGCGCGTGCCCGATGAACCGGCCGTACTGGACCACGATGTTGTCGTCGAGCCCGTACGCGGAGCGGATCGCGGCCAGCGCCTTCGGGCTGCGCTCCTCACCGGCGAGCGCGAGCGCCGGGTCGCCGGGCAGTGCGCGGATGCCGGCGAACACGACGATCGACACGAGGAACATCGTGATGACGGACTGCCGGATGCGGGTGAGGACGTACTTGGCCATCGGATGCCCGGCCAGCAGCCCCGACTTCTTCAACGTGGCCTTCTTCACGGCCACTTGAGCGGTCGTCACTTGACGTACCCCGCATCCTTGACTCGGACGAGGCCGTCTCCGTAGACGTGCAGGCCCGCGACGTCCTTCCCGGTGACGACGTAGTTCTTCTGGCGGTAGAGGTAGATCAGGGTGTGCTCGGCGTTCACCTTGCGGATCAGCTCGGCGTAGATCTTGTCGCGCTCGGCGGGGTCGGACTCGGTGCGGCCGCGCTTGATCAGTTCGTCGATCTCGGGGTTGCCGAGGCCGTAGGCGTTCATCGCGCCCTTGGTCTGGAGGAAGCTCGCGATGTTGCCGTCCGGGTCGAGGCGCCCGGACCAGCCGCTCTGGAAGGCCTGGTACTGCCCGTTGTCGGTCTCCTCGAGCATGGTGGCGTACTCGGTGGGACGCAGCGTGAGGGCGAACCCGGCGTCCTTGACCATGGCCTGGATGACCTGGCCGATGCGGCTCCACTCGGGCGTCGTGGGGATCTTCAGTTCGACGTGCACGGCGCCCTTGACGCCCGCCGCCTTCAGCAGCCGCTTGGCCTTGGGGACATCGCGCTTCGGGCACTGCGAGGCCTTGACGCCGGGCGCGATCGCGGACGCCGGGGACATCGGGCCGCAGGCGGGCTCGTACATGCCCTGGAACGCGACCTTGTTGATGAGGTCGCGGTCGATGGCCAGCTCGAAGGCCTCGCGGACGCGGACGTCCTTCGCCATCGCGGTGTCGACCTTGCCGGGCGCCTGGCCGAGTCCCTTGACGTTGCCGACGTTGATGCCGATGCCCTGGTAGCCGAGCGAGGGCGAGTTGAACAGCCGCAGCTTGTTGTCGGTGAGCGCGCTCTTCACGTCGACCGGGACCATCTGGTCGCCGATCTGGACGTCGCCGGAGCGCAGGTTGGCGAGGCGGACGCTGCCGTCGGGGATCGGCTTGTAGATCACCTTGTCCAGGTGGACGTCCTTGGCGTCGTAGTAGTTCGGGTCCTTGGCGACCACGATGCGGTCACCGCCGACCCGCTCCACGAACCGGAACGGCCCGACGCAGGAGGGGTGGTTGGTGAAGTTCTTGCCGTACTTCTTGAGCGCGGTCGGCGACATCACCATGCCGGAGCGGTCGGCGAGCACCGCGGTCAGCGGCACGTACGGCTGCTTCAGGGTGAGCTTCACGCCGTACGGGCCCGTGGCCTTCGCCGACTTGAGCGGGGTGAGCTCGGTAGCGCGGGCGGATCCTGCGAGGTCGCGGTGGCGCAGCAGGGAGGTGACGACGGCGTCGGCGTTCAGCCTGGTGCCGTCGCTGAACCTGGCGTCCTTGCGTACGTCGAAGGTGACGGTGCGGCCGTCCTTGGAGACCTCGGGCAGCTTGGTCGCGAGCTGCGGCACGACCTTGCCCTGCTCGTCGACGTCGTAGAGCTTCTCGCACATGCCCGCGAAGACGGTGCGGCCCACGAGGGTCTGGGCGAGGGTCGGGTCGAGCTTGTCGGGGTCGGCGTTGAGGGCCACGGTCAGCGTTCCGCCGTCACGGACCGGGCGGTTGTCGGTCATCCGCTCCCCGCCCACCTCCGTGGCCGAGGACTGCAGGGAACCGCAGGCCGACAACGTCGACACCGCAGACATCGCCAGGACAATTGCCGTCAGGGCAACCGCTTTTCGGCGCACGAGGGCTTACCTCCGCCAGGGATGAGGGGTGGGCGATCGGTGAGCGATCAAGGAATACGGCAGAACGTATTTCGCATACAGTCCGCACACAAGAGGGTTGTCCGGGATCCGGACAACCCTTGGTGAAGATTGGATAAACACGAACGGCAAATGGGGCGCCCGCCCGTAAAACGCTCAGCGCGTGAACTCCACCCCCTCCACCTCGCGCAGCTTCCCGAACCGCTCCCTGAGCTCCGCCCGGCGCGCCCGGTCCATGGCGAGATTCACCAACTCGCCCGGATCCTCCTGGAGGTCGTACAGCTCGTGGTCGTTGTCGTCGAAGTCGGCGTCCGGGCCGTAGAGCATCGTCGAAGGCTCCGGCTTCTCGCCCAGGTCGGCGGGGAGCCCGCCGCCGACGCCGAAGTAGCGGGCGTACTTGAACCGGCCGTCGAACATGCCGCGCACCGCGTACCGCGTCTGCTGGATGCGGCGGGTGTGCGTGGCCTCGTGCGCGAACAGCACGTAGTCGCGCACGGACGCCCGCGGATCCCGGAGCACGGGCGTGAGGTCCACCCCGCGGAACGAGTCGGGCGCGGGCACCCCCGCGAGCGCGCAGATCGTCGAGGCGAGGTCGACGTGCGAGGCGAGGGAGTCGCTGACCGTGCCGGGACGGGTCGTCCCCGGCACCTTCACGTAGCAGGGCACGCGCATGATCTCGTCGTAGACGAAGGGCCCCTTGGAGCGCAGGCCGTGGCCGCCGCACATGTCGCCGTGGTCGGACGTGAAGACGACGATCGTGTCGTCCCAGCCGCCGGACTCCTCCAGGGCGCCGAGGACCTTCCCCAGGGACTCGTCGGCGAGGCGGTGCAGCTGGGCGTAGTAGTCGAGCTGGCGCAGCCACGCGCCCTTGTCGGCCGGGTCGATGCGGCCGTAGAGGCTGTGCTGCTGGTCGTGGCGCCACTGCCGCTGGGTGTCCGGCTTGGTGTGCAGATCGTCGTCGAAGTTCGCGGGCAGCTCGCTGAACACCTCGTCGTAGGGCCGCTCGTACGGCGGGATCGCCTGCCCGCCGCCCCAGTCGCCGTCGAGGAACTGGCGGATGAACTCCATCGTCCGGGGGTGCGCGCGCTGATACTCGGGCTGGTCGATCGGGTACCACATCACGTCGTGCGGGTTGACGAGCGCGACGGTGAGGAACCAGGGCTCGTCCGCCCGGGCATTGCGGCGCAGCCAGTGCGCCGCGTTGTTCGCGATGACCGGGTCGAAGTGCACTCCGGTGCCGGCGAGACCCATGAAGTGGTGGTCGTTGCCGTCCCAGTCCCCGTAGCCGTACGCCTCCATGTCGGGCCGCGCCGAGCGGGACAGATGCCATTTGCCGATGTACGAGGACCGGTACCCGGCCTGCCGCAGCGCGCCGCCGATCGTGGTGACGGACGGGTCGAGCTCGGGCTGCCAGGGGAAGATGACGTTCTCCGCGACCTGGTGCTGGGTGACGTACTGGCCCGTCATCATCGTGGCCCGCGAGGGCGAGCAGGGCGAGGAGTGCGTCCAGTAGTTCGTGAACTCCATGCCTTCCGCGAGCAGCCGCTCGCGCCACGGGAGTTCGACCGTGGCGGGGAGCCAGTCGCGCTGCCGTTCCTGGTCGGAGACGACGAGGAGGATGTTGGGGCGCTTGTTCCCTGCGGGCTGCTGCATGTCAACCGTCCTTCTCCAGTGGGGAGTTGAGGTCTCGAACGGGCGCGTCAGGCGGGGCCGCGCCGACACCGCCGGTCGCCGGGGCCCGCCCGTGTCGCATGAGGGCGGCGACGAGCAGGGCCAGGGCGGCGGCGCCCGCCGCCACCAGGAACGCAAAGACGTAGCCCGACTCGGCGTAGAGGATCTTGTCGCCGGCCACGGATCCGTCGAGGACGTGCTGGGCGAGCACGGCGCCGAGCACCGTGACACCCGTGGCGTTGCCGAGGTTGTTGGCGACGCCCATCATTCCGGCGCCGACGCCGGTGTGCGTCGCGGGCACGGCCTCGACGACGAGGTTCGACACGGACACGAAGAAGAAGCCGAACCCGACGCCCGCGAACAGGGCCGCGAGCAGGATGTGCCACACCTCGGTGTGCAGCACCGACAGGAGCGCCGCGCCCGCGGCGAGGCAGCCGAGCGCGATCACGAGGCCGGTGCGCGGCGCGTGCCGGCGCGCGAGCAGCCCGCCGAGCGGACCGCTGACCGCGCTCAACAATCCTTGTGGCACAAGGAAGATGGCGACCCCGAGCGGCGCCATGCCGAGCCCGAACCCGGTGTCCTTCGGCGTCTGCACGAGCTGCGGCAGCGTGAGCGCCTGCCCGCCGATCGCCACGGAACCGCCGAACGCGGCGAGCAGCGTCCAGCGCAGCCCGGAGCCCGCGAGGAGCCGCAGGTCGATCAGCGGATACGCGGCGCGCAGCTCGCACACCACGAACAGGACGAGCAGCACGCACGCGCCGACGGCCACCGCGATCAGCCGGGCCGAGCCCCACCCCCAGCGGCCCCCCTGCCCCACCGCGAGCAGCACTCCCGCGGCGCCGCAGCCGAAGAGCAGTCCCCCGGCCACGTCCACGCGCCGCCGAAGGCGCACCCCGGACTCCGGGAACGTGGCGACGACGAGCGGCGTGAGCACCACCGCGTACAGCAGGCAGAACCAGAAGATCGCCCGGAAGCCGAAGGCCTGCGTGAGCACCCCACCCACGACGGGCCCCACGATGACGCTGAGCCCGATGCCGGTGGTGATCGCGCCCATCGCCACCGGCACGAGGCGCACCGGGAACACATCGCGGATCAGCCCGTACGCGGCCGGGGCGATCACCATCGCGACGCCCTGCACGGCCCGCCCCGCGAGCAGCACGGGGAAGTTCGGCGCGAGGGCGCACACCAGCGAGCCGACCGCGAAGGCACCCGCCGCGCACACGATCACCCGCTTCTTGCCGTGCCCGTCGGCGACCTTGCCGAGCAGCGGCTGCGCCACCACCCCGACGAGGCTCACGACGGTGAGCGTCCAGCCGATCGACGGCGTGCGGAACTCGCCCGCCATGTGCTGCAACGCCGGGTAGACGAGGGCGAGTTCGAGCGCGACGACCTCGGTGAGCAGGATCAACGGGACCAACCGCAGGACGTACGCGGCGGTACTGCGGCCTTCGAGCCTGGACGTGTCGGTCACGGTGACGTCTTAACGCGCTTGCGTTAAACAAGCAAGACAACCGACACTCTTCGCCATGGACCCCGCGATGACCCCCGCGAACGGAACAAGGCGCCGCCTCATCGACGTGGCGGAGCGCCTCTTCGCCGAACAGGGCATACACGCCACGTCACTTCGGGAGATCGCCGCGGCGGCGGACCAGCGCAACACGTCCGCGGTCGCCTATCACTTCGGCACGAAGCACCAGCTGATCGAGGCGATCTACGAGGACCGGCTGACCGCCACCACGGCGCGTCAGCTGGAGCTGCTGGAGGCGATCGACGCGCAGGGCCGGGGCAAGGAGCTGCGGGCGCTCACAGGGGTGTTGGTGCGCCCGATGGTCGAGCGCCTGGAGGATCCCGAGCGGCCCAGCTGGTTCCTGCGGTTCGTCGTCAACGCCATGTACGTCGAGGGCATCGCGCCGAACGACCTCAGGGCCCACCCGTGGACGCGCGGCCTGCTGAAGCTGCACTCCCGGATCACGCACTGCATGCCCGAACTCCCGGACCGCGTACGGGAGAACCGGTGGGAGTTCTTCATCGGCCTGCTGCTGCACACGCTCGCCCAGCGGGAGCGGGTGCTGCAGGCCGGAGCCGACCCCGGCGAGCAGCGCCTGCTCGCGGCCGACCTCGTCGACGCGGGGGTGGCGGTGCTCACCGCCGAGGTGTCGGACACCCCGTGGTGATCAGCCGTCCAGTGGTGATCAGCTGTCGACCCACCCGTGCTTACGGCCGCTCTGCACCAACTCCCGGCGGATCGCCAGGATCTGCTCACCCGTCAGCGAGGGCGCCGAGCGCAGCAGCAACTCCGTGACCTCGTTCGTGAACTCGTCGACGCGCAGCACATCGCAGAGCACGTCGTCGCCGTCGGCCGCGTGCCGGCCGGGCGCGGGGGCCGAGGCCCCCTCGGCGAGCTGCACCGACGAGGCCTTGGGCCCGCGGTCGCCCTCCTCGATGTCGAAGGAGACCTTGAGCCCCGTTCGGATGTACGACTCAGGGATCAGGAGATCGTTCACATGCAGGAAGACGTCCTCGCCGCCGTCGTCCGGCGCGATGAACCCATAACCGCGCGCTCCGTCGAAGCGCACCACACGACCAGCGGCCACGCCGACCCCCAACCACCTCGGCGGGCCCAGTGCCCGCAGCCTCCAACAACGTTTGCGGATCCTACCCGTCCGCCCCTGTGTTCCCGCGGACCCTGCCCGGCGACGCCCCAGCGTGATGTCACAGTGACGGAAGTGGCGGTATCCGCACACAGCAACTCATGTGAGACTGACCGTCCGCCGTCCACCCTTGACGTAAGGGACGTACGCCGTGCGTTCTCTCCCGCTCCCGGTCACCCTGGCCGCCCGCCTGCTGCCCGTCGCCGTGCTCGCCTGCGCGGGCTGGGCCTATTCCGGCCCCATGGCGGAGCAGTCCGCCGGCAAGGACCCCGCCGAGTCGGCGCCGCAGTCCTCCTCGGCGCCCGACGAGCCCGGTGAGTCCGTGGCCGCGAAGACTTATCAGCAGCCCCCGGCCCCCTGTGAGGCGCTGCCCGCCTCGACGGTCAAGTCCCTGGTCCCGGACGCCAAGACGGCGGGCAAGGAGCTGTCGGCCACCGACGAGTCGGTCCGCCGCGGCTGCTCGTGGAGCGCCCTGAAGGGGTACGACTACCGCTGGCTCGATGTCTCCTTCGAGGTGAAGGACTCCGACGACCTGGCGAAGAAGGCGTTCGCTGCCGGGGACGGCGAGAAGCGGACCAGCCCGCTCAAGGGCCTCGGGGACGAGGCGCGTGTGACGAGCTCGCTCACGACGAAGAACAAACAGGACACCCGCGAGTCCGTCGTGACGGTCCGCACGGGGAACATGCTGCTGACCGTCACCTACAACGGCAGCGACTTCGAGTCGAAGGGCGCGCCGTCGAACGACACCGTGATCAGAGGCGCCCGCAAGGCCGCCGGGGACGCGGCGGCCTCGCTCGACTCGGGCAAGGGCTCCTGACTCGACCCCAGGTCCTGCCGGTCGGATCAGCCCTGGCTCGGCGGCCAGTTCTTGAACCGCTTCGGGCGCGGCGGCGCGTACGTACGCACCTTCGACGTGGTCAGGCCCATCCGGACGAGTGACTCGGCCACGGTCACGGCCGCGGCGACACCGTCGACGACGGGCACGCCCGTGCGCGCCTTGACCTCGTCCGCGAGGCCCGCCATGCCGCCGCAGCCCAGGCAGACGACCTCGGCCCGGTCGTCCTCCACGGCCCGCGCGGACTGCTCGACGATGGCCTTGACGGCGGCGTCCGGATCGCGTTCGAGGTCGAGCACGGCGAGGCCACTGGCGCGTACGGAGGCGAGGCGGTCGGTGAGCCCGGCCAGCTTGAGGCGGTCCTCGATGAGCGGCACGGCCCGGTCGAGCGTGGTGACCACGGAGTACTTGTGTCCGAGGTACATCGCCGTACTCGCCGCGGCCTCGGTGATGTCGACGACCGGGACGTCGAGGAGCTCCTGGAGCCCCTCGCGGCCGTGCTCGCCGTAGCCCGCCTGCACGACGGCGTCGAAGGGCTCCGGGTAGGCGCGGACCGTCTCCATGACGGCGATCGCGGCCAGGTAGCTCTCGTAGTTGCCCTCGCAGGAATCGGGGCCGAACGCCGGGGTGAGCGGCACGATCTCGGTGCCCGGTGAGGCCACAGCCCTGGCCTGCGCACCGATGCTCTCGGTCATGTCCTCGGTGGTGTTGACGTTGCAGACGAGAATGCGCATGGCGGGCTTCGGCTTTCTTCTTGTTGTGCTTCTTGTTGTGCTGATTCGTAGGAGCGAGGGTCAGGCGGCGGGTACGGCGATCTCCTCGCCGTCCACGTCGTTCGCGGTACGGCTGCGGTCCGCGACGGCGACGTAGAGCAGCGCGGCGAGTCCGGCGCCGATGAACCAGGAGAACCCGGAGAGCGACTTGAACGCGGGTACGAGGGCGATCACGACCGCGACGGCGGCGGCCGGGGCGAACGCGCCGACGGCCCGCAGGTGGAACCCGGAACGGTAGTGGTAGTCGCCGTCGGCGGCATCGGTGTAGAGGTCGGGCACGTTGACCCGCGTCTTGCGCACGAGCCAGTAGTCGGCCATGACGACACCGAAGGCGGGGCCGAGCAGGGCGCCGAGTCCGCCGAGGAAGTAGTTCACGACGGTCGGGCTGTTGTAGAGGTTCCAGGGCAGGATGACGAGCCCGATGACGGCGCTGACGATGCCGGCCTTGCGGAAGTTCAGCTTGCGCGGGAACAGGTTGACCAGCGTGTAGACGGGCGCGACGAAGTTCGCGAGCAGATTCACCGCGACGGTCAGGACGATGAAGGCCAAGGAGGCGAGGACCATCAGCGGGGTGCTCGGGATGGTCGCGACGATGTCCTCGGGGCCGGAGATGACCGCACCGTTGATCTTGAACTGGCCGCCGGAGAGCACGACGACGATGCCGGCGAAGAAGAGCATGTTGAGCGGGATGCCGACCAGGTTGCCCGCGACGATGGCGCGGCGGCTCTTCGCGGAGCGGGTGAAGTCGCAGAAGTTCAGGACGAAGGTGCCGTAGATGACGACCCAGAGCGCGGCGGATTCCAGGATCTGCCGCCAGGCGTCGAGCCCGGTGGGCGCGGAGCCGGTGGAGACCGCGATGGACATGTCCGCCTTGACGAAGATCCAGGCGGCGAGCGCGCACATCGTGATGAGGATGGTGGGCGCGGCGAACGCCATGTACTTGCGGATGAGTTCCATGCCGTAGCTGACGATCACGACCTGGATCACCCAGAGGGTCAGGAAGGTGATCCAGCCGAGGGTGGACAGGCCCAGGATCGAGTTGTGATCGAGCGAGGCGGCGCCGGGCGCCAGCTTCTTGATCACGGCGCCGAGCACGACGGCGGCGAGGTACGTCTGGATGCCGAACCAGGCGATGGCGACGGCCCCGCGCACGGCGGCGGGGATCTGCGCGCCGCGGATGCCGAAGGCGATCCGGCTCATCACGGGGAAGGGGACGCCGGTCTTCTGCCCCATGTAGCCGGAGAGCGTGAGCAGCCCGAAGAGCAGCAAGGAGGCGACGGCGAAGGCGATCAGGATCTGCCAGACGCTGAGCCCGAGCGCGAACAGGCCCACGGCGAAGGCGTAGTTGCCCAGGCTGTGCACGTCGTTGCCCCACAGCGTGAAGACGTTGTACGCGCCCCAGCGGCGCCCCTCCTTCTTGGTGGGGGCCAGATCGGGACTGTAGAGACCGGGACTGGTGCGGGCGGGCCCGTCGACTCCGGCGGTGGGGGTCTGTTCGTGCACGGCAGTCATGACGCGCTCCTGGATGTCCACATTTTCCGCGATGAGGAACTTCGTTTCCTCTTGGCGGGAAGACGCTACGGGCCAGTTTTGCGGTAATCAAGAGGTGTACGCGAAGAAAACACCGATTCCTCACGAGTGAACTGACTGCCCGATTCGGGCATTTGGCGAGCCGCGCATGCCTCGGACCCGCACTCCCAGTTTGGTATACCAAACCTGATGAAGTGCGGGTCCGTCAATGAGCCAGGTCACAGAATCCGGATCGGGACTCAGTCCCGCCGCTGCCCCGCCATCAACACCGTGTACAGCACGAGCGATGCCGTGAGGCCCACGGCCCAGCCGTAGTCGGCCAGCGGTTTGAGGAAGGGGATCAGGCCGTCCACCGGGAACGGGCCCGCCTTCTCACCCTTGGCGTTCACCGTCGAGTACGAGCCGCCGACGGCCAGCACACCGCCGACCGCGAAGGCGAGCACGGCACGCCAGTTCCAGCCGCCCCGGTACCAGTAACGCCCGTCCCGCACATACAGATCGGCGAGGTGCAGCACCGTCCGCCGCACGATCCAGTAGTCGGCGATCAGGATGCCCGCGACCGTACCGAGCAGCCCGCCGACCACACCGAGCCACGTGAAGATGTACAACTCGGGCGTGGACGTGAGCTTCCACGGCATGACGAGGACGCCCACCACGCCCGTGATGATCGCGCCCGAGCGGAAGCTGATGAGCTTCGGTGCCAGGTTCGCCAGGTCGTACGCGGGTGAGACCACGTTGGCCGCGACGTTCACCGAGATCGTCGCCACGAACACCGTGATCAGCGCGAAGAGCAGCCCGAACACGTTGTCCGTCTTTCCCGCCAGCGCCACCGGGTCCCAGATGGGCACCCCGTAGACCTTCTCCGAGCCCGCCGTCACCAGGACCGACATCAGCGCGAACAGGGTCATGGTCGTCGGCAGGCCCAGGGTCTGGCCCCAGACCTGTGCCCGCTGCCCCTTGCCGAAGCGCGTGAAGTCCGGGATGTTCAGCGACAGCGTGGACCAGAAGCCGATCATGCCCATCAGGCCGGGGAAGAAGACCTTCCAGAAGTCCGGGCCCCAGCCGACCTTCGACGGCTCGTGCAGCAACGGGCCGAAGCCGCCCGCCTTGTTGGCGATCCACACCAGCAGCACCACCGCGCCGACGAGCACGAAGGGCGCCGCCCAGTTCTCGAAGCGGCGCAGCGTCTCCATCCCCCGGTAGATGATGGCGAGTTCGAGGACCCAGAAGAGGAAGAAGCAGAGCCAGAGGGTCCACGGATAGCCGCCGATCTCGGCCGCGCCCGTCCACCCTCCGAAGATCTTCCCGAGGAGTACGAAGATCCCCTGGCCGCCGATCCACGTCTGGATGCCGAACCAGCAACAGGCCACCGCGGCCCGCACCATCGCGGGCAGATTGGCTCCGCGCACACCGAAGCCGGCCCGCGCCAGGACCGGGAAGGGGATGCCGTACTTGGGCCCGGCGTGCCCGGTCAGCAGCATGGGGAGCAGGACGATGACGTTCGCCAGGGCGATGGTGAGGACCGCCTGCTTCCAGTCCATGCCCAGCGCGACGAGCCCGGACGCGAGCGTCCACGACGGGATGCAGTGCGCCATCCCGATCCACAGGGCCACGAAGTTGTACGTGGTCCAGCGGCGGTCGGCGAGCGGGACGGGGCGCAGGTCCTCATTGGCGTAGCGGCTGTCGGCCGGATAGGCGTCGGCGGCGAGCTCCACCGCGGGCAGGGGTGCTCTCGGGGCGGTGTCGGTCATGGGCAGTCCGTTCTGCTCAGGGAGACGGGAACAGCGGCCGTGCGGGTACGGATGCCGTCAACTGCCTTGCCTGGTACGGGGGTTGCGCACGCTCGATCGTGGGCCGTGTTGTCCGTTCAGCGCTATCCGTTCAGCGTCATCCGTTCAGCGCGGGGATCACATCCCTGCCGTACGTCTCGATCACCGCCTCCTTCGCGTCGTGCATCGCGTACACGGCGAACTGGTCGACGCCCAACTCCCGTAGGGCTTCCAGCCGTTCGACGTGAGCGGCGGGCGGGCCGAGCAGGCAGAAGCGGTCCACGATCTCGTCGGGCACGAACGCCGTGTCCGGGTTCCCGGAGCGGCCGTGGTGCGCGTAGTCGTACCCCTCGCGCGCCTTGATGTACTCCGTCAGCGCGTCCGGGACCATGCCGGAGTGTGCGCCGTACCTGGCCACCAGGTCGGCCACGTGGTTGCCGACCATGCCGCCGAACCAGCGGCACTGCTCGCGCGCGTGGTCGAGCGCGGCCGGCGTGTCGACCTCGGTGACGTACGCGGGCGCGGCGACACAGATCTTGACCGCGGCGGGGTCGCGGCCGGCCGCCTTCGCCGCGTCCCGCACCGCCTTGACCATCCACTCGGTGAGGAACGGGTCGGCGAGCTGGAGGATGAACCCGTCGGCCTCCTCGCCTGCCATCTTGAGCGCCTTGGGCCCGTACGCGGCCATCCAGACGGGGAGTTCGGCGCCCTCGCGCACCCACGGGAACCGGACGACAGAGCCGCCACCGAGGTCCGCCTCGTCGCCCCGGCCGAGCGCCCGGATGACCTTCATCGCGTCGCTGATCCGGGCGAGGGTGTTCGGCTTGCGCCCGGCGACCCGCATCGCGGAGTCGCCGCGCCCGATGCCGCACACCGTGCGGTTGCCGTACATGTCGTTGAGCGTCGCGAACGTCGAGGCGGTGACCTCCCACGTACGCGTGCCCGGGTTGGTGACCATCGGTCCCACGGTCAGCCGCTCGGTCTCCGCGAGGATCCGGCTGTAGATGACGAACGGCTCCTGCCACAGCACGGCCGAGTCGAACGTCCACCCGTACGTGAAGCCGGAGCGCTCCGCGCGTTTCATCAGGTCCACGACCGCGGAAGCGGGCGGGTCGGTCTGCAGGACGAGTCCGAAGTCCATGGGGAGCCCCTCGTGTTCGAGTGCCGAGTTCCGGGTGCCGAGCCGCCATCGAAAGCCACAATCCTGGACTTCCCGCGGAGGCTTGGCAAGAGGCCCACCGGATGAGCTCTACGCGCGTCCAGCATCTGTCCCCGCACCCGTCACCCGCATCCGTCACCCGTGCGAGTGTCGGGCCTCCCCCGCGGGCTTGCGGCCGGGGAACGTGCCGAGGTCGGCGATCCGGTACCCGTTCGGATAGCCGCGCACGGTGCTGCTGTCCCGGCCGTGCTGCGGTGTGCCGCGCGCCGGAAGGAGGCGGACGAACCGGCCGCGCATCCTGAGCCCGCCGCGCACCACCCGCTCGACGGTCGGGTTCGGGTCCTTGTAGCCGAACGCGGCGCGCAGCGGAGGGTCCATCAGACAGACGGAGGCCCGGCGCGCGGCGGTGCCGAGCGGGCCCGGGTACCAGGACGCCATCAGGTCGAGCGTCGCCTCGGAGACCGCGTGCCCGCCCGGGTCGTACGCGAAGTGGCGCCGCTCGTAGTCGTCCATGAGGCGCTCGAACTCCTCGTACGTCTCGGGGATGTCCTTGATGTTCATCCGCCGGCCGAGGTCCCGGTAGTAGTTGGTCGCCGCGCGCACCTCGCGCTGCGAGTACGGCCGCCACGCGTAGGCATCCATCCAACGCTTGGGCACGACGACGAAGGTGGACAGAACGTAGCGGTAGTCGTCGTTGGAGATGTCGTACGCGCCGTGCATCCGGTTCATCCGCCGGATGGCCTCGCGCCCCTCCCCCGTCTCCGGGCCGTGCTCGCCGACGGCGTCGAGGATGAGCACGGTGTCGTCGTACCGCTTCTGCGCCCGCTCGGTGAACTCCCCTGTACGCCCGAGGAGTTGACCAATACTCGGGACGGCATACGTCCGATAGAGGGCGAATCCGAGCGCCTGCATAGTGTCCCAAGGGAACTCGTACGACGAGCTGATGCCATAGATCTCGTGGTAGTCGGTGTCGGGATCGAGCCGGCGGATCTGTCGGATCCAGTGGTCGCGCCGCACGCTGGTCCTCCCTGGGCCTTGGCACACGCCGGGGCCGTGTCCCCGCCGTGCCCGCCGCCCCACCTTCGTACGGCCGCCTTCAAGGATCAAGACCGACGGCGCGCGGACACGGGACGCGGACAGGGGGCGGACACGGGACGCGGGGTGACCGAGGTCACGGGGACACATGAGCCGATCACGGAATGCGCGGGTCCGTCCCGCTGCTGCACGGGTTGTCGGCCGATCCCTGTCCCAGGGACCGGCCTCCCCGTTCTTCGAACCTCCCCGTTCTTCGAAAGGCTTCCTGCACCATGCCGCTGGCCCTCCTGGCCCTGGCTGTTGTCGCGTTCGGCATCGGCACCACCGAGTTCGCCACGATGGGGCTGCTGCCCCAGATCGCCGACGGCATCGAAGTGTCGGTGCCGCACGCCGGCAATCTCGTCTCCGCGTACGCGCTCGGTGTCGTCGTCGGCGCCCCCGTCCTGACGGGCATCGGCGCGCGCATCCCCCACAAGCGGCTGCTGCTGCTCCTGTCCGGCCTGTTCGTGATCGGCAACGTCGCGTCCGCGCTCGCCCCGAACTTCGGCCTGCTCTTCGCGGCGCGCTTCCTCGCGGGGCTGCCGCACGGAGCGCTGTTCGGCGTGGGCGCGGTCGTCGCGTCCCGGCTCGTCACGCCCGACCGGGCCGCGCGCGCCGTCTCGAAGATGTTCCTCGGGCTCACCGTCGCGAACATCGTCGGCGTCCCGGCGAGCACGGCCCTCGGCCAGCACCTGGGGTGGCGCTCCGCCTACTGGGCGGTCGCCGTCATCGGCGGTGCCGCCCTCGCGGCGCTCGCCCTCTTCGTCCCGCACCAGCCGCGCGGCGGGCAGACCGGGATCCGGCACGAGCTGCGGGCGATGGGCAACCGGCAGGTGCTGATCGGCCTGGCCACGGCGGTGGTCGGATTCGGCGGATTCTTCGCCGTCTACAGCTACTTGGTGCCCATGCTGACGAACGTCACGGGCATCTCGGACTCCTCGACCACCCTGGTCCTCGCGCTCTACGGCGTCGGCATGACGCTCGGCACGCTGGTCGCGGGCCCGCTCACGGACCGCGCCCTGCGCCCGACCCTGTACGCGGGTCTCGCCCTGCTCGCCGCGGCGCTCGTGGCGTTCTACTTCGCGGTCCACAGCACGGTGCCCGCGCTCATCGTCATCACCCTCGTCGGAGCACTGGGCTCCCTCATCACGACGCCCGTACAGATGCTCCTGATGGCCAAGGCGGAGGCGGCCCCGACGATGGCGGCCGCCTCCAACCACTCCGCCTTCAACCTCGCCAACGCGGGCGGCGCCTGGCTCGGCGGCCTGTCCATCTCGGCGGGCTGGGGCTGGACCTCCCCCACCCTCGTGGGCGCGGCCCTCGCCCTCGCGGGCCTCGCGTTGGCCTTCGCGGGCGGCGCCATGGACCGCGGCACGCGCCGGTCCGACGTGGTCGCTTCGTCCGGGGCGGATTCCTCGACGCAGACCGATGAGGTCACACTGACGAAGCCGTGACCGGGGCCCGGGTGCCCCGCTACCCCAGGTACTGACACGTCCCCCGCGGCATGTACACCCCGTGCCCGGCCCGACCGGTGAACTGCCGCTCCGTCACGACGAGTTCACCGCGCGACAGCACCGTCTCGACCCGGCCCGTGAGGCGCTTGCCCTCGTACGCCGAGTAGTCGACGTTCATGTGGTGGGTCTCGGCCGAGATGGTCTGCTCGGCGGTCGGGTCGTAGATGACGATGTCCGCGTCCGTGCCCGGCGCGATGGTGCCCTTCTTCGGGTACAGGCCGAACATCCTCGCCGGGCTGGCGCAGGCGATCTCGATCCAGCGGCGGCGCGAGATGTGTCCGTCGACGACGGCCTGGTGGAGGAGGTCCATGCGGTTCTCGACGCCGGGCATGCCGTTCGGGATCTTCGAGAAGTCGCCGCGGCCCAGCTCCTTCTGCCCGCTGAAACAGAAGGGGCAGTGGTCGGTGGAGACGACCTGGAGGTCGTTCGTGCGCAGGCCCCGCCAGAGCGCCGCCTGGTGCTCCTTGGGACGAAGGGGCGTGCTGCACACGTACTTCGCGCCCTCGAAGTCCGGTTCAGCGAGGTTGTCCGTCGACAGGAACAGGTACTGCGGGCAGGTCTCGCCGAAGACCGGAAGGCCCTCGTCGCGGGCCCGCGCCAGCTCCGCGAGCGCCTCCTGCGCCGACACGTGCACCACATACAGCGGCGCGCCCGCCACCTGCGCCAGCTTGATCGCGCGGTGCGTCGCCTCCGATTCCAGGAGCGACCTGCGGACCTCGCCGTGGAAGCGCGGGTCGGTCTCGCCGCGGGCCAGGGCCTGCTCGACGAGGACGTCGATCGCGATGCCGTTCTCCGCGTGCATCATGATCAGGCCGCCGTTCTCACCGGCCCGCTGCATCGCCCGCAGGATCTGCCCGTCGTCCGAGTAGAAGACGCCGGGGTACGCCATGAACTGCTTGAAGGAGGTCACCCCCTCCCCCACCAGCAGGTCCATCTCCTTGAGCGTGTCCTCGTTCACGTCGGAGACGATCATGTGGAAGCCGTAGTCGATGGCGCACTGGCCGTCCGCCTTGGCGTACCAGGCGTCGAGGCCCTCGCGCAGCGACCCGCCCTTCGACTGGATCGCGAAGTCGACGATCGTGGTCGTGCCGCCCCACGCCGCGGCCCGCGTGCCCGTCTCGAAGGTGTCGGCTGCGTAGGTGCCGCCGAACGGCATCTCCATGTGGGTGTGTCCGTCGACGCCGCCAGGGATGACGTACTTCTGCGACGCGTCGATCGTGCGCGCGTCCGTCCAGGACGCGGCGATGTCGCTGCCGGTGGCCGCGAGGGCCGCGACGCGGCCGTCCTCGATGAGGACGTCGGCGTGCATCTCGTCGGCGGCGGTGACGACGAGACCGCCGCGGATGACCGTACGGACGGCGCTCATGTGCTCCTCCTGAGGGCTGCTGCGATTACGGGCGGGTCAGGGGCTCGTACGCCTGCGGGTTGCGGTCGCGGTAGAACTGCCAGCGGTCGCGGACCTCGCGCAGCTTCGCCATGTCGAGCTCGCGGACGACGAGTTCGGGCGCCTTGTCGTCGGCGACCTCGCCCACGAACCGGCCCTCGGGGTCGACGAAGTACGACGTGCCGTAGAAGTCGTTGTCGCCGTACTCCTCGACGCCGACCCGGTTGATCGCGCCGACGAAGTACTCGTTGGCGACGGCGGCCGCCGGCTGCTCCAGCTGCCAGAGGTAGCGGGACAGGCCGCGCGAGGTGGCCGAGGGGTTGAAGACGATCTGGGCGCCCTCCAACCCCAGTGCGCGCCAGCCCTCCGGGAAGTGCCGGTCGTAGCAGATGTACACGCCGATCTTGCCCACAGCCGTGTCGAAGACCGGCCAGCCGCTGTTGCCGGGGCGGAAGTAGAACTTCTCCCAGAAGCCCTTGACCTGCGGGATGTGCGTCTTGCGGTACTTGCCGAGATAGCTGCCGTCGGCGTCGATCACGGCGGCCGTGTTGTAGAGGACGCCCGGCTGCTCCTCCTCGTAGACGGGGAGGACGAGGACGATGCCGTGTTCGCGGGCCAGGGCCTGGAAGCGCTGGACGACCGGCCCGTCCGGCACCGACTCCGCGTACTCGTAGAACTTCGCGTCCTGCACCTGGCAGAAGTACGGGCCGTAGAACAGCTCCTGGAAGCACAGGACCTGGGCGCCCTGGGCGGCGGCGTCGCGGACCGCCTGCTCGTGCACCTTGATCATGGACTCTTTGTCGCCGGTCCATGCGGTCTGGAAGATGGCGGCGCGGATCACGGGGCTCATCGGACCTCCCTGAGAGGGGGTTGCACTGTGTGGTGTCGACGATAGGGAGCGGGGAGCGGCACCGCCGAGTCGCAGCGTGTCACGCGCGGGGCCGTGGGCGTTGCACGGTGTCACGGACCCGACTGCGCGTCGTGCGCGAGCAGGGCCAGATGGACGGACGCGGCCTGCTCGAAGTCGTCGAGGTCGACGCCGAGCAGTGTCTGGATGGACTGGAGGCGGCGGTAGAGGGCGGGGCGGCTCATGTGGGTGAGCCGGGCGGTGCGGGACTTGTTGCGGCCGGTGGTGAGGTAGCCGCGCAGGACCGGGAGGAGTTCCGCGGCGTCCTCGGAGGCCAGGATGGCGTCCAACTCCCTTTCCGAGAAGGCCTGTACGCGAGGGTCGTCGCGCAACTGCCGTACGAGACCGCGCAGTCGTACGTCGCCGATGCGGACCACCGGCGGGAGGCCGGGCGGCGCGCCGGTGACGGCGTCGGCCACGTGCAGGGCCTCGCGCAGCGCCTCCGGCACGTCCTCCCAGGCGGTACTGGCGGGGCCCGCCGCCACGAGGGCACGCGCGTCGCCGGTCTCCGCGCGCAGGCGCTCGGCGAAGTGTGCGGCGAGGGCCTCCGGCGCCTGGTCGCGGGCGAGGCTGAGGAGGATGGCGGTGGAGTGCTCGGCGAGTTCCGCCACGAGGCCGGACAGCCCCAACAGGCGCAGGAGGCGGTCGAGTTGGGCCGGTGAAGTGTCGCGTACGACGAGGGGGAGGAAGGTGCGGCGGTTCACCGGGAGGCCCGCCGCGCGGGCGCGAGGGAGCAGGCCGCGGGCCGGCGCGGCGCCAGCGAGCAGATCGGCGAGCAGACAGCGCGCCGACTGCTCCTCCCAGCTCGGCCCGGAGCCCGCCAGCAGGTGGTGCAGGACCAGGGCCTCCGCCGCACGGTCCGCGAGCAGCCGCCCGGACGCGCCGTCGCCGCGGTGCCCGCACAGCACGACGGAGCCCCAGCGTTCGCCGCGGCCGCCGAGGTCCGCGCGGATCCAGCCCTCCCCGTCGACGCCGCCGGGCTGCCGTGCGATGCGGTCCCAGTCGCGCAACACGTCGTCGACGGCGGGGTGTTCGCCGGCCGTGGCGAGGACGCGGTGGGCGAGGTTGGTGAGGACGACCGGGCAGCCGCTGTGCGCGGCGATCTCGTCGAGCAGCGCTTGCAACGGGGCGCCAGCCGTGATGAGGCCGGTGAGCGCGGTACGGATGCCCTCGGAGAGGCTGACGGCGGCGAACTTCCTTCGTACGAGCCGGGATTGCACCTCCTCCGTCAACTCGGCGAAGGGGAACGGGCGGTGCAGCACCACCATGGGCAGCCCGTGCCGTTCGGCGGCGCGCCGCATGCCCTCCGGGGAGGACGGGAAGGCGCGGCCGAGGCCCAGGACGAGGGCGGCGGCCTCCGCGCGGTGCAGGGAGTCGATGTACTCGGCCTGCAGCCGCTCGTCGTCCGCGAGCAGGACGCCCGTGGTGAGGATCATCTCGCCGCCGCTCAGCATCACGCCCACGTCCGCGGCCTCGGCCACGTGCACCCAGCGGACGGGGCGGTCGAGATGGCCGGCCCCGGCGACCACCTCCGGTTGACCGGCGGCGATGCGGTCGAGGGCGAGTATCTGGCGGATGGACAAGGTGTGGTCGGGCGTGGGCAATGGGGGCCTCCCTCCAGGGCGGGTAGCCAAATCAAGCCCCGCCGGCGCTTGAGGCGCGGGGTCCGGGGCAGAGCCCCGAGGCCGTAACCACGTCTACGCCGCGCCGTGCAACGCCCGCTCCAAAATCCCCGCCCCCTCCTCCGCCTCCGCCACCGTCAAGGTCATCGGCGGAGCGATCCGCAGGACGCTCGAATCGTGGCCCCCGCCCTTGCCGATCAGCAGCCCCTGCGCCCGGCAGGACTCGATGACCTGCGCCGCGTCGGGGCCGGGGCCGGGGCTCTCCAGCTCGATGCCGATCATCAGGCCACGCCCCCGCACCTCCCGAACGCCGGGCGCGCTCGCGCCGATCGCGCGCAGCCGCTCGATGAGGAGTCCGCCGACCCGTCGGGCGTTGCCCTGGAGGTCGTGTTCGAGGAGGTACGAGAGGTTGGCGAGGCCCGCCGCCATCGTGATCGGGGAGCCGCCGAACGTCGAAATGGAGTTGGCGTCAAGGCAGTTCATGACGTCACCACGGGCGACGACGCCGCCGATCGACATGCCGTTGCCGATGCCCTTGGCGAAGGTCAGGATGTCCGGCGGCCCCGACTGGGCGTGCGCCTGCCAGCCCCAGAAGTGCTCGCCGGTGCGGCCCCAGCCGGTCTGCACCTCGTCCGAGATCCACAGGATGCCGTGCTCGCGCAGGACGTCGCGGAAGGCGGCGTACAGGCCGTCGGGCGGGGAGGTGAAGCCGCCGACGCCCTGGATGGGTTCGGCGATGAGCGCCGCCACGTTGCCCCGGGTCTGGCCGAGCATGTCCCGCAGGTCGGCGACGCAGGCGTCGATGAACTCGGCGTCGGACAGGTGCGCGTAGGGGCCGCGGCCGCGCACGCCTCCGTGCACGTACAGCGTCTGGAGCGGGGACAGGCTCGTCGGCGACCAGCCCTTGTTGCCCGTGATGCCGACCGTGGAGAACGAACGGCCGTGATAGCTGTTGCGCATCGCCAGGATCTGGTTCGAGCGGCGGTACGCGGTGGCGAGCATCAGCGCGGTGTCGTTGGCCTCGGTGCCGGACGTCGTGAAGAAGACGCGGGCGTCCGGGATGCCGGACAACTGGGCGACGCGCTCGGCGAGTTCGACCATCGGCCGGTTCAGATAGAGCGTCGAGGAGTGAATGATCCGGGAGGCCTGTTCGCTCACCGCCTTCGTGACCTCGGGCAGGGCGTGCGCCGTCATCGTCGTGAGGATGCCGCCGAAGAAGTCCAGGTACTTATTGCCGTCGGCGTCCCAGACGTGCCGGCCCTCGCCGTGCGTGAGCTCGATCGGCTCGTCGTAGTACAGCGCCAGCCAGTCCGGCAGGACTTCGCGGTGGCGGTCGTGCAGAGAGGCTCGGGAGGGGGTGGTCATCGGCAGCACTCCTTCTTCCTTACGTCTCTACTTCTCTGCGCAGGTACGCCTTCGCATACGCCTCCGCGCGCACCTCTACGTACGCCCTCACGTACGCCTCTACGCACGTAGAACGGCCGTAGAGGGACGAACGTAAGCCTCAACGGAGGGCTTGCCAAGGGCATCGTCGGCAACCCGCTGGATCGGGGCGGCCCCGGCACCCGTGCGGGTGACGGTTCAGTGTGCGAGGCCGGCGACGCGCAGCGCGTGCACCACGTCCCAGTACCGATCGTCGGAGACCCGCGCCGCCGCGTCCAGGAGCAGCGGGACGAGCCGGTCGGGGGCGCCGCTCGCGGTGTGGGCGGCCTCTTCGGGGGTGCGGCCGCGGACGTACGCGTCGAGGAGGGTGCGGACCTCGTGGTGCCTGCCCGCCTCGTCGAGCCGGTGCACCGCGGCGCCGAACTCGGCGGGCGGGCTGCCCAGGCCCTGGCGCAGCAGCTGCTGCCCGTCGCCGGTGCGGCCGGCAGCGACCAGCGCGTCGGCGGCGGCGACGAGACGGTCCAGCGGCAGCGACCCGGCCTCCCACAGCAGGGTGGCCCAGTCGGCGCCGAGCCCGGCGCGCGTCAACTCGCGGGCGAACAGCGGGAAATGGGCGGCGGGCCCGGCGGCGGCGTCCACGAGGACCATGTGCGCCTCGCCGCTGCGGCCCTCCGCGCGGTGACGGGCGAGGAGGGCGACCGTCGCGGACACGTCGGCGTGGGCGGTGGTGTCGGCCGGGGGCGGGGCGGGGGCCGCCTCCTCCGGCTCGGCCGCGGCGCCGGCGAACCGGGCGCCCCTGGGAGTGGCGGCGGGGGCGGGGGCCGCGGCGGTCGGGCCGGCCTCCGTCTCCGGTTCGTCCACCGGCATTCCGGCGAAGCGCGCGCTGCCCCGGGGTCGGCGTTTGCGCTCCTTGGCGGGCGCGGGGCGGGGCGTCGACGGGGACGGGCGGGGACCGGGTACCGGTCCGCCCGGGCCCGCACTCGCAGCCGCACCCGTACCCGCACCCGCACCCGCACCCGCACCCGCAGGGTTCGGCCCCAACTCCGCGAGCCGCGCGCCGAGTTCAGCGATCCGTGCCGTCGCCCGCTCGTGGTCGTCGCGCACCCAGGCCAGATCGAAACGGGCGGCGTCGGCCGTCTCCTCGTCGACGGCGGATTCGAGGCGGGCGCCGAGCTCGCGCAGGCGCTGCTCCGCGTACCGCCGCTCGCGCACCATCACGTCCATCCGGTCGGCGAGCAGCGCGCGTGCGCCGGGCCCCGCGTCGTGGGCGCGCGCGGACGCGCGGTGCAGGGCGCGGGCACGGGCCGCCTCACGCTCGGCGTGCTCGGTGCCCGTCGCCGCCGCGAGGTCCTTGAGGAGCGCCTCCACCACGTCCCACGGCGGCACCTCGCTGCCGTCGAGGCAGGCCCGCATGCCCTCGGGGTCCCGCTGCCAGAAGACTCCGCACCAGCCGGCGCGTTGGTCGAGCCGGGCGTTGAGGCCTTGCAGATATGTCGCGAAGTCCCTTACCCGGTCCGGGAGTTGTCCCACTTCCGCCACGCGCCCCGCCGATCGTCGCACTCCTGGAGCCTTACGCTCCGGAAGCAAACACCTCCCGTGTTACGGGGGTGCTACGCGCACTTTTCGGCACGGACACCGGGACCGGTCAGGCGGGCGCCAGGGCGCAGTGCGCCATCAGCTCGTCCATGGAAAGGCCCAGCTCACGGGCGAGCGCGGCGACGGTGAAGAAGGCCGGGGTCGGCGCCCGACCGGTCTCGATCTTGCGCAGCGTCTCGACGGAGACACCCGCGCCCGCGGCCACCTCCGTCATGCTGCGCCCGAGCCGCGCCTCGCGCAGCAGGCGGCCGAGGCGCTCGCCGCGTTCGTGCTCTTCGGGGGTCAAGGGGGTTCGGACCATGCCTCCACTCTACCCGAGCCCCCATTTTTGTACCGGATTTAAATACCGGTATAGTTATTGGCATGGTGGAACTCAAGACGGATACACAGATCGACGCGATGCGGGAGGCGGGCCGGGTCGCGGCCGACGCCCTCGCCGCGGTACGGGAGCACGCGGCCGTGGGCGTGAGCCTGCTGGAGCTGGACGAGGTGGCGCACGAGGTGCTGCGCAAGGCCGGGGCGGGCTCGCCCTTCCTCGGCTATCGGCCGAGCTTCGCGCCGACACCGTTCCCCGCGGTGCTCTGCGTGTCCGTGAACGACGCGATCGTGCACGGCATCCCGACCACGTACCGGTTGCGGGACGGGGACCTGGTCTCGGCCGACTTCGGGGCGGAGCTGGACGGGTGGGCGGGCGACTCCGCGATCAGCTTTACGGTGGGCAGGGCGCGGCCCGAGGACGTACGACTCGTGGAGACGGCCGAGCGGGCGCTCGCGGCGGGGATCGGGGCGGCGGTCGTCGGCAACCGGATCGGGGACATCGCGCACGCGATCGGGACGGTGTGCCGGGAGGCCGGGTACGGGATTCCGCAGGACTTCGGCGGGCACGGGATCGGGCGGCGGATGCACGAGGATCCGGGGGTGCCGAACGAGGGGCGGGCCGGGCGCGGCATGGTGCTGCGGCACGGCATGGCGCTGGCCATCGAGCCCATGGTCATCGGGGGTGGTGGTGACGGCTACCACGAGGCGTCCGACGGCTGGACCCTGCGCACGAACGACGGCTCCCGCGCGGCCCACGCGGAACACTCCGTGGCGATCACGGAGGCGGGCCCCCGGATCCTCACGGCCCGCTGAGCCGGGGCCCCGGGGCCGGAGCCACCGCAAGGAGCACCCGGCACCGGGGCGCCGCCTTGCCCACCCTGCCGCCCCAGGCGGCAGACTGCCCAAGGCGGCGGGTGGGCAAATTCAGCCCCGCCGGCGTTTGAGGCGCGGGGTCCGGGGCGGAGCCCCGTGGCCCAGGAGGAGGACTACCCCGCGCTACTTGCCGGGCGACACGACCATCGCCGAGCCGCCACCCCTGCGCACCTTCTCCGCCGCCGCGAGCCACTTGCCGCCGGGCAACCGCTGCACACCGGTGGCCGCACCGATCTCCGGGTTCTCCTTGAAGGAGTGCCCGATGGCCTCGAGCTCACCCCGCACACCACTCCCGTACAGCCCCGGCTCGAGCTCCGTCTGCGCCGCGTTCCGCTGACTCGCCCGCGGCGCCGCGATCGCGTCGACCAGCGGCAGATCCCGGTCGAGGAACCCCGTCAGCGTCTGCAGCACCGTGGTGATGATGGTGGCCCCACCCGGCGACCCGACCGCGACCACCGGCTTGCCCGCCTTGTCGAGCACGATCGTCGGTGAGATCGACGAGCGCGGCCGCTTGCCGGGACCCGGCAGGTTCGGGTCGTGGACATCGGCGCTCGCGGGCGCGAACGAGAAGTCCGTCAGCTCGTTGTTGAGCAGGAAGCCACGCCCCGGCACGGTGATGCCGCTGCCGCCGGTCGACTCGATGGTGAGGGTGTAGGAGACGACGTTGCCCCACTTGTCCGCCGCGGTGAGGTGCGTGGTGTTCTCACCCTCGTACGTCGTCGGCGCCGCCTTGTCCCCGGCCTCGCCGCACTTTCCGGGGTGCCTCGGGTCACCCGGCGCGAGCGGGCTCTTGAGCACCGCGTCGTCCTTGATGAGGCACGCGCGCGAGTTGGCGAACTTCTGCGAGAGCAACCCCTTCGTCGGCACGTCCTCGAACGCCGGATCGCCCACCCAGCGCCCCCGGTCGGCGAAGGCCACCCGGCTCGCCTCGATGAAGCGGTGCAGGTACTGGACCTCCGACGCCTTCGACAGGTCGGTGTTCTCAAGGATGTTGAGCGCCTCGCCGACACTCGTGCCACCGGACGAGGACGGCGCCATGGAGTAGACACCGAGGCCGCGGTACGAGGTCCTGGTCGGCGCCTGGAACTTGGCGCCGTAGGCCGTGAGGTCCTTCGCCGAAAGCTTCCCCGGACGTGCCACGTAGTCCGAATCCGGGTCCACCGGCGGCTTGTTGACCGTCTTCACGACGTCCTTGCCGATGTCGCCGCGGTACAGCGCCCCGATCCCGTCCCGGCCCAACTGCTCGTACGTGCGCGCCAGGTCGGGGTTCTTGAACGTCGAGCCGACCGCCGGGAGCTTCCCGCCCGGCAGGAACAGCTTCGCGGTGTCGGGGAAGTTGCGGAACCGGGCCTCGTTGGACGCGGTCTGCGAGCGGAACGTGTCGTCGACGGTGAACCCGTCGCTCGCCAGCTTCGTGGCCGGCTTCAGCACCGAGCCGAGGCCCCGGCTCCCCCACGCGTCGAGCGCCGACTGCCACGTGGCCGGCGTCCCCGGCGTCCCCACGCTCAGCCCGCTGGTGACCGCGTCGTTGAAGGCGAGTGGTTTGCCGTTCTCCAGGAAGAGGTCGGAGCCGGCCGTCAGCGGCGCCGTCTCGCGGCCGTCGATCGTGTGGACCTTGCGGGACTTGGCGTCGTAATAGACGAAGTAGCCGCCGCCACCGACCCCGGACGAGTACGGCTCGGTCACCCCGAGGGCGGCCGCGGTGGCGACGGCGGCGTCCACCGCGTTGCCCCCGTGCTTGAGCACCTCGATGCCGGCCGCGGAGGCGTCCTTGTCGACGCTCGCCACCGCGCCGCCGGAGCCGACCGCGACCGGCTCCTTCACGGGCGTACGCGAACCGGACGTACGCGAACCGGACGTACTCGAACCGGACGTACTCGAACCGGACGAAGGCGGAGCCGCCGCACCGACCGCCACCATGCTGCCAAGTGCGGCGAAGACCGACAGATTCCGCACAACTGAACGTGTCATCAGTACCTCCGGTCAACAGGCGTCAGCGCAGCGTAACTTGATCGGACCGCGCCGTCAGGACCCCCTCGAACCCCGGTCGAACATCCCGCTAGAGTGCGCCCCCATGACTGAAGACGTGCGCAACATCGTCCTCGGCCTGATCGCGGCGGGCATCAGCGCCTCGCTGGGCTGGCTCGCCCGCACCTACCTGTGGAAGCGCAAGCTCCGCCGGAAGCAGGCCTTCTTCGGGCTGCCCGACAACTCCGAGTCGCTGCTCGTCGTGAACCGCGACGCGGGCGGCCCCGAGCTGACGGTGAAGCGCCACGACGTCTTCGCCCTCCTCGAACTCTCCGCGCTCATCAAGGACTGCAACGCGCACGCGCAGGTCGTCGCCCACGACACCGCGCAGCAGGGCTTCGGGGAGCGGACCGAGTTCTGTGTCGGGGGCCCGGCGTCCAACAGACGCATGGCCGCGCACATGGTCAGCCTGCTGCCCGGCATCCGGATCAACACCGACCCCGAGCCCGGCCCGGACCGCGGCGCCTTCCAGATCGGCTCCGAGCGCTACCGCCTGGAGCCCAGCAGAACCGAGTACGTGCTCCTGGCCCGTCTGACCGCCGGCCCCGCCACACCCGAGGCGAGGCCGGTGTTTCTGTTCTGCGGGCAGCTGCCGATCACCAATCAGGCCGCCACGCGCTATCTCGCCCGCCACCACGAGCGGCTCGCCCGCAAGCACGGCAACAACTCCTTCGTCCTGCTCCTGAAGGTCGTGAACTCCGGGGCGTACGGGCCCGACGTCGTCGAGGTGGTCGCCGATGTCACCAAGGCGGCCGAGGCCCCGCTGCCCGCCGCGCCTGCCAATGGCGGCCGCGCCGCGCACCGCGCCAAGTAGGCCGTGAAACCAAGGGGAGCGGCACCCTCGTCGCGTACGAATGCGACAAGGGCCCGCTCGTCCTCGGCAAGCAGGCGCGTCCCGACCGGCACGCGGCAGCTGACCTTCTCCCACACGAACACACGAACTTCGTGAGGCAGTGATCTCCGGCTGCCGCTGGGCGGGACGGGCCGTGCTTTCCCTGGCTTCGGCTACTGCGTACCGGGCAGCAGCGTCCCTGGCTCCGCCGGGGCGACATCGGCCGCCTCCGTCTTGGGGTTGCGCCGCTGGCGCTTGGCCACCCACTGGGCGAACCAGGACAGCACCATGCACATCCCGATGTAGATAGGCGAGATCACCATCACCACGGGGATGAAGGGCAAATCGTAGTCGAGGTTGGAAGCGATCAGTTTTCCGGCGTGGAGGAACTCCTCGTAGGTGATGAGATACCCGAGCGACGTGTCCTTCAGGGCCACCACCAACTGGCTGATGATGGCGGGCAGCATGGCCCGCACCGCCTGAGGGACGAGCACATGCGTCATGACCTGCGTCTTGCGCATGCCCAGCGCGTACGCCGCCTCGCGCTGTCCGCGCTCCACCGCGTTGATGCCCGAACGGAACACCTCGGCGAGCACGGAGCCGTTGTAGAGCGTCAGGCCGGCGACGAGCGCGGCCAGCGGCTCCATTTTCAGGGCCACGTAGATGAAGAAGATCATCACCAGGACCGGCATGGCGCGGAAGAACTCGACGAACAGCGTCGCGATCCAGCGCACCGGCTTGTGGTCCGAGAGCCGCCCCACGGCCAGGAGCGTGCCGAGCACGAGCGACAGGACGGCCGCCATGGCGAAGGCCTTGAGCGTGTTGCCGAGCCCGCGCAGGAGCAGCTCCTGGATGCCCGTGTACTCGAAGGGCATCCACTTCGTGTACGTGAACTGGTCGGTGTCGAAGAGCAGGTACAGGATCCAGCCGACCAGCGCGAGCACGATGAGCGTCGAGACGGCGCCGTACAGCTTGTGTCTGCGCTCGGTCTTCGGGCCCGGGATGTCGTAGAGGGCGGTGGCGTCGTGCCGCAGGGCCTTCATCGGGCGAACCCCCAGCGCTTCTCGAGGAAGTTGAACAGGGCGCTGATGGCGAGCGTGATGATCAGGTATCCGATCGCGATCCAGACGAAGGTCCAGATGATGTTGTAGCCGAGCTCGCTGAGCGTCTTGTACGTGCCGAGCAGCTCGACGACGCTGAAGGCGCCCGCGATCGCGGAGTTCTTGGCGAGCGCGATGAGCGTGGAGCCGATCGGCGGGATCACGGACCGGAAGGCCTGCGGCAGGATGACGTGGGTCAGGGTCTGGCCGAACGTCATGCCGAGGCTGCGGGCCGCCTCGCCCTGGCCCTTGGGCACCGTGTTGATGCCGGAGCGGACGGCCTCGCAGATGAACGCCGAGGTGTAGCAGCCGAGCGCGAGGATCGCGAAGACGGTGAAGGGCAGGACCAGACCGAAGCGCGGCAGGCCGAGCAGCACCGCGAAGAACAGCAGCGTCAGCGGGGTGTTGCGCAGCACGGTGACCCACGCGGTGCCGAAGGCCCGGAAGGAGCCGACGGGCGCGACCCGGAACGAGGCCATGAGGAACCCGAGCACCAGGGCCAGGATCGACGCGAAGACGGTGAGTTCGACGGTGCCGAGGAAGCCTTTCCAGTACAGCGACAGGTTGTCGGTCAGGACATTCATGGGACGCCTCCTCAGTTCGCCGGGTAGCGGTCGATGGCGGGCGGTTTCGGGGCCGGTTCACCGGACAGGCCGAGGGTCGCCTCGTACGCCTTCTTCCAGTCGCCGTATCTCTGGCGGGCCTCGAGGGCGTCGTTGATGGCGAACCGCAGCGCGTTGTCCTTCTTCGGGACCCCGATGCCGTACGGCTCCTCGGAGAACGGCTTGCCGACGAGCTTCATCTCCTCCGGCACCTTGGCCGCGTAGCCGAGCAGGATCGCGTCGTCGGTGGTGACCGCGTCGACCTGGTAGGTCAGCAGGTTGTCGACGCAGATCGAGTACGTGTCGTACGCGACGAGCTCGGCCTTCGGGTAGTCGGCCTTGATGCGCTGGTACGGCGTGGAACCGGCCGCCGAGCAGACGCGCTTGCCCGCGAGGTCGTCAGGACCCTTGATGTCCTTCTCGTCGGTGCGCACGAGCAGCGACTGCCCCGCCATGTAGTACGGGCCCGCGAAGCCGACGATCTTCTTGCGGAGGTCGTTGATGGTGTACGTGCCGACGTAGTAGTCGATCTGCCCGTTCTGCAGGGCCGTCTCGCGGTTCGCCGACGCGATGGTCTTGAAGCGGATCTTCTTCGGGTCGAGGCCGAGGGAGGCCGAGACCATCTTGGCGATCTCGATGTCGAAGCCCGTGTACGTGCCGTTCGCGGGGTTCTTCTCGCCGAGGTAGGGCTGGTCCTCCTTGGCGCCGACGATGAAGTGGCCGCGCCTCTCCGCCTTCTTCCACGTCGGGGAGTCGGGCAGCGAGAAGCCTTGCGCGATCTCGTACTTGGGGAGCTCCGCGGCCGACGGTCCCTTGACCGGCGGGGCGCCCTCCTTGCCGCAGGCGGTGGCGGCCAGGGCAGTCACCGCCAGGGCGGCGAGCAGCCGTAGCGACTTGGCGATCATGTGGTGGTGCGCTCCCCCGGTCAGTGCTTCAGGATCTTGGAGAGGAAGTCACGGGCGCGCTCGCTCTCCGGGTGGGTGAAGAACTCCTCGGGGCTGCGGTCCTCCACGATCTTCCCGTCCGCCATGAAGACGACGCGGTCGGCGGCGGTGCGCGCGAAGCCCATCTCGTGGGTGACGACGACCATCGTCATGCCCTCGTGCGCGAGTTGCTGCATGACCTCGAGCACCTCGTTGATCATCTCCGGGTCGAGTGCCGAGGTGGGCTCGTCGAAGAGGAGGGCCTTGGGGTCCATGGCGAGGGCGCGGGCGATGGCCACGCGCTGCTGCTGTCCGCCGGAGAGCTGGGCGGGGAACTTCTCGGCGTGCGCCGCGAGTCCGACGCGATCCAGGAGTTCGCGGGAGCGCTTGTCGGCCTCCTCCTTCTTGCGCTTCCTGACCTTCAGCTGGGCCAGCGAGACGTTCTGGAGGACCGTCTTGTGCGCGAAGAGGTTGAACGACTGGAAGACCATGCCCACTTCGGCGCGCAGTTGTGCGAGCGCCTTCCCCTCCTCGGGGAGCGGCTGTCCGTCGAGCCGGATCGCTCCGGACTCGATGGTCTCCAGACGGTTGATCGTCCGGCAGAGCGTCGATTTGCCCGACCCCGAAGGGCCGATGACCACCACCACTTCCCCCTTGCCGACGGTGAGGTCGATGTCCTGGAGGACATGCAGCTCCCCGTAGTACTTGTTCACGTCTCGCAGCTCGATCAACGGATCGACGGCCATCGGCAGTCCCTGCCCACTTTCAGCTGTGTCGGTCCGCGCAAACTATCCACGCTTACATGGGACTTAACAGACGACACGCACTTATGGGCATTAACCGTATTTGCGGCTTTGAGGCTCAACTACGCGGCGCTCCGGGCACGGTCTACGACTCGGCGGCCTCCGCGTAGAACTGGGAGAGCTCGGGCGCCCCGCTCGCCGCCCACTCGTGCCCGGCCTCCACGACGTCGATCTCGCGGCCCGACTCGAGCCGCACCACCGGCTGCCCGTTGTCCCAGATCACCCAAGTGGCGCCCGAGACGTGCCGCACCATGACGGAGCCGAGATAGAGTCCCGCGTCGTTGCCCAGCCAGTGCAGCGTGTCCTCGTCCTCCCGCCAGCGCGGCACGAGTTGGTCGAGGGCCTCCAACGACCGCACCGACTCGTCCAGTTCGACCCCCGCGTCGTCGGCCTGGGAACGCAACAGCTCGCACTCGGAGAGGAGTTCGACAAGTCCGCTCTCACCCTCGTCACCTTCGTCGCCGGCCGGGAACACGGCGACACCGTGGGCCGGACCCTGCTTCTTGCGCCAATTAGCCGCGAAAGGGATCTTCATATCGCCCAGATTGGCATCCGGGCACCGGCCCGCACCACAGGCGCGCGGAGGTGGCGCCGCGCGGAGTTCAGGAACCGGACACCGGCCTTTCTCCCCCGTTTACCTCGCGGCACATTGACGGGCCATCACCTCGTCCTTAGCTTCATGGCGCAACCACCACGGCGGACACACAAGCGGAGGGAGTCGGTCTTGCGCCGACGCATTTGGGGAGCCGCGTTCATCCTGGCCGTCTGTGCGGGGGTCACCCCTGTCACCGCGGCCCACGCGGCACCCGCCAGACCCGGGCCGCTCCCCCTGGAGCGGCTCTTCGACAACCGGGCCGTCAGCGACGACACGCGGCCCGGCGAAGCGGACTTCGACGGCGCGGGCAGCTCCCTGTCCGCGCAGGACCTCACCGCGGCCGGCTGGACGCCCGGCCGCACCATGGAGCTCGACCGGGCCCGGCTCACCTGGCCGCGGGCCGCGGGGTCGGGACCCGACAACGTACGGGCGAACGGGCAGTCCGTACGGGTGAACGGGCGCGGGGACGCGCTCGCCTTCCTGGTCGCCGGGACCGGCGGCGACGCGACCGGTTCCGGCACCGTGCGGTACGCGGACGGCTCCCGCTCGACGTACCGGCTCACCGCGCCGGACTGGCGCTCCGGGCCGCTCGCCACGAAGGCGGTGGCGCTGCCGCACCGGAACACGCCCTACGCCCAAGTCCCCGAGAAGACACGGCTGTACGCGGTGACCGTGCCGGTGCGCAAGGGCCACCGGATCTCCTCCGTCGACCTGCCGAGGGCGCCGAAGGCGGGCGGCGGGGCGCTGCACGTCTTCGACCTGTCCGTGCGCGCGGCGACGTCCGGGTGGACGGGCAGCTGGTCGGCCTCGCCCGCCGGATACACCGCGGTGGGGCCGTGGGCGGACCGCACCATCCGGCTCGTCGTGCACACGAGCACCGGCGGGCCGAAGGTCCGCATCCGCCTTGAGAACACCTTCGCCGCGACCCCGGTGCGGATCGGGAGCGCGTCGGTGGCGGTGCAGGGGGCGGGGGCCACGGCGCTCGGGAAGCCGGTGCCGCTGACGTTCCGGGGCTCCTCCGGCACCCAACTCCCGGCCGGCGGGCAGGCGTTCAGCGACCCGGTGGACTTCGACGTGCCCGAGAGCGCCAACCTTCTCGTGAGCTTCCATCTGCCGGATCCCGTCACCGCGGCGCCCGTGCACAGCCAGGCCATCCAGCGCAGCTACGTGAGCACGACGGGCGATCACGCGGCGGAGGCGGACGGCTCCTCGTACAGCTCGACGATCTCGTACTGGCCGCTGCTCACCGGGGTCGACGTGGGCGGCGGCCCCGGCTCCGTCGTGCTGCTCGGCGACTCCATCACGGATGGCGTGAAGTCGACACTCGACGCGAACCACCGCTGGCCCAACGTGCTCGCCACGCGACTCCTCGCCCAGTCGAAGGTGCCGCACTACGGCGTCCTCAACGAGGGCATCTCCGCGAACCGGGTCGTCGCCGACCGCTACCCCGGCGACGGGCTCTCCACCGACACGGGCGGCGTCAGCGCGCTGCACCGGCTCGACCGCGATGTGTTCGCGCAGACCTCGGCGAGGACGGTCGTCGTCTTCCAGGGTGTGAACGACGTGCGCTGGGGCGCGAGCGCCGAGCAGGTCGAGGCGGGGCTGCGGGAGATCGTCGAGCGGGCGCACGCGCGCGGACTGAAGGTGATCGGGGCGACCATCACGCCGTGCGAGGGCGAGGCCCTGTGCACGCCGGCCGCCGACGAGCAGCGGGAGGCGATCAACTCCTTTGTCCGCAGCGCCGGTTCGGGCTTCGACGGCTTCCTCGACTTCGACGCCGTCGTGCGGGACCCGGCCCACCCGGCGCGGATGCTCCCCGCGTACGACAGCGGGGACCATCTGCACCCCGGTGACCCGGGTCTGAAGGCGCTGGCCGACTCGATCGACCTGAACGTGCTCAGGCCGTAGCGGTCAGGCCGTGGCGGCCGGCTTCCGGGCGATCAGGATCCCCTGCCTGCCCTGGGTCGCCCGCTCGTAGTCCTCGGGCTCGCGGATCAGCTTGGCCTCCACCGGGAGGCCGGACTGCTCCACGAGCCCGACGACGTGCTCCGGGTCCAGCCAGTAGACATCCAGCGAGAGATCGTGGCCGTAGGCGTGGTCCAGGTGCCGCAGCAGGTCGCCCACCTTGAAGCCGAGCAGCAGATAGCCGCCGGGGGCGAGGACGCGGTGGAACTCGGCGAACACCGTGGGCAGCAGCTCCGGCGGCGTGTGCACCGTCGAGTACCAGGCGACGGCGCCGCCCAGCGAGCCGTCGGCCAGATCGAGGGCGGTCATCGTGCCCTCCTCGAACCGCAGTCCGGGGTGAGCACGACGGGCCTCCGCGACCGTCTTCGGCGAGAGGTCGATGCCGAACGCGGAGAGCCCGAGGGAGTTCAGATGGGCCGTCACATGTCCGGGCCCGCAGCCGAGGTCGGCCACGGGCCCGCCGCCCGCCCGCTTGACGCGCTCGGCGAAGACGCCGAACACCGCATGCGCGTACAGGTCCTGCGGGAAGAGCGGGGGAACGATCTCGGCGTAGGCGCCGGCGGCGGTGTCGTAGGCCAGTTGGGTCGAGTTCAGGTACGTCGTCAGATCCGTCACGGGCGCAGACGCTAGCGCCCGCCACTGACAACGGGGCCGGACCCGGACGATCTCAGACGTCGAGGTCCACCACGACCGGCGCGTGGTCGGAGGCGCCCTTGCCCTTGCGCTCCTCGCGGTCCACGTAGGCGTCGGAGACGGCCTTGGCGAACGGCTCGTTCCCGTAGACCAGGTCGATGCGCATGCCCTTGTTCTTCGGGAAGCCGAGCGCGCGGTAGTCCCAGTACGTGAAGGGGTGGTCGTACTTGAGGGGGCGCGGCACGACGTCGCTCAGGCCCGTCTCGCGCAGTGCCGTGAGCGCCGCCCGCTCGGCCGGGGTCACATGCGTCGCCCCGTCGAAGAGGGAGATGTCCCAGACGTCGTCGTCCGTCGGCGCCACGTTGTAGTCGCCCATCACCGCGAAGGGGCGCGAGCCCGCCGCGTCGCCCGCGACCGCCGCCTTCAGGGCCTCGAACCACTGGAGCTTGTACGCGTAGTGCGCGTGGTCCACCTCCCGCCCGTTCGGCACGTACACCGACCAGACGCGGACCGGGCCGCAGGTCGCGGAGACCGCACGGGGCTCCTCCACGCCGTCGTAGCCGGGATCACCGGGCACGCCCTTGACCACGTCCTCCAGGCCCACGCGGGAGAGCAGCGCCACCCCGTTCCACCTGCCGTTCGCGTTCACCGCCGACTCGTAGCCCAGCTCCCGCAGCTCGTCCACGGGGAACTGCTCCGCCGAGCACTTGGTCTCCTGGATGCACAGCACGTCCGTGCCACTGCTCTCCAGCCAGGCAAGGAGGCGCGGCAGCCGCGCGGTGATCGAGTTCACGTTCCAGGTAGCAATGCGCATGTCCCACAACCTACCCGGCGGGTCTGACAGCGGCCGATCCCGTGCCGTGGCGTGACATCGCACCCGCCCATCACACTCTCGCATCACACCCTCGATCGACAGGTAATCTTGCAAGTTTTTCTGTTAGACAGTTAGCCTGTCGAACATGACGATCAACACCCCCCTCGACGAGCGTCCCGCCCTCGTCCTCATCGACCTCCAGAACGGCATCCTCGGCCTGCCGACCGTGCACCCCTCCGCCGACGTCCTCAAGAACGGCGCCAAGCTCGCCGAGGCCTTCCGCGCCAAGGGCCTGCCGGTCGTGCGCGTGAAGGTCGCCTGGTCGCAGGACGGCGGCGACCTCCCGACGGGCCGCGCCGCCGCGGGCGCCATGACGCAGGCGCCGCCGCCCGCGTTCTCCGAGTTCCCCGACGAGCTCGGCCCGCTCGGCGACGACATCGTGATCACCAAGCGGCACTGGGGCGCCTTCACCGGCACCGAGCTGGACCTCCAGCTGCGCCGCCGCGGCGTCACGCAGATCGTGCTCTGCGGCATCTCGACGTCCATCGGCGTCGAGTCCTCCGCCCGCTCCGCGTGGGAGCTGAGCTACAACCTGGTGCTGGTCGACGACGCGACGACCGACACGGACGCCGAGTCCCACGAGCACAGCTTCGGCAAGATCTTCCCGCGCATCGCGGAGATCGGCTCCACGGACGAGGTCGTCGAGCTTCTTAAGAAGTAGCCCGCACACGCTCTTCTTAAGAGGTAGCCCGCGGGCACCTCAGACCTGCGCCGAGCCCCCGGGGGTGAGGCGCAGGTGCTCCGTGCCACCCAGTCCGCCGATCTGGTTGTCGTAGATCGGCCGGGCGAGGTCCGTGAGCAGCGCGTCGTGGATGTCGTACGCGCGGCGCGGCTTGACCTCCCGTACGTAGTCGATCACTTCGGCGATCTTGTTCCAGGGCGCCATGACGGGCAGCATCAGCGTCTCGACCGGATGGTCGGGGACGGTGAGGGCGTCGCCGGGGTGAAAGACCGTGCCGCCGTCGACGAGATAGCCGACGTTCGTGATGCGCGGGATGTCCGGGTGGATCACGGCGTGCAGCTCGCCGTGCGCCTGGACGTCGAACCCGGCGGCCGTGAACGTGTCGCCGTGGCCCACCGTGTGGACGCGGCCGGGGAACGCGGCGGAGATCTGCTCCGCGACCGACCTCAGGGTCCAGATGTGCGCGCCGGGGTTGGCCTCCATCCCGGCGCGCAGCCGGTCCTCGTTGAAGTGGTCGGGGTGCTCGTGCGTCACGAGGATCGCGTCGGCACCGACGGCCGCGTCCTCCTCGGAGAATCCGCCCGGGTCGATGACGAGCGTCTGCCCGTCCTTCTGGAGCCGGACGCAGGCGTGGGTCTTCTTCGTCAGCTTCATACGTCCCATCCTGCGCCCGCCCGCGCCCCGTTTCACGCCCCGGGTCGCTCCAGGGATCACTCCTGGGGCGTGGTCTCCTCGCGGATCACCTGCTGCGCCACCTTGAACGCCGCGTTCGCGGCCGGGACGCCGCAGTAGACGGCGGTCTGCAGCAGGATTTCCTTGATCTCCGCGGCCGTGAGGCCGTTGCGCAGCGCCGCGCGCGTGTGGAACACCAGCTCGTCGAGGTGGCCGCCCGCGACCAGGGTCGCCAGGGTCACCGAGGAGCGCGTGCGGCGGTCGAGCCCCGGACGGGACCAGATCTCGCCCCACGCGTAGCGGGTGAGGAACTCCTGGAAGTCACCGGAGAAGTCGTCCGCCGTGGACAGCGCCCGGTCGACGTGCGCGTCGCCGAGGACCTCGCGGCGCGTCTTGAGGCCCGCGTCGTGCGGGTCGGGCCGGGTCGCGGCCTCCGGCTGCTGCGCGGCCGCGATCTCCGCGCGCGGCGGGGCCGACGGGGGCGGCGGCGCGAGGACCGGCTTGACCGGGGCGGCCTGGATGGCGGTCTGCCCGGTCTCGTGGACGGCGGTCCAGGCCGAGGTGAAGTGCCGTACGAGGAGGTCGGTGACGGCGGCCGGCTGCTCGACCGGGGCCAGGTGGGAGGCGCCGGGCACGACCGCGAGGCGGGCGTCCGGTATGCCGGCGACCAGCGTGCGGGCCTCGGCGGGCCCCGTGACCTGGTCCTCCGAGCCGACGAGGACGAGCGTCGGCACGCCGATGTCGGCGAGGTCCTCGCGGACGTCGAAGGCGGCGAGCGCCTCGCAGGAGGCGATGTAGCAGCCCGGGTCCGTCGTGCGGACCATCTGCACCGCCCAGTCCGTGATCGCGGGCTGCGCGGAGGCGAAGCCGTGCGTGAACCAGCGCTCGGGCGCCGTACGGGCGATGGGGTCCAGGCCGTTGCTGCGCACGATGACGCCGCGCTGGCGGAACTCGTCGGCGGTGCCGAACCGCGGCGAGGCGGCGATCAGGGCGAGCGACGCGACGCGCTCCGGGTGGCGCAGCGCGAGCTCCGCGCCGATCGCGCCGCCCAGCGAGCAGCCCGCGTAGCCGAAGCGCTGGATGCCCAGGTCGTCGAGCGTGGCGAGCAGCCGCTCCGCGAGCGCCTCGACGGAACCCGCCGGGTGCGCGGGGGAACCGCCGTGTCCTGGCAGGTCGAAGCGGAACACCCGCCAGTGCTGGGCCAGCTCGGGCACCTGGCGGTCCCACATGTGCCACGTCGTGCCGAGCGACGGGCCGAGGATGAGCACCGGGGCGGAGTCGTCGTCACGGCCGTCGAATCGGTACTGCAGGCGCGGGGTCTTCGTGTCACTCACACCCGCCACGCTAGCCAGTGCACCTGAGCGATCTAGTGGCGGGTCCCCACAATGGACGTGACGTGTTCACTCCGGGTTCGGGGTGTGGACCAGGAGTGGGGACGCCGTGAAGAAGACCGGACCCGGGCACGGGTCATGGGTGCGCTCAGGGGTGCGTCATCGACACCACGTACACCATGGGGTGGTCGGGGTTGGAGCGGTTCACGACGATGGTCTGGGTCGGCGACGGGTCCTTCTGGGCGTGGGTGAGGCCGTACCAGGGGCCAGGGCCCGTGAAGTCCCAGCCCGCGATCTTCCGGTCGCGCTCGCTGATCGCGATGTCGTCGGTCGCCAGGTCACCGACCGTGTAGCCGGCGTCGACGTTCTCCAGGAACTCGTCGAGTCCCTTGTTGCTGGTGAGGAACTGCGCGTACAGGCGGCTCACCTTGTAGTTGTTCGTCTCGTAGTAGGCGACGTTGCGCGAGTGCGCCGGGATCGGGATCTGGTAGAGGCGACGCTGCACCTTGGACGGCCAGCCGACGGTGAGCCCGGTGATCGAGTACTTCGCCTCCTTGTCCTTGCCGCTGTCCCGGCTCTGGCCCGCGGAGATCACCAGATAGCCGGCGGGGATGCCGATGAGCAGCACGATGGTCAGGAGCGTGAGGACGCGGCGTCGGATCACATGGCCGCGGTCCTCGGCCGGTCGCGGCGCTTCGTCCGCGGACGGGGGCTGGCGGGGCACGGTCATGGCTGGCTTTCCTGTCACTGTCTCGGGCGTCGTCCGCGGCGTCTGAGGCGTCTGAGGCGCTGGCACCCGGGCTAGCCCTGCTCCGCGCCGTCCACGGGCGAGCCGGTCGTGCTGCGCGTGCGGGCGTACCTCTCGTACCGCTCGTGGCGCTCGACGCGGCGGCGCTTGGCGCGGCGGAAGCGGCGGGCGACGAGCCGGGCCAGGTCCGCGGCGCCGACCATGCCGGCCTCGGGGCCGAGCTGGGCGCGGGCGATACGGGCCTCGGGCCGGTAGCCGCGGCCGGTGAGCTGCCGCTTGAAGGCGTCCCGCGCGGGGACGATCAGCAGGTCGTCGGCCGCCGACACACCGCCGCCGATGACGAAGCACGACGGGTCGAGCGCCGCCGCCAGGTTCGCTATACCGACGCCCAGCCACTGGCCGATGTCCTGGAGCAGCTCGACGCACATGGCGTCGCCCTCGCGGGCCAGCTGCGTGATGAGCGGCCCGGTGATGTCGGGGATGTGCCCCTGGACCCGCTCGATGATGTTGTACGCGACCGGGGAGTCGGCCGCGGCGAGCTCGCGGGCCTCGCGGACCAGGGCGTTGCCGGAGCTGTACTGCTCCCAGCAGCCGCGGTTGCCGCACGGGCAGCGGTGCCCGCCGGGGACGACCTGCATATGGCCGAACTCGCCGGCGACGCCGAACTTGCCGCGCTTGACCTGTCCGTCCTCCAGGATCGCGCCGCCGATGCCCGTGCCGAGCGTGATCATGACCAGGTGGTCCTCGCCGCGTCCGGCGCCGAAGCGCCACTCCGCCCAGGCGGCGGTATTGGCGTCGTTGTCGACGAGCACGGGGACCGCGAGGCGGCCCGCGAGGCGGTCGCGGAGGGGTTCGTTGCGCCACGACAGGTGGGGCGCGAACAGGACGCGGTTGCGGTCCGCGTCCACCCAGCCGGCCGCGCCGATGCCGACGGCGTGCACGTCGTGCCGGTCGGAGAGGTCGAGCACCAGCTCCGTGATCGTGTCCTCGACGACCTTGGGGCTCTTGGACTTGTCCGGGGTCTCCGTACGGAGCGTCTCCAGGATGGTGCCGTCCGCGTCGACGACGCCGGCCATCACCTTCGTGCCGCCGATGTCGATGCCGACGGTGGGTACGCGCGGGGCCGTCGTGTGCGAGCGGCGCTCGCGGGTGCCGACCGTCCGCAGGACGGTGGCCCGTGCGCTGCCACGGTGTGCGAGGTCGCGGTAGGTGCTCATTGCGGCGATTCTGCCTCACGGGGCGGCTCCGCCGCATACCGGGTTTTCCGCCGCGTCGGGGCGGGCCGGAACGTCTGCCTCCAGCCACACGGCGTTGGCGTGCGCAGTTCCCCGCGCCCCTAAAGGGGCGCGGGGAACTGCGCAAAGGTGACCAACGACGCGACGCGCAGCCGCCCGGGGAACCCGGAAACCCACACGCAGGCGCGCGTAACGGAGGCCCCTACTTCCCGGCCCCGTCAGCCGTATGACCGCCCAAATGCGTCGGCACCGGCGCCCGCTCCAGCTCATGCTGAAGGTCGTCCAGCTCGCTGCCGCCCGCCATCTGCCGCGTCAGCTCGTCCAGCGTGATCTCGTCGCGGGAGTGGCTGCCGAACATCCCGCCCCGCTTGAGCAGCACGAACCGATCCCCCACGAGGTACGCGTGGTGCGGGTTGTGCGTGATCAGCACCACGCCGAGGCCCGCGTCACGTGCCGCCGCCACGTACTTCAGCACGACGCCGGACTGCTTGACGCCGAGCGCCGCCGTCGGCTCGTCGAGGACGAGGACCTTCGCGCCGAAGTAGACGGCGCGGGCGATGGCGACGCACTGGCGCTCACCGCCGGACAGCGTGCCGATCGGCTGGTCGACGTCGCGCAGGTCGATGCCCATGCGGGCCAGTTCCTCGTGCGTCGTCCGCCGCATCAGCTCGACGTCGAGGCGCTTGAAGGGGCCCTTCCCCTTCGTGGGCTCGGAGCCCAGGAAGAAGTTGCGCCACACCGGCATCAGCGGCACCACGGCGAGGTCCTGGTAGACCGTGGCGATGCCCCGGTTCAGGGCGTCGCGCGGGTTGCTGAGGCGGGTCTCCTCGCCCTCGATCGAGAACCGGCCGCCGTCGTGCTGGTGCAGACCCGCGATGATCTTGATGAGGGTCGACTTGCCGGCACCGTTGTCGCCGAGGACGCAGGAGATCTCGCCCGCGTGCACGACGAGCGAGACGTCGTCGAGGGCGCGGATGTTGCCGTAGAACTTGCTGACGCCGTCCAGCTCGACGAGCGGCGCGGGCGCCGTGTCCTTGGTCGTCATCTGCTCGCCAGTCGTCATTTGCTCGCCTCCGCGCGCTTGCGGACCCACGCGTTGAGCAGGGTCGCGAGGAGCAGCATCGCCCCGAGGAAGAACTTGAACCAGTCCGAGTTCCACTCGGCGAACACGATGCCCTTGCTGGTCATGCCGAAGATCAGCGCGCCGATGGCCGCGCCGACCGCCGAGCCGTAGCCGCCGGTGATCAGACAGCCGCCGATGACGGCCGCGACGATGTAGATCAGCTCGTTGCCGACGCCCTCGCCGGACTGCACGACGTCGTAGGAGAAGAGCAGGTGCTGGCCGGAGATCCAGGCGCCGAACGCGACGCCCATGTAGAGGCCGATCTTCGTCTTGTTGACCGGGACGCCGACCGCGCGGGCCGAGGCGAGGTCACCGCCGACCGCGAAGATCCAGTTGCCGATGCGGGTACGGAGCAGGATCCAGGTGGCCACCAGGACGAGGGCGAGCCACCAGACGATCGTGATCTTGAAGTCGACGCCGCCGATGCTGAACGTGGAGGCGAAGACGGACTTGGCCGAATCGAAGCCCTCCATGTCCGCGATCGACTTCGTCGAGACGGTGCCGCTGATCAGCTTCGTGAAGCCCAGGTTCATGCCCGTCAGCATCAGGAACGTGCCGAGCGTGATGATGAAGCTGGGGAGTTTGGTGCGGGTCAGCATGACGCCGTTGAAGACGCCGATGGCGAGCGTCACGAGGAGCGAGACGCCGACGCCCACCCAGGTGTTCGCCGTCATCTGGTAGCTGAACATCGACGAGATCAGCGCCGAGGACGTGACCATGACGCCCGCCGACAGGTCGAACTCGCCGCCGATCATCAGCAGCGCCACGGGCACGGCCATGATGCCGAGGGTCGAGGACGCGTACAGGACCGTCGCGAGGCTGGTCGGCCGCAGGAAGCTGTCCGCGAAGATCATGAAGAAGATGAAGACGGCGACGGCGCCGATGACCGAACCCAGTTCGGGCCGGCCGAGCAGTTTCTTCCACGGCGAGGCCTTGACCAGCCGCTCGTCGACCTTTTCCGTGCTTGGTGGAGTCGTCGTACTCATCGCGTCCCCCGCTTCGCGTACTCCTGAAGCTTGGCTGCCTGGTCCTTGGTGACGATCTCGGGGCCGGTCAGGACCGGCAGGCCGCCGCCGAGCACATTGGCGTTGTACCGGTAGAGCCACAGCAGGTCCACGGCCTCGTAGCCCTGGAGGTAGGGCTGCTGGTCGACGGCGAAGCCGAGGTCGCCGTCCTTGAGGCCCTGGGCGACCTTGTCGTTCAGGTCGAAGGTGTCGATCTCGGCCTTGCTGCTCGCGTCCTCCTTGGCCTTCACCGCGGTGGCGGCGAACGGGGCGCCCAGCGTGACGACCGAGTCGATCGACGTGTCGGACTGCAGCTTGGCCTCGATGGAGGACTGCACGTCGGGCATGTTGGTGCCCTCGACGTACAGGTTCGTCATCTTGCCGTCGAAGGTCTTCTTGGCACCCGCGCAGCGCTGCTCGTGGCCGACGTTGCCCTGCTCGTGCAGGACGCAGAGCGCCTTCTTCTTGCCGCGCTTGTTGAGCTCCTTGCCGACGGCCTCGCCGGCGATGGTCTCGTCCTGGCCGATGTGCGAGATGGCGCCGTACTTCTTGTAGATCTCCGAGCCCGAGTTCACCGTGATGACGGGGATGCCGGCCTTCTCGGCGCGGGCCAGGGCGGACTTCATCGCGTCCGGCTTGGCGAGCGTGACGATGATGCCGTCGACCTTCTTGTCGACGGCGGCGTCGACGAGCTGCGCCTGCTGCTGGGCCTCCTCGTTGTGCGAGTAGAGGAAGTTGATGTTGTCCTTGGTGGCCGCCTGCCTGGCACCGTTCTGGACGATGTCCCAGAAGGTGTCGCCATCGCCCGAATGGGTGATCATCGCGAAGGTCCAGCGGGGCGTGTCCACCGCCGCCCTGCCCTGCGCGGCCTGGGACTTCCTGGCGTCCTCCGCCCGCTTGCCGCCGGTGCTGCTGCACCCTGCGAGCGAGAGGCCGAGAGCCCCCGCAACCGCGATGCTCACCCAGGTCCGAAACCGTGCCACGAGGCCGTGCCCTTCTTGGTCTGCTGCGTCATCGACCGGGATCGGCGGGCCGACCCCGGCGGACCGTACGCCGGTCCATAAGGACCCCATTCCGGTCCCAAACGCACAAGTATGGGTCACGGGGATCATGCATCCATTCACCGGGTACCGCGCGCGGTGTACTTCTCCAGGCGCGGCACGTCCTTCTCGGTGACGATCGCCGGGCCGGTGAAGACCGGCTCGCCGCCTCCGAGCACGTTCGCGTTGCTCTTGTAGAGCCACAGTTCGTCCACCGCCAGATAGCCCTGAAGATAGGGCTGCTGGTCGACGGCGAAGGTGACCTCCTTCGCCTTGAGGCGGCGCACGACCTCGGCGTTCAGGTCGAACGTGGAGATCTCCGCCTTGCTGCCCGCGTCGTCCTTGGCCTTCACGGCGAGCGCCGCGATGGGGGCGCCGAGCGCGACGACCGCGTCGATGTCCTTGCCCGCCTGGAGCTTCGCCTCGATGGACGACTGGGCGGAGGGGGCGTTCGTACCCTCCACGTTGAGGTTCTCGACGTCGCCCTTGAAGGTCTTGCGGACGCCGTCGCAGCGCTGCTCCAGGGAGACGTTGCCCTGCTCGTGGATGACGCACAGGACGTTCTTCTTGCCCTGCTTCGTCAGCTCGGTGCCGACCGCCTCGCCGGCCACGCCCTCCTCCTGGCCGATGTGGCTGAGCGCGCCGAACTTCTCCGAGAACTGCGAGCCGGAGTTGATCGAGACGACCGGGATGCCCGCGGTCTTCGCCTTCGCCAGCACGGACTCCATCGCCTCCGGCTTGGCCAGCGTCACGACGATCCCGTCGACCTTCTTGTCGATCGCGGCCTGCACCAGCTCGGCCTGCCCCTTGGCCTCCTTGTCGTTGGAGTAGAGGAACTGGACGTTGTCCTTGTCGGCGGCCTGCTGGGCGCCCTTGCGGACGATGTCCCAGAAGGTGTCGCCCTCGCCGGAGTGCGTGACCATCGCGATCTTCATGCGGGGCGTGCTGACGGCCTTGCCGCCGCCCTTGCCGTCGGCCTCGTCCTCCGAGTCCTTGCCGCCCGAGCCGCTGCATCCTGCGGCGAGCGCGAGCACGGCCACGACGACGACGCTGCCTGCGGCCGTGCGGGCTTTGCGGGTCCTGAGCATGGTGGAGCCACCTCTCCTCCGGCCGCCCGGTGCGGCTGGAGGTGTTTGTAGCCGGGTCCCACCGCAGCGTCAATGAATTTGTCAGAACATTCTGACGACCTGCGCTCCGTCGACCGGGCGCACAACTCTCAGGACCGTACGAGGAGTTGGAACTCGAAGGAGTAGCGCGAGGCCCGGTACGTGTGCGAGCCGAACTCGACCGCGCGGCCCGTGTCGTCGTACGTCGTGCGCTGCATGGTGAGCAGCGGCGCGCCCTCCTGCTCGCCGAGCCGCTCGGCCTCGACGGCGGTTGCGGCGCGGGCGCCGACGGACTGGCGGGCGCTGTGCAGGGTGATGCCCGCGGCCCGCATCAGGCGGTACAGGCCGGTCGCCACGAGCCGCTCGTCGTCGAGCGCGAGCAGCCCTGTGGGCAGGTGGTTGCAGAGGTACGCGACCGGTTCGCCGTGCGCGAGCCGCAGCCGCTCGACGCGGTGCACCTCCTCGCCCTCCGCGACGCCGAGCGCCGCGGCCGCCTCCGCGGGGGCGGGCACGAGGGTGTTGGCGATGACCCGGGTCTCGGGGCGCTGGCCCGCCGCCTCCAGATCGTCGTACAGGCTGGACAGTTCGAGGGGGCGCTTGACCTGGCTGTGCACGACCTGGGTGCCGACGCCGCGGCGGCGCACGAGCAGCCCCTTGTCGACGAGCGACTGGATGGCCTGGCGGACGGTGGGCCGGGACAGCCCGAGCCGGCCCGCCAGCTCGATCTCGTTGCCGAGCAGGCTGCCGGGGGTCAGGGCGCCGCGCTCGATCGCCGCCTCCAGCTGCTGGGACAGCTGGAAGTACAGCGGCACCGGGCTGCTGCGGTCGACGCTGAGACCGAGGTCGACGGTCGGGTCGGCTGGGGGTTTGGACACGGAGCGAGGCTATCGGTGGGAGTTCTTGACGGGAAGTCCGGAGGTCCGGTTGTCAGGACAAGCGCTTCCAGCGACCCTCCGGCGCGGACGGGTGTTTGTCAGGACAAACGATTGACACCCACCCGGGGGCGCGTCACCGTTGGGTGCCATGCGCATCGGACTCATCGGAACGGGCCGCATCGGCACCTTTCACGCGGGCGTACTGGAGCGGTACCGGGAGGTCGGCTCCCTGGTCGTCACGGACGCCGAACCCGCACGAGCAGTCGCGCTCGCCGACCGCATCGGGGCGACGGCCGCCCCGAGCGTCGACGAGATCTTCACGTGGGGCGTGGACGCGCTCGTGATCACCGCGGCGACCTCGGCACACGCGGAGCTGATCGGGCGGGCGGCGCGGGCCGGGCTCCCGGTCTTCTGCGAGAAGCCGATCGCGCTCGACCTGCCGGGCACGCTGGCCGCGCTCGCGGAGGTCGAGGCGGCGGGCACGGTGCTCCAACTCGGCTTCCAGCGCCGCTTCGACGCCGGGTACACGGCGGCGCGGGCCGCCGTTCAGGAGGGAAAACTCGGCCGGGTGCACACGGTGCGAGCGCTGACCTCCGACCCGGCGCCGCCACCGGCCGCGTACCTCCCGCTCTCCGGCGGGCTCTACCGGGACTGCCTCATCCACGACTTCGACATGCTGCGGTGGGTGACCGGGCGCGAGGTCGTCGAGGTGTACGCGACCGGTTCCGACGCCGGGCCCGGGATGTTCCGCGAGGCGGGCGACGTGGACACGGCCGCGGCCGTCCTGACCCTCGACGACGGCACCCTGGCCACCGCCACCTCGACGCGGTGCAACGGCGCCGGCTACGACGTGCGCATGGAGCTCTCCGGGGAGCGGGACACCCTCGTCGTCGGCCTCGACGACCGGACCCCGGTCGCCTCCACGGAACCGGAGGGCCCACCGGCCGCCACGAAGCCGTGGCCCGGCTTCCTGGAACGCTTCGCCCCCGCGTACGAGGCCGAACTGAAGGCCTTCGTCGACGTCGTCCGCGGCGAACGCACCAACCCGTGCGACGGCCGCGAGGCCCTGCGCGCGCTGCGGGTCGCGGAGGCGTGCGAGGTGTCGCGGGCGGAGCGGCGGGTGGTACGGATGGAGGAGATCGCCGGGGGCCAGCCGCAATAGGGCGGACCCCTGCTACACGGTGAGCACCGTGCCCTGCGCCACCGCGCACAGCGTGGGCTCGCCGCCCTCGCCGTCCGCCGTCGTCAGGTCGACGCGCACCACTGCTTGGCGGCGCCCCGCGTTCACCACTTCGGCGCGGGCCACCAAGACGGCCCCCTGGGCCGGCCGCACGTACTGGATGGAGAAGCCCGACGTGAGGACGGACGGCCCGAGGGCGGAGCCCGCCGCGAACGTCAGCGCGTTGTCGGCCGCGTAGGAGAGCACGCCGCCGTGCACGAACCCGTTCTGCTGCTGGAGTTCGGGCCGTATGTCCAGCTCGAGCGTGGCCACTCCGTGGCCGAATTCAGTGACCCTGGTCCCCAGCAGTCGGCTGAACGGCTGGGATTCCAGGGCCTTTTGGGCCATGCCGAGGTCGAAGGCGGGTGGCGTCGACGCGGTCATGGGCGGCTCTCCTGCATATACGGTCCGGTGAAGTGATCACCAGCGTACGGGCAGGCTCCTCGTGCCCCTGATGAGCATGCCGGGCAGCCACCCGTCCGGGTCCTCGGCGAGGGTCAGGTCGGGACACCGTTCCAGGAGGCTACGGACGGCGATGCGGCCCTCCAGGCGGGCGAGCGGAGCGCCCAGGCAGAAGTGGATGCCGTGGCCGAAGGCGACATGGCCGCGGGCGTCGCGGCGGATGTCGAAGCGGTCGGGGTCCGCGAAGCGGTGCGGGTCGTGGCTCGCCGTGGCGATGCCGATGAGCACCGGCGCGCCCGCCGGGATCACCGTGCCGTCGATGTCCACCGGCTCCGCCGCGAAGCGGTGCGTGGCCGTCTCGACCGGGCCGTCGTAGCGCAGCATCTCCTCCACCGCGCCGTCCAGGAGCGTCATGTCGGCGCGCAGCGCCGCGAGTTGCTCCGGGTGCTGGAGCAGGGCGCGGACGCCGTTGCCGATCAGGTTGACCGTCGTTTCGTGGCCGGCGATGAGCAGGAGGAAGGCCATGCCGCGCAGTTCGCTGGGCGAGAGGCGGTCGCCGTCCTCCGCCGTGGTCCGGATCAGCGCGCTCAGCAGGTCGTCGGCGGGGGCCGCGTCGCGTTTGGCCGCGATCAACTCGTCCAGGAAACCGACCAGTTCGACGTGAGCCGCGTAGGCCTCCTCCTCGCTGGTCGGCGCCACGACCTGCGTCGACATGCGGCGGAACCGCTCGCGGTCGATGTCGGGGACGCCGAGGAGTTCGCAGATCACCGCGAACGGGAGGGGGAAGGCGAGGGCGCCGATCAGGTCGGCGCTGCCGCGCGGCACCATGTCGTCGAGCAGCTCGTCCGTGAGCTTCTGGATGCGCGGGGCGAGCGCCGCGACCCGGCGCGGGGTGAACTCACGCGTGACCAGGGAGCGCAGGCGGCCGTGCTCCGGCGGGTCGGCGAAGAGGAGGTGCAGGCCCATCATGTCGCCCTCCAGACCCCACGGTGGGGTCTTGACCAGGCGGGGGTCGGTGAATGCGGCACGGGCGGCCTCGTGGCCGACGATCAGGTAGAGGTCCTCGGTGGGGCCGGGGCCGGGTGTGCGGACGTGGTGGACGGGGCCGCGGGTGCGCAGCCGCGCGTAGACCGGGTAGGGGTCGGCGTGGAATCGGGGCGCGCCCCCGGCCAGTTCTCCCAGGTCGACGATCTCACCGTTGTCGGTCATGTCGTGCCGCCTCCCGTTGCCCGGTTCTGGCTTTCGTCGTGTCAACTCCTGGCGTTCCCCGTGCGTTCCCGTCCCGGGGGTGACCGTGGGCGTTGCCCACGTCGCGGGGCTCTGCCCCGGACCCCGCGCCTCAATCGCCGGCGGGGCTGGAAAGATCGGGGCTCCGCCCCGGACCCCGCTGCTCAATCGCCGCAGGGGCTGAAAATGCCCAGTCGCCGCAAGGGGATCGAGCTAGCCGTCACTTGATCGGCCGCCCGTCTCCAGGAATCTCGCCAACGGCAGCGTCGCCGCGCCCACCGTCACCGCGTCGGGGCCCAAGCGGCCCAGTTCCACCGTGGTTTGGGTGAAGGGGTGGTGCAGGGCGTAGGACGCGGCCGCGCGGCGTACGGGGGTGAGCAGGCGGGGGCCGAGCATGAGGCCCGCCCAGCCGCCCACGACGATCCGCTCCGGGTTGAACAGGTTGACCAGGTCGGCGATGCCCGCGCCGAGGAACTCCGCCGTCTCGTCCAACAGGCCCCCCGTGGAGGGGTCTTCGAGGAGCTCGGCCAGCGCGCCCTCCTCGTCCGCCGCGGCCCAGCTGCCGCCCGCCTCCCGCCAGCGCGCGAGCAGCGCCTCCGCGCCGACGTACGCCTCCAGGCAGCCGCGGGCGCCGCACCGGCAGACCCTGCCGCCGACCTGAAGGACGGTGTGGCCCCACTCCCCCGCGCTGCTGGACGCGCCCTGGTAGGGCAGGCCGTCGGCGATGACGCAGGCGCCGACGCCGGAGCCGATGAGCGCGATCACGGCGTTGCGGGCGCCGCGGCCCGCGCCGAACCACATCTCGGCGCGGCCGAGGGTCTTGGCGCCGTTGTCGAGGAACAGGGGGAGCTGCGCCGGGAGTTCGGGCGGCAGACCGTCGGGGGCGCGGAGCATGGCCTCCAGGGGGACCCCGTCCCAGCCGATGGTCTGGCCGTGCACCACCGCGCCGCCCCCGCCCGAGGCGTCGACGATGCCGGGCACGCCGATGCCGACGCCGAGGAGGGATTCGGGGGCCACCTCCGCGTCGGCCAGCACCCGTGTCAGGCCCGTGGTGATGAGACGTACGACGTCCTTGGCGTCGCAGCGGCCGTCGCGCGCCGCCGTGGGCAACGGCTCGTCCACGCGCGCGAGTTCACCGAGCGCGAGGTCGAACAGCTCCACGCGCACGCGGGTCTCCCCGACGTCCACGCCCACGAGGTGGCCGCTGCGCGGGGCGACGCGCAGCAGGGTGCGGGGACGGCCGCCGTCGGACTCGACCGAGCCCGCCTCCTCCAGGAGTCCGTCGGCGACGAGCTCGGCCACCACGTTGCTGATGGAGCCCGAACTGAGCGCCGTGAGCGGCCCCAACTCCTGCCTGCTGAGCGGCCCGTCGAAGTACAGCTTGCTCAGGACGACGGCGCGGTTGCCGCGCCGCAGATCACGTACCGTCCGCCGACGTGGTGCCGCCATCCCCACCCCTTCGAGCACTTGCCTCGTTGAACGCTGTGAATCTACCCCGAGGCACCGACACCGCTCAGGCGTCGTCCAGCAGCCCCGCGTCGTGGGCGAGCAGCGCGATCTGTACGCGGTTGTTGAGGTCGAGCCGGGCCATGATGCGGGAGACGTGGGTCTTGACCGTGGGGACGCTCATGTAGAGCGTCGCGGCGATCTCCGCGTTGGACCTGCCGCGGCCCACCTCGACGGCCACCTCCCGCTCGCGCTCGGCCAGTTCTGCCATGCGTGTACGCGCGCGTGCCCGCCGGTCCTCGGCGGGGTCGTCGCCCGAGACCTTGGAGATGAGCTGCCGGGTCACGGTCGGCGAAAGGACCGGGGTGCCGGCCGCCACCCGGCGCACCGACTCGACGATCTCGCCCGGCGCGGTGTCCTTGAGGACGAAGCCGGCGGCGCCCGCGCGCAGCGCCCGCAGCACCTGTTCGTCCGCGTGGAACGTGGTCAGGACGATCACCTCGGGTGCGCCCTCGCGGGCCCGCAGCGCCTCGGTGGCGGACAGGCCGTCCAGGGTCGGCATGCGCAGGTCCATGAGGACGACGTCCGGGTGCAGCCGGGCCACCTGTGCGTCCACCTCACTGCCGTCGGCGGCCTCGCCGACGATCTCGATGTCCTCGGCGGCGCCGAACATGAAGGTGAGCCCGGCGCGCACGAGGGGGTCGTCGTCGACGATGAGCAGGCGGATCGCGGTCATAGGGGCCACCGTAGCGAGCGACGATCACCGCGGTCCCCCACCGTGCGGTTCACGGCGGACGTCACTCCGGCCACGGAAGCCACGCCCGCACCGCGAAACCGCCGTCCGGCTCGGGCCCGTGGTCGAGCCGGCCGCCCGCGAGCGTGGCGCGTTCGGTGAGGCCGATCAGGCCCTGCCCGGAGCCGGGGACGTGCGGCACCTTGCCGGGCGGCGGTGGGTTGCGCACGGTGACCGTGAGGCCGTCGCCCGCGCTGCCCTCGACCGTGACCGCGACCTCGGCGCCGGGGGCGTGCTTACGGGCGTTGGTCAGGCCCTCCTGGGCGATGCGGTAGGCGGTGCGTCCTGTGGAGGCGGGCACGGACTCCGCTTCGGGGACCCGGTTGTCGAGGTCGACCTTCATGCCCGCCTCGCGGGACTCGGCGACCAGGGCGCCGAGCGCAGCGAGCGTGGGCTGCGGCCTCCCCGACTCGTCGCCGTGGTCCGCCGCGCGCAGCACGCCGATGATCTCGCGCAGGTCCTGCAGCGCCTCGTGCGCACTCTCCCGGATCACGCCCGCGGCCCGGGCGATCTCGCCCTGGGGTGCGTCGGGGCGGAACTCCAGGGCGCCCGCGTGCACGCTCAGCAGGGTGAGGCGGTGGGCGAGCACGTCGTGCATCTCGCGCGCGATGTCCTCGCGGGCGAGCCGCTGTGCCTGCTCGGCGCGGAGCTGGGCCTCGGTCTCGGCGCGCCGCGCCCGGTCCCGCAGGGACATCAGGAGCTGGCGCCGGGAGCGGACGAACATGCCCCAGCCGACGACCGTGATCGTGATGATGACGGTGAACGACACCGACAGCAGGTACGAGGACTCGGGGTCGGGCCGCAGCCAGAAGAACAGCGGGATGAGCGCGATGGAGATGCCCGCCACCCAGCCGACGAAGCGGAACGGGCGGTGCACGGCGAGCGTGAACACCGCGATCATGGACGCGCCGCCCGCGGTGTTGGACAGGAAGCCGACCGGGATCATCGCCAGGGCGAGGCCCAGCGGCCAGCGTCTGCGCAGCCAGATCCCGGCGCAGGCGGCGGCGCCGAGCACCTGGTCGAGCAGGGCGACGGCGGGCGGGGTGTTCGGGTCGTCCCCGACCTGCTCGGCGAAGATCAGGCCGAGGAAGACGGCGATCCCGAAGCAGCTGAAGTCGACGATCCAGTCACGGGCGGTGCGCCGCCTGCGGCCCGGCTGGCCCTCGGGGTCCAGGTCGAGCTCGTCGGCGACGGCCGAGGGCAGCAGCCGTCGGCGCCATCGCTCGGCGGGCGTGTCCGCCGCCTGCGGGGTTCCGGTCTGCCGCACTGCTTCCATGGACGACAAATCTACGCACCCCGGGCGCCCCGCACCGCCCCGAGCGCCGCTTCCGCGACCAAAGTCGTACCCCCGTCGACTTTGGTCGCGGCCGGCGCCCGCGCTCCGCTACCGGAGTCCTGCGGGGCTCGCCCCGCGGCCGATGTGGGTGGGGGGTCCGCGGGGCGAGAGTCCTGTGCATGAACAAGAAGGAGTGGCTGCAGATCATCGAGGTCGTCGCCGGTTTCGCCCTGCTCCAGGGCGCGGTCGGCATCCTGCACGAGTTCACCGGCTGGCTGGGCTGGGGGCTGATCGAACGGATCGGGTTCCTCGACGGCCACGAGGTGTACGGCAGCGTCGCGCTGATCGTGTTCGCGTTCGCCGTGTTCGCGGCCGTCGAGGCCCAGCGCAAGAACTGACTAGCAGGTGTAGTCCACCAGGTCGAAGGACGCGTAGTGGTCCGCCGTGTAGTAGTCCTCCTTGTCGGAGTTCCCGGTGACGATGCGGCGGGCACCGCGGTCGTCCGAGCCCGGGGTGATCACCGTGTACTCGTGGTAGTAGCCGGACGACTGGTCGGGGAGGATGCCCTCCCGGTTCGAGAAGACCGTGCCGTCCTGCTCGTACGGGTACGGTCCGCCCTGCTCGATGAGGTCCAGGGTGTCGTGCGCCTCGGCGGGCAGCGCGGAGGCGCAGATGTCGCCGACATCGGCGGCCGAGACGGTGTGGGAGGCGACGGCCGGGGCCTGCGCGGCCGGTGCGGCGATCGCGGTGGAGCCGCCCACGCCGCCCAGGAGAAGGGCGGCGGCAACGGCGATGGCACTGATGAAGCGTGGGGGAGTCTTCATGCCCCACAGTGTGACGCGCGTAGAGGTGGGCATGTCAACACCAACTCACGGCTGTTTTCCATCAGTTCACATGCGTCACCCGACATCGGCGTCCGTTTGCCGCCAGTACTCGCCTCCGCGGATCGCTGTACTTGAAGCCACAACATCCGCTCCCTACAGGAGGCGACATGAACGGCAAGGTGGCTCTGGTGACCGGCGGCTCGCGCGGAATCGGCGCGGCGACGGCGCTGCGGCTCGCCCGCGACGGCTTCGACGTGGCGCTCACCTACGTACAGGGCAAGGAGGCCGCGGACGAAGTGGTGCGGCGGATCGAGGCGCTGGGGCGGCGGGGGCTCGCGGTGCGGGCCGACTCGGCGGACGCGGGTGAGGCGGCGGAGGCGGTGGAGCGGACCGTGGCCGGGCTCGGCCGGATCGACGTGCTGGTCAACAACGTGGGCGTGGGCGCGCTCGGACCACTGGACGGCTTCACCGTCGCGGACGTCGACCGGGCGCTCGACGTGAACGTGCGCGGCGTCTTCCTCACCTCGCAGGCCGCGGCGGCCCGGCTGCCGGAGGGCGGCCGGATCGTCACCGTCGGCTCCTGCATGGCCCAGCACGTGCCGGGCCCCGGCGGCACGCTCTACGCCACGAGCAAGGCGGCCCTGATCGGGCTGACGAAGGCGCTCGCCCGTGAGCTGGGCGGGCGCGGCATCACGGCGAACATCGTGCACCCGGGCCCGACGGACACCGACATGAACCCGGCCGACGGGCCTTACGCGCAGGGCCAGGCCGCGGCGACGGCGCTCGGCCGCTACGGCACCGCGGACGAGGTGGCGTCGACGGTCGCGTATCTGGCGGGCGACGGGGCCTCGTACGTGACGGGCGCCGAGTTCGCGGTGGACGGCGGGCACGCGGCGTAACGGGGGCAATGCAAATGCGGGGCACACCGGTGCTGTCAGGCCGGTGTGCCCCGCAAGTCGAGCAGAGTAGCGGTTACGCACCCAACTCCGCGTGGCGGGCCGCCAGTTGAGCGGTGCCCTGGTCCGTCAGGGAGCCGAACAGGCGCAGGCGCGAGATGCCGCCGTCCGGGTAGATGTCGACGCGCGCGTGCGTGCCGACCGCCGGGGTGTCGAGCACGAAGCGGTGGTTCGTGTCGGGCTGGAGGCGGGTGCGGGGCAGGATCTCGACCCAGTCACCCTCGTCTCCGTCCTTCACGGACACCGACGCCCAGCCGGCGCTGTTGCCCTTCAGGTACGCCGTGTCGATCTCGATGGCGCGGATCTGCGACTGGGCGACGAGCTGGTAGCGGATCCAGTCGTTGCCGGTGTCGCGGCGGCGCCGGGTCTCCCAGCCGTCGTCCATCTTGCGGGAGCGGCCCGGCTGGATGGTGTTCGAGGCCGGCGAGTAGAAGAGGTTCGAGGCGTCCTCGGCGCGGCCGCCGTTCTCCAGGGCGACGACGTCGAAGGTGCCGAGCGTGGCGAGCCACTTCGGGTCCGGGAGGACCTCGCCGTGGACGCGCAGGCGGGCGATGCCGCCGTCGGGGTGCTGGTTGACGCGCAGGTGCGTGAAGCGCTGCGGGGAGTCGACGACGAAGCCGTTCGCCGCGTGGCCGCCGACGGCCGTGCGGGGTACGAGCGTTGTCCACTTCACGTCGTCGGCGAGCAGCTCCTCGGGCGTGGGCGCGCCCTCGACGAACGTGCCCTCGACCGAGACGGCCTGCGGGTAGTTGCCGCGGAAGTGGGCGGTGTCGACGACGATGCCGCTGATCACGCCGGGCGCGCCGAGCCGGACGAGGGCCCAGTCGTGGTCCTCCTGCGTCGGCCACGGATGGTCGGCGGAGGCGCCGCGGCGACGGCGGGTCTCCCAGCCGTCCATGATCTTGCCCTTGTGGCCGAAGTGCTCCGGGTCGAACTCGGCGCGCTCGGGCACGAGCAGGTTCTCCCGCTGCGCGAAGAACTCGTCGTTCGCGGCGATCACGCCGGCGCCGAGCTGGCGCGCGGCGAGGTTCGCGTCCTGCGTGAACGGGAAGTCCGCGGTGCGGTAGTCGGCGTACGGGTCGCCGCCGCCGTAGGGGCTGGCGTCGCCGGTGAAGTGGGGTATCGCGGAGGACCCGGAAGTCGCGGACATGGTGTTACTTGTTCCTTTCGAGCAGCTGCCCCTGCGGGGCGGTGAACTCGCCGTCGGCGACGATGCGTTCGCCGCGCAGCCAGGTCGACTTCACGACGCCGTGCAGCGTCTTGCCCGCGTACGCGGTGACGCGGTTGCGGTGCTGGAGGGCGGCCGGGTCGACGTTGAAGGTGGCCTCGGGAGCGAGGACGGCGAAGTCGGCGTCGCGGCCGACGGCGATGGCGCCCTTGCGGTCGTCGAGGCCCACGAGCTTCGACGTGCGCTCGGACATCCAACGGACCACGTCCTCAAGGGAGTGGCCGCGGTCGCGGGCGGCGGTCCAGATGGCCGAGAGGCTCAGCTGGAGGCCGGAGATGCCGCCCCAGGCGGTCGCGAAGTCGTCGGTCTTGAGGTCGGCCGTGGACGGCGAGTGGTCGGTGACGATGCAGTCGATGGTGCCGTCGGCGAGCGCCTGCCACAGCAGGTCCTGGTTGGCGGCCTCGCGGATCGGCGGGCAGCACTTGAACTCGCTCGCCCCGTCCGGGACTTCCTCGGCGGTGAGCGTGAGGTAGTGCGGGCAGGTCTCGACGGTCAGCTCGACACCCTCGGCCTTCGCGGCGGCGATCAGCGGCAGCGCGTCGGAGGAGGAGAGGTGCAGGATGTGGATGCGGGCGCCGATCCGCTTCGCGGTGTCGATGAGGCCCTTGATGGCGACGTCCTCGGAGACCCGGGGGCGGGTGGCGAGGTAGTCGTCGTACTTGGGGCCGGAGTTGTGGGGCGCCACGTCCAGCTCGTGCGGGTCCTCGGCGTGCACGATGAGCAGGCCGCCGAAGCCGGCGATCTCGGCCATGGAGGCGGTGAGCCGGTCGGTGTCCAGGTGCGGGAACTCGTCGACACCGGAGGGCGACAGGAAGCACTTGAAGCCGAAGACCCCGGCGTCGTGCAGCGGGCGCAGGTCCTTGACGTTGTCGGGCAGCGCGCCGCCCCAGAAGCCGACGTCGATGTGCGCCTTGGAGGCGGCGACGTCCTTCTTCGTACGAAGGTTGTCGACGGTCGTGGTCGGCGGCAGGGAGTTGAGCGGCATGTCGACGAGGGTCGTGATGCCACCGGCCGCGGCGGCGCGGGTGGCGGTCCAGAAGCCCTCCCACTCGGTGCGCCCCGGGTCGTTGACGTGCACGTGCGTGTCGACGATGCCGGGCAGCAGCGCGTCGTCGCCGAAGTCCTCGAGGCGGGCCCCGGCCGGGACCTCGGCGTCGTGCGCGAGCACCGCGACGATCTTCCCCTGGGCGACGGCGACCGAGGCGGGGCGCGTACCTTCGGGAGTGACGACGCGCGTCGAGCGCAGCACGAGTTCGATCTGGACTTCGGCGTCCGACACCTGGGCCTCCTCAAGCTTCAACGTTCTGTTGAAGGACTTTCACTCAGACTTCGGGAACCGTCAAGACCCACCGGGACCCACCCGACCTCTGGACGTTTCCACAAAGTGGAATTAAGATTCCGTCACGCAGAACGTAGCTACCCACGAACTTCTAGGTCAAGGGATCACTGGCCGGGAACCCGCCGGTAGGCTGCAAACCTGCCTGCCACCCGAAAGGAACGCGCTGTGCCGACGTCCGACGCCAGCACCACTGATGCCGCCAAGTCCGCACCCACCGGCGGCGTCCAGTCCCTCGAGCGCGCCTTCGATCTGCTCGAGCGGATGGCCGACGCCGGTGGTGAGGTCGGCCTGAGCGAGCTCTCCGCCAGCAGCGGGCTTCCGCTGCCGACGATCCACCGGCTGATGCGCACGCTGGTCGCCTGCGGCTACGTACGCCAGCAGCCCAACCGACGCTACGCGCTCGGCCCGCGGCTCATCCGGCTCGGCGAGTCCGCGTCCCGGCTGCTCGGCACGTGGGCGCGCCCGTACCTCGCGCGCCTCGTCGAGGAGACCGGCGAGACCGCGAACATGGCGCTCCTCGACGGCGACGAGGTCGTGTACGTCGCCCAGGTGCCGTCCAAGCACTCCATGCGGATGTTCACCGAGGTCGGGCGGCGGGTGCTGCCGCACTCCACCGGCGTGGGCAAGGCGCTGCTCGCGTACACGCCCGCGGACGAGGTGCGGGCGCTCCTTGGGCGGACCGGGATGCCGGCGGCGACGGAGAAGACGCTCACCACGCCCGAGGGTTTCCTCGACGCGCTCGAGGACGTGCGGCAGGCCGGGTACGCCGTCGATGACAACGAGCAGGAGATCGGGGTGCGGTGCCTCGCGGTGTCCGTGCCGGAGTCTCCGACGGCTGCGGCGATTTCGATTTCCGGGCCTGCGGGGCGGGTGACGGAGGCCGCCACGGAGAAGATCGTGCCGGTCCTTCAGCAGGTGGCGCGGGAGTTGTCGGTGGCGTTGGCCAGTTCCGGCCAGAGTGGTTGACGCCTCGGGGCTCCGCCCCGGACCCCGCGCCTCAAACGCCGGCGGGGCTGGATTTACCCGCCCCTGAAGTGACAAGCGCGCCGTCGCGCATTTCGTGGACCTCGTCGGCCACCGTCAGGTGGTTGCGGTCGTGTGTGACCAGGACCGTGGCCGTCCCGCGTTCTCGCGTCAGGTTGCGGAGCAAGTCCAGGACTGCCGCGCCGCGTTCGTGGTCGAGGGCGCTGGTCGGTTCGTCGACCAGGAGGACGCGGGGCTCGTTGATCAGCGCCCGCGCGATGTTCACGCGCTGGCGCTGGCCGCCCGAGAGTTGGTGGGGGCGGCGGTGGGACTGGGCGGACAGGCCGACCGCCGACAGCAACTCACCCGCCCTGTCGCGAACTTCGCGCGGTTTGCGGCCCTCCAGGTGGGCCATCACCTGGAGTTGTTCGAGCGCGGTCAGCGACGGCAGCAGGTTCGGCTGCTGGAAGACGATGCCGATCGCGCGGCGGCGCAGCTCCGCGGCGTCGGAGCGGGACAGGCCCGTCGCCTCGGTCCCGTCGACGCTCACGCGGCCGCTGTCGGGGGTGACGAGCGTCGCCGCCACCGCCAGGAGGCTGGACTTGCCGGAGCCGGAGGGGCCCACAACCGCGGTGAGGCCGCCGGCCGGGACCCGGAGGCCGACCCGGTCGAGGGCCGTGAGGCGGCCGTCCCCGTCGGCGTAGGTCAGGGTGATGTCGTCGAGCAGCAGGGTCATCGGGCGCTCCCGAGTGCGGTGAGGGGGTCGACGGCGGTGATCCGCCGGATGGACAGGGCCGCGCCCGCGAGGCCGAGGACCGTCATGACGGCGGCCGGGCCGAGCGCGGTCAGCGGGTCGAGGACGAAGGGCACGGTGTCCGGGACGAAGGCGCCGATGAGGGTGGCGAGGCCGGTGCCGATCGCCGTACCCGCGACCAGCATCAGGACCGCCTGGCCGAGCGCGTCCCGCAGCAGGTAGCGGGTCGAGGAGCCGAGGGCTTTCAGGACCGCGATGTCGGCGCTGCGCTGGATCGTCCACACCGTGAAGAACGCGCCGACGACGAGCGCCGAGATGACGAAGAGGAAGCCGCGCATCAGCTGGAGCGAACCGTTCTCGGCCTGGTAGGACCCTATGGCGGAGAGCGCCCCGTCGATGGTGGTCGTGTCCGTGCCGGCGATCTTGTCGGCCGCCCGCAGGTCGGCGCCCGACCCGGTGCGCAGGGCGATCACCGTCGCGCGTTCGCCGTCCCCGCCTCCCGTGGGCGCGATGTGCTGCCAGTCGTCGAGGTGCGTCCAGACGACCGGTGTGTGGCTGTACGAGGCGTCGCCGGAGACCGCCGCGACCGTGAGGCGGGTGCCGCCGAGGGTGACCTTGTCGCCCGCCGCCGCCCCCAGTTCCTTCGCCGCCTTGGTGGACAGGACCGCCGTGCCGGGCTCCGTCGCGTCGGGTGCGAGGCCGGAGTCCTGGCGCACGCCGAACGCGGAGACCGCCGCGGTCTGCCGGCCCGCCTCGGCGTTCACCGTGCCGATGCCGATCGGCTCCGCGCTCTCGACGCCCGGTCGCGCCGCGAGGTCGCGCCACTGCTCGGGGCGGACCGTGGACGCCGTGAACGACACCGACTGGCCGTCGGCGGGCCGGGCGAAGGCGAGGTGGTCGGCGGGCAGCCCGGTGAGCGCCGACGTGTTGTCCCGCGCGAGCCCCGCCGTCAGTCCCGACAGCAGTCCCACGAGCAGCGTGATCAGTACGATCACGGTCCCCATCAGGGCGAACCTGCCCCTGGCGAACCGTAGATCTCTCCATGCGACGAACATGCGGTCAAGACTGCGGCTCCGGGGCCCGCCCGGGCATCGCGCCACAGCACGCTTCACCCGAATCGAAGGAGGGACGCGCCTTTCAAACTTTCGGTTGACCGGTTCCGTGTCCCGGCTTCGTACGCTGGTGAGCGGTATGGATCCACGCACGCTCAACCCCGTCCTGCGCGCGCTGCGCCTCTGTCTGCATCTGCTGACGGCGGGCCTGCTCGCGCTCGTCGTCGTACGGGCCCTGACCGGGCGCTCCGACGAGCCGGTCGCGGCGGTGGTGACGGTGGCCGGGGCGATGGGCCTCGTCTACGGGGCGGGCGCCGCGCTGCCCGTCGTACGGTCCACGCGCGCGGGCGCCGCGTGGTGGCTGGCCGTGCTGAGTGTCGTGTGGGCGGCGCTGCTCGTACTCTCGCCCGACGCGCTGTGGCTGGCGTTCCCGCTGTACTTCCTGCTGCTGCATCTGCTGCCCGTGCGCTGGGGCGTCCCCGCGGTGGGCATCGCCGCGGGCGCGGCCATCTGCTCGTACGTCGGTCATGACGGGGCGGTGAATCCGGGGGCGTTCATAGGGCCGCTGCTCGGCGCGGCCGTCGCCGTGGCGACCGTGCTCGGCTACCAGGCGCTGTACCGGGAGAGCGAGCGCAGGCAGCGGCTGATCGAGGAGCTGGTCGCCACCCGCGCCGAGCTCGCGGCGGCGGAGCGCGCGGGCGGCACCCTCGCCGAGCGTGAGCGGCTGGCCCGCGAGATCCACGACACGCTCGCGCAGGGGCTGTCCTCGATCCAGCTGCTGCTGGTCGCGGCCGGGCGCGAACTGCCCGCCGGCTCCCCCGCCGCCGGGCATGTCGAGCAGGCCAGGGCCACGGCGCAGGACAACCTCGCGGAGGCCCGCCGCTTCGTGCGCGCCCTGGCCCCGCCCGAGCTGGACGTCGGCTCGCTGGCCGGGGCGCTGGACCGGCTGTGCGCCACGGCGCCCGGTCTCACCGCCCGCTTCTCGGTGAGCGGCACCCCGCTCGAACTCCCCACGCCGTACGAGGTGGCGCTGTTGCGCATCGCCCAGTCGGCGCTCGCCAACACGGTGCGGCACGCGCGGGCGGGCCGCGCGGAGATCACCCTCAGCTTCATGGAGACCTCGGTGGCCCTGGACGTGGTGGACGACGGCGCGGGCTTCGACCCCGAGCGGGCGCCGGGCGGCGGCGACGGCGGTTTCGGGCTCGTCGCGATGCGCTCGCGGGTGGCCGAGCTGGGCGGCACGTTCACGGTCGAGTCGGAACCGGGCCGCGGCACGGCGGTCGCGGTGACGCTGCCGCTGCCGACGCCGTTGCCGATGTCGGTACCGACCGGAGGTGCCGCGTGATCCGGCTGCTGCTCGCCGACGACCACCCCGTCGTACGCGCCGGGCTGCGGGCCGTGCTCGACGCGGAGCCGGACTTCGCGATCGTCGCCGAGGCCGCGACGGCCGAGCGGGCGGTGGAGCTGGCAGGTGACGTGGACGTCGTCCTCATGGACCTGCAGTTCGGCGCGGGGACGATGCACGGCGCCGAGGCCACCGCACGGATCGCGGCCCTCGACGGCGGGCCGCGCGTCCTCGTCCTCACCACGTACGACACCGAGGCGGACATCCTCGCGGCCGTGGAGGCGGGGGCCTCCGGCTACCTGCTGAAGGACGCCCCGCCGGAGGAGCTCGCGGCGGCCGTCCGCACGGCCGCGTCCGGGCGCTCCGCGCTCGCGCCCGCCGTCGCGGACCGGCTGATGGACCGGATGCGGGCCCCCGCGGAGGCGCTGAGCCGGCGCGAGCTGGAGGTGCTGCGGCACGTGCGGGACGGCCTCTCCAACGCGGAGATCGCCCGCGAGCTGTTCCTGAGCCAGGCCACGGTCAAGTCCCACCTGGTGCACATCTACGCGAAGTTGGGCGTCGACTCGCGTACGTCGGCGGTGGCACGGGCGACGCGGGACGGGCTGCTGCGGCGCCGTTAGGGGCTACTAGCGGATCGCCTCGAAGTCCGCCGCCCGCACCCGTCGCAGCGCCCGCAGTTCCGCGCGCTGGAGCGGTCGCACCGGCACCGTGAGCACCGGGCACACCGCGTGCCGTCGTACGTGGCGGTGGGCGGCGCGGCGCAGGCTCCGTGGACGTACGCCCACGACCAGCAGGTCGTCGGGGCGCGCCGCGAGTTCGACCAGGGCGGGGCCCGGGCGGGAACGCACCACGCGGAGCGTCACGTCGAGGTCGGGCGGCGGTCCGCCGAGCGCCTCCTCGAACGTCGCCGCCAGCCGGGCGCGGGCCTCCCTGTACCAGTGCCGGGCCCACGCCGCGTCCGGCCACCGGCGGTACATGGCCTCGCCCTCCGGCGGCTCCCAGGCGAGCACCGCCACCAGTGGCCGGCCGGACCGCCGGGCCTCGGCGACCGCCGAGCGCAGCGCCGCCAGGCTCGCCGGGGAACCGCTGACCCCGACCACCACACGCCCACCGACCCGCTCGCCGTCCATGACACCCCTCCTCGTACGCGTACCGTGGCCGCCTCCAGGCCACTCCTCACCGATCGAGTCCCACTCTGTACGCTGATTGGCCTGGACAGCATGGCCAATTACGGAGACGTGGCATGGGTGACACGGCGGTGGTCCGCAGCGTGGACGGCGGCGGGCGCGGGCTCGGCGGCAGGCGGCTCGGCGCGCTCGTGACCGGGGTGGCCGGAGAGCGCCCCGGCTACCGCGCACTCGCGCAGGGCGTGCGGACGCTGCTGCTCGACGGGCGGATCGCGCTGCACACGCGGCTGCCCGCGGAGCGCGAGTTCGCGGCCTCGCTCGGCGTCAGCAGGGCCACCGTCACGGCCGCGTACGACCTGCTCCGGGAGAGCGGGTACGCGCGCAGCAGGCGCGGCGCCGGGACGTGGACCGAGCTGCCGGAGGGCGCGCGCCCGACGGTCGTGGCGACGCCCGCCGCGGGGGACGACGTGATCGATCTGGCGGTCGCCGCGCCCGGGTTCCTGGAGGACGAGCTGTCGGCCGCGTACGCCGCCGCGGCCCCGGACGTCGCCCGGCACGCGGTGACCAACGGCTACCACCCGTACGGCCTGCCGGAGCTGCGCGCGCAGATCGCCGAGCGGTACACGCGGCGCGGTCTGCCCACGCTGCCCGAGCAGATCCTGGTCACGACGGGCGCCCAGCAGGCCGTGGCGCTCACGCTCACGCTGCTCGGCAGGCCCGGCGACCGGATCGTGGTGGAGAACCCCTCGTACGCCAACGCCCTGTCGGTGATCCGGCAGTTGGGGATGCGGACGGCTCCGGTGCCGGTCACCGAGGACGGCTGGGACGTGGAGCTGATCGGCGCGACGCTGCGGCAGTCGGCGCCCCGGCTCGCCTATCTGATCCCCGACTTCCAGAACCCGACGGGCCGGCTCATGCCGAGCGAGCAACGGCGGCAGATCATCGCCGCCGCGCGGGCGACCGGCACCTGGCTGGTCATCGACGAGACGATCGCGGACATCGCGCTCGACGGGCGGAGCGAGCCGCCGTTCGCCTCGCTCGCCCCGTCCGGCGGGGGCGAACAGATCGTCACCGTCGGCTCGTTGAGCAAGGGGCACTGGAGCGGGCTGCGGGTCGGCTGGGTGCGCGCGGGCACCCGTCTGATCACCGAGCTGACGGCGCTGCGGGTCACCGCGGACATGTCGGGCTCGGTCCTCGACCAGTTGGTGGCGGGACGGCTCCTCGACCGCGAGGAGACCATCCTGCGCGGCCGGATCCCGGTGCTGCGCGAGCGCCGCGACCGGCTCGCCGAGGCGCTCGGCCGCGAATTCCCGGACTGGCGCTGGCAGCTGCCGCCCGGCGGGCTCTCCCTCTGGGTGGACCTGGGGCGGCCGATCGCCTCCGCGCTCGGGCGGGCCGCGCTGCGCCGCGGGGTGCGGATCGAGGGCGGGTCACGGTTCGGCGCGGACCCCGGCACGTTCGAGCACCGGCTGCGCGTCCCGTACGTCCAGCCGGTCGAGGTGGCCGAGGAGGCGGTGCGCCGGATCGCGGCGGCGCTCGACGGCGGGCTCGGCGGGGCGGGCGAGGAGCCGGGGCGGCCGCACTGGGTGGCCTGAGTAGCCCCGCCGGTGCGGGCGTCAGCCCTGCGAAGGCGGCCCTCCGAACAGTTCCACGGCGCCCCTCACCTGGGACAACGCCCCGGACAACGCGCTCACCGAGCCGATCGCCCCCGCCACGAGCAGCAGCGAACGCCGCAGCCTCGGTACTTCGGGCCGGCCCCCGCCGGCCATCGCGTCCAGCGCCGCGAGCTCGTCCTCGGCGATGCCCCGGTCGGGAAACTCGACCGGATGCGCGGCGAGTTCACGACGCAACCTGGACACGGCGGTACGCAGCTCGTCCACCCGCGGGTCCACGTCGCTCCCGGTCACAAGCCTCTGCTCCACGCTCCGCAACACGGCTCTCCCCCTCGCACGTCCTTGTGCGTGTGTTGTCCTGCTCAGGTACTTCTCGACTGCTACTTCCGCTACTACCGCGTAACCCGGCCGGAGCGTCGGTCGGGCGTCCAACTCGGGTTTGTGGCCGCCCAGTTAACGCCACGCGCAAGCGTTTCGCCAGTCCGTTGCGCAAGGCAACTGTGAAAATCCGAACGACTTCGATCGCGTCTTGCGTGCGATATGCAGGGGGCATGACGACAAAGAGCACCGGCACGGTTGCCGGACTTCTGCTCGCCGCGGGTGGCGGCCGGCGGCTCGGCGGCCGGCCCAAGGCACTCCTCCAGCACCGCGGCCGGCCACTCGTGGAGCACGCGGTGCGCATCTTGCGCGCGGGGGGATGCGATCCCGTGCACGTGGTACTCGGCGCGGCGGCCGGCGACGTACGGGAGTGGGCCGCGCTGGAGGGATGCCAGGTGACGGAGAACCCGGACTGGGAGGACGGCATGGGGTCCTCGCTGCGGGCGGGCCTCGAAGCGCTCGCGGCCACGGAGGCGGACGCCGCGCTCGTCCTCCTGGTGGACCAGCCGGGGATCGGCGCGGCGGCGGTGGCGCGCGTGCGCGCGGCATACGACTCCCCCGCCTCGCTGGCGGCCGCCGCGTACGGCGGGGAGCGCGGGCATCCGGTGCTGTTCGGCCGGGACCACTGGGCCGGCATCGCGGCGAGCGCGAGCGGTGACCGCGGGGCGCGCGCGTATCTCAAGGAGCGCGCGGGGGTGCTGGAGCTCGTGGAGTGCGGGGACATCGCCGAGGCGTACGACATCGACACGGAAGCGGATCTCGAGCACCTTGAGTAACGGGGCGTGGCACGCAGAGCCACGTTCTGTCGACTCTGAGAATCTCGACGTCAACAAACCATTGAACTTCCACAATGAGGAAACTAATATCCACTGTTGAGAAGGGCCGGTCCCCCGAAGCGGGGCCAGCAGCCATACCCAGGCGGCCCCGGCACCCAGTGCCGCAGGGGCCGTTCGCTCGCTGAAGGAAGTGACAGCCACATGTCCGCACCAGCGCCGTCCCCGCTGGCCATCGTCGACGCCGAGACCCTGCCCGGACAGGGCGAGGTGCTCACCGAAGCGGCCCTCGCCTTCGTGGCCGAGCTGCACCGCCTTTTCACGCCCCGGCGTGACGAGCTCCTCGCCCGTCGCACCGAGCGCCGCGCCGAGATCGCCCGCACCTGCACGCTCGACTTCCTCCCGGAGACCGCCGCCGTCCGCGCGGACGACACCTGGAAGGTCGCCGAGGCCCCGGCCGCCCTGAACGACCGCCGCGTCGAGATCACCGGGCCGACCGACCGCAAGATGACCATCAACGCGCTCAACTCCGGCGCGAAGATCTGGCTCGCCGACTTCGAGGACGCCTCCGCCCCCACCTGGGCGAACGTCATCGGCGGCCAGCTCAACCTCACCAACGCCTACAACGGCGCCATCGACTTCACGGACGAGCGCACCGGCAAGTCGTACGCGCTGAAGTCCGCCGACGAGCTCGCGACCGTCGTCATGCGCCCGCGCGGCTGGCACCTGAACGAGCGCCACCTCGTGGACGAGAGCGGCAAGGCCGTCCCCGGCGCGCTCGTCGACTTCGGCCTCTACTTCTTCCACAACGCGAAGAAGCTGATCGAGCTCGGCAAGGGCCCGTACTTCTACCTCCCGAAGACGGAGTCGCACCTGGAGGCCCGCCTCTGGAACGAGATCTTCGTCTTCGCGCAGGACTACGTCGGCATCCCGCAGGGCACCGTGCGCGCCACCGTCCTGATCGAGACGATCACGGCCGCGTACGAGATGGAGGAGATCCTCTACGAGCTCCGCGACCACGCCTCCGGCCTGAACGCCGGGCGCTGGGACTACCTCTTCTCCATCGTCAAGAACTTCCGTGACGGCGGCCAGAAGTTCGTCCTGCCGGACCGCAACGCGGTGACGATGACCGCCCCGTTCATGCGCGCCTACACCGAACTCCTCGTCCGCACCTGCCACAAGCGCGGCGCGCACGCGATCGGCGGCATGGCGGCCTTCATCCCGTCCCGCAAGGACGCCGAGGTCAACAAGGTGGCCTTCGCGAAGGTCCGCGACGACAAGGACCGCGAGGCCGGCGACGGCTTCGACGGCTCCTGGGTCGCGCACCCGGACCTCGTCCCGATCGCCATGGAGTCCTTCGACAAGGTCCTCGGCGAGAAGCCGAACCAGAAGGACCGCCTGCGCGAGGACGTGAGCGTCGCCGCCGGTGACCTCATCGCCATCGACTCGCTCGACGCGAAGCCCACGTACGACGGTCTGGTCAACGCCGTCCAGGTCGGCATCCGTTACATCGAGGCGTGGCTGCGCGGCCTCGGCGCCGTCGCGATCTTCAACCTCATGGAGGACGCGGCGACGGCGGAGATCTCCCGCTCCCAGATCTGGCAGTGGATCAACGCGGGCGTCGTCCTCGACAACGGCGAGACCGTCACCGCCGAGCTGGCCCGCAAGGTCGCAGCCGAGGAACTGGCGAACATCAAGGCCGAGGTCGGCGAGGAGGCCTTCGCGGCCGGCAAGTGGCAGCAGGCCCACGACCTGCTGCTCCAGGTCTCCCTGGACGCGGACTACGCGGACTTCCTGACGCTGCCGGCGTACGAGCAGCTCGGCTGACGTTTCGCGGTGTGTGTGAAGGGGCCCGGCGCCGGGATGGCGCCGGGCCCCTTCACGTCGTCAGCCGAGATCGTCGCTGTGGCCTGCCGCGAGGCGCGGCCAGTGCGGGATCGGCCGGCCGTCGGTGCGCAGCCGGATGTCCTCGGCCGGTTCGCCCTGGCCCTGCGGCCAGCCCTCCGGGGAGTCCTCCCACAGCTCCTGGCGACCGTAGGCCGTGAGGTCCATCAGCCGGTAGCTGTTGTCCATCTGCTCCACGCCGCGCAGCGTGGTCCACCACGTCTCGAAGACGCGGTCGCCGTCCCGCAGATAGCTCACCAGGTGCATCATGCCGACGTGCCGCCCGACCAGCAGCCGCTCCAGGGACGGGAGCGCCGAGTACCAGGGCATGTCCCAGCCCATGAAGTCCCGGTAGCGCCTGCTCTGTTCGTACGGGCCCTGGCACAGGACCGCGTACGTGATGTCGCGCGAGTGCAGATACGACAGCTCCCTGACCTGGCTCGCGCACCAGGTGCAGCCCTCGCACTGCTCGGCGGCCGGGTGGCCGGGGTGCCACATGAAGTAGTACGCGAGGAGCTGTCGGCGGCCCTCGAAGGCGTCGAGCAGCGTGGTCGGCCCGTCGGGTCCGGTCAGTTCGAGGCCGCCGTCCACCTCGACCATGGGAAGGCGTCGCCGGGCGGCGGCGATCGCGTCGCCCTCGCGGGTGTGGGCCTTCTCGCGGACGCGCAGCTTGTCGATCTCGGCCTCGAAGGCGGCCCGGTCGGTCACCGGCGGCAGCGCCGGGGCGTGGTCGGTCGCCGGCGGCAGTGCCGAGGCGTGGTCGGTCATGACTCCTTCTCCCCTCGTGCGCTTGGCCCTTCGGCCAGTTCCTTGATGCGCAGCAGACGGTTCTCCCAGGAGCGGCCTATCCGGTCGAGTTCCCGGGCGAGCGCGCCGAGCCGGGCGCCGACGGCGATGTGGACCACCTCGCGGCCGCGCTGTTCGGACTCGACGAGCCCGACCTCGCGCAGCACGTCCAGGTGCTTGCCGATCGCCTGCCGGCTCACCGGCAGCTCGCGGGCCAGCGCGGACGCCGACATCGGCCCCTGCCCGAGCCGGGTGAGGATCTCCCAGCGGGTCGCGTCGCCGAGCGCGGCGCACACGGCGGGCGCCTCGGCGGTCACGCCCCGGCCTCGACGAACGCCTTCGCCGCGGCGAGTTCGGTGAACCAGCCGTTGTCGTTGCCCTCGCGCTCCTTGAGCCATACGGCCGGGTCGTCGGCGAGACCGGAGAATCCGCTTTCGACGACGCGCAGCGTCACCCCGCCCTCCGCGCGTTCGTCGATCCAGAACTCGACGAGGGTCGAGCCCGTCGTCTCGCCGCGGTGCGGGGTGCCGATCCAGCGGAACGCGGCGTAGCGCGGCTTGTCGAGCTCGACGGTACGGAACCGGAACTCGCCCAGCGAGGCGTGCCGCACGACCGCCACGTCCCCCTCGTACCGGATGTCGGGCTCGGCCTCGACGGTGCCGTCGTTGACGTACCAGCCGGGTCGTACGACGAGTTCCCAGACGCGCTCGGCGGGGGCGTCGATGTCGATCCGGCGGGCGATGCGGTCGAGCTCCGCGAGGTCGGCGGCGGTGTGGGTGGCGTGTGCGTCGGACATGGGGTCCTCCTAGCGACGTTGCCTGCAACTCAAGGATTGCACTTGCTTCGTCGTGCTGCAACCCCTCGGTTGCAAGTGAGGCGCGTCGGGGGCTGCCCCTTCGCAGTTTCGTGCTTAGGGTGTCAGCCCACGTGGCGGGACCAGTCCTGTTCCGCCGGGGGCTTTCCGTGGAGGTCCGGGACGCGCTTCAGCCACGCGGGGCGGCCCCGCTCCGTCGCCGCCGCGCGCTTCGCGTCGGCCGCCGCCAGCTCGTCGCGGGACGGGAAGTCCGTGGGCAGCCAGGAGGCGGAGGAGCGGGCGCGGGCGAGGAGGTACGTGACGTAGGCGTCGCGGGCCTCGTCCGGTGTGGCGAAGTCCGTGAGCCAGGCGTCCGGGACGAGGGAGAGGATCTCGCGCAGCAGTTCCTCGGTGACCTTGGGCGCGAGTTCCGCGTCGGCGCCGCGCGTGTCCGGCCCGTACCCGCCCAGCGCGTGGTGCCGGAAGTCGTACGCCTTCGCCGGGTCCGCGCCGTCCCAGCGGTGGTGGAAGACGAGCGCCGCGCCGTGGTCGATGAGCCACAGCTTCGGCTCGGCGATGCCGAGGGCGGGCCAGACCATGAGGTTCGAACTGTGCACCGTGCGGTCCACGTTGACGGTGAGCGCGTCGAGCCAGACGATGCGGCCCGCCTCCAGCGGGTCGACGGGGAAGGACTCCGCGATCTCTGGTGTGAAGTCCACCGCGCCCGGCAGGAAGTCCATGCCGAGGTTGAGCCCCGCGCTCGCCTCAAGAAGTTCCTTGACCTCCTGGTGCGGCTCGTCCGCGCCGAGCGCCGGGTCGAAGTGCGCGAGCACCAACTCGGGGAAGCGCAGCCCGAACGCGCGCGCCAGCTCGCCCACGACGATCTCCGCGACGAGCGCCTTCACACCCTGCGCGGACCCGGTGAACTTCAGCACGTACGTGCCAAGGTCGTCCGCCTCGACCACACCGGGTACGGAGCCCCCGGTGCGCAGCGGGTTCACGTAGCGGGTCGCGGTGATTTCTCTCAGCATTTCCTCACCTCACCCACCGGCCGACAGCGCACATCACCCGTCACCAACCCTGGGGAGAATCCGGGGAATTTCGACTGGCATGAAGTGAACATAGTAACCGCGGGTGATCGCCGGCGAGGAGTGCCCCAGCCGCGCGGGGTCGACACTGATCGACGTAACCGAACCCCGAACCTCTTCCGGCTCGACACGATGAGTTTGTGGCTCGCGGCCGGTCCACACTCATGACACCTCAGGAAGGGAACCGTCATGTCAGAGCTTCTCGTCGACTTCATCACCTCCCTCGACGGCTGTGCATCGGGAGAGGGCTGGCCCGGATTCTGGGGCCTCGAGGGCCCGGAGTACCTCGCCTGGCTCGGCGAGCAGCCCGAGGTCACCTACCTGATGGGAGCGAACACCTACCGCCTGATGTCGGGCTTCGCCGCAGGCGAGGTTCCGAGTGGCCAGGACGATTTCAGGCCCGAGGAAGAGGAGTCCGTCGACGAGCTCACGCAGGCGTCGAAGGTGGTGTTCTCCTCCTCGCTCAAGGATCCGCTGGAGTGGGCCAACTCCACGCTCGTGCGTGACGACGCCGTCGAGACGGTCCGGGCCATGAAGGAGAGCGGTTCGGGGCTCCTCAGTACGATCGGCAGCCTCAGCCTGTGCCGGTCCCTGCTGCGCGCCGGCCTCGTCGACCGCTTCCGGGTCGTGATGTTCCCGGTGATCACCGGGGCCACGGGTCAAGAACGCATCTACGACGGCTATCCGGACGTCGCCCTCGACATGACCGAGCACCGTACCTTCGACGGCCGCATCCAGCTGGTCGAGTACAAGCCCCGCGTCCTCGAACACCCCCCGCTCCACGACCCGGCGTGACCTCGCCCCGCCCGCCGGCCCGGACGGCGGCGGGTTCCAGGCTGCTACGGGCGGTCACGTGTCCCGGCGCAGCACCTGTTCGAGCAGCGAGATCAGCGTCTCCTTGCCGGACTCCCGGTCCCGGGCGTCGCACAGCAGCACCGTGGTGTCCGGGCCCAGGTCGAGCGCGCGGGCGACCGCTTCCGAGGAGTGGGAACGTACGCCGTCGAAGCAGTTCACCGCGACGATGAACGGGATGCCGCGGCTCTCGAAGTAGTCGACCGCCGGGAAGCAGTCGGCGAGGCGGCGGGTGTCCGCGAGGACGACCGCGCCCAGGCACCCCGTCGCCAGCTCGTCCCACAGGAACCAGAACCGGTCCTGGCCCGGCGTGCCGAACAGATACAGCGCGAGGTCCTCGCGCAGGGTGATGCGGCCGAAGTCCATGGCCACGGTCGTCGTCGACTTGGTGGTGACGCCGTCGAGGTGGTCCACGCCGCGCGAGGCGACGGTGAGCTCCTCCTCGGTGCGCAGCGGGCGGATCTCGCTGACCGACTCCACCATCGTGGTCTTGCCGACGCCGAAGCCGCCCGCGATCAGCACCTTCAGGGCCGTGAAGTCGGTGCGGGCAGGTGTGGTCATCGGGTCAGAGTGCGCGAAGGCCATTGATCACTTCTCGGAGGAGATGGGCGTCGGGGCGGGCGTAGCCGGCGGGTTCACCCGTGACGGGGTCGGCGGCCGGGGCCTCGGGCGGCGCGACGGTGACGAGGGATTTCGCCGACAGGTCGCCGAGCAGGACGCGTACGACGCCCAGCGGGAGGCCGGAGTCGGAGGCCAGGTCGGCGAGGGGGCGCGGGCCGCGCAGGCACAGGGCGAGCAGTTCGCGCTGTTCGGGTGGCAGCGGGCCGTCCTGCCTGGTGTGGGTGGGGCGGACGATGGCCATGAGGTCCATGCGTTCCGCTCCGTTGCCGGTGCGGGCGCGGCCCGAGGTCATGGCGTAGAGCCGGACCAGGGGCCCCGCGTCCTCGTCGTAGCGGTCGGACCAGGCGTCGTCCTTCACGGGGCATCGCCGTCCGAGCGGGTCGGTACGCCGAGGTGTTCGCGTACGCGGTCCACGAGCAGCGCCATCTCGTACGCGACGAGGCCGATGTCGGCGTGTCCGTCGGTGAACACGGCGAGGCAGGAGCCCTCGCCCGCGGCGACCACGAACAGGAAGCCGCCCTCGAGTTCGACCATCGTCTGGACGACGCCGCCCGCGTCGAAGTGGCGGCCCGCGCCCTTGGCGAGCGAGTGGAAGCCGGAGGCGATCGCGCAGAAGCGCTCCGACTCGTCGCGGCCGAGGCCGGTGGAGGCGCCGACGCAGAGGCCGTCGCCGGAGAGCATGACCACGTGGTGGACCTCGGAGACGCGGGCGGCCAGTTCGTCGAGGAGCCAGTCGATGCTCATGGCGCCGCCGGTGTCGCCGAGGCCGGTGACGTTGTACGTCGGGGTCATCGGGGTCCTCCGTCGTTCGGGGCGGCGGGGCCGCCTTCCTCGCGGGCGGCGCGGGCGCGCCTGCGGCCCGAGCTCAGTGACGTCATGGTGGCGCGGGCGGCCTCCGGCGAACGGGTGGTGGTTCCGGGCCCGTTGGGGTCCTGCCGCTCGTCCGGCGCGGGGGCGTTGTCGCGCAGCTCCGGCGCGATATTGGTCTGCCGCACACGCCGCGGAAGCCCGTCCGGGCCGGGGTCCGGGGTGTGCGCGTGCTGCGCCGGGGTCTCCGCCGTGCCGGGGTCGGCGCCTTCCGTGGGGGGCGCGCCGTGCCGGGGTGCCGCCTTGCCCACCCTGCCGCCCAAGGCGGCAGATTGCCCAAGGCGGGAAGGCTGCGGCTGCGCTTCAGGCCCGTCCGTTTGCCGGCGGCGGGTGGGCAATTCCAGCCCCGCCGGCGTTTGAGGCGCGGGGTCCGGGGCGGAGCCCCGGGGCGGGGGGCGGTCGGCCTTGACCTGCCGGAGGGGCGACTCCAGAAGGTTCTGCGGGATGAAGACGACCGCGGTGATGCCCCCGTAGATGGAGCGCCGAAGCGTGACGTCCAGGTGCTGGCGCTCGGAGAGCCGGTTGACCACGAAGAGCCCGAGCTTGCGGGAGTCGAGCAGGTCGATGTCGCTGGCGTTGATACGCGCGTTGGCGTCGGCGAGCGCCTCGTCGCTCATGCCGAGGCCCCGGTCCTCGATCTCCAGACAGGCACCCGCGCCTACCGGCTCGCCACGCACCACCACAGGCGTGTGCGGCGGCGAGAACGCCGAGGCGTTCTCGGCGAGTTCGGCGACGAGATGGACCACGTCGGCCACGGCCGACCCCGCGAGGAGAAGGTCGGGGATGTCCTGGAGCTGGACCCGGTCGAAGTCGGGCGTCTCCGCGAGCCCCGCCCGGATCGCGTCGATCAGCGGCACCGGATTGCGCCAGGCACGCCCCGGAGCCGACCCGGAGAGGATCAGCAGCGACTCGGCGTGCCGCCGCATGCGCGTGGTCAAGTGGTCGATGCGGAACAGGTCTTCGAGGTCCGTGGGGTCCTCCGTACGACGCTCCATCGCGTCGAGAAGGTCGAGCTGACGGTGCAGCAGCACCTGGCTGCGCCGGGCCAACGACACGTACACACCGGAGACACCCGTGAGGACCGCCGCCCGGTCCGCGACCGCCCGCAGCGCCGCGCGCTGCACGGTGGTGAGGGCCGCGCCGACCTGCCCGACCTCGTCGCTGTGCGGCGTCTCGTCGAGCGGCGCCTCCTTGTCGAGGTCGACATCCTCGCCGTTGTGGATCCGCCGCATGGAGGCGGGCAGCCGCGTCGCCGCCATGTCGAGCGCCGCGTCGCGCAGCCCCGTGAGGTCGGCGACGAGGCCGCGCCCGATGCGTACGGAGAGCAGCAGCGACACGATCACACCGAGCAGACCGAGGAGCACGGCGATGCCCGAACTGCCGAGGGAGGAAAGGGAGTACGGCTCGGCGCCCGCGGCCTCGTCGATCGCGCGCGACTCGGCCTTGTCCAGGGCGGTCAGTGTGGACCGCACGTCCGACTGCCAGCGCCCGGCGGGCACCGCGTCGGCGGCGTTCCGCGCGCCCGCGGCGAGGACCATGTCCTGCACGTGGCTCAGGTCCTCGGCGCCCGCGGTGCCGAGCGCGGCACGGAACGCGTCGGCGTCCCGGCCCGACAGCTCGGGCAGCGCGGCCTCGGTGAGGCTGCGCTGCACCGCCACGTCGCCCACGAAGTCGCGGTACTGGCCGGCCGTCATCTCCCCGTCGGCCGCGTGCGCGGCGCCGAGCAGTGCGTCCTGGCGGCTCAACGCATCGCGTGCGCGGGCGAGTTGGAGCAGCGTACGAGCGGTGTCGCTGTCGGCCGCTGCGAGTCCCGCCCGTACGGACAGGGCCCGCTGGACCGCGGTGTCGTATCCGCCGATGGCCTCCGTGCCGCCCCGCGCCCCGGCCTTCTGGCGCGGTCCGGACAGCGAGTCGGCGCTGAACTTCAGCTTCTGGATGCGGTCGGGCAGCGACGCGTCGAGGTCGGCGAGGTCGGTGCTGATGGAGCGCAGGCCCGCGTTGAGGGCGGCAACTGCCTTGTCCGTACGGGCCGTTGAGCCGGTGAACTGCCGCCGCGTGGCGGCGTCGTGTGCGGCGCGGTACTTCATCGCGGCCGCGCGCTCGTCCTGCACGGCGACGGTGAACCGTGAAATCGGCGTGACGAGCGCCGAGTTCACCTCTTTCAGCTGTTCCTTGTCGGATATCTGGGACGCCGTGGTCACCGCGGCGTGGCCCCACAGCGCCATCACGGAGACGACGGGGACCGTGAGCAGGGTGACGACCTTGGCTCTGATCGATTTGGAGCGCAGCCGTTCGGGCAGCGGAAAGCGCGCGGGCATGGGGGGACAGCTCCTCGGCCGGACCTGAGTGGTGTGGTGGGGGTGGGGAACGCGCCTACGTGACGGGCACGCCTACGTAGCGGGCACGCCCTACGTAGCGGGCACGCCCTACGTGGCGGGCAGTTCGACCTCATGCAGCGGGCGGGCCGCGGCCTCGCTCCGCGCGCGCTCGTCGGCCGTCGGCGACAGGGCGACGAAGGCGCAGGTGAGGAAGAGGAACGAGCCGAGCACGACGGCCAGCGGCAGGATGAACGCGGTCGCGGTGGCGCCGGGCAGCGGCGCGGTTCCGGGGTGCACGCCGACCTTCACGGCGGCCATTCCGGTGTAGTGCATGCTGCTCACCGCGAGGCCCATCACGAGGGCGGCGACGGCGGCGACCACGGGTCCGCGCACGGACAGCGCGGCCCACAGCGCGGCGGACGCGGCGACGACGGCGATCACCACGGAGACGGCCACGAGCACCGGGTCGTAGGAGAGGGACCCGTTGAGCCGCACCGCCGACATGCCGATGTAGTGCATCGCGGCGACGCCGAGACCGGTGCCGAGTCCGCCGAGCAGGACGGAGAGGGCGCGCGACCTGCCGTACCCGGCGACGAACATGCCCGCGCCGACCACCAGGATCGCCACGAGAAGGCTCAGCAGGGTGAGGGGGATGTCGTAGCGGATCGCGGTGCCGTCGACGGCGTAGCCGAGCATCGCGATGAAGTGCATCGTCCAGATACCGGCGCCGATCGCGACGGACGCGGTGAGCAGCCAGTTCCGCTTGGATCTCCGTCCGGCCGCCTGGGCGCGTGCGGTGCAGCGCAGACCCAGAGCGGATCCCACGACGGCCATCACGTACGACAGGAGCGGAGTGATCCAGCCGCCCGTCATGTGGTGCATGTGCCCCATATTCGCTACGGGTCCCTCTCAGTCTTCACATCGGCCCCCCGGTCGACCGGGACGCTAACACGCATGTCACGGCTTGATCAGAGCGGTAATTGGCCTGGATGAGAGGGGTTACCAAGCAGTAGAGCCCGAGTTCATGGGGCCTTCACAAAGTGGCGCTTCCTGTGACCGCGGATGATGTTGCGACTCTTGTCACGCCGCGCCTCGGGACGGTCCGGACATTGCCGCCGTTCCTCGCGGGACGCCTATGTGGAGAGGTTTCAGGAGGTGCCGCCGCGCAGCGCCTTCGCCAGCGCGCCCTCACCGGTCACGGCCACGCGCCCGTCGCGCACCGCCTCGACCAGGCCGACCGCGCCGCGGGCGACCTCGCCGCACGCCTCGGCCTCCAGGGTCAGCCGCGCGTCCGGCTCCCCGTCCGGGTACGCCCCGTCCCCATATACGGGACATACGGGCTCCCCGCCCAACCGCACATGGAACACGCCCTCGTCGACCCGGACCTCCACCGCGCCCGACTCCCCCAGCCCCTCCAACTGCCGGGACAAGGGCACCGCCAGCCAGTGCGCCCGCACCGCGTCGGTGGGCCGCCGCTCGGCGAGAGCCGGCGCACCCCACTCCCCCAGCGCCTGCAGCACGGGCAGCAACTGCCGTCCGCGCGGCGTGAGTTCGTACACATACACAGAAGCGGGCGCGGGCAGCCGGCGGCGCACGGCGATCCCGTCCCGCTCCATGCCCTTCAGACGCGTGGCCAGCATGTCCGTACTCACGCCCGGCAGATCGGCGTGCAGGTCCGTGTAGCGGCGCGCCCCGGCGAGGAGTTCGCGCACGATCAGCAGGGTCCAGCGGTCTCCGACGACGTCGAGGGCACGGGCTGCGGCGCAGTACTGGTCGTAACTTCGGCGTGGCATGACGCGCAGTCTATGCAACTTGTTGGACTTTCCAAGCACCCACTTGGTAAAACCAAGCAACAACGGTTCAGCACAGTGGCACCTGGTCCGCCTGGAGGGCAAGCGCATGGAGTTCCGGCAGTCGAGCAAGCTGAGCGAGGTCTGTTACGAGATCCGCGGCCCGGTGATCGAGCACGCCAACGCGCTTGAGGAGGCGGGCCACAGCGTGCTGCGCCTGAACACCGGCAACCCGGCCCTGTTCGGCTTCGAGGCGCCGGAGGAGATCGTCCAGGACATGATCCGGATGCTCCCGCAGGCGCACGGCTACACGGACTCGCGCGGCATCCTCTCCGCGCGCCGCGCCGTCGCCCAGCGCTACCAGGCGCTCGGCCTGGACGTCGGCGTGGATGACGTCTTTCTCGGCAACGGCGTGTCCGAACTGGTCTCGATGGCGATCCAGGCGCTCCTGGAGGACGGCGACGAAGTCCTCATCCCCGCCCCGGACTTCCCCCTCTGGACCGCCGTCACCACGCTCTCCGGCGGCAGGGCCGTCCACTATCTCTGCGACGAGCAGTCGGACTGGTACCCGGACCTCGCCGACATGGAGTCGAAGATCACCGACCGCACGAAGGCGGTCGTCATCATCAACCCGAACAACCCGACGGGCGCGGTGTATCCGAAGGAAATCATCGAGGGCATCCTAGACCTGGCCCGCCGCCACGGCCTCATGGTCTTCGCCGACGAGATCTACGACCAGATCCTCTACGACGACGCGGTGCACCACACCGCCGCGACCCTCGCCCCCGACCTCGTCGTCCTGACCTTCTCCGGCTTGTCGAAGACCTACCGGGTCGCCGGGTTCCGCTCCGGCTGGATGGTGGTCACGGGCCCGCAGCAGCACGCGCGCAACTACCTGGAGGGCCTGAACATGCTCGCCTCCATGCGCCTGTGCCCGAACGCGCCCGCCCAGTACGCCATCCAGGCCGCGCTCGGCGGCCGCCAGTCGATCCGTGAACTCACCGCGCCCGGCGGGCGGCTGCTGGAGCAGCGCGACAAGGCGTGGGAGAAGCTGAACGAGATCCCCGGCGTCAGCTGCGTGAAGCCCAAGGGCGCGCTGTACGCCTTCCCGCGCATCGACCCGGCGGTGCACAAGATCGTGGACGACGAGAAGTTCGTCCTCGACCTGCTGCTCCGCGAGAAGATCCAGGTGGTCCAGGGCACCGGCTTCAACTGGCCGACCCCGGACCACTTCCGCATCCTCACCCTGCCGTACGCCGACGATCTCGATGCCGCGATCAGCCGGATCGGGCGCTTCCTGAGCGGATACCGTCAGTGACGTGATCACTTCGACAACGTGCAGCACCTGTGGGCACTCCAGCCACACCCAGTTCGCCTCCCCCGACCTGGTCGGGCCCATCGTGTCCGGACGCTTCGACCGGGCGCGGGATCCCGCGTGGCGGCAGTCGGGCGCGGCGACGGTCGAGGACTACGCGCGCTGGTGCGGGCACCTGTGCGGGGCGACGTGCCTGCGCATGGCGCTCGGCCCCGGCGCCCCTTCGCTCTTCGAACTGCGAGACGGGGCGCTGAAGTTCGGCGCGTACCGGGTGGACGCCGAGGGTGAGATCCGCGGCATGATCTACGCGCCCGCGGTGGAGTACGTACGGGAGGTGCACGGCGTCGACGCGGCGGTGCACCGGGCGCTGCGCACGGACGAGATCGGCGAACTGCTCGACGCGGGCCGCCTGGTCATCGCCTCCGTGCACTACGCCATCCGCCGCCCGCACGAGCCGGCTCCCGGCCGCGGCGGCCACCTGGTCCTCGTCACGTCCCGCACCCCGGACGGCTCCGGCTACCACTTCCACAACCCCTCGGGCACAGACGCCTCGACCCGCACGGCGGACCTCCCGGCGGAACACTTCGGGAAGTTCTTCGCCGGGCGCGGCATGTCACTGGCCCAATCCAGTCCCGCCGGTGAATGAGGCGCGGGGGCTGGGGCGGAGCCCCGACCTTTCCAGACCCGCCGACATTTGAGGCGCGGGGGCCGGGGCGGAGTCCCGTGGCCGGGGGAACGGGGGCCGGGCCCCTGGGTCAGCCGCCGCCCAGTAGGGATTCCAGCGCCGACACCGGGTCGCGGCCCGGCTCGCCTCGGGGCCACCAGTCGTCGCGGTCCGGCTCGGACTCATACCCGTACCACCAGCCGTCGCGGCCCAGCCGCAGCTGGACGGACGGCGTCGACAGATGGTTGCGGTGGGGCCGGAAGTCCGGGTGGCCCATGGCCAGGAGCGCGGGGCGGGCGCGGTCGAAGGGGCCCGCCGGCGGGTCCCACTCCTCCTCCAGGACCGAGAGGCCTTCCGGCCCGCCCTGGCGCCAGGCGGCGACCGCACGCGCCAGATCGGTGGGCGTACGCCCGGTGCCACGGGACAGCGACGCGTACAGCGCGCGGGTCGCCGCCGTGAGCCCCGAACCGGGGTGGGCCGCGGCGAGGCGGACCGCGTCCTGCCACGGGGAGAGCGGCGCGATCGGGTCCGTGCCGGTGGTGAGCAGCGCGTGGGCGCGGACACCCGCCTCCGTGGCGAGGAGGTCGAGCGCGAGCGGGTCGGGGGCGTCCGGCGCCTGCGGGTAGGAGGGCGGGCGCTCGGGGTACCGCGGCGCCGGGAACTCCGGTGGAAGCGGCGGCAGTTGACCGTCCCGGACGCCCGCGTACGCGTCCTTCGCCGGGAGCGAGTCGAGCTCGGGGGCCCGCGCCTTGGACCGCTCCTCCGCCTCGTGCACCGAGCTGCGCCGGGTCAGCGCCCGCAGCAGCTCCTGCTCGCCGCGGCCGCGCAACAGGAACAGCACGAACGGGTCCTCGTCGAGGATCCGGGCCGTCTGGTAGCAGAGCGCCGCCGCGTGCTTGCAGGGGTGGCCCCGGTCCGGGCAGGTGCACTCGGGGACGAGGTCGTCGACCGTGGGCAGCAGATCGGCGGCCGCCGCCAGCGCGTGCGGCACGTCCTTGTCCAGGAGCGACGCCAGGTGCTCGGGGCGGGCCGCGGCCGTGCCCAGGAAGCGGTCCCACGCCTCGTCCGGCAGGGTGCGCAGGCGCAGTTCGGCCCGGTAGGGGCGGGGGCGCGAGCCGTGCACGTAGGCGACGACGCGGCCCGGCGTGACCGTGATCGCGTCGACATGCCCCCGGTCCGCGTAGGCGCGGCCACGGGCCAGGCGGCCCTGGTCGAGGGCCGAGTCCTCCAGGGCGTCCACCCACGCGTTGCCCCACCACGTCAGGGCGAAGCCGCCGCCCGGCTCGGCGCGCGGAGGCAGCGGCGGGAACGTGCGGCGCGCGTCCAGGTGCCGGGCCCGCGCCTGCTCGTCCGCGCCCGCGCGACCCGGCACGTGCGGCCGGTGCGTCCTGGTGGGCCTGCGCGTCGGGCTCATCGCGTCGCCTCCCTGCGCAGCGTCACGAGGTCCGTGAGCTCCCGGTCGGTCAGCTCGGTGAGCGCCGCCTCGCCGGTGCCGAGCACCGCGTCCGCCAACGCCCGCTTGGTGGCGAGCAGTTCGGCGATCCGGTCCTCCACCGTGCCCTCGGTGATGAGCCGGTGGACCTGCACCGGCTGCGTCTGCCCGATGCGGTAAGCACGGTCGGTGGCCTGCTCCTCCACGGCCGGGTTCCACCACCGGTCGAAGTGGATCACGTGCCCCGCGCGCGTGAGGTTGAGTCCGGTACCGGCCGCCTTCAGGGAGAGCAGGAAGACGGGCACCTCGCCGGACTGGAAACGGTCGACCATGCGCTCCCGCTCGACGATCGTGCTCCCGCCGTGCAGCAGCTGGCTGGGGATGCCGCGGGTGGTCAGGTGCGTGGCGAGCAGCTTGGCCATGGACACGTACTGGGTGAAGACGAGTACCGCTCCGTCCTCGGCCACGATCGTGTCCAACAGCTCGTCCAGGAGGGCGAGTTTGCCGGAGCGGCCCGCCAGGCGCGGCCGGGAACCGTCGCCCTGGCCCTCCTTGAGGTACTGCGCCGGGTGGTTGCAGATCTGCTTCAGCGACGTGAGCAGCTTCATGATGAGGCCGCGCCTGCCGATGCCCTCCGCCTCCTCGATCTGCGCCATCGACTCGCGCACCACGGCTTCGTAGAGCGACACCTGCTCGCGGGTGAGCGGCGCGGGATGGTCGGACTCGGTCTTCGGGGGCAGTTCGGGGACGATGCCGGGGTCGGACTTCTTGCGGCGCAGGATGAACGGGCGCACCAGCCGGGCGAGGCGCTCGATCGCCTCCGGGTTCGTCCCGCCCTGGCCCTGCAACGGGACCTCGCCCTCGACCACGCGCGCGTGCCGGGCGCGGAACGCCTTGAGCGGACCGAGCAGCCCGGGGGTCGTCCAGTCGAGCAGGGCCCACAGCTCGGACAGGTCGTTCTCCACCGGAGTGCCGGTGAGCGCCACGCGCGCGGGGGTCTCGATCGTGCGCAGCGCCTTCGCCGTCGCCGAGTTGGGGTTCTTCACGTGCTGCGCCTCGTCGGCCACGACCATGCCCCAGGTGTGTCCCGCGAGTTCGGCGGCGCGGGTGCGCAGGGTGCCGTACGTGGTGAGGACGAAGCCGCCCTCGACGCCGGTCAGCGCGCGGTCCACGCCGTGGAAGCGGCGCACCGGGACGCCGGGGGCGAACCGCTCGATCTCCCGCTGCCAGTTGCCGAGCAGCGACGCGGGGCAGACGACGAGCGTGGGCGCGGGCCTGGCGCGGCGCAGGTGCAGCGCGATGAGCGTGACGGTCTTGCCGAGGCCCATGTCGTCGGCGAGGCAGCCGCCGAGGCCGAGCGAGGTCATGAGGTCGAGCCAGGCCAGGCCGCGCAGTTGGTAGTCGCGCAGCGTCGCGTGCAGGCCCTCGGGCGGCTCGACCGTCTCGATGCCCCGGGTGAGCCGGTCGCGCAGCTCGGCGAGGCGGCCCGCGGGCACGGCCGCGACCCGCTCCCCGTCGATCTCGGTCTCGCCGGTCAGCGCGACGGCCAGCGCGTCGACGGGCTCCAGCAGGCCCAACTCCCGCTTGCGGGCCTTGCGGACGAGGTCGGGGTCGACGACCACCCACTGGTCGCGCAGCCGAACCACCGCGCGGTGCGACTCGGCGAGCAGGTCCATCTCGCGCTCGGTCAGCGGGTCCCCGTCGAGCGCCACCTGCCAGTTGAACTTCAGCAGTTCCTCGCTGTCGAAGAACGGTGTCCCGTCGGTCGCCGAGCCGGGCGCGGCCTGCGCGCGGACCACGGCGGTCGCGGTGAGGGAACGGGCGATGTCGCGCGGCCAGTGCAGGATGACACCGGCCTTGGCGAGGCGCGCGGCGCCGGGCCCGAGCAGGTCCGTCAGCTCGCTGTCGGACAGGGCCAGCACGTCCGGCACGTCCTGCTCCAGGAGGCGGCCGAGCGGCGGCCAGGCGAGCGCGGCCCGCCGCACCGCGAGGACGGCGTCGATCCGGGCGCGCGGCCCGAAGTGCTCACCGGCCTCGCCGGCCCACAGTCCTGCGGCGTCGACCACGCGCGTGGGGTCGGCGAGGCTGTGCACCTGGACGATGGCGGCGCCCGCGCGGCGCGCGCCCGCGCCTTCTTCGGACCCCGACTCCGCCTCTTCCTCCCCGTCGAATCCGTCCCCGTCGAACAGTGCGTACTGCGACAGGTCGAGCCGCAGCGACACCTTCACGCCCGCGTCGAGACCGGCCGCCGCCTCGACCGCCCAGGGGCGGGCCCGCGGAATGTGCTGGGCCGCCACCGCCGCGAACGGTGCGCCCGCCGCGTGCGCCGCGGCCGGGGTGCGCGGCAGCGCGTCCGCCACCGCGTCGAGCAGCGCCCGCACCAGTGCCTCCGGCTGCGGGACCCGCAGCGGCCTGCTCCCCGGCACCGGCGTCGCGTACCCCTCGGGCGGCAGGGCGGCGGCGATGCCCCGCACCTGCGCCACGTCGTCCTCGTCGAGCGGGCCCGCGCGCCACGCGTCGTGGTCGGAGGCCGTGAGGCCCGGCAGCAGGCGACCCCGCGCCACCAGGTGCAGCGCGTGCGCCGCGGCCGCGCCCCAGGCGGCGGCCGCCGGGTGGGCGCCCCGGGTGCGGCGGGCCCGCAGCAGCAGCGGCAGCGCGTCGAGGACCGGCACTACGAGGGCGGGAACCTTGTGGCTGCGCACGGTGGAGCCGTGCGAGCGCACGAGGGTCAGCTCGCCGTCGGCCCCCGGAAGGCCCGACCAGCCCGCCCAGCCCTGCCCGCCCGGCCCGTCCTGCCCCTCCGCAGTGTCCGGCGCGTCCGGGGACCAGAAGGCGATCCGCCCCGCGCGCGGCAGCGGATCGGGCAGGAAGACGGCGGCGGCGCTCAGCGGGACACCCGACAGCTCCAGCACGGACGCGCCACCTCCCTTCCCACTCTCCGCTCACGTCTCGATGACCCCTAAGACCTTACGGGGCGGGTCTGACAATCCTTGATCCCATGCCCGGGCCCGGCCCCCGGCGCCCGGCCCCCGGTACCCGGACCCGCCCGGTCCGACCCTCCCGCCGGGCCCGCACGCCCCCGGCCGGGGACAATGGCCGTGCCTCTGCCCACCTCCAAGCGAACAGGCGCGAACCTTGGGTGATCTGCTTCTCGTCCGCCACGGCGAGACCGAATGGGCCCTGACCGGGCAGCACACCGGCCTCACGGACATCCCGCTCACCGACAACGGCCGGGAGGAGGCGCGCCGCGTCGCGCCCCTCGTCGGCAGCTACCACATCGGGGCGGTCTTCGTGAGCCCCCTCCAGCGCACCCGCGAGACCGCCGAGCTCGCAGGACTCACGCGCTACACCGTCGACTCGGACCTGCACGAGTGGGACTACGGCGCGTACGAGGGCGTCACCACCCGGGAGATCCAGCGCACCCGGCCCGACTGGTATCTCTTCGACGACGGGGTGCCGCCGGGCCCGCCCGAGCATCCCGGTGAGACACCGGAGCAGGTGGGCGAGCGGGCCGACCGGATGCTCTCCAAGGTCGACGCGGCGCTCTCCAACTACGAAGGCAGCGTCGTCCTCGTGTCGCACAGCCACTTCCTGCGCGTCCTGACCGCGCGGCGCCTCGGCCTGCCGCCGTCGGGCGGCTCGCACTTCCTGCTGTCGACGGGCACGGTCAGCCGCCTCACCTTCGAGCACGGCAGACCGGTGATCTCCGGCTGGAACCTGCGGCCCTGAGCCCGGCCGCCCCGCTCATCCGCCCCGCTCGCCCCGGCCCGTTGTCAGACCCGTCGGGCACCATCGACTGGAGAGGGAGAACCACCGGTCGGGGAGCCCGGCCGGTGGCCAGGTCGAGGGAGCACCGGACGGGAGGCACGCCGTGACCAGACCGCCGACTGCCGCGCAGCGCCGCGTCATCGAGGCCGCCGATCCGGAGACCGGCCGGGTCTCCGGCAGCCCGGCCCTGCTGGCCCGGCTCGTCGTGCTGAAGCTGGCGTTCCGGCACCCGCGTCCCCCGCACGACCACTTCCTGACGCCGGCGGGGCACCGGGTGCGCGAGGCCGGGGACGGGCCACCGACCACCGAGCCACCCGGTGAACCGGCCGAGACAGGCGGTCTGTTCGCCGCCCGGCTCGGCGGGGAGCCGGAGGCCGACACGGGCCCCGCGCGGGCGCGCGAGGTGCGGACGGCGTGGCAGGGCCTGCTGGAGATACGCCGGATGACCAACCCGGACGGCGCGACGGACCGGCCGTGCGCCTGGGAGCGGGGCCGGCTCGCGCCCTCCGCCGCGCTCGCACTGGAAGCGGCGGGCTGCCCGCCGGCCGCCGAGACCTCGCCCGGTTATCGCGTGGTGGACACCCCGCAGCCGGAGGCCGTCGCCGTACAGCATCCGGAGCCGGACGGGCTCGCGGCGTGCGCGGCGGCGCTGCGGGAAGCGGGCTGGCAGGTGAGCGAGCACGCGCAGGCGCGCGCCGGGGCCCGCTATCTCCTGGCGTCGCCCAGACGTGCGTGACCGGCGTCGCCCAGACGTGCGTAACGCACCTCACGGCGGCCGGAATCCCCTCCCCCGCCCGTCTGTTGGCATGATCGGCACAACGCCCCCATCGAGAGGAACGTCGTGGCAGAGCAGTTTTCCGTGCCGGTCGAGGTGCGCGGGTACGAGATCGACGTCAACGGACACCTCAACCAGGCCGTCTATCTGCAGTACGCGGAGCACGCGCGCTGGTCGTTCCTGCAGCGCGCCGGCCTCGACGACAGGGCGCTGCTCGGCCGCGGGGTCGGTCCGGTCGTCCTGGAGACGAACATCCGCTATCTGCGGGAACTGCGCGCGGGCGAGGTCGTCGACGTGAGCTGCGCCTTCGAGTTCGGCGACGGCAAGGTGTTCCGCGTCCACCAGTCGATCCGCAAGGCGGACGGCACGGTGGCGGCCGAGGTGTCCGCGGTGAGCGGCGTCATGGACCTCTCCGAGCGCAAGCTGGTGAAGAATCCGGGGGAGATCTTCAAGGAGCTGGCTTCCGCCCCGGCCGTCCTCGGCCTCTGACCGGCGCACCGCCGCTCCCCCGCCCATGGACATCCGCAGCCGTTCCTACGGACACCCCGACGCGGTCTCGCTCAGCGACCAGGTGCAGGCCGAGTACCGAAAGCGCTTCGGCTACGACGACTTCACCGCTCTGCATCCCGCCCACTTCGACCCGCCGCAGGGCCTGTTCCTCGTCGCGTACGACGCCGGGGACCCGGTCGCCTGCGGAGGCTGGCGCGCGCAGGACCGCGACGACGAGGGTTATGCGGACGGTGACGCCGAGCTGAAGCGGATGTTCGTCGTGGAGCGGGCGCGCGGCCGCGGTCTGGCGCGCCGGATCCTGGCCGCGCTCGAGGAGAGCGCGCGGGACGCGGGCCGTACGCGGATGGTCCTGGAGACGGGCGTGCATCTGCCGGAGGCCATCGGCTTGTACGAGGCCGATGGCTACCGCCCGACGCCGCCGTTCGGCCCGTTCCGCGCGTACGACGACAGCCGCTTCTACGCCAAGTCGCTCGCGCTGCCCGGACGTTGAGGCGGCCTGCCCCGACAGTGGGACGGCGCCACCCCCTTGCCCCGTACTCCGAAGATCGCTACGGTCCCCGTCGACCCGGTTTTCTACGCGCGTCAACCTCGTGCTCAGCACCGGCCGAACGTCCCCTACGCGAGAGGCCCCCGCCCATGCAGTTGCGCCACAAGTCCCTGCTCTCCGCCGCCTTGGTGACCCTGGCCCTCGCCGCACCCGCCCGCGCGGGCGCCCCGGCGGAATCCGCGCCGCGGACCGGCGGTTGGCAGCAGGTCGGCGACGACGCCACGTCCGGGGTCAGCGGGCTGGCGCTCTCCGGCAGGGCCGCGGGCGACGGCGCCGTTGAGGCCCTCGTCGTCCACGACAACAAGAAGCCCGGCCAGCAGCGGATCAGCCGCGTCACCTTCCGCCCGTCCGCGCCGAAGGACACGAAGGTCACCCCGTTCGCGTGGGACGGCATGGAGCCCAAGGACCTGGAGGCGATCGAGGCGGTGCCGGGCACGGACGGCGAGTTCATGGCGCTGGCGAGCAGGGGCCTGGTGTACCGGCTGCACGTCGACGGGGACACCGCTCGGGTGCTCGACCTGACGCCGCTGCCCGCGATCCCCGAGGGCGCGGACTTCGAGAGCTTCGCGCTCGGCACCTCGGCCCACGGGAAGACGGTCGCGGTGTGGGCGGACCGGGGCGCGGGCACGGGCCGCCCGGCGACGGTGTTCGCGGCGCCGTTCTCCTTCAACGAGTACGGGGAGGCCGAGTTCGGGAACGTACGCAAGGCGGAGTTCCGCGCGGCCTATCCGAAGGGCGACATGCGGCACGTCTCCGACATCTCCGTTACCAAGTCCGGCCGGATCATGGTGAGTTCGGCCTCGGACGCCGGGGACGACGGGCCGTTCGCCTCTGCGGTGAGCGAGGCGGGGCGGGTGTCGCTGAACGCCAAGGGCAGCGCGGCGACGCTGCGGATCGCCGCGCAGCGGAGCGCGCCGGACAGGTTCGACGGCCGCAAGATCGAGGCGGTGGAGTGCCTGCCGGGCGCGGACGGCCGGGCGCTGCTCGGCACGGACGACGAGAATCTGGGCGGATTCGTCAAGTCGGCGTCCGTGTGCGGCGGTTGAGGCGCGAGCGGGGGTGGCACCGTCGGCCGCGCCACCCCCGCCGCGTAGCTCACCGAGCCACCCCCGCCGCGTCGCTCAGTGCGCCCCCGCCGCTGTCGGCTCGGTGCGCTGGCCCGCGATGTCGCTGCCCGACTCCATCGGATGCGTGACGTCGTCGGCGTCGCGCCCCTTGCCGATGTGGTTGAACAGCAGGTTGAGCACGACCGCTGCGACACAGCCGGTCGAGATGCCCGAGTCGAGGATGATCTTCGCGTTCTCCGGGAACGCGTGGTAGAACTCCGGCACCGCGATGGGGATCAGGCCCACGGCGAGCGAGACGGCGACGATGAGGACGTTGTTGTCCTTGTCCAGGTTGGCCTTGACCAGGGTCTGGATGCCACTGGCCGCGACCGAGCCGAACAGCACGACGCCGGCGCCGCCGAGCACCGGGCGCGGCACGACGGCGATCAGCGAGGCCGCCATCGGGCACAGCCCCATCAGGACGAGGAAGCCACCGCCGACCGCGACCACGAACCGGCTGCGGATCTTCGTCATCGCGACCAGGCCGATGTTCTGCGCGAACGCGCTGCACATGAAGCCGTTGAACAGCGGGCTGATGGCGGTGCCGAGGGTGTCGGCGCGCAGGCCCGCCGCGATCGTCTTCTCGTCGGCCGGGCGCTCGACGATCTCACCGAGCGCGAGCATGTCGGCGGTCGACTCGGTCATCGAGACGACCATGACGACGATCATCGAGACGATGGCCGCGCCCGCGAACTGCGGGGCGCCGAAGTGGAACGGGGTCGGGAAGCCGACGATGTCCGCCTCGCCGACCGGTGAGAAGTCCGTGACGCCGAACGGGATCGCGATCACCGTGCCGATCACGAGACCGAGCAGGACCGCGATCTGCTTGACGAAGCCCGCCGTGAAGCGGCGGATGATCAGCACGATCACGAGCGTGATGCCGGCGAGCGCCAGGTTCTTCATCGAGCCGTAGTCCGGCGCCTTGGCGTCGGGCCCCTGAGCCCAGCCGAACGCGACCGGCATCAGCGAGACACCGATGAGCGTGATGACCGTGCCGGTGACGACCGGTGGGAAGAACCGCACCAGCTTCGAGAAGAAGGGTGCGGCTATGAAGCCGAGCACACCGGCGACGATCACCGCGCCGAAGATGATCGGCAGCGCGTCGTCCTTGTCCTTCGTCGAGCCGACGACGGCGAGCATCGGGGCGACGCCCGCGAAGGTCACGCCGTTCACGAACGGCAGCCGGGCGCCGATCTTCCAGATGCCGAGCGTCTGGAGGAAGGTCGCGAGTCCCGCCGTGAACAGACAGGCGCCGGTCAGGAACGTCAGTTCCTTCGGGCTGAGGCCGATCGCCGCGCCGACGATGAGCGGGGGCGCGACCACGCCCGCGTACATCGCCGCCACGTGCTGGAGGCCGGTCGTCGCCATCTTCAGCGGTGGCAACTTCTCGTCGACCGGATGTTTGGTATGCCCCGCACGGGCCTCTTCGGGCTCGTCGGGGGTGGTGCCTTGCTTGGTGAACCTGGGCTTCGTCGCCACTGCGGCTCCTCCGGTTGTTTTCCAGCCCCGGCAGGCCGCCGGCGCTTTTCGCTTCTGGGAGGTGGTGCAAGGTGCAAGGTCGTACTGGTGGTGCTGCGGTATTCGGTTGTTGTGCGCCCAGGTATTACTGGCCGCCCCGGAACGTGAGGCTTTGGGCCACGTTCTCGGGGCGGCACTCGAGCAGCCCGCTCGGCAGCTCGAGTCCCCGGCCAGGGGCCGTCCCCCCTGACCGGAGTCTCAGGTCGTGCATCAGCTCCCGGCAGTGATCCGCGCGAGGCGCTGCGCCTCCGCACGCGTGGAGCGTGCGATGGCGTCCTCGTCGACGTTGAGCAGGCGGCTGTCCTCGACCACCGGCTTGCCGTTCACGAGGGAGAGGGTGACCGGTGCGGCCGCGCCGAAGACGAGCGCGGTCACCGGGTCGGCGATCGATGCGTGGGCGAGGGTGTCCATCCTCCACAGCACCAGGTCGGCCAGCTTGCCGGCTTCGAGCGACCCGATCTGGGTTGCCCTGCCGAGGACTTGGGCGCCTCCGTACGTCCCGAGGCGCAGCGCCTGACGGGCGTTCAGGGCCGCCTCGCGGTGCGCGCCGAGGCGGTTGATGAGGAGGGCGTTGCGCAGTTCGGTGTGCAGTTCGCCCGACTCGTTGGAGGCGGTGCCGTCGACGCCGAGGCCGACCGGGACGCCGGCCGCCAGCATGTCGGGTACGCGGGCGATTCCCGCCGCCAGTCGGGCATTTGAGGACGGGCAGTGCGCCACACCCGTCTTCGTACGCCCGAACGCGGCGATGTCGGAGTCGTTCATGTGGACGCTGTGCGCCATCCACACGTCCTCGCCGAGCCAGCCGGTCGACTCGAAGTAGTCGGTCGGGCCCATGCCGAACAGCTCGTGGCAGAACTTCTCCTCCTCGACCGTCTCGCTGCCGTGGGTGTGCAGCCGCACTCCGAGGCGGCGCGCCAACTCGGCGCCTTGCTTGAGGAGTTCGGTGGAGACGGAGAACGGTGAGCAGGGGGCCACGGCCACCTGCGTCATCGCGTCGAAGGAGTCGTCGTGGTGCTTCTTGACGGTCTCCTCGGTCGCGGCGAGCGCGCCGTCGAGGGTCTCGACGGCGAAGTCGGGCGGCAGGCCGCCGTCCTTCTCGCTGCGGTCCATGGAGCCGCGCGCCAGGGTGAAGCGCACGCCGGTCTCGGCGGCGGCCCGGATGATCGATCCGGAGAGGTCGCCCGAGCCCTGCGGGAACACGTAGTGGTGGTCCATGGCGGTGGTGACACCGCCGCGGGCCATCATCGCGAGGGAGCCCTGCGCCGCCGCGTATGTCATCTGCTCGTCGATGCGCGCCCACGTCGGGTACAGCGCCACCAGCCAGTTGAACAGGTTGTGGTCCGTCGCCAGGCCACGGGTGATCCACTGGTAGAAGTGGTGGTGCGTGTTGACGAGTCCGGGCGTGGCCAGGTGGCCGGTGCCGTCGATCCGGCGGACGACGTTCTCGAGGCCCTCGGGCGCGGGGCCCGCGCCGAGGGACTCGATCCTGTTGTCCGCCACGACGATGTGGCCCGAGGCGTGCTCGGTGTCGTGCGCGTCGACCGTCGCGATGGCGACGTTCTCGATGACGATGCGGTTTGCCGTGGCAGGAGCCATGGTGCTGCTTCCTTCAGTCGGTGTGACGTGTGGGCACGGCAGGACCCTAGGAAGATTTGAGTGCCGCGGCAGGTGCGCCACGGGTGCCGAGATGGTGGAAGAAAAGGTTCAGCGAGACGGCGACGAGCGCGCCTGCGCTGATTCCGGAGCCGAGCACGGTCTGCGCCCAGGCCGGGAAGTCCGCGTAGAAGCTGGGCGCGGCGAGCGGGATGATGCCCGCGCCGAGCGAGACCGCCACCAGGATGATGTTGGAGCTGTCGTCGAGGCCCGCTTCGGAGAGCGTACGGATGCCGCTGACGGCGATCGAGCCGAACAGCACGATGCCCGCGCCGCCCAGGACCGGCATGGGGACCAGGGAGACGACCGCGCCGAGCATCGGGAAGATGCCGAGGATCAGGAGGGTGCCGCCCGCGACGGCGACGACGTAGCGGCTGCGCACCTTGGTCAGCGAGACGACTCCGACGTTCTGGGCGAACGCCGAGGTCGGCAGGCCGCCGAAGATCGGCCCGAGGAAGGTGGCGATGCCGTCGGTGCGCAGGCCCCGGGTGATGGTCCTCCCGTCGCACTCGCGCTCGCAGATCTCGCCGATGGCCAGCATGCCGGCGCTCGACTCGGTCATCAGGACGAGCATGACGAGGCAGAGCGAGATGATCGCGGCGGGCTGGAACTCGGGGGCACCGAAGGCGAACGGCGTCGGGAGCGCGGCCACGGGCGCCGACTTCAGCGAGGAGAAGTCCGCCATGCCGAACGGGATCGCGGCGAGCGTGCCGATCAACATGCCGAAGAGCAGGGCGACTTGCTTGACGAAGCCGGTGGCGAAGCGCTGGATCAGCAGGATGACGACGAGGGTGAAGGCGGCGAGGGCGAGGTAGCGCATGTCGCCGTAGTCGGCGGCGGTCTTGTCGCCGCCCTGGGCCCAGCCGACGGGCACGGGCATCAGCGTCACACCGATGAGGGTGATGACGACGCCGGTGACGAGCGGCGGGAAGAACCTCAGCAGCCGGCCGAAGAACGGCCCGACCGCGAGACAGAAGACGCCCGCGACCATGACTGCCCCGTAGATCGCGGGGAGTTGGTCGCCTTTGGCGTTGGTCTCGGCGATGGCGAGCATCGGTGCGATGCCCGCGGAGGACGCGGCGTTGACGAAGGGCAGCCGGTTGCCGACGAAGCCCTTGACGCCGAGCGTCTGGAGCAGGGTGGCCACACCCGCGATGAGCAGCGACGCGGCGATCAGCCGGGTCTGGCCCGCGGTGTCGAGACCGACGGCCTGGCCGATGATGAGCGGCGGGGTGACGACGCCGGCGTACATGGCGGCGATGTGCTGGAGTGCGGCGGGCGCGAGCCGCGACGGGTGGAGCTTCTCGTCCACCGGATGCACCTGCGATGCGGTGCTCGTGGTGCTTTCCGATGGGGTGGAACACGGGCCCTCGGCTTCAGCCGGCCCCTTTGCTGGCACTGCCATTGCTTTATGTTCCCTCCGGGTGCTGCGCGCCCCCGCCTACTGCGGGTGGGCGGGGGCGCGCTGCCGCGTCAACTACGCACAGAGCGTCAGAGGTTGGTCATGTCGACCGGGATGCGCTGGTCCGCGCCGTCCCTCAGGATGGTGGCCTCGATCAGGCCGTAGGGGCGGTCGGCGGCCCAGTACACGGCGCCGTCCTTCGCCTCGTTCTCCAGGCCGAAGGCCGAGAGGTCCTGCCGGAAGTGGTGCTTGTTCGGCGCGGAGAAACGGATCTCGTCGATCTCGCTGCGGTTGTTGATGACGCGCGAACCCATCTGGAAGAGGGTCTGCTGCAGCGACAGCGAGTACGTCTCGACGAAGGCCTGCAGGATGTGCTTCTTCGACTGCTCGTACGACTTGTTCCAGTTGGGCGTGCGCTCGTCGTCGACACCCGTCCAGCTGTGCCGCCACCAGGTCGACAGCGACGTCGCGAGGATGCGGTCGTAGTCCTCCTTGAGCGTCGTGTACTTGTCCTTGATGTAGCCCCAGAACTCGGAGTTCGTGGTGTTCATCACGGTCAAGTCCTTGAGCCCGGACAGGACTTCGAACTTCTCACCGTCGTAGGTGACCTGTACGAGGCGCGTCTCCTGGCCCTTGCGGACGAAGGAGTGCTTGACCTCGTCGGCACCGATGAACTTGGAGCCCGCGTCGGATCCTGCGATGCGCTCCCACGAGTACTCCTCGATGCGGATGCGCGCGCGGTGGATGGACGGCTGGCTGTCGACGAAGTGCCGGGCCAGCTCGATCCCGTACTGCTCCGCCGACTCGATGCCGTGTTCCTTGGCGAAGGCGAAGCAGGTGTTCTTGGTGGTGTCCGTCGGCAGGCAGTTGGCGTTCGACCCGGTGAGGTGCACGTCGTCGAGGTCACCGCTGAGGGCGACCGAGACGTTCAGGTCCTTGATGTGGTGGGTGTCGCCGTCCCGCGTGATCTTTACGACTCGGTTCTCGGCCTTGCCGTACTGGTTGTGTCCCAGGATCGTGGGCATGTCTGCTAGCTCCCTCGGTAAACGGAGTAGCCGAACGGGTTGAGCAGCAGCGGCACGTGGTAGTGCTCGCCCGGCTCGACGGCGAACGTGATCGCCACCTCCGGGAAGAACGCTCCGGTCGTGTCGCTGTCCCGATTCGCGGGGGCGTCCTGCTGCGCATCGGCTTGCTGGTTGGCGGACTTCTTGTCGAAGTACGCCTCGGTCTCGAAGTCGAGGCGTACGTGGGTGGTGCCCTCCGGCAGCGCCGGCAGGTCCTTGCAGCGCCCGTCCGCGTCGGTGGCACTGCCGCCGAGCGCCTGCCACTCGGCGCCCGAACCGGCGCGCGCGGCAAGGGAGATGGCGACGCCCTCGGCGGGGCGTCCGATGCTGGTGTCCAGAATGTGCGTGGACACCGATGCCGTGGTCTCGGTGCTCATCAGGCGTTCGCTTCCTGTTCTTACGGTGCTTCTACGATGCGGGCCAGGCGGATGCGGTTGATCTTTCCCAGTTCGGTGCGGACGATCTCCCGCTCCTCCTCGGCCGTGTGACCGATCCGCGTCTTGAGCGCATCGAGCATCTGCTCCGCGGTCGCGCCGGTGGCGCAGATGAGGAAGACATGACCGAACCTGTCCTGGTACGCCAGGTTGAGCTCGAGCATCTCCTTCTTGAGCTCCTCGGAGGCCCCCGCCATGCCGCGCTGCTCGCGCGAGGACGTCGGGTCGCCGGGCTTCGGGCGGCCGATCGGCGGGTGCCCCGCCATCGCCTCCGCGAGGTCGTCCGCGGTCAGCTCGGCCATCGCGGCGTCACTGGCGGTGAAGAGGGTCTCTGCGGAAGCGAAGGGGCGCTGGGCGAGAAGCTTGCTCCCCCACGCCGATGAAGCACACACCTCGTGGAGCTCGGCCTGGGCCGTGCTCTCGTCCGAGGTGTTGAACCGGGTCAGACCCGGCGTGGAACCTGAAGTCACGGGGTGCCTCCGTGGCCTTGTGCTGGACGGGCTGCAGATAGCTAACGCCCCCGGAAACATCACGTCAACACTTTGTTGAAAACTCGGAGTTACAAAAAACCGCCGTCCGGATATCGGACGGCGGTGTGGAGGCACGCGACTGGCTCGGTATCGCCCCAGGTCAGGGGGTCTTGTCCCGGTTGAGATAGTTGTAGACGGTGAAGCGGGAAACGCCGAGGGCGCCGGCCACGGTCTCCACACCGTGCCGTACGGAGAACGCTCCGCGCGCCTCCAGGAGCCGTACGGCCTCCTGCTTCTGCTTGCGGTCGAGCGCGGACAGCGGCATCCCCTTGCTGCGCTCCATGGCGGCCAGGATGTGGTCGAGCGAATCCGCCAGCTGGGGCAGGCGCACGGCCACGACATCGGCTCCCTGCCACGCCAGCACGACGTCGTCGGGGCCCGCGCCGTCCGGCGGCACCATCTCCCCGCCCATGGCGTCGACCAGTGGCTTCACCGCCGTGATGAAGGCGTCCCCGGTGTCGTTCACTCGTCGTCACCCTTCCCCTGGGGGTCCCCCACCACGTTGACCTGCAGCGAGATGCGCGTCGCCCCGCTTTCGAGGCTGCTGCGCAGCAGGGCGTCGACCGCGGTCAGGACCTCGTCCGCGCCCCCCTCCGCCGTATTGCCGAACGGCCCCACGTCGACCTCGTCGAGATCGGCCGCCTCGATGACCCGGCGCGCCGCGAGCGCGTGCTCGGGGGCCTCTTCCAGGTCGAAGGGCTCCGTCGTGAACTCCACTCTCAATCGCACGCGTTCAACCTAACGTGCGTGGGGCGGTCACCGGGAGCCACCGCGAGGATCAGGGCGGGGATGGCGGGGATCAGGCCGGGGATCAAGGTGCGGGGCACTTGCTGCTCGCGCTCTCGTACGTCCGGTAGAGCGGCGTCGCGCTCCGGTTCTGCTCCGGGAACGTCACGATGGGTACCGGTTTGCACACGGGCCACTGCCCGGCTCCGGCCCTGGCGTCGTTCTCGTCGGCGTCGACGAACGTGAAGTCCCCGCTCGCCGCCTGCACGCACTGTGCGCAGTCGTCCTGCGGGCTGCCCTTGCGCAGCTGGTCCTGGACGTCGTCGCTGGTCACCTCGCCGTCGCCGCTCGAACCGGCCTGCTTCACCGCGTTGCTCACCGCGGCGAGGGCGTCGTGGTACATCACGGCGTACCCGTCGTCGAGGGCCCGCCGCCCCTCGCCCGTGAAGGAGCGTTCGTAGGCGCTCGCGAACCGCCCGAAGTGCCGGGGCGTCTCCCCTTCGCCGCGCTCCCAGCGGGGCGCGTCCACGGCGGCCGCCGTCACGATCCGGATGTGCAGCCGCCTGGTCACCTCGCCGATGGTGGCGGACTCGGTGTCCGGGTCACGGGCCGTGCTGACGCGCAGGATGCGCAGCGGGTCGTCGGACCGGTACCGGCAGGAGCCCGTCTCGTCGATGGCTTCCACGAAGGGCTGCAGGTCCGCGTCGCGGCCGGCGAGGAACACTGTCCTGGTGCCGGCCCCGCACATCGCTTCCACCGACTTCTTGAAGTCCTGTGTGTCGCCCCGGGCAGGCCCCTTTCTGCCCTGGTACATCTCGACCGTCCGCCGCACCGGGTCATCGGTGATGCCGTAGTCCGCTCCGAACTTCTTCCGGAGGACTTCGCGCAGGTCCGAGACGTACTTGTCGTCCCGGTCGTCCGCGATCATGAACGTTTTCCCGCGGTTGACGTCGTTCCGCTTCGCGTACTCCTTCAGCGCGTCCACCAGCTGGGCGTTGGAGGGCGACACCTTGAACAGGTACGGGTTCTCCATGTCGGTGGCGCTCAGCGCGGCGCTGACCGCCGGGATCCGGCTCTTCTCCAGGCTCTGCACGGACTTCAGGGTTTGGGTGTCGCTGTTGGGGAAGCCGATGGCGGCGACGACGGGCGCGTCCTCGTCGTTCCTCCGGGCGCTCAGCTCCTTGGTCACGCCGGACCAGTGGTTGAGGTACTCGCCCACGTTGGCGAAGAGGAGCTGGACCGCGCTGTTCTTGGTCGTCGAACCGTGGTTGTGCTCGTACTGCGCGACGTACGCGCCCTGCAGCGCGTGCAGGATCAGCTCCTTGGACATGGCCGCGCCCGGCGCCTTCGCGGTGTACGGCATGACGACGGCCACGCTCACCACCTGCTTCTGCGGCGCGCTCGCCCGCGCCCGCCCGTTCTCTCGCGCGATGCTGCCCAGGACGCCCTTCAGCTCGGGCTCGAACCCGTACGACCGCGCGGTGACGCCGATGCACTCGCCGTCGCCCGCCCCCACGCGCCGCAGGTCATGGTCCGCCGAGCAGTAGTTCCGCTGGTCCAGATACGTGTCGACGCCCCACCACGCCCCGCCCCCGACCAGCGCCCCGACGAGCACCCACAGCGCGATCACGTCGATCAGGCCGAACACCCGGAACCGGACCCGCCGCGGCAGCCAGCGCCAGTTCCTGCGGTCCGTCCAGCGGCCCCTCATGCCACCCCTCCCCAGCTGCGCTCCAGCGGCCAGTCCTCGCCGTCCCGCACCGCCCGCGGCCAGCGCACCGCGGCCTGGGCGAGGACCGCGCGCCCGGTCAGGTGCTGGGCGGACAGGAACGACAGCTCCTGGCCGATCCTGGTGGCCAGCGGCCGGTCCGCCTCGGCGAGCTCGTCGGCGGAGTACCACAGCGCGTGCAGGAGCCGGTGGATCGCCTGCTTCTCCAGGCCCGCCTCCGGGTCCGCCCGCACCTGCAACCGGTCCATGCGCCCCTTGCCGACCTCCTGGCACTGCTCGAACCAGAGGTCGCCCGGCGGACGCGGCGCGTGCGCCACCGTCCGCAGCGCCCGCAGCCACTCCAGGGCGTCGCCGTCGGACCGTACGAACTCCGCGTGCAGCCGGTCGACGACCTCCTGGGTCTCTCCCCCGGCCAGCCGGTGCCACAGGAAGCGGGCCCACTCCTCGCGCCCCGCCCGCCCAGTACGGCCCTCGGCCCTGCGCCTGTGGTGCTGCGCGAGCAGCCCGTGCGCGTCGCCCCAGCCCACGCCGCCCGCGCCGCGCCCGCTGCGCATCTGGTGCACGAGCAGCGCCCGCAGGAAGCGGTCCGTGATGAACGGCCGGCTGCCGGGCCCCCGCGACCAGCGCTCCCGCTCCAGCTGGGCGGCGACGCCGTCGGCCGCGGCCAGGTCGTCGATCCGGCGCGGCACCCATCGCTCGGCCAGCTGCTCGGCCGCCTCCCGGTCCCAGGCCAGCGAGAGCAGGCACAGCTCGTCGTGGTTCTCGCTGCCGACGAGGGTGTTGAGCAGCCGCCAGATGACCGACTCCCCGGCGCCGCCGGGATGGTCGAGGTCGAGCAGTTCCTCGGCCGCCACCCACTCCTCGCCGCGCGCCTTGTGCACGACGGCGTCGCACATCCGGCGGGCCCCCATGGGGTGGCCGCGGGTCAGATCGTGCAGCGCCGTCGCGATGTACGGGTCGAAGGTGACCCGCTCGTCGCTGCGGAGCATGCGTTCCAGGTGCTCCGTGTCGAGCGGCGGCAGCGGCAGCATCAGCACGCCCTCGGACGGTTCCTCGCTGTCGCGGCTCCAGCGGGTCCGCGCGCCCACCTCCTGAAGGGGCTGGCGGGTGGCCTGGTGGTACGGGGCGGTCTCCTGCTCGGCCTCCGGGGTTTCGTCATCGTCGTCGGCGTCGCCGCGCAGCTCCGTGGCGAGGACGACGAGCGGGTCGCGGGCGCCGCGCTCCTGCAACGCGCGCTGTTCCAGGAGGAGTTCGAGGAAGTCGCGGCCGGGGTCGGTGTGCACGTTGTCGAGCAGGACCAGCGGCCTGGGTGCCCGGTTCCCGCGCCGCAGCCTGCCGTAGCGCACGTCCCTGAGGAACGCGGCCATCAGCATGCGCTCGACGCCGCGCCGGAAGCCCCGGCCCTGGTGGAACTCCTGGCAGAGCCTGGCCACGGCCCGCGGGCGCTGCGCGGCCGGCACCCGGGGCGGCTCGACGGCCGCGTCGGGCGGCATCCCGCGCAGCCGGTTGTCGCTCTCGCTGCGGTGGTTCTCGTACCAGCTGACCAGTCCGCGGGGGCCGAGCCCGCGGGCGCGGCGGCGGTGGGGCCTGCCGAGGTAGGTGCGCACGGCCGCCTCGGGGAACTCGGACGGGTCGGGCGAGCCGCCGTCTGCGGGTGTCGGCAGCGCGGCGCGGAACAGCGCGTCCCAGGTGGGCGGGGGTTCGCCCGGCGGCCAGGGGCCCATCAGGGCGGCGGCGTGCCGGTCGGCGACGTCGAGCTCGTCGTCGATGCCGGGGCGCCGGGCGGAGATCACGGCGAGCAGCCCCGCGGTGGTCCTGGGGAAGCGAAGACGCCCGAACCCGGCCACGGGGAGCGAGAGTTGGCGGACGAGCTCGACCAGCATCTCGACCACGTACGAGTTGTTGGCGATCTCGGGACCGACCCTGGCCCGCTCCTCCAGGTCCGTGCAGTTGATCCGGGCGAAGGGGACGCGCGGTCCCGGCCAGGGGCCGGTGTCGGGGGCGTAGGCACGCTGGAGGTCGTTCAGCATGGCGCTCTTGCCGGTGCCGTGCCGCCCGCTGAGCAGCACGACGGGCAGGTCGTCGGCGAACTCCCGGTGCCCGCGCCTGCGATGGCGGTCGCGCTCCAGGCCGATGAGGCGCGGCACCAGCTGGCTCAGGAGCGGCTGGCGCGCGTACACCTCGGGTATCTGGTCGTCCGATTCGGTTGTGGGGCCCCCGTGATCCGTCATGGCAGCCTCAGCGTCTGCCGGACGAAGTCGGCGAGGAAGCCGACCACCACCTCCTTGCCGACCGACACGCTCTCGCTCTGCAGTACGCCGGGGACGCGCTCCATGAAGCGCCGCACCAGGCCCTCGTCGGGCCGGTCGCCGCGGTCGATGGTGTCGGTCAGCTCGTCGGCGAGCGCGCGCACCTGCCGCAGTTCACTGTCGCTCTCGGTCGCTTCGGGCAGGGAGGCCTGGACGAGCTGGGCCAGCTGCTCGTACGAGATCACCACGCCCTCGCCCGCTTCCGCCGGGCTGACGTGGACGGGCGCGGGCAGTTCCAGGTGGTTCCTGGCGTACTCCAGGTCCTCCACCGGGAGTTGGCGGCCGCAGTAGAAGGCCTCGCTGGCCCACAGGAAGTTCTCGGGGTGGGACTCCTCGCCGCTGCGGTGCTGTCCGGCCCGGTCCCAGTACGCGAACAGGGCCGCCTTCGCGTAGCGGCGCCTGACCTCCCGGTCGGCGTACGCCTCGTCCCAGACGGCAACCTCGGCGAGGCCGGCGGCGGTGGGCGTGACGAGCGGCGGGTCGGCGCCCGAGTCGTTGTGCTCGGTGAGCCAGCCGAGCGCGCCGAGGCGGTCCACGATGTCGGCGACCTGGTCCAGGTTGCACCGCTCGTGCGCCGCGAAATCGGCGCTGGCCACGCGGCTCGCCCCGCCCGTGCCGGTCTGCTCGACGAGCCAGCGCAAGAACCGCGCGGACGCGGCCCCCGTCTCGTCGTAGACCGGCGAAAGGCCGTTCGTCGGCACTGACCGGGATCCGCCCATCTCCCCCAACTCCCGTGACCGGCAACGGGCGTTCACCTTCCCAGAACTTCAAGGCCAAACACGTGTCATGCACCGGTTTCTCGATGCCCGGACGGATGCGCGGGCTGGGCGAAATTCGACGACCCCCCTTGACAGCCTGGAGCCCTTGCAGGCAATCTTCCATCAAGTAGAAACGAACTTCCGCAATACGGAATCACCGGGTGGATCACACAGCGATCGCACTCGGCGGCCGTACCGGACACGAACCGGAAGGGAGCGCCGACCCTGATGGGCTTCGCTGACCAGCGCTTCAACGTCAACCTGTCGATCCTCTTCACGGAGCTCCCGCTCCTGGAGCGCCCCGCGGCCGCCGCCGCGGCGGGCTTCACCGCGGTCGAGCTCTGGTGGCCCTGGGTCGATGCCCCCACCCCCGAGCAGTCCGAGCTCGACGCGCTGCGCGCCGCGATCAACGACGCGGGCGTCCGGCTCACCGGCCTGAACTTCTACGCGGGGCAGCTGCCGGGCCCGGACCGCGGCGCCCTGTCGATCCCCGGCGAGGAGAGCGAGAAGTTCCGCGCGAACATCGACGTCGCGGCCGACTTCGCGCACTCCCTCGGCTGCACGGCGCTCAACGCGCTGTACGGCAACCGTGTCGACGGCGCCTCGGAGCAGGAGCAGGACGAACTCGCCCTGGAGAACCTGGTGTTGGCGGCCCGCGCGGCCGACCGTGTCGGCGCCGTGCTGCTGATCGAGGCGCTGAACGCGCCCGAGTCGCCGAAGTGCCCGATCGTGAGCGCCCCGAAGGCGATCGAGATCGTGGACAAGGTGAACGCGGCGACCGGCCTCGGCAACGCCAAGTTCCTGATGGACCTGTACCACCTGTCCATGAACGGCGAGGACCTGACGGCGGTCATCAGCTCCTACACCGACAAGACGGCGCACGTGCAGATCGCCGACAACCCGGGCCGCGGCGCTCCGGGCACCGGTTCGCTGCCGCTGGAAGACCTGCTCGACCAGCTGAAGAAGGCCGGCTACGAGGGCTACGTGGGCCTGGAGTACAAGCCGGGCGACGCCCCGAGCGCCGAGGCCTTCGACTGGCTGCCGCGCGAGCACCGCGCGGCCTGAGCCGAGCCTCCGGCGGACGCGCGGCGGACGCCAACTCATAGACGTATCAACGCTGTTACGGCTACAGCGTTGCAGTTAAAGCCTTAGGAGCAACCCTCATGAGCAACAACCTCCCCAAGGTCGCGTGGATCGGTCTCGGCATCATGGGCTCCCCCATGTCGGAGAACCTGATCAAGGCCGGCTACGACGTCACGGGCTTCACCCTGGAGCAGGACAAGCTCGACCGCCTCACGGCCGCCGGCGGCACCGCCGCGAAGTCGATCGCCGAGGCCGTCAAGGACGCCGACGTCGTCGTGACGATGGTTCCGGCCTCCCCGCAGGTCGAGGCCATCGCGTACGGCCCCGACGGCATCCTGGAGAACGCGAAGTCGGGCGCCCTGCTGATCGACATGTCCTCGATCACCCCGCAGACCTCGGTCGACCTGGCAAAGGCCGCCAAGGACAAGGGAATTCGCGTCCTGGACGCCCCCGTCTCCGGCGGCGAGGCCGGCGCGATCGAGGCCGTCCTTTCCATCATGGTCGGCGGTGAGCAGGCCGAGTTCGACGAGGCCAAGCCGCTGCTCGACGCGCTCGGCAAGACCATCGTCCTGTGCGGTCCGCACGGCTCGGGCCAGACCGTGAAGGCCGCCAACCAGCTGATCGTCGCCGTGAACATCCAGGCGTGCGCCGAGGCCGTGGTCTTCCTGGAGAAGTCCGGCGTCGACCTCAAGGCCGCCCTGGACGTCCTGAACGGCGGCCTCGCCGGCTCCACCGTGCTGACCCGCAAGAAGGACAACTTCCTGAACCGGGACTTCAAGCCGGGCTTCCGCATCGACCTGCACCACAAGGACATGGGCATCGTCACCGACGCCGCCCGCAATGTCGGTGCCGCGCTGCCCGTCGGCGCCACGGTCGCCCAGCTGGTCGCCTCGCTGCGCGCCCAGGGCGACGGCGGCCTCGACCACTCGGCGCTGCTGCGCGCGGTGGAGCGTCTCTCCGGCGACCAGCCCAAGTAACGACCCGGGCAACACCCCAGACTTCCGGGCCGTGGCGGCGCTGACACCTGTCCTGTCGCGCCCAGGCGCCGCCGCGGCCCGGAACCACATTCGCCCACCCATAACTTCAACAAACTGTTGACGTAGCTGTTCAGAGGTCCTTACGCTCCGAACACCTCAGCAGTCACAGCACGGAAGGTCACGATGTCGAAGCGCGTGCTTACGACCGAGTCCGGCGCCCCCGTCGCCGACAACCAGAACTCCGCCACCGCCGGCGTCGGTGGCCCGCTCCTGCTCCAGGACCAGCACCTCCTGGAGAAGCTCGCCCGCTTCAACCGCGAGCGCATCCCGGAGCGCGTGGTGCACGCCCGTGGCTCCGGCGCCTATGGCTACTTCGAGGTGACGGACGACGTCACCGACTACACGTACGCCGACTTCCTGAAGTCGGTCGGCAAGCGCACCGAGGTCTTCCTGCGCTTCTCGACCGTGGCGGACAACCTCGGTGGCGCGGACGCCGTCCGTGACCCGCGCGGCTTCGCGCTCAAGTTCTATACCGAAGAGGGCAATTACGACCTCGTCGGCAACAACACCCCGGTCTTCTTCATCAAGGACCCGCTGAAGTTCCCCGACTTCATCCACTCCCAGAAGCGCGACCCGTTCACGGGCAAGCAGGAGCCGGAGAACGTCTGGGACTTCTGGGCGCACGCCCCCGAGGCCACGCACCAGATCACCTGGCTGATGGGCGACCGCGGCATCCCGGCGTCCTACCGCCACATGAACGGCTACGGCTCGCACACGTACCAGTGGACGAACGAGCAGGGCGAAGCCTTCTTCGTGAAGTACCACTTCAAGACGAACCAGGGCATCCGCAGCCTGTCGGCCGAGCAGGGCGCCGAGCTCGCGGGCAAGGACCCGAACTCGCACCAGACGGACCTCCTCCAGGCCATCGAGCGCGGCGTCAACCCGTCCTGGACCCTGTACGTCCAGCTGATGCCGGCGGCCGAGGCGGCGGACTACCGCTTCAACCCGTTCGACCTCACCAAGGTGTGGCCACACAAGGACTACCCGCTGCAGCGCGTGGGCCGCCTGGTCCTGGACCGCAACCCCGACAACGTCTTCGCCGAGGTCGAGCAGGCCGCCTTCTCCCCGAACAACTTCGTTCCGGGCATCGGCCCCTCCCCCGACAAGATGCTGCAGGGCCGCCTGTTCGCCTACGCGGACGCGCACCGCTACCGCCTGGGCGTCAACCACACCCAGCTCGCGGTCAACGCCCCCAAGGCGACCGCGGCGAACAACTACGGCCGCGACGGCGCCATGGCCACCAACGCCTACGCCCGCGCCCACAAGAACTACGAGCCGAACTCCTTCGACGGCCCCGTCGAGACCGGCCGCCCGCTGGCCGCGCCGCTCGCGATCAACGGCCACACCGGCACGCACGAGGCGCCGGCCCACACGAAGGACGACGACTTCTTCCAGGCGGGCGAGCTCTACCGCCTGATGTCGGAGGACGAGAAGGGACGCCTGGTCGCGAACATCGCGGGCGGCCTCTCCCAGGTCTCGCGCGACGACATCGTCGAGAAGAACCTGGCCCACTTCCACGCCGCCGACGCCGACTACGGCAAGCGCGTGGAGGAGGCGGTCCGCGCCCTGCGCGAGGACTGAGCCCCCTGACTGCGTACGTGGGGCGGCGGGAGGTCTGCCCCCGTACGCACTGACCCGCGCCGTCCGCCGCGACCCGGATGAGGGGTGGTCGTGGACGGACGGACGCGGGCGGACGAGGACCGCGGCGGCTTGTGCAGCGTACGAGCCAGTGCGGTGGTAATGGTTCCTCCGCTCTCCTCTCGACCTGAGGGAGGGGAACGGACGAACCGTCGTACGCCGGCCGCCGCGGTCCCAGCCAATTCCCTTACGGAGCCTGCCTGTTGGGGTCCCGTTTTCCCCGATCTCCGTCCGGTGGCGCGCATGCATGTTCCGCCAGTCGCGCGCCGTCGGACGGCAACACCCCCACCTCCCACCACATCCCGAACCAGAGCCCCGGATACGACGGTCCGTATCCGGGGCTCTTCGGCTGCCTACGGCAGGGGCTTACGGCAGGAGCCGGGCACGATCAACCGGGTGCGGGCCGGATCGTCCAGGAAGCGGCGGACGTGGGCGGGACGCGGGACACCCAGGTCCAGGAGGTACCAGCCCTGTCCCCGGCGGCGACGCCGAGCAGACTGTCGACGAAGTCCGGGGGCGGAGCGGCCGGGAGCCGCCCAACGGAACCGTGCGCAAGGGAACCGTGCGGAAGTGGCCCCTGCGCCTAGGAACCGTGCGCCAGGGTCAGGCCGACGGACCGGTAGTCCTGTCCCAGCAGTTCACGCAGGTACGCACCCATCTTCCGGTGCGTCTGCGGGGGCTCGGAGGAAGAAACGGTGCGCGGGTCACCGACGGCCGTGTGGGCGATGCCGCCCCAGTAGACGACTTTGTCGCCGCTGTGCCGCTGCCACCAGGCCGCGTTGTCGGCGAGTTCGCGTTCCAGTCCGGCCAGGCCGTCGAGCCGCGTGGGGTGGCGCACCGGTTCGGCGAGGGGCCGCGCGAAACGTACCGGGTCGCCCGCGTGACGCTGGTTGTAGGACCGCATCCAGCGGACGAGTTCGAGGATCTCGGCGGTCCGCCAGAACGACCGCGCCCCGGCCAGCAGAGCACGCGGGTCCCCCTCACCGGTGGCAACGTAGACGTCCAGGCCGAGCCGACCCGGGTCGTCGCCCTCCAGGGCCAGACTCCGAAAGCCCTCCTCTTCCACCAGCAGCCGCACGATGCGGTGTGCCACGTCGGACAGTTCACGCGTCTGCCGGGCGGCGGCCCCCAACGCCACGATCTTGGCGTCACGCACCAGCGGGGCGAGCGGTCGCAGTTCGTCCAACGGTTCGTGGGGCTTCCTGGACGTGAGTGAGTGGGAGTACCTCTCGATCCACTCGCCAGCCGTCGCCATCGCCGTAGCCGCAGCCGTCTCCATGGGCCCGCCCTTCCCCTCCAAGCTCCGCCTCTTGCGGACCACTTGAGGAGATCGTCCGACCTCAAGAACGCTTGAGGTCAAGCGCCGTGCTGGCGTCTCGCCTTGAGCGGACAGGGGGTGGCAGGCAAGGCCGCACACGGTGCCGGGCACCACAACCGAACCGCGCCGGCCTCGACACGGAGCAGGGGCCTCCCCGGAGGGGCGGGCGGGCGGGTAGAGATGAGCACGCGTCAGCGCAGCGGAACGGGCGGCCCTGCACCCCACACCCGTGAGCCCCCGGCCCTGCCATGACGATTCGCGCGGGCCCGTGGGGCCGGACCAGGGGGCGGCGCCGCGCACGACACACGTGAGACCCGGCGCTGCCATGGCGCTACGCACGGGGTCAACGCAGCCGGACAAGGACGGTGCCGTGCACGACACCAGTGAGGCCCGGCCCTGCCATGGCGATACGCACGGGACCGGCGCAGCCGGAAGGGATGGGGGCCGCACTGGGCCCCGGAAAGGGGGCGGTGCCGCACAGCCATCGCGCTGCCGCCACCCGCGACACCGCGCCGGGGGCCCGGGAGGCCGAAGCCCCCGGAGGGGGCGGGCGGGTGGGAGACGAGCGGGCGCCGGTGCAGGCGGGCAAGAGCGGTGCCGCGCACGACGCACGTGAGGCCCCGACCCTGCCATGGCGCCACGCACGGGGCCGGCACAGCCGGAAGGCAGGACCGCGCCGGATCCCCCGGAGAGGGGCCGGTGCCGCACAGCCATCACGCTGCCGCCACCCCCGACCGCCGCCCCGGGCCCCGGGATGCCGAAGCCCCGGGAGGGGGGCGGGCGGGTGGGAGATGAGCGGGTGTCGGCGCAGCCGGAGCGTGGGCCGGCGCAGCGCACCGGCGACGCAGACGCCAACCCCGGCACAGGACCAGAACCCCGGTGCCGCGCACCCAACGCCACAGGCGCCGACCCCGGCTCCATCCCGGGCCCCGGAGTGCCGAAACCCCCGGAGGCGGCGGGCGGGCGCCGGTGTGGCCGGGCAAGGGCGGTGCCGCGCAACGAACCACCCGTACAACCAAGCGCGGGCCCCCGGTTCACCTGGAACCGGGGGCCCGCCCCACCGCAAGCCCCGCAGTGAGCCGCAGGGCTCCGCGTCAGACCTTCAGCGGCCGGATGGCCGTCGGCGCGTGGCCCGGCTCCGTGGCCAGCTCCTCGAACTCCTTGACCGCGCTGATGTCGGCCGTCGGGCTCATGGAGATGTTCGTGATCCGCTCCAGGATCGCCTCGACGACGACCGGGACCTGGAACTCCTGGGCCATCTTCTTGGCCTGCTCGAAAGCCGTACCCAGCTCGTTCGGATCCGTCACGCGGATCGCCTTGCAGCCGAGCCCCTCGGCGACCTTGACGTGGTCGACACCGTAGACACCCAGCTCGGGGCTGTTCTGGTTCTCGAACTCCAGGTTGACCTGGAAGTTGATGTCGAGGCCGATCTGGGCCTGGCGGATCAGGCCCAAGTAGGCGTTGTTCACGAGGACATGGACGTACGGGATGCGGTGCTGCGCCCCGACCGCCAGTTCCTCGATCATGAACTGGAAGTCGTAGTCGCCGGAGAGTGCCACGACCTGCGTGTCCGGGTCGGCCTTGGAGACGCCGAGCGCGGCCGGGATGGTCCAGCCGAGCGGCCCCGCCTGGCCGCAGTTGATCCAGTGCCGCGGCTTGTAGACGTGCAGCATCTGCGCACCCGCGATCTGCGACAGACCGATGGTCGTCACGTACCGCGTGTCCTTGCCGAACGCCTTGTTCATCTCCTCGTAGACGCGCTGCGGCTTCATGGGGATGTCGTCGAAGTGCGTACGCCGCTGCAGCGTCTCCTTGCGCTCCAGATGCGAGGCGACCCACGCGGAGCGGTCCGGCAGCTCGCCGGCGGCCTTCAGCTCCTTCGCGACCTCGACGAAGAGCTCGAGCGCGACCTTCGCGTCGGACGCGATCCCGTAGTCCGGCGCGAAGATCTTGCCGATCTGCGTCGGCTCGATGTCAACGTGCACGAACTTCCGCTCGCCCTGGTAGACATCGAGCTTGTACCCGGTGTGCCGGTTGGCCCACCGGTTGCCGATACCGAGGACGAAGTCCGACTCCAGGAACGTGGCGTTGCCGTACCGGTGACCGGTCTGCTGCCCCACCATGCCCGCGTTCAGCTCGTGGTCGTCGGGGATCGTGCCCCAGCCCATCAGCGTAGGAATGACAGGCGTGTTGGTGACCTCGGCGAACTCGACGAGCAGGTCGGACGCGTCCGCGTTGATGATGCCGCCGCCCGCGACGATCAGCGGCCGCTCGGACTCGACGAGGAGCTTGACCGCCTTCTCGATCTGCGCGCGGCTCGCGGCCGGCTTGTAGACCGGCAGCGGCTCGTACGTCTCCGGGTCGAACTCGATCTCCGTCTGCTGGACGTCGATCGGCAGGTCGATGAGGACGGGGCCCGGACGGCCCGAGCGCATCAGGTGGAAGGCCTGCTGGAAGATGCCCGGGACCTGCGCGGCCTCGAGGACCGTCACCGCCATCTTCGCGACCGGCTTGGCGATCGAGGCGATGTCGACGGCCTGGAAGTCCTCCTTGTGCAGCAGGTGACTCGGCGCCTGACCCGTGATGCACAGGATCGGGATCGAGTCGCCCGTGGCGGAGTACAGGCCGGTGATCATGTCGGTCCCGGCGGGACCCGAAGTGCCGATGCAGACACCGATGTTGCCCGGGTTGGCCCGGGTGTAGCCCTCGGCCATGTGCGAGGCACCCTCGACGTGGCGGGCGAGCGTGTGGTCGATGCCACCGCTCTCCTTGAGCTCCTTGTAGAAGGGGTTGATGGCGGCACCGGGCACGCCGAACGCGTTGCTGACGCCCTCGCGCTTGAGGATCTCAACGGCCGCGCGGGCGGCGGTCATTCGAGCCATGAGTGCTCCCGACTCCTGCTGTGACTGTGTACGGCTGCTGTGCAGCTGCACGACTACGGCTACGGCTGTGGCTGTCGGATTCGCGCTCCCGTCGCGCCCCGCGGCGAGCTCTGAATTCCGTCGCCTAGTCCCGCGCTCGCTTCCCGATCGACCTCCCGACCACTTTCACGATGCGGAAACTAGGTTCTGCTATATGGAAGCAATGTAGAGGGGCGCTTCGGAGGCCGTCAAGGTGGATGATGAGACGGACGTCGATCCGTGTCCGGGGCAGGACCGAGGGGGAGTTGCCATGGCCGAGCCCACCCATCTGCGCTGCCCCACCTGCCGGCGCGAGCATCTGTACGCACCCCAGGCCCTGCCCTGCGCCTGTGGCGCGCCCGTCGCGCCGCCGATGGTGCGCGGCGCCGCCCCCGTCCCCGTCTCCGAGCGCACGTGGGACGACGACTGGGTGACGCTGCGCTGCCCCATGTGCGGGCGGCACGACCGGTGGCCCCGGCCGGAGCTCGGCTGCGCCTGCGGCTCGGTGCTGCGCGTCCCCGTCCACGACGACCAGGCGCCCGCGCCCGCCCACATCCCGCTGCCGCGCACGGCCGCTCCGCCGCGCCCCGCGTTCCAGCCCGTCGCCATCCGCACCGCACGCGACGCCGTGACGGCCGTGGCGCTGTATCTGCGCTGGCTCGGCTACGACGACGTACGCAGGGCCGATCAGCGACCGCCCTCCGGCATCGGGCTGGCGGCGCGCGGGGTCGTCGTCCAGGTCGAGCCGTCGGTGCGGCCCGCGACGCTGCGCGATGTGGAGTGCCTGTGGTTGCAGTCGATGACGGAGTCCGCGGCCTGCGCCTATTTCTCGCTGGCCGGTTACGCGGACGAGGCAGGCTCCCGCGCCGACGCCCTCGGCGTCCCGCTGTTCGTCCTCGACCTCGCCGGGGTGCCGCAGCCGGTGAACAGCCCGGCGGACGAGCTGATCGCGGGCGGCACGTAGGCACGCGACACATAGCCGTACGGCACATGGACGCGCGCCACATAGGCACCCGGCACGTAATTCCGGTGACCCGGCGCACCCACCTCGGCATACTTCCCGGGTGATCATTCGCAGCGCCGAACCCGCCGACCTCCCCCGCCTCCAGGCGATCGAGACGGCCGCGGGCGAGATCTTCCGTACGGTCGGCATGGCCGCGATCGCCGACGACGCGCCGCCCACGGTCGCCGAACTGGACCGGTTCCGGCGGGCGGGACACGCCTGGGTCGCGGCCGAGGACATCGGGACCGTGGTCGCCTACCTGGTCGCCGAGCCCGTCGACGACGCCTTCCACATCGAGCAGGTCACCGTGCACCCGGACGCCGCCCGCCGCGGCGTGGGCCAGACCCTGATCGCGCGCGCCGCCGACTGCGCGCGCGACCAAGGCCTGACCGGCCTCACCCTCACCACGTTCGCCGACGTCCCGTGGAACGCCCCGTACTACGAGCGCCTCGGTTTCCGCCGGCTCTCCGGGGCCGAGCTCACACCGGGGCTGCGCGCCATCCGCGCGGCCGAGGCCGAGCACGGCCTGGACCGGTGGCCCAGGGTGTGCATGCGAAGGGAGCCGTGAGCCCCCTCACTGCGGTTGCTGGTTCTACAACTCCCCGTACCCCTCTCGGAGTTCCACCTTCCGGACCTTCCCACTGACGGTCATCGGGAACCGTTCGAGAAGGCGCAGCCGGCTCGGGATCTTGTAGTGCGCGAGCCGGTCGCGACAGAAGGCGCGCACCTCGTCGAGGGTCAGCGTGTCCGCGGGGTCGCGCAGGATCACACAGGCGAGCACCTCTTCGCCGTACTTCTCGTGCGGCACGCCCACGACCTGTACGTCGGCGATCTTCGGGTGCCCGTAGAGGAACTCCTCGATCTCGCGCGGGGAGATGTTCTCGCCGCCGCGGATGATCATGTCCTTGATGCGCCCGACGATCTGGCCGTAGCCGTCCTCGCGGATCACCGCGAGGTCGCCCGTGTGCATCCACCGGCCGGCGTCGATGACCTCGGCGGTCTTCTCCGGCTCGTCCCAGTAGCCGAGCATCACGCTGTACCCGCGCGTGCACAGCTCACCGGGTTCGCCGCGCGGCAGCGTGACACCGGTGACCGGGTCGATCACCTTGACCTCGATGTGCGGCAGGACGCGGCCGACGGTTCCGGTGCGGCGCTCCAGGTCGTCGTCGCGGCGCGTCTGCAAGGAGACGGGGGACGTCTCGGTCATGCCGTAACAGATGGAGACCTCGGCCATGTGCATCTCGGCGACGACCCGCTTCATCACCTCGACCGGGCACGGGGACCCCGCCATGATCCCCGTACGCAAACTGCTCAGGTCGTACGTCGCGAAGTCTGGCAGGTTCAACTCCGCGATGAACATGGTCGGTACGCCGTACAGCGAGGTGCACCGCTCCTGCTGCACGGCGCGCAGGGTGGCGGCCGGTTCGAAGGACGGGCCGGGGATGACGACGCACGCGCCGTGCGAGGTGGCGCCGAGGTTCCCCATCACCATGCCGAAGCAGTGGTAGAAGGGCACGGGCAGACACACCCGGTCCTGCTCGGTGTAGCCGACCGTCTCCCCCACCCAGTACCCGTTGTTGAGGATGTTGTGGTGGGAGAGCGTGGCGCCCTTCGGGAAGCCGGTCGTGCCGGAGGTGTACTGGAGGTTGACCGGGTCGTCGCACGACAACTCGGCCTCCCGCGCCGCCAGTTGACCGTCCGTGACACCGTCCGCTGCCGCCACCAGGGCGTCCCAGCTGTCCGTGCCGATGAAGACCTGGTCGCGCAACCGCGGGCATTCGGGCGCCACTTGCCGTACCAGCTCGCGGTAGTCCGTGCCCTTGTGCTCGGTCGACGAGACGAGGAGCGAGACACCCGACTGCTTGAGCACGAACGCCAACTCGTGTGCCCGGTAGGCGGGGTTGATGTTCACCATGATGGCGCCGATCCGCGCGGTCGCGTACTGCACGAGCACCCACTCGGCACAGTTGACCGCCCAGATGCCGACGCGGTCACCCTTGGCGATCCCCCGGGCCATCAGCCCGCGCGCCAACTCGTCGACGTCGGCTCCGAATTCGGCGTAGGTCCAGCGGCGCCCGCTCGGCACATCGACGAGTGCCTCGCGCCCGGGCCAGGCCTCGACGACCTTGCGCAGGTTGGCGCCGACCGTGTCGCCGAGGAGCGGCACCTCGCTGGTCCCGTGCGCGTAGGAGAGTGCGGTCACCGGAAATCCTCCTCGTGGTACGTGGCGGCCGCCTCCTCGGCGGTGGCCTCTCGCGGCATCGGCTCCAGCATGCACCGAGCACCGCTCGGCCGTCGCCCCTTCCGCACATGCCTGCCACACCGGACCGCCGTGATCGCGTCGTGGCCCGCTCGAGGATCGCTCGAGGACGACCACAGCCCCCGTCCACGGCCCCTCGCATCGAGCACGAATGAAGAAGCCGTGGCGGGCACCTCGGACCTAGCTTGAACGGCATGACTTCCATCGCATCCGTCACCCTCGAGGCGGCCGACCCCGCGGCCGCCGCCCAGTTCTACAAGGAAGCGTTCGGCCTGGACTCCTCGACGTTGCGGCTGCGGGCCGCCCAGTCGCCGTCGGAGGGCTTTCGCGGGTTCACGCTGGCGCTGACCGTCTCCCAGCCGGCCGATGTGGACAGCCTCATCGGATCCGCCCTCGCCGCCGGTGCCACGGCCCTGAAGCCCGCCGAGAAGTCCCTGTGGGGCTACGGCGGGGTGCTGCGGGCGCCGGACGGAACCATCTGGAAGGTCGCGACCTCCGCGAAGAAGAACAGCGGTCCGGCGACCCGGAACATCGACGAGACCGTCCTGCTGCTCGGCGTCGAGGACGTCAAGGCGAGCAAGCAGTTCTACGTCGAGCACGGCCTGACCGCAGGCAAGAGCTTCGGCGGCAAGTACGCGGAGTTCAAGGCCGCCGACTCCAGCCCCGTCAAGCTGGCCCTCTACAAGCGCCGGGGCCTGGCCAAGGACCTCGGCGTCGACCCCGAGGGCTCCGGCTCCCACGGCATCGCCCTGGGCAGTACGGGCGCCGCCTTCACCGACCCCGACGGCTTCGTCTGGGAAGCCGCCTGACCCCCGGCTCCAGCCGCTCGCGACACCGTTCCCCCACCACGAAAGGACATGTGACATGGCGACCACGAAGAAGGCAGCCGAGAAGCACGAGGGTTTCACCGCCGAGGAACGCGAGGCGATGAAGGACCGCGCCAAGGAGACGAAGCGCGGCTCGCGCGCCTCCAAGGCGGACACGGAGTCCGAGGTGCTCGCGAAGATCGCCGACATGGCGGAGGACGACCGGCTGCTCGCCGAACGCATCCACGCCATCGTCACGAGCGCAGCCCCCGAACTCACCCCCAAGCTCTGGTACGGGATGCCCGCCTACGCCAAGAACGGCAAGGTGCTGTGCCACTTCCAGAGCGCGGCCAAGTTCAAGTCGAAGTACGCCACGCTCGGCTTCAGCGACCAGGCGGCGCTCGACGACGGCAATGTGTGGGCGACGTCGTTCGCCCTCACGAAGCTGACGGAGGCCGACGAGAAGCGCATCGCGGCCCTGGTCGAGCAGGCCGTGAGCTGACGACGGCCGTACGACGAGCCGGGCCACCCGACGGGGACCGTCGCCCGCCCGCGGTCAGCCGGTGCGCACGGGGCGACGGCCGGAACCGGCCCCGGGGACGGCCAGGGCGCCGGCTTCGGGGTGCGCCATGAGGATGCCGCGCTGGAGCCTGCCGAGAGCCGCGGAGGGTTCGAGACCCAGTTCGCGCACGAGGGTGGTGCGCAGGCGCTGGTAGACGTTGAGGGCCTCACCGCGGCGGCCCGAGCGGTAGAGGGCGAGCATGAACTGCCCGTGCAGGCTCTCGTGCATGGGGAACTGCTGGACCAGCACGGTCAGTTCGGACAGCAGACCGCGGTGGTGGCTCAGGCGCAGATCGGCCTCGATGCGCTGGTCGAGGGCGCACAGGCGGCTCTCCTCCAGCCGGCTGACCTCCAGGGCGATCCGGCTGCCCGCCTGTACGTCGGCGAGTGCGGGGCCGGTCCACAGAGCGAGCGCGTCGCTCAGCTTGCGGGCCGCCGCCGGGTGGTCCTCGGCGTCCATGGCGCGGTACCCGGCGCCCGCGCGGCGCTCGAATTCCTGGTGGTCGATGGTGCCGCCGCGCGTCTGCAGGCGGTAGCCGCCGGGGAGGGTGGCCAGGATGCCCTTGGCGCCGGTGTCCGCGTCACCGCCGCGCAGCAGGGCGCCAGCGATGAGCTCGCGCAGCTGGAGGATGTAGGTCTGGAGGGTCGTGCGGGCACTGCGGGGAGGGTTGTCGTCCCACAGTTCCTCGATCAGCGTCGAGACGGGGACGACGCGGTCGGCGTTGAGTGCGAGCAGCGCCAGCACCTGCCGGGGTTTCGGCGCGGTGGGGACGATCGGGATGCCGTTCTCCCGCACCGACAGCGAACCCAGCACTTCAATGTCCATCGTGTCTCCCCTGTGGACTGTGACATCCGAACCCGCAGCTGAACCTGCCTCGATAAAAAAACAGCGCGGACGGTTTGTCAATTGGCGCAGCGCGCGCTGGAGCGGCCCGATCCCGGCCGGGCCGCCGTCACACCTCAGGGATGTGGGCGACCGATCGATGACGTACGCTCTCAGAATACAAACTGGACGGTTTTTTTAGTGGTGCCTCAGGGGCACGTAAGGAGAGCGGACATGGCGATGCAGGACCGCGCGATCCGCACCCGACAGGCGATCCTCTCCGCGGCCGCCGTCGTGTTCGAGGAACGGGGCTACCAGGCGGCCACCATCAACGAGATCCTCGCGGCGGCCGACGTGACCAAGGGCGCCCTCTACTTCCACTTCCAGTCGAAGGAGCATCTCGCCCAGGGCGTGCTGTCGGCGCAGGACGGTGACATGTCCGTCCCCCGCGCCTGCAAGGTGCAGCAACTGGTCGACATCGGCATGCTGCACGCATACCGGCTGCAGACCGATCCGATCGTCCGGGCCGGGGTGCGGCTCTCGCTCGACCAGCAGGCGCTCGGCCTCGACCGCGGCGTCGCCTTCGAGCGCTGGGCCGAGTCGATCACGCAGACCCTCGACGCCGCCCACGCGCAGGGTGAGCTCCTCCCCCACGTGCAGCCGAAGGAGACCGCCGGTGTGATGGTGGGCTCGTTCGCCGGCGTCCAGGCGATGTCCCAGGCACTGTGCGACTACCGGGATCTTCAGCACCGCATCTCCGTCCTGCTGCGCCATCTGCTGCCCAGCGTGGCGCTGTCCTCCGTACTCGCCTCCGTCGACCTCGCGGACGGGCGCGGGGAGAAGGTCTTCACGGAGCTGGGGGAACTGCGGGAGCGGAGTCAGCGGGAGTCCGCCCCCTCGGCGGCCGGCTGAGCGTCCCCGCCGGGCCGGCCGCCGCAGTGCTGGTTCACGTGCTAGTTCACGCCCCGCTCCAACCCGTCCCAGTACGGCTCGCGCAGCTTGAACTTCTGGATCTTCCCGGTGGCCGTCCGCGGGATCGAGTCCCGGAACTCCACGCTGGTCGGCGCCTTGTATCCGGCCATCCGCTCCTTGCAGTGCGCGATGATCTCCGCCTCCGAGACCGACTCGCCCTCCGCCAGGACCACCAGGGCCTTGATCGTCTCGCCCCACTTCTCGCTCGGCACCCCGATCACGGCCACCTCGGCCACCGCCGGGTGCCGGAAGACCACGTCCTCCACCTCGATCGACGAGACGTTCTCGCCACCGGTGATGATCACGTCCTTCTTGCGGTCCGAGATCGTCAGGTGGCCGTCCTCCTCGTCGACCGCCCCGCCGTCGCCCGTGTGGAACCAGCCGTTCTCCAGGGCGACTTCGCTCTCCTCGGGCTTGTCCCAGTAGCCGTCCAGGACCGTGTTCGACCGGGCCAGCACCTCGCCCGTGCCGGAGACATCGAGCTTCACCCCGAGCGCGGGCAGTCCCGCCCGCGCCAGCTTCCGCGCCCGTTCCTCACCGGGCAGGTGCGCGTCGTCCGGGCGGGTGCGGTTGAACGTCAGCAGCGGGGACGTCTCCGTCAGGCCGTAGATCTGCGTGAACTCCCAGCCCAACTCCTCCTCCACGCGCTGGATGAGCCTGCTCGGCGGCGGTGCGCCCGCGCACACGACCCGCACCCGGTCCCGGCCGGGAACCGGCCCCTGCCAGTCCACCGCCGCGTCCAGGACCGCCTTCCACACCGCCGGCGCCCCGCACATCAGCGTGACCCCGTGCTCGTCCACCCGGCGCAGGATCTCCGCGCCGTCCACCTTCCGCAGCACCACCTGCTTCACGCCGAGGCCGGCCATCACGTACGGCATGCCCCAGCCGTTGCAGTGGAACATCGGCAGCGTGTGCATGTAGACGTCCCGCTCCCACACCCGCGTGTGCAGGCCGAACGTCAGGCCGTTGACCCAGATGTTGCGGTGGGTCAGCTGCACGCCTTTCGGGCGGGCGGTCGTGCCGGACGTGTAGTTGATCGTCGCCGTCGCGTCCTCGTCCGGCGCGGACCACGGGCGGGGCTCGACGCCGAAGCGCATCAGCTCCGTCTCCGTCTGCTCACCGAGTACGAAACGGTGCCGCGCCTTGACGCCCGACAGCGCACCGTCCAGCTCCGGATCGACCAGGAAGACGGACGCGCCGCTCTGCCGCGTCATGTACTCGACCTCGTCCGGCTTCAGACGGAAGTTGAGCGGCACGCAGATCCGCCCGCTCATCGGGAGCGCGAACAACAGCTCAAGGAGACGGGCCGAGTTGTGGCTCGCCACCGCCACCCGCTCCCCCTCCCCCACGCCCAGCGCGTCGAACCCGGCCTGCCAGGCCCGGACCCGTTCGGCGAACGTCCCGTACGTCGCCGTGGGGACGGCGGGCGCGGGCTGGTCCGGCTCGTCCACCACGCCGACGCTGTCCCGGAAGCCGAGCTCCGCCCGCTCCAGGAAATCCGTGATGGTCATGGGTACACGCATCGTCGTCGCCTCTCCACAGTCGTACCGTCGCGGGCCGTGTCTGCCATCGTGTAGGGAGTGACGCAGGTCTCACCACCCCCATACGGGGGTGAACGGTGCGCGGCGAGGTGATGGACGGTGGGCGCAGGAACGGCCGAGGCGGTCGAGATGCGGGCTGCTCTGGTGCGGCTGCGGCGGGGCACGGGGCTTCCCGTGGCGTTCGGCGGGCTGACCACCGGCGCGTCGCAGGTGCGGATCGCCGAACTCAGCGGGGCGGCGACCGATTCGCTGCGCGGGCTCGGCGTGGTGGCGGGCAACGGTCTGGGCGGCAAGGCGCTCGGCCTCGCCAGGGCGTGCGCCGTCACCGACTACCAGGGCTCGCGGCACATCAGCCACGAGTACGACGCCCCGGTCGCGGCGGAGGGCCTGCACTCGGTCCTCGCGGTGCCCGTCGTCGTACGGCGCCGGGTGCGGGGTGTCCTGTACGGGGCGCTGCGCGCGGCCCGGCCGCTCGGCGACCGGGCGCTCGACGCGGCGATGGCGGCGGCGCGGGACGTGGAGCAGGCGCTGGTGGTGCGCGACGAGGTCCAGTCCCTGCTGGCCGTCACGCGGACCCCGGCCGCCGAGGACGCCGGGGCGTGGGAGGAGGTCCGGGAGGCGCACGGCGCGCTGCGGGCGCTCGCGCCGAAGCTCGTCGACCCCGGGCTGCGGAGCGAGCTGCTCGCGGTGTGCGGCAAGTTGGCCCTGGCGTCGGATCCGGTGCGGCCCGCGGAGGCGCCGGTGCGGCTCACGCCGCGCGAGGTGGACGTGCTCGCGTGCGTGGCGGCGGGCGCGACGAACGCGGGGGCGGGCGAGCGGCTCGGCCTGCGCCCGGAGACCGTGAAGGGGTATCTCCGCTCCGCCATGCGGAAGTTGGGCGCGCACACGCGGGGAGAGGCCGTGGTGGCGGCTCGACGGGCGGGGCTGTTGCCGTAGGGGTGGCGGCGGGCGGATGGTGGGGTCCGGCGATTGTCAGTGGCGCGGGCTTCAATGGTCTGCGTGGGGTTCGGCGTGCGGCTCTGCGTGCGGTTCCGCGTGGGGTTCTGTGTGCATTGAGGGACGAGGCGGGAGGGGGCGAGGACCATGGCGGACATGGTGTCGATGGACCGGTACCTGGCGTTCGCGGCGATGTCGCTGCTGGTGATCGTGGTTCCGGGGCCGAGCGTGCTGTTCGTGATCGGGCGGGCGCTGGCGCACGGGCGGCGTACGGCGGTGGCGACGGCGCTCGGCAATGTCGTCGGCTCGTACCTGCTGGTGGTGGCGGTGGCACTCGGGATCGGCGCGCTCGTGGAGCGGTCGGCGACGCTGTTCCTGGCGGTGAAGCTGGCGGGCGCGGCATACCTCGTGTACCTGGGCGTGCAGGCGTTCCGGCACCGGCGCGACCTGAAGGCCTCGGACATCCGCGGCCCGGCGGGACCACCGCGCGGCGATCTGCGCACGGTGGCCGACGGAGTGATCGTGGGCGTCACGAACCCGAAGGGCATCGTGTTCTTCGCGGCGGTACTCCCCCAGTTCGTGAACCACGACGTGGGTCATGTCACCACGCAGATGCTCCTGTTGGGCCTGATCCCGATCTCCATAGGCCTGGTCACCGACACGCTGTGGGGGCTCACGGCGTCGGCGGCGCGCACCTGGTTCGCGCGCTCGGACCGGCGGCTCTCGATGATCGGCGGGACGGGCGGCTTCGCGCTGATAGGCCTCGGCGTGACGGTGGCGGCGACGGGCCGCGCGGACTGACGTTCACCTTCACCTTCGGACGGTGCCGAAGTCCACGGTGGCCGGTCCCGGGGCCTCCAGGACGGCGGCGGTGCGCTCCGCTTCGGCGACGAGTTCGTCCCGCTGGATGCGCGTGAGGGTCCGGAAGGGTTCGAGGGTGAGCGCGCTGCCCGCGTCCCCGTTCTCCTTCAGGGTCCAAAGACCGGCCAGGAATCCGTCGACGAGGAACGTCAGGTAGGCGGTGTTCACCTGCCAGTTGCGGCCCCGGTCGGCCTCGTGGATGACGCGGGTGCGGTCGGCGTGCGACAGGAGGAGGTTGTCGAACTCGGCGAGCAGCCGCGGCGGCGCGGGTGTGTCCTCGTCGGGGCGGGGCGCGTCGGGCAGGTCGAACAGCTCGACGCCGTGCTCGTCGTGGAGGGTCACGAGCCGGGGCCGCAGCCGCTCGAAGGCCTCCTTGGTCCGGGTGATGCCGGCCCACTGCTGGAAGTCCTTCACCGAGGCGGGACCGAAGGCGCCGAGGTAGCGCAGGATCGTGTCGTCCGGGGCGGGCGTCGGCTCGGTGGTCCTGCCGAACCAGTGCTCGGCGGTGGTCAGCCGTACCCCGCCGCTGCGCCGCCACAGGCCGCGCGGTGTGACCTGGACGAGGGGGAGGCGGCCGCGGGCCGCGATGGTGAGGGCCTGCGGGTCGGCATCGGGCCAGTGCCCGAGGAGCAGTTCCCGGATCTCCTTCGGGGTGCGCGGCTCCTCCTCGACGTAGCGCCGGGTCAGGTCGGTGAGCCGGTCCAGGTCGACGCCGACGAGGCCGCCCCGGAACATCCGCAGCTCCCGGTCGCGGGCGGGCTGCACGAGGGGGCGCAGCGTCATGCAGTCGTCGGCGGTGTGCATATGGATGGTGGAGCGCATGGTGACGAGCCGGGCCACGCGGCGCTCTTCCAGGGCGGTGGAGAGGGCGGCGGGGGTGAAGCCGGCGAGGCGCGCGGCGAGCGCGAGATACGGCGGCCTGACCTCCTGCGCCTGCAGCCCGACCAGCCGGTCGATGGCACCTTCTGCGCTCAACGAGCATCGAGTGAGCAGGAGTTGGCGCTCCAGGGTGGCGCGTCCCAGGGCGCGGGCGGTCATCGGCTTCGTCGTCATACGGGGAAGGTAACGGGAAACCAGGTCAGATGTGGTCCGCGATGCGCTGCACCGTGGCGTCACCTTCGCTGGTTACGCTGCCGGGGACCCCGGCAGCGTAACCATGGAGGGAGGCAGCGATGCCACGACGGCAGGGACGAGCCGACCGGAACGGGCACGGTGGGGCGCGCCGCTACTCCTGGCGCCGGTCGACCGACCAGGCACCCCCACCCGCCGATCCGCCGACCGCGCCCGCGACCGCCCCGGCGCCGCAGGACCAGGACAGCGTGGTGAACGCGGCGCTGTACCGGGACGGGGTGCGGGTCGCGACACCGGAGACCCTCACGGACACCTACCGGCAGCTGCGCGAGAAGCCGCGCACGATGGCGTGGATCGGCCTGGCCCGCCCCTCCGACTCGGAACTCAAGTCGCTGGCAGCCGAGTTCGACCTGCACGGCCTCGCGGTCGAGGACGCACTGGAGGCACATCAGCGCCCGAAGCTGGAGCGCTACGGCGAGACCCTCTTCGTCGTCCTGCGCGCGGCCCGCTACCTGGACGCGCAGGAGGAGGTCGACTTCGGCGAGCTGCACGTGTTCGTGGGCCCCGACTTCGTCATCACCGTCCGGCACGGCGCGGCCCCCGACCTCTCGGCGGTCCGCCGCCGCATGGAGGCGACCCCCGAGTTGCTCCGGCTCGGTCCGGAGGCGGTCCTCTACGCCATCCTGGACGCGGTCGTCGACGGCTACGCGCCGGTGGTGTCCGGCGTCCAGAACGACGTCGACGAGATCGAGACGGAGGTCTTCTCCGGCGCCCCCGCCGTCTCTCGCCGCATCTACGAACTGTCCCGGGAAATGGTCGAGTTCCAGCGCGCGACCCGCCCCCTGGTCGGCATGCTGCACGCCCTGATGGCGGGCTTCGCGAAGTACGGCACGGACGAGGAGCTGCAGCGCTACCTCCGGGACGTGGCCGACCACGTCACGCACACCAGCGAACGCGTCGACTCCTTCCGCCAGGCCCTCGCCGACATCCTCACGGTGAACGCGACCCTGGTCACCCAGCAGCAGAACGCGGAGATGCGGGCCCTCGCGGAGGCCGGCTTCGAACAGAACGAGGAGATCAAGAAGATCTCCTCCTGGGCCGCCATCCTCTTCGCCCCCACCCTCGTCGGCACGGTCTACGGCATGAACTTCGACCACATGCCGGAGTTGCACTGGGTGCTCGGCTACCCGCTCTCGATCGCCCTGATGGCCACGGTCTGCGTCAGTCTGTACTTCATCTTCAAGCGGCGCGACTGGCTCTGAACAACTCTGAACAACTATGCGCCCCGAAATGGCTGCTGGGCCGCGCACGACGGCGAACGGCCCCCTCGGCGATGCGCGTGCCGGCTCCCTAACCCCGAAACCCGGCCGCGTCGCGCCCGATTTCGCCGCCGGAGTGAATAAACACACCATTCGATGGCGTATCGGAGGAACTGCCGGAACAACCGGGTACCAGTGGGCGACGTCGGGTGATGTGCCCGGCAGCCAGGCAGTGCGCGCGTGTACCGGGCGGCCGTCGCCCAGTGGTGCAGCGCGTCCTTGCTCCTCACGAAGGGAACCTCATGGCCTCAGTCAAGATGGCAGGTCGTACCGCACTCGGTGCCGTCTTCGCCGCGACGCTCGTCGCGACGACCGCCGGTACGGCCCACGCCGCGGCGGGTGAGAGCTCCGCCTACGGCGTGAAGGCGACGCTGGGCTCCGTCGTCAGCGTCCCCGAGACCGTCAAGTCCGCCTACCCGGGCGGACCGCCGGAGAGCAACCTGGCCAAGGTGGCTCTGGGGTCGATCGGCTCCGTCAACGCCGTCAAGACCACCTCGACCGGCAACGCCACGGACGGCACCACCAAGTCCACGGCCCGGACGGCCGAGGCCGCCGTGGACCTCACCGCCGCCTCTGTCGGCGCCGACGCGATCACCACCACCTGTGCGGCCGCGCCCGGCGCCGCCCCCATGGGCAAGGTCAGCGTCGTCAACGGCGCCGCGAAGACCCCGGCGGGCATCGGCGACGTGGAGTTCCCCGCCAACCCGGCTCCGAACACCTCGCTGACGCTGCCGGCCGGCCTCGGGTCCGTCGTCCTCAACGAGCAGATCAAGAACAGCGACGGCTCGCTGACCGTCAACGCCGTGCACGTCAAGGTCGCGTCGTCGACGCCGCTCGCCGGTGACCTGGTCATCGCCTCGGCCACCTGCAAGGCCGGCAAGGCCGAGAAGAGGGGCGCCATCACCGGCACCGCTGTCGACAAGAGCGGCGACAAGGTTCCCGGTGTCGCCTTCGAGCTGAAGAAGGGCAAGCCGCGCGCCGCCGCCCCGTCCTGCACGGGCAACTCGACGGGCAGCTGCACCTTCCCGTCCCTGCCGGCCGCCACCTACCAGGTGTGCGTCACGGACGTGCCCGACGGATACCGCACGCCCGGCCAGCGCTGCAAGGCCGGCATCGTGGTCGACGGCAACCACCGCTACGTGCGCTTCGTGATCCCGGAGGAGTCCGGCAAGAAGGCCTGACACCCGGCCCGTAGAGCGGGCGGGTGGGGCGGCCGCGAAGCCGCCCCACCCGCCCGCTTCCATGTGCGTCGCCCCGGTGGGCCGGAGGGCGACGGTCGAACTACCCGAGCGCCGCCCTGAGTTGCGCCTCCGTCGGCGGCTCGTCCGCCGTCGGGTCCTCGGCGATCCGGTCCGAGCCGAAGCCCTGCGCGATCAGGACGTCGTCCGGGAGCACGCCGCCGACGCGCTTGCCGGTGCCCGGCTTGGTGCCCCAGACGTACACCCGGTCACCGATCTTCAGCAGGTTGAACAGCCGCTTGGCGTCCGCCGCGTACATGTTCACGCAGCCGTGCGAACCCGACTTGAACAGGTCGGAGTACGTGCCGTGGAGGGCCTGCCCGCCGTCGAAGAACTGCGAGTGCGGCATGGGCGCGTTGTTGTAGAGGGTCGAGAAGTGCCGGGCGTGCTTCAGATAGATCTTGTGCCAGCCACGCCGGGTCTCGTACCCCTGCTTGCCGCTGCGGATCGGCACCGGCGCGAACACCACCTTGCGCCCCTTCTGCACCCACAGGATCTGCCGGTCGAGGTCGACACACGTCACCCGGTACGAGCGGACCGGGCACTTCCCCTGGGCGTTGGGGTTCTTCCTGACCTCGTGGACGAGGAGCATCCGGTACGTCTTGAGGTTGGCCCGGCCGTCGGCCGGCTTGATGCCCAAGCGTTGCTGGAGCTTACGGATGGCGACACAGTCCGCGGTCGACTGCACACCGTCCCGCGGCAGCCCCAGCTTCTTCTCCAACTGCCACTGATACGCCCCGGAAGGCGCCGTGCAGGACTTCTCCGGCGCGGACACCGGCCGGAGCGGCTGAGCGTGAGCGGCCGTGGAGGCCAGTAACTGACCGGTCAGGACCGCGGAAGTGACGACCAGCCCGGCGGCGGTGGACAGACGACGCGACACCACGACGCACACCAACCTTCCTCCCTGCGAAGGGGGGTTGAGAAACGAGATACCTCCTCGGTTGTAATCGGGGCCGGACAGAGGCGCCGGACAACTGCTCCACATGGCCGAGCTGCACGGCGCAGGGTGGGGTGACTCAGATCACATGAAATGAATGGCTGGATAGGCGTAATGCAGCGCCACTCAGGTGGTCTCACGCCACAAGGGCCACACGCCCCTGTACCTCCAGACACCCCCATCGGAGCCAGATCATGTACGTCACCCTCCGCTACGCCTCGTCCGACATCCTGGGGCGACGCCTGCGACAGATCCGCCAGGAACAAGGAGCACCACTGGGGCAGGTGGCCGCCGCCGCGGGAATCTCCCGGCTGTGGGCGGCGCAGATAGAAGCCGGCGAAATACTCGACCTCGAGACGATGCAGCTGTACGCGAGCGCGCTGGGGGCCCGGATCACCGTCACCGTGGAGTACGAGAGCGGTGTGGCGTCCCCGGCGAAGTTGTCCGCGATGCCGCAGCAGCCGAGGCTTCGGAGAACTCGCACGGAACGCTGATGCGCCTGGACCTAGGAGGAGGCGCGCACCGCCGCGGCAACGGCTCCACCGATGGCCTTCGAGCCGGCGGCGTTGGGGTGCAGCGGAGCGGCGACGTGTGTCGGGACCAGGCCTTCGAGGTACCGGTCGGCGGGTGCCGCGCAGCTGTCGTGGCCGACGCCGAGGGGGTAGGTGTCGACGAAGGTCGCTCCGTGTGCCTGAGCCGTCTTCTTCAACGTGGCGCCGAGGTGGTTGACCGTGTTCTGGATGTAGGTGGCGTCGACGTCCCAGATCGGCTGCGTGGGGAAACAGCCGCCGGGGCGGATGTAGTTGCCGTATCCGATGACGAACACGTCGGCGTTGGGGGCCAGTTCGTCGACGCGGTCCAGAGTTGCCGCGAACTTCGGCGCCCAGGCGTCGATGTCGGCCTTCAGTGTGTCGACGCCGCCCTTGGTGTACGCGGCGGCGCAGCTGCTGCCGAGTGGCTTGGCCGCGACGTTGACGCAGCGGAGGGTCGCCGCGACCAGGTTGGTGTCGTTGCCGCCGACGGTGATGCTGACGACGTCCGTGTCCTCGTCGAGGGCGTCGAATTGGGGTGCGGTGCCCGGGTGTTGGGGCGTGCTGAAGTGCTCGGCGGTGGCGCCCGAGCAGCTGACGTCGGTCAGCTTCGCCCCGAGCGCCTTGGCCGCGATGTGCGGGTAGTCGGCCAGCGAGCGCAGGCACAGCAGGTTGGAGGTGTCGGTCGGGAGCACCAGCGGGGCGGCGGCGTACGAGTCCCCCATCGCCACGTAGTCGAGGGGGTCGGCGTCCGCGGCCGTGGCCGTGGGGACGGCGGCGGGAGTCGCCAGGGCGGATGCGGCGATGACGGCTGTCAGCACGGCGCGCGAACGGGAGAACACGGGGCTCCTTCGAGGGGGTCGGCGGTGCGCGCGAACGCACCGGTGGACGCGGCTCTCGCCCGGCGGGCAGACAGGCGGACAGCCAGGCGGACCTGCCGTTTACCGGCCGGTAAGTTTGTGGTGGGATACATCATGTCGGCGCCCCGGCTCCCCGCTTCCGGTCGGGAGAACAGCGTTTCGCGAGGTGTTTTGTGGCTGCGTACAAACCCGACGGCATCACCGTCGGCGGCGAAGACCTCCAGCACTACCTCCTGAGCTCCCTGCACCGGCTCCAAGGGGAGGTCGTGGAACGGCTGCGGGTGCGGCTCCCCGTCTACGGCACACTTCCCGCCGAACAGCTCACGGGCGATGTCACGCGCATGGTCCGGCGCGGGATCAATGACTTCGCCCGGGTACTGGCCGACGGCACGATGCCCGGCCCCGAGCAGCTCGCCGAGCTGAGCAGTTCGGCCGCGCGGCGCGCCGAGGAAGGGCTGCCCGCCGAGGCGGTGGTGGCCGCCTACTTCCTCGGTGCCCGCCTGTGCGTGGACGAGGTCGCGGCCAGGGCGCGCGGCGAGGACGTGGCGGCTCTCACCACGCTGCACCGGCTGATCCTGGAGTACCTGCAACTCGTCACCACCGCCGTCACGGCCGGCTATCTCCAGGAGATGCGGTCCACGGCCGGTGAGCGGCACAGCGCCCAACAGCTGTTGTTCAACGCCCTGTTGGAGGGCCGGGCCGACGCGGCGACCGCGGGCGGGACCGGCCTCACCCTGCCGCCCGGCTACCTGGTCCTCTCCCTGGCCCTCGCCCCGCACCCGGACGAGCGGGCCCCCGACGTCGACCCGGCCGTCGCCGCTCAGCGCAAGCTCCGCCGCGTACGCACCGAACTCGACCTGCACACCCGAGGTGCCGCGCTCACCTCACTCACCACCGACGGCGGAATCGCCCTGCTGCCCTGCGAGACCGATCCCGACGGCCTCACCCCGGCCCACTGGGACCACACCGCACAGCTGACGGCCCACCTCGAACGGGCCGCGGGCAGTCCCGTCCACGCCGCGGTCGTCCCCGCGCTCCCCCGCGACATCCCCGAGGCGTGCCCCGTCGCCGCCGAACTGACCCACATCGCCACCGCCTCGGCCCGGCCGCCCGGCCTCTACCGGCTGGAGGACCTGGCCATCGAGTACCAGCTCTCCCGGCCGGGCCCGGCCCGCGACCACATGGCCCGGCTCCTCGACCCCCTGCACGGCCACACCGACCTGCTGCTCACCCTCAGCACCTACCTGCGGCACGACGCGGACCGACGCCGCACGGCCCAGAACCTCAACGTGCACCCCAACACCGTGCTCTACCGGCTGCGCAGGATCACCGACCTGACGGGCCTGGACGCCACCCGCCCCGCCGACGTACCCACCCTCCACGCCGCACTCACCTGCCGTACGCTCCGGCAGGCCCCCGACACCGGGCAGCACTGAGGCTGCCCCGCACCCGAGAGGTATCCGTATGACCGGCGAGTTCGTGATCGCGCAGACCACCATCGACGACGAGGAGCGGGCGAAGGGCCTGGCGCGAGGTGCCGTCGAGAGGCGGCTGGCGGCGTGCGCCCACATCGACGCGCCCATCAGCGCGGTCTACCGCTGGAAGGATGCGATCGAGACCGACCAGGAGTGGCGGATCTCCTACAAGACCACCCGTGACCGGCTCCCGGAGCTGGAAGCCTGGGTGGCGGACGAGCACACGTACGACGTTCCCGAGTGGATCACCCTGCCCGTCACCGGAGGGTCCGACGCGTACCTCTCCTGGGTGGTCGAGGAGACTCGCCCGCAGTAGCGGGAGCCGGCGGCGCTCAGAGGTGGCCGTCCAGCAACTTCCGTACCTCGGCGGTGCTCATGGGCCCCGTGCCGTGCGCCACCGCCTCCCCCTCCTTCAGGAGGACGAACGACGGGGCCCCGGTGATCCCGTATCGCTCGGTCGCGGCCGGACAACGCGTGATGTCGGCGCGGACGACCGTCAGGCGGTCCTCGTATTCGTCGGCGATGCCACCCACGACGAGGTCCATCACGCGGCAGGGCTCGATCGCCTTGGGCCACGTCCCGGTGAAGTACGCGAGGACAGGAACTCCGCTCATCCCGAGGATGAAATCGAACTCCGCGTCCTCACGGGGTCGGTGCACCCGCTTCGTCATGGAAGCCCCTAGCCTCACGTCCCGTCGTTCCGTCCCCATCATCCCCCGCGCCGTCCCTCGCGCAGACCGACCGCCAGCGTCAGTTCGAGGACCCGCTGCGGCGACGCGAGATCCGGAAACAGCTGCCGCAGTTGCGACATCCGGTACCGGACCGTCTGTGGATGGACGAACAACGCGGCCGCCACCTCGTCCCGCCTGCCCTGGTGCAGCAGCCACTCCCGCAGCGTCTCCTCAAGGCGCCGCGCGGTCGCCACGGGCAGGGTCGCGAGCGGTGCGAGGGCCCGGGCACGCAGGTCGGCGAACGCGTCCGCGTCGGCGCTCAGCACCAGCTCCGGCAGGTGGTCCTCGGTGTCGTGGATGTCCGGGGAGAGGGAGCGCGCGCGTACGGCTCGTTCGTACGAGGCGGACGCTCGGGCCCATGGCCGGGCCGGGCCGACCACGGCGGTGCGGTCGGTCAGCTGCCGCAGGAGATGTGGCCGGTCGGCATCGGGAACGAGCAACACACCGGTGGAGTCCGGCAGATCGTCGAGGACGAGGGTGCTCGGGTCGAGCGTGCGGTAGGCGGGCCTGGCCTGGGCGGCGGGCAGCAGGACCGCGGTCAGCGAATCCGGGGGCTGCCACCCGGCCCGTTGCACGGAGGCGAGCAGCACGTCCGGGCTCGCGCCGGCGAGGAGGTCGCGGGCCAGATGTTCCAGGTGGCGCTCGTGGGCCCTGCCCCGGGCGGCCAGTTCGTCGGCGTGACCCGCGGCGCTCGCGGCGGAGAGCTCGTCGATGTAGGCGAAGGTCAGCTCGGCGAACTTGGCGACCTCGGCGGCGGGCAGCCCCGCGGGGACGGCACCCGCCGCCAGGCATCGCCAGGCCACGCGGGCGCCGACGCGGTAGGCGCTGAGCAGCGCGTCCATCGAACGGCCGTCGCGCACCTCGCCGCGGCCCAACTCGTAGGCCGCGTCACCTCCGTCGCCGCCCGTGACGTTCCCGCTCGCGAGGTCCAGGTAGTGCCCCAGGGCGGTGCGGACGGCCCGGCGGATGGTGCCGCCCATGCTGCCCGAGAGGGCGTTGGCGTAGGAGGGGACCTCGTCGATGATCGCCTGGACGATCTCGTCGGCGGTGGTCCTGAGCGCGGCCCGAAGTGCGGTGACCGTCGTCTCGTCCAGGGCCAGTTCGCTGGCCCTCCTGGTTGCATGGTTCACGCTTTTGTTCCCTGCGAACAATTCGGTCGGCCAGATTTACGTCCTGCGGTCAGGACTTTACGCCTTGAGGCACAGCAGGCTGGAGCCATGACGAGTACAGCCCTCCGTAGCAGGGCTTGGAAGCTGCTGGAGATGGTCACGACGCCGCTGCTGCCGTCGGACTACCTGGACCTGGTCAGCCCGCTGCGTGCGGGCGCCGACCTGCGTGGGCGCATCGAGGCCGTGCGCCCCGAGACGGATGACGCCGCGACGATCGTGATCAGGCCGGGACGGGGCTGGCGCGGCCACAGAGCCGGCCAGTACGTGCGGGTAGGGGTCGACGTCGACGGGGTGCGCCTGTGGCGTGCCTACTCCCTCACCTCGCCGACCGACCGCCACCGCCGGGACGGCCGCGTCACGATCACCGTGAAGGCGATCCCGGACGGCAGGGTCAGCAACCACCTGGTCCGCAGGGCGAAACCGGGCACGCTGATCCAGCTCGACCAGCCGACCGGTGACTTCGTGCTGCCGGCGGCCAAGCCCGCCAAGGTTCTCTACCTGACGGCCGGCAGCGGCATCACGCCCGTGATGGGCATGCTGCGCGACACCGGGTTCGACGACGTCGTCATGGTCCACTGCGCGCCACGGCCGCAGGACGTGATCTTCCGCGACGAACTGCACGACCTGGTCGCGGAGAAGAAGCTGCGGCTCACCGAGGTGCACACCGAAACGGACGGCATGCTCGACATCGCCCGCCTCGACGAACTCGTGCCCGACTGGGCCGAGCGCGAGACCTGGGCCTGCGGACCCGCGGGCCTGCTCGACGCCGCCGAGAAGCACTGGAGCGAGCACGGCGTCCCCGAGCGCCTGCACACCGAACGCTTCCGCCCCACCGTCGTCCACGCCGGCGACGGCGGCGAGGTCACGTTCAGCGCCACCGGCAAGGCCGTCGACGCGGACGGCGCCACGCCGTTGCTGGACGTCGGCGAGGAGGCCGGCGTGCTCATGCCCTCCGGGTGCCGCATGGGCATCTGCTTCGGCTGCGTCACTCCGCTCAAGGCGGGCGCCGTCCGCGACCTGCGCACCGGCGAGATCACCGAGGCCGACACCGGCGTCCTCATCCAGACCTGCGTGTCCGCCGCGGCGGGCCCCTGCGACATCGAACGGTAGGAGCACCGTGACCGCCATCGACCCCACCGCCCACCTGACCGCGGAGCAGATCGAGGAGCTCGGCCGCGAGCTGGACGCGATCCGCGACGAGGTGATCGCGGGACGCGGAGAGCAGGACGCCGCGTACATCCGCAAGGTCATCTCGGCACAGCGCACGCTCGAACTGGTCAGCAGGGGCGTGCTGTTGTTCTCGATCTTCCCGCCCGCGTGGCTGCTCGGCACCGCCGGTCTGTCCGTCGCGAAGATCATGGACAACATGGAGATCGGCCACAACATCCTGCACGGCCAGTGGGACTGGATGCGGGACCCGAAGATCCACTCCACCACCTGGGAGTGGGACCACGTCTCGCCGTCCGACCAGTGGAAGCACTCGCACAACGAGCTGCACCACACGTACACCAACGTGATCGGCAAGGACAACGACCTCGGCTACGGCATCATGCGCGTGGACGAGGACCAGAAGTGGCACCCGTTCCACCTCGGCCAGCCGCTGTGGAACTTCCTCAACGCCTGCTTCTTTGAATACGGAATCGCGGCGTACGACCTGGAGCTCGGCAAGAACCTGCACAAGCGCCGCCGCAAGAACCCGGAGTTCCGCGAGCGGGCGAAGGCCGTGGGCCGCAAGATCCGCAAGCAGGTGCTCAAGGACTACGTGATCCACCCGCTCCTGTCCGGCCCGTCGTTCCTGCCCACGCTCGGCGCCACGTTCACCGCGAACCTGGTCCGCAACATCTGGTCCCACTCGGTGATCATGTGCGGGCACTTCCCCGAGGGCGTACAGACCTTCGAGCGCCGGTCGATCAAGGGCGAGACGCGCGGCCAGTGGTACCTGCGCCAGATGATGGGCTCGGCGAACATCAGCGGCAGCAGGGCCATGCACTTCATGACCGGCAACCTGTCGCACCAGATCGAGCACCACCTCTTCCCCGACCTGCCGAGCAACCGGTACGCCGAGGTCTCGGTGAAGGTGCGCGCACTGTTCGAGAAGTACGGGCTGGAGTACGTCACAGGACCGCTGCCCAAGCAGGTGTTCTCCGCGTGGCACAAGGTCTTCCGGCTCTCGCTGCCGAACAAGAGGACCGAGGTCGAAACGCCGGACCGCGAGCGGGAGCGCGAGCTCGTCGCGGCCTGACTACCGGTACACATACGGACAAACAACACCTCTAAGTACCTCTACCTCCATACGGGTACTTACATCACTAATCACCCTGATTGCCGCTCAAAATACAACGAAATAGTGCAAATCGGCGTTGACTGTGAGCAGACCCCTGTCTGTTCACAGCCGACCGACCGATGGACACGCCCTTGCCACGCTTCAGTGTGATCGTCCCCGCACATCTGGTTCAGGCGTATCTGCATGCCTGCCTCGACTCCGTGCTCAGCCAGTCCTGTACGGACTTCGAGCTGATCGCGGTCGACGACGCCTCGCCGGACGCCTGCGGCGAGATCATCGACGCTTACGCGGCGCGCGACGCGCGCGTGCGGGCCGTGCATCTCCCGGAGAACTCCGGTCTCGGCCCCGCCCGCAACGCCGGCCTGGAACGGGCGAGCGGCGAGTACGTCGTCTTCCTCGACAGCGACGACACCCTCGCACCCGGCTCGCTCGCCGCCATCGACGCTCGGATCAAGGAGACCGGCGACCCGGACATCCTGGTCTACGACTACGCGCGCGCCCACTGGGACGGCTCACTCGCCCGCAACCAGTACGCGCACCTGGTCGAGGAATCCGGCCCGGCCCCCTTCACCCTGGCCGAACGCCCTTCGCTGCTCCGCCTGTTGATGGTCGTGTGGAACAAGGCGTACCGCCGCGAGTTCCTCGCCGACACCGGGCTGACCTTCCCGCCCGGGTACTACGAGGACACCCCCTGGACGTATCCGGCGCTGATGGCCGCCGAGTCGATGGCCACGCTCGACCGGGTCTGTGTCCACTACCGCCAGCGCCGCCAGGGCAACATCCTGTCCACGGTCAGCCCGAAGCACTTCGACATCTTCGACCAGTACGACCGGGTCTTCGCGTTCCTCGACGCGCACCCCGAACTCCCCGCGCAATGGCGGCCGTTGATCTTCCGGCGGATGATCGACCACTTCTGCACGATCTTCACCACCCGCGGCCGCCTGCCCCGCGGCAGCCGTGCGGCCTTCCTGCGGCGCGCACGACGGCACTACGCGCTGTACCGCACGCCGAGCACGCCGGGCACCCGTGTGAAGCCCCCCACCCGGATGCGGCACGGCCTGGTCCGGCTCGGCGCGCACCGCTCCTATCGCACCGTCATGGGGACCCGTAACGTACGCGCCCACGCGCTGCGCCACCTCAGACGCGCGGCCCACGCGGCCCGCGGCGCGGCCCTGCAGACCCACTACCGCATCCAGTGCCTGCTGCCCGTCAAGGACGATCTCGCGGTCTTCTCCGCCTACTGGAACCGCGGCTACTCCTGCAGCCCCGCGGCGATCGAGTCCATGGTGCGCGACCTGGTCCCCTCGATGCGTACGGCCTGGATCGCACGCCCCGACCACCTCCACACCGTGCCGCCCGGAACCCGCCGTCTGACCCCCGGCACGTTCTCGTACTGGACGGCTCTCGCGCGCGCGAAGTACCTGGTCAACAACGTCAACTTCGACCGCAGGCTGCGCAAGCGCCCCGGTCAGATCCTGTTGCAGACCCACCACGGCACGCCGCTGAAGAAGATGGGCCTCGACCTCCAGGAGCACCCGGCGGCGGCCGGCGGAATGGACTTCGCGACCCTCCTGAAGAACGCCGACAAATGGGACTACAGCCTCTCGGCGAACCGGCATTCCACGCTCACCTGGGAACGCGTCTACCCGGCCGGTTACACCACGCTGGAGTACGGCAACCCGCGCAACGACATCTTCGCGAGGGCGAGCGAGGCCGACCGTGACCGCACCCGCGAACTCCTCGGCATCCCGCGGGACGCGACCGTCTTCCTGTACGCCCCCACCCACCGCGACTACCAGCGCACCCAGACGCCCCGCCTGGACCTCGCCCGCCTGGCGCGCAACCTGGGACCTTCGCACGTCGTCCTGACCCGCGCCCACTATCTGGCGGTCACGGACGACAGCGCCACGGAATCCCACCCGCGCGTGCTCGACGTCTCGGACCACCACTCGGTCGAAGAGCTCTGCCTGGCCTCCGACGCGCTGGTCACCGACTACTCGTCCCTGATGTTCGACTACGCGGCCCTGGACCGTCCGATCGTCCTGCTCACCGACGACCACACGGCCTACGAGGCGGCCCGCGGCACCTACTTCGACATCCATGCCTTCCCGCCGGGCCCGTTCGCCCGGACCCAGGACGAGCTGATCGACATCCTCGTCACCGGTCACTGGAACGGCTCCCGCTCCACCCAGCTCCGCACCGCCTTCCGCGCGCGCTTCTGCCCGTACGACGACGGGCACGCCACGGAGCGGGTGGTGCGCAGGGTGTTCCTGGGAGAGCCGACGCGACCGCCGGAGCCGTGGGAGCCCCCCGAGCCGCCGGCGCCGGATCCCGTACGGCGCGACCAGCAGCACGACACCCCTGCCGACGTGCGTTCCGACCGCTCCCTGTCCCTGGAGCCCTGATGCCCACGCACATAGCCACGCCGTCGAGCGCTCCTCCACCCGCTCAGTCACCCGCTCAGTGATGCCACTGACGTCCACTCGGGAAGTACACGTGAAGCTCTTCAAAGCCCTCGCAAAGCCGCAGGCCGCAAAGCCGCAGGCAGCCGTCGCCAAGCCGGCGGAGCCCGCGATCAGCGCCGCCGACACCGAACAGGTCCTGCGTGCGCTCCAGCAGCAGACCAAGACGCTGACCGCCGCGCTCACGGGCATCCGCAAGCAGCTCGAGCACCAGCCCTACGTGGTCGCCGAGTTGATGCGCCGCTACGACCACCTCATCGACGGCGACATGCCGATGCCGGTGCTCGGCGCCAACTGGGCCGCGATCGCCCCGACGATCCTGTTCATCGTCGACGAGGTGATGGGCCGGCCCGCCCGGCGCACCATGCTGGAGTGCGGCTCCGGCGCGTCGACCCTGTGGACGGCGGCGGCGCTGCGCAAGTGCGGCGAGGGGCACGTGACCTCCATCGAGCACGACCGGGAGTTCGCCGAGGTGACCCGGCAACGGCTCGCCGACCACGGCCTGGAGTCGTGGGCGACGGTCGTCGACGCTCCCCTGGTCGACACCGAGGTCCCCGGCCTCGGCACCCAGCCGTGGTACGACCTGTCGGGACTCGGTGACATCACCGACGTCGACCTGCTCTTCATCGACGGACCGCCGCGCCCGACGGCACCGCTCGCCCGCTACCCCGCGATGCCGCAACTGCTGCCGCGCCTGGCCAAGGGCGCCCTGGTCGTCCTCGACGACACGGACCAAGAGGCCGAGAACAACATCTCCAAGATGTGGACGTCGGAGCAGGTCTTCGACCGACGTGTCACGTTCGTGAAGGAAGTATCCCGTTCCACCATTCTCCGGCTCGACTGACTCAGCGGAGCGAAAGGCGGTTCTGAACGTTTCGATCAGAAGGAACCGCAGCTTCGTATGCGCGGCGTGATGAACGATGGCGCGTCAGAAGCGCGCCACCGAAACGGTCAGGGTTCGAAGACAATGTCCAGGACGTGCCCCATCCGGACGTCGTGGGTGTGGACCCCCGGCTTGACTACGTCTTCGACACGGTCAAACCTCCAACCATTGTTCACGCCCTGGTAGTGGCGATGGTGGATCTGGTCGTTGCACTCAACTCCTGCACCGACGACACTGTGTACCCGCCATTGCGTGGTCTGCCAATCCAGCATGTTCGGCAGAGCAGTCCACTTCACTGTCGTCATGCGCCCGGATCGATGCCGATAGTCGACGAAACGCCGCTGCCGCATCGGATTCATGACCTCCGACGTCGCTTTGGCGATCCAATACCCCTTGTAGGCCACCACACCGAGCTCCGACTCCGCCGCGTGGTCGAATACAGACCTGGCGTCGCGCGTGAGCACCAACTCATCGATGTCTGCGTTGATCACGCCCGCCGCCCTGGACAGGTAGCGGAACCTGCCGTGCTCCATCAGGCCGTACTGGCAGTAGTCTGAATCCCAGATCTTGCTCGAACCACACTCGGGGCCCCATGGGTACTTCCAGTCGACGACGACCGCGGTAGTGATCCCGTCCACTGAGGCGATCACGTCGGCCACGTCGCGGGGCGAATACTTGGTGGAGTTGTTGTCGTAGAAAACAACTCCGGTCACACCATGCACGATGTGGTAATACTGCAGGAAATCCCTGATCCAGACGAGATCGTTGTCCTTGGATTTCGTAATGATCGTCCGCTGGCCGGCGAACAGGTCGGACTCGTCGGGCGCAATCACCGTACTGAACTTCGTTCCCCCCATGTCGAGCGTCAGATGCCGACCAGGAGGGGCGTCGACGATCCGCGATCGTTGGGTGCGGCCCCAGTCGCTCAGGGAGAGCTTTCCGGCGACATCGCTGCCGTCCACGTGCCAGTCGGCGTTCTCGAGTTCGGTCCGCAGATTGTGCATCGGTGGCCCCGAAAGCCATACGTCGTCCCCCTGCCGGAACGCGTCGTAGAACAAGGTCCGACTGTCGAACTTCTCCAGGTAGTCGGGTTGCCGGTCCTCGGGTTTGCGCGGTGGCTCACGGCGGAGCGCGCCGTCGGCCGGCAACGTCATGCCGGTCGGCGTTACGACCTTGACGGTCATCCCCTCCGGCCGTCCTGTAGTACGCCGCAGGTCCCACTCCTGGCGGGCCCTGCGGATCGGCTGGAGGAACTCCTCAAGAGTGAACGGCCCCGGCCCTCGGGACGGTCGGCCACTCTCCGACTCGAGTTGGGCGACCCGGTGCTTCAGCCCCGCGATCTCCGATCGCAATGTGTCGACACGATCTGCTGCGCGAGATACATCGGCATGTTCGACGGCCCCATTTACCATTTCTCACTCCCGTTCACGAAACGGACACTCGCTTTAGCTGAAGGTCGGATAGCAGTTGCCGGTCCGGTCAGACTTCCTCGGCCTGTTCCAGCATCCGGTCGACGACCCGGGCGGCGGCCCTGCCGTCGTCGAGGTCGCAGAACAGGTGTTGGAAGCGGGCGAAGCGGTCCTGGTGTGCGATGTGGACCTTCTCGATGTCACGGATCGCCTCGATCAGTTCCCGCGAGGTCCGCAGCAGCGGGCCCGGGGAGTCGGCCTCGAAGTCGAAGTAGAAGCCGCGCAGGGTGTCCCGGTAGTGGTCCAGGTCGTACGTGAAGAACAGCATCGGCCGCTCGAGGTGCGCGTAGTCGAACATCACCGAGGAGTAGTCGGTGACCAGGAGATCGGCGGCCAGGTAGAGGTCGGCGATGTCCGGGTACTCCGAGACGTCCCACACGAAGCCGTCGCCGGACCCCGGGACGACGTCGACGATGTTGGAGTGGCGGCGGATCAGCAGGACGTGGTCCTCGCCGAGCCGTTCGCGGGCCTCGGCCAGATCGATCCGGAGGTCGAACCTGAACTGGCCGGCGCTGTGCGCCTTGTCGTCACGCCACGTCGGCGCGTAGAGGACGGCCTTCTTGCCCTCCGGCAGGCCGAGTTCGCGGCGGACCCGAGCGGCGGCCTCCTCCCGGTCGGGGGCGTAGAGGCGGTCGTTGCGGGGGTATCCGGCCTCCAGGATCTCGCCCTCGTAGGAGAAGGCGCGGCGCAGGATCGGGGTGGAGAAGCGGTTGGAGGAGACCAGGAGGCTCCAGTTGCCGGCCTCGAGCGCGAGCCGGTTCTGGTACTCGCGGTCGAAGTGCAGGGTCTCGATGTCGTGGCCGATCTTCTTCAGCATCGTGCCGTGCCAGGTCTGGACGATGACCTGGCCGGCCCGGCGCTCGATCCATTCGGGCAGGTGCCCGTTGGTCACGATGTAGCGGCTGGTCGCCAGCGCCTCGAACCACTCGCGGCCCCACATCCGGACCTTCTCCGCCTCGTCGGGCAGTTCGACCTGGCCGTCCCGGACCGCCCACAGGTGCCGCAACCCCGTATCGCGCCGGACCAGTTCCTCGTACATGGCGCGCGGGCTGTCGGAGAACTGCTTGCCGTTGTAGCTGAGGTAGAAGACCTGGTCGCGCAGGGGCTCGTTCGTGCGCATCGGCACGTAGACCTCGCGGTGCAACTGGAGTTGGCGGTACGGGCCGCGCTCGTCGTCGCCCAGCTCGGAGCGGCAGTTGAGCTGCGGGAAGTCCTCCCACCGGTTCTCCAGCCAGTAGCGGCGGCCCTTCAGTTCGGTGTGCAGGGGGAACTGCGGCAGGGCGAGGCGGTCGATGACGAAGGGCGTCCGCGGCTCGCCGGGCTCGCCCACGAGGAAGAGGTTCCAGCGTCCTGCCTTCAGCGGGAGGCCACCGCCCGTCCCGCCCATGACGGACGGGTCGAAGGAGGCGGTGTAGGTGCCGTCGGGGCGCCAGTCGATACGGCCGGGGCGTTCGTCGGCGCGGTTGCGGGCGCGCAGCACCAGCTCCCTGCCGATGTCCCGCCGGCCCGCCCGCCCGGAGAAGACGATCTCTCCGTCGAGTTCGGCGACCCGGTCGATGATCGCGCGCCGGTTCCTGCTGGAGATCTTCAGATAGCCGTTGGCTCCGGCCGTCACGGCGATCTCGGCGCCCTCGCCGGCCGCGCCGAACTCCTCGGACAGGTCGGTGGTCAGGTCCGCGAGACCTTCGCGGACCACGGTGGAGAAGCGGCGCTCCGCACCCTGCTCATCCGTGGCGACCCACTCGGAGCTCCAACGACGCTTGCCGGGGCGGGTGTTGCCGCCGTCCGGGTCGATGAACAGCGCGACCTGGGCCAGCGGGACGGTGACGGCGAGCTTCCCGCCCCGGTCGCGGCCGGTCACCTCCACCGGATAGTCCATCCGGTCCCCGGTGGCGCGGTTCCGCAGCCGCAGCGACATCCGCTCGTCCGGGCGCAGCCCGGTGCGGAGTTCGCCCTCCACGCGCAGGACGTCGCCGTCGAACCGGCGGTCCGTGATCAGTGCGCGGACCCGCTCGACGCGGACCTTCAGGGCGCCCCGGACGCCGTGGGGCACGATCCGGTGGTCGGCGTCCACCCAGTGCACGGGCGGGTAGTTGGCTGCGGCGGCGCCGCGCGTCCACACCGCGCCGGCGCGGAACAGGCCCGCCGCGTACACGTGGATGCCGACGTGCCACAGCCCCTCCTGCCAGCGGCCGCGCCTGCGGAACTTCTCGGGGTCGATCTCCACGCGCCAGCCGGCCCAGTCGTAATTGTGGGACTTCTGGCCGGAGTCGGTGGTGGCCTGCGGATGATGGACGTTCGTGGCGGGCAGCAGCGTGCGGCGGCGGCTGCCGTCCCGCTTGAGCTGGATCGCCTTGACGCTGCGGCGGCGGGTGGGCACGTCGATGCGGCTGATCCAGGCGTCGCCCTCCAGGACGAGCTTGCCGCCCTGCCACTCGGCGGCGCGCAGCGGGGAGCGCAGTTCCAGCTCCTTGTCGATGCGCAGCGCCGCCTTGGGGAGCGTGAGGCCGCGGTCGGTGAGCGGGGCGAACTCGGCGTACTTCTGGCGCAGTCCGGTGACGGTCACCGGGTCCTTGCGGCGCCGGGAGGCGAGCAGCGCCAGGAGTTCCGCCATGGCGTGCTTGCGCACCAGGATCCACTGCACCCGCAGCACGGCGGGCAGGCCGAGGACCAGCTTGGGGTCGATCTGGTCGAGGAACCGGTTGGCCTCGCGCAGGAAGGCCGTGCGGAACTCCGCGTCGCCGTCGGGCAGGACGCGCAGGAAGAGCCGGAGGTCGTCGCGGAGCACCCGCTCGTCGTACTCCCGCTTGAACCTCGCGGCGCGCGGGTCGGGCAGCGCGCCGAGGAAGGAGGAGACGGTGAGGACGGCGTCGACCCGGTCGCGGACGGCCTGCGGTTCGGTGCGGCGCTGGGTGATCGAGGGCGCGGACTCGCCCTCGCGCAGCCGCCAGTAGTAGACGGGTTCGCCGACGATGTCGACGGCCTCTGCCCGGTAGTAGGCGGTCAGGACGACGGAGATGTCCTCGTGCAGCACGCCCTCCGGAAAGGAGAAGCCGCATCCGTCCCAGAAGCTGCGGCGGAAGACCTTGTTGCAGGCGATCCGGTCGGCGATGAGGCGCGAGTCGTCGGCGATGTGCACCCGGCGGCGGAGATCACCGGACAGCATCCCGAGGAGCGGCACCTGCCAGGTCTTCTCCCCGCGCAGATGATGCACGTTCCCGGTCGCGAAGTCGGAGCCGGACTCGTCGAGGCTCCCGACCATCGTCCGGTACGCGTCGGGCGGTACGACGTCGTCGCTGTCGACGAAGGTGACGTACTCGCTCGACGGGGAGACGTTGGCGAGACCGGTGTTGCGGGCCGCCCCAAGGCCCGCGTTCTCCTTGCGCACCAGCCGGAACCGACCGTCGCGGGCCGCGTATTCGGCGGCGATGGCGGCCGAGCCGTCCGGTGAACCGTCGTCGACCATGACGACCTCGAGGTCCTTCATGCTCTGCCCCGCGAGCGAGTCCAGGCAGGCGGGCAGGTACTGCTCCACGTCGTAGATGGGGACGATGACACTGAGGCGGGTGCTCATCGGGCTCGTTCTTCCTTCGCTGCCGGGGTGCGTGGGATCTCCGTGCCCACACCTGCGGGCCGGGTGGGAGCGGGGGCGACGGGGCGCAGTTCGAGCGGCGTCACCGGCACCGGGGTGTGGTCGTCGAGGAACACCCGGCGCACGACGCGTTCCGCGGCGCGTCCGTCGTCGAACTGGCAGAAGCGGCGCCGGAACTGGGCCCGCAGGGCCGCGGCCTCGGGGCTGTTCCAGACCCCTTCGGTGAGCAGCGCCTCCAGGTCGTCCTGGGTGCGGGCGACGACGCCCGGCGGCTCGTTCAGCAGGTCGAAGTAGGTGCCGCGGACGGCGGAGTAGATCTCCCAGTCGTCCGCGTAGATCACGATCGGCCGGTCGAGGACCGCGTAGTCGAACATCGCGGAGGAGTAGTCGGTGATCAGGCCGTCGGCGGCCAGGTAGAGGGTCTCGACCCTGGGGTGCCCGCTGACGTCCCTGATCCGGCCGCAGCGCCCCAACTCGCCTTGGTCCGGAGCGGAGTTGTAGAAGTAGTGGCCGCGCACGAGCAGGACGGTGTCGGGGCCGAGGGTCTCGGCGAGCCGGGCGAGATCGAGGCGGGGCGCGAAGGCGCTCTCGTACTCGCGGTGCGTCGGCATGTAGAGGAACGCGGTCACGCCCTCGGCGAGGCCCAACTCCCGCCGCGCCCAGTCCACTTCGGTGGCGCCCGCGCGGGCCAGCACGTCGTTGCGCGGGTAGCCGGTCTCCAGCGTGGTGTGGGGCGAGGGGTAGACCCGCTCCCAGACGGCCGTGGAGTGGGTGTTGGAGGAGAGGCCGTAGTCCCAGCGGTCGCAGCGCCTGAGCATCCGGTCGAAGTCCATGTCGGTGGAGGCCGGGTACCGCCGCTGGTCCGTGCCCATCGTCTTCAGCGGGGTGCCGTGGTGCGTCTGGACGTGGATCTGGCCGGGCCGTTTGACCACGGAGTCGGCGAAGTTGACGTCGTTGACGAAGTACCTGGCACGGGCCATCACCGACCAGTACGCGCGCGAGCCGACCAGTACGTGGTCGGTGCCGTCCGGGACCCGGTCCACACGGTCCGGCCGGATGAGCCAGACGGGGCGGATGTGCGGGGCGAGTTCGGCGAGCCGGTCGGCGATCGCGGCCGGGTTCCCGGTGACGCCGCGGCTCCAGTACGAGGAGAAGACGGCGAGGTCGTGCTCGATGGGCCGGCGCAGTTCGGCCCGGTAGTGGGCGGCCATCGCGGCCCGCTTGGCACCCCTGACCGCGTCCGCGGCCCGGCGCTGCGCGGCGCGGGTGCCGCGCACCGTCCCGTGCAGTCCGCGCATGGCGAGGTGGGCGTCCCGTTCGAGGAGCGCGTAGCGGTGGCCGCGTCGGCCGCCGGGCCGCCGGTAGCCCTCGGGCCGGCGCGTCCGGTAGTGGCGGGCGGCCTCGTGGAAGAACTCGGCCTTGTCCTGCTCGGGCAGCCGGCCGGGCTTCGTGTAGATGGTGAGGTAGTGGTCGACCATCTTCTCGAACAGCTGCTCCCGCCAGGGCTCGAGCTCCGGGTGGGCGTCGAGGTGCGCGAAGACCAAGTCGTACTGGCCGAAGGCGTCGAAGTGCTTTCGGCTGGTGACGCGCAGGATGTTGCCGCCTTGGCGGCGCTGGCGGTACTCGATGCACACCCGGTCGAGCACGGCGATCCGCTCGGCCGTGATCAGCGCGGTGAACGTCCACGGGACGTCCTCGTAGTACCCGGCGGGGAAGGTGAAGCCGTGCCGGGCGAGGAATGCGCGCCGGTAGGCCTTGTTCCAGACGACCTGCAACAGACCGAGCAGGCTGGGGCGGTCCACGAGCGCGAAGACGTCGGGGCCCTGCTCGGCCAGCAGGTGGGCGACGCCGTTGGGCCGCCGGCTGTCGTCCCAGTAGGTGCGCGTGTAGTCGAAGACGAGGAGGTCGGGGTCGGCGGTGGCGTCGAGACGGGCGGCCATCGCGGAAAGGGCGCCGGGCGCGAGGGTGTCGTCGCCGTCGAGAAAGACGACGTAATCGCCGGCGGCGCGTTCGAGACCGGCATTGCGGGCCCGGCCCAGGCCCACGTTCTGTTCGAGGTGTACGGCACGCACGCGCCGATCGGTTGCCGCGAATTCGTCGAGCAATGCGCCACAGCCGTCGGGCGAGCAGTCGTCGACGGCGATCAGCTCGAAGTCGCCGTGGTCCTGCGCCAGCACCGAGTCCAGGCACTCACGCAGATACCCCTGCACGCGATGGACCGGGACCACAATGCTGAAACGCGGCATGGGCAACGACTCCTGCCTGTCTGCTGTCGGGCGACTGAATAGCACCTTCCGTAACAAACAGACACATTAACCCATATATTCGTGCGTAATTCTCTCCACGCATTCATGCGTCCATTAGGTCCATGGCAAAGACGGAGGCCGTGGCCCGACCCCGGTCACCCGGGTGTCGCACCACGGCCTCCGCCGCGAACCGCCTCAGCGCGTCAGTGGCTCAGCTCCACGTCCGCGTCGTTCCTGCCGTTCCCGTTGATGCTCAGCGGGACGGCCTGGGGGGCGTAGCCGCTGGCCACGACCGTGTACTGGCCGGCGTCGAGGTCGTCGAAGGCGTAGGCGCCGTCGATTCCCGTGACGGCCGTGCCGACCGTGTTGCCCGCGGCGTCCAGCAGGGTGACGCGGGCGTCGTTCAGCGGGTCACCGGTGGCGCCGCGGACCACGCCGTGGACGCGGGCGCCGGGGACCAGACGGACCTCGCAGCGGTTCGGGCCGCCGGAAGCGACCTCGACCGGGAGGGCCGTGGGCCGGTGGCCCTCCGCGCTGACGGCGAGGGTGTAGCTGCCGGGGGCCAGGTCGCCGAAGGCGAAGTTGCCCGCGGCGTCGGCGGCGCCGGAGGCGATCACCTCACCGCGTACGTCGGTGGCGATCACCAGCGCGCCGGGCACCGGGAGTTCGCCCGCCGCCGCGACGACGGTGCCGGTCAGGCCCGCGGCCCCGGCCAGCATCAGGTCGAAGTCGAGGAAGCCCTCGCCGACCGTCAGCGTCGTGGCCTGCGGCTGCCGGGAGCCCGCGGAACCGATCAGGACGTACGTGCCACCGGCGGGAGCCGGGAGCAGGTACGCGCCGTCGGAATCCGTGGTCGTACGGCCCAGTTGACCGCCCCTGAGGTCGATCAGCGTGACGACCGCGCCCACGAGCGGCGAGCCGTCGCGTTCGCGGGCGTGGCCCTTGATGCCCGCGGTCGCGTCGGCCGGCTCGGCCTGCGCGGGGACGGGCGCCGTCTGCGCGGCCGCGGCCGCCGGAGCGGGGGACGGGGACTCCGCGGCGTCCGAGGTCGCCTCGCCCTTCTCCGCCGCTTCGCGCGCCTGGAGACCCGACATCTTGCGCAGCGGGACCTCCTTGGTCCACAGGACCATCAGGAACGCGAGGACGATGACGCCCGCCGCGATCAGGAACACCACGTGCATGGCGTCCGCGAAGCCCTGCTTGAACGGCTCCGCGAGGCGCGGGTCGAGGTGCTGGATGAACGAGGAGTCGGACAGTACGTCGCCGCCTCCCCCGCCGGAGCCCTTGAGCATGTCGACGACCGGCTTGTTGGCCGGGTCCGATACGACCGACGGGTCGTGCAGCGCGGCCTGGAAGTCATGCGTCTTCGCGGCCGACCTGAAGGCCTCGGAGATCTTGTCGCCGACGTTCGAGAAGAGGACGGAGAGGAAGATCGCCGTACCGGCGGTGGCGCCCATCTGCCGGAAGAACGTGGACGACGCGGTCGCCACACCCATGTCCTGCGGCGGCACCGCGTTCTGCACCGCGAGCACCAGTGTCTGCATGCAGCAGCCCAGGCCGAGCCCGAAGAGGCCCATGTAGAGCATGGTCTCCCACAGCGGCGTGTCCCACTGGACCTCGAAGTGGAAGAGCAGCAGCGCCGCCACCATGAAGAGGGTGCCGAGGGTCGGGAAGATCTTGTAGCGGCCCGTCTTCCCGGTGATCTGGCCGGAGATGATGGACGCGATCATCATGCCGGCCATCAGCGGCAGCATCTCGAGACCGGACTTGGTGGGGCTCGCGCCCTTCACGATCTGGAGGTACTGCGGGATCATCAGCATGCCGCCGAACATGCCCGCGCCGATCAGCACGGACAGGAAGCTGGTCTTGCTGAAGATGGCGTTGCGGAACAGCCGCATCGGGATGAGCGCGTCGTCGCCGACCGCCCGCTCCACGAAGATCCACGCGACGATGCCGATGCCGCCGAGGACGTAGCAGACGATCGAGCCGGTCGAGCCCCAGCCCCACTCGCGGCCCTGTTCGGCGACGAGCAGCAGCGGGACGACGCCGAGCGCGATGGTGAACGCGCCCCACCAGTCGATCTTCCGGTCGCGGCGGACGTGCGGGATGTTGAGCACCTTGGCGACGACGAACAGCGCGACGATCGCGATCGGCACGTTCACCAGGAACACCCAGCGCCAGCCGGTGACACCGAGGATGCTGTCCTGGCCTGCGAGGGCGCCGCCGATGAGCGGTCCCGCGACACTGGACGTGGCGAACGTGGCGAGCATGTAGCCCTGATACCGGGCTCGTTCGCGCGGCGGCACGATGTCGCCGATGATCGCGAGCGCGAGCGACATCAGACCACCGGCGCCGATGCCCTGCACCGCGCGGAACGCGGCGAGTTCGGGCATCGACGTCGAGAAGGTGCACAGCGCCGAGCCGACGATGAAGATGCTGATGGCCGCCAGGAAGTACGGCTTGCGGCCGTGCAGGTCGGACAGCTTGCCGTAGAGCGGCGTACAGATCGTCGACGTGATCAGGTACGCCGTCGTCGCCCAGGCCTGCTGGCTCAGGCCGTCGAGGTCGTCCGCGATGGTGCGGATCGAGGTGGAGACGATGGTCTGGTCGAGCGCGGCCAGGAACATCCCCAGCATCAGGCCGCTGAGGATGGTCAGGATCTGACGGTGGCTCATGCCACCTGAGGTGGGGGTCTGTTGAGGGGTGGATATGGCTTGGGTAGCGGTGCCTCCGCGGGACGCGGACACGGCCTCAGTCATTCTTGCGTTGCTCCCTGCTCGCCACCGGGCCCGGGGACTTTCCCGGACTCGGGACGCGCGTATTCAAACTCTTCCAGATCGTCATTGAGGCGGGAGAGCAGCCGGTTCAGCTGGTACCGGTCCTCGGCGGGCCAGGGCTCCAGCAGCTCCGCGAGTCTCGCGTCGCGCTGGCGCCGGTACTCCTCGAACGTGTCCCTCCCGGCGGCGGTGGCGCGCAGCAGCGCACCCCGCCGGTCCTCCGGGTCGGGACGCCGTTCGACGAGTCCCTTGTCGACCATGGCCCGCACCTGGCGACTGACCGTCGACAGGTCGAGAAAGGTCGCGGCGGCCAGGTCGGTGGCACGGCGTTCGCCGTCGCGCACCAGCTTTGCCAGCAGTACCCGTTCGCCGGACCGGCTCTCGAGCCTGGCCTTCTGCCGGTAGGCAGTCAGCAGTCTCGAGAACCGCACCAGTTGCGTGCCGAGGCCCGCCGCGGCGTCCTCGGCACTCGTGCTTCCCGTCACCGGGTCGCCGTCTGCTTCACGGCCATGGACCGTCCCCTTGTCCATGTCCCGCCTTCCCGTTCACATTCAATTGCTTGTATCGAGCAAGTGAGTGTAGCCCCCATTCGCGGCTCCCCGACCCAGGGGGTACGAGAGTATTTGCGCAGGTCAAAGGGGGGTCAAGCCCGGGTCAAGAGGCCCGCGGCGGGTCGCGCCGACGGTGCTACAGGACGCTACAGGGGGTGCTCCGACGGCGTCACAGGGCTCGACGAGCCGCTACAGATCCGCGCCCAGCTCGCTCCTCACCACATAACTGCACTGTGTGTACGAGTACCCGGACTCGACCCGGCCGCCCGCCGCGCGCCCGCTCGCCGTCGCGTCGGGGCCGCCCGGCTTGTGCAGGAAGTGGTACGTGCCCGCGGGCAGCCGCAGCGTCCTCTTCGGGTAGCTCTTGCCGCTCGCCTTGCACGCCTTGCCGCGGCCCGCCGTCTCGGTCGGATACGTCTTGCAGGACCCGCAGGCGGCGATGGTGATCCGGCCTGTGACCGGTCCCGTGTAGAGGACCTCGACCGGGTCGGGCCCGTCGTTGCTGATCACCATCTCCATGCGGGAGCCGCCCGGCGCGCCCTTCGGCGGCAGCCGGTCGCCCGCGGCGGGGCGCAGCCGCGCGATCTCGGCGGCGATGGCGACCTGCTGGGCGCGGGCCCGCCGCTCGTCGTGCTTGTACGTGCCCGCGAAGTCGGTCAGCGACGTGCGCGCCGCGCTGAACTTCTTGTCCTTGAACTGGTCGATGCCGCAGGCGTACACCCCGTCCTCCACGGCCGTCGCGACTCCGCCGCGCAGGTGCGCGGGTGCGGGCGCGGGCAGGTGCTTCGCGGTGTCGCCGATGCGGCGCAGCGCCCGGGTGGCGGCGCACGGGTCCGCGCCCTTCACCTCGCCCGCGCGCCGCTCGACGGCCGCGCGCACGGCGGGCTCCACCTGGCCGGCCTGCGCCGACTCGGGGAACGTACGCAGGAGTTGGCCGAGCTCGCCGCCCTTGCCGTCGGACTCCGCGGCGCCGAGCTTTCCCGTACCGCACTTCAGGAGCGAGGCGGCGAGCGGCTTGTCGGGCCAGCTCGCGAGGGAGCCGAGGACGGCGCGGTCGACGGTGCCCGGCACCGACCTCAGGTGTTCGAGGGGTGCGACGGCCGCGCAGTGCTCGCCGTCGGCGTACGGCGCGGCCACCGCCTTGTAGTAGGCGTCGAGGCTGTCGTGGACGCGGTGCGCCGCCCTGGAGTCCGGGTGGTTCTCCGCGAGGTCGCGGTACCGGCCGAGCGCGGTGCGGTAGTCGGCGCGCGCCTCGGCGAAGTCGCGGCCCGAGGCCTTCTCGACGAGGGCGTCGGCGCTGTCGAGCCGGTCGAGCAGCCGCTCCTCGACGGCGTCGTCGCGCAGACCGCCGTACGCGACGGCGCCTCCGGCGGGCACGGCGAGCAGCGCCAGACCGAGCACGATCGCCACAACAGGCCTGATCTGTACGGCAGTTGCGGACGCCCGCAGCCCGGTCCGCGCGCCGTCCGCCACCGCGGCGAGCAGCAGCACCCCGTACCCGATCAGCGCCCATCCGGGCACCCCGTCCGGGTCGGCGGGCAGCGCGAGGGTGAGCAGGGCGGCCGTGGCGGCGACGCACAGCAGCGCGAGCAGGCGGCGGCGTACGAGGACGTATCCGAGGCCGAGCCCGCTGAGGTTGAGCAGTCCCGCCGCGACGGCGCGCGCCGGGTCGGCGGGCCCGGCGGGCGGCCGGGCAGGGGGACGGTCGGACGGCTGGGCGGGAGGCCGGTCGGGCGGCCCGAACGCGACTTCCTGCGCGGGACCGAAGGCGGGTGGGCCGCCGGCGGCGGACGGGGCGCCTGTGGGCGGGTAGGCGGCGGGCGGGCCGAAGCCGGGCGGCCCGGCAGCGGGCGGCCCCGGTGGCATCGGCGGAACCGGCGACTCCGGCGACTTCGGCGGCTCCGGTGGCTCCGGCGGCGCCGGTGACTCCGGTGACTCCGGTGACTCCGGTGACTTCGGCGGAACCGGTGGCCCCGGTGACTTCGGCGGCTTCGGCGGAACCGGTGGCGCCGGTGACTTCGGCGGAACCGATGGCTCCGGCGGCACCGGCTGCTTCGGTGACTTCGGCGACTCCGGTGGCCCCGGTGACTTCGGCGGTCCCGATGGCTTCGGTGGTCCCGATGGCGGCGGTCCCGCCGGCATTCGCGGGGGCGGGCCGAACCCGCCGCTCCCCTGCCGCTCCGCGTCGCCGGACGACGCGCCCCCCTGCCACCTCATCGCGGTCCCCCAACCGTCAGGTGTCACACCCCGAAGCAAACGATCGGGGGCGGCGCCCCGGCTGTCAATCGGCCACAAGTAGCCAACCCGACGCCATCGGGCCGCCAACTCCCTTTACGTTCCGAACCCTTGACGCCCCCAGCACGCCCCCTTTAACTCAAGCCTTGAATTTAGAAACGGCACGACGCACCACCAGCACCCGCAACGGGACCACCGGGAGGGCACCTTGCGTCACACCGAAACCACCACCAGATCCGGCCGCAGAAGGCGCGGGAGACGCGCCGCCTTACTCGCCGTCTCGGCGCTCGCGGCGGGCCTGCTGCCGCTCACCGGCACCGCGTCGGCCGCCGCCGACGACCCCGCACCCACCCCCGTCGACCGCTTCGAGGGCGAGGTTCCCTTCGCCGCGCAGCCCGCCGAGGGCATCTTCACCTGGGGCGGCGACACCGACGACCATCCGAAGCTCGAACTCAAGGACCGCGCGGACGCGCCCGAGGGCGCCAAGGTTCTCGAAGGCGCCTACGACATCAGCGGCTACGGCGGCTTCAGCCACGACTACGCCGCCGACAAGCCGGCCCACGACTGGTCGGCGCACAAGGGCATCCGCCTGTGGTGGTACGGCGACGGCTCGGGCCGCAAGCTGACCTTCGAGCTCAAGGACGGCGGCGCGCACGGCGAGGCGTCCGAGCTGTGGACGACGTCGTTCACCGACGACTTCACCGGCTGGAAGCAGGTCGAGCTGCCCTTCACACAGTTCGAGTACCGCACCGACTACCAGCCCGTCGGCGGCATCGACCACGTCCTCGGGCTCGACAAGATGTGGGGCTACGCGGTCACACTGCCGACCGGAGCGAAGAGCCAATTCGCCATGGACGGCGTGGAGTTGTACGGCAAGGCCGACCAGTCGCTGCGCGCGCAGGTGGCGACGGACGCGGCCGTGTACCCGGTGAAGGAGGGCGGTTCGGCGGCGGTCAAGCTGTCGGTCACCACCACCGGGAACGTACCGATCGAGGACCCCGTCACCATCGAGTACGCCACCGCGGGCGGCACCGCCGAAGCGGGCAAGGACTACACCCCGGTCACCGGCAAGGTCACCTTCCCGGCGGGCACGGCCTCCGGCGCGGCGAAGACGGTCACGGTCGCCACCGACAAGGACTCCGCCAGGTCCGAGACCGCCGAGACGATCCCGCTGAAGCTGACCGTCACGGGCGCCAAGCCGCCCGCCGAGTCACCGCAGGTCGTCATCGACGCGCACGGACTGACGTACCTCGACGCGAAGGCACCGATCAAGAAGCGGGTCGCCGACCTCGTCTCCCGGATGTCCCTGGAGGAGAAGGTCGGCCAGATGACGCAGGCCGAGCGCGCCGCCCTCAAGTCGCCGGGCGACATCGCGAGCCACCACCTCGGCTCGCTGCTCTCCGGTGGCGGCTCCGTGCCGACGCCGAACACGCCCGAGGCCTGGGCCAAGATGATCGACGGATACCAACTGCGGGCGCAGGCAACGAGGTTCCAGATCCCGCTGATCTACGGCGTGGACGCGGTGCACGGGCACAACAACGTCGTCGGCGCCACGATCATGCCGCACAACATCGGCATCGGCGCGAGCCGCGATCCCCAACTGGCCGAGAAAACCGGGGCAGTTACCGCCTCCGAGGTGCGCGCGACCGGCGTCCCGTGGGACTTCGCGCCCTGCCTGTGCGTGAGCCGCGACGAACGCTGGGGCCGCTCGTACGAGTCCTTCGGTGAGGACCCGGCCCTCGTCGAGTCCATGGAGACCGTGATCAAGGGCTTCCAGGGCCGCGCGAACGGCGCCGACCTGGACCGCGACGACAAGGTGCTCGCCACGGCGAAACACTTCGTCGGCGACGGCGGCACCGAGTACGGCTCCTCGACCACCGGCTCGTACACCATCGACCAGGGCGTCACGAAGGTGACGAAGCAGGAGCTGGAGGCCGTGCACCTCGCCCCCTTCGGCGACGCCGTGAAGCGCGGAGTCGGCACGGTCATGCCCTCGTACTCCTCGCTCGACATCATCGGCGACGACCAGGGCCCCGTGAAGATGCACGCCAACGCGGCAATGATCAATGGGGAGTTGAAGAAGAAGCTCGGCTTCGATGGCTTCGTGATCAGCGACTACGCGGGCATCGACCAGATCCCCGGCGACTACGCCTCGGACGTCCGTACGTCGATCAACGCGGGCCTCGACATGATCATGGTGCCGAACGCCTACGCCGACTTCGAGAAGACCCTGCTCGCCGAGACCACCTCGGGCCGGATCAGCGAGGCGCGCGTGAACGACGCGGTCTCCCGCATCCTCACGCAGAAGTTCAAGCTCGGCCTCTTCGAGAAGCCGTACGCCGACACGAGCAACAGCGACCAGATCGGCGGCGCCGCGCACCGCGCCGTGGCACGGGAGGCGGCGGCGAAGTCGCAGGTCCTCCTGAAGAACGACGGGAACGTGCTGCCGCTGAAGAAGTCCCAGAAGGTCTACGTCGCCGGGTCCAACGCCGATGACATCGGCAACCAGACCGGTGGCTGGACCATCTCCTGGCAGGGCTCGTCCGGGAAGATCACGGACGGCACCACGATCCTCAAGGCGATGAAGAAGGCCGCGCCCGGCGCGACGGTGGACTACTCGAAGGACGCCTCGGCGCCCACCGCAGGGCACGACGTCGGTGTGGTGGTCGTCGGCGAGACCCCGTACGCGGAGGGCGTCGGCGACGTCGGCAACGGGCACGACCTGGAGCTCTCCGCGGCCGACAAGGCGGCGGTGGACAAGGTCTGCGGCGCCATGAAGTGCGTCGTGCTCGTGGTGTCGGGGCGGCCGCAACTGCTCGGCGACCGGCTCGGGGACGTCGACGGGCTCGTCGCGTCCTGGCTGCCGGGCACGGAGGGCGACGGCGTCGCCGACGTCCTCTACGGCAAGCGGTCCTTCACCGGCCAACTCCCGGTCACCTGGCCGAAGTCGGAGGCCCAGCTCCCCATCAACGTAGGGGATGCCTCGTACGATCCGCAGTTCCCGTACGGGTACGGCCTCACGACGCGGGCGACCGGCGGCGGGGGCGGTGAGCGGGGCCTGGTGGACAAGGCGCGGCTCAAGGTCCAGGAGAAGGCGGGCGGCAAGGTGACGGAGGCGTGGGCCAAGCCGTTCGCCGAGGCCGAGCACCTCACCCTCACCGGCGACTACAAGGGGGCGCTGAGGAAACTGGCCGCCGCGTACAAGGCGGCCTGACCGGCCGGGCCCGGACAACTGACCGGCCGGGCCCGGACAACTGACCGGCCGGGCCCGGACAACTGACTGGCCGGGGCGAGGCAACTGGGTGCGCGGGGCTCCGAGTTGGGTCTTCGAATTCGGGTCCCGCGCGACACGCCGCCCGACCTTCGGCACGGACACCACACCCGGACGTGTGCCTACCATCGCGACATGACGGCCCATATCCGCATCGTCCGTGACACGTCACTGCGCGCCTCCGAGGCGTGGCGGCGGCTGACCGACTGGGAGCGGCACGGGGACTCCGTGCCGCTCACCCGTGTCACGGTGACGACCCCGCCGCCGGACGCGGCGGGCACGGTGTTCGTGGCACGCACCGGTGCCGGCCGGTGGGGCTTCGACGACCCGATGGAGGTCGTCGCCTGGCAGCCACCGCGCCGCTGCCGGATGGAGAAGCGCGGCCGGGTCGTCACCGGCTGGGCCGAGTTCGAGGTGCGGGCGCTCGGCGACGGGGGCTCGCGCGTCGAGTGGCGTGAGGAGCTGCGGGTACGCGGAGTGCCCCGCGCCGCGGACCGGGTGGTCGCGGCGGCGGGGCGGTGGGTGTTCGGGCGGGCGGTGGACGGGTTGCTCGACGACGCGCTCGACGGTACCGGTGAGGGCACCACCGGAGACGTCACTGGCGCCGCTGGAGAAACGTCACCGCACGGGCAGTGACCGGGACCAGGTGGGCGTCACTTCACGGGAATCAGCGGCGGCTTGGCGTACCGCGCCAGTTCGAGCGCCTGCTGCGGGAACCAGTCGCCCGCCTTCGGGTCGACCATCCCCCGCTCCGGGTCCTCGGGGCCCTCGGTGCCGCGCAGGCACAGGCCGTCCGACTCCCCCGGCGTCTTGATCCACAGGCGGGCGTCCTGCAAGGGGTCGCCGGTGCGCAGGGTCGGGCGGGCGCCGAGGCCGCGGTCCGGCGGGTTGCACCAGTCCTGTGCGTCGGTGTACTTGCCGGCGGGCGGGGTCCACGGGCCCTGGCCGTTGCGGCTGGAGTCGGTCACGAAGTGCGGCATCCGGGAGGCCGGAACGTGCACGTGCTCGTCGATCCACGCCTGCGCCTCGGCGCGCGGGGTCCACTGATTCGGGCAGTCGGCGGCGCTCCCTGCGGCGCTTCCTGAGGACTTCTCGACGTACGCGATGCAGGACGAAATCAGCTTGCCGTACCAGGAGTTGGCGTCGTCGGTGAAGTAGTTCGAGGCGTTGGTGTAGAAGCCGGCCGCCTTCTCCACACCGCCCTTGATCAGGCGGGGCACGATGGAGTTGACGCTGTGCCAGCCCGGGTGGCCGGTGTCGAGGTAGACGCGGGTGCCGCGCAGCGGTTCCAACTCGTGGACGGCGTAGTTCACTTCGGCGTACCGGGCGGCGGTCTTGGTGCCCTGGGCGTCGTCCTGGCCGCAGTCGGCGGGGAGCAGGGCGAGCGAGTCGGGTTCGAGGACGACCATGGCGTCGCGGGAGCCGATGCCGCGGGCGACGGCGTCGATCCAGGCCTGGTACTCGGCGGTGGTGGCGGCGCCGCCGGCGGAGTAGTTGGAGCAGTCGCGGCCCGGAACGTTGTAGAGCGCGAAGACCGGGAGGGCGTCGCGCCGGTCGGCGTCCCTGACGACGTCACGCGTGAGCTTCTCGACCTCGGCCGGACTCTGGTCACCGAACCAGACGGCCTGGGGTGTGGCGATCATCGCGGTGACGCGGGCGGCGTCGCGGTACTGGCCCGCCTTGAAAAGCCCCGCGATCTGCCGTGTGGCGTCGGGGTTGGGGTCGGGCGTGTAGAGCTTGGGAGCGCGTCCGCCGGTCGAGGTCGGGGACTGGGACTGCGCCTGGGGCTGCGTCTGCGACTGCGACTGCGACTGCGGCTCGGCGCCGGTTGCCTGCGGGGCGGTGATCAGCAGGGCGGAGAGGGCGAGGGTCGTGATCGCGGCGCGTCTGAAGGGTCTTCGCACGGTGACTCCTGGGGCCGGTCGGGCGGGCTCGGGCGACGGTTCGGCCTTGCGGGAGGCTCCCGGTCGTCACTGCGGGAGCGCTCCCACAGAGTCGGGCGCCGTACCCCGGACGTCAAGTACGCGGGGCGGGCGGCACGTTGATGTAGCCCGATCCGGCCTACGCCGCGGGCTCCGCGCCGGCTCCATGTGGCTCACGGTCTGCCTTGCCCCCGTTGCGGGGCTTGGAAGGTCGGGGCCCTGCCCCGGCGCGGGGTCAAAGGTTCGGGGCTCTGCCCCGGACCCGCAAGTTTCGTCCCAGAGGGGGGCTTGATTGCCCCACCGTCGCGAGAGGGGGCGATTGGCCCACCCGGCGCGGGGCTTGAGGTGCGGCCCCACCTGGGGCTCGAAGGCCGCCACCGCCTTGGGGCTGAGGATGCCGTCACCGGGACTGAGGATGCCGTCACCGCCATGGGGCTTGAGGACATCCACGTCGCGATACGTGCGGCGCCGCCGCCTTGGGGCTTGAGGACGTCCACGTCGCGGTACTTGCGGCGCCGCCGCCATGGGGCTTGAGGACGTCCACTTCGTGGTGCTTGCGGGGCAACCACCGCCGTGGCGCTTGAAATGACGCCGTTGGCCCGCCCATCTCCCACCGCCCGCCCCCTCCGGAGGCGTCGGCCCGACGGGATGCGGGCGGCCGCCGCCCCGCCACGAGTGAGCGACCGCAAGGACGGCTCCCCACCTGTGACGGCCAACCACACGCGCCTTGGGCGGTCTGCCGCCCACCACGGCTGCCCACCCTGACGGCCGACGTGGCCCCCGCCTTGGGCAACCTGCCGCCCACCCGACTCCCCACCCGCGACGATCAACCACCACCACCTTCAGCAATGCGCCGCCCACGCCGGCCCCCACCCCGGCGACCGACATAGCCCCCGCCTTGGGCAACCTACCGCCCACCCGACTCCCCACCCGCGACGGTCAACCACCACCACCTTCAGCAATGCGCCGCCCACGCCGGCCCCCACCCATGACGGTCGCCCCCTCGCCTTGGGCGGACTGCCGCCCACCACAACTCCCCCACCCTGACGGCCGACCCCGCCACCGCCTTGGGCAATCTGCCGCCTGGGGCGGCAGGGTGGGCAAGGCGGCACCCCGGTGCAGCGCACCCATGACGTGGGGCCCTCCCCCGGAGCAGCGCCCCGGCCCCGGACGGGCCGAAGCCCCCGGAGGGGGCGGGCGGTGGGAGACGAGCCGGCCGCATCGCCTGAACGGGACGGCGCCGCGCAACCGGGCCAAGAGAGCCGACCACGGCAAGACCCCCGTGCCGCAGGCCCCTCACAGCAGGCCCCACCCCGGCACAGCAACCCGGCCCCCGGACGAGCCGAGGCCGCCGGAAGAGGCGGACCGTGGCAGACGAGCCAGCCCCACAGCCGGAACCGGACGGCGCCGCGCAGCGGGGACGGGAGGGCTGACCACGGCAAGGGCCCGGTGGGGTGGCGATGGGTCGGCGGCACGGCCTGAACGGGACAGGGCCGTACAGCGGGAAGGGGAGGGCCCACCACGGCAAGCGCCCGATGCCGCGTCCCTGTCACACCCGGACGACGGGGGCCGAAGCCCCCGGAGGGGGCGGGCGGGTGGGAGATGACCGGGCACTGGCGCAGCCGGGTGGGGGCCAGTGCCGCGCTACCCGCACCGCAGGTGCCGACCCGCAACCCCGGTGCCGCGCGCCCGCACCGCAAGCACCACCCCGGCGCCGCACGCCCAACACCACCGGCACCGAACCCGGCACCGCCCCGAACCCCCCGCTCACGCCACCGAGTCGATGCGGCGCGCCGCCGCCCCCGCCTCGTGGTGGATCGGGGTGTGCGCACCGGTCAGGGACACCCCGGTGCCGCCACGGCGGTCCGCGACGATCTGCGAGGCGATGGACACCGCCACCTCCTCCGGCGTACGGGCGCCGAGGTCGAGGCCGATCGGGGACCGCAACCGCGCCAACTCCAGCTCGGTGACGCCCACTTCACGCAACCGCTCATTGCGGTCCAGGTGCGTGCGCCGCGACCCCATCGCCCCCACGTACGCCACCGGCAACCGCAGCGCGAGCCGCAGCAGCGGCACATCGAACTTGGCGTCGTGCGTGAGCACACACAGCACCGTGCGGCCGTCGACCTCCGTCCGGCCCAGGTACTCGTGCGGCCACTCGACGACGATCTCGTCCGCGTCGGGGAAGCGCGCCGCCGTCGCGAACACGGGGCGCGCGTCGCACACGGTGACGCGGTAGCCGAGGAACTTCCCCATCCGCACCAGCGCCGACGCGAAGTCGATCGCCCCGAACACGATCATCCGGGGCGCCGGAACGGACGACTCGATCAGGACCGTGAGCGGGGACCCGCACCGCGAGCCCTGTTCGCCGATCTCCAGCGTGCCGGTGCGCCCCGCGTCGAGGAAGGCCGCCGCCTCCCCCGCCACGGTCCGGTCGAGCTCCGGGTGGCCCCCGAACCCGCCCTCGTACCCGCCCTCGTACGAGCCCCCGGGACGGACGAGAAGCGCCCGCCCCATCAGCTCCCCCGGCCCCGACACGACGCGCGCGAGCGCCGCCGCCTCCCCCGTGGCGGCGGCGCCGAGCGCGCCCGCGAGCACGCCACGTACGGCCGTATCGGACGCACGTACAGGCGTGACGAGGATGTCGATGACGCCCCCGCAGGTCAGTCCCACGGCGAAGGCGTCGTCGTCGCTGTAACCGAACCGTTCGAGGACCGGTTCCCCGTCCTCCAGGGCCTGCCGGCACAGCTCGTACACCGCGCCTTCCACGCACCCGCCGGAGACCGAGCCGATCGCGGCGCCCTCGCTGTCGACGGCGAGCGCCGCGCCCGGCTGCCGGGGCGCGCTGCCGCCGACGGCCACCACGGTGGCCACGGCGAAGTCACGCCCCTGCTCGACCCACCGGTGCAGTTCATCGGCGATGTCCAGCATGTCTTGTCTCCTTACAAGTGCGGGAAGAGAGCGGCTACTTGACGCCCAGCCAGCTCTCGATCGGGTGCAGGCCGAAGTACACGAGGAAGACGAGCGTCAGCACCCACATGAAGGCGCCGATCTCGCGGAACTTCCCCTGCGCCGACTTGATCGCCGTGTACGCGATCACGCCGGCGCCGACGCCTGCCGTGATGGAGTACGTGAAGGGCATGAGCGCGACGGTGAGGAACACCGGCACCGCCACGGACCTGTCGGACCAGTCCACGTGCCGGGCGTTCTGCATCATCATCGCGCCGATGACGACGAGCGCGGCCGCGGCGACCTGGCCGGGCACGATCTGCGCGAGCGGCGTGAAGAACAGGCCGAGCGCGAAGAGGAAGCCGGTGACCACCGAGGACAGACCCGTGCGGGCGCCTTCCCCGACGCCCGTGGCGGACTCGACGAAGACGGTCTGCCCGGAGGCCCCCGCCACACCGCCGATCGCGCCGCCCGCGCCGTCGATGAACAGCGCCTTGGACAGGCCCGGCATGCGGCCCTTGTCGTCGGCGAGCCCTGCCTCGGTGCCGACGCCGATGATGGTGGCCATCGCGTCGAAGAAGCCGGCGAGCACGAGCGTGAACACGATCATGCCGACGGTCATGCCGCCGATGGAGTCCCAGCCGCCGAACTCGACATGGCCGAAGAGTGAGAAGTCGGGCATGGAGACGGCGCTGCCGGTCAGCTCGGGCGGGCTGCCGCCCCAGACCTTCGGGCTGAGGTCGAAGACCGCGTTGACGATGACGGCGAGGACGGTGCCGGCGACGATGCCGATCAGGATCGCGCCCGGGATGTTGCGCGCCTGGAGCATGAAGATGAGCAGCAGGGTGACCGCGAAGAGCAGCACGGGCCAGCCCTTGAGCTGTCCGCCCGTCCCCAGGGTGACCGGGTTGCCCTTGCCGACGAACCCGGCGTTGACCAGGCCGATCAGCGCGATGAACATGCCGATGCCGATGGTGATGCCGTGCTTCAGGGCGAGCGGGATCGCGTTCATGATGATCTCGCGCAGGCCGGTGACGACGAGCAGCACGATCACGACGCCGTACATCACGCACATGCCCATGGCCTGCGGCCACGTCATGTTGGGTGCCACCTGGGTGGCGAGCACGCCCGAGACGGACAGGCCCGCGGCGAGCGCCAGCGGCACCTTGCCGAGGAAGCCCATGAGGAGGGTGCAGACGGCGGCGGCGAGCGCGGTGGCCGTGATGAGGCCCGCGTGGCTGAGCCTGTTGCCCGCCGCGTCGGGGCCGCCGAGCAGCAGCGGGTTGAGCAGGAGGATGTAACACATCGCCATGAAGGTGGTGATGCCGCCGCGCACTTCGCGCGCGAACGTCGATCCTCTGTCGGATATGTGGAAGTAGCGGTCGAGCCAAGACCTGCCGGCCGGCTGACGCGAGCCCGCGCCCGCGTCGTCGGCGGTGGTCTTCGGCTCCACGGACTGCTGGGTCATGGTGCCTCGTTTCCCAAGGTTCAAAGGGGCTCCCGTGAACTGCCTCGCGGCGCACGGGTTTTGGGATGGCTGCACGACCCGGGGGACGGCCCGAGACGCAGAGGAGGTGCGGCGGGGTGACGGCATCACAAGGGTGGGTCCGTCACCCCGCGGGGAGGCGGGACTAGGCCTGTGGGCCCGTACCCGTCAGGTGCTCGGGCCGCACCGGAGTGCGGTCGAGCTCCAGACCCGTCGCGTTCCGGATCGCCGCGAGGACGGCCGGGGTCGACGACAGGGTCGGGGCCTCACCGATACCGCGCAGCCCGTACGGGGCGTGGTCGTCGGCAAGTTCGAGCACGTCGACCGGGATGGTCGGCGTGTCGAGAATCGTGGGGATCAGGTAGTCCGTGAAGGACGGGTTCCTGACCTTGGCGGTCTTCGGGTCGACGACGATCTCCTCCATCACCGCGACGCCGAGGCCCTGTGTGGTGCCGCCCTGGATCTGGCCGATCACGGACAGCGGATTGAGCGCCTTGCCGACGTCCTGGGCGCAGGCCAGTTCGACGACCTTGACGAGGCCGAGTTCGGTGTCGACCTCGACGACGGCGCGGTGCGCGGCGAAGGAGTACTGCACGTGCCCGTTGCCCTGGCCGGTGCGCAGGTCGAAGGCCTCGGTGGGGCGGTGCCGCCACTCCTCCTCGACCTCGACGGACTCGCCCTCCAGTACGTCGACGAGATCGGCGAGGACCTCGCCGCCGTCGGTGACGACCTTGCCGCCCTCCAGGAGGAGTTCGGCCGTCGCCCACGCCGGGTGGTAGGTGCCGAGCTTGCGGCGGCCGAGGTCCAGGACCTTCTCGCGGACCAGCTCGCAGGCGTTCTTGACGGCGCCCCCGGTGACGTACGTCTGGCGCGACGCGGACGTCGAACCGGCGGACCCCACCTGGGTGTTGGCCGGGTGGATGGTCACCTGCGTGACACCCAGCTCGGTGCGGGCGATCTGCGCGTGCACGGTGACGCCGCCCTGACCGACCTCGGCCATCGCGGTGTGCACGGTGGCCACCGGCTCGCCGCCGACAACCTCCATACGGACACGGGCGGTTGAGTAGTCGTCGAAGCCCTCGGAGAAGCCGACGTTCTTGATGCCGACGGCGTAGCCGATCCCGCGTACGACGCCTTCGCCGTGCGAGGTGTTGGACAGGCCGCCGGGCAGCTGGCGCACGTCGGCGCCCTCGCTGGACTCCCACTGGCGCTCGGGCGGCAGCGGCATCGCCTTGACGCGGCGCAGGAGTTCGGCGACCGGTGCGGGCGAGTCGACGGGCTGCCCCGTCGGCATGATGGTGCCCTGCTCCATGGCGTTGAGCTGGCGGAACTCGACCCGGTCCATGCCCAGCTTGTCGGCGAGCTTGTCCATCTGTGCCTCGTACGCGAAGCACGCCTGGACCGCGCCGAAGCCGCGCATGGCACCGCAGGGCGGGTTGTTGGAGTAGAGCGCGATGGCCTCGATGTCGACGTCGTCGAGCACGTACGGGCCGACCGCGAGGGACGAGGCGTTGCCGACGACGGCCGGGGAGGCGGAGGCGTAGGCGCCGCCGTCGAGCACGATGCGGCACTTCATGTGCGTCAACTTGCCGTCGCGCGTGGCCCCGTGCTCGTAGTAGAGCTTCGCGGGGTGCCGGTGGACGTGCCCGAAGAAGGACTCGAACCGGTTGTAGACGATCTTGACGGGCTTGCCGGTGCGCAGCGCGAGCAGGCACACGTGGATCTGCATCGACAGGTCCTCGCGGCCGCCGAACGCGCCGCCGACGCCGGACAGCGTCATCCGCACCTTGTCCTCGGGCAGGCCGAGGACGGGGGCGATCTGGCCGAGGTCCGAGTGCAGCCACTGCGTGGCGACGTAGAGGTCGACGCCGCCGTCCTCGGCCGGCACGGCGAGGCCGGACTCGGGGCCGAGGAAGGCCTGGTCCTGCATGCCGAAGGTGTACTCGCCCTTGACGACGAAGTCGGCCTTCTTGGCGGCCTCTTCGGCGTCGCCGCGGACGATCGGCTGGCGGTGCACGATGTTCGGGTGCGGGACGTGGCCCGCGTGGTGGTCGGTGCGACCCTCGTGCACGAGCACCGCGTCGGGCGCCGTCGCGGAGGCCTCGTCGGTGATGACGGGCAGCTCGCGGTACTCGACCTTGATCTTGGCGGCGGCGCGCCGCGCGGTCTCCGGGTGGTCGGCCGCGATGCAGGCGACCGGCTCGCCGTGGTGGCGGACCTTGCCGTGTGCGAGGACCGGGGTGTCCTTGATCTCCAGGCCGTAGTTCTTCACGGCGGTGGGGAGGTCGTCGTACGTAAGTACCGCGTAGACACCGGGAGTCGCGAGGGCCTCGCCCGTGTCGATCGACACGATCTCGGCGTGCGCTGTGGTGGAGCGCAGAATGTGGCCCCACAGCATGTCCTCGTGCCACATGTCGGACGAGTACGCGAACTCGCCGGTGACCTTGAGGGTGCCGTCCGGGCGGAGCGTGGACTCGCCGATGCCGCCCTTGGTCTGCGACCCCTGGGTGACCTTGCCGGGGATTCCTGTCGTACCCATGCTGCTCAGACCCCTTCCGGCTGCGTCTGGCGCGCGGCGGCGAGCCGGACCGCGTCCATGATCTTCTCGTAGCCGGTGCAGCGGCAGAGGTTCCCGGAGAGCGCCTCGCGGATGTCCGCGTCGGACGGGCTCGGGTTCTGCTCCAGCATCTCGTCGGCCGCGACCAGCAGGCCGGGCGTGCAGAAGCCGCACTGGACGGCGCCCGCGTCGATGAACGCCTGCTGGATCGGGGCGAGTTCGGCGCCCTCGCCGGTCTGCGAGTCGGTGCCCTTCGCGGACCAGCTCTGCGCGTCCTGAAGCGTCGTACCGCCCTCATGGGACGCGCACGTACGGGACTTGGCGTGCTCGGCGAGCCCCTCGACGGTGACGACCTCGCGGCCCTCGACCTGTCCCGCGGCCACCAGACACGAACACACGGGCACCCCGTCGAGCCGGACGGTGCAGGATCCGCACTCCCCCTGCTCGCACGCGTTCTTGGAGCCCGGAAGCCCCATCCGCTCGCGCAGCACGTACAGAAGGGACTCGCCCTCCCAGACGTCGTCGGCTTCCTGCTTACGGCCGTTGACCGTGAAATTGACGCGCATTACGCGGCTCCCTCCGTGCGAACGCCCGAGCCGCGGTACGACTCCCAGGCCCAGGTCAGCGTGCGGCGTGCCATGACGCCGACCGCGTGACGGCGGTACGAGGCGGTGCCCCGCACGTCGTCGATCGGGTTGCAGGCGCCGGAGCACAGCGCGGCGAACTGCTTGGCGACCGACGGGGTGATGATCTTGCCGCTCTCCCAGAACCCGCCTTCCTCCAAAGCGGAGTTGAGGAATTCCTCGGCCGACTTGGCGCGGACCGGAGTGGGCGCCGCCGAGCCGATGCCGGTGCGCACGGTCCGGGTCTCCGGGTGCAGGGCGAGACCGAAGGCGCACACCGCGATCACCATCGCGTTGCGCGTGCCGACCTTGGAGAACTGCTGGGGCCCTTCGGCCTTCTTGATGTGCACCGCGCGGATCAGCTCGTCCTCGGCGAGGGCGTTGCGCTTGACCCCCGTGTAGAACTCGTCGATCGGGATGCGCCGCGAACCGCGCACCGACTCCACCTCGACCTCGGCGCCGGAGGCGAGCAGCGCCGGATGGGCGTCACCGGCCGGCGACGCGGTGCCGAGGTTGCCGCCGACGCCGCCGCGGTTGCGGATCTGCGGGGACGCGACGGTGTGCGAGGCGAGGGCGAGACCCGGCAGCTCGCTGCGCAGGTGCTCCATGATCTTGGTGTACGGGACGGAGGCGCCGAGCCGGACGGTGTCGCCCTGAGGCCCCCCGCCCACCTCCCACTCGTTCAGCTCACCGATGCGGTTGAGGTCGAGGAGGTACTCGGGGCGGCGGTGGTCGAAGTTGATCTCGACCATGACATCGGTGCCGCCTGCGATCGGCACGGCTGTGGGGTGCTCGGCCTTCGCGGCGAGCGCCTCCTCCCAGCTGCCGGGGCGAAGGAAGTCCATAACGGCTCTCTTCTCCGTGAGGTTCGTGGATCGGGCAGGGATCGTGCGTGGTTCGTGCGTCGTGGGGGCGATGCGATCGAGCCACGGGACGTGCGGATCACAGGGGCTCGTTCAGTTTGGTTCCAGGTGCTGTTCACGCGGAGTGAGGCCAGTACACCGCCTGCGCTCCGGCAGTGTCAGTCACGGAAAACATGAACGCGTTGGCTGGCCCGCGGGGGTGTCTTGTAGATTCGTATGAACGGGTGGCATCAGTAACCTCACCGTTTTCTTCTGGAAACTACGAACACAGCTCCCGGGGACACCCTGGGCACGGGTCCGTGGGTTCCACTCCGGTACGACTTCAAGACAGATCGGCGGCGACGAACACATGCGGCTGCGCGCATTGCTGGACACGGACGCGCTGGGCCTCAGCCTCCTCGGCGGCGAGGACGAGCTCGACCGCACGGTCCGCGGCGTGATGACCACGGACCTGCGGGACCCCAGCCGCTACCTGTCCGGCGGCGAGCTGGTCCTCACGGGCCTGGCCTGGCACCGGGAGCCGGCCGATTCCGAGCCCTTCGCCCGGCTGATGGCCGCGGCGGGCGTCGCGGCCGTCGCGGCGGGCACCGCCGAGTTCGGCTACGTACCCGAGGACTTCGTCGAGGCCTGCGCCCGGCACCGCGTGCCGCTGTTCTCGGTGGCCCAGTCCGTGGCGTTCGGGACGATCACCGAGCACGTCGTACGCCAGGTCTCGGGCGAGCGCGCCGGGGACCTCGCGGCGGTCGTCGACCGGCACCGGCGCCTGATGACCTCGGGGCCCGCGGGCGGCGGCCCCGATGTCGTCCTCGACCTGCTCGGCAGCGACCTGGACCTGCGGGCCTGGGTGCTCTCCCCGACGGGGCGCGCGATAGCGGGCTCGTCGGCGGCCGGCCCCGCGCTGCCCGCGGAGATCCGCACCCGGCTCGCGGCCGAGCACCTGGCGGCCCTGCGCACCGGGCGGCGCAGCCCGCACCGGGTGACGGTCGAGGGGGTCACGTACTCGCTGTTCCCGATCGGCTCGGCACAGAAGGACGGGCCGGCCGCCGCGCCCTCCCCCGACGCGCGGGCGAGCGTCCTCGCGGACTGGCTGCTCGCCGTCGAGGCGGACGCGGGCGACTGGCCGGAGGAGCGGCTCGACCTGCTCCAGGGCGTCACGCAGCTGATCTCGGTGGAGCGCGAGCGGCGGGACGCAGCGCGCACGGTGCGGCGCAGGCTCGCGCAGGAGGTCCTGGAGCTGGTGCAGGCGGGCGCGGCCCCCGCGGAGATCGCGGCGCGCCTGCGCGTCGCGGCGCCCGTGCTGCTGCCGGGGCTCGGCGCGGCCCCGCACTGGCAGGTCGTCGTGGCGCGCGTGGAGTGGGCGGACCAGCAGGGCGAGAAGGCCGAGGGCGGGGCCGTGGCCCAGTCGCTCCTGGAGGAGATCCTCATCGCCCCGGAGGCCGGGGCGCGCCCCGACGCCGCCGAGCCGTCCGACCGGATCGCCGTGGCGCACAGCGGGGACGAGGCGATCGCCCTGGTGCCGCTGCCCGCCGTGGCCGCGGAGCACGACGGCTCGGAGCAGGGCCTGCTCGCGGACACGCTGCTGACCGCCGTGCGCGAACCCCTCGCGGCCGGGCTCGCCGACCAGGGGCGCCTGTCGATCGGCGTGAGCGCCGCGGTGCACTCCGCGGAGGGGCTGCGCGGCGCGCTGGAGGAGGCGCGGCACGCACGGCGCGTGGCGGCCGCCCGCACGGGCGTGGTCTGCGCGGCTGGCCACCAGGAGCTGGCGTCCCACGTCCTGCTGCTGCCCTTCGTCCCGGACGACGTACGCCGCGCGTTCACGGCCCGGCTGCTCGACCCGCTTCGTGACTACGACCACAAGCACCGCGCCGAGCTGATCGCGACGCTGGAGGCGTTCCTCGACTGCGACGGCTCGTGGACCCGCTGCGCGTCCCGGCTGCACCTGCACGTGAACACGCTGCGGTACCGGGTGGGCCGCATCGAGCAGCTGACGGGTCGTGATCTGTCGCGCCTGGAGGACAAGTTGGACTTCTTCCTCGCGCTGCGCATGAGCTGACGCACAAGCCCATGGGTTTGTGAAATCTTTCACCCACCCCCTTGGCCGGGTGCCGTGATCCGTGCTGAGATGCCCCACGGCAACTCGGCTCGATGGCGTGCTCGGGGAGGGCAATGTGGCGTCTACCGCCATGTCTGGTACCGGAACGAACACAGCGGACGATCCACTCCAGACCGCGGTATGGCGGTTGCGTTCGCGCGGCTGCTGGGCCGACGCCGCGGCACTCCTCGACCATCATGCGACGGCGGACGCGGGGGCGGCCCTGCAACGGGCGGCGCTCCTTGTGGAGCGGTGCCTGTACACGGAGCAGGGGTGGGCCGAGGCGGAGGACGCGCTGCGCGCGGCGGAGGCGCTGGCCCACACGGACGAGGAGCGGGGCGCGGCGGCGTGCGAGCGGGGCCAACTCGCTTACGAGGCCACGTTGTTGAAGACGCGGGACCGCTCCGACGAGGCGCGCTCGGCCTTCGGCAGGGCGGCGGCGCTGATCGCTCCCGGTGCGCCGGGCCGCGCCCTGCTCGACTTCCGGCGCGGCCTGATGTCGGAGAATTTGGCGGACTCGCCACAGGCGGCCCGCGCGGCGTACCGCAGGGCCCACGCGGGCGCGACGGCCCACGGCGACGCGCTCCTGCTCTCCTTCACCTGGCGCCACCTCGCCGGACTCGCCCTGCGGGAGGGCGAGTTGGCGGAGGCGCGGCGGGGTTTCGCGGAGTCCCTGCGCATCCGCGAGGAGCTCGGCTTCCTGGTGGGCACGGCGCCCGCGCTGGCGTCCCTGGCGGAAGCGGAACCGGAACCGGAGACGAAGGCGCGACTGCGCGCGGAGGCGGGCCGCCTGTTCCGGCTGCTGGACGGTGTGCCGACGTGGCTGGCGGCGGAGCTGTCGGCCAATGAAGCCCCTGCGGCGATTGAGCAGCGGGGTCCGGGGCAGAGCCCCGCGGCGTAGGAACCGTCAACCGCCGACGTGTCGCTCCACCAGCACACGCACCGCCGCACAGTCCTGCGCCTCCAACGCGTCCAGCAGCGCGCCATGCTGCCTCGCATCCACCGCGAGGTCGGCCGCGGCCCACCCCACCTGCCGATGCAGATCGTCCGCGACCCGGACCACCTGATCGTTGCCCGCGAACGCGAGAACCGCCCGGTGGAAGGCGCGGTCGGCCTCCGCGTACCCCGCCCGGTCCCCCATGGCCGCGGCCGCCGTCGTCGCACGGACCAGCGGCCGCAGCTCGGCCCACCGCGCGGGCGCCACCGTGCGCGCGAGCCGCGTCACCACCGGCACCTCGACGAGCGCCCGCACCTCCGCGAGCTCGGCCAGCTCGCGGTCCGAGCGCCGGGTCACCCGGAACCCCCGGTTGGGCACGACCTCGACCGCGCCCTCCCGGGCCAGCTGCTGCATCGCCTCGCGCACCGGCGTCGCCGAGACCCCGAAGCGCTCCCCCAGGGCCGGGCCCGAGTAGACCTCTCCGGGCGCGAGGTCGCCGGAGACCAGCGCGGCCCGCAGCGCGTCGAGCACCTGGCCGCGCACGGAGGTCCGCTCGACCGCCCCGCGCGCCGCGAGTCCGGGCGCGGGCGGCTCGCTGTGGGTGTGCTCACCGCGGCTCTGCTCGGGGACGGAGGCCGGTGCGGGCACGGGCGCGGAGGGCCGCGGCACCCGGGCCGGCGTCGACCGCTGCTCCGGCACTCCCATGGAGGAGTCGCGTGCCGCGCGTGGTCTCGTCCGCTCCACCCCGGTCATCCCCTTCGCCGCCGTTCCTTGCCGTTTGTCCGAAGCTCAACGACGAACGATAGAGGGCCTTGCCGACAGTTCAAACCCCACCCCGGTCGGGTAAGGTAAGGCTTACCTGTAAACGATCAGGAATCGGTGGCCCCCTCATGCCTCTCACCACGTCGGCGCTCGGCACGCCGCCCAGCGCGGTCTCGGCCGCGTACGCCCGCCTCACCGAGGTGTTCCCGGGCCTGGGCGTCACCGAGGTACCCGCCGGTCAGGCGCTGCCCGAGGGTGCGGGCTGGGTGCACACCGAGCGGCTCGCCGAGGGCGGCGCCGCGCTCGACGCCTTCCTCGCATGGGACAACGCACAGGTGCTCAAGGACTACGGCACCAGCGCCCGCCCCGACGTGATCGCGAGCTTCGGCCTGCACCGTTACGCCTGGCCCGCCTGCCTGCTCATCACGATCCCCTGGTTCCTGCACCGGCGCGTGCCCCGCTTTCCGGCCTCCGAGGTCGCCTTCCAGCGCACGCTCGGCCGGCTCGCCGTCCATGTGACCGAGTTCGCCTGTCTCCCCGACGACCCGGCGGCGGCGCTGCCCGGCGCCCGCGTCGTCCCCGACGAGGAGGCGCTGCGCGCCGAGGTCCGCGCGGCCGTCGCCGAGCACCTGCAGCCCGTGCTCGCCGGCTTCGGACCGCGGATGCGGCGCGGCCCGCGCGCCCTGTGGGGCATGGCGACGGACGAGATCGTCGAGTCCCTCTGGTACCTCGGCCACCTCCTCGGCGAGGAGCGGCGCGCCATGGCCGACCTGGAGGCGCTGCTGCCCGGCGCCACGAAGCCGTACGTCGGGAAGGCCGCGTTCCGTGAACTGACGGGCCCCGACGGGGAGTTGCTGCCCACGCGCGACCGGGCGAGCTGCTGCATGTTCTACACACTGCGCCCGCAGGACACCTGTGTGACGTGCCCGCGCACCTGTGACGCGGACCGGGTCGGCAGGCTCACCGCAGCCGCGGCCGCCTGAACCACCCGTTCGAGTGACGTAATTCGAACTCAACTTCCGTTTTCCCGGCGGGAGTTCGAGCGTACGACCGCTTTACGCGCCCCCTTGCACACCAATGGCGTTCTCTTGCCCCGAAACCCCCTGCGGGGTCGGGCGGCTGGGCCAATATGGCGCCGTTCCGCCCTATCGCGATGCAAGGGACCCTTGATGAGACTGACCGACATATCGCTGGACTGGCTGCTTCCGGGCGCCGTACTGCTCCTGGGCATGCTGGCGGCGGTCGCAGTGCTCGCGCGCGGCAGGCGCGCCGGGGGCGCCAAGAAGGACGCGGGGATGTTCTCCGACGATTCGTGGGAACGCAGCGAGGAGCGTCGCAGGCGCAAGGAGGCCGTCTACGGCACCGCCTCGTACGTGCTGCTGTTCTGCTGCGCGGCCGTCGCCGCCGCCCTCTCCTTCCACGGCCTGGTCGGATTCGGCAAGCAGAACCTGAACCTGTCCGGGGGCTGGGAGTACCTCGTCCCCTTCGGGCTCGACGGCGCCGCGATGTTCTGCTCGGTGCTCGCGGTGCGCGAGGCCAGCCACGGCGACGCCGCGCTCGGCTCCCGGATACTCGTGTGGACGTTCGCCGGCGCCGCCGCCTGGTTCAACTGGGTGCACGCGCCGAGGGGCCTCGGCCACGCGGGCGCCCCGCACTTCTTCGCGGGGATGTCCCTCTCGGCCGCCGTCCTCTTCGACCGCGCCCTGAAGCAGACGCGCCGCGCGGCGCTGCGCGAACAGGGCCTGGTGCCGAGGCCGTTGCCGCAGATCCGGATCGTGCGCTGGCTGCGCGCCCCCCTGGAGACGTACAGCGCCTGGTCGTTGATGCTCCTGGAGAATGTGCGCACCCTCGACGAGGCCGTGGACGAGGTGCGCGAGGACAAGCGGGAGAAGACGCAGAACCGGATGCGCCAGCGCGAGCACCAGAAGCTGGAGCGTGCCCAACTGAAGGCGCTGAGCCGGGGTTTCGGCACTCGTGACCCCCGGCAGGTGGAGGCCGGCGGCTCCGGGCAGAGCGGCCCGGAGTCCGCCATATCGGCGGGGTCCCCGCAGTCGGAACTACCGCAGGCGGCGCCCGCACCGGAACAGCTTCCGCTGCGCGCCCGCCCCTCCCTTCAGGCCGTCAAAGGGATCCGCAGGTCCCGTGACCAGAAGGCGCCCGTCACCGTCGATCTGACGGCGGAGGACGATACGCAGGCGCTGCCCCGGCTCGACTCTCTGGAGCAGAAGCTCAAGGACCTTGAGCAGCAGCTCGGTTGAGCCCGTCCGTGGTACGGCGGCGTCGTGGAATCACGCGACGCCGCCGTCCAGTTCGAACCAGACCACCTTGCCCGTGGCATCCGGACCGAGCGCCGCGACGCCCCAGGCGTCCGCGAGCGACTGCACCAGGATGAGGCCTCGCCCATTGGTGCCGTGCGTACCGTCGTCGGCGTGCGGTACGCGTGGCTTGGGCCTCCGCGAGACGAAGTCGCGGACCTCGACCCGCAGGGAGCGCGAGCCCACGGTCGCCGTGAGTTCCGCCTCACAGTCCGTGTGCACCAGCGCGTTCGTCACGAGTTCGCTGGTCAACAGCTCCGCCACCTCCGATCTTCCGGGCCTTCCCCAGTGCAGGAGGAGTTCGCGCAGTGCGCGCCTCACCTCCGGGACGGCCCGCAGGTCCGCCTTGCCGAGCTTGCGCTTGAGCTGCCTCGGCGGCCCGTCCCCCCGATCCGCCGTACTCACGGCGGCCCCCTTCTCGTACGTCATGGAGCCCCTGTCACCCACTGGGGCGCCCCCTCCTCGTATCTGCCGTTCCATGGCCCCCGCCCACGCGCGGCTCTCGATGCCTTCCTCGCTCCGGCCTCCTGCCGCTCGGCCTGCCCTCGAACGCGTACACGGGGATGAATGCCCCACTGCCTGATCGGCACGCTTGTTGATTGGTGCACCACCTGCCGGGTGTCCAGCGCCGCGCCGGGGAAGGAAGCGTGGGGACGCCGCCGGGACCGGCACAGTGCGAGCACCGAACAGCACAGCACCGCAGGAGCACCGAAGGAGACGCCGTGCACGACGACCGACACCTCGTGGAAGGCCGACTCGACCGCGCGATGCGCCAATTCGTACGGCCCGCGCAGTACGGGGCGCGGGTACCGCTGAGCATGAGCGTCTGGCACGCACCGGGGGAACCGGTTCCGGTGGCCGAGGCCCTGGACGGAACGTACGAGCCCTTCGAGACCGGCACCGCGTGGGGAAAGCCGTGGTCGACGAGTTGGTTCCGCCTTCAAGGGCGGGTGCCGGAGGAGTGGGAGGGGCGCCGCGTCGAGGCCGTCGTCGACCCCGGATTCTCCGGGCAGGGGCCCGGCTTCCAGGCGGAGGGACTCCTGTACGACGCGTCGGGTGTACCCCTCAAGGGCATCCACCCGCGCAACCGGCATCTGACGATCGCGGCGCGCGCGGCCGGCGGGGAGCCGGTGCATCTGCTCCTCGAGGCGGCCGCCAATCCGACGGTGCTGCGGGACTTCGAACCCACCTTCCTCGGCGACGTACTGACCGCAGGGGATCGCCCCAACTACCGATTCCGCTCTGCCGATCTGGCCGTACTCGACGAGGAGGTCTGGCATCTCGTCCTGGACGTCGAGGTGCTCTCGGAGCTGATGCACGAGCTGGACGCGGACCGGGCCAGGCGCCACTACATCCTGCGCGCCCTGGAGCGGATGCTGGACGCCCTCGATCTGCACGACGTCCCCGGCACCGCGGCGGCGGCCCGCGCCGAGCTGGCCGAGGTGCTGTCCCGTCCCGCGCACGCGAGCGCGCACCGGGTCTCGGCGACCGGGCACGCGCACATCGACTCGGCGTGGCTGTGGCCGCTGCGCGAGACGGTCCGCAAGGCCTCGCGCACGTTCGCGAACGTCACGGCGCTGGCCCGCGACTACCCGGAGCTGGTCTTCGCCTGCTCACAGGCGCAGCAGTACGCGTGGGTGAAGGAGCACCAGCCGCACATCTGGGAGCGCATCAAGAAGGCGGTCGCGGACGGGAACTGGTCCCCGGTCGGCTCGATGTGGGTGGAGTCGGACGCCAACATGCCCGGCGGGGAAGCCCTGGCGCGTCAACTGGTGCACGGCAAGCGGTTCTTCCAGGAGGAGCTTGGCGTGGAGACGGAGGAGATCTGGCTGCCGGACTCCTTCGGATACACGGCCGCCTTCCCGCAGTTGGCGAAGCTCGCGGGCGCCAAGTGGTTCCTGACGCAGAAGCTGAGCTGGAACCAGACGAACAAGATGCCGCACCACACGTTCTGGTGGGAGGGCATCGACGGAACGCGGGTGTTCACCCACTTCCCGCCGGTGGACACCTACAACGCGCAGTTCCACGCGAACGAACTGGCGCGCGCGGAGCGGAACTTCGCGGAGAAGGGCGGCGCGTCCCGTTCCCTCGTCCCGTTCGGCTGGGGCGACGGCGGGGGCGGCCCGACCCGCGAGATGCTGGAGAAGGCGCGCCGGCTGCGCTCACTGGAGGGATCGCCGCGCGTCGACATCGAGAAGCCCGGCGCGTTCTTCGAGGCCGCGCACGAGGAGTACGGGGAGCGGGCACCCGTCTGGTCAGGCGAGCTGTACCTGGAGATGCACCGCGCCACGTACACCACGCAGGCCAAGACGAAGCAGGGCAACCGCCGCTCCGAACACGCTCTGCGCGAGGCCGAGTTGTGGTGCGCGGCCGCTGCCCTGCACGACGCGGACTACGCCTATCCGTACGACGCACTCGACCGGATCTGGAAGACGGTGCTGCTGCACCAGTTCCACGACATCCTGCCGGGATCGTCGATCGCCTGGGTCCACCGGGAGGCCCGGGAGACCTACGCCCAGGTGCTCGCGGAACTGGACGACATCACGACCGGAGCCGTACACCGCCTCGGCGGGTCCGCGCCTTCGGCACTGAACGCCTCGCCGTACCCGCGCAGTGAAGTCGTCGACCACGACGGACAGTTGACGCATGTGAACGTCGACGGGCTCGGCGCCCGCTCCCTCACCGAGGCCGCCGGACAGACGCGCGGACCGGGCGCGCACGCGGCGGCGACGCGGGAGACGGACTCGATCGTCCTCGCCAATGAACACCTCACCGTGACGATCGACAGCGACGGACTCCTCACATCCGTACGGGACTTGAGGGACGGCGGCCGCGAAACGCTCGCCCCCGGCAGCCGCGGCAACCTGCTGCAACTGCACCCCGACCACCCCACGCAGTACGACGCCTGGGACCTGGACGCCCACTACCGGCACACCCGCACCGACCTCACCCGCGCCGAGTCGGTGGAGCTGGTCGAGGAGGGGCCGCTGCGGGTCTCCGTGCGCGTCACCCGCCACTTCGGCAAGTCCCGGATCACGCAGGAGTACCGGCTCGCGGCGGACAGCCGGCGCCTCGACGTCGTCACGGACATCGACTGGCAGGAGTCGGAGAAGGTCCTCAAGGCGGCGTTCCCGCTGGACGTGCACGCGGAGCGGTCGTCGGCCGAGATCCAGTTCGGCCACGTCAACCGGCCCACGCACGCCAACACCGGTTGGGACGCGGCCCGTTACGAGATCTGCGCGCACCGCTGGCTGCGTGTCGCGGAGGAGGGCTACGGGGTCGCGCTGCTCAACGACTCCACGTACGGCCACGACGTGACGCGCGCCGCGCACGACGAGGGCCTCGGCACCACGGTCCGCCTCACGCTCCTGCGCGCCCCGCACTCCCCCGACCCGGAGACGGACCTGGGCACGCACCGCTTCACGTACGCGCTGCTGCCGGGCGCGAGCACCGGCGACGCGGTGGCGGAGGGGCTCGCCCTGAACCTGCCGCTGCGGATCGCGCCCGCGCCCGCCGTGACGCCGCTGGTCGCGGTCGACAACCCGGCGGTCACGGTGGAGTCCGTGAAGCTCGCGGAGGACCGCAGCGGGGACGTCGTGGTGCGGCTCTACGAGTCGCGGGGCGGGCGCGCGAACGCGATGCTCACGGCGGCGTTCCCGGTGGCGGGCGCGGACGAGACGGACCTCCTGGAGAGGCCGCTGCGCGCGGCCGACACCTCGGACGCCGGTCTCGCCCTGTCCCTGCGCCCCTTCCAGATCCTGACGCTGCGGCTGCGCCCGGTGTGATTGGTCTGAAGCCCCCTACGGACGCGGCATGTTGCGGAGGTTGGAGCGGGCCATCTGCACCATCCGGCCCACTCCGCCGTCGAGGACGATCTTCGAGGCGGAGAGGGCGAAGCCCGTGACCATCTCGGCGCTGATCTTCGGCGGGATGGACAGCGCGTTGGGATCGGTGACGACATCGACCAGCGCGGGCCCCTTGTGCTTGAACGCGTCCTTGAGCGCGCCCGCGAGCTGCTTCGGCTTCTCGACGCGGACGCCGTAGGCACCGGCTGCGCGGGCGATCGCGGCGAAGTCGGGGTTCTTGTTGGTCGTCCCGTACGAGGGGAGCCCGGCCACCAGCATCTCCAACTCGACCATTCCCAGAGAGGAGTTGTTGAAGAGGACGACCTTCACCGGCAGGTCGTACTGGACGAGGGTGAGGAAGTCGCCCATCAGCATCGAGAACCCGCCGTCGCCCGACATCGAGACGACCTGCCGGTTCCGGTCGGTGAACTGGGCGCCGATCGCCATCGGCAGCGCGTTCGCCATCGAGCCGTGCGAGAACGAACCGATGACGCGGCGGCGCCCGTTCGGCGAGATGTAGCGGGCGGCCCAGACGTTGCACATGCCGGTGTCGACCGTGAACACGGCGTCCTCGGCGGCGAGTTCGTCGACGACCGAGGCGACGTACTCGGGGTGGATGGGGGTGTGCTTCTCGACCTTGCGGGTGTACGCCTTCACGACGCCTTCGAGCGCGTCGGCGTGCTTCTTCAGCATCCGGTCGAGGAACTTGCGGTTCGACTTGGGCTTCACGCGCGGCGTGAGGCAGCGCAGCGTCTCGCGTACGTCGCCCCAGACCGCGAGGTCCAGCTTCGAGCGCCTGCCGAGGTGCTCGGGCCGCACGTCGACCTGGACGATCTTGACGTCCTTCTGCGGCAGGAAGGCGTTGTACGGGAAGTCGGTGCCGAGGAGGATCAGCAGATCGCACTCGTGGGTGGCCTCGTACGCGGCGCCGTACCCGAGCAGCCCGCTCATGCCGACGTCGTAAGGGTTGTCGTACTGGATCCACTCCTTGCCGCGCAGCGCGTGGCCGACCGGAGACTTGATCTTCTCGGCGAACTCCATGACCTCGGCGTGCGCGCCCGCGGTGCCGCTGCCGCAGAACAGGGTGACCTTGCCGGCCTCGTCGATCAGCTCGACGAGCTTGTCGATCTCGGCGTCGCCGGGGCGGATGCTCGGCCGGGAGGTGACGATCGCGGTCTCGATGGACTTCTCGGGCGCGGCTTCGTCGGCGACGTCGCCGGGGAGGGTCACGACGCTGACGCCGGACTGGCCGACGGCGTTCTGGATGGCGGTCTGCAGGACGCGCGGCATCTGCTTCGGACTGGAGATCATCTCGCTGTAGTGCGAGCACTCGGAGAACAGCCGGTCGGGGTGGGTCTCCTGGAAGAAGCCGAGGCCGATCTCGCTGGACGGGATGTGCGAGGCGAGGGCGAGGACCGGGGCCATCGAGCGGTGGGCGTCGTAGAGGCCGTTGATGAGGTGCAGGTTGCCGGGCCCGCAGGATCCGGCGCACGCCGTCAGCTTCCCCGTGACCTGTGCTTCCGCGCCGGCGGCGAAGGCGGCGGTCTCCTCGTGCCGTACGTGGACCCAGTCGATCGCGTCGTTGCGCCGGATCGCGTCGACGACCGGGTTGAGGCTGTCGCCCACGACTCCGTACATGCGCTCGACGCCCGCGCGGACGAGGATGTCGACGAACTGCTCGGCGACGTTCTGCTTGGCCATGACTCACGCGCCCTTTCGGAACCCGGTGCCTGTGTTGCGGCTGCTTTCGGCGATTGCTTCCGGGGTCCATGAATTCATACGGGGCGTGCTCACGCCTCCCAAACGGCCGCGGCCGTTCTGTCGTCGGCGTATCCCTTCACCCGGACCTGGGTGTCCGCGAGGAACGCGGCGAGGCCCGGAGGATCGGCGTCCGCCCACCTGTTCGCCAGGTGGCGGGCGAGGTCCGGCTCGCCGCGGAGCGGTTCGGCGAGGCCCGGCGAGCAGAGCAGCAGCGTGTCCCCCGGTCGGGCGACGGAGGCGCGGAACCGGAAGGCGTCGCGGGGTGGTGGGGGCGCGGGTTCGTAGGGGCTCGGGGGTGTCGTGATGTTGAGGTCCATCGTGAGCCGGTCGCCGTCCGGAGTCTCGGCAGGCGGCGTCGAACCGAAGCCGACGACGGGTTCGCCGCTCTGTTCGGCGACGCTCGGCTCTATGTCCCGCCACTCCCCGTCCCGCAGCCGGAAGAGTCCGCCGCCGCCGACGCCGAAGAACACGCGGGTGCGGCACGCCGGGTCTGCGGGCAGCAGCAGGCAGCGCAGCGTCGCGGCGTACTCCTCCGGGTCGAGGCCCTGTTCGGTGGCTCCGGCCCGGAGTTTGCCGAGGCTGCGGTCGGTGAGCCGGTGCAGGCCGGACTTCAGGTCGCCCCTGCGGCCCGCCCGCACGTCCTCCGCGAGCCGCGTGTGGCTGAGCCCGACGGCCCGCCCGATCCACTCGCAGACCTCGGCGGCGGCGCGGTGCGCGCCGGGCGTGGCGCGGGCGCCGGTGGCCATCGCGACGAGGATCAGCGCGGTCGGCCCCGTCCCGAACCGCGCGGTGAGCAGGCTGTCCCGCCGGGGCTCGCCCCGATACCGCGCGGAATCCCCGCGCACGGACACGGCCCGCAAGGTCGACACCCCGCACCGCGCCCCGTCGAGCACGGTGTCCGCGACGAGATCGTCCAGATCCTCCGGATCGGCGAGGGGAAGCGCGGTGGGCTCGGGTTCGTAGGTGGGCGGACCGTCACCTACGTAGATGACGGGGTCCGCTTGTGGCGGGGGCGGGACGGCTTCTCCGACGCGAGGCGCGTCCGACGGGGGCGGAGGCGTCTCCGGCGGGTCCGGTGGGGCTGCTGCGAAGGGGGCTTCCGGCGGAGCCGGCGGGGCTTCTGCGCGAGGCGCTTCCGGCGGAGAGGGAGGCGCTTCGGGCAGGGGCGGGACGGCTGCTGACCGGGGCGTCTCCGGCAGGGGTGGCTCGGCTTCGGGCGGGGACCCCGCCGACCACGGTGGGGCGGCGTCTTCGCCGGGCATCGCAGGCAGCGGCGGCGGCTCGTCCGGCGTAGGGGGCACGGCCCCGTGCTGGGGCGCATCGGCGTCGGCTCGCGGCTCCCCCGGCGGGCGCGGCACGCCGCCGGGCCGGGGCGCCTCCGGCACACCCGCGATGTGCGACGGGGGCGCCGCGTTCTCCCCCGACGGAGGCGGAGGTTCCGCTTGGGGCTCGTCGGTGCGCGGCGTGGGTGGGGTCGTCCAGACGTGGTGGGTCTCCGGGTACGGGGCGTGGCGGGGCCCCGGCACGGGTGGGTCGTCGGCGGACGGTGGGGAGTGCGGGGACGCGACTGCTCCGGCCGAGGTGAAGCGGTCGTCCAAGGTGTCCGGGGTCGGGGTCGACCCGGTGTCCTCGGCGGCGGCCTCGTTGTCGTACAACTTCCCCCACCAGTCGTCCCCTTGGGCCGGGTGACCGGTGGGCCTCTCCCCCTGCTGGCTCATGCCCTCATTGTCCACGGCACGGGCCGTACGAAAACGGGGCATCGGGAAAAGCCCACCGAAATGGGCCCGCCGGGCGGCCCCACCCCCCACGGGAGGACCACCCGGCGAACCGGATCGGGTGAGCGTTCGAACCAAGGCACTAACGCACGTCGTACGCTCTGTTCACCGTCTGCGTGACGGAATTGCCCTTCGCGTCCGTCAATTGGACCTTGAGGGTGACCTGCTTGCCGGAGGCCCCCGCGTGGTCGACCGTCGCGGTCCACTTGCCGTCCCGCTTCGAGGTCTTCGCCTCGGTCCAGGTCTCCCCGTCGTCGTACGAGTACGAGAGCGCGGCCTTCGTCAGGGCGCCCGGCTCGTAGCCCGCGTGCCCCGTCGCGGTGAGGGCGACCTGCTGGCCGTCCCGCGCCGCCAGCGTCTTCATGCCGTCCTCGGGGAACGTCGTCCGCGGGAAGAGCAGCGGGATGCCCTGCGAGTACGTGTTCTCCTCCTCGTGCGAGCGGAACGACCACGTCGTCGTGGTCCGCGGGGAACGGAGCCAGACCTTGCCGCCGTTCAACTTCATCGTGTTCAGGGTGAGTTCGTACGCCGCGTCCTCCGAAGGAACCGTGAAGACGCCGTACGGCCAGCCGGTGGAGCCGACCTCCACACCGTTCCGCTTCAGCTCGACGTTGCCGATGTCGCCGAACGAGCCCTGGACGCCCAGGTGTTCACCGTCGCCCCAGAATCCGGGCGCGACACCGATCAGATTGCCCTGGCGTTCCGCGGCGAGCGCCTGCTTGCCGGAGTTGTCGAGCGGCGTGGTGGGAGCCATCGCGCCGCCGTACCACTCCTCGGCTCGCTTCTCGCCCTTCTCGTACGTCCGCACCGGGTCGATCATGAACTCGCCCCACGGGAAGCTGCTGGACACCTGGTGGCCGTAGCCGGTCGTACCGGGCGAGTACAGCTCGGTGCGGGTGGACGGCGCCGCGACCAGGGCGAAGTCCCCGAAGGAGGCGGTCAGTCCGGCGGGCCGGGCGACCGACGGCAGGTCGACGTAGTCCGTGGCCGCACCCATCGCCTTGTACGTGGCCTTGTTCGTGGCGAGGTTCCGGTCCGACACCCGGTAGCCGCGGTCGTCACGGATCTGCTTGGTCTCGGGGAACGCGAGCGTGTAGACGTACGGGCTCTTGGCCGTCGCCTTCCAGCGCAGCGACGTGGTTCCGGCCGCGATCCGCTCCGCGAGCGCCACGCCCTCCGCCTTCTCGAGGCCGAGCATCGGGATCGCCGCGCCGACGAAGCCGACGGCCGGGTACCAGCGGCCCACGGCCTCCCGGTACAGGACGACCCCCTTGACGCCCGCCGCGATCGCGGCCTGCGCGACCGTACTCGCGGAGCCGCCCTCGGACAGCTTCACCAACGCCAACTTGCCCTTGGCGGCGGCCAGTTCATCTGCCGTCCCGGCCCCCGCCGAGACGATCTCGGACGTCCCCGTGCCGTCGAGGTTGGAGGAGTTCGTGGAGCCGGTCAGCGGGTGCAGCGCGGGCCCGTCGACCACACCGAACTCGCTGATCTGCGGGGCGGCGGCGCGCCAGAAGCTGTCGAACTCGAAGTCGCCGTCGCGGACTTCGCCCTGGACGTCGGCGTAGTAGCCGCGCACTGTCCGCGATCCCTGAATGCTCGCCGCGTGCAGCCAGCTGTCCTCGCCGAAGGTGCGGGCGAAGCCGAGGGTGGCGCCGCGCACCTCGCTCTCCCGGTCCGTCTTGACGCTCAGCCTGTGCGCCTTGCGGGCGTCGAGGACGACGGTGGTGTCCTTGGTGAGGTTCAGCTGCGGACGCCCCAGGAACGTGGCGGAGCCGATCAGCGTGCCCTCGGTCTCCGGTGTCGCGACGAACGCCGTCAGGGCGTACGCACCGGGTCTGACCTGGTACGTCTGGTCGGCGGCGCCGTCGTTGACGCGCCGCTCGCCGGACGCATCGTCGGTGCCGACGAGGTCGAGCGAGGAACCGGCGGTGGCCGGATTCCCCTGGCGGTCGACGACCTTGACGCGCAGGGTGACGGTCTCCGGCTGGACGTACAGGGAGAACGGGGTGCTGAGGTGTACGCCGCCGGGGCCCGTGGCGAGGACCCGGCCGGTGACGTCGCCGTACTGGGCCTTCTTGAGGTGTGCGGTCGGGTCGACGGTCAGCGGCACCTGGGCGGTGCCACCCGCGGGCACGGTGACCGTCCGCGCGCCGAGAGCGGCCACGGACGACTTCACGGCGGAGCCGTCGTTTCCGGTGACACCGTCGACGTCGAGGCTGAACTTCACTGGCTTGTCAGTGGTGTTGGTGTACGGCACCTGGACGGTGGTGCGATCGCTGCTGTCCTGCGGCCAGTTGAAGGTGCCGCCCTGCACGGCGCCCGCGCCGAGGACCTTCTGGTCGACGGCGGCCTTCACGTCGAGCCGGCCGCCGCCGGTCTCCCGGACGTCACCGGGGATGTCGGCGTCGGCGGACGCGACGAGCGCCTGCTTGATCTGCTGCGCGCTCCAGTCGGGGTGGCGCTGCTTGACGAGGGCGGCGGCGCCCGCGACGTGCGGTGTCGCCATCGACGTACCGCTCATGGACTGGTACGCGTACACGCCCCGGCCGCCCGCCGCGGCCGCCTTGATGGCGACGCCCGGTGCGGCGATCTCGGGCTTGAGGGTGTGCGTGCGCCGCACAGGGCTGCGGCTGGAGAAGCTCGCGGTCCCGTCGTCGCTGTCGACGGCGCCGACGGTGAGCACCTCGGGCACGCAGCCCGGTGAGGAGACCGTGTTGAGGCTCGGCCCGGAGTTGCCCGCCGCGATGACGAAGAGCGTGTCCTTCGAGGACCGCGCGAGTTCCTGCGTGGCCTGCGACATGGGGTCGGAGCAGTCGAGTTCGTCCGGGTTGCCCAGCGACATGGACACCACGTCGGCCTTCTGGTCGACGGCCCACTGCATACCGGCGATGATCCACGAAGTGGCGCCGGAACCACCGTCGTTGAGGACCTTGCCGTTGAGCAGGGTGGTGCCCGGGGCGACGCCCTTTTCCTTGCCGCCGCTCGCCGCGCCGGAGCCGCCGACCGTGGACGTGGTGTGGGTGCCGTGGCCCTGGTGGTCGTCGGCGTCGGCGGAGTCGGTGAAGTTCTTCGACTCGGCGACGCGGCCCTTGAGGTCGGGGTGTTCGGTGTCGACGCCGGTGTCAAGGACGGCGACCTTGGTGCCCTTGCCGTCGTAGCCGGCGGCCCACGCCTCGTCGGCGCGCACCTGCTTCGTGGAGTCGGCGAGCAGCGACTTCACCTTGGCGTCGAGCCAGAGCTTCTTCAGGTCACCGGCCGCGCGGGAGCGGGGACTTGAGACGTCGTCCCAGAAGTCGGCGGCCTTCTTCTTGTCGGCCTTCAACGCGACGCCGTCGACCGGGTCGAGGACGAGGCCGCGCCGCGCGCCGCGCGGTGCGGCGGGAGCGCCGCGGGCCACGTCGACGGACTTGTCGTAGGTGGCGATGAGCGGCAGCGTCGCGCTGTGCTGGTCGTCGTAGCCCTGCCGGATCAGGCCGGTGACGTTGAAGAGTTCCTCGTCGACACGGCCCGCGGCGAGCGCCTTCGCGGCGCCGTCCGGGTAGACGTACAGATCCTTGCCCGACTGCCGGGTCTGGAGCAGCGGGGTGCTGCCGTCGGCGGCGGGCAGGGCCGCCGCCGTGGCGCGTCCTTCGACGTCGGTGGTGACGGCGACGCGGTCGCCTGTGACCAGCGTGACCGTGACCGCGGAGCTCTTGGCAGCGGTGCTCTTGGCAGCGGCGGCGGGGCTGCCGACGAGCGGCCGGCCGCCGTCCGGGGCCCTCCCCTCCAGGGCCCCGGACGGGACGGCCACGGTGATGCCCAGGACGACGGCGGTCGCCGTGCCCAGGGCCGCACGCGATATCGGGCGCATCGCTCTCCCCAAGTAGAAGCGCGGGTCAATACGGGCCAAAGGCCGTATTCCCGGCGGGTGTTGGTGCTGCGGTGGCGCCACATTGGCAGAGTGATGGCCGGTACAGGGAAGATGGGTGCGGCGGGAATGTGCCGTGGCCGTTTCCCGCCACGGGGGGGTGTTGGAACGGTTCACCGGGGAGGGGATCGCCGCATGCTGCACGCGATAGGTCTGGACGAGGGGCACGAGGCGGCCTACCGGGCGCTCGTCGCGGTGGGCGCGGCCGACGTCCCCGACCTGGCACGGCGCCTCACCCGCGCCGAGCACGAGACCGAGCACGCGCTGCGCCGCCTGGAGCAGCACGGGCTCGCCGCCCAGTCCTCGGCGCGCCCCGGGCGCTGGGTCGCGGCGCCGCCCGGGGTCGCGCTCGGCGCGCTGCTCACCCAGCGGCGGCACGAGCTGGACGAGGCGGAGCTGGCGGCCGCCCGGCTCGCCGCGGAGTTCCGGGCGCAGGCCACGGAGCCCGCCGCGCACGACCTGGTCGAGGTGGTGACCGGGGCGGCGGCCGCGGCCCAGCGGTTCCTGCAGATCCAGCTCGGCGCGACCGAGGAGGTGTGCGCACTGGTCACCGGCAACCCGATCGCGGTCGCCGCCACCGACAACGACGCGGAGGAACAGGCCGTCAGTCGCGGCGTCGGCTACCGCGTCGTCATCGAGCGCGAGGTGCTCTCGATGCCGGCCGGCCTGACCGAGCTGTCGGCGGCGATCGGCAGGGACGAGCAGGTGCGGGTGGTGGACCGGGTGCCGACGAAGCTGGTGATCGCCGACGGGGCGCTCGCCATGGTGCCGCTGACCCGGCACGCCGCCGAGCCCGCCGCGCTCGTGGTGCACGCGAGCGGCCTGCTCGAAACGCTGAGCGGACTCTTCGAGGCGGTGTGGCGGCAGGCGCTGCCGCTGCGGCTCGGGGCGGCGGGCGAGGTGACGGAGGTCGCCGCGGAGGGCCCCGACGGCCTCGACCTGGAGATCCTCTCGCTGCTGCTCGCCGGCCTGACCGACGCGAGCGTGGCCAAGCAGCTGGACCTGGGCCTCAGGACGGTGCAGCGACGGGTGAAACGGCTGATGGAGCTGGCGGGCGTGACGACGCGGCTCCAACTGGGATGGCACGCGTACGAACGGGGCTGGGTGTCACGTTGAGCCCGTCGGGCCCGATGAGTCCTCACTCAGACTCGGTTGACCTGCGCTTTCGCCGCACGTGGGGGACCCTGTGCACATGGGAGCGTGGGAACTCCTCCTGGTCGGCGCCGTGATGGTGCTGGGCCTGTGCGGGGTGCTGGTGCCGGGCGTACCCGGATCGTGGCTCGTGTGGGCCGCGGTCGCCGTATGGGCGCTGCGGGACCCGAACGGCCTGGCCTGGGGCGTCCTCGTCGGCGCCACCGCCGTCCTGCTGGCCTCCCAGGTGCTGCGCTGGCAGCTGCCCCCACGCCGCCTCCGCCAGGCGGGCGCGACCCGCCGCCTGGAATTCTGGGCGGGCGCGGGCGCGGTGATCGGCTTCTGCGTGGTCCCGGTCGTCGGAGCGGTACCGGGTTTCATGGGCGGGATCTACGTATCGGAACGGCTGCGACTCGGCGGCCACGGCGACGCCCTCGCATCGACACGCACAGCCATGCGCGCGGGCGGCTCCAGCGTGCTGGCGGAGCTGTTCGCGTGCTTGTTGATCGTGGGGGCGTGGCTGGGCGCGGTCATCTGGGGGTGAGCCCCGGCACCCCGCGGAAAACCGCGGGGCCATGGAGTGCGGATCACCGCACTTTGCCAAACGGTTACCCTCGTAGTGGCCATGAGCTGCGGTTCCTAGCCTGGACAGGAGTCGAGGCAGCCGCCTCGGACGTACCGGATCTCCGGTGCCGCGACGTCGGTGCCGGGACGCCCTGCCAGGAGACCTCGTATGCACCTCGTGACCTCGGCCGCCGCCGCGGAGCCGACCACCGGCATCGCGGGCTGGGCGGCCCATCTCGTCGATGTGCTCGGCGGCCCCGGAGCGGGGCTCGCGATCGCCCTGGAGAACCTCTTCCCGCCGCTGCCGAGCGAGGTCATCCTGCCGCTGACCGGCTTCGCCGCGGGCCAGGGCGCGATATCCCTCGCCTCGGCCCTGTTCTGGACAACGCTCGGCTCCGTCGTCGGGGCGGCGGTCCTCTACTGGATCGGCCGGGTCATCGGCCGTGAGCGGATGTACGCGCTGTGGGGCCGGATTCCGCTGGTGAAGGTGTCCGACCTGGAGAAGACGGAGGCCTGGTTCCAGCGGCACGGCACGAAGGCGGTGCTGCTGGGCCGGATGGTCCCGATCTTCCGCAGCCTGATCTCGATCCCGGCCGGCGTCGAACGCATGCCGCTGCCGGTGTTCCTGTCACTGACGGCGGTCGGCTCGCTGGTCTGGAACTCGGTGCTGATCCTCGCCGGCTACTGGCTGGGCGACCAGTGGGACCTGGTGGAGACGTACGTGGGCGTGATCTCCAAGGTGGTGCTCGGTGCGGCACTCGTCGCGCTGGTGGCGTACCTGGTCGTACGGCTGCGCGGCCGGGGCCGCCACCGGGACCGGGAGCGTCGGCCGAAGGTCCCCCGGTAGGCTCGGCTCCCGTGGGGTGGACGCAGGCGGGGCGCAGGGGGACGGGCGTACTCCTCGGGTGCGGCACCGCGATCACCGGCCTGCTGTACCTCGCCGTCGCCGGGGCCGCGCTCGGCCCCTTCCTTCTCCGGCCGCCCAGCCGTCCCCGGGCACGGGCCGCGCTGGCGGCGGGCGCCCGCCGGATCGCCGCCCTCGACCGGCGCCGCCGCACCGGCTGCTTCGGCGACCGCTTCCCGCTGCACTACGAGCCCGGCGACGGCGAGGTCCTGCGCTACGTCGCCACCCGCGCCTACGCCGGAACGGTCACCGCCGTCACGCTCGCCCTGGTCGGGTTCGGCGTCGTCCTCGCCGCCGTGTTCGCCACCGCCCTGGTGGGCGGCCGGGTCGGGCCCGCCGAACTGCTCTGGCAGGTCCTGCTCGGCGGCGTCCTGCTCTTCCTGGGCGTACAGGGTCTGCGTTCCCTGTACGCGCTGGACGCCCGGCTGGCCCGCGACACCTTCGGTCCCTCCGAGCGCGAGCTGCTGCGCCGCCGCATCGACGAACTCGCCACCAGCCGCGCCGCCGTCGTGCACGCCGTCGACGCGGAGCGCCGCCGCATCGAGCGCGATCTGCACGACGGCCTCCAGCAGCGGCTCGTCGCGCTCGCGATGCTGCTCGGCCGGGCCCGCCGCCCGGGCCGCACCCCGGAGCAAGCCGAGGCACTGCTGCGCCAGGCCCACGAGGAGTCCGAGGCGGTGCTGGCGGAGCTGCGCGAGGTGGCCTGGCGGGTGTATCCGTCGGCGCTCGACGGGCCGGGCCTGCGCGAGGCGCTGGGCGGCGTCGCGGAGCGCAGCCCGGTGCCGCTGCGGCTCGACTACGACGTATCCGGGCCGCTCCCCCAACTCGTGGAGACCGCCGCCTACTTCGTCGTGTCCGAGGCGGTGACGAACGCGGCCAAGCACGCCTGTGCCACGGACGTCGAGGCCCGACTCGCCCTCAAGGCAGGCGTGTTGACCGTCAGGGTGCGGGACGACGGAATGGGCGGCGCCGATCCGGCCGGTGCCGGGCTCAGCGGCCTGCGCGGACGCGTCGAGGCGCTCGACGGCCGGCTGCGCGTCGACAGCCCCTCGGGGGGACCCACCACCGTGACCGCGGAGCTGCCGTGCGCCTGATCATCGCCGAGGACTCGACCCTGCTCCGCGAGGGCCTGGTGCGGCTGCTCGCGGAGGAGGGGCACGAGGTCGTCGCCGCGCTCGGGGACGCCACCGCGCTGCCCGACACCGTCGACGAACTCGCCCCCGACGTCGTGGTCGTCGACATCCGGATGCCCCCGACGCACACCGACGAGGGGCTGCGGGCAGCCCTGGAGATCCGCGAGCGACGCCCGTCGACGGGCGTGCTGGTCCTCTCCCAGCACGTGGAACGCACCTACGCGGCGCAGCTGCTCGCGGGCGGCGCCGAGGGCATCGGTTATCTGCTCAAGGACCGGGTCGCGCGGGTCGGGGAGTTCCTGGACGCGCTGGACCGGATCCGGGCGGGCAGCGCGGTCATCGACCCTGAAGTCGTACGGCAGTTGGTGGGGCGCAGCACGCGCAGCGACTCCCTGTCAGGGCTCACGCCGCGTGAGCGCGACGTCCTGGAGGTGCTTGCGCAGGGCCACAGCAACACGGGCATCGCCGAGCGCCTGCATCTGTCCCTGAGTGCGGTGGAGAAGCATCTGAACGCGGTCTTCGACAAGCTGGACCTGCCGCGTGCCACCGGCTACAACCGGCGGATCCTCGCGGTTCTGCGCTACCTGGAGGCCTGACGCGTGGACGACGTACGGGAGTTGCCCGCTGCTGGGCCGGTTCGGCTGTGGCTTGTCACGGCGGGGCCGGGGAGCGCTCCGCCGGGGGACGGCGTCGGTGTTCTCGACGTCGAGGAGGCGCGGCGGGCTGCCGCATTTCGGTTCGACCGGCATCGGGTGCGGTACGTTGCCGCGCATCTCGCGCTCCGCGGCATTCTGGGTGAGCGGCTGGGGTGTGCTCCCGGTGACGTGCGGTTCACGCGTCTGGCCTGTCCCGGCTGTGGCGGGCCGCACGGGCGGCCGGCTCTCGTGGACGCGCCGGATGTGCACTTCTCCCTCTCGCACAGTGGTGACCTCGCCCTCGTGGCGCTGGCTCCCGCGCCGGTCGGCGCCGATGTGGAGGAGCTGCCTTCCGCCGAGGTGGCCGAGGAGCTCACGGCGGTGCTGCATCCGCGTGAGCGCGCGGAGCTGGCGGCGCTCGCGGGACCCGAGGAGCGCCGGCTCGCCGTGGCCCTCGCCTGGGTCCGCAAGGAGGCCTATCTGAAGGGGCTCGGCACGGGGCTTTCACGCGGTACCGACCTTGATTACGTGGGCGCCCGGGCCGACTCCCCCGGCGCCCCGGACGGCTGGTCGCTGTGGGATGTGCCAGTGCCCGGGGGGTACACGGCGGCGGTCGCGCTCGGTCCACAGACCTAGGACGGGGTCCCGATGTGTGACGGCCGTCGGAGTGCTTGGCTGGCCGCATGACCGAATTCAGCGATGCCGAACGCGCCTACCTGAAGTCGCAGCGCCTGGGCCGGATGGCCACCGTCGACCCGCAGGGGCGGCCGCAGGCCAACCCCGTCGGTTTCTTCCCGCAGGACGACGGGACGATCCTGATCGGCGGTTACTCGATGGGCACGACCAAGAAGTGGCGCAACCTGGAGGCCAACCCGAACGTCTCGCTCGTGGTCGACGACATCGCGAGCGTCAAGCCGTGGCGGGTGCGCGGCGTGGACATCCGCGGCGAGGCCGAACTCCTCGTGGGGCCCCACCAGTTGGGGCCCCACATGAGCGAGGAGGTCATCCGGATCCACCCGCGGAAGGTGCACAGTTGGGGGTTGGAGGAGGAGGTGGGCTGAGCCGTCGCGGCGCGTCCACCGGTCAGAGGGAGCCCTCCAGCGTGAGGAGTTCGACCTTGCGTTCCAGGCCGCCCGCGTACCCGGTCAGCGAGCCGTCCGCGCCGATCACCCGGTGGCAGGGCCGCACGATCAGCAGCGGGTTGGCGCCGACCGCGCCCCCGACGGCCCGGACGGCGGCGCGCGAGGCGCCGATGCGGGCGGCCACCTCGCCGTACGTGGTGGTGGCCCCGTACGGCACGGCGTCGAGCGCGTCCCACACCCGCCGCCGGAACTCGGTGCCCTCGGGCTTCAACTCCAGCTCGAATTCCTTGAGTTCACCGGCGAAGTAGGCGGCGAGCTGCCGCTCGGCCTCGGCGAACCGCGCGGGGTCGCGCACCCATCCCTCACCTCCCTCGCCGACGACACGGCCGCCCTTCTGCCCGGGTACGGAGAGGGAGGTGAGGGCACCGGAGGAGTCGGCGGTGAGCAGCAGCTCGCCGAGCGGGCTGGCCAGGGTCGTGTAGTAGGTCGTGGGGAGTTCGGTGCTGACGCTGGTGCTGGATTTCACAACTGTCCTTCTGCGATGAGGTGTTGGCGCGCGTACGAGCGCCAGGGGCGCCACGCGTCATCGGTCATGGAGCCGTCGTCCTCGGGCACACCCACGTCCGGGTCGCCCAGAGCTCGCAGGCGGATCAGGGCGGCCGTGCGCGGGGACATGCCGGGCAGCGCCCGCAGCGTCGCTTCGGCGCCGTCGCGGTCGGCTCCCGGGTCGAGGCGGAGCGCGCCGATGTGCAGGGCGCGGGCGAGCGCGCCGAGCGTGCCCGGCTCGTCGGCCAGCTCGCCCGGCTCGGGGAACAGCCGCTCGACGCCGCCACTGGGCGCGTCGAGCCGCTTGCCGTACCGCTCGACGAGCCGCGCGGCCTCCACCGGCCCCGCGACCAGGCGCAGCGCCAGTTCGTCGGGGTCGGCGGCGCCCGGCGAGCGCAGTCCCGGCCGGGCGGCGACCAGCGGGGCGAGCCGCGGGTCGAGGGCGAGCCGCTCGTCGATCGCGTACGGGTCGGCGTCGAGGTCGAAGAGGCGGCGTAGGCGGCCGACGGCGGTGGTCAGATCGCGCAGATCGGTCAGCTGGAGGCGTGCGTCCAGCCAGCCGCCCCGGTTCTCGGCCTGCGCGCCGGGCTGGTCGTGCGTGGTCTCGTCGACGCGTACGACACCGGTGCCGTACGGGAGCCGAAGCGCCCGCCGGAAGGTGCGCGCGCCGGGACGGCCGGTCAACTCCTCGACTCCGTCGAGGAGTTCGGAACCCAGCAGGTCGAAGACGGGACCGGCCTGATAGGCGCCGCGATGGGCGAGGCGCAGCGGGATTCCGGCGGCGGGTGCCAACGCGCGGCGCTTGTCGGGCGCCTCGGCGCGCAGCTGCGTGGGGGTGCGGGCGTACACCTCGCGGATCGTGTCGTTGAACTGCCTGACGCTCGCGAACCCGGCCGCGAACGCGATCTCGGTGACCGGCAGCGGGGTCGTCTGCAGCAGGACGCGCGCGGTGTGGGCGCGCTGGGCGCGGGCGAGTGCGACCGGGCCCGCGCCCAGCTCGGCGGTGAGCTGGCGCTGCACCTGGCGGGCGCTGTAGCCGAGCCGGGTGGCGAGCCCTCCGACGCCCTCGCGGTCGACGATGCCGTCGCCGATGAGCCGCATCGCGCGGCCCACGACGTCGGCCCGCACGTTCCAGTCGGCCGAGCCCGGCACCGCGTCGGGGCGGCAGCGGCGGCAGGCCCGGAAGCCCGAGCCCTGGGCCGCGGCGGCGGTGGCGTAGTACCGGACGTTGTGCCGCTTCGGGGTGACCGCGGGGCAGCTCGGCCGGCAGTAGATCCCGGTGGTCTCGACGGCGAAGAAGAACTCCCCGTCGAACCGCGCGTCGCGGCTGCGGACGGCTTCGTAGCGCGTGTCTTCGTCGGTCATCACGCTTCAAGTGTGCCGCGCCCCCGAACCCCGCGGCTGGCGGAATTCGGACGCGGCACTGCCCATCAAGCCTCCGCGGTCGGCGAGCAAATCAAGCACCCGGCGGCGGGTGCCCAAATCAAGCCCCTGCGGCGATTGAGCAGCGGGGTCCGGGGCGGAGCCCCGAGACCGCGCCCCCGGTGCAGGCCGAATGGTTAGCGGACACGCCCCCGTTTCGCCTCCAGCGCCGCACGGCCCTCCGCTCCCCGCTGCTTCCACACCTTCCGCATGTCCGCCCGCAACCTCGCATCCGTCCGCGCCGCCAGCCGCTCGTTCTCCCGCAGCAGCTTGCGATAGCTGTCGAGGCGGCGCTGGTGCAGCGAACCGTCCTCCAGCGCCGCCAGCACCGCACACCCGGGCTCGACCGTGTGCGCGCAGTCGTGGAACCGGCAGTCCTCCGCCAGCTCCGCGATCTCTGCGAAGACCTGCCCGACGCCGCCTTCCGCGTCGTACAGACCGACCCCGCGCAGCCCCGGCGTATCGATGAGCACGCCGCCGCCCGGCAGGGCGAACAGGTTCCGGGTGGTCGTGGTGTGGCGGCCCTTGCCGTCCATGTCGCGGACGGCCCGGACGTCCATCACATCCTCGCCCATCAGCGCGTTGGCCAGCGTCGACTTCCCGGCCCCGGACTGGCCGAGCAGCACGGACGTACCGTCGGCGACGACCGCCCGCAGCACCTCCGTACCGTTCCCGTCGTGCGCGCTGACGGGCAGCACCTGCACGCCGGGCGCGGCCGTCTCGACGTCGGACACGAGGTACGACAGGCCGACCGGGTCCGGCACGAGGTCGGCCTTGGTGAGGACGACCAGGGGCTGCGCGCCCGATTCCCAGGCCAGGGCGAGGAACCGTTCGATCCGCCCGAGGTCGAGCTCGGCCGCGAGGGAGACCGCGATGATCGCGTGGTCGACGTTCGCGGCGAGGATCTGCCCCTCGGACCGCTTGGAGGACGTGGAGCGCACGAAGGCGGTCCTGCGCGGCAGATACGCCTGTACGTAGCGGGGGTCGGCGCCGGCCGGGTCGACGGCGGCCCAGTCGCCGGTGCAGATCACCTTCATGGGGTCGCGGGGCACGACGTACTCGGTGTCGGCGTGCACGATCCCTTCCGGCGTGACGAGATCGCACCGCCCGCGGTCGACGCGCAGCACCCGGCCGGGCACGAGACCGCGCTCGGCGTAGGAGGCGAACATGTCCGCCCAGTCGGCGTCCCAGCCGTACGCGCCGAGAGCGGCGGTGCCGGTGGAATCCGAAGAAGTGGAACCAGAAGGAGTGGATCCAGAAGAAGTGGAACCGGTGGAAGACAAGGGGTGACCCTTCAAAGGGTGGCCCCGGCGCAGGTCATGCAGAGAAAAAGGGTGAGGTCAGCCGGTGGCCACAGAGGTGGACTTGATGAGCTTCCGGATGCGGGCAGCGCCCTTCGCAACGACAGCCATCGGTCGACACCTCCTCGATCACGCACTCGGCGCGCACTCGGCACGCACTCCACGGTGGCAGCGGCCACCCCGACGCCGACGACGATAGCCACGGCCCCCATCCACCCGCCACCGGTTTTTCACGTGGTCGACCCCGGGTCAGGTGGACGTCACACACATCGAACACGCACCATGACACGGTGTCACTTCCCCACCAGCCCCAGCAGCCCCACCCGTCCGAAGACCCCGAGCAGTCCCAACAGACGCCCCTGCCCCGGCACATGGTCGTGTGCGGCGACGACGCGTTGGCCGAACGGCTCGGCACCGAACTGCGCGAGCTGTACCGCGCCCAGGTCACCATCGTCGTACCGTCGACGCGCACCGCGGGCGAACCCGCGCAGGGCGCCGGCCGGATGCGGGCCGCCGCGCTGCTGAGCCGGGTGCAGGCCGCGATGGGCCGGCTCGCGCCGTCCGACGACGACTCGCTCGCCGGTCAGGCGCCGCGCGTCATGGAGGCCGCGGTGCTCAGCGAGGACGCGTTGACGGAGGCGGGCGTGGCGCGGGCGGACGCGCTGGCCCTGGTGCACGACGACGACGAGACCAATATCCGCGCCGCCCTTGCGGCCCGCCGCCTCAACCCCCGGCTGCGCCTCGTCATCCGGCTCTTCGACCGCAAGCTCGGCCAGCATCTGGCCCAACTCCTCGACCAGGCGGCCGTGCTGGCGCAGCCGGACCTCGCCGCGGAGGGCCTCGACACCTCCACCACCATCCTGTCCGACGCCGACACGGCGGCGCCCGCGCTCGCCGCGACGGCCGTGGCGGGCACCGGCAAGGTCGTGCAGGCCGACGGGCTGCTGCTGCGTGCGGTCGAGCGCGCACCGCGCGGCCGGGGCCTGGCCGCCGCCCCCGGCCTGTGCACGCTCGCGATCCTCTCCTCGTCGAACAACGACCCGTCGGACACGGAGGGTTCGGACACCTCGGGCCAGGAGGAGCCGCTGCTGCTGCCGGGCGACGAGGAGATCGCGGCGGCGGTCGGGCGCGGCAGCGTCGTCCTCGACACGGTCACGCCGTCGGAGCCCGCGCTGCCGCCGCGGCGCCTCGCCGCGCGGGCGCTGCCGCTCGGCTCGCTGTTCTCGCGCCGGGTGCGCTGGTCCCTGGCCGTGCTCGTGGTGTGCGTGCTCGGTCTCGCGCTCGCCACCTGGGCGACGACCGAGTCGAACCCGTGGCGGGCCGGCTATCTCACCATGCTCGACCTGTTCGCCATCGACGAACCGGCGATCGGCGAGCCCGCGGCCCGGCAGATCATCCAACTCCTCACCGGATTCGCCGGGTTGCTGCTGCTGCCCGTGCTCATGGCCGCGGTCCTGGAGGCGATGGGCACCTTCCGCACCGCCTCCGCACTGCGCCGCCCGCCGCGCGGCCTTTCCGGGCACATCGTCCTGCTCGGCCTCGGCAAGATCGGCACCCGCGTCCTGGCCCGGCTGCACGAACTCGGCGTCCCCGTCGTGTGCGTGGAGGAGAACCCGGAGGCCCGCGGCATCCCGCTCGCCCGCAGGCTGCGCGTGCCGACGGTCATCGGCGACGTACGCGACGAGGGCGTCCTGGAAGCCGCCAAGGTGTCGAGGTCGCACGCCTTCCTCGCCCTCACCAGCCTCGACACCACCAACCTGGAGGCCGCGCTCTACGCCCGCTCGGTCAAGCCGAACCTCCAGGTGAGCCTGCGCCTGTACGACGACGCCTTCGCCACCGCCGTCTACCGCACGCTGCGCGCCGCACACCCGCGCGCCCTCACCCGCAGCCGCAGCGTCACGACCCTCGCGGCGCCCGCCTTCGCCGGGGCGATGATGGGCCGGCAGGTCCTCGGCGCGATTCCGGTCGAGCGCCGCGTGCTGCTGTTCGCCGCGCTGGACGTGGCGGGCCATCCGCACCTGGAGGGGCGTACGGTCGCCACGTCGTTCCGGGCCGGTGCCTGGCGCGTGCTCGCCGTCGACTCCACCGCGCCCGGCGAACGGCGGACCGACGTCGGGACGGATCCCGAGGAGGACGGGTCGACCCCGGGGCCCGGGCCGGTCTGGGAGATGGACCCTGAGTATGTGCTGCGGCCCACCGACCGTGTCGTCCTCGCCGCCACCCGCAGGGGCCTCGCCGAGCTCCTGGACTCGCAGTCGTCGCAGCCGGCGCACGCGTCGCATCAGTAAGCCGCCCCCGTTCCGGCCCGGCCCGTCACGGTGACGGGCCGGGCCGGCCCCGTCCGGATGGCCGGTATTGCGGGTCCCGCCGGGCTCGCTCCCGCTGTACCCTCGCCCTAGTATCCGTTTCATCCGATTTGATCGGTTTGATCGGTTTACCCGATACGGCAATCTAGGGAAGGTGCTCGCCCGTGGCCAGTGGCCTCAACGCCGACACCGTCGGTCCGGTGGATGTCGCCGTGATCGCTTTCGACGGCAACCGCTTCAGCGGCGACGTCGCGCCCGCGTTGCGTGACCTGCAGAAGGACGGGACCGTACGGATCCTGGACCTGTGCTTCATCCGTAAGGCGGCCGACGGGTCCGTCGATGTCGTCGAGCTCGGCGACCCCGAGGTCACCGAGCTGTTCCAGCAGGTGGCCGACGTACGGTTCGACCTGCTCAGCGACGAGGACCTGAAGACGGTCTCCGACAACCTTCCGGCCTCGTCCTCCGCGCTCGTCCTGGCCTGGGAGAACACCTGGGCCGCACGTCTCGGCACGGCCGTGCGGGACTCGAACGGGCAGGTGCTGATGCTCGAGCGCATCCCGCGCGAGTCCGTCGACGAGGCCATCGAAGCGCTCGCCACGGCCTGACGACACACCTACGTACACGTATAAGGACGGTCAGCATGCCGCAACGATTCGGACGGCCCGGGCTCCTTGGCACGATCGCGCGCACCGCGGTCATCTCCGGCACGGCCTCCGCGGTCTCCGGCCGGGTGAACCGCAGGATGGCCGACCGTGACATGCGCCAGCAGATGGACGCGCAGGCGCAGCAACAGGCCATGGTCGACCAGGCGGCGCATCAGGCGCAGGCGCAGATGGCGCCGCCGGCTGCCGCGCCCGGTGGTACGGACCGGGTGTCGCAGCTTCAGGCGCTTGCCGAGCTGAAGGCGCAGGGGTTGCTCACGGAGCAGGAGTTCGCGGCGGAGAAGGCGCGGATTCTCAACGGTTGAGTGTCACCGGCCGGCCCACCGCCCCACACGGTGGACCGGCCGGAGTTTTTGTTGCGGCGGTCCGTGCTTACGCCGCGGGGCTCTGCCCCGGACCCCGCGCCTCAATCGCCGGCCGGGCTGGATTTGCCCGGCCACCGCCTTGGGCCGCCGGAGAGACTTGAAATGCCCAGCCGCCGCAGGGGCTCAAAGTGCTCAGCCGCGCAGCGCCGACGCGAAGATTCCCGGGAGCTTCGCCGCCGAAGGAGCCGTCGTGTACGCCGTGAGGCGCTTCATGGTCGTCAGGCCCGTGCGGTTCGTGACGTAGAACGGGGGGCGCGGGGACAGCGACGGGGAGCCGGTGAACAGGCCGCGCGGCGACGGGGCGAACGGGGCGCGCACCACCGTCTTCTCGATGTCCTCCAGCATGAACGCGTTGTGCACGAAGCCGATGCCGCTGCCGATGTCCCCCCGGGTGTTGCCGGGGAAGGCGCCCCACGGCGTGTAGCCGAGCAGGAAGCCGAAGGCCGACCAGACGTTGACGCCCAGCGTGCCGTAGCGCAGCGCGGCGATCGCGTCGGCGACCGCGCCGGAGTGGGCGCGCTCCGTCTTCGGGTGCACGAGCAGCGTGGCGCCGAGGGTGCCGGGGAGCTTGTCGTTGGCGAACTCCGTTGCCGCCGCGAGGAAGTGGGGCGCGTCGGCGCCCGGGAGACGGACCACGCCGAGGGCGCTGGCGAACACCTCGTCCGTGATCATGACGTCGTCCATGCCCTCGATCTCCGGGACGAGGACGCGGCACGAGTCGTCGATGCCGAGCTTCTCGGCGCCCGGGTGGGCGTCCGTGACCTTGGCGACGCGGTCGGCCGCGCCCGGGTAGTAGTCGGGCCGCGGCGACAGCTCGGCGAGGACCTTGCGGACCTCGGCGAGCAGCTTCTCCGTGCCGTCCCACTCGCGGGGCACGACGAGGACCTGCGTGGCGATGCAGTTGTGGCCCGAGTTGTTGAGCTTGCTGGTGACGATGTGCTCGGCCTGGAAGCGGAAGTCCGCGTCGCTCCACGGGCCCGGCGTCACGATGCAGGGGCTGACGCCGCCGAGCTCGCTGGTGAACGGCTTGGTGGTGAGCGGGGCGTCCTCGGCGCGGCGCTGGTCGGCCTGCTCGTCGGTGCCCCACACGATGGCGTCGTGGGTGCGCTCGCTGCCGGTGACGTGGATGGTGTCGATGTCCTCGTGCCCGGTGAGGTACGCGCCCTCGGCGGCACCGCCGTCGACGAAGCGGACCCAGCCGCGGTCCACGTACTCGGCGAAGACCTTCTCGAAGTGCGGGCGCAGATAGGCGTTGACGGGGTTCATCTTGGCGATGACGACCTCGCCCTCCGCGTACAGCTTCTGGAGGATGTCGAGCGGCGTGATCGAGGCGACGTTCCCCGCGCCGAGGACGAGGGAGACCGCCGACTCGCCGGGACGTCCGCGGTACTCCCCCGCCGCGCGGGCCAGGACCTGCTCGCGGGTGGTGCCGGGCAGCGTCCACACCTGCGCGGTGAAGCCGTTGAGCAGCAGCCGGTCGGAGGCGAGGGTCGGGAAGACGTCGACGACGGTGCGGCCCTCGTGGCTGCGCACGGACTTGGGGTCGACCGGCTCCTTGCCTGCGGCGAGGCGGCGCAGGACGTGCAGGTAGGCGGTGATCGTCTGGGCGAGGGCCCAGGGCGCGGTGATCCAGTCCTCGGCGGCCCACTCCGAGGTCTCGGCGTAGCCCTTGGCGGCGGCCGCGTCGGAGACCATCGCGGCGGCCCCGTCGGCGATCCGCGGGAGCGTCCGCTCCAGGAGCGCGATGCGCTCGTCCAGCGGCGTCGCGGTCCAGGACGGTGCGTGCTCGCGCAGGTCGCGGACGGCCTGGTCCAGCGGTGAGGTGTCGAGTGCTGCTGCGGCGCTCACGGGCAACTCCTTGGAAACGCGGGGGAAATGGGGGGTCGTTCCGTCGATCATGTCATCCGGGGGTAACCCCCGGTAAGGGCAGGCTGCGTGACGGAGGGTCAGCCGGTCAACCGTGCGCGGTCGCGCTCCGGGTCGATCAGGGCGAAGGCGAGCACGGCGCCGACCGCGACGAGCACTCCGGTGACGAACACGGCGTGCTGGTACCCGGCGTCGCCCTGCGCGTCGACGAGGGCGCCGACGACGGCGGGCGCGAGCAGCCCGGAGACCGTGACGAGGGCGTTCATCAGGCCGAGGGCGCCGCCGCTGCGGGCGGCCGGGGCGAGTTCGGCGACGGTGGTCGCGGCCACGGTGGCGTACGAGCCGCTGAAGCCGAAGCCGAGGGCGACGAGCACGGTCTGCGCGGGCACCGAGCCGACGAACGGCGTCAGGAGGCAGCAGCCGGCGCCGATCGCGAGCATGCATCCGCCGACCCAGCCGCGGGCCTTCCTGCTGACGACGCCGCGCCGCATGAGCCGGCCGGTGAGCGCGGCCTGCCCGAGCAGGACGACGGCGCCGACGGCCCAGGGCAGGACGACCAGCTTGCCCGCGGTGGCCGCCGAGTAGTCCAGCGCGTTGCGCAGATACGAGGGCATCCACACCAGCATCAGCGCCACGGACCAGTAGCTCATGAAGTACGCGAGGGTGCTGCCGATCCACGTACGGCTGGCGAAGATCCTCCGGTACGGGACCGTGGGCGCGTGCTCGTCCGGGACCTGCGTGGCCTTGACCACGCGGGCCCGCGGGCTGTCCGCGCCGAACAGCGCCCACAGCGCGGCCCACACCACGCCGATCCCGGCGAGCACCCACAGGGCCGAGCGCCAGCCGTGGTGCTGGATCACCCAGGACAGGCCCGGCGAGGAGATGATCACGCCGAGCGTGATGCCGATGGTGAGCAGCGCACTCGGCAGGTTCCGCTTGTCGTTGGGGAACCAGGACAGCGTGGCCTGCTGCGCGACGGGGAACGCCGGGCCCTCCGCGGCGCCCAGGAACACCCGCGAGCCGATCAGCACGGCAAGACCCCCGCCGACAGCCGCGGGCACCTGCGCCACGGACCAGAGCACGGCCATCGCCAGGAGCAGCAGCTTCGGCGACACCCGGTCCGCCGCCATCCCCACCACGATCGCGGCGACGGAGAAGAGCAGGAAGAACGCGCTGTTGGCGAGCCCGAACTGGGTCGCGCTCAGGTGCAGATCGGCGCGGATCTCGTCGGCGGCGAGGCCGAGCACGGACTTGTCCGCGAAGTTGACCATCATGAAGACCACGAGGAGCGCGGTCACGGTCCAGGCCCGCCGCCCGCTGGGCACAGCCGTCTCAACTGCCGCGCCCGGCACGGCGGATGCGGTGGTCACGAGAGCGGCACTCCGGCGATCGCGATGCGCTCCATCACACGCTTGGCCGGGAAGTAGTCGTTGACCGCGTAGTGCTGGACGGCGATGTTGTCCCAGATCGCGATCGAGTCGGGCTCCCAGTGGAAGCGGATCTGGAACTCGGGGATGCGCGCCTGGAGCACGAGGATGTCGAGGAGCTCGCGGTTCTCCTCCTCGGACAGGCCCTTGATGTACCGGGTGAACGGCTCGTTCACGTACAGGGTCCTGCGGCCGCTGCGCGGGTGGCGCACCACGACGGGGTGCTCGACCTGCGGCCAGCTCTTGCGGAACTCCGCCTTCTGCTCGTCGTTCATGAGCGCGCCCCAGCTGGCCTCCCAGTCGTGGACCGCGACGAGGTTCTCGATCCGCTCCTTCAGGTCGTCGGGGAGGTTGTCGTACGCGGCGCCCATGTCGCACCACATGGTGTCGCCGCCCGCGGCGGGCACCTCGACGGCGCGCAGCACGGCGCCGAGCGAGGGGTTGACCATGAACGAGTGGTCGCTGTGCCAGATGTTCTTGTTGCCGGCCGCCTTGGCGTCCTTGGCGAGCCGGGAGATGCCGACGGTGTCGGTCTTCCCGAAGAACGGGTTGGGCTCCGGCGGGCCCCAGAGGCTCGAAAGCGCCATGTGGTTCTCGGAGTCGAAGCCGGTCTGCCCCCGGAAGAAGATCACCTTCCATTCGAGGAGCGCCGCGCGCAGCTCGTCGGCGAGCTCCTCGGTGATCGGCTTCGTCAGGTCGACACCGCGGAGCACGGCCCCGAAGTGCGGGGTGAGCGGTTCGACCTCGAACAGCTTGTAGGTCACCTGCTCCGCGCCCGGCGCGAGCCGGTCCAGGACACGGCTCCCGTAACGCATCAGGGGCTTGTCCAGTACGGGCCTGGGGTTCTCGACGGGGGCCGTCGCGACGTCGTGCATGGGGGGTCCTCCCAACAGCGAACGTTATTACGTAACCGGCAGTATCGATATTGGATCGCGGCAGGGCAAGGGGTCCGGGCCGATGGATTTCAGGAATGTCCCGGGGTACGCGCGCGACGCCCCGCGGGCAGCACAAAAGCCGCACCCGGCGACAACTCACCTGGTACGTAAGGGATGTGATGATGGATCAGCGGACGGCTACGCCCTCGCTACCGGACCTCGACCGCCCTGCCGATCAGGTCCACCACGGAATCCACCAGCTCCTTCTCCGGCGTCCGCTGCTCGGCGACGAGCCGGAAGACGAGGGACGAGGCGATGAGGGTCGTCACGTCGGTGATCGGGGCGTCGGCCCGTACGTCACCGCGCGCGATGCCGCGCTCCAGCAGATGCCGCGTCTCGCTCGTCACCCGCGTCACGTACGCCCGGAACGCCTCGCGCCCCGCGCCCGCCTCCGCCGCCGCGCTGATCACACCGGCGAGCAGCCGGTCGACACCGGGCTGCCGGTAGGCACGCACACGTTCCATGAGGACCGCGCGCAGTTCGGCCCTGAAGTCCCCCATGTCGGGCACCGTCAGCGTCCCGACGCGGGACTCGGCCGCGGCGATGATCAGGTCCTGCTTGGTGGGCCAGCGCCGGTACATGGCCGGCTTGCTCACCCCCGCGCGGGTCGCGACGGCATCCATGGTCAGCGCGCCCATGCCCTGCTCCGCCACCAGCTCGACGACGGCCTCGAGCACGGCCCTGGTGACGTGCTCCTGACGCGGCCGCCCCGGCCCCCTGCGCGCTTGCTGTACCTGCTCATCGGCCATGCCGAGACCCTACAGCCGCGCAGCTCAGGCCAGTTCGGCCCGCAGCACATGCTTGGTGATCTTCCCCGACGGCGTACGCGGAAGGGCGTCGCGCAGGATCAGTTCGCGCGGCACCTTGTAGCGGGCGATCCGCGTCTCCAGCCAGCCGCGCACCCCGGCCAGATCGAGGCCCGCGCCCTCGCGCGGCACGACGAAGGCCACCACGGTCTCGCCCCACTGCGGGTGCGGCCGGCCGACGACGGCGACGTCGAGCACGTCCGGGTGGCCCCGCAGCGCGCCCTCGACCTCCTGCGACGCGACGTTCTCGCCGCCGGTGATGATCACGTCCTTCATCCGGTCGACGAGCGTGACATAGCCGTCCTCGTCGATCCGTCCCAGGTCACCGCTGCGGTACCAGTCACCGGCGAACGCCTCGGCGGTGGCCGCGTCGTCGTCCAGGTAGCCGAGCATGCGGGTGTCGGTGCGCAGCCAGATCTCGCCGCTCCCGCCGGCCTCCGCGTCGCTCCCGTCGGGGCGTACGACGCGCAGGTCCACGCCCGGCATGCCGCCGCGCCCGATCGCGCCCGCCTTGTCCGCGTGCTCGGCCGGGAGGAGCGAGGCGCCCGCCGGCCCGGTCTCGCTCATCCCGTACACCTGCTGGAAGTTCTCGGTGCCGTACGCCTTCATCAGGCGGCGCACGGTGTCCGCGTCGAGGGGGCCCGCGCCGTAGAGCCAGACGCGGACGGACGACACGTCGTAGTCGGCGTGGTCCGGGACCGTCTGGGTCGGGGCGATGAGCGCGATGGGCGCGCCGAACAGCGCGGTGATCCGCTCGCGCTGGATGGCCTCCAGCATGCCGCGGGGCTCGTACTCGCGTTGCAACACGACGGTGCCGCCCGCGAACAGGGTGCCGAGGGTCATGTTGTTGAGCGGCGCCGCGTGCCAGATCGGCATGCAGATCAGGAAGCGTTCGTCGCCGCGCAGCGACATCGTCGCCGCGGAGTACGCGGCGGTCAGGGCGGCCGTACGGTGCGAGTGGACGCAGCCCTTGGGCGTGCCCGAGGTGCCGGAGGTGTAGAGGATCTCCGCCACGTCGGTGTCCGGGCGCTCCTCACCGGTCCATGGTTCGGCGGCGGCGACGAGCGCCTCGAAGGCGTCCGCGGGGAGCTGGTCGGCCGGGGTGTCCGGATGGCTGAGCAGCCAGCGCACGCCCGGGTCCGCGGCGGTCGCGCGCTCGCCGATCTCCGCGTCGACGAGAGCGACGCGCGCCCCGCAGTGCTTCAGCTGGCGCGCCACCTCGGCCGTCTGGAGCTTGTGGTTGACGGGCACGAGGGTCGCGCCGAGCGACCAGGCGCCGAAGGCGGCGAAAAGGAAGGCCGGGGTGTTGTACGTCATCACGGCGAGGCGGTCGCCGGGACCGAGGCCCGCGTCGCGCAGCACGGCGGCGGCACGGCGCGCGGCGGCACCGAACTCCCGGTAGTTCCACCGCTGTTCGCGGTAGACGACGGCTTCCTTCGTACTGCCCGAGCGAACAGCGCTGTCCAGCAGGGCACTGAGGTGCATCACGTTCTCCTGACGGGCCTTGAGGCCTGTGTCGTGTTGCCCCACCGGCGGAACCGACCGACCATGGCGGGAAACTCTGAATGATGGTTCACTGCTTGCATGGCCTACCGCAAGACCCCCGCCGAAATTCGTCGGCTCGAAGCAGCGCGCGAGCACCTCGTCGCCTGCGCCACCTCCGTCGTCGCCGAGGTGGGCTGGGCGCAGGCGTCCGTGACGGCGGTCGCCGACGCCGCCGGGATCGCGGCGGGCTCGGTCTACCAGCACTTTCCGTCGAAGGCGGCGCTCGCGGTCGAGGTGTTCCGGCGGGCCGCGGCGCGGGAGGTGACCGTGGTCGGCGGGGTGCTCCAGGGGGACGGCGACCCGGTGCTGCGGCTGCGGCGCGGGGTGGAGGTGTTCGCCCGGCGCGCGCTGGAGAACCGCGGCCTCGCCCACGCCCTGCTCGTCGCCCCCGCCGACCCCAAGGTCGGGGCTGAGCGCATCGACTACCGGCGCCGCTACCACACGCTGTTCGCCGCGGTCGTGCACGAGGGCATGGCGGCGGGTCTGCTGCCGAAGCAGAACGGCGAGATCACGGCGGCCGCGCTCACCGGCGCGATCGGCGAGGTGCTCGCCGACCCGCTCGCCGCCCACGACGAGGCCGCGGGCGGCGAGTTGATCGCCGAACTCACCGCGATGGCGCTGCGCTGCGCGGGCGCACCGCCCGCGCCCTGACCCGCTCCCTTGTTTCGCTCCCCTGACCCGCCCCCCCCCTGTTTCGCTCCCCTGTTTCGCTCACGTCGAAGGAGCCCCTCATGCAGTCGAACCCGTCGCAGACGCACGAAGTGACCAACCAGGCCCCGCCGTTGACCGGACACGATGCCGCCGACGACGCGGTCCTCCTGGAGGGCATACGTCGCGAGGGCGCCGAGTGGCACATCGAGGAGCTGCACCGCTTCGGCCGCTACGTGGGCAGCGAGGAGGCCCGCCTCTGGGCCGACCAGGCCAACCGGCACGAGCCCGAGCTGCGCACGCACGACCGCTACGGCAACCGCGTCGACGAGGTCGACTTCCACCCCTCGTACCACTCCCTGATGCGCGCGACGGTGGCCGCGGGCGCGGCGGGTTCCGCGTGGGCGGACGAGCGACCGGGCGCGCACGTGGCCCGCGCGGGCACCTTCATGCTCGCCACGATGCTGGAGCAGGGCCACATGTGCCCGGTCTCCATGACGTACGCGGTGGTGCCCGCGCTGCGCCGTGCGCCCGAACTCGCCAAGGTCTACGAGCCGTTGCTCACGAGCACCGTCTACGAGCCCGGCCTCCGGGCCCCCGCCGAAAAGCGCGGCCTGCTCGCCGGGATGGGCATGACGGAGAAGCAGGGCGGCACGGATGTGCGCGCGAACACGACGTCGGCGGTCGAGCAGCCGGACGGTACGTGGCGGCTGCGGGGCCACAAGTGGTTCACGTCGGCCCCGATGAACGACGTCTTCCTGGTCCTTGCACAAGCCCCCGGTGGCCTGTCCTGCTTCCTGGTCCCCCGCGTCCTGCCCGACGGCAGCCGCAACACGTTCCGCATCCAGCGCCTGAAGGACAAGCTCGGCAACCGGTCGAACGCGTCCAGCGAGCCGGAGTTCGACGACACGGTGGCCTGGCTCGTCGGGGACGAGGGCAAGGGGGTGCGGACCATCATCGACATGGTGACGATGACGCGGCTCGACTGCGTCCTGGGTTCGGCGGCCCACGTCCGCGAGTCCCTGGCACAGGCGGCCCACCACAGCCGTCACCGTTCGGTGTTCGGCGCGAAGCTGATCGACCAGCCGTTGATGCGGAACGTCCTCGCGGACCTGGCCCTGGAGTCGGAGGCGGCGACGACGCTCGGGCTGCGGCTCGCGGGCGCGGCGGACCGGGGTGAGCGGGCGTTCCTCCGCCTGGCCACGGCGGTGGGCAAGTACTGGGTGTGCAAGCGGCAGCCGGCCGCTGTGGCGGAGGCGCTGGAATGCCTGGGCGGCAACGGGTATGACGAGGCGTCAGGCATGCCGCGCCTCTACCGCGAGGCCCCGCTCAACGGTATCTGGGAGGGTTCCGGAAACGTCAACGCACTCGACATGCTGCGGGCGTTGACCCGCGAGCCGGAGTCCCTGGAGGCGTTCCGGGCGGAGGTCGAGGCGGCGTCCGGAGCGGATGTCCGCCTGGACACGGCGTGGCGCGAACTCCAGGCCGAACTGGCCTCGCCCGAGGACGCGCAACTCCGCGCCCGCCGGGTGATCGAACGAGCGGCCCTCGTCCTCCAGGCTTCCCTCCTGGTCCGCCACGCACCGCCCGCGGTCGCCGACACCTTCTGCGCGACCCGCCTGGCCGGCGACCACGGCCTCGCCTTCGGCACGCTGCCGCCTGCGTCGGACTTCGGGGGGATCCTGGGGCGGTTGCCGGCGTAGGGGGCGGGGCGTGGTGGGGCTCGGCGGGTACCGGGTGGCGGGTGCCGGGGTTCGGCGGGTGATGGGTGCCGAGGCTCGGCGGGTTGCGGGTGGCGGCGGGTCCTGGGTCCCGGCGGGTGGCGGGGCCCGGCGGAGGACGGGCTCCACCGACACGGCACCGCGCCCGCCCCCCCCCCACCGGGGGTCCTCACGTCCCCGACCTTGCGGCACCCACCGCCCACCGGGGAACGACCTACACGGCACCACGCCCCGGCACCACGGAGTTCGTCACCCACCGGAGACCCTGGCGTCCCGGCCCTGCGGTATCCGCCGCCCACCGGGGCCCTCACATCCCCCGCCCCGCGGCACCCGCCACCCACCCGGGAACGGCCGACGAACGCCCCGAGGCCCCGGCCTGCGAAGTCCCTCACCCACCCGGGAAGCGGTCGACACGGAACCGCACCCGCGGGCCTACGAAGACCCTCAACCACCAAGGCCCCACCAACACCGCACCGCACCCCGGCACTACGGACTTCGTCGCCCACCGGAATCGGTCGACGCCCGCCCGGGAATCGGTCGACGCCCGCCCGCCCAGGCCATTACTTCCGCCCTGGGGCGCCCCCCCTACTCCCCTCCCGCCTATCTCCCACCCACCCGCCCCCTCCGGGGGCGTCGGCCCGACGGGGTGCCGCCATCCCACTCTGGGTAATCCGCCGCCAGGCCAGCCCCCGACCCCTTGGGGTCGACGCCGCCACCGCCTCGGCCAATCCGCCACCAAAGCGGCTCCCCGCCCAGTGCGGTCGACGCCACCTCCGCCTCGGGCAACGCCCACCACGGCTCCCCACCCACTACGGCCGCCTCGGCCGATCCACCACCAAGACGACTCCCCACCCCGTGCGGTCAACGTTGCCACCACCTTGGGCAACTCCGCCGGCCGCGGCTCCCCACCCGTCACGGTCGGCCGCACGCCCCTTGGGTAACGCCCACTACGGCTTCCCACCCGAGACGGCAAGAGCCGCACCCGCCTTGGGCAATCTGCCGCCTTGGGCGGCAGGGTGGGCAAGGCGGAACCCCGGTGCAGCGCACCCCTCACGACGGGCCCAGCCTCGGCACAGCAACCGGGCCCCGGACGGGCCAAAGCCCCCGGAGGGGGCGGGCGGTGGGAGACAGGCCGGCGGCGCAGCCTGAACAGAACGGGGCCGCGCAACCCGGACGAGAGGGCCGACCACGGCAAGGCCCCGGTGCAGCGCACCCCTCACGCCAGGCCCCGCCCCGGCACAGCAACCGGGCCCCGGACGGGCCAAAGCCCCCGGAGGGGGCGGGCGGTGGGACATGGCCGGGCACCGGCACAGCCGGAGGGACACCGGTCCCGCGCACCGATCACGTGGCACGCCAACCCCGACCGAACCCCAACCCACCACGCCACAAGCACACAACCACCCCAACCCCCGGGACACGCACCGCCCCACACACCCCACACCCTCACGGCGACGCCACCCCCAACACAGCAACCAGGCCCCGGAGGGGGCGGGCGGTGGGAGATGACCGGGCACCGGCACAACCGGAGGGCCACCGGTGCCCCGCACCGATACGACAGCGCCGGTCACGGCAGGACCCGAGACCCCGACCCCGGCCCCGGCCCCGGCCCCGCACACCACCACAACGCCGCCCATGGTGCAGCCACCGAGCCCCCGGAGGCCAAAGCCCCCGGAGGGGGCGGGCGGTGGGAGATGACCGGGCACCGGCTCAACCGGAGAGGCACCGATGCCCCGCACCGAAACCACAGCGCCACCCCGGCAGACCCCGAAAACCCCGGCGCCACGCACCAGCACCACAACCCCAACCACGACACCGCCCCAAACCCCCGGCCCCGCGCACCACCACCACAACCTCAACCACACCCCCGCCCCCTCACCCCGCCCCCTTCACCTCACACGTCACCCCACCCGCCGCACACCAATGCGTACGTCCGCCCACGAGGTGGAGTTCCAGGTCCGCGTCGGACATGCCGTGGCGGTCGAGTGCGGCGCGCAGGGCCGTGGGGGCCGGCTGGGGCGGGAGCCCGAGGACGCCGACCACCACCACGCCCTGCCGCACCTCCACGGAGGAGATGTCCCAGTTCCGGCCGGCCGCCCACTCCTCCGCGACCGGCCGCGCGTCCGCCGCGAGGTTCCGGTCCCGCCACACCGACACCGTCCCCGTGGTGAGCGGCACCGCGATCAGCAGCAGCACCCCGACCACCGCCACCAACGTACGACCGTGAAATTCCCCCACGTACCGCTCGGACTCCAGGGCCGCGCCCCGGATCCCGTACACGAGGAACACCACGGTCCCGGTCGCCACGATCGCGGCGACGTTCGTGGCGAACAGCAGCCCCGACTCGAACGCGTCGTGGAACCGGCCCACCGTGATCAGCAGCCCCGTCACGGCCAGCGGCGGCACCAGCGAGATGGCGATCGCGACGCCCGGCAGCGTGTCGGAGATGTCCGCGCGGACCAGCGCGAACGCGCCGACCGTGCCCGTGGCGAGCGCGGCCAGCAGGTCGATGAGGCGGGGGCTGATCCGCGACGACACCTGCGAGTTCGACGCGAAGTCGTCGGGCGGCGCCGCGATCCACCCCAGCAGCATCCCGATCGCCACCACCGCGAGCGCCCCGCCGAGCACAAGCAGCACGCACCGTACGACCTGGGAGCGGTCCGCGAGGACCAGGGCGAGCGCGCTGCCGAGGATCGGCGTCATCAGCGGGGCGACGATCATCGCGCCGATGACCGTGGCCGTCGAGTCGCCCACCACACCCGCGGCCGCGATCACCGACGCCAGCACGAGCAGGCCCCAGAACCGGGTCGAGCCGGGGCTCTTCCACCCGCGCTCGATGAACAGCGTGTCCGTCATGCGCCGGACCGTGTCCGCGTCGACCTTCCCCATCGCCCTCACCGTCCTCGAACCCGTCCCCGAACCGAACCCGAACCGAACCCGACCCCGACCTCGTCCCCCGCCTCAGACTGCGGTCGGCGTGGGCGGGGTGTCCACCGTCGTATCCGGCCCTTCGCCGGTCCCCTCCGCCGCCAGGAACTCGACAACCGCCAGCAGGAACAGCAGGCACAGGGCGATCCCGACGACCACCCACCCGGTCGGGTACGACCACAGCAGATAGACGAGGAGCGCGCCCGCGATCAGGATCCAGACGATCCACTTCCGGTGGTCCCGTACGAACGGGCCCACCGGCCCCGTACGGAACCCGGCCCGGTCCGCGGTGAGCCGCGCGCCGTCGATGCCGGAGGTCCACAACCCGCGCACCAGGCGCGCCCGTTCGCCGCGCCCGGTGAGCCACGCGGCGAGCGCGACGACGACGCCGAGCGCGACGACCATCCGGACCATGGTGAACAGGAAGTGCGTCATGGTGTCGTAGACCGCGGCCGCCGCGTCCTGCGACACAGCTGCGGGCAGCCGGTCGAGGTAGAGCACGCGGAAGACGCGCAGCCCGATGCCGAGCAGACCGCAACTCACCGCGACCGCGAGCGCGGTGGCGACGACCGCCCTGCGGCGACGTACGGAGAGCAGCACGCCACCGGCGACGAGGACGAGGGCCAGGACCGGCAGCCAGTTGCCCATCACCTGGAGCAGCCGCATGTACGTCTTGACCTTGCCGATGTTGTCGTTGGTGACGAGCGTGAAGTCGGTGTGGACCTCGGGGATCTTCCCCGCGACGGTGAGGCCGGAGTCGACGAGCCGTTGCTTGACCTGCTCGACGACCGGGCCGAGGTCGAGGGTGACGGTGTCGCCGCCCTCCAGCTTGACCGCGCCGCCGCCGCTGCCGGTCAGCGCCTTGTCGAGGGCGCTGTGGGCCTTGCGGTTGGTCTGCTTCCAGATGTTCTCGAAGGCGTCGGAAGCGACGACCGCCTGCGCCTTGTCCTGGACGAAGCTGCGGACCGCGCCTTCGAGGGAGTCGCCCAGCTTGCCGAGGGACTTGTCCACGAGCGGCCGGTCGTCGGTGGGTACCTCGGAGAGCAGGGACTGAAGATCGATCCGCTGCATGATCGCGTTCGCGGCGCGGTTCGCGACGGCCTTCTGGATGTCGGGATTCGAGGCCAGCGGGCCGACGGTGTCGACGTAGCGGTCGGTGTCGCCCACCTGGTCGGCCGCCCACGAGGCGACGATGCCGAGCGGCGCGAGGACGCAGCCGATCACGATGAGCACGACGGCGAGGAACGACCGCCCCCGGTGACGCCGACCGCTGCCTCGCACACTCCCGCGCTCGGCCTCCAACTCGGCCACCCGGCCCCGCAGCCGCGCCAGTTCGGCCTGCTCGGCAGGCCCCATGGGCGCCGTATCCTCCGCCACCGTTGCCTCCTTGTCGGCGCGCCCCCGGCACGCTTGTGAATGCCAGGGGAACCGCTGCGCCGCCGACGGGCGAGCGGACGGCGCCAGGCGGGTGAACGGCGAGGTCACCGGGGTACCCCGGTTGATTCGGCCGAAATGCGGGGGCGAATACGGCGGGTAATACTGCACCGGACATCCGCCGCACCCGGAACTCGACCGGAAAGCCTCATCGTGGATCCACAGAACTCGCCCTACGGGCACCAGTCCTATGGCCAGTCCTACGGCCAGTCGTACGGCCAGGCCGAACCCGTCTACGCACCCGAGCCACAGCCGCAGCCCCGCCTCGACGCCGGAAAGCTGTGGGCGGGCGGGCTGATGACCGCCGTGATCGCCGCCCTCACGGCGGTGGTCGCGCTCCTCCTCGTACGGGGCGTGCTGGACGTTCCGGTGTTCGCGCCGGAGGGCGACGGCCTGATGGGCAACGCGACCACGGGAGCGCTCGCGGGCGGCGCCGCGGTGGCGGCGCTCGCCGCGACCGTCCTGCTCCACCTGCTGATCGTGGCGACCCCGCGGCCCGAGCGCTTCTTCGCCTGGATCATCGGCCTCGCGACCGCGGTGATGGTGCTCCTGCCGTTCACCACGGGCCTGACGTGGCAGGCGAAGCTGGGCACCGCCGGGGTGTACCTCGTCATCGGTATCGCCATCGGTTCCCTGCTGTCCTCGGTGGCGCGGGGCGCGGTCCGGCGCTACTGATCCGGGCCCCGCAAAAAACGCCTGGGCCCGGATCGGCGGACCGCGTTATCCTCGGCCCCATGAACGTCATGGGCCGAAGCCTCACCACCGCGACCGCGCGAGCGACCAGCTCGCCGGTTGCCGCCGCCTGACGTACCCACCTCATCCACCGGCGACCGGAAACGGCCGCCGGTTCTTCTTTGCCCCAGCGCGCTCCGTCCGGCCGCTTCCGGTGCCTCCCGTCCGCATCACGCATCACGCGAAGGAGTCACCCCATGCGCACCGACGACGTCATCCGCACGTTCACCGAGTTCTACGAGGACCGCGGCCACCGCCGGATCACCGGCTCGACGCTGCTGCCGCCGCCCGGCGACCCGGTCCTGTTCACCACCTCCGGGATGCACCCGCTCACCCCGTACCTGGAGGGCCGCCCCCATCCGCTGGGCCGGCGGCTCGTCAACGTACAGCGGTGTCTGCGGACCACGGACCTGGAGGAGGTCGGCGACCCCACGCATCTGACGGTCTTCGAGATGCTCGGCACGTGGTCGCTCGGCGACTACGAGGGGCCGCGGAGCCTGGAGTGGGGGTACGAGCTGCTCACCGAGGGCTTCGGCATCGATCCGCGGATGCTGTACGTGACCGTGTTCGGCGGCGACGGGCAGACAGGGCCCGATGTCGAATCGCGGGAGGTGTGGGAGCGGCGCGGGGTGCCGGTCGAGGAGACCGTCGAGGACAACTGGTGGGACAACGGGCCGACCGGGCCGTGCGGCCCCGACTCGGAGATCTTCCTGTGGACCGGGGACACCCCTCCGGAGTCGACGCCGACCAAGGACGAGCGCTGGGTGGAGGTGTGGAACCACGTGACGATGCGTTACCGGCGCCTGGACAGCGGGGAGTTGGTGCCTCTCCCCCAGCGCAACGTCGACACCGGACTCGGCGTGGAGCGGCTTTCCACGCTGTTGCAGGGCAGGACGTCCGTCTTCGAGTGCGATGTCTTCGATCCGTGGCGGCGGCTGCTGCCGGTCCTGTGGCCGTCGCTCGACGAGCCGTCGCTGCGGCTGGTCTCCGACCATCTGCGCTCGTCGTTCGTGGTCGTGGGCGACGGGGTGCGGCCGTCGAACACCGGGCGCGGGTACGTGCTGCGCCGGCTGATCCGCAGGGTGCTGACCGTGCTGCGCCGCGAGGATCCGAGCTCCACGCTCGGGGACCTGCCGGTCGAGCTGATCCGGCACACCCTGGACCACTTCCGCCAGGACGTCGACCCGTCGTACGTCCGCCAGGTGCTGCTCGACGAGGAGCTGCGCTTCGACCGGCTCCTGGAGCGCGGCAGGAAGGTGCTGTCGCGACCCCGGTTCTCGGGCCCGCTGGACGAGGACGACCTGCACTATCTGCACGACACCCACGGCCTGCCGCGCGAGCTGGTGCTGAATCTGCGGGAGCAGTAGGGCCGAGCGGGGCTGTCAGCTGGACCGGCAGCCCCCTCTAGACCGGCAGGCCCTTCGGCTCCTTGATGCGCTTCATGATGATCTGCGAGTTCACCTCGGTGACCCCGTCGAGCGCGGTGAGCTCCTCGATCCACAGGCGTTCGTACGCGGCGAGGTCGGCGACCGCGATGCGCAGCAGGCAGCCGGGGCTGCCGAAGAGCCGGTAGGCCTCTATGACGTCGGGGATGTCCTGGAGCGCGTGCTCGAAGGCCTCGACGGAGGCGCGGTCGCGGCGCACCTCGATGGAGACGAGCACCTCGAAGCCGCGCCCGACGGCTTCCGGGTCGACGATCGCGCGGTAGCCCTGGATGACGCCGTCCTTCTCCAGCTGCCGCACGCGGCGCATGCACGGGGACGGGCTGAGGCCGACGCGGGCGGCCAGGTCCTGATTGCTCAGGCGGCCGTCCTCCTGGAGCTCGCGCAAGATATGCAGGTCGATCCGGTCCATGGCGCAATCATGCACCACACTTCCCGCGATCATCGGCCAGGATTCGCAATCCGATTGCGCCGATCACGATTTATCCTTGCTGTAGATCGAACATACGCTCCCCACGCGCGCGAGCACCCACTGCGCGAGCGCCGACTCTTCGCGAGGCAGGTCACATGGCACGCATCACCCTCATCAGCACCGGCGGCACCATCGCGAGCCGCTGGCAGGGCACCGGCTACGCCGCCGACGCCGGCGGGGACACGGTGCTGGCGTCGGCCGCGCTGCCGGAGGGGGTCGAGGTGGACGTCGTCGACCTGTTCAACGTGAACAGCTCGCGGATGACGACGGAGCTCCAGCTGACGCTGCTGCGCACGGTGCGCGAGGTGCTCGCCGACCCGTCCGTCGACGGCATCGTGGTCACGCACGGCACGGACACCCTTGAGGAGTCGGCGTTCCTGCTCGACCTGCACCACGACGACCCGCGCCCGGTCGTCTTCACCGGCGCCCAGAAGCCGCTCGGCCAGGCCGAGGGCGACGGCCCGGGGAACATGTACGACGCGCTCCAGCTCGCCGCGAACGTGCGTGACCTGGGCGTACTCATCGCCTTCGACGGGAAGGTGCACGCCGCCCGCGGCACCGTGAAGACGCAGACCCTCGCGGCCGACGCCTTCGCCGACCCGTCCGCGGGCCCGCTCGGCCGGCTCGGCTTCGGCCGCGTCGACCTGCGCCACAAGCCGAGCCGCCCGGCCCCGCTGCCGCAGCCGGAGGGCGCGGAGATACCGCGCGTAGACATCGTCATGCACCACAGCGACGCCGACGCCACGCTCTTCGATGCGGCCGTCGCCGCGGGCGCGCGCGGCATCGTCCTCGTCGCCACGGGCGCGGGAAACGCGACGCCGGAACTGGTCGACGCGGTGTCCTCAGCCGTACGCCGCGGAGTCCTCGTCGCCGTATCTACGCGCGTATCCGCGGGCCCGCTCGCCGAGATCTACACGGGCGGCGGAGCCGTCGACCTGGTCGCCGCGGGCGCCGTGCTCAGCGGCACGCTGCGCGCGGGCCAGACCCGGATCGCCGTCCTGGCCGCGCTCCTCGCGGACGTCACGCCCGCGGCCCGGCCGGACCTGCTGCGCCGGCTGATCGACGCCCCGAGCACGGACGCGGCCGCCCAACAGCAGGCGGCCGCGTAACGGGATCAGAAAGCGGGGCTCAGAACTCCACGGCCTCTTCGTTCGGCGCGAGGCTGTCCATGAACGAGCTGACCGAGAACACGGCCCGGCCCGCGCCCGCCGGACCGTACCCGGGGGGCGAGGAGAGCCCGTGCTCGTCCATGGCGTTGCGGTACGCGTCGAGCAGCCGGATGTGGTACTCCAGCGGCGCGCCGTTCGGGTTCTCCTTGCCGAGCGGCGTCGTCGGCTCGGGGCACCACGTGGTGAAGCGCGGCGTGATGCCGTTCGACATGAAGAAGTTCAGGCCCTCGGTGGTGGAGGCGATGGCCTCGTCGACCGTCTTGAAGCCGAACGGCTCGGCCATCTCGACGCCCGCCACGAAGTTCGGGATCACGTTGCGCGCGCCGAAGACCTCGCGCGAGTCGAGGATCCGCTTGTGCCACTCGTCGCGGCCGACGTAGCGCTCCTTGCCGGGGCAGTACATCTTGAACAGGTACTCGTCCCACACCTCGAAGTTGGGGTGGTAGATCTGCACGCCGTAGTCCTTGAAGCGCTGCACATCGTCCTTGGGCAGCGCCTGGGCGACGACCTTGCCGATCCAGCGGTCCGGGAAGTACTCCTCGATGGCCTTGGCGTACCGGCCGTAGAAGTCCGCCTCGTCCAGGCCCTGGACCTTCGACGTGATCGCGCCGCCGGTCAGGGTGTACGCGGTCGACGTCTTCCCGGTGTCGTACTTGTTGATGATCTCCAGGGCCTCGAGGACCTCGTCGACATCCTTCACGCCCGTGTACGGACGGCCGGCCGCCTTGTGCTGGCGCCAGTTGTGGTTGATGTCGCAGTACTGGCACTCCTCCTTGGCGCCGAAGTACTGGCAGACCCGGAACGCGGTCAGGTAGATCAGGTAGCCCCACTGGATCGTGGGCGCCACCTCCATGACCGACTTCCCGTTGGAGAGCTTGTGCCGGTAGTACTCCGGCATCGGCGGCACACCCACGTCGGAGATCCGCTTGCCGTCGAGGTAGAGGCCGAGCATGCCGTCCTCGTTCGACGCGACGCGGTACGGCGAGTTCGGGTTCACGCGGACCGAGACGACCGTGCGGCGCAGGTCGTAGGGGCCGCCGGTGAGGACGATCTCCTCGGGCGGGCGGCGCAGCGCGGCCTCGCCCAGCTCGGGGAGCGTGCCGTGGTCGAAGGAGAAGATGAAGTACGACTTCGGCTTGACCTCGCCGTCCTCGTTGTCACTCAGCGCCGACGCGTCGAAGGCGACACCGCCGCGCAGCAGGTCCTCCTTGAAGACCGCTTCCTTCGGAACGTGCGGGAAGCGCTCCATCAGGTCCTCTACCAGCGCCGTTCGGCTCTGCATCCCGTTACTCCTCGACCCTCTGCTGTGCAGCGTTTTCTACGGTTTCTCGACTCCTCACGGTACGCCCCGGTCGCCGGTCAGCCTTGACGGGTCCCCGCTCGGGCCACCACATGGGCGGGCGCGGTGATGCCGACGGGCAGCAGCGGATCGGCCGTGGGCGCGCCCCAGCGGGCGTTCAGCGGCAGGGTCCCGGCCCAGAGGCCGAGCTCCGCGTCGGCGGATTCGCCGTCGTCGGGCGCGCCGGACCGGATCTTCACGGAGGCCTCCTCGAGGGAGAGGGCGAGGAGCGTGGTGGCGGCGAGCTCCTTGCGGTTCGGCTGCCGCGCGTACGTCCACTGGCCGGGGGTCGCGTGCTCGGTGAGGCGCCGCAGGCCCTCCAGCTTCTCGGCCTCGTCGGTGATCGTGCGCGGCACGCCGTGCACCATGGCGCTGCGGTAGTTCACCCCGTGCTCGAAGACGGAGCGGGCGAGGACGAGGCCGTCGACGTGGGTCACCGTCACGCACACCGCCGCGCCCGGGTCGGCCGCGAGGCTGCGGCTGGCCACGGACCCGTGCACGTACAGCCACCGCTCGTCACGCCCGTAGACGGTCGGTACGACGACGGGGGCGCCGTCGACCATGACCCCGAGGTGGCAGACGAAGCCCGCGTCGAGGATCGCCTCCAGGTCGGCGCGATCGGTACTGCCCTGCTCCCGCATGCGTCGGTGCGTGGTCCGCTCGGTCTGCGGCAGGGTGCGGGAGTCGTCGGTGTACGTCATGCGCCAGCACGCTACTCCCGTGGGGGTGCCGGGCGTTCATCGGTACCCGTCGGGTTGCGGACGCGGGGCTCCGCCCCGGACCCCGCGCCTCAATCGCCGGCGGGGCTTGATTGGTTGCGGACGCGGGGCTCCGCAAGCTCTCGCCCTCAAGGGGGCTTGCATTGCCGTGGTCCAATTCTCGGCAGTCCGCACTCGAGAAAGGCATCCCGTGCCTGCAATCACCAACTGGGCCCGCAACATCACCTTCGCCGCCGAGCGGCTTCACCACCCGGCCACCGTCGACGAGTTGCGCGCGGTCGTCGCCAAGAGCGGGCACATACGGGTGCTCGGCAGCGGCCACTCGTTCAATCGGATCGCCGACGTGGACGCGGAGCGCGACGGCGCGCTCGTGTCGCTCGGCGCGCTGCCGAGCCGGATCGACGTCGACGCCGCGGAGCGCACCGTCCGGGTCGGCGGCGGTGTGCGCTACGCCGAACTGGCCGCCGCGCTGCACGCGCACGGGCTCGCGCTGCCCAATATGGCCTCGCTGCCGCACATCTCCGTCGCCGGTTCGGTGGCCACCGGCACGCACGGCTCGGGCAACGGAAACCGGTCGCTGGCCGAGGCCGTACGGGCCGTGGAGATCCTGACCGGGGACGGGGAGCTGGTCACGCTCGCGCGCGGTGACGCCGGTTTCGAGGGGGCGGTCGTCTCCCTGGGCGCTCTTGGTGTGGTGCTGTCGTTGACGCTGGACGTGGAGCCGTCCTTCGATGTCGCGCAGCACGTGTTCCGTGAACTCCCCTTCCAGGGGATGGACTTCGACGCCGTGTCGGCCGCCGCGTACAGCGTGAGCCTGTTCACCGACTGGCGCGGTCCGCGCTTCGACCAGGTGTGGGTGAAGCGGCGGCTGCCGGACGCGCTGGACTTCCGGTGGGCCGAGGCCGCCGTCGATGCGCAGCACCCGGTGCCGGGGATGTCCGCCGTGCACTGCACCGAGCAGTTCGGGGTGCCGGGGCCCTGGCACGAGCGACTGCCGCACTTCCGGGCCGAGTTCACGCCCAGCAACGGCGACGAGTTGCAGTCGGAGTATCTGCTGCCGCGCGAGCACGCCGCCGCCGCGCTCGCCGCCCTCGACGCGGTGCGCGACCGGATCGCCCCCGTGGTCCAGGTCTGCGAGGTGCGCACGGTCGCCGCTGACACGCAGTGGCTGAGCCCCGCGTACGGCCGGGACACGGTCGCGTTCCACTTCACGTGGGTGGCGGACACGGAGCGGGTCCTTCCGGTCGTGTCGCTGGTGGAGGACCAGTTGCGGGAGTTCGGGCCGCGGCCGCACTGGGGGAAGGTGTTCACGGCCGATCCGGCGCGCGTCGCCGCCCGGTACCCGCATGCGGCGGACTTCGTGGCGCTCGCCGAACGGCTGGACCCGGAGGGGAAGTTCAGCAACGCGTTCGTGCGGGCGCTGCTTCCGCGCGGCGCGTAAGGAGGATGTGCGAGGGGTGCAGGGATGGTGTGCGGGGAGGGGTGTGCAGGGCGACTTCTGAAAGCCCTTTCTCCAACCCCTTGTCGAAGTCCGTCGGGCGCTCCTAGCCTGACGGTATGAAGCGCACGTCCCGCGACATACGGACGGCGAACCGGTACGAGGTGCTGCGCCGCTGCCTCGACCGGCCCGCCGTCTCCCGGCAGGAGCTGGCCGCAGAGACCGGCCTCAGCTCGGCGACGGTCGCCACGCTCGTCGGGGAGCTGCTCGACCTGGGGATCCTGGTCACGGGCGGCTTCGTGGACTCGGCGGGCGGGCGGCCGCGCGGCCTCGTCTCCGTCGACGCGGGCCGCGGTTCGCTCGTCGGCGTGGACGTCGCGGAGACATATGTGCACGCCGAGCTCTTCGACCTGAACCTGCGGGTCGTCACCCGCGCCGACCGCCAACTGCGGCCAGGCGCCCACGAGCCCGGGCACGTGGTCGCCGTGATCGCGGACGCGGTCCAGGCGGTGCTCGACGCCGACACCGGCGGACCCGTGCTCGGCGCGGGCGTCTGCATGCCGGGGCTCGTCGACCGGCAGGGCGGCATCAGCGCCTACGCCCCGAACTGGGGGTGGCACGAGGCGGTGCCGCTGCGTGACCTCCTCGCCCAACACCTCGACGTACCCCTGTACTTGGACAATCCGCTGCGTGCGTCCACTGTCGCCGAGTTGTGGTTCGGGGCGGCGCGCGGGCGGGACGACGCGGTCGTCGTCAACCTCGGCACGGGTGTCGGTGCGGGGCTCGCGCTCGGCGGGGCGCTGCACCGGGGTGTCACCAACAGCGCCGGCGAGTGGGGGCACACCACGCTCGTGCTGGACGGGCGGCCGTGCCACTGCGGGGACCGGGGGTGTGTGGAGGCGTATGCGGGGGCACCGGGGATCATGCGCAACCTGCGGGAGCTGCACCCGGGTTCGCCGCTGCTGCACTCCGCCGACCAGACCGCCACGATCGAGGCGATCGGGCGGGCCGCCGCGGAGGGGTCGGTGCAGGCGCTCGATGTGGTGCGGGAGACCGCGCGGTATCTGGGTGCGGCGGTCGCCGATCTCGTCAATCTGCTCAATCCGGAGGTCGTGGTGCTCAGTAGCTGGGTCGCCAGTGCGTTGGGCGGTCCCCTGGTGAGCGAGGTTCGCCGGGTGGTGGAACGGCATTCGCTGGCGGGGCCGTTCGCCGCGACGGAGATCGTTCTTTCGCCTGTTCCTACGGATCCGGTGAGTCTTGGTGCGGCGACGTTCGCGCTGGAAGGGGTGTTGAGCGGCACCGGGGGTGACGCCTCGGGGCTCCGCCCCGGACCCCGCGCCTCAATCGCCGGCGGGGCTTGATGTGCCCCGTCCGGCCTGATTGCCGAATTTGATCTCGACGTAAGGAGCTCCATGCCCACGTCCGCGTCCACCTCAATCGCCTACGTAACCGACCCCTCCCCCGGCCACGGCGCTCTCCCGCCTCGCACCTGGTACGCCGAATCGTCAGCCAACTCCCTGCCTCTCAACGGAACTTGGCGCTTCCGGTTGGCAGCGCGAGCAGACGCCCACGACGACTCCTTCGCCTCCCCGGGGTACGACGCCGGCGGTTGGAGCGACGTCTCCGTGCCCGGGCACTGGGTGATGCAGGGGGACGGGGCGTTCGGGGCCCCGGCCTATACGAACGTCCTCTACCCCTTCCCCGTCGACCCGCCGCGCGTCCCCGACGAGAACCCGACCGGGGATCACCTGCACGTCTTCGATCTGCCCGGCGACTGGCCCGGTGACGGCTCGGCCGTGGTCCGCTTCGACGGCGTGGAGTCCTGCGCGAAGGTGTGGCTGAACGGCACGGAGCTCGGCGAGTTCAAGGGGAGCCGGCTGCCGCACGAGTTCGAGGTCGGCCACCTCCTCGCCCCCACCGGCAACGTGCTCGCGGTCCGCGTGCACCAGTGGTCCGCGGGCTCCTACCTGGAGGACCAGGACCAGTGGTGGCTGCCCGGCATCTTCCGCGACGTGACACTTCTGCACCGCCCCGCCGGCGGCGTCCGGGACTTCTTCACGCACGCCTCGTACGACCACACCACCGGGCTCGGCACGCTCCGCGTCGACAGTGACGTGGAGGGGCGGATCACCGTGCCCGAACTGGGAGTTGACGTCGCCACAGGGGAATCGGTGACCGTCTCCGTCGAGCCGTGGACGGCCGAGACGCCGCGCCTGTACGACGGCGAGCTGGCGACGGCCGGTGAGCGGGTGCCGCTGCGGATCGGCTTCCGTACCGTGGAACTGTCGGACGGCCTGATCAAGGTCAATGGCACGCCGATCCTCTTCAAGGGCGTCAACCGGCACGAGTGGCACCCGGAGCACGGCCGCGCCCTCGACCTCGAAACCATGCGCCGCGACGTCGAGTTGATGAAGTCCCACAACATCAACGCGGTCCGCACCTCCCACTACCCGCCGCACCCCGCCTTCCTCTCCCTCTGCGACGAGTACGGGCTGTGGGTCATCGACGAGTGCGACCTGGAGACCCACGGCTTCTGCGAACAGGGCTGGCGCGACAACCCGGTCGACGACGAGCGCTGGACCCCCGCACTGCTCGACCGGGCGGCCCGCATGGTCGAGCGCGACAAGAACCACCCGTCCATCGTTCTGTGGTCCCTCGGCAACGAGGCGGGCACCGGGCGCGGGCTCACCGCCATGGCCGAGTGGATCCGCGCCCGCGACCCCGAGCGCCTCGTGCACTACGAGGGCGACATCAACTGCCGTGACACCGACGTCTATTCGCGCATGTACGCCGACCACGCCGAGGTCGAGCGGATCGGCCAGGGACTCGACGGCGGCCCCGAGCGGCGGCGCGGCCTGCCCTTCATCCAGTGCGAGTACGCGCACGCCATGGGCAACGGACCCGGCGGACTCGCCGACTACCAGCGGCTGTTCGAGAAGTACGACCGTCTTCAGGGCGCGTTCGTCTGGGAGTGGATCGACCACGGGGTCGCCGACGAGCGCCACGGGTACGCGTACGGCGGTGACTTCGGCGAGGAGCTGCACGACGGAAACTTCGTCTGCGACGGGCTGCTGTTCCCTGACCGGACGCCGTCGCCGGGGCTCATCGAGTTCAAGAAGGTGATCGAGCCCGTACGGATCGCCGTCGACGGGGACACCGGAGCGGTGCACATCACCAACCGCTACGACTTCCGCGACCTGTCCCACCTCTCCTTCGACTGGACGTACGAGGTGGAGGGCGAGCCCGTGGAACGCGGCACGCTCACCGTGCCCCCGCTCACCCCCGGCGAGTCCACGGACCTGAAGCTTTCGGCACCCGCGACGGGTGACGGCTCCGGGTACTGGACGGTCCGGGCCACGGACACCGACGGCGAGGAAGTGGCGTGGGGCCAGAGCACTCCGGAGGCACCAACACCCGCACTCAACAAGTCAGTTGGTGAACGACCGAATACCACCGGGGACGTACTCACGCTCGGCCCGGCCACCTTCGACGCACGCACCGGAGACCTGCGCGCCATCGGCGACGTGGCGCTCGCCGCCGCTCCCCGCCTCGACGTGTGGCGCGCCCCCACGGACAACGACGACGGCGCGAGCTGGCAGAACGACGAGCGGCTCGGCCTGCTGTGGCGACAGTTCGGCCTGCACCGGATGCAACACCGCGTGGACGGCGTCCAGTTGGATGGCGCGGCGCTGACGGTGCACACGCGGGTCGGTCCTGCCAGCCGTGACATCGGGCTGCGCGCGAGCTACCGCTGGACGGCCGACGAGCGGCGGCTGCGGCTGACCGTGTCCGTCACCCCGGAGGGCGACTGGCGACTCCCGCTGCCCCGGCTCGGCGTCCGACTCGGGCTCCCCGTAGGGGACTTGGGTGTGCGCTGGTTCGGCGGCGGGCCCGGCGAGGCGTACCCGGACACGCGCGAGGCGGCGCGGCTCGGCCGCTGGGAGGCGGACGTCGACGCCCTGCACACCCCGTACGTGCGACCGCAGGAGAACGGGGCGCGGATCGACGTCCGCTGGGCGGAACTCGGCGGCCTGCGGATCGAGGGCGAGCCCGCCTACGCGCTCACGGCCCGCCGCTGGACGACGCAGCAGCTCGACGCGGCCACGCACCGCACGGACCTGACGCCCGGCGACACGCTGTGGGTGCACCTCGACCACGCGCAGCAGGGCATCGGCACGCAGTCGTGCGGACCCGGCGTGCTCCCGCAGTACCGGCTCACGCCGGGGCCGGCTGAATTCGGCTTCGTCTTCAGCACGTTGACGTAGCGCCCGCGCGCCCGTGTCGGCCGGGGCGGCGGTCCCGTCGCGGCCCCGGCCGACCTGACGACCGCCCTAGGGGGCAGGGGCGGAGCGGTCGTCGTGCACGGGAGTCGCCGCCGGGGGCCGGAAGGTTGCCGCCTCGCTCCCGCGCTCTGCTCAGAGCTTCACCGCGAAGGAGTAGAGCCGAGTCCCTCGTCGCCCCGGTAGGCGAACCGGGCGTCGGGGTCGAAGGTGCGGCCCGCCGTCGCGGCGCCCTTCGGGCAGATCTCGAAGGCCTCGGGGAGCGGCAGCGGTTCCCCCTTCTGGCTGCCCCGGCCCCCGCCGTCCGGGCCCCGCCGCGCACCGCCCCGGCCCGGTTGACATCATGGACGGGTGAACTTCCGGTCGATCTACAGTCACGGTTTCGCGCGGGTCGCCGCGTGCACCGGCCACGCCGCCATCGCCGACCCGCGCACCAACGCGGAGGCCGTCCTGCGGCAGGGCCGCCGCTGCGCGGAGGACGGAGTCGCCGTCGCCCTCTTCCCCGAGATGGGCCTGTGCGGCTACTCCATCGAGGACCTGGTGCTCCAGGACCCGGTCCTGGACGAGGTGGAGGAGGCGCTCGCCGACATCGTCACGGGCTCCGCGGACCTCCTGCCGGTCCTCGTGGTCGGCGCTCCGCTGCGCCACCGCAACCGCATCTACAACTGCGCGGTCGTCGTGCACCGCGGCCGGATCCTCGGCGTGGCCCCCAAGTCGTATCTCCCCACCTACCGGGAGTTCTACGAGAAGCGCCAGATCGCGGCGGGCGACGACGAGCGCGGCGGCACGATCCGGATCGGGGGCACCGAGGTCCCCTTCGGTACGGACCTCCTCTTCGCGGCCGAGGACGTCCCCGGCCTGGTCCTGCACGCGGAGATCTGCGAGGACATGTGGGTCCCGGTGCCGCCCAGCGCGGAGGCCGCCCTCGCCGGCGCGACCGTCCTGCTCAACCTCTCCGGCAGCCCCATCACGGTCGGCCGCGCCGAGGACCGCAAGCTGCTGTGCCGCTCGGCGTCGGCCCGCTGCCTCGCCGCCTACGTGTACGCGGCGGCCGGAGCGGGAGAGTCCACCACGGACCTCTCGTGGGACGGCCAGACCATGATCTACGAGAACGGGGTCCTGCTCGCCGAGACGGACCGCTTCCCGCTCGGTGACCAGCACGCGGTCGCCGACGTCGACCTCGACCTGCTGCGCCAGGAGCGCCAGCGCATGGGCACGTTCGACGACAACCGTCGCACGCACACCGCGCGCACCGGCGACTTCCGCCGGGTGGACTTCCACCTCGCCCCGCCCACGAGCACCGACCTGGGCCTCAAGCGCCGCGTCGAGCGCTACCCGTTCGTGCCCGCCGACGCCGAGCGCCTCGCCCAGGACTGCTACGAGGCGTACAACATCCAGGTGTCCGGCCTGGTCCAGCGCATGGGCGCGATCGGCGGCCCCAAGATCGTCATCGGCGTCTCCGGCGGCCTCGACTCCACGCACGCCCTGATCGTCGCGGCCCGCGCGATGGACCGGGCGGGCCGCCCGCGCACCGACATCCTGGCCTTCACGATGCCGGGCTTCGCGACGGGCGAGCACACCAAGTCCAACGCGCATGCGCTGATGAAGTCCCTCGGCGTCACGGCCGCCGAACTGGACATCACCGACACGGCCCGCCTGATGCTCAAGGAGATGGACCACCCGTTCTCGCAGGGCGAGCCGGCGTACGACGTCACCTTCGAGAACGTCCAGGCGGGCCTGCGCACCGACTACCTGTTCCGCCTCGCCAACCAGCGCGGCGGCATCGTGCTCGGCACCGGCGACCTGTCCGAGCTGGCGCTCGGCTGGTGCACGTACGGCGTCGGCGACCAGATGAGCCACTACAACGTCAACGGCGGCGTGCCCAAGACGCTCATCCAGCACCTGATCCGCTGGGTCGTCAGCAGCGGCGAGTTCGGCGACGAGGCCGGGAAGATCCTCACCGCGATCCTCGACACGGAGATCAGCCCCGAGCTGGTCCCCGGCGAGGAACTGCAGTCCACCGAGTCGAAGATCGGCCCGTACGCGCTGCACGACTTCACGCTCTACTACGTGCTGCGGTACGGCTTCCGCCCCTCCAAGATCGCGTTCCTGGCGTGGCACGCCTGGCGGGACGTGGAGGCGGGCGAGTGGCCGCCCGGCTTCCCGGAGGACAAGCGCGGCGCGTACGACCTCGCGGAGATCAAGCACTGGCTGGAGTACTTCTGCCGCCGCTTCTTCCAGTTCGCGCAGTTCAAGCGGTCCGCGATGCCGAACGGCCCGAAGGTCTCGGCCGGCGGCTCGCTCTCGCCGCGCGGCGACTGGCGCGCTCCGTCGGACAGCAACGCGCGGGTGTGGCTGAGGGACCTGGAGCGGTGGGAGTGGCCGGAGGGGGCGTGATCCTTGGGGGACTGTGACGTCTGACGACGCAAATACGGTCGTCAGACGTCACAGTCCCCTCTCTCCCCCCCTTCAACCCTCTCTCAGCTCGCCCCCCCTCAGCTCGCCCCCACCGGGCCCGCCCGGAACGTGCGGCGGTACGCCTGTGGGGTGACCCCGATGGTGGCGTGCAGGTGCTGGCGCAGGGACGTACCCGTGGCGAAGCCGACCTCCGCCGCGATGCGGTCCACCGGGAGGTCCGTGGATTCCAGCAGGTGGCGGGCCCGGTGCACGCGCTGGAGGATCAGCCAGCGGCCGGGGCTCGTGCCCGTCTCCTCCTGGAAGCGGCGGGCGAACGTGCGCGGGCTCATCCGGGCGTGCTCGGCCAGCTCCCGCAGGGCGAGCGGCCGGTCGAGCCGCTCCAGGGCCCAGGCGCGGGCCGGCGCGGTGCCGGTCTCGCCCTCGTCGGGGACGGGCTGCTCGATGTACTGGGCCTGGCCGCCCTCGCGCCACGGCGGGACGACGCAGCACTTGGCCACGAAGTTGGCGAGGGCGCTGCCGTGGTCGGAGCGCACCAGGTGCAGGCAGACGTCGAGTCCTGAGGCCGCGCCCGCGGACGTCAGTACGTCGCCGTCCTCGACGAACAGCACGTCCGGGTCCAGGGCGACGTGCGGGAACATCCGGCGGAAGCGGTCCGCCAGTGACCAGTGCGTGGTGGCGCGCCGGCCGTCGAGCATCCCGGCGGCGGCGAGCGCGAACGCTCCCGTGCAGATGGAGACGGTGCGGGCGCCGGGCCTGATGCGGGCGAGCGCGGCCCGTTCGGCGGCGGGGAGCGGCTCGGCGATGCGGGACATGTCGTACGGCGGGACGATCACGGTGTCCGCGGTCTCCAGCGCCTCCGGGCCGTGCGCGACGGTGATCGTGAAGTCGGCGTCCGTGCGTACGGTGCGGGTCGATGTCGCGGCGCAGGTCACGACCTCGTAGGCGTCACCCGCCGAGCCGAAGACCCGCTTCGGGATACCGAGCTCGAAGGGGTAGACCCCGTCGAGCGCGAGCACGACCACGCGGTGGGGCGGGCCCTCGTGCCGGGCGAGGGGAGAATCGGCACCCAATCCAGTCATGGCACGATTCTATCGCTGGATGACCATCTTGCCATTGTCCCGTTCTGCTTCCGTGGCGCACGCTGGATTCATGAGCGACAAGAACACCACCGTGACCACCACCATGAAGGCCATCAGCCAGGACACCCTCGGGGCGCCCGAGGTGCTCCAGGAGGTCGAGGTTCCGCGACCGAAGCCCGGGATCGGACAGATCGTGGTCGCCGTGCACGCGGCGGGCCTCAATCCGACGGACTACAAGCACCGCAGCTCCGGGCTCTTCCTGGGCGAGCCGCCGTTCGTGCTCGGCTGGGACGTGTCCGGGGTCGTCGAGGCCGTCGGTCTCGGCGTCGCCCTGTTCGAGCCGGGCGACGAGGTGCTCGGCATGCTGCCGTACCCGTACGGGGCCGGCTCGCACGCCGAGTACGTGGCCGGGCCCGCCCGCGCCTTCGTGCCGAAGCCCGCGGGGCTGAGCCATGTCGAGGCGGGCGCGCTGCCGCTCGTCGGGCTCACCGCCTGGCAGGCCCTCGTCGACATCGCCCAAGTGGCGCCCGGACAGCGGGTGTTGGTGCAGGCGGCGGCCGGCGGTGTCGGACATGTGGCGGTGCAGATCGCCAAGGCACGCGGCGCGTACGTCATCGGGACGGCGTCGGCCGCCAAGCACGAGTTCGTACGGGGCCTTGGCGCCGACGAGGTCATCGACTACCGCACCACGGACGTCGCGGCCGAGGTCCGTGACATCGACGTCGTCCTCGACACCCTGGGCGGCGAGGAGCGGCTGCGCTCCCTGGACGTGCTGAAGCCGGGCGGCATTCTCGTCTCGCTGCTGCCGGGCCGGTTCGAGGACGTCGCGGCGCGCGCCGCCGAGCTGGGGGTGCGGGCGACGGACATGCTCGTCGAGCACGATCAGGCGGGCATGCGGGCCGTCACCGAACTCGTCGAGTCGGGCCGGCTCAAGGTGCACGTGTCGGACACGCACCCGCTGCCCGAGGCCGCCAAGGCACACGCGGAGGGCGACACGGGACGGGTGACGGGCAAGCTCGTACTCACGGTACGGCCGTAGCCTCGGCCCTCTCCCCCGCCGTACCGCGGGAGCCAGGACGTTCTGAAGCACACGCTCCAATGCGAGGGGCGCCCGTGCGGGAATACCCGTGGCGGGCCCCCGGTTCGATCACCTCGTACGCGTACGGGCGGTCAACTGGCGCAGGGGGAGAGCAGGATGAGCGGCATCGAGGTGTACGGCAGCGTCGCGGACGGCTTCGAGGCGGTCCGCGAGGAGTTCGCGGCGGCGGTCGCCGAGGAGACGGCCGAGCCGGGCGCGCAGCTGGCGGCGTACGTCCAGGGGCGGCCCGTCGTCGATCTGTGGGCCGGCGAGGACATGGACGGGTCGACGCTGCTGCCCGTCTACTCCAACAGCAAGGGCGCCGCACACCTGGTGGTGGCCCTGCTCGTGCAGGAGGGCGTGCTCGATCTGGACCGCCAAGTGGCGTCGTACTGGCCCGAGTTCACGGGTGGAGGCAAGGAGCGGCTGACGCTGCGCGAGCTGATCGCGCACCGTTCGGGCCTGATCGGTGTCGACGGCGGATTCACCTTGGAGGAACTGGCGGACGACCGTGTCGTCGCCGCCCGTCTCGCCGGGCAGCGGCCGTTCTGGAAGCCGGGGACGGCGTACGGCTATCACGCGCTGACCATCGGGGCCCTGACGGGTGAGGTGGTGCGCAGGGCGACGGGTCGCACGCTCCAGGAAGTCTACGAGGAGCGGATCCGGGCGCCGCACGGCCTCGACCTGTGGCTGGGGCTCCCGGAGGCCGAGGAGGCGCGGCTCCAGCCGACGCGGCCGATGGCTCCGACGCCCGAGCAGCAGGCGCTCCTGGACGCGAACCGGCCCCCGGCCGAGGGTCTCCTCCCCATCGCGTTCAACCGGGCCGCCGACCCCTCCTTCGACATCGTCGACTACGCCAACTCCCGTGCGGTACGCGCTCTCGGGCCCGCCTCTGGTGGCGGGGTGGGCAACGCACGGGGCCTCGCCCGGCTGTACGCGGCGGCGCTCAGCGGCGTCGACGGGGCGCCTGCACTGCTGGAGCCGGAGACGGTCGCGGAGTTCACGGAGCGCCGCTGGGCGGGCACCGACGCGGTGACCGGCGAGCCGGACCACTTCACGCTCGGCTTCGAGACGGAGGGAGTGCGCTACCCGGCCCTGGGCGCCACCGCCTTCGGCCACTCAGGGGCCGCGGGCTCCGAGGCGTTCGCGGACCCGCGCACCGGCCTGGCCTACGGCTACGCCCGCCGCCGTTTCGCCTTCCCGGGCGGCGCGGCACCGGAGAATCAGCGGCTCGTCGCGGCGGTGGCGCGGGCCGCCGGGGAGAGCGTCCGGCTTGAGGTTGGCACGAGCTCGTATCTGGGTGCCGGGGACGGCGATCGACGCGGTCGATCTGCCGGCGTAGGGTCCGGACCGGTCCGTCGGTTAGCGTCGACGTCATGACCAGCAACTCCTTCACCCGCGCCCTCGCCGCAGGCGTGCTCGTTCTCGACGGGGGACTGTCCAATCAGTTGGAGGCCGCCGGGCACGATCTGAGCGACGAGCTGTGGTCGGCCCGGCTGCTCGCCGAGGAGCCGGAGGCGATCGTCGCGGCGCACCGCGCGTACTACGAGGCGGGCGCGAATGTCGCCATCACGGCCAGCTATCAGGCGACCTTCGAGGGGTTCGCGCGGCGCGGCATCGGGCGGGCCAAGGCCGCCGAACTCATGGTGTCCAGCGTCGAGTTGGCGCGTGCGGCGGCCACCGCCACCGATACCGACCGGCCCCTGTGGGTGGCCGCGTCCGCGGGGCCGTACGGGGCGATGCTCGCCGACGGGTCGGAGTACCGGGGGCGGTACGGGCTGAGCGAGGAGGAGCTGTACGCCTTCCACCGGCCCCGCCTCGAGGTGCTCGCGGGGGCCGCGCCCGACGTGTTCGCCCTGGAGACCGTGCCCGACGCGGACGAGGCGCGGGCCCTGGTGCGGGCCGTGCGCGGGCTCAGTGTGCCGGCCTGGCTGTCGTACAGCGTGGAGGGGGCCCGTACGCGCGCCGGGCAGCCGCTGGAGGAGGCGTTCGCGGTCGCCGCGGACTCGGAGGAGGTCGTCGCGGTCGGCGTCAACTGCTGCGCCCCGCGCGACGTCGAGCCCGCCGTGCGCCTCGCGTCCCGCGTCACCGGCAAGCCGGTCGTCGTCTACCCCAACAGCGGCGAGGAGTGGGACGCGGAGGCGCGCGCCTGGACGGGCAGCGCCACGTCCGCCCCGGAACAGGTGACCGCGTGGCGGGACGCCGGGGCCCGGTTGATCGGGGGCTGCTGCCGGGTCGGGCCGGGAGCCGTGGCGGGGATCGCGGCGGCGCTGGGCCGCTGAGCCACGGGAGCGCTGGGCCACGGGAGCGCTAAGCCCGGCGTGCCGCCCAGCCGATCGCACCCGCCAGGTGCGCCCGGAAGGCCGGGTCGTCGTACGCCTCGGTGGCGTGGCCGAGGGCCGTGTAGAACATGCGGCCCGAGGTCTCCGGGTCCCGGCACCACACCAGCGGGTGGTCGCCGCCCATGGCCGCCCCCTCGTACGAGGATTCGTCGGCGTACGCGAGGACCCGTACGGTCGGATCCTCGCGCGGGTCGGAGCGGAAGTCGTACCACTCGTCGGTGAACTCCCAGTGGGGCGGCAGGTGTTGGGTGGCCGGGTGGGCGTGGTCGGCGATCCGGGCGCGGCCCGGCTGGTACGCCGGGTGTCGGTCGAAGCGGGCGCCGAGCAGTCGCCCGTAGTACGGCCACCCGTACTCCGTGCACGCCGCCGCGTGCACCCCGACGAAGCCGCCGCCCCCGTCCACGTACGCCGCGAGCCGCTCGCGTCCGGCGGGTGTGAGTACGTCACCGCTGGTGGAGAGGAGGACGACGGCGTCGGGCCCGGCGTCGAGCCCCGCCTCGAAGGAGGCCGGATCCTCGGTGTGCCGCACGGCGAAGCCGAGTGCGCGCAGGGTCTCGACGGCGCCCGGGATGGAGTCGTGGCGGTAGTCGGTGGTGCGGGTGTACACGAGGAGCGTGGCGGCGGGCATGCCCGGATGTTAGTGGGGCTCGCGCTCCCCCTGGTCGAGGCGGAACGGCGGATAGGTGTCCGTCATCAGTCCCGCGTACGCCGCCACCCGCGCCGCCCAGCGGTGCAGGCCGATGTTGAAGTCGTACATGCCGCGCGGGTAGACGCCGGTGAAGAGCAGGGCGACGGCGGCGAAGAGCGTGAGCAGTCCCGCGACGCCGCCCGCCGTGCTGGAGCCGCCGACGAGCAGCGACACCATCAGCAGTTGGGGCAGCACGAGCAGCCACCACTTGACCAGGACCAGGCCGCGCGACAGGTGCTCGGGGTAGACGACGTCGAGGCGGGCCGGATAGTCGGGGACGGGCCCGAGCGTGAACGGCGGGTAGCGGTCGGTGCCGAGGGTTCCGTACGTGTAGTAGCCGACGCGCCAGGTCCAGCGCATCACACCGACGTTGAAGTCGAAGAGGAGACGCGGGTAGCGGGTCGTGAACAGGATCGCGAACAGGGCGACGAGCGTGGTGAGGGCGGAGCCGATGAAGAGGAGGACGAGGACGAGGTAGTGCGGCAGGGCGAGCAGCCACTTCACCAGCCACAGCCATCGGGACACGGCCGGATCGTAATCGGCTTCCAGGGTGACCGGGCTCGCGGGGACCGCGGTGGTGACGAGGAACTCGTTTTCTGCCATATGCCTCGTGTACGGCGGTTTCGGCCCGCGCGCAAGGAGGGACGGAAGGTGTCCGTTTCGTACAAGACCGGCCGGGGCCCGCTGCCTACGGTGGGCCGCATGAACGAGATCCGTATCCGTATGGACGCCATCGGCGTCGCCACCACCGATCTGGCCGCCTCGCTGGCCTTCTACCGCCGCCTCGGCCTCACGTTCCCCGAGGGCGCCGAGCAACTCCCGCACGTGGAGGCCGAGTTGCCGGGCGGCATCCGGCTGATGTTCGACCCGGACCCCGGCGCCGCGGAGCGCGGCCGGGGCCGCGTCGGGCTCGCGTTCCACTGCGGGGACGCCGCTGGGGTCGATGCCACGTACGAGGGGCTGACCGGGGCGGGCCACCGGGGCGAGGCCAAGCCGTGGGACGCGCCGTGGGGGCAGCGGTACGCCGTCGTCCTCGACCCGGACGGCAACCAGGTGGACCTGTTCGCGCCTCTCACCTGAGCAACAGCTTGCCGAGCGTCGTCCCTGTCAACTCCCTTACGTCGCGCGCCAGATGGGCCTGGTCCGTATAGCCCGCGCGGGCCGCCGCCTCGGCGAACGGGACGCCGGCGCGGGCGAGCGCCAGGGCCCGTTGCAGGCGCAGGACGCGGGCCAGGGTCTTGGGGCCGTAGCCGAACGCGGCGAGCGAGCGGCGGTGCAGGGTGCGGGCGCCCAGGCCCGTCTCGTCGGCGACGGCCGTGACGGTGCGGCCCGCGTCGAGCGCCCGCGCCACGTGGGTGAGCAGCGGGTCGGGCGGGCCCGCGACGTGGGCGAGGCGGGCCGCGAGGTCCTCCAGTTCGGCCGCGGGGTCGGCGGCCGCGTCAAGCCGCTCGGTCAGCCGCCGGGCCTCGCCCCCCTGCCACAGGTCCGCCAACTCGGCGCGGGTGTCCCGCAGTTCGTGTGCCGGTACGCCGAGGTAGCCGGGCGCCGTGCCCGGTGCGAAGCGGATGCCCGCGTAGCGGCGGCCCTCGCCGGGGTCCGTGGAGTGGGCGCGGGTGTCGGGTCCCGCGACGAAGAGCCGGCCCTCGCTCCAGATCAGGTCCATGCAGCCGTCGGGCAGCACCGGGGCCGCGGCGCCCTCGTCGTCCGCGACGGTCCGGGTCCACACCACCGCGCCCGGCACCCGCGCGGCCCGCTCCGCGTAGCCGCCGCTCATGTCCGGTACTCCTGCGGGCTCACCCCGTACTCCCGCTTGAACGCGGTGGACAGGGCGAACGCGCTGCCGTACCCGACGCGCCGGGCGATCGCCGCGACCGTAGCCCCGCCCTCGCGCAGCAGGTCCGCGGCGAGCGCGAGGCGCCAGCCGGTCAGGTACGCCATCGGGGGCTCGCCCACCAGCTCCGTGAAGCGGCGGGCGAGCGCGGCCCGCGAGACGCCGGACCGCTCGGCGAGTTCGACGACCGTCCAGGGGTGGGCCGGGTCGTCCTGGATGAGGCGCAGCGCGCGGCCCACGACCGGGTCGCCCATCGCCCGGTACCAGGCGGGCGCGTCGGCCTCCGGGCGGGAGAACCAGGCGCGCAGCGAGGCGATCAGCAGGAGGTCGAGGAGGCGGTCGAGGACGACGTCCTGGCCGGGCTCGTCCTTCACGATCTCCTCGGCGACCAGCGGGGTGAGCGGGCACCGCCACACCTCGGTGGGCAGCACGAGCAGCGCGGGCAGCGCGTCGAGCAGCCGCGCGGTCAGCTCGCCGCGCAGCTGGTACGTGCCGATGAGCATCTTGGCCGGGGCGTCCGGGCCCTCGCCCCACTCCCGTACGCCGAACTCCTTGTAGCGGCCGACGTGTGCGGGGCCCAGCGGGCGGCACTCCTGTCCGGGCCCGATCTCGGCGCGCGGTGCGGTGGCCGGGTCGTCGCAGCAGACGTACGGGTCAGGGCCGCGGGCGATGGCGATGTCACCGGGGCGGATGTGCCGGGGCTTGTCCTCGCCGCTCTCCGGCAGGATCCACGCCTCGCCCTCCACCATGATCATCACGGAGAGCGGTGCCTCGTCGGCGATCCGCACGGCCCACGGCGGCTCGAAGCAGGCCCGCATCATGAAGGCCCCGCGCGCCCTCGGCCCTTCCAGGAGCCCTGCGAGTACGTCCATTAGCTCAGCGTAGACGGACGCGTATGGCGGTGAGCGGCTCGGCGATGTCGGTGGGTGGCGTGCGGCAGTTGAGTGGAGGCATGACACAGACGGAGCGGAACACACGGACGGTGCTGGTGACCGGGGCGACCGGTCGTACGGGGCGCAGGGTCGCCGACGCGGCGCGCGCCGCCGGGCTGAGCGTGCGGGCGGCCTCCCGGTCGGGCGCGGTGCGGTTCGACTGGGAGGAGCCCGGGACCTGGGACGAGGCGCTGCGCGGCGCCGACGGGGCGTATCTGGCCTTCCCCACGGACATCGGGGCGCCGGACGCCGCCGGCCTGGTGGGCGTGCTGGCGCGGCGGGCCGTGGAGCTGGGGGTGACGCGGCTCGTGCTGCTGTCGGCGCGCGGCGAGGACCAGGCGCTGCCCGCCGAGGAAGCGCTGCGGGAGTCCGGGGCGCAGTGGACCGTGCTGCGGTGCGCCTGGTTCCAGCAGAACTTCAGCGAGGGTCCGCTCGCGGACCAGGTGCGCGGCGGGGAACTGGCGTTCGCGGCGCCGGAGGCGCTGCGCGAGCCGTTCATCGACGCGACGGACATCGCGGAGGTCGCGGTCGCCGTGCTGCGCGAACCCTCGGGGCGGTACGCCGGTGAGGTCCTGGATCTCACCGGGCCCGCGCTGCTCACCTGGGGCGAGGCGCTCGCGGCCGTCGCGGCGGCCACCGGGACCGAGAAGCGCTATGTCCCGGTTCCGGTGCGGGAGTACGGGGCGGCGCTGGCCGGGTTCGGGGTGCCGGAGGAGGAAGTGGCGTTCCTGGTGGAGCTGTTCGGGGCGCTGCTCGACGGGCGGAACGCCGCGGTCAGCGGTGACGTGGAGCGGGTGCTCGGGCGCGGGCCGCGCACGTTCGGGGAGTTCGCGGAGCGGGAGGCGGCGGCCGGCGCCTGGAAGTAGCGGGCCGGTTCCGCCCGGCGGCCCCTCCCACGCTCGGCGGTCGGCGCCTGGAAGTAACGGGCCGACGCAAGGAAGTAGCCGGCCCATCCGCCCGATGGCGTCAGTCCTCCTCGTCCTCCGACCCGTCACCGTTCTTGCGGGCGTGCGTGCGCAGGCGGGACGTGACGTCCTCCGGGGGCAGGAACTTCGACCAGCGCTCCGGGAACTCGGACGGCATGCCCGGGTCGTCGCCTTCGTCCAGGTCCTCGTCGTCGTCGGGGAAGCCCAGCGCGGCCGCCCGCGCCAACTGCTCGGTGGCGGCCGCCCTGCGCACCCGCTCGTTCGCGGCGCGCGCCGCCGCCGTCGCGACCGACGGCCACACCCGGTCGATCGCGGCGTTCACCGCGGCGCCCACGAGCACCGCGAACGCCGAGACACCGATCCACAGCAGCACGGCGACCGGCGCGGCGAGGGAGCCGTAGATGGTCGGGCCCTCGATGGTGTTGGTGAGGTAGAGGCGCAGCAGGAAGCTGCCGGGGATCCACATCGCGAGCGCCACGAGGGCCCCCGGCACGTCCTCGATCCACGGCGAGCGCACCGGCACGGACACGTGGTACAGCGTCGTGAGGAACGCGATGGACAGGACCAGGACCACGGGCCAGTAGAAGATCTGGACGAGGGACTGGGACCAGGGCACGAGCCCGATCACCGCGTCCGGGCCCGCGATCATCAGCGGCAGCGCTATCGCGCCGACGACGAGCCCCACCAGGAAGAGCAGAAAGGCGAGCAGCCGCGTCTTCACGATGCCGCGGACGCCGTCGAGGCCGTACATCACGGTCACCGTGTCCACGAACGTCGACACCGCGCGCGAGCCCGACCAGAGCGAGAGCAGGAAGCCGATGGAGATGACGTCGGGCCTGCCGCCCTTGATGACGTCGTCCAGAATCGGTTCCGCGATCTCCTTCACGCCCTGGTCCGTGAGGACCGTGCGGGACGCCTCCAGGATGTTGTCGCGAACGCCCGCGATGGTGTCGGCGCCGGTCCAGGTGTCGACGTACGCGAGCAGACCCACCAGGGACAGCAGCAGCGGAGGCACCGACAGGAGCGTGAAGAACGCCGCCTCGGCCGCGAGGCCCAGGATGCGGTACTCCATGCACGAGTTGACGGTGTCCTTCAGGAGCAGCCAGGTCGTCTTCCGTTTCGAGACGTTGTGATACAAGACGCGCACCCGGTGCAGACGTCCGGACGGCGGTTCGGGGGATTCACTTGCTGGCTGCACCCCTCAACGGTATCCGCCAGGAGGGACGGCGTCCGACGTCAGGCCCGGCCTGTGGTGGGGTTTGCGGTGGCGCGGGTAGGTTCGACAGACATGGCAGGCAGCACGCATACCGTCACCAACCAGGTCCCTCCGCTCGTCGGATACGACGTCTTCTCCGCCGACGCGGCCCTCACGCAGGGCCTGAAGCGGCATCTGGACCCGGGACTTCTGGACGAGACCCTCGCGGACCTCACACTTCTCGGCCGCACCGCGGGGTCGGCGCAGGCACAGGAGTGGGGCCGGCTCGCGAACGAGAACCCGCCAGGCCTTCGCACCCACGACCGCTACGGCCACCGGATCGACGAGGTGGAGTTCCATCCCGCGTGGCACCGGCTCCTGGGCAAGGGTGTGTCGGCGGGACTGACGTCGGCGTGGACGCGGCCGGGAGGTCATCTGCGGCGCGCCGCCGCGTTCCTGGTGTGGTCGCAGGTGGAGGCGGGACACCTGTGCCCGCTGTCGATGACGCACGCGGCGGTGCCCGCGCTGCGCGCGGAGCCGGACCTCGCCGCCGTGTGGGAGCCTCTGCTGACGTCCCCGGTCTACGATTCCGGGCTGCGCCCCGCGGGGCAGAAGGCCGGAGCGCTCTTCGGCATGGCGATGACGGAGAAGCAGGGCGGCAGCGACGTACGGGCCAATTCGACGAGGGCCGTACCCCTGTCCGAGGACGGGACGTACACGCTCACCGGCCACAAATGGTTCTGCAGCGCGCCGATGTCGGACGGATTCCTGGTCCTGGCGCAGACAGGTGCCGGCCTCACCTGTTTCCTCGTGCCGCGCGTCCTGGAGGACGGGACCCGCAATCCGTTCGCCCTCCAGCGCCTGAAGGACAAGCTGGGCAACCGGTCCAACGCGTCGGCCGAGGTCGAGTTCGACGGGACGTGGGCGCGCCGGGTCGGTGAGGAGGGGCGCGGGGTAGGCACCATCATCGAGATGGTGTCGGCGACCCGGCTCGACTGCGTGCTCGGTTCCGCGGCCCTGATGCGGCAGGCGGTGGCGCAGGCGACCCACCACTGCGCGTACCGCGAGGCGTTCGGCGCGAAGCTGGCCGACCAGCCGCTGATGAGCAACGTCACGGCGGATCTTGCCCTGGAGTCGGAGGCGGCGACGACGCTCGCGCTGCGGCTCGCGGCGGCGTACGAGGACGGGGGCGAGCAGGAGCGGGCCTTCCTGCGGATCGCGGTGCCCGCGGCCAAGTACTGGGTGACGAAGCGCTGTACGCCGCTGGTCGCGGAGGCCCTCGAATGCCTCGGCGGCAACGGGTACGTGGAGGAGTCCGGCATGCCGAGGCTGCTGCGCGAGTCACCGCTGAACTCGATCTGGGAGGGCGCGGGCAACGTACAGGCCCTGGACGTCCTGCGGGCGTTGCAGCGGGAGCCGCAGGCGCTCAACGCGTTCCTGATCGAGATCGGCAAGGCGCGCGGCGCCGATCACCGGCTCGACGCGGCGGTGAAGGACCTGCTGACCGAACTCGGCGACCTGGACGGCATCGAGGCACGGGCGCGCCGGATCGCGGAGCGGATCGCGCTGGTGCTCCAGGGTTCGCTGCTCGCGCGGTTCGGGCCCGACGACGTGTCGGACGCGTTCTGCGCGGCGCGGTTCGGGGGCGACAGGGGCACGGGCTTCGGAACGCTGCCGCACACGCTGGACCTGACGGCACTGGCGGAACGGGCCCGCCCCCAGATCTGAACGCCTGGAGTCCGACGCGATGTCCGGACGCTGATGACGAGGTCCGGGAACCGACGCGGGGATGGTGCTGCGCCGACACGGCACCATCCCCACTCATCAGGGCCCCTAGAGGAGCTCGGACGCCGCATCAGCGGCGTCGTCCCCATCTTCAAACTCCGCACGGTTGTTCACCAGGGTTGCAGGGGGTTGCAACGTTCCTCGGGAAGGCCCACGCCCGCGCGGGTTCTCAGGGCAGGATGGACGCAACTCCCCACAACCGAGGTTCCCCGCATGAACAAGGATTCGACGATCGACCTCGCACGGTTGTCCGCCATGGACGTGGCGCACTCGTCCCGCCTGCTCAAGGGGGTGCGCGACGCCACGCTCTCGGGGCAGCGGCCGCGGGTACGCCCCCGACCGGTGATCGGCGACTCCTGGCGGCGGATGCTGCGGGACGGCGTCGACCCGGACCACGACGTCCGGGCGGGGCTGCTCACCGCGGAGGAACTGGAGGAGAAGCGGCAGGCCTCACCCCTCCTCCCGCTCCTCCCCATGCTGCGCGAGGCACTGGTGACGGTGGCCGACGCGGCGCAGCACATCATGGTGATCAGCAACGCCGAGGGCCGGATCATGTGGCGCGAGGGACACCCCGGAGTCCTGCGCATGGCCGACAAACTCGGTTTTGAGCTGGGGGCGCACTGGGCGGAGGACGTCGTCGGGACGAACGGCATAGGCACGCCGCTGGTGGCCCGCCGTCCCGTACAGGTCTTCTCCGCCGAGCACTTCGTGCAGTCGCAGCACCCATGGATATGCACGGGCGCCCCGATCACGGACCCGCGCGACGGGCGGGTGCTCGGCGTCGTGGACATCAGCGGGCCGATGGACACGATGCATCCGGCGACGCTGTCGTGGGTGCACTCGGTGGCGCAGCTCGCCGAGGCCCGGCTGCGCGAACAGTTGCAGGGGAGCCTCGAGCGGCTGCGTTCGGTCGCCGCGCCGGTCCTCGCCCGGATGAGCGGGCGGGCGCTCGCGGTGGACCCGTTCGGCTGGACGGCGGCGGTCACCGGGATGCCGGCGGTGGACCGGGTGGCGCTGCCCAAGTCCCTTGCGGAGGGCTGCTGCTGGGTCCCGACGCTCGGCGCCTGCAATGTGACGCCGCTGCCCGGGGGCTGGCTCCTGATGGTGGACGAGACGCCGCGGCCGCTCGGCGCGACCCGTATCGCGCTCGACGTGAGCCGCCCGCGCCGCTGGTCCCTCGAGGTGTCCGGGGCAGCGGCCACCTGGACCCATGAACTGAGCCCGCGGCACGCCGAGTTGCTGTACGTCCTGGCGCTGCACCCGACGGGCCGCAGCGCCTCCGCGCTGGCCGACGACCTGTTCGGCGACCGGACCCGTACGGTGACGGTCCGGGCCGAGATGTCCCGCGTCCGCCGCTACCTCGGCGCCCTCCTCGCGCACCGCCCGTACCGCTTCGCGGACGACGCGGACGTGGACGTGGTGCTGCCGAAGGACCCGCGGGACCTGCTTCCGCACTCGGTCGCGCCGGCGGTCGTGGCGGCGCGGGAGGCGGGCCGGTTCTGAGGTTGGAGGCCTTGGGACTGCTTGGGACTGTGACGCCGAAGCACCACTCCTGCGTCGTCAGCCGTCACAGTCCCAGGCCGAGCAACTTCAAAAACGCATCCACATCCCAAGCCGCCCTCCCCACGAACAACCCCTGCACACCCGGCAGTTCAAGCAACCACGGCGCGTTTCCCAGGTCGACCGATCCCCCGTACAGCACGGCGCGCGCCGGGAGTTCGGCGAGGGCCGCGAGGGCGGGGGCGATCTCCTCGGGGCGGGGCGGCCGGCCCCTTTCGCCGATCGCCCAGACCGGTTCGTAGGCGAGCAGCACCGCTCCCGGGTCCGACTGGCCTTCGAGGGCCGCCTCCGCCTGCGCGCGTACGACGTCGGCGCCGCGCCCCGCGTCCCTGGCCGCGGCGTCCTCGCCGACGCAGACCAGCGGGGTGAGGCCGTGGCGCAGGGCCGCGGCCGTCTTGAGGCGGACCGTCTCGTCGGTCTCGGCGAAGTGGGCGCGCCGCTCCGAGTGCCCGATCTCGACGAGCCGGGCGCCCGCGTCGGCGGCCTGCGGCACCGAGATCTCGCCGGTCCAGGCACCCGCGTCGTCCCAGTGGGCGTTCTGCACGCCGGTCAGGACGGGCGAGCGGGGGCCGAGGGTGTCGGCGACGACGGAGACGGCGGTCGCCGAGGGGATCAGGAAGGGCTGCACGCCGTCGATGCCGTCGCCGACCGCGGCCCGCACGCGCGCCGCGTAACTCGCGGCCTCGGAACGGGTCTTGGTCATCTTGAAGCTGGTCCCGATCCAGCGGCTCATGCGGTCCTACCTTCTTGAGTGCGTCCCAGTAGGTCGCGACCCTGGGACTGCGCGGGTGGGGCAGGGATGGTTTTCATGCTGGCTGCCCTTGATGGCTCGGGACGCTGATCCCCCTGCCCCGCCACTTCTTCCGGACTGCTGATTAGGCTCTGCGGACCATCGCTTGGTAGGGCGAGGACAGGCGGAAGGAGGTGCGCCGCACGTCGTCCGACCAGGGGAGGAACACTGTGTCCAGCACCGCCGGGTACGACATCGCCAAGGAGTTCCACTGGCTTACGGCCCTCGACGACCGGGGCCGTGCGTTGCTCAGCCACCGGGTCGACAACACACCCGAGGCAATCGAGCACTCGATCAGCGAACTGCACGTCATCGAGGCCGAACACGGCACCGTAACCATCGGGCTGGACATCCTCGGCGGCATCGCCGGCCTGCTCGCCGCGATGCTGCTGGCCGAGGGCTTCACCTGCGTGCACGTGCCCGGCCTCGCGGTCAATCGGGCCCGCCGAGCGACCCGCGGCGGCGAGAACAAGTCCGATCCGCGCGACGCCAAGGTCATTGCCGAGCAGGTCATGCTCCGCGATGACCTGCGGATCGTCGAACTGCCCGAGGAAACCACCGTGGAGCTGCGGCTGTTGGTCTCCCATCGCACCACGCTGGTCAAGGACGCCACCGCCCGCACCGCGAGGCTGCGCGACCTGCTCACCGGCATCCATCCCGGCCTGGAACGCGCCACCGACCCGACCCGCAAATCCAGCCTGATCCTCCTCAGCCACTACGTCACCCCGGCCGAGATCCGCCGGGCCGGAGCCGCCCGCATCGCCGACTACCTGCGCCGACGCGGCGTCAAGCAACCCACTGCGCAGACGCTGGCCGACGCCGCGCACACAGCGGCCCTCGCCCAGCCCACCACCGTGGTGGGCGAGCGACGCACCGCGATGCTCATCCGTGAGCTCGCCGCCGAACTCCTCGCGGGCAAAAACCGGTTGAAGCAGATCGAGACCGAGATCGCCGGCCTGGTCGACGTCCACCCTGACGGGGCCCTCATCCAGAGCCTGCCGGGGATGGGGGCCGCACTCAGCGCCGAGTTCCTCGCCGCAGTCGGCGACATCCACCGCTTCACCGGGGGCGACGCGCTGGCCGCGGCCGCGGGTCTGGCCCCGGTCCTCTCCCAGTCGGGAAAGGTGCGCTACTCGCGCCGCGCGACCGGCGGCGACAAGGCCCTCAAGCGGGTCTTCTACCAGGCCGCGTTCTGCTCGATCCGGCGCGATCCCGCCTCGCGAACCTTCTACGACCGCAAACGAGCCGAGGGCAAACGACATCATCAGGCCCTGATCGCCCTGGCCCGACGCAAGGTGAACGTCCTCTACGCGATCCTGCGCGACCGCCAGCCCTACCGAGCCCGGCCGCCTCTTCGTCTCGTGGCTTGACAACAGCATTAGGCAGCGTCCTCCTGCTCGTACGGGTTCCATGCCCCCGGATCACTCCCCTAGGCGGGCGCGCAGCACACGTCGCAGGTAGTCGCGGTTGGCGGCCGAGACGCCCAGGCCGTCGCCGCCGTAGTGCTCGACGCAGATCGGGCCGTCGAAGCCGCACTCGAGGGCCATGGCGAGGGCGCGCCGGTAGTCGATCAGGCCGCCTTCGCAGGGGGCGGGGTGGGTGAAGTAGGCGCCGGTGGCGAGGTCGTGGTCGCGGTAGTAGTTCTTGATGTGCCAGTAGTTGGTGTGCGGGAGGGTCTTGCGCAGCATGGACTGCCAGTCCTCGACGGGGCGGTGCAGGCGGACGAGGTTGCCGATGTCGGGGTTGAGGCCGACATTCGGGAGATCGATGTCGGTGACGAGGGAGACCGCGCTGTCGGCCGTGCCGAGGTAGGTGTCCTCGTACATCTCCAGGGACAGGCGTATCCCGTGCTGGGCGGCGCGTTCGCCGAGTTCGCGCAGGCGGGTGACCGCGAGTTCCCAGGTGCGGAAGTCGCCGATCGGGTCGGTGGCGCCCTGTTCGTGCCAGAACCAGAGTGCGTCCTGCTGAGTCTGCGTCAATTCCCGGTGCAGGCCCACCGATACGACGCCCGTGCCGAGGCCGGCCGCCGCGTCGACCGTGCGCAGGAGGTACGCGAGGTGCGCGCGGGCCGCGTCCTCGTCGGGGTCGATGACGCTGCGGCGGATCGCCGAGATCGCGGTGACGCCGAGGCCCGACTCCTTGAGAGCGCGGGACAGTTCGGCTCTGCGGTCTGCGTCGAGGTCGCCGGGGCGCACCCAGCTGTCGGTGAGGTCGACGTGGTCGAAGCCCTCGCCCGCCACTTCGTTGAGTACAGAACACCAGTGTTTCGTAGGCGCGTTGTGGGCGTCGGGGAATTGGAGGAGGGCGGCACCGATGGGCCAGTCGCGGGAAGTGCGGGGCGAAGCGCGGTGGACGGTGGGCGGCATGGGCGACTCCCTCGTCGGCCTGAACGGTCCTCACTGAATCGTAGACCCTATAGGATCTATTCTGTCCCCGACAGACTGTCCGCACTCCCCCTCGGATAACCTGGACGGCGAGATGAGCCCGAAGAGCACGCACCCGCAGAGCCCCAACTCCCCGCTCGTGGCACGCCGTGCGCTGCGCGACGGGGTCTACGACGCGATCCTGGAGAAGCTGCTCGACGGCTCGACGCCGCCCGGCTCCTCGCTCGGCATCGACTCGCTCGCCCGCGAGCTGGGGGTTTCGCCGACTCCCGTACGCGAGGCCCTCGTTCAGATGGAGCACACGGGCCTGGTCAACCGGGTCGCGCTCAAGGGGTACAAGGTGGCGCCGCCGCTCTCCCCCGAGCAGGTCACCGAACTCTTCGACGCCCGCATCATGTTGGAGCTCGGCGCGGTGGAGCGGGCCCTCGCGCACGCCGATGACCTGGTGCCAGAGCTGCGGGCCGCGCACGCCCGGCATGTGCTCGCCGCGCACCGCGTGCGCAAGTTGCGCGGCGGCGGCCAGGAGCACGGCGCCACCACCGACAACTCCGATCTGCGCGAGTACTTCGCCGCCGACTGGGAGTTCCACCTGCTGATCATCCAGGCGGCCCAGAACCGGTTCATGACGGCGATGGCCGAGTCGCTGAGCGCGCACGTGCACCGGATGCGGCAGACCGTCGACCACGGCACGTTCGACATCGACCAGGCCATCGCCGAGCACACCGCGATCCTCGCCGCCTTCGAGTCCGGCGACCCCGAGGCGCCGGCCCGCGCGATGCGCACGCACCTGGAGGGTGTCGAGCGGCGCTCGCTCGATGACGCGTAACACCTAGGCGGGTTTCAGAGGTCAACTTCCGTCCGCGCGGCGGCAATTCACGCACGCCTCTTGTCATGGCTCCTTCGGCGCACCTACGGTCACGGCCATATCCCATAGGATCTCGGATCCGCAGGAAGGTTGACGATGACGTCACCACTGCGTGCGGCACGCCGTCTCGCCGGAGCCACGGCACTGGTCACCGCACTCACCTCGTGCACCTTGCTCGACGCCACCCCCGAGGTGCCGAAGGACTGGCATCCGCGCGGTTCGGTGTCCGCGCTCGTCGCGTTCGCGCCGGGTGGGGGCAGCGACCGCTCGGCGCGCGTGATGGCCCAGGGACTCAACGAGCTCGACGGCGGCTACCACGTCAACGTCGAGAACAAGGAGGGTGGTTCGGGCGCCGTCGGCTGGGCCGGTTTCCTCGCGGAGGAGGGCAACGGGAACGCGCTGCTCGTCGCGGAGGGCGCCCTCAACACGCTCCCGCTCGTCTATGACGTGCCGTTCACGTACAAGTCGTTCACGCCGCTGATGATGTTCGCGGAGGACTCCCGCATCGTCGTGGCCCGCAAGGACTCCCCGTACAAGACCTGCCCGGACGTGGTGCGGGCCGCGCGCGAGAAGCGTGTCGTCACCGGGTCGAGCGGCAAGACGGGCGCGGACGCGCTGGTGATCGGGAAGTTCAAGAAGCAGGGCGGGAAGTTCGGCGTCGTGCCCTACGGCTCGACCGGTGAGGTACTGACCGGGCTGCTCGGCAAGCAGATCGACATCGCGCCCTCCAGCGCCTCATCGGCGAAGCCGTATCTGCAGAGCGGTGACTTGAAGGCGCTGTGCACCATGACCGCGAAGCGCTACGACGACCCGGTCCTCGGCAAGGTGCCGACGGCCGATGAGCAGGGCATGGACGCCCAAGTCACCCTGTGGCGCGGGGTGTTCGCGCCCGCCGGGATCGACGACGTACAGCGCAGGTACTGGATCAGGTCGCTGGAGCGGGCCATGAAGTCGAAGGCGTACCACGAGTACCTGAAGACCGACATGCTCACGCCCGCCCACCGCAGCGGCCCGGCGTTCGCCGCGTACCTCAAGAAGTACGACGCGCAGGTGAAGGAGGACCTCAAGTGACGACCCCTACCCCCGCGCGGGCGCGCCGCCCCGTCCTCATCGCGTACGGCACGCTGACCGCGCTCGGCGCCCTGTTCTTCGCGGGCTCCTTCGCCTATCCGTGGACCCAGCCGGAGGACGGCACCATCGGCGCCGGCGTGATGCCGCGCACGGCGGGCCTGCTGCTCGCCGTCCTCGGACTGCTGCTGGTGCGTCAAGAACTGCGTACGGGTTCGGTGTTGGAGGGCGACGGGCACGTCGAGGAGGCGGCCGAGGTCGGCGCCGAGGAGGCGCGGCGGGTCCGCTCGAAGCTGATCGTGGTCGTGGTGACGATGGTGGTCACCGCGCTGCTCGTGCCGTTCCTCGGGCTGCTGCCCGCACTGACCCTGATGACCTTGTTCCTCACGGCAGTCGTGGAGCGGCAGCCGCTCGCGCGCAGTGTGCTCGTGGCGGTGCTCGTGTTCGCGGTCTCGTACCTGTTGTTCATCACGATTCTCAGCATTCCGCTGCCGTTCGGTCTCTTCGACCCCGCCGTCTGGAGCCAGCTGTGATCGACCATCTCGTCACCGGATTCGGCGCGGCGCTCAGCCCGGAGAACGTGCTGTGGTGCTTCGTCGGCGTGCTGCTCGGCACCGTGATCGGCATTCTGCCGGGCCTGGGATCGGCGACGGGTGTCGCGATCCTCATCCCCGTCACGCTCACCTTCTCGCCGCTCACCGCGCTGATCATGCTGGCGGGGATCTATCACGGCGCCCAGTTCGGGGCGACGATCACCGCGATCCTCATCGCGACGCCCGGGGAGGCGTCGTCGGTGGTCAGCACCCTCGACGGCTATCGCATGGCACGGGCCGGGAGAGCCGGGCCGGCGCTCGCGATCTCGGCGCTCGGCGCGTTCGTCTCGGCGATGGTGTCGCTGGTCGCGCTGATGGCGGTGGCCCCGTTCTTCGCGAATCTGGCGCTCGACTTCGGGCCGCCCGAAATGCTCGCCGTGATGATCCTCGGCCTGTGCACGATCGTCGTCTTCTCTGGCCGCAATCTGCTGCTCGGCATGGCGCTCGGCCTCACCGGTGTGCTCATCGGCTGCGTCGGCGTGGACGGCGGCAGCGGCACGCCCCGCTACACGTTCGGTCAGATCGACCTCTTCGGCGGCATCCCGTTCGTCGAGGTCATGATCGGTCTGTTCGCGATCGGCGAGCTGCTCAACCAGCTGCACATCGGCATGGCCGAGCCGATCCGGGCCCGCTTCCGCGATCTGCTCCTGACGAAGGAGGACCTGAAGCGGGCGGCGGCCCCGACCGCGCGCGGCACGGTCCTCGGCTTTCTGCTCGGCTGTCTGCCGGGCGCGGGCACGACGCTCGCCTCGTTCATGGCGTACGGGGCGGAGAAGCGGTTCTCCCGCAACCGCAAGAAGCTCGGCACGGGCGCCATCGAGGGCGTCGTCGCCCCGGACGCGGCCACGAACTCCGCGTCCAACGCCAACTTCGTGCCGACCCTCGTCCTCGGTGTCCCCGGCGGCGCGACGACGGCGGTGCTGCTCGGCGCGTTCCTCGTCTACGGAATTCAGCCGGGCCCGCTGCTCTTCGAGAACCAGCCGGAGCTGGTGTGGGGCCTGCTGGTCTCCTTCTTCATCGGCAACCTTCTGCTCCTCATCCTCAACCTGCCGCTCGCGCCGGTCTTCGCCCAACTCCTGCGCGTGCGCTACGCGTTCCTGTACCCGCTGATCATCGTGACCTCGCTGATCGGCGCGTACTCGGTGAAGAACAGCATGTTCAGCATCTGGATCGTGCTGTTCTTCGGGCTCGTCGGCTATGCGATGAAGCGGCTGAACTTCCCCGTGGCGCCGCTCGTCCTCGGCCTCGTCATCGGCCCGCTGTTCGAGAAGGCGCTGGTGCAGACGTCGGCGCTGTCGGGCGAGAACTCCCTGCTCATCCTGCACAGCCCGGCCGCGGTGACGATCCTGGCGCTCGCCGTGGTGCTGGTGGCCGGGCCGCCGCTGACCCGCGGGCTGCGCCGCGCACGTACCGTCCCCGAGGCCACCACGGCACCCGAACCCAAGACTCCGGAGAAGACTTCATGAGTACGCAGACCTCTGAACTCCCGCGTGTGGCCGTGACGTTCGGCGATCCGGCCGGGATCGGACCTGAGCTGGTGGCCCGGTTGCTCGACGATCCGAGGACCCGCTCGGCCGCGGACCTCGTGCTCCTCGCCGACGAGGAGGAGCTGCGCTCGGCGGGCGAGGACGCGGGCGTGGACCTGGGCTGGGCACGGGAGTTGCTGCACCCCGGCCCCGCGCCCGAGCGTCCGCGCGGCGGCTTCCAGCGCAAGGCGGCGACGGCGGAGGGCGGGCGCTGGGCGCTCGGCCGGCTGAAGACCGGGCTCGACCTGGCGCGGGCGGGCGAGGTCAGCGCGATGCTTTTCGCTCCGCTCAACAAGTCCTCGCTGCATCTGGCCGGGATGACACAGAGCGATGAACTGCGGTGGTTCGAGGAGGAGTTGGGCGTCGACTCCTTCACCTCCGAGCTGAACGTGGTGCCCGGTCTGTGGACCGCGCGCGTCACCTCGCACGTCTCCATCGCCGAGGTCGACGCCGGGGTCACGCACGAGCGGGTGACGGAGGCGGGGCGGCTCCTGGACCGGGTGCTGCGGGGCGCGGGGGTCGGGGCGCCGCGCATCGGGGTGTGCGCGCTGAATCCGCACGCGGGTGAGAACGGGCGCTTCGGCCGTCATGAGCTGGACATCATCGCGCCCGCGATTCGCGACCTGCGCGAGGGTGGGCTCGACCTGAGCGGGCCGTTCCCCTCCGACACGATCTTTCTGAAGGCGCGGGCCGGGGAGTTCGACGGGGTGCTGACGATGTACCACGACCAGGGGCAGATCGCGATGAAGCTGATGGGCTTCGACGGTGGGGTGACCATCGCGGGTGGGCTGCCGATTCCGATCTGTACGCCGGCGCATGGCACTGCGTTCGACCTGGTCGGTCGGGGGGCCTCGAACACGGGGTCGATCCGGAACGCGTTCGAGTTGGCGGTGCGGTTGGCGCGGCGCTGAGCGGGGCTTGAGAGGCCCGCCCCAGGGGCTCAGATTGGTTCGGTACGCTCCGGCGGCATGTCCATGTTCGAACGTGTCCCGCGCATCAGACCCAAGGCGGAGCGGCGCTACCGCACGCCTCTCAGCCTGCACCAGCTGTGGATGGTGTCCCTGAGCGCACCCGTGCGTCCGGGCAAGGACGCCTCGCGCACCACGCTCTATCCGTTCACCCGCATCGACGACGACAAGGCGCGGCGCCGGCTGGCCGGGCAGTGGGAGACCGGCACGCGGGAAGAGCTGCTCGCGCGGCTCGGGGTGCTGGCACGGTCGGGGTTCCGGGAGCAGGCCCGCGCCCGGGTCGGCGTGGCGCCGCTGGCCTGGGACATCGCCCTGTACGCGGACATCGCGCGGTGCGGCTTCGCCGCGGGGCTGCTGTCCGAGGCGGACGCGTGGAACCTGCTGAAGAACGTGGTGCCGAAGGTGGCGGGCACGTACAACACATGGGAGGAGTACGGCGACCACTACCTCCTCGGCCTCTCGGTCTGGCACGAAGGCGCGCAGGGGACGCCCTCCGAATCGCTGCTCGCCCCGCGGGACGTCGCCGACGCGCACGTGAAGTCCCTGCTCGACCCGGCGAACCGCAAGAGCCCGTGGTACCGGGCGCCGCTGGACGTCATCCGCCACCCCGACCGGCCCGCCGACCGAAGCCGCACGTCAGGCGCGCCGGGGCGGCCCGAGTAAGCTGGCGCACCCTCGTACAGGATCGAGCGGGCGGCGCCGAGCGGGCGCCGTCCCACGCGAAGGGAACGCAGTGGTGGGCGTGGGTGGACGGGCCGAGAAAGCCGCCGAAGGGGCCGCGCCCGCGCAGGCGGATCTGCGGCACCTCGCGGTGGAGCTGCGCCGCCTCAACGGGGAACTCACGCGGGTGGTGCACGGCTTCGCCACCGGCCAGAGCCTGCACCCCACGGACGTGCAGGCGCTCGCCGTCGTCCTGGACTCCGCGGAGCCCGTCACCCCGAGCGTGCTGCGCCGCCGCCTCGGCCTGACGTCCGGCGCGGTGAGCGCCTGCGTGGACCGGCTCGAACGCGCCGGTCATCTGCGGCGGGTACGGGAGAGCCAGGACCGGCGCGTGGTGCACCTCCAGTACGTCCCGGGGGCGCAGGCACGGGCGCGCAAGTACTTCGGGCCCCTCGCCGAGGCGACCGACCGGGTGCGCGGCGACTTCAGCCCGGCGGAACTGGACGTGGTGATCCGTTTCCTGGGCTCGCTCAACGAGGAGCTCGCCGCGGTCGAGAGCCCTCGGGCCTAGGTGGTCCTCGGGCCCAGGCGGCCCTCGAACCCAGATCCTTTCGACCGCGTCCACCCGCATCCGCGGGCCCGGCTCCAGGAGAAGGAACGGCGTATGCCACCATTCCGGTTAACTCAATCATTGAGATACTTTCCGATTGAGATTGTCCGGACGCCTTCCTTGGGAGAACCATGCCCCGCACCCACCGACGCGCCCGCTGGCTCGTGCCGATCGTCCTGCTCTTCGGCTGGCTCGCCATCGGCGGCACGCTCGGTCCGTACGCCGGGAAACTCGGCGAGGTCGCCACCAACGACCAGGCGGCCTTCCTGCCGCAGGGCGCCGAGTCCACGCGCGTGATCGACGCGCAGCGCGCCTTCAGCGAGGACGAGACGCTCCCCGCGGTGGTCGTGTGGACCGCCGACGGCGGGGGCCGGATAGCCGACCGTCAACAGGCCGCCGCCACACGCGCGTTGGCCACATTGAAGGGCGAGCCCGGCGTCGTGGGACAGGTGTCGCCCGCCCTGCCGTCGGACGACCGCGAGGCCCTTCAGGGGGTCGTGCAGCTCCGCCCCGACCTGGGGGACCAGCTCGCGCCGACGCTCGACGCGGTCGAGTCCGCGGCGTCGAAGGTGCCGGGCACGACGGTCGCCGTCGCGGGCCCCGCGGCGAGCCAGGCCGACCTGTCCGATGCCTTCGCCGGGATCGACGGGCTGCTCCTGTCGGTCGCCCTCGTGGCGGTCCTGGTGATCCTGATCCTGGTCTACCGCAGCGTCCTGCTCCCGTTCGTGATCATCATCGGGGCGGTGCTCGCCCTCGGCGCCGCCTGCGCCGTCGTCTACGCCCTGGCCGACCACGACGTCGTACGCGTCGACGGGCAGGTGCAGGGCATCCTGTCGATCCTGGTCATCGGCGCCGCGACGGACTACGCGCTGCTGCTCACCGCCCGCTACCGCGAGGAACTCGCCTCGGGCACCGACCGGTTCGCCGCGATGCGGGCCGCGCTGCGCCGCTCCTCCGGGGCGATCGTGGCCAGCGCCGCCACCGTCGCCCTCGGCCTGCTGGCCCTGCTGCTGAGCGATCTCACCAACAACCGGGCGCTCGGCCCGGTCGGCGCCATCGGCATCGGCTGCGCCGTCCTGAGCACCCTCACATTCCTGCCGGCCGCGCTCGTCCTCCTGGGCGGCGCCGCGTACTGGCCCGCGAAGGTGCGCACCGACAACGGCTCGGGCGCCGGGCACGGCCTGTGGCGGCGCGTCGCGCGGGCGGTGGAGCGGGCGCCGCGCAGGATCTGGGCGATCGCCCTCGTCGGCCTGCTGGCGTGCGCGGCCTTCGCTCCCACCCTCGACTCCAAGGGTGTGCCGCTCGACGAGATCTTCGTCAACGACGCGCCCTCGGTCGCCGCGCAGGCCACGCTGGCCGAGCACTTCCCGGGCGGCTCCGGGAACCCTGCCGTGGTGATCGCGGACGCCGGACACCGGGACGCGGTCGTCTCGCGTGCCGAGAAGGTCGACGGCGTCGCGAGCGCGGCCGTCCTCACCGAGCAGGGACGGCCGGGCGGCGGCTCCCCCCGCGTCGTGGACGGCAAGGTGCGCGTCGACGTGACGCTGAAGGACCCGGCGGACAGCGACGCGGCCAAGGAGACGGTCGTCGGGCTCCGTACGGCGCTGCACTCCGTCGACGGCGCGGACGCCCTCGTCGGCGGCTACACCGCGCAGCAGTACGACACCCAGCACACCGCCGAACGCGACCGGACGCTGATCGTTCCCGTGGTCCTCGCCATCATCCTGGTGATCCTCATCGGGCTGCTGCGGTCCCTGATGATGCCGCTGCTTCTGGTGGCGACGGTGGCGCTCAACTTCGTGGCGACGCTGGGCATTTCGGCGCTCGTCTTCGAGCACGTCCTCGGCTTCAGCGGCACCGACGCGTCCGTGCCGCTTTACGGGTTCGTGTTCCTGGTCGCGCTCGGCGTGGACTACAACATCTTCCTGATGTCGAGGGCCCGCGAGGAGTCCCTGGAGCACGGGGTGCGGGACGGGATCCTGCGGGCGCTCGTCGCGACGGGCGGCGTGATCACGTCGGCCGGTGTCGTGCTGGCCGCGACGTTCGCCGCGCTCGGCGTGATCCCGCTCGCCTTCCTGGTGCAGATCGCGTTCATCGTGGCCTTCGGCGTCCTGCTGGACACCCTGGTCGTACGGTCGCTGCTGGTGCCCGCACTGGTCCGGGACATCGGCCCGAAGTCGTGGTGGCCCGGGCGCCTCGGCCGCGACCGCGACACGGACTGAGACGTCCGGACCAGGTGCGCAGGGCCTAGATTCCGGGGATCCCCCGGTCCGCGAAGGCCTTGCGCACCGCCGTCTCCGCCCCGGCGCCGTACATCTCCCGCGCCGTCGTGACCGTCGACTTCGCCGCCGCCGAGAAGCTGGTGTCGGGGGCGAAGGCGAACTGGGCGTTCACGATGATCCGGTCGGCCGTGCGGGCGCCGAGGGCGCGGCGGATGTCGTACAGGGCGCGCGACCAGATCTCGCCGTCGGCGTGCACCTCCCCCACCCGGTCCGCGTACGTCTTGTCGGTGTCGACGCGGCGCAGGCAGTGGGGAGTTGACGAGGTGTACGAGACGGAGTCCCAGTCGGCGACGCACGCCAGGTCCGTCCTGCGCGGCCAGCCGTACTTGGCGTCGGCGGCGGCGCCGACCTCCACGGCGAGGTAGTCGCCGAACGCCTCACCGATCGATCCCGCCTCCAACGAGGCGCCGAATCCGGGGACTTGGGCATTGTGCACGGCGTGCCCGTACTCGTGGACGACGACCTCCGCGTCCTCCGCGTCGTCGACGCCGCCCTTGCCGAAGCGGATCTCGGCCTTCTTGTCGGTGAAGAACGAGTTGTCGGCGCCCCACTGGTTGATGCGGACGGGCTGGGCGCGGTCGTTGGCGCCGGGGAGTTCGCTGCCGAAGCCGAGGGACTGGAGGTACTCCTGCGCCTCGTTGACCCAGAAGTAGGCCATCACCTGCTCGAACTGGTCGTCGTGGCGGGTGTACGTCCCGGCGTCGGCGACCTTCGCCGCGGCGCCGGTCTCGGATCTGATGGCCGCCCACTTTCCGGACAGTCCCCCGCTGCCGTCGAGGTTGCGCAGCGCCGCCGTCGCGTACTGTCCGGCCGGGACCGCCGTCGCGGAGTCCTTGGCGTCGGTCAGGGACTGGTCGCCCGAGGACTGGACCGGGTTGACCATGAAGATCCGGGCCCCCGCCGTCGCGGGCGCGGCGAGTGCGGGGGTCGCGAGCGTGGCGAGGGCGACGGTGAGGGTGGCCGCGGCGAGCGCACCACGGGACGAACGACGTGACATCGGTACAACCTCCGGTCGGGCTGGTACGGATGGCGCGGGGGGTGGCGCTGTTGCGCGCTGCCGGATCTTCCCGCATCCCGGGCAGCCCTGGCCATAGGGCGTCGGCCGTGATCCGATGAGCCGCATGAGCAGCAGCAACACCCTCACCGTCACCACGTGGTCGCTGGAGCAGACCGCTCCCTCCGACCTGCGCCCCGCGACGCCGCCGGAGGGCGACGACGTCCGCATCGTCCGCTCCGAGGTCCCCTCCCCCGAGTTCAGCCGGTTCCTGTACGCGTCCGTGGGCAGCGACATCCGCTGGCTCGACCGGCTCGGCTGGACCTACGCGCAGTGGCAGGAGCAGCTGTCGCGTCCGGGTGCCGAGACCTGGGTCGCGTACGAGAAGGGGACGCCCGCCGGGTACGTGGAGCTGGACGCGCAGGACGACGGCGTGGTGGAGGTCGTCTACTTCGGCCTGATCCCGGCGTTCCGCGGGCGCCGGATCGGCGGCCACCTCCTGTCGTACGCGGTCGCGCGCGCGTGGGATCTCGCCGAGCGGTGGCCGGATCGGGCGCCGACGAAGCGGGTGTGGCTGCACACCTGCAGCAAGGACGGCGAGCACGCGATGGCGAACTACGAGCGGCGCGGGTTCAAGCTGTTCCACACGGCGACCGAAGAGGAGCCGGACCTTCCGACCGCGGGCCCGTGGCCGGGGGCCTTTCCCGCCGTCTGAGCGCGCCACGCCTGCCCGTCGAGTGCCCGTCGAGTTCCCGTCGAGCAGGCCCGCACCGCTGTGACCGACGCCACTGTCGTCCGCGATTCGAGACGATCTCGTCCAGATTGCGGACAATGGTGGACCGGGCCCAAAGTCCCGTGACACGCTTTCGTCATGTCTACAGCTGGAACCGCCTTGGTGAGTCGACGTCACGTCGACTTCGGCCGCATGTCCAGCGCCATCTGTCCGGCGCGCTGATCTCTCCAGCTTCGCCGAATCCTCGTCACACCTGACCTCTTGCGCACCGCCGCGCCTTTGCCGCGAAGTGCGCAGGTCAGAGCCGCCCTAAGCCTGCCTGAAGGACACATCTCCATGGCTGCCACCCCGGATACGCCTACCCCCGTCACGCCCCGCCGCAAGGTGAGCCGTCACCGTGGCGAGGGCCAGTGGGCCGTGGGTCACTTCACTCCGCTCAACGGCAACGAGCAGTTCAAGAAGGATGACGACGGTCTCAATGTACGGACACGTATTGAGACGATCTACTCCAAGCGCGGTTTCGACTCCATCGACCCCCAGGACCTGCGCGGACGCATGCGCTGGTGGGGTCTTTACACCCAGCGCAAGCCCGGCATCGACGGCGGCAAGACGGCCGTCCTGGAGCCGGAGGAGCTGGACGACGAGTACTTCATGCTGCGGGTCCGCGTGGACGGCGGCCGGCTGACCGTGCCGCAGCTGCGCGCGATCGGCGAGGTCTCCGAGCAGTACGCGCGCGGCACCGCCGACATCACCGACCGGCAGAACATCCAGCTGCACTGGATCCGCATCGAGGACGTCCCGGCGATCTGGGACAAGCTGGAGGCCGTGGGCCTGTCCACGACCGAGGCCTGCGGCGACTGCCCGCGCGTGATCATCGGCTCCCCGGTGGCCGGCATCGCCGCCGACGAGATCATCGACGGCACGCCCGCCGTGGACGAGATCCACGAGCGGTACATCGGCAACAAGGAATTCTCCAACCTGCCGCGCAAGTTCAAGACCGCGATCTCCGGCTCTCCTGTCCAGGATGTGGTCCACGAGATCAACGACGTGGCCTTCGTCGGCGTCAACCACCCGGAGCACGGGCCCGGCTTCGACCTGTGGGTCGGTGGCGGCCTGTCCACCAACCCCAAGCTGGCGCAGCGCCTCGGCGCGTGGGTGCCGCTGGACGAGGTCGCCGACGTCTGGGCCGGCGTCGTCGGCATCTTCCGTGACTACGGCTACCGCCGCCTGCGCAACCGCGCCCGTCTGAAGTTCCTGATGGCCGACTGGGGCGCCGAGAAGTTCCGCCAGGTCCTTGAGGACGAGTACCTGAAGCGGAAGCTGGTCGAAGGACCGGCGCCCGAGGAGCCCTCGCACCGGTGGCGCGACCACATCGGCGTGCACAAGCAGCGGGACGGCCGCTTCTACGTCGGGTTCGCGCCGCGCGTCGGCCGGGTGGACGGCACCACGCTCACCAAGATCGCCGAACTGGCGGGCGCGCACGGCTCGGACCGGCTGCGGACCACCGTCGAGCAGAAGATGATCATCCTCGACGTCGCCGAGGACCAGATCGACTCGCTGGTCGCCGGGCTCGAGGCGCTGGACTTCCAGGTCAAGCCCTCGCCGTTCCGGCGCGGCACGATGGCCTGCACCGGCATCGAGTTCTGCAAGCTCGCCATCGTCGAGACCAAGGCCCGCGGTTCGCAGCTGATCGACGAGCTGGAGAAGCGCCTCCCGGACTTCGACGAGCCGCTCACCATCAACCTCAACGGCTGCCCGAACGCCTGCGCCCGTATCCAGGTCGCGGACATCGGTCTCAAGGGCCAGCTGATGCTCGACAAGAACGGCGAGCAGGTCGAGGGCTACCAGGTGCACCTCGGCGGCGCGCTCGGCCTGGAGGCCGGGTTCGGCCGCAAGGTGCGTGGCCTGAAGGTCACCTCGGCCGAGCTGCCCGACTACATCGAGCGCGTGGTCAGGAACTTCGAGGCGGAGCGCGAGGACGGCGAGCGCTTCGCGACCTGGGCCGCTCGTGCGAGTGCGGAGGCCCTGTCGTGAGCGAGCGCGCGGCCCCGTTCTTCTGCCCGTACTGCGGCGACGAGGACCTTCGTCCGAGCGAAGAAGGTCACGGCGCCTGGGAATGCGCGGCCTGCAACCGAGCCTTCACGTTGAAGTTCCGCGGGCTCCTCGCCCGCGGGGTTCAGCGCAACGACGGTGGAGGGGAACAGATATGACGACGGCTCAAGCCCCCACGGACACAGATGAGTTGAAGGCGCTCGCCGAACAGGCCGGGCGCGACCTGGAGGACGCCACTCCGCTGGAGATCCTCCAGTGGGCGGCGAAGACCTTCGGCAAGAAGTTCTGCGTGACCTCGTCCATGGAGGACGCGGTCGTCGCCCACCTCGCCTCCCGTGCGATGCCCGGTGTGGACGTCGTGTTCCTCGACACCGGCTACCACTTCGAGGAGACGATCGGCACGCGGGACGCCGTCGAGGCCGTGATGGACGTCAACGTCATCACGCTCACCCCGCGGCAGACGGTCGCCGAGCAGGACGCCGAGTTCGGCCCGAAACTGCACGACCGCAACCCCGACCTGTGCTGCGCCATGCGCAAGGTCAAGCCCCTGGAAGAGGGGCTTGCCAACTACTCCGCATGGGCCACGGGCCTGCGCCGCGACGAGTCCCCGACCCGCGCCAACACCCCGGTCGTCGGCTGGGACGAGAAGCGGCAGAAGGTCAAGGTCTCGCCGATCGCCCGCTGGACGCAGGACGACGTCGACGCCTACGTCGCCGAGCACGGCGTGCTCACCAACCCGCTCCTGATGGACGGCTACGGCTCCGTGGGCTGCGCCCCGTGCACCCGCCGCCTCCTCGAGGGCGAGGACGCGCGCGCCGGACGGTGGGCGGGCCAGGCCAAGACCGAGTGCGGACTGCACGGCTGACCGGGCCTGAACTCATGAACGAAACACGGACTTTGGAGAACCAAGTGACCGGAGCCACGATCTGGCTCACGGGTCTGCCGTCCGCCGGCAAGACCACCATCGCGTACGAGCTGGCGAACACGCTGCGCGCCGAGGGCCGCAAGGTCGAGGTGCTGGACGGCGACGAGATCCGCGAATACCTCACGGCGGGCCTCGGCTTCAGCCGGGAGGACCGGCACACGAACGTGCAGCGCATCGGCTACCTCGCCGAACTCCTCGCCCGTAACGGCGTGTTGGTGCTCGTCCCGGTCATCGCGCCGTACGCGGACAGCCGCGAGGCCGTCCGCAAGCGCCACCAGACCGGCGGCACCGGATACCTGGAGGTGCACGTGGCCACGCCCGTGGACGTGTGCTCCGTACGCGATGTGAAGGGCCTGTACGCCAAGCAGGCGGCAGGTGAGCTGTCCGGCCTTACCGGGGTCGACGACCCGTACGAGGCACCCGAATCGCCCGACCTGCGCATCGAGTCGCAGAACCAGACCGTGCAGGAGTCCGCGGCAGCGCTCCGTGCGCTGCTCACCGAGAGGGGTCTCGCCGCATGACGACCGTAGCTTCTTCCGTCTCCGAGGGCTCCGAGGAGACCGACAGCCCTTACGCGCTGAGCCACTTGGACGCCCTTGAGTCCGAGGCGGTGCACATCTTCCGCGAGGTGGCGGGCGAGTTCGAGCGGCCGGTGATTCTCTTCTCCGGCGGCAAGGACTCCATCGTCATGCTGCACCTGGCGCTGAAGGCGTTCGCCCCGGCCGCGATTCCCTTCTCGCTGCTGCACGTGGACACCGGGCACAACTTCCCCGAGGTCATCGAGTACCGCGACCGCACCGTCGAGAAGCACGGGCTGCGCCTCCACGTCGCGTCCGTGCAGGAGTACATCGACGCCGGCAAGCTGCGCGAGCGTCCGGACGGGACCCGTAACCCGCTCCAGACGGTGCCGCTGACCGAGAAGATCCAGCAGGAGAAGTTCGACGCCGTCTTCGGCGGCGGCCGCCGCGACGAGGAGAAGGCCCGCGCCAAGGAGCGCGTGTTCTCCCTGCGCGACGAGTTCTCCCAGTGGGACCCGCGCCGCCAGCGCCCCGAACTGTGGCAGCTCTACAACGGCCGGCACGCGCCCGGCGAGCACGTCCGCGTGTTCCCGCTGTCCAACTGGACCGAGCTGGACGTGTGGCAGTACATCGCCCGCGAGAACATCGAACTGCCGCAGATCTACTACGCGCACGAGCGCCCGGTCTTCAAGCGCAGCGGCATGTGGCTGACCGCCGGCGACTGGGGCGGCCCGAAGGACGACGAGACGGTCGAGACGCGGCAGGTCCGCTACCGCACCGTCGGCGACATGTCCTGCACCGGCGCCGTCGACTCCGACGCCACGACCATCGACAAGGTCATCGCCGAGATCGCCGTGTCCCGGCTCACCGAGCGGGGCGCCACCCGCGCCGACGACAAGATGTCCGAGGCCGCGATGGAAGACCGCAAGCGCGAAGGGTACTTCTAGACATGAGCACCACCACCTCCGCCGCCGAAGAGCTGGCCGGGCTTTCGGCGACGACCCTGCTGCGGTTCGCCACGGCCGGCTCGGTCGACGACGGCAAGTCCACGCTGGTCGGCCGCCTGCTGCACGACTCCAAGTCGGTCCTGACCGACCAGCTGGAGGCCGTCGAGCTCGCCTCCAAGTCGCGCGGCGCCGCCGAGCCCGACCTGGCCCTCCTCACGGACGGCCTGCGCGCCGAGCGCGAGCAGGGCATCACGATCGACGTCGCGTACCGCTACTTCGCGACCCCGCGCCGCCGCTTCATCCTCGCGGACACGCCGGGCCACGTGCAGTACACGCGGAACATGGTGACCGGCGCCTCCACCGCCGACCTCGCCGTGGTCCTCGTCGACGCGCGCAACGGTGTCATCGAGCAGACCCGCCGGCACGCCGCCGTCGCCGCGCTGCTGCGTGTCCCGCACGTCGTCCTCGCCGTGAACAAGATGGACCTCGTCGACTACGAGGAGCGGGTCTTCGCGAAGATCGCCGAGGAATTCACCGCGTACGCCGGGCAGTTGGGCGTGCCGGAGATCACCGCCATCCCGATCTCGGCGCTCGCGGGCGACAACGTCGTGGAGCCGTCCGCCAACATGGACTGGTACGGCGGCCCGACGGTCCTTGAGCACCTGGAGACGGTGCCGGTCAGCCACGACCTCACGAGCTGCCACGCGCGCCTTCCCGTCCAGTACGTGATCCGCCCGCAGACCGCCGAGCACCCGGATTACCGGGGCTACGCGGGGCAGATCGCGGCCGGCACGTTCCGCGTCGGCGAAGAGGTCACCGTGCTGCCCTCGGGCCGCACGTCGAAGGTCGCCGGAATCGACCTGCTGGGCACGGCAGTCGACGTCGCGTGGACGCCGCAGTCGGTCACCCTCCTGCTGGAGGACGACATCGACATCTCGCGCGGCGACCTGATCGTGCCGAGCCATGACGCGCCCGCCACCTCGCAGGACATCGAGGCGACGGTGTGCCACGTGGCCGACACCCCGCTCGTCGTCGGCCAGCGGGTGCTGCTCAAGCACACCACCCGTACGGTCAAGGCGATCGTCAAGGAGATCCCGTCGCGGCTCACGCTCGACGACCTCTCCCAGCACCCCGAGCCCGGCCGGCTCGTCGCCAACGACATCGGCCGGGTCAAGGTGCGGATCGCCGAGGCGCTCGCCATCGACTCCTACGCCGACTCGCGGCGCACGGGCTCGTTCCTGCTGGTCGACCCGTCGGACGGGACGACGCTCGCGGCGGGCATGGCCGGCGAGTCCTTCGCCTCGGCGGAGGACCCCAAGGCGCTGGTGGACGAGGAGGGTTGGGACTTCTGAGTCCCTGGTCGGCATGAACGCGAGCGCCTGGCTGCCGAGCACGCTCTCCGGCTTCGTCTGGACGAGCGTCTCGCGCGGGCTGCTCGGGTTCCTGCTCGCCCTGGCGGTCGGCACGCTGCTCGGGCTCGCCGTCTCCCGCATGCGGTTCGTGCGGGCGACGGTCGGCCCGGTCCTTTCGGCCCTGCGGTCGCTGCCGTCGGTGCTGTGGGTGCCGGCCGTGGTGCTGTGGCTCGGCCCGAGCGACCCGGTGCTGTACGGGGTGATCCTGCTGGGCGCGGCCCCCGCGATCGCGGCCGGCGTCGGGTCCTCGCCGTCCGCCTACCCGGCGGGGCTCAAGCGGGGCTGGGCGTTCACGTGGCGCGCGCTGCTGGCGGCACAACTGATCGCCTCGGCGCCGGGCCTCGACCGGTTCCAGGGAAGCGACCACGCCGCCTCGATGGTTCTCCTCACCGCCCTCCTCATCCCGACCGTCGGTATCGCCGTCGACCTGTTGATCCTCAGCCCGTTGGAGCGGCGCGCACAGCGCGGCCGCGGACTCCTCGTCAAGAACTGAGCGACCGATGAGCCACTCCCCCGTCCTTCTCGTCATAGCCCACGGCAGCCGCGACCCGCGCCATGCCGCGACCGTGCACGCCCTCGTGGGCGAGGTCCGGGCACAGAACCCCGGCGTGCGGGTGGAGACGGCGTTCCTGGAGTTCAACGTCCCTTCGGTGCATGGGGTGTTGGAGTCGCTCGCGGCGGACGGCGTACGCGATGTGGTCGCACTGCCCCTCCTGCTGACCCGCGCCTTCCACGCGAAGACGGACATCCCCGCGGTGCTGCGCGAGGCGCCGCGCGGGTTGCGCATCCACCAGGCGGAGGTCCTGGGCCCCGACCCGCTGCTCGTCGCGGCCCTCGAACGGCGCCTGTACGAGGCGGGGTTGACCCCCGCAGACAAGCCCACGACCGGGGTCGTCCTGGCCTCGGCGGGCTCCTCCGACCCGGAGGCGATCGCAGTGATCGCTGAAATCGCGCGGGAGTGGCGGCACACCGGTTGGTGCGCCGTGCGGCCTGCGTTCGCCTCCGCATCTCTGCCGCGCACGGAGGACGCCGTGCGCGAACTGCGGGCCCTCGGCTGCGAGCGGGTGGCGGTCGCCCCCTACGTCCTCGCGCCGGGCCGGCTCCCGGACCGGATCGTGGCGGGCGCGGCGGACGCCGACGTCCTGGCCGATGTACTGGGGGCCGCGCCGGAGGTCGCGCGAGTACTGATGGAGCGTTACGAGGCGTCCCTCGTCAGGGAATTGGCGGCAGTGAGCGCCTGAGCCGGGCTCGGACTCACCCGCACAGCTGCTCCCCCAGCTCGCTGCGCGCATACCGCACGCTCCGCCCGCTGCGCGTACGCAGCAGGAGACCGGCGTCGTACAGGATCGACAGGTGCTGGCTGACCGCGCCCGGGGTGACGTCGAGGCGGTGGGCGAGCTCCGTCGTCGACGCGGGTTCCGCGAGCAGCCGCAGGATGCGGGCGCGGGCCGCGCCGAGCAGCCGGGTCAGGGCCTCGCTGCTCGCCGGGGGCGGGGTCTCGGAGATGGTGGCGCGGCCGCGGGCCGGATAGCTGAGCAGCGGCGGAAGACCGGGGTCGATCATGGTGTGCGCGCCGTGGCAGAAGAGCGTGGGGACGAGGACGAGCCCGCGGCCCTCGATGGGGATGTCGGCCCCTGGCCAGGTGTGCAGGCTGTCGGTCTGTACGAGGGTGAGCGCGTCGCCGTCCCAGGAAAGCCGCCGGTCGAGGCTGGTGAACAGGCCGCCGACGCCCGCGTCCGCGAGCACCTTGCCTCGGTAGGTGAGGTCGGCCTCCAGGACGGACTGCACACGGGGCCACCAGTCCGGGGCGAGACACTCGTGCCAGTAGGCCTCCAGCGCGTCCGCGATGCGGTGGCGGAACGCGGCCGGGTCCGCGAGCCCCTCGCGCAACACCTGTGGCAGGCGGTCCGTCACCGTGTCGTAGGCGGCGGTGAATTCGGGCTCCAGGGTCTCGGGCGGCACGTCACGGATCCGGTCGAGCTGCGCGGTGAACGCGGGGCGCGGGCGCTCCGGGCGCGGCGTGAGGTAGTCGGGTATCCACAGGTGCGGTGCGATGAGGGCGCCGAGCAGTTCGGTGTCGAGGCGCCGGAAGGCCGGGGCGAGGCGGCGCAGCCAGGGCCGCTGGTGCGGATAGCGGGCGGGGTCGCGCCAGCAGCGCAGCGAGTACACGGCCTCCTGGAGGGGCGAGTACGCGAAGGACGTACGGGCGAGGTCGCCGACGACGAACCGGAACTCGATCACGGCTCGCCCCCTCCCGCCCTCTCGTCTCCCCCACCACCCTTTAGCGCCACGCTAAAGAAATGTCGCGGCGCCCGGAACCCCGCTTCCCTGTGGGCATGACCACTTCACCACCCCGCTCCACCGGTCCCACCACGCGTTTCGCCGGGATGCTGCCGACCGTGCCGGTGCTGCGCCGGCTGTCGCTGCTCACGCTCCTCAACGCGTTCGGGCGCGGGCTCTTCTTCCCGGTGAGCGTCCTGTACTTCACGCGGTTCGTGGGCCTGAGCGCGACCTCGGTGGGCGTGGGGCTGTCCGTGGCCGGGGTGTTCGGGCTCGCGGCGGGGGTGCCGGCGGGGCGGGCGTCGGACCGGTGGGGGCGGCGGCCGGTGCTGACCGGGCTGTGGATCGGGTGCGGCGTGGCGCTCACGGCGTACACGCTGATCGGCTCGTACGCCTCGTTCCTGGTGACGGCGATCTGCTACGCCACGCTGAGCCAGGGCAGCATGGGCGTGCGCAACGCGCTGTACGCGGACGTGCTGCCCGCCGGGGAGCGCGTCGAGGGCCGGGCGCATCTGCGGATGGTCACCAATGTGGGCATGGGTGTCGGCGGAGCGTTCGGCGCGCTGGCGTTGCAGCTCGACAGCCGGGCCGGCTACACGGCCCTGATCCTCGTCGACGCGGCGGCCTTCGTCGGGTCCGCGGTGATGGTGCACCGGCTGCCGGGTGGTGCGGGGCGACGGCCGGTGGCGGACACCCCGGCGGAGAGCCGGTGGCGGGCGGTGCGCGATCTGCCGTTCCTGGCGGTGACGTTCCTGAACGCCGTACTGGCCCTCCAATACAGCCTGTTGGAGGTGGGGCTGCCACTGTGGATCGCGCAGCACACGGAGGCGCCGACGTGGACGGCGGCGCTCGTCATGGTCCTCAACTGTGTGCTGGTGGCGCTGCTCCAGGTGCGGGCGACGCGCGGTGTGGAGGATCTGCCGGGTGCGGTGAAGGCGATGCGGCGCTCGGGGCTGCTGCTCGCGCTGTCCTGCGCGTTCTTCGCCTTCTCGGCGGGGGCCTCGCCGCTGTGGGCGCTGGGCGTTCTGGTGGTCGGCGCGGTGGTGCAAGTGCTCGCCGAGGTCTTGCAGGCGGCGGGCGGCTGGACCGTCGGCTACGGCCTCGCGGACTCCCGGGCGCAGGGCGTCTACCAGGGCGTCTTCAACTCCGGGCAGGCCGCGGCGACGATGGCCGCGCCCGCCCTCGTGACGGTCACCGCGATCCGGCACGGCACTGCGGGCTGGGCCGTGCTCGGGGTGCTGTTCGTGGTGGCGGGGCTCGGGGTGGGGCCCGCCGTGCGGTGGGCACGGCGGGACTCCCAGTGGCGCGGCGAGTGAGCCGTGAGTTCAGCGCGGGTCGCGGCCGCTGAGCGCGAGGGCCTTCGCGTACACGGACGCGTCGTCGCTCACGTCGACGGGCGCGGCGAAGCCCTCGTACTGGCGGTACAGCTCGGCGTTCGCCTCCACGACCTGGAGGAGCAGGGCCGCCGCACCGTCCGAGACGCGGAACTCCTGCCCGGTCGCGGTGGCCACGTCCCAGCCGTGCAGGATGAGTTCGGCCCACAGCAGCGCGGCGACCTCGGGTGCGGGCTGCTTGGCGAAGCCGAGGTCGACCTCGCCCTCCCAGACCGCCGGTTCGGCCCAGGCGGCGACCGCCCGGTCGAGGTCGGCGGCGTACGTCGCCGCCCAGTCCTCGTCGGCCGTGAGGTCGCGCGAGGTCAGTTCCTCGGGCAACTGGGTGCGCAGCGCCCGGTGTTCCATGCCGTGCGAGGTGTACACGGTCCAGTGGTTCACGAGCGTCCGCACGTCCCAGTCGCCGCAGCCGGAGGCCGCGTCGAGCCGGTCGGGCTTGACGCCGGCCGCGACGCGAGCGGCTTCGGTGGCGCTCTCGGTGAGGTACGGGTACACGGTGTCCATGCGGAGTTCGTTCATGCCGCTGACGCTACGGCGACCGGTACCCGCTCCTCTTGAACAAACGCGACAGGGCGGGAGACCGCACTACGGCGCGCAGCGCGCGTCCACCGCCGCGACAAGGTCCGCCACGCTCGTCTCCCCGGCCGAACGCCCTTCCCTCGCCGCCTCGTTGGCGAGTTCCTGCAGGACGTCGTTGACCGGTGTCGGCACCCCGTGCAGGCGGCCGAGCAGGGCGATCTCGCCGTTGAGGTAGTCGGCCTCGATGCTGCCCGCGCCGCGCTGGAGGGACTGCCAGGAGGAGCCGCCGCCGCGCGGGGCGCCGTCGAAGGGCTCGAAGCGGATCTTGTCGGCGCGGGCGGCCTTCTCCTCGTCCGGGCTCGCGTACGCGACACCGGCGGCGTCGAGCACGGCCTCGCCCTCGGCGCGGGCCCTGCGGAAGAGGGCGAGGGCCTCGTCGCTGGTGAGGACGCCGGAGACCGCCTCGATCGCGTTGGCGAGGTTGGCGAGGAGCTTGGCGTACTTCCAGCGCATGACGTCGTCGACGACGGGCGCTTCGAGCAGCCCCTTCTCCAGGTCGGCGGAGATCGCGCGGGCGGTCTCGTCGCTGCCTGAGGGGTAGCGGCCGAGGTGCAGCATGCCGGAGAGCGGGGCGCCCTGGGCGCGGACGACGCCCGGCTCGACGAACGTGGCGGGCAGCCACACGCACATCCCGTACACGCGCTGGAAGGTGCGCAGGGCCAGCCGCTCGCTCTCCACCCCGTTCTGCGCGCAGACGAGAGGCAGCCGCCCGGCCGCCGTGCCGCCGCCCTCGACGGGGCGCGGACCCCACGCGGCGAGCGCCGCCGCGCTGTCCTGTGTCTTCACGGCGAGGATCAGCACGTCGTCGGCGCGCAGCGCCCCGAGCGCCTCCGGGCCGTCCACGACCGGGAGTTGATGGGTGTGCGGGCCGTCCGGCGTCTCGACACGCAGGCCCTTGTCGCGCAGCGCCTCGTACTGGCTGCCGCGCGCGACGAGCACGACGTCACCGTGCCCCGCCTGCGCGAGCCGCCCACCGATGACGCCGCCGACCGCTCCTGCTCCGATGATTACGTAGCGCATACACCGACCTTTTCACGGACGTGCCCGCTATGGGGCCGTGAGTTCCACGAGCTTCGTCACGGTGTTCCAGTTGCGACTCGTCGCGATCAGGCCCTTGTTGAGCGCAGGCCGGGACAGCTGGGCCCCCAGCTTCGAGACGCCGAGGCCCTGGGGAGCGTAGAGGTAGAGGGCGCGGTCGCCGATGCGGAAGTCCTCGGGGGCGTACGCGGCCGGGTCCACGGCGGCGAACCGCTCGGCGGTCACGGGCTCCGAGAAGTACGTGACGTGCAGCTGCTTGGCCTCCAGTTCGGCGGCCGGGAACGGACAGTCCGCCATGACCGCCTTCAGGTAGGCGTGGCGGCGCACGAGAACGTCGACGGTGAAGCCGAACTCGCCCTCGATCGCCGTGCCGATCGCGGCCGCGAGCGCCTCCTCGTCACCGCCGTCCGGCGCGGTGAAGGCGACGTTGCCGCTCTGGAGGTAGGTGCGTACGTCGGTCAGGCCCAGGCCCTCGATCACCGGCCGCAGCACGGCCATCGGCACCTTCTTGTTGCCGCCCACGTTGATGCCGCGCAGCAGCGCGGCGCAGCCCTCGGCCATCGTCCCCTGAGTCATGCGGACACGATAAGCGCACACGGCAAGGCGGCCGCCGTTCCCCGTGGGGGTGGGCACGGCGGCCGCCGGTCATCGAGCCGAAACGTTTACTCGACGACCTTCAGGAGCTTGTTCGCGGTGCCGTCGGACGCGTTCTTGATGGCGTCCGGGGTGGCCCCGTCGGTGAGCGCCTTGGCGACGTCGGCCGGGGCCGCGTCCTTGTGCCCGGCCAGGTAGACGGCCGCCGCGCCGACGACGTGCGGGGTCGCCATCGACGTACCGGAGATGGTGTTGGTGGCGTCGTCCCCGGTGTTCCAGTCGGACGTGATATCCGATCCAGGCGCGTAGATGTCGACGACGGAGCCGTAGTTGGAGAAGTCCGACTGCTCGTCGTCCTTCGTGGAGGAGGCGACCGTGATGGCCTCCGGGACCCGGGCGGGGCTGGACTGCGAGGCGTCCGCCGACTCGTTGCCCGCCGCCACCGCGTAGGTGACACCGGAGTCGATGGACTTCTTGACCGCCGCGTCGAGCGCCTCGTCCACGCCGCCGCCGAGCGACATGTTGGCGACGGAGGGGCCCTGGTGGTTCTCGGTCACCCAGTCGATGCCCGCCACGACCTGCTCGGTGGTGCCGGAGCCCTGGTCGTCGAGGACACGGACGGCGACGATCTTCGCCTTCTTGGCGACACCGTGCGCCTCACCGGCGATGGTGCCGGCGACGTGCGTACCGTGCCCGTTGCCGTCGTCGGCGCTGTCGTCGTTGTCGACGGCGTCGAAGCCGTAGGAGGCCCGGCCGCCGAAGTCCTTGTGGCTGATCCGCACGCCGGTGTCGATGACGTACGCCGTCGCGCCCTCGCCCGCGCTGTCCGGGTACGTGTACTTGCTGTCGCCCGCGGTGTCCGCCTGGTCGATGCGGTCCAGACCCCACGACGGCGGGTTGTCCTGGGTGGCGTCGATGTGGAACTTCTTGTTCTGGACGACCTTCGACACGGAGCCGTCGGCCGCCAGGCGCTTGGCCTCGGTGTCCGAGAGGCCGCTCGCCGAGAAGCCGTTGACGGCGGAGCCGTAGTTCCGCTTGAGCGTGCCGCCGTACTCCTTGGCCAGGTCCTTCTTGGCGGAGGCGCCCGCCTTCTGGTCGAGCAGCACGATGTAGCTGCCGGACACGGCGCCCTTGGCGTCCTGCCCGTAGACCTTGCCCTCGGCGGGGGCCGCGGTGGCGGAGAAGCCGCCGAACATGGTGACGCCCACCGCTGTAGCCGCCGTGGCTATGGCCGCGGTGAGCTTCATCGTGCGCGCATGCTGGTTTGTTGCCATGAAGAGGGATCTCCTCAGTGGTGTGTGGGGGGAATGCCAGCGCCCCAGGACGAACCCTCGCGAAGGTTGTCAAACTCCGGAAGATGTCCGGGGGTTGAGACGAAACCCTGACCGATTGACGCGATCAGATCAAGACCTACATGAACCTGTGACGTGCTCAACAAGGTTTCGTAATAACAAATCGGGCGGTAGCGGAGATTCGGATCAAGGTTCGACGGTTCATCCCTCGATGGCTCAACCCCCAATAGATGTAGGGGACTCGGGTCATCCTCCCCGGGGACCCCCGCCTCCCGGACCTCACCGAACAGCACGACGAACCGGCCTTATCCCGGCCATACCTTCGAATCCGGAGGTGGACCTGATGGCCAGGAACGGGGAACGGCCGGAGCCCCGGGTGCGCGGATTCGCGGCCCGGGCCGGCGGATGGAGCGCCCGGCACAGGTGGGCGGCGGTGGGGATCTGGGTGCTCTTCGTCGTGGTGGCGATGGGCCTCGGGTCCGTCGCGGGGCGCGTGGACGTCTCGGAGGACGACCAGCTCAAGGGGGAGACCAGCCAGGCCGCGCGGATCATCGACGACGCGGGCATCGACGAACCGGCGGGCGAGACCGTGCTCGTACAGAGCAAGGACGGTCGCCTGCGGGCGACCGCGCCCGAGTTCAGGGCCGCGGTCGCCGACGTGACGAAGGCCGTCGAGGGCACGGGCGAGGTGACCGGCGTCCGCTCGCCGTACGCCGCCGACACCCGGACGATCTCGAAGGACGGCCGCACCGCGCTCGTCCAGTTCGACATGCGGGGCGACCCCGACACCGCGGCCGACCGGGTCGAGCCGGTCCAGAAGGCCGTCGCGGGCGTCGCGGACGACCATGACGCGCTGCGGATCGAGGAGATCGGCGCCGCGAGCATGAACAAGACCTTCGACGACGCGTTCGGCGAGGACTTCCAGCGCGCCGAGTACTCGGCGGTGCCGGTCGCGCTCGGCATCCTGCTGATCGCGTTCGGCGCGCTCGTCGCGGCGCTGCTCCCGGTGGCGCTCGCCGTCACGGCGATCATGGCGACGATGGGCCTGATGGGCATCGTCAGCCACTTGCAGCCGATGAGCGAGACCGCCAACTCGGTGATGCTGCTCGTGGGCCTTGCGGTCGGCGTCGACTACTGCCTGTTCTATGTGCGGCGCGAGCGCGAGGAACGGATGAAGGGGCACGACCCGCAGACGGCGCTGCGCGTCGCGGCGGCCACCAGTGGCCGGGCGATCATCGTCTCCGGGGTCACGGTGTGCGTGGCGATGGCGGGCATGCTGTTCACCGGGCTCGCCGAGTTCCAGGCGATGGGCCTCGCCTCGCTGATGGTGGTGGCGGTCGCGATGGTCGGCTCTGTGACCGTGCTTCCGGCGCTGCTCTCGCTGCTCGGGGAGCGGGTGGAGAAGGGACGGATCCCGTTCCTGCACCCGACGAAGCGGCGGGGCGGCAACGGCGATGGGGCCAATGGAGAGGGCGGCAGCCGCTTCTGGAGCCGGGTGCTGACCGTCGTACTGGCGCGGCCCGCCGTCTCCGTCGCCGTCGCGGTCGTCGCGCTGCTCGCGATCGCCGCGCCCGCGCTCGGCATGAAGACCCAGAACCTCACCCTGGACCAGGAGTTCGGCGACTCGCTGCCGATCGTGGCGACGTACGACCGGGTCAACGCGGCGTTCCCGGGCGGCTCGGATCCGGCCGAGGTGGTCGTGAAGGCCGACGACATCAACGCCGCCGAGGTGCGCGCCGCCCTCGCCGACTTCCGCGCGCAGGCCGTGAGTTCGGGCGCCTCGCGCGGCCCTGTCGAGGTCACCGTGCACCGGGACGCGAACGTGGCGGTCATCGACGTACCGCTCGTGGGCGGGTCCGATCAGGACAAGGCCGAGCAGAGCCTCGCGCTGCTGCGCGACGAGGTGCGGCCCGCCACGTTCGGCGAGGTGGACGGCGCCGAGGCGCCGATCACCGGTCAGGTCGCGGGGTCGAAGGACTTCAACGACCAGATCGTCGGTTCCGTCGTCCCGGTCTTCGCGTTCGTCGTCGCGTTCGCGTTCCTGCTGATGCTGCTCTCGTTCCGCTCACTGACGGTCGCGATCACATCGATCGTGCTCAACCTGCTGTCGGTGGGCGCCGCCTACGGGGTCCTCGTCGCCATCTTCCAGCACGGCTGGGGCGCCTCGCTGGTCGGCGCGGAGGGCGTGGGCGCCATCATCGCGTGGCTGCCGCTGTTCCTGTTCGTGATCCTTTTCGGCCTGTCGATGGACTACCACGTGTTCGTGGTGTCCCGGATCAAGGAGGCGCGTCTTCAGGGGCGTACGAACCTCGACGCGATCCGGCACGGCGTCGTCACCACCGCGGGCGTGGTCACCAGCGCGGCCGTCATCATGGTCGCCGTGTTCAGCATCTTCGGGACGCTGTCCATGCAGTCCATGAAGCAGATGGGCGTGGGCCTCGCGGCCGCGATCCTGATCGACGCGACCGTCATCCGCGGAGTGCTGCTCCCGGCCGTGATGGCGCTGCTCGGGGAGCGCAACTGGTATCTGCCGAAGTGGCTGCGCCGGATGCCGGACCTGACGCACGACGAGGCGGGCATGGAGCCCGCCCCGGTCCCGCGCGAGGGCGGTGAGGAGGTGCGCGTCTGACGACGCGCGATCCGTCCTCCCGCCGGTCCGAGGGTCTGTCCGCCGTGTCGCGTCACGCGACGGTGGACAGGCCCTCCTCCTTGGCCTCCTGGAGACCGCCGTCCTGCTCCCCACCGTTACTCGCCGCCAGAGCGTCCCGCTCGCGGCCGTCCTTCTCGAAGGCCTCCAGCGTGCGGCCGAAGTCGCGCGTCGACAGCAACAGCTTGTAGACGATGGCGAGTTCGAAGACGAGCAGCAGCACACCGGCCACGACCGTCGCCCCGATGACCTGGTCGATCAGCGGTCCGACGATGAAGACGGCCATCTGGAACTCGATGCCGCTGATCAGGTGCGTACGGATGCGGTGGCGCAGCAGGAAGGACCGGAAACGCAGATAGACCGGGAAGCGGCTGCGGAACTCCTGGTGCAGGTCGACGACCTTGGGCCGCGGGGCCGGCTCGACGGTCTCGACCGCCCCCGCCTCCGTCTGCGTCTCCGTCCCCGTCTCCGTCTGCATCGCCGGCTCGACGGAATCCGACTGCTGGGCCGCGCCGTCCTCCGTGGCGGCGGCCGCCCCGCGCAGGTCCTGCTCGATGTCCGCGGACGGGTTGGCCCGCAGCAGGTCCTCCATGAAGGCGACGTCGTCCGCGTTCTGCGCGCGACGGGCCGCCCGCATGCGGGCCTTGATCTGCTTGCGCATCGTGTGCCGGGTCTTGAAGATCTCCAGCGAGTTGATGTAGCGCAGCCCGTCGAGGAAGACGACGACCACGGCAAGCCAGACGTAGATCAGCTCGCCGGTGCGGTGGAACTGGCCGCCCATCAGCGCCACGGCACAGGCCATCACGCGGACGCGGTCGAAGATGTAGTCGAGCCAGGCGCCGAACACGGAGCCCTGCCCGGTCAGCCGGGCGACCTTGCCGTCCATGCAGTCGAGCACGAAGCTCAGGTGGTAGATCAGCGCTCCGGCGATCAGCCAGCGCCAGTCCCCCATCGCGAAACAGCCGGCCGCGCCGAGCCCCAGGATCAGGGCGCCCCAAGTGATCTGGTTCGGCGTGATGCGCGTCCAGCGCGCCGTGACCCGCACGAGAGGAGTGGCGATCGGATCGACGAGCAGCACGGTCCACCACGCGTCACGCTTTTTCTGGGTGATGCGCCGCACTTCGGGCAATGACGGTATGTCTCGGGGCATGAGGCGCGCCAGCTTCCTTTGTTCAAAAGTAGGTTCACCTCACCGTAAGAATCCGTTCTGAAGAAGTTCAAGAACGTACGAACGCAACCTTTACTGGGGGGTATCGGTCGTACGTGACAGGCGAGTCAATTTCGTTATCTGTTACGCACACGCTTTTCACGGAACGGTGGAACCGTTCCGTGAAAAATCGCGTCTACCCAACCCCGATGCCAAAGCTGACATCAGGGGCCGGCGTCAGGGGCGCAGTTCGGCCTCGATGAGGTCGGCCGCCTGCCGCGTCCCGCCCTCGCCGGCCATGTCCTGCTGAACGGCGGCGAGTCGGCGCGCCACTTCCGGGTCGTCGACCAGCGCGAGGACTGCCTCCCGGAGCGTCTCCGCGGTCGCCTCCTCCATGGGTACGTGCCGGGCGACGCCGAGCCCCTGGAGGATGTCGGCGTTGCCGAACTGATCGACGGCCTGCGGCACGGCGACCATGGGCGTCGCCGTGGCCAGGCCTTCCTGGCTGCCACCGGCACCGGCGTGCGTGATGAAGGCGTCGGCCTTCTTGAGGATCGCCAGCTGCGGCACCCACTGTCGCACCTCCACGTTGCCGGGGACCGCCCCGAGGTCCTCGGCGGTGACATGCTTGCCGACCTGGAGCACGACATGCCAGCCCGGCAGATCACCGAACGCCTTCACGCACTCCCGGTAGAACTCGGGCTGCTTGGTGAACGACGAGCCGAGCGACACGAGCAGTACGCGCTCGGCGTCGGCGGGGCGCTCCCAGTCACCCTGCGCGGACCGGTCGCCCTGGCAGGCGCCGACGAAGGTGTTCTTCTTCTCGTCGACCCGGTCGGCATTCGGCTGGAGGGCCTTCGGAATGAGGACGAGGGTGCGGTCGTAACGGCCCCAGAATTCATCGGCCGTCTTCGGTACGCCGGACTCCTTGAGCCACGCGTCGAACTTCTCGTAGTAGGCCTTGCCGCGCGCAGTCTTGCGGGGCTCCTCCCACATCGGCTTCGCGACCTCCTCCTCGTATCCCTCCCAGGCGACGAGGTTCGGCGAGAGCGTCACGGCGGGCACGCCCCAGCGGTGGGCGAGGACGCCCGCCGGGTACGAGGTGATGTCGTGGATGACGAGGTCGGGGACGCCGACGCCGCCCTCGCCCGCGCCGTCGCCCTCGTATGCGGCGATGAGTTGGGGCAGCACCTCGATCGCGTCGTTCAGGAACGGCTCGACGTTGTCGAGCAGCGTCGTCCCCCACGCCGACGGGTCGTCGTCGGGGCCGGGGAGCGTGGTGCGGAAGAGGACCGGCTCGGCGCCGGTCTCGGCGATCCTCTCCTCGAACAGGTGCGGGATCGCGTACGTGACGCGGTGCCCACGGGCGACGAGCTCCCGGATCACTTCGAGACTCGGGTTCACGTGCCCGTCGAGGGCGTTGGAGAACATCGCGATGTGGGCACGTTTGCCGTGGTTCGGGTTCGTCATGGGCCCACCGTAAGCGAGACGAGACGTCTCGTGCAACTGGTTAGTGGTGCAGTGCGCCCCAGAGCCGCAGCCACTGATCCGGTGCGGCCCGACCGACGAGGGCGCCGGGCGGGATTCCGGCCTCCCGCAGCGCCGCGTCGACCCGGCGGCGCGGGTGGGCGCGGGTCAGGGAGGCGCGCAGGCTGCCGCCGACCCCGGAGAACCCGAGCGTGACGAGCCGTTCGTACCCCGGGTACTCGGCCGGGGCCAGCAGCGGCGTCGCCCTGCGCTCGATACGGAGCACGCCCGCGTCGACCCGTGGGGCCGGGCGGAACGCGGTGCGCGGCACCCGGCCGAGCAGCCGCCACTCGAAGTGCGGCCAGGTGAGGACGGTGCGGCGGGTCCAACTCCCGTAGTCACCCGTGCGTTTGCGGGCGTACTCGAGCTGGGTGAGCAGCACGGCGCGGGTCAGCGCGTCGGCGCGCAGGCACCAGTCGACGACGTCGGACGTCCGGGAGAACGGCACGTTTCCCGCGACGGCGAACGGCGACCGGGGCGGCCGCACCGCGAGAAAGTCCGCGTGCCGTACGCGGACGTGGTCCTGCCCGGCGAACCGCTCGCGCAGCCGCGCGGCGAGCCGCCCGTCGATCTCGTACGCGACGAGGTCCGGGGCGCGACGGGCGAGCGGCGCGGTCAACGCGCCGTCCCCTGCGCCCACTTCGAGCAGCAGCGGGGTGGGGTCGGGTGTCGCCAACCGTGCGAAACGGTGCGCGGCGGCGCGGTCGGCGAGAAAATTCTGCGAGAGGGCACGCGAAGTGCGGGCACGCGAACGCGACGTGCCGGTGGAACGGGCGGCCATGGCCTGCGGTCCTTGTCATCCGTACGGAAAGAGGGCGGATGAAGGCGCCGACCGGCACCGCGATCAGCCGCGCACGCTCATGTGCGCGGGGTTCGCGGAGTTCGCGGAGTTCGCGGAGTTCGCGGAGTTCGCGGAGGCGGGACCGGTCAGAGCGCCGGGCCGACGCGCAGCCGAGTGGCGTGCGCGCAGCCCTGAACCTGGCGGGTCACCGAAACGGCCATCATGGCTGCGCTGCACATGCCCCACATGCTGGTGGAACGCCCCGCGGCCCGTCCACCGAATTAACGCGGGGTGCGAGACTGACCCCCGTACCAGGTGAGACGCAGGAGGCACAGGATGGACGAGGCACGGGCACGGGACGTGCTGGCACAGGCGGATGTCGTCGACGGCGCCGCCGCCACGGCGGAGCTGATCGCGCTCGGTGAGAACGCGGTGTTCGGCGTCGGCGACCTCGTCGTCAAGATCGGCCGCAGCATCGAGCACGGCGGCACCGAACTCCTCGACCGCGCCCGCCGCGAACTGGCCATCGCCTCCTACCTCGCCGGGCACGACGTCCCCGCGGTGCGCGCCGCGAAGGACGAGGCGCTCGTCGTGGACGGGCACCCGGTGACCGTGTGGCACCGGATCCCGGCGGCCGTCCGCCCGGCCGAGCCGCGTGATCTGGCGGAGCTGCTCAAGCTGGTGCACGCGCTGCCCGCGCCGACCGGTTTCGAGCTGCCGCGGCGGGAGCTGCTCGGCGGGGTCGAGCGCTGGCTGCGGCTCGCGGGCGACGCGATCGACCCGGCCGACGCGGACTATCTGCGCGAGCGGCGGGACGGGTTCGCGGCGGCCGCCGCGGCGCTGACCCCGCACCTGCCGCCGGGGCCGATCCACGGCGACGCGCTGCCGCGCAATGTGCACATCGGGCCCGAGGGACCCGTCCTCGTCGATCTCGAGACGTTCTCCTCCGATCTGCGGGAGCACGATCTGGTCGTCATGGCCCTGTCGCGGGACCGGTACGGGTTGCCTGCGGCGGCGTATGACGGGTTCGTGTCCGCGTATGGGTGGGATGTGCGGGAGTGGGAGGGGTGTGCGGTGCTGCGCGGGGCGCGGGAGACGGCGTCCTGTGCGTGGGTTTCGCAGCACGCGCCGTCCAACCCGAAGGCGTTGGCGGAGTTTCGGCGGCGGGTCGCTTCGCTGCGGGACGGGGACCCTGCGGTGCGGTGGTATCCGTTCTGAGGTCGTCGTGCCTGCGGCAGGCTCGGGGGCTTCGCCCCCGGACCCCTACTCCTCAATCTCCCCCAGCTAACGCTGGGAGGTGCCCCCTGAGGGGCTCGGTGTGGCGGACGGGCTCGATATCGGTATCTCGCGCATCGGCCACACCGTGTCCACCACCGCGTCCGGGTTGCCCTTTCTGCGGAGGAAGTTCTGGAAGTCGGCCGCCGACTCCGCGAACCACTCCACCTGTCTGCGATGCAGCTCGGCCACCCCGAGCTGCGCGACCTTCGCGTGCCGCTCGCCTATCGCGCGGGCGAGGAGCGCCGCGGCCAGGGCGTCCGCCGAGGCGTCGTGCGCGGCGTCGAGCGGGACGCCGTACTCGGTGCAGACCGCTTCGAGGTTGCGCTTGCCCCGCCGGTAGCGGTCGACGGTGCGGTCGATCGTGTAGGGGTCGACAACCGGTGCCGGCTCGACCCCCGCGAGGCGCTCACGCAGGGACGGCAGCCCGTGCCTTGCGAGCTCGGCGGAGAGCAGGGTGAGGTCGAACGTCGCGTTGTACGCGACCACGGGGACGCCCGTGCGCCAGTAGCCCACCAGGATCTCGGCGAGGGCGTCGGCGACCCGGGCGGCCGGCTCGCCCTCGGCGGCCGCCCGCTCGTTGGTGACGCCGTGCACCGCGATCGCCTCGTCCGGGATCCGCACTCCGGGGTCGGCCAGCCATTGCCGGTGACCGAGGACCGCGCCGTCCTTCACCTCTATGACGGCGGCGGTGACGATGCGCGCCTCGCGCGGATCGGTCCCGGTCGTCTCCAGGTCGAAGCCGATCATCAGCTCGCGGTGCCAGCCCATGGCAGCCCCCTTCTTCGTGGTGCGTTCCCCCGATGACCAACACCTTCGCACGCCCCACTGACAATCGGGCCGGACCCCCGTCGGAGCCCGGCCCGATCCGAACGACAGGCCCTACGACACCGGCCGCGCGTCCGCCCAGGCCTGCTCGAATTCGTCGCGGTACGTCACGAAAAGGCCGTTCTCCCCGGTGTCCGACGACGCGCTCGCCTTGACGATGCGTCCCCCGCCGCGCAGCACGAGGACCGGCGCCTCCATCCCCCGCGTCCTGCGCAGATAGGACTGGACGACCGCGATGCCGTCCGAGCCGTCGCCGTCGACGAGGTAGGCGTTGAAGCGGGGCGTCTCGTCGAAGACGCGGATCTCGAAGGCGCCCGGGTCCTTGAGGCGGGCCCGCACCCGGCGCATGTGCAGGATGTTCATCTCGACGGAACGGCTCAACTCGCCCCGCTTGATACCCAGTTCCCGTTCGCGCCGCTTGACCGCGCTGGACGCCGGATTGAGGAAGAGGAGCCGTATCCGGCAGCCCGACTCGGCGAGGCGGACCAGGCGGCGGCCCGAGAAGTTCTGCGCGAGCAGGTTGAGGCCTATGCCGATGGCGTCCAGGCGCCGCGCCCCGCCGAAGAGGTCCTCGGCGGGGAACTGGCGCAGCAGCCTGACCCGGTCGGAGTGCACCCCCACCACGTCCGCGTACCGGTCGCCGACCAGTTCCTCGACGGCGTCGAGGGGCAGCCGGCGGGCCGAGGGCACGTCGGAGCCGGCGCCGAGTATGTCCAGGAGGCGGGAGGAGGCGCGCTCGGCCTGGGCGAGGACGGTCTCCGAGAGGGCGCGGTTGCGGGAGACCACGTTGCGCGTGACCTCCAGCTCGTCCAGGGCGAGCTCGACGTCGCGGCGGTCGTCGAAGTACGGCTCGAAGCACGGCCAGTGCTGCACCATCAGCTCGCGCAGCTGCGGCAGGGTGAGGAACGACAGCACGTTGTCGTCGGCCGGGTCGAGGAGATAGCCCTTGCGGCGGCTGACCTCGCGCACGGCGACGGCCCGCTGCACCCACTCCTGCCCGGCGGGCCCCGCCGCCGCGACCACCCAGTCCTCGCCGTGCACGGGCGCGTAGACGGGGCGGAGCACGGCGGCGACGACGGCGCGCAGCCGCTGCTCCACCAGGTTCAGCCAGATATAGGCCCGCCCCGCGCGTTGCGCGCGCGTACGGACCTCGCTCCAGGCGTCGGCGCCCCAGTCCAGTTCCGGTCCGATCTGGGACGCGACGTCCATGGGCCTGGCCAGCGACACCGCTCCGGGCGGGATCTCCGTGGAGGCTGCCTCCTGGCTGTCCTGGCCCTCGTGACCGTCGTCACCAGGGGGCAGCTCCAGCCCTCCCGAGCTCACCCGCTCCGCACCGCCTTCCGCTCCCCCGAGCTTGTCGAACCCGAACTGTGGAGCACATCCCCCAGCAACGATCAAGGAAGGGTACTCCGGGAGCGGGTGGCGATGCAGCCGGATGAGGCCGCCGGTTTCTCAACTGCCGTTTCGGGGAACCCCGTTCTGCCCCGCGAGGTCGGCCGGAGTGAGCGGATTCATAGCGGTCACGTCCCTGGGGGCCAGCGAAAAGCCCTGCCAGTGCACCGGCATGGGCTGCTGGTCCTCGTCACGGGCGATGTGGTGGAACCCGATGTTGACCCAGGTGATCGGGTGCTTGAGCGTCTGACCGTTCACCCACTTGTTGACGCTCGTGCCCCCGCAGTTCGCCGCCGGATTGTCGCTCGCGTACTGCTCGCACTTCTTGTACTCGGTGAAGTAGACGTCGTGCTTGGTGAAGGCACGTCCGGGGAAGCGGTTCGAGCGGCCGGGCACGAACTCGTACGACCTGGGGTGGTTGTCCTTGTTCTTGCCCGCGGTGGAGACCACGCGCCACCACCGCATGTCCTTCACGTCGCCCGCGAGTTCCTTGGTGACGGGGGTGCGGGTCGTCTTCGTGGTGGGCGATCCGTCGCCGTTCGGCGGGGTCACCTTGGAGTCGTACTGCTCGACCTTGGCCTTGGGCGAGCCGTCCAGGCCGAAGTTGAGCCGCCAGAAGACGTTGTGGCTGTGGCTCTCCGCGTAGGCGCTCGCGCCCTTGCCGATCGGCCAGCCCTTGCCGTCGGTGCCGTCGTAGTCGTACGGGGAGAGGCTGCCGGTGGCGCCGATATTGGACGTGATGGTGCCGTCGGAGGCGAAGCGCCACTCGGTGATGTACTCGTACCAGGAGGCCTTGTTGACCGTGTAGACGAGCAGGTCCTTGCCCTGGGACTGGTAGACCTTGCCGCTGCCGCCGGTCGAGTAGTCGTCGCTGAGCCGGTACGCGTGACCGCGCGCACGCGTGGTCGTGCAGAGCCCCTTCACGTTGCCCATGTCGGGGACCTTGACGGTCTTGATGGTGCCGCCGGGGCATTCGGCGGCCTTCAGGTTCTGCAGGGCCTGCCCGAAGTCGGTGCCGGTGACGTCGTCGTACTCGGCTTCCCCGTCGTCGTAGGGGACATGGACCTGCGCGAGCCGTGCGCTGGTGAGGACGCGGATCGGCTGCGCCTCGCCCTTGGGCTGGTAGCTGACGTCGTCCAGGACGAGCCCTGCCAGCGTGTTGTAGTGCCAGCACATGCGCCAGGTGGTGCCGCCGTCGAGGGTCTGCTCGATGCGGTACGCGTCCGAGCAGGCGGGCGCGGCGGCAGCGGGCGCCTGTGGCGGGGCGGCCGTGGCGGCGGGTGCGGTGGCGAGGGTGCCGGCGAGCAGCGCGGTGACCGCGAGGCCCGTGGCGACTGCGGCGGGCCGGATGCGGGCGCGCAAGAGTCTTGTGACGTGCATACGGAAGCGCTCCTTCATGGAGGAGAAGTCGGTGAGGTCCTCAGCCGAGGCGGGAGACGGTGCGGGCGCTCAGGTCGACGATCAGGGCGCGGGTGTCGATCCACGGCCCGTTGACGACCTTGGTGATGACGCGCAGGCAGCGGTGCTCGCCGCACTCCTTGAGACCGGCCGGGACATCGGCGACGGTCTTCTTGCGGAACACCATGCCGCTCAGCTGCAGTTGGTCCGGCTTGGTGAGCTGCTTACCGGTGGCGTCCTTGTAGTCGCCCTTCAGGTCGGCGCCCAGCGGGTCCGCGATCAACAGCTGCGCGGCCTCTGCCAGTTCACCCTGGCTGGGCGGCGGCTGCACGCCCTGGTCGGTCCTGCTGTCCTCGACCTTCCCCGTGTCGAGGTTCACCGTCTTCGTGACGACGGCGTCGCTCTTGTAGTCGTAGTACACGACGTCGGCACGGCGTTCGCCGGCGGCGGCGTCGCTGAGGCCGGGGTCGACCTCCGTCAGGTTCGTCGACAGATGCTGAGGGCCCCGGTCGCCCTCCACGTCCCGCGCGTCCATCCGCAGGGCGTTGCCCGCCGTCGCCAGCTTCTCGGCACGCTCCGTCTCGGCGTCCGTGAGCGGATCGCGCCCCACCCCCTTCGCGCCCTGTTCGGGCGCGGGCTCCACGGTGCCCTCCGGGGCCACCGCGTCCCGCGCCGCGGCCCCCGCCCTGGTCATGTCGCTCCCGCCCTCATCAGGCAGTGTCACGCCGACCGCGACGGCGCCGCCCGCGATCGCGAGCGCCACCACCGCCATCAGCTTCCCCAGATGGCGTCTTACAGCTGTGCGCACATCTTCCCCCAACTTCCCCGGCAGCCCCGGCCTGGGGCATGCCGGACCGACATGGTCGCCGTGTAAGAGGGCGCCAACTCCCGTGTGGTTGCCTCACTTTCGGGCAGAGACTGTCCGATGCCGCCCGGACCGCCGGGCCAATGGGGTATCCCCTGGTCTTGGATAGTCGGGAGCTCGGGAAGGAAGAGCGTCAGCATGCAGGTCTGGCCAGGACAGGCGTATCCACTGGGTGCCGCGTACGACGGCGCCGGGACGAACTTCGCGGTCTTCTCGGAGGCCGCCGACCGTATCGAGCTGTGCCTGTTGCACGACGACGGCTCGGAGACCGCGGTGGAGCTGCGGGAGGCCGACGCCTTCGTGCGGCACGCCTATCTGCCGGGGATCATGCCGGGGCAGCGCTACGGGTACCGGGCGCACGGCCCGTACGAGCCCGCGCGCGGCCTGCGCTGCAACTCGGCGAAGCTGCTCCTCGACCCGTACGCGCGCGCCATCAGCGGGCGGATCGACTGGAACGAGTCGGTGTACGGCTATCCGTTCGACGCACCGGACGAGCGCAACGACCTGGACTCGGCGCCGCACACGATGGCGTCGGTGGTGGTCAATCCGTACTTCGACTGGGGCGACGACCGGCTGCCGCGCACGGAGTACCACGAGACGGTGCTCTACGAGGCGCATGTGAAGGGCCTGACGATGCAACACCCGGCGCTGCCGGAGGAGTTGCGCGGTACGTATGCGGCGCTCGCGCATCCGGCGGTCATCGACCACCTCACGGAACTGGGCGTCACCGCCCTTGAGTTGATGCCGGTGCACCAGTTCGTCAACGACCACCGGCTGGTCGAGATGGGGCTCAACAACTACTGGGGCTACAACACGATCGGCTTCTTCGCTCCGCACAACATGTATGCGTCGTGGGGCGACCGCGGCGAGCAGGTCCTGGAGTTCAAGTCCGCGGTGCGGGCGCTGCACCAGGCCGGAATCGAAGTCATTCTGGACGTCGTCTACAACCACACGGCCGAGGGGAACCACCTGGGTCCGACGCTGTCCTTCAAGGGGCTCGACAACCCGTCCTACTACAGGCTGACCGACGATCCGCGTTACTACATGGACACCACGGGGACGGGAAACTCGCTCCTGATGCGGTCCCCGCACGTACTCCAGATGATCATGGATTCGCTGCGCTACTGGGTCGAGGAGATGCACGTCGACGGGTTCCGCTTCGACCTGGCCGCCACCCTGGCCCGGCAGTTCCACGAAGTGGACCGCCTGTCGTCGTTCTTCGACCTCGTGCAGCAGGACCCGGTGGTCTCCCGCGTGAAGCTGATCGCGGAGCCCTGGGACGTCGGTGAGGGCGGCTACCAGGTGGGAAATTTCCCGCCCTTGTGGACCGAGTGGAACGGCAAGTACCGCGACACCGTGCGGGACTTGTGGCGGGGTGAGCCGCGCACGCTCGCCGAGTTCGCGGGCCGGCTGACCGGCTCCTCGGACCTCTACCAGGACGACGGACGCCGCCCGCTCGCCTCCATAAACTTCGTGACCTGCCACGACGGTTTCACTCTGCGCGACCTGGTGTCGTACAACGACAAGCACAACGACGCCAACGGGGAGGGCAATCGCGACGGCGAGAGCCACAACCGGTCGTGGAACTGCGGCGCCGAGGGCGACACCGACGACCAGGCGGTGCTCGACCTGCGGGACCGCCAAATGCGCAATTTCATCGCTACGTTGATGCTGTCGCAGGGCGTCCCGATGCTCAGCCACGGCGACGAGTTCGGGCGCACCCAGAGCGGCAACAACAACGCCTACTGCCAGGACAACGAGGTGGCGTGGGTGCGCTGGGCCGACCCCGACGACGCACCGGACCCGTTCCTGGAGTTCACGCGCGCGATGGTGCGGCTGCGCAGCGACCACCCCGTGTTCCGCAGGCGGCGCTTCTTCCACGGCCGTCCGGTCGAGGGCACGCACGACGACCTGTCGGACATCGCCTGGTTCACCCCGGAGGGCGAGGAGATGACGCAGCAGGACTGGGGGGCGGCGCAGGCGCGCGCCCTGTCCGTGTTCCTCAACGGCAACGCGATCTCGGAGCCGGGCGCGCGCGGTGAGCGCATCCAGGACGACTCGTTCCTGCTGCTGTTCAACGCCTCGCCGGAGCCGATGGATTTCGTCGTTCCGGTCGACCACGGGCGCCAGTGGCAGGCCGTCGTCGACACGGCGCTGGCCGAGGGCCTTTCGTCGGGCGAGGGCCCGAAGGTACAGGCCGGCGACCGGGTCACCTTGCAGGGGCGCAGCCTCACGGTGCTGCAGCGGCCGGCGTAGCGGTCTCGCCGGCCGCCTGGAGGGGCCGTACGCGCAGCGCGACGAGGAAGGCGAGCCCGGCGGCCACGCTGCCCACCGCGAAGGCGGCAGCGGCCCCGTGGGCCTGCGCGAGACGGCCCGCCACGGCGAGCGTGACGGCCTGTCCGCCGACGAACGCGCTCACGGCGGCCGTCATGCCCTCGCCGAGCCGTTCGCGCGGCACGGCCTGCTCGGTGAGCCCGAACCCGGTGATCAGGTTCGGGGCGAACAGGGCGCCGAAGACGGTCACCGCGACGTACAGGAGCGCCATGGAGTGCGTGACGAGGAGCGGGAGCGACAGGACGGCGGCGGCCGCGGTGGCGACGCGCCAGCGGGCCCGCAGCGTGAACCGGGCGGGCACCGCCGCCATGGACAGGCCGACGACGGCGCTCATGACGCCCATGGCGGCGTAGACGAGCCCCGCCTGGTCGCCGTGCCCCAACTCCTCGGTGAGCGCGGTGATTCCGGCGCCGCAGCCGCCGAGCAGGATGCCGAGAAGGACGAGCCCGACACGCACCACATGGACCTGGCGCGGCAGCCGTGGCCGCTCCGCACGCGCGCGTGGCCGCGTCCCCGCCGCGGCGGGCGGCACCGCCGTGGCGGTCGGGTGCAGCGCGAACGCGGTGCCGCAGACCGCGACGAGGAGCGCGGCCGCGCCGAACGCGTAGGCGGGGTGCGCCACTACGGAGGCGATCCCGATGAGCGCGGGGCCGAGGACGAAGCTGAGCTCGTCCATGGTGGACTCCAGGGAGAGCACGGCGTTCACCACCCGCTCGTCGCCGCCCTCCCGGCGCACGAGCGCGACCCCGCGGGCGCGCGCGAGCGGCCCGATGCCGGGGACGGTGGCGCCCACGAGGACGCCGAGCGCGATCAGGGCGGAAGTCGGCAGGCCCGCGAGCGCGGCGAGCGTGTAGACGGCGATCGCGAGGCCGTTGAGCAGCGCGAAGACGAGGACGACGGGACGCTGGCCGCGCCGGTCGGCGAGCCTCCCTACGAAGGGCCCCATGGCCACCTGGCCGAGCGCGAGGGCGCAGGCGACCACGCCTCCGGTGGCGAGGGAGCCACTGGTGCGGGTCACCAGCAGGACGCTGCCGAACTGGATCACCGCGACCGGCAGCCGCCCGAGGAAGGACACGACGGGCAGCGGGCGCCCCGTAGCAGCGAGCACCCTGCGGTACGCGTCGAGCGTTCCACCGGCCTTGTTGGATGTACCAGGCATCGTCCGACGTTAACGAGGCACGCGCACCCGCATGCATGCAGTGATGACACGAAAGGCGGCGGCGCGGGTACGTAGGTTCGCATGACGCCTCAAGCCCCGATGCCGCCCACGACGCCGCCTCCGACGACTCCCACGGCGACGTATCGGCTCCAGCTGCAACCGGACTTCGGGTTCGCCGCCGCGGCGGCTGCGGTCCCGTATCTGGCCTCCCTGGGAATCTCCCATCTGCACCTGTCGCCGGTCCTGGAGGCGGTGCCGGGTTCGACGCACGGCTACGACGTGGTGGACCACGCGCGCGTGCGCGCCGAGCTGGGTGGCGAGGACGGCCTGCGGGACCTCGCCCGGACGGCGCGCGGGCACGGTCTGGGCCTGGTCGTGGACCTGGTGCCCAACCACATGGCGGCGGCCGTGTCCCACAACCGGCCGCTGCGCGAGGTACTGCGCGAGGGCCCTACGTCTGGGTATGCGGGCTGGTTCGACATCGACTGGGAGGCGCAGGGCGGGCGGGTGCTGCTGCCGGTCCTGGGCGGCCCTGTAGGCGAGGAATTGCCGCACCTGAGGGTGGACGGCGCGGTCCTGCGCTACTACGAGCACGCGTTCCCGCTGCGCGAGGGCACTGCCTCCCTGCCGCTTGCCCGGCTGCTCGACGCGCAGTGGTATCGCCCGGCGTGGTGGCGGCTGGCCCGCACGGAGCTCAACTACCGGCGTTTCTTCACCATTTCGGATCTGATCGCCGTACGGGTGGAGGAGCCGGAGGTCTTCGCGGCGACCCACGCAAAGATTCTTCAGTTGCTGCGCGAGGGCGTCGTCGACGGGCTGCGTATCGACCACCCCGACGGGCTCGCGGATCCCGGCGGCTACTTGCAACGGCTTGGCGAGGCGACCGGCGGCCGGTGGACCGTCGTCGAGAAGATCCTCCAGGACGGCGAGCGGCTGCCCGCGGCGTGGCCGGTGGCCGGCACCACCGGCTACGACGCGCTGCGCCACATCGACGGGCTGTTCACCGATCCGGCCGGATCCGATCAACTCCTGGGCCTGTTCCGCCGGTTCACCGGGGCCCCGGCGGATCGGGGCGGGGAATGGGCGGCGACCGTGCGGCGCGCCGCGTACCGCGTCGTCACCCACGAACTGGCCGCCGAGGTGGATCGGCTGACCCGCGAGGCCGTGGCGCTGTGCGCCGGGGAGCCGGAGCTGCGCGACCACGCCCCCTGGGCGCTGCGCACGGCGCTGTGCGAGCTTCTGGTGCGCATCCCGGTCTACCGGCCCTACGCGAGCGGGGGCGTAGCCCCTGAGACGGTGCTGACGGCGTCCGCGGCGGGCGAGGCGAAGGCGGCGTTCGCGGTGCCCGAGGAGGCCCGAGCGGTCGACGCCGTACGGGAGTTGGCGCTGGGGCGGCGCGGCACGGGCCCCGCGCACACGGCGTTCGCCGCCCGGTTCGCGCAGACCGCCTCCGCACTGCACGCCAAGGCGGTGGAGGACACCGCGTTCTACCGGTACACGCCGCTGCTGTCGGCCCTGGAGGTGGGCGGCTCGCCCGGGGAACCTGCCGTGTCCGTGGAGGCGTTCCACGCGTACTGCGCGCGCGTGCAGCGCGACTGGCCCTGCACCTCGACGGCCCTGTCGACGCACGACACGAAACGCAGCGCCGACGTACGGGCCGCCATCTCCGTCCTCACCCAGTGCCCCCAGCGGTGGGAGGAACTGCTCGCGGACGTCACCGCGCGGACCGCGCAGGGCGGCGGCACCAGCGCCCCCGACCCGCAGCTGGCCTGGGCCGCATGGCAGACCCTCGCCGGACTCGGCCCCGCCGCACCGGACCGGCTGCACACCGCCATGCTCAAGCACGCGCGCGAGGCGGGCCTGTTCACGACGTGGACGGAGCAGGAAGCGGACTACGAAAACGCGGTGGAGGCCTTCGTGGCGTCAGGGCCCTGCGGTCCGCCCGGCAACGAGGTGCTGCGCTTCATGGACGACCTCGAACCCCATGTGCACGCGAACATCCTGGGCGCGGCCCTCATCCACCTCACCATGCCGGGCGTACCCGACCTCTACCAGGACACCGAGCACGAATACCGCGCCCTGGTGGACCCCGACAACCGGGCGCCCGCCCACCTCACCCCCAAGAAGCACAGCACCAAGGCCGAACTCACCCGCTGCGCCCTGCGCCTGCGCCGGACGCACCCCGACTGGTTCGGCGACACAGCCACCTACGAACCGCTGCACGCCGAAGGCCCCGGCCAGGCCCACTGCGTCGCCTACGCACGCGCGGGCCGCGTGATCGTGGCGACGACCCGCCTCTCCTTGCGGCTCACCGACACCGGCGGCTGGCGCACCACACACCTCCCGCTCCCCGAGGGTGAGTGGATCGAACTCCTCGGACCAGAAAGGCGGTTCAGCGGGCACGCGCGCGTGGCGGAACTCTTCGAGCATCTCCCTGTGGCACTCCTCGTTCGGCGCCGACGAGAACAGTGACCAGGGCGAGGGCCTGCGAGCCCTCATCGAAGACGTACGTGGAGAGCCGCGGGAGAGCGGGTGAGCAGGCCCTCGTAGGCGGGCCTGAAGCCTGGCGCCCACGACATCGACGGCAGCTCCGTCAGCAGGGCGCGCAGGCCGGCGTCGGCGGTGAGGCGGGCGAGTTGGACGCCTGGGCAGCGGTGCCGCCCGGTGCCGTGGGCCAGCTGCCCGGGAGCCGCGCGGAACAGGTCGTAGCGGTCGGGGTCGGCGAACCGGGCCGCGTCCCTGCCCGCCGCTCCCACGAGGCACGCGACCGTGGCGCCCGCCGGTATCGTGCCGCCGCTCACCGGGACCGGCGCGAGGGCCCGGCGCAGGACGACGTGAGTGGCGGGGTCGCGGCGCAGCGACTCGGCCCAGGCGGCGTCGCCGAGTTCGGGCCGGGCCCGCACCAGCGCCAACTGCTCGGGGTGATCGAGGAGGTTGGCGAGGAGCACGGCCAGGGCCCGGTTCGTGGCGTCCCCGCCCGCGCCGAGGAGCGTCGCGGCGAGCCCGCAGACCGTGTCGTCGGACAGCGGCCGTCCGTCGGCCCGTGCGGCGCACAGGGCACCCAGGAGGTCGTTCGTGGGGTGGGCGCGGCGGCGGGCGATCTGCGGGCGCAGGAAGGCGTCCAGGGCGTCCGGGGCGCCGCCCAGGTGCGTGAGCCCCGCGCGGCACAGGGCGGCGACGTGGGTGGTGCCCTCGTAGGGCAGGCCCAGCGCGCGGACGACGGCCACGGCGGGCAGCCAGTGGCAGAACTCCTCGACCAGGTCGGCCTCGTGGCGTCGGGCGAGGCGGCGCGCGAGTACGTAGGCGGTGCGTTCGACGCTCGCCTTCAGGGTGGCCAACGCGCGCCCCTGGAGGGCCGGGGCGAGGAGCGCGCGCTGGTCGGCGTGCGTGTCCGCTTCCAGGTGGGCGAAGGTGCGGCCGGGCGGCGGTGCGACCAGCCGGGGGTCGGCGAGCGCCGTGCGCACGTCCACGTAGCGGCTGAGGAGCCACGCGCCGAAGGGCTCGTCGAGGTGCAGCGGGTGCGTGGCCCGCAGGGTGCGGTACAGCGGCCACGGATCGTGGGCGGTCCGCGGCGCGGCGAGGCTCGGGGGCTGCGTCGCGGACCCCGCGCGCGGGTAGGACCCCGATGCGTCGGGATACGAGACCGGTCCGGAAGGGCACAGCACCGCGGGACTCCACTCTGTACCGGGGCGCGCACCGGTCGCTGCGCGCCGCTCTGCCCAGCGCACCACCGAGGCCTTCGTCACGCAGCCTCCGTTCCACTGTCCGAGTGACAGCGGTGACTCAGGGTGACGTACGGGTCTGACCTGCGCGGGGGCCGCGGTGGCGTGAACTCTCCCCTGCCGAGCGGCCCGGGGCCGCTGTATAGGCCTTCTTGACACATGGAGCGGAGCATGGGGTACTGCGGATTGCTGACGCCGGGAGCACCAACGGGGGTGAGTCACCTGTCGGAGCAGCGGTACCCCACCTCGGCCGAGTTGGTCCAGTCAGCGCGGGAGCTGACGTCTCACCGACCTGACCTGTGTCGCCTACGCCAGGTCGGGACGTCGCGTGGGGGGCGCCCCCTGCACCTGCTGTCCATAGGGCACGACAGGCGCGCCGTCCTCATCGTGGCCGGGGCGCACGCCAATGAACCCACAGGGGGCTCCACGGCGCTGCACCTGGCCGAAAAGGCACTCTTCGACCGGGAGTTGCGGACCGACCGGTCCTGGCACTTCCTGCTGTGCGCGGACCCGGACGGCGCGGCGCTGCACAACGCTCCGGAGCCGCACTCGCTGCTCGACTACCACCGGGGCTTCTTCAGGCCCACGGGCGCGGAGCAGCCGGAGTGGTCGCCGTCGGTACTGCCGCCCGACCGGCTCCCGCCGGAGACGAAGACCCTGGTCGGCGTGATCGACGAGGTGCGGCCCTACCTCCAGGTGTCCCTGCACGGCACCGAACTGGGCGGGAGCTGGGTGCAGTTGACCCGGGACATACCGGGGCTCGCCGAGCCCTTCGCCAAGTCGGCCGCCGAGCTGCACATACCGGTGGAGACCGGGGCGTCGGACGCGGCGGGATGGCCGACGTCGGGGCGCGGCGTCCACGTGATGCCGGACCTGGACGCGCAGGCCGCGTTCCCGAGCCTGCCCGACGACGCCCGCCTGTCGACGTGGCACCACGCGCACCGCTACGGCGGCTCCACGGCGATCGTGGAGGTCCCGATGTGGGCCAGCGACCTGGTGGACGACCCGGCCCCGCATCCCGCGCCGGAGCGGGCGCTGCGGCGCCTGTCGGCCCGGCTCAGCCGCGACACCCGGCTCGTGGAGGAGATCCTCACGGAGGCCATGCCGCGGCTCCCGGACACCGGCGGTCCGCTCCTCGGCGCGGCCTGCTGGGCGCTGGGCCTGGTGCCGGGGCTCGCGGACGACTGGGTCCAACCGCCGCCGCCGGGCGCCACGATGGCGTACGTCGGCAGCATCGACGCGTTCGCCCGGCGGCTGCCGCTGCGGGCCGCGGCGATGCTCCTGCGGGTCCTGGAGGAGGCCGACGACCTGGCGGCGCCCCGTCTCGACGCCCTCGTCACCCGGTGGTGCGAGGCGTACGCCGAGCGGTTCGGGGCGCGGTGGGTGCCGGTGGCCCACCAGATAGAGCATCAGGCGCGGACGACGGTGGCGGCGGTGCGGCACGCGCGCGGGTGAGCACATGCGCAGCCGAGCACGCGCGGGTGCGGCACGCGCGCGGGGATGGCAGGCGCTCCCGGGTCAGTCCGCGGACAGCCGGAACGCCATGCGTCCGAAGGCGACCTGATCGCCGTCCCGCACGACCGCCGCGCCGATCACCCTGCGCCCGTTCACCGACGTGCCGTTGGTCGAGCCGAGGTCGCGCAGCACCCACACTCCGGCCTGCCGGCTCAGCTCGGCGTGCACCCGCGAGACCGTGTCGTGGCTCAGCCGCAGCCCGTTGGCCGGGTCGCGGCCGATGCGCAGCGGGTACGGGGACGCGGCCGGCGGCAGGAGCAGCTTCGGCAGCCGCTCCACCGTCCACGCCCTGCGCAGCCGCACGGTGAACCCGGAGACCGCTCCCACGGTGCCGAACAGCGCCCGCGACAAGCGGCTCTCCTGTTGCAGATCCGCGGTGAGCCGGTCGAGGTCCTCGGTCCGCCGGGCGGTGAACACCAGCTCCATGCGGCGCACGAACGTGTCGTGCGAGAGCCGACCGAGGGCGACGCCGTCCCTGAGCACCTTCAGCGCACGGTCCCGCTCGGCGTCGGAGAGCCGAGCCGGGTACGTGTGGTGTTCAAAAGAGGACGTCACAAAGGGAATTGTCGGGCAGCGGAGGCCGCAGTGTCCAGAAAACCGGGAGCGTGGGCCGCCCCGCGCTGTTACGTTCGGCGCGCCGCGGCCACCAACGGGCCGCTCCCCAAGGAGACTTCTTGACCTCAGCGGTTCAGCCCCTTGTCGTGCGTGCCCTCACCGAGGCCGACGCCCGCCTCTTCCATTCCCTCGACGATCCCGGCCTGGTCGGCCGCGCCCTCGTCGGATCCGTGTACCGCACCGTCGGCGAGGGCGGCGAGTACCGGCCCGAGTGGACCTGGGTGGCGCTGCGCGGCGACCGCGTGGTGGCCCGCGCGGCGTGGTGGGGCGGGCCCGACGACGAGCGGCCCCTGGCCCTGGACTGGTTCGACGTGGCCGAGGGCGAGGCCGCGGCGGGCGCCGAGCTGTTGCGGCGGGCGCCGTTCCGCACCGAGTACGACCTGCTGCTGCCGCCCGACTGGCGCGAGCGGCCGGAGGTCGTGGCCGCGGTCGAGCCGCGCAGGGCGGCGATCGAGGACGCGGGAATGCGCGTCCTGGTGGAGCGTTTCCGCTACCGGTGGACTCCGGAGGACGGCCTGCCCGAGCGGACCGGCCGCCTGGAGTTCCGCTCCGAGCCCGACGACGAGGCCGTCCTGGACGTGCTGCGGCGCGTGCACTCGGGGACGCTGGACGCACATGCGCGGGCGGCCATCGAGGAGGGTGGCTCCGAGCGGGCCGCGCGCCAGGAGCTGGACTTCTTCCACTGGTTCCCGGCAGGGCGCGAGTGGCTGCAGTTGGCCCACACGAAGGACGGCGAGCTCGTCGGCCTCCATGTGCCCGCGCACAACCCCTCGGGCCCCTGTGTCGGGTTCATCGGCGTGGTGCCCGAACAGCGCGGGCACGGCTACGCGTACGACCTCCTGGTGGAGACGACGCACTTCCTGGCCGAGCGGGGCGCCGAGTTCATCGCGGCGGCCACGGACGAGGGCAACTTCCCGATGGCGGCGAATTTCGCGAAGGCCGGGTACCCGGTGGCACAGAAGCGCATCAACTTCGTGTGACAGGGCCTCGGCTTCGTGTGCGGCAGAGCCTCGACTTCGTGTGACGCATGCCCCAGCGAGGCAAAACGGCCCCGCGTCGATCACAACTGACGCACCATGGGACTCAGCCGTCACTGTCGGCAGGCATCCGGTCACGAGGGGGAACGGTCCGTGCAGTTCGAGGTGTGGGCACCACAGGCCGAGCAGGTAACGCTCCACATTGGGGGCGCCGAAGACGAACAGGGCACCACGCGCGCGTTGGCGCGTGACCCGTACCGCGCGGACGGATGGTGGTCCGGGCAGGCCGAGGCCGAGGACGGCACGCGGTACGGCTTCGCGGTCGACGGCGGCCCCGTGCTGCCCGACCCGCGCTCGCGGCGGCAGCCCGACGGCCCGGACGGGCTGAGCGCCGTCGTCGACCACAGGCGGTACGCGTGGCGCGGCCACTGGCCCGGCCGCGGACTGACGGGAGCGGTCCTGTACGAGCTCCATGTGGGCACGTACACGAAGGAGGGCACGCTCGACGCCGCCGCGGGGCGGCTCGGCCACCTCGCCGACCTGGGCGTCACGCACGTGGAGTTGATGCCGCTGTGCCCCATGCCGGGACAGCACGGCTGGGGCTACGACGGGGTCGACCTGTGGGCCGTGCACGAGCCGTACGGCGGGCCCGAGGCGCTGAAGCGTTTTGTCGACAGTGCCCACGAACAGGGCCTCGGTGTCGTGCTCGACGTCGTGCACAACCACCTGGGCCCTTCCGGCAACCATCTGCCCGCGTTCGGCCCGTACTTCACGGACACGCACCACACTCCGTGGGGCAGCGCGGTGAACCTGGACGCGCCCGGCTCCGACGAGGTGCGCGCGTATCTGATCGGCAGCGCGCTCGCCTGGCTGCGCGACTACCGGATCGACGGGCTGCGGCTCGACGCGATCCACGAACTCCACGACCGGCGCGCCCTGCCGTTCCTGGAGGAGCTCTCGGCGGCCGTGGACGCGCTCGCGGAGGACCTCGGCCGGCCGCTGTTCCTGGTCGGCGAGTCCGACCTCGGCGACCCGCGCGTCATCACCGCGCGCTCCGAGGGCGGGCTCGGACTGCACGCGCAGTGGAACGACGACGTGCACCACGCCGTGCACGCGGCCGTCACCGGTGAACGTCGGGGCTATTACGGGGACTTCGCGCGGCAGCCGATGGCCGCGCTCGCCAAGACGCTCAACCACGGCTTCTTCCACGACGGCACGTACTCGACGTTCCGCGGCCGCCGCCACGGCCGCCCGCTGGACCGCACCACCGTGCCCGCGCACCGGCTGCTCGCCTACACGCAGACCCACGACCAGATCGGCAACCGGGCGCAGGGCGACCGCCTCGCCTCGCTCGTGAGCCCCGGGCTGCTCGCGTGCGCGGCGACGCTCGTCCTCACCGGGCCCTTCACGCCGATGCTGTTCATGGGCGAGGAGTGGGCCGCGAGCACGCCCTGGCAGTACTTCACCGACCACACCGACGCCGCTCTCGCCGAAGCGGTACGCAAGGGCAGGCGGCGGGAGTTCGCGGCGCACGGCTGGGCCGAGGAGGTCCCGGACCCGCAGGACCCGGCCACCCGCGAGCGCTCCTGTCTGAACTGGGAGGAGCGGGAAACGGGCCACCACGCGCGCGTGCTCACCTGGTACCGCGAACTCATCGCCCTGCGCCGCGCCCGCCCCGACCTCCAGGACCCGGATCTGGCCGCGGTCAAGGTCGCGTACGACGAGCAGGCGCGGTGGATCGCCTACCGGCGCGGCGATCTGCGGGTGGCGGTGAACCTGTCGGACGTGCCGGTGTCGATTCCACTGGGGCGGCCCGTGGCGCGGCTGCTCGCCGCGTGGGAGCCGGTGGAACTGCCGGGCAGGGACGGCGTGCTGACGGTCCCGGCGGAGTCCTGCGTGGTCGCTGTGGCGCCGTAGAAGCGCGACCATAGAGGCGCAACCGTAGAGGCGCACAAGGCGGGGCGGAGGGCGGGCCCGGCCCTTTGTCCCGCCGCCCTCCGGCTCACCCCTCCGACACCAGCTCCAGCAGAATCGCCTCCCACGCCCGCTCCATCTGCACCCGCAGCAGGCTCTCGGGGCTGTCGTCGGCGCCGTACAGCCGGTCCACGAGCCGCACCAGGACATCGCACCGGGCCAGCCACAGCCCCCGCAGGCACGACCGCGGTCCGTACCCCGCCAGCGTCGCGGAGCGGACCGCGGCACGCGCGCCCACGGCGATCGTGAGTCCGGCGATGTCCTCCGCGGCGTCGCCGACGACCGCGTCGGCCCAGTCGAGGACGCCGCGCACCCGGCCGTCCGTCGACACGGTCAGATGCTCGCCCTTGAGGTCGTTGTGGACGAGCACGGTGTCGGGCTGCGGGACGAGCTGCGCGACGGCCCGCGCGGCGAGCTGTTCGAGCCGCTCGGCCTCGAACTCGCCGTCCGCGTCGAGCTTCAGGGCCGCGGCTCCGGCCTCGCGGCGCAGGCTCTCCAGCGAGCGCGGCGGCACCTTCGGCACACCGACGGGAACGGTCCGCGCGAGCGGCACCTCGCGCAGCCCCGCGAGCAGCCCGGCGAGATCCTCCTCGCCGGCCGCGGTGACGTCCCTGACCTCGGCGGACTCCCCGGGCAGCCGCTTGTCGAGCGTGCAGGCGAGGCCGGGCGCCCACTCCCCCGTCGCGACGGAGGCGGGCACGGCGACCGGGACGTGGGGGCGTACGAGGTCACGCAGGCGCACCTCGCGCCGCAGTCGCGCGGACATCGCACCGTCGGTGGCGAGGCGCAGCACGTGCGTCTTCCCCACCCACCACGTGGAGTGCTCGCCGCCCTCGGCGACGGGACGCACCTCTGGGGCGCCGCCGTCCGGAAGCATCGCCTCCAGGACGCGGCGCACGGCGTCGGCAGTGGGCTGCCGCGGCGTCGACGGCATGGCCGCTCAGCCCACGATCGCCATCTCGCGCGCCGTCGCGTTGAGGCGCCTGCCGCCGTCCTCGGTGACGGTCACGATGTCCTCGACGCGGACGCCGAACCGGCCCGGGAGATAGATGCCGGGTTCGACGGAGAAGCACATGCCCGGCACCAGCTCCTGCTCCTCGCCCTCGATCATGTAGGGCGGTTCGTGGGTGGTGACGCCGATGCCGTGCCCGGTGCGGTGGATGAAGTACTCGCCGTACCCGGCGTCCGTGATGACCTTGCGGGCGACCCGGTCGACGTCCTGGCAGGCGATCCCGGGGCGTACCGCGTCACAGGCCGCGGTCTGCGCCTCGCGGACGATGTCGTGGACCTCGCGCTCCTCGTCCGTCGGCTCGCCGACGTGCACGGTACGGGTGGTGTCGGAGCCGTAGCCGTGCTTGAGGCCGCCGAAGTCGAGCACCACCATGTCGCCGTCCTGGATGACGCGGTCGCTCGCCTCGTGGTGCGGGTTGGCGCCGTTCGGGCCCGAGCCGACGACGGTGAAGTCGACCTGCGAGTGCCCGAACCTCTTCAGCAGCTCGGACAGTTCACCGGCGATGTCGTTCTCCCGGCGGCCCGCGAAGGCGACCTTCTTGATCTCCTCGTACGTGGCGTCCGCGGCGGCGCCCGCGGCGGCGAGGCGCTCCAGTTCGGCGGCGTCCTTCACGCCGCGCAGCATCGGCAGGGCCTCGGTGAGCGAGACGTACGAGGTATCGGGCAGGGTCTTCTGCAGGCCGAGCAGATGCATCGCCCAGGCGTTGTCGCTCACCCCGAAGCGGCCCGGACCCCCGACCGACCTGAGCAGCGGGGCCGTGACGTCGTACGGGTCCTTGCCGTCGGTCCAGTCGCGCAGCGTCATCGCGTCGGCGCCCGCGGCCTTGGCGGCGTCGGGCGCCTCCAGGGTCGGCACGACGAGCGTGGGCTCCTGGCCGGCCGCGAGCACGAGGAGGGTGAGCCGCTCGGTGTCGGCCGGTACGTGGTAGCCGGTGAGCCATACGAGGTCGGGGCCCGGCGCGACCAGCACCCCTGCGAGCCCCGCGTCGGCGGCGGACTGCGCGGCACGGTCCATGCGGGCCTTGTAGTCGGCGGCGGTGAAGGGCGCGGGGGTACCGGTCGTCATGTCCTGGCCTTTCGTACGGGTGGGCGCCTGTGGGAGTGCGGGCGTCGTACGGGCAGCCATCCTGCCCGGCGGCGCGGGGCGGCGCGAGACCGACCTCTGCCCATGATTTCAGGCGCCGTGGGCGGGGCGCGCGCCGAATACGGCCGTCACGTGACCAGGCCCGGTGTGACCGCCAGCTTCTGCAGCTCCCCGTTCGCGTGCCGGACCGTGACCACGACCTGCCGGCCCGGTCGGGTGTCCGCCACGTCGGCCACGTGCGCGGCCAGGTCGAGCGCGGAGCCGACGCGCCGGTCGCCGAGGCCCACCAGGACGTCGCCGCGGACCAGGCCGCCGGTATAGCCGGGGCCCGGAATGTGCACGGCCACGACGAGCGCGCCCGACGCCTTGGGGGCGTCGACGACCTCCACGCCGAGCCCGCCCCTCGGCAGGGGCGGGGTGGGCGGTGCGGGCGCCGTGGTGGGTCCCGGCGTGGCGGCGGGGCTGCTCGGCGGCGGGGTCGCGGGGCTTGCCGCGGGCGGGGCCTGCCGCTTCAGTTCGGCGAGCTTGCTCATGCCGATGACGGTGGCCCCCACGGTGCCGAGGCCGATGCCCGCGAGGACGAGCACGACCGCGCACAGCAGCCCGCACAGCACGCTGCACAGGCGCCTGCCGCGCCGCCGGGCGGCGTGCGGCCTGCCGGGCTTCGGCGCCGGTCCGGACCTCGTCAGCGGGCCGGACGACGGCTCCTGCTTCGACGTCGTGGTCGATGACCTGCCCCCGGATCCCGGCATCGCCTTGGGCCGCAACGCAGTCTGTTCCATGGATCGCCCGCCTCCGGTCCCTGGCTCACTCGGCCACGGCCAGAGCCCTACCCTCCGCGCACGCCCGCGACGATCCACGAACGAGTGAGAGTGCCGGGGCCGGCTCGAACGCCGGCGCCCGGCACCCCGTGCACCACAGGAATCAGCCGGTGTGGCCCCCGTGGCCACCGCCGTGCCCGGCCCCGTGGTCGAACTTCAGGGCCTCCGGCGGCATCACCACGAAGGGCCGCATCATGCCCATGTCCTCGTGCTCCAGGAGGTGGCAGTGGTACATGAACCGGCCGTACGCCCCGTCGAATTTGCCCATGACGCGCAGCATCTGGCCGGGCAGGGCGCGGAACACGTCCTTGTGCCCCTGCTCGTTGGGCGGCAGCGGGATCACCGAGTTCGGGTCGAACGCGACCGGCTTGACCGTGCCGCCCACCTCGGTGTCGAACCCGGAGGCGTCGTACACGTCGCGGCCGAGGATCTGGAAGTCGGCGAGGTGGATGTGCATCGGGTGCACGACCGGCGGGTTCACCGCGAGGTTCAGGAAGCTCCACTGCTCGTGGGTGCCCTCGCCGATGGTGAAGCCGAGCCCGTCGTTGAACGTCCGGGCGATGCGCCGGTACGTCTTCAACTCACCCTTGTCGTCGACGAGCTGGATGACGCCGTCCGTGGGCACCTGGACGTCATCGGCGCCCGCCGCGGTCTCGGCGTCGTCGGTGACCTCCTCCATCTCCCAGATCTCCGGGTGTCCGCCGCCGCCCTTGGTCGCGGGCGGCGTCAGCACGATCAGCCGGTGCCCGTGCTCGATGTCGTGCGTCAGCTTCCGGAAGGACCCGGACAGCACCTCGGGCAGCACGAACGAGTCGGGCTCGCCGCCCTCACCGACGCGGAACTCCATGACGTGCGGGTAGCGCACATCGCCCGGCACGTCCGGCACTCCCGGCGCCTGGTTGCGCCCCTTGTCGACCAGACGAACCCGCTTGCCCGCGAGGGACGCGAAGTCGATGAGCAGGTCCATCCGCTCGGCGGGCGCGACGGGCAGCGTCGGCAGCGCGTCGTCGAAGTCGATCGGTACGGGCCGCGGCAGCAGTCCGCCGTCGCTGCCGATCTGGTGCATGACGCCGGGCAGCGGGTCGCCGTCCTCGTCGAGGAGCACCAGGTTGTAGATCCGCGCGTTCGACGCGTTCACCAGGCGGAAGCGGTACCAGCCCGCGTCCACCTGCGCGTAGGGCCAGATCCGCCCGTTGACCGTCGTGTACGGGCCGCTGAACGGGATGGTGACGGGCTTGCCCGTCTCCTCGTTCGCCGGGTCGACGATCACGGTCTTGTGCAGCAGCCGGCCGTTGAGCCGGCCGTCCTCGTCCGTGTCCAGGTTCCGGTCGGCGAGCAGCAGCGGGATCTCCCGCTCCCCGGAGGGGAGCCCGAGGGCGTCCTCCTCGTCGTCCCGGACCAGGTACGTCCCGTAGAGGCCCGCGTAGACGTTCCACCTGGTGATGTTCATGGCGTGGTCGTGGTACCACCACTGCACCGCCTGGTGGTCGTTCGGATACTCGGAGAGCTGGGCGTCGCCGAAGCCCACCGCGTTGTCCGCCCAGCCGTCGTTGCCGCCGCCGGTCTGCGCGCCGTGCAGGTGCGTGACGGTCCAGGCGGGCAGCGCCGCCACATCCGCGTTCACCGCGACGCCCGCGCGGCCCGGCAGCGTGGTCGGCGGGGGCGGCGGGTCCTGGCCCGGCTCGGTCGGCGGATTGGGCACCTCCACCGCGCTCACCGGGTACTCGCCGCCCTTGGGAATGCGGTTCGTCCAGGCGATGCGGACGCGCTGCCCGCGCCGCACCTCGATGGTCGGGCCCGGCACGGACCCCTCGTAGCCCCACATCAGTGTCGGCGGGAGCTGCGGGTGCAGCCGCTGCCACGTGGGCCGCAGCGCGATCTCTGTCTCTTGCAGGACGTCACCGGAGTCGGGCCGCAGCACCGGCGGCACCGTCAACGGCGCCACGTACGGCGCCAGTTCCCCGACGGCGGCCGCGGCGATCTCGCTCGCGGCCTCCTCGACTCCGGTCAGCTTGTCCGTGATGCGCTCGAAGATTTCGGTCACAGTAAAGAACACCCCCGTGTGTTCTCGCAGTCCCCGTTGCACGACCGCTTGCCGCGGCCGTCTCACCTCACAAGACGGCAGGTGTCCCAGCGAAGTTGCCTGAACCGCCCGATCCGGACGTGTGGTTGTTGAAACCAATCGGAACCGGAGGCGCCGGAACGCGGCCTGCTACGAAGCCGTGGGCGCGGCCCGAGAGCCACGCGTCGCGGTAGCGGTCCACCTCCCGGTGCCAGTTGAGGATGCCGGCCATCCAGTTCCGCAGGTCGTCGACATAGCCGTCGAGAACCGTGCGCGCCTCGCGGCCGAGCCCGAAGTCCTCATAGAGGACGGGCAGTTCGTGCTCGACGATGTGCTCGAACTGCCGCATGCGCTGCGTCATGAGGTCGTTCACGATGCCGAGCGCCGTCGGGTAGTCGGCGCCGAAGAAGTTCTGCACGACCAGGATCGCGTTGTGGATCTCGCCCTCGAACTCGATCTCCTTCTGGTACGAGAACACGTCGTTGAGCAGCATCGCGTAGTCGATCGCCGAGTTCTCCAGGGCGCGCACCGGGCCCGCGCGGTAGACCTCGGGCGGCACGGCGGGCCCGTGACCCATCCGGCACAGGCTCATGGTGAGGTCGGAGCCGAAGGTGGCGCGGCGCATCTCCAGGTAGTCGACCGGATCGGGGATGCGGTTCTGGAGCTGGTTGGCGACCTCCCACACCCAGCTCTCCGTCATGACCTCGACGGAGTCCTTCAGGGTGCGCCGCTGCTCCGGGGTCATGGCGGCCGTGGTGCGGCGCCACAGGTCGGCGAGGCCGCGCTCCATGGCGTTGGCCGGCGGCGGGATCTCCTGGCCGTCCACGGGCATGCAGTCGGAGAGCCGCGCGGTGGACAGCTTGGCGGCGGCCAGGTCGCGGCGGTGCCCGAAGATCAGCGGGTAGTAGTCGTCCCCGTAGGTGCCCCAGGCGAGCCACTGGGAGCTGAGGTCGAGCGCCTCCGGTGAGCCGTCCGGGTCGAGGCCCGCCGCGCACAACGGCAGGTCGTAGGCACGGAGTTTGTCCTCGTCCCAGACGCCCTCCCCCAGGATGCCCATCCGGTGCGTCCAGGGGAGCAGCCGCGCGCGGGCGCCGTCGAGCTCCGGGTTGAGGGTCAGGGCGAACGGCATGTGGATGTCGGGGATCACGGAGGGGCCGACCTTCTGGAACGGCACGTGCGTGTACGCGCGCAGGCGCTCGGCTCCCACGTCGGCGAGCAGCGCCCGTACGTCGACGGTGCCGGCCCCGATCCCGCTCGGCGCGCCCAGGGAGGGGGCGGCCTGCGCGGCGGCCTCCTTGTTCATGTAGCGGCTCGAGCGCATGTGCCACTCGTGGCCGCCGGACTGCCAGTCCTGAAGGCCGCGCGCGTACGCGGCGATCGCGGCGACCTGGTCCGGTGTGAGCCCCTTCTCCGCGGAGAGGGCGGGCACCTCGGTCAGCGCGGTGTGCTCGAACTGGTGCAGCCGCGAGGTCAGCACGTCGTTGACGGCTTCCGCCGCCTCCTGTGTCGTACAGCCGAAGAAGGTCTCCAACACCAGGACGCCGTTGGAGAGTTCGCCCTCGTCCATGACCTCCCGCTCGTAGGAGAACAGGTCGTTGCGCAGGTGCACGCCGTCGGAGAACGTCTCCATGAGGACGCGCAGCGGCCGCGACTGCGCGACGGATGCCGGGACTTCGGCGGTCGCGTACTCCACCAGGCCCGCCGACCAGGGGGCGCCGCCCACCTTGCGGCGCATCTCGATGTACTCGACGGGGTTGGAGATCCGCCCCTCGTTGATGTTGGACAGCTCCCACATCGACTCGTTCAGGAGGTGCTCGGTGGACTCCGCGAAGCGGCGCCGCCAGTCCATCGACATGGCGGGCACGGTGCGCCGCCACAGGTCGATGAGGCCCGCCTCGACCGGGTTCTCCGGCTCGGGCACGGGGGTGTCGAGCTCCATCGGCATGAACAGCGGCAGCCGGTCCAGGTGCGCCTTGCCGGCCGCGCGGTCGTTCGTGCGCTTGAACATGTCCAGGAAGTGGTCGTCGAAGAAGAAGACCCACACGTACCAGTCGGTGATCAGGGAGAGCGCCGGGCCGTCGCAGTCGGGGTGCGTGTACGCGCACAACAGGCCGTAGTCGTGCGCGTCGAGGTCGCTCTGGTCCCAGACACCGCTGCCCTCCAGCATCCCCATCTCACGGGCCCACACCGTGGAATGGGCCCGCGCCTCGTCCAGGTGCGGATTGAGCCGGGCCTGGTACGGCATGTAGAAGCGCGGCAGATGGAAGGGCTGTGTGGACTCGTGTGTCATGAGCGCCGCCCTACCCGTGGCCGTCAACCGGCATCCACGGGGCGGAACATGATCGCACCATCGCGTGAACCGATGACTGAACGGCGCCCGTTCAGGGAACGGCGTGCCGCCTGATACACAACAGGGGCACCTCTTGCACTGTGTAGTGCACGCACTGCTTGCACTGCACGCACTGCACGCACCCGTTGCCCGTACGAACCGAAGGACCCACGTTGCGCATCAGGACCACGTCGACCGCAGCCCGCTGTCTGGTCACTCTCGGCGCCACAGCCGCGCTCGCCCTCGGCGGGGCGGCCCTCCCGGCGTCCGCGGCACCGGCGACGCCCGCCACCACCGCCGCGACCGCCACCCACGCGGATCCGCGTGCCCTCGCCGCGATCACCTCGCTCGCCACGGAGCGGCTCGCTCTCGCGGACAAGGTCGCGGCGGCCAAGTACGGCACGGACGCGCCGATCGACGACCCGGCGCGCGAGCGGCAGATCCTCGACGACGTGGCGAAGCGCTCGGCGGACCTCGGCATCGACCCGGCGTTCGCGCAGTCCGTCTTCCGGGACCAGATCGAGGCCAACAAGGTGGTGCAGCGCGGTCTTTACGCCCGCTGGGACGCCCACCCCGAGCAGCGCCCGACCGAGCGCCCCGACCTGGCGACGGAGGTGCGGCCGCAGCTCGACCGGATCACGACGCGGCTCCTGGACGGGCTGCGGGAGGTGGCCCCCACGCGCACCTCTCCGGCCTGCGAGCCGCTGCTCACGGCGGCGGCTCTGCGCGACGCGCACGCGCGCGGGTTCGACGTCCTGCACCTCAAGGGCCTTGCTCGGGCGCTGCCTTCGGTGTGCGCTTCCTGAGATCTACGTAGGCAGCTTCATGCGATCTACGCCCAGTGCGCCGGGCGCCGCAGCCCCGCCGGGATACGGGTCGCGGCGTCCCCGCGGGCCGCGTTCACCTGCGCCTGGGTGAGGAACAGCGCCCCGGTGAGATCGGCGCCCGCGAGCCGGGCGTCGCGCAGGTCCGCGCCGATCAGGTCGGCCGAGCGGAGGTCGGCGCCCGTCAGATCCGCGGCCACAAGGAGGGCGCCGCGGAAATTGGCGCCCCGTAGGTCGGCCTTCTTGAAACGCGCGCCTACCAGGTCGGCTCCCCGGTGGTTCTTCTTGCGGCCGAGCGCACCGGGCACGTCGGCGCGCACCAGTTCGCTGGCCTTCAGCAGAAGAGCGTTCACGTCGCCCCGGACGGCCGGCACGTCGGCGGCGACGAGTTCGTCGCTGCGCGCGCGGGTCAGCCGCTCGATGTCCTCGCGGGCCCGCCGGGCGTCGTCGTGCACGGCACCGGCCGCGCGCAGCTCCAGTACGTCGCTCAAGTACCAGAGCAGCTCGTGCAGTTGCCGCATGACCGGGAAGACCTCGTACATGGCCCTGGCGCTCTCGGGCCGCTCCCGCCAGCCGACGCCCTCGAAGGTGACCTGGGAGACCTTCTGGCCCGCGCCGAAGCAGTCGAAGACGGTGCAGCCGGGGTAGCCCTCGTCGCGCAGCTTCGCGTGGATGCCGCAGCTGAAGTCGTCCTGAAGGTTGCGGCAGGGCGTGCCCGCGTTCTTGTCGTGCGCGAAGTCGTGCGACTTGGCGAAGGGGAGGGCCACGCAGCACAGGCCGAAGCAGTCGGCGCAATCGGCGCGCAGGTCGGGGCGGTCGGATGGGGCGTCGGGGGAGGTCACCCCCACATTGTCGCCGATCGGCCACGGCGCACGCCGCCACGCGCGCGTGCGCCCTCTTGTGGCCGGGCCCGGCCCCGCGCCACCTTGGAGACGTCCCGCACCGCCCGAAGTCCCACACCCTTGGGAGTCGACGTGGCCTCCTCCTTCGTCCTGCCGTACGAGCTGCACGGTGACGGCCCGCACAAGGTGATCGCGGTGCACGGCTGGTTCGCCGACCGCGCCGCCTACGCGCCGATCGTGGCCGACCTCGACCGCGCCTCCTTCCAGTACGCCCTCGTGGACCTGCGCGGCTACGGGGAGGCGAAGCAGACGCCGGGCGCGTACACGACGACCGAGGGCGCCGCGGACGTGCTCGACCTCGCGGACCGGCTCGGCTGGGAGCGGTTCTCGCTGATCGGGCACTCCATGGGCGGCACCGTGGCGCAGCGCGTCGTGGCGACCGCGCAGCGCCGGGTGCGCCGCATCGTGGGCGTGTCCCCGGTCCCGGCGTCCGGTCTGCCCATGACACCCGAGCAGCGGGAGCTGTTCGTGACGGCCGACACCTCCCCCGCGAACCGCCGCGCGATCATCGACGTCACGACGGGCGGCGTACGGCCCGCCGCGTGGCTGGACCGCATGGTGGAGCGCTCGTTCGCGTGCAGCGACGGGAAGGCGTTCCGGGCCTGGCTCGACTCGTGGACCGGCGACGACTTCCACGCCGACCTGGAGCCCTGTACGGTCCCCGCGCTCGCGATCACGGGACAGCTCGACCCGGCCCTGTCCGCGAAGCTGATGCGCTCGACGTGGCTGGCCTGGTTCACCCGCGGCGAGCTCGTCGACCTCCCCGTGTGCGGCCACTATGCGATGGACGAGGCGCCGCTCGCGCTGATCCGCGTCATGGAGGACTTCCTGCGGGCGGACGGCTCGTGACGCCTGCCGTCCCCGACGTCTTCGACCCGCGCCTGTACGCGCGTGGTGTCCCGCACGACCGCTACCGGGCGCTGCGCGACCACCACCCGGTGGCCTGGCAGCCGGAGCCCGCGGTTCTCGGCTGGCCGGAGGGCCCCGGTTTCTGGGCGGTCACGCGGCACGCGGACGTGGTCCGGGTCCTCAAGGACGCGTCGACGTACTCCTCGTACCTGGGCGCGACCCAGATCCGCGATCCGGACCCGACGGACCTCCCGTTCATCCGCGGCATGATGCTCAACCAGGACCCGCCGGCCCACGGCAGACTGCGCCGCCTGGTGAGCCGGGCGTTCACGCCGCGCCGAGTGGCGGCGTTCGAGGAATCGGCACGGCAACGGGCAAGATCCCTGCTGCACAAGGCACTTCAGGACGCCGGCGATGAGGACACGATGGACCTGGTCTCCACGGTCACCGACGACTACGCCCTCCTGAACCTCGCCGACCTCCTGGGCGTCCCGGAGTCCGACCGCGCGCTGCTCCTGCACTGGACCCGCCGCGTCATCGGCTACCAGGACCCGGACGAGGCGACGGAGACGAGCGGCGCACCGGTGAACCCCCGCTCCCCCTCCGCGCTGGCCGACATGTTCGCGTACGCCGACGACCTGACGGCCCACAAGCGCGCCCACCCGGCCGACGACATCATGACGACGCTCGCGACGGACCCCGAACTCACGGCGCCCGAACGCCAGATGTTCTTCTTCCTGCTGACGATCGCGGGCAACGACACGGTCCGCAGCGCGGCGCCGGGCGGCCTTGCGCTCCTGGCCGAGACCCCACCCGCGTACGAACAACTCCGCGCGGGAAAGACAGACTTGGCCCCCGCACTCGACGAACTCCTACGCCGCCACCCACCGGTCCTCACCTTCCGCCGCACGGCGACCGAGGACACGACCCTGGCGGGCACCCTCATCAAGCGCGGCGACAAGGTGGTCGTCCTGCACGCCTCCGCCAACCATGACGAACGCGTCTTCCCCGACCCGTTCACCCTGGACCTGGCCCGCACCCCGAACCCCCACGTCTCCTTCGGGGACGGTCCGCACGTCTGCCTGGGCGCCCACTTCGCCCGCCTTCAACTACAGGCGCTGTACGAGGAAGTGGGCCGATCCCTCCCGTCCCTGACACTCGCGGCGCCACCGAAGCGCCTCGTGTCGAACTTCATCAACGGGATCAAGGAACTACGGGTCGAACCACGCTGACTCCCGCACACGCCCACGATCCGGTGATTGGCAGGGATCTTGGTCGCGGCCCCCGAAAGTTCTGCTCATGATGATCAACAAGCTCCCCCGTACCGCCCGCCGTCTCGCCGCCCTGCCCGCCGCCGCGGTGTCCGTACTGGCCCTCGCGTCCGCGCCCTCGGCCACGGCCAGTGCCCCGGACGCCGACACCGCGAAGTCCGCGACCTCCGTGGCGAAGGCCGCGTCCTCCTCCTGCCCCGTCGTCCCGGACCGCCTCTACGCGGCCATCGACCGCGTCCCGCTCGAGCGGATCTCGCCGGATCCGGAGTACCGGAACGACTGCCAGACGCTGTACCGGGCGGACGGCCGCGCCCCGGCGGTCATCTTCAAGGAGGGCTTCGAGGCGAAGGACGTCACGACCGGGCAGTACGACCTGGAGAAGTACGTACTGAAGAACCAGCCCTCGCCGTTCGTCTCCACGACGCGTGACCACGACCTCTTCAAGAAGTGGACCAAGTGGATGAAGGGCGGCGCGTACAACTACTACATCGACGCGCCGAACGGCATCGACGTCAACGAGACGATCGGCGACGACCACAAGTACGCCGACCAGGTCGAGGTCGCCTTCCCCGGCGGGGTCGCGTCGCGCTTCGTCATCGGCGCGTGCCCGATCAACAAGGAGACCAACACCGAGAGCATGTCGGACTGCGTGAGCAACCCGGAGTTCCGGCCGGTGACGGCGGCGACGGCGGCGCAGTGAGCGCCGCCGGAACCGCCGGTCCTCACTCCCCCTCGGGGCTCAGCGTGAGTGAGATCGAGTTGATGCAGTACCGCTGATCCGTGGGCGTCGGGTAACCCTCGCCCTCGAAGACGTGGCCGAGGTGCGAGCCGCAGCGTGCGCAGCGCACCTCGGTGCGGACCATTCCGTGGGAGCGGTCCTCGATGAGTTCCACGGCGTCGGTGTTCTTCGGGTCGTAGAAGGACGGCCAGCCGCAGTGCGACTCGAACTTCTCGGTGGACGTGAAGAGCTCGGCACCGCACGCGCGGCAGGCGTAGACGCCCTTCGTCTTCGTGTCGGTGTACTCACCGACGAACGCGGGCTCCGTGCCGGCCTGGCGCAGCACCGCGTACTCCGCCGGGCTCAGCTCCGTGCGCCACTGCTCGTCCGGCTTCTCGACGTCGTACGACATGTGCCTCATCCCTTCAGCTGTTCAAGGATCCGCGGGCCGAGCTCCGTGACGTCGCCCGCGCCCATGGTGAGAACGAGATCGCCGGGCTTGGCCATTCCCGCGACCGCCGTGACCGCGGCGTCCTTGTCGGCGGCGGCCTGTACGTCGGCGCCCGCCTCGCGCGCGGCGTCGATGATCAGTGCCCTTGTGATGCCGGGGATCGGGTCCTCGCGGGCCGGGTAGATGTCGAGGACGACCGAGGAGTCCGCGAGCGCGAGAGCCTGCCCCATCTCCTTGCCGAGCTCCTGGGTGCGGGAGAAGAGGTGGGGCTGGAAGAGGACCAGGAGGCGCGAGTCGGCGGCCGCCGCGCGCATCGCCTCCAGGTCCGCCGTCATCTCCGTGGGGTGGTGGGCGTAGGAGTCGATGACCTGCACGCCGTTCACCTCGCCCTTGAGCTGGAGGCGGCGCTTGACGCCCGTGTACGACTTGAGCGCCGAGGCCAGGTTCCGGGCCGGGATGCCCATCGCGACGCCCGCGGCGAGCGCCGCCACCGCGTTCTGCGCGTAGTGGCGGCCGGGGACGGAGACCGTGAAGGTCAGCAGCTTGCCGTCCATCAGGACGGTCACCTCGCTGGCCAGGCCGCGCGGGGTGATCTTGTGGATGCGGATGTCCGCGCCCTCGGACTCGCCGTACGTGACGACCTTCAGGGACGTGGTGTCCCGGACCCGGCGGGTCAGCTCGGCGGCGCCTGCCTGGTCCGCGGCGATGACGAGGGTGCCGCCGGGGGTGATCTTCCCGGTGAACGTCTCGAAGGACTCGTAGATCTCGTCCATGGACGCGTAGTTCGCGTGGTGGTCGAGTTCGACGTTGAGGATGATCGCGACTTCCGGCTTGTACTTGTGGAAGCTGCGGTCCGATTCATCGGCCTCGGCGACGAAGATCTCGCCGTCGCCGTGCTCGGCGTTGGAGCCGGGCACGTCCAGGTCGCCGCCGATGGCGTAGGAGGGCTGAAGGCCGAGGGACTTCAGGGACACCGCGAGCATCGACGTCGTGGTCGTCTTGCCGTGCGTGCCGGCCACCGCGATCGGGCGCAGGCCGTCCATCAGGGAGGCCAGCGCGTCCGAGCGGTGCACGACCGGGACGCCGAGCTCCTTGGCGCGGGCCAGCTCCGGGTTGTCCTCGCGGATCGCCGAGGAGACGACCACGCAGCTGGCGTCGGAGGCGAGGTGCGCGGCGTCGTGGCCGATGTGCACCGTCACGCCGAGCTCGCGCAGCGCCTGCGCCGTCGCGGACTCACGGCTGTCGCTGCCCGCCACCCGCGCGCCGCGCCGGGCGAGGATCTTGGCGATGCCCGACATGCCGGCGCCGCCGATGCCGATGAAGTGCGGTCGGTCCATGTCGGCGGCGGAATGCGGCAGGCCGGGTGCCATGCGTGGTCTCCCCTGGGGTTCTCGGATGTCCTGATCCGTGGTCACGACGACCACGGCACGGGCCCCAGCCTATTGCCTCGCCCCGTGCCGTCCCGAACCTCTCCCCGTCACCCCCCGGTGTCCGTCACGCCTTGCTGTGCGAGAACAGCTTCAGGACCGGTACGCCGACCTGGTGGCGGGCGCGCGAGGCCCAGTCCCGGTGGAAGAACTCCTCGACGTAGTGCGGGTCGGTCAGCACGATGACCTCGTCCGCCTTCACCTCCCCGACGAGCGCCTTGAGGGCGTCCAGCGGATGGTCCTCGATGAGCCGGCCCACCGCCTCGCTGCCCGCCTGGTGCAGCGCGGCGAGGGAGACGGCGAGGGCCTTCTCCGCCGGGCCCTTGGCCTCGTCGCCCTCGGGCACCTCGCTCTCCTTGCCCGCCTCGTCGAACTCCCCCATCGCGACGTCGTCGATGGCCCGCAGCAGGCGGTCCGCCTGGTCTCCGCGGGGCTGGAGCAGCACGTGGAAGGAGACCTCCTCCTCGCCGTGCAACGTGGTGACGAACTCCACGTCGGCGGAGGTCAGAGCCTTCTCGATCATCAATACGCTCGTGAACACGACGGGCGCCCTTCTTCTCCTACCGTGGGCCGACTGACGACGACCCTCCGGGTGGACCAGCGGACCTGCGGAAACCATCCTGCCCCGCATTCGCACGGGGACTGCGAGATTTAGTGTGCCCAGCCAAAGCTAAACGGAACGAGTCATTCCGCCGAATGTCGCCGTGCTGTCGACGGCAGCGGCTACTGTCCGCCCCGCGGCCGGGTGTAACGGCTGTACAGGAATCCGTCCTCCTCAAGTAGGGACGTCAGTTCGAACCGCTCCGGCACGGCCAGAGTCGAGCCGCCCGCGATCCGCTGGGCGTCCCCCGCGGTCAGCATCGGGGACACGGTCAGGCACAGCTCGTCGAGTACCCGGCCCGCCACGAACTGACCGAGCATCCTCGGCCCGCCCTCGGTGAGCAGGCGCCTCAGGCCCCGCTCGCCGAGCGCCGCCACCGCGCGGTCGGGTTCGACCGCCGCGCCGTCGCCCGCGATCAGCACCTCCACGCCCGCCTTGCGCGCCGCCGCGATCCGGTCGGCCGAGGCGCCCGCGCCGGTGAGCAGCAGCGTCGGCACCAGCGGGTCGGTGAACAGGGGCAGGTCGAAGTCGAGGTCGAGGCTCGCGCTGATCACGGCGATCTGCGGGGCGGGGCCCTGCCCGGCCGCCTCCCGGCGCGCCGCGAACGCCTCGCGCGCGCGGGCGGGGCGGTAGCCCTCCAGGCGGACCGTCTCCGCGCCGACCACGACGACGTCGGCGAGCCCGCGCAGCGTGCCGAAGACCCGCATGTCGGTGGCGTTGGAGATGGGCTGGGAGCGGCCGTCGTGCTGGGCCGCGCCGTCGAGCGTGGAGACCATGTTGGCCCGCAGCCACGGCGCGTGCCCGGCTTCGGGCGGGTACACGTAGGCGTCGGCGAGCTCGTCGAGGCTCCACTCCCGCCCCTTTGGGCTCGCCTCCCTCCCCTCGTACCCCTTGCCATCTGCTGTTTCGTACGTCACAGGGAACAGGCGTCGCATGACGTGCAGTGTGGCACGGAGACTAAGCTGGGTGGCTGTGTCGTCATCCCTCGAAGCCGCCGACTCCCGGGAGTCCAGCCAGATGGGCATCAGCCCCATAGCCGACCCGTCGCCGCTGTCCCTGTGCGCCCGCGAGCCGCACGTCCCCGCGGAGCGCCTGGTCGCCGAGATGGTGCCGCCGCCCCGTTTCGACTCCGTGCGCTTCGACACGTACATCCCGGACCCGAAGCAGCCCAGCCAGACCGAGGCCGTCCGGGTCCTGAGCTCCTTCGCAGCCGGACTCGGCGGGGCGCACGCGTCCGGCTCCGGCAAGCGGCGCTGGTTCAGCAAGAAGCCCGCCGCCCCGACAGGACCGCGCGGCGTCTACCTCGACGGCGGCTACGGCGTCGGCAAGACCCATCTGCTGGCCTCCCTCTGGCACGCGACCCCCGCCGAGCCCGAGTACAAGGCGTTCGGCACCTTCGTGGAGCTGACGAACCTGGTGGGCGCGCTCGGCTTCCAGCAGACCGTCAAGACGCTCGGCGGCCACCGGCTGCTCTGCATCGACGAGTTCGAGCTGGACGACCCGGGTGACACGGTGCTCGTGTCGAGTCTGCTCGCGCGGCTCGTCGAGTCCGGTGTCGCGCTCGCCGCGACGTCGAACACGCTGCCGGGCAAGCTCGGCGAGGGCCGGTTCGCCGCCGCCGACTTCCTGCGCGAGATCCAGGGCCTGTCGGCCCACTTCAGGCCGCTGCGCATCGACGGCGAGGACTACCGGCACCGCGGCCTGCCCGAGGCCCCCGCGCCGTTCACCGACGAGCAGGTCACCAAGGCGGCGTACGCCACCGAGGGCGCCTCGCTCGACGACTTCCCGCACCTTCTGGAGCACCTCGCGCGCGTGCACCCCAGCCGGTACGGGGCGCTGACGGACGACCTGAAGGCCGTGTGCCTCACCGATGTGGCGGCCGTGCCCGACCAGTCGACCGCGCTGCGGCTCGTCGTCCTGGCGGACCGGCTCTACGACCGGGAGATACCCGTGCTCACATCGGGGCTCCCGTTCGACAAGCTGTTCAGCGAGGAGATGCTGAACGGCGGCTACAAGAAGAAGTACTTCCGGGCGATCTCCCGGCTGACCGCGCTCGCGCGCGACGCGAAGGGGCTCGTACACGAGTAAGCGCGGGCGCGTCGCAGGTGAGCTGATACGTGGTCGGTGCACGAATCGTGTGCGCTACGCGCGTGGTTCCCGCGGCGAAAGGCACGTGATAAACACAGCCGGGTCACAGTTCCTGTCCGCCAGCAGGAGGTTGCACCCATGTCACGCACCGCTGACGCTCGACAGTCCGCGACCCGACGTCAAGTACTCGCCCGCTCCGGCGCCCTGGGGGTGGGCATCGCCTTCGCGGGGAACCTCTCCGAGCTGTTCGCCGGCTCGGCAGCCGCCCAAGGACGCGCCGGATACGGCCCGTTGGTGCCCGACCCGGCCGGTCTTCTCGACCTCCCGAAGGGATTCCGCTACAAGGTCCTGTCGCGGGAGGGGGAACCACTGCGCTCCGGCGAGGGCAAGGTGCCCTCCAACCACGACGGGATGGCGGCCTTCGCCGGCAGACAGGGCCGCGTGCACCTCGTGCGCAACCACGAGAACCGGGTCACCGGGAAGATCGCGGTGCCGACCGTCGAGGGTCTGACGTACGACCCGATGGGCAAGGGCGGCTGTACCGTGCTCTCCGTGGACCGGAAGAACGAGGTCCTGTCCGAGCGGGTCGGCATCGCCGGTACGGCGGTCAACTGCGCGGGCGGGCCCACCCCTTGGGGAACCTGGCTGACCTGCGAGGAGACCGAGGACAAGGCCGGTACGAACGGCTACACCAAGGACCACGGCTTCATCTTCGAGGTCGACCCGGTCGACCCGCACCGCTCGGGCGCGGTCCCGCTGACCGCGATGGGCCGCTTCCAGCACGAGGCGATCGCCGTCGACCCGAAGCGCGGCGTCGTCTACGAGACGGAGGACGCCTTCGACAAGCCCTTCGGCCTCTTCTACCGCTTCCTGCCCAAGAACGCGAAGGGCGGCCTCGGTTCGCTGCGCGCGGGCGGAAAGCTGCAGGCGATGCGGGTGCCGGGCGTCCCGGACCTGTCGGCGGTCCAGGAGACGGGGGCGACGTTCAGCGGCATCGAGTGGGTCGACGTGCCGGACCCGCTGGCCGCCCAAACACCCATCCGCAACCAGGACTTCGGCCCGAAGGGCATCACCCACGCGCAGAAGCTGGAGGGCTGCTACTGGGGCGGATCGAGCGTCTACTTCGTCTCGTCGTACGCCCGCAGCCGCGAGGGCTCGGCCGCCGACCACTTCGGGCAGATCTGGCGCTACGACCCGTCGTCGCGCCGCCTGACGCTGGTCATCGTGTTCGGCCCCGACACGGACGTCCAGCTGCCGGGCGAGGAGCCCGACAACATCTGCCTCGCGCCCAGCGGGGGCCTGATGGTGTGCGAGGACGGCGAGGGCGCCCAGCACGTGTTCGGCGTGACGCGCAAGGGCGAGGTGTACGCCATGGCGCGCGGCCGGCAGAACATCGGGACGGCCGACAAGCCCGAGTGGGGCGAGTTCGCCGGGGTCACCTTCTCGCCGGACGGCGAGACGATGTTCGTGAACTGCTATACGCCGGGGACGACGTTCGCCGTAACGGGCCCGTGGCACTAGGCAGTTGACGCGTTATGGTCGGCCGTTCCCTCGTTCGAGGGGACGGCCGTTCGCATGGCCGGTTTTCGCGGGTGGCGCACCGCGTGCCGGTCGAGTGCCCTGGGCAAGGTCCCCCTTATGGAAGAACGGTCAACCACAGCCTGGGAGTTCACCGACGACCGCGGACACCTCACGTCCGCGAGCGGGACGCCACAGCGCGTCGTCGCCTATATACAGGCCGGGGCGAGCCTGTGGGATCTGGGCATACGCCCGGTGGGGATCTTCGGCTCGTTCCACGACGGCGATGAACCCGATCACGCCAAGTCCGGCGCGCTGCCGCTGGACGACCTCGCGTACCTGGGCGCGGGAGCCGGGCTCGGCCTGGACGACGTGCTCGCGGCGGCCCCCGATCTGGTCGTGGCGCTCACGTACGGCGGCGGGCAGGTGTACGGGATCGATCCCGATACGGCGAAGCATCTGGAGGAGCACGTCCCCGTCGCCGTCATCGACGTCGGGCAGGGCCGCACGCTGGGCGGGGTGCGGCAGCGTTTCGCGGAGCTCGGACGCTCGCTCGGGACCTCGGAGCCAGCGGAGGTCCGGGAGGAACTCGCCCGCGCCGAGCGGCAGTTGGGCGTCGCCGCCCGCGCCGCGCGGGGCGTGAAGGTGCTGGCGCTCTCGGCCGCGGGGGCGGACGCGGTGCACCTGGCCAGGCCCACCAAGTGGCCCGACCTGAGCGCGCTCGGCGGGCTCGGTGTCGGCATGGTGTCGCCGCCCGAGGGGCCCGGCGCCAACTGGTACACCGGGACGTGGCGGGACGTCGCCGAACTCGCCCCGGACGTCATCCTGTCGGACGCGCGCGCCAACGCGGCGCCGCGCGCCCAGTACGCGGCCGACCCGCACTGGGCGTCCGTCGCCGAACGGGCGCCGGTGCTGCCCTGGAACCCGGAGGTCCCCGCCAGCGCCCGCGCCCACGCGGCACTCTTCGACCAGGTGGCGGGGGCGCTGCGGGGGCGGCGCTAGGGCCTGTCGTTTGGATCAGGCCCTAGCGGGCCGCGGGAGTCAGTCGGCGGGCTCGTCCGGGACCGGTTGGTCCGGGTGGATGCCCGGGGCGTGGGGTGCGCCGGTGCGGCCGGTGCCCGCCACGTCCGAGTCGGGGACGGTGACGTCGGGTCCGGTCTCGCCCTCCGGGGCGTCGTCGGTCCCGGTCCGCGGCTCGGCGTCGCCGCCGGGCTCGGTGGTCTCGGTTTCGTTCTCGGTCTCTTCGGGGTCCGCCTGCTGGTCGGGCAGGTCCCTCGGGACGGAGTCCGGTTGCTTTGCCATGAAGTGATCAGCGCCCCAGTGCCTTGGCGAGTTCGGCCTTGTTCATCTTCGAGCGGCCCTCGACGCCGCGGTCCTTGGCCTCTTCGTAGAGCTGGTCCCTCGTCGGACCCCCAGCGCCCTGGTGGGAGCGGAGACCGCCGCGCCTGCCCGAGGAGATGTCCTGCGTCGATGTGCGGCTCGCCTGCTTCGCCTCGCCGCTCCTCGCACGTTCCTTGTTGACCGTGCGGGCAGCGATCTCCTCGGCCCGCGACGTGCTCTCGCCCCGGTCCCGGGCGCTCTGCTTGATCTTCTCGTACTGGCGCTCACGCTTGGCGCTCGACCCGCTGGGCATGGCGACTCACTCCCTTCCGTTCCGTTGTAGCCCCTCCCGTTCCATGTCGCAGGGCGACGCCGGGGCCGGGCGGAGGTGCACCCCGCCCGGCCCCGGCTTCCCTTCGCTCCCCTGGCCTCACGGCCGCGACCCGGGTCCCCCGCCCCGTAGCGCTCAAACTCCGCGTTTCCGCGCGGGTGTTGGGGGCACCCGCCGCCGCATGCCGTTGCCAGTGAGGAACACGGAGATGGAGTGGCTGGACAGCGCGGCGTGTGCCGATGAGGACCCGGACGTCTTCTTCCCCGTCGGCACCACCGGGCCCGCCATGGACGACGTAGAGGCCGCCAAGGAGGTGTGCCGACGCTGCCCGGTGATCATGGAGTGCCTGCGATGGGCCGTCGCCACGGAGCAGACGACCGGGGTCTGGGGCGGCACCTCCGAGGTCGAGCGGGCCAGGCTGCTGCGCGCCGAGCGCCGACGAACTCGGGCCGAGGCCAGGCGCTGACGGCGTCACGCCCCGCCGTGCGTCCGCGGAAGCGTCACACTCTGTAGCGCCGAGAGCCCCACGCCCCCCTGCCGTCAGGTCCGGCCCGGGCCGCCGCTGCCGAACGCGCCGCTGCTGCCCCGGCTCCAGCGGCGCGGCCGCTGGTCCTTGCTGCGCCTGCTGCTGGTGTTGCCGAAGCCGTTCAGCTCGTGCGGCGTCAGCCGGGAGCCACCGTCGTCCGTGTGCGGCATCTCGTCCGGCTCCCGCATCTCACGGACCTCTTGGACCGGGCCCGTACGGGGGAGTTTCGGCTGGTCGGCCGGGTCGGGAGGACCCGGTTCCCGGCGACGGAACCTGATGCCCATCCAGACCGCCCAGATCAGCGCCAGCGCGATCACCAGGCCGGCGACGAACGGGACGACCGAGGTCGAGGGGTCGGGGAAAGCCATTGGTGTCGTCATGACGGCCGAGTACCCCACTGCGCGAGATCACGCCCCCGGCGGTCCGATTTGCATGATTTGAGGTAAATCCGACGATACTGTCGGCTCGTGATCAGACATGTACGCCGCGTCACCGCGGCCTGCGCCCTGGGCGCACTCGCTCTCGGCCTCGCCGCATGCGGCGAACCCGCCTCGTCGGGAGTCCCGGGCGCGACGCGCCCCGCCGGCTCCCAGGAGAGCCCACGGGACGGCTCAGGCTCACCGAAGGCCTCCCCGAAACCGAAGAAGACCCCCAAGCCCACCCTCGCCCCCGGACCGGGCGGCACCACCCCCGTCTTCAAGCGCGGCGCGGCGACGAAGGACCGGACCGTCGCGCTCACCTTCGACGCCGACATGACGGCCGACCAGGGGGCGCGGGCGCGGGCCGGGGAGCGTTTCGACAACCCTCAACTGGTGCGCACCCTACGTAAGTTGAAGGTCCCGGCCACCGTCTTCATGACCGGGCGCTGGGCCGAGGAGTACCCCGCGCAGGCCAAGGACATCGGCCGGGACCGGCTGTTCGAGGTGGCCAACCACTCGTACAGCCACTACGCCTTCACCGGGGACTGCTACGGCCTGCCGAGAGTGCCGGCAGGGGGCATGCGGGCCGATGTCGACCGCGCGTTCGGCGCGTTCCGGAAGGCGGGGGTCGAGCACGTCGTGCCGTACTTCCGGTTCCCCGGCGGCTGCTACGACCGGGCGGCGCTGCGGGCGCTGACGCCGACCGGGGTGACGGCGGTGCAGTGGGACGTGGTGAGCGGTGACGCGTTCGCCACGGACGCGGGTGCCGTGACTCAGCAGGTGCTCGACGGGGTGCGGCCCGGTTCGGTCGTCGTCATGCACTGCACGCGCAGCGCGGCGCCGACGACGGAGCGGGTGGTGCGGGCGGTGGTGCCGAAGCTGCGGGCGAAGGGGTACCGGTTCGTGCGGGTGTCGGAGCTGGTGGGGGCGGCGCGCGGGGCGTGACCATGGTTGGCGGTCCTCGGCCGTGCTTGGTCGTGCGCCCGTGTACGTACGCTGGAGGCATGAGCGACTACTGCGCCGGTGGCCCCGAGGAGCGCCCGGCAGCCACCGCCGCGGCGGACGAGCCGTTCGCCGAGTGCGTGCTGTGCCGCAAGCCCACGGAGTACCCGGAGTCGACGAAGGGCAGCACGCTGTGCCCGGTCTGCGAGTGGCAGGAGGCGCAGCGCACGGCCTGCTCCGGCTAGCCGGGGTTCAGCGGCGGGACGCGAGCGCGCAGGCCGCCGCCGCGCAGATCCCGGCCACGGCCACCGCCCCCGCGAGCGGCAGCACCAGGACCGGCACCGCCCCGTCCTGCGACCCGGTCACCATGGCGCTCACCACCGACTTCGCCGGTGACCCGGGGGCGATCAGCGCGACGAGCGCGCACAGCACCAAGGCGGCCACACCGAGCCCTGTGCCGCGCACCACGGGCCAGGTGGTGACGGCCCCGACGGCGACGCCGACGAGCGCGCACACCAGCACGGCGAGCAGCCCGGCCCCGGCGGCCGGCCACTTCGCCACGCACACCAAGCGATCCGTACTGACCCCGTCACTGATCAACGCGACGACGACGGTCGCCACGAAGCCGACGGCCGCCGTGGCGAGGAACGCGGCGGCCAGGCTCGCCAGGTGGGCGCGCCACGGCGCCGTCGCCGCCGCGGTGCAACTGCGGGCCGCGCGCGGCTCGTTGGTGACGCAGATCCGCGCCAGCCAGGCTCCCACGGGGAGCAGGGCCGCGGCGGTGTACGCGAGGGAGTCGAGCACCGGCTGCCCCGCCTGCACGCCGACGGCGGCGAACGCGGCGTAGAGGACGACCGGTGCCAGCCAGCGCTGCGAGCGCAGCAGCAGGGCCGACTGGTAGGCGAGCAGGGCCGTGGTCATCCGTTGCTCTCCGTGTTCTCCGTGGGCTCGGGCATGCGGACGGCGACGATGTGCCAGGGCGGGTCGGCGGCGAGCAGTGTGCGCAGCACGGCGTCGGAGTGCGCGGCGTCCGTGGTGATCCGTACGGTGCGGGGGTCGAGGCGGACGTGGGTGTGCGGGTGCGGCAGGGCGGGCTCGTGGCCCGCGGGCCCGGCGGCGTCGACGACGACCACGGTCGCACCGACTCCTGTGCTGCGCAGGACAGTTGATCCCCCTACCTCGTACGTCGCGTCGGTGGTGGCGCTCAGGCGGCGCGAGTCGTGGTCGACGAAGAGCACGGCGGCCCCGGCTTCTGCCCGTTCGGCGACGGCGCCGTCGAGCGTGTCCCGGGCGGCGGTGTCGAGCCCGGTCCAGGCCTCGTCGAGGACGAGCAGCTGCGGCTCCGCGAGCAGGGCCGCGGCCACCGCCACCTTCTGGCTGCTGCCCTTGGACAGTTCGGCGAGGGGTGAACCCGCGTAGGCACCGGCGCCGAACCGCTCCAGCCACTCCCCCGCCCGCCGGGCAGCCGTCGGGCGGCCGAGGCCGTGGATGCGGCCCATGTGCGTGAGGTAGGCGCGGGCGGTGAACGGCAGGGCGGGCGGGAACCGTTCGGGTACGTAGGCCGTGCGCGGGCGCCCGATGACCCGGCCCTCGGTGGGCGCGTCGATCCCGGCGACCAGACGCAACAGCGTGGACTTCCCGGTGCCGTTGGGCCCCCGCACCCGGAACACGGCCCCCTCGGGCACGTCCATGTCGACCCCGCGCAACACCCAGGGCCCACCAAGTCCATAACGGCGCCCCGCGCCGCGCAGCGTGACGTGCATGCGGTCATGGTCCCCTACACGCGCCTTGGCCCCTGCGCCCAGGGGCCAAGCCGGCGACCTTGCAGCACGCTCAGGGGCAACGCAGCGAGACCTTCCAGCCCCGGCATTCAAGCCCCTGCGGCGATTGAGCAGCGGGGACCGGGGCAGAGCCCCGATCTTTCAACCCCGACGGCGGCCGAGCCACTCAAGCCCCTGCGGCGATTGAGCAGCGGGGACCGGGGCAGAGCCCCGATCTTTCAGCCCCGGCGGCGGCCGAGCCAATCAAGCCCGCTCTTCGGACGAGAGCCAGCGGGGTCCGGGGCAGAGCCCCGTGACGTGGAGGGCGGCCGGTCGCCTGGCAAACTGGAACCGTGACCAGCGACGCCCCCCATACCGACACCCCCTCCCACCCCGAGCCCAGCGCACGCGAATTCGTGCTGCCGCTCGTCGTCCGCATCGAGCGGTCCGCGCCCCCGACGCGTACGGATGCGCTTGAGGCCGCCGCACGCGCCGTGTTGGTGATCCTCGCGGACGAGCGCTCGGTCGGCGAAGGACCGTGGGCGCAGGTGATGCACGACTGGCAGGACGCCCGGATCCGCAAGGTGGTGCGGCGAGCGCGCGGCGCGGAGTGGCGGCGCGCGGAGGCCCTCGACGGGATCACGGTCACCACCGGCTCCGCGGAGGTACGCGTCTTCCCGCCGGTCCCCCTCGACGGCTGGCCCAAGGACCTCGCCCGCCTCCAGGTCTCCGGCACGGACCTCGACGACCCGGAACCGCCGCCCGCCCCCGACACCTCGGCCCCGGTCCTCTGGCTCAACCCCGACCTCGACATGACCGCGGGCAAGACCATGGCGCAGGCCGGCCACGGGGCCCAACTCGCCTGGTGGGAGCTGTCCGACGCGGAGCGCAAGGAGTGGCGCGAGGCGGGCTTCCCGCTCTCGGTGCGGACCGCAGAACCGGAGCGCTGGCCCGCGCTGACCACGGGCGGGCTGCCGGTCGTGCGGGATGCCGGGTTCACGGAGATCCCGCCCAGCGACACCGTCGTGTCCGAGGGCCCCCTGACGGGCGACTTCCTGTCCGGTCTCGCCCACCTCTGAGCCCCGGGCCCGAAGCCCCTGGCACGTAGAAGACCCCGCCCGTCCGCACGGGGGATGACGGACGGCCGGGGCCACTCGGAAGGCTACCCCACTCCGCGGGAGGCCGGGTCGGCTCCCCGGGCCTCTTCGCGGCCGATGCGCGACAATTGAGTACATGATCGACTGGCAGGTCTTCCTCCCGGCGGCCGTCCTCATGGCGATGATCCCGGGGGCCAATCAGCTGCTCGGCCTGCGCAACGCCGCGCTGATCGGCGTCCGCCACGCGATGGTGGGGGTCGCCGGACGGTTCACCGCCTTCGCGCTGCTGGCGGCCCTGGTCGTCCTCGGCCTCGGCACGGTTCTGGCCAAATCTGCCGTCGCGTTCGAGATCCTGCGGTGGCTCGGCGTCGCCTACCTGATCTGGCTGGGCGTGACGACGCTGCGGAACGCGGGCAGAAGCGACGAAGGACCGGCCGACCGCGCCACGCCGGTGCGCCCACTGACCGTCGCACGCCAGGAATTCCTCACCGCCCTCACCAACCCGAAGGCGCTCCTGCTGTTCGCGTCCTTCCTGCCGCAGTTCCTCCCCACCGCCGCCCCACCCGCGACACTCGTCCCCCTCTCCGCCGCGTACATCGCCGTCGAGGCCGCGGCCGCCCTGCTCTACATCGCGGCGGGCCGCTCCCTGCGCCACGCCGACGGCCGGCTACGGCTGCCCCGCCGCCACCTGGACCGGGCGACGGGCATCGGCTTCCTGGGCTTCGGCGGCTACCTGATCCTCGCGCGCCGCCCCTGAAGAAACCTCAAATGTTGCTCTGAACGTCTTCCCGCAGGGGTTCGGGCCGTGTCGTCGCGGTCAGGAGAGCAGGAAGCAGGGTGGCGGAGGGGGAGTTCCATGGAGCTGGGTACCGGGATCGGCTGGCGGCCCGAGATCGCGGAGACGGTCGAGGCCATGCAGGGCATCGACTGGGTCGAGGCCGTCGCCGAGAATCTGTGTCCGGGGCATCTGCCGGACTCCCTGCTACGGCTGCGCGAGCGCGGCGTCACCGTCGTCCCGCACGGCGTCTCGATCGGCCTCGGCGGGGCCGACCGGCCCGACGAGGGGCGGCTCGCCGACCTCGCCGCGTGCGCGGAGGCCCTCGGTTCGCCGCTGGTCAGCGAGCACATCGCGTTCGTACGTGCCGGGGGCGAGCGCACCGCTTCGCAGCCGCTGGAGGCGGGGCACCTGCTGCCCGTTCCGCGCACCCGCGACGCGCTCGACGTGCTGTGCGAGAACGTCCGGATCGCCCAGGACGCGCTGCCGGTGCCGCTCGCGGTGGAGAACATCGCGGCACTGTTCGGCTGGCCGGGCGAGGAGCTGACGGAGGGGCAGTTCCTGTACGAGCTGGTGGAGCGGACCGGCGTACGGCTGCTCATCGACGTGGCCAATCTGCACACCAATCACGTCAACCGTGGCGAGGACCCGGCGAAGGCGCTGGCCGAGCTGCCGGTCGAGGCCATCGCGTACGTGCATGTCGCGGGCGGCTTCGAGCGGGACGGCGTCTGGCACGACAGCCACGCCCACCCCGTGCCGCCGGTCGTGCTCGACGTACTCGCCGAGCTGGCCTCGCGCGTGACCCCGCCGGGCGTACTGCTCGAGCGCGACGACAACTTCCCCGAAGACCTTGGGGAGTTGGGCCGCGAGGTGGAGACCATCCGGGAGACGGTCGCGGCCGGGACCGGCCCCCGCCCGCAGGCCCCTGACGACCGAATGACCTCGCCCGCCGCCCCGCCCGTCGACGACGCCACGCGGCAACGGCTCGCACTCGACCAGGCCGCCCTGCTGTCCGCACTCGTCGCCGGCACGCCCGCCCCGGAGGGCTTCGACCGGGCGCGGCTCGCCGTGCAGGCCCGGGCGCTGGCGGCCAAGCGGGCCGACGTCGTCGCGAAGGTGGCACCCGAACTCCCCCTGATCCTGGGCGAATCCGCGTACCGGTCACTCTTCCTCGACCACGCCCGTCGGCAGCCGATGACGACCGGCTACCGTCGCGACGCCCTCGACTTCGCTGAGCAACTCCTGCTGGCGCAACACATCCAAGATGCGGGCGCCCGCCGCGAGTTGACCCACTGGTGGCTCGACCGCTCCGGCCCCAAACCCCTGACCGGCCGCCCGGTAGCGCGAGCCCTGAAGACCGCAGCCTTCGCACTGCGGCGGGGCGTTTAGAGCCCCTGCGGCACGGCTGAGCAATTTAAGCCCCTGCGGCGATTGAGCAGCGGGGTCCGGGGCAGAGCCCCGCGTCCGCAACCCCGGTGCGGCCCGCGGCGATCTCATACCTACCGCAGGTGACGTAAACCCGACCGATGCCCACCCCACCCGCCCGAGCCGGAGGCTAGCGTGCGTGCCGCACCAGGAGGCACCATGCGACGGTTCAATGGCACCACCCTCATCGTCACCGGACTCGTAGCGACGCTGGCCGCGCTCGTCTTCCCCCTGTGGTCGTACGCGGACCGCTCCGGCACCGGCCTCGACGAGCTCAACGCCCAGACCGTGTCCACCAGATTCGGGCCGCTGTCCGCCACCGACCGCCTCTTCATCACCAAGGTGCGGCTCGCCGGGCTGTGGGAGCTGCCCGCCGGACAGCAGGCCGAGGAGCGGGCGCCCAGCAAGGCGGTCGAGACGGCGGGCGAGCACCTCGTCGAGGGGCACACATTCCTCGACGCCCGGGTACGCGAGGTCGCGGCCCGGATGAACCTGGAGCTCCCCAGCCAGCCGAACGCCCAACAACAGGGCTGGCTACGGGAGTTGAGCGCAGCGAAAGGCGAGGACTACGAGCGGAAGTTCGCCAATATTCTGCGCCGCGCCCACGGACAGGTCTTCTCCCTGGTCGCCCAGGTACGCGCCTCGACGCGCAACGCGCTCGTGCGGCAACTCGCGGACGACGCCAACACCACCGTCCTCGACCACATCAAGGTGCTGGAGGCCACCGGCCTCGTCGACTTCGACGCGCTCGCCCGCGACGGGGCCACCGCGAGCCCGCCGCCCGCCACCCGCTCCCCCGCCCCACCGGGACCGACCTCCGCACCGGGCTCCGCGACCCCGGTGTCACCGTCGCCCACCCCCTCGTTCTCCCTGCCGCCCGCCGTGTCCCGGCCAAAGCCGGCCCCCGACGCACGCAAGGAAGACCACGCCAAGAAGGACAACGACAAGAAGCCACCAAAGCCAAAGCCGAAACCGAAGCCGAAGAAGGCGAAACCGGAGCCGAACGTCACAGCGCCATAACACGCTGTCCACATCGTGGGCGGGGCGTAGCGGCATTCGCGCAACTGTCGTAGAAACTGCGCATGTTGTGGGTCCTGTTCCTCCTCGTCGCCTGCGCCGCCGCGGGAGTCTCCTGTGGGCGGCTGTGTCTCGCGGCCGTACGCGCCGCCGAGGGCGAACGCGCGACGGGCCGCGATACGTCGTCCATCGGCGTGCGCGCCGACGCGTACCAGGGGCGCGAGCTGTCCCTGTACGAGACCGCCTTCCTGTCCGGCGGCCCCGACCGGGTCGCCGATGTGACGCTCGTGTCGATGGCCCGCAGCCGCCGCCTGCTGCTCGCACACACGGGCTGGGCGACCGTCGTCGACCCGGTCGGCGAGGACCCGATGGAGCGTTCGGTGCTGCGCGCGATCGGGCCCGAGGGGCAGGCGCGGATCGCGCCGCTGCGGGCGGCTGCCGCGGCCGGGGACGCGGTGCGGGTGCTCGCCGAGCGGCTGGTCGCGGCCGGGCTCGCGGTGCCGGACCAGAAGCGGACGACGCTCGCGGGCGCGGTGCGGCAGGTGCGGCGGGCGACGGCCGCCGTGGTGCTGCTCGGCCTGCTCGCGGTCCTGCTGCCGGACGAGAACGCGCGGCAAGAGGGGCCGGTGGCGCTGTGGTTCGGCCTCCCGCTGCTGCTGACGCTGAGCTGTCTGACCCTCGCCCGTATCGAGATCCACCCGTACACGCGCTGGGCCTCGCCGACCGGGCAGCGGCTGCTCGCGGGCAGGCCCCTGGGCGCCGGCAGCCTGTTCGCCGTCGCCGTGCGCGGGGTGCGGGCGGTCGACGACCCGCAGCTGCGCGCGGCGCTGACCGACACGGGGCGGCATACCACCGAGTGAGCCGCCGCGCACGCCGATGAGGGCAGTTACCACGCATCAGGGTCATGCTTCCGACACCCACGACCTGGTCCTTTACTTCGTCAACTGCCGCCCCAAGGATCCCTTTCGTGCGCGAGTCGCACGGCCTCGCGAACCGCTTCGCCGCCCGGGTTCGCGGCCCCGACGAAGGGATACGTCCAAGCGATGCGAGCAGCCCCCGCCCTCTGCGCCACCGCGGGATCCTTGATCCTCTCGGCCCTGGTCACCGCCCCCGCGGGCGCCGCCGCGCCGACGCCGCCGCCCGCCGCGGAGACGGCCGGCACCACGATCGCCGCGCTGCGCGCCGCGGACGCCGGGATCCGCTGGGGCGCCTGCTCCAAGGCCGAGGAACTGCCGGATTCGGTCCGGTGCGGCACCGTCACCGTCCCGCTCGACTACGCGCACCCGATGGGCAAGCAGATCAAGCTGACCGTCAGCCGTGCGAAGGCGACCGGCAAGAACACGAGCGGCAAGGACAAGGGCCGCAAGGTCGCCCGGCAGGGCCCGCTCGTCTTCAACCCCGGCGGCCCCGGCGGCAACGGCATGTACTTCCCGATGGCCGGAACGCAGTCCGAGTGGCGGCCCATCGCCGCCGCGTACGACCTGGTCGGCTACGCCCCGCGCGGGGTCGGCCGGTCGGCGCCGCTGTCCTGCGAGAGCCCGGAGGCGTACCGGAAGGGCCCGACACAGTCGCCGACCCACCCCTCGGCCGCGTACAAGAAGAAGCGCGTCGCGCAGGCGAAGGCGTACGCGCGCGGGTGCGCCGAGCGGAACCCCGACATCGAGCACTTCAATACGCTCAACAACGCCCGTGACCTGGACGTGCTGCGGGCCGCGCTCGGCGAGAAGAAGCTGACGTTCCTGGGCGCCTCGTACGGGACGTACCTGGGGGCCGTGTACGCGGAGCTGTTCCCCTCGCACGTGCGGCGGATGGTCTTCGACTCGGCGGTCGACCCGTCCCCCGACGGGATCTGGTACGCCAACAACCTCGAACAGTCGGCCGCCTTCGAGCGCCGCTGGAGCGACTTCAAGGCGTGGGTCGCCCGCCACGACAAGGCGTACCACCTGGGCAGCACCCCCGGGAAGGTGCAGGCCGCGTACGAGAAGGTGAGCGCTGAGGTGTCCCGCAAGCCGGCCGGGGGCAAGGTCGGGCCCGCCCAATTGCAGTCCGCGTTCCTCCAGGCCGGGTACTACGACGACTACTGGCCGCTGCGGGCCTACGCGCTCTCCGCCTACGTGAAGGGCGACCCGAAGCCGCTCGTCGACCAGGCCGCGCCGATCAAGGAGTCGGCCAAGGAGGACGAGAACAGCAACGCCGTCTACACGGCCGTCCAGTGCAATGACGCGTCCTGGCCGACGGACTTCCGCACCTGGGACCGCGACAACTCGGCCCTCGCGAAGCGCGCCCCGTTCGAGACGTGGGACAACGCGTGGATGAACCTGCCGTGCGCCTACTGGTCCACTCCCAGGCAGCAGCCGCTCGATGTGCGCACGGCACCGGGCGAGCTCCCGCCGACGCTGATCCTCGCGGCCGAGCGGGATGCGGCGACGCCGTACAAGGGCGCGCAGGAACTCAATCGCCGCCTCGCGGGTTCGTCCCTGGTGACCGAACGCAAGGCGGGCACGCACGGCATCGGGGCGGGCCCGAACCAGTGCGTCAACGGCCGCCTGAACGCGTATCTCCTCCGCGGAGAGCTGCCGGAGAATGGTGCGGCCTCATGCGCGCCGCACAAGGAGCCCAAGCCCTTGGGCTCAAGCCGCTAAGTTCAAGCCCCTCCGGGGTCGGGGTCCCGGGGCTCTGCCCCGGACCCCGCTGGCTCTCGTCCCAGAGCGGGGCTTGATCGACTTACGCGAGCCCCGCCACCAGCTCCGAAACCGACTTCCGCCGCCCCGTGAAGAACGGAACTTCCTCACGGACGTGACGCCGCGCCTCGGACGCGCGCAGCAGACGCATCAGGTCCACGATCCGGTACAGCTCGTCCGCCTCGAACGCGAGGATCCACTCGTAGTCGCCGAGCGAGAAGGACGCGACCGTGTTGGCCCGCACGTCCGGGTAGCCGCGCGCCATCTTGCCGTGGTCGGCGAGCATCTTGCGGCGCTCGTCGTCGGGCAGCAGGTACCAGTCGTAGGAGCGCACGAACGGGTACACCGAGATGTAGTCGCGCGGCGTCTCGTCGGCGAGGAACGCCGGGATGTGCGAGCGGTTGAACTCGGCGGGGCGGTGCAGCGCCATGTTCGACCACACCGGCTCGAGCGCGCGGCCCAGCTTCGTGCGGCGGAAGAGGTTGTACGCCTCCTGGAGCTGGTCGGCCGTCTCCGCGTGCCACCAGATCATGAGGTCGGCGTCGGCGCGCAGACCGGACACGTCGTACGTGCCGCGGATCGTCACGTCCTTCGCGGCGAGCTGGTCGAACAGCTCCTGGACCTCGTCCGCGTACCCGGAACGGTCCTCGGGGAGCACGTCCTTCAGCTTGAAGACGGACCAGAGGGTGTAGCGGATGACCTCGTTGAGGTCCTTGGCCAGCTTGCCCTTGTTCGGAACGCGGGCGGCCTCGGGGGTGGTGGCGTCGTCACTCATGTCCTCATTCTCCCGCTCCGCCGTGCATGCTCTGCACCGGGTCGGCCTTCAGCTCGTCGAGCGCCGTGGTGTCGCCGCCGAGGATGTCCACGGCCGCGTACGCACTGGCGATGCACGCCGGGATGCCGACGCCGTCGTACGCGGCTCCGCACACGGCGAGGCCGGGCACGGCGGCGATGTGCTCGCGGATCCGGTCGACGCGGGCGGCGTGCCCGACGGGGTACTGGGGCAGGCCGTCCTTCCAGCGCGTGACGTGCGCGTCGACCGGGGCGGCGTTGAGGCCGGTGGCCTCGCGCAGGTCCTGGCGGGAGAGGTCGACGAGGTCGTTGTCGTCGCGGGCGAGGTCCTTCTCGTCGCCGTAGCGGCCCACCGAGGTGCGGACGACGAGCAGGTCGGGGTTCTGCTCGGCGATCCAGCCCCACTTGCGGGAGGCGAAGGTGGCGGCCTTGATCGTGTGGCCGTCGACCGGCGGGACGAGGAAGCCGCTGCCCTCCGGGACGTCCGCCTCCGCCTTCCGGAACGCCATCGTGATCAGGGCCATGGAGGCGTACTCGATACGGCGCAGCTCCTGGGAGGCCATCGGGGACGCCGTGCGCAGCAGGCTCGCGGCGGCGGGGGCCGGGAGCGCCACGATCACCTGGTCCGCCTCGAAGGTGCGGCCGGACTCGGTGCGGAGCTGCCACAGTCCGTCGCGGGTCGTGAGGGTGGTGGCGCGCTCGCCGAGCAGGATCTCGCCGCCCTTGGCGCGCACCGCGTCGGCGACCGCCCCCGGCAACGTACCGATGCCGCCCTCGATCCCCATGAACACGGGCCCGACCTGCTGGTTCTGGGCGGCACGCTCCTGGATGGCGCGGACGGCCTCCGTGAGCGAGACGTGGCGCGCCGCCTCCTCGAACAGCTGCGGCACGGCGCTGCGCATCGAGATCAGGTCGGCGTCGCCCGCGTAGACGCCGCCGAGGAGTGGTTCGACGAGCCGGTCGACGACCTCGCGGCCGAGGCGCGCGGCGACGTACTTGCCGACGGATACGTCCTCGCCGATGTGGCTGGGCGGCAGGTGGTCGTCGCGGCGGATGCGGCGCAGGCCCTCGTCGGAGAGGACGCCCTCGAGTGCCTCCGCGGTGCCGGGCACGCCCATGACGTGGCCCTTGGGCATGGGCCGCAGGGCGCCGCGGGTCCAGATCGAGGCGGTGGCCGTGCTGGGCGGCTGCAAGCGGTCACCGAGGCCCACTTCGCGGGCGAGGCCGACCGCTTCGGGGCGGCGGGCCAGCATCGACTCGGCGCCGAGGTCGACGCGGGCGCCGGCGATCTCGCCGGTGTGCAGCTTGCCGCCGAGCCGTTCGCCGGCCTCCAGGACGGTCACGTGCACCGGCCCGCCCCGCCCGCTCCCGTCGAGCAGTCGGTGGGCGGCCGCGAGGCCGGCAATTCCGCCGCCGATGACCAGGACTTTCCTGCCCCGCCTGCCCCGACCCGTCTTCGTCACAGTGTCCGCTTCACGCATGCCCCCCACTTTGTCAGAACGTCAGCTCCAGATTGACGCGTGCGGCCGTGTCCCGACCGTGACCGCTTCGGGACCGGTCGGCAACCACCGTTCGGGGGACTCGCGCGTCGAAGGGACGTCCGACGACCGTCACGTCCCTCGGGGGTACGACCATGCACTTCTTCAGTCCGACGACACGCACCCGACCACGACCGCTGGCGCTGCTCGCCGCGGCACTGTTCGCGGTGGCGCTCGCGCTGACGGGCTGCTCGGGGGCGGGCGGCGACGCGGGCAGCAAGAGCGCCGCCGACGCCGACGACAAGGGGGCATCCAAGAGCGATCTCGGCGCCGGCGGCGGCAAGTCCGGCTCCGCCGGCCAACAGGCCAAGAAGCCACCGAAGCTGACCGGCGTGCACATCATCCGCACCGCGCACCTCTCCGTACGCGTCAAGGACGTCCCGGACGCGCTCGACGAGGCCCGCACCGCCGCCGAGGACGCGGGCGGCCTGGTCGGCGACGAGACCACCGACCGGGACGGCCACGGTCACGAGCGCTCCCGCGTGACCCTGCGCGTGCCGCAGGAGTCGTACGAGGACGTGCTCGATCAACTCGCGGGCAGCGGGCGGCTGTTGGAGAGGAACGTGACGGCGAAGGACGTCACGGACCAGGTCGTGGACGTCGAGAGCCGGATCAAGTCGCATCGGGCGAGCGTGGCGCGGGTGCGGGAACTCATGGACCGGGCGGAGAAGTTGAGCGACGTGGTGACCCTGGAGGGCGAACTGGGCACGCGCCAGTCGGAGCTGGAGGCGCTGCTCGCCCAGCAGGACTCCCTCAAGGACCGCACGAGCCTCGCGACGATCACCCTGCGCCTGACCGAGACACCTTCGCCCACACCGGCGGCGGACGACGACCCCGGCCTCCTCGACGCCCTGTCGGGCGGCTGGGACGCCTTCACCACGACCCTGAAATGGATCGGCATCGCCCTGGCAGCGGTCCTCCCGTTCGCGGCACTGCTGGCGCTGGTGGCGTTCCCGCTCACGCGATTCTTGCGCTCCCGCAACCGTTCATCCGCCAATTCAAGCCCCGCCGGCGATTGAGGCGCGGGGTCCGGGGCAGCGCCCCGCGGCCGCAACCCCGGGTTAGCGTGAAGAAATGAGCACCGAAACCGCGCGCGAGCGCCTCGTGGTCATCGGCGGCGACGCCGCCGGCATGTCCGCCGCGTCGCAGGCCCGCCGCCTCAAGGGCCCGGACGAACTGGAGATCGTGGCGTTCGAACGCGGCCACTTCACCTCCTACTCCGCATGCGGAATCCCGTATTGGGTGGGCGGACAGGTCGCCGAGCGGGACGAGTTGATCGCCCGCACCCCCGAGGAGCACAGGGCCCGCGACATCGACCTCCGCACCCGCACGGAGGTCACGGAGATCGACGTCGCGGGCCGCCGCGTACGCGCCCGCGAGCTGGACGGCGGGGCCGAGTACTGGACCTCGTACGACAAGCTCGTGATCGCCACGGGCGCCCGGCCCGTCCGCCCCGACCTCCCCGGCATCGACGCGCCCGGCGTGCACGGCGTGCAGACGCTCGACGACGGTCAGGCGCTGCTCGACACGCTGCGGGCGACCGAGGGCCGGCACGCCGTGGTGGTGGGCGCCGGGTACATCGGCGTGGAGATGGCGGAGGCGCTGATCCACCGCGGGTACGAGGTGACGGTGGTGAACCGCGGCGCCGAGCCGATGTCGACGCTCGACGCGGACATGGGCCGCCTCGTGCACGAGGCGATGACCGGCATGGGCATCACCATGGTCGACGACGCCGAGGTGACGAAGATCCTCACCGGGGACGAAGGACGGGCCCGCGCGGTGGCCACGGACGACGCCGAATACCCGGCGGATGTGGTGGTGCTGGGGATCGGCGTGCGCCCTGAGACGACCCTCGCGCGGGAAGCCGGGCTGCCGATCGGGGCGCACGGCGGGCTGCTCACGGACCGGTCGATGCGGGTGCGCGGCCACGAGGACATCTGGTCGGGCGGCGACTGCGTCGAAGTGCTGGACCTGGTGTCCGGCAGCGAGCGGCACATCGCACTCGGCACGCACGCCAACAAGCACGGCCAGGTCATCGGCGCCAACGTCGGCGGGGACTACGCCACGTTCCCCGGCGTCGTCGGGACGGCCGTCAGCAAGGTGTGCGACCTGGAGATCGCCCGCACGGGCCTGCGCGAGAAGGACGCACGCCGCGCGGGCCTCCAGTTCGTGACGGTGACCATCGAGTCGACCAGCAGGGCGGGTTACTACCCCGGCGCGGCGCTGATGACGGTGAAGATGATGGCCGAGCGGCGCACGGGCCGGCTGCTCGGGGTGCAGATCGTGGGCCGCGAGGGTGCGGCGAAACGGGTCGACGTGGCGGCGGTCGCGCTGACGGCAGGTATGACGGTGGACCAGATGACGGCCCTGGACCTGGGTTACGCGCCCCCGTTCTCCCCGGTGTGGGACCCCGTGCTGGTGGCGGCACGCAAGGCGGTGGCGGCGGTGCGGGCGGGCTGACGCCGACTCAGTGCGCCGCGTCGCGCGCCGCGACGACCGCGTCCACCAGGCCGAGCCCGGACGCCCTCCCGGCCGCGATCGCGTCGAACCAGACACCCAGCGCCGACCGGACATCGGCCACGAACTGCTGCGCGGCAGGGGCGAGTTGACCGGCACGGTGCACGACGCCGAACGGCGACTCGATGAGCGGATCGGTCTCGACGACCTCGGCCCCGGCGTCGAGCGCCGCCGCGCACATCCGCAGCGGCAGGAACGCCTGGAACCCGGACCGGAGCACGAAGGCCAGCTGCGCGTTCCTGCTGGGGACGGTGGCGCCGGTCACCGCGTCGACGCCGTGCGCGGCCAGCGCCGCCTGCACGGCGTCCTCCTCGTTGCGGGTGACCTGGCGGCGGGCGAGCGGCAGGTCCCCGATCCCGGCGAGGGGCACGCGCCGTGCCTGCGGGGCGTGCCCCGGTGGGCGTACCAACAGCAGCCGCTGCACGCCCAGTTCGATGAAGTCGAGGTCGCCGCGGAGTTCGTCGGGGGCGAGCGTGAAGCCCAGTTCTGCCCGCCCGTCGGCGACCGCCGCCACGAGCTCGTGCCGCGAGCCGACCTCGCTGATGTCGAGCCGGACCGCCGGGTACGCGCGCGTGAACCCGCCGGCCCAGGACGCCACCGCCTCCCCGGACATGTCGGGTGTGCACATCACCGTGAGCACGCCCCCGCCGACCTCGCGGGCGCCGCGCATCGCGTCCTGGACGGCGACCACGTCGTCGAGCACCCGCCGGGCCAGCGGCACGAGCTGATGGCCCGCTGAGGTCGGCACGAGGCGGCGCGCGGTGCGGTGGAACAGCTCGACCTTCAGCTCGCGTTCCAGGGCCTTGATCGATCCGGAGACGGTGGGCTGCGACAGATACAGGCGTTCTGCTGCACGCCCGAGACCGCCGTGGTCCACCACGGCCAGAAACTGCTCCAGCTGCCTCAGCTCCACCGGGCCTCCCTCGGTTTCAGGCCCCTGCGGCCGCTCCGCGGGTGACACGGTAAGTGTCCGGAAGCGTCCCGTCCACGCCGACCTGCCTGGTCACGGCGCGGCCGAGGTTGCGCTCGTGCACCGGAGAGGACCCTTCGTAGATCCGCAGCGCCCGTACGTCGCGCCACATGCGCGGTACGGGGTGGTCGCCGACGATTCCCTCGCCGCCGAGGAGCTGGACGCAGCGGTCCGCGACGCGGCTCGCCATCTCGGAGGCGAACAGCTTGGCGGCGGCGATGCGGTGGCGCGGCACGGTGCCGGAGTCGAAGGCGTGCGCCGCCTCCATGGTGAGCGCGCGGGCGGCCTCCAGGTCGGCGAAGCAGCGTCCGAGGTCGGCCTGGACGGCGCCGAGGTCGGCGAGGGGCGCCCCGAACTGTTCCCGGTCCGACAGGTGCCGTGACGTCTCCTCCAGCATCCGGGTGGCCTGCCCGACACAGGTGGCGGCGACGTGCAGCCGGGCGTGGTTGATGCCGCGCAGCGCCGCCTTGAACCCGGCACCCAGTTCGCCGCCGAGCAGCGCGGAGTCGGCGACCCGCACCCCGGCGAGGTCGATCTCGGCGACCGGCGCCTCCGCGTGCCCGTTCATGCGGGTGGGCAGCCGGGTCGTGACGCCTTCGGTGTCGCGCGGCACGAGGAACGCGGAGACGCCTGCGGCTCCCTCGCCGGCCTCTCCCGTGCGGGCGAACACGACCAGCTCGTCCGCCCAGTGGGCGTTGGTGATGTACCGCTTGTGCCCGTCGATGACCCAGCCGCCCTCGACCCGGCGCGCGGTGGTGGTGAGCGATCCGGCGTCGGACCCGGCACCGGGCTCGGTGAGCGCGAACGCTGTGACGTGCTCCCCCGCCGCCATCTTCGGCAGCAGGCTCTCGCGCTGCTCGTCGGTGCCGTGGTCGAGGATCGCCTGCGAGCACAGCCCGATCACGGTGGAGAACCGCGACCGGTACACGCACGACGCACGGGTGAACTCCGTGGTCAGCCGCACCTGTTGGCTCATGGACCACTCGAGCCCGCCGAGCCGCCGCGGTATCGACACACCGAAAAGGCCGTTGCGCGCGAGCGCCTCCACCACACGCTCGGGGACCTCCCCCGCCTCCACCATCTCCTGCTCGGCGGGGATGAGTACGTCGTCGGTGAGGCGGGCCACGCGCTCCAAGTACGCCTCGAAGGCGAGCTCGAAGACGTCGGGGTCGATCATGCGGATTCCTCCTAGGGGGTGGTGGTGCCGGGGAGCCGACCGCCCCCGACTTGGGCAATCTGCCGCCTTGGGCGGCAGGGTGGGCAAGCGGCGCACGGTGCCGCGCGACGACGGCTAAGGGGTCCGGCCCCGCACGGGCGGGCCGGCGGCCGCGACGTCGGCTGCCACGACGGTGCCGCCGTCGACCAAGGCACGGATCTCCGCCTCGTCCCGGCCGAGTTCCGCCAGGATGCGCGCCGTGTGCTCACCGACCCGCGGCGCCGGCGGCGTACTCGCGGGGCGCCGACCGCCCAGCGAGAAGGCCGTGGTGGGGGCGGTGCCGCCGCCACCGCAGTCCGCGATCAGCCCGGAGGCCCGTACATCGGGGTCGTCGGCGAGTTCGTCGAAGCTCCGCACGGCCCCGCACACGATGCCCGCGCCGCGCAACCGCTCCAGGGCCTCGGCCCGGTCGAGCCGCCCCAGCGTGCCGTGCAGGACGTCCAGCAGTTCCGCGCGGTGGGCCACCCGTTCCGGGTTGGACGCGAACCGGGGGTCACCAGCCAGTTCGGGCCGCCCGATCACCTCGCACAACGCCGCGAACTTCTCCCCCGTGTACGCGGAGAGGACCAGCGCCCCGCCGTCCCGGGTCCGCACCAGGTCCGCGGCGGGCGCCGCCAGCGCCTGCCCGTTGCCGCGCCGGCGCGGGGCGCTGCCGCTCAGCTCGTGCTCGGCCCAGGTGGACGCCTGGGCGTGCACGACGGCCTCCATCAGCGAGGTCTCGACGACATCACCGCGCCCCGTGGTCGCCCGCTGGAGCAGCGCGGCGAGCACACCGGACGTCAGCGCCTGCGCCGCCAGCACGTCCGCCACCGCGAAGCCCACCCGCTGCGGGTCCCCGTCGGCCGTCCCCGTGAGGTCCATGACGGCGAACTCGGCCTGCGCCGCGATGTCGAGCCCGACACGGTACGCCGACGGGCCCCGCGTGCCGAACCCGGTGACGAAGCCGTAGACGAGGCGCGGGTGGCGGGCGAGCAGGGCGTCCGGGCCGAGGCCGAGACGTTCACTGACGCCGTGCCGGAAGTTGTGCAGCAGTACGTCCGCGGTGGCGAGCAGTTCGCGGACCACGGCCTCGCCCTCGGGCGTGCGCAGGTCGACGGCGATGCTGCGCTTGCCTCGGTTGTTGGCGCGGACCATCGCGGTGCCGAAGGGGCCGATGCCGCGCGCCTGGTCGCCCGCGAGGGGTTCCACCTTGATGACGTCGGCGCCGAGGTCGGCGAGGTTCTGCCCGGCTCCGGGCGCGGCGATGTACTGCCCGAAGTCGAGGACGCGCAGACCTGCGAGAGCGTTCATCGGGCCACCTCCACGGACGCGGCGCGGCGCTTCGCGGTCTCGGCGAGCAGCACCTCGCGCGAGCGCGCCGGGTTCAGCAGCAGCCCGCCCGCGACGGCGAAGACGCAGATGGTGATGCCGACAACCAGGAACCCGTCGGCGTACCCCTGCGAGACGGTGTCCGCGGCGTCCACGATGACGCCGAGCAGCCACGGCGCGACGATCCCCGCGACGCTGTACGCGGCGATGATGCAGCCGAAGAAGCCGGGCCGGTGCCTGCGGGGCAGGAAGTCGGCGGCGCCCGCGAAGGCGACCGAGAACGCCACGCTGTTGATGGAGAACGCGGCGACCACCAGGGCCAGTTGGAGCCCGCCCGGCGGCACCTGCGTGAAGGCGATCATGGCGACACCCGCGAAGCAGAGATAGCCCATCGTCAGGAATCCGCGCGCGGCCCGCGCCGAGCGCCCGGCCTTCAGCATCCGCCCCGAGATGAGCCCGGCGGTGAGCAGCACGACGATCGCGAGCCCGTACGGGAGCGTGGCGAGGAGCCCGACGGTGCCGCGCGAGTAGCCCATCCCGTCGTGCAGGAACGAGGGCAGCCAGGACACCTTGAGCGAGGAGATGAGGTACCCGGCGAAGGAGAGCAGGGCGAGTCCCCAGAAGCTGCCGGTGCGCAGGAGCGAGGTCAGCGGTACGTCGATGTCACCGTTGGGGTCGGCCTCCGCCGCCGTGGGCGCCGCGGGACGCGGCCCCATCCCCGGCTCCCGCCGCGTCACGACCAGCCATACGACCGCCCACACCGCCCCGACGGCGACGAGCACGACGAACGCCGCGTGCCAGGTCCAGGTGATGATGACCCAGGTAAGCACGGGCGTGGCGACCAACGGCCCGACGGAGGACCCCGCGTTGACGATCGCGCCCGCGAACGCCCGCCGCTCGGACGGGAAGCGGTCCGCCACGACCGACTGGCACAGCGCGTGGGCGGGGCCCTCGAAGAAGCCGAGCACCATCCGCGACGCGATCACCACGCCCACCGTGGTGGGTACGGTCAGCGGCGCCATGCTCGCCACCCACGCGATCATCAGGGCGGCCGCGGACCAGCGCCAGCCGATCCGCCGGAAGAACAGCGCGAGGACGACCGCGCCCGCCGCGAACAGCCAGAAGAAGGCGCTCGACATCAGGCCGTACTGGGCGGCGGTGAGCCCGAGGTCCTTCTCCAGGTCGGGCGCGGCGAGCCCGATGGCCGCCTTGTCGGCGAAGTTGAGGGTGAAGAAGGCCAGCAGCAGGCCGATGATCCACCAGTCCGCCGATGACACCCCTCGACGGAACCCGGGCGCTTTCGCCGTCCCGGCCCCGGCCGCCGCCTGCGACGCTGCATGCGCGGTCACGTCCACCTCCACGGTCCCGCGCCACCGGATGGGGTGGCGCACCGCACAGGAAATCGGAGGTGGCGGGCGCGAACAATGGCCGATTTCCGCAGGGGCCCTTCGGTAATTCCGAAGGGCCCCTGCGGCGGCGCGAACTACTTGGCGGTCTGCGTGTGCACGTACTCGACGAGGCGGGTCAGCGAGTCCGGGTCGGTGTTCGGCGGGACGCCGTGGCCGAGGTTGAAGACGTGGCCTTCCAGGCCCGACGCGGCGTCGAGGACCTCGCGGGCCTTGGTCTCGACGGCCTCCTGCGTGGAGAAGAGGATGGCCGGGTCGAAGTTGCCCTGGAGCGCCTTGCCGGGGCCGACGCGGCGCGCGGCCTCGTCGAGCGGGACGCGCCAGTCGACGCCGACGACGTCCGCGCCGGCCTCGCCCATGAGCCCGAGCAGCTCGCCCGTGCCCACCCCGAAGTGGATACGGGGGACGCCGTAGCCCGCGACGGACTCGAAGACCTTCGCCGAGGCGGGCATCACGGAGCGCCGGTAGTCGGCGGGCGCGAGCGCCCCCACCCAGGAGTCGAAGAGCTGGACGGCGCTGGCGCCGGCCTCGATCTGCACCTTGAGGAACGCGGAGGTGATCTCGGCGAGCCGGTCGACCAGGTCGGCCCAGAGCTGCGGGTCGCCGTACATGAGCGCCTTGGTGTGCTCGTGGTTGCGGGACGGGCCGCCCTCCACGAGGTAGCTGGCGAGCGTGAACGGGGCGCCCGCGAAGCCGATCAGCGGCTTCTCGCCGAGCTCGGCGGTGAGCAGCCCGATGGCCTCCGTGACGTACCAGACGTCCTCGGGGGTGAGGTCGCGCAGCTGTGCCAGGTCGGCGCGCGTACGGATCGGGTTGGCGATGACGGGGCCGACACCGGGCTTGATGTCGAGGTCGATGCCGATGGCCTTGAGCGGCACGACGATGTCGCTGAAGTAGATCGCCGCGTCGACGTCGTGGCGCCGCACCGGCTGCATCGTGATCTCGGCGACCAGGTCGGGGCGCATGCAGGAGTCCAGCATCGCGATGCCCTCGCGCACCTTGTGGTACTCGGGCAGCGAGCGGCCGGCCTGGCGCATGAACCACACCGGCGTGTGCGGCACGGGCTCGCGCCTGCACGCCTTGAGGAAGGCTGAATCCCTGGTGGTCTCGGCCGCCTTGGTGGCTTCGTACGTCGCTGACGGCTGCTGGCCCGTGGCCTCGGTGTTGGCACTCACACCCGAAAGTTTCGCACGCCCGCGACGTCGCCTGTGAAGGACATGGGGAAGGGGGCTCCGTGAGGGGTGTCCCTCCCCGCGCGCGGGGCTCCCTCCCCTTAACCTTCCCGGCATGGCTGCGGCTCAGGGACAACGGTCGGGCGACGGTCGCGACGACCACGAGGACACAGGCGGGATGAGTGAATCGGTGCGGGAGGGGCAGAACGCTCGGGACATGAACGCTGCACAGGAGCACGACCCCACCCCGCCCGCCTTCCGTACGGCGGTCGACGCCCTGCGGTCCGCGCGGCTCCGCCCGGAGATCGAGATCGACCCGACGCGGCCGCCGCAGCGCCTGGCCCCCTTTTCCTACGCACTCGAAGCCGCGGTCGTGGACGGTGACGAGGACCTGGCCGACGGCCGGCTCGTCCTGCTGCACGATCCGGCGGGCCACGATGCCTGGCACGGCACGTTCCGGCTCGTGACCCTGGTCCGGGCCGAACTCGAACCCGAGATGGCGGCCGACCCGCTCCTCCCGGACGTCTCCTGGTCCTGGCTGACGGGCGCGCTCGAGGCCCGCGGCCTCTCGTACGGGGAGCCCTCGGGCACGGTCACCCGTGCGAGTTCGCACTACTTCGGCGGGCTCGGCGACCGGGCGCCCGCCTCGCAGATCGAGATCCGGGCGTCGTGGACACCGCGCGAGGGCCTGGGCGGCGTACCGGACACGGCCTCGCATCTCGCGGCGTGGTGCGAGGTGCTGTGCCAGATCGCGGGCCTTCCGCCGGTGGCGGCGGGGCCGCAGGGGCCGGACGGCGCGGTGGTGACGCTGCCGCAGCGGCGGGGGCCGCGGCCTTCCTGACCGCCGTTTCCCAGGGTCTTTTTTCGGCCGCGTCGGAGCAGCTCCGACGCGGCCTTCGCATGTTTCGGGTCCTTTCGAAATGGCCCCGGTCGGTCGGATTTGGTTCGATTGGATGCGACTCGTGACTATTCGCCACCCTTTCGAATGATCGCTAATGTGTCCGAATTGCTCGCATTGTTACTCACCAAATCGTGATCATTCTCTAAAGGCGGACGGGTTTGGTGCCGAAGGACCCAGTGACCTTGAAAGCACGGTTCATCCCCGGCTTCATCCCCGAGCCGGCTCCGTCCCGCACCCCAGGAGGCCTGGTGTCCGTTCTCCTCGAGCAGCCCTCAAGCCTGGTCGCCTACCGCCCGAACAAGCCGACCGCGATGGTGGTCGTGGCCGACCCCCGCGTCCGTTCCACCGTGACCCGCCACCTGTGGGCGCTCGGTGTTCGTGACGTGATCGAGGCCTCGTCCGTCGCTGAGGCTCGTCCCCGCATCGGCAACCCCCGCGACATCTGCGTCGCCGACGTCCACCTCCCCGATGGATCCGGCCTGACGCTCCTCTCCGAAACCCGAGCCGCGGGCTGGCCCAATGGGCTCGCCCTCTCCGCCGCCGACGACATCGGTGCCGTGCGCAACGCCCTCGCGGGCGGCGTCAAGGGCTACGTCGTCACCGGCACCCGTACCAACATCGGCCTGCCCACCCGCCCCGGCGCCGCCCCCATCGGCGCCGCGGCCGCCCGTATGCACCGTCGCCCCCCGGGTGCCCCGAGCCACCCGGGCGGCTACCGCGAACTCTCAGGACGCGAAGTGGAGGTGCTCCGGCTCGTCGCCGAGGGCCAGTCGAACAAGGCCATCGGCGTCTCGATGGGCCTGTCCGCGCTGACCGTCAAGAGCCACCTCGCCCGCATCGCGCGCAAGCTCGGCACGGGTGACCGGGCCGGCATGGTCGCGGTCGCGCTGCGTACCGGCATCATCCACTGACCGACCCGTGGCCGGATTCGTCCGGTTTACTTCGGCACGGCGCCCGTCGACGGAACGTTCCGTCGACGGGCGCCGTGCGTTCACAGATACTCTTGACAGGTGACCGACGCCCAAGACACCGCAGCAGACAGTTCACTGCGCACCACCGGAGGCGCCCCTCTGGACGACGGCGGATCTTCTGCTGAAGGATCTGTTGGTTCAGTCGACGGTGCGCCCACCCCACTCCTCGAACCCCGCGAGGGCATCCCGCCGGTGATCGCCGACGAGGCCTCGCTCGCCGATGTCGTCGCGGCCTTCGCCGCCGGCACGGGCCCCGTCGCCGTCGACGCCGAGCGTGCGTCCGGCTACCGCTACGGGCAGCGCGCCTATCTGGTGCAGCTGCGCCGCGAGGGCGCGGGCACCGCGCTCATCGACCCGGTCGCCTGCCCCGACCTCTCCTCGCTCGGTGACGCGCTCGCCGACGCCGAGTGGGACCTGCACGCCGCCACCCAGGACCTGCCGTGCCTGCGCGACATAGGCATGCGGCCCGGCTGGCTGTTCGACACCGAGCTGGCCGGACGGCTCGCCGGTTTCCCGCGGGTGGGCCTCGGCGCGATGGTCGAGAACGTGCTCGGCTACGTACTGGAGAAGGGCCACTCCGCCGTCGACTGGTCGACGCGCCCGCTGCCCGAGCCCTGGCTGCGCTACGCCGCGCTCGACGTCGAACTCCTGGTCGACCTGCGCGACGCGCTGGAGAAGGAGCTCGACCGGCAGGGCAAGCTTGAGTGGGCCCACGAGGAGTTCGACGCCATCGCCTCGGCCCCGCCCGCGCCGCCGCGCAAGGACCCCTGGCGGCGCACGTCCGGCATGCACAAGGTGCGGCGCCGGCGTCAGATGGCGGTCGTCCGCGAGCTGTGGACGGCGCGCGACCAGGTCGCCCAGCGGCGGGACGTGTCGCCGGGCAAGGTGCTCGGTGACTCGGCGATCGTCGAGGCCGCGCTCGCGCTGCCGCCCAATGTGCACGCGCTGTCCGCGCTGCCCGGCTTCGGCCACCGCATGGGCCGGCGCCAGCTGGAGCAGTGGCAGGCGGCGGTCGACCGGGCGCGGGCCCTGCCGGACTCCGAGCTGCCGCAGCCGGGCCAGGCCACGACCGGACCGCCCCCGCCCCGCGCCTGGGCCGACAAGGACCCCGCCGCGGCGGCCCGCCTCTCGGCGGCGCGCGCGGCGGTCACGGCCCTCGCCGAGACGCTCTCGATGCCCCAGGAGAACCTGATCACGCCGGACACCGTGCGCCGGGTGTGCTGGGAGCCTCCGGCGGTGGTGGACGCGGAATCCGTGGCGGAGGCGTTGGCCTCGCACGGGGCGCGGCGCTGGCAGGTGGAGCAGGTCACGCCGGTGCTGCTTCCGGCACTGACGGCCTGAGCCCGTCCCCCTCTTCCGTACGCCCCTCGACTTTCGGTCGGGGGGCGTACGGCGTTTAAGGGGGCCGTAGGTGGCGGCCCCCCCGTCCCCCGCCCTGGGGCTCCGCCCCAGACCCCGCTGCTCAATCGCCGCAGGGGCTTAGAGGGTGTGACGTTCGCCGCTCCGGCCAGGGGGGCTTCAAGACTTGGTTACCCGCAAGTAGCATGACGGTATTCGCAGCGCGCCGTCCGCGTACCCGGAAACGGATCCGTACCGGACGCCCGCGCCGCGCGGCAGCGCATTCCCGCACCTGGAGGAGAGCCATCGTGCCTCGTACCGTCAGGGACGTCGTCTTCGTCGACGGCGTCCGCACCCCGTTCGGCAAGGCGGGCCCGAAGGGCATCTACCACGAGACCCGCGCCGACGACCTGGTCGTCAAGTCCATCCGGGAGCTGCTGCGCCGCAACCCGAACCTGGACCCCGCGCAGATCGACGAGGTCGCCGTCGCCGCGACCACGCAGATCGGTGACCAGGGCCTGACCATCGGCCGCACCGCGGGCATCCTCGCGGGCCTGCCGCAGTCGGTCCCCGGCTACTCCATCGACCGCATGTGCGCGGGCGCCCTCACGGCCGTCACCACGACCGCGGGCTCCATCGCCTTCGGCGCGTACGACGCCGTCATCGCGGGCGGTGTCGAGCACATGGGCCGCCACCCCATGGGCGAGGGCGTCGACCCGAACCCCCGGTTCGTGAGCGAGAAGCTCGTGGACGAGTCGGCGCTGTTCATGGGCATGACCGCCGAGAACCTGCACGACCGCTACCCGCACATCACCAAGCAGCGCGCCGACGAGTACGCCGTGCGCTCGCAGGAGAAGGCGGCGAAGGCGTACGCGAACGGAAAGATCCAGCAGGACCTCGTCCCGATCTCCGTCCGCAACACCAACGCCGAGGTCGGCGAGACCGGCTGGGGCCTGGTCACGGCCGACGAGCCGATGCGCCCGGGCACGACGCTCGAGAGCCTCGCGGGCCTCAAGACCCCGTTCCGCACGCACGGCCGCGTCACGGCCGGCAACGCGGCCGGTCTCAACGACGGCGCGACGGCCTCGATCATCGCGTCCGAGGACTTCGCCCGCGAGAACAACCTCCCGGTGAAGATGCGCCTCGTCTCCTACGCCTTCGCGGGCGTGGAGCCGGAGGTCATGGGCTACGGCCCGATCCCGGCGACGGAGAAGGCCCTCGCGAAGGCCGGCCTCGGTATCGAGGACATCAACCTCTTCGAGATCAACGAGGCGTTCGCCATCCAGGTCCTCGCCTTCCTGGACCACTACGGCATCGCGGACGACGACGCGCGCGTCAACCAGTACGGCGGCGCCATCGCGTACGGCCACCCGCTCGCCTCCTCCGGCGTCCGTCTGATGACGCAGCTGGCCCGCCAGTTCGAGGAGCAGCCGGAGGTCCGCTACGGCCTCACGACCATGTGCGTCGGCTTCGGCATGGGCGCCACGGTCATCTGGGAGAACCCGCACCACAAGGACGCCGGAGGCGACAAGTGAGCACCACCACCGCTGAGCTCCTGAAGGGCGCCTCGGCCCTCTTCCCCGACGAGGTCGTCACGTCCGCGCACGTACGCCACCTCGACCTCCCGTACGGTGCGGGCAAGTTCGCCCTCATCACGCTGGACAACGGCCTGGACCACACCAAGCCGACCACCTTCGGCCCGGCCTCGCTCGCCAACCTGAACACGGCGATCGACCAGGTGGAGAAGGAGGCCGCCGAGGGCGACATCGTCGGCGTCGGCGTCACCGGCAAGCCGTTCATCTTCGCGGTCGGCGCCGACCTCAAGGGCGTCGAGCTGCTCAAGAAGCACGACGACGCGCTCGCCATCGGCAAGGGCGGCCACGAGGTCTTCAAGCGCCTCTCCGCCCTCGCGGTCCCCACCTTCGCGTACTACAACGGCGCGGCGATGGGCGGCGGCGTCGAGGTCGGCCTGCACTGCAGCTACCGCACCGTGTCGAAGGCCCTCCCGGCCTTCTCGCTCCCCGAGGTCTTCCTCGGTCTCGTGCCCGGCTGGGGCGGCTGCGCGCTCCTCCCGAACCTCATCGGCGCGGACAAGGCCGTCTCGGTCATCATCGAGAACAGCCTCAACCAGAACAAGCAGCTCAAGGGCAAGCAGGTCTACGAGCTGGGCATCGCCGACGCCCTCTTCGAGGGCGCGGACTTCCTGGAGCAGTCCCTCCTGTGGACCGCTCAGGTCCTCAAGGGCGAGGTCAAGGTCGAGCGCCCGGACGTCGACCGCGGCGAGGCCTGGGACCAGGCCGTGGCGCGCGGCAAGTTCATCGCCGACGGCAAGGTGCACGGCGCGGCCCCGGCGGCGTACCGCGCGCTGGACATCATCGCGAACGCCAAGTCCGGTGACCTCCAGGCCGGCTTCGACGCCGAGGACCAGGCCCTCGCGGACCTGATCATGGGCGGCGAACTGCGCGCGGGCATCTACGCGTTCAACCTCGTCCAGAAGCGCGCGAAGCGCCCGGCGGGCGCGCCCGACAAGAACCTGGCCCGCCCGGTGTCGAAGGTCGGCGTGGTCGGCGCGGGCCTGATGGCCTCGCAGCTGGCGCTGCTCTTCCTGCGCCGCCTGGAGGTCCCGGTCGTCCTCACGGACATCGACCAGGAGCGCGTGGACAAGGGTGTGGGCTACGTCCACGCCGAGATCGAGAAGCTGCTCGGCAAGGGCCGCATCAACCAGGACAAGGCGAACCGCCTCAAGGGCCTGGTCTCCGGTGTCCTGGACAAGGCGGAGGGCTTCGCGGACGCCGACTTCATCATCGAGGCGGTCTTCGAGGAGATCGGCGTCAAGCAGCAGGTGTTCGCCGAGGTCGAGGCCGTCGCCCCCGCGCACGCGATCCTCGCCACGAACACCTCGTCCCTCTCGGTCTCCGAGATGGCCTCGAAGCTGAAGCACCCCGAGCGCGTGGTCGGCTTCCACTTCTTCAACCCGGTCGCGATCCTCCCGCTCCTGGAGATCGTGCGCGGCGAGCAGACGGACGACGCGGCGCTGGCCACGGCGTTCGGTGTCGCCAAGAAGCTGAAGAAGACGGCGGTCCTGGTCAAGGACGCCCCGGCGTTCGTGGTCAACCGCATCCTGACCCGCTTCATGGGCGAGATCCAGAACGTCATCGACGAGGGCACGCCGGTGGCCGTGGCGGAGAAGGCGGTCGAGCCGCTCGGCCTCCCGATGTCCCCGCTGGTCCTCCTCGAGCTGGTCGGCCCGGCGATCGGTCTCCACGTCTCGGAGACCCTCAACCGCGCCTTCCCGGAGCGCTTCACGGTCTCCCCGAACCTCGCGGCGGTCGTCAAGGCGGGCAAGCGCGGCTTCTACGTCTACGACTCCGGCAAGCCGGAGCTGGACCCGGAGGTCGCGGCGCTCCTCAAGCAGGGCGATGTCGTCCTGTCCGAGGACCAGGTCCGCGACCGCGTCCTCGACGCGGTGGCCCAGGAGATCGGCCTGATGCTCGACGAGGGCGTCGTCGCCGAGGCCCAGGACATCGACCTGTGCCTGATCACGGGTGCGGGCTGGCCCTTCCACCTGGGCGGCATCACTCCGTACCTGGACCGTTCGGGCGTCTCCGAGCGTGCCACCGGGAAGAAGTTCCTGGAGGCCGGGGTGGCTTCGGTCCCCGCGTAACCAGGCGCGTATGACACGACTGTGACGGCTGCCTTCGACTGGGTCGAAGGCAGCCGTCACAGTTCGTCGTGGGGCTCAGAGAACCTGTCGCCACGCCTCGAAAGCGAGCCCGGGTTCGTCACTCTTGCGCCGCGCGAGGTGGAGCTGCCCCGGATCCGCGGGCACCCAACTCCCCGCCACGACACGCCCCTTGTGGTCCTCCGCGAGCGCGACCCAGGCATCCGCCGCCAACTCCGGCCCGGACTCGGCCCACCAAGCCCCTGCGGACTCCGTCTCGGTGGGATACGCGGCGAAGGCGAGGCGCCCACCGGACGTGCGCTGGGCGAGCAACGTGCAGTCCACGCCGTCCAGTTGACAGCGTATGACGGAAACAGCCCCCGGTCCGGCGGCATCCAGTAGCCGCACCGGCGCCTCCTCCCCACGCCAGGCACACACGGCGCCGTCCTCATCGGTGAAGAAGAGGGTGGTGTGGCCGGCGGACGTGGCGAGGGCACACAGTGTGTCGGGCCGGGCGGCGGCTGGCTGCGGCTTCTCGTCCCGTACGAGGGGCTGGCCGGCCTTCTCCTGACGCCACCGCAGGATGCCCCCGTCGGCCGTGACCGCGTAGAGGGTGATCAGGCCCGACTCCCCTGCCACGGCGGCGAGTTGCCCGCGCACATCCTCCCCCTTGAGGTCGCGCCACGGCCCCCAGCCGCCCTTCTCCTCCTGCATGCGCAGGCTCACCCCGCCGCCCTTGTTGCGTACGAAGACGTGGGCGCGGCCCTGCGCGTCGACGGCGACGGCGGGCGGCCCGGTGCGGTCGCCCTTCTTGTTCGGGTGGCCGATGGGCGTCCAGTCGAGCGCGGCGAGATGCGACTGGAAGTGCGTCGAGTGCACGAGCCCGGCCTCGCCGGGGACGGTGGGGCGCCAGGCGACGAGGTGGGCGTACCCCTGGGTGCTGCGGGCGACGGCCCCACCCGGGTGCACACGCTGCTCGCCACCGACCACGCGGGGCGGTGACCAGGGGCCTTCGGGGTGCTCCTCGACGCGGCACACGACCGCGTCGTCTTCGGGGGTGTACGCGTACGCGCTCAGGGCGCCGTCGCGCCCGCCGGTCAGCCAGTCGCCGTTCACGGGTTCCACCTTAGGCCGGGGCTGCTCGCCGCTCCGGCCGGGTCTCGGCGTCACAGCCGCTTGGCGCTGCGGAACAGCCCGGCGTAGAACCCGTTCCCGTCGATCCGCGACGTACCGCCCTCGTCGCCCATCGTCGGCCCGTTGACCTCCTTGCGGCTGGAGACGAAGACACGGTGTCCGTTGGTGTCCAGGCCGAGGTACAGGGCGACATGGTCGAGGTGGTTGCCCGTGCGGTGGTCCATCTTGAAGAAGAGGAGGTCGCCGGGCTGGAGTACGTCGATGTTGGTCGGGCGGGTGTACCAGGGCGAGGGGCCCTGGAGCTTGATGATGTCGACGCCCACCTTGGAGCGGGCCATGCCATCGGCGGTGCGCGGCAGTCCGTCGCCCACCTTGTTGGTGGCGGCCAGCGGGAAGCGCGCCCGGTAGCCCCAGATCATGCGCATGAATCCGGAGCAGTCCAGGGAGCGGAGGCGTTCGGCGTGCGGCTGGAGGGTGCTGCCGTCGCGGAAGGTGTAGGGGATGCCCAAGTAGTCGTAGAAATCGTTCTGTTCGAGGCGGTCCACGCCGTCCTTCTTGAAGGGGCCGAAGAACGCGTCACCCGCGTACTGCTGTCCTTCGTCGTCCTTCTTCACCGGAGCGCCCTCCACGTACTGGAAGGCGTAAGCGAAGATGTCGTCCTCCTCGCTCCCGTAGTACTGCTTGAACCAGTCCTTGAACCACTGCTGCTTCTCCGCGCCCTTGCGCCAGGCTTCCGGCATGAGGCGCACCCAGTCGTCGGTCACGACGCGCGACTTGGTGTTCGCGGGTTCGCTGAAGGTGCGGGAGGGGCCCTTGAGCGTCGCCGAGCGGGCCCCGTCGGTGAACGTGGCGAGGACCTGGCCGCCCTTGCCCCGCAGCACGGAACGCGCGGGGTTCTTCAGGCGCTCCCAGGTCTGCTTGCCGGTGGACGCGCCGCCGCTGGACTCCAGGAGCGGGGAGTCGGTGACCGTCTGCGCGGTGGGGGCCTTGGCCTGCGCGTCCTTCTTCAGCTCCACGGTGAGGTAGCCGCTGGCGCCGAGCAGCGCGAGGACGGTGACGGCGTGCAGGACGGGGCGCTTCTTCTTGGGGGGCATGCGGATTCGGCTCCGGTCTGGGAACGGGTGGGCGTCAGGCGGACGGCATGAAGCCGAGGAGGATTCCGGCGGTCAGGACCACGTACGCCGCGAGCGTCACCGAGCCGGTCGCGAGGAGCGTCGGGCCCTTGGGCTGGCGCACGAGCTGGTAGCCGATCAGGCCCGGCACGATGAAGCCGAGCGTCTGGTTCGCGTACATCAGCGGGAACTCGATGGACAGCACGATCATGACCGTCGCCTGGAGGGTGACACCGAGCAGGACGACGGCCGCGAACAGGCGCTTTCCGTAGAGGATCACGAACTTCTGCATCAGGAGGGTGCAGACGTACGTGAGGACCGTGACGCCGACGACCATCGCGGCGCGCTGGAGGTCCTCGACGAGGGTCAGGGCCAGCCAGCCCGGTGTGATCATGCCGCCGGGCGACAGGTTGGTCGTCAGGTAGCAGATCAGGGAGAACAGCAGCCCGATGGCGATGCCGACCGCGGCGATCTCGGGGGTGAGGACGGAGGGGATCAACGGTGCTGCTCTCCTGCTGAGTTGTGCCACTGCTCGAAGTCGTCGGCGGGCGGGGTCGGAGGTACGACGGGGTCGAACATGCCGCGCGGGCGGGCCGGTTCGAGCTGCGGTGCGGGGTGGTGCGGTGCGGGGTGGTGGGGCGCGGGTCCGGTCCGCTGGACGGGCACGGCGGGCGGCGGCGCCGCGTACCGCTCCTCGTACGCCGGTGAGTACGGCTGGAACGGGTCGATGTGCGGGGCGTACAGCTGCACGGTCTCGACGTGGTGCGGGGTCTGCGTGGCGGGCTCGGCGGCCGCGTACTCACCGTCGTCCGCGCTGTCGTCCGCCGGGAGTTCCGCGAGGTACTCCAAGAGGTGTTCGCCCTGGCCGTGGATGTTGCCGATGGCGACGAGGGAGGAGTCGGGACCGAGGCGGCCGAGGAGCTGTCCCATGAATTCGTCGGGGTCGCGGCGGTCGCCGCCGAGGTCGACGGCGCGGTCGCGGTAGGCGGCCGGGATCGCGTCGATCGCGGACTTGGCGGGGTGCCCGATGACGAAGACGTGCTCGGGGTCGAGCTCGGGGATGATCTCGCCCATCTGGCCGTTGCGTTCGACGCGGTCGGGGCGGCAGTTGATGACGACGTTGAGCGGGCGGTGGATGGCGCCGAGGTCGAGCAGCTGGTTGATGTTCATCAGCGTCGACTCGGGGTCGTTGGCCGCGAAGACGTTGGCGAAGCGGAGCTTCTTGTCGTCGGGGGCGAGGTAGCGCTCGACGGAGAGGACGCCCGGGTCCGGCGGCGCGTCGTACATGCCCTGGAGCGCCGTCTCCCGGTCGACGCCGAGGAGGTCGGCGACGACGAGGGCGATGGCCACGTTCTCCTTGAACGTGAACCAGCTGAAGCCGCGCAGCTCCTCGTCGCTGACCATCTCCGGGTCGGCGTAGACCAGTTCGCAGTTCCGGGCGTCCGCCTCCTCCTGGAGGATGTGGAAGCGGTCGACCTCGGCGGTGACGCAGATGCCGTTCTCGGGCATGGAGCGGCACAGCGAGCGGGCGACGTCGTCGAGGGTCGGGCCCATCTCGGCGAGGTGGTCCTCGCGGACGTTGCACAGCACGCCGATCGTGGAGCGGATCAGTTTGGACTGGTTGATCTCCTGGAGCGCCGGCATGACGGCCATGCACTCGATGACCAGGGCGTCCGGGTGGTACGCGGCGGCGCGGCGGACGATGCCGATCTGCTCGACGACGTTGGCGATGCCGAACTTGCGGTAGACCGGCTCCTCGGTGGCGTCGGGGTGGATGAAGCGGGCGGCGGTGCCGGTGGTCTTGGCGACCGTGGTCAGCTCGCCGCCGCGCAGGGCGCCCGCGCACAGGCGGGTGATGGACGACTTGCCGCGGATGCCGTTGACGAGCACACGGGTCGGTATGTGTTCGAGGTTGACGAAGTGCCGTCGCTGTTCGATCACGCCGGCGATCAGCAGGACGGCTCCGCACACCACGAGCACGGTGTAGAGGAAGAGCACGAGGATTCCTAGTTCCTTCGGGTTCCGGCGGCGGACGTGCGGGGCGGTCCGCTCTGCCGTCGCTGCTGTTGCTGTTGCTGCTGCTGTCGCTGTTCCTGCAGTTGCTGCTGCTGTCGCTGTTCCTGCAGTTGCTGGCGTACGAGTTCGAGACTGCGGGTGACGGCGCCGACCTCGTCGTGGTGGCGCGGGTACAGCACCGTCTTGCGGTCGCCGTCCGCGAGCCGCTCGGCCTGGCGGGCGAGTTCACGCAGCGGTCGCACGACGACGATGTGCAGCCAGCCCAGGCACGCGGCCGCCGCCGCGGCGCCGAGCAGCCCGGCGAGCACGGTGCGGTTCTGATAGCTGTACGCCGGGATGGCGAGGCCGGACGCGGGCTGCCAGCTCACGACGGTCCAGCCGAGCGACTTCGCGGCGCCGCCGCCGACGAAGGGTGCCGCCGCGGCGATCTGGATGTCGTCCCCGTCGCGGAACAGCACACCGCTGGGGTGCGGGGCGAGGCCCACCTTCTGGTTGGTGCCCTCGACCAGTTCGTCGAGACGGCGGCCGGACAGCTTGTGGAAGGCGAGGTAGCCGGTGTTTCCGCCGATGACGCGGTGCTCGGCGTCCACGATCCTGACCTGGCCGAGCCCGGGCCGCTTCAGGAGCGCGTTCAGGAAGTCGATGCGGATCTCGCCGACCACGGCGGCGCCTTCGCGGCCCGGCAGCTCGGCGGTCCCGAGGATGACGGGCTTCTTGCCCTGGTCGTCGAGGACCCGGACCGCCTTGGTCGAGGGGGCCCTGCCCGCGGGGCTGTGCACATCGCCGCCGGCCTTCGCGAGGACGGTTCCCTTGCCGTCCACGACGTAGAGCGACTGGTAGCGGGTGTGCTCGTTCATGGTGCGTTCCAGCACCTCGGCCATGTCCGCGGGGCGGGTGCGGTCACCGATCAGCGAGGCGACGGAGGCCAGGTCCGCCTGCCCCTCGTTGAGGGCCCGGCGCACCCGGTCGCTGAGGGTGTCGGTGCGCTCGCGCTGGTCGCCGACCAACTGCTGCGGTACGACGACGGAGTCACCGGCCCGGTTGAGCAGGAGCAGCAACGGGGCGCACCACACGAGCAGCAGCACCGCGGCGACGCCCACGAGTGCGCGGGCGCCGAGGCGGCGGCGTACCACCGGGGCGTCGTGGGCGCTCGCTTCGGGGCTCCGTCCGAGCAGTTGCCTGCGCAGCCGCTCCAGGGCGATGCCGATCCGGGCGGCCTCGCCGCGCCGTGGCACGCCGACCGACCGGGCGAGGTCGCCGCGGGTGAGCCGGCGGCTCTCCAGGAACAGCCGGATCAGCGGGCGTTGCACCGTGCCGAGCAGGAACGCGACGGTGAGGCCGCCGATGACGAGCAGCGCGGCGGCGGCGAGCAGCCCGAAGACGGGGCTGCTGGTCGTCAGCGGGTCCTCGGCGACCTTCGTCATGGCGACGACGGTGAGGCCGAGCGAGGTGGCGACGGTGGCCTCACCGGCCTCCGGCGCGGCCAGCGTCGCGTATCCGGCGATCTGCCGTTCGCCCTGGTAGCGGTCCCCGGTGAGGCTTCCGCTGACGCCGGTGAAGCCGCCGGAGCCGGGCTGCTTCGACTGGATGGGGTTCTGCTCGGCCTTGTGCGCGGCGGTCCTGGCGAACGCGCCCAGCTGCCGGTCGGACTCCTTTGCCTCCTGTCGCTGGAGGTCGGTGCGCACCTGTTCGGGCTCGGGGATGCCGTCGCTGCTGAGCACGGTCCCGGAGGCGTCGACGACGGCGATGGAGCGGAACTTGCCGAGGCTGATGCCGGGGAACTTCAGGCTCGCGGAGGTGACGATCAGCTGCTGCGGCCGTCCCTTCCAGGCGAGCAGCCCGAAGGAGAGCAGCCGGCTCTCGCCGTTCTTCAGACGGACCATGCGCGGGGCGAGTCCGTCTTCGGCGCCGAGCTTGCCGCGGTCGATCGCGGTGAGCGGGACGTTCTCGCCGCGGGCGGCGAGCAGTTTGCCGGACTTGATCTCGACGACGGCGCTGCCGGTCCACTTCTGGTAGACGTTGCCGATCTTGTCGAGGACGGCGTCGGCCGGAACCGGATCACCGGCGTTGAACAGCGCGGTGGTCCGCGACAGGTCGGTGACCCCCTCGTCGACCGAGGCCCGCAGCGCGATCGCGCCGTCCTCGGCGAAGTGCTGCTGCGACGTCATGATCGCCTTCGGCAGGGCCGCGTTGTCGGCGCGGCCGAGCGTGAGGGCGGTGACACCCGCGAGGGCGAGAAGCAGAACCGACAGCACAGCGATGGGCGGACGAATGCCACCCAGCAGGGACATGTCGGATCGTCGGCGGACCTTGTGCCGCCGCTTCGAACGCGAAGCGGCCAAGGGAGGGCTCCTCTCGGGCGGGTCAGAGCGCGCGGGCGCGCGGGACCGCGGGAAGATTCCGGCGGTCCGGATGCTTCTGACCCGAACAAGACTCGAATGGTTGTACAAAGCGTGTGCGAATGTGACCCACACCTCACACACGTCGCACGCGCCCCGCAGGCGCCACCGAGAACAGCGGACCCCGGTCAGTTCGGCAGCGGCCGCAGGGGCTCGAGACCGTCCTGGGTGGCGCCCCGGTTGAGCAGCGTCCCCTCCGTGCGCTGGAACGCCAGTCGATAGCGGGCACGCTCCTGCGCGGTCAGGCCGTCGTCGCGCCGAAGAGCGTCGGCCACGTCGACGAGCCGATGGTCCTCGACGGCTCCCGCCGGAGCCTTCCCGGACTCGTCGGGGTCCGGCGGGATCTCGGTGAGCGTGGGCACGTACTTGGCCCGCACGTCCCAGTCGCCGCCCCGCTTGCTGAACTCGAACCAGCCGATGACGCCTTCCTCGGTCAGCCCTGTGGGCACCTCGTGGCGGGCGACCTGGTTGCCGAGTCCGTACGCGATCCAGGTGCCGTCGACCTTCTCCATCGGCTGCACCACATGCGCGTGATGGCCGATCACCAGGTTGATGCCGGTCTTCTCGGCGATCCTGCGGCCGAGACGGAGCTGGGAGCGGCTCGGGTCGGAGTGGTACTCGCGGCCCCAGTGGATGGAGAGGACGACCACGTCCGCGCCGGCCTTCCGGGCGCGCTTCTCCGCGGCGGCGATGCGGTCGAAGTCGGTCTCGTTGGCCAGCCAGCGCTTGTTCTTCGGCAGCTCGTTGCCGTTGAAGCCGAAGGCGTAGGAGAGCTGGGCGACCTTGACCCCCTTGGCGTCCATGATCAGCGGCTTGGCCGCCTCGGCGGCGCTGCGCGCCGAACCGGTGTGCTTCAGGCCCGCCTTGTCGAGCACGTTCAGCGTGTCGGTGACACCGGCGGCGCCGTGGTCGAGCGTGTGGTTGGAGGCGGTGGAGCAGGTGTCGTAGCCGACGTCCTTGATCGTCGTGGCGATCTGCGGCGGCACCCGGAAGTTCGGGAACCCCTCGAAGGGCCCGCCGGGCTTCCCCGCGACCGGCTCGAAGTGGCAGATCGCCAGGTCGGCCTTGCTGATGACGGGTTCGACGGAGGCCAGCATCGGGCCGAAGTCGATCCCCTTCTCCCCCTTGCCGGTCGCCTTCGCGTCCTTGCGGGCCTGGTCGGTGAGTTCCGGGTGGATGAGGATGTCACCGGCCGCGGCGACCGTGAACGAGGGGCCGTCGGGGGCGGCCTTGTCGTCGCCCGAACCGAACGGCTCACAGGCGGTGGCGCCCGCGAGCAGGACGGTCAGGGCGGCGCCGGATATCCGGAGGCGGGTCCGACGCGAGGTACGGAAGGGACGTCTGATCACCGGGCTATTTTTATACGACTATGAAGGTCAACCAGCCGAAGATGGTCACAATTGCAACAATCCTTGTCGTTGTCGGATCCACGGTCGGCCTCCTGACGGCCTGCGGCGGCGCCCGGGACACGACCACCCGAGCCCGCCCCGGAAGCGGCTCGAGTGTCGACCTGATGGCCCGCGTCGACGACTACACGGCCGACTTCCGGCCCGGATCCGGCTACCGGGAGCCGTCCCGCCGGGACCGCGAGACGGTGGCGCGCGGCGTGCGCCTGCTCCTCGACGGCAACCGCGCGGCGGCCCAACGGGCCCTGGACGACGTCGACTTCACCGTCCGTACGGTCACGGACAGCGCGACGGGCCGACGCTACACGGAACTCGCCGACCGGAGCGACGACGGCCCGGCGCCCCGCGGCTGGGGCCGCGTGTACCTCGCACAGGACGGCACGCCGGCCCGCCACCGCTGGACGGTCCAGGTGCCGCACCCGGTCGCGGACCGGAACACGGAGCGCCTCGGCGTCGGCGTCCTGCGCGGGGCACACGGCGGGGTCATGGTGATCGCAGGCGCACATCGCAAGGCCGGCGAGGGCGACGCGGCGGACGTCGCGCACCGCAGGGACACCGTCTTCGACGCCGTCTGCGCGGCACTGGCCGAGCGCGGCCTGCCCGCCGTGCAGGTCCACGGTTTCGCCGACGCCTCCGCACCGGGCCGCGACGCCGTCGTCTCCACGGGGCGCGGCACACTCGCCCGCCCGGAGGGCCGCCTGTTGGCCGACGCCCTGCACGACAAGGGCTACGCCGTGTGCCGCGCCTGGTCCGCCTCCTGCCCTCTGGAAGGCCGTACGAATGTGCAGGGCCGCAAGGCGGCGGAGGAACACGTACCGTTCCTGCACATCGAGTTCAGCAACCGGACCCGTACGGACGCACAGCGCACGGCAGCCGCCGCCGCGGCGATCGGCCGGGTCACGAACCTGTGGCAGAAGGGCGAGCGACCATGACGACGCTCCTGGTGGTGGACGGCGCGAACGTGGTCGGTTCGGTGCCGGACGGGTGGTGGCGGGATCGGCGGGGGGCGGCGGAGAGGTTGCGGGACCGGTTGGCCGAATACGCGCGGGAGCACCCCGACGAGGACGTGGTGCTGGTCCTCGAGGGCCGGGCCCGGGGAGTCGAGCCGGTGCCGGGCGTACGGGTGGAGGAGGCGCCGGGCGAGGGCGACGATCACATTGTGGCGGTGGCGGCGAGGGCGGAGGGGGATTGCGTGGTGGTGACGGCTGATCGTGAACTACGACGCAGAGTCCAGGAGTTGGGTGCCTCCTATGTGGGGCCGCGGGCCGTACGCGGAAACAACTGACCGCGGATCGGGCGCCCCGGCCCGTCAGGGCACGACGGCGATCGCTGTGGCCACACGGCGCTCGACGGACTTGCTCCCCTCCTCACTCATCGGCCTGTTGACGAGCCGACCACCGACCGCCATGGTGCTCGACCCGCCGCCGTCGAGGTTCATGGCGGAGCGCGCGCCCAACCCGGACATGAGAGAAGCGGCCTCCGGGAGGGTGGCTCCGGCGCTGCTGCCGGTGCGACCGTCGATCACGACGAGCAGCAGGCTGCCGTCCGCCCGGACACCGGCAAGGGTCCGGGGCTCGCGCCCCTTCGAGGCTCGCGCGGACATGCCGTCGCGCGCGGGGTCGATGGCGACGGCGCCGTCGTGGACCAGCTCGGGCCCCCCGCCGACGAGCGAGATCCCAGGACCGAGCAGGGAGTGCCCCTCGGTGTCGTGCGCCCTCGCCCCGGCCGTGGGTGAACTGCCCGGCCACACATGCTCCTTGAGCCAGCGCGCCCCCTCACCCACTCCGTACAGCGTGCTGCCGTCGCGTGGTACGGCGCCGCCGGCCGGTGAGCGTACGGCTGTGACTCGCCCCGCCACGTCGAGGACCGCCTCCGCGCTGCCGGGAGCGCCACGCCTGGTCGCCTCTCCCCACTCGGGGGTGAACCGCACGATCTCATCGGCGTCGACACACAGGCGGTTGTGGAGCGGTGCCGTGCGCACCCCGCCCCCGCCGCGCAGTTCGTCACCGCCGACACCGCCGCAGCCGAGGATGCGGCCGGGCACCCGGTCGACACCGTCCAGCTCGCGGCGGGCACCGTCGTCCGCGATCAGCGACAGCGTGGTCCACGCCCGGGTGACGCGTGGGGCCGTGCCTCGCGGGCCGACGACCATGGCCGTCCGTCCGGCCGCCGCCTCGCTGAGCAGGACACCGTCCTCGGCATGAACTCCGAGCGGGTCGCCCGGGTAGCCACTGAAGTCGGGACCGGTCTCGATGTCGAAGTAACCCCCGTTCACCGCGGCCACGGCATCGACTCGGGCCGCCATCGCCCGCACCGTATCGGCCGTCGCCATGTGGGCGCCGTGGACTCCGACGACGCGGACCGCGGCGTCCGGCGCGACGGCGAGTACGTGCACACGTGCCGTTCGCCCGCTGTCCCAGGTGCGAGTGGACTCCTGCAGGGTCACTCCGCGCGGCAGTGCCCCGCCCGGGGCCGAGGAGTGCGGACCGGAGGCGGCCCGCATCGGCCGCGCGTCATCCCCGCCGGGCGCGGTGCAGGCGGCGAGCAGCGCCAGGGCCAGCACGACGGCGAGCCGTCCCGCACGCGTGCGGCGGTCAGCCGCCAAGAGCACCAGGTGCCGCCAGCTCGCCTATGTACACCGTGACTTGGCCGGACATCAGGTGACCGGACCCGTCGTCCACGGCGTACGAGAAGCGGTCGTAGCCGTAGTGGCCATTGAAGGGCGTGTAGGTGACGACGCCGTCCGGCTCGACACTGGTGACGCCGTGCCGGGCCGGTCCGACGCCCACCAGCCGCGCGGTGGCGCCGAGCCCGTCGAGCAGATCCTTGACGACGCCCCGGTAGCCGGGGGCCAGGTGGAGGGCGCGGCCCTGCGGCGGGAACGGTGCGACCCGGTAGCCGTACTGGCGCACCGAGTGGGTGCTGCTCGTGAGACTGGATCCGCCGCGCGCGATGATGCCCGCACGGACCTCCGGTATCAGACAGGCGCCGGCACTCACGTCCTGACGGACGACAGCGGTGAAGCGGGCGACGCGCGTACCGCCCGCCTCCACGGAGCTTGCGTACCGGTCCCCCTTGGCCACCAGGCTCATCCCGCCGAGACGCTCCACGGACGCCACCTCCGCGAAGGGCGCCGCCATCACGTAGCCGTAGTAGCGGTGCGCGCCGCCCTCGGGCAGCAGGGCCAGGGCGAAGTCGACCTCTTGTCCTGGGCGCACCGTTAGAGCCGGGTCGGCGCTGGCCGTCAGCTCGACAGACAGGCGCAGATGTGGAGTGTCGGGCTGGACCACCCGGATCCGCGCGAGGAGGAACTGCTCCGGCTGCGGCGGGCGGGCGGCGGCGACGGGCTGTTGGCTCACAGAGTGTTTCCCTTGCCTCGTGTGCGGGCCCGGGTCAGCGACGCATGAACGGAGTCCTCGAGCCAGCCGTACGCCTGCTCCGGGAAGCGCTCCTGGTCGAGGCGGGTGACCCAGTGCGGCGGCACGATCGCTCGGTGCGCGAGCGAGTGCGCGATGAATCGGGCGCAGGCAATGGCACCCTCTGGCAAGAAGTGCGTGGTGTCCTCAATGCCGTCGGGGTAGTTGGGGTGCTGCCCCGGCTCCAGGAACATGAAGAGCGAGCGGGTGCGCTGAGGTCCCAGCTGGGTCCACCAGTCGAGGCTCTGCGTGTACAGGTCGATGTACGGGGTCGACGTCTGAACCGCCAGCTCCTGCATGGCCATCGGGTACCGCCGCACCACCTGACGCAGGTTTCCGTGCTCGTCCCAGGTACAGCGCTCGTTCGTGCTGACCAGGACGGGGTGTGCACCACGGTCGCGGGCTCCGTCCACGAACTGCCGCAGATAGCTCTGGAAAGTGTGGAACGGCTCGGTACGCAGCTCCTTCTCCGGCTTGTGGTCGATCAGGCCGAAGGAGGTGATGAGGTAGTCGCCCGGACACAGGTGGTCCAGGATCCAGTCGAGTCGACCGCGCTCCACGTAGGTACGCGAACTCGCACCGGCACGGGCACAGTTGACGATCTCCACTTCAGGAGTGAAGAAGAGTGGAAACACCTGCCCCCAGCCGGTCATCGGTATGCGGCTGATCTCCCGAGTACTCACGTTGGAGCCGCCGGCCAGGAAGATGCGCTGGGGCGCGGGCCGCCCCGGATTCTCAGGCAGCACCGGCCCACCTCTCCGGGAGCGGCGTCTGGGCCTGTCCCTGTTGCAGGATCACGGCCGACTGTGGTTCGAGCGGCTCAGGCGGGGCGCTCGGGGCAAGTTCGGCGGCGGGCAGGTCACCGAGATCGTCGATCGCCTCGTACACCCGGAGGCAGTTGTCCCCGTCCTGGTGGCCGAAGAAGCCGGAGACGCGCTCTCGGTAGGGGCTCTCCACGGTGAAGCCACGGTCGATGGCCCGGATGATCTCGTCGACGGCGGCGTCCACGGTGCGGCACACCGGGCCGAAGCCGTCGTCGGCCAGATTGAAGTAGCCCCGTTTGTAGTGACGGCCATAGAAGTCCTCCTCGTCGAAGGGGACGTAGACCAGCGGGATGTCCATGTAGGCGACGTCGAAGAAGACCGACGAGTAGTCCGTGACCATGAGCGAGCATTCCTTCATGGCCTGCTGGACGTTGCGGGTCGGGGCCGCCACGTGGACGGCGGGCGAGTCCGTCTTGAAGTGATGCAGATGCGGACGGATCTCGTAGTGCGGCAGAAACTCCAGGTCCACACCGGCGCGTTCCAGCGCTGCCGTGAGACGCGGGTCGGCGAGCAGGGCGCGGTAGAAGCGGAAGTACTCGGACTGGGTGAACGCAGTCTTCGCCGGGCCCGCCTGTTTCTTGTACGAGGCCGTCACGATCCACTGCCGCCAGGTGGGCATCAGCAGGATGCGCGGCCGGGCGAGCCGCTCGCGTCGCAGCGCGTCGAAGCGGGGGAAGCCGGCGAGAACCGCACGGTTGCCGTACCCGGCCTCGTGCCCCAGGAAGTCCCGCTCCTGCCTGCCGCCTGACACGATCAAGTCGTAGCTGGTGACCCGTTGGTCGATGCCCGTCGTGACGTCGTTGTACGTGATGCCGTGGGCGAGAAACACCCGCTGGTACTTGAGCAGTTCACCGAAGCGGTGCAGGAACAGCACCTTGCGATACCCCTCGGGCACCAGGTAGGACTCCGAGTCGTAGCTGCCGATCAGCTTGGTCGCGTGCAGCAGGTACATCCGATGCCGGAACGAACCGAGCTTCAGCACGCGGCCGAACTCAGCGACCTTGGCGTAGTCCGGCGAGTTCGCTTCGATGACGTAGTAGATCCGTCGACGCTTGCGATGGGTGCGCACCCACTTGAAGAAATGGTACGAGTTGTCCTGTGCCGTGTCGGAGCGCTCGCCGATCAGCCACATCTCCCTGCCGTTCAGGAGTGGGAAGGTGAGCCAGTAGGCGAGCCGCATGCGCCAGCCGGGATTGCGCGTCCTGAGGATGCGCAGCTCCCGGGCGGCACGCCACAATGTGTGCTTGAAGCGCGCGGTGACACCACGGTCCACCATCCGAAGGTGCAAGGCATCGCCGGCCCCGATGGTGAGCATGTAGCGGTACGCACCCAGATGGTTGTGCCCCTTGAGTCGGTGCAGCGTCAGCCGTGCCTTCATGACGACATTGCGCGCTCGGGTGCCGTCCACTCGGTGCACCCGCAGCCGGAAGTCGCCGGGCACGAATCCGCCCTCGGCAAGCCTCGTAGCGGGAATCTCCGCGTGAAAGCCCGCGTACAGGTCCTTTTTGTTGCGGGCGTTCCACAGATCTCGGCGGTACGTCTGGCTGACCGGGACGACGATCTTCCGCTGTGGCGTCTGGTGAACAAACTCCAGCCGGTTGAGCATCGGGCCACTGATGTCCATTCCGGGAAAGGACATACAGCCCTCGACGACCAGCACGTCACCGCGGCTGCGCACCGACTCGACAACGACGTTCGGGTCGGCGACACGGGCCGACGCTGTCTCCACCCGGCCACCGGGAAAAGTGCGGTAGAAGCCCTCGTCGTCGATCTCCAACAGCAGCGGGGCCTGCTCGAGAGCGGGCTTGGGGTCGCAGAACAGCTCGAAGTTGCCGCTCTTGGCGGCGTAGTGGTCGAGTTGCTGGGCCGGGTTGGTCGCGAACTCGTTGAGGATCTCGTCGGGGATCTGTACGTAGTGCCGGTGGATGTCGGGGAACATCTCCGACAGCTGTGTACGGGTCATCACGTCGCGGGCGTTGCCCAGGAAACCCTTGTACGTACGGGTGGCGTAGCGGTGGAACATGTGCCGGATCTCGTCGCGCTCGGCCGCCGTGTAATTGAGCAGGAAGTGATTGAGCCGCAGGTGGTCCCGGTAGTTGGCCGGCTTGCTCCACAACGAGTCCATGATGGACGAGCCGTCCGGACGGCCCCGGTAGTAGTAGACGGGAGCGTCGACGATACTGATGCCCTTGGCTCTCAGCATCGACGGCAGTGTGACCCAGGCGTCCTCGAAGTGGACGCCTTCACCGAACCGGACACCGAGGCGGCGCAGCAGGTCCGTAGAGAACAGCTTGTTGCAGGCGGACCCGCTGAAGATCAGGTCGGGGGCTTCCGCGAAGTCGTCGATGACCTGGTCGCCGTCCCCGAAGTACTGCTTCCACGGGCCGTAGGGACGGTCCGGGAAGTTGACCAGGTCGCCTATGACGATCTCGGTGCTGTCTCGCCGTGCCGCCTGCAGCATTTGGAAGAGCGCGTCGGGGCCGAGGATGTCGTCGGAGTCGAGGAACGTGACGTAGGGGGCGACCACTTGGTCGAGCCCGTTGTTGCGCGCGTTGCCCAGGCCGCCGTTGCGCTGATGGACAACAGTGACGTTGGCGTAGTAGTGGGCGAAGCGGTCCAGGATGTGCGGAGTCTCGTCGGTGGCTCCGTCGTCGACGAGGATGACCTGTGTGGCGGCGAAACCGCGCTGGGCGGCGATCGAGCCCAGGCAGTCGTCCAGGTACTGAGCCACGTTGTAGCAGGGCACGACGACGGCGAGTTCGAACCGGTGCTGCAGTTGACGGATGGGCGGGTGGAGGCGCCCCTGCCACCACATCCAGGGCGCGTTCGGATCGTTCTGGTCCGACTCGAAGGTGCGACGGGCGGCGACGGCGGAGCGCAGCGCGAGATTGCCGCTGACCGTCTGATAGCCCTCGTACTCCTCGCCCTCGACGGTGAAGGTCAGGTCCTCGAGCGGAACGTCGCGGACGTTGAGCGCGGAGCGCGAGCGGCTGCGGTTCCACTCGACGATCAGTGAGACGTTCCAGACCGTGCTGTCGTCGAATCCGTCGCCCAGCAGGTCGGCGAGGTCGATGGCCCCCTCGAAGGTGACGGCCCGTTCAGAGACGGAGACGTGCTCGACGGGAACGACGGCATCGCTCTTCTTCTGCCGGTTGCGTGCGGCGAGGGAGATACGGACGGTGTCGTCGGGCTCGATGCGGCCGAATCGGTTGACGAGTTCGCCGTCGAAGACGAATCGGCCCTGTTCCATGCTCCACCCGTTGAGCTGGGCGAAGAGGGGGACTTGAGAGACCGGTGCGCCGTGCAGGCCCAGTTCGGTCACGTCCAGCATGCGGCGGGCGTCCGGCAGGTGCAGATGGTCGGCGGACCAGTACACACGGCCGTCCTCCTCCAGCAGATGGGAGGAGAAGACGCTCTTGCGCTGGGTGTAGTCGAGGGTGGTCAGCGCCGCCTCGACCTCCTGGTACATCAGGAAGTAGGCGCGCACACGGTCCACCGGGCCGCACAGGGTGAACGCCTCGTCGCCGATGGAGAACAGGTAGGCGCTGACGATCTCGGCGAACGCCTGCTGGAACGCATCGTCCCCCTCGGCCAGTGCCCGCATGTACAGGCGCAGGTCGTGGGAGAGGAACTTGGAGTCCTTGCGGACCTTCAACGCCCACAGGCCGCGCTCGAGCAGGAACTGGTCGGTGGCGCGGTGCACCGTGATCCGGTCGCGGATGCTGCGCAGTTCGCCGGTGCGGCCGGTGATGGAGGGCCCGTCCGTCTCCCACATCCAGCGGTAGACGGGGTCCGTGATGATCGTGATGCCCCGTGCCAGGCAACCGGCCACGGTCGAGAAGTAGGTGTCCTCGTAGAAGACCCCCGTGGGGAACCAAATGTCCTGCGAGCGCAGGAAGTCGACGCTGTAGAGCTTCGCCGCGGCGATCGGGTCGGAGAGCAGGAGCGGGAACTCCTCCAGGCCCGCGACGGTGCGCCCCATGGCGTACACCTCGGGTGCCCACGGCTCCGTTTCGCCCGAGGTGCGATTGATGCGCAGAGCCTTGCCCGCGACGATGTCGGCGCCGGTCTCCAGGGCGCCCGCGACCAGCATCTCGCAGGCGCGCGGCGGCAGTTCGTCGTCGGCGTCGAGGAACATTACCCAGCGCCCCGCGGCCTGGGCGATGCCCCAGTTCCGCGGCGCCCCGACGCCTCCGCTGTTCTGTCGGCCGCGCAGGACGCGCACCCGCCCGTTGTTGCCCGCGAAGTTGCTGACGACCTCGAGCGTGCCATCGGTCGACGCGTCGTCGACGACGATGACCTCGACCAGTTCGTATGTCTGGTTCACGGCGGACTGCAACGCCTTGCCGATGGTCGTCGCCGCGTTGTACGCGGGGATCACCACGGTCACCCAGGAGTTGTCGCCGTCGGAAACGGATCTCATTGAATGCTCTCCCACGATTCCTGCGGGCCGTTCGGATGGTGCTGCCGGGACTGCGGGGCCTGATCAGGAATGTGGGGGAGGCCGTTGTGCGGGTGGGGGTCTTTGTAGGGCTGCGGATAGGGCCGGAAACCGGGGTCATCCTCCGCCACCGGCTCGCGGTACCGGTCGTCGGCGAGCAGCGCTTCCGCTGCGGCGCGACGGTGCCGGCCCCGGTGCAGGTGCGGGGCGATCGTGCCGACCGTGTCGGGTGGCGGGCTGAGCTGCTCCATGACGCGCGTGAAGTCACGGGTGGAGAGCCAGAACTTGTACATGATGACGAGTTCGAAAAGGCCCAGCAGAATCGCGGAGACCAAGGTCGTCCACAGCAGTCGGCCGATCAGCGGGCCGACGATGAAGACGAACATCTGGAACTCGATGCCACTGACGAGATGCGGTCGGATGCGCGTGCGCAGCATGGCGCGACGCACCCGGGTGTACCAGGGGAACCGGTCGCGGAACTGTTCGTGCAGGTCGACGACGTTGTCGGCGCCCGCCTCCCGGCGCAGCTGAGCCGCCTCGGCATCAGGGTTGTCCCGGAGCAGGTCCTCCATGAAGATCACCTGGGCGTTCTCCGCCGCGGGGGATTCTTCGGCACCCTGCACCGCGGCCTCGACCGCTGCCTCTACCCCGGCCCGTTCCTTGGTGACCTTCTCGATCTTCGTACGCATCGACATGCGCATCTTGTAAATCTGCAGCGCATCGACGTAGCGGAGCATGTCGAGGAAGACGACGGCCAGAGCAGCGAGCAGATAGCGCTCGTCGTGCCCGCCGAGGAACTGGCCGCCCATCAGGGCCAGCGAGCAGAGCAGCACACGGATGCGGTCGAAGACGTAGTCGAGCCAGCCACCGAAGACCGTGCCGTTGCCCTTGAGCCGGGCCAGCTTCCCGTCGACGCAGTCGAGGATGAAACTCACGTGGTAGAGGCCGGCGCCGATGAGCAGCGACTCCCGGTCGCCCTTGATGAAGAAGTAGGCCGCGCCGAGCCCCACCAACAGCGCCGCCCACGTGACTCCGTTGGGCGTGACGAACCGGAAGCGTGCCAGGAGGATCAGGATTCTGGTGGCGACGGGGTCGACCAGAAGGACCGTCCACCAGGCATCCCGCTTCTTGCAGGTGAGCTTTTGGACAGCCCTCAAGGACAGCTTGGCCATAACCCCTCAGTCGTCTGATGCAACCAACGTGCAGTGGTGTGCCCTGCGGAGGCAGCGTCGCGACCCAGGGAGGGCTCATATGGTTCTAAAAACTCACAGAATCCTTAACTGAGCGGCCAGAACATTAACAAGACTCGCCTTCACACGAACATCACTTCTTGTTCACTTTTTCGCGACGTTCCTCACATGCTTTTCCGTACAACCATTGCCCGTTGCCAGGAGTCAAAGGCGAGCCTGTCGCGCCGTTGCGTGCGCCGCGCGAGCAGCAGAACGCCGTCCGCGGTGCGGGTCGCGAGGGTCAGCCGCCCGGCCCTGTCCACAGCTGCGGCGGGCACCGCACCATCCGACCCCGGCGCCCCCAGCTCCTGCCACCACACACCCGCGCCCGGCCGGCCCTCGGGGTGGATGCCCACCGCGCAGCTTCCGCGCCCCCCGGCACGGGCGAGCAGCGTGTACCGCCAGCCGTCGAGCGGCACCCCGGCCACCGTGAACAAGGGCCCGAAGCCAACGTCGTCGCCGAGCGGGCACGGCGCCTGCGCCCCCGCCCGCCAGACCGATGCCGCCTGGGTCCGCAGTTCCCGGAAGAGCACCCCGCCCGGTTCGGCGGCGGGCATCAGCGTGCCCGGCACCGCGGCGAACGGCACGGTGCGATCCTCCGTGAAGGCGCCCGTCTGCCCCTGGTACCAGCGGACGACGGCGGCCGTGTCCCTGGCGCGTGCGAAGACCTCGACGCCGCCGTGCGGGGACGGCACGGCGGCAAGGTCGTCGGCGACCCGGGTCCCACCCAGGTGCTGCCACGCGGACCAGACGCCGTCCGCACCCTGGCGTCGGTAGCTGATGCTGTGCCCGAAGTTGCGTACGAAGACGTAGAGATCGCCCGTTGCGTCGAACACGGCGGCGGGGAAGCCGACTTCGCGCCCCTTCGCCGCATCGGCAGCGTTGGGACCGCCCAACGAATGCCACGGCGTCGGCGGACGGCCGGTGCGGTGCTGCACGGAGTGCACGACCTCGACGTCGACGCCTCCGTCGTCCCGCGTGGTGCGGCGCAGCCCGAACAGGTGCGGAAAGCCGTACGGATCAAGCACGACCCTCAGGCCGGGAGCGAGAGCGGCCCCTTCCAGCAGCTCGGGTCCTCGCCAGGTGTCCGCGTCGGGCAGATCCTGACACCAGCGCGCGACACCGGCCGCGGTCACGGCGAAGGCGGTGAGCCGGCCGTCGATCCCCGCCGTCAGCCAGTTGACCGCCTCGGGGTACCTGCGGCACGCGATGGCGCCGAGCGTCGTGTCGGCCCCCGATCGAAGGCAGTCGACGGTCACGGGGGCACCGGTCCGCTCCTGCAGCGTGCGGGCCGCTGCGAGCGCCACCGCGGCGGCTTCCGCCTGCCGGGGCGGCACGTCGTGCACGGGCCTGCCACTGGGCTCTTCGAACGTGGCGCGGGCCGGGTCGGGGTCGAGCGTGTGTACTCGATCGACGCCCAATTCCTCCAGCACATCGGCCAGTACGGCCACCGCCTCAGCCCCCGCCACACCGAGGATCCGGGGCCCAGCCTGCAGATCGGCGCAACCGCGTCCGGCCGCCTCGGCGAGCGCGCGGTCGAGCGCCGAACGCCCGTCGCGGGCGCCTGGCCGCAGGCAGACGACAGCGATCCCCGAACCGGGCTCCTGGAGTGCGACGAGCGGCACCGCGTCGACGGGCTCCGCGGCCACGAGGGCCACGCCTCGGGCACGGGCGGACGGCGCCTGCCCGGGCCGGGTGCCTGTGGTTCCGCGCTCCGACCTTCGCGTCATGCTGCGCCGTTCCTCCTCGCAGGGGCCTGGCCCACCGTGGTCATATCCGGTTCCATGCGCCGAGATTGAGGCCCTGCCCGGCCTCCTGGCGGGCGACGGCCGGCGCTCCGTCCAGGGGCACGGCCAGCACCGTGACCCGCCCGTGCGCGTCGAGGGCGAGGGCCGGGTCGCCAAGAGTCGCCATGCCCGTGTCCGTCCACCAGACCCCGGAACGTTCCTGCTCGGCCACGCACACACCCAGGACGAGCCGGCCGTGCACGCCACGGTGGGCGAGCACCGTGCACGCGTAGCCGTCGACCGTGGCGGCTACGGCGGCGTGCCTGCCGTCTCCCGGCAGTGTCCCGTCGAGCTGGATCGGCCACTCGCCCGCACGGACAGCCATGACCGCGCCGGTGCGCGCATCGGTCAAGTAGTACGTCGTGCGGCCGGGCGAGGTCTCCAGCGCGGTGGCGGACCCGGGCAGCGGCACCACCGGGAGGTCCGCCGCCCGCTGGAACGCCCCGCCCGGCTCCTGCTGACACCACATCAGGGCGCTGCCACGAGCAGGCGCAAGGATCTCGACGGACCCGTTCGACGGGGTTCCCGCGGCCGGCACCCCGGTGCAAGCGGCCACGCCCAGGTCGCGCCACGGCTCCCACCGGCCCTGCGGGTCCTCGCGGCGCAGCGCGAGGCGCCCCTCGGCCGTGGGCGCCAGGACGTGCAAGGTGCCGGAGGTGTCGACGACTCCCGCGGGCTCACCTAGCTGCGCTGTGCGCTCCCGCTTCGCGTGCGGGTTACCGAGGGAGCGCCACTCGCTGAGCGGGCGGCCCGCCTGGTACTGGATCGCGTAGACGAGGTCCACCACCGGCACCTGGTCCGAGGCACGCACCCGTCGGCCGACGAGTTGCGCATACCGGTTGCGTCCCTGGAAGACGGCCAGGTGGGTCAGCCCCTTCATCGGAAGCACGTCCGGCCCGGTCCACTCCGGTCCGCCGGCGCGGCGCTCCGTCCAGCGCAGCACGGCGCCCTCGACGTGGCCGAAGACGAGGAGGCGGCCGTCGTGCCCGGTCAGCAGAGACGGTCCGGAACGGAAGTCGTGCTGCTGCGGGGAGTCCGCGGCGACGTCGACGACCACCCGGTGCTCCGTCTCGCGCACCAGGGCGTCACTCACGGCCCGCGTCACCTCCTCGCCTGCGGATGCCGAGCGCACCAGCCCTCCCACGCCGACGCCACCATGGAGCGCGCGTCGTGCCGTGCGCTCCAGCCCAGTTCGGTGTGGATGCGGTCGGCCGCGGCCACGACGCGGGCCGGGTCGCCCGGGCGGCGTGGGGCGCTCACCGGCCGGGCGTCGGGGCCGTATCCGGTCACCTCGCCGATCAGCTCGATCATCTGCCGTACGGAAACGCCTTCTCCGCGGCCGATGTTCACCGTCAGGTCCGTGCCGGGGGCGCGGGCGGCCAGGGCGCGGGCGGCGGCCAGGTGTGCCGATGCGATGTCGACGACGTGGATGAAGTCCCGTACGCAGGTGCCGTCCTCCGTGGCGTAGTCGTCGCCGAAGATCACCGGCGCCTCGCCCTGCGTGAGCTTCTCGAAGACCATCGGGATCAGGTTGAACACGCCGGTGTCGGCGAGCTGTACGTCGGCGGCGCCCGCCACGTTGAAGTAGCGCAACGAGGCCGTGGCCATCCCGTGGGCGCGTGCCGTGGCCCGGACCATCCACTCCCCGGCCAATTTGGTCTCGCCGTACGGATTGATGGGCGCACAGGGAGTGTCCTCCGTGACGAGTGTCACGTCGGGCATGCCGTACACGGCCGCGGACGACGAGAAGAGGAAGGCGCGCACGCCGTGATCGGCGGACGCCCTCAGCAGAGTCCGCAGGCCATGCACGTTTTCCTCGTAGTAGTACAGCGGGCGCGCGACGGACTCGGCGACCTGCTTCTTCGCGGCGAGGTGGACCACACCGGTCACCTGATACTCGTCGAGAGTCCGGCGCAGCGAATCCCCGTCCAAGGTGGAGGCCTTGACGAACGGCACGTCGTCGGGGACCCGAGAAACGTCCCCCGTCGACAGGTCGTCGTAGACAACGACCTGCTCACCGGCCCCCTCCATGGCGCGGACCACGTGCGCCCCGATGAACCCCGCACCACCAGTGATCAACCATGTCATGCGCGCATACTATTCCTTCACTCAAACTTCGGAACTTGACCATGATGTGGCCACACGACTCCCACTTTCGGTTGAATTCACGTCTATAGTGCTGCGTCAGCCCCCAGCCACACCGCGGACCGGCTCTCCCCCCACCCGAGTCCTCCACACCGAACATCCGCCCCACGGGCACGACTTACAAGGACTCGGCACGATGAGCCACGCCTCCACCACCCCGCGCCGCGGCGCGGCGCCCGCACCGCGTGATCGCCGCAAACCGAAGAAGGCGAAGACCCGCGGCAGGCGGGTGCGACGGGTCATTCTGTGGACCCTCCTCGTCCTCGTCCTCGCCGCCGGCGGCACCGGCTACTGGCTCTACAGCAGCCTCAACGGCAACATCGACGGCGTCGACCTCGACAAGGCGATCGGGGGCGACCGGCCCGAGAAGCTGCCGACGTCGGGGCAGAACATCCTGGTGCTCGGGTCCGATTCGCGCGCCGGCGCCAACGCCTCGCTCGGCACCGGCAAGGTCGCCGGGGCCCGGTCCGACACCGCGATGGTGCTGCACATTCCCGAGGGCCGCTCCCGCGCGACCGCCGTGAGCATTCCGCGCGACACCCTCGTCACCCGGCCCGGGTGCACCAAGGCGGACGGTACGAAGACGCCTTCCGCGGATCGCGTCATGTTCAACTCCGTGTATTCGCTCGCCGGTCCGGCCTGTGTCGTGAAGACCGTCGAGGCGATGTCGGGCGTGCGCATGGACCACTTCGTGGAGATCGACTTCGCCGGGTTCAAGGGGCTCGTCGACGCCATCGGCGGGGTGAACGTCACCGTCGACAAGGCCATCCACGACAAGTCCAGCGGGCTCGACCTCGAAGCGGGGACGCACAAGCTGGACGGCACGCAGGCGCTGGCGTTCGTCCGGACCCGGCACGGGGTGGGTGACGGCTCCGACCTCGGGCGCATCGGGCTGCAACAGCAGTTCATGATCGCCCTGTTGAGCGAGATCAAGCAGCAGGACCTGTTGGGCAGCCCCACGAAGACGTACAAGATCGCGGACGGCCTCACCACGTCGCTCACGACCGACGACGGGCTCGCCTCGCTCACCAAGCTCGCCACGTTCGGGCGGAGCATGCGCGGCGTCGACCCGGCGAGCATGGAGACGATCATGCTTCCGGTCGCGTACGACAAGGTGGACCCCAACCGGGTCGTGGCCGCCCAGCCGCAGGCCGACACCCTGTGGAAGGCGATCCGCGGCGACCGCGAGATCCCCGAGTCGGCGAAGAGGTCCCCGGCGAAGGGCGGCTGAGCGGCGCCGATCACACGGCACCCCGGCCCGGGTGGGCGCGTTCGTACACCACCGCCCCGTCCACCCGGGCCACCTCCCGGTACGCCCCGAGAACGCGCCGCAGGGACGGCACCCGCCCCGGCCCGTACGGCCCGCCCCGCGAGTCGTCGACGATCACCGCCGGTGGCCGGGCCCGGATCTCCGAGCGGAACGTGGCCCAGCTGCCCGGCACCGCGAAGCGCTCGCCCACCCCGCCTCCGTCCCGGCCCCCGCTGAAGTTCGTCAGCAGGCCCGCCGTCAGGAAGCGGCTGGCCGGTCGGCGGTTCGCGAGCCAGTACGTTTCCGGGTGCATGCCCCAGATCAGGACCCGGTCGTCCGGGCCCGTGCGCTCCTCGACCGCCGACGCCAACCGCTGCGCGTGGGCCAGTTCGGGGCGTGGGGCGAGCAGGCCCCAGGACAGGAAGAGGGCGCCGCAGCACGCGGAGGCGAGCAGGGAGCGCCTCAGGTGTTCGCGGGGGAGAATGTGCAGCGCCAGCGTTCCCAACAGGGCCAGGGGCGGCACCAGTTGGAGGTAGTAGTGGCCGAAGAAGTGGAAGCCGAAGATCACCGCCGCGGCCGATGACGCGAACCACAACCACAGCTCCCCGCACCCCGTCCGCGCGATCCTCAGCACCCGCGCGATCGGCGGCAGCACCCCCGCGCACGCCACCGACAGGATCGCCGCGTTCGTCAAGCCCCTTAGGAGGACGTGGAGTTCGGAGCCGCTGATCGAGGCGTACGCGCCCGAGCCCGTCACCGTCCAGAAGACGAAGCCGGTGGGGGTCGTGGCGAGGGCCGTGGCCGCGATCGGGGCGAGTACCCCAACACCGCATCGCAGTACGGCACTTCGTGGACAGCCCGCCCGCCACAGCATCCATACCACCGGCACCAGCACCGCTCCCCCGGTCTGCTTCGACAGGAACGCCCCCGCGATCGCCAGTCCGCACCAGCCCCACCTGCGGCGGTCCGCGCACCACAGCGCCGCCGCGGTCCACGGCAGCATGAAGACCTCGAAGGTCGCGGCCTGCGTGTCCTCCGGGTTCAGGCCGATGGAGAGGAGGAGGCAGAGAGTTCCTGCCGTGCGACCCGCCGTGTCGCCCCAGCGGCGGCGGGCCAGTGATGCCAGGAACACCGCCGTCACCACGTGCGCCGCCACCGCGCACACCCGCACCGGCGTGAGCGAGTCCGAGCCGAAGAGCGCGAACACCGCTTCGTAGAGCCAGGGGACGAGTGGGGGCTTGCGGTCGACGACCGTCTCGTAGAGCGTGCCGCCGTGCGCCAACATCCTTGCCTGGACGGCCAGATAGCCCTCGTCCGGGTTCCAGAGCGGGCGGGTGAAGGACGGGATGCGGGTGGCGTAGGCGAGGGCCGTCAGAGCGAGGATCAGGCGGGGCCAGTAGCGGCGAGTGCGTCTGCGTACCGAGGTGCCGCCGCGGTCCTCGGATACGTACAGTCGCGGCGTGGGCACCTCGGTGAGCATGGCGCCAAACTATCCGCCCCCATATGTTCTCTTTGCGAAGGACATACGGGGGCGGGGCGAACCGCCGGCGATTACTGGGTGTTGCCCCGGGCCGCGCGGCTGTGGCGGCGGCCGTAGACGAAGTAGATCACCACGCCCACCACCATCCACACCGCGAACCGCAGCCACGTCTCCACCGACAGGTTGAGCATCAGCCACACCGAGCACGCCACCGAGGCGATCGGCAGGACCGGGACCCACGGGGCCTTGAAGGCGCGCGGGAGGTCGGGGCGGGTGCGGCGGAGGATCAACACGCCCAGCGCCACCACGACGAACGCGAACAGGGTGCCGATGTTGACCAGTTTGGAGAGTTCTTCGAGGGAGATGAAGCCCGCCACCAGGGCCGTCAGAAGGCCCAGGATGATCGTCGAGCGGTACGGCGTGCGGAACTTGGGGTGGACGGCGCTGAAGACCGGCGGCAGCAGTCCGTCGCGGCTCATCGCGAAGAAGACGCGGCTCTGGCCGAGGAGCAGGATCATGCAGACGGTCGTCAGGCCGATGACCGCGCCGAAGGAGATCAGGCCCGCCCAGAACGGGTGACCGACCGACTTGAACGCCTCCGCGAGCGGGGCGCCCGGGTCCAGGTCCTTGTAGTTCTGCATGCCGGTGACGACGGCGGCCACGGCCACGTACAGGACCGTGCAGATCGCGAGGGAGCCGAGGATGCCGCGGGGGACGTCCTTCTGCGGGTTGCGGGTCTCCTCCGCGGCGGTCGCCACGACGTCGAAGCCGATGAACGCGAAGAAGACGACGGCCGCGGCGGTGAAGATGCCCATCACGCCGAAGCTGGAGGGCGTGAAGCCGGCGATTCCTTCGAGGAGCGTGGCGCTCAGCCCCGAGCCGCCCTTGTTGTCCTGGGCGGGCGGGATGTACGGGGTGTAGTTGCTGGACTTGATGAAGAAGGCGCCGACCGCGATCACGATCAGGACGACCGTGACCTTGATGGCCACGACCACCGATGTCACCCACGCCGACAGCTTCATGCCGACGACGACGACCGTCATCACGGCGACGACCAGCAGGAACGCGGCGATGTTGAAGCTGAAGCCGTCGTGGCCCGAGCCGGGTCCCTGGAGGGCCGCCGGCAGTGGGATGCCCCAGCTGTCGAGGAGCGACTGTACGTAGCCCGACCAGCCGACCGAGACGGTCGCGCAGCCGAGGGCGAGTTCGAGGATCAGGTCCCAGCCGATGATCCACGCCGGGAACTCGCCGAGCGAGGCGAAGGCGAAGGTGTACGCGGATCCGGCGACCGGGACCGTCGAGGCGAACTCCGCGTAGCAGAGCGCGGCGAGGGCGCAGACCACGGCGGCGACGACGAAGGAGATGGTGACCGCCGGGCCCGCGTAGTCCGTGGCGGCGGTGCCGGTGATGACGAAGATGCCTGAGCCGATGACGACGCCGACGCCGAAGACGGTGAGGTCGAGGGCGGAGAGGGTCTTCTTGAGCTGGTGCTCGGGCTCCTCGGTGTCCTGGATGGACTGCTCGATGGACTTGGTCCTGAACAGGCCGTTGCGGCTCCGTCCCGGGCCCGTGTCTGGCTGGGTGCTCACCGGCTACCTCCGTAGGCTTCGTCGTCCCCGACATGATCGAGACGAGTTACCTCCGGCGGGTGGGTGAGTCACCCGGATTCATGCGAATGGGGCCTCACGGGCCCCCTTCTGGGGGACCAATCAAGCCCCGCCGGCGATTGAGGCGCGGGGGCTTAAACGCCCCTAGTCGCGCGCCGGCTCCACCGTCGCCGAGGTCGACTCCTCGTAACGGCCGTCCAGCTTGGAGACGAGGCCCGTGACCTGGCGGGCGATGTCGGGGGCCGTGAGGCCGATCTCCGCCATGATCTCCTTGCGGGAGGCGTGCTCCAGGAAGCGCGGCGGGATGCCGAAGTCGCGCAGCGGGACGTCGACGCCCGCGTCGCGCAGGGCCTGGGCGATGGACGAACCGACGCCGCCCACGCGGGAGTTGTCCTCGACCGTGACCACGACCCGGTGGCGCTCCGCCAGCGGAGCCATCGCCTCGTCGACCGGCTTGACCCAGCGGGGGTCGACGACGGTCGTCGTGATGCCCTGCTTGTCGAGGAGGTCGGCGATCTCCAGGCACATGGGGGCGAGGGCGCCGACCGAGACCAGGAGGACGTCGGGCCGGTCGCTGCCGGGCTCCCGGAGCACGTCCATGCCGCCGACCTTGCCGACCGCCTCGACGGCCGGGCCGACCGCGCCCTTGGAGTAGCGGACGACGGTGGGCGCGTCGTCGACCTGGACCGCCTCGCGCAGCTGGGCGCGAACCTGGTCGGCGTCGCGCGGCGCGGCGATGCGGACGCCGGGGACGACCTGGAGGAGGGACATGTCCCACATGCCGTTGTGCGAGGCGCCGTCGGTGCCGGTGATGCCGGCCCGGTCCAGGACGAAGGTGACCCCGCACTTGTGCAGGGCGACGTCCATGAGGAGCTGGTCGAAGGCGCGGTTGAGGAATGTCGCGTAGACCGCGAAGACCGGGTGCAGGCCGCCCTGGGCGAGGCCCGCCGCGCTGGTCGCCGCGTGCTGCTCGGCGATGCCGACGTCGTAGACCCGCTCGGGGAACTCGTCGGCGAACTTCTTCAGGCCGACCGGCTGGAGCATCGCGGCGGTGATCGCCACGATGTCCTCGCGCTCGCGGCCGAGCTTGGCCATCTCGTCGCCGAAGACGGACGTCCAGTCGGCGCCGGAGGCCTTGATCGGGAGGCCGGTGTCGGGGTGGATGGGGCCGATGCCGTGGAAGCGGTCGGCCTCGTCCTGGAGGGCGGGCTTGTAACCGCGGCCCTTCTCGGTGAGGCAGTGCACGATGACCGGGCCGCCGAAGCGCTTGGCGCGGGTGAGGGCCGATTCGAGGGCCTCGATGTCGTGGCCGTCGATCGGGCCGACGTACTTGAGGCCCAGGTCCTCGAACATGCCCTGCGGGGCGATGAAGTCCTTGAGGCCCTTCTTGGCGCCGTGCAGCGTCTCGTACAGGGGGCGGCCGACGACCGGGGTGCGCTCCAGGAGGTCCTTGCCGCGGGCCAGGAAGCGCTCGTAGCCGTCCGTGGTGCGCAGGGTCGCGAGGTGGTTCGCGAGGCCGCCGATGGTGGGCGCGTACGAGCGCTCGTTGTCGTTGACGACGATGACGAGGGGGCGGTCCTTGGCGGCGGCGATGTTGTTCAGCGCCTCCCAGGCCATGCCGCCGGTGAGGGCGCCGTCGCCGATGACCGCGACGACGTGGTCGTCGCGCTCCTGGATCTCGTTCGCCTTCGCCAGGCCGTCGGCCCAGCCGAGGACGGTGGAGGCGTGGCTGTTCTCGATCACGTCGTGCTCGGACTCGGCCTGCGAGGGGTAGCCGGAGAGGCCGCCCTTCATCTTCAGCTTGGAGAAGTCCTTGCGGCCGGTGAGCAGCTTGTGCACGTAGGACTGGTGGCCGGTGTCCCACAGGACCTTGTCCTGGGGGGACTCGAAGACGCGGTGCAGGGCGATCGTCAGCTCGACGACGCCCAGGTTCGGGCCGAGGTGGCCGCCGGTCTTGGAGACCGCGTCGACGAGGAAGGTCCGGATCTCGCCTGCCAGCTGGTCCAGCTGCTCCAGGCTGAGCCGGTCCAGATCGCGCGGTCCCGTGATGCGGGTCAGCAGCGGCACCCGTGCCTCCTTGCGTTGAGCTGTGAGTAGCTGGTTGAGCTGTCGAGCTTGCCGGGCCTGTCGATTCTAATGTTCCGCCACTCGCGGCGGCGTGCGGGCCGTGCGTTCCTCGTCACGCCCTCGTCACGAAACAGAACCAGCGGCACGCCCCGCACGCAGGGCGTACACGTGACTGCGCCCGGCGTCACCATTGACACCGGGCACAGTCGATCGAGGCCAGAAGGCCCGCGGCAGCTGTCAGGCGCGGCCTGCGGTCTTCTGGGTCTTACGGGTGACCGAGTCGATGACGACCGTGGCGAGGAGCACGCCGCCGGTGATCATGTACTGGATCGGGGTGGCGATGCCCTCCAGGGCGAGGCCGTACTGGATCGACGTGATCACCAGCACACCGAGCAGCGCGTTCCAGGTGCGGCCCCGGCCACCGAAGAGGCTGGTGCCGCCGATGACGGCCGCGGCGATGACGTTCATCAGGAGGTCGCCGGCGCCGGCGCTCTGGTTGGCCGCCGCGATCTTGGAGGCCCAGAAGAGGCCGCCGACCGCCGCGAACAGGCCCGCGATGGAGAACACCGAGATCCGGATCGCCGTGACGTTGATACCGGCACGCCGGGAGGCCTCGACGCTGCCGCCGAGCGCGTTGACCTTGCGGCCGTACGAGGTGCGGCGCAGCAGGAAGTCGGTGCCGACGAGGACGATGCCGAACAGCAGCACCGCGAGCGGCAGCCCCTTGTACTGGTTGAAGACGACCGCGACCGCGAAGACGGCGACCGCGATCAGCACCGTACGCAGCACGATGTCGCTGAGCGGCCGGGACGGGATGCCCGCGGCCTCGCGACGCCGGTTGCCGAGGAAGGTCGGCACGAAGTAGCCGAGGACCGCGATGACGGCGAGGCCGTAGGCGGCGGCGACGTCCGAGAAGTAGTACGTGGTGAGCTTGCCTACCACGCCGTCGCCGTCGATGTTGATGGTGCCGTTGGAGCCCAGCACCTGGAGCATGAAGCCGTTCCAGAACAGCAGGCCCGCCAGCGTGACGGCGAAGGCGGGAGCGCCGAGCCGGGCGAAGAAGAAGCCGTGCAGGGCGCCGATGAGCGCGCCCGCGGCGAGCGAGACCAGGACGGCGAGCCACTCGTTCACGCCGTGCGTGACGCTCAGCACCGCGGTGATCGCCGAGGAGACACCGGAGACGGAGCCGACCGACAGGTCGATCTCGCCGAGCATCAGCACGAAGATGATGCCGACCGACATCATGCCGGTGGCGACCATCGCGACGAGGATGTTGTTGATGTTCTCGGCGCCCAGGAACGCGGAGTTCAGGCTCTGGAAGATCGCGCAGATGACGATCAGGCCGATGACGACGGGGATGGCCCCGAGGTCGCCGCCCTTGATCTTGCGCTTGAACTCGCCGAGGTAGCCGGCGAAGCCCTGCTCGCGCACGAGGAGGCGGGGGTCGACGGCGGTCACGGCGGCGCCGGCGGCCACTCCCGGCGCGTCCACGGCGGCCTCGGGCCTGTCGGCCTTGGTGACGCTCACTTCGGGCTTGTTGACGCTCACTTCTGAGCCTCCACGTTCGCGCGTGCCGCACGACGGGTCACGGCGTTGTCCGTGGCGCCGGTGATGGCGGAGATGATCTCTTCCTGGGACGTGCTCTTGACGTCGAACACGCCGTTGTTGCGGCCGAGCCGCAGCACCGCGACCTTGTCCGCGACGGCCTTCACATCGGCCATGTTGTGGCTGATGAGGATGACCGCGTGGCCGCGCTCGCGAAGCCGCTCGACGAGGTCGAGGACCTGCGCGGTCTGCTCGACACCGAGGGCGGCGGTCGGCTCGTCGAGGATCACCAGCTTGGGCTCGCCGAGCATGGAGCGGGCGATGGCGACGACCTGGCGCTGACCGCCGGAGAGCGAGGCGATCGGGATCCGCACGCTGGGTATCCGGATCGACAGGGTCTCGAGCAGCTCCAGGGAGCGGCGCTCCATCTCGACCTCGTCGAGGATGCCGCGCTTCTTGATCTCGCGGCCCAGGAACAGGTTGCCGACGACATCGATGTTGTCGCACAGCGAGAGGTCCTGATAGACGGTCGCGATGCCCAGGTCCTGGGCATCGTGCGGCCGGTTGACCGCGACGGCCTTGCCGTCCCACTCGATGACACCGTCATCGATGGGGTGCACGCCGGCGATCGTCTTGACCAGGGTGGACTTTCCGGCACCGTTGTCGCCGACCAGGGCGACCACCTCACCGGCGTGGACTTCAAGCTCTACGTCGGTGAGCGCCTGCACGGCACCGAATCGCTTGGAGACCCCGCGCAACGCCAGCACGGGCGTAGCGGACACGTGAACCATCTCCTTCACCGCCAAAGGTCTGATACCCGGCGGGAGGTTGAACTCAGAAGAATGAGGGGGGTGTTGGTGTTCCGTCCGGCGCCCGGCCGTTGAGCTTTGCGGGGCTGTTGGCGGCGGGGCGCCGGACGTGCATCAGGGGCCCGTCAGGGCCGAGGCGGGAGCTGCTGCGAGCTCCCGGGTGTACCTACCGGGTTACTTCAGGCCGATCTTGTCGCAGGCCTTCTTGTACTTGGCCGTGCAGATCTCGCCGACCGTGTAGTAACCCTCCTTGATGACCGTGTCCTTGATGTTGTCCTGCGTCAGGGAGACGATCGGGACGATCACGGAGGGGATGCCCTTCTCGGTGCCGCTGTCGACCTTGGTGGTCTGCAGCGAGCTGTCGAGCTTGCCCGTCTTGGCGATCGAGACGGCCATCTTGGCGACGGTCTCGGCCTCCTGCGGGTAGGACTTGAAGACCGACATGTACTGGTCGCCGGTCACGATCCGCTGCACGCCCGCGAGTTCGGCGTCCTGGCCGGTGACCGGGGGAAGCTTCGAGACGCCCGCGCCCTTGAGCGCGGTGATGATGCCGCCGGCGAGGCCGTCGTTGGCGGAGTACACGCCGACGATCTTGTCCTTGCCGATGGCGGAGATCGCGCCTTCCATGTTCTGGTTGGCGTTCTCCGGCTTCCACTCCTTGGTGTCGTACTCCTTGGCGACCTTCACCTTGCCGTCGAGGACGGAGTGGGCGCCCTTCTTGAAGTCACCGGCGTTCGGGTCGGTGGCCGCGCCGTTCATCATGACGATCTCGTTGCTCGGCTTGGCCTTGTCGCCCAGGGCCTTCAGCAGGGCCTTGCCCTGCTCCTTGCCGACCTCCTGGTTGTCGAAGGAGGTGTAGGCGGAGATCGGGCCCTCGGCCAGACGGTCGTAGGCGACGACGGGGATGTCGGCGTCCTTCGCCTTCTTCACACCGCCGGCGACGGCCTTGGAGTCGACCGAGTCGAGGATCAGCACGTCCACCTTGTTGGTGATCATCGTGTCGATCTGCTGCGACTGGACGGACGCGTCCTGCTTGGCGTTGAGGTACTGGACCTTGCCCTTGCCATTCGTCAGCTTCTTGACCTGCTGCTCGATGATGGGCTTGTCGAACTTCTCGTAACGCGCGGTCTGGTTCTCCGGAAGGAGCAGGCCTATCTTCAGCGCGTCGGTGTTCTTGGCGGTGGACTTGTCGCCCTCACCACCGGACTCCTTGGCGCTGCCACAGGCGGCGAGGGACGCGGCCATGGCGGTGGCACAGAATGCAACGGCGGCACGACGCATACGCGTGTTCACTTCAGAAACCTCCCTGACGAGGCCGCGTCGTTGCGGCCGAGGTGGCTGGAAGTCAACTCGGCCGCAACCGCAGCGTCAAGGAGTAAATCCTTAACGGGTTGGCAACGGTGTCATGCGTTCTCTAAGTGAAGGCAGGTGTAGCTGCGGACACAGCACCCGCACCGGACCCGTCCAAAAGCATCGAATCGCCCATCTCGCTCAGGGCCAGGGCCAGCGCCCCGAGCACCTCCGCGCGGCCCCCCAAGGCCCCTGGGAGGACCGAGAGTTGGCGTCCGGCGCTGGGGATCGCATAGCGCCCCACGGACTCCCTGATGGGCCCCAGGACCAGCTCTCCGGCCTCCGCCAGATCGCCGCCGAGGACGACCCGGCTGGGGTTGAGCAGATTGCAGAGATTCGCGACGCCGGAGCCGATGTGCCGGCCCACGTCCGCGACGACGCGGCGGCAGCCCGGGTCCCCGTCGCGCGCGAGCCGCACGACCCGCTCCATCGTGAGGTCGGTGCCGTGGCTGGACTGGAGCAGCGGGAGCACGTAGCGGGCGGCGGTGAAGGTCTCCAGGCAGCCGCGGTTGCCGCAGCGGCACACGGGCCCCGACTCGTCGAGCGTGATGTGCCCGATCTCCCCCGCCGTGCCGCCGGGGCCCCGGTAGATCTTCCCGCTGATCACGAGGCCCGCACCGACACCGCTGGCCACCTTGATGTACGCGAGGTCCTTCACGCCCCGGCCGCTGCCCCACACCAGCTCGCCGAGGGCGCCGAGGTTGGCGTCGTTGTCGACGTGCACCGGCACGCCGAGGCGGCGGGCGAGCTCCTCGGCGGGCTTGGTGCCGGACCAGCCCGGCAGGATCGAGGTGGAGCCGAGCGTGCCGCTCTCCACGTCGATCGGGCCCGGTACGCCGAGCCCGACACCGGCGACCTTCGCGCGGTCCACGCCGGTGGCCACGATGAGGCGCTCGACCAGCTCTTCCGCCCGGTCGAAGCCCTGCGCGGCGGAGGCGTCCACGTCGAGCGGCTCGGACTCCTCCGCGAGCACCTGGTGGGCGAGGTTGCCGACGGCCACGCGCAGGTGGGTGTGGCCGAAGTCGACGCCGATCACGATGCCCGCGTCGCCGCTCAGCGAGACGCTGCGGGCCCTGCGGCCGCCGGCCGATGTGGGCGTGACCTCGACCGTTCCGCCGTCCTTGAGCTCCCGGACGATATTGGAGACCGTCGCGGCGGACAGGCCTGTCGTCCTCGCGATCTCGGCCTGCGTGAGCGATCCGGCAAGACGTACGGCACGTACGACCCGCTCGAGATTGGCCCGGTGCAGCGAGGACTGCGACCCCGGAGTCTCCATTGACCCACCCTTAGTCCCTTGGCCCACGTCACCGTACGTGACCAGACCTTGTACAAGTTATGAACTCCAAAGTCCGCTGAAGGTGTCTCCGGCGTCAAGCCCTTGACGAAAATCGGTTTCCTCCGCCGTACGCGCGCGTACGCACGGTTCGGGCCCCGGAGAGTTGTCCCTCCGGGGCCCGACCCCTGTTGCGCGACGGAAGAACGTCAGCGGAAGGTGCCCTGCGACACCGAACCGGCGATCCGGCGCTGGAAGATGATGTATACGACCAGTACAGGCACCACCGTGATCACGATCGCCGCGAACAGCGCGCCGTAGTCGATGTCGTAGACCTGCGAGGACGCGTAGGCGGCCATCCCCTGGGTCAGCACCCACTTGTCCTGGTCGGTGTTGAGCGCCACCGGCAGCAGGAACTGGTTCCACAGACCCAGGAAGTTGAAGATCGCCACCGCTGCCATGCCGGGGCGGGCCATCGGCAGCATCACCTGGAAGAAAGCCCGCCATTCCCCCGCGCCGTCGATCTGCGCGGCCTCGTACACGTCATGCGGCAGTGACCGGAAGAACGCGTAGAGGAAGAACATCGTGAACGGCAGCGCGAACGCGACGTAGGTGAGGATCAGTCCCGGCCGCGTGTTCAGCAGCCCGAAGTTCTGGAGCTGGAAGAAGAGCGGCACGATCGCCAGGAAGACCGGGAAGGTCAGCCCGGCGAGCATCACGTAGTAGATCACCCGGCGTCCGGGGAATTCGAACCGGGCGAGGATGTAGGCGCACATCGCGCCCAGCAGCATCACCAGGAACAGCGCGCAGACCACGACGATCACGGAGTTCAGGAAGAACTTCCCGATGTTCGCGTCGGTCCATGCGTGCTCGTAGTTCTCGATCCTCCAGTGATCCGGCAGCGTGAACGGCGAGGAAAGGATCTCGCTGGTCGACTTGAAGGACGACACCAGCACCCACAGCATGGGCACGATCACGATCACGGACCACAGGATCAGCAAGCCGTGCGAGAGCGCCGCGAACCTGCGGTCGCTGCTCACGACGGCGCGCGTCAGCTTCCGGTCCCGCGCCGGCTTGCGGTCGCTCGCCTGCTTCCGGTCGGCGGCTATGGCGCTCACTGAGCACCTCCCTTGGCTCCAGCACGCCGAGCCTTCAACCCTGGCGCCTTCTTCTTGCCCTCGTTCTCGCCACCGCCGGTCAGGCGGTTGACGAGGAACACCAGCGCCGCGAACACCAGGGTGACCACGGCGAGGACGACCCCCATCGCGGTGGCGTAGCCGAACTGCCCCTTCCGGAACGCGGTGTTGAACAGGTCCTGGCTGATCGTGAGGGTCGAGTTGTTCGGCCCACCGCCCGGCAACAGCGCCTGTACGTAGACGAACGCGTCCAGCGCGGCGATGCCGAGGTAGATGTACGCCGTCTGCACGCTGTCCCGGATCGCCGGCAGGGTGACCGCGAGCGTCATCCGGAACCGGCCGGCCCCGTCGATCCTGGCCGCCTCGTACAGCTCGGCGGGGACTCCCTTGATCGCGGCGATGAAGAGCACCGCGTAGAACCCGACGAGCCCCCAGACGAAGACGAACATCAGCGACGGCATCGCGGTCGCCTGCTCGCCCAGCCAGGAGAACTCCTCGAAGTCCAGACCGAGTTTGGTGAGGACACCGTTGAGCAGACCGGCGTTCGGGTCGTACATCTGCGCCCAGATCAGGCCGACGATGATCGCCGGCACGACGTACGGGAAGAACGAGACGATCCGGTAGAACGACGCGCCCCGGATCCCCCGGACGGGGCCGATGCTGGGCCCGCCGAGGGTGACAGCCACCGCGACCCCCAGGGCTAGCGTCAACGTCACGAAGGGCACGACGGCCGCCAGCAACGCGACATTGCGCAGCGCCTTCAGGAAGATGTCGTCCTCGAACATCTTGGTGAAGTTGTCGAGCCCGATGAAGTTGAAGTCCGGGCTGAAGCCGCGCCAGTCGGTCATCGCCCAGAAGATCGCCTGGGCGAACGGGTACAGGACGAAGAGCACGAAGACGGCCAACGGGACGCCGAGGAACGCGAGGAAGAACGTCACCCGGTCGAAGGTGAGCTTGCGGCGCCGGGGACGCCCCCCGCGAGCGGCCGGCTCGGGCCGGCGGCTCGCGGTTTTGGGATTGGTGGTCGTGTCACTCATGGCGGTGCTACTTGACCTCGAGCTTCTTGACGGAGTCGTCTTCCCGGATCTTGTCGGAGATCTTCTGCAGAGCCGAGGTCAGGCCCTTGCGGTCGAGGTCACCGGAGAGGAAGGAGTTCCACGGCACCAGCATGTCGGTGTTCATCCCGTAGGCGAAGATGAACTGGATGTTGAAGATGTTCGTGCCCGCGGCTTCGAGCATCTTCGTCTGCGAGACCAGCGCCGACGATCCGTAGCCGTCGGCGGGCACGGTGCCCTTGACGATGGTCGGGGCCTTCTTCGTCTTGGAGAAGTTGGCGGCCGCCTCCTTGGACAGCATCGCCCGCAGCGTCTCCTTGCCGCCGGCCACGTTCTTGCCCTTCTTGGGAACGATGAACGGCTCGCCCGCCTCCGCGCGAATCGACTCGTAGGGCATCTTCGGGCTGCTGGTGACCGTCATCTCCGGGATGCCGGTCATCTGGAAGTCCTTCTTGGTGGCCTTAGCCATCTCGTTCTCGATCCAGCCACCGCTCGGGTAGAGGAGCGCCTTCTGGTCGTTGCTCCAGTGCGCCTGCGCCTTCTGGAACTGGGTGCCGGAGCCGCCGGGGACGAACATCTTCTCCTTGACCATGGTCTCCATGACCTTGAGGATGTCCTGGATGGCTGGCTGCGACCAGGAGTCCTTCTCCAGCTTTTCGAGGGAGAGCCGGACCTCGTCGCCGCCCTCCTTGACCGCGCCGTTGATGAGCATCGTCTGGTAGTAGGTCGCGGCTTCCTTGCCGAAGACGAAGAGGTACTTGCCCTTCTTCTTCGCCTTCTGGCCGAGGTCGAGCGCTTCGTCCCAGGTCTTCGGCGGGGTCCAGCCGTTCGCCTCGAACAGCGTCTTCGAGTACCAGACGCCGTACACCGTCATCACGTAGTTGAGGCCGACGAACTTGCCGTTGTACGTGCCGGGCTCCTTGACGTTGGGGTAGACCGTGTCGGCGATCTTCTTGCCCTCGTAGTTCTTGGCCTCGAAGACGTCGTCGAGCTCCTCGAGCTGGTCGAGGATGCCGAGGAAGCCGATCTGGTCCTCACCGGAGTTGTCGATGAGGTCCGGCGGGTTGCCCCCGACGAACCGGGGCTGGAGCTCCGGGGCGATGTCGACGACCGGCTTGACGTCGACCTTGACTCCGGCGATCTGGGATCCGATGACCTTGTTGACGTAGTCGACGTAGTCGGTGCCGTAGCCGCCGTCGAAGATGGCCGCGTCGACCTTGGAGTTCTTGGCGACACCGAACGGGTTCTTTTCGCTGCCCTTGTTCTTCGGACCGTCGTTGCTGTCGTCGCTGGAGGGGGAGCCACACGCAACGGCGAACGAACCCATGGCCGCGGTCGCGATCGCCCCGCGCAGGAGCGTCCGCCTGTCAAGAGAGCCGGCACGAATGGTCATCTCTGCATCCTCACTGAACTGATCGATTGGATCTCTGACGGTTTGCTGCATGTTCGGCTGCCGGGCCAGATTGGCCATGCGCTTGCCGCACTTCTCTGTGAGCGCGTCCTGGTCTCGGTGCCCTCAGGGGCACCGATGGTGATCAGCTGAGCGATGTCGGAAAAGGCCTGTACCGAGAGTGGGTGATACCCGCCCGGCAGGACGCACGGCCGGGGCGGTGGCGACAGGTATAGTCCACTCACTGTGAGGGGGGCAAGATCGAATGCAGGTTTGGGTATCGGTCTTTTCCGAGTTGAGACCTCCCGGAAATACGTCGCACGAGCGACGAACCGAGCTTTCCAACTTCCTTGCATACAAAGGGTGTAACGGAATCCGTCGCGCCGCTTGTGGAATCCCGCGTTTCGACTATCGGTCGTCGCGGGGCGGAAGGCGTCGCGTGATCCGGGCGAACAGGTCCGTCAGCGGCTCGCCGAGGTCCCGGCCGAACTCGGTCAGTCCGTAGGTGACTTGGGGCGGGGTCGTCGGTTCGACCTTCCGCCAGACCAGGCCGTCCTTGACCAGCGCGCGCAGGGTCTGGGCGAGCATCTTCTCGCTGACACCCTGGATGCTGTCGCGCAGCTCGTAGAACCGAAGGTCGTTGCTCCGCAAGGAGATCCGGACCCAGATGCCCCACCGGCTCGTCACGTGGTCGACCATGTCGCGCGCCGGGCAGTCGGTGTGAAACACCTCATACCGAGCGTCCGGCCCACCCTGTGTCAACTGCACGCTTTCCCCCATGTCTTGAGCTTACCTCTGGGTATGTTCTTACGGAAAGTAAGTCCGGCTCCTAGCGTCAATTGCCTTGGCGAACAACAGATTTGGAGCTGACGATGATCGTGGTAACCGGAGCCACCGGGAATGTGGGACGGCCTTTGACGCAGGCCCTTGCCGAGGCGGGCGAGCAGGTGACGGCGGTGTCGCGGCACGCGGCGCAGGCCTCGGCGTCGACGCCGGACGGGGTTCGGCACGTGGCGGCCGATCTGGCCGAACCGGCGGGCCTCGCCCCCGCGTTGGACGGGGCGAAGGCGCTGTTCCTTCTGCTCTCCGGCGACCTGCACGCCCCCGAGGCGAGGCCGGCCGACATCATCGAACTCGCCGTGGCCAAGGGAGTTCGCCGGGTCGTCCTGCTGTCCTCGCAGGGCGTGTCGACCAGGCCGCACGGCCCGACGCGGGTCGCGATGCGCGCACTTGAGGACTCGTTGCGGGAGTCGGGCCTGGACTGGGCGGTCCTGCGGCCGGGCGGTTTCGCCTCCAACGCGCTGGCCTGGGCCGAGTCCGTACGTACGGGAGGGACGGTCGCCGCACCCTTCGGGGATGTCGGGGTGCCGGTCGTCGATCCGGCGGACATCGCCGAGGTCGCGGCCGCCTGCCTGCTGGACGACCGGCACTCCGGCGGGGTCTACGAACTGACCGGCCCCGAGGTGATCACGCCGCGCGAGCAGGCAGCGGTCATCGCGGCCGCGCTCGGCTCTCCGGTGCGGTTCCAGGAGCTCACCCGAGACGAGGCCAAAGCCGCGATGACCCGGTTCGTACCGGCGGAGCTCGCCGACGACACGCTGGACATCATCGGCGCCCCGAACCCCGCCGAGCTGCGGATCAGCCCGGACGTGGAACGGGTCACCGGTCACGCCCCACGCCCCTTCCGCGACTGGGTCACCCGCAACCTCGCCGCCTTCGGCTGAGGCGCAGGGGCCGGTCCAGGCCTCCTACGCCGGCGTGCGGTACTCCATCAACAGCAGCGCGGAATCGTCGTCCACGACCGAGTCCGTGTGCGCATGCACATCGCCGCGCAACCGCACCAGGCAGTCGTCGAGGGACTCGCCGCGCAGCAGCGAGACGCGCTGGACGAGCGGATAGAAGGCGTCCTCCGCGTCCCTGGCCTCGGCGAGCCCGTCGGTGTAGAGCAGCACGCGGTCGCCGTCCGCCAGCTCGACGCGGCTCGACCGCGGCGGATCCTGCTCCAGCCAGTCGAGGCCGAACGGCAGGGCGGGGCACGGCGGGTGGGCGAGTTCATGGCTGCCGTCGGCCCGCACGACGAGCGGCGGCGGGTGCCCGAAGGAGAGCAGTGTGAGCCGCCCCGACGGGGCGAGTTCGGCGAGGACCGCGGTGACGAACTGCTCGTCGACGCCCCTGCGGCCGAGCGCCCCGGACATCTTGGCGGCGACCTCGTCCAGGTCCGCCGAGTCATGGGCGCTCATACGGAAGGCGCTGAGCATGATGGTGGCCGTACGTACGGCAGCGAGTCCCTTGCCCTGTACGTCGCCGATGACGACGCGCACACCGCCGTCGCGCGCCGGGACCGCCTCGTAGAAGTCGCCGCCGATCCGGGCGTCCTCGGTGGCGGAGACGTAGGAGGCGGCGATCCGGGCGGGGTCGGTGTCCTGCGGCACCGGGGCGAGGATGACGCCCTGCACGAACTCGGAGATCCGGCGCTGCCTGGCGGCCCGCCGCTCGTGCTGCACGCGCGCGTGCGCGGCGAAGGCGGAGGCGACGGTCACCAGGGTCACGCTGGCGAGGGCCACCACACCGCGCCGCGTGAAGAGCAGGTCGTCGTAGAACGCCACGGCGGCGCACAGTACGAGCGAGACGAGCCCGCAGGTGACGACCTTGCGGGCCGAGGCACAGCACGCCGTGAGCGCGGGCCCGACCGCGAACAGGGGCAGCAGGCCGACCTCCGCCCCCAGCACCATGTCGAGCACCGCGACAACGGCCGCGGCGACGAGGCCGGGGCAGAGCGCGGCGGTCCACGCGGGGAGCGCGGGAGCGCGCATGACGCCTCCAGAGGGCCGTAGGGCAAAAGAGCTGATATAGGAGTTTTTGCCAAGATTTGCCACTGTACATCGGCGATTCGACCAGTCGGCCGGGCGATCACAGCCCGTCGAAAGGGGGCACACACGGCGTGTCGGGCCCGCCCGTCCCGTCCGAACCGCCCAAAGGGTTCAACACCCTTGACACCACTGGGGACTTGCGCCCCTACTGGACCCTGTTCACCAACTGACAACGTTGTCCAGTAGCCGGAGGGTGCGCCCTTTATGCGTGCGGATTCCAGACAGCTCGGATCCAGACAGCTCAGATCCAGACACAGACTCGGGACCGTGGCCGCGCTCGGCGCGGCCGCACTTGTGCTCACGGCGGCAGGTCAGGGCCTCGGCCCCGCCACCACCGCCCACGCCGCCGAGGGAAAGCCGGAGTTCCGCTCCTCCTTCGAGTCCGGTCAGCCCGCCCCCGACTGGCTGAACACCGTCGACACCGGCGCCGACGGGAAGAAGCGGGCGAGCGGCGTCGACGGCGCGTACAGCAGTGGCATGCCGGGCAATGTGAACGGTCATGTCACCGACATCCGTGCCAGCGACGAGAACACGGGTGGCGGGGAGACCAAGGAGAACCTCGTCGACGGTGAGCCGACGACGAAATGGCTGTCGTTCAAGCCGACCGCCTGGGTCGAGTACGACCTCGACGAGCCGGTCAAGATCTCCAAGTACGCGCTCACGTCCGCCAACGACCACGACGAGCGCGATCCGAAGGACTGGACCCTGAAGGGGTCGAAGGACGGCAAGGAGTGGACCACGCTCGACTCCCGCTCCGGCGAGACGTTCGACAAGCGCCAGCAGCTGAAGTCGTACGACATACAGAGCCCGGCGGACTACTCCCACTTCCGTATCGAGTTCACGAAGAACAACGGCGCGAGCGACGCGACGCAGCTCGCCGACCTCCAGCTGTCGACCGGCGACGACTCCACCCCGGCCCCCGAGGACATGCTCTCCCTGGTGGACCGCGGGCCGACGGCCTCGCCGACCGCGAAGGCGGGCGTCGGCTTCACGGGCACGCGCGCGCTGCGCTACGCGGGTACGCACAAGGGCGACGGCCGCGCCTACTCGTACAACAAGGTCTTCGACGTCGATGTGGCGGTGGCCAAGGACACCGAGCTCGCGTACAAGATCTTCCCGTCGATGGCGGACGGCGACCGCGACTACGACGCCACGAACGTCTCCGTCGACCTCGCCTTCACCGACGGCACGTATCTGAGCGACCTCAAGGCCGTCGACTCCTACGGCGGGGCGCTGACTCCGCAGGGGCAGGGCGCGGCCAAGCGGCTCTACGTGAACCAGTGGAACGCCGTGAAGTCCGGGATCGGGTCCGTCGCGGCCGGAAAGACGGTCGACCGGGTCCTCGTCGCGTACGACTCCCCCAAGGGGCCGGCGAAGTTCCGCGGGTGGCTGGACGCCCTCAGCATCGCGAAGGCCCGACCGGCAAAGCCGAAGGCGCACTTGAGCGACTACGCGTCGACGACCCGGGGCACGAACTCCACCGGCAACTTCTCGCGCGGCAACACCTTCCCGGCGACGGCCGTCCCGCACGGCTTCAACTTCTGGACGCCGGTGACCAACGCGGGCTCGCTGAGCTGGCTGTACGACTACGCGCGCGACAACAACGCGGACAACCTGCCGACGATGGAGGCGTTCGCGGCGAGCCATGAGCCGAGCCCGTGGATGGGCGACCGGCAGACGTTCCAGGTGATGCCGTCGGCGAAGTCGGGCGACGCGCTGGACACCTCGCGCTCCGGGCGGGCGCTGCCGTTCAAGCACGACGACGAGACGGCGACGCCCTCGTACTACGGCGTGAAGTTCCAGAACGGTGTGCGGGCGGAGATGGCGCCGACCGATCACGCGGCGGCGCTCCGCTTCAGCTACCCGGACGACGACGCGAGCGTGGTCTTCGACAACGTCTCCGACCAGGGCGGCCTCACGCTCGACAAGGAGAACGGGGTCGTCACCGGCTACTCGGACGTGAAGTCCGGCCTGTCGGCGGGCGCCACGCGGCTGTTCGTGTACGGCGTCTTCGACAAGCCGGTGAAGGACGCCGACTCGTCCGGTGTGAAGGGCCACTTCACGTTCGACGCGGGCAAGGACCGCACGGTCACGCTGCGCCTCGCCACGTCCCTCATCGGTCTCGACCAGGCGAAGGACAACCTGGCGCAGGAGCTGCCGCAGAAGCGGTCCTTCACGGACGTACGGAACGCGGCGCGCGCCCAGTGGGACACGCTGATGAAGAAGGTGGAGGTCGAGGGCGCGACGGACGACCAGCGGACCGCTCTCTACTCCTCGCTGTACCGGCTGTACCTGTACCCCAACTCCGGGTTCGAGAAGGTGCGTTCGGAGGGCGGCAAGGGCAAGGCGACGTACAAGTACGCCTCCCCGTTCTCGCCGATGCCGGGTCCCGACACCCCGACCCACACCGGCGCGAAGATCGTCGAGGGCAAGCCGTACGTGAACAACGGCTTCTGGGACACGTATCGGACGACCTGGCCCGCCTACTCGCTGCTGACGCCGAAGAAGGCCGGTGAGCTGGTCGACGGGTTCGTGCAGCAGTACCGGGACGGCGGCTGGACCTCGCGCTGGTCGTCCCCCGGCTACGCGGACCTGATGACCGGCACCTCCTCCGACGTGGCGTTCGCGGACGCGTACGTGAAGGGCGTCGACGACTTCGACGTCGAGTCGGCGTACAAGGCGGCCGTGAAGAACGCGACCGTGGTGGCTCCGTCGTCCGGTGTGGGCCGCAAGGGCATGGAGACGTCGCCCTTCCTCGGCTACACGCCGTCGGAGACGCACGAGGGCATGTCGTGGGCGATGGAGGGATACCTCAACGACTACGGCATCGCGGAGATGGGCCGGAAGCTCTACAAGAAGACCGGCGAGAAGCACTACAAGGAGGAGTCCGAGTACTTCCTCAACCGCGCCCGTGACTACGTCAACATGTTCGACGACAAGGCTGCCGGCGGGAGCTCCAGTCCCGGCTTCTTCCAGGGCAAGGGCAAGGACGGCAACTGGCGTGTGAAGTCCGCGGACTTCGACCCGGCGATCTGGGGCTACGACTACACGGAGACCAACGCCTGGGGCTACGCGTTCACCGCCGTCCAGGACAGCCGCGGCCTCGCCAATCTGTACGGCGGCCGGAGCGGTCTCGCCAAGAAGCTCGACACGTACTTCGACACTCCGGAGACCGGCTCCAAGGACGTCGCCGGATCGTACGGCGGAGTCATCCACGAGATGACCGAGGCGCGTGACGTGCGGATGGGCATGTACGGCCACTCGAACCAGGTCGCGCACCACGTCACGTACATGTACGACGCGGCGGGCCAGCCGTGGAAGACGCAGGAGAAGGTCCGCGAGGTCATGTCCCGGCTCTACACCGGCAGCGAGATCGGGCAGGGCTACCACGGCGACGAGGACAACGGCGAGCAGTCGGCCTGGTACCTGTTCTCCTCGCTGGGCTTCTACCCGCTGGTCATGGGCAGCGGCGAATACGCCATCGGTTCCCCGCAGTTCACGAAGATGACGCTGCACCTGGACGGCGGCAAGGACCTCGTCGTCAAGGCGCCGAAGAACAGCGCGAAGAACATCTACGTGCAGGGCGTGAAGGTCAACGGTCGCACGTGGACGAAGACGTCGCTGCCGCACTCGGCGATCGCCAAGGGCGGTGTCATCGAGTTCGCGATGGGTGACAAGCCGTCGAAGTGGGGCACGGGTGCCGACGCGGCGCCGACGTCGATCACGAACGACGACAAGGTGCCCTCGCCGCGCTCGGACGCGATCACCGGTTCGGGTCCGCTCTTCGACAACACCTCTGACACGAGCGCGAGTTCGGAGTCGGTGGAGCTGCCGGTGGGTGCGGACGGCGCGAAGGCGGTTCAGTACACGCTGACGTCGGCGGACAAGGCGAAGGCGCCGACCGGCTGGAAGCTGGAGGCGTCGGACGACGGGAAGGACTGGAAGACCGTCGACCAGCGCTCCGGTGAGTCCTTCGCCTGGGACAAGCAGACACGGGCGTTCTCCGTGCCGTCCCCGGCGGCGCACAAGCACTACCGGCTGGTGTTCACCGGCGGGGCGGCGACGGTGGCGGAGGTGGAGCTGCTGTCGTGACACCCCCGGAGTGACGTGAAGTCACACCACACCACCTTGCCCGGCTCCCGCTCCCCTACGCCCCACTTGTCGGCGAGCGTCTCCACGAGGAGCAGGCCGCGGCCACCCTCGGCGCCCTCGTCCGGTCCCGGCCGGACGGGGGCGCCGTCTCCGCTGTCATGGACCTCGACGCGGAGCCCGTCCTCGTACGGCAGCAGGCGCAGCAGGTAGCCGCGCCCCGGCGGGACGCCGTGGAGCAGGGCGTTCGTGGTCAGCTCGCTGACGCAGAGCAGGATGTCGTCGGCGCGGTGGGCGTCCGCACCCCAGTCGTCGAGCGCTGCACGGGTGAACTCCCGTGCAGCAGGCACCGATTGGCGCTCACGGCGGTAGAAGCGCTCGCGGAATTCCAGGTTCACGAGGGAAATACTGCGGAGAGTGATTGACTGCTGACAGTTCGCCGACCCCGACAGATTTTTTGTCGGGGTTCGGGTGGGGTCGACAGAGACCGGAGGCGGGGAGATTGACCGTCATGAGCCCTGCACATCAGCCGCCGAAGAATCCGTCGGCGATGAGGTTGGTCGCCAACCTGGTCGCCCTCTTCCGCAAGACCGCCGGATACACGCAGGCGGCCCTCGGAGAGCGGCTGATAGTGGCCGAGTCGACGATCGCGGCGATCGAGCAGGCCAGGCGCCCGCTGGTGCCGAAGCTGGCGGCGGAGATGGACCAACTCCTCGACACGAAAGGCGCGTTGGTGACGGCGGTCGCGGCGATGCCGGAGATCGACCAGTTCCCGTTGTGGGCGGAGCAGTACATGGCGCATGAGCGGGAGGCGATCGCGTTGGCGTGGTACGACGTGCCGACCGTGCCGGGCATCCTCCAGACCGAGGACTGCGCCCGTACGGTGCTGCGCAACCGCGTCCCGGCATACGACGAGGACGAGATCCAGACCAAGACGGCCGCCCGCGTGCAGCGGCAGGAGATCCTGCACCGGAAGTGCCCGCCGACGCTGAGCTTCGTCGTCTGGGAGGCGGCGCTCAAGCTCGCCTACCTCGACCCGCTGGTCCGCGCCGAGCAGTTGCGCCATCTGCGTGCGTGCGCTGAACTCCCCGGCTTGACCTTGCAGTTCCTGCCGCTCGATGCACCTACCCATGCCGGCCTCGACGGCGCCTTCATCCTCCTGGAGACACCGGAACATCAGCACCTCGCGTACACCGAGTCCCAGCGCGGCAGCCAGTGGGTTTCCGGTCTCGACGAGGTGTCCATGCTGGCGCACAAGTATGCGATGCTGCGATCACAGGCCCTCACGCCCGAGCACTCCGTGGGCCTGCTGGACCGGCTGCTAGGAGACCGATGAGCACCGCACTGAACTGGTTCAAGTCGAGCTACAGCGGCAGCGAGGGCGGCGCTTGCGTCGAGGTCGCCACCCACTCCGTCGCCGTCCACGTTCGCGACTCCAAGACCCCCGACGCCCCGCACTTCACCGTCGCGCCGGAGGCCTGGACCGCGTTCCTGGGTGGTCAGCCGGGGCAGGCGCCGTCGTCCTCGTACGTCCGGTAGAGCGGCACCACCCGCTTGCTGGGCGGGAATTCGACGACCGGTACCGGCTTGCACGCCGACCACTGGTCGTTGCGGTCCAGGCCCGAGAAACCGTACGTACCGGTCGCCCCCTGGAGGCAGCCGGCGCACGTCGTGCCGCCGCTCGTGGACTGCGACAGGTTGTTGTAGACGTCCTTCGCGGTCGGCAGCCGCTTCGTGGTCTTGCCCGCGTTGATCTGGCTGAACGAGCGGCCCGTCGCCTGGGTGAGCAGGCGCACGCCGTCGTAGTACGAGGCCGCGTAGCCGTCGTCCAGGGGCTTGTCGCCGAGCGTGTGCGCGGTCTTGAGGGTGTCGAAGCGGTCGAGGAAGTCGTCGATGCCGGTGGGGCGCCCGCGGGCCCCCTGCTTCTCCCAGGCCGGGTCGAAGGACGAGGAGTCGACGATCGTCGCGTTGGCCGTGCGCAGGTCGCGCTCCGTCTGCTCCGTGGTGAGCGTCGGCTCCAGGCCTATGCCGATCTTCAGGATGCGGACGGGGGTCTTGCGGTCGCAACTGCTGTCTCCCGCGAGGGCGTTGATGAACGCCGGCAGGTCCTGGTCGCGGCCCGCGAAGAAGACCGTGTCGGACTTGTCGCGGCAGATCTTGTTGACCGCGTCGTAGAAGAGCTGCGGGACTCCCTGGTCGTTGCCGGAGGAGCCGGTGAAGCTGGAGTTGTGCGCCTTGAAGCCGTACTCCTTGCCGAAGCGGCCCAGCAGCGCGTGCCGCAGGTCGTCGGAGTAGACGTCGCCCTGGCGCCGGTCCCACAGGAGGAGGCCGTTCTTCTTCTGCGGGTAGCGCTTGAGGTAGCCGGCGAGGGCCTTCGCGAACTCCTTGTTGTTGGGCGACGTCTTGAAGAAGTACGGGTAGTTCATCGACGAGGCGGTGATGACCGGCCCGACCGCGGGGATGTGACGCTCGCTCAGTTCGTCGAGTGCCGCCTGCGTCTCCGTCTGGCTGCTGGGAATGCCCGTGACGCCGACGAGCGGGGCGTTGTCGTCCCCCTGCTTCTTGACCAAGTCATCGACCACTGGCTTCCATTGGCCGAGATTGCGGCCGTCGGGGGCGAGCAGCAGTTGGAACTGGGGTCCGCCCTGACCCGAGTTGGCCTCCTGGAGACCCGCGAGCGCGCCCGCGAGGGCCCGGCGGATCATGTCCGGTGTCATGGCGCTGTTGCCGTCGGAGGTGAAGGGCATCATCAAGGCGAGCCGGACGTACGGCGTGTCACCGCCCTCGTCCGCCACCCGGGAGTTCTCGTCGGCGACCGCCTGGAGCAGTGACTCGATACCGGGGTCCGCGTCGAAGCTTTCCGAGGTGACGCCGACGCATTCGCCCGCGACCTCGTGCAGCCCGCCGTCGCACTTCTGCATGAGCTTCCTGGCGCCGAGGATCCCGCCGGCCACGAGCGCGAGCACGACGACCAGCGCGACGCACCAGTCGAGCGGCCCCCACTCCCTGATCCTGCTGCCGAACATCAGCCCGTCTCCCCCGAGTTGTTGCCTGGGGGCACGGGTAGCTCCTGCCCCTTTCGAGCCGCTGTCGGCCAGTCACGGGCCGCCTGCCCGAGGGCCGCGTACCACGTGGGATGGCGGCGCGCGAGAAACCCCAGCTCCTCCCCCACCGCCTTGCACATCCGGGCGGCGTCCGCGTCCAGGGCGGCGTCGGCGTACGGCTCGGACAGGTACCACAGGGCGTGCAGCAGGCGGTTGATGCTGCGCCCCGAAGGGTCCAGGTCCGCATAGCGGGCGGCGTGCTCGCCGTCGGCTATCTCGACGCGCTGGTCGCACCAGCTCTCGTCGACGGGCGGCACGGGCGCGCTCGCGCAGCGCTTCAGGCACACCAGCCAGTGCTCGACACTCAGTTCGGCCTCCTCCGCGACGAACTCGTCGGCGAGCATCACGACGACGTCCCGCGGTTTCCCGGCGGCCAGGCTGTGGCGCAGGGCGTCGGCCTCCTCGGTCTTGGCGCGCTGGACGTGGTGCAGATGGAGGAAGGCGTGGATGGAGCGCCAGCTGTGCGGTTCGTCGCCCGGAGGCAGCGTGCGCCGCGCCTCGTGGACCAGCAGGGTGCGCAGCAACTCACTGGTGACCAACGGGTGCTCGGCCTCCGGGAGTTGCTGCCACTGTCGCTCGACCAGGTACTGCGCCGCCGCCGTCGCGGGCAGCTGCTCGGGACCGACCAGGCCGAGGTTCTGGGCGAGCTTCTCGGCGGCCTCGGAGTCCTTGGCGAGGCAGAGCCTGACGAGACGGTCGCGCTGCCTGCGGTCGGGCAGCAGGTCCCGCAGGAGCACCTCGGTCACCGGACGGCCGCCCTTGACGCGCAGGTCGAGCAGGTCACGCGGGACGACGGCGCGGTTCTGCTTCGCGGTCTCGACGGCGGCGTCGGCGAGGACCGTGCTGGCCGAGGGGTGGCCGCCGGTGAGCGCGTGCAGCGCGGAGGCGAGGTGCGGGTGGAGCAGGCGCGAGGACGCCCGGTCGAGCATGGAGAGGATGTCGTCCCTGGTCAGCGGGGTGAGCGGGAGGACGAGGAGACCTTCGGACGGCTCGTGTCCCGTCCGCTTCCACAGGGTGGCGGCGTGTCCGGGGCGTCTGACCCCGCCGGGCGGCAGCAGGTCGACCAGTTCCCGGCGTACGGCGTGCGGCGCGTCCTCGTGCGGCAGGTCGCCGAGCCGGGTGGCGACGACGACGGTGCGGTCGCGGTACTTGCGACCCCCCAACGCCCTTTGTTCCAGCAGGAGTTCCAGGAAGCGGGCGCCCGCGGGCAGGTGTGCGTCGTCGAGCAGGATCAGCGGCCAGGGCTCACGGTTGAGCCGGCGCAGCAGTCCGTGGGAGCGGGCCGTCTCCCCCAGGAAGACCGCCGTCAGGGCCTGTTCCGCCGCGTGCAGATAGTCGCCGCCGCGGTGGAAGCGGCGCGAGAGCAGCCACAGCGGGTCCTCCTCCGCGATGGTGCCGTCGGGAGTGGTGTGCCGGTCCCGGAACCAGGCGCGGGAGGCGCCGAGGGAGGTCCTGACGCCCAGCTGGCGCAGGACGGCGGCGGTGACGGGCTGCGTCCCGTCCGGGTCGTCCGGATCGCTGTCCCGGGCGGCGGCCTCGCTGATCGAGGTCTCGACCTCGGTGGCCCAGTCGCGGGCGACCTCGCGCTCGGTGCCGCGCGCCAGACCGCTCGCCACGAGCATCCGGGCGTGCCGCCGGCAGACGGCGTCCCGCTCGTCCGTCTCCCCCAAGTGCCATCCGGAGACGGCGAACAGGGCGGGCATCAGCTCCCGGAAGATCCCGTACGTGGGTGTGAGCGCGCACACCAGGCGCTCCAGTATCTCGGCGTGCGACGCGGCGGGCTGCGGCGGCACACTGCCCTCGGGCACCTCTTCGGCGATACCCGCCGCGTCGGGAGCACCCGGCACGACGGCGCGCACATGGGCGAGCGGAAGGCGGTCGCGGTAGCCGCGGGCGAGCACGTCGAGGAGGGTGCTGCGTCCCGTGCCGTGCTCGCCGGTGAGCAGCACGACGGGCACATCGGAGCCGAACTCCCGCTTGACGCGGGCACGTTCGTGGAAGGCGAGCCCCGTGAGCGAGGGGACGAGCGAGCCCACCAGGGGTTCACGCCCGTACAGAAAGGGCGCCTTGAGCCTGGCCATCGTGCGCGGTCCTGCTTCCCTGGGGATCGACGGCTTCTGGGTGAGCAACAGAACCTACCGGCGGCGCCGATCTCTTGCCAGACAATGCGCAGGTCCGCCACGAAGCCTCACGGTTTCGGGTATATCTCCAGCTCGGCCCCTTCGGGCAGCTCCTCGGCCCCCTGGACGAACCCGCCCGGGTACGCGATCCGCACCCGCCGCAGCGACGTGATCCCCTTCAGCGGGGAGAGGTCGATGTCGCCGCCCTGCGTGACATGCAGCTCCTCAAGACCCTGAAGGCGCCGGGACACGCGCCGCAGCTGGAGCGGGGTGCCGTGCTGCGCGTACACGAAGAGCTTGGTCAGCTGCGGGATCTGGCTGGTCGGGTTGAAGAGGAGGGTGCTGAGCTGCTCGGCGGACAGCGAGAGCGTGCGCAGCTCGGGCAGGCGGCCGAGCAGTCCGCCCCAGCCGTCGGGCAGCAGCCGGCTGCTCGCCTCCTGGAGACGCAGCTCCTCCAGCGCGACGCACCGGGTGATCTCGGAGAGGTCGGAGGTTCCGGGCGGCACCGAGAGCACCTTGAGCCGGCCGGGCCTCGGCAGCTCGGCCAGGCCGCGCCAGGGAACGCCCTGGCCGATGTGCAGGGCTTCGAGGTGCTCGCACTGGTCGAGCTGCTCCAGCGGCTCGAACTGCGGGATGTTCTCCAGGGTGAGGCTGCGCAACTGCGGGAGCCGGGTGAGCGGTTCCGGGTCCTTGACGTTGCGGCAGCCCTGGAGGGTGAGGCTCTCCAGATACTGGAAGTCGTGGAGCAGGGAGAGGTCGTCGATGTGCAGCGCGCCGCGCAGCCGCAGCTCCTTCAGGTGCTTCGAGGACAGCGCCGCCCGTACGGCTGCGGGGTCGAAGTCCCCGTGAATTCCCACGCGTTCACAACCGGACAGCCGCGCCAGGGCGTCGAGCTCGGCCCGTGAGCGTACGGTGACGGGCTCTCCGGGGTGGGTCTCGAGCAGCGGGGCGATGATCTCGCGGGCGTACGTCTCGGTGTCGAACCGGTCCCAGTGGCCGAGGAGTTGGGCGCGCACGGTGGACTGCGACGTGGTGAGGAACTCGCGCAGCCGCGGGATCGCGGCGTCGCCGCCGATCTGACAGATGGCGTGCGCGGTCGCCAGCTCGGCGTCCCCGTCCAGCTCCTCGGCCCTGGGGAGCAGGCCGAGCAGCAGCGGTCCGGTGCGCGCGAGCACCCGGGCCTGGCGCAGGCTGCGCGGCGGGAGCATGCTGGCGGCCTCGGCCTCGATGGTCTGGCGCACGACCGGTTCGAGCCGCGTGGCCTGTTCGAGGGAGGCGAGGGCCAGCAGGCGGATCCGGGCCTGGACGGTCACGTCCTTCTCGCGCTTGCCGCGGTCGCTGAGTCGCATGAGCAGATCGGCTCGTCCATTGTGGTCAGCTTGCGCGACGGCCATCTGCACCACGTCCTCCCACTGGTCCATGTGAGCGTGTTTCACCAGCATGCCGAAGTCACGGTCCTCAAGAACAGCCTTGGCGCCCAGGTAGTCCTGAAACGTCCGATGAATGAAGTCGATCGCTCCGGGCGCGGGCACGCGCAGCAGCCCTGATCGTTCCAGAAGATACTCCAGCGCCTCCTCGGGCTCGCCGAGCCGCTGAAGGCTCGGGACCTGCGGCTGGAGCCGGGACAGCTCATGGACGGCGTCGGCGCGCTCCATCTGCGTGTCGTCGTTGCGGATCAGCCGGTACGCGAGCCGCTTGAGCGGCTCGGTCGCGGAGTCCTCGTCGAGCCGTGGGCGGTCGTCGCCCTTGCTGAACAGGTCCTTCTCCATGTCGCGCCGCTCGAGCAGCATGGACAGGGCTGCCTTGTAGAGCGAGGCCCGTCCGTGCGGCAGAAAGCCCCGGCGCTCGCGGTGCAGGGCGCAGATCAGGCTGCACATCAGCGGGTTGGTGGCGAGGCGGCTCAGCTCGGGGTTGGTACGCAGGGATTGGACGAGTTCGTCGGCGAACTCTGCGGGCGCCTCGGCTGCGATGTGCCACCGCGCGATGAAGCGGCGCAGGCCGTCGGGGCCGAGCGGGTTGAGGCTCAGCTCGTAGAAGCCCTCGCTGTCCAGCCAGCCGGGGCCGAGCGCGGAGGGCCGGGTGGTGCACAGCCAGAGGTTTCCGGGGAACTGGCGCACCAGACGGACCAGCCAGTCGCGCACGCGCCGCCGGTCGGCCTTGGGGATCTCGTCGAGACCGTCGACGAGCAGCACCGCGCGGCCGCTGCGCAGGACACGGACGGCCCAGCCGTCGGGTTCGCTGCCGGACAGACCGCAGCGCATCCACTTCAGGAACTCCTCGGGCAGCGGGAGTTCGGGCCCCTGGCGGGCGAGGGTGCGCAGCTGGAGCACGAACGGGACCCGCCCGATCAGCTGCGGAAGCGTGACGGGCACGGCCTCCTGGCGCGCGGTGGTCAGGGCGAGCCACTGCACGAGCGTCGTCTTGCCGGTGCCCGCGAGGCCGTGCAGGAGGACCTTGCCGCGCCCGGCGAGCGCGGTCTCGACGCTCTCCTCGTGCACGGTCTCGTAGTCGCCGTCCGCCTCCGCTGCGGCCACGGGCACCGCGGTGAGGCTCAAGTAGGCGTCGTCCAGGGGCCATTCGGGGCCCGCGGGGTCGCGCAGGTCGACGCCGTAGATGGTGAGGCGGCCGTGCCGCTCGACGACGTACTTGGCGTACTCCTCCTCGAAGCGGATGTCGGCGGCGTGGTGGTCCTCGCCGGACACGGCCCGCAGCACGCGCTCCAACAGATCCTGCTGTTCCCGAAGTTGGCGGAAATTCGCCAGTTGGGCGCGGGCCTCGAAGCCGGGGCGCTCGGTGAAGAACCGGACGAGGTGCACGCAGGCGGTGACGAGCAGCGCGTCGTGGAAGCGGGTGGCGTCCGCGGTGAGCAGTCCCCTGACGTCCTTCTTCGCCGCCTTGTTGAGGGTGGCGGCGAGCTCCTCCGGGCCGAGCAGCACCACGTCGATGTCGTTCATGTCGAGCCGGCCCAGGGCGAAGAGCGTACGGGTCAGTGCCTGGCCCACCGCGTCGTGCTCGTCTTCGGGGAGCCTGTTCTCGTGCGGGGGCACGGCGCGGACGGCGCGGCGTACCAGCTCTCTCGACAGGCGGTGCATGTCGTCGCGGCTGAGGGTCGGGTGGTCTCCGGCGAAGGAGAGCAACGCCCTTACGCGGATGGGTTTTTCGTCGGGGTATTCGGCGCCGGGGGCCTTCTGCGGGGGCAGGACGAAGCGCTTGAGCAGGGGCACCACCACCGAAGAGGCGACCTTGAGGCCTGTCGCGCCGAAGTCCACGTGCTGCTCCCCCCGGAATTCCTCGCCTGCCACTGTCTCCAGGGTAAGGGGGGCGGGCGTGGTTCGGGGGTGCTGTCGCGGGGCTTGAAAACGCCGAAGGCCGCGCCTCCGGGGAGGCGCGGCCCGCTGGGCTAGCTGATCGCTTACTCGCTGATCAGGCTGCGCAGCACGTACTGAAGGATGCCGCCGTTGCGGTAGTAGTCCGCCTCACCGGGGGTGTCGATGCGGACGACCGCGTCGAACTCGACACCGGTGTCGGTGGTGACCTTCACCGTGGACGGCGTCGTGCCGTTGTTGAGCTCGGTCACGCCGGAGATCGAGAAGGCCTCCTCGCCGGTCAGGCCGAGGGAGTCGGCCGACTGGCCCTCCGGGAACTGCAGCGGCAGGACGCCCATGCCGATGAGGTTCGAGCGGTGGATGCGCTCGTACGACTCGGTGATGACGGCCTTGACGCCGAGGAGCGCGGTGCCCTTGGCTGCCCAGTCGCGGGACGAACCGGAGCCGTACTCCTTGCCGCCCAGGATGACGAGCGGGGTGCCCTGCGCCTGGTAGTTCTGCGAGGCGTCGTAGATGAACGACACCGGCGCGTCGGCCTGGGTGAAGTCGCGGGTGTAGCCGCCCTCGGTGCCCGGCGCGATCTGGTTGCGCAGGCGGATGTTGGCGAACGTGCCACGGATCATGATCTCGTGGTTGCCGCGACGCGAACCGTACGAGTTGAAGTCACGACGCTCGACGCCGTGCTCCGACAGGTACTTGCCGGCCGGGGTGTCGGCCTTGATCGCACCGGCCGGGGAGATGTGGTCGGTGGTGACCGAGTCGCCGAGCTTGGCCAGGACGCGGGCGCCCGCGATGTCCTGGACCGGGGCCGGCTGCATCTCCATGCCCTCGAAGTACGGGGGCTTGCGGACGTAGGTCGACTCGCTGTCCCACTCGAAGGTGTTGCCGGTCGGCACCGAGAGGGCCTGCCACTGGGCGTCGCCCGCGAACACGTCCTCGTAGGACTTGTTGAACATGTCCTCGCCGATGGAGTTGGCGACGACGTCGTTGACCTCGGCCTCCGTCGGCCAGATGTCGGCCAGGTGGACGGGCTTGCCGTCCTGGTCGACGCCGAGGGCGTCCTTGGTGATGTTGACCTTCATCGAACCGGCGAGGGCGTACGCGACGACCAGCGGCGGGGACGCCAGGTAGTTCATCTTGACGTCGGGGTTGATGCGGCCCTCGAAGTTCCGGTTGCCGGAGAGGACGGACGTCACGGCCAGGTCGTGGTCGTTGACGGCCTTCGAGACCTCCTCGGGCAGCGGGCCCGAGTTGCCGATGCAGGTGGTGCAGCCGTAGCCGACGAGGTTGAAGCCGACCTTGTCGAGGTACGGGGTGAGACCCGCCTTGTCGAAGTAGTCGGTGACGACCTTCGAGCCCGGGGCGAGGGTGGTCTTGACCCACGGCTTGCGGGTCAGGCCCTTCTCGACGGCCTTCTTCGCGACGAGGGCCGCGGCCACCATCACGTACGGGTTCGAGGTGTTGGTGCAGGAGGTGATCGCGGCGACGGTGACGGCGCCGTGGTCCAGCTCGTACGTCGAGCCGTCGGGGGCGGTCACGGTGACCGGGTTCGACGGGACGCCGTTGGAGACGGCCGGGGCGTCGGAGGCCGGGAAGGACTCCTTGCCCGCCTCGGAGTCGTCCGAGACGTAGTTGCGCACGTCCTGCTTGAACTGCTCGGCGGCGTTCGCGAGGACGATGCGGTCCTGCGGGCGCTTCGGACCGGCGATCGAGGGGACGACCGTGGAGAGGTCGAGCTCCAGCTTCTCGGAGAAGTCGGGCTCGGCGGCCGGGTCCAGCCAGAGGCCCTGCTCCTTGGCGTAGGCCTCGACGAGGGCGACCTGCTGGGCGTCACGGCCGGTCAGACGCAGGTAGTTCAGCGTCTCGTCGTCGATCGGGAAGATCGCGGCGGTGGAGCCGAACTCCGGCGACATGTTGCCGATGGTGGCGCGGTTGGCCAGCGACGTGGCGGCCACACCCTCGCCGTAGAACTCGACGAACTTGCCGACGACGCCGTGCTTGCGCAGCATCTCGGTGATCGTGAGCACGAGGTCGGTGGCGGTCGTGCCGGCCGGCAGCTCGCCGGTCAGCTTGAAGCCGACGACGCGCGGGATGAGCATCGAGACCGGCTGGCCGAGCATCGCGGCCTCGGCCTCGATGCCGCCGACGCCCCAGCCCAGGACGCCCAGGCCGTTGACCATCGTGGTGTGCGAGTCGGTGCCGACCAGGGTGTCGGGGTACGCCTGGCCACCCCGGACCATGACCGTGCGGGCCAGCTTCTCGATGTTGACCTGGTGCACGATGCCGGTGCCCGGGGGGACGACCTTGAAGTCGTCGAACGCGGTCTGGCCCCAGCGCAGGAACTGGTAGCGCTCCTTGTTGCGGCCGTACTCCAGCTCGACGTTCTGGCCGAAGGCGTCCTTCGTACCGAACTTGTCGGCGATGACGGAGTGGTCGATGACCAGCTCGGCCGGGGACAGCGGGTTGATCTTCGCCGGGTCGCCGCCGAGGTCCTTCACGGCCTCACGCATCGTGGCGAGGTCCACGACGCAGGGGACGCCGGTGAAGTCCTGCATGATCACGCGGGCCGGCGTGAACTGGATCTCCTGCGCGGGCTGAGCCTGGGAGTCCCAGTTGCCGAGCGCACGGATGTGGTCGGCGGTGATGTTCGCGCCGTCCTCGGTGCGGAGCAGGTTCTCCAGAAGGACCTTCAGGCTGTACGGAAGGCGGGCCGAGCCCTCAACCTTGTCCAGCTTGAAGATCTCGTACGACTCGTCGCCCACGCGCAGCGTGCTGCGGGCGTCGAAGCTGTTCGCCGACACGACAGTCTCCTTCATATATGTGCGCGTTCCACCGCATCCTGCCGCCACGCCGACTCGACGATCCGCTAAGGTAAGGCTAAGTTAGGTAACCCTTACCGTCCGACCCTCGAAACCGTGCGGCCACGGTGCGCCTCGGTAGATATCTCGATGTCGAGATAACTCTAATACATCACTCGGCGGTGCCATCAAGCGCCACCGTGCACATACCTGTGCGCGCTCCCCCCATGGTCGTACGCGGACCGAATGCGGGCCAGTGGATGCGGCGCCCGATCCGGCGACTGACCCGGCGACTGATCCCAGCAGGCACGGGTACCCGGCCACCGAGCCACCGGTGCCCCACGGAGGACACTCCTCCACATGGCCCCACCGGCATGCAACATCTCATATCTGAGATAACCTGCCGCTATGGCAGACGACTACCTCGAACGCATCGGCAAGCTCATCCGCGACGCCCGCCAGCACCGGGGCTGGACGCAGTCGCAACTTGCGGAGGCGCTAAACACCAGCCAGAGCGCGGTGAACCGCATCGAGCGCGGGAACCAAAACATCAGCCTTGAGATGATCGCTCGAATTGGCGAAGCTCTCGACAGTGAAATCGTCTCCCTCGGGTACGCGGGACCGATGCACCTGCGCGTGGTCGGCGGACGCCGGCTGTCGGGTTCGATCGAGGTCAAGACGAGCAAGAACGCGTGCGTGGCGCTGCTGTGCGCGTCGCTGCTCAACAAGGGCCGCACCGTGCTGCGCCGGGTCGCCCGCATCGAGGAGGTGTACCGCCTTCTGGAGGTACTCGGCTCGATCGGCGTACGCACCCGCTGGATCAACGACGGCGCGGACCTGGAGATCGTGCCGCCCGCCGAGCTCGACATGAACGCCATCGACGCGGAGGCCGCGCGCCGCACCCGCTCGATCATCATGTTCCTCGGCCCGCTGCTGCACCGCATGGACCGCTTCAAGCTCCCGTACGCGGGCGGCTGCGACCTCGGCACCCGCACGATCGAGCCGCACATGATCGCGCTGCGCCGCTTCGGCCTCGACATCACGGCGACGGAGGGGCTCTACCACGCGGAGGTCCACCCGGACGTCGCGCCGGACCGCCCCATCGTGCTGACCGAGCGCGGCGACACCGTGACGGAGAACGCGCTGCTGGCCGCGGCGCGCGCCGACGGCACGACGATCATCCGCAACGCCTCGTCCAACTACATGGTCCAGGACCTGTGCTTCTTCCTTGAGGCGCTGGGCGTCCAGGTCGAGGGCGTCGGCACGACGACGCTCACCGTGCACGGCGTGCCGCACATCGACGTCGACGTGGACTACTCGCCGTCCGAGGACCCGGTCGAGGCGATGAGCCTGCTGACCGCGGCCGTCGTCACGCAGTCCGAACTCACGGTCAAGCGGGTGCCGGTCGAGTTCCTGGAGATCGAGCTGGCGGTCCTGGAGGAGATGGGCCTCGACCACGACCGCTCGGCGGAGTACCCGGCGGACAACGGGCGCACGCGGCTCATCGACCTCACGGTCCGGCCGTCGAAGCTCGAGGCGCCGATCGACAAGATCCACCCGATGCCGTTCCCCGGTCTGAACATCGACAACGTGCCGTTCTTCGCGGCGATCGCGGCGTCGGCCCAGGGCAAGACCCTCATCCACGACTGGGTCTACGACAACCGGGCGATCTATCTGACGGACCTGAACCGGCTCGGCGGGCGCCTCCAACTCCTCGACCCGCACCGGGTGTTGGTCGAGGGGCCGACGCGGTGGCGCGCCGCCGAGATGATGTGCCCGCCGGCTCTGCGCCCCGCGGTGGTGGTCCTCCTGGCCATGATGGCGGCCGAGGGTACGTCGGTGCTGCGCAACGTGTACGTGATCAACCGTGGTTACGAGGACCTGGCGGAGCGGCTCAATTCCGTCGGTGCGCAGATCGAGACGTTCCGGGACATCTAGCATCTGCTGCGGCGACGGGGTTGCGGTCGCGGGGCTCCGCCCCGGGCGCCGCGGGCTCTCGTTCAAAAAGCGGGGCTTGATTTTGCCGAACCGGGGCTGGGTGCAGCGAACTCGCGGATCGCCGCCGCCAAGGCCTTCGGCTGGTCCAAAGGGATCAGCGTGCCGCAGTCGTCCAGTTCGATCAGGCGGGCCTGTGGGAGCAGGTCCGCCAGGCGGCGGCCGTGGGACAGGGGCATCATCTTGTCCTGTTTGCCCCACACCACCAGGGCCGGGCGGTCATACGTGCGCAGGGCGTCCGCCGCCTCCATCATTTCCGTCTTCACACCGGAGCGGAGGTAGTGGAGGAGGAGCTTGCGTGCCGCCGGGTCCTTGCGCAAGGGCTCGATCCAGTGGTCGATCAGCTCGTGCGGGACCGGGCGCTGCGACATCACCGCGTAGCCCGTGCCGGGCATGCGGCGCAGGGGGCGGACGGACAGCGTGCGCGCGAGCAGCGTGATGCCGCCGGGGACCCGGGACATGACGTCCAGGAGCTTGCCCGCCGGGCCCGGCGGATAGTTGTCGAAGGCCTCGCAGCCCGCGATGACCATGCGCCCCACCCGGTCGGGGCGCTCTGCGGCGAGCTGCTGGAGGCGCCCCGCGTCGTTCTCGACGAACACCGTGTCGTCGCCCAGCTTGAGCGCGTCGGCGAACTCGCCGATGAGCAGGGCCACGGAGTGCGGCGTGACCCGGGCGCCGGGGCGCACGGGCGTGTGCTGACTCCCGTACGGGAGGTGGGGCACGACGCACCGCACGGACGTGCCGAGTTCGTCGACGACGTGCCGCCACACCGTGCCGTCCTGGGCGAGCCCGTGGAGGAGGACGACGGTCGTGCCGTCGCCTCCAGAGTCTTCGTACGCGATCGGGCCCACGGAGAGGTCCACCGAGAGTTCCGTCTGCTGCGTCATGGGCCGAGCCTAGGCGCGGGTCGGTGTCAGGGAAGTACCGCGACTCCGTCGATTTCCACCATGGCTTGTTCGTCCCACAGGCGGCTGACGCCGATCACGGCCATCGCCGGGTAGTCGCGGCCCGCCAACTCGCGCCAGATCCGGCCGAGTTCGCGGGCGTTCTCCCGGTAGTCCGCCACGTCCGTGGCGTAGACCGTGACGCGCGCCAGCTGCTCCGGTGTGCCGCCGGCCGCGCGCAGGGCCGTGAGCAGGTTCGTCAGGGCGCGGGTGAACTGTGCGGGAAGGGTGTCGCCCACGACCTTGCCGTCGGCGTCCAGGGACGTCTGGCCCGCGAGCATCACCAGGCGGCCGCCCGTCGCGACGACGGCGTGGGAGAAGCCTGTGGGCGGGGAGAGTTCGGGCGGGTTGATGCGCTGGATGTCGCGGTTCATGCGGATGCCCTCTCGTGTCCCTTGTACAACTCGCGGGCGATGATGGCCCGTTGGACCTCGGAGGCACCCTCGTAGATGCGGGGCGCCCTGACCTCGCGGTACAGGTGCTCCAGGACGTGACCGCGTTGCAGCGCCCGCGCTCCGTGCAACTGCACTGCCGTGTCGACGACTTGCTGGGCCGCCTCCGTGGCGATGAGCTTCGCGGCAGCAGCACGGCGCGGCACGTCAGGGGCGCCCTCGTCATACGCGGCCGCCGCCGCGTGGACCATCAGGCGCGCGGACTCGACCCGTACCGACATGTCGGCGACCTGGTGGGCGACGGTCTGGAGTTCCTTCAGCGGGGCGCCGAACGCCTCCCGCTCGGAGGTGTGCGCGACCGTCGCGTCGAGGGCCGCCTGCGCCATGCCGACGGCGAACGCGCCGACGCTGGGGCGAAACAGGTTGAGGGTGTTCATCGCGACGCGGAACCCCGCGTCGACCTCGCCGAGCAGGTCGTCGCGGGTGACCTGGACGCCGTCGAAGGCGAGCGTGCCGATGGGATGCGGGGAGATCATGTCGAGGTGTTCGCCGGTCAGCCCCGGGCGGTCGGCGGGGACCGCGAAGGCCGTCACGCCGCGCGCGCCCGCGCCCGGGATGGTGCGGGCGAAGACGGTGTAGACATCCGCCTCGGGGGCGTTCGAGATCCAGCACTTCTCGCCGGTCAGCCGCCAGCCGTCGCCGTCCGGGTCCGCGCGCAGGGACAGCGCCGCCGCGTCCGAGCCCGCCCCCGGCTCACTCAGCGCGAACGCCGCCACGGCCCGACCGGCGCCCACCCGGGGCACCCACCGCTCGCGCACCGCCGCACTGCCGTACGCGTGGATCGGGTGCGCCCCGAGCCCCTGAAGCGCGAGCGCCGTCTCGGCCTCCGTGCAGACGCGGGCCAGCGACTCGCGCAGGAGGCAGAGGTCGAGCGCACCCGAGGTGAACAGGCGCTCAAGGAGCCCGAGTTGGCCGAGTTCCGCGACGAGGGGGCGGTTGACGCGGCCCGGCTCGCCCTTCTCGGCGAGTGGGGCGAGCCGGTCGGCCGCGAGGGCCCGTAGCTCGCCACACCACGCGAGCTGCTCCGGTTCGAGCGAGAATGTCCCCATACGTGGTGCTCCTCTCACGACCGCCCACCGGTCCACGGGCCGCCTGTCGGCCCACGACCGCCTACCGGTCCACGACTGCCCACCGGCCACACACAGGAACCGTATCGCGCCCCGTTGACTGTCGTCACCATCACGATACGCTCGATGCGCGGCGCCTCACCCGGCGACGGCATGCGAGCCACTCACCACGAGGGGGCGCCAGGCCATGACCCACCATCCGCTCAGCCCACTGCTTCCTTCTGGGCACGTCGACACCTTCGCCCGCGACCATCTGCCGCCCGCCGAGCTGTGGCCGGGCCTGAGCTTCGGCCTTCCCGAGCTGCGCTACCCCGAGCGGCTCAACTGCGGGGCCGAACTCCTCGACGCCACCGTGGAACGGCACGGCGCGGACCGCCCGGCCTTCCACTCCCCCGGCCAACCCTCCTGGTCCTACGCCGAGTTGAAGGCGACCGTGGACCGGATCGCGCACGTGCTCACCGACGACCTGGGCGTCGTCCCCGGCAACCGGGTGCTGCTGCGCGGCCCCACCACCCGGCATCTCGCGGCCTGCTGGCTCGCCGTGATGAAGGCGGGGGCCGTCGCCGTGACCGTCCTCGCGGGGGCGCGGGCGAGCGAGCTGGCCACGGTGTGCGGGATCGCTCGGGTCGGGCACGCTCTGTGCGACATCCGCTCGGTCGACGACCTGGCCAAGGCCGAGGTGCCGGGGCTGCGCATCACCACGTTCGGCGGGGACGGGCCCGACGACCTGCGCCGCCGTGCGGCCGGGAAACCGGCGGCGTACGAGGCCGTCGCGACCGCCGCCGACGACGTCGCGCTCATCGCCTTCACCTCGGGGACCACCGGGCGCCCCAAGGGGTGCATGCACTTCCACCGGGACGTGCTCGCGGTCGCGGACACCTTCGCGCGGCATGTCCTGAGGCCCGAACCCGACGACGTGTTCGCGGGGAGCCCGCCGCTGGGCTTCACGTTCGGACTCGGCGGCCTGGTGATCTTCCCGCTGCGGGCGGGCGCCTCGGCGCTGCTGCTCGAACAGGCGGGCCCGCAGAAGCTGCTTCCCGCGATCGCCGAGCACCGGGTGTCGGTCGTGTTCACGGCGCCGACCGCGTACCGGGCGATGCTCCCCGACCTCGCGTCGTACGACATCTCCTCGCTGCGCCGCTGCGTGTCCGCGGGCGAGAATCTGCCCGCCGCGACCTGGCACGCCTGGCAGGAGGCGACCGGCCTGCGCATCATCAACGGCATCGGCGCGACCGAACTCCTGCACATCTTCATCTCGGCGGCCGACGACGCGATCCGGCCGGGGACGACGGGCGTTCCCGTACCCGGCTGGGAGGCCCGGATCGTCGACACCGAAGGCCGCCAACTCCCGGACGGGGAAGCCGGGTTGCTCGCCGTGCGCGGCCCCGTCGGCTGCCGCTACCTCGCCGACGAGCGGCAGACCGTGTACGTACAGCACGGCTGGAACGTCACCGGGGACACGTACGTCCGCGAGGCCGACGGCTACTTCCGGTACGTGGCCCGCGCCGACGACATGATCATTTCCGCCGGTTACAACATCGCGGGCCCGGAGGTGGAGGACGCGCTGCTGCGCCATCCGGACGTGGCGGAGGCGGCCGTGGTCGGCCGCCCCGACGAGGAGCGCGGACAGGTGGCCGTCGCGTATGTGGTGCTGCGGGCCGGAGCGCGCCAGGACGCGGAAGGCCTGCGGGAGTTCGTGAAGGCGGAGCTCGTCCCGTACAAGTGCCCGCGCGCCATCGAGTTCCTGGACGCGCTGCCGCGCACGGCGACGGGAAAGCTCCAGCGGTTCCGGCTCCGCGAGCCCTCGGCCGTAGAGTGATCGCGTGTCCGAGCAGCCCACTTCCCACACCCCCCGCTCCCTCATCGTCACCCTGTACGGCGCCTACGGCCGTGACCTGCCGGGGCCGCTGCCGGTCGCCGAGCTGATCCGGCTGCTCGGCGCGGTCGGCGTCGACGCCCCGTCCGTACGCTCGGCGGTCTCCCGCCTGAAGCGCCGCGGCCTGCTGCTCCCCGCCCGCGCCACCTCCGGCGCGGCCGGCTACGCGCTCTCCGACGACGCCCGCCAGCTCCTCGACGACGGCGACCGGCGCATCTACGCGGGCGGCTCCCCGGCCGACGGCTGGGTGCTCGCCGTCTTCTCCGTGCCGGAGTCCGAGCGCGCCAAGCGGCACGTGCTGCGCTCCACGCTCACCGGCCTCGGCTTCGGCACGGCGGCGCCCGGCGTGTGGCTCGCGCCCCTCGCCGTCCACGAGGAGACCCGGCACACACTGGAGCGGATCGGCTGCGCCGGGTACGTGGAGCTGTTCCGCGGCGAACACCTGGGCTTCGCGGCGACGGCCGACGCGGTGGCCCGCTGGTGGGACCTCGCCGCCCTCGCCAAGCTCCACGAGGCGTTCCTGGACGAGCACGAGCCGGTGCTGCGCGCGTGGGAGACCCGCGAGGACACGCCGCCGCGCGAGGCCTACCGCGACTACCTCCTGGCCCTCGACTCCTGGCGCCACCTCCCGTACGCGGACCCGGGCCTGCCGGCGGAACTCCTGCCGGAGGGGTGGCCGGGGGTGCGGGCGGCGGAGGTGTTCCGGGCGCTGGACGAGCGGTTGCGGGGGGCGGGGGCGGAGTTCGCGCGCGCTCCTGGGCTCTGACCCCTGGCTCTGACGCTTCCCTAAGGCAACCCTCAGGTTCCTCCACAGGTCCTCTCAGAATGCCCGCTTAGCGTCGGTTCGCATGAGTCTCATGCGCAACATGAACCGGGCGCTGACCTCCGCCACCGGCCTACAGGTACGCCGCGCGCCCAAGGAGCAGCCGGCGCCGCCCGCCAAGAAGACACCGGTGAAGCGGCCCGCCCCCGAGTACCGATGTACCGACGATCCGGCGACCGACCGGCTGCTGCGGCGGCCCGTGTTCATCATGTCGCCGGTGCGCTCGGGCTCGACCCTGCTGCGGATGCTGCTCGACGCGCACACGCGACTGCACGCCCCGCACGAGCTGCACATCCGGCGCCTCGAGGTCGACTACGGCAGCAAGCTGTCGCGGCGCGCCATGGACGCCCTCGACCTGAGCCGCGGCGACCTGGAACACCTGCTGTGGGACCGCGTCCTGCACCGTGAACTCACCAGGTCCGGCAAGGACTTCGTCGTCGAGAAGACGCCCAGCAACGCCTTCGTCTACCAACGGATCCGCGACTGCTGGCCCGATGCCAGATTCGTGTTCCTGCTGCGCCACCCCGTCTCCATCGCCCAGTCCTGGCACGAGGGCGACCCCGAGAAGCGCACGTACGACGAGGCCTGCGCGGACGCGCTGCGCTACATGAAGGCCGTCGACAACGCCCGCAAGGGCATCACCGGCGGCCACACCCTGCGCTACGAAGAGATCACGGCCGACCCGGAGGGGAGGATGCGCGCCCTGTGCACCTTCCTCGGTGTCGACTTCGAGCCGTCGATGCTGGAGTACGGCGCCCGCGACGAGACGCAGGTCCAGAAGGGGCTCGGCGACTGGCGGGACAAGATCCGCAGCGGCAGCGTGCAGGCGGGGCGCGAGCTGCCGAAGGACGACGAGATCCCCGAGGTGCTGCGCCCCATCTGCAAGGCCTGGGGGTACCTCAAGTGAAGCCACGGGCCGAGGTCGAGGAAGTGTGGCCGCGGGACGGGCGGATCGGGATCGTCGGGCGGCTGGTCGGGATGACCGGGCCGGGCGCGGGGGCCGGTGGCGCGTGGCGGTTGACGGTGACTCGACGGTCACGTGCCAGTCAAGTACTGCGGTACGACGTCCAGTTGGACGGCGAACGGTTCAACTGCGCTTGGTACGTGGCCGATCTCGCCGCGTACGACGACGGATTCAGCGGCGCCGACCAGTGGGATCTGCATCTGACGGACGGGCGGCGGACGTTGCGCGTCGGACGCCGGCTCGACGACATCCGCGGCAAGAAGGCGATCTACGTCTATCCGCGGCAGGCGGTGCCGGGGGCGAGGTTCGACGTACGGCCGTACTTCACGGTCGAGGACAACTTGTCGCTGGAGTGCCGCGCATGAGGATCAGGTATCTCCTTCTGCACGCCTACGGGCGCGGCGGCACCATCCGTACCGTCTTCAACCAGGCCAACTCCCTTGCCGCCGCCGGCTGGGACGTCGAGATCGTCAGCGCCGTGCGGCGGCGCGAGGCCCTTCAGTTCCCGTTGGACGAGCGGGTGCCGGTGACGACGGTCGTCGATCTGCGCGAGAGCGCCACCCCCGAGGCCAGGAAGCCGGGGCTCGGCGGCTGGTGGCGTGCGCGGCGGCGCGACAAGCTCGCCGCGCGCCCCGCCCGCGAGATCCCGCGCGGCGAGTTCGGCCACCGCTACTTCGACCGGCGCCTCGAACTCGCCCTCGGCGACCACCTGCGCTCGCTCACCGACGGCGTGCTCGTCACGACGCGCCCCGCCCTGAACTTCCTCGCCGCCGCGCACGCCACGAACGGCGTGGTACGGGTGGCGCAGGAGCACATGAACCACGGCACGCACCGGCCCGACGTGCAGCGGCGCATCGTCGAGACGTACGGGGTCTTCGACGCGGTCGCCGTCCTGACCGAACGCGACCGGGCCGAGTACGCACGCCTGCTGCCCGCCACGCGGGTCGTACGGATCCCGAACGCCGTGCACTCCCTCGACCAGGTCCCGGCGAACCACGCCTCCAAGATCGCGGTCGCGGCCGGCAGGCTCTTCCCGCAGAAGGGCTTCGACCTGCTGATCCCCGCCTGGGCGAAGCTCGTCCGGGAGTTCCCCGACTGGCAACTGCGCATCTACGGCAGCGGCGAGAAGAAGGCGCAGCTGCGGTCCCTGATCGAGGAGCACCACCTCTACAACCACGTGCTGTTGATGGGCCACACCGACCGGCTCGACGACGAGCTCGCCAAGTCCTCGCTGTACGTGCTGAGTTCCCGCTTCGAGGGGCTGCCGATGGTGATGATCGAGGCGATGGCGCACGCCCTCCCGGTGGTCTCCTTCGACTGCCCCACGGGCCCCGCCGACGTGCTCACGCACGGCGTGGACGGGCTGCTCGTGCCGGAGCAGGACCCCGATGCCCTCGCCGACGCGCTCGCCCGGCTCATGGGCGACCGCGAGCTGCGCGCGGAGATGGGCACGGCGGCGCTGCTCACGGCGGCCGCCTACGGGCCCGACGCGGTGCACCCGCGGTGGGAGGCCCTCTTCACCGAACTGACCGAACCCGACGACCGGCGAGCCGCACGCGGCGCCGCGGAAGGACTGCACGTATGACCACGGCCACCCCCAAGGCCCGCCCGCAAGGAGCCACGATCTGGCTCACCGGGCTGCCCAGTTCAGGCAAGACGACCGTGGCGCGGGCCCTCGCGGGGCAGCTGCGCGCGGAGGGCCGGCGCGTCGAGGTGCTCGACGGCGACGAGATCCGCCGCTTCCTGTCGGCGGGCCTCGGCTTCAGCCGCGAGGACCGGAACACGAACGTGCAGCGCATCGGCCTCGTCGCCGAAGTCCTCGCCCGCAACGGGGTGTTCGCCGTCGTCCCGGTCATCGCTCCGTACGCCGACAGCCGCGAGGCCGTCCGCAAGCGGCACGCCTCCAGCGACACCCCGTACGTCGAGGTGCATGTCGCGACGCCGGTCGAGGTGTGCAGCGAGCGCGACGTGAAGGGCCTGTACGCGCGGCAGGCGGCGGGACAGCTGACGGGGCTGACCGGGGTGGACGACCCGTACGAGGAACCGGTCGACCCGGACCTGACTCTGGAGACGCAGTTCCAGACGCCGCGGCAGTCGGCGGGTTCGGTGCGGGCGGTGCTGGTGGCGAGGGGTTTGCTGTGAGCAACTTCCGTTACGCGCTGAGCCACTTGGACGCTCTGGAGTCCGAGGCGGTGCACATCCTGCGCGAGGTGGCGGGCGAGTTCGAGCGGCCGGTGATCCTCTTCTCCGGCGGCAAGGACTCGATCCTGATGCTGCATCTGGCGCTGAAGGCGTTCGCGCCCGCGCCGGTGCCGTTCCCGCTGCTGCACGTCGACACGGGGCACAACTTCCCCGAGGTCATCGCGTACCGGGACCGAGTGGTCGCCGCACATGGGCTGACACTCCATGTGGCGTCCGTACAGGACTACATCGACCGGGGTGTGCTCCGCGAACGCCCCGACGGGACACGCAATCCGCTCCAGACGGTGCCGCTGACGGAGACCATCCGGGACGAGCGCTTCGACGCCGTGTTCGGCGGCGGCCGCCGCGACGAGGAGAAGGCGCGGGCGAAGGAGCGGGTGTTCTCCCTGCGCGACGAGTTCTCGCAGTGGGACCCGCGGCGTCAGCGCCCCGAACTGTGGCAGCTGTACAACGGCCGCCACGCGCCCGGCGAGCACGTCCGTGTCTTCCCTCTCTCCAACTGGACCGAACTGGACGTGTGGCAGTACATCGCCCGCGAGCGAATCGAACTACCGGAGATCTACTTCGCGCACCGCCGGGAGGTGTTCGACCGGGGCGGCATGTGGCTGACGGCCGGTGCGTGGGGCGGCCCGAAGGACGGCGAGCACGTCGAGAAGCGGCTCGTCCGCTACCGAACGGTCGGCGACATGTCCTGCACCGGCGCCGTCGACTCCGACGCCGAGACGCTCGACCAGGTCATCGCGGAGATCGCGGCCTCCCGGCTCACCGAACGAGGCGCGACCCGCGCCGACGACAAGCTGTCAGAGGCGGCCATGGAAGACCGCAAGCGCGAAGGGTACTTCTAGACATGTCCGTTGTTACTGAAGTGGGCACGTTGCGGCTGGCCACGGCAGGTTCGGTGGACGACGGCAAGTCCACCCTCGTCGGCCGCCTGCTGCACGACTCCAAGTCGGTCCTGGCCGACCAGCTGGAGTCGATCTCCCGCACGGGAACCCCTGACCTGGCGCTGCTGACGGACGGCCTGCGAGCCGAGCGCGAACAGGGCATCACGATCGACGTCGCCTACCGCTACTTCGCGACGCCGCGCCGCCGTTTCATCCTGGCGGACACGCCGGGCCACGTGCAGTACACGCGGAACATGGTGACGGGTGCCTCGACGGCGGAGCTGACGATCATCCTGGTCGACGCCAGGAACGGGGTCGTCGAGCAGACGCGTCGGCACGCCGCCATCGCCGCGCTGCTGCGGGTCCCGCACGTCGTCCTCGCCGTCAACAAGATGGACCTCGTCGGGTACGAGGAGTCCGCGTTCACGTCAACGGCCTGCGAATTCGCTGCCCATGCAGCCGAGTTGGGCATCCCGTCGACGACCGCGATACCGATCTCGGCACTCGCGGGCGACAACGTGGTGGACCCGTCCGAGCACATGGACTGGTACGGCGGACCGACGATCCTGGAACACCTGGAGACGGTCCCGGCTACGGCCGAATCCCCGTCGGCGCCCGCCCGCTTCCCGGTCCAGTACGTGATCCGGCACGGCGAATCCCGCTACTACGCGGGCCAGTTGGTGTCGGGAACACTCCGGGTCGGGTCCGCGGTGACGGTGCACCCCTCGGGCCGTACGTCGACGATCGCGGGGCTGGACGTACTGGGCACGGAGGTGGCGGAGGCGCGTGCGGGGGCCTCGCTCACGGTGCGCCTCTCGGACGAACTCGACGTGGCACGCGGCGACTTGCTCGCGCCGAGCACCGACCGGGAGCCGAATGTGACGCAGGATGTGCGGGGTTCGGTGTGCCACGTGGCGGACCGGCCGTTGCGGGTCGGCCAGCGCGTCCTGGTGCGGCACACGACGCGCACGGTGCGCGGGGTCGTCAAGTCGCTCGGCGGAGCGGAGGAATTGACCGCGAACGACCTGGGCGAGGTCGTGGTGCGCACGGCGGAGCCATTGACCCTGGACCCGTACGCGGAGGTCCGGCGAACGGGAGCGTTCCTCCTGCTCGACCCGTCGGACGGGACGACACTGACGGCGGGGATGACGGAGCCGCGGTATTTTCAGCCCCTGCGGCGATTGAGCAGCGGGGTCCGGGGCGGAGCCCCGTGGCCGGGGCCACCCCGCCCGGTCACCCCGGCAGCACCAGCCTCGGCTTCGGCGCATCCAGCCGACCCGTCTGGGGCCGCCGGCTCCCCGCACCGTACTGCCGCGGCCACACCACCCCCGGCCCCGCATACCCCTGCTCCGCCGCCGCGTGCAACGTCCAGTTGGGGTCGTACAGGTGCGGGCGGGCCAGTGCGCACAGGTCCGTACGGCCCGCCAGGACAAGGGAGTTGACGTCGTCCCACGACGAGATCGCGCCGACCGCGACGACCGGGACACCGGCCTCCGACCGGATCCGGTCCGCGTACGGCACCTGGTAGGAGCGCCCGAACGCGGGCCGCTCGTCCGAGACCACCTGCCCCGTGGACACGTCGATCGCGTCGGCTCCGTGCGCGGCGAAGGCGCGGGCGATCGCCACGGCCTCCTCCTCGTTGGTGCCGCCCTCCGCCCAGTCCGTGGCGGAGATCCGCACCGTCATCGGGCGTTCGTCCGGCCACACTTCGCGTACGGCGTCGAAGACTTCGAGCGGGAACCGCAGCCGGCCCTCCAGCGAGCCGCCGTACGCGTCCGTGCGCCGGTTCGTCAGCGGAGAGAGGAAGCCGGACAGCAGGTAGCCGTGTGCGCAGTGGAGTTCGAGGAGGTCGAAGCCCGCGTCCGCCGCCCGGCGCGCGGCAGAGATGAACTGCCCCCGCACGTCCGTCAGTTCGGCCCCCGTCAGCTCACGCGGTAGCTGACTGTCCGGGCGATAGCGGAGCGCGGACGCCGCGACCAGCGGCCAGTTGTCGGCCGCCGCCGGAAGCGGCTCGTCCATGCCCTCCCACATGAGGCGCGTGGAACCCTTGCGGCCCGAGTGGCCGAGCTGCACCCCGAGCGCCGTACCGGGTGCCTGCGTATGGACGAAGTCCACGATCCTGCGCCAGGACGCCGCCTGCTGAGGTGTGTAGAGGCCCGCGCACCCGGGCGTGATGCGGCCCTCCGGGCTCACGCACACCATTTCCGTCATCACCAGGCCCGCCCCGCCGAGCACCCGCGCCCCCAGGTGCACGAGGTGGAAGTCGCCCGGCACCCCGTCCACCGCCGAGTACATGTCCATCGGCGAGACCACGACCCGGTTCCTCAACTCCAGGCCACCGAGCCGGAACGGCGTGAACATCGGCGGCGTGCCCTCGGGGCAGCCGAACTCCCGCTCCACCGCCTCCGTGAACCCCGCGTCCCGCAGCCGCAGGTTCTCGTGCGTCACCCGGCGCGAGCGCGTGAGCAGGTTGAACGCGAACTGGAGCGGCGGCTGGCCGAGGTAGCGGCCCAGTTCCTCGAACCACCGGAGGCTGGCCCGTGCCGCCCGCTGCGTCGACGCCACGACGGGCCTGCGCTCCTCCTCGTACGCGGCCAGCGCCGCGTCGGTCGTGGGCTGCTCGGTCAGGCACGCGGCGAGGGCGAGCGCGTCCTCGACGGCGAGCTTCGTACCGGAGCCGATGGAGAAGTGCGCGGTGTGCGCGGCGTCGCCGATGAGCACGCAATTGCCGTAGGACCAGCGGTCGTTGACCACCGTGCGGAACGTGAGCCACGAGGAGTTGTTCGACCTCAGGCCCCGGCCGCCGAGCGCGTCCTTGAAGATTTTCGCGCAGGCCTCGATCGACTCCCGGATCTCCATGCCGGCGAAGCCCGCCGCTCGCCACACCTCTTCGCGCATCTCCACGATGACCGTGGACCCGCTTTCGCTGAATGGGTATCCGTGCAGCTGCATCACGCCGTGCTCGGTCTCGGCGATGTCGAAGCGGAAGGCGTCGAAGGCGAAGTCGGCGGCGAGCCAGATGTATCGGTTGCGGTGCTCCTCGATGTGCGGACCGAACGCGTCGGCGTACGCGTCTCGGGTCTTGCTGTGCACACCGTCGGCGGCGATCACCAGGTCGTACGCCTCGCGGAGTTCGGCGATCGGCGGCGCCTCCTCCTGGAAGCGCAGCTCCACGCCGAGCTCGCGGCAGCGGCTGTGCAGGATCTCCAGGAGGCGGCGACGGCCGAGCGCCGCGAAACCGTGGCCGGTCGACGTGTGGCGCTGCCCCCTGTGCACGATGTCGATGTCGTCCCAGCGTACGAACTCGTCCTGGAGTGCCCGGTAGACCACCGGGTCGGCGTGCTCGATGCCGCCGAGGGTCTCGTCGGACAGGACGACACCGAAGCCGAACGTGTCGTCCGGGGCGTTCCGCTCCCAGACCGTGATCTCCCGGTCCGGGTCGAGGCGCTTGAGGAGGGCGGCGGCGTACAGGCCGCCGGGACCTCCTCCGATGACGGCGATGCGCCGGGCGCGTACGGTCATCCGCGGGTCACCGCCCCTGCCACTTCGGCGGGCGCTTGTCGGTGAACGCCGCGTGGAACTCGGCGTAGTCCTCACCGTGCATGAGCAGCGCCTGCGTCGCCGCGTCCATCTCGATGGCCCCGGCGAGGGGCATGTCCAGCTCCGCCGTCAGGAGCGCCTTCGTCTGCGCGTACGCGAGCGCGGGCCCCTCGGCGAGGCGCCGGCCGAGGACGAGCGCGGCCTCGTCGGCCCTGCCCTCGTCGGTCAGCTCGCTGATCAGACCGATGCGCTCGGCCTCGGGCGCGCGGACCGCGTCGCCGAGCATCAGGAGGCGGGTGGCGTGACCGAGGCCGACGACGCGGGGCAGCAGATAGGCCGCGCCCATGTCGCCGCCGGACAGGCCGACCTTCGTGAACAGGAACGCGAAGCGGGCGCTGGGGTCGGCGACGCGGAAGTCGGAGGCGAGCGCCAGGACCGCGCCCGCGCCTGCCGCGACCCCGTGCACGGCGGCGATCACCGGGAACGGGGCCTCGCGCACGGCCCGCACGACCTGTCCGGTCATCCGGTTGAAGTCGAGGATCTGCGCGGTGTCCATGGAGAGCGTGGCGCCGATGATCTCGTCGACGTCGCCTCCGGAGCAGAAGCCGCGGCCCTCGCCGGCGAGGACGAGGGCGCGCACGGATTTCTCGCGGGACAGCTCGGCGAGGAGGTCGCGCAGGTCGGCGTAGGCGCCGAAGGTGAGCGCGTTGAGCTTCTCGGGGCGGGCGAGCGTGACGGTGGCGACGCCGCTCTCGTCCACGGCGTACGTCAGGTGCTGCCAGGAATCGGTGCGGGGGGTGGAGCCGGTGAAGGGACTCATGCGGTGCCTCCGGCGGGTGGCGGGCGGGCGTGCCGAGGAGGGGCCAGGGCTCTCGCGGCGGATCCTGCCGGACCCTGGACCCGTTGACCGTATCACCGCATCGTGACTGCCGTCACGAGTGCGCGATAACCGGAAAGGGTCGGACGTCCCGAGCTGCACCGACGAGAGCCTCTTTCGCCCCACGCCGTACCATTCATAAGGTTGAACGCAGGACAGTCCCCCTTGAGCCCGTTCCTCCGAGCCCGCCCCCGAGCCGCATACGCGCCCTCCGCCCCCAGGATTCCGCCGTGACTCCCTTCTCCGGTCCCCCTACGCCCACGTCGTGGCGCATAGCCCTGCCGCACACGGCCGCGGCCGTGCCGGTCGCGCGCGCCCTCGTGCGGACCGCGCTGTCCGACATCGACTCACCGGCCGCGGACGCGGACACGGCGGAGCTGCTGACGGCGGAGCTGGTGGCGAACGCGGTGGAGCACACGACCGGGGAGACGCCGATCGAGCTGGTCGTGGAGCTGCTCGACTCCGGCTGTCAGGTCGAGGTGCACGACACGGACCCGGCGCCGCCCACCGACCTCACCAATCCCGAGGACGAGGGACCGCCCGACCCCTGGCAGGAGCACGGTCGCGGCCTGCTCCTCATCCGCACGCTCAGCTCGTCGTGCGGGCACCGCCCCACCGATTCCGGCAAGGCGGTGTGGTTCACACTTCCTACCGCGGTGCCGGCGCAGCGTCCGGCGTCCGAGGCGTAGCCCCTCCGTCGCCACCGTCACCGTCACCGTCGCCGTCGCCGAGCCGCGAGTTGCGGCGGCCGTACAGCGCGTACACGAGCGCGCCCACGACGAGGAACACCGCGAACTGGACCCAGGTCGTCCAGCCCGTGCCCCAGATCAGATAGAGGCAGAAGCCGACGCCCAGGATCGGGCTGACCGGGTACAGCGGCACCCGGAACGAGCGCTTCAGACCGGGGTGCGAGCGGCGCAGCGCGATCACCGCGATGTTCACGACGACCATGGTGGCGAGCGTGCCGATGGTCGTCAGGTTGACGACGGCGTCGAGCGAGGAGAACGCGGCCGGGATCGCGAAGACGGTCGCGACGATCCACGTGTTGGCGACCGGCGTGTGCGTCTTCGGCGAGACCCGCTCGAAGACCCGCGGGATCAGCCCGTCCCGGGACATCGACATCAGGATCCGGGTCTGCCCGTACATCACCGCGAGCACGACCGAGGCGATGGCGACGACCGCGCCGAAGGCGATGACTCCCCCGCCGACGCTCGACCCGGTGACCTGGTCGACGACCAGGGAGAGCGCGGCCGGCTTGTCCCCGACGGCGTCCGCGCCGAGCGCGCCGATGGCGGCGACGGCCACGGCGACGTAGAGCAGCGTGACGATGCCGATGCAGATCAGGATCGCGAGCGGGATGTTGCGCCGCGGGTTCTTGACCTCTTCGCCCGCCGTGGTGACCGCGTCGAAGCCGATGTACGAGAAGAAGGCGAGCGAGGCACCGGAGGTGACACCGGCCATGCCGTCCTTCAGGAACGGGGTCAGATTGCCGGCCTCGAAGGCGGAGTAGGCGATCGCGCAGAACACGATCAGGATGCCGATCTTGAGCACGGCCATCGCGGCGGTCGCCCCCGCGCTCTCCCGGATCCCGCGCACCAGCAGCGTCGCGGCCATCACCATGACGAGCACGGCAGGCAGGTTGATCACCCCACCGTCGGCGGGCCCCGCGGAGAGGGCCTCGGGCAGCTGCCAACCGAAGACGCTGTCGAGCAGCTCGTTCAGATACTGGCTCCAGCCGACCGCCACGGCCGACACCGAGACGCCGTACTCCAGGAGCAGACACCAGCCCACGAGGAAGGCGACGCGCTCGCCGAGGGTCGCGTAGGCGAAGGAGTACGAGGATCCGGAGACCGGGATCGCGCTGCCCAGCTCGGCGAAGGAGAACGCCGTGAAGATGCAGGTGATCGCGGCGAGGACGAAGGAGAGGATGACGGCCGGGCCGGCCTCGGCGACCGTGTCGGACAGGCCGACGAAGATGCCGGTGCCGACGATCGCGCCGACGCCGAAGCACACGAGCTGGAAGAGCCCCATGGTGCGCTTGAGGCCGTGGCCTTCGAGGTCGGCGCCCGATTCGGCGATGAGGGACTCGGGCGACTTGATGCGCAGGCCGGACGGGGTCGGCGACATGGGGTGGTGCTCTTTTCTGGTGTGCGGTGCGGCGGGGTGTGCCGCTTGCCGGTGGGGTCGGAGAGGGTGTTCCGGCCCCACCAGTTTGAACGGTTACTCAGTGAATGCGCGGTTTGTCGCTACCGGCCGAGCGTCGCGACCATGACGGCCTTGATGGTGTGCATCCGGTTCTCCGCCTCGTCGAAGACGACGGAGTGCTCCGACTCGAAGACCTCGTCGGTGACCTCGAGGGACTCCAGGCCGTACTTGGCGTGTATCTCGCGGCCGACCTTGGTGCCCAGGTCGTGGAAGGCGGGGAGGCAGTGCAGGAACTTCACGTCCGCGTTCCCCGTGGCCCGGAGCACGTCCATCGTCACCGCGTACGGCGCGAGCGCCTTGATCCGCTCGTCCCAGATCTCCTCCGGCTCGCCCATCGACACCCATACGTCGGTGACCACGAAGTCGGCGCCGGCGACGCCCTCCTCGACGGTCTCCGTGAGCGTGATGCGGGCGCCGCTGGCGGCGGCCAGCTCGCGGGCCTTGGCGACGATCTCCTCGGCCGGCCAGTAGGCCTTCGGCGCGACGATCCGGACGTCCATGCCGAGCAGGGCGCCGGTGACGAGGTACGAGTTGCCCATGTTGAACCGGGCGTCGCCGAGGTAGGCGAAGGACATCTCGGTGAGCGGCTTGGCGCTGTGCTCGGTCATCGTGAGCACGTCGGCGAGCATCTGCGTGGGGTGCCAGTCGTCGGTCAGGCCGTTGTAGACCGGCACGCCCGCGTACTCCGCGAGCGTCTCCACGATGGCCTGCTCGTCGCCCCGGAACTCGATGGCGTCGAACATCCGGCCGAGCACGCGGGCGGTGTCCTTGCTCGACTCCTTCTTGCCGATGTGCGAGCCGGCCGGGTCGATGTACGTCGTCGACGCGCCCTGGTCGGCGGCCGCGACCTCGAAGGAGCAGCGCGTACGCGTGGACGCCTTCTCGAAGATCAGCGCCACGTTCCTGCCCTTGAGGTGCTGCGTCTCGGTCCCCGCCTTCTTGGCCGCCTTCAGCTCCGCGGCCAGGTCGACCAGGCCTCGGAACTCCTCGGCGGTGAAATCCAGCTCCTTGAGGAAGTGGCGGCCGGTGAGGTTCATTCGGGGGCTCCTGCGCATGACTCGGGGACGGGGTCGGGACAGTGGAAGTCTATACGATGTTCCACATTTCTATTCATCGTTCGCTGCGGAATGTGCTGTTCCCCACCAGCCAGGTGCCGAGCACCCGGATCTCCCGCAGCCGCATGGGCTCCACGGCTCGCGGGTCCGCCGACAGCCACACCAGGTCGGCGGGGGCTCCCGGCACGAGCGCGGCGCGGTCGTCGGCGAACGCCTGGTGCGCCGAGCCCGCCGTGTACGCGTCCAGCGCCTCCTCGACCGTCAGCCGCTGATGGGGCAGCCAGCCGCCCTCCGGCTCCCCGTCGAAGGTCCGCCGGGTCACCGCGACCTGGATCCCCTCCAGCGGCTCGTACGAGCTGACCGGCCAGTCGCTGCCGAACGAGAGCCGCGCGCCTCCACGCTCCAGGTCGCCCATCGGGTACTGGAGCGCCGAGCGCTTGTCGCCGATGCGCGGGACGGACAGCACGGTCTGGAGCGGGTCGGGCTGCGCCCACAGCGGCTCGAAGTTGGCGATCACGCCGAGTTCGGCGAAGCGCGGCAGGTCGGCGGGGTCGACGAGCTGGACGTGGGTGATCACGGGGCGCCTGTCCCACGCCTCGTTGGCCCGCGTCGCCGACTCGATCGCGTCGAGCGCGGAGCGCACTCCGGCGTCGCCGATGGCGTGGATGTGGATCTGGAAGCCGTCCGCGTCGAACGCCCGCACCGCCTCGGCCAGCGCCGACGGCTCCCAGACGGGCATCCCGCAGCTGTGCGGCGCGTCGTCGTACGGCTCCAGGAGCGCGGCGGTGCCGCCCTCGATGACGCCGTCCCCGAAGAACTTCACGGTGCGGGCGGTGAGCAGGTCGCCGCCCTCGGCCTCGACGCGCTGCCGGGCCTCTCGGAAGCCGGCCCGCTGCTCGCGCCAGCGGTCCGGGTCGGCGCGCTGGGCGAGGTTCACACGGAAGCGGAGGGCGTCGCGACGGACGGCCTCCAGGTAGGCGTCGACCATCTCCGGCTCCACCCACGCGTCCTGGACCCACGTCAGGCCCGCCCGCGCGTACGCGTCCCCGGCCACGCCGATGGCGTCGACCAGCTCGTCCAGGGGACGGCCCGGCACCCGGTCGAGCACCAGGTCGCAGGCGTGCCACTCGCGCAGGGTGCCCATCGGGGTGCCGTCGGGGCGGCGCACGATCCAGCCCAGGCGCGGCTCCGGCGTCGTCGTGCCCACCCCGGCGCGGCGCAGCGCCTCGGTGTTGCACCACACCGTGTGGTAGTCGTACGCGCGCAGCACGACGGGGCGGTCCGGGACGGCGGCGTCCAGCCAGCGGGCGTCGAACTCGCCGTCGGGGACGAGCGTCGGGTCGTAGCTGGCGCCGACGATCCACTCCTCCTCGGGGTGCGCCTCGGCCCACCGCCCGACCTCGGCGGCTATCTCCTCGACGGAGCCCAACTCCTTGATCTGCGGGCCGAAGTGCTCCAGTCCGCCGAAGAGGGGGTGGGCGTGGCCGTCGCCGAAGGAGGGCATCAGGAGCCCGCCGTCGCCGAGGTCGAGCACCTCGTCGGCGGTGACGGCCAGCGCCTCGGCCTCCGCCCCCAGGGCGACGATCCGGCCGTCCCGCACGGCGAGGGCGGTGACATCGCCGTACGCCTCGCTTCCGGTGCGGACGGTTCCGCGGAGTACCAGCACGTGCATGGTCCTTTCATGGTCCTTTCGATGCGGTGGTCGGACGCGCTCGGCGTCGACTCGGTGCGATGGTCAGACGCGCTCGGCGTCGACGGTGGTCAGTCGGGCGTACGCGGCCGGGTCGCGGCGCCGCACGCGCAGCGCGACGGCGACACCGAGCGCGAACAGCACCGGCAGCGGCGCCAGCAGCACCGCGTTGACGCCCGGTGCCGCGCCGGTGAGCAGGTCGAGGTTGACGCACGCCAACCCGATGAGCACAGCGAGCCCGGCGAAGGAGAGCAGCGGCGCGAGCACCACCCGCCACGCGGGCAGCCCGCGCCGGTCGCGGCGGAAGAACCCGTACACCGCGAGCGCGGCGCAGGCCTGCATCAGCATCACGCCGAGGATGCCGGTGCCGTTGGTCCACAGGAACGTGACGCTGTACGGGTCCACTCCCGCGAGCAGCGTCACGACGACCGTGAGCAGGGCGATCGCCGACTGCACGACGACCGCGACGGCGGGCGAGCCGGTGCGGGCGGTGACCCGGCCGAGGCTGCGTGGCAGCAGGCCCTCGCGGCCGAGGGCGTAGAAGTACCTGGTGGCGCCGTTGTGGAAGGCGAGGGTGGCGGCGAAGGCGCTGGTGATGATCAGGAGGTGCATGGCGTCGGCGGCCCAGGCCCCGGCGAACCGCTCGGTGGCGGTGAACACCATGTCGGCGCCGCCGTCCCCGTTCGCGACCCTCTGCGCGTCGGCGGCCCCGTACGCGTTGATGATCATCCAGACCGTGAACGTATAGAAGAGCGCGAGGAACGCGACGGCTATGTAGGTGGCGCGCGGCACCGTGCGCTCCGGCTCGCGGGCCTCCTCGGCGTAGATCGCGGTCGCCTCGAAGCCGACGAACGCGCCGATGGCGAGGACGAACATGCCGCCGACGCCGCCGTTCGCGAGATGGCCGGGCGACAGGACGCCGAACTCCGGGCCGTGCGGTCCGCCGCCGTGCGCGAACACGCCCGCCTCGAACACCAGCAGGACGAGCACTTCGAGTACGAGCGCGACGCCCAACACCTTGGCGCTGAGCGTGACTTTGAGGTACCCGAGCACACCGATGGCGACGATTCCGGCGAGCGCCCAGGCCCACCAGGGGATCAGTACGCCGGTCAGGTCCTGGAAGCCCGACTCGGTGAACCAGCCGAAGGCGGCGAGGAGTCCGACCTCGATCGCGTTGTACGCGAGCAGCGCGACGTACGCGGAACCGACACCGGCGGGGCGGCCGAGGCCCCGGCCGATGTACGCGTAGAAGGCGCCGGCGTTGCGCACGTAGCGGCTCATCGCGGTGAAGCCGGCGGCGAAGACGATCAGGAGCAGGCCGGAGACGAGATAGCCGAGCGGCGCGCCGCGGCCCGCCATCCCGATGGCCAGCGGGGCCACGCCCGCCATGACGGTCAGCGGCGCCGCGGCGGCCACGACGAAGAAGACCAGGTCGCCGGTGCCGATGGCGCCCTTCTCCAGAGTGGGGGCAGGAGTGGGGGCGGAGGCGGAGGCGGCCGCGCCCGGTTCGGTCTCGGTGGACGACGTCACAACGAATGCCTTTCGGCTAGGGGACGTTGACGGGGTCCCGCTCGACCGGGCAGCTCATGCAGCGCGGGCCGCCGCGACCCCGCCCCAGTTCGCTGCCCGGGATCTCGATGACCTCGATCCCCTGCTTGCGCAGGAACGTGTTCGTCGTGGCGTTCCGCTCGTACGCGACGACGACACCCGGCTCGACGGCGAGCACGTTGCAGCCGTCGTCCCACTGCTCGCGCTCCGCGGCGTGCACGTCCTGCGTCGCGGTCAGCACCCGGATGTCGGGAATCCCGAGCGCGGCGGCGATCGCCCGGTGCATGTGCTCGGGCGGATGGTCGGTGACCTTCAACTCCGCGCCGGACGAGCCCGGTTCGATGGTGTACGAGCGCAGCATGCCGAGCCCCGCGTACTGCGTGAACGTATCGCCGTCGACCATCGTCATGACCGTGTCGAGGTGCATAAAGGCGCGTCTCTTCGGCATGTCGAGGGCGACGATGGTGCGCGCCGAGCCCGCCGCGAACAGCTTGTGCGCGAGCATCTCCACGGCCTGCGGCGTGGTCCGCTCGCTCATCCCGATGAGGACGGCGCCCTGCCCGATGACGAGTACGTCGCCGCCCTCGATGGTCGACGGATAGTCCGCCTGCCCCTCGGACCAGACGTGGAAGCCGTCCTGCGCGTCCCGGAACAGCGGGTGGTGCCGGTAGATCGCTTCGAAGTGGACGGTCTCGCGCTGCCGGGCCGGCCAGCGCATCGCGTTGATGGACACCCCGTCGTAGATCCAGGCCGAGGTGTCGCGGGTGAACAGGTGGTTGGGCAGCGGGCCGAGCAGGAAGTCGTCGAGCTCCATGACGTGGAAGCGCACGGAGGTCGGCTCCGAGTGCGCCGCCAGGAACTCGCGCTTCGTCATCCCGCCGATGAGCGCCTCGGCGAGCTCCGTGGACGGCAGTGTCTCGAAGGCCTCCCGCAGGTGGCCCGTGGCGAGCGGGCCGTACTCCTTCTCGTCGAAGACCCGGTCCAGGACGAGGGCGCGGGCGGCGTCGACGTCCAGGGCCTCGGTGAGCAGGTCGCCGAAGAGGTGCACGTCGACGCCGCGGTCGCGCAGCACGTCGGCGAACCCGTCGTGCTCCTGGCGGGCCCGGCGGACCCACAGGACGTCGTCGAAGAGCAACTGGTCCTTATTGCTGGGCGTGAGCCGCTTCAGCTCCAGATCGGGCCGATGCAGAATCACTCGGCGCAGGCGGCCGGCCTCGGAGTCGACGTGGAATCCCATGTGTCCATCCTTACCCGCCGCACCGATTCAAGCCCCTGCGGCGATTGAGCAGCGGGGTCCGGGGCAGAGCCCCGAGGGCGCGACCACGGTGCGACGGGAGGAGACGTCAGAGCCGAGGATCGACCGGTTCCGACTCCAGCGCCAGGACCGCGAACACCGCCTCGTGCACCCGCCACAACGGCTCCCCCTCCGCGAGCCGGTCCAGGGCCTCCAGGCCCAACCCGTACTCACGGATCGCCAACGACCGCTTGTGCCCGAGGAACCGCTGCCGAAGCTTCGCCAGGTTCTCCGGCCGCGTGTACTCCGGCCCGTAGATGATCCGGAGGTACTCGCGCCCACGGCACTTCACCCCCGGCTGCACGAGCCGCCCCTTCGCGTCCCGCACCAGCGCCCCGACCGGCTTGACGACCATGCCCTCGCCGCCCCGCCCGGTCATCTCCAGCCACCAGTCGACCCCGGCCCGCACCGACTCGGCGTCCCCCGTGTCGACGTACAGCCGCCGCGTCGTCTGCAACAGCCCCGTCCTGTCGTGCGCGACGACCCGGTCGATGAGCGCGAGCTGCTCGTCGTGCGGCAGCCCGGCGAGCGAGCGGCCCCGCGCGGCCAGGATCTGGAACGGCGCGAGCCGCACCCCGTCGAGCCCGTCCGTGCTCCAGCAGTAGCGCCGGTACGCGTCCGTGAACGCGGCGGCGTCGGCCGCCCGGCCCCGCTGACGCTCCAGCAGATCGCCCACGTCGACGCCCCGCGCGGCCGCCGCCTCCAGCGCCCCGAGCGCGCTCGGGAACACGGCACCGGAGGCCGCACCCACCGCCGCGTACTGCGCCCGCAGCAGCCCGGACGCCTTGAGCGACCACGGCATCAACTCGGCGTCGAGCAGCACCCAGTCAGTGTCGAGCTCCGCCCAGAGGCCCGCGGCGGTGACGGCGTCCCGCACCCGTCCGATGACCGCCTCGGTGGTCTCCGTGTCGTCGAAGAACGGCCGCCCGGTGCGCGTGTAGACCGAACCGGTGACCGGCCCTCCGCTCTCCTCGGAGACCCCGAAGCGCTCCCGCGCCGCCTCCGCGTCCCGGCACACCAGCACCACGGCCCGCGAACCCATGTGCTTCTCCTCGCACACGACCCGCTCCACACCGTCGGCCGCGTACTGGGCGAACGCCTCGGCCGGGTGCTCCAGGTAGCCGTCCTGCGAGGACGTCGCGGTCGGCGCCATCGTCGGCGGCAGGTACGGCACCAGCCGCGGGTCGACCGCGAACCGGCTCATGACCTCGAGCGCCGCCGCCGCGTTCTCCTCGCGTACGGTGACCCGGCCGGTGTGCCGCGTCTCCACGCTGCGGCGGCCGTGCACATCGGCGAGGTCCAGCGGCCGCCCCTCGTGCCCGCCCGGCGCCTCGGTCGCCAGCGGCCTGGTCGGCTCGTACCAGACCTGCTCGGCCGGTACGTCGACCAGCTCGCGCTCGGGCCAGCGCAGCGCGGTGAGCTTCCCGCCGAACACGGCGCCGGTGTCGAGGCAGATCGTGTTGTTGAGCCACGTGGCGGTCGGCACCGGGGTGTGGCCGTAGACCACCGCAGCCTTCCCGCGGTACTCCTCCGCCCACGGGTAGCGCACCGGCAGCCCGAACTCGTCGGTCTCGCCGGTCGTGTCCCCGTACAGCGCGTGCGAGCGGACCCGCCCCGACGTGCGGCCGTGGTACTTCTCGGGCAGCCCGGCGTGACACACGACGAGCTTCCCGCCGTCGAGGACGTAGTGGCTGACCAGGCCCTCGACGAACGTACGCACCTCCGCGCGGAACTCCTCGCTCTCCCCGCCCAGCTGCTCGACCGTCTCGGCGAGGCCGTGCGTGTGCTGCACGTTGCGCCCCTTCATCCAACGGCCCAGCTTGTTCTCGTGGTTGCCGGGCACGCACAGCGCGGTGCCGGCCTTCACCATGCCCATCACGCGGCGCAGCACACCGGGTGTGTCGGGGCCGCGGTCGACGAGGTCGCCGACGAACACGGCGGTCCGGCCCTCGGGGTGCTCCCCGTCCACATAGCCCAACTTGCCGAGCAGGGTGTCGAGTTCGCTCGCGCATCCGTGGACGTCGCCGATGATGTCGAACGGTCCCGTGAGGTGCGTCAGATCGTTGAACCGCTTCTCACGCACGACACTCGCGCCCTCGACCTGCTCGACGCCGCGCAGCACGTGCACCTTGCGGAAGCCCTCGCGCTCCAAGTGCTTGAGGGAGCGCCGCAGTTCGCGGGTGTGCCGGGTGATGACGCGGCGCGGCATGTCGGCGCGGTCGGTCCGCCCGGCGTTCCTCGCGGCGCACACATCCTCCGGTACATCGAGCACGATGGCGATGGGCAGCACGTCGTACTTCCGCGCCAGGTCGACCAGTTGACGGCGGGCGTCCTGCTGGACGTTGGTCGCGTCGACGACCGTCAGGCGCCCGGCCGCGAGCCGCTTGCCCGCGATGTAGTGCAGCACGTCGAAGGCGTCACGGCTGGCTCCCTGGTCGTTCTCGTCGTCGGCCACCAGGCCGCGGCAGAAGTCGCTGGAGATCACCTCGGTCGGCTTGAAGTGGGCGTGCGCGAACGTGGACTTGCCCGAGCCGGACGCGCCGACCAGCACGACGAGGGCGAGGTCGGTGACGGGCAGCACGCGCCCTGTGGTGTCGGTGGTGTTCATACGGCCTTCGCCCCCTTCTCGTTCCTGGCTGTGGCCTCTGTCGTGCCTGTGGTGTCTGCGGTGGCTGCGATGTGTGTGGTGTCTGCGGTGTCTGCGGTCTTGGTCGTCGTGAACACCGCCATCTGTGTGGGCGGCCCCACCTCCGGGTCGTCGTCCCCCACCGGCACGTACCGCACGGCGTATCCGTGCCGCGTGGCGACCCGCTCCGCCCAGTCGCGGAACTCGGCCCGCGTCCACTCGAACCGGTGGTCCCCGTGCCGGGCGTGCCCCTCGGGCAGGGACTCCCAGCGGACGTTGTACTCGACGTTCGGCGTGGTCACGACGACCGCCCGGGGCCGCGCCGCACCGAACACCGCGTACTCGAGCGCGGGCAGCCGCGGCAGGTCGAGGTGCTCGACGACCTCGCTGAGCACCGCGGCGTCGTACCCCTTGAGCCGCTTGTCGGTGTACGCGAGCGAGCCCTGCATGAGCTGTACGCGGGAGGCCTGCCGCTCGCCCATCCGCTCCAGCCTGAGCCGCCGGGACGCGACGGTGAGCGCACGCATCGACACGTCGACGCCCACGATCTCGGTGAACCGCACGTCCTTCAGCAGCTCCTGCACCAACTGGCCCTGCCCACAGCCCAGATCGAGCACCCGGGCGGCGCCGGACTCCCGGAGCGCGGCGAGGATCGCCTCCCGGCGCCGCACCGCCAGCGGCACGGGACGCTCCTCGGTGTCGCTCTCCTCGTCCACGGCGTTGTCGATCTCGTCGACGTCCGTGTCGTCGGCGTCCGCGAGCCTGGCCAGCTCAAGTCGCTCCATGGCCTGCCGGGTCAGCGACCAGCGCCGCGACAGATACCTGCCGACGATCAGCTTCTGCTCGGGGTGCTCGGGCAGCCAGCCCTCCCCCGCGCGCAACAGCTTGTCGACCTCGTCGGCCGACACCCAGTAGTGCTTGGCGTCGTCGAGCACCGGCAGCAGCACATACAGGTGCCGCAGCGCGTGCGCGAGCCGCAACTCGCCCTCCAGGACGAGCCGCACATAACGCGAGTCACCCCACTCCGGGAACTGCTCGTCCAGCGGGACGGCCGTCGCCTCGACCGTCCATCCCAGCGGCTCGAACAGCTTCCTTACGAGGTCGGGCCCGCCCCGCGCCGGCAGCGCGGGCACCTCGATGCGCAGCGGCAACGCCTGCTCGGCGCGCTCCGGGCGGGCCTTGCAGGCACCGCGCAGCGCGCTGGAGAACACATTGCTCAACGCGACGGCCAGCAGCGACGACGCGGCGTACGGCCGGTCGTTGACGTACTGCGCGAGCGCCGCGTCGGGCGCGCCGCCCCGCCCCTTGCCCCTGCCCCGCCGGGCCAGCGCCACGGGGTCCACTTCCAGCAGCAGCGCGGCCGTGCACCGCTCGTCGCCGGCCTCGGGGTAGAGGACGTGCGCGGTGCCGTGCGCCGTGCTGAAGGCCTGGGCGTTCGCTGGATGCTTGTGCAGCAGAAAGCCCAGGTCGGTGGCCGGATTCGCGGCATTGCCGGTGGTCGAGATCGTCAGAAGCACACGGCCGAGTATGGCTCCGACCCCGCGCTCCCCACCATGGGTTTTCGCCCGCTCGACGGCGTCCGCATCATCGAAGCGCGCACCCCTGACCTGCATGATGGGTGCATGGATCTTCGCGTATTCACCGAACCGCAGCAGGGTGCGACCTACGAGACGCTGCTCCGCGTCGCCAAGGCCGCCGAGGACTTGAACTATGGAGCATTTTTTCGCTCGGACCACTACCTCCACATGGGCCCCGTCGACGGCCTGCCCGGGCCCACGGACGCCTGGACGACGCTCGCCGGCCTCGCCCGGGAGACGAGCCGGATCCGGCTCGGCACGCTGATGACGGCCGGCACCTTCCGGCTGCCGGGCGTGCTCGCCATCCAGGTCGCGCAGGTCGACCAGATGTCCGGCGGCCGCGTCGAGCTGGGGCTCGGCTCCGGCTGGTACGAGGAGGAGCACTCCGCGTACGGCATCCCGTTCCCGAAGGAGAAGTTCGGCCGCCTCGAGGAGCAGCTCGCCATCGTGACGGGCCTGTGGGAGACGCCGGTCGGGCAGCGCTTCAACTACGACGGAACCTTCTACCAGTTGAAGGACTCCCCCGCCCTGCCCAAGCCCACCCAGCCGCGCGTCCCGATCCTCATCGGCGGCCACGGCGCCAAGAAGACCCCGGCGCTCGCCGCGAAGTACGCCACCGAGTTCAACATCCCCTTCGCCTCGATCGCCGACACGGAGCAGCAGTTCAAGCGCGTGAAGGCCGCGGCCGGCGAGCACGGTCGCGCCCAGGACGCGCTCACCTACTCCAACGCCCTCATCGCCTGCGTCGGCCGCACCGACGCCGAGGTCAAGCGCCGCGCGGACGCGATCGGCCGCGACGTCGACGAACTCAAGGCCAACGGCCTCGCCGGCTCCCCCGCCGAGGTCGTCGAACGCCTCGCCGCATACCAGTCCGTGGGCTCCCAACGGATGTACCTCCAGATGCTCGACCTCGACGACCTGGACCACTTGGAACTGATCGCCTCCGAGGTGGCGACACAGCTGAGCTGAGCGGGCGCGCCGCTCCTTCGGCCCCGCCGCCACGGTCGGGTGAAATCGCGTCAACCCGGCGCGTGGTGGCGGGGGCGCCCAGTGACCCGGCCCCGGTCGTGATCGTTGACTCGGGCGGAGCCGGACCGCCCGGCACCCGCGCCGGCGGTCGCTGCCGGGCGTCACGATTGCGTCAACTCCCCTCCCGCTCGGGAGGGCGAGGGCCGAGGAGGCCGCCATGTCCCAGGAAGCCGCGCCCGATGAGGCCGTGCACGATGAGGCCGCGCACGACACGTCCACGCCGGAGCAGGAAGGCGCACCCAAGGGTCTGCTGCAGCAGATGGAAGAGCTGATGGCCGCGCTCAACGCCGACCTGACGCAGCTCGACGCCGACCTCCAACAGCCGCCCAGGACTTCGCCACAGCCACCGGCCGGCGAGGACGTCTGAGCGGGACGCTCCCCGCGTCAGGCGCATGCCACGTCAGGCGCCCGCCTCGTCAGCCGGGGTCGGCGCCGGGGCCGGGCCCACCCGGGGCGCCGTTCTTAGCCCGTCGGTCTCACGCCGCCGAGTCCGAGTCCGGTTCCGGTGCGGGCTCCCGGTCGGCGAGGGGCAGCGCGCGGCAGCCCTCCGGGAGCCGCCGCAGTATCTCGAGGATTCTGTCCCTCGACTCGTCCGCCGCGTCGATCGCCTCCATGCACTGCCAATAGGCCCCCTCCTCGAACGACTCGCTCGCCACCCCGACGAGCGCGATGCCCACGTCACCGAGGAGTACGCCGAGATCCATCAACGCCCGGTGCACATCGCCCAGTTCGGTCAGTTGCGCCGCCCGTATCCCGCCGGCCCCCACGACCGGCGTCGCCGAACCCCCGCTGCCGCGCGCCCCCGCCTCGCTCAGTCCCAGCGCCTCGCCTCGTAACTCCGGCGGCCCCTGCATCGCGAGGCGACTCCCTATCGCCTGCGCCAAAGCCTGTGCCTGCCACGCCTCCCTCATGATGTCCCGCGGGTCCTGGCTCTCCGCCAGGGCCCGTCGGCCGACCCCGATGAGCCGCACCGCATCCATCGCGTCCCCGTCCGTCTCCCGCCCGAACTCCTTCGTCCACTACTAAGAGTGAAGGCATGAGCGGCGAAAAGCCAGGGGAAGCCCGAAATCTGTGGACACAACGTTCAATGTGGATAAGTCGACGACTCCGGAGAGTGACATTTGGTGCGTCGGCGGGCAGTTGACGGGGGCGGGGCATCCGCCCCACCCGACGCCCGCGCCCCACACCTCTACCCGGCGCCCTCGCCCCGCGCCGGGAACCGCCGCTCGTTGCGGTCGATCTTCGCCGACAGTGCGGCCAGCGCGTCGATGCCCAGCACCTCGCACAGTTGCAGCAGGTACGCGAGGACGTCGGCGACCTCGTCCTCGACGCGGTGGGCCGATTCCGGGTCCTCCATCACGCGGGCCGACTGCTCGGGGGTCAACCACTGGAAGATCTCGACCAGTTCGGAGGCCTCGACGCTCAGCGCGGCCGCCAGGTTCTTCGGCGTGTGGAAGGGCTGCCAGTCGCGGGCGACCGCGAACCGGGCGAGGCGCGCCTGCAGGGTGGCCACGTCGAGCGGTCGGGTTCCTTCACGGTCGTCGCCCGCACGGCGGGGTTCTTCACGGTCATCCGCACGGCGGGTTTCTTCACGTTCCTCGTTCATCGCCCCAGGTCTACCATCGCCGCCCCCTCCGCCCGCGCTCCCCTCTCCGCCGCGGAGCCCTCGCCCACAGCGGCGACGAGCCGGATGTGGCCGCGGGCGCACATACGGGCGGCCAGCGCGGTGAGTTCGGCGCACTGGGCGCGGTCGAGGCCGCGGTCGAAGCCGTCCGCGAGGACGGTCAGGCTCTGGTACGCCTCCGGGACCTCGGCCGCCGCGTCGACGGCGAGCACCCGGGGCCCGGTGAGCAGGACGAGCGCGAGGGCGAGGTACCTCAACTCGCCGTCCCCGAGCCGCTCGACGGGGCTGGTGACCCCGCCACCCCGGTCCACGACGGCGCGCACGGATCCGTTGGCCGCGGTCTCGGCGCGTACGTCGGTCACCGGTCCCACGAGGCCCGCGCGGGCCGCCGCGACGAGCAGCGCGTGCCGGGTCCCGCACTCGGCTCCGGTGCGGCGCAGTACGGCGGCGAGGTTGCCGCAGCCGCCGTGCAGCCGGTCGGCCGCCGCGGGGGCCGGGGTGCGCATCCGCGTGGGGTCGGGGTCGCAGGCGAAGGTGGAGCGCAGGCCGACGACGACCTGTTCGGCCGCGGCGAGCACCTTGCGCTGCCCTTCGGTGCGGCCCGCGACGCGCAGCGGGAGCATGGCCGTGCCGAGCAGGTCGTCGGGGAGCGGTCCGCGGGTCACAGGCACGGAACCCGCGGTGTGCCAGGCGGCCTGGACGTCGCGGCGGCCGGGGTCGCGCAGGGCGGTCTGCAGGTAGGTGATGTCGGGCCCGGTCAACCGTTCACCGACGACGCGGAGTTCGGGTTCGGCCTGGACGGCCAGGTCGAGTCGTACGGGTCCCATCGGGCCCTCGACGGTACAGCCGATGTGGAACCCGCGGCGGCGCTCGGCGTCGGGTCGCGCGCGCTCGGGAACGTAGGCGTGGGGGTCGGGGAACACGTCCGCCAGGTGTGCGCCGCCGCCGAGTCCGGCGAGCGCCGCGAAGGCGCGCAGCGCGCTGGTCTTGCCGCTGCCGCTGGGTCCGTACAGGGTGGTGAACGGGCCGAGGGGGACGATGGTGCCGCGGTGCCGGGCGAAGGCGGCGAGCCTGAGCCGGGTCACGCGGGGGCGGTCGGGGGACGCGCCGGGGAGCGGGGGTGCGTCGCGCCGGGGCACGGTCATGGGTTGAACGTAGGGGTCCGCTCGGCGCAGAACCGTTTGCGCGGAGCGGCCTTCCTACGATCGGGGGACTATGCCCGTCGGGCTTGCCCCGCCGATGACCCTACGGTCAGCCGGGGTTACGGCCTCGGGGCTCTGCCCCGGACCCCGCGCCTCAAGCGCCGACGGGGCTAGATTTTGCCGAACCGGCGTTGCGGCCTCGGGGCTCTGCCCGGGCCCCGCGGGCTCTCGTCCCAGAGCGGGGATCAACTGTGGCTCGGCTACGAGACCGCGCCCTGCACCAACCCCTGAACCTCCGTACCAGGAGGGGCCAGGAGGAAGACGTTGCGGTCGACGCGGTGCATGCCGCAGCCGAGGCCGAGGACGACGCCGCTGCTGAAGTCCAGGACGCGCTTGGCGACTTCGGTCTCGGCGCCGGTGAGGTCGAGCAGTACCGGGATGCCGGACATGACGGTCTCGGCGACCTCGCGGGCGTCACCGAAGACGTTGACCCGCAGGACGACGAAGCGGCGGCGCGGTTCGGTCTCCGCTTCCGGCATCGCCCGGTGGTCGACGGCTGACGGCCACTCGTTGCGGCTGCGCAGCGGCACGACCTGGGCGAGACCTTCCCACTGTTCGTCGGTGACGTCGTGGCTGTTCAGTTCCCCCACCCCGTTTGGGCTCGCACTCGTGTCTGTACGGCCCAATTCTTACGTCATGTAACCCGTTCGGCCCAACACCGACACGGTCCGGGACCCGTGCGTCCGGTCACACTTGGTCACCGGAGCGCGCCAGCCAGCGCCCGGCGTGCCGGGTGACCTCGATGGGGCGGCCGAAGCAGGAGGTCATCCGGTCCTTGGTCAGCACCTCGTCCACGGCGCCACGGGCGAGGACGCGGCCCTCGCGCAGCAGGAGGGCGTGGCTGATGGCCGGGGAGAGCTCTTCGAGGTGGTGGGTGACGGTCACCGTCGCCAACTCGGGTCGGCCTTCCGCGATGTGACGCATCGTGTCGATGAGGTCCTCGCGCGAGGGCAGGTCGAGCGCGTTGAACGGCTCGTCGAGCAGGAGCAGCGCCGGGTCCGCCATGAGGGCGCGGGCGATGAGGAGGCGGGCGCGCTGGCCGCCGGAGCACACCCCGTACGGACGGTCGGCGAGCTCCTTGATCTGGAGTTCGGCGAGCAGCGCGTGGGCCCGCTCGCGCACCTCGTCGTCGTACGACTTCCAGAGCGGCTGGACGGTGCCGCTGTGGCCGGTGAGGACGACGGTGTGCCCCGGCAGGTCCGGGGGGACGCGCTGCGAGGTGGAGACGTGCCCGATGAGCGCGCGCAGCTCGCGGACGTCGACGCGACCGAGCCGGTGGCCGAGGACCTCGACGGTGCCGGTGGTGGGGAAGTTCGTGGCGCCGACGATCCGCAGGATGCTGGTCTTGCCGGCGCCGTTCGGGCCGAGCAGCGCCCAGTGCTCGCCGGAGCGGACCGTCCAGTCGATGCCGTCGAGGATGACCTGGCCGGTGGTGTAGCGGCGCATGCTGACGCCGTCGAGGGCTGCCACGACCCGGCCCTGGTTCTCGTTCACGGTGCCTCCTGCCTCGTCGCGTACGAGTCGGAGGGTAGCTGCATGTTGCATTTATCCCGCCGGGCGTCCATTTCGTGGACGGGCCGGGCCAGCCGGCACTCGTACGCGCTGTGCACCGGGGAGTCGACAGTGCGCGCCACGATGTCGAACCCGGCGCGCTCCAGCATGCCCTCCAGGATCCAGCCGTACGTGGAGAACTCCTCACGCACGTGGGTCTCGAAGTCGGCGCGGGTGAAGCCCACGCCCTCGGGGCGGCCCGCGGTGTCGATCCAACCCTGCACATGCCGGTCGGCCTCGGCGGGCGGGAACGTGAAGACGACGTCCCAGAGGTAGAGGGTGCCTCCGGGCCGGAGCATCGAGGCGGCGTTGAGGAGCGCCTGCTGCTTCCAGAAGTCGGGGAGCTGGTGAAGCGCGGCCTTGGTGGTGACGATGTCGGCGGGCTCCGAACGGTGCTCGTGGTCGAGGAATCCGGCGTGGTGCCAGTGAGCACGGGCGCCGGCCCGGTCCGCCCTGGCCTTCGCGAAGGCCAGCATGTGCGGGGCGACGTCCACCCCGTGCGCCTCGAGTCCACGCAGCGCTGCCCGGACCACCAGCGAGCCGGTGCCGCAGGCCAGATCGACCAGGCGCATGCCCGCGGTCGCGTCGAGGCGGTCGAGCAGCGCGTCGTCGCGGGCGGCGTCGGTGCCCTGGTTGCGGTCGTAGGCGGCGACTGCGTCGGGGCCGGCGAGGTCGATGCCCACAGGTTCGTATTCGCGAAAGCGCCAAGCGGGGTCCATGGACCGTTTGTAGGGTCTGCGCTGATCCACCGGCAACAGCAACATCCGCAGCACGGTGTTGCAGGAGGTGAAAGGTGCAGGACCACGACCAGTACCGGCTGTTCGTTCACCTGGCCGGCTCGCTGAGTTTCACCCGCACGGCAGCGGACTGCCACGTCAGTGCGGCCACGCTGTCGCGCGCAGTGCAACGCCTGGAGGCCGCCACCGGGCATCGACTCGTCGACCGCAGCCCTCACGGCGTCGCCCTGACCGGACACGGCCGCCGTTTTCTGCGATACGCCACGGAGGCGCTCGACCTGTGGGAGCGGTACCGCGACGGCGGCCCCGAAGGGGACCAACTCGGCGGTTGTCTGCGGCTGTTCGCGACAGTGACCGCCTGCCAAGGGCTGCTGCCCGAGCTGCTCGCACCGCTGCGCAGCGCCCATCCCCGAGTACGCGTTTCACTGCGCACGGGAGACGCGGCCGCCGCGCTCGCGCTGCTCGACGACGGTGAGGCCGATCTCGCCGTAGCGGCGCTGCCCGATCGCGTACCGGCCACACTGCTGGCCCGCGAGGTCACCCGGACCCCGCTGGTCCTCGTACGTCCGCACCCCGCATCGGAGGATGCCCGCCAGGAGCCGTTCGTGCTGCCCAGGCAGGGGCGGGTGCGACAGCTGGCCGACCAGTGGTTCCGGCGGCGCGGCGGCCCTCCCCCGGTCGCCGTCGAGGCGGACGGCCACGAGGCGCTGCTCACTCTGGTCGTACTCGGCTACGGAACCGGAATCGTTCCCGAACTCGTACTGGAACAGAGCCACTTGAGGGAACGCCTCCACGCCGTTCCGGTGGCCGCTCCGCCCGAGGAGCTCACCATCGGCGCCTGCGTCCGTCGCACGGATCTGCACCGGCCACTGGTCGCCGCCGCCTGGGCGGCCTTCGAGGGCTGACACGACGGGCGCGGTTTCGACGTCGCAGCCGATGCGCGCAGCCGTCGCGCACAACGTCGTGCACAACCGTTGACACCCCCACTGACCAAGTGATCTATTCACTTTATGAGTTACGCCGATCAACCCTCGCTGTCCGAGCGCCTCGCGGACGACATAGTCGAGATCATCCGCACCGAGCGGCTCTCCCCCGGCGACGCCCTCGCCTCCTCGCGCGAGCTGGCCAAGCGGTTCGAGGTGACGACGCCGACCGTGCGGGAGGCGCTGCGGCGTCTTGAGGCCATGCAGGTCGTGGAGTTCCGGCACGGTTCGGGTACGTACGTCGGGCCCGGCGTCGAGCGGCGGCTGCTCGCCAATCCGCACCGGCCGCGCACCTCGCAGCGGTCCGTGCTCGAACTCGTCGAGGCGCGCCTCGTCGTCGAGCCCGCGGTCGCGGCCGAGGCCGCCCGTATCCGACTCCCGCAAGGGATCGAGCAGTTGGAGCACGCGGCGGCCAACGCCCTGTTCCCGCCCGAGGAGTCCCTGCGCCGCTCCGTGCACTTCCACGTGGCGCTCGCGACCGCCAGCGGGAACGCGCTGCTGAAGGAGACCGTCGAGGCGCTGCTCCAGGTCCGCGCCCGCGACCAGGTCGAGATCCGGCACCGCTATAACGACCGGGAGCGCGACCACGCCGAGCATCTGGAGATCGTCGAGGCGGTACGGGAAGGTGACGCCGCGGCGGCCGAGCGGATCACCCGCGAGCACCTGACCGCGATCCGGGACACCGTCCTCACCGCCGACTTCCCCGACGGGGGTGAGCCGGCGTGACCAACGACCAACAGCCGTACCGGCTCGCTGAGTTGACGACCGAAGAAGCCGCCGAGGCCGTCACCCGCGCCCCCGTCGTCATCATCCCCGCCGGCGCCTACGAGCAGCACGGCCCCGGCATGCCCATCGCCACGGACACCATCCGCGCCGAGCGGATCGCCGACCTCGTCGGGGCCCGGCTCGCCGGACGCGTGGTAATCGGCCCGCCGCTCCCGGTCGGCGTCTCGCCGCACCACATGGCGTTCGCCGGGACGGTGACGCTGACGACGACCACGTTCGCCGCGGTCGTGCGCGAGTACGTGGAGAGCCTGCGGCGGCACGGCTGGCGACGGTTCCTGGTACTGACCGGGCACGGCGGCAACAACGCGACGCTCACCACCGTGGCGCAGGACCTGCTCGTGTCCCACCCCGACGTGCGGTTCGCCTGGACGCCGGTGACTTCGCTCGCGTCCGGCGTGATCGCGGAGATGGGCGTGAGCGAGGTCAGCGGGCACAGCGGGGAGGCCGAGACCGCCCAAATGCTGTACCTGGCACCGGACTTGGTTCACCGGGACCGGCTGAAGCCGGGGTCCGTCGCTCTGGAAGGGCTCAAGCAAGAGGCCCGCCTCGCCCGCTCCTTCTCGCAGCCGACACTGACCCTGCCGTACGACGAGCTGAGCGCCAACGGAGTGCTCGGTGACCCGACGTCGGTCACGGCCGAGGACGGGCAGGCCATCGTGGACGCCGCCGTCGACCGCGTGTCCGCCTTCGTCGAAAAGTGGCTCGACCTGTAAGCCCCCTGCCCTGCCCCCAGCAACCCTCATTTGGAGCCGCACATGAAGGGTCTACTTCGGCGTGCCTGCGTACTGGCCGCCGCACTCGTCGCCGTACCGTTCGCCCCGGCCCAAGCCGCCCCGGCCGCCCCGACCGTCCACCCCACCGGCTGCGGCACCCCCGCCCCGCAACAACCCGGCACCAGCGCCCCGCACACCATCACCAGCGGCGGCCGCGACCGCACGTACCAGCTGCACCTCCCCAACGGCTATACGCCGAACCGCAGTTGGCCGCTGATCGTCGCCTACCACGGGCGCGGGAACACCGGCGCCGGGACGGAGGCGTTCTCGCGCCTGTCCACGCTGCCCGCGATCGTCGCCTACCCGAACGGGGTCGTCGGCACCGGCGACGGTGAGCGGCAGGCCTGGCAGGGCGCGCCGTACGCGGCGGCCGGCGTGGACGACGTCGCGTTCACCGGGGATCTCCTCGACTCCCTCGAAGGCTCGCTGTGCGTGAACGAGCGGCGGGTGTACGCCACCGGCAAGTCGAACGGCGCCGGGTTCACCGGCCTGCTGGCCTGCCGGATGTCGGACCGGTTCGCGGCGATCGCGCCGGTCGCCGGGGCCTTCTACCCCGGTACCCGCGAGGGCGGCTGCGCCCCGGAGCGCCCGATGCCCGTCCTCGACTTCCACGGCACCGGCGACACCACCATCCCGTACGCCGGTGACACCGACCGCGGACTGCCCGCCGTCCGGGACTGGGTGCGCGAGTGGGCCGACCGGGACGGCTGCCGCACCCGGACGCCCGACCAGGTGACCGAGCCCGACATCACGACGTCCCGGTGGACCGGCTGCGCGGACGGCGCGGAGGTGGCGCACGTCGCGGTCACCGACGGCGGACACACCTGGCCGGGCGCCGACGGCTACAGCGGCGGCGGCTACACCACGCAGACGATCCAGGCCCACAAGGTGATGTGGGCGTTCTTCAGGAACCACGAACTCCCAACCCATCAGCGTTAGTTGGAGCCGCAGCCATGACCGTACAGAGAGAGGCACCACCGCACGCCGAAGCGGCCGGGCGACTGCCCTTCGTCATCCGCGCCCTCGGCGTCGTCGAACGCGCGGGGAACCGACTGCCGCACCCGTTCTGGCTGTTCTGGATCCTGTCGGCGGTGCTCGCCGTCATCAGCGCCGTGCTCGCCGGGTTCGACGTGTCCGTGGTCTCGCCCGCCGACCACAAGACGGTCGCCGTGCAGAACCTGCTCAGCGGCGACGGGCTCGCCATGGCGGTGTCGACGATGGTGTCGAACTTCGCCGAGTTCCCGCCGATGGCGACGATCGTGGTCGTCATCATGGGCGTCGCCGTCGCCGAGCGCAGCGGCTTCCTGTCCGCCGCGATGAAGGTCGGGGTCGCGCGGGTGCCCGCGTCGTGGGTGGTGTTCGCCGTCGCGTTCGCCGGGACGGTGGCGCACGTCGCGTCGGCCGCGGCGTACATCATCCTGGTGCCGCTCGGCGGGCTCGCCTTCCGCGCCGTGGGCCGCTCCCCGATCCTCGGCATCGTCGTGGCGTACACGTCGATCGCCTCCGGCTATGACGCGAGCCCGGTTCCCACGCCGAACGACGCGATCTTCGCCGGGATCACGACGGCCGCCGCGAAGATCGCGGGCGGCGACGACGCGTACGTGTCACCGCTGTCCAACTGGTTCTTCAACATCGCCTCCTCGCTTCTTCTTGCAACCGTCATCACGCTGGTCACCCGCTGGGTGCTGGCCAAGCGGCCGGACCTCGACCCGGATCCCGACGCGGACGTCGAGGACCTGGGCACGCTGGACCTCAGCGAGCGCGAACGCTCCGCGCTGCGCCGGGCGTTGCTCGCGCTCGGCGGTGGCCTGGTGCTGGTCGTGGCGGCGCTCGCGCCCACGTCCTCTCCGCTGCGCGGGGACGGCGGCAGCATCGTCGAGTCGCCGTTCATCGACGGCATCGCGGCGGTCGTGGCCGTCCTGTTCGCGCTCACCGGCATCGTGTACGGGGCGTGCTCGGGGTCGATCGCGAAGCCCGGCGACGTACCGAAGCTGATGGCGGCGGGCGTGAAGCAGATGGCGCCGGTGCTGGTGCTGTTCTTCGCGATCGCCCAGTTCCTCGCCTACTTCGACTGGACGCACATCGGTGACGTACTGGCGGTGCGGGCGGCCGAACTCCTGGAGCACAGCGGGATGCCGATCGTCGTGGTGTTCCTGCTGATCCTGCTCCTGCTGACCGTCGTGAACGTGATGGTGACCAGCGGCTCCGCGATGTGGGCACTGGCCGCGCCCGTCCTCGTACCGATGCTGATGCTGGCGCACGTGCCGGCCGAGACGACGCAGGCCCTGTTCCGCATCGCCGACTCGGGGTCGACCGCGATCACGCCGATGAGCCCGTACTTCGTGATGGCTCTCGGCTTCCTCCAGCGCTACCGCAAGGACGCGGGCATCGGCACCCTCGCCGCATACACGCTGCCGCTGGCGATCGCGATGACGGCGGCGTGGACGCTGCTGTTCCTCGCGTGGTGGGCGATCGGGATCCCGCTGGGTCCGGGGGCGCCGGTGCGCTGAACGGCGTCAACGGCCGTGGACGTCTACCCCCACACCCGCAGCACCGGCGACCGCTCCTCCACGGCCTGCGCCGCGTCCAGCAGCCCGTCCTCCGTGAACCGACCGCCCACCAACTGCACGCCCATCGGCAGCCCGTCGTGCGCGGCCACCGGGACGGTGACGGCCGGGAAGCCGAGGATCGGCACCGACGTCATCGGCCACATCGCCGGGAAGAGTTCCAGGGCGCGGGCCTCGTCCACGAGGTCGGCGTCCTGCTCGAAGGCCGGCTCGGCGCACACCGGAGTGAGCAACAGGCGGTCGGCGCCCAGGAGTTGCTGGAGCCGGGTGACGAGTGTGCCGCGTCGGCCCCAGCCGTCGATGTACGTCTCCAGGTCGGGGCGCTCGCCCCACACGGCGGCGGACGCCGCGAAGTGCCGCGCGAGCGCGGTGCGGATGGCGTCGTCGCCGATCCGCTCGACGACCCGGAGCAGCGGACGGGTGTCCTCGGTGAGCAGGAGCAGCCACAGTCGGGCGGCCTCGGCGAGCAGCGGTTCGGCCGCGATCTCGTCGACCTCGTACCCCGCGTCGGCGAGTCGGGCGGCCGCGGCGTCGAGGGCCGTGTCGACAGCCGGGTGGTTCTTCGCGCCGTCGTTGCCGCGGACGACGGTCACCCGCGTGGGGGCGGGGCCCCTGGGCGGCAGCGCCGGGACGCCGTATGGGTCGCGCGGGTCGGGTTCGCTCATGGCGTGCAGGGCGAGCCGGGCGTCCGCCACGGTCCTGCCGAGCGGCCCCTGCACCGCGCAGGCCTGCACGGTGGGCGGGAAGTCGAGCGGCACCCGCCCCTCGGGGGTGTCGGCGTACGCGGGCGGCGCCCAGCCGGAGATCCGTCCCACGGTGGGCCGCACCCCGACGACGCCGCAGCAGGCCGCGGGGAAGCGGATCGATCCGCCGATGTCGTTGCCCTGCGCCAGCGGCGTCATCCCTGCCGCGATCCCGGCGGCCGCTCCCCCGCTGGAGCCGCCGGGCGTGCGCGCGGCGTCCCACGGGTTGAGGGTCCGCCCGTGCAGGTCGTTGGCGGAGAACCAACGCAGCGAGAACGCGGGGACGTTGCTGCGCCCCAGCGGTATCGCTCCGGCGCGGCGCAGTGCGGTCACGCAGGCCGCGTCCTCGTCGGCGATGTTCCCGGCGAGCGCCGTCACGCCGTTCGTGGTGGCGTGGCCGCGCTGCTCGGTGTTGACCTTGATGGAGACGGGGACGCCGTGCAGCGGGCCGAGTTCGGCGCCCGCGGAGCCCGAGGCGCCCGCCGCGAAGGCCGCGTCGGCCCTCCGTGCCGCGTCGAGCGCCTCGTCGCGGCGGACCTCCACCAGCGCGTTGACCTTGGGGTTCGTCTCCTCGATGCGGTCGAGACAGGACGTGACGACCTCGTAGGACGACACCTCCCCGCCGCGTACGGCATCGGCGATCTCGGCGGCGGAACGCTGCCACCACTCGGTGTTCTGGCCGGGACTTCCGGGACTTCCCATGGAGCACCCTCTTCCAGCTGCGCAATCCGGTTACCGGTGATACAACGGCGTTTTATTTCGCGCACAGACTGATCCCAGGTACGCGGGGATGTCAACCCCCGCCCCGGCAGGCCGAGTTCAGGCCCCGGACTCCCGCAACCGGTCGACGACCGCCAGGATGGCCCGCTCACCGCGCTCCGCGGGCCAGCTCTCGGCGTCCTCCAGCGTCGCCAGCCAGTAGCCGCGCAGGATCAGGTGGAGGATGTCGCCGCCCAGCTCGGCGTCGGGCAGGCCCGCTTCGGCGACCAGCTCGCCGAGCCCTTTGTGGTCGCTGCGCGCGCTGGCCACGCGCGCCTCGTCGATCCCGGTACCGGGCCCCGCGCCGGCGATCTCCATCATGAGCCGGCGCAGCACCTCGTCGTCCTGCTCGGTGGTGCACATCCAGCGGACGGCGGCGCGCAGCCTCTCCTCGCCCTCGACGCCTTCGATGGCCCGCTCCAACTCGCGGGTCCAGTCGGCCTCCGCGCGGCGCAGCGCGTTGATCATCAGGGCGGCGCGGCTGGAGACGTAGTTGGTCACCATCGCGGTGGAGCCGCCGAGTTGCTGGGCCACAGCCCGGATCGTCACGGAGCGCACACCCCGGTCCTTGGCGACCTGAATGGTGGCGGTCGCGATCTCGTCGAGCCGCCTCTCCTCATCTACCTCGATCGGCATGTCGCCGACCTTAACGCAATGGGTTGACCGCGTTCACACGGAGCTGCAATGTTGTCATACAACGCCGTTACATCACGGCGTTGTTCATCCCTGCTCCGGGAGACCACCCTCATGACCTTCACCTTCACGCGTGTCGGCCCGGCGCCCGGATCCCCGCGGGCCCAGGAGTTCCGGGTCCGGATGCGCGACGGGATCCGGCTCGCCACGGACGTCCATCTGCCCGAGGAAGCAACGGGCGGATCGGCCGCAGGCCCGGCCGACGCCGAGTTCCCGACCGTCCTCGTACGGCTGCCGTACGACAAGAACAGCCGCTACGTGTACTTCGACGAGATCGCCGCCCGCTTCACGGCCCGCGGCTACGCCGTCGTCGTCCAGGACGTGCGCGGCAAGTTCCGCTCCGAGGGCCAGACGCTGCCGTTCCTGCGCGAGGCCGACGACGGCTACGACACCATCGACTGGATCGTCCAACAGGCCTGGTCCGACGGCCTGGTGGGCATGTTCGGCGACTCGTACTACGGCTTCACGCAGTGGGCCGCGGTGGCGTCCCAGCATCCTGCGCTGCGCGCCGTCGTGCCGCGCGTGACCACGGTCGACTTCAACGCGACGGCCCAGGGCGGCGGTCCGCACGACCCGCCGGGCGTCGGCCGCCCCGTCTGGCTGGAGGGCATCGAGTACTACGCCCACTACTGGGTGGACCAGGGCCTGTACGAGTACGAGCCGGACCGCTCGATCCGCCCGGTCGTCGAGCAGTACGAGGAGGCGTTCCGGGCGATCGGCGCCCGCTCGGCCTGGTTCGACACGCTCGTGCCGCACTTCACCGACCTGTTCCCGGCGCGCGGCCGGCACCCCTACGACGCGCGACCGGTGCCCGTGCTGCACTGCGTCGGCTGGTTCGACAACATCCTGATCCCGCACCTGCGGGACTATCTGGCGCTCGCGGCGCGCCCCGGCTGGGACGCCGTCCAGTATCTGTGGGCGGGCGCCGTCGACCACGAGAACTACCGCCTCGCCGACGCGCCCGCGTCCGCCGACACCGACCACGGGCGGAGCGGGGCGGCCCTCGACCGGATGCTGCCGCAGTACGTCGACCCGGCGCTCGCGTTCTTCGACGTGTTCCTCAAGGGGATCCGGCCGGTCTCGGAACTGCCCAAGGTGCGCTGGGAGTTGGGGCATGCCGACTGGCGCACGTCGACGGCCTGGCCGCCGCCGGAGACCGTCGAGCGCACCTTCTGGCTGGCTCGCGCCGAGCGCGCCGGGGAGTCACTGACGGGTGGCGGCGCGCTTGTCGACTCCCCTACAGGGGAGGCGAGTTCGGCAGAGTGGACGTACGACCCGGAGGCCCTCGTGCCGTCGGACGTCGCCAACTCCTTCGAGTATCTGCACGGTTACCCGGATCTGTCGGGGACGGCGGACCGCGAGGACGTGCTCGTGTTCTCCGGAGCGGCGCTCACCGATCCGCTCGACCTGGCGGGGCCGCTCGGCCTGCACCTCCATGTCACCAGCACCGCCCCGACGTTCGACGTCTTCGTGAAGCTCGTGGACGTCGGGCCGGACGGGCGCGCCCACCTGATCGCGCGCGGTGAGGTCTCCCTGCGGACCGGCCTCGCGCCCCAGGAGGTCCGCGTCGACCTCGGGCACACCGGCTACCGGGTGCGGGCGGGCCACCGGCTCGCCGTCCTCCTCGCCTCCAGCGACTACCCCCTCTTCCTGCCGTCGTCCGGCAGCGAGGACAACCCGTGGACCACGACCGCCGCCAAGTCCTCGGTCCAGACGCTGCGCACCGGCGGCGCCCACCCCTCACGCCTCACGGTCTCGGCAATCCACTCCTCAGGAGCACACTCATGCACGCTCCCCGACTCACCGTAGCCCCTCTCACCGCGCTGGCCACCGTGCTCGTACTCGCGCTGACCTCCTGTTCCTCCGGCGGCGGTGACACGTCAGGACCCTCCGCCGCCATCAAGCTCACGGCCACCACCCCTCCCGCCCGGGGCACCGTCGACCACGTCACCTGGAACCTGCCGATGGGCGAGCCGACCACGCTCGACCCCGCGAAGGTCGGCGACTACTCCCCCAGCACCGTCGCCTCCAACCTCTGCGACCCGCTGATCCGCCTGAAGCCGGACTACTCGACGGCCCCCGGCCTCGCCACCTCCTGGCAACGGCCCGATCCGAAGACCCTCGTCCTGAACCTGCGCCACGGCGTCCGCTTCTGGGACGGCAGCCCGATGACCGCCGCCGACGTCGTCGCGAGCCTGGAGCGGCAGCGCGTGCCCGCCACGCAGAGCGTCAACGTCCCGGTCCTCGCGAACGTCACCACCATCAAGGCGACGAAGGACCTCCAGGTCACCGTCCGCTTCCGCGCCCCGGACTCGCTCTTCCTGAAGTACCTCGTGAACGGGTTCGGGGCCGTCGGCAAGGCCTCGTACATGAAGAAGGCGGGCACCTCGTACGGCACCGCGCGCGGCGGCCTGATGTGCACGGGCCCGTTCAAGCTGACCAAGTGGCGCTCCGGCGACTCCATCACCGCCGTGCGCAACACCGCGTACTGGGACCGCTCGCTGCGCCCGAAGGTCAAGGAGCTCACGTTCCGGTTCATCACCGACAACGGGACGCTCACCAGCGCCCTCATGTCCGGGCAGATCGACGGGAGTTACGAGATTCCCTCGACGTCCGCGAAGGCGTTGCGCGGCTCGAAGGAGGGGCGGCTCTACTACGGTCCTTCCGCGCAGACCGTGTTCCTCGGGGCGACCTCCCCCAGCTCGCCGATGGCCGACCGCCGCATCGCCGACGCGCTCTCCCTCGTCCTCGACCGCGACGCCCTCGTCAAGAACGTCTTCGACGGCGCCGCCCAGCGCCAGAAGACCTTCATCCCGTCCCTGGTCTGGAAGAACAGCGAGGCCAAGGACGTCTACGCCAAGGGGTACGCGGCGCTGCCCGCCGTCCCCGGACCCGATGTCGCCAAGGCGAAGAAGCTCGTCGACGAGGCCGCTCCGAAGCGGCGCACACTCACGATCGCCACTGCTGCCGGCGACCAGCAGTCGCTGCAGACCCTGACGTTCCTCCAGGCCGCCACGGAGAAGATCGGCCTCAAGGTCGTCATCCGGCAGCTCCAGCCGACCCAGATGTCCGGCCTGTTCTTCAACCCGGCGCTGCGCAAGGGCCTCGACGCCACCATCGCCCTCGGCTACGTGGAGATCCCCGACCCGCTGTCGTACGCGGACATGATGACCGACCCGAAGTCACCGATGAACTGGACCAACTACCGCAACAGCAAGGTGACTTCGCACATCCGCGCGGCCAAGGCGACGACCGATCCGCAGCGGGCCGCGCGCGAGTTCACCGCGGCGCAGGCGCTGTACGCGAAGGACTTCCCGATCGTGCCCATCGCCTGCCCCTACGAGCGGCTGTTCCTGAACAAGCGGCTCAGCGGTGTCCCCGCCTCCTTCGCCTACATCAACATGCCGTGGGCGGCGCGCATCGGCGGCACCGGGCGGGAGTCCTCATGATCTGGCGCTTCGTCGTCCGGCGGGCCGCCATGCTCGCCGCGACGGCGCTGGTCGCGAGCGTCGCCGTGTACGGGGCGCTGTTCGTCTCGCCCGGCGACCCGGCGACGCTGCTGGTCGGCGGCGGCAAGCCGCCCAGCGAGCGGCTGCTCGCCGAGATCCACCGCCAGTACCACCTCGACGACCCGTTCCTGCGCGGCTACTGGCGCTGGCTCACCGCCCTGTCCCACGGCGACCTCGGCGAGTCGCTCAGCTACCGCGACTCGGTCACGCACCTGGTCGGCGACCGGCTCGGCAACACGCTCTTCCTCGTCGCCTTCGCTGCCGTCCTCATCATCGGGGCGGGCGTGGCCCTCGGGACACTCGCCGCGCTGCGCGGCGGCTGGGGCGAGACGGCGGTGACCGTCGTGACGACGACGCTGATGGCGGTGCCGACCTTCGTGATGTCGGTGCTGCTGATCTGGGGCTTCTCCGTGCGCTGGGGTCTGTTCCCGGCGTACGGGAGCGGGTCGGGGTTCGCCGGGCGCCTGGAGCATCTGACGCTGCCGGCGCTCGCGCTCGCCGCGACCTGGCTCGCGTACGTCGCGCAGGTGACACGCTCGGCGGTGCGGGCCGAACTCGCCTCCGAGCATGTGCAGACCGCGCGCGGCCGGGGCATCCCCGAGCGTCTCGTGGTGCGCAAACACGTGCTGCGCAACGCTTCCGCGCCCATCTTCTCGGTCTCCGGCGTCGCCGTCGCGGGCCTGATCGCGGGCTGCGCGGTCGTCGAGCAGGCCTTCGGGATCAACGGCATCGGGGCGCTGCTCGTGCAGAGCGCGGCGAAGCAGGATCTGGCGGTGGTGCAGGCCCTCGCGCTGATCAGCGTCGTCCTGTTCGTCGGCGTGAACACCGTGGTCGACGTGGTATCGGCGCTGCTCGACCGGCGTACACCCCTGGAGGCCTCCGCATGACGACCTATCAACTCGCGGCCAAGGCAGGCGTTTTCGGGCGGGGCCGACGTGCGGCGCGCGGCAACGGCGTGCTGATCGGCGCGGGCGCCGTCGTCGCGCTCGTCGTCCTCGCCGCTGTGTGCGCGCCACTGATCGCACCGTACGATCCCGAGGCCGTCGACCCGCTGGCCGTCTACCAGGGCAGCAGCGGCGCCCACTGGCTCGGCACCGACGACACCGGGCGCGACATCCTCTCCCGCGTCCTGTACGGGTCGCGGCTCAGCCTGCTCGCTCCCGCCGTGGTGACGCTCGTCGCGAGCGTCGTCGGCTCGGCGCTCGCCATCTCCGGTGCGTGGCTGGGCGGTTGGTACGACCGCATGGTGTCGTCCGCCCTGAACGTCGTGTTCGGCTTCCCCGGTCTGATCCTCGCCGTGGTCGGCGCGGCCGTCTTCGGCGCGGGCCTCCAGGTGGCCGTCGTGACGCTGTCCGTCGCGTATCTCCCGTACGTCGCCCGGACCGTGCGCGGCGCCGCGCTGCGCGAGGCGCACCTGCCGTACGTGTCCGCGCTGCGGATGCTCGGCCTGCCGGGGTGGCGAATCTGCCTGCGCCATCTGACGCCCGCACTGCTGCCGCTCGTCCTGGTGCAGGTGACGGTGTCGTTCGGCTACACGCTGCTCGACGTCGCCGCGTTCTCGTTCATCGGCCTCGGCGCGCAGCCGCCGACGGCCGAATGGGGCCTGATGGTCGCGCAGGGCGCGTCGGGCGTGCTCGCGGGCCGGGCCGAACAGTCCCTGTACGCGGGCCTGGTGATCGTCGTGTTCGTCATCGCCTGCACCCTGCTCGGCAACGGCCTGTCCCGACGGCTCCTGGGAGACGACACCCGATGACACTCCTCGACATCCGGCGACTCCGCGTCACCCTTTCCCTGGACGGGACCGACCGCGCGGTCATCCACCGGGTCGACCTCTCCGTACCGGCCGGCGCGGCGCTCGGCCTGGTCGGCGAGTCCGGCTCGGGCAAGTCGCTCACCGCGCGCTCGGTGCTGCGGCTGCTGCCTCCGGGTGCCCGCGTCGAGGGCGACGTCCTCCTCGACGGCGCGTCCGTGCCCGCGATGGGCCCCGCCGACCTGCGCGCCCTGCGGTCGGCCGACGTCGCGATGATCCACCAGGATCCGCGCGCCCACATCAACCCGGTCCGCACGGTCGGCGACTTCCTCACCGAGGGCCTGATCGCGCGCGGCACCCGGGCCCGCGAGGCCACGGCCACGGTCACCGGGCTGCTGCGCGACGTCGGCATCCCCGACGCGGAACGCAGGCTGCGGCAGCGACCGCCGGAGCTGTCCGGGGGGCTGCTCCAGCGCGTCATGATCGCGGCGGCGCTCGCGGGCGGCCCCCGGCTGCTCCTGGCGGACGAGCCCACGACGGCGCTCGACGTCACGACGCAGGCCGAGGTCATGGCGATCATCGACGAGGCCCGGGCCGCGCGCGGGCTCGCCCTGCTGTTCATCACGCACGACCTGGCCCTCGCGGCGGCCGTCTGCGACCGGATCGCGATGATGTACGCGGGCTCGATCGTCGAGGAACTCCCCGCCGACCGGCTCCACAAGTCCGCCCGCCACCCCTACACCCGGGCGCTCCTCGCCTCCCGGCCCGCGCCCGGCGCGGACGCACGCGAGCTGCGGGCGATTCCCGGACGGCCGCTGTCCGCCTACGAGGCCGGTGCGGGCTGCGCGTTCGCGCCGCGCTGCCCTGCCGCCCGGGCCCGGTGCCGCACCGAGCGCCCCGAGCCGCGCCCCGTCGGCGACGGCCTCGCCGCCTGCCACTATCCAGCGGAGCCCACCGATGACCTCGACGCCTGAACCCGCCGCCCACCCGTACGCGCTCGAAGTCAGGGGTCTGCGCAAGGAGTTCGGCGAGGTCGTCGCCGTCGACGACGTCGACCTGACGCTCGCGCCGGGCGGCTCGCTGGCCGTCGTGGGCGAGTCGGGGTCGGGCAAGACGACGACCGCCCGGATGATCTCCGGCCTGGAGCGCCCGACGGCCGGGACGGTCCGCCTCGCCGGTCGCGAACGCCCCCGCCCACCCCGCCGGACGGCCGAACGACGCCGCGCCGCCCGCGAGATCCAGATGGTCTTCCAGGATCCGTACGCCTCCCTCGACCGCCGCCAGCGCGTGCGCGACTGCGTCGCCGAGGTCGTCGCGCTCCACACGGACCTGCGCGGCGCGGACCTCGACCGACGCGTCGCCGAACTCCTCGACCAGGTGGGCCTCGACGAGCGGCAGGCCGCCGCACTCCCACGGACCCTGTCCGGCGGCCAGCGCCAACGCGTCGCCATCGCCCGCGCGTTGGCGGTCGCCCCACGGATCCTCGTCCTCGACGAGGCGGTGGCCGCGCTCGACGTGTCCGTGCAGGCGCAGATCCTCACGCTGCTGCGCGAGATCCGCGAACGGACCCCGGTGGCCTACCTGTTCATCACCCACGACCTCGGCATCGTCCAGCACGTGTGCGACGACATCGTCGTCATGCACCGGGGCCGCATCGTCGAACGCGGTCCCGCCCGCAAGGTCCTGACCGAGCCCACGGCCACGTACACCCGCACACTGCTCGAATCGGTGCCGCGCCCGGGCTGGAAGCCGCGTCGCAGCACAGCGTCAACACCCGTCCACTGAACAGGAGTTCGCGTGACCCACACCCCCTCCCTCTCCTTCGCCTTCGAGATCCGCGCCGAGGTCAGCGAGCCGCTGCACATCGGCCACGGCGCCGGCGAGCGCACCGACTTCACCCCGATCACCGGCGGCACCGTGACCGGCCCGCGCCTCAACGGCACGGTGCTGCCCGGCGGCGGCGACTGGTCGAACACCCGAGGCGGCGTCTGCGAGTTGGAGGCCCGCTACCTCCTGCGGGCGGACGACGGCGCCGTCATCGACATCGTCAATCGCGGCTACTACGTGGAGGACTCCGGCTACTTCCGCACGGCGCCGACGTTCCGCACCGACGCGCCCGCCCACCTCTGGCTCGCGCGGACGGTCTTCGTCGGACACGCGCGGGACGAGGGCAATCCGGAGGACGGGGTCGCCATCGTGATCCGCTGCTACAGCGTGGACTGAGCGCCGTTTACAAAACGTTCAGTAAATAGTGCGGCCGACAGCTCTCGGGATGCGGCGCAATCCATTGACGCCCGCCGGAATTCCCGCCACCGTCTTGGCGACAAGCATTCCGCCCCTTCCCGAGAGCTGGGACCCCCTCATGAAGAGAATCAAACACTGCGTCGCCTTCTTGGCGGCGTCCGCGGCCATCGCGGCGGGCCTCTCCGCCTGGCCCGCGACCGAATCCGCGCAGGCATTCCCGCCGAGCTCCAAGCAGACCGTGCTGAATTACTTACGGTCCGTTTCCGGGAATCACATCATTTCCGGCCAGCACAACAAGGAGCCCGCCACCTCACCCGGCGCGTACACGCAACAGGTGAAGGACGTCACCGGCCAGTACCCCGGCCTGTGGGGTGGCGACCTGATGTTCAACGCCACCGACGTGGCGAACCGGCAACGCGTGATCGACCAGGCCAAGACCGAGTGGAAGAACGGCTCGCTGGTGGCCCTGACCTGGCACGTCTGCCCGCCGACCGGAGGCAGCAGCTGCGCGTTCGAGGGTGGCGTGAAGTCGAACATCTCGGACGCGCAGTTCTCTCAGCTCGTCACCGAAGGCAGCGCGCTGAACACGGCGTGGAAGAAGCGCCTCGACGAGGCGGTGCCCTACCTCAAGCAATTGAAGGACGCGGGAGTCCCCGTGCTCTTCCGCCCGCTCCACGAAATGAACGAGTCGTGGAACTGGTGGGGGAACCGTCCGGGCACGAATGGCAGCGCGCGCCTGTACCAGATCACGCACGACTACCTGGCCGACACCAAGGGTCTCGACAATCTGATCTGGGTGTGGAACGTGCAGGACAATCCGGCGGGCGGCTGGAGCAGTTACTACCCCGGCAGCCAGTATGTCGATGTCGTGTCCCTCGACGCCTGGTACAAGAATTACCCGAGTTCCGCCGACTATCAGCAGATGCGGAGCATCGCCGGAACGAAGCCGATGGCCATCGCGGAAATGGGCAGGATGCCCAACGCCGCACTGCTGACGAGTCAGCCGCAATGGGCCTGGTTCATGCTGTGGTCCGAGCAGCTGCGCGGGAACAACACCAACGCCGAGATCCAGTCGACGTACTTCCACCCTCGCGTCCTGAACCAGGGTGAACTCACCCTGTGACTCTCGCCCCCACGCCCCGCGGCGGCGCGCTGCTGCCGCGGGGCACCAGCACGGGCGGCGCGACGGGCTCCGACGAAGGGTTGCGGCGGTGGACGACGTCGAAGAGGCGGCGGGTGACATCGGCGCCGAACGCGAAGACGTCGTGGCTCATGGCCGACAGGTCCGGGTGGGTGAGCCGGCACAGCCGGGAGTCGTCCCAGGCGATCAGGCTGACGTCCGCCGGGACGCTCAGGCCCAGTTCGGCGGCGACCGCGAGACCCGCGACCGCCATGATGTCGTTGTCGTAGACGATCGCCGTGGGCCGCCGCGCGGAGGCGAGCAGCCGACGGGTCGCACGGGCGCCCTGCTCGCCGGAGAAGTCGGTGGTGACGTTGCGGGCCGGTTCGAGGCCGAGGTCCGCGACGGCCTGGTTCAGCGCGGCGGTTCGGATGCCGGTGTGGCCGAACGCCGGATGGCCGCCGACCCGGGCGATCCGCCGGTGCCCGAGCGCGGCGAGATGGCGCACCGCCTCCCGTACGGCGGTCTCGTCGTCGGTCCACACCGAGGTGTAGCCGCCGGTCAGTGACGGATGGCCGACCGCGACGGCCGGGAGGCCGATCGCGCGCAGGGCGGCGATCCGGGGGTCGTCGTGCTGGATGTCGACCAGGATGGATCCGGCGATCCGACGGGAGCGCCACCACTGCCGGTGCACGGCGATCTCCCGCGCGGTGTCGCGCACCAGGTGGAGGAGGAGCGAGCAGCCGTGCTCCTCCAGGACCGACTCGGCACCGGAGATGAACTCCACGTAGAACGGCTCCAGTTGGAGCTGCCGCGCCGATCGCGCGATGACGAGTCCGACGGTGTCCGCGGCGCCGGTCGCCGCACCGGACAGCTTGCTCGGTGTCCGATGCGGCGACCAGCCCAGTTCGTCGACCGCCGCCATGATGCGGGTCCGTGTGGCGTCGGAGAGGCCGGGGCGGTTGTTGTACGCGAGGGAGACCGCGCCCCGCGACACCCCGGCGCGGGCCGCGACGTCGGTGATCGTGACGCGCCGTGCGGGCGGCGGGCCGGTCATTTCGTGGCACCGGCCGCGAAGCCGTTGTAGATGTAGCGCTGCAGGAACAGGAAGACGAGCAGCGTCGGCAGGATCACGAGGATCGCGCCGGCGGAGATGTCCTCCCAGTGCGCGCCGAACGGCCCCTTGAACCGGAACAGCGCGGTGGAGATCGTCCCCTTGTCCTCGGAGGGCATGTAGAGGAACGGGATGTAGAAGTCGTTGTACGTCGTGATGCCCTTGACGATGACGACAGTGGCGATGGCCGGCTTGAGCAGCGGCAGGATGATCTTCCGGTAGATGGTGAAGGTGTTGGCGCCGTCGATCCGGGCGGCCTCGTCGAGCGAGGTCGGAATGCCCCTGATGAACTGCAGGAAGATGTAGATCGAGACGATGTCCGTCCCCATGTAGAGCAGGATCGGCGCCCAACGCGAGTCGAACAGGCCGAAGCTGTTGACCACTTGGAAGGTCGCGACCTGCGTCGTCACTCCCGGCACGAGCGTGGCGAACAGGAACAGCGCCATGACCGTCTTCTTCAGGCGGAACTGGAAGCGGTCGATCGCGTAGGCCGTCATCGAGCCGATGAGAACGGTGCCGGTGATCGAGAACAGCAGGATGAACGCCGTGTTCCCGAACGCCATGAGCATCTTGCCGTCGCGGAAGGCGGTGACGTAGTTGGACAAGTTCAGCCAGTCGTCGGGCAGGCTGAACGCCCCTCCGCCCTCCGTGAGTTCGTGCGAGGACTTCAACGACGTGAGCAGTACGACGACGAGCGGGACGAGGACCACGAGGGAGGCGACGACCAGGGAGAGATAGGTGAGCACCGTGCCGACGCGCGGCCGCCTGCGGGCGGTGGCGGCCCGGTCCACTACAGGTAGAGCGGTCATACGAGGTCCACCTTTTCGTCGGGCACAAGGCGTCGCTGGATCCACGTGATCAGCAGGATGATCAGGAGCAGCACCACGGCGCAGGCCGAGGCGAGCCCGGTCTTGTTGAACTGGAAGGCGAGCTTCACCGTCTGGACGACGAAGGTCGACGTTCCGGTCGCGCCGCTGGTCATGATGTACGGGATCTCGAAGACCGCGAGCGAGCCGGAGATCGCGAGAATCACGCTGAGGCTGAGCACCGGCTTGATGCCCGGCGCGATGATGTGTCGGAACTGCTGCCAGCGCGAGGCCCCGTCGAGCTGCGCGGCCTCGTACAACTCCCCCGGGATCGACTGGATCGCGCCGAGGAACAACACGAAGTTGAGTCCGGTGAACCGCCACACGGACACCCCCGCGAGCGAGGTGTTCGCCGACTCCGCGTCACCGAGCCACGCGTGGTCGCCGCCGGCCCCGAACCACGAGAGCACCGAGTCGAGGGTGCCGCCGTCCTGGAAGAAGTACAGGAAGACGAAGCCGATGGCGACGCCGTTGATCAGGTAGGGGAAGAACAGGATGCCCTTGAAGAGGTTCCGGAAGCGCAGATCGAAGCTGAGCACCGTCGCGAAGTAGAGCGCGATCACGATCTGCACGGCGGACGCGGCCAGGTAGTAGAAGCTGACGAAGAACACCCTGAACAGCTCGGGCCGCGTGAAGAGTTGGGTGTAGTTGTCGACCCCGGTGAAGTTCCGTTCGGGGCTGACGCCGTCCCAGTCCGTGAAGCTGTAATAGATCATGTTGCCGACCGGGACGTACGTGAACGTGATCAGCAGCGCGAGCGGCACGAGAAGGAACAACCACGGGGTGACCACTTTCAGCCCCTGCGGCGTTCGAGCAGGCTTTTCAACCCACGGCGGCGATTGAGCAGCGGGCATTTCAAGCCCCTGCGGCGATTGAGCAGCGGGGCCCGGGGCAGAGCCCCGCGACGTAGGCCCGGCCGACGCCGAACTGAACTTCGCATCGGAACCCATCACTCACCCACCCGCAGCCGCAGACGCCTCGGCCCACCGCTTGTCGAGCTCGTCGAAGTACCCCTCCAACGACCCCTTCTGCGCCCCACGCGCGATGTCGACGAGCTTCTGCCGATAGTCCTGCTTGCCGAGCCCGATCTCGGCCGCGTTGTCGATCGCGTTGACCTGCCCGGTCTTCGCCTCCGAACGCTCGATGTACCTGACATCGTTGTCCTCGTACGGCTTGAGCGTCACCGGCATCGGCGCGGAGCGCACCGCGGAGACGGCGCCCTCCTTGGCCGCGTAGCCGGACTTCTCGGTGAACCAGTCGAGCCAGGCGCGGGCGGCGGCCTTGTGCTCGGAGTGGACGTTCACGGCCTGTTGGTAGTCGGAGAGCAGGGTGGCGCAGAACTTGCCGTCCTTCTGGACGGGGAAGGGCATGAACCCGATGTCGTCGGGGTTCTCACCCGCCTTCTTCGCGGCGTCCTGCATCTGCGTGACGGCCCAGGAGCCGAGCAGCATGCTCGATATCTTCCTCTTGGCCAGCAGGTTCTTGGAGTTCTCCCAGTTGGTGGTGGTCGGGTCCTGCTCGGCGTACTTGTCGTGGACGATGTCGTACAGCAGCGTGTCGATGACGTTGAGGTCGCTGCCGGCGGCCCACGGCTTCTTGTCGCTCGCGAGCTTGTCGTTGGCCTTCACGTCGCAGCTCACCGAGCCGATGGAGTTGGACCAGGGGCTGCTCAGCGGCCAGCCGTCCTTGAAGTTCGTGTAGTACGGCACCGCGCCGGTCCGGCTCTTGACCGCCTTCAGGTCGTCGAGGAACTCCCGCGGCGTGGTGGGCCAGTCAGTGACGCCGGCCTTCTTCCACACGGCCTTGTTGTAGAGGAACCCGTTGGCCGTGCCGAAGCTCGCGACCCCGTACGTCTTGCCGCCCACGTCCGTCTTGTCGGTGAAGCGGTACTTCTTCTCCATGTCCGCGGTGTCGCCGAGCGGGGCGAAGAACTTGGGGTAGTCGTTCTTGCCGATGACCGCGGGGATCATCAGCACGTCACCGTAGTTCTCGGTGTTCATGCGGATCTTGATCTCGCCCTCGTAGTCGGTGATGCCCTCGAACTTGACCTTCACCTTCGGGTACGTCTTGTTGAACTCGGCGGCGTACTTCTTCATCGCCCCGCTCTGTACGAGGTCGGTGCGGTGGGTCAGGACGGTGATGGTGCCCGACACGTCCTTGGGGTCGGTCGGGGCCTTCGCCTCCCCGCCCGTCCCCGTGCTCCCTCCACTGCATCCGGCGGCTGCCAGCATCGCGGTGGTGAGCAGCGCGACGCCCATCGGCTTGCTCGGCTTCATCCTCATGTGCCCCACTCCTTCGAGGGTTTGACGGCTCCGGCCCAGCGGCTGACGGCACTATGGCAGCGAACTGTGAACCGGTAAAGGCCCTTGAAGCAGTCGGCCGCCAAATCGTCATCCACGAAGGGGACTAGACCGGTTCACTCAACCGGCGTTAGGTTGGCGCGGATCGCGAACTCAGGCCTGCTGTACGCCCGATGGGAACCGCACGATGGGAGCCGCACCATGAAGGACGCCGTCCAGCTCGGCGAGGGCTGGAGCCTCGACCACGACGGGACCGGGACCCCCGCCCGCGTCCCCGGCTGTGTGCACACCGACCTCTTGGCCGCGGGCCTGATCCCGGACCCGTTCCTCGGCACGAACGAGCACGAGATCGAGTGGGTGGGCCGGCGCTCCTGGACGTACACCCGCACGCTCGACGCCGAGCAAGTCCCGTACGATCGAACGGACTTGGTCTTCGACGGCATCGACACGGCGGCCCGCATCACCCTCGACGGAAAGCCGCTCGCCCGCACCCGCAACATGCACCGCTCGTACCGCTTCGACGTCACCGGCCGCTCCGGCGAACTGCGGGTGGAGTTCGCCTCCGCCTACGAAGAGGCCGACGCAGTAAGGGAGTTGACCGGCGAGCGCCCAAACGTCTATCCGGCGCCGTCCCAGTACATCCGCAAGATGGCCTGTTCGTTCGGCTGGGACTGGGGGCCCACCGTGGTGACGGCGGGCCTGTGGCGCCCGGTCCGTATCGAGCGCTGGTCGACCGCGCGCCTCGCACGGGTACGGCCGCTGGTGACGGTCGAGGGCTCAACGGGCCGTGTCGAGCTGCGGGTTGAGGTCGAGCGCACCTCGCAGGGCGCCGGGCGTCCACTGACAGCACGGGCCTCGGTGGCGGGCATAGAGACGCACGCGGCCTTCGAAGGAGACGCGGCGACACTCGTCCTGAACGTCCCCGACGTACACCTCTGGTGGCCCCGCGGATACGGGGAACAGCCGCTGTACGACATCGAGTTGACGCTGCTCGACGGGACGGAGGAGCTGGACACCTGGCAGCACCGGATCGGCTTCCGCACCGTCGAGATCGACCAGAGCGCCGACGAACACGGCACCGGCTTCACCTTCGTCGTCAACGGAATCCGCGTCTTCGCCCGCGGCATCAACTGGATCCCCGACGACGTCCTGCCCTCCCGCATCACCCCCGAGCGCTACCGCACCCGCCTCGCCCAGGCCGCCGACGCCAACGTCGATCTCGTACGCATCTGGGGCGGCGGCATCTACGAGGACGACGCCTTCTACGACGCCTGCGACGAGCTCGGCCTCATGGTCTGGCAGGACTTCCCCTTCGCCTGCTCCGCCTACCCCGAGGAGCAGCCACTGCGCGGCGAGGTGGAGGCCGAGGCCCGCGAGAACGTGGTGCGCCTCATGCCGCACCCCAGCCTCGTCCTGTGGAACGGCAACAACGAGAACCTGTGGGGCTTCCGCGACTGGGGCTGGGAGGACGAACTCGCGGGCGACTCCTGGGGCGAGGGCTACTACCTCGGCCTGCTCCCGCGCATAGTCGCCGAGTTGGACCCCACCCGCCCCTACACCGCGGGCAGCCCCTGGTCCGGCTCCTGGGACCACCACCCCAACGACCCCGACCACGGCACGTACCACTCCTGGGAGGTGTGGAACCGGCTCGACTACACCGAGTACCGGTCCGAAGTCCCGCGCCTCGTCGCCGAGTTCGGCTGGCAGGCACCGCCCGCCCTTGCCACCCTGCGCCGCGCCCTGCCCGGCGAGAAGCTCGCACCCGACTCCCCCGGCATGCTGCACCACCAGAAGGCGGAGGACGGCAACGGCAAGCTCCAGCGCGGCCTGGAACGCCACTTCGCCGCGCCCGAAGGGGACTTCGACCGCTGGCACTATCTCACCCAGGTCGTGCAGGCCCGCGCCGTCGCCACCGGCATCGAGCACTGGCGCGCCAACTGGCCGCGCTGCGCCGGCACCGTCGTATGGCAGCTCAACGACTGCTGGCCGGTCAGCTCCTGGTCCGCCGTCGACGGCGACGGCCGCCTCAAGCCCCTCCACCACGAACTGCGCCGGGTGTACGCCGACCGACTCCTGACACTCCAACCGGCCGTGGCGTCACCCGAGTTGGTGTTGTCCAACCTGGGCGCCGCACCGTGGGACACCACCGTCACCCTGCGCCTGATGCGCGCCGACGGGACCATGGCAGGTCAGACCCGGCTGCGGGCGACCGCGGGCGCGCGCGAGACGGTCCGCATACCGATTCCGCCCTCCGTGGTGCCCGCCGCGGGTTCGGCCAAGGAGTTCCTGGTCGCGGACGCGGACGGCTCGCGCGCGCTCCACTTCCCCGTACGGGACAAGGAGTTCGGCTACCCCGAGCCCCGCTTCACGGTCGTGACCGAGACCGTCGGCGGGGACCCGGATACAGTCGACGTCGTGGTGACCGCCGAGACCCTCCTACGCGACCTGCTGCTCCAGCCCGACCGCGTCTCCCCGCACGCGCACGCCGACCGCGGACTGGTCACGCTGCTGCCGGGCGAGCAGGCCCGGATCCGCCTCACCGGCGCCGGCGGCGCGGGAGCCAACGCGATCCGTTCCGCCCTCTTCTGCGTGGAACCGGCATGACCGCCCCGATCCGCAACGTCACCATCAAGGACGTCGCGGCCGCCGCCGGGGTGTCCAAAGGCGCGGTCTCCATCGCGTTCAACCACAAGCCGGGGCTCTCCGAGGCCACCCGCGAGCGGATCTTCGCCGCGGCTCGGGAGCTGGGCTGGGCGCCGAACTCCTCGGCGCGCAGCCTCTCCCGGCGCACCACGGACACGATCGGTCTCGCCCTGTGCCGCCCGGCCCGGCTGCTCGGCCTCGAACCCTTCTACATGGAGTTCATCTCCGGCATCGAGAGCGTCCTCGCCGAACACTCCTGCTCGCTCCTTCTACGCCTGGTCAGCAGCCTCGACGAGGAGATCGCGCTCCAGCAGACGTGGTGGCGCGAACGCCAGATCGGCGGCAGCGTCCTGGTCGACTTCCACCAGGACGACCCGCGCGTCGAATCGCTCTCCCGCCTCGGCCTCCCGGCCGTCGCGGTCGGCCACCCGGACCTCACGGGCGGCCTGCCCTCCGTGTGGACCGACGACGCCACCGCGATGACGGAGGCCGTGCGCTACCTCGCGGCACTCGGCCACCGCAGGATCGCCCGCGTCGGCGGCCCGGCCGACCTCGGGCACAGCGCGATCCGCGAAGAGGCGTTCCAGTCGACGCTGCGCGGGCTCGGCCTCGACACCGGCCTGCACCTCAACACCGGCTTCGCGGACGAGGAGGGGGCCCGCGCCACGCGCTCGCTCCTGCTCCGCCCGGACCGGCCGACCGCGATCGTCTACGACAACGACATCATGGCGGTGGCCGGGCTCGGGGTCGCCGCGGAGATGGGGGTGGCGGTCCCCGACGACCTGTCGCTGCTCGCCTGGGACGACTCCCAGCTCTGCCGCCTCACCCACCCCACGCTCTCCGCGATGAGCCACGACGTGCACAGCTTCGGGGCCCAGGTCACCCGCGTCCTCTTCGACATCATCGCGGGCCACCCGGCGAACCCGGGCCCCGTACCGACGCCTTCGCTCACACCTCGGGGGTCGACGGCGCCACCACGGGCGTGACGGGCCCTTCGACGGCCTGCAACATCCCCGCGGGCAGCCGGTCGTTGCCCCAGCTGCGCTCGATGTAGCCGATGATGCGCGCGACGTCCTCGGCCGGCACCCGCTCCGGCTCGCCGTGCTCGAGCGGGTCGGCGTGGAAGATGTACAGCCGCGAGGCGAACTGGTCGAACGGCAGTGAACCCTCGCCGAACCGCTCGCCGTTGCCCGCGGTGGAGACGACGACGCCGTCGCCCCAGTCCTGGCCGCTGTCGTTGTTCGGGTTGTAGAAGTACACCCGCATGACGTCCTGCGGGTCCGGCGCGACCCGCAGGATCGTGATCGCGTGCCAGCCGACGTAGCGGGCCGCGCTGTCGGTGACGGCGACACCGGCCGGCTGCGGATGGATCAGCGGCTGCTCACCGTTGTAGAACGGGTGGTAGCCGGCGTGGAACTGCCGCAGGAACTCGTCGAGTTCGACCAGGTTCCCGGTCGCGACGTCCACGTTGATGTGGAACCCGCGGGCCGTCCACCAGCCGTGGAACTCGGGGTTGACCCACCGGTGCGGGTCCCCCGGCCGGTCGACGCAGCGCCGCCCCATCTCGGCGTAGATCCGGTCCAGATGGGGCACCACGAGCAGCGACACGGGGTCCAGGTCCGTCGGCAGCGTGCTCGCGACTCCGGCCCCGCTGTCCTTCGACGAGATCGGCTGACCCTCGAAGTGCATGAGGATCTCGTCGTCGCGGGCCGCCCAGACCACCACTTGCAGCAGGTAGTCCGGGTCGTTGTAGGCCCACATCGACAGCGCGCGGGCCGACTGGCAGGTGGGGTTGTCGCCCTGGCCGACGCCGAGCGGCAGGCCGAGGACCGAGAGCACCCCCGCGACCAGGCGCGCCCGCGGCCCCGGCGTGTCGCCGAAGACCGTCGTCAGCCGTTCGTGGGCGACCGGGGAGAGTTCGAGTGCCAGTTGGCGCCAGAGCGCGGGCACCACCGGCGGCTCGTACAGGATGCCGCGGTCGAGCAGCAGCGCGAGGCCGTAGACGCACTGCGCGGTCCCCGGGTGCACGGCCACCTCGATCAGCCGGTGCACCAACTGGCTGTAGCGCATCAGGCAGTTGCGGCCGGTGTCGGAGAGGCCGAGCGCCTCCCCGACGAGGTAGAGGTGCTCGCTCTCGCTCAGCAGGAACCGGAGCAGTTCCGCGTGGTACGGCGACACCAGGCCGGTGTCGTGCATCGCCCGCGCGAACCCCGTCGCCTCGTACTGCAGGCCGACGGCGTCCATCGCCTCAAGCCGGGAGCGGAAGACGTCGAGACCCGGGTCCTCCCGGCACGCCTCGGTGGTCCCGAACAGGCTGGAGATGAGCCGGTCGATGCCCTGCCCCGACGACACGCCGAGAGCGACGTCCGGGTCGTTGCGGTAGATCGAGATCCGGGTGATCAGGGACTGCGCCGCCTCGACCTGGATCGGACGCTGGCGCAGGATCCGCCAGATCTCGTCCACCAGCTTGTCCAGGACGGTGTCGTACCCGATCTCGTCCGCGAGGTGGCGGAACAGGTCCCGGACGAGCTGTGCGGTCCTGCCCTGCTGGACCCGCTCCGCCTCGGTGGGCGTGTTGAACAGCGACTCCAGGTTCGCGCCCAGCACTTGGGACAGGAACTGGCGGGCGTCCTCGGCGGGCAGCGTCGGATGCGCGAAGTCGCCGCGGGCGACGGCGAGCATCCGCAGCTCACTGGTCGCCTCCATGACGACGGTGTCCGCGTCCCCGCTGTGCAGACCCGGGCCGACCAGCGCCGGAATCAGGATCTCCGGTGACGCCCAGTCCGTCCCCTGGAAGAGTCCGGCTTCCTCGAGCGCCTGCGCCCTGGCCTGGACCGCCGCGGCGCCGCCCGGCTGTACGAGCACCCGCCGCAGTGCTTCCAGGAGCCGCCGCAGCTTCGTGTGCTTGCCGAAGTCACGGGTCTCGGCCATGGCCTGGATGGCGTCGTCGAGTGAGGCCACGCGCTTCTCCAGCGTCGTGGCCCCACCGTTGGCGTCGGCGGTCGGTTTCAAAGGGTTTCCCTCGGGTTGGCCTCCTGCGTCCACACGGTCGTCAGGGCGGCCGTCAGACGTAGAAGTCGAGCTCTTCCTGCTTCTTCAACAGGTCGCGCATTCGGTAGGGGTCTTCACCGAAGAAGTACACCAGGCCCCAGTGGGTTCCGAACGCCGTCCTTTTGGTCACGGTCTCTTCGAGCGGCGTCGAGAGGTCGTGCGACTCGTAGTAGTCGTCGTCCTCGGTCTCCTCCGGGATCTCCAGTTCGCTGACGACCCGGCGGCGCGGGTAGACACCGAAGCAGCCGGCGACGCCGGACGCGTCGACGACCTCGCGCGGGAAGAAGGCGTCGATCTCCTCCTCGGTCGTCTTCGGGTCGAAGGCCAGCACCAGCGCCTGGTACGCGTTGAAGCCGTATGCCCGCTCGAGGAGTTCGAACACCTTGAAGCCCGGCGGCCGGTAGGCGACCTCGCCGAAGTACATCTCGCCGTCACTGGTGACGAAGTACTCCGGGTGCACGAAGCCGAACTCGATGTCGAAGGTCTTGATGAGCTTCTCGATCTGCGCCGTGATCTGCGGGCGGTAGCGCTCCAGTTCAGGGGTCGCCGGCACGAACACCGAGTATCCCAGCGTGACGTACTCGGAGATGTTGAGGAACTTGATCTTCCCGTTGTGCACCCACGCCTCGACCGCGAACTCCCAGCCGTCGAGGTGGGATTCCATGAGGACGGGGAACTCCTCGTCCGGAATCGAGTCGATCTCGTCCGGGGTGCGGATGACGCGGTGCCCGAGGCATCCCGCCTTGTCGAACGCCTTGAGGTGGATCGGGTCGTTCGGGTCGCCGTCCAGCTTCAGCAGCGTCTGATTGACGCGCTTGAGGAAGCGGATCACGTCGTCCCGGTCGTGCGCCTCCTCGAAGATCCCGACCCGGATGCCGCCGAGTTGGGCGCGGCGCTTCATCAGCGCCTTGTCCCGCAGCAGCATCGCCTGCCCGTACAGCCGCGGATTCCCCAACAGAACGGAGTTGATCGCCCCCGCCCACTCGACCGTCTCCTCGTACAGCGGGATCGCGACGTCGACGCCCTCGTTCTGCAGCGTCTCGGCGATCTCCACGGAGCGGTCGTTGAGCCGCTCGAAATTCCACGGCACGTACGGGATGTCGTGCTCGACGCAGTACTCCTCGGCCCACTCCGGGGCCACCACGACGTATCTCCGATCGAACCGGTCGAGGGCTTCCACCGCGTTGAGACTCCAGCCAAGAAGAGCTACGTAGCCCTTGTCCGGGTTCCTGGTGACCGGTTCGCGCTGCGGCATAGACAGTTTCTCCTTCGGCGCGTGCGCCCATCGGGGGTGTGGCTGGCACGCCTTCCCGACGATCCGACACACAAACGCCGACCTTGATCCTGTCCGGCCGTCCTCGCCTACGGTCCTGAGTCCCCGTCAGGACCGTAGGCACCAACGCCACTTCAGCGCGACGTCCCGGGCACAGGGTCCTGGAACCCGGGACGCCGGCCGCAGCGTCACGGGCGACACGGGTCGTCCGGCACCGCGGAAGGGCAGGCAACTGCCTCTATGGAAAGCTAGTTACCGGTGCCCGAGGACATGATCCGGTTGGCACATGCAGCGGTCCTCTAAACGCAGCTGATTGACCGGTGCCGACGAGCTCGGTGAGGAGCTTGATCAATGGGACGGCAGAATTCCACAAATGCCGAACGATTCTGTGCCTGAGTCCGGCGGGAACGTGCATCGGGTGTCGGCCCGCCGAGCCGATTTCGCCCGCCCCGTCCAGCTCCGCACCTCTGACCTGGACGAGGCCCGCCAGGTCATCCGTCACAACTTCTACCCCAACGTCATCGACCTGCTCCAGCCATCAGCCACGCTCACCGGGCACTTCGCGATAGGCAGGCTCCGCGGTATGACGCTCGGCACCCTGCAGTTCGGCGCGGACCTGTGCATGCGCTTCGGCGAACTGGGGGCGTACCACGTGGACGTGCCGCTGTCCGGGTCCATGGCGTGGCACCAGGGACATCTCGATCCCCTCCTGGCCACCGTGCAGGAAGCCGCCGTCTTCCAGCCCGGCCACAACACGGTGCTGGACCGGTGGAGCGGAGACTGCCGGCTGCTCGCGGTCAAGATCGAACGCCCCGAACTGGAACTCCAGTTGGAGCGTCTGCTCGACGCCCCGGTCCAGTTGCCTCTTCGGCTGAAACCCGCCATGGACATCGCGCACGGCCCCGGGCGCGGCTGGGCCCAGCTGGTCCGTACGGCGGCGGAAGACGCCCAGACGTCCCAGGGGCTCATCCGTCACGAGCTGCTGGCCGACCGACTGCGCGAGGCGCTGGTGATCGGACTGCTGCTGGCCGCTGATCACCCCTACCGCGAACAACTGGCCCGGCCGGTCGCCCCCTGCCGTCCGACCCCGGTCAAGCGGGCCATCGACGCCATGGAGGCGCACCCGGAGCGTCCGTTCACCGTGGCGGGCCTCGCGGAGATCTCCGGGGTCGGCATCCGGCAACTGCAACAGGGGTTCCGCCAGTACGTCGGAATGCCGCCCACGGACTACCTCCGCCGGATTCGGCTGGCCCGGGCCCACGAAGAGCTGCGCTCGAAGGAACCGGGCCAGGAGACCGTCACCGACGTCGCCTACCGCTGGGGCTTCACCCACCGCAGCAGATTCGCCGCCGCCTACCGCCAACGCTACGGCGAATCACCTTCGACGACCCTGCACAGGACGTGACGCCCGAATCCGCCTACGCCCGGCCCTTCTCGGCGGGCTCCAGGATCGCGACGCACTCCACGTGGTGCGTCATCGGGAACAGGTCGAACGCCCGCAGCGTCCGCACCCGGTACCCGCCCTCCTGGAAGTACGCGAGGTCGCGCGCGAGGGCGGCCGGGTCGCAGGCCACGTAGGCGATGCGGCGGGCGCCGAGCGTCGTGAGGTGGGAGACCGTCTTCTTGCCGGCGCCCGCGCGCGGCGGGTCCAGGACGACGAGGTCGACCTCGGAGATGCCGGTGCGCGGCAGGACCGCCTCGACCTTGCCCTGCTCGATGCGGACCCGGTCGAAGGCCTCCAGGTTGCGCCGGGCGTCCTCGACCGCGCGCTTGCCGGACTCGATGCCGAGCACCGCGCCCTTCTCGCCGATCCGGTCCGCGAGCGCGCCCGCGAAGAGGCCGACGCCGCAGTACAGGTCGAGCGCCATGTCGCCCTTGCGCGGCAGCAGGCCCTGCATGACGGCGCGCATCAGCGTGTCCGCTGCCTTCGGGTGCACCTGCCAGAAGCCGCCGCTGCCGACGCGGTACGTACGGTCGTCGGCGCGCTCGCGCACGAAGGGGCGGCCGTGGACGCGGTGCACGCCGCCGTCCTTCTCCTCGACCCGCATCACGGAGACCGGCTTGTCGAGCTCGACGATCGGCAGGCGGGCGCCCGGCTTCGGGGCGAGGATCACCTGGCGGTCCTGCGAGCCGCTCGCAGCGATCGCCTCGACCGACTCCATGCCGGACCAGTCGCGCTTCTCGATGCCGAGTTCGGACACGCCCTCGGCGGCGATCATGCAGTGCTCGATCGGCTCGACCTCGTGCGAGCGGTGCCGGCGCAGGCCCGCGTTGCCGTCGGCGTCGATTGCGTACTGGACGCGCGTGCGCCACTGCGGGACCTCGCCCGACGGGAGCTTGTCGCCCTCGGCCGGCATGACCGTGCCGTCCCAGCCGGCCTCCTCGGGCGTGAGGCCCGCGAGGCGCTGCAGCTGCTCGGCGATGACCTCGCCCTTGAGGCGGCGCTGCGCGCCGGGCTTGGCGTGCTGCCAGTCGCAGCCGCCGCAGCGGCCGGGGCCCGAGTAGGGGCAGGGCGCCTCGACGCGGTCCTTGGACGCCTCGATGACCTGGACGGCGTCGGCGCGCAGGAAGCGCGCGCCCTCCTCGCCCTCGGTCACCCGTGCCACGACCCGCTCGCCGGGCAGCGTGTGCCGGACGAAGAGGACCTGGCCCTCGGCCGTGCGCGCGATGCAGTGACCGCCGTGCGCGACGGGGCCGACCTCGACCTCGTACTCCTCCCCCACCAGTGACGTCGTCGGTTCTGCCTGCATGGCGGGGCTCCAGTACGTAAGGGGGAAGATCTTCGATGCCGCGGGCCACGGAAAAGCGGCCGGACAACAGCCGTCCAGTTTACGTGGCTGTCGCCCGGCCGCTCACCACGACCACGCGCTCCTTACTTGGAGCTGGGCTCCTTCGGGCGCTTCTCGACCGGACCGCGTCGCACGGCACCCGGCGCGCTCCACTCGGACCGCCTGCGGGCCCGCTTCTTCGCGGCCTCGGAGGACTCCAGCTGGTACGGGACGGAAGTCACCATGATGCCGGGAGTGAAGAGCAGTCGCCCCTTCAGCCTGAGCGCGCTCTGGTTGTGCAGCAGGTGCTCGTACCAGTGGCCCACGACGTACTCGGGGATGATCACGCTGACCGCGTCGCGCGGGGACTCGCGGCGCAGGTTCTTCACGTACTCGATGATCGGCCGGGTGATTTCCCGGTACGGCGAGTCAAGAACCTTGAGCGGCACGTCAATACCTCGACGCTCCCACTCGTCCCTCAGCGTCTTCGTCTCTACTGGATCAACATTGACGCTCAAGGCCTCAAGGGTGTCCGTGCGCATCAACTTCGCGTACGCGAGCGCCCGCAGCGTCGGCCGGTGGATCTTCGACACGAGGACGAGGGAGTGCACGCGCGAGGGGCGCACGCTGTCGTCCGTCGGTGTCTCCGGCGCGGCGATCTCCTCGGCGACCCGGTCGTAGTGCTTGCGGATCACGGTCATCGTCACGAAGAAGATGCACATGCCGAGCAGCGCGACCCACGCGCCGTGCGTGAACTTCGTGAGGAGGACGACCACGAGGACCAGGCCGGTCAGGAACGCGCCGAACGTGTTGATCGCACGGGAGCGGATCATGTGGCGGCGCTTTGCGGGGTCCCGCTCCGTGGCCAGGTGCCGGTTCCAGTGCCGCACCATGCCGATCTGGCTGAGCGTGAACGAGACGAACACGCCCACGATGTACAGCTGGATCAGGCGCGTCGAGTCGGCCCCGTAGATGACGACCAGGAGGGCCGCCGCGCCCGCCAGCAGCACGATGCCGTTGGAGAACGCGAGACGGTCGCCGCGGGTGTGCAGCTGGCGCGGCAGGTAGCGGTCCTGGGCGAGGATCGAGCCGAGCAGCGGGAAGCCGTTGTACGCGGTGTTGGCCGCGAGGAAGAGGACGAGGGCGGTGGCGGCCGCGAGGACCAGGAACATGAAGCTGCCGCCGCCGAAGACGGCCTCGGCGACCTGCGAGATCACCGGGTCCTGAACGAAGCCGGAGCCGACCGCGGCACCGTTGTGGATCAGGTCCTTCGCCGGGTTCTCCGCCATCCGCACGTCGGTCACGAGGGCCAGCACGATGATGCCGCAGAACATGGTGACGGCGAGGCCGCCCATCAGCGCGAGCGTGCTCGCCGCGTTCTTCGACTTGGGCTTGCGGAAGGCCGGGACACCGTTGGAGATCGCCTCGACGCCGGTGAGCGCCGCACATCCGGAGGAGAAGGCGCGCAGCAGCAGGAAGACGAGCGCGATGCCCGCGAGGCCCTGGTGCTCCGCCTTGATGTGGAAGTCGGCGGTGGGCGCGTGCATGGCATCGCCGAGGACGAGCCCGCGGAACGCACCCCAGGCGATCATGATGAAGACGCCGGCCACGAAGACGTACGTGGGAATGGCGAAAAGCTTCCCCGACTCCTTCACACCGCGCAGATTCATCAAGGTGAGCAGCACGATCACGGCGACCGCGCACAGCACCTTGTGCTCGATCACGAACGGGATCGCGGAGCCGAGGTTCTCGATGCCGGACGAGATCGACACGGCCACCGTCAGGACGTAGTCGACGAGCAGCGCGCTCGCGACGGTGAGGCCGGCCTTCGGCCCGAGGTTGGTGTTCGCCACCTCGTAGTCGCCGCCGCCGCTCGGATAGGCGTGGACGTTCTGGCGGTAGGAGGCGACGACCGTGAACATCAGCACGACGACCGCGACCGCGATCCAGGGGCTGAAGTGGTAGGCCGACACGCCCGCGATGGAGAGGACCAGCAGGACCTCGCCGGGCGCATAGGCCACGGAGGACAGCGGGTCGGAAGCGAAAACGGGGAGAGCGATGCGCTTCGGCAGGAGCGTTTCTCCCAGCCGGTCGCTGCGCAGTGCGCGCCCGATCAAGATCCGTTTGGGCACGTCGGTCAGTTTGGACACGGAGAGGATCGTAAGCGTTCGAACGGGGGGCCGCCCACCCACCACCCCCATTCAGCTTCGTGCTGTGCGCCACGCCTGCGCGGATGTGTCCACGGACTGTCCACCGACGCGAAGGGGGAGATCTCTTACAGAGCCGATACGGTGGTCCAGAGCGCGAGCCGCACAGCAGCCCGCATCGTGCCCGAGATCGAGCCGCACCGGCTGGACCATCCCGCGAGAGAGAGCCATGAGCAGGACGTTTACGCAGGTCAGAAGGCCTATGAGGAGTGCGGGGTAGGGCCGTGCATATCGTGATCATGGGCTGTGGCCGAGTAGGGTCCCAACTCGCCCAGACCCTGGAGCAGCAGGGCCACACGGTCGCCGTGGTCGATCAGGACCCGACGGCGTTCCGTCGCCTGGGTTCGGGTTTCGGTGGCCGTCGGGTCACCGGAGTCGGTTTCGACCAGGACACCCTGCGCGAAGCGGGCATCGAGGAGGCCGGCGCCTTCGCCGCGGTCTCCAGTGGTGACAACTCGAACATCATCGCCGCCCGCGTGGCCCGCGAGATGTTCGGTATCGAGAACGTGGCGGCGCGCATCTACGACCCCCGTCGCGCGGAGGTCTACCAGCGCCTGGGCATCCCGACGGTCGCCACGGTCCGCTGGACCGCCGACCAGATGCTGCGGCGTCTGCTGCCGTCCGGCGCCGAGCCGCTGTGGCGCGACCCGACCGGCGGCGTGCAGCTCGCCGAGGTGCATGCCTCGGAGTCCTGGATCGGCCAGAAGATCAGCCGCCTCCAGGAGGAGACCGGCGTGCGCGTCGCGTTCCTGACCCGGCTCGGCGAGGCGATCCTGCCGACGTCGCAGACGGTGCTGCAGGAGGGCGACCTCGTGCACGTGATGATGCGCACGGACGACGTCGAGAAGGTCGAGGCGGCGTTCGCCGAGGGCCCTGAGGAAGGCGGTCACTGATGAGGGTCGCCATTGCCGGAGCCGGAGCGGTCGGTCGTTCGATCGCGGGTGAGCTCCTGGAGAACGGTCACGAGGTCCTCCTCGTCGACAAGGCCCCGACCGCCATCTCGGTCGAGCGCGTCCCGCAGGCGGAGTGGCTGCTCGCCGACGCCTGCGAGATCACGTCCCTGGACGAGGCGGCGCTCCAGCGCTGCAACGTGGTGATCGCGGCCACCGGCGACGACAAGGTCAACCTGGTCGTCTCGCTGCTCGCGAAGACCGAGTACGGGGTCCCGCGGGTCGTCGCCCGCGTCAACAACCCGAAGAACGAGTGGCTGTTCAACGAGTCGTGGGGCGTGGACGTGGCCGTCTCGACGCCGCGCCTCATGTCGGCGCTCGTCGAAGAGGCGGTCAGCGTGGGCGATCTCGTCCGCCTGCTCCGCTTCAGCCACGGCGACGCGAACCTGGTGGAGCTGACCCTCCCGGAGGAGTCGGCCCTGGCCGGCACGCGGGTCGGCGACGTCCAGTGGCCGCAGGACACGTCCCTGGTGACGATCATCCGCGGCACGCGCGTGCTGGCCCCCAGCGCGGAGGACTCCCTGGAGGCGGGCGACGAGCTGCTGTTCGTCGCGGCGCAGGCGCGCGAGGAACAGCTGGAGGACCTGCTGTCGGTGCGGCGCGAGGACGCGTAACGCTCTGCTTCAGGCAAGCCACAAGGAGGCGGCCCCGAGCTCTTGGCTCGGGGCCGCCTCCTTGTCGTTCGCGAATCGTTCGCGGGGCGTCCTCGGGTCGTACGAGGGTCAGACCTCGCGGCGGTGCCGCGCCCGCCCGTGCTCGGCACCGGCGGCCTGAGCCTCCTCGCGCTCGGCCTTCTCCTGCCGCTCCTTCTCCTCCATCTCCGCGAACACGTCGATGGGCGCGGGCGCCTTCGCCAGGAACACCCAGGTGAGCCAGACGGCCAGCAGGAACGGCGGGATCTTCAACGCGACGAGCACCCAGCCGAATTGAGTCGTGTCGCCCCACCAGTACAGCGGGAACAGAATCGCGCACTTGGCCAGGAGGATCAGGCCCCAGGCCCAACTCGCCTTGGCGTACGCCTTCTTGCGGCCGGGGTTGCGGGTGCGCCAGGAGAGGTTCTCCTTGAACACCGGCCCGAGGATGAGCCCGATCAACGGAACACCACACAAGGTGGTCACGATGTACGCGAGCGCGAGCCCCAACGTGTAGAGCATGCCCGGCAGATAGAAGTCCTTGGCGTTGCCCGTCATCATCGCGAAGACGACACCGAAGGCGACACCGAAGACGCCGCTGAAGGCGTGCTTGACGGTGTCCTTCATGACGAGGCGCACGACAACGAGGACCAGGGACACCGCGAGGGCCGCGATGGCCGACATGTGCAGGTCCTTGTTGACCGTGAAGATGCTCACGAAGAGGAGGCCGGGCAGGACGGTCTCCACCATGCCCCGCACGCCGCCGAAGGCCTCGAAGAGCGCGGCCTCGGTCACGGACTTGTCCGTGACTCCGTCCTGGCCTGTGGATTCGCGGTCGGTCGGCTTGTCGAGGGACGTCACCGGCTACTCCCGTCCGAGCGGTCTGAGTTCGTACTTCGGATTGAACAGCACCCTACGGCCCCGACTCATCGAGATCCGTCCCGAAGCTATGAGTTTGCGCCCCGGCTCGATCCCGACGATCGAGCGCCTGCCGAGCCACACCACGTCCACCGCGGCCGAGCCGTCGAACAACTCCGCCTCCAGCGCGGGAACTCCGGCGCGTGGTCGCAGGGTTACCGTGCGCAACGTACCAGTAACGGTGACCATTTGTCGGTCCGAACAGTCGCCGATGCGCGTGCAGCCGGTGGTCTCCGAGTCCTCGCGCAGCTCCTCCGACTCCAGGTCCTCCTGGGAACTGGACAGCCTGTCGAGCATGCGCCGGAACCGGCCCGCCGGCTTCTCGGACTCCCTGTCGGAACGCGGAACAGCACTCATACTCGAAGCGTACCTGGGCCCTGTGACAGGGTCGTACCCGCTGGTGTACCGGCTTTCGCGGGGCTCACCGCTCGAATCGGTACCCCATCCCCGGTTCCGTGACGAAGTGCCGCGGATGCGAGGGATCGGTCTCCAACTTGCGCCGCAACTGCGCCATGTACACCCGCAGGTAGTTGGTCTCCGTCCCGTACGAGGGCCCCCACACCTCCTGCAGCAGCTGCTTCTGGCTGACCAGGCGTCCCGTATTGCGCACCAGGACCTCCAGGAGATGCCATTCGGTGGGCGTCAGGCGTACGTCGTGCCCGCCCCGGTTGACCTTTTTCGCGGCCATGTCGACCGTGAAGTCCGCGGTCTCGACGATCCCCTCGTCCTCGGTCCCGCCCGTGGGTTCCGCCCGCCGCACGGCCGCCCGCAGCCGGGCGAGGAGCTCGTCCATGCCGAAGGGCTTGGTCACGTAGTCGTCGGCGCCCGCGTCGAGCGCCTCGACCTTCTCGTCGGACGAATGCCGCGCTGACAGCACGAGGATCGGTACGCGGGTCCAGCCGCGCAGCCCCTTGATCACCTCGACGCCGTCCATGTCGGGCAGGCCCAGGTCGAGGACGATCACGTCGGGGTGGCGGGCGGCGGCGAGCTGCAGCGCCTGCGCCCCGTCCGCGGCGGCATCCACCTCGTACTTGCGCGCCTTCAGGTTGATGACGAGGGCGCGGACGATCTGCGGCTCGTCGTCGACCACGAGCACCCGGGTCATGCGTGCCTGCCTCTCTGGGGTCCAGCTGCCTGTCCGGCTGCTTGTCCGGCTGCTTGTCCGGCTGTCCGTACGGCCTCCGGGGCCGTGTCCGGGGTGGTGCGGGTCGCGGCCCGCAGGGTCAGGACCATGGTGAGCCCGCCTCCTGGAGTGTCCTCCGCGCCGAGCGTGCCCCCCATGGCCTCCGTGAAGCCGCGCGCCACGGCGAGCCCGAGGCCCACACCGGCGCCGCGCGGAGCGTCACCGTAGCGCTGGAATGGCGCGAAAATCCGGTCCTTGGCCTCGTCCGGGACTCCGGGCCCGCGGTCCACGACGCGCAGCTCGACGCGGTCGCCGAGCGTGCTCGCGGAGACGAGGACGGGTTTGTCGGGCGGGCTGTACTTGACCGCGTTCTCGACGACGTTGGCGACGGCCCGCTCCAGGAGCCCCTTGTCGACGCTGACCATGGGCAGCGTCTCGGGCACGTCCAGGTCGACGTTGAGATCCGGGTCCGGCACGCCGACCAGCGCCATCGGCACGACCTCGTCGAGGTCGATCTCGCGGATGAGCGGGGTGACGGTGCCGGTCTGGAGGCGCGACATGTCGAGCAGGTTCCCGACGAGGTGGTCGAGCCGGTCGGCGCCCTCCTCGATCCCGGCGAGCAGTTCCGCCTGGTCCTCGGGCGACCAGTCGACGTCCTCGGAGCGCAGGGACGACACCGATGCCTTGATGCCCGCGAGCGGCGTGCGCAGATCGTGCGAGACGGCGGCCAGCAGGGCCGTACGGATGCGGTTGCCCTCGGCGAGCGTGCGTGCCTGGTCGGCCTCGGACTGCAGGCGCTGGCGGTCGAGCACGACGGCGGCCTGCGCGGCGAACGCGGCGAGCACGCGCCGGTCCTCCGCGGGCAGCACGCGCCCGGTCAGGGCGAGCGCCAGGTGGTCCCCGACCGGCATGTCGACATCGGCGTCCTCGGGCCGGCCGAGGGACTGCGCGCCGACGCTCGCCGCGCAGGTCCACGGCGCGGTGTCGCCCTCCCGCTCCAGGAGCGCCACGGACTCCATCGCGAAGGTCTCCCGTACGCGGTCGAGCAGCGCCTCCAGGCTTGTGTCGCCGCGCAGCACGCTGCCCGCCAGGAAGGCGAGGATCTCGGACTCGGCGCGCAGCCGGGCCGCCTGGTGGGTGCGCCGGGCCGCCGTGTCGACGACCGAGGCGACGGACACCGCGACCCCTACGAAGATCACGATGGCGACGATGTTCGTGGGGTCGGCAATGGTCCACAGGTGCAGAGGCGGCGTGAAGAAGTAGTTGAGCAGTAGTGAGCCGAAGGCCGCGGAGGCCAGCGCCGGCAGCAGCCCGCCGACCAGGGCGGCCGCGACCGTCAGCGACAGGAACAGCAGCATGTCGTTGGCGAGGCCGAGGTCGCTGTGGGCGTGCGTGAGGACCAGCGCGAGCAGCGCGGGGCCGCCGACGCCGGTGAGCCAGCCCCACACGATCCGGGACCGGCCGAGCCGGGCGCCGCGGGCGACGGGCAGTCCGCGCCCCTTGGCGACCTCGTCGTGCGTGACGATGTGCACGTCCAGGTCGGGCCCGGACTCGCGGGCGACGGTCGCGCCGACGCCGGGGCCGAACATGTACTGCCAGGTCTTGCGCCGCGAGGAGCCGAGGACGATCTGGGTGGCGTTGACGCCGCGGGCGAACTCCAGGAGGGCGGCGGGGATGTCGTCGCCGATGACGTGGTGGAACGTGCCGCCCAGGTCCTCGACCAGGGTGCGCTGGACGGCCAACTCCTTGGGCGAGGCGGCGGTGAGGCCGTCACTGCGGGCGATGTAGACCGCGAGCACCTCGCCGCCCGCGCCCTTCTCGGCGAGCCGCGCCGCGCGCCTGATCAACGTACGGCCCTCGGGGCCTCCGGTCAGGCCGACGACGATGCGCTCGCGGGCCTGCCAGGTGGAGCGGATGTTGTGCTCGCCCCGGTACTCCTGGAGGTACTCGTCGGCCCGGTCGGCGACCCACAGGAGCGCCAACTCCCGCAGCGCGGTGAGGTTTCCGGGGCGGAAGTAGTTGGAGAGCGCCGCGTCGACCTTGTCGGGCTTGTAGATGTTGCCGTGGGCCATGCGGCGGCGCAGCGACTGGGGCGACATGTCGACGAGTTCGATCTGGTCGGCACGGCGGACGACTTCGTCGGGGACCGTCTCCCGTTGACGTACACCAGTGATCGAATCAACCACATCGCCCAACGACTCAAGATGCTGGATGTTGACGGTCGATATGACGTCGATGCCCGCACCGAGCAGTTCCTCGACGTCCTGCCAGCGCTTGGCGTTGCGCGAGCCCGGCACGTTCGTGTGGGCCAGTTCGTCGACGAGGGCGACGGATGGGGCACGCAGCAGTACGGCGTCCACGTCCATCTCGTGGAAGACCGTCCCCCGGTACGCGAGCTCTTTGCGCGGGATCTGCTCCAGGCCGTGCAGCATCACCTCGGTGCGCGGCCGGTCGTGGTGCTCGACGAACGCCACCACGCAGTCCGTGCCCCGCTCCACCCGGCGGTGCGCCTCGGACAGCATCGCGTACGTCTTGCCGACGCCCGGTGCACTGCCGAGGTAGATCCGTAGTTTCCCGCGCGTCCCGCGTCCCATGGCCTCATTGTCTTCCCGTGACTGCTCCACGCAGCGTCGAGCCTACGGCCTGCGATCTGCGCAAATGGGGCGGATGGCGGCCGGGCGGGTGGCCTTGACGCAACCCTGATGCACGAAACCGGGGCCGCGCACCCTCGAAGGATGCGCGGCCCCGGCCTCGTACGACGGTGTGAGCGCCTCAGCGGACCTCGGTGATCTCCGGGCCCCGCTGGAGCTGGCCCATGCCACCGGAGAAGCGGGAGGCCTCCTGGCCCTCGCCCTGGGAGCTCTCGGCGACCATCTGCGCGTCGTCGGGGAGCTTGAGGACGATCGGGTCGCGCGGGGCCATCGGGCCCTCGCCGCGCACCACGACGGTGTCGCGGAAGATCTGCTCCAGGAGGCCGGCCGCCTGCGGCTGCACGGCGCCCTGGCCCGAGATCACGCCGCGCAGGAACCAGCGCGGGCCGTCGACGCCGATGAAGCGCACGACCTGGAAACCGCCCGTGCCGTCCGGCAGCTGCACCGGCACCTGGGCCCGCAGCTCCCAGCCGAGCGGACCCTCGACCTCGTCGATCACACCACCCTGCTGGGTGATGCCGGAGGCGATCTCCTCGCGGACCTCGCCCCAGATGCCCTCCTTCTTGGGGGCGGCGAAGGCCTGCAGCTGGATCGCGCTGTCCTGGAGGACGACGGTCGCCGCGACGATCGCGTCGCCCGCGACCTCCACACGCAGCTCCATGCCCTCCACGCCGGGGACGAAGACTCCGCCCAGGTCCACCCGCCCCTCGCCGGGCTCGCGGACCTCGGAGGCGTCCCAGGGACCGTCGGGACGGGGCTCGGGCTCGAGCCGGACGCGGTCCGGCTCCTGCTCGTCCGTGTCCACGCTGCCGACGCTGTCGACGACCTGCTCGGCCTCGCCGGCCGCATCCTCGGCGGCGCCGTTCTTGTTACGACGTCCGAACACGTCACTGTCCTTCCCGGTCGGATACGACCGAAGCGTATCGATTCCCACCCTTTTGACCGTCCGTGCCGCTGCCGGCAACGGCCGGGCCACCCACGGCGGCGTGCCCGCCGGTGGACCCGAAGCCCCCTTCGGCCCGCACCGATTCGGGAAGCTCCGCGACCTCCTGGAAGCGGACCCTCTCGACCTGCTGGACCACCAGTTGGGCAATCCGGTCGAAGCGCTCGAACCGCACGCTCTCGCGCGGGTCGAGATTCACCACGATCACCTTGATCTCCCCACGGTACCCGGCATCCACCGTCCCTGGGGCATTCACCAGAGCCACGCCGCAGCGCGCTGCGAGGCCGGATCTGGGGTGCACGAAGGCCGCGTACCCCTCGGGCAGGGCGACAGACACACCGGTGGGCAGAACGACCCGCTCACCGGGGGCGAGTTCACACGCCTCGGTGGTCCGCAGATCGGCTCCGGCGTCACCGGGGTGCTCGTACGAAGGCAGCGGCACATCGGGGTCGACGCGCCGCACGAGCACGCCGAGTTCGCGGCCGGGACCGCCAGGGAAATTGCTCACGGGTTCACCTCGAAGGCGCGGGCGCGCCTGACCTGGTCGGGGTCGCTCATGGCCGCCTCGATCTCCTCCGGGCGGCCGTTCTCGATGAAGTGGTCGACCTTGACCTCGATGAAGAGGGCGTCGGCACGCACGGCCACGGGCCCGTCGGGGCCACCGATCCGGCCGGTCGCGGTCGAGTAGATCTTGCGGCCGGCGACGGCCGTCACCTCGGCGGACAGGAACAGCACCGTGTCCACGGGGACGGGCCGCACGAAGTCGGTCTCCAGGCGGCCGGTCACGGCGATGGCCTGGAGCAGCCAGTTCAGGGAGCCGAGCGTCTCGTCGAGCGCGGTCGCGAGGACCCCGCCGTGCGCGAGACCCGGCGCGCCCTGATGCGCGGGGCGCACGGTGAACTCGGCGGTGACGGTGACACCTTCACCGGCCCGCGCCTCCAGATGCAGCCCGTGCGGCTGCTCGCCGCCACAGCCGAAACAGTGTCCGTAGTGCGCGCCGAGGAGCTCGCCGGGGGCGGGCGCGTCAGGGTGCCGCACCGGGGCTATGGCGTCGGCAGGGGGCGTCAGAGCTGCTGAAGTACCACTCACAGCCGCAGACCTTACCCGCGCCCCCTCGCACCGCACGCATCGTGCCAAGCTAGACCCCATGGAGCTCTCGACGACGCCTTACGAAGAACGACTGACCGCGCCCCGGTCATGGTGGTTGATCACGTTCATGGTGGGGGTCGTCGGGGCCATCATCCTGCTGCCCTTCGGCCCGTTGCCGCTGCTCGGCGGCTTCGTCGGCGGCCTGCTCATCGCGGCCGTGATCACCAGTTCGTACGGCTCGGCCCGGGTACGCGTCGTCGCCGACTCGCTGGTCGCGGGCGACGCGAAGATCCCGCTGTCCGCCCTCGGCGAGGTGCACGTCCTGGACGCGGAGGAGGCCCGCGCGTGGCGCACGTACAAGGCCGATCCGCGCGCCTTCATGCTGCTGCGCAGCTATGTCACGACCGCGGTGCGGGCGGAGATCACCGATCCGTCGGACCCGACGCCGTACGTCTACCTGTCGACGCGCGAACCTGAAGCTTTGGCAAAGGCTCTGCGCCGCGCCTGAATTCTGAACCGCGCCTGAACGAGGGCGGGATCAGGCCCCGATCTCCAGGGCGTCGGGCGGCTCCTCCAGGGGCGGCTGTTCGGTCAGCGCCTCCCAGGGCACCTGGTGCCGCCGCAGGTCCTGGCGTACCCGGTCGGCCAGTTTCCTGGTGTCGCGCCGGTTCATGAACGCCCCCACGGCCGCGCCGATCATGAACGGGGTCAGGCTCGGAAGGTTCCGCACCATCCGCTTCATGATCTGCTGTCGAAGCTCGCGCTTCATCTGTACGCCGAGCGCCGCGTTGACCGTGGTCGGCTTCGTCACGTCGATGCCGCGCTCTTCCGTCCACGCGGTCAGATAGGCGCCGCTGCGGCCCTTCAGGTTCCCTGGCGGCCGCAGTCCGTAGACCTCGTGCAGCTCGGCGATCAGCTTCAGCTCGATCGCGGCCACACCGGTCACCTCCGCGGCCAGTTCGGTCGGCATCGCGGGCGGAACGGGCAGCATCGCGGCGACGCCGACTCCCGCGCCCACGGTGGATGTGGCGGCGGTCGCGCCCGTGACCAGCTTGTCCGCGAGCTGTTCGGGGCCGAGACCCGGGAACTGCTTGCGGAGGGTCGCGAGATCCCGCACGGGAACCCGCGGCGCGTTCTCGATGATGAGATCGGCGAGACGGCCGATCGAGGCCTTGGCGGCCGCGCCGCTCTTGGCCAGCCCCGTTCTGGCTGTTCTGGCGCTTCTCGCGACGGCGCCGCCTCTGCGCGAACCGTCGCCGCCGGCCGCCGAGGCCACCGGCAGGTCGCCCGTCGACTCGTGGTCGTCCGCCGATTCGAGCGAGGCGTCTTCTCCGGGGGCACCAGGTGCTGCACCGGGTGCTCCTGGGAAAGAGCCTCGCTCGTCGTCACGCACGGCCTCTGACGGGCCTTGAGCCGTCCCGCTGACCTTCTTGTTGCGGGAGCGGCGCTTCCAGGGCGGGGTCGAGCTGGTCATGCCCGACCCGCCCTCAGTCGCAGTCGCGGCAGATGGGCTGCCCGTTCTTCTCCCGCGCGAGCTGGCTGCGGTGGTGCACCAGGAAGCAGCTCATGCAGGTGAACTCGTCCTGCTGCTTGGGCAGGACACGGACGGCCAGCTCCTCGTTCGAGAGGTCGGCGCCCGGAAGCTCCAGGCCCTCCGCCGCCTCGAACTCGTCCACGTCGACGTTCGAAGCCGACTTGTCGTTACGCCGGGACTTCAGTTCCTCAATGCTGTCTTCGTTGAGGTCGTCATCGGTCTTGCGTGGGGTGTCGTAATCCGTTGCCATGTCGCTCTCCCCCTCTGGGTGTCTGCGGTGTCTCAAGCGCCGTAACGCATGAGAGGCCGGACTTGTGCCCGACCTGAGGCGGAGATTTTGCCTCACATCAAGGTCTGTTACTCAATCGACACCCAACTGGACCCCTCACGAGTGATCGTCTTGGGTGGCGAACGGGACCGTACACGGTCCGATTGCCGCACTGCACGGGCGCCACCCCGTGTACTTCCCGTGATCAAGGCGCCCGAAAACCCGGACTTTCCCGGCTTTCACACGGCTTTTGCGATCACGGAGAGTGGACGGCCGAAAAAACGCCCATGTGATCGATCACACACGGAGATCTCCGGCGCAGGTCCGGAAAATTCAGCCAAAAGCGAACTCCCCCAGCGCGTCGGCGGAAGCATGTCAGATCCATCGGCCGCACGCACGTTGAACCGGCCTAGATCGGCAGGGTGACCCGCATCACGAGCCCACCCCCCTCGCGTGGCTCGGCGGTGATGCGGCCACCGTGGGCACGCGCGACCGACCGGGCGATGGAGAGTCCGAGGCCCACGCCCTTGTCGCTGCCGGTGCGCTCGGTGCGCAGCCGCCTGAACGGCTCGAAGAGGTTGTCGATCTCGTACGCGGGGACCACCGGGCCCGTGTTCGCGACCACGAGGACCGCCTGGCCGTGCTGGGCCTCCGTGTCCACCTGCACCCATCCCCCTTCGGGGATGTTGTAGCGGACGGCGTTCTGCACGAGGTTCAGGGCGATGCGCTCCAGGAGCACACCGTTGCCCTGGATCACCGCTTCCTTGCACTCTCCGCGGATCTCCACGCTCTTCTCGTCGGCCTCGGCCCTGGCCTGGTCGATCGCCTGCGAGGCGACCTCCGCCAGGTCCACGGGCTTGCGCTCGACGATCTGGTTGTCGCTGCGGGCGAGCAGCAGCAGGCCCTCCACGAGCTGCTCACTGCGCTCGTTCGTGGCGAGCAGCGTCTTGCCGAGCTGCTGGAGCTCCACAGGGGCGCCCGGATCGGAGAGGTGCACCTCCAGGAGCGTGCGGTTGATCGCGAGCGGTGTACGCAGCTCATGGGAGGCGTTGCCGACGAAGCGCTGCTGTGCCGTGAAGGCGCGCTCCAGGCGGTCCAGCATCTCGTCGAAGGTGTCCGACAGCTCCTTCAGCTCGTCGTCCGGTCCGTCCAGCTCGATGCGGCGCGTGAGGTCCGTGCCGGCGACCCGGCGCGCGGTGCGCGTGATCCGGCCGAGCGGGGACAGGACGCGGCCCGCCATGGCGTAGCCGAAGGCGAAGGCGATGACGGCGAGGCCCATCAGGGCCATCAGGGAGCGGCTGAGGAGTACGTCCAGAGCGTGCTGGCGCTGCTTGTTGACGCAGCCGTTCATCAGGTCGTTCAGCTCGCTCGCCGAGATGTTCCCCGACGGGAAGTTGCAGCTGGTGCTGATGACGTGCCCGTCGGTGACCTTGAAGGGCAGATCGCCGCCCACGTCGAGGGCCTGCGCGGCCAGGAGGTAGATGATCGAGAGCAGCAGGATGCCCGCGATCAGGAACATGCCGCCGTACAGCAGCGTGAGCCGTATCCGGATGGTCGGGCGGAGCCAGGGGAAGGGCGGTTCCGCCTTCGTCCCGGGCTTCCATGTCGGTTTCGGTGGCGCCTGAGAGGGTGGCGCGGGTGCGGCGGCCATCCAGGGCTCAGATCCGGTAGCCCGAGCCGGGCACGGTGACGATGACGGCGGGCTCGCCCAGCTTGCGGCGCAGGGTCATCACGGTGACCCGCACGACGTTCGTGAACGGGTCCGTGTTCTCGTCCCAGGCCTTCTCCAGGAGCTGCTCGGCCGAGACGACGGCACCCTCGCTGCGCAGCAGCACCTCGAGGACGGCGAACTCCTTGGGAGCGAGCTGGATCTCCTTGCCGTCCCGGAACACCTCGCGGCGGTTCGGGTCGAGCTTGATCCCCGCGCGCTCGAGCACGGGCGGCAGCGGCATGCTCGTACGCCGCCCGAGGGCCCGCACACGGGCCGTCAGCTCGCTGAACGCGAAGGGCTTGGGGAGGTAGTCGTCCGCCCCGATCTCCAGGCCCTCCACGCGGTCGCTGACGTCGCCGGAAGCGGTCAGCATGAGGATGCGGGTGGGCATGCCCAGCTCGACGAGCTTGCGGGCGACGTCGTCGCCGTGCACGAGCGGGAGATCGCGGTCGAGGACGACCACGTCGTAGTCGTTGACGCCGATGCGCTCCAGGGCGGCCGCACCGTCGTACACGACGTCGACGGCCATGGCCTCCCGGCGGAGTCCGGTGGCCACCGCATCGGCGAGCAGTTGCTCGTCCTCGACGACGAGTACGCGCACGTCGCTTGTCCTTCCTCTGGTCGCCCACCTGCGCGCTTCTCGGCGCGCGGGCAGGTCAGGTGTGGGGCTGTGGCCACCATCCTGCCCCTTTCGGCCATAAACCGGCTGTAAGGCGGACGGGCGGCCCGGGGAATCCGGGATTTTCTGCGTGGGTCGAGGTTTCTCCGGAAGGGACCCTGGGGAGGACGGCTGTACATCCGCGATCACGCTTTGTATGTGGCATGCCACGAGCCGCTGTCGAGACCGCTCTCCTCCAGGGACGGCTCGGGGACGTGATCGCCCCTTCCAAGGGCACACCCCCGTGCCATCGACCCACGACCCAGGACGAGGGGGCGCAACCATGGACGCATTCACCGCAGGACTTCTGCAGCGCATTAGGGCGGCCGAGACCGACCTGACGCGGGCGCGCGAGACCGGTGACGACTTCCTTGCCGAGGTCGAGCAGGGCGAGCTGGACGACCTCCGCCGCCTCGCCGCCGAGCACGGCGTGGAGGTTCACGCCTCGAGCGTCTGACGCACGTACGAGGGCCCCGGCGCCTGGTCGATCCAGGCGGGCGCCGGGGCCCTTTCGCGTGCCGCGAGCTTGCCTGCCGCGAGCTCGTGTGCCGTGTCCCGTGTGCCGTGAGGCGGGACGGTCAGTCGTGCCAGGCGCCGAGTTCTTCCAGCCAGTTCTGAAGCGGCTCGAAGACGCCGGGAGGTGCCGCGACGGTCAGCTCCGGCGAGAGCGGCTCCCCGGGGCGGCCGCCGGTGCGGGCGCCCGCCTCGCGCGCGATGAGGTCGCCGGCCGCGAAGTCCCAGGGGTTCAGGCCCCGTTCGTAGTACGCGTCCATGCGGCCGAGCGCCACGTCGCACAGGTCGATGGCGGCCGAGCCCCCGCGCCGGATGTCGCGCACGCGCGGCACCAGGTGCCCGAGCACCTCGGCCTGGCGGGCGCGGCGCGACTCCAGGTAGCCGAAGCCGGTGCCGACCAGGGCCTGCTCGAGGGGCGGCGCCACGCGCACGCGCGCGGGGCGGTCGTTCACGAAGGCGCCCCCGCCCAGGACGGCGCGGTAGGTCTCGGCGCGCATCGGGGCGGCGACGACGCCGACGAGCGTCTCGCCGTCCTTGCGGGCCGCGATGGAGACGGACCAATCGGGGCGCCCGTACAGGTAGTTGACGGTGCCGTCGATGGGGTCGATCACCCACTGGATGCCGCTGGTGCCCTCCGTGGAGGAGCCCTCCTCACCGAGCACGCCGTCGTCTGGGCGGCGCTCGGCCAGGTAGTCCGTGATCAGCTTCTCGGAGGCGATGTCCATCTCGGTGACGACGTCGACGGCGCTCGTCTTGGTGGCGGCGACGCCGAGGTCCTCGGGCCTGCCGTCGCGCAGGAACACACCGGCCCGGGCCGCCGCCTCCAGGGCGATCTCGAGCAGTTCCGCCTTGAGCGACGCGAGGCCGTCGGCGGTGCCGTTGGTGTGGTCGGCCTCGGTGGCCTTGGGATCGGTCACGTGGGAGTCCTTACGCGTGCGGGCTGTCGGCACCGGCCGCGGCCGGCTTGGGGGTGCGGGCGGGGCAGCAGCCCACGGGACACAGGTTGTGGCTGGCGCCGAGCGCTCCCAGAGCGCACGGCGTGACGTTCTGCCCGCTCTCGGTCGCGGCCCGCTCCAGGGTCAAGTCCCGTACGGCGGCGGCGAAGCGCGGGTCGGCTCCCACGGTGGCGGAGCGGCGCACCGGAAGGCCCAGCTCCGCGGCCTTCGCCTCGGCCTCGGTGTCGAGGTCGTAGAGGACCTCCATGTGGTCGGATACGAAGCCGATGGGCGCCATGACGACGGCCGGGACGCCCGCCGCGTGGCGCTCCTCCAGGTGGTCGCAGATGTCGGGCTCGAGCCACGGGATGTGCGGGGCGCCGGAACGCGACTGGTAGACGAGCTGCCAGGGGTGGGCGACGCCGGTCTCCTCGCGCACGGCGTCGGCGATGAGCCGCGCGACTTCTAGGTGCTGCTTCACGTACGCGCCCCCGTCGCCGTGCTCCTCGGTCCGCCCGGAGGTGTCGGCCGCCGCGGTCGGGATGGAGTGCGTGGTGAAGGCGATGTGGGCGCCGGCGCGGACGTCCTCGGGGAGGTCGGAGAGGGACTTCAGGACGCCCTCGACCATGGGGCGGACGAAGCCGGGGTGGTTGAAGTAGTGCCGCAGCTTGTCGATCTTCGGCAGCTCCAGGCCCTCCGCCTCCAGCGCGGCGAGGGACTCCGCGAGGTTCTCGCGGTACTGGCGGCAGCCCGAGTACGAGGCGTAGGCGCTGGTGGCGAGGACGAGGATGCGGCGGTGGCCGTCGGTGACCATCTCGCGCAGCGTGTCCGTCAGGTACGGCGCCCAGTTCCGGTTGCCCCAGTAGACCGGCAGTTCCAGGCCGTGCTCGGCGAAGTCCTTGCGCAGGGCGTCGAGCAGGGCCCTGTTCTGGTCGTTGATCGGGCTGACCCCGCCGAACAGGAAGTAGTGCTGCCCGACCTCTTTGAGCCGCTCCTTGGGGATGCCCCGGCCGCGCGTCACGTTCTCCAGGAACGGGACGACGTCGTCGGGGCCCTCCGGGCCTCCGAACGAGAGCAGCAGCAGGGCGTCGTAGGGGCGGGCATCGGGGCTGGCAGCGTGCGCGTCTGGCATGACTTCGATCCTGCCACCCGGCACTGACAGGCGGAAAACCGCGTGTGTCCCGGTCGTGGCGCGCGTAAGCTGTATCCACCGCTTTTACGCCTTACCGGAGTCGAGTTGCCCAGCCCCTACCGCGCCATATTCGCCCTGCCCGGAACCAAGAGCTTCTCCGCTGCCGGGCTCCTCGGCCGGATGCCCCTGTCCATGATGGGCATCGGCATCGTCACGATGGTCTCCCAGCTGACCGGGCGCTACGGGCTCGCGGGCGCCCTGTCCGCGACGGTGGCGCTGTCGGCCGCCCTGATCGGGCCGCAGATCTCCCGGCTCGTCGACCGGCACGGGCAGCGCCGGGTGCTTCGGCCGGCCACCGTGATCTCGCTCGTCGCGGTCACGGGTCTCCTGCTGTGCGCGAAGTACGCGGCGCCGGACTGGACCCTCTTCGCGTGCGCGGCGCTCGTCGGCTGCGTCCCCAGCGTCGGCTCCATGATCCGGTCACGCTGGGCGGCCCTCTACGGAGACGTCCCGCGGCAGCTGCACACCGCGTACTCCTTCGAGTCGGTGCTGGACGAGGTGTGCTTCGTCTTCGGGCCGATCATCTCGATCGGCCTGTCCACGGTGTGGTTCCCGGAGGCGGGGCCTCTCCTGGCGGGCTGTTTCCTCGCGGCCGGTGTCTTCTGGCTGACGTCGCAGCGCGCCACGGAACCGGTACCGCACCCGCGCGAACAGCACAGCCCCGGATCGGCGCTCCGCGCGCGTGGCTTGCAGGTTCTGGTGGCGACCTTCGTCGCGACGGGAGCGATCTTCGGGTCGATCGACGTCGTCACGGTGGCCTATGCCGAGGACCTCGGCCACAAGTCGATGGCGAGCGTGGTGCTCGCCATCTACGCGACCGGCTCCTGCCTCGCGGGCGCGCTGTTCGGCCTGCTGCACTTCAAGGGGGCGCCCGCTCCCAGGTGGCTGCTGGGTGTCGTCACGATGGCCGTGAGTATGATCCCCCTCCAACTGGTCGGGAACCTGCCACTCCTGGCCGTGGCGCTCTTCGTCGCGGGCCTGTCCGTCGCACCGACGATGATCACGACGATGGCCCTCGTCGAGCAGCACGTACCACGCGCGAAACTGACCGAGGGCATGACCTGGGTGAGCACCGGACTCTCGGTCGGCGTCGCGCTCGGCTCCTCCGTGGCCGGCTGGGTGATCGACGCCGCCGGGGCGGATGCCGGGTACGCGGTGCCGGGGGTATCCGGCGCCGTCGCGGTCCTTGTCGGGCTCCTGGGCTATCGCCGGCTGAAGCGGCCGGTTCCGCAGCGGGGAGGAAGCACCGATGAGCAGGCCACCGAGGGGCACGCTGGGCGCGCCGGGCACGCAGACGGGCAGCAGGAGGAGCAGCGAAGCCTGGCGTAACTGGGCGGGCAATGTCACCGCGCGCCCCGTGCGCGAGGTGACGCCCGCATCCGTCGAGGAGCTGACGGCGGCGGTGCGCGGCGCCGCGGAGGACGGCCTGAAGGTGAAGGCCGTCGGCTCGGGCCACTCCTTCACGGCGGCGGCCGCGACCGACGGAGTATTGATACGCCCTCAACTGTTGACCGGAATCCGCAGCATTGACCGGTCGAACGGGACCGTCACGGTCGAGGCCGGTACTCCGCTCAAGCGACTCAACATGGCCCTGGCCCGCGAGGGCCTGTCGCTCACGAACATGGGCGACATCATGGAGCAGACCGTCTCCGGCGCCACCAGCACCGGCACGCACGGCACGGGCCGCGACTCCGCATCGATCGCCGCGCAGATCAAGGGACTTGAGCTGGTCACCGCGAGCGGCGAGCTCCTCACCTGCTCCGAGAAGGAGAACCCCGAGGTCTTCGCGGCCGCCCGCATCGGCCTCGGCGCCCTCGGCATCGTCACGGCGATCACCTTCGCCGTGGAGCCGATCTTCCTGCTCTCCGCGCGCGAGGAGCCGATGCCCCTCGACCGGGTGCTCACGGACTTCGAGGAGCTGCACGCCGAGAACGAGCACTTCGAGTTCTACTGGTTCCCGCACACGGGCAGCTGCAACACCAAGCGCAACAACCGCAGCGCGGGCCCGGAGGCCCCCGTCTCCAAGTTCAGCGGCTTCGTCGAGGACGAACTGCTCTCCAACGGCCTGTTCCAGGTGGTCAATTCGATCGGCCGCGCCGTGCCCGCCACGATCCCGTCGATCGCCAAGGTCTCCAGCCGGGCACTGTCCTCACGGACGTACACGGACATTCCCTACAAGGTCTTCACATCACCGCGCCGCGTGCGCTTCGTGGAGATGGAGTACGCGGTTCCGCGCGCGGCCCTCGTGGACACCTTGCGCGAGCTGAAGTCCATGGTCGACCGCTCACGCCTGCGGATCAGCTTTCCCGTCGAGGTCCGCACCGCCCCGGCCGACGACATCGCGCTGTCCACGGCGTCCGGCCGCGAAAGCGCCTACGTAGCCGTGCACATGTACAAGGGGACGCCGTACCACCGGTACTTCACCGCGGCCGAGCAGATCCTCACCGCCCACGAGGGGCGCCCGCACTGGGGCAAGATGCACACGCGCGACGCGGAGTACTTCGCGCGCGCGTACCCGCGCTTCGGTGAGTTCACGGCGCTGCGCGACCGCCTGGACCCGGACCGCGTGTTCGGCAATGCCTATCTGCGGCGGGTCCTCGGCGACTGACCCGGCAGCCCCGTAGGTACGCGTCTCGGGTCACTCCGACTGCTGCTGGACGTCCGAGCCCTGCGTGGGCGCGGTGGTCGGGTCGGTGGTGCTGCCGCTGTCCGAACCGGAGTCCGAACCGCTGTCGGAGCCCGAGTCCGAACCGGAGTCGGAGGACCCGCTGTCCGAACCGCTGTCCGAGCCCGAATCGGAGCCCGAGTCCGAACCCGAGTCGGAGGACCCGCTGTCCGAACCGGAGTCCGAGCCACTGTCGGAGTTGCCGGTGCCACCCGTCGTCGGGGTATCGCTCGGGTCCGGGGCGGTGGTGCCGGAGCCGTCGCCGTTCTGCGTACCGGTGTCCGAGCCGGCGCTGCTGCCGTCGGACGGCGTCGGGGTGGTGTCCGAAGTGGTGTCGCCGCCGGACGAGGAGTTCCGCCCCTTGAAGGCGTCGCCGATGGTGGTTCCGTTGCCACCGCCGCCGAAGGTGTGGCCCGACACCAGTTCGTACGTGGTGATGCCGCCCATGGTGACGCCGAACACGACCGCCGCGGCGATCAGTGGCCGCTTCCAGCTCTTGATGCGCGAACGGTGCACGGTGCCCTCGGTGAACTCGTCGTCGAGGTCCGCGCCGTCGTCGGCATGATCGGCGTCGACGTGATCGGTGTCGGCATGATCGACATCCGGGGCACGCAGCACCCGCGTGGCTTCGTCGATCGCCTCGGGCCTGATCAGCTGGGTCTTCTCGGGGTCGGCCGCGGCGGTCGCGGCAGTGGCACCCGCGGCGCTCAGCAGCTGCGTCTTGTCGGTGTCCTCGTCCGGCAGCAGGTCGGCCACGGCTCCCGTGTCGAGCAGTTGGGTTCCCTCGGTGGCCGGGTCGGGAATCCGCTCCATGGCGGTGGCCTGCTCGAGCGCGGAGACCTGCGGCAGCGCCGTCGCCTCATCGGCGTCCGCGGCCGGGGTCTTCGTCGTCCCCCATGTCGTGGTGGTCGGCAGCGCCGTCACGGGCGGCCGCGCCGCGGGCGGCTGTGCACCCGTGACCATGGACTTCGTGGCGTCCATCGAGGAGTCCGAGCGGAACGTGCGGGGCACGGGCCGGCCCTCCGCCGTCACCGGCACCTGCCGGGTCTTCGGTTTCACCACTCGGACGTCGCGTATCTGCTCACCGGTGCGCCTGAAGAAGTGCTGGAAGAGCGTGCCGCCACACGTGGCGAGGGCACTGACCACACCGGCACCGAGGATCGTCCCGTAGACACCGAGGCCGGAGGCGAGCTTCGCGGCCACGACGGCGGCGACCGCACTGCCCGCCACCTGCGGGACGCTCAGATCCAACCGCTTCCCCTTGGGCTCTTCCTCCACGTTCTCGGATATGTCCTCGGAGATCTCCGGCTTCTTGCCCATTCTCGGACCTTGCCTGCCTTTCTCTACAAAACCACCCATGCCCCACGAAGCCCCCAAGAGTAAGCGAACTCCCTAGGACACAAGAGAAAGGACGTATCGGAGGAGGAATCAGTTCCGGTTCCGGAGATTTCGTGAAGCAGAACACGCGAGCCCCACACATCGCCCGCCGGAATCGTGGGACCGCGGCCCCAACTCCCGCGCCCCGAGAGAACTTCGACAGCGTGCCGATCCACGCAAGTGGCCCGAATGGAGTACTGTTGCGAGCCCTGGGTCCGGTCTCCCGCCAGGGTGCTCGGGTCCTGCCAGGACCGTGGGGAGGGGGTTCGCTGCACAGGGTGACGGAGTCCGTCACTTAGCGTTGCGAATAGGTAACCGTGCCATAACGGCGACCCCGGGCCCATGCCCGACACGCCGGGCAACTCGGCAAGGTTGTGGCAGGCTGCACCCGGGCAGGCCACACTCGACTAGCGGAAGCAGCGACGCACGTGACGTCGGCAGGCACCACCCGGGAGGTCCCCATGCCCGAACTGCGTGTCGTGGCCGTCTCTAACGACGGCACACGGCTGGTGCTGAAGGCTGCGGACAGCACGGAGTACACGCTGCCGATCGACGAGCGCCTCCGGGCCGCCGTACGTGGCGACCGTCCGCGCCTCGGCCAGATCGAGATCGAGGTGGAGAGCCACCTCCGCCCGCGCGACATTCAGGCGCGTATACGGGCAGGCGCGACCGCCGAGGAGGTCGCGCAGTTCGCCGGCATCCCGGTCGACCGGGTGCGCCGCTTCGAGGGCCCCGTGCTCGCGGAGCGCGCGTTCATGGCCGAGCGCGCCAGGAAGACACCCGTGCGCCGCCCCGGCGAGAACGCCGGCCCCCAGCTGGGCGAGGCGGTGCAGGAGCGTCTCGTGCTGCGCGGCGCCGACAAGGACTCGGTCCAGTGGGACTCCTGGCGCCGGGACGACGGCACCTGGGAAGTCCTGCTCGTCTACCGGGTCGCCGGCGAACCGCACTCGGCGAGCTGGACGTACGACCCGCCCCGCAGGCTCGTCCAGGCCGTGGACGACGAGGCGCGCTCGCTGATCGGCGAGTCCGACGACATCGGTACGCCCGAACCCACGTTCCCGTTCGTGCCGCGCATCGCCCGGCTCCCCAGGGACCGTCCCCTCGACCGACCCCTCGATCGCGCGCTGGACCGGCAGCTCGAGCGGCCGACGCCGCCCGCGGAGCCGGAGCCCGAGGAGACCGAGCTGCCGGCGATCGCCTCGTCCGCACCGCCGGAGCGCGATTCGCTGACCAGCCTCCTGGAGGCCGTGCCCAGCTACCGCGGCGATCTCGCGGTGCCCGAGCGTCCCGCAGTGGCTCCCGAGCCGCAGGAGGAGCCTGAGCCGCCCGCGGCCGCCGAGGTGGAGGAGCCCGCGGCGCCCGCGGCCTCGGCCGGGGCCGGATCGGCGTACGCGGACATCCTGATGCCACGCGCCGTCGCCGGTCACCGTGACCGCCTCACCGGCACGACCGACCGCCAGGCGGAGGCCGACGGCGTCCGCCCCGGTCGCCGCGCCGCCGTGCCGAGTTGGGACGAGATCGTCTTCGGCACGCGCCGCAAGAAGCAGGAGTAGCCGACTCCCGCACCACGAGTAGCACCCTTTTGTACGCAGAGGGGGCCCGCGCCGTTCAGTCGGCGCGGGCCCCCTCTGCGTGGTGGCGGCTACGTGGCGGCGGCTACTGCGGATCCGGCCCCGTGGCCACCGGGCGCGCCTCGTCGGCGGACCACTGGGACCAGGAGCCGACGTACAGCTGGGCATCGATGCCTGCCACAGCGAGCGCCAGGATCTCGTGCGCGGCCGAGACGCCTGAGCCGCAGTAGACGCCGACCTGGCCCGGATCACCGTTCGCGCCAAGGGACTTGAAGCGGTCCGCGAGCTCGGCGGTCGGCCGGAAGCGGCCGTCGTCGCCGACGTTCTCCGTGGTCGGAGCGGACACCGCGCCGGGGATGTGGCCGCCGACGCGGTCGATGGGCTCCACGTCACCGCGGTAGCGCTCGGCGGCGCGGGCGTCGAGGAGCAGACCGGAACGGGCCAGGGCCGCGGCGGCGTCCGCGTCGAGCAGGCCGGTGGCACCGGGTGCAGGCTCGAAGGTGCCCGGCTGCGGTGCCGGAGCGGTGGTCTCCAGGGGTCCGTCCCAGGCGACAAGCCCGCCGTCGAGAACTCGCACGGACGGGTGACCCGTCCAGCGCAACAGCCACCAGGCGCGTGCCGCGGCCCAGCCCTGGCCACCGTCGTATACGACGACGTCGCGGTCCGCCGAGACGCCGGCGGCGCGCATCGCCGCGCCGAACGCGGACAGCTCGGGCAAGGGGTGCCTGCCGTCCCCGGGGCCCGCGTGACCAGCGAGTTCCGTATCGAGATCGACGTAGACCGCGCCGGGCACATGGCCCGCCGCGTACTCGGCACGGCCGTCGAACGCGGGCGCTCCCGCGGTCTTGGCGAGGCTGAGCTGCCAGCGGACGTCGAGCAGCACGGGGGGCCGCTCGCCCGTCAACTCGCTCGCGAGTTCGGATGCGGAGATGATGGCATTCATGGGCCCATCCTTGCTCATGCTCTGGCCCGCGCGCTCGTGGTCGTATAGCGTGCTCGATCGACTACCGAGCGTCTATTGACCGGACATGGCAGGGTCGTGGCGCCGAAACGAACGCGAAACACCGTTTCGGGCATCCTCAGCGGGGAGTCCGATGGTTTCGGCGCGGCCGATGAGCGTCGCTCGGCACCGAGTGCCACCATCGGCACGGGCGCCACCTGACATATGGGATCCCGAGCCGCGGGCCCCGAGGGTCCCGTTCCGAGGAGAGAGTGACGATGACCGAGGCAGCAGCCCGGCGCGCACCCGGCACACCTTGCTGGGTGAGCCTGATGGTGCACGGCATGGCCGCGACCCAGGAGTTCTACGGTGCGCTGTTCGGCTGGGAGTTCAAGCCCGGCCCACAGCAGCTCGGCCCGTACGCGCGGGCGCTCCTCGACGGCAAGGAGGTCGCCGGGATCGGCCAGCTGCCGCCCGACCGCCAGCTGCCGATCGCCTGGACCCCCTACCTCGCATCGGACGACGTGGACGCGACGGCCGAGACGGTGCGGCACTGCGGCGGCACCGTGGGCGTGGGCCCGCTGGACGCCGGGGAGGCCGGCCGGATGGCCATCGGCTCCGACCCCGCGGGGGCGGTGTTCGGGATCTGGCAGGCCGCCGAGCACGTGGGCTCGGCGGTGACCGGGGTACCGGGCGCGATGGCGTGGAACGAGCTGGTGACGCGGGAGACCGCGAGCGTCGCGAAGTTCTACCAGGCGGTCTTCGGATACTCCGAAGAGGCCGTCGTCTCCGCCAACTTCGACTTCCTGACCCTGCACCTGGCGGGCCACCCCGTGGCCTCCGTGCACGGCGTCGGCCACGCCCTGCCCCGCGACCAGGGCCCGCACTGGATGACGTACTTCACGGTCAAGGACGTGGACGAGGCCGTGGAACGCGTCGCCGACCTGGGCGGCCACGTGGTGTCCGCCGCCCGCGAGGGCGCACACGGGCGGGTGGCCACGGTGGCGGATCCGGAGGGCGCGGAGTTCTCGCTGGTGACGCCTCCGGCCGCGTAGGCGGGGCGTTTCCCGGGCCTGCGTCTCGCTCAGGCCGAGCCGACCGGCAGCACGTCCGGGGACAGGGCCGCCGCGTGTGCCGTGGCGCTCGTCATCCGTCTGCTGTGATGCCGCCGGCACAGCACCTCGTAGCCGATCTCGTCCGGCGACCGGTTCACGTCACCGACGACGACCTGGGCGCCCTCGACGACCATCGCGCCGTTGACGGTACGGGCGTTGTGCGTGGCGCGGGCGCCGCACCAGCACAGCGCCTCCACCTGCAACACCTCTACGCGGTCGGCGAGTTCGACCAGGCGCTGCGAGCCGGGGAACAGCTTGGAGCGGAAGTCGGTCGTGATACCGAAGGCGAAGACGTCGAGTTCCAGCTCGTCGACGACCCGGGCGAGCTGGTCGATCTGCTCGGGCGCGAGGAACTGAGCCTCGTCCGCGATCAGGTAGTCCACCCGGCCGCCGTGCGAGAGGTGATCGACCACGTACGCGTAGACGTCCAGGTCGCCCGCGACCTCCACGGCGTCCGTGACCAGGCCGAGGCGGGAGGAGAGCTTGCCCTCCCCCGCCCGGTCGTCGCGGGTGAAGATCAGGCCCTGGAGGCCGCGCGCCGAGCGGTTGTGCTCGATCTGCAGAGCGAGGGTCGACTTCCCACAGTCCATCGTTCCGGAGAAGAACACCAGCTCGGGCATGGGGAGTTGAGCACCTTTCGCGTGACGTGAGGGGGTTGCCGAAGTGGCCGGCGTGGCCGGAGGGGTCAGGACCGTACTTCCAGCAGCGGTACGAGCTGTTCCGCCGGGGTCATCGAGCCGTGGTTGCCGACCATCAGGGATTCCTTCGGCTCGTTCCGCGAGGCGATGAGGACCACGTCGTCACGGGCCGCGGCGATGACGTCGCCGAGCCGGTCGTACACACGTTGATCAACCTGTGGACCGAACCAGCCGGCCGCGATCGCCTCGTCGCGCGAGGCGACCCAGAACTGCTCGCCGAGCACCTCTCGCCACACCGTGAGCACGTCGCCCGCCGCGCCCGGCACCGCGTACACATGGCGGGCACGGCCCTCGCCGCCCAACAGGGCGACGCCCGCGCCCAGTTCCCAGTCCTCGTCGAAGTCGATGCGGGACTGCTCGTCGAAGGCGATGTCGACCATGCCGTGGTCAGCGGTGACGTACAGGGCGCTGCGCGGCGGCAGTTGCTCGGCGAGGCGCTGTGCGAGGCGGTCGACGTACATGAGCTGGCCGCGCCACGGGTCGGAGTCGACGCCGAAGCGGTGACCCTTGCCGTCGACCTCGCTGTAGTACGTGTACACCAGCGACCGGTCCCCCGCGCCCAGCTGCTCGGCGGCCAGGTCCATGCGGTCCTCGCCGGAGAGGCGGCCGTAGAACGTGCCACCACTGAGGGCGATCTTGGTGAGGGGGGTCGTCTCGAAGTGCGGCGCGGACACCTGTGCCGTGTGAATGCCCGCCTCGTGGGCGCGCTGGAAGATCGTGGGGTACGGCTGCCAGGTCCGCGGCTTCGTCCACGGGTTCCAGCGGAGCTGGTTCATCAGCTCGCCGGTGGCCGGGTTGCGCACGGTGTAGCCGGGCAGGCCGTGCGCGCCAGGAGGCAGGCCCGTGCCCACGGAGGCGAGGGAGGTCGCGGTCGTCGCCGGGTAGCCCGCGGTGATCGGGCGCCCTGTACCGCCGCGCGAAGACGATATGAGCGAGCTGAGGAACGGTGCCTCGTCCGGGTGCGCCCTGAGCTGCTCCCAGCCGAGGCCGTCGATCAGGAACACGCAGGCGCGGTCGACCGGCCGCAGCTCGGAGATGCCGGCGGTGCAGCCGGGCACGCCCAGGTGGGCGCCGATGGTGGGCAGCAGATCCGCGAGGGATCCGGTGCCGTACGCCGGGACGGGAGCGGAGTGGACGGGGAGCGGCTCTACGTCGTCCCAGGCGGCCTGCGTCATCGGCGGCCCGCGTCCGCGATGGCCTCGGAGAGGGACTGGGCGAAGGTGAGGGCCTGGCGCACGGTCTCCGGGCCGTCCCCGGCCTCGCTGACGCGCAGGCTCAGGTCGTCCGCGGTCGTGCTGCCCGTGTATCCGTGGTCCGCCTCGCAGTTGGGGTCGCCGCAGGTCGCGGGCTCCAGGTCGATGCGGGACACGGCGCCCCAGCCGATGGTGAGGACGACCTCGCGGGGCAGCGACCCCGGGACGTACTTCTCCGGATTGGCGACGACGCGGCTGAGCACGACCGACGAGATCCGGCCGATCTGCACGGACTCCGTCGACGTCGTCGCGTACGACGTCGGGGAGGTGCTGTCGGCGGCCTGCTCGTCGGTGTGGCTGACGATGAAGCGGCTGTCGGTCAGGACCAGGACGGTGACATGCCGACGCACCTCGTTCGCATCGAACGTGGTCTCCTGGTGCACCAGATACGACGAGATCGGCTCGCCGCCGACCGCGGCCTCCACCGCCTCGGCCACAAGAGCCGGGTAGTAACCGCTGCGCTCGATCGCCGCTCGCAGCCCTTGGGTCGTCGTACTGGTCTTGGCCATGTGGTCCATCCTAAGGCCCGTAAAGAGACTGCCGATGCCCCTGTGGATAACTCTCCGTGAGGGGCCCGTACGAGGTGGTTCAGTACGCGGCGGGCAGGGTGCGCGGGCCGAGGTCGTCGCGGGCGGGCGGCGGCGCGAGCCGGACGGAGGCGCCGAGGACGGTCAGCCCGCGCTCGGCCACGACGACCGGTTCGAGGGCGACGCCGACGACCTCGGGGTGGTCGTCGACCAGGCGCGAGACCCGTTGCAGCAGCTCTTCGAGCGCGGGGGTGTCCACGGGGGCCGCGCCGCGCCAGCCGAACAGGATCGGGGACGTCTTGATGGACCGCACGATCGCCTGCGCGTCCTTGTCGGTCACCGGGATCAGCCGGTGGGCGGTGTCACCGAGCAGTTCGGAGGCAGCTCCGGCGAGTGCGAAGGAGAGCACGGCGCCCGCGGCCGGGTCTATGACGGCGCGTACGACGGTGTCGACTCCGCGCGGCGCCATCGACTGCACGACCGGCCGCAGTTCGGCAGGCTTGCCGAGCCGCTGGGTCAGGTCTTCGTAGGCGCGCCGCAGCTCTCCCTCGCCGGCCAGGTCCAGGCGTACGCCGCCGAGGTCGGGGCGGTGCCGCAGATGCGGGGCGGTCGTCTTCAGGGCCACCGGGTAGCCGAGCGTGCGCGCCGCCGCCGCGGCCTCGTCCGGGCCGGGGGCGGGCAGCGTGCTGCGGACGTCGATGCCGTAGCGGGACAGCAGGGCGCGGGCGTCCTCCGGGGCGAGGTCTGCGCCCCGCGGGTCGCCCTCCTTGGCGAGCAGTTCCGTGATGAGCTCGGCGGCGCCCTGCTCGTCGATGGCGTCGTACTCGGGCACCTTGCCGGGCGCGGCGGCGTCGCGTCGCCACTGGGCGTACTTGGACACCTGGGAGAGCGCGCGGACGGCGCGCTCGGCCGCCGGGTAGGCGGGGATGAGGCGCCTGGTGCGGTCCACAGGAAGCGGGGTGCCTTCGGCGACGTCGGGCGCATCCGAAGAAGCCCCGGGAGTCCCTGAGGCCTCCGAAGTGGCGCGCTGGGGCAGGGTGTCGGGCGCGTTGGGCCCCGTGCTGGCCGCGGCGGAGAGGGCTTCCGCGAGGCCACCGAGTTCGACGTGGACGACGAGCACCGGCTTCGTGGGGCCGGTGGCGGCTGCCGCGCTCAGGGCGGCCGCGAGTTCCGCGTCCTCCGAGGGGCCCTCCCCCACTGCGGGGATCGCGGTGACCACGACGGCGTCCGTCTTCTCGTCGGCCAGGGCCTGCTCCAGTGCGGCCCGGAAGTCGGCGGCGGACGCGGCGGTCGTCAGGTCCAGCGGCGGCTTGGGCCGCAGCCCTTCGGAGAGGCACACGTCGTACGTAAGGAGGCCGAGCGACTCCGAGTTGCCCAGGATGGCGACGCGTGGCCCCTCGGGCAGCGGCTGGCGGGCCAACAGGAGGCCGGTGTCCACGAGTTCGGTGATCGTGTCGACCCGGATGACCCCCGCCTGGCGCAGCAGCGCGGACACGGTGGCGTACGGGAGGCGGGTGGCCCGCACCGCGTGGCCCGTGGGCGCGATGCCGCTGTGCCGGGCGCCCTGCACGACCACCAGGGGCTTGGCGGCGGCGGTGCGGCGGGCGAGGCGGGTGAACTTGCGGGGGTTGCCGATCGATTCGAGGTACATGAGGGCGACGTCGGTGTCCGCGTCGTCGTACCAGTACTGAAGGACGTCGTTCCCGGACACGTCCGCGCGGTTGCCCGCGGAGACGAACGTGGAGACGCCGCTGGCCCCGGTGACTCCCCCGCCCCTGCGGTGCAGGCGGGACAGGAGCGCGATGCCGATGGCGCCGGACTGGGCGAACAGGCCGATGCGCCCGGGGCGCGGCATCTCGGGGGCGAGCGAGGCGTTGAGCCGTACTTCCGGTGACGTGTTGACGACCCCGAAGGCGTTCGGCCCGATGATGCGCATTCCGTAGCTGCGGGCCTGGCGGACCAGGGCACGCTGGCGCTCGCGGCCCTCGTCGCCGCTCTCCGCGTAGCCGGCGGAGACCACGACGAGGCCCTGCACGCCGCGCTCGCCGCACTCGGCGACGACCTCGGGGACGTCCGGGGCGGGCACGGCCACGACGGCCAGGTCGACCGTCTCCGCCGGGTCGATGTCGCGTACGGAGCGGTGCGCGGGCACGCCGTCGATCTCGGTGACGTCATCCCCGAACGCCTGGTTCACCGCGTACAGGCGGCCGGTGAAGCCCGCGTCCTTCAGGTTGTCGAGAACGCTGCGGCCCACTCCTCCGGCCGCGCGTCCCACGCCGATCACGGCGACGGAGCCGGGAGCGAGCAGGCGCTGCACCGAGCGGGCCTCGGCGCGCTGCTCGCGCGCGTGCTGCACCGCGAGCGAGGCCTCCGTGGGCTCGATGTCGAACTCCAGGCGGACCACGCCGTCCTCGAAGCTGCGCTTCTGCGTGTATCCGGCGTCCCGGAACACCTTGATCATCTTGCTGTTGGCGGGCAGCACCTCGGCGGCGAACCGGCGGATGCCCCGCTCGCGGGCGACGGCCGCGATGTGCTCCAGGAGGGCGGAGGCGACGCCCCGGCCCTGGTGGGCGTCCTGCACGAGGAAGGCGACCTCCGCCTCGTCGGCGGGCGCGGTAGCCGACATGCCCTGCTCGTTGATCCGGTCGTAGCGCACCGTGGCGATGAACTCGCCGCCCACCGTGACCGCGAGACCGACCCTGTCCACGTAGTCGTGATGGGTGAAGCGGTGCACGTCCTTGGCGGACAGGCGGGGGTAGGGCGCGAAGAAGCGGTAGTACTTCGACTCGTCCGAGACCTGCTCGTAGAAGCTGGTCAGATGCTCGGCGTCCGCGGTCGTGATGGGCCTGATCCGCGCGGTGCCGCCGTCGCGCAGCACCACGTCGGCCTCCCAGTGGGCGGGGTACGCATGGCGGTCCGACGGGGTCTCCATGCCGCAAGGGTAGGGCCGGGCACCGACAGATGACGGTCGGTCGTACGGGTCGCGGCCCGTGCGTACGGAGGGCACCCTATGGAGGACCGAAGGGCCGTGCCGGTGAGGACCTGGGTCCGCGTCACGCACGCCTCCCGATATGGAACACTGGTCTAGACAACCGTGAGACACCTGAAGGGCAGCATCACATGGCTGAGCGCCGCGTCAACGTCGGCTGGGCCGAGGGCCTCCACGCCCGCCCCGCTTCCATCTTCGTCCGCGCTGCCACGGCCGCCGGCGTTCCCGTGACGATCGCCAAGGCCGACGGCAACCCCGTCAACGCCGCCTCCATGCTGGCCGTGCTCGGCCTGGGCGCGCAGGGCGGCGAGGAGATCGTGCTGGCTTCCGACGCCGAGGGTGCGGACGCCGCGCTCGACCGTCTGGCGAAGCTGGTCGCCGAGGGGCTCGAGGAGCTTCCCGAGACCGTCTGACACAAAGACAAAAGCAGTACGGCTGAGCCGCGCGTTCCCCTTCGGGACGCGCGGCTTTTTCGTTCGCTATTGTGGCACGTTCGTTCACAATTGCGGCACGCCCGTTCGCTATTGCGGCGCGAATTGGGCGGCGGGAAATAGGCAGCGGAAATTCATCCGCACCCCGTTCAACCCATTCACCGAATAGTGCACTTCTTTGTATACGGCGCTGTTGTTAAACCTGGCGCCCCACCGTGTTGACTGCATGTTGCGAAGTCCTCACATGCTCGCCCGCGCGGGGGACGCGCAGCCTGTGGGCGGCCGTCGCACGCTCCGCGTGCAGGGTGGCCAGGGCGCGGGCACGCTCCGCGTCGCCGCGCGCCACGGCGTCGACGATGGCGCCGTGCTCGGCCCAGGACTCGGCCGGCCGGGCCGGGCTCTCCACGGCGTACATCCAGGCGATCTTGTGGCGGAGCTGGGTGAGCAGGGTGATCAGGCCGGGACTGCCGGAGGCCTGCGCGAGCGTCTCGTGGAACCAGCTGCCGAGGGAGCGCAGATCCTCGCTCTGGCCCCGTCGGGAGCGCTCCTGACCCAGCCTGACCAGGCCACGCAGCACCTTGAGGTGGGCCTCGGTGCGGCGCTGCGCGGCGCGGGCGGCGCCCATGGGTTCGAGCAGCATGCGGATCTCCAGGAGGTCGGCCGCCTCCCGCTCGGTGGGTTCGGCCACGCACGCGCCCGCGTGCCTGCGCGTGACGACGAACCCCTCCGCCTCCAGGGTGCGCAGCGCCTCACGGACGGGCACGCGCGAGACCCCGTAGCGACGCGCGAGCAGTTCCTCGGTGAGCCTGCCGCCGCGCTCGTAGACGCCGGCGACGATGTCGTCACGGATCGCTGTGCATACCGACTGCGCGGGAATGCGCATGACTCGACCTCCGCCTCAATGCCCGCGATACGCGGCCGATTGACGCCCGGTCAAGCGCGAATGACACGTGGCCGGAACGTTTACCCGGTGACTCTATTCCACCGGGCTTGAATTTCCGACGAGGGAACTGAATCCAGGGATATTTTTTGGACAGTGCAGACCCGCACACGCGAAAGCCCCGGCTCGGTGAGCCGGGGCTTTCGTGGAGTGTGGCTGACGGGTCAGACGTTCACACCGTGCTGGCGCAGGTACGCGACGGGGTCGATGTCCGAGCCGTAGTCGGGGCCGGTGCGGGCCTCGAAGTGGAGGTGCGGGCCCGTGACGTTGCCGGTGGCTCCGGAGAGGCCGATCTGCTGGCCGGGGGTGACGTCCTGGCCGACGGAGACGCCGATCGAGGACATGTGACCGTACTGGGTGTACGTACCGTCCTTCATCTTGATCACGACGTTGTTGCCGTACGCGCCGCCCCAGCCGGCCTCGACGACGGTGCCCATGCCGACCGCGTGCACCGAAGTGCCGCTGGAGGCGTGGAAGTCGATGCCGGTGTGGCTGCCGGAGGACCACAGTCCGCTGCCGGCCTGGTAGGCCGTGGAGACGTACGAGCCGGAGATCGGCGACACGAAGCTGTTCAGGCGCTTGCGCTCGGCCTCGCGGGCGGCGCGCTCCTTGGCCTCGCGCTCCTTCTCGGCCTTCTCGGCGGCCCGCTTCTTGGCCTCCGCCTCGGCCTTGCGCTTGGCCTCCGCGGCCTTCTTCTTGGCCTCGGCCTCGGCCTTCGCCTTGGCGGCGGCCTTCTGCTGCGCGGTGGCCTGCGCGTCGATCTGCTCGGCCAGGGAGTCGCCGATGGCCACGGCCTGCGTGAGGCCGTCGTGCGGGGCTACCGCGGTGTCGGCGGCGAGTGCGGGGGCGGCGAGGCCGCCCACCACGCCCGTCGTGGTGATCGCGGCGACGCCGGCGACCTGAGCGGTGGTACGCGTCAGGCGGCTGGGACGGCGGTGCTTCCCGGTGGCACGGGTGAACGCCATGAAGTGGCTGGTCCTTTCCTTCCTTCTCGCCTACCGGGTTAGCTGACGGGTTCGGAGCAGGAAGGTCTCCTACAGGCCCCCTCCCCTTACGGGAAGAGCGCCCGATTCACCCCAGGGACTTCGGTGGGTCCCCGGCTCCCCTGGCTCGCACCATGGGGACTCGGCGATGACTGTCCGGTGTCGCGGGCGCGACGTACGTCTGGCGGACAGCCGGAGGGAACGCTAAGCGGGGCGTCTTTGGATCGACAAACAGAACCCGGCTTTTGTAGTGCACGCCACAGGGCAGACAGGCAACCACCACATCAATTCGGACATTTGCGAGCGTGTGGTGATTGAAGACGACCGTGACGGACGCCACGAAGCCCCGGCCGCCGATGCCGGCGCCGGGGCTTCGTGGTGTGCCGCGGGAGACGAGCTCAGCTCTCGACCACCGTGACCTCGCCGATGCCGAGCGCCTTGACCGGCTCCTCGATCTGCGCGGCGTCACCCACCAGGATCGTCACCAGGCGGCCCGCCGGGAACGCGCTCACGACGGCGGCCGTGGCCTCCACGGTGCCCGTGGCGGCCAGTTGCCGGTACACTTGCGCCTGGAAGTCGTCCGGCAGGTGCTGCTCGACCTGGTCGGCGAGGGTGCTCGCGACAGCCGCCGCGGTCTCGAACTTCAGCGGGGCCACGCCCACCAAGTTCTGTACGGCGGTGTCCCGTTCGGCATCCGTGAGCCCCTCGGCCGCCAGCGTGCGCAGGACCTTCCACAGGTCGTCGAGCGCGGGCCCGGTGTTCGGAGTGTCCACCGAGCCGCTGATGGCGAGCATCGCGGCGCCGCTGCCGTCGGGCGCGGAGCGCAGCACCTGGGCGAAGGAGCGCACTCCGTAGGTGTAGCCCTTCTCCTCGCGCAGGACGCGGTCCAGGCGCGACGTGAGGGTGCCGCCCAGGCAGTACGTGCCGAGGATCTGCGCGGCCCACACACGGTCGTGCTTGTCCGGTCCGACCCGGCCCATGAGCAACTGCGTCTGCACGGCACCGGGACGGTCCACGATGATCACGCGGCCGGTGTCGTCGGCGACGACCGGCGGCACGGGGCGCGGCTCGGCGGTGTCGCCGGTCCAGGCGCCGAGCGTGTCGGCGAGGAGGGCGTCCAGGTCGATGCCCCTCAGGTCACCCACGACGACGGCCGTGGCGGTGGCGGGGCGTACGTGCCGGTCGTAGAAGGCGCGCACGGCCGCCGCGTCGATGGCCGAGACGGTCTCCTCGGTGCCCTGGCGCGGGCGCGACATACGCGCGTCGGCAGGGAAGAGCTGCTTGGAGAGCTCCTTGGCGGCGCGCCGGGCCGGGTTGGCGGCCTCGTGCGGGATCTCGTCCAGGCGGTTGCGGACGAGCCGCTCGATCTCGCTGTCGTCGAAGGCGGGGGCCCGCAGCGCGTCGGCCAGGAGGGCGAGGCCCTTGGAGAGGCGGGAGGCCGGCACTTCGAGGGAGGCACGGACGCCGGGGTGGTCGGCGTGCGCGTCCATCGTGGCGCCGCAGCGCTCCAGCTCGGCGGCGAACTCCTCGGCGGAGTGCTTGTCCGTGCCTTCGTTGAAGGCACGCGCCATGATCGTCGAGACGCCGTCGAGGCCCTTCGGTTCCGCGTCAAGCGGTGCGTCCAGGTGCACCTCCACGGCGATGACCTGCTGTCCCGGCCGGTGGCAGCGCAGCACCGTCAGGCCGTTGGGGAGCGCGCCGCGCTCCGGGGCCGGGAACGCCCAGGGCTTGGGCTCCCCCGCCTGCGGCCGCGGGTGGAAGTCCATGTTCGCGAGCTGCTCGGTCACTGGCCCGCCTCCTCGGCGATCTCGGCGTTCTCGGTGTCGGCGGGCGCGGTCGGCTCGTACACGAGGGACGCGCGGTTGTCGGGACGCAGGCGCGCCTTGGCGATCTCCTGGACCTCCTCGGCGGTCACGTCCAGGACGCGCCCCACGGCGGTCAGGGCGAGCTGCGGGTCGCCGAACAGGACGGCGTAGCGGCACAGCTCGTCGGCGCGCCCCGAGACCGTGCCCAGGCGGTCCAGCCACTCGCGCTCCAACTGCGCCTGGGCGCGCTCCATTTCCTCGGGGCTCGGGCCCTCCTCGGCGAACCGGGCGAGCTCCTCGTCGACGGCGGCCTCGATGACCGGCACCTCGACGTCTCCGGAGGTCTTCACGTCCAGCCAGCCCAGGGAGGGCGCTCCGGCGAGGCGCAGCAGACCGAAACCGGCCGCCACGGCGGTGCGGTCACGGCGTACGAGCCGGTTGTACAGGCGCGAGGACTCGCCGCCGCCGAGGACGGTGAGGGCGAGGTCGGCGGCGTCGCACGCGCGCGTGCCGTCCTGCGGGAGCCGGTAGGCCGACATCAGGGCGCGCGCCGGGACCTCCTCCTCGACGACCTCGCGCTGCTGCTCGCCGATGACCTCCGGGAGGGCACCGTCGCGCGGGGCGGGCTTGCCGTCATGGCCGGGGATCGAGCCGAAGTACCGCTCGACCCAGGCCAGCGTCTGCTCCGGGTCGATGTCGCCGACGATCGACAGCACCGCGTTGTTGGGCGCGTAGTAAGTGCGGAAGAAGTTCCGCGCGTCTTCGAGGGTGGCCGCGTCCAGGTCGGCCATGGAGCCGATGGGCGTGTGGTGGTACGGGTGCCCCTCGGGGTACATGAGGGCGGTCAGCTTCTCGAACGCCGTGCCGTAGGGCACGTTGTCGTAACGCTGGCGCCGCTCGTTCTTCACGACGTCCCGCTGGTTCTCCATCGACTCGTCGTCAAGGGCCGTGAGGAGCGAGCCCATGCGGTCGGCCTCCAGCCACAGCGCGAGCTCCAGCTGGTGGGCGGGCATGGTCTCGAAGTAGTTGGTGCGCTCGAAGCTCGTCGTACCGTTGAGCGAGCCGCCCGCGCCCTGGACGAACTCGAAGTGCCCGTTGCCGTGCACCTGCTTCGAGCCCTGGAACATCAGGTGCTCGAAGAGGTGAGCCAGGCCCGTACGGCCCTTGACCTCGTGGCGCGAGCCGACGTCGTACCAGAGGCAGACCGCCGCGACCGGGGTCAGGTGATCCTCGGAGAGCACCACGCGCAGGCCGTTGGCCAGCCGGTGCTCGGTCGCTGTCAGGCCGCCGGAGCCGGCCTCGGCGGTGGCCGTGTGACCCATGGGCATGTACGTCCCTTCGATCGCGGTGCAACGCGAATTCGCGGTGAGCTCTGGACTGCGGCAGGTCCTGGAACCAGGTCATGGAACCAAGTCCTGGAACACTGAACTGCTGCGAGTGCTGCCACTGTATGCAAGCGTGCTGGCACCTGGCGAAGTTCCCGCCGGGGCTACGCCGTGAGCGAGCAGTCGGCCCTCTCGGGGCCGCGCGACACCCGGTACTGAAGGGCCGCGAGCGGCGTTGTCAGTGCGGCGGTCCACAATGGTCCGCGACAGTTCCCGTTCATGTAACCGTTCTTGTAGGTGAAGGAGCCGCAGCAGCGATGGCCCGCCGCAGCACGAAGACCCCGCCGCCCGACGACTTCGAGGAGAAGATCCTCGACGTCGACGTGGTCGACGAAATGCAGGGCTCCTACCTGGAGTACGCGTACTCGGTCATCTACTCACGCGCCCTGCCCGACGCCCGCGACGGGATGAAGCCCGTCCACCGTCGGATCGTCTACCAGATGAACGAGATGGGCCTGCGCCCCGAGCGCGGCTTCGTGAAGTGCGCCCGCGTCGTCGGCGAGGTCATGGGTAAGTTGCACCCCCATGGCGACTCGTCGATCTACGACGCACTGGTGCGCCTCGCCCAGCCGTTCTCCATGCGCGTCCCGCTGGTGGACGGGCACGGGAACTTCGGCTCCCTGGGCAATGACGACCGCCCCGCCGCCATGCGTTACACCGAGTGCCGCCCGGACGCCGCCGCGTCCCTCATGACCGAGTCGATCGACGAGAACACGGTCGACTTCGTCGCGAACTACGACGGCCAGGAGCAGGAGCCGATCGTCCTCCCGGCGGCGTACCCGAACCTGCTGGTGAACGGCGCGTCGGGCATCGCGGTCGGCATGGCGACGAACATGGCGCCGCACAACCTGGGTGAAGTGATCGCCGCCGCGCGGCACTTGATCCGGCACCCGGGCGCCGACCTCGACACGCTCATGAAGTACGTTCCGGGGCCCGACCTCCCGACGGGCGGCCGGATCGTCGGCCTGTCCGGCATCAGGGACGCGTACGAGACGGGCCGCGGCACGTTCAAGATCCGCTCGACGGTCTCCGTGGAGAACGTGACGGCGCGCCGCAAGGGCCTCGTCGTCACCGAGCTGCCCTTCGCGGTCGGCCCCGAGAAGGTCATCTCGAAGATCAAGGAACTGGTCGGTTCCAAGAAGCTCCAGGGCATCGCCGACGTCAAGGACCTCACGGACCGCGAGCACGGCCTGCGCCTGGTCATCGAGATCAAGAACGGCTTCGTGCCGGAGGCCGTCCTGGAGCAGCTCTACAAGCTGACGGCCATGGAGGAGTCCTTCGGCATCAACAACGTGGCGCTGGTGGACGGTCAGCCGCTCACCCTCGGCCTCAAGGAGCTCCTCGAGGTCTACCTGGACCACCGCTTCGACGTGGTGCGCCGCCGCAGCGAGTTCCGCCGCAGCAAGAAGCAGGACCGCCTCCATCTGGTGGAGGGCCTCCTCGTCGCCCTGGTGGACATCGACGAGGTCATCCGCATCATCCGCTCCAGCGACAACAGCGCGCAGGCCAAGGAGCGCCTGATCGAGCGCTTCTCGCTGAGCGAGATCCAGACGCAGTACATCCTGGACACGCCGCTGCGCCGCCTCACCAAGTTCGACCGCATCGAGCTGGACGCGGAGCGCGACAAGCTCAACGGCGAGATCGACGAGCTGACCGGCATCCTCGATTCCGACTCCGAGCTGCGCAAGCTGGTCTCCTCCGAACTGGCCGCCGTGGCGAAGAAGTTCGGCGACGACCGGCGCACGGTACTCCTGGAGTCGGCGGGCGCCCCGGTGTCGGCGGTTCCGCTCCAGGTCGCCGACGACCCGTGCCGCGTGCTGCTCTCCTCGACCGGGCTGCTCGCCCGTACGGCGAACGGCGATCCCTTCACCGAAGGTGAAGGCACCAAGCGCACGAAGCACGACGTGATCGTCTCCTCGGTCCCCGCGACGGCTCGCGGCGAGATCGGCGTCGTCACGTCCGCAGGACGCCTGCTGCGCCTGAACGTGGTCGACCTGCCGCAACTCCCGGACTCGGCCTCCGCGCCGAACCTCTCGGGAGGCGCCCCGGTCGCCGAGTTCCTCTCCTCCCTGGAGGCGGACGAGACGGTCGTGTGTCTCATGACCCTGGACGAGTCCTCGCCCGGCCTGGCGATCGGCACCGAACAGGGCATCGTGAAGCGCGTGGTGCCCGACTATCCGTCCCACAAGGAGGAGCTGGAGGTCATCACCCTCAAGGACGGTGACCGCATCGTCGGCGCCGCGGAGCTGCGCACCGGTGAGGAAGACCTGGTCTTCATCACGGACGACGCACAGCTGCTGCGCTTCCAGGCCTCCATCGTGCGCCCGCAGGGCCGCGCGGCGGGCGGCATGTCCGGCGTGAAGCTGGCGACAGGAGCGAAGGTCATCTCGTTCACCACGATCGACCCGGCGGTCGACGCGGTGGTGTTCACCGTGGCCGGCTCGCGCGGCACGCTGGACGACTCGGTGCAGACGACGGCCAAGCTCACGCCGTTCGACCAGTACCCGAGGAAGGGTCGTGCCACGGGCGGCGTCCGCTGCCAGCGCTTCCTGAAGGGCGAGGACTGCCTGAGCCTGGCCTGGGCCGGCCCGGCACCCGCGCGTGCGGCGCAGAAGAACGGCACGCCGGCCGAGCTGCCCGAGATGGACCCGCGCCGAGACGGTTCGGGCGTGTCGCTGCCGAAGACGGTGGCGGCGACGGCGGGCCCGATCTAGGAACGCGGAAGCGGGTCAGGAACGGGGTCGGGAGCGAGGTCCGCCTCGGGGTCGACGTAGTCCGCGACCTCCTCCGCCTCGCCCTTGTCCTGCACATAGCGGAGAACGCCCCACATGCCCTGTTCGTCCACGGTGTGTGGGGCGTCGCTCTTGGCGGCGTCGAGCTGCTTACCGAGATCGGCCGCGTCGATGCCGGACCCGATCAGGACGAGCTGGGTGAGGCGCTCCTCGCCGCCCGGCCACGGCTCCGGATAGAACCTCAGGAAACGCCCCACGGCGTGCACGGCGTACCGGTTGCCCGTGTCGCCCGCGCCGAAATCGACATATCCCTTGATCCGGTAGAGCCCCTCGGGCCTGCTGTCGAGGAACGCGATCAGCCGACGGGGGTCCATGGGCACGTCGGAGGTGAACGCGACGCTGTCGTAGGCGGCGTGGAGATGTGTGTCATGCGCCGCGCGACTGCCGTGGCGGTCCCCCTCGCCATCGCCGCCATCGTCGTCATGCCGATGCAGATCGTCGAAGGACAGCTGCCCGATCCGCTCCTCGGTGGGGCGGCAGTCGAAGAGCAGCGCCGGGTCGATGCGCCCGTACGACGCGGACACGACGGCGGCCCGGCCGGCGGCGGCCCGCACGGCGCCCAGGACCCGCTCACGCTCGTCCGGGCCGACGCGATCGCCCTTGTTCACCACGACCAGGTCCGCGATCCCCAGGTGCCGCTCCACCTCGGGGTGTTTCTCGCGGGTGGCGTCGAACTCGGCGGTGTCGACGACCTCGATCAACCCTCCGTACACGATCCTCGGGTTGTCGCTGGCCAGCACCATGCGCACGAGTTCTTGAGGCTCAGCGATGCCACTGGCCTCGATCACGATGACATCAATGGCATGCATGTCATTGACGGGACGGGTCAACTTCTCCAGATACTCGTCGAGTTCACTGGCATCCACCGCGCAACACAGGCACCCATTGCCCAGCGAGACCGTCGAGTCGCCCAGCTGCCCGGCGACCGCCATGGCGTCGATCTCGATCGACCCGAAGTCGTTGACGATCGCCCCGATCCGGGTGCCACCGCTGCGGTGCAGCAGATGATTGAGCAAGGTCGTCTTCCCCGACCCCAGGAAGCCGGCGAGGACGACGACGGGGATCTGCTGCGGGCTGGCCTTGCTCAACGCGACCTCTCTCACACCGGATCGCGCCGCGGCGTGCGCTGCGGCGCACGCCGGTTCGGGGCCCGGCTCTCGTACGAAGAATGAATGCCGCCCCAGGATACGAGCGGGTGGAAAGGCCGCGAAGTGAACGATTGCTAACGGCGCCCGCTGGGCACACGTTGGACATGGCGCCGGTTTTCGCGAACTGAGCATCCACCCGTGCGCCTCCTCTCCGCCTCCCGCCGATCAGAGCCGCTCGGCACCCTGGGAGTCGGCAAGCGCGCCGCCCACCGCCGCCGGTTTCCGTCCCCGTCGCCCCTCACCCGACGACCGGCGCACGGTCGCCTGAATCGGGGGTTGACATGACCACAATGAGTTACTCGTCATGGCGTAACGCAATCGCCGTGATCGTCAGCGGCGCCACGGGAGCCGCTGCGGCCCAGGCATGGCATCGATACGGGCCGGACCGCCGGTTGACCACGGCGCAGCGCCGACGCGCCCGCGCACACCAACAGCGCATGCACTGGGAGCTGCTGAGCAAGGCGCTGGACGATCCGGCTCTAGCCATGGTCATAGACACCTACGGGGTGGAACTCTCCCCACAGACGCGTCGGCAGATGATGTACGCCAACCTCTGGTACATCAGCGTGTTCCACCAATACGAATCCGGCCTGCTGACCGAGCAGGAAATCCTCGGGCCCTTGCGTGAGCTGTTCCAGAGCCCGCACATACGCGAGTACTGGGAGGTCACCCGCCCCCACCGGGCAGCCCTGGACCCCTCATCCTCGGAAGCGCGGATCGGACGCATCGCCGAAGCCCTGTTCCAGGAACTCGACGAGGCCGACACCGACGAGTGGTGGGTAGTCGGGCAGCCCTCCCCTTGACGACCAGTCACCCGTTGCGGTGAACGTTCCCGCCAACTCCCTCTATGAGAACGGCCATCAGTACTCGCTCGCCTCATCCTGCGCATTACTGTGACGGCGTATCGATGTCCACTCGATGTCCACCCTCATAAGGACCAGAACCCTTGAAGATCGTCCGCCGCATCGGAGTACCTCCGAGCGCTCGCGGCAGCTCGGCTGCCGGCACCTGCCCCGATGTCTTCGAACTCAGCGACGGGAACTTCGCCGTGATCGGCACGGAGGCCACCGCGGACCTCAAAGGCGAACTCCCCCCAGATGCGGGGGTCGCTGACTACGAACGCATCGTCATCGTGAACCGGGAGACGCTGGTGCGCGCCAAGGGCGACATCCCGGACAAGTGATGGCTACAGCCCTGTCGACACGCCATGCCATTTCAGGATGTCGAGGTTCACAGTGCATGCGATAGCCATGGCGTTGTCCGATGTCAACGAAACCCTGACAGCCATCGGCGGCTTCGCGGCCGGAGTCGCAGCCCTCATCGTCGCCTGGGACGCACTCCGCCGCAGACGCTCAGACAACGACCGCACCTCACCGTCGGGTGACGACAGTCCACCCAATGACCCCACGCCTGGCGCGTGAGAGAGTCCCACGCCACGTTGGTGGCATCCGGGGCCCGACAGCAGCCGTCTGTCGGGCCCCATCCATGCCGTCAGGCGACGAGCGGCACCGCCACCGGCGGCTCCGCCCCCACGTACCGTGCCGCAGGGCGGATGATCTTTGAGTCCTCCGCCTGTTCAAGGATGTTGGCGCTCCAGCCGACGACCCGGGCCGCCGCGAACGTCGGCGTGAACATGGTGCGCGGCAGTCCGCACAGCTCCATGACCACGCCCGCGTAGAACTCCACGTTCGTGTGCAGTTCGCGCCCCGGCTTCAGCTCCGCGAGGATCGCCTCCACCTGGCGCTCGACCTGGACCGCGAATTCCACCAGCGGGCCACCGAACCCCTCCGCGATTCCGCGCAGCATGCGCGAGCGCGGGTCCTCCGTGCGGTAGACGGGGTGGCCGAAGCCCATGATCCGCTCACCCGCGAGCACCCGCTCCCGGATCCAGGAGTCGATACGGTCCGGTGTGCCGATCGCGTCCAGGGTGTCGAGCGCACGGCTGGGCGCCCCACCGTGCAACGGCCCGGACAACGCTCCGACCGCCCCGACCAGAGAGGCCGCGACATCGGCCCCGGTCGACGCGATGACACGCCCCGTGAACGTTGACGCATTGAATCCGTGATCAATGGTTGAGATCAGGTATTGCTCGATGGCTCGCGCATGCGCGGGGTCGGGCTCCGAACCCGTCAACATGTACAGGTAGTTGGCCGCGTACGAGAGGTCCTCGCGCGGCTCCACGGGCTCCAGCCCCTCACCGAGCCGGTGCAGCGCGGTGAGCATCGTGGGGACCACAGCCGTTGCCGCCACCGCATCCGCGCGCCGCCGATCCGGGTCGATGTCGTACACGGGCCGAAAGCCACGAGAAGCACCGAACAGCGAGAGCGCTGTCCGCAGCCCGGCGAGCGGCCCCGAGACCGCCCCGGCCCGGGCGATCGCCGGCAGTGCGGCCCGCACGTCCTCGGGCAGCCCGCGCTGAACCGCGGTCTCCCGCGCGAAGGCCGCGGACCGCTCGGCGCCGGGCAGTTCGCCATGGAGCATCAGGTGCCATACGTCTTCGAAACCACGGGTCTCCGCGAGCTCGACGGCGGAGTACTGGCGGTAGTGATAGAAGCCCTCTCGCCCCCTGACGTCCCCGAGTTCGGTGTCGGTGACGACGACGCCGGCGAGCCCGCGCGGTACCTCGACGGCCGTGGCGGCCGTGCTCCCGTTGATCGGCATGTTTCCTCCCTGGACTTGATTCGACTGTCCATGCTTGACTCGATAACTGTCAATATTGATTGAATCAATGCATGGCGATCCGGATACGGTGACGCGCATGAGGGATCAAGAACCTGCACCGACGCAGCGAACCCGCCGTCTCACCACCAAGGAGACCGCCGAGCTGCTCGGCGTGAAGCCCGAGACGGTGTACGCGTATGTGAGCCGCGGGCAGCTCACCAGCAGGCGCGGGGAGAACACACGCGGCAGCACCTTCGACGCCGCCGAGGTCGAGGCACTCGCCCGCCGCAACAGACGGGAGACCACGGCCGGTTCGAGCACGGGCGAGCTGTCGGTGCGCACGCGGATCACCCTCATCGACGACGACCGGTACTTCTTCCGGGGGGTCGACGCGGTACAGCTCGCGGCCCGCCACTCGTACGAGGAGGTCGCGGAGTGGCTGTGGACGGGCAGGCTGCGCCCCGGTGCCCGGTTCACCGCCCCCAAGGAATCGCTCTCCGCGGCCCGCAAGGCCATGGCCGCCCTGCCCGAACTCAGCAGCCCCATCGACCGGTTGCGGGTGGCGGCCGTTGCCGCGGCGACGGCCGACCCGTTGCGCTACGACCTGTCCGAGGACTCCGTGCTCGGCGCCGCCCGGTCCCTCATCCCCACCCTCGCGGCCGCGCTGCCCCTCGTACGGACGACGTACGTGGACGGCGCGCCGATCGCCCAGCGCCTGTGGGGGCGGCTGACCTACGCGGAACCCGACGAGGCGTCACTGCGCGTCCTGGACATGGCCCTTGCCCTGCTGGTCGATCACGACCTGGCCGCCTCGACGCTCGCGGTGCGCGTCGCCGCGTCCGCGCGGGCGCACACCTACGCCGCGGTCTCGGCGGGCCTGGGCGTCCTGGAGGGGCCGTTGCACGGGGCGGCGAGCGGCCTGGCCCACCGGATGCTGCTGGACGTCCTCGACCGGGGCAGCGCGGGCTCCGTGGTGGCCGACGAGCTGCGTTCGGGCCGCCGTGTGCCCGGGCTCGGCCACCGCCTCTACCAGGGCGAGGACCCACGCGCACAGGCGCTGTTCGCGGCGCTGGAGGAACTCCCGAAGGCGCGCCCCGCGCTGGCGGCAGCCCGCGACATCGTGGCGACCACTGCCCGCCACACGGACCTGCACGCCAATGTGGATCTGGCACTGGCGGCCTTCACGGCGTCGTTCGGGATGGCGGCGGAAGCAGGCGAGACGATCTTCGCGGTCGCACGCACGACGGGCTGGATCGCGCACGCCTTGGAGGAGTACGACGAACGCCCTCTCCGTATGCGGCCGACAGGACACTACGTAGGCCCCCGCCCGCCCCAGCCCCTGCCGTCGGTCTCCGCGGCGGAGTGACCGGGCGGGGTCAGGGCCCTTCTGACGGACCCTGCTGGAGTCGCGGGCCCTGGCACGCACATCTGCGGCGTTGTCGTCGGTTGCCAACGCTCCGCGTTGACGCCCTCCTCCGCCTTGCAGCTGCACGCACCAGACCCCGCTCGCGGAGCCGAACATTCACGGCCTCCCGCGTCCAGCCTGATCCGTCAGAAGGACCCTAGTGTCACCGCTGTGAATACGTGCACGACCGCCTCGCGGGATCTTGAGGAACCTCTGGCCGGGACGGCGGCCACCGCGCGCACCTGGCTGCTGATCGAGCAGCCGGGGCCGTGGGGCGCGAAGGCCCTGGTCTCCAGTCATCTCGACCCCGAAGTGGGCCGCGCCCTGGAGGCGGCGGCGGACGGCACGGGGGTGCGCGTCGCCCTCGTCCGCCGTCCGGGCCGGCACGCGGATCACCACGCCTCGCAGAGCCACCAGGTGTACGTGGCCCACACGGTCCCGGGAAACACCTGGCTGCGCAACACCACAGTCGCGGCTCCCGAGGAGCTTCTGGGGCTCGACTTCGCCGCCTTGGGGGCAGGTCGGCACGGCGGCTTCGGCGCACCTTACGAAGGCGAGCCCCTCGCCTTCGTCTGCACGAACGGGAAGCGCGACCGGTGCTGCGCGCTTCTGGGGCGGCCCCTGGCCTCCGAACTCGCCTCCTCCGGAGGAGAGGGCGTCTGGGAAATCACACATCTGGGCGGCCACCGCTTCTCCCCCACTCTCCTGGTGCTGCCCTACGGCTACGCCTACGGAAGGTCCTCGGCCGCCGACGTCAAAGAGGTCCTCCATGCGGTGCGCTCGGACCGGATCGTGCTCCCTGGCTGCCGTGGCAATTCCGCCTGGGACCGTCCCGGGCAGGCCGCCGAGCTCGCCGTGCGCCGGGCGACCGGCGAGCACCGTGCCGGTGTCCTGAGCGTCGTACACACGGCATCGATGGAACCACCAACTGACCCACCTGTTGATGCGCACGTGGACAACGCGTACTGGGACGTGACGATCGCCCACATGGACGGCCGCAGCTGGACCGTCGTGGTCGCCCGCGGTGCTTCGCTCCCGCCCCGGCCGGAGAGCTGTGGCGCCGCGCTCGGCTCGCCGGCCCGTATGGATGTCGTCGCTGTACGTGAGGCTTCCGCCCTGGGCGGCTGACCGGAGCGCGCCCGGTCGGAGGCGGCGGGGAGATCCGCGCCACAAGGCCTTCGACCAGCGCCGACGGGCCCGTACCGTTCTGAGCCATGAGCTCCACTCCCCCTGCCCGCCGGCTGCGCTTCGGCCTCCCCAGACGAGTGTTCGCCCAGGTCCTGCTGATGCAGGTGGCGATCGCCGCAGGGGTGGCGGTACTGGCGACGGGGCTCTTCCTGGCGCCGCTGAGCGACCAGCTCGACGACCAGGCGATGCGCCGGGCCCTGGCCATCGCGCAGACCACGGCGGCGGAGCCCCGGATCGCCGAGGAGCTGCGTTCCTCACGGCCGAGCGCGGACGGCCCCGTGCAGGCCGCGGCGGAGCGGATCCGCCGGGCCAGCGGCGCGGAGTACATCGTGATCATGAACCGCGAAGGCGTCCGCTGGTCGCACACCGATCGCGGCCGGATCGGGCACGTCGTGTCGACGGACCCCAGCGCGGCGCTGGCGGGCCGCGCGGTCATGGAGATCGACGAGGGGACGCTCGGCCGCTCCGCGCGCGGCAAAGTGCCGCTGAGGGCCGCGGACGGGGCCATCGTGGGAGCCGTCTCGGTCGGCATCGAGTACGACAGCGTCCGCGCGCGCCTCATCCACGCCATCCCGGGCCTGTTCGCGTACGCGGGAGGGGCCCTGGCCGTCGGGGCGCTCGCCGCGTACCTGATCTCGCGGCGGGTCCAGCGGCAGACCCGTGACCTGGCCTTCTCGGACATCTCGGCGCTCCTGGCCGAGCGCGAGGCCATGCTGCACGGCATTCGCGAGGGCGTCGTGGCGCTGGACCGCGGCGGGCGGATACGACTGCTCAACGACGAGGCTCAGCGCCTGCTCGGCGTGGATTCGAAGGTGATCGGACGACCGCTGGACGAGGCGCTCGGGGCGGGGCGTACGACGGACGTCCTCGCGGGACACGTCTCCGGGACCGATCTGCTCACCGTCCGCGGACAGCGCGTCCTGGTCGCCAACCGGATGCCCACCGACGACGGTGGCGCGGTCGCCACCCTGCGCGACCGCACCGAACTGGAGCAGCTGGGCCGCGAACTCGACTCCACGCGCGGTCTGATCGACGCCCTGCGCGCGCAGGACCACGAACACGCGAACCGCATGCATACGTTGTTGGGCCTTCTGGAGCTGGAGATGTACGAGGAGGCCGTGGACTTCGTCGGCGAGGTGGCGGGGGCGCGCCGGGTGACCGCGGAGCAGATCACCGAGCGGATCGAGGACCCGCTGCTGTCGGCCCTGATGGTGGGCAAGGCAACCGTCGCCGCGGAGCGCGGTGTCGAGTTCGGGATCTCCGGGGACACCTGGCTGCCGGACCGCCTCGTCGATCCGCGCGGCCTCGTCACGATCGTCGGCAACCTGGTGGACAACGCGCTGGACGCGGCCGCCGGTTCGGGGCAGCACGCGCGCGTGGAGGTGCTTCTGCGGGCCGAAGGCCGTAGCGCGGTCCTACGGGTGCGCGATTCCGGGCCAGGCGTACCCGCCGAGCAGCGGGAGACCGTCTTCGTGGAAGGCTGGTCCACGAAGGAGCCACCGGCCCACGGCAAGCGCGGCATCGGGCTCGCCCTGGTGCGCAGGTTCGCCGAGCGGCAGGGCGGCACCGCCGAGGTGACCCGGTCGTCCCTCGGAGGCGCCGAATTCGTCGTCGTGCTGCCGGAGGCCCTCACCGTGGACGTACCGGATGTGTCGGACGTGACCGAGGAGGCCCGATGATCGACGTACTGGTCGTGGACGACGACATCCGCGTGGCCGACGTCAACGCCGCCTATGTGGCGAAGGTTCCGGGCTTCCGTGTCGCGGCGACCGCGCACAACGCGGCGGAAGCACTCGACCGGATCGAGGAACTCCATGTCGACCTGGTGCTGCTCGACCACTACCTGCCGGACCGGACGGGCCTGGCGCTCGCCCGGACGGTCCGCGAACGCGGCCACCAGATCGACGTGATCATGGTGACCGCGGCGCGCGACGTGGGGACCGTACAGGCCGCGATGCGCCATGGGGCGCTGCAGTACCTGGTCAAGCCGTTCTCGTTCGCGGGCCTGCGGGGCAAGTTGGAGGCGTACGCGACGCTGCGGCGCACCCTCGACGGCGGGGGCGAGGCGGAGCAGGCGGAGGTCGACCAGATCTTCGGCGCGCTCTCCGCCGGGCCCGCGCCCGAGCTGCCCAAGGGGCACTCGCCCACCACCGCCGAACTGGTCCGCCGGGCGATGATGACCGCCGAAGGCCCGCTGTCGGCACAGGAATTGGCCGATGTCACCGGGCTCAGCCGGCAGACCGCCCAGCGCTACCTCAAGCTCCTGGAGCGGACCGGGCGGGTGCGGCTGAGCCTCAAATACGGCGACACCGGGCGGCCCGAGCACCGCTACGAGTGGGCCGCCAGCCGCTGACTCCCCTCAGGGGCGTACCGCTCGCCCGTAGAGGCGCCGCCCCTCCCGTAGGACGCGTGTCAGACCGCCCCTGCGCCCGTCAGCGCCCGCACTTCGGTCTCCGCGTGCTTGGCCTCGTCCGGCTCCTCTGGGGAGGTCACGGTGCCCAGCCAGCCCGCGAGGAAGCCGAGCGGGATCGAGACGAGTCCGGGGTTCTCCAGCGGGAAGTACTGGAAGTCCACTCCGGGGAACAGCGATGTGGGGCTCCCGGAGACGACCGGGGACAGCACCACGAGCACCAGCGCGGGCACCAGGCCGCCGTACACCGACCACACGGCGCCCCGCGTGGTGAAACCCCGCCAGAACAGCGAGTAGAGCAGCACGGGCAGATTTGCCGACGCGGCGACCGCGAACGCGAGCCCGACCAGGAACGCCACGTTCAGGTCCCGCGCCAGCAGTCCCAGCCCGATCGCGAGCACGCCGACACCGGCCGCGGCTACCCGCGCCACCGCGACCTCGCTCCACTGCCTGCCACCGCGCTTCCCTTCGGGGCCGCCTCTACGGAGCGAGGCGTACAGGTCGTGCGCAACGGAGGCCGAGGACGCCAGCGTGATCCCGGCGACGACGGCGAGGATGGTGGCGAAGGCGACCGCGGCGACGATCGCGAACAGCACCGTGCCCCCGGTGGAGTCCTCGCCGCCGCCCAGGTCGAGGGCGAGCAGCGGAACCGCCGTGTTCCCGGCGGCATTCGAGCCCCGTACGGCATCGGGGCCCACGAGCGCCGCGGCGCCGAACCCGAGCACGATCGTCATCAGGTAGAAGCTGCCGATGAGCCCGATGGACCACACGACCGAGCGGCGCGCGGCCCGCGCGGTCGGCACGGTGTAGAAGCGCGACAGGATGTGCGGAAGGCCCGCCGTGCCGAGCACGAGCGCGAGGCCCAGGCTGATGAAGTCGAAGCGCGCGGTCCAGCTTCCTCCGTACTTCAGACCGGGCACGAGGAAGTCCGAGCCGTGCCCGCTGCGTGCGGCGGCGGTGCGCAGCAGCTGGTCGAAGTCACCGTGGAAGCGCGCCAGGACGAGCACCGTCAGGGCGATCGCCCCGCCCATGAGCAGGACGGCCTTCACGATCTGGATCCACGTGGTGGCCCGCATCCCTCCCATCGACACATAGATGACCATGAGCGCGCCCACGCCGATGACGGTCCAGGCCTGCGCGGCGCCGCTCGCCTCCCCCAGCAGCAGCGCGACCAGGCTTCCCGCGCCCACCATCTGCGCCACCAGATACAGAACGGACACGGTCACCGAGGAAGTTCCCGCGGCGATGCGCACCGGCCGCTCCCGCATCCGGGCCGCGACGACGTCGGCGAGCGTGAACCGGCCGCAGTTGCGCACCAGTTCGGCCACGAGGAAGAGGACCACGAGCCAGGCCACGAGGAAGCCGACCGAGTAGAGCAGCCCGTCGTAGCCGAACAGGGCGATCAGTCCGGAGATACCGAGGAAGGACGCGGCCGACATGTAGTCACCCGCGATGGCGAATCCGTTCTCCATGGGCGAGAACAGCCGGCCGCCCGCGTAGAACTCCTCCGCCGAACCGTGTCGCTTGCGGCTCGCCCAGGTCGTGATGGCGAGCGTGACCGCCACGAACACACTGAACAGGACCAGGGCGAGGGTCTGATGCGCCCCGGTCACCGCTGGCCGCCCTCGACGTGCGCAGTACCGTGCACTCGCGCGTGTCCGACGAGTCCGCGCGTCATCTCCTGTGTGTCCCACCGCAGTTCGAGCGCGGCACGATCGCGACGCAGTCGCGCATGGCGCACATACAGCCACGTCAGCAGGAACGTACTGGCGAACTGCCCGAGGCCCGCCACCATCGCCACGTTCACGGCGCCCGCGACCGGTTGGGCCATCAGCCCGGGCGCCGTCGTGGCGGTCACGACGTACGCGACGTACCAGGCGAAGAAGAGTACGACCGCCGGGACGACGAACCGCCGGTAGCGCCTGCGCACTTCCTGGAACGCCGCGCTGCGCTGCACCTCCAGGTAGACCCCCGCCGCGCTCCGCTCGGACGGCACGGCCGGGGCCGGCACCGCAGCCGCTTGCACACCCGGGCCGCGCCACTCACCCCAATCCGAGTCCGGCTCGTCGTACCAGGGATCGCCGCCGCCCCTCGTGGCAACGGCCCTGGGCCGCGCGGTCGCGCGCCCGTCGTGCTTGTCCACCGAACTCTCCTTGTCCGCGGCCCACTGCGGCCGCGGACCAAGGATGGACAGACCGGGAAGATCCCGGACGCTCTCCGCAGACCCTTCACCCCATTAGGTGATGGACGTCCCCGGTGGCTTCGCGAGTCCGTGCCGATACGCGTAACGCACGGCCTGGGCGCGGTCCTTGAGCCCGGCCTTCGCGAACAGGTTGTTGATATGGGTCTTCACCGTCGCCGTGGAGACATGCAGCGCCCGGGCGATCTCCTGGTTCGTCAGGCCGTCAGAGATCAGCACCAGAACCTCGGCCTCCCGCGTCGTGAGGCCGTCGGGTGGCTCTGTCGGGTCCGGCACGGTGGCCTCGGGCTGCGACAGTCTCTCCAGGAGCCGCCGCTGGATCTTCGGCGAGAGGCCCGCGTCACCGGACAGCACGCCCTCCACCGCCCGGACGATCTCGTCCGCATCGGCGTCCTTCGTGAGATAGCCGCGCGCTCCCGCTCTGAGGGCCGGAAAGAGCGACTCGTCGTCCGCGTACGTGGTCAGGATGACGACCTGGGTGCCCGGATACTCCTGCCGGATCCGTCTGGTCGCCTCCGCTCCGTCGCAGCGCGGCATGCGAAGGTCCATCAGGACGACGTCCGGGGCCAGTTCGGCCACGAGAGCGACCGCCTCCTCACCGTCTCCTCCGGAGCCGACCACCTCGATCCCGGGCAGCAGTCCGAGCAGCATCACGATGCCTTCGCGCACCACCGTCTGGTCATCGACCACCACCACGCGGGCCGGTGGCCTCCCCGCGCGCGCCCCCGCCTCGGTCCCGCTCATACGGGAACCTTCAACTTGACCACGAAACCCTCCTCGTACGGCCCCACCTCGAGCGTGCCGCCCAACAACTCGGCGCGCTCCTTCATCCCCAACAGACCGTAACCGCCACCACTGACAGTGAGCTCCTCGTGAGGCCGGGCCGCCCCCGAGTCCCGTACCTCCAGGGCCACTTCGCCCGGCCCGTACTCCAGCCGGATGTCCGTCTTCGCGCCCGGCGCGTGCTTGCGTACGTTCGTCAGCGCCTCCTGCGCGACTCTGCGCACGGTCTGGGACGCCTCGACCGGCAGGGGCCGGCGCCCGCCGCCCACCGTGAGCGTCGCCCCGTCCGAGGAGTCGACCAGCTCCCGCAGGAAGTCCTCCAACGGTGTCATCTCGCCCCGCAGCGCGGACAGGGCCTGCCGGGTCTCGTCGAGTCCGTCCCGGGCCATGCCGCGCGCCGCCACGACGCGCTCGAGGATCTGGTCCCGGTCCGCCCCGCGCTCGATGAGGAGCCGGGCGGCCTCGAGATGCACGAGCTGGGCGGAGAGGCTGTGCGCGAGGACGTCGTGGATCTCCCGTGCGATCCGCGACCGCTCGGCGAGCGCCGCCGACTCGGCCTCGGCGGCTCGCGCGGCGCGTTCCTGCGCCAGGGCCCGCTGCGCACTCCCCCGCGCCTCGGCGTCCAGGCGCAGCACGTACCCGGAGAGGCAGAGGCCGATGGCGACGACGGCGGTGGTCAGCCAGGCATCGTCGTTGACCAGCGCGAACCCGGTGAGTGCCACCGCTGTGGCGGGCACCGAGGCGGCCAGCGGCAGTCGCTCGAGCGCGGAGACCGCGCAGCCGCACCACAGCACGATGGCCGGCCCGACGAACCCGGCCCACTGGGCCAGCACGGCGACCGCCACCAAGAAGGCCAGCAGCCCGAGAGAGGGCCACAGCCGATGGTCGAGAGTGGTGCGGAAGAACGCCCAGGCCGCCGCCACGCAGGCGAGCAGCAGTACGGGGGTCAGGATCAGCGCCTGGTCACTGATGTCGCGCTGTGTCACGGCGGTCCACACCAGGACCGCGACCACGACCATCCGCACCGTGCGGGCGAGCATCCGCCGGGCGCGTGTGACGCCCACGCGGGAGAGCGCCTCCCGGGAGGGCCATTCCGTCCAGTTTCCGCGGATCACCTACGGTCCTCCCACGCCGGCTGGGCGACAGGACCAACGTACGCCGAGCGCTCCCGGTCGGCCCGCAGCATCAGCAGGCCGGAGCGGACCAGGAGCGAGACGGCGAAGCCGAGCATCAGGCCGGAGCTGCCGAGGTGGATGCCCAGCGCCAGACCGACACCCGCGACGGACGCGCGAGCCGCGATACCCCCGAGCCAGGCCCCGGCCGTCGCGACGGTGCCCTTGGTCCATACGTCGCCCCGCTCGTCCGTCCAGACGCGGGTCGTGAACGCCCACCCGATGCCTATGCCCACGCTCACCAGCACCTCGACGGCGAGCAGTACAACCGAGCCCGTCACATGGTGGGGATCCGTCACCGCGCCGTCCTTCACGGCGAGGACCGCGAGGACCGCGGGCAGGAGCCACCACTTCCGGTCGCCGGACAGGCGCTCCGTCTTGAACTGGCGCACCAGGACGAGTGCGACAACGGCGACGATCACCAGGACGGTGGGGAGCCCGGACATGACTGCCTCCGTGAGCGGTCGGGAGCGAAGTGGTTCAACGCCTTCGACGCTACGGAAATCAGCAGGTCAGGAGATCGGAGCCGGGGTGGATCACGGGTGGAACATGCGGCTCCACCCGTGGGTGGAGCCGCATGAGGTGACCTGCGTGGCGAGGAGCGATCGCCGCCTCCCCGCCCTCGTCGCTACATGTCGATGCGCGACCGGTCGAGGGTCGAAGCGGAGCTGCTGATGAACTCCTTGCGCGGCGCCACGTCGTTGCCCATCAGCAGGTCGAAGACGTGCTCCGCCGCCTCCAGCTCGCCGATGTTGATCCGGCGCAGCGTGCGGTGGCGCGGGTCCATCGTGGTCTCCGCGAGCTGGTCGGCGTCCATCTCGCCGAGACCCTTGTACCGCTGGATCGAGTCCTTGTACCGCACACCCTTGCGCTGGAGCTCGAGCAGCGTCTCGCGCAGCTCCCGGTCCGAGTACGTGTAGATGTACTTGTCCTGGCCCTTCTTCGGCTGGACCAGCTCGATGCGGTGCAGGGGCGGCACGGCGGCGAAGACACGGCCGGCCTCGATCATCGGGCGCATATAGCGCTGGAACAGCGTCAGCAGCAGCGTACGGATGTGCGCGCCGTCGACGTCGGCGTCGACGAGCAGGATGATCTTGCCGTAGCGCGCCGCGTCGATGTCGAAGGTCCGGCCGGACCCAGCTCCTATGACCTGGATGATGGCGCCGCACTCCACGTTCTTCAGCATGTCCGTCACGGACGACTTCTGAACGTTGAGGATCTTGCCGCGGATCGGCAGCAGGGCCTGGAACTCGGAGTTCCGGGCGAGCTTGGCGGTGCCGAGCGCGGAGTCGCCCTCGACGATGAACAGCTCGCTGCGCTCCACGTCGTCACTGCGGCAGTCCGCGAGCTTGGCGGGGAGCGACGAGGACTCCAGGGCCGTCTTACGACGCTGCGCGTCCTTGTGCTGACGCGCGGCGATGCGGGTGCGGGCCGCGGCGACGGCCTTCTCCATGACGGCGCGGGCCTGCGCCTTGGCGTCGCGCTTGGTGGACGACAGGAACGCCTTGAGCTCCTTGGCCACGACGTTCGCGACGATCCTGTTGGCCGCCGAGGTACCGAGGACCTCCTTGGTCTGGCCCTCGAACTGCGGCTCCGCCAGACGCACCGTGACGACGGCCGTGAGGCCCTCCAGTGCGTCGTCCTTGACGACGTCGTCCTCGGCCACGCGCAGCACCTTCTGGGCGCGCAGAACCTCGTTCATCGTCTTTGTGAGCGAGCGCTCGAAGCCCGCCACATGAGTACCGCCCTTGGGCGTGGCGATGATGTTCACGAACGACTTGATGCTCGTGTCGTACCCGGTGCCCCAGCGCAGCGCGATGTCGACACCGAGCTCGCGCTGGACCTCGGTCGGCGTCATCTGGCCGTGCTCGTCGAGCACGGGGACGGTCTCCTTGAAGGTGCCCTGCCCGGTGAAGCGGAGGACGTCGCAGACCGGCTTGTCCTGCGCCAGGTACTCGCAGAACTCGCTGATGCCACCGTCGAAGCGGAAGGATTCCTCGCCCTTGCTGCCGCCCTCGCCGAGGCCGAACTCGTCGCGGACGACGATGGTCAGGCCCGGCACCAGGAACGCGGTCTGCCGCGCGCGCTGGTGCAGGTCGTTCAGGGAGAGCTTGGCGTCCTTCAGGAAGATCTGGCGGTCCGCCCAGTAGCGCACGCGGGTACCCCGTCGCGCCTTCGGGACCTTCTTGACCTTGCTCAGTCGCGCCGAGGGGTCGAACGCCGCATCGGGTCCGGGCTTGGCGAAGGCGCCGGGGACGCCACGCCGGAAGCTGATGGCGTGCGTGTGCCCGCCCAGGTCCACCTCGACATCGAGACGTGCCGACAGCGCGTTCACCACGGAGGCGCCCACGCCGTGCAGACCGCCGGAGGCCGCGTACGCGCCGCCTCCGAACTTGCCGCCCGCGTGGAGCTTGGTCATGACGACCTCGACCCCGGAGAGGCCGGTCTTGGGCTCCACGTCCACGGGGATGCCGCGGCCGTTGTCCCGGACCTCTACGGAGGCGTCGTCGTGCAGGATCACCTCGATGCGGTCGCAGTAGCCACCGAGGGCCTCGTCGACGGAGTTGTCGATGATCTCCCAGAGGCAGTGCATCAGGCCGCGGCTGTCGGTCGAGCCGATGTACATGCCCGGACGCTTGCGTACGGCTTCGAGCCCCTCAAGGACGAGCAGGTGCCGCGCGGTGTAGTTGGAACCGTCCCGGTCTGCTCCGGTCAGCAGCGCTGTGGACGGCACGGACGTATCGGCGGTCACGCGGTTCGCTCCTCGCTGAATTTCAGATGGGGCCCTCACGAATGAAGGGCCGGCGTCGGTCGCCGTTCAGAGGGTACCGAGGCCTGGTAGAGCCTTTGTCACGCCACCCTCACCTCAGCCCAGACTAGTCCAGGATCGCATGCATGTTCGATCCCTCGATGGAGTGACGCCCACATCACGTTCCCTTCCAGGCATGAACCATTTAGGCTCCGGGCACGTCCTCATGAACAAACCGGCAACCAGCCGGGGGAGGACCGACCTGACAGAACGCGCGAACCCGTAAGACGTTAGAGACGCAATACGGCACATTCGCCGCCACCCGGCGACAGACAGCCGGCCTCGGAGAAATTTTTCGAGGAAAAGCCGCGAGCGGGAACGTTTTCGGCCTGGTTGGATGTTGACCCTGGTACGACAGCTCGTCGAGCTAGAGAAGAGGCGACGTGACTACTGTTCTGACCCCCGCGACCCCCCTGACGGCCGCTGACCGCTGTGACCGTTGCGGCGCCCAGGCATATCTGCGCGTCGTTCTGATCAGCGGTGGTGAACTGCTCTTCTGCGCCCACCACGGTCGCAAGTTCGAGCCGGAACTCAAGAAGATCGCCGCTGAGATACAGGACGAGACGGAGCGGCTGACCGCCGATCCGGCAAGCGCCGAGACCGAGGAACGCTGACGCCTCGAACATACGACGAGCCAGCTCCGGCATCAGGCCGGTGATCGGGCGGCTGCCCCTGACCCCAGGAGCAGCCGCCCGTCCTCGTATCCGCAGGACGCCTCAGGCGTGGTCCCGCAGGACCCGCAGCGCCTCCGAGGCGCGCGTGTAGACGCCGGGGCTACCGGCGCGCCCACAGCCGCTCCCCCACGACACGAGACCGATCAGCTTGCCGCCGGCGACCAGCGGACCGCCGCTGTCCCCCTGGCAGGCGTCCTTGCCACCGGCGGACTCGCCCGCGCAGAGCATCGACGAGGGCTTGTACGTCCCGTCGTTGCCGCCCGGCGGATACGCCTGCTTGCACGCGGAGTCGGCGAGCACCCGCACCCGCGCGGCGTGCAACGTACGCGCGTAGTCGCCCGCTCCCGTCGTGTCACCCCACCCGTAGACGGACGCACCGGTGCCGGCCCGATACGCCGGGTCCCCCTCGTTCGCGATCGGGAGCACATCTCGCTCGGGTAGCCGTGTGTCGAGTGTGAGGACCGCCACATCACCGGCGTTCGTCCGTCCGTCGTACGCCGGGTTGATCCACTCACTGCGCACGGACGCCTCGGTACCGCCGGACGACTCGAGATCGCCGCGGCCGACGATCGCCTTGAGGTCCCGCACCTGATTGCGCGGCACTCCGAGCACGTCCTCGCCCAGGCAGTGCGCCGCCGTGAGCACCGTCGACCGCCCGACGACCACTCCCCCGCAGAACTGACCCGCGCGGGCTCCGCCGAACCGGTCACGGCTCGCGAGCGCCACCACCCAGGGGCTGTTGGCGGCATCGACCTTATGGCCCCCGACGATTCCCTCGTCGGCGGCCGCGGACTGGGGGGAAGCCAACGGCAGCACCGCCGCCGCGGCCAGCACGGCCAGTGGAGCGGTCAGCACTCTCGCGAAAGAGCGACGCATACGGTCTCCTCACTCAGGGTTGCAACGGCCCACCCAGAGTCATTCAGGGCGACACGCCTCGCACCGCGAGAATCCGTCCACGAGCGCCCACGACGAAGGCCCGGCACCGTGCCCGTGAACGGGACAGTGCCGGGCCTCCTGAGGGCCGTACAGCGCCGGTGACTAGTCGAGGTAGTCGCGCAGCACCTGGGAGCGCGACGGGTGACGCAGCTTCGACATCGTCTTGGACTCGATCTGACGGATGCGCTCACGCGTCACGCCGTAGACCTTGCCGATCTCGTCGAGGGTCTTCGGCTGACCGTCGGTGAGACCGAAGCGCATGGAGACGACGCCCGCCTCGCGCTCGGACAGGGTGTCGAGCACGGAGTGCAGCTGCTCCTGGAGGAGCGTGAAGCTGACGGCGTCGGCCGGGACGACGGCCTCGGAGTCCTCGATGAGGTCACCGAACTCGCTGTCGCCGTCCTCGCCCAGCGGGGTGTGCAGGGAGATGGGCTCACGGCCGTACTTCTGGACCTCGATGACCTTCTCGGGGGTCATGTCGAGTTCCTTGGCCAGCTCCTCCGGAGTGGGCTCGCGGCCCAGGTCCTGGAGCATCTGGCGCTGCACGCGCGCGAGCTTGTTGATGACCTCGACCATGTGCACCGGGATACGGATGGTGCGGGCCTGGTCGGCCATCGCGCGGGTGATCGCCTGACGGATCCACCACGTGGCATACGTCGAGAACTTGTAGCCCTTGGTGTAGTCGAACTTCTCGACCGCGCGGATCAGACCGAGGTTGCCCTCCTGGATGAGGTCCAGGAAGAGCATGCCGCGGCCGGTGTAGCGCTTGGCCAGGGAGACCACCAGGCGGAGGTTGGCCTCCAGGAGGTGGTTCTTGGCGCGGCGGCCGTCCTCGGCGATGATCTCCAGCTCGCGCTTGAGCTTGGGGGCGAGCTTGTCGGCGTTGGCCAGCTTGTCCTCGGCGAACAGACCGGCCTCGATGCGCTTGGCGAGCTCGACCTCCTGCTCGGCGTTGAGCAGCGGGACCTTACCGATCTGCTTGAGGTAGTCCTTGACCGGGTCGGCGGTGGCGCCGGCGGCGGCGACCTGCTGGGCCGGCGCGTCGTCCTCGTCGTCGTCGGACAGGACGAAGCCCTGGCCCTCCTTCTCCTCGGTGGGCTCACCCTCGCCGGCCTTGCCGGTGGCGGGGGTCTCCTCGGTCGCCTCGTCCTCAAGAAGGTCGTCGTCCTTCTTGGCGGCGGTCTTCTTCGCGGCGGTCTTCTTGGCGACCGTCTTCTTGGCGGCGGCCTTCTTGGCCGGCGCCTTCTTCGCCACGGCCTTCTTGGCCGGCTCGGCCTCCTCGTCGACGGCCTCGACGGCCGGCGGCTCGGGAGTGGTGGTGGCGGCGACCTTCTTGGCGGTAACCGTCTTGGCCGCGACGGTCTTGGTCGCGGTGCGCTTGACCGGACTCTTGGCTGCGACGCTGCTCTTTCGGGGACGCTTGGGCTCAGCGGCACTGACCATCAGCGTCACACCCTCTTCCTCGAGGATCTGGTTGAGGCTGCGCAGAACGTTCTTCCACTGAGTGGCCGGAATCTGGTCGGCTTCGAACGCACGGCGCACGTCGTCGCCGGCGATCTGGCCATCAGCCTTTCCCCGCTCAATGAGCGCCATGACAGAGACGGATTCGGCGATCTCCGGCGGGAGCGTACGGGATGTGCTGGCCGACACGAACAACCTCTCGGAACGTTGGAAAACGGCTTCCGGCCCCGTCCTGTGTGGACCGGAGCCGACGACCGCCGACTTGGGGATGGGTCGACGGCGCGGGCAGGAGCCTGGGAGATGGACAGCGCCACAAGCGGCTGCTGTATTCCCTCCTCGGCTGTCACCTCTTAGGTCATCGCGCTACCCCGAGGAGCGTTACGCCCAATCTGCGTGGTCCGAGTCACACCGCGTTATCGGTCAAAGACTGACCGATACGGACAGAAAGGGTCATGCGGCTGAACTCGTCCGGGCGTCCAACGGCCTCGAGGGACGGATCCCCTAGAGAAGGACGGACCTTCCGTCTACGCCTCGAGTCGCCGGATGGCGCCCTCCTGCACATGCTCCGTGTCGACGTCGACCACGTCCTCCACGTCGCACATGCGGCACCGTCCGGCGACACATGGTTCGCCCTCCCTCGCCCCGCCGCGCCTCCGGCGCGGTCAGTGCTCGCGGGGAGCCGGGACCACGCGCTCCACCTCGGGGTGGACGGTGAGCAGCTGCCGCACGGCCGCCTCGGCGCCCGCGCCGTCACCCGCGGCGAGCGCGTCGACGATGCGGCCGTGGTGCGCGACGACCGTCTCGTTCGGGCGGTCGCAGCCGATGATCGGGCCGCCGGAGACGTGCAGGGCGGCGGATACGATCCCGGAGAGGTGCTCGAGCATCCTGTTGCCCGCGAGCTGGATGAGCAGCGAGTGGAACTCCGCGTCGGCGCGCGAGAACGTGATCGAGTCTCCCTGACCCAGCGCGTGCCGCATGATCTCCACCATGTCGGCCAGGCGCTGCTGCACGTCTTCCCTGCCGTGGCCCGCGGCGAGCCGCGCGGCGAGCGGCTCGATCGTCCACCGCAGCTCACTGAGCTCGCGCCGCTGATCGTCGCGCTGCGGCCCGAAGGCGCGCCATTCGATGATGTCCGGGTCCAGCAGGTTCCAGTCGCTGACCGGCCGCACGCGCGTGCCGACGTTCGGCCGGGCACTGACCAGGCCCTTGGCCTCCAGTACGCGCAGGGACTCGCGGACGACGGTGCGGGAGACCTCGAATCGCTGGCCGATCTCCTCCGGAACCAGCGGGCGGTCGGCGCCGAGGTCGCCGGAGACGATCATCTGCCCGAGCTGCTGGACGAGTTGGCCGTGCAGACCGCGCCCCCGGCTGCCACCGGCGCGTCGGCCCACCCGGCCGAGATCCGGGTCCGGGCTCTCCCACGCGGGGCCGCCGACGCGCTCGGCGGTCGACTCCATGTAGGGGTAGCGGTCGAGTTCGCCCGGTCCTGCGAGGCCGGAGTCGGCGGAGCGGGCGGCGGTCATCATGGTGTGCGCAAGGGTACTCACGGAATCTGTTGTCGGCGCCGTCCCCAACTCCCTTGAGGTCTTTGGTGAAAAGCACACGAAAGGGTGATCTCCCTCCTCGCTGCACTTGACGCCTTATCGGAAAGAAGCGGGCGTTCTACGGGGAGTTGCGCTCAGCGAGGTACCGGAAGGTGTCGGCCGGTCGTCATCGCACCCGAGTACGCAGCGCTGTGAACAGATATGCGCAGAGCAGAGCACTCAGCGACAACATCAGCGCGCCGCCCACAGGTTGAGTGATCATCCGCATTCCGGCGGCGGCGAACCGCTCGATCCCGAACGGCCAGTCCATCAGAGCAAGATCACGCAGGCGTTCCGGAAGTCCCGCCGCCGTTCGCACAGATGGTCCCTCCAAGGCCTTCTGTACGAGCGGCACGATGACGATCGGCACAGCCACCACAGCGGCCAACCCGGCAGCCGTCGACCGGAACAGACCGGACGCGAGCACACCCGCCCAGGCGCATCCGACGACCAGAGCGAGCCAACTCGCGCTCAGGGAAAGCCACTCGGCGGGAACCTGCGTGAGCTCCGATCCGTATACGAGGTAGAGCAGCGCGGCATCGCCGACGACGGTGAGAGCGCCCAGGAGGAGGGCCGCCACCGCGCCGACGAGCAGCTTCGCGGCGAGAAGTCCCAGGCGGCGGGGGACAGTTCCGCGGTCGGCGGCGAGTACGGGGTGGCGGAATTCCTCACCGAAGGCGAAGGCGCCGAGCAGCCCGGCGCCCAGGGCGGCCGGCGGCAGGGGAAGCACCTGCGGCCAGGCGGCGATCAGGCGTGGCTGCGGGGTGTGTCCGGCTCGTGCGAGCAGCACGGAGAGGAGCGCGGAGACGGCGAGAACGAGTGCGACGGTGACATGACCGGTGGCGATGCCGGTCGCGCGCCGCAGTTCGTAGCGCACCGGGCGCAGCGGTCCTCGGGCGGTGCGCACGGTGATCGGTGGCGGCAGCGTAGGCAGGGCGCCGGACGTCTCGCGTGCGGATTCGGCCTCAGGCGCACGGTCGTTCGAGGCGGTTCGGCGCTGCGCCGCCGGGGGCGACGCCTCGTCGGCGAGTGGCACGAACGTGCTGGTGGGGGTGAGGGCGTTGAGGGGCGTGGTCGCCGTGAGGGGGTGCGTCCTGCCTGCGACCCCGGCGTCGGATTGGGCGGCGGCGCCTGTGCCGGTTTGGGCGTCGGTGCCTGTGCCGTTCTGGGCAGCGCCCCCGGTGCCGGTTTGAGCGTCGGCGCCCGCGTCGGCACCGTCACCGCCGCTGTCCGACCGGTCTTCGGTGACGACAGACGCCGCCACCGAAGGACCCGCGTCCCCGATCTCGTCGGCGAGTTGGTGTACGAGGATGCCGTGCCGGAACGCAATGTCCCCCACGTCCGCGCAGGTGCTGCCGTACACCGACAGCCGGCTGCCGTCCTCCGTGACCACTTCGACCGAGCGCTTGGCCGTGCGCGCCTCCTTCGCCAGGAGAACGCCGAACCTCGCGGCGTGCGGGCTGCGGACCACGACCCGGGGCCGCAGCCGGGTCCGGGCGAAGTCGGCGACATCCTGGTCCGCCACCACCTTGCCCGCGTCGAGCGTGACGACGCGGTCGGCGACCCGGGCCGCCTCCTTGGCGTCGTCGGTGGTGAAGAGGACCGTGCCGCCGAGCGCGGCGTACTCCCTCAGGACGCCGTGCAGCCACCTGCCCTCCCGGGCTGAGAGGCCGGCCGCGGGCTCGTCGAGCACCAGCGTGTGCGGGTCGGCGAGCAGCGCGCAGGCCAGGCCGAGCCGCCGGTCCATGCCGCGCGACAGGGTGCCCAGGCGCTCCTCCCGCAGGCTCACGAGGCCCACCACCTCGAGCACGTCGTCAGCGCGTCGCACGGGTACTCCGGCCGCGGAGCAGAGCATGCGCAGGTGTCCACGGACGGTTCGGGCCGGATGGCCGGGCACATCACCGAGCAGTACGCCGACTTCCCGCGCGGGATGAGCGATGCGGTGCAGCGGGCGGCCTCTGAAGTACGTGACGCCACGGCCTTGTTGGAGTTCGAGCATCAGGCGTACAGCTGTCGTCTTGCCCGACCGCCGTGCGCCGAGCAGGGCGGTGACACGGCCGGCGCGCGCGTCGAAGGACACGTCGTCGACCGCGGGCGGGCTCCCCTTGCGTGCGTTACTCGTCAGTCCGGTGGCCTGGATCATCGCTTCTCTCGCAGGATGGGCGACCGCTCGGCGGCCGGGATCCGCCCGCCGGCAGGGCGACGGGCAAACCCCTCGGGTACTTCAGCAAGATAACGCGATATTTAGCACTTTTCGGGCATCGTGCTTACGTGAGTGCCCACGATTCCGGGCCTCCTCCGGTGTCGCCGTGACCCGCCGGGCGCCGCCCGCACCGCGCGTGAGGCGACTCCCCCCACCGAAGTCCCGAGGAATCGATCAGGCTTCCGGTCGCAGCATCGGCGGGTTGAGGAGCGTGGCCCCACCGGCACGGAAGAGCTGGGCCGGCCGACCGCCCTGGCGGGTGGTGGTGCCGCCGGTCGGCACCAGGAAACCCGGAGTGCCCGTCACCTTGCGGTGGAAGTTGCGCGGGTCGAGGGCGACGCCCCATACGGCCTCATAGACGCGGCGCAGCTCGCCGACGGTGAACTCGGGCGGGCAGAACGCCGTCGCGAGCGAGGAGTACTCGATCTTGGAGCGCGCCCGCTCCACACCGTCCGCCAGGATCTGCGCGTGGTCGAAGGCCAATGGTGCGGCCTGCTCGTCCTCGCGCCCGTAGCCACCGTGCTTCAGCAGCGCCTCCACCGGGGCCCACCGCGCGCTGTGCGCGTCGCCGCCGGGACGCGGCGCGGGCAGGTCCGGGGCGAGCGCGAGGTGCGCGACGCTGACCACGCGCATCCTGGGATCCCTCTTCGGATCTCCGTATGTGGCCAGCTGCTCCAGATGTGCGCCGTTGTCCTGCGCCGGCGTCATCGGGTCGTGGGCGCACAGCCCCGTCTCCTCGATCAGCTCGCGCGCGGCCGCCGCCGTCAGATCCTCGTCGTCCCGTACGAACCCGCCGGGCAAGGCCCAACGCCCTTGAAACGGCGGTTCACCACGGCGCACCGCCAGCGCGCACAGTGCGTGGCGACGCACGGTCAGCACGACCAGATCGACGGTGACTGCGAAGGGCGGAAAGGCCGACGGGTCGTAGGGCGACATGGAACGATCATAGTCGTCTGCCTGACGATAAACACTCCCTTCGCTCCCCTGCCCCGCCCCGTATCGGGCAGTGCTCGGTGGACCCGGCCCGCCAAGGTCCGCGCCCTTCACACCCCCAACTGCAGTTCGTCCGCAGCTTCCTCCACCATGGCGAGGCCGAGTCTGCTGACGCGTACGGAGAACACCTGGCCTGCGACCCGCAGCCCGGTCAGCCCGATCCCGCCCAGCGGGGCACTGCGCATCGGCGACAGCGTCACCGTCCCGGCCGGTACGTCGGGGCGGATGCCCGCGAGGGTGGCCAGGAGGTGCACTCCGGCAGCGGCCGACACGCCAGCGGGTCTGCACGCCGCGGGGTGTGGCAGCGGAACGCCTCCCTCGACCCGCTGCAGCCCCGCGTACATCTCGGGCAGTCTGCGGTCGAAGGCGTCGGCCGCGTCGAGGACGCCTCTGATCAGGGACGCCGCCTCCTTCTCGTACCCGGCGGCGGACAGGCCCGCGACGGCGACAGCGGTCTCGTGCACCCGTACCGCCCCCGAGCGGTGCCCGAACGGGTTGTACGTCGCCTCCTTCACGCCCAGACTTCTGAGCCCCCATCCGGAGTCGAGCCCCGGCCCGCCGAACCGTCTCGCGAGGTGCTCGGTTCGCACCTTGTCCAGCAGGCCCGGCGCCCACGCACCCGCGCCGAGCAACCCGGTGTCCAGAAGGTGGGCGGCACCGCTGCCCAGCCATGCCGACCTGCGCCCGTCCGCCGTGCGCGCGGCCGCCGGTCGACCCCCGCCGCGGTCCTCGACCCAGAAGTCCTCCTGGAAGCGCCGCCGCAATTCCTCGGCCCACTGGCGCAGTTCACCGCCGCCGGGCCTACCGTGGGCGTCCAACAGGTCGGCGCCGAGCAGGGCGGCCCGGTGGGCATGCGCCTGGGTCTCGCACCGCTGAGGGCCGCCCGGGCCGGGGTCCGGGATGTAAGGGCCTTCGCGGGCGGTGGTCCGCAACCACTGCAGACAGCGCTCGGCGGTCGGCAGCAGCTCCGCCACCTCGGACTCGCCCATACCCCAGCGTCTGGCCTCGGCGAGCAGGGCCGGGAACAGGAGAGTGGCCTCGATCCCCGTGCAACTGGGCGGCAGTTGTCCGCCCGCTTGCCGCCGCGGGCCCGGCAGCTTTCCGTACGCCGCTCCGGGCTCGCTCAGCTGCGTACGGGCGAGCGCTCGTAGGGTGCCGAGGGCGAGCCCTGTCCCCAGCGGCAAGGCCATCCGGGCGGCCGCCAGCGCCTCGGCGGGAGCCGGACCGCAGCGCCACGGAGCACCCGCGGCCACGCATGCGTCCGACGGATGCGCGGGATCACGCACCAGGAGCGCCTGCAGGTCGGCGATGCAGGCGCGCAGCAGCGGGCCCACGCGCGGGTCGTCCCCCTGCGCCGTGGCCGGGGCGAACGGTCGGATCGCGCTGTACCCCGCCGCTCTGCCGGCACCCTCGCCGGTTGCGCGTACGCGCAGCCGCACCGTGTGCCTGCCGCCCGGCGGAAGCTCGAACTCCCAGCGCAGCAGGCCGGCGGATGCCAGGGCGTCCATCGGCGCAGGCGTCACCGTGACCAGGACCGACGGCCCACTGCCTGTCGGCGACGACCAGCGCAGTCCGGAATCATGGACCATGGCGGGCAGTTCACGCCCGCCGCTACCGGCCGCCACGGCGCCGAGGTCGGCGAGGTCGGTACCCAGGGCAACTTCGAGGGGCAGCCGCAGCGTCCGTTGCGCGGAGCTGTGCAGCGTGATGTCCTCCGTGCCCTCCGCGTGCCGGATCCGCTCGACGACGACGTCCGGGTCGGGCCCGGCATCCGAGGCCACCCGTAGGGTCGCCGTGAAGCAGGCCCGGTCCGCGGAGATCATGCGCGCGTCCACGGCGAGCGGTTCACGCCCCGCCACTCGAATCCGGCAGCGCGACAGCAGGCGTCTGCCCCGGTGGTAGAAGCCCTCGAGTCCTTGCCCCGTCAACTGGCCCTGGCTCGAAGAGATCGCGAGGGCAGGCAGGGCGACACAGATCAACGCCTGGTGAACCGGCGCGAGTTCCGTACTCCGCCGCAGCGCACGGACCGGTCCCGTCGAAGGCGCCTGGAGACCAGGGTGGCCCGGCGGCGTACGCGACCGTCCCTGCGCAGGATCGGGCGGCACGGCGCCAGGAGTCCGATGCGGGGCAGGTGCCATCGTCGCCCTCGGCGTCTTACGGACCGCCAGACGGTCAGAGGGCGGGTCTGTGTCACGCACCGTAGGTGCGTACTGCGGCGAAGCGTCGGATGTCATCTTCGCTCCTCTTCCACTGCGGGTACGGCACGCCGCCGACCTGCCCTGCACCACGGCGGCGCGACCCGGCCGCCGCCACCGCTCACCGAGATGAACGGGGCGCGCCCACTCCAAGTAACGCCACAGGGCCGCGAAGAGAGAAAGGGGGCCCGCGGCGCAGCTGGTCCTCATCCGTCGCCCCCGCTCCGTCGGCGCCTGAGGCGGCGGGACTCCGTCGGCCGCCGGGGTGCACGCGCGCCCGCCCGCGCAGGGCGCGTCCCGGCTCCGGGACGCCGCTCGCCGCGCCGGCGCAGGGCTGCCTCCAGGCCACGGGCGGCACGGGACATACCTGGATCGGCGGCGCCTCCGGGGACGGCCACCGCCGAAGGCCGAGGTCCGTCGACTCCGCCGGCGCTCGTGGCTTCGCCCTCGGCCACTCCGGCCGGTGTGTCCGAAGCCGCGCCCGGGTCCAGGCCCAGGTCCGTGTCCAGGTCCAGGTCCAGGTCGGTGTCCAGGTCCGGGTCCGTCCGCTTCGCCCGCAAGATGCGCCGCACGGGCTCGGGGTCGAGCCCATCGGCCCGTGCTTCATTGAGCAAGCGGGCGAACACGTAACGCGGGTCGGCATCGAGGGCCATCTCCAGTGCCTGGTCCGCCTCGACGGTGTCGCCGAGCGACCAGGCCACCCAGCCCACGAGTGCCAGCGGCGCGGCGGCGTACTCCCCGTAGGAACCGACGCATCGGCGCGCCAGCGCCCGCCACAGTCGCAGGGCGTGGACGCCCTCCTCGTCCTCCATCCACTCCGCCGCCCGGTCTCTGGTCAGCCGGTCCTGGAGGCCGAGAATCAGCGACGCGGCCTCGTCGTGCGCCAGCAGCTCGTCGTCCTTGAGGTCGGCCGTGAGCGCATCGGCCGCTCCCGGCGCGTCCGCGAGGCGCCGCATGACCAGGCGGGCCAGATCCAGCGTCTCCGTCTCCACCTCCTTACGAGGAGTGCCGGCGAGGATCCTCGGCACGAGCTCCATCGCCGCCGCGTCGAGAGCGCGCGTCTGCTCCGTGACGAGCGCCGTCTCCCAGGGGGCCAGGCGCGCCCTCACCCTCCCCAGCGACCCCCGCACCTGAATGCCGGCGAAGGCTGCCGTGGCAGCCATGACCGAGGTGCCGTCGGTGGCGATCACGTTGCCCTCCGCCGGGCAGCACTCGGCGCGCGCACAGCAGTAGGACCAATACCTGCCTTCCGAGAGGCACAGCGCTTCCGTGACCGGCACATCGAGGCCACCACACTCGGTGCGCAGCAGCTGGGCCAACGGCCTGAGCCGCTGCATGACCTGCCGCCCCGTGCCGGCGCCCGGGGTCGGGGCGTCCTGGCAGAGGAACGCGACGACGCTGTCGGGGTGGCCGTCCCTGCGCTCGCATTCGCCGATCAGGCATTGGGCCATCTGTCGCGCCACGGCCTGCCAGTCCTCGGTGCGCTCGGGAATGCCGAGGCGCACCCGACCGCCGAAACGCCCCTTGTGCAGCGCGACCAGGACGATGCTGTCGTCGGGCCGGAAGCCGAGCAAATACGGGAGCGCTTCGGCGAGTTCACCTGCCGTGCGGAGGGTGATCTTTGCTTCGCCGGTCATCCCGGCCGGCTCGCTGTGATTCGTCATGCGCCGACCATGCCCCGGAACCCGATACTCCGGTTCGGCCTGTGGATAACCCCGATCAGGGACACGACAGGAGTTGTCCACAGCCGGCGGGCTCGTTCGCGTGATGTCAGTGCGATCGGGTTGCATGGAGGCATGAGCAACGAAGAGCTGCGGACAGCCGCCGATACCGTTCTGGCCCGTCTCGTCGGCGATCCGAGCGGCAAGGCCAGACTGCGCGAGGACCAGTGGCGCGCCATCGAGGCCCTGGTCGCCGACCATCGGCGGGCCCTCGTCGTGCAGCGCACCGGCTGGGGCAAGTCCGCGGTGTACTTCGTCGCGACCGCGCTGATCCGCCACCGCGGTGGCGGCCCGACCGTGATCGTCTCGCCGCTGCTCGCGCTCATGCGCAATCAGGTGGAGGCGGCGGAGCGTGCGGGCATCCGCGCCCGCACCATCAACTCGTCGAACACCGAGGAGTGGGACGCGGTGCGGGCCGACGTGGCGGCCGGCGAGGTCGATGTGCTCCTGGTCAGCCCGGAGCGGCTCAACAACCCCGACTTCCGGGACAACGTGCTGCCCCAACTCGCCGCGGCCACAGGCCTGCTGGTCGTCGACGAGGCCCACTGCATCTCGGACTGGGGGCACGACTTCCGACCCGACTACCGCCGCCTGCGCACGATGCTGGCCGACCTCCCGCAGGGCGTCCCCGTCCTGGCGACGACGGCGACCGCCAACGCGCGCGTGACGGCGGACGTGGCCGAGCAGCTCGGAACCGGCTCCGGCTCGGACGCCCTGGTCCTGCGCGGCCCGCTCGACCGCGAGAGCCTAAGTCTCGGGGTCCTGCGGCTGCCGGACGCCGCACACCGCCTGGCCTGGCTCGCCGACCATCTGAACGACCTTCCGGGCTCCGGGATCATCTACACCCTCACCGTCGCCGCGGCCGAGGAGGTCACGGCCTATCTGCGTCAGTGCGGCCACACCGTGTCCTCATACACCGGGAAGACGGAGAACGCCGACCGGCAGCAGGCCGAGGAGGACCTCCTGGCGAACCGCGTGAAGGCGCTGGTCGCCACGTCGGCGCTCGGCATGGGCTTCGACAAGCCGGACCTCGGGTTCGTCGTCCACCTGGGCTCCCCGTCCTCACCGATCGCCTACTACCAACAGGTGGGTCGCGCCGGGCGTGGAGTCGACCACGCGGAGGTGCTGCTCCTCCCCGGCAAGGAGGACGAGGCGATCTGGCGCTACTTCGCCTCGCTCGCCTTCCCTCCGGAAGAGCAGGTGCGGCGCACTCTGGACGTGCTCGCGCAGTCCGACAGGCCGCTCTCCCTGCCCGCGCTCGAACCCCTGGTGGAGCTGCGCCGGTCACGCCTGGAGACCATGCTCAAGGTCCTCGACGTGGACGGCGCGGTGCACCGGGTGAAGGGCGGCTGGATCGCCACGGGGCAGCCCTGGGCCTATGACACCGAGCGCTACGCGTGGGTGGCCAAGCAGCGCGAGGCCGAGCAGCAGGCAATGCGGGACTACGCGACGACCGACGGTTGCCGCATGGAGTTCCTGCGCCGTCAGCTCGACGACGAGGAGGCGGCCCCGTGCGGCCGCTGCGACAACTGCGCGGCACCGCGATTCTCCGACGCCGTCTCGCCCGAGGCACTGAACTCGGCGCGCGGTGAACTCGGGCGCCCTGGCGTCGAGGTGGAGCCCAGGAAGATGTGGCCCACCGGCCTCGCGGCCGTCGGCATCGACCTCAAGGGCCGCATCCCCGCGGGTGAGCAGGCCGGGACCGGGCGGGCGCTCGGCCGCCTGTCGGACATCGGCTGGGGGAACCGGCTGCGCCCCATGTTCGCGCCGCAGGCCCCGGACGGACCGGTGCCGGACGACGTGGCGGGAGCCGTCGTCGACGTGCTTGCCGACTGGGCCAAGGGGCCTGGCGGCTGGGCGTCCGGTTCCGCCGACGCATCGCCGCGCCCCGTGGGCGTGGTGACGATGGCGTCCCACACCCGTCCGCAGCTCATCCAGTCCTTGGGCGCCGGCATCGCGCAGGTCGGCCGCATGCCTCTGCTCGGCAGCATCTCGTACGCGCCCGGCAGCGACACCGCGCACATCCCGCGCAGCAACAGTGCACAGCGGTTGCGCGCCCTCGACGGCACGTTGACGCTGCCGGCCGAGCTGTCCGAGGCGCTCGCGCACGCGGGTGGCCCGGTTCTGCTCGTCGACGACTTCACGGAGACGGGCTGGACGCTGGCCATGGCCGCCCGGCTGCTGCGCCGGGCGGGCGCCGAGGGCGTGTTGCCACTGGTCCTGGCGGTACAGGGCTGAGGAACGCGTAGCGATCCAACCTTTGGGCAGGGATATTGGCGACGCATCGTCAGATACAGGAACGCGGTCCCAATTGCTCGTTGCCGTCTGCCACTACGACGGGAAGAATTGGAGCTGCTCCCCGCGCGGCTCCCCGTGATCCGGTGGACGGTAGAGCTGTGTCGCGGTGCGCTCCCCAGTCCGACCCCGCCCTCAGTGTGGGCGTGTAGCCGAAGGGAGGACCGTGACCTTCGGATTCGCTCCGTCCTCGGTGGCATCGATGTCCGCGTCCTTGATGCGCGCCGAGAGGTCCGCCGATTCCGTCAACCGACCGACAAGGCTGCTCGATCCCGCTGAGTGGTCAGCAGCCGGCATCCCACTGCTGCGCAACCCGCGCGAGGTCGTCAGCGGGCTGCACTCCCGCCACCGACCGATACCGCAGACCGTCGTCATAGCCGTGCTCGACCCCGACGAGCGGCTGCGGGCCAGCGCCTCGTTCGTGCGCCGCGAGAGCACCACCGACGGCTGGACGTTCCGCAACGCCCTGCTGTTCCAGCTGCGCCGGGTGATCCCGCACGACCTGCGCCGCCGTACGCCGGTGCGCACCGCGGTGATGCTGTACTGCCGCGAGGGGGACACCCGTTGGACAGAGGAGGACGGGGCCTGGATGTGGGGACTGCGTGACGCGTGCACGCTGCACGGCCTGCGCTGCGGCGCGTACATCACGATGACGCGGGACGGCTGGCAGGTACTCGGAGAGGGCAGGGCCGGTCGGCGCCCGAGCATGGGCTCCGTGGCCGAGGCCCTGGGTGCCGGGGAGCCATCGGCGCCGCGCACAGGCGGCGCCGCGACAGAGGTGCTCCGCCGCGCCGCGGCGCGCTGAACGGCTCTGCGGCCGTCGCGCGCCCGCCTGCCGGACTCCCCGGACACCGCTTCGCGGTGCGGGCAGCCGGCAAGCGGCGCGTCAGACCCCGGCGCCCAGCAGCGAGTTGATGCGCTCCGGGTCGCCGCACACGATGAGCAGCGCACCGGCCCGGCCGAGCGCGATCGGCAGCGCCGTGGTGGCCACCTCGTCGGCTCCGCCGTTCACGGCGACGACAACCACCGGACGGGACGCGGCGCGGCCCAGGGCGGAGGCATCGGCGTAGAAGACGTCGTCACGCGCGTCGTGCTGCGCCCAGTAGGAGTCCTCACCGAAGGACAGCTCGTGAGCCGCCCACGGGTGCGGGTCACCGGTGGTGACCACCAGGACGTCGCCGGGCGCGCGGCCCGAGTCGAGCAGCATGTCGAGGGCCTCCTCCGCAGCGTCCAGCGCGCCATCGGCCGAGGCCGGGATGAGCTGGATCTGCGGCTGCGAGGCCGAAGTCGGCGTGGCGGCAGGGGCGTTCGGCCCCGGCTTGTGGGCACCCGCCGACTCGCGCGAGGTTCGCTGCGCGGGCGGCATGGGCCTGGAGGGACCCGGACGTCCGGGTCGCGGTGGCGCCGCGGGACGCGGGCCGGGTACGGGGCGGGGGGTCGACGCGGTACGGCCGCTGGCGGGCGTGGCGCGGGGACCCTGGGCACTCTCGGGAATCTGAGGCTCCTCGGGACTGAGAGGCATGAGCTGATATCTATCAAACGCAGGTGCGGCTCGCGTCAACGGGTGGCACGTCAGTGCGAGCGTGGCGGTCAGAAGTCGAAGCCGAGCTGGCCCTCGATCTCCGGAACGCCGACGTCCGCCCAACTGCGGGCCTTCTTGAGGTGCCGCCACTGGGGCAGCGCATCAAGATACGCCCACGAAAGCCGGTGGTACGGGGTGGGCCCCCGTTCCTCCAACGCGGCGCGATGCACCGGCGACGGGTATCCGGCGTTCGCCGCAAACCCGAAGTCTGCATGGTCGATGCCCAGTTCGGCCATCATTTTGTCGCGGCGGACCTTGGCGATCACCGACGCCGCGGCGACGGCGATGCAGGAACGGTCCCCCTTGATCACCGTACGAACCTGCCAGGGGGCACCCAGGTAGTCGTGCTTCCCGTCGAGGATGACCGCATCCGGCCGGACCGGCAGGCCCTCGAGGGCGCGCACGGCGGCGAGCCGGAGGGCTGCCGTCATCCCCAGGTCATCGATCTCTTCGTGCGAGGCGTGCCCGAGGGCGTGCCCGGACACCCAGCTCTCCAGCTCGACCGCGAGAGTCTCGCGGCGCTTGGGGCTGATCAGCTTGGAGTCGGTGAGGCCTTCCGGCGGACGGCGCAGCCCGGTGACGGCGGCGCAGACGGTGACGGGACCGGCCCAGGCACCGCGACCGACCTCGTCGACACCGGCAATGATCTTGGCACCGGTAGTGGCGCGCAGTGAGCGCTCGACGGTGTGGGTGGGTGCTTCGTACGGCATGGCGGCAAACAGCGTACGCCGCCCGGGTACCGTCGCGACACCCGGCTCGCCATCAAGGCGCCTGGCGACGCAACAACGGGACCATCACGTGGTCGATCATCTCCACCAGATCCCTCTCCCCCCATTCGCTCCCGCAAACTTTCGAGCGATACATCATCAGCGCCGGAATCACGTCACACACGCTCGCCTCGTCGACATCCGGTCGCACCTCGCCTCGCTCGACACCGCGACGAACGACTTCCTTGATCAGCTCGACACTGGGTTCGATGACCCCCTCGGTGATCACACTGTGGAAGCGCTCCGCGGTGAGGGTGTCGCATTCGTGAAGCACCGAGCGCAGCGCATAGCCGGGCCGCGAGTACATGGCCGCCCGCAAGCGGCGACACAGCTCCAGCAGGTCCTCGCGCACACTTCCGCACTCCGGCGCGGAGTCCAGCGCGGGCAGTCCCGCCTGGAGCGCGTCGACGACGAGATCCTCCTTGGAGGGCCAGCGCCGGTACACCGCGGCCTTGCCGGTCTGCGCGCCCGCGGCGACGCCTTCCATCGTGAGGCCGTTCCAGCCGACCGTACTGAGCTGATCCAACGCAGCTTCCAGAATGGCCCGTTCGAGCACGGGGCCACGCCTGCGAAGCGCGGCGGCCGCCTGAGCGGGGGCGACCGACCGACGTGAACTAACCATCATCATCTCTCCGTTGAGCCGTCCGAGAGCGGTTCGGACGCGCGGCAGCGAGCTCAGCACACGCTCACGTGCGCTGATGGGGAGCCACCACCGAGCATCTCAGGCTTCACCCCCTCCTTTCGATGGGTCGACGGCGATGTTGTTCCGGCACACGCGCAACTCCCTTAAAGAACGCTTGTGTTCACTATGACGGGGACGCTACGATCCCGCACAGGGAACGTGACCGTTCCCTAATTATGCCCATGGGGGATCGCTCGTGACACAGGATCAGATCCAGGCACAACCGGCTCCACCCAGTAAGCCCCGCGCCACCGCGCGCCCACCTCGACCCGGCATCGCGCTGGCGGTGATCGCCGCATGCCAGCTGATGGTCGTGCTCGACGCCACCATCGTGAACATCGCCCTGCCCCACATCCAGACGGAGTTGGGCTTCTCGACCAACAACCTGACCTGGGTGATCAATGCCTACGCGCTCACCTTCGGCGGCCTGCTGCTCCTGGGCGGCCGGGCCGGCGACCTGCTCGGGCGCCGCCGCATGTTCATCACCGGTATCGCCCTGTTCAGCCTCGCATCGCTGTTAGGCGGATTCGCCCAGGAGCCTTGGCAGTTGCTCGCGGCCCGCGCGCTTCAGGGCGTCGGCGGCGCGATCGCGTCGCCCACCTCGCTGGCCCTCATCGCCACCACGTTCCCCGAAGGGCCCGAGCGGAACCGGGCGTTCGGGGTCTTCGCCTCCGTATCCGCCGGTGGCGGCGCCGTCGGACTGCTCGCAGGGGGGATGCTCACCGACTGGCTGGACTGGCGTTGGGTGCTCTTCGTCAACGTACCCATCGGCGTACTGATCGCCCTCCTCGCCCCTCGCTACATCAAGGAGTCGCAGCGCCACCCCGGCCGGTTCGATCTGCCGGGCGCCTTCACTTCGACCCTCGGCATGGCCGCCCTCGTGTACGGATTCATCCGTGCCGCCTCCGAAGGCTGGAGCGACAGCCTCGCCATCGCGTCCTTCGGTGCGGCCGCGGTCCTCCTGGCCGCCTTCGTCGCCATCGAAAGGCGCACCAGCCAGCCGATCACGCCCCTGAAGCTGTTCAGGGACCGCAACCGTTCCGGCACCTACGCGATGATGCTGAGCCTCGCCGCAGCGATGTTCGGCATGTTCTTCTTCATCGTGCTCTTCGTGCAGAACGTGCTGCACTACAGCCCGGTCAAGGCCGGACTCGCCTTCCTCCCGGTGACCGCCGCCATCGTGCTCGGCGCAGGGATAGCCACGAACCTGCTGCCCCGGCTCGGTCCCAAACCCTTCATGACCGTGGGCTGCCTGCTGACCGCCACCGGCATGGGCTGGCTGACGCTCATCGACCCCAGCAGCTCCTACCTCAGCGGCATCCTCGGCCCGATGCTCCTGTTCGGCTTCGGCATGGGCCTGAACTTCGTCACGCTGACCCTGACCGCGGTCTCCGGCATAGCCGACAGCGAGTCCGGTGCGGCGTCCGGCATGCTCAACACCACACAGCAGGTCGGCGGCGCCCTCGGCCTGTCGGTCCTCACCACGGTCTTCAGCAGCGCCGGCGAGAGCGAGGCCAAGAAGCAGATCCCGAAGTTCCTCGCCGAAGGCTCACCGGAACAGAAGGCCGAGTTCGCCAAGACCCACCGGCTGCCCGCTCCGTGGAACGACTCGGTGCTCGCTCACGGCATCAGCAACGCCTTCATAGCGGCCGCCTCGCTGGCCGTGGTCGCGGCGCTCATCGCCTTGTTCATCATCCAGGTGCGCAAGAGCGACCTGGAGGCGCTGAGCGGGAAGCCCGGGGCCTCGATCTGAGGGGCACTCCCCCGGACCTGTGCTGTGCCCTACGCGGTCGGCGCCCAGGCCGGCAGTGGCTCGGTCCGCCCGAGCCACTCGGCCGAGGGCGCCCCGTCCGCGCCGGAGGCGACGATGCCGCCCACGATCGCGCAGGTCGTGTCCATGTCGCCGCCGACCTGGGCCGTGCTCCAGAAGGCCTCCTCGAAGTCGCCGAGGCCTCGCGCCGCCGACCAGACGGCGAACGGCACGGTGTCGTGCGCGGTCGTCCTCCGGCCGCAGCCGAGGACCGCCGCCACCGTGGACGCGTCACCGTAGTCGAGCATGTCCTTGGCGCGGCGCAGACCGGCTCCCACCGCGCTGCGCGGCACGAGCGAGATCACGCCGTCCAGCAGGTCCTGCGGCGTGGGAGGCCCCGCGGGATCGGCCACCAGAGCGGCAGCGGCAGCGACTGCCATCGAACCGACGACCGCCTCCCGGTGCTGATGCGTCGGGTAGGCGGAGATCTCGGCCTGATGCGTGGCCTGCTCGGGGTCGTCGGCGTAATAGGCGCCGAGCGGCGCGATCCGCATCGCCGCGCCGTTGCCCCACGACCCCCGCCCGTTGAACAGCGCGGAGGCCAGGGTCCGCCAGTCCTCACCCTCCCGGACCTGCTGCAGCAGCCGGTTCACGGCAGGGCCGTACCCCCGGTCGACGTCCTGGCGCTCCGCGAAAGATCGCGCCAGCTCGTCCTGGTCGACGCGCTCGTGAGTGGCCAGGACGGACACCACTGAAGCGGCCATCTCGGTGTCGTCGGTCCACTGCCATGTGCCGTCCGGCAGCGCGCGGGCCTTGAGCAGCGGATAGTTCGCGGGAACGAAGAATTGTGATCCCAGCGCGTCTCCCACGGAGAGTCCGCGCAGGCTGGACAGGGCGCGGTTCAAGCGCCCGTCGGGTGAGGAGTCAGCGGTCATCGCATCGACACTCTATCCGGTGACTCCGTACGATTCCGGTTCGCACCAGCGGTCAAAGGGGCGGTCCATTTCGTACTTTCCGTTCTCCCCGAGAACGAGCAACCGCATCTCCGCGTTCCCCGGGTTCGACAGCGACTCGAATTCCGCGACGGACCAGTGGAACCAGCGCATGCAGAACAGCCGCATGGTCAGCCCGTGCGTCACGAGCAGGACGTTCGGCGGATGGTCCGGGTCCTCGAAGCTGCGGTGCAGGCTCTCCAGGAACGCGCCCACCCGGTCGTACACGTCCGCTCCCGACTCACCCTGGGCGAACCGGTAGAAGAAGTGCCCATAGGCGTCGCGATAGGCCTTCTGCAGCCGTACGTCCTCGCGGTCCTGCCAGTTTCCCCAGTCCTGCTCCCTGAGCCGGGGCTCTTCTCGGATGCGTACGAGATCGGGGTCGAGCCGGAAGGCGCGGAAGGTCTCATGGGTGCGCCGGTACGGCGAGACGTACACGCTCACCCGCTCGCGTCCGAAGAGCCGCCGGAGATCCTCGCCGGTGGTCTCGGCCTGGCGCCACCCCTTGTCGGTGAGCGTCAGGGCGTGATCGGGCTCGCGCTCGTAGATGGTGTCGTCGGCGTTGCCTTCGGATTCGCCGTGCCGGACAAGAACGATGCGCCGCGGTCGTGCCATGCACACGACCCTAGATCGCCGGGCGGGTTCGAGCACCCGTGCGGACTGCGCGGCGGAGATCGCGTGGATCACAGCGGTCGCCCGACGTGCACGCGCGCGTGGTCATGCGTTCAGACCGTCCAGGTCGATTCCAGTTCCACGATGTCCCCGGTGATGGCCGCGATGTCGGCATCCGTCTGGGCGCGCGCCGAAAGCCGCTCCACCCGGTCGACCTGGTACTTGCCGTGCTCGGCCGCCGAGCGCCACATGGAGAGGACCAGAAACTCGTCTCCTGGGGCGTCGCCGAACAGCCCCCGGACCATGCCGGGCGAGCCGGCCATCGCGGGGTTCCACACCTTCTGCTGCATCAACGTGTAGTGCTCCGCCCGATCGGCGTGCACCGTGCAGTGCGCCACCCGCACCACGTCCGCGTCCGTGAACCGCGGCTCGAACCCCGTCTTCACATCGAAGCGATGGTCGAAGAGCTTCACCTGGATGTTCTTGTACGTCCCCGACTGCGCGGCCGCGAGCCGGTCGTGGGAGCGCGCCATGAAGGAGTCGTAGAAGGCACGGCTCTCCCAGAAGCCGAAGACGTGGGCCACATCGGCCCGTTGCCTGCTCCAGCCTCCACCCTGACCTCGGAAGCCCGGCTCTCCCAGAAGCCCCGCCCACTTCCGCTGTCCCCGCTCGAAACCCCGACGGTCCACCACAGTGCAACGAATCCACTTGACCAGCACCGCGCCATCGTACGGCGCGCCGGCCATCTGCCGCGGTGGTCCCGAACCCACGGTCGAGAGGCCTCTGCGGGGATGGGCGTGTTGTTGTCAGTGGGACCACGTAGCGTATCCGTAGCACTCAACATCGCACCGAGGAGGGGGAGTTCGGTGAGCAGTCTCCGCAAGGGAATCGAGAAGATCGAGATCGGCCTGAAGTGGGACCCGAGCCCGATGGGTTCGCCTCCCCACGACCTGGACCTGATCGCCGCGGCGTACACGGAGGACGATCCGCACGGCAGCCCCGCGTACATCGTCCATTTCGACAGCCGTTCGCCCGACGGGACGATCACGCTCAACCGGGACAGCAGGACCGGGCAGGGTTTCGGTTTCGACGAGGTCATGACGCTCGAACTGGAGCGGCTCGCACCCTCGTACGCGCGCGTGGTCGTGGGCGTGGCCATCCAGCAGGACGAGCAGTCGACCGGCCGCGCCAAGATCTTCGCCGACATCCCGAACACGGCAGTACGTATAAGAGAGGGCTACACCGACCTGTCGCTGCACGACTTCTCGGTGGTCTCCGGCGCCTCTGCTACCACGGTCGCGGAGTTCACCCGGGGCACCGACGGGGAGTGGGTGTTCCACGAGGCGGTACGGGGCTTCGACGACGGCGATCTGAACGCGTTCGCCGGCGCGATGGGCGCTCTGTAGACACACCCGGCGAGCCCGTGGCGGGACCCGGGTGTCAACACCGAAGGGCGGCGGAACCGTAGTGGTTCCGCCGCCCCTCAGTTCAGGCGTTCAGCCGGATCGGCCGATCGGTCGGATCAGCTGCAGCCGCTGGTCGAACCGCAGCCCTCGCAGATGTAGCAGGAGCCGGCCCGCTGCATCTTCGTTCCGCAGGAGAAGCAGAGCGGGGCGTCGGCCTGGATGCCCAGCTGCATCTCGACGAGCTCGGCGCTGGTGTGCGCCTGCTGCGGCACGGACTGCGCGGTGGCGCCCTCGGCCTGCGGCGTCTCGACGGCCTTCAGCTCCTGGGCGCGGGGCGCCGACTGGGCCAGGGACTCGACGTCGACCTCGTCCTCGTTCGGCTCGTAGGAACCCGTCTCCAGGTGACGCTGACGCTCCTCGGCGGAGTGGATGCCGAGCGCGGAGCGCGTCTCGAAGGGCAGGAAGTCGAGCGCCAGGCGGCGGAAGATGTAGTCGACGATCGACTGCGCCATCCGCACGTCCGGGTCGTCCGTCATGCCGGCCGGCTCGAAGCGCATGTTGGTGAACTTCGAGACGTAGGTCTCCAGCGGCACGCCGTACTGGAGGCCGACCGAGACGGCGATGGAGAAGGCGTCCATCATGCCCGCGAGGGTGGAGCCCTGCTTCGACATCTTCAGGAAGACCTCGCCGAGACCGTCGTCCGGGTAGGAGTTGGCGGTCATGTAGCCCTCGGCGCCGCCCACCGTGAAGGAGGTGGTGATGCCGGGACGGCCCTTCGGGAGGCGCTTGCGGACCGGGCGGTACTCGATGACCTTCTCGACGGCCTCGCGGATCGTCGCCTCGGTCTTCTCGGTGACCTCGGCCTTCTCCTGCTCCTTCTTCTTGGCGGAGAGGGGCTGGCCGACCTTGCAGTTGTCGCGGTAGATGGCGAGCGCCTTGACGCCCATCTTCCAGGCCTCGAAGTAGACCTCCTCGACGTCCTCGACGGTCGCCGTCTCCGGCAGGTTGACCGTCTTGGACAGGGCGCCGGAGATCCACGGCTGGATGGCCGCCATCATGCGGACGTGGCCCATCGCGGAGATGGAACGCTCGCCCATGGCGCAGTCGAACACCTCGTAGTGCTCGGGCTTGAGGCCCGGGGCGTCGATCACATTGCCGTGCTCGGCGATGTGGGCGACGATCGCCTCGATCTGCTCCTCCTGGTAGCCCATGCGGCGCAGGGCCTGCGGCACGGTGCCGTTGACGATCTGCATCGAGCCGCCGCCGACCAGCTTCTTGAACTTGACCAGGGCGAGGTCGGGCTCAAGGCCGGTGGTGTCGCAGGACATCGCGAGACCGATGGTGCCGGTCGGGGCGATGACGGACGCCTGGGCGTTGCGGAAACCGTTCTTCTCGCCGAGGCGGACGACGTCCTGCCAGGCCTCCGTGGCGGCGGCCCAGATCGGGGTGTCCAGGTCGTCGATGCGGACGGCCGCCGTGTTGGCGTCGGCGTGCTGCTTCATGACGCGCTGGTGCGGCGTGGCGTTCTTCGCGTAGCCCTCGTACGGGCCCACGATCGCGGCGAGCTCGGCCGAGCGCTTGTAGGACGTACCCGTCATCAGCGAGCTGATCGCGCCGGCGAGGGCGCGGCCGCCGTCCGAGTCGTAGGCGTGGCCGGTCGCCATGAGCAGGGCGCCCAGGTTCGCGTAGCCGATACCGAGCTGACGGAAGGCGCGGGTGTTCTCGCCGATCTTCTGCGTCGGGAAGTCCGCGAAGCAGATGGAGATGTCCATCGCGGTGATGACCAGCTCGACGACCTTCGAGAAGCGCTCGACGTCGAAGGACTGGTTGCCCTTGCCGTCGTCCTTCAGGAACTTCATCAGGTTCAGCGAGGCGAGGTTGCAGGACGTGTTGTCCAGGTGCATGTACTCGCTGCACGGGTTCGAGCCGTTGATGCGGCCGGACTCCGGGCACGTGTGCCAGTGGTTGATGGTGTCGTCGTACTGGATGCCGGGGTCGGCACAGGCCCAGGCGGCCTCGGCCATCTTGCGGAAGAGGGACTTGGCCTCGACCTCCTCGATGACCTCGCCGTCCATGCGGCTGCGCAGGCCGAACTTCGAGCCGGACTCGACGGCCTTCATGAACTCGTCGTTCACGCGGACCGAGTTGTTGGCGTTCTGGTACTGGACGGACGTGATGTCGTCGCCGCCCAGGTCCATGTCGAAGCCCGCGTCACGCAGGGCGCGGATCTTCTCCTCTTCCTTCACCTTGGTCTCGATGAAGCCCTCGATGTCGGGGTGGTCGACGTCGAGGATGACCATCTTGGCCGCGCGGCGCGTGGCGCCACCCGACTTGATCGTTCCTGCAGAGGCGTCGGCACCGCGCATGAAGGAGACCGGACCCGAGGCGTTGCCGCCGGAGGACAGCAGCTCCTTGGAGGAGCGGATGCGGGAGAGGTTCAGGCCGGCGCCGGAGCCGCCCTTGAAGATCATGCCCTCTTCCTTGTACCAGTCGAGGATCGACTCCATGGAGTCGTCGACGGACAGGATGAAGCAGGCGGAGACCTGCTGGGGCTGCGGCGTGCCCACGTTGAACCACACCGGCGAGTTGAAGCTGAAGATCTGGTGCAGGAGGGCGTACGCCAGCTCGTGCTCGAAGATCTCGGCGTCGGCGGGCGAGGCGAAGTACTTGTGGTCCTCGCCGGCCTTCCGATACGTCTTCACGATGCGGTCGATGAGCTGCTTGAGGCTCACCTCGCGCTGCGGGGTGCCGACGGCTCCCCGGAAGTACTTGCTGGTGACGATGTTGACCGCGTTCACCGACCAGAACTCGGGGAACTCGACGCCACGCTGCTCGAAGTTGACCGAGCCGTCGCGCCAGTTGGTCATGACGACGTCACGATGCGCCCATTCCACCTCGTCGTACGGGTGCACTCCAGGGGTGGTGTGGACGCGCTCGACACGCAGACCCTTGTTGGCCTTGGCTCCCTTGGCCCGGGAACCTCGTGCCGGGCCGCTCGCCGTCTCTGTCATGCTGCCGCCTCCCATATATCGGGCTAAAACGCCCTAAAGTGCCCGGATCTTCCCGCGCACGGTGTCTGTCTTGTGTTGCGGCCGCCGCTCTTGCCGCCCGCAACAGGTCTTGGGGTCGCCGCCGCCCGGCCCGTGGCCGTCAGTCGGCGGCGTGGGCGGGCACCGGGACTTCTACAGTCCCTCCGGGCCCGCACTCGCTCTGTGTGCGCTCTTCGCCCGCGCCGCCCGTTTCGGCGCCGGGCGTTTGTTCCCTCAGTTCCGCGATCGCCGACTCGAAATCCTCCAGCGAGTCGAACGCCCGATACACGGACGCGAAACGCAGGTAGGCGACGAGGTCCAGCTGCTGAAGCGGGCCGAGTATGGCCAGGCCCACGTCGTGCGTGGTCAGTTCGGCGCTTCCGGTGGCGCGCACCGCCTCCTCGACCCGCTGGCCGAGCTGGGCGAGGGCGTCCTCGGTGACCGGACGACCCTGGCACGCCTTGCGTACGCCATTGATGACCTTGGTGCGGCTGAAGGGTTCGGTCACCCCGCTCCGCTTCACGACCATCAGCGAACACGTCTCCACCGTCGTGAAACGACGGGAGCAGTCCGGACACTGACGGCGCCTGCGGATCGACGTGCCGTCGTCGGTGGTGCGGCTGTCGACGACACGGCTGTCGGGATGCCTGCAGAAGGGGCAGTGCATGAACTCCCAACCCTCCTTCACGGCACGACTCGATAGCTCCGAGAGGCTGGTTCACGCCTCTCGCAGCAGCCCCAAGCATAGGCGATGACCACGGCCGCGTTGGACCGGGGACCACAACTTCTGGGCTGCGGATCCAATCCAACCACTACATCTGGGGTTCGGCCGAAATTTGAGCCCAAGCGCGTGTCGCGCGTGTCGCGCGTGCGGAACGCATCGCACCAGGGGCGCGGCGGGATCGCGTGGCGCCCGAATCCGTACCGGCACGCCACAACAAAAAACGAGGGCGGTGCCTGATTGACGGGGAGGCGAGTGGCAGACTGAGGGACCCACGGGCCGAACCTCGACTCCAGCGAAGAAGCGTACCGGATTGAGCTGAATTGCCACTCCGCTTCGAGGTCGCCATACACCCAGGTGCATGATCACGACAAGCAATCAACGGTTTTTCACTCGAACGTGTGTTTGGCGCAACCTTTCGAAAGGAACTACCGTTGGCTAGCTAGGGAGACATTCTCGAGAGGGGCCGACCGACGTGACCACGACCACAGACAGTGCCACCATCACTGCCCAGGGCCGCGCCCAGGGCCGACTCGAGCCGGTGCATGCCATGAATGACACAGCCATGAGCCAGGAGGGCCCCAAGCCGGGGCGCTCCCTGCCGGGCCGGCCCCCAGGCATCCGCGCCGACAGCTCGGGGCTCACGGATCGGCAGCGCCGCGTGATCGAGGTCATCCGGGACTCCGTGCAGCGTCGGGGGTACCCGCCGTCCATGCGGGAGATCGGCCAGGCGGTCGGCCTGTCCAGCACGTCGTCGGTCGCGCACCAGCTGATGGCACTCGAGCGCAAGGGCTTCCTGCGCCGGGACCCGCACCGCCCGCGCGCGTACGAGGTCCGTGGTTCGGACCAGCCCAGCGCGCAGCCCACGGACACGGCGGGAAAGCCCGCGGCTTCGTATGTGCCCCTGGTGGGCCGGATCGCCGCCGGTGGCCCGATCCTCGCCGAGGAGTCGGTCGAGGACGTCTTCCCGCTGCCCCGGCAGCTCGTCGGTGACGGTGAGCTGTTCGTCCTGAAGGTCGTCGGCGACTCGATGATCGAGGCCGCGATCTGTGACGGGGACTGGGTCACGGTCCGCCGCCAGCCCGTCGCGGAGAACGGCGACATCGTCGCCGCGATGCTCGACGGCGAGGCCACCGTCAAGCGCTTCAAGCGGGAGGACGGCCATGTCTGGCTCCTGCCGCACAACTCCGCGTACCAGCCGATTCCCGGTGACGAGGCGACGATCCTCGGCAAGGTGGTGGCCGTTCTGCGGCGCGTGTGACGCTCCCTCCCTGACCGGGCCCCGGAACCAACTGCGCCGGTTCCGGGGCCCAGCGCTGTCCGCTCCGGGCCCCGCGCGTACTACTCCCCGGCGTCTGCCTTCACCTCGTCCGCCTCCTCCGAGGCCGACGCGTCCGCCTTCTCCGCCTCCGCCTTCTTCGCTGCCGCGTCGATCGAGGAGAGCGAGCGCCGCACCTGGTTCCGGTCCGTCGTGAACCAGAAGTCCGGCATCGAGGCCTTCAGATAGCTGCCGTAGCGCGCCGTCGCCAGGCGGGGGTCCAGGACCGCGACCACGCCACGATCGCCCGTCGCCCGGATGAGGCGGCCCGCGCCCTGTGCCATGAGCAGTGCCGAGTGGGTCGCGGCCACGGCCATGAAGCCGTTGCCTCCCGCTTCCTCGACCGCCTTCTGGCGCGCGCTCATCAGCGGGTCGTCCGGCCGCGGGAACGGGATCTTGTCCATCACGACCAGCTGGCAGTTCGGCCCAGGTACGTCCACGCCCTGCCATAGCGACAGGGTGCCGAACAGGCAGGTCTCCGGGTTCGCCGCGAAGGCCTTGATCAGCTCCCCCAGAGTGTCCTCGCCCTGCAGCAGGATCGGGAACTCCGGAATCCGCGTACGCAGCTCCTCGGCCGCCGCCTGGGCAGCGCGCATCGACGAGAAGAGGCCGAGCGTACGACCGCCGGCCGCCTGGATCAGCTCGCTGAGCTCATCCGTCATGTCCGTGCGCGTACCGTCACGCGTCGGCTTCGCCAGATGCTTGGCTACGTAGAGGATGCCCTGCTTGCGGTACTCGAACGGCGATCCGACGTCGACGCCCTTCCAGACCGGCAGGCCTTCGCCCTCGGTGCCTTCGGGGGCGAGCCCCACGGAGGCGCCCACCCCGTTGAAGTCGCCGCCCAGCTTCAACGTCGCCGAGGTCAGGACGACGGAGCGGTCGGTGAAGAGCTTCTCCCGCAGGAGACCGGACACCGACATGGGGGCGACGCGCAGGGAGGCGCCGAAGCGGTCGTGGCGCTCGTACCAGACGACGTCCCACTCCGAGCCGTTCGAGATCCGCTCCGCCACGTCGTGGATGTTCTCCACGGCGGCAAGGGCCTGCTTACGGACGGCGTCCTCGTCCTGGACCGACTTGTCACGCGTGGTGCCGATGGCGGTGATCACCGTACGGGCCGCGTCACGCAGGGCCATGAGCGCGTAGCCGAGGTCCTCGGGGACTTCCTCGAGGCGGCCGGGCAGGGCCAGCTCCATGACCCGCTCGAAGCCTTCGGAAGCGGTCTGCAGCTGGTCCGCCGCCTTCTCGTTGACGAGCTTCGCCGCGCGCTTCACCGCACGGTTGACCTGCCCCGGAGTCAGCTCCCCCGTCGCCACACCGGTGACCCGCGAGACGAGTTCGTGCGCCTCGTCCACGATCAGTACCTCGTGCTGTGGCAGCACCGGCGCGCCCTCGATGGCATCGATCGCCAGCAGCGCGTGGTTGGTCACGATGACATCGGCGAGCTTGGCGCGCTCACGCGACATCTCGGCGAAGCACTCCTGGCCGTACGCACACTTCGACGCGCCCAGGCACTCGCGCGAGGAGACCGAGACCTGCGCCCAGGCCTTGTCCGAGACACCGGGCGTGAGATCGTCCCGGTCGCCCGTCTCCGTCTCGTCCGCCCAGTCGCGCATGCGCAGCAGGTCCTGGCCCAGCTTGCTGGTGGGCGCGGCCGCCTCGAACTGGTCGAAGAGGCCACCCTCCTCTTCCTGCGGTACGCCCTCGTGGAGGCGGTGCAGGCACAGATAGTTCGACCGGCCCTTGAGCATCGCGAAATTGGGGCGGCGCCGCAGGAGCGGGTGAAGCGACTCCACCGTGCGCGGCAGGTCCCGCTCCACGAGCTGGCGCTGCAGCGCCAAAGTGGCGGTCGCCACGACGACGCGCTCCCCGTGAGCCAGAGCCGGCACGAGGTAGCCCAAGGACTTACCTGTGCCGGTGCCCGCCTGGACGAGCAGATGGGAACCGTCGTCGATCGCCTCGGCGACGGTTTCGGCCATGGTCACCTGGCCAGGGCGCTCCGTGCCGCCGACAGCGGTGACGGCGGCGTGCAGGAGCTCGGGGAGTGAGGGCTTCGTCATAGCTCGACCACCCTAAACGGACCCACTGACAATCCGGCGATCACGGCTGATGCAGCGGATTGGCGACGGTGCCGTGCACGGCCGCGTGCGGGCGGTCGGCGCGGTCGCGGTAGCCGTCGAGGTGCAGCCGGTTGCGGTTGAGACACAGGCGCTCGATCTCCGGGGTGAGCAGGTCGAACATCTCGTACCGCTCCTTGAGCTCCGGGAAGCGCGCGTGGTGGCGCAGGACCTCGGCGCGCACCAGACCCCAGAACTCGTCCTCGGGCAGCCCGAGTTGCTCCTCGTACAGCGGCGCCAGGTAGCGGAAGACGCCCACGAAGAGTCCCGAATGGATGAACTGGGTCAGGAACGCGGGGTCCTCGGTGAGCAGGACCTCGCGCACGTCGTCGGGCATGGAGTCGTGCTCGGGCAGCGGCTCCGAATTGATGTTGACGTCGTCCACGAAGTCCTTGACCGCGAGCCGCACGGGCACGTCCTGGTCGTCGAAGACGACGATGGCGTTCTCTCCGTGAGGAGAGAAGACCGTTCCGTAGCGGTAGAGAAAACGCAGCAGTGGGGGCAGCAGGGCGGCGAAGAGCCTGCGGAGCCATGTCTTCGGGTCGAGGCCCGAGCGGGCGACGAGCTCCGCGACGAACGCGCGCCCTTCAGTGTCACTGTGCAACAAGGAGGCGAGCGTTCGGCCCCGCTCTCCGGGGGCGAGGTGCCGGGAGAGGGGCTCGCGCCAGATCGCGCCCAGCAATTCCTTGTATTGGTAGGGGACTTCGTCGAGCCCGTCGTACAGCGGGTGTTCCACGGTCACGGATGCGACCTCGCCCAGCAGGACGACGCCGCATTCGTCGCTCAAGAAGGAGTCTTCATCGCGCAGTGCGTGCACCCATGTGGTGACGGCAGGCGCGGCCCAGGTGCGCTCCGTCGGAAGCCCGCGCCATACAAGGGTGTTGAAGATGGAGAGCGGCAACTTCACTGTGTGCCGGTCGGGACGCGTCGTGTTCAGGAACGTACGGATGGACTGCTGGGGCAGGCGCAGATCACCGTCCGTGGGCAGCGGAACGATGTCGTTCGTGGCGATGGACGGCGCGAAGAGCGGCAGCACGATGTCGTCCCACTGCCAGGGGTGCACCGGGAGATAGAGGTATGCCGCCGGGTCGAGGCCGCGCGCCCGGAGTGCCTGCGCGAACAACTCCCGGGTCGGGCCGTCGAGTTCGCCGTCATAAAGGGAGGCGGGGTCCTCCAGGCCAGCGACGCCCCGGTAGGTGGCGAGGCCGGTGTGCACGGCAATCCACGGGAGGCGGGTGGGGCGGCGTGATTCCGGCGCCCAGCGTGAGGTGTCGGTCGCGGAGAACCCGAGACGCCCCTTGTTCAGTACGAGCCAGGGGTGGCCGGTCTGGTGTCCCTCGAGTTCGGCGTATCCGAGGTCGGCCAGCTGCGGTGCGGTGAGCGAGGTGTGGTCGAGGCGGGCGTCGGCGGCGAGGGTGACGGTGAGTTCGCGGATGAGGTGGCCGAGGGTGCTGCCGTCGAGGCCGAGAGCGTGCTTGGCGCGGAGGAGGAAGGTGAGCGGATCGGTGACGGGTTCGCGTTCGCCTTGGGGCGAGGCGGTTCCGGCGGTCCCGACCGGCTCGGCGGCCCCGGCAGGCCCGTCCGTCCCGGCTGTCCCGGCTGTCCCGGCTGTCCCGGCTGTCCCCACCGGTTCGTGTTCCGCATGGCCTGCCGGCCCGTCCTTGCCCGGCAGACCGCGTTCCCATTCCATGCTCGCCGGGTCGACCTGCCAACTGCCGTACGCGCCGCGGCGGGCGCGGAAATGGAAGGTGCCGCCGGCCTCCTTCGCGTGGGTCCCCTCGCCGCCGACCCCGCTCGCGGGGGCCTCCCCGCCGCCGGCTCCGTCGGGCCGTCCCGCAGGGAGAGCCAGGGCGTAGGGGCGGTATCCGGAGCCGGCCGGGCCGAGAGCCGTCGGTCGCAGGATGTCCTCGTAGGCGAATTCGCCGATCAGCTTGGCCAGCAGCCGGGCGCCCGCCCTGGCCCAGTTCCCGGACGTCAGCTCGGGCGGGTCGTACAGCTCGGTCGGCTCTTCGGAACTCGGGGCGACGGACGGATTCGGCACGGGGACTCCTCGGACGGGAACCGGATCGGGTCGAGGTTCGTTACAGAGAGTGACTGGCCTGGAGCACGTTGCGCAGGGCGCGGTCACGGACCATGAGCGCGGCCCGCTTGTCGGGGAGGTCCACCTCGGCGAAGAAGCGGAATCCCGCGCCCAGGAAGGCGGAGACGGAGGGGGTGTTGCGAAGGTCGGGTTCCGCGATGACGCGCGCGCAGCGCGGGCGATGATCGAGTACGAGGTCGGCGACGGCTGTGAGCAGCGTGGTGCCGAGCCCTCGTCCGCGGTCGGCGACGCCACCGATGAGGAGGTGGATTCCGGTGTCGTGCGGGCGGGCGGGGTAGTGGCGGGCCAGCGGGTCGAGGTCGGCGCGGTAGATCTCCCAGTAGCTCATGGGCGCGCCGTCGAGGACGCCGAGGCAGGGCACGCTGCGTCCGTCGCCGTCGAGTTGGGGCTTCAGGTGGTCCGCGGTGACGGTGTCGGGTCCCGCGAGCTCCCAGAAGGCGGCCACGGCGGGGTCGTTCATCCAACGGCTGAGGAGTGCCAGGTCTCGCTCGACGCGCACCGGAACGAGCTGGAACACGCCTGAGGGAGTGGTGACCGGTCCCCACTCCCCCACGTCGTCCAGCAGGTCGTGCTCGGTCAGGGCCGTGGGATCGGGGGCGAGTCGGTGCCCGCCGGCCTGCTCCGCGATGAGCGCGAGTAGTTCGTCGGGGAGACGCAGGTCCAGGGTGTCCTGGAAGTCGGCGCTGTCCGCACCGTCCGCGCTCCGCGTGTGCTCCGCGTTCGCAGCGCTGTCAGCACCCTCAGCGCCCTGCGCGTTCTCCGCGTTCCCCACGTTCCCCGCGGGTGGGGCGGGGGCGTGGGAGGCGGCAGTGGAAGTGGTGTCGGCGTCGGTGCTCGCATCCGTGGGAGGCACAGCGACGCTCCTCTCAGGTACGACGGGAATGAAAGGGGTTGGCGATGGTGACGTAGACGGACTGGGTGTCGACGGGGCCGACGAGTTCGTCGAGGCCGTGCAGCCGGGTGAGCATGTTGGCCTTGCAGCGCAGCGTGGGCGAGTCGAGCAGCAGGCTCGGCAGTGTGCTGCGCTGCCGGTTCGGACCGGTGGCGGCCTCGCCGAGGAAGCGGCGGAACGCGGCGATCAACAGCTGTTCGTCGGCGAGCCGTTGGGAACCGAAGGCTCCGATCAGGCCGAGGACGTTGTTGATGGCGAGGTAGTAGGCGAATCGCTCGTCGGTGACGTCGTCGTCGACGAAGGTATCGCTGTCCATGCCGATGCCGGGCAGACGCCGGTCGAGTTCGGCGCGGCGGGACTCGCGGAAGTAGAAGCCCTGGTTGTCCCGGTAGCGCCCGCCGGCGGGCCAGCCGTCGCCGTCCAGGAGCAGCAGGGTGTTCTGCTGGTGGGCCTCCAGGGCGACGCCGGCTTCGCCGTCGAGCCAGAGCACGGGGCGTACGACGTGTTCCAGATACCGCAGGAACCACTCGGCGGCCACGGCTCCACGGGGGCGCCCGGTGCGGGTCGCGAGCCGGTTCACCGTGTCGGCGAGGCGGGAACTCATGGCCGGGTTGCCGGTGCGGTCGGCCGGGTCGGCGGTCGGCCTGGGTGAGACGAAGCCGGCGACGCATGCCGCGTCGTCGTGGGGGCGGAAGGGGTTGGTGCGGATCATCACGTCCAGGCCCGGCACCGGTTCGCCGTCCGGGCCGTCGACGGCGAGCCAGGCCGGGTCGCGGACGACGTCGAACCCGGGGTGCGCGGCCTGCCACTGCGCTGCGAGACCGGTGCCGAGGAGCCGGTGGACCTCGACGCCCCGGTGGAGTTCCTTGCGGAGGTTCTCCCGGCGGGAGTTGGTGATGCGCAGGCCCAGGGAGAGCTTGAGCATGGCCGGCGCACCGGGCCGGTACAGCGTGCGGACGGAGGAGGTGGGGAACCAGGGCTCGCCGTGCGGTCCCAGGTCGCGCAGCAGGCCGGCGTCCAGGAGGGCGGCGGTGGCCGGGCGTTCACGCAGTTCGCGCAGCTGCCATGGGTGCACGGGCAGCGCGGCGTGTCCTGCGGGCAGCGGAAGCCCCGGCCCCGCGAGTTGGGAGGTGAGTTCGGCGGCGGTGCGGGCGCGGTCTTGTTCGGTCCAGGCCGAGTCGTGGGCGAGGACATCCGGGGCCACGGCGATCCAGTGCAGGGGGAAGGAGCCACGCAACTCCGGTGAGTAGCGGCTCGCTTCGGCGTCGGAGAGCCCCTCGCGGCTCTTCGGAGTCGGGTGCAGCGGGTGCCCGAGGAGCAGTGCTTGCTCTGCGGCGAGGAAGGGGTCGGCCTGGTCCACGGGGTGGCGGCGGCGGTCCGCGATGAAGTCGGTGGTGCGGCGCATCGAGTCGGCGACGCGGACCACCAGTTCACCACTGTCGCCGCCGGGGGCGGGCGCTTGCTGGGCAGGGCCACCTGAGGCGTCGGGGGCGTCGGCCTCGCCATGGGCCGACTCCCTGCTCAGGAGGGCGGCGAGTGCGACGGCGTCCACGCCGGGGGCGTGCGGGGGTGCGTCCTCCAGGCAGGGCAGGCCGAAGCGGTGCCAGCCGGAGGGGGACCAGTAGCGGACCGGGACAAGGAGGACGGTGCCGCTCGCGGGCAGCGGGATGCGGAGCGCACCGAAGGAAGGAGGAGCGATGTTGTTCTCGCGCACCCAGCAGCGCAGCAGGTTCTCGACCGCTGCCGCCTGGGCGGCGGTCGCGGGGTCCGGGTGTTCCAGGAGATCGACGACGGTGGTGCGGGGACGATCGGTCTCCTGGTCGCCGCCCTGCTGCCGCGGGATCGAGTCGCGCTCCTGGGCGCGCGGGGCTTGCGTGTCACAGGATCCGCCGGCGGTGGGACGGGAACGGCCGTCGGGTGCGGGGGTGGCGTTCAACTGGCTTCCTTGCGTGGGGTGGTGGGCTCCATGAGGCGGTGGTCAGGCCGGTCCGGCGTGTCACTGCCGTCTCTGGTGGTGGCGTGTCGTCGGGCGCTCCTACGACTCGTGACGGCGGGTGCGGGCGACGGACGCGAGGGCGTCCGCGAGCCGGTCCACGATGGCCGCGGCCTGCTCGTCGGTGATGGTGAGGGGAGGAAGCAGGCGTACGACGCTCGAATGACGGCCGCCGAGTTCGACGATCAGGCCGCGGTGGAGGCAGGCGTCGCGCACGGCGGCGGCGAGTTGAGGTGCGGCCGGGAGCGGGGCGGGCCCTGCGAGCAGGGGGTCACCGGCGAGTTCCTCGGCGCCGGGAGCGGGGACGGCGCCCTCCGGGTCGACGAGCTCCACGCCGATCATCAGGCCACGCCCACGGACCTCGCCCACGCATGCGAACTCGTCGGAAAGCCGGCGGAGTTGACCGAGCATGCGGGCGCCGAGGGTGGCGGCTCGCTCGGCGAGGGCGTTCTCACGGACATACGAAAGGGTGGCGGCGCCCGCGGCCATGGCGAGCTGGTTGCCGCGGAAGGTGCCGGCGTGCGCTCCAGGCGGCCAGACGTCGAGGTCGTCGCGGTAGACGACCACGGCGAGCGGCAGGCTGCCTCCGATGGCCTTGGAGAGGACCATGACGTCGGGCACGACACCGCTGTGCTCCACGGCCCAGAAGGCGCCGGTGCGGCCGACGCCGGTCTGCACCTCGTCGACGACCAGCGGGATCGAGCGCTGCTCGGTGACGGTTCGCATCCGGCGCAGCCAGGCGTCGGGAGCGGGGATGACTCCGCCCTCCCCCTGCACCGGTTCGAGAATCATGCCCGCCGGCTGCGGCACCCCGGACTTGGTGTCGTCGAGGAGCGATTCGGTCCAGCGGGCGGCGAGTTCGGCGCCGCGCGGCCCCCCGATACCGAAGGGGCAGCGGTAGTCCTGCGGATACGGCAGACGCGTCACGCGGACGTCCTGCGCCCCGCCGGAGGCTTCGAGCGCCCCCGCGGTCATGCCGTGATAGGCGCCCGCGAAGGACAGCAGGCCCGAGCGCCCGGTGGCGGTGCGGACCAGTTTCAGCGCGGCCTCGACGGCGTCGGTGCCCGCGGGGCCGCAGAACTGGATGCGGGCCCGGTCGGCGAGCCCGGGCGGCAGCGTGCTGAACAGCTCGGTGGTGAAGGCGTCCTTGACCGGGGTGGCCAGGTCGAGGACGTGCAGCGGCGCACCAGAGTCGAGCACCTTGCGGATGGCCTCGAGCACCACCGGGTGATTGTGGCCGAGCGCGAGGGTCCCCGCGCCGGACAGGCAGTCCAGATAGCGGCGGCCGTCGGCGCCCTCGATGGTGAGCCCACGGGCCCGTACCGGCACGATCGGCAGGGCGCGCGCATAGGTGCGCGCCGCGGACTCCCGCGCGCACTGACGGCGCAGGATCCCCTCGTGCGCGACGGTGTCGCGAACAGGGGTTTGCTGTGTCCCCCCGCCATACGGGGCCGGCACCGCCACGGTCTCAGGATCGGTCACAGGCACAGGATCGGTCACCGCCACGGCTGTTGGTCCTCCCGCTGGATATACGGCCGAAAAGGCCCCTCGACTCACCGATCGGCGGGGCGAGTCGGCGCGCGCTGAACACCGACTGCGGTTCCCCCGTACGTACCAACGACGGGACGGGCGGAGGAACACGGCTCGTACGGGACTCATGAGCAGACCTTTGCCAGGTACCCGGGGCGCCGACGAGCCGCAACGGTCGCCGCTCCCCCACCGCAGGCCCGAGGCGCGCCGCCCCCTAACGATCCGTACCGGCCGGAAGATCCCTCCGTGACGGAACCGTTGCTGTTCCGTCGGTCGGCCCCGACGGCACCGGCATAGGGTGGTGTGCCGTTCGGCGGCGAGGTGTCGACTCGGCTCCACCGCACACGCACGGCAGTTCAACCATTTCGAAGCCCAGGGGGATTCACGACATGCGACCCATACGCCCGCAGTTCGCCGCGCGCCGCACTCGAGGCGCGCGAAGCAGAACGTCCCCTGTGGCGGCGGCGGTCGCGCTCGGTGCTGTGGTCGCTCTGACCGCCACGGCGTGCGGCCCGGGCGAGAACAACGCGAACGACAAGCCGACCGCCTCGGCATCCGCGGGCGATGGCAAGTTCAAGATCCCGGACGACATCACGGACCGGCTCAAGGAGCACGGGATCGATCCGGACAAGTGGAAGGACGGCGAGTGGAAGAACTGGGACAAGGACAAGTGGCTGCGTGAGGCGCAGGACTTCGTCAACCCGATCATCGCCGGTCTGTGGGACTCGGACCGGATGCGGGACGCCGACAAGAACCCCGGGGGCGAGGTGGACGAGAACGACCTCTCCGGCGACCAGGGTGTGACGGACCCGGAGCCGAGGCCGGTGGCGGCCGCGGGCGTGTCCACTCCGTACCACGCGAACGCCCCGTACGCGGGCAAGCTGTTCTTCGACGGCCCCAAGGGTTCGATGGTCTGCTCGGCGACCGTGGTCACCGACCCCGCGCACCCCGGCAAGTCCAACATGCTCTGGACGGCGGGCCATTGTGTGCACGCGGGCAAGAACGGCGGCTGGTACCGCAACATCGCGTTCGTGCCCTCGTACAACGACAGTGGCAAGTCCGAGCAGGAGCTGCAGAACGCGCCAAGGAACGAGGTCGCGCCGTACGGCGTGTGGTGGGGCGACGCGGCACTGACGTCCGACCAGTGGATCGCGCAGGGCGGCCCGAGCGGCGGGGCGGGCGCTTCGTACGACTTCGCGGTGATCCATGTGACGCCTGAGAAGGGCGGCACCACCAAGTCCCTCGAGGAGACGGTGGGTTCGGCGCTTCCGGTGAACTTCAACGCGCCGGCGGTGCCGAAGGTCTCGCAGCTGACCGCGAAGGGCTACCCGGCGGCGGCGCCGTTCGACGGGCAGAAGCTGTACCAGTGCGCCGACAGGCCGGGCCGTCTTTCGCTGAGCGACGCGGACCCGACGATGTACCGCATCGGCTGCACCATGACGGGCGGTTCGTCCGGCGGCGGCTGGGTCGGCCAGGGCGCCGACGGCAAGCCGGCCCTGGTGTCCAACACCTCGATCGGCCCGGTGACGGCGGGTTGGCTCGCGGGCCCGCGGCTCGGCAAGGAGGCCAAGGGGATCTACGACTCGGTGAGCAGGAAGTTCGCCGGGCAGTAGTAGGTAGGCCGCCGTTCAGTACCGATCTCATGGCTGAGCCCCTCTCCGGTGGACCGGAGAGGGGCTCAGCCATGTTCGTTACGCCGGGACGGGCCGTCAGCCCGCGACCACCGCCGGAACATACGGCGCGAGTTCCGCCGCGAGTTCCTCGTGGACGCGTGCCTTCAGGAGCGTGCCCTCCGGCGTGTGCTCCTCGGAGATCACCTCGCCGTCGGCGTGCGCCCGCGCGACCAGCTGGCCGTGTGTGTACGGCACGAGGACCTCGATCTCGACCGCGGGGCGCGGCAGTTCGGCGTCGATGAGCTCGAGCAGCTCCTCGATGCCCATGCCCGAGCGGGCAGAGACGGCGATCGCGTGCTTCTCCACGCGCAGCAGCCGCTGCAGCACCAACGGGTCGGCCGCGTCCGCCTTGTTGATCACCACGATCTCGGGCACGTTCGTCGCCCCGACGTCGCGGATGACCTCACGTACGGAGGCGAGCTGCTCCTCCGGCGCCGGGTGCGAACCGTCGACCACGTGCAGGATCAGGTCGGAGTCGCCGACCTCCTCCATGGTCGAGCGGAACGCCTCGACGAGGTGGTGCGGCAGGTGCCGTACGAAACCGACCGTGTCGGCCAGTGTGTACAGCCGACCGCTCGGGGTCTCGGCCCGGCGCACGGTCGGGTCCAGTGTGGCGAACAGCGAGTTCTCCACCAGGACGCCCGCGCCCGTGAGGCGGTTGAGGAGCGAGGACTTGCCGGCGTTGGTGTACCCGGCGATGGCCACCGAAGGCACCTTGTGCCTGCGGCGCTCCTGGCGCTTGATGTCTCGGCCGGTCTTCATCTCCGCGATCTCACGGCGCATCTTCGCCATCTTCTCGCGGATCCGACGCCGGTCCGTCTCGATCTTGGTCTCACCGGGACCACGGGTGGCCATACCGCCGCCTGAGGAACCGGAGCCACCGCCACCCATCTGCCGGGACAGCGACTGACCCCAGCCGCGCAGCCGCGGCAGCATGTACTGCATCTGCGCGAGCGCGACCTGCGCCTTGCCCTCTCGGGACTTGGCGTGCTGGGCGAAGATGTCGAGGATCAGTGCGGTCCTGTCGACCACCTTGACCTTGACGACGTCCTCGAGGTGGATGAGCTGACCGGGGCTGAGCTCACCGTCGCACACGACGGTGTCCGCTCCGGTCTCGAGCACGACGTCGCGCAGCTCCTGGGCCTTGCCCGAGCCGATGTACGTCGCCGCGTCCGGCTTGTCGCGGCGCTGGATCACGCCGTCGAGCACGAGCGCGCCCGCCGTCTCGGCGAGGGCGGCGAGCTCCGCGAGGGAGTTCTCCGCGTCATGAACCGTTCCCGAAGTCCACACGCCGACGAGTACCACGCGCTCCAGGCGGAGCTGTCGGTACTCGACCTCGGTGACGTCCTCGAGCTCGGTGGAGAGGCCCGCGACGCGGCGAAGGGCCGCGCGCTCGGAGCGGTCGAACTGCTGGCCGTCCCGCTCTCCGTCGATCTCGTGGCTCCAGGCGACGTCCTCTTCCATCAGGGCATCGGCCCGAAGGCTCTCGGTGTGGTTCTGCACCATGTTCTGCGCGTCCTGGGAAGGGGAAGAAGAGGAGGTCATTGGGTCCTTACGTCTGTGGGATTCGGGATACGCGACGGGCGTCCCACCCGTCATCTGTCACAACGCTCGGCCTGCCCCGGGGATTCCCGCGAGCGCCGATCCGGTGGCCCGCGCCGTCGACGTCGACGATATTCGCACGGCACGGGCCGTCTCGTCATCTGGATTTTGCCCCGTGTCAGCGCTTCGACACCGGGTCGGTCTTCCAGTCCGGGTGCCCCGGCATGGGCGGCGTCTTCTTGCCGTAGAGCCAGGCGTGGAAGAAGCCGCTCAAGTCCCGTCCCGACAGCTGCGAGGCGAGCTTCACGAAGTCCGCGGTCGTGGCGGTGGAGTCACGGTGCGTGGCAAGCCAGACGCGCTCCAGGCGCTGGAACATGTCCGCGCCGATCTCCTGGCGCAGGGCGTAGAGGACCAGGGCGCTGCCGTCGTAGACGACCGGCCGGAAGATGCTGATCTTCCCGTCGCTCGTGGGCGCCTTGGGTGCGGCGGGCGGACCGCCGTCGGCGCGCATCGCGTCGGACGCGCGGTAGGCGGCGCGCATCCGCTTCACCATGGGCCGGTCCGCCTTCTCTTGGGCGTACAGGGACTCGTACCAGGTGGCGTGGCCCTCGTTGAGCCACAGGTCGGACCAGGAGCGGGGGCTGACGCTGTCGCCGAACCACTGATGCGCCAGTTCGTGGACCATGATCGACTCGACGTACCACTTCGGGTACTCGGAGCGCGTGAACAGGTCTCTCTCGAAGAGAGAGAGCGTTTGCGTCTCGAGTTCGAAGCCGGTGGACGCGTGGGCGATCAGCAGGCCGTAGTTCTCGAAGGGGTAGTTGCCGACCTTCCCCTCCATCCAAGAGATCTGTGCCGGCGTCTTCTTGAGCCACGGCTTCAGGGCCTTGGCGTCCTTTGTCGGCACGACATCGCGTACGGGCAGTCCGTCCGGGCCGTCCTGGTGCAGCACGGTGGAGCGGCCGATGGAGACCTGGGCCAGCTCCGTGGCCATGGGGTGGGCGGTGCGGTAGGCCCACTTCGTGGCTCCTCCTTGTCGCGTTTTCGCGACAGGGAGACCGTTGGCGACCGCCGTGTACTCCTTCGGTGCGGTGACCCGGAAGGTGAAGTAGGCCTTGTCGGAGGGGTGGTCGTTGGACGGGAAGACGCGGTGCGCTGCGTCGGCCTGGTTGGCCATCGCGAGCCCGTCCTTGGTACGCAGCCAGCCGACTTCCTTCTTGCCGGGCCTCGGGTCGCTGGTGTGCTGCACGGTGATGTTCAGCGGTTGGCCGGGGGCCACGGCCGCGGCGGGTGTGACGACCAGGTCCTCGCCCTTGGTGACGTAGTGCGCCCGCGCCCCGTTGACCGTCACCGAACGCACGGTGCCGTGCGAGAAGTCGAGGTTGATCCGGTCGAGCCAGGAGGTCGCCCGCGCGTTGATCTTGGTGACGGCATCGAGGGGCTTGCTGTTGTCACCGTGGTACGTGAAGGAGATGTCGTAGTCGGTGACGTCGTAGCCGGGATTGCCGAGATGCGGGAAGAGCCGGTCGCCGACGCCGAGCGGCTCGGCGGGTGCGGCCGCGGCGACAAGGGCGAGCGAGGCGCCGGCGGCCAGAAGTGCGGCGACGCGGGACGTTCGGGAGCTGAGCAGCATGAACTACGGCTATCAGCGCGCGCCTCGGCGCACGGTGCGGCACGCGCCGCACCACCCGAACGAGGGTTCCGGGTGGGCCTACAGGGCGCCCGCCGCCGCGTGTCGCGTGCGCCCCACGTCGTACACGCCCGGCACGTTGCGCATCGCCCGCATGAGGCCCTGGAGGTGCGCGGCGTCCGGGAGTTGGAGGGTGTACGTGTGCCGGACGCGGCCCTGGTCGGGCGGGTCGACGGTCGCCGAGATGATGGCGACGCCCTCCAGCGCTATGGCCTCGGTCAGGTCGGCCAGCAGATGGGGGCGGCTGAACGACTCGGCGATCAGGGTCACCCGGTACTCGGCGGCCTCCGCGTCCGCCCAGCGCACGCCGACCTCCGCACGCCCCGCTTCCTTCATGCGCGCCACTCCGGAACAGGAGACGCGGTGCACGGTGACGACGCCGCCGCGCACGGCGAACCCGGTCACCTCGTCGGGCGGTACGGGCGTACAACAGCCCGCGAGGCGCACTGTGGCACCCGGCTGGTCGACCACGGCGTTCGCCGCGGAGGGCCGCGCCGAGGGGCCGCTGTACGGGGCGCGGGGCGCCGAGGGGGGTGCGCTCGGCCCCTCCGGGTGGGTGGCGAGCCAGCGGCGGATGGCGATGCGGGCGGCGGGCGTACGGGCGTGGTCGAGCCAGTCGACCGACGGCTCGGACGCGGCGCTGCCCTCCACGCCCGCCATGAGCAGCTGGACGGTGTCACCGTCGCCGAGGACCGTACTGAGCGTCGCCAGGCGGCCGTTGACCCGCGCGCCGATGCAGGCGTGGGCGTCCTCTCCGTACTGCGCGTACGCGGCGTCGACGCAACTGGCGCCCGCGGGAAGGCCGATGGAGCCTCCGTCGGGCCGGAAGACGGTGATCTCGCGGTCCTGGGCGAGGTCCTCGCGCAGCGTCGACCAGAACGTGTCGGTGTCCGGGGCGGACTGCTGCCATTCGAGCAGCCGGTTCAGCCAGCCGGGGCGCGTGGGGTCGGAGCGCTCGCCCACGGTATCCAGGTGCTCCTCGCCGGAGGGCGTGTACGGATTGCCGAGCGCCACGACGCCCGCCTCGGCCACCTTGTGCATCTGGTGCGTACGGATGAGGACTTCGGCGACCTCGCCGTCCGTGCGGGCGACCGCGGTGTGCAGCGACTGGTACAGGTTGAACTTCGGCACGGCGATGAAGTCCTTGAACTCCGAGACCACCGGCGTGAAACACGTGTGCAGCTCGCCGAGGACGCCGTAACAGTCCGCGTCCTCGTTCACCAGGACGAGGAGGCGTCCGAAGTCGGCCCCGCGCAGCTCGCCGCGCTTGCGCCGCACCCGGTGGACGGAGACGAAGTGCCGCGGCCTGATGAGGACTTCGGCGCTCAGGCCCGCCTCGCGCAGCACTGAGCGCAGCTCGGTCGCGAACCCGGCGAGGGAGTCCTCGGTGCGCTGCGCGTAGGAGGTCATGAGCTCGCGCGTCTGCCCGTACTCCTCGGGGCGCAGGATCGCGAACACGAGGTCTTCGAGCTCGGTCTTCAGTGCCTGCACGCCCAGCCGCTCGGCGAGCGGGATCAGGACGTCGCGGGTGACTCTGGCGATCCGTTCCTGCTTCTCCTGGCGCATGACGCCGAGGGTGCGCATGTTGTGCAGGCGGTCGGCGAGCTTGATCGACATGACGCGCACGTCGTTCCCGGTCGCGACGAGCATTTTGCGGAAGGTCTCGGGTTCTGCCGCCGCTCCGTAGTCGACCTTCTCCAGCTTGGTCACGCCGTCGACGAGATAGGCGACCTCCTCGCCGAACTCCTTGCGCACCTGGTCGAGCGTGACCTCGGTGTCCTCCACGGTGTCGTGGAGCAGGGAGGCGGTCAGCGTCGTGGTCTCCGCGCCCAGCTCGGCCAGGATCAGCGTCACCGCGAGCGGGTGTGTGATGTACGGCTCGCCGCTCTTGCGCATCTGGCCGCGGTGCGAGGACTCGGCCAGTACGTAGGCGCGGTGCAGGGGCTCCAGGACGGCGTCGGGGTAGTGGGCCCGGTGGGCCTCCGCCACGTGGCCGATCGCGTCGGGGAGGCGGCCGCGGGCGGTGGGGCCGAGGAGCGCCGCGCGGCCGAGACGTCGCAGGTCGATCCGGGGGCGGCCACGCCGACGGTGCGCTCCGGGCGTGATCGGTCCCGGGTTCGCGGGGTTGGTCGCCTCCGCACTCATGAGCACCTCCGGCTTTGTCGACCGGCGGCGGGCTGGCGGCGGCACCCGTCCGGACCGGTGCTTGATGCTACCGAGCCCATCACGTGGCGCAGTCCCGCTCTCGCCGAGCGTGAAACGGATCACCCATTCGAGCGAAGGTTCACTGGTTTACGGTTTCGACTGCCGCGAACCAGTCGGTGTCGAGCCGACCTTCCGCGACGATCACAGCGGGACCGGTCATCTCGATCTCGCCGTCCGCACGCTCGGTGATCGTCAGCCTGCCTCCGGGCAGATCGATCTCGTACGTGACAGGGGCCCCGGTCACAGCCGGGTCCAGGCCGTCCCTGCGGGCGGTCGCGACGGCCACGGCGCAGGCGCCGGTGCCGCAGGAGCGGGTCTCTCCGGAGCCCCGCTCGTGCACGCGCATGGCCACGTGCCGCGGGCCGCGGTCGACGACGAACTCGACGTTCACACCCTCCGGGTAAGCGTTCGCCGGCGCGAAGGGGGGCGGGTCGTACAGCGTGCCCGCGTGCGCGAGGTCGGCCACGAAGGCGACCGCGTGCGGGTTCCCCATGTTCACGTTCGTCGCGGGCCAGGTCCGCTCGTCGACGCTGACGGTGACGTCGCCCTCGGGGAGCGTCGCCCTGCCCATGCCGACCGTGATCAGGCCTTCCTTGTCGATGTGGACTGCCTTGACGCCGCCCCGGGTGGCCACGGCGAGGTCTCCCTCGCCGACGTGTCCCGCGTGCTGGAGGTAGCGGGCGAAGACCCGCACTCCGTTGCCGCACATCTCGGCCACCGAACCGTCGCCATTGCGGTAGTCCATGAACCACTCCGCCTCGTCGGCCATGTGCCGCGCCTCGGGGTGCGCGGCGCTGCGCACGACATGGAGCACGCCGTCGCCCCCGATGCCGGCCCGACGGTCGCACAGTGCGGCGACGGCGGTCGGCGAGAGCGCGATGGCGTTCTCCGGGTCCGGGATGATCACGAAGTCGTTCTCGGTCCCGTGACCCTTGAGGAAAGTGCTCATTTCTCGATCGTACGAGATCGGTGCGACAACCTGGTCGGCGGAGTCCTGCCAGGGGCGCCGAGCACGGTCAGCGCAGGCGTGCCACGCGCCACACGGCGAGCACCGCGACGGCCGCGACCACGACGACGTACGCGCCCACGACCCGCCAGTCCGGCCAGCGGCCCGAACCGCGCGGCGGCAGTCCCGGCAGCGTGTAGCCCACCCTGCGGGCCGCCATCATGCCCCAGCCCGCGGCGCAGGAGCTGATCAGGAGGCCGAGCATCGCCACGACCGCGCCGCCGTCGCCGAACTCGAAGAACAGCGGGAACGCGAACATCAGCGAGCCGATCGCGGCCAGCATCACGATGGGTGCCAGCTGCCAGATGCGGAGCCTGCGCTGCGGGCGCAGCTCGACCTCGACCTCTTGGCCCTCGTCCTGCGCGGCGAGTTCCTCCGCGGTCGGGCCGTCGGCGATCACGCCGTCGGGGCTCGCCTCAGGACCGTCGGTGCTGAGCTGCTCTCCGCCTGGTGCGGTGTCACGAGGGCCGGCCTCCATCGCCACGCGCCCTCCCACTCCGGACTCCACTGGTCGATCGATGGTCGATGATGGCACGCCCACAGAGGCCGGGATGACGGGCGGAGCGTCCCGATGCCATCACGTGATCAGGCTGTAACCGGTCGTTCGACCAACGACATTGCGCGAGCCGGGAGTTCCCCGCGTTCCGCCACGGCCCCACTGAGCCAATGCACCCGCGGGTCGCGCCGGAACCACGAGTCCTGGCGGCGCGCGAAGCGCTTGGTGGCACGGACGGTCTCCGCGCGCGCCTCGTCCAGCGTGCACTCGCCGGCGAGCGCCGCGAGCACCTGCTGGTAGCCGAGCGCACGCGACGCCGTACGCCCCTCGCGCAGCCCCTGGGCCTCCAGCGTGCGCACCTCGTCGACGAGGCCCGCCTCCCACATACGGTCCACGCGCGTGGCGATGCGTTCGTCGAGCTCGGGACGCGCCACGTCCACGCCGATCTGGACGGTGTCGTAGACGGAGTCGTGTCCCGGCAGGTTGGCGGTGAACGGCTTGCCGGTGATCTCGATGACCTCCAGGGCACGGACGATGCGTCGGCCGTTGCTCGGCAGGATCGCCGTGGCGGCCTCCGGGTCGGCGGCGGCGAGCCGCGCGTGCAGGGCGCCGGAGCCGCGCAGCCGGAGCTCGTCCTCCAGGCGGGCGCGGACCTCGGGGTCGGTGCCGGGGAACTCCATCTTGTCGACGGCGCCTCTTACGTAGAGCCCTGATCCGCCGACGAGCACGGGCCAGCGGCCCGCCGCGAGCAGCCGGTCGATCTCCGCGCGGGCGAGGCGCTGGTACTCGGCGACGCTGGCGGCCTCCGTGACGTCCCAGATGTCCAGGAGGTGGTGCGGCACCCCGGCGCGCTCCTCGGGCGTCAGCTTGGCGGTACCGATGTCCATCCCCCGGTACAGCTGCATGGAGTCGGCGTTGACCACCTCGCCGCCGAGTTCCTTGGCGAGGAAGACGCCGAGATCTGACTTTCCTGCCGCGGTCGGCCCGACGACGGCGATGACCCGCGGGGCGGGAGCTGCGCTACTCACCGCCCCAGTCTCGCAAACCCGGGCACCTGTTCACGAATGAGCGACGTGACGCCACAGGTTCGGGTTCGTTGCCTGTTGCGAGGTTCCAGCCGCCGGTTTCGAGAGCCGGCGCCCCGGTCGCCGCAATGGGACGCACCGGGTAGGGCGGGATTTCGCCCACACGAGTACCGTATGGAGTTGACATGGGCGTTTTTGCCAGGTTTCGCCGGAAGGCCAATGCTGCGGAGGAGGCGTCAACCGCCGAGCCCCAGGCCGCCACTCTGACGGCCGCTCCAGAGGTGGCGGACGCCGAGGAGTCCACCGAGGCCGCCGCGGCTCCCACCGCGGAGCAGGAGGCCACGGAGACCGCAGCCGACGGCGAGCCGGCCGAGACCGCCGTGGCGGAGGGCCTGGAGATCCCGAAGCAGCAGTCCGCGGAGCAGGCCGCGGACAACGAGGCCGGTGAGGCCGCCCGCAAGTAGCTCCAGGGTTTCGGTGCGACGGAAGGTGCAGCGATGGGGATCATCGACTCGTTGAAGGCCAGGTTCGGCCCCGCCAAGAGCAAGGTCTCGGACCTCGCGCAGCAGCACGGGGACAAGATCGACCAGGGCTTGGAGAAGGCCGGCAGGATGGTCGACGAGAAGACCAAGGGCAAGTACAGCGACAAGATCCAGATGGGCACGGCCAAGGCCAAGGACGCTGTCGACCGGATGTCCGCGACAGAGGGCAAGAACGCCGAGAACGCCAAGGACACCGACGGCGGGAACACCCCGCCCTCGCCCCCTTCCGCTGCTTCCTGACCCCGCGCGCCCCCACAGACGGCGACGGCCGCGAAACCCAAAGGGTTCGCGGCCGTCGCCGTCTGTGGGGCGTTTCGCGCTACGTCCAGGACGCGACGAAGTAGCCCACTCCGTAGGGAGCATCCTCGTACAGGAGGCGGCCCGCGCCCTCCCGCTTGTCCCAGGCGGCGCTGAGGAGCTGCCACGGGGCGCGTCCGGAGATCTTCAGTTCGCGGGCGAGGTCGGCGTCGAGGTTCGCGAGCGTGCCGTCGACGTCGAGGTCGCGCAGTGCCGCGGCGATGGCCGCGTCCACGCCCTCGGCGCGCTCGTCGAGGTAGCCGGGGGCCTTCAGCGTGCGGCAGGCCGTGCCGTCGCCCATGACGAGGAATGCCACGCGCTCCGCTCCGGTCCTGCCCTCGGCGAGGCGGAACGCGCCGTCGGCATGGGCGAACGACGGGCCGTCGCCCGCCACCTCGTAGCCACGCACCGCACCGCTCCACCCCGCGCGCGTGAGCAGCCACGCGCCTACGGAGAGGGACGGCGGGAGCGTCGCCTCGACGGGCGCGGACGGCGCCGCTCCCAGGTGCACATCGAGGTCGACGCCGAAGGGGCGGAATGAGCCGCGGGCACCCGGCTCGTGGATGCCCGTGCGCGGGCCCTCACCGATGACCCACACCAGGTCGGGTTCCGCCGCGAGCAGCGCCGCGATCGCTTCGTCGCTCGCCGCGCGCGCGGCGTCCAGTTCCGGAGCCGCGCCCGCGGCGACCTCGGGCACGAGCAGGGGCGGGCACGGGCAGGCGGCAGCGGCGACAAGCATGATCGGCAGCCTACTGCGCGCCCGCCGCGCACGGAAAAGGCGGCCGCGCTCCCTCAGGAACGGCCGCACTCCCCCAGGGGGCGAGGCCGGTCACTCGACGGCGCAGCCCCCGGTGACCGCGGGCAGCGGCTCGGGAACGCCGATCTTCGGGAGGCCGAGCAGCACGCCCTGCTTCTTGTCCTGCTCCTCCTGGTTGCGCTTTTCCCACGCGTCGCCCGCGCGCGTGCGGCGCACGTTCAGGACGTCGCCCTCGGCGAGCAGGTGGTGCGGGGCTGCGTACGTGATCTCGACGGTCACGACGTCACCGGGGCGCACCTCGGCGTCGGGCTTGGTGAAGTGCACGAGGCGGTTGTCGGGGGCGCGGCCGGAGAGACGGTGGGTGGCGCCGTTCTTGCGGCCCTCGCCCTCGGCGACCATGAGATCCACGGTGCGGCCGATCTGCTTCTTGTTCTCCTCCCAGGAGATCTCCTCCTGGAGGGCGACGAGGCGCTCGTAGCGGGCCTGCACGACCTCCTTGGGGATCTGGTTCTCCATGGTGGCGGCCGGGGTTCCCGGGCGCTTGGAGTACTGGAAGGTGAAGGCCTGCGCGAAGCGGGCCTCGCGCACGACGTGCATCGTCTGCTCGAAGTCCTCCTCGGTCTCGCCGGGGAAGCCCACGATGATGTCGGTCGTGATGGCCGCGTGCGGCATGGCCTCGCGGACCTTCTCGATGATGTTCAGGAACCGCTCCTGGCGGTACGAGCGGCGCATCGCCTTCAGGACCGTGTCCGAGCCGGACTGCAGCGGCATGTGCAGCTGCGGCATCACGTTCGGGGTCTCGGCCATGGCGGCGATCACGTCGTCCGTGAAGTCGCGCGGGTGCGGGGACGTGAAGCGCACGCGCTCCAGTCCCTCGATGCCGCCACAGGCGCGCAGCAGCTTGCTGAAGGCCTCGCGGTCGCCGATGTCGCTCCCGTAGGCGTTGACGTTCTGGCCGAGCAGCGTGATCTCGGAGACGCCCTCGCCGACCAGGGCCTCGATCTCCGCGAGGATGTCGCCGGTCCTGCGGTCCTTCTCCTTGCCGCGCAGCGCCGGGACGATGCAGAAGGTGCAGGTGTTGTTGCAGCCGACCGAGATCGACACCCAGGCCGCGTACGCGCTCTCGCGGCGGGTGGGCAGCGTGGAGGGGAACGCCTCCAGGGACTCGGCGATCTCGACCTGGGCGTCCTCTTGGACGCGGGCGCGCTCCAGGAGGACGGGCAGCTTGCCGATGTTGTGCGTACCGAAGACGACGTCCACCCAGGGCGCCTTCTTCACGATGGTGTCGCGGTCCTTCTGGGCGAGGCAGCCGCCCACGGCGATCTGCATGCCCGGACGCTGCGCCTTCTTGGGGGCGAGGTGTCCGAGGTTGCCGTAGAGCTTGTTGTCAGCGTTCTCCCGCACCGCGCACGTGTTGAAGACCACGACGTCGGCGTCGCCGTCGGAGCCCTCGGGGGCGCGCACATAACCGGCGCCCTCCAGGAGACCCGACAAGCGCTCGGAGTCGTGGACGTTCATCTGGCACCCGTAGGTGCGCACTTCGTATGTCTTCGGGTGCTCGGGTGAACGGTCGTCCACGGCCGGACGCGGGTCGCTGCTGCTCATGACAACAAGGGTATGGGGTTCCCGGAGTGGTTCTGTGGCGCCGTCCTCGTGCTCCCGACGCCGTGCCGACAACGTCACCGAACGTGACCGCAAGGGGACGTTCCGAACCTGGCCACCGCGCGCCCCCAGCTGGCAGGATCACGCCATGCCGCAGCCGCTCCTCCGCGTGACCCGCCGCAGCGCCCTCATGGGTTCCGTGGCCGGACTCGTGGTGTTCGGCCTGCTGTTGTGGTGGCTGCTTCCGTTCGGTGAGCAGTCCCCTCGGGGCCAGGTGACCTTCAGCACCGGCGCGCGCACGGGCGTCTACGAGAAGTACGGCAAGCTCCTCAAGCGTGCCGTGGACCGCGACCTGCCCGACCTGGGTGTCACCCTCACCGGCAGCCAGGGCTCCTGGGAGAACGTGCAGCGCGTGGCCACCGGGAAGGCGGACTTCACCATCGCCGCGGCGGACGCGGTCGCCAAGTACCAGTCGGAGGGCCGGGCCGGAGCGGACCGGCTGCGCGGCTGCGCCCGCCTCTACGACGACTACATGCAGCTCGTCGTGAAGCGGTCCTCGTCCGTGGACAAGGTCGCCGACCTGCGCGGCATGAAGGTGGCGGTGGGCGGTCGGAGTTCGGGGGTGCGGCTGATCGCCGAGCGGATCCTGAAGGCGGCGGGGCTCGACGTCCGCAAGGACGTCACCGAGGTGGGCATCGGCATAGACGCCATGCCGCGCGCCCTGGAGTCGGGCGAGATCGACGCGTTCTTCTGGTCCGGGGGGCTGCCCACCAACCACGTACGGGAGCTGTCCGAGGACGCCCCGATCCGGCTCGTCGAACTCGGCTCGCTGGTCGACGATCTGCACGCCATGGGCGGCTACTCGCGCTACTACCGGGCCGCCGTGATGCCCGCCGACGCCTACCCGGCGGCCCAACAGGGCGCGCCCGTCAACACGTTGGCGGTGGCAAACCTGCTGGTGACGACCGACCGGGTGGACCCTGAGCTGACCGAGGCGGTCACCCGCACCGTCATCGACAGCCGCGACCACATCGGGGCGCAGGTGCACGCGGCGCAGCTCGTCGACCTCAGAACGGCCGTCTACACGAACCCGCTCACCCTCCACGAGGGCGCGCGCCGCTACTACCGCTCGGTCAAGCCCTGAGCGGCCGCCTCCCGGCCTGAACCGTTCTCCGAGCGGCCGGGCCCGTCGCCCGTCTCCGCGACCCCCTGGACCGGCACCGGTGCCGTCCTGGGCACCCGCAGCGTCACCTCCAGGCCGTGCGGTTCCCGCCGCGCGTACCCGAGGGAGCCGCCGCCCGCTGTCAGCAGCGCCCGCGAGATGGACAGGCCGAGGCCCGAGCCCTTGATGTTCTGGTGCCGCCCGCTGCGCCAGAACCGGTCGCCGATCCGGGCGAGTTCCTCTTCGCTCAGGCCCGGCCCGCCGTCCGCGACCTCGATCACCGTCGCGTCACCGGTGGCCTCGGCCGTGACGGTCACCTGCTCACCCTCGGGCGTGAACTTCAGGGCGTTGTCGACGACCGCGTCCAGGGCGCTGGACAGCGCGACCGGATCGGCCCAGCCCGTCACCGCCGGGCAGTTGGCCACGAGCCGTACGCCCTTGTCGTCCGCCAGCGGGCGCCAGGCCTCCACCCGCTCGGCGGCCAGCTCGCCGATGTCGGTGAGCTGAAGGTCCGCGGCGGCGTGCTCGGCAAGGGCCAGGTCGAGCAGGTCGTCGAGGACCCGGCCGAGGCGCTTGCCCTCGGCCTTGACCGACCCGATCTCCTCGTTCCCATCCGGCAGTTCGAGTGCCAGTACGTCGATGCGCAGCATCAGGGCGGCGAGCGGGTTGCGCAGCTGGTGCGAGGCATCCGCGACGAAGGCGCGCTGCTGCTCGAGCACGTCCTCGACGTTGTCCGCCATCTCGTTGAACGACCGGGCCAGGCGCCGGAGTTCCGGCGGTCCGCCGGCCGCCGCGACCCGCGACTTAAGTCGCCCCGTGGCGATGTCGTGGGTCGTCGCGTCCAGCACCCGTACGGGCCGCAGCACCCAGCCGGTCAGCCGCAGCGCGGCGCCCACGGAGAGCAGCATCGCGGCCACCTCACCGGCGCCGATGACCAGCCAGCCGCGCAGTGTCGCGCTGCGCATCGCGCCGGTCGGCGACTCGGTGACCACGACCGCGACGACATCACCGTCCCGGATGACGGGCGACGCGACCACGAGCCGGCCCCGCTGCCACGGCCACACCTGCGGCGGATCGTGGCTGCCGCGCGAGTACAGCGCCTCGTCGAACGCGGCGCGCAGCTCACCGGCGGAGCCGGGCGGCGGCATCCGGAAGTCGTCGGGCGCGCGCCCCATGGGCTGCTCGTCCCGGTAGAAGACGCCCGCCTTGATTCCGTACACCTCGTGGTAGCGGGCGAGTTCGGTGCGCAGCGTCTGCTGCCGCTCGTCGCTCACCAGCTTCTCGCCCTTGCCCGCCTTGTCCGGGCGCGTGGTCACGAACTGCGCGAGGGAAGCGAACCGCGCGGTGTCGTCGATGCGGTCGACGACCACCTTCTGCTGCTGGGCGGAGGCCACGCTCACGGCCAGCGGAAACCCGAGTGCGAGCAGCACGCCCGCCATGAGGACGATGAGCAGGGGAAGCAGGCGGGCTCGCACGCCAGGACTCTACGGCTTCTGTTACGCGGCCGGGGCGACGAGCCGGTAACCGACTCCCCGCACGGTCTCGATGAGCGTGGGCATGTGCAACTTGGAGCGCAGCGAGGCCACATGCACCTCCAGGGTGCGCCCCGTGCCCTCCCAACTGGTCCGCCACACCTCGCTGATGATCTGCTCCCTACGGAAGACGACGCCCGGACGCTGCGCCAGGAGGGCGAGCAGGTCGAACTCCTTGCGGGTGAGCTGGACCACCTCTCCCGCGACCGCGACCTTACGGGTGGGCAGATCGATGCTGACGTCCCCGAACTGCACCTCGTGGTCGACAGTGGCGGCGGGTTCCTCCTGCACCGTACGGCGGCTCACCGCATGGATGCGGGCGAGCAACTCCCCTATGTCGTACGGCTTCACTACGTAGTCGTCCGCACCGAGGTTGAGTCCATGGATGCGCGACCGTACGTCCGCGCGCGCGGTCACCATGATCACGGGCGTCGTGGTGCGCTTGCGGATCCTGCCGCACACCTCGTAGCCGTCCAGGTCGGGCAGGCCCAGATCGAGCAGCACGACACCGAAGGCGTCCGCCTCGGGCACCAGCGCCTGCAGGGCCTCCTCACCGCTGCGCGCGTGCCGGACCTCGAAGCCGTGCCGGGAAAGGACCGCCGAAAGGGCACCGGCCACGTGGTCGTCGTCCTCGACGAGAAGCAGTCTCATTACGCCCCCTCACCTCTACCGCGCGGTTCATCAAGGCATCCACTCCGAAAAGTAAGGACGACGTCAAGAGCCTTCCGGTTACGGCCGTGTTCCGTTATGCAGCCGGTATGAGCGCCCCGCGCCCCCTTCACGCATAGTGTCCGGTTGCGGCCGGATCGTTATGCTCAATTTCCCCTCAGATGTAATGACGCTGGTCGTACGGGGTTACTACTGTCCTCCCAACCGAGGAGGACGGAGCAAGACCCCGATGACCGAAGTTTCGGTGACCAAGGACGCCACTCCCCCTGCGGGCGACGCACTGGTCGCACTGAGCCGAGTCAACAAGCACTTCGGCGCGTTGCACGTGCTCCAGGACATCGACCTGACCATCGCGCGAGGTGAGGTCGTCGTCGTCATCGGCCCGTCTGGCTCCGGCAAGTCGACGCTGTGCCGCACGATCAACCGTCTGGAGACCGTCGATTCCGGCGACATCGCGATCGACGGCAAGCCGCTGCCCCAGGAGGGCAAGGAGCTGGCACGCCTGCGCGCGGATGTGGGGATGGTCTTCCAGTCCTTCAACCTCTTCGCGCACAAGACGGTGCTGGAGAACGTGACGCTGGGGCAGGTCAAGGTCCGCAAGGCGGACAAGAAGACGGCCGAGGACAAGGCGCGTGCGCTCCTCGACCGGGTCGGTGTCGCCGCACAGGCCGACAAGTACCCCGCACAGCTCTCCGGCGGCCAGCAGCAACGCGTCGCCATCGCACGGGCGTTGGCGATGGACCCGAAGGTGATGCTCTTCGACGAGCCGACGTCGGCGCTCGACCCGGAGATGATCAACGAGGTCCTGGAAGTGATGCAACAGCTCGCACGGGACGGCATGACGATGGTGGTGGTCACGCACGAGATGGGCTTCGCCCGTTCCGCGGCCAACCGCGTCGTCTTCATGGCGGACGGCCGGATCGTCGAGGAGGCCGTCCCCGACCAGTTCTTCAGCAATCCGCGCAGCGACCGGGCCAAGGACTTCCTGTCGAAGATCCTGCACCACTAGACACGCGCCCCGCGCGGGCCCTCAACTCGGGCCCCGCGCACGCGTGTTGCCTTATTCCCTACTGCCGAATCTGCCGACACGAAGGATGTTCACCATGAAGCTCCGTAAGTCCGCCGCAGCGGCTGCCGCCGTCGCCGCGCTCGCGCTCACCGCCACCGCCTGTGGCGGCGAGTCCGGCAACGCAGGCGACAAGCCCGCCGGGGCCTCGGGTGGCAAGAACCAGCCCAAGCTGCCCACGTACGCGGTGAAGAGCGATGTGAAGGTCGACTCCGCGACCCTGAAGAAGGCCCAGAAGGCCGGCAAGATCGTCATTGGTTCCAAGGACGACCAGCCGTACCTGGGCTTCCAGGACTCCAGTGGCAAGCGCTCCGGCTTCGACATCGAGATCGCCAAGATGGTCGCGGCCGACCTCGGTTTCAAGGCCGACCAGATCACGTTCAAGACGATCGACTCGGGTGTCCGCGAGACCACCATCTCCAAGGGCGATGTCGACCTCTACGTAGGCACGTACACGATCAACGACGAGCGCAAGAAGCAGGTCGGCTTCGCGGGCCCGTACATGCAGGCCGGCGCCGACCTCCTGGTCCGCCAGGACGAGAAGGGCATCACGGGCCCGACCTCCCTGAAGGGCAAGAAGGTCTGCTCCATCAAGGGCTCGACCCCGCTTCAGGAGATCAAGAAGCCCAAGTACGGCGCCGAGACCGTAGAGCTGGCGAAGTACTCGGAGTGCGTGCAGCAGCTGCTCAACAACGAGGTCGACGCCGTCACCACCGACGACGCCATCCTCAAGGGCTACGCGGCGCAGAACCCGAAGAAGCTCAGGGTCGTCGGCAAGCCCTTCACCGAGGAGCCCTACGGCGTCGGCATGGCCAAGGACGACAAGGCCCTGCGCGACGCGGTCTCGGACGCCATCGAGGCGCACGAGAAGAACGGTGACTACAAGAAGGCCTACGACGCGACGCTCGGCCTCTCGGGCGCCGACTACGTGGAGCCGCCGGCCCTGGAGCGCTACTGAGCGTTCAGCGCTCCTGAGCGTCCAGCCGCCTGTCTCTCGCAGGCAGTGAGTTGACCGCACCCCTGTACGCCGTCGCGCCGAGCACGACGTCCGCGACGGCGTACAGGGCGCGGCTCCCCCTGCCCGACCGCTGCCGCCCCACGAGGAACTCCCCGTGAATGTACTGCTCGACCACCTTTCGGAATTCCGCGAGGGATTCCTCGGCACCATAGGCCTGACCCTGGCCAGTGGCCTCGTCGCGATGCTGCTCGGCACGATCCTCGCCGGTTTCCGGGTCTCCCCCGTACCGCCCCTGCGGTACTTCGGCACCGCCTGGGTCACGCTGTTCCGCAACACCCCGCTGACGCTGCTGTTCCTCGTCATCTGGTTCGCGGTGCCCCAGGTCCTCGACTTCGGCTTCAGCCCGTGGGTCAAGGCCCTGATCGTGCTGAGCTGCTACACCTCGTCGTTCGTCTGCGAGGCGGTGCGCTCCGGCATCAGCACCGTGCCGCTCGGGCAGGCCGAGGCGGCGCGCTCGATCGGCATGTCGTTCTTCCAGACGCTCGGCCTGGTCATCCTGCCGCAGGCGGTGCGCACCGTACTGCCGCCGCTGAGCTCCATCTTCATCGCGCTGACCAAGAACTCGGCCATCGCGGGCGCCTTCAGCGTCACCGAACTGTTCGGCTGGCAGAAGCTGTTGAGCGACCAGGGGTACCCGATCGCCTGGGTCTTCCTGTGGGTGGCGCTCGGCTACCTGGTCATCACCTTCGCCATCAGCATCTTGTTCCGGGTGCTCGAGAGGACCCTGGAGGTCGCCCGATGAGTGCCAGCGTTCTCTACGACGCCCCGGGCCCCAAGGCCCGCACGCGCAACCGGATCTACACCGTCGTCGGTACGCTCGCGGTCGTCGGTCTCATCGTCTTCGTGGTCATGCAGCTCGCGTCCAAGGACCAGTTCGCCGCGGCCAAGTGGGACATCTTCAACTACGCCAACGTTCGTGCGGCGATCCGTGACGGCATCCTGACCACCCTGAAGGTCTTCGCCGCCGCGGGCGCGCTGTCGCTGGTGTTCGGCGTCGTCCTGGCGGTGGCCCGTTACTCGGAGCACCGGCCGATCCGCTGGTTCGCCACCGGCTTCATCGAGCTGTTCCGCGCCATCCCGCTGCTGATCACCATTTACGCCCTGTGGGTTCTTTTCCTCACCTACAAGAGCGACCTGGGCGTCGTCGGCCAGAACAACTCCTTCTGGGCGCTGGTGATCGGCCTCACGGTCTACAACAGCTGTGTACAGGCGGAGGTGCTGCGGGCCGGCTTCCAGGCCGTGCCACGCGGCCAGGTCGAGGCGGCCTACGCACTGGGGCTGCGCAAGTATCAAGTGATGACCATGCTGCTGCTGCCGCAGGCGATCCGCTCGATGCTGCCGACGATTATCAGCCAGCTGGTGGTCACCCTCAAGGACACCTCGCTCGGCTACATCATCACGTACGCGGAGCTCCTGTACGCGGCCCGCAAGCTGGCCAACAACACGTTGGTCGAAGGCGAATACCCGTACGTTCCGGTACTCATCGTGACCGGCACGATCTACGTCCTGATGTGTCTGGCCCTGTCCGGGCTCGCCAACTGGATCGAGCGGCGCGGGCGCCGCGCCAAGACGGGCATCAAGGTGGCCGCGGCCGCCGAACCCGTCGCCGAGGGCGGTCTGATGGACGCCGCGGACCTGCCCGGCGGGGCGGGCCACGGCTCGGCCGCCGCCGAGGCCGTCGAGCGGCCGGAGACGGATGACCGATCCGAAGGACCCGGTTCGCCGAGGAGTTGACCCGACCTCGGGCGCGGGTTCCGAGTCGCACGGCGGCAGTGGCGTGATCGCCACTGCCGCCGTCACTTGACGCAAGCACCGGCAATGGGTTGCATACGCTCTGTGAACGCGCACCCCGCTCCAACTGCCCGTCCTTGCACGTCCAGTACGCCGCCCGTGCCCTGGCACGGGACACTTCCCGGCGGGTCTCTCGGGGCGGGAGGGGCCGCGCCGTGGACCCGGTGATCGTTGTCGGCGCGGGTCCCGTCGGGCTCGCGCTGTCCCTCGCCCTCGCGCGGCACGGCGTACCGTCCGTGATCCTGGACGAGGGCCCCGGCAAGGACGAACAGCGGCCCGCCCGCACGGTGGTGCTGCGCGAGGACACCGCGGCGCTTGCGGAGCGGCTCGCCGGCACGTCGTTCGATGGCATCGGCGCCCGCTGGACCGGATGGCGCTCGATGCGCCGCAAGCAAGTGATGGGTGTGCTCACCTTCGGTGAGCAGAACACGCAGGGTGAGCCGGGAGCATCCGGTGGACCGGGGTCACCCGGTGGGCCGGTATCGCCCGGCGCGACGCTGCCCGCACCGTTGCACATCGCCCAGCACGATCTGACCGACGCCCTGCGCAGGGCCGTCGACGCCGAGCAGCTCATCAAGGTCGCCGTCAACAGCCGCCTCGACTCGCTCGAGGAGGAGAAGACGGGCCTGACCGCACACACCCGCGGCCCCAAGGGCACGTGGTGGCGCGGCAGTTATCTCGTGGGCTGCGACGGTCCGCGCTCCACGGTCCGCAAGCTCCTCGACATCCGCTTTCCCGGCCGCACCGCCGTGGAACGACACGCGGTCGCCGCGCTGCGTGCGGAACTTCCGTGGCCCGGTGAGGCGTTGCTCCATCGGAACCCTCCGTGGCGGACCTCGGGCCGCTCGGGCTCGGAGGTCGTCGGCCGCCCCCTCGCCGACGGCGTCTGGCGCCTGGACTGGCTGCTGCCGCCCCGCAGCGACCTGGTCACCCCGGATGTCCTCGTGACCCGCATCCGGGAGACCCTCGCGGGCTGGTGCGGAGGCTCCACCCCGCCGTACGAACTGCTCGACACCGGAGTGCATACGGTCCACCACCGGCTCGCCCGCCGTTGGCGCGTGGGCCGCGTCTTCCTCGCGGGGGACGCGGCGCACCTGCTTGGCGCGCTCGGCACCCAGGGCCTGGACGAGGGGCTGCGCGACGCCGACAACCTCGCCTGGAAGCTGGCCCTCGCCTGGCACGACGGGGCGCACTCCGCCACCGACGCGCTGCTCGACAGCTACCAGACCGAGCGTCGTGCCGTGGTGGCCGGACGGCTGCGCGCGGCGGACCAGGCGCTGCCGATACTGCGCGGTGGCGGCGGGCTGCGGGCGTACGTCCCCGGTGCCGCCCGCGGGCACGACGCGCTGCTCACGGACGGTCACTTGGGGCACGGTCCGCTCGGTGCGCCGGGGGCGTACTCCGACTCGCCGCTCGCGCCCGCGCGCTCCGAGTCGCAGGTGGAGGTCGGCACGACGCCCGGCGCGCCAATCACCGACGTCGAGGTGACGGCGCCCGACGGCTCGTTCGTACGGCTCCGGGACCGGCTCGGCCGCGGGCCCCTGCTCGTCGTCCTCGTCGCCCCCGGAACCGGGGTGTGGGAGCGCAAGCACTGGATGTCGGCGGGTCTGATGCCCCGGCTCGCGGCGGCCGTCGCGGCGCTCCCGCACGAGGCCGAGCTACTTGTCGCGGAGCGTTACCCCCAGGCTCCGGCGCACACCGTGCTGCTGATCCGGCCCGACGGCCATCTGGTCACGGCGCTGAGCGGCGTACGCCCGGCGGAACTCTACGAGGCCGCGCGCTCGGCCCTCGGCAGGCCCGCGGAGGAGAAGGGTCCGGTGAAGAGCGGCGCCGGCCGCTGATCCGCTCGGGACCCGTCGGTGAGTTGACCGTCTCCTGCCCCCATGGTGTACTCCGGAGCGTGACGGTCGACACCGATGTACGCCTGTGGCGGAGGGTCCATATGGACCTCATCCGCTACGCGGGCTGCGTGTGTCACCCCTCCTGCTGAATTCGCATCCCTTCCTTACACGCGCCCGCCTCCGGCGTTTCGACGGCGCATGCTTCTCGCGAACTCCCAGGACGGTACTGGTGTCCAGTTTCACGCAATCCCTCGCGCACTCCGCTGCGCATGCCCCTACGGCCCCTTCCCCGGCGCCCTCGGTCGCGCCCACGCAGGCCGACCTCCTCGCATTCGTCCGTCGCGTCGCTCAGGACCGCGAACTGATCGCCTCACTGCCGCTCGATCCGGAGGGCCGTACATGGGTGCGGCTCGAAGGCCCCGACGGCAGCGAGGCCTGGCTCATCGGCTGGCCGCCGGGCACCGGCACGGGGTGGCACGACCACGCCGAGTCCGTCGGTGCCTTCCTGACCGCGGGCGGCGCGCTCACGGAGAACTCGCTCGCCGCCCGCCTTCCCACCGACGGCTGGAAGACCCTGGAGCTCTCCGAAGACGTCGACAGGAAACGGCACTTGACGGTGGGTGAGGGACGCGCCTTCGGCCGCCACCACGTGCACGAGGTCCTGAACGAGTCCCCCACCGAGCACGCCGTCTCGGTCCACGCCTACTACCCACCGCTCCCCCGGATCCGGCGCTACAGCCGCACGGGCCCGACGCTGCGTCTGGAGTCAGTGGAGCGCCCGGAGGACTGGCAGTGAGCACCTCATCACCGGTGGGCATCGACGAGCTTCTCGAGCAGGTGCGGTCCGGTCTCGACCGGGTCGAGGCGCGGGACGCGTTCGACGCGGCGTCCCGTGGCGAGGCGCTCCTGGTCGACATCCGGTACGCGGCGCTGCGGGAGCGCGACGGCCTGATCCCCGGGGCCCTTGTGGTCGAGCGCAACGAGCTGGAGTGGCGCCTCGACCCCCGTGGCAGCCACCGCGCCCCTGAGGCCACCGGTCACGATCTGCGCGTCGTGGTCGTCTGTAACGAGGGCTACGCGTCGAGCCTCGCCGCAGCCTCCCTGCACCAACTGGGCCTGCACCGCGCGACGGACCTGGTGGGCGGCTTCCAGGCGTGGCGAGCGGCGGGGCTGCCGGTGACGGGGGCCTGAGGGGGCGGGCCGTAGAGGGCCGGGAGTGTCGGTAGGTCGTGCTGGGCCGGGGGCGTCGGTAGTTCGCGGTGGACCGGGCGCGCGAACACGGCGCTCCCGGCTCCCGGCTCCCGGCTCCCGGCTCCCGGCTCCCGGCTCCCGGGGGAGTCCTTACTCCCCGAACCCCAAGTCCTCGGTCTCCTCCCCCTCTTCCTCCAACGCCTGCCGCACCACCCGCAGCGCCATGCCCTCCGGATACCCCTTGCGGGCGAGCATCCCCGCGAGCCGGCGCAGCCGCTTGTCACGCTCGAGCCCCCGCGTGGAACGGAGCTTGCGCGCAACGAGTTCGCGCGCAGTCTCCTCCTCCCGCTCGGAGTCGAGCTGCCCGACCGCCTCGTCGATCACCGTCGAGTCCACGCCCTTGGTCCTCAGCTCACGGGCGAGCGCCCGGCGGGCAAGTCCCCGGCCGTGGTGCCGCGACTCCACCCACGCGTCCGCGAAGGCGCTGTCGTTGATCAGCCCCACCTCTTCGAAGCGGGTGAGCACCTCGTCCGCCACGTCGTCGGGGATCTCGCGTTTGCGCAGCGCGTCGGCCAACTGCTTGCGCGTGCGCGGAGTCCCGGTGAGCAGACGCAGACAGATGTTCCGCGCCCGCTCAGCCGGGTCTCCTGACGGCGCCCCCCGCTCGGCCCTCGACGAGTCAGGGGGGCCGTCGTCCTGTGCGGCGCCGGACGGATCCCCGAATCCGCTCCGGCGCCGACGCCCACGCGGCCCGGCTCCGCCCCGCTTGCGTCCACCACGGCGCGGCCCCTCCGCCGCGCCGCTCTCCGCCTCGACGTCATCCCCGGCCTCGCCGTACGCCATGTCGTCGTACGCCCCGCCACCCCCGCTCCCCCGGCCCTCGGGAACGGCGGAGCGTACGTCGTCATCGGCCCAGTCGGTTCGTCGTGTCACGGCGGACTAGCTCTTGGCCGCCGCGGCCTTGGACTTGGCCACCTTGGGTGCGGGCACCGTCTTGGCCGCGTCCTCGGCAGGAACGGCCTCCGCCGCCGCTTCCGCGGCCGGCTCGCTGCTCGGCTCCTCCGGACGGACGCCGACGCCCAGCTTCTCCTTGATCTTCTTCTCGATCTCGTTGGCCAGGTCGGGGTTGTCCTTCAGGAAGTTGCGCGCGTTCTCCTTGCCCTGGCCGAGCTGGTCGCCCTCGTACGTGTACCAGGCGCCGGCCTTGCGGACGAAGCCGTGCTCCACGCCCATGTCGATCAGGCCGCCCTCGCGGGAGATGCCCTGCCCGTAGAGGATGTCGAACTCGGCCTGCTTGAAGGGCGGCGCGACCTTGTTCTTGACGACCTTGACGCGGGTGCGGTTGCCGACCGCGTCCGTGCCGTCCTTCAGGGTCTCGATACGACGGATGTCGATACGCACCGAGGCGTAGAACTTCAGCGCGCGACCACCGGTCGTGGTCTCGGGCGAGCCGAACATGACGCCGATCTTCTCGCGCAGCTGGTTAATGAAGATCGCGGTGGTCTTGGACTGGTTGAGCGCGCTGGTGATCTTTCGGAGCGCCTGGCTCATCAGGCGGGCCTGCAGACCCACGTGCGAGTCACCCATCTCGCCCTCGATCTCCGCGCGCGGCACGAGCGCGGCGACGGAGTCGATGACGATCAGGTCGAGGGCGCCGGAACGGACCAGCATGTCGACGATCTCGAGAGCCTGCTCACCGTTGTCCGGCTGGGACAGGATCAGGTTGTCGATGTCGACGCCGAGCTTCTTCGCGTACTCGGGGTCGAGCGCGTGCTCGGCGTCCACGAAGGCCACCTGGCCGCCGGCCTTCTGCGCGTTGGCCACGGCGTGCAGGGTCAGGGTCGTCTTACCGGAGGACTCCGGTCCGTACACCTCCACCACACGGCCACGCGGAATGCCACCGACGCCGAGCGCGACGTCGAGCGCGGTCGACCCTGTGGGGATGACCTCGATGGGCTCATTCGGCCGCTCGCCCATGCGCATCACTGCGCCCTTGCCGAACTGCCGTTCAATCTGTGCGAGCGCGGCGTCGAGCGCCTTCTCGCGGTCGGTTCCTGCCATGGGTTCCACCCGGTTTGCTTGAGTCGATCGCTTCACGCCAAAGACGCTAACGCCTGCCACTGACAATCGGCCTCGACGCCTGTCTCGCCTGTGGATAACTCGAGGCTCCTCGCCCGGCCACCTTCCCCGAATCCCTTGGGAACACTGGGAAAAGTGGCTCTGGACACTCCATAAGAATGGATGTTCGATTTTGGTGTCAAGCGCACCACGCGGGTCGGCGCGCCTCGACTACCGTGGCTCCGCATGACCCACACCTCGATCGAGATCACCGCCGAGCTGGTCCAGGAACTGCTCCACGAACAGCACCCCGACCTGGCTGATCGCCCCGTGAGACTCGGCGCCCGAGGATGGGACAACCAGCTGTGGCGGCTCGGCGAGGACCTCGCCGTCCGGTTGCCCTGGGCCACCGGGTCCGCGGACGCGCTGCTGCGCAAGGAGCACACATGGCTCCCCGCGCTCGCCCCGCATCTCCCCTTGCCCGTTCCCGTCCCGCAGCGCCTCGGTGAGCCCTCCGAGCGGTTTCCCCGCCCCTGGATCGTCACCACCTGGGTACCGGGGTCGCCTGCCGACCGGGCCCCCGCCACCGCCGCCGAGTCGGCCGACGCCCTGGCCGCCTTCCTGACCGCTCTGCACCGGCAGGCCCCCGAGGGGGCACCGACCGGCCGCGACCGTGGGGGCCCACTGGCCGGGCATGCCGAAGGGGTCGCCCAGCAACTCGCCGAGGCCACCGAGCACGGCCTGATCCCCGACCCGGACGCCGTCCGCGCGGTCTGGGAGGACGCCGCCGATGCGCCGGAGTGGTCGGGCCCGCCGCTGTGGCTCCACGCCGACCTGCATCCGGCCAACGTCCTCACCACGGACGGCACATTCTGCGGCGTGATCGACTTCGGTGACCTCTGCGTGGGCGATCCCGCCTGGGACCTCGCCGCCGCCTGGCTGCTGCTGCCGGACGGCGCCATCGAACGCTTCCACAGCGCCTACCGGCCGGCCCTCGACGCCGCCACCCTGCGCCGCGCCCGCGGCTGGGCCGTCATGAAGGCCCTGGTCTGCATCCTCATCGGGCACGCAGGCGACCAGGGCCGCCCCGGCGGCAAGCCCTCCTGGGGGCCACCCGGACACGCCTCGCTCCGCCGCCTCGTCGCGTCGACCGCGGGGGCCTGAGGCGAACTACCGGTCCCCGGAATCCGGTTCCTTCACGACGACGCGTCGCATCCGTACCCAGAGAGACGACCCGCGTCTGCGGTGCCCGTGCACGCGCGGGTCGTCGGTGACGTCGTAGCGCTTCACGTACGCCCCCAGGAACGCCTGCAGCGTCGCGACGGCCGGGATCGAGATCAGGGCGCCGACGGCCCCCAGGAGCGCGGTGCCCGCGATGACCGAGCCGAAGGCGACCGCCGGGTGAATGTCCACCGTCCTCGCGGTCAGCTTCGGCTGCAGCACGTAGTTCTCGAACTGCTGGTACACGACTACGAAGACGAACACCCACAGCGCGTACCAGGGATCCACGGTGAAGGCGATCAGCATCGGCAGGGCGCCCGCCAGGTACGTGCCGATGGTCGGGATGAACTGCGAGACGAGCCCCACCCACACGGCGAGCACGGGCGCGTACGGGACGCCGAGCGCCGCGAGCAGCACGTAGTGCGCGACCCCGGAGATCAGCGCCATGAGGCCACGCGAGTAGAGATACCCACCGGTCTTGTCGACGGCGATCTCCCAGGCGCGCAGCACCTCGGCCTGCTTGGCGGGCGGCAGGACCGAGCACAGCGCACGCCGCAGGCGCGGGCCGTCGGCGGCGAAGTAGAACGAGAACAGCAGCACCGTCAGGAGCTGGAACAGCCCGCCGAGCACCTGCGTGGAGACGTCCAGGACACCGGTGGCACTGTTCTGGACGTACTTCTGGAGCCAGTCCGAGTGCAGCAGGCTGTCCTGCACCTCGACCCTGTTGAGATCCGTGTGGAACGTGTCGTTGACCCAGCTGATGAGCTGGTCGAGGTACTTCGGGAAGTCGTCGAACATGTCCACGATCTGGCCCGCGAGCATCGACCCGAGAAGCACGACGAAACCCGCGCTCACGGCCGTCACCGCGAGGAACACCAGGAAGGTCGCGAAGCCCCGGCGCAGCCCCCGCGCCGCCATCCTGCTGACCGCCGGCTCCACGGCGAGCGCAAGGAAGAACGCGATCAGCACATTGGTCAGCAGCCCGATCAGCTGGTGGAAGGCCCAGTAGCCCAGCTGGTAGCAGGCGATGAGGGCCAGGGCGAGCACCATGGCGCGTGGCAGCCAGCGCGGCATCCCCGCGCGCGGAGTCGGCGCCGAGCCCGGCGGCCGCTCGGGCGGCGTCGTGCCGGGCGGCGCGGCGTCGTCCGCCACCTGGAAGGTTTCGTCTGTCGGTGCTGCCACGCTGCCAGTCTCGCCCACGCCGCCGACAATCGGCGGCCGCCCCCGTTCCGTCACTCTTCAGCGCTTCTCGTCCGGTACGTCCATCGCTGTGCACACGACACGCCAGACTTCCTTGGCCTCCCAGCCCGCGTCGAGCGCCTGGTGGACCGTTCGCCCGCCGAGCCCCGCCATCACATGATCACGCGCGAACGTGTCGGAGTAGCCGGATCCGAAGTGATCCGTCATTCGCTGCCAGAAGACCGTCAACCGCATGCGTCCAGTATCCCGCCCCTGAGAGTGCAGCCGTGCTCGGGAGGCTTACCGAGAACGCTTTCCGTCCTACGGTCGGTGCATGGCCGAAACCGGAGCTTCCCCACTCCCCCCGTCGCCCCCGGCACGCTCCCCGCTCTCCCGTGCCGAGACATTCATCTGGCTGACCGCACGCGTCCTTGAACAGCGCCGCTTCGCCTATCACTTTTTGGACGGCTCACCCACGGCGGCCGACGCCGTCGAGACGGCACTGGCCGCGTACCGCAACGAGGACGAGGGCTACGGGCACGCCCTCGAACCGGACCTGCGCGGCCCCGTCAGCCAGCCCCTGCACACCGGGCACGCGCTGCGCGTCCTCGACTCGATCGGGCGGTGCTCGGGTCAGCGCGTGGAGCGGGTGTGCCGCTACCTGACCGCCGTCTCCACCCCGGAAGGCGCGCTTCCGGCGGTGCATCCCAGCCAACGCGGCTATCCCTGCGCCCCGTTCGTCCCGGTGGTGGACGACCCGCCGAGCGAGCTGCTGGCCACCGGGCCCGTCGTCGGTCTGCTGCACCGCAACGAGGTGTGGAACGCCTGGCTGTTCCGGGCCACCGACTTCTGCTGGTCGGCCGTCGAGTCGCTGAAGACATCTCACCCGTACGAGGTCCAGGCCGCGGTCGCCTTCCTGGACAGCGCACCGGACCGCCCGCGCGCGCGGGTCGCCGCCGACCGGCTCGGCCGCCTCGTGCGCGAGCAGCGGCTCGCGGTGCTCGATCCGGAGCGCAGGGAGGACTACCCGGTCGCGCCCGGCTACGCGCCGGACGAGCACCACTTCCCGTACGACTTCGCCAAAGCGCCGGAGTCGCTGGCCCGGTCCTGGTTCACCGACGAGGAGATGGCCCGTTCGCTCGACCATCTGGTGAGCGAGCAGCAGGAGGACGGCGGGTGGCCGATCAATTGGCGACAGTGGGCGCCGACGACCGCCATGGAGGCGCGCCCCATGGTGACCATCGACGCACTGCGTACGCTGCGCGCCTACGGTCGCCCCTTGTAGTGCAGCCGTTGCCGTTCCAGGGCTCTCTGAAGTACCACGTTCCCGCTCAGTGATCCGCGTCGCGCAGGAGCAGCGCCGCGATGGCCAGAGCCGTGCCGCGCGGTGAGGACAGTTCGATGCCGGTCCACTCGGCGATCTTCGCCAGCCGGTTGTCGACCGTGTTCGGGTGCAGCCCGAGCGCTTCGGCGGTGGCCCTGCGGTCCTGTTGGTGGCTCAGATGCGTGCGGAGCGTCTCCAGGAGCTCCGGCCGCTCGGCGACAGGGTCGAGGAGGGCGGCGATGAGGTGGCTGCTCTCGTTGCGCCGGGAGAGGTGGTACTCGAGCAGGACGTCGTCGAGGCGGTGCAGTCCCGGTGGCAGGCCGCACGCGCGCGTGATGCGCAGGACCTCGGTCGCGGTGCGTGCGGCGTCGGGTATGAGCTCGGGGCCTTCCGCCCGCACCGCGGCCACCCGCACGGGCAGGCCGCTCGCCCGGCTCAGATGGTGCGGCAGCTCGTCGGGCGGCGGGCAGTCCGCCGGGACGACGACGCGTCCCCCGTCGCCGTCCAGGAGGGTGAGCACGGCGGCACCGAAGGTGCGGTCCAGGACGCTCTGCAGCCGACGCAGCCGGCGGCGCACCGCCACGGGCCCCTCCGACGGAACCGCGTCCGTGCCGAGTGCGAGTACGTGGGCGGGCCCCGTGAGCCGGAGCTGGTCGAGGAGTACGTGCCCGGGCGGCACCATCCCGTCGAGCAGCCCGCGGACCAACGACCGCCGCTGCGCGTGCTGTTCGGCCTCGAGGGCGGACCGTTCGTCCAGGTACGTCTCGGCGACCGATCCGACGACTCCGGGCTGGACCCGCAGCAGGAGGTCGACGAGTTCGACGAGGGCCGCCTCGTCGCCGGGCTCCGCCGCTTCGCGCAGCGCCCGCCACAGGACGTAGGAGCCGAGCGCGTGCGTGCGCAGCAGGAGGTGCAGCGGCATGCCCTCCTCGGCGCGCTGAGCGGCCCTCTCGCGGAACAGCCGGTGCCTTCCGGGCTGCCGCGTGTCCGGGTCGTCCACGTGGCGCAGGAACAGCCGTACGCCGTACCGCGCGGTAGCCGCGATCTCCAGGTCCTTCACGTCGTCGGGCAGCTCCGCGTAGCCGGGGAGTTCCTCGAAGGCCTCTCTGGCCATGCGTCGCGCCAGTTCGTTGACGCGCGGCTCGCAGCGCGCGGCGAGAGAACGCGCTTCCGGGGACAACGGCACGGCGGCCTCCACCGAGATCGGCTACAGAGCGCTCCATTGTGACGCGTCACAGCACTGCGGCGATCGGGATGTGACGCGAAACGCTGTTCCGGGCCTCCCTGTGCGCCTTGACTCGGGGAACGCCGAAGAGCCACCCCTACCCGGAGGAGCCGCGCCCATGACCGAGCACAACACAGCACCGGAGGCGCCCGCGCGGAAACCGGTGGACTACGCCGCCTACGCGGACCGGGTCTGGCAGGGGTCTGAGACGCTGCTTCCGCATCTGTCGGGCGCCTACACGGGGGACGAACTGGTGCGGCTGAGCCCGCGGGTGGGCTTCTTCCCCGCCTTCGCCAACGTGACCGTCTTTGACACCGGTGACGGCGCGGTGCTCGTCGATTCGGGCGACTTCCGTACGGCGGCGCAACTGCACACCGCGGTCAAGGGGTTCGGAGCGGGCCCGGTGCACTCCGTGGTGTACACGCACGGGCACGTGGATCACGTCTTCGGAGTGTTCCCCTTCGACAAGGAGGCAGAGCGAACCGGCACCGCGCGCCCCGAGGTGGTGGCGCACGAGGCCGTGTCCGCCCGCTTTGACCGCTACATCCGGACGGCCGGCTACAACTCGTGGATCAACCGGCGGCAGTTCGGCGTGCCCTCCCTGGAGTGGCCCACCACGTACCGCTACCCCGACACCGTCTACCGGGACCGGCTGACGTTCCACCGCGGCGAGCTCACCTTCGAACTCGTCCACGCGCGCGGGGAGACCGATGACCACACCTACGTATGGGTACCGGAGCTCAAGGCCCTGTGCACCGGCGATCTGTTCATCTGGAACACCCCGAACGCGGGCAACCCCCAGAAGGTGCAGCGCTACCCCGAGGACTGGGCGCGGGCCCTGCGCTCCATGCAGGAGCTGGGCGCGGAGCTGCTGCTGCCGGGGCACGGCGTGCCCATCATGGGCGTCGAACGCGTGAACCGCGCCCTGGATGACACCGCGCGCTTCCTGGAGTCGCTCTGCGAGCAGACGCGGGAGCTGATGAACGCGGGTCACCGGCTCGACACGGTCATCCACGAGGTGAAGGTCCCCGAGGAGCTCCTGTCCCGCCCGTACCTCCACCCCGCCTATGACGAGCCGGAGTTCGTCGTCCGGAACCTGTGGCGCCTGTGGGGCGGCTGGTACGACCAGAACCCGGCCCACCTCAAGCCCGCACCGGAGGCGGCCGTCGCTGCCGAGTACGCGCGCGCGGCGGGCGGCGCCGCGGCACTGGCCGAGCGGGCACGGGAGTTGCTCGCCGCGGGCGACGTACGCCTCGCCTCGCATCTGGCGGAGACGGCGGCTCTGGCAGCCCCCACGGATCCCGAAGTGGCACGCACGCGTGCCGAGGTGTACGCGCAGCGGGCGGGCAAGGAGACCTCGACCATGGCGCGCGGCGTCTACGCCTGGGCCGCTGCCGAGTCCGCCGCGGTGGCCGAAGACACGGACGTGGCCACGGAGTTGACGCGCTCCCCCGAGGGCCGCAAGCGGGCCGGGGGCGCGATCAGCGTCGGCGTGGTCGGCGACGGCATGGCGGGCGACGAGGACGGGTGCTGCTGATGCGCGGGGCATGGCGCACCACATGGTTGCTGCTCGCCTTCATGGTGGTGAACTTCGCGGACAAGGCGGTCCTGGGGCTCGCGGGTCCCGAGATCCGGGCGGACTTCGACATCAGCCGCCAGGAGTTCGGCACCGCGCAGTCGGCGTTCTTCGCGCTGTTCTCGGTCGCGGCCCTCGGCGTCTCGGCCCTCACGAAGCGGGTGCGCACGACGCCGTTGCTCCTGGGGCTCGCCCTGCTGTGGTCGGCGGCGCAGCTGCCGATGCTGTGGGGCGCGGCGGGCTTCGGCGTGCTGGTGGCCACCCGCGTCCTTCTGGGCGCCGCTGAGGGGCCGGCGTCGCCGGTGGCGATGCATCACGTGCACGGCTGGTTTCCGCAGCGCGAGCGGGCGCTGCCGACCGCGCTGCTGCTCGTCGGCGCCGCTGCCGGGGTCGCGGTGGCCGCGCCCGCGCTGAGCTGGGTGATCACCCACTGGGGCTGGCGCTGGTCGTTCGGCGCGGTGGGTCTGGTCGGCCTTGTCTGGGCGGCGGGGTGGCTCCTGTGGGGCAAGGAGGGCCCCCTGGCCCCGAGCGTCGGCAAGGAGGCGGAGCGAACGCCGCAGGACGGCCTCACAGTGCCGCTGCGCCGCATCCTGTTGTCACCCACGTTCCTGACCGCGGCCTTCGGTTCGTTCGCCGCCTACTGGTCGATGAGTGCGACGCTCACCTGGGCGCCGGACTACATGGAGAACGTCATGGGCTGGAATCTGCACCAGGCGAGCACCATGGTCGGCGCGGGTGCCGTCGCCCATGGTGCCGTCCTCCTGGTGCACGGTCTGCTGGCGCGGCGCTCGGCCCTGAGGGGGACGCCGCCCCGCTTCCCTGTAGGCGCGGGTGCGGGCCTCCTTGTCGCGCTCTCGGGCTGTGCGACCGCTCTGTTCGGCGTGTCCGACTCCCAGGTCGTGAAGGTGCCGATGATGCTGGGGCCGATGGCGCTCGCCATGGTGATGCTCACCGTCGCGGCGACGGCCTGCTCCCGGATCGCACCCCCGGTCCAGCGCGGCACGGTCCTGGGCGCACTGACCTGCGTGTACGCCCTCGGGGGCATCGTCTCGCCGCTCGTCCTGGGGCGCTTGGTGGACGGCGCCGCCACCGTGTCGGCGGGCTATGAGCACGGCTGGCTGCTGACCGCGGCGCTCCTGGTGACGGGCGGTGTCCTCGCGGCCGTCTTCTGCCGCCCCGAGCGCACGGCGGGGCAGCTCGGTGTCCCGGAGACCCCGGCCGCCCTCCCCGCGCACCAGGTCACCCCGTAAGGGCCCGCATCCCCGCGGTGACCGCCACGGCCACCGCGACCACCACCAGGAACGGCGCCCGCAGCACGAGCGCGACGGCGGCCGCGGCGAGCCCGGCCGCCCTGGCGTCGAGGACCAGCACGCGCCCGTCCGCGAAGGTCTGCTGGGCAGTGAGGGCAGCCAGCAGGGCGACGGGGAGCAGCGCCGAAAGACGCTTCACCACGGGCCGTTCCAGGGCGCCCGCGGGCACCAGCAGACCGATCAGTTTCACGGCGTAGCAGCCGACCGCGGTGACCGCGATGGCGATCCAGACGTTCAACGGTCTTCTCCTTGTGGTGCGTCGGAGGCCGCGGCGCGGCGGCGTCCCTCTACGTAGAGCGCGGCCGGGGCAGCGAGCGCGGCCACGAGCACGGGCACCCCGGCCGGCAGCACGGGCAGCAGTCCCAGCATCAGAACGACGGCAAGCCCGGCGACGGCGCGGTCCGTGGTGGACTTCAGCATCGGCGCGAGCAGCGCCAGGAACACCGCGGGCCCGGCCGCGTCGAGGCCCCAGGCATCGGTGTCACCGATGGCCTCGGCGCCCAGGGCACCGACCAGCGTGGTGAGGTTCCACAGCACGTACAGGCTCAGTCCCGTGACGGTGAAACCGAGCCGCACGCCGCGCCGCGTCGGCTGCGCCAGCGCGACGGCCGATGTCTCGTCGATGATCCAGTGCGCGGCGAACGGCCGCACCGCGCGCGGAAGAGCGAGCAGCTGGGACAGGCGCAGTCCGTAGAACGCGTTGCGCACGCCCAGGAAGAACGCTCCCGCGGCGGCGGTGAGCGGGTTGCCGCCCGCCGCGAGCGCCCCGACGAGCGCGAACTGCGACGCCCCCGTGAAGACCAGGAGGCTGAGCGCGCAGGTCTGCAGCACGCTGAGCCCGCTCCCCGCCGAGGTCACTCCGAACGCGAACCCGGAAAGGCCTACGGCGACTCCGACCCCGAGCGCGTCACGGACGACGGCGGAGTCCGGCTTGCTTGCAGCACCTGTGCGCTCCCGGTCGGGAGGGGCGGCCTCTGCCCTACGTATGTCTGTGGATGTTGTCTTGTCTGCCACGCCTCGCACGGTACGAGGAGGGACGAGTCCTGTTCTTGTACGTTCTTGCGCTCGCGCTGGTACGCGCCCGGCGGCACCCCGACGATCCGGGTGAAGTGCCGGTTCAGGTGCGGCTGGTCGGTGAAGCCGAGGGCCACGGCGGCATCGGCGGGCGCCGTCCCCGCCTCCAGGAGCCGCCGTGCCACGCGCACCCGCGCGTTGGTGAGCCAGGTGTGCGGCGGCATCCCGTACGCGTCGCGAAAGGCCCGCAGCAGCGCGAAGGGGCTGGTGCCGAGTTCGGCCGCGAGCGCTTCCAGGGACGGCGGGTCCGCCAGACGCTCTTCGAGGACTTCACGCGCGCGGGACGCGGCCGTGGACCCCGCGGACCGCCGGGGCCGCGCCGCGAGGGAGGCCCCGTGGGCCCGGAGCAGCCGGGCGAGCACGACCCTGAGGAGGCTGTCGGCGGCCAGCGCGTTGCCCTGCTCCGCCGCCCTGTGCACCTCGTTGATCATCTGCGAGGCCCCCGGGTCGGTGACGATCGGTTCACCGAAGACCGCGGTGCCGCGCACCGTGCCGGTCTCGGCTGCGATCTCGGCGACGACGTCCGCCGACGGATAGAGCGTGGCGTACGCCCAGCCGTCAGGTCCGCCCGCCCGGGCCGTGTGTGCCACTTCCGGGTTGAGCAGGACGACGCTGCCGGGCCCCGCGTGCAAGGTGCCGTCCGCCAGGCCGACCGCCTCGACCCCACGCGTGACCGCGCCGATCACGAAGCCGTCGTGACTGTGGCGAGGGAAGGTGTGCCGGACGTAGCGGGCCCGCAGCAGGTCGAGCCCCGGCAGCCGGTCATAGCGCCAGTGCCGCGCCCACTCGCCCTTCCCCGCCGTCCGTGCCATGACCCCATTCTGCGTCAGGACCACCCCGGTCTGCGTCGGGGCCACCCGGGCGAACCACCCGTTTCCGCAGCTCACCGCCATTGTCAGTGGTGGGGTGCAGGATGGGGGCATGGTCAGGTCCAGGCAAGGGGCCCACAACGCCTCGCAGGCCCTCAGCGGCTTCTCCCCCGCGACCCGCGGTTGGTTCACGGGGGCCTTTTCCGCGCCCACAGCCGCACAGGCGGGGGCGTGGAAGGCGATCGGCGAGGGTTCGGACGTGTTGGTCGTCGCGCCCACCGGCTCGGGCAAGACGCTCGCCGCGTTCCTCGCCGCGCTCGACCAGCTCGCGTCGACACCCCCTCCGGCCGACCCGAAGAAGCGCTGCCGGGTTCTGTACGTGTCCCCGCTGAAGGCCCTCGCGGTGGACGTGGAGCGCAATCTGCGCAGCCCGCTCACCGGTATCCGCCAGGAGGCCGTCCGCCTGGGCCTGCCCGAGCCCGAGGTGAAGGTCGGCATCCGCTCCGGCGACACCCCGCCCGCCGAGCGCCGCGCGCTGGCCACGCGCCCGCCGGACATCCTCATCACGACGCCTGAGTCGCTGTTCCTGATGCTGACATCGGCCACGCGTGACGCGCTGGCGGGCATCGACACGGTGATCCTGGACGAGGTGCACGCGGTGGCGGGCACCAAGCGCGGCGCCCACCTGGCCCTCTCCCTGGAGCGGCTCGACGAGCTGCTGCCCCGCCCCGCCCGCCGCATCGGCCTGTCCGCCACGGTCCGGCCGGTCGACGAGGTGGCGCGCTATCTCTCGCCGCAGCGCCGGGTGGAGGTCGTCCAGCCACCGTCCGGCAAGGAGTTCGACCTGTCCGTGGTCGTCCCCGTGGAGGATCTCGGCGAGCTCGGCGGCTCCCCGGTGGCCGATTCCGACCAGGGAGCCGAGCGCCCCTCGATCTGGCCCTCCGTGGAGGAGCGGATCACGGACCTGATCGAGGCCCATCGCTCGACGATCGTGTTCGCCAACTCCCGCCGCCTGGCCGAGCGCTTGTGCAACCGCCTGAACGAGATCGCCTACGAGCGCGCCACCGGCGAGCCCCTTCCCGAGGACCACTCCCCGGCCGAGCTGATGGCGGAATCGGGCGCCGCGAAGGGCGCTCCCCCGGTCATCGCGCGCGCCCACCACGGCTCGGTCTCCAAGGAGCAGCGCGCACTGGTCGAGGAGGACCTGAAGGCGGGCCGGCTTCCCGCCGTGGTCGCCACGTCGAGCCTGGAGCTGGGCATCGACATGGGCGCGGTCGACCTCGTCGTCCAGGTGGAGTCGCCCCCGTCCGTGGCGTCGGGCCTGCAGCGCGTGGGCCGTGCGGGCCACCAGGTGGGCGCGGTGTCCACCGGCGTCGTGTTCCCGAAGTACCGCGGTGACCTGGTGCAGTCGGCGGTCGTGACCGAGCGCATGCGTTCAGGCGCCATCGAGTCCCTGCGTCTCCCGGCAAACCCACTGGATGTGCTCGCCCAGCAGTTGGTCGCGATGACGGCCCTGGACACCTGGCAGGTCGACGACCTGCTGGCCCTGGTCCGCCGCGCCGCCCCCTTCGCCTCACTGCCCGAGTCCGCGTTCACGGGCGTGCTCGACATGCTGGCGGGCCGCTACCCCTCCGACGCCTTCGCCGAGCTGCGCCCGCGCGTCGTCTGGGACCGCGTCGCCGGCACCGTCAAGGGCCGCCCCGGAGCTCAGCGCCTCGCCGTCACTTCCGGGGGCACGATCCCCGACCGCGGCCTCTTCGGAGTCTTCCTCGCGGGAGCCGACCCCAAGAAGGGCGGCGGCCGCGTCGGCGAGCTCGACGAGGAGATGGTCTACGAGTCCCGGGTCGGGGACGTGTTCACTCTCGGCACCAGCTCCTGGCGCATCGAGGACATCACGCGCGACCGCGTCCTCGTCTCGCCCGCCCCTGGAGTCCCCGGCCGGCTCCCCTTCTGGAAGGGCGACCAGCTGGGCCGCCCGCTCGAACTGGGCCGTGCGCTGGGCGCGTTCCTGCGCGAGGTCGGCTCCCAGAAGCCCGACGACGCGCGCGTGCGCCTCACGGAGGCCGGACTCGACGAGTGGGCCGCGAACAACGTGCTGTCGTACCTCGCCGAGCAGCGCGAGGCCTGCGGTCACATCCCCGACGACCGCACGATCGTGGTCGAGCGGTTCCGGGACGAGCTGGGCGACTGGCGCGTCGTCGTCCACTCCCCGTTCGGCGCCCAGGTGCACGCTCCGTGGGCACTGGCCCTCGGCGCCCGGCTGAGCGAGAAGTACGGCATGGACGCCCAGGTGATGCACGCCGACGACGGCATCGTGCTGCGCCTCCCGGACGCCGACCTGATGGGCCTGGACCTCCTCGACCAGGAACCCACCAAGCCGGGCATGGAGTACGACGACGAGCAGGCCCCCATCGGGGCGGCCGACGTCGCCTTCGACAAGGGTGACGTGGACCAGATCGTCACCGACCAGGTGGGCGGCTCCGCACTGTTCGCCTCGCGCTTTCGCGAGTGCGCCGCCCGCGCGCTGCTGCTGCCCCGCCGCAACCCCGGCAAGCGCACCCCGCTGTGGCAGCAGCGCCAGCGCGCGTCCCAACTGCTCCAGGTGGCGAGCGAGTTCGGCTCGTTCCCCATCGTCCTGGAAGCGATCCGCGAGTGCCTCCAGGACGTCTTCGACGTACCGGGCCTCGCCGAGCTGATGGGTGACATCGAGTCCCGCAAGGTCCGCCTCGTCGAGGTCACCACCCCGGAGGCCTCCCCCTTCGCCCGCTCACTGCTGTTCGGTTACGTGGCGCAGTTCCTGTACGAGGGCGACTCCCCGCTGGCCGAGCGCCGCGCGGCCGCGCTGTCCCTGGACTCCCGCCTGCTCGCCGAACTCCTCGGCCAGGCCGAGCTGCGCGAGCTGCTCGACGCGGAGGTCCTTGCCGAGCTGGAGCAGGAGCTGCAGTGGCGCACTGAGGACCGTCGCATCAAGGACGAGGAAGGCGTCGCGGACCTGCTGCGCATCCTCGGCCCGCTCACGGACGAGGAGTTGGCCGAGCGGGGCGCCGAGCCCGGCTGGGCCGAGAGCCTGGCGGGCGCCCGGCGCGCCATCCGCGTGCGCCTCGCGAGCACCGAGCACTGGGCGGCGATCGAGGACGCGGGCCGCCTGCGCGACGCCCTGGGCACGGCGCTTCCGGTCGGCGTCCCCGAAGCCTTCACCGAACCGGTCAAGGACCCGCTCGGCGACCTCCTGGCCCGCTACGCCCGCACACACGGCCCGTTCACCTCCACGCAGGCGGCGGCCCGCTTCGGCCTCGGCGCCGCGGTCACGGAGGGCGCACTCCAGCGCCTGGCCGCCAACGGCCGTGTCGTACAGGGCGAGTTCCACCCGGCGGGCATCGGCCAGGAGTGGTGCGATGCCACGGTCCTGCGCAGGCTGCGCCGCCGCTCGTTGGCCGCGCTGCGCCATGAGCTGGAGCCGGTGCCGCCCGCGGCGCTCGCCCAGTTCCTGCCCCAGTGGCAGCACGTGGGCGGGCACGGCCTGCGCGGGGTCGACGGCCTGGTCCGGGCGGTCGAACAGCTCCAGGGCGCCTCGGTGCCCGCCTCCGCCCTGGAGAAGCTCGTCCTGCCCTCGCGCGTCTCCGGCTACGCGCCCGCGCTCCTCGACGAACTCACGGCATCCGGCGAGGTCTTGTGGGCCGGTGCGGGCTCGCTGCCCGGCAAGGACGGCTGGGTCAGCCTCTACCTCGCCGACACGGCCCCGCTGCTCCTCCCGCCCCCGCACCCCTTGGAGCTCACGCCACTCCACCAGGCGGTCCTGGACGCACTCTCCGGTGGCTACGGCCTGTTCTTCCGCCAGATCGCCGACCAGGTCCGCACCGCCTCCTTCCCCCAAGGCCTTGAGGAAGGAAGAGGCACCCCCTTCGAGGTCACCGATCCCCAACTGGCCGACGCCCTCTGGGAGCTGGCCTGGTCGGGCCGCCTCACGAACGACACGCTGGCCCCGATGCGCGCCGTCCTCGGCTCCGGCCGCACCGCGGGCTCCACCGCGCACCGGGCCCGCAGAGCCGTGCCGCGCGGCCGCTACGGAGGCCTCACTGCGGGCGCCCGGCCCACGTCACGCACCGGTCCGCCCACGGTCGCGGGACGCTGGTCGCTACTGCCCGCCCCGGAGCCCGACCCGACCATGCGCGCCCACACGCTGGCCCGCACGCTCCTCGACCGCCACGGAGTGGTCACCCGGGGAGCGGTGGCGGCCGAAGGCGTCGAGGGCGGGTTCTCGGCGACGTACCGGGTCCTGTCCGTCTTCGAGGAGAGCGGCCAGGCACGGCGTGGCTACGTGGTGGAGGGTCTCGGCGCGGCCCAGTTCGCGATGGACGGCGCCGTGGACCGCCTGCGCGCGGCGGCGAACGCGCAGGAGCGCGGCTCCGCACCCCCGGATCCGTACGCCCCGGTCGACGCCCTCACAGGCAGGGGCAGGATCACCGCGCCCCGCGCCCTCGTCCTGGCGGCGGCCGACCCGGCCAACGCGTACGGGGCCGCTCTGCCCTGGCCCGAGCCCCCCTCCGGCGCGGGCCAGAAGCCCGGGCACAAGCCGGGGCGCAAGGCGGGCTCCCTGGTGGTCCTGGTCGACGGCGAGCTGACGCTCTACATGGAGCGCGGCGGCAAGACCCTCCTGGCGTGGTCCGCGTCCGACCCGGCCCACGCCGCCCCGGCTTCCGAAGCGGCCGGCACCGCGACCGGAGCGCGCACCCCGAGCCCCGCCCTCACCCCCGCCCAGGTAGCCGAGGACCCCCGCATGCCCGCCGCCGCGCAAGCACTCGCCGAGGCCGCCCGCTCCGGCGCCCTCGGCACCATCACGGTCGAGCGCGTCAACGCGGAATCCGCGCTCACCTCCCCGTACGCCCCTCTCCTGGAAGGAGCCGGATTCCACGCGACACCACGCGGCCTGCGCCTGCGCGCGTGAGGCCGACACCCGCCCCCCGGCCCCAACCAAGCCCCCCCGCGACGACCGCACAGCACGGGCCCACATTTCAGCCCCTGCGGCGATTGAGCAGCGGGGTCCGGGGCAGAGCCCCGTGGCGTCCTCCACACCCCACACCGCGCACCACGCACCGCGGCCCACCCACACCGCCCCACCTCGGCCTACCCTGAGCCCATGCCCGAAGGAGACACGGTCGCCCAGGCGGCGAAGCGGCTGCACAGCGCCCTCGCGGGCCAGGTACTCACCCGCTCCGACCTGCGTGTCCCCCGGTACGCGACAGCAGACCTCACCGGGCGCACGGTCCTGGACGTCACCCCGCGCGGCAAGCATCTGCTGACCCGGATCGAGGGCGGCCTCACCCTCCACTCGCACCTGCGGATGGACGGCTCGTGGAAGATCTACGCGCCGGGTGAGCGCTGGCGCGGCGGTCCGTCCCACCAGATCCGCGCGATCCTCGGCACCGAGACCCGCACCGCGGTCGGCTACCGGCTCCCGGTCCTGGAACTGCTGCGCACCACCGAGGAGTCCAAGGCCGTCGGCCACCTGGGCCCGGACCTCCTCGGCCCGGACTGGGACCCGGACACCGCGCTGCGCAACCTCCTCGCCGACCCCGCCCGCCCCCTCGGCGAGGCCCTCCTCGACCAGCGCAACCTCGCGGGCATCGGGAACATCTACAAGTCCGAGCTCTGCTTCCTCCTGCGCGCCACCCCGTGGCTCCCGGTCGGCGAGCTGCCCGCCGAGACCTCCGACCGCCTCCCCCTCCTCGCGAAGAAGCTGCTCGAGGCCAACCGCGACCGCCCGGCCCGCGTCACCACGGGCCGCCCCCGCCCCGACGAACGCCTCTACGTCTACGGCCGCTCCCACCGCCCGTGCCTGCGCTGCCGCACCCCCATCCGCACGGCCGACCAGGGCGACGGCTCCCGCGAACGCCCCACGTACTGGTGCCCCCACTGCCAACAGGGCCCGGCACCCACGCCGTAGCCCCACCTCTGACGCCCCCTCACGGTCACCAAACAGAACCCCCGCACGGCAATTGACGACCCGTCAGAAAACCTCGTACGGTCCCTGCATGCCCCTCACCGCGTACGACCTCACCGGACGCACCGCATTCGTCACCGGCGCGGCGAGCGGCATCGGCCGCGCGTCGGCGACGCTCCTCGCGCAGGCGGGAGCCACCGTCCACTGCGCCGACCGCGACGCACAGGGCCTGCACGAGACCGCGGCCCGCATCAAGGAGAGCGGCGGCACGGCCCACACTCACACCGTCGACGTGGCCGACCACGCCCAGATCGCGGAAGCCGTCGCGAGCGCGAGCACCACCTCCGGCGGCCTCGACATCATGGCCGCCATCGCCGGAGTCATGCACAACAGCACGGTCCTGGAGACCCGCGAGGAGGACCTGGACCGCGTGCTCGCCATCAACTTCAAGGGTGTTCTGTACGCCTGCCAGGAAGCGGCCCGCACCATGATCGCGGCCGGCACCCGCGGCAGCATCGTCACCATGGCCTCCGGCGCGGTCGACACCGGCGGCCCGGGGCTGCTCTGCTACGGCGCCGCGAAGGCCGCCGTCGTCCAGCTCACGAAGACGCTCGCCACGGAGATCGGCTCGCACGGCATCCGCGTCAACGCGGTGGCGCCGGGCTGGATCCGTACACCGATGACGACCCGCCACGACGAGAGCGCGCAGGCCCACACCGAGGCCCTGATGGTGCGCATGGCACCGCTCGGTCGGGTCGGCGAGGCGGAGGACATCGCACACGCGGTCCTGCACCTCGCCTCCGACGCCGCGTCGTTCACGACGGGCCAGATCCTCCGCCCGAACGGGGGCGTCGCCATGCCCTGGTGACCGCCCGCCACACCCCGCCGGCGGCCTCGCGCCCGGCGCGCACGGCCCGTGTCCGCACGCGGCGCGCGCCGTGCCGCCCGGGCGCCCCTGCCACGCCGGCCGCCCGCGCCTTCGGCAGCGCGTGCACCGGCAGCAGGCTCAGTCCCCAGCCCCCGGCGACGAGCGCCCCCTCGAACACCCCGGCGCCCGGCGCGAAGGCGAGCCGCAGGGCGCCCCACCACCACAGCGCCCCGCACGCGACAGCCGGCGCCCACCGGAGTATCCGCCAACCAGCCCATGCCACCGACCGCTCACCTCCGCCCGACGACCTCCGGGACCACGGACCACGACCACAGCCAATCTGCCCCGAGCCGCCGGCGCCACGCCCAGGAGCACGCGGGCACCGAGGTGCCGGGACTCTCAGCCCCGGTTCTCCGCCTGGAACATCCAGTGATGCTTCTCCAGGTCGGCCGTGATCCCGATGAAGATGTCCTGGCTCACGGGATCCGCCTCACCGGTCGCGTCCACCCGCGCGCGCATCCGCGCGATGACCGCGCCGAGCGCGTCCACGAGCGTCCCCACCGCGTCCGTGTCCTTCACCCAGCCCTCAGGGGCCACTCCCACGCCACTGGTGTCCGCGACGGTCTTCGCGCGACCGTCCGGCGGGACACCCAGCGTGGAGGCCCGCTCGGCCACCGTGTCGGAGTGCTGCCGGGCGGTGTCCACGACCTCGTCGAGCTGAAGGTGCACCGAGCGGAACCGAGGACCGACCACGTTCCAGTGCACCTGCTTCGCCACAAGGGACAGGTCCACCAGATCCACGAGCGCACCCTGCAGCGCCTCGCCGACGGTCTTCAGGTCGCCATCGGGCAGCGGGCTCTTCACGACGTCCATACGTCACCTCCGTATCGAAACCACCATCAACAATGGCACATACGGACTATTACGGACACATCGGGCCAGATCCTCGCTCACGCACAGCTCAGGCACAGCTCACGCACACCGAAAACGCGCAGCAGAAAGCCCCGGCCGATCCTCCTGGCCGGGGCTTTCCCACATTCAAACTGGGCTCAGAACGCTGAGCGCAGGCGTTACGCCGCTACGACGTCCACAGCCTCCGCAGGCGCCTTGATCGTCACGCGTTCCGGCGGGACGCCGGCCACGGAGACGGAATTGAGCATCGGACGAACCGGTGCGGGCACCGGCTCCGACGGGACCGCTGCTGCCGACTCGGCCAGCTCGGCGAGAGCGAGCTCGTCGCTCACCTCCCGCATCAGCTCGGACATCCGTACGTCAAGCGCGTCGCAGATCGCGGAGAGCAGCTCGGAGGAAGCCTCCTTCTGCCCCCGCTCCACCTCGGAGAGATAGCCGAGCGAAACTCGGGCGGACGAGGAGACTTCGCGCAGAGTACGGCCCTGGCGCTGGCGCTGCCGACGCAGCACGTCACCCAGCAGGCGACGGAGCAGAATCATCGGTGGCTCCCTCCTCGGACCGCGTAGCCGCATCCTTCACGCCCCACCGTACCGCCTCGTGCCGCGGCCGTGCGGGGAGCGATGTCGTGTTCACTCAGGGCTGCAAACATCAAAACCCCCCGTTCTGTTCCGTATCCTGTGCCCGCGCTTTCCCAGAACGTTCGCCGGAATGCGCTCCGACCAGCTCTTCGACGAGCAGTCCGAGCACGCTCCGTACACTCTCCATACGGATTTCCGTCCGATCGCCGTTCAACCGCAGTGCGGCCACTTTGTGGCTACCAGCGAAATCGGCCGCGCCCTCGGAACGATCAGCTCCAGGCCCCACCGCGGCCACGTACACGGTCCCGACCGGCTGCCCGTCCTGCGGCTCCGGCCCCGCTACGCCGGTCGTGGCGACGCCCCAGTCCGCGCCCAGCGCCTCCCGCGCCCCGGCCGCCATGGCCAGCGCGACCTCGGGGTGCACGGGTCCGTGCGCGGCCAGCAGATCCGCGTCGACGCCGAGCAGCCGGTGCTTGAGCTCGGTCGCGTATGCCGTGACGGACCCGCGGAAGGCCTTGGATGCCCCCGGCACCGCCACGAGCTCCGCGGCCACCAGGCCGCCGGTGAGCGACTCGGCGACGGCGAGGGTCTCCCCCCGCTCCGTCAACAGGCGCAGCGCCTCGACCGCCTCGTACGTCACTTCTCGGCAGCCTCCGCGGACACCTGCGCCGCCGCCTTCGACTCGGCGATCCCCGCGCGGCGCAGCACGACGGCCTGCCGCACATAGTCGAGCCCGGTCAGCACGGTGAGCGCGACGGCGACCGCCATCACCCACCAGCGCAGCGTCGCGAGCGGGCCGGTCAGCGCCAGGATGTACATGCCGACGGCGGTGCCCTGCGCGAGCGTCTTGAGCTTCCCGCCGCGGCTGGCGGGGATGACCCCGTAGCGAATGACGATGAATCGCAGCAGCGTGATCCCGAGCTCGCGCCCGAGAATGACACCGGTCACCCACCACGGAAGATCACCGAGCGACGAGAGACAGATCAGCGCGGCGCCCATGATCGCTTTGTCGGCGATGGGGTCGGCGATCTTTCCGAAGTCGGTGACCAAGTTGTATGAACGCGCCAGATGCCCGTCAAAAACATCCGTGATCATGGCAACGGCGAACGCCGCCCACGCCCAGGCCCGCCACGCCGGGTCGTACCCGCCGTCGGCGAGCATGAGCGCCACGAAACCCGGCACCAGAAGGAGCCGGATCATGGTCAGGATGTTCGCGATGTTCCACAGGCTCGCCTGATTGACGGCCGCAGTCCCCAGCTTGCTTCCGGGCGACGGCCTGCCGGTCCCGCCCGTAGCGGACGCCGGGACTCCGGTCATCTGCCCGCCTCCTCAGCGATCTCCAGCGGCTCGGCCACGAGGTCGACACCTTCGGTGCCGACCACCTTTGCCTCGACCATACGGCCGATCGTCAGACCGGCGCCGCTCGTGAGGCGCACCTGCCCGTCGGTCTCGGGTGCCTGATGGGCACCGCGCCCGACGACACCGTCCTCCTCGTCGACGGACTCGACGAGCACCTGCACGGTCTCGCCCACCCGCTCCTCGGCGCGCTGCGACACCAGCTGCTCGGCGAGCCGGGACAGGCGCGCGAGACGCTGCGCGACGACGTCCTCGTCGAGCTTGTCCTCGTACGTCGCCGCTTCCGTGCCCTCCTCGTCGGAGTAGCCGAAGACACCGATGGCGTCCAGGCGCGCGCCGTTCAGGAAGCGCTCCAGCTCCGCGTAGTCGGCCTCGCTCTCGCCGGGGAAGCCCACGATGAAGTTCGACCGGACACCTGCCTGCGGTGCCTTGGCCCGAATGGTGTCGAGCAGCTCCAGGAACCGGTCCGTGTCACCGAAGCGCCGCATCGCGCGCAGCACGCCGGGCGCCGAGTGCTGGAAGGAGAGGTCGAAGTACGGGGCGACCTTCTCGGTGCCCGTCAGTACGTCGATCAGGCCCGGCCGCATCTCGGCGGGCTGCAGGTAGCTGACCCGCACGCGCTCGATCCCGTCGACCCCGGCCAGCTCGGGCAGCAGCGACTCCAGGAGCCGGATGTCGCCCAGGTCCTTGCCGTACGACGTGTTGTTCTCGGAGACCAGCATGATCTCCTTGACGCCCTGCTCGGCGAGCCAGCGCGTCTCGTTCAGCACGTCGCTGGGGCGGCGCGAGATGAACGAACCACGGAACGACGGGATGGCGCAGAACGAGCACCGTCGGTCGCACCCGGAGGCGAGCTTCACGGACGCCACGGGGTTGCCGTCGAGCCGGCGCCGCAGCGGCGCACGCGGCCCGGACGCGGGCGCGAGCCCGTCGGGAAGATCCACCGGAGCGTGCCCCGGCAGCGCGATCCCGGAGCCCGCCTCCTGGCGCTCGGCCGGGCTGATCGGCAGCAGCTTGCGGCGGTCACGCGGGGCGTGCGCCTCCACGTTGCCCCCGGACAGGATCGTCTGGAGGCGGCCGGAGATGTCCTCGTAGTCGTCGAACCCGAGCACGCCGTCGGCCTCGGGCAGCGCCTCGGCCAGCTCCTTGCCGTAGCGCTCGGCCATGCAGCCGACCGCGACCACCGCCCGCGTTCTGCCATGACCCTTGAGGTCATTGGCTTCCAGGAGGGCGTCGACGGAGTCCTTCTTCGCGGCCTCCACGAAGCCACAGGTGTTCACGACGGCGACATCGGCTGCGTCGGCGTCCTCGACGAGCTCCCAGCCGTCCGCCTCCAAGCGGCCTGCGAGCTCCTCCGAGTCCACCTCGTTACGGGCGCAGCCAAGGGTGACAAGTGCGACGGTACGGCGTTCGGGCATGGAAACAAGACTACTTCGTTCCACTGACAGCCCTACCCACGAGGGGTTACCGCAAGATCGCCGACTCAGCCGACCTCGGGGTCACCCTTCGTGTACGACAGCCGCTCGACCTGCCCGGCCCTGAACTCGTCCTCGATCTGCTTGCCGTTCACATACAGCTGGATGTTGCCCGCGTCACCGAGCACGAGGTCGATCTTCTGGTTGTCCTGGAAGGTCTTCGTCTGGCCGTCCTGCAGCAGCCCGTCGAACATGGTCCGCCCGTTGTGGTCCTTGGCGGAGATCCAGCTGCGCCCGTCCGCCGCGCTGACCTTGACGGTCACCTTGTCCGCGGGGGCCGCGGCGATCGCGCTGTCGGTCGGATCCGGCTTCGGGTCGGTGGGCTTCTTGGTGCTGGGGCTCGGCTTCTTGGTCGTGGGCTTGCTGGTCGCCGGGGTGGAACCCTCGGCGGCCTGCTGCTGGCCGCCGTCGCTGTCGCCGCCGCTGAAGGCGGTGTAGCCGACGAAGGCGACGACCGCGACGATCGCCGCGACCATGGCGGCCGTCCAGTTCGGCCTGCGCGGCTCGGAGCGGATCCGCTCGGTTTCGAACAGCGGCGTGGCCGGCGTCGGCGCGGGACGCCCGCCGTGCTCGTCGCCGTACTGGTCGAGCAGCGGCTCGGGGTCGAGGCCCACGGCACGCGCGAGCGTGCGGATGTGGCCACGTGCGTACACGTCACCGCCGCAACGCGAGAAATCGTCCTGCTCGATGGCCTGCACGATGGGGATGCGCACCCGGGTCGACTGGCTTACCTCGTCGACGGTCAGACCCGCGTCGACGCGTGCCTGCTGAAGGGCACGACCGATCGACGGCCGGTCGTCGTCCGCGTGCGGGATGCGGTCTTCCGAAGGGGCGTCGTCTTCAGGGGAGTTGCCGATGGACACGGGGGCGCCTTTCGAGCGTGTAGCCACCTGCTGGAGGTTCAGTGTAGGGGGGGTGTGAATGGGTGAGGCAACCGGGCGGTCGGACTTTGTACGCCATCAGAATGGCCTGCCATCCCGTCGGCGACGTACGCGGCTGTCTCCCCCTCAACTTGACGTAGCCGATGAGGAAACGGTTGCTCCGATGCCCGTACGGGTGACGTCGTTCGAGGGGATCACCTTAAGGTTGAGCCTCCCCGCGGATCACCGCGAGCACTCCCTCCAGTTCATCGGCTTTCACAAGAACGTCTCGAGCCTTCGAACCTTCACTTGGTCCGACGATGTTCCTCGATTCCATCAAGTCCATGAGCCGCCCGGCCTTGGCGAAGCCCACGCGCAGCTTGCGCTGCAGCATGGAGGTCGAGCCGAACTGCGTGGAGACGACCAGTTCGACGGCCGCGCACAGCAGGTCCAAGTCGTCGCCGATGTCCTCGTCGATCTCCTTCTTCTGCTTGGTGCCCACCGTGACGTCGTCCCGGAAGACGGGCGCCATCTGGTCCTTGCAGTGCTGCACGATGGCGTGGATCTCGTCCTCTATGACGAAAGCGCCCTGCATACGGGTCGGCTTGTTCGCCCCCATGGGGAGGAACAGGCCGTCGCCCTTGCCGATGAGCTTCTCGGCGCCCGGCTGGTCGAGGATGACCCGGCTGTCGGCGAGCGAGGAGGTGGCGAAGGCGAGCCGCGAGGGCACGTTGGCCTTGATGAGGCCGGTGACGACGTCGACCGACGGACGCTGGGTGGCGAGCACCAGGTGGATGCCGGCCGCCCGCGCGAGCTGCGTGATCCGGACGATGGAGTCCTCGACGTCCCTCGGCGCGACCATCATCAGGTCGGCGAGCTCATCGACGATCACCAGCAGATACGGGTACGCCTTCAGCTCCCGCTCGCTGCCCTCGGGCGTGGTGAGCTTGCCGTCCTTGACCGCCTGGTTGAAGTCGTCGATGTGCCGGTAGCCGAAGGCCGCGAGGTCGTCGTAGCGCAGATCCATCTCCCGCACGACCCACTGAAGCGCCTCGGCGGCCTTCTTGGGGTTGGTGATGATCGGCGTGATCAGGTGCGGGATCCCCTCGTACGCGGTCAGCTCCACGCGCTTGGGGTCGACAAGCACCATCCGGACGTCCTCGGGCGTCGCCCGCATCATGATCGACGTGATCAGGCAGTTGATGCACGACGACTTACCTGAACCGGTCGCACCGGCGACCAGGATGTGCGGCATCTTCGCCATGTTGGCCATCACGTAGCCGCCCTCGACGTCCTTGCCGAGCGCGACCAGCATGGGGTGCTCGTCCTCGGCCGCGTCCGCCAGGCGCAGCACGTCGCCGACGTTGACCATCTCGCGGTCCGTATTCGGGATCTCGATGCCGACCGCGGACTTGCCGGGGATCGGCGAGATGATCCGGACGTCGGGGGACGCGACGGCGTACGCGATGTTCTTCGCCAGGGCCGTGATCTTCTCGACCTTCACGGCGGGGCCGAGCTCGATCTCGTACCGCGTGACCGTGGGGCCGCGCGTGAAGCCGGTGACGCCCGCGTCGACCTTGAACTCGGTGAAGACGGTCTGCAGCGACTCGACGACGGCGTCGTTGGCGGCGCTGCGCGATTTGCCGGGTCCACCGCGGGTGAGCAGGTCGAGCGAGGGCAGCGCGTACGTGATGTCGCCGGCGAGCTGGAGCTGCTCGGCGCGCGGCGGCAGGTCCCCCCTCGACTCGGGCGCGGCCTTGGTGAGGTCCGGCACGCCGAGGGACGTGGGCGTCGGCTCAGGCTCCTTCTGAGCGCCTGCCGGGGTCTTCTTGACCCTGGCCCCCGGCACGGGTGCCGAACGGCCCCCTGTGGCCGTCTCACCGCTGCTCTCGCCGTCGCCGTCACCGGAGACGCCCTGCGTGAGATCAGCGACGAGCGGCGAAGGCGGCATGCCGTGCAGCACCGCCCCGTCGAGCGCGGCGGCCGCCGCCGCGGCCACGTCGACCGCGTCCATCGGCCGCTCCATCGCGGGCTGCACGGACCGCCGCGACTTGCGCCGCTTGGCGAACGCCTCCTCCTCGGCCCGGTCCGGGTCGTACGACTCCGGGGCCGCGGGGCGCTTGCGCGAGCGCACGGGCGTGGCCTCACGCCATTCGTCGTCGTACTCGTCCGACGCCGCCTCGGCATGGGCCACGTCCTCGTGCACGACGCCGAGCTTCACGCCGAGCTGGTGCAGGCGCTGCGGAATGGCGTTGACGGGCGTCGCGGTCACCACGAGCAGCCCGAACACGGTCAGCAGAACGAGCAGCGGGACCGCGAGCACCTGGGTCATGGTGAAGCTCAGCGGCGTCGCGGCGGCCCAGCCGATGAGGCCGCCCGCGTCCCTTATGGCGCGCATGCCGTCCCCGCGCGCGGGTGAGCCGCACGCGATGTGGACCTGGCCGAGCACGCCGATGACGAGCGCGGAGAGGCCGATCACGATCCGCCCGTTGGCCTCGGGCTTCTCGGGGTGCCGGATGAAGCGCACGGCGATGACCCCGAGCAGGATCGGCACCAGCAGGTCGAGGCGGCCGAACGCGCCGGTCACCAGCATGTCGACGAGATCGCCGACCGGGCCTTGCAGGTTGGACCAGGTACCGGCCGCGCAGATCAGTCCGATCCCGAGAAGCAGCAGGGCGAGCCCGTCCTTGCGGTGCGCCGGGTCGAGCCCCTTCGCGCCACGCCCTATGCCGCGGAACATCGCCCCCACGCTGTGCGCGAGGCCGAGCCACAGGGCGCGTACGAGCTTGTACAGGCCCCCGGTCGGATTGGGGGCGGGCTTCTTCGCCACGGCCTTCTTGGCGGGGGCCCTCTTGGGTGCCGGCTTCTTGGCCGCGGCCTTCTTCGCGGGGGCTTTTTTGGCAGCGGCCTTCTTCGCCGGAGCCTTGGTCGGCGCCGCCGTCTTCTTCGCGGGCGACTTCTTGGCTGCGGGACGTGAGGCCATAGGTGTGAGGTTACCGGGGGAGCCGACCTTGGACACGTGTGCCCACTGCTTCACCCGATCGTGTCGCGAACTGACGGGGCGAAAACTGACGTGTCCTCAAAGCCCGAGCGCCGCCCCCGATTCCGGGGACGGCCACTTCGGTTCCGGGACAACCGCCTCAGTTCTGGGAGGGCAGTGAGGGCGCTCCGCTGCCCGTCCCGGGCTCCAGGGCGTCGAGCGCCCTGCGCAGTCCGGTGAGCTTGCGCTCCAGGTGCGCCGCCGTGGCCACCGCCGCCGCGTCCGCGGACTCGTCGTCCAGCTGCTTCGACAGTGCCTCGGCCTGCTCCTCGACCGCGGCGAGCCGCGCCGACAGCTCGGCGAGCAGCCCCGCCGGCTCCTTGCTGTCGCCGATGGCCTTGCCGCCGCCCTCCAGCTGGAGCCGCAGCAGCGCCGCCTGCTCCCGGAGCTGGCAGTTCTTCATGTACAGCTCGACGAACACCGAGACCTTGGCGCGCAGCACCCAGGGGTCGAACGGCTTGGAGATGTAGTCGACCGCCCCCGCCGCGTAGCCACGGAACGTGTGATGCGGTCCGTGGTTGATCGCGGTGAGGAAGATGATCGGGATGTCTCGTGTCCGCTCGCGGCGCTTGATGTGCGCCGCGGTTTCGAACCCGTCCATTCCTGGCATCTGAACGTCCAGCAGAATGACCGCGAAATCGTCCGTGAGCAGCGCCTTCAGCGCTTCCTCCCCGGACGATGCCCGTACCAGTGTCTGATCGAGCGCGGAGAGGATGGCCTCCAGCGCCAGCAGATTCTCCGGCCGGTCATCGACCAGGAGGATCTTGGCCTTCTGCACCATGGCCCGCCCTCCTCGCCCCGGCATGGGGCCGCCCCTGTCCGCAGGACTCGGGGAGGCTCCTTTCGCCACCCCAGGGGACGACTCCCTTGCGTCGTCCGTCCTTGTGCCGGTCATGGTAGCCGCACCCCGCCTGTCGCCACACCCTGTCACCGCGATGTCACCGTGCACGTAGCAGAAACGCGGTGGGAGACCAGAAGGTTCCCCGAATCCCGCGCCTCTACACGACTTCGACCACACTCAGTCAGCAACTCATCTTGAACATTCCGGTTTCCGGTCACTCACCATGCATCCACCGCTCCATCACAGAGAGCAGATGATCCGGGTCGACCGGCTTCGTAACGTAGTCGGAAGCGCCCGACTCGATGGCCTTCTCCCGGTCGCCCTTCATCGCCTTCGCGGTGAGCGCGATGATCGGCAGCCCGGCGAACTGCGGCATCCTACGGATCGCCGTCGTCGTCGCGTAGCCGTCCATCTCCGGCATCATGATGTCCATCAGCACAACTGTCACATCGTCGTGCTGTTCGAGGACTTCGATGCCCTCGCGCCCGTTCTCCGCGTACAGGACCGAGAGGCCCTGCTGCTCCAGGACGCTGGTGAGCGCGAACACGTTACGGATGTCGTCGTCGACGATGAGCACCTTCTCGCCGCCGAACAACAGCCCGTGCCGGGGCGTGGGCGCGCTCTGCTCGGCCGCGCCCGCCGCGCCCGCTGTGCCGCCGCCGTCCCAGTGCTCGTCCGCGCGCTCCTGAGCGGGCAGCGGCTGGCCCTGCAACGGCCCCTGGAGCGCCGTCCGCTCGGGCGGCGTCGAGTTCGTCGGGGTCGACCTGCGACGGCGCCGGAACAGCGCCGCCGGCCCGTTCTGGGTGTCCTGGTAGGACCGCACCTCGGCCGGGGTCTCCACCTCGGCGGGCTCGGGCTCGGGCGCCGCGTCGAGGGCGAGCCGCTCCCCCGGTTCGATGGTCGGCGCGAGCTGCGCGTACCCCTGGGGCGGCAGTTCGCTCGGGTGCATCGGCAGGTACAGCGTGAAGGTCGAGCCGCGTCCGGGCTCACTCTGCGCGTGGATCTCGCCGCCCAGGAGGCGGGCGATCTCGCGGCTGATGGACAGGCCGAGGCCCGTACCTCCGTACTTGCGGCTCGTCGTGCCGTCGGCCTGCTTGAACGCCTCGAAGATGACGCGCATCTTGCTGGCCGCGATACCGATGCCGGTGTCGGTCACCGAGAAGGCGATCACATCGCCGTCGACCTCGGTCAACGAGCCCGCTTCCAGCAGCTGTTCACGGATCGCGTTCGGCACGTCCCCGCCGGCCGGCCTGATGACGAGCTCGACGGCACCGGAGTCGGTGAACTTCACCGCGTTGGAGAGCAGGTTGCGCAGCACCTGAAGGAGCCGCTGTTCGTCGGTGTGCAACGTAGTGGGCAGTTCCGGCGACACCCTTACGGAGAAGTCGAGTTGCTTCTCCGCGGTCAGCGGCCGGAACGTGGCCTCTACGTAGTCGACAAGCTGCACCAGGGCGATGCGCGTCGGCGAGACGTCCATCTTGCCCGCCTCGACCTTCGACAGGTCCAGGATGTCGTTGATCAGCTGGAGCAGGTCGGAGCCCGCTCCGTGGATCGTCTCGGCGAACTCGACCTGCTTCGGAGTGAGGTTCGCGTCGGCGTTGTCGGCCAGCAACTTGGCAAGGATGAGCAGCGAGTTGAGCGGCGTGCGCAGCTCGTGCGACATGTTGGCGAGGAACTCGCTCTTGTAGCGCATCGAGACGGCGAGCTGCTCCGCACGCTCCTCCAGGACCTGCCGCGCGTCCTCGATCTCGGTGTTCTTCACTTCGATGTCGCGGTTCTGCTGAGCGAGCAGTTCGGCCTTCTCCTCCAGCTCGGCGTTGGACGCCTGGAGGGCCTTCTGCCGGTTCTCCAGCTCGGCGGAGCGCTCACGGAGCTGCTCGGTCAACTCCTGCGACTGCCTCAGCAGGACCTCCGTCTTCGTATTGACGGAGATCGTGTTGACGCTCGTCGCGATCATCTCGGCGATCTGGTTCAGGAAGTCCTTCTGGATCTGTGTGAACGGCGTGAACGACGCCAGCTCGATCACACCGAGCACCGTGTCCTCGAACAGCACGGGGATCACGATGACCTGCGCCGGAGGCGCCTCCCCGAGCCCGGAGGCGATCTTCAGGTAGCCGCTGGGCGCGTTGTCCACAAGGATCGTGCGCCGCTCCTGCGCGGCCGTCCCGATGAGCGTCTCGCCGGGCCGGAAGGCCGTCGGCATGGAGCCCATGGAGTAGCCGTAGCTCCCGCACATGCGCAGCTCGTACGCGTCCTCGTCCGCGACCGTCGCGTCGGCGCTGTCGTCCAGCGGCAGCGCCAGGAAGAACGCGCCGTGCTGCGCCGACACCACCGGCGTCAGCTCGCTCATGATGAGCCCCGCCACGTCGTCGAGGTCGCGGCGGCCCTGCATCAGACCCGAGATGCGGGCCAGGTTGCCCTTGAGCCAGTCCTGCTCCTCGTTGGCGATCGTTGTGTCGCGCAGGTTCGAGATCATCTTGTTGATGTTGTCCTGGAGGACCTGGATCTCGCCCGCGGCATCGACGTCGATCTTGAGGTTGAGGTCGCCGCGGGTCACCGCGGTAGCGACGGCCGCGATGGCGCGCACCTGACGGGTCAGGTTCCCGGCCATCTCGTTCACCGACTCGGTCAGGTCGCGCCACGTGCCGTCCACGTCGCGCACCCGCGCCTGGCCGCCCAGCTGGCCCTCGGTGCCCACCTCACGGGCCACCCGGGTCACCTGCTCGGCGAACGACGACAGCTGGTCGACCATCGTGTTGATCGTGGTCTTCAGCTCGAGGATCTCGCCGCGCGCGTCGATGTCGATCTTCTTGGTCAGGTCGCCCTTGGCGATGGCGGTCGTGACCATCGCGATGTTGCGCACCTGTCCGGTCAGGTTCGACGCCATGCCGTTCACGGACTCGGTCAGGTCCTTCCACGTACCGGAGACTCCGGGTACGCGGGCCTGGCCGCCGAGGATGCCGTCCGTACCCACCTCGCGGGCCACCTTGGTGACCTGGTCGGCGAACGAACTCAGGGTCCGCACCATCGTGTTGAACGTGTCGGCGAGCTGCGCGACCTCGCCGCGCGCCTCGATGGTGACCTGACGGGTCAGGTCACCATTGGCCACCGCGTTGGCGACCTGGGAGATGTTGCGCACCTGCATGGTCAGGTTGTTGGCCATGAGGTTCACGTTGTCGCTCAGGTCCTTCCAGATGCCCGTGACACCGGGAACCCTTGCCTGACCGCCCAGTTGCCCCTCGGTGCCCACCTCACGGGCCACCCGGGTCACCTGCTCCGCGAACGACGACAGCTGGTCCACCATCGTGTTCACCGTGGTGACGAGTTCGAGGATCTCGCCCTTGGCGTCGACGGTGATCTTCTTGGACAGGTCACCGCGCGCCACAGCCGTCGTGACCTCGGCGATGTTGCGCACCTGGAGCGTCAGGTTGTTGGCCATGCCGTTCACGGACTGCGTCAGGTCCTTCCACGTACCCGACACACCCTGCACCTCGGCCTGGCCGCCGAGGATGCCGTCCGTACCCACCTCGCGGGAGACCCGCGTGACCTGCTCGGCGAAGGCGGACAGCTGGTCCACCATCGTGTTGAGCGTGTTCTTCAGCTCCAGGATCTCGCCGCGCGCGTCCACGTCGATCTTCTGCGACAGGTCACCCCGCGCCACCGCCGTGGCCACCTGGGCGATGTTGCGCACCTGGGCCGTGAGGTTGCCGGCCATGCCGTTCACGGAATCCGTCAGATCGCGCCACACACCGGCGACGCCGGGCACCTGCGCCTGGCCGCCCAGGCGGCCCTCCGTGCCCACCTCGCGGGCCACCCGGGTCACCTGGTCCGCGAAGGCGGACAGCTGGTCGACCATCGTGTTGATGGTGTTCTTCAGCTCCAGGATCTCGCCGCGCGCGTCCACGTCGATCTTCTGCGACAGGTCACCGCGCGCCACCGCCGTCGTGACCTGAGCGATCTGCCGTACCTGTGAAGTCAGGTTCCCGGCCATGAAGTTGACGGAGTCGGTCAGTTCCTTCCACGTGCCGCTCACGCCGTCCACGCGGGCCTGACCGCCGAGGCGGCCCTCCGTGCCCACGTCACGTGCCATCCGCGTCACCTGGTCGGCGAAGCTCGACAGCTGGTCCACCATCGTGTTCACGGTGTTCTTCAGCTGGAGCATCTCGCCGGACACGTCGACGGTGACCTTCTGCGACAGATCACCGTTCGCCACCGCCGTCGTCACCTGGGCGATGTTGCGCACCTGTCCGGTGAGGTTCCGGAACGCGGTGTTGACGGAGTCGGTCAGGTCCTTCCACGTACCGGCAGCGCCCGGCACGAGGGCCTGACCGCCGAGCTCACCCTCGACACCGATCTCCCGGGCCACTCGCGTGACTTCGGAACCGAAGGCGGAGAGCTGGTCCACCATCGTGTTCACGGTGTTCTTCAGCTCGAGCATCTCGCCCGCGACGTCGACGGTGACCTTCTGCGACAGATCACCGTTCGCCACCGCCGTCGTGACGGTCGCGATGTCCCGCACCTGAGTTGTGAGGTTCCGGAAAACCGTGTTCACCGAATCGGTGAGGTCCTTCCACGTGCCCGCGGCTCCCGGCACATTGGCCTGGCCACCGAGCTGCCCCTCGGCACCGACCTCGTTCGCCACACGCGTGACCTCGTCCGCGAAGGTACGCAGGGTCTCCGTCATCTGGTTGATGGTCTCGGCCAGCTGGGCGACCTCGCCGCGCGCCGACACCGTGACCTTCTGCGACAGATCACCGTTGGCCACGGCCGTCGTCACCTGAGCGATGCCACGCACCTGCGCGGTCAGGTTGCCGGCCATGAGGTTCACCGAATCGGTGAGGTCCTTCCACACTCCGGCCACACCGGGCACCTGCGCCTGGCCGCCGAGCTCACCCTCCGTGCCCACTTCGCGGGCCACACGCGTGACCTCGGAGGAGAACGACGACAGCTGGTCCACCATCGTGTTCACGGTGTTCTTGAGCTCGAGCATCTCGCCCGCGACGTGAACCGTGACCTTCCGGGACAAGTCACCCTTGGCCACGGCAGTGGTGACGAGAGCAATGTCACGTACCTGTGCGGTCAGCCGGTACGCCATCGTGTTGACCGAATCCGTGAGATCCTTCCACGAACCGGACATTCCGCGTACGCGCGCCTGTCCACCGAGCTTGCCCTCGGTACCCACCTCACTGGCCACGCGCGTGACCTCGTCGGTGAACGTGGAGAGCTGATCGACCAGATTGTTGACGGTCCGGCCGACCTTCAGGAACTCGCCGCGCAGCGGATGCCCGTGCCCCTCGGGCTTCCCCTCCGGGACCTGGGCCCGCAGCTCCATACGGGGCGACAGATCGCCGTCCGCGACCGCCGAGAGCACCCTCCCGACCTCGGAGACGGGCCGTACGAGGTCGTCCACGAGCGCGTTGGACGCATTGATCGCCGTGGCCCAGGAGCCCTCACAGGCGCCCGTCTCGAGCCGCTCGGTGAGCTTGCCCTCGCGCCCGACCATGCGGCGCACGCGCGACATCTCACCCGTCAGGTGCAGATTTCGGTCGGCCACCTCGTTGAAGACGGCCGCGATCTCCGACATCACGCCGTCGCCGCTGACGGTCAGGCGCTTGCGGAAATTGCCGTCTCTCATCGCGACAAGCCCTGCGAGCAGCCTGTTCAGCGCCGCGGTATCCACCGTCGTCGTGCCACTGCCACCGCGCGTTTTGCGCTGTTTTGCCAGGGACTGTCCGTCTTCTGCGCGCGTCTTCTTGCTCCGCGTCGCTGCGCCAGACTCCACTGTGTCCCTCCCGCAGGGGTCGACCTGTACTGCTCGGGTAGCTCGGGTTTCTCGGATTCGCTTCTACCGCCGCATCGGCACTTCAATGCGTTCTTCTATGGAAGCTTGCCCAGTGTTTCACCATGGCTGAACCAGGCCATAACAGTTCGGCAGCTTCGCACACCGCCCGCACACCCTCCGGGCGGGAAACACAGGCGACCGGCATCCGCATGGACGGCGAAGGTAAGTAACCTTGCATGCGGCTGTCCACCCACCCCGGTCTGCCCGGCCTGGGCGGTGGCGGAAAACGAGCGGGCATCGGAGGGGCGGCCGAGACATGGGTACGGGAGACCTGGGCCTCGACACTCGGACAACGAGTACAACTCGTACAGGGAGTTCTGTGATCACCGCGCGCGCGGCTGCCACTTTCGAACCGGTCGGGCGATCCGTCGCGACCGCCCGCTCCTTCGTACGCGACACCCTCCAAGGGTGGGGCCATGCCGACATCATCGACGACGCCGTCGTTCTGACCAGCGAACTCGTGACAAATGCCGTGGTTCACGCGGGCACATCCGCGGAGGTTCTGTGCCTACGGAGTGAGGATCACGTTCGCATCGAGGTCTCCGACCGCTACCCGGAGCGCGAGATTCCGTTGCAGGCGTCCGCCACGAGCATGGGCAGCCCCGACCGCGAGGGCGGCCGCGGCCTCCAGCTCTGCGCCGCGCTCGCCGGCCGCTGGGGCGTCGACTATTCGGCCACCCACAAGCGGGTCTGGTTCCAACTCGACCTGCCCGAGCGCTCGGTGGGCACCCGCGCCGCGGGCCCCAACCTCCCCACCGACCTCCTCCCGCTCGCGGACGAGCGGGTCCGCGTGGCCGTCGTCCAGATCGACCGGGTAGGTGCGATCACCGGGTGGAACGAGGACGCGGAAGAGCTCTTCGGGTACGCGGCCGAGCAGGTCACCGGCAAGCCCCTCACGGACTTCGCGGCATGGCCGCACACGCCCGGCACCAGCACGGGCATCGTCGACGCGCTGCAACTCTCACGTTGGGAAGGCAGCTACGGCATCCGCACCGTCAACGGCCGCGTGACGCCCGTGTACGCCTCCCACCTGCGCGTCCGCGATACCGACGGCGACCCGTCGACCGTGTGCCTCCTGGTACGCGATCACGAGCGGGCCATCCTCCAGACCCCGCTGCGCCTCCCCTCGCCCGACCCCGCGACGCACTCCGACAGCCAGGGCTCCGACCCGTTCGAGGTCTTCATCGGCTCGCCGGCCCCCGACGACCTCGACGGGCTGCTCCAGCGCACCGTCGAGCGCGCCCGCGACATGCTCGACGGCGACTCCGCGTTCCTGCTGCTCGCCACGGACGACGAGACGGAGCTGGAGGTCCGCGCCTCCACCGGCCTGCCCTCCGCACGGCAGCGTTTCGCGCGCGTGCCCGTCGAAGTCGGCCCCAACCGCTACGGCTCGGCCCGGATGCCCGCCGTCCACGAGGACCTGACCCAAGTCCCCGGCGCGGTCCCGCTCTTGAACGGCACGGGCATGCGCTCGGTCGTCACGGTCCCCCTCAAGGTAGAGGGCCGCCTCACGGGCTCCCTGGGCGTCGCGGCCGAGGCGCCGGACCGCTACTCGAACGAAGAGGCGCTACGCCTTCAGTTCGCCGCCGACCGCATCGCGCTGGCCGTCGAGTCGGCCCGCCTCGGCGAACTCGAAAAGCTCCGCCGCGGCTCGCTCAGCTTCCTCGTCGAGGCCTCCGACCTCCTGGCGGGCACGCTCGACAGGGACCAAACCCTGGCGCTCATGGCCCAGATGACGGTCCCGACCCTCGCCACGTGGTGCGCGGTCTACACGATCGCCGACCAGGCCTCGGAGCCGTACCTCTCCTATGTGCTGCACGAGGACGAGGAGCGCATCGACGGCCTGAAGGCCCTCCTCTCGAAGATCGCCCCACCGGACCCGGTCCCGACCCCGGGCGCCCGCGTCTGGGCGGCCCCCGCCGAAGCGGCCCATCAGGCGGCTCTGCGTACGTCCATGAGGAGCCTGGGACTCGGCGAACCGGCCAGTGTCAGCTCCGGCATCGGCACGACGCTCCAGACGGCCTCCGCGGTCGGCGGCGAGACCGTCGTACTCCCCCTGGTGGCCCGCAACCGCGTCATCGGCATGCTGACCCTCGGCAAGCCGACGGACGAACACTTCCGCCAGGAAATCCTGGAGCTGGCCGAGGACTTGAGCCGCAGGGCCGCCCTGGCCCTCGACAACGCGCGCCTGTACTCGGAGCGCATGGCGATCAGCCAGTCCCTCCAGCGCAGCCTCCTGCCCCCGGAGCTCCCCGACGTCCCCGGCGTCGAGGTGGAGGTCATCTACCGCGCGGCCGGCGAGGGCAACGAGGTGGGCGGCGACTTCTACGACCTGTTCCCCATCCGGGACGGCGCGTACGGCTTCGCCATCGGCGACGTCTGCGGCACGGGCCCGGAGGCGGCGGCCGTCACCGGCCTGGCCCGCCACGCGCTGCGCCTGCTCGCCCGCGAGGGCTTCGGCGGCCCCGCGGTCCTGGAGCGCCTGAACGCGGCGATCCTCGACGAGGGCGCCCGCAGCCGCTTCCTGACCCTGCTCTACGGGGAGTTGTGGCCGCAGGAGGACGGCTCGGCGATCCTGAAGATGGTCTGTGCGGGTCACCCCCTCCCGCTGCGCCTGCGCCAGGACGGCACCGTCGCTCCGTACGCGGAGCCCCAGCCGCTGCTCGGCGTGATGGACGACCTGGAGCTGTACGAGCAGACGCTGACGCTCGACCCGGGCGACGTCCTGCTCTGCGTCACGGACGGCATCACGGAGCGCCGCGAGGGCAGCCGCATGCTCGGCGACGACGGCCTGGCCGACGTCCTCTCCACCTGTACGGGCCTCACGGCAGGGGCAGTTGCCGCCCGCATCATGCGCGCGGTGGAGCGCTTCGCCGCGGACGCCCCGTCGGACGACATGGCGATCCTCGCGATGCGCGTACCGGGCCTGCACCACGACTGAGGCCCCCGGGGGCGGGCGAAACGAAAAAGGCCTCCGCCCATTGGGCGGAGGCCTTAATCAAACGAGCCCCCAAGCGGAATCGAACCGCTGACCTTCTCCTTACCATGGAGACGCTCTACCGACTGAGCTATAGGGGCCTGCCGCTTTCGCGGTTTCCCGCTCGGCAACGACATAAAGCTTACCTGATGTTGAGACCTCTCCGAACCACCCACCAGGGCGTTTCTAGAAGGCCGGCTGCAGCAACCCACCCAATGCGTTGCAGGCCTGCACGACCCGCTGCAACTGCCGCCGCGACATGGTGGCTTCGACCGGCAGAGCGAGCGTCTCGTCGGCGGCCAGCTCGGTTTCCGGCAGCGTGATGTCGAACCGGAAACCCGGCAGCCGGTGCACCGGCGTCTTCACCGGCACCCGGCACTCGACACCCTTCCCGCGCAACACCCGGGCGAAAGCGTCCCGATCCGGCCGCCCATTACCCGGCACCCGCACCACGTACTGCTGATACGTGTGCCCTTCCTGCCCGACAGGTGTCCGTACGCCAGTCAGCCGCGCGCTCAAATAGGCGGCGTGCACGCGGCGTTGAGCCACCTCGTCGTACGACTTCTCGGACTCGCCCGGCTCCTCCAGCACGAGCAGACCGTGCCGCCGGCCCAGCTCCCGCAGCCGGGCGAGATCCGCCCGGTGCCCAAAGCGGTGCACGGCGACGACCGCGGCGGTGCGTGCACTCACCCCTGCGGCCACGTGGGAAGGATCGATGCAGTACGTCTCCGGGTGAATGTCGGCGAAGACCGGCACGGCCCCCGCCCGCACGACGTCCTCGGCCACCTCGGTGTTCCCGAAGGCCGGCACGATGACTTCATCCCCGGTACCGACACCTGCGGCTCGCAGCATTTCAACTGTGCCCATGCCTCGGATCGTGCCCAGGCGACGTGAACGACGGGTGAAGCGCAACAAAAAAGAGCTGGTCCCCGAACCAAAAGATTCGGGGACCAGCTCTTTTATAAAATTAGTTCGGCGGCGTCCTACTCTCCCACAGGGTCCCCCCTGCAGTACCATCGGCGCTGTGAGGCTTAGCTTCCGGGTTCGGAATGTAACCGGGCGTTTCCCTCACGCTATGACCACCGAAACACTATGAAACTGTCAACCGGAGCCGTAGCCAATCGGCTTCGACGGTTGTTCATGGTTTCAGAACCAACACAGTGGACGCGAGCAACTGAGGACAAGCCCTCGGCCTATTAGTACCGGTCACCTCCACACCTTACGGTGCTTCCAGATCCGGCCTATCAACCCAGTCGTCTACTGGGAGCCTTAACCCCTCAAAGGGGGTGGGAATACTCATCTCGAAGCAGGCTTCCCGCTTAGATGCTTTCAGCGGTTATCCTTTCCGAACGTAGCCAACCAGCCATGCCCTTGGCAGGACAACTGGCACACCAGAGGTTCGTCCGTCCCGGTCCTCTCGTACTAGGGACAGCCCTTCTCAATATTCCTACGCGCACAGAGGATAGGGACCGAACTGTCTCACGACGTTCTAAACCCAGCTCGCGTACCGCTTTAATGGGCGAACAGCCCAACCCTTGGGACCGACTCCAGCCCCAGGATGCGACGAGCCGACATCGAGGTGCCAAACCATCCCGTCGATATGGACTCTTGGGGAAGATCAGCCTGTTATCCCCGGGGTACCTTTTATCCGTTGAGCGACGGCGCTTCCACAAGCCACCGCCGGATCACTAGTCCCGACTTTCGTCCCTGCTCGACCCGTCGGTCTCACAGTCAAGCTCCCTTGTGCACTTACACTCAACACCTGATTACCAACCAGGCTGAGGGAACCTTTGGGCGCCTCCGTTACTCTTTGGGAGGCAACCGCCCCAGTTAAACTACCCATCAGACACTGTCCCTGATCCGGATCACGGACCCAGGTTAGACATCCAGCACGACCAGAGTGGTATTTCAACGACGACTCCACAACCACTGGCGTGGCCGCTTCAAAGTCTCCCACCTATCCTACACAAGCCGAACCGAACACCAATATCAAACTGTAGTAAAGGTCCCGGGGTCTTTCCGTCCTTCTGCGCGAAACGAGCATCTTTACTCGTAGTGCAATTTCACCGGGCCTATGGTTGAGACAGTCGAGAAGTCGTTACGCCATTCGTGCAGGTCGGAACTTACCCGACAAGGAATTTCGCTACCTTAGGATGGTTATAGTTACCACCGCCGTTTACTGGCGCTTAAGTTCTCAGCTTCGCCACACCGAAATGTGACTAACCGGTCCCCTTAACGTTCCAGCACCGGGCAGGCGTCAGTCCGTATACATCGCCTTACGGCTTCGCACGGACCTGTGTTTTTAGTAAACAGTCGCTTCTCGCTGGTCTCTGCGGCCACCCCCAGCTCATGGAGCAAGTCCAATCACCAGGAATGGCCCCCCTTCTCCCGAAGTTACGGGGGCATTTTGCCGAGTTCCTTAACCATAGTTCACCCGAACGCCTCGGTATTCTCTACCTGACCACCTGAGTCGGTTTAGGGTACGGGCCGCCATGAAACTCGCTAGAGGCTTTTCTCGACAGCATAGGATCATCCACTTCACCACAATCGGCTCGGCATCAGGTCTCAGCCTTGTGTGCGACGGATTTACCTACCGCACGGCCTACACCCTTACCCCGGGACTACCATCGCCCGGGCTGGACTACCTTCCTGCGTCACCCCATCGCTCACCTACTACCAGCTTGGGCCGGCGGCTCCACCACTTTCCATTCCCCGAAGGGTCCGGAACGGCTTCACGGCCTTAGCATCACTGGATTCGATGTCTTTCGCGTCACAGCGGGTACCGGAATATCAACCGGTTATCCATCGACTACGCCTGTCGGCCTCGCCTTAGGTCCCGACTTACCCTGGGCAGATCAGCTTGACCCAGGAACCCTTAGTCAATCGGCGCACACGTTTCTCACGTGTGTATCGCTACTCATGCCTGCATTCTCACTCGCGAACCGTCCACAACTCGCTTCCGCGGCTGCTTCACCCGGCACACGACGCTCCCCTACCCATCCATACGGGCGTTGGCCCTGTTGTATGAATGACACGACTTCGGCGGTACGCTTGAGCCCCGCTACATTGTCGGCGCGGAATCACTTGACCAGTGAGCTATTACGCACTCTTTCAAGGGTGGCTGCTTCTAAGCCAACCTCCTGGTTGTCTCTGCGACTCCACATCCTTTCCCACTTAGCGTACGCTTAGGGGCCTTAGTCGATGCTCTGGGCTGTTTCCCTCTCGACCATGGAGCTTATCCCCCACAGTCTCACTGCCGTGCTCTCACTTACCGGCATTCGGAGTTTGGCTAAGGTCAGTAACCCGGTAGGGCCCATCGCCTATCCAGTGCTCTACCTCCGGCAAGAAACACACGACGCTGCACCTAAATGCATTTCGGGGAGAACCAGCTATCACGGAGTTTGATTGGCCTTTCACCCCTAACCACAGGTCATCCCCCAGGTTTTCAACCCTGGTGGGTTCGGTCCTCCACGAAGTCTTACCTCCGCTTCAACCTGCCCATGGCTAGATCACTCCGCTTCGGGTCTTGAGCGCGCTACTATGTCGCCCTATTCGGACTCGCTTTCGCTACGGCTTCCCCACACGGGTTAACCTCGCAACACACCGCAAACTCGCAGGCTCATTCTTCAAAAGGCACGCAGTCACGACTGTATGTGCAAGCACATACAGCGACGCTCCCACGGCTTGTAGGCACACGGTTTCAGGTACTATTTCACTCCGCTCCCGCGGTACTTTTCACCATTCCCTCACGGTACTATCCGCTATCGGTCACCAGGGAATATTTAGGCTTAACGGGTGGTCCCGCCAGATTCACACAGGATTTCTCGGGCCCCGTGCTACTTGGGTGTCTCTCAAACGAGCCGCTAATGTTTCGACTACGGGGGTCTTACCCTCTACGCCGGACCTTTCGCATGTCCTTCGCCTACATCAACGGTTTCTTACTCGTCTTACGGCCGGCAGACCGTAAAAGAGAGATCCCACAACCCCGTACACGCAACCCCTGCCGGGTCTCACACGTATACGGTTTAGCCTCATCCAGTTTCGCTCGCCACTACTCCCGGAATCACGGTTGTTTTCTCTTCCTGCGGGTACTGAGATGTTTCACTTCCCCGCGTTCCCTCCACACTGCCTATATATTCAGCAGCGGGTGACAGCCCATGACGACTGCCGGGTTTCCCCATTCGGAAACCCCCGGATCAAAGCCTGGTTGACGACTCCCCGGGGACTATCGTGGCCTCCCACGTCCTTCATCGGTTCCTGGTGCCAAGGCATCCACCGTGCGCCCTTAAAAACTTGGCCACAGATGCTCGCGTCCACTGTGCAGTTCTCAAACAACGACCAACCACCCATCACCCCGAACCCTTCGGTTCGAGTGCACTGGGGCCGGCACTGAAGGCGACCATCACGGCCGTACCTTCAGATACCCAACAGCGTGCCCGACACGTTCAGTTGAAGCTCTGTGTTCCACGCCGAAGCAGTACTAACAGTCCTCATCCTGATCGTGCCGAATAATCAACGTTCCACCCATGAGCAACCACCGTCGAACGTTTGCCGACGTAGTGGCCTCTGACCGTGTCCCGAAGGACTCGGTAAGAAGTGCTCCTTAGAAAGGAGGTGATCCAGCCGCACCTTCCGGTACGGCTACCTTGTTACGACTTCGTCCCAATCGCCAGTCCCACCTTCGACAGCTCCCTCCCACAAGGGGTTGGGCCACCGGCTTCGGGTGTTACCGACTTTCGTGACGTGACGGGCGGTGTGTACAAGGCCCGGGAACGTATTCACCGCAGCAATGCTGATCTGCGATTACTAGCAACTCCAACTTCATGGGGTCGAGTTGCAGACCCCAATCCGAACTGAGACCGACTTTTTGAGATTCGCTCCACCTTGCGGTATCGCAGCTCATTGTATCGGCCATTGTAGCACGTGTGCAGCCCAAGACATAAGGGGCATGATGACTTGACGTCGTCCCCACCTTCCTCCGAGTTGACCCCGGCGGTCTCCTGTGAGTCCCCATCACCCCGAAGGGCATGCTGGCAACACAGAACAAGGGTTGCGCTCGTTGCGGGACTTAACCCAACATCTCACGACACGAGCTGACGACAGCCATGCACCACCTGTACACCGACCACAAGGGGGCGCCCATCTCTGGACGTTTCCGGTGTATGTCAAGCCTTGGTAAGGTTCTTCGCGTTGCGTCGAATTAAGCCACATGCTCCGCTGCTTGTGCGGGCCCCCGTCAATTCCTTTGAGTTTTAGCCTTGCGGCCGTACTCCCCAGGCGGGGCACTTAATGCGTTAGCTGCGGCGCGGACAACGTGGAATGTTGCCCACACCTAGTGCCCACCGTTTACGGCGTGGACTACCAGGGTATCTAATCCTGTTCGCTCCCCACGCTTTCGCTCCTCAGCGTCAGTAATGGCCCAGAGATCCGCCTTCGCCACCGGTGTTCCTCCTGATATCTGCGCATTTCACCGCTACACCAGGAATTCCGATCTCCCCTACCACACTCTAGCTAGCCCGTATCGACTGCAGACTCGGGGTTAAGCCCCGAGCTTTCACAATCGACGTGACAAGCCGCCTACGAGCTCTTTACGCCCAATAATTCCGGACAACGCTTGCGCCCTACGTATTACCGCGGCTGCTGGCACGTAGTTAGCCGGCGCTTCTTCTGCAGGTACCGTCACTTTCGCTTCTTCCCTGCTGAAAGAGGTTTACAACCCGAAGGCCGTCATCCCTCACGCGGCGTCGCTGCATCAGGCTTTCGCCCATTGTGCAATATTCCCCACTGCTGCCTCCCGTAGGAGTCTGGGCCGTGTCTCAGTCCCAGTGTGGCCGGTCGCCCTCTCAGGCCGGCTACCCGTCGTCGCCTTGGTGAGCCATTACCTCACCAACAAGCTGATAGGCCGCGGGCTCATCCTTCACCGCCGGAGCTTTTAACCCCCATCCAGGAGAATGGGAGTGTTATCCGGTATTAGACCTCGTTTCCAAGGCTTGTCCCAGAGTGAAGGGCAGATTGCCCACGTGTTACTCACCCGTTCGCCACTAATCCACCCCGAAGGGCTTCATCGTTCGACTTGCATGTGTTAAGCACGCCGCCAGCGTTCGTCCTGAGCCAGGATCAAACTCTCCGTGAATGTTTCCCCGTCATCGGGGTGACACACACGAGAGCGGAACAGTCGGAGGAATAATCCGACCGTTCACAGCGTCCTCGCTGTGTGCCTGCCGGCCAGTGGCCTGCAGGACTTTTCAAAGGAACCTCGCCCCAGCAGATGCTGGAGACGGGGTATCAACATATCTGGCGTTGATTTTTGGCACGCTGTTGAGTTCTCAAGGAACGGACGCTTCCTTTGTACTCACCCTCTCGGGCTTTCCTCCGGGCGCTTCCCTTCGGTATTTCGTGTTTCCAACCTTACCAGATCCGTTTTCCGTTCCGTTTCCGGTTCGGATTTCATTTCCGGTGGCCGTTGGAGGGCCTTTGCCTTTCGGCGGTGCCGACTTTATCAGAGATTCTGAGTCGGAATTTCCCGCCCCTGTCGGGGACTTGTCCGAGCACGTTGGTGCGCCGGGTTCCCCTTGAGCGGAGCCGTAAACGTACTGGAGCGGGGCGCCCCGATGCAAATCGAGGCGCCCCGCTCCTTACGTGCCTCAGACCTCGACGACGACCGGGAGGATCATCGGGCGTCGGCGGTACGTGTCCGAGACCCACTTGCCCAGCGTGCGGCGGATGAGCTGCTGCAGCTGGTGGGGCTCGACGACGCCGTCCTGAGCCGACTTCTCCAGTACGTCCTGGATCCTCGGGAGGACAGCGTGGAACGCCGAATCCTCGATACCGGAACCACGGGCCTGGATGTTCGGGCCGCTGGTGATCTTGCCGGTGCTGGAGTCCACGACCACGAAGACCGAGATGATGCCCTCGTCCCCGAGGATCTTGCGGTCCTTGAGCGCGGGCTCGCCGATGTCGCCGACGGAGAGGCCGTCCACGTAGACGTAGCCGGCCTGGACCTTGCCGGAGATCTTCGCCTTGCCGTCGACGAGGTCGACGACGACGCCGTCCTCGGCGATGACGATGCGGTCGTGCGGGACGCCGGTGAGGGCGCCGAGCTCGGCGTTGGCGCGCAGGTGGCGCCATTCGCCGTGGACCGGCATCAGGTTCTTGGGCTTGCAGATGTTGTAGAAGTACAGGAGCTCGCCCGCGGACGCGTGGCCCGAGACGTGCACCTTGGCGTTGCCCTTGTGGACCACGTTCGCGCCCCAGCGGGTCAGGCCGTTGATCACGCGGTAGACCGCGTTCTCGTTGCCGGGGATCAGCGACGACGCCAGGATCACCGTGTCACCGGAGACGATCCGGATCTGGTGGTCGCGGTTGGCCATGCGGGACAGGGCCGCCATCGGCTCGCCCTGGGAGCCCGTGCAGACCAGGACGACCTCGCTGTCGGGCAGGTCGTCGAGCGTCTTGACGTCCACCACCAGGCCCGCGGGGACCTTCAGGTAGCCGAGGTCCCGGGCGATGCCCATGTTGCGGACCATCGAGCGGCCGACGAAGGCGACCCGGCGGCCGTACTCGTGCGCGGCGTCCAGGATCTGCTGGATGCGGTGCACGTGGCTGGCGAACGAGGCCACGATGATGCGCTTCTGGGCGCTCGCGAAGACGCCGCGGATCACGTTCGAGATGTCGCGCTCAGGCGGGACGAAGCCCGGGACCTCGGCGTTCGTCGAGTCGGTGAGGAGGAGGTCGATGCCCTCCTCGCCGAGCCTGGCGAAGGTCGGGAGGTCGGTCAGGCGACGGTCCAGCGGGAGCTGGTCCATCTTGAAGTCGCCGGTGTGGACCGCCATGCCGGCCGGGGTGCGGATGGCGACGGCCAGCGCGTCCGGGATGGAGTGGTTGACCGCGATGAACTCGCAGTCGAACGGGCCGAGCCGCTCGCGCTCGCCCTCGGAGACCTCGAGCGTGTAAGGGCGGATGCGGTGCTCCTGGAGCTTCGCCTCGATGAGAGCGAGGGTCAGCTTGGAGCCGATCAGCGGGATGTCCGGCTTCTCGCGGAGGAGATACGGGACGGCGCCGATGTGGTCCTCGTGGCCGTGCGTCAGGACGATGCCCTCGATGTCGTCGAGGCGGTCCCTGATGGACGTGAAGTCCGGCAGGATCAGGTCGATTCCGGGCTGCTCCTCCTCGGGGAAGAGCACTCCGCAGTCGACGATCAGCAGACGGCCTTCGTACTCGAAGACGGTCATGTTGCGCCCGATCTCACCGAGGCCGCCGAGCGGGGTGACCCGCAGGCCGCCCTTCGGAAGCTTCGGCGGGGCGCCGAGTTCAGGATGCGGATGACTCAAAAGACTCTCCTCAACCACGCGCGCCACGTACCTGTAGGCACGTGGCGCGCATGACGTTCGTGCAATAGCAGTTGTGGTGGTTCCTGGGGTCTTGCTGTTCAGTTGGTGATTCTGTTCATTCAGTTGTGAAGCTTTGCCAAGTCTGTGATCAGAGTTGTACCCCGCCGGCGGCAAGATCGATCTTGAGCTGGGCCGTTTCTTCCGGGGTGAGTTCCACGAGCGGCAGCCGCAGTGGTCCCGCGGGGACGCCCTGGAGGCCGAGGGCCGCCTTCGTCGTGATGACACCCTGCGTGCGGAACATGCCGGTGAAGACCGGGAGCAGCTTCTGGTGGATCTCCGTCGCCTTGTGCACGTCGCCGGTCGTGAAGGCGTCGAGCATGGCGCGCAGCTCGGGCGCGACGACGTGGCCGACGACCGAGACGAAGCCGCACGCGCCGACCGACAGCAGCGGCAGGTTGAGCATGTCGTCGCCGGAGTACCAGGCGAGGCCCGAGCGGGCGAGGGCCCAGGAGGCGCGGCCGAGGTCGCCCTTGGCGTCCTTGTTGGCCACGATGCGCGGGTGCTCGGCGAGACGGACGATCGTGTCGGTGTTGATCGGAACGCCGCTGCGGCCCGGGATGTCGTAGAGCATCACGGGGAGTTCGGTCGCGTCGGCGATCGCCGTGAAGTGGCGGAGCAGGCCCTCTTGCGGGGGCTTGTTGTAGTACGGCGTCACCGTGAGCAGGCCGTGCGCGCCGGCCTGCTGGGCCTGGCGGGCGAGCTCGATGCTGTGGCGGGTGTCGTTGGTGCCGACGCCTGCGACGACGTGGGCGCGGTCACCGACCGCCTCGACGACGGCCCGTACGAGATCCGATTTCTCCGCGTCGCTGGTGGTCGGGGACTCGCCGGTGGTGCCGTTGACGACCAGGCCGTCATTGCCTGCGTCCACCAGGTGGGCGGCGAGCCGCTGCGCGCCGTCGAGGTCGAGTGCGCCGTCCGCCGCGAAGGGCGTGACCATGGCGGTGAGGACCCTCCCGAAGGGGGTCTGCGGAGTGGAGGTCGGAGCCATGGGTAACACGCTACTCGCTGCTCAGTACCGGGTCCCCCCTCGGGGGATGCGACAAGTCGGGACGAGTCGCCGACAAGCCTGACAAAGGTGGAGCCCGGCACTGCCTGCTCGGGGGTTCAAGCAGTGCCGGGTCCGTTTGATCAGGCTAGATGAACTTTCCGAAAAGCCGCAATACGGACACTTCGGTCGGGTGCCCGTACATCTGTGCCGATGCCCGGACTACGGCGCCACACGCCCGTTGGCATTGAACGCCGCGTAGGTGAGCGGCATGAGCGCTGCCCACTCCGCCTCCATCTTCTCGCCGACCATCTCGATCTCCCGCTGCGGGAAGGACGGCACCTTGGCGAGCTCGTGCTGCGTGCGCAGGCCGAGGAAGTGCATCAGCGAGCGCGCGTTGCACGTCGCGTACATCGAAGAGAACAGGCCTACCGGGAGCACCGCGCGGGCCACCTCGCGGGCGACGCCCGCGGCCAGCATCTCCTGGTACGCCTCGTACGCCTGGCGGTACGAGTCCTCCATCACGCGGCCCGTCAGCTCCTGCTGCGCCTGCGTGCCCTCCACGAACTGGTACTTGCCCGGGCGGCCCTCCTGGACCAGCTTGCGCTCGGCGTCCGGGACGTAGAACGTCGGCTGGAGCTCCCTGTAGCGGCCCGACTCTTCGTTGTACGACCAGCCCACGCGGTGTCGCATGAACTCGCGGAAGACGAAGATCGGGGCGCTGATCAGGAACGTCATCGAGTTGTGCTCGAAGGGGCTGCCGTGCCGGTCCCGCATCAGGTAGTTGATCAGGCCCTTGGAGCGCTCGGGGTCCTTCGACAGCTCGTCGATCGACTGCTCGCCGAGCGTCGAGACGCGGGCCGCGAACAGCACGTCCGTGTCGCTCGCGGTGTGCTTCACCAGCTCGACGGTGACATCGCCGCGGAACGTCGGCTTGAGGTCTTCAGCTGGGGTTTCGGTCATGCTGCCGGGGTCCTTCCCATCACTTCGCAAGGGCGGCGCCCACTCTACGGGCCGCCACTGACAACCGGTCATTCGCTCGCTTCTCACGACGATCTCCGGCGAAGAGGAGCGAAGTTTGGTGAATTTGGTGAAACAGGGCACCCTTTGAAGCGATCGCTCGTCTGTGTAGATGAACACACTTTGTTCGAGCATCTTGAGTCTCTCGAGGAGAAGCAGCCCCATGTTCCGTCGGCGCGAGCCCGTACCGTTCGCCTTCATAGCCGAAGCCGACAAGTTCCGTAGCAACGTCGAACCGCCCCCGCGCGAGCGTCCCTCCGCCGGGCAGCGCGCCGGACGCGCGCTCGTCGGCCTCACTGTCGTGGCCGGCATCGTCGGCGCCCTGTTGATCGGGATGCCGGCCCTGTCGATCGATCAGACCACGCAGCACGTACAGCAGTCGGAGGCGTCCGACAGTCGCTGACGGTCGCCGGGCGGCCCTGTCCACCTCCGGCCCCCCTGGGGTGGAAGGCCGGTGCGACCCCGGATAGCCTCACCGGGCACAGCCCCCATACCGCGTGGACCGAGTGAGGACCAGTCGTGCCCCTGCCCTTCCTGACGGCCGACCGTGCTTTGGACGAGGCCGCGGACATCCCGCTGCCCTTCGACGACCGCGACCAATGGCGCCGCCCGTACCGGCCCGGCCCCTACCGGGTGGGCGCGGCCGCGCTGTTGCTGCTCCTGGCGTCGTACGTGCTGTTCGCCTCGGTGATCATCGCCGTCGCGGGTGACACGTCCGCCGCGACGATCTGCGGAGTTCTCGCGGTGCTGATCATCGCGGCGGCGCTGCGGCTGCTCCGCATGGGCACCTGGGTGAGCGCGCGCGGGCTGCGGCACGTCGGATTCTTCGTCACCCGCACGGCGCCGTGGGACCGGGTCGCCACCGCTCGTACGGTGCAGCAGCCCGTGCGCTGGCTCGGGCTGCCCCGCACCGTGCAGGGGCAGGCGCTGATCCTCGTACAGCGGGATCAGCAGGGGGAGCAGACGACGCTGCTCACCAGTCACAACGCGGACTTCCTCGGGCGGAGCACGGCGTTCGACCGGGCCGCCGACACCATCGAGGTCTGGTCCGAGGAGTACCGCGCGCGACGCTGACGCACGCGCGCGTACACGTCAGACTCCTACGGAGCGGCCCTCATGGAGGGCGATCGCGCGCTGCATCGCCTTCCGCGCGCGCGGTGTGTCCCGTGCGTCCCGGTAGGCGACGGCGAGCCGGAACCAGCAGCGCCAGTCCCCCGGTTCGTCCTCCGTCTCGGCCTTCCGCCTGGCGAAGACCTCGTCGGCCGAGTCACGGTCGATGCGGCCGTACTGGTCGCGGCGGAGCTCGTCGACGGGCAACCCGCCCTCCGCCTCCAGGAGTTCACCGAGGCGGTTGGCCTTGGTGACGAACCGGGTGTTCGCCCACAGGAACCACACGCCGATCACCGGCAGGATCAGCACCGCGACACCGAAGGCGATCGTCAGCAGCGTGCCCTGCTGGATGAGCATGATGCCGCGGTCGCCGGCCAGGACGAAGTAGAAGACCAGGACGAGGGCCGTGACGGCGTAGGTGATTTTCGCGCGCATCGCAGCAGGTCAGCCGTTCAGATCGAGGAAGTGTTCCAGGCCGAAGGTGAGGCCGGGGGTCGATACGACCTTGCGGGCGCCGAGCAGGATGCCCGGCATGAAGCTGCTGTGGTGCAGCGAGTCGTGGCGGACCGTCAGCGTCTCGCCCTCGGCGCCCAGGAGGACCTCCTGGTGCGCCAGGAGGCCGCGCAGGCGGACCGAGTGGACCGGGACGCCGTCGACGTCCGCGCCGCGCGCTCCGTCGAGCGCTGTGGCCGTGGCGTCGGGCGCGGGGGCGCTGCCGGCCTTCTCCCGCGCCGCGGCGATCAGCTGGGCGGTGCGGGCGGCCGTGCCGGACGGGGCGTCGACCTTCTTCGGGTGGTGCAGCTCGATGACCTCGACGGACTCGAAGTACGGCGCCGCCGCCTCCGCGAACTTCATGGTCAGGACCGCGCCGATGGAGAAGTTCGGGGCGATGAGCACGCCCGTCTCCGGGGAGTCCGCCAGCCACTGGTTCAGCTGCGCGAGGCGCTCGTCGGTCCAGCCCGTGGTGCCGACGACGGCGTGGATTCCGTGGCGTACGCAGAACTCCAGGTTCTCCATCACCGAGTCGGGCGTGGTCAGTTCGACCGCGACCTGGGCGCCGGACTCGACGAGGACGTCCAGCTTGTCGCCACGGCCGAGGGCCGCGACCAGCTCCATGTCCTCGGCCGCCTCGACGGCCCGTACGGCCTCGGAGCCGATGCGGCCCTTGGCTCCGATGACCGCCACGCGCAGCTTGCTCATATTCTCCGTGATCCTTACGTGAGGGCGGTTACGCGACCGCTTCGTGCAGGCGCGCCGCCTGCTTGTCCTTGAGCGGGCCGATGACCGACAGGGACGGGCGCTGTCCCAGGATGTCGCGTGCGACCGCGCGCACCTCGTCCGGGGTCACCGCCGAGATGCGCTCCAGCATCGCGTCGACCGACATCTGCTCGCCCCAGCACAGCTCGCTCTTGCCGATGCGGTGCATGAGCGCACCGGTGTCCTCCAGGCCGAGGACCGTGGAACCGCGGAGCTGGCCGATGGCACGGCCGATCTCGTCGTCACTGATCCCGTGCTGCGCGACGTGGTCCAGCTCGTCGCGGCAGATCTTCAGCACGTCGTGCACCTGGCTGGGCCGGCAGCCCGCGTAGACGCCGAAGAGGCCGCAGTCGGCGAAGCCCGACGTGTACGAGTACACGCTGTACGCCAGCCCGCGCTTCTCCCGGACCTCCTGGAACAGGCGGGACGACATGCCACCGCCGAGCGCCGTGTTGAGCACGCCCATGGCCCAGCGGCGGTCGTCGGTGCGGGAGAGGCCCGGCATGCCGAGGATGACGTGGGCCTGCTCGGTCTTGCGGCCGAGGAGTTCCATGCGTCCGGCGGCGCGCAGGGTCTTGCGGCCGGCGCGCGGGGCGACCGGCGCGGCGAGGCCCTGCGGGGCACCCGCCTTGTCGAAGGCGGCACGGACCTGGCGTACGACCTTGTTGTGGTCGACGTTGCCCGCCGCGGCCACGACCAAGTGCGTCGGGTCGTAGTGCTTCTTGTAGAAGCGGGTGATCTGGCCGCGGCTGAGCGCGTTGACCGTGTCGATCGAGCCGAGGACCGGGCGGCCGAGCGGGGTGTCGCCGAGCATCGTGTGCGCGAACAGGTCGTGCACGACGTCGCCCGCGTCGTCCTCGGTCATCGCGATCTCTTCGAGGATCACGCCGCGCTCCGCGTCGACGTCCTCCTCCTCGATGAGCGAGCCGGTCAGCATGTCGCAGACGACATCGATGGCGAGCGGCAGGTCGGTGTCGAGCACGCGCGCGTAGTAGCACGTGAACTCCTTCGCGGTGAAGGCGTTCATCTCGCCGCCGACCGCGTCTATCGCGGCCGAGATGTCGAGTGCGCTGCGCTTCTTGGTGCCCTTGAAGAGCAGGTGCTCCAGGTAGTGCGTCGCACCGTTCAGCGTCGGCGTCTCGTCGCGGGAGCCCACGTGCGCCCAGATGCCGAAGGTGGCCGAGCGGACGGACGGCAGGGTCTCGGTGACGATGCGCAGGCCGTTCGGCAGCGTCGTCTTGCGGACCGTGCCGATGCCGCTGGTGCCCTTGATGAGGGTTTGGGTACGGGCGACGGCCCGCCCCTCCGAAGAGGTGCGGGCCGTCGCCTGGGTGCTACGGGACGTCACTTGTCGGTGTCGTCCTTCGCCTCGTCGCCCTCTTCGCCCTCGATGACGGGGATCAGAGAAAGCTTGCCGCGGGAGTCGATCTCGGCGATCTCGACCTGGACCTTCTGGCCCACGCCGACGACGTCCTCGACGTTCTCCACGCGCTTGCCGCCGGCGAGCTTGCGGATCTGCGAGATGTGCAGCAGACCGTCCTTGCCCGGCATGAGCGAGACGAACGCGCCGAAGGTCGTCGTCTTCACGACGGTGCCCAGGTAGCGCTCGCCGACCTCCGGCATGGTCGGGTTGGCGATGCCGTTGATCGTGGCGCGGGCGGCCTCGGCCTGCGAGCCCTGAGCGGCACCGATGTAGATGGTGCCGTCGTCCTCGATCGTGATGTCGGCGCCGGTGTCCTCCTGGATCTGGTTGATCATCTTGCCCTTCGGGCCGATGACCTCACCGATCTTGTCCACGGGGATCTTGACCGTGATGATCCGCGGGGCGTTCGGGGACATCTCGTCCGGGACGTCGATCGCTTCCATCATCACGTCGAGGATGTGGAGGCGGGCGTCACGGGCCTGCTTGAGGGCGGCGGCCAGGACGGAGGCCGGGATGCCGTCGAGCTTCGTGTCCAGCTGGAGCGCGGTCACGAACTCCTTGGTGCCGGCGACCTTGAAGTCCATGTCGCCGAAGGCGTCCTCGGCACCGAGGATGTCGGTCAGGGCGACGTAGTACGTCTCGCCCTTGATCTCCTGCGAGATCAGGCCCATGGCGATACCGGCGACGGGGGCCTTCAGCGGCACACCGGCGTTCAGCAGCGACATGGTGGAGGCGCAGACGGAGCCCATCGACGTCGAGCCGTTGGAGCCCAGCGCCTCGGAGACCTGGCGGATCGCGTAGGGGAACTCCTCGCGCGTCGGCAGGACCGGCACGATCGCGCGCTCGGCGAGCGCGCCGTGGCCGATCTCGCGGCGCTTCGGGGAGCCCACGCGGCCCGTCTCACCGACGGAGTACGGCGGGAAGTTGTAGTTGTGCATGTAGCGCTTGCGGGTCACCGGCGAAAGGGTGTCCAGCTGCTGCTCCATGCGCAGCATGTTCAGCGTGGTGACGCCCAGGATCTGGGTCTCGCCACGCTCGAACAGGGCCGAGCCGTGCACGCGCGGGATGGCCTCGACCTCGGCGGCCAGGGTGCGGATGTCGGTGACACCGCGGCCGTCGATGCGCTTCTTCTCCTTGATGACGCGCTCACGGACCAGGGACTTGGTCAGCGAGCGGTACGCGGCGGAGATCTCCTTCTCGCGGCCCTCGAACTCCGGGAGGAGCTTCTCGGCGGCCAGACCCTTGACGCGGTCCAGCTCGGCCTCGCGCTCCTGCTTGCCCGCGATGGTGAGGGCGGCGGAGAGCTCGGTCTTGACCGCGGAGGTCAGGGCCTCGAGCACGTCGTCCTGGTAGTCCAGGAAGATCGGGAACTCGGCGGTCGGCTTGGCGGCCTTCGCGGCGAGGTCCGACTGGGCCTTGCAGAGGACCTTGATGAAGGGCTTCGCGGCGTCGAGACCGGCCGCGACGACCTCCTCGGTCGGCGCCTCGGCGCCGCCCTTGACCAGCTGGATGGTCTTCTCGGTGGCCTCGGCCTCGACCATCATGATCGCGACGTCGCCGTCCTCGAGGACGCGACCGGCGACGACCATGTCGAAGACGGCGTCCTCGAGCTCGGTGTGCGTCGGGAACGCGACCCACTGGCCGTTGATCAGCGCGACGCGGACGCCGCCGACCGGACCGGAGAAGGGCAGGCCGGCCAGCTGCGTGGACGCGGACGCGGCGTTGATCGCCACGACGTCGTACAGGTGGTCGGGGTTGAGCGCCATGATCGTGGCGACGACCTGGATCTCGTTGCGCAGGCCCTTCTTGAAGGACGGGCGCAGCGGGCGGTCGATGAGGCGACAGGTGAGGATGGCGTCCTCGGAGGGCCGGCCCTCGCGGCGGAAGAAGCTGCCGGGGATCTTGCCGGCCGCGTACTGCCGCTCCTCGACGTCCACCGTGAGGGGGAAGAAGTCGAGGTTGTCCTTGGGGTTCTTCGAGGCCGAGGTGGCCGAGAGCACCATGGTGTCGTCGTCGAGGTAGGCGACGGCGGAGCCGGCGGCCTGGCGGGCGAGTCGGCCCGTCTCGAAGCGGATGGTGCGGGTGCCGAAGGAGCCGTTGTCAATGACGGCCTCGGCGTAGTGGGTCTCGTTCTCCACTAGCGATATCTCCGTTTACTTTCGTCTGAATGCGTCTTTTGTCCGGCACGGCCCGTGTGGCCGAGGGACGAACGGAGAAGCGTGCCTTTGAGTGCGGGCCGGTCTTCGATCGAAGCTCCCGGGGATCCTCTTGCGTCCCCGGGGGCCACTACCGAGGACCGGCGGCGGCGAGGTGGCGCTTCTCCTCATATGCGTAGTCGTACGTCACCAGACTACAAAGCCTCGGTGACAGTGCGCACGTACGGCAAAGGGAGCGGCCCCCACAATCGGGAACCGCCCCCTCTCACAGCGTCTTATCGGGCGCCGGCCGCACCGCGGCGGATACCGAGGCGCTCGACCAGCACACGGAAGCGCTGGATGTCCTTCTTGGCCAGGTACTGCAGCAGGCGGCGACGCTGGCCGACCAGGATGAGCAGGCCACGACGCGAGTGGTGGTCGTGCTTGTGCGTCTTGAGGTGCTCGGTCAGGTCCGAGATGCGGCGGGAGAGCATGGCGACCTGGACCTCGGGGGAGCCGGTGTCGCCCTCCTTGGTGCCGAACTCGGTCATGATCTGCTTCTTCGTAGCGGTGTCGAGAGCCACGCTTACTCCTCGTAGAGTCTGATTGCCGCCGAGTGCCCCTGGTCTACATCTCAGGAGAGCTTCCGTAACTCGGGAGGCGGGGATCCGCTGGGCGCTGCCCCCAGGAATGTCCTGCAATGCCGGGGGCGCGTACACAAACGGCCGTCACACAGCGTACCAGCAGCCCGGCGGCCGACCCGACGGCGGCCGACCGGGCCCCTGATCAGCTGACCATGCTGCGCACCTGCGTGTAGAGGCCGAGCACCGCGAGGCACAGCGGTACGAGGGTCAGCAGCACGAAGCCGTCGAACAGGTCGAGCATGCGACCCCAGAACGGGGAGACGCCCTTGCGCGGCACGGACAGGCCGACGATCACGAGCAGGGCCGCTCCCCCGCCGATCGCGGCGGCGAACCACAGGATGTGGATGTTGAGCGGGGCGCTGTCGCCCTGGATGAAGCTCTGCAGGAGGGCGTGCGGGGTGTTCAGGGTCACGCCGAGGATCAGCAGACCGAGAATCACCAGGCCGCCCACGACGAGGGACGCGACCTGCGCGGTGTAGTCGAACAGACGGGCGCGCAGCATGAGGGCGATGCCGGCGGCCAGGGCGAGCAGCTGCGCCCAGACGTCGTCGGAGAAGCCGAGGACCACACCGGCCGAGGCGACGGCGAGGGCCGCGCAGCCGATGACGAGGCCGAGGAGCAGCTCGTGGGCGCGGCGGACCTGGGCACCGATGCGGTCGAAGTCGATGTGCTCTTCCTCGTCACGCCCGTAGTCGCGGCCCTGGGAGATCTGGTCCGGCGAGCGGTAGCCGATGGGCAGCCGGGCGGAGCGGGCGGACATGCCGGGCAGCCAGGCCAGCGCGATGATCGCGACGACCGCGGTGACGCCGGCGACCTCGCTCGGCGAGGCCTCGGTCATCAGCGCGCCGAACGTGGCCAGGGCGCCGACGGCCGATCCGAGGGCCGCGGCGACGAAGACGGCGTCGCCGTGCGGCAGCAGCACCACGAGCAGCGCGGAGGCGATCAGCACCACGACGCAGCCGGACAGCAGCTGCAGCCGGCCCGGGCCCGAGTCGGCCTCGGTCGGGAAGATCCCCGAGCCCGCGATCAGCAGGTGCGGCAGGGCGGCGAGACCCAGCGAGGTGGACGCGGCACGGTCGTCGTACACCCGCGCGCGGACCACGGAGAGGGCCACGAGCAGCACGCCGACGACACCGGCGATGATGCCGGGCAGGCTGTGCATGTCGCGCTTGATCGGGTTCGAGAACCAGAGCGCGAACGCCATCAGCGTCAGCAGCAGGACGCCCGCGCCGAGACCGACGACGCTCATCAGGTCGTCGGTCCAGCGGCGCCGGTCGCGGCGCACGGCGGAGGCGACCGCGTCGGACACGTCGTCGAACACCGCGGCGGGCAGCGACTCGGCGAACGGGCGCAGCAGCAGCACGTCGCCGTCGAGGACCCGCTGGTCCGCGAGCGAGCGGCCGGCGTCGAGGACGGTGCCGTCCCGGCGGACCAGGTGGTACCCGGTGGGGTCGCCCTCGGCCTGGCTCTGCCCGGAGAGCTGGAGGATCTCCGGGTAGATGTCGGCCAGAGCGGCGTCCTCGGGCAGGGCCACATCGATACGTGCGTCCGGTGCGGCGACGGTGACCCGGCAGAAGCCGGTTCCGCCCCCGGCAAGAGCTGTGGTGCTCACCTCGCGGTTCCCCCTAATGTCATGACTTGGTGTGGCATCGGTGCGGCGGCGCGGCGTCCGGACGGCGTCACGCGCGGTGCGACAGCGTAGCGTCCTGAGCCCATCTCACCCCACAGGCCCCGGCACTTGACGAGAGTCAGTAGGATCACCGGGCACGCCGGAGCTCTTTGCCTTCGGCCTGGGGGAACCGCCAGTAACGGGGGCGGTCCGACATGTCCCGACGTGCACGACATCCGTGCGCGCTGAACTGATCGACGACTGAAGATTTAAGGACTGGTGCTTCGGTGAGCGTGGTCATCGTCAAGCGACCGCCTCGGGTGTTGCCACCCGACGTACCGACGGACGAGGTGCGTCTCGAGCCGCCGCCGGAGCTGGCGCGGGCCGAGGACCAGAACCTCATGATGAGCCTGCTGCCCATGCTGGGCATGGGCACATCCTCGGCGTTCTTCTTCACCTCGGGTCAGTCGATCATGAAGATCATGGGTGGCGTCATGATCGTCTCCACCCTGGCCATGGCGCTGACGCAGCTGGTCAAGGCACGGCAGGGCGGCGGGGCCGAGATGGCCCAGGAACGCCAGGACTACCTCAAGTACCTGACCCAGGTCCGGCGTGATGTGCGGACCACCGCGCGCATGCAGCGGGACGGGCAGTACTTCCTGCACCCCAACCCCGAGCAGCTGTGGGCGCTGGTCGCCGAGGGCCGCCGGGTGTGGGAACGGCGCGGCAGCGACTCGGACTTCACGCAGGTGCGTCTCGGGCTCGGCCCGCAGCAGCTGGCAACTCCCCTGATGGCGCCGGAGACCGCGCCGCTCGACGAGCTGGAACCGCTCACCGCGCACGCGATGAAGTCGTTCCTGGAGACCCACGGCACCCTGGACGCACTGCCGTTGGCCGTGTCGCTGCGCTCCTTCTACCACGTGAGCGTCTCCGGTGATCCGGACACCACGTACGGGGCGGCCCGGGCGATGATCGCCCAACTGTGCACCCTGCACTCGCCCGAGGACCTGCGCGTCGCCGTGGTGGCCTCGCCCGGTGCGATGGCCGAGTGGGAGTGGACGAAGTGGCTGCCGCACGTGCAGCACAGCGGCACCGACGGTGCGGGCTCCCAGCGCGTGATCGTGGGCGACCTCGGTGAGGTCGAGGACATGCTCGCCGACGAGCTGGAGGGCCGCGGCCGGTTCAACCCGCAGGGCCCACCGGTCGTCGACCAGCCGCACCTCGTCGTCGTCATGGACGGCGGCGACATCCCCGACGACTCGCTGATCGCGGGCGCCGAGGGGCTGCAGGGCGTCACCATCATCGAGGTGGTCCCCGGCATCGTCGAGGAGCTGCGCGGCTCGCTGTCCGTGCAGGTCCAGCCGGGCGAGCTGCTGCTCGAGTCGCAGGGCGGCACCCAGTACACCGGCACTTGCGACACCCTGTCGCTCACCGAGGCCGAGGCGCTGGCGCGCCAGCTCGCGCCGCTGCGCGCCGGTTCGGCGGACGGCGACGAACCGCTCCTCGCCAACCTGGACTTCACCGAGCTGATGGGCATCGGCGACGCCGGTTCGGTGGACGTCGGGCGCACCTGGCGGCCCCGCACGCTGCACGAGCGGCTGCGTGTGCCGCTCGGTGTGGACCGCGACGGGCAGCCGGTCATGCTCGACATCAAGGAGGCCTCCCAGGAGGGCATGGGCCCGCACGGCCTGTGCGTCGGCGCCACCGGTTCCGGTAAGTCCGAGGTGCTTCGCACCCTCGTGCTCGCGCTCTCGGTGACGCACTCCTCGGAGACGCTGAACTTCATCCTCGCCGACTTCAAGGGCGGCGCGACCTTCGCGGGCATGTCCGAACTCCCGCACGTCGCCGCCGTGATCACCAACCTGGCCGACGACCTCACCCTGATCGACCGCATGCGCGACTCGATCACCGGTGAGCTCCAGCGCCGCCAGGAGCTGCTCCGCTCGGCGGGCAACTACGCGAACATCACCGACTACGAGAAGGCCCGCGCGGCCGGCGCCCCGCTGGACCCGCTGCCGTCCCTCGTCATGGTGCTCGACGAGTTCTCCGAACTCCTCACGGCCCGGCCCGACTTCATCGACATGTTCATCCAGATCGGCCGCATCGGCCGATCCATGGGTGTGCACATGCTGCTCGCCTCGCAGCGCCTGGAGGAGGGCAAGCTCCGCGGCCTCGACACCTTCCTGTCGTACCGCATCGGTCTGCGTACGTTCTCGGCCGCCGAGTCCCGTACCGCGATCGGTGTCCCCGACGCGTACCACCTGCCGAACGTCCCCGGCTCGGGCATCCTCAAGTACGACACCGAGACGATGATCCAGTTCAAGGCCGCTTACGTCGGTGGCGTGTACCGCGCCGGCGGCTCCGGTGGCGGTGGCTCGCGCACCCACCGGCAGCCGGTGCTCTTCACGGCCGCTCCGGTCGCCGAGCAGATCATCCACGAGCCGGAGCCCGAGGTCGTTCCCGACCAGGTCGACGACGCGCTCGCGGACACCGTCCTCGACGTGATCGTGGCCCGCATGGTCGGCCAGGGTCCGCCCGCCCACCAGGTGTGGCTGCCGCCGCTGGAGGAGTCCCCTTCGGTGGACTCGCTGCTCCCGCCGCTGTCGACGACCCCGGAGCGCGGCCTGCACGCCGCCGACTACCCGGCGCTCGGCAAGCTCGTCGTGCCGATGGCCCTGGTGGACAAGCCGTTCGAACAGCGGCGCGACATCCAGTACCTGGACTTCTCCGGTTCGGCCGGTCACGGTCTCGTCGTCGGTGGTCCGCAGTCCGGCAAGTCGACCCTGATCCGGTCGATCATGACCTCGTTCGCGCTCACCCACACCCCGTCCGAAGTGCAGTTCTACTGCCTGGACTTCGGTGGCGGCGGCATGCTCTCGATGGAGGGCCTGCCGCACGTCGGCGGGGCCGCCTCGCGCCTCGACTCCGAGAAGGTGCGCCGTACGGTCGCCGAGGTGCGCGGGATCCTCAACGAGCGCGAGGAGTTCTTCCGCGCCAACAACATCGACTCCATCGGTACGTTCCGCTCCCGGCGCGCCGCCGGGCAGTACCCGGACCAGCGGTGGGGCGACGTCTTCCTCATCATCGACGGCTGGGCCGCCTTCAAGACCGACTACGAGCAGCTCGACCCGGTCATCCTCGACCTGGCCTCGCGCGGCCTCGGCTTCGGCGTCCACCTGATCATCGGCTCCGGCCGCTACACCGAGGTCCGGCCCGCCCTGCGCGACCAGCTCCTCAACCGCGTGGAGCTCAAGCTCGGTGACCCGATGGAGTCCGAGTTCGACCGCAAGAAGATGGAGGCCGTGCCGCTCGGCATGCCCGGCCGCGGTCTGACCCCGGACAAGCTCAGCTCGCTCGGCGCGCTGCCGCGGATCGACGCCTCCTCCGACGTGGAGTCCCTCGGCCAGGCCATCGAGCACATGGTGACGACGGTCTCCGAGCACTGGCAGGGCCCGCCGGCCCCGCCGGTGCGGATGCTGCCGACCAAGCTGCACATCAGCGAGGTCCCCAAGGGCAACGACTTCCCCGAGCGGGGCGTCGCGATCGGTGTCGACGAGACCACGCTGTCGCCGTCGTTCATCGACTTCGAGACCGACCCGCTGATGGTGGTCTACGGAGAGTCCGAGTCCGGCAAGTCCGCGTTCCTGCGGATGATCGCCAAGCAGATCTCCGAGCGGTACGCGACCGACAAGGCGCTCATCGTCGCCGGTGACTACCGGCGCGCGCACCTGAGCGAGCTGCCCGAGTCGCACCTCTACAAGTACTGCGCCTCGGGACCGCAGCTCCAGGAGGTCGTCACGAGCCTCGCCGGTTCCATGGGCCGCCGTATGCCGGGTCCGGACGTCACGCCGGAGCAGCTGCGCAACCGCTCCTGGTACGACCTGCCGGACGCGTTCATCATCGTCGACGACTACGACCTGGTGGCCACCAGCTCCGGCAACCCGCTCCAGTCGCTGCTCGAGTACCTGCCGTTCGCCCGCGACCTGGGCCTGCGCATCATCATCGCGCGCAGCTCCTCCGGTGCGGCGCGGTCGTCCTTCGAGCCGGTCATGCAGCGCATGAAGGAGCTCGGCGCGACGGGTCTCGTGCTCTCCGGCGACCCGGCCGAGGGCCAGATCTTCGGCCCGCTCAAGCCGCAGAAGCTGCCGCCGGGCCGAGGCATGCTCGTCACCCGCAAGGGTGGGGCGCAGCTGGTGCAGACGGCTTGGATGCCGATGCGCAGCAACTAGCCGATGCGCGGCAATTAGTCGGCGAGCTACGGTACGGCGCCGGGGACCGGTTGAATCCGATCCCCGGCGCCGTACGCGCAACGAGACCTGAGGAGACGGAAGTTGACCACCGCACCGCGCACCGCCGACGAGGCCCTGGCGATCGCCCGGACGACGTTCCAGCCGCTGTGCGCGGACGGGACCCCGGCGACGCTCAACGTCCAGGAGTTCGACCTGGGCTTCCTGGTCTACGCGACCTTCCCGCCGACCGAGCCGCCCTCGTACGGGGGCAGCCACCTGGTCATCTCGAAGGCGGACGGCTCGACGATGTACGTCCCGAACTTTCCGCCGGAGTCGGCGATCAGCCTGTACCGGCGGCAGGTGGGGCGGGGCTGACGCGGGCCCCGGGACTCCGTCGACGCGGGCCCTGGGCACTCTCCCGGCCCACTGTCACCGGGCGGCACTAGACTTTGCGGTCAACGCGCCGCCTACCTTGACCGTTTACCGCGCCCGTCCTACCGCCCCCGTCCGAGGGAGACCCCAGCCGTGACCACGCACGACCAGGACGAACGGCAAGCCGCGTCGCCGGCCGGCGACGGCTCCCCCGCCGCCACCGGCCCCGGCAACACCGCGGTGTTCACGTACGTCGACCCGCGCACCGGCGAGGAGACGTACCTGACCCGTGTATCGGGCCCGGGCCTGCCGCACGTCGAGTACCAGGCGTGGTCGGACCTGCGCGCCGCGGACGTACCCGCGGGCAATGTGGTGGCGGTGCACACCGACCTCAGCCCCAGCTCCCTGCCGGGCGGCTACACGCTCGACGCGCTCAGGGCCGGTTTCCCGAGCGCGGCACTCTCCTCCGGCCACCCGTACGGCGGGGACCCGGCCGAGCGCGCGGAGGGCGTCGCCGCGCTGACCGAGCGGGTGGCGTCGATGGCGCAGCTCACGGGCCAGGCGCCGCCGCCGCGCCCGCACCGCGTGCCGCTGCCCGCGCCGACGGCCTCGGCGCCGACGCTGCCGGCCGAGCTCCCGGGGAAGCTTCCCGTGCAGCGCTACGGGACGGAACTGCTCGCTTCGGCCGCGCTCCCCGACGCCGCGCGCGCCGCCCTCGCGAGCCCCGGGCTCCCTGCCGACGTCCGCTTCTTCTTCACCGCCGACCGGCCCGAAGCCCCGCCGCGCGGCGGCCTGTTCGTGGACGCGGCGACGCACTTGCGGGAGTTCGGGGCGGAGCTGTCCCCCGCCGCCGCCGACATCCTCTCTGCGCACACCCGCGTCGGCACGGACGGCCAGTACGTCATCACGGTGCAGCAGGAGGCCGGCAGCGTATGGGCGGCGAATCCGACGACGGGCAGCGGCCGTTACGTCAACGCGTCGGTCGCCGCCTTCGCGCACTGCCTCGCCACGCTCGCCACCACGCGCGAGCTCATGGTGGGCATGAACCCGTACGAGGCGGGGTCGACGGTCGCCGACCTCCAGGCCCGCCTGATCGCGCTCGACCCCACGTGCTTCGACGACGCCGGCAACTGGTGGTCGGTGATCATCGAGCAGATGTGGCACGGCCTGTTCTGACCCACTGTCCGCCCGTCCGCCCGTCCGCCCGTCCGCAGCCTGAGAGGACCCTCATGCCCCGCGAAGGATTCCGTACCGATACGACGTCCCTGTCCGACGAAGGCACGAACTTCCAGGACCTGGGCGCCGCGTTCGCCAGGGCGGCGGCCTCCCTGCAGAACGGCCTCGCCTCCGTGAACGCCTGCGCCCCCACCAGCGGCGAGGCCCCCGCCCCCGAGAAGGGCCAGGTGGAGGGCTTCGTCCAGGGCCTGACCAGCTTCGCCGACAAGGCGGACATGCCGCCGTGGGGCGACGACGAGATCGGCGAGAAGTTCGGCATCGCCTACGAGGGTCTGCAGACCGGCATGTTCGAGTCGATGCAGCACCTGGCCCAGGAGCTGACGAACATCGGCGGCGCGCTCAGCGCGATGGCCAAGAACCACGACGAGAACGAGTCCTTCAACGAGCAGCTGATCCGCCAGGAACAGAACGATGTCGACTTCGCGGCGGGCAGCGGAGGCACGATCTCCAGCATGAGCAAGATGACGTGAGGGACGGGCCGGGTAGGGCTGGCCGGAATGGGCTGGGGCGGGTCAGATCGCCTGGCCCACTCCGATGACCAGCAGCGCGCCGACCATGACCCACAGGCCCGTACGTCCCATGCCGCCCGTTCCCCGCACGGCGAGCCACAGCGCGTAGCAACCGCCCGCCACACCAAGGGCGTTGGCGCCGATCGCGACCGCGCCGGCGCTCCCCACGGCCTGGCCGACGAGCGCGGCGACGGCCGCCGCGAGGAAGACGGCCGCGCACACGATCCCCCGCAGCCGCTCGCGCCGCACCACCTCGGCGACCCGCGCCTTCTCCTCGGCGAGCGCGCGCTCCTCCGGCGGAAGCTCGGTCTCCCACTTCCGCGAGAAGTCCGCCTCCCACTGCAGGCCGGTGCCGTCTCCACCCGTTCGTGTCATGCCCGCGACCCTAGCCGACCAGGGGTACGTGGCTCATCCCGAGGCCGACCCGGGCTACGGCTCGTAGTGGTCGACGAGACTCTGCGTCGCCGCCTCCCAGAAGTGGGCGCCACCGAGGTCCCGCGGGAGCGCCTCGACGAAGTCGCCGAACTCCTGGAGGGCGGCTTCCAGGGCCTCCTCGCGTGCGTCTTCGTCTACGTCTTCGCCCTCAAGGTCATCGGGCGGCCGAGGCGAACTCGTGCGCGGAGGCCATGCCGGAGGCGCTGTCCCAACCGTTGGGGTCGTAGACCGAGATCTCGCCGGTGGGCATCTCCATGAGGTGGTACTCGCTGCCGCAGACGCCGATGCAGTTGCAGGAGGCGGGGATCACGTCGTCCTTGCCGTAGTGACCGGCGAAGATCTCGGCGGGCTCGGGACTCCAACCGACAGCACCGCCCTTCCCTTGGTAGCCACCGCTGTCAATGTCGATCACGGGGAAGAACGTCCCGGGCTCACCCGTGCACGCTTCCACCCACTCCTGGGACGGGGTGCGGAGCCGAGCGACGACGGCGTCGGGGGTGGGGTCGTTCAGGATCGCGAGGGACAAGGAAAGCTCCATTCCTACGGACTCCGAAGGTCCTCGGTCCACCAACACCATCGGGAAGTGCAGGCGCAGTGCTGCCCACGCGGTGACGAGGCGGACGAAGGTCGTCAGATTCTCCGCCATGACGTGCGTGCGGATGCTCGTAGTTGACGTTCCGCTCGCTCGCGTCCCGGTCCGGAAACCGTTCACCGTGGGGCACAGCGTCATCGTTCAGCAGGTCCGCCATGTCCCAGTCGTCGCGCTCGGGCAGGCGGTAGACCCTTCCGGTCGCCCCGTCGACGATGACACCACCGCTCCAGGTCCCCAACACGTACAGATCAGGCCTGCCCCGCACGTACCGCAGGGGCCCCCGGCGGTACGTCCAGATCGACCTGGTCGACCGGCTCTGAATTCAGAAGCCGTCCACATCAAGTTCGGTGATGCCCGCCCAGAACCAGCTCCACAGCACACCGCTGGGCGCCTGCGGGGCGAAGAACCCCGGTGCCAGCGCCTCCAGTTCGTCCAGGAACTCCTGCGCCACGGTCTCCTGGTCCCCCTCCACCGGATAGGGGTGCCAACAGGCGTTGGAGTAGCGGTACACCGCCTCCAGAACACGCGTGAAAACGTCGAGATCCGGCGCCAGGTGCACGAGCGTGCCGTTCGTCGGTCCTTCCAGTCGGCTCTGGATGTGTACGGAGCCGTCGCGACCGTGTACGTACAGGTCGCCGTAGTCGCACGTCCCGAAGCCGGTCAGGTCCGGTGGCAGATCATCGGCGGCGGTCGCAGGCCGCGGCTCGTCGAGGGCGTACGCCGTGAACCCGACCCCATGGCACGCCCACCGCGCGGGGATGCCCACATCCCGCAAGTGCCGTCTGCTTTCCGGGTACTCAAGGGCCTCGGGAAGCGCACTGTCGGGTACGCGCAGCACGTTACCCGCTCCGAACGCGTCGTCGATTCGGGCGGCGGTCAACGGCCCCATGAGCCGCTTTCGCCGCAGGGCGGCGCCGAGCGGCAGACTCCGGGAAGACTCGAACGACGTGGACGAAGAGGTGTCGATACCCGCGCTTTGTGGCCAGTTCCGGAGCACCTCCGCATCCGTCTCGAGCATCGCGATGCCGTGCGGGTCCACTACGAGGTGGCACGCCCGCCCCTCCTCGTCAGACCACGCGACGGCGGCCTGCCAGCTCTCCGGTGCGGTCAGATCCCATCGGTACAGCTCTGCCGGGCCGAGCTCGTCCAAAGGCACCGCCGACTCGCCCGTCCCACCTTCACGGCCCAACGGCGGCACCGGCACCCTGCGTCCCGACTCCGCGTCGAGGCGGATCAACCCCCGATGGTCCACCACCTCGACGAGGCCCGCCCCCTGGCGCCGGCAATGCACCTCGAAGTAGTCACCGTTCAGGCTGGGTTGGGCAACGAACCAGCCGGCCGGCCGCCACCAGGCCCACCGCGTGCGCCACGGCATCCCCGGCTCGGCTGCCAGGACTCCGAGTACAGCATCAAGGTCCACGCTCACCCTGTGATCCTGCCTGAGTGCCAGTCGATGAAGGCGACCGCCTCGGCCTCGGAGATCTCCGCGTGCTCAACGTCGTTGTGGCCGAGTTCATGCAGCCGCGCGTACTCGCTGGGCTGCCATTCGAGATTCCTGGTGAAGGCTTCGTCGAACGTCCGCCGGCCCCTGCCCACAACTCGTCGGCGCAGAATCCCCGATGGCCGATCGCGCGGGTAACCGTCCCGGATCTTTGCGAAGTAGGTGTTGTGCCCCCGCGCCCCGGCGTCCAGAGCATCGAGGGCAGTCGCCCCAAAGGCCGTCAGAGGAGGGAACGTGATGGGCGCGTCCGCGTTCCACAGGGGAAGGCTCACCCCATTGAGGTCGATCTGCTGCTGGTTGACCGAGAACCCTCCTCCGCGTTCGTACATGACAAGCAGCGGCTCGTACGGCGAGAGGAGATCGGGCCTGTTGGCCCGGTGCGCGGACCTGACGCACCCGTCGCCGCGAAGTGGATTGCGCCTCGGAGAGTCCGTTTGACTGGACTCGACGCAATGAGGGAGCCCAGGAACGACTTGAGGCCCTCGCCGACGTCCGGGGGCAACGGAGCCGCCTGGCCGATGTGTTCCACGAGGTCGAAGAACGGCCAATCACCGGGCACCACCGGAGATCGATCCTCCTCGTTCGGAGCTCATGGAGCCTTCAGGGCTTGTCAGATGATTTCCTGCAACCCCTCGGTCCACCAGCTGTGCGCGGCGTGTGGGCTGATGGCGCGCAGGCGATCCTCCAATTCGTCTCGCAGGCCGAAGAGTTCGCCCTGGGTGTAGGCCATTGGGAAGTGGCCGCGGAGTACGGCCCACGTAGTGACGAGGCGTACGAAGACGTCCAGGTTCTCGGCCATGAGGTGAGGGGCCTCGTAGTCGACGTTCCACCTCCCCGAGTCCCAGTCGGGGTCCCAGTCGTCGCCGGGTGGGGTGTCGTCGGGGAGGTCCGTCTCGGTCCAGTTGTCGTGGCGGGGCAAGCGGTAGATCCGGCCGGTGCGTGCGTGTACGGCGATGGGGCCGCCGTTCCAGTCGCCCAGCACGTACAAGGGCAGGGCACGGACGCGCGGCAGCGGGGCCTCGGCCTCCGGGTCGAAGCCCAGATGGATCTCGGCCGCCGCCAAGGCCAGCAGTCCGGCCACCGTCAGAGTGTGGCGGGCGCGGGGGTCGGTGATGTCCGCTGGGAGCTGTGATTCGGAGAGGCGGGTCATGGACTGCGTACCGAACACCGACTCCGGGGACGACGCGAAGTCCGCCTGTCCCGGGGCGATATGGCAAGGTCGCACGTCGATCAGCGTGGCCGCGTTCGGGGAGGACTGCATGGCGGCGCCAAAGGGGGCGCCCCCACCAGCCTCGGCGTCGAGGTCGTCGGCCCAGTCCTCGTCATCGTCATCGTCGAACTCGTCGTCCTCGTCAACCGTCTGCGGGCCCGGGAACCCGTCGGCGAACCGCTCGGGATCCATGGCCTCGGCCGCGAAGATTCCGCCGGTCGACGCCACCACGACCAGGTCCCCGACCGTCAACCGGTCCCGCACGAGCCCCGGCTCCTTGGGGAACGGGTCGAATGCGGCCCACGCCCGCAGGCGGCCGCCTCCGCCCTGCCACAACGGCTCACGCTGCCCGAAGGCAGGCACGGAACCCGTCCACGGGCCGGCCAGCACCTCGCCCGTGGCCGCGTCGAACACCCAGTAGCGCGGCTTCGACGGAGTGTCGTCCCGCGCGACGACCGCCGTCCGCCCCTCCGGATCCCAGCCCTCGGGCGCGAGCTCCAAGCCGGTCACCGGACCGGGAAACACCCGCCGCGGGTCGACGACGCCCGGCGGACGCCAGTGCGCCCAGCGCACCGTCCACGGACGGTCCGGGTGCGCATCGGCCACGGCCTCCTCCGTCGCCTCGTCACCCTGCGCCCGCGCTGCCAGGGCCAGCCAGGACGCCCACTCGTCGAACTCGAAGGTGCGCAGACCTGCCGTCTCCAGGTCGCGCGCACGGCTGGCCGGCGTGGGGGCCGACCAGGCGGCGTAACGGTCACGGAGGGCGGGGTTCATCCGTACGGCGTCCAGCTTGGCGCGCACCATCTCATCGGCCTCGATGAGACTGTGCGGCGAAAGCTTTGCCAACAGGCGCTCATCGCCTGCCAGTTCGTGGAAGGACTCGCCGTACCTTCCTCCGCGCGCCGCGTGCCTGGCCAACGCGAAGACGGCGTAGCGCCCCACGCCGTTCGCCGTTTCGTCGAACCGGTCGCGCAGCCACTGGGTCATCTCGGCGTGGACGCGGCGGGCGTGGCCCAGGTCCACCGCGGCCCTCAGTTCGTCTCGACGCGACCAGTTGTCGAACCACACACGGCCGTCCCCGGCGACCGAGATCTCCGGTGCGTCCAGGGGCAGTTCCAGCTCGGCGCCATTGAGCAGACGGGAGAGTTGGCGCCAGACCTCGACAGGAGGCGAGGGCGACTGTGCGAGAGCGAGTGCCTGCAAGGCCCACTCGCGCCGCTCTTCCTGCGAACGACTCTCATCGGGCTGCCGCCGCGGCACCTCGACCTCCAGGCGCGTCCGCGTCGCCAACCACCGGTCATGCCAGTCGACTTCGACGACGACCAGCGCGCCGGCCGGCCGGACGATTTCACGGTTCAGGAGACTCAGGGCGGCGTTCGGGTAACCCGCTGCCCCCGCACGGGCCATCCTCTGCCCCTGCGCGACGAGCACCACCACCGGCCCGTCACCGGGCGGCACCTGATCCAGCCCGTCACGTACCTGCCCCAGCAGCTCCTGCGCTTCGAGCCCCGTGGCGTCGACCCATACGGACCGCGGCAGCAGCGCCTCCGAACTCCGGAGGATCTGCGTGCGCCCCGAGCCTGCCGAACCCATCAGCTCGACGACGTACGGTTCGCCGCGCCGCTGCCGGTCGACGATCCGCTCGATCGCCGCGTCCGCGGTGACGCTCTCGTACATGGCTATGGGCCCCCGTCCCTCTCGCCGGAAACCACGTAGTCGACAGCGTGGGTGCGACGCTGTTGTGATCCACCTGGGGCGCCCGCCCACCTGGTGACGGGAGTTGCCGCCCGTGGCGTCCACGCTGATTCCCAACTGGTTCGGGTGAGGCTCAAGCGCCAGGGCCCGCTCGCCCGGCACAACGTGACCGCCGTCAACTCCGGGCCCCTGCGGGCCGTAGAAGACCTCGAGCCCGTCCGGTACGAGTTTCACCGTCACGAAGTCCAGCGCGTAGCAGTGGCAGGTGTACCACAAGAAGGAGGGATCGGTGCTCAGCGGGAAGGGCAAGGCTGCCGCCCCGAGCGTCAACACGAGCCCTGCGGGCCGGTCGCAGACAGGGCAGAGCGGCATGTCACCGGCGTACGTCCCGCCCATGATGTGCGGACTCTGGCCGCGGTCGACCACTGACCCCATGTAGGCAGGCTCGTACCCCGAGCCTTCGTCCGAGTCCCGGCACATAGGAATCCGGCCCACCGGACAACATGCCGAACCGAACATCGGGATCCTCGATTCGACTCAACTGCGGGCGCAAAAGCTCAGGTTGATAAAGACTCACTTCATAAACGACGTCGAACCATGGCCCGTACGTGTCGCCGGCCTCGAGATAGTCGTTCACCACCTCTTCGAGGAGCCGGGCCGACAGCCATGGGACCAGCCGGGAAACGGCAGGGGCCATACCCTCGACACCGCGGAGCCGCTCAGCAACGCGATTCTTTTCCACATGGAGCCCGGGCAACAGGGACAGATACTGGGCAGCGAACGTCGCGACCCGCTCATCACGCGTCGTCAGCAGACACGCCACTGCCTCATCGACCCCTCGGCCATCCCGTTGGGACAGCCACGCGGCGACGCGATCGGTGATCTCCGTGACGGCGATGGATTCGTCGTCGATGAGTTTCTGGGAAAACAGTTCGAGATGCGTCAAGACCTCGCCCTCCTCAGATATGTCAGCAGCAAATCATCCACGGAGATCCGCCGGCCGGCCGTACCTAGTGGTCCATCAACGCCACTCCCCAGATTCCTGCCGCCGCGCCGATCGGGTCGATCGCGGTCTGCAGGCCCTTCACCCGGGGCTCGACGTCGCGCGTCTCGGTCTCGTCGCCCGAGGTCGTGAACACCTGGACGCCGAGGAGCCAGGCGGAGACCATCGCGAGGAAGTCGTGCAGGTTCCGCCCCACGATCTCCGCCCTGTTGGAGTCCTCGCGGTTCCCGCCGGGAAGATGGAGGATCCGCCCGGTCGGGCCGTCGATCACCACGTCGTCGCCCATCCAGAGCCCGATGGCGTAGTAGGGACCGGTGAGGGTGATCGGTTCGTGCTGGTAGTCGGCGCGCGGGACATCGGCGGGCCAGGACACCTCCCGCAGAAGGTTGCGGTCGTCCGGTTCCAGGCCGAAGAAGCCGAGGCCGTGTACGTCGCGGAAGGACGGCAGTCCCTGCGTGACGAGGAACTCACGGGTGGCCGGATCGGTGAGGCCCTCGGGCAGCAGGGGCTCCTGCACCCGGTACAGCGTGCCGGATTCGGCCGCGAAGATCGTGTCGAGGTCCTCGGGGCGAGGCGCGGGGCCGTGGGCCGGGACGGTCGCCGGAGCGGTGAGCACGGACGGGCACAGCGCCTCGGAGCGGTGGCGCAGGCTGAGACCGGCGAAGGGCGTCGCGTCCGACGCGGGCTCGATGCCGAACAGGCCTCCCCAGCCGCCGACTACGACGATGTTGTCGATCGTCACCGGTCCTGCTTCCAGGAGATAACGGCTCGCCGGATCCACCTCTGGGCGGTCGTCCTCGCCTCCCGGGGTCGGCCAGCGCAGGCCCGGCACCGCCTCCTCGGGAGGCTGGTTGCGCACCCAGGCTCCAGTGGCCAGCACGTCGCCGCTCCGCGGGTCGTGCAGGGTCACATGGCGTTCCCGGCCCTGATAGGCCAACGCTGCCGCCACCGGGCGGTCGTGCAAGCGCATCTCCATCAGGTCGTAGACATCGGAGAAGCCGAGGTACGACACATGCAGGCCCGCCGGCGGCCGCCACCGCGACCACCGCACCCGCCACGGCAACCGGACACCACTGCGCTCCAGGCCCTCCGCCAGCTCCGTATCGCCCCGAACCGTCGCCTGCAGGTGCAGCCAGGCCACCCAGGTCGGCTGGGCGCACGGCAGGATGGCGTAGTCCCGGGCCAGCACCGCGTCGGCGAGCACCGAGCAGGCAGGCGCTTCCTTCATACCTGCGCCTTCGGCCGCCTCCAGCAAGGCTGTTGGCGGGACGTGGGCGATGAGGCGGGTGTCGCGCAGCAGCGCGGTGAACAGGGGGAAGTCCGTTTCCCCGGTGACGGAGTCAGCGACCGCGCCATGGGCGGCGAGCGCGGTCGCGGCGTAGCGGGCCAGTGGGTCGGTGTCGGCGCGGCCCTCCGGATTCGCCCACTGCGCACTCAACTCCGCGAGGTGGCTGTAGAGATGGCGGTGGGTTCGTGCCCGGTCTTCGGCCGGGAGCTGCCCGCGCAGTTCTCGCGCAACGGACTCGTCCCGGAAGGAGACCACCTGGCCGTCGCCCTCGGCGACCAGAAGTTCTCCGTGCTGCTCAACCACCCGCATCAAGTGGTCGACCTCGACGGGCCGGCCGGTCACGCCCATGACCAATTCCTGCCAGACGCCGTACGGCACCGTACGCGCCTCCGCCTGCGCCAACGCTTGTACCTCTACGGGCGCTTCGCGCGGCGCCTCGGCCTGTACCGACAGCTGGAGCGGGCGGTCGCCGGTGCCGAGGAGGTCGGCGTCCCGGGTGACCACGACCACGGCGTGGCCCTTGCCACCGATCCTGCCCAAGGCGCGCAGCAGGCGCTGCGGTTCGCCACTGGTCCGGGTGTGGCCCACCAGTTCCAGGTGGGAGACGAGAACCAGCCGAGCCGGCTTCTTCGGCACCTGCCGGGTCCAGGATCTGGGTGCCTTGGCCCGCGCCCCGAGAGCGTCCAGCACCTTGGTGAGCGCTTCGTCCGCGGTGCGGCCGGCCACGTCGACGAGGACGCTGTCGGGCACCCGTTCCCGCACGGCGTGCAGGACTTCCTCGCCACGGCGGCCCGACCGATCGACGACGCAGTTGACGCCCCAGCCCGTGCGCTTCTGCCAGCCATCGGCGATGCGGTCGATCGCCGCCTCAGGGGACAACTCCTCGAAATGCGCCGACCCTTGTGACCCGTTGCGCGTGCTGCTCACTTTCACATCCCAACCCGAAGTTACTGCTTGAACCCAGTCTCAGAGCCCGACAATTGCCCCGGCGCCGGTTGGCCAATTCGCAGGGAGGAATTCCAGCTCCTACGCGGCAGGGTCCCCTTGACCATTCGCCCCGACCATCTGTGTTCTCACGTGGATCCAGGCCTCCGCGACGACAGCGAGGTGATCTGCCAACTCCTCGTCCATCCTGTTCTTCGACTCCTTGTCCGAGTGCCGGTACGTCGTGCTGTAGTACACCGGAACACCGTTCATGGACTCGTGCTGCGCGATGGTTCGGGAACATTCGGCGTAACCAGAGTTGAGCTCCCTCGAACCACAAGGTTCACGTTCGGTGTACAGGCCGGCAATCGTGTACTTCGGGTCGACCCCGGGCTCAGTGGCGCCATTGACGGTATCGATCCAGTTCAGAATATGCGATTCGGAGTGCAGGGGGCTGACCGCGTCCAAGCCGGCGGGGACGGAGGAATCGACGACGTAGGTACTGTTGCCCTTGGCGTCGACCAGCTCGACAACCGCATAGTTCTTGCCTGACAGATCGGGCCCGGTACCGGATTCGAGCGCGGACTCGAGAAGGTCCTGGATCTTCCGTCGCTTCACGGACGACAGGTCCTCGGCCACGGATTCGTTGAAGACGGACCGTAGATTGGCGAACGCCTTCTTCGACTCGGTGTCCGAGCGGTACTTCGGAGGCAGGTCCGCCGCCGCTTCGTTGCGTCGCCTCGCCGCTGAGGACTCGTGGTCGCTCTGGGCAGGATTGGGCACCTGGTTGTTACCGCTGCCCTTGGTGGTGCCTTCGTAGGGACTGTGACTGTCCGGGGGGCGCTCCGGGCTGTTTCCGACCGCGTTGTCCGCGTGGAAGGAGTTGCTCATGCGCGCGATCGCCGCGATCACGGCGTACTTCTCACCGTCGTTCATCGTGGCGAACTTCTCACCGAGAGCGTCTCTCAACTCGGCGTCGGTAAAGGCAGTTGGCGGGACTTTGGTGCCACGGTGGTTCTCTACGGCCTCGTCATGGACTTGCTGAGCCTCCGCCCTGCGCTCCGCGGCTTCGGCCAGCTCTCCGTCCTTCAGTGCGGTCGCCTGGTCCGTCTCGCCGTTCTTCTCGTGCTCCTTGACCTGTTTTTCGATCGCGCGTTCCTCGATGAGAGCAGCCTGCAAGGCCCTCCGAGGCGTCTCGACCGGCTCCATCGCCTTCTCATAGGCCTTCCGACGCTCAGCCGCCTGCTCCAGGAGCCCAGAAAGGGGAGCTTCAGGGTGCTTCTCCGGATCGACCCAGTCCCGCATGGTCTGGTGCACGGCATCCAGGTCGGTCCGATACACGCTGTGGGACTCTCGCAGAGAAGCCTGAATCGGGTCAGGAGCCACCCCTTGCTGAAGGTCGCCCGAATTCTCAGCAACGAGGCCGCCGTTCCGATTGGCGCGCGTGGGATCCAAGTCCCGCCTGGATTGCCCCTCTTCTTGTTGCTGCCCCTGTTCCTGCTGCCCTTGCTGCTGATCCTGGTTGGGCTGCTCAGGGGCCGCGCCATAGGAGGCCGTGGAGTCCGAACCGTACCCACCCTGCTCCTGATCGGGCTGAGGTGACTCGGACGACTGTGACGAATCCGCCGACTGGGACGAGTCGGAGTCGGATGCATTGGTCGATTCAGACGTATTGGACGAGTTGGATGAGTCGGAGTCAGACGATTCAGATGCGTCCGATGCCTCGGATTCCGTGTCCTGCTTCTTCTCCCATGGGGCGTCCATGGTCTGCCCGTTGGAGTCGAACGGGACGTAGCGGACGCCGGCGGCGCCGGTGTGGATGGGGTTGGGGCTGACCTCGCCGGTCTGGTGGTCGACCCAGATGATCTGGCCGTTGTGGTTGTAGACGTTGAAGGCGTGTCCGCCGCCGCCGGGCCATTGGACGCCGACGATGGCGGCGGAGCCGGGGCCGGCCTCCTGGAGGTGGTGGGCTATTCGTGCGTAGGGGCTGGGGTGGTCGGCGCCGGCCCAGATCTGGGGGCGGCCTGCCCAGGCGTCGAGGTTGTTGTACGAGTCGCGCTCGGGCGACATCGTGTCGAGTGTGCCGTCGTGGTTCTTGTCCGGGGTGCGGGGTGCGGAGACCTGGGGGTCGCCGAACCAGGTGGACAGGCCGGCGCGGGCGTTGTCGAGGCAGTTGTTGGAACGTCCGGGCTGCTGGAGGCCGCCGTCGTTCTGGAGTTGGGCCCATTCACCGTTGGGGTCGGGGTGGCGTTGGGGCGTGCCGTCCGGGTTGCGGGGGACGGCGTCCTGGAGGGCCTGCTGGTGGGCGGGGTCCGGCGTCAGCAGGCCGTAGGGGGCGTGGTTGAGGCTGTCGCGGATCTGCTGGAGGCTCTGGCCCTGGGAGAGGGGGGCCGGCTGGTCCTGCTTGGGGGGCGTGGTGTCGGAGGACTCATGCGCGGGGTGGCCGTTCGAACTGGGCTGTTGGGCGCCGGGGGTGTTGTTCGGGGTCTGAATCGGGACCTGGACCTGGACCGGGACCTGGGTCGGCGCCTGATTCGGGGCCGGGTTGGGCGTCTGGTTCGTAGGTTGGTTCGGCGTCTGGCTCGGAGCCGGATTCGGGGCCTGGTTGGGCGTCTGGTTCGGGGTGGGTGTGGCGGAGATGCCGGGCTGATTCGGGGTGTTGGGGTTGGGGTTGGCCGTGCCGGACCTGTTGTTGCTGGGGGTGTTGGGGCGGGGCGTCGAGGGGGTTGTCGACTCGGGGCGGGTCGGTGTGGGGGTCGTGCGGTGGGGGGCCTCGGTACGGGGGGTGTCCGTACGGGGCTGCGTGGCCGTTGAGTTGGGCTGGCGCGACGGGCCCTGGGTCGGCGTGGTGGGGGTGTTCGTGACCGGGCCCGGGGTTGCGGTCGCGGTCGCGGTCGGTGCGACGTTCGGGGTCGGTGTTGTGGCGTTGGGGTCGCCGGTGGGCGTCGGGTTCGCCGTGGGTGCGGGGCGGGTCGAGGGGTGGGCCTCGGTGGCCGTGGCGCTTTGGGAGTGGAACGTGGGGCTGGACGACGTACGTGAGGGCGAGTCGGAACCCGTGTGGGCGCCCGTACCCGCGCTGGGTATGGACCCCGGGGTCGTGGAGGTGGAGGTGGGGGCGGGTGACGAGGTGTCGGTGGGCGTGGGGGTGCCCGCCGGCGTCGCCGTCGTCGTGGGTTGTTGGACCTGCGTACGTGGGTCGGTCGCGGTCGACGGATCGTTACCGCGGTCAGGCGAAGGGATCTGTGCGGCGGCGCCGTTGGACTCCTGCGTCGGGGCGGCGCTCTCCGAGGCCGTGTTGATGCTGTGGGACGGATCGGGCTGGCCGGTCGGCGGCGCCGAATCCGGTATGGGGGTCGGCGCGGGCGACGGCGTGTTCGTGTCCACGTCCACGCGCGCGTGCGGCACCGAGGAGGACGGGTCCGTCTGTGCGGCGGGCGCGGGTGTGGCCGTCTCGCTGCCGTTGCGCTGCGCGTCCGTACCCGTCGACACGTCCGGCGTGCTCTGCGAACCGGTCGAACCGGGTGAGGAATCCGGTGTGCTCGACGGGCCCGTGGAGCCGCCGGCATCGGACGACGTGGAGGATCCGGGCGCCGGCTGCTGCTCGTGGTAGCCCGCGTCGAACGGGGTCAGCGGCCGGTCGGACGACGGCGCCGGGGAAGGAGTCGGCGTCGGTGTCGGTGTCGGTGTCGGTGTCGGTGTCGATCCGGCGTCACCGTTCGAGGTCGCCTGCGAACCAACTCCAGTACTGCCACTACCTGTTGAACTCGTGCCGCCAGGGTCGCCGGAAGCCGAAGCGCCAGCCGTACCGCCTCCGTCGCCGGACCCGGATGCCCCGGAGCCAGCCCCTGATCCACCGGAACCGGAACCGCCCGAACCGGCCCCGGATCCACCGGACGCCGCTCCACCGGCACCAGCTCCCACCCCGGCACCCGCCGACGTACCTCCAGCCCCGTCCCCACCGGAACCGGAACCGGACCCGGCACCAGCCCCAGAGTCGGACCCGGCACCCGAAGAACCCGCCCCAGCCCCCGCATCCCCATCCGCCCCACCCGACGACGACGAGTTCCCCGCCGCACTGTCCAGCCCACCCCGCGCATGCGACCCCGCCCGGCCCCCGGCCCCGTCCCGCAGCGACTCACCCAATGTCTGGCCGAAGTTGTCGAACCCGTCCTTGACGGCCGTCTTGCCCGCCTCAGCGGTCCGCCCCAGGTTGTACCCGTCCTGCGCACCGAAGTTCTGGTTCACCGTCTGCGCGACGAGATCCTTGCTCATCTCCTCCAGCGCGGAGACGAACGGCTCCTTCACCGCCTCCAGCGCCGCCTCCAGCAGCGCCTGCGCGGCCTCCTTCAAAATCTTGCGCACCGCGATCCGGGTCACCTGCGTCATCGCCGCCGACGCCGCCGCCGATATCCCGAACGTGACCACCGCCGTCGCCGCCGCCACCGCGATCTGGACCGCCAGCACGATCAGCTGAACGATCACCGCGATCTTCATCCCGATGATCAGCATCGCCGCGACATCGAAGACCGACGCGATCACCTCGGCCGCCTGCCGGGCATCGTCCAGATACCCCGACCCGCCCGCGAACTTGTCCCACTTCTCGACGAACGCGTCGATCGACTCGCCGTAGTTGTCCGACGTGACATTCCCGGCCGACCGCATCGCATCCGACTGGATGTCCCCGACCTGCGCCCCGAAATCGCGCCACGTCTGCGCGGCCTGCATCATGTGGTCCTCGTTGGCGGTGGGCCAGTCGAAGCCCAACATCTCCAACAGCCACGCCAACTCGTCCGGCAGCATCATCGCCATGGCGGCATCTCCCCCGTGTCGCCGTACATCCGCAGGACCCCGCGTGCCACAACAGGCCCAACAGACGTAATTTTGCGCGGAGTTTACCAAGCCACTCGGGCACCTGGGCACCCCCACCGGCCACGCGTGTCCCGTTGTCAGAGGCCGCCCTTAAGGTGGGCATGCACGTGTTTACGGGGAACCAGGGAGAGTCGTGAGCTGGCAGAACAGCCCCATGGGAGCGCCCCAGCAGCCCATGGCTGCGCCGCAGCACCCCATGGCAGCGGCGCAGCAGGTCGCCTTCGAGCCGCATCCGTTCATCGGCGGCCGCGCCTCCGCCCTGCGCGCGCTCGCCGCCTGGCGGGCCGCCGCGCCCGGCGTGCCGCGCGTCGCGCTCCTCACCGGCTCGCCGGGGTGCGGCAGTTCGCGCCTGCTGACCGGCTTCCTGATGCTGTGCGACCCCGGCCACCGCGAGCGCATCGACCTCTCGCGCCTCGATCCGTGGACGGTCCCGCCGCCGCTGCCCGCGCCCGCGGTGCCGAGCGCCGCCGGGCTCACACCGGCCCAGCTGCTGTGGGTGCTCGCCGACCACTACGGGATCGACGTCGCGCGCGATGCGGAGGTGTACGAGGCCCTGGGCGCGGGTGAGCGCGTGATCGTGGTGCCGGATGTGGACGAGGCGGGTCCCGTACGGGCCGGGCGCGGGCCCGAGCGGATGGCGCGCGAGCTGCTGCTGCCGCTCGCGGGGCTCCCTTCCGTACGACTCCTCGCCGAGGTCCCGCGCGCGGTGGCCGCCGAGATCGCCGCCGCGCTCCCCGCCGGGACGGCACAGGTCATCGATCTCGACGCACCCGAGCACGCCGACCTCCACGGCCTCACCCTGCAGACCCAGATCGCACTCGATCCGGCTTTCGGGGCGCCCCGGCTGCCGTTCACCGACGACCCGCAGATGCGGCTCTGGCTCGCGCAGGGCATCGCGTCACGCACGGCCACGGGCCCGGGCGGCAGCCGTCTGACCGCCCAACTGGCGGTCAACGCCCACCTGTTGGCACCAGAGCCGCCGCCCAACGCCGCCCTCTTCCCCGCCGGCCCCGCCGACGCCGTCGCCATGCACGCCCAGCGCCTCGGCACTGACCCGACCCTCCTGCCTGCGATGCTCGCTCCACTGGCCCTCGCCGAGGGCGAGGGGCTCCCCCTGCCCTTGTGGGCACCACTGGCCTCGGCGCTGGCCGGCCGCGACCTGGCGCCGGACATCGCCAACGGAATGCCGCTCGCCGGCCCGTTCGTCACCACGGTGAACGACGAGGACGCAGCCGGACCCACCCTGATCGCCCTCGCACACCCGGCCCTCGGCGAAGCGCTCCGCGCCACGCTGCCCGACGTACGCGCCGCGCACCTGTGCCTCGCGATGGAGCTGCTTGAGCGGGTCCCCGACGACGGCTGGTCACACGCCGACCCCTACGTACGGAACGGCATCGTCGGCCACCTCCTGGGCGCGGGCCAACTGCCCCGCCTGCTCAAGGACCCGTGGCTCCTGGCGCACACGGACCCCGTGGTGCTGCGGGCCGCGCTGGACGAGATCACGACGGATACCCGGGCGCGCGAATCGCTCCCCGCTCCGGGACGTACGTACCTACGGATCGCCCCACTGCTGACGCGTACGCAGGCGGGACCGGCGCAGCGCGCGCGGATGCTGGCGGGGGCGTTCGAGGAGGACGGACTCACGGAGTACGCGGCGGCATTGGGCTCCGCCGGCAGGGGCGAGGCCGGCGGCCCTGCTGCCTCCGGTCCCACGGCTCCAGTGGTCCCACAACGTACGGCTCCACAGTCGACGGCACCGGAACCGATCCCGGCACCGGCACCGGTTCCGGTTCCGCCCACCACATCCCCGCAACGGACACCCACCGTGGTGGACTACCCGCTGGCCCCGCCCGAGCCGATGGCGGCGCCCGCGCCACCCCATCAACCGCACCAGTCGGCACCCGCTCCCACCCCCGCGGGCCCGCCACCGGGCCGCCCGGCCACCGGCCCGGGGAACACCGCGGTCTTCACCTACGTCGACCCGCGCACCGGCCAGGAGGCCTACGTCACCGCCACCTCGGCGCCCGGCAAGCCGCCGGCCGAGTACCAGGGCATGGCGCAGCTGGGCGAGTTGAGGGTGCCCGTGGAGAACGTGGTCGCGATCCACACGGACCTGTGCCCCGGCTACTTCCCCGGCGGCTACACGGCGAACGTCCTGCTGTCCACGTTCCCGAACGCCTCCCACTCGCACGCGCACCCGTACGGCCGGGACCAGGCCTCCCGCACCGAGGGCATCGCCGCGCTCACGTCCCACGCGCAGATGATGTCCCAGCTCGCGGGCCAGCAGGCGCCGCCACAACCGTCTCGCGCACCGCTCCCCCACCCCGCACCACCCACACACGTCCTCCCTGACGCGGAGCTCGGCCCGCTTCTCACACAGGTCTTCGGCGAGCAAAAGGTCCGCCGCTACGCTCCCCAACTCCTGTCCAACGCGCCGCTCCCCGACGCGGCCCGCGCAACACTGAGCGTCGCCGGCCTTCCAGCCGACGTCCCCCTCTTCTTCCTGGCGGACACCGATGCTCCCGGCGTCCCACCCGTCATGGGCGGCATGTTCGCGGACGCGCGTACCCACCTCATCGGCACCGGTGCCCAGTTGCCCCCTGCCGCGGCCGACACCCTCGCCACACACACCCGCATCGGCACGGACGGCATGTTCGTGATCACGGTGCAGCGCGACAGCGGCCAGGTCTGGGCGGCCATGCCCCTGGACGGCAGCCTCCAGTACGTGAACTCCTCGGTCGCCGCCTTCTCGTACTCCCTCGCGACCCTGTACGCGACGCGCGGCCACATGGTCGACGCGACCCCACACACGGCAGGCACCATCGTCGCCGACCTCCAGACCCGCCTCCTGGCCATCGACCCCAACGCCCTGTCGCAGCCGGACAATTGGTGGTCCTTGATCATCGAGCAGATGTGGCACGGGTTGTTCTGAGGACGGGGCGTCAGCTGGTCGTGAGCCACATACCGACCGGCGAAGCCCGTCCACCGTCTGCGCCCCTAGGGTCCGTCGGCACTCCGCTCACACACCCTCTGGTCACCCATGTACACGCACCGGCCGCCGGATCCGAAGGCGCCTGATCCCCGCCCGCCGCGCCCTCGCGATGCGCGACGCAGCGTACCGAAGGCGCCGAGACGACGCCGACGGCAGTAACGGCGGTGAGGGCGGTAACGGCTAGCTGACCACCCAGCTCACGGCGAGCGCCCCCAGGGTTACGGGAGTTAACGGTGTTGCCGATATAAGCATCTGATAAAAATGAGGATCGCGTCCCCTGAGTCGGATGCATGACAAGCGTCGTCACGGGGGACGGACGTGTGTCCCCCCAATAACGAGGGATCCATGTCGTTTCAACCGCCGCAGGGATACGGGCAGTCGTATCCCCCGCAACAGCCACCCAGGCCGCCGTCTCCGCCGCCTGCGCCCCCGAGACCCCCGATCACGCCGCAGAGCGATGCGCCGCGCACCGGGAACCCGGTCCTCAAGTGGGTGACCGTGGCCTTCGGCGGAATCGCTGTCCTCGCGCTCGGCCTGATGGTGTTCGGCATCGTTCGGGCGGTCAGCGACGACAAGCTGCCAGTAGCGGGTAAGGGGGGTGAGGCGACCGCGATCACCCAGGCCGAAATGTCGAACCTTCTGAAGCAGCACTCCAAGGCGCTCACGGGCGGCGACAAGGGCACCTATCTCGCGCCGTTCGACGGCGGTTCGTCGGCCCTGAAGACCAAGCAGGCCTCGCTGTTCGCGAACCTGCGCAAGGTCCCGTTCGCGGTGTCGGAGTACCAGTTCCTCAACATCGACGGCCGGGCCGTCGACCACTATGGCGCCGGCGCGTCAGCCTCTGTCGACGTGGCGTTCGTACACCAGGTGAAGGGGGCCGACGCCACCCCCGTCGCCGAGTGGTACCGCTGGACGGTCGAGAAGAAGACCGAGGACTCGGACCTGAAGGTCACCGCGGTAGGGCCGGCCACTCCGAAGCTCGCCGGATTCGGCAAGATGACCAACTACCCGGCGCCTTGGGACGCGTACGACTCCATGGCCGTCACCGCCAAGCCGCACACGGTGATCTTGTCGGATGCCTCGCAGGCGGCTGATGCACGCCGCTACGCCCCGTACATCGAGAAGGCTGCGAAGGACAACCTCGAACGCTGGCAGGCCCATGGCCCCAAGGACGGCAGAACGATGCCCGGCTTCGTCGTCACGCTCGAGAAGAACCGCAAGGTTTACAAGAACATGTATCGAGCAGGCACCGGCGACGAGGACGACGAGTCGATCTCCGAAGCGGGCGTGTCCGTCCAGATGCCGGCGGTTCCAGCAGGAGGCAGCAAGGCCAAGGTGGACGTCCAAAACGGTGGCGCTCGCATCGTCATGGACACCGCGGAAAGCCGGTTCACCCGCCCCGACTACGCCTCGGGCGTCCTCGAGATCAGCCACCACGAACTCGCGCACACTCTGGTGGAGCCGCTGACAGGCCCCGACGGTCAGGCGCAGCTGTGGGTGGTGGAGGGCTTCGCCGAGTACATGGCGATGCGGAACGACTCGGCGGCGGCAGCCAGGGAAGTGCGAACCCTGAAGGCGTACTACGGGGGCCGCTTCGTCGACCCCTTCGACGGCAAGCTCCCCACCAGCGAGAACTTCCACAGCACGATCGATGAGGAGAACAGCGCGCACTACACGCTGGGTTGGCTGGGCATCCGTTTCATCGCCGAGAAGTACGGCGAGGACAAGGCCCTCACCTTCGTGGCCGAGCAGTACAAAAACCCCAAGGGGATGGACGCGCAGCTGACGAAGGCCACCGGTATGGGTACGGACGAGTTCCAGGACGCCTGGGCCGACTACGTGAGGAAGCAGATCTCATGACGACGCCCGGCTACTCCAACGGCATGCCGCCCGTATCGGGACAGCAGCCCTACAACTCGTCGTATCCGCCCCAACAGGGCTACGCACCCCAGCAGCCCTACCCGCCGCAGCAGCCCCAACAGGGCTTCGCACCACCGCAGTTCACGCCAGTACATCCACCGTCCTCCGCCCCTGGAAAGAAGCGGGGCAAGGGCCTGATGATCTTCCTCCTGGTGCTCAGCGTCATCATGTCGGGCGTCTTCGGCTCGGTGGCCTGGCTGCTCCTGGACCCGACCAAAGCATCTGTCGAGTGGAGCCTTCCCTATTACGGAGGCCAGACCGACACCCAGAATTACCTCGGCACCTGGTTCACGGGGGACACCGTCGTCCGCGCCCAGACCGATGGCATCAGTGCGCTCGACACCGACAGCGGAGACCTTCAGTGGGGGATGGCCGCTCCGGGCAAGGGCGCCTCAACGATCTGCCACGCCTCCTCCGTATCGAGCAAGAACATCGCCGTCCTCGCAGTTGGTGCCGTCCATGACTGCAACAGCCTCTTCGCCCTCGACCTCAAGACCGGGAAGAAGCTGTGGCAACGCACGATCTCAAAGCGTGACGACGGCCCCAGCACGGCAGTGAGCGGCGGCACGGTCGTGGTCAACGACAAGACCGCGTACGACCTGCGTACCGGAAAGGAGCTCTGGAAAGACAGCAAGAACGGGACGTACGGCGGCAAGGCCTGCAAGGGCCAGGGGTACGTCGGTGGCAAGCAGTTGGTGCGAGTGCAGCGCTGCACGACCCGCTGGGTGGGAGTCGTTCCGAAGGAACAGAGCTCGACGGCGGCCGGCGTCGACCCTGCAACGGGCAAGGCCAAGTGGACCTACAGCATGGGTAAGGGTGACTGGGGCTACGGAGACGACGCGACGGTCGTGTCGACCTCTCCGGTCATCGTCGGTGTTCCCTGGGACGTAAAAAAGAACGGGTTCACCGTCTTGCAGGATGACGGCAAGGTCAGAAGCAACCTGGTCCTGGGACCGAGCGACAGCTCCCGGCCTGCTGAGAGTTCCTTCGCTCAGCGTGAGGGTGCGACGGCAGGTGACCCTGAGGCCGCGATGAAGGTCATCGACAACACCCTGTACATCGCCGAGACGCACGAGAGCTCATCGCTGTGGTCGGCGATCGACGCATACGACCTCGACAGTGGCAGGCGCGTCTGGTCCACCGGAATCCGGACCGACGTGCAGTACGCCCTCGTCCAGGGCTCCGGGAACGAACTCTTGGCCGTCAAACACGACGACAACAGCTGGCGCGAGGACACCTTCGGCAGCGATGGGTACCCCATGTACCTCGTCAGCCTCGACCCCAAGACCGGTGCAGAAGCACAAGAGCAGTACTACGGGCACCTGGACGGGGCGCTCGGCCTGGACACCTGGGCCATGCCCTACATGCATGACGGCTCACTGTTCCTCGCCTCGGTGTCCAACACCGGCGAGAACAACGGCGTGTACGAGGCGCACGAGTCCTCACTCATCAAAATGGGCAGCTGATGGCGTGGGCGGGCGACCTCTGTGCAGGTCGCCCGCCCCCGGTCGACGGAAGCGGGCCCGGGTGGGGCCGCGGGCCGTTCAAGCAGCTGTAGCCCGCCCGAGAAGGCCCGCGCTACGCGCGCCCTCTGTCTGCGTGACCACTGTGAACCTATGCCAACGACGGGCAGGACTCCGGTCTCACGACCGTCCGTCGGCATCACGCACGCCCTCCTTGTCTTCTGCGCGAGGCGGGCGCCTACAAACAGCACCGCGCCCCGCGTCCGGATCGGACACGGGGCACGGTGGCGCTCAGCGTGGGGAACTACTGCTGGCCGTACGGCGGTTGCGAGGGAGGCGTCGGGTAGGAACCCGGCGCGGGCGCCTGCTGGTACGGATTCGGCTGCTGCGCCGGATACTGCTGCTGCCCCGGGTACGGCGCCTGGCCACCACCGCCACCCCAGCCACCACCGGGGGGTGGGGGCGGACCGCCGCCGTTGTTCTTCTTGCTGCGCACGATCACGATGACGACGATCACCAGGACGACGAGGACGCCAGCGGCGATGCCGACGATCAGGCCGGTGCTCATCCCGCCGGAGTCCGAGGAGTCGGAGGCGGCGTCGGGCGACGAGGAGGAGGACGGGGCCGAGGCGTCGCCACTGCTGGTTTTGCCGATGGCGGCGTTCAGCTCGTCGATCTTGAGCGGCCCGTTCTTGGACCCGGCCGGGACGTCCTTGGTGAGGGCGGCCAGCGGTTGGATGAAGCCGTAGCCGTAGTGCTCGTCGGGGAGCGATGCGCCCTTCTCGGAAGCGGGGAGGCCGGCGGTCTTGACGAGGCGGTTGACCAGTTGACCTGCGGAGAGGTCGGGGAACTTCTCCTGGAGGAGCGCTAGGGCGGCCGAGGTGAAGGCGGTGGAGTCAGAGGTGCCGTTAGTCTTGCTGTACCCCGTAGACCCTCCAGCCGTATTAACAATCCCTACACCAGGAGCAGCCAAGAGTACGGTTTTGCCGTAGTTCGACTTGCCCCAAATCTTCCCACTGCTCGTCACTGCCCCTACCGAGAGAACACCCGGGTAGCTGCTCGGGAACTTGTGATCCGCGCTCGCTCCATCGTTTCCAGAGCCAGCGACGATCGGGACGCCCTTGTCGAGGGCGTAGGAGATCGCCTCCTGCTCTGCACGGAGGTCTCCGCACCGGCTGACTTCTTGTGAAATGTTGATGACCTGGGCGCCCTGATCGACTGCATAACGAATCGACCGCGCGAAGCACCCTTGGTTACCGTCACGAATGGGGAGGATCTTGGCTTCTGGGGCCAAACCCTTAGCTCCTGCCGCCCCCGCCGCACCATGGCCGTGCGCCGCAATAATTCCAGCCATGTGCGTTCCGTGATCGTCGCTGCCTTCGGGCGAGGCGTCGTCGTCCCCGGACATAAAGTCCTTGCCTGCCAGCACACTGCCCTTGAGGTCAGGGTGGTTCGCGTCGACGCCGTCATCAATCACGGCGACCGTGACACCCTTACCGGTCGCGACGTTCCAAATCTTGTCCGCCGAGAAGGCCGACAAGGGCCACTGGGCATCTCTGACTTGGTCCGCCGACGCCGTGGGCGCGGCCGCGAAAAGCAGCGCTCCCGCCGCCGCTGCAGCGCCGACCGCGCGCAGCGCTCGCGTGAAGCTCATGCCGTAACACCTTCCCTCGCAGGGCGGGGCCCACAGCCTGAAGGCTGCGGGCCCCGTCTCGTCTTCACCGCATATTAACCAGCAGGCCTGACTATTCCACGACCTTGGGGTTAACGGTGCGGTTGCTTGCCCAGGTCTCCTCGTCCTCGACGAGGTAATCCGGACGGGCGTTGTCGCGCCCCTTCTTGTCCTTGCCCTTGCCCGTCTGAGCACCGTGCCCGGCAAGGCCACCGCGCCCAGCAGTACCAGCGCCGCCCGTCGCAGTCTTCGGCTTCTGACGCAGAGCGGAACCGCCCTGCTGTCCGGATCCCGGCTTGACGACGGACTTGCCGATCTCGCCGCCCTTCGTACGGGCGAGCGAGTTGCCCTTCAGCCCCTTCGACGCGTCCTTCCCGGCAGCTCCGGCACCCGCACCACCGCCGAGGCCGCCACGTCCCATGGCGCCTGCGCCGCCACGGCCGGCGGCACCCGCACCGAGGCCTGCACCGGCACCGATCCCGCCGCCGATTCCTGCACCACCCGTACCACCAGCACCGGCTCCGGCTCCGGCTCCGGAACCAGCCATTCCACCACCGACGCCGCCTGCACCTGCACCCGCACCGATGCCGCTGCCTCCGGCTCCTGAGCCACCATTGAAGCTGAGGTTGCCGGCACCGATCTGCGAGCCTGCCGTCGGCTTCTGCGAGCCGATTCCCCCGCTGATACCGCTCGTTTTTGGCGACTTCACATTCGTGATCGGCGCGCCTGAGCCGGTGGAGCGGCCGAGTTTGCCGGTGCCAGCGCCGCCAGACGGGCCGGTTGCGGACCCAGCGGGGATCGGTACAGGAGCAACTCCACCAGGCTCACCCGGAAAGTCCTCCCTGCCGTCGTCGATCCCCTTCCTCCACGACCCCATCGACCTACTCTGCGCGTTATAGCCCGCCCCCAGCTCCTCCATCTTCACGGCCATCTTCATCTGCGCCTCACGCCCCTCCGACATGTCGCCTTCGCGACCGTCGGCAATCTGCTGCGCAGAGACGTTCTTATTGGCGAGATCCCGGTTGAGACCGTCCTCGTCACGTCCGCCGTCGGTGAGCTTGTCCCCGAGGCTGCTGGCACCGCTCGGCTTCTCCATATCCCTGACGATGGGCTGGATGTCGCCCAGCACGTTCGCCGCACTCGTCATGGCAGTGGAGACATGCGAGGCGTACGTGGACGTGTCATGGATCTTCTTGGAGATCACCTTCGACCGGGCCTGGAACTGGTCGGCCGATGTGCCCTCCCAGTGCTCCAACACCTCGGCCACGGCGTGCTCGTAGGCTTCCTTGATCCCCACGAGCTGCTCGTGGACACCTTTCCAGCCCCGGGCGGCGTCGTGCACGTTGTCCGGCTTGGCGTCCTGGACCATGGCCTTCATGGTGTCCATGTCCAGGTTCTTGAAGTCGGTCGTGTTGTCACCGACGTAGCACTGGGTCGGCGCACTGTAGGTGTAGCTCGCACCCGCGTCACTCATTGCGACCGAGGCCCCCTTCGTCTCTCACTTCACGTCCTGCATACCCGCTACCGCGTGCGCTTCTCCTGCTACACACCGGACATCGACCCCGTGGAGGCCGCGGGCGGTGAGGACGGCGCCGAAGCCGACTCCGCCCCGTGCATCCCGCCCGCCGTGTCCGCCTCGGCGTCCTGGTACGCCCCGTGCGCCTTCTTGGTCTTGGCTCCGAAGTCGTCCATCACCGACTCCAGATGACGGACGACCTCCTTGAGGTACTCCCTCATCTCGGAGTGCGCCTTGGAGAGCTCTTCCGCCTCCTCGAAGCGGTGCCCACCGACACTCCTACCCAGCGCACCGGCCGGTAGGTACGTCCTGTGCTCGGTGTCCGCGTTCGCCTTACCAAGGTCACCAATAACCGCGTTCAGCTTCTTGATGACGTTGTCGAGCGCGCTCAGATCGACCTTGTACCCGTCACCGGCCATGCGCTTGGCCCTCCCCGTTCATCCCGCTAGTCCCGTTCTTCCCGTTGGGGGCGATAAGTCCGGTCCCCTGTCACAAGCCTGTCCTTAGCCTATCGAACGGCACCCACACCTCGCCCGGTGCTGCCCGTCACAACTGCGCGACAAGTGCGGCGGACAGGCTGCCTCATGGGGCATAAGCGGAGCAATTACCTCAGGCACGTGTCCCGGCGGCTACACCACTTCAAGGCACTCAATCGGATGCTTCGGGGTGCCCCTTTCAGTGACCCACGCGCTCGACGAACGGCCCCGCATGAGTCGAGGGCCATGCGACCAGAGCGATCCACGACCCGTCCGCGAAAAGGAGCTCGAAGCGGCCGCGCTGGAGGAGCCCCTACAGATGTCTCGACAGACGCGTCGGCCGCCACGTCCCGTCCCCCGGCCGAACGTCCCGATGCCCCACCCGCCACGGAAACGTCACGCCCCATGCATGCCGAACTCCGAACGGCCGGGCTCAGCCGTCCCATTCACGCAGTACGGCCTGCGCATAGACGACCCGCATGTCCAAACGGGCCGTCCGCACCTTGTACTTGTCGGGCATCCCGTAGAACTTCAGGGGGGGCGCGGCCCAGCCCACCGTTGGCGCGCCACGCCGTCCGCGACGGCAGATGCCAGTCGGGGCGGCCGTATCCGCCGACGAGGCCCGCCACGTTGTAGACCAGCAGCAGCGGCGAGAGCAGCACGTACAGAATCCACGCACCGACGGTTCCGCGACGGCCGACCAGGCTTGTGCCGTCCGGCAGTTGCATCTCGTATCGGGGACGTCCGCCTCCGCCTGGAGTCGGCAGTCGCAGCACACCCAGCTCCACCCCGTCAGGCCCCGTCACAACCAGGTCGGAGCCCGCATGCGGACGGGCCGTTCGCCGGGCCACCGAACACAAGGGCGCACTCCCTGCCTGGTCCGCGAAGAGGGTGAAACGCCGGCCCCCGCCGTCCGCTGTGCCCTCGCTCGGAAACGCCCCTCGGACGTAGACCGCGTTCCCACCTCGTACCTTGATGAGGAGTTGGAAGTTGGCCGCTGCCCTCTCTTGTGCGGTCGGATAGTGAACGCTGAAATCGGTACTCACGTTTCCTGGCCCAAGTGGTCGGCGGGAATGGGTTCGAGGTCGCAGGTCATCGCCAGCTCTTTCCGGTGGGCGCCGGCACGCGGGAAGCGTCGCTCTCCTCCTCTACGGCCTGGACGCGCCAGCCGGGAGGAGGCCCGAAACCTGCGTGCGGAACGCCTCGAGATCGGGGAGATTGAGGGGCGGCCCAGGGTCCGCCGGCGAAGCCGAACTCGAAAAGCTCGACCGAGCGCCGCCTGTTCCTGACCCCAAACCCGCACGCGACGTCGGCTACCGTACGGCCATACGAGCGTACGAGCTCGATCGCGTCCCGCTTGTACTCCTCGGAGTACCTCTTCGTGTACCTGTTACCTACCTGGTCACTGCTTCAGCGGACCGTGAACACAGGACGGATTACTGACTCACGACCTCCACACGTTCACGGCGTAGGCGCCCCCGCCGCCAGAATCCCAGGAATCTGCGGCATGGCCTCCTCGTGGGCCGGCAAGTAGAGCGTGCACCAGGAACCGTCGTCGAAGCCGAACTCGAAGCAGCCTTCCTTCTTGTGGTGCTTCCGGATCCAGCTCAAACGCGAGCGTGGAATCTGCCAGCCGGCCTGGGCACCTTCACCGACCTCGTACTCGGTTGCCTGAGCGCTCGGGGCGTAGAAGATCTGCAGGTGCTCCGGCGTGAGGACCAGGAAGGAATGGATGCACAGCCAACCTGAACGCGGCTGGGTGGCGGCCTCCAACTGCCCGGCCAGGCTGTTCCAACCGCCCCAGAAGGCGCGATTGCTCTGCTTGTACTTCTCCCGCTTGTCCGGATCGCCGCTGAATTTCGGGCCCGCCGGCGGTTTGTTGTCGCCTCCCAGGAACAACTGGTATGAAGCCGCCCAAACCTTGCTGAACACGTTTCCGGACCGGCGGAGATTGCTGAACACCTCAGGGCGCATCTCCGTGGGGGTGGCTGGTTCCGCCTCCTTCCACAAGGGGAGACGTTCGATAAAGCAGAGTGCGACGACGGACGTCCGCGCTTCAAGCAGTTCGGCAACGCGCGGGCGCATTACCTCGGCGAACTCGGCTGCACGGACACTGTCGATCATGAGCATGGCTCCTGGGGTGAGCTGGGCGGAGGGGGTGGCGGACCACGGTGCGCTCGATTATCCGAACGGAGTTGTTGCAGGGCCGGTCTCAACTCGCTGCTGGGGCACGACCCCAACCGCCGGCTGGTGGGCACTCGTGTACTGGGCGATCTCCATGTCCGTCGCCCAGTCAATGGTTCGCAGAATCTCGGCGAAGAGTTCCGAGTGTGTTTCCCAGCCCTGTGGGGTGAAGACACTCAGCTCGAAAAGGAGCAACTCCGCTGTGCCGGGCAACGGAACGTACGTCTGCAGGAGGCCGCGTGGCAGGTCAGCGGTTCCGCCGTCGTCGGCATCTCGCACGGATACCGGAACTTGCGCAACCCTCGTCACAGCGGGGCCACAGGGAAGCTTGACCGGGAAGACCTCGTCATGCGGGTACGCGGTCTCCACCGTACGAAGGAGCTGTTCCGCGCTGTCTTCCTCATCCAAGTCGTGTGCGAATTGCGTGACCAGGACGGTGGACAGGGTGTCAATGCCCTCCACCTCCAGGAAGCACATCCCGGCGTAGATCCCATCCGCACTCTTCAACTCGATGAGCTGCGCACCCAGCAGTTGAGCAAGCGCGAGCTGGTCATCCTGGCTGCTGCCCGGCAGGAGATCCTGCGACAGTTCGTACAGTTCCTGCCCGGCTTCGTCGTCGGACACGGCGTCCAAAGGGAGTTCATGCACGAAGGGCGGCATGATCCACCCGACCCGCAGTTCACTCATCTCAACGGCCGTCGGCGGCCCAGGAGTACTCATTCAGCGTCTCCTTCGCGATCGAGGCTCGCATCGGATACGCGGTCGTCGGAAGCAGACCGCACGACAATCGGACACCCGCCCATCACGCCGCCAGCGCCTTGCGGTACTTGGAGCTGTCCGGAGCAGCGGGTGCCTGGACAGTGGTGTCGTCGTTGGTGGTGAGCTCGTGCCAGGTTCCCTTGACCGCCGAAACTCCCTTGATCACCAGCTGTGTGGGTTGCTGAGGCAGCGTCTTCCCCGCGACCTTCCCCAGTGCAGCGTTGATCCCCTTCATGCTCAGCGGATTCTCCAAGCCTTCGCGAATCCCCATGGCCGCCGCGCGACTGACGATCCCCCCTCCGGCGGCCCCGGCCTTGTCTACCAGCCCTGCTCCTCTCACCGCCTTGGCTCCGGCAATCGCACCCTTGACTGCGCCGCCCACCCCGGGGATGACCCCCAACGCGTCCAACCCGATCTTCCATGCCGGGGTGCCATTGCCCCGAGCGTTGCCCATCCAGTGCCCGGCCATCGCGCCCGCCGCGCAGACTGCGGAGGCTCCGCCCAACAGGCCTGAAGCCACCTGCCCGGCGACCGGGACGACATTCACCGCCAACGCGGCTACGGCGAGCCCCGCAGAAATGGTCGACAGCAGATCCGCGTGGTCGACGAGGAAGTCCTTGAAGTCCCCCCAGGCCTCCTTGAGGCCATCGGCCACACGACTCCACACCGACAAATCCGGCGGATGATTCTCAGAGGCCTTCAGAATGGCGCGCTCGGCCTCGCCCGCACGGTCCTCCCACTTGGCGTGGATGTCCTCGGCCTCACGGATCAGGCTGTTGAGTTTGTCGGTGGCGGCACTCTCCGCGGCGGCGGCGCCATCGAGCGTCCGCTGGATGCGTTCGAGCTCGTCCACCTCGAAGACACGGCCCGCGTACTGGTCGGCGAGGTCCACGCGGCGCCGGCGCTTGGCGTCCGCGTCCTTGCGTGCCGGTATCGCCTCCGCCTCCACGCTCTGCGCGTGCGACTGCATCTCGGTCAGGTATCCGTGGTAGCGGTGCAGCGCGCTCGAACACGCCTGCATGGAGTCGCTGCCCTGCTGCAGGTACTTGGGCAGGCTCCCCAGCTTCTCCCGGAACTTGTTGGCCCGCGTCGCCACGCCACCAGCCGTCGTCTTTGCCGACGGAGGTCAACAGCTCCTCGAGTTCCTCGAGTTCACGCCCGACGGCAGCCACGTCCCTGGCCAGGTGGTCGACCGCCTCGGTGTCCCCCTTTGCAGGGTTGAAGCCGCCCCCCGGCCAGCCCCCGTCGTCCTCGATGAACATGCTCCGCCAGGACATGCCCCTTGCCTCCCCATGTCTACGAACGTCTGCTGCCCGGCCTCATGCCTACGTGCTCAACGAGCTCCGAAGCCCTGCGCAGTCTCGTTCTCGTTCGTCCGGTAGCCGTCCATCGTGGTCTTGAGCTTGTCGGCAATCTCCGAAGAGGCGCGCTCAATACGGGTGATGCCGTCCTCCCACTCGTCCTGGAAGGTGTCACAGGCGTCGTCGAGTCCGTCGGTGCCCAACGTCTTGGGGCCGACCGTCTTGAGTCTCTTGCGAGCTGCCTGCATCCGCTCGGCGACCTCGCTGAGCCGGTTGAAGGCCCGCGTCGCCTTGTCCTGATCGAACTCGTACCCCGTTGACATGCTGGTGCCCCCCCCGTGCCCTCATAGCTCACGCGCCCCTGTATGCGCCATCCGCCCAATAGGCGCTCAACGCTATCTCGGTTCTCTATGAAACCATCGGCGGAGTGCCGCTACCACAAAGGGCTGACCAAAGGAACGAGCCACGTCCCCCGGCCGGGCCTGCAGGATCGATCGCCGGCCCCTTTGCAACTCAACGACCGGGCAGACGACTTGGACGGTCGCCCCCCCTTTCCGGCGACCGACCCCGCGAACGAAGCTCCGCCCCCGACGAAGAATTGACGCGGAATCAAACGTTCCCCGGGCTTCAAGGCACCGTTCTCCTCCTGGAAGGCGTACGAGAACGAGTTGACCCCATTGACGTCGGGATCCGACTGCAGCCACGCTGTCCAATCCTCAAGGCTGGTACCGATGGGCTCCACATCAGCGGTTTCCGGATCGAACCGAACAACTTCCTCGTCACCGACAATGGCGAACTGGGCGTCGAAAAGGTCCCGCCCGAAGCAGAACAGGTCATCGGCCAGGCCGCCGTAAGAGCTCGTAAGACGATCATGATGAGACAAGGTCTAGCCTTGCTGGGTGTTTTCCCTCACTGATTCCTAATGTGGTCTGTCACTGAAGCGCATACGACGAGTGCTCGAGCGGCACCCCTGGCGGGTCGTCTCCGCTGTACGCAGACAGCAGCAGATCACCGACCCGAGCGGGGTGCCCGTGCGGCTGCGGATCGGGGCCGAAGGTGCGCGCAACTGGTGGAGTCACCTCATGTCCGCCAGCGGTGTGCCCCGTAAGCCCCGGTGGCCCGAGGCCATGGAGCACGGCGCGTGGCACGCGGGCGACAACTGGGGGCCAGGAGTGCTGGCGCTCCCCGGCGGCGTGAACCTCATGGAGGTTAGGAAACGTCAAGCCGCCCGCACGGCCCGAGCGTAAAGGAACTCACGAACTCACCATGAGCGCAGAAATTTCAAGTCCCGCCACGGTTCCCGCGGTGCCCGACGTGGAGCGGGTGCTGTCGCACAACTTCCGGGCCCTCGCGAGGTTCCTCGTATTCCGCCTGTGTCTGATCGTGACGCTGATGCTCGGGCCGGTCGCCTGCATCGAACTGGGCGTCGTGCCGGAATCCACGCTCACCGTGCTGCCGGTTGCCCCCGGTCTGTTCGTTCTGATCTACACCGTGCTCCGCCTCAGGTTCGCAACCAGACTCTTCGCCTGCAAGCGGGTCTTGCGTCACTACCCGCTTACCTACTACTCGCGGGTCGCCAAGAAGGAGGAGCGGAGGAAGGTTTACGGGACCGTGTTCGCGCTGCGTGTGTCGATTCGGGGGCAGCACGGTGCTCCGCTGATGCGTGGGGTCGATGCGGCGGGAAGTACGCGGTGGCCGGCAGGGTTCGACGAGGGCGGCTGGGTGGCCGGCGACCTCCCGTACGGCGGTGTCGTCATCTCCCCCACGTCCGCCGCCATGCTCTTCGTCAAGCCGGACGACTGGGGCAAGTTGGAGCTGCGGCGGAGGGAACTGGGGTCGGAGCGTGCGGAGTTGGCCCGGCGGGCGAGGGTGGACAAGGGCAAGTGGCCCGAGCCGAGGTTCTCCTAGGAGCATGCCCCTGAGCGAGCCGCTGCGGCACCACGGGCAACGTACCGTCCATCGCCGGGCCCACAGCTCACCCGAAGGGGTTCGGGCTCGGCAGTCGTAGCGTCGCCCCGTCCGGAAGGTCGAACACCTGCTGCGCGATCGGGCCCCGGATCCGCATCGCGGTCGCCGCGTCCACGACCTTGAAGTTGTCGAAGTCGTAACCGCCACCCGCGACGAAGAAGCGGCGGGGGATCAGGCGCTCGGCCGGGTCCAGCGCGCCGTTCGCCTTCTGGTAGGCGTACGCGAAGCTCGCCGTGCCGTTGACGTCGGGGTCGTCGAGAAGCCAGGCCGCCCAGTCGTTCAGGCTGGTGCCGAGTTCAGTGAGCTCCGCGGATTCCGGGTTGAGCGTGACGACCTTCGTGCCGTCGATGATGCCGAATTGCGTACCGAAGAGGTCCTGGCCGAAACAGAAGATGTCGTCGGCGAGATCGTCGTAGGTGTCTTTCCACGTGTCCTCGGCATTCCAGGAAAGGAGGTCGGGGCCGAGGCCCTCGTCGCCCGCGCGGAATACCTGGACGCCGGCGTTGAAGAGGAAGAAGCCGTTCATCGTGGAGATGACCGTGCCGAGTTCGGCGAGGGGGCCCGATTCCCAGCCGAAGTCGAGGTCGATGGCCGGGCCCATGGGGCCGCGGGCCCGGCTCAGCAGTTGTTCCAGTGCGTCGGCAGACGTCGCACCGTCGGGCATTGAGTCCTTGGGCGTTGCGCCGTCAGGCGTGGCGTCGTCGGACATTCCGAATCACTTCGCTTCCGGGCCGATGGGTCGTGTCAGATAGTGCTCTCGCACTCGGTCCGTGGTGACCAGGCGGAGAGTGGGCTGAAGGACGGGAGCCGTCGGGATGGCATCCCATTTCTTGTACGGGTGCCATCGGCTGTGTGCGGCGAGCATCATGGCTTCGCCGCGCTCGATGTCTCCTTCGACCGCGTACCATCCTGCCATCCAGGAGCACTCGGCGTAGCGCGGCGGGGTGTGCCCGCCCTGTACGACGAGATCGTGTGCGCGCGGGAAGTCGTTTGCGGTCCTGAGCGACATCCAGACGACGTGCTGCTCGTCGGCGGTGAGCGATTCGAAGTCACGCTCCACGAGTGGAGAACGGTGTTTGGCGCCCGACGGCGGAAGCGGTACGCCCCAGGGCCTGAACCCCGGCAGCAGTTCCGTCAAAGGGCGCTGAGCCAGCTGCCCGGAAAGCCAGGACAGCCGTTTGTGCAGTACGCGTCCGGTCGGCACTGTCTCCGCCACCTCGGCAAGGCGGTCCGCGATGGCATCCGGCGAGACGTTCGGTGCGGCCAGGAACGCCTGATCGAACGGCATGTCCTGGTCACACAGCTCGCCGCCGCTCGGCCCGTCCGTCCGGATCAGGAACTCGGCCAGATCCGCGGCCTCACCGGGGCGGTCCAGCCACTCCAGGATCTGGATCGACGCGGCCGCCGCTTCCCAGACAGGGCCACGCGCGCCACCGGGCCTCCGAGCGATCTCGAGCAGTTGAGGCAGTGCCTCCTGGAAGTGCCCCTCACGGGCGTGTGAGATCAGCTTCTCGGAAGAGTTCATGAGGTCATCCTCTCCTTTGGCCCCTGGAACGGGGGTTTTCCGTTACGTGGTGCGTCGGCTCCCCCTGGTCGTTCTCCTTCAGCGCACCGAGATTTTGACTCTGGTGCCGTCCGGTAAGCCGCGTACAGCGCTTCCCATGGCCGACCCCGACCCTTGGTTGTCCTTTGCCGATATGTATTGGACACTCGCGCCCGTCCCTCCCTCCTTGTACATGGCCGGAGGGTATTCGTCCCGGTCGCGCGGGCTGTCGGTCGGAATTCCGCGGAGCGAGTCGGCCCGGTTGTCGTCCGCCCCGTTTCTGTCGATGGTGAGGACGTCGGGTTTTGGCGTGTCGATCTCATTGTCGTCGCCACGCCAGATGGTGCCGTTCTGGGCGTCCTCGATGTGCTGGGCGGACTCGGGGTACTTGTTCCTGTCGAGGACCAGTTCCGCGTCGTATTCGGTCTGTCCGCCGGTGCGCTGATTGAATTCCCCTCGCGCGGCCGCCTGTTCCCGCATTCTGCGTCGCGAGCCCTTACCGGTCTCGCCGCCGTTCTTGGCCACCTTGTTCGCGAGGTTGATGAGCTCGTGGGCGTGCTGGCCGTCCGCGTCCTGGATGTTCTTGACGACCTTCTTGGTGCCGTCCCCGACCTGGCTGTACATGTCGCCGACGGCCTTGGCGGCGTCTTTGCCGAGTTTCCTGCCCATGCGCTGTGCGGCGTCTTCGAGGGCCTTGGCTATCGGGTGGCTCATCCGAACGACACTCCCGACGCCGCGTTGCTGAACTTGACGGCGTGTCCGGCGACGGCCTCGGAGTGCTTCTTGAAGTCGTCGGCGTGCTTGAGTAGTTCGTCCGGGTGGATGGAGAAGCCGGTGCCACCGCCCGCGTCGGCGGGTCCGGCGATCGCTTCACTGGCGGACTCGACGCCCTTGAGGACCAGGCCCTTCAGCGCGCGTCCCACGATCTCCTCGAGCGGTTCGACGGCCTGGGTCGCGAGGTGTGCGATCACCTCTTCCAGGGCGCGTTCGAGGAGTTCGTTCACCACCTTCTTGGTGACCTGTATCAGTGCCGCCTCGGCCGCTGCGGCTGCCCCGAGAGTGACGATTGCCGTCGCGGCCGCCACCGCCAACTGGGCGGCTATGAATATGAGTTGGGCGATGACGGCTATCTTGGCCGCGACGATGATGGCCGCCGCGACCTCCAGGGCGACCGCCGCCATCTCGCATCCCTGGATCAGCTCGGTCATGTGGCTGGTCGCCAGCCGGCTCCAGGTCTCGGCGAGCCGGTCGTACGACGATCCCTCGTAGCAGGCCGCCATGGCATTGATGGTCTCGGAGGCCTGCTCCTGCGACGCGGCGATGTCGCCCGCGAAGGTGCGGACGTGTCCGGCGAACTCGTGGACCGCGTCCTCGTTCACTTGGGGCCAGTTCAGACCCATCAGATCCATGACCCAGACAAGCTCGTCCGGTAACTCGATGGCCATGCGCTCCCCCTGTTCCCCCGTGGCGCAACTGCCGCACCTGTGACAGTTGTTCGAAGGATAGTTGCCCGGAAGTGGCGCTTCCCCATCACGCCAACGTGAGGCGTGTCAGGCCGTAACGCGGGTGATTGTCAGCCCCGAACAGGCCTGCCCACCCGCGGTGCGAGCACGTACAACAGTCCGGCCGGCAAGCGCCGCACGGACGACAGCGGCATCAGTACCAGTCCGGACTGGGGCGTACGAAGCGCAGGTTCTGGTCGCCCTGGTTCTTCTCGGTGGAGGGGAGGCGGCCCTCCAGGCTGACGTTCCGGTACTCGTTGTTGTGCTGGGTGTACTTGATCTCGCCGTCCGGCATCACCGCGGTGACGATCGCCGCGTGGTGTGTGTTGCCCTTCTCGGCGGTGTCGCCCACGTCGGCCTGTTCGTAGTAAATGATGTCGCCCGGCTTCGCCTCCGACTGCGGGACCTCCGAACCGCCGTGCGCCAGCATGAAGTTCTGCTGGTTCTCGGCGGCGGCCCAGGTGTCGGAGTAGGCGATCCGCTTGTCGATCGCGTCGACGCCGGTGCGCGGGCCGGCCATCCAGTTGTCGTCGTCGGCCGGGCCCCAGAAGCTCGTCTTCTCCTTCATGCCCGAGTGCAGCAGGGCGTTGGAGACGAAGTTGGCGCAGTTGTTGCCGAAGTCGGTGGGGTCGGCCTTGTTCCAGTTGGCGAGGGCGTACTCGACCATCTTCACGCGGTCGAACTTGCCGTCGGTGCCGCGCAGTTCCCGCCGTACGTCGGCGGGGATGCCGTCCAGATTGGCGAGGGCCACCGGCTGGGCCAGCATCATGTCCTTGCGCTGCTCGGGCGTGAGGCCGTTCCACCAGCGGCGGGCCGTCGCACTGTCCTCGCCGACCGGGATGTCGGCGGCGAGCATCCTCAACTGGACGTGAGAGGCGTGCTCTTGGACGTCGCCCAGCGCCTTGTCCGGGTCGGTGAGCCCGGTCTGGGCGGCGAGCTCGGCGAACTCGGCCGCGGCCAACTCGTCGGCGGTGGTGACCTGTTCGGTCGCCTGGTCGATGAGGTCCTGCACCTCGGCCCGGTACGACTCCGTCTCCGCGTCCTCCGCACGGGGGCCGGAGATCGTGCCGTCGGCCGCGATCTCCAGGCCATGGCGGGCCGCGAGGTCCATCGCGGCGTGCAGGGTGCTCTGCGCGGTCTCGATCGTGGTCGTCATGCCGTCGGCGACCATGTTGACCGCGAGGAGGATGTCGTACGCCGACTCGAGCTGGTTCGCGAGCTTCTCGAACTCGGCGGCCGCCGTCGCGCCCACCTCGTCCGTCCAGTTGTCGGCGAGCGGCTTGGCGCCGTACTCGCGCAGGTCCTTCGCCGCGCCCAGGGCGTGCTTGGCGAGGGCGTGCCATTCGTCGGCCGCGGTGGCCCAGGTCTTCGACTGGGCGGTGTTCACACCCTCGTACGAGACCATGGTCAGGCCCTCCCGAGGTCGGCCAGGCCGGTCAGTCCTGCGTGCAGGCGGGACTCGGCCTCGGCGTCCGCGCGGTCGTAACTGCCTGCGGAATCCCGCAACTTGTCGCTCAGCTCGCCCATCCGCTTGGCGAGGGACACCATGTGCTCCTCCCACTTGCGCGCGCAGGCCTTGAGCTCGGCCGGGCTCTGCCAGCCGTGGCCGTGGTGGGAGGCGGGCACCTCGTCGCTGGTGTCGAGTGCGTGGTCGAGGCGCTTGGCCGTCTGGCGGGCCAGAGACTCGGTGTCGTGGGCCGTGGCGCGTACGCGTGCGGCGTTGATGTCGATGTCTGCCATGGGCGTTGGACAACTCCCCCGTTGTGAACCCCGGTATGAATCGCGATACGCACCGCGTTGTGAATCGCGGTGCGAACGCGGTGTGTACCGCGTTGTGAACCCGGTGTGTACCGCGTTGTGAACCGCTGTCGCCGGTTCGAATCCGGCGATCATCGTACGGGGCCCGGAATACGCCCCCCGATCAGCTCGCCCGGTCTCGCAGCCGGGTCCGCTCCCGGTGTCCCTTCCGGTCCGGCTTGCCCATGTGTCCGGACTCCCGTTCCGCTTCGCCCAGCCACAGTTGGGGCACGTACGACTGGATCGCCGCGACGACGGCGTCGCGCGAGCCCGGCGGGACAGGGACGCGGTAGCGCAGCCGGGGCAGGTCGGGGCGGAGGGGCGCCTCGTCGCGGACCAGTGGCCACAGGACGGGGTCGTCGCGGTCGATAGGGCCCGAGGGGCACAGCTCGATCGAGTAGATCTTCGTACGGCCGAGCTTGCTCCAGTGCAGGCCGACGCCGGCGAGCGAGTTCCAGGGGACGACGCCTCGCACCTTGCCGTCGCCGATCCAGAGGCCGGTCGGGTCGACGCTCACCGTCGAACTGCGCGACGCCCAGGCGGAGATGAGGCTGGTGACGCCGACGAAGAGGATGAGCAGGCCCATGACGATGCCGACGACGCCCTTGGGGCTGGGGTCGTCCTCACCGAGGCCGGCGGCGATCACCACTCCGCCGAACAGCACGAGCAGTCCCACCGCCGTCAGCACGATGCCGAGGGGCAGTGCCTTGGCCGCGTTGCGCTGACCAGTACGTATGACGGTCGCGGTGGCGGTGAGTGCAGGGCCGTGGCCGTGAGGTGTCGACATGGGCAGGGAGTGTAGGGAACCTGTCCCGTCGGCCGCCCGCGGGTGCGTTGACGTCTAGGCTCCGGGACATGACTTATGGCTCGGAATCCGACGAACAGCTGAAGGCGACCAGGACGCTGAAGGCGCGGTTCCAGGGCCAGGGGCAGCAGGGGCTGGTGATGGACCGTCGGCGCGCGGCGCGGCAGGCGCGCCGGGTGTCCGCGGGGATCTCCGCGCTGGTCGCCCTCGTCGCCATCGCCCTCACGGGCGTCCGCCTCGGCCAGGGCAGCGAGGCCGGGGTGTGGACGGCGCTCTACCTCGCGGGCGGTGTGGTGAGTGGGTGCGGGGTTGTGCTGGCCCGGTTCGGCCGGACGCGGTGGGCGTTCGCGGCGATTTGTGTGGGGGCGGGGGTTGCGATGGTGGGGGATGGGCCGATGTTCGTGTGAGTTTCCCTTAGCGGGCTGCTTGGCGGTGGCGTCGTTGCGCGAGCCGCTGACGACGATCGCCTGCACCGCCGGCTTGCCGGCGCCCGACGGCGACAGGGGTACTGCGGCCACATCCCCGCCGCGGCACCGAGCGAACGGCGGCTCGGCCGCCAGGTCGGCATTGTGGAATTTACCAAAGCATTGCTAAGTTGCGTGCTCCCTGATGCCGAACCGACCCGCCGAGGCACCCCTTGAGGAACCCGATTGACAAGCCGGAGGACAAGCCGGTGGACGACTCCGAGTTCCTGGAGATGACCGGACAGGACCCGGCCCAGGCCAAGATCCTGCGGCAGTCTCTCGAGCATCTCGCCTCGGGACTGGGCGGTGGCGCGCTCAAGGAGATGGCTCAGGAGGTCCTCTCCGGCCGCATGGGGCTACGTGAAGCGGCTGATGTCTCGGCGTACACCGAGCAAGCCCTGGAGCAGTCGGCACCGCTCACCCAGAAGTGGTCAGAGATGTCCGATGCCGAGCGAGAAGCGCTCGCGGCAGAGGGAGAGCGCAAGACCGCAGAGGAACAGCGGTCGGCGGACGAAGAGCGGCACACTGCGCAGCCGCAGCGAACCTCGACGCGGCAGGCGCGCCACGACGGCAGCGGCTGGTCCCTGTACTGACCGAAGAACGACCGCCCACCCATCAAAGCCGACACTCCTGGCACGTCAGGCAAGGGAACCCATGAGCTTTCGTGTGGACGCGGACGCAGTCGACGGCTTCGGCAAGCTGGTGGGGCGCGCGGCGGACGGCGGCTCGGAGGCTGTGTCGTACGTGGGCAAGTACGTGAAGATCGACGAGACTCTGGGCGGCGAAGCCTGGGATCTGGTCGCAGGTGATCACGACCGCTACGTGAGCGAGGCCAAGAAGGCCCTGGAGAAGGTCAAGAGCGTGCTGGAGTCCTCCGCGGACGAACTGGCACGATCCGCCACGTACTACAGGGAAACGGACCAGGAGGCGGCGGCACGCTTCGACGCCGGCTCTCCGGGGTCGAAGGCGCCGTCCCTCGGTTCAGACGGCAACCCGCAAGACTTCACCGACGCTGACGACGCGGCGGCTGCACTGAAGAAGCCGGGTGGCGGGAGCAACAACCCACTCGTCGAGTACGGGTCGGGCCACGCGGACGAGTTCGCGATGAGCCCGGTGCAGAAGAGTCTGGGCACCGCCCTCGACTTCGGCAGCCCCTCCGCCATGGCCGTGGAGGCGTCCAAGCTGCTCTTCGGTTTCGACCCCTTCGCCATCGTGACCAACTGGGTCTTCGGCGATTGGAACGGCTACAACGACTGCGCCGACGCATGGGGCAGCCTCGCCTCGTGCTGCGACACCATGGCCGCCAATCTCCGCAAGGGCAACCGCAATCTCGCGCTCTCCTGGGACGGCAATGCGGCTGCCACCGCAACGGTGTACTTCGACGAGTTCGCCAAGAAACTCGATCAGATCAAGGAAACCCTCGAGTCGCTGCAGGACTGCTACACGCGGGCGGCTCAGATGGCCTTCCAATTCGCGGAGTTCCTGAAGTCGTTCCTCGTCATGTTCTGCGATCTGTTGGTCATCTGGATGGTCAACATGGCAGCGGCCGCGGCTGTGAACGCGATCCCTGTGGGCGGGCAGGCCGCCTCGGTCGCGATGTTCGCACTGGCCGCGGCGCAGGCCATCCGCATCATGGGCTTGTGGGCGGAGGCGGCCAAGGCGTTCGACACATTCGCCACGGCTCTGAGCGCGATCGCCCTCACACTCTCCACGACGATCAACGGCTTCTCGGCGGCGGACGGTTTCCCCGAGGTCGGAAACTCCAGCTATGACAACCGGGCAGCGTGAAACATGAGCCTTTTCGGCGAGGGTGAGTTCCTCGATCTGTTCCTGTCCCGGGGGCGCATGTTCGCCCTGGTGTCGGTGCCCGCCTGGTGGGCCCTGACCATCTTCCTGTTCGTAGAGGAGGGGTGGCGCTTCGGCCTGGTACTCGGCCTCGTTCTGCCGCTGCTCGTCGCCTACTTGGGGCTCCGCGGCTATCGGGAGGTACGCCCGGGCGTGATGGCCGGGGCGCTGGCCCTGAGTATTGCCACCCCGTTGTTGACCATGTCCCTGGTGTGGCTCGAGGGCCGCTGAAGCACGTCTCCGGCTACGTACGGCACGGGTCTGCGCGTCGGCGTCGCCTTCTCACGGTCCGCCCTCTCGCAGCCCCACCCGCGCGGCAAAAGGCGCCGCATGCGTGGGCACGGATGCCGTCAGCGCAATCCATGAACCGTCGGTGAAGGCGAGTTCGAAGCGGCCGCGTTGGACGAGGCCCTTGGGGGTTGCGCGGATTTCGGTGACGGAGGCTCGGGGGGCCTCCCATTGGTGTACGTACACCCGCTTGAACTGCCACAGCTTCGCGCGGTCGGCGAGTACCAGGACCCGGCGGTCGGTCACGGCGAGCATGAGTGTCACGGCGGGCACGTACGCCGCGCTGTAGTGCGCCACCAGGAATTGCCCGGCCTGGCCGTCCCAGCCGCCGTGCAGGGCCTTGCCGTGTGCGGCCCGCAGCAGGCCGTTGTCGATCGCCCGCTCGGACGCCTCCATGGCATTTTCGAAGCGATCCATGGCCCCCATGGGCTTCGGCTCACTCGGCCGCAGAAAGTTCCGCACGGGTCCCGGCAGGCGGGACCTGATCCGACGCTCCAGGTCTGAGTGCGGCGGCGGCTTTCGTAGCCACAGCGGTCGGCTCGGCGTGCCCGGTGCCAGATCGCACTCGCAGGCGGCGGTCAACTCCTCGCCCGGCTGCATGTGTGGTTCGACGTGGCTGCGATACTCCGGCTTCATCGAGTGCGTCCGTCCCCGTACTTCTCATCCCTCTCCGGACATGCCACCGGGGGCGGCAGATGCATGCGCACCTGCCGCCCCCGGTCACGTCTCGCTACGCGCGCTGGACGCTGTCCGCGCTACCCGCGCGCCGACGCGTTACGACCAGACGCTGGTGTTCCGGCTCTCGGTCGCCTGGTAGTTCTGGGCGGCCGTGTCGAGCGCGCGGGCGATCGACTCGAGCGTCTGGTGGAGGGACGCGGCGCGACGGTCCCACTCCTGCTGCTTGGCCTGGTAGCCCTCCTGGGCCGAACCTTCCCAGGTCGAAGCGATGCGCTTGACGCCGGCCTCGAGGTCGTCGAGCTGCTGGCGGACGTTGCTGGCCGTGGACTTGACGTCCTGCGAAGCCTGGGAAATGGTCTGGAAATTGACCAGAACCTGACCGGACATGATGTCTCCCCCGGGGGATGTTGGACGGAAGGTGATGAAGGATGACGACGGTGGCGCGCTGCCCGCTGCCGGTCAGTTGCGGCGCAGGATCAGCGGCCGGGGAGGCTCATCCGAAGGGAGAGGCCTCGGCGCCCGACGAGACGTGCGAGATCGACGCGGCCTGCTCGTCCTCGGACGTCTGGTAGTTCTGCGCCGTCGAGTCGATCGCTTCCTTGATCTCATTGAGAACGCGGTTGAGGGCGGTGGCGTCCTCGTTCACCTGGTTCTGCAGGTTGTTGTACGCAGTGGCCGCCTGGCCCTTCCAGCCGGACGTGATCGAGTCGACCACCGTCTGCAGTCGCTGGATCTCACCCTGGATGGACTCGTTCACCTGGGAGATACGGCCGCTGAACGCGACCATCTCCTCGTGCGTCACATTAAATTGACCGGCCATGGCCACTTGCCCCCATGAGAATTCGACATCGGTCCCCGCGCCGCTCGACTCCCGAAGGGAACTGGGGCGCGGGTGGCACTTCTCGATAGTGCCGCGACAGTACTTTAGCCACAACTGACACGGTCACCCAAGGCGGTTCCCAGGTGACCGGCCGTGCCGTGACAGGATCCACACAATGTCACGGATCGACACGGGGTCACAGGGCTCACACAGGCCCCATGCGTCCGTTACATCAGTTACGTCGGTTACATCGGATACGTCGCGTACGTGGATTTCCTGAATACGCGGATACGTTGCATACGTGGGGTACGTCGGAAACGTCGGCCGCTTCAGCCGAAGACCGATCTGGCGCGAGCGTCCTCCGCGGTCCTCGTCCGGCCGGAGTCGCCGCCACCCGGTTCGTCCGCCGCCGCTGCCGGCTGCTCCCCTCTGAGGCGGCCGACCCCGCTCTGAGCCGCGTCACCGAGCGCCCCGGTCGCGCCCTCCACCGCTCCGTCCACCGCGCCTTGGGCGCTCTCGCCCGGCGACGAGATCATCGAGCTCGGGTCCAACGCATCCGTAACGGCGTCGCCCGCCTTCGGCAGGCTCTCGGCGGTGCTGTCCAGGATGCCCTGGGCCGCCGCCCCGGCACCCTGGCCCACGCCCTCACCCGTCGCGTGGACACCTTCGCCGATGCCCTCGCCGACCGCGCCGAGCCCCTCGCTCGCGGCCCCTCCGAGCACCCGGCCGGCAGGGCCGAGCCGCCCCGAGGCCTCGCCGATGGCGCCCGCCGCGCCGTTCACGGTCTCCGAGGCGAAGGTGCCCGCGCCGACCACGGCCGCCTCGCCCCACTTCATGCCGTCCTGCGCGCCGAAGTGGTTCTGCACACCCTGCTGGACGAGGTTCTGCCCGGCCGCCTTGCCCGCCTCGACGGCCGCTTCCTTCACCACGTCGAGGACGATCTCCTTGACCGACTGCACCGCTTGCTGCTCGACGGCCTGGGTGACCTGCTGGATGAGCTTCTGCTTCAGCTCGTCGAGGATGCGGCGCACGATGAGCCGGGTCGCCTGGGTCGCGCCGGCCGCGCCGATCTCCGAGAGCCCGAACGTCACCGGCGCCGCCGCCTGCGCCGCCGCGATCTCGAAGGCCAGCGCGATGAGCTGCGCGATGACCGCGATCTTGCTGGCTACGACGATGACGGCGACCGCGTCGAGCGCGAAGGCGAGGATCTCGGCGGCCATCGCGGCGTCATCGAGGTAACCGCCTCCGCCGTTCGAGAACTTCTTCCACGCCTCCTCAAAACCCTCGGACGCGTCACCGGAGTTGGCGCTCAGTACGGCGCTCGCGGCGCTGCCGCCGCCACTCTGGGTGTCCCGCACCGCTGTGGCGAACTGTCGCCACGCCTCGGCCGCTTCGTGGATCTTGTCCTCGTCGGCGTCGGGCCAGCTGTAGCCGAGCAGGTCGAGGACCCATGCGACCTCGTCGGGCAGGGTCAATGCCATGCCGTGTCACTCCCCCGTGGTGCGTGTGTTGGTGGTACGTGTGTTGGTGGTACGTGTGTCAGCGCAACGCGTGAATGCGGTGCGCGGGTGCGGTGCGTGGATGCGGTGCGTGAGTGCGGTGCGCGGGTGCGCCCGACAGTCAGAACTGCATGCCCAGGCCCGGGCGGCTCGACTGCTGCCCGATCATGATCTGGGCCTGGTCGTCCTCGGTCACCTCGTACTGGGTGCCCATGACCTTCAAGTTGCCGCCGATCTTGTCGAGTTCGTCGGCGAGGTGCTCCATCGACGTCATCATGCCTTCGCGCACCGGCTCGTAGATGTCGTTGAAGGTCCCGATGATGTCCTCGCCCCAGTCGCCCTCGGCGCTCTCGAGGGCGGACTTCAGCTCCTTGGCGGCGGTCTTGAAGGACTTGCCCAACTCGCCGAAGGCGGTTCCCTGTTCCTTGAGCACCGCCGGGTCGACGTCGAAGCTGCCTGAGCCGAAACCTGCCATGTGCTCCCCCATGAATGTGCGTGCGTATGCGTGTGCATGTCGCTCAAGCAGGGTCCGGTGGCGCGTAGTTGATGTGCGTACCGCAGACCGGACCCACGGACGTAGCTGTCCGACAACGACCTTAGTGATCCCGACACACAGGACTCGCCCCGCAGCGCCGGTCTTCACCCCCTCCTCGCATGATTGCCATGTACCCGCGGTAGCGTTCCGCGACTGTCCACAACCGCATCCGCAGGGTGCGGGGAGAGCCGTACCGCGTTCCGTTCGGCACAGGGGGAACCACCCGAAAGATGTCCCACTACCAGCAGCAGCCCGGCCCGGGTGGGCACCAGGTCCCGTTCAGGGCGCGGCTGATCGGCGTCGGCGTCATGATCGTCACGCTCATCGCCGGCGGCATCTTCGCCTGGCAGGCCATGTACGCCGCCGGGCTGCGCGGAACGCACGGTGAGTTCACGGTCTCCCAGTGCTCGACGCAGACCGTCAGCTACCGCTCGCACGGCAAGCACCGCACCCGTGAAGAGGTGAAGTGTCACGGGTCGTTCAGCGCGGACGGCGGCAAGGGCAGCGATCCCCACGCCTACCTCGAGCCGTCGTCCACCCACTCCGCGGGCACGAGGATCTCGGTGACGCAGTCGGACTCCGCCTCGACGGTGGACAGCCGTCGGTTCTCGTACGTCGAGGCCGACGCCTGGAACGGCGGGCTGATGTTCGCGTTCGCCTTCGCCTGGCTGATCGGTACCGCGCTGGGCGCCTTCATGGCGGTGACCGGCCACACCGGCAGGCGCAGCAGGGTGTCGTACGGCGCCGCGTGGCGGTCCACGGCGGGCGGAGCGACCCGGCCGATCCTCTTCGGCCTGGCGGCGGTCGGGGTGCTGGGTGTGGTGGTGTCGCTGCTCTTGGGGCTTGTGCTGTAACCCATGCTCGTCACGTGCCGGGGTGTGCCGAGACGGTCATGCCCGTCGAGAACACCGGCCCGGCGAGCCCGAAGAAGAGCTCACGTCACGCGCCCCCAGCCAGCCAGCTCCCGACGAACAGCACAGGACACAACACCGCCACGACGACGAGGATCGGCAGGGCCGGACCGCGCTCGTGCCGCACCACATGCCAGCCCTCCTCCAACGTGACCCGGCCGAAGCGTCGTTCGCGTTCGCGCCAGACGCCGAACACCGGGCCGTAGTGCAGGGCCGGGCGCGGCTGGTAGCCGGTCAGCAGGAAGAAGGCGCCGAGCACCCACAGCGCGGACGTGACGCCGAACCAGAACAGGGCCCTGGCCAGCTTGCCCGTGGTGAGTTCGCCTTCGTCCGAGTACGTGTAGCCGTCGTCCGTCTTCAAGGCAGGGAGCGCGGCGCCATGGACGGCTTCGCGGTCCCACTCCAGTGTGGCGCCCCGCGTCTTCGCACCGCTCTTGTCGTCCTCGAAGGTACCGGTGCAGGTGTAGCCAGGGTCGGCGGGCTCGCACGACTGCACCACGACGGATCCCGGCCGCGCCGAGACCGTCACGTGGCCGTCGAGGTACCCGACGCCCGCCCAGGCCGTCGCACCACCGATGACCACGATGGCGAGGCCGACCATCCAGCCGAACATGCGCCGGAAGATGTAATTGCGCCGAGCCACGTACTGGTCGGCAGCCCCCGTAGATGTCACGTCAGCACCAAGTCCTCAACGAATCCTGCCGTCGCGCCCGGGCGCGTTCTTCGGGTCCTCGTCCGGGTCGTAGTCCCGGACCTGCTGCCGCTCCTGCGGCGACATGTTCCGCCACTGCTCCCGCATCCCGGCCAGCCCCTCACCCAGGGCACGGTGACCGGACGGCGAGTCCAGTACGTCCTTCAACTCCATACGCCCACCGAGAAGTTGACGCGCGAGGTCCTGCAACGCGGGCGGCGCGTCCTTCATGTCACGGACCTTGCGCAGCGACGCCGTCAGGTGCTCGTTCTGCTCCTCGGTGAGGTTCTTGTCCTCGATCGGGTACTCGCGCTCGCCCTGCGGGCCGTATCCGTTTCCACCACTGCTCATGGCGTGGTGCCCCCTAGCTGTGTGTCATGTGTACGTGGCGAAGCGCCCTCGGCGACGGCTTCCGTTGCCCTGCTCGGGCGCGAGCTCAGGCGCGGCGCATCGCGTCCCGTACCCTAACGGACCGGGCGTTCGGGCTCGCGACCGTAGCCCCCTCCCCCCCACTTCCCACACACTGAAGGTCGGTATTTTTCGTGAGTCAGTCCCTGGAGCCGCAGTCGAAGGCCCGCTTGCGGGATCGCGGCATTCTCGGATTCATGTTCGTTGCGGTCTTCGTGGTGCTGGCGGCCTGGTTCTCGTTCCAGGCCGTCTACTCCAGCGGAAATATCGGAACTGGCGGGAAGTTCACGGCGAGTTCGTGCGAAGAGACCTTCGGGAGGACGCCCGGCGGTAGCTCCCACAAGAACGGCTCCTCGCACGAACTGCAGGTGACGTGCGACGGCACGTTCCGCCCCGACGGCGGCACCTCGGCCGCCACATCCGTCCGCATGACGCTGCAGCCCGGGGACGCCCCGGTCTCGGACGGCGACGCCTACCTGCGCGAGCTGATGAACACCGGGGGCAAGGGCACGGAGCTGCACACCGCCCGGCTGGACCCCGACTCCGTCCTCGGGAACTTCCTCGGCGAATTCAACACGTCGAATACGGAGAAGACGCAGCGGTCCGCATTCATGGCGCTGGGCGGCCTCTTCTTCCTCGCGGCCGGGATCTTCTGCCTCAGGGCCGACTGGCCGCGAGGCGGCGGCGGGAGCGTCCCGCTCAAGGTCGCCTGGCGTGAGAGCGTCGGCCCCGGGACGCGGGGCGTGGTGATCACGGTGGCGTCGGCCGCCGTGATCGGCATCATCGCGGCGAAGATCTTCATCTGACGCGCGACTGCGGTCACACGCCGTGGGCCCCGAGTCGAGTACGACTCGGGGCCCACGGCGTTGCCGCACCCGCGCGTTACGCGAGGGACACCACGAGCGGTCCCGTCACCAGCAGCACAAGCCCCAGGGCACAGAAGCCGACAGTCGACCAGAGGAACAGCGCGCGAGAGCGCACGATCTGCCACGCCTCCCCGAAGGAGACACGCCCCCACCGGGACCAGCCGCCCAGCCGCGGAGGACGCGGCGTGTATCCGGTCGCCAGGAAGAAGATGCCGGCGCCGACCATCAATGCGGCCGCGCCGACCGCCATGGACGCCCCACCCAGCATCCCCGTGGTGACCTCGCCGGGGTTCTCGTACGAGTAGCCGCCGTCGGGTGCCCGGTACACGGACGCGAGGCTGCCCTTGAACTGGTCGGAGTGGGCCATGAAGACGGCGTCGTCGAACGTCCGCTGATCTCCGCCGTCCTCCCGGAAGGCGCCCGTGCACCGATAGTCGTCGCCGGCGGGCGCACACGCGGAGAACTTGAACATGCCGGGCGCACCGTCGCCGTCCTGAGGAGTGACATGCCAGCCGACCCAACTGCCCGCGGAGATCAGGATCTTGATGGCGAACACGACGAACACGGCGCCGATGATCCAGCCCGTGCCCCGCCGGTACACGAACGAGCGGCGGTCCCGATGGCGCTGCCACGCCTCACTGTCGGTAGCCACAGTTACCGGATCCTGCCGTCGCGGCCGGGCGCGTTCTTCGGGTCCTCGTCCGGGTCGTAGTCCCGGACCTGCTGCCGCTCCTGCGGCGACATGTTCCGCCACTGCTCCCGCATCCCGGCCAGCCCCTCACCCAGGGCACGGTGACCGGACGGCGAGTCCAGTACGTCCTTCAACTCCATACGCCCACCGAGAAGTTGACGCGCGAGGTCCTGCAACGCGGGCGGCGCGTCCTTCATGTCACGGACCTTGCGCAGCGACGCGGTCAAATGCTCGTTCTGCTCCTCGGTGAGGTTCTTGTCCTCGATCGGGTATTCACGCTCGCCCTGCGGGTCGAAGCGGTTTCCGGTGCTCATGATGTGGTGATCTCCTCGTCGGGGGTGCGGCGCGGTGTCGGCGTGGCCGGTCAGCCGAATACGGTGCGGACGCGGTCACTCTCGGGGACGCCCTCAGCGCTCGACGCACCGCCCTGCCTGGGCTCCGGTGGCGCCTGTGCCGCGCCGGCCTCCTGCGAATTGCTGCCACCAGACTCCTGCGAGGTGCCTTCTCCGGACCCCTCGGACGTACCGCCACCGGACTCCGACGTGGTGCCACCAGCGGACTCCGACGTCGTACCGCCACCCGACTCGGACGTGGCGCCACCGCCCGAATCCGACGTGGTGCCACCACCCGACTCGGACGCCGTACCGCCTCCGGATTCGGACGTCGTGCCACCGCCCGACCCCGACGACGTCGTGCCGCCACCGGATCCCTCACCAGAACCGCCTCCGGATTCGGACGTCGTGCCGCTGCCCGACTCCTCACCCTTCTTCTCCGTGAAGTTGTTGAAGAGCTCGCCGGAACCCTGCGCCATCTTCGACAGGCCGCCCGAGTCGCCCTGTGCCGTGTCGATCGCGCCCTCGACGACCTTGCCGCCCGCCTTCGTCTCGAAGTGGTAGCCGGAACCGTCGTCGTCTTCCTTGATCTCTCCGGCGACCTTGCCCAGCACAGGGTTGGCGGCGGCGACACCGAGCGACGTCAGGCTCTCGCCCCAGCTGCCGCCCGCACCGAACGACGCCTTGATGCCCTGGGAGGCCAGCTCGCCGGCCACCTTCTTGCCGACGTCCTTCGCCAGGTCGATGGCCATGTCCTTGGCCTTGACGACGACGCGCTCCTTGACGGCCTTGATGACCGCCTCTTCGACCTTCTGCGCCGCTTCCGTCAGGGCACGCTTGACCAGCATCCGGATCATGACGACGCGACCGGCGAGCGCGGCCTCGGACGCGCCGAGCGTGACCGGTGCGGAGGCCTGGGCGATGGCGAACTCGATGGCCAGGTCGATGAGTTGGACGATGACGAAGATCTTCAGAGCGATGACGGCGATCGCGCACATCTCGAGCATCAGCGCCAGTACTTCACCGGCTCCGGCCAGACCGTCCAGGTAGCCGATGCCGTGCCCGCCGATACCGAGGCCGTTGTCGGCGAACTTGCCCCATTCCTTCATGAAGGCGTCCGCGGCGTCACCGACGTGCGCGCTCATGACGAGGCTCGCCGCCGCGTTGCCCTGCTCCTGGTACTCGGAAACGGCCTGACCGAAGTCACGCCATTCCTGAGCTGCCTGGTAGAGCAGGTCCTCGTCGATATTCGGCCACTCAAAGCCCAGCAGATCGAGAACCCAGTCGAGTTCCCCGGGCAACATGATGGACACGGGTTTTCCCCTCAGGACACAGATTGCGCCGCCGAATCGGCGCAGACGGATTGGACTCGGACGGGCGGCTCGGCGGCCGCGCGCGCAGCAGGCTCAGCCGTGACGCTGCTGAGCCGCCTGCTTCAGCGCGTGGAAGTGATCCTCTTCCGTCTGCTCGTAGCTGCGAGCGGTGGAGTCGAGCTTTTCGCCCACGCCCTTCAGGGCCTCACCGAGGTGATCGAGGGCGCCGAGGATGCCTCCGCTCACCGGCCCGTACACATCGAGAAGCGCGCTGACGACCTTGACGTCGTCCTCGCCCCAACCCTTCTCGAGCGCCTTGATCCGTTCCTCGAATGCCTTCGACTTGGAGGCGAACTCGCTCGCCATCCGGTCAAAGCTCCGAGCCTGCGCCTTCAGGACGTCCGGATCGACATCGAACTGCGGGCCCGCCATGTCTTCCCCCTGCTACCTGTCACCGTCGGGACCACAGTCGAATCCCGGCCACCAGGTTAGTCGACGGCCACATCGACCAGAGCCGGACAACCGGCATCTTCACACGTCATACGCACCTCAGTCACCGTGGTCCGCTACGGTTCTGCTGCCATTCGACCGTTATCGCGGCAATGCACAACAGCCCGATTCAGCCAACCGACAAAGATCAATTTCAAGTGGTCGCCCGCTCCATAAGTGGCGACCGCCTGGGGGGGCACCCAATGTCATCAGCGCACCTGCCGCAGCCGCCGGCCAAAAGCCTCGCGGGGAATTCGCAGCCCATGCCCGCGGTTGCGCCGCCATCCCCCGTCGGGCGCGCGTTCGGCATCGTGCTGGTGGTGGCGTCCATCATCGTCGCGGTCATCACATTCTCCGGTGCCGCCGCTGCCACCGGCCTCTTCGGCACACAGGGCAAGCTCACCGTCGACAAGTGCGTCCCCAAGTACGGAAAGGGTAGTGCCGGGGGTGGCGTGCACAGCGGATCCAAGGTCCTCAAGGGTGCGAAGTGCACCGGGAGTTTCCGTTCGTCGGACGGCAACGTCGTGGACAGGAACGCGGAGATCACCTTGTCCGGCAGGGCCGACGACGACGCGATCAATCGGGTCGTCCGGGAAAAGGCGGCCGACCTCGAGGTCAACCGTGCGAGCGACGGCGAGCTGTCCGTCACCAGCCTCGTGTCCGTCGCCAACTACCTGTGCGTCGGCTTCTTCTTCGTGACGGTTCTCGGCTACGGCCTGACGTGCGCGGTCGCCGGCTCGTTCCCCAAGAAGGGGGTAGGACCCAGCCGTCGCGAGGCGGAGCAGCTGCTGCCGAGGCCCGTGAAGGCAACGGAGGAGTGGCTGTGGGTCATCGGCGGGCTCGGCCTGCTGGGCTCGATCATCTTCCGGATCGTGCTCTGGTAGCGAAATCGGGTGAGCCCGCCTTCGGCCGGGCAGATCCTTCCGGACCCAAGTCGCGGCCCGCACCGCCACGTTAGGGTTCCCCGGCGGGTCGGGGCGGGTGCCTGGAGGGTCCGGGTGGTGGAGCCGGTGGCCCGGGGAGTGGGTATTCGTGGCTTTTCGGAAGTTCCTCAGTTCGCTCGGTGTCGGTGCGCCCGAGGTCGAGACCACGCTCAGTGCGAGCGCCGTACGGCCCGGGGATCAGTTGCACTGCAATGTGCGGCTGAAGGGTGGCTCCGTGGATATCGAGGTGGAGCGGGTCCGGATCGAGATCGTCACCCGGTTCGAGGACCGGGAGGAGACCGAGACCCTGTGGAGCAACCCGGGTGTCGTCAAGTCCCTCGTGCTCGGTGAGAAGTTCGAGCTCAAGGCCGGGGAGACGAAGGACGGGCAGGTCTCGTTCGAGGTGCCGTGGGAGACCCCGTTGACGCACGTCCTCGGTGGGCGGCCGCTCAAGGGGGCGCGGGTCGCGGTGCGTACCGAGCTGACCGTCGACAACGCCGTGGACCGCGGCGACTTCGACGAGATCCAGGTGCACGCGCTGCCGGCGCAGGACACGCTGCTGCAGGCGTACGCCAACCTCGGTTTCCGCTTCGACGAGGCGGAGGTGAAGAAGGGGACCCCGAGCGGCGGCAGGAACTCGCAGACGGATTTCTGGCAGGAGATCGAGATGTGGTTCCCCTCGGACTACCGGCGTCCGGGTGGGCAGTTGGAGACGGTGTTCGTGGCGCGCCACGACTCGCTCGACCTGATCACCGGCCCGCACGGGCCGTACCCCTTCTCGTACAGCAACATCGATCTGCCTGCGTGGACCGCCTGGCTCGATCAGCATCTGCGGGCCACCTTCCAGCGGTGAGCCCGTGAGCTCGTAACCCGTACGAGGGAGGGGCCGCGTCCGTATCGGACGTGGCCCCTCCCTCGTACTTGTACTGCTGGCGCCTACTGCGGCGGCTGCTGCGTCGTCCAGCCCGACGGCAGACCGCCGCCGCCCGGCTGCTGCGGCGGCTGTTGCTGCGGCTGCTGGGGGGCCTGGGGCGGCTGTTGCTGCTGCGGGTAGCCGTAGCCCTGCTGGCCCGGCTGCGGGGCCGCAGGCGGCTGCTGACCGTAGCCCTGCTGCTGCGGCGGGAAGCCGGCCAGGGGCATGCCCGGCTGCTGCTGGCCGCCGTACATGCCGCCCGCCTGCATCTGGGCCTCGGCGCGCTGCGCGAAGTCCTCGGCGATCAGCGCCGCGATCTCGAAGTACGCCTCACGCGTCTTCGGGCGCATCATGTCGAGGTCGACCTCGGCGCCCGCCGCCAGGTGCTCGTCGAACGGGACGACGACCACGCCGCGGCAGCGCGTCTCGAAGTGGCTGACGATGTCGTCCACCTTGATCATCTTGCCGGTCTCGCGGACCCCGGAGATGACCGTGAGGGAGCGCTGGACGAGGTCCGCGTACCCGTGCGCCGACAGCCAGTCGAGCGTCGTGCTCGCGCTGGACGCGCCGTCGACGGACGGGGTCGAGATGATGACCAACTGGTCGGCCAGGTCCAGGACTCCACGCATCGCGGAGTAGAGGAGACCCGTACCCGAGTCCGTGAGGATGATCGGGTACTGCTTGCCGAGGACGTCGAGCGCGGAGCGGTAGTCGGCGTCGTTGAAGGACGTCGAGACGGCCGGGTCCACGTCGTTGGCGATGATCTCCAGGCCGGAGGGGGCCTGCGAGGTGAACCGGCGGATGTCCATGTACGAGTGCAGGTGCGGGATGTTCTGCACCAGGTCGCGGATGGTCGCGCCGGTCTCGCGGCGTACGCGGCGGCCGAGGGTGCCGGCGTCCGGGTTGGCGTCGATCGCCAGGATCTTGTCCTGGCGTTCCGAGGCGAGGGTCGCGCCGATCGACATCGTCGTGGTCGTCTTGCCGACGCCGCCCTTGAGGCTGATCACGGCGATGCGGTAGCAGGACATGACCGGCGTACGCATCATCTGGAGCTTGCGCTGCCGCTCGGCCTCCGCCGCCTTGGCGCCCAACTTGAACTTGCTGGGGCCCTTGTTGTTGTTCTTGCGCTTCGGCTGGTTGCGCAGGAGACGGTCCGAGCTGAGCTCGACCTGCGCGTTGTAGCCGAGCGGCGCGCCCGGCGCCGAACGCTGCTGCCCGGCGCTCGGGTCCCATCCCGCGCGCGGGTCGACTGCCGGCTGCGGGTACGCGTTCGGGGCGGGGGCCCCGGGAGCGGCCTGCTGACCCGGAGCCGGCTGACCGGGGGCCGGCTGGCCCGGAGCCGGCTGGCCCTGCTGGGGCGGCTGGCCGTACGGGCCCTGCGGCGCGGGCGGCGCCTGGCCCGGCTCCTGACCCGGAGCGGGCTGCGGCTGCGCCGGGGGCTGCGGCTGCTGCTGGCCCGGCTGCTGCGGCGGGTAGCCGTAACCCGGAGCCGGCGGCTGCGGGTAGCCGTACCCACCGGCGGCGGGCGGCTGCGGCTGACCGGGAGCGGGCTGCTGCTGCGCAGGCTGACCGTAGGGACCCGGCTGCTGCGGGGCGGCGGGCTGGCCGTACGGGCCCGGCTGTTGGGGAGCGGGCTGGCCGTACGGACCCGGCTGCTGCGGAGGCATCGGCTGACCCGGCTGGCCGGGAGCGGGCTGCGCCTGCGGCTGGGGCTGGGCCTGCACCGGAGGCTGCGGCTGGCCCGGCTGCTGCTGCGGCGGGTAGCCGTAACCCGGGGCCGGCGGCGGCGGGTAGCCGTAACCGGCGGTGGGCGGCTGCGGCGCGGCGGGTGTCGGCTGACCGGGAGCGGGCTGCTGCTGCGGCATGGGCTGCGGGTAGCCGTAACCGTCGGCGGTGGGCGGCTGCGGAGCGGCCGGGGCCGGCTGACCGGGGGCCGGCTGCTGCGGCGCGGGCTGCGGGTAGCCGTAACCACCGGCGGCGGGCGGCTGGGGCGCGGCCGGAGCGGGGGGCGTCGCCGGAGCGGCACCGTCCGCGGCCGGCGGAGCACCAGGCGCGGCCGAACCGGCAGGCGCGGCCGCCTGGTTGACGTCGCTCGCGTCCCCGGACGCCGCGGCTTCGGCGGTCGCGGTCTCGGACGTCGCCGTCCCGGAGTCCGCTCCGTCAACGGCGTCGTCGTCATCGTCCTCGTCGTCCCCCCACAGGTCACCCGTGGGGTCGACGGCACCGGAGCGGCGGCTCGACGCGGCGGGATCGGCGTCGGCGGCGGGAGGAGCCGCCGGAGGTGCGGCCGGCGGAGCGGCGGGTGCGGGCGCGGCCGGAGCCGCCTCCCCGGCACCCGTACCCGTCGGAGCCCCGAAGGTCGGGAACCCGGGAGCGGCCGGCGGCGGCGCGGACCCCTCGGACGGGGGACCCGGCGCGGGCGGAGGCGGAGTCGCGCTCCCCCCTGACGTGTCGGACGAGGGGGGCGCGGGCGTACCGGACGGCGGCGTCGTACTCGACGAGTCGCTTGGCTGCGCGTACCAGGACGGCGCGTCGAAATCGAGCCGGAACTCTCCCGTCAGCTCCGTCTCGATCGAACCGTCGCCGGGTTCCGGGTTCCGCTGGTCCCGGTCACTGGTCACTGTGCCTCCTGGTCTCTGCTGTGCACCTGAACGACCGGTTTCCGGCGGGACCTGGTGGGTCGCTCGTCGTCGCCCCCGACCGTCGCGGCGGCCCCGCGTCACTTGCGTCTCAGCCGTTCGTCCGGACAGCGTAAACGGTTCGGGGCGGCCTCCGTAAAGGCGGTACTTGTCACGTACCCGTCGGTACACGTCGCGTACCCGCTCTCCACGGGGCCACCCCACGCCTCTTCGGGACCACCCGCCGCGGGCGGGAGTCCTACGGGCGTTGCACGCCTGAGTCCGGCGGGCGTTGCACGCCGGGGCCCGACGGGCGTCGCACGCCGGACTCCACCGGACACCGCGAGCAAGCCGGGGCCCGCCGGACGTCACACGCCGAACTCCGCCGGGCGTCAGTCCATCCGGCGCGGGCCGCCGAGCAGCCCGGTCTCCGGTTCCGTCGGCTGCACCATCACGAACTGGCGCTTGTCGCCCGCGATCCACAGCATCGTCGCGTCGCTGAGCGTCGGCAGCGTCTGGGTGAGCTGCTCGGGAAGACGCAGCACCCGACCGATGGCCTCGGCCTCCTGCGGGGAGAGGTTCTGCAGTCCGATGACGTCGGCGCGGGCGAGCAGTCGCGGCGCGCGCGGGCCGAGGAACGGCACGACGGTGAGCGTCGACTGCCAGGGCGTCGGCGCGATCTGGGAACGTCCGGGCTGCGCGCCCAGGTCCCGTACGACGAGGACCGGGCTCGCCACCGACGCGCCCTGCGCGGCCATCTGACGCGGCTCGTACACCGAGACGCACTGCAGTCCGCCGCCCGCGGCCTGCGCCATCGGCGCCCACGCGGCGGGCCGCACGGACTCGACGGCGATCCGGGCGCCGATGGCCGCGGTGCGCAGCGCGATGATCTGCGCGGTCCACATCGAGCCGACGACGACGATCTCGCGGGGCTTCGGCCGCAGCACGTCGAGGACGGCGGGGTTGCCCTGCGGGTCGACGCCGATGACGACGCCGTCGTCACCGACGCTCACGCCGAGCGAGCCGAGCGACTTCTTCGACATGACGTGCCGGCGGCGGCGCGGGCCGCGCAGCCCGTAACCGGGTGTGGAGAACTCGTCCTCGAACTCCGCGAAGTCGTCGTCCTCGGGTTCCTCGGGGAGCGCCCGGTGCGTGGGCCGGCCCGAGCCGACCTCCGGCGCGGGCGCGTACGTCATGGTGGTGCCGGTGGCCGCGGGGGCCGCCGCCTGCTGCGGCACCTGGGCGATGCCGCCGACGACGCCCTGGGACGGGTCCTGCGGCTGCTGGTCCGGCTGCGCCCCCGCGTACTGCTGCTGGGCGGCGGCCTGCTGCTGGGCCGCGAGCTGTTGCTGCTGCGCCAGTTGCTGCTGCCGCTGCTGGTCCTCCCACTCGCGGCGGCGCGCCTCGGCCTCCTCGGCGCGACGCTGCTCCTCCTGGTAACGGAGGCGCAACTGCCGCTGCTCTTCGGCGTGTTGGGCCGCGGCGGCCTGCTGCTGGGCGGCTTGCTGCTGGGCCGCTTGCTGCTGCTGAGCGGCGGCCTGCTGCTGCGCGGCCTGTTCGGCGGCTGCCTGCTGCTGGGCGGCTTGCTGCTGCGCGGCCTGTTGCTGCGCCGCCTGCTCGGGCGTGGGCTGCGGGTAGCCGTAGCCGCTCTGGTCCGGGACCGGCTGCTGCTGTTGTTGCTGGGGGTAGCCGTAGCCGCCGGCCTCGGGGGTGGGCTGCTGCTGTTGCGGATAGCCGTAGCCACCCGCCTCGGGCGCCGGCTGCTGCTGCGGGTAGCCGTACCCGCCGGCCTCCGGCGTCGGCTGCTGCTGGGCGGCGGCCTGCTGCGCCTCCCACTGCCTGCGCCGCTCCGCCGCCTCCGCGGCCCGTCGCTCGTTCTCCGCGTGCTGCTCGGGCGTCAACTGCTGCTGTTGTTGCTGCTGCTGTTCCTGTTGCGGGTAGCCGTACCCGCCCTGCTGCTGGGCGGCGGCCTGCTGCGCCTCCCACTGCCTGCGCCGCTCGGCCGCCTCCGCGGCACGGCGCTCCTGCTCTGCGTGCTGCTCGGGCGTCATCTGCTGGCGGGGGTCCTGGTTGCCGGGGGTGCTCATCAGCGCGTGCCTCCGAGGGGAAGGGTGGCGAGGAGGCCGGGGAGCTGTTCCCGGTCGAGTCGGACGAGGCCGGCCTTGAGGCCGGAGGCGGCGCGCTCGAGTTCGCGCTTGGCCTGACCGAGTTCGTTCTCGCTGCGCGCGGAGAGGCGTACGTGCCCACTCACCGCTACGTCCTCACGACCCGCGCGCGCGAGGGCGACACTGAACGTCGTCGCGAGCGTACGGGTCGTGGACAGGCCGGACGCGAGCGCGCCGAGCGGCGTGCCACCGCGACCGAGCTGCGGCCACGTGCCGATCCAGTACGAGGCGTGCCACCGGTCGTCGCACCGCCAGGCGCGCACGCTCTCCTCGGTGCGCGGGCCCGAACGACCCTGCTGGGACTGGGCGTTGAGGTTGGCGCGCGGGTTGACGCAGGTCGCGACGGAGAGCGCGGAGAGGACGGCGTTCTCGTCGAGGACCTCGGCGACGAAGCCCTGGCCGTTGAGCCGGCTGATCAGCTGGTCGGCGGCGCGCAGCAGGGCACGCTGGGCGCCGCGCAGGTCACCGCCGCGCGCCTCCACGGCCTCGGGGCACAGCTCGGGGTCGAGCTTGAGCGCCACCCACGTCATGCGTACGGCGGGCGTTCCGGCCTGCGCCTGAAGCGCGGCGTACGCCTGCGCGGCGAGGGCCTGCGGCGGCAGGTGCGGGGCGGGCGCGGGCTGGGTGTACTGCACCAACTGCACCGATTCGAGGTGAATGTCCTCGACATCGAGGGTCTCGGCGAGCAGTTCGACGGGCAGCGGCCGCGCGTCACCCTGCGGGCGCAGCGGGCCGGGCGCGGAGTCCACCTGAACGAGTGCCGTCAGGAACGTACCGTCGCCGACGAAGCCGACGAGGCGCCGGTCGCGCGCCTCGTACTCGTACGTGCGCAGGCTGGGGTCCGCCTCGAGGAGGGGCGCGAAACCGCTGTCGATGTCGGCTGGCGGCGGCCCGTTGAAGGCGCGGCGGCGGCGCTTGAGGGCGCGGCCGATCGCCATCCACTCGGGAAGCGGGTGGCGGCGGCGCCGGCCGAGCTGAAGGAAGACGAGCAGCCCGCCGATGACAGCGGCGGGCAGCATCAGCACCGCCTTGATCGCGGCGGCCGCCACGACGAGCGCCAGCGCGATCTCGATGATGATCAAGTGGTGCGTGCTGATCGGTCCGAAGCTGCCGATCTTGCGAGGCAGCTTCGGCCTCGCCGGACCTGCGGCCTGCTGCTGCGGCGGCGGAGCGACCTGCGCGGTACGGCTGCCCCGCCCGCCGCGTCCGCCCTGCCCGCCGGGTCGCCCGGTGGGGCGGCCGCCGGAACGGCCCCCTCCGCGGCGCCCGTTCGGGGCCGGTCGCCCCTGATTGCCGCGCTGTCGGGTCCTGCTGGCGCTGGACATCCCCCGCCCTGCTCCTTCGCTCGCTGCTGTGATGATTCGTGATGGCCGGCTGGGTTGAATCGGTCGGAATCGGACCGCCCCGGGCCATCGGGACCCAACGTCGGCTGGCGCGTGGAAAAACCGTACCCGTACGCTACGGCCCGATCACCACACGGCATAGTAGAGGCCCGTGCGGCGCATGCGCCGGGGGTGGTCGAGAAGTGGACCCGCAGCAATAGTCCAGCACGGTCCAGCGAGGACGGGGAGAAAACGTAACGATGGCATCACGTCGTGATGAGCTGAATGCCTACAATTTCGCACGCAAGCGGACCGTTGCCGCTTTTCTCAAACCACTCCCCAATGGATCGGTGGACAGCGCCCCGCGGCCGCTCAAGCACGCGGTCCCGGGCATCGTCATGGCCGTGGTCGTACTGGCGGGCTTCGGCGCCTGCGGCATGATCAGCCCGGTGGCGCCGGAGGGTTGGGACAAGCCCGAGGCCGGGATCATCGTCACGGATCCGTCGGCCACGCGCTACGTCGTACTCAACTCGGACAAGAAGGACAAGAACGGCAAGGACAAGCCCGTCCTGCACCCCGTCCTCAACCTCGCGTCCGCAAAACTTCTGTTGAACCCGAAAAACAGCGGTGAGGGTTCCGTGAAGACCGTCAAGGAGAAGTTCCTCGACGAATCGAATATCGCCCAGGGTTCGATGGTCGGAATTCCTTACGCACCCGACCGAATGCCGGACGACAAGGACGCGGGCACGGCCAAGGTGTGGGCCCTGTGCCAGCAGGCGATCGGCGGTGCCGACGCAATGTCCACGTCCACGCAGCAGACCGTGTTCGTACTCGACAAGGACGACGCGAAGAAGGTCTCGGCAAAGGGCTCCGGCAAGCTGGACTCCGGCAAGGCCCTGTACGTCCAGGATGAGGCCAGGACGCCGTATCTGGTGAGCAACAAGGGCGTCGCGTACAAGCTCGCGGGTAGCCCCGCCCTCAGCCTCGACCAACTCGTCCGCACACTCTTCGGCGACCACGCCAAGCCGCGCACCGTCACGGACGATTGGCTCGGCACTCTCACCCAAAGCCCAGAGCCGATCTCGGCGCCGTCCGTGCCGGGCGCCGGCGACCCCTCCAGCGCAAGCGGCGTACCGCCCAAGTACCGCACCACAGGCACGCTCCTGCAAACCAACAGTGGCCAGCACTACCTGGTCGAGCAGAACCGCGTCATTTCCGTCACCGACTTCCAGACGGCTCTACTCAGGGAAACGCTTGGCGGCAACGCCCGGATTGCAACGATCACGCAAGGCGAATTGACTCTGGGCAAGGGAAGCCTGACGGGCGCCGACACCTGGCCCACCCGGGCCGTCTCGCTCGCCAACGGCGGCTCGAACGACACCTCCTGCTCCGTGTACAACGGCGGCAAGTCGACCAACCTGTCCACCTGGGCCGGCTCCTCCCTGCCCATCACGTCGGTCGCGTCGAGCGCGTCCTCGTACGTGAGCCCGGGCAGCGGCCTGCTCTACCAGGAGGAGGAGGGCAAGTCCGCCACGGGCTTCAACTACCTGGTCACCGACACTGGCCTGCGCTACTACCTCCCCTTCAACAACGACTCCGGCAAGGACGGGTCGGGCTCGGACAAGGAAGAGGTCGGCAAGGCGCAGATCCGGCTCGGCTACGAGAAGACGCGCAAGGTGTCGGTCCCCGCCCAGTGGTCCAAGCTCCTGCCGTCCGGGCCCGAACTGTCGACCAAGGCCGCCGAGCAGACGCAGAACTCCTGACGCCGGACACGTGGCGCAGAACTCCTAGGGGGAACAGAGACCGTGGCACCCACCGTGGCATCCACTGCTGTCGCGCGCCGCACGGCGGCGGCGCTCGCGGCGACGGCCGCACTCGCCTGTCTGACCGCGACCCCCGCGGTCGCCGACGACGGCACCCAACTGGCCTCCACCGACTGCCAGTTCGGCGGAAACGTCATCAAGGGCACGCCGTGGTCGCTCCAGCGCGTCATCCCGGAGCAGCTTTGGGAGGGCAAGTCCCTCAAGGGTGACAACGTGACCGTCGCCGTCATCGACACCGGCGTCGACACGAAGAACCCGCAGCTGGCGGGGAAGGTCCTCGGCGGCAAGTCGTTCGCCAAGGGCAAGCCCACGACCGACGGCGTCGGCCACGGCACGAAGGTGGCCGGCATCATCGCGGCCTCCCCGATCAAGGGCTCGGGCTTCCACGGCCTGGCGCCGCACGCCAAGATCCTGCCGCTCCAGACGAGCACGGCGGAGGAGGGCGGCAACCTGGCAACGATGATCGACGCCATCAACGCCGCCGTCTCCGCCGGCGCCAAGATCATCAACATCTCGCAGGGCACGACGGCGAACGTGTCCAAGCTCGGCCCCTTGCAGGCCGCGGTGAACAACGCCGAGGACAAGGGCGCCCTCATCGTCGCTTCCGCCGGCAACAGCGGTGCGTCCGGCAAGGAGTCGGACACCTACCCGGCGGCCCTCAAGAACCCCAACATCCTGTCCGTCGCGGCCTCCGACCGGAACAACGAACGCGCCCCGTTCTCCACGCCGAACAAGCACGTGGACATCGCGGCCCCGGGCGTCGACATGGTCTCGACCGTGCCCCAGGGCGGCCAATGCGTCGACCAGGGAACGTCGTTCGCCGCCCCGTACGCGGCGGGAGTGGCGGCCCTGCTCAAGCAGAAGCACCCCAAGTGGACGCCCGAGCAGATCATCTGGCACCTCGAGGACACCGCGTCCCGCTCGCACCCGTACCGCGACAACCACATCGGCTGGGGCGTCATCGACCCGGTGGCCGCCGTCAAGGACGAGACCCCGCCGGACCAGCAGATCACCAACGAGGACCTCCAGGGCGCGACCGGCAAGGGCTCCGGCAGCGCCGAGAAGATCACCGCCGCGAAACTGACCCTGGGCGAAACCCCGGCGGAGCGCCATTCGCGCTACGGGGCATACCTGGTGATCGGCGGCGGCCTCGGCCTCGCGGTGATCGCGGCGGGCGCGATGGCGCGGCGGGACTGGTTGCGGCGGCGGGGCGAGGACGTTCTGTGAGGGAACCTGTGTTGAACTTGTGAGTTCGGCGCGTCTCAGGCGATTCTTGAGGTAATCACTGCGCGTCCAACTGCACGCTGCACAACAGAACTTCAGAGTTACAGAAGAAAACGGGGAAGGCGGCCTGCGATGGCTGACGGGTACGAGGTCGATCTCGACGCCCTTGACCAGGTGGTCAAGGAACTGAACCAGGTCCTGGCGGACATGGGTGGCCCGAAGCGGAAGGCGACGTACTCGACGTACGTTCCGAGTGCGGCGCTGGGGGACTTCGATGAGGCGCGGAAGTTGGCCACCGCGCACGATGCCATGAAGACCCGCATCGAGAAAGACATGATCGAGAAGATCGAGGGTCTGATCGACAAGTTCGGCCAGAAGACGCGTAAGGCTCACGGCAAGTACCAGGACGCCGAGGCCGACAACTCGGTCAAGGAAACGGGCGGCGGCGACTCGGACGTCGCCAACCGCAACGCCTGAAGGGGGCAGCGAGATGGTGGCAAGCGCACCAACGGGCGGCCGGGGTGAGGGCGCCTCGGGCAGGGGCTTCGACACTCCGTTCAACACGAAAGATCTCGACAGCCTGAAGGCCATGGTGGCCAACACCAACCCTGGGCTCCTCAGGGAGGTTTCGCAGGCCTGGAAGGAAGTCCACGACGACCTTGTCGGCCCCGACGGGGACGGCGGCGTCCTGGACCAGTTCAACAAGGCCGTGAAGAAGGTCCTGGAGAGCTGGAAGGGTGGCTCCGCCGACAAGTTCGCGGAGGAAGCCGGCAGGATCAGCCAGGAGATCTCGAAGGGCGGCAACTCCGCGAAGCTCACCTCGGACGGCATGTTCGACGCCGCGGACAAACTTGACGAGGTCAAGACCGCGGTTGACGACCTCGACGTCAGCTGGTGGGACGAGGCGAAGGACTCCGTCAGCGACTACTTCGGCAGCATGAACTCCTCGGATGTAGCCGCGGTGCTGGCTGCCCCCAGCACCTACGGCGCTACCGCCGCGGTTTCCTTCCTCAATAAAATGAAAGCGGCCGATGCAGCCCAGAGCAGCATCGACGCGGACATCGCCTCCGGGATGGAAACCTCCCAGGTCATCAAAACGTGGAGTGGCAGCATGAGCGCCAAGCGGGAGGCGTCGCTGCAGGCCGCTTCGAAGCTGGAGGGGTTGGCGGCGTCCTACACGTCGACGTCGACGCAGTTTGACAATGGGGGTGATGGCAGCACCATCTTCAAGCCACACACCCCGGACACCGGTGGTGGCCCAGGCAATGTGGACGTCCCGGGTGCCGGCGGAGCCGGCCCAAACATTCCTGGTGGTTCCGGTATCGGTACGGGCCCGTCGGGCAAGGGCATCCCGCACTTCGACAGCAACGGCCTGAAGTCGCCGACCGCTTCCGGTAGCGGCATTCCGGATGCGTCCCAGATCGGTACGGGTCTCGACAGCGCCGCCCCCAGCATCGGTACCGGCCCGGGCGCCGGCCCCGGGGTGAGTGGCGGCGGCATGGGGGCTGGTGGCGGCATCGGCGGCGGCGCAGGAGCCGGTGCGGGCGGCGGCATCGGAGGCGGCATGGCCGGTGGCCTCGCCGGTGGTATGGCCGGAGGTGCGGCGGGCCTTGCCCGTGGGGCAGGCGGCGGCGCGGCCGGCCGAGGCGCAGCTGGTCGTGGCATGGCCGGCGGCGCCGGTCGTGGCACGGGCGCGGCCGGTCGCGGTATGGGCGGCATGGGCGGCGGCGCAGGCGCCGGCGGCGGTGCGGCCGGCAAGGGCCTCGGCGGCAAGTCCGGAGCAGGGGCCCGCCTGAAGGGCGGCGTCGTCGGCGGAGCGAAGGGCAAGACCGGCGGGGCATTCACCCCTGGCGGTTCGGGGCTCCGCAATCGTGGCGCCGGCGCAGGCGGTACCGGCGCCGGCGGCAAGGGCCAGAACGGCCGCAGTGGCTTCGGCCCCGCCGGAGCCGCCGGCGGGCGCGGTGCCGGAAAGCAGCGCGGCGAGGGTGGCAACAGCAGCCGCCTCCCTGACTACCTCGTCGAGGACGAGAGCACCTGGAAGCCGAAGGACCGCAAGGCCAACCCGCCCGTCATCGAGTAACCAGATACCGTTCGTGGGGCCCACGACCATTCCGGTCGCGGGCCCCTCGCACTTCAGCACGAAATTCACCACGAAAGGTGTCAGAGCATGCGCTTCGCGCACAGGACGCTACGCGCGATCGGCGGCGCGGCCATGGTGGGAGCCCTGGTGCTCGGCACCGCATCGGCCGCCTCGGCGGACGCGACCAGAGACGACCAGTGGCAGAACAAGGCGTTCGACATCGACGCCGTCCACAAGGTCGCCACGGGCAAGGGCGTCACCGTCGCCGTACTCGACGACGGAGTGGACGGCAAACACCCCGACATCACGGGCAACGTCCTGCCCGGAAAGCGCTGTTCGGACGGCAGGCCTGCCAATGAAGAGAAGCAGGACGATCACGGCTCAGGTATGGCCTCTCTCATCGCTGGCCACGGTCACGGTCCGGGGAACAGCGAAGGCGTGCTGGGAATCGCCCCGGATGCGAAGATCCTGCCCGTAGACGTCTTCGCCGATGAAGGCGGCGCCATCGGTAGCAACGACAAGTTTGCCTGCGAGTGGGACGAGTCGATCCGCTACGCCGTCGACCAAGGCGCTGACATCATCAGTATTTCCATCTCGCAGACATACGCTGACGACGTGGCCAAGGAGGCCATCGCCTACGCCCTGGCCCACAACGTTGTGGTTGTCCAAGGATCCGGCAACGACGGCACCGACGAGAAGTCCGGTCTCGGTTCCGTTCCCGGCGTCACCCAGGTCGGCGGTTCCGTCCAGAACGGAACCGCGTGGGAAGACGAGAGCTACTCCAAGCAACTCATGTTCACGGCCCCGGCCAAGGACATCATTGTCGCCACCAGCGACGGCGGATACGAAACCGATGACGGCCAGTTCATCAAGGGTGACTACGTCACGGGCGATGGCACCTCCATGTCGACGGCCATCGCCTCCGGCACCTTCGCCCTGCTCAAGCAGAAGTACCCGGACTACACCCCCGGCCAGCTGGTCAACCGTGTCATCAAGTCCACGTACATCGCCAAGGGCGTCGACAAGTCGAAGCTGCCGGACGCCTACCACGGCTACGGAGACCTGAGCCCGCTCAAGGCCCTCACCGCGAACATCCCCAAGGGCGGTGCGGACGGCCCGTGGGACCTGTCCGCGCTCCCGAAGGCTTCGGGTGACAAGGCCGGTGGGGCCTCCTCGCCGGCAACCGATGACGCCTCCAGCGCCTCGAAGGACGACGACAGCTCCAACGTGCTCCTCTACGTCGGCATCGGCATCGCCGCGCTCGTAGTCATCGTGGTGGTCCTCGTCATCGTCGTCGTCACCCGCAACAAGAACAACCGCGGCGGCCCGGGCGGACCCGGCGTCCCCGGCACCATGCCCCCGCACGCCTACCAGCAGGGCGGCTACCCGCCCCAGCCTCAACAGCCCGGCCCCTACGGCCAGCAGCAGCCGCCACAGTGGGGACCCCCGCGCCAGTGAGCACTGACTGACCGCACGCTGCATGCCCTAACACCGTGAGGCCCGTGACCGCCCACCCCGCGGTCACGGGCCTCACGCATGAGGACACGGCCGCAACCGCTGCGCTGACACGGGCGTTACAGGCGCAGGAAAGCAGCGCGCGCCCGACCATTCCCAATGCAGGGGCCACACGACTTACAAGCTCGGAACCAATCCAGAAAGGTGCCAGAGCATGCGTTTCGCGCACAGGACTCTACGCGCGATCGGCGGCGCGGCCATGGTGGGAGCCCTGGTGCTCGGCACCGCATCGGCCGCCTCGGCAGACGCGACCAGAGATGACCAGTGGCAGAACAAGGCGTTCAACCTCGGTGACGTGCACAACATCGCCACGGGCAAGGGCGTCACCGTCGCCGTGCTCGACGACGGAGTGGACGGCACCCACCCAGACCTCACCGGCAGTGTCCTTCCTGGGAAGCGCTGCAAGGATGGCCAGCCGGCCAATAAGGAAACACTCGACGATCACGGCACCGCGATGGCCTCGCTCATCGCGGGTCACGGTCATGGGGCCGGAAACGGCCAGGGTGTTCTCGGTCTCGCCCCGGACGCCAAGATCCTCCCCATCGACATCTTCGAGAACGAAGGCGGCCCTGTGGGCGCCGACAATCCGCATGCCTGCGAATGGGACGAGGCAATCAAGTACGCCGTCGACCAGGGCGCGGACGTCATCAACATCTCCGTCGGCCAGGACTATGCGGACGAGGTGGACAAGGAAGCCGTCGCTTACGCCCTCGACCACAACGTGGTTGTCGTCCAGGGCTCAGGAAACGACGGCGCCGAAGAGAAGCGGGGCCTCGGCTCCGTCCCCGGAGTCGTCCAAGTCGGCGGCTCCACGCAAGACGGCAATCGCTGGGACGACGACAACGGCGCCTCGAACTATTCCAAGTCCCTGATGTTCACCGCCCCCGCGAAGAGCCTCATCATGGCCACCGCGAACGGCGACTTCGAGGACGCCGACGGCAATTCCCACAAGAGCGACTACCTCACCACCGATGGCACCTCGATGTCCGCTGCCATCGCCTCCGGCGCCTTCGCCCTGCTGAAGCAGAGGTACCCGGACTACACACCCGGCCAGTTGGTCAACCGCATCATCAAGTCCACGTACATCGCCAAGGGCGTCGACAAATCGAAGCTCCCCGACACCTACCACGGCTACGGCGACCTGAGCCCCCGCAAGGCCCTCACCGCCAACATCCCCAAGGGCGGCGCGAACGGCCCCTGGGACCTGTCATCCCTCCCCCAGGCCTCCGGCAGCGACAGCGGTAAGGCGGCCGGCAACGACTCCGCCCCCAGCACCTCTTCCTCGGACGATGACAGCTCCAACACGCTGCTCTACGTCGGCATCGGCATCGCCGCACTCGTCGTCATCGTGGTGGTGGTCGTCATCGTCGTCGTCTCCCGCAACAAGAACAATCGCGGCGGACCGGGCGGGCCCGGCGCCCCCGGCACCATGCCCCCGCACGCCTACCAGCAAGGCGGCTACGCGCCCCCGCCCCAGCAGCCCGGCCCCTACGGTCAGCAGCAGCCTCCGCAGTGGGGTCCCCCGCGCCAGTAAGCGCCTGACGCACCGAGGCCCGTGACCAGCCACCTGGTCACGGGCCTCACGTCTGCGCCTGCGCTGCCGCGGCTAGTTCTCGACGCGCATTTCGGTGCGGATGTGTCCCGTGAGCTCCGCCGAGTCCTCCTTCGACACCGGGAGAGTCCCGTCGTACGGGGTGACCACTCCGACCGTCGAGTAGTCGGCCCAACCGCACACCGTCGTCTCAGTGGCCGGGTTGTCGTCGTCCCAGCTGTCCACCTTCAAGTCCGCGCACCTCATCACCGCGCCGCCTTCGAGCGAGTCCGCCTCCGTGTCCTCCGGCACGTCCAGCGACGAGACGACGTGGCCGGGGGCCTTGTCCGTGGTCTCGTAGAGCTTGTCCTTCACGAGGTCGAAGTAGTAGGCCAAGGCCAGCTCGGGTTTGTCGAACCTGCCGTAGGCGCCCGTAACCGAGAACCGCTTGCCGTTCTGCGCACGCTGCAACGTGTCCTGGGCCGCGTCCGGATCGGAGGTGTCGACGTTGTCGAGGAGCTCGTCGGAGTAGCTGACGGCGATCTCCGTGGGCTTCTCCATCTCGTGCCACTTCAACACCTTGGGGTCTTCCGACGAGAGGTGCGGGTCCGACTCGTCGCCGGCGCGGTAGTACGTGGCGAAGGACATCGTCGACGGCGCGGTCAGCTTGTGCGGGCCGTCGTCGTCCGGGCCCTGCGCGTCGCGGATCCAGAACAGACCGAAGCCGATCAGCGTCATCAGCGCCGCCCCGCACGCGACGAACACCAAAGTCTTCGCCAGACCGCCACGGCGTGGCGGCGGCGGGTAACCACCCGGCTGCTGCGGGAACCCGTAACCGCCGTACTGCAGCTGTCCGTACGGTCCAGGTTGCCCTGGCTGTCCGTACGGCGGGGCCGGCTGCCCGTACGGTGCCGACTGCGCGCCGTACGGCCCCGGTTGTTGGGGTCGGCCGGCGTACGGGCCCGGATGGTTGCTGCTCACTGCTGGAGTCCTCCCGTGCTGAAGCGTCAGGACATCCTCCCGGACGCACGGGGCCCATGTGCCCATCGGACCGCTTCCTCCACCAAAGAGTCCCGTTCCAGCGGCTCACCGTGGTCGCAGTCAACTTTCACGCCGTCTCCGACTCCCCGGACAGCGAGGGAATTCCGAAACGCCCTGAAGGCAGGGAAGTTGAGGTACGTCCTGGTCCAAGCGCAGGAGCCGAACATGTCACTCCTTATGCTGGCTCTCTCATGGAGGACATGCAGATCGAGGAAGAGCGAGAGGGGGGCACGTGGTAATCCGGGTTCCCCGTCATGGTCTTCCCATGGGCAACGCGGACAACGCAGGCGACGCCATGGCACCAGTCGTCGAGAGCGCGAAAGACGCTCTCGCTGAACTCGAGACGTCGGAGTTCGACCGGTATGACGCACTGGACCTTTCCCTGAGCGTCGCCAAGTGGGCCTGTCGCGAGGATCCCGCCGCGGCGGAGTTCCGGACGTGGGAGGCGTGGGTCATCGCCATGCAGGTCGGTTCCGGCCTGTTCCTCTCCGGCAGTGCCGCGGAAGGGCCCGTGCCCTGCCGTATTGGGACCAAGGGCGAGACCAAGAGCCTTCCCGCGACCGGGCCCCAGGAGTACCTGCACGCGGGAAACTGGCTGACCTCGTACTACCTGGCCGCGATCTGCCGCGAGAACGAGCGGCTCGATCAACTCGCCCGCGTACCCGTCCCGTTCTTGCGTGCCTCCGGAGTGGAGTTCGACGAATACATCTACGCATGGGTGGAAACGCTGCAGAACGCCTGGTTCGGTCGCCAGGAGACATGGGACACCCTGGTCACCGCCATCGACGGTACAGATCCCGCGGCTCCCCATATCGCCAGTGCCGAACTGATGCTCAAGGTCCTCTACCCGCCGCTCGAAGTCTTCCATCGCTATCAGCGCCAGGAGCCGGAACCGTTCAATTCCGCGCTGGCCGACGCCGTCACCTGGCATCGCGAGTACTGGTCCGAGGACTCGCGGAACACGAGCAGCGAGGGCTTGGTGGCCCAGGGGCCGTTGGCCATCGCCTGCATGGCCTTTGACGCAGGTATTCCTGTCGACGTCGAGTCCGAGTATCTGCCGAGGCATCTCCTGGAACGAACATGGGTCGGGCAGTTCCCCACATGATGGATCTGATGGATTCGCAGTGCCCGCTCGCCGTCCCTGTCATGAAGCAGTGAATCAGGAGCCCACGCGTGACCACCCCCAGCGGAAGCGCACGCCCGATCCCGACCAACGCCGAAGAGGCGCTGGAGATCGGCCGTACTCAGTACCCCACCGTCTGGCCGAGCGGCTCCCCCGGAACCGGGCGGCAGCAACATCGTGATCTCCAAACTCAATGGCGAGATCACCGATGTCCCCAACTACCCTGTCGAAACCGCCATTTCCACTTACAGGCGGTTCTACCGGCCGGGAAGCGTCACGTGATGCCCCCTCCGGTCATCACGGATTCGTGAATGCCGTCGGTCGACTCTCGCTAAGCTGGAGTTGTTTGGCACAAAGTGACGGAAAGGGCTGATGCGGCGTGGGGACCACAGGCGAGACGCCGGAGGAGATCGAGGCCCGTAAGGAGCGCGAGAAGAACGAGTTGTACGCGCTCGACATCTCCGGCGTCACGTGGGAGAGCGCGCCCGGTACCGAGCAGGACGAGGAGCGCGTCGAGATCGCCAAGCTTCCGGACGGCGCCGTGGCGATGCGTTCGTCGCTGGAGCCGGAGACGGTGCTGCGGTACACCGAGGCGGAGTGGACGGCGTTCGTACTCGGCGCCAGGGACGGGGAGTTCGACCTGGAGTCGGCTCCGCGTGATGGTGGCGCACAGGCCTAGTAGGCGTACGTACCCGGTGCCGTCGTCGACGACGGCACCGGCATGTCCGCGTCCAGCACCGACGCCGCCTGGTGTGCCAGCGCCGCGACCAGGCGGGCCGGCAGCCAGCCGGGCGTGAGGAGCGTCGAGGCGTGGTCGGTGGCGCCGAAGCCGACCGGCTGCCGCATAGAATCTTGCGTCAACTCGGCTACTACGTCCGCCAGTTGGGGGCGCTGTACCGGGTCGCGGGACAGGCATCGGCTCACCAGTGAGCGTAGTGACGCCGGGAGTTCGTCCCGTTCGGGCACCGTGTGGCCCGTCGCGGCGTACGCGAGCGTCGCGCCCAGCGCGTACACGTCGCCGAGCGGGCGCGGTTGGCCGCCCGCCAGTTGTTCCGGGGCGAGGGCCGTGCCGTCGATGCCCGGCAGGTCGCGTCGCGCCGCTCCGTCGGGTGTCGCCGCGCGTACCGCGCCGAAGCAGTCGAGGCGGGGGCCGTCGAAGGAGAGCAGTACCGCCGCCGGGGAGAGACCGGCGTGGACGAGGCTCTGGCCGTGGATGACGGACAGGGTCTCGGCGAGTGCGACGCCCAGGGCGCGGACCGTGCGCTCGGGCAGCGGGCCGCCGTGGAGGGCGAGCGCGGTCGGCAGGGGCAGTACGGGGATGTACGGGCGTGCGTGCCAGGGTGGCCCGCCGGGCGGCGCCAGTTCGGCGGTGGGCAGCGTCCAGCTGCCCAGCAGGTAGCGCGCCGCGTCCGCCTCGGCCATGAAGCGGTTCGGGTCGACGCCGGGGGCCGGGGTGCTGAGCAGGACCGTGCGGTCGCCGTCGGCGGTTCGCGCGATGTGGCGGGCGGCGGGCGTCCTGGCCTGCTGGTCGATGGCGTCGATGGAGGTCAGCAGGAGGTACGGGCCTGCCTGCTGTACCTGTACCCCGCCGGTGGTGCTGTGCACGTGTCCCCCACTCCCCAATACGAACCGATACGAACCGATACGGATAAGGCCCCTGCCCTACCGCCGACCCTACCGCCGCTCAGAACACCGACAGCGCCTGCACCGTGCTGTCCATCAGCAGGAAGACCCGGTTTCCACCGGCGGCGAGCTGCGTGTAGTGGGGCCGCGGGTAGCGCGTCGTCCAGGCGTTCTTGCCGTCCTTCTGCGGGAAGCCCTTCAACTGGAGTTCGCCGATTCCGTCGCCGTCGTCGACGGACCAGACGCTCGTGCCCTGCGTCAGCACACGGCTGGTCGTGGACGGGCCGACCGCGAACCACTCCTGTTCGCCGTTGGCCCGGTTGTGGCATCGGGTGACGTCGACGGCGTTGGCGTACACCCGATTACCGTGCACCTCGGGCGGGCCCCACTTGCTGTACACGGAGTCGGCGCCGCCGAGCTGGAACGTGCTCCACTCCCGGTTTCCGTCGCGGAGCCGGTAGGCCTCCAGGGTCTTGTTGTTGAGGTAGACCATGCCGTCGGCGATGGCGGGGCGGACGACCGACTCGGACTCCGCCGACTGCCGCCACGCCGTACGGCCGTCGCTGGTGCGCACCGCGAGCACCGTGCCGTCGGTGGACGGGACGACGAGGACGCCCCCACCGACGGCGGCCGGGCCGTGCAGCTTCCCCCGGAACTTCGCGGGCACGGTGACCGTCCACCGCACCTCGGCGTCCTCGCTGTTGACGCAGCGCAGCCGGTCGTCCTTCGTGATCATGTAGACCGCGTCGGCGCCGGCGGCGAGCAGCGTCTCCGCCTCGGCCCGCTCGCACGTCCACTTCGCGGCTCCGGTGGAGGGCACGAAGGTGTGCAGCGTTCCCTGTTCGTCCGCGCCGACGACGAGCCGGTCGGCCAGCGACACGTACCCGGCCCTGGCCCGCAGGCCGGCGGCGGACCAGCGCCGCTTGCCGTTCTTGACGCCGTACGCCCCGATGCCGCCGGAGCCGAGCGCGAAGACCAACACGTCGCGCACGGGCAGCAGTTCGGGTGAAGTGGCGTCCGCGGTGGTGACGGACCACAGCTTCATGGACCCGCCGTTCTCGGAGTAGTCGTCGGCGGGCTTGGACTTCAGCGCTTGTACGGGGGTCCCGACCGCGGCCGGGATGTCGAAGAGGGCGCTGTCGGGGCGCGAGCCGTACCACCACGCGGCCGTGCCGCCGCCCACCGCGGCGACGGCGCCGCCGACGCCGAGCGTCGTCAGCAGGCGTCTTCGTGACATGGCGGGCTGCTGCGGCTGCTGCGCCCCGCCCACGATGGTGGTCGCCAGGTGCCGCGCCCCGGTCTCCCGCTCGGTGATCGCGTCGGCGATGGAGCCGCGCCGCCAGGCCTTCTCGGCGCCCTTGGGCGGCCGCATCGCCCCGGCGATCTGGGCGGGGGTGGGGCGGTGGGTCGGGTCCTTGGCGAGGCAGGGGGCGATGAGCGCAAGCAACTCCGGGTTGATTCCGTGGAGTTGGGGCTCACCGTGCACCACCTCGTACTGCACGGCCGCCACATGCCCGCCGTCGAACGCGCGCCGTCCACTGGCCGCATACACGAGCACCGCGCCCAGCGAGAAGATGTCGGCGGCCGGGGTGACACGGCGGCCGAGCACCTGCTCGGGGGCCCCGTACCCGGGGGTGACCGGCACTTCGCCCGTCGTGGTGAGGGTCAGTCCGTGCTCGGGGCGGGCGATGCCGAAGTCGATGATGCGCGGGCCCGTCGACGTCAGCACGATGTTCGGCGGCTTGAGGTCGCGGTGGATGAAGCCCGCCGCGTGGATGTCGGCGAGGGTGTGTGCGAGCGAGGCGGCGAGGGCGCGCAGGGCGGGTTCGGCGAGCGGTCCGTGCGCCTCGACGGCCTGGTCGAGGGTGAGGCCCGCCAGGAACTCGGTGGCCATCCACGGGCGGCCGCCCTCGGTCCACGCGCCGAGGACGTTCGCAACTCCCCTGCTGCGTACGGCTTGTGCGGCCTGCGCCTCGCGCACGAACCGCTGGGCGAGGTTCGTGTCGTGGGCGAGTTCGGGCTTGAGCACCTTGACCGCGGCGAGCGTCCCGGCGCCGTCCTGACCGACGTACACCTTCCCCATGCCGCCCTCGCCGAGCACGCCGAGGACGCGGTAGGGACCGAGGCGGAGGGGGTCGCCGATGCCGAGGGGTTTCATGTGGGGCCTTCTGCCGGGAGGCGGTCGTGGAACCTATACGTGTGTGCGTGGGAGGGGTGTGTGCGTGTGCGTGGGGCACGTCATTCGGGTCACTTCATGGGGTACGCGGCGAGCTTGGCGGTGTCGCTCAGGGAGAGGATGCGCGTGCGCTCCGGGTTCGCGTAGAAGCGGTCGCCGTCCGTCTTGTACGTCCACGCGACCTCGTGGCTCTTGAGGTCGACGCCACGCAACTGCGCGCCGTTGCGGTAGTACGCGCACTGCTTGCCGATGAGCGGGCGCCACGCCCTGGACTGTTCGTCGGCGCTGCCGTCCTTCTCCACCCACAGCCGCCCGCCGCCGCTCGCCTTGTACGCGGCGAGCCCGACGCCCTCACCCACGGCGTACACGACACCGCCGTGCAGGGTCGGCGGCCCGAACGGGCGGCCCTCCGGCGTCTGCCACTGCGCCTTGCCGTCCTTGAGGCGCACCGCGCGGAGCCGGGAGCCGCCGATGTAGAGGTGCGTGTCGTCGGCCGCGATCGCGGCCCACAGGGTGGCGACGTCATCGACGCGGTACGGGACGTTCCACAGGATGCCACCGGTCTTCAGGTCCCGTACGACGATGTGGACCTCGTCCTCCTTCATCTGCTGGAACGTCACCAGGCGCCCGCCGGCCACCTTCGCGGCGAGGATGTGCATGGACTGGTCGAGCTCGGCCCGCTTGGGCAGCGGCCGCGACCACAGCGTCTTGCCGGTCGCGCAGTTCACGGCGCGCAGCGTCCACTTCTGCGTGGCCGCGTAGCCGAGCGTGCCGCCCTTGCCCTTGCCCACCGCCACGTAGGCGATGTCGCCTTCGATGCAGAGGAATTGGTTCCCCTCCAGGTGGTCGTTGGTGTCGGCGAGACGGGCGAGCGTCTTGACCTTCTTGCCGGTGCGCGGGGCGATCGTGTCGACGGTGACGGGCGCTCCGGCGCGGTCGTCCTGGTACACGTTGTAGGACAGGTGGTAGAGCCTGCCGTTCGCGGCGGTCCACTGCCATCCGCTGCCGATGTGGTCGTCCCACTTCTTCGCGCCGTCGGACACGTCGAAGCCGCGGGCGTACCCGCGCATCGCGACGGCCACCCCGTCGACGATGGCCGGGATCATCCCCTTTACGCCGTCGACGACACTGCTCTCGAAGTAGCCCTCGTCCTTCCAGAGGGGGTCGAGGTTGCGCCGGTCGCTGGTGTCCGGGGCCTTGGGGTCCGCGACCTTCTTCGCCTCCGAGGAGCGGCCGGTCCACCACCAGGCGCCCGTGGCCGCGACCGCGCCGACGCCGAGCACTCCTCCGACGGCGAGGAAGCGGCGCCGCGACACGGGGGCGCTCGCGACGGGGGCCACAGCGGTGGTCCCCGGGAGCGTGTGGGTCACGGGGGCGGGCAGCCGCTGCGGGACGGGCTGCCATACGTCGGTGGCGCGGCGCCCGATGTCGCCGAGCAGCGCCTCGGACAGATGGTCGGCGAACTCGCCCGCTCCTGTGTGCAGTTGGGCCGACAGGTCGTACGTGGTGGGGCGGCGCACCGGGTCCTTGTCGAGGCAGCGTGCCAGTACGGGGACGAGGGCGGCGGGCACCCCGGTCAGGTCCGGCTCGCCGTACCGCACGCGGTACAGCAGGTCGGCGGCCTGCCCGTTCCCGAACGGGCCGCTGCCGCGGGCCGCGAACACCAGCACTCCGGCGAGCGCGAACACGTCTCCGGCCGGGCCGTGTTCCTGGCCGGTGGCCTGCTCGGGTGACATGAACGCGGGAGTGCCGACGGCGGATCCGGTGCGGGTGAGGCGGTCGTCGCCGATGGCGCGGGCGATACCGAAGTCGATGACCTTCGGGCCGTACGCCGTGACGAGGATGTTGGACGGCTTGAGGTCGCGGTGCACGACGTCGCTGCGGTGCAGCTGCCCAAGTGCCCCGCACAGGGCGGCTCCCAGCGCGCGTACGGTCGTCTCGGGCATCGGGCCGCCCTGCTCGACGGCCTCATCGAGCGGTGGTCCGAGTACGTACTCGGTGGCCAGCCACGGCGTCTCGGCCAGCGGGTCCGCGTCCACGACCTTCGCCCCGAACTGCCCGCCGATGACGCGCGCGGCGTCGATCTCGAGGCGGAACCGGGTCCGTCCGGCCTGGTCGGCGGCGAGTCCCGCGTGCATCGTCTTCACGGCGACGGTTCGACCGCCGGCGGTCCGTGCGACGTACACCGTCCCCATGCCGCCGCTGCCGAGGCGTCCGACGAGGCGGAACGGGCCGAGGTGTACGGGGTCGTCGTGGGTGAGCGCGGTAGGCATGAGGTGGGTTCTCGCCGTGGTCGGGTGCGGGGCGGGTCAGTTGGGGTGCGTCGCGCGCACCGGCGGGGCACCGCCCCTCATCCGGATCCGATTCCGCACGCCACGCCCTCCCCCCGCTGCCGTCCGCGCCACGACCTCCCCGGTCACGGCGCGGCGAGTCTAGTCGACGGGGTGTGGGCGGGCCTGCCGTGCGGGCGGTTTTGGTGATTAGGCTGGGACAGGACGTGTCCTGTGTTCCCGCGCGTACGTCACAGGGGGGCGGGGGAGGCACGCCGGTGCTCGACCACACCAGGAGGCATTGTGAGCAGCGATCGGGACGATGTCCGCGGGGGCGGCGGGTCACCCGCCGGTGACCCGTCCGGCGCGGGGTCCGGTGTCGAGCAGACGGGGTTCGGTGCCGAGCAGACGGGGTTCGGTGCCGAGCAGACGGGGTCCGGTGCCGGGCAGACGGGCGAGTTCACGATCGACTACGCGCCGCCGCCCTGGTACGAGCAGGCGAGTTCGCGGAGCGGTGGGGTGGACCGGGAGTCGGGGGACCTAGGTCCGGGGAGCGAAAGCCTGGGCAGCGGGGATCTGGAGAGCGGGGCCACCCTGCGGTTCTCCGCGCCCTCGCTGAAGCGGAACTTCGAGGAGCTCGCGGCGCTCGGGGAGCCGCCCGCGCCCGCGCCTTCGCAGGACCAGAGCCCCGAGGAGAGGGCCCGCGCGTGGGTCGACGCCCACCGGGTGCACGTCGACTTCGACACGGAGAGCGCCCGCGCGAAGGAGGCCGATGTCGTCCCGACGGACACCGACTTCCCCCTCGCGGCACCTGGCGTCGAGGAGACCGGCGCGTCGCCCACGTCCGCCGCCGGGACCACGGAAACCGCCACGGATCCCGCGCTGCCCGCACCCGATTCCACGGCCGACGCCTCGGCGTCGGCCGCACCTGCAGCCCCGGCGCCCACCGTGACCGCGCCGGAGCCGGCACCCGCAGGCCCGGCCCTCGGCCACGCCTCCGACACTCCGGCCGCACCAACCGCACCAACTTCCCCCGCGACCACGCCGGAACCGACAACACCCGCCACCGCCTCCACGGCAGCGGCTGCCCCCACGGCACCGCCAACTCCGGATCCCGGCGATGCTCCGGCCACCGGCGACGCACCCAACGCCCCAGCGGGCTGGGCTCCCCCGCCCCCTCCGGCAGGCGGGGTACCGCCGTTGCCGCCGTCGTTCCAGCCGGCCGCGCCGCCCCCGGCCCCGCAGTGGACCGACCCCACGCCCGGCCAGCCGCCTCTGGCCGCCCCGAACACCCCGCCCACACAGCCCCACGGCGCATACGGCTTCCCGCAGGCACCACCGGCCGACGGCCAACCCATGCCACCACAGGGTGAATACGGCCCCCCGCAGCCACCTCACCGTAGCCAGCCCGCGCCGCCCGGCTACGGCTTCCCGCAGCCCACCCCGCCGGGCCTTCCCGCCTCCAACGTCCCCGCACCGCAGCCCGGTTACGGCCCCCCGCAACCTCCAGCCCAACCGGCACCACCGACCTCCGGCGAGCAGTCACCCAACACCCCCGCACCACCGACTGCCTACGGCTTCCCCCAGCCCCCAGCCCAACCGGCCCCCAGCACCCCCGCACCACAACCCGGTTACGGCTTCCCCCCGCCCTCAGCCCAACCCGCACCCAACACCCCCGCCCCACAGCCCGGCTACGGCTTCCCCCAGCCCCCGGCCCAGCCCGCACACCCAACCCAGGGTCAGGCGCCCAACGCCCCCACCACTCCCGCCGGTTACGGCTTCCCCCCGCCGGGCCAACCGCTGCCCCCGGCGCACCCAACCCAGGACCACCCCGCCACACCCGCACCCGCACCCGCACCCGCACCCGCACCCGCACCCGCACCCAACCCCTCCACGCCACAGCCCGGTTACGGCTTCCCGCCCTCACCTGCCCAACCGGTCCAACCGGCACCGCCCGCCCAACCGGCCCAACCGGCACCGCCCGCCCAACCGACCCAACCGAGCACCCCCGCCCAACCGCTCCCCGCCGCCCAACCCCCGGCCCAGGCCCCGGCCCCGGCCCCGGCCCAGGCCCAACCCCACCCCGGCTTCGGCCCCCCGCCCGGCCAGGCAGCCGGCCAGGCCGTCGGCCAGGCGGCCGGTCAACCACCCGCCCCCGCCCAACCGCTCCCCACGCCCGCGCCCGCCCCCGCACCCAACACCCACGCCCCGTACCAACCCCCCTACCCGAACCCCCCGCACGCCCCCTCCCACGGCTCCAATGCCCCCCTCGGCTACACCGCCGCCGTCGAGCTGTCCGCTGATCGGCTCGTCAACAGCAAGCGGCAGAAGCAGCGGAGCAAGGCGCCCAGTGCGGGTGGCGGGCGGTTCAAGTTCGGGGGGAAGAAGGAGGAGACGGAGCGGCAGCGGAAGCTGGACCTCATCCGCACCCCGGTCTCGTCCTGCTACCGGATCGCCGTGATCAGCCTCAAGGGCGGCGTCGGCAAGACGACCACGACGACGGCCCTCGGCTCCACCCTCGCCTCGGAACGCCAGGACAAGATCCTCGCGATCGACGCCAACCCGGACGCCGGCACGCTCGGCCGACGCGTCCGCCGCGAGACCGGCGCCACCATCCGCGACCTGGTCCAGAACATCCCGCACCTGCACTCGTACGCGGACATCCGGCAGTACACCTCCCAGACCCCCTCCGGCCTGGAGATCATCGCCAACGACGTGGAGCCGGAGGTCTCCTCGACGTTCGACGACGCCGACTACCGCCGCGCCATCGACGTGGTCGGCCGGCACTACCCGATCGTCCTGACCGACTCCGGAACCGGCCTGCTGTACTCCGCGATGCGCGGCGTCCTCGACCTCGCCGACCAGTTGATCATCATCTCGACCCCGTCCGTCGACGGCGCGTCCAGCGCGAGCACCACCCTCGACTGGCTGTCCGCGCACGGCTACACCGAACTCGTCCGGCGCTCCCTCACGGTCATCTCCGGCGTCCGCGACACCGGCAAGATGATCAAGGTGGACGACATCGTCAGCCACTTCCGGACCCGCTGCCGCGGCGTGCTCGTCATCCCCTTCGACGAGCACCTGGCGGCCGGCGCCGAGGTCGACCTCGACATGATGCGCCCGAAGACGCGTGAGGCGTACTTCGAGCTCTCGGCGATGGTGGCCGAGGGCTTCGGCGGCTTCGGCCACCACACCCACCCGGCAGCACCACCGCCACCGCAGTACTAGCCCCCACGCCCCGCACGCCCCCGGAACCACACGCCCACCCACCCGCTCCCGCCAAGGGCCCGCACCACTCGAACGCCGGTGCGGGCCTTTTGCGTGTCCTGCACCCATACGGGTGCCATCCCCTGGCCTGCAAAGCATCAGAGGTCTCGACCAATGTGCGTGAAATGCAGGTCAACTCGTTATTTCCGCAGGCCACATGGGGTTCACCCACCGTTGACGTTCCTCAACTGCCGCTGATAAACCAACACTTCAATCGACCTGAAAACTCAGATCAAACCCAGCTGTGCGAGCGATGCGCGAGGTCACCGCCGATGGACACACCAGCTCAGCAAGACATGGACCACAGAACGGCCCGTCCCCCACGGCGCGGAGTGCGGATACTCCTCGCGGCGGGCGCCGCGGCGTTCACCCTGACGGCAGGCCTCGCCACGCCTCTCAACCCGGCGCCGCAGCAGGCCGAGGCGAAGGCGAGCGGCAACGCCGCGGCCAAGGCCGACAGCGGCAAGAACAAGACCCTCACCGTGGCCGTCGCGCAGAGCGTCGACTCGCTGAGCCCGTTCCTGGCGACCCGCCTGGTCAGTACGAGCATCCACCGTCTGATGTACGAGTACCTGACCAATTACGACCCTAAGGACAACCACGTCGTCCCGGGGTTCGCCACCGACTGGAAGCCCTCGGCCGACAAGCTGACGTGGACGTACACCATCCGCTCCAACTCGAAGTGGTCCGACGGTCAGAAGGCCACCGCCCACGACGCCGCCTTCACCTTCAACAAGATGATGACGGACGACGGCGCGGCGACCGCCAACGGCTCGTTCGTCGGCAACTTCAAGAAGGTCACGGCGCCCAGCGACACCAAGCTCGTCGTCGAGCTGAAGAAGCCGCAGGCCACGATGACGGCCCTCGACATTCCGATCGTGCCCGAGCACGTCTGGAAGGACGTCAAGGACTACTCGAAGTTCAACAACGACGACAAGTTCCCGATCGTCGGCAACGGTCCGTACGTCGTCACCGGCTACAAGACCGACCAGTACGTAAAGCTGAAGCGCAACCCGGACTTCTGGCGCAAGACGAAGACGCCGCAGTTCGACAACATCGTCTTCAAGACGTACAAGGACCAGGACGCCGCGGTCGCCGCCCTGCGCAAGGGCGAGGTCTCCTTCGTCGCCGGCTCCCCCGCCCTGACGCCCGCCCAGGCGGCGTCCCTCAAGGGCGAGGACAACATCAAGGTCAACGAGGGGCCCGGCCGCCGCTTCTACGCGATCGCGGTCAACCCCGGCTGGAAGACCAAGAGCGGCAAGAAGTTCGGTGACGGCAACCCGGCGCTGCTCGACAAGAAGGTGCGCCAGGCGCTGTTCAAGGCCGTCGACACCAAGACGATCGTCGACAAGGTCTTCCAGAGCCACGCCGTGCAGGGCCAGGGCTACATCCCGCCACGCTTCCAGGACTACTACTGGCAGCCATCGGCCGACCAGAAGCTGGGCTACGACGCGCAGGCCGCGGGCAAGATGCTCGACGACGCGGGCTACAAGATGAAGGACGGCAAGCGCGTCGGCAAGGACGGCAAGCCGATCAACCTGCGCATGCTGTGCCACGCCACCGACCCCAACGACAAGGCGGTCGGCAAGTACCTCAAGGAGTGGTGGGGCAAGATCGGCATCGGCCTGAAGCTGAACTGCGTCGACGATGTCTCCGTGCCCTGGTACGCGGGTGAGTACGACCTCGCCTTCGACGGCTGGTCGGTGAACCCGGACCCGGACTTCGTGCTGGGCATCCACACCTGCGCCGCCCTGCCGAGCAAGCCGAAGGAGGTCGCGCAGACCGACAACGGCATCTGCGACAAGACCTACGACAAGCTCTACAACCAGCAACTCGCGGAGTACGACCCGGCCAAGCGCGCGGACACCGTGAAGAAGATGGAGTCCTGGCTCTACGACTCCGGCTACATGAACGTCATGGCGTACCCGAACGCGGTCGAGGCCTACCGCACCGACCAGATCAAGTCGATCGAGACGATGCCCACGGCGGCAGGCAACATCTACGGCCAGGACGGGTATTGGAGCTGGTGGTCGGCCGTGCCCGCAGCGGCGTCCGACAGCGAGGACAGCAGTTCGTCCAGCTCCACCGGCATCGTGATCGGCATCGTGGTCGCGGCACTCGTCGTCATCGGCGGCGGAGTCCTCTTCGCGCGGCGGCGGCGCACGACGGCGGACGAGCGCGAGTAGGCGACGCACAGCTACGCGAGTAAGAAGACATGTGAACCATGACAGCTGACAGCACTCCGGCGCTCGTGCAGCCCGCGGACGGCACGGACGGCGACCCGGCTTCGGCCGGGGCGCCGCCGGCCGCCCGCGGCCCCCGGGCCCGCAACACCAAGGCGTACGTCCAGTACGCGGCTGCGAAGATCGGCGGCGCGATCGTCTCGCTCTTCGCCGTCCTCGTCACGAGCTTCTTCCTGTTCCGGCTGATCCCGTCCGACCCGGTCAAGCAGATGACCGGCGGCCGCAAGGTCTCCACGGAGCAGCTCGAGAACCTGCGCCACCAGTACGGCCTCGACCAGCCGATGTGGAAGCAGTTCACGTCGTACATCGGGGACGCGCTCACCGGTGACTTCGGGATCTCGTTCCAGTTCCACACCCCGGTCATCGACAAGATCGTCGACGCGCTCCCGGCCACGCTGCTGCTCACGGGCACGGCGTACGTCCTGTACTCGGCGCTCGGCATCTGGCTCGGCACGCGCACGGCGTGGCGCAACGGGTCGCGCAGCGACCGCTTCAACACGGCCTTCGCGCTGACGCTCTACTCGGTCCCGTCGTTCTGGCTGGGCCTGCTCCTCATCATCGTCTTCGCCGTCGGCATCGGGCCGATCCCCGGCATGTTCCCGACGGGCGGCCTCGAATCGGGCGGCGAGACCGGGTTCGCGTACATCCTCGATGTCGCGCACCATCTGATCCTCCCGGTGATCACCCTGGTCGCGGTCGGCTACGCGCAGACGCTCCTCGTCATGCGCTCCTCGCTGCTCGACGAGATGGGCAGCGACTATCTGACGACCGCGCGCGCCAAGGGACTTCGGGACGACCTCGTGCGCCGCAAGCACGCGGTGCCGAACGCGATGCTGCCGACGTTCACCCTGATGTTCGTGAACCTCGGGCACGTGGTCGCCGGGCAGATCCTCGTCGAGACGGTCTTCTCCTGGCCGGGCCTCGGCGGCCTCTTCTACCAGGCGCTTTCCGTGCCCGATCTCCCGCTCGTCCAGGGCCTGTTCTTCGTCTTCGCCACCGCGGTGATCCTCGCGAACACCCTCGCCGACATCCTCTATCCGCTGCTCGACCCGAGGGTGGGCCGATGACGACGACCGATACCGAAACCGCGCCTGCCAAGGAACCGAAGACACCGAAGGCGCCCAGCGCGCGCTCCCTCGCGCGCGCCCGCAAGCGCCAGTCCCTGGCCCGCTTCTGGCGGTCCTACCGCGCGCACCGCAGCGGCCTGTGGGGCCTCGGCCTGCTGATCCTCATCGCGCTCATCGCGATCCTCGCGCCGGTCCTGGTCGGCGCGGACTCGCAGAGCGTGACCGACGCGCCCGGCGGCCCGCTGGAGGGGCCGAGCGGCGAATTCCCGCTGGGCACCGACCAGTTCGGCCGCAGCGTGCTCGCCCTCCTCGTGTACGGGGCGCGGGTCTCGCTCACCGTGGGTCTGCTCGCGGCGTTCCTGTGCGTGGCGATCGGCACCGTCATCGGCATCGTCGCTGGCCACTTCCGCGGCTGGTTCTCGACCGTTCTGATGCGGATCACGGACTGGTTCCTGGTGATGCCGACGCTGGTCCTGGCCATCGCGCTCGCGACCGTCATGGACCGCTCGATGTGGACCGTGATCATCGCGATCGGCGTGACGACCTGGCCGACGACCGCACGCCTGGTGCGCGCCCAGACCCTCTCGGTCGAGGCGCGCCCGTACATCGAACGCGCGCGGGCCCTCGGCGGCAGCCACAGCCACGTCATGACACGGCACGTGCTGCCGAACGTGATGCCGCTGGTCCTCGCCCAGACCACGATGATCATCTCCTCGGCGATCCTGACCGAGGCGACCCTCGCGTTCCTCGGCCTGTCCGACCCGACGGTCACCTCCTGGGGCGGCATGCTCCAGGACGCGCGTGAGGCCGGCGCGGTCAGCGCCGGCGACTGGTGGTACCTGGCCCCACCCGGCATCGCCATCGCGATCGTCGCGCTCTCCTTCACCCTGTGCGGCCGCGCGGTCGAATCCGTCCTCAACCCGAAGCTGGGGGTGCGCTCATGACCCTTCTCGAGGTAAGGGACCTCACCGTCACGTACGCCGGCGGGGCGCAGGCCGTCCGCGGCGTGAACCTGTCCGTTCAGGCGGGCCAGAAGCTCGGCATCGCGGGCGAGTCCGGCTGCGGAAAGTCCACACTGGCGCTCGCGCTCCTTCGGCTGCTCCCGAAGGACGCCGAGGTCACCGGCGAGATCCTGCTGAACGGCGAGGACATCCTCACCATGAAGTGGGGCCAGGTCAGGGCCGTCCGCTGGGCGGGCGCCTCGATCGTCTTCCAGGGCGCGATGCACTCGCTCAACGCGGTGCACCGCATCGGCGACCAGATCGCCGAGCCGATCCTCCTGCACAAGAAGGCGACGCAGGAGGGCGCGAAGAAGAAGGTCGGCGAACTCCTCGAACACGTGGGGCTCCCCGCCTCGCGCGCCAACGCCTATCCGCACGAGCTCTCCGGCGGCCAGCGCCAGCGCGTGATGATCGCGATGGCGCTCGCCTGCGAGCCGGAACTGATCATCGCCGACGAGCCGACGACGGCCCTCGACGTGATGATCCAGGCCCAGATCCTGCGCCTGATCGAGCAGTTGGTGACCGAGGAGAACCTCGGCCTCATCATGATCAGCCACGACCTGGCGGTCCTCTCCGACACCTGCGACCGGCTCGCCGTGATGTACGCGGGCCGCGTCGTCGAGGAGGGCCCGGCACTCCAGGTCTACGAAGAGGCCGTGCACCCCTACGCGAAGGCGCTGTCCGCGGCGTTCCCCACCATCGGCGACCCGGCCTCCCGGTTCGCGCCGCGCGGCCTGCCCGGCGACCCGCCGGACCCGTCGGCGCTGCCGTCCGGCTGCACGTTCCACCCGCGCTGCCCGGTGGCGCTCGACGTGTGTGCGGGCGAGGACCAGGTGCTGCGGATCGCGGGCCCGGAGCGGCGGGCGGCGTGCGTCCACGTGGGATCCGACGAGGTCGCCGCGACGGAAGTCGAAGCAAGGAGCACCACGGCATGACAGAAACGCTGCAGAAGCCGGACGGCTCTGTGCAGACCCTCCTCAGCGCCGACCAGTTGCACGTCACGTTCCCCGGCCGGCGCGGCGCCGCAGAGGCGCGGGCCGTGGACGGCGTCGACCTGGACATCGCGCCGGGCGAGATCGTGGCGCTCGTCGGCGAGTCCGGCTGCGGAAAGACGAGCCTGGCGCGCACCCTGCTCGGCCTGGAGAGGCCGACGACGGGCAAGGTCACGTTCGCGGGCAAGCCGCTGGAGTACGCCTCGAAGGCGCTCAAGTCGTACCGCAAGCGGGTCCAGTTGGTCCTCCAGGACCCGAGCGGCTCCCTGAACCCGCGGCACACGGTGTACGACGCGGTGGCCGAGGGCCTGCGCATCCACGGCTACGCGGGCGACGAGCGCGAGGCGGTCACGAACGCCCTGTCCCGCGCGGGACTTCGCCCTCCGGAGCGCTTCTTCCTGCGCTATCCGCACGAGCTGTCGGGCGGCCAGCGCCAGCGCGTGGTCATCGCGGGCGCGCTCGTCCTCGACCCGGAACTGATCGTCGCGGACGAGCCGGTGGCGTCCCTGGACGCGTCCGTACGGGGTGAGATCCTTGCCCTGCTGCTGCGCCTGCGGGACGAGTTGGGCCTGTCGGCGCTCGTGGTCACGCACGACCTCGGGCTCGCGTGGAACATCGCGGACCGGGTGGCGGTGATGTACCTGGGCCGCATCGTGGAGACGGGCAAGGTGGAGGACGTCCTGACCTCGCCCCAACACCCGTACACGCAGGCCCTGTTGTCGGTCCTGCCGGAGGCACCGGGCGAACCGGTGGTCCTCACGGGCGAGCCCCCGGACCCGTCCCGCATCCCGGGCGGCTGCCGCTTCCACGCGCGCTGCCAGGTCCTGGCGGACGGCCGGGCGGAGGAGGCGGGGGTCGCGGACTCCTGCCGGACGGTGGATCTGCCGGTGCTCACGGGCGCGGCCACATCGCAGGTGGCGTGCCACTGGGCGGCGGCGAAGGCCGCGGCCGAGTAGTACGGCCTGGAAACGTGAGGGCCCGGCTCCATGGAGAGGGAGCCGGGCCCTCACGCGTGTCGCGCGACGGGTCAGCCTCAGCCGTACATGCCCGGCACGTAGTCGCCCGCCGGCTGCTGGGTCATCACGTTGAGCCGGTTGAACGTGTTGATCATGGCGATGCAGCCGACCAGCGCGCCGAGCTGCGCCTCGTCGTAGTGCTTGGCGGCCTTCTCCCACACCTCGTCGGAGACGCCGGCGCTGTCCGCGATGCGGGTGCCCGCCTCGGCCAGCTCCAGGGCGGCCTTCTCGGCCTCGTTGAAGACCTTGGCCTCGCGCCAGGCGGCGACCAGGGCGAGCCGGACCGCCGTCTCACCGGCCTCGGCGGCGTCCTTGACGTGCATGTCCAGACAGCCCGAGCAGCCGTTGATCTGGCTGGCCCTGATCATGACCAGGTTCAGCGTCGACGTCGGGACGCCCGAGCCCTCGGCGGCCCGGCCCGCCGCGATGACGTGCTTGAGCATCTTGCCGATGACCGGGTTGGTGAAGAGGTCGAGTCGCGGTTCCATGAGGGGCTCCTTCGCGCTCCGTCATAAGTGGTGACACCACTACGACGGAGCGCCCCGCCCCGATGTGACACACCCGAATGTGACCCGCGCCACGCGGGGGGGGCGGGTCAGGCCTTGGACGCCTCGACGAGCTCACGCGAGCGCTTCACGTCGTCCGCGATCGCGGCGACGAGCTCGTCCAGCGACTCGAACTTGGCCATGCCGCGCACGAACGCCACGAACTCCACGGCCACGTGCAGCCCGTACAGATCGAGGCCGACGCGGTCGATGGCGTACGCCTCGACCGTCCGCTCCGTCCCGTCGAACTGCGGGTTCGTGCCCACGGAGATCGCCGCGGGCATCGCCTCGTCGTTCACGTACAGCCACCCCGCGTAGACCCCGTCGGCCGGGATCGCGGTGTGCGGGAGCGTCTCCACGTTGGCGGTCGGGAAGCCCAGCTCACGCCCGCGCTGCGCGCCGCGCACGACGACGCCCTCGACGCGGTGCGGACGGCCGAGGATCTCGGCGGCGCCCACCACATCGCCCTCGGCGACGAGCCGCCGGGTCAGCGTGGACGAGAACGGCTGACCGCCCCCGGCAGACCCGCTGACGTACAGATCCACGACCTCGACTTCAAAGTCGTACGTCTGTCCCTGCTCGGCCAGGAAGTCGACATTGCCCGCGGCCTTGTGGCCGAAGCGGAAGTTGGGGCCCTCGACGACCACGCGCGCGTGCAGCTTGTCGACGAGCACCTTCGCCACGAAGTCGGCGGGCGACAGCTTCGAGAACTCGGTGGTGAACGGCAGGATCAGCACCGCGTCCACACCCAGCTCGGCCATCAGTTCGGCGCGCCGGTGGTGCGGGGCGAGCAGCGGCGGGTGCGAGCCCGGGCGCACGACCTCGCTGGGGTGCGGGTCGAAGGTGACCACGACGGCCGGGATGCCGAGCTCACGCGCCCGCTCCACGGCCCGCCCGATGATCAACTGGTGCCCGCGATGCACCCCGTCGTAGGAGCCGATGGTGACGACGCTGCGCCCCCAGTCCTGGGGGATGTCCTCCAAGCCACGCCAGCGCTGCACGGTGATTGCCCCTCGCAAACCTGTGTCCGACCGTTTGGAACCTTGCGTCTCTCTACCGGATACGCAGGTCTAAGAGTGCCATGCCGCCCGCCCGCGCTTCGCATCGGGCGGGCCGCGGCGCTATGCCGGCACCCGCACCCCGGCCACGTTCTCGATCATGCGCCGGGAGCTCGGGCCGACGAGCGCCGCCCACTCCCGGGGCGCCTGTGCGAGCCATCGCGCCACCAGGCCCGCGAAGCCGGGCACGGACCGCGCGAGCTCCACGAGCAGCCGGTCGAAGCGGGCCGCGCCTTCCGGTGTACGCACCAGCAGCATGCCCGTCCGGTGCACCAGGTCCCGCGTCCTGGCCGGCCCGCGCCGTGCCGCGTCCCGCGCGGCGGCGCACAGCAGCGCGTCGAGCACGACGGGGTCCCGCTCCTCTTCCAGCAGTACGTCGAGCAGCTCGGCCCGCAGTGCGCGCGACGCGGTCGTGCCGGGCGCGGCGAGCACCCGCGTCAGGGCGCTGCGCACGACCGGGGGCCGCTCCGACACGAGGCCCACGACCAGCGGGTACATCACGGCCCGTGTGCCGTCCCCGTGCTCGAGGCACCGGTCGACGAACGTCGCCACGTGGCCGGCCGCGGCATCCGGCCAGTCCTCCGCGAGTTCCCTCACGAGGGCGGCGGCGCGGCGGGCGTGGGCGGGTTCGGTCAGCTCGGCGAGGGTCCGCACGATGTCGCCGAGACCGGGTCCCGGCTCCCGCAGCCGCGCCTGGAACGCCGCGAGCACGGGTTCCGGGTGGGTGTCCACGGCCAGGGCGAGCGCCTCGGCGGGCGGCTGCGCGTCGCCCGCCACGAAACGCTCGAGCGCGCGCGCCAGGTACGCAGGACGGGAGTCCGGGTCCCGTACGAGGAGGTGGAGCGCGGCGCCGTGCAGCGCGCGGTCGGGTCCCTCAAGCAACGCGAGCGCGGCATCGCGCAGCAGCTCGCGGTCCGCGGCATCGCCTACCCGCGGCGCGACCCGCACGCCGTACACGGCGGCAGCGGCGCGCCGATCGGGCTGCTCCTCATGGGCCCACCGCTCGACCGCCCGGCACAGGGCGGACGGCTCCTCCTCGACCAGGATGGCCAGCAGTTCGTCGGCGCGCGGGTGAGCGCACTCGACGAGGGCCTCGACCAGGCCGTCGGGGTCGCGGTGGCGGTGGGTGTGGAGCAGGGCCTGAGCGGCGTCGGCGACGGTGGCATCGGGCAGAGCGGGCAACGCCCGCTCATCATCGAACCACCGCGTCAACCTCCGCTGCACACGCCACGGCTCGCCGACGAGCGCCTCGGCGACGACATCCAGACACCGCCCTCCGACCTCACCCCCGTCATGCACGACGGCCCGCCGCAGGAGCTCGAACCGGGTGTCGTCGTCCACGGCGACCCGCATCCAGAACGCCCCACCGAACCGGCCTCCCTCAGCGAGCGCCTCAAGCACCCTTGGGTACGCCCCCGCATCCACCACCCGCCCCAACACCTCCCCCACCAACTCCCTCCCCCACCACTCCGCCTCCGCGGACACCCCGTCGCAGCCCCGGCCCCCGGGGCCACCCTGCCCACCTTCCTCCCACGCCCCGGGGCTCCGCCCCGGACCCCGCTGCTCAATCGCCGCAGGGGCTTGATTTGCCCGGCCACCCCGCCCCCGTGGCTCGACGTCCCCCACCCACGAGGGACGCCCCTGCTCCGCCTCGGGCTCCCCCGCCCATCTCCCACCCGCCCGCCCCCTCCGGGGGCTCCGGCCCTCCGAGCTTCCACGCCCTGCCTCGAGCACCTCACCACCAACCCCGACTCCCCACCCAGAACGATCAACGCCACCCGCCTCGGGCCCGCCACCAACCCCGGCTCCCCACCCATTGCGGTCGGCCGCCACCGACTTGGGCAATCTGCCGCCTTGGGCGGCAGGGTGGGCAAGGCGGCCCCCGGTGCGGGCCGCACTCACGTCAGGGGCCGACCCCGTCGCAGCAAAACCCTCCCCGGCGCAGGCCGCACCCGCGTCAGGGCCCGACCCCGTCGCAGCCACCCACTCCCCGGTGCAGGCCGCACCCACCTCAGGCGCCGACCCCGTCGCAGCAAAACCCTCCCCGGCGCAGGCCGCACCCGCGTCAAGGCCCGACCCCGTCCCAGCCACCCGCCCCCCGGCGCAACCCGCCCCCACCCACCGCAACAACTCCCGCAACCGAAGGTCCAGTTCCGCACACCCCTGTTGCCGCTCGATCAAGAGCAACGCCCGCACCACGGGCCCCGCCCGATGCCGCGGCACAGGAAACCCGTCCCCCCGCCGCCGGAACACCAGCGCCTCCAACGCCCCGTCCACATCCAAATGCATCCCCTGGATCCAGTCCGCGACCTCCTCGTGCGCGAACCGGAACCCACCCCCCGCCGGCACCAGCACCCCCTCCGTGAGCACCGCCGACGCCCACCCGGACACCCCGTCCCGCGCCCCCCACGGAAACAGCTCCTCGAACGACTCCCGGTCCAACTCCCCCTGCCCCGGCCCAAGGCTGCGCCGCGCAGCCTCGTGCACCTGCCCGGCCACCCGCGCCGCCAGCCTGCGCACCCCACTCCCCCGTACCCCGGAGGGCGCGGCAAGCCGGACCGCCACGCGCAGGCACATCAGGTCCAGATACGCCCCGAAGATCTCGTCCCGGTCGGGGCACCCGGCCACACTCCCGGGCAGCGCCGCCCGCACCTCGCTCAGCAGCCGCAACGACAGCGGATGCCCGGCATCCCGCTCCGCGAGCGCCCCCTCCGGCACGCCGAGCCGCTCCCGCGCCCGCCGAGCCGCCTCCCCCAAAAGGTCCCCGATCCGTACGCACGGAGGCAGCCCGGACGGCCCCACGGCCGCCGGCCCGTACAGCACGTCCCCGCCGAAGAGCGCGCCCGCCTGCTCCCAGTACTCGGCACGGCACGCCACCACCAACCGCACCCCGCACGCCGCGAGCCACCGCTCGGTCCCCCGCGACCAGGCGCTCAGCCGGTGCGCGAGCACGGGCGGCATCTCCTCCGGCCCGTCGAGCAACAGCACGAGCGGCCTTCCGGCCTCCCGGGCGACCTCGGCGATCCGCTCGGCGGACACATCCCCCACGTCCCCCACGCCCCTCGCGACCGCCTCCTCCCGCGACGCCGCCACGATCCGGCCCGCCCGCGCGAGCGTCCGCCCCACCGCCTGCGCGACCGACGCGTCGTCCTCGCTCAGGTCCGCGCCCCGCAGCCACACCGTGGGCGCGGCGCCGTCCCCCTTGGCCCGGCGCCCGGCGAACGCGGCGAGTTCCGTGGTCCGCCCGCTCCCCGGCTCCCCGACCAGGGCCAGCACCCGCGCCTCGCCACCCGCACCCGAGGTGAAGGCCTCCAACTCCCGTGTCACATCCGGCCGTTCGACCGGCTCGGGCCCGTCCGTCCCCGGCCCGTCACTGCCCACCGAGATCCCGGCCAGCTGAAGCACTCCACCGAGATTCAGATCGTCCCCGTACGCGGGCACGGTCGCGGCATTGCGCGCGAGCAGCTCGGCCAGCGGCCCCCGCCCGCCCGCGCCCGCGGCCACCTCCCGCAGCGGCACCGCGAACCCGGCCGCCCGGTGCCCGGCCCGCAGCGCCGTACCGAGCACCGCGACCACCGCCCCGGTACGCGCGTCGAGCACAGGACCGCCCGCGGCCCCACCGCCGACGCGCAACGCATCCGCCCCGTCCGTACCGACGGCAAGCTCCAGGACCCCGTCCAACAGGTGACTGCGGCCCCCGGCCACGTACGCGACCGGCGAGCGCCCCAGCACGCGCGCCTCGCGCCAGCCGCCCGCGGGAATCCGGACGTACGCCCCGGCCGTCGGCGCTCCGGACGCCGCGATCGGCAGCGGCACCACGGAGAGCCCCTCCGTGCGCAGCAACGCCAGGTTCGCCTCGGGCAGTTCGACGATCGACCCGGGTTCCACCACACAGGTCGCACCGCCGGGCCCGTGCACCAACAGCCGCCCGAGCCCGCCCACCACCTCGTGGCCCGTGACGACCGTCCCCCGGTCGTCCGCAGCGAAGCCCGCACCGCGCGGCCGCCCGGCCAGATCGGTGATCCGTACCAGCGGCGGGTCCACCATGACGCGACCCTCCCGCCGTTCTCCGCCACTCCCCGTGCCTCGACGGTAGGCGCGCGGTGATCAGCAGAACAGCGTCACAGGCGAACGCGCCCCCTTGCGCTCCCCCTCTTCACTCCGAGCGCCCGCCCGAAAGGGTGAAGTGAACGGGCGCGCTGGATACACCCTGGAGAGGGGGACGTGGAGCGGCGGCCACCCAGAGACCGGAACCCGCCGCTCCACCGACATTCATGGCGTGAGCTCAGCCGAACACGGCGAGGCTCTTCGCCTTCCCCTTGGACTCCTCGACCAGAGCGAGGAACTGACCGTCGGGCCCGAACACGGCGACGGGACCCGCGCCCGCGTACTCCTCGGGCACTTCCAGGCGCACACCGTTGAGCAGCAGCTTCCCGCGGCGCCCGTCGACGTCCCAGCGCGGGAACGCGGCGGCGGCCGCCTCGGCCACCGGCATCACGGTCAGCGACTCCTGGAGCTGGTCCAGGGTGCGCGCCGAGTCGAGCTTGTACGGGCCGACGCGCGTGCGCCGCAGCGCCGTCAGATGCCCGCCGACACCGAGCCCGGCGCCCAGGTCACGGGCGAGCGCCCTGATGTACGTACCGGACGAGCAGACGACCGACACGACCAGGTCGAGGACCGGCGTGCCGTCCTCGGCGACCGCGTCCCGGACGTCGTACACGGCGAAGGACGAGATCTTGACCGGGCGCGCCGGGATCTCGAACTCCTCGCCCTCTCGGGCCCGCTTGTAGCTGCGGACACCGTTGATCTTGATGGCGCTGACCTTCGACGGCACCTGCATGATGTCGCCGCTCAGCTCGGCGATGCCCGCGTCGATGTCCTCGCGCTTGACCCCGGACGCGTCGGTGGACGAGGTGAGCTCGCCCTCCGCGTCGTCCGTGAGCGTGTTCTGCCCGAGCCTGATCGTGCCCAGGTACTCCTTCTCGGTCAGCGCGAGGTGGCCGAGGAGCTTGGTGGCGCGCTCGACGCCGAGCACGAGCACACCCGTCGCCATCGGGTCGAGGGTGCCCGCGTGGCCGACCTTGCGGGTCTTGGCGATCCCGCGCATCTTGGCCACGACGTCGTGCGAAGTGAAGCCCGACGGCTTGTCGACAATGACAAGGCCGTCGGGCGGAGGGGTGCGGTCGGACATTCTCAGGCTTCGCCGTCCTTCTCGGAGGCGTCGGCCGTGTCCTCGTCGCCGTCCTCGGGCTTCCGGTACGGGTCCGCGCCACCGGCGAAATCGGCGCCGGCGGAGGCCTCGCGCACCTTCTCGTCGGACTGCCGGGCCCGGTCGAGGAGGTCCTCGATGGTGCGGGCGTTCTCCGGCAGGGCGTCCGCGACGAAGGCCAGGGTCGGCGTGAACTTCACACCGGCCGCCTGACCGACCGCCGAACGCAGGATGCCCTTGGCGCTCTCCAGACCGGCGGCCGCCTCGGCCCGCTCCTCGTCGCCCCCGTACACCGTGTAGAAGACGGTGGCTTCCCGGAGGTCGCCCGTCACACGGGTGTCCGTGATGGTGATGTGGGAGCCGAGCCGCGGGTCCTTGATCCCACGCTGCAGCTTCTGGGCCACCACCTCTCGAATGAGGTCCGCCAGCCTCTTGGCGCGCGCGTTGTCGGCCACTGGTCCGTCTCCTTTTAAGTGCTTACGTGCTTGTTGCTTCAGTCTGCGTCAGTCGTCGCTGCCATGGAGCCTGCGCCGAACCGAGAGCAGTTCCACCTCGGGCCGTCCGGCGACGAGCCGCTCACAGCGGTCCAGTACGTCGGTCAGGTGGCCGGTGTCCCCGGAAACCACCGCGAGCCCGATCTCGGCCCTGCGGTGGAGGTTCTGGTTGCCCGTCTCCGCGACGCTCACCGCGTACTTGCGGTGCAGCTCGGCCACGATCGGACGGACGAGGGAGCGCTTCTCCTTCAGCGAGTGGACGTCGCCGAGGAGCAGGTCGAAGGACAGAGTCCCCACATACATGTGTGTCCGGATGTCCCGCCGGTCCGGGGTCGTATGGCGACCGCTTCCGGCCACCGATACGGGAACGGTACACGCAACGGCCGGGGCCGATCGACGGAAATAAGTCCCGTCGACCGGCCCCAGTCGCGTATCAAGCTCAGACGCGCGGCTTCTCGCGCATCTCGTACGTCGCGATGACGTCGTCGACCTTGATGTCGTTGAAGTTGCCGAGGTTGATACCGCCCTCGAACCCTTCGCGGATCTCGGTGACGTCGTCCTTGAAGCGACGCAGGCCCTGGATGTTGAGGTCCTCCGCGATGACCTTGCCGTCGCGGACGAGCCGGGCCTTCGTGTTGCGCTTGACCTCGCCGGAGCGGATGAGAACACCCGCGATGTTGCCCAGCTTGGACGACTTGAAGACCTCGCGGATCTCCGCCGTGCCGAGCTCGACCTCCTCGTACTCCGGCTTGAGCATGCCCTTGAGGGCCGCCTCGATCTCCTCGATGGCCTGGTAGATCACCGAGTAGTACCGGACGTCGACACCCTCGCGCTCGGCCATCTGCGCGGCACGACCGGCCGCACGGACGTTGAAGCCGATGACGATGGCGTCCGAGCCCATGGCCAGGTCGATGTCCGACTCCGTGACCGCACCGACACCGCGGTGCAGGACGCGGATGTCGACCTCTTCGCCGACGTCCAGCTGGAGCAGGGAGGACTCGAGAGCCTCGACGGAACCAGAAGCGTCACCCTTGATGATGAGGTTGAGCTGCTGGACCTCGCCGGCCTTGAGCACCTTGTCCAGGTCCTCGAGGGAGACACGGCGCACGCGCTTGGCGAAGGCCGCGTTCCGCTCGCGGGCGGCACGCTTCTCGGCGATCTGACGGGCCGTACGGTCCTCGTCCACCACCAGGAAGTTGTCGCCGGCGCCCGGGACGTTGGTGAGACCGAGCACGAGGACCGGGGTCGAGGGACCGGCCTCCTGCACGTTCTCGCCCTTGTCGTCGAGCAGGGCACGGACACGGCCGTAGGCGTCGCCCGCGACCAGCGTGTCGCCGACACGGAGCGTGCCTCGCTGGACGAGGACGGTCGCGACGGCACCGCGGCCCTTGTCGAGGTGGGCCTCGATCGCAATACCCTGCGCGTCCTGGTCGGGGTTGGCCCGCAGGTCGAGCGAGGCGTCCGCGGTCAGGACCACGGCCTCGAGCAGGGAGTCGATGTTCTCGCCCTGCTTGGCGGAGATGTCGACGAACATGGTGTCGCCGCCGTACTCCTCGGCCACCAGGCCGTACTCGGTCAGCTGACCGCGCACCTTGGTCGGGTCGGCACCCTCGACGTCGATCTTGTTGACCGCGACGACGATCGGGACCTCGGCGGCCTTGGCGTGGTTGAGCGCCTCGATCGTCTGGGGCATCACGCCGTCGTTGGCCGCGACCACGAGGATCGCGATGTCGGTCGACTTCGCACCACGGGCACGCATGGCGGTGAACGCCTCGTGACCCGGGGTGTCGATGAAGGTGATCGCGCGCTCTTCACCGTTGACCTCGGTGCCCACCTGGTAGGCGCCGATGTGCTGGGTGATGCCGCCGGCCTCGCCCGCGATGACGTTGGTCTTGCGGATCGCGTCGAGCAGTCGCGTCTTACCGTGGTCGACGTGACCCATGACGGTCACGACCGGCGGACGCGCCATGAGGGCCTCTTCGCCGCCCTCGTCCTCACCGAACTCGATGTCGAAGGACTCGAGCAGCTCGCGGTCCTCCTCCTCGGGGGAGACGATCTCGACCGAGTAGTTCATCTCGTCGCCGAGAAGCTGCAGCGTCTCGTCGGAGACGGACTGCGTGGCCGTGACCATCTCGCCGAGGTTCAGCATGACCGCGACGAGCGACGCCGGGTTGGCGTTGATCTTCTCCGCGAAGTCGGTGAGCGAGGCACCGCGCGACAGACGCACCGTGGCGCCGTTGCCGCGAGGCAGCATCACACCGCCGACCGACGGGGCCTGCATGGCCTCGTACTCCTGGCGCCTCTGCCGCTTCGACTTGCGACCGCGACGCGCGGGACCGCCGGGACGGCCGAAGGCGCCCTGCGTGCCACCACGGGCACCCGGACCACCGGGACGGCCACCGAAACCGGGACGGCCACCGAAGCCGCCAGGACGACCGCCACCGCCGCCACCCGGACCACCGGGACGACCGGCGAAGCCGCCGCCACCGCCACCGGGACCGCCGGGACGACCGGCGAAGCCGGGACGACCGCCACCGCCGCCGCCCGGACGACCGCCGCCGGGACCACCGCGACCGCCGCCGCCACCGGGACCCGGACGCGGGCCCGCGGCGGGACGCTGCGGCATCATGCCGGGGTTCGGACGGTTACCGCCGCCGCCACCGGGACGCGGACCGGCCGCACCGGCGCCGCCGGCCTGCGGACGGGGCATGTTGCCCGGGCTCGGACGGTTGCCGCCCTGACCCTGCGGACGGGGGCCACCCTGGCCGCCACCCTGCGGGCGCGGACCGCCCGGGGCACCCTGGCCGCCGGGACGCGGGGCGCCACCCGGACGGGGCGCCTGCGGGCGCGCCATGCCGGTGGAGCCACCAGAGGTGAAGGGGTTGTTGCCCGGACGCGGGCCCGAGGGACGGGCGCCACCGGGACGCTGACCCTGGCCGCCGGGACGCGGGGCGCCCTGACGGTCGCCACGGTCACCGCGCTGGCCACCCTGGCCCTGGCCACGGTCCTGACCGGGGGCCGGACGGCCACCGGGCTTCGGGGCGCCGGGACGCGGAGCGGACTGGCCGCCGGGCTTCGGGGCCGCGGGGGCCTGCGAAGCGGCGGGAGCCTGGAACTCCGGCGTGCTGGGCGCCGGGGAAGCGGGCTTCGGGGCCGGCTTCGGGCCGGGCGTCGGCCGCGGACCCGGGGTCGCCGGAGCGGCCGGGGCGGCGGGCTTCTCCGCAGCGGGCTTCTCCGCGGCGGCGGGCTTCGGCGCAGCCGGGCCCGGACGCGGGGCGGCAGGCTTGGCGGCCTGCGCGGGAGAGGGGGTGGGACGCGGCGCCGCGGGCTTCGCGGGCGCGTCCTTCTTGGCGGCGGGCTTCTTGGCCGCGCCGTTGGTGCCCTGATTCAGGGCGTCAGTCAACTTGCGTACAACCGGCGCCTCGATGGTCGAGGACGCCGAACGTACGAATTCACCGAGTTCTTGGAGCTTGGCCATGACGACCTTGCTCTCTACGCCGAACTCCTTGGCGAGTTCGTATACCCGGACCTTAGCCACTTCGCTCCTTTTAGGTCCGGGTTACGCCGGACCGTCGCTACTTCATGGGCGTACTCATCGCGTGCTCATCGAGTGCTCATCGCAATCTCGACCTACTTCCAACTCGCGGGGTACCAGGGCCGCACGGGGGTTCCGCACGGCGCTTCTTACGGTGTCGCCTGCTCGACGCGGTGACGCAGGGCCTCCGTGTCGAACGGTCCAGGGGCCCGATAAGCCCTCTGAAACGCCCGGCGGCGGACCGCCAGGTCAAGACAGGCCAGGGCGGGATGCACGTAAGCACCCCGGCCGGGCAGCGTACCGCGATCATCGGGGACGCACTGTCCCTCGATCACCACGATCCGCAGCAGTTCGCTCTTGGCCGCTCGCTCCCGGCATCCCACGCAGGTTCGCTCAGGGCATGCGCGGGCATGCGTCCGACCAGACACGGTTAAGTCTACCTCCCCGTACCGACCTCACCCCTTTGGGGCAAAGATCGAACGGTTGGCTCGTCACATACTGTCGTGATCCAAGCGCCGAGCGCTCGGATTTATTCCCCTTCGGGAGCACCCTCGGGGGCGTCGGCCTGCTCGGTGTCCGGGCGGATGTCGATGCGCCAGCCGGTGAGCCGGGCCGCGAGCCGGGCGTTCTGCCCCTCCTTGCCGATGGCGAGGGAGAGCTGGTAGTCGGGCACGGTCACGCGGGCCGAGCGGGCCGCGAGGTCCACGATCTCGACCTTCGAGACACGGGCCGGGGACAGCGCGTTGGCCACCATCTCGGCCGGGTCCTCGGACCAGTCGACGATGTCGATCTTCTCGCCGTTGAGCTCGCCCATGACATTGCGCACACGGCCGCCCATCGGGCCGATGCAGGCGCCCTTGGCGTTGAGCCCGCTCCGGGTGGAGCGCACGGCGATCTTCGTACGGTGGCCGGCCTCGCGGGCGATGGCGCAGATCTCGACGCTGCCGTCGGCGATCTCCGGGACCTCGAGCGAGAAGAGCTTCTTCACGAGGTTCGGGTGCGTACGGGACAGGGTCACGGAGGGGCCTCGGACGCCCTTGGCGACGCGCACGACGTACGAGCGCAGGCGCAGGCCGTGCGGGTACTCCTCGCCGGGGACCTGCTCCTGCACCGGCAGGATGGCTTCCAGCTTGCCGATGTCGACCAGCACGTTCTTCGGGTCGCGGCCCTGCTGGACCTGGCCCATCACGATGTCGCCCTCGCGGCCCGCGTACTCGCCGAGCGTCGCGTCGTCCTCGGCGTCGCGCAGCCGCTGCAGGATGACCTGCTTCGCGGTCGTGGCGGCGATCCGGCCGAAGTCGGAGGGGGTGTCGTCGAACTCCTTGGGCTCCTGGCCCTCTTCGAGGTCCGACGGGTCCTCCTTCGCCCAGACCGTGACGTGGCCGCTGTCGCGGTCGAGCCGTACGCGCGCGTGGCGGAAGCTTCCGTCGGTGCGGTGGTAGGCGATGAGGAGAGCCGACTCGATCGCTTCGACCAGCAGATCGAAGGAGATCTCCTTCTCCCGGACCAGCCCACGCAGGGCACTCATGTCGATGTCCACGGCTACGCCTCCTCTTCGTTGTCGTTGTCGTCGTTCTTGTTCTTGCGGTTGAACTCGACCTGGACACGCGCCTTGGCGATGTCGGCGAAGTCGAGCCTTCGGGAGGTCGGCTTGCGCCCCTTCACTCCCGGTACTTCCAGGTCGAGGCCGTCGTCGTCGACCTTGAGGATGCGCGCGACCAGCTCGGATTCGTCGTTCAGCTGGAACTTCACGAGGCGGTCCGTCGCGCGGATGTAGTGACGGTGCTCGGTGAGGGGGCGCTCGGCGCCGGGCGTTCCGACCTCGAGTTCGTACTCGCCCTCGCCCATGGCGTCTGTTTCGTCGAGCTTCGCCGAGAGCGCGCGGCTCACATCGGCGATCACGTCCAGATCGGCGCCCTCGTCGGAGTCGACGACGACGCGCAGCACACGCTTGCGTCCGACCGAGGCCACTTCGATCTCTTCGAGTTCGAGCCCCTGTGAGGTGACGAGCGGTTCCAGTAGTTCCCGCAGCCTCTCGTTCTGGGTGGTGCTCATCCGGGTGACTCCTCGGCCGCGTGTGCTGTTGTGGTTACTGACTTTCCTTGCGCGTCAGGTCAAAGGGTATCCGGTCCAGGGGGGTGTTGCCGTCCACCCGTGCAAGGGCGACGGTACGGTGATCACGGCCACTCCCCTTCGATCGAACCTGATCAGTTCCGATCAGGGAGCCGCCTCCCCCTTGAATCCTGAAAGCACTCTCTCCTCCCCGCCTCTTCGCCTCCTGAGGACGCCTGCCGTGCCGCTGCCCCCTCTCGCCCGCTCCGGGCCACGTCGTAGGACTCTGCTCGCCTCGCTGGCCGGGGCCGCGCTGCTGACCGGCTGCTCGGACGCCGACGACGGCGCCGACGGAGGCAGCGGGGCGCCCGCCGCCGCACAGGAGAAGCGGCTGCGGACGCAGGCGGCGCGGGAGAGCGCGGACCTCCTCGGCCAGTACGACCGGGCGGTGTCGGCCCGTCCGGCGCTCGCGGAGCGGCTGAACCCGCTGCGGGCCGAGGTCGAGCGGCACGTGAAGGCGTTCGGCGGGGCGCACCGGCCTTCGGGCGCAGCGGCGCCCCCGGGCAGGAAGCCGGCCGCGCCGGCCTCCGAGAAGGACATCCTCAAGGCGCTCTCGGTGGCCGAGCAGCGGCTCTCCGACCGCCGGATGTCCGCGCTCGTGGACGCCCCCGGCGAGCTGGCACGGCTGCTCGCGTCGGTGGCGGCGGCCGGGGCGGGGCACGCGTATCTGCTGGCGAAGGACTGACGAGGCGACATGAGCGAGAACGCACTTCTTGCCGCGGTGCAGGCGGCGCTGCGCGCCGAGCACGCGGCGGTGTACGGCTACGGGGTGGTCGGCGGCCGGATCGGCGAGGACCGCAGGGGCCGGGCCAGGGACGCGTACGACGCGCATCGGGCCCGCCGCGACGAACTGCGGCGCACGGTGCGCGACCTGGGCGGAAATCCCGAGGAGTCCGCGGGGGCGTACGCGCTGCCGTTCCCGGTGCCCGACTCGTCGGCGGCGGCGCGGCTCGCCGCGGACATCGAGAGCAGGGTCGCGGGCGTGTACTCGGATCTCGTACGGGCGGCGAGCGGCGAGCGGCGCCGGGGCGCGGCCGACGCGCTCCGTGAGGCGGCGGTCCGTGCCGTGCGCTGGGGCGGCGGCAGCGTAGCCTTCCCTGGGCTCTCCGAACGGGCCGCGGCGCCGTCCGCGTCGTCGTCCCCGCCGGAGGACCCCAGCACATAGGCAGACTTGGGAAGGAAATCCCCGCGCATGGCATCCCCGCGCATGGCATTCGAACCGCCTTCGCGTCTTGTGAACGCGCTCGGCGAGGTGCGTGACGACGGGGCGTCGGCGTGGCTCGACCGGGTCGGCACGCTGCTCGGCGAGGCGGCGGAGCGGCGCGATGTGACGGTGGAGCGGGTGCATGTGCCCGGGGGCCGCAGCAGCCTGGTCGCCCACGTCCGCAGGGCGGACGGCGCACCGGCGATCCTCAAGCTGGCGCCCGAGCGGTTCCGCCCGGAGGCCGAGCGTGCGGCGCTCACACACTGGGACGGCTTCGGCGCGGTGCGGCTGCTTGACCCGGGCGTGAACGACGGCGCGCTGCTCCTCGAGCGCCTCCACCCGGAGGTCTCCGTGCGTACGCTGCCGGAGGCGAAGGCGCTCCTGGAGGCGGCGGGCACGCTGCGCCGCCTGTGGGTGGACCCGCCCGAGGGGCGCAACTGCGAGACCGTTCCGGAGCGGACGGGCCGGCAGGCGGTCGGGATGCGGGCGACGGTGGAGTCGTTCCCCGACGTGGCGCCCCTGATCGACGCGGCCCTCGAAACGCGGGACGAGCTGGTGTCCTCGCCGCCCGAACTCCGGCTGCTGCACGGTACGTTCCGGCAGTCCAAGGTGCTGTCCGGGGAGCGGATGCCGTGGCTGGCGGTAGGCCCCGACCCGGTCGTCGGCGAGACCGCGTTCGACCTGGCGCGGCTGGTCCGCGACCGCGTGGAGGACCTCATCGGCTCCCCCTCGGGCCCCGCCATCACCCGCCGCCGGGTGAAGAAGCTGGCGGAGTCCCTGGAGGTCGACCAGGAGCGGCTGCGGGGCTGGACCCTCTTCCGCGCGGTGGAATCGGGTGCGCGGGCACTGCGCGTGGGGCGGCACCAGGACGGCGAGAACTTGTTGGAGTTCGCGGGCTGGCTGTGACCTCCGGTCGGGGCGGGTGTGGGGTTCGGCGGGGGCGTGTGACGTGGGGCCGGGCCGCTTCCGAGCGTTGGCTGGGGTAGCCGGCCCCCGTTCCCACGCCACGGGGCTCCGCCCCGGACCCCGCGCCTCAAACGCCGGCGGGGCTGAATTTGCCCACCCGCCGCGGGGCTTGAAGGATCGGGGCTCCAACCCGGGCCCAGCGGGCTCCCGTACCGGAGCGGGGCTCGACCATGCCCCGGCCCAGCGGGCTCCCGTACCGGAGCAGGGCTCGACCGTGCCTGCCCGGGCCGCCTTCCTGAGACAGGCGCCCGCTTGGGCCGAGTCCCCGCTCAGCTCCCACCCACCCGCCCCCTCCGGGGGCTCCGGCCCGGAGGGGCAGCCCGGAGAGGGGCAGCCCGGAGAGCAGCAGCCCGGAGAGGGGCGGCCCGGAGAGCAGCAGCCCGGAGGGCGTGGCCCCGCTCGCGGCCGTCCACCACCGCTCCGCCAGGGCGAACCGGCGCCTCAGTCGGCGAGGTCGGTCAGGTCGCGGGCGTAGGTGATGCCCTCGTGGCCGACGCGCAGCGTGCACGTGCCGGTAGGGACGAAGCCGTTGCGGGTCAGGACCGTGCGGGAGGCGTGGTTGTCCTCCGCGGCGGAGGCCGTGACGCGCTTGAGGGCGTAGTCGGTGGCGGCGACGGTGAGGAGTTCGCGGACCGTCGCCGTGGCCAGGCCCCTGCCGGTGGCGTCGCGCGCGAGACGGTAGCCGAGGTCCGCGGTGCCGTCGGCCACGTCGACCAGGTTGAAGCGGCCGAGGATCTCGCCGTCGTCGGCGACCAGGACGTGCATGTGGATGGCGCCGGTGGCCTGTTCGGCGAGCAGCGCGGTGTGCCGGTCGGCGAAGTGCGTGAAGTGGTCGTCGCCGCGGTCGGGGACGGTGGCCGCGAAGAAGGTGCGGTTCTCCGTTTCGAAGGCGAGGAGCGCGGATGCGTGGGCGGGGCTCAGACGTTGGAGATCCGGCATGGCGTCACGGTAGCCGCGGCCGGTCTCCGGCGATCGGCCGGGCGCGATACTCGCCGCAGGCCACTCGTGACGGCCGACCGTCCCCACGCCACGGGGCTCCGCCCCGGACCCCGCGCCTCAAAGGCCGGCGGGGCTGAATTTGCCCACCCGGCGCGGTCGGCCTCGCCCCTCCGGGCCGGAGCCCCCGGAGGGGGCGGGGGGATGGGCTGGTCACCCCGCGTGGCGGCGCGGCGTACAGGGGCGTGGACGCTACGGGCCGACGGGCCGACGGGCCGACGCCACGAACACTGCGGGCCTCGGCCCCGTCACCGCTCCACGGCCACGGCCACGGCCACGGCCCCGCATGCCCGAGCCGGTAAGACCCAGCCCGGCAGGAGCCAGGCCCGGGGGCCGATGCCCCCGGAGGGGGCGGGCGGTGGGAGATGGGCGGCGGCACCCGATGCATGCGGGGCGTGAGGGGCGTGGCCGGGAGGTCGGGTGTCTGCCCGGGGGCGGCGTGGGAAGGGCGGGGCGCCGACCGCGGCACGGTGGGGCGGGGCGCCAACCGCGGCACCGTGAGCCAGGGGCGCCGGCCGTGGCGCGGTGGCCGGGGCGTGCGGGGCCGTGCAGGGGCCGTGCAGGGGCACCGTAGCGGGGACAGGGCCCCGGAGCCGTGGGGCTCCGGGGGCCGGGGGGCTCCGGGGGCCGGGGGTGGTTATGCCGTGAGGCGGGCGACCGCCTCGGCGACCGTCAGTTCCTCGCGTTCGCCGGTGCGGCGGTCCTTGAGTTCGACGACGCCGTCGGCGCTGCGGCGGCCCGCGACCAGGATCTTCGGGACGCCGATCAGCTCGGAGTCGGTGAACTTCACGCCGGGCGAGATGCCGGGGCGGTCGTCGACGAGGACGCGTACGCCCGCCGCCGCCAGCTTGTCGGAGACCTCCAGCGCCAGTTCGGTCTGGAGGGCCTTGCCCGCCGCCACCACGTGCACGTCGGCGGGGGCGATCTCCTCCGGCCAGATCAGGCCCTTGTCGTCGGCGTGCTGCTCGGCGAGCGCCGCCACCGCGCGCGAGACGCCGATGCCGTACGAGCCCATGGTCACGCGGACCGGCTTGCCGTTCTGGCCGAGGACGTCGAGCTGGAACGCGTCCGCGTACTTGCGGCCGAGCTGGAAGATGTGGCCGATCTCGATGGCACGGTCCAGCTTGAGGCCGGTGCCGCACTTGGGGCACGGGTCGCCCTCCTGGACCACGACCACGTCGACGTACTCGGAGACCTCGAAGTCGCGGCCCGCGACGACGTTCTTCGCGTGGACGCCGTCCTTGTTGGCGCCGGTGATCCACGCCGTGCCGGGGGCCACGCGCGGGTCGGCGATGTACGTGACCTTCTCCAGGCCCTGCGGCCCGACGTAGCCACGGACGAGGTCGTCGCGGCCCTCGAAGTCCTCGGCCGTGACCAGCTCCACCGCGGCCGGCGCGAAGTGCGCCTCGACCTTGTCCATGTCGACCTCGCGGTCACCGGGGACACCGACGGCCACGATCTCGCCGTCGATCTTCACGAGGAGGTTCTTGAGGGTCGCCGAGGCCGGGACCTGCATGTACGCGGCGAGCGTCTCGATCGTGGGGGTGTCCGGGGTGGGGACCTCTTCGAGGGCGGGCGCGTTCTCCCCGTCGACCGGCTTCACGGCGAAGCCGACCGCCTCGGTGTTCGCGGCGTAGTCGCAGTGCGGGCAGTCCGCGAAGGTGTCCTCGCCGGCCGCGGCCGGGGCCAGGAACTCCTCCGACTTCGAACCGCCCATGGCGCCCGCGGTCGCGGCGCAGATCCGGTAGTCGAGGCCGAGGCGCTCGAAGATGCGCTGGTACGCGGCGCGGTGCAGGCCGTAGGACTCGGCGAGGCCCTCGTCGGAGAGGTCGAAGGAGTACGAGTCCTTCATCTGGAACTCGCGGCCGCGCAGGATGCCGGCGCGGGGGCGGGCCTCGTCGCGGTACTTGGTCTGGATCTGGTAGAGGATCACCGGCAGGTCCTTGTAGGACGTGCACTGGTCCTTGACCAGCTGGGTGAAGATCTCCTCGTGGGTCGGGCCGAGCAGGTAGTCGCCGCCCTTGCGGTCCTGGAGGCGGAACAGCTCCGCGCCGTACTCCTCCCAGCGCCCGGTCGCCTCGTACGGCTCCTTGGGCAGCAGGGCGGGCAGCAGGACCTCCTGGCCGCCGATGGCGTCCATCTCCTCGCGGATGACGCGCTCGACGTTCGCGTAGACCCGTCGGCCGAGCGGCAGCCAGGACCAGACACCGGCGGCGGTGCGGCGCACGAAACCGGCGCGGACCAGCAGCTTGTGGCTGAGGACTTCGGCGTCCGCCGGGTCGTCGCGCAGAGTCTTGACCATCAATCGGGACATGCGCTGGACCTGGACCTTGGCCATGATTCTTGACTCCTGCGACGAAAGGCTGATGTCAGGAGGTTAGCCGGGGCGTGGGCGCGGCCGGAAATCGGTTCTCAGGGCATGCGCCTGAGCGGCAGCGGCGCGCCCATCACGGCGTACGGGCGCGGGGCGCTCGGGAACAGCACCTGGCGGGCCAGATCCTCGTAGCCGAGCGAGTGGTAGAGGCCGCGGGCCGGGCTGTCGATGTCGATCGCGGAGAGGATCGAGCGGGGCTCGGCGGCGCCGTCGGTGATCGCCGTGATGAGTGCGCGGCCGATGCCGCGGTTCTGGTAGCCGGGGTGCACGTGCAACTCCGTGATCACGAAGGAGTCGTCGAGCCAGTGGTCCTCGTCGCGGGCGCGGAGGTACGGCTCGACGACGGTGGACCACCAGTGGGTGCGGTCGTTCGGCATCCCGTAGACGAAGCCGACGAGGCGGCCGGTTTCGGTCGTCGCGCCGAGGGAGCGGGCGCCCGGGTACGTGATGTGCCGCAGCACGATCTGGCGGCGTACGGCGATCTCGTCGTCGCTGAGCCCGAACGCGTACGCCTGCACGGCGAGCGCCTCGTCGACACGGGTGCGCAGATCCAGGGGGCCGATGGTGACGGCGCGGTCGTCCGTGCGGTTCCGGTGCGGCATGCCCGGAGGGTACCCGGTGCGGGGGGTGGCTGTGCGGGTGGCCGGGGCGGGGCCCTCCGTATCGCGGGGCGGCACCGGGGCTTGCCGTGGCCGGGGCCCGTCCCACCGTTGCGCGGCACCGGGGGCCGTGGCCGCCGCCGCCCCGCCATTACGCGGCACCGGGTGCCGGGGTCGGCGCCTCCCACCCTGGTTGCGCGGCACCGGGGTGCCGCCTTGCCCACCCTGCCGCCCAAGGCGGCAGATTGCCCAAGGCGGCGGGCGTCGACCGTCTCGGGTGGGGAGCCGTGCTTGCGGCAGATTGCCCAAGGCGCGTGCGGTCGACCGCAACGGGAGGGGAACCGGGGGTGCCGGAGATTGCCCAAGGCGGGGTGGCGCCGACCGTCTCGGGTGGGGAGCCGTGCTTGCGGCAGATTGCCCAAGGCGCGTGCGGTCGACCGCAACGGGAGGGGAACCGGGGGTGCCGGAGGTTGCCCGAGGCGGGGTGGCCCGTGCCTTCTCGGGTGGGGCCGGCGCTGGCGGCAGATACCCGAAGGCACGTGCGGTACCCCGTCGGGCCGACGCCCCTGGAGGGGGCGGGTGGGTGGGAGATAGGCGGGAGGGAAGGGGCAGGGCCGATGTCGGCGACGGCCTGCGCGGAGCGTGGCGCCGGTTCCGGTAAATCAAGCCCCTGCGGCGTTTGAGCAGCGGGGTCCGGGGCGGAGCCCCGTGGCGTAGGAACGGCCAGGCCCCCGGGCGGAGCCCCGTGGCGTAGGAACGGCCAGGCCCCCGGGCGGAGCCCCGTGGCGTGGGAACGGCCGGGCCCCCGGGGGCCAAGCCCGTGGCGTAGGGGGTCGGTGGCCCTCAGCTCGCCGTGGGGAGCCTGGGGACGCTCGACAGCAGGCGGCGCGTGTAGGCGTGGTCCGGGGAGCCCAGGACGGACGGCGTGGGGCCCGACTCGACCACCCGGCCCCGTTCCAGCACGGCAGTGCGTTCGCACAACGCCGCCACCACCGACAGGTCGTGGGAGACCATCACGATCGTCAGCCCCGCCGTCTCCTTCAGCTCGGCCAGCAGGTCCACGACCTTGACCCGCGTCGTGACGTCGAGCGCCGAGACCGGTTCGTCGGCGAGGAGGACCCGCGGGTCGCACACCGTGGCCCGCGCGATGGCGATGCGCTGCCGCTGCCCGCCGGAGAACTCGTGCGGGTACCGCTCCCCCGCATCGGCCGGAAGCCCCACCCGTTCGAGGGCGTGCGCGACCTTGCGGTCCGCCTCCTCCCCCGTCGCGACGCCGAGCGAACGCAGCGGCTCCGCCACGATCCGCCGCACCCGCTGCCGCGGGTCCAACGAGGCGTACGGGTCCTGGAAGACGCACTGCACGCTGCGCCGGAACGCCTTCATCTGCGTACGGTCCCGCGGCCGCAGCTCGTCCCCGTCGAAGCGGACCGCCCCGGACGTGGGCCGGGCCAGCCCGAGCAGCATGCGCAGCAGCGTCGTCTTGCCCGCACCGGACTCACCGACGAGCGCCAGGCTCCGCCCCGTCTCCACCGCCACCGACACGTCCGTGACGACAGGCGCGGCGGCGCCCCGGTACGCGTACGAGACCCCGTCCAGTTCCAGCACAGGTCGTAGCTCAGGGGTGCTCATCGCACACCTCCCAGGTCGAGCGCGGACTCCAACTGCCGCGCGCTGTCCACCAGCGCCCGCGTGTACGCCTCGCGCGGGGCCCGTACGACGTCGGCCACCGCGCCCGACTCGACCGCGCGCCCGTCCTTCATCACCAGGACGCGATCCGTCACCTTCGACACGACCGCCAGGTCATGGCTGACGAACAGCACCGCCATACCGCGCTCGCGCACCAGCCCGTCGATCAGCTCCAGCATCTCCGCCTGCACGGTCACGTCCAGCGCCGTCGTCGGCTCGTCGGCGATGAGCAGCGCCGGGTCGCAGGCGAGCGCCATGGCGAGGGCCACACGCTGGCGCTGGCCGCCGGAGATCTCGTGCGGGAAGGCGCGGGCGATGCGCGCCGGGTCGGGAAGCCGTACCTGTTCGAGGAGGTCCGTCACCGCCGTCTTCAGCGCGGTGCCCTTCAACTGGCGCCGCCTGCGCAGGGGTTCGGCGATCTGCTTGCCGACCCGCATCAGCGGGTCGAGCGCCGTGAGCGGCTCCTGGAAGACGACGGCCGCGCTCCGGCCGCGTACGTCCACGAGGGTCTTCTCGCTCGCGCCGACGATCTGCGTGCCGGCCAGTTCCACACGCCCCGTCACCGTCATGCCCGCGGGCAGCAGCCCGAGGACGGCGAGGGTCGTCAGGGACTTGCCCGAGCCGGATTCGCCGATCAGGCCCAGTCGTTCGCCGCGCGCGACCTCGAAGCCGAGGCCGGAGACGAGCTCGCGCCCGTCTCCCGTACGGACCGTGAGTCCGTCCACGGACAGCAGAGGTTCGCTGGAAAGCAACGGTTCACTCATGCCGCCGCCCTCTCCTTCCGCGCCGTCGGGTCGAGAACGTCCCGCAGCCCGTCCGCGACCAGGTTGACGCCGATCACCAGCAGCACGAGCAGCACGCCCGGCGCGAGCGCGCCCGCGGGCGCCGTCGTGAACGTCGCCTGCGCCTCCTGGAGCATCCGGCCCCACGAGGCGTTCGGCGGCGGCGCCCCGAGGCCGAGGTAGGACAGCCCCGCCTCCGCGAGGACGGCAAGGCCGAACTGGAGCGCCAGGTTCACCGCGAGCGTCGGCCAGATGTTGGGCAGGACGTGGCCCGCGACGATCCGCGGCCACGAGGTGCCGGAGGTGCGGGACGCCGTGATGTAGTCCTGCGCCAGCACCCGCTTGACCAGGATCCGGGTCAGCCGCGCCACGACCGCGCTCTGCGCGAGGCCGATCGCGAGGATCGCGGAGCCGAGCGTCGCCGACCTCGCCGCGACGATCAGCATCGCGAGCAGCAGCGTCGGGAACGCGATGAGGATGTCGAGCAGCGCGGAGAGCGTGTCGTCGAACCAGCCCTGCGCGAACGCGGCCAACAACCCCAGCGTCACGCCGAGCAGCGCCGCGACGGCGACCGAGCCGAGCCCGGCCTGGAGCGCGATCCGCGAACCCGTCATGAGCTGCGTGAACAGGTCGCGCCCCAGCTTGTCGGTGCCGAGCAGATGCCCGCCTCCAGGACCGGCGAGACGGCCGCCGGACGTGTCCTCACTGTCGTACGGCAGCCAGAACAGGGAGACGAGCGCGAGCAGCACGACGAGGCCCGCGAAGACGGCCCCCGTCCACAAGGTGACCGATGATCTGCGCTTCATCGCGCCCCACCCCCGGAGAGCCGCCCGCGAAGGCGCGGGTCCACAAGCCGCTGCACGAGGTCCGCCACGAACCCTATGATCAGCACCCCGAACGTCGACACGAACAGCACACCCTGGATCACCGGGTAGTCGTGCTGCGCGATCCCGGTGGCGAGCATGGAGCCGAGCCCCGGCAGCGCGAACACGGACTCGACGACGACCGCGCCGAGCAGGGTGGACGCCAGCTCGATGCCGAGGATCGAGATGACGGGCACGGACGCGTTGCGCAGCCCGTGCCGCCACATGGCCCGTCCGAACGACGAGCCGAGCGCCCGCGCCGTGCGCAGGTATTCGCTGTCGAGGACGTCGAGCGTCGCGGAGCGTACGTAGCGGATGAGGGACGCCGACATCACGAGCGCCACCGTCACCACCGGCAGCACCAGTGACTGCACGGCCGGTCCTGGCGCGGACCAGCCGTCCTGCGGGAAGCCACCGGACGGCAGCCAGCCCGCGTTCAGCGCGAACACCGCGATGAGGATCATGCCGAGCCAGAACACCGGGACGGCGATGCCGAGTTGGGAGACGCCGCTGAGCAGCGACCCGTACCAGGTCCGTCGCTTGTACGCGGCCACGAAGCCCGCCGGTACGGCGACGAGCACGGCGAGCACGAACGCGGAGAGCGTCAGCGGCACCGTCACGTTCAGGCGCTGCGACACCTCCGGTCCGACCGGCAGCGACGACACGAAGGACGTGCCGAGGTCACCGCTCGCCAGCTGGCCGATCCAGTGCGTGAACTGCTCGGGCAGCGGCTTGTCGGAGCCGATGGAGTGCCGGGCCGCGGCGATCTGCTCCGGCGAGGCGCCCACCGAGGTGAGCGCGTTCGCCGGGTCGCCGGGCAGCATCCGCAGCAGCACGAACAGCACGACGGACGCGAGGACGAGGGAGACCAGCAGGAACACCAGTCTCCGCAGGAGGTATCTCAGCATGGCCGGTCGGTCAGCTGCTCTTCTTGATGTCGTACGCGAAGAACTGCGAGTTCAGGCCGTTCAGCGGGTAGCCCGACAGCTTCGTGTTCGCGACGACGATCTGCGGATACAGGTAGAGCCAGTCGCTGGCCGCGTCCTCGGCGGTCTTGCGGTTGACCTTCTTGAGCAGCTCGGACTGCTCCTTGGTCGTGGAGGACGCCTCGGCCTTCTCGACCCAGTCCTGGACCTGCTTGTCGTCGTAACCCCAGTAGAAGTCGGGGTCGCCGTACCAGACGAGGTCACGGTCGTTGACGTGCTCCTGGAGCGTCGCCGTGAAGTCGTGGTTCTTGTAGACCTTCGTGTACCACTCGTCGGGCGTGATCGTGTTGATCTTGACGGTGATGCCGACCTTGGCGAGCTGCGACTTGATGAAGGTCGCGGCCGTGGGGTGCGGGTCGTAGTTCGGGGTGTCGAGCGTGAAGCTGAACCCCTTGGCGTGGCCCGACTCCTTGAGCAGCTTCTTGGCCTTCGCGACGTCGTGCGCGTTGACGTCGGTCAGGTCCTCGTACCAGGGGTCGGTGGGAGGCACCATCGACCCGATCTGCTTGCCGTAGCCGCCCCAGACGGATTCGAGGAGCTTCTTGTCGTCGATGGCGGCCGAGACGGCCTGGCGCACCTTGACGTCGGTGAACGGCTTCGCCTTGTCGTTGAAGGCGAGCAGCAGCTTGGTGGTCGAGTTGCCGTCGTTGACCTTGTAGTTCTGGTCCGACTTGAACTGGTCGAGGGCGTCCGGCGACTGCTCGCTGGTGACGACGTCGACGGCGTTGGTCTGGAGCGCGTTGTTGAGGGCGGTCGCGTCCTTGTAGTAGTGGAAGACGGCCTGCTTGTTCCTGGCGGCCGTGCCCCAGTAGCCGGCGAACCGGTCGAGGCTGAGCGCGGAGCCGCGCGTCCACTTCTTCAGCTGGTACGGTCCTGTGCCGTCTTCCGTGATCTTCAGGTTCTTGGCGTCGGCGTTGATGATCCAGACGTACGACAGGTTGTAGACGAAGGAGATCGACTTCTTCGACAGCGTGACCTTGACGGTCTTCGCGTCCGGAGTGGCGACGTCCTTGATGACCTCGAGGTTCGACTTCCGCGCGGACTGCGAGTCCTTCGCGATCACCTTCTCCAGGCTGTACTTGACGTCCTCGCTGGTCAGCTTCTTGCCGCTGTGGAACTTCACGCCGTCGCGAAGGGTGAAGGTGTAGGTGAGGCCGTCGCCGGAGACCTTGTAGTCCTCGGCGAGGAGCTTCTCGACCTTGCCCTTGTCGGTGAGCTTGAACAGGCCCTCGTAGACGTTGCCGTTGAGGGCCTCGGTGACGCCCTGGCCGCCGCCCGCGGTGTTGTCGAGGTTCTGCGGCTCGTAGAGGGAGCCGATGTTGACCGTGGCGTCCTTGTCGTACGCGCCGCTGCCGGACGTCGAGTTCGAGCCACCGCCGCAGGCCGCGAGCGTGACGGCGAGGGCGACGGTGAGCACGCCGGCGGACAGGGGTCTCTTGGGGATGCGCATGAGGGGGCCTTACGTGAAGGGGTGCGGGGGGCGATCAGTGAGCGGTGCCGGCGGCGCCGTCGCGGAAGACCGGGAGCTTCTCGCCCGCCTCGACGGGCAGGTGGAGCCGGTTCTGCCGCGGCGGCATCGGACAGTTGTACTGATCGGAGAAGCCGCACGGGGGTACGAAGGCCCGGTTGAAGTCGAGGCGCACACGGCCCTCGCCGGTGTGCTCCACGGAGTCCGTGTGCTCCACGAAGAGGAAGCGGCCCGCCCCGTAGGTGCTGTCACCGTTGGTGGGGTCGCCGAAGACGAGGAGGAGGGTGCCGTCGTCGTCGAACGCGGAGAGCGTGTAGTCGGTGCCGTCGACGGTCAGGGCGATGTCGCCGGGGACGACCTTCTCGCGGGTGCCGCCGTTGTCCCGCAGGTGCTCGAAGGCGACGGTGCGGGCGCCCTCGACGGGCGTGTACGTGGCGTCGAGGACCCAGGACGGGTCGTACGGGAAGGCGTCGACGTCCTCGAAGTCCTGGATCGCCGGGGAGTTCGCGTCCCAGAACCGCAGGCCGTGCTCGGGGGCGCCGGTGACCATGTCGGTGCGCTCCAGGGCCGTCACCGTGACGGTGCCGGGCTGCCCCGCGCGGGCGGCGTCGAGGTCGGGGGTCTCGCCGGCCGGGAGCCAGCGGGTCTCGACGAGGGCGAGGTTGCCCGTGGGGGCGGTGAGGGAGCGGCGCCGGTCGGCACGCCATTCCTGCCAGGCGGCCATGCCGGAACCGGGAGCAGACATCGTGAGGCACCTACAGTCAGTGAAGCTTGAACCAAAGCAAAGCAGTACCTTTATGGTCCATAAGACTTACTAATGTCAATGCGCACGAAAGAGATGAGACGGGCAACACAGGGTGTCCAGAACAGCACTGTCTAGAACAGCACGCTCATGAACGCCCCGACCTCTTCGAATCCCACGCGCCGGTACGCGGCGCGGGCCGGGGTGTTGAAGTCGTTGACGTAGAGGCTGACCACGGGGGCGACGTCGGCGAGGGCGTAGCGCAGGACCGCCGCCATGCCGGGGGCGGCGAGGCCCATGCCCCGGTACTCGGGCGCCACCCACACGCCCTGGATCTGGCAGACCTGGTCGGTCGCGGCACCGATCTCCGCCTTGAAGGCGACCTTGCCGTGCTCGTCGAGGCGGGCGAACGAGCGGCCCATGCCGACCAGTTCGGCCACCCGCGCCTGGTACAGCAGGCCGCCGTCACCGGCCAGCGGGGAGACGCCGACCTCCTCGGTGAACATCGCCACGCACGCCGGCATGATCGTGTCCATCTCGTCCTTGCGGACGCGGCGGACGTACGGGTCGGGGGTGACGTCCGTGGGCATCCGGTCGGTCACCATCAGCGGCTGCTGGGCGCGGATCTCGCGGGCCGGGCCCCAGCCCGGTTCGAGCAGCTGCCACAGGAGGGCGGTGGGCTCCGCCGGGCCGACGATGGAGGAGCAGCGGCGGCCGGCCCGCCGGGCGCGGTCGGCGAAGCCGCGGACGGCGCGGTCGGTCGCGCAGATCGGGACGAGGTTGGCGCCCGCGTAGCACAGGGACTCCAGCATCCCGTCCTCGTACCAGCCCCACATCTCGCCGCCGAGCCGCCACGGGTCGAGGCCCGCGGCCCGGACCCGGGCCGTGACGAAGGCGTTCGCGACGGGCTCGCGGTCGAGGACGGCGAGCGCGGCGTCGAGGTCACTCGGTTCGAGCACCCGAGTGGTGGTCTGAGTCAACACGTGCGGAGGGGCCTCACCAGATGGGCTACTGATCTCCGCACTGTACCTGGCGCTCCGCGGGTGTGGCGGGTCGGCGTTTCGGCCCCCGTTCCGTGGGCGCCTCCCGCGTGGGGTGTGTGCGTTGTGCCGTTGCGTCGGCGGCTGCCGGTCCCGCTGTGGTTTGCGCAGTTCCCCGCGCCCCTTTCAGGGGCGCGGGGAACTGCGCGAACGGGACCACAGGCGAACCGCACCCGCCGACGGGAAGCGCCCTGTGCTCTCCTGAGCGCGAAAACGGGTCAGCCCGCGATGGATACCGACGGCTCCCCGGAAGGGATGCCGTCCTTCTCCATCTGCTCGGCGATCTTCATCGCCTCGTCGATCAGCGTCTCGACGATCTTCGACTCGGGGACCGTCTTGATGACCTCGCCCTTGACGAAGATCTGGCCCTTGCCATTGCCGGAGGCGACGCCGAGGTCGGCCTCGCGCGCCTCGCCCGGCCCGTTCACGACGCAGCCCATGACGGCCACGCGCAGCGGGACCTCCATGCCTTCGAGGCCGGCCGTGACCTCCTCGGCGAGCTTGTAGACGTCGACCTGGGCGCGGCCGCAGGACGGGCAGGAGACGATCTCCAGGCGGCGGGGCTTGAGGTTGAGGGACTCCAGGATCGCGTTACCGACCTTGATCTCCTCGACCGGCGGGGCGGAGAGGGAGACCCGGATCGTGTCGCCGATGCCCTCGGAGAGCAGCGCGCCGAAGGCGACCGCCGACTTGATCGTGCCCTGGAACGCCGGGCCCGCCTCGGTCACACCGAGGTGCAGCGGGTAGTCGCACTGCGCGGCGAGCTGCCGGTACGCGTTGACCATGACCACCGGGTCGTTGTGCTTCACGGAGATCTTGATGTCGCGGAAGCCGTGCTCCTCGAAGAGGCCCGCCTCCCAGAGCGCGGACTCGGCGAGCGCCTCGGGGGTCGCCTTGCCGTACTTCTGGAGGAGCCGCTTGTCGAGGGAGCCCGCGTTCACACCGATCCGGATCGGCGTGCCGTGGTCCTTCGCCGCCTGGGCGATCTCCTTGACCTTGTCGTCGAACTGCTTGATGTTGCCCGGGTTCACCCGGACCGCCGCGCAGCCGGCCTCGATGGCCGCGAAGACGTACTTCGGCTGGAAGTGGATGTCCGCGATCACGGGGATCTGCGACTTCCGGGCGATGACGGGCAGCGCGTCGGCGTCGTCCTGCGTGGGGCAGGCGACGCGGACGATCTGGCAGCCGGACGCCGTCAGCTCGGCGATCTGCTGCAGCGTCGCGCCGATGTCGGAGGTGCGCGTCGTGGTCATGGACTGCACCGACACGGGCGCGTCTCCGCCGACCGCCACGGTGCCGACCTGAATCTGGCGGCTCTTGCGCCGCTCGGCGAGCTTGGTCGGTACCGACGGAATGCCGAGAGAAATCGCAGTCATCTGCTGTGCAACCCCAAGGTGTGGATCGAGTCCAGAGGCTTCCGAGATTACGTCACCGGCGCGTGCCCGAGCACATCGCGCCCCCTCAAACCCTCATAAAGAGGGACTGCCCGGCACCCAGGGTGCCGGGCAGTCCCGAACATCGGACGACCGGCGCGTGTCCGGCGTCTGATCAGGAGATTTTCACCGGGTTCACCACGTCCGCGATCAGCACCAGGATGGTGAAACAGACGAAGACACCGGCCACCACGTACGCCACCGGCATGAGCTTCGCCACGTCGAACGGGCCCGGGTCGGGGCGCCGGAAGACCTTCGCCACGTTCCTGCGCAGCGCCTCCCACAGGGCGCCGGCGATGTGCCCGCCGTCGAGCGGCAGCAGCGGCAGCATGTTGAAGAGGAAGAGGGACAGGTTGAAGCCCGCGACCAGCATCAATGCCATGGCCAGCTGCTGCGTCGGCGGGATGTCGAGGGTGAAGATCTCGCCGCCGACCCGGGCCGCGCCGACCACGCCCATCGGCGAGTCCTGCTCGCGCGGGCCGTCGCCGAACGCCGCGTCCCACAGGGCGGGGATCTTGGCGGGCAGCGCGACGATGGAGTCGACCGCGTCACCGACCCGGTCGGTCATCCAGCTCACGGAGTCGCCGAAGTCCTGGCGTACGACGCCGGTGGCGGCGGTGAAGCCGAGGAAGCCCGCGTTGACGTAGCCGTCGGTGATCTGGCCGCTGGCGTCCTTCTTCGCGACCTGGTTCGTGGCGATCTTCGCGGTCAGCGTCTGCTGCTGCCCCTCGCGCTCGACGACGATCGGCACGGTCTTTCCGGCGCTCTCGCGGATCTCGTCGGACAGCGCGTTCCACTCGTCCGTCGTCACCCCGTTGAAGGACACGATCTTGTCCTTCGGCTGGAGTCCCGCGGCCTTCGCCGGGGACTCCGGGTCGGAGGCCCGGCAGTCGTCGCGGTTGGCGCTGGCCTGGATGACGCAGGACGAGACCGAGGAGACGACGTTCGTCTGCTGGGTGACGCCGAAGCCCATCAGGACCGTGAGGAACAGGCCGATCGCGAGGATCAGGTTCATGAAAGGACCGGCGAACATGACGATGACGCGCTTCCACGGCTTGCGCGTGTAGAAGAGCCGGGTCTCGTCACCGGGCTGGAGTTCCTCGAAGGCCGCGGCGCGCGCGTCCTCCACCATGGAGCGGAACGGCGAGGTCGAGCGGGACTCGATCTTGCCGTCGGCGCCCGGCGGGAACATGCCGATCATGCGGATGTAGCCGCCGAGCGGGATGGCCTTGACGCCGTACTCGGTGTCGCCCTTCTTCCGCGAGAAGATCGTCGGCCCGAAGCCGACCATGTACTGCGGTACGCGGATGCCGAAGAGCTTCGCCGTCGACAGGTGGCCCAGCTCGTGCCAGGCGATGGAGAAGAGCAGGCCCACCGCGAAGATGACTACGCCGAGGATCATCATCAAGGTCGTCATGCACGAGCCTCCGCGGCTGCCTTGTCCGTTGCGGTCAGTTCACGGGCCCGGGCGCGCGCCCAGGTCTCCGCTTCGAGGACGTCCGCGACGGTGAGGGAAGTTCCCGATCCCGGTGTGCCGTGCTCCTCGACCACCTTTGTCACGGTCTCCATGATGCCGTTGTACGGCAGGGCGCCCTTCAAGAACGCGTCCACGCACTCCTCGTTTGCGGCATTGAACACCGCCGGGGCCGTGCCCGCGAGCTCCCCCACGTGACGGGCGAGCCCCACGGCCGGGAACGCCTCGTTGTCGAGCGGGAAGAACTCCCAGCTGGAGGCCTTCGTCCAGTCGAACGCGGGGGCCGCGCCGGGGATCCGCTCGGGCCAGCCGATACCGACCGCGATCGGACCGCGCATGTCGGGCGGGGTCGCCTGGGCGAGCGTGGAGCCGTCGACGAACTCGACCATGGAGTGCACGTAGGACTGCGGGTGCACGACGACTTCGATGCGGTCGAAGGGGATGTCGTACAGCAGGTGCGCCTCGATGACCTCCAGGCCCTTGTTGACCAGGGTCGAGGAGTTGATCGTGATGACCGGGCCCATCGCCCAGGTGGGGTGCGCGAGGGCGTCGTCCACGGTGACGTTCGCGAGGTCCGCCTTCGTGCGGCCGCGGAACGGGCCGCCGGACGCGGTGACGACGAGCTTGCGGACGTCGGCGCGGGTGCCGCCGGCGAGGGCCTGGAAGAGCGCGGCGTGCTCGGAGTCGACCGGGATGATCTGGCCGGGCTTGGCGATGCCCTTCACCAGCGGGCCGCCGACGATCAGCGACTCCTTGTTGGCGAGGGCGAGGGTGCGGCCCGCCTGGAGCGCGGCGAGCGTCGGGGCCAGGCCGATGGAGCCGGTGATGCCGTTGAGCACGGTGTGGCAGTCGCCGCGCCCGGCGATCTCGGTGGCGGCGTCGGGGCCCGCGAGGATCTCGGGCAGCCGCTCCCCCGGCCCGTACTGGCTGCTCAGCGCCTCGCGCAGCGCGGGCACGGCGTCCTCGCGGGCCACGGCCACGGTGCGTACGCGCAGCCGGTGCGCCTGCTCGGCGAGCAGTTCGACGCGGCCGCCCGCGGCGCTGAGCGCGGTGACGCGGAACCGGTCGGGATTGCGCAGGACGAGGTCGACGGCCTGCGTGCCGATGGAGCCCGTGGAACCCAGGACGACGACGTCCCGAGGGGCGTCGGCCGGGGCCGGGTCGAAGACGAGGTGCGGGTCCGCGAGGGGGGATGGGCTGTCGCTCATCCCCCCATTCTTGCGTGAACTCCCTGTGCGTCCGACACGGGATGGCAGAAGGACGCAAAGGATCGGACGTGGAGCGTCAGCGGATCGGCCGGTGCACGTTCTCGCGCTTGCTCGGTCCGGGCGTCGCGTCGGCGATCCAGGGGCCGTCGCCGCTGGGGTCGACGACGCCCTGCTCCAGCCACGTGTACGTACCGCTGATGACGCCCTGGACGACCTTGCGGTCGAGGTCGTCGGTGTTGGTCCACAGGCGGTCGAAGAGTTCGTCGACGCGGATGCGGGACTGGCGGCAGAAGGTGTCCGCGAGCTGGTAGGCCTCGCGTCCGTACGCCTCGGTGGTGCGCAGGAGTTCGGCGCGTACGCAGGCCGCGCTCATGGCGAAGAGTTCGGCGCCGATGTCGACGATCCGGCCGAGGAAGCCCTGCTTCGTCTCCATGCGGCCCTGCCAGCGGGACATGGCGTAGAAGGTGGAGCGGGCGAGTTTGCGGGCCGAACGCTCCACGTAGCGGAGGTGGGTGGAGAGGTCCGGATGGCCTGAAGGGTGGAACTCGGGGTACGTACGCGGGAGTTGGCCCGGGCCCGCGACCAGTTTCGGGAGCCAGCGGGCGTAGAAGCCGCCGGCCTTCGCGCCCGCCTTCGCCTTGTCCGACAGGGACTTCTCGGGATCGATGAGGTCGCCCGCGACCGACAGGTGGGCGTCCACGGCCTCGCGCGCGATCAGCAGGTGCATGATCTCGGTCGAGCCCTCGAAGATCCGGTTGATGCGCAGATCGCGCAGCACTTGTTCGGCGGGGACGGCGCGTTCGCCGCGCGCGGCCAGCGACTCGGCCGTCTCGAAGCCGCGGCCGCCGCGGATCTGGACGAGCTCGTCGGCCATCAGGCAGGACATCTCGGAGCCGTACAGCTTGGCGAGGGCTGCCTCGATACGGATGTCGTTGCGATCCTCGTCCGCCATCTGCGAGGAGAGGTCGAGGACGGCCTCCAGGGCGAAGGAGGTCGCCGCGATGAAGGAGATCTTCGAGCCGACGGCCTCGTGGAACGCGACCGGCCTGCCCCACTGCTCGCGCTCCGTCGACCACTCGCGGGCGATCTTCAGACACCACTTGCCCGCGCCGACGCACATGGCGGGCAGCGAGAGGCGGCCTGTGTTGAGGGTGGTCAGCGCGATCTTGAGGCCCGCGCCCTCGGGGCCGATCCGGTTCGCCTCGGGGACCCGGACCCGGTGGAAGCGGGTGACGCCGTTCTCGATGCCGCGCAGGCCCATGAAGGCGTTGCGGTTCTCGACGGTGACGCCCTCGGAGCCCGCCTCGACGACGAACGCCGTGATGCCGCCCTTGTGGCCCTCCGACTTCGGTACGCGGGCCATGACGACGAGCAGGTCGGCGACGACGCCGTTCGTCGTCCACAGCTTCACGCCGTCGAGGACGTACGTACCGTCGCCGTCGGGGACGGCGGTGGTGGCGAGCCGGGCCGGGTCGGAGCCGACGTCGGGCTCGGTGAGCAGGAAGGCCGAGATGTCGGTGCGGGCGCAGCGCGGCAGGAACGTGTCCTTCTGCTCCTGCGTGCCGAACTGCTTCAAGGGCTGGGGCACGCCGATGGACTGGTGCGCGGAGAGCAGCGCGCCGATGGCGGGCGAGGCCGAACCGACCAGGGCGAGCGACTTGTTGTAGTAGACCTGCGTGAGCCCGAGGCCGCCGTACTTCGTGTCGATCTTCATGCCGAGCGCGCCGAGCTCCTTGAGCCCGTTGATCGTCTCGTCGGGGATCCGCGACTCGCGCTCGATGCGGGCCGAGTCGATCTTCGTCTCGCAGAAGTCGCGCAGCTTGGCGAGGAATTCCTCGCCGCGCTGCGCGTCCTCGTCGGCGGGCAGCGGGTGCGGGTGGATGAGGTCGAGCCTGAACCGGCCGAGGAACAGTTCCTTGGCGAAGCTGGGCTTGCGCCAGTCCTGTTCGCGGGCCGCCTCGGCGACCTGCCTGGCTTCCCGCTCAGTAACCTTGGGCTGGGATGTTGCGGACATGAGGTTCACCTCGCCGCGCGTCGGGTCCACCGGCCCGGCTCGTTACCGACCGGTGCTACTCGATCGTATGTACCCGATAACGGGCATGTCGACTACCCGACGCGCACCGAATACGCCTCCGTGTCGAGCGTCCCCTTCCCCTTGAAGACCTCGGTGCCCGCCTCGATGCCGGAGAGGTACTTGTCGCCGCTCATCAGCCCGCGCGCCACGAGCGCCTGGTTGAAGTCGTCGAGGTCGAGGGTGGCGGAGGTGGTGTTGGCGGTGCGGACGAACGAGTAGACGTTCCAGCCGACGTTGCCCTTGTAGAGGTCCCAGGTGGTGCCACCCAGGCTGACGGTGGCCTCCTTGGTGCCGAGGGGGCCCGCGCCGCCCTGCCGGTTGAGCCAGATCATGACCTCGTCGGTGGGGCCGTCCTGCCAGTCGGCGTCGTCCTTGGCGTGGAACCACAGGTCGTAGGCGACGTTCATGGTGCCCGGGTCGGCGTTGAGCCCGAACTTCCACGTCGACCTGATGTCCTTCTTGTCGCCGACGCGGGTGGGGAGGCCGGTGGCCGACTTGTCGACCTTCCAGCCCCAGTGCCAGCCCAGGACACTGGAGACGTAGGACTTCACGTCGTAGTCGTGTCCCGCCGAGTTGTTGGCCCAGTCGTACTCGGTGGCCCACGAAATGGTGTCGCCCGACTGGGAGTTGGACCACATGCACTGCGATCCGGTGGCCTTGTCCTGACCCCACAGGTTGTTGTTGACGTAGTACTTGCCCATCGTCACGGTGGCGTAGGCGTCGCAGAGTTTCGCCGACTCGTCGGCCATGGCGACGCTGACGGTGGCGCCGGCCGCGAGTGCGGTGGCCGCCGCCGTGGCGATCTTCAGGCGGCGGGAGAGGCGGGGGCGGCGGTGCCGGCTGGCGGCCATGGGGGACGTCCTTCCGTCGGGGGCGTTGGACTACGTCCCTCAAGTGGCCGCCGCGCGCGGGGAAGTTGCCTTCGAGTGAAAGGCCGACGGCCGGAGCCCCCGCACAGTGGGCTCCGGCCGTCGTGGTCCGGCGCGCGGATCAGGCGCGCGCCGGGGGTCTTCGGTGTTCTCCTCGCGGAGTGACTACAGCGCGAGGCCCGTCAGGACGAGGACGCGCTCGTACGTGTAGTCGTCCATGGCGAACTTGACGCCCTCGCGGCCCACGCCGGACTGCTTGGCGCCGCCGTACGGCATCTGGTCGGCGCGGTAGGACGGGGCGTCGCCGATGACCACGCCGCCGACCTCAAGGGCGCGGTGGGCGCGGAACGCGGTCTGGAGGTCGTGCGTGAACACGCCTGCCTGGAGGCCGTACTTGGAGTCGTTGACGGCGGCGAAGGCCTCGGCCTCGCCGTCCACCTTCTTGACCGTGAGGACCGGGCCGAAGACCTCCTCGCAGGAGATCGTGACGTCGGCCGGGACGTCGGCGAGGACGGTGGGCGCGTAAGTGGCGCCGTCGCGCTTGCCGCCGGCGAGGAGGGAGGCGCCCGCGTCGACGGCCTCGGTCACCCACGACTCCACGCGCTTCGCGGCGTCCTCGCTGACCAGCGGGCCGACGTCGGTGGCGTCGTCGGCCGGGTCGCCGGTGACCTGGGCCTCGACGGCCGCGACGATCTTCGGCAGCAGCCGGTCGTAGACGGTGGCGTCGGCGATGACGCGCTGCACCGAGATGCAGGACTGGCCGCCCTGGTAGTTGGAGAAGGTGGCGATGCGGCTCGCCGCCCAGTCCAGGTCGGCCTCGGAGGCGTAGTCGGCGAGAACGACGGCCGCGCCGTTGCCGCCGAGCTCCAGGGTGCAGTGCTTGCGCGGCACGCTGTCCATGATCGCGTAGCCGACCGGGCCCGAGCCGGTGAAGGAGATGACCGGGAGGCGCTCGTCCTGGACCAGGGCGGGCATGCGGTCGTTGGGGACCGTCAGCACCGACCAGGAACCGGCCGGGAGGTCCGTCTCCGCGAGCAGCTCGCCGAGGATCAGCGAGGAGATCGGGGTGGCCGGGGCCGGCTTGAGGATGATGGGCGCGCCCACCGCGATGGCCGGGGCGACCTTGTGGGCGCTCAGGTTCAGCGGGAAGTTGAACGGGGCGATGCCGAGGACGACGCCCTTCGGGACGCGGCGGGTGATCGCCATGCGGCCCGTCCCGCCCGCGTCGGTGTCGAGGCGCTGGGCCTCACCGCTGTTCCAGCGGCGGGCCTCCTCGGCGGAGAAGCGGAACACGGAGACGGCGCGGCCGACCTCGCCGCGGGCCCACTTGATCGGCTTGCCGTTCTCCGCGGAGATCAGCTGGGCGATCTCCTCGGTGCGCTCGATCAGGCGGTCGGCCACGTGGTTCAGGGCCTTGGCCCGTACGTGGGCGGGGGTCGCGGCGAACTCGTCGACCACGGCGTGGGCGGCGGCGACGGCCTCCTCCACCTGGGCCTCGGTGGGCTCGGCGACGGTGCCGACGAGGCGGCCGTCGTAGGAGTTGTGGACGTCGAACGTCGTGTCACCGGTGGCCTGGCGGCCGGCGAGCCAGAAGGCGTGGGTGGTCATGGGTGCGTGTACCGGCCTCTCCGTGGTGGGTGGGGGTGCGTGTGACCACGGTAGGGCGGGGGTGCGGGGTGGCGGTTTGGACGATGCGGCGTAGTCGTGGGTGCGACTTCGCCGGATTGGCGCGCGGCACCGCGGTTGCGCTCTCGGGGCTGGGCAAATCAAGCCCCTGCGGCGATTGAGCAGCGGGGTCCGGGGCGGAGCCCCGAGGCCGTAACCAACCCCTACGTACCCGTCGCCTTCAACGCCAGCCACAGCTCCATACGGACGTCCGGGTCGTCCAGGGAGCGGCCCAGGATCTCCTCGACCCGCCGCATCCGATAGCGGAGCGTATGGCGGTGGACGCCCAGGTCCGCCGCCGCCGCGTCCCACTGGCCATGGCGGGAGAGCCACGCCCGCAGCGAGGCCACCAGGTCGCCCCGCCCCGTCGCGTCATGGTCGCGCAGCGCCCGCAGGAGGCCGTCCGCGAACGCCCGGACCGCATCGTCACCCAGCAGCGGCAGCACCGAGCCCGCCGCGACGTCCTCGTGCTCGACGAGGATCCGGCCCCGTCTGCGCGCGACGGACAGCGCCTGTTCGGCCTGCTTGTACGCGGACACCGCCGCGATCGGCCCGGCCGGCGCCGAGAAGCCGACGACCAGTTCGTCCTCGGACGAGCCCTCCCCGCGCGTCGACTCCAGGGCCTCCGCGTACTGGAGGCAGGCCTCCGCCGCCGCCCCGCCGTCGACGGCCAGCAGCACGAGCCGCTCGCCGTCGGGGACCACGAGCAGCGCCTCGCCGGAGCGCGCCGCCGCGGACTCCACGACGTCGGCGAGGACGGGGAGCGGCCCCGCAGGTCCGGCGCCCTGCTCCCGGGACCCGGTCACCGCCTCCGCCAGCAACGCCGCCGTCCCGCTCGACGGCGCCGCGGCCGGCCGCGCCGTCCCGTTCTTCGGCGGCGCCGCGGCGTCCGCGATCACCATCCGGAACGGCGCGTCGAGCAGCGCCCCGTACAGGTCGCCCGCGACGGCCCGCGCGTGGTCGGGCTCCCCCGCGAGCAGCATCCGCAGGACGGCCGCGCCGATCCGCTGCTCGGCCGCGTACAGCGCCCGGGAGCGTTCGGTGGTGAGGGTGAGCAGCGCGATCGCCGAGTGCAGCGCGTACCGCTCGGCCGTGCCGAGGGCCGCCGCCGTGCCCACCGCGAGCGCCGCGCGGGGCCGCCGCCCGGTGCCGATGGAGTGCAGTTCGACCCGGTCGTCGGAGCCGCTCTCCACCACCGCGCTGGCCGGCGCGGGCCGGTCCCGCAGCCGCTCCACCTCGCCGGTCAGGCGGGCGGCGCGGCGACCCGCCCAGTCCGGGGCGGTGGCGACGACGGCGCCCGACGCGTCGTACAGCGCCGCCCACCCGTCGACCTGCGCGGCGAGCACGCCGAGCACCCCTTCGGGCCCGCCGCCCAGGGCCTGCTTGGTGAGTTCGCGCTGGGCGGCGAACCCGGAGGTGACGGCCTTGTACTGCTCTGCGGCGATCGCGGCGGAGACCGCCTTGCTGATGGCGATGAACGGCGTGCGCGGCGGCACCGCGAGCAGCGGAAGGCCCTCGTCCTTCGCCGCCTTCACCAGGGCCTCGGGGACGTCGTCGTAGTTGACGCCGACGGCGAAGCCGAGGCCGACGACGCCCGCCTCGACGAGCCGCTTCACGTAGCGGCTCATCGCCTCGGGGTCCTCGGCGTCCAGCTTGAGCGCGGTCATCAGGAGGAGCTCGCCGCCCTCCATGTACGGGACGGGGTCGGCGAGCTCGCTCACGTGCGCCCAGCGGACCGGGGTGTCCAGGTGCTGCTCGCCCGCGCGCACGCCGAGCTTGAGCGCCGAGTGGTGGACGAGCGAGGCGAGCGTGGGCGGCATAGGCCAGGCCTTCGGGTGAGCGGGGGCGTACACGGGGGCAGGGCGTACACGTGGATCCTGTGAAGCTTTTGGCCGGTGCGTATGAACGACCAGTGTCGATTCTGCCTCACCGTACGTACCACTGGGGCCCCCGCCCCCTGAAAGCTCAGTCAACCTTCAGACGTTTTCACACGCTTTTCAGCCGCGCAGGTCCACGAGCAGCGGCGGAGCGTGCTCACCGCGCACAGTGGTGAGCGAGAGCACCGCGTGCCCCGGCGGCACCGCGTGCGCCAGATCGGAGGCCGACCAGCGCTCGCGCTCCACCTTGCGGACGGTGACGGCGTCCGTGGTGACGGCCTTCCCGGTCACCATCTGACGCGCCTTGTGCAGCGCGCGGGTCAGCGGCTGCTGCGCGAACACCGCGTGCTGCGCGACCTCCTCGGTCTCCACCCACTCGGTGCCCCAGGCCTCCGCGAAGCGCCTGCCGTCCCAGGTGGTGACCCCGGAGAACGCCATGCGGCAGCCGACCGCCGCGTACAGCGGGCCTTGCAGCGGCTCGGCGACCTCGCCGATGGTGCGCAGGCCGAGCACCACTCCGGCGTGCGCGGACCGCAGTCGCTGGATGCCGCGGACGGTCTCCGCGGTGACGGTGCGCGCCGCGTCGTCGAGGACCAGGCAGGCGAAGTGGGAGCGCCCGCCCCGGCCTCGTACGACGGAGGTGAACTGGGCGAGCAGCAGCCGGGCGAGCAGCCGTGACGCCTCTTCGTGGCCCTGCTCGGGCAGGTCGACGCGGACCCGCAGCGGGTGGTGCGCGAGGGCCCGTACGGAGAACGGGCGGGCGGCCGCCGGGTCGAAGAAGCCGGAGAAGATCGGTCGGTCCAGGAGGGCGAGGCGGTCGGCGAGCAGCGGGCCCGGATCGCTCGCGGTGCCGAACTGCCGCTGCCGGGCGTCGAGTTCGCGGCGCATCGCGGAGTCCACCGACAGGCGTCCCTTCAGGTCGGCGAAGGCCTCCGGATCGCCTTCGAGGAGTTCGCGCAGCACCGGCACGGCCGGGAACGTGCCGTGCGCCTCCTTGTAGGGGCCGAGGAGCTGGGCGAGCGCGGTGGCGGCGCGCCGGGTGTCGACCGTGTCCAGGTCGCCGACCAGGCCCTCGGCGAGGAAGCCCGCCGCCTCGTCCGCGTCGGTGGCGTCCGCGTACAGGTCGAGGTCGTGCACCGACGACCGGTCGCCCGGCCTGACCACCACGTCGTACGCGTCGTCGGGGCCGAGCGGGGTGCCCTGCGCGCAGACCGCGAGCACGGCGCACTGCCCGGTGAGCGCCTGGAGCGCCAGGGACTCGACCACGGGGCGTACGACCCCCGCCGTCTTGCCCGCGCCCGGCGGGCCCACGGCGAGGAGCGAGGTGCCGAGCAGGTTCGGGTCGAGGGCCGCGCCCGCGCCCCGCAGCGCGTACGGATTGCGCTCGTCGCGCGCGAAGGAGCCGATCCGCACCTGGCCGACGAGCAGGTCGTGCGCCGCCGCGCGGGCCGGCAGGTCGCGCTGCCCCGAAGGGTGCGCCCAGGCGCCCGCGCCCTGCTTGAGCACGGTCTTGGTGAAGGCGGCCGGGTCGGCGGTGTGCCGCCAGGCGTGGGTGACGCGCGCGCAGTCGACGTCGTTCATGCGGCCGCCCGCCACCTCGGCGGTGAGCACGTCGGCGGCCTGGTCCTGGCCCGCCTCGCGCAGCTGCGACCAGGCCTCGCGCGCGGGTGGTGCGGTGGGACGGGGCGGCGCTTCCTTCTTGCGGCGCGCGGACCAGAGGTCGAGCCAGCCGCCGATCCGGGCGAACGGCCACAGGACCGCCGCCGTGATCAGCGCGTACAGGAGATAGGCGAGGACCGGGACCTGGAAGAAGCCGTAGCCGCCGGTGACGAGGACGACGAGGGAGAGGACCGGGTCGGCGATCGGCAGCGGCCGCCAGGAGAGGCCGAGCGCGTCCGGCCACACGAAGATCAGCACGCCCACGGCGGCGACCGAGGCGATGACGGCGCGGGCCGGCTGGGGCCTGCGGACGACGAAGTGCCGGATGCCCTCCCCCCAGGCCCCGAATCGCCCCACCAAGAAGACGAGCAGAGCGAAAGCCACGCCTTCGTAGACGACGAGTGCGTCGTACGCCTTCTGGTCGCGGGGCGAGGTCGTGCCCGGCCACCACCAGCTGTCCGGCGTGAAGATCTTGAGCGGGGCCCACTGGTACGGCAGCGTGCCGCGCCGCCACAGGCTCCACAGCAGGACGCCGACCAGGAACGACAGCCCCATCCACACCAGCAGCTTGCGCCCGATCGCCGACGTGTCCCGCTCGGGGGGCCGGGGCTCGTACTCGTACCGCCACACACCCGGCTGGGTCTTGGGGCGGCGCGCGGCGAGCCACTCGGCCACCGAGCCGCGCGCCGCCGGGGGCGCCTGCCGGGGCATCGGCGGGGCGGCCGGGCGGGGCGGCCGCGCGGGACGCGGCACGGGCGCGGACGCCTGCCGCTCACCGCCCCCCGCACCCTGCGTGCCCTGCATGCCGCTTTCGCTGTCCATGGCCTAGCCCCCTGAGCTGCCCGGTCGGTCCGTGCCGTGTGCGTCGATCGCGCCTCAATCTAATGCCCGTACCAGGGGAGTTCACCGCATACGCGCCCCATGGACCGGGCCCGTCGCGACGCGCGCACCCGACCCGTCCGGGGGCCGCACCGGATCCACACCTGTCCAAGACGGACAACACGCACCACCGACCCCGCCCGTATGGAGCATGACCGCCCCGCTCCCCCGCCCCTAACCTGCGAGAAACCCCCCGAAAGCAGCCCCGGCGACGTCGAGACCGATACAACCCGGGACCGGATTCCAGAACCAGGAGCCCCGCATGAGCGACATCCCGCAGGAGCGCCGCGTCGTCACCGCCATCCCCGGCCCGAAGTCGCAGGAGCTGCAGGCCCGCCGCACCGCGGTCGTCGCCGCGGGCGTGGGCTCCACGCTGCCGGTGTTCACCGCCAAGGTCGACCGCGGCATCATCGAGGACGTCGACGGCAACCGCCTCATCGACTTCGGTTCCGGCATCGCCGTGACCTCCGTCGGCGCCTCCGCCGAGGCCGTGGTCCGCCGCGCCTCCGCCCAGCTGCAGGACTTCACCCACACCTGCTTCATGGTCACGCCGTACGAGAGCTACGTCGCGGTCGCCGAGGCGCTCGCCGAGCTGACGCCGGGCGACCACGAGAAGAAGTCGGCCCTCTTCAACTCCGGCGCCGAGGCGGTCGAGAACGCCGTCAAGATCGCCCGCGCCTACACCAAGCGCCAGGCGGTCGTCGTCTTCGACCACGGCTACCACGGCCGTACGAACCTGACGATGGCGCTCACCGCGAAGAACATGCCGTACAAGCACGGCTTCGGCCCGTTCGCCCCCGAGGTCTACCGCGCCCCGCTGGCCTACGGCTACCGCTGGCCGACCGGCGAGGAGAACGCCGGACCCGAGGCCGCCAAGCAGGCCATCGACCAGATCTCCAAGCAGGTCGGCGCGGACAACGTCGCCGCGATCATCATCGAGCCGGTGCTCGGCGAGGGCGGCTTCATCGAGCCGGCCAAGGGCTTCCTCCCGGCGATCCGCCAGTTCGCCGCCGACAACGGCATCGTCTTCGTCGCGGACGAGATCCAGTCCGGCTTCTGCCGCACCGGCCAGTGGTTCGCGTGCGAGGACGAGGGCATCGTCCCGGACCTGATCACGACCGCCAAGGGCATCGCGGGCGGCCTCCCGCTCGCCGCCGTGACCGGCAAGGCCGAGATCATGGACGCCGCGCACGCGGGCGGCCTCGGCGGCACCTACGGCGGCAACCCGGTGGCCTGCGCCGGTGCGCTCGGCGCCATCGAGACGATGAAGGAACTCGACCTCAACGCCAAGGCGAAGGAGATCGAGACGACGATGAAGTCGCGCCTGTCGGCGATGCAGGAGAAGTTCCCTGTCATCGGCGACATCCGCGGCCGCGGCGGCATGATCGCCGTCGAGCTCGTCAAGGACCCAGCGACCAAGGAGCCGAACCCGGAGGCCACCGCCGCCCTCGCCAAGGCCTGCCACGCCGAGGGCCTGCTCGTCCTCACCTGTGGCACCTACGGCAACGTGCTGCGTTTCCTGCCGCCGCTCGTCATCGGCCAGGACCTCCTGAACGAGGGCCTCGACATCATCGAGAACGCGTTCGCCGCGCTCTGAGCAGCCCCCAGGACGCCGCTCCGGTAACAGGAGCCACACGCCCCGATCGTGACGGCGCACGCCGCGACGCTTCCGTGACCTGCGACGACGGTCGGGCCGTGTGAAGAAGGTGTGCGAGGCCGATGGGATGTTGCGCAACCGGCTGTCGCACCCCCAGCCCCTGCCGTACGGTTTCTGCAGATGAGAGAAACACCCCGCTCGCAGGCGACTGCGGGCGAACCCGGGTCGAGGCCTCCCCAGCTTCGCCCTGGTCGTGCCCTCGCGCACACACCCGGAGCTTCCGGCTCCGGAACTCCTCACCGGTCGGACGGTCGCCCGCCCCAAACCCCCCGGGGCGCGCGATACGCCGGCCAGTTCGGCCGGTTCGGAACTACCCCCCCTGTTCCGAACCGGCCGACCACTTTTCTCCCCCTCTTCGCGGCCCTCCTCTTCGCCGCACTCACCTGGCAGGCCGCATCCGACGGCCCCCTCCTCGCGTACGACGAGCGCCTCGGCAACGCGATCCGCACGAGCGCGATCCCTTCCGCCCCCGCCGAGTTCTTCGCCGACCTCGGCAACATGAGCGTCGCGCTCCCCGTCCTCGCGGTCACCCTCGCGTACGTCGTGTGGCGCACCCGCACCTGGCTCGCGGCGCTCGTCGCGCTCGTGACGATGGCCCTGGTCCCGGCCCTCGTGGCCCCGCTCCAGTCGCTCATCGCCCGCCCGGGACCACCGCCCATGGCGCCGGAGACCGGCTTCTACCCGTCGGGCCACGCGGCGACCGCAGCGGTGGCGTACGGGCTGTGCGTACTGCTGCTCCGTTCACGCCGGCTGGCCTACGGCTGCGTCGTGTTGAACGCGGCCGTAGGCCTGGGACTCGTACGGCAGGGGTATCACTGGCCGGCCGATGTGGTCGGCAGCTGGTGTCTGGCGGTGGTGCTGCTGTACGCGGCGGCGTATGCGGTCAGCCGAAGAAGCCGTCGAAGTTCTTCTGGAACTCCCAGTTGCTGAAGCGGTCCCAGTTGATCGACCACGTCATCAGTCCGCGCAGCGCCGGCCAGGTTCCGTGGGTCGTGTAAGAGCCGCAGTCGGTCTTCTTGGTGAGGCAGCCGAGGACCTTGTTGGTCTCCGCCGACGACACGTAGCCGTTGCCCGCCTGGGTGGAGGCCGGCATGCCGATCGCGACCTGGTCGGGGCGCAGCGGCGGGAAGACGTTGGCCGCGTCGCCCGCCACCGGGAAGCCGGTGAGCAGCATGTCGGTCATCGCGATGTGAAAGTCGGCGCCGCCCATGGAGTGGTACTAGTTGTCGAGGCCCATGATCGAGCCGGAGTTGTAGTCCTGGACGTGGAGGAGCGTCAGGTCGTCGCGCAGGGCGTGGATGACCGGGAGATACGCTCCCGCGCGCGGGTCCTGGCCGCCCCATTTTCCGGTGCCGTAGTACTGGTAACCGAGTTGGACGAAGAACGTTTCCGGGGCCATGGTCAGCGTGAACTTGTCGCCGTACTTGGCCTTCAGGGACTTCACGGCCGAGATCAGGTTCACGATCACCGGGGTCTTGGGGTTCTTGAAGTCGGTGTCGTCGGCGTTCAGGGAGAGGGAGTGGCCCTCGAAGTCGATGTCGAGGCCGTCGAGACCGTACTCGTCGATGATCTTCGAGACGGACGTGACGAAGGTGTCGCGGGCGGCGGCCGTGGTGAGTTGGACCTGGCCGTTCTGGCCGCCGATGGAGATCAGGACCTTCTTGCCCGCCGCCTGCTTGGCCTTGATCGCGGCCTTGAAGTCGGCGTCCGGCTCGACTCCCGGACACTCCGTGGCCGGGCAGCGGTCGAAGCGGATGTCGCCGGAGGTCGTCGAGGTGGGTTCGCCGAAGGCGAGGTCGATGACGTCCCAGCTGTCGGGGACGTCGGCGAGGCGGGTGTAGCCGGCGCCGTTGGCGAAGCTCGCGTGGAGGTAGCCGACGAGGGCGTGCGCCGGGAGGTCCGAGGATCCGGAGTCGCCGGGGCCCTGGGTCGTGGTCGCGGTGACGGTGTCCGACTTCGCGGACTCGCCCGCGTCGTTCACGGCGGCGACCTGGAAGCTGTGGGCGGTGGCGGGCGTGAGGCCGGTGACGGTGGCCGAAGTGCCGTTCACCGTCTGGGACTTCGTGCCGTTGCGGTACACCGCGTAGCTCGTCGCGCCGGGGACCGCCGACCAGGACAGGCCGACGCTCGTCGCGGTGACGGCCGAGGTCTTGAGGCCCGTGGGCGCGGCGGGCGGCGCCGGGGTCTCGGTGCCGGGGCCGAGCAGGGTGAGGTCGTCGGCGGTGTAGGCGGGGCTGCCGTACCAGCCGTGCGTGTAGATCGTGACCTTGGTGGTGGCGGGGCCGGTGCGGAAGGTGGTCCTCAACTGCTGCCAGTCGGAGGCCGACGGGGTCCAGGTCGACGCGTCCGTGGTGCCGGTGCCGCTCGCACCGAGGTAGACGTAGCTGCCGCGGACGTATCCGGACAGCGTGTACGTGGAGTCGGGCTTGACCGTGACGGTCTGCGAGCACTGGGCGTTGTCGGCGCCGGACGGTGTGGCCTGGAGCGCCGAACTGCCGCTGCGAGCAGGCGAGTTGACGTTTCTGCCCGTGTTGGACGAGCAGGTCCAGCCGTCCATGCCGGACTCGAATCCGCCGTTGCGGGCGAGGTCGACATCGGCGGCGCTCGCGGTGGTGGACAGGGTGGTGAGGCCGGTCGCGGCGAGCGCGGCGGCGGTGAGGCTCGTGACGAGTCTGCGGGACCTGTGAGATCTGCGGGATCCGCGGGGTCGGTCGGATCTGGAGCGGGCCATGGCTGCCTCCGGGCGTGGCGGGGGAAACGAGCACGGTGGAGCGCGCCCAACTTGGTCCAGACCAATTGAGTTGTCAAGGGTTCAATACGCCTCTACCTCTCGACATCCCGCGCCAGTTGGGCCGCCGCCTCGTGCATCGCGAGTTCCAGGAGCGCCGGGTCCGTGAGCGTGCCCGAGCCGTCCGGCGGCACCAGCCAGCGCACGCCGCCCGCGAGCCGGCCGGGGTAGGGCGCCACGATCCAGCTGCCGCGCCCCACCGCGCGCACCCCCGTGCCGAGCCAGCGGGCGGCCGTGCCCGCGGGCACGAAGAAGCCCATGCGGGCGGCGCCGAAGTCCCCGATCACGGGGCCCGGCCTGTCGATCACCCGGCGCAGCACGTCGAGCGTCGGATAGCCGAGCTCCCCCGGCAGGATCAGCACGTCCCACCGCTCGCCCGCGGGCAGCAGCGCCACCCCGTGCGGATTGCGTTCCCACTCCCAGCGGCAGGCGTCCGGATCCGGTGCCACGGACACCAGCCACTCGACCGCGGCCTTGTCCCCCGAGCCAGTCATGACGGGGCCCTCCTCGTTCACATCGACGCTGATGGTCACGAACGAGAGGAGGAAGTGGCCCGGGCATTACGCGACTTCGGTTACCTGAAGGTAGTGAATTTTCGGAACCGGGTGCGGCCGGGGCGTACGCCGGGTGGTCAACAGCGGGCGCACGAGTAGCCTCCGGCCATAGAAGAGGACGAGAAGACGCAGGTACAGGCGGCGATCGACGGGGAACTGCAACTGCTCGAACCCGGCGTGCGGGCGTCCGACGCGGACGTGACGGCGCTGCTCGACCCGGAGTTCGTGGAGTTCGGCGCGTCCGGGCGGCGGTGGGGCCGGGAGTCGATCCTGGAGGTGACCGGATCGGCTCCCGAGGAAACAGGGCGGCCGGTGCGGGGCACGGGGATGCGGGGGACGCTGCTCGCGCCCGGTGTCGTCCATCTGACGTTCCACACCGACGACAACGGCCGCCGCGCGCACCGGAGTTCGGTGTGGCGCCGCCACCCGGAGGCCGGGTGGCGGCTGTACTTCCATCAGGGGACGCTCACGTCGGACGAGAGCGCCTGACCTGCGGGGCGCTCAGCTGTCGAAGCCGAGGCCCACCGTGTCCATCGCCTTCAGCCACAGGTTGCGGCGGCCGCCGTTGGCGTCGGCGCGGGCGAGGGACCACTTGGTGAGCGCGATGCCCGTGGCCGCGAACGGCTCGGGCGGGAACGGGAGCGGCTTCTTGCGCACCATCTCCAGCTCCGTACGGTCCGTGCGCTCGCCGGCGAGCAGGTCCAGCATCACGTCCGCGCCGAACCGCGTCGCGCCCACGCCGAGACCCGTGTACCCGGCGGCGTACGCCACCCGACCCGCGTGCGCCGTGCCGAAGAACGCCGAGAAGCGGGAGCAGGTGTCGATCGCGCCGCCCCAGGCGTGCGTGAAGCGCAGGCCCTCCAACTGCGGGAAGCACGTGAAGAAGTGGCCCGCCAGCTTCGCGTACGTCTCCGGGCGGTGGTCGTGCTCGGCCCGCACCCGGCCGCCGTACGGGTAGATCGCGTCGTAGCCGCCCCACAGGATCCGGTTGTCGGCCGACAGCCGGAAGTAGTGGAACTGGTTGGCGCTGTCGCCGAGACCCTGGCGGTTCTTCCAGCCGACCGCCGCCAGTTGGTCCGCGCTCAGCGGCTCCGTCATCAGCGCGTAGTCGTAGACCGGGACCGTGTACGCGCGCGTGCGCTTCACCAGGGACGGGAAGACGTTCGTGGCGAGCGCGGTGTGCCGGGCGAAGACCCGGCCGTACGGGGTGCGGATCGCCACTCCGGCGCCACTGGAGGCGAGTTCGGTGGCCGGGGTGTTCTCGTAGACGCGGACGCCCAGGTCGAGGCAGGCCCGCTTCAGGCCCCACGCGAGCTTCGCGGGGTGCAGCATCGCGACGCCGTGCCGGTCGTACATGGAGCCGAGGAACGTGGGTGACGCGACCTGTTCACGGGTCTCGTCCGCGTCCAGGAGTTCGACGCCGTCGGCGAGACCGGCCTCGGTCAACTCCGCGTGGAACTCTCGCAGTTCGGCGACCTGGTGCGGCTGCGTCGCCACGTCCAGCTCGCCGGTGCGCTCGAAGTCGCAGTCGATGGAGTAGCGGGCGACCGCCGCCTCGATGGCGTCGAGGTTGGCGGCGCCCAGCTCCTCCAGCTTCTTGATCTCCTTCGGCCAGCGGGCGAGCCCGTTGGCCGTGCCGTGCGTGAGGGAGGCGGCGCAGAATCCACCGTTGCGCCCGGAGGCGGCCCAGCCGATCTCGCGGCCCTCGACGAGCACCACGTCCCGGCCCGGGTCGCGCTCCTTGGCGATGAGCGCGGTCCACAGTCCGCTGTAGCCGCCGCCGACGACCAGGAGGTCGCACGTCTCGTCGCCGGTCAGGGCCGGGCGGGCCTCGGGCCTGCCGGGGTCGTCGAGCCAGTAGGCGACCGGCTTGGCGTCGGCGAGTGAATTCGTCCAGCGATTCATGGCGCGTGCGGCCATGATTCCAACTCCCTCAGAAATGCTCAGAAATGCGAGTAGATCAAGCGGTTTTGTTCTTGCGTTTACCGATGGTCATTGCAGCCAGCACACACAGTACGGCGACCAGGAACATGGCCGTACCGATGACATTGATCTGAACGGGCGTTCCGCGCTGCGCCGAACCCCAGACGAACATGGGGAACGTGACGGTCGAGCCCGCGTTGAAATTGGTGATGATGAAATCGTCGAAGGACAGCGCGAAGGCGAGGAGCGCGCCCGCCGCGATACCGGGCGCCGCGATCGGCAGCGTCACCCGCAGGAACGTCTGCGCCGGACCCGCGTACAGGTCCTGCGCCGCCTGCTCAAGGCGCGGGTCCATCGACATCACGCGCGCCTTCACCGCCGTCACCACGAAGCTGAGGCAGAACATGATGTGGGCGATCAGGATCGTCCAGAAGCCCAGCTGGGCGCCCATGTTGAGGAAGAGCGTGAGCAGCGAGGCCGCCATCACGACCTCCGGCATCGCCATCGGCAGGAAGATCAGCGAGTTGATCGCGCCGCGCGCCCTGAACCGGTAGCGGACGAGCGCGAAGGCGATCATCGTGCCGAGGGCCGTCGCGCCGATCGTCGCCCAGAAGGCGATCTGGAGGCTCAGCGAGAGCGAGCCGCACATGTCGGCGACGCCGCACGGGTTCTTCCAGGCATCCGTCGAGAACGCCTGCCATTCGTAATTGAAGCGGCCCTTCGGCTTGTTGAAGGAGAAGACCGTCACGACGAGGTTCGGAAGCAGGAGATAGCCGAGCGTGATCAGGCCCGCGATCACCACGAGATTCTTTCGAAGCCAGCGCATCAGCATCGACATCAGACGAGGTCCTCCGTCCCGGAACGCCGGATGTAGAAGGTGACCATGAAGAGAATGGCCGCCATGAGAATGAAGGAGAGCGCCGCCGCCGTCGGATAGTCGAGAATCCGCAGGAACTGCGTCTGGATGACGTTTCCGATCATGCGGGTGTCGGTGGAGCCGAGCAGGTCCGCGTTCACGTAGTCGCCGGTCGCCGGGATGAAGGTCAGCAGCGTTCCGGAGACCACGCCCGGCATCGACAGCGGGAACGTCACCTTGCGGAAGGTGGTGAACGGGTGCGCGTACAGGTCGCCCGCCGCCTCGTGCAGCCGGCCGTCGATCCGCTCCAGGGAGGTGTACAGCGGCAGGATCATGAACGGCAGGAAGTTGTACGTGAGTCCGCACACCACCGCGAGCGGTGTGGCGAGGACCCGGCTGCCGTCGGTCATGCCGAGCCAGCTCGTGACGTCGAGGACGTGCAGCGAGTTGAGCGCGCCGACGACCGGGCCGCCGTCCGCGAGGATGGTCTTCCACGCGAGCGTACGGATCAGGAAGCTGGTGAAGAACGGGGCGATCACCAGGATCATGATGAAGTTGCGCCAGCGGCCCGCGCGGAACGCGATGAGATACGCGAGCGGGTAGCCGAGCAGCAGACACAGGATCGTGGCGAGGCCCGCGTACAGCACGGAGCGCAGGAACTGCGGCCAGTACTCGGACAGCGCGTCCCAGTACGTCGCGAAGTGCCAGGTGACCTTGAAGCCGTCCTCGAGTGAGCCTTGCTGCACGGAGGTCGAGGCCTGGTAGACCATCGGCAGCGCGAAGAAGACGACCAGCCAGAGGATGCCGGGCAGCAGCAGCCAGTACGGGACGAGGCGGCCGCGCTTGCGGGGCTTGCGCGGCTCTTCCGTCGGCGTGGGCGCCGCCGGGGGCGCGTCGGAGAGTGTCGTGCTCATGCGCCGGCGTCCTCCGAGACCTTGGCCGCGCCCGCCTCGACATCCTGCGCGGCGTCGAGGCCGAAGGTGTGCGCGGGGTTCCAGTGCAGGACGACCTCCGCGCCGGGGGCGAGGCGGCTGTCGCGCTCGATGTTCTGCGCGTAGACCTCGAAGGAGTCGCACAGCGGGCTGTCGATGACGTACTGGGTGGAGACGCCGATGAAGCTGGAGTCGGCGATCTTCCCCGTGATGCGGTTGCGGCCGTCGGGGATCTCGCCCGCGTCGTCGGCGTGCGTGAGCGTGATCTTCTCGGGCCGCACACCGAGGAGCAGCTTGTCGCCGGTCTCGGTGGTGCTCGACGAGTTGCGGGCGGTGGGCAGGACGAGCTTGCCGCCGCCCGCCTTGAGGGTGAGGTCGTCGCCGGAGCTGCCCGCGATCTCGGCCTCGATGAAGTTCGAGGTGCCGAGGAAGTTCGCGACGAACGTCGAGCCCGGGTTCTCGTACAGGTCGGTGGGGGCGCCGAGTTGTTCGACGGTGCCCGCGTTCATCACGGCCACGGTGTCGGCCATCGTCATGGCCTCCTCCTGGTCGTGCGTGACGTGCACGAACGTGATGCCGACCTCGGTCTGGATGCGCTTGAGCTCCAGCTGCATCTGGCGGCGCAGCTTGAGGTCGAGGGCGCCGAGCGGCTCGTCGAGCAGCAGCACCTTGGGGTGGTTGATGAGCGCGCGGGCCACCGCGACGCGCTGCTGCTGGCCGCCGGAGAGCTGCTGCGGCTTCTTGCGGATGTGCTCGCCCAGCTGCACCAGGTCGAGCATCTCCTCGACCTGCTTCTTCACGGACTTGATGCCGCGCCGGCGCAGGCCGAAGGCGACGTTCTCGTAGATGTCGAGGTGCGGGAAGAGCGCGTACGACTGGAAGACGGTGTTCACCGGGCGCTTGTACGGGGGCAGGGACGTCACGTCCTGGTCGCCGAGGTGCACGGTGCCCGTGGTCGGGTCCTCGAGTCCGGCGATCATGCGGAGCGTCGTGGTCTTCCCGCAGCCGGAGGCGCCGAGCAGCGCGAAGAACGAGCCCTGGGGCACGGTGAGGTCGAGCGGCCGGACGGCGGTGAAGCCGTTGTCGTACGTCTTGCTGATCCCGGAGAGACGGACGTCTCCGCCGGTCTCCGACGTCGTAAGGGTCGTCATGGTGAGTCCAAGGAGTCGGTGAGGGCAGGGTTGCTGGGCGAGCGGGATCGGCTCAGCCGCCGGTGAGCTGGGCGAACTTCTGCTCGAACGCCGTGTCTTCCTTGGCCGTCAGGGAGCGGAAGTTGTGCGCCTTCGCCGACATCTCCTTGTCGGGGACGATCAGCGGGTCGTTCGCGACATCCTTGTCGATCTTGGCGAGTTCCGGCTTGACGATGCCGGTCTCCAGCGGCGAGACGTAGTTGATCCACGCCGCCAGCTCCGCGCCGACCGCCGGCTCGTAGTAGTAGTCCATGAGCTTCTCGGCGTTCGTCTTGTGACGTGCCTTGTTCGGGACCAGCATGTTGTCGGTCGACGAGATGTAACCGGCGTCCGGGATCGCGAACTTGACGTGCGGGTTGTCCGCCTGGAGCTGGACGACGTCCCCTGCCCAGGCGAGGCAGGCCGCGAGGTCGCCCTTGCTGAGGTCGGAGATGTAGTCGTTGCCGGTGAAGCGGCGCACCTGCTTGTTGTCGACGGCCTTCTGCACGCGCGCGATCGCCGCGTCGAAGTCGTCGGCCTTGAAGGTGCGCGGGTCCTTGCCCATGTCGATCAGCGTCATGCCGATCGTGTCGCGCATCTCGGAGAGCAGTCCGACCTTGCCCTTGAGCTTCGGGTCGTCGAGCAGCTGGGAGACCGAGGTGATCTCTTTTCCGCCGGTGGCCTTGGTGTTGTACGCGATGACCGTCGCGATGCCCTGCCAGGGGTAGGAGTACGCGCGGCCCGGGTCCCAGTCGGGGTTGCGGAACTGGGTGGCCAGGTTGGTGTACGCGTGCGGCAGGTTGGCCGGGTCGAGCTTCTGCACCCAGCCGTAGCGGATGAGGCGCGCGGCGAGCCAGTCGGTGAGGACGATGATGTCGCGCCCGGTGTCCTGGCCCGCCGCGAGCTGCGGCTTGATCTTCCCGAAGAACTCGACGTTGTCGTTGATGTCCTCGGTGTACTTGACCTTGATCCCGGTGCGTTTGGTGAAGGCCTCGAGGGACGGGCGGTGCTTCTCGTCGTCGCTCATGTCGATGTACTCGGTCCAGTTGGAGAAGTTGATGACCTTCTCCTTGGCCGAGTGGTCCTCGGACGAGATGCCGCCCGAGGACTTGCTCGCCGCGGGGATGCCGCAGCCCGTGAGGGCGCCGAGCCCGCCGACGGCGAGCGCGCCGCCTGCCGAGGCCCGCATCAGGGAGCGGCGGGACATCGCTGCCCGGCCGTTCCTGAAGCTGCGGTGCATGGCGGCCAGTTGGGGCCGACTGAGAGGCGTCAGGCTGTCGGGCTCGTACTGCTCCATGCGCGTGGTTGCCCTTTCGGGAGGAGTGGCGGCCGGTGGTCGGTCGGCCTGACAGTGACTATCGGTCCCCGAAGACCGTGCGGTGCCAGTCCTTGCGCACCACCGCGGTGTTGTCGAACATGACGTGCTTGATCTGCGTGTACTCGTCGAAGGAGTAGGCGGACATGTCCTTGCCGTAGCCGGACGCCTTGTAGCCGCCGTGCGGCATCTCGCTGAGGATCGGGATGTGGTCGTTGACCCACACGCAGCCCGCCTTGATCTCGCGGGTGGCACGGTTCGCGCGGAACACATTGGTGGACCAGGCGGAGGCGGCGAGCCCGTAGGGGGTGTCGTTGGCGAGCCGGATGCCCTCGTCGTCGCTGTCGAAGGGCAGCACGACCAGCACAGGGCCGAAGATCTCCGACTGCACGGCCTCGCTGTCCTGCGCGGCGTCGGCGATGAGGGTGGGCAGGTAGTACGCGCCGTCCGCGAGCTCGCCGCCGGGGGCCTCGCCACCGGTCACCACGCGCGCGTAGCCGCGCGCCCGGTCCACGAAGGCGGCGACGCGGTCCCGTTGGGCGTGCGAGATGAGCGGTCCGAGGTCGGTGCCGTCGGCGAACGGGTCGCCGAGCCTGACGGTCTCCATCAGAGCGGCCGTCTGCTCCACGAAGGCTTCGTAGAGGGGACGCTGCACGTACGCGCGCGTGGCGGCGGTGCAGTCCTGGCCGGTGTTGATGAGCGCGCCGGCGACCGCGCCGTGCACGGCGGCCTCGAGATCGGCGTCGTCGAACACGACGAACGGCGCCTTGCCGCCGAGCTCCAGGTGGATCCGCTTCACGGTGGCCGTGGCGATCTCGGCGACCCGCTTGCCGACGCCCGTGGAGCCGGTGAAGGAGGTCATGGCGACGTCCGGGTGACCGACGAGGTGCTCGCCGGCGTCGCGGCCCGCGCCGCTGATGACGTTGACGACGCCGTCCGGGAGGCCCGCCTCGGTGGCGGCCTGCGCGAAGAGGAGCGAGGTGAACGGGGTGAGCTCGGCGGGCTTGAGGACGATCGTGTTGCCCGCGGCGATCGCCGGAAGGACCTTCCAGGCGGCCATCTGCAGCGGGTAGTTCCACGGCGCGATGGAGCCGACGACACCGATGGGCTCGCGGCGTACGTACGAGGTGTGGTCGCCGCTGTACTCGCCCGCGGACTGGCCCTGGAGGTGCCGGGCGGCGCCGGCGAAGAAGGCGGCGTTGTCGATCGATCCGGGCACGTCGAACTCGCGGCTCAGCTTGAGCGGCTTGCCGCACTGCAACGACTCGAGGCGCGCGAACTCCTCCGCCTTCTCGTCGAGCACGGCGGCGAACCGGTGCATGGCGTCGGACCGCTCGCCGGGCGTGGCCCCCGCCCAGCCGGGGAAGGCCGCGCGGGCGGCGGCGACGGCGGCGTCCACGTCGGCGGTGCCCGCCAGTTCGTACGTGTAGACCTCCGCGCCCGTGGCCGGGTCGACGACGGCGTGGGTGCGGCCGGACGTGCCCTTGACGAGGCGGCCCGCGACGAAGTTCGCGCCGTCCGCGAAGAGTTCCTGCGCCAGTGCGGCCACGTTCTCGGCCGAGGCGGGGTGATCCGAGGTGGGGTGGTGCATGAGTGCTCGCTCTCGCTTCTCCTGCGTCGGCCCTCGTCCCGAGGGCGCCGACGTAGCTCCAGCCGTAGCTCCAGCTCGATGTGAGTGACGATCCTGGCAGAGGACCACAGTGCCAACAAGTGATTCCGTTGTTGCCTTTTGGTTACGCGACGGAATCTGTCGACCGGGTGTCGAGTCCGCCTGCAAAACGCAGGACGGAATGTCAGTGGTGCGTGCCAGACTCGCGTGTATGGAGATCGACAGCAGGGAATCGCTGGTCAAAGCTCTGGCGGCGGGGACAAGCGTGAAGTACCTGCACTTCTGGGGGCACACACCGCGTAAGGACGGTTCGATCGGGGCGGGTTGCCTCAGCCAGTGGTGGCCCTCGCCGTTCACGGTGGCGGGCGTGGAGTACGCGACGGCGGAGCACTGGATGATGGCTCAGAAGGCGCGCCTGTTCGGGGACCCGGAGGCGGAGCGCCGCGCGATCGCCGCCGGGCATCCGGCGGAGGCCAAGAAGGCGGGGCGCCTGGTGCGCGGCTTCGACGGCGAGGTGTGGGAGCGGGAGCGCTTCGGCGTGGTCGTCGAGGGCAGCGTTCACAAGTTCGCGGCGGATCCGGGGCTGCGGGAATTCCTCGTGAGCACGGGCGAGCGGGTGCTGGTGGAGGCGAGTCCGATGGATCAGGTGTGGGGCATCGGGCTGGCGGCGGACGACGCGGGGGCGGCGGATCCGGAGGCGTGGCGGGGGCTGAATCTGCTGGGGTTCGCGCTGATGGCGGCGAGAGAGCGGCTGCGCTGATCCGGGGGCGGCCCCGGGGGGCTCGTCCCGGAAACCGGCCCCGGGGGCTCAGGCCAGGACGGCGATCGCGATCCCGACCGCCGACAGCAGCCCGCCGACGCCGCAGATGAGCCCGCCCAGCGCCTGCCCGCCGTTGGTCGCGGCCCCGCGCCCGGCCCGCCGTCTGCCGACCACGCCGAAGATCACCGCCAGCACGCCCGTCACGATCGCGACCGGCCACACCACGAAGCCGACCGCGGTGACGACGCCGAGCACCAGGGCCGCGACACCGGGCCCGTTGCGGGGCGGCACGGACCCCGGGAGCCCGTGGCCGTACGCGTACCAGTACGCCTGGTACGGGAACGGCGTCGGGCCCTCGGGACCGACGGGCGGTGGCGGGACGGGCTCGTCCGGCGCCGCGTACGGGTTGGCGTATCCGTACGAGGAGGGCGCCGGCGGCGTGCGCCACGGGTCGTACTCGCTCATCCGCCCATGCTAGGGACCCGCGTCGTGGCGCGGATCTCCCCGCATACGATGACGAGGACCCCGATCAGCCGATCACCCAAGTTCCTGGGGAGGAAACCGTGAGCCAGAGCCCGAGTGACAGCCGGAGCCAGTCCCTGCAAGCCTTCATCACCGGACTGCCGAAGGCGGAACTGCACGTCCACCACGTGGGCTCCGCCTCCCCCAGGATCGTCTCGGAGCTGGCCGCCCGGCACCCCGACTCAAAGGTTCCGGCCGACCCCGAGGCGCTGGCGAAGTTCTTCACGTTCACGGACTTCGCGCACTTCATCCAGGTGTACCTGTCGGTGGTCGACCTGATCCGCACGCCGGAGGACGTCCGCCTCCTCACGTACGAGATCGCCCGCGACATGGCCCGGCAGAACGTGCGGTACGCGGAGCTCACCCTCACCCCCTTCTCCTCCACGCGCCGCGGCATCGACGCCCGCGGCTTCATGGAGGCGATCGAGGACGCGCGCAAGTCGGCGGAGGCCGAGTTCGGCACGGTGCTGCGCTGGTGCTTCGACATCCCCGGCGAGGCGGGCCTGGAGTCGGCGGAGGAGACGGCGCGGCTCGCCACGGACGACGCGCTGCGGCCGGAGGGCCTGGTGTCGTTCGGGCTCGGCGGGCCCGAAGTCGGCGTGCCGCGACCGCAGTTCAAGCCCTACTTCGACCGGGCGCGCGCGGCGGGCCTGCGCTCGGTGCCGCACGCGGGCGAGACGACGGGCCCCGAGACGGTATGGGACGCACTCACGTACCTGGGCGCCGAACGCATCGGACACGGCACGTCGTCGGCCCAGGACCCGAAGCTCCTCGCGCACCTCGCCGAGCACGGCATCCCGCTGGAGGTGTGCCCGACGTCGAACATCGCGACGCGCGCGGTCCGCACCCTCGACGAGCACCCGCTCAAGCAGTTCGTGGACGCGGGCGTGACGGTCACCATCAACTCGGACGACCCGCCGATGTTCTCCACGGACCTCAACACCGAGTACGCGGTGGCGGCCCGCCTCCTCGACCTCGACGAGCGAGGAGTGGCGGAGCTCGCCAAGAACGCGGTGCGGGAGTCATTCCTCGACGAGGCGGGCAAGGCCCGCATCATCACGGAAATCGACACCTACACGGAGAACTGGCCAAATTGAGCCCCGCCGGCGTTTGAGGCGCGGGGTCCGGGGCGGAGCCCCGCGGCCGATCGCCGGGTGACGCCCACCCACTCCCGCTCAAGGCCACAATGGTGGCCATGCGCACCGTGACTGCCGTGGCCCACCGAGGCGACCCCTACCGCGTCCGCGAGAACACCCTCCCCTCCCTGCGCTCCGCGCTGGAACGGGGAGCGGACGCGGTGGAGATCGACGTACGACTGACGCGGGACGCCGTCCCGGTCCTGCTCCACGACTCCACGCTGGAGCGCCTGTGGGGCCACGAGCGCCCGCTGTCCGCGCTCTCCTCCGACGAGGTGCGCGGCCTGACGAAGGACGGCGTGCCCACGCTGGCGGACGCCCTGGAGGCGTGCCGGGACGCCCGCGTCATGATCGACCTGCCGGGCGCGGACGCGCGTTCGGTCCGGGCGATCGTCGCCGCCGTCCGCGACTGCGGCGCGGAGGACCGGGTCTACTACTGCGCGGGCGCCCAGACGATGCTCAAGGTGCGCGCCGCCTCGCCCTCCGCCGAGATCGCACTCACCTGGACCTCACTGGCCCCACCCCGCCCGGCCCTCCTCGCGGCCCTCACGCCCCGCTGGCTCAACTACCGCTTCCCGCTGGTGACCCGGGACCTGGCGGCCCGCGTCCACCACGACGGCTACCTGCTGTCGGCGTGGACCCCGGACACGAGGCGCTCGATGCGCCGCCTGCTCGACATCGGCGTGGACTCCATCACGACGAACCGCGTCGACGTCCTGACGTCGCTGCGCGGCGAGGCCTGACGACCCGGCGTGCCACCCCGTGCGACACGGCCGTCGCCGCGGCCGCCCAGGCGACCCCGGCGGCGACGTCCCGGGCGCGGCCCGGCCGCAGCACCCCGGCCTTCTTCAGCCGCCCCCGCGCCCACAGGGCGAACGGCACGACGAGCACCGGCGAGGTCGCGACGCCCGGGGTGTAACCGCGTACGGCGACGGCCTGGCCGATGTGCAGCAGGCCGTGCGCGCCGAACCCGTTCAGCATGGCCTGGTACGTGGCGCTGCGGCCGCCGCTCGCCCAGCCTGCGACGGCCCCCGCGCCGACGATCCCGGCCATGACACCGACGGCGGCCGTGAACTCCCGCTCGTCGACACCCTCCATGCCCCGCCACACCCGCTCGGGCACCCCCGGCCACCGCTCGCGCAGCCGCGGCACGCTCTCCCGGATCCAGCGCGGAGCGGTGAGCACCTCTTCGGTGTCGTGCAGCGCCCAGGCGGCGAAGAGCCCCAGGGTCACCGCGGCCCCGACGTGCGACTGGTGATCAGCGGTCATGGCCACAGCTTATGACTGCCTCAACTCGCCGCTGTGGAGGCTTCGTTGTGGCACGCGTCGCGTCTCACAGCCCCGCGATCCTGTTCCACCGCTTCGAGAACTCGGTACGCTCCGCCGGCTTGATGTCACGGGCGATCGCGAGCCGGGAGCGCATCCGGTCGTCGGGGAAGATCAGCGGGTCCTCGGCGAGTTCGGCGGTCTCCTTGTCCTTGGACGAGGCGAGAACGTCGCGGGCCGCCGGGACCGGGCAGACGTAGTTGACCCACGCGGCCAGCTCCGCCGCGACCTCCGGTCGGTAGTAGTAGTCGATCAGGCGCTCGGCGTTGGCCTTGTGGTCGGCGAGGTTGGGGATCATCAGGGACTCGGCCCAGAGCTCGGCGCCCTCCTCGGGCACCACGAACTCGATGTTCGGGTTGTCGGCCTGGAGCTGGATGATGTCGCCGCTGTACGCCTGGCAGGCGAGGACGTCGCCGCTGGAGAGGTCCTTGATGTAGTCGTTGCCGGTGAAGCGGCGGATGTGCTTCGCCTTCACGAGCTTCTCGACCTGGTCGCAGACCTTGTCGAAGTCGGCGCCGGTCCACTTGGCGATGTCGACGCCGTTGCCCTGCATGAGGAGGGCGAAGGACTCGTCGAGGCCGGAGAGGAGGGTGACGCGCCCCTTCAGGTCGTCCGCCCAGAGGTCCGAGACGTGCTTGATCTCGCGGCCCAGCCTGCGCCTGTCGTACGCGATGCCGGTGATGCCGGACTGCCACGGCACGGTGAACTTGCGGCCCGGGTCGAAGGCCGGCGAACGCAGCAGCGGGTCGAGGTACTTGGTGACGTGCGGCTGCCGGGCCCGGTCCATCTCCTGGACCCAGCCGAGGCGCACGAAACGCGAGCACATCCAGTCGGAGATGACGATGAGGTCGCGGTCGGTCTTCTGGTGGTTCATCAGCGACGGGCTGATCTTGCCGAAGAACTCGTCGTTGTCGTTGATCTCTTCGGTGTACTTGACCTGGATCCCGGTCCGCTTCTCGAACGCGTCGAGGGTGGGCCGCTTCGACGGGTTGTCGTCGTCGACGTCGATGTAGAGCGGCCAGTTGGCCCAGGTGAGCCGCTTCTCGTCGGCGGACAGATCGTGGCCCGCCCGCTCCCCCGGCGAGACGTACGCGGCGGGCACGCCGCAGCCGGTGGCGAGGCCGCCGACCGCCGCGGCCGCGGCACCACCGCCCAGGGCGCGCAGCAGGGAACGACGGTTGACCTGGTGGGTTATCGGGTTCGCTCGCACGAACCCAGCCTCCCGCCCGGGGACTTGGCCCCACAATGGACGCTGCGTCGAGCGCCGGAGGCCGGGGCCGACACCTTGTCGATCCGCGCGCACCCGATCACGCGCACCGGGCACGCGCACCCGTCCCCGCTCACCCGACCGCGTCCGCGACGGCCCGCAGATACCGCCCGGTCACCCACTTCTGCACGCCCCTCGCCACCGGCCCGCCGAGCCGCGCGTACCACCGCCCCGGCCGCGAGAACGCCCGGATCCGGAACCACACGGCCCCGTCCGCCGCCCACTCGACGAGGAACGCCTCCTCGCCGCACTCCGGATGCCCCGGCAGCGTCCCGTAGGCGAACCCGATCCGTTCCGGAGCGCGCACGACCCGTACGACCCGGCAGGGAATCCGCAGGAACGGCGCCCGCAGCACCACGTCCGCGCCCTCCCCGACCTCGCCGCCCGGTGTCACCCGGAGCCCGGCCCCGCGCTGCGCGCGCCACGCGAGGACCGCCGCGCCGGCCCGCTCGAAGCACTCCTGCCCCGAGCCGATCCGGACACGGCGGTCCAAGTGGGCGTACCCCGGCGGCAGTTCACCGTCCGCCAGGGTCGCGCCGATCTCCGTATAGGTGAGACTCACGCAGGTGGGACTCACGCGTCCAGCGACGTCATCACGTGCTTGATGCGCGTGTAGTCGTCGAAGCCGTACGCCGACAGGTCCTTGCCGTAGCCCGACTTCTTGAAGCCGCCGTGCGGCATCTCGGCGACGAGCGGGATGTGGGTGTTGATCCACACGCAGCCGAAGTCGAGGACCTTGGACATCCGCATCGCGCGGCCGTGGTCCTTCGTCCAGACCGAGGAGGCCAGCGCGTACTCGACGCCGTTGGCGTAGGACACCGCCTGATCCTCGTCCGTGAAGGACTGGACGGTGATGACCGGGCCGAAGACCTCGTTCTGGATGATCTCGTCGTCCTGCTTGAGGCCCGAGACGACGGTCGGGGCGTAGAAGTAGCCCTGCTCGCCGACCCGGTGGCCACCGGCCTCGACCTTGGCGTGCGCCGGGAGCCGCTCGATGAAGCCGGTGACCTGCTTCAGCTGGTTGGCGTTGTTCAGCGGGCCGTAGAGGACGTCCTCGTCGTCGGCCGCGCCGGTCTTCGTCTCGGCGGCGATCTTGGCGAGCGCGGTGACGAACTCGTCGTGCACCGACTCGTGGACGAGCACGCGGGTGGCGGCGGTGCAGTCCTGGCCCGCGTTGAAGTAACCGGCCTCGGCGATGCCCTCGGCGGCCTTCTGGAGGTCGGCGTCCTCGAAGACGACGACCGGGGCCTTGCCGCCGAGCTCCAGGTGGACCCGCTTGAGGTCCTTCGCGGCGGACTCGGCGACCTGCATGCCGGCGCGCACGGAGCCGGTGATGGAGGCCATCGCCGGGGTCTTGTGCTCGACCATGAGGCGGCCGGTGTCGCGGTCGCCGCACACCACGTTGAAGACGCCCTTGGGCACGATCGAGCCGATGATCTCGGCCATCAGGGCCGTGGAGGCCGGGGTGGTGTCGGACGGCTTGAGGACGACCGTGTTGCCCGCGGCGAGCGCCGGGGCGAACTTCCACACGCCCATCATCATCGGGTAGTTCCACGGCGCGACCTGCGCGCAGACGCCGATCGGCTCGCGGCGCACGAAGGACGTCAGGCCCTCCATGTACTCACCGCCGGAGCGGCCCTCGAGCATGCGCGCGGCGCCCGCGAAGAAGCGGATCTGGTCGAGCATCATCGGGATCTCTTCGCTGCGGGTGAGCCCGAGCGGCTTCCCACAGTTCTCCGACTCGACGGCGATGAGCTCCTCGGCGCGCTCCTCGAACGCGTCCGCGATCTTCAGGAGGTACTTCTGCCGCTCCCCCGGGACCAGGTCGCGCCAGGCCGGGAACGCGGCCTCGGCGGCGGCCATCGCGGCGTCGACGTCGGCCTGCCCGGACAGCGGCGCGGTCGCGTACGCCTCGCCCGTGGCGGGGTTGACCACCTCGGTGGTCCGTCCGTCGGCGGCGTCCTTGAACTCACCGTCGATGTAGTTACGCAGACGACGCAGCTCACTGGTGCTCACTGCCGGCCTCCTGACTGTTCGCTGTCCAAAGATTGAGACGCCCACCCTAGACGGTGGACGGACGTTTTCGACACCCCCCACCCCTGTTGAACTACGGAATTCGTGAGCTTGAACCTCGTAGACAACGAATTTCATCGATCCGGGCTTGCGAAACAGATGAGTCCTCGTGCACAGTGAGGCCGTGGCCAGTCGTAGCGCAGACCCCAAGGGACCCAGTTCGAGGAACGGCAGCAATCCGCCGCTCGACTCCGTCTCCCTCGCCATCATCGAACAGCTCCAAGAAGACGGCAGGCGTCCGTACGCCGCCATCGGAAAGGCCGTGGGCCTGTCCGAGGCGGCAGTGCGCCAGCGCGTCCAGAAGCTGCTCGATCAGGGCGTGATGCAGATCGTCGCCGTCACCGACCCGCTCACCGTGGGCTTCAGGCGGCAGGCGATGGTCGGCATCAACGTCGAGGGCGACCTGGATCCCGTGGCGGACGCGCTCACCGACATGCCGGAGTGCGAGTACGTCGTGATGACCGCGGGCTCGTTCGACCTGATGGTGGAGATCGTCTGCGAGGACGACGACCACCTTCTGGAGGTCATCAACCGACGCATCCGGGCCCTCCCCGGAGTGCGCTCCACCGAGAGCTTCGTTTACCTGAAGCTCAAGAAGCAGACCTATATGTGGGGAACCCGATAGCCGTGAGCAAGGACCTCAGCCGAACCGCGTACGACCACCTGTGGATGCACTTCACCCGCATGTCGTCGTACGAGAACGCGCCCGTTCCCACCATCGTGCGTGGCGAGGGCACCTACATCTACGACGACAAGGGCCAGAAGTACCTGGACGGCCTCTCCGGCCTGTTCGTGGTCCAGGCAGGTCACGGTCGACAGGAGCTCGCCGAGGTCGCCGCCAAGCAGGCGGCCGAGCTGGCGTTCTTCCCGATCTGGTCGTACGCCCACCCCAAGGCCGTGGAGCTGGCCGAGCGCCTCGCCCACTACGCGCCGGGCGACCTCAACAAGGTCTTCTTCACCACCGGTGGCGGCGAGGCCGTCGAGACCGCGTGGAAGCTGGCGAAGCAGTACCACAAGCTCAACGGCAACCACACGAAGTACAAGGTCATCTCGCGCGCGGTCGCCTACCACGGCACCCCGCAGGGCGCCCTGTCCATCACGGGTCTGCCGGCCCTCAAGGCCCCCTTCGAGCCGCTCGTCCCGGGCGCGCACAAGGTGCCGAACACGAACATCTACCGCGCCCCGATCCACGGCGACGACCCGGAGGCCTTCGGCCGCTGGGCCGCCGACCAGATCGAGCAGGAGATCCTGTTCGAGGGCCCGGAGACGGTCGCGGCCGTCTTCCTGGAGCCGGTGCAGAACGCCGGTGGCTGCTTCCCGCCGCCGCCCGGCTACTTCCAGCGCGTGCGCGAGATCTGCGACAAGTACGACGTGCTGCTCGTCTCCGACGAGGTCATCTGCGCCTTCGGCCGCCTCGGCACGATGTTCGCCTGTGACAAGTTCGGCTACATCCCGGACATCATCACCTGCGCCAAGGGCATGACGTCCGGCTACTCCCCGATCGGTGCGGCCATCGTCTCCGACCGGATCGCCGAGCCGTTCTACAAGGGCGACAACACGTTCCTGCACGGCTACACGTTCGGTGGCCACCCGGTCTCCGCCGCCGTGGGTCTCGCGAACCTGGACATCTTCGAGCGCGAGGGCCTCAACCAGCACGTGCTGGACAACGAGGCGAACTTCCTCAACACGCTGCAGAAGCTGAACGACCTGCCGATCGTCGGCGACGTCCGCGGCAACGGCTTCTTCTACGGCATCGAGCTCGTGAAGGACAAGGCCACCAAGGAGACCTTCACGGACGAGGAGTCCGAGCGGATCCTGTACGGCTACGTCTCGAAGAAGCTCTTCGAGTACGGCCTGTACTGCCGCGCCGACGACCGTGGCGACCCGGTCATCCAGCTCTCCCCGCCGCTGGTCTCCGACCAGTCCACCTTCGACGAGATCGAGGGGATCATCCGCCAGGTGCTCACGGAGGCCTGGACGAAGATCTGACCGGATCCGGACCAGCTCCGATCCACGGTCTGAGCCAGGGCGGCCACGGAACGCCAACTGGCTTGATACGCGGCCCGGTTGCACCCATCCGAGTGAGATGGGAGCGGCCGGGCCGCGTCTTTTCTCCGGCCCCCGCCCGTGCGTACCTACCGTGCCCAGTGACCGATCGGCCGCGCCTTCGTTCCCCCGTACGAGCGAAGGCAACTGATCTGAACCGAGGTGTACGCGATGGTGGCCCCGCCGGACAACGACGTGCTGTGGGCGCGTGCCCTGCACTTTGCGCACAGCGGATCGGACAGCGGATCCCCCGCGCTCACCGGTGTCTCGCTCGGTGTCCGCGAGGGCGAGATCCTCGCCGTCACCGGCCCGCGCGGCAGCGGGAAGACGACGCTGCTGCGCTGCCTCTCCGGTCAGCTCCTGCCGCAGCAGGGCGAGGTGTGGTTCAACAGCACGCCCGTGCACACGATGGGTCCGCTGGTCCGCGAACGGCTGCGCCGCGACCGGTTCGGCTGGATCGACCCCGAGCCGGTCCTCGTGCCCGAGCTGAACGTGTGGGAGAACGCCGCCCTGCCGCTGATGCTGCGCGGCACCCCCCGGCGCCCCGCCAAGACCGCCGCCCACGAGTGGCTCGACCGGCTCGACGTCGGCCGCCTCGCCCGCAAGCGCCCGCACGCCCTGTCCGTCGCCGAGCGCCAGCGCGTCGCCATCGCCCGCGCCCTCGCGCACGCCCCGCACGTGGTGTTCGCCGACGAGCCGACCGCGACCCTGCACCGCGCCGACAGCGCCCACATCATGCGCACCCTCACCGCCGCGGCCCGCTCGCACGACATCACGGTCGTCCTCGCCACCCACGACTCCGCGGTGGGCGCGCTCGCCGACCGCACGGAGTCGCTGCTCGACGGGCGCCGCGTGCACACCGTGCCGCTGCCCGAGAAGGCCCCCGAAGGGGAAGGCCGCGCCGCGTGCTCGCTCTCCGTCTAGCGCGCGGCGCGCACCCCCTGGTCCAGCTGCGCAGGCTCCTGGTCGCCGCCGCATCGGCCGGCACCGGCTTTCTGCTCCTGTGCACGCTCGGCCACGCGCTCGGGCACCCGGACGCCGCGGCCAACTCCCTGCTGCGCCTCGCCTGGTGCGCGCTGCCGATCGCCGCGACGGTGTACTTCGCGGTCGCCGTGGCGCGCTCCGACCCCGGTACGCAGCCGCGCGCGGGGCTGAACGCCGTGGGCCTCGGCCCGGCCCGCCTCACCCTGCTCGCCGCGATCTCCACGGCGATCGCCTGCACGCTCGGCTCGATGCTGGCGCTGCTGTTCTTCCTTCACCTGCGGGGCGATCTCTCGGGCCTCCCGTTCGACGGCGCGGCCAGCGGACTGCTCGCCGCCGACCGGCCCCTGCCACTCGCCGCCACGCTCACCCTGCTGACCTGGGTGCCGCTCGCGGCGTCCGCGGCGAGCGCCCTCGCGCTGCGCCCGCAGCTCGCCCGGCCCGTCAGGGACACCGAGGAACCCCAGGAGCCCGCGGCCGCTCCGACCGGACTGCCGTGGGGCTTCGCGCTGCTCGCCGCGGGCCTCGCCGTGGAGACGTACGCGGCGAGCGCGCGCGGCGCCGCGGGCTCCCGGCTGCCCGGCGGCCTCACCGGCAGCCCCACGGGCGTGCTCGCCGGGTGGACGCTGACCGCGCTCGGCCTGGCGCTCGCCGGTCCCGGGCTCACGTATCTGTGCGGGCGCGCGCTGCAGTCCGTACGCCCCTCGGCGGTGCGGCTGCTCGCGGGCCGGGTGCTCCAGGAGGAGGCGCGGCGCGTCGGCCGGCCGCTCGGCGTCGTCTGCGCGGTGGCGTCGGGGGCGTTCGCGGCGGCGACCGTGTACGGCGAGCGCGAGGGTGCGGCGGCGGGCGTCGGGCCGCTGGCGACGCTCGGCGCGGTGCTGGTCGTCGGCTGCGCCGTGGCGACGCTGGTCACCGCGTCCTTCGAGGCCCGCCAGGCGCGGCGGCACACGACGCAGGCGCTGCTTCGGATCGGGGCGCCCGCGACCGCGCTGCGCGGGGCGGTGGCGCTCAGGGCCTGCGCCCTGCTGGTCGTGTTCGGGCCGCTGACCTGGCTCGTCGCGGAACTTTCGGCAGCACCGCTGACGGCTCGATGAGTTTTGGCGACACTGGCCGTCTACCTGTTCGTACGCACCACACCACTTCACTTCTCCGAGAAGGCGACGGACACATCATGAGCGAGTACCAGCAGATGATCTTCGTGAACCTGGCCGTGAACGACGTGGCGGCGTCCACCAAGTTCTTCACGGAGCTGGGGTACGAGCGCAACGCCCAGTTCTCGGACGACTCCACCAGCTCCATCGTGATCAGCGAGCACATCGTGGTCATGCTGCTCACCAGGGAGAAGTACGCGGGCTTCACCAAGAAGACGATCATCGACTCGACGAGCAACAGCGAGGTGCTCCTCGCGCTGAGCGCCGAGAGCCGCGAGAAGGTCGACGAGCTCGTGGACCGGGCGATCGCCGCGGGCGGCACCGAGACCGGCGAGAAGCAGGACCACGGCTTCATGTACGGCCGGGCCTTCGACGACCTCGACGGGCACACCTTCGAGGTCATGTGGATGGACCCGTCGGTCGTCGAGGGCTGACCAACGCCCGGGCGCCCGCCCGTGTTTAGCATGGGCGGGTGCCGACTCCAGAGCATTCCCCCGAACCGTCCGTGCCTGCCACCACCTCCGACCGCGAGATCGAGACGCTCGCGGAGTTCGACGAGGTGGTGGCCGCGCGCGACTCGCTGGCCGGGCACCGCGTACAGGCCGTCGACCTGACGGACCGTACGTCGCGGCTCCTCGCCACCGATGTCGCGGGCGCCATATTCCTCGGCTGCCCGATGGACGAGCGGGCCGCGGCCGAGGTCAGGGCGCGCGGCGCGCTGGTCTTCCCGCCTGTCCCCGGCCTCCCCTTCGCCCCGTACCGCGGTCGCCTCTACGCCCCCGCCGAGCTCTTCGAGGGCCTTACCTCCGAGGGCGGTTACGCGGCCACTCCCGACGCCCGCGCGTACGAATGGTTCCAGCGCACCAAGGCCGACGGCGACGTGTTCGCGTCGATGCTGCGCGCCGTGCACGACGACTCGGTGTCCGACGCGCTCGACGAACTCCTCGTCGGGGCGCGGGTGGTGGGCGTCATGGGCGGTCACGCGATGGCGCGCGGCACGGAGGCGTACGCGGGCGCCGCCCGGCTCGGCCGGACGCTGGCCCGCGCGGGCCTCACGGTGGCGACGGGCGGCGGTCCCGGCGCGATGGAGGCCGCGAACCTGGGCGCGTACGCGGCGCCGTTCGCCGACGCGATGCTCGACGACGCGCTCCAACTCCTCGCCAAGTCACCGTCGTTCACCCCGTCGATCACCGACTGGGCGGACGCGGCCTTCGCCGTACGGGAGCGCTGGCCGGGCGGCGGCCCCTCCGTGGGCATCCCCACGTGGTTCTACGGGCACGAGCCGCCGAACGCGTTCGCGGAGCACATCGCCAAGTACTTCGCCAACGCCACCCGCGAGGACGGCCTGTTGGCGCGCTCCAACGCGGGCGTGATCTTCCTGCCGGGCGCGGCGGGCACGGTGCAGGAGATCTTCGACAACGCGACGCCCAACTACTACGAGTCGCGCGGCGAACCGACCCCGATGGTCCTGGTCGACCGCGCCCACTGGACCGAACGGCTTCCCACCTGGCCGCTGTTGCAGGCGCTCGCCCGCGAGCGGTCCATGGAGGACCGCATCGCACTGGTGGACACGGCCGACGAGGCGGGCGAGACGATCGAACGCCTCGGCCGGAACGCAGGGTCAAGCGCGGGTCAAGAGTGACAGGTGATGACCCCAGGGCATTGACGCTGCGTCACGGTCACCGATAAACCATCGGTGACCGTGGGGGTGTTGAGCTTCGAGGTGCGTTCGCACCGTGCCGCGCCCCTCCTCTTCCCAGCACATGTGAAGGACAGCTGTGTCCGTAGCCCCCCGCATATCTCAGCGCATCTCCTCCAGAGCGGCCCGCTACGCCGGCGTGGCCGCCGCCGCGACGGTCCTGACGCTCGGCGTCGCAGGCACCGCTTCGGCGTGCGACATCAGCGAGTTCACCGCCAAGGCCGCTTGCGACGGCCAGCAGGGCGTCATCACCGTCACCGACGTCGACGCCTCCGGCACCCCGGCGACCGTCACCGTCTTCCGCACGTCCGGCGGTTCCGAGGAGCAGGTCGGCTCCCAGGTCGTGAAGGGTTCCAAGGAGGGCGCCACGATCACCTTCAAGGAGGCCTGGAAGGCGGGCGCGACGTACCGCGTCCACGTGAAGACCGACCGCTTCAACGTCGACAACGACATCAAGGGCGGCGTCACCGCCCCGGCGACGGCGTGCGCCACCGAGAAGCCGTCGACGCCTCCGACGTCCGCGGCGCCGAACACCTCGGCCCCGGCCGAGAAGCCGGCCCCCTCCACGAGCGCCCCGGCGGCGGCCCCCGCCCCGAGCAACTCGGCCTCCCCGGCCGGTGATTCCAACCTCGCCGAGACCGGCTCCAGCAGCAACACCCCGATGATCGCCGCCATCGCGGCGCTCCTCGTCGTCGCGGGCGGCGGCGTGGTCTTCGCCCTCCGCCGCAAGGGCTCCGCCCAGAAGTAGCCGCCGGGTGGGCGTCGCCCATGGTCGACGCCCACCTTCGCGCTCGGCAGTGGCCTGCGGGTGGGCTACGTGGACGGCGGGGTGGCCCGCTGCGTCGAGGGCGACGTGGCCCGGCCTGCCGGACACCCCACCTCGGCACGTCGGCCCGTTTCTCCGCTCACCTCCCACCCACCCGCCCCCTCCGGGGACGTCGGCCCGACGGGGTGCCGCCACGGCCTTGGGCGATCCGTCGCCCACCACGGCCGCCGTGACCGCCGCCCCGCCTTGGGCCCCCCCGCCAGCCACGGCTCCCCACCCATCGAGGTCGACGCCGCCCCGGCCCCCGCAGGCTCCCACCCCAAAGCGGGGCTTGAACCGCCCACCCGCAGGCAACGCAACGGCCCGCCTCCCGCCCATCTCCCACCACCCGCCCCCTCCGGGGGCGTCGACCCGACGGGCTGCCGCCACCGCCTCGGGCAACCCGCCGCAAGCACGGCTCCCCACCCACCGCGGCCGACGCCCGCCGCCTTGGGCAATCTGCCGCCTGGGGCGGCAGGGTGGGCAAGGCGGCACCCCGGTGCAGCGCAACCAGGGCGGGAGGCGCCGACCCCGGCACCCGGTGCCGCGTAATGGCGGGGACGGCGTCGGCCACGGCCCCCAGTGCCGCGCAACAAGAACGCAAGGCGCCACCCCGGCCCAGCCCCCAAACCCCGGTGCCGCGCAACAAGAACCTCAGGCGCCAACCCCGGGCCCAGCCCCAAGCCCCCGCCCCCGTCAGAACCCCCCCAGCACCACAATCTCCGCCGCGTCGAACGCGACCCCGACCACATCCCCCGGCTCCGGCGCCTCCCGCAACGCGCAAGCCGCCTCCAGGCGCGGCGCATCCCCCGGCTGCAGATGCAGCGCGACATGCGTCCCCCGGAAGGTCCGCCCGGTGACGGCGCACGCCAACTGCGCTTCGGCGGCAGGGACGAGACGTACACCCGCAGGCCGCACGAGGAGCCGGCAGGCCCCCTGCTCCGCCCCCTCCGGCACCGGAACCTTCCCCCAGGGCGTGTCCGCGACCGCCCCCGTCACCGTCGCCTCCACCACGTTGTCGAACCCGAGGAACCGCGCCACGAACTCGTCCGCCGGCTGCTGCCACACCTCAAGAGGCGTACCGGTCTGGGCGATCCGCCCGTCCCGCATCACCACGACCCGGTCGGCGAGCGCGAAGGCCTCACCCTGGTCGTGCGTGACGGCGAGCACGGTCGTCCCCAACTCGCCGAAAAGTTCCCGCAGTTCGACGACAAGCCGCTCACGCAACGAACGGTCGAGCTGTCCCAGCGGCTCGTCCAGCATCAGCAACCGCGGCTGCGGCGCGAGCGCCCGGGCGAGAGCGACCCGTTGCTGCTCCCCACCGGACAGCGCCCCGACCGGCCGCCGCTCGGCACCGGGCAACCCGACAAGCCCCAGCAACTCCCGTACGCGCCCATCCTGTTGGTCACGACCCACCCCGTGCATCCGCAGCCCGAACGCAACGTTCCGCCCCACGTCACGCTGCGGGAACAGCTGGTGGTCCTGGAACATCAGGCCGACGCCCCGCTTGTGCGCGGGCACCCCCGCCTGGTCGGCGCCACCGAGCAACACCCGCCCGCCGTCGAGGGGTTGCAGCCCGGCGACGGCCCGCAGCAGCGTCGACTTGCCGCTGCCGCTCGGCCCGAGCACGCACACGATCTCGTGCTCGGCGACCTCCAGGTCCACGTCGTCGAGCACGGCGCGCCCACCGAACCGTACGGTCGCGTCGTCCAACTCCAGCAGCGACATCAGAACTCAGAACTCCCCGGTCGAGGCCTTGGCTGGCCGAATGCGTTCAAGGACGAGCAACGAGGCCGCGCACACGACCATCAGCACCGTCGAAAGGGCCATCGCCTGCCCGTAGTTGAGGTCACCGGCCCGCCCGAGCAGCCGGGCCACGGCGACCGGCAGCGTCGGATTGTCGGGCCGCGCGATGAACACGGTCGCCCCGAACTCACCGAGCGACACGGCGAACGCGAACCCGGCCGCGACCAGCAGCGCCCGCCGCACCATCGGCAGATCGACCTCCCGCCAGGCCCGCAGCGGCGAGGCCCCGAGCACGGCGGCGGCCTCCCGGAGCCGCCCGTCGACGGCCCGCAGCACCGGCAGCATCGTCCGCACCACGAACGGCACCCCGACCAGCGCCTGCGCGAGCGGCACCAGGATCCACATGGACCGCAGGTCGAGCGGCGGCTCGTCGAGCGTGATCAGGAACCCGAACCCGACCGTCACCGCCGACACCCCCAGCGGCAGCATCAACAACGCGTCGAACCCGCGCACGAGCCGCCCCGCACGACGGGTCAAAGCAGCCGCCGCCAGCCCCCCGATCACCACTGCGATGGCAGTGGCGGCAAGCGCGTACTCCAGCGAGTTCCAGATCGCATCGATCGGCGGCACGAGGAAGGTCCCGCCGTCGGCGTCGGTGAGCGCCCGGTAGTACCCGAACCCGTACCCGCCCGGCGCGTCGAGCGAGCGCTCCACCAGCACGCCCAGCGGCAACACGATCAACACCACAACGGACGCCAACACCCCGCCCAGCAGCGCCCATTGCCCGGCCCCGCGCGGCCTGCGCGACGTATGCGCGGCGTCGACGAGCCTCAGCGCGCTCTCCCGCCGCCGCACGGTCCACGCGTGCACACCGAGAATCAGCCCGACGGCCACGAACTGCACGATGGTCAGCACAGCGGCGGTCGAGAGATCAAAGATCTGCGCCGTCTGCCGATAGATCTCGACCTCAAGAGTCGAGAACCCCGGCCCACCCAGAATCTGCACGACACCAAAAGACGTGAACGTAAACAGGAACACCATCAACGAGGCGGCGGCGACAGCGGGCCCGAGCGCCGGCAGCGTCACCTTCCGCCACGCCGCGAACCGCGAGGCGCCGAGCATCCGCGCGGCCTCCTCCTGCCGCGGATCGAGCTGCGCCCACAGCCCACCGACGGTCCGCACCACCACCGCGTAATTGAAGAAGACATGCGCGAGCAGAATCGCCCACACGGTGGTGTCGAGCCGGGCACCCCACAATTCGTCAATCAACCCGCCCTTCCCGACGAGCGCGAGAAAAGCAGTGCCCACGACGACCGTCGGCAACACGAACGGCACCGTCACCACAGCCCGCAGCACCTGCTTGCCGGGGAACTCGAACCGGGCGAAGACATACGCCCCCGGCAGCGCGATCAGCAGCGTCAGCGCGGTCGAAGCGAGCGCCTGCCACACCGTGAACCACAGGACGTGCCGGATGTCGGACTGCCCGAGCACGTCCAGGATCCGCCCGAACTGCCAGACCCCGTCGACATGCAGCCCGCGCTCGACGATCGCGACGACCGGATAGGCGAAGAACAGCCCGAAGAACACGACGGGCAGAGCCATGAGCCCAAGCCGCGCCGCGTTCCTCTTGGGCGCCTCAGGCGCTTTGGTGACTACTTCAGTACGAGCGACGTCCACGACTTCACCCAGTCGTCCCGATTGTCCGCGATCTTGCGCGGGCCCATCGTCTCGGGATCGTCGATCTTCACCGCGTACTTGGTGTAGTCGGCCGGCGCGGTGGCGTTCTTCGTCACGGGGTCGACGAACATGTTGAGCGGCATGTCCTCCTGGAACTTCTTGGAGACCAGGAAGTCGAGCAGCGCCTTGCCGCCCTTCTCGTTCTGCGCCCCGTTGAGCAGCCCCGCGAACTCGACCTGCTGGAAGCAGGTCCCCTTGGCGACCCCGACCGGCGAGGTCTTCGGCTGCGGGTCGGCGTACACGGCCTCGGCCGGCGGCGAGGACGCGTACGACACGACGAGCGGCCGGTCGCCGCCGGCCTTCTTCCCGCCGGCGCTCCCGCTGAACTCCTCGTTGTAGGCCTGGTCCCAGCCGTCGACCACCTTCACGCCATTGGCCTTCAGCTTCTTCCAGTACGCCTGCCAGCCGTCGTCTCCGTACTTGGCGGCGGACCCGAGCAGAAAGCCGAGACCGGGCGACGACGTGGACGCGTTCTCCGTGACCAGCAGGTTCTTGTAGGCCGGCTTGGTGAGATCGGCGAAGGACGCCGGCGGCGCGAGATCGTGCTTCTCGAAATAAGCCTTGTCGTAATTGACGCAGAGAGACCCGGTATCAACAGGAGTAACCCGGTCCTTCCCCTTGTCGAGCCGGTACCGCCCCTCCACCTCGCTCAGCCCCTTGGCCTTGTACGAGGAGAAGATCCCGTTGTCGAGGGCCCGCGAGAGCAGGGTGTTGTCGACGCCGAAGAAGACGTCGCCCTGCGGATTGTCCTTGGACAGGATCGCCTTGTTGACGGCCTCGCCGGCGTCCCCGTCCTTGAGGACCTTGACCTTGTAGCCGGAGCTCTTCTCGAAGTCCTTCAGTACGCCCTTCGATACGGCCCACGAATCGTGACTCACGAGGGTCACGGTCTTCGAATCGGCCGCGGCACCCGAGCCGCCGCCCGAGGCCCCGCACGCGGACAGCGCGACGAGCCCGACCCCGACGACCACGGCGACGTACGCGCTGGTGGCCGACTTACCGGCGGACTTCCTCTTACTCACTACTTCATTCCTCCTGGAGGTGACCAGGAGAAGACGCGGCCCTGCCCGGAGCCTTCCGGCAACAACGGCCAGAGCTCCGGGCAGGGCGCAACAGCTTGAGTGGTGTCCGAACTTCCTACCCGGAATGACCCGGGCAAGGTCCAGAGGGTCTGCGGCCGGTTGCCGCACTCTCAGCGCTGTGGCGCTCCCCTGTCGGAAATGCAGATGTAGTTGTCGTACTTACGGTAGCCAGGCTACCGCTCGGTGGCCGCCAGCTGTCCACAGGCTCCGTCGATCTCCTGGCCACGGGTGTCCCGGATGGTGACCGGGACGCCGTGCGCGGCGATGGCGTCGACGAAGGCCTTCTCGTCCTCGGGCCGCGAGGCGGTCCACTTCGAGCCCGGAGTCGGGTTGAGGGGAATCAAATTCACATGCACCGGCTTCCCCTTGAGCATCCGCCCGAGCCGGTCGCCGCGCCACGCCTGGTCATTGATGTCCCGGATGAGCGCGTACTCGATGGACAGCCGGCGCCCGGACTTGGCGGAGTACTCGAACCCGGCGTCGAGCACCTCGCGCACGTTCCACCGCGTGTTGACGGGTACGAGGGTGTCGCGCAGCTCGTCGTCAGGAGCGTGCAGCGAGATCGCGAGCCGGCACTTCAGCCCCTCGTCGGTGAACCGGTTGATGGCGGGCACGAGCCCGACCGTCGACACGGTGATCCCGCGCTGGCTGAGCCCGACGCCGTCCGGCTCCGGGTCGGTGAGCGCGCGGATGGCCTGGATGACGCGCTTGTAGTTGGCGAGCGGCTCGCCCATGCCCATGAACACGATGTTGCTGAGCCGCGCAGGGCCACCAGGAATCTCCCCGTCCCTGAGAGCACGCATCCCATCAACAATCTGATGCACGATCTCACCGGTCGACAGATTCCGGTCGAGCCCGGCCTGCCCGGTGGCGCAGAACGGGCAGTTCATCCCGCACCCGGCCTGCGACGAGATACACATCGTCACGCGGTCGGGATACCGCATCAGCACGGACTCGACGAGCGTCCCGTCGAACAACTTCCACAACGTCTTGCGCGTCGTGTCGTTGTCGGTCGACAGATGCCGCACGACGGTCATCAGCTCCGGCAGCAACGCCTCCCGCAGCTTCTCGCGCGACCCCGCGGGGATGTCGGTCCACTCCGCGGGATCGTGCGCGTACCGCGCGAAGTAGTGCTGCGAGAGCTGCTTGGCGCGAAACGGCTTCTCACCGATCGCAGCAACAGCTTCCTTCCGCTCAGCAGGCGAAAGATCAGCAAGGTGCCGCGGCGGCTTCTTGGCTCCGCGGGGGGCGACGAACGTGAGTTCTCCGGGCTTAGGCATAGCGTATCCAGTGTCGCAGATGCGGCGGGGTGACCTGGGCCTGAAGCTCGGGGCTCCTGTCATCGTCGGTCACTGCCGGTCGCTGTCGAGCGCCCTCGGACGGCCCACAGACGGCCCGGCGACTGGCCTGTTTCCCCTGCTCACGACCTACTTCCGCTTCAATCATGTCCGCCGCCAAGTACGTGTTCCTCGGGGGCGCGGTCACCCCTTCGATTATCCGAAGGGGCTCCTTTCAAGGGCAGTGCCCTCTCTGCCCGTCTCCGGGGCAAGGTCCCGCTTCGGAGGTGTGAAGGAGATGCCGGCAGCCACCAACGTGGCCAGTTCCAGGAACTCCTCCTCCGCCTCGAAGTCCTCTGTGGAGAGGGAGACCACCACCGCCTGCGGAATCTGAGGAAAGGCTATGTAGAACGTGACCGTTCGGACCGCTGACGTGCTCTCCCCTTCGACGCCGAAGAACACTCCCGGCACTGAAATGGCCTGATCCGCCACTACTGCCGCAGCGAGCCCCACCGGTAGCGGGACGACAGCCTTGTACGTATCCGGTTGGTCCGGGTGTGACCGCAGTGCGCTGCGCGGGTAGAGATTGGGGTCTCCAGCAGGGCGGTCGGTCACGGAAATCTGGCAGATTCCTGTAAGCAGCAGGTCGTCATCCGTCCGCAGGGCGAAGGAACTGAAGTGAACCAGCCCGTCCTCGACCAGCTTGCCCAGGGCCGCCTCGAAGCTGAGGACGCTGGCGACCAACTGTTCGGTCGCGGCTTCGGGGCAGAGCTCGGCCATCGTGGCGTAGTTGGACTCCAGACGCTCTTCGGCATCGGCCGAGAGGTCGACCGGATAGAAACCCTCCGGCAGCGTGTACCAGAGCGGCAGCAGTTCATCAGTGTCGATCGATTCCGTTGCTTGGGCCATCACAGGGCCTTGACCACGGAGAAGATCTTCTTGACGGGGTCAACCGCCGTTCCGCCTGCTACGACGCCGTCATTCGCAATGGTTCCGTTCGTGGCAGGCGTCGCCCATTGGTCGCTGTAGTCGGGGTGCAGGGTAATGGCCGTGGGCACGGCAAGGCCCGCGGTCACGACCGACTGTGCCACGTCGGCGGCCATCACCCCGGCAGCCTGCGACGAACCGAGCTTTCCAGCGGCCCACTCGACGGGCTTGGCGATGATCGGGTTGGACGGGTCTGCCGCTTTCGCTGCCCAGTTGAAGGCCTCTCCACCGCTCTTGACCGCCTGCGACACGGTCGTTCCGGTCCGGGCCAACGCTCCGGCGCCACGCGCCGCGCCGAAGGAGGCCTTGCCCGCGCTGATGGCTGCCTTAGTTCCCTTGACGGCCGGGCCCACGCCCGGGACAGCGCCCAGCAGGTCACCGCCGAGTGTGGCCCACTCGCTCATGTTCTTCGACGTCGGCGGCCACATGTCCTTGCCGCTCTTGATGTACTGGTTGGCGTGCTGGGCCGCCGCAGCAAGACTGAGGCCGATGGCGATGGGGGCAAGTACAGGGCAGAAGATCGCGGCGATACCGACGACCGTGGCCGCGATGGTCAGCAGATCACCGCCGTGCGCATCCCACCAGTCCTTGAACTTCTCCCAGGCCCCGCCTTCGGGAGCGTGATCGCTCGCGTGCTTACGGATCGCGTCGGCGTACTCCTGCGCTCGATCCCCGTGCTGGTTCTCCAGCACCTTGGCATCGTCAATCAAGCTCTGGAGTCGGCTCCGTGCGCCGTCCAAGGTCTTGCTGGCACTCTCCAACCGACTGCTGGCAGCGTCCAACCGAGCCTGAGCTTCGTCGAGTTCACCCTGGTCCGCAAACGTCCTGCCAACCAGGTCCAAGGCCGGGTCGTTCCGGGCTGCCTCGTAGTCGCGCTCCGCCCGCGCGACATTCTTTCGCTCCTCTTCGGCATCCGCCTCGTAGTGACGAGCTTTGACCTTCAAGTCGTGAAGGCTGTCACTCCACTTGGATATGTCGCTGCCCGCTGCCTTCAGAGATTCGTGCGCCCGCATGAGGTAGTCAGGAAGGTCTGTCACCTTCTCGGCGAACGCCTTGGCAGCCTCCCCCGTCCACCAGGAACCCTCTTTGGAAAGGGAATCCAGCAGTTCGTAGGTAGCCTGAAGAGTTTCAGCAGTATGTAGCAGATTGCTCGACAGGTTGGTTGCCAAGTGAGGGTGGCCAGGAGTCGGGTTCCAGCCGAGACCGCTCCAGTCGTCGCTCACTTCGCACCCTTTCCAGTTTTGTCGAATGCACCCTTGATCTCATGTTCGGTATGCTCGTACGACTTAATGATGGCGGGCAGAGCCTCGTTGAGCACCTTGATTCGCTTTCTCGTCTCGCTCAGACCGTGCTCCCAGCTCTCCTCGAAGTCCTCACAGGCCTTGTCCAGAACCCGCTTACCCAGATTCTTCGGCCCCGTCTCTTCCATCCGGCGCATCGCTTCGTCGAGTTGAGTTTCGCTGTCCTCAAGCTTCCTCTTCAGCTTGCGCAATTCATCGAGACTAACCGTGAAGTCGGCCACGCCTACCTCCGTTTCTTTTAATGTCTAGCGACGGCGGTACTGAGGTGCCTTGAAATACCGTTTGAACGAAACAAAGGTTCCTGTAAGAAAAATCAGACCCACGACATGCGCAACGACGTAAAAGCACACATCTGCTGATGATTTCACCGAGGGGCCTCCGCTGAGCCATGTCAGCGTGAGCCAGATAGCGATAGGAACTCCCGGAACTGCGCAGAGAGTGCCACGTACCAAGAGCTTCTCGCGCCGCGCTTGGACGTCGTCGACTGGCGCTCGTTCCCAAGAGGGAAGATCTGCCGCAGGTTCGGATTTCCGGTCTCTACGAAGGAAGAGCCACCTCCCCTTGGCCCCGTGGGTCTGCCTGACGAACCCCTCCGCGTCTGCGATAGCTTCGGCCTCCGCAGCGGAGATTCCCGGGTACCGGGACGGATCGGCGCGAATGTGGCCACGTACGTTGGGCACTCCGCTCTGGATTTCCCTGCGCAGCTCCTCACGGAGCTGCTCGGCCGGCACCTTCTTGCGCTTCAGGCGCGTCGCCACCGCGATCAAGAGGTTCAGGAGAAGCAGCACGCCCACTCCCAGCGCGACCCACCAGAGGAAGTCCGGGTCGATATCGCCCCCGGACGGCGCGGCGTAAGGGCTATCGGCTATATGCATCGGGATGTGGTCTCCGAGCGATGACGGCAGAGTTCAGGCATCGTAACGAATCTGCAGAGAGGGGGACTCACTGAGGAGCCCCCCCCCTTCTCTGCATGGGACGTTGCTACTGGGATTCAGATTGCAAGATGGCCTCTGCAGCGCGGCATCCGCGGGTCCGCCTGGACCGGCACGACGGCCCCGAGCTTCCTCTCCTTTCCTTCCTCGGGGCGGTACTCCTGCTGTCGTTCGTGGGCAGTTGGTGAGTCGGCGACGGCTGGCGCGGCTTGGCTGGCGGTCAGGGCGAACAGTACGAAGGCGATGGCGTATGAGCTTCTGTGCATGGTCACTCCTGGCGAGGCCGATGCCCGCGGTCGGGACTGTCGTTCATCCCGCGACCGGAAGGCCTTCGCGGCACGTGGGGCCGTCTACTGGAGTGGCCGCCCCGCCGCTTGCTGCCGTCGAAGTGTTCCCGTGATCGTCCGTGCTGCTCGATCGACAAGCCGCTGACTCAGCCCACCACTCAACCCAACTCCCGACCAAAACCTGATCTTTCTCTCGTCTGAGCATGGCGGTGTGCTCGATCCGGTGGGCTTCTCGCGGACCTTCGATCGACTCGTGAAACGGTCGCGATGCTCGCGGAGCTGCTGGAAGATCCACTCATCGGCTGATGTCAGCCGTAGACGTAAAAGCCCCCCACCATGATCGGTGAGGGTCTTTGCACTGGTGGGGCTAACAGGATCTGAACCTGTGGCCTCATCCTTATCAGGTCGATCGAGGGGCCCTCTCGACCTCAATGAACGTCCCCTGCACCCCGGTTCGCCTGCCGCTGAGGTTCGGCGTTGATCGGCGTCGTTCGCGCTTGTTGGTGTCAGCCGCTGATGTCAGCCGGTGCAGGCGCTCTTGACAGAGCCGCTTAGAGGATGGTTGCTGCGTGACGCTGCTTGATGGCGGCAGATTGATGCACCCCGGCCATGCCGAGATACACGACGCTCATGCGTGAATTGAAGTCGAAGTTGCCGACTTCTGCGGCGGCTAGGTGATCGGCGGATTGAGCCAGGCAGCGGTCCGCGTACTGCTCGGCGGCAATAGCTCGTTGCATCGCTTCGAGCCTCTTACCTACTTGCCCTTGAAGGGTCACGTCAACGACGTTACTCCTCATACCGACTCAACCCACTACCCAAGCCAAGCTCCCATCCCGTCCGCCGTCGACCCACACGCAGTGGAGCGGGCATGGCCCCTGGTGTCCAGGTGGAGCGCGCCACTGTACGAACGACCTGGACACCAGGGGCCATGTCTGCTCGGCTTTGCCTGGGTCGACGGTGGACGGGATGGGAGCTCCTCGCAACCACCCTCGGATCCGCACCCGGCAGTACTGCCCCCCGGCCCCGGTGCCGGCCGATCCCCCGCCGGAGGCATCGTCTTTGACCGTGGCCGGGGGTGCGTCGGGTGCTCGACTCATGATCCCGGCCTAACCACCTGGGGGCGCGCGTCGGCGCAGCGCCCGTAGCGCGGGCCGAAGGCATGAGCGCGAAGGGCAACGGAGCCGGGAGCCCGCCCGGCGGAGCGGAGCGCAGCCGGGACTTGATGAAGTAGAGAAAGTTCTATCGCGCTGGTGTCAGCCACTTGCCGTCATGGCTTCGGACGTGCGGGCCTGCCCCGTCCAGGGCATCCAGGAGCCGGACCGAGTAGGCCTCGGACATGTACTCGCTGACCTCGTCGGGCGTCAGCCACTCCACGGCCGTGGACTCGCTCGACGTGCGCTCCTCGCCGCCACTGCCATGGCGGAAGCCGGACGGCCAGAAGGTGACGGCCCATCTCCTGTTCACGAACGAGGCGAACGGGATCGTGTGGCGCAGCAACTTCAACACCCATGTCTGGAAGCCCGCTCTGGCGCTCGCTGGCCTCATCCCGGACGCCGGACTCGACGGGAGGTACGTGTCGGCTCGCGAGCACGGCATGCACGCGCTGAGGCACTTCTACGCGTCCGTACTCCTGGACGCCGGAGAGAGCATCAAGGCCGTGAGCCAGTACCTCGGCCACACCGACCCGGCACTGACGCTCCGCGTGTACGCGCACCTGATGCCGTCGAGCCAGGAGCGCACTCGGACCGCCGTGGACCGGGTGTTCCATCACCGTTAGCGCCTGATGGTCCACTCATGTACGGTCGCCAGCCGCACGATGTTCGAGCAGCCACGACGGCAGGGAAAGCGGTGAGTGACATGCGCCGAGGCGCGAAGGCCTCAACTCATGTTCTCCCACCATATGCGGCCTGGGTCATCCAGCGCTCCCCCCGGCTTCTCTGGCCGATGCTCTTCCTGTCCACCGTGCTTCTGGCTTGGGACATCATCGATGGGGCCCAGGCGGGGCAGATCGTGACCTCGTCAGCCCCAGTGCTGGTCTGGGTCATGTCGCTGATCAATCAAAGGTACGTATGGCGCCGTCACCTGAGAGCGACCGAGTCCGAGCGCCCGTCCAGTGACAGTGTCCAGACGGAGCCAGGACTCGCCTGGCCACGGCCCACAGACGGCCCAGCACAATGAACGCAGCCCCCTATCGGCGACAAAATCGCTGGTAGGGGGCTTTTCAGTACCCGGGGACCATCAGTTCTCCGGGCTTAGGCATAGCGCTTCTAGTGTCGCAGACGAATCGGGGTGACCTGGGGCCGTCAGGGGCAGGGCCCGGACCATGTGTCGCGGTCCGGGCCCTGCCTCATGCGGTGCCGGTGGTGCGTCAGCTCTGTGCGGTGTCGTCGCCCGCCTGCCCGGTGCCCTCGGCTGCGCCTGTCTTCTCGCGCATCTTGCGCACCAGCTCCGCCTTCTGGTCGGCTGCGCGCCGGCGGTCGAGGTTGCGGTGCGGACCGTTGTTCTGGCGTTCGGCGCGGGACTGCTTCTTGCGCTGGCCGCCGCCCTGGCCCACGGGGTTGTTGATGTTCTTGCTGTCGGTCACGGGTTCTCCCGGCGGTGATGTGAAGTATCTACGGATTCATCGGTGGGGGACGGGCGGCGATGTCGAAGGACGTCGGCAGAGGCCCGTCACGCTCTCACTCGTAAATCGGCGTCTGGAAGAACATGACAAGGACGTTACCCGGTTCCGCCGCCCCCGCGCACCAGCCTTTTCGGTCCACCGACGCCGACCAGGCCCCCGGGAGCCCCCCTTACGTCTGCTGCCGAAATCGGATCGTCAAGGCGGACCCGGTCCCCTAGCGTTTCGCCATGCAGATCGTCGTGACACTGGACTGTCTTGACATCGAGGCGCAGGCGGAGTTCTGGCTCGCCGCGCTCGCCCCGCTGGACTATCGGCGCGGTTTCGACGGGTTCCCCTATCTGAGCTTGGTCGGTCCCGCGTCGGCACCGACGCTTCTCCTGCAGCAGGTCCCGGAACCGAAGCAGGGCAAGAACCGGATGCATCTCGACCTCGACTTCGGCACCGAAGACCTGGACGCCGAGGTCGATCGCCTGAAACAGGTCGGCGCCCAAAAGATCTCTGAAGAACAGAGCGAACACGGATTCCGCTGGGTCGTCGTCGCCGACCCGGAAGGTAACGAGTTCTGTGTCTTCGTTCCACCACCGAGTACCGGCCCCGCGACGTAGCGACGACGCCGGCCGGAACGCGGTGGAGAGGATGAGAGGTCCTCGCATGACCTCACGGCGACCGATACCGAAGCGGTCCAGGGCACCCTCGACCTGGCCGACCACGCGAAGGGCTGGGCCGAGCCCGCCGCCGGGTGCCTGCTGCCCGCCACGTGCTGGCACGCGCCGGCGAGGACGGCCGCCTCAGCGCCCCGACGGCGTACGGATGGCCGCGATGTCGAACTGGAGGCGGACCTTTTCGCTGACCATGTTGCCGCCCTGGGCGAGGCGGGCGTTGTACGTCAGGCCCCAGTCGGTGCGGTTGATCGTGGTGGTGCCGTCGAAGCCGACGCGTTCGTCGCCGAAGGCGTCCGTGACGAAGCCGATGTAGGTGAGTTCGAGGACGACGGGGCGGGCGATGTCCTTGATGGTGAGGTCGCCGTGCATCCGGTAGACGTCGTCGCCCACCAGTTCCACGGCGGTGCTCTTGAAGGTCATCCGCGGGTACTGGGAGGCGTTCAGGAAGTCACGGCCCACCACGTGGGCGTCCCGCTGCTCGACCCCGGTGTCGACACTCGCCGTGGCGAGGACGAGCTCGGCGGAGGAGCGGGACGGGTCGGCACCGTCGAAGTAGAGGCGGCTCTGGTACTCCGCGAAGGCGCCGCGCACGGTCGTCACCATGGCGTGCCGGACGGAGAACCCGATCCTGCTGTGCGCGGGGTCGACCATCCAGCTGCCGGTGAGCGCCGCCATGGAGGGGTCGTGACCGGCCGGGTCGGGCAGTACCGCGGTGCCGGCGGCCCCCGGAGCAGCGGATCCCTCTGCGCGCCGGGATGAGAAGCTGCGACCGAAAATGTTCATGAGGCATGTTGTTACTTGAGCGTAAAGAACACCCGCAAGCCCCCCTCAACGAACCCGCCCACCTTCGCGAACAGGTCTTCACAAGTCTCGTCCAAGCACATACGGAGAGCCCCCGTCCGGTTACGGACGGGGGCTCTCACGGGGCTTTCGCGGGGTCTTACGAAGGGGCGTGCCCTAGGAACCGACGAACAGGACCAGGAGCAGCCAGACGACCGGGGCCGTCGGCAGCAGCGAGTCGAGCCGGTCCATGATCCCGCCGTGGCCCGGCAGCAGCGTTCCCATGTCCTTGATCCCGAGGTCCCGCTTGATCATGGACTCGCCGAGGTCACCGAGGGTCGCGCTGGCCGCGACGAGGGCGCCCATGACGAGGCCCTGCCACCACGTGCCGTCGTCCACCAGGAACTGCATGCACAGCACGCCCGCCACCATGGCGAACGACACGGCGCCCACCAGGCCCTCGCGGGTCTTGCCGGGGCTGATGCGCGGCGCGAGCTTGTGCTTGCCGAAGCGCCAGCCGACCGCGTACGCCCCGGTGTCGCTGACGACCGTCAGGATGAGGAACGTGAGCACCCGCCACGCCCCGTCGTCCGCGGTGAGCATCATCGCCACGAAGGTCGCGAGGAACGGCACGTAGAAGGCCGCGAAGACCCCCGCCGTGACGTCCTTCAGGTACCCCTCGGGCGGCTCCGTCATCCGCCACACGAGGACCGCGAGCGCGGTCAGCGCCATCGCCACCCAGGCGCCCTCGGCGCCCCGTACGTACCCGGCCACCACCATGGCCGCGCCGCCGACGGCGAGCGGCACGAGCGGCGCCCTGATGCCCTTGCGCTCCTCGAGCCGCGAGGTCAGCTCCCACAGGCCCACGACGACGGCGACCGCTATCACGCCGACGAACACGGCCTTGACGATGAAGAGCGAAGCGATGATCACCGCGCCGAGCCCGACGCCGACACCTATGGCGGCCCCGAGGTCCCGGCCCGCACTCTTCTTCTTGGGCGGTTCGGGCTGCGAGGACCCCGAAGGCTCCGCGGCCCCCGAAGGCTCCCCGGACCGGGCGGGCTCCGCGGGCCCCGAGTGCCGCCCGGCCGACTCCGGCCGGTCCGGCGCCTCGTCGCGGAACAAGGGACCACTCAGCCGAGCGGCCCCCCGGTCGTCCTGGTCGTCGCCCCTTCCGTCACCAGAAGGCGTATCAGGCATATCGGGCACGATGGGCATGGGCCGAGTCTCATCGACCGCGTGCCGTTCGTACGCGGGACCCGCCGGAGCGCGCCCGTGGTCGTACGACGGTCCTTGGTTGTACGACGGCCCTTGGCCGTACGCCGGCACCTGCCCGTACGCGGGCCCCTGACCAGGGGCGGACCCTTGGCCGTCGCTCGGGCCCCGATGTCCGGGCGTCGGGCCACGGTGTCCGGGCCCGGTCGGCGCACCCCAGGAAGAGTCGTTCACGGATTCCTCGAACCTCGATCTTCCGCGCTCGCTCAGACTTCGAGCAGCTCGGCTTCCTTGTGCTTGAGCAGCTCGTCGACCTGGGCCACGTACTTCGTGGTGGTGTCGTCCAGTTCCTTCTCGCCGCGACGGCCCTCGTCCTCGCCGATGTCGCCGTCCTTGATCGCCTTGTCGATCGTGTCCTTGGCCTTGCGGCGCACGGAGCGGATGGAGACCTTGGCGTCCTCGGCCTTGGCCTTGGCGACCTTGATGTACTCCTTGCGGCGCTCCTCGGTCAGCTCGGGGAACGTCACACGAATGATGCTGCCGTCGTTGCTCGGGTTGACGCCGAGGTCGGAGTCGCGGATCGCCTGCTCGATGTTGCGCAGCGCGCTCTTGTCGAACGGGGTCACCACGGCCATCCGCGGCTCGGGCACCGAGAACGAGGCCAGCTGATTGATCGGCGTAAGGGCGCCGTAGTAGTCAGCCACGATCTTGTTGAACATCGCCGGGTGCGCACGGCCTGTGCGGATCGCGGCGAAGTCCTCCTTGGCGACGACGACGGCCTTCTCCATCTTCTCCTCGGCCTCGAGGAGGGTCTCTTCGATCACCACTTGCTCCTGCGTGTCTTGAGTGAGGCCCGGCCGGCACGGGGGCGCGGTCGGCTGCGTCGCGTGTCTTTCCTGCACGGTGTCCGACCGGCAGGACATTGTCCATCCCTCAGGGAACCTTCGAGGACACGGGGTTCCCAGGGGGACGGGAGGGTGTCAGGCGCGGGTGCCCTGCTCGCCCACAAGGGTCCCGATCTTCTCACCCTTGACCGCACGGGCGATATTGCCCGACGTGATGAGCTCGAAGACGAGGATCGGCAGCTTGTTGTCGCGGCACAGGGTGATCGCGGTCATGTCGGCGACCTTCAGGTCGCGCGTGATGACCTCGCCATAGCTGAGCCCGTCGAACTTCACGGCCTCGGGGTTGGTCTTCGGGTCCGAGTCGTAGACGCCGTCGACACCGTTCTTGCCCATGAGCAGCGCCTGGGCGTCGATCTCCAGGGCGCGCTGCGCGGCGGTGGTGTCGGTGGAGAAGTACGGCATGCCCATACCGGCGCCGAAGATCACGACGCGGCCCTTCTCCAGGTGGCGTACGGCGCGCAGCGGGATGTACGGCTCGGCGACCTGCCCCATGGTGATGGCGGTCTGCACGCGGCAGTCGATGCCCTCCTTCTCCAGGAAGTCCTGGAGGGCCAGGCAGTTCATGACCGTGCCGAGCATGCCCATGTAGTCGCTGCGGGCGCGGTCCATGCCGCGCTGCTGCAGTTCGGCGCCGCGGAAGAAGTTGCCGCCGCCGATGACGACGGCGAGCTGCCAGCCCTCGCGTACGACGGCCGCGATCTCACGGGCAATGGCGTGCACCACGTCGGGGTCGACGCCCAGACCCCCGCCCCCGGCGAACGCCTCGCCGGAAAGCTTCAGCAGAAAGCGCCCCGCGCCTTTGCCTTCGTCGCTCTTGTCACCGTTGTCGGCCTGGGTGGTGGTCATGGGATTCTCGCCTCTTTTGCTTGGCACACATACGAAGAAGGCCATTGCCGGTGGGGTGGTTCGCATCCCATGCGCGGCAATGGCCTCCTCGTCACAACTGCGGTCGTCCGGCGCGTTCCCGAACGACTGCTGTCGACCCTAGCGGGGTCTCGCGTCTGGCGCGGTACGGACTCAGATGCCGACCTTGATGCGCGAGAAGCGCTTCAGGGTGACACCGGCCTCCTGGAGGACCTTCTCGACGGACTTCTTGTTGTCGAGGGCGTACGGCTGACCGAGCAGCGTGGCCTCCTTGAAGAAGCCGTTGACGCGACCCTCGACGATCTTCGGGAGCGCGGCCTCCGGCTTGCCCTCGGCGCGCGTGGTCTCCTCGGCGACGCGGCGCTCGGACTCGACGATCTCGGCCGGAACGTCCTCACGGGTGAGGTACTTCGGCGCGAAGGCGGCGATGTGCTGCGCGATGCCCTTGGCCAGCTCGGCGTCGGCCTTGTCCAGCTCGACCAGAACACCGATCTGCGGGGGCAGGTCGGGCATGGTGCGGTGCATGTAGGCGGAGACGTACGCGCCCGAGAACTGCGCGAAGCGGTCCAGGACGATCTTCTCGCCGAGGTTGGCGTTGGCCTCGTCGACGAAGGCCTGGACGGTCTTGCCGGCCTCGATCTCGGACGCGAGCAGCGCCTCGAGGTCGGCCGGGGACGTCTTGGCGACGTGGGCGACCAGCTGGTCGGCGACGGCCTGGAACTTCGGGCTCTTGGCGACGAAGTCCGTCTCGCACTTCAGCTCGACGATGACACCGGAGGTGTTGTCGTCGGCGATGAGGGAGACGACCGCGCCGTTCTCGGCGGAACGGCCCTCGCGCTTGGCGACGCCCTTCTGGCCCTTGATGCGCAGGGCCTCGACGGCCTTGTCGACGCTGCCGTCGGCCTCGTCGAGCGCCTTCTTGCAGTCCATCATGCCGGCGCCCGTGAGCTCGCGGAGCTTCTTGACGTCAGCGGCGGTGTAGTTCGCCATGATCCTGGTTTTCTCTCTACGAAGTCTGAAGCAGTGTGAGAACGAAGGTGACGGTCACGGGTGAAGGCGGGGGTCGTAATCGACCCCCGCCGTCACCTCATGAAACCGAATCCCGTACGGGTCAGGCCTGCTCGGCGTCCGCGGCCGGGGCCTCGGCGGGGGCGGCAGCCTCGGCGGCCGGAGCCTCCGGAGCCTTCTCCTCGGCCTTGTCGGCGTCCTCGGCGGGCTTGGCCTCGGCCTTGTCGTCGGCCTTCTTCTCGCCCTCGAGCAGGTCGCGCTCCCACTCGGCGAGGGGCTCGCCGGCGGCCTTCTCGCCCGGCTTCTGGTCGCCCGTGGCGACGCCGGAGCGGGCGATGAGGCCCTCGGCGACGGCGTCGGCGATCACGCGGGTGAGCAGGGTGACGGAGCGGATCGCGTCGTCGTTGCCCGGGATCTTGTAGTCGACCTCGTCGGGGTCACAGTTCGTGTCGAGGATCGCGACGACCGGGATGTTGAGCTTCCGGGCCTCGCCGACAGCGATGTGCTCCTTCTTGGTGTCCACGATCCAGACGGCGCTGGGAACCTTGGACATCTCGCGGATACCGCCGAGGGTCTTCTCCAGCTTGGCCTTCTCGCGCGAGAGCACGAGAAGCTCCTTCTTGGTGAGACCGGACGCGGCGACGTCCTCGAAGTCGATCTGCTCGAGCTCCTTGAGGCGCTGCAGACGCTTGTAGACGGTCGAGAAGTTGGTGAGCATGCCGCCCAGCCAGCGCTGGTTCACGTAGGGCATGCCGACGCGGGTCGCCTGCTCGGCGATCGCTTCCTGCGCCTGCTTCTTCGTACCGACGAACATGACCGTGCCGCCGTGGGCAACGGTCTCCTTGACGAACTCGTAGGCGCGGTCGATGTACGACAGCGACTGGAGAAGGTCGATGATGTAGATGCCGTTGCGCTCCGTGAAGATGAAGCGCTTCATCTTCGGGTTCCAACGACGGGTCTGGTGACCGAAGTGGACGCCGCTTTCCAGCAGCTCCCGCATCGTGACGACGGCCATGGCCGTACTCCTTGTGTTTTCTCGGTTGTTTCCTGACGCCCACTGCGTGTGCCTGCCGCGTACGCTCGCGCTCTTGCGAGGCGGTCGTACGGGACCGATAGGCCACTGACACGAAGCCTGTGAGGCCCGGTGTCGGGGCGTGCGAAGTCGATCCGGTGGGCCGGATCGCCACATGAAGTGTACGGGACCCGCGAGGTACCGGGTGACGCCGCTGTCCACAACCGTTCGGTAGTCCACGTTTCCCGGCCATGATCCCCGCGGGGCCGCTCCGCGGTGGAACCTGAGCACCATGCGAAAACTACTCACGGTGACGGTCGCGCTGCTCGTGCTGCTGGCCCTCCCCTCCTCGGCACGAGCGGGGGACGCCCGCCTGTGGCCGGTGGGCGAGCGGCCCACGGTGGTCCGCTCCTGGGCGCCTCCGGCGACGCCCTACGGTCCCGGCCACCGCGGCGTCGACCTGGCGGCCCCCATCGATGCCCCCGTACGCGCGGTGACCGACGGCCGGGTCTTCTTCGCGGGCGAGATCGCGGGCAGGGGCGTGGTGTCCCTGGAGCTCCCGGACACCGGCGACCCGCCGCTGCGCACGACGTACGAACCGGTGACGCCGGCGGTCCGCAAGGGCGAGGAGGTCACGGCCGGCGAGGTGGTGGGCACCCTCCAACTCCCCACGGGCCACTGCCCACCCGTCTCCCCCTCCTGCCTGCACTGGGGCCTACTCCGCGGCGACACGTACCTGAACCCCCTGACACTCCTGGACCCGTCACTGATCCGCGGGAGGCCTTCGAGGCTGCTGCCGGTGTGGGGGTGGAAGTGGCCGGGCGCGCTCTTCGGCTGAGCCGGGCGCGCAACCGGGGGGGGGGGGGACTCGTCGGCCGAGCCGGACACTCAGCCGCGGACGCCGCGCAGTGCCATCCCCACGGCCGCGTCCACGATCACGCCGGGCTCCTCCGCGGCTCCCAGTTCGATCCTGCGCACGGCCGCGTCCACCACACCCTGGACCAGCATCGCGGCGAGCCGGGGCTGCGCGTGCCCCATCTGCTCGAGCGCCTCGACGATCATCGCGACGAGCCCGCCGTGCGCGGCCCGGATCTTCTCCCGCGCCCCGGCGTCCAGCTCACTCGCGGAGATGGCGACGACCGCACGGTGCCGCCGGTCCCCCACCAGCGCCAACTGCTCCCGCACATACGCCTCGACCTTGCCCTCGGGCGCCTCGGCCCGCGCCATCCCGGCCTCGACCTCCGCGGCCCACACCGGAAAGTCGACCTCGCACAGCTCCTCGACCACGGCCGCGCGCGACTTGAAGTACTCATAGACGGACGAGCGCGCGAGCCCCGTCCGCTCCGCAAGCGCGGGAAACGTCAGCGCGTCCGTCCCGCCCTCGGACAGCAGGGAACGCGCCGCGTCCAGAAGGGCGCCGCGCTGCATCGACCGGTGCTCGGCCACGGAGGCCGCTCGAATCCTAGGCACGTCTCCACTTTACGAAGATGCGGCCCGCGACGGGAGTCGGTGGGGCTTCACGGACCCCCGACCGGAGGCAGGCACACGGCAGGCACGATTCGCCGCACCGCAGGGTCGCACCGCTCTCAGCGCCCGAAACTCGCCAGCTTCGCCCGCAGCTGCAGCACGGACTTCGTGTGGATCTGGCTGACCCGGCTCTCCGTGACGCCGAGCACATTGCCGATCTCCGCCAGCGTCAGGCCCTCGTAGTAGTAGAGCGTGACGACGGTCTTCTCGCGCTCCGGCAGCGTATTGATCGCCCGCGCCAGGAAGCGCCGCAGCTCCCGGTCCTCCGCGACCTCCACCGGATTGTCCGCGGCGTGGTCCTCGAGCGTGTCCAGGACGCTGAGCCGGTCGCTGCCGCCCTCACTGCCGACGTGCAGCAGCTCCTCCAGCGCCACCACGTTCGCCAGCGACAACTGACTGAAAACCGCGTGCAGTTCCTCGAGCGCGACCCCCATCTCCGCGGCCACCTCGCTCTCCGAAGGAGTGCGCCGCAGCTGGGCCTCGAGGGTGGCGTAGGCGCGCTCCACGTTGCGCGCCTTCTGCCGCACGGACCGGGGAATCCAGTCGAGCGCGCGCAGTTCGTCGATCATCGCGCCGCGGATCCGGGTGATCGCGTACGTCTCGAACTTGATCTCCCGCTCGATGTCGAACTTCTCGATCGCGTCGATGAGCCCGAAGACCCCGGACGAGACGAAGTCCGCCTGCTCCACATTGGGCGGCAGCCCCACGCTGACCCGGCCCGCCACATATTTCACCAGCGGCGAGTAGTGCAGGATCAGCTGCTCCCGCAGCCGCTCGTCGCCCGTCGCCTTGTACGACCTCCACAGCTCCTCGAGGGAGGAGGGAGCCGGAGGCCGCACGCTGGAGCCGCGCGCGGCGGGGGGTACCGCCGCCCGGTCGGACCCTGAGGTGTGTTGTGGCATGCGCCGCCTTGTGCCGTTCTGCTGCTGCGTACCCAGGAAACCGAGGGTGCTTGACGTACTGGTCGCTGTGATCGCTCTGCCTGTGAAGATGCCGTGTTGCCCGTCTGGTGATGACTGGTACCGAGCTACCCACCTGATTCCGGATGGAGGGGACGAAACCCGGATCCTGGTGAGCGTAGCGTGACTGGAGCGTCGCAGTGTGCGAAGGGTAGGAGATCGTCGTTGCGCAGATACGTTCCCTTCGTCGACTCGCGTGGCCGGTTCCGTCGCCCCGGCCGATCGCGACGGAGCGTCAACTGCCGGAATTGCCAAGGTCATCGGGGTGTCATCCGGACGGCGCAACGCACGGCGTCAGAACAGCTCCCCTCCGGGAAAGACCGATTCGATCGCCTGGCGTGTCAACTGCCAGCCCTCGCCGTGTCGTTCGACGAACCCCAAAGAGCGCAGTTCGTACAACCTCCCGATCGTCTCGTCCCGACTCGTCCCCGCCCCGCGGCCGGCCTCGGCGACGCTGCACACCCCGCGCGCGGGCAGCGCGGCGAGCACCCTTGCCGCACCGGGTGGCAGCAGATCGCGCGGCAGCACCGGCCCACGGCGCTCGGGCGCGAGCTCGCCCATCTCCCCGACCAGCTCCACGACTTCCGCCGCATCGGTCACCAGCACCGCCTCCTTGCGCAGCAGTTCATGCACTCCCGCGGAGACGCTGCTGGTCACGGGCCCCGGAACGCCCATCGCGTGCCGCCCGAGGCGCTGCGCCCAACGGACCGTGCCCAGCGCTCCGCTGCGATAGGCCGCCTCCACCACGACGGTGCCTCTGGTGAGCGCGGCGATCACCCTGTTCCGCAGGATGAACCGGCTGGGCGTCGGATGGTCCCCGGGCGGCAACTCCCCGATCACGAGTCCCTGTTCCGCGACCCGGTCGATCAACTGGGCGTGCCCCCGCGGATAGATCCGGTCGATGCCGCAGGCGAGCACGGCCACCGTCGCCCCGGTCGCCCCTAGCGCCCCACGGTGCGCGGCGGCGTCGACCCCGTAGGCCCCGCCCGAGACCACCACCCAGCCCCGCTCGGCGAGCCCGGCCCCGAGGCTCGCGCCCATCCGCACCCCGTAGTCCGTGCAGGCCCGCGCGCCCACCACGGCCACCGAACGCAGCGCCCACATCCGCAGGCTCGGCCCGCCCCGCACCCAGAGCCCGATCGGCCGCCCGTCCCCCAGGTCGTCCAACTGCCCCGGCCACTCGGCGTCCCCGGGACACACGAACCGCGCCCCGGCCGCCGCGGCCCGCGCCAGATCCCGCTCGGCGGGCGGCGCGTCCGCTGCCCGTGCGACAAGGCCCGCCCAGCGCCCGGACCGCACCCGGGGCAAGGGCTCACCCGTCTCGCCCGCCTCGATGCGCCGCACCGTCTCCACAGCCCCGAACTCCCGCAGCCACTGCCCGGCCGCCTCCCAGCCCGGCTCCACGATCCGCGTCAGCCGCACCCGCGCGAGCCGCACGTCGTCACCCGCTTCCACCCCCATCACGCCCCGCCCTCCCTCAACGCCGACGCCCCACGCGGAGCCAGGGAGCGGGCCGGCGACTCGGACACCGCAGCCCCGCCCCCTCTCACGACCCCGCCCCGATCGTCATCGGCACCCCGCGTGAGATCCCGGTCCGCAATTGGAGCGCGAGGGCCACGTCCTGGGCGAACGGGCGGTCCCGCCCGGCAAGGTCGGCCACGGTCCAGGCCACCCGCAGCACCCGGTCGAGGCCGCGCGCGGTGAGGAAGCCGCGCTCCAGGTCGAGCTCCGCCTCGTCGAGGGCGCCGGGCGCGGCCGGCCAGCGGGTGCGCAGGGCGTGGCCCGGCACTTCGCTGTTGGTCCGCCACGGGGTGTCCGCGAACCGGGCCGCCGCCCGCTGCCTGGCCTCCCGCACCCGGTCCGCGACGACCTTGGTGCTCTCGCCCCGCGGCCCGTACCCCACCAGCGCGTCGCGCGTGACGGCGTCCACCTCCACACGGAGGTCGACCCGGTCGAGCAGCGGCCCCGAGAGCCTGGCCTGGTAGCGGCGGACCGTGGCCGGCGGGCAGTCGCACTCGCCGCCCAACGCCCGGTACTGCCCGCAGGGGCAGGGGTTCGCGGCGAGCGCCATCAGGAACCGCGCGGGCAGCCGCACCACCCCGGCGCTGCGCGCGATCACCACATGCCCCGCCTCGAGCGGCTGGCGCAGGGCGTCGAGCGCCTTGCCGCTGAACTCGGGGGCCTCGTCGAGGAACAGGACGCCCCGGTGCGACAGCGACACCGCGCCCGGCCTGGCCATCCCCGGCCCGCCCCCGACGAGGGACTGCATGGTCGCCGAGTGGTGCGGGGCGCAGTACGGCGCGGTGTCGATCATCGATTTGCCCGGCGGCAGCATTCCCGCGACCGAGTGGATCGCCGTGACCTCCAGGGCCTCCTCACGGGTGAGAGGCGGCAGGATGGCGGGCAGCCGCTCGGCGAGCATCGTCTTGCCCGCGCCCGGCGGCCCGGACAGCATCACGTGGTGTCCGCCCGCCGCCGCGACCTCGATCGCCGTACGGGCGGACAGCTGCCCGACGACCTCCGAGAGATCGAGTCCAGGTCCGTCGTGCGCGGAGCCGCCGAGGCCCGTGCCGACACCGCTGCCGGGCATGCTCAGGCCGGCGAGCAGTGGATCGGGGCGCCCCGGCTCGTCCGCCTCCTCCTGCGGCACCGGTTCGTCCGTGAGCACGGCGATGAGCTGACGCAGGCTGCGCACGCCGAGCACCGATACGCCCGGCACGAGGGACGCCTCGCCCGCCGTGCTCTCGGGGACCACCACCTGCTCGTAGCCGGCGTCGGCCGCCGCGAGCACGGCCGGGAGCACGCCCCGCACCGGCCGCACCCGCCCGTCAAGACCCAGCTCCCCGATCATCACGATGTCGGCGAGGGCCTTCGGGTCGATCCGCTCGGCGGCGCCGAGCACGGCACAGGCGACGGCGAGGTCCAATCCAAAGTTCGCACTCTTTTAAAGAGCGGCCCTCCACTGCCCTCCACCCGGCCAGGGGCAGACAGACAAAGCCCCCGCCCAATTCCCCGGGCGGGGGCTCTGCTGGCTGGCCTAGATCAGTCACCCTGCACGGTCGAGACTCGGCTCCCTCGGGCCGCTCGCACTTCTGGCCACTCAGCACCGAGGCACGGTCACAGGCACCAGTTTCCCGTCGCCAAGGTGGAGCCATCCTGTGCCGGGCGTGAGGGGTCTCCCCGCGATAGAGCCACTGATCTTGACGCCGATCAGGTCACCCGCATGCCACTCTCGCGGCGACAGAAGCAGTCCACGATGAGCCTTCCTAGCTCGGCGTGACCAGCGGAAGCCGCTCCCGAGTTCCTTCTCATCCCCGCCAAGAACCAATGCAGTCCCGTCCGCGGCCCCCTGTTGAAGCAGCGCTTCCAGCAGGCGACTGGCGTCGCACTTCTCCAAGCACTCCGCATCGTCCATCACGACAACGACCGGTTCTGCGCGGGAAGCTTGCGCGAGCAACTCCTCCAGCTCGTCATGCCCCAAGTCGTCCTGCTCAAAGCAAGCGAGGACGCCCCCACGGCTGGCCAAGTCCCGTAGCGGAGAAGGCTTCGGCGCGACCAGGACGACCCTCGTTCCTGCTGCGAGAAGCGAGCACGCAATGGTCACCAGCGCTGTGGAACGCCCCGAGCCAGCCGGACCGGCGACGGTGAATGCCGGAACGGTCCCTCCAGATAGGTCTGGCCCGTACACGCTCAGTGGGTCGCCTCCGACCCCAGCAAGCACCCACAGCTTGGAAGCTGCCGCGTCACGGAGCGCCCATGCGTCATCGAAGGTGACCTGATCGGGCAAGTCCTCGCAGCGAGCCTCGACCTCCAGCGCATCGTGAGCCGCTTCCCAGAGCCCGAGCAACAACACGTGCTCTTCCAGCATCAGATGAATCGCGTGAGAGAACGCTACGACTGCCTCGCGGCTGGGCAGCTCATCATGGGTGTACCAGCGGATCCAATCACCTGCCGAAACACCTGTCTGGTTCTCCAGATCCGTGAAGGACCATTTGCGCTTCACCCGGTGCTCGTCGAGGCGCCGATGCAGCGTGACGAGTTCGAGCCCTGCCGGTGAACGCTCGTTCTCGAACTCTCTGCTCTTCACACCGTAGAACGTGGCATTGGCCGGCCGACGCTCCTCCGCAGCATCGGCCAATCTGGAGAAGCCAGAGCTGCGGCGAACGACTCCCAGGAAGACCCTCAACGCATCCTTGTCATCCCAAAGCGCCTGAGATGCGTTGATGATCAAGCCCTTCAGTGACTCTTGCGCGTAGTTGAATTCCGCGGCTTGATCCTCGTCAGCACGTACCCCCTTCGCACCCGACTCTCCCTGTTCCTTCTCACCGTTGGATTCCGTAGCTTGCTCCGGTACATCCTGGACGGGTTTGCCCTCTGTGCCACTGCCAGAGTCGGTCTCAGCATCCGACTGTGGGTCCACCGAAGCTTGAGAAACCGTCTCCGTCACGGCTCGCTTCCACAGGCTCTTGAACCGATTGAGTTCGCTGGGGACATCGTCGCATCGGGCGACTTCGGCCAGAGCGGCAACGATGAGCTCAAGACGACCAAGGTCGGGGAGGTCAGGCTGCTGAAAGGCATTGAGGATCGCCTGATGGTTCACGATCCAGTACTCCTGTGCGTCCCGTCCGATGTGATTTCGTATCGTTCGCGCCGAGGGAAGCCCGGCCTCGAACCTCATGGAGTGGAGCTCGTCGTTCAGCTTCTTCAGGTGCGGATACCCATCGAGCCCAGGCTTCTTCCAAGGTTGGGCAACTGCCATCACTTCCCCCCTCAGCGACGTGCTGTCAAAAGGGGTCCAGCAACTCGCTTCTAGATCCGCACTCTTGGCCGTCAGCACGTGTCAGACACTGTTCCGTCCTGGCTTCCCCTGTCCGGGTGCCGTCACGCCTTGTCCTGGATCTGTCAGGCGCTTCCGTGCCGATCCCACGCTGGTTCACGAACCCGTTGGCCTCACAGAGAGAAGGTTCTGATGGACCAGATCAACCGACGCCTCGCAGCCCTCCTGACGATCGGAGTCCTCGTCGCCGTCCTGTCGCTCCAGGCACCCAAAGTGGGGGCCGCTATATCCGGAGCCGCAACGGTGGTAGCCCTGCTCGCCCAGTTCAGGCCGCGAAAGTAGCGTGACGCCACCGCACGACCAGCGTGGGAGTTTCGTCGCGCTTGAGCCACCGAAGCTCCTACGAACAGCGCCCCACCCAATTCGCCTGGGCGGAGGCTGGCTGGCCACGATCAGTCGCTCGGCCTCACCGGGAACTCAAAGCCCTCGGGCTGCTCGTGCTTCTCACCTACGAGCGTCTGCGTCACGGCCAGGACTTCACCTCCGGCGCCGTACTGGATAGTGCGGTACACCGTCACCGGCTTGATCGCGGCGGACGGAAGCCCAAAGTCCTCGCATTCGTACCAAGTCAGGGTCCGGGCTGACAGCTCACGCTCAAGGCGAACGCACCCCGGGATCATGGGAGCTACCGGCTTTTGAGTCAGGTCCGGTGAGGCGTACGGCGGCGGGACGGGGAGCCCTAGAGACGGCGCAAGCCTCCGGACTGCCTCGCTCACAACCGCGACTGGATCACCGAGGCTGACGAGGTCAAACCATTCGCCTCGCCGGTTCTGCGCCCGGAACTCGCCGTGAAGGGCCCGTTCGAGCTCGCGCCCGCCTTCGCACGTCCACAGCACCGACAGCGTCAGGGGTAGACCGGTCTGCATCGCACGTATCCGCCTGTCGACGTCTGTTGTGGTGCCGATCTTTACAAGGTCCAGGCCCTCAGCGCCCACCAGGTAGACGACTTCGGCCGGCCGTTTCTGACTCGACGTCGCGGCAGCGTTGGAGTCCGCGGGCTGGCTGGGCAGGGTCATTGCGCTTCCTCCGAAGGTAGAAACAGCGCGCGGCCCCGTCGAGGCCGGGGCCGCGTGAGCGGGTCAACGACCCTCGTAGTTCCAGCCGCTGCCGGTGCCGCGGTACTCCGCCACCGGGATCGGGGTCACTCCCTCACGCATCCGCGACCGGTACAGCACCCCGTGCAGGTGGTCGACCTCGTGCGCGACGAGTCGGGCCATGCCGCGCTCGAAGATGGTGATGCGCTCGGTGCCGTCGACGTCCTGGTGCTCGACGCTGATCGCGAGCGGCCGGGGCACCTTCCCTCGCACGTCGAAGAACGACAGGCACCCCTCGTACTGCTCGTCGGACTCCGGGGACTCCTCGACGATCCGCGGGTTGAACAGCGTGACCAACTCTCCCTCAGTCGAGCGGACGATCGCCGCCGCCCGGTCAATACCGACCTGGGGCGCGGCAATTCCCATGCCCTTGCCGAACACGTGGACCGTCGCGGCGCGCTCGGCGTGCGACACCAGCTCGGCGACGACACGGCGCGCGTCCTCAGCCTCGTCGGGGAACCTGAACGGCCGGGACGCCTTCGTCAGGATCGGATCGCCCTCCTGGACGATGCCGACAGCCTGCATTCGGTCGCTCGCGGATTGCATGACGTGCGGGGCCTCCTCGTCGCCCGTGCGGGCGCGGAACTTCCACTCAAGTCGGTAGCGGGCGTGCAACGGCGGATCGTCCGTTGACCACGTGTAGATGCGTCGACCTTCTCCCTCGCTGCGGCGGATCGCGGTCCGGAACGGCATCGCCTCGGCCGTCATCGTCGTCTCAGTTCCCCACACCGTGGGCTTCAGGTCGGCCGGGAAGTCGAGGCGGACGCCGAGGCGGCGCGTGGGCAGGCGCACGGCCCGCTGGAACCAGCTCCCCCACTTGTCCTCGCCGACCGTGTACTCATACTCCAGCCACGCCGACTCGCCCGGGTACAGCGGGTATTGACCGTCGTCGTTCTCGAATAGCAGCCACAGTTCTTTGAACGCGTCGCGGTCGTGCTTCACGCGCCACTGGAGGGGCTCGCCGTCGAGGTTGGCGCTCAGGCCGATCTCGTCCCACGTCAACGGATTCTGCCGGTAGTGCGCGTTGGAGCGCTCCGGGTTGCCCGGGTAGCGGTCGACGCTGATCCGGATCAAGTAGCGGGTCACCGGGTCCGGGCTGTCGTTGCGGAGCTTGCGGCGCTGCGTGGCCCGGTAGACGCTCCCGTCGAAGTGAAGGGTCGTGTCCTCGTGCTCGACGAGGAGGCTCGCCGCGTGGAGCTCCTCGGCCGCCTGGTGCGGCACGGCGTCGATTCGGCCGGCACTCTCCAAGTCGCGGTGCGCTCGGAGGATCGCGCCCCCGGTACGCAGCACCTCGTCTGCCTGCTTCGCGAACGAGGCCGACGGCACCAACTGGCCGCCCTCCACCTTCGATACGTACGACGGCGTGTAGCCGACCCGAGCGGCAAGCGCGGACTGCGAGAAGCCCCGCACATCCCGCCACCGCTTCAGCTCAGCCACGAACGCTTCAGCCTGCTCGCTGTCCATCGCGGGTCCCTCCCCCTGTGATCCGTGAGTGATCAGGATTCATGATTCCGTCACAGCCGCGCGCCGCGGTTTGGTCGTCGCGATCACCCGACCGACCGGAAGGAGCGCGGTTCTCATGCCTCGCCGTCGCCCTCGCTCTTACGCGCAAAGCCCTTGTACGCAGCCCCCGGCGCTTCCAGGTTGATGCGCGCATCCTCGCCGAGCGCCGCGCATGCGCGCTCGTACCAGTCCTCGGGGACCATCACGCCCTGCGGATCGCGGTAGCGCCAGAAGCGGATGTGGTGCCCGACGTGTTGCACACGCGCGGCAAGTCCTGGGAGCTGCTTCCGGACTTCAGCGGCGGTCAGATTCTCGGTCTTAGGCATCTCAGCAGTCTCTTTCGACATGGGAGAACTGTATCTAGACCCCAGTGTTGCGCAAGACTCGAATCTTGTGCAACACTCAAGGCATCGCCAAGAGGAGCGGGCCGAAAGGCCCAGGTCCCCAACGGCGCACCGGCCCGCCCGCCTGACAGAGCGACGAAGCCGGAGCACGACACAACTCCACAGAGGACGGGGCCGAAGGCGAAAGCCGAGCGATGAGCCTCACGGCAGGACCAGGGAGACGGAAGGTCCGAAGGCCGCGCACCTACAGGGGAAACCCGCCCAACTGCGCTAACCACGAGCCGCCGAGAACGCAGACGCAAGACAGAACCACTCAAGGAGCCGCCGTACGGGATGGCTCCTGCACCGCCCCCGCCACGCCGAACCCGGGCGTACGCCTCGACAGCAGGCGCGGGCACTCACGCACCACCCCACCGACCACCAAGGGAGCCCGCCATGGCCAACGACAACCGCCGCAAGTTCAACCACGTTCTCTACATCGCCGCCGCGATCATGTCGGCGATCGCCTCCACCATCGCCTTCACCCACGGCAACGCGGTGCGGGGCGCCTTTTCCGGAGCTGCCGCCGTCATCTGGTTCGCGATCTCGGCCACCGTGGCCGCTCGCCGCGACCGCTGACCGAGCCCGCAACATCCCCGCCCGGAAGGACCGCCCGTGCGCACCCACACCACCACCGAGCACCACAACGACGGCAGCTTCACCGTCACCGTCCACGCCGCGGCTAAGACCAGTGCTCTCGCCGCCAGCGAACTCGCTTGGGTCGAGGCTCGCCGCACCGACCCTTCCGCCGCCCGCACTGGCGCCACCTTCAACGAGCGCGCGGACGGCTGGGACTACCGGTACACGTTCACGCCCCGCTGATCCGAGCCCGCAACATCCCCGCCGACACCGTGCGGCGAGGGTCTTGTGCCGCTCGGCGCACGAAACGGCCCCGACCGGGCTCTCACACACCGGCCGGGGCCTTCGCATTCCCACCTGAGATCAGCAGGAGAGAAGCAGATGAAGGATCGCACGACCAAGGCCCGCCGCATCGTCCGGGACCGCACCCGCACCCACCGTGCCGCCGCGAGGATCCGCCGCCGCGGCGTCGCGAGCATGGCCACACACGCGGTCGCGGCCGGCCTCCCGATCCGCGAGGCCCGCACCGTCGCCAGTTCGCTCCGCCGCAACGCCGCCAAGGCCGCCTGCGACGGCATGCCGGGCGTCTCGTACGCCGGGAAGGCCAAGGCCCGCGCCTGCACCCGCTACAGCCGGGCTGAGGTCGCCCGAGCCGCCGCCCTCTACAAGCCGCGCAAGCCGCGGTACGCGGAGGCCCGCAACGCGCTCGTCGGCGCGCACCGCAACCACGCAATCGGGCTCGCCGCGTGACCCGCGCGTTCGCGTCCGGCCGCATCAAGGCCGGGCGCCCCGTCGCCCTGTACCGCATCGAGCCCGACGGCATACGCCGTCCGCTCGACCCGGACGCCATTCATCAGGCCGTACTGGCCGCGCGCGCTCGACGCCGCCGCCTCTTCGAAGGGACCACCCGATGAACCAGCAGCCCGCCCCCGCCCCGGCGAAGAACATCTTCGCGAGCGACCTGAAGTTCACCGCCACGGCCGCGCTCCTAGCGTTCGTCGGCTCCCTGGCCCTCGACGTCGACTGGCTCGCCTACGTCGGCCTCGGCTTCGCGCTGTCGGCCGTCACCTACGCGTCCGCGGCCCAGAAGTTCAAGCGCCACCAGCAGCGCCGCTAACCCCCACATGCCGGGCCCCTGCGTCACCAGCCGCGGCGCAGGGGCCCACCCGACCAGCGAGAGGAACGACCCGCCATGACCTCCGAGTTCGCCATCGTCACCACGTTCGCCGTCTTCCGAGAGGGCGAGGTCTGCTTCCACACCAACCACCTTCCCGAGACGCCCGTGACGTCGTACGTCGCCGACGGCGACTGGGTACACGTCCACTTCGCGGGCGGCGACACCGTCAACATCCCCACCGCCCAGGTCCGCTTCATCACCGCCAACGCGTAGGGGCGCCTGATGCTGGCTCTCCGCCTCGACGCCGACGACCTCGACCACGTGCTCACCCTCGCCTTAGAGGCCGCCGAGTGGGCGATAGAGCAGGACGTCGCTGACGACGTACGCGCCGCCCGCCGCCTCCTGGAGACGGTCCACGAGCAGACGGCGCACACGACCATCTGGCAGCACTCCGACGCACCGGCCGTCCTCGACGCCCTGCGCGCCCGCAGCGACGCCCCCACGGCCGCCTAGCGCCAACACCGCCGAAGAAAGAAGGGCCGCCCCCACCGACGGGGCGGCCCTTCGGCATCTCCCGAAGGAGACCCATCCATGGACGTGCAGACATCATCCCCCACCCCCACCGCCGAGCAGGCCCGCCGCGAACTCGCCGAGGCGATCAGCGAGGCTGACCGCCTCGCGCTCGTTGAGTACTCCGAGACCACCGGATGCCCGCTCGACCTCCTGTACGCGGGCCTCGCCGACCGCACCAAGGAGGGCGACCAGTGAACCGCCTCGACGCCTTCCTCGCCCGCGCCCGCACCTACGTGGGCGAGTTCCTGCAACGCCTCGACGGCTTACACCCCGCTGTGATCGTCCCCGTGGTGGTGCTGCTCGCCGTCGTCATCGGCGCGACCGCCCTCGCCGTCGTCATCATCGCGACCGCCGTCGCCTCGATCGCCACCGTGGCCGCAGTCGCGCTCCTCGCCCGGCGCGTGATCGTCGCGGCCGTCGCCTACTCCAACCAGCGCCACGCCAAGATCGGGGTTCCCGCATGATGTTCCGCCTGCCGTTCGTCACCCGCGCCCGCCTCGCCGAGGCCGAGACCGCCGCCCTCACCTACGCCGCCGAGGCCGAGGACTGGCACGCCCGGTACGAGGCCGAGGGCAAGCGCGCCGACGCCGCCCGCGTCGCCTACGACGTCGCGGCCGGCCGAATCGCTGCGGCCGAGCTCCTCATCGAGATCGAGTCCGCACGCGCCGACCACGCCGAAGCCAAGACCGAGGCGCTGACCGCGCAACTCGCCGACGCCGTCCCCGACAAGGCGGACACCGAGCTGGCCCACAAGCTCGCCGATTCCCTGGAAGAGCTCGTCACCGGGCGAATCCCCCAGCAGCCCCACCGCACCGACGGGGAGAGCGGCTGATGCACGAGTACACCGAGCACCACGACCGATGCACCCGGTGCGGGCACGCCACCTGGACCTACACCCACCCCGCCGTTGACCAGGCCGGGCGGACGACCAAGCCGGAACGTCTCTGCTCCCCCTGCTGGAGCGAGGCCAAGACCGAGAAGGAGAACGGCAAGTGAGCACCTGGCAGGAGCAGGCTCGCGAGAACAAGCGCCTCAACGCCGACATCGCCCGCGAGGACCGGAACGCCGACCGCGAGTACAAGCTGAAGGCGGCCGAGCTGAAGGACAAGCAGCGGCGGGAGCAGCAGGAAGCCGACCGGAAGCGCGCGGACAAGCAGGCCGCCGACGAGCGGCGCCGCAAGGAGCAGCGCAAGGCCGAGCGGAAGGCCGCCCGCAAGCGCCTCATCGGCACGGTCACCGCTCACACGACCGTGCCCGGCGCCCTCCCCGTCATCGCGTCGATGATCCTCGCGTGGGGCGGGCAGATGGATGCTGCCGCCGCCATGGGTATGGGCGCCTACAGTCCGCTCGTGCCGGTCATGGCCGAGGGTCTGACGCTCGCGTTGATGATCCTCACCACTCGCGCCATGACGGCCGGGAAGCCGTCCGGTCGCCTGATGGCGTTCACGTGGGTGTCGGCGCTCCTCGCGGCCGGGATCAACGCGTTCGGGCACATCAGCGAGGCCACACCCGGCGCGGGGGTCCGCGCCGTGCTGTTCGCCGTCGGTTCGCTCGTCGGCGTCGGCCTGTGGTGGGTGGTCGCCACCGCCAACCGCACCCGGAAGACGAAGGCGGAGCGCGCTGCCGAGAAGGAGCGCGCGAAGCATTGCAAGGCGCGCCGGAAGAAGTTCCCCAAGGTCGCCAAGCGCTGTGACGCGATCCTCGCCGCGTATCCCCTCGGCACCATCACCGAGGAGGAGGCGTGGAAGGAGGCGTGGCTCGACGAGCACGCGATGCCGATCGCCCGCACAGCGGACGTCGTCGAGCGCTTCCAGAAGGCCGAGGCGGTCGCCGAGTCGCTGTCGGCGGTGAGCCTTCGCCGGGACTTCCGGGCGGGCGTCGACGACTGGCTCGACGAGGTCCTCGACGAGGGCTCCGGAGGGTCCGCGAAGGTCGCTCCGAGGAAGCCCTCTGGTGGCCCCTCCGAGGGCGCTACAGCCCTTGCGGGTATTGAGAAGGAGCCGGTTCGCGACAGGGCCCACAAGGGTGACACAGAGCCGCTCGACACGAGCGACCTGAAGGCCGCGCGGAAGCTGTACACCGCGAGCCCCACGCAGTTCTCCACCCCGGCCGTCCGCAAGCTCCTCGGCAAGAGCGCCGCGTACGCGAAGCGCGTCCGCGACGCGGTCATCGAGCAGGAGGGCACGTCATGAACCACCGGCCGCCCATCGCCGACCCGAACGGCGCCTACGCCGAGGTGATGCGCCGCGCCGGATGGTCCTGCCAGTGCGGCGGGAGCATCACGTGCGGTGGACGCCACGCCTACGGCTGCTGCGACACCTCGGCCGAGTACCGGAAACCGTTGATCGCCCTCCCCCGCGACCCCGACACCCCCGCGCACGAGGCCGTGACGCTCGGCCCGGACGACCTGGTCGCCCTGTGCCGAGCGTGCGCCACCCGCCGCACCAAGACCCACAAGCAGGAGCGGGAAAAGCAGCGAGCCGAGCAGGCCGCCGAGTCCGCGCTCTTCGAGCTGTGACCCCCAACAGGTGAGACCCCGGCGGTCGTAACGCCGGGGTCTCACGCCAAGACTCCCACACCCCGCAGGGCCCCCGGAACGAGCACGACTCCGGGGGCCCTTCCCCATGCCCAGAAAGGGACGCCACCCATCATGTCCGAGCAGCCCGTGAACCACGGCGACCTCGCCACCGTCCACCAGCTCTTCCCCGGTGCGGCTGCCCCGGCGCCCACCCCGGCCCGCACCATCACCGGCACCGTCGTCGAGCCCACCCCGGACATGCCTGCCGTTGCCGACGACCTCCACGGCGCAACCCCGCTCACCCCCGCCTGGGTCAAGACCACGGGCGGATGGAAGGCCCGCGGCAAGGTCGCCGGGATCAACCGCGTCCGTTCGTTCCGCCGCTGGGCGCGCCGCCAGAAGACCGAGCACGGTCACCACCGGCAGATCGGGCGCGGCATCGCCCGCGTCCACACATGGGTGCGTGGCACGGACGGCGCCGCGGTCATCGCCGCGAAGAAGGAGTTCGAGAAAAGCCTCGCTGCCCACGAAGCCGCCTCCAAGCAGGCCAAGAAGACGTTCCAGCGCAAGGAGACCCGCGCGCAGGCCGAAGCCGCGGCCAAGAAGGCGTGGCAAGAACAGCAGATCATGCAGACCGCGTACGACAAGGTGCGCGGCAAGGGCCGCAAGAAGCGCGTAGCCCGCGCCGCGAGCGTCCTCGCACCCGTCGCGGGCATCGAGTCCGCGGGCCTGATCACATCCGGCATGCCGGGCGGCCTGGCCGCGACCGCGCTCACCCTCGGCGGCCTCGCCCTGATCGGACGCAAGACCGACGCGGGCGAGACCTACAACCCGACCGGCGACGGCAAGCTCGGCGACGGCATCACGCCGAACGCCGATGTACTCGACAAGGCGTTCCGCGAGGCCGGCATCCTCAAGGGCGAGCAGCAGATCGAACTACGGCTTCCCCCGGCGCTCGACAGCAACGCGTGGGTCATGCCGGTGCGCCTCAAGGGAGGCCCGAACGTCAAGACGGTGCGCGCCAAGCTCGATGACCTCGCGTCCGCGTTCGGCGTCCCGGTCTACCAGGTCGACGTCATCGACTCCGACACCGGCCGCGGTGACGAGTTCACGCTGTGGGTGTCGACGATCGACCCGTTCGGGAAGCTGTTCGTGTCCCCGCTCGTCAACAAGCCGGTGCAGACCGACGCGTTCGGCCGGGGCATCCTCGTCGGCTACAACCGGCGCGGTGAGCCCGTCTACCTCAAGCTCGGGCACGTCCTCGCGCTCCTCGGCGGTGCCTCCCGTACGGGCAAGGGCATGTTGCTGCGGAACCTGATCTGCGGCCTCGCCCTGGACCCGCACGTCAACATCCGCCTCATCGCCGGGGCGAAGCCGGGCGAGCACGCCGGGTACGCGCCCGTCTGCTCGACGTTCTTCGGCCGCGACCCGCTGCGCCTGATCGAGTTCCTGGAAATCCTCTACGCGGAGGGGCAGCGCCGCGAGGACATCCTCACCGACCGCAAGAAGGCCAAGGCCTCCGAGCGTGACCTCGATGAGTTCCCGCTGGAGGTCGTCATCATCGACGAGTACAAGCAGTACGCGGCCTCCAACATCCTGGTTGTCGACCCCGAGTCCGACGACCCGGCAAAGCCCAAGATGATGAAGGCCGGTAAGCGGATCGGTGACCTGCTCGATGCACTCGCCGGGTTCGTGGCCGCGCTCAACATCTCGATCCTGGTCTCGACTCAGGACCCGGACGCGAACACGGTGCCCCGCGGCTTCAAGTCCAACACCGGGGCCCGCGTGGCGACACGCACCACGTCGCCGACGCAGACGAACGCGATCCTGAAGGAAGGAGCCACCGGCGCGGGCATGGTCGCGCACGAGATCCCGAAAAGCATCAAGGGCGGCGCGATCGTCGACATCGACGGACACGACGGCGACATCATCCGCTCGTGCTTCATCGAGGACGACAAGTACGACGGGGCCGAGCCGATCATCCAGGCCGGATACGAACTCCGCTCCGAACTGGGGCGCGCGCCGGGCCAGTTCAAGGACGAGATCGAGGAGCTTCTTACCCAGACGACCGGCCTTACGTCGGTGGCGGGCGGTGAGGGAGGCTTCGGCCGTCCCAGCCCCGCGAACGGCGCGGACGAGCCCGCGGTCGACGGCATCCTCGCGCTGATCCTTGACGCGTTCGCCAAGTACGGGAACCCCGAGCACCTGCACACCGCCGAGATCCTCAACGTCCTCGCTGTCCTCGACCCCGACCAGTGGTCGTACGCGGCACTGAACGTCGAGGAGGGCAACACCGCCAACCTCGGTCGTGTCGGCGGGCGCCGCCTTGGGGAGGCAGTGAGCGAAGCCCTCGACGGCACCGGCCGCACGCTGTCCCGCGTCGAGGGCAACGGCTCCACCGGTTCCGTTCGAGGGCGTGGCTACCGTCTCGCCGACGTCCGCGAAGCTGCGGGGTTTGCCCCGGAATAGCCGATGCGGAGGTGATGCGGAGCGATGCGGAACCGCAGGTCAGGCGATGCGAGCGCCATGTGGGAGCACTGCCGGGTGATGCGAGTTTCCCGCATCACCCGGGCCCCGTCCCGCATCAACCCCGCATCGCCTGACCTGCGCATACGCATCGGCCCGCATCGCCGACCACAACGACAAACCAACTCAAAACGATCACCGCGAGGAGAACCGTGCCCACCAAGCTGGACAAGTTCCACGACCGCCTCGACCACCTCTACAACGAATGCCTTGACGGGGTCCGCGAAGCCGTCGGCTACAACCCCGGCGACAGCATCGAGGGATGGAACGTGTACGGGCTCACCTGCGCCAACGAGTTCGCCTTCGATCTCATCACGGCATGGGCCGACGCCCACCCGAAGGAAGCGGGCGACGCCAAGCAAAGGCACGCCGACCTTTACCAGTTGATCGTGAGCACGTTCCCTGACAAGCCCGCCGACGAAGACCCGTCCCCGTCCTGGCTCATCACGTACGGCGCGGCCACGTTCTCGACAGTGCTCCTCTACATCGAGGCGATGCGCGCCGGCCGTTTCGATCCGACCGTTCCGGGCGGCATTCGCGCCTGACCGCCACACCACCGAAGGGCCGTCCCGTACCGCTCGGGGCGGCCCTTTCCCATGCCCGAAGGAGCTGCAATGCCTCTCAGCGAATGGCGAGGGCTGTCCCCCGACACCGGAGCCCTCAACGTCCAGTGCGAGCGCCGCTTCCGCCTCCTCGTCGAGGACGAACAGAACCCCGACCGGCCGCCCGTCTTAACCGTGCTCGCCTGCCCAGTCTGCGGCGGAGACACGGGCATGCGCATCGCCTTCCAGGTCGGCGCCGACTTCATGCCCGAGATCGAATGCCCCTGCGGCGCCGTCTGGGTCGAGGCCCGGATCGCGGCCCTCGACTGGGAGCACTATTGCCGCCACCGCGCCGGGCAGACGGACCCGGACGGGCAACAGCTCGTCGACCGCGGCTTCGGCGAGGAGGCCCCGCCCCCGATCGACCACGTGAAGGAACTCACCGAGGCCGGGAAGTACCTCGGCAAGCGTGCCAAGAGCGAGGCGAGGAAGCGGGTCAAGGCGCAGGTACGCGCCAAGGTGACAAAGCCGCTAAAACGGCAGGTCGAGACCCGCATCAAGGCGCCCACCCGCGAGGCTGGCCGAAAGGCCGTGAAGGCCGCCAAGAACCAGGCGTACCGTCCAGTCGCCGCCGGAGTGCGGACCGCGTGGACGATGCAGGCGGGCGGCGTGCCTGCCGCGCCGCCGGAGCGCCAGTCCGGGGCCGCGCGCGATGCCGCGGTGCAGGCAAAGGCCGCCCCCAAGACGCCGCCGCTGCGCGAGTACCGCAAGGCGGCCCCGGACCACTTCCCGCGCCCGTCCAAGGTGACGACCGGCCTGCAAAACGTGCAGGGATCCGGCATCACGAACGTCACGCAGTCCGTGTCCGGCGGCGGGACCTCGCACGTGTCCGTCACCGGACTGTCCGCCAAGGAGCAGGCCGCGGTGACGGCGATGGTCGCCACCACGGTTCGCGAGGCACGCGAGTCCATGACGCCCGGCCGTACGGGCTCGGGGTCAAACGTCCACGTCCACGGGCGAAACAACGGCTCCATCCAGGACGTCGACAACACCCGCAGCGCCCAGCGCCGGGACTGAACGCCTCCTCCGAGGGCCGCCCCCACTCCCGGGGCGGCCCTCCCCCATGCCCGCACCAGCTCGAAGGAACCCCCGCCATGACCCTCACCAGTACCGCCGTGTTCCTCCTCACCGCGGCGTTCGTCGCCCTCTGGATCTGGAGGTCGGCCGCATTCAAGCTCGTCCATTTCGCGGCCGTCTCCCTGTTCTGGGTCGCTCTCGCCGCAACCCCATGGGGCAGCGACCTCATCGACCTTCTGCAAGGCGCCCTCACCAGCACCACCCAGGCCGCGTCCGGCATCGTGAACGGAGTCTCCAAGTGAGCAGCAGCGACACCAGTGAAGCCCGCCGCCTGATCGAGTCCGCCTACGCCGACGACCGCGTACCCGTCCCCGCCGCGAAGCCGTCCGCGACACCCGCCGTCGAGGCGCTGCTCGCCCGGCACGCTGAGGACGCGCGCCGCCTGCGCGAGTACCAGTCCACACAGTTCGACCCGCACTGTGAACCGGCGCCGGTCGCGCGGCCGTCCGAGCCGATGCCCGCGGTCGCCAAGGGGATCGCGCTCGCCTCGCTGCCCGTCGGCGGCGGTGTGTGGATGATCGGCGAGGGCGTGGGCGCCGCCATGCAGTCGGCGACACCGACAGCGGCGGTCTGCATCGTGGCCGCCGGGGCGTCGGTCGCCCTGGTGTCCAAGTTCCGCGCCAAGCAGGGCCCCAAGCGGGTCACGAACGTGACGGACCTGCGCGGCGCCTCGGTCACCCGCAAGACGATCCGCGGCATCGCGTGGAAGTCGGGCAACTCATGAGCAGCCGCAGCGACGTTCGGGCCCTGCTGAAGCGGTTGGAGCGCGCAGGCTGCACGGTCCGACGCTCCAGATCCGGGCACCACCGCGTGACAGGGCCGAGCGGCGGCACCATCACCGTGCCGTCGTCGCCCTCGTGCCCGCGGTCCCTGCCGAATACGCGAGCGCTGGCCCGCCGAGTTCTCCTCGTGCACCTGCCTTGACCTCGTCCCTGCCGCGTCCGGGCCCACCGCCTGCTCCCGGACGCCGGCCGAAACCCTCAACCGCGTGAAACGGAGGAGCCATGCCCGACCCGAACCGGCCGCCCAGCGGCGAGTGCCCGCGGTGCTGGAACCACGCCCACGACCGGAAGGCGCACCGCCACCTGAAGTGGAACGAGGACTGCGCGCAGTGCGTGAACTGCCCGTGCAGGGGCCGCAACAGGGGCTGTACCTGAACTCACTTGTACTCACCTGCCCCTGACCCACCGTCGAGGAGAGCCCCCATTGATTCGCACTGCCGTTACCTGCGACCGCGCGCCCTGTCTCGCCGTAGCACTGGAGCCTGACGACCTCCCCGAGGGCGTCGAGTTCGAGGACTACATCAGCGGCCTCGGCTGGGCTTCCGGCTTCGAGGCCCATGCCCCTGGCCCCGGCCACACCTGCCCCGCCTGCCGGTTAGGGCACCCCGTCGACGAGCGCGGCGAATGCGCGCGCTGCTCGGGCCGGATGATCCCGACACGGGCCGGAGACCACTGCATCTACTGCTCTCACCTTCACCCCTCGACCGAGGAGACGACCCAATGACCGCCCCGGCGAAGCGCATGGCTGACGCAGCCGACAGCGTCCGCGTGTTCAACCACTACTCCCGCCCGATCGGCGAAGGTTGGGAGTTCCCGTCCGACGCCTACGACGCGCTCGGGAGCCTGTCGCGCATGGTCGGGATGCTCGACCAGGCGCTCCGCCAGACGATGCGGCCCGTGGTGCACACCCACGAGGCCGGCCGACTCCGCATCGACGGCGGCGGAGACCCCGACTGGAAGCTCGCGCAGCTCGTCGCCGCACGCGACGACGCCCTCGCCGCGGCCTCCGCGCTCACCGACGCCGTGCAGCGCATGCACAACGCGACGTCACCGATGGGCGCGCAGCTCGACGACGAGGAGACCGCCCGATGAGCGTCGGCCCGCCGTGCGGCAGCAACCCGCACCACCAGATGACCGACGGGGACCGCGCGGTCGTCGAGGAGTTCAAGACCTACCTCGCCGCGCGCGCCGAGGAGCGCCGCGAGCAGCAGGCCATGACGTTCGAGGTCGAGCAGTCCGGCGCGGACGCGTCCGGCTGGGACCCCGACGACCCGGGCGGCGACGTCGAGGAGTACGAGAGGAACGCAGGTGCCTGAATCCCCTTACGCGAAGAAGCCGTTCGACCCGTCGTGCACGGTGAGGACCCAATTCGACGCCCTCGCCATCGGCGACCGCGTGGACTACTGGGGCGAGCCCCGTCCCGTCGTCGACTGGTGCGCGCTCGACTTCGACCGGGTCCGCATCATCGTCCAGGGCGAGCACGGCCGGGACATGGCCCTCGCCCCCGGCAGCGAGGCGGTATGGCGGCAGCGCCGCCCCCACGAGCCCGCGGCCACGCTCGCGCCATGCCCCTCGGAGCGCGCGTGGCGGGCCTGTGCCGACTGCCGTACGCCGATCACGTGCTCGGAGCGCCGCGACGTCGACCAATGCCCCTGAGCGGGCATGCAGGAACTGAGGCCCCGCACCCAACTCGGGTGCGGGGCCTTTCTGCGTTTCGGGCCGGTGGCAAACATCTGATCCTCGGCACGATGCGCCCGTCGAGGCCGCGCACACCGCGTGCACCAGGACCGCCAACGTCAGGCCGCGCTCGCCCAAACCGACTTGGTCGCCCCGAAGCGATGGCCGCACACCGAGCGGCGCCGACGAGCCCGTCGAGCACACCCTCTGCATCGCGGCGCAGCAGCGGGTGATTACCCAACGGCACTCGTGTGGCGGGGAGATCACCATGCACGGCAGCGAAGGCCGCGCCCCGGTCGCGCACCGCGAGGGCTGCGGACGGATCTGGACAGAGTCCGGGTTGCTCGCCGCATGAAGGCGATGGAGCTGCCGGTGAGGCCAAAAGAGGGACGAGGTATGTCGACTATCGGGTGTAACGTTGCGTTACCGGACGTGCCGCTGGGGTCTGACGGACGGTCAACAACCGCAAAATGCCCCCGCCAGACTGGACTCCGGCAGGGGCAAGACCAGAGGAGATCCTGCCTCCCGTGGTGCCTTGCAACAGTAGCGCGCACGCGCCCGCATTCGATGGGCGGTTCCGGTCGTGACCTCAGCTTCGCCCACCCCCCAAGGCATGGGCGCCCTACCTCGACTTAGCGTCTATGTGGACGAGACCGGGGACCGGGGCGTCGGACCCAACGCGTCGGACTTCTTCGCCATGACCGCACTCATGGTGCCCAGTGAGGACGACTGGAACGTGCGCACGACGGCTGGGGGCCTTCGGGCACTCATCCACACCAGTCGGCCAGACACGAACACCCCACTCCACTGGGTTGATCACTTCAAGGCCAAGCATGCAGACCGAAGACTGCGGGCCGCCCGGTCGCTCGCGCTGATGCCCTCGGCCAAAGTCATCCACGTTGTCGTCCCAAAGAGGTCCGCCCGGAACTTCGCCGGGATGTCCGATGGCGTCCGCTTCTACAACTACACAACCCGGCTCCTACTAGAACGGGTCGCGCACGCTGCGAAGGCATGGGACGGCGGGCCGAGGTTCGCAGTGGTGCGACTCGGCTCTGTGAAGGGCATGAACCACTCAGATACCGAGGCGTACCTGAACTTCGTCCGTCAGGGGTTCGTTGAGACCTGGGGCGTCCCATGGGAGCACATCAAGTGGCCACCCACTTGGACCGGAACGGACTGGGACGGAATCCAACTCGCCGATATCCATGCCGGCTTGCTCAACGCGGCCCTGCGCGGCGCCATGGACGATGAACGGTGCGCCGAGAACCTCCTGCTCTGTAAGCACCAGCTGTATCGACGTGGAGGCTCTCTACTCGGCTACGGGGTCAAGGTCATGGGCGACAAGACGTTCATGACAGGCAGGTGCTGGTGGCGCAAGATGCGGGTGCCCTAAAGCACAGCAAAGCCCCTTGGGGGGCTCCGGGGGCCACTGCCGCCTTTCGGCGGAGGATCCAGTTGCCTGGTTCCGACCTGATCCCGGCAACCCTCCAAGGGGCTCCGCAACCCTGCTGCGTCTACATCGACACTACCCCGTACGCCCCTAGATCGTGCATCCCGGTCAATCACGATTGGTGATTTCACTCGTTGGCGGCGCCTAGGCAGTGTGACGCACGAGCCCGAATTGCGTTGTCGAGGCGTGAACCTTGATGACGACGCCACAGCCGAAGGCCCGCCGGCCGTACTGCTCCCCGTGCTCGCCCTCGACGACGCGCACGAGCTGATGGGACTGCTCGCCGACGTCCGCGACGGACGCACGCCGGACGCAGAGCTGGCGCGCTACCTGCTCGGGAACCTCTCGGCGAGGGTGCCGTCCCGCGAGTAACCCAGCCTTACGGGCGGCCCGCCCCCGGCGGCATCCCAGGCATCGTCCCCGTGTGGTTCGGCGCGATCCATTGCGCAGGCCTGCGCGTATACCAGCGGTCCCCCTGGGCTGCCTCGACCTTCACACCGTCCGAGAACTTGATCACCACGCCGTGTCGTCGGATCGTGAGCCTCTTGATGCGAAGCCAGCGGTCGTCCCGCAGCACCTCGTCTGACGAGACGAGGAACAGCGAGGGCTTCCACACGTAGACGTATCCGGCCGCTGGCGTGCCCATCATGCCGCCTCGTAGTGGTGCGCGCGTCCGCCCCGCCACTTCACCCACGACGGGTCATCGAGCAGCCGTTCCGCGTCCTCCAGCCCGGCCCGCCGCAGGAACTCCACGACGTCGTGATCGGAGTGAGCCAGACCGAGGATCTCCCCGCGCGCCGTGACCCGCCGGCCGCCCGTACCAAGCGGCGGGTGCACGACTATCGGAGCGCTCGCCATACCTCCAGGGTGCGCCGCCGCTCGACGGGGCGCAGGTCGGCCCTCAGCGGACCCGCATCACCGTCACCGTCGCGTGCCTCGTGGTTTCCGCGGCGACCTCGACCAGAGGCCCGCCCGGGAGGCTCACGTACTCCTCGCCGTCGTCGGTGCTTGCCCGTGGGCCGGGCCCGGCCTCGGCTATCCACCTCGCCACGGCGGCGGCGATCGGCGCGGTGAACGGCCTGGACAGCGCACGGCGCCCGTCCGGGAGCCGCACGGCCGCCCGGCGCGGCCGAGACGGCGGGCCCACGTAGCCGATCACCTCAGCGTCCACGGTCTCGCTGTGCCGGACCTTCTTCCAGATCCGGGCCGCCCTGTACGGGCTCGACGCGCGCTTGGCGACCACGCCCTCGATGCCCTGTGCTTGGAGCTGCTCGAACCAGACGACGGCGACCTCGACGTCGTCCGTCGCCGGGACTGCCTGAATCGGCGGGCCCACGTCGGCGAGGACGTCGAGCAGGGCCGCGCGCCTGTCCACCCACGGGCGCCCGCGCAGGTCCTGGCCAGCCACGGCAAGACAGTCCCACACGGCATACGACGCCGGATACCGGCTGGTCAGATCAGCCAGACGACGGCCGCGGGCCGAGGCGCGGGAGCGAACAGCACCGAAGTCGATCGCGCCGTCCCGCCACACGACGATCTCGCCGTCGAGCACGGTGTCGGGCGGCAAGGCCATCGCGGGAGTCGCGATGTCGATCCATTGCCCGGTGGCATCGCGGCCTGCGCGGGTCTGGATGCGCACGGTCTCGCGGCGCCACAGCACGGCCCGGTCGCCGTCGTTCACCAGACTTTGGTGTGTCTCATGAGACATCGTTTACGTTCTCAGTCCAAGGCTGAGCCGGTGAACCGTCTGTCTCCAGCCCGAATAGCCGTAGGAGTACCGCGCCCGCAGTATCCCCGGCCCGCTCCCGCATCTCTGCGAGCCGGTTCAGAGCGTACGAGTAGCCGGCGTCGGCGGCCCGCTGGTATAGGCGCTCAGCGTCCTCGTGCTCCCCGGCCCGCTCCCGCATCTTTGCGAGCAGGTCCAGGATGCTGCCCAAGTCTCCGGTACTGGCGGCCCGTTGAGCGAGTCGTTCCGCGCCCGCGGCATCCCCAGCCCACTCCCGCTGCAACGACAGCCACGCCAGGGCGTCCCTGTGTCCAGCGTCGGCGGCCCGTAGGACGAGTTGTTCCGCGCCCGCGGTATCCCCGGCCTCCTCTCGCATCTCTGCGAGCCACGTCAGGGTGTCCCGGTCGCCAGCGTCGGCGGCCCGTATAGCGAGTTGTTCCGCGCCCGCGGTATCCCCGGCCTCCTCTCGCATCTCTGCGAGCCACGTCAGGGCGTCCATGTATCCGGCGTCGGCGGCCTGCTGGAACAGGCGCTCAGCGCCCGCGGCATCCCCGGCCTCCCACCGCGTCTTTGCGAGCATGTAGGGGCTGTAGGGGAATCCGGTGTCAGCGGCCCGTTGGGCGAGTCGTTCCGCACCCGCGGCATCCCCAGCCCGCTCCCGCCGCCACGCCAGTACGCTCAGGGCTACCGAGTCTCCGGCGTCGACGGCCTGCTGGTACAGGCGCTCCGCGCCCGCGTCATCCCCGGCCTCCTCCCGCATCGCCGCGAGCCGCTGCAGGGCGCTCGGCCATCCGCTGTCGGCGGCCCGTTGGGCGAGTCGTTCCGCGCCCGCGGCATCCCCGGCCCACTCCCGCATCTCTGCGAGCCGCTGCAGGGCGTCCATGTGTCCGGCGTCGGCCGCCTGCTGGTACAGGCGCTCAGCGCCCGCGGCATCCCCAGCCCGCTCCCACTTCATTGCGAGCAAGTGCAAGGGGCTCGGGTGTCCGCTGTCGGCGGCCCGTTGGGCGAGTCGTTCCGCGCCCGCGGCATCCCCAGCCTGCTCCCACTTGCTTGCGAGCCAGTCCAGGGCGCTCGGCCATCCGCTGTCGGCGGCCCGTTGGGCGAGTCGTTCCGCGCCCGCGGCATCCCCGGCCCACTCCCGCATCTCTGCGAGCCGCTGCAGGGTCGTCGGGTGTCCGGAGTCGGTAGCCTGTTGGGCGAGTCGTTCCGCGCCCGCGGCATCCCCAGCCTGCTCCCGCATCTTTGCGAGCAGGTCCAGGACGAACGGGTTGCCGGCGTCGGCGGCCCATTGGGCGAGTCGTTCCGCGCCCGCGGCATCCCCAGCCTGCTCCCGCATCTCTGCGAGCCGGTTCAGGGCGTCCGGGTTGCCGGCGTCGGCGGCCCGTTGGGCGAGTCGTTCCGCGCCCGCGTCATCCCCAGCCTCCCACCGCACCGCTGCGAACCACGCCAGGGCGTGCCGGTCGCCGGCGTCGGCGGCCTGCTGGTACAGGCGCTTAGCGCCCGCGGCATCCCCAGCCCGCTCCCGCTGATACGACAGCTCCCTTAGGGCGTCCGGGTTGCCAGCGTCGGCGGCCCGCCGGTACAAGCGCACGGCGATGCGGTATCGGAGGCGATCTTTGGCCTGGCCTGCTAGCTGGGTGAGTTCCGCGGTGCTTGCCGTGTGGTCGTGGATCGCGGTCCAGAAGGTTTCCGGGGGGACGGTGTAGTGGCGGGTGGTGCGGGCGTGCTGGTCGAGGTAGTCGTTGAGGCGGTAGAGGCCGGGGAGGGCGCCCATGCCTTCGGGGTTGGCAACGGGTTCCAGGGCCGCGGCCACGTCCCTGATCTTCTCTCGCGCGTAGTCGAGGGCGTGGGTGAACCAGTCGACGGGCGCCTCGGCGCGCTGTTGCGGGGTCAGGTAGTCGGGGGCTGCGGCCTTGAGGAGTGCGGCGGGCAGGGGGGAGGTGTGACCGAGGCGGCGGGCGTCCATGGCCGCGGTGATGACGGCGTGGCCATAGGGGCCGTGGGGCGGGGTCGCCTGGTTGAAGTGATCGGCCAGTTGGGGGCCGGCCGCGAGGATCTGGGTGACCTTTCCCCCGCTGTCGGTGCGTAGGGCTGCGGCCAACGAGCGGTCGTGTTGGGCCCGGGGTCCCTTCAATGCCTGGTCGGGGAAGGATGCGGGGACGTCGACGGGTTGGGCCTGGGCGAGCAGGGCGCGGGCTCCGCGGTGGGCGTCGACCTGGCCGGGCTGCGGCACCATAGTCAGGATGCGGTGGTATTCGGGCCACAGCGTGCCCAAGACCACCAGCGGCCCGGGCTCGTCCAGGCGGCTGCGCAGCGCGGCGGCTGCCTCCTCCCCCGTGGGGCCGCTAAGGAAGTCCTGGGTCTCGTTGAGCCACAGCACGGTGCGCTGGGGGAGGGCGCCGGCGTCGAGCAGGGCGAGGAGCCGGCTGGCGTTCTTGGGGAAGACCAGCTGCCAGTCGGCCAGGCAGGCGCGGACGGCCTCGTAGGCGGTGCGGGTCTTGCCCGTGCACGACAGACCGCGCACCACCACCAACGCCGCCCGCCGGCCGGAGGAGGCCGTATTCAGGCGGTCGCGCAGTTGATGGTCGTGGTCGCGTTCGAGGTAGGCCGGGAGCACAAAGGCTCCGTTGTCGGGCTCCGGCGTGGTGGTGCCGTGGATGGCGGGGTGGACGCCGAGTTGTTGCGCGGTCCACTCCTCGATCGGCCGCGGGCGGTCGACCGGGACGGGCCGCGGCTGGTGCACGTGCTGGTTGAGCTGATGGATCGTGCCGACGGCGATGCCGCCGTCCCTGGCCTGGATCGACCGGGACTCGTCGGGGCTCGCGGTAGGTGAAGCGCCGGGGTCGCTCAGCCCTGGGGAGCTCCCGGCGGCGGAGGGTTTTCGTCACTCCCGGTCCCCAGGGTCACGTCCCTGATGCTCCAGGCGGCCACGGCCCCGTGGTCGGCCCGGATGTCAACGTTCCCGCCGACGGCTTGCCCGCCCTGGCCAGCTGACACTCCGCCTTGGGGGATGCACTGTTCAAGCAGGGCGTTCAGCTGCTCGGCGGCCTGGTCACGCTCGGTGCCATCGAGGCTCTCCAGGAAGACCTCGATGCGGGCCTGCCACGCCGCCTGCTGGCGGATGCGTACCTGCTCCAGCTCGGCTGGCCCGGCGGACTCCAGGCCATCTGCGGTTCGGTCGAGGCGCTCCAGTTCGGCGTTCTCGCGTTGCGGGATTCCCCGACTGAACCACAGGGCCGTCCGCTGGCGAAACCCTGTCCAGGCGTCAGTGCCTGCGGCCTGCACCACGGCAGTGCCTCCCGCCGCGGCCAGCGCGGCCATTGCCTCCGACAACATCCTCGCCCTTTCCCCCGAGAGATCGGTCTGGGAGATCACCGACACCGGTGCCCCAGCACGTCACCTCATCAGATACGTGCCGCAGTTGTCCTTGATTCCGCCAAGGAAGCGCCCTCGGCCGAAGTGCGGGAGCGAGGCACGGCGGCAGCCGGCACCAGGTCGAGCCGCTTGTCCATGTCCAGGCGGCGACAGAGATGCGTCACCACACCGGCACAGCGCAGTTTTCTGTTGCGGGTCTGGGCCTGCTTCAGGTGTCTGGAGAACCGTCGAACTTGGGCTCGTACCACCAGCCGGGGCCGGTGGGCAGCTCGGCGACGGCTTCGGCGAGGGCAACTTTGACCGGGTACTCCACGCGTTCAGCCTGCGGTGGAGCTCGGGCCCGCGCGCGTCGGGCTGCAACGGGCGGCCTTGTGACCGAGTGCCGCAATTGGCCAAGCTGAGCGTCATAGCTGGCCGCCGTCGAGGCGCGCGAGCACTTCGCGCTTGACCGACTCACGAAAGTCGATGCCATTGATCAGCAGACTGCTGCCGCAGGGCAGCGGCAGCAGCCGGGCTGATCTACGCGATGACGGTATGGAGAAGGCCCACGGCTGTAGCGAACGCGCCGAGTGCCAGGAGCGGGCCCGCTACGAGGAACGTCAGGCCCGCCGCACCGGCGGAGGCGATTAGGATGATCGCCCACCGCTGCGGAAGCCTTTCCGGGTCGGGCGGGGTGTTTCCGGAGGTTGGACCTCGTCGTATCGTGGACATTGATGTAGACCAATCTCTCGCTGTGTAGCGGCCCCGGTTGCCCCCGGGGCCGTTCGCGTTTTCGACGAACGGCGTACCGCTGAACCCCCTGCCGGGCGGCTCCTAGCTCAATCTTCGGGCCTTCAGAAGAGGGTCCTCCGAGAGTTGATCAACGTTTTGAACCGCACTGAGATGCGTAAAGGAGTAGCTTCTTATATGCGGGATAAAACGCTTGGATCAAACCCTTGATCGGATCGGATATGTCCGGGGAACTCGAGGTTGTCGAACGTCGGGTCCGCCGCTTGGAGCGGCTGAGGCAGAGCGACTCCGTGTATGGCGCGAGCCGCGTCCTTAAGCGAGTGTGGGCCGCAGGGCAGCACCGACCGACGCAGATCACGCTGCGCAGGGAGTTGCTGATGTCCGAGCCAAGGGACTCCGCGCCCCCGCTCACGCAGTTGCTCCGCCCTCGTGGGGTCGCGCTGCGGTTCTACCTACTGGCCGTGTTCGAGGCGCAGTGCCGTCTCGGCGTGGGGAGAGAGTGGTCCCGCAGGGGCAGTCCGCCGCTCAGGGGCTCGGACTCCTGGATCGACTTCATCGCGATCGATGGCGCCTACGACGAGCCAAGCAACAACTACATGCCAGCCACCCGCGGGGACCGCGACCTGCACACGCTGCGTCGGCAGCAGATTCACGGGGCGCTGAGGACACTGGAGAGTCTCGGCATCGACGGTGATCAGGCCCTGGTCGAGGTACCCGGGAAGGCGAAGGGCGGCGGCCGCGATTATGCGGCGTTCCTACTCATGCAGGAGGCAGGGCGTGGTGACGCTCCGACGCCCGCTCTCTATACCGTCCCGCCCGCCAGGTGGCACTCCACTTTCACCGTGCCCGCAGAGTTCTTCTTTCAGGGCTGGGTCCAGGTCCTGCAGCCATCCGAAGTAGCTACGTGGATGATCTTGCAGTGGCTGTCCCAAACCTTCCCCAACCGGCACGACGAGTCCGGGGTCTATCTGTACGCGAACGCCCGCCTGGGCAATTTCCGGCTTCGCCGGGACTCCTACGAGGACGCCTGTAACCGGCTGCTCGACTTCGGACTGATCCAGTACGCGCGAGCGGACTTCGCTACCCGCGCGAGCTCCGAGAAACCTGCAGGGTGGGACCCGAAGGCCGAGGCCCAGCGGTTCCTTATGAGCTTCAGTCAGCCGACCCGCCCCGACGTCCATGAGCCCGATCGCTACCAGGTGACCGATGAAGGCCTCGGCCAGGATGCAGCGGAGAGGTGCCACAAGGAGCTCATCCTGCGGCAGCACACCCTCCGGCAGCGCCGGAGGGTGTGCTGAAGTACCCCCTTCGAGCTGAACTGGCCCGTCCAGAGGGCCATACCGATACGGTCGGCTCCTCCGGCCTCGGCTCGGCGCTGCCTTCGCGCCTACCTGCTCACAGTTCCGCTTCGAGCAGCGAGGCCGAGTGGATTCACATGAGAGCCTCCTCACCCCTCTGGCCGCCGGCCCGCGGGATGCCGGCGCCTGAGTGCCGAAGTGGCCAACCGAAGCACTCGGCGGACAACTGCGGCACTCAGCCACAGGCCTACAGGCGAGGGTGAGGGGTTACGTTGCTCAGAAAATCGAACACGTGGCCTAATAAATGGGAAGTGATCGCCGAGACCGGGGGTGACACCATGTCCCGCACTATCCACTCGCAGCCCGCCCACATGCGGCAGGCCAGCATCGAGCACGCCCACCGCGAGCTGATGCTGAAGCTCGACGGCGAACCGTCCGTGCGCGAGCTGGCCGACGCGGTCGGCGTCTCCCCCTCCACGATCTCCTTGCAGCTCAAGTTGATGAGGGCCCGCGGCGTCGACATCCGTACGCGCGGCTGGAGGCGGCGTCGCCAGTGCCCGCACTGCGGTGGCGACCTGTGACCTACTCCCCGCCCGGCCGCTATCACGTCGCCCTGGAGCGCGACGGGGCGCGGATCCTGGACGGCTGGTGGGACGACCCCGACACCGCCGACCGGAAGTTCGACGGGCTCCAGGCGCAGCACGAGGAGTACGCGGGAACGCGCCTCCACCTCACCGAGTGGGACGACGGGCGGGAGTGGCCGCTGCGCGAGTGGCCGCCTACTCCTGCGACGACTGCGGGTGTCGGGTGACCTGCCGGAGCTGCTTCTCGACGTCGAACCGGCTGAGGCCCTGCCCCTCGGCGTACGCGGTGACCGCGGCCTGAGCACGCGCCGCCGCCTCGAACCACACCTCGCGCTGCTTCTCGCGCTCGCCGTCGTCGAGGTGCTCCAGCTTCTTGCCCTCGTCGTCGGCTGCGCGCTGAAGCTTGATCAGGTCATCCGGAAGTTCGATCGCCACGGCCGGATCTTAAGACCTACAGTCGCGTGTTCCCCGTATCACCGTTCGAGCCGTTCCCGGCGTCCGCGTTCGGACCACCAGGCCCGGCGATCATGGCCTTCGCGAGTTCCGTCACGACCTCGGCGCGCTGCTCCTCAGTGAGGTTTGAGTCGGCGACGAGACGCTCGGCCGCGAGGTAGCGCGAGAACTCCAACGGTTGATCGAAGTATGCGCGCAGATGCCCCGCCGCCGCTTCCTGCGAGCGCACGAACGTGCGGCTCACATACCCGGCCAGCCCCGCCGCGACCGCCCCCAGCCCACCTGCGACAACCGCACCAGCAGTCGTACTGGCCTGGAGGGCCACGACCACGAAGGCGACGAGCAGAACGAAGCCGAGCACCATGGCGACTTGAGCATTACGAAACGACCGCGACGCCTGTCCCGTGGCGATCTCGTGATAGAGATCCAAACGGCTGTGCGTGAGCGCCCAGAGCTCGGGCAACGCAAGCCGCGAAGAGAGGGAAAGACTAGGGTCAGACTCACCAGGCTCGTCGTCCGCCTGGGCAGCCTCTCCCGCCCCAGCCTCCAGCTCTGCCAGTCGCCGCCGAAGGTGTGCCCAACGGGCAGCGGCAACGCGGTCGAGCAGCTCACCGTCACCCTGGGCACCGCTGGAGCCCTCGTTCGATTCGGATGCCCACTCCCGAACCAGAGCAGCCACCGAGCCGACCCGAGACGGGACCCGCAGGGCATCTTCTACCCCTTGCTCCGCGGCACGCACACGCTCACGGCTTTGCGTCACACGCCGTTCTTCATCGCCTCGCCTGGGCGTGAGGAGGATCGCGAGCAGGGTCACCAGGATGCCGCCGACAGCGAGGGCTGGAGACGACTTGTCCGTTCCTGTGACCCCGTCGAACGCAACGATCACCAGAAGCACGGCAATCAAGACGACGACAGCCGTGATCCGGAAGCCGGTCGACCGAAGGAAACCGAGGGCACCAGCCGAACGTTCCGGCTCTCTCATTGATGGATCGCTCACGACCGATCAGCATCGCCAACGCCACCAGATTCGTCTACCAGTTCACCGAACTACTCCATCCCCTCGACTGACCCGCCAACTCGCGGCCGGTTCTTACCCGACCCCGAGTAGCCGGCCTCGATGTCCTGCACTGTCCACAGAGACACCCCGAGCGCAGCAGCGATCTTGCGATACGACACCGGCGACTCTTGCGCCCGCAGCTCCAGCACAACCGCCCGCCGATCCTCACGCCAGCGCCGCGCCCTCGCCGCCGCGTCCGCGGGGTACCTCACTCGCCGACGCCGCGTGCAGCGGCCAGCTCGCCGACGGCGGCTCGTACGCCGTGCTTCAGGGCCGCCCTCTGCACAGTGGCCAACGTGGCGTCGAGACCGAGGGCCGCATCGACAGGCGGCCTTCGACGGCCTCGGCGATAGGACCGGGAAGGTGCGCGGCCGTGGTGACGGGCAGCCCCGACAAGTCCGGCTCGTACGTGGCCCTCGTGCGCCGCAGTGACGTGCACGCTGAACTCGCCGGGCAGGTCAACGAACCCGCACCAGGACCGGTCGACGAAGAGGTGTCCCGCCCCGACGACGATGCGCTTCGCGGCCGGGGCCACGGTCCACACACAGACGCTCCCGGACGACATGAGCGACACCAGGCGGCGCACGGCCTCACCGCGCGGAACGAGCGAGCTGCCGCCTACGAGGGCGGTCACGCGGACTCCTCTACGAGCACCAGGCGGCGGCCGTCCACCGGCAGTTCGAGCTGCTCGACACCCGCGAGGGCGAGGCGCCGCTGGATCTCGTTGTGGGCGATCAGGAGCACCGTCTCCAACGTCGCGGCCCACACCTCCGTGCGCGTGCCGCTCGGCATCAGCCGGAACAGGTACTCGTGCGTCTTGTGTGGGCGCCCGGTCAACGTGAGGAACCCTGCGGTCGTCAGCAGCTCCCGCAGCGTCCCGTGACCGAGCGGAAGCCCGTTGGCGCGCGCGATGCCCTCCGCCTGTTCCCACGGCACCGACGCGCCGGACTCGACGTCACGCAAGCCCGACCACGACGTCCGGCCCGGCACCACGTACGCGCCCGTACGGCGAATCTGCGGCAGCACCTCGCGCGTGACCCAGCGCGTGAACGCCTGCGCCTCCGGCTTCCGCGACTGGAAGGCGAGTGCGTACAGGCCCGCCTCGTCGACGATCCGGACGCGGCGAGCGCGGCCGAGTCGGTCGATGGTGTCAGCCGAACTGACAGCATCGGCGTCCAGTCGGCGGATCGCCATGCCGGTGTTGCCGATGCCGAGCGCGCGGCAGGCGTCGACTGCGACGAACCAGGGCTCCCCTTTGATGAGCAGGCTACGAATCCTCGCCCCGGCCTCGGGGCAGACGGGACACTCGAAGACCTCGACGACGCTCACCGGCCGCCGCCCGAGGCAGCGGATGTGGGGACCTCGTCGGAGAGGAACAGGAGCACGTCCGGGTGCTCGAAGCGCCACCGTCGGCCGACGTGATGACCGGGGATGCGGCCCTCGCGGGCCCACTTTGTGACGGTCTGGTGATGCAGCCCGGCGAGGGCGGCAAGTTCGCTCGCTGTGATCCAGCGGGTTGGGGTGGCCGATGCCTGCATGGCGGGCCCCTCTCTGTGGAGGCGACCGGCCCACAACCAGCGGGAGCGATCGTACGGCGACGCGAAGAGCAACGACGAATCGCTACTAAAATCAACATCAACTCCGGATAACCCTAGGTATCCGGAGTTAAGATTTGGGGCATGGGAACCCCTCTCGCTGCCACCTCAAACGCCGTCGAGCTGCTCGCCGCGGACGGCACTCCCCTCCCCGCGCCCCTCGTCGACAAGTACGGCCCCGAGACCGCCCGCCGCATCACCGACGCCCGCGCGGCCGGACACGCCATCCGACGCGCCGCGGCCCCCGCCAACACTCAGCGCACCTACGCCAAGTCCGCCGTCGTCTGGGAACGCTTCTGCGTGAGTGCCGGGCTCCCCGCCGACTACGCCGACGGCGGGGTGCTGTCCCTGTACGCCGGGTGGCTCCTGGAGCGTGGGAAGGCCAACGGCACCGGCTACGCCTTGTCCGCCGCCCGTACGCACATGTCCGGCGCCATCAACTACCTCCGCGACACGGGATGCCCGCTCACGCGCGACGACACCGCGCCCGGGTATTCGACCCTGGAGGCCACTCACAGGCAGATCGAGAAGGAGGAACGCCGCGGCCGGGGGCAGGCCGAGTACGCCACCGCCGAGGAGTTGGCCGTCGCCTACCTCGCGTGCCCCGACACCCTCGCCGGATGGCGAGACCGCGCCCTACTCCTCGTCGGCTTCCACATCGCGGCCCGCTCCTCCGAGTTGGCCGGGCTCCTCGTCGCCGACATCGTCCCCGCGCCGCGCGGGCTGCGGGTCTCTGTGAAGACCGCTAAGACGAAGTACTCGGCCCGGGACATCGCTGTTCCGCGCGCCCCGCAGCTCGAACTGTGCGCGGCCCGCGCGTGGGGCGAGTTCCGCCGTCGCCTTCAGCGTGAGCGCCCCGACCGGGCGGGCGGTCTGACCGCGCCGGCCTTTCCCGCGGTCGACCGGCACGACTGCCCCCGAGGCCGTGTGACGCCCGAGGCCGCGTCGGACATCGTCGGCCGCATCGGGGAGCGTGCCGAGCACCCCGGGTGGACCGGTCACACCCTCCGGGCCAGCTTCGCCACCTCGGCCCGCGCTGGGGGCGCCGACCTTCGGCAGATCTGCACCCAAGGCGGGTGGGCGCCCGGCTCCGCGGAGGTCCTGCGGTACATCCGGATCGCCGACGAGTTCGACGACAACGCGTGCCACGCCGCCGTGAAGGGTCTTCCGGACGGGTTCGGGCAGACCGCCCAGGAGCAGGCCACCTAACCGGCCGCCCACGGCACCACGGCGCCCGCCCCGGCCTCCGGAGCAGGCGCCGTTTCACATTCCTTGTGGGTTCACGTTTCCAGCGTCTTATGGGTTCCAACGTTTGTGGACGGTTCCCCCGTGGGCGTGGGCATGCTCTGGGCATGCGCTCGCCTCGTCGTCACCGGTTCCCGCGCCGTCCGTGCCCTCGCTGTGGCCGCTCGATAGCTGCTCGCCCTCTGCCGGATGCGATCGGCCGGGGCCGGTTGAGCAGGCACGATTCCCCGGCGGAGAAGCCGTTGTGGGCTCCTGCGAAGGTGTCGTGTCTCGGGAGCTTGGAGACGGTGTCGCTCGTGGAGGAGGAGCCGGTGCAGCTCCCGTTCGAGGTCGAGGTGTCCGCGGGCGCGGAGGCCGGCCAACTGCCCTTGCCTGCGTCCTAGGTGCTCCGTCGCGTGTTGTCGGGGGCTGTTCCAGCATTCCGGGGGCGTCCGCGTCGGCGCGAGGGCTCTGAGGTGCAAAACCGCAGGTCGCGCCACAAGTCCGCAGTCGGGGCTGCGTTCCTGCGGGAACGTGACAACCGCGCCAGGAAACCGCAGGTCAGCACCGGGTGGGGCGGCCGTGTTGTCACGTCTTATGTGTTGTCACGTTTGTTGGCACGTTCCGTTCGGGCCCGTCGCGTTGTCGGTGGCGGGCCCTACAGTGCGGCTCGTCGCACAGGCGCGCTCCCCCGGCCCGCACGGGCTGCGGACCCCGTGTCTAGGGTGCCGCTCATGCCTGAGATCACCATTGCCGCCGTTGCCGGATCTTCCGCCCCCAGTAACCCCGGACATGCTGCCTGGGCTTATGTACTGGCTGATGCCGACTTCCGCCCCGGGGTGCCAGTGACCGGCACCCCGGGATGGGACACCGTCCCGCGCGCCGAACTGGTTGCAGTCCGCGAACTGCTCCGGGATACGACGGGGCCGATCCTGATCCGCACTCGCTCCACCTACGTGCGCGGAGCGGTGACCAAGTCGAACAAGGCCAAGAAGAACCTCGACCTGCTCGAAGAGATATGGGCCCTGGCCGAGGGGCGCAGCGTCGCCGTCGAGCATGTGTATCCCGACCAGAGAAACCCTCAGCTGCCGCTCACCGAGGCGGCCGATGAGGCGGCGAATCTGGCGGCGAAGGAGGCGAACGAGCAGACACGGCGCATGCCCTGCCCCGACTGTGGCCGCGAAGTCTTGAGCGATGACGGGATATTCGCCTGCGGCTGTGGCCGCATCTCCTCTGGTCCTGAGCGCGTCGTCTCGCACGGCACGAAGCCGCCCAAGGCCAAACCCAAGAAGAAGGCTCAGGGGCAGGAGCCGTCTCCCTCCGCGCGGGGACGCGCCCTGGGGCTGGCGAAGAAGAAGGAGAGCGTCGCGAAGAAGGCGGCGAAGGAGCAGGGTTCGTACCGGGCGACAGGCACCATGATCACCGCTCGGCGTGGTGGGTACTGTCCGCGCTGCAAGCAGTCCTTCCCCGCCGGGACATCGATCGTGAGCCAGACCGAGGGCTGGGTACACGCTGACTGTTGACCCTTCTAGGGTCCCTTGATCGCCAATTGGCGGCCGTAGCGGGCCCTGTGGCGACGTTCAGGCCCGCGCGTGGGTGATTTGCCCGTCCGGGCCCCTGTGGGGCCGTGAGGCGGCCGTAGGCGGGTTCTGGATCACGCTTTGGGTCGCTCGGCGCCCCTCCCCGACTACCCGCAGCGTCTACCGGCGCTTCTACCTCTCGGCTACCCGCCCCCGCTCCGGGCGCGAGAGAGCCCCCGGGCCGTGGGGGGGGGGGATGAAGGCCGGGGGCTCTGCTTTCGACGGTAGGGCCCGTGCGTCGCGCGTGAGGCCGGTTCGCGTCAGGTGGCGGCGGTTAGCGCCGAGCGGACGATGGCTGCGGCGACGATCTCTTTGGCTGCCTCGACTGCGGCCGTGTGAGCCTCTTGCGGGTCGTGGTGCGGGATGCCCTGCCGGATGGCGTCTTCGAGGATCTCGGTGAGTTCGTCGATGGTGACGGTGCGGGTAGTGGTGCTGGCGCTCATGCCCGGTACAACGATCGCGGTCGCGTCGCGTCGCATTGGGGTGCTTGGTGGCGGCCGGGGCCGCTTCCCGTTGGTCCCGCTGACGCCCCGGCCATCTCGAACATTCCCCGCGGCTGCGTCGGGTGCACCACCCTGGAACGCGCGAGCGCCCGCCCTGGTTGCTGCGGGGCGGGCGCCGTGGTGCGGCCGGTCAGGCAGGCGATCCGAGTTGGTCGTGCAAGCAGACCAGGGCTTCCGGGTGTTCCCCGAGAGCAGCCGCCCCCTGCTCGCGCAGCGCCATGCGGTACTGCTGCATGCTCCAGAGGTTCCGTTGCGCCTCCTCGCTGGGGTCGCTGGTCAGTCCGTCCTGCACTTCCTTCACCGCCGTCTCCAGGGCCCTCCCCCGAACGGTTACGAGCTGCTCGTCCGCGAACTGCCGATCTACCCCAGGGCGCCGGCGGATTTCCTCTGCGGCGAGTTCGGCGTACAGGGCGCGGGTGTCGCCGTCGGCGGCCTCGTCACACGCGGATACCCACGTGGGGGCGTCCTCGGCATCTTCGGATCGCTCCGCGGTGATCGCGGCCCGGAGGCGGGCGTACCCCTGGTGCGTGAACTCGTCGGGGGTGAGGGTGCGGAAGTGCGGGGACATCAGCCCGGGGTGCTGGATTGCGACCTTCAGCAGCTCGCGTTCGGTCCTGTGTCGCGGTGACTCTCCCGTCGATACGGGCAGTGCGGTGACGGCTCGGGCCCCCAGGGCTTCCCTGCCCTTGGGGAGGCGGCGGAGGGCCTTGCGCAACTCGGCTTGTGCCTCGTCGGCGAGCTTGAGTGCTTCGCCCCCGTTGCCGGTCTCGGCCGCGGTCCAGGCGTTGGCGAGGTGTTCGGCGGCCTTGGCGGCGGCGTGTGCGGCTTCGAGGATCTGGGCGTCGGTAGGCAAGCGGGGCTCCTTCGGGTCGGTGGTCGTGGTCGATTCTGGCCGGGTGGGCGGGAGTTGTGGGGGGCTTCCGCCCGTTCCGCCTCGCCAAGAAGAAGCCCCCACCGGTCGGAACCAGCGGGGGCGCGGTGGGCTGCGGGCGGTTACCCGGCGATGCCGATCCTCGGGTTGAGGCCTTCGAGTTTGATGGGCATGTCGAGGATGAGGGCGGCGGCGATGAGGGCACCGTTGCACACGTAGTCGGCTCCTGCGCGTTCCACGGCGTGCTTTGCGCCGTAGCTGGTGATCGAGCGTGACGTGAGTCGGCTCTGCCAGGGCTGCGCGTGCAGCCAGTCGGCGCACTGTTGCACTTCGCCTAGGAGGCCGCGGAGGCGCTGGTGTCCGGCTTCGGTGTCGTAGTCGTAGCCGCGGGCGGCGCCGTATCCGTTGTCGTTGAGCTTGGGGTGGGCGTCGAGGACGGCGTCGAGGGCTTCTTGGGTGATGGCGGTGGGCATGTGCTGCTCCTTCGGCGCTGGAACTTCCGTACCTGGAGGGCCGGTTGTATGGGGATTGTCCGTCAGGCGGGCGCGTAGAGGGGCTTGTCGTGTGCTGCGATGCGCTGCCGATTGACGCGTTCGCGGACGGTGGCGATCCACGCGTCGAGTTCGGCGGCCGGCATGTTGGCCCGGTAGATCAGGTAGTCGCCGTGGCAGGCCCGTCCGGGCGGGCAGGTGCAGGCGAGGTCTTTGCCGCGGAGTAGGTGGAGGTCGGTGAGGATGCGTTCGCGGCGCTGGTCGGCTTCGTCGTTCGGGGCGTCTGATCGTGAACCCGCGAGCCAGAGACGGAAGTTGTCTGCCGCTGCGGCGTGCGGGTCGTCGTAGCCCATCTCCTCCATGAGGGCGACCTTGCAGAGGTTGCCCCATCGTGACGGGCGGCTGACGATCACCGCGTTGACGGGGAGGCGCCAGCCCTTCGTGCGGCGGCGCTGGATGCGAGCGGGGACGGTCATGGGCGGTGCTCCTTCGGCGGCTTGGGGCGGGCGCCCCGGCGTGAGGCGCCCGCGGCGGGTGGGGGTCAGGTCTGCGCCATGTCGACGACGCGCGAGAGATAGCCCTGGAAGGCGGCGGTGATCGTGGCGGTTGCCCCGTTGCGGTGCTTGCCGACGATGACGTCGATCTCCCCGGCGCGCGGGGTCTCCTTCTCGTAGACGTCCTCGCGGTGCAGCAGCATCACGACGTCGGCGTCCTGCTCGATGGCGCCGGACTCTCGGAGGTCGGCAACCTGCGGCTTCTTGTCCTGCCGCTGCTCGGGACCGCGGTTGAGCTGTGACAGCAGGATGACGGGGATGTCGAGTTCCTTGGCGAGGAGCTTGAAGCGGCGGGACATGTCCGAGACCTCTTGCTGGCGGCTCCTGTCGGAGCGGCCGTCGCCGTCGCTGCCCGCGAGCTGGAGGTAGTCGACGACGACCAGCCGGATTCCCTTCTCGCGGTGCATGCGGCGCGCGTTGGAGCAGATCTGTGCGGCGGACACGTTCGGGTTGGTGTCGAAGTAGGCGGGCGCCTCGCTCAGCTCCGGCACCTTTCGGGCGAGCTTCGCCCAGTCGTCTTCGGTGACCTGCTTGTTCCTCATGTGGTGAAGCGGCACCTTGGCCTGGCTGGCGAGTGCACGCTGCCCGAGTTCCACGTCGCCCATTTCGAGGGAGAAGAACCCGGTAGGAGTGTCGTGCTTGATCGACGGGTGGAGGACTAGCCCTTGAGCGAAGGCGGACTTGCCGACGGCGGGGCGGGCCCCGATGACGATGAGCTGCCCGCCCTGGAGTCCGCCGGTGAGGCTGTCGAGGTCACGCAGGCCGGTGGGGACCCCCTCGACGTCGGATTCGAGGTCGTCGAGGGCGATCTCGATGAGGTCGCCGAGCGACTTGTACGGGGCCTCGGCAGTCGCGGACCGTCCGAGGCCGTGAAGGAGCGCCTCAGCGTGATCGCGAGCCTCGTCGATGTCGCCCTCCTGCGCGTACCCAGCTTGCGTGATCTGGGTTCCGATCTCGACGAGGGCCCGCCACAGCGCCTTGCCGCGGACGATCTCGGCGTAGTACTCGGCGTTCGCAGCGGTCGGAACGGTCTGCACGAGTTCGTGAAGGTAGCCGGGGCCACCGACGCGGTTGATCTCGCCGGTCTTAGTGAGGCGGGCGGCCACGGTGATGGGGTCGGCGGGGTCCCCGGACTCGTGAACGTCGAGGATCGCGCGGAACACGGTCTCGTGGGCGGGCTTGTAGAAGTGGCGGCCCTTGAGCCCGATGCTGGCCACGTCGGCGATGGCGTCCTTGGACAGGAGCATGCCGCCGAGTACGGACTGTTCGGCGTCGAGGTCCTGCGGGGGAATTCGATCGAAGGTGGGGGCGTCAGCCATGATGGTGGTGCCTCTTTCGGAGGTTGAGCGGCGGCCCGGTGTCTTGGCGGATGCGGGCCGCCGCGGCTTGTTTCGGAGGGTTAGGCGCCGACGCGGACGCGGTTTCGGCGCTGCTTACGGAACGCGGCGATGAGGTCGTGGTCGACGTCGACGGAGTCCGTTGCGGCCTGCTTCTCGGTGTGGCACGTGACGCACAGGTCACCGATCTCGGCGGCGGCGCGCGGGTGGTTCACGCACTTTCGCCGGGGCGCAGGCGTCGCGGGCGGGGCCGGGAGGTCGGCGAGGCGGGCGCTGTAGACGGCGTACGGGGCCTGCGGGCCCTCGGAGGTGCGCCAGGCGCAGACCTCGGCAAGCTGGGCGGTGGTCCAGCCCTCGGCGAGCCGGGCGGTTGCGAGGGCCGCGAGCTTGTCGCGCTGGCCTCGGGTGAGGCGGATCGCGCCGGGAAGGACAGCTACGAATGCGGCGACCTCGGTGTTCGGCTCCGTCGTTGTCGTTGCCGCCGCTTCCTCCTCCTCGGTCTGGGCCAGGGCCTCGGCCGCAGGATCATCCGTGGAGCCCGGGAGAGAAGAGTCTCGAGAAACAGTTTCCTTCCTATTAAGAGCCCCGCGGTTACCGGCCCCCGGTCGACCGGCCCCCGCAAACCGCGGTTCCGGTCCCACATGCGGATTTGCGGCATCATTGCTGGTCGGACCGACACCGCACTTTTGGGGGGTCGGTCGCAAGCCGTTCTTCCTCGGGTCCAGGTACTCGGGTTCGATCCGGACAGCCCTCACGTTGCCTTCGGTGAGGATCTCGTCGTACATGGCGGCGACGTCCTCGCGCGTGAACCGGGAGCCGTGCGCATCGACACTGAACTCCGTGCGCCAAGAGCCGCCGCGCTTCGAGGTCTCCTTGCCGGTCTTCCGGTCGTACACGGTGGCGGTTTGGGCGTGCTGGATCTTGAACTTCACGACCCTGCCGTCGTCGACGAGGACGCGCATCGCCTTTTCGAGGACGCGTTCCCCCTCGGCATACCGGGACACGAGGCCGGCCACCGTGACGTCGTCGCCGTCGCGGGCCGCGATCAGGTGGTTAAGGACGCCGGTCGAGAGGATCGAGGGGATGTCCCTGATCGCTTCGCGGTCCACCATCTCGAACCGCGCGGGCTTGGAAGCGCGCTTCCTCACAGGGCACCGCCCTTCGGCGCCTCGTTGGCGGTGAAGTCGGGCATACTGACTCCATTGCTAGGTACCCCAGTGGGGTACATGGCGCCCGGCCTAACACCAGCGGCGTGTGTCTCGTCAGGGATAGTTCGGGGTGACTCGCGGAGTGGTGGCCGCGGTACTGTGTGGTGCAAGTCGATTCCTCTTCGGAGGATCGGCGCCCAGGTTCTTGACGGGATGTAGGGCGCCGGTCGGCGGTAGGGCCCTCACCTCTGGCGGGGGCCCGCTTCATGCGCGGGCTACGCAGCCGCAGGGCGGGAAGCAGGGCGCGGCTTGGCCGCCTGCTTCCGAGGCTCGGCGAAGGCCCGGCGGATCGTGCGCTGCGCTTCCTCGGTGAGTGGCGGCGCGTCGTCGGCGAGCTTCTGCGCGTGTGCGCGAATCGCGGCCAACTGGCCGGGAGGGAGGCTCACGCCGCAACCCCCGTGCCCCTGTAGGCCTTCACGACCGGTTCCAGCTCACGGACCAAGCCGGTCATCCCGACGGCCCTCGCGTAGGCGAGCAGGCGATCGGTACTCAGTCGCTCCGTGCCCTGCTCAAAGCGGGACAGTTGCCCGAGCGTGATCCCGGTGAGGTCGCGGATGTCCCGCACAGTCAGTCCGGCGGCTTGCCGTGCCGCACGCATGGGTGACATGGCATCTCCTGATCTAGGCATGGGGAACCAGAGATCCCCTAAAAGATCCCTGACGTCCCCTTGATGAGATTCAACGTACCCTCGTGTTTCGTGAGACGCAACATCCCATTACGGTGACCTCATGGACCGTGATCAGACGCCCCCTGATGTCGCGACAGCCTCGCCGACGGGCACCGTGGCCCGCCGCCTACGCGAGGTCCGCAAACGGCGGGACTTGACCGCACAGCAGCTCGCCGACCGCGTTGCCGACCTCGGCGTCCCCATGAACCGCGCCGTCCTCGTCAAGATCGAGAACGGGCGCCGCGAGAACATCTCTGTGGCTGAACTCCTCGGCTTCGCGCTCGCCCTGGACTGCTCACCGCTGAGCCTGCTCCTCCCGACGGACAACAGTCCCTACGCGGTGACGCCCACCCGCACCGAGCCCGCCAACGACGTACGGGACTGGGTGCGTGGCAGGCAGCCGCTCCCGGGCATGGACGAGCAGGCGTATCGGCACGAGGTATCAGTGCAGGACTTGCAGCGCCGAGTGAATCCTGAGCGCGGCTACCTGCTCCCCGACGAGGAGGTGAAGCGTCAGAACCAGGCCCTCGCCGAACAGATGGAAGAAATGGCCCGCCGCCTCCGCGGCGAGTAGCCATGCCCGTGATCCACAAAGCGGCCCTGAGCGCGAGAACGCCCGACGGAGGGGGGGAGAACCCCACCCGCCGGGCGTTCGTCGTTCCACGGGGCGTCTAGTGCGCCGAATGCTTCCAGTCAATCCGCACCGACTCCGGATCGAAGTACGTGCCCGCCTCCTGCGACGCGTCGTACCCCTTCGGCCGGCCTCGCTTCGCCGGGAGAAGGGTCACCGTCATGAGCGCGTCCACGATGGCTCGCTTCCGCGACAGGTCGAGGCCGTCCCATTTCGTCTCGACCTGGTCCGTACCGAGCGGCAACGAGGCCAGTACCGACACCGACGACAGGGCCTCCAACCGGTCCTCCGCGTCCGCGAGATGCGCGCGCGTACGCTCCGTGCCCGCCAGCATCTGCGATCGACTGATCAGGCCGTCCGCGTAGTCGGCGGCGAACGTGTCGAGACGCTCACGCAGCTCCCACACGCGGGCCTCCGCCTCTTGCCGCTCCTGGTGGTCCACAGCCGGTAGCAGGAGCTGCGCCGCGTCCGGTCGCGCGAGACGAGCCACGGCCGCCGCCTCGACCATCGCGTCCAGCGGTTCAGCGATGCGCGTGACGTGCTTCCCCGACCGGCAGCGGTACGCCATGGTCCGGCGCTTCTTCTCGCCCGTCCCGCGAGTCGTGGAGGTCACTCGCGCAGTCTGGTCACAGCCGTCCGCGCCACAGCGAAACAGGCCGGACCCCAGCCACTTCCGGGCGTTGTTCGTGGTGGTCTTCCTGCGGGGGTCTTGAAGCACGGCGCGCACCTGCCTCCACTCGTCCTCGGGGACGATCGCGGGCCACTGTGCGGGGCCCAGCACCTTCCGGGCCTTCGCGCCCCGCCGAGGGCCGGACGCCCCTCGGTCGATCTGCTCGACCAGGCCCGCATTCCGGGCCCGGAGCAGCATGTCGCGCAGTTCCTCGCCCGTCCACGGCTTGTCCACGGGTTCGCTGCGCGTCCCGTCCGGGAGGCGCCTGGCGCGGGCCGCGGTGCGGATGCCGGCCTCTTTCCAGTCTCGCGCGATCGAGCGCAACGAGTCCCCCGCGAGGACCCTTTCGGCCGCCGCCCGAATCCACTGGGCCTCGCTCTCGCGGATCGTGACGCCGTCCGCCTCGTACCCGAAGGGCCGCGGGCCGCCCCGGTACTCGCCTGCCGCCGCGTTGTCCGCCTTCGCGTCCCTCACGCGCTCACCGATCAACTCGGCTTCGTACTGGGCATCCACGGCGGCCCGGAGCGCATCCCGCCGCCCGTCCGCGGTGCTGAGGTCGTATCGGCCCTGCTTCACGGTCTCGACGTGGAGCCGCTTTTCGGTGATGAGCTGGAAGAAGCTCAGGCCGTCCCGGAGGGACCGGTAGAAGCGGGTCGGCGCGAGCGCCAGCGCGACGGTTGCACGCCCGTCGCGGAGGCAGGTGAGCATCTCCTCGTACCCCGGCCTCGCCTTGCCGGTGGTGGCGGATGTGTCGTCGTCGACGAAGACCTTCACGACCTCGTAGCCGCGCTTCTCGGCGAGGTCGCGGCACTGGCGCTCCTGCCTCGCTGTACCCGTCGCTCGACCTTCCCGGTCTCGGGAGATGCGGCAGTAGATGACGGCGTAGCATGCGTGCTGCTCACTGGGCATGCGGTCAGCGTAGCTTTAAAAGTGTGCGCAAACCGGGTTTGCCAGATCGAAGCCCGAACCACCCTTGGGCACGGACGCCGGGCTCAGCCCCACCGTGAGTTTCTTCTGCGGCCAGTCGCCCCCGGAGTTGACCACCGCCGCCCTGACCCGGTCGCGGCTCTCCGTGAGGCTCTTGTCCGGCAGCCCCACCAGCGTGAACGCGGCGATGCCCGGCTCCAGGTCCGCCTGCACCTCGACGACGACGCCCTCGACTCCCACGAGGGCCACGGAACACGTACGCGCGAAGCCCATCAGGACACCCCTCGCGCATGCTCGACGCAGGGCGCTCCGCGCTCCGGCAGCAGCACGCCGATGAGATCGATGCGGACGCCGCCGGGCGGCGCTCCCCCGTGCTCCTGCACCCAGCGCTCGGCGAGATCGCGCAGCCGCGCCGCCTTGACCGGTGTGATCGCGGCCATCGGGTGCTCGAAGGCCCCGGCCTCGCCGCTCTGTCCGCTGCGGGTCTTGACCTCGCACACGACGATCGCGTCGCCGTCCCGCGCCACGATGTCGATCTCGCCTGACCTGCCCGCGCGCCAGTTGCGCGCGAGCACCGTCATCCCGGCCTCGGTCAGCCGCCTCGCGGCCAGATCCTCGCCGTACTTCCCCAGTGCTCCCCGTGCGTTCACGTCGGCACCACCTCCGGCACCCACGCTGACGCCGGGGCCGGAAAGAAGTGGATCTTGGTGAACTACTTACGGGTTGTGGAAAACTCCGTCACCCACCGCGCACCCCACGGCCGGATCAGCTGCCGGGAAGCTCCAGATCGGTCTTGTTCAGCTCCTCGATGTTCACGTCCTTGAACGTGAGCACCCGGACCTGCTTCACGAATCGAGCGGGCCTGTACATGTCCCAGACCCAGGCATCCGCCATCGACACCTCGAAAAACACCTCGCCCTGGACCGAGTGCACCTGCATCTCGTAGTCATTGGTGAGGTAGAAGCGCCGTTCGGTCTCGATCACGTATTTGAACAGACCGACGACGTCGCGGTACTCCCGGTAGAGCTTCAGCTCCATCTCGGTCTCGTACTTCTCGAGGTCCTCGGCGCTCATGGCATGTTCCCCTTCAGCCGTGCGTCCCCCTATTGTGCGCCAGCCTCGTGCGCCTCTAGACGATTTCCGTGTCGAGGATCTCGGGCCGGCTCGGGGGACCTTCGTCGAGCAGCCGCTTCAGCAGCCCGGCGAGTCTGGTCGGATACACCGTCTCATGCGCCTCGGCCAGTTCCCGGCACGTCCACCAGCGTGCTCCCGCGACACTGCGGCGCTCCAGGTCGGTCAGGCCCGTCCCCTTGAGCTCTCCAAGCTCCGCCGAGGCAGTCCTCGTACGGGCCAGGAAGTACCACTCGTCCTGATCCCAGCGCCGACCGTCGAAGGGGAAGGAGCAGATCCGCTGCCACAGCACAGGCCCCAGTTCGACGTCGGTGATGCCGGTCTCCTCTGCCAGTTCCCGCAGGGCGGCCTCTTCACGCGTCTCGTCGCCCTCCAGGCCACCGCCCGGCGTGAACCACCAGTCGTCCGCCGTGTCGCCCGGCTCGTGCCCGTGCAGGAGCAGGATGCGCCCCTCCGGGTCGAGCAGCACGACACGGGCGACCCTGCGCAGTTCGCGGCCGGGTTCAGACACGGGCCGGCTCCGGGGACACGCCGCGCGAGCGCCGTGAGCGCTTCGCGATCGGCCCGTACGCCGCTCCGCCGAGCACCAGCACCGCGCCCGCCACGATGGCCGCCAGCACCGTCTTCACCGGCCCCGGCTGCGAGAGGCCGCCCGGCAGCGCCTCGAACCCGGTGGGCTTCTGCATCGACGCCATGGGCCACGCCAGGGCGTCCACCCGGCCCTGCACGGCGCCGCGCTCCACCGAGCCGTTCTCGCTGTCGCCGATGTGCGCGCTGGAGTCCAGGGAGTCCGAGCGGTGGTCACCGAGCAGGAAGAGCCGGCCCTTCGGGACGGTCGTGGTCTTGATGCCGGTGAGCGAGGCGCTCTCGCCCTTCGGGAGGTAGGGCTCGTCGATCTGCTTGCCGTTCACGGTCAGCTTGTTCTCCGTGCAGCAGGAGATCTTGTCGCCGCCGACACCGACCACGCGCTTGACCATCGGAACGTTTCCCCAGGACGACTCCTGGAAGACGACGACATCGCCGCGCTTGACCTCGCTGCCGTCGATCCGCTCCGCGAGCACCCGGTCGCCCGCCTTGATCGTCGGGTCCATGGAGTCGGTGGGCACGGTGTACGGCTGGTACAGGATGGCGCCCCAGACGAACCCACCCAGGAACAACACACAGCCGAGGGCCACGGCTATGCCGGACAGCGCGCTGCCGACCTTGCCGTGACCCTCATTCGTACGACGCGTCCTGCTCATCCCAGTTGCTCCCGCGGTTCGGAGAAGTCGATCTCGTCGAACCAGCCCCGGAACGGTGCGGACCACGGAAGATCGGCGATCTGGGACGGCACCCTACCGGGCGCCACCAGCCGCAGAAACCCTGGTGTTCCCCTCGGTAACGCGCTGATTGATCTTGCGCCTGCGCCACAGCACCAGCGGCGCCGCACCCGCGAGCCCGAGCGCGCCCGGAGCCACGTTCGCCACGGCGTTGATGCCCGACTGGTCGAAGGTGTCCGGCACCGGCAGCGTCGACCAGTGCGTGGGCGGCCAGGCTACGACGATGGCGCGGCCCACGACGTTGTCCACGGGGACGAAGCCGCTGTTCTTGTCGTTCTGGTGGTAGCGGGAGTCCATGGAGTCCTGGCGGTGGTCACCCATGACCCAAACTTTGCCCTCGGGAACCTTCACCTTGAACGTTCCACCCGCGTTGTCGTCGCTGCACGGGGTGTTGCCCGGGTAGACGTACGGCTCGTTCAGCGCCTTGCCGTTGATCTTGAGCGGGCCCGTGCCGTTGCACTCGACGGTGTCGCCACCCACGCCGATGACGCGCTTGATGAGGTCCTTCTCGTTGGCGGACGGCATCAGGCCGATCCAACTGAGCACCGTCTGCACCGCGTTCGGCTCCGGCGTCGGCTCGCCCTCCAGCCAGCTCGCCGGGTCGTGGAAGACGATGACCTCGCCGCGCTCCGGCTCCGCACCGAACCACGGGGTGAGCTTGTCGACCAGGACCCGGTCGCCGATCTGCAGCGTGTTCTCCATCGACGCCGAAGGGATCGAGAACGCCTGGACCAGGAACGTCTTGATCACGAGCGCGAGGACGAGCGCGATACCGATGAGGAGCGGGAGCTCCTTCCAGAAGGAGCGCGGCTTCTTGGATCCGCCCTTCGACCCGCCGCTCGACCGCACCTCGCTCACGGGGGCGGCCGTCGAGCCGTCACCCGCCTCGGGCACCCGGTCCTCGGGACCCGGACCCGCCGCGTCGTCGGATCGCCCGGGCTCCTCTTCGGGACCATGCCCTGACCGTGCGCCGACCGCCAAGTCCCCCACATCCACTCCTCACTCCGTGCCGCTGCCTGACCCGTATCCGATGCAGGCCCACCACTCCCATAACGAGCGGGAGTTCCGCAGGGGTCGGGAGGGGGATAAATCCGTCCGAATCCGAAGCGTTCGAGCCCGGTCCGGCACCGTACGTGGAGGCCACCCTATGCGACGTTTCCGAGGCGACGGTCGACCCGTCTCCTTGCGCGTCGGCCACGGCGGCGAAGGTCGGTGGCTGTGACAACGAGGCCCAGTGACCGATCGGCCACCCGATGAACCGGGCCCGCCCCACCACGGACTCCTCGGACACGGTCCCGTTGAAGGCCTCGGTGAGGTGATAGCGGGAATCCGCGGAGTTGGCGCGATGGTCGCCCATCACGAACAGGCGCCCCTTGGGCACCTTCACCGAGAAGTCGAACTTCGAGGGGGCGTTGCCGGGATGGATGTACGCACGCTCTTCGAGCGGTGTCCCGTTGACCGTGACGCGGCCCTTGGTGTCGCAGCACTTCACGGTGTCGCCGCCGACGCCCACGACCCGCTTGATGAGGTCGCGTTCATTGTCGGACGGCAGCAGCCCGATCCAGGTCAGACCTTCCTTGACCTGCTTCACGCCGACCGGGGCTTCCTTCTTCTGACCGGCCTCCTGCTCGAGCCACTTCCCCGGGTCGTTGAAGACGACGACGTCGCCGCGCTGCACCTGCGCGCCGAACCAGGGAGTGAGCTTGTCGACCAGGACCCGGTCGCCGATCCGGATCGTCTGTTCCATGGAGCCCGACGGGATGACGAAGGCCTGCACGAGGAACGTCTTCAGGACAAGGGCGATGGCCAGGGCCACGCCTATGAGGAGGGGTATCTCCTTGAGCACGGAGCGCCTTCGGCGGCGCTTCACCTTACGGGCGAGCTTGCGCCGCTCGGCCCTCCCCTGGTGCTCGGGGCCGCTGGTGGGCCGGCTGCCGGTGGGCAGCCGCTCGTCGCCGCGGTGGCTGCGCGTCTTGCCGCGCCTACCCATGGGCGCCGCCGGGTGCGGGCACGCGCGCGTAGACGTCCGTACGGGACAAGGAGTGCCAGTGTCCGGTCGGCCAGGCGATCCACTCGGCCTTGCCGATCACCTGGTCCACGGGGACGAACCCGCCGCCGGGCGCGCCCAAGTAGTCGCGGGAGTCACGGGAGTCGCTGCGATGGTCACCGAGCAGAAAGAGGGTGCCTTCGGGAACCACGATGTCGAACGGCACCTCCGAAGGCGCGTCCGCGGCGTGCAGCACGGAGCGCTCGTCCACGGACTTCCCGTTCACCTCGATCCTCCCCTTGGTGTCGCAGCAGGCCACCCGGTCTCCCCCCGTGCCCACGACACGCTTGATGTAGTCGCCCTCTCCGAAGTACCCGCTGCCGTCGAAGACGACCACGTCACCACGGGCCGGCTCGGCACCGAAACGGTACGCCAACTTATTTACGAGAACGCGGTCCCCGACCCTCAATGTGCTCTCCATGGAGCTGCTGGGGATCTGGAACGGCTGCATCACAAAGACGCTGACGGCCAGCAGGCATGCCAGGCACAGCAGCAGGGCCAGGGTGATGCGGCCGCCCGGCAGCCAGTCGAGCACCCCGGAGAGCAAAGAGGAGCGCGACCGGTCCTCCTCGCCCTGTGAGGTGTTCTCATGGGGCTCGGAGGAGCGGTCGCGCTCCTCGTGCTGTGCTTCGGTGTCCATCGAGGCCAGATGCTATCCGGCCGCGCTGTGGACGCCGCAGGCGAGATGCGCCGGCGCCCTCCTGGGGCGCCGAGCGGCTCAGTTCTCGCGCTTCTCCTTGATCTTCGCGGCCTTGCCGCGCAGGTCACGGAGGTAGTACAGCTTGGCGCGGCGGACGTCACCCTTGGTGACGAGCTCGATCTTCTCGACGATCGGGGTGTGCACCGGGAAGGTGCGCTCGACGCCGACGGAGAAGGAGACCTTGCGGACCGTGAAGGTCTCGCGGACGCCGGCGCCCTGGCGGCGGATGACTACGCCCTTGAACTGCTGCACACGGGAGCGGTTGCCCTCGATGACGCGGACGTGGACGTTGACGGTGTCGCCGGGGCGGAAGGCCGGGACGTCGTCGCGCAGCGACGCGGAGTCGACGGAGTCGAGCAGGTGAGACATGATCGTCTGCTTTCTTCGCCGATGCCACAGGTCATCGGCGGGAGGTATGCGATGAGTTTCGGTAGCTGATCGCGTCGGGCCTTGCGTCGTTCCCCCTGTGGCAGGGGCGCAGACTGGACGTACAGCAGCGGCCTATTCTTCCACGACCTCGGGCGTCGGCCCAAATCGTCCGTCGGGGCCCGGCCCCCAGCCCAGGATCGAGAGCATTTCGCGGTCCTTCTTGTTGAAGGCCTTGGGGTCGGTGCGCTCGATCAGGTCGGGCCGGTTGCGCGTGGTGCGGCGCAGCGCCTCGTCGCGCCGCCAGCGGTCGATCTTGGCGTGGTGGCCGCTGAGCAGCACGTCGGGGATGTCCCGGCCGCGCCACTCCGGGGGCTTGGTGTAGACGGGCCCCTCCAGGAGGTTGGCCATGGCGCCGGGCGCGAAGGAGTCGTCCTCGTGCGACGCGGCGTTGCCGAGGACGCCGGGCAGCAGCCGCGCCACGGCTTCCGTGATCACGAGCACGGCGGCCTCTCCGCCCGCGAGGACGTAGTCGCCGATGGAGACCTCGTAGACCGGCATGCGGGTCGCGTACTCGTCGATGACGCGGCGGTCGATGCCCTCGTAGCGCGCGGGCGTGAAGACCAGCCAGGGGCGCTCGGAGAGCTCCACGGCGAGTTCCTGGGTGAAGGGGCGCCCGGAGGGCGTGGGGACGACCAGGACGGGCCCCTGGGCGCCGCTCTCGTACCCTTCGGCGAGCACGTCGTCGAGGCAGTCGCCCCACGGCTCGGTCTTCATGACCATGCCGGGGCCGCCGCCGTAGGGGGTGTCGTCGACCGTGTTGTGCCGGTCGTGGGTCCACTGCCGCAAGTCGTGCGCGTGGACGTCGAGTTGACCACGCGCGCGTGCCTTGCCGACGAGGGAGACGTTCAGCGGCTCCAGGTACTCGGGGAAGATCGTGACGACGTCGAGCCTCATGCGGACTCGTCCCCCTCTTCGCGCGAGGACGCGATCTCGGCGCGGTCGTCGATCAGGCCGGGCGGCGGGTCGATGACGGCCTTCTGCTCCTCGAGGTCGATCTCGGTGACGATCTCCTCGACGAACGGGATCATGACCTCGCTGCCGTCGGGCCGCTCCACGATGAACAGGTCCTGCGAGGGCAGGTGCGAGATCTCCGTGATCCGGCCGACCTCGGTGCCGTCGGCCGTGACGACGTCGAGGTCCATGAGCTGGTGGTCGTAGAACTCGTCCTCTTCCTCGGGCAGTTCCTCGGGGTCCACCTCGGCGATCAGCAGGGTGTTGCGCAGCGCCTCGGCCGCGGTGCGGTCCCGTACGCCCTCGAAGCGCAGCAGCAGCCGGCCGCTGTGCACCCGGCCGGTCTCGATGGTGAGCGGCCCCGTGGAGGCCGGGTCGGTGGCGAGTCGCGCGCCGGGGCCGAGCCGCAGCTCGGGCTCGTCGGTGCGCACCTCGATGGTGACCTCGCCCTTGATGCCGTGGGCGCGACCGATGCGCCCGACTACCAACTGCACGTCGGAAACTCTCCTGTCAGGCCGCCGGAAGCGGCTCAAACGAATCGGGCCGGGGACGGCTCGTAAGCCCTCCCCGGCCCGAGCCGGTGTTCAACTTTTCTCAGCGAACCTGGTCGACGTCGACGAGGTCGACGCGGACACCACGGCCGCCGATGGCACCCACGACGGTACGCAGAGCGCGCGCGGTGCGGCCGTTGCGGCCGATCACCTTGCCGAGGTCGTCGGGGTGGACCCGGACCTCGAGGACGCGGCCCCGGCGCAGGTTGCGCGAGGCGACCTGCACGTCGTCGGGGTTGTCGACGATGCCCTTCACGAGGTGCTCAAGAGCCTCCTCGAGCATGCTCAGGCCTCGGTCGACTCGGACGGGGCCTCGGCCTCGTCCTTCTTCTCAGCCTTCTTCTTCTGGGTGATGGCCTCACCCTTGGGCTCGTCCTCGGTGGCCAGCGCCTCGAAGGAGGGGCGGGCGGCCTTCGGCTCGGCAACCTTCATCGGCGCCGGGGCCGGCAGACCCTTGAACTTCTGCCAGTCACCGGTGACCTTGAGGATGGCCGCGACCGGCTCGGTCGGCTGCGCGCCGACACCCAGCCAGTACTGGACACGCTCCGAGTCGACCTCGATGCGCGACGGGTTCTGCACCGGGTGGTACAGGCCGATCTCCTCGATCGCACGGCCGTCACGGCGGGTGCGGGAGTCGGCGACGATGATGCGGTAGTGAGGCGAACGGATCTTGCCCAGACGCTTCAGCTTGATCTTGACTGCCACGGGAGTGGTGTCTCCTGGTCTTGACGTGGGTGGGCACGGCGAGATTGCCGCGTGGGGTTGCGGTACCCGAGTGCCCGATGGACGCGTCAGCCGGAGGAGAGAGGGGTCCTGTGCGACTGTCGAGTACAGCTTGCCATTGTGCCACAGGTCTCCGGAGCGGCCGAATCCCCCTCGGCCGCTCCACCGAGCCCCACCAGGAGCAGAGCCCTCAGCCCGCCGCGACGCCGACGATCTCCGGGATACGGAACGGCTTCCCGCAGCCGCCGCACATGATCGGGGCCTGCGCGAGCACCGACGGCACGACACGGACGTTGCGCCCGCAGTCGCAGACCGCCTTGACGCGGACGCCGCCCCCGGAGGAGCCGTGCCGCGCGGCCGGGCCGCGGAAGCTTCGCTTGGTGTCCGCGGCGGTCGCCACGGTGTGCGCCTTCAGGGCGCGCTGGATCCGCTCGATCGTCTGCCGGTAGCGCTGCTTCGCCTCCGGGTTGAGCGTGACCAGCGAGAAGCCGCTGCTGGGGTGCGGCTCCTCGGGATGGTCGAGGCCCAACTCCTCGGCGATGGCCAGGAATCTGCGGTTGTGGTAGCGGCCGGCGCGCGATGTGTCGCGGATTCCGCGCGCGGCTGCGATGCCGTGGACTGCCTCGTGGAGGAGTCGCTCGAAGGAGAGCTCGCGTCCACAGGCGGACGACGATTCGCCGATCAGGGATTCGGGCGCGGCAAGATCCGGCAGTTCGGGGTGGTGCCGCTGAATGTCGGCCCACGCCCCTGCCAGCTCTGCGGCGAGAACAGGTGGTGTCGTGCTCACGTCGTGACAACGAGCCGGGGTGCCTCCGTGTTCCTATTCCGGGGCATCCCAAATAATTTGCACGTACCAGTCAGTTCCCACTGATGCGTCCCGAGGAGGGCGGGTGCGCAAATGTACGGAGAAGGCGCACAGCTCACAACAAGGTGGTGCGTAGTGGCATGTACGCCTTCGCGGGCGCCCTCCGGTGCGCGGGCCTAGTAGGCGCGCGCCACGACCGCGACGTTACCGGCCGCGTCATCGGCGTCCGGCACCGCCCCTTCGGGAGTGAGCAGACACCGTACGGAGACGCCGTGTCCTGCGAGCTCGTTCTCGCCCGCCTCCCCGAGGGTGGCCCACGGGATGCGCGCCCAGCCGCCCGCGGAGGTCGCCTCCAGGGCCTCGGCCACCGTGGTCACGTCGGTCGTCCGCAGCTGCCGCCGCTCCCGTGACTGCGCGAGCAGCAGCGCCTGGTCCTCCTCCAGGATCTTCGGCAGCACCGCGACCAGTGCCTCCAGCGCGACCGGGGTCTTGCCGCCGGGGATGCGCCGGGCGAGCATCGCGGTGCCGTTCTCCAGGTCGCGGGGCCCGACCTCGACGCGTACGGGCACACCCTTCAGTTCCCAGTCGACGGCGCGGCGCCCGAAGGGGATGTCGGTGCGGTCGTCCACATGGACGCGGATTCCCGCCTTCTTAAGTACGTCGCCGATTTCGCGCACCTTGTGGAGCACCGCCTCGTCGTCCTTGATGGCGAGCACGACGACCTGGGTGGCCGCGAGGCGGGGCGGGACACGCAGTCCGTTGTCGTCGCCGTGCATCATCACCAGCGCGCCGATCATGCGGGTCGTCGAGCCCCAGGACGTCTGCCAGACGAGCTCCTCCGCGCCGTCCTTGGACAGGTAGCGCGTGTTGAAGGCCTTGGCGAAGTTCTGGCCGAGCTCGTGGCTCGTGCCCATCTGGAGGGCCTTGCCGTCGCCCATCATCCCTTCGAGGGTGAGGGTGTTGATGGCCCCGGCGAAGCGCTCCTTGGGTGTCTTGCGGCCCAGGAGGACGTCCATCGCGAGGACGTTCTCCATGAAGTCCGCGTAGACGTGCCGGTGGATGCGCGCCGCGAAGTCGCGCGCCTCTTCGTAGGTCGCGTGCGCCGTGTGTCCCTCCTGCCAGAGGAATTCCGTCGTACGGAGGAAGAGGCGGGGCCGCAGCTCCCAGCGGACCACATTCGCCCACTGGTTGATGAGCAGCGGGAGGTCCCGGTAGCTCTGCACCCACTTGGCGAAGGAGGCGTTGATGATCATCTCTGAGGTGGGGCGGACGACGGCGGGCTCCTCCAGCTCCTTGCCGCCGCCGTGCGTGACCACGGCCAGCTCGGGCGCGAAGCCCTCGACGTGGTCGGCCTCCTTGGTGAGGTACGACTGCGGGATAAGGAGCGGGAAGTACGCGTTCTGCGCGCCCGTCTCCTTGATGCGGTCGTCCATCTCGCGCTGCATCCGCTCCCACAGGCCGTAGCCGTACGGTCGGATGACCATGGTGCCGCGCACCGGACCGTTGTCGGCCAGTTCGGCCTTGGTGATCAGATCCTGGTACCAGCGCGGAAAGTCTTCCGCCCGGGGCGTGAGAACGCGGGGTTTGGCCATGGCGCGGATGCTACGGCGCGGGCCGTGGAGCACTCGAATCCTTTTCGCCCGGATGCCCGCGTGCGCCCGTCATATGACCGCCCGGGGGCGCACGACGGTGCACACGCGCATTGTCGCCGCGCCTGCCAAACACCCCCTAGACGCGGCGGACGTTGCGGAGTTTTCTGGCATACGGGGGGAGTGCGAGCAGCGCGCGAGCACGGTCGGACGCCACGCGAACGGTCAGACAGCACAGCGACAACTCTCGGCATCTCTCGGTGGATTGGGGCACTTTCGATGACACCTACGCTCGTGCGGCGGCACCTCCCTCACACGGCGCCCGCGCCGCAGGCGGACTTGTGCGCACGCGCGCGTGACTGGGCGGAGATACAGGAACGGATGCTGGTGCCGCTCTACGAAGCGGTCTACCAGCGTCTGGAGGTCGGTTCGGGCACCCGGCTCCTCGGGCTCGACTGCGGCTCGGGTCTCGCGCTCCTCATGGCGGCGTCGCGCGGCGCGGCCGTGACCGGCGTCGAGCCCTCCGACCCCGAGCTCCTCGCCCTGGCCGAGGAGCGGCTGCTGCCCGACGCGGCCCGGCCGCGGGAGGCCGCGGACGCCCGGCTCACGACGGCCGACCCCGGCGATCTCACCGCGGACGATCCCGGCGGAGCCCCGTACGACGTGATCACCGACTTCCATCCGATCGGGTGTGTGGCCGGGGACTCCGAGGGGCTCTCCGCGCGTCTGGAGAGCGTGGCTCCGCTGGCGGGCAGGGGCGCCGCCGTGGTGCTCGTCGGCTGGGGTCCTCCGGAGCGCTGTGCCACGTCGTCCGTCCTACGGGTGGCCACAAAACTCGCCGACCCCCTACGTAGTACGGGGAGTTGGCGCCCGGCGCTCCGTGACGACCTGGAGGAGGTCGCTCAGCGGGCGGGGCTGCGGCCCGACGGCTCTGGGCGGGTGGCGTGCCCCTTCGGGTACGCGGACGCCGAGAGCGCGGTGCGCGGCTTGCTCTCCACGGGCCTGTTCGACGCCGCTGTGGGGGCGACGGATCTGGCGCAGGTCGACAAGGAGGTGTCCGAGGCACTCCAGGCGCATGTGCGCGCCGACGGCACCGTGTGGATGCCCAATGTCTTCAGGTACTTGATAGCCCGCAGGCCCTGAGGCGTGCGGGCCGGGTTCCTGCGGGGGCCGTGCCGTTCAGTCCTTGGTGAAGCGCGTGACGCCGGCGATGCGGTACGCGTCGGCCTCCTCCAGCGTCTCGTTCTCCATGAGCGCGGACGCCAGCGCGTCGAGCTTGTCCCGGTTGTCGCGCAGCTTCTGGCACGCCTCCGTGTAGCACTCGTCCACGATGCGGCGCATTTCGCCGTCGATCGTGTCGAGGGTGTCGGGGGCGGCGGCAAGCCCGTACGCCTGCTGGGCGTCGTTCGGGAGGGCGGACAGGCGGCCGACCTTCTCGCTCATGCCCCAGCGGGCGACCATGCCACGCGCGATGTTGGTGACCTGCTCCAGGTCGTTCTCGGCGCCGGTCGTGATGACTCCGTAGACGACGTGTTCGGCCGCCATGCCGCCGAGGGCGCCGATGATGCGGCCCCGCAGGTACTCCTCGGTGTACGCGTACTTGTCGGAGTCCGGGGTGGAGAGCGTGACGCCGAGGGCGCGGCCGCGCGGCACAATCGTGATCTTGCGGACGGGGTCGGCGCCGGGCTGCAGCATGCCGAGGAGGGCGTGGCCGCTTTCGTGGAAGGCGGTGCGGTGGCGCTCCTCGTCGGGCATCACCAGCGGCCGCTCGGCGCCGAGCTGGACCTTTTCGAGCGCTTCGGAGAGGTCGGACTGGCTGACCTGCTTCTGCTTGCGCTTGACGGCGAGCAGGGCGGCCTCGTTGGCGAGGTTGGAGAGTTCGGCGCCGGTCATGCCCGGGGTCGTACGGGCGACCTGGCCGAGGTCGACGTCGGGGGCGAGCGGGATGTCGCGGGTGTGGATCTTGAGGATGGACTCGCGGCCGCCGCGGTCGGGCGGCGAGACGTTGACGATCCGGTCGAAGCGGCCAGGGCGGGTCAGGGCCGGATCGAGGACGTCCGCGCGGTTGGTGGCCGCGATGACGATGACGCCCTCGGAACCGCTGAAGCCGTCCATCTCGGTGAGGATCTGGTTCAGGGTCTGCTCGCGCTCGTCGTGGCCGCCCACGCCGCCGCCACCGCCGCGGGCCCGGCCGATGGTGTCGATCTCGTCGATGAAGATGATCGACGGGGCGACCTTGCGGGCCTCGGCGAACAGCTCACGTACGCGTGAGGCGCCGACGCCGACGATCATCTCGATGAACTCCGAGGCGGAGGCCGAGAAGAACGGCACCCCGGCCTCGCCCGCGACCGCGCGCGCGAGGAGCGTCTTGCCGGTGCCGGGCGGGCCCGCGAGCAGCACACCGCGCGGCATCTTGGCACCCATGGTGCGGTAGTCGTCGGGGTTCTTGAGGAAGTCGACTACGTCGTTGAGCTCGCCCTCGACCTCGTCGATGCCGGCGACGTCCTCGAACGTGGTGCGCTTCTTGCCCGGTTCGAGCTCGACCGGCTTGGGCGGCTGCTTGCGGCCGAGCATGCCGCCCGCGCCGCCGCCCATGCCCTGGCTCATGCGGCGCGCGATGAAGATCCACAGCACGACGAGGAGGATCATCGGGGCGAGCGAGATGAGCAGGTTGGACAGGAAGCTGCGTTCCTGGACGACGGGTTCGGCCGTCACCGTGACGTCGTGCTTCTCCAGGTTGGCCCAGAGGTCGTCGTCGGCGAAGGCCGGACGCTGCGTCGTGAACTTGGTGTAGTTCTTGCGCTTGCTGTCGCTGTCCTTGGGAGTGGGTTTCTCCTTCTTGAGCTCACCCTGGATCGCGTCGCCCTTGGAGTAGATCTTGGTGACGTTGTCGGCCTCGACCTGCTTGCTGAACTCGGTGTACGAGACGGTCGGCTCGTCGCCCTCGTTGAAGAACGACAGCACCAGATTGGCGATGAGGTAGACGATCAGGGCCGTCAGGATGAGGCCGCCCCAGCCGCCGGGCATCTTGCGCTTGGGTCCCGGCGGGGGCGGAGGGGGCGGCGCGCCCTCGGAACGCCAGGGCTGATCCGTCCGATCGCGCGGGGGTACCGGGTTCGCCACGCCTGCCTCTCTTCCTGCCGCCTGCGGCCGTCGAGCGCTGGGTGGCCCACGGACCTTGGGCCCATGACCGCACAGATCCGGCACCCTTGCCAGTATCCAGAATCCTGGTTACTGTCTTTGGTGTGAACGGTTTCGACGATCGTTTCCTCACGCGGAACGGTCTTGCGGCGCGACGGCTCGCGGTCCTCCTGATGGGGCACGAGCCGGAGACGCGGCTGCCCCGGGTGAAGGACCTGGCCCAGGAGCTGGGCTGTGGGAACGGGACGGTGCAGGCCGCGCTGCGCCTCCTGGAGGAGTCCGGCGCCATCGGGACCACGGCCCGCGGCCACCTGGGCACCTTCCTGACCCATTCGGAGCGCGCCATCCTGTGGCAGCTCTCCGGCCTCGGCACCCTGCTGGCCGCGATGCCGCTCCCCTACTCGCGACGCTACGAAGGTCTCGCGACGGGGCTGCGCGCCGCCTTCGAAGAGGCCGGCACACCGTTCGCCATCACCTTCATGCGTGGCGCGGGCGCGCGTACGTCCGCACTGCTGGAAGGCAAGGTCGACCTCGTCGTGCTGTCGCGGCTCGCGGCGGACGGCCTGGTCGAGCAGCACAAGGACAGCCTGGCGCTCGTCGCCGACCTCGGACCCGCCACCTACGTAGGTGCGCACGGGTTCCTGGTGCGCAAGGGCGCCGATCTGAACGCTTCCGGACTGCGGGTCGCCGTCGACCACACGTCCGAGGACCACCGGATGCTGGCGGAGCGCGCCTTCGCGGGACACGAGAACGTCCAGTGGGTCGAGTCCTCCTACATGCAGCTGCGCGACCTGTTCGCACAGGACCAGGTCGACGCCACCGTCTGGAACCTCGACGAGGTGCAGGGCCGGCTCGGCATGGAGGTGGACGTACTGCCCCTGGGGGACGAGGTCACCCGCGATCTGGCGCTGCGCAACTCCAGTGCGGCGGTCATAGGCAGGACCGAGGGTGCGAAGGCGCTGTCCGCGGTGCGCGACGCCCTCGATCTGTCGCAGGTGGCACAGCTCCAGTCCGAGGTACTGCGAGGCGATCGCATTCCCTCGTACTGACGGCAGGCCTTCGCACCGACAACAGCACGTAACGACACCACGTAACAACAACACGTACCGACGACACCCTGTCGCGAGCCCCGAGTGGGGGACCCACGACTCGGATCAGAATCCAGAATCCCGGTTACTGTCCCGCCCGCACCGCTTGGGAGGTCCGATGGACGACCAACTAGCCCTCCGCATCCAGCTGTTCCGAGAGGGCGGCCAGGTCAGGCCCGAGGTCGCCGACTTCGTGACCTCCGAGCTGACCGCCCTGGAGGAGGCGGGACACACCGTCACGGAGGAGAGCGCCGGCATGCTCACCAGCCATCTGATGATGGCGCTCACCCGGCTGCTCGACGGCGCGCCCATCGACCAGTTCCTCACGGACGAGCAGGTGGCCGCCGAACTGGCCGAACACCCCGAGGCCGTCGAGCGCGCCCGCCGCGTCTCCACACGCGCCCAGTCCGAACTCGGCGCCTCCCTGCCGGAGTCCGAGGTCAACTTCCTCGCCCTGCACCTCGCCGTCCTGGCGCGGCAGCACACCACCCACTGAGCCCGAGAGAGGGAACCAGCCATGACGAAGATCCTCACCGGCGGCGTCGGCAAGGTCGAAGTAGCCAACGCGGTCAAGGAGTTGGGGCTCGACGGCGTCGAGGTCACCGTCTCCAGCGACATGGACGCCGCGATGAAGCTGCGCGCCGGACAGGCCGACTACTTCCTCGGCACCTGTCACACCGGGGCCGGGGCCTCCCTCGGCGTCCTGGTCGGCCTGATGGGGCAGCCCGCCTGCCACACCTTCGGCCGCGGCGTGCCCACGGCGGAGGAGGTCGAGTCCCTGCTGGCGGACGGCAAGAAGGTGTTCGGCTTCTCCATGGACCAGATCGACCGGATCGCGCCGCTCATCGCCCGCGCGATCGCCGACCGCTCGTAAGCCCAGGGGCATGCCATGATCACCTCCCCCGGCCCGGTCCTCGCCGCCGGCGCGAACCTCGACTTCACGCTCGCGCAGCAGCTCACCGTGATCGCCCTGTGCGCCCTGACCGCGTTCATCTCGCACATGGCCCTGGCCGTCTTCAACGACGGCGTGCGCCCCTTCATGCTCGACTTCATCCAGGGGCGGTCCACCCGCAGCGCCACCACGGCGGTCTCCTTCGGGCTCTCCGCCGGGTTCATCTTCGGGCTCGGCGCCCCGATGGCCCTGTCCTCGGGCGTCCTCAACCCGTGGCTGCTGTTCCTGCCGACCGACATCCTCGGCGTCCTGTCGCCCAAGAAGTGGCTCGCCCCGATCCTGGGCGGCGCCTGGGGCGCGGTCGTCGTCTTCGGTCTGAGCGGCGCCAACAACCTGGCGCACGACCTGCCCGTCGACTTCCTGACCGCGATGCAGGAGATGTCGACGCCGATCCTGTTCCTGTTCACGCTGTTCCCGGTGCTCGCCATCACCAAGCAGTTCGGACGGAAGTGGGGCGGGATCGCGGGCGTCGTCGAGCTCGCGCTCGTCGTGATGACGATGAAGCTGTGGCCGACCGTCTTCGCGGGCGCCATCGCCATGGCCGTCGGCGTCCTGATGCTGATCGGGCTCGCGATCAACAAGGACCTCAAGCAGCGCAAGGCGGACCGGGCGAGCAAGGCCGAGGAGGCCAAGGGAGCCGAGGGGGCCGAGCAGGCCGAGGAGGTCGCGCCCGCCGACGACCCGATGGCCTCCCTGTTCAGCGCGAGCGCGGCCCGGCTTCGCACGTATCTGCCACTGTTCATGGTGCTCGGCGCGGGCGTCTGTCTCCTGGCGCAGATGCACGTCTTCGGCGGCGGTGAGGCGACCAGCTTCCTGATCGCCAAGGGGAACTACAGTGAGGCCGCGCAGGTCGACTTCTACCGCGTCTTCGGCTTCATCCCGCTGATCGCGACGACTGCCCTGGCCTCCGGCGCGTACGGCATCGCGGGCTTCACGCTCGTCTACCCCATCGGCTACCTGATGCCGAACCCGATCCTCGCGGCGGTCGTCGGCGCGCTCGTCTTCGCGGTCGAGGTGCTCGCCCTGTCGTACATCGGCAAGTTCCTCGGCAAGCTGCCGAGCGTGCGGGACTCCTCGGAACACCTGCGCAGCGCGATCACCGACGCACTGCAACTGGCCATCCTGTTCGGCTCGTTGATGGCCGCGAACGCGATGGGCGCCGGGCTCGGCATCCTCATCGTGGGCGGGCTCTACCTGCTCAACGAGGCGATGGGCCGGCCCGTCGTACGGATGGCGGCGGCGCCCGCCGCGGTGATCGTCGGCGGCATCGTGCTCAACATCCTGTACTGGCTGGACCTGTTCACCCCGATCAAGGGGTGAGCCGCGGCCGACGCCGGCCGACACACCGCCGGGCCGGCCCGAACAGGCCGCCCCGCCGGTCCAGCACACAGGAGAGGACACCCCCCACCATGCACACCACCACCCTCCACACCGTCACGGGCCCTCTTTCTTACGAAGCCGTCCGCGGCCCCGCCCTCGCCCACGAGCACCTCGCCCTGGACCTGGACCTCAAGGGCGACGGCGGCGCCGTCCTCGATCCGCGGCGGCACGGCCCCTCGGTCGCCGCCGAACTGGGCGCACTGCGCGAGGAGTTCGATCTCTCGCTCGTCGTGGAGCTGACCTGCCGCGGCATGGGTCGCGATCCGGGCGCGCTCGCCGCCCTCTCCCGAGAGAGCGGGGTCGCGGTCGTCGCGGCGACCGGCTGGTACTACGAGCCGTTCCACACGCCGGAGCTGGCCGACGCGAGCGTCGAGCGGCTCACCGACACGCTCGTACGCGAGATCGAGGACGGGTTCGGCGGTACGGGCATCCGGCCCGGCGTCCTCGGGGAGATCGGCAGCCACGGGGACCTGCCGAGCGAGCCCGAGAGCCGCTCGTTGCGGGCCGCCGCGCGGGCCGCGAGCGCCACCGGGCTCTCCGTCGCGACGCACGCCCAGCTCGGGCGCGGCGGCCTCGCCCAGCTGGAGCTGCTGACGGCCGAGGGGCTGCCTCCGGAGCGCGTCTCCATCGGCCACCAGGACCTGCTCGACGATCCGGGCGTGCACAAGGAGCTGGCGGCGAGCGGCGCGTACGTCGCCTTCGACACGGTCGGCAAGGAGAGCTACCAGAGCGATGATGTACGACTCCGGCTGCTGCTGAGCCTGATCGAGGCCGGGCACGCCGACCGGGCCCTGCTGAGCTGCGACATCTCCCGGCACGGCTATCTGCTGACTGAGGGCGGCCAGGGCTACGGGCACCTGTTCCGCTCCTTCCTGCCGAGGCTGCGCGCCGCCGGGGTGGACGACGACCTCGTCGACCTGATGACACGGCGCAATCCGCTGCGCTTCCTGACCGGCGCGAGCGTGGAGGAGATCTGACCATGACCGCTGTGAATTCCCCGTCGCTGCCCACCACTCACCCCCTGGCGACCGTCTCCGTGGAGGACGCCGCCGCGCGGCAGTTCCGGCTCCTGGAGTGCACGGCCGCGCACTTCGAGGGCCCCGAACTGTTCGCCGCCGACGCGGGCGTGGTGCCCGGGCTCGGCAGGCCGCGGACCACCGCGCAGGTGGAGGCCGTGCTCGCCGACTTCTTCGGCGCCGAGGACGCGGCCCTCGTCCAGGGCGCGGGCACGGGCGCCATCCGCGCCGCGCTGAACGCGGCGGTGAGCGCGGGCGATCCGCTGCTCATCCATCGCGCTCCGATCTACCGCACCACCGAGGTCACGCTGCGCGGCATCGGCGTCCGCACCCACGAGGTCGACTTCAACGACCTCGACGCGCTGCGCGCCGAGCTGGCCTCCGGACGGTTCCGCTGGGCGTATGTGCAGCACACGCGGCAGCGGCTCGGCGACTCCTACGATCCCGGGGCAGTGCTCGCCGCCTGCCGGGAGGCCGGGGTGCGCACGATCGTCGACGACAACTACGCGGTGATGCGGGTGCCGGCTTCCGGGGTCGAACTGGGCGCCGACGCCTCCTGCTTCTCCCTGTTCAAGCTGCACGGCCCGGAGGGCGTCGGTGCCGTCGTCGGCGCCCGTGACCTCGTCGAGCACGTCCGCGCGGACAACTACTCGGGCGGCGGCCAGGTCCAGGGCCACCAGGCGCTCGACGCGCTGCGCGCCCTGACCCACGTACCGGTGATGTGGGCGTTGCAGTCGCGGGTGGGAGCCGAGGTCGCCGAGCGGCTCGCGGCCGGTGAGGTGCCGGGCGTCGCCGAGGTGCGGATCGCCAACGCGCAGGACCGCTGTCTGCTTGTGCGCCTGGAGCGGCCCGTGGCGCGCGAACTCCCGGACGTGGCCGCGCGCCTCGGGGCGGCGCCCTACCCGGTGGGCTCCAACTCCCGGTACGAGATCGCGCCGCTCTTCTACCGCATGTCCAGCTCGGCCCTCGACGACGCGCCCGCGCTCGCCGACTGGACGGTCCGGATCAACCCGATGCGCGCGGGCGCCGACCTCGTCGTCAACATCCTGCGCCGCTCACTGAACGAACTGAACCGACCCGACCGACTGAACGAACCCAGCAAGGACTGACCGCCGTGTTCCTCGACAGTCTGCTCACCCGCAACCCCGAGCTGGCCGACGCCGCGGCGGACCTGCACCGACGGGGCGAGATCCCCCCGGACACGTACGTCATGGACCTCGACGCCATCGAGGCGAACGCCGCGCTGCTCGCCGCCGAGGCCGACCGGTTCGGCCTGAGCCTGTGGTTCGTCGTCAAGCAGCTCGGCCGCAACCCCGAGCTGATCAGGGCCATCGCCCGGCACATCCCCCGCTACGCCGCCATCGACCCGCCCGAGGCCCGCACCCTGCACGCGGCGGGCGCGCAGGCGGGCAACCTCGGCCACCTGGTGCAGATCCCGCGCCGTGCCCTGCCCGAGATGCTGGCCTGGCGTCCCGAGACGGTGACCGTGTACGACCTGGCCAACGCCCGCGCCGTATCGGAAGCGGCCCGCGAACTGGGCTTCGTACAGGACGTGTTGATCCGCCTGGAGGGCGCCGCGGGTTCGGTGTACCCCGGACAGGAGGGCGGTGTCCCGCTCGCCGGGCTCGACGGCTTCGCGGCGGAGACCGAGCGGCTCCCGGGCGTGCGGATCGCGGGCGTCACGGCGTTCCCGTGCGTGCTGTGCGATCCGGCCACGGGCGCGCCGGCCGCCACGCCGAACTTCGAACTCGCCCTCAAGGCACGCCAGGCGCTGGCCGCGCGCGGCCACACGGACCTCAAGCTCAGCGCACCCAGCGCGACATCCATGGCGACGCTCCCGCTGCTCGCCGAACTCGGCGCCACGCACGGCGAACCCGGCCACTCCCTGACCGGTACGACACCGCTGCACGCCCACGACCTCACCCAGCCCGAGAAGCCCGCCTACGTGTACGTCACCGAGGTCGCGCACACCCTCGCGGACGGCAGGCCAGCCGTCTACGGAGGCGGCTTCTACCCGCGCTCGGGGATCAAGACGGCACTCCTCCCCCGCACCGGCGAGCGCCTGCGGGTCCAGGGCGCGCCCGCCGAGAACATCGACTACTACCGGCTGCTCGACGCCCCCGCGCCCGGCGCGGACGCCCGGGTCGGCGACACGGCGCTGTTGGCGTTCCGTACGCAGATCTTCGTGACGCGCTCGACGGTCGCGGTGGTCGGAGGCCTCGCCGCCGGGGCGCCGCGCCTCCTCGGCCTGTACGACGCACAAGGAAGGGCCCTGTGATGAACGAGCAAGAGAAGGGCCCTGCGACGCCCTCGACACCTGCGATTCCCGCGACGCCCGCGACGCCTGCGACGCCTGCGACGCCTGCGACGCCTGCGACGAGCAAGACCGTGATCGTGGTGGTGGACGGATTCGGGGTCAGCGCGATGCCGGACGCCGGGGCGCTGCGCCCCGGTGACCTGGCGGCGGACACCTGCGGGCACGTGCTCGACCGGTGCCGGGAGGCGTTCGGCAGACCGCTGCGGCTGCCGACGCTCGGCGCGCTCGGCCTCGGCCTCGTGCATCCGCACCCGGACCTGGCGCGCCGCACGCATCTGCCGGTCGCGGTCGGCCGCGCGGCGCTCGGCTACCCGGGGGCGGACACGTTCGCCGGGCATCAGACGATGATGGGCGCCGACTTCAGCAAGGTGACGGTGGCCCGGCTCGCGGAACACCTGGACGACGTGACACGGGCCCTGACGGACGCGGGCCACCGGGTCGAACGCCTCGACGGCAAGCCCCTGTTGGTGGCCGACGGCGCGGTCCTGGTGCACGACAACCTGGAGGCGGACCCCGGCATCAACTGGAACGCCTCGGGCCGCCTGGACCACCTCGACGCCGGCCTCGACTTCGACGGCATCCTCTCCGTCGCCCGTACGGTACGGGCCGTCGCACCCGTGGCCCGGGTCATCGCGGTGGGCGGGCACGCGGACGGTCCGCTGCCGGAGTTCGTACGGGACGGGGACGGCGGCACCGTCGGCCTGGACACCCCGGCGACCGGCTTCTACCGCAACGGCGGGCTCCAGGTGCAGCACCTGGGCGCCGAGTCGGACCACACCCGGCAGCTCCCCGACCTGGCCGCCCGGGCCGGGATCCCGGTGACGCTCGTCGGCAAGGCCGCGGACATCCTCGCCTGCGAGGCGGCGGTGCGGCGGCCCGCCGTGGCCACGGCCGAGGTGCTCGCGCACACGCTGGAGGCGGTGCGGGCGGAGGGCGACTCGCTGGTGGTGGCCAACGTCCAGGAGTCGGACCTCGCCGGGCACCAGCAGGACGTCGAGCGGTACGGCCGCATCCTGGAGCAGGTCGACGCAGGGCTCGCGGCGCTGCTGTCCCTGCTGACCGGGCCCGGCGACCGGCTGATCGTCACGGGCGACCACGGCAACGACCCGACGATCGGCCACGCGTTCCACACGCGCGAGTACGTGCCGGTGCTGATCCACAGGACCGGGGCGCCGGGCGTGGAGCTGCTGCCGGACGCGTCGAGCCTGGCGGACGTGGGCGCGACCGCGGCGGCCGCCCTCGGGCTCGATCCGGCGGGCCTGGCCAACGGCACGGAGATCCGCGAGGCCGCGACACGGGCGGCCTGACCGTCTCTGTAGCCGCGTAGAGGACATGTGTAAGGGGCGCCCACCATGGGTGGGCGCCCCTTACACGAACAAGAACTGCGGACCTGTCAGCCCATGAACTTCTTGAACTCGTCGGGGAGTTCGAAGTCCTTGGGATCCTGCTGGCCCGCACCCGGCAGCCCGAGCGCGCCGCCGGCCTCGGCGGCGGCCGCACGCCGGGCGGCCTCCTCCTGCTCCTGCTGCTTGCGCTTCATGGGGTTGCCGGAGCGCTGCTTGCCCTTGGCCTTCTTCGGCTGCTTCTTCTGCTTGCCGGGGCCACCGCCCGAGCCGGGCATGCCCGGCATCCCGGGCATGCCGCCACCCTGGGCCATGCGGGACATCATCTTGCGGGCCTCGAAGAACCGCTCGACCAGGTTCTTGACCGCGCTGACCTCGACGCCGGAGCCCTTGGCGATACGGGCGCGGCGCGAGCCGTTGATGATCGTCGGCTCCTGGCGCTCGGCCGGGGTCATCGACTTGATGATCGCGGCCGTGCGGTCGACGTCGCGCTCGTCGAGGTTGGCGATCTGGTCCTTCATCTGCCCCATGCCCGGCAGCATGCCGAGCAGCTTGGACATGGAGCCCATCTTCCTGACCTGCTCCATCTGCGCCAGGAAGTCGTCGAGCGTGAAGTCCTGGCCCTTCTTGGAGGCCAGCTTGGAGGCCATCTTCTCGGCCTCTTGCTGCGAGAAGGTCTGCTCGGCCTTCTCGATCAGCGTGAGCATGTCGCCCATGCCGAGGATGCGGGACGCCATGCGGTCCGGGTGGAACGCGTCGAAGTCGTCCAGCTTCTCGCCGTTGGAGGCGAACATGATCTGCTTGCCGGTGACGTGCGCGATCGACAGGGCGGCACCACCGCGGGCGTCACCGTCGAGCTTGGAGAGCACCACGCCGTCGAAGCCGACGCCGTCGCGGAAGGCCTCGGCCGTGTTGACCGCGTCCTGACCGATCATGGCGTCGACGACGAACAGGACCTCGTCCGGGCTGACGGCGTCGCGGATGTCCGCGGCCTGCTGCATCAGCTCCTGGTCGATGCCGAGGCGGCCCGCGGTGTCGACGATGACGACGTCGTAGACCTTGGCCTTGGCGTGCTCGATGGAGTCCTTGGCGACCTTGACCGGGTCGCCCACACCGTTGCCCGGCTCCGGCGCGTAGATGCCGACGCCGGCGCGCTCGGCGACGACGCTCAGCTGGTTCACGGCGTTCGGGCGCTGGAGGTCACAGGCGACGAGCAGCGGCGAGTGGCCCTGACCCTTGAGCCAGGCGCCGAGCTTGCCCGCGAGGGTCGTCTTACCGGCACCCTGGAGACCCGCGAGCATGATCACGGTCGGCGGGGTCTTGGCGAAGCGCAGCCGGCGGGTCTCGCCGCCGAGGATGCCGATGAGCTCCTCGTTGACGATCTTGATGACCTGCTGGGCGGGGTTCAGCGCCTGGGAGACCTCGACGCCGGTGGCCCGTTCCTTCACCTGCTTGATGAAGGCGCGGACGACGGGCAGCGCCACGTCGGCTTCAAGGAGGGCGATCCGGATCTCGCGCGCCGTGGCGTCGATGTCCGCCTCACTGAGGCGCCCCTTGCCGCGGAGGTTCTTGAATGTCGCTGCGAGGCGATCGGAGAGAGTGTCGAACACGGCGGTCGCGAATCCTCAGGTCGGGTGGCTTTACGGACAGGTCGCCCTCCAGGGTATCCGCCCGCGGCGCGGTGGTCAGTGGCCCGGTCCCGATGCGTCCCACGGGTCGCACCCACGTACGAAATAACCGCGCATACGCCTCCATATCCATCGCGGGCACCCCGGCGTGACCAGGAAGTTCGCCATAATTACGGCCCCGGCGGTTCCGTAAATCCGTGCACATCAGTGCCGCCCGACTGGGTAGGCGCCTCCAGGTTTCGACACCACCCCTCACCTTCGCCCCGGGCCGGGGCGTGCCCGGTCGTGCCCGGAACCACCACCAGCAGCCGTGCGGCGAACCGCCGTACGCACCTATGACCTGAACAGGAGTTCACCGATGACCTCCCTTTCCACGTACCGGCCCCCACGGCCGGTCCGTAGGCCGCCGGCACCCCAGGGGAGGCCGGCGTGAACTTCTTCGACTACATCCAGGGCAACTGGCCCGATGTGCTCGACGCCACGCTCGCGCACATCCTGCTGGTCCTCGAAGGACTGGCCCTCGCCGTGCTCATCGGGGTGCCGGTGGCGGTCCTGACGTACCGGACGAAGGCGCCGCGCGCCGCCGTGCTCGGGGCGGCCGGGCTGCTGCTGACGATCCCGTCGTACGCGCTGTTCGGCCTGCTCATCACGCCGCTCGGCCTGGGCACCGGGCCCTCGATCGTGGCCCTGACGCTGTACGCGCTGCTGCCCGTCATACGTAACACGGTGGTCGGCCTGCGCGAGTTGGACCCGGCGATCGTCGAGTCGGCGAACGCGATGGGGATGACCCGCCTCAAGGTGCTCGCCACCATCGAGTTCCCGCTGGCCTGGCCCGTGGTCCTCACCGGCCTGCGGGTCGCGACGCAGATGCTGCTCGGCATCGCCGCGATCGCCGCCGCCGTGAACGGTCCTGGCCTCGGCAAGCTCATCCTCGACGGGCTCGCCAGCGCGGGCACCCCGTTCGCCGTCTATCTGACGCTCGAGGGCGCGCTCGCGATCGTCGTCCTCGCGCTGCTCTTCGATCTGCTCTTCGCCCTGCTCAACCGCCTGACCACTCCGAAGGGGGTCACCCGATGATCCGGCTCGACCGGCTGACCAAGTCCTACGCAGGGCAGGAGCGTCCGGCCGTGGACGACCTGACGTTGGAGATCCCCGAAGGCAAGATCGTGGTCTTCGTCGGGCCTTCCGGCTGCGGCAAGACCACGACGATGAAGCTGATCAACCGGCTGATCGAGCCGACGTCCGGCCGTATCCACCTCGCCGACGAGGACGTCACGAAGATCCCGGTGCACGAGCTGCGCCGCCGCATCGGCTACGCGATCCAGCAGTCAGGCCTCTTCCCGCACCAGACGGTCGCCCAGAACATAGCCACCGTGCCCGGCCTGCTCGGCTGGGACAAAAAACGCGTCCACGCGCGCGTGGACGAGCTGCTCGACATGGTGGGCCTGGACCCGGACACGTACCGCGGCCGCTACCCGAAGCAGCTCTCCGGCGGTCAGCAGCAGCGCGTCGGCGTCGCCCGCGCGCTCGGCGGCGACCCGCAGGTGATGCTGATGGACGAGCCGTTCGGCGCCATCGACCCGCTCAACCGCGAGGCGCTGCAGAACGAGTTCCTCAAGATCCAGTCGAAGCTGCGCAAGACGATCGTCTTCGTCACCCACGACATCGACGAGGCCGTGAAGATGGGCGACAAGATCGCCGTCTTCGCCGAGCACGGCAACGTCGTCCAGTACGACACCCCCGAGAAGATCCTCGCCGAGCCCGCCAGCGAGTTCGTCACGGACTTCATCGGGTCCGGCGCCGCCGTGCGCCGCCTGTCGCTGACCCGGCTCGGGAACGTCGACGTACCGCTGTGGCCCACGGTCGCCGAATCGGCGAGCGCCGAGGAGCAGCAGGACGCGGCCCACGACAGCGACCGGGAGTTCGTGGTCGTCCTGGACGAGGACCGCCGTCCCGTCGGCTGGCTGCCCGCCGACGGCGGCGCGCGACTGCCGCTGATCTCCCCGCTCGGCCCGGACACCAGCCTCTACGACGCGCTCGACGAGCTGCTCGCCGTGAACGCGTCCGCGTTGACGGTCGTGGACGACCTCGGCCGCTACCGGGGCGTCGTCACCCTGGACACACTGCGGACGCTGATCCACTCCGAGGGCGCCTCCGGCCTGCTCCAGGGGGCCCGGCCATGACCCAGGCACTCGTCGACGAGCTCCCGGCCGCGGCAAGGACCCCCGAACGCACCCGCGTCCTGCCGCCGCTGTGGCGCCTCGCCCTCACCCCGCTCGCCCTCGCCGTGGTGCTCGCGCTCCTCGCCTGGTACGTCTCCGGGCAGGACAAGGACCAGATCGAGCGGCGCAGCCTGAACGCGGACTACCTGCTCAGCCGCACCCTCACCCACCTCGAACTGACCGCGGCCGCCACAGTGTTGATCCTCGTGATCGCCATCCCGCTCGGCGTGCTGCTCACCCGCCGCTGGGCCCGGCACCTCGCCGGTCCCGTCCTCGCGGTCGCCAGCATCGGGCAGGCGCTGCCCTCGCTCGGCCTGATCGTGCTGCTCGCGGTGGCCTTCGTCAGCCTCGGCGTGACACAGATCGCGCTGATCGCCTTCGTCGCGTACGGGGTGCTGCCGGTGCTGCGCAACACCATCGCGGGCCTCCAGCAGGTCGATCCCTCGATCCTCGAGTCCGCGCAGGGCATGGGGATGACGAAGGGCGAGGTGCTGCGCCGGATCGAGCTGCCGCTCGCGGTGCCGGTGATGCTCGCCGGTATCCGTACGGCACTGGTGATCACGGTGGGCACGGTCGCGCTCGCGACGTTCATCGGGGCCGGCGGCCTCGGCGATGTGATCTCGAACGGGATCAATTCCAGCCGGAACCTGGTCCTGATCACCGGAAGTGTGCTCGTGGCCGTCCTCGCGCTGCTCGTGGACTGGGTCGCCGGGATCGTCGAGAACCTGCTGCGCCCGCGCGGTCTGTGAGAAGGGGCCTGTGAGAGAAGTGAAGACACGCATGCGATTCGGACCGGCCGCGGCACTGTGCGTCGCGCTGCTCGGCGCGACCCTGGCGGGCTGCTCCGACGCGGGCTCCGGCGGATCCGACGACCTGCCGCGCACCGCGAGCCAGAAGCAGCTCGACGGCGGCTCGATCGCCAAGGACGTCGACCTGAAGGGCGCCCACTTCACGGTCGGCTCCAAGGAGTTCACCGAGCAGCAGATCCTCGGCAAGATCACGAAGTACGCGCTGGAGGCCGCAGGGGCGAGGACGAAGGACCAGACGGGCCTCCAGGGCACCACGATCGCCCGCAGCGCGCTGCAGGGCGGCGACATCGACATGTACTGGGACTACTCCGGCACCGGCTGGACCCAGTTCCTCCAGCACGACACGCCCGTGCAGGGCAGCGCCGCGCAGTTCAGGGCCACGTCGAGCGAGGACCTGAAGAAGCACAAGATCAAGTGGCTGGGCCCGGCGAAGTTCGGCGACCAGTACGCGATGGCCCGCGCCGCCGATGCCCCGGGCCGGGCCGGCAAGGTCGACTCGATCAGCGATCTGGCGAAGCTGGCGAAGGAGCACCCCGAGGACGCGACGCTGTGCGGGGCCTCGGAGTTCCTGGACCGTGAGCTGGCGGCGATGGAGCAGAGCCCGTACAAGCTGAAGTTCCAGGCACCACAGGTCTACCAGAACGCGTTCGCGCTGAACTTCGTGAACGTGGCGAAGGGCAGCCCCTGCGCGTTCGCCGAGGTGTTCACGACGGACGCCCGCCTGGAGTCCCTCGACCTGAAGGTCCTGGACGACGACAAGGGGCACTTCACCACGGAGCTGGCCGCGCTGACCGTGCGCGACGAGACCGCGAAGAAGTACCCGCAGCTCGCGAAGCTGGCGAAGAAGCTCGGTGACGCGCTCACCGAGAAGACCGTGATCAAGCTCAACGGCCTGGTCGACCTGGAGGGCAAGAGCGCGGATCAGGCCGCGCTGTACTTCCTGCGGACGAACGGCTTCATCGGCAAGTGACGCGGCAGGGGCCGGGGTTCGCACCCCGGCCCCGCCCCGCGCAAGCCCTCGACCACCCAAGCGGTCACCGAGGAGTCACCCCCGCAGCGCCTCCTCCACGCCCCGCGCCACGGACACCGCCTCCTGCGAAGGCAGCGGCCCCCCGTCGCCCCCGGCCACGTAGAACGCGTCGACCGCGTTGGCGCCCAGCGTCGACACATGCGCCGAGCGCACCCGCACCCCGGACGCCTCGAGCGCCCGCCCGATGCGGTGCAGCAGACCCGGCGCGTCGTGCGCCCGCACCTCGATCACCGTCGCCCGCCGCGAGCCCGCCGATGCCACCGTCACCCGGGCCGCCGGCGCCACCACCCCGCGCCTGCGCGGATACGCGGCGTCCCGCTCGGCGAGCCGCGCCTTGATGTCCAGCGACCCGTCGAGGGCCCGTACGAGATCGGCGCGCAGCCGCGCGGCCTGCGGCAGGGAGCCGTACTCGGCGGCGACCCGCCAGTCAAGGAGCAGGGCGACGCCCTCCACGCCCTCCGGCGGCGTCAACGCTCGCAACTCCGCCGTCCGCACGGTCAGCCGGTGCATCGCGAGCACCCCGGCGACGGCCGGAAGAACCCCGTCCTGCTCCGGCACCGCGATCACCAACTCGACGCCCAGCGGCTCGGGTTCCCCGGCCCCTTCGCCCTCGGTCGGCACCGCGTCCGTCTGCGCCCGCAGCGCGAGCACGGGCCCGCCGGTGCGCAGCGCCTCCACCGCGAGCCGCTCCTGCTCGGCCGTCGGCTCGGCATCGTCCGGGTCGACCGGCTCGTCCCCCGCGAGCACCGCCGAGACCCGCTTGACCAGGTCGGCGACGAGTGAGCCCCGCCAGGACGACCAGGCGGCGGGCCCGGTGGCCAGCGCGTCGGCCTCGGTCAGCGCGTGCAGCAGTTCGAGCGTCCCGGTCGAGCCGACCGCGTCCGCGACGGACCGTACGGTCGCCGGGTCCTCCAGGTCGCGCCGCGTGGCGGTCTCGATGAGCAGCAGGTGGTGCCGTACGAGGGAGGCGAGCACGGCGACATCGGCCCGGTCGAAGCCGATCCGCGCGGCGACGTCCCGCGCGATGATCTCGCCGGCGACCGAGTGGTCCCCCGGCCAGCCCTTGCCGATGTCGTGCAGCAGCGCCGCCACGAGCAGCAGGTCGGGCCGGTGCACGCGCCGCGTCAACTCGGAGGCCCGCACCGCCGTCTCGACGAGGTGCCGGTCGACCGTCCACGTGTGCACGGCGTTCCGCTGCGGCCTGCACCGCACCCGCTCCCAGTCCGGGATCAGCCGGGTGATCAGTCCCTCGGCCTCCAGGGCTTCCCACACCTCGACGGTCGGGCGCCCCGCGCCGAGCAGCGTGACCAGTTGTTCGCGGGCCTCGGCGGGCCAGGGCGCGGGCAGCGGACGGGCGGCGGCCGCCATCCGGCGCACCGCGTGCAGCGACAGCGGCAGGCCCGCCTGGGCGGCAGCGGCGGCGGCGCGCAGCGGCAGGACCGGGTCGCGCTCGGGCTTGGCGGCGCGGGCAAGCACCACCTCCCCCTCCATCTCGACGACGCCCTCGGCGAGCGGCGACCGCTCGACCGGCGCGGCCTTCCCGCCACCGAGCAGGGACCGCAGCCGGGGCCTCGCGGACCGGGACTTGAGCACCCGGCCCACCTCACGCCAGGTGACGTCGCTGGCGTACGACACCGTGCGCGCGGCCTCGTACACCTGCCGCAGCAACGTATCGGCGTCCAACAGGCCCAGTTCCGCGGCGACTTGGTCCTGCTCCTGGAGCGCGAGCCGGTCGGTGGCCCGCCCGGTCGCCAGATGCAGCGCGTCCCGTACGTCGAGGAGCCGGCGCCGCGCGTCGGCGAGGCCCTCGCGGGGCGCGTCCGCGAGCCAGGAGGCGGCGACGGCACGCAGCGCGGTGGCGTCCCGCAGTCCGCCCCGCGCCTCCTTCAGGTCGGGTTCGAGCAGGAACTGCAACTCACCCTGGCGCTCGGCCCGTTCCTCGCACAGCTCGCGCAGTTCGGGCAGCCGCTTGGGCGCCTGGTTGCGCCAGTCCGCGAGCACGGCGGTACGCAGGCCGGCCGTCAGCCCGAGGTCACCGGCGATGTGCCGGGCGTCGAGCAGCCCGAGCTGCACCTTCAGGTCGTCGCCCGCGGTCTTGCGCGCCTCCGCGGGCGTACGGACGGAGTGGTCGAGGGCGAGGCCCAGGTCCCACACCGGGTACCAGATCCGGTCGGCGAGCTCCGCGACCTCCCCGGAGTCCGCCGAGCCGTCGTGCAGCAGGAGCAGGTCGAGGTCGCTGCGCGGGGACAGCTCACCGCGGCCGTAGCCGCCGACCGCCACGAGCGAGACCCCTGGCGTCCCCGTGCCGAAGAGCCCGGCGAGCCAGTCGTCGGTCAGTTCCGCGAGGGCGGCACGGCGCGGCGGCCCGGACCGCGCCTCCCCCTGGAGGAGGCGCAGCCGGGCCGCCGCATAGCCGCTGGGTCCGGAATCCTCTGATTCGGCGCGTACGTCGTTCACACTCGTCACCCAGCGACTCCCGTTCCGTCCATGAATGGTCCGTTACAGCGCGTCCGGCCCACGCTCGCCGGTGCGCACCCGCACGGCCGTCTCGACGGGGACCGCCCAGACCTTGCCGTCGCCGATCTTGCCCGTCCGCGCGGCCTTCACCACGACATCGAGCAGCTGCTCGGCGTCGTCGTCCTCGACCAGGACCTCTATCCGGATCTTGGGTACCAGGTCGACGGTGTACTCGGCGCCGCGGTAGACCTCGGTGTGCCCGCGCTGACGGCCGTATCCGCTGGCCTCCGTCACGGTCAGTCCCTGGACACCGAAGGCCTGGAGGGCTTCCTTGATCTCGTCGAGCCGGTGCGGCTTGACGACCGCGGTGATCAGCTTCATGCGTCGACCTTCTTCGTGTTCTGCGGGTCCTTCGGGGTGGCGGCCGGGGCGGGTACGGCCTGGCGGGCCAGGGCTCCGCCGCCCGCTCCGCTGTAGTCGTACGCCGTCTCGGCGTGCTCGGCCTGGTCGATGCCGGAGACCTCGTCGTCCTCGGGAACCCGCATACCCATCGTCTTGTCGATGAGGAAGGCGAGGATCGCGGAGGCGATCAGCGAGTACGCGAGGACACCGCCGACGCCCGCGAGCTGCTTCCACAGCTGGGACAGGCCGCCACCGTAGAACAGGCCCGCCGCGTCGGACTGACCGCCGCCCGTGGCGAAGAAGCCGATGAGCAGGGAGCCGACGATGCCGCCGACCAGGTGGACGCCGACGACGTCGAGCGAGTCGTCGTAGCCGAACTTGTACTTGAGGCCCACGGCCATGGCGCAGAGCACACCGGCGATGGCGCCGATGGCGATCGCGCCGAGCGGCGAGCAGGAACCACCGGAAGGAGTGATGGCGACCAGACCGGCGACGGCACCGGAGGCGGCGCCGAGCGAGGTGAACGCGCCGTGCCGGATCTTCTCGTAGATCAGCCAGGCCAGCATGGCGGCGGCGGTCGCGACCTGCGTGTTGATGAACATCAGCGCGCCCACGCCGTCGTCGTTGCCCAGCCACGAGCCGGCGTTGAAGCCGAACCAGCCGAACCACAGGAGGCCGGCGCCGAGCATCGTCCACGGCAGCGAGTGCGGCCGCATCGGGTCCTTCTTGAAGCCGACGCGCTTGCCGATGACGAGGATCACGCCGAGCGCGGCGGCACCGGCGTTGATGTGCACGGCCGTACCGCCCGCGAAGTCGATCACGCCGAGGTCGAAGGCCCAGCCGCCGGTCCCCCACACCCAGTGCGCGACCGGGAAGTACACGATCGTGGCCCACAGCGCGATGAACAGCGCCCAGGCGCTGAACTTCACGCGGTCCGCGAGCGCGCCGCTGATCAGGGCCGGCGTGATGATCGCGAACATCAGCTGGAAGACCGCGAACACGTAGATCGGGATCGTGTAGCCGTCCCAGAGCTGGGTGATGCCGATCCCGCTGAGCCCGACGAAGTCGCCGTCCCAGCCGATGATCGACCCCTTGTCGGTGCCGAACGCGAGGGAGAAGCCGTAGAGGACCCACAGGATCGTGACGATCCCGAGGCTGATGAAGCTCATCATCAGCATGTTCAGGGTGCTCTTGACGCGGACCATGCCTCCGTAGAAGAAGGCCAGGCCCGGGGTCATCAGCATCACCAGGGCGGAACAGATCAGCATGAAGCCTGTGTTGGCGGGCGACAGTGTGGGTGCGTCTGCCGCCAGCGTGATGGCTGGAGCCATCGGCGTCTCCTCGTCGTTGGTACGGCCCCGTGCGGGCGAAGCCTGATGCGGTCATGAGGGGTGGGCCGGTTATGCGCCATGACATTGGCGCAGCGCCGTTTCCGTTCGGGCCCCTCGGTGTTTCGCCGCAGTGACGAAGAGGTCGCGGGTGTTACGGGTGGATGAAATGCCGGATTGTGTCCGCGCCGCTCGTTACGGTGACGCGACCGGACCGGGAAAAGAGACCGGCCACGGTCTCCGTCCGCGATGACCTGGCGTAGGGGAGCCGAGTCGGGCTGTTTCGGGACGGATGGCCGTGGCCGGCGTTTGTGGGGGTGCTCCCCCGCCTTCAGACCGCCGCTTCGGCGGTCTCCGGCAGGTGGAGCGCGAGCTGTTCGGTGAGATCGATGACCTCGGCGACCTCGCCGAAGTCCCGTACCGCGGTGGCGACCGTCTTACGGATCCGGGTGTTGACCCGCTCGGAGCGCACCTTCCTGGCGATCTCCAGGGCCTGCCCCGCGAGCACCGTGGACTGCTCGGGCTCCTTCTGCAGGAGGTGCACCGTGGCCATCCCGATCAGGTTCAGCGCGTACGAACGCTGGTGCTCGGCGTCCTTCCCGAACAGCTCGACGGCGCGCTTCATCACGGGCCCGGCCATCGACGCGTACGTGGGGCTGCGACCCGCCACGTAGGCGAGATCCCGGTACGAGTGGCTGTTCTCGCCGTGCAGTTCGGCCTCGGAGAAGAAGCGGATCCAGTCGGGATCCGGCTCGTCCCAGTCGTCGGCATCCGTGAAGGTGTCCTCGGCCATCCGCACGGCTCGCTTGCACTTGCCGGGCTGCCCCATGTTCGCGTACGCGCGGGCCTCCATCGCATACAGCATGGACTGGGTGCGGGGGCTGGCGCAGTCGCGACTGCCGTACTGGGCGAGGTGGATGAGTTCCAGGGCGTCGTCGGGGCGGCCGAGATGGATCATCTGCCGGCTCATGCTGCTGAGCACGTACGAGCCCAGCGGCTTGTCGCCCGCTTCCTTGGAGGCGTGCAGGGCGAGCACGAAGTACTTCTGGGCGGTGGGCTGCAGGCCCACGTCGTAGCTCATCCAGCCCGCCAGCTCGGCGAGTTCGGCGGCGACCTTGAACAGGCGGCGCGTCGTCTCCTCGGGCTGCGGCTCCTGAAGCAGATCGGTCACCTCGTGGAGCTGGCCGACGACGGCCTTGCGGCGCAGGCCGCCGCCGCACTGGGCGTCCCACTGGCGGAACATCACCGTGGTCGACTCCAGGAGGTCGAGCTCCGGCTTCGAGAGCCGGTTCCCACGACGCTGCGTGGCCTGCTCCGGCTCCGGCCTGGCGGAGGCCCCCGGGGTCGGCACCAGCCAGCGCTGCATCGGCTCGATCAGCGAGGGGCCCGCGGCGAGCGCGAGCGAGCTGCCGAGGAAGCCGCGGCGCGCGAGCATCAGGTCGCTGCGCGAGAACTCGCCGATGAGCGCCACGGTCTGGGGGGCGGTCCAGGGCAGGTCGACGCCGGACACCGAGGGCGCCTGGTGCGCGGCGCGCAGGCCGAGGTCCTCGACGGCGACGACACAGCCGAAGCGCTCGGAGAACAGCTCGCTGAGGATCCTCGGGATCGGCTCTCGCGGGTTCTCCCCGTCGAGCCATCGGCGTACGCGCGAGGTGTCCGTGGAGATGTGGTTCGCACCCAACTGCCGGGCCCGTCGGTTCACTTGGCGCGCCAGCTCGCCCTTGGACCAGCCACTGCGCACGAACCACGAACCGAGCAGCTCGTTCGGGCGCTTCTCGGCGTTCGTGACGCCACCGCCGCTGCCGCCCACTGGAACGCCCCCATCCCTGAAAGCCATCTAAGCCGCTGTGTGCGAAGCCCCGTCGGCCAGTCGACCGTCGGCCTCCACACTCTTGCCCGCAAGCCCTACCAGGATGCCGTCAAACCCGGCTCCCCGTCCGGCAGTTGTCACTCCTCGAACAGGAAACCGACTTGCCTCCGGCATACCCACGGGTGCACTCACCCTCAGGGCTCGTGCACTGAAAGTAATCCTACGATCACCCCTCCCGCGAGGGCGAACACGGAAACGCCACCATTCGCCACCCCTTCGAATGAACCCAGCAGTGGCCCCACACGATTCACTTGACATAGGACAGCCGGAAGTAGGCGAACCAGGGTGGACGGGGGCGCGCGGCACCGGGCGCACCACCCCGAATGCGAATCAGCTCCGGTCCGACCGGAGCGGCGTGCGCATTGGGTAACGATCCGATTCCGCCACGTAACCGCTGGCGCACGGGATGGGTTGGAGGGGGCATGGGCTTCACGATCGGCGGCATGCGCGAGATGCGCACCGGCTCACGGCGCCGCGGCCGCACGTCCGGCCGCGCTTCGGACTGCACCACGGTGGCGGAGTTCACCGGCCTCTGGGGCTGGGACGTGGCGCCCGGCGCCCGCGCCGCCGGCTCCGAGTGCTCCTGCGGAAAGGCCGGCTGCCCGGCCCCCGGCGCCCATCCCCTCGACCCGGCCGCGGTGGCGCCGGCGGGGGCCACGCTCGACGAAGTGACCGAGTTCTGGGGCCGGTTCCCCGGCGCCGCGGTACTGCTGCCGGTCGGCCGGGCCTTCGACGTGATCGATGTGCCGGAGGCCGCGGGGCGCCGCGCGCTGATCCGCCTGGAGCGCATGGGCCTCCCGCTCGGCCCGGTCATCGCCACTCCGGAGGGCCGCGCCCACTTCTTCGTGGCACCGGGCGCCGCGGCCGAACTCCCCACGCTGCTCTACCGGATGGGCTGGGACGACGCCGACCTCGACCTGCACGCGCTGGGCGCGGGTTCCTACGTCACGGCGCCGCCGTCGGACCGCGGCGGCCTCGGCCCGACGACGTGGCTGCGCGCACCGTCCCTGGACACGGCGACCCAACCGCCGCAGGCACGGCTGCTCCTGGGCACGCTGGCGTACGTGGCGCATCGCTCGCCCTGCGTATGAACGAAAGCGGGGAACCACGTGACCGGGTGAAGCCGGTCCGCAGTTCCCCGCCGGGTGCGAAGAGAACTTCCGCTACTCGCCGATAAGCGCATCCACGAACGCCTCCGGCTCGAACGGCGCCAGGTCGTCGGGCCCCTCGCCGAGACCCACGAGCTTGACCGGCACCCCCAGCTCCCGCTGCACGGCCACGACGATGCCGCCCTTGGCCGTGCCGTCCAGCTTGGTCAGCACGATGCCCGTGATGTCGACGACCTCGGCGAACACGCGGGCCTGGACCAGACCGTTCTGCCCGGTCGTCGCGTCGAGCACGAGCAGCACCTCGTCGAGCGGCGCGTGCTTCTCCACGACCCGCTTGACCTTGCCGAGCTCGTCCATGAGCCCGGTCTTGGTGTGCAGGCGCCCCGCGGTGTCGATGAGGACGACGTCGGCGCCCTCCTCGATGCCCTCCTTGACGGAGTCGAAGGCGATGGAGGCCGGGTCGCCGCCCTCGGGGCCGCGCACGGTGCGCGCACCGACCCGCTCGCCCCACGTCTGCAGCTGGTCGGCGGCAGCGGCACGGAAGGTGTCCGCGGCGCCGAGCACCACGTTCTTGCCGTCGGCGACGAGCACGCGCGCGAGCTTGCCGGTGGTGGTGGTCTTGCCGGTGCCGTTGACGCCGACGACCATCACGATGCCGGGCGTCGTGCCCTCGGTGGCGAAGCCCTCGGTCTTCACGGTGCGGTCGAACTCGGGGACCAGCAGCTTGAGGAGCTCCTCGCGCAGCAGCGCGCGCAGCTCGTCCGGCGTGCGGGTACCGAGCACCTTGACGCGCTCGCGCAGGTTCTCGACCAGTTCCTGGGTGGGCTGCACGCCGACATCGGCGGTGAGCAGCGTGTCCTCGATCTCCTCCCACGTGTCCTCGTCGAGGTGCTCGCGGGACAGGAGGGTGAGCAGGCCCTTGCCGAGCGCGTTCTGCGACCGGGAAAGGCGGGCGCGCAGCCGCACGAGGCGGCCCGCGGTCGGCTCCGGAACCTCGACCTCGGGAGCGGCGGGCTCCTCGACGGCCGGGGCCTCGGGTTCCTCTTCCACGGCCGGCTCGGCGGTGGGGAGATCGACCTCTTCGATCGTGCGCCGCGCTTCGTCGCGCGGCGTCTCGGCCTCTTCGCCGACGTGCGGCTCGGCGGGCGGGGCGGTGGTGATGTCGGGCGCCGACGGCGGGGACGGGGGCAGCTGCTTCTTCTTGCGGCTGCCGATCACGAGCCCGCCGAGCGCGCCGATCACGACCACGGCGATGACTACAGCAAGGATGACGGTTTCCATAACCCGTCCAGTATCAGTCATGGACCCCGCCCGAGCCTTGTTCGTGCCTTCCTCCAAAGGACAAAGGCCTCTGACGGGTTCGACTCGGACTAAAGTACGATGGCAGTCGTCGCATCAACGCGCGTAGAGTCCAACGCGATCCGGACACCACGCCCAGATCTCGACACCCACTCCACAAGGGCCCTGCGGGCCCGTCACCCCCCCCCACCGGCTCTCCGTCCCCCACGGCCGAGCCGAGCGAGAGGCACGGAACCCCACCGCATGAGCAAGACCGCCGAAGCCGAAGGCGCGCTGGAGACACGCGGCATCGAGCCCGTCCCCGACGCCGAGCGCACCGCCAAGACCCGCGAGCTCTTCCCCACCTGGGTCGCCGCCAACATCAGCGTGCTGTTGCTCACGATGGGCGCGAGCCTCGTCGTGACGTACAAGCTGAACTTCTGGCAGGCCATCGTCGTCGCCATCGCGGCGCCCATCGTGTCGTACGGCCTCGTGGGTCTGATCGGCATCGCGGGCAAGCGCGGTGGCGCGCCCGGCATGGCGCTCTCCCGCGCGGTGTTCGGGCAGCGCGGCAACCTGCTGCCCGGCTCGCTGATCTGGGTCGCGCGCTGGGGCTGGGAGACGATCAACGCGGTGACCGGCGCGTACGCCGTGCTCACCGTCCTGGACATCCTGTTCGGCATCAAACAGAACAACTTCCTGGTGATCCTCACCCTGTTCCTGTTCGTGTGCGCCACGTTCGCGATCTCGGGCCTCGGCATCAACGTCGTGCAGATGTGCAACAAGTACGCGACGTACCTCTTCGGGATCTTCTCGGTCCTGGTGCTGGTCTACCTGATCATCAACACCGACTGGTCCGAGGTCTTCGGGCAGCCCACTGGTAAGACCTCCCTGATGGTCGCGGGCATCGGCATGATCGCCGCCGGTGGCGTCAGCTGGATCCCGTCCTCCCCCGACTTCACCCGCTACCTGCCGCGCACCGCCTCCACCAAGGGGATCATCGGGAACTCGATCGGCGGCGCCGGTATCGTCGTGCTGCCGATGGTCCTGATGGGCGCCGTGATGGCGGTCTCCACGCCCGACCTGGCCTCCGCCCAGGACCCGGTCTCCTTCCTCGGCGAGATCCTGCCGCTGTGGATCGCGGTGCCGTACCTGCTGATCGCCCTGGTCGGCATGCTGCTGATCAACGCCATGTCGATGTACTCGGCCGGCTTCACGGCGCAGACCCTCGGCTTCAAGGTGCCGCGCCACTGGGCCGTCTCCATCAACGCGCTGATCTCGCTGGTCTTCGGCGCCATCCTGATGCTGGTCGCGACGAGCTTCATGAGCTCGTTCATCTCCTTCCTCTCGCTGCTCGCCGTGGCCTTCTCCGCCTGGGTCGGCGTCTTCGGCGCGGACATGTTCAAGCGCAAGCACTACGACGCCGCCGCCCTCATCGACACCACCCGCACCAGCGCCTACTGGTACAAGGGCGGCTTCTCCCCCGCCGCGTGCGTCGCCTGGGCGGTCGGCCTGGTCGTCGGCCTGCTGTTCACGTCGTCGACCTGGTTCTCGGGCCCGCTCGCCTCGAACAACTTCGTCGGTGAGTACGGCCTCGGCTGGGTCGTCACGATCGTCGTCTCCGGCCTGCTGTACCTGGCGCTGCCCAAGCCGGCCGACACCACGAAGGCCCCTGACGAGTCCGAGGCCGTCGAGGCCATGGCCTCCTGACGCTCCGTCAGCTAACGTCCCCCTCCACGAATCCGGCTCCACGCCTCGCGGAGGGGGACTTTTCCATGCCCGTGTCCGTCGTACGGTTCAACCTCGTCGACCCCGCCGGCACGCCCGAGACGCTCGCCGCCCGCTACCAGGCGGCCGTCGAGATGGCCCGCTACGCCGACGAGCAGGGCATCGACACGGTGCAGACCGAGGAGCACCACGGCGTCGCCAACAACTGGCTGCCCTCACCCTTCACCTTCGCGGGCGCGGTCCTCGGCGCCACGAAGCGCATCGCGGTCACCGTCTCCGCGATCATCGGCCCGCTGCACGACCCGCTCCGCCTCGCCGAGGACATCGCCGTGCTCGACCTGCTCAGCGGCGGCCGCCTGGTGACGGTCTCCGGCATCGGCTACCGGCCCGAGGAGTACGCGCAGTTCGACGTGGAGTGGAAGCGGCGCGGCAAGCTCCAGGACGAGCTGCTCGAAACGCTGCTCAAGGCCTGGACCGGCGAGGAGTTCGAGTTCCGCGGCCGCCGGGTCCGCGTCACCCCGCGCCCCTTCACCCAGCCGCACCCGCTGCTCCTGGTCGGCGGCTCCTCGAAGGCGGCCGCACGCCGGGCGGCCCGGCTCGGCCTCCCGTTCTTCCCGAGCGCACACCTGCCGGAGATCGAGGCGTACTACAAGGAACTCCTGGAGGAGTACGGGACCGAGGGCTGGACCATGATGCCGGGGAAGGTGACCCCGCTCCTGCACCTGTCCGACGATCCGGACCGCACCTGGGCCAAGCACGGCGAACACTTCCTGCACGAGGCACGGACGTACGCGTCCTGGCAGTCGGGGGACATCAAGTCGGCCGTGAAATCGGGGGCCTCGTCGGTCGAGGAGCTGCGCGCCGAGGGCGTCTACCGGGTGCTCACGCCCGAGGAGTGCCTGGCCCAGGGGCTCGACAACTTCATCCTGCACCCGCTGTCCGGCGGCATGCCCCTGGACGAGGGCCGCCGCAGCCTGCAGCTGTACTGCGAAAACGTACTGCCCCGGCTGAAGGACCAGTCGTAGGTCCTTCAGCCGGGGCAGTCACAGAAGCGGGGAGATGGCAGCGGGGACTTGAATCCATCTCCCCGGTCTCGGGGAGGGGAGGCGGAGGTCAGACGACCGTTTCCGCTTCCTCCAGTGTCTTGCCCTTGTACTCCTTCACGAACTTCAGGGTGAAGGGGATGGAGAGCGCCGCGAAGATCGTGTAGATCACGTACGTGCCGCTCAGGTTCCAGTCGGACAGGGACGGGAACGTCGCGGTGATGGTGTAGTTCGCCAGCCAGTTGAACATCGACGCGACACCGATGGCGGTGGCCCGGATCTTCGGCGGGAACATCTCGCCGACCATGACCCAGAGGATGACGCCCCAGCTCATCGCGAAGAAGAAGACGAACCAGTGGGCGGCGATCAGGGCGACCCAGCCCTGCGCGTTCGGCAGCTTGCCGTCGACCAGGTCGTACGAGAACGCCCAGGCCTCCAGCGCGAGACCGATGACCATGCCGACGGAGCCGATGAGGGCGAGCGGCCTGCGGCCGACCCGGTCGATCAGGAGCATCGCCACGACGGTACCGATGATGTTGATGATCGACGTCGTGAACGAGTAGAAGAACGAGTCCGTCGGGTCGACACCGACCGACTGCCACAGCGTCGAGGAGTAGTAGAACGCGACGTTGATGCCGACGAACTGCTGGAAGACCGCGAGGCCGATACCGACCCAGACGATCGGCTTGAAGATGAAGCTGCCCTTGAGGTCCCGGAAGGTCGACAGGCGCTCGTTCTTCATGCCGTGCTCGATCTCGGCGATGCGCGCTTCCGCGTCGGCGCCGTCGCCCTCGACCTGCCTGATGACCCTGCGGGCCTCGTCGGGACGGCCCTTGCCGAGCAGGTAGCGCGGCGACTCCGGGATCATGAACGTGAACACGCCGTACAGGGCGGCCGGGATCACCATGATCCCGAGCATGACCTGCCAGGCCTCCAGGCCGAGCAGCTCACCGCGCTGGTCGCCACCCGCGGCGTTCAGCAGGCCGTAGTTGACCAGCTGCGAGATGGCGATGCCGAGCACGATGGCGGCCTGCTGGAAGGAGCCGAGCCGGCCGCGGTAGGCCGGCGGCGCCACCTCGGCGATGTACGTCGGGCCGAGCACCGAGGCCATACCGATGGCGAAGCCACCGATGACGCGCCACAGCATCAGGTCCCACAGCGCGAACGGCATCGACGAGCCGAGGGCGCTGATGATGAACAGCACGGACGCGATCTGCATGCACCGCACGCGACCGATCCGGTCGGCGATCCGTCCGGCGGTCGCCGCGCCGATGGCCGAGCCGAGCAGCGCGATGGCGATGACCTGAGCGAGGGTCCCGGAGCCGATGTCCCACCGGTCACGGATGGCTTCGACGGCTCCGTTGATGACTGAGCTGTCGTAGCCGAAAAGGAAGCCACCCATGGCGGCACCGGCCGCGATCAAGGTGACACGTCGGAGATTGCCCGGCTCTTCCTGCCGGGCTCCCGCTACTGGTGCCGCACTGCTGGTCACATGTACTCCTCGGGCCACCGGCCTCGCTGCCGGGGGTGGGGGCGAGCCCTTCAGATCCGATTCCAGTGGCGCATAACTTCGCGCCACCCACCACCTGAAGGTAAAAGCAACGTTGCAGAGACTATGCCTTCATGTTTTGAAGTCAATACTTCGGGTCCTGTGAATTTCAGGCATAGGTGTGTCGTACTGCGTTCAAGGCTTGAACACTGGTAGGGGTCGGTACAGGCGGGGCCTAGCTCAGCCGCTGGCTGATGACCTTCGACACCCCGTCGCCCTGCATGGACACGCCGTACAGCGCGTCGGCGACCTCCATCGTGCGCTTCTGGTGCGTGATCACGATGAGCTGCGAGGCCTCCTGCAGCTCCCGCATGATGCGGATGAGGCGCTGCAGGTTGGTGTCGTCGAGCGCCGCCTCCACCTCGTCCATCACATAGAACGGGCTCGGCCGCGCTTTGAAGATGGCCACGAGGAGCGCCACCGCGGTCAGGGACCGCTCGCCGCCCGAGAGCAGGCTGAGCCGCTTGACCTTCTTGCCCGGCGGTCGGGCCTCGACATCGACGCCTGTCGTGAGCATGTTCTCCGGGTCGGTCAGGACGAGCCGTCCCTCGCCGCCCGGGAACAGTCGGCTGAAGACGCCCTCGAACTCACGCGCCGTGTCCCGGTAGGCCTCGGTGAAGACCTGCTCGACGCGCTCGTCGACCTCCTTCACCACTTGAAGCAGGTCCGCGCGGGTCTTCCGCAGGTCGTCCAGCTGCTCGCTGAGGAACTGATGACGCTCCTCCAGCGCCGCGAACTCCTCCAGAGCAAGCGGGTTGACCTTGCCGAGCTGCTGGTACGCGCGCTCCGCGGACTTCAGCCGCTTCTCCTGCTCCGAACGGACGAACGGGCGGGGCTTGTTGCGCGGGTGCTCCGGGTCCTCGGGCAGCTCCTCGCCCTCGGCGGGGAGCGAGGGCGGCACGAGCTGGTCGGGACCGTAGTCCGCGACAAGTCCGGCCGGTTCGACACCGAGTTCCTCCAGCGCCTTGGTCTCCAGCTGCTCGATCCGCAGCCGCTTCTCGGCGCCGAGTACCTCGCCCTTGTGGACCGAATCCGTCAGCTTGTCGAGTTCTTCCTTGAGCTCGCGGCCGCGCGCCCGCTCGGCTCCGAGCTCCTGCTCCCGCGCCGCCTTCGCCAGCTCGGCGAGGGTCCGTTCCTCGTCGGCCCGGGTGATGGAGACCTCGACGTGCGCGAGCAGCTGGCGCGCGCCGGACGCGACGGCCTCGGCGACCGAGGCCTCGTACTGGCGGCGGGCGCGCTGCCGCTCGGCACGCGCGCGTGCGTCGCGCTCGGCGCGGGCGGCCCGGTCGAGTGAGTCGGCGCGCCCCGCGAGCCCCTTGACGCGCTCCTCGTGGGTACGCACCTGGAGGCGCGCCTCCATCTCCGTCTGCCGGGCGTTGGCCCCGTCGGCGGAGAGGCGGTCGCGCACGGAGGTGTCGGGTTCCTCGTCGGCTGGCTGTTCCTCGGCCACGGCGAGGCGCTCGGCCAACTCCTCTGCGTCCTGTACGGCCTTCTCCAGCGCGTCCTGCGCCTTGGTCGCGGCGGCGGCGCTGCGTTCGGCCTCGCCCGCGGCGCCGCGCGCCTGCCCGGCGAGCCGGCCGAGCTGCTGCGCCCGGCCGGAACGCTCACGCTCTATGACCCGCTGCTGCTGCCCCAACTCCTCGACGAGCGCGGCGCATTCGGTGCGCCGCTCGGCCGCGGCGTGCTGCGCCTCGGCCCACTGCTCGCACTGGGCGGCCAGCTCCTCCAGCTCGGCGGCGGCCTCGTCGACAGACGCCTGCACCTCCAGCAGGCTCGGCGCCCCGGCGGACCCACCGTGCGCGAAGTGCGCCCCGAGCAGATCGCCTTCGGCGGTCACCGCGGTCACGTCGGGCCGCGCGTACACCAGGTCCTCGGCGTCCTCGAGCGTCCCCACGACGACGATTCCGCGCAGGAGCCGGCGCACGGCAGACATCAACTCATCTGGTCCGCGGACCAGTTCAGCGGCGTACGGAGGGCCACCCGGCTGCTGAGTCTCGGTGGCCGAGCCGTCCGCGTCAGCGGCGAGCAGCAACGACGCCCGCCCGCCGTCCTGCTTGCGCAGCAGGCGGATCGCGTCGGCCGCGGCCGTGGGCGTGGTCACCGCGATCGCGTCGGCCGCCGCGCCGAACGCCGCCGCCACCGGCACCTCATGCCCCGGCGCCACCGACAGCAGCTCGGCGGCGGGGCCGAGCAGCCCGGTCAACCGGTCCTTCGCGCCGAGCAGCGCACCCGTGCCGTCCTTGCGCCGCAGTCCGAGCGCGAGCGCCTCGTGGCGGGCCGCGAGCGCCGCGCGCTTGCGCTCCCCGGACGTGGCGGCCTCCCGCGCGGCGCTCAGCGCGGCCTCCGCCTCGGCGAGCGCGGTCTTGGCCGCCTCGTGCCGCGCGGTCAGCTCCTCGTCACCGGCGTCGAGCCCGTCGACCTCGGCCTGCAGCTGCTCGTACTCCTCCTGCGCGGCGACCGCCCGCTGCTGCGCCTCGTCGCGGGAGGCGGCGAGCCGGTCGATCTCGGACTGCGCGGAAGCGGCCCGGGAGCGCGCGGCGTTGACCTGGCCCTGAAGGCGGGCGAGGCCTTCCCTGCGGTCGGCGATGGCACGCGCGACGTCCTTGAGCCGGCGCTCCTCGACCGCCAACTCCCGCTCCAGATCCGCCCGGTGGGAGACCGTCTCGTCCAGGGCGACCTGCGCCGCTTCGAGGGCGGCCTCCAGCTCGGCCTCCTGCTCACGCACCCGCGCGGCCTCGCGCTCAAGGTCCTCGGGCTCACGTCCGCGCCGCTCCTCCGTGGGCGCCGCCGTGGCGCTCTTGACCCGCGCGTCGGCCAGCGAGACCGTTCCGCGCACCCGCTCGGCCAGCTGGGAGAGCTCGTACCAGGACTGCTGCGCCCGCTGCAGCCGGGGCGTCAACTGCCGGACCGCGTCCTCCAGGTGCCCCTCGCGCAGCTGTGCCTTCTTCAGCTCCTCCTCGGCCGCGCCCTTGCGCCGCTTCAGCTCCGCCTCGTCGGCGACCTCGGTGCTGAGCGCTTCACGGTGCCGTACGAGATCGTCCGCGAGCAGTCGCAGCCGCGCGTCGCGCAGGTCGGCCTGGATCACGGCGGCCCGGCGCGCGACGGCGGCCTGTCTGCCCAGCGGCTTCAACTGCCGCCTCAGCTCTTCGGTCAGATCCTGTACGCGCGAGAGGTTGGCCTGCATCGCGTCCAGCTTCCGCAGCGCCTTCTCCTTGCGCTTGCGGTGCTTGAGGACGCCCGCGGCCTCCTCGATGAAGGCGCGACGGCCCATGGGATCGGCGTGCAGCACGCCGTCGAGCTGGCCCTGCCCGACGATGACGTGCATCTCTCGGCCGATGCCGGAGTCCGACAACAGCTCCTGGATGTCGAGGAGTCGACACGTGTCGCCGTTGATCTGGTACTCGCTGCCGCCGTTGCGGAACATGATCCGCGTGATGGTGACCTCGGCGTATTCGATGGGCAGCGCGCCGTCGGAGTTGTCGATGGTGAGCGAGACCTCGGCGCGGCCGAGCGGGGGCCGCCCGGTCGTGCCGGCGAAGATGACGTCCTCCATCTTGCCGCCGCGCAGCGACTTGGCACCCTGCTCGCCCATGACCCAGCTCAGGGCGTCCACGACATTGGACTTGCCCGATCCGTTGGGGCCCACGACACAGGTGATGCCCGGCTCGAACCGCAGTGTGGTGGCCGAGGCGAACGATTTGAACCCGCGCAGGGTCAGGGCCTTGAGGTGCACGCCGTCGGACTCTACCCGGCACCCCTGTCTCACTCCATGAACCCACGGTTTCACGCGTGAACATGCAGGGCACATCAGACGTATAGAACGTCAGCGCAAGAGGGTGCACGGGGGCACCGGGAGGCCCGGCCGAGAGGAAAAAGGGACGCCGAAGCGTCCCTTGGATAACTCGGTCGAGCGGGTGATAGCGGCTGGTTACGGGCGATGCCCGACCACCTGGGTCGCTGGGGGTGGTCAGGTGAGCGCAGGCTCCGCCTGGGGTACGTCGATACCCTCGATGAGAGAGTCGTGAGAAGCGGCAGCCGCGAGCGCGTCGTTCTCGGCCTGAATACGGCCGAGCTCGGATTCGAGGTCCTGGACGCGCTGCTGGAGCCGTCGCATCTCGGCGAGAAGTCGCGGGTCGCTGCCGCCGACGTAACCGAGAAGCGCCTTTGCCATGATGGATGGTCCTCCACAATGAGTGACCGACCGAAGCGGTGTGGGTCGTGAGGGATTCGCACCCGCGGTGCTTGGCACTTCTTGTATTGCTGCCGTTCTCACATGCCAAACAGCTAAGGTGCGCGGGGACTTCCAGAGTCTCACCAAAAAGTTTGACGGTCAACACGATCACGCCCCGTATTGGCGGGCAAACCGGGGGCTTCGCGCCGCAGAACCTGCGGTACGGCCTCACGTTCGGGGCCCGGGGGCGTAGAGATCATCCGTTGCCGGGGAGCCTGCCACGAGTCCCCGTTCTTGGCAACCACCAGGGCGTTTCTGCCGCACGCAGGTGCCTGCGGCACGTCCCGCGCCCCCTCACCCGGGCCCGCCTGCGCCAACGACTCAGCGGATGGCAAACCCGTCGTAACCGCCGCGGGGCGTGTCCCAGATCTCAGTCACACCCTCGACGCGGCCGGGTGTGTCGTCGCCATGGAGCCAGTCGAGCAGTTGCTGACACGCGCCGCGTGGTCCCTCGGCGACCACTTGGACACGCCCGTCGTCCAGATTGAGAGCAAAACCACTCAGGGAGCCGATCTCCAGCGCGCGTGCACGGGTGAACCACCGAAAACCCACACGTTGGACACGTCCTCGCACCCAGGCGGTGAGCCGTACTTCTTCGTTCATGGGTGCACGCTAACCGGCCAAAAGCACTCGGAGCACTTCGCCCACTGGGGAGTTGGGGTAGCGTCCCCGACCATCGAGCCTCACTCGTACGGGTGAGAAGCACGCACCACAGTGACGACCGCGAGGACCAGAGGACCAGGAAGGCACAGGACATGGGACGCCACCGACGCTCCGCCGCCGGCCGCCCGCACGCGAGCGACTTTGCGCAGGGCTACGCGGAGTACCCACCGCGCCCCACGCCTCCCGCCCAACCCGGCACCTCCCACCACCGCAAGCGGCGCGACGGCGTGCCGCTGCGCACCGGTCTGCTCGGTGCCTCGGCCGCGGTCGCGATGGGCGCGGTCGCGGTGACCACGGGGCTGATACCCGGCGGCGGGAGCTTCAAGTTCGGCGGCGGTGACGGCAGCAGGGTGCAGGCCGCCGACTCCCCCGACGTCACCGCGCAGGGCGGCACGAGCGGCGCGGTCGACGACCGGGCGCCGTCCGCGGCGAGCCGCGACACCGAGCGGGCCACGCCGTCCGCGACGCCGTCACGGTCCGCTTCGAGCGCAGCCCCCCGGACCTCCGAACCGTCGAAGCGTCCGCAGCAGTCCCGGTCCGCCGACGACAGCGGTACGAGGACGAAGAGCGCGAGCCCGTCGACGGCCGCCCCCTCGTCACCGGCCCGCACGAAGGCGCCCTCCAGCGGGGGCGGCGGCGGCTCGGTGACCACATCGGAGAAGGCGGCATCGGCCCAGGTCCTCTCCCTCGTCAACCAGGAGCGCTCCAAGGTGGGTTGCTCCCCGGTGACGGCGGACAGCGGCCTCGCCTCGCTCGCCACGGCGTTCAGCGACGACATGGCCTCGCGGGACTTCTTCGACCACACGGACCCGGACGGGTCGACGCCCTGGGACCGCGCCAAGGCGGCGGGCATCACGGACCTCGGCGGCGAGAACATCGCCCGCGGCCAGGCGAACGCCCAGTCGGTCATGGACTCCTGGATGAACAGCCCCGGTCACAAGGCGAACATCCTGAACTGCGACTTCAAGACCCTGGGCGTCGGCGTGCACTTCGGCTCGGGCGGGCCGTGGTGGACGCAGGACTTCGGCTACTGACGCCTTACGCCGGCGTGCGCGGCGGGCGCTGGCAGCGCGGGCAGTAGTAGCTGGACCGGTTCATCCACGGGCGCCGGCGCATCGGCGTCGAACAGCGCCGGCACGGCAGCCCCTCGCGCCCGTACGCGTCGAGCGACCGGTCGAAATACCCCGACTCCCCGTTCACATTCACGTACAGGGCATCGAAGCTCGTCCCGCCGACGCTCAGCGCCGCGTTCATCACATCCCTTACGTGGCCCAGGAGTTCGGCCGTGCGCGGGCGCGTGAACGTGCCCGTGGGGCGCTCGTAGTGCAGCTTCGCGCGCCACAGTGCCTCGTCCGCGTAGATGTTGCCGACGCCGCTGATGAGGGACTGGTCGAGCAGGGCCCGCTTGATGGTGCTGCGCTTCGCGCGCAGCGCGGTGTGGAACGCGGCGTCGTCGAAGAGCGCGTCGAGGGGGTCGCGGGCGATGTGCGCGATGACATCGGGCAGGCCGGCGGCATCGGTGTCGTGCAGCGAGAGGCCGCCGAAAGTGCGCTGGTCGACGAAGCGCAGCTCGGTGTCGAGGTCGTCGGCGAAGCGGACGCGGATGCGCAGGTGCTTCTCGTCGGGAGCGTCGTGCGGCTGCACCAGGAGCTGGCCGCTCATGCCGAGGTGGGCGAGGACGGAGAGGCCCGAGCCCTCCAGCGGCAGCCACAGATACTTGCCGCGACGGCTCGGCTCGCCGATCGTCTGCCCCTTGAGCCGCGACGCGAAGTCCTCGCCACCCGCGATGTGCCGCCGCACGGACCGCGGGTGCAACACCTCGACCTCGGCGACGGTCCGATGCGCCACCCACCGCTCCAGCCCACGCCGCACGACCTCTACTTCGGGCAACTCCGGCACGGGGGGTCCTCCGGACGAGACGGGTGGGTTGATTGAGGGGAGCGTATCGCGCACGAAACAACCCGCAGCAGGGGCCCTTGTCATCGTTGCGCGGCATCGGGGCGCCGCCTTGCCCACCCTGCCGTCCAAGGCGGCAGATTGCCCAAGGCGGCGGGTTGCGTCTATTGAGCCCCGCCTTTGGACGAGAGCCAGCGGGGTCCGGGGCGGAGCCCCGCAGCGTAGGCAAAATACAACGCCCGCCCCTCCGGCTGACCGGTGGGACGGGCGTAGGAAGCGGAGCGGTTACGTCCCGGAGGGCGTATCGACCACCGCGGCATCCGCGGCAGCGGCCCGCTCGTCCGCGGCAGCGCGAATCGCACGCCACGCGGACTCGGCGGCCTGCTGCTCCGCTTCCTTCTTGCTGCGGCCGGTGCCGGTGCCGTACGAGACGCCTCCGACGCGGGCGGCAGCAGTGAAGGTCTTCTCATGATCCGGGCCGGTTTCGGTGACCAGGTACTCGGGCACGCCGAGTCCCTCCGTCGCCGTCAGCTCCTGGAGACTGGTCTTCCAGTCCAGGCCGGCACCGAGATTCGAGGACTTCTCGATGAGCGGGTCGAACAGCCGGTGGACGAGTTCGCCCGCCGCGTCCAGACCCTGGTCCAGGTACACCGCACCGATCACCGCTTCAAGGGTGTCGGCGAGAATCGACGCCTTGTCCCGGCCGCCCGTGCCCTCTTCGCCCCGGCCGAGCCGGATGAAGGAACCCAGGTCGAGCCCGCGGCTGACCTCCGCAAGTGCACGCGAATTGACCACCGCGGCCCGCAGCTTGGCCAGTTGGCCTTCCGGCAGGTCGGGGTGGGTTCGGTAGAGGGTGTCGGTGACCACGAGGCCGAGGACCGAGTCGCCCAGGAATTCCAGGCGCTCGTTCGTCGGCAGGCCGCCGTTCTCATACGCGTACGAGCGATGCGTCAGCGCGCGCACCAGAAGGGCGGACTCGAGCTTGTACCCGAGCCGCCCTTCCAGAAGCGTGTGGGACGAGGCTGTGGTGTCCACCTTTTTCTTGGCGTCATCCGCCTTCTTGGGGCTCGACACTGTGCCTCTCACCAGCCGCTCAGACCTCGAGGACCTGGCGCTTGTTGTAGGTGCCGCAAGCCGGGCACGCGATGTGCTGCAGCTTGGGCTCCTGGCAACGCTCACACGAAACCAGGGTGGGGACCGCAGCCTTCCACTGCGACCGGCGGTGGCGCGTGTTGCTGCGCGACATCTTCCGCTTCGGAACAGCCACGGCTACTTCTCCTGCTTCTCGTCGACGCCCGCTTGCGCTTCGGCGCCGCTCATCTCGTCCTTCTCGCCGTCCTGGATGGATTCAGCGAGTCCCTGCAAAGCCGCCCAACGGATGTCGACGGCGTCGTGGTGGTGGCCCGGCTCGTCCGAAAGCCGCACTCCGCACTCGGAGCACAGACCTTCACAGTCTTCCTGGCACACCGGCTGCATCGGCAGTGCGAGCACCACCGCATCACGCAGCACCGGCTCGAGGTCGAACAGGCCGTCCTCGAGAAAGAGCCTGTCCTCGTCTTCCTCGGCGTCGTCGGCCGGTTCCGCCTTTACGCGGCCCCGGTCGTCGGCGTCAGGGTACGAGAACATCTCCTGGAAGTCCGCGTCGACCTCTTGGACGAGCGGCTCCAGACACCTTACGCACTCCCCCTTGGCCGATGCACGGGCGGTGCCTGTGACAAGCACCCCTTCCATGACCGACTCCAGGCGGAGGTCGAGCTCCACCGGGGCGCCTTCCGGCACCTCGATGACTCCCAGGAGGCCGAACTCCTTGGGAGCGTCGATCGTGCGGGACAGCCGCTGCATGGCACCAGGACGCCGACCCAGCTCGTGCGTATCGAACACGAACGGGTTGCGGTGGTCGAGGTGGGTGTTCAGGGCTGGTCCTGCTTTCGATCTTCGAAACTCATGTGGGGATCGCTGCCCCGAATTTCCGGGCAGCTCGGAACGCACGTGCTACGCGCGACCGAAGAACCAGGGTACTGGACCTTTCGCTCACGGCCCAATCTGCCCCTGGGACCGGCTCAGCGCCCCTGCTCGTACTGCCGCATCTGCTCCAGGCTGATCATGCTCGTGTCGAAGAGACTCGTCTCGTCGAGCGCGCTGTCCTGGGCCTGCTGCGGCTGGTGCTGCTGCGGGTCCTGCTGGTGCTGCTGGTACGCGTAGGGGTCCTGCTGCTGTTGCTGCTGATACGCGTACGGGTCCTGCTGGTACGCCGCGTACGGGTCCTGCTGGTAGGTGCCGTAGGCGTCCTGCTGGCCGTAGGGCTGCTGCTGGTAGCCGCCGTACGGGTCCTGGCCCTGCTGCGCGTACGCGGGCGCGGGCTCGGGGGCCTGGGCGGGGATCTGGGGGACCTGCGGAGGCGCCGGCATGTGCGGGGGCTGCGGGGCGGCCGGCTGCTGGGCCTGGGTGCCGCCGATCTCGGCGAGGCCCGCGAGGTAGTCGGCATCACTGGTGTGCGGCTGCCCCTCGGCGTCCACGCCCAGCGTGCCGAGGTCGTCGCTGGCGATGCGGCCGTGCAGCTTCTGCCGGCCCTTGCCGACGGCGTCCAGGGTCTTGGCGAGCACCGCCTCGAAGGCGCCGAGCTTGGTGTCCACATACGCGTCCGCGTCCCGGCGCAGCGTCTCCGGGTCGTGGCTGCGCTCGGGGGCGTCCTCGTCCTCGTAGCCCGCCTCGTCGACGCCGGGTCCGGTGCCGAGCAGCTTCTCGCGGCCGCGGCCGACGGAGCCGAGCGTCTTGTTGAGGACGACCTCGAAGTTGGCCAGCTTGGAGTCGACGTAGTCGTCGGCCTCCGCGCGGACCTCCTCGGCCTCCTGGCGGGCCTCCGCGAGGATCCGGTCGGCCTCGGCCTGGGCGCGCTGGGCGATCTCCGTGTCGGCGATCAGGGTGCCCCGCTCGGCCCGCGCGCTCTCGATGATCCGCTCGGCCTCAGCGTGGGCCTGCTCGACCATCTGCTCGCGGCCGCCGATGAGCTCCTGGGCCTGAGCGAGGGAGCCGGGCAGCGCCTGGCGCACCTCTTCGAGCATCGCCAGCAGGTCGGCGCGGTTGATCACGCACGAGGCCGACATCGGCATCGAGCGCGCACCACCGACCGTGCTGACGATGTCGTCGAGCTTCTTCTGCACGTCCACCGTGTGCTCGCCACTCTCTCGTCTAGACGCCGGTTTGGCTGGGGTGTTGGAGACGGACGAGACGACTGTAAGCCCAACGTGCGCGTGCGCGTCACTTCTTGGGAAGGCGCTCCGTCAATGCTTCGTGGACCTGCGGCGGAACCAGGTGCGAGACGTCGCCGCCCCAGGCCGCGACCTCCTTGACCAGGGAGGACGACAGGAAGCTGTACGTCGGGTTGGTGGGGACGAAGAGGGTCTCCACGCCGGACAGGCCGTTGTTCATCTGGGCCATCTGCAGCTCGTAGTCGAAGTCGCTGACGGCGCGCAGGCCCTTGACGATGGCCGGGATGTCGCGCTGCTTGCAGAAGTCGACGAGGAGGCCGTGGAAGGCCTCCACCTCCACGTTGCCGAACTCGGCCGTGACCTCGCGGATCAGTTCGATCCGCTCCTCGACCTCGAACAGTCCCTTCTTGGACTGGTTGATCATCACCGCGACGTGCACGACGTCGTAGAGCTTGGAGGCTCGGGCAATGATGTCGAGGTGGCCGTTGGTGATGGGGTCGAACGACCCCGGACAGACTGCGCGGCGCACGGGATGTCCCTCGCTCTCCGGTCCGGTCATCGTGCGTCGTCGCACGTGAGGGTGGTGTTCAAGGCGGCGCGACCGTACCAAAACGTGCCCTCGCCGTAGCGACGGGACCTCAGACCCTCGAAGCCGTCCGGCCACCGGAATTCGCCGCCTCTGGTGCTGCGTTCCACGGTGACGAGCGCTTCGTCCGCGAGCCAGCCCCCGGCGCGGAGTGTGAGGAGGATCTCCCGAAGATCGTCGTCGGAGACGGCGTAAGGGGGGTCGAGAAAGACCAGGTCGTAGGGGGCAGTTGGGGGCGGGCCCGCGACGATTTGCTCCGCTTTTCCGGTACGTGCCTCGGCTCCCGGCAGGCCGATCGAGCGGATGTTCTCGCGGATCGTGCGGGCGGCGCGGGTGTCGGCCTCGACGAGGAGTGCGTGGGCCGCGCCGCGGGAGAGGGCCTCCAGGGCGACGGCGCCGGAGCCCGCGTACAGGTCGGCGACGCGGGTTCCGTCGAGGCTGCCGCCGAGGAGCGCCTGCCAGGTGGAGAAGAGGGCCTCGCGTGCTCGGTCGGAGGTGGGCCGGGTGCCGTTGCCCGGGGGCACGGCGAGGCGGCGTCCGCCGGCGGTTCCGGCGATCACGCGGGTCATCGCGCTACGTCCTTGTCTTCGTCTTCCGTGTGACTGGTGCGGGTCCAGTTTGTCAGCACGTGGACGCGGTGCGCTTGCCGGGCGGCGGGGCCGACCGTTCCTACGCCGCGGGGCGCTGCCCCGGCCCCGGCGGGCTCTCATCCACGAGCGGGGCTGACGGTGCCGACCGGCGATACGACCACGGGGCACCGCGAGCTCTCGCCCAGGAACGGGGCTGACGGTGCCGACCGGCGATACGGACACCGGGCTCCACCCCGGACCCCGCGAGCTCTCGTCCACGAGCGGGGCTGACGGTGCCGAACCGGCGATACGGGTTCGGGGCTCCACCCCGGACCCCGCGAACTCTCACCCAAGAACGGGGCTGACGGTGCCGAACCGGCGATACGGCCTCGGGGCACCGCCCCGGACCCCGCGCCTCAAACGCCGGCGGGGCTGGATTTGCCCACCCGCCGCAGGGCTCGAATTGTCGTCCTGCCCCGCAGGCAATCGCCCGGCTCTCGCCCATCTCCCACCACCCGCCCCCTCCGGGGGCGTCGGCCCGACGGGGTGCCGCCACCCGTCTTTGGCTATCCGCCGGCAGCCACGGCTCCCCACCCGGGACGACGAGGGATGCCCGGCCTCGGGCAACCTCTGCCAACCGCAGCTCCCCCACCCACTGCGGTCGACCGCACCCGCCTACGGCAATCCACCGCCCTGCACTGTTCCCACCCGTTGCGGCCAACCGCCACCACCTTGGGCCATCCGCCACAAGCACGACTTCCCACCCACTGCGGCCGACCACACCCGCCTTGGGCAACCTCCGCCAGCCACGGCTCCCCCACCCTCTGCGGTCGACCCCACCCGCCTTCGGCAATCCGCCGCAACCACGACTCCCCACCCACTGCGGTCGGCCGTCGCCGACTTGGGCAATCTGCCGCCTGGGGCGGCAGGGTGGGCAAGGCGGCACCCCGGTGCCGCGCACCCTTCACGACAGGCGCCGTCCCCGGCACAGCCCCAAGGCCCCATGCCGCGCTCCCAGGGCGGGAGGCGTCGACCACGGCACGGCGGCACCCCGGTACCGCGCAACAGCTACGACAGGCGCCCGCCCCGGCACAGCAACCCGGACCCGGACAGGCCAAAGCCCCCGGAGGGGGCGGGCGGTGGGAGATGACCGGGCACCGGCACAGCCGGACAGGGGCCGGTGCCGTGCGCCGAATGCAACGGCGCCCACCCCGGCACAGCCCCAAGACCCCGTGCGGCGCACCCCGGGCGGGAGGCGCCGACCACGGCACGCCGGCCCCCGGTGCAGCGCACCCCTCACGACGGGCCCCGCCCCGGTGCAGCAACCCGGGCCCCGGACAGGCCAAAGCCCCCCGAGGGGGCGGGCGGGCGGGAGATGACCGGGCACCGGCACAGCCGGACAAGGACCAGTGCCGCGCAACAGCTACGACAGGCGCAGACCCCGGCACAGCAACCGGGCCCCGGACAGGCCAAAGCCCCCGGAGGGGGCGGGCGGTGGGAGATGACCGGGCACCGGCACAGCCGGGCAGGAACCGGTGCCGCGCGCCGAATGCAACGGCGCCCACCCCCGGCACAGTGCCGCGCACCCAGGACGGGAAGCGTCGACCACGGCACGGTGGGACCCCGGTGCCGCGCAATCAGGGCGGGAGGCCTCGGCCACGGCACGGTGAAGCCACGGCGCTGTGCAACCGGGGCTCGGGGCCCCGGCCCGGCACGGGTCAGCCCTTGTCCAGGTACTGTTCCCGTTCCTCGTCGAGGAGGGCGTCCAGCGCCACTCGTAGGGCAGGCAATGCCGCAAGCTCCGGGTCCGCCGAAACCACCTTGGTCGCCTCCTCCCGCGCCTCCGCGATGATCTCCTCGTCCTCGATCACGGCAAGCATCCTCAGGGACGAGCGGACCCCGGACTGGGCCTGGCCGAGGACGTCGCCCTCACGGCGCTGTTCGAGGTCGATCCGGGACAGCTCGAACCCGTCGAGCGTGGCGGCGACCGCGCCGAGGCGGGCGCGCGCGGGGGCGGCCTCCGGCATCTCGGTGACCAGCAGGCACAGGCCCGCCGCCGACCCACGCCCGACGCGGCCGCGCAGCTGGTGGAGCTGCGAGACGCCGAACCGGTCGGCGTCCATGATCACCATCGCCGTCGCGTTCGGCACGTTCACACCGACCTCGATGACGGTCGTCGCCACCAGGACGTCCGTCTCCCCCGCGGCGAAGCGGCGCATCACGGCGTCCTTGTCGTCGGGCTGCATCCGGCCGTGCAGCACCTCGACCTTGAGCCCCTGGAGCGGGCCACGCGCCAGCTCCTCCGCGACGTCGAGCACCGCGAGCGGTGGCCGCTTCTCCGCCTCGTCCTCGGCGGACGCCTTCTTGGCGGCGCCCTTCTTGGGCTTCTCGTCCTCGTCGTCGCCGATGCGGGGGCAGACGACGTACGCCTGATGGCCGTTGCTCACTTCCTCGCGTACGCGCTCCCACGCGCGCGCCAGGAAGTGCGGCTTGTCGGCCGCCGGTACGACATGGCTGGCGATCGGCGAGCGGCCGGCCGGGAGCTGGTCGAGGACGGACGTCTCCAGGTCACCGAAGACCGTCATCGCGACCGTGCGCGGAATCGGCGTCGCCGTCATGACCAGGAGGTGCGGCGGCTGCTTGCCCTTCGAGCGCAGGGCGTCGCGCTGTTCCACGCCGAACCGGTGCTGCTCGTCCACGACGACCAGGCCCAGATCGTCGAACTGCACCTTGTCCTCGATCAGCGCGTGCGTACCGATGACGATGCCGGCCTCCGCCGTGGCCAGGTCGAGCAGCGCCTGGCGGCGGGCGGCCATGCCCATCGAGCCGGTGAGCAGGACGACCTTGGTGGCGTGCTCGGCCCCGCCCAGCATCCCGCCCTGCGCCAGCTCGCCCATCATCTCGGTGATGGACCGGTGGTGCTGCTGCGCGAGGACCTCGGTGGGCGCGAGCATCGCGGCCTGCCCACCCGCGTCGACGACGGCGAGCATGGCGCGCAGCGCCACCATCGTCTTCCCGGAACCCACTTCGCCCTGGAGCAGCCGGTGCATCGGGTGCTCCGTGGCCAGGTCGTCGAAGATCTCCTTGGAGACCTTCTGCTGGCCGTCGGTGAGCGTGAAGGGGAGCTTCGCGTCGAAGGCGGTCAGCAGGCCGTCCGGCTTCGGGACGCGGGCGACCGCCGTCAGCTGGGTCTCCGCGAACCGGCGCCGGGCGAGGGCCACTTGGAGGACGAAGGCCTCGTCCCACTTGAGGCGGTCCCGGGCGTCGGCGATGTCGTCCTTCGCCTGCGGCCGGTGGATCTTGAGCAGGGCCTCGGGCAGCGGGACCAGGCCGCGCCCCTCGCGCAGCGACTCGGGCAGCGGGTCCTCGGCCTCGCGCGCGCTGGGCAGCACCAGGTCGACGGCCTTGGCGATCTTCCAGGACTCCAGCTTGGCCGTCGCCGGGTAGATCGGCAGCAGGGCACCGGCCCACGATCCGACGGCCTCCGCGGCCTCGTCGGACGATTCGGCGTTGAGCAACTGGTAGGCGGGGTGCGCCAGTTGCATCTTCCGGTTGAAGACCGAGGCCTTGCCGGCGAACATCGCGCGCGTACCGGGCAGCAGGTCCTTGTGCGGCTTGTGGATGCCGCGGCCGAAGAAGACGAGCTGGAGCTGGCCGCTGCCGTCGGTGATGGTGACTTCGAGGCGCTGGCCCCTGCCGCCGTTGAACTTCAGGATGCGGGCGGTGGCGACCTGGGCGACGACCGTCACGTGCTCGTCGAGCGGCAGCTCCGCGAGGCGGGTGAGCTCGCCCCGCTCCGCGTATCTGCGCGGGTAGTGGTGGAGCAGGTCGCCGACCGTGTGCAGGCCTAGATGCTCGGCCATCACCTTCGCGGTGGCGGGGCCGAGCACCTTCTTCAATGGTTCTTCGAGCGCGGGCACGAGATCCATTGCACACCACGCCACTGACAATGGCCGAACACTGCCCTGAAATGAGCCCCTGGACAGCTCTGAAACGGGCCTGCGCCGGACCTCAGCCCATCTCGGACACCGGCGTCACCAGCTTCCCGTGCGACAGGTACGCCGCCAGGTTGTCCAGCGTCAGCCGTTCCATCTCGTCGCGGGTCTGGACGGTGCCGCTGGCCAGGTGCGGCGTGAGGACCACGTTGTCCAGGGCGAGGAGCGGCTCCGGCACGTGCGGTTCGGCGGCGAAGACGTCCAGACCCGCGCCCGCGAGGCCGCCGGTGGTCAGGAGGTCGACGAGCGCCTCCTCGTCGACCACGCTGCCGCGCGCGATGTTGACGAGGTAGCCCTCGGGGCCGAGCGCCTCCAGGACCTCCCGGGAGACGAGACCGCTGGTGGCGGCGCCGCCGGAGGTCGCGACCACCAACACGTCGACGGACGCGGCCAGTTCCGCGGGCGAGGCCGCGTACGTGTAGTCGACGCCGGAGACCTCGCGGCGGCTGTGGTAGCTGATCGGGCAGCCCATGGCGGCGAACCGGGTGGCGATGGCCCGCCCGATCCGGCCGAGCCCGAGCACGCCGATCCGGGCGCCGCTGACCCGCCGCGCCAACGGGACGGCGCCCTCGCTCGGCCAACGGCCGGCCCGTACGTAGCGGTCGGCGGCGGAGAGCCCCCGCAGCACGTCGAGCGTCAGCCCAAGCGCGGTGTCGGCGACGCAGTCGGTGAGCACGTCGGGGGTGTTGCTGACCACGATGCCGCGTTCCAGGGCGAGGGCGACGTCGGTGGTGTCGTAGCCGACCCCGAAGTTGACGACGGCGCCGAGGCGCGGCAGCGCGGTCATGAGTTCGGTGCCGACGCCCGCGCGGCCGGAGGTGACGACGACGCCGACCTCACCCCGTACTCCGCGAGGAAACTGTCGCGTTCCGGTCCTTCCTTCGGAAGGACGAGAGCGTCGTACGTGGTGCTCAGCGTCCGGGCGAGCGAGGGCTTGAGCGAACCGACGGCGAGGACGCGGCCGACGGCGGCAGAGGACGTGGCGGTGGACGTGGTCATGCGGGGACTCCTTCCTGGACCGGCTCGTGGTCAGGGGCCGGTTCATGGTCCGGGTTCATGGTCCCGGGCCGGTTCAGATCACTTTCTTGACGAGCGCGGCGAGTTCGACGTGCTCGGCCTCGGTGAGGTCGGTCAGTGGCGGGCGCACCGGTCCCGCGCCGTGGCCGGAGACGGTGAGGCCGGCCTTCACGATCGAGACCGCGTAGCCGGGCTGCCGGTCACGGATGGCGATGTAGGGCAGGACGAACTCGCGCAGCCGGTCGTAGACCTGCGCCTTGTCGTGGGCGCGCACGGCCGCGTAGAAGTCGCAGGCCCACTGCGGGGCGAAGTTGAAGATGGCCGACGAGTAGGTGGTGGCGCCCAGTTCGAGGTACGGCAGGGCGTAGGTCTCGGCCGTCGGGAGGCCGCCGATGAGGACGAGCCGCCCGTCGTGTTCGGCGTGCAACCGGGCCATGAGGTCGATGTCGCAGACGCCGTCCTTGAACCCGATGAAGTTGGGGAAGCGGGCGACGAGCCGGTCCACGGTCGCCGCCTTGAAGCGTGCGTTGGCCCGGTGGTAGACGATCACGCCGAGGGACGTGGCCGCGCAGACCCGCGCCACATGGTCGTAGAGCCCCTCCTGTCCGACCTCGGTGAGATAGGGCGGCAGCAGCAGGAGGCCGTCGGCCCCGCCCTCCTCCGCCCGCCGGGCCATCTCCACCGCGGTCGCCGTGCCGTATCCGGCCGCCCCGATGACCGGCAGCCCGTCGTGCGCCTCGGCGACGGTCGCCCGCAGCACCGCGTCGACGTCGGTGTGGCTGAGCGAGAAGAACTCGCCGGTGCCGCCCGGGGCGAAGAGGCCCGCCACGTCGTACCCGGCCAGACGCTGGAGGTGCGCGCGGTAGGCCGGCTCGTCGAAGGCGTGGTCGGGCGTGGTGTGGGTGACGGGGAAGGACAGCAGGCCGGAGCCCAGGACGCGGCGCAGATCATCGGGCGAGAAACGGGCCATGGGGCAGCTCCAGGGTCGTCGGGCGGATGAGGCCGGCTGGCCGCAAGCTAGCAGACGTCGATCATGGATAGGAATGGCGTCTACATATGAGTACGCCTCCTCTCCGGCGCACACATAGGGAACGTGTAGGGCGCGTCCAACTTCCCTGCCTGCGCGACCTATTGACGTGCCCGAGAACCCCCACTTACCGTGCGTCCACAAATCGAAACGGCGTCTACATCCGTGGACATGCTCGCGCCTGTCACGGTGGAGGAAGCCCCATGCCCCCTGTTCCCATCCCCGGTCGGGCTCTCGCTCTGGCGGTCGTCTGCACGCTCGCCGCAAGCGCCTGCACCGTGGCCAACAGCGCGTCGGTGACGGCGGGCAAGGACACGCTGCGCGTCGTACTGCCGGAGGAGCCGCCCACCCTCGAACCCTGCGAGTCCTCGCTGACCTCCACCGGCGTGGTGGTGCGCTCCAACATCACCGAGCCGCTGACCGAGCGCGACCCGGACTCGGGCGAGCTTCGGCCGAAGCTCGCGACCGCCTGGAAGCGCACCTCCGACACCCAGTGGACGTACACCGTCCGCGAGGGTGTCCGGTTCAGCGACGGTTCGCGGTTCGACGCGAAGGACGCCGCGTACTCCATCGACCGCGCGGTCAACTCGAAGCTCGGCTGCAATGTCGAGGGCTACGTCTTCGGGGACATGGACGTGAAGCTGTCGACGCCCGACGACCACACGCTGAAGGTGACGACCCCCGAGGCGGATCCGATCCTGCCGCTGCGGCTCTCCTTCATCGAGATGGTGCCGACGTCCACCGACGCGAAGAAGAAGGTGCGCGAACCCGTCGGCACGGGCCCGTACCGGATCGCCGACTGGGAGCCCGGCCTGCGGCTCTCCCTCGCCGCCAACAAGCGGTACTGGGGCAAGGCCCCCGACTACCGCAAGGCCCTCTACCAGTGGCGCCCCGAAGGCAGTGTCCGCGCCGCCATGGTCACCAACGGCGAGGCGGACGTGGCCACTTCGCTCGGACCGCAGGACGGGGCGGGCGACACCGCGGTCACGTATCCGAACAACGAGACCACCGCGCTGCGCATGCAGCTCGGCGAGGCGCCGCTGAACGACGAGCGGGTGCGCAAGGCGATCAACTACGCGATCGACCGCAAGGGCATCGTCGACTCCCTGTACCGGGGCGACGCCAAGGTCGCGTCCCAGCTCGTGCCCTCCGGGATCACCGGGTACGACAAGGGGTTGAAGCCCTGGCCGACCGATCTCGCCAAGGCGCGGAAGCTGCTGGCGCAGGCGAAGGCCGACGGGGTCGATGTCGGTAAGCAGATCCGGCTGATCAGCCGCACCGCGCTCTTCCCGAAGGTCGACGAGACCGTGCAGGTCATCCAGAACGAGCTGGCGGGGATCGGCCTCAACGTCAAGATCCAGATGAAGGACACGGCGGGCAGCACGGAGTTCCAGGAGCGGCCCTTCCCCAAGGACACGGGGCCGTATCTGCTGCTCATCCAGCACGGGAACCAGGCCGGTGACGCGGCCTTCTCCATGGATCAGTACCTGCTGAGCAAGGGGTTCCAGAGCTCCGGCGGCACGGGGGCGTTCGACCGGAGAATCCGTGCGGCGGAGGCGCTCACCGGCGGCGCGCGGCAGCGGGCGCTGGCGGGGGTCTTCGCGGCGGAGCCGACCGAGATCACGCAGTACGCGTACGTGGCGCACATGTACGGGATCGTTGCACTCGCGGGAGGGGTTCGGTATCGGCCCAACTCTGCGACGGGCGACGAGATGCGCCTCGCCGAGTTCACGCACGCCGACTGACAGGGCGGCGCGTCCACCCCGCTCACGGGGCTCCGCCCCGGACCCCGCGCCTCAAACGCCGGCGGGGCTGAAATTGCCCACCTGCACTGCACGCCCGCTCCCCGTCCTCCGACCTAGGGACAGCGATGTTCCCCTTTCTTCGTCGCCGCACGCTGACCAGCATCCTGCCGCTGCTCGCGGTGCTTCTCGGGGTCTTCGTCCTCGCGCGGCTCACCGGCGATCCCTCGTCCTTGTACCTGCCCGAATCCGCCACCCCGGCCCAGCGCGCCGCCTTCGCCGCGCGCAACGGGTTCGACGACTCGATCTGGCAGCAGATCGCCGACTACTTCGGCGGCGTCTTCCAGCTCGACTTCGGCGAGTCGCTGCGCACCGGCGAGTCCGCGGCGACGATGGCGCTGCGGGCCTTCCCCGCCACGTTGCAGCTCGCCTTCGCGACCATGCTGATCGCCGTCATCGGCGCGGTGATCATCGGCAGCTGGGCCGCCTACCGGCCCAACTCCCTTGCCGACCGCGTCTCTTCGTTCCTGTCCATGACCGCCGCGAGCGTCCCCGACTTCTGGTTCGCGATCACCGGCGTATGGATCTTCTCCGTGACGCTCGGCGTGCTGCCCACCTCGGGCGTCACCGACGGCATGCTCTCGTGGGTGCTGCCGGTGGCGACGCTGGTGATCCGGCCGCTCGGCGTGCTCACCCAGGTGGTGCGCGGCGCGATGGTCTCCGCGCTCTCCGCCCCGTACGTGCGCCTCGCGCGCAGCAAGGGGGCCGGCAGCGTCCGCGTGGTCAGCCATCACGCGCTGCGCAACGCCGCCGCGCCCGCGCTCACCGTGGCGGGCGACCTCGCCGTCTCGCTGGTCAACGGGGCCGTGGTGGTGGAGACGATCTTCGGCTGGCCGGGCATCGGGAAGCTGATGATCGACTCCATCCTGGGCCGCGACTTCGCGGTGCTTCAGGCCGCGGTGCTGATCACCGCGATCACCATCTTCGCGCTCAACATCGTCATCGACGTCTGCTACGCGCTGCTCGACGCGCGCGTGCGCGAGACGGCGACGGCCTGAGGAGGACGCCGTGAGCATTTCGACCGACTCGACCGACTCGACCGACAAGCCGGTGGACTCCGCGTCCGAGACCCCGGTTCCCGCGAAGGGCGCCTCCGCACCCCGCGGCAGCCAAGTCCCCTTGTGGCGCATGCTGTTGCGCGACCGCGTCGCCACCGTGGCGGCCGTGCTGCTCGTCCTGATCGCGCTCACCGCGCTCCTCGGTCCGCCGCTGCTCGGCGGCTCCGCCACCGAGCAGGACCTGAAGAACGCCAACCAGGCGCCGTTCTCCCTCGACCACGGCTGGCTGGGCGTCCTCGGCACCGATCCGCTCGGCCAGAGCGTGCTGGCCCGGCTGGTCGTCGCCGCGCGCACCACGTTCAGCGTGGCCGTGCCCGCGGTGCTGCTCGCGCTGGCCTTCGGCTCGCTGATCGGCATGTGGGCCGGCTACCACCGCGGCCGCAGGGAGACGGTCGCGATGCGCGTCGCCGACGTCATCATGAGCTTCCCTTCGCTGCTCATGGCAGTCGTCGTGCTGTACGTCTTCTCGCCGAGCATCGCCAACCTTGTCCTGGTGCTGACCGTCACCCGGCTCCCGGTCTATCTGCGCACCGCCCGGTCGGAATCCTCCGAGCTCCAGAGCCGGCTGTTCGTGGACGCGGCGCGGACCTTCGGCACATCGAGCGGCGCGATCATCCGCCGGCACGTGTTCCCGATCGTGCTGCCGACGCTGCTGACCCTCGCCACGCTCGAATTCTGCTACGTGATGCTCGCGGAGTCCTCGCTGAGCTTCCTCGGAATCGGCATCCAACCCCCCGATGTGAGCTGGGGGTTGATGGTCTCGCAGGGCCGGACGTATCTGCAGAGCGCGTGGTGGCTGACCTTCTTCCCCGGCCTCGCCATCGTCATCACGACGGTCTCCGCGACCGTGCTCGCCTCCTGGGCGCGGCTCGCCACCGACCCCGCGCAGCGCTGGCGCCTCACGCTCCCCCGCAAGGCGCGGCGCCGCGCGGGCCGCGCCGCCCGCACCGTCCCGGCTCCCCAGGAGGCCCAGTCGTGACCGCCACCGCTACGCGTACCGCCCTCGAAGTGGACGGCCTCAGCGTCGACATCCGCACCCCGACCGGCACCGTACGCGCCGTCGACAAGGTCACCTTCAGCGCCCGGCGCGGCCGGACGCTCGCCCTGCTCGGCGAGTCCGGCTGCGGCAAGTCGATGACCGCGCAGGCCATCGTGTCGCTGCTCGACCCGGCCGCCGAGGTGAGCGCGGGCCGGGTGCTGCTCGACGGCACCGATCTGGTCGCGGCCGACGAGCGGACCCGGCGCGCGCTCGCGGGCCCCGAACTCGCCATCGTCTTCCAGGACGCGCTCACCGCCCTCAACCCGGTCTACACGGTGGGCACCCAGCTCGCCGAGCCGTTCCGGATCCACCGCGGGATGTCCCGCAAGCAGGCCCGCAAGGAAGCGGTCGAGCTGATGGCGCGGGTCGGCATCCCGGAGCCGGAGAGCCGGGTGGACGCCTATCCGCACCAGTTCTCCGGCGGTATGCGCCAGCGTCTCCTGATCGCCATCGCGGTCGCGCTCTCCCCGTCCGTGCTCCTCGCCGACGAGCCGACGACCGCGCTCGACGTGACCGTGCAGGCGCAGATCATGCAGCTGCTGCGGGACCTGCGCGCGGAGCGCGACATGAGCGTCGTACTGATCACGCACGACCTGGCCCTGGTCTCCGAGCAGGCCGACGAGGTCGTGGTGATGTACGCGGGCACCGTCGTCGAGTCGGGCCCCGTACGCGAGGTGTTCGGGGAGCCCCGACACCCGTACACCAAGGGCCTGTTGGACTCGGTGCCGGTGCACGCCGCGCGCGGTGAGGAGCTGCGGTCCATCGGCGGCGCCCCGCCGGATCTGCACTCGATCCCGTCCGGCTGCGTCTACCAGGACCGCTGCCCGCTGGTGCGCGACCTGTGCCGCGCGCGGCGCCCCGAACCGGCCGAGGTCGCGCCGGGCCGCACGGCCGCCTGCCACTTCTCCGACGAGGTGACCCGATGAACGACAACCCGCTTCTCCAGGTACGCGAGCTCACCAAGACGTTCCAGGTCCAGGGCGCCGGCAAGGGGCGCCGGCTGCGCGCCCTGAACGGCATCTCCTTCGATCTGCGGCGCGGCGAGACCCTCGGCCTCGTCGGGGAGTCGGGCTGCGGCAAGTCCACGCTCGCCCGGACGCTGCTCATGCTGGAGCGGCCCGACGGCGGCGAGGTCCGCTTCGACGGCGTGGACCCGTTCGCGCTCAAGGGGGCGGAGCTGCTGGCGTGGCGGCGCCGGGTGCAGATGGTCTTCCAGGACCCGTTCGCCTCGCTCAACGCCCGGATGACGGCCGGCGAGATCATCGGCGAACCGTGGCGCACCCACAAGACCCTGCACCGCACGACCGGTGAACGCGCAGCCCGCATACGGGAGTTGCTCGATCTCGTCGGGCTGCGCAAGGGCGACGAGCACCGCTATCCGCAGGAGTTCTCCGGCGGCCAGCGCCAGCGCATCGGCATCGCCCGCGCGCTCGCCCTCTCCCCCGACGTGATCATCTGCGACGAGCCGGTCTCCGCGCTCGACCTGTCCGTGCAGGCCCAGGTGCTCAACCTCCTCAACGACCTGCAACGACAGCTCGGCGTCAGCTATCTCTTCATCTCCCACGACCTGTCGGTGGTCCGGCACGTCGCGGACCGCGTGCTGGTGATGTACCTGGGCGGCATCGTGGAACAGGGCGACACGGAGTCCGTCTTCGGCCGCGCCCTGCACCCGTACAGTTCGGCGCTGATGTCGGCCGCGCCGTCGCTCGACGCCGACGGGCGCCGCGAACAGATCGTCCTCCAGGGCGAGTTGCCTTCCCCGCTCTCGCCGCCGTCCGGCTGCCGCTTCCGCACCCGCTGCTGGAAGGCGACCGACGCGTGCGCCTCGGCCGCGCCCGACCCGGCCGTCGACCTACGGGATCCGGGGCACACGGCTGCCTGCTTCCATCCGCTGGAGGACACCTCAGGCCTGGTGGCCGCGGGTGGGGAAGGGCTGTGACACTCACCGGCTATCTGGTCGTCGCGGTCGCGGTGGTGATCGCCTCCTGTCTCCAGGCGTCCATCGGCTTCGGCATGGGGATGCTCGCCGCGCCGGTGGTCGCCGTCGTCGACCCGACCCTCGTACCGGGAACGCTGATCATTCAGGCGGGCGTGCTCACCCTCCTCGTGACGGTGGCCGAGCGGCAGCACATCGATCTGCGGGGCACCGGCTGGGCGCTGGTCGGCCGGGTGCCCGGCACCGTCGCGGGAGCGCTGCTCGTGGCCGCGCTGCCGCCGCAGGGACTCGCCCTGATGCTGTCCGGCGTGGTGCTCCTGGGCGTCGTACTGACCTGCTTCGGCTGGGCCCCGCAGCCGCACCGTCCTGTCCTGGTCCTCGCCGGGTCCGCGTCGGGGCTGCTCGGCACCGCGACCTCGATCGGCGGTCCGCCGATGGCCCTGGTCTGGCAGGGCAAGGACGCGCCCGTGCTGCGCGGCACCATGAGCGGGTTCTTCCTCATCGGCTCGGTGCTCTCCCTCGCGACGCTCGCGTCGACGGGCGCCATCGGGGCGCACACGCTCCTCATGTCGGCCGTGCTCGCCCCCGCGCCGGTCGTCGGCTACGCGCTCTCGCGTTACGTGAACCGCTTCATGGACGCCCGCCGGCTGCGCTGGGCCGCGATCGGGGTGTCGGCGCTGGGGGCGGTGCTGCTGATCGGCGAGCAGTTGGTGTGACCCTCACCCGACCACGAGGTTGCGCAGCGGCCGTCCCTCCGCGAGCGCCTCGACGTTCGCCCTGATGTCCTCGGCCCGGCCGCGGAAGGTCTCCTCGGTGTGGCCCGACTGGTGCGGCGTGAGCACCACGTTGTCGAACCCGGTGAAGTCCAGGTGCGAGGGCGGCGGCGCCGCGGGCTCGCGCGGGTTGCGCCACCAGACGTCGATGCCCGCCCCCGCGATGGTGCCGTCGCCCAGCGCGGAGTGCAGCGCCTTCTCGTCGACGACCGCGCCCCGGGCCACGTTGACGAGCACGGCGGACGGTTTCATCGCGGCGAGCGCGGCGGCGTCCACGAGCCCGCGCGTCTCCTCGCTCAGCGGCACCGTCACCACGACCACGTCACAGGCGGCGAGCATCTCGTGCAGCCGGTCCTGCCCGCCCACCCACTCCAGGTCCACCCCGGCGGGCGGTGGCGCACCCGGGTCGCGGCGCACGGCGCGTACCCGCATGCCCAACGCGCCCGCCAGCCGGGCCACTTCGCCACCGATCTCGCCCATGCCGAGCACGCCGAGCGTACGTCCGGCGAGGACGCCGCCGAAGGCGTAGGACGGGTCGACGACCGCGTTGCGCCAGATACCGGCCCGCACGTCCCGCTCGCCGCGCGCGACGTCGCGCAGCAGCATCATCGACACCATCACCACGTGCTCGGCGATGGAGCGGCCGTGGTGGAAGGTGTTCGCCACCCTCACCCCGGGCCGCAGCGCGTCCAGCGGGATCTTGTCGTAGCCGGCCCCGGTGACGTGCAGCAGCCGCAGCCGCTCCATCCCTGCCAGCAGTTCGCGGTCGGCGGCAGAGCACACGAGTACGTCGGCGGTGGCCGCGGCGGCGGTCAGGGCCCCGGGATCGTCCCCGTACGCGAAGGTCCACCGATGCGCGCCGCCTTCGGTGAGTACGTCCCTGAACCGCCCCATGACCGGTTCGGTGACCAGGACCTCCAGCGGCCGCACCGCTCCCCCGCTCACCACCGCGGCACCGTCGGGTCGAACTCCGGCCGGAAGCGGCGCATGTAGGTGGTGTCGTCGCGCTCGCGGATGCCGCAGGCGAGGTACTGCTCGTGCAGCCGGGCGAGCGCGTCACGGTCGAGTTCGACGCCGAGTCCTGGGGCCGTGGGAACGGCGACGGCGCCGTCCTCGAACGTGAGCGCGCCCGGCACGACGACGTCCTCGGCGGGGTCCTTCCACGGCCAGTGCGTGTCGCAGGCGTAGTCGAGGTTCGGGGTGGCGGAGGCGAGGTGGGTCATGGCCGCGAGGCTGATGCCCAGATGCGAGTTGGAGTGCATGGACAGGCCCATGCCGAACGTCTCGCAGATCGCACCGAGCCGCTGGGACCGCCGCAGCCCGCCCCAGAAGTGGTGGTCGGACAGCACCACTTGGACGGCGTCCTGGCGCACGGCGGGCGGCAGGTGCTTGAAGGCGACGACGCACATGTTGGTGGCGAGCGGCATCGACACCTCGCGCGCGACGCGGGCCATGCCCTCGATGCCGGGCGTCGGGTCCTCCAGGTATTCGACGACGCCGTCGAGCTCCTGCCCGACCTTGATGGAACTGGCCACGTTCCAGGCCCCGTTGGGGTCGAGCCGGAGCGGCAGCTCGGGGAAGGCGGCACGCAGCGCCCGGACCGCCTCGATCTCCTCCTCGGGCGCGAAGACGCCGCCCTTCAGCTTGATCGCGCCGAAACCGTACGCGTCGATGATGCGGTGGGCCTGCCGGACCAGGCCCTCCGGGTCGAGGGCGGCGCCCCACTCGTCGTCGTCCTGTCCGGGGTGGCCGGCCCACTTGTAGAAGAGGTACGCGCTGTAGGCGACGCGGTCGCGCACGGCGCCGCCGAGCAGGTCGCTCACCGGGCGGCCGACGACCTTGCCCTGAAGGTCGAGCGCGGCGACCTCGAAGGGCGAGACGACCCGGTCGGCGAGGGAGCTGTCGGTCACCATCCCGCTCATCCCGTGCCCGCCCACGCCGCTGTCGGCGGCCAGCGACTCGTTGACCGCGCGCCAGACGCCGTTGAGGTCGAAGATGTCGGTGCCGACCAGGTGCTGCCCGGCCCGCTCGAGGCGGCCCAGATGCGGCAGGTCCCCGTAGGACTCACCGAGCCCGCACAGGCCGCTGTCGGTCACGACCTCGACGACCGAGCGCAGCGCGAACGGCTCGTGCACGCCTACGGAGTTGAGCAGCGGAAGGTCGCGGAAGGCCACGGGCGTCACGCGCACCTCGGAGATCCGGTGCTTCTCAGCGGTCCGGTGCTTCTCAGTGTCAGACATGACCGGATCCTGACACGCGTCTACGTACGTAGACAAGGCTTGCGTATGTGATTTCGGAGGTCCGGGCCGGCTGTCTCCGTCTCCCCGTCCCCTACGATGTGCCGGACGTTCAGGGGGTAGAAGTGGCAGCGAAGAACGCCTCGTTGGGCGCGGCGGACACCGAGCCGGGCCGCGGCCTGGTCAAGTCCGCCGAGCGCACCGCACGGATCATGGAGACGCTCGCCGAGTCCGCGGACGGCCTCAGCCTCAGCGGACTTCAGGAGCGGACCGGCTACCCCCGCTCCAGCCTGTACGCCCTGCTGCGCACGCTGACGACGCTGAAGTGGATCGAGACCTCCGACGGCGAGCAGACGTACGGCATCGGACCGCGCGCGCTGCTCGCGGGCACCGCCTACCTCGACCGCGACCCGGCACTGCCCTTCGCCGTCCAGCAGCTGGAGAGCCTGCGGGCCGAGACCGGCTACACCGTGCACTACGCGCGCCTGGACGCCCCCAACGTCATCTACCTGGCCAGCCGCGAGGTCACGGAGCCCAAGCGCCTCGTGTCCCGCGTGGGCCGTCAACTGCCCGCACACGCAACCTCATTGGGCAAGGCCCTGCTCGCCGAGCGGACCTCGGCCGAGGTCGACGCGATCCTGCCGGAGGACGGGCTGCGGCAGTTGACCGAGCACACGGTGGCCACGCGTGCGGCGCTCCACGACGAGCTGGAGGCGAGCCGGGTGCGCGGCTGGTCGATCGAGCGGGAGCAGAACACGGCGGGGCTGTGCTGCGTGGCGGCCTGCGTCGGCTACCGCATCCCGGCGACCGACGCGATCAGCTGCTCGATGCCGCTGTCCCGCGCCTCGGACAGGGAGCTCGCCCGCGTCACGGAGGCGCTGCGCCGGCACGCGGACGAACTGGCGGGAACCCTGCGCCGCAAGGGCATCCGCTAGCGTCCGGGCCGGCCGTGCGTGGGTACGCAGCGGCCTACTCGACGCCGATCAGCATCAGCGCCGACTGCCGCCCGCCGCGGTACACGACCGTGTCCACGGCCAGGTAGGTCTCGCGCACATGCTGTTCGAGCCCGGCCGCGACCTCGTCCGAGACCTCCTCGCCGAGGACGAGCGTGACGATTTCGCCGCCCGCCGCCAGCATCCGGTCGAGGACCGTGCGGGCCGTCACGGGGACCTCGCCGCCGATGACCGCCACGTCTCCGTCGATCAGACCGAGGACGTCCCCTGCCTGGCAGATGCCCGCCATGGTCCACGACTGCCGCTCGGCGACGGCCAGTTCGCCGTACCGGGTCGCGCCCGCGGCCGAGGTCATCGCCACGACGTCCTCGTCGAAGCGCCGGTCGGGCTCGTGGACGGCGAGCGCGGCGATGCCCTGGACCGCCGAGCGGGTCGGGATGAGCGCGATCCGCAGCCCCTCGGAGCGGGCCTGCTCGGCCGCCGCCGCCGCGGTGTGCCGCAGCTCCGGGTCGTTCGGCAGCAGCACCACCTCGCGCGCATGGGCCCGCCGTATCGCGTCGACCAGCTCCCCGCTCGCGGGCGGTTCACCGGGCCGGTCTGGCACGGTCGTGGCGCCCGCCTCCCGGTAGAGCCCGGCGAGCCCGTCGCCCGGCACGACCGCCACCACGGCCCGCTGCGCACGCTCCCGCGGCGCCGAATCGTGCGTCGCGTGCACATCGCCGAGCCCGAAGTGCGTGATGCGGATGCGGTACGGGCGCCCGGCCTCGACGCCCGCCTCCACGGCCGCGCCCGCGTCGTCCACATGTACGTGGACGTTCCACAGGCCGTCCCCGCCGACGACGACCAGCGAGTCCCCGAGGGCGTCCAGCCGCGTCCGCAGCCGGGCCACCGCCGCGTCGTCCGCTTCGAGCAGGTAGATGACCTCGAAGGCGGGGCCCGCGGCGCCCTCGTCCTCGGGGCATTCGAGCACTACGCCGTCGGGGACGGCATCCACGCGCGCGTGGGCGCCCGCTGCACCCCGGCGCACCGGCGCCGCCGCCTCCCCCGAGACCGCCTCGCTCAGCGCCCCCAGGACGGCCACGAGCCCCCGCCCACCCGCGTCCACGACCCCGGCGCTGCCGAGTACGGCGAGCTGCCCCGGCGTCGCGTCGAGCGCCAAGCACGCCCCTTCATAGGCGGCACGGACGACGTCCCGGCAGTCCCCTTCGACCCCGGAGGCGGCCGCCGCGGCCGCCGTCGCCACGGTCAGGACGGTGCCCTCCACGGGGTGGGCGACCGCCTCGCGCGCGGACTCGGCGGCCCGGCCCAGCGCGAGCCGCAGGGCGTCGGCGTCGGCCCCCGTGACGTGATCTCCCTCACCGCCCATGCCCCCGGCGAGGACCTGTGCCATGCCCCGCAGCAGCTGCGCGAGGATCGTCCCGGAGTTGCCCCGGGCGCCGATGAGGGCGCCGTGCGCCATGGCGCGCATCACTTCGGGGAGCGCGGGAGCGGCCGGCTCGGGCCCCGCCTCAAGACCGGCGAAGACCGCCTCGACCGCCTGGTGCGCGGACTCGAGGGTCAGATAGAGATTGGTGCCGGTGTCCCCGTCGGCGACCGGATAGACGTTGATCGCGTCTATCTCCGCACGGTCGCGGCCGAGCGCCTCCAGGGCGAGTGAGCACCAGGCGCGCACCGCGATCACGTCGAGCACCTGCGGCACCTGCGCCTCCTCGAGCAGCTGGACTGGCACCGCAGAGTAGACCGCGGAAGGTGAGCGTCCGGAAAGAGGGCCCGGCCCACGAGCCGGTCCCGACCTGGTCCGGAGCCCGGGCGGGCCGCCCGACCAGCCATGGTAGTTTCGTTGTACCGACGCAGCCGTTGTATGCTGCTCGGGTTGCCCGATATTCGTCGGGCCATCCCCTGGCACCGCCACTCAGAGTCCTCCGATCCTGATCCCGGCATGCCGGGATCAACCGTAAGAGCATCTGAAGTCTTTGGAGTGACCCGTGGCTGCCAACTGCGACGTCTGTGGCAAGGGGCCGGGCTTCGGCAACAGCATCTCCCACTCGCACCGCCGTACGCCCCGTCGCTGGAACCCGAACATCCAGCGTGTGCGTGCCGTGATCAGTGGGACGCCGAAGCGCCTCAACGCCTGCACCTCGTGCATCAAGGCCGGCAAGGTCTCGCGCTGACGTTTCGCGTAGCGCGGCCACCTAGCTGGTTGCTTTAAAGAGCCGGTCCCCTCGGGGACCGGCTCTTTTTTGTGCCCTTTTGTGCCCTGGGGCCTGTCGTGCCGTGTGGATCAGGCCCCGGGGCGGGGCTCACGACTCGATCTCGCCTCCGAAGTGGTCCCAGCCGCTCTGGTTCGTCCAGGGCGCCCCGTCCACGGTCACCTGGGAAAGCGCCGAGGGGCCGAGCACCTCGCCGATCACCTTCCAGCGGGCGGGCAGCTTCACCGACGGCGGGAAGGTGGCCACGATCGCGTGGTCCTCGCCACCGCTCAGCACCCATTGCAGCGGATCGACGCCGACGGCCTGGCCGATGTCGCTCATCTGCGTGGGCACATCCACCTGCCCCGACTTGATGTCGATGCGGACCTTGCTCGACTCGGCGATGTGGCCCAGATCGGCGATCAGCCCGTCGCTCACGTCACACATGGCGGTCGCGCCGAGCCCGGCCGCGGCGGGACCCGCCTCGTACGGGGGCTCGGGACGGCGGTGCGCCTCCACGAAGGCGCGGGGCGAGCGGAAGCCGCGCGAGAGCACCGCGTACCCGGCGGCGGACCAGCCCAGCCAGCCGGTAACGGCCACGACGTCGCCGGGCTGCGCGCCGGACCGGGTCACCGGCTCGTGGCCCTGCATGTCGCCGAGCGCGGTGATCGCCACGGTGATCGTGTCGCCGCGTACGACATCGCCGCCGACGACGGCGGCGCCCGCCACCTGGCACTCGTCGCGCAGCCCGTCCATCAGCTCCGAGGGCCAGGACGCGGGCAGTTCGGCGGGCACGACGAGGCCGAGCAGCAGCGCCGTCGGCACGGCGCCCATGGCCGCGATGTCGGCGAGGTTCTGCGCGGCGGCCTTGCGCCCGACGTCGTACGCGGTGGACCAGTCGCGCCTGAAGTGCCGGTTCTCCAGCAGGACGTCCGTGCTGGCGACGACCCTGCGGTCCGGTGCCGCGATCACGGCGGCGTCGTCGCCGGGACCGATGCGTACGGCCGGGGTGGTGGTGAGCCGAGAGGTCAGCTCTCGGATGAGGCCGAACTCCCCCAACTCGCCGACGGTGCCCTTCATGCGCGTGCTGCCCTTTCTGCCCCGGTCCGCTGCCGGCCGCCAGGGCCGAATGCCCCGGCCCGCTTGCGGTCGCGGGCCGTCTCTGTCATGGGTACGGTTTGTGTCACGGGCCTGCCTTCCACGTCCGTGGGGCGCCACAGCCGCCACCGGGTCTCCCCGCGGCGAGCGGTGACGCGATAACGTGGCGTCCCTTCTCCCCACATGATCCTCGTGATGATCCTCGTGGCCGCCCTGGAGGTTCCGTGGTACAGGCGTACATCCTGATCCAGACCGAAGTAGGCAAGGCGTCGACCGTCGCCGAGCTGATCGGGAAGATTCCAGGAGTGATCCAGGCCGAGGACGTCACCGGCCCCTACGACGTGATCGTGCGCGCGCAGGCCGACACGGTCGACGAGCTGGGTCGCATGGTGGTCGCCAAGGTCCAGCAGGTGGACGGCATCACGCGCACTCTGACCTGCCCGGTCGTCCACCTGTAGCCCCCGTCTACGCTGTGCCGGTGAAGTCATATCGTCACCGGATCCGGCACGGCCGGCTGAGCCGCCTGTCCATCGCGGTGCCCTCGCTCTCCTTGCTGATCGCCACCGCGGGCTGCGCTTCGGACGAGGCGCCAAAGGCGGCGGTTCCCACTCCGGACGCGAAGGCCGCCAAGCTGTGCCGGAACCTGGACGAGGTCCTGCCGGAGAAGGTCGACGGACTCGAGCGCAACGATCCCGAACCGGGCTCGGAGCTCACCGCGGCGTGGGGAAGCCCCGCGATCATACTGCGCTGCGGCGTGCCGTGGCCCGACGCGGCGTTGAAGACGAGCAGCAACACCGCGACGATCGACGGCGTCGGCTGGGTCGCGGACGAACTCGACGACGGCGCGCAGCGGATGACGACGGGCGGCCGCCTCGCCTTCGTGGAGGTGACGATCCCCAAGGACGAGGTCACCAAGAACGGCGCGGGCTCCCTGGTCGACCTGGCAGCCCCCATCAAGAAGGCGATCCCCAAGGGGATCGCCGACTAGAACACCTGTCATGGAAGCTGTGGTTGCCGCTGTGGTTACCGCAGTCCGGTCGACCGGCGCAGTGCCGCCTGGATGAGGCGGTCCACCAGCTCCGGGTAGCTCACTCCGCTCTCCTGCCACATCCGCGGGTACATGGAGATCGGCGTGAAGCCCGGCAGCGTGTTGATCTCGTTGATGACGAACTCCCCGTCCTCGTCGAGGAAGAAGTCCGCCCGCACGATCCCCTCGCAGGACATGGCCTCGAAGGCGTCGACGGCGAGCCTGCGGACCTCGGCGGTCTGCTCCTCGCTCAGCGGCGCGGGCACGATGCCGGCCGCGGAGTCGATGTACTTCGCCTCGAAGTCGTAGAACGCGTGGGAGTCGGCAGGCGGGATCTCGGCCGGGACGGAGGCGCGCGGCCCGTCCTCGAACTCCAGGACCCCGCACTCGATCTCGCGCCCGACGATGCCGGCCTCGATGATCACCTTCGGGTCGTGCTCACGGGCCGTCTCGATCGCCTCGTCGAGCCCCTCGAAGGAGTCGACCTTCGTGATGCCGATCGACGAACCCGCGCGCGCGGGCTTGATGAACAGCGGCCAGCCGTGGTCCCCGACGAAGTCGGCGACGCGGCGGCGGGCGCCCTCCTGATCCCGCTCCCACTCACGCGGACGCACGACCAGGTAGGGCCCCACCTTCAGCCCGAAGGACGTGAAGATGCGCTTCATGTACTCCTTGTCCTGGCCGACGGCCGAGGAGAGCACACCGCAGCCGACGTACGGGGTTCCGGAGAGGTCGAGGAGGCCCTGGATCGTGCCGTCCTCGCCGTACGGGCCGTGCAGCACGGGGAAGACCACGTCGACCTCGCCGAGGGCCTTGGGGACCGATCCCGGCTCGTTGTAGACGACTTCGCGGGTGCCCGGGTCGACCGGGAGGACCACGCCGCCCTCGGGCGACTCGGCGAGATCGGCGACGTCCGGCACCTGGCGGTCGGTGATGGCCATCCGCTCGGGATCGTCCGCCGTCAGCGCCCAACGCCCCTCGCGCGTGATGCCGATCGGCAGCACGTCGTACTTGGAGCGGTCGATGGCGCGCAGCACGGCGCCCGCCGTGACCACGGAGACGCCGTGCTCGGAGCTGCGGCCACCGAAGACGACGGCCACACGCGGCTTGGGCCCACCTGCGGTGGACGCAGGGCTCTGGGGGAGGTTCTCGCTGCTCATATCGCGTTGAGCGTACCTGCTGGTAGTACGAGAGTCAGCGCCCGCAGAGCCCCGGTCGCACAGTTGTCGTAGGCCTGGTGCCGACTCGTCGCTCAGCGTCGTTCCGGCTTGGCGGAGCGCGACATGAGCTCCTTCACCGCGACGACCGGGGACTTGCCCTCGTGGACGATCGCGACGACGGTCTCCGTGATCGGCATGTCGACGCCGTGCCGGCGCGCCAGATCGAGCACCGACTCGCAGGACTTGACGCCCTCGGCGGTCTGCTTGGTGACCGCGATGGTCTCCTGAAGGGTCATGCCCTTGCCGAGGTTCGTGCCGAAGGTGTGGTTGCGCGACAGCGGCGAGGAGCAGGTGGCCACCAGGTCGCCGAGGCCCGCGAGCCCGGAGAACGTCAGCGGGTCCGCGCCCATGGCGAGCCCGAGCCGGGTCGTCTCCGCGAGCCCGCGCGTGATGAGCGAGCCCTTCGTGTTGTCGCCGAGCCCCATGCCGTCCGCGATGCCGACGGCGAGCCCGATCACGTTCTTGACCGCGCCGCCGAGCTCGCAGCCGATCACGTCGGTGTTCGTGTACGGCCTGAAGTACGGGGTGTGGCTGGCGACTTGGAGCCGCTGGGCCACGGCCTCGTCGCGGCAGGCGACGACCGCGGCGGCGGGCTGCCGGGCGGCGATCTCGCGCGCGAGGTTGGGTCCGGTGACGATCGCGATGCGGTCCTCGCCGACCTTCGTGACGTCCTCGATGACCTCGCTCATCCGCATCGCCGAACCGAGCTCGACGCCCTTCATGAGCGAGACGAGGACGGTGTCGGGGGCGAGCAGCGGCGCCCACTCCCCCAGGTTCTGGCGCAGCGTCTGCGAGGGCACGGCGAGCACCGTGAAGTCGGCGTCCGCAGCGGCCTCGGCCGGGTCGGTGGTGGCCCGCACGTTCTCCGGGAGTTCCACGCCGGGCAGGTAATCCGGGTTCGTACGCGTGGAGTTGACGGCCTCGGCGAGTTCGGCGCGGCGGGCCCAGAGGGTGACGTCGCAGCCCGCGTCGGCGAGCACCATCGCGAAGGCGGTGCCCCAGGAGCCGGTGCCGAAGACGGCGGCCTTCACGGGTCGAGTCACTTGCTGCTCTCCTCGGTCGTACCGCTCGCGGCCGGGCTGGCCGAACTCCCCTTGTCCCCTTGCAACTTGCGGCGCTGCTGGATGCGCGCCTCACGCGGGTCGTAGCGCTTCTCCGGTGCCTTCTCGCCGCGCAGCTCCGCCACCTCGGCGGTGATCGCGGTCATGATGACCTCGGTCACCTCCTTCAGAAGATCGGGCGTGATCTCCCTGTCGTAGAACGGAGAGAGGTCGACGGGCTCACCGGCGAGCACATGGTGCGTTTTGCGCGGGAAGAAGTTCGGCTTCTTGGAGTACGGCGCGAGCGCGTCGGTGGCGCCCCATTGGCCGACCGGAATCACCGGGCACTTCGTCTGCAGCGCCACGCGCGCGACGCCCGTCTTTCCGGTCATCGGCCACAGTTGGGGATCGCGGGTGAGCGTTCCTTCCGGATAGAAGGCCACGCACTCACCACGCTCCACCGCGTCGATCGCGGCACGGAAGGCGCTCAGCGCGTTCGTGGACTCGCGATAGACGGGAATCTGTCCGGTGCCGCGCATCGCGGCGCCCACGAACCCCTTCCGGAAGAGGCCGTGCTTGGCGAGGAAACGCGGCACCCGTCCCGTGTTGTACTGAAAGTGGGCGTAGAGGAACGGGTCCAGATGCGAATTGTGGTTGACCGCGGTGATAAAGCCTCCGTCGGCCGGAATGTTCTCCATTCCACGCCAGTCCCGCTTGAACAGAACCACCAGCGGTGGTTTGCAGAGGACCGCGGCGAAGCGGTACCAGAAGCCGATTCTGCGGCGGGACACTCGGACACCTTCCTCTAGGGGGGCCTGGGCCGCACAAGTGTCGGCCCGGCCCACCGGTCTGTCGAGAACACCGTACGCCCGCACGGACAGCCGCACCTCATGCACAGGTCACAATAGGCGCGTGCAGTGGACCCTGGTGATACCGCTGAAACCGCTGGTGCGGGCCAAGAGCAGACTGGCCCCGACAGCGGGAGACGCCCTGCGCCCAAGCCTCGCCCTGGCGTTCGCCCAGGACACCGTGGCCGCCGCGCGGGCCTGTACCGCGGTGCGGGATGTGGTGGTCGTCACGGACGATTCCCGCGCGGAGCGCGAACTGGCGGCCCTGGGCGCCCACGTGGTCCCGGACAGCCCACAGGCGGGCCTCAACGCCGCTCTCGCGCACGGGGAGGCGCTCGTACGCTCCGAACGCCGGACCGCCGCCATAGCCGCCCTGAACGCCGACCTGCCGGCTCTGCGCCCCTCCGAATTGGCCTGCGTTCTCGCGACGGCCGCCGCATTTCCCCGCGCATTTCTGCCCGATGCCGCCGGAATCGGCACAACGCTCTTGTCCGCGGCCCCCGGCACGGAATTGCTGCCCGCATTCGGCGGGGCGTCGCGCGCCCGCCACACGGCGTCCGGCGCCGCGGAACTCCCCCTCGAAGGCGTCCACTCCGTACGCCAGGACGTCGACACCGGCGAGGACCTGCGCGCTGCGCTCGCCCTCGGCGTGGGCCCGCACACCGCGAGGGCCGCGGCGGGGCTCCTGATCCCGGACTGAGTACGCTGCCCGTATGCAGGCCACCGCGTACACGTACGACTCCGAAACCCGTGCCGGCAGCGTCCTCCTGGACGACGGCACACCCGTCTCCTTCGACGCCGCCGCCTTCGACGCGGGCGGGCTGCGGCTGCTGCGCCCCGGGCAGCGGGTGCGCATCGAGATGCAGGACACCGAGGGCGCGGCCGACGCGCGGCGGATCACGCTGGTGACCCTGCAGACCTTCTGAAAACCCGGCAGGGCCCCGTAGGGCCCTGGACACACCGCGGGCCGGTCTCCCCGAAGGGAGCCCGGCCCGACGCGTGAGCAACCTTGTGGCGTACGCCCGAGAAGCGACTTACTTCTTGCGGGCGGTGGCCTTCTTGGCGGTGGTCTTGCGCGCCGTGGACTTCTTGGCGGGCGCCTTCTTGGCCGTGGCCTTCGTGGCGGGCGCCGTCTTCTTGGCGGTGGCCTTCTTCGCCGGGGCCGCCTTCTTGGCGGTGGTCTTCTTGGCCGTGGCCTTCTTGGCGGTGGCGGCCTTCTTCGCCGGAGCCGCCTTCTTCGCCGTCGTCTTCTTCGCGGTGGCCTTCTTGGCGGTGGCGGCCTTCTTCGCCGGAGCCGCCTTCTTCGCCGTCGTCTTCTTGGCCGTGGCCTTCTTGGCGGTGGTCGCCTTCTTGGCGGCCGCCTTCTTGACCGTCGCCGAAGCGCCGCCGCTCAGGCTGCCCTTGGGCGCCTTCTTGACCGCGACGTCGTTCTTCGGGAGCTTCTTCGAACCCGCGACGAGGTCCTTGAAGCCCTGGCCGGCGCGGAAACGCGGCACCGAGGTCTTCTTGACCCGGACGCGCTCCCCGGTCTGCGGGTTGCGGGCGTAACGGGCCGGGCGGTCGACCTTCTCGAACGAACCGAAGCCCGTGACCGAGACGCGGTCACCGCTGACCACGGAACGGACGATGGCGTCGAGTACGGCGTCGACGGCGTCAGCGGCCTGCTGACGGCCACCAACCTTGTCGGCAATGGCTTCTACGAGCTGCGCCTTGTTCACGTCTTCCCCTTCGGAGACATTGCCGGAGCGAATCTTTTTCGCACCGGCTTTTCGCACGTTAGGCAGATATATACCGCAAATCAAACGCGAAACGGGCTAATCACCCTTGTGCCGCAACGAACTGGACAGTCTCAGAGTTCCTCTTCAGTGATCGAGCCCTCTTCGAAGTCGTCGAGGTCCGCCATGAATCGCTCCAGACGCCTTGCCGCACCGGCGAGATCGTGTTTGGCCGCGGCCGTGACGGCCAGCAGCTTCCGGGTCAGCGCCATCCGTACGCCCTCCGGGACTTGCAGTGTGCGCACTCTGGCGTGCGCTTCCTTGAGTTGGTCCGCGACCGCCGCGTACAGCTGGAGTTGGCCGTCGTGTTCCATGCACAGATTGTGCCATCTGGGGCGAGTTGTCGCCTCCGCAGGGTGCAACTCCCGCCCCAGAAGGCCCTTCTGGAGCCTCGCACGATGTGCTCGCCCAGCGTGCCTCCGAGACACGCGTACCCCTGGAACACCCCTGGTATTCAAGGGAGTTGGGAGGTCCAGGCACCCCCTCCCGCAGGGCCCTCGAGGGGCTTTGGGGCCGGACACAGAAGTACCCCCAACCGGTGCACGATTGGGGGTACGGGGCCCTGTGGATGTGGCCTGAATAAGCCTTGCCGGTCTACGGATCCGTGAGAGGAACCGTCGGAGTCCGGTCGGCTCAGACCTGGACCGTCTGCGGCTTGAAGGCCGGACGCTTCGCCTCGTAGGCGGCGATGTCCTCCTCGTTGCGCAGCGTGATGCTGATGTCGTCGAGCCCGTTCAGCAGCCGCCAGCGGGAGTTCTCGTCCAGCTCGAAGGACGCGGTGACGCCCTCGGCCCGAACTTCGCGCTCCTGGAGGTCGACCGTGATCTCGGCCTGCGGGTCGTTCTCCACCAGCTCCCACAGCGCGTCCACGACCTTCTGGTCGAGAACCACGGTCAGCAGACCGTTCTTGAGGGAGTTGCCGCGGAAGATGTCCGCGAAGCGGGAGGAGATGACGGCCTTGAAGCCGTAGTTCTGCAGGGCCCAGACGGCGTGCTCACGGGAGGAGCCGGTGCCGAAGTCGGGACCGGCCACCAGGACGGTGGCGCCCTCGCGCTCGGGCTTGTTGAGCACGAACTCGGAGTCCTTGCGCCAGGCCTCGAACAGCCCGTCCTCGAACCCGTCCCGCGTCACCTTCTTGAGCCAGTGGGCGGGGATGATCTGGTCGGTGTCGACGTTGCTGCGGCGCAGCGGGACGGCCCGGCCGGTGTGCGTGGTGAATGCTTCCATGACTCTCAGACTCCAGCGGCGACAGGGGTGTCGGACAGGTCGGCCGGCGAGGCCAGGTGGCCCAGAACGGCGGTGGCCGCGGCGACCTGGGGCGAGACCAGGTGCGTACGGCCGCCCTTGCCCTGCCGGCCCTCGAAGTTGCGGTTGGAGGTGGACGCGGAGCGCTCGCCGGGAGCGAGTTGGTCCGGGTTCATGCCCAGGCACATGGAGCAGCCCGCGTAGCGCCACTCGGCGCCGGCCTCCTTGAAGACCTTGTCCAGGCCCTCCTCGACGGCCTGCAGGCCCACCCGCGCGGAGCCGGGAACGACCAGCATCCGTACGCCGTCGGCGATTTTGCGGCCCTTGAGGATGTCGGCGACGGCGCGCAGGTCCTCCATGCGGCCGTTGGTGCACGAGCCTACGAAGACGGTGTCGACCTTGACGTCGCGCAGCGCCTGCCCGGCCTCCAACCCCATGTACTCCAGGGCCTTTTCGGCGGCGTACCGCTCCGAAGCGTCTTCGTACGAAGACGGGTCGGGGATGTTCGCCGAAAGGGGCGCTCCCTGACCGGGGTTGGTGCCCCAGGTCACGAACGGCGACAGCTCGTCGGCCTTGATGAAGACCTCGGCGTCGAAGACCGCGTCGTCGTCCGTCTTCAGCGTCTTCCAGTACTCGACGGCGGCGTCCCAGTCGGCGCCCTGCGGGGCGTGCGGACGGCCTTCCAGGTACGCGAAGGTGGTCTCGTCGGGGGCGACCATGCCCGCGCGGGCACCGGCCTCGATGGACATGTTGCAGATGGTCATCCGCGCTTCCATCGACAGCTTCTCGATGGCCGAGCCGCGGTACTCCAGGATGTAGCCCTGGCCGCCGCCGGTGCCGATCTTCGCGATGATGGCGAGGATCAGGTCCTTGGCGGTGACACCCTCGGGCAGTTCGCCGTCGACGGTGATCGCCATCGTCTTCGGGCGCCACATCGGCAGCGTCTGCGTGGCCAGCACGTGCTCGACCTGCGAGGTGCCGATGCCGAACGCCAGGCCGCCGAAGGCGCCGTGCGTCGAGGTGTGGGAGTCGCCACAGACGACGGTGGTGCCCGGCTGCGTCAGGCCCAGCTGCGGGCCCACGACGTGCACGACGCCCTGCTCGACGTCGCCCAGCGAGTGCAGGCGGACCCCGAAGTCGGCGGCGTTCTTGCGCAGCGTCTCCAGCTGCACGCGCGAGACCGGGTCGGCGATCGGCTTGTCGATGTCGAGGGTCGGGGTGTTGTGATCCTCGGTGGCGATGGTGAGGTCGGTGCGCCGCACCTTCCGGCCCGCCTGGCGGAGGCCGTCGAAGGCCTGCGGGCTGGTCACCTCGTGCAGCAGGTGCAGATCGATGAAGAGGAGGTCGGGCTCGCCCTCGGCGCGCCGGACGACGTGGTCGTCCCAGACCTTCTCCGCGAGTGTCCTACCCATCGCTTTCCCTCCGGCCGGCTTGAGGTGCGCCGGCCCAACTAGAGATTTCGGATCGCCGTCGCCCGTACCCCTCGTACCGGACGTCAACGGCCGGGCCCGTTGGTCGGCGGGCCGGTGTGACGTACAGGGTGGCAAGTTCCACGGAAAATTGAACTTGCGTTTCACAGAGTGAGACGGGAGTATCGACGCATGGACAACAGTAGCGGCGTCGGCGTTCTGGACAAGGCAGCCCTTGTCCTGGGCGCTCTGGAGTCCGGACCCGCGACCCTCGCAGGCCTTGTCGCGGCCACCGGACTGGCAAGACCCACAGCCCACCGCCTGGCGGTGGCCCTTGAGCACCACCGCATGGTGGCGCGTGACATGCAGGGCCGTTTCATTCTCGGCCCGCGCCTCGCGGAACTCTCGGCGGCGGCCGGCGAGGACCGCCTCCTCGCGACGGCGGGCCCGGTGCTCACGCACCTGCGGGACGTCACGGGCGAGAGCGCCCAGCTCTACCGCCGCCAGGGCGACATGCGCATCTGCGTCGCCGCGGCGGAGCGGCTCTCCGGACTGCGGGACACGGTTCCGGTGGGCTCCACCCTCACGATGAAGGCGGGCTCGTCCGCGCAGATCCTGATGGCCTGGGAGGAGCCGGAGCGCCTGCACCGGGGCCTCCAGGGCGCCCGCTTCACGGCGACGGCCCTGTCGGGCGTCAGGCGCCGCGGCTGGGCCCAGTCGATCGGCGAGCGGGAGCCGGGCGTCGCGTCCGTCTCCGCGCCCGTACGCGGCCCCTCCAACCGCGTGGTGGCCGCGGTCTCGGTCTCCGGGCCGATCGAGCGCCTCACGCGCCACCCGGGCCGGATGCACGCCCAGGCGATCATCGACGCCGCGGGCCGCCTCTCCGAGGCCCTGCGCCGCACCGGTTGATCGGGTTGCCCCAACTGCCCTTACATTCCCCGCCCGTTCCCGGCCGGTCGCTCCAACGCCGCAGCGACCGGCCGGAGTTGTCCACTCCTGGCTTCAATTTCCGTGCTTCAACTCCCGTACGTGTGGCCGCACATGTCACGGCATACGAAAAGGCCCTTCCCGACTTCGGGAAGGGCCTTGATCGTTCGCGAGTACCCCCGACCGGATTCGAACCGGCGCTACCGCCTTGAGAGGGCGGCGTGCTAGGCCGCTACACAACGGGGGCCTTGACCACTTACGTGATCAGCTGGTCTACCAGGACTCGAACCTAGAATGACGGTACCAGAAACCGTAGTGTTGCCAATTACACCATAGACCACAGAAGTTCAAGGCCTTGCGGCCTGCGAACTCAGTGCGTACCCCCGACCGGATTCGAACCGGCGCTACCGCCTTGAGAGGGCGGCGTGCTAGGCCGCTACACAACGGGGGCCCTAGCGATCCTGCATTGAAGTCAGTGGGTGCGACCCGAACTGTCCTCACGGGAAGGATCTGTACCCCCGACCGGATTCGAACCGGCGCTACCGCCTTGAGAGGGCGGCGTGCTAGGCCGCTACACAACGGGGGCTTTGTGGACGCCATATCCACGGTTGCAGATGAGCTCTGCGAGCTGGCCTACCAGGACTCGAACCTAGACTAACGGAACCAGAAACCGTCGTGCTGCCAATTACACCATAGGCCACCGAAGCGCCACCCCCGAGGGGATCTTGCTTGGCTTGCGCTTCCGGGACCCGGGCTTTTCGGCCCGCTCCCCTTGGCGCAGAAAGAACATTACCCGAAGGTGGACTGCGCTCCAAAACGGGTATCCCCGGCCAACAGCGCAGGCAGTTGCCCGAGCCCTGTGATGCGTACGAGTTCGGGCCTGCCGCCCAGTTCAGCGCGGTCGAGCCAGATTCCGCTCAGGCCCGCGTCGACGGCTCCACGGGCGTCCGTGTCGGGCTGATCACCGATGTACGCGATCTCGTGAGGTTCCAGGGAGAGCTCCTCGCAGACGGCGTGGAAGGCGGCCGCTTCGGGCTTGGCGACGCCGAGTTCGGCGGCGCACAGGACGGCCTCGAAGCGGTCGCGCACGCCGAGTACGCGGAGCTTGCGGTCCTGGTTGTGCAGCGAGGAGTTGGACAGCACCGCGTGCCGGTAGCCGTCGGCGAGGGTGTCGAGGGCCGGGACGGTGTCGGGGAAGAGGCTCCACGCGGCCTCGTAGTGGCCGAGGTAGCGGGCGAACCAGCCGTCGGCCTCCTCGTCCTCCATGACGCGCCCCACGAAGCTGCGCACGCGGTCCCTGCGCTGCCCCTCCCAGTCGGCCTCCCCCGCCTCGAACCGGGCCCAGTGCTCGCGCGTGGCGGCCCGCCACCGCACGAGCGCCTCCTCGACGCTCCCGAAGCCGTCGAGCAGCCCCTCCGCGTCGAGGTGGGCCCGCATGCCGACGGTGTCGGCCGTCGCGTAGTCGAAGATCGTGTCATCGATGTCCCAGACGATGGCCTTGATGCCAGTGCCCAGGGCCTTGATCGCGGTGCTGTGCGGCATGTCATGACCGTAACGCCGAAAGACCCGGAAGCGGTCGGCTTCCGGGTCTTTCAAGAGCTACACGCACAGACGGCTACGCGCGCGTGGTCACGCGGTGAGCTTCGCCAGCGCTGCGTCGATGCGGGCGAAGGTCGTCTCCTTGCCCAGGATCTCCAGGGACTCGAAGAGGGGCAGGCCGATCGTGCGGCCGGTGACGGCCACGCGGACCGGGGCCTGGGCCTTGCCCAGCTTGAGGCCGTGGGCCTCGCCGGCGGCCAGGACGGCCTCCTTGAGGGACTCGGGCGAGTTCCAGTCGGCCGCGTCCAGCTTCTCGCGGGCCGTGGCGAGGAGGGCGTCCGAGCCCTCCTTCATGGCCTTCGTCCAGCTCGCCTCGTCGAAGACCGGCTCCGGGAGGAAGAGGAAGTCCACGTTGTCCGTGATCTCGGAGAGGACCTTGAGGCGGGTCTGGGCGTGGGGGGCGATCGCCGCCCACTTCGCCTCGTCGAAGTCCTCCGGGGCCCACGGCGCGAAGGGGGCCTTCAGCCACGGGGCGCAGCGCTCCGCGAACTCCTTCGGGTCGAGCAGGCGGATGTGGTCGCCGTTGATCGACTCGCACTTCTTGAGGTCGAAGCGGGCCGGGTTCGGCTGGACGTCCTTGACGTCGAAGGCCGCGACCATCTCGTCGATGGAGAAGATGTCGCGGTCCGCCGAGAGGGACCAGCCGAGGAGGGAGAGGTAGTTGAGCAGGCCCTCCGGGAGGAAGCCGCGCTCGCGGTAGAGGTTGAGGCTGCTCTGCGGGTCGCGCTTCGACAGCTTCTTGTTGCCCTCGCCCATGACGTACGGGAGGTGGCCGAACTCGGGCACCAGCTTGGCGATGCCGAGGTCCTTGAGCGCCCAGTAGAGGGCGATCTGGCGCGGGGTGGAGGAGAGCAGGTCCTCGCCGCGCAGGACGTGGGTGATCTCCATCAGGGCGTCGTCGACCGGGTTGACGAGCGTGTACAGCGGAGCGCCGTTGGCACGGACGATGCCGTAGTCCGGGACGTTCTCCGGCTCGTACGAGATCTCGCCGCGGACCAGGTCGTTGAACGTGATCCGCTCGTCGGGCATGCGGAAGCGGACGATGGGCTTGCGGCCCTCGGCCTCGTACGCGGCCTTCTGCTCGGCGGTGAGGTCACGGCAGTGGCCGTCGTAGCCGGAGGGCTTGCCGGCGGCGCGGGCCGCCTCGCGGCGCTCGTCCAGCTCCTCGGTGGAGCAGTAGCAGGGGTACGCCCTGCCGGCCTCGACGAGCTTGTCGGCGACGTCCTTGTAGATGTCCATCCGCTGGGACTGGCGGTACGGCGCGTGCGGGCCGCCGACCTCGGGGCCCTCGTCCCAGTCGAAGCCGAGCCAGCGCATCGCGTCGAGGAGCTGCTCGTACGACTCCTCGCTGTCGCGGGCCGCGTCGGTGTCCTCGATGCGGAAGACCAGGGTGCCCTGGTTGTGGCGCGCGAAGGCCCAGTTGAACAGGGCGGTGCGGACCAGGCCCACGTGGGGGTTACCGGTGGGCGAGGGGCAGAAACGGACACGTACGGAGGAGGAGGGGACGGGTGCGCTAGCCACGCTTGACAACCTTGTTGGTGAGAGTGCCGATGCCTTCGATGCTGACGGCGACCTCGTCGCCGACGCTGAGCGGGCCGACCCCTTCCGGGGTGCCCGTGAGGATGACGTCGCCGGGGAGCAGCGTCATGGCCTCGGAGATGTTGACGACCAGGTCCTCGATGGACGTGATCATCTGCGACGTGCGGCCGAGCTGACGCTGCTGGCCGTTGACCGTGCACTGGATGGTGAGGTCGGAGGCCTGCTCCAGGGAGAGGTCGGTCTCGACCCAGGGACCCAGCGGGCAGGACGTGTCGAAGCCCTTCGCCCGCGCCCACTGCTTCTCGCGCTTCTGTACGTCGCGTGCGGTGACGTCGTTGGCGGCCGTGTAGCCGAAGATGACGTCCTTGACGCGCTCGCGCGGGACCTCGCGGCACATGCGGCCGATGACGACGGCGAGCTCCGCCTCGTGGTGCAGCTCCTCGGAGAAGCCGGGGTACTGGATCTCGGCGTCCGGGCCGATCACCGACGTCGACGGCTTGAAGAAGGCGAAGGGGGTGTCCGGGACCTCGTTGCCCAGTTCCTTCGCGTGCTCCGCGTAGTTGCGGCCGAAGGCGATCACCTTGTTCGGGAGCACGGGGGGCAGCAGCCGGACCTTGCTGACCGGGACCTTCGTACCGGAGAGTTCGAAGTCCGCGAACGGGATGCCCTTGATGATGTCGAGGACGAGCTCGTCTGGCTTGTCGCCCTCGACCGCGCCGAAGGCGACGTTCCCGTCGATGGAGAATCTGGCGATGCGCACGGTCTGCTGCGCCCCTTTATTTTCTGGCGTTGGCCCGGGTGGGATGTGACAGAGCCAGGCTAACGCGGTGGGGCCTGCGCCGTCGGCCCGGTTGTTACGCCGCCGGGGCGGTCTCCGGCGCCTTCATCAGGATCGTGCGCTTGGGGTTGGCCGTGTTCGTGGGGAGCGTCGCCGCGTGTTCCGGGACGGCCGGCGCGGCCTGGATCTCGTCGGCGTCCGCGAGGTGCGCCAGCGTCGTGCGCCGCGGGTTGGCAATGTTCTGGAACATCATCGTCTTCGTCATGACTGTGCTCGGGAACCTTCTCCGTAGTCTGATGTGCAGTCTGGTGGGCCATCCCTTTTCAACGTCAGGCTAAACATCTGATTCCCGCCGAAAGCCGGGAAGTTGCGATCACCCGCATGTGAGTTTGCTCACGGGGTACCTCGCAAATAGGACACTTCGGGCCACCAACTCCCGTCCGCGAAACGGACATTACGCGACTGAAGCCACTATTCCGCTCCCGATCACGGCGACCGGGACACCCCCCTGGCGTACGCGGAAAGTCCCGTAATGACCGGGTTGAAGCAGGTCGAGTCGCACGCCCCGTGACTCTCCTCTTACGTCGCGTCACGCAGGGTGCGGCAGGCCCCACGGGCCTTGTTGGAGATCCTGCACTGTGCTGGAATCGCGTGGACCGCCGCAGGTACAGAACCGGCGCGCACGGGCGCAAAGCAGCGCCGAGCAGCGGCGGAGAGGGGGAACCAGCGCCGGTCACTCACGACCAAGGGGGACGTTTCAGGTCGCCCCCCGAACGACGCCGACACCGTCTTGTCCGTGCTTACGGGCGGGGCGCCTGGTCCAGAGGTTGCGACGCTAGTGCAGGGACGTAAGAACAGGGATGGCAGCGCTGCGGCGGAGCCGGAGCCGCGCGGCGGGACCGGCCCGACAGCCGGCGGCACCCGGCCCCCGCACGCCCAGAACCCGGGACGCACCGCGTCCGTCGACACCTCGGAGGCCGACGGCAGGAGCGGCGCCTCCGGCTCGGGCACGCCGTCATCGGCGAAGCCCAAGGGCCCCACGGGGCCCGGTTCGCGGATGGCGCTGCGCAACTGGCGCATCTCGACGCGCCTCGTCTCGCTGCTCGCGCTCCCCGTGGTCGCGGCGACCTCGCTGGGCGCGCTGCGCATCGCCGAGTCCCTGAACGACATCCAGCAGCTCGACAACATGAAGCTGCTGACCGAGATGACGAAGCAGGCCACCGAGCTGGCGTCGGCGCTCCAGGAGGAGCGCGACCAGGCCGCGGGCCCGCTGTCGAACGGCTCGTCGACGAGGGACTTCAACGTCAAGTCGACGCGGGAGAAGACCAACCGCGCCCAGACCACGTTCCTGCAGAGCACCACCGACATCAAGGCCGACGGCGAGACCGGCAGCCTCAACGGTGTGCGCGAGCACGCGGTGCAGATCGCCAGCGAGCTGAACACCCTCAGCAAGATCCGGCAGGGGGCGTACGAGGACAGGTCGAACTCCTCGCAGACCGTCGACTCCTACAGCCGGATCATCGACGAGCTGCTCTCCCTGTCCACGGACATGGCGCAGGCGACCAGCAGCCCCGAGATGATCCAGCGCACGCGTGCGCTGGCGGCGTTCTCCTCCGCGAAGGAGTACGCGTCGGAGCAGCGCGCCATCATCGCGGCCGCGCTCCCGCCCAACAGCTCGCGGTTCGGGAAGCTCTCCGAGACCGACCGCCAGTACGGGCTCGCCGCGGCCGAGAACCAGAAGTCGCAGCTCCAGTCGTTCAAGGCCGTCTACGGCGCCGTGCCCGCGCAGGAGCTGCTGAAGCCGATCGAGGAGAACAACTCCACGATCACGGCCGCGGACACCTACGCGAACCGCGTGCTGCAGAAGACCGACGGCATCAAGACGCAGGACAAGCGCTCGTACAAGGACTGGGTCGACGCGGACACCACGCGCATCCAGGAAATGTCCAAGATCGAGCTGACGCTGCTCAATCAGATGGAGCAGCAGGCCCGCGAGCTGCGCAACGCCTCCGAGCGCTCGGCCATCATCAACGGTGCGCTGATCCTGCTCGTGCTCGGCGTCTCGCTCGTCGGCGCCTTCGTCGTGGCCCGGTCCATGATCCGCTCGCTGCGCCGGCTCCAGGACACCGCGACCAAGGTCGCCCAGGACCGCCTGCCCGAGCTGGTCCGTGAGCTGTCCGAGTCCGACCCGCAGGACATCGACACGTCCGTGGAGTCGGTCGGCGTGCACTCGCGCGACGAGATCGGCAAGGTGGCCGCGGCCTTCGACGACGTGCACCGCGAGGCCGTGCGTCTCGCCGCCGAGCAGGCCCTCCTGCGGGGCAACGTCAACGCGATGTTCACCAACCTCTCGCGCCGTTCGCAGGGCCTCATCCAGCGTCAGCTCTCCCTCATCTCCGAGCTGGAGTCCCGCGAGGCCGACCCGGACCAGCTGTCGTCGCTGTTCAAGCTCGACCACCTCGCGACCCGCATGCGCCGTAACGGTGAGAACCTCCTCGTTCTCGCCGGTGAGGAGCCCGGTCGTCGCTGGACCCGGCCCGTGCCGCTCGTCGACGTGCTGCGTGCCGCCGCGTCCGAGGTGGAGCAGTACGAACGCATTGAGCTGGCCGCCGTGCCCGCCACGGACGTCGCCGGTCGCGTCGTCAACGACCTCGTGCACCTGCTCGCCGAGCTGCTGGAGAACGCGACCTCGTTCTCCTCGCCGCAGACCAAGGTGAAGGTGACCGGTCACGCGCTGCCCGACGGGCGTGTGCTGATCGAGATCCACGACACCGGCATCGGCCTCTCCCCCGAGGACCTCGCCGCGATCAACGAGCGGCTCGCGTCGCCGCCCACCGTGGACGTCTCGGTGTCGCGTCGCATGGGTCTGTTCGTGGTCGGCCGCCTGTCGCAGCGCCACGGCATCCGCATACAGCTCCGCCCCTCCGACTCCGGTGGTACGACCGCGCTGGTCATGCTTCCCGTGGATGTCGCGCAGGGCGGCAAGAAGCCTTCCGGCAAGGGCGGCCCCGGTGGTTCCGGTGGTCCGGCCGCCGCGCAGGCCGCGGCCGGTGTCGCCGCCGCGCGGCGCGGCCAGGCTCCCGGCAACGCCGGTGGTCCCGCCGGTCTCCTCGGCGGTGGCTCCGGTGCCCCCGGCGGGCGGCCGCAGGTCGGTGCCGGTACGGGTGGGCCGCGTGCGGCGCTGCCCGGGCGCGGCGGTGGCCCGCAGGCGCCGGTCGGTTCCGCCGGCGGTCCTTCGGGTCCGTCCGGTCCTTCCAACCCTTCCGGTCCCTCCGCTCCCGACGCGTTCAGCAAGGGGCAGGCGCCCGGCGGTCCCGTGCCGCCGCAGCAGCGCACCCACAGCGACCCCAACGAGCCGCGTGGCCGGCGCCCGGTGCTGCCCCCGCGCGGTGGCCCGCGTGCCGAGCTGCCGGGTGGCAACCCGCAGCCCCGTACGCCGAGTTGGAGCGACGAGAACGCGCAGCCGAACCTGGACGCTCCGCGCGGTCACGACGAGCCGGACTCCACGGCCCAGTTCCCGCGCGTCCGCGACGACCGCCAGGGTCCGCCCCGGCAGGGTGGCCGCGGCCCGGCGCAGGACTCCGGCCAGTTCGTCCGCTCGGACGTCTTCGGCCCGCGTGACGGCAACACCGGCGGCCCCGACGCGGCGAACGGCTTCCGGGACGGCGGCCTGACCGGCCGTCAGGACCCGTCCGCCACCGGCCAGTTCGAGCAGCCGCAGGGCGGCCCGTCGGGCACCGGCCGGCACCAGCGTCCGCAGGACCCGGGCACCGATCGGTTCCCGCGTGTGCAGGACCCGTCCGCCACCGGTCAGTACGACCAGCAGCAGGGCGGCCCGTCGGCCACCGGCCGGTTCGCGCAGCCGCAGGGTCCGTCGTCCGGCGCGGGCCAGTTCCCGCGCTCGCAGGACCCGGCCGGCACCGGCCAGTACAACCAGGCGCCGGGCGACCCGTCGGCCACCGGTCAGTTCCAGAACCCGCAGGAGCCGTCGAGCACCGCCCAGTTCCCGCGCGTCCAGGACCCGTCCGCCACCGGCCGGTTCAACCAGCCGCAGGACCCGTCCGACAGCGGCGGCTTCCCCCGCCCGCAGGACCCCTCGTCCGGCACCGGCCAGTACAACCGGCCGCCGAGCGACCCGGCGAACACCGGCCAGTACGCGCAGCCCCAGTCGCCCCAGGCGCCCCAGGGCCGCTCGGCCACCGGTCAGTTCGAGTTCACGCCCCCGAAGCCGCCTCAGCGCAACGGCGCTCAGGGCCAGGGCATCCCGGCGCAGCCCTCGCAGGAGGACTTCCTGCCGCCGGGCGACAACTCGGGCGGGGACGGCCGTACGCCGCTGTACGACACGCTGGAGACGAACTGGTTCCACGGCCAGAACGGCCAGAGCCAGGGTCAGAACCAGGGCCAAGGCCCGAGCCAGGGCCAGGGTCAGAGCCAGGGCCAGGGTCAGAGCCAGAACGGTCGGAACCAGAACGGCCAGGGCCGCAGCCAGGGCATGCAGTCGCCGGCCGGGCGCCCCGATCAGGGTCTCCCGCAGCGGCCGCAGGCCCAGGCTCCCTCGGCCGCCCCCTCGCGCCCCGCCGCGTCCCCGGACCCGGCCGAGGCCAACTGGCGGCAGTCACCGAACGACGACCTGATGCGCCAGGCCGAGCGGGTGCGCAAGCCCGCCGCGGGCGGCGTCACCCACTCCGGTCTGCCCCGCCGTGTGCCGAGGGCGAACCTTGTGGCGGGCACCGCTCAGGAGCAGCAGACTCAGACCGGTCCCCAGGTCTCGCGCGCGCCCGACGAGGTGCGCGGTCGGCTGACCAATCTCCGTCGGGGCATTCAGCAGGGGCGGCAGGCCGGCAACACCGGCAGCTACCCCCGCCCCACTCACCAGCAGGAGCGTTAGTTGAGCCAGATGAGCCAGGCGGCACAGAACCTGAACTGGTTGATCACGAACTTCGTGGACAACACGCCGGGTGTCTCGCACACGGTCGTGGTGTCCGCGGACGGGCTGCTGCTCGCGATGTCCGAGGGGTTCCCGCGCGACCGCGCGGACCAGCTGGCGGCCGTGGCGTCGGGTCTCACCTCGCTCACGGCCGGCGCGTCCCGGATCTTCGAGGGCGGCCCGGTGAACCAGACGGTCGTGGAGATGGAGCGCGGCTTCCTCTTCATCATGTCCATCTCGGACGGCTCGTCGCTCGCCGTGCTCGCGCACCCCGACTGCGACATCGGCCTCGTCGGCTACGAGATGGCGCTGATGGTCGACCGGGCGGGCTCGGTGCTCACGCCGGATCTGCGCGCCGAGCTCCAGGGCAGCCTGCTGCACTGAGGCCCGTAACGGCCGGTAACCCCGGCCACCCCCGCAGTCTGCTTCATCGGCAGCCCCGGAATCCAGTCAGCGCACGCAATCCCCACACCCCGATATTCCGCCGTCACAATCCCCCCACCGGCCCACCCTCAGACGGCAGGCCCCCGCACTTGTCGTCCCGCCCGGAGGATCCATGACCCCGCCCACCGACTCACACGACCCGTACGGCGCCACCGCCCACGCCGGGTACGGCTTCGAGGGCGACCAGCCCCTGGTCCGCCCCTACGCGATGACCGGTGGCCGGACCCGCCCGCGCTACCAGCTCGCCATCGAGGCGCTGGTGAGCACGACGGCCGACCCCGCGGCCCTGATGACGCTGCTGCCTGAGCACCAGCGCATCTGCCACCTGTGCCGCGAGGTGAAGTCGGTGGCCGAGGTCTCGGCGCTGCTGTCGATGCCGCTCGGCGTGGCCCGGATCCTCGTCGCGGACCTGGCCGAGGCCGGGCTCGTCGCCATCCACCAGCCGGGCGGCGACGAGGCCAACGGCGGTGCGCCGGACGTGACTCTGCTCGAAAGGGTGCTCAGTGGACTTCGCAAGCTCTGACGGTTCCGTGGGAACCGCCCGTGCCACCACCTCGGCGAAGATCGTGGTGGCGGGCGGCTTCGGCGTCGGCAAGACGACGTTCGTCGGGGCGGTCTCCGAGATCAACCCGCTGCGCACCGAGGCCGTGATGACCTCGGCGAGCGCCGGGATCGACGACCTGACCCACACCGGGGACAAGACGACGACCACCGTCGCCATGGACTTCGGCCGCATCACGCTCGACCAGGACCTGATCCTGTACCTCTTCGGTACGCCCGGACAGGACCGCTTCTGGTTCATGTGGGACGACCTGGTGCGCGGCGCGATCGGCGCCGTCGTCCTCGTCGACACCCGCCGCCTCGCCGACTGCTTCCCGGCCGTGGACTACTTCGAGAACTCCGGGCTGCCCTTCGTCATCGCCCTCAACGGCTTCGACGGGCATCAGCCGTACGCCCCCGAAGAGGTGCGCGAGGCTCTGCAGATCGGCCCCGACACCCCGATCATCACCACCGACGCCCGGCACCGCGCCGACGCGAAGAGCGGCCTGATCACGCTGGTGGAGCACGCCCTCATGGCCCGCCTGAAGTAGCGACGCCTGTCAAAAACGGTCAGATCTCGGTCAGCAAGTGGCTGGATCCATACGGCAGTTGTCGTAGCCCATTCGGCGCCTCCTGTGGCCTTTGACACGCCGGGCCCCGGTGTTCATAACGTTTCGAAAGAGAATTCCCAGGGCACCGACACACGTCGCGCACAGCCGGTTCCACTGCGCTCACAAGAGCCCCGCCTTTTGGCGGGGCTCGCTCTTTATGACCGTTTTATCTGGGGTGTGCGTCACGCGGAGCTTCCGCTTCCGACTGTTTGGAAGTGCGCCTCCTGACGTGCTGGAATGCGCTGAACTGCCCAGTAGGAATGGGCCTGGAGACATACCGCGGCACAACGTAGGTGCCGACGCCGAGAGGTTGTTGGTCGAGTGAGGCGAAGCAAGAACAGTCCCGAGCCGGTCTCGGCGCGGGGCAACTTCACCCCGCCCCCGCGCGACGCGGCGCGGACCGCGCCGGCGGCCGAGGCCACGGCGCCGGCGTCGTCGGGCGGACGCATGTCGCCCCGAAACTGGCGTGTACCCACCAAGCTGAACGCCATCCTCCTGATACCCGTGCTCGTGGGCCTCGTCATGGGTGGCTTCCAGGTGTCGAACTCCATCAGCACCTGGCAGGAGGCCGAGGACGCCGAGAGCACCGCGCGTCTCGTGCAGGCCTCGCTGACGTACGGCAACCGCCTCATCGAGGAGCGCGACAGCACCGCCGCACCCCTTCTCCAGGGCAAGACGGACGACCCCCAGGTCGCCAAGGCCCGGCAGGCGACGGACGCGGCCGCCGACAAGTTCCACGCCGCGGCCGAGAACATGCCGCAGAAGGAAGGCCTCCAGCGCCGCATGGCGCAGTTCACCAAGGTCGAGCCCCAGCTGAAGAAGCTGCGGGCCGCCGCGTACACCTCCAAGCTGCCCGGTGTGCAGACCGAAGAGGGCTACGTCGCCATCCAGCACCCGCTGATGGAGTTCGCCAACGAGCTCGGCCTCGGCACCGGCAACATCACCAGCTACGGCCGCACCGTCTACGCGATCTCGCTGACCAAGGCGGCGCTCTCGCTGGAGCGGTCCATCGGCATGCACCTCCTGGTGAAGCCGGGCCCCGGCGCCACGAACCTCAGCCGTCAGCGCACCGCGCTCGGCAGCTACGCCTACCTCGAGAACATCGCCATCGAGGAGTACAAGGGCGGCGGCACGGCCGAGGACCTCAAGAAGCTCCAGGGCACGATCAAGGAGCTGAAGTCCGACGGCGCCAAGCAGGCCGCCGCGGCCAAGGCCAAGGACCCCTCGTACGTCCCGCCGCCCGAGAACACCAAGATGGTGGCCGCCGTGGTGGCGCTGCCCAGCACCCAGCCGAGCGCCCGCCTCGCGCTCGCCCAGCAGGGCGTCACGCCCCAGAACTGGTGGGCGGTCAACACGGCGAAGTTCGACGCCTATCGCACGATCGAGTCCGATCTGGCGGACAAGGCCGTGACCGAGGCCTCCGGGATCGCCGCCGACGCCAAGCGCGAAGCGATCATCATCGGTGCCGCCGTCGTGGTCGCCCTGCTCGTCGCCGTCCTGATCGCCGGCCAGATGGCCCGGCAGATGTCCCGCTCGATGCGCAGGCTGCGCAGCGCCGCCTTCGACGTGGCCGAGCAGCGCCTGCCGATGCTCGTCGACCAGCTCTCGCGCACCGAGCCGGGCCGGGTGGACACCCGCGTACAGCCGATCCCGATCGTCACGACGGACGAGATCGGCGAGGTCGCCCGCGCCTTCGACCAGGTGCACCGCGAGGCCGTCCGGCTCGCCGCCGAGCAGGCGCTGCTCCGGGGCAACATCAACGCGATCTTCACCAACCTGTCGCGCCGCAACCAGTCGCTGATCGAGGGCCAGCTGACCCTCATCACCGACCTGGAGAACAACGAGGCCGACCCGGACCAGCTGGAGAACCTCTTCCGCCTGGACCACCTCGCGACCCGTATGCGCCGCAACGGCGAGAACCTCCTGGTGCTCGCGGGCGAGGAGCCCGGCCGCCGCTGGGACCAGCCGGTCCCGCTGGTCGACGTGCTGCGCGCCGCGACCTCCGAGGTGGAGCAGTACGAGCGCATCGAACTGGCCGGCGTCCCCGAGGCCGAGATCCACGGCCGCGCGGTCACCGACCTCGTGCACCTGCTCGCCGAGCTTCTGGAGAACGCCACGACGTTCTCCTCGCCGCAGACCAAGGTCCGCGTCACCGCGACCCGTCTCCCGGACGGCCGCGTCATGATCGAGATCCACGACAAGGGCATCGGCCTCACCGCCGAGGACTTCGCGGACATCAACCACAAGCTGGCCAACCCGCCGACGGTGGACGCCGCGATCTCCCAGCGCATGGGCCTGTTCGTGGTCGGCCGCCTGTCGGACCGGCACGGCATCCGCGTGCAGTTGCGCCCCTCGGGCGAGCAGGCGGGCACGACGTCGCTCGTCATGCTGCCCGAGGTCATCACCCACGGTGGTGGCGGCGGGATCCAGCAGGACTCCGAGTTCACCGTCTCGACGATGATCCCGAAGCAGGCCGCGTTCGAGCACACCCCGCTGCGCACGGCCGCCGAGCTCGGTTTCGACGACAGCCGCTACGACGTCCCCGACGACGCCCGCGAGTTGGACCCGGTCGGCCGCTCCCTCATGCGTGAGGAGCGCCGCGCGGCCCTGGAGGCGCAGCAGCAGGACGACCCCGTCCAGGACCAGCAGCAGCCGCAACAGGAACGCCCGCTCTTCCGCGACGAGTTCCAGCCACAGCAGCCGCAGCAGGACCGTCCGCCCTTCGCGGAGCAGAACGCGTACGACACCCGGCAGGCCCCGTACGACAATCGTCAGCAGCTCGCCTACGACGATCCGCAGCAGGGCGTCTACGACGAGCACCAGGGCGGCTACGACGGCCGCCAGCAGGGCGGATTCGACGGGTTCGTCCCCGTACAGCCCACCCACGACACCGGACAGCCGGACGGGTTCGCCTCCGGGTACGCCCCGCAGGACGGGTATCAGGACGGCTATGCGGAAGCGCCGCAGGAGCCGTACAACCCCTTCGAGCCGTCCTCGCCGCGGGCGGACTGGCAGGCGCAGGACGCCTTCCGGGAGCCCTACCGGGCCGATTTCCAGGGCCCGTTCGGTCCCGAAGCGGAATCCGCTCAGGACACTGCCGCGGCGGACCGGGAACGCGTAGGCTTCGACGGACACGGTGCCACCCCCTCGGATTCGACCGGACCGGCCCCTTCCGCACCCCACGCGCTGACCGACGCCGGTCTGCCGCGGCGCGGTGGCGGTGCCTCGCAGGAGCCCGCTCCGAACCCCCAGCAGGCCCCCGAGACCCGCTCCGAGGACGACACCACCTGGCGCTCGGCCAACGACGCCCGGTGGGAGCGCGCGGAGCAGCTCAAGAAGCCGAAGGCGGGCGGGGTCACCGCGTCCGGGCTGCCGCGCCGGGTGCCCAAGGCCAACCTGGTCGAGGGCACGGCGGAGTCGACGCCGCAGGGCGGCCCACAGGTCTCCCGCGCCCCCGAGGACGTCAGGGGCAGGCTCAGCAACCTGCGTCGCGGCGTACAGCGGGGACGCAGCGAGGGCAGCAGTGATACGAACGGCCAGGGCTTCGGCCCTGACAGCACCTACAACCAGGAGCGTTAGTGTGAGCCCGATGAGCCAGGCGGCACAGAACCTGAACTGGTTGATCACCAACTTCGTGGACAACACCCCCGGTGTGTCCCACACGGTGGTGGTCTCCGCCGACGGACTCCTTCTGGCGATGTCCGAAGGGTTCCCCCGCGACCGCGCCGACCAGCTGGCGGCCGTCGCCTCGGGTCTGACCTCGTTGACCGCGGGCGCCTCCCGCATCTTCGAAGGCGGCCCGGTGAACCAGACAGTTGTGGAGATGGAGCGAGGATTCCTCTTCATCATGTCCATCTCCGACGGCTCTTCTCTCGCCGTCCTTGCACACCCCGAGGCGGACATTGGCCTCGTTGGGTACGAGATGGCCCTTCTTGTCGACCGGGCGGGCACGGTTCTCACACCGGACCTGCGGGCGGAGCTTCAGGGAAGCCTTCTCAACTAACAAACAGGCAGTGCGTATTCGTGTCCCGGGGCCGTAAGGTTTCGGGACGCGGCTCCACAGTGATGGTGCCCAGCGCAGTCGGAGGAGGAAGTTCGTGTCTGGTTCAGCAACACCCCCGAGCGGTTCGTCGGCCCAGTGGCCGCCCTACGGCCACGGCCAGGGGCGCGGCCAGGCGGGTATGGGTGACGACGGATCCCAGAACCGGTACAACTTCCCGTCTTCCCCCTCGTCGGCGAACCACGCCCGGCCGACCCGGCAGCCCGGTCCCTACGACCAGCCGCCCGCGCCGCGCATCCAGCCCGTGCAGCCGCAGCCGCGCCCCGACGCGAATCCCGCACCCGCCGCCAAGAACAACCCGCTGGTGCGCCCGTACGCCATGACGGGCGGCCGCACGAGGCCGCGGTACCAGCTCGCCATCGAGGCGCTGGTGCACACCACCGCGCAGCCGCACCAGTTGCAGGGCCAACTGCCCGAGCACCAGCGGATCTGCAACCTCTGCCGAGAGATCAAGTCGGTGGCCGAGATCTCGGCCCTCCTGACGATCCCCCTCGGTGTGGCCAGGATTCTCGTCGCCGACCTCGCGGAGGCGGGACTGGTCGCCATCCATCAGCCCGGCGGCGACGAGACCGCCGGCGGCCAGCCAGACGTGACATTGCTCGAAAGGGTGCTCAGTGGACTTCGCAAGCTCTAGCGGAGGGCCGGCTGCTCCAAGCCGTTCCACCACATCGGCGAAGATCGTGGTGGCAGGTGGTTTCGGCGTCGGCAAGACGACGTTCGTGGGCGCCGTCTCCGAGATCAACCCGCTGCGCACCGAGGCCGTCATGACGTCCGCGTCCGCGGGCATCGACGACCTGACCCACACCGGGGACAAGACGACCACGACGGTCGCCATGGACTTCGGCCGCATCACGCTCGACCAGGACCTGATCCTGTACCTCTTCGGTACGCCCGGACAGGACCGCTTCTGGTTCATGTGGGACGACCTGGTGCGCGGCGCGATCGGCGCCGTCGTCCTCGTCGACACCCGCCGCCTCGCCGACTGCTTCCCCGCGGTCGACTACTTCGAGAACTCCGGCCTGCCCTTCGTCATCGCCCTCAACGGCTTCGACGGCGCGCAGCCCTACAACCCGGACGAGGTCCGCGAGGCCCTCCAGATCGGCCCCGACACCCCGATCATCACGACGGACGCCCGCCACCGCGCGGACGCGAAGTCGACGCTGATCACTCTCGTGGAGCACGCGTTGATGGCGCGGCTGCGGTAGGACCCCTCGGGGCTCCGCCCCGGACCCCGCGCCTCAAACGCCGGCGGGGCTTGATCTACACGCTGAGGCCCTCCTCCCGATCCGGGAGGAGGGCCTCAGGACGTTACAGGCTCAGCGCCAGCTGTGCGGTGCGCGGAAGCCGGGCTCGCGCTCCAGGCGGCGCCACCCCGCGCGGTTGTGCCGGACGCGGTGCGCCGGGGCCTCGGGAGTGGCGCTGGCGCGGGCCAGCAGGATCGCGGTGATGGCCGCGACCTCCTCCGGCTCGGCGTGGCCCTTCTCGACGCGGATGTCAGGCAAAGACATGTGGCAGGTCTCCTACGACTAGTGCCGGTTACTGCGGCGGGTTGCCGTGCTTGCGGGACGGCAGGTCGGCGTGCTTGGTGCGCAGCATCGCCAGGGACTTGATCAGCACCTCACGCGTCTCGGCGGGGTCGATCACGTCGTCGACCAGGCCGCGCTCCGCCGCGTAGTACGGGTGCATCAGCTCGGCCTTGTACTCCTTGACCATCTTCTGGCGCATCGCCTCGGGGTCCTCGGCCTCGGCGATCTGCCGGCGGAAGATCACGTTGGCCGCGCCCTCGGCGCCCATGACCGCGATCTCGTTGGTCGGCCAGGCATAGGTGAGGTCCGCGCCGATGGACTGGGAGTCCATGACGATGTACGCGCCTCCGTACGCCTTGCGCAGGATCAGCGAGATCCGGGGCACGGTGGCGTTGCAGTACGCGTACAGCAGCTTGGCGCCGTGCCGGATGATCCCGCCGTGCTCCTGGTCGACGCCGGGCAGGAAGCCCGGCACGTCGAGCAGCGTCACGATGGGGATATTAAAAGCATCGCACATCTGGACGAACCGGGCGGCCTTCTCCGAGGCCTCGATGTCCAGGACGCCCGCGAGGGCCTGCGGCTGGTTGGCGACGATGCCGACGACCTGGCCGTCCAGGCGGGCCAGCGCACAGATGATGTTGCGCGCCCAGCGCTCGTGGATCTCCAGGTAGTCGCCGTCGTCGACGAGCTCCTCGATCACCTTGGTCATGTCGTACGGGCGGTTGCCGTCGGCCGGGACCAGGTCGAGCAGGACGTCGCCGCGGCGCTCCGCCGGGTCGTCGGACTCGACGGTCGGCGGGTTCTCCCGGTTGTTCTGCGGGAGCATCGAGAGCAGGTAGCGGACCTCGGCGAGGCAGGTCTCCTCGTCGTCGTACGCGAAGTGCGAGACGCCGGAGGTCTCCGCGTGCACGTCGGCGCCGCCGAGCCCGTTCTGCGTGATCTCCTCGCCCGTCACAGCCTTCACGACGTCCGGGCCCGTGATGAACATCTGCGAGGTGTCGCGGACCATGAACACGAAGTCCGTGAGCGCCGGGCTGTACGCCGCGCCGCCCGCGCACGGGCCGAGCATCACGCTGATCTGCGGGATGACGCCGGACGCCTTGGTGTTGCGCTGGAAGATGCCGCCGTAGCCGGCGAGCGCCGAGACGCCCTCCTGGATACGGGCGCCCGCGCCGTCGTTGAGCGAGACCAGCGGGGCACCGGCCGCGATGGCCATGTCCATGATCTTGTGGATCTTCGTGGCGTGGGCCTCGCCCAGCGCCCCGCCGAAGATCCGGAAGTCGTGCGCGTAGACGAAGACCGTGCGGCCCTCGACCGTGCCCCAGCCGGTGATGACACCGTCGGTGTGGGGCTTCTTGGCCTCCAGGCCGAAGCCGGTGGCCCGGTGCCGGCGCAGCTGCTCGACCTCGTTGAACGAACCCTCGTCGAGGAGGAGCTCGATGCGCTCGCGCGCCGTCAGCTTCCCCTTCGCGTGCTGGGCCGCGGTCGCCTTCTCGCTGGGTCCGGCCAGTGCCTGCGCACGGATCGCGTGCAGCTCGGCCACGCGTCCACGGGCGTCGGTGGGCTCGTCCCCAGGGTTCGAGGCGCTGTCGTCCAAAACGGTCATGTAGTGACCTTACGAAGTGCACCCATGAAAACGGTCCGTCGACTCCGTACAGTCTCCGGCCCGTTTTCCTGGTAGCCCTGAACAGAACCTTGCCGCGAGGAGGCCGAAGTGACTGCTCAGCACGGGTCCGCCTTGTAGACGTCACACAAAGCGGCCCCCTGAGACCCGCCTCACACCGACGCCGTCACCGCCGTGAGCGCACACCGCGCGCACGCCCGAAAGGGCGACCCGAACCATATCGAGCTGTAATCGAGGAGACACACATCGTTTGATGTTGAACATTGAACATCATCGCGCTACAGTCGGAATCAGTTGATAGTTCAACGTTCAACATCAAGCGCATCACTCCATCTGGCACCACCCGTGCCGCCCGTCCCCAAGGAGCACGTCATGGGCATCTTCGGCCGCAAGAACGAGTCCGCCACCACCCCCGCCACCGCCGCTGCCGCCGCGCCGGCCGGCCCCGACCTCGCCGCTGTCACCGGCGACTACACCGTCGACCCCGCTCACACCACGCTCGGCTTCGTCGCCCGGCACGCCATGGTGACCAACGTGAAGGGCAGCTTCAGCGACTTCACGGGCTCGCTGCACCTGGACGGCTCGGACCCCGCGAAGTCCACGGCCTCCTTCGACGTGCAGATGGCGAGCATCTCGACCGGTAACGAGGACCGTGACGGCCACCTGAAGAGCGCGGACTTCTTCAAGATCGACGAGTTCCCGACGATGACCTTCCGGTCGACCTCCGCCGAATCCCTGGGCGGCGACGACTACCGCATCACGGGTGACCTGACGATCCTCGGCACCACCAAGCCGATCACCATCGACCTGGAGTTCAACGGCGTCGCGAAGGACCCGTTCGGCAACGAGCGCGTCGGCTTCGAGGGCAAGTCCGAGATCCTCCGGTCGGACTGGGGTCTGAGCTGGAACGCCGCGCTCGAGACCGGTGGCGTGCTCATCTCCGACAAGATCAAGCTCAACTTCGACATCTCGGCGATCAAGGAGGCCTGAACCGGCCCACTGCGTCAGCGAGTTCAGGCGGTCACGAATTGCGTGACCGCCAACTCGTGTTTTCCCGCGGGGTGGGCAACCAACGGCATCCATCCGCCGGAGTAGGGCATGCTGCGGTCACACGCGCGCGCCCCTCGGCGGGAGCGCGCGCCTGCTGGACGGACCCCGAGGAGCCCGATGCCGCCGCCCGTGCCGTCGACACCTGCACCTGAGCGGAGCGTCGACGCCGCTGTGGTGCGGCGGGACATCCTCGACGCGGAGGCGGGGCCGGACCCGTACGTGTTGCGCGATGCGCGCGTCACGGGGGCGTTGCGGCTCGACGGAGCGGAGATCCGGCGGGCCGTGCGGTTCGAGGGGTGCCGGTTCGACGAGTCGGTGAGCCTCGAAGGGGCCGGCACACTCGGTATCGCCTTCACGGGCTGCGTGCTACCGGGGCTCGCGGCGTCGACGGCGCGGATCGGTGGGCGCGTTGACCTGCAGTGGTCGACGATAGGTGAGCGCGACGGCGCCGCCGCAGCCGTGGATCTTGCACAAGCGGAGATAGCGGGCCGGGTGCGGCTCGACGGGGCACGCCTGGTGGCGCCGGGACGGACGGCCCTGGAAGCCGGTGGACTAATGGCGCGGGGCGGCGTGTTCTGCGAGCCCGAGTTCGTGGCCGAAGGTGAAGTCGCTTTCTTGGGCGCCGAGTTGCCCGGTGGGCTGTGGATGCGCGGGGCCCGGATCCGGGTGGGCGTGGCGGACACATGCGCGTTCGTCGGCGATGCGGTGAAAGCGTCGAACGTACGGTGCCAGGGCCTGCGGACCGACGCCAAGGTACGGCTGCGCGGCGCCCAGGTGGAGGATCTCGTCTCCTTCCAGGACGCCGAACTCATGGGACCTGGCGCGTCGTTGATGTGCGTGGCCATGCAGGCCGGAGCCGTTGACCTGCGTTTCGCCCGCGTCCCGGCAGGCAGCGTGAACCTGCGCAACGCGCAGGCGAGCCGACTCCAGGACGACCCCCGCACCTGGCCCGCGACCCTCGGCCTCGACGGCCTGACGTACGACTGGCTCGGGGAGACGGCAGGCACCCGCCGCGAGGACGTCACGAACCGGCTCGCTTGGCTGCGCCGCCAGCCGGTCTACGCGCCGCAGCCGTACGAGCAACTCGCCTCGCACTACCGGCGGTGCGGACACGAGGACGAAGCCCGCCGGGTCCTCCTCGTGCGGGAGCGGCGGCGCCGGGCCACGCTCGGGCCGGCCGGGCGGGCCTGGGGGTGGCTGCTGGAGGCCACCGTCGGGTACGGCTACCGGCCGTGGATCGCCGGGATCTGGCTCGCCGCGCTCACCCTGCTCGGCACCGCCGTCTTCGCCGCGCACACCCCCGTACCGAACAAGAAGGGCGAGGGCCCGCCGTTCAACCCGGTCGCGTACGCCCTGGACCTGATGGTGCCGATCGGCGGGCTCGGCCAGCGCGGCGGCTGGCACTGGGACGAGGCGGGCGTGCAGGGCCTCGCGTACGGGCTCATCGCGGTCGGCTGGATCCTGACGACGACGGTGGTGGCGGGGGTGACGCGGACGCTGAGCCGGGGGTGAGGCCGCCCGCATGTCACAGATCCGGCGTCCGCTCCGTCTCCTCTCTGAGAAGCCACGGGAGGAGCCGGACCGATGGACCACCGCACGGAGCGCCGCGAACCCACCCCCGCCGCAGGAGAACGCCTGGCCGACTGGGCCGACGGGCGGCTCGGGATCCACGGCCTCGGCCGGAAGTATCTGCGGAAGGTGTTTCCCGACCACTGGTCGTTCATGCTGGGCGAGATCTGCCTCTACACCTTCCTCATCCTGATCCTCACCGGCGTCTATCTGACGCTCTTCTTCCATCCGTCGATGAACGAGGTGACGTACGACGGCAGTTACGTGCCGCTGAAGGGCATCCGGATGTCGGAGGCGTACTCCTCGACGCTCGACCTCAGCTTCGACGTGCGCGGCGGTCTGCTCATCCGGCAGATCCACCACTGGTCGGCGCTGATCTTCGTCGCGGCGATGTTCGTGCACATGATGCGGCACTTCTTCACCGGCTCGTTCCGCAAGCCGCGGGAGCTGAACTGGCTGTTCGGCTGGCTGCTGCTGTTCCTCGCCCTGTTCGAGGGACTGCTGGGGTACTCGCTCCCCGACGACATGCTCTCCGGCGCGGGCATGCGGCTGATCGAGGGCATGACGCTCGCCGTCCCGGTCGTCGGCACGTATCTGTCGTTCTTCTTGTTCGGCGGCGAGTTCCCGGGCGACGACATCGTGGCCCGCTTCTACTCGATCCACGTCCTGCTGCTGCCGGGCATCATGGCGGTGCTCGTCGTCACCCACCTGATCCTGGTCTTCTACCACAAGCACACCCAGTATCCGGGCCCCGGAAAGACCGAACGCACCGTCGTCGGCGAGCCGTTCTTCCCGAACTACGTCGCCAAGGCGGGCGGCTTCTTCTTCCTCGTGTTCGGCGTGGTGACGCTCGTCTCGGCGGTCGCTTCCATCAACCCGGTCTGGGTGTACGGGCCCTACCGCCCGGACCATGTCTCCACCGGCGCCCAGCCGGACTGGTACCTGGGGTTCGCCGAGGGACTCGTGCGCGTGATGCCGGGCTGGGAGATCGTGCTGGGCGGCCACACCCTCGCGCTCGGCGTCCTCATCCCGTTCCTGGCGTTCCCGCTGTGGCTGGTGCTGATCGGGGTGTACCCGTTCGTGGAGGCGTGGATCACCGGCGACAAGCGGGAGCACCATCTGCTGGACCGTCCCCGGAATCGGCCTGTCCGTACGGCACTTGGCGCTGCCTGGCTGACCGGCTTCCTCGTCGCGATGGCGGCCGGCGGCAACGACCTCTGGGCCACGCACTTCCACCTCTCCGTGAACGCCATCACCTGGTTCGCGCGGGTGGCGCTGTTCGCAGGGCCGGTCCTCGCGTTCGTCGTCACCAAGCGGGTGTGTCTGGGGCTTCAGCGGCGCGACCGGGAGAAGGTGCTGCACGGACGCGAGACGGGACGCGTCAAGCGACTCCCGCACGGCGAGTACGTGGAGGTCCACGAGCCGCTGGAACAGGGCGAGTCGTACCGCCTCACGCAGCACGAGCAGCCCGTCGCGCTTGAGGCGCTGCCGGACGAGGACGAGCACGGGATACGTCGGCGGGTGCGGGCGACGCAGCGGCTGCGGGTGGCGTTGTCACGGTGGATGTTCGGTGAGGGCACGCAGATACCGAAGGCGTATCAAGCTCCGCTCTTGGACGAGAGCCGGCGGGGCCCGGAGCGGAGCCCCGAGACGTCGGACCGCTAGAACCCGCCCCCGAAGTCACCGCCCCCGCCACCACCGAAGTCGCCACCGCCGCCGTCGCCGAAGCCCCCGCCGAAGTCGCCCGGGTCGAAGTCGGAGCCGGAGACGTCGCCGCCGTCGAATCCGCCGCCGAAGTCACCGCCGCCGTAATCGGCGGCGTACGCGGGGCTCGCCAGCATGGAGCCGAGCACCGTGCCGACCAGCAGCCCCGGCAGCATGCCGCCGCCGAAGTAGCCCCCGGCCCACGGGCCGTACGCCGGACCCGCGTCGTAGTACGGGCGGCGCTCCCCCTCCCCCGCGTCGACCGTGCGCACATGCGGGTCCTCGCCGTCCCGCAGCCGCGTCGCGTCCGCCGCGCAGACCGGGACCTCGCGGGCCGAGCCGCCGGGCGGCGTCCACAGGGCGTCCTCGGTGGAGGGGCCGTGGCGCGGGTCGAAGAAGCAGGGCGCCCTGCGCTCGGGCAGCGGGCGGCCCTCGCGGCGCGCGGCGAGCTGCGCGAGGGAGAACCGGCCGTCCTCAAGGGCCTGCGTCACGCCGCGCACGTCGTCCGGGCGCTGCGCGTCCTTCATGTACTGCTTGGCCTTCTCGTACGCGTCGAGGGCCCGCTCGAAGTCCGCGCGCATCGCGTCGTCGGCGCCGGCCTCCGCCGGGTGGAAGTCGAGCCGGTCGAGTTCCTCGCCGAACGCCGTGATGTCCTCGTCCACCACGACCCGCAGCTTGTCGAGGGCCGCGCGCTGCTCCTCCTCGCGCTTGCGCCGGCTGCGCCTGTTCAGGGCGTACACACCGGCTCCGCCGATCACCACGACAGCGCCGACCCCGATCAGGGGGCCGGCGGAGACGCCGTCGTCGCCACCCGCGTCCCAGGCGGACGGGGCCGAGCCCCTGGCCGTACGGACCGACGTACTCACGAAGTCGTCGAGCTGGCTCTTGGCCGACTGGCCCTGAACGCTGTCCACCGCGTTCTTGACGGACTGCTGCGACATGACCCGGGAGTCCGCGCGCGCGTCGAACCGATCCCCGAGGCGGACCCCGTACACGCCCACGACCCCGGTCTTCGCCCGCAGATCACTGAACAGCTTCTGCGTCGGGAAGTCGGCCGGCAGCACCGCCACCATCACCGGCTTGTCCGCGTCCTTGATCTTGTTCTCGAGCGCGTCGACGTCGTCCGACGTCAGTCCGCCGGACGCGCCGGGCGCGACGTAGACAGGGCTCTTCTCCAGGGCGTCGGCCACCGTGGACACGTCCGTGGCGGCCGAGGCTGGTGGCGCCACCGCGAAGGTGGCGCCCAGAGCGAGGAGCGGGGCGGCGAGCACGGCGATAAGGGGCCTCATGTATCGACGCTAACTCGCTTCGCCCGCAAACGCGGATGCTTACTCGACCGGTTCCACGCCCGCCCGCAGCAGACCGTAGGTGTACGCGTCCTCCAGCGCGCCCCACGACGCCGCGATCACGTTCTCCGCGACGCCGACCGTGGACCACTCGCCGGTGCCGTCGGAGGTCGAGATGAGGACGCGGGTCGTGGAGGACGTGCCGTGCTTGCCCTCCAGGATGCGGACCTTGTAGTCGACCAGCTCCAGCTTCGCGAGCTGCGGGTAGATCCGCTCCAGGCCGACGCGGAGCGCGCGGTCGAGGGCGTTGACCGGGCCGTTGCCCTCCGCCGTGGCGACGATGCGCTCGCCCTTGGCCCACAGCTTCACGGTGGCCTCGTTGGCGTGGGAGCCGTCGGGGCGGTCCTCGACGATCGCGCGCCAGGACTCGACCTGGAAGTACGAGCGCGCCTTGCCCTCGACCTCGGCGCGCATCAGGAGTTCGAACGACGCGTCCGCGGCCTCGTACGTGTAGCCCTGGAGCTCGCGCTCCTTGACGCGCTCGACGACCCGGCCGACCAGCTCGCGGTCGCCGCCGAGGTCGACGCCGAGCTCCTTGCCCTTGAGCTCGATGGAGGCGCGGCCCGCCATGTCGGAGACCAGCATCCGGATGTGGTTGCCGACGAGGTCCGGGTCGATGTGCTGGTACAGGTCCGGGTCGACCTTGATCGCGGAGGCGTGCAGGCCCGCCTTGTGGGCGAACGCCGAGACACCCACGTACGGCTGGTGCGTGGACGGGGTGAGGTTCACGACCTCGGCGATGGCGTGCGAGATACGGGTCATCTCGCGCAGCGCGCCCTCGGGGAGGACCTTCTTGCCGTACTTGAGCTCCAGGGCCGCGACGACCGGGAAGAGGTTGGAGTTGCCGACGCGCTCGCCATAGCCGTTCGCCGTGCACTGGACGTGGGTCGCGCCCGCGTCCACCGCGGCGAGGGTGTTGGCGACGGCGCAGCCCGTGTCGTCCTGGGCGTGGATGCCGAGCCGGGCGCCGGTGTCGGCGAGGACGGTGGAGACGACCGCCTGGACCTGGGCGGGCAGGAAGCCGCCGTTGGTGTCGCACAGGACGACGACGGAGGCGCCGGCCTCGTGCGCGGCCCGGACGACGGACTTCGCGTACTCGGCGTTGGCCCGGTAGCCGTCGAAGAAGTGCTCGCAGTCGACGAAGACCCTGCGCCCCTGCGCGACCAGGTACGAGACCGTGTCGCGGACCATCTCCAGGTTCTCTTCGAGGGTCGTGCGCAGGGCCAGTTCGACGTGCCGGTCGTGCGACTTGGCGACCAGGCAGACCACCGGGGCGCCGGACTCCAGAAGAGCCCGCACCTGCGGGTCCTCGCTCGCCTTGGCGTTCGCCCTGCGGGTGGCGCCGAAGGCGACGAGCTGCGCGTGCTTGAAGTCGATCTCTTCCTGCGCGCGGGCGAAGAACTCGGTGTCACGGGGGTTGGCGCCGGGCCAGCCGCCCTCGATGAAGCCCACGCCGAAGTCGTCCAGGTGCCGGGCAATGGTCAGCTTGTCCGCGACGGTGAGGTTGATGCCCTCGCGCTGCGCGCCGTCGCGCAGCGTGGTGTCGAAGACGTGGAAGGAATCGTCGAGTTCAGTGGGCTGTGCACTGGGACGTTCACTGAGGCTGCTGCTCATGCTGATCTGGCTCCTGATGGGGATTCTCGGTCTACCGGAATGACCGGCTCCACCGTCCATCTATGATCCCTCGCGCTCTCCGCCTGGCTACGGGTGGGCCAGAAACAGAAAAACCTCTCGCGGGTGCGAGAGGTCTGCGCGCGGGTCGAGGACGACGGTGTCCATCCGTACCGGGTCGTACGAGATGGTCACTGCGGACCGGCGCGCCTGCTGCCAATAATCGTGGCGAACGAGAGCACGGCCCGAGTTTGCCACAGCCCGGCCGTGGGCCGGGCCGTGGTCTCACGATGCGGTCAGGCGACCTGCTTTGCCGTGGTCGTGGCGGCTTCCTCCGTCTTGACCCGGTTCAGGTCGATGTCGCGGGTCTCGCGCATCGACAGGTAGACGATCAGCGAGACGGCCGCGCATCCGGCGACGTACCAGTAGTAGCCGGACTCGATGCCGGCGTTCTTGAACCAGAGCGCGACGTATTCGGCGGTGCCGCCGAACAGGGCGTTGGCGATGGCGTACGGGAGGGCGACGCCGAGGGCGCGGATGCCCGTCGGGAACAGTTCGGCCTTCACGCAGGCGTTGATGGACGTGTAGCCCGTGACGATGACGAGGGCGAGCAGCGAGAGGCCGAGGGCCGGCCAGAACGAACCCGCGTGCTGGAGCAGCGTCATGATCGGGACCGTCAGGAAGGTCGAGCCGATCGCGAAGGTGATCAGGAGCGGGCGGCGGCCGATCCGGTCGGAGAGCGCGCCCGCGACCGGCTGGAGGCAGGCGAAGACGACGAGCGCGCAGAACGAGACGAGGGTGGCCGTCTCCTTGCTCAACCCGGCGGAGTTCGACAGGTACTTGGTCAGGTACGTCGTGTACGTGTAGTACGCGACGGTGCCGCCCATGGTCAGCGCGATGACCAGGAACGCCTCGCGCTTGTGCGCCCACAGCGCCTTGATGGTGCCCTTGTCGTCGCCGCCCACGGTGGCGTCGGCGTCGGCCGACTCCTCGTAGACGTCGGTCTCCAGCATGTTGCGGCGCAGGTAGAAGATGATCGCCGCGCCGAGGGCGCCGATGATGAACGGGATGCGCCAGCCCCAGCTGTGCAGGGCCTCGTCGGACATCGTGCGCTGGAGCAGGATCTGCAGGCCGAGGCCGACGATCTGGCCCGCCGTCATCGACACGTACTGGAAGCTGGAGGCGAAGCCGCGCTTCTCCGGCGACGACGCCTCGGTGAGGTACGTGGCGCTGGCCGCGTACTCGCCGCCGACCGAGAGGCCCTGGAGCAGGCGGGCGATCAGCAGGACCACGGCGCCGCCGTAGCCGGCCACGCCGTACGTCGGCGCGACGGCGATGAGGACCGCCGACGCGGACATCAGGGTGACCGTGAGGGTCAGCGCGGCCTTGCGGCCCTTGCGGTCACCGACCCGGCCGAGCAGCCAGCCGCCCACGGGGCGCATGAAGAAGCCGACGGCGAAGATGCCGGCGGTGTTCATCAGCTGGGCGGTCGGGTTGCCGCTCGGGAAGAAGGATCCCGCGAAGTACGTCGCGAAGCTCGCGTACACGAACCAGTCGAACCACTCGACCATGTTCCCGGCCGATCCGACCAGGACCTTCTTCCATTGTTCTCGTCCCATGATCGGCACGATGCGCGAAAGCTGCTGCTCAGGGCAAGGGTGTACCTGACAACGATCGCGCTTACTTGCGTTCATAGTGTTCACGCATGGGCTTCGCGGGCCAGTTCGGCGAACGTCGCGAGCCAGTGGTCGGTCGTGAAGTCGCCGCTCTCGACGGCCGGGAGGCCGGCGTCGAGGTGTTCCTGCGCGGCCTTCGTGAGGCGGTCGCATACGAGTCCCGGGGGCAGGGCGTTCGCGATCGTGCGCAGGGCGGCGGCGCGGGAGAGCGCGAGTCCGAGGAGGTGGCCGATCTGCGGGTCGCTGTGGTCGGAGACGACGGGTACGTCGAGCAGCGCGCAAGGGGCGCCGGTGGCGAGGGCCGGGAGGAAGCGGTCCAGCCAGGTGGCGAAGTCGTCGGCGTTGCCGAACACGCGGCGCATCGCGTCGGCCTCCGTCAGGGCCGGCGACAGGAAGTCCTGGCCGGACGGCTCCCAGTGGGCGGGCGCGTCGTGGTCGTCGGCGAACCAGGTGCGCAGGCGGTCGCGTACGGCGTCGAGCGTGCGGGTCGGCAGCCCGGCCCGCTCCCCCGTGTCGAGGATCAGGCCGAGGGCGAAGGCGCTGTTGGGGTGGTTGCCGTGGCGTACGGGATACGTGGCCTTCGGGAGCCAGTCCGTCAGGAGGCGGTCGACCGCGTCCACGGCGGGGGCGAAGGCGTCGGACCAGCGGGTGCCGTGGCACTCGGCCGCGAGCGCGACGAGCCAGGCCCAGCCGTAGGGGCGCTCGAAGCTCGGGCGGGCGAGGAGGTATTCGGCTTCCTTCGCGAGGTTCTCGCGGGTGAGGTGGCGGTCCAGTACGTCGGCGTGGGCGTGGGCGTGGGCCTCCGGCCGGGTGCGGAGGAGTAGCCAGTGCATGTGGACGGAGCTGTGCCAGTCGTAGGCGCCGTAGAAGGCGGGGTGGAGGTCGGACGGGCGGGGGTTGTCGGCCGGGGAGGTGGTGAGGTGGGCCGTGAAGTTGGGGTATTCGCGTGTGACGTTGGCTGCCGCCAGTTGGGCGGTTTCTTCCCGGGTGAGCATGGTGTGTCCTTCGGTCGGGCGGGGTGCGGGCGGGTGTCCGTGGGCGTGCGTGGTCGTTGCCGGGTGCGGTGCTGCTTTTGGTTGCGTTTGCGCAGTTCCCCGCGCCCCTAAAAGATTGCGCCGTTCCCCGCGCCCCCAAAAGATCAGTGGGTTGCGCCCTCTGTGACGTGCAGGTCGTCGTGGGTTGTCGCTGCGGTCAGCAGCATCGACCGGATGCCCGTGGCCACCGTTTCGACCGGGAGGGACGGGGACGCGCCGTCCGTGACCTGGGCCGGGGACCACGGGACGTGGATGAAGCCGCCCCGGATGTGCGGGAGTTCGGTGGCGAGGAGGTGGGCGAGGCCGTATGCCACGTGGTTGCAGACGAACGTTCCGGCCGTGTTGGACAGGGCCGCCGGGACGCCCGCCTCCCGCATCGACGCGACGCACGCCTTCACCGGGAGCGTGGAGAAGTAGGCCGCGGGACCGCCCGGCACCACCGGTACGTCGATCGGCTGGGCCCCGGCGTTGTCGGGGATGCGGGCGTCGTCGACGTTGATGGCGACGCGTTCCACGGTGACGCCGGGGCGGCCGCCCGCCTGGCCGAGGGAGACGACGAGGTCCGGCCGCGTATCGGTGACCGCGGCCCGCAGCGCCGTCAGCGCATCGCCGAAGACGCACGGGAGTTGAACCGCCGTGACGGCGAGGCCGTCCGGTGGCGTGGCGGCCACCAGCTCCGCCGCCTGCCACGACGGGTTCACGGCTTCCCCGCCGAACGGTTCGAATCCGGTGAGCAGTATCCGAGCCATCGCTCGACCTCCTAGAACGCGAAGAGCGACATGATCACGATGTTGCAGCCGAGGAGCGCGAAGCCCGTCGGCAGTTGGGCCTTGATCGGCCCGTACTGGTCCTTAAGTTCGAGGAGTGTCGCCGGGACGATGTTGAAGTTGGCGGCCATGGGCGTGACGAGCGTGCCGCTGAAGCCCGCGAGCATGCCGATCGCGAGGACGGCCGCCTCGTTGCCGCCCATCTGCTGGATGAGCACCGGCCAGCCGATCGCCGCCGTCATGACGGGAAACGCGGCGAACGCGTTGCCCATGATCACGGTGAACAGGAACATGCCGACGCAGTACGCGATCACGGCCAGGTACTTGGAGTCGTCCGGCAGCACGGCGTTGGTGATCTTCCCGACCTGGGTGCCGACGCCGGCGACCGCGAAGATCGAGCCGAGGACGGAGAGGAGCTGCGGCAGCAGCAGCGCCGAGCCCATCGCCTCCAGCATCGAGCGGCCGGAGTGGATCGGCGTCGACACCTTGCGCTCGCCGGTGACCAGCATCCCGACGACGAGCGCCACGAGGCAGCCGACGCCGAGCCCGAGGAGGGTGGCCTGGCCGGTCTCGAAGAGGCCCGATTCGTCGAGGAAGGAGGCGCAGACGATGGCGACCAGCGGGATGGTGAGCGCCGGGATGAAGAGCTTGTTGCCGAGGCGGGCCGCCGACTTCTCGCGCTGCTCCTGCGTGGTGGTGACGGGTTCGCCCTTGCCGATGAAGTTGAACCCGGCCAGCGCGATCAGCGCGAGGACCGCGACGCCGAGGGGTTCGGCGGGCAGCGCCTTCGAGCCGCCCGCGACCCCGGTGCCGTAGGGGAAGGTCAGTCCGAGCAGGCCCCAGAAGGCGGCCGAGGTCCAGCGCTTGGGGTTGCTGCGGTCCATCGCCATCTGCGCCGCCATGACGACGAAGACGAGACCGATCAGCCAGTAGAGCCATTCGACCTTGATCACTTCGAGGGCTCCTTCGGCAGCGGGATCTCGTGTTCGGCGGCGGCGAGCGCCATCTCGCGCTCCAGCTGCTTGTCGAGGAGGAGCAGCCGGGCACCGTGGATGACGAAGGCGCAGACGGCCAGCGGGATGGCCCACAGCGCGAGCTGGGTGGGCTCGAGGTGCTCGTGGTACGTCGAGTTCACGAAGCCGGTGATCAGCAGGATCGAGCCGATCGCGATGAAGCAGTCCTCACCGAAGAAGACGCCGACGGTGTCGGCGGACGCCGAATAGGAGCGGACCTTCTCGCGCAGCTTTTCCGGCAGTACGGCCCCGGACCTGCGTTCCGCCGCGGCCTCGGCCATCGGCGCGACGAGCGGGCGGACGGCCTGGGCGGGGCCGCCGAGGTTGTTGAGGCCGAAGGCGGCGGTGACCTGGCGGACCAGGAGGTACGCGGTGAGGAAGCGGCCGGCGCTGAGCTTGCCGAGTTTCCCGATCAGGGTGCGGGCCTGCTCGCGCAGGCCGTAGCGCTCCAGGAGGCCGATCACCGGCAGCACGATGGCGAAGACGGTGACGGAGCGGCTGTCGGCGAAGGAGGTGCCGAAGGCGGCGAGGATCTCCAGCGGGTTCATCTTGCCGAGCAGTCCGGTGACGATGCCGGCGACGCCGACCACGAGGACGGGATTGCGGCGCGTGACGAATCCGAGGATCACCACGAGCACGCCGAGCAGAACGATCATGCGGCGACCTTTTCGATGAGGGACGCACTTATGGATGAGGGATGCACGGACCTTAGGGGATCGTTCAACGATCTAACAAGAGGTTCCGGAATTCGGACTTGGGGCAGGGTTCTCCGGGCGCGGAATCTTTACCCTTGTCGGATCGTTCAACAATCCTCTACGTTGAGTGTGTGATCCAGGACGTCATCGACCTCAATGCCGACCTCGGCGAAGGCTTCGGACGGTGGACCCTCACCGACGACGAGGCCCTGCTCTCCGTGGTGACCAGTGCCAACGTCGCCTGCGGCTTCCACGCCGGCGATCCCTCCGTGATGCGCCGGGTCTGCGATCTGGCCGCCGCGCGCGGTGTACGGATCGGGGCGCAGGTCTCGTACCGGGACCTCGCCGGGTTCGGGCGGCGCGCGATGGACGTGCCGCCGGACGAGCTGGCGGCCGAAGTGGCGTACCAGATCGGGGCGCTCAGGGTGTTCGCGGAGGCGGCCGGGGCCGAGGTCTCGTACGTGAAGCCGCACGGGGCGCTCTACAACCGGACCGTGCGTGACGGGGAGCAGGCCCGTGCGGTCGTCGAAGGGGTGCGGCTCGCCGGTGGTGGGCTGCCGGTGCTCGGGCTGCCGGGGTCTCAATTGCTTTGTGCTGCCGATGAGTTGGGGCTCACTGCGGTGCGGGAGGCGTTTGCCGATCGGGCCTACACCCCGGAGGGCACGCTCGTGCCGCGCCGCGAGCCGAATGCCGTCGTCGAGGACGCGGACGCCGTGGTGCGCCGGTCCGTCGCGTTCGCGGTGGACGGCGGGGTCGAGGCGGTCGACGGGTCCCATGTCGCCGTCGCCGCACGGTCGTTGTGCGTGCACGGTGACACCCCGGGTGCGGCGGCGATCGCGGCGCGGGTGCGGGTGGCGCTCGAGGGCGCCGGGGTCGAGGTCGGGGCGTTCACGTGAGCCTGCGCGTACGGACCGCCGGGCGGCATGCGCTGCTGGTGGAGTTCGCCGACGCCGAGCAGGCGGGGGCGTTCCACGCGGAGGTGCTGCGCCGGCGGGGTGCGGGGGTGCTGCCGCCGGTGCGGGAGATCGTGCCGGGGGCGCGGACGGTGCTGCTCGACGGGGTGGCGGAGCGGGATGCGCTCGCGCGCCAACTGGGCGAGTGGGACGTGCCGTTGGGCGCCGTGACGGACGGGGACGTCGTGACGATCCCTGTCGTGTACGACGGGCCGGATCTGGCGGAGGTCGCGGGGCTGTGGGGGATGTCCGAGGAGGACGCCGCCGCGCGGCACGCCTCGTACACGTACCGCGTCGCGTTCTGCGGGTTCGCGCCCGGGTTCGGGTATCTGACCGGGTTGCCGGAGGAGTTGCATGTGCCGAGGCGGGCGACCCCGCGTACGCGGGTCCCTGCGGGGGCGGTTGCGGTGGCCGGGGGGTACTCGGCCGTGTATCCGCGGGCCACGCCGGGTGGGTGGCAGTTGATCGGAACGATGCCGGACCCTTCGGGGTTGTGGGATCCGTTGCGGGAGCCGGCGGCGCTGTTGGCTCCTGGGACCCGGGTTCGTTTCGCTCCGACGGGGTCGACGCCTCGGGGCTCCGCCCCGGACCCCGCGCCTCAAACGCCGGCGGGGCTTGATTTGCCGGGCCTCACCCGCCCCGCATCGGAAAGGTCCGGGCGATGACCAGGAAGCTCACCGTCACGCGGGCCGGGGCGCTCACCACCGTGCAGGATCTCGGGCGAGGGGGGCATGCCCACCTCGGCGTCCCCCGGTCGGGTGCGCTGGACGAAAGTGCGCTGCGGCTCGGCAACCGGCTGGTCGGCAATCCCGAGGACGCCGCCGTCCTGGAGACCACGCTCACCGGGTGTGCGTTGCGGCCCGACCGTGGCGTCACGGTTGTCGTCGGTGGGGCACCCTGCCCGGTCACCGTCGATGGTGCGCCCGCGGCCTGGGGTGTCCCCGTGTACGTACCCGCAGGGGCGGTCCTCGACGTGGGGGCCGTCAGTGGCGGTGTGCGGTCGTACGTCGCCGTTGCCGGAGGGGTCGCCGTCGAGGCCGTGCTCGGGAGCCGGGCCACCGATCTGCTGTCGGGGCTCGGGCCCGCGCCGCTCCGTGCGGGGGACGTGCTGCCCGTCGGTGAGGCGCCCGCCGCGCGGCCCGTGCTGCCGGTGGCGGCGCCGTGGCCCGCTCCCCCGGCCGAGCTCGTGCTGCCGGTGCGGTTCGGGCCGCGCGCGGACTGGTTCACCGAGGCTGCGCGGCGCACGTTCGTCACCGCCACGTACACCGTCTCGGGCAACAGCAACCGGATCGGGCTGCGTACCGAAGGACCTTCCCTGGAGCGGGAGTTGGACGGTGAGCTGCCCAGCGAGGGCATGGTGCTCGGCGCGGTGCAGGTGCCGCCGGACGGGCGGCCCGTGGTGTTCCTCCACGACCATCCGACGACCGGCGGCTACCCGGTGATCGCCGTCGTGGAGGAGCCCGCGCTCGCGGCGGCGGCCCAGGCCGCTCCGGGGACGCCGCTGCGATTCACCAGCTAGGGCCGGAGGCCTTCGTCCAGGAATTCCCGTACGTGGTCCATGACCGGTTCCCGGTCCCCGCGCAGGCCGATCGCCACCGCGATGGAGAAGCCGTCGAGCAGCGCCCGCAGGCGAGTGGCGAAGCGGTCCGGGTCGAGCGCCCCGAACTCTCCGCGTGAGATGCCCTCCGCGAGCAGCGCCACGAGGTCGCGGTGCCAGGCCCCCTCGATGGCGGCCTGGCGGGCGCGCGCGTCGTCGTCGGCGTTCCGCGAGCGGTTGAACACCTCCAGCCACAGCGTCCAGTGCGGGTCGCGCGGCGCGTCCGGGACGTACAGATCGACGTACGCGTCGAGCCGTTCCCGCGCACTGCTGCCGGCGACGAGCAACTCCCGGCGCCGCGCGCCGAGGCGCCCCTCGCTCCACTCCAGCGTGCGCAGCAGCAGCTCGTCCTTGCTGCCGAAGTGGTACGCGAGGTGCCCGCTGCTCATGCCGACCTCGCGGCCGAGCGCGGCCAGGGTCAGCCGCTCCAGGCCGTGTTCGGCGATCATCGCCATGGTCGCGGCGAGCACGTCCTCGCGCGGCGGCGCCGGGGTGCGCCTGCGCTGTGTCCCGGTCACCGGTCAGGCTCCCGCGCGCGGCTGCTGCTGGGTGATGCAGTGGATGCCGCCGCCCGCCGCGAAGATCGTGCGGGCGTCGACGAGGGTGACCGTCCGGGACGGGAAGAGCCTGCGGAAGATCGCCGCGGCCTCCTCGTCGTTCGGGTCGTCGAAGCCGCACAGCACCACGCCGTCATTGCAGAGGTAGTGGTTGATATACGAGTAGTCGACCCAGTCCCCGTCCTCCTCCAGCACGGTCGGCGCCGGGACCTCGACGATCTCCAGGGGCCTGCCCTGCGCGTCGCTCTGCCCGGACAGTACGCCGACGATCTCCCGGCTGACCTCGAAGTCCGGGTGCGCCGGGTCCCGCTGCGAGTGGACGAGGACGACGCCGGGCGCCGCGAAGGACGCCACGATGTCGACATGTCCACGCGTGCCGAACTCGCCGTAGTCCGCGGTGAGTCCGCGCGGCAGCCAGATCGCCTTGGACGTGCCGATCCGGGCGTGGATCTCGGCCTCGACGTCCTCCTTGGAGCGGTCCGGGTTGCGGCCCTTGTCGAGCTGCACGGTCTCCGTCAGGAGGACCGTGCCCTCGCCGTCGACGTGGATGCCGCCGCCCTCGTTGACGAGCGACGTCGAGTGCACGGGCACGCCCGCGAGGTCGCCGACGTGGCGCGCGATCTTCGAGTCGTGCTCCCAGCGGGCCCAGCTCTGCGCGCCCCAGCCGTTGAACGTCCAGTCCACGGCGGCCAGTTCACCGTTCTCGCGGGACTTCACGAACGTGGGGCCGATGTCGCGCATCCACGCGTCGTCCAGCTCCCGTTCCACCAGTTCGATCGACGGGTCGAGGAGGGCCCTCGCGGACTCCGCCTGGCCCGTGCCGGCGACCATGGTCAGCGGCTCGTGCCGGCGCACCGTGTTGGCGACCTTCGCCCACGCGGCCCGCGCCCCGGCCAGTTCGGTCTCGTCGGAGAAGGTCGGGTTGGGGCCCGGCCACGCCATCCACGTGCGCTCGTGCGGGGCCCACTCGGGCGGCATCACATACGTCATGGGCTTGATCCCTTAAAGGAAGTAGAGGCGGTTGAGGGAGACGGACTCGGCCGGTTCGGAGCGGAGCGGGTCGCCGTCGAGGGTGACCAGGCCCGTGCGCTGGTCCACATCGACGGCTCCCGTACGGGAGTTGAGGCGCAGATCGGCCGGGCCGATGCCGCGCGTGCCGCGCACGGCGACGCGGCGCCTGCGGGTGGGCATCGTGTCGTGGCCGTCGTCGACGGCGGCCTGCGCGACGAAGGCGACCGACAGCTCGGCGGCCGTCGCCCCGTACGCGCCGAACTGCGGGCCGAGGACGAGGGGTTCGCAGGTGTCGGTGGCGGCGTTGGGGTCGCCCACCACCCCGTACGCGGGGAAGCCGGACTTCAGGACGAGCTGCGGCTTCGCGCCGAAGTACTCGGGGCGCCACAGCACGATGTCGGCCATCTTGCCGGGCTCGAGGGAGCCGATCTCGTGCGAGAGGCCGTGCGCGATGGCGGGGTTGATGGTCAGCTTCGCCATGTAGCGCAGGACGCGCTCGTTGTCGTGGCCGACGCCCGGGTCGCCGAGCTCGCCCTTCATCTTCCCGGCCATCGCGAACGTCCGGCGCACGGTCTCGCCCGCGCGCCCCATGCCCTGCGCGTCCGACGACGTGATGCCGATCGCGCCCAGGTCGTGCAGCACGTCCTCGGCGCCCATCGTCCCGGCGCGGATCCGGTCGCGGGCCATCGCGGCGTCGCCGGGCAGGTCCGTCTTCAGGTCGTGGACGGAGACGATCATGCCGTAGTGCTCGGCGACGGCGTCCCGGCCGAAGGGAAGGGTGGGGTTGGTGGAGGAGCCGATGACGTTCGGAACTCCCGCCATTTTCAATACATTTGGCACGTGGCCGCCGCCGCAGCCCTCGATGTGGAAGGCGTGGATGGTCCGGCCTTCGAGCACCTTCAGGGTGTCCTCGACCGACAAGCACTCGTTCAACCCGTCGCTGTGCAGGGCGACTTGGACGTCGTGCTCCTCGGCGACGCGCAGCGCGGTGTCCAGGGCGCGGGTGTGCGCGCCCATGTCCTCGTGCACCTTGAACCCGCAGGCGCCGCCCTCGGCGAGGGCCTCCACCAAAGGCGCGCCGTCGGAGGACGAACCCCGGCCCAGGAAGCCGATGTTGACCGGCCACGCGTCGAAGGCGGAGAACGCGTGCTTGAGCGCCCACGGGGAGTTGACGCCGACGCCCCAGACCGGGCCGAACTCCTGGCCGATGATCGTGGTGACGCCGGAGGCGAGCGAGGCCTCCATGATGCGCGGCGACAGCAGGTGCACGTGGGTGTCGACGGCGCCGGCCGTGGCGATCATGCCCTCGCCGGACACGATCGTCGTGCCCGTGCCGACCACGACGTCGACGCCGTCCATCGTGTCCGGGTTGCCCGCTCGCCCGACGGCGGAGATCCGGCCCTCGCGGATCCCGATCGAGACCTTCCTGATCCCGAGCGCGGCGTCGATCACCACGACGTTGCTGATCACGATGTCGCAGGTGTCGCGGACGGCGGCGGCCTTCAGGTGCAGGCCGTCGCGGGCGGTCTTGCCGAACCCGGCGAGGAACTCGTCCCCGTAACTCTGGGAGTCGGACTCGACCTTGATGGTCAGCCCCGAGTCCCCGAGCCGGACGCGGTCACCGGCGCGCGGGCCGTGCGTCCCCGCGTACTCGTACGGGGTCAGTCGGCGGGCTTCGGCGGGGTGGCCTCCGGGGCGGCTCATCGCTTGTCCTCCTCAGTGGGTACGCCCAGATATCCGCAGGCGGCGGCGCGGCGCAGCGCCTCCTCGCGGGCGCCGGGCGCGTCCAGCGGGCCGTCGACGAGGCCCGCGAAACCGATGGCGATCCGGGCCCCGCCGATCGGCAGCAGCCCGACGTCCTGCGTCTCCCCCGGCCCGAACCGCACCGACGACCCGGCGGGCACCGCGAGCCGCATGCCGTAGGCCTTGTCCCGTACGAAGTCCAGGCGCGGGTTGGCCTCGAAGAAGTGGAAGTGGGAGGTGACGGAGACGGGCACGGTCGCCGTGTTGGTGACGGTGAGCGTCAGCTCGGGCCGCGGGTCCTCGTGCTCGGGCCCGGGCAGCAGCGCGCCGGGCGCCGCGTCCCCCTCGCCCCCGCCGATCGGGTCACTCACGACCGCGAGCCGCGAACCGTCGTCGAAGACCGCCTCCACGTGCACCTCGGTCACCACGTCGGCGACGCCCGGCAGTACGTCCTCGGGCCCGAGCGCGGAGCGCGCCGCCTCGATCGCCTCGGCGAGCCGCTTCCCGTCGCGGGCCGCCTCGCAGACGGTGTCCGCGATCAGGGCGGTCGCCTCCGGCACGTTGAGCCGCAGGCCGCGGGCCTTGCGGGCCCGGGCGAGCTCGGCGGCGCCGAACAGCAGCAGCCGGTCGCGTTCCGTGGGGGTCAGTCTCACGCCGTCACGCCTCCTCGTCGAACTTAGAACGCCACTCTAAACGCATCCGCTAGGTGTAGGCAGCCCTGGGCGCGGTCCGTGAGACGCCGCACATAGAGCGCGGCTCTAAATCAGACGCCCCCACCGCCCCTTCCCGTCCCGTCCCCGGGGCTCCGCCCCGGACCCCGCCGGCTCTCGTCCCAAAGCGGGGCTTGATTTTCAAGCCCCGCCGGCGTTTGAGGCGAACAGCCCCGCCGGCGACTGAGGCGGCCCGTCCGGCAGGACTGCCCGATACAAGCCCCGCCGGCGATTGAGGCGGCCCGTCCGGCAGGACTTTCGGGAAGGGGTGGGGTGGGGGCCAGAGACTTGTGCTCAACATGGCAACCATTCGGCCCGGCGTGCTGTCTCGAAGAGCGGGGAAGCTCCCTGCCACCGGGCAGGGACGTTTCACGGGGAGGCAGGACACGCATGACGGACAGCACCGGAGCCGAGGGCTCCACCAGATCTCCGGCCAGGACGAAAGTGGTCCGCGCGGCCAAGTACACGGCCGCCGGGCTACTGCGCTGCGCACAGGTCCTGCTCATCGTCCTCGGCGCACTGGGACAGGCCTCGACGAAGGGCTCGGGCAGCCGGTCGAGCAGCTCCAGCGACGGGGACTGACCGGGCCCCGGACATACGTCGGCCCCCGTCCCGCGAGCTCGCAGGACGGGGGCCGATCGACGTACGCCCGACCGGGACTAGCCCAGCTCGTGCATCCAGCCGTGCTTGTCCTCGGCCTTGCCGCGCTGGATGTCCAGCAGCGCGTTGCGCAGCTTCATCGTGACCTCGCCGGCCTCGCCGCCGGACTGGGTCCACTCGGCGCCCGCACGCTTGACCGTGCCGACCGGCGTGATGACGGCCGCGGTGCCGCACGCGAAGACCTCGGTCAGCTCGCCGGACTCGGAGGCGGACTGCCACTCGTCGATGGAGATGCGGCGCTCCTCCGACTCGTAGCCGAGGTCGCGGGCGACCTGGAGGAGCGAGTCACGGGTGACGCCCGCGAGCAGCGAACCGGTGAGGGTCGGGGTGACGATCTTGTTCCCGTACACGAAGTACAGGTTCATGCCGCCCAGCTCCTCGACCCACTTGTGCTCGACGGCGTCGAGGTAGGCGACCTGGTCGCAGCCCTTGGCGGCGGCCTCGGCCTGCGCGAGCAGGGACGCCGCGTAGTTGCCGCCGGTCTTGGCGTCGCCGACGCCGCCGGGGACGGCGCGCACGCGGTCCTCGGAGAGCCAGATGGAGACGGGCTTCACGCCGCCGGAGAAGTACGCGCCGGCGGGCGAGGCGATGACGATGAAGAGGTACTCGTTCGCGGGCTTCACGCCCAGACCGATCTCGGTCGCGATCATGAACGGGCGCAGGTAGAGGGACTCCTCGCCGCCGTGCGCCGGCACCCAGTCCTTGTCCTGCTGGACGAGCAGGTCACAGGCCTCGACGAAGGTCTCGACCGGCAGCTCGGGCATGCCGAGGCGCCAGGCGGAGTGCTGGAAGCGCTTGGCGTTCATGTCGGGGCGGAAGGTGGCGACGGTGCCGTCGGGCTGACGGTAGGCCTTGAGGCCCTCGAAGATCTCCTGCGCGTAGTGCAGGACGTTGGTGGCCGGGTCGAGGGAGAGCGGTCCGTAGGGCACCAGCTGCCCGTCGTGCCAGCCACGCCCCTCGGTCCACTTCACGATGACCATGTGGTCGGTGAAGTGGCGGCCGAATCCCGGGTTGGCCAGGATCTCCTCGCGCTGCGCGGCGGACAGCGGGGTGGCGGTGGGCTTGAGCTCGATCGTGGGCGTCGTCATGGTTGCGTGTCCTTCACCGTTGGTTGTGACGGACCGCGTTCACGCCGGCATACCCAGTACTAGGACGTCCGAGCTTCCACGTACATCGCGGCCCCACGTTCGATTATCTCGCGAGGCGGGGTGTGCTCGAAACGGACCCGGTGAGTACGGATGCGTGAAGCGGCCCATGGGTTGATGGTCGCACCCCAGGGGCCGCACAGGAACAGCCGCCGGGCGCGGTGTGCGACCCGGCGGCTGCTGCTGTTTTCAGCAGTACGAGATGAGCGCCGGGTCAGCCGGCTACTACTCGGGCGACGAGGGCGTCACCGATCTCGTCGGTGGAGCGGACCGTGTCGCCGCGCTCGCCGAGGTCCGCGGAGACGGCCGTCTCGATGCGCTCGGCCTCGGCCTCGTAGCCGAGGTGACGCAGGAGGAGGGCGACCGAGAGGATCGTGGCGCTCGGGTCGGCCTTGCCCTGGCCCGCGATGTCCGGGGCCGAGCCGTGCACGGGCTCGAACATGGACGGGAACTCGCGGCTCGGGTTGATGTTCCCGGAGGCCGCGACGCCGATGCCGCCGGAGACGGCCGCGGCGAGGTCGGTGATGATGTCACCGAAGAGGTTGTCGGTGACGATCACGTCGAAGCGGGCCGGGTCGGTGACGAGGTAGATCGTCGCGGCGTCGACGTGGATGTAGTCGGTGGTGACCTCGGGGAACTCCTTGGCCACCTTGTTGAAGGTGTTCGTCCACAGGTGGCCTGCAAAGGTCAGCACGTTGTTCTTGTGGACCAGCGTGAGCTTCTTGCGGGGGCGGGCCTGGGCGCGAGCGAAGGCGTCACGGACCACGCGCTCCACACCGAACGCGGTGTTGACGGAGACCTCGGTCGCGACCTCGTGCTCGGTGCCCTTGCGGATCGTGCCGCCGTTGCCCGTGTACGGGCCCTCGGTGCCCTCGCGGACGACGACGAAGTCGATGTCCGGCTCGCCCGCGAGCGGGGTCGAAACACCCGGAAGGAGCTTCGACGGACGCAGGTTGACGTGGTGGTCGAACGCGAAGCGGAGCTTGAGCAGGAAGCCGCGCTCCAGGACGCCGGACGGCACCGACGGGTCGCCGATGGCGCCGAGCAGGATCGCGTCATGCTTCTTGAGCGAGTCGAGGTCGGCGTCGGTGAGGGTCTCACCGGAGGCGTGGTAGCGCTTGGCGCCGAAGTCGTACTCCTCGGTCTCCAGCTTCACATCCTGCGGAAGGACGGCGGAGAGGACCTTGAGACCCTGGGCCACGACCTCCTGGCCGATGCCGTCACCGGGGATCACTGCGAGATTGATGCTGCGAGACATGCGAGCACCGTACTCCTCGTCCCATGGGATGACACGCGGTGTCCATGATGTGGACGGCTGCCGAGTCGCCGCTTTTTGTTCACCCTTACGTATGGCGGTAGTTGGAAGTTACTGGGAAGTTCCCTGTCATGACCACCGCTCCTGACACCCCCAATGTCGGCATCCCCGAACACCTCGCCCGGCGCCTGAGCATGCCCGAGCAACACGAGTACCTGCGGCGGAAGTTCAGCAGGCGCCGTGCCCTGACGGGGGCCGCGGCCTCGGTGGGCGGGGCCGCGCTGCTCGGCGGTGGCTCGGCGACGGGCGCGTACGCGGCGCCGCTGCTGCCGTCGCGGGCGGCCGCGGCGCAGGTGGACGGCTCCCTCGTGGCCCCCTTCGGCCGGCATCTCGCCTTCGGCGCCGATCCGAAGACGCAGATGCGGATCTCGTGGCAGGTGCCGTTCGCGGTCAAGAACCCGTATCTGCGGGTGGGGTCGAAGCCCTGGGAGCTGAGCCGGAAGATCCCGGCGGAGGTGCGCGCCCTGCACACGCCGTCCCTGTCGAAGAAGCTCCCCGAGGTCGAGCAGCTGTATCTGCACGCGGCGCTCGACAACCTCAGGCCCGGCACGACGTACTACTACGGCGTCGGCCACGACGGCTTCGACCCGGCCGACGCGGAGCGCCTGGGCACGCTCGGCACCTTCCGTACGGCGCCGGCCGCCCCGGAGTCGTTCGTCTTCACGGCCTTCGGCGACCAGGGCGTCAGCTACGACGCGCTCGCCAACGACCAGGTGATCCTGGGCCAGAACCCGTCCTTCCACCTGCACGCGGGCGACATCTGCTACGCCGACAGCAGCGGTCACGGCAAGGAGTCGGACACGTACGACGCCCGGGTGTGGGACCAGTTCCTCGCGCAGACGGAGACGGTCGCCAAGTCGGTGCCGTGGATGGTGACGACCGGCAATCACGACATGGAGGCCTGGTACTCCCCCAACGGCTACGGCGGGCAGCGCGCCCGCTGGTCGCTGCCCGAGAACGGCCCCGACCCGGACAAGGCGCCCGGCGTCTACTCCTTCACGTACGGCAGTGTCGGTGTGGTCGCGCTCGACGCGAACGACGTCTCGTACGAGATCCCCGCCAACAAGGGCTACCTGGACGGGAAGCAGACCGCCTGGCTCGACAAGCGGCTCGGTGAGCTGCGGGCGCGGGACGACATCGAGTTCGTGGTCGTCTTCTTCCACCACTGCGTGTACTCGACGTCGACGCACGCCTCGGACGGCGGGGTGCGCGACGCGTGGGTGCCGCTGTTCGCCAAGCACCAGGTGGATCTGGTGATCAACGGGCACAACCACGTCTACGAGCGCACCGACGCGATCAAGGGCGCGGGGAACGGGGAGGTCGGCAAGCCGGTGCCGGTCGGCGCGTCGACCGATCCGACGCGCGACGGCATCGTGTACGTCACCGCGGGCGGCGCCGGCAAGGACCTCTACAGCTTCGGGCCGGGCGTGCCGGACAGCTACGAAGGCAACGTGCACGACCGGGAGTCGATCGTCACCTTCCACTGGACCAAGTCACGCCTGCCCGACCCGGACACCGTGGAGTGGTCCCGGGTGCGGTACACCGGCTTCTCGTTCCTCGCGGTGGAGGTGGAGAAGGGCCGGATGAAGGTGTCGGCGCTGGCCGAGACCGGCGAGCGCATCGACCACTTCGAGGTGAAGAGGGGGTCCTGAGGCCGTTCGGAGGGGGCCGGTCTCAGTGACCGGTCTCGCCGCCGTTGTCCCTGCGGTCCAGCGCGCGCTGGAGGGCGGCGGCCGCGGTCCTGGCGGCCTGGCGGTCGGCTTCGCTCGACGGGGAGACGTGACGGACTCGGCGGCGGACGGGCGTCGCAGTGGCCATGAGGGATCGACTCCTTGAGAATCCGTGGGAATCCTCGCGCGCCATGTGCGCAAGGGGATTTCGAGGCGCCGGAAGGGCGGGAAGCGGGAGCTGCAGGGGTTGCCTGCCAGGTGCTCCGGCTCGCGGCCGCCATTCGCCGGATCGGGCGAGTCGTTCGGCTTCTACAAAGCTAGGACAGGTCTCTGCTTCTGTCTCCACAATTACTCGGACTTCCTACTATCTGAGACGGGACTCACCTCTCCCGTCCCACCAGTCACTGTGTGCGCACTGGTTCCTGTGCGTGGCCGAGGGCCAGCGCGACCACCTCTTCGAGGCCCAGCCCGCCGCCCCGCTCGAACGCCGCCTCGTACCCCTGGTCGCCGAGGGACTCGCGGGCGAGCGCGACGGCGGTGTCGTGCGGTGCGTTGAAGTACACGGAGCCGAACAGGGGCAGGCCCACCCGGTCCCAGATCCGGCGCGCCGCGCCCTGGAGCACGGCCGCCTGCTCGCAGTCGCCGCGCGAGGCCCACAGCAGGGCGATGACCTCGACGGGCAGCACGACGCCGACCAGATCGCGGAACTCGTAGTTGATGACCAGGCAGTCGCCGGCCAGGCGCGTCGCCTCCTCGCTGCGGCCCCCGGCCCAGGCGGCGAAGGAGAGGACGTAGAGGGCGTAGGCCTTCGCCCAGCGTTCGCCGTGCTCCTCGCAGGTGGCGCGGGCCTCCTCGCACAGCGGGACGGCCGCCGCCAGGTCGCCCTGGAACGCGAGGGCCATGGCCAGCTCGATGCGGGCCATCATGACGTTGCTGTCGAGCTCACCCAGCTCGGCGTAGCTGGCCAGGGACGCCCTGAAGTACCGCTCCGCCGTGGCGTGTTCGTCGCGCATCAGCGCGGCGCATCCCAGGCGGTGGGTGGAGTACGCGTACGCCGCGTCGTCATCGGCGCGCAGGGCTCCGGCCCTGCACTCGGTGAGCATGGCCGCGGCGGGCCGCGCGTCCCCCTGGAGGATGGCGATGTAGCCGCCGACCCACAGCGCCTTGAGCCGCTCCGGGTGCGGCCCCGGGACCGCGGCGAGCGCGCGGTCGACCCAATAGCGGCCGTCGCTGAGGAGCCCGCAGCCGACCCAGTAGAACCAGAGCGTGCCGGCGAGCCGCGCCCCGGCCCGCTCCTGGCCCGGTGTCGACAGGGCGAAGTCGAGCGCGGCGAGGAGCTGTGCGTGCGCGCGCCGGGTGGTGCGGAACACGGCGGTCTGGCCGGGACCGAACCACACCGCCTCGCCCTGCGTGGCGAACTCCTGGCACCAGGCGAGATGGCGGGCGCGCACGCGCTGCTCCTCGCCGAGCCGCCGCAGCCACTCGGCGCCGTAACCCCGGACGGTGTCGAGCTGCCTGAACTTCCCGCCGCCGGGGACGTCTTCGCGTACGAGCAGGGATTTCTCCACGAGCCCAAGGAGCAGGGGGCCGATGTCCGCGCGCTCAAGGGCGGCGTCGGCGCACACCTTCTCGGCGGCTCCCCGGGAGAAGCTGCCGGCGAAGACGGAGAGGCGGGCCCAGAGCAACCGCTCGGCGGGCAGGCACAGTTCGTGGCTCCAGCCGATGGTCGTCCGCAGCGTGCTGTGCCTGCCGGTGTACTCCGGCTCGTCGCGGACGAGCTGGAAGCGGTCCTCCAGAAGGGTGAGGAGTTCCTCGGTCTCCTCGCCGCGCAGCCGTCCCGCGGCGAGTTCGATCGCGAGCGGGATGCCGTCGAGCCGCGCGCAGATGCGCTCCACCACCGGCCTGGTGCGGGCGGTGACCAGGAACTCCGGGTGGGCGGCGTGGGCGCGCTGCGCGAAGAGCCGCACCGCGTCGGCCGCGACGGACATCGGCGCGACGGCGAAGATCTCCTCCCCCGCCAGGCCGAGGGGCTGCCTGCTGGTGGCGAGGATGTGCAGCCCGGGGGCCGCGGCGAGGAGCCGCGCGACGAGCTCCGCGCAGGCCCCGATGAGGTGTTCGCAGGTGTCGAGGACGAGCAGCAGGTGCTTGTCGGCGAGGTGCCCGGTGAGCACCTCGTGCTGGGGCCGGGTCGTGTGGTCGGTGGCGTGCAGGGCCGCGCTGACCGCGTGCACGAGCAGTTCGGCGTCCTGGAGTTCGTGGAGCTCGACGCACCAGGCGCCGTCGGCGAACCCGTCCGCCACGTCGGCCGCGGCACGCAGGGCGAGGCGGGTCTTCCCGATCCCGCCGAGCCCGGTCACCGTCACCAGCCGGGAGCGCGCGCTCAGCTGTCGCAATTGGGCGAGTTCGCGGCGGCGTCCGATGAAAGGTGTGTGCTCCGTCGGCAGCTGAGGGGCCACGATTACCTCGTCTCGCGCAGATCACTTCGTGTGCGGTATTCATCGATTCCGGGAATGCGGACCGCCCGAGATCCTCGGGTCAACCGAGGGCTGTGCGACCGAAATTGGCCGTCTTCCGCTCGAACATCTCCGTAATCGACCAGAAGAAGCGCGGCATCGTCTTTCGGTCGCCCCTTCACATGGCGGATCAGGTCCGCCGAGAGCGCGTCGAGGAACGTCCCGGGGTCCCGGTCGTAAAGGGCCACCGCGCGTTCCGCGAGCGGATAGAACTCCCCGCTGCCGCTGCGCGCCTCGGTGACGCCGTCGGTGTAGAGCAGCAGCCGGTCGCCCGCGGCGAGGGACATCGTGCTCGACCGGCACCACTCGTTCTGCAGCCGCATCAGGCCGAGCGGCGGGGACGGCGGCAGGGAGTCCACGAAGGTGGCGCGGCGCCCGCGGATCAGCAGCGGCGGCGGGTGGCCGCAGCAGACCAGTTCGAGCTCTCCGTCGTCACCGTTCGTGCCGAGCAGCAGTGCGGTGACGAAGTCCTCGCTGTGCTCGCGGCGGGCCAGCGCCGCGTCCATACGCTGGGCGACCACGGTCAACCGGGCCTCGCACTGGACCAGTTCACGGTAGGCGCCGAGGGCGTCCAGGGCGGTGCCGACCGCCGGCATGCCGCTGCCCATCACGTCGCCGATGAGCAGCCGCACCCCGAAGGGCGTGCCGGCGACGTCGTAGATGTCCCCGCCGATCCGTGCCTCGCGCTGCGCCGCCAGGTAGCGGACCTCCGTGCGCAGCCCGCCCACCCGGCCCGGCAGCGGGCGCAGCAACCCCTCCTGAAGGGTGCGCGTCACCGTCCGCAGCGAATTGAGCGCCCGCGCCTGAAGGTGGAGCCGCACCACGGCGGCACCGATCGCCGCCAGCAACAGGAAACAGAGGAGAACAGCTGTGCCATGGCTCGCGAGTTCCCCGGAAATTCGACGCGCGTCCTCTCCGAAGGCCGCGCCCGCGCCCGTGCCCGCACCCGGCGAAAGGAACCGCATTTCTCCTTGAGAAGCCATCGCTCCTTGAGAAGCCATCTCTTCTTGAGAAGTCATCATCGTCGCGCCAGCTCTGTCGACCGAGGGGGCGTTCGGGACTTTAGAGCACAACTCCACGCCGCACGAGAGAATGGGCATATCCCGAATCCGTGCCAACCGGGAATCGGCTCTCGGGCCACACCTTCCTCACATGCCCATGCCGCCGTCGACCGGAAGCCCCGCGCCGGTGATGAAGCGGGCGGCGTCGGAGGCGAGGAAGACGACCGCGTCGGCCGTGTCCGTGGCCTCGCCGAGCCGCCCGAGCGGGGTCCGCGCGACGACGTCCCCCACGGCCGCCTCCGCGCTCGGCCACAGCCCCAGGGTCTCCATGTCCCGGGCGAGGCGGGTACCCATCGCCGTGGGAACCAGGCCCGGGTAGAGGCAGTTGACCCGCACGCCGTAGCCCAGCCTGCCGGACTCCAGGGCGGCCACCCGGGTCAGCCGGTCGACCGCGGACTTCGTCGCGGCATAGCCGGCGATGCCGGGGAAGGGGATCGTCGCGGCCACCGACGAGATATTGACGACCGACCCACCCCGGCCGGCCCGGCCGCCCGGGCGCATCGCCCGGAAGGCGTGCTTGAGGCCGAGCGCGACGCCGAGGACGTTGACGTCGAGCATCCTGCGGAGGTCCCGCGGGTCGAGGTCGACGACAAGACCCGAGATCTCGACACCGGCGTTGTTGACGAGGACGTCGAGGCCGCCGAGCTCGTCCACGGCGCGGCCGACCGCCGCCTCCCAGCTCTCGTCGTCGGCCACGTCGAGCGGGACGAACGTCGCCGCGCCGCCCGCCTTCTGCAACGTCTCGGCGGTCGCGCGGCCCGCGTCCTCCTGGACGTCGGCGATGACGACGGCGGCTCCCTCGCGCACGAGCGCCTCGGCCGCCGCCGCCCCGAGCCCCTGAGCACCCCCGGTCACCAGCGCCTTGCGCCCCGTCAGATCGCACGCGTTCATGGCGGTCCCCCCTTCTGCTTCTGCTTCCGCTTCTGCCGAGCAGGCACATCATGTGATGCGGGTCACAGTAAAGCCCCTCGCCCGCCGCCCGGACCGCTCATCGGGCCAACTCCCGGAATCCGACCGGTAGTTGACTTGAAGGGTGCTACGGTGCGGACCTTTCGCCGCTGCCCGGACATGGCGCTCCCCGCGGCATGGCGCGGTCGCCGCCCACGTCCCACGATGGACCCAGTACGGCCGGGCCGCGATGGCCGGGCCGACCCTGGGGAGGAGTCCCACCATGCGCGTCATCAGTCAGCGCCGGCTCGGCGGACCCGAGGTGCTCGAAGTGGTGGAGGTGGAGCGGCCCGAGCCGCGGGCGGGCGAGGTACTGGTCCGGGTCCGGGCCGTGGGGGTGAACCCGGTGGACCGGATGGCGCGCTCCGGCTCCGCGCCGCTCTTCGGCGACCCGCCGTTCACGCTCGGCTGGGACGTCTCGGGCGTCGTCGAGTCGGCGGGCCAGGATGTCACCGAATTCCGGCCGGGCGACGACGTGTTCGCGATGATCCGGGGCGGTGGCTACGCCGAGTACGTCGTGATCCGCACCGAGCACCTGGCGCCGAAGCCGGGCAATGTCGATCACGTCCAGGCGGCGGCGCTGCCCTCGGCCGCGCTCACCTCCTGGCTCGCGCTCGTCGACATCGGGCAGATCGGTCCCGGCCGCCGGGTGCTGATCCACGCGGCGGCCGGCGGCGTCGGGCACGTGGCGGTGCAGATCGCCAAGGCCGAGGGGGCGTACGTGATCGGTACCGCGCGCGCCGACAAGCACGACTTCCTGCGCGAACTCGGCGTCGACGAACCCATCGACTACACGACCACGGACTTCGCCCACTCCCTGCGTGACGTGGACGTGGCCTTCGACCTGATCGGCGGCGACTACGGCCCGCGCACCCTGGTCACCCTGCGCCCCGGCGGCCTCCTGGCCTCGGCGATGCTCTGGGACCCCGGCGTCACCCAGGAGGACGCCGAGACCCGCGGCGTCCGCTTCGCCCCCATCTCGGTCCAGCCCTCGGGCGCCACGCTGCGCAAGGTCGCGGCCCTGATGGCAGCGGGCCGCCTCCGCGCCCACGTCTCCGCGACCCTCCCCCTGGAGGAAGCCCCCAAGGCCCACGAACTGGGCGCCACGGGCCACACCCAGGGCAAAATCGTCCTGACGGTGCCCTGAGCGGCCCGGCACCAGGGCGGGGCCCGCGGTGAGGGGTGCGCTGCACCGGGGGCCGCCTTGCCCACCCTGCCACCCGATGGGGTCTCCCCTGCTCGGAGCTCGTCGGAGAGCTTGGGGAAGGCAGATTGCCCAAGGCGGCGGGCGTCGACCGTCATGGGCGGGGAGCCGTGCATGCGGCCCTTGGCCAGGCGGGGTTGCCCCCGTCGTCCTGGGCGGGCAGCCGTGCCGGCGGCCGGTCGCACACCGCGGGGCGCGCAACCCCGTGCGGCCGACGCCCCCGGAGGGGGCGGGTGGTGGGAGATGGGCGGGAGCAAGGCCATTGCCTGCGAGGCGGGTGGACAATTCCAGCCCCTGCAATTCCAGCCCCTGCGGCGATTGAGCAGCGGGGTCCGGGGCGGAGCCCCGGTCTTTCAAGCCCGCGCTTTGGACGAGAGCCCGCGGGTCCGGGGCGGAGTCCCGGCGTTTTCAGCCCCGCCGGCGTTTGAGGCGCGGGGTCCGGGGCGGAGCCCCGTGGCGTAGGGGCGGCACGCGCAGAACCGCCCCCGGCCGAGGGGAACACCTCGACCGGGGGCGGCACCGCTACAGGGGCGCTCAGCCCATGTGCGGGTACACGTAGTCCGTCGGCGGAACCAGCGTCTCCTTGATGGCGCGGGTCAGCGTCCACCGCTGCAGGTTCTGCGGGGCCCCCGCCTTGTCGCAGGTGCCGGAGGCGCGGCCGCCACCGAAGGGCTGCTGGCCGACGACCGCCCCGGTCGACTTGTCGTTGATGTAGAAGTTGCCCGCCGCGTAGCGGAGCTTCTCCATCGTGTGGGCCGCGGCCGCCCGGTCGTTCGCGACGACCGAGCCGGTGAGCGCGTAGTCCGAGGCCGACTCCATCTGCTCCAGCATGGCGTCGTACTGGTCGTCCTCGTAGACGTGCACGGCGAGGAACGGACCGAAGTACTCCGTGGAGAACACCTCGTTGGCCGGGTCCGAGCACTCGACGACCGTCGGACGCACGAAGTAGCCGACGGAGTCGTCGTACGTACCACCGGCGACGATCGTGCAGGTCTCGTCGGACTTCGCCCGGTCGATCGCCGCCTTGTTCTTGGCGAACGCACGGTCGTCGATGAGGGCGCCGATGAAGTTCGACAGGTCGGTGACGTCACCCATTTTGATGCCGTCGACCTCGGCCGCGAACTCCTCCTTGAACCCGTCGTTCCAGATGGAGGCCGGGATGTACGCACGCGACGTGGCCGAGCACTTCTGGCCCTGGAACTCGAAGGCGCCACGGGTCAGCGCGGTCTTCAGCACCGCACGGTCCGCGGACGGGTGCGCGACGACGAAGTCCTTGCCGCCGGTCTCGCCGACGAGGCGCGGGTAGGTGCGGTACTTCTCGATGTTGTTGCCGACCGTCTTCCACAGGTGCTGGAAGGTCTTGGTCGAGCCGGTGAAGTGGATACCGGCGAGGTCACGGTGGTTGAGCGCGACCTCCGAGACGGCCAGGCCGTCACCCGTCACCAGGTTGATGACGCCCTTCGGCAGACCGGCCTCCTCCAGAAGCTGGAGCAGCAGGACGGCCGCGTGCGTCTGCGTCGGGGACGGCTTCCACACGACGACGTTGCCCATCAGCGCGGGCGCGGTCGGCAGGTTGCCCGCGATGGCCGTGAAGTTGAACGGCGTGATCGCGTAGACGAAGCCCTCCAGCGGGCGGTGGTCCATGCGGTTCCACACGCCCGTGGAGTTCGCCGGCGGCTGCTCGGCGAGCAGGTTGCGGGCGTAGTGGACGTTGAAGCGCCAGAAGTCGATGAGCTCACAGGGAGTGTCGATCTCGGCCTGCTGCGCGGTCTTCGACTGGCCGAGCATCGTCGACGCGGCCAGCGTCTCGCGCCACTTCGTGGACAGCAGCTCTGCGGCGCGCAGGATGATCGCGGCGCGGTCGTCGAAGGACGTCGCGCGCCAGGCCGGGGCGGCGGCCAGGGCGGCGTCGATCGCGTCCTGGGCGTCCTGCTCGGTGGCGTTGCCGTACGTACCGATGACGGACTTGTGGTTGTGCGGCTGCACGACGTCGAAGCGCTCGCCGCCACCCAAACGACGTTCGCCGCCGATGGTGCAGGGCAGCTCGATCGGGTTCTCGGCCAGCTCCTTGAGCTTGACCTCCAGGCGGGCGCGCTCCGGGGAACCGGGGGCGTAGCCGTGCACCGGCTCATTGACCGGGGCGGGGACCTGGGTCACGGCGTCGAGGGTCATGGGTCCGTATCTCCTTCGGGGGTCGGGGAGTTGGGGACGTTCTTACGGAAGTGAAGTGGGGGTCAGCCCTTGGTGAGGACCGAGCGGGCGAAGAAGAGGAGGTTGGCCGGCTTCTCCGCGAGGCGGCGCATGAAGTATCCGTACCAGTCGGTGCCGTACGCGGTGTAGACACGCATCCGGTGCCCCTCGGCGGCGAGCCGCAGGTGCTCGTCGCTGCGGATCCCGTACAGCATCTGGAACTCGTACTCGTCCAGCTTGCGCCCGGCCTGCCGCGCGAGCTCCTGGGCGATGGCCACGAGCCGCGGGTCGTGGGACCCGATCATCGGGTACCCGGCGCCCTCCATGAGGATGCGCATGATCCGGACGTACGCCTTGTCGATCTCGGCCTTGTCCTGGTAGGCGACCTCGGCGGGCTCCTTGTAGGCGCCCTTCACGATGCGCACGCGGCTGCCGGCGGCGGCGAGGCGGCGGGCGTCGTCCTCGGTGCGGAACAGGTACGCCTGGATGACGCAGCCGGTCTGCGGGAAGTCCTTCCGCAGCTCCTCGTGGATGGCGAACATCGAGTCGAGGGTGGTGTGGTCCTCGGCGTCGAGGGTGACCGTGGTGCCGATCTTCGCGGCGGCCTCGACGACGGGCCGCACGTTGGCGAGGGCCAGCTCGTGGCCGCCCTCCAGCGCCTGGCCGAACATCGACAGCTTCACGGACATCTCGGCCTTCGTACCGAGGCCCAGGTCCTTCAGGTGCTCGACCAGGTCCAGGTAGGCGTCGCGCGCGGCCTGCGACTGCTCGACGGTGGTGATGTCCTCACCGACGACGTCGAGCGTGACCTCCAGGCCCTTGGCCGCGGCGTCCTCGATGATCGGCACGACGTCGTCGACGGACTCACCGGCGATGAAGCGGTCGACGACCTGCTTGGTGCCCGGCGCCGCCGACACGAAAGCGCGCATCTTGTCGCTGCGCGACGCGGCGAGGATCAAGGGAGCCAGCACGGGGCACCTCCACGGATCACGAGTTGAGAAAGAGCGCCGTATCGCCGCAAAGCGGGAACGGCACGCGGAACCACCGTGAAATCTAAGGATCCCTCCGATCCTGTGCCATCGACACCTGTCACGCATCTGTGGCCGCCGCCTCAGACATCTGTATGAGAGAGCCCGTGTGATGCGGGAGAATGGCGGGGTGAAAGGCGACTACCAGGAACTGGTCGACGAGATCTCGGCACTGCTCGGTGCCCCGGCAACCCTGGAGAACCGGGACTTCCGGCTCATCGCGTTCGGGGCGCAGGTCACCGACGGCGACACCGAGTTCGACGAGACGGCCCTCGACCCCGTGCGCACGCGCTCGATCCTGACGCACGGCTCGACCTCGGCGGTCCGCTCCTGGTTCGAGGGCTTCGGCATCGCGAGCGCCAAGGAGCCGGTCCGGATCCCGGCGACCCCGGAGGCCGGCGTCTACCGCGGCCGCATCTGCCTGCCCGTACGCCATCACGGTTTCGTCCTCGGCTACGTATGGCTGCTCGACGACGATCCGGGTCCCACGGACGAGCAGCTCGACGCGGCGATGGAGGTGGCGGGCCGGATCGGCGCGCAGCTCGCCGACGAGGCGCAGGCGGGCGCGGACCTGACCCGCGAGTTCCACTCCGTGCTCACGGCGGAGCGGGGCTGGCAGCGGGACATGGCGGTGGCGGCGCTGCGCACGGCGCTCGGCAGCCGGGCGCCGGGCCTGCACACGGTGGTCTGCGTCGCGCCCTGGCCTTCCGCGGACCCCGACGACGCTCCTTCGGTACGCACGATTCCGGCGGCGGACGCGCTGTGCACGGTTCCGTGGGGGGTGACGGGCCAGTGCCTCGCCCTGCTGGTGCGGCTGCGCTCGCGCGAGGCCCTGGCGCCCGCGCTGACCGCGGCGGCGAAGCTGCGCGCCCGCGCGGGCTCCCCGGTCGCGGCGGGCGTCGGCGCCGCGCGTGACGACCTCGCCGAACTGGCCACGGCCTGGCAGGAGGCGACGGCCGCGGCGCGCGCGGCGCTGGCCGACCCGCGCCTCGGCCCCGACGCGCAGTGGTCGTCGATCGGCCCGTACCGGCTGCTGACCGCGCTCCCCGCGGAGGCCGCGCACGACCCCGCGGTCGCACCCCTGCTCTCCCCCACCCACCGTCAACTGGCGCGCACCGCCGAGGTGTTCCTCGACTGCGCGGGCCAGGCGGGCCGCACGGCCGCGGCCCTCGGCATCCACCGCCAGACGCTGTACTACCGCCTGTCGCGGGTGGAACAGCTCACCGGCCTCGACCTGGACGAGGGCGAGGACCGGCTGCTGCTGCACATGGGGTTGAAGGCGTCACGCCTGTGACAGCTCGAACAGCTGCCGCAGCCCCTCGGTGAGCTGCCCGGCGGACGGCGACGACTCCGGGTCGAAGGTGTACTGGGCGACGAGCCCGAGGAACAGCACCGACAAGAGCCCCCCGAGCGTCGCCACCTGCGGATCGTCGACCGGCGGCTCCTCCCCCATGATCATGCCGATGAAGCCGCGCCCGGCCTCCGTCTGAGCCTGCACCAGGTACTCCCGCAGAGCGGGCATCTTGTCGCCCAGCGTCAGCAGCTCGATGCTCAGGTGCCACATGGAGTCCGGCTTGCCGAGGCCGACGACGACGTTCTCCAGCAGTGCCTGAAAGCGCTCCAACGAGCCCGGCGCGCCCGCCAGTTCGTGCGGCTCGCCCCAGTCCTGCGACGCCCCTTCGACCAGGGCCACGTACGCCTGCGCGAGCAGCGTGTCCTTCGAGCCGTAGTGGTAGCCGATGGAGGCCAGATTGGTCCCCGACTCCTTGACGATGTCGCGCGCCGTCGTGCGCGCGAACCCCTTCGCCATCAGGCAGCGCTTGGCGCCTTCGAGCAGATCCTCACGATGTCCCATGACCCCACCCTAACCGGAATCCAGACGGATGTCTTAAACGCTCGTACTAGACAAGCGTTTAAGACGCTCGTACAGTTCCTGCCATGACGAACCCGACGAGCACCACCCCACCCGCCGAAACCCTCGCGGGGCGCCGCGAGTGGACCGCACTCGGCGTGCTGATGCTTCCGCTGCTCCTGGTCTCGATGGACGTCTCCGTCCTCTACTTCGCGATCCCCCAGATCAGCGCCGACCTGGAGCCGAGCGGCACCCAGCAGCTGTGGATCTTCGACATCTACGCGTTCGTGCTCGCCGGCCTGCTGATGACGATGGGCTCGCTCGGCGACCGCATCGGCCGCCGCAAACTGCTCCTGTTCGGCGCCGCCGCCTTCGGCACCGCATCGCTCCTCGCCGCGTACGCGAACAGTGCCGAGACGCTCATCGCCGCCCGCGCGCTCCTCGGCGTCGGCGGCGCGACCCTCATGCCGTCCACCATGGCGATCGTCCGCACGATGTTCACCGACCCCGGACAGCGTGCGAAGGCGATCGGCCTGTGGTCGGCCGTCATGACCGGTGGCGTCGCGCTCGGTTCGGTGATGAGCGGCGTCCTCGTCGAGCACTTCTGGTGGGGCTCGGTCTTCCTGGTCAACCTGCCCGCGATGGTGCTGCTCCTGGCCCTCGGCCCGTTCCTGCTGCCGGAGTCGAAGAACCCCGAGCCCGGCCGCTTCGACCTGCTGAGCGTGCCGCTGTCGATGGCCGCCGTGCTGCCCGTCATCTACGGCATCAAGGAGATCCCGTCCGAGGGCTGGAACGTGCGGTACGTCGTCTCGATCACCGTGGGGCTGCTGTTCGCCGCCCTGTTCGTGCACCGCCAGCGCACCGTCAAGTCCCCGCTGATCTCCCCCGCCCTGTTCCGCGGCCGCGGCTTCGCCCCCGGCGTCGTCCTGAACCTCGTCTCCTCCTTCGGCATGATGGGCTCGGCGTACTTCACCACCCAGTACCTGCAGTCCGTGCTCGGCAAGAGCTCCATGGCGGCCGCCCTCTGGTCGCTGGTTCCCACCGTCCTGGTCGGGGTGGCGGCCCCCGTCGCCGCGCAGCTCGTCGCGAGGGGCGTGCACCGCGCCCATGTCGTCGCCGGCGGCTTCACCGTCGCGGCCTGCGGATACGCGCTCCTCGCCCTGGCCGGCACCGACTCGCTCTGGCTGGTCCTGGCCGGCGCCGGTGTCCTCGCTTCCGGCATCGTCACCGTGATGTCCCAGATGATGGACCTGGCGCTCAGCACCGTGCCGGCCGCCAACTCCGGCTCCGCCGCGTCCCTGTTGGAGACTGGCGCCGAGTTCGGCGGCGCCCTCGGCATGGCGGTCCTCGGCTCCATCGGCACGGCCGTGTACCGCCACGGTGTCCCCGCCGACGCCCCGGCCGCGGCCCACGAGACGCTGGGCGGCGCCCTCGCGGTCGCCGGGCAGTTGCCGGGCGAGGCGGGCCGGGCCCTGACGACCGCCGTACGCGTGGCCTTCACCGACGGCATGCAGGCGGCGGCGATCGCGGGGGCGGTCGTGCTCCTGGCCGCCGCGGTCCTCGCCGTGGCGACCCTGCGCAAGGTGACGGTGCGCGAGACCGCGGCGGCGGACGGGGCCGACGCCCCCGACGCGGCGCCGGAGGAGAAGGCGTCGGTCTGACAGCCACCCACCGGTCTCGATGCGATGCCGGGCAGGCCGGACCACTCCGGCCCGCCCGGCATCGCCGCACGGCGAAGCCCGGAGCCAGAAGCCCGCAGCCAGAAGCCAGAAGCCAGAGGCCTGTACCCAGGGATGACGCCGCCGGACCGTGCCAGGATGACCCCGTGGCTCAGACATTCGATACGCCGTTCATCGGCCGGGCGGACGAACTCGCCCGCCTCACCGGCGTCCTGGAGCGGGCCGCGGCCGGCGACCCCCGCGCCGTCCTGGTCGCCGGGGACGCCGGCGTCGGCAAGACCCGGGCGCTGACGGAGGCCGCCGCGCACGCCGCCGCCACCGGCCTGACCGTCCTCACCGGCCACTGCGTGGACCTCGGCGACGTAGGTCTGCCGTACCTCCCGTTCACGGAGATCCTCGGCACGGCGGCCGCCGACGACCGGCTCGCCCCGGCCTTCGCCGCGTACCCCGCGGTGGACCGGCTCATCGGCGGGGCCTCGGGGGCAGGCCCCGCGCCCGACCCCGGCAGCCGCCTCCAGCTCTTCGAGGGCGTCGCGGGGCTCCTCGCCGGCCTGGCTGACCTGACCCCGCTCCTCCTGGTCGTCGAGGACCTCCACTGGGCCGACCAGTCCTCCCGCGACCTGCTCCGCTTCCTGCTCAGCCGGGGCGTCCTGCAACGGCCCGCGCCCGGCGGCCCGCCCCGCCGCCTCGCGGTCTTCGCCTCGTACCGCGCGGACGACCTGCACCGCCGCCACCCCCTGCGGCCGCTGCTCGCCGAGCTGATCAGGCTGCCCGCCGTCGACCGTCTCGACCTGCGCCCGATGGCCGACGCCGACATGACCCGGCTCGTACGCGCACGCCGCACGGGCCCCGTGCCCGACAGCACGGTCCGCCGCATCGTCGAGAGCGCCGAGGGAAACGCCTTCTACGCCGAGGAGTTGCTCGCCGCGCTCCCCGGCGACGGCGAGGGCGCCCACTCCCCCGCCATGCCCAGCGGCCTCGCCGACGTGCTGCTCATCCGGATCGAGCAACTCACCGAGACCGCCCAGCAAGTGCTGCGCACGGCGGCCGTCGCGGGCCGCCGCGTCGGGCACGAGCTGCTGCGGTCCGCCGTCCAACTGCCCGAGGAGGAGCTGGAGTCGGCGCTGCGCGAGGCCGTCGGACGCCAGCTCCTCGTGCCGGGCGACGACGGCACGTACTCGTTCCGGCACGCCCTCACCCGCGAGGCCGTGTACGCGGATCTGCTGCCCGGCGAACGGGTGCGGCTGCACGGGCGGTTCGCCGCACTCCTCGCGGGCGAGGGCCGGTCACCGCAGAGCGCGGCGGAGCGCGCCCACCACTCGCGCGAGAGCCACGACCTGCCCGACGCGCTCGCCGCCTCCCTGGAGGCCGCCGACCACGCCCAGCGCGTCGGAGCCCCCGCCGAGGAGCTGCGGCACCTGGAGACCGCGCTCGAACTTCTGGCCGTGGTGGACGCGTCCGCGCGTCCCGAGGCCGGCGACGCGGCCACCCTCACCCTGCGTGCCTCGGCCGCCGCCGCCCGCGCGGGCGACCCCCACCGCGCGGTCCAGCTCACCCGCTCCGCGCTCGCCCGGGCCGGCTCCGACGCCGACTCCGAGCTCGCGGCGCGCGTGCGCTACACCCTCGCGGACAACCTGATCCGGATCGACCACCTGGAAGCCGCGTTCACGTACAGCAGCGAGGCGCTGGCCCTGATCCCGGCCGAGCCACCCTCGGGCACCTGGGTGTGGGCCGCCGCGACCCATGTCCTGGCCGCGCGGCACGTGGGCAGGAACGAGGACGCCGAGCGGGTCGCCCGACAGGCGCTTGCCGTCGCCGAACGGCTCGAACTGGCCGACGCCCAGGCCGACTTGACGATCTCGCTGGTCAACCTGGAAGGGCCCAACCGGCGTACACCGCAGGGCCGGGACCGCCTCGTCAGGGCCCGTGAGCTGGCCGGCGCCGCCGGGAACCTCGCGGTGGAGATGCGGGCGCTCTACAACCTCGCCATCGGCTGCTACGAGTCCGGCGACCTGGACGGGTGCCTGCCCTGGCTCGCCGAGGGCCTCGACCGCGCCCGCCGCGCCGGCCTGCTCACCTCGCCGTACGCCCTGGAGCTGCGCTACCTGCAGTCCCTGCTGCTCTACACGCTGGGCCGCTGGGACGAGTGTGCGCGAGCCGCCGCCGCGGACACCGAACTGCTGCCGCCCGCAGGCGGGTTCGCGATCGCGCCCGCGCTGTACGTGGCCCTGGCCCGCGGCGCGTACGACGCGGCCGTCACCGGGGCCCGGGGGCTGCTCGACCATCACTTCGACTGGATGGCGGCGCTCGTCGCCGCGATCGTGCTGACCGACGCGGCGGCACTCCGCGGCGACGTCGAGGAATGCGTACGACAGATGCACGCGTCGGTCGAGTCGCTCACCGACGTCTCGGGCGGCACGCGGCCCGACGCCGTGGTGCGGCTCGCCGCGCTCGCCCTGGCGGCGGTCGCGGACGCCGCGGAGGAGGCCCGGCTCTCCGGTGACACGGCGGGCGCGAAGCGCTGGGCGGGGGCCGCCACCGAGCTGGTGGAGCTGGCCCGCGACACGGCCGCCCGCGGCCAGGACGGCACGGAGCAGGGCCCCGAGGGCCTGGCCTGGCTGGCCCGCGCCGAGGCCGAGCGGGTGCGCGCCGCGACCGGTCCCGACGTCGCGGCGTGGGAGCGGGCCGTGACGGCGTTCGGCTACGGGGAGCCGTACGAACTGGCCCGCTGCCAAAGGCGGTTGGCAGAGGCCCTGCTCACCGCGGACCGCCGCGAGGAGGCCGCCGAGCAGGCGTACGCGGCCCGCGACGCGGCCGTACGGCTCGGCGCCGAGCCGCTGCGCGAGGCCCTGGACACCCTGATCAGGCGGGGCCGCCTCGCCGACGCCCCGGCCGCCGGGGACCGCATCGCCGCGCTGACCGCCCGGGAGAGCGACGTGCTGCGGCTGCTCGGCCGGGGGCGCACCAACCGCCAGATCGGCGAGGAACTGTTCATCAGCGGCAAGACCGCGAGCGTCCACGTCTCGAACATCCTCGCCAAGCTGGGCGCCGCGAGCCGCACCGAGGCCGTGGGCATCGCGTACCGCGAGGGACTGATCGAGCCGGAGGCGTCCTGACGCACGAGGGCCGGGTCACCCGCGGGTGACCCGGCCCTCGTGCGTCAGGAGCGAAAACCTCAGACGAGGTTGACCGACCGCGCCGAGGTCGCGCCGATCTCGGCGGACAGCTCGTTCAGGACCGACTGCGGCACCGTGTCGTCCACGGTCAGGACCGCGAGGGCCTCGCCGCCGACGTCGGCGCGCGAGACCTGCATGCCGCCGATGTTGATGCCCGCCTCACCGAGGACGCGGCCCACCGTGCCGACGACGCCCGGACGGTCCTCGTAGCGCAGGACGACCATGTGGTCGGCGAGCGCCAGGTCCACGTCGTACTCGTTGACCGCGACGATCTTCTGCAGGTGCTTCGGGCCCGCGAGCGTGCCGGAGACCGAGACCTCCTGGCCGTTGCCGAGGGTGCCGCGCACCGTGACGACGTTGCGGTGGTCGGGCGACTCGGACGAGGTCGTGAGCCGGACCTCGACGCCACGCTCCTGCGCGAACAGCGGGGCGTTGACGTAGGAGACCGTCTCGTCGACGACGTCCTCGAACACGCCCTTGAGCGCGGAGAGTTCGAGCACCTTCACGTCGTGCTGGGTGATCTCGCCGTACACCTCGACGTCGAGACGGGCCGCGACCTCGCCCGCCAGCGCGGTGAAGATCCGGCCGAGGCGCTCCGCGAGCGGCAGGCCCGGCTTGACGTCCTCGGCGATGACGCCGCCCTGGACGTTCACCGCGTCCGGCACGAGCTCGCCGGAGAGCGCGAGGCGCACCGACTTGGCGACGGCGACGCCCGCCTTCTCCTGCGCCTCGTCCGTGGAGGCGCCGAGGTGCGGAGTACAGACGACCTGGTCGAACTGGAACAGCGGGGAGTCCGTGCAGGGCTCCTTCGCGTACACGTCGAGACCGGCGCCGGCGACGCGGCCCTCCTTGATCGCCGAGTACAGCGCCTCTTCGTCGACGATCCCGCCGCGCGCGGCGTTGACGATGCGCACGTTCGGCTTGACCTTGTGCAGCGCCTCGTCACCGATGAGACCGAGGGTCTCCGGGGTCTTCGGGAGGTGCACGGTGATGAAGTCCGAGACCTCGAGCAGCTCGTCGAGGGAGAGGACCTTCACGCCCATCTGCGCGGCGCGCGCGGGCTGCACGTACGGGTCGTACGCGACGACCTTCATGCCGAAGGCGGACATGCGCTGCGCGACGAGCGCGCCGATGCGGCCGAGGCCCACGACACCGAGGGTCTTCTCCGCGAGCTCGACGCCCGTGTACTTGCTGCGCTTCCACTCGCCGCCCTTGAGGGCCTGCGAGCCCTGCGGGATGTTGCGCGCGGTGGCGATGAGCAGACCGCAGGCGAGCTCGGCGGCGGTCACGATGTTGGAGGTCGGCGCGTTGACGACCATCACGCCGGCCTTGGTGGCGGCGGACACGTCGACGTTGTCGAGGCCGACGCCGGCTCGTGCGACGACCTTCAGCTTCTTCGCGGCGGCGATCGCCTCGGCGTCGACCTTGGTGGCCGAGCGGATCAGGATCGCGTCGACGTCGGCGATGGCGGGCAGCAGCGCCGCCCGGTCCGCGCCGTTGCACTGGCGGATCTCGAAGTCCGGGCCCAGGGCGTCGACCGTCGCGGGCGACAGCTCTTCGGCGATGAGTACGACGGGTTTGCCGTTGGCAGCAGTGCTCACGTGAGTCCTCACAGGTCCAATGCGGACGGCCGTCCCGACGGCCGCAGGCGGTGGAGGGTGCTTGCCGCGTGGAAGACGCACGACGCTGTGGGCCCAACGCGAATGTAGTCAGCAGTGTAGTGGCGCTGAGGAGGCGTGCTTACGCCTCCTTGGAAGGATCACTCGTCCGAGGCTGGACGCCATGGACAACCGTGTGGACGAGCCATGGAGAACGGGGTCGCGGCGTGTGCCGCGACCCCGTCCCGTGAAGGCTTACGCCTCGTCGTCGTTCACCCAGCTCATGAGCTTGCGCAGCTCCTTGCCGGTGGTGGCGAGGAGGCTGTCCTCGTCCTGCTTCTTGTACTCGTTGTACTTCTTCAGACCGCCGTGGTACTCGTCCATCCAGTTCTTGGCGAACGTGCCGTCCTGGATCTCGGCGAGGACCTTCTTCATCTCGGCCTTGGTGGCGTCCGTGATGATCCGCGGGCCGGTGACGTAGTCGCCCCACTCGGCGGTCTCGGAGACCGACCAGCGCATCTTCTCCAGGCCGCCCTCGTACATGAGGTCGACGATGAGCTTCAGCTCGTGCAGGCACTCGAAGTACGCGATCTCCGGCTGGTAGCCGGCCTCGGTCAGCGTCTCGAAACCGGCCTTGACCAGGGCGGCGGTGCCACCACAGAGGACGGCCTGCTCACCGAACAGGTCGGTCTCGGTCTCCTCGGTGAAGGTCGTCTTGATGACGCCGGCGCGGGTGCCGCCGATGCCCTTCGCGTAGGAGAGGGCCAGCTCGAAGCCCTTGCCGGTGGCGTCCTGCTCGACGGCCGCGATGCACGGAACGCCGCGACCCTCCTCGTACTGGCGGCGCACGAGGTGGCCCGGGCCCTTCGGGGCGACCATGCAGACGTCCACGCCGGCCGGGGGCTTGATGAAGCCGTAGCGGATGTTCAGGCCGTGGCCGAAGAACAGCGCGTCGCCGTCCTTCAGGTTCGGCGCGATGGTCTCCTCGTAGACCTTGCCCTGGATCGGGTCCGGAACGAGGATCATGATGACGTCGGCCTCGGCCGCGGCCTCGGACGGGGTGACCACGCGCAGGCCCTGCTCCTCGGCCTTCGCCTTGGACTTGGAGCCCTCGTGCAGACCGACACGGACGTCGACACCCGAGTCGCGCAGGGACAGCGCGTGGGCGTGGCCCTGGGAGCCGTAGCCGATCACCGCGACCTTGCGGTTCTGGATGATGGACAGGTCGGCATCGTCGTCGTAGAACAGCTCGGCCACTGGGGTTCTCCTTGGTGTGCTGGTGTTGCGTCCCACCGTACGGCGGGGTGCGGAAGGAAGGTTTTCGGGTCTCGGTATACGAGAGGGGGGCGTACGGAGGCGTTACGCCGTGCGGTCGAGCGCCCGCAGGCTCCGGTCGGTGATGGAGCGCGAGCCGCGGCCGACCGCGATGGTGCCGGACTGGACGAGCTCCTTGATGCCGAAGGGCTCCAGCATCTTGAGCATCGCCTCCAGCTTGTCGCTGGAACCGGTCGCCTCGATGGTGACGGCCTCCGGGGAGACGTCGACGGTCTTGGCGCGGAACAGCTGGACGATCTCGACGATCTGCGAGCGCGTCTCGTTGTCGGCGCGGACCTTGGCGAGCACCAGCTCGCGGGCCACGGCCGAGTCGGGCTCCAGCTCGACGATCTTCAGGACGTTGACCAGCTTGTTGAGCTGCTTCGTGACCTGTTCGAGCGGGAGCGATTCGACATTCACGACGATGGTGATGCGCGAGATGTCGGGGTGCTCGGTGACGCCGACGGCGAGCGAGTCGATGTTGAAGCCGCGGCGCGAGAAGAGGGCGGTGATCCGGGCGAGGACACCGGGCTTGTTCTCGACCAGGACGGAGAGCGTGTGCTTGGACATGATTCTCTGATCTCTCTCGCTCAGTCGTCTTCGCTGTCGCCGAAGTCGGGGCGGACGTCCCGGGCGGCCATGATCTCGTCGTTGGAGGTGCCGGCGGCGACCATCGGCCACACCATGGCGTCCTCGTGGACGATGAAGTCGACCACGACCGGGCGGTCGTTGATCGAGTTCGCCTCCTCGATGCACTTGTCGAGGTCCTCGGGGCGCTCACAGCGGATGGCGTAGCAGCCCATGGCCTCGCTCAGCTTCACGAAGTCCGGGATGCGGGTGCCCTTGTTGGGCGGGGTCTCGCCGTCCGGGCCCGCGTGCAGCACGGTGTTCGAGTAGCGCTGGTTGTAGAACAGCGTCTGCCACTGGCGGACCATCCCGAGGGCGCCGTTGTTGATGATGGCGACCTTGATCGGGATGTTGTTCAGGGCGCAGGTGGTCAGCTCCTGATTGGTCATCTGGAAGCAGCCGTCGCCGTCGATCGCCCAGACCGTCTGGCCCGGCGCGCCGGCCTTGGCGCCCATCGCGGCGGGCACCGAGTAGCCCATGGTCCCGGCGCCGCCCGAGTTCAGCCAGGTGGCCGGCTTCTCGTACTGGATGTAGTGCGCGGCCCACATCTGGTGCTGGCCGACGCCGGCCGCGAAGATCGTGTCCGCGGGGGCGAGTTGGCCGATGCGCTCGATGACCTGCTGCGGGGAGAGCGAGCCGTCCGCGGGCTGGTCGTAGCCCAGCGGGTACGTCTCGCGCCAGCGGTTGAGGTCCTTCCACCAGGCGCTGTAGTCGCCGGTGTGGCCGTCGCCGTGCTCCTTCTGGACCGCCTGGATCAGGTCGGCGATGACCTCGCGGGCGTCACCGACGATCGGCACGTCGGCGGCGCGGTTCTTGCCGATCTCCGCGGGGTCGATATCGGCGTGGACGATCTTCGCGAACGGGGCGAAGCTGTCCAGGTTGCCGGTGACGCGGTCGTCGAAGCGGGCTCCGAGGGCGACGATCAGGTCGGCCTTCTGCAGCGCGGTGACGGCGGTGACCGCACCGTGCATGCCCGGCATTCCCACGTGCAGCGGGTGGCTGTCGGGGAATGCGCCGAGCGCCATCAGGGTGGTGGTGACGGGCGCTCCGGTGAGCTCGGCGAGCATCTTGAGCTCGGCGGTGGCACCGGCCTTGAGGACGCCGCCACCGACGTAGAGGACGGGCCGCTTCGCATTCGTGATCAGCTTCGCGGCCTCGCGGATCTGCTTGGCGTGCGGCTTGGTCACCGGACGGTAGCCGGGCAGGTCCTGCTGCGGCGGCCAGGTGAACGTCGTCTGCGCCTGAAGGATGTCCTTCGGGATGTCCACGAGGACCGGGCCCGGGCGGCCGGTGGCCGCGATGTGGAACGCCTCGGCGATCGCCTTCGGGATGTCCTCGGCCTTGGTGACCAGGAAGCTGTGCTTGGTGATCGGCATGGTGATGCCGACGATGTCCGCTTCCTGGAAGGCGTCCGTGCCGATCGCCTTGGAGACGACCTGGCCGGTGATCGCGACGAGCGGCACCGAGTCCATCATCGCGTCGGCGATCGGCGTCACCAGGTTGGTCGCACCCGGGCCCGAAGTGGCCATGCAGACACCGACCTTGCCGGTGGCCTGCGCGTAGCCGGTGGCCGCGTGGCCCGCACCCTGCTCGTGACGGACGAGCACGTGGCGCACCCGGCTCGAGTCCATCATCGGGTCGTACGCGGGAAGGATCGTGCCGCCGGGGATACCGAATACGGTGTCGACCCCGACCTCCTCAAGCGAGCGAATGAGGGACTTCGCACCCGTGACGTGCTCGACGGGGGCGGACTGCTGTCCTCCGGAACGGGGCCGCGGCTGCGGCTGGCTGGCCCCGGTGGCCTGCTCGGTCATCGGCATTCTCTTCTCGATGCTGAGGGTTTTTGCGAGGGTTGTGCAGGGTCTTACGTGTGTGTCGGGCGGTTGGCGGCGGTTCTGAACCGGCACCCGTGCAACAAAAAACCCCTCGTGCCGTGAGGCAAGCGAGGGGAGCGCGCCGGGTGCGGTCGCTGGGTTTCCGGAGTCCTGACCGGTGGTCCCAGCTTCAGCCGACGCGCTTTCCAAGTACGAGAATTCGGGTGCGCATGGCACTGACCCTCCCCCCGGCGCGTAGGGCGTGTCAAGTGGGTGGGACGGGCGTCTCATTATGTGAGCGCAGCGTGGTGAAGCCCGCGAACACCGGCTCGGCGGGGCCCGTGGGCATCGGGTACTCCCCCGAGGTGAGCGCGCGGCGCAGCCGATACTCGTCGAGCGGCCCGGAGAACGCCATGCCCTGCCCGTGCGTGCACCCCATCGCCCGCAGCGCCGCGACCTGCTCGGGCAGGTCCACACCGTCCGCCACGGAGTTGAGCCCGAGGTCGCCCGCGATCCGCAGCAGCCCACTGGTGATCTTGTGCAGCCGCGCGGATTCGACGACGCCCTCGATCAGCGAGCGGTCCAGCTTCAGTACGTCGACGGGGAGACGGCGCAGCGCCGTGATGGCCGCATAGCCGCTGCCGAAGCCGTCCAGCGCGATCCGGACGCCGAGGCGCCGCAGGGCCGTCAGACGGCGCTCCAGCTCGTCCAGCGGGACTCTGGGGTCGCTGTCCGCCAGCTCGATGATGAGCGCACCCGAGGGCAGCCCGTGCCGGGTGAGGAGCGCTTCTATCGAGCCGAGCGGCATGGCCCGGTCGAGGAGTCTGCGGGCGCTGATCCGCACGGCGACCGGCGTCGCGTGCCCGCTGTGCCCGCGCTCGGCGGCCTGTTCGACGGCCTCCTCCAGCATCCAGCGGCCGAGCTCGGCGGTGCGCTCGCTGTCGTCGGCCACCCGCAGGAACTCGGCGGGGGTGAACAGGATGCCCTGCGCGCTGCGCCATCGGGCCTGCGCGGCGACCGCCGTGATCCGGCCGTCGTCGAGCGAGACGATCGGCTGGTGGAGCAGCGCGAACTCGCCCTCGTGCAGCGCCGATCGCAGCCGCGTGGCCAGCTCCGCCTTGCGTACGACATCGGCCTGCATCTGCGGCGCGTACAGCTCGACGCGGCCCTTGCCCGCCGCCTTCGCCCGGTACATCGCCAGGTCGGCATTGCGCAGCAGCTCGCCGGCCCCGATGTCCGGTTCGGCGAAGGCGACGCCGATGGAGGCGGCGACCCGCACATTGTCGTGCCCGTCGATCGAGTACGGCTGGGACAGGGTGATTCTGAGCCGGTCGGCCAGCTCGTAGATCTGCTGCTCTCTCGCGGTGTGGTCGCGTCCCCCGTCGCCGACGATCAGCGCCGCGAACTCGTCACCGCCAAGACGCGCCGCGGTGTCCGAGGCGCGTACGGATTCGGCCAGCCTTCTCGCCGCCTGGACGAGCAGCTCGTCGCCCGCCTGGTGGCCGATCGTGTCGTTGACCTGCTTGAAGCCGTCGAGGTCGATGAAGAGTACGGCGGTGCCCAGGTCGCCGGTCCGCCGCCCGGCGAGGGCCTGTCCGACCCGCTTGGTGAACAGCGACCTGTTGGGCAGGTCGGTCAGCGGGTCGTGCTCGGCGTTGTGCTGCAACTGGGCCTGGAGGCGCACCCGTTCGGTCACGTCCCGGCTGTTGAGGATCAGGCCGCCGTGGTGGCGGTTGACCGTCGACTCCACGTTCAGCCAGGTGCCCGTGCCGGACCGGAAGCGGCATTCGATGCGCGTAGTGGGCTCCTCGATCTGGCTCGCGGCGAGGAATCTGCGCACCTCGTGCATCACACGCCCGAGGTCCTCGGGGTGGATGATCGAGGCGAGCTCGGAGCCGACAAGGTCCTCGGCATCCCGCCCGTAGACGCCCGCTGCGGCCGGGCTGACGTATCTCAGCGTCCCGTTCGGCGCGGCGATCATGATGACGTCGCTGGAGCCCTGGACCAGGGAGCGGAAGTGGTTCTCCTTCTGCGCCAACTCCTGGGTGAGCGTGATGTTGTCGAGCAGCATGATGCCCTGGCGCATGACGAGCGCCAGGACGACCGTGCACGCCGTGAAGAGCACGACGCGGTCCACCCGGTGCCCGTCCAGCAGGTTGTAGAGAATGCCCAACGTGCAGACGGCGGCGGCCAGATACGGGGTGAGCGCGGCGAGCGAGCCGGAGATCGGCCGCGTGTAGCTGACCTGGTAGCGGCCGCCGGGTCCGAGGGAGTGCTCCTCCTCGCGCACCCCGCGCCGCGTCCCCACCCACGGCGCGTACGCGAGCAGCAGCGAGCCGGCGAACCAGCCGGCGTCCAGGATCTCGCCCGAGCGGTAGCTGGCGTGCAGCAGCGGCGAGGTGAACAGGGCGTCGCACATCACCGTGAGGGCGAGCGCGCCGATCGCGGTGTTCACCGCCGTACGGCTACCGGGAGAGCGCCGGAAGTGCAGCGCGAGCACCATGCTGACCAGGGCGATGTCGAGCAGCGGGTACGCGAGGGAGAGCGCGGTGCGGGTGACGCTCTGGCCCTCGAACTCGGCGGTGTGCGCGAGGGCGAGGCTCCAGGAGAGCGTGACCAGGGAGCCGGCGATGAGCCAGGCGTCGAGCGCGAGGCAGATCCAGCCGGCCTTGGTGACGGGCCGCCGCGCGAGGACGAGCAGGCCGATGATGGCGGGTGGCGCGAAGCAGAGGAAGAACAGGTCGGCGAGGCTCGGCGTCGGCACCGGCTCGCGCAGGACGACCTCGTACCAGCCCCACACCCCGTTGCCGAAGCTGGCCATGAGTGAGGAGAACGCGAACAGGAGCCAGGCGGGTCGAAAGCGGCTGCGACTGCTGCGCGCGTACACGAAATTCGATACGGCGGCGATCGCCGCCGCGAAGCTCAGCCCGAAGTCGCCCATGATCAGGGCGAGTCGGTCGGAACCCCAGCCGAACGCGGAACCCACCGCGAAGCCCGCGCACAGGAGGGCGAGGAGCAACTGGGCTCTCGTACCGCCCCGCTGCGGCGCGCGGGCGGGGGCCTGGCCGCCCGCGTACATCGAGGCGCCCAGTGCTGTCGTCGGCGTGGGGTGCGTACTCACCGGGCCGCCCCGGTCCGCCGGGCGGCTCCCGTGTCCGCCTTCCCCTGCCCCGTCTGCGGATGCTTTCTGCGACTGCCGCGCGGGCCCGCTCGATGCGCATGTGCCCTGCGACAGCCGGGACTTCGGCCCCGCATCGCTGCGCGGGTCACCGCACAGGACCGCCGTCGGCCCCGCCGCGTCGGATCGTTCGCCCATAGGCCGTGCATCGCCCGTCGCCCCCCTCGCAGTCCGTCACTCTTCCCCGGCGCCGCGTGCTGGCACGGCGCTGCCCCAGTCGGGACGATACACCAGTCTCGTCACTCAGGGACATAGTTCCTCTACTCTCCGTGACGACCAGGCACGATGCGGACACGGAGCGGGCACGGGGTGCATTCAAGCGGGCGCACAGCGTGCCCGACGAACGACGTGCGGCCGTATGGGAGTTACCCGTGGGGCCGGTGTGGTCCGCGAGGTCTGCGGGGTGTGCAGAGTCGCGTGGGGCCGGAGGTCAGTCGCTGTGCCCGTCGATGGTGAGCACGACGTTCTCGAGCGGCTCCCCCGCCGCGAACCGCGTGAGCTGAGCGGCGAGGAGACGCTTGGCGCGCGGCAGGAAGGCGGATGTGGGGCCGCCCACGTGCGGCGAGATGAGCACCCCTGGAGCCTGCCACAACGGGTGCTCCTGGGGCAGGGGTTCGGGATCGGTGACGTCGAGGGCCGCGGTGATGCGGCCGGTCTCCAGCTCCGCGAGGAGGGCCTTGGTGTCGACGACCGGGCCGCGGCCGACGTTCACGAGCAGCGCGCCGTCCTTGAGCCGCGCGAGGAACTCGGCGTTCACGAGGCCGCGGGTGTCCTCGGTGAGCGGGGTCACCATGATGACGACGTCGGCCTCCGGCAGCAGTTCCGGCAGTTCGGTGAGCGGGCGCACGGGCCCGCGCTCCGTTGTACGGGCGGAGCGCGCGACGCGTGTCACCCGCGCGACCTCGAACGGCGTGAGCCGGTCCTCGATGGCACCGCCGATGGCGCCGTACCCCACGATGACGACGTGCTTGTCGGCGAGCGCGGGCCGGAATCCGCCGCGCCACTCGCCGCGGTCCTGCCCGCGGACGAAGTCGGGGATGCCCCGCAGGGAGGCGAGGATCAGGGTGAGCGCGAGCTCGGCGGTGCTGGCGTCGTGCACGCCGCGCGCGTTGCACAACTGGACGCCGGGGCGCAGGTACTTCAGCCCGTCCTGTACGTGGTCGACGCCCGCGGAGAGCGTCTGCACGGCGCGCAGGGACGTCATCTCGGGCATCGGGCGGATGCCGAGGCCCGGCGGCTTCATGTAGGGGACGACGTAGTACGCGCAGTCGGCGGGGTCCGCCGGGAAGTCGGGTTCACCGTTCCAGAAGCGGTAGTCGAGCCCCTGCGGGAGGCCCGGAATCTCATCGGCACGGAAAGGCAGCCACACATCACCAGTCATGGCCAGGAGGCTATGTCAGCCACGTGAAGGTACAGAGGTTAGGTTGGGGACCTCGGCAGGAGGGGCCGGAAAGGCCAGGGAGGGTCACGGGCAGGTGGAGCGCAAGGCGATCGGTGCGGCGGGCCTCGACGTGGGTGCCGTCGGAATCGGCTGTATGCCGATGAGCTGGGCGTACACGGGCTCGCGGCAGCGTGGCGAGGAGTCCCTGCGCACCCTGCACACCGCCCTCGACCGGGGTTGCAGCCTGGTCGACACCGCGGACATGTACGGGCCCTTCACCAATGAGCTGCTGCTCGGCCGCGTGCTCAAGGAGCGGCGGGCCGACGCCTTCGTGTCGACGAAGGTGGGGCTGCTCGTCGGCGAGCAGCACATCGTCGCCAACGGCAGGCCCGGCTATGTGAAGCGGGCCTGTGACGCGTCGCTGCGCCGCCTGCAGACCGATGCCATCGACCTGTACCAGCTGCACCGCGAGGACCCCGAGGTGCCGGTCGAGGAGACGTGGGGCGCGATGGCGGAGCTCGTGAGCGCGGGCAAGGTGCGCTCGCTGGGGTTCTGCGCCGTGGGCGCGCGCGGCTCGCGGCGCGGTGGCCGGGCCGCGCGGCATGCCGGAACGATCCGCCAGTTGGAGCGGGTGCAGCAGGTGTTCCCGGTGAGCGCGGTCATGGCCGAGCTGTCGGTGTGGTCGCCGGAGGCGCTCGGGGCGCTGCTGCCGTGGTGCAAGGCGCGCGGCATCGGGTTTCTCGCCGCGATGCCGCTGGGCAGCGGGTTCCTGACCGGCACGCTCACCCCCGGAGGGGGCTTCGAGCCGGACGATCTGCGGGCCCGCCACCCCCGCTTCACCGCCGAGATGATGGCGGCGAACCAGCCGATCGTGGCGGGCCTGCGCCGTGTCGCCGCGCGCCACGGCGAGCACGTGACACCGGCCCAGGTGGCGCTCGCCTGGGTGTCGGCGCAGGGTGAGGGCGTGGTGCCGGTGCCGGGCGCCAAGCAGGAGCGCTGGGCGCTGGAGAACGCGGCGTCAGCGGAACTGCGGCTCACCGCCGAGGACTTCGCGGAGATCGCGGGGCTTCCGGCGGCGCAGGGCTCCTGGGACTGAGCGACCGAGTCCGGGGACGCCGGGTCCGGGGACGCCTGGTCCGGGAACGCCGGGTCCGGGAACGCCGGGTGCGGGAGCGCGGGGTTCGGGAACCTGAGCGGCGCCCGGGGTGTTTGAACGGTAGAGCGGTGTGTGAACGACCGAGCTTCGCGTCGAAGGGATCCTGATCGTGCAACGTTCAGCTGTGCGGCCCGCGTTGGCCATCACCGCCTGTGCCGCGCTCCTGCTCACGGCCGGGTGCTCCTCCGGTACCGACTCCCCCGCGCCGAGCAAGGACTCGACGTCGGCGCCGAATGCGAGCGGGTCCAAGGGCTCCTCGTCCCCCAAGAAGGACGTACCTCCGGCGAAGGGCTCGGTGAGCGTCGAGCGGACCGTCACGGACGGCCTCAAGTCGCCGTGGGGCCTCGCCGAGCTGCCCGGTGGCGGCGGCCTGCTCGTCTCGTCCCGCGACGAGGGCACGATCACGCGTGTCGACACGAAGACCGGGAAGAAGACCGTGCTCGGCGAGGTGCCGGGCGTCGCGCCCGAGGGCGAGGGCGGGCTCCTCGGCCTCGCGCTCTCCCCCTCGTACGCCTCCGACCACATGGTCTACGCGTACTTCACGACGGAGTCGGACAACCGCATCGTGCGGATGATCTACGACGAGAAGAAGCCCTCCGGGGAGCAGCTTGGCGCCCCCGACACCGTGTTCCGTGGCATCCCGAAGGGCACGAACCACAACGGCGGGCGGATCGCGTTCGGCCCGGACAAGCTGCTGTACGTGGGGACCGGCGAGACGTACGACAAGCCGCTGGCGCAGGACAAGAAGTCGACGGGCGGCAAGATCCTCCGGCTGACCGCGGAGGGCGAGCCGGCGCCGGGCAATCCCTTCGGCGGCGACTCCCCCGTGTACTCGTACGGGCACCGCAATGTGCAGGGTCTGGCCTGGGACGAGGACAAGCGGCTCTGGGCCTCGGAGTTCGGGCAGGACACCTGGGACGAGCTGAACCACATCGTGGCGGGTGACAACTACGGGTGGCCCGACGCCGAGGGCAAGAGCGGCGACAAGAAGTACCACGACCCGGTCGCCCAGTGGCACACCGCGGACGCGTCGCCCAGCGGCATCGCGTACGCCGAGGGGTCGGTCTGGATGGCCGGGCTGCGCGGCGAGCGACTCTGGCGGATTCCCCTCGACGGTTCGAAGGCGGCCCATGACCCGCAGGCGTTCCTGGAGGGGAAGTACGGGCGGCTGCGCACAGTGGTCGCGGCGGGCGGCGACAAGCTGTGGCTCGTGACGAGCGAGACGGACACGCGCGGGACGCCGGAGAAGGGGGACGACCGGATCCTGGAGCTGAAGGTCAGCTGACGTCGTCGTCGCTCTCGCCCTCGGCGGCGGGGGCGTCCTGAGCAGCCCGGTCGTCCTGAGCGGCGAGGTCGTCCGGCTCGGGTGTCTTCGGTGCGGCCTCCTGGGACGGCTGGCGGACGACGACCTTGCCCGACGTGAGGTCGATCGGGCCGCGGCCCGGATCCCCGTCGTTCAGGTCGACGCGGGACAGCTCCAGCCGCTTGCGCTCGTCGTTGGTGTGCTTGCGGCCCGGCGAGAACAGCTCCTCGAACATGTTGAACACGGCGCCTCCCAGGGGCGGGGTCCGACCGGGCCCTCCCTCTCAGCGTACGGGAGCCCTCCCCGCCGGGAAGAGGTGCAGGCGGTGGGCCAGGGCCGCCGCCTCGCCCCTGCCCGCGACGCCCAGCTTCGCCAGGATGTTGGAGACGTGGACGCTGGCGGTCTTCGGCGAGATGAACAGTTCCTCGGCGATCTGCCGGTTGCTGCGCCCCGCCGCGACCAGGCGCAGCACGTCCCGCTCGCGGCTCGTGAGGCCGAACTCCTGCGTGGGGTCGGCCGGAGCGCTCTGTCGCGGCACGGCGCGGGTCAGGGCCAGCCGGGCGCGCTGGGCGAGCAGGGCGACGGACTCGGCGAGCGGGCTCGCGCCCAGGTGCTCGGCGACGGCGCCGACGAGCCGGAGGAGCTCGGTGGCGTGCTCCCGGTCGTCCTCCGCGCCCCGCGCGACCAGGGATTCCGCGAGGCGGAGCCGGACGCGGGCCAGGTCGTAGGGGCGGTCGAGGGGTTCGAACGCGGTGGCCGCCGCGCACCAGTCGTCCGGAGTGTCGTGGTCCTCGGCGCGCAGCAGCTCGGCGCGCACCCACTGCTCGTGCGCCTCCCAGACGGGTACCGGGGTGGCCTCGCGCTTGCCTGCGTCCCGGATGCGGGCGACCGCCTCGGCGCGCCCCGCGTCGGCGGCGGGCAGACCGCGGGCGTCGGCCTCTGCGGCCGCGGCGGTGTGCAGGAGGGGCCAGATGTAGCGCTGCACGGCGGTCGGCAGGCCGGCCGAGACGAGCCGCTCGAGTTCGGCACGGACGTCGAGGATGCGGCCCCGGGCCGCGGCCAGCGCCATGGTGAGCTGGGCGAGCGGGATCGTGTACTGCGGCATGGGGTCGTGCGGGCCGTAGCACTCGTGGGCGACGGCGAGGTGGTCGGCCGCTTCCTGGAGGCCGCCACGGCCGAGGGCGATGGTCGCGAGGTGCCTGCTCACCGTGCCGCGGGGCTTCTCGCTCCCGGCCGAAGTACGCGTCAGCTCCGCGGCCTCGACCGCCTCGTCCCACCGGCCGAGGGAGATCAGGGACTCCGCCTTGTTGCTGTGCACCCACCCCGTGGTGTCGGTGAGGCCGAAGCGGCGGCACAGGGCGATGCCCTCGTCGCAGATCCGCACGGATTCGGCGGAGCGGCCGGCGCCCTCCAGTGCGGAGGGCAGGTTCACGTTGACGTGGTTGATGCGGGCGATCACGCCGAGTTCGAGCGAACGGTCGCGCACGGCGTACATCTCGCTGAACCCCTGCTCGACGTCTCCGGCGTCCACGAGGAGGCCGCTGAGGATCAGGCGGGCATTCAGCTCCGTCTCCTCCGCGCCGACCATGCGCGCGTACTCGACGGCCCGCTCGGCGGCGGTGATCGCCTCGGGGCCCGGCTCGTGCAGCATGCCCCAGGAGGCGACGTTGGTGAGGACCTCGGCGTGCACCTCGGAGGGCGGCAGGCCGCGTACGAGGTCCTGGGCGGTGGCGATGTCGTCCCAGCCGTCGCCGCGGCCGAGGGTGGAGATGAGCCGGCTGCGCTGGATCCGGAACCAGGCCTGGCGGAGCTGGTCGCCGCCGCCGGGGGTGAGCGCGGCGTCCTCCAGGATGCGGATGGCACGCTTGGTGATCTTCAGGGAGCGCTCGCGCTCCCCGCACAGACGGCCCGCGACGGCCGCCTCCGACATGAGGTCGAGGTAGCTCAGCCGGGTCTCCGCAGGGTCGCAGTCACAGGCCGGGTAGACCTCCGTGTACGTCCCCATGCGCAGCCCCGCCCGCACCTCCTCCGGCGCCCCGTCCCACAGCTCCATCCCCCGCTCCAGGAGCCGCAGTTGCTCCGAGTACGCGTGCCGGCGGCGGGCCGCCACGGAGGCGTCGAGGACGGCGGGCAGGGCCTTCGCCGCGTCGTGGGCGTGGTACCAGTAGCTGGCGAGGCGCGTCACGCGCGCGTCGGCCGGCACCAGCGTCGGCTCGGCCTCCAGGGCCTCGGCGTAGCGGCGGTTGAGCCGGGAGCGCTCGCCGGGCAGCAGGTCGTCGCTGACGGCCTCGCGGACCAGGGAGTGGCGGAACCGGTAGCCGTCGCCGTCCGGCGAGGCGAGCAGGATGTTCGCGCCGACGGCCGCGCGCAGCGCCTCGATGAGCTCGTCCTCGCCGAGCCCCGCGACGGCCGCGAGCAGCGGGTACTCGACCGTGGAGCCGCCCTCCGCGCAGATCCGGGCGACGCGCTGGGCGGACTCGGGCAGCGATTCGACGCGGACGAGGAGGACGTCGCGCAGCGAGTCGGTCAGGCCCGTGGCACAGCCCTCGGCGCCGGACACGGCGAGTTCCTCCACGAAGAACGCGTTGCCGTCCGAGCGGCGGAAGATGTCGTCCACGACGGTGGGGTCGGGGTCCGATGCCAGGATCCCGGCGATCTGCCGGGCCACTTCGTCCCTGCTGAGGCGGCCGAGTTCGATGCGGGTGACCGTGCGCAGCCGGTCGAGCTCGGCGAGCAGGGGGCGCAGCGGATGGCGGCGGTGCACGTCGTCCGCGCGGTAGCTGGCGATGACGGCGAGGCGGCCGCTGCGCAGCGTACGGAACAGGTAGGTAAGCAGGTGGCGGGTGGAGGCGTCCGCCCAGTGCAGGTCTTCGAGGATGACGACGACGGTGTGCTCGGCCGCGACGTGCTCCAGGAGCCGCCCGGTGAGTTCGAAGAGGCGGGCCGTCGCGCTCTCGTCGCCGCGTCCGCCGAGGCCCCGGCCCGCGTGCTCGCCCAACTCCGGGAGCAGCCTCGCCAGTTCGTCCTCGCGGTCCGCGGCCGCCGCGGCCACCTCGGCGGGCAGGGTGCGGCGCAGGGCGCGCAGGGCGGTGGAGAAGGGGGCGAACGGCAGTCCGTCGGCCCCGATCTCGACGCAGCCTCCGGTGACGACGACGGCGCCCCGCTCACGGGCCCCCGCGGCGAACTCCTCGATGAGGCGGGTCTTGCCCACACCGGCCTCGCCGCCGAGCAGCAGCGCCTGCGGCTCGGCGGCGTGGGCCCGCTCAAGGGCCTTGTTCAGTACGCCCAGTTCGTCGGCCCGGCCGACGAAAACCGGGCTGACGGACCTGGTCTCCACATCGCTGAGGATCGCACACGGGTCTGACAGCGGGGCACTGGTTTTGGTGCCGCCCGCCCCGCCCGCGGGGCTCACGCGGCGCGTGGGGCGCGACGCCTGCGGGAGTGACCGGAACTCACCGGCCCCTCGGCGTCCTGGCTGCTTCCCTGGTGGCCCCGACGCTCCGCACGGCGAGCCTTGGCCTGCGTACGGGCGAAGCGTGCGAGGCGGTACCGCTCGGCGGTCTCGATGAGTTCCGCGGAGCGGAGCTGGTGCAGTTCGTACTCGAACATGTCGTCTCCCTGGTGACGATTTCTGCGGCTCTCGCGGAGCGTTTTCCGCGATGCCTCGACTTTCGTCTCCCAGGGGGGTGCGGCACATCGGGAGAGTGCCGCATGTTCGTGGGCCGCGCCTCCTTAGGCGCGGCCCACGGTGTGCCTTAGGCGGCTGAGCCGCCTTACGTAAGTGCCTCAGCCGCTGGTGCCCGGCATGCCGAGGATGAGGTCGGTGTACTTGGCGACGGCGAGCACCAGGCCGATGGCGCCGACCGCGAAGCCCGCCCAGGCGGTCGACTTGATCCACGGCGCCTGCGGCTTGCCGGGGGCGCCGAACGCGGGCCGGGCCAGGACGGCCGCGGCGACCAGCAGGGCGACGAGCGAGAAGGCGCCGCCGACCAGGGCGGCGGAGTGCCAGGCCTCGCCGTACATCGCGGAGATCTGCTTGGCGATGCCCGCGTTCTGCGCGGTGGTGAGCTGGCCCTTGAGCTGCGCGCGGGCCGAGGCGATGGTGCCGAGCCAGTTGCCGCTGAGCGCGACGACGCCGAGGGCCACGGAGACGATCGCGCCCGCGCCCTGGCCGATGCCGGACGGCTTCTCGTCCTGCTCCTTGAGGGCCGCGAGCTCGGCCTCGGCGGCGGCTTCGGCGGCCGCGTCGTCCGCGGCGGCCTGGTCCTCCGCGGCCTCGGCGCCCTTGGTGTCCTCGGCGTCCTTCGTGGTCTTCCCGGCGGCCTCGGTGGCCTCCTCGGTCGCCTCGGAGGTCGTGACCTCCGCGCCCTCCTCCCGCGTCTCGGCGTCGCGCTGCGCTTCAGTCTTCGTAGTCATGCTGCGCACCGTACGGACGGAGTCTGAGAAGTGTCTTAACGTTCCCTGTGCGCGCTCCGTGCGCTGCGCCACTCGGGCGCGAGCACGGACCAAACCTCCCGGTCATGGCGCTTTCCGCGCCAGGGAAAACTCTCTCGGAGCACTCCCTCTTTCGTGAACCCGAGGCGCCGGGCCACGTTCAGACTCGGGGTGTTCTCCGACGCGGCGACCCACTCCACCCGGTGGATTCCGCGCTCCTCGACGGCCCAGTCGATGAGGTGCCGCATCGCGCGCGTGATGAGACCGCGGCCTGCGGCGGCCGGCTCCAGCCAGCAGCCGACCTCGCAGTTGCCGTTCTCCGCGTCGAAGTTCAGGGCCAGTACGCCGCCCACGAGCGTTCCGTCCAGCCAGATGCCGTGGTACGCGCGCGTGCCCGCGGCCGTCGCGTCGGCGTGCTTCTGGAGCAGGTCCCGCGTGGAGGCGAGATCCGTCGCCGTGGCGCCGAACGGGATGAACTGCCCGATGAACTCCCGGCCCCGGTCCAGGTGGGCCAGGAACTCCTCGGCGTGCCAGGGCTCCAGGGGCCGCAGCTCGGCGCCGTCCTCACCCAGCGGGATCGCGTACATCGGTCTCCTCCGTCACCAGCTCGTCCAGCGCGCCGTCGGTGGCCGTGCGCTGCACCGGGATCCTCGCATCTGCGGCGGCGCGGCACTCGGGCGGCTCGATGCTCAGCCGCGGCAGGCGCCGGTCGAGCCACTTGGGCAGCCACCAGTTGGCGCCGCCGAGCATGTGCATCAGGGCGGGCACGAGGAGCGTACGGAGGATGAACGCGTCGACGGCGACGGCCACGGCGAGCGCGATGCCGAACATGGCGATCACCCGGTCCCCGCTGAGCACGAACGCCAGGAACACCGAAATCATGATCACGGCGGCCGAGTTGATCACGCGGCTGGTCTCGGCGAGCCCGACGCGGACGGCCCGCCGGTTGTCGCCGGTTTCCAGCCACTCCTCGTACATCCGGCTCACGAGGAACACCTGGTAGTCCATGGAGAGCCCGAAGAGGACCGACACCATGATCACGGGGAGGAAGGGCTCGATGGGCCCGGAGCGCCCGAGCCCGAGGAGCTCGCTCCCCCAGCCCCACTGGAAGATCGCGACGACGACCCCGAAGGCCGCGGCCACGGCGGCGACGTTCATCGCGGCGGCCTTGAGCGGGATCCCGACGGACCGGAAGGCGAGCAGGAGCAGCACGCACCCGAGGCCGACCACGACCCCGACGAACAGGGGCAGCTTGCCGACGATGACCTCCGCGAAGTCGTCGTAGCTCGCGGTGACGCCACCGACCTGCACATCGAGCGTGCTGTTCTGCTCGGCGGCCGGCACGACGTCGGCGCGCAGCCGGTCGACGAGCTCACTGGTCCGCTCCGACTGCGGCGAGGAGGTCGGCACGACGGTGAGGTGGGCCGCACTGTCGTCCGCGTTATACGTAACACGCGAGACGGAGGCGACCCCGTCGGTGGCCCGCAGCTCGCTCGTCAGCTCCGCGAGCGCGGCCTTGTCCTTGGCGCCGTCGACCTGGGTGACGAGGGTCAGCGGCCCGTTCACACCCGGCCCGAAACCGTCGGCAAGGAGGTCGTACGCCTGCCGGGTGGTACTGCTCGCCGGGCCGTTGCCCTGGTCGGACGTGCCCAGGTGGAGGAAGAAGGTGGGCAGCGAGAGCACCGCGATCACGGCGACGGCGAGCGCGCCGAGCAGCTTCGGCCGGCGCTCCACGAAGGCGGCCCAGCGGGCGGCGAGCCCGGTCGGCAGCTCGGGCTCAGGACCGTGCTCCGCGAGCCGCCGCCGCTCGCGCCGCGACAGGGCCCGCATCCCGATGAACGAGAGCAGCCCCGGCAGCAGCGTCACGGACGCGGCGACGGTGAGCAGCACGGTCACGGAGGCGGCGATGGCCACCCCGTTCAGGAAGCTCAGGCCCAGCATCAGCATGCCGAGCAGCGCGATGCACACGGTGGCTCCTGCGAACACCACGGCCCGCCCGGTGGTGGCGACGGCCCGCTCGGCGGCCTCGGCCACCGGAAGCCCCCGCTTCAGCCCCTTGCGGTGCCGGGTCACGATGAACAGCGCGTAGTCGATCCCGACGCCGAGCCCGACGAGCATGCCGAGCATCGGCGCGAAGTCCGCGACCGTCATGGCGTGCCCGAGCAGCACGATTCCCGCGTACGCGGTGCCGACGCTCACCAGCGCGGTGGCGATGGGCAGCGCGGCCGCGGCGAGCGAGCCGAAGGCGAGGAAGAGCACGACGGCCGCGACGACGACGCCGATGATCTCGGACGTGTGGGCCGAGGTCGACTCGGTGAGCGCGACGGCGCTGCCGCCGAGCTCCACCTGAAGGCCGTCGGGTCCGTCGTCCTCGGCGGCCTGCGCGGTGTCGACGACGGCCCGCGCCTGCCCCTTCGGGATGTCGTCGGCCTGCTTCTCGAAGGTGACCGTGGCGTACGCGGTGTGCCCGTCGGCGCTGATCGCGCCCGTGCCGCCGGCCTCGTACGGCGATCCGACGGAGGCGACGCCCGGGAGCCCGGCGAGCTCGTCCAGGGTGTTGCTCATCGTCTTCTCGACGTCGGCGGCGCGCACGGTGGAGCCCTCGATGTGCCAGACGACGGTGTCGCTGTCGCCGCCGAGCCCCGAGAAGTTCTCGTTCAGGAGCTGCGCGGCGCGTCCCGACTCGGTCCCCGGCGCCTCGTAGTCGTTCGAGTACGCGGATCCCGCGACGGCCGCGGCGGCGCTCGTGCCCACAAGGGCGGTCAACCACAGAAGTACGACCACGAGCCGGTGACTGACACACCAGCGGGCAAGTGCGGCCACGGACGCGCTCCCTGAGTCATTCGTTGATCTTTGTCCGGGAACATCCGCTTGGTGCGTGAACCGCCTGCAAAGAACACATGAGCAATGAGGGGACACTCTTACAGCCGGAAGTGATCCTTTGTCGCTTTCGTGTCCTTACTCACAAGGCGAGCACGGCCCACAGGGCGGTGGTCGACGCCGCCAGTGTCAGGGGGACCGTGAGCAGGCCGAGGCGGGTGAACTCGCCCAGCTCGGGCTCCGTGCCGTGGTCGTGCACGATGCGCCGCCACAGGAGGGTCGCCAGGGAGCCGACGTACGTGAGGTTGGGGCCGAGGTTGACGCCGATCAGGGCGGCGAGCAGCGGTCCCGGGCCCATCGGGGCGACGAGCGGGAGCAGGGCGAGGATCGCCGGCAGGTTGTTGATGACGTTGGAGAGAAGCGCCGCGACCCCGGCGATCGCGAGGAGCGCGGGCAGGGACGAACCGTCCGGCAGGAAGCCGGCGATGGCGTCCCCGAGCCCGTTGTCGACCACGGCCTTGACCACGACGCCCAGCGCGAGCACGAAGAGGCAGAACGGCAGGTTGGCCGCCTTGAGCAGTTCCACCGGGGTGCTGTGGCGGCGGGCGAGGGCCCGGGCGCCGAGAACGGCGGCCCCCGCGAAGGCGGCCCACAGCGGCTCGATGCCCGCGAAGGACGTGACGGCGAATCCGGCGAGCGTGAGCACGAGCACCGTGAGGGTGAACAGCGGGACGCCGGGCGGGTCCTCGGGGTCCGGGTCGTGCGCGGGCGCGGCCAGGTCGACCGCGAAGTAGCGGCGGAACACCGCGTACTCGATGCCGATCGCGACCAGCCACGGGAGCGCCATGAGCCCGGCGAAGTGCGTGAACGTGAGCCCGCTCGCCGTGAAGGCCAGCAGGTTCGTCAGGTTCGACACGGGCAGCAGCAGGGACGCCGAGTTGGCGAGGTGGGCGCTCGCGTAGACGTGCGGGCGCGGGCGTGCGCCGATCCGGGCCGCGGTGGCGAAGACGACCGGGGTGAGCAGGACGACGGTGGCGTCGAGGCTCAGTACGGCGGTGATCCCGGCGGCCACCGCGAAGACACCGCCGAGCATGCGCTTCGGGCTGCCGTGACAGGCGCGGGCGACGAGGTCCCCTGCCGCCCTGAACAGGCCTTCGTCGGCGCAGAGTTGGGCCAGCAGCAGAATCCCGGCGAGGAATCCGACGACCGGGAGTAGCTCCTGCACCTCGGCCCAGGCGTGGGCGGGCGTGACGGTACCGGTGGCGATGGCGACACCCGCGGCGGGCACCGCGACGACGGCCTCCGGCCACTTGCGGGGGCGTAGGACCGCAAAGACAAGCGTGACAGCGAGGAGCGCAAGAGAGACGAGCAATTTAAGCCCCTGCGGCGATTGAGCAGCGGGGTCCGGCAGAGCCCCGCGACGTCGGACACGAATGGGCGGCGGCCCACCGGCAACCCGATGCACCGCCGCCCAGGCGCTGTCAGCCTTCGCTGACGCCCAACTTCTCCAGGATCAGTTCCTTGACGCGCGCCGCGTCGGCCTGACCCCGGGTCGCCTTCATGACGGCGCCCACGAGCGCACCCACGGCCGCGACCTTGCCGCCACGGATCTTGTCGGCGATCGCCGCGTTGCCCGCGATCGCCTCCTCCACGGCAGTGGTGAGCGCACCCTCGTCCGAGACGACCTTCAGGCCGCGCTTCTCGACGACCTCGTCCGGCGTGCCCTCACCCTTGAGGACGCCGTCGATGACCTGGCGGGCCAGCTTGTCGTTGAGGTCACCCGAGGCGACCAGCTCGGACACGCGGGCCACCTGCTCCGGCGTGATCGGCAGCGCGCCCAGCTCGACGCCCTGGTCGTTCGCGGAGCGGGCCAGCTCGCCCATCCACCACTTGCGGGCGGACGCCGAGTCGGCACCGGCGTTGATCGTCGCGACGATCGGGCCGATGGCGCCCGCGTTGCGGATCGACTGCATGTCGTGGGCGCTGATGGCCCACTCCTCGATCAGCCGGTTGCGCTGCGTGAGCGGCATCTCCGGGAGCTCGGCGCGCAGCGCCTCGACCCACTCTCGGGACGGGGCGACGGGCACCAGGTCGGGCTCCGGGAAGTACCGGTAGTCCTCGGCGTTGTCCTTGATGCGGCCCGACGTGGTGGAGCCGTCCTCCTCGTGGAAGTGACGGGTCTCCTGCACGATCGATCCGCCGGAGGACAGCACCGCGGCGTGCCGCATGATCTCGTACCGTGCGGCGCGCTCGACGCTGCGCAGCGAGTTCACGTTCTTCGTCTCGGAGCGCGTGCCGAACTTCTCGGTGCCGTTCGGGCGCAGCGACAGGTTCACGTCGCAGCGCATCTGGCCCTTGTCCATCCGGGCCTCGGACACGTCGAGCGCCTTGATGACCTCGCGCAGCTCGGCGACGTACGCCTTCGCGACCTCGGGGGCCCGCTCGCCCGCGCCCTCGATGGGCTTGGTGACGATCTCGATGAGCGGGATGCCCGCGCGGTTGTAGTCGAGCAGCGAGTGCGAGGCGCCCTGGATACGACCCGTGGCACCGCCGACGTGCGTCGACTTGCCGGTGTCCTCCTCCATGTGGGCGCGCTCGATCTCCACGCGGAAGACCTCCCCGTCCTCCAGCTGTACGTCGAGGTAGCCGTCGAAGGCGATCGGCTCGTCGTACTGGGAGGTCTGGAAGTTCTTCGGCATGTCCGGATAGAAGTAGTTCTTCCGGGCGAAGCGGCACCACTCGGCGATCGAGCAGTTGAGCGCGAGGCCGATCTTGATGGCCGACTCGACGCCGATCTCGTTCACGACCGGCAGGGCGCCGGGCAGGCCGAGGCAGGTCGGGCAGGTCTGGCTGTTGGCGTCCTGCTTCAGCTCGGTGGAGCAGCCGCAGAACATCTTGGTCTTCGTACCGAGCTCGACGTGGACCTCGAGGCCCATGACCGGGTCGTACGACGCGAGCGCGTCCTCGTACCCCATCAGCTCGGAAGTGGTCGTGGCAGTCACGATTTCTGAAACTTCCCTCTCAGCCCAGCAGGACGTCGTCGTCGCCCAGGCGCTTGAGCTCCCGGTAGAGGATCGCCATGCCGGTGACGATGGCGGCGGCGGACACGGCGGCGTCGACCAGCCGCAGGGTGTCGTTGTCGTTGCGGGCCATCTTCGCCTGCTTCGCGACGCTGAGCGCCCCGAAGGCGGTGCTGGCCAGCGAGACATAGACGCCGGTCTTGGACTTCTTGAAGTTCTTGGCCTTCTTTGCCATGGCACTCACAGCGACGGAGCCTCCTCAAGCAGCGGGTGTCCCCACTTTTCCACGAAAGCGGCCTCTACGGCGGACCCGACCTTGTACAGCCGGTCGTCCTTCATCGCGGGGGCGATGATCTGAAGGCCGACCGGAAGGCCGTCCTCGGGGGCGAGGCCGCAGGGCAGCGACATCGCCGAGTTCCCCGCAAGGTTGGTCGGAATCGTGCACAGGTCCGCGAGGTACATCGCCATCGGGTCGTCGGCGCGCTCGCCGATCGGGAAGGCGGTGGTCGGCGTCGTCGGCGAGACGATGACGTCCACGCTCTCGAAGGCGGCCTCGAACTCCTGGGTGATCAGCGTGCGCACCTTCTGGGCGCTGCCGTAGTACGCGTCGTAGTAGCCGGAGCTCAGCGCGTACGTGCCCAGGATGATGCGGCGCTTGACCTCGTCGCCGAAGCCGGCCTCGCGGGTCAGCGCGGTGACCTCCTCGGCGGAGTGGCTGCCGTCGTCACCGACGCGCAGGCCGTAGCGCATGGCGTCGAACCGGGCGAGGTTCGAGGAGCACTCGGACGGCGCGATCAGGTAGTACGCCGACAGGGCCAGGTCGAACGACGGGCAGTCCAGCTCGACGATCTCGGCGCCCAGCGACTTCAGCAGCTCGACGGACTCGTCGAAGCGCTGCACGACACCGGCCTGGTAGCCCTCGCCGCGGAACTGCTTGACGACGCCCACGCGCATGCCCGCGACGGAGCCGTTCTTCGCGGCCTCGACGACCGCGGGGACCGGGGCGTCGATGGACGTGGAGTCGAGCGGGTCGTGTCCTGCGATGGCCTCGTGCAGGAGCGCGGCGTCCAGGACCGTACGGGCGCAGGGCCCGCCCTGGTCGAGGCTGGAGCTGAACGCGACCATGCCGAAGCGGGAGACGCCGCCGTAGGTCGGCTTGACGCCGACGGTGCCGGTGACGGCCGCGGGCTGGCGGATCGAGCCGCCGGTGTCCGTGCCGATGGCGAGCGGGGCCTCGTACGCGGCGAGGGAGGCGGAGGAACCGCCGCCGGAGCCGCCCGGGATCCGGGTGAGGTCCCACGGGTTGCCGGTGGGCCCGTACGCGCTGTTCTCGGTGCTGGACCCCATGGCGAACTCGTCCATGTTGGTCTTGCCGAGGATGACGACGTCGGCGGCCTTCAGGTTCTTGACCAGCGTCGCGTCGTACGGCGGGATCCACCCTTCGAGGATCTTCGAACCGACCGTGGTCGGGATCCCCTCCGTGGTGAAGATGTCCTTCAGCGCGAGCGGGACGCCGGCCAGCGGGCCGAGCTTCTCGCCCTTGGCGCGCTTCTCGTCGACGGCGGCGGCCTGCTTCAGGGCGCCCTCACGGTCGACGTGCAGGAAGGCGTTCACCTTCTCGTCGACGGCCTCGATCCGGGCCAGGTGGGCCTCGGTGACCTCGACGGCGGTGAGCTCGCCGGAAGCGATCTTCGCCGCGATCTCGGCGGCGGTCAGCTTGATGATGTTGACGTTGATGTCCGTCATGACTGTTTAGTCCTCCCCCAGGATCTGCGGCACCTTGAAACGCTGCTGCTCCTGGGCCGGGGCGCCGGAGAGCGCCTGCTCGGGGGTGAGCGACGGACGGACCTCGTCCTTGCGCATGACGTTCGTCAGCGGCAGCGGGTGCGAAGTCGGCGGTACGTCTTGGTCGGCGACCTCACTGACGCGGGCGACCGCGCCGATGATGTCGTCGAGCTGGCCTGCGAAGTGGTCGAGCTCTTCGGGCTTCAGCTCCAGACGCGCCAGCCGGGCGAGGTGGGCGACCTCCTCGCGCGTGATGCCAGGCATGCGGATCCTCACGGGGTGCGTGTTCTCGGTTTGGCCCCAATCCTATGGGTCGCGGGGCCGTGCCGAGGAACGGGTTTCCGGGGGCGGGACCCTCCGGGCTGGTGACCGGACTGCGGGGGCGGGGCGGGGCGGCACGCCGGTTCGGACCCGCGGGGGCGGGGTGGAGCCGATTCCGGGTGCGCGTCACACGGGGTTGGCGTGCGCAGTTCCCCGCGCCCCCAAGAGGGGCGCGGGGAACTGCGCGACCTCAGCCACGGGTGACCCGCACCGCCGGGGGCGCAAGGCCCGCCCACCCGAGGCGCACCGTCAGGTGAGGGGGCCTCGCTCGTCAGCGGGGGCCGCCGGAAGCGCCGCAGGCAACCGTTGCCAGCCGCGGTCGCCCCGCGCGCGGAGCCACGCCGTCGTCTCGTCGGGCGGCATCGCGGCGGCGACCAGCCACCCCTGCACCGCATCGCAGCCCAGGTCCCGCAGCCGCTCCCACGTCTCGTCGTCCTCGACGCCCTCCGCCACGACCAGCAGGCCGAGCGAATGCGCCAGGTCGACCGTGCAGCGCACGATCTCCGCGTCCTCGTTGTCCACGGCGAGCCGGGCCACGAACGACCGGTCGATCTTCAGCTCGCTCACCGGGAGCCGCCGCAGGTGCACCAGCGACGAGTAACCGGTGCCGAAGTCGTCGAGGGACATCTTCACGCCGTGCCCCGTGAGCCCCGCCAGGGTGTCCGCGGCCCGCTGCGGGTCCTCCAGCAGCACGTGCTCCGTTATCTCCAGCTGCAACGACCCGGCAGGGACCCCGTGCCGGGCGAGCCGCGCGGCGACCGCTCCCGCGAAGCCCGGCGTGTGCACGTCGCGCGGCGACACGTTCACCGCGACCGGCACGTGCAGCCCCTGCGCACGCCAGCGCGCGACCTGCCCGAGCGCCGTCTCCAGGACGTACTCGGTCAGATGCGGCATGAGCCCGGAGGACTCGGCGATGGCGATGAACTCGTCCGGCGGGACCTTTCCGCGCTCCGGGTGCACCCACCGTACGAGCGCCTCCAGGCCCGCCACGTGCCCGTCGAACCGGACCTTCGGCTGGTAGTGCAGCTCCACCTCGCCCGCGTCGAGCGCGCGCCGCAGATCGCCCAACAGGCCGAGCCGGTCGGGCGTGTTGGAGTCCCGCTTCGACTCGTAGACCTCCACGCCGGTGCGGTCCCGCTTGGCCTGGTACATCGCGACGTCGGCCCTGCGTAGCAGCCCCTCCGCGTCCAGCGCGTGGTCGGGGAAGACGGCGAGTCCCGCGCTCGCCTCCAGTACGAGGGTCAGACCGTCCAGGTCGAGGGGCGAACCGAGGGTCGCGACCAGGTTGCGGGCCACCCGCGTCGCGGACGTCGTGGAGTCGGCGACGGGCAGCAGCACCGCGAACTCGTCGCCGCCCAACCGCGCGACCTCCGCACCGCGCGGCAGCGCCGCTCTCAGCCGATCCGCGATCTGGAGCAGGAGCCGGTCACCGGCGAGGTGGCCCAGCGTGTCGTTCACCGAACGGAACCGGTCGAGGTCGATCAGCATCAGCGCGCTGCGCACCCCGATCCGCTCGGCGTCGTCGAGCGCGGACCAGGTGCGCTCCAGCAGCCACTGCCGGTTCGGCAGGCCGGTGAGCGGGTCGCGCAGTTGCTCCTCGGCGCGGGCCCGCGCGATCCACAGCGTGGAGTCGAGCGCGATCAACGGGATCGCGAACAACGGAAGAAGCACCGGCAGAGCGATCGCGACGACGCAGATCAGCGGCGCGATCCCGAGCAACGCGACGGCGACAAGGCCCTGCCGCACGAGCGAGGTGCGGGGGACGCTCGGCAGCCCCGAGTTCGGTGGCGCATGCACGTACCAGAGCAGGGTGCGGGTGATCAGCAGATACGCGAGGGCCGCGAGGGCCACCTCGGGCACGGTCGAAAGGCTCCAGCCCTCCGGCTTCCACGGCGTCTCGACGGACGGCATGCGGCCGAACGCGGCGAGGACGAGGGCGCCCGCGCCGATGCCGAGGATGTCGATGGCCCCGTGCAACAGGCCCTGGCGCCAGCAGTGCCTGCGGGCGATGCCGACGAGGACGACGACGGTGAGGCTGACCATGCCCGCGGGCACCCAGCCGTACAGGAGCAGCACGGCGAGCGTGAGTGCCGCACCGGATCCGGTGCCGCCCCACCAGCGGTCGCGGCCGAGCGCGACGAGGTGGCCGACGATGATCCCGGTCAGGATCGCGAGGCACCAGCCGACCGTGCCGGACGGGAAGAGCGCGTGCCCCTGCCGGAGCGACCAGTAGAAACCGCCGCCGAGCACGACGGCGGCGAGCGCCACCACCACGCCGGGCAGCAGCGGGACGAGCGCGGCCCGCGATGTCTCCCCCTGCCCCGCGTACTGATTGCGCGCGGGTGTCGCCATCCCGACCCGGCCGCCCGCGGGGGCGGTCCCGGGAAGCGGACCCTGGGCCCTGCCGGGGCCCAGGGCGCGTCCGGACACGACCCGTCCGTCACGCGCCCGGTCGTCGGATATGCGCACGCCGGGCGCGCCTTCGGACTTCGGGGGGCGGGCCGGCAGGCCGCGCAGGGGCTCGTCGATGCCTCGGGGCCGGGCCGGGGCGGACCGCTCCGGGCCCGCCGCGGTGTGCGTGTCGACCGAACTGCCGCTGCCCGCAGGGTGATCCTTCGCCCCGCGCCTCAGCAGCCCTTCGTGGCCCGCCACTTCGGGCCCTGATGTGTCAGGGGCCGGAGCCCCGCCCGTCCGGTCGGCGCCGAATCCGGCCGCACGCCACCATTTGCGCCAGTTCACCACACCACCGCGCTCGTTCTCCCCGTGACCGCTTTCGCTGCCGTCGACCCCGTCGCCGCAGTCGGGGCGCGGTGCCGTAGCGCGCCGCGCGCGTCGACGCGGGCGCAGGCGTGAGTCCGGGGCGGCGCTCTCGGTCGGTTCCATTCCCGTCCCTCTCACTGCCGGCGGTGCCTGCGTCCGCTGCCCGCTCTCCTCGCCTCCAGCGAGCGAGGATTCGCCCCATCCGCAGCAGGACTCGGCAGCCGCACACCTCAACAGTAGGCCGCAGAAGGCTTCCACGGGCACCAGACGGACGCGCCCGGGCACGGTTGCCCGAATGACCCCGGCGTTCCGTCTGCGTCTGGTATGCGCCGATCGGGTGACCCTCGGCCGCTACTCGGCGGTCTCCTGCTCGGCGGGAAGCGCCGCCTCGCGGGCGGCCTCCGGCCCCTGTTCCAGCAGGACGGCGAACCCGTCCTCGTCCAGAACCGGAACCTTGACCTGCATGGCCTTGTCGTACTTGGAGCCGGGGTTGTCCCCCACGACCACGAAGGACGTCTTCTTGGAAACGGAACCCGTGACCTTGGCGCCCCTGGTCTGCAGGGCCTCTTTTGCGCCATCCCGCGTGAAGTTCTGCAGCGTTCCGGTGACCACGACCGTGAGGCCTTCGAGGGGGCGCGGGCCCTCGTCCTCACCGGCCCCTTCCTCCTCCATCCTCACACCGGCCTCACGCCATTTCCGCAGGATCTCCCGATGCCAGTCCTCGGCGAACCACTGCTTCACGGACGCGGCGATGATCCCACCCACGCCGTCCGTCGCGGCGAGCTCCTCCTCGGTGGCCTGGTCGATGCGGTCGATGGAGCGGAACTCGCGTGCGAGCGCCTCGGCGGCGACCGGGCCGACGTGACGGATCGAAAGGCCGTTGATGACCCGGGCCAGCGGGCGGCTCTTGGCCGCCTCGATGTGCTCCAGCATCGAGACGGCGTTCTTGCGCGGCTCTCCCGCCTTGGTGGCGAAGATGTCCGCGATCTTCTCCTCGCCCGTCTTCGGATCACGCTTGGGCAGTCCGCTGTCCTGGTCGAGGACGTACGCCTTGATGGGCAGGAGCTGGTCCATCGTGAGGCTGAAAAGGTCGCCCTCGTCCGTGAGCGGCGGCTGCGCCGGCTCGAGCGGGCCGGTGAGCGCGGCGGCGGCGACATACCCGAAGTTCTCGATGTCCAGGCTCTGGCGGCCGCCCAGGTAGAAGAGGCGCTCGCGCAACTGGGCCGGGCACGTGCGGGCGTTGGGGCACCGGAGGTCGATGTCGCCCTCCTTCATGGCCCGCAGCGGGGTGCCGCACTCGGGGCACTCGGCGGGCATCACGAACTCGGTCTCGCTGCCGTCCCGCAGGTCGGCGACGGGGCCGAGGATCTCGGGGATGACGTCACCGGCCTTGCGGATGACGACCGTGTCCCCGATGAAGACGCCCTTCTTCTTGACGATCTCCTGGTTGTGCAGCGTCGCGAACTCGACCTCGGAGCCCGCCACGGTGACCGGCTCCACCTGCGCGTACGGCGTCACACGGCCCGTGCGGCCCACGCCCACGCGGATGTTGAGCAGCTTGGTGTTGACCTCTTCGGGCGGGAACTTCCAGGCGATGGCCCAGCGCGGGGCGCGCGCGGTGGAGCCGAGGCGGCCCTGGAGACGGATCTCGTCGAGCTTGATGACCGCGCCGTCGATCTCGTGGTCCACGGAGTGGCGGTTCTCTCCGTAGTACGCGATGAACTTCCGTACGCCTTCGAGGTCTTCGACCACCTTGCTGTACTTGGTGGTCGGCAGGCCCCACTCGCGCAGCAGGTCGTACGCCTCCGAGAGGCGGTCGATGTCGAAGCCCTCGCGGGCACCGATGCCGTGCACCACCATGTGCAGCGGGCGGGTCGCGGTGACGCGCGGATCCTTCTGACGCAGCGAACCCGCCGCCGCGTTACGGGGGTTGGCGAAGGGCTTGTCGCCGGCCTCGACGAGCCGGGCGTTCAGCTCCTCGAACTTGTCCATGGGGAAGAAGACCTCGCCGCGGATCTCGACGAGCGGCGGGATGTTGTCGCCCTTCAGGCGGTTCGGGATGTCCGAGATCGTGCGGACGTTGGACGTGATGTCCTCGCCGACCCGGCCGTCCCCGCGCGTGGCCGCGCGGGTCAGCCGCCCGTCCTCGTACGTCAGGTTCACCGCGAGGCCGTCGATCTTCAGCTCGCACAGGAAGTGGTAGCCCGGCGCGCCCACGTCCTTGGCGACACGGTCGGCCCAGGCCGCCAACTCGGCGTCGTCAAAAGCGTTGTCGAGCGAGAGCATGCGCTCGCGGTGCTCGACGGACGTGAACTCCGTCTCGTACTGGCCCGCGACCTTCTGGGTCGGCGAGTCCGGCGTGCGCAGCTCGGGGTACTTCTCCTCCAGCGCCTCCAGGGAGCGCAGGAGCTTGTCGAACTCGGCGTCGGAGACGACCGGAGCGTCGTTCACGTAGTACCGGAAGCGGTGCTCCTCGATCTGCTCCGCCAGCTGGGCGTGCTCGTCCCGCTCCTTGGCGGGCACCGTGCCCTCGCTCTGCAGTTCGTCAGCCACCGTCTCGTCCTCCCGTTCGCCTTCGTCCACGGTCACTCAGGGTTGTCCGCGAGTGATCTCGCCGCCCGGACACAGTGGGCGAGTGCCGCGCGGGCGTACGCGGGCGAGGCACCCGCGAGTCCGCACGACGGCGTGAGCACCACCGAGTCCGCGAGGGAACCCGGATTCAGCCCCAGCCTGCGCCACAGCGTCCTGACACCCATGACGCTACCGGCAGGGTCTGACAATGGGCCGTCCACGCCCGGCACGACACCCGCGACGAGTCGCAGGCCGGCCTCGACGGACTCCCCGATCACGTCGTCGTCACGCTCGGTGAGCAGCGAGAAGTCGAAGGAGACCGCGTCCGCGCCGGCCCGGCGCAGGAGGGCGAACGGCACGTCGGGGGCGCAGGAGTGGACGAGGCGCGGCCCGTCCTCGAGCACGGAGAAGACGTCGCGCAGCGCGCCCTCGACGATCTGCCGGTCGACGGCGCGGTGCGTGCGGTACTCGCTGGCGGTCTTGATCTGCCCGCGCAGCACGGCGATGAGGGAGGGCTCGTCGAGCTGGAGCACCAACTGGGCGCCCGGCACCCGGCGGCGTACGTCGGCGAGGTGCTCGCGCAGCCCCTCGGCCAGGGACGCGGCGAGGTCGCGGCACGCGCCGAGGTCGGAGAGGGCGGCCTCCCCGTTCCGCAGCTCCAGGGCGGCGGCGAGCGTCCACGGCCCGACGGCCTGCACCTTGAGCGGGCCCTCGTAGCCCTGCGTGAACTCCTCGAGCGCGTCGAGGTCCTCGCCGAGCCAGGACCTGGCGCGCTTGGTGTCCCGGCCGGGCCGGTCGCCGATCCGCCAGCCGCTGGGCTCCACGCGCGCGTACAGGTCGACCAGCATTCCGGCCGTACGGCCGATCATGTCGGCGCCGGGGCCGCGCGCGGGCAGCTCGGCGAGGAACGGCATCCCCTGCTCGGGCCCCTCGAAGCTGCCGGTCACGGTCTTGGCGGCCTCGCGGGCATCGCCACCGGGCATCGAGCCGACGCCCGTGGCCGGCCCCCACCTGAAGTCGCTCTTGTCAGTCACCCAGGAAGGGTACGTAACGCCGGCCGCCGGGCGGGCGGCGCCGTCAGCGGCCGGGGCGGACCGTCAGGTCGTTGACCTCGGCGTCGCGCGGCAGGTCGAGGGCCATCACGATCGTCGTGGCCATGGACTCGGGGTCGATCCAGCGGGACTCGTCGTACTCCTTGCCCTCCTGGTGGTGCACCTTGGCCTGCATGGGGCTGGCGGTGCGGCCCGGGTACACGGAGGTGACCCGCACCCCGTTGCCGTGCTCCTCCTGGCGCAGCGAGTCGGCGAGCGCCTTGAGGCCGTGCTTGGAGGCGGCGTACGCGGACCAGTCGGCGTTGGCGTTGAGTCCGGCGCCGGAGTTCACGAAGAGCACGTGCCCCTGGGCGAGGCGGAGTTGGGGCAGGAAGTGGCGGGTCAGCTCGGCCGGGGCGATGAGGTTGACGTTGAGCTGGTGGCGCCACGACTTCGGGGTGAGCTCGCCGACCTTGCCCAGGTCGACGACGCCGGCGATGTGCAGCAGCGAGTCGATCCGGTCGGGCAGCGTCTGGTGCGAGAAGGCCCAGGACAGCTTGTCCGGGTCGGCGAGGTCACCGACGAGCGTCTTCGCGCCGGGGAACTCGGCGGCGAGCTCCTTGGCGCGGCCCGCGTCGCGCGCGTGGAGATAGATTTCGTCGCCGCGCTCGTGGAGGCGGCGGGCGACGGCGGCGCCGATTCCGGAACCGGCGCCGGTGATCACATGTGTAGCCATGCCCGCCATGCTCGCACTACTCGATGCCGCGCGACTCCTCAAGGTAGGCCATCGCCCCGACCGGCTCCTCGGCGAAGAACACGAGGTCAGTGAGGGGAATCGGCAGAAAACCCTCGTCCTCCATGCGCCGGAACTGCTCCTTCAGACCGTCATAGAAGCCCGCGGAGTTGAGCAGCACGATCGGCTTGTCGGTCTTCCCGTGCTTCTTCAGCTCGAGGATCTCGGTCGCCTCGTCGAGCGTCCCCGTGCCACCCACCATGATCACGACGGCGTCGGACTTCTCCAGGAGCAGCGCCTTGCGCTCCGCGAGGTCCTTGGCGATCACCATCTGGTCGGGCTCGGCGACGACGCGCGCCTTGGCCGCGAGGAAGTCCACGGACACCCCGGTGAGCCGCCCACCGGCCTCCGCCACCCCGTCGGCGACGACCTTCATGAGCCCACTCTCCGAACCGCCCCACACGAGCGTGTGCCCACCCTTGCCGAGCAGCTCGGCGAATTCACGGGCGGGCCGGGTGTAGCGCTCGTCGAGATCGGCGGCGGAGAGAAAGACACAGATGTTCATGCCATCTACCGTACGACCCGCCACTGACAGCCGGGCCGCCCCGTCACCGGCCGCCGAGCGGCACCCGACGCGCGACGTGGGCGACCGGGTTGCCCGCGCCGAGGGCGAGCGCGGCGTCCTTGATGGCGGCCGGGCCGTGGAGAGGCGGCTGCCCGAAGTCCGTGACGTCGTAGACGACGTCTGGGGTGAAGAGCTCGTCCAATCGATCCAGTTCGCCGGAGTCGATCAAGTGGCCGTGCAGAGAGAGCAGTTCGGTGATGGCGAGCCGGTCGGTGGAGTCGAGTGCCATGGCGATCCTCTCGTAGACCTTGATCCTTCCAAGAGCGCGGCCGCGACGGGAAGAACCCGTGCGCTGTGAGCGCTGGCACACGTATGACTCAAGGACACACGATCACGGTCGAGCAGGGTTCCGAGCGGGTGCGGGTCGTTCATGGAGGGCAGGTGCTTGCCGAGAGTTCGCGGCCGCTGGTGCTCAAGGAGACCGGTTGTCCGGTGCGGTACTACCTGCCGCCGGAGGACGTACGGACCGAGCTGCTTACGCCCTCGAACACGACTACGCACTGCCCCTTCAAGGGCGACGCCTCCTACTGGTCGGTGCCCGGTGCGCAGGACCTGGTGTGGGCGTATCCGGAGCCGAAGGCCGAGGTGGCCGCCATCAAGGACCATCTGTGCTTCTACGAGACGCAGGTCGACGCCGCGTAACCACGCGCGCGTGGTCGAATGAGGAGGTACGGCAGAGCAGGACGGAGGGTGAGGCGGACATGGCTCACGGAGACGGGCAGCAGGACGTTCCGACGGGTGGGTTCGGCGGTCCCCCGCCGCCGTTCGCTCCGGCGCCCCCGCCGCACCCACCGGCGGCTCCGCCGCCGCCCGCTCATCCGCCGCAGTTCGCGCCCGGCCCCCCGGCGGCGGCCGCCGGTCCCGAGTTCGTGGCCGCCGACAAGCACAACGGCATGGTCGTGGACGCGGACGGGCTGCACTTCGAGCAGGGGCCGCACGCCATCGACCTGCCGTGGACGCACGTGCGGACGGCGCACTTCCAGCCGATGCCGTCCGGGGTGTTCGTGACGGCGGCGATGGTGGACGGCGCCGTCTACACGTGCGCGGTGCAGGCCCGGAAGAAGGCGCAGGCGTCCGAGTGGTGCGGTCAGCTGGGTGCCGTACTGCAGTACTACCTGCAGGGGCGGGCCTAGGACCTGTCCTAGGCGACCGCGGCGACCCGCTCCGTAGTGGCGATCGTCGCCGAGCCCACCACGCGCGTGCCGTCGTACAGCACGATCGCCTGGCCGGGGGCGACGCCGCGGACGGCCTCGGTGAAGCGGACCTGGAGTTCGTCGTCCACCAGCTCCGCCGACACCTCGGTCTCGCCGCCGTGCGCGCGCAGTTGGGCGGTGTACGTGCCGGGCCCGGAGGGCGCCGCGCCGCACCAGCGGGGCTTGATGGCGGTGAGGGCCGTCACGTCGAGGGCCTCCGCCGGGCCCACCGTCACCGTGTTGTCCACCGGGGAGATGTCCAGGACGTAGCGCGGCTTGCCGTCGGGGGCGGGTCGGCCGATGCGCAGGCCCTTGCGCTGGCCGATCGTGTAGCCGAAGGCGCCCTCGTGGGTGCCGAGCTTGGCGCCCGACTCGTCGACGATGTCGCCCTCCGCCTTGCCGAGCCGGTTCGCGAGGAAGCCCTGGGTGTCGCCGTCGGCGATGAAGCAGATGTCGTGGGAGTCGGGCTTCTTGGCGACCGCCAGGTCGCGGCGCTCGGCCTCCGCGCGGATCTCTTCCTTGGTCGTCTCCGTGTCACCCAGCGGGAACATCGCGTGGGCGAGCTGCCGGTCGTCCAGGACGCCGAGGACGTAGCTCTGGTCCTTGGCCATGTCGGCGGCGCGGTGCAGCTCGCGGTCGCCGTTCCCGTTGACGATGACCTGCGCGTAGTGCCCCGTGCAGACCGCGTCGAAGCCGAGGGCGAGCGCCTTGTCGAGGAGCGCGGCGAACTTGATCTTCTCGTTGCAGCGCAGGCACGGGTTCGGCGTGCGGCCGGCCTCGTACTCCGCGATGAAGTCCTCCACCACGTCCTCGCGGAAGCGGTCGGCGAGGTCCCAGACGTAGAACGGGATGCCGATGACGTCGGCCGCGCGGCGCGCGTCGCGGGAGTCCTCGATGGTGCAGCAGCCGCGGGCGCCGGTGCGGAACGATTGCGGGTTCGCCGAGAGCGCGAGATGCACGCCGGTCACGTCGTGGCCCGCTTCGGCGGCGCGGGCCGCGGCGACGGCGGAATCCACGCCGCCGGACATGGCGGCGAGGACACGGAGGGGTCGGGCCGCCTTCTCGGGGCCCGCGGAGCGCTGCGGAGTCTGGGAAGTCATAGCACTAACAGGGTACGGGCCCGTGGGAACCGAATCGCTCGGATATGCGTTGTGGATCTCGTACGGGACTGACGGGGGCGTCATATGGGGAAGCAGGGTGCCGGCTCGGGGAAGGGCCGCGGCGGGGACCGGGACGGCGGGATCAGCCGGCGGACCCTGATCATCGGCGGGGCCGCTTCGGCCGTGGGCGTCGGGCTGCTCGCGCGCGGTGATCTCGCCCGCATGTGGTGGCAGATGCCGGGGGTCGACAAGCCGCGCGAGGCCGGCGCGGTGGACTTCAAGGGCGCGGAGTGGGTGGCCGCCGCGTCGGCGAACTGGCGGCGGGCGGACCGGCCGGACGACTACACGATCGACCGGGTGATCATCCATGTCACCCAGGGCAGTTACCAGGGCACCCTGAAGGTCTTCAAGGACCCGTGGCACGGGGCGGCCGCGCACTATGTGGTCCGGCAGGACGGGCACATCGCGCAGATGATCCGAGAGCTGGACGTCGCGTTCCACGCGGGGAACCGGGACTACAACGAGCGCAGTGTCGGCATCGAGCACGAGGGCTTCGTGGACCGGCCGTCCGATTTCACCGACGCGATGTACGAGTCGTCCGCGCGGCTCACCGCCCGGATCTGTCGGCGCTACGACATACCGGTCGACCGGGAGCACATCATCGGGCACGTCGAGGTGCCGGGCACCGACCACACCGACCCGGGGCCGAACTGGGACTGGGACCGGTACATACGCCTGGTGAAGGCGGCGTACGAGCGGGCCGGCGCCGCGAAGGCCTGACGGCCTCGGGGCTACGAGAGCCCCGCCGACCGCGCCCGCTCCACCACAGGACCGATCGCCTTCGCCACCGCTTCCACATCGGCCTTCGTGGTGGTGTGGCCGAGGGAGAAGCGGAGCGTGCCGCGGGCCAGGTCCGGGTCCGTGCCGGTCGCGAGCAGGACGTGGCTGGGCTGGGCCACGCCCGCGGTGCAGGCCGAGCCCGTGGAGCACTCGATGCCCTGCGCGTCCAGGAGAAGGAGGAGCGAGTCCCCCTCGCAGCCGGGGAAGGTGAAGTGGGCGTTGGCGGGCAGCCGGCCGCCGGGGGCCGGGTCGCCGCCGAGGATCGCCTCGGGGGCGGCCGACCGGACGGCGTCGACCAGGGCGTCCCTGAGCGTGCCGATCTCGCGGGCGAACCACTCGCGCTGCTCGGTCGCGATCCGGCCGGCCGTGGCGAAGGCCGCGATCGCGGGGACGTCGAGCGTGCCGGAGCGGACGTGCCGCTCCTGCCCGCCGCCGTGCAGTACGGGGACGGGGGTGTACTCACGACCGAGAAGGAGGGCGCCGATGCCGTAGGGACCGCCGACCTTGTGGCCGGACACGGTCATCGCGGCGAGCCCGGAGGCGGCGAAGTCGACCGGGATCTGCCCGTAGGCCTGCACCGCGTCGGCATGCAGCGGGATGTCGAACTCCCCTGCCACGTCGGCCAGTTCACGCACCGGCTGGATCGTGCCGATCTCGTTGTTGGCCCACATGACCGTGGCGAGCGCGAGGTCGTCGGGGTTCCGCTCGATCGCCTCGCGGAGCGCTTCGGCGTGCACCCGCCCGTACGCGTCGACCGGCAGGTACTCCACGGTCGCGCCCTCGTGCTCGGCGAGCCAGTGCACGGCGTCGAGCACGGCGTGGTGCTCGACGGGGCTGGCGAGGACCCGGGTGCGGGCCGGGTCCGCGGCGCGGCGCGCCCAGTACAGGCCCTTGACGGCGAGGTTGTCGGCCTCGGTGCCACCCGAGGTGAACACGACCTCGCTGGGCCGGGCACCGAGCGACTCGGCGAGGGTCTCGCGGGACTCCTCGACGGTGCGGCGGGCGCGGCGCCCCGCGGCGTGCAGGGACGAGGCGTTGCCGGTGACGGCGAGCTGGGCGGTCATCACCTCGACCGCCTCCGGGAGCATCGGAGTGGTCGCGGCGTGGTCGAGGTAAGCCATGGTGGGCTCGATTCTACGAGCCCACGTGCGCGCACCCGACGGTCAGCCCGTAATGCTCCAGGACATCGTGCCGTCGGCGGCGATCAGGGCGCCGAGCACGACGAGGTCGGCGACGCCGAGACCGAGCCCGAGAAAGGCGCGGCCGCGCCGCTCGGTGCCGCGCCACAGGGCGACGGACGCGAGGACGATCGAGACGGGGCCGAGGAAGACGTTCATGACGAGCAGCCCGACCAGGCCGAGGACGAACGAGGCGACGGCCATGCCGTCGGCGTCCCGCCGCCCGGCGGAGCGGGCCTGCGTCTGCGGCTCCGCGGCGTGCGGCTCCTCGGTGCGCGGCTCCGTGGTGCGAGGTTCTGTGGTGCGCGGTTCTGCGGTGAGTTGCACGGTGATACCCCCTGAGAGCGTGAACTGCTGAGCGTGAACTGCTGACGGTTCAGTGCTGGTGCCTGCGGCGCGCGTGGCGCTCGCGGACCGCGAAGACGGCCAGCCAGACACCGATGACGGCGGCCGCGACGAGCGTGACGGGCAGCGGGGCGTGGGCCACGGTGCCGAGCGCGAAGCCCAGCAGCAGAAGGGCCGCTACGAGGAACAGCATGGAAGCCTCTCGAAAAGTTGGGTTACAACTGTTCACTGACTACCGAGTCTAGCTCGCGACTCGACTTCCCCATTACAGAGAACAGTTGTTAACTGGATGACATGAGTCACACGTGCGGCGTCCGTCAGGCGCGGAAGCAGAAGACCCGACAGGCGCTCCTGGACGCGGCGTTGGAGCTGCTGGAGGACCAGAGCCTCAGCAGCCTCGGCCTGCGCGAGGTGACGCGCGCCGTGGGCGTGACCCCGACCGCGTTCTACCGGCACTTCGACAGCACGGCCGAGCTCGGAGTCGCCCTGGTCGAGGAGGCGCTCGGCAGCCTGCACGCGGTGATACGCGACGCGCTGACGGCGACGTGGGACAGCGACGAACGCATCACGCGCACCATCGAGCTGATCGCCCGTCATGTGCACGCGTACCCCGCACACGTCCGGTTCATCGCGCGCGAGCGGCACGGCGGCGTGCAGCGGGTGCGGGAGGCGATCGGCGCCCAGCTCACGCAGTTCGCCGACGAGGTGTGCGAGGCGCTCCGCCACGACCCCGAAGCGGCGGGCTGGAGCCAGGAGGATCTGATGATGCTCGCGAATCTGTACGTCGATCACATGCTGGTGACGGCATCGCTGCTGCTCAGCACGGACGCCGAGGACTTCGGGCGGGTGGCGCGACAGGCCGAGCGGCAGCTGCGCCTGGTGAGCATCGGCCGAAAGCACTGGCTCGACGTGTCATGACCAACTAGCGTTACGGTCATGACAGCAGCCGACTGGAACCTCGACCGAAGCTTCTCCAGTTCGTCCGGCGAAGTCCGCTGGACCGTTCTCGGCCCGGCCGACGCGCCGCCCGTCGTCCTCGTCCACGGCACGCCGTTCTCCTCGTACGTCTGGCGCGCCCCGGCCCGCGCACTCGCACGCCAACACCGCGTCCACGTATGGGACCTGCCCGGCTACGGCGTCTCCGAGGCGGGCCCGGACCAGGACCTCTCGCTCGACACCCAGGCCCGCGTCCTGACCGAGCTGCTCGACCACTGGGGCCTCGCCGACGGCCGGGCGGAACAGCTGCCGACCGTCGTGGGCCACGACTTCGGCGGCTGCATCGCGCTGCGCGCACACCTGGTGCACGGCGCGGCGTACGCGCGCCTCGCCCTGGTCGACCCGGTGGCCGTCCGGCCGTGGGGCTCCCCCACGTACCGGCTGCTCGGTGAACACTCCGACGTGTTCCGGCAGTTGCCGCCCGACCTCCACGAGGCGCTCGTGCACCGCTACATCGCCTCCGGCAGCCACCACGGACTGCACCCCGAGACGCACGCGCGTGTGGTCGCGCCCTGGCTGACCGAGGCCGGGAAGGAATCCTTCTACCGGCAGATCGAGCAGAACCCGCTGTGGGCCGCCACCGACGACATCCAGGACCGCTACGGGGAGTTGGACCTGCCCGTACTCGTCTGCTGGGGCGCCGAGGACACCTGGATCCCGGTCGCGCGGGCGCACGAGCTGGCCAAGCTGATCCCCGGCGCCGAGCTGCGGATCATCGAGGGCGCCGGGCACCTCGTCCAGGAGGACGCGCCCGCGGAACTCGCCGCCGTACTGGGCGAGTTCCTGCGTTCGTAAAGCCCTCGAACCTCAGCTCAGCCGCACGCGCGCCAGCTGGCGCGACTGGGCCACCAGGCGGTCCTTCGCGTCCCAGATCTCGGCGTCCTCCTCCAGGAAGCCGCCGGCCAGGTTCCGCGTCGTGATCGACACGCGGACGGGTCCCGGGGCCGGGCGGCAGCGCACGTGGACGGTCAGCTCGACCGTCGGCACCCAGCCCTTGAGGCCCATCTCGAAGGCGGTGGGCGGCAGCGCGTCCACCGCGAGCAGCAGCGACAGCGGGTCCATGTCGCGGCCGTCGGCGAGGCCGAACCAGGCGCGCATCTCGCCCTTGCCGGACGGCGCGCCGAGTGCCCAGCCCAGCGTGGCCGGGTCGAGCTTCAGGTGCAGCCGGTCGGAGATCGCGGAGCTGCCGGGCACGGGCGGCGCGCCCTCGGGGGCGTCGCCCGCGCCGAAGCACTGCTCGGCAGACGGCATGACGGGCGCCTCTGCGCTCGTACGCACATCGTCGGGGAGCGCGTCCAGGTCGCCGTAACTGGCGATGACCCGGATCCGCTCGACCTCGCTGCCGTCCTCCGCGAACTGGAAGAGGGAGGCCTGCCCCGTGGAGAGGGTGCGGCCGGCGCGGGCCACATCGGTCCTGATCACGGCCGGACCCGGCGCCGACGCGGTCAGATAGTGCGCGGAGATCGTGAACGGGTCGTCGTGCGGCAAGGCGTCCGCGAGGGCGCGGCCGAGCACGGCGAGGAGGTAGCCGCCGTTGAGGGCGTTGATGATCGTCCAGCCCGCGGAGAGGTCGATGTCGTAGACACCGGGTTCGTCCGCGCGCCGGGTGACGGCGGTGTCGCGGTCGAACTCGCTGTCGCCGATGACGGCCGGGCGACTCTGCGTGGATACTGCGTCTGCCATACCCGGAAACGTACAACAGGTAATTACTGAGCGGTAGCTTTCCCCGCGCCCCAGTCCCCGGCTACGGCGTCTCCTCCATCACATCCACCCCCGCCGACCTGCGGTTCCAGGCGCGCGGGGCCCGCCAGTGGAAGCGCATCGCGAGCAGTCGCAGAACGAACGCGGTGAGGACCGCGAGGGCGCTGGTGAAGCCGTTCAGGGCGTCGAGGTGGATGCACAGGACGACGATCCCGGCGCCGACCATCGCGGGCACCGCGTAGAGATCGCGGTCCCAGCGCACGAGGGACGGCACCTCGTTGGCGATGATGTCGCGCAGCACACCGCCGCCGACCGCCGTGGCGAGGCCGAGCGCGGCGGACGCGGTGAGCCCGAGCCCGTAGTCGTACGCCTTCGTCGTGCCCGTGACGCAGAACAGGCCGAGGCCCGCCGCGTCGAAGACGTTCACCGCCGTCTGGGTGCGCTCGACCTCCGGGTGCAGGAAGAAGACGAGCGCGGCGGCGACCAGCGGCGTGACGAAATAGCCGAGGTCGACGAACGCGGCCGGTGGCACGGCGCCGATGACCAGGTCCCGGAAGACCCCTCCGCCCAGCGCGGTGACCTCGGCGAGCGCGGCGATCCCGAAGACGTCCCAGTTCTTGCGGACGGCCATCAGGGCACCGGAGATCGCGAAGACGAAGATCCCGATGAGGTCGAGCCAATGCTGGACGGAGGGGGTGAACAGTTCCTGGAGCACGCGACATTCTTACCCGTCGCGCCCGCAGGGGCCCTACAGGCTGGGCTTGCCCGTCGTGAACAGCCAGGTGTCGAAGAGGTCGTCGAGCTGTTGACCCGAGACCCGTTCGGCGAGGGCGATGAAGTCGGACGTCTGGGCGTTGCCGTAGCGGTGCAGCTTGGTCCACTGCGGCAGCAGCTTGAAGAACGCCTTGTCGCCGATGCGCTCGCGCAGCACCTGGAGCGTCATCGCGCCGCGCTGGTAGACGGCCGAGGCGAACATCGTGTCGCGCTGCGGGTCGCCGACCTTCACCTGCCAGAACGAGGAGGTGGCGGGCCGCGAGTTGTAGCCCGCGAGGAAGGAGTCGTGGGCGGAGGCGCCGCCCTTGTGCTCGGTCCACAGCCACTGGGCGTACGTGGCGAAGCCCTCGTTGAGCCAGATGTTCTTCCACTGCTCGACCGAGACGGAGTCGCCGAACCACTGGTGGGCCAGCTCGTGCACGATCGTCGACTCGGAGCGGACGGCCGAGTAGATCGGCTTGGACTGGGTCTCCAGGGAGAAGCCGGCCTGCGGCATGTCGTCGACGATCGCGCCCGTCTCCTCGAAGGGGTACGGGCCGAAGACCTGCGCCCAGTAGTCGGTGGCCTCGGCGGTCACCGCGTACACGTCGACGTTGTTGCTGTTCGCGAGGACCGGGTCGATGGCTACGTAGATGGGCGTTCCGGCGGGCGTCTTGCCGCTCTTCACGTCGAACTTGCCGATGGTGGCGGTCGCGAGATACGTCGCCATGGGCTTCGACTCGCGCCAGTGGTGGACGGTCTGCTTGCCCTTGTCGGTGTCGTACGAGTCGACGAGCCGGCCGTTCGAGACGCCGGTCAGACCCTTCGGGGCCTTGATACGGATGTCGTACGTGGCCTTGTCGGACGGGTGGTCGCTGGACGGGAACCAGGTGGAGGCGGCGTTCGGCTCGCACGCGACGAAGACGCCGTCCGCGGTCTTCATCCAGCCGTAGTCGGAGCCGAAGACGATGGGGCCGCTGAGGGGTTCGGGGACTCCGCCGTACGTGACGGTCGTGGTGAAGGTTTTGCCCTTGCCGAGCGAGGTGCGGGGCTTGACCTGTATCTCGTCGCCGCTGCGGGTGAAGTCCGCGCGTCTGCCGTTCACTTCGACCTTGGTGACGGTCAGCTTCTGCAGGTCGAGGTCGAAGGCGGAGAGGTTCTGGGTGGCGCGCGCGGTGAGGGTCGTGCGGCCGTCGAGGCGGTCGGTGTCGGGGTTGTACGCGACGTCGAGGGCGTAGTGCTCGGCGTCGAAGCCGCCGTTGCCGAGCTGCGGGAAGTACGGGTCGCCGATGCCGTCGGAGCCGGGGGTGGGGGCGGGTGCGGCGGCTATCAGGCAGAAGGAGGCGGCGGCGACGGTGAGCGCGGCCAGTCGTGCCGAACGGGAGAGTGCCATGGGGCGTCCCTTCGAGCGGGTTCCGGTGTAACGGACAGCGGAACTCTGCCGCTCGGCGGTGTGCGTGTACATGACCCTTTTGGGCCATGTACACGCCACTCGGGCGGGGTTGGCGCCCATTGCACGCTCGCGCCGCGCCGGACGCACGTCACGGGGCTCCGCCCCGGACCCCGCGCCTCAATCGCCGGCGGGGCTCGAAATGTCGTCCGCCGGAGGCTCAGGCTTCTTCGACTCGACCGACTCCGGAACCGTGATCACGTCGATCGCCTCCTTCGCCACCGTGAGGAGGTTCGTGTCGTCCGGGGCCTGGTCCGGGGCGTTCTCCGGGTGGTGGCACGCGACCTGGTGGCCCGTGGCCAACGGGATCAGCGGCGGCTCCGTCGTCTTGCAGAGCTCCGTCGCCTTCCAGCACCGCGTGTGGAAGCGGCACCCGGTGGGCGGGTCGATCGGCGAGGGGACGTCGCCGCGCAGCAGGATGCGTTCGCTCTTGGCGCCGCGGCGCTTGGGGTCCGGTACCGGGACGGCCGAGAGCAGCGCCTTGGTGTACGGGTGCATCGGCGTCGAGTACAGGTCGTCGCGGTCCGCCAACTCGACGATCTTGCCGAGGTACATGACCGCGATCCGGTCCGAGACGTGCCGGATGACCGAGAGGTCGTGCGCGATGATCACGTACGTGAGGCCCAGCTCGTCCTGGAGGTCGTCCAGGAGGTTGACCACCTGCGCCTGGATCGACACGTCGAGCGCGGAGACCGGCTCGTCCGCCACCACGAGCTTCGGCCGCAGCGCCAACGCCCGCGCGATGCCGATGCGTTGCCGCTGACCGCCGGAGAACTCGTGCGGGTAGCGGTTGTAGTGCTCGGGGTTGAGGCCGACCTTCTCCAGGAGCTCCTGGACCGTCTTGCGCACTCCCCCCTCGGGCTTGACGCCCTGGAGCTTGAACGGGGCGCCGACGATCGTGCCGATGTTGTGGCGCGGGTTCAGGGACGAGTACGGGTCCTGGAAGATCATCTGGACGTCGCGGCGCAGCGGACGCATGCCGCCGGTGCCCAGGTGCGTGATGTCCTTGCCCTCGAACTCGACGCGCCCGCCCGTGGGTTCGAGCAGCCGGGTGATCAGCCGGCCCATGGTCGACTTTCCGCAGCCGGACTCGCCGACGACGCCGAGGGTCTCCCCCGCGCGGACGTCGAAGGAGAGCCCGTCGACCGCCTGCACGGCGGCGACCTGCCGCTTGAGCAGGCCCTTGCGGATGGGGAAGTGCTTGACCAGGCCGTCGACCCTGAGCAGCGGCTCGCCGGCCGCGGCGTCCGGAGAGGTCGTCGCCTGCTGGGGAATCGTGGAGGGCGTCATCTCGGTCTCAGTCTCGGTCTCAGGTCCTTTGGATCCTTCGGCGGCGTCCGTCACAGCTTCGGCGCAATCTCTTCGGTCCAGATCCGCTCGCGTTCGTCGGCCGACATGTGGCAGGCCGAGTAGTGGCCGGAGCCGATCTCGCGCAGTTCGGGGCGCTCGGTGCGCGTGATGTTGTCCTTGGGCACGTCCGCGTAGGGGCAGCGCGGGTTGAAGGCGCAGCCGCTCGGCAGGTTGATGAGGCTGGGCGGGGCGCCCTTGACCGGGGTGAGCCGCTCGGTCTGCTCCCGGTCGATGCGCGGCATCGACCCCAACAGACCCCAGGTGTACGGGTGTTGAGGCGTGGAGAAGACCTGGTCCGCGGTGCCGCGCTCGACGCAGCGACCGCCGTACATCACAAGGAGTTCGTCGGCCATCTCCGCGACGACCCCGAGGTCGTGCGTGATCATGATGACGGCGGAGCCGAACTCCTTCTGGAGGTCGCGGATCAGGTCGAGGATCTGCGCCTGCACCGTCACGTCGAGCGCGGTGGTCGGCTCGTCGGCGATCAGGAGTTCGGGGTTGTTGACGAGCGCCATCGCGATCATCGCGCGCTGGCGCATGCCGCCCGAGAACTCGTGCGGGTAGGAGTCGACCCGCTTGTCCGGCTGCGGGATCCCGACCCGGTCGAGCATCTCGATGGCCCGCTTGCGCGCGGTCTTCTTGTCGACGTCGTGGTGGACCCGGTAGGCCTCCACGATCTGCCGGCCGATCGAGTAGTACGGATGCAGGGCCGACAGCGGGTCCTGGAAGATCATCGCCATGTCGCGGCCGCGCAGCTTGCGCACGGTGTCCTGGTCGGCGGTGAGCAGCTCGGTGCCATCCAGCCAGATCTCGCCGCTGATCTGCGCCTTGCGCCGGCCGTACTGGCCGGTGGTGTGCAGGCCCAGGATGCCGAGCGAGGTGACGGACTTGCCGGAGCCCGACTCGCCGACGATGCCGAGGGTGCGGCCCTTCTCCAGCTTGAAGGAGAGCCCGTCGACGGACTTGACCAGGCCGTCGTCGGTCGGGAAGTGCACCTTGAGGTCCCGGACCTCGAGGAAGGAGCTGGGGGCGCCGGAGGCGGCGGTGTTGTCGGTGGGCTCACCGACCGCCGCTCCGGTCTTGTGCAGTTCGGTCATCCCAGCCTCACTCGCGGGTCGATGACGGCGTACAGAAGGTCCACGACGAGGTTGGCGACGGCGATCGCGAGGGCCGCGATGAGCGTCACGCCGAGGATCACGGGCAGGTCCTTGTTGCTGATGGCCTGGACCGCCGCGAGGCCGAGGCCCGGCAGGTTGAACGTGGACTCGGTGAGCACGGCGCCGCCGAGCAGCACGCCGAGGTCGAGGCCGAAGACGGTGAGGATCGGCGTCATCGCGGAGCGCAGCGCGTGCCGGGTGATGACGGAGGACTCACCGAGACCCTTGGAGCGCGCGGTGCGGATGTAGTCCTCGCCGAGGATCTCCAGCATGGTGGCGCGGGTGAGCCGGGCGTACATCGCGGCGTTGAGGAAGGCGAGCACGATCCACGGCAGGATCAGCGTCTCGATCCAGGTGCCGATCGAGTCCTCGGTGGAGAGCGAGTCGGCGATGTGCACCCAGCCGAGGCTGTGCACGAAGATCCCCATCGCGACCATGCCGGTGAAGAAGACCGGCAGGGAGACGCCGGCGAGGGCGGTGGTCATGGCGGCGCGGTCCCAGAAGGTGCCGCGCTTGAGGGCGGAGACGACGCCGGTGGCGACGCCGCCGATCAGCCACAGCACGCAGGCGCCGGCCGCGAGCGCGGCGGTGACGGGGAGCGCGTCCTTGATGGTGGTCCAGACGGGTTCCTCCGTGCGGAAGGAGTACCCGAAGCAGGGCGCCGCGCAGTGGGTCACGTCACTGCCGTTGGCGTAGTCGCGCCCCATCGGGATGCCCTTGACGAACTCCCAGAACTGGACGAGCAGAGGGTCGTTGAGCCCCAGTTTGATCCGGATCCCGGCGAGCTGCTCGGCTCCGGACGACTTGCCGGCGAAGAGGACGGCGATGTCCTGACCCGCCCATTTGGGCAGCATGAAGAAGATGGTGAAGGTCGCGAGCAGCACGACGAGCACCATGATGACAACGGCGAACAGGCGCCGGATGAGATAAGCAAGCACTGTGCGCGGCCCGGCGGCGGCCGTCGGCTCCTTGTGGGGGCCCACGACCGTCGCCCGGGGCCATCACCTGCCCTTCGGACTGGCGGGTTTTCGGCGGCGGAGCGGAAAGGGCCGGGAACCGGATCGACTCCGGTTCCCGGCGCGGGTGTTACTTGACGACGCCCAGGGAGGCGTAGTCGTAGCGGCCGCTGTACGCGTCGGCCATCATGGCGTTCGTCAGACGCGAACCACGCCAGGTGATGTTGTTCTCGTAGATGAACGGCATCCAGTCGGCCTGGTCGAGGATCCGCTTGTCGAGGCCCTCGTAGATCTTCCCGGCCTTGTCGGGGTCGGTCTCGGCGATCGCCTTGTCGAAGGCGCCGTCGATCTTCGGGTCCTCGATCTCGGACTCGTTGTAGTTACCGGTCTGCGAGAGGAAGCGGCTGTCCCACAGCGGCTGGCCGAAGCCCTGTCCGGACGGGAAGTCCGGGCCCCAACCGCTCATGATCATGCCGTAGCCGCGGGACTTGACGACCTTCGGGGAGCCGGTGACCGAGGCGGACTCGGCGCCGTCGAAGGAGTCGACCTCGACCTTGATGCCGACCTTGGCGAGCTGCTCCTGCAGCGCCTCGGCGGTGTCGACCTCGCCCGGGTTGTTGGTACGGGCGGTGATCTTCGTGGAGAAGCCGTTCGGCTTGCCGCACTCCTTCAGCTCGGACTTGGCCTTGGCCGTGTCCGGCTTGCCCTTGCGGGCGAGGATGCCGTACGGGTCGTAGTCCGTGTGGCCCTTGATGGACTTCGGCAGCGTCGAGTTGGCGATGTCACCACCGGCCAGCTTGCCGCCGCGCACCTGCTGCAGGCCCGCGAAGTCCGTGCCGTAGAACACGGCCTTGCGGCAGTGCACGTTGTCGAACGGCTTGGCCTTGTGCACCAGGGCGACGTAGCGGACGAACTGGGTCCGCATGTTGTCGACGTTGTCCTTGTGGTCCTGGACGGCGGTGACGCGACCCGACTGGGTCATGCCCGTGCCGTTCATGTCGACGTCGTAGTCGCCTTCCATCAGGCGCTTGTCGTTCTCCTCCAGGTTGGCGGAGATCGTCACGTCGACCTTGTCCGGGAGCGCGGCGCGGACCGGGTCCGAGGACCGCTTCCACTTGTCGTTGCGCACCAGCACGATCTTCTTGTTGGCCTTGTACGACTGGAACTTGTACGGGCCCGAGGAGAACGGCGACTGGGTGTACTTGGCCTTCGTGTCCTTGTCCTGCTTGACCGGCGAGCCGGACGGCATGGCGAGGAACTGCTCGAAGTCACCGTTGGGCTTCGGCAGCTTGAAGACGATGGTCTTGTCGTCCGGCGTCTCGATCGACTTCAGGCCGAGCTTGTCCTTGGACTTGTCCTTGTACGGGCCCTTGTACTCGCCCTTGGGGTCCAGGTTCTGCTTCAGGTACTGCGGGCCACCGGTGATGGTGTCCGTCGCCCAGATGCGCTCGATGCCGTACTTGATGTCCTTGGACGTGATCGGCGAGCCGTCCTGCCAGGTGATGCCGTCACGCAGGCTGTACGTGTACGTCTTGCCGTCGTCGGAGATCTTGCCGGGGGCCTTGGCCAGGTCGCCGACGAGCTCGGTGGACGCGGCGCCCGGCTTGGGCGCGTAGGTGACCAGTTGGCGCGTGTAGAACCGCATGAAGTCCCACGACATGCCGTAGTAGGCGCGCTGCGGGTCGGCGGAGTCCAGGTCCTGCTTGCCGACCATGCGCAGCGTGCCTCCCTTCTTCTTCGAAGGGTTGGCGATCTTCTTGTACGCGGCGTCGTAACCGGCACCCTTGGACGAGTCCTTGGAGTCGTCGTCGCTGCCACCGCCGCACGCCGTGGTCGTCACCAGCGCCGCGACCACGAGGGCGGCGCCGGCGGCAAGCCGTCGTTTCGAGGAACCTGTTGGCATTTTCTCGTAACCTCCGAGATCGCGGTCCCGGACCAAGTGCCGGAGAACCATGGAGTCAAGCCGCCTGACGTGCTGCAGGGGCAGTTCTGTGAAAGCCAGTTGGACTTGTACGGCGCTACCGGGTGCCCTTGGGATCGAGGGCGTCGCGCAGCCCGTCGCCGAAGAGGTTGAACGCGAGAACGGTGATGAAGATCGTGACACCCGGGACGATCATGAACATCGGGTCGTGTTCGTACGTCTCCAGGGCGTCGCGGAGCATGCCGCCCCAGGAGGCCGTGGGCGGCCTGACGCCCGCACCGAGGAAGCTGAGCGCCGCCTCCGTGAGGATGTTGGTCGGGATCATCAGCGTCATGTAGACGACGATCGGCGCGACCAGGTTCGGCAGCAGTTCGCGGAACAGGATGTGCCGCTTGCCACCGCCCAACGACCGTGCCGCTTCCACGTATTCGCGCTCCCGCAGGGAGAGCGTCTGCCCTCGGACGATGCGTCCGATGTACGGCCAGCCGAAGAAGCCGATGACCATGACGAGGACGGCGATGCGCACCCCGCTGCCGGTCAGGCCGAGCAGGTCGTCCGGGAGCACCGAGACCAGGGAGATGATGAAGAGCAGCTGCGGGAACGAGAGCAGCACGTCCATCACACGGCTGATCACCGTGTCGACCCAGCCGCCGAAGTAGCCGGCCATGATGCCGAACAGCGTGCCGAGCACCGTCGCGACGATCGCCGCGAGGAATGCCACGAGCAGCGAGATCCGGGCGCCGTAGACGATGCGGCTGAAGACGTCGCGGCCCTTGTTCGGCTCGATGCCGAGCAGGAAGTCGCTGCTGATGCCGCCGAGCGTGCCCTGCGGCAGGTTCGTCAGCGGGTCGAGCTTGTCCTGGTGGAACTCGTTCGGCGGGTGGCCGAGCAGGCTGACGATGAGCGGTGCGAAGACCGCGACCAGGACGAGGAGCACGACAACGATGCCACCGCCGAGGGCGACCTTGTCGCGCTTGAGCCGGTTCCAGGCGATCTGCTTGAGCGACCGGCCCTCGACCTTGCGACCTCCGTCGTCCTTGGCAGGCTCGACCGGTGCGCTCGGTTCCGCTTCCGCGCTCGTGTCGTGCAATGGTGCCGTCATCGTGGCAGGGACCCCTCTCAACCGGCGGTGACCGGCCCGCACTTGCCGCTGTGGCGGCGTGGTTCAGTCCGTCGTACACAGAGGCGAAGCCCCCTTGCTGCGGGAGTCTTCAACCTGGGCGCGATCTGTTGCCAGACTTGACGGCGAAAGGATGCCTAAACGTGATGCTGGCTGGGGTGTTCCGTTATCCGGACTGCCGTGAACGGGAGGCGGACACGGGGCAGTTGGGGTGAAGCGGACAAACGCCGGACGGGCTGGATGATTCCAGCCCGTCCGGCGTTTGAGGACATCTTTCAGTAGGTCGCGCCGTACGGCGGCGGATATCCGTACCCACCCCCGGCGGGAGCCGCATGCGCCTCACGGTCGTAGAACGGACGTGCCTGCCGCAGCCACATCGCCACCGGGTCGTACTCGTCCGACATGGCGACGGTGGACACCGGAAGGCCCTCCGGGACCGCCGGGATGGACTGCTGCATCATCGCCCGCACCGCGTCCACGGACGCCGGGGACGTGTCGTAGACGTCCAGGCCGATGGCGAGATAGGGCGCACCCAGCGTGGGCTGGACCCAGGCGCGGCGCAGCGAGCGGATCGCCGTCGTCCGATGCGCGTTCTGCGTCAGGACCGCGTAGAACTGGGGGATTTCGATCGTCGGCTCGGAGAGCCGCAGCGGACCCGCCGGCTGCCGGTCGAGGCCGCCCGCGATACGGCGCAGGTCGAGCCACGGGATGCCGACGCCGCCACCCGGCGCGTGCGGGTTCAGCCAGAGCCCGTAGTGGTCCGGGTACAGCGTGCGCGCCGCGTCGACCCCGCTCACCACCTCGTACGCCCGCGACCAGCCGGAGGCGGAGAGCTCCTGGGCGGAGGTGACGCAGGGGGCGTACGAGAAGCCGTCCACCTCCATGTTCCCGTACTGGGCGTCCGGTGATCCGGCCTGGCCGTGCCAGAGCAGCATCCAGACCTGCCCGGCCGCGGGGTCGGCGAGGGCCTTGAGGAGCGCCTCGTACGCGTCGTAGCGTCCCGGCGTCACCTGGCGCAGCATGTGCTCGACCTGTCCGGCCGCGGCCGTGCCCGACGCACTCACCCGTAACCGCCCCTTCGGCTCTTCAAATACGTCCGTGTTCCACACGTGGCCGGAAAGCGAGGCGCCGTCCGGTCACGTCATGAAACCAGCTTAAGCGGCGATACTGACACCGACTTGACGGACGCCGTCACCCTTCTCGTACGTAGAACGGCCGTACGTGTGTACGCAGCCAGTCCGCGACCGGGTCCTGCGTCACGTCCAGGAACACCAGGTTGACGGCCCAGGCCACCGGCGCCCGGCCCAGTGCCCGCCCCAGCGCGTCCAGCGGCAGGTCCCCCGCGCCGCTCGGGACGCCCACGGACTGCGACAGCTCCACGCCGATGAACAGGGACGGCTCCGCGTCCTCCACCGTCGCGAGGCAGCGCCGGGCGCTCAGCACCGTGCCGAGCGCCTCGAACTCCTCGCGCACCGCGGCCAGGAAGTCCATGGGGTCGACCTGCCAGTCGGGCTCGCTCAGCACCACGCGGCCACCCGTCGCCGGGCCGTCCAGCGGCGTGCGACCACTGCGGGCCAGTTCGGCGACGGCCGGCGGCGGCAGCGGCACACCCACCGTGCCGTCCGGGTTCACCGCGATGCCGACCTGCGGCGGAAGCCCGCGCGCGAACTCCACGGCCGGCGCCACCGTGCAGTCCATGCGGCCACCGGTGACCGCCATGAACTGCTGCTCGGAGCTGAACACGGGGACGTAGGCCTGGCCGGCGATCTCCAGGCTCGGCAGATCGAGGTCCCTGCTGGCGTTCGAACCGCCCCTGGGCAGCGGTATCCACACGTGGCTGCGGCCGAGCACCTCGACGATCCGGCCACCCGCCGAGCTCCCCGCCTCCTGGCCGAGGGCCGCCGCGAGGACCTGCTCCAACTCGTTGGCGGGCCAGCCCTGCGCGGGGTGGGCGTAGCCGCCCTCGTGCCCCTGGGCGTGACCGTGACCCGGCTCCTGGGTGCCTGGGAACTCCATGACTGCCATCAACCTCTGCTGTTCTGCCCGCTGCTGTGCCCGCCCGACCTTAACTCGTACACACATGGGGACACGGTGCGGTTCCTTCCGCTTACCGGGCGGGCACCGGTGTCCTACCGGGCAGGCACCGCGTCAGTCGCCGAACGTGATCCCTCCCAGCGCCTCCATCGCCGACCGGTCGAGCAGCACCGCCGACTCCATCCCGGCCGGCAGGTCTCCCCGCTCCGTCGAGCTGACGAGCGCGCCCACCGCGCGGCGGTGCCGGGCGAAGGCGTACCGGGACACCCCGCGGCCGCGGTCCCGCTGCCCCTCCAGGGCCGTGTCCGCCGGTACGTCGAGCAGCATCAGGTGGACGGCGGCCCCGCGCCGCCGCGCCGTGCGGATCACCCAGCGGCGCACCCACGCCTGCGTACCGCAGTCGTGCACGACGACGCTCACGCCCGAGCGCATGGCCCGGCGCAGCCCCACGTAGTGCGCGACGCGGACCAGCGGGCGGTACAGCGCGTACGGCAGGTAGCGCGGCATGCGAGCGGCCCAGCGCTCGCGGGTGTCCTGCGAATCGATCCGGATCTCCGTGACGGCCCGCCGCATCAGCGTCGACTTGCCGCTGCCCGGCAGGCCGGAGAGCACGACGAGGTCGCCCGCCGCGAACGCGAGCCTGCGCGGCGTGTGACCGCGGCGGCCGCGCAGGTCCCGCACCGAGCGCTGACCGGGGATCCGCACCCCTGCCACCACCGGCGCCGAAGCAGACACCGCATAAGCCCCCGCCACTGCCTTGTGCACCGTGATCGTCCTCCCCGCTGCGGTCACGTCACCCTTGCCCCTCAAGTGTAAAGAGAAGGTAATGCCCCTCAAGGGGTTTCCCTGTCGGACGGGCATGCAATGATGTGCGCGCAACTGCATACCGGCCGCTTGAATCCGCGCGGGAGAGTTCCGGGAACGACGAGTACCCGGACGCCGAAGGAGCAAGTTCCTCCCTTGAATCTCTCAGGCCCCGTACCGCGCGGGCGAGGCAGATCTGAAAAGTGGGGCGCCTTTGTGACACGGCGCCCCCACCCAAGGTGCAAGCCCCCTCGGGGCGAACCTCTCAGGTTCCGATGACAGATGGGGAGGACGTCTCGTACGCGAGACCCCGCCATCGCCGTCATGCCCCTGGGAGCAGACCAGCTATGACCCGCACCACCGCACTGGACGCCCTGCATCGTTCGCTCGGCGCGACCATGACCGACTTCGCCGGCTGGGACATGCCGCTGCGCTACGGCAGCGAGCGCGACGAGCACAACGCCGTGCGCACGCGGGCCGGCCTCTTCGACCTCTCCCACATGGGCGAGATCACGGTGTCCGGGCCCCAGGCCGTGGACCTGCTCAACCACGCCCTCGTCGGCAACATCGGCTCCGTCGGCGCCGGCCGCGCCCGCTACACGATGATCTGCCGCGAGGACGGCGGGATCCTCGACGACCTGATCGTGTACCGGCTCGGCGAGACCGAGTACATGGTCGTCGCCAACGCGGGCAACGCGCAGGTCGTACTCGACGCCCTCACCGAGCGCGCCGCCGGCTTCGACGCCGAGGTCCGCGACGACCACGACGCGTACGCGCTGCTCGCGGTGCAGGGCCCGACCTCTGCCGCGATCGTGAAGTCCGTCACGGACGCGGACCTTGACGGCCTGAAGTACTACGCGGGTCTGCCCGGCACCGTCGCCGGTGTCGAGGCGCTCATCGCGCGCACCGGCTACACCGGAGAGGACGGCTTCGAGCTGTTCGTCTCCCCCGCCGACGCCGAGAAGCTGTGGCAGGCGCTGACCGAGGCGGGCGCCGAGTACGGCCTCGTCCCCTGCGGCCTGTCCTGCCGGGACACGCTGCGCCTGGAGGCGGGCATGCCGCTGTACGGGCACGAGCTGACGACCGACCTCACGCCCTTCGACGCCGGTCTCGGCCGCGTCGTGAAGTTCGAGAAGACCTCGCACGGGGCTGACTTCGTGGGCCACGACGCGCTGGTCTCCGCCGCCGAGCGCGCCGAGGCCAACCCGCCGCGCAAGCTCGTCGGCCTGATCGCCGAGGGCCGCCGCGTCCCGCGCGCCGGGATGTCCGTCGTGGTGGACGGCAAGGTGATCGGCGAGGTCACCTCCGGCGCCCCGTCCCCGACGCTCGGCAAGCCGATCGCGATGGCGTACGTGGACCCCGCGCACGCCGAGGCGGGCACGGCGGGTGTCGGTGTCGACATCCGCGGCAAGCACGAGCCGTACGAGGTCGTGGCCCTGCCGTTCTACAAGCGCCAGAAGTAGCCCCCGCCCGTCCGGGCGCCCCCTCCGTCACCAGCACCTTCCCGCGTACAGGAGAATTCGCATCATGAGCAACCCCCAGCAGCTGCGTTACAGCAAGGAGCACGAGTGGCTCTCGGCCGTCGAGGACGGCGTCGCCACGATCGGCATCACGGAGCACGCCGCGAACGCGCTCGGTGACATCGTGTTCGTCCAGCTCCCCGAGGTCGGTGACACCGTGACCGCGGGCGAGACCTGTGGCGAGCTCGAGTCGACCAAGTCGGTCTCCGACCTGTACTCCCCCGTCAACGGCGAGGTCACCGAGATCAACCAGGACGTCGTCGACGACCCGGCCCTGGTCAACTCGGCCCCGTTCGAGGGCGGCTGGCTGTTCAAGGTCCGGCTGGCCGACGAGCCGAAGGACCTGCTCTCCGCCGACGAGTACACCGAGTTCTCCGGGAGCTGACCCCACCGATGTCCGTACTGAACGAATCCCTGCACGAGCTCGATCCCGAGGTCGCCGTCGCGGTCGACGCCGAGCTGAAGCGCCAGCAGTCGACCCTCGAAATGATCGCGTCGGAGAACTTCGCTCCGGCCGCCGTCATGGAGGCCCAGGGCTCGGTCCTCACCAACAAGTACGCGGAGGGCTACCCCGGCCGCCGCTACTACGGCGGCTGCGAGCACGTCGACGTCACCGAGCAGATCGCGATCGACCGCGTGAAGGCGCTCTTCGGCGCCGAGTACGCGAACGTGCAGCCGCACTCCGGCGCCTCCGCGAACCAGGCCGCCCTCTTCGCCATCGCCAAGCCGGGCGACACGATCCTCGGCCTCGACCTGGCGCACGGCGGCCACCTCACGCACGGCATGCGCCTGAACTTCTCCGGCAAGCAGTTCAACGTGGTCCCGTACCACGTGGACGACGCGGGCCTGGTCGACATGGCCGAGGTCGAGCGGCTCGCCAAGGAGCACCGCCCGAAGGTGATCATCGCCGGCTGGTCGGCGTACCCGCGCCAGCTGGACTTCGCCGAGTTCCGTCGCATCGCCGACGAGGTCGAGGCGTACCTGTGGGTCGACATGGCGCACTTCGCGGGCCTCGTGGCCGCGGGCCTGCACCCGAACCCGGTCCCGTACGCCGACGTCGTCACGTCCACGACGCACAAGACGCTCGGCGGTCCGCGCGGCGGCATCATCCTCGCCCGCAACAAGGACTTCGCGAAGAAGCTGAACTCGGCCGTCTTCCCGGGCTTCCAGGGCGGTCCGCTCGAGCACGTGATCGCGGCCAAGGCCGTCTCCTTCAAGGTCGCGGCCTCGGAGGACTTCAAGGAGCGCCAGGCGCGCACGATCGAGGGCGCCCAGCTCCTCGCCGAGCGTCTGACCACCCCGGAGTCGCGGGCGGCGGGCGTCAACGTCCTGTCCGGCGGCACCGACGTGCACCTGGTCCTCGTCGACCTGCGCGACTCGGAGCTCGACGGCCAGCAGGCCGAGGACCGGCTCCACGAGGTCGGCATCACGGTCAACCGCAACGCGGTCCCGAACGACCCGCGCCCGCCGATGGTCACCTCGGGCCTGCGGATCGGCACCCCGGCCCTCGCCACCCGCGGCTTCCGGGCCGAGGACTTCCGCGAGGTCGCCGACGTCATCGCGCTCGCGCTCCAGCCGTCCTACGACGCGGAGGCGCTCAAGGCCCGGGTGACCGCTCTGGCCGAGAAGCACCCGCTGTACCCCGGCCTGAAGTAATTCGGCCCGGATTACGTACCCTTTCGTAGGTACGTCCTGTCGGGGCACCGCGCACACTGGAACAAGCAGTCATCAGTGAGCGCGGTGCCCCGTTCCATGCACAGCCACCATGCACAGCCCGGCAGACAACGGCGTCTACCACCACCTTTGGAGTCCCACCGTGGCCATCTCGGTCTTCGACCTGTTCTCGATCGGCATCGGCCCGTCCAGCTCGCACACGGTCGGCCCGATGCGCGCCGCCCGCATGTTCGCGCGGCGCCTGAAGAACGAGGGCCTGCTGGCCCACACCGCCTCGATACGCGCCGAGCTGTACGGCTCGCTGGGCGCGACCGGGCACGGACACGGCACCCCGAAGGCGGTGCTGCTCGGCCTCGAGGGCGACTCGCCGCGCACCGTCGACGTGGAGAAGGCGGACGAGCGCGTCGAGGCGATCAAGGAAAAGGGACGCCTCAACCTGCTCGGCGCCCACGAGATCCCGTTCTCGTACGACGACGATCTCGTCCTGCACCGCCGCAAGGCCCTCCCGTACCACGCGAACGGCATGACGCTGTGGGCGTACGGTGACGAGGCCTCCGGGCGCAAGGAGCTGCTCACCAAGACGTACTACTCGGTGGGCGGCGGCTTCGTCGTCGACGAAGATGCCGTGGCCGGCGAGAACCCGATCGTCCCCGACGACACCGCCCTCAAGTACCCCTTCCGCACCGGCGACGAGCTGCTCCGCCTCACGCAGGAGACCGGCCTGTCCATCCCGGCGCTGATGCTGGAGAACGAGAAGGCCTGGCGCACGGAGGAGGAGATCCGCGAGGGTCTCCTGGACATCTGGCGCGTCATGCAGTCCTGCGTCTCCCGCGGCATGTCGCACGAGGGCATCCTGCCCGGCGGCCTCAAGGTCCGCCGCCGCGCGGCGAGTTCGGCCCGCAAGCTGCGCGCCGAGGGCGACCCCGTGGCCCACGCCATGGAGTGGATCACCCTCTACGCGATGGCCGTGAACGAGGAGAACGCGGCCGGAGGACGGGTCGTCACCGCCCCGACGAACGGCGCGGCCGGCATCATCCCGGCGGTCCTCCACTACTACGTGAACTTCATCCCCGGAGCCGACGAGGACGGCGTGATCCGCCTCCTCCTCACCGCGGGCGCCATCGGCATGCTCTTCAAGGAGAACGCCTCCATCTCCGGCGCCGAGGTCGGCTGCCAGGGCGAGGTCGGCTCCGCCTGCTCGATGGCGGCGGGCGCCCTCGCCGAGGCGCTCGGCGGCTCCCCCGAGCAGGTGGAGAACGCGGCCGAGATCGGCATGGAGCACAACCTCGGCCTGACCTGCGACCCCGTCGGCGGCCTCGTCCAGATCCCGTGCATCGAGCGCAACGGCATGGCGGCGGTCAAGGCCGTCACCGCCGCGAAGATGGCGCTGCGCGGCGACGGCTCGCACAAGGTGTCCCTCGACAAGGTCATCAAGACGATGCGGGACACCGGCGCGGACATGAGCGTCAAGTACAAGGAGACGGCGCGCGGCGGCCTCGCGGTGAACATCATCGAGTGCTGAGTCCGCCTCCTCGGGCTCGGCCGGTTCACGCGCCAGGGGGTTTCCGAATCCGTCGACGGCTCTAGCTTTGACGTACGGGCAGGGCGGCCGGGGTGCGGCCGCTCTCGCTGCACGGTCCTGGCTCGTTGGATCAATGGAATCCGAGGACTCATGCCCCCTGAGATAGTCAGCCGTCAAGGTTCCCTGGCCGGAGAGCGGTTCGGCATCGGAGCGAAGCCCCTCACGTTCGGCCGCAAGTCCGCGAACGACGTGGTGATCCGCGACGTGAGCATCTCGCGCTTCCATGCCGAGGTACGCCGCGAGGGCCATGGATTCATGCTCTACGACCTGGGAAGCAGCAACGGGACATACGTCAACGGGGAGCGCATGACCTCGCGCGTGCTCCAGCCCGACGACGTCATCACGATCGGTGAGGAGACGTTCTCGTTCGAGGCGGCCGGGCCGATGGAGACCATCATGGACCTCTCCGTCCTGGAGGCCCTCACACCGCCTCCTGCCGAGCAGCCGGTCCCGGTGCTCAAGGTGACGGTGTCGGGCGGCGGCCCCGTGGGGCTTGCCTTCGCCCTGCTCCTGGAGTCCCTGCTCGGTCCCCGGGCCGCCGTCACGATCTACGACGGCCGCTGGACCCGGTCCGGGGACAGGGTCGTCTGGAAGGACGCGACCCAGGGCAACGTCCGGCGTATGCAGGTCGTCACGGTGCAGAGCCGCCAGTACCTGGGCCTTCCGCAGGAGGTCCAGGACCGGCTGTTCAAGGACGGCGCGTACAGCGAGATGTGGCCGGCGGGCCCGGACTCGATCCGCGGTCACCAGCCGCGCAACATCCGGATCTCCTACGTGGAGGACACCCTCCTGGAGCTGGCCAACGAGAAGCCGGACCGCATCCGCCTCGTGCCGGAGCGGTTCGATCCGGCCGAACACGAGAAGAGCGCGGCCGCGGACCACGTACTCGCCATCTGCGAGGGGGGCCGCTCCCGGACGCGCGAGCACTTCGCCGAGAAGTTCGGCCGGGCCGACACGTCCATCTACTCGCTGGAGGGCGCGCACCTCCAGGACGTGGTGCTCGGCCTGAGGGTGAAGTCCGGGCTGCCGGATCCGATGTCCGTGCTGCTCACCGTGGCGCAGAACCGGTTCCTCCTCAACTCCCTGCGCGGTGAGGGCTTCCTCAACATGCGGCTCACCGACGAGGAGGCGAAGGAGGTCGTGGGGATCGACCCCGTCCGGCAGGTGTTCGAGGAGTGCATCGCCTCGCGCCCGTGCGTGATGAACCGGAGCGAGGACGGCGACTTCCTCTGCGACACCCACAGCACCCTGTTCCTGCCCGCCCTGCTCAAGGGGTCGGCGCTGTGGAAGCGGGTCAAGGAGGGGCTCGCGCTGTTCGCCGTGCCCGAGTCCGACCTGAGCGCCGTCACCGCGTTCCGCCTCGACATGGTGCAGCGCCCGCGGTTCACCGCGCGGCTGCACCCCAAGACGGCCGCGGGACCGGGCACGTACGGATTCCTGCTCGGGGACGCCGCCAACGCCATCCACTTCTGGCCGGGACGCGGCCTCAACAGCGGCTGGGGATCGGCCATTTCGCTCGCCCGGTCACTCAGCGGCACCTGGCGGGGGCGGCCGCTGCGCGATGCCGACTTCGTACGCCACGAGGCGGCCATGTCGATGCTCCAGTACCGGCACAAGAGCCGCGCCTGGAACTCGATGATCACCACGGACGAGCAAGGGGTGACCCGGGCCATCAAGGACAAGATCCAGCAGAGCATCTCGGAGGCCGCGGAGCGGACTCCGGACCGGCAGGCCGACCTCGACGCGCTGATGGATCAGCTCCGCGCGATCCGCGACCGTCTGGCGCCGCGGATCCCCGGACTGCCCGACGACGCGACGCTCCTGAAGCACCTGGAGACGCTGAACGGCCAGACCTTGTACACCCTGGTGCACAGCGGCGCCTGGGACACCCAGATCGTCGGCGGCGAGGAGGTCGACATCGACATCTTCTATCCCGCGGAACGGCTGGACCCGCTCCTGGTGGGCTGAGCGACCGGCCCACCAGGGCGCCGGACGGCTCACAGGGCGGCGCTCGTCCCCTGCCCCGACGCGCTCCCCGCCAGCCACTGGTCCCAGCTCAGGTTGAAGGCCGCATAGCCGTTGTCCGCCGGGGCCTTGGCGCGCGGGGAGCCGGTGATGGTGATCGGGTCGCCCTGCTTGACCTGGTTGTAGAACCACTTGGCGTCGGACATCGACAGGTGCACGCAGCCGTGCGAGCCGCGGGCGCTGCCGCTGCCCGGGTTCGGGTCGCCGGTCGAGTAGTGGACGTAGGTGCCGGACTGGGTGAGGTGGACGTCCCAGGGCAGCGTCAGGTCGTAATAGTTCGGGCTGCCCTTGTCGCAGCTGATGCCGACGCTGCAGGAGGTCATGTGGACCTTCTTCTGCTTGTCGATGACGGCCATCGTGCCGTTCCACGTCGGGTACTCGGCGCTGCCCGCGTTGATCGAGAGCGTGCGCACGGCCTTGCCGTCCTTCGTCACCTTCAGTGTGTGGCCGGGGACGGAGACGTCGGCGCGCACATCGTCGCCGACCTTGAAGGTGTGGGTGTAGCCGTGCACGCCGTAGCGCCCGTTGCCGTTGCTGACGCCCTTCATGTCGGCGTCGACCTTCACCTTCGTACCGGAGGGCCAGTACGTCTTGGGCCGCCAGTCGGCGCGCCGGTCGCCGAACCAGTGCCAGGCGCCCTTCACCGGCGTCGACGTGCTCACCTTCATGTGCTTCTCGACGGTTTTCCGCGCCTTCGCCGCCACCGGGTTGGTGAACACCACGGAGACCGGCATGGCCACGCCGACCGTGCTGCCGGTCTGCGGGGTGATGGTGTCCAGGAGCATCGGCGGCCCCTTGGGCTTCGCCGGCGACGGCGACGCGCTCGACTTCTTGTCCGCCTTCCCGTCACCCCCGCTCGCCTTGTCGTCACTGCCCCCGCCGCAGGCACTCGTGCCCACCAGCATCGCGACCGTCACGAGCGAGATCCCTATAACGCTGCCCTTGCGCCGTCCCACGAACTGCCCCACTCTCCGTCACCGCGTACCCCGTAGCGGGGGCCGCCTCCCTGTCAGACAGCTCCGCGGGGTACGTCAGTTGCGTACCGCGTGCAAAGCGTGTTCCAAGATTGCGGCAGCTCATGCGCGTACTAGACAGTGATCCGCAGCACCAGGGCGGCGACGGCGAGCAGGAAGCAGAAGGCCCACGGCCCGAGGTACCGGTCGCCCACGCGGACATGCGCGCCCAGCGCCCCCACGAAGTACAGGACGAGCCCGACGCCCGCCGCGCCCCCCAGCGCCGGCACCACGAACCCGGCGAGCAGCCCCAGCGCCCCCGCGCCGAGCGCGGTCCCGAGCCATGGAATCCACGCGTACGGCACCCCCAGCTTGTCGGCCTGGGCCTTCGGATAGGAGTGCCCGGCGAGATTGGCGACGGCCGCGGAGCCGTAGACGACGGCGGCGAGGACGGTGACGATGACGTAGACCGTGAACATGGTGTGCTCCTCCAGAAAGGGTTCACCACACGGACGGATTCACCCTGCGCAAACGTGACATCCGCGGGCCCCGGATCAGGGACGATGAAAGTTCGACCTCGTCGCCCCACAGACCAGGAGGCCCGCATGATCCGTGGCATCGACGTCAGCTCGCACCAGTCCACGTTCGACACGGACGGCGTCTCGTTCGTCTTCATCAAGGCGACGGAGGGCCGTAGTTACGTCAATCCGCGCCTGGCCGCCCAGACGAAGCGGGCGCGTGACGCCGGGTGCGTCGTCGGCTTCTACCACTTTCTGTGGCCGGGGAACATCACGGCGCAGGCCGAGTACTTCGTGAGCAAGGCCCCGGAGAAGGTCGGGGACCTGCTGGCCGCCGACTGGGAGACGACCGGCGAGGGCACGCACGCGAGCAACGCGGAGAAGGACAAGTTCATCCGCGAGGTGAAGCGGCTGCGGCCCAACCACCGGGTCCTTCTCTACGCAAACCGGAATTATTGGCTCAATGTGGACACGACCTCGTACGCCGGTGACGGGCTCTGGATCGCCGACTACGTCAGCGCCGGGAAGCCCCGCATCAAGGCGGACTGGGTGATCCACCAGTACACCGACAGCCCACTCGACAAGAACATCGCCGACTTCGAGAGCAAGAACGCCCTGCACGAGTGGGCGGGCGGCGTCTGACGGGAGGCGGTGGTCAGGCCCGCCACTCCGGCGTGCGCTCCGGGGACGCCGCGTCCAGCGCCTTGCGCACCGCCGCCGCGTCGGACGCGAGTCCGTAGACCGGGGTGCCGGGCTGCTGGCGCCAGGACTCGTCCTGGCCGCCGGCGTCCACGGTGTCGAAGCCGATCTCGTCGAGGAGTGCCGTGACGACCTGCTTCGCGGCCGCGTCGTCGCTCGCGATGGGCAGGGAGACGCGCTGCGGGTCGCCGGAGGGGCGGGGCTTGTCGAGGATGTCGTGGGCGTAGGTGCCGTTGAACGCCTTGACCACCTGGTGGCCGAGTTGGCGCTCCGTCCAGCGGCTCTCGGTCAGGCCCTCGTCCTCGATCCCGGCGATCTTCCCGTCGCGCTGCTGCGGGTAGTAGTTGCCGGTGTCGATGACGGCGACGTCGGGGGCCGCCGTGTCCAGGAGGCCCTTGGGCAGGTTCGGCACGGCCTTGAGCGGGATCGTGACGACCACGACCTGCGCGTCGCGCACCGCGTCCTCGATCGTGGCGGGCGTCGCGCCGGTCTCCTCGGCCAGCGCGGTCAGGGTGTGGGGACCGCGGGAGTTCGCGACGTGGACGTCGTGGCCGACGGTGGTGAGGCGCCGGGTGAGGTTGCCACCGATGTTGCCCGCGCCGATGATGCCGATCTTCATGTCGTGCCCTTGCCCTTCGGGGTCAGCGGATTCACGCACGTATGTACGTGGACTGCGAACCGGGAGGTCCCGCGGGCTATTCCCAGATCGCCCCAAACGGGCCAATCGGCCTCACTCGGCGTCCCGCGAGGCCAACTTCCCCTGCATCACGGTCAGTTCGTCCCGCGCCGCCCGCCCCGCCGCCTCCGCGTCCCCCGCAGCCACCGCCTCCACCAGGTCCGCGTGCGCCGCGTCCCCGTGGTCCTGCTCGGCCTGCTGTACGTCGACCAGTGCGAGGAGGTCGACCAGGGCCTCACGCAGGGCCGGGGCGAACTCGGCGAAGAGGTCGGTGAGGACCGGGTTGCGGGCGGCCGCGACGACGGTGGCGTGCAGGGCGATGTCGGCGTCGACGAACGCGCCGCCGGGGCCGCCCGCCGCGGCCCTGCGCGCGTCGAGCGCGGCCCGCATCGCCGCGATGTCCTCGTCCGTACGGCGCTCGGCGGCGAGCCGCGCGGCCTGGATCTCCAGGAGCGTACGGACTTCGTAGACGTCGGCGACCGCCGCGCGGCGCAGCCGGGTCGGCCAGTCCTCGACCGGGCGCAGCGCCGTGACGAAGACGCCCGCGCCCTGCTTCGGCCGCAACATCCCCTGGCCCGTGAGCGCGCGCAGGGCCTCGCGGACGGTGGAGCGGCCGACGCCGAGGTCCTTGGCCAGTGTGGTCTCGCCGGGCAGGCGGGCGCCGAGGGGCCAGGCGCCGTCGGCGATCTGTGCGCGAAGGCGTTCCGCGGCCTGTTCGACGAGCGGGCTGGGGCGGAGGGGGCCGGCCGGCGACGACACGGGATCACCAACTTGTCTGAGGAGTACTTGTCTGAGGACCAGAGGTGTGGCTAGTGTACCGAGCATGTTCCGCGGACTCCTTCTTCTCGGCTGCCGCGGCGGGGCCTGACGCGACCGGCACCCCGCCGCGGGGTGCCGTGCTGCCGGTCGTCCCCGCACGACCGAGCCGAGGAAGGCCTCAGCCACCATGTACCGCTGGAATCCGCAGACCCCGGGCCCGATGCCGTATCGCCGCTACCGGCCCGACCACGAGCGCGTCAACATCCCCTCTATCGACCGGAGTTGGCCGTCGAAACGGCTCACCGAGGCGCCGCTGTGGGTGCCCGTCGATCTGCGCGACGGGAATCAGGCGCTCGCCGAGCCGATGGACACCGCCCGCAAGCGCCGCTTCTTCGACCTGCTGGTCGGGATGGGCTTCAAGGAGATCGAGGTCGGCTATCCGTCGGCGAGCCGGACGGACTTCGACTTCGTACGGCACCTGGCCGAGCAAGTCGCGACCGGTGCCGTGCCCGAGGACGTCACCCCCGTCGTGTTCACGCCCGCCAAGCCGGATCTGATCGAGCGGACCTTCGAGTCCATCGAGGGGCTGCCGCGCGCCGTCGTGCACCTCTACATCCCCACCTCCCCCACCTGGCGCGACGTCGTGCTCGGCATGACGCGGGACGGGATCCGGCGCACCGTCCGCGAGGCCGCCGCACACATGGCCCGCCTCGCCGACGCCCGGCCGGACGCGCACATCCGCTTCCAGTTCGCCCCGGAGACCTTCAACCTCACCGAGCCGGACTTCGCCCTGGAGGTCTGCAACGGGCTGACCGAGCTGTGGGACGCGAGCCCCGACCGCCCGGTGACCCACAATCTGCCGACGACCGTCGAGATCTCGACCCCGAACGTGTACGCCGACCAGATCGAGTACATGCACCGGCACCTCGCCCGCCGCGAGTCCGTCATCCTCTCCGTGCACCCGCACAACGACCGCGGCACCGGCGTCGCCTGCGCCGAACTCGCCGTCCTGGCAGGGGCGCAGCGGGTGGAGGGCTGCCTGTTCGGCAACGGTGAGCGGACGGGGAACGTCGACCTCGTCACCCTCGCGATGAACCTGTACGCGCAGGGCGTCGACCCGATGATCGACTTCTCGGACATCGACGCGGTGCGCGAGACGGTCGAGTTCTGCAACCGGCTGCCGGTGCACCCCCGGCACCCGTACGGCGGTGAACTCGTCTACACCGCCTTCTCCGGCACCCACCAGGACGCCATCTCCAAGGGCTTCGCGCACCGCGCCGCGCACCCGGACGAGCCGTGGAACGTGCCGTATCTGCCGATCGACCCGGCCGATGTGGGGCGTACGTACGAGGCCGTGATCCGCGTCAACTCGCAGTCCGGCAAGGGCGGGATGGCGTATCTGCTGAAGGAGCACCACGGCGTCGACCTGCCGCGGGCGCTGCGGCCCGAGTACGCGCGGCTCGTGCAGGAGGCCACCGACAACAGCGGCCGCGAGGCGGAGCCGGACGAGCTGTACGCCCTGTTCCGTGCGGCCTATCTGGATGCCACAGGCCCCGTGGCGCTCGCCGACGGCTGGTCGGCGCGGCAGGACGGCGCCGTGCACCGCTTCACGTGCACGCTCGAAGTCGACGGTGCGGCAAGGGAGTCGGAGGGCAAGGGCAACGGCCCGCTGGCGGCCTTCGCGGACGCGCTCGCGGCGGCCGGCCTGGACGTGGACGTCCTGGACTTCGGCCAGCACGCGCTGACGGCGGGGCGGGAGGCCGAGACGGTCGCGTTCGCGCACTGCCGGGTCGGCGGGGTGCCGGTGTGGGGCGCGGGCCGGGACACGTCGGTGCTGGCCGCTTCCGTACGGGCGGTGCTGTCGGCGGTGAACAGGGCCGCGGTGTGAGACACCGGTGGGGCGTGCGCCGCGCGCACGCCCCACCGGGCCTTCGAACTCACTTGTTCAGGTTGGCCCAGAACTCGTCGAACGAGAGCCGCTTGTCCCCGTTGGCGTCCTGCCCGGCGATGAGCACCTCGGCCACGGAGTCGGTGACGTTGAAGTCGCCCATCTGCGCCATGGCGCTCTTGTACTCGGCCGCCGTGATGAAGCCGTCACCGTCCGCGTCGAAGCGATCGAACGCCTTGCGTGCTTCCTCGATGTCCGCCACCGGGTCACCCCTCGATTTTCGTACTGCCGTGTTGACGGCAGCCAGATTAGCTGGCTGTGCGGGCGCGCAGTGCGGCGAGTACCCAGGCGAACTCCTCGCGGTGCGGGTGCTCGGGGGCGCCGCCCTTCAGGACGACGAGCAGTTCCCGGTAGCGGGCCACCTTGTCGTTCATCGTGGCGAGCAGCCGGTCGAGGACGGCGGACCGGTCGGCGTCGCCGAGCAGCTCCTGAAGCACCGGCTCGGCGGCGGGCGAGGCCGGGTCGATCCCGTCCCGCACCGCGTCGCCCGCGAGCGCGACCAGCTTCTGCAGGAACCGCATGGAGGAGCCGGCGGTGTCCTCGGGGGTGCGGTCCGCCGCGTTGTACTCGGTGGCCCGCCGCATGCCCGCCTTGAGCTCCGGATCCTGGAGCAGCTCGGCCAGCTCCACCCAGGCGTCGACCTGCTCGGGCGTCGGGTCGTCCGGCAGGCCCGCGCTCATGTTCCGCATCCGCTCCTGGACCACCAGGTCGACGGTGTCCAGGCCGTGCAGCATCTCCTCGGCGAAGTCGTCCATGATCCGCTTGCGCTCGGCGGCGGACTGTCGTGCCAGCTTGTTCATCAGGGCCATCTCCTCGGCGCTCGAATTGCGTTTGGCGACGGTCGACAGCACGGCCCGGTTGAGCCGCAGCACCTGGATCTGCGCGTCGAGCGCCGCCACGTGCGCGGCGGCGACGGACGCGATGTCCCGGTCCCCGGAGAGGATCTTCCGTACGTCGTCCAGGCCGAGGCCCAGCTGGCGCAGGGTGCGGATCAGCTCCAGGCGGGCCACGGCCTCGGCGTCGTAGAGCCGGTAGCCGCCCTCGCTGCGGGTCACGGGGTGCAGGACGCCCTCGTCGGACCAGAACCGGATGGTGCGCACCGTGAGGCCGGTGCGGCGTGCCAGCTGTCCGATCGTGAGCAGCTGCGGGCCGTCGTCGATCATGTCGAGGAGTCTGGGCCTTCCAGTGGGTGGAGACTCAAGCCCAGCGTACGAGGCCCGTGACCGGGGAGGGGGTCAGCGGTCGGCGACGCGCATCTCGAACCACGTCGTCTTGCCGCGCGGCAGCAGGTCGACGCCCCAGCGGTCGGAGAGCTTGTCGACGAGGAAGAGGCCGCGCCCGGAGATGTCGAGCTCGTGCACCGGCATCAGGCAGGGCAGGCCGCGGGACGGGTCGCGCACCTCGATGCGGATCCAGCCGCGGCGGCGCAGCATGCGCAGGCCGAAGTGGCGGGCACCGGTGTGCCGCACCGCGTTGCCGACGAGCTCGGAGACGAGCAGGACGCCGTCCTCGGTCATTTTCGGGGAGAGGCCCCAGTGGCGCAGGACGACCACCTGTGCGAGCCGTCGTGCGGTCGCGGCCGACTCGGGGCGCGACGGCAGCGACACCTCCGCCTCGGCCGGATTTCCGAACAACTCCAGTGCCCTCAGGGCGTGTTCGTCCTCGACCGCGGGAGACCAGCGCGCCGCGGTCGCACTCGCGTGCCGCCGCGGTTGTTCCACACCCTCAAGCCCCGCCATGGCTCCATGATGGGGCCATGGAGCCCTCCGTGGGGCCGTTCCGACGGAATAAGCCCCCCGGAACGCTTCGTTCCGGAGGGCCGTTTGGGCATATGCCCTTGGCAGTACAGGGGTGTTGGCACCCGATCTGACCTGCGACAACTCCTCGCGCGAAGGTCGCCGTTGATCGTTTGCGACCGAACGCGCTTAAGGTTCGCTTAAGGTTCGGATAATACTCCCCGAACGAGCGAACTGATCAACTCGGTTTGCCCATAAGGCAATTGACGGGTCGTTTGGACGGCGCCGGGACGCCGTCAGGCGAACTTCGCCTTCCCCGGGCCTTCTTCCACAAAGCTACGCATCCCGGTCTCCCGGTCCTGCGTGGCGAACAGGCCTGCGAACCAATTGCGTTCGATCGCCAGGCCCGTGTCGAGGTCCGTCTCCAGGCCCGTGTCGATCGACTCCTTCGCCGCCCGCAGCGCGATCGCGGGCCCCTTGGCGAGCTGCCCCGCCCAGGCGTTCGCGGCGTCGAAGACCTCGGCCGCGGGGACCACCCGGTCGACGAGCCCGAGGGTGAGCGCCTCCTCGGCCCGCACCTGGCGGCCCGTGAAGATCAGGTCCTTGGCCTTGGACGGGCCGACGAGCCGGGACAGGCGCTGGGTGCCGCCGGCGCCGGGGATCAGGCCGAGCAGGATCTCCGGCTGGCCGAGCTTGGCGTTGTCGGCGGCGATCCGGAAGTCGGCGCACAGCGCGAGCTCGCAGCCGCCGCCCAGCGCGTAGCCGGTGACGGCGGCGACGACGGGCTTCGGGATGCGGGCGACGGCGGTGAACGAGTCCTGCAGTCCGCGGGAGCGGGCGACCATGGCCGCGTGGTCCATGTCCCGCATCTCCTTGATGTCCGCGCCGGCCGCGAACACCTTCTCGCTGCCGCGGACGACCACGGCCCGGATGTCGTCCCGGGTCGTGGCCTCCTCGGCGAGTTCCTTGATGCGGTCCTGGACGGCGATGTCCAGGGCGTTCATCGGGGGGCGGTCCAGGCGGATGGTCCCGACGCCGTCGGCTACTTCAAGGTGAACGGTCATGCGGCGCAGCGTACCCAGCGGATGGTTGCGGCCGACCGGCGGCAGGGTCGCGGGGCTCTGCCCCGGACCCCGCGGGCTCTCGTCCGCAAATCGGGGCTTGACGCCTCTACTTCTTCCAGTCCGCCCACGACATGTTCCACCCGTTCAGGCCGTTGCCTGCGTCGACCGTCTTGTCGTGGGTGTTCTTGACCACCACCACGTCGCCCGTCATCGACTGGTCGAAGAACCAGGCCGCCGGGACCTTCTTGTCGTAGCCGCCGCGGACGTCGCGCAGGCCGATGCAGCCGTGGCTGGAGTTGACGTTGCCGAAGGTGCCGCCGCCCCAGTAGTTGCCGTGGATGAACGTGCCGGAGTCGGTCAGGCGCTGGGCGTGCGGGACGTCCTTGATGTCGTACTCGCCGCCGTAGCCGACCGTCTCGCCGTTCATGCGGGTCACACGCAGCCGCTCGCTGATGACCATCGTGCCGCTCCAGGTCTCGTAGCCCGGCTTGCCCGTGGTGATCGGGATCTTCTTGATGGTCTTGCCGTCGCGCTTGACGGTCATCATGTGGGTCTTGGCGTCGACGGTGGAGATCTGACTGCGGCCGACGGTGAACTTCACGGTCTTGACCTGCTTGCCGTAGACACCTGGCCGGCCCTCGACGCCGTCGAGGTTCAGCTTGACGGTGACCTTGGTGCCCGTCGCCCAGTACTTCTCCGGGCGGAAGTCGATGCGGTCGTTGCCGAACCAGTGGCCCTCGACCGGGACGGAGGGCTCGGCCTTGACCGAGATCGCCTTCTCGACGTCCTCGGGGTGCGTGATGCCGCGCGAGAAGCGGATCGAGAACGGCATGCCGACGCCGACCTTCGAGCCGTCCTCCGGGGTGAACGTGCCGATGAAGGTGTTCTTCGGGGTGAGCGTGGTGAACGTGGAGTCCTTGGCGGACTCGCGGCCCGCCTTGTCCTTGGCGACCGCGTGCACCTTGTACTCGGTCGACGCGGCGAGGTGCCGCGCCGGGGTCCAGGTGCCGCCGCCGTCGGTGATCGCGCCCTGCACCTCGTTGCCCTTGGTGTCGGCGACCTTCACCTCGGTCAGCTTCCCCTTGGCCGCGGTGACCTTCAGGGCCCCGCTGGTCGCGACGCCGTCGGCGCCGTTCTTGGGCGCCACCGCCACCACGGCCTGCGACTCCTTGTGTGCCTCGCCCGCCTGGCCGGAATCCCCCTTGTCGTTACCGCCTCCACCGCCACCACCGCCACATGCGGTGACAAGGAAGAGTGCCGCCCCCAGCAGAAACGCGGATATCGGTCGTCGCCCGTTCAAGATCTTTCTCCCCTCGCACGGCCTTGCCCCCAAGGCCCGCACTACCGCGCCTGCAACGCGCGCACTGCGAAAGATAACCACACGACCTGGGAAAACGGATCCCCAGAGATGTCACCGTTGTGTCCCAACAGCGGGCAGGATGCCCGACTTTCGGCTAGGACGTAACCGCTCCCCCGGCCTTCCAGCGCGCCCAGCCCATGTTCCAGCCACCCAGCCCGTTGTCGGCCGCCACCTTCTTGTCCGCGCTGTTCCTGACCTCCACCACGTCTCCGATCAGGCTGCGGTCGAAGAAGCGGCCCGCGGGGGTCCGGGAGCCGCCGCCCTTCACATCGCGCAGTCCTACGCAGCCGTGGCTGACGTTGCTGCGGCCGAAGACGCCGCCCGACCAGTAGTTGCCGTGCAGGAACGTGCCGGAGTCGGTGAGCCGGATGGCGTGCGGGACGTCCGGGATGTCGTACTCGCCGCCGAAGCCGACGGTGCGGCTGTCCATGCGGGTGACGTCGAGCTTCTCGCTGACGACCATCTTCCCGTTGTACGTCGTCGAGCCCGGCGCCCCCGCGGTGATCGGCACGGTCTCCACCGGCTTGCCGCGCCTGTGCACGCGCATGGTGTGCGCCGCCGCGTCCACCACGCTGACCTGGCTGCGGCCCACCGTGAACGTGAACGCCTTGTCCTGGAGGCCGTACACGCCGGGCGCCGCCTGCACGTCGCGCAGGCCCAGGTCGACGGTGACCTCGGTGCCCGGCTTCCAGTAGTTCTTCGGCCGGAAGTCGAGGCGGCTCCTGCCGAACCAGTGCGGGGCGATCGCGACGCCGGGCTTCGCGGTGACCCTGATCGCGCGCTGCACAGCGGCCCGGTTCTCGATCTCCCGGTTGAACGCGACCTTCACGATCATTCCGGTGCCGACCCTGGCCCGGTGCTCGGGCGTGACGTAGCCGATGAAGCGCTTGGCGGGAACGTACGTCTTGAACGTGGTGTGCCGGGCCACCCGGCGCCCGTGGCCGTCCACGGCGACCGCGTCGACTTTGTACTGCGCGGCGAGCGCGAGGCGGTCCGCTCCGGGGCCCGTGGGGCGCCAGCGCATCGAGTCCCGCTCCAGGCGGCCCGGTACGGACCGCTCCTGCGCGTCCTGGACCCTGACGACCTCGACCGACTCCAACCGGCCCTCGGGGACGGTGACTTGAAGCCCTCCGCCCGCCCGCACGCCCTTCGCCCCGTCGTCGGGCGTGACCCGGATCAGTTCCTTCGCGGACCGCGGCTTGCCGAACATCGTGTCGCCGCCGCATCCGGCGAGCGTGCCCATCAGTCCTGCCCAGGTCAGTACGGCGCCCAAGGTCGCCCCTGCGTGCCGCGCACGCCTCACAGCTGTTCTCACGCCAGAGCCAACGATGGGCACCCCGCTGGGGAAACGTGAGTGCGAGCGAAGCTCTGGGCAGAACAGTGGGAGGAAGCAGGGGGAGCGCGGCCGGGACGCCGCACGCCCCGCTGCCCATGAGTCGTGGAGCCGCGGGAGGCCGTCAGGTGTCGAGCGCACCCGAGCAGGAGGCAGTTCAGAGCGCGCCGCGCGCGGGCAACGGCAGAGCGCTGCCCGCCCCGTTCACCGGTCGCGGTCGCGAGCGGGAGCGCGTGTCCCCGCTGGAGCCGGTGTGGCCGGGCACGCCCGTGCCGCTCGGCGCCCGCTTCCGGGTGGGACCGGAGGGAGTGGCCGGCACCAATTTCGCGCTGTGGGCGGGCGGCGCCGAGTCCGTCGAGCTGTGCCTGTTCGACGAGGAGGGCCGTGAACGCCGGGCCCCGCTCAGCGAGTTGACGCACGAGATCTGGCACGGCTTCGTGCCGGGAGTGCTTCCGGGGCAGCGCTACGGCTTCCGGGTGCACGGCCGCTGGGATCCGTGGACGGGCGCCCACTGGAACCCGTCGAAGCTGCTGCTCGACCCGTACGCGCGGGCGGTGGACGGCGAGTTCGGGCTGCCGCCCGAGGTTTACGGGCACGTACGGGACTGGCCCGAGCAGCATGTGGCCGACACCGTGCGCGACAACCGGGACTCGGCGCCGTACGTCCCGAAGGGCGTGGTCGTGCACGACGACGCGTCCGGCGACGAGTGGGTGGACGACCGGCGCCCGAAGACGCCGTGGGCGGACTCGGTGATCTACGAGGTGCACGTGCGCGGCTTCACGCGCCAACACCCGGGAATCCCCGAGGAGTTGAGGGGTACGTACGCGGGGCTCGCGCACCCCGCCGCGATCGAGCACCTCGTGAATCTCGGGGTGACGGCGGTGGAGCTGCTCCCGGTGCACCAGTTCGCGCACGAGGACCATCTGCTGCGCCGGGGCCTGCGGAACTACTGGGGCTACAACTCCATCGGCTACTTCGCGCCGCACGCCGGATACGCGGCGTCCGGGACGGCCGGCCAGCAGGTGGGCGAGTTCAAGCGGATGGTGCGGGCGCTGCACGACGCGGGGATCGAGGTCATCCTCGACGTGGTCTACAACCACACGGCGGAGGCCGGCGAGCTGGGCCCGATGCTGTCCCTGAAGGGCATCGACAACCGCGGCTACTACCGCCTCCAGGACGACGCGCGCCGCTACACCGACTACACGGGCTGCGGCAACACGCTGCACGTGGTGCAGCCGCAGGTGCTCAGGCTGATCACGGACTCGCTCAGGTACTGGGTCACGGAGATGGGCGTCGACGGCTTCCGCTTCGATCTCGCCGCGGCGCTCGCCCGCTCCATGCACGACGTCGACATGCTCTCGCCGTTCCTGGCGGTGATCGCGCAGGACCCCGTACTGAGGCGCGTGAAGCTGATCGCCGAGCCGTGGGACGTGGGCTCGGGCGGCTACCAGGTCGGCTCCTTCCCGCCCCTGTGGACGGAGTGGAACGACCGCTACCGCGACGCCGTCCGCGACTTCTGGCGCGGCGCGCTGCCCGACGTACGGGACCTGGGGTATCGCCTGTCGGGGTCGAGCGACCTGTACGCGTGGGGCGGGCGCAGGCCCTACGCCTCGGTCAACTTCATCACCGCCCACGACGGCTTCACGCTGCGCGACCTCGTGTCGTACGAGCGCAAGCACAACGAGGCCAACGGGGAGGGCAACCGGGACGGCACGCACGACAACCGGTCCTGGAACTGCGGCGTCGAGGGCGAGACCGACGACGAGGGCATACGGGCCCTGCGCAGACGGCAGTTGCGCAACCTCATGACGACGCTGCTGCTGTCGACCGGGGTGCCGATGCTGGTGGCGGGCGACGAGTTCGGGCGCACGCAGCGCGGCAACAACAACGCGTACTGCCAGGACAACGAGATCAGCTGGGTGGACTGGGGCCTCCTCGACGACCCCGGCTGCCGGGAGCTGTTCGCGCTCACCGCACGGCTCGTCGCGCTGCGGCACACGCACCCCGTGCTGCGGCGCCGCGCGTTCTTCTCGGGGCGCGCGCACTCGGCGGACGGGCTGCGGGACCTGGCGTGGTTCACCTCGCGCGGCACCGAGATGACGGAGGGCGACTGGTACGCGCCCGCCGGCACGGTCGGCATGTATCTGTCCGGGCGCGACATCCCCGGCCGGGACGCCCGTGGCGAGACCGTCACCGACGACAGCTTCCTCGCGATCCTGCACGCGGGCGACCGGGCCGAGAGCTTCGTGCTGCCGGGAGAGCCCTGGGCCCGCTCGTACGAGGTGGTGGTGGACACCGGCGAGGAGGAGCAGGGCGCGGCGCCGGCCGTGCTGCACGAGGCCGGCGCCACGATCACCGTGGAGGCGAGGACGGTGCTGCTCCTGAAGGTCAGGACGTAGCGCCCTGGGGTCGCGGCTCCCCCGCGTAGGTGCCGAAGGACCACATGTTGCCCTCCGGGTCGATGATCGCGAACTCGCGGCTGCCGTACGGCTGGTCCTCGATCTCGCGGAGGATCTTGACGCCCGCGTCGACGAGCCGCTCGTACAGCTCGTCGACCCGGGCGGTCACGACGTAGCCGCCGAAGGTGCCCGGCTCGACGCACCAGGTGCCCGGTTCGGCGTCCGGCTTGTGGGAGCCGAGCATGATGCCGCCGCCCTCGGGCCAGTCGAGCTGGGCGTGGGCGACGCGGTCGCCGTCCTCGTAGACGGCCGTGCGCAGGAAGCCGACGGTGTCGACGAGGAAGTCGATGAGCGCGGGCGCGTCGGTCGCCTGGAGAGTGGGCCAGACGGCGGGCTCGCGGGGTGTCCGCGGGTTGCTCTGCTGGGTGCTCTGTGTGGTGTTCATGGCTCCGAGTCTTCGCCGTTGTGGTGTCCCCCGGCTTGGATGTTTCGGCACTCCTCGGAGATCCACCCGGTCGGGCTCAGGCCCGTGTACTGGCGGAAGTCGCGGACCAGGTGCGAGTGGTCGCAGTACCCGTGCTCCGCGGCGACGCGGGACAGGTCCGGCGGGGCGCCCGCGGCGACGGCGCGGACGACGGCGGCCTTCGCGTGCTGGAAGCGCATCAGGCGGGCGGCCTGCTTGGGGCTCAGGCCCGTCTCGGCGCGGAACAGCGTGGTGAGGCGGCGCTCGCTGAGGGCGACATGCGCGGCGAGCCCCTTCAGGGTGCCCGCGCCGCGGTGCCGGGCGAGCCACGTCCACGCCTCGGCGACCTCGGGGCGCACGCCGGCCAGCGGGTCCTCGGCCGTCCGCCGCGTCACATAGTCGGAGACGAGGTCGAAGCGGGACCGCCAGTCGTCGAGCCCGGCCAGCTCCTCCCGTACGATCGCAGCCGTCCGGCCCAGCACGTCCGCGCCCTCGACCGCGACGGGCCCCGCGAGCTCGGCCGCGGGCGCCCCGAGCAGCGCGCGGGCCGCGAGGGGGTGCACGGCGAGCTGGATGCCGCCCTCGGACCCGGACTGCGCGATGAACTCGGGGCTCTGGTGCAGCCCGCCCACGACGATGTCCGTGCGGACCGCGTCGGGCCCCAGGGCCTCCTCGGGGGTGTGGCCGCCGACGACCGGCTCGTCGAGCGTGAAGATCACCGTGAGGTACGGGGAGGGCAGGCCACGGTGGAGCGCGGGAGGCAGGCCTCGCGTGCGATAGCCGACCGCCGAGACGATCGGGCCGCCGGGCCGTGGCGTCGCGCGCACGAACTCCTGGGAGCCGGTGCTCATGCCTCCAGTATGGGGTCCGGCGCGGTGTTCGTGCCGGACCGCTGGCAGCTACCCGTACCCGCCGGGTACATGCCGGTCACGCACGGTGAGTCCGATCATGGCGGGCGGCGGCCGCCCGCTCTACGGTGGCCCGTCGTGAACTTCACCAAGGCAGACTCCCTGCGCAAGAAGCCCCTCCTGCTCGCCGCCGCGGTCGCCGCCCTCGCCGCCGCCCTCGCCACGACCGTGCTGTGGCCGGGCGCCGACGCGTCCGCCACCACATCCGGTGACGTACGCGCGGTGGCCGCCCAGCTGAAGCACTGGCCGAGACCGCAGGCCGAGCAGCTCGCCCGGGTGATCGCGGCGCACGAGCACCAGGGCGCGTACGCGACCTTCGACGCGGACAACACGACGTACCGCAACGACCTGGAGGAGTCGCTGCTGCCCTTCCTGGAGACGAAGGGCGTCCTGACGCGGGACACGATGGACCCGTCGCTGAAGGTGATCCCCTTCAAGGACACGGCGGACCACAAGGAGACCCTGACCGAGTACTACAACCGGCTGTGCGAGGTCGACGACCAGGTCTGCTATCCGTGGGCGGCGCAGATCTTCTCCGGGTTCACGCTCAAACAACTCAAGGGCTACGTCGACGAGTTGCTCGCGTACGACAAGCCGCTGCCGGGCGGCGCGAAGCCTCCCCAGTTCTCGGAGGGCATGCGGGAGCTGTACCACGCGCTGCGCTCGCACGGCATCGAGGTGTACGTGGTGAGCGCCGCGAGCGAGGACCTCGTCCGCATGGTGCTCGGCGACCCGAAGTACGGCTACGACGTGAAGCCCGAGAACGTGCTCGGGGTCGCCGCCCTGCTCAAGGACCGCAAGACGGGTGACGTGACGAGCTCCCGCAAGGAGATCGCGGCCGGGACGTTCGACCAGAAGGCCCTGGAGGAGCGGGAGTTGACGCCGAACCTGTGGGCCCCGGCGACCTGGTACGAGGGCAAGCCCGCCGCCATCAGCACGTACATCGACGCCTGGAAGAAGCCGATCCTCGCGGCCGGGGATACGCCCAAGAGCGACGGCCCGATGCTGTTCCGGTCGGTGGACGTGGCGCACGGCGGCGTCCGGGTCTGGGTCAACCGCAAGGACAGCTACATGAAGGAGCTGAACGGGATGAAGGCGGACGGGGCGAAGCGGCAGAAGGAGCTGGGCCAGAAGGTGACCGCCGACAAGCGATGGGTGACCGTGACGCCCGAGCAGATCGGCTGAGCCCCGACCGTCAGCCCAGGATCCCGCGGTCGTACGCCACCGCGACCGCCGCCGCGCGGTCCTTCACGCCCAACTTGCCGTAGATGTGGGTGAGATGGGTCTTCACCGTCGCCTCGCTGATGAACAGCTCGCGCGCGATCTCCTTGTTCGAGGTGCCCTTGGACACCAGGACCAGGACCTCGCGCTCGCGGGCCGAGAGCGTCTCGTCGGCGGGCGCGGCGGGCGTGCGCACGGCCGTGACCAGGCGGGACGCGACGGCCGGTGACAGGACGGTGCGGCCCTCGGCAGCGGCCCGTACCGCCGTGAAGAGCTCCTCGCGCGGGGCGTCCTTGAGCAGATAGCCCGTGGCGCCCGCCTCGATCGCGGGCAGCGTGTCGGAGTCCGTGTCGTACGTGGTGAGGACCAGGACGCGGGCGCGGGCGCCGCGGCGGGTCAGCTCCTTGATGGCGTCCACGCCACCCCCGCCCGGCATCCGCAGATCCATGAGGACGACGTCCGGGTCGAGGGTGGCGGCGCGGGCGACGGCCTCCACCCCGTTCGCCGCCTCGCCGAGGACCGTGAAACCGGTGGTCGACTCGAACATGCCGCGCAGCCCGTCGCGTACGACGGGGTGGTCGTCGACGATCAGGAGCGTGATCACGGGGCCGGTCGCGGGGTCGGGCACAGGGTCAGTCATGGCGCACCAAAGGTACGCGAGCGGAGATCGCCGTGCCGCCGCCTTCCTCCGACTCGACGGTGACGCCGCCCGCGAGCCGCTCGGCGCGGGCCCGCATCCCGTCGAGGCCGAAGCCGCCGCTGCCGGAGCGGGCGGGTACGGAGAGCGGGTCGAAGCCGCGGCCGTCGTCGCGCACGTCGAGGGTGACCTCGCCCGCCATGAAGGAGAGGGTGACGCCGACGCGGGTGGCGGCCGCGTGCCGGGCCGCGTTGGACAGCGCCTCCTCGGCGATCCGCAGCAGGCTCGCCTCGATCTCCTCGTGCAGCGGCTCGGCCGTGCCGGTGAGGGTGAAGTCGGCGCGGACGCCGGTGCGGGCGGACCAGTCGGCGACGGTCTTCTTCAGGGCCTCGGCGAGCGTCGCGTCGTCCAGGGCCGCGGGCGCCAGATTGTGCACGGAGCGGCGGGCCTCGCCGAGGCTGTGCCGGGCGAGATCGGCGGCCCGGTCGAGGTGCTCGCGGGCCTGCGCCTGGTCGGGGGTGTTCGCGACGACCTGGAGCTGGGCGATGATCCCGGTCAGGCCCTGGGCGATGGTGTCGTGGATCTCGGCGGCGAGCCGGCGGCGCTCGTCGGAGACGCCCGCCTCCCGCGCCTGGACGAGGAGTTGGGCTTGCAGCGCGGCGTTCTCGTCGAGCGCGTCCTGGAGGGCCTTGTTGGTGCGTTCGAGTTCGGCGATGGTGGCGACCTGGGCGAGGGTGCGCTCGGCCTCCTTCGTGTCGAGATGGACCATGGCTGCCACCAGCGCCATGTTGATCGCGTACAGCGCACCGAAGAAGGCCCACTGCCCTGCGTTCTCGGGCGGCAGACCGCCGGACTGGGACCCGGCCAGGATCACGGCGGACGCGGCGAGGCCGAATTTGACCAGGCGGGGCGGGAGGAAGCGGTCGGCGCCGAAGTAGCCGATGGCCGCGTAGAAGGCGAAGAGCGGGTTGACCCAGGCCAGGCCGAAGGCGAGCGCCCAGCGCAGGACGTAGTAGACGGTGCCCGCCGCCGAAGGGCCCTTGCGGGCGAGGCCGGCCCGGATGGCGACACTCTCCAGGGCCACGGCGCCGACGACGAGCCCCGCCATCGCGTACCAGCCGGTGGCCCTCACCCCGAAGGACGTGTTCGTGGCCACCGCGAGCAGCACACTGATGCCGAGCAGGGTCAGCGGGGAGAGGCGGTGGAAGGCCCGCCACCGCTGCTCGACGTCCTCCACGGCTCGGCCGAGTCCGTCCGCCGCCTCCGATGTGTCCCGCTCGTCCATGTCCCCAGTCTGCGTGACCACGCCCGCCTCCAAGGTCATTGCCACCGGAACGGTCATTGCCGATGGAACGGTCATTCCCAGCGGAACCAGCGCGCGGCCACGCCGGTCAGGCCCACGGCCCAGACCGCGAGCACCAGCAGGTGCGACCAGGCCGGCCAGTCGCCCGCCGCGGCCTGGTTCAGGGCCTGCGCCGCGGCACCGAACGGCGTCAGCTCGACGATGTGGGCCAGGGTGTCCGGCATCGCCTGCACCGGCAGCCAGACACCCGCGCAGAACATCGCGGGGAAGAAGACGACCGAGCCGATCGCGTTGGAGATCTTCGTCGTACGGGCCCGGGAGGCGATCAGCGCGCCGAGGGCGAGGGAGACGACGACGGACAGCACGAGGGCGAGCAGATAGCCCCCGAACTGCCGCGGCAGCGCCACGTCGAAGGCGATCCGGCCGACGGCGAGACAGATCGCGACCGAGACGAGGACGGCGACGCCGTGGATGCCCATCTGCGCGCCGAGGACGGCCGTCGGCCGCACCGGCGTGGTCGACATCCGGCGCAGGATGCCGCGCTCCCGGTACCCGGTGATGATCGGCGGCATCGACTGGATGCCGCCCGCGATCATGCCGAGCAGCACGGTGACGGGCACGTACGCGTCGACGAGCCGGATGCCGCCGAGACCGGCGTCGGCCTGTCGGAAGGACGGGATGGAGCCGAGGATCACGAGCAGGGCGACGGGGAACAGCAGGATCCCGACGAGGCTGCCCGCCTCGCGCCTGAAGAGCGTGAACTCGGCCTTGAGGACGGCCCGGTCGACGGCCGACCGGTCGGCCGGGACGGCTGTGGTGGTGGGCGCGGTGACGGTGCTCATGACTGGCCGGCTCCCGTGAGGTCGAGGAAAGCGTCGTCCAACGTGGCGTCGGACACGCGGAGTTGGTGGGCGGTGATGTGCTGGCGGGCGAGCAGCGTGAGGAGGGCGGTGACCGTGTCGTCGGTGCCGTTGAGGGTCACCCGGCCGTCCTTGTGGTCCACGGAGGTGACCGCGGGCAGCCCGGCCAGCGCACGCTCGTCCAGCGGCGCGGACGGGCTGAACGAGATGACGGTCGACCCGGCGGCCCGGCTGATCAGGCCCGCCGGGGTGTCGAGCGCGGCGACCCGGCCCTTGTCGATCACGGCGATCCGGTCGCAGAGCCGCTGCGCCTCCTCCATGAAGTGCGTGACGAGGAGGACGGTGACGCCGCTGTCGCGCACCTCCTCGATGAGCTCCCAGGTGTCGCGGCGCGAGCGCGGGTCGAGCCCGGTGGTCAGCTCGTCGAGGACGACGACGCGGGGGTTGCCGACGAGGGCGAGCGCGATGAACAGGCGCTGCTTCTGTCCGCCACTGAGCTTCGCGAAGCGGGTGCCGAGCTTGTCGGTGAGGCGCAGGCGCTCGGCGAGCGGCCGCCAGTCGAGGGGCGCGGGGTAGAAGGCGGAGTACAGCTCCAGCGCCTCCTTCACGGTCAGCTTCGGCTGGATCTCGCTCTCCTGGAGCTGCGCGCCGAGGATCCCGGTGACCTGTGCGTGGTCGCGTACGGGGTCGAGCCCCGCGACCCGTACGTGCCCCTCGTCGGCCGCGCGCAGCCCCTCGACGCATTCGACGGTGGTGGTCTTGCCCGCGCCGTTCGGCCCGAGGATCCCGAAGATCTCGCCCTCGCCGACGGTGAAGGACACCCCGTCGACGACGGCCCGCCCGGCGTACGTCTTGCGCAGCCCGGCGACCTCGATGAGCGGTGCTGTGGTGGTGGTCATGGCATCAAGCGTCGCCGCGCGGGCCCTGTCGGGGCATCGGCCATCGCGCTCGAGCACGCATCAACCGATCGGTTGATGGGCGGTACGACCAGCGGAGCCGACCGGTACGACTCCGGGGCCGACCGGTACGGCCCACCGGCCGCGGAGGAGTGCCGTCCGAAACTCGGTGGGCGTTGTCAGTGGCAAACCGTAGGCTCGCCACTGATGCCGACGACTACACGTGCCACCACAGAGACGACCGGTCAACTCTCCGCCGTGCGGACGCTGTTGCGGCTGTGGCCGTACGTGCGTCCGGTGCGGGCGCGGTGGGCGGGCGCGGCGTTCGTGGCGGTGCTCGCGTCGTGTCTGGCGCTGGTCTTCCCGCTGGTCCTGAAGTGGATCGTGGACGGCCCGGTGACCGAGCGCGACCCGGGCGGGGTGTGGCTGGGCGCCGGGGTGCTGCTCGCGCTCGGCATCGCGGAGGCACTGCTCTTCGGGCTGCGCAGATGGCTGGTGGCGCGGCCGCTCGCGGGGGTGGAGGCGGCGCTGCGGGCCGATCTGTACCGGCACCTCCAGCGGCTCCCGGTCTCCTTCCACGACCGGTGGGCCTCGGGCCAGTTGCTGTCGCGCGGCACGACGGACCTGATGGTGCTGCGGATGTTCCTCGCCTTCCCGCTGACGTTCCTGATCGTCAACGGGGTGACGATCCTGGCCGGTCTCACCGTGCTGATCGTCCAGGACTGGGGGCTCGGCCTCGTCCTGCTCGCCCCGGCCGTCCCGCTGATCGCGTTCTGCTACCGCTTCGAGGACGGGTACGCGAAGGCCTCGCGGCGCGCGCAGGACCAGGTCGGCGATCTGACGACGGTCGTCGAGGAGTCCGTCCTCGGCATCCGCGTCATCAAGGGCTTCGGCCGGCACCGCAGCCAGGCCCGCGCCTTCCGCGACCTGGCGCGCACGGTGCGCGGCACGGAACTGGTCAAGGCGCGGCTGCTCGCCGGGATCCTCACGGTGATCACGCTGCTTCCCGAGGTGGCGCTCGGGGCGGCCCTGGTGATCGGCACGATCCAGGTCTCCGACGGCTCGCTGTCCGCGGGCACGCTCGTCGCGTTCCTGTCCACGGCGCTCGCGCTGCGCTGGCCCATCGAGTCGATCGGCTTCCTGCTCGCGATGAGCCAGGAGGCGGCGACGGCGACGCGGCGGTACTTCGAGGTGATGGACGCGGATCCGGAGGATCCGCGCGTCCTCGCCGACGCGAACGCCGACGCCGATGCCGACACGGACGACGGGCTGCGGTTCGAAGGCGTCGCCTTCCGCTACCCCGACGCCGCCGAGAACTCCGCCCCCACCCTCGCCCGCGTCGACCTGCACATCCGCTCCGGCGAGACCATGGCACTCGTCGGATCGACGGGAAGCGGCAAGACCACGCTCACCGCGCTCGTGCCCCGGCTCTACGACGTGACGGAGGGCCGCATCACGCTCGACGGCCGCGACATCACCGCGATGCCGCGCGCCGAGCTGCGCGAGCTGGTGTCCGTGGCGTTCGAGGAGCCCACCCTGTTCTCCGCCTCGGTCGCGGACAACGTCCTGATGGGCGCGCCCGCGGCCACGGGACCCGAGCAGCTGGAGCAGGCGCTCGACGTCGCGCAGGCGGGGTTCGTGCACCGGCTGCCCGACGGCGTCGACACGGAGGTCGGCGAGCAGGGCCTGAGCCTGTCCGGCGGCCAGCGCCAGCGCCTCGCCCTGGCCCGCTCCGTCGTGGGCACGCCCCGCTTCCTGATCCTCGACGACCCGCTGTCCGCGCTCGACGTGCACACGGAGGCCGCGGTGGAGGCCGCGCTGCGCCGGGTGCTCGCCGACAGCACGGCGCTCGTGGTCGCGCACCGGCCGTCCACGGTGCTGCTCGCCGACCGGGTGGCGCTGCTGTCCGAGGGCCGGATCACGGCGGTGGGCACCCACCACGAACTGCTGCGCACGAACGGCGAGTACAGACATCTGATGTCGGGCGAGCACACCGAGGAGACGGGCTCGGGGACGGAGACGGAGCGCGTATGACGACGACCACGAGGCCGAACGACAAGACGGGTCCGCAGGGCGAATCCCCGGAACCCGAGGACATCCAACTCCCCTCCCCCGGCGACCCGTTCGACCAGGACGACCTGCCGACACCCGAGGGCGCGACGGGCGGACTGCTGCGCTCGCTGCTCGCGCCCCACCGCCGCACGGTCGCCCTCACCGTCCTCGCCCTGCTCCTCCAGCAGGCCGCCGTGCAGTCCGGCCCGCTGATCGTCGCGTACGCCATCGACAGCGCGGTCCCCGCGTTCCGGGCGCACGACTACGGGCCGCTGATCGCGGTCGGCGCGGGCTTCCTGCTGTGCGCGGTCGGTTCGGCGGCCTTCGTGTACGCGTACATCCGGTTCTCGGCCCGCGTCAGCCAGAACGTGCTGGTCGACCTGCGCGGCCGCATCTTCCGGCACGCGCAGGCGCTGAGCGTGGACTTCCACGACCGGTACACGTCGGGCCGGGTCATCTCGCGGGCCACCACGGACGTCGAGGCGCTGCGCGAACTGCTCAGCGAGGGCCTCCAGGAACTGGTCAACGTCATCGTGGGCTCCGCCTACATCACGGCGATGCTGCTCTGGCTCGACCTGGGCATCGGCGCGGTCGCTGCGCTCTCCTTCATCCCCCTCTACGTCATGATCCGGCTGTACCGGCAGCGGGCGGCGCGGGCGTACGCGGAGCGCTCCTCGGCGATCGCCGCGGTCATCGTGAAGTTCGTCGAGACCATGAACGGCATCCGCCCCGTACGCGCCTTCCGCCGTGAACAGGCCAACGACGAGCACTTCGCGAAGCTCAACCACCGGCACGAGCGGTCCAACGGCACGGCGATGCTGGAGATGGCGCGCTACGTGATCGGCTCCCGGCTGCTCGCGAACACGGCGGTGGCGGGCATGGTGCTGTGGGGCGCGTACCGGGTCGCGGGCGGCACACTCGAACTCGGCGTCCTCGCCGCGGCGGTGCTCTACATCCGTCGCCTGTACGACCCGATCGACCGCCTGGCGATGTTCCTCAACGCGTACGAGAGCGCGGCCGCGTCCCTCAGGAAGATCGCGGGCCTCCTCGTCCAGGCGCCCTCGGTACCGGAACCGGCCACGCCGCGCTCCCTGCCGGCCCGGGAGAGCGAACAGCCGGGCCGCGAGGTCGAATTCCGGTCGGTCTCCTTCGGCTACCGCACGGGCGGCGAGGTCCTCCCCCGCTTCGACCTGACGCTGCCTGCCGGACAGACGGTGGCGGTGGTCGGCTCGACGGGCGCCGGCAAATCGACCCTCGCCAAACTCCTCGCCCGCCTCTACGACCCCTCGCACGGCGAAGTCCTCCTCGACGGCACGAACCTGCGCGAACTCTCCAACACCGAGCTGCGCCGCAGCGTGGTGATGGTGACGCAGGAGGCGTTCCTGTTCTCCGGGACGGTCGCCGAGAACATCGCGATCGGCCGCCCCGAGGCGACCCGCGAGGAGATCGAACAGGCCGCGAAGGCCATCGGCGCCCACGACTTCATCGCGGCGCTCCCCGACGGCTACGACACGGACGTCCGCAAGCGCGGCGGCCGGATCTCTGCGGGCCAGCGCCAGCTGGTGGCCTTCGCCCGCGCCCTCCTCGCCGACCCCGCGGTCCTGATCCTCGACGAGGCGACCAGCTCCCTCGACATCCCCGGCGAACGGGCGGTGCAGCGCGCGATGCGCACGGTGCTGCACGGCCGCACCGCCGTGGTCATCGCCCACCGCCTCTCGACGGTGGAGATCGCGGACAGAGTGCTGGTCATGTCGGCAGGCCGAGTAACAGAGGACGGCCCACCGGCGGAACTCATCGCAGGTACAGGCGAGTTCGCCGGCTTGCACCGAACCTGGCGGGAGAGCACCTCCAGCCCCGCCGGCGCATGAGCAAATCCAGCCCCGCCGGCGTTTGAGGCGCGGGGTCCGGGGCAGAGCCCCGATCTTTCCAGCCCCGCCGGCGCTTGAGGCGCGGGGTCCGGGGCAGAGCCCCGCGACCCCAACCCCGTCACCGGCAACCGAACGACGCACACCGGACAACGAACGATTTCCGGCCAACCTGTTGACGAGCCCCTGACACGCGGCAGCGCTTGGTGCCACTCTCCCAACCGCACCACTCCGCATTGCGCTCTGCCCGGCCGGACACCCTCCGACCGGTCCCCACTGACCGCCAACCCGCGGTCACGCGTAAGGAGTTCAGCGTTGCGCAAGAACACCGCCTCCCACAGACCCGGCTCCCCGAGACGCCGGGCCACGGCGATCGCCGCCGGCACCGTCGCCGCCCTGCTGACGGTCACCTTCCAGACCCTCCCCGCCACCGCGGACGCGACCGGCGCCGACCCCGGCTCCCTCCCCGCCAAGCTCTCCCCCGCCAAACGCGCCGAGCTGATACGCGAGGCGAACGCCGGCAAGGCCGGCACCGCGAAGGACCTCGGCCTCGGCAAGCAGGAGAAGCTCGTCGTACGGGACGTCCTCCAGGACAAGGACGGCACCACCCACACCCGCTACGAGCGCACCTACGGCGGACTCCCGGTCCTGGGCGGCGACTTGATCGTCGAAGCCACGAAGTCCGGAACCACCAAGGACGTCACCAAGGCCGCCAAGGCCGACCTCAAGAACGTCGACACCACCCCCGACGTGAAGCCGGCCACCGCCGAGACCCAGGCCCTGAAGCTCGCGAAGGCCGACGGTTCGAAGAAGACCGAGGCCGACAAGGCGCCCCGCAAAGTCGTCTGGCTCGGCCAGGGCGCCACGAAGGGCCAGCCCACCCTCGCGTACGAGACCGTCGTAGGCGGCCTCCAGCACGACGGCACCCCGAACCAGCTGCACGTCATCACCGACGCGAGCACCGGCAAGAAGCTCCACGAGTGGCAGGCGATCGAGACCGGCACGGGCAACACCCAGTACAGCGGCACCGTCACCCTCGGCACCGCGCAGTCCGGTTCCTCGTACACGCTGAACGACACCACCCGCGGCGCCCACAAGACGTACAACCTGAACCGCGGCACGTCGGGGACGGGCACCCTCTACTCCGGCGCCGACGACGTGTGGGGCAACGGCAGCGCGACGAACACCGAGACGGCCGCCGCCGACGCGCACTACGGCGCCGCGCTGACCTGGGACTACTACAAGAACGTGCAGGGCAGGTCCGGCATCCGCGGTGACGGCGTCGGCGCGTACAGCCGGGTCCACTACGGCAACGCGTACGTCAACGCGTTCTGGGACGACAGCTGCTTCTGCATGACGTACGGCGACGGCACCAGCAACACGCACCCGCTGACGTCGATCGACGTGGCCGCGCACGAGATGACGCACGGCGTCACGTCGAACACCGCGGGCCTCAACTACTCCGGTGAATCAGGCGGGTTGAACGAGGCGACGTCCGACATCTTCGGCTCGACCGTGGAGTTCTACGCCAACAACTCGACCGACGTGGGCGACTACCTCATCGGCGAGAAGATCAACATCAATGGCGACGGGACGCCGCTGCGCTACATGGACAAGCCGAGCAAGGACGGCGCGTCCAAGGACGCCTGGTACTCGGGCATCGGCAACGTCGACGTGCACTACTCCTCGGGCCCGGCGAACCACTTCTTCTACCTGCTCAGCGAGGGCAGCGGAACGAAGACGATCAACGGCGTGACCTACAACTCGCCGACCTCCGACGGCCTTCCGGTCACCGGCATCGGCCGCGACAAGGCGGCGCTGATCTGGTTCAAGGCGCTGTCCACGAAGTTCACGTCGACGACGAACTACGCGGGCGCCCGCACCGGCACCCTCGCGGCCGCCGGTGAGCTGTACGGGACGTCGTCCGCCGAGTACAAGGCGGTGCAGGACGCGTGGGCCGGGGTCGCCGTGGGCGCCCGGTCCGGCGGCGGCGACCCGGGCACCGGCAAGACGTTCACCAACGACGCGAACGTGACGATCCCCGACTACCCGGGGGCCGCCGTCACGTCGTCCGTCGCGGTGACGGGTGTCAGCGGTGCCGCGCCCTCCACCCTGAAGGTCGGCGTCGACATCGTGCACACGTGGAGCGGTGACCTCCAGGTGGACCTGGTCGGCCCGAGCGGGCGCACGTACCGGCTGCACAGCTCGGCGTACGACCCGACGCCCAACATCCAGACCACGTACACGGTCAACGCCTCCGCCGAGACCGCGAACGGCACCTGGAAGCTGAAGGTCCAGGACCTCGGCCAGCAGGACACGGGCTACATCAACAGCTTCAAGCTGACGTTCCCGTAAGCACGATCAAGCCGGTTCAAGCCCCAAGGGGGCGGGGGTCACCGCAACAACACCCCCGCCCCCTCCTGCGTCGCCTCCGTCGGCACGGCGACAAGCCCCGTCTCCGCCGCCGACACAAGCAGCGGATGCGCAGGCAGCACCCGCACGGTGTACCCATAGGGCCCGCTGCGGTCGAGGGCCAGCGGCCCCTCGTACGCCCAGCGCCCCTCCCCGTCCGGCCCGCCGACAGGCTTCAGCGGCACCGTCGTCGGCTCGGTGATCCGGTCCTCGGTGTCGACCCGCCCCGCGACGGCCTGCACCTCGACGTCGTCGGGACCCAACTCGCCCAGTGCGACCCGGACATGGAGGCCGAGGGTGGCCCCCAGTTCGGCGCCGCCCGCCGAGGCCTCCACATGGTCGACGGTGACGCGCGGCCAGGCGGCCCGGACCCGCGCCTTCCACGCCGCGAGGTCACGCGCCGCGTCCGGGGTGAGGGCGCGCGCGGAACCGGCGGCGGGGGCGTACAGCTGCTCCACGTACGCGCGGACCATGCGCCCCGCGAGGAGCTTCGGGCCGAGGTGGGTGAGGGTCTGGCGGACCATCTCGATCCAGCGGTCGGGCAGCCCTTCGGGGCCGCGCTCGTAGAAGCGCGGCGTCACCCGGCGCTCCAGGAGGTCGTACAGCGCGGCCGACTCCAGGTCGTCGCGCCGATGCTCGTCGGTGGCCGTTCCGTCGGCCGTCGGGATGGCCCAGCCGTAGTCGGGCTCGAACCACTCGTCCCACCAGCCGTCCAGGACGGACAGGTTGAGGCACCCGTTGAGCGCCGCCTTCATGCCGCTCGTGCCGCAGGCCTCCAGCGGGCGCAGCGGATTGTTCAGCCAGACGTCGCAGCCGGGGTACAGCTTCTGCGCCATCGCCATCCCGTAGTCGGGCAGGAAGACGATGCGGTGCCGCACCCGCGGATCGTCGGTGAAGCGCACCAGTTCCTGGACGAGCCGCTTGCCGCCGTCGTCGGCCGGGTGCGCCTTGCCCGCGACCACGATCTGGATCGGCCGCTCCTCGTCGAGCAGCAGCCGCATCAGCCGGTCCGGATCGCGCAGCATCAGCGTGAGCCGCTTGTACGAGGGCACGCGGCGCGCGAAGCCTATGGTGAGCACGTTCGGGTCCAACACGCCGTCGATCCAGCCCAGTTCGGCCGCGCCCGCGCCGCGCTGGCGCCAGGAAGCGGCGAGCCGCTCGCGCACCTCGTCGACGAGCTGTCGGCGCAGTTCGCCGCGCAGCTCCCAGATGTCCCGGTCGGGGATCTGGCCGACGGCGTCCCAGCGGGCCGAGCCGCCGACCGACAGGGCGTCCTCGGTGCGCCGCTCCCCGATCTGCCGCGCGCCGAGCCGGTACACCTCGGGGGCGACCCATGTCGGTGCGTGCACGCCGTTGGTCACGGAGGCGATCGGCACCTCCTCGACGTCGAATCCCGGCCAAAGCCCGGCGAACATGTTCCGGCTGACGGAGCCGTGCAGCGTGGAGACGCCGTTGGCGCGCTGCGCGAGCCGCAGCCCCATCACCGCCATGTTGAAGACGTTCGGGTCGCCGCCCGCGTACGTCTCCATGCCGAGGTCGAGGATGCGCTGCACGTCGAGGCCGGGCAGTTCGGCCGCGGCGCCGAAGTGGCGGGCGACGAGCTCCCGGTCGAAGCGGTCGATGCCCGCGGGGACAGGGGTGTGCGTCGTGAAGACGGCCCCGGCTCGCACCGCTTCGAGCGCGGAGTCGAAGTCCGTTCCCCGCTCGGCGAGTTCGGCGATCCGCTCCACGCCGAGGAAGCCCGCGTGCCCCTCGTTGGTGTGGAAGACCTCGGGGTCCGGGTGCCCGGTGAGCCGGCAGTACGCGCGGACGGCGCGCACCCCGCCGATCCCCAGCAGCATCTCCTGCAACAGCCGGTGCTCGCTGCCGCCGCCGTAGAGCCGGTCGGTCACCTCCCGTTCGTGGGCGTCGTTCTCCTCGACGTCCGAGTCGAGAAGGAGCAGCGGCACACGCCCCACCTGCGCCTGCCACACCCGCGCGAACAGCCGGCGCCCGCCGGGCAGGGCGAGCGCGAGGTGCACCGCGGTGCCGTCGGGCTCCCGCAGCAGGCTCAGCGGCAGCTCGTTCGGATCGGTGACGGGATACGTCTCCTGCTGCCAGCCGTCCCGGGAGAGCGACTGCCGGAAGTAGCCGTGCCGGTACAGCAGTCCTACGCCGATCAGCGGTGCCCCGAGGTCGCTCGCCGCCTTGAGGTGGTCGCCCGCGAGGATCCCGAGGCCGCCCGAGTACTGCGGGAGCGCGGCCGTGATGCCGAACTCGGGCGAGAAGTAGGCGATTCCCGCCGGTAGTTGGGACTGCCGCGCCCGCTCCTGGTACCAGCGGTCGTCGTGCAGATAGCCGCGCAGATCGTCGGCGACCTCGCTGAGCCTCGCGAGGAAGTCCTCGTCGCCCGCGAGCCGTGCAAGACGCTCGGGCGGCACGCTGCCGAGCAGCCGCAGCGGATCGCCGTCGGACGCGGCCCAGCGGTCGGGGTCCACCGCGGCGAACAGGTCACGGGTCCCGGCATGCCAGGACCAGCGCAGATTGCGCGCCAAGTCGTGCAGCGGAGCGAGGGGTTCGGGCAGGACCGGGCGGACGGTGAATCGACGGATGGCCTTCACGTGCTCACCTCTGCGGTTGCGCGTCGGATGCCTGGGTCGTGTCCCCGAGACGGTAGCCGCCCGGCCGCGGCGCGGGACAGGGCGCCCGGAACACGTACGGCGGTCCGGGCACGCGCCGTGCGCGCCCGGACCGCCGTACGCGGTGCCCCTGGGGGCCCGGTGTCAGGCGATCGCCGAACCGGTGCCGCGCGCCCCGCCGATGTAGTCGGTGAGTGCCGCGTCGTCGTACACCTCGATGTCGAGGGGCGTGCCCTTCGGCAGGTCGAAGTTCTTGACGACGGAGTCCACGGGGGCCTCGCTGCCGGGCGCGGAGTACGTGCCCAGGTTGTGCTCGGCACCGCCCTGCGTCGAGGAGACGTGCACGTAGAACGTGTCGTCGTCGTTCTTGGTGTCCAGGACGCGAAGCTGCTGCGCGGCCGGGTCGAACTCCACCTGGCCGAGGAACGAACCGTCCCGGGTCAGCCCCACCCGGACGCCGACGCTGTCGCCGACCTCCTGATAGGTCACGGCCGCTTCGGGATTGGGGTCAGCGGCCGCCGCCGGCGCGGCGGCCGCGCCGAGCAGCGCGCCCACCGCGAGGGCCGCTCCTGTGAAGATGCGTGCCAGCCGTCGCGGACGTCGGATCGCTGTCATGCGTGTTGTCCCCCAGATCAAAAAACCACATCCAAACCATTCGGACGTCGGTGCGGGAAGTCGTCGCCACAGGTCATCGGCGACCTGCCCACGATGTCAGATTTGATGATCACCCGGAGGCACGCAACGCCCAGAGCTCGTCAGCCGCCCCGAACCACCACGAAAACCCCACGTACCCGCCGCTCGCCCTCCGCCAGCCACTCGGCGGACACCTCGCCGACGGCGTCGTCCGGCGCCTTCGCCCCCGCCTCCAGGACGCGCACGATCTCGGGGCGCACGTCGTCGGTGGTGACGTGGGCGTGCACGGTCGGATCGAGCTCCCCTTCGATGCTCTGCGCGTGCGCGGGCACCTCACCCTTCAGAAGGGCGGTCAACTCTCGTACGAGAAGCGGGTCCTTGGCCCCGTCGTACACCCAGCGCTTCCCGAGCACGCCGTGCTCGGTGGTGCCGATGAGCGCGTCGTCCGGGGCGCCCTCCAGCGGGGCCCCGCGGTAGGCCATCGGCACGTGGTACGTCACCGGTTCGGGACCCGAGGTGTCCGTGGCGGCCATGAACTCGATGCCGACCTCGCCGGCCGGATCGTCGAGCCGGAACCCGCCGGACTTGGACAACTCCGGGGTGCCCGAACCCTGGTACCAGGGCTGCTTCGGCAGCCAGTCGGCGAGGAGTTCGAGCTTGGTGGGCTTCAGTGTGGTGCGGTGAATGATCGACACGGCCTCATCATCGGATGTCGCCGTGCGCCGCGCCAGGCAATTGCGCGCCCCGCGCCGACGCCCGGAAACTCCGCGCCGACGGCCGAAAACCCCGAGCGGAAGGCCGAAAGCCCGGCGTGGAAGTCCGGAAAACGCCGCAACTCAACCGCACAACCCTCACGACCGATATGGCCGATTCCGCCACCTCGTACCTCCTTGTGGTGCTTCACACCACACGAGAGGCTGCCAACTGGCGTGAGAGCGCGCCGAGTTGAGGAGGGGAACTCACCCATGGCAGGGACCGTGCGAGTGACGCGAAAGCGACGGACGCGCTGGGCCGGTGGGCTCACCGCGGTCGCCACGGTCGCGGTGCTTTCGGCCATCACGCTGCCCGCGGACGCCGCCCCCGCACAGGGACGGGTATTCGGCGCCGGCGAGCCCGGCGCCATAGCGGGCAGCTACATAGTGACACTGAAGGGGGACACGAAGGCTCCGTCCGCCGAGGGCAAGGACCTCGCGGAGAAGTACGGGGCGAAAATACGCCACACCTACAGCCAGGCGCTCAACGGCTACGCGGTGACGCTCGGCGAGGGGGAGGCCAAGCGGCTCGCGGCCGACGGGAACGTCGCGTCGGTCGTCCAGGACTCCCAGGTCACCATGGACCACACCCAGAAGAATCCGCCCTCGTGGGGCCTGGACCGCATCGACCAGAACGATCTGCCGCTCGACAACTCGTACACCTGGCCCGAGTCCGCGGGCGCCGGCGTGCACGTCTACGTCATCGACACCGGCATCCGCACCACCCACCGCGACTTCGGCGGGCGGGCCGCGAGCGGCTGGGACTTCGTCGACAACGACTCGACCGCGCAGGACGGCAACGGACACGGCACCCATGTCGCCGGGACCGTCGCGGGCGAGCAGTACGGCGTCGCGAAACAGGCCGACGTGGTCGGCGTGCGCGTGCTCGACGACGAGGGATCCGGCACGACGGCGCAGGTGCTCGCGGGCATCGACTGGGTGACCAAGCACGCCCAGCAGCCGGCCGTGGCGAACCTGAGCCTCGGCGGCTACGCGAACGCCCAACTCGACGCCGCCGTAAGGAACTCCATCGCATCCGGCGTCACGTACACGGTGGCGGCGGGCAACGACGGAATGCCCGCCGAGCTGTACTCGCCGGCCCGCGTCAAGGAAGCGATCACCGTCGGCGCGAGCGACAAGAAGGACGCGCGTGCGAGCTTCTCCAATTGGGGTACTCGACTCGACCTGTTCGCGCCCGGCGTGGACATCACGTCCGCTTCGTACAAGAGCGACTCGGGGAAGGCCACCTTCTCCGGCACGTCCATGGCGTCGCCGCACGTCGCGGGCGCGGCCGCGCTGTACCTCGCCGACCACGCGACGGCGTCGCCCGCCGACGTGAGCAAGGCACTGGCCGAGCGGGCCGTGGCGGGCAAGGTGACGGGCGCGGGCCTCGGCTCGCCGAACAAGCTGCTTCAGGTCAACAACCCTTAGAAGGAGGGTGAGTTCATGACACGGTCCCGTCGTTTTCGGCGGGACCGGTCTTATGTGTTCCCTTACGCGCCAGTAGTGACGAGTACTTGGTACGACACGGATTGCCCGTCGTGGGAGCGTGGAAGGCTCCTCCGGTACGCCGCACGGATTCATCGCACGGATTCACCGCACGGCCCTCTCCCCGAATCTCGTTTCCGCATCCCCGATTCCCCCGCGGACAGGAGCGGTCATGCCCGCAAAGCGATCTTCTTCGCACGCCTCGCGCACGCCCCGTGCGCCCGCGACACCACGCGCCACGATGGGCCGCATCCCCATACGCGACGTCCGCCCCGTCGTCGAGCGCGGCCTGCGCCCCGCCAAGGCCGTGGTCGGCGAGACCTTCCTGGTCACGGCCACCGTGTTCCGCGAGGGGCACGACGCCGTCGCCGCGAACGTCGTGCTGCGCGGCCCCGACGGCGAGCCGGGCCCCTGGACGCCGATGCGCGAGCTGGCCCCCGGGACGGACCGCTGGGGCGCCGAGGTCACCCCGGACGCACCCGGCCGCTGGACCTACCGGGTCGAGGCGTGGGGCGACCCCGTGGAGACCTGGCGGCACACGGCCAAGATCAAGATTCCGGCGGGCATCGACACCGAACTCGTTCTGGAAGAAGGCGCGTTGCTGCACGAACGCGCCGCGAAGGGCGCCCCCGCACCTTTTCGCGAAACGATTGCGCGGGCCGCCGCCGCCCTCCGTGACACCACCCGCCAGGCCCCCGCCCGGCTCGCCGCGACGCTCACCCCCGACGTCCTGCGGGCCCTCGCCCGCCACCCGCTGCGCGAACTGGTCACCCGCAGCGGCAAGTTGCCGCTTCTGGTGGAGCGGGAACGGGCGTTGTTCGGGTCCTGGTACGAGTTCTTCCCGCGGTCCGAGGGCGCGGTGGTCGAGCCGGGCCGGCCGCCGGTGAGCGGTACGTTCCGCACGGCGGCCCGTCGGCTTCCGGCCATCGCGGAGATGGGCTTCGACGTGGTGTACCTGCCGCCCGTGCACCCCATCGGCACCACCTTCCGCAAGGGCCCCAACAACTCGCTCTCGCCGGGCCCGTACGACGTGGGGGTGCCGTGGGCGATCGGCTCGCCGGAGGGCGGTCACGACGCGATCCACCCGGACCTGGGGACGTTCGAGGACTTCGACGCGTTCGTGGGCCGGGTCCGGGAGTTGGGCATGGAGGTGGCCCTCGATTTCGCGTTGCAGTGCTCGCCGGACCACCCCTGGGTGGACAAGCACCCCGACTGGTTCCACCACCGCCCGGACGGCACCATCGCGTACGCGGAGAATCCTCCGAAGAAGTATCAGGACATCTATCCGCTCGCCTTCGACAAGGACATGCCGGGACTGATCGCCGAGACGGTGCGGATCCTGCGCCTGTGGATGGATCACGGGGTGCGGATCTTCCGCGTCGACAACCCGCACACCAAGCCGGTCGTCTTCTGGGAGAAGGTGATCGCGGACATCAACGGCACCGACCCGGACGTGATCTTCTTGGCGGAGGCGTTCACCCGGCCCGCGATGATGCACACCCTCGCGGCGATCGGTTTCCAGCAGTCGTACACGTACTTCACCTGGCGCAATTCGAAGCAGGAACTCACCGAGTACGCCCTGGAGTTGAGCGGGGAGGCGGCCTGCTACATGCGGCCGAACTTCTTCGTGAACACCCCCGACATCCTGCACGCGTTCCTGCAGGACGGCGGCCGCCCCGCCTTCGAACTCCGCGCCGTCCTGGCCGCGACCCTCTCGCCGACGTGGGGCGTCTACAGCGGCTACGAACTGTGCGAGAACACTCCGCTGCGCGCCGGAAGCGAGGAGTATCTCCACTCCGAGAAGTATCAACTGCGGCCCCGTGACTGGGAGTCGGCCGAACGAGAGGGCCGCACGATCGCCCCGCTGATCACCGCGCTCAACGCGATACGCCGCCGCAACCCGGCCCTGCACACCCTGCGCGGCGTGCACTTCCACGAGGCCGACCAGGACGCGGTGCTCGTGTACTCGAAGACCGCCACGTCCGCACAGGGCTCGAACACGGTCCTGGTGGTCGTGAACCTCGACCCGCACCACACCCAGGAAGCCACGGTGTCGTTGGACATGCCGCACCTGGGGCTCGACTGGCACGCATCCGTGCCGGTGCGGGACGAACTCACCGGCGACACCTATCACTGGGGCAGAACGAACTATGTGCGCCTGGAGCCGGGCCGCACGCCCGCGCACATCCTCGTCCTCCCGCCACCGGCCACGCCGCGATGAATTCTCAGGAGTACACGGGACATGGGATTCGGAGGGTCACCCACACCATGATGATGAATGAGCCCGTCCCGGACACCTTCGAGGACACCCCTGCGAAGGACCGGGACCCTGATTGGTTCAAGCGCGCGGTCTTCTACGAGGTCCTGGTCCGTTCCTTCCAGGACAGCAACGGGGACGGCGTCGGCGACCTCAAGGGCATCACGGCGAAACTGGACTATCTCCAGTGGCTGGGCGTCGACTGCCTCTGGCTGCCACCGTTCTTCAAGTCACCACTCAGGGACGGCGGTTACGACGTCTCGGACTACACGTCGGTGCTCCCGGAGTTCGGTGACCTGGCCGACTTCGTGGAGTTCGTGGACGCGGCCCATCAGCGCGGGATGCGCGTGATCATCGACTTCGTGATGAACCACACCAGTGATCAGCACGAGTGGTTCCAGCAGTCCCGCTCCGACCCGGACGGGCCGTACGGCGACTACTACGTGTGGGCCGACGACGACAAGCAGTACGAGGACGCCCGCATCATCTTCGTGGACACCGAGGCCTCGAACTGGACGTTCGACCCGGTACGCAAGCAGTACTACTGGCACCGCTTCTTCTCCCACCAGCCCGACCTCAACTACGAGAACGCGGCCGTCCAGGAGGAGATCCTGGCCGCCCTGCGCTTCTGGCTCGACCTCGGGATCGACGGCTTCCGCCTGGACGCGGTCCCCTACCTCTACGCCGAGGAAGGCACCAACTGCGAGAACCTCCCGGCCACCCACGAGATGCTCAAACGGGTCCGCAAAGAGATCGACTCCCAGTACCCGGACGTGGTGCTGCTCGCGGAGGCCAACCAGTGGCCGGAGGACGTCGTCGACTACTTCGGCGCCCCCGACACCGGCGGCGACGAATGCCACATGGCGTTCCACTTCCCCGTCATGCCACGGATCTTCATGGCGGTGCGCCGCGAATCGCGCTACCCGGTCTCGGAGATCCTGGCCAAGACCCCGCCGATCCCGTCGGGCTGCCAGTGGGGCATCTTCCTGCGCAACCACGACGAGCTGACCCTCGAAATGGTCACGGACGAAGAACGCGACTACATGTACGCGGAGTACGCCAAGGACCCGCGGATGCGCGCCAACATCGGCATCCGCCGCCGCCTGGCCCCCTTGCTGGACAACGACCGCAACCAGATCGAACTGTTCACCGCACTCCTCCTCTCCCTGCCCGGCACGCCGATCCTCTACTACGGCGACGAGATCGGCATGGGTGACAACATCTGGCTCGGCGACCGCGACGCGGTGCGCACCCCGATGCAGTGGACCCCCGACCGCAACGCGGGCTTCTCCTCCTGCGATCCGGGCCGTCTCTTCCTGCCCACGATCATGGACCCGGTCTACGGCTACCAGGTCACGAACGTGGAGGCGTCGATGTCCTCCCCGTCGTCCCTGCTGCACTGGACCCGCCGGATGATCGAGATCCGCAAACAGAACCCGGCCTTCGGCCTCGGCTCCTACACCGAACTCCCCTCCTCCAACCCCGCGGTACTCGCCTTCCTGCGCGAGGCCCCCGCGAGCGAGGACGGAGCAGACGACCTGGTCCTGTGCGTGCACAACTTCTCCCGCTTCGCGCAGCCCACCGAACTCGACCTCCAGTCGTTCAACGGACGGCACCCGGTGGAACTGATCGGCGGGGTGCGCTTCCCGGCCATCGGCGAACTGCCGTACTTGCTGACGCTGGCGGGGCACGGCTTCTACTGGTTCCGCCTCCGCAAGGACTGACGACGACACACCTGGGCACTCTCCACGAATACATCCGGGAAAGGACACGACGCCATGTCGGAAGCCGCAACCCGGCCCGCCGCCCCGACGGCCGGAGAATCCGAACTGCTCACGTCGCTCGATCCGTTGCTGCGCGAATGGCTGCCGCGCCAGCGCTGGTTCGCCGGCAAGGGCCGTCCGGTCACCGGCTTCACCCTGGACGCCGTCACCGAACTGCTGCCGGACGCCGCGCTGTTGCACCTCCTCGTCCGCGCCCACCAGCCACCGGCCGACGAGGAGGGACCCGGCGACCGCTACCAGCTACTCATCGGCACCGCAGAGGCCGCGGCCCCGCACCTCGCGCCCGCGGTGATCGGTCACATCACGCAGGGACCGCTGGCGGGCCGCACCGCGTACGAGGCGCTCCAGGACCCACGCCACAGCGCCGTCCTCCTCGAACGGCTCCGAATACCCGGGACGCTCGGCGCCCTCCGCTTCCACCGCGGGCCGCACGGCGAGGTGCCGCGCGATCTCGCACCCCGCCCGCTGACCGCGGAACAGTCCAACTCCTCGGTCGTGTACGGCGACACGCTCATAGCCAAGCTGTTCCGCCGGGTCGTCCCCGGCCTCAACCCGGACCTCGAACTGCCGCTGGCGCTGGCCCGCGAAGGCTGCGACCGGGTGCCCGCGCCCGTCGCCTGGTTCGAGACGGCCGGGACGCAGCACAGGGAGCCCTCGACCCTCGGCGTCGTCCAGCCCTTCCTCAAGGGCGCGGCCGACGGCTGGGACCTCGCCCTCAAGCACGTCACCAACCAGCAGGACTTCACGGCGCAGGCCCGCGACCTCGGCCGCGCCACCGCCGAGGTGCACACGGCGCTCGCCCGCGCGCTGCCCACGGTCACGTACACCCGCGCCCACATCGAGCAGCTCGCCGGGTCGATGACGCGCCGCCTGGAGACGACGGCCCAGCAGGTCCCGGCCCTGCTCCCCTACGTGGACAGCCTCCGCACGGCCTTCGAGGCACTCGCCCGGCTCGGCGCCGAGGGCCGCACCTGGAAGGCCCAGCGGGTCCACGGCGACCTGCACCTGGGCCAGTGCCTGCGTGAGCCGTCCGGCACCTGGAAGCTGATCGACTTCGAGGGCGAACCGTCCCGCCCCCTCGCGGAACGCCGCCTGCCGCACCCCGTCCACCGCGACATCGCCGGCATGCTCCGCTCCTTCGACTACGCCTCCCCTCAAGGCGACTGGTCCCTCTCCTGCCGCGCCGCGTACTGCACCGGCTACGCGGAGACGGCAGGCACCGACCCCCGCACGGCCCCGGTCCTCCTCCGCGCCTACGAAACCGACAAGGCCATCTACGAGGCCCTGTACGAGGCCCGCCACAGGCCGGACTGGCTGGAGGTTCCCCTAACAGCACTAAGGCGATTGGCCTCTTAGGGGCGCGGGGAACTGCGCAATCTTTTGGGGGGCGAGGGGGCGCAGCCCCCAGGCTTTGGGGGGCAAGGGGGCGCAGCCCCCAGGGTTCGGGACGGGAAGGGGAGGAGGGGGCGACCCACTGGGGGCGCGGGGAACTGCGCAAACCCAGCCACACGCAAACCGCACAGCACAACGCAACGAGACCCGGCACACGAGATGGCCACCCAAGGAGGCCCCCACCGTGACCCGCCGCCCAACCCCGCCAACGCCCTCACCCACACCCCCGTCCCCCATCCCCGCGGACGACCGCACCCGGCTGCTGACCGCAACCCACCACAACCCCCACGGAGTGCTCGGCGCACACCCCACCCACGCCGGCATCGCCTTCCGCACCTGGCGCCCCTACGCCCAGCACGTCACCGTCACCACCCCGGAGGGCCTGCACGCCGAACTCCACGACGACGGCGACGGCTTCTTCACCGCCCTGCTCCAACTCCGCGAGGTACCACCCTCGTACGAGCTGGAGATCACCTACGCCGAGACGACCCAGCGGATCGCCGACGCCTACGCCCTGCTCCCCTCCCTCGGCGACCTCGACCTGCACCTGATCAACGAGGGCCGCCACGAACAGCTCTGGAAGGCGCTCGGCGCGCACCCCATGGAGCACCAGGGCATCCAAGGGACCCGCTTCACGGTGTGGGCGCCCAACGCCCGGGGCGTCCGCGTCGTCGGCACCTTCAACTACTGGGACGGCGCGGCCCACAGCATGCGCTCGCTCGGCTCATCGGGCGTCTGGGAACTCTTCGTCCCCGACATCGGCGAGGGCGAGCTCTACAAGTTCGAGATCACCCGCCCCGACGGCAGCAAGACGATGCGCGCCGACCCGTTGGCCACCCGCACCGAGGTGCCCCCGGCCAACTCCTCGGTGGTGCACGCCTCCTACTACACGTGGGGTGACGAGGCCTGGCTGGAACAGCGCACGGCCCGTCCCGTCCACGAAGCCCCCTTCTCCGTCTACGAGGTGCACCTGCCGTCCTGGCGCCCGGGCCTCACCTACCGCCAGCTCGCCGACCAACTCCCCGTCTATGTCCAGGACTTGGGCTTCACGCACGTCGAACTCCTGCCCGTGGCCGAGCACCCCTTCGGCGGCTCCTGGGGCTACCAGGTCACCGGCTTCTACGCGCCGACGGCCCGCCTGGGCAGCCCCGACGACTTCAAGCACCTGATCGACCGGCTCCACCAGGCCGGCATCGGCGTCCTGATGGACTGGGTCCCCGCCCACTTCCCGCGCGACGACTGGGCACTGGCGGAATTCGACGGCCGCACGCTCTACGAACACGAGGACCCGCTGCGCGCCGCGCACCCCGACTGGGGCACCCTCGAATTCGACTACGGCCGCAAGGAGGTCCGCAACTTCCTGGTGGCGAACGCCCTTTACTGGTGCCAGGAGTTCCACATCGACGGCCTGCGGGTCGATGCGGTCGCCTCGATGCTCTACCTCGACTACTCGCGCGAGGAGGGCCAGTGGACGCCGAACCAGTTCGGCGGCCGCGAGAACCTCGACGCCGTCGCCTTCCTCCAGGAGATGAACGCCACCCTCTACCGCGAGGTGCCGGGCGTGGTCACGATCGCCGAGGAGTCGACGGCCTGGGACGGCGTCACCCGCGCCACCCACCACATCGGCCCCGGCGGCTTCGGCGGCCTCGGTTTCGGGCTGAAGTGGAACATGGGCTGGATGCACGACTCGCTGGACTACATGAGCCACGAGCCGGTGCACCGCAAGTTCCACCACAACGAGATGACGTTCTCGATGGTGTACGCCTACAGCGAGAACTACGTGCTGCCCATCTCCCACGACGAGGTCGTGCACGGCAAGAAGTCCCTGGTCTCCAAGATGCCCGGCGACTGGTGGCAACAACGCGCCAACCAGCGCGCCTACCTGGGCTTCATGTGGGCCCACCCCGGCAAGCAACTCCTCTTCATGGGCCAGGAGTTCGCCCAGGGCGCCGAATGGTCCGAGGCACACGGCCCCGACTGGTGGCTGCTCGACCCCGCGTACGGCGCCGAGCCCGACCACCGGGGCGTACGGGACCTCACCCGCGACCTCAACAAGATCTACCGCGCGACCCCGGCCCTCTGGGAACGGGACACCGACCCGGCCGGCTTCTCCTGGATCACGGGTGACGCGGCCGAGGACAACGTCTTCGCGTTCCTCCGCCACGCCGCGGACGGCACCCCGCTCCTGTCGGTCTCGAACTTCTCCCCGGTGGTCCGCCACGACTACCGTCTCGCCGTCCCCGACGACGTACCCGCCTGGCACGAAATCCTCAACACGGACAACGCCCGCTACGGAGGCGGCGACATCACCAACCGCGACCCACTGAAGCCGACCCCCGAAGGCCTCCACGTGACGCTGCCACCACTGGCAACGCTATGGCTCGCTTCCAGCCCCTCCGGCGTTTGAGGAGCGGGGTCCGGGGCGGAGCCCCGGTTTCGGGAAGGGGCGGGGTGGGGTGGGGAAATCAACCCGCCCCCCCCTCTACCGCAACGCCTCCCCCAACGCCCCCGGCAGGCCGGCACCCCCATACACAACCCCCAAATCCTGCGTGGCCCTCGTCAGCGCCACATACAGATCACTCACCCCGAACTCCCCGGGCTCGACCACGATCACCCGGTCGAACTCAAGCCCCTTGGCCTGCCGTGGGTCAAGCAGCACAAGATGCCGCGTGAGATCAGGCTCACCGACCTCCACCCCGGGAAGCCGCGCAGCCAACGCCCCACACAGCCGCCGCGGCGCAATCACCGCGAGCCGCCCCTCCTCAGGAGTCCGCTCGACCGCCGCCTTGGCAGCAGCCTCCACCACGTCGTCCGCCCGCAGCACCCACGGCCGCTCCCCGGTCGACCGCACGGACGACGGCGGCTCGTACCCCGGATACGTGTCCCGCAGCACGGCAGCCGCGACGTCCATGACCTCGGACGGAGTCCGGTAGTTCACCCCGAGCCGAGTGTGCTCGAACCGATCCTCCACGTACGGCGCGAGAATATCGGCCCAGGCCCCGACGCTCCCCTCCTCCGAGGTCTGCGCGGGATCCCCGACCAGCGTCATCGACCGCGTCGGCGACCGCCGCATCAGCAGCCGCCACGCCATCGGCGACAGCTCCTGCGCCTCGTCGACGATGATGTGCCCGAACGCCCAGGTCCGGTCCGCGGCGGCCCGCTCCGCGGCGCTGCGGTGGTCCTCCTCCTCGTACCAGCCGGCGACCCGGTCCGCGTCCACGATGTCGTGCGCGGCGAGCACCTCGGACTCGTCCTCGTCCTCGAACTCGTACGTCTCCGAGCCCTTGGACAGGTCGAGCACGCCCTGCGCGTACGCGATCCGCTCCTGCCGCGCCGCTTCCTGGGCGGCCCGCTCGGCGCTGTCGTCGTACCCGAGCAGCTCGGCGGCCTCGTCGAGCAACGGCACGTCCCCGACCGTCCATTCATCGGCGGTCGACGAGGTGCGCCGCACGGCGTCCGCATCCTCCTCCGACACATGGGTGGGCTCGGCCAGATAGTCCGCGAGGAACCCCTGCGGAGTCAGCTGCGGCCACAACTCCTCGATGGCCGCGTGCACTTCGGCACTCGAAGCGACGGCCTTCCCGAGCTGGGCGATGTCGTCGGGCCCGAGGAAGTTCGGCCCGCCGTACGGGTCGGCACCGATCCGCTCGGTGAGCTGTTCGGTGAGCGCGTCGATGATCCGGAACGCGAAGTGCGGCCGGGCCAGGTTGTGCGGCAGCTTGGTGTCACGGGCCGCCTGCCGGGCCTCGTAGGCGATCTCCCAGTCAAGAATGAGATCACCGTCGTCGTGCGGAATCACCAGCGGGGCGCCGGGCTCCGGCAACTGCTGCCGGTCCTCGATCGCCAGCGCGAGACTCTCGGCCATGTCCGCCGAGCCCTTCACGGTGGCCGCGCGCGGCGTGTCCTTGAGCGTGGCGTGCACGCCGGGGAACAGCTCCCCCACCGTCGACAGCAGCACCCCGGTCTCGCCGAGCCCCGGCAGCACCTCCCCGATGTACTTCAGGAACGCCGGGTTCGGGCCGACGATCAGCACGGCCCGCTTGGCGAGCAGCTCCCGCTGCTCGTACAGCAGGAACGCGGCGCGGTGCAGCGCCACGGCCGTCTTTCCGGTGCCGGGCCCGCCCTCGACGACGAGCACGCCCTGGTGCGGGTGGCGGATGATGCGGTCCTGCTCGGCCTGGATCGTCTGCACGATGTCGCCCATGCGGCCGGTACGCGCCGAGTTCAGGGCGGCGAGCAGCACGGCGTCGCCGGTCGGGTCCTCGTAGCCGGTGCGCTCCGCGTCGTCGAGGTCGAGGATCTCGTCGTGCAGCTCGGTGACCGTGCGCCCGTCGAACGTGAGATGGCGGCGCCGGCGAAGCCCCATCGGCGTATGCCCTGTGGCGAGATAGAAAGGCCGGGCGACGGGGGCCCGCCAGTCGATCAGCATCGGCGTGCGCTCGGAGTCGTCGGCGCGAATTCCGATACGGCCGATGTGGTGCGCCACACCGAGTTCTTGATCGTCGTCGCCCTTGAGGTCAATTCGACCGAAGCAGAGCGAACCCTCGACCGCATTCAACGCGGCGAGCAGCCCCGAACGCTCGACGACCAACAGGTCCCGCTCGAGGAGGGCCTGCTGACCGGTCCCCACCGGGGTGATCGCATCCCGGACGGAGTCCGCGGCGACGCCACGCAGTTCATCGACGCGCCTGTAGAGCGCGTCGATGTATTCCTGCTCTTTCTGCAATTCCAGGCTGTCCCGGCTTGACAAAACAACTCCCTGCCCGGTACCGTGGTGTTTGTTGGCCCCCATTGAGGGGCCTTTTCTGTGGGCACACAGAAACACCGAATATACCCCGGGCGGGGCTCAATTCCAAGCGCCGGGAATTCCTCAGAGCGCTTCGCTCAACTCCTCGAGCAGCCGCCGCTTCGGCCGGGCGCCGACCCGTGACCACACCGGCTCGCCGCCCTTGAAGACCATCAGAGTCGGCATGGACATCACTCCGTACTTCACGGCCGTGTCCGGATTGACGTCGACGTCGATCGCCACGACGTCGAGGCGCTCCCGCTCCTCCTCCGCCACCGCCTTCAGCACCGGCGCCAGCTGCTTGCACGGCCCGCACCACTCGGCCGTGAACTCCACGAGCACCGGCCGGTCGGCCTTGACGACCTGCTCCTCGAAGTCCGCGTCGGCCACATCCCGAAACGCCATCGTGATCACTCCCCTAGTTCGCAGCGCGGCACGGAGTCCTGCTCCGCGGCCAGCGCCTCCATGGCCCGCTCGGCACGCGCCAACTGCGCACCGACCTTCTCCCGTACGGCACTCAACTCACCGATCAACGCATCGAGTTCGGCCACCTTGCCGCGATACACGGCGAGCGACGCAGGACACGAGTCGCCCTCCGGATGACCGGCCCGCAGACACTCCACGAACGGCCGGGTCTCCTCCAGCTCGAACCCGAAGTCCTGCAGCGTGCGGATCTGCCGCAGGGCCCGCAGGTCCTCCTCGTCGTACGTCCGGTAGCCGTTGCCACCGCGCCGCGCGGGCAGCAGCCCGCGCGACTCGTAGTACCTGAGCGCCCGCGTCGTCGTACCGGCGCGGGCGGCGAGCTCTCCGATGCGCATGGGGAAGACGTTAGACCTTGCCGCTGACGTCAAGGCCAGTCGACGAGTGCGAGGTACAGCACGAACGCGGCCACGACGGCGAACGGCGCCGCGACCGAGAACCCCCGCCTGCGGGCCATGAACCGCTCCTCCCACGGCAGCAGCCAGGCCGTGGCGAGCGTGAGCAGCGCGACGGTCAGCCCCCAGCCGAACACGGTGAACGCCCGCTCCGTACCAGCCTCGAAGCGCACGGCCGCCGCGGTCACATACGCGAGCAACGCGACGGGCAGCGTGACCACACTGGACACCAGCGGGGCGACCCACGTACGGGGACGCGGCGCGGCCGGTGCGACGGAGTCGTCCACGAGTTCGGAGATCATGTCCCCATCCAAGGCGGACAGCCGTTCCCCTACCTGAGTGCGCGTACTCAGCTCACATACTCAGCTCCTCCGGCCGGCACAGCCGACTTGATCGGGCACAGGATGTCGGGTCCGCCCATGTGCACCGCGCCTAGCGTTCAAGACGTCAACAGCAGGAACCGGAAGGAGGGGTCGGGTTGCTGGACCGGCTCAACCAGGTCATGGACCACATCGAGCAGCGCCTCGACGAGCCCCTGGACATCGCGGAGCTGGCGCGCATCGCCACCACGTCCGAGTACCACCTGCGCCGGATGTTCTCGGCGCTCGCGGGCATGCCGCTGTCGGAGTACGTCCGGCGGCGCCGGCTCACGGTGGCGGGCGCCGAGGTCCTCGCCGACCGGGAGCCGCTCCTGACCATCGCCGTGCGCTACGGGTACGGCTCGGGCGAGGCGTTCGCCCGGGCATTCCGTGCCCTGCACGGCGTCGGCCCCGGCGAGGCCCGCCGAACCAAACCGGCACTGGTCTCCCAGCCCCGCCTCTCCTTCCGGCTCACCGTCGAAGGGAACAGCAGCATGCGCTACCGCGTAGTGGACCGCCCCGACTTCAGCGTCGTCGGCCCGAAAGCCCGGGTCCCCCTGGTGTACTCGGGCCCGAACCAGGCGATCATCGACTTCGTCCGGTCCGTCCCGCCCGAAACCGTCTCGGCCCTGGAGCAGCTCTCGAAGGACTCCGGCGAGGACCCGGAGGGCATCGTCGCGGTCTGCGACGACCTGGACCCCGGCCGCGCCGAGGGCAGCCAACTCGACTACTACCACGGGGTGGTGGCAGGACCGGACGCCCCGGCCCCCGAGGGCGCCACCGCCCTCCCCGTCCCCGCCGGCACCTGGGCGGTCTTCACCACCTCGGGCCCGGCCCCGGAGGCCATCCAGGCACTCTGGGCGACGGTGTACGCGGAGTGGTTCCCCGCCAACCCGTACCGCACCCGCCCCGGCCCGGAGATCCTGCGTACGCGCATGTCGCCGGACGGCAGGACGGCGGACGCGGAACTGTGGCTGCCGGTGGAGCGCGACCAGCCCTGAGCCGTTTGTCAGTGGCAGCCGCTACGTTGCGTCCATGACCCACGACGCAAGCACACCGCTGCCGGTCCCCCGGTATCTCGACTGCCTGGCCGCCGACTTCGAGCGGCTGAGGGCCGCCGCCACGCCGGCCCCGACGGCACAGGTGCCGAGCTGCCCCGACTGGACCGCCACCGACCTGGTGCGCCACGTCGGGCAGGTCTACGCCCACAAGACGCAGGCCGTACTGGCGGCCACTCCGGGCACCGAACCGGAGTGGCCGCCGAAGGGCACTGCGGAGGAAGAGCCTTTCGCCCTCCTGGACCGCGCCTACGCCGAACTGCGGACGGCCCTCACAACACACGCTCCGGAGGATCCGTCGGGCACGTGGTACGCCCCGGACCAGACCGTCGGCTTCTGGATCCGCCGCATGGCGCAGGAGACGGTCATCCACCGCATCGACGCCGAACTCGCGGCGGACGGCCCGGTCTCCCCCGTCCCGGACGACCTCGCCATCGACGGCATCGACGAACTTCTGAAGGTGTTCACCGCATACGCGGTCACCGAGTGGTCCGACTTTTTCCGGGAGCCACTGGCCGCGTCTCCGGGCCGGACGTGCGAGGTACGCGCGGAGGGCGGGAAGTCCACGACGTGGCGTATCCGTACGGGGCCCGATCCCGCCTTCACGGTCGAGGCCGGCACGGCCATCGGCTCCCCGCACGCCATCCTGAGCGGCACACCTGAGGCACTGCTCCGCGATCTGTGGAACCGCGGGGGCCCTGACGAGGCCTCACAGGTGCGGGTCACTGGAGCTCCTGAGGCGGTCGCGGAATTGCGGGCGTGCCTCCGGATTTCCACGCAGTAGACAACGCCTGAAACGCAGAAAAGCCCCGGACCGTATCCCGGTCCGGGGCTTTTCTCTAAAATTAGTTCGGCGGCGTCCTACTCTCCCACAGGGTCCCCCCTGCAGTACCATCGGCGCTGTGAGGCTTAGCTTCCGGGTTCGGAATGTAACCGGGCGTTTCCCTCACGCTATGACCACCGAAACACTATGAAACTGTCAACCGGAGCCGTAGCCAATCGGCTTCGACGGTTGTTCATGGTTTCAGAACCAACACAGTGGACGCGAGCAACTGAGGACAAGCCCTCGGCCTATTAGTACCGGTCACCTCCACACCTTACGGTGCTTCCAGATCCGGCCTATCAACCCAGTCGTCTACTGGGAGCCTTAACCCCTCAAAGGGGGTGGGAATACTCATCTCGAAGCAGGCTTCCCGCTTAGATGCTTTCAGCGGTTATCCTTTCCGAACGTAGCCAACCAGCCATGCCCTTGGCAGGACAACTGGCACACCAGAGGTTCGTCCGTCCCGGTCCTCTCGTACTAGGGACAGCCCTTCTCAATATTCCTACGCGCACAGAGGATAGGGACCGAACTGTCTCACGACGTTCTAAACCCAGCTCGCGTACCGCTTTAATGGGCGAACAGCCCAACCCTTGGGACCGACTCCAGCCCCAGGATGCGACGAGCCGACATCGAGGTGCCAAACCATCCCGTCGATATGGACTCTTGGGGAAGATCAGCCTGTTATCCCCGGGGTACCTTTTATCCGTTGAGCGACGGCGCTTCCACAAGCCACCGCCGGATCACTAGTCCCGACTTTCGTCCCTGCTCGACCCGTCGGTCTCACAGTCAAGCTCCCTTGTGCACTTACACTCAACACCTGATTACCAACCAGGCTGAGGGAACCTTTGGGCGCCTCCGTTACTCTTTGGGAGGCAACCGCCCCAGTTAAACTACCCATCAGACACTGTCCCTGATCCGGATCACGGACCCAGGTTAGACATCCAGCACGACCAGAGTGGTATTTCAACGACGACTCCACAACCACTGGCGTGGCCGCTTCACAGTCTCCCACCTATCCTACACAAGCCGAACCGAACACCAATATCAAACTGTAGTAAAGGTCCCGGGGTCTTTCCGTCCTTCTGCGCGAAACGAGCATCTTTACTCGTAGTGCAATTTCACCGGGCCTATGGTTGAGACAGTCGAGAAGTCGTTACGCCATTCGTGCAGGTCGGAACTTACCCGACAAGGAATTTCGCTACCTTAGGATGGTTATAGTTACCACCGCCGTTTACTGGCGCTTAAGTTCTCAGCTTCGCCACACCGAAATGTGACTAACCGGTCCCCTTAACGTTCCAGCACCGGGCAGGCGTCAGTCCGTATACATCGCCTTACGGCTTCGCACGGACCTGTGTTTTTAGTAAACAGTCGCTTCTCGCTGGTCTCTGCGGCCACCCCCAGCTCATGGAGCAAGTCCAATCACCAGTGATGGCCCCCCTTCTCCCGAAGTTACGGGGGCATTTTGCCGAGTTCCTTAACCATAGTTCACCCGAACGCCTCGGTATTCTCTACCTGACCACCTGAGTCGGTTTAGGGTACGGGCCGCCATGAAACTCGCTAGAGGCTTTTCTCGACAGCATAGGATCATCCACTTCACCACAATCGGCTCGGCATCAGGTCTCAGCCTTGTGTGCGACGGATTTACCTACCGCACGGCCTACACCCTTACCCCGGGACTACCATCGCCCGGGCTGGACTACCTTCCTGCGTCACCCCATCGCTCACCTACTACCAGCTTGGGCCGGCGGCTCCACCACTTTCCATTCCCCGAAGGGTCCGGAACGGCTTCACGGCCTTAGCATCACTGGATTCGATGTTTTTCGCGTCACAGCGGGTACCGGAATATCAACCGGTTATCCATCGACTACGCCTGTCGGCCTCGCCTTAGGTCCCGACTTACCCTGGGCAGATCAGCTTGACCCAGGAACCCTTAGTCAATCGGCGCACACGTTTCTCACGTGTGTATCGCTACTCATGCCTGCATTCTCACTCGTGAACCGTCCACAACTACCTTCCGGTGCTGCTTCACCCGGCACACGACGCTCCCCTACCCATCACAGCCGCCGTTGGGCGTATATGCTGCAATGACACGACTTCGGCGGTACGCTTGAGCCCCGCTACATTGTCGGCGCGGAATCACTTGACCAGTGAGCTATTACGCACTCTTTCAAGGGTGGCTGCTTCTAAGCCAACCTCCTGGTTGTCTCTGCGACTCCACATCCTTTCCCACTTAGCGTACGCTTAGGGGCCTTAGTCGATGCTCTGGGCTGTTTCCCTCTCGACCATGGAGCTTATCCCCCACAGTCTCACTGCCGTGCTCTCACTTACCGGCATTCGGAGTTTGGCTAAGGTCAGTAACCCGGTAGGGCCCATCGCCTATCCAGTGCTCTACCTCCGGCAAGAAACACACGACGCTGCACCTAAATGCATTTCGGGGAGAACCAGCTATCACGGAGTTTGATTGGCCTTTCACCCCTAACCACAGGTCATCCCCCAGGTTTTCAACCCTGGTGGGTTCGGTCCTCCACGAAGTCTTACCTCCGCTTCAACCTGCCCATGGCTAGATCACTCCGCTTCGGGTCTTGAGCGCGCTACTAAATCGCCCTATTCGGACTCGCTTTCGCTACGGCTTCCCCACACGGGTTAACCTCGCAACACACCGCAAACTCGCAGGCTCATTCTTCAAAAGGCACGCAGTCACGACGCAAGGAACAAGTTCCTTGCGCGACGCTCCCACGGCTTGTAGGCACACGGTTTCAGGTACTATTTCACTCCGCTCCCGCGGTACTTTTCACCATTCCCTCACGGTACTATCCGCTATCGGTCACCAGGGAATATTTAGGCTTAACGGGTGGTCCCGCCAGATTCACACAGGATTTCTCGGGCCCCGTGCTACTTGGGTGTCTCTCAAACGAGCCGCTGATGTTTCGACTACGGGGGTCTTACCCTCTACGCCGGACCTTTCGCATGTCCTTCGCCTACATCAACGGTTTCTTACTCGTCTTACGGCCGGCAGACCGTAAAAGAGAGATCCCACAACCCCGTACACGCAACCCCTGCCGGGTCTCACACGTATACGGTTTGGCCTCATCCAGTTTCGCTCGCCACTACTCCCGGAATCACGGTTGTTTTCTCTTCCTGCGGGTACTGAGATGTTTCACTTCCCCGCGTTCCCTCCACACTGCCTATATATTCAGCAGCGGGTGACAGCCCATGACGACTGCCGGGTTTCCCCATTCGGAAACCCCCGGATCAAAGCCTGGTTGACGACTCCCCGGGGACTATCGTGGCCTCCCACGTCCTTCATCGGTTCCTGGTGCCAAGGCATCCACCGTGCGCCCTTAAAAACTTGGCCACAGATGCTCGCGTCCACTGTGCAGTTCTCAAACAACGACCAACCACCCATCACCCCGAACCCTTCGGTTCGAGTGCACTGGGGCCGGCACTGAAGGCGACCATACGGCCGTACCTTCAGACACCCAACAGCGTGCCCGACACCCTCGCCACTCGTGATCAGCTTTCCACGCTCTAAAGAGCAGTACTTACAGCCCGAGATGACTGACGGTGCCGAATAATCAACGTTCCACCCATGAGCAACCACCGTCGAACGTTTGCCGACGTAGTGGCCTCTGACCGTGTCCCGAAGGACTCGGTAAGAAGTGCTCCTTAGAAAGGAGGTGATCCAGCCGCACCTTCCGGTACGGCTACCTTGTTACGACTTCGTCCCAATCGCCAGTCCCACCTTCGACAGCTCCCTCCCACAAGGGGTTGGGCCACCGGCTTCGGGTGTTACCGACTTTCGTGACGTGACGGGCGGTGTGTACAAGGCCCGGGAACGTATTCACCGCAGCAATGCTGATCTGCGATTACTAGCAACTCCAACTTCATGGGGTCGAGTTGCAGACCCCAATCCGAACTGAGACCGACTTTTTGAGATTCGCTCCACCTTGCGGTATCGCAGCTCATTGTATCGGCCATTGTAGCACGTGTGCAGCCCAAGACATAAGGGGCATGATGACTTGACGTCGTCCCCACCTTCCTCCGAGTTGACCCCGGCGGTCTCCTGTGAGTCCCCATCACCCCGAAGGGCATGCTGGCAACACAGAACAAGGGTTGCGCTCGTTGCGGGACTTAACCCAACATCTCACGACACGAGCTGACGACAGCCATGCACCACCTGTACACCGACCACAAGGGGGCGCCCATCTCTGGACGTTTCCGGTGTATGTCAAGCCTTGGTAAGGTTCTTCGCGTTGCGTCGAATTAAGCCACATGCTCCGCTGCTTGTGCGGGCCCCCGTCAATTCCTTTGAGTTTTAGCCTTGCGGCCGTACTCCCCAGGCGGGGCACTTAATGCGTTAGCTGCGGCGCGGACAACGTGGAATGTTGCCCACACCTAGTGCCCACCGTTTACGGCGTGGACTACCAGGGTATCTAATCCTGTTCGCTCCCCACGCTTTCGCTCCTCAGCGTCAGTAATGGCCCAGAGATCCGCCTTCGCCACCGGTGTTCCTCCTGATATCTGCGCATTTCACCGCTACACCAGGAATTCCGATCTCCCCTACCACACTCTAGCTAGCCCGTATCGACTGCAGACTCGGGGTTAAGCCCCGAGCTTTCACAATCGACGTGACAAGCCGCCTACGAGCTCTTTACGCCCAATAATTCCGGACAACGCTTGCGCCCTACGTATTACCGCGGCTGCTGGCACGTAGTTAGCCGGCGCTTCTTCTGCAGGTACCGTCACTTTCGCTTCTTCCCTGCTGAAAGAGGTTTACAACCCGAAGGCCGTCATCCCTCACGCGGCGTCGCTGCATCAGGCTTTCGCCCATTGTGCAATATTCCCCACTGCTGCCTCCCGTAGGAGTCTGGGCCGTGTCTCAGTCCCAGTGTGGCCGGTCGCCCTCTCAGGCCGGCTACCCGTCGTCGCCTTGGTGAGCCATTACCTCACCAACAAGCTGATAGGCCGCGGGCTCATCCTTCACCGCCGGAGCTTTTAACCCCCATCCAGGAGAATGGGAGTGTTATCCGGTATTAGACCTCGTTTCCAAGGCTTGTCCCAGAGTGAAGGGCAGATTGCCCACGTGTTACTCACCCGTTCGCCACTAATCCACCCCGAAGGGCTTCATCGTTCGACTTGCATGTGTTAAGCACGCCGCCAGCGTTCGTCCTGAGCCAGGATCAAACTCTCCGTGAATGTTTCCCCGTCATCGGGGTGACACCACGAGAGCGGAACAGTCGGAGGAATAATCCGACCGTTCACAGCGTCCTCGCTGTGCGCCTGCCGACCCGAAGGCCTGCAGGACTTTTCAAAGGAACCTCGCCCCAGCAGATGCTGGAGACGGGGTATCAACATATCTGGCGTTGATTTTTGGCACGCTGTTGAGTTCTCAAGGAACGGACGCTTCCTTTGTACTCACCCTCTCGGGCTTTCCTCCGGGCGCTTCCCTTCGGTCTTGCTGTTTTGCGTTTCCGACTCTATCAGATCGTTTTCCGATCCGTTTTCCTCGGTCCCGCTTCGCTTTCCGGCCTTTCGGCTTTCCGGCGAGTCCGACTCTATCAGATCCTTTCGGGCCTGATTCCCAGTCAGAGAGGTTTGTCTTCCCGGCTGTTGGGCCGTTCCGACGTTCCAAACTTTAGCGGATTCCCCGTCCCCGAGCGAATCGGGGGTTCGGAATTGAATTCGGGCACGCCGAATAAAACCCCGGTCGGGAGATCGTGCGGTTGGTTGGAGGTGTCGCCCTGTGGGCAACTCGAAGGACTCTACGCCACCTGCCCCCGCGGCACAAAAGCGGGGCCCGGTGCGACGCATCGCACCGGGCCCCGCTCCTACGCAGGCGCTGAGGGGTCAGGCCCCGACCGTCTCCTTTGTTCCGCCGTCACGCGGCGTCGGAACGTCCGAGTCGGTGTCGGAGGCGTCCGAGGAGGCACCGGAGTCGAGCAGCGTGCGCTCGTCGAAGGGCTGCTCGCCGGCGAGGACCCGCTTCACGCGGTCCCGGTCGACCTCGCCGGTCCACGTACCGATGAGCAGCGTGGCCACCGCGTTACCCGCGAAGTTGGTGAGGGCGCGGGCCTCGCTCATGAAGCGGTCGATGCCGATGATCAGGCCGACGCCGTCGACCAGGCCCGGCTTGTGGGACTGGAGGCCCGAGGCGAGGACGGCGATGCCGGAGCCGGAGACGCCCGCCGCGCCCTTCGACGCGATCATCATGAAGAGGAGCAGGCCGATCTGCTGGCCGACGGACATCGGCTGGTCCATGGCGTCGGAGATGAAGAGGGACGCCATGGTCAGGTAGATCATGGTGCCGTCGAGGTTGAAGGAGTATCCGGTCGGGACGGTGATGCCGACGACCGGGCGGCTCACTCCCAGGTGCTCCATCTTCGCGATCAGGCGCGGCAGCGCCGACTCGGAGGAGGAGGTCGAGAGGATCAGGAGGAACTCGCGGCCCAGGTACTTCAGCAGCATGAAGATGTTGAAGCCCGTCGCCAGGCGCAGGATCGCCGCCAGCACGATGCCGACGAACAGGGCGCAGGTGACGTAGAAGCCGATCATGATCGTGGCGAGGGCCTTGAGGGCGTCGACGCCCGTTTCCCCGATGACCGCCGCCATCGCGCCGAAGGCGCCCACCGGGGCGGCCCACATGATCATGCCGAGGACGCGGAAGACGAGCTTCTGGATGTGCTCGACGCCGCGCAGGACCGGCTCGCCGGAGCGGCCCATGGCCTGGAGGGCGAAGCCGACGAGCAGCGCGACGAGCAGGGTCTGGAGTACCGAGTCGCCGGTGAAGGCGGAGACCATCGTCGTCGGGATGATGCCGAGGATGAAGTCGACGGGGCCTTCGTTGGCCTCTTCGGCCGCCGTGTGGCCGGCGCCCTTGACCGCCTCGGTGAGGTGCATGCCGTCGCCGGGGTGCAGGAAGTTGCCGACGAGCAGGCCGATGGCGAGGGCCACGACCGACATCACGATGAAGTAGCCGAGGGCGAGGCCGCCGACCTTGCCGATCTTCGCGGCCTTCCGGACGGAGCCGACGCCCAGGACGATCGTGCAGAAGATGATGGGCGAGATCATCATCTTGATCAGGTTCACGAAGCCCGTGCCGATGGGCTTGAGTTCCTTGGCGAAGTCGGGCGCGGCGAAGCCGACTGCGATACCGAGCAGCACGGCCACGATCACCGAGATGTAGAGATAGTGAGTACGGTCCCGCTTCGCTGGTGCGGCTGGTTTCGCGGTCTCTGTATCGGCCACGGTTCCTCCTGACGACGACGTCGGCGTACCAGGTCGTGCGGCTCACGTCCTGCGAATCCTGGCGACTATCTCTCCCCCCGGTGAGGACCGTCACCCTTCCGTTCATTTAGTTCGTGCTTATACGAAGAGGCAGACTGTTCCGCATGCGTCTCCCCCGTCCCCGCAGCCTGGCGGGCCAGCTCTTCGCGATGCAGGTCGTGCTGGTGGCCGTCGTGGTGGCGGGGTGTGCGCTCTTTACGTATGTGAGTGACCGGGGGCAGGCGGAGAACAGCGCGCGGCGCCAGGCCACGGCGACGGCGCGGGCCGTCGCGGACGCGCGGTCCGTGCGGGAGGCGGCCTCGGGCGCCGTGGATCCGACCGAGTCCCTCCAGCCGTACGCGCGCGAAGTGCAGCGGCACACCGGTGTCGACTTCGTGACGATCATGGATCCGGACGGAATCCGCTGGACGCATCCCGACGAGCGGCAGATCGGGGAGCGCTACCTCGGGCACATCGGGCCCGCCTTGAAGGGGCACACGTTCTCGGAGACGTACACGGGGACGCTCGGGGCCTCGGTGCGGGTGGTCACGCCCGTGTACGACGAGGGGCGGCACCGGGTCGTCGGGCTCGTCAGCGCCGGCATCACGATCGATGTCATCACCGCTCAGGCGCAGGGGCAGGTCCTGGCCGTGGCAGGGGTCGCGCTCGCCGCGCTGGTGCTCGGGGGTATTGGTACGTACGTCATAAACGCTCGTCTACGTCGGCACACGCACGGGATGAACGCGAGCGAGCTGAGCCGGATGCACGCCTATCACCAGGCCGCGCTGCACGCGGTGCGCGAGGGGCTCGTGATGCTGGACGGGCAGCGGCGGGTCGCGCTCATCAATGACGGGGCGCGGGTGCTGCTGGGTGTCGCGGAAGGGGACGACGTCGTCGGGCGGTCCGTCGCCGAGCTCGGGCTGCCCGCGCCGCTCACCGGTGCGCTGCTGGCCGCCGAGCCGCGGGTCGACGAGGTGCATCTGACGGTCGACCGTGTGGTGGTCGTCAATACGTCGCCGGTGGCGAGCGGGGATCGGCGCGGCACGGTCGTGACTCTCAGGGACCACACCGAACTGCAGGCCGTGATGGGCGAGTTGGACTCCGAGCGGGGGTTCACGCGGGCGCTCAGGTCGCAGGCGCACGAGGCGGCGAACCGGTTGCACACCGTCGTCTCGCTGATCGAGCTGGGGCGGGCGGACGAGGCCGTGGATTTCGCGACCGCCGAGCTGGAGCTGGCGCAGGCGCTGACCGATCAGGTCGTGGGCGCGGTGCACGAGCCGGTGCTGGCCGCGCTGCTGCTCGGCAAGGCGGCGCAGGCCAATGAGCACGGTGTGGAGCTGGTGGTGTCGGCCGATACGCGGATCGACGACGGGCTGCTGCCGCAGGTGCTGCCGGCGCGTGATCTGGTCACCGTGCTGGGCAACCTCGTCGACAATGCGGTGGACGCGGCGCAGGGGTCGCCCGGTGCGCGGGTCACGGTCACGGCGCGGACCGGGGACGACGTCCTGTTGTTGCGGGTGTCGGACACGGGGCCGGGGGTCGATCCGGCGCATGTCGACTCCGTCTTCGAGCGTGGGTGGTCTACGAAGCCGAAGCCTTCCGGGGCGGGTGGGCGGGGGCTCGGGCTGGCCCTTGTGCGGCAGGCCCTTGCCCGGTGTGGTGGGGTGTTGGACCTTGGGCGGTCGGCCGAGGGCGGGGCGGAGTTCACGGTGCGGGTACCGATCATTCAAGCCCCTGCGGCGATTGAGCAGCGGGGTCCGGGGCGGAGCCCCGCGGCCGTAACCCCGTCCGGGGCCGAGGACTCGGGGCTCTGCCCCGGACCCCGCGCCTCAAACGCCGGCGGGGCTGGATACGGAGGAACCCCATGAGTGACCTCGACCGCGGCATTCGGGTGCTCGTCGTCGAAGACGACCCCGTCGCTGCGGACGCGCACGCGCTGTACGTCGGCCGGGTCCCCGGTTTCACGGCCGTGGGCAAGGTGCACTCGGCGGCGCAGGCCAGGCGGTTCCTGGACCGCAACCCCGTGGACCTGCTCCTGCTCGACCTGCACCTGCCGGACGGGCACGGGCTCTCGCTCGCCCGCTCGCTGCGCGCGGCCGGGCATCAGGCGGACGTCGTCGCGGTCACGTCCGCGCGCGATCTGGCGGTGGTCCGGGAGGGGGTGTCGCTCGGGGTCGTGCAGTACGTGCTGAAGCCGTTCACGTTCGCGACGCTGCGGGACCGTCTGGTGCGCTACGCCGAGTACCGCGCGACGACCGGCGAGGCGTCCGGGCAGGACGAGGTCGACCGGGCCATCGCGACCCTCCGCTCGCCGGCGCCCGCCGCGCTGCCCAAGGGGTTGAGCGCGCCGACCCTCGAGCGGGTCACGCACACGCTGCGTGAGGCGCCCGAGGGCCTGACGGCGGCGGCCGCCGCGGAGACGGTGGGCATCTCGCGGATCACGGCCCGACGCTATCTGGAGCACCTGGTCGACTCCGGGCGGGCCGTACGCAGTCCGCAGTACGGGCAGGTGGGGCGCCCGGAGCTCGTCTACACCTGGAAGTAACCCGGCCCGGCGAGCGGGAGAGCTAGCGGACGCGGAAGCGCGTCAGCGTGTCCTCGCCCGCAGGACCCGTACCCGACTTGTCCACCACGTACGCCGTGCCGCGCGCGATCTCGACGTGGTTGGGGTTGGCGCCCGTGCTCACCGTTTTGACGACGGAGCCCTTGCGCGGGTCGACGACGGTGGCGGTCGCGTCGGTGCGGTTGACGGCGACGACCTTGCCGGAGCGGTCGTCGGCGGCCACGGACAGCGTGCCCGCGCCCGTCGGCACCGACTTGGTGACCAGCCCCTTGTCCAGGTCGACGACGGAGACGGTGCCCGCGGTGTTGTCGGCGGTGTAGGCGGTGCGGCCGTTCTTCGAGAGGGCCACGGAGAGGGGTCCGTCGCCGGCCGGGATGAGCCGCGGCTTCGTGGATTTCCGCGTGACCTCGATCAGCTGGTCGTTGGTCATGTCGGCGGCGTAGACCGTGCCCGTGCGCTCGTTCACGGCGAGGCCGGTCGGGCCCGCGCCCTCGACGGTGACGCGCTTCTTCTCGGCGAACGTACGGCTGTCGAAGCCCACGACGCTGCCGTCGCCGAAGCCGCTCGCCCACACGGTGTCGCGCTTCTCGTCCACCACGACCTCGCGGGCGTGGGCGACATTCGGGAGCGTGGCGAGGTGGGCGCCGTTCTTCTGGCTGTAGACGGCGACCGTGTTGTCGCGGGTGTTGGTGACCCACACGGTGTTGTGCTCGTCGTCGACCGCGATGCCGTAGACCGCCTCGACGGCGCCGGTGGCGGCGTCGGTGACCGGCGGCGTGTACGTCGCCTCGACCTTGAGCGTGACCGGGTCGAGCTTGGTCAGCGCGGAGGTGGTCACCGGTGGACGGCCCACCGCGGACGTGGTCCACAGAGCGTGGTTCCGCTCCGAGTACGCCGACTGGTAGAGGCCTTTGGTGACGGGGGCGGAGGCGGAGGCGGATTCCGCGGCGTGGGTGTCGGCGTGCGCGGCGGGGGCCGTCGCGGCGCCCGCGACGAGGGCCACGGCGACGGCCGCGGAACGGCGGATCCTGGGCGTGATTCGAGGCATGCTGCGTCAATCTCCTTCACGGACGGGGCGTTGCGACGCCACCCGAAGATTAACTTAGCTTAGCCTTACCTAAGTAGCGAATCCGGAACTCGCTCCCTCGCAGACCCATTGACCCTGATCGGCACCGCCCTTACGTTCACGGGCAGCCCCGCGAGGCAACGAAGCCCGCGATGCTCCGTAGGAGGTCGTGCCCGTGCGCCCCACCGCCCCGCTCCTCACCGCCACCGTCCTCCTGGCCGCCGCCACGCTCACCGCGTGCGGCGGCGGCTCCGGAAGCGACTCGGACACCATCAAGGTGTCCTTCAAGCAGTCCACGGACAACAAGGTCAAGGTCATGGACGACTACCTGGCCGCGATGAAGAAGAAGTTCGAGAAGGCGAACCCCGGCAAGAAGGTGGAGTTCGTCCCGATCAAGGCGCCGGACGCGGAGTACTACACCAAGCTCCAGCAGATGCTGCGCTCCCCCAGGACGGCCCCCGACCTCGTCTACGAGGACACCTTCCTCATCAACTCCGACATCGCCAGCGGCTACCTGAAGCCCCTCGACTCCTACCTGGGGAAGTGGTCGGACTGGGGCCAGTTCATCGACACGGCGAAGACCGCGGCGAAGGCCCGGGACGGGAAGACGTACGGCGTCCCGGACGGCACCGACACCCGCGGCCTCTGGTACGACAAGGCGATCCTGAAGAAGGCCGGCATCGAGCTGCCCTGGCAGCCGAAGAACTGGGACGAGGTCCTGGACGCCGCCCGCACCATCAAGCGGAAGGTCCCCGGCGTCACCCCGCTGAACGTCTACACCGGAAAGCCGGCCGGTGAGGCCTCGACGATGCAGGGCTTCCAGATGCTCCTGTACGGGACCGGGGCGGGGACCGCGGACCCGCTCTACGACAAGGCCTCGGGCAAGTGGGTCACGGGCTCGAAGGCGTTCAAGGACAGCCTGAGGTTCGTGGAGACGGTCTCCAAGGAGAAGCTCGGCCCCGACGTCTCCGACTCCCTCGACCCGAACTTCCCCACGCAGGTGCGCGGCGAGCTGCTCCCCGAGGGCAAGCTCGGCATCAACCTCGACGGCTCCTGGCTGCCGCAGGACTGGATCAAGGGCAGCGGGCACGAGTGGCCCGAGTGGTCGCAGAAGCTCGGTCTCGCCCACATGCCGACGCAAGAAGGCCAGGCGCCCGGCAAGGTCTCCATGTCCGGCGGCTGGACCTGGGCGATCCCGGCCAAGTCCGCCAACCCCGACCTGGCCTTCGACTTCATCAAGACGATGCAGACCAAGGAGAACGCGAAGCGCTGGTACATCGCCAACTCCGGCATCGCGGTCCGCAAGGACGTGGCCGAGGACCCCGCGTACGTGAAGGCGCAGCCCGGCATCAAGTTCTTCACGGACCTCGTGGCGAGCACCCACTACCGCCCGGCCTACCCCGCGTACCCGAAGGTCTCCACGGCGATCCAGGAGGCGATGGAGTCGGTGACGACCGGGGACGCCTCGGTCGACAAGGCGGCATCGACGTACGACGAGCAGGTGAAGACGGCGTCGGACGGGAAGGTTGTCAAGAAGCCTTAGCCGTACGGGAGTTCAGGGAGAGGGCCGCGCCACAGTGAACCGTCGCAGAACCGCCTTCCGGCTCGTACCGATCGCCCCGGCGACCGTCCTCATGGCCCTCTTCCTCGCGGGCCCGATCGCGTACTGCGCCTATATCGCCTTCACGGATCTCCAGCTGACCGGGCAGGCGGAGTCGTCCTTCGTCGGCTTCGACAACTTCACGGCGGCGTTCAAGGACCCCGCGTTCCTGAACGCCGTCTGGCTGACGCTCGTCTTCACGCTCCTGTCGTCGATCGTCGGCCAGAACACGCTGGGGCTCGCGCTCGCGGCTCTGATGCAGCGCGCGTCGAAGCCGGTCAGGACGGTCACCGGGGCGGTCGTGGTGACGGCGTGGGTGCTGCCGGAGGTCGTCGCCGGCTTCTTGATGTACGCCTTCTTCCGCCGCGAGGGCACCCTCAACGCGATCCTCGACTGGCTCCAACTGCCGCACCAGAACTGGCTGTTCACGCTTCCCATCCTGGCCGTGTCGTTCGCGAACGTGTGGCGCGGCACCGCCTTCTCGATGCTCGTGTACTCGGCGGCGCTCGCCGAGATCCCCACGGAGGTCACCGAGTCCGCCCAGGTGGACGGCGCGAACGCCTGGCAGCGGCTGTGGCACATCACGCTGCCGATGATCCGCCGCTCCATCGGCACGAACCTGATGCTGAACACGCTGCAGACGCTGTCGGTCTTCGGCCTGATCTGGGTGATGACCCGCGGCGGGCCCGGCAACGACAGCCAGACCCTGCCCCTGTTCATGTACGAGCAGGCCTTCCAGAAGAGCATGATCGGCTACGGCACCGCGGTCGCCCTGCTGCTGCTCGTGGTCGGCTCCCTGTTCTCGCTGGTCTACATGCGTCTGCTGCGTACGGAGGACTGAGTGAAGACCCGTATCCGTAGACGGATGAGGACCCGTGTCCGTAGACGACTCTCGGCGGACGCGGCGCTGCTCCTCGTCGCACTCACCTTCATTCTGCCGCTCGCCTGGGTCGTCCTGTCGTCGGTCGACGCGGACGCGAATCTGCGGGTGAAGTGGCCCTCGCAGCTGACGTTCGGCAATTTCGACGACGTCCTGAAGCCCGACGTCACCTTCACCCCGCTGCTCAACTCGCTGATCCTGTGCGGCGGCGCGACGGCCCTCACCGTCGGCTGCGCCGCGCTGGCCGCGTATCCGCTCTCGCGCTACCGCTCGCGCCTGAACAACCCGTTCCTCACGACGACGCTGTTCGCGACCTGCCTGCCGATCACGGCGGTCATGGTCCCGGTCTACGCGCTGTTCGTCCAGGTGAACCTGATCGACACCATGGCGGGCACGATCTACTTCTTCGCCGCCTCCCAACTCCCGTTCGCCGTATGGCTGATGAAGAACTTCATGGACGGTGTGCCGAAGGAGCTGGAGGAGGCGGCCTGGACGGACGGCGCGAACACCTTCCAGGGGCTCGTGCGGATCGTGCTGCCGCTGATGGGGCCCGGCGTCGCCGTCGTCACCGTCTACTCGTTCGCGATGATGTGGGGGAACTTCTTCGTCCCGTTCATGCTGCTGCTCTCCCCCGACCAGATGCCGGCCTCGGTCAGCATCAACGACTTCTTCGGCAACCGGGGCACCGTCGTGTACGGGCAGCTCGCCGCGTTCTCCATCATCTACTCGACGCCCGTGGTGCTGCTGTACGTCCTGGTGTCGCGGCGCTTCGGCGGCGGTTTCGCGCTGGGCGGCGCGGTGAAGGGGTGACCCGTCTCGTCCATGTGCATGAGGCGGACGGGCCACAAGTTCCGTCAACAGGTACCAAGTTGTCACGCGGGACGCACAGACCGTAGCCAAACGCCCCGTGACCCCCTACTTTGTGCCCGTGCAGCCCCACGCCACGCCCAACCAGCCGACACCACCTTTCAACGCCCCCGCCGCCCGGCGCCTGCGAGAAGCGCTCGGGATGGCGCCGGGGCACGTCGCGTACGGCATGCGCGCCTCGTACGGGATCGCCCACATCACGCCGGAGATCGTCATCGCCTGGGAACGCGGCGAGGGCGCCCCGACGTCAGGTGAACTCACCGCGCTCGCCGGGGCGTTGTGGTGCTCACCGAGCGAACTCATCGGTGTGCCCCGGACCTTGCGCGAGCACCGGCTCGCGCTGGGGCTCGCCCCCGAGGACGTGGCCCGCTCCGTGGGCCTGGAGATCCACTCGTATCTGCGGATGGAGGAGACCGGCGACTGGCAGGGCAACGACCGGCAGTCGACGGCGCTCGCCGAGGCGCTGCGGCTCACCCCGCGCGCGCTCGCGACCGTGACCGGGCGGGACGCGCACCTCGCGGAGCTGCTGCGGGACGCCGCGCGGACGCGCTGGCAGGGGTCGGTGCGGCCGATCTCCCGGCTCGTGCCGGTGCAGCGCCGCGAGCTGGAGGACGTACTGCACGAGATGCACCTGGAGTACCAGGCGCTGATGGCCGCCACGCTGAGCTGGGGCGGCGGCACGTCCTCCGGGTCGGGGGACGCGGGGCGGCAGTTCCTGGAGCGGATCCTGGACGAGTTCTGGTCCAGGATCCGGCATCCGTAAGGGCTGTGCCGCGGACCTAGAAGACCGACTCCGCCTCGTCCATCCGGTCCTTCGGGACCGTCTTCAGCTCGGTGACCGCCTCGGCGAGCGGCACCATCGCGATGTCGGTGCCGTACAGCGCCGTCATCTTGCCGAACTCGCCGCGGTGCACGGCCTCCATGGCGTGCCAGCCGAACCGGGTGGCGAGCACGCGGTCGTACGCGGTGGGGGTGCCGCCGCGCTGCACGTGGCCGAGGATGACCGGGCGGGCCTCCTTGCCGAGGCGGCTCTCCAGCTCGTAGGAGAGCGCGGTGCCGATGCCCTGGAAGCGCTCGTGGCCGAACTGGTCGATCGCGCCCGTGCCGTAGTCCATGGTGCCCTCGGCGGGGTGAGCGCCCTCGGCGACACAGATGACGGCGAACTTCTTGCCGTTCGCGAACCGCTGCTCGACCATCTTGACCAGGTCGGCCGGGTCGAAGGGCCGCTCGGGCAGGCAGATGCCGTGGGCGCCGCCGGCCATGCCGGACTCCAGGGCGATCCAGCCCGCGTGCCGGCCCATGACCTCGACGACCATGACGCGCTGGTGCGACTCGGCGGTCGTCTTGAGCCGGTCGATCGCCTCGGTGGCGACGCCGACGGCGGTGTCGAAGCCGAAGGTGCGGTCGGTGGAGGAGATGTCGTTGTCGATCGTCTTCGGTACGCCGACGACCGGCAGGCCCGCGTCGGACAGCATCCGGGCCGCCGTGAGCGTGCCCTCGCCGCCGATCGGGATGAGGGCGTCGAAGCCGATCTCCTCAGCGAGCTGCTTGGCGTTCTCGCAGGCTGCCCGGAACCGGTCGCGCTCCAGGCGGGAGGAGCCGAGAATGGTGCCGCCACGGGCGAGGATGCCGCTGACCGCGTTCAGATCGAGCGGGCGGTAGCGCCCGTCGAGCAGCCCCGCGTAGCCGTCCTCGAAACCGAGCACCTCGTCGCCGTAGTGCGTGACGGCTCGGTGCACGACCGACCGGATCACGGCGTTCAGGCCAGGGCAGTCGCCGCCTGCGGTGAGAACTCCGATACGCATCGTGCTGTGTCTCCTGCTCGCTACTGGTACGTCGGTGAGCGATGTCGATTGTTCCACGCTCTCGGAGGGGACGCGCTCGCGCTCGACTGTGCAGGGAGCTTCGACAGGGGTTCGATGGGCACTTGGACCCAGGGGAAAAGGCCTTCTGTCCGGCGGGCGACCTAGCCACCGCCAGAGGTATTGTCAAGGGGGCACGGCTTTCATTGCGCGCCTTTTTTTGAACCGAAAGAGACCGAATCGACCCGGATGAGCCGGGTTCGATCGACCGTACAAGTCGGGTTCGACCGAGAAGAACCACGAGGGAAACGGAGAGCACGCGTGACGCGCAGCGTGTACGTGACCGGGATCGATCGCGGCGACGGCCGCCAGGTCGTGGAGCTGGGGGTCATGGAGCTCCTGACCCGTCAGGTCGACCGGGTGGGGGTCTTCAGGCCGCTCGTCCACGACGGCCCCGACCGGCTCTTCGACCTGCTGCGCTCCCGATACCGGCTGTCGCAGGACCCGGCGACGGTGTACGGCCTCGACTACCACGAGGCCTCCGCGATCCAGGCCGAGCAGGGCACGGACGAGCTGGTCTCGCGCCTGGTCGACCGCTTCCACCAGGTGGCCCGCGACTTCGACGTCGTGCTCGTGCTCGGCACCGACTTCGCCGACACCCAGCTCCCGGACGAGCTGGCGCTCAACGCCCGCCTCGCCAACGAGTTCGGCGCCTCCGTGATCCCGGTCGTCGGCGGCAAGAAGCAGACCGAGGAATCGGTCCGCGCCGAGGCCCGCAACGCCTACCGCGCCTACGACGGCCTGGGCTGCGACGTCCTCGCGATGGTCGTCAACCGCGTGGCTCCGGCGGACCGGGACGAGGTGAACGAGCGGCTCGCGGGGCGGCTGCCGGTGCCCTGCTACGTGCTGCCCGACGAGCCCGCGCTCGCCGCGCCGACCGTCGCCCAGATCACCCACGCGCTGGGCGGCAAGGTGCTGCTCGGCGACGACTCGGGGCTGGCCCGCGACGCCCTCGACTTCGTCTTCGGCGGCGCCATGCTGCCGAACTTCCTCAACGCCCTGACCCCCGGCTGCATGGTCGTCACGCCCGGCGACCGCGCGGACCTGGTCGTCGGCGCGCTCGCCGCGCACAGTGCGGGGACCCCGCCGATCGCGGGCGTGATCCTGACCCTCAACGAGCGGCCCGGCGAGGCGATCCTCAAGCTCGCCGAGCGCCTCGCGCCCGGCACCCCGGTCATCGCGGTGGCCGGCGGCTCCTTCCCCACGGCGGCCGAACTCTTCGCCATGGAAGGCAAGTTGAACGCGGCGACGCCGCGCAAGGCGGAGACCGCCCTCGGCGTCTTCGAGAAGTACGTCGACACGGCCGGCCTGCTGAAGACCATCCAGGCGCCGTCCTCCGACCGCCTGACGCCGATGATGTTCGAGCACAAGCTCCTGGAGCAGGCCCGCTCGGACAAGCGCCGCGTCGTGCTGCCCGAGGGCACCGAGGAGCGTGTGCTGCGCGCCGCCGATGTACTCCTGCGCCGCGGCGTCTGCGACCTCACGCTGCTCGGCCCGGTCGAGCAGATCCGCAAGAAGGCCGCCGACCTCGGCGTCGACCTCGCCGACAGCGACATCATCGACCCGCAGACCTCGGCGCTGCGGGAACGGTTCGCCGACGCGTACGCGGCGCTGCGCGCCCACAAGGGCGTCACCCCGGAGCTGGCCCACGACGTGGTCGCCGACGTGAACTACTTCGGCACGCTGATGGTCCAGGAGGGCCTCGCCGACGGCATGGTGTCGGGCTCCGTGCACTCCACGGCCGCCACGATCCGGCCCGCCTTCGAGATCATCAAGACCAAGCCGGACGCCGCGATCGTCTCCTCGGTCTTCTTCATGTGCCTGGCCGACAAGGTCCTCGTCTACGGCGACTGCGCCGTGAACCCGGACCCGAACGCCCAGCAGCTCGCCGACATCGCCACGCAGTCGGCCGGCACCGCCGCCCGGTTCGGCGTCGAGCCGCGGATCGCGATGCTGTCGTACTCCACCGGCACCTCGGGCTCCGGCGCCGACGTCGACAAGGTCCGCGAGGCCACGGAGATCGTCAAGGCGGCCCGCCCCGACCTGAAGATCGAGGGGCCGATCCAGTACGACGCCGCGGTCGAGCCGACCGTCGCGGCCACCAAGCTGCCCGACTCCGAGGTCGCGGGCCAGGCCAGCGTGCTGATCTTCCCGGACCTCAACACCGGCAACAACACGTACAAGGCCGTGCAGCGCTCGGCCGGCGCGATCGCCGTAGGACCGGTCCTCCAGGGCCTGCGCAAGCCGGTCAACGACCTGTCCCGCGGCGCGCTCGTGCAGGACATCGTCAACACGGTCGTCATCACGGCGATCCAGGCCCAGACGCCCGCCAACTGAACTCCCCCCCACCACCACCGAAAGCAGTACCCGTGACAGCGACTCGCATCCTCGTCCTCAACTCCGGCTCCTCGTCGGTGAAGTACCAGCTCCTGGACATGGCGGATCACTCCCGTCTCGCCGTCGGCCTGGTCGAGCGGATCGGTGAGGAGACCTCCCGCCTGAAGCACACGCCGCTCACCGGCGGCGGCGAGAGCCGTGAGCAGAACCGGCCGATCGCCGACCACGAGGAGGCGCTCAAGGCGGTCGCCGCGGAGCTGACCGAGGACGGGCTCGGCCTGGACTCCCCCGAGCTGGCCGCGATCGGCCACCGCGTGGTGCACGGCGGCAAGCTGTTCACGCAGCCGACCGTGATCGACGACGCGGTGCTCAAGGAGGTGGAGCGGCTGATCCCGGTGGCGCCGCTGCACAACCCGGCGAACCTGACCGGCATCCGCACCGCCCAGGCGCTCCGCCCCGACCTGCCGCAGGTCGCCGTCTTCGACACGGCGTTCCACACGACGATGCCGGAGTCGGCCTCGCGCTACGCGATCGACGTGAAGACGGCCGACGAGCACCGCGTCCAGCGCTACGGCTTCCACGGCACCTCGCACGCGTACGTCTCCCGCAAGACGGCCGCGCTCCTCGGCAAGCAGCCCGAGGACGTCAACGTCATCGTGCTGCACCTGGGCAACGGCGCCTCCGCGTCGGCGGTCCGCGGCGGGCGGTGCGTGGAGACATCGATGGGTCTCACCCCGCTTGAGGGGCTCGTGATGGGTACGCGTTCGGGAGATGTCGACCCGGCCGTCATCTTCCATCTGATGCGCGTTGCCAAGATGTCGGCGGACGAGATCGACGACCTGCTCAACAAGAAGTCCGGCCTGATCGGGCTGTGCGGGGACAATGACATGCGGGAGATCCGCCGCCGCATCGACGAGGGCGACGAGGAGGCGAAGCTCGCCTTCGACATCTACGTGCACCGCCTGAAGAAGTACATCGGCTCGTACTACGCGGTGCTCGGCCGGGTGGACGCGATCGCGTTCACGGCCGGGGTCGGCGAGAACGCGGCGCCGGTGCGCGAGGCTGCGGTGGCGGGCCTCGAGGAGCTGGGCCTCGCGGTCGACGGAGAGCTCAATTCCGTACGTTCCGACGAACCGCGGCTCATCTCCCCCGAATACGCCCGTGTGGCCGTCGCAGTGGTGCCGACCGACGAGGAGCTGGAGATCGCGCAGCAGACCTACGCCCTGGTACAGAACCGCAACGACTGAGCGCCCACCCGCCCATTTGTAGATTCCACCAGACGGAATATTCCGTAGCGAAACAAACCGATAGGATCGCCCCCATGCGCCGTTCCAAAATCGTCTGCACGCTGGGCCCCGCCGTCGACTCCGAAGAGCAGCTCGTCTCGCTGATCGAGGCCGGCATGAATGTGGCCCGATTCAACTTCAGCCACGGCACCCACGCCGAGCACCAGGGTCGCTACGACCGTGTTCGCGCCGCCGCCAAGAAGACGGGCCGCGCCGTGGGTGTGCTCGCCGACCTCCAGGGCCCGAAGATCCGCCTGGAGACCTTCGCCGAGGGCCCCGTCGAGCTGGTGCGCGGTGACGAGTTCACCATCACCACCGAGGACGTGCCCGGGGACAAGTCGATCTGCGGCACGACCTACAAGGGTCTGCCCGGCGACGTCTCCAAGGGCGACCAGGTCCTGATCAATGACGGCAACGTCGAGCTGCGCGTCGTCGAGGTCGACGGCCCGCGCGTGAAGACGGTCGTCATCGAGGGCGGTGTCATCTCCGACCACAAGGGCATCAACCTGCCCGGCGCGGCGGTGAACGTCCCGGCCCTGTCCGAGAAGGACATCGAGGACCTGCGCTTCGCCCTGAAGATGGGCTGCGACATGGTCGCCCTGTCCTTCGTGCGCGACGCCAACGACGTCAAGGACGTCCACAAGATCATGGACGAGGAGGGCCGCCGGGTCCCCGTCGGCGCCAAGGTCGAGAAGCCGCAGGCCGTCGCCAACATGGAGGGCGTCGTCGCGGCCTTCGACTGGATCATGGTGGCCCGTGGTGACCTCGCCGTCGAGTACCCGCTCGAGAAGGTCCCGATGGTGCAGAAGCGCCTCGTGGAGATGTGCCGCCGCAACGCCAAGCCGGTGATCGTCGCGACCCAGATGATGGAGTCGATGATCACCAACTCGCGCCCCACGCGCGCCGAGGCCTCCGACGTCGCGAACGCGATCCTGGACGGTGCCGACGCGGTCATGCTGTCGGCCGAGTCCTCGGTCGGCGCCTACCCGATCGAGACCGTCAAGACGATGTCGAAGATCGTCACGGCGGCCGAGGAGGAGCTGCTCTCCAAGGGCCTGCAGCCGCTCGTGCCCGGCAAGAAGCCGCGTACGCAGGGTGGTTCGGTGGCCCGTGCCGCGTGCGAGATCGCGGACTTCCTGGGCGGCGAGGCGCTGGTCGCCTTCACCAAGTCCGGTGACACGGCCCGCCGGCTCTCCCGCTACCGCGCGGCCCAGCCGATCCTCGCGTTCACCACGGACGACGAGACCCGCAACCAGCTCTCGCTGAGCTGGGGCGTCGAGGCGCACGTCGTCCCGCACGTGGACTCCACGGACGCGATGGTCGACCTCGTCGACGCCGAGCTGGTGAAGCTCAACCGCTTCAACGACGGCGACACCGTGGTCATGACGGCCGGCTCGCCCCCCGGCGTCCCCGGCACCACCAACATGGTCCGGGTGCACCACCTGGGCGGCGGCGAGCGCGACTGACGCGCCGCCGCACCGCCTTCGGCCACCGGCCCGAGCGCATGACGAAGGGCGCCCCCCTTGAGGGGGGCGCCCTTCGTCATGTGCGGCTCCCGAACGGGCCTTGGGACTACGGTCAGCTGTCCTCGACCGTGGTGTGCAGACCGGGCACGTGCAGGGTCCCGCCGAACTGCGAGGCCTGCGTGACCTTGACGTTCGTGAAGAACAGGGTCGGCAGGTTGAGCGGCGGCGGGTTCTTGGCGTTGAACGTCAGCGGAACGAGCCCGAACAGATTGCCCGACAGCTCCTCCGTGTACATCGTCGTCTGCCCGTCACGGATGGTGGACGTGGAGCCCTTGTCCGAACGGATGTGGAAGAACTTCCCGTCCGGGCCCGGGGCGATCTGGTGCAGATCACCGATGTCCGTGCCCTTGGAGATGATGTACTTCATGACGCGCTTGGTCGACCCGTCGGCCATCCGGACGTCCACCAGGCCCTTGTAGTCCGCGCCCTTGAGCAGGAGCGAACTGGCCTCCAGCTTCCAGGTCTTGTCCGGAAGCTGGGCCGGGGTGTCCTCGTCGGCGCCCGACGCGTCCGTGGCCGCGGGACAGTTGTCCGGCACATCGCCGGAGCCCTGCGGGTTGCCCACGTTCTTGGTCGCGTCCTTGGCCGCGTCCCCCACCTTGTCGGTCGTGTCCTTGACCTTGTCGGTGGTGTCCTTGACCGTGTCGCCGAGCTTGTCGGTGGTGTCCTTGACCGACCCGGTCGTGTCCTTGACCGTGTCGCCCACCTTGTCGGTGGTGCCACCGAGCAGGCCGCCGGAGGATTCCGACGCCGACGGCGAAGGAGTCGCGCTCTCGGACTCCTTGTCGTCGGGCGTGAACGCCTTCTTCAGGGCGTCGCCGACACCCAGCGGGTCCAGCGGGTTCTTGGTCTCCGAAGCCGAGGGCGACGGCGTGGCCGAATCCCCGGTGGACTTGTCGTCGGAGTCCGTGGACCCGGAGGCGGACGGCGAAGGAGTCGGGGTCGCCTTCTCCTTCTTCTCCTCGGAGCCGTCCTTCGAGGCCGAGGCGGACGGCGTCGGGGTCGGCTTCGCCGACTCCTTGGCCTTGTCCTTGGCGTCCTTGGCCTCGTCGGACCCGTCGTCCTTGTTCGCGTCGATGGCGTCGGCGCACGCCTTGTAGTCATCGACCGAGAACTTCGTCGGGTTGTCCTTCGCCGACGCGAGCGTCGGCGTCAGACCAAGTCCCATGAGCACGGCCGTGGGCATGGCCGCGATCGCCACCGCCTTGCCCGCAGGCATGTGGATCTTGGTGAAGAGATGCTTCTTTGGTGCCGCATGCCGCCGCGCCGCATGCCGCGGCCCGGTTCTCGCACGGGGCTCCGCGGAGCCCTCGTGGTGCACCTCGTCAGCCGGCACGGTGCCTCCCGTTCGTCCCGTTGTTCGGGCTCGTCCCTGACACGTCGTCGTTTACGCCCGCGACCTGATAGGTGGCTCCCGCAACCGGCGGCACGACCGGTGCCGTGTCCGGGGAGGACGTGGCCTGGTCACCGCCCTTCCCGGCCGAGTCGTCCTGCCGCTCCGCGGGTGCCCAGGAAATACCGAGGCCGCCACCGACGAGGGCGAGCAGGAAACCGATGACGAAGCCGCCGAAGTTCGAAACCACGAGGGAGACCAGGGCGAGAAGAATCGCCGCGACACCCGCGAACACACGGGAGTGCGGCTGGAACCACATCGTCAGGCCGAGCACGACCAGCAAGATGCCGATGATGAGCGAACCGGCACCGGCCGTGGTCGCCATCTTGATCGTCATATTGCCGATCGCGAGGTTCGCGTACGGGAAGTACATGATCGGGAGGCCGCCGAGGATTGACAGCAGACCGCCCCAGAACGGGCGCTGACCGCGCCACCCTCGGAACGATTGGCGCATCTGACCAAGCTTGGGGCCCAGTCCTGCGTGCGCTTCGGCGCTCATGTCGTACAGCTCCTCGGGAAAGGCGTTGATCTGTGGTGATGGTGGCTGTCCGGAAACGGGCACGGGGACGACCCCACGTCACTGCGAGTGCCCCCGCGCCCGGCCGTTCAGCACATCAAGTGCCAAGACCCCGGCCCGTACACGGGCCCTGTGGGCCTAGTAGCACTCGTGCTTGCCCTTCTGGACCTTCATCTTGAGGCCGGAGAGCTTGAAGGTGCCGGCCGTCGTGGCCCACGCACGCTGCTGGACGTTCTCGAAGTGCACCGAGTCGGCCTGCTGGGCGAACGCGTTGGGGTCGGCCTTGTCGCCCTGGTGGATACCGGGGCCCTTCTTGGCGTCACCCGCCGCCACACCGATGTCGATGTTCTTGAAGGTCGCATCGGCCTTCAGGTCATCGGCGTCGATGTAGAGGGTCTTGGCCTCGACCGGGGCGCTCTTGTCCGCACCGGCCGACAGCTTCATCGACACATCGCCGAAGACCGGGACGGGGACAACAACCGACTGGCACAGGTTGTTGATCGTCGCGGTCTTCATGCCGACGACGGCGACCGGGTGGTTACCCGTCTTGCCGGAGTCGACCGCGCCGTACTGGACAAAGCCCTTGCCGTCGAGGGAGTCCGCCGTCACCTTGAACGACTGACCCGACACACTGAACGATGCCGCGAGCGCACCCTGGGACAGGGCCACGCCTATCGCGGCAGTCGCCGCGACGCTCGGCACCATGACTACGGCGAACCGCTTCCATCTGGTTCCGCCACGAGTCACGGACTTCATGACTGTTCCTCCTTCTCGGACGTACATCTCCGGCCCTGACTGCCCCTAGAGGCGGCTCAGCCGGGCAGGGATGGGAGAAGTGCTACGTCCTCGGGAAGGAGAGCGCCCGCATCGGAAGTGCTTGGTCTGCACCGCACCTTGATCACCGGCGATCACCCCCGAGCGACAACCACTGGTCGCACCTGAGCCATCACGCGCAACCTGCCGGACAGGCTCAACCGGATGGCTGAGACCCCCCTGTCCTTGGACCGCCGGCGCTCCCCTTGGTTCGCCGTCGACCACCCGGTGGGGACCCAAAAACCCCGCCGCACGATTGGCTGTCGGACGGTGGGGAGAGGACCGAGCGTGCCCGATCGTGGTGCATTCGAGGCGCTGACACAAGGGGGTTCGTTACTCGCGGGTAACGGACGGATAACCGAACGCGGACGGAGCGAGTCCGAACAGCAACTCAGGGTGCAGTCAACGCAGTTGTTATACAGGTTGAATACGGGACGGAACCGGACAGAAGATCGGGTCCGACTTACTCCAAGTAACAGCGGCCGCGATTACCAAGTTTTGGTAAAACGCGGCCGCTGTGCGCCTCCGGCGACAGAACTTTCACTCCGGCATCACAAGCCGCAGTGTTTAACAACTGGTCACTGACGACTCAGAAGAGAACTCGGGCCAGAGCCGTACGCGCGGTCGTCACGCGCGGGTCGTCGGCCCCCACGACCTCGAACAGTTCGAGCAGTCGTACACGCGCCGCGTCCCGGTCCTCGCCGGCCGAGCGCCCCACCGTCTCGACGAGCCGCCCGAAGGCGTCCTCGACATGACCGCCGACCAGGTCCAGGTCGGCCGCCGCGATCTGCGCCCGCACATCGGCGGGCTTCTCCGCGGCGTCCCTGCGGACCTGCTGGGGGTCGAGCCCCTGCACGCGCTGGAGGAGCTGCGCCTGGCCGAGGCCGAGCTTGGCCTCGGTGTTGCCCGGGTCATCGGACAGGACGTTCTTGTACGCCTGCACGGCGCCGTCGAGGTCGCCTGCGTCCAGGGCCTGCACGGCCGCTTCGAGGAGGGCGTCGTAGGGGCCCGCGGGGGCCTCCTCCACGACCGGCGCCTGACCCTCCGCTTCCGGGTCGACCGTGATGCCGGTGAGCCCGAAGCGCTCCTCGGCGACCTGGATCAACTGGTCGAGCGTGCCGCGGATCTGCTCCTCGGGGGCGGCCCCCTGGAAGAGGGGCAGAGCCTGCCCGGCGACGACGGCGAAGACAGCCGGGATCCCCTGGACCCCGAACTGCTGCATCAGCATCTGGTTGGCGTCTACGTCGATCTTGGCGAGCACGAAGCGGCCGCTGTACTCGGCGGCGAGCCGCTCGAGCAGCGGGCTGAGCTGCTTGCAGGGCTCGCACCACTCGGCCCAGAAGTCGATGACGACGGGCACCTCGGCGGAGCGCTGCAGAACGGCGCTCTCGAAGTCCGCCTCATTGACGTCGATGACGAGGCTCGAAGGGGACACGGCCCCGCCCCCGCCGTTCCTGGCCGCTTCGGCGCGCGCCTGCTCCGCCTTCGCCTTGGCCTCCTGGGCCGCCTTCACCGCGGCGAGATCGACGACTCCGCTCATGGACATGTTCCGTGGCTGCATGCGTACAGTCTCCCCCTTCCGCGGACAGTTGTGGGCCGGGTCCTGCCCCGTGCACCTCCCGCCGGAATGCGAGACGCATCTGGAGGCACGGAGCGGACTCGGCCTGGTGTGCTTTCGGCACCGGGTCCCCACCCGGCGCCTTGTGGTTGCCGCTCGTCCGGACCGCCCCGGGGTGCAGATCCGAGGCGCTCGTACGGGTTCGAGCTTTCGCAGCTTTCGCTACGACTCGTAGCGTAACTGCCATGGGTGGGACGCGGGAACCGGGCCCCGGCGATCAACCGGTGATCTGCCTCACGCGATCTTTCGGCCGTACCCGCCGGTATGGTCGACGACCATGCAGAGCCGCACGCCGTCTCCCTCGTCCCCTTCGTCCCGCCCCTCTCCCCCCTCCAACGTCCGGACAGGGCGTCCGCGTTCCGCAGCGGCGGACGAGGCGATTCTGGAGGCGACCCGGGCGGCGCTCGTGGAGCTCGGCTGGACGAAGCTGACGCTCGGGGACGTGGCCACGCGCGCGGGTGTCGCGAAGACGACGCTGTACCGCCGCTGGCCGGGCAAGAGCGAGCTCGTCGTGGACGCGGTCGCGGTCCTCTTCGACGAGCTGGAACTGCCGGACCGGGGCTCGCTCGCCGCCGATGTGGAGGGCGTGGTGCGGCAGTTCGCGGCGATCCTGGACCGGCCCGAGACGAAGACGGCGCTGATGGCCGTGGTCGCCGAGTCCACCCGCGACGCCCCGCTGCGGGACCGGATCCGTACGTCGATCGTCGACCGCCAGAAGCGGCTCGTACTGGAGGGGCGGGCGCGGGCCGAGCGCCGCGGCGAACTCCCGCCGGCCCCCGACCCGGCCGCCGCCGCGGCCACGGCGGATCTCATCTACGACGTGGCGGCGGGGGCGGTCGTGCACCGCACGCTGGTGAGCGCGGAGCCGGCCGACGCGGAGTGGGTGAGGCGGTTCACGGCCCTGCTCCTGGGAGGGCTCGCGGCCGCCGCGACCGATTAGTGCTGTGTACGCGTGGGTGCTACTTGTTCCAGGCGCAGCTGCCCAGCGTGGCGCGCTTCTTGGCGACCAGGGCGTCCGCCTCACCCGCCGGCAGCGCGCGCGTCCGCTTGTCGTGGCAGACCACCGTGCGGTCGGCGCGGCCGGCCAGGTCGACCAGGATCTGGTCCCAGTGGCGGTACTGGACGTCGTGCCCGGTGTCGGCGTACGTACGGGTCTTCACGGGCGCCGTGTCGGGCAGGTTGTCGCGCCAGGCCTTGAGCGTGCTCGCGGGCACGGTCGTGTCCTTGTCGCCGTGGTACAGGAACACCGGCGCCTTCAGCTTCGCCAGGTCGGGGCCCGGACGGTCGCAGTACAGCCGCTGCTCGTGCACCTGCGGCGCCGGATCGGCCTGCTGGCCGCGCTGGTTGTAGGTCCGCGCGCCCTCCTCGTACGCGGTGTCGGCGAAGCCGGGGATCGACTTGACCGGGCTGTCGTCGGGGAAGGCCCACCACTTGCGCGGGTCCTTGATCTCGTCCTTGACGGCGGCCGCCATCTGGTCGTCCGTCAGGGCGCAGGAGGCGGACTTCTCGCCGTACGGCGGGAGGGCGGCGGCGAGGTGCAGGGCGCTGATCCGCTCGGGGGCCGTGGCGGCGATCTCGGCGGCGTACGGGCCGCCGCCGGATATCGCGATCACCTTGAACTTCTTGACGCCGAGCTTGTCGAGGACCTCCAGGGCGTCCTTGGCGTAGTCGGCCTTGCCGAGCTTCGGGTCGTAGTCGGTGTCGCCGAAGCCGTTGCGCTCGACCGTGATCATGCGAAGGCCCAGGTTCGCTCTGGTGGTGCGCATGAAGTCGGTCATGTGGACGGCGCGGGCGCTGGTGCCGGTGCCGCCGATGTAGAGCACGGGGGTGCCGTCGGCCGGGCCGGAGTCCGTGTAGTGCGCGGTGCGGCCGGAGGACAGGTCGGCGGCGCGCACGTCCGCGCCGAGCGAGTCGAAGCTGTTCTGCACCTTCGGCTCGGCGGGCGGGCTCGCGCTCACCGCGCCGGTGCCGCCGATGGCGATGCCGCCGAGGAGGGCGGCGGTGGCGATGCCGACGGTGGTGGTCGTGGTGCGGTTGAGCGCGAGGCGCACGGGGGCTCCTGGGGTTGGCGGGCACTTGGCGTGTCCGCGCCTACCCCAAGATCACGTGGTGACACCTGTCACCGGCCCGGGCCCCCGCCTTACGCCACGGGGCTCCACCCCGGACCCCGCTCCTCAAACGCCGGCGGGGCTGGAAAAGATCGGGGCTCCGCCCCGCACCCCGCGACTCTCGTCCCAGAGCGGGGCTTAAATTTACCCACCCACCGCGGGGCGGGCCATGAGATGCCGCCCCGCGCCTTGGGCAATCTGCCGCCTTGGGCGGCAGGGTGGGCAAGGCGGCGCCCCGGTGCAGGTCGCACATCACGGAGGCGCCGACCCCGGCCGAGCAAGCGGACCCCGGTGCCGCGCAACAGCACGCAGGGGCCCGTCCCGGCCCGCCTCAGAACCCCGGCGGCTCCGTGTACACGCCCCACTCGTCCCGCAACACCCCACAGATCTCGCCGAGCGTCGCCTCGGCCCTCGCCGCGTCCAGCATCGGGCCGATCATGTTGGAGCCGTCCCGCGCCGAGGCCAGCATCCGCTCGAGCGCCGCCCGCACCGCCCCGTCGTCCCGCCCCGCCTTCCGGTCGCCGAGCACCCGCACCTGATCCCGCTCGACCTCATGGCTGACCCGCAGGATCTCCAGGTCACCCGTGACGGAACCCTCCGCCACATTCACCCCGACGACCCTCTTGTCGCCCTTCTCCAGGGACTGCTGGTACCGGAACGCCGACTCCGCGATCTCTCCCGTGAACCAGCCGTCCTCGATCCCGCGCAGGATCCCGGACGTGATCGGCCCGATCGGGTGCTGTCCGTCCGGGTGCGCCCGCAGCCCCCGTTCCCTGATCTGCTCGAAGATCTTCTCGGCGTCCGCCTCGATCCGGTCCGTGAGCTGCTCCACGTACCAGGAACCACCCAGCGGGTCGGCCACGTTGCCGACACCCGTCTCCTCCATCAGCACCTGCTGCGTCCGCAGCGCGATCTCCGCCGCCTGCTCGCTCGGCAGCGCGAGGGTCTCGTCCAGCGCGTTCGTGTGCAGGGAGTTGGTGCCGCCGAGGACCGCCGCCAGCGCCTCCACCGCCGTACGGACGACGTTGTTGTACGGCTGCTGCGCCGTCAGCGAAACACCCGCCGTCTGCGTGTGGAAGCGCAGCCACTGCGCCTTCTCGCTCCGCGCCCCGTACACGTCCCGCATCCAACGGGCCCAAATCCGCCGCGCCGCCCGGAACTTGGCGATCTCCTCGAAGAAGTCCACGTGCGCGTCGAAGAAGAAACTCAGGCCCGGGGCGAACACGTCCACGTCCAGGCCGCGGCTCAACCCCAGCTCCACGTAACCGAATCCGTCGGCCAGCGTGTACGCAAGCTCCTGCGCGGCCGTCGAGCCCGCCTCGCGGATGTGGTAACCGGAGACCGAGAGCGGCTTGTACGCGGGGATGGACTCCGCGCAGTGCTCCATCAGGTCGCCGATCAGGCGCAGATGCGGCTCGGGCTGGAAGAGCCACTCCTTCTGCGCGATGTACTCCTTGAAGATGTCGGTCTGGAGGGTGCCGTTCAACACCCCCGGGTCCACCCCTTGCCGCTCCGCCGCCACCAAGTACATGCAGAAGACGGGCACGGCCGGGCCGCTGATCGTCATCGACGTCGTGACGTCACCGAGCGGGATGTCCTTGAACAGGACCTCCATGTCGGCCGCCGAGTCGATGGCGACCCCGCAGTGCCCGACCTCGCCGAGCGAACGCGGGTCGTCGGAGTCCCGCCCCATCAACGTAGGCATGTCGAAGGCGACCGAGAGCCCGCCGCCGCCGTTGCGGAGGATCATCTTGTAGCGCTCGTTGGTCTGCTCGGCGTTGCCGAACCCCGCGAACTGGCGGATGGTCCACGTGCGCCCCCGGTACCCGGTCGGGTACAGGCCGCGCGTGAACGGGTACTCGCCCGGCCACCCGATCCGCTCGAAGCCCTCGTACGTGTCACCGGGCCGCGGCCCGTAGGCCGGCTCGACCGGGTCCCCGGAGAGCGTGGTGAAGTCCGCGTCACGCTTGCGGGCCTTGTCGTAACGGGCCTGCCAGCGGCGGCGGCCTTCCTCGATCGCGTCAGCGTCCATGCTTCAAATTTACTTGGACGTCCTACTAAATGTCGATGGCCCACGGCGGCCGATCGCCGGAAAACCGGGCGGACCCACCGGGCGGACTCAGCCCCGCAGCGCCGCCAGATGCGCCGCCCGCACCTCCGCCGTCTGCCCCTGCACCACCAGGAACAGCCCTTCGCGGGCGAGCCGCTGGGCCGGTGCCGACAGGGCGAACGCCCGCCCGCCCCCGGCCACGATCGCCGCCGTCGTCGCCGCCCGCATCAGGTCGTACGCGCGCGTCTTCACCGCGAGCCGGTCCTCCAGCCGCTCCCCCGCCGGAACCTCGTCCACCAGCGCGTACGCGTCCCTGCGCGCGCCGTCGAGGCCCTCGCGCAGCACGCCCGCCGTCTCCTTGGCCTCCGCGTCGCCTGACGCGTCGAGCAGGTCGAGGGCGGCGCGGGCGACACCGAAGACGGCCGGATTGGTGTTGGTGTTCTTCGGCCGGTCGGCGCGCGCCCACTCCTCGTACGGCTGTCGTACGACGATGTCCTCCTCGGCGACCGTGAGCCCGTCCAGCACCAGGCCGACGGTGCGGGTGCCGGTGAGCGCGGCGAGCCGGAGCGGGCCGGTGGGAGTGAGGCCGGGCTGCTCGCGCGGCCGCGCCACCGCGAAGACGACCTCACCCTCCTCGGTCGCGCCGCCGAGCAGGAACACGTCGTTCAGGCCCCAGCCCGTGTACCAGGGCACCCGCCCGTCGAAGCGCACCCCGCCGCCCGCCAGCGGCGTCGCCCGCACCGGCAGCTTCGGGTACGCCCGCAGGTGCGAGAAGGCGATGCCCGCGAGCGCGGTGCCCTCGGCCAGCGGGCGCAGCCACCGCTCGCGGGCCGCCTCGGCACCCGCGACCAGGTCCCGTACCGGCGAGTGGTGCTGCGCCTGCACGAAGAACGTCGAGCAGCACGCGCCCGCCAGGATCTCCGCGACCTCCCGCCCGACGGCGGCCGGCGCCCCCGAACCCCCGTACGCGACAGGCGCGTTGACGCCGAGCACGCCCGAGGCCTTGACCGCGGCGATCGCCTCGGGCGTGACCCCGGTGCGGTCGTGGGCCTCGGCGGCGGGCGCGAGGACGTCGTCGGCGAGCCGCCGGGCGGCGGCCACCAGCGGGTGGTCCTCAAGGCGGGGTGCGGTGGCGGCGGTCATGCGGGTGCTCCTCGGGGCCGTACGTGCCTGTGGGGACACGGTGTCAGGTCCGTGCCCCCACAGGCGGTCTATCCGGCCGTGAGGCGCCGCACCGCCTCACCGGTCAGTTCGCGGGTGTACGGCTCGGGCCCGCCCAGGGCCCGGTGCAGGGCGAGCCCCTCGATGAGGGCGTCCAGCTGACGCGTCGTCGCCGGGTCGAAGTGCCGCTCCAGCAACTGCCTGCTGCGCGCCATCCATGCCCGCGTCAGCTCCCGGTATTCCGGCCTGCGGGCGGCGATGGTGTAGAGCTCCTGCGTGAGGACCAGATCGCGTCTGGGACCTTCGGAGAGTACGTGGATCAGCTCCGTGACGGCCTCCCGCGCCTCGTCCGCGGTCCCCACGCCCGCCAGGTGCCGCTCGAAGACCGCCACGATGTGGTCGGCGAACCCGGTGAACGCCTCGCGCAACAGGTCGTCGATGCCGGCGAAGTGGTACGTCATCGAGCCGAGCGGCACCCCGGCCCGCGCCGCGATCTTCCGGTGCGAGACGCCCGCGACGCCCTCTTCGGCGATGTGGTCGAGCGTCGCGGCGAGAATCCGCTCACGGCGCTTCGGGTCCGCCTGTCCTGTGGCCATGCCGCGCGCCTCAGATGTCGCGGACGGGGCGGGCGGGGTTGCCGACCGCGACGACGTTCGCCGGTACGTCCTTGACGACCACGGCGCCCGCGCCGATCACGCTGTTGTCGCCGATGGTCACGCCCGGGCAGACGATGACGCCGCCGCCGAGCCAGACGTTGTCCCCGATGGTGATGGGCAGCGCGGCCTCCAGCTTGTCGCGCCGGGGGCCGGGCTCCACCGGGTGGGTGGGCGTGAGGAGTTGGACACCGGGACCGATCTGGCAGTCCTCGCCGATGGTGATGCGGGCGACGTCGAGGGCGGTCAGCCGGTAGTTGACGAAGGTGCGGGCGCCGATGGAGATGTTGCTGCCGTAGTCGACGTACAGCGGCGGCCGCAGCTCGACGCCCTCACCGACCGAGCCGAGCAGCTCCGCGAGCACCGGGGCCGCCTTGCCGGGCTCGTCGAGGAAGGCCTCCTCGTACCGGGCGGCGAGCCGCATGGCGCGCTGCTGGCGGGTGGCGATCTCCGGGTCGTCGGCGATGTAGAGGTCACCGGCGAGCATCCGTTCCAGGTTGCTGCGCGGGTCGTCGGCGAAGTGGTCCGTGGGCATGCGGACGAACGTACACCGAGGAGCGTACGAACGTACACTCCTGGTCGAGAAAACGCGCGCATCCGCTCCAGAGAGGGACGCGCGCGAAGTCCAGTGCCCGGCCGGGGCTACGCCTTGGCGAGCTTCGCTTCGTCGCCGGCGACCTTGCCCTCGAGCTCCGCGGAGATCTTGCGCTCCACGAAGAAGGCGGCGGTCGGGATGGTGCCCGCGATCAGCACCCACAGCTGCTTGCCGACCGGCCACTTCGCCTTGGAGCCGAGGTCGAAGGCGAAGACCAGGTACACGACGTACAGCCAGCCGTGGGCGATGGCGATGACGCGCGTGACGTCCGCGGCGCCGTCCATGCCGAACGCGTACTTGGCGATCATGCCGAGACACAGGAGGACCAGGAGCACACCGGTCACGTAGGCCATGGTGCGGTAGCGGGTCAGCACGCTTCGTTTCATGGATACGAGCGTAACCGCCCGAAAAACCCCCGCGTCGGCGGGGAGCACGCCATGCTCCGGTACCGGCTGAGCACCGATTTCGGATCACCCCCGCACCGGCGGGGAGCACCGCGCTGACCCGCGAAAACGCTAGCGCGTCAGCTCACTCGGCGTCGTCAAAATCACGTGCGGCCACCCGCAGAGGGCGCAGCATCGCGAAGATCTCGCCGCACTCCTCCGCGTCGTAGACGCCGAGGCCGAAGTCCATCGCCATGAGGTCGCGGGTCGCCGCGTCGACGACCTCGCGGCCCTTCTCCGTGATGGTGGCGAGCGTGCCGCGCCCGTCGTTGGGATTGGGACGCTTGTCGACGAGGCCGGACTTCACGAGCCGGTCGACCGTGTTCGTCACGGACGTGGGGTGCACCATGAGCCGCTCGCCGATCTTCGACATGGGCAGCTCGCCCGCCTTGGAGAAGGTGAGCAGGACCAGCGCCTCGTAGCGCGCGAAGGTGAGCCCGTACGGCTTGACGACCGCGTCGACCTCGGCGAGCAGGATCTGGTGCGCGCGCATGATCGAGGTGATCGCGCCCATGGACGGCACGGACCCCCACCGCTGCTTCCAGAGTTCGTCGGCGCGGGCGATCGGATCGAAGGCGAGAGAGAGGGGCTTCGGCACGTCCCCGACCTTACCGGGCGGTCACATGGCGGTCAGCCCCGTCTCGGCCTTTGGGCCCTCGGCCCGCGCGGAGGCCCGTACTTCCAGGGCGAGCGCAGCGCAGCACAGCCCGCCGAGAAGCCCCGCGCCCGCCACCACGGTGGACACGTCGAAGACCTCGGCGGCCGCCCCGGCGAGCGCGGTCCCCACGCCCTGGATGGTCATCAGGCCCGCGTTGTGCAGCGTCATGGCCCGGCCGCGCAGCTCCTCGGGCACCGCGTCCACGAACCAGCGGTCGAGCCCGAGCGTGTACGCGGACCCGGCCCCGGCGAGCAGCAGGAGCACCACCGCCCAGGCGAGGCCGGGCACCACCGCGTAGCCGATGAGGGGCAGCAGGGTCACCGAGGCGAGTGGCAGCGCGATACGGGAGCGGGCCGAGGGCGAGAGCAGTGAGCCGGCGGCGAGTTCGCTCGCGACGGTTCCGACGGCCATCGAGCACATCAGGAATCCGACGGCCGCGGCGCCCGCCCCGATCTCGTCCGCGTACGCCGCCGCGAGCGCCTCCGGCGCGATCACGAACATGGGCGGCACCCAGAGCAGGAGCAGCAGTGCGCGGATGCGGCGGTGGCCGAGGACCTGGCGGGCGCCGGCCAGCGAGTACCGCAGCAGGGCGCCCTCCTTGTCGCCTGCGCGCGTCCGCGCGGGGCGGGCCTTCGTGCCCAGGCGCAGCAGGGTGGCCGAGCACAGGAACGTGACGACGGTGACGGTGAGCGCGCCGCGCGGGGACACCACCGTGAGGAGTACGCCGCCGAGGCCGAAGCCGACGAGGACCGCGCTCTGCGACACGATGCGCAGCAGCGAGCGGCCGAGCACGAAAAGGTCGCCGTCCCCGAGCACATCGGTGAGCGTGGCCATGCGGGTCCCGTTGAACACCGGTGCCACGAGCGCGATGACGCAGCGCAGCGCGAGCAGCCCGCCGACCGGGGTGGCCGGCAGCGCCATCAGCGCCGCGCACCCGGCGCACACGAGGTCACAGGCGACGAGCACCCGCCGCGCCGGGAACCGGTCGGCGATCCCGGACAGCAGCGTCCCGCCGACGAGGTACGGCAGGAAGCCGAGCGTGAAGGTGAGCGCGCTGAGCAGCGGCGACCCGGTCAGCCCGTACACGAGCACGCTGAGCGAGATCTCCGCGACGACGACGCCGAAGAGGGAGGCGGCGTGCGCGAGGAACACGGCGCGGAACTCGGCGATACGGAAGAGCCGTGAGTACCCGGGGCGTTCGCGGCCGGGACTCTCGAGGGCCTGGTCGCTGGTCATGGCCGCACCCTGCCGCCCGCTCGGCGCCGGTCGTACTCTTTCGGCCTGCGCCGAATGTTGTGGGGAGGGGGCGGGAATGCCGTTGCATCTTCGGTTCGGGCAAGAGGATCTGCTGCGGTGCCGGTTCGCGATCTCGCCGCTCTGGGAGACGCAGGAGGCGATCCGTACGCTCAGGCGGCCGGACCGGCACGGCTATCACCTGTCGTGGCTGCGCCGGATCCGGGACGCCGCGCGGGAGCTCGACCTGGCCCCGGTCTGGCTGTTGATGCCGCAGCGGGGGCACACCCCGGACTTCCTCGGCCCGCCCCCGATCGGCCCCGCCGCCACCTTCGACGAGGAGATCGCCGCGTTGCGGGCGACGGGTCCCGACGAGGCGCTGCACGGCATCACCCAGTCGTTGGCGTGCACGCCGGGCGCCGCCGACACCCCGCTCGGCCGCTCCCTGCTCGCCGAACCGGGGCGCTCGGTAAGGGAGTTGGCGGATCTCGTGGAGCGGGCCTGGCACGTCCTGGTCGAGCCCGAGTGGCCGAGGCTGCGGGCGCTGCTCGAAGCGGATGTGGCACACCACTCGCGGCGCCTCGCCGAGGTCGGCCTCGAAGGGCTGCTCCGGGAGCTGCATCCACGGGTCGACTGGCAGCCCGGCACGCTCACCCTCACCGCCCGCGCGAGCGAGCACAGCCGGGACCTGGACGGCCGGGGTCTGGTGCTGCTGCCCAGCGTCTTCTGCTGGCCGGACGTGGTGAGCGGCTTCGATCCGCCCTGGCAGCCCACCGTCGCGTACCCGGCGCGGGGTGTGGGTGCGCTGTGGTCGGCGCCGGCCGCGCGGGCGCCCAACGCGCTGGCGAACCTGCTCGGCCGGGGCCGCGCCGACGTGCTGTGCGCGCTCGCCGAACCCGCCTCGACCAGCGCGCTCGCACACCGGCTCGGCCGCGCGCCGTCGTCCGTGTCGGCGCATCTGGCGGCGCTGCGCGCGGCGGGGCTGCTCTCGTCGCGGCGCCACGGGCACCAGGTGCTGTACGCGCAGACGCCCCTGGGCGGCGCGCTCGTGACGGGCGATCAGGGCGCCTGACGCGGCGCCTAATGCGCGGCGAAACGACAACCCTGTGTAACGATTGCCCGGTATTTTCGCTTTCGTACGCCTTTTTACGCCCTGTACGCGCTCCGAACCAGGGGGCAGGATGCCCGTCCCACCCGCCCACACGCCCGCCCGTACCCCCACCCGCACCTTCGCGCTCACCGGCGCCGCGATCCTGCTGTCCACCTTCGTCATCGGCTGCTCCGACAGCGGCGGCGGTGGCGGCGCGGGCAGCAGCGGGGGCGGCCGCGACTCCGCGGCGGAGGCCGCGCGGCGCACCGCCCCGTCCGGCTCCGCCACCGACTCCTCGCCGTTCTGGGTCGACCCGGACTCCGACGCCGCCGACCAGGTCGCGAAGTGGAGGCGGGAGGGGCGCGACTCCGACGCCGCCATGGTCGAGCGGATCGCCGCGCACCCGCAGGCGATGTGGGCGCCGGGCGACTATCCGCGCCCGCCGGTCTCCGATGCCGCCGCGCAGGCCAGGAAGGCGGGCAAGACGCTGGTGCTGGTCGCGTACAACATCCCGCACCGCGACTGCGGGCAGCACTCGGCGGGCGGGGCGCACAGCGCGGACTTCTACCACCAGTGGATCGACGCGTTCGCCTCCGGCATCGGGAAGGCGAAGGCCGTCGTCGTCCTCGAACCGGACGCGATCGGGCACATCGTCAGCGGCTGCACCCCGAAGCAGTACGAGGACGAGCGGTACGCGCTGATGTCGTCGGCGATCGACCGCCTCAAGCGGCAGCCGAACACGAAGGTGTACGTCGACGCCGGGAACCCGGCCTGGATCCCCGACGCGAGCAAGCTGGTGGAGCCGTTGCGGCGGGCCGGGATCGGGAAGGCGGACGGGTTCTCCCTGAACGTGTCCAACTTCCAGACGGACAGGGCCAGCGCGGCGTACGGCCGCCGGCTGTCCGGGCTGCTCGACGGCGCGCACTTCGTGGTCGACACGAGCCGCAACGGCGCGGGGCCCTACGGGGACGGCCAGGGCGACGCCTGGTGCAACCCGCCGGGCCGCGCGCTCGGCTCCGCCCCGACCACGCGGACGGGCAACGCGCTGAACGACGCGAACCTGTGGGTGAAGCGGCCCGGCGAGTCGGACGGCACGTGCCGTGGCGGCCCCGCCGCGGGGACCTGGTGGGCGGATTACGCGTTGGGGTTGGCCAGGAACGCCAAGCGCTGAGCCCCACCGGGGCCGGGGTCGCGGGGCTCCGCCCCGGACCCCGCGCCTCAAACGCCGGCGGGGCTGGAACTGCCTACTTCACCTGGATCCACTTCGCCTCGGACGAGACCCCGTCCGCGTCGGACACGAACACCATGTACCAGCCCGGAGGGACCAGCGTCCTGTCCTTGGGGACGTCCAACGTCACCGCACCCTTGGACTTCTTGACGTCGAGGGCGATCGAGCGCTGCTCCACGTCCGTCGTGTGGGTCACGGCGGACGGCCGCATGAGGCGGGCCTTGACGATGCCGTCCGCGTCCTTCGTGCGGAACGTGGCCCGCCCGCTCGCCGGAAGCGTCTCGGGACCCGCGCCGAGGACGGGCCGCTGGTCGCCGCCGCGGTGCAGGGCGGGCGGCGTGTAGATCTCCATGCGCTGCTCGAAGTGGCCGAGCTTGGTGTTCTGCTGGTTGTCGTAGAGCGGGTCGGAGCCGAAGCTGGCGACCCGGCCGTCGGGCAGCAGCAGCGCCTCGGAGTGGTAGTTGCGGCCGACCTTGGGTGCGGCGGCCTCCTGGAAGGCGTTCTGCTGGGGGTCGTAGAACTGCGCCTTGTGGATGTTGCTGGCGCTGCGGCCGCGGTAGTCCTTGGAGCCGTTCGTCGTGAAGACGGAGTCGTCCGGCATGATGACGGAGTTCAAGTAGCGGGTGCCTTGCGGGAGTTGGGGGCCCGTCTTGAAGGCGGGGTTCTGCTCCTTCAGGTCCACGACCGCCGTGCGCGACGTCGACTTCTTGGACTCGCCGACACCGCCGCCGCCGAGGATCATGTACCGCTGGTCCTGCGCGGGCGGCAGCAGCAGTGAGGACGAGGTCTCCGTCTGGTCCGTGTCGGTGAGGCCCGGGACCTTCTCGAACTTATTGGTCTTCAGGTCCCACAGACCGGGGACGCGCCCCTTGGTTGCGGGGCCGTAACCGGCGTTCGAGGCCGGGTAGAAGAGCTTGCCGCCCTTGGTGAGGAAGAGCGCCGGATAGGTCGGGAAGTAGCGCTTGGGGCCCATCGACCACTTCTTGGTCTTCGGGTCGTAGATCTCGTTGTCGCCGGGGTCGATCATGCCGACGTCGTCGAGCCCGGAGACCGCGAGCACCTTGCCGTCCTCCAGGCCGACCAGCGTGGGGTACCAGCGGGCCTTCTCCATCGGGTCGACCGGCACGTACCGCTCGGCGACGGGATCGAACTCGTACGCCTCCTTGATCCCCTGGAAGTCCTGCTTCTCCATGGTGATCTTCTCGGAGAGGCCGTAGGTGTTGTCGGCGTCCTTGCCGCGCAGGCCCTCGATCTCGTACTGGGCGTTGTCGTCGGTGACGTACTGCTTGCCCTTCTGGACGGCCTCGACGAAGACGCGGGCCTCGCTCGCCTTGATCTTCGTCTTCCACGGCTGCATGACGCCCGCGGCGTTGCGCTTCTTGTCGAAGGTGCGCTTCGCCCTGGGCACGGTGACGTCGAACTTCGAGACGTACTCGGTGCCGGAGGGCGAGCGGAACGTGGTCCCCTTCTTCAGGTGTACGGCCTTGTCGGGGCTCTCGTTCTTGACGCGCATGCCGCCGCCGGCCTTGTCGACCTCGCCGTCGAGCCGCTCGTAGCGGGCGGTGCCGCCGGCCACGAGGAGCCGTCCGCCGGGGAGTTGGGCGTGGCCGCCGCAGAAGAAGTCGGCGGGGGTGGGGATCTTCTTGAAGGTGTTCGCCTTCGGGTCCCACAGGACGGTGTCAAAGGTGCCCGCGTCGAACTTCTTCTGCTCGTTGCCGGAGCCCGCGACGATGAGGACCTTGCCGGTGTGCAGGAGCGCGGCGTGGATGGCGTTGGTGCGGTACTCCTCGGGGATGTCAACCTGCGACCAGGAGCCGTACTTGGCCTTGTAGCCGGGCTGGGCGATCTTCCAGTCCTCGTACCGCTCGGTGGCGAAGGTCCAGGCGGCCGGGGCGTTCAGGCCGACGAGGAGGGCGACGCCGCCCGCTCCGAGGACGGTCTTGCGCATCCGGCGTGAAGGTCTGTAGGCCATGGGTCAGTTCCCTGCTGTGGTCGACGTACTGGGGGTCGCCGGCTGCACGGCCCGGACCGGTTCGACCTCCGCCCGCTTGGCGGCCGCGGCTGCAGCGGCCTCGCGGCGCTGCGAGGCGAACCACACGACGGGCGGCGCGAGCGCGATGGCGAGGGCGAGGACCGCCCAGGTGCGCATGGCCACGTGGGTGTGGTCGAGGACGACGGACGCCACGAGCGACGTGGCGAGCACGCCCGCCCAGCACAGATGGATACGGAAGGTCAGCGGCTGGTCGGCGCTGGCGTCGCCGCCCTTGGGGGTGACGACGAAGCGGCTGGGGCGGCCGAGGAGGGCCGCGCCGAGCGACTTGAGGTAGATGGGCGCGGAGATCGCCGACATGCCCATGCCGGCGAGGCCGCCCGAGCCCTCGGGTTCGTGCGGCGAGACGTTGTGCCGCCGGTTCCAGAGGTAGAGGCCGATCTGGAGGGCGGCCGCGTCGCTGTAGAGCATGAGCCACACGGACGCGGACACCTGCGTGCCGGAGGCGCCCGTCCACAGGAACAGTACGCAACTCAGCACGCCGAGCAGCCAGTTGACGGCCGTCATCGGGTAGTAGACGAGCATCATCGTGTACGAGAAGAGGCGGCCGGGCGGCATCGAGGCCGGCGCCTTCCAGTACTGCCGGAACAGCGTCTCGTACGTGCCCCGCGACCAGCGGGTCTGCTGGGTGAAGAAGTCCGTCCAGGAGGCGGGGCCCTCGCCGACCGCGAGCACGTCGGGCGTGTAGACGGAGCGCCAGCGCTCGTGGGTGTCCGGGTTGCGGTGGCGGTGGATCTCGAAGCCGGTCGCCATGTCCTCGGTGATCGAGTCGACGAGCCCGCCGATCTGCTTCAGGGCGGAGATCCGTACGACGTTGTTGGTGCCGACGAACATGGGGGCGCGGTAGCGGTTCCCTGCGCGCTGGATCAGCGCGTGGAAGAGGAACTGCTGGGACTCGGCGGCCTTGGTGACCGGGGAGTCGTAATTGCCGTAGACCTGCGGGCCGACGACGAACGCGACGTCGGGGTCGCGGAAGTAGCCGAGCATCCGCTCCAGGAACTCGGGGTGCGGCACGTGGTCGGTGTCGACGGAGGCGAAGAAGTCGTAGTCCGAGCCGTGCGCGGCGAGCCAGGCGTTGTAATTGCCGTGCTTGGTACGGGTCTTGTGGGGGCCCTTCTTCTGGTTCCACTCCGGGATGCCCTTGCGGGTGAAGTGGTGGACGCCGAGCCGGTCGCAGAGCGTCCTGACGTCGGGGTCGTCGCCCTCGTCCAGGAGCCAGACGTCCAGCGGCCCTTCGTGCGTGATGCGCACGGCGCCCTCGAGGGTGGCCCGCACCATCGCGAGGGGTTCCTTGCCGGGGACGTACGTGGTGAGGAACGCGACGCGGGTGCCGGGCTCGGCGCGGACCGGGATCGGGTCCCTGGCGACCATCGTCGCGTGGGCGATGGAGATGACGTTGACGACCATGAACAGTTCGATGAGCCCGATCGCGACGAGCATCACGATGTCGAGCGAGACCAACCACCGCTCGCCGCCCTCGCGTTCCACCCAGTGGGTGGGCCACACCAGGTACACGAGGAGCACCCCGGTGAGCAGGGGCGCGAGCGTCATCAGCAGGACGGCTCGTATTCGGTGGGGCTCGTTCGCCAGAAGCGAGGTGTACTGCACCCGGTAATCGCCGTCGCCGGGCGGCTCGGTGAGCGGCCCGGCGAGCCTGCTGTAGGTGTCGTAGTCATAGCCCTCGTCAGGCCGCACAGCGCCCTCCAGGATCTGGTGTTCGACCGTCTCGGTACCCCAACAAAAGGGGACTTTCCCGGGCGTGTCGACCAGAGGAGCGCGTAAGAGTGAGGTACGAGGAGGGCTACGCCAGTCAGCCGCCGGAGAGTTGCCGCCGCACGGTTTCCCCGGCCACAAAAGCGACCGGCCCGGCACCCCGCAGGGGGCCGGGCCGGAATGGCGGCGCGCAGTTACTCGGAGAGGTGGCGCTCGACCGTGTCGACCTTCGAGGTCAGGCCGTCCGTCACGCCGGGGCGGATGTCCGCCTTCATGACGACCGAGACGCGCGGCGCACGCGCCTCGACCACCGCGACGGCGCGCTTGACCACCGCCATCACCTCGTCCCACTCACCTTCGATCGAGGTGAACATCGCGTCGGTGCGGTTCGGGAGGCCGGATTCGCGGACCACGCGGACCGCTTCGGCGACGTACTCCCCCACGTCCTCGCCGACCCCGAGCGGGGTCACGGAGAAGGCGACGATCATGCGTTGACCACGCCCTCCTGGCGGGCGCGGCCCGCGATCACCGCGGCCTCGCCCTCGCGCTTGAGCTTGCGCTCGGCGAAGAAGCCGCCGGTGGGCAGGACCGAGAGGACGAAGTAGAGCGCGGCCGTGCCGAAGCTCCACTTCGTACGGTTCCAGGCGTCGAGCCAGAAGATCACGTACAGGACGAAGAGGACGCCGTGGACCATGCCCATCACGGGCACCGCGTTGAAGTCCGTCGTCCGCTTCAGGACCGAGCAGATCAGCAGCAGCAGGAAGGAGACGGCCTCCGGGGCGGAGACCAGGCGGAGGCGTCGGAGGGCGGAGGCGGTCTTGAGGTCCACGGTGCACCTTCGGCTAAGCGGGGCGGACGGTCATTGATCTTGTGAATGTGCGCACAAGCGTTTTCCCATTGTGGCATCGCGCCGATGGGGCCCTGTCGGCGGGCTCTCCTCGGCGGCTACCGTCGACCTCGTGGCTACGTTCCGACTGCAGGGCAGCAAGGTGCTGGCCGTCGACATGAGCGGCGACAGCGTGAAGGCGAAGAACGGCTCGATGGTCGCCTACGACGGCCGGATGGCGTTCAAGAAGCTGAGCGGGGGTGGCGAGGGGATCCGCGGCATGGTGACCCGGCGCGTCACCGGCGAGCAGCTGACCGTGATGGAGGTCAAAGGGGAGGGCACCTGCTGGTTCGCGGACCGGGCGAGCGAGATCAACCTCGTCGGACTGCGCGGCGACAAGCTCTACGTCGAGTCGAGCAACCTGCTCTGCACGGACGCGGGACTGCGCACCGGCACCTCCTTCACCGGCGTCCGCGGCGCATCCCAGGGCAACGGCCTTTTCACGACGACCGTCGAGGGCCACGGGCAGGCGGCGATCATGAGCGAGGGCCCGGCCGTCGTCCTGCGTGTCGGCCACGACTACCCGCTGACCGTCGACCCCGGCGCGTACATCGCGCACCAGGGCAACCTGCGGCAGTCGTTCCAGTCGGGCGTGACCTTCCGCACGTTCCTGGGAGAGGGCGGCGGCGAGGCCTTCCAGATCCTCTTCGAGGGCGACGGGCTCGTCTACGTACAGCCCAGCGAGCGCAATACGATCGCGGGGGATGTGTGATGCCGGCACCGGGCTTCCGTGAGATCAACTCGAAGATGGTCGAGGCGACCGTCGTGCCGGGGCAGCGGCTCTACAGCCAGCGCGGCGCGATGCTCGCGTACCAGGGCGACGTCTCCTTCACGCCCAACGTCCAGGGCGGACAGGGCGGGGTGATGTCCATGCTCGGGCGGCGGGTGGCGAACGAGTCGACGCCGCTGATGACCGTCGAGGGCAGCGGCACCGTGCTGTTCGGGCACGGCGGCCACCACGTGCAGGTGATCACGCTGTCCGGCGACACCCTGTACGTGGAGGCGGACCGCCTGCTCGCCTTCGACGGGGCGCTGCGCCAGGGAACGATGTTCATGGGCGCGCAGGGCGGCGTGATGGGCATGGTGCGCGGCCAGGTGTCCGGGCAGGGCCTGTTCACGACGACGCTTGAGGGCCACGGCTCGGTGGCGGTGATGGCGCACGGCGGGGTCATCGAACTCCCGATCACCCCCGGCCGGCCGGTGCACGTCGACCCGCAGGCCTACGTGGCGCACCACGGCGACGTACGCAACAAGCTGTCCACGGCGCTCGGCTGGCGGGACATGGTGGGGCGCGGCAGCGGCGAGGCGTTCCAGTTGGAACTGAGCGGGAGCGGTGCGGTGTACGTACAGGCGTCGGAGGACAAACTGTGAACGCTCATCCGGCCGGGGGCCCGGCGATCTTCGACCCGATGACCCTGCCGGTCGACGACAACGTCAACGCGTACACCTTCTGCGTGGAACTGCGGGGCAGCCAGTGGTTCCTGCAGAAGGGGAAGATGATCGCCCACTACGGGCGGATCGACTTCAACGGCATCGGGCACGGCCGGCTCGACCGGCTCGTGCGCACCTCGTTCCACTCGCCGCTGCACGCGAGCGACTGGGTGGTCGCGGAGGGCAGCGGCAAGATGCTGCTCGCGGACCGGGCCTTCGACGTGAACTCGTACGACCTCGACAACGGGAACCTGACCATCCGCGCGGGAAATCTGCTCGCTTTTCAGCCAACTCTCGCGCTGAAGCAATCCATCGTTCCCGGCTTCCTCACACTCATTGGCACCGGCAAATTCGTAGCGGCATCAAACGGTCCGGTTGTGTTCATGGAGCCGCCGATCCGGGTCGATCCGCAGGCGCTCGTCGGCTGGGCCGACTGCCCCTCGCCCTGCCACCACTACGACCACGGATACCTGACCGGCGTGATCGGCGGTCTACGTGCGATGACGGGCGTCGGCGGGGTCTCGGGCGAGGAGCATCAGTTCGAGTTCGTGGGCGCGGGGACGGTGCTGCTGCAATCCAGCGAGTCGTTGATGCCGGAACGACCGGTGGGTGACGTACCTCACCAGGGAGGAGTTCCCGGTGGACCGGGCACGTCCACGGGTCAACCGGCGGCACCGCGTCTTCCCGGACAGCTCGGCGACCTCCAGCGTCGCTTCGGGCTGTGAGCGGTAGTCTGCGGAGTGTGACGTCGAACGCGTGACCCCATATCTTTCTGGTCCGTACCCTCCGGGTGCTCGGGGTGCGCAGTGTCACCCCCCACATTCGTTCGCCTTTCAACTTCTTAGGTAGAATCGATTCCATGGAGACCGAGACGGCCACGCCGTGGCTGACCGACGAGGAGCAGTGCGCCTGGCGCACCCACCTGGAGGTCAACAGACTGCTCAATTACCAGCTGGAGAAGGATCTCCAGCCCTTCGGCCTGACGATGAACGACTACGAGATCCTCGTGAACCTCTCCGAGGCCGAGGATCTCCGGATGCGGATGAGCGACCTCGCGGCCGCGACTTTGCAGTCCAAGAGCCGGCTCTCGCATCAGATCACCCGCATGGAGAACGCGGGCCTGGTCCGCCGTGAGAACTGCGAGTCGGACCGCCGGGGCCTCTACACCGTGCTCACCGACCACGGCATGGAGACCATGCGGAAGGTCGCCCCGCACCACGTGGCGTCCGTCCGCAGACACTTCGTGGACCTCATCTCCCCGCAGGAGCTGGGCGGCCTGCGCCAGGCCCTCTCCCCCATCGCGGAACACCTGCGTTCGCAACGCGGCAAACCGTAAATCCGTCAGTCGGAGGGCAGCGCGAGCTCGAAGAGCGCCCCGCCCTCCGGCGCGGATCGCACCGTGAGCGAGCCCCCGTGCCGCTCCGCCACGTCCCGGGCGATGGCGAGGCCGAGACCGGCCCCGCCGCCGTCCCGGGTGCGCGCGTCGTCGAGCCGTACGAACCGCTCGAAGATCCGCTCCCGCTCGTCCTCCGGCACGCCCTGCCCGTCGTCGGCGACCCTCAGCACCACCCGGCCGCCCTCCGCGCGCACCGCCACCCGGACCCCGGCGCGGGCGTGCCGCTGCGCGTTGTCCACGAGGTTGCCGAGCACCCGCGCCAACTGGCCGCGGGAGCCGCTGACCTGAGGCACGTCCTGCGCCTCCACGGTGACGGGGACGCGGTCACCCACGCGCTGGGACAACTCCTCGCGCACCAGGGCGGCCAGGTCGACCTCGGCGCCGCCGGGCTTCTCCCCCGCGTCGAGCCGGGCCAGCAGCAGCAGATCGGCGGCCAGTTCCTGGAGCCGCACCGTGTCCTCGACGGCGCCGTCCACATCGAGCAACTCCGGGTGGGCCGCGCCGACTTCGAGCTGGGTGCGCAGCGAGGCGATCGGGCTGCGCAGCTCGTGCGAGGCGTCGGCGACGAAGCGGCGCTGGCGCTCCACGGAGGACTCCAGCGCGGCGAGCGTCTCGTTCGTGGTGCCGGCGAGCCGGGCCACCTCGTCGTGGGTGTCCGGTTCCGGCACCCGCCTGCCCAGGTCCTGCGACGCCGTGATCGCGGCCATCTCGGCGCGGATGCCCTCCACGGGCCGCAGCGCGCGCCGGGTCACCAGGTACGTCACGCCGCCGACGATGACGAGCAGCACGGGGAAACCGATCAGCATGGCGGTCAACGCCGTGCTGACCGCGCCCTGTTCGGCCTCGAGGGAGGCGCCCGCGTGGACCGTCAGATCCCCGTACGCGGTGTCCTCGACCTCGACCGCGGCGAACCGGTAGTCGGCGCTGTCGCCGTCGATGGTGGCGCTGCCGTCGGCGTAGTCGGTGTCGTTGGAGACGCTGCCGTTCTGTTGGCTGCCGTTCTGTTGATCTCCCTCGTCGTCGCCGTCGTCGTCGGGGCGTGCCGCGACGGGCTTCACGGTGCTCACGCCGGTGCCGGAGATCTTCTCCAGGTCCTCGGACGTGCCCAGCACCCTGCCGTCGTCGTCGACGACCTGGACCGGGTCCTCGTCGTCCAGGTCGAGCGCGTCGGGCGCGGTGCCGGTGGCCAGGGAGGTGGCGACGCGGCGGGCGGTGGCGTCGGCGTCGCGGCCCGCCTGCTCGGTGAGGTTGCCGCGCAGCGAGAGCAGCACGGTGGCGCCGGCCGCGACCAGGGCCACCGCCACGACGAGGGTGGCGGCGAGGGCGGCGCGGGCCCGTACGGAGCTGAAGGGCCCCCTCAGCCTGCTCATCGGGGCACCTCGAGTCGGTACCCGGCGCCGCGCACCGTGCGGATGAGGGAGGCGCCGAGCTTGCGCCGCAGAGCGCTCACGTACACCTCGACGATGTTCGGGTCCCCCTCGTACGCGAAGTCCCATACGTGGTCGAGGATCTCGCTCTTGGACACGACCTCACCGGCGCGGGTCACGAGCTGCTCCAGGACCGCGAACTCCTTTGTGGTGAGCGCGACTTCGCCGTCCTCGGCGTGGGTGACGCGGCGCGCGGCGGTGTCGACGGCGTAGGCCCCGACGGTGTGCACCGGGCTCGCGCCACCGGCGCTCCCCCGGCGGCGCAGCAGCGCCTTCACGCGCGCGACCAGCACCACGTACGAGAACGGCTTGGTCAGGTAGTCGTCCGCGCCGGTGTCGAGTCCCTCGGCCTCGTCGTACTCGCCGTCCTTCGCGGTCAGCATCAGGATCGGCACGTCGTTGCCTGCGGCGCGCAGGGCGGCGCAGACCCGGTAGCCGTTCATGCCGGGCAGCATGATGTCGAGCACGACCAGGTCGTACGCCGCCTCGCTCGCCTGGTGCAGGCCCTCCAGGCCGTCGTGGACCACGTCGACGGCGTAGCCCTCGGCGGTGAGTCCCTTGGCGAGCGACAGGGCGAGCCGCTTTTCGTCCTCGACGATCAACAAGCGCATGGGGCAAGGGTGGCAGGTCGAACCTGAAGAACCCTTCAGGGTCCTTCAGCGGGGCTTCAGGGTCGTCCGGGCAGTGTGTTTCTCGAAGGACGGACAGGGCGGCCCGAAGCCGCCCACCAAGACACGGGAGAAGCTCATGAAGCGCCGTACCACTGTCATCTCCGCCATCGCCGCCGTGGCCCTGCTCGGCGGAGGCACGGCCACCGCGTTCGCGGTCACCGGCGACGACGGCTCGTCGAGCGCGGCCCAGTCGTCCGTGCGGGTCAAGGACGACGACGGCGTGAGCGACAACCAGGAGGAGATCAACGAGGTGAAGGGCGCGAAGGTCTCGGCCGAGGACGCCATCGCGGCCGCCCTGAAGCACACGCCCGGCACGGCCGTCGGCGCCGACCTCGACTCCGACGACGGCCGGCTCGTCTGGGACGTCGACGTGATCGGCTCCGGCAACAAGTGGCAGCACGTGGAGGTCGACCCGGGGACGGGCAAGGTGCTCGGCTCCCACACGGAGCGGGACGACGACGGGGACGACAGTGCCTCCCGGGTCGCGGCGACCCTGAAGGACGCGGCGACGTCGGCCGAGGACGCGGCGAAGGCCGCGGGCGCGAAGGGCACGGTCACGTCGGTCGACGCGGACGACGACGGATCGGTCAAGGTCTGGGAGGTCGAGACGACGTCGGCGAACGGGGCGGAGCACGACTGGCACGTGGACCTCCAGTCGGGTGCGGTGTCCGTGGACCACTCGTCGGACGACGACGACTGACGTCCATCCGGACGGTCACCCGGGCCGGGGCGCAGCCACAGGGCTCCGCCCCGGTACGCGTTGGTCACCCCGGGGCGGCGGGGCGGGGCTCGCCGATTCGGCCCCGCCCCGCCCGCGGCCGCCAACGGCTTCCCTTCCGCCCATCTCCCACGCACCCGCCCCCTCCGGGTGCGTCGGCCCGACGGGGCACCACACGCCTCCCACCCCGGAACCGGCGTTACGCCCTCGGGGCTCCGCCCCGGACCCCGCTGCTCAATCGCCGCAGGGGCTGAATTTTGCCCACCCGCCGCGGTCGGCCGCACGCGCCATGGGCAATCCGCCGCCAACCACAGCTCCCCACCCGCCGCGGTCGGCCGCACGCGCCTTGGGCAATCTGCCGCCTTGGGCGGCAGGGTGGGCAAGGCGGCACCCCGGTGCAGGCCGCACCAAACTCAGGCGCCGACACCGGTACAGGTAATTGCCCCGGCGTAGGCCGCAGCGGTGTCAGGCGCCGACCCCGTCGAGGTCCCCGGTGCAGGCCGCACCAAACTCAGGCGCCGACACCGGCACCGGCGTCCGCCCCGGACTCAGTGCCCGGTGAGGCCCGCCACCAGCTCGTCCGCTGCGCGGTACGGGTCCAGGTCGCCGGAGACGATGCGGGCGGCCAGGGCGCCGAGGCGGCGGTCTCCGGAGAGGTCGCCGATGCGTTCGCGCAGCGCCGTCACGGCGATCGTCTCGACCTCGCGCGCCGCCCGCGCCGCACGGCGCTCCGCGAGGACGCCCCGCTCCTCCATCCACGCCCGGTGCTTCTCCAGCGCCTCGACGACCTCCTCGACGCCCTCCCCGCGCGCGGCCACCGTCTTCACGATCGGCGGGCGCCAGTCGCCGGGCGCGCGGGACTCGCCGAGCCCCAGCATGTGATTCAGCTCGCGAGCCGTGGCATCCGCCCCGTCCCGGTCCGCCTTGTTGACCACGTAGACGTCACCGATCTCCAGGATTCCGGCCTTGGCCGCCTGGATGCCGTCCCCCATACCGGGGGCGAGCAGCACCACCGACGTGTCCGCCTGCGAGGCGATCTCCACCTCGGACTGACCGACGCCGACGGTCTCGACCAGAACCACGTCGCAGCCGGCCGCGTCCAGCACCCGGATCGCCTGCGGCGCCGCCCACGCGAGGCCGCCCAGATGACCCCGCGTAGCCATCGAGCGGATGTAGACCCCGGGGTCCGACGCGTGCTCCGACATCCGGACCCGGTCACCGAGCAGCGCGCCACCGCTGAACGGCGACGACGGGTCGACGGCGAGCACGCCGACCCGCTTCCCGGCCCGCCGGTACGCACTCACCAGCGCCGACGTCGACGTCGACTTGCCGACACCCGGCGAACCGGTGAGACCGACCACGTAGGCCCCACCCGTGAGCGGAGCCAACGCGGCCATGACCTCGCGCAGCTGCGGGGACGCCCCCTCCACCAGCGAGATCAGCCGGGCCACGGCACGCGGCCTGCCCTCCCTCGCCTGCGCGACCAACGTGGGGACGTCCTGCATCACAGCTCCGTTCACCAGATCCCGTACACCGACGAAGACGTAAGACGACTACGAAAGGCGTTACGCCTTGGGTACCCGCACCACGAGCGCGTCACCCTGACCGCCGCCACCGCACAGCGCCGCCGCTCCGACACCGCCGCCGCGCCGCTTCAGCTCCAGGGCGAGGTGCAGGACGATGCGCGCGCCGGACATCCCGATCGGGTGACCCAGCGCGATGGCCCCGCCGTTGACGTTCACCTTTTCCGAGGACACGCCGAGGTCCTTCATTGACTGCACGGCGACCGCCGCGAAGGCCTCGTTGATCTCGATGAGGTCGAGGTCCTCGACGCCGATGCCCTCCTTCTTCAGGGCGTGCTGGATGGCGTTCGAAGGCTGCGACTGCAGGGAGTTGTCCGGGCCGGCGACGTTGCCGTGCGCGCCGATCTCGGCGATCCAGTCCAGGCCCAACTCCAGCGCCTTCGCCTTGCTCATGACGACGACCGCGGCGGCGCCGTCCGAGATCTGCGAGGAGGTGCCGGCGGTGATCGTGCCGTCCTTGGCGAAGGCCGGACGCAGCTTGCCGAGGGACTCCGCGGTGGTCTCCGCGCGGATGCCCTCGTCCTTGCTGAAGACGACCGGCTCGCCCTTGCGCTGCGGGATCTCGACGGGCGTGATCTCGGCCTCGAAGATGCCGTTCTTCTGCGCCGCCGCGGCCCGCTGGTGCGACAGGGCGGCCACCTCGTCCTGCTCGGGACGGGCGATGCCGAGGCGGGTGTTGTGCTTCTCCGTCGAGGCGCCCATGGGGATGTTCTCGAAGGAGTCGGTGAGGCCGTCGTGCGCCATCGCGTCGAGCATCTCGACCGCGCCGTACTTGTAGCCCTCGCGGGACTTCGGCAGCAGGTGCGGCGCGTTCGTCATGGACTCCTGGCCACCGGCCACGACCACGTCGAACTCACCGGCGCGCACGAGCTGGTCGGCCAGCGCGATGGCGTCGAGCCCGGACAGACACACCTTGTTGATCGTGAGCGCCGGGACGTTCATCGGAATGCCCGCCTTGACCGCGGCCTGGCGCGCCGGGATCTGCCCCGCCCCGGCCTGCAGCACCTGGCCCATGATCACGTACTGCACCTGGTCGCCACCGATTCCCGCACGGTCGAGGGCGGCCTTGATCGCGAAGCCGCCGAGGTCGGCTCCGGAGAAGGACTTGAGCGAGCCGAGCAGACGGCCCATGGGCGTCCGCGCGCCCGCGACGATCACTGACGTGGTACCGGTCGTTCCTGACATGAGGCACGGCCCCTTGGAGGTGAGAAGTGAACGAGGGTTTACTCGAATGTACTGACCGGTATGGCGCACGTCATCGTCACCGGGGTGTGATCGCGCGCACGTTGCGTAACCACCTCGAACCGCGCTGCACTTACAGCATGCTGACGCGAATCGACCACATCGGGATCGCCTGCTTCGACCTCGACAAGACCGTCGAGTTCTACCGGGCCACGTACGGCTTCGAGGTGTACCACTCCGAGGTCAACGAGGAGCAGGGCGTACGCGAGGCCATGCTCAAGGTCAACGAGACGAGCGACGGGGGCGCCACCTACCTCCAGCTGCTCGAACCCACCCGCGAGGACTCCGCCGTCGGCAAGTGGCTGGCCAAGAACGGCGAGGGTGTGCACCACATCGCCTTCGGCACGGCCGACGTCGACACGGACGCGAACGACATCAAGAACAAGGGCGTACGCGTCCTCTACGAAGAGCCCCGACGCGGCTCCATGGACTCGCGCATCACGTTCCTGCACCCCAAGGACTGTCACGGCGTACTGACCGAACTCGTCACTGCCGCCCCCAAGGACTCGGTGGAGCACTGACCTCCACATAGCCGTGCCGGTAGGGTTGTGGGGCGGCTGCCGTCTCCAACGGCCGGTCGTGGGCCGGGGTCCGGGTATCGGGGGACGAGGGTCGGGGCAAGTCGGGCGTCACACGGCATCAGCCGCAACGGTCCGACGGCACCGTCCCATTCGATCTGACACCATTCCCCGGGGGCCCCGTTCGCGGGACGGGCGGGGCTCGTAAGAAGAACTTGCGACCAGGGGACGGATGGGACCGCGCAGTGCGGGGCTATGAGAGCCAGGACGGCCGACGGCCGGCTGAGACCGACCATCTCTCGCGGTTCGAAGCCGAGATGGACCGGCTGAAGACCGATCGGGAGAAGGCCGTCCAGCACGCCGAGGACCTCGGCTACCAGGTGGAGGTGTTGCGCGCCAAGCTGCACGAGGCGCGCCGCAGCCTCGCGTCCCGGCCTGCCTACGACGGGTCGGACATCGGCTACCAGGCCGAGCAGCTCCTGCGTAACGCACAGATCCAGGCCGACCAGCTGCGCGCCGACGCCGAGCGCGAGCTGCGCGAGGCCCGTGCGCAGACCCAGCGGATCCTCCAGGAGCACGCCGAGCAGCAGTCCCGGCTCCAGTCCGAGCTGCACACGGAGGCCGTCAACCGGCGCCAGCAGCTCGACCAGGAACTCTCCGAGCGCCGCCGCACGGTCGAGACGCACGTCAACGAGAACGTGCAGTGGGCCGAGCAGCTGCGCGCCCGCACCGAGCAGCAGGCCCGCCGCCTCCTCGACGAGTCGCGCGCCGAGGCCGACCAGGCGCTCGCCGCCGCCCGCGCCGAGGCCGAGCGGGTCTCCGAGCAGGCCCGCCAGCGCCTCACCTCAGAGGCCGAGGAGGCGCGCGCCGAGGCGCAGTCGATCCTGGCCCGCGCCCGGCAGGACGCCGAGCGCCTGCTGAACGCCGCGTCGACGCAGGCGCAGGAGGCCACGGACCACGCCGAGCAGCTGCGGACGTCGACGAGCGAGGAGTCCGAGCAGGCCCGCCGCCGGTCCGGTGAGCTGAGCCGGGCCGCCGAGCAGAAGATCGCCGAGGCGGACAGCGCGCTGCGCGAGGCCCGCGCCGAGGCCGACAAGGTGCTCGCGGAGGCGAAGGACGCCGCGGCCAAGCAGCTCGCGACCGCCGAGTCGACCAACGAGCAGCGCACCCGCACCGCCAAGGAGCAGGTGGCCCGGCTGGTCCAGGAGGCCACCAAGGACGCGGAGGCCACGAAGTCGGAGGCCGAGCAGGTCGTCGCCGACGCGCGCGCCGAGGCCGAGAAGCTGATCGCCGAGGCCAAGGAGAAGGCCCGTACGGTCACCGCCGAGGAGACTGCGGGCGAGCTCGCGAAGGCCGCGCGCACTGCGGAGGACGTGCTCAACAAGGCGTCCGAGGAAGCCAAGGCGACGACGAAGGCGGCGGCCGACGAGGCCGAGCGGCTGCGCGCCGACGCCGAGGCCGAGGCGGACCGGCTGCGCGCCGAGGCGCACGATCTGGCGACGGAGCTCAAGGGCGCGGCCAAGGACGACACCAAGGAGTACCGCGCCAAGACCGTCGAGCTCCAGGAGGAGGCGCGCAGGCTTCGCGGCGAGGCCGAGCAGCTGCGGGCCGAGGCCGTCGAGGAGGGCGAGCGGATCCGGGCCGAGGCCCGCCGCGAGGCCGTCCAGCAGATCGAGGAGTCGGCCAGCACCGCCGAGCAGCTGCTCGCCAAAGCGAAGGCCGACGCGGACGAGCTGCGGACCGCCGCGACGACGGAGAGCGAGCGCGTCCGTACGGAGGCCATCGAGCGGGCCACGTCGCTGCGCAAGCAGGCCGAGGAGACCCTCGAGCGCACGCGCGCGGAGGCCGAGCGGTACCGCGCCGAGGCCGAGGAGCAGGCCGAGGCCACCAGGGCCGAGGCGGAGCGCGCGGCGCAGGAGCTCAAGGACGAGGCCGAGCAGGCCATGCGGGCCAAGCAGGAGGAGGCGGCCCGCGAGCTGACCCGCCTGCACACGGAGGCCGAGGAGCGCCTGACCGCGTCGGAGACGGCGCTGAACGAGGCGCGGGAGCAGGGCGAGACGCTGCGCCGCGAGGCCGCCGAGGAGGTCGAGCGGCTGCGCGCGGACGCCGCCGAGCGCGCCCGTACGGTGCAGGCGCAGGCCGAGACGGAGGCCGAGCGCCTTCGCACGGAGGCCGCGTCCGACGCCTCGACGACCCGCTCCGAGGCCGAGAACGTCGCCGTACGACTGCGGTCCGAGGCGTCCAACGAGGCGGAGCGGCTCAAGACGGAGGCGCAGGAGTCCGCCGACCGGACCCGCGCCGAGGCACAGACCGCCGCCGAGCGGATCGCCGCCGAGGCCGCGGAGACGCTGGCCGCCGCCCAGGAGGAGGCGGCCCGGCGCCGCCGCGAGGCCGAGGAGACGCTCGGCAGCGCGCGCGAGGAGGCCGATCAGGAGCGCGAGCGGGCCCGCGAGCAGAGCGAGGAACTGCTCGCCGTGGCGCGCGCCCGCGTGGACGAGGCGCAGGCCGAGGCCGTACGTCTGGTCGAGGAGGCGGACCAGCGGGCGACCGAGATGGTCTCCACCGCCGAGCAGACGGCGCAGCAGGTGCGCGACTCCGTGGCCGGGCTGCAGGAGCAGGCTCAGGAGGAGATCGCCGGGCTGCGGTCCGCCGCCGAGCACGCCGCTGAGCGCACCAGGACGGAGGCGCAGGAGGAGGCCGACCGGGTCCGCGCCGACGCCTACGCGGAGCGCGAGCGCGCCACGGAGGACGCGAACCGGGTCCGTTCCGAGGCCACCGCCGAGGCGGAGGCCGCCAAGGCGATGGCGGAGCGCACGGTTTCGGAGGCGTTCACCGAGGCGGAGCGGCTGCGCACGGACGCGTCCGAGCACGCCCAGCAGGTCCGTACGGAGGCCTCCGATCTGCGCGCGGCCGCCGACCAGGACGCCTCGCGCACCCGCGCGGACGCCCGCGAGGACGCCAACCGGATCCGCTCCGACGCGGCCGAGCAGGCCGACACGCTGATCACCGAGGCGACCACCGAGGCCGAGCGGCTGACGGCGGAGACCAACGCGGAGGCGGAGCGGGTCCGCGCCGAGTCCACCGCCAAGGCCGAGAAGCTCGTCGGCGACGCGACCACGGAGGCCGAGCGGCTGCGCGCCGAATCGACGGCCGCCGCCGAGCAGTTGACCAACGAGACGCGGGCCGAGGCCGAGCGCGTACGGACCGAGTCCGTCGCCAAGGCCGAGAAGCTGATCTCGGACGCGTCCGGCGACGCGGAGCGGCTGCGCGCCGAGGCCGCCGAGACGGTCGCCTCCGCGCAGCAGCACGCCGAGCGGATCCGCACCGAGGCGGAGCGCGTCAAGGCGGACGCCGCGGCCGAGGCGGACCGCATCACGGCAGCCGCGCGCGAGGAGGCCGAGCGCACCCTCGACGAGGCCCGCAAGGACGCCAACAAGCGGCGTACGGAGGCCGCGGAGCAGGTCGACAAGCTCATCACGGAGTCCGCGACCGAGGCCGACAAGCTGACCCGCGAGGCACAGGAGACGGCGCAGAAGACGACCGCCGACGCGGAGTCGCAGGCCGACACGATGGTCGGCGCGGCCCGTACGGAGGCCGAGCGGCTGGTCGCGGAGTCGACCGTCGAGGGCAACTCGATCGTGGAGAAGGCGCGTACGGACGCGGACGAGCTGCTCGTCGGCGCCCGCAGGGACGCGACGCAGATCAGGGAGCGCGCCGAGGAGCTGCGCGACCGGATCACGGCCGAGATCGAGGAGCTGCACGAGCACGCGCGCCGCGAGTCGGCGGAGGCCATGAAGAACGCGGGCGAACGCTGCGACGCTCTGGTCAAGGCCGCGGAGGAACAGCTTTCCGAGGCGCAGGCGAAGGCCAAGGAGCTGCTGAACGACGCGAATTCGGAGGCCGGCAAGGTCCGGATCGCGGCCGTGAAGAAGGCCGAAGGCCTTCTCAAGGAAGCCGAGCAGAAGAAGGCCGAGCTGTCCCGCGAGGCGGACAAGATCAAGGCGGACGCCGAGCAGGAGGCCACCGCCATGATCGAAAAGGGTCAGCGGGATCTCGACGTGCTGGTCAGGCGCCGCGAGGACATCAATGCCGAGATCTCCCGTGTCCAGGACGTGTTGGAGGCGTTGGAGAGTTTTGAGGCTCCGTCCGGCGGGGGAGCCAAGGACGGGGGCGTCAAGGCGGGGGCTGCCGCGGGGGCCACACGTTCGAGTGGCAAGGGCTCGGAGGGCTAGCCTTTCGGCCAACTACCGTGCTCGACAAGGACCTTTGGCCCTGTTCTGGCAAGCACTCCGTCCCTACGCCACTCAAAAGGGGTGACATTCTAGAGCTGAAGGCTGATCAATCCGACATCTGCCCGATGACACGCCGCTACGCCCCCTAGGATTCCCCCTATCACCTCACCGGTCTCATTCGACAGGAACCCCATGAGCGACACTTCCCCCTACGGCTTCGAGCTTGTGCGGCGTGGGTACGACCGCGCTCAGGTGGACGAACGGATCTCCAAGCTCGTCTCCGACCGTGACAGCGCTCTTGCCCGTATCACTGCTCTGGAAAAGCGCATCGAGGAACTCCACCTCGAGACGCAGAACGCTCAGGCGCAGGTGAACGACGCGGAGCCGTCGTACGCTGGCCTCGGCGCCCGCGTCGAGAAGATCCTCCGCCTCGCCGAGGAGGAGGCCAAGGACCTGCGCGAAGAGGCCCGCAGGGCCGCCGAGCAGCACCGGGAGCTCGCCGAGTCCGCGGCCCAGCAGGTGCGCAACGACGCGGAGTCGTTCGCCGCGGAGCGCAAGTCCAAGGCCGAGGACGAGGGCGTTCGGATCGTCGAGAAGGCCAAGGGCGAGGCCACCGCGCTGCGCACCGAGGCGCAGAAGGACGCGCAGTCCAAGCGCGAGGAGGCGGACGCCCTCTTCGAGGAGACGCGCGCCAAGGCCGCCCAGGCCGCCGCCGACTTCGAGACGAACCTGGCCAAGCGCCGCGAGCAGTCCGAGCGTGACCTGGCCTCGCGCCAGGCCAAGGCCGAGAAGCGCCTCGCCGAGATCGAGCACCGCGCGGAGCAGCTCCGCCTGGAGGCCGAGAAGCTGCGCACGGACGCGGAGCGCCGGGCCCGGCAGACGGTGGAGACGGCGCAGCGTCAGGCCGAGGACATCGTCGCGGACGCGAACGCGAAGGCGGACCGGATCCGCAGCGAGTCCGAGCGTGAGCTGGCGGCGCTGACGAACCGCCGCGACTCGATCAACGCGCAGCTGACCAACGTCCGCGAGATGCTGGCCACCCTGACCGGTGCGGCGGTCGCCGCGGCGGGCGCCCCGGCGGAGGAGGAGCCCATCTCCCGCGGGGTCCCGGCGCAGCAGTCCCGTTAGTTTTTTCCACGCCGCGGGGGCTCCGGATGGATCCGGAGCCCCCGCGGCGTCATTTCCAGCTTCTAGGGGCCAGCCCTACGGGGGCCGACATTTCAAGCCCGGGCAATTCAAGCCCCGCCGGCGATTGAGGCGCGGGGGCTTGAAATGCCCGGGCCCGATCGGCCCCACGGGGGCGGCGGCCCCCGCTTAAGTGGCCGGGGCCGACTACCCGTTTTAGCGTGGCCACATGATCGAGCTCTCGGGGCTGACCAAGCGCTACGGCGAGAAGACGGCCGTGGACGACCTCACCTTCTCCGTCCGGCCAGGAATCGTCACCGGCTTCCTCGGCCCCAACGGCGCGGGCAAGTCCACCACGATGCGCATGATGCTCGGCCTCGACAACCCGACGGCCGGCGACGTCCGGATCGACGGCAAGCACTACGCCCAGCTGAAGGACCCGCTGCGCTACATCGGCGCGCTGCTCGACGCGAAGGCGATGCACGGCGGCCGCAACGCCTACAACCACCTCCTCTGCCTGGCGCAGTCCAACGGCATCCCCAAGAGCCGCGTGTACGAGGTGCTCGACACGGTCGGCCTCACGGCCGTGGCCCGTAAGAAGGCGAAGGGCTTCTCGCTCGGCATGGGGCAGCGGCTCGGCATCGCCGGCGCACTCCTCGGCGACCCGCAGATCCTGATGTTCGACGAGCCGGTCAACGGGCTCGACCCCGAGGGCATCCACTGGATCCGCAACCTGATGAAATCCCTCGCGTCCGCCGGCCGCACGGTCTTCGTCTCCTCCCACCTGATGAGCGAAATGGCGCTCACCGCCGACCATCTGGTGGTCATCGGGCAGGGACGCCTCCTTGCCGACATGTCGATGCCGGACTTCATCCGGCAGAACTCGCGCTCGTACGTCCGGCTGCGCTCGCCGCAGCACGAGCGCCTGCTGGACGTGCTGCACCGGGCCGGCATCACGGTCGTGGAGTCCGGCGGCGCCCTCGAGGTGGACGGCCACCCCGCCGAGGAGCTGGGCGAGCTCGCGGCGCGCAACCAGCTCGTCCTGCACGAACTGAGCCCGCAGCAGGCCTCCCTGGAAGAGGCGTTCATGCAGCTGACGGCGGAGTCGGTGGAGTACCACGCGCACACGGACGCTCCGGAGCAGCAGAACCCGCAAGGCCCAGTGACCCCACAGACCCCACAGACTCCGCAGAGCCCCGGGGCCCCACAGAACCCGCAGCAGTCGGGCTGGGGTGCCGGCTGGAACCGAGAGAAGGGCGCCTGAGATGGCCGCGGCCCAGGTCCTCCGCTCCGAGTGGACCAAGATCAAATCGGTGAACTCGACGGCCTTCACGCTCGGCCTCGCGGTGCTCGTCTCCGTCGGCCTCGGCATGCTGATCAGCGCGCTCACCAGCAACGAGTTCGACAAGATGTCGACCGGGGACAAGCTGACCTTCGACCCGACCTTCATCTCCTTCTCCGGCCTCACCCTCGGCCAGCTCGCGATGCTGGTCTTCGGGGTCCTCGTGGTCGCGAGCGAGTACAGCACCGGCATGATCCGCACCTCGCTCGCGGCGGTCCCGCAGCGCGGCACGTTCCTCTTCTCCAAGATCCTGGTCGCCGCGCTGCTCGCGCTCGTCGTCGCGCTGGTCATCAGCTTCGCGTCGTTCTTCCTCGGCCAGCTGATGCTCGGCGACCACGGCACGGACCTGGGCGCGCCGAACGTGCTGCGCGCGGTGTTCGGCGCCGCCGTCTACATGACGCTGATGACGATGTTCTCCATGGGCATCGCGGCGATGCTCCGCTCCCCCATGCTCTCGCTCGGCATCCTGATGCCGTTCTTCTTCCTGGTCTCGCCGATCCTCGGCAGCGTCTCGGCCACGAAGAAGGTCGCCCAGTACTTCCCCGACCAGGCGGGCCTGAAGGTCATGCAGGTGGTGGACCCGCCGAGCGACGACGCGCCGTACGGGCCGTGGGGCGGGCTCGTGATCCTGCTGGTGTGGGTGGCGGTGGCGCTGATCATCGGATACGTCCTGCTGAAGAAGCGGGACGCGTAGGGCGGGCAGACTCCAGGCCCTTCGGGCCCTAACCTGCGGCCCATGGCGCTCATCGACCCCAGCCGCACCCTCGTCTCCCTCGGCTACGACACCGTCCCCGCCCTCACCCCCCTCAGCTACCCCGGCCGCCCGGTCACCGCCCCGGCACTCCTGCGCGGCGACGAACTCCTCGACCTGGACGTGGAGCACGAGCTGCCCCGCTGGACCGCGGACCGCACGCCCGTCCTCGCCGTCGGCTCCAACGCGGCCCCCGCCCAGCTCGCGTACAAGCTGAAGAAGCTCGGTCTCCCGGTCGCCGTGCCGATGGTGCCGCTCCCCACGCGCGGCATCGGCGTCGGCTGCTCCGCACACATCGGGCGCAACGGATATGTGGCCGCCGCCCCCTACCCGGATCCGCGGGCCGCGCGCACCCTCGTCGTGTCCTGGCTCGACGCGGCCCAGCTGAAGGCGGTCGACGCCACCGAGCTGCCGAACTACCGCAGGACCACCGTCCCCGACTCCCCCGTCCCCGGTCTGCAGATGTACGTGGGTGAGCACGGCGTTCTCGTCGACCCCGGCACCGGTGCCCCGCGGGCCGGCGGCGGCGACCAGGCGGGCCTCCTGAGCGCGCTCATGGCGGCCTCTCCCGAGCTGGCCGCCCTGCTCGGCCCCGCCCCGCGGGACTGGGTACGGCTCGCGGCCGCGTCCCCCGCCGTACGCGAAGAGGGCACCCGGCTCCTGCGCTCGGGCGGAACAATCCCCTCCGGCCCCGCCTGACGCTTTGCTCACTCTTGGCCGGAACCGTCAGCTCGCGTATACGCTCCTAACCCTTACGGGGGCGTCTGCCCCGACGTCCTGAAACTCTCAGAACCTTCCGATGGGTGCGGAGAATGATCGAGGCAGTCGGCCTGACGAAGCGCTACGGCGCGAAGACAGCCGTGTACAACCTTTCCTTCCAGGTGCGGCCGGGGACCGTGACCGGGTTCCTCGGGCCGAACGGCTCGGGCAAGTCCACGACGATGCGCATGATCCTCGGCCTCGACCAGCCGACCGCCGGCCATGTGACGATCGGCGGCTATCCGTACAACAAGCTGCCGAACGCGCCGCGCCAGGTCGGCGCGCTGCTCGACGCGAAGGCCGTGCACGGCGGCAGGTCGGCCCGCAGCCATCTGCTGAGCCTCGCCCAGCTCGCCGGCATCCCGGCCCGCCGCGTCGACGAGGTGCTCGGCGTCGTCGGTCTCCAGGACGTCGCGAAGCGGCGCTCCAACGGGTTCTCGCTCGGCATGGGGCAGCGGCTCGGCATCGCCGCCGCGCTGCTCGGCGACCCCCAGGTGCTGCTCTTCGACGAGCCGGTCAACGGGCTCGACCCCGAGGGCATCCACTGGGTCAGGAACCTGATGAAGCAGCTCGCCTCCGAGGGGCGCACGGTCTTCGTCTCCTCGCACCTGATGAGCGAGATGGCGCTCACCGCCGAGCACCTGATCGTCATCGGGCGCGGACAGCTGCTGTCCGACATGAGCGTGCGGGACTTCATCGCGCACAACTCGGCCGGCTTCGCGCGGGTGCGCACCCCCGACAGCGAGCCGCAGCAGCGCGAGAAGCTGACCGCGGCGCTGACCGAGGCGGGCGGCCAGGTGCTGCCCGAGCAGGACGGCGGGCTGCGCGTCACGGGCCTGCCACTGCCGCAGATCAGCGATCTGGCGCACAGCTCCGACGTACGGCTGTGGGAGCTGTCGCCGCACCAGGCCTCGCTCGAGGAGGCGTACATGCGGATGACGCAGGGCGCCGTCGACTACCGCTCGACCGCCGACCAGCGCGCGGGCCTGCACGAGCAGCTGCCGCCCGGCGCGGTGCCGCCCGCCCAGATGCCGGTGCCGGGACAGGGCCAGCCGGGCTGGTACGCCCCGCCGCCGCCCCAGGCCCCGGTCCAGGCTCCGGGTCAGGCCCCGCCCCACGCCCCGGTCCAGCCGCCCGGCCAGCCGCCCCTCGCGGACCAGAATCCGTACGCGGCCCCGATGCCCCCGCCGGCCCCGCCCGTCGCGCCGGCCCCGACCGCCCCGCCGATGGACAAGGACGCCCGATGAGCACGCCGCCCCCGCCCCTCGCCGCACCCGGCGCCTCGTACGCCTCACCCATCCCGATCCGCAAGGCGCACCTCGGCGACGCGCTCGCATCGGAGTGGACGAAGATCCGTTCCGTGCGCTCCACGATGTGGACGCTGGGCGTGATGATCGTGCTGATGGTCGGCCTCGGTCTGGGCTCGGCCGCGGTGGTCGCCGCCGACGACGGCTCGTCGCCGAGCAGCGAACAGGTGCTCAGCCTCGGCTTCTTCGGCACGCTGCTCGGCACCATCTGCGTGATGACCCTCGGCGTCCTGACCATCGCCTCCGAGTACGGCACCGGCATGATCCGTACGACGATGACGGCCTGCTCCAGCCGGAGCCGGGTGCTCGCCGCCAAGGCGATCGTCTTCTTCCTGCTCGTCACGGTGCTGACGACGGTGTTCGCCGCACTCGTCGGCGCGCTCCAGGTGGGCATCGTGGGCGTGGACTCGCCGGCGGGCGGCACGTGGGCGAAGTCGACGCTCGGCGTCGGCCTGTTCGTCGCGCTGCTCGGCCTGCTCGGGCTCGCGGTCGGCACGCTCGTACGGCACTCGGCGGGCGCGATCACCATCATGGTCGGCGTCGTGCTGCTGCCGCTCGTCATGGCGATCTTCATGTTCGCCGAGTCGCTCAAGGACCTTCAGCAGGCGCTGCTCGAGTACTCGATCCCCAGCCAGCTCGCCGTGCTCTACGACAACTCGGTGACCGCGGGCTCCGGCCCGACCGGCTGGCAGCCGCTGTGGATCATGGCGGCGATCACCGCGGTGGCGCTCGGCGGCGCGTTCCTGTCGCTCAACAACCGCGACGTATAGGCGTACAGCGGGCCTCGGGCCTACGGCCTGTCTTCAGTACCGCGGCGCGTTCTTGGACCGCTGCACCTTCGTGGTGCGGCGGTCCTTCGCGTTCCAGCACGCCTTGTGCCAGTGCCGCCGGTCGTCCACTCCCCCGTACTCCGGCCAGGCCACCACGTGGGCGAGCGCGGAGGGGATCTGCTGGTCGCAGCCGGGGCAGCGGTACGTCTTCCCGGCCGCGCTCGCGCCCGCCACGTGGCGCACGCTCCACTGCTCGCCCTGCCAGCTCTCCGTGGACTGGAACCCGCCGTAGCGCCTCGATTCGTCCCCGCTGCTCGTGGAGTCGCTGCTGCGGGACGACCCGCCTGCTTTCGGGCGGTTGCGGCGCGGAGACACGTCTCACCTCTGAGTGTGTGAACGGAGCAGGAGGTCGCGAACAGCGTACGCCGAGACGCAGGGGGCACTCGAAGTCCACCGGCCCGGCCCGATGTCAAGATCTGCCGGAAAATCTGCCAATCTTCATGCGAGGCCGTGTCCTTGGCACTTGCCAACCGTTATTGCCTGTAGGGGGAATGCCCGCGTCGGTGCCGAGGAAGGCAGGAATGCGATGCGCGTAGGAACATTTGTACTGGCGGCCCAGTTTCCGGGTCAGGGGCAGGGAGAGGCACTGCATCGCGCGGTGCGATCCGCGGAGGTCGCCGAAGAGGCGGGCCTCGACTCCGTGTGGCTCGCCGAGCACCACTTCGTGCCGTACGGGACCTGTCCCTCGGCCGTGACGCTGGCCGCGCTGCTGCTCGGCCGCACGAACACACTGCGGGTCGGCACGGCGGTCAGCGTGCTGCCGACCGCGCACCCGGTCGCCCTCGGCGAGCAGGCGGCATTGCTGCACGTCACGTCCGGCGGCCGGTTCTCGCTCGGCGTCGGCAGGGGCGGGCCCTGGGTGGACCTGGAGGTCTTCGGGGCGGGCGTCGAGGCGTACGAGAAGGGGTTCCCGGAATCCCTCGACCTGCTGCTCAAGTGGCTGCGGGACGAGCACGTCGGGGGCGCAGGCGAGCGCTTCGCCTTCCGCGAGGTCCCGGTCGTGCCGCGCCCGACCGAGGCGATCGGCGGGGCGGTCCGGGAAGGGCCGGAAGTGATCGTCGCCTGTACGTCACCGAACAGCGTGCGGCTCGCCGCCGAGCGGGGTCTGCCGATGCTGCTCGGCATGCACATCGGGGACGAGGAGAAGGCCGAGATGGTCGGCCTGTGGCGGCGCCGCGCCCGCGAGGCCGGGCGCTCGGTCGACGAGATCTACGCGGCGGAGCACGTGTCGGCCGGTGTCGCCCAGATCGGTGACAGCGAGTCGGAGGCCGCGGAGACACTCCTGAAGGCGATGCCGGGCTGGCTGAAGCAGGGGCTTGACGCCCATGTGACGGTCGACGGCAGGGCGCGGGCGATGCGCGACCCCTACGCGTACACGGAGTTGCTGTGCTCCCTGCACCCGGTCGGCACCCCGCAGTTGTGCGCGGACCGGCTCGCGGCGACTTCGGAGCGGACGGGGATCACCCGGTTCGCGCTGCTCGTCGAGGGCTCGGGGGATCTCACGGCGACGGAGGAGAACGTGCGGCGCCTCGGAGCCGAGGTACTGCCTCAACTCGACTGACGGTGCGGGATGTTCGCCCCCTCCCCGGTGCCTGCTGCCCCGTACTGATGCACCTCCCGCGTACGGGGCAGCGGGCAAAGACGGTTACGCCGTCAGCCGTCAGCAGTCACGCAGTTCCGGTGACTGGTTGAGCAGCTGATTGCGTGCCGAGGTGAAGCGGGCGAGCGTCTCGTCCACCGCCGGGTCCTGCGGGAACACCGCAACCCGGTGGCAGTTCTGGAACGCGAGGCGGACACCGAAGTGCCGCTGCAGCGCCCCACGTATGGCGTCACTCGCGAGCGCACGCAGAAGCTGTCCGCGTGCCTGCTCGTCCGGGGGCGGCGTCTGGTTGTCGGCGAACGCTCCGCCGTCGACCTTCAGCTGAGCCACCAGGGAGCTGATCATCTCCCATGCGTAAGGCAGGGAGGTCCGGACGCAGTCGACGAAGTCCTTTTCGTCGACCTCGCCTCGCTCGGCCTGATCCAACAGCGCCGGTGAGACGTCGAGCGACATGGGTTCTCCTCTCGCACCCCCGGGGAGCGGGGGCTGACGGACAGGGCAGAAGTCCTTGGCACGAGCACTCCGTGGAACACGCAGCGTGCACGCGCCGCGACCTCCTGTCTTCTACGTTAGGCAACGTGTCCGAACGGCAACAGGGCGTAGGGGTATTCGTTCGTACACAACCGGCCAATGCCGAACGCGTGCTTACTGGAATTAAAGGGGCGCACCGCAGGTGCTCGGGTAGGGCGGTGGTGGGAGACGGGAGGGAGAAGTGCGTGGACCCCTGAGGGTCGAGTAGCGTTGCCGACCATGCGTCTCGTCATCGCCCGTTGCTCCGTGGATTACGCGGGCCGGCTCACCGCCCACCTCCCGTCGGCACCCCGCCTCATCCTCGTGAAGGCGGACGGCAGCGTCTCGATCCATGCGGACGACCGCGCCTACAAGCCCCTCAACTGGATGTCGCCGCCGTGCACCTTGAAGGAGGGCACCGGAGACGACGAGGGCAAGTGGACCGTCGTCAACAAGGCGGGCGAAAAGCTCATCATTACGATGGAGGAGATCCTCCACGACTCCTCGCACGAGCTCGGCGTGGACCCCGGCCTCATCAAGGACGGCGTCGAGGCCCACCTCCAGGAGCTGCTCGCCGACCGCATCGACACGCTCGGCGAGGGCTACACGCTCATCCGCCGCGAGTACATGACGGCGATCGGCCCGGTCGACATCCTGTGCCGGGACGGCGAAGGGCAGACCGTGGCCGTCGAGATCAAGCGCCGTGGCGAGATCGACGGGGTCGAGCAACTCACTCGCTATCTGGAGCTGTTGAACCGGGATCCGCACCTCGCGCCGGTGAAGGGGATCTTCGCGGCGCAGGAGATCAAGCCGCAGGCGCGCGTTCTCGCGACGGACCGGGGTATCGGTTGCGCCGTGCTGGACTATGACGCGATGCGGGGTATCGAGGACGACAAGCTGCGGCTCTTCTGAGGGGCGCGGTGGTCCGGGGTTGACGTCTCGGGGCGCCGCCCCGGACCCCGCGCCTCAATCTCCCCCAGCTAACGCTGGGAGGTGCCCCCTGCGGGGCTTGATCAGCCCTCAGGCGGCGTTGCTCGGAGAGTTCGGCGTCGTCGTGATCGGGCCGCTGGCCGTGTCCGAGGTGTCCGGCGTCGTCGGCGGGGTCGTCGTCGCAGGCGGCGGAGTTGTTGTCACCGGCGGCGGGCTCGACGTCGGTGGCTTCGTCGGCGTCGGAGTGGGCGACTTCGTCGGGGACTTGGTCGGCGATTTCGTCGGGGACTTCGTGGGCTGCTTGGTGGGCGACTTCGTCGGGTCGTCGGGGCTCTTGGAGCCGCTCGGCGAGCCGGAGGGCTTCTTGCTCGCCCCGCTCGACGGAGTCGGATCGTCCGCCGTGCCGAGGACGCCGTCCTTGCCCGGGTCGGTCGGTGCCGCGCTCGTCTTCCCGTCGCCGCCCGCCTCGTCGGCGCCGAGGTCCCCGCCGTTCTCCCCTGCCGTCGCCGACGGTTTCGTGTCGACCTTGTCCGACGGCGGGTCGTCGTTGCCCGATGTGGCGCCGAGCGTGACGACCGTGCCGAGCACCGCCGCGAGCAGCGCGCCGGCGCCCGCCGCCACCATGTTGCGCCGGGCGCCGCCCACCACCGATTTGCGCGAGGGCGCCTTGGCGCCGACGACGGTCGGGGCGGGCGGTGCGGGTGGTACGGGTACGGGCGCGGCGGCCTGACGGGTCACCAGGGTGTCGGGCTCGCTCGGCGCCTCGGACAGTGCGTACGCGGGAACCCCACCGGGCGGCGAGGCCGACTCCTCGTACATCGCGTCCGGGACCTCTTCCCCCGCCGCCGTACTCCCGCCGGGCAACGAGCCGCCCGAGCGGTCGGCGACCAGGGCGAGGGCCCGGCGCCCGGCGATCGTGCCGTGCTTGTCGGCGACGGCGCCGCGCAGCGCGATGGAGGCCTCCAACTCGAAGCGGGCCCGGTCGAGCTGCCCGTCGAGGAGCGCGAGGATGCCCAACTCGTGGTGGAAGTACGCCTCCTCGGCCACCTGCCCGGTGGAGCGCGCCGCTTCGAGGCCGGCCCTGAGGGCGCGATCCCACGCGCTCCAGGCGAGCCCGGCGGCGAAGGCGGGCGCGGCCGCGCGGGCCAGCTCCACGGATGTCTCGGGGGCCGTCGTCGCCGCGAGCGCGGCCAGCACCGCGTCGGACTCGGCGGCCGCCCGCTCGGGCCCGACCGACGGGTGCGCGGCCCACCAGGCGTAGTGCTGGGCGGCGGTGCGCCCGCGGCCGGCCGCGTCGGTGCCGTAGCCCGCGGCCTCCAGCTGCTGACGCACTCCGGCGGCGAGGCGGTAGCGGCCGCCGACCGGCGTGACGAGCGCGCAGGAGACGAGCTCGGCGAGGGCCGCGTCGGCGTGCGTGTCACCGACGAGCGCCGGCAGGTGCGCCTGGTGCGGGATCTCGCCGCCGAGCGCGACCGCGAACTCCAGGGTGGCGCGCGCGGACGCGCCGAGCCGGGACGCGAGCAGCGCGGCGGGTGCGGCGGCCTCGGCGAGCGCGGGCAGCGGCACATCGTGCCCGTCGGCGTCGAAGGGCGCGTCGATCGGCGCCGCGTCGGGGCCCTCGTAGTAGCCGAACGCGTCGAAGGCCTCGGGGTCGGCGCGGAGTTGGTCGCGCTGCCGGAGCAGGGCGCCGGCCTGTACGAACCGGAGCGGCAGGCCCTCGGACTCGAACCAGAGGTCGGCGGCCCACTGCGCCTCCTCGTCGGTGAGCACCCGGCCCACGGCCCGCTCCAGGAGCTCCTGTCCGCCGCCGCGGCCGAGCCCCGCCAGGAAGACCTCCTCGACGTGCGAGTCGGCCGACGGCGCCGGCACGTCGGGCGTCGCGGACAGCAGGAAGGCGCACTCGGGCGTCGCTTCGAGGAGTTCGTCGAGCGCGGCGCCGCCGAACTCGAGGTCGTCGAGGACGACGACGGCGCCGATCTCATGGACGAGTTCGAGCAGCAGCGCGCGGTCGGGGCGGTGCAGCGGCGCCTTGTGGACGGCGCCGAACAGGTCGTACAGCAGGTCCTCCACGGACCGCAGGTGACCGCAGAGCCGGACGACGCCGTCGGGCGCGATGTCGGCGCAGTCCTCGGTGACCTGGTCGAGCAGCGCCGTGCGCCCGGATCCCGCGGGCCCCGTGAGCCGTACGGAGCGGCCGCGGGCCAGGAGCCGCACCAGGCGCTCCCGCTCCTCCTGTCGCTCCAGGAGCGGCAGTTGCGGCTGTGCGGGTCCTGGCGGCAGCGGTGGCCGGGCGGCGCGGGCGAGCGCCGCACGCTCCGCGGTGTCGTACTTGGTGGGCCGGCCCGGGCGCTCGCCGGGCGGGCAGGATTCGATCTCGCTGCCGTCAACGGGATTGACGGTCAGCAGGTGGTCGCCCGAGACGAGTCGCACGGTGCGGGCGAGCGCGGGTGACGCCTGGCCGTAGTCGGGCGTCAGAGGGTCGCGGGGCGGCCGCTGCCGTCCTCCGCCGCCATCTGTCCCGTCGTGCCGTTCCTGGCTGGAATCTTCGGGTCCCCGGTCCATCGGGTCCATCGTCAAAGCCCCCCAAAAGCGTGGTGTGCCGCTTGCCCCTCCCGGCCTGTGCACACCGCACTGTCGCTTGGCTCAGTATCTACGAAACCGGGAGGTGCCGCGCTGCCCGAGAGGTCACAGTCTCGTGAGGGTTGTCGGCAATTCCGTCCGGAATGACTGGTTCACCCCTTCGAAGGTCATACCTTCCGGTTCAACCCTGCAACTCCCGGCCACACGCGTGGCTTCCGCCTCAGACGCGCGCCTCAGACACGCGCCTCAGACGCGCGGCAGGGACTCGACGCCGATGCCACCCTCGATGGCCAGGATCCGGTGCAGTCTGGTGGCGACGAGCAGGCGCTGCATCTGGGGAGGCACGCGGCGCAGCACGAGGCGGCGTCCGCAGCGGCCCGCGCGGCGGTGGGCGCCCATGATGACGCCGAGCCCTGTCGCGTCCCAGGAGTCGAGTTCGGACAGGTCCAGCACCAGGTCGCCCATTCCGTCGTCGACGGCGGTGTGCAGGACCGAACGGGCGTCCGCCGCGCTGCGGACGTCGAGGCGGCCCCCGACGACCAGCTCGACGTGGTCGCCCCTGATGTACATATGCGCTCCCCGTGGGAAATACAGAAGTGCTCGGCGTGGTCGGAGTACGCGACTGCTTCTGAGCCGGTACTCAGCTGTTCATGTGATTCCGGTTGATCCGGTGATCCGGGTGATCTGGGTATGTCACTGCAACTGACGGGCCGCGGGGGCCGAAAGTTGCCGTCTGTAAGCGAACCGATACCGAATTCACCCCGAGGGGTGACATGGCATCAGCTGTGCGGTCAAGCGTGCTTGTAGAAGCCCTGCCCGCTCTTGCGGCCGATGTCACCGGCGTCCACCATCCGGCGCATCAGCTCCGGCGGCGCGAACTTCTCGTCCTGCGACTCGGTATAGATGTTCTCCGTCGCGTGCAGCAGGATGTCGACGCCCGTGAGGTCGGCGGTGGCGAGCGGCCCCATCGCGTGACCGAAGCCCAGCTTGCAGGCGACGTCGATGTCCTCGGCCGTGGCGACCCCCGACTCGTACAGCTTCGCGGCCTCGACGACGAGGGCGGAGATGAGACGGGTCGTCACGAACCCGGCGACGTCCCGGTTCACCACGATGCAGGTCTTGCCGACGGACTCGGCGAACTCCCGCGCGGTGGCGAGCGTTTCGTCGCTCGTCTTGTAGCCGCGCACGAGTTCGCAGAGCTGCATCATGGGCACGGGCGAGAAGAAGTGCGCGCCGACGACGCGCTCCGGGTGTGCGGTGGCCGCCGCGATCTTGGTGATCGGGATGGCCGAGGTGTTCGAGGCGAGCACGGTGTCGTCCCGCACGATCTTGTCGAGCGCGCGGAAGATCTCGTGCTTCACTTCGAGCTTCTCGAAGACGGCCTCGACGACGACGTCCGCGTCGGCGGCCGCGTCCAGGTCGGTGGTCGCGGTGATGCGGCCGAGCGCGGCTTCGGCGTCGGCGGCGTCGAGCTTCCCCTTGCCCACGAACTTCTCGTACGAGGCCTTGATGCCGTCGGTGCCGCGCGTGAGCGCTTCGTCGGTGACGTCGCGCAGTACGACGTCCCAGCCCGCCTGGGCGGAGACCTGCGCGATGCCCGACCCCATGAGGCCGGCTCCGATGACGGCGAGCTTCCTTGCCACGTACGTCCCCTAACCGCGTGTCCCGCGCGACCGCTCAACCACTGTTCACGTTGCTTGTCTACGTTGCTCTCCGGCGGACACTAGCGCCCGTGAGCGGCCGTGTGACCGCTAAGAGATGCGCGTCACGTCTCGAATGACGGACATCACACTGAGCCTGATCAGTGATCGATCATCCGTGCCCATCAGACGTCACGGACGGCGTAGTTGAGCACCTTCTCGCTCAGAAGTTCCTCCATCTCGTCGAGCACGTCGAGCATCTCGCGGGAGACCTCGGCGGGGCTGCCGCCCGCGACCATCCGGCGCCCGATGCCGGCCATCACCGTCTGGTGGACCCAGCCGATCTGACCGGCGATCAGGTCCGGCAGCGGGTCGTCCGCCACGGCGCCGGTCTCCGCGCGCAGCGTCTCCACGAGGTTGTCGTGGACCTCCTGCTGGATGGCCCACAGCCGGGAGCGCAGGGCGGGCGCGGCGTGCACCACGCGCATGAACTCGCTGTAGCCGTCCATGAGTCCGACGCGCGGCGAGACCGACTCGATCTCCTCGCGCAGCTCGCGCAGCACTGCGTTGGCCGCGGACTCCCCCGGCCCCCGGCCGCGCACCCAGCGGGACATCCGGTCGACGACGCCCTTGGAACGGTCGAGGAACAGGTCCTCCTTGGCCGGGAAGTAGTTGTAGACGGTGTTCACGGAGACGTTCGCCGCGTCCGCGATCTCCGCGACGGTCACCTCGTCGAAGCCGCGCGCCAGGAACAGGCCGGTCGCCACGTCCGAGATGTACTGCCGGGTCTGCCGCTTCTTCCGCTCCCTGAGCCCTTCTGCCATGCGCCGATCCTACGGGTTTGCTGGCCTCGCTGAAATTTTGGGGACGTTGCAAAATTTCAGCGACTCTGTTTTTCTGGCTCGCATGGCAGTCATCAGCGCGTCCGGGCTCGCCCGGACCTTCACCACCAAGCACGGCCCCGTCGAGGCGGTCCGCGGTATCGACCTGCGCGTCGAGCCGGGCGAGATCCTCGGCTTCCTCGGCCCGAACGGCGCGGGCAAGACCACGACCCTGCGGATGCTCACGACCCTGCTCGCACCCACCGGCGGCGCGGCCACCGTCGCGGGTCACGACCTGGCGAGCGACCCGGCGGGCGTGCGGCGATCGGTCGGATACGTCGCCCAGTCCGGCGGCGTGGACCCGTCCATCTCCGTACGCGAGGAGCTGGTCACGCAGGGCCGCCTCTACCGCCTGCCGAAGCCCCGGGCGGCCGCCCGCGCCGAGGAGCTGGCCGCGGACCTCGGCCTCACGGACCTCCTGGAGCGCAAGGCCGGAGCGCTCTCGGGCGGGCAGCGGCGCCGCCTCGACATCGCGATGGGGCTCGTGCACCACCCCGAGGTGCTCTTCCTCGACGAGCCGACGACCGGGCTCGACCCCGGCAGCCGCGCCGACCTGTGGGACCTGGTCCGCCGGCTGCGCGCGGAGCACGGCACGACCGTCTTCCTGACCACGCACTACCTCGACGAGGCGGACGCGCTGGCGGACCGGATCGTCGTGGTGGACAAGGGAGTCGTGGCCGCCGAGGGCACGCCGAGCGCGCTCAAGCTGGCGCACGGCGGGTCGATCGACGCGACGCTCCAGGACACCTTCCTGGCCATCACCGGGCGGGGCCCCGCGCCGGTGGACACGACCCCGGTGGCGGTGTGAGCACGATGAAGACCTTGCTGTCCGACACCGCGATCATCTTCGGGCGCTACGCCCGCCAGACGCTCTCCTCGCGCTTCCAGATGCTCTTCGGCATCCTCATGCCGCTGCTGTACCTGCTGTTCTTCGGGCCGCTGCTCACCAGCCTGCCGCTGAGCTCCAGCGGCAGCTCCTGGCAGGTCCTGGTCCCCGGCCTGTTGCTCCAACTCGCCCTGTTCGGCGCCGCGTTCTGCGGTTTCGGCATCATCCTGGAGAAGACCCACGGGGTGGTGGAGCGGATGCAGGTGACGCCCGTGAGCCGGCTCGCGCTGCTGCTCGGCCGCGTGCTGCGCGACACCGCGCTGTTCCTCTTCCAGGCCGTGCTGCTCATGCTCACCGCGCTCGCGATGGGCCTGCGGGCGCCGCTCGCGGGCGTCCTGATCGGCTTCGCCTTCGTGGGCCTCCTGACGGTGTCGCTCGCCTCCCTGTCGTACGCGCTCGCCTTCAAGGCCCGTACGCCGCAGGAGTTCGGGCCCGTCATCAACGCCGTCACGATGCCGTCGATGCTGCTCTCGGGCCTGATGCTGCCGATGGCGCTCGCGCCCGGCTGGCTGGACGCGCTGTCGCACGTCATGCCCCTGCGCTATCTCGTGGACGCGATGCGGGACGCGTTCGTCGGCCACTACGCGACGGCGAACATGCTGTACGGGGTGCTGGTCGCGCTCGCCTTCGCGGCGCTCGCCGTGACGGTCGGCACACGCGGCTTCCGTCGGGCCTCCGCGTAACTACGCTGGTCGCATGGTCAATCTGACGCGCATCTACACCCGTACCGGAGACAAGGGCAGCACGGCCCTCGGCGACATGAGCCGCACCGCCAAGACCGATCTGCGGATCTCGGCGTACGCGGACGCCAACGAGGCCAACGCCGTCATCGGCTCGGCGATCGCCCTCGGCGGCCTCGACGAGGAGGTGGTGAAGGTGCTCGTGCGGGTGCAGAACGACCTGTTCGACGTCGGCGCCGACCTGTCGACCCCCGTCGTCGAGAACCCCGAGTTCCCGCCGCTGCGCGTCGAGCAGTTCTACATCGACAAGCTGGAGGCGGACTGCGACCACTTCAACGAGCAGTTGGAGAAGCTGCGGTCCTTCATCCTCCCGGGCGGCACCGCCGGCGCGGCCCTGCTGCACCAGGCCTGCACGGTCGTGCGCCGGGCGGAGCGGTCGACATGGGCGGCGATGGAGGTGCACGGCGAGACGATGAACCCGCTCACCGCGACGTACCTGAACCGCCTCTCCGACCTCCTGTTCATCCTGGCCAGGATCGCGAACAAGGAGGTCGGGGACGTGCTGTGGGTGCCCGGAGGAGAGCGCTAGCCCTTGTTCGTGGTGACCGCAGGCGCCTTCTTCGGGAACACCGTGTAGCTCAGAGCGATGATCACGTTGATCGCGATCAGGAAGAGCATCTTCTGCTGCCACGCGGCCAGGGAGTCGGTCGACCCGTCCTCGCCCACGTACCAGATCGCGCCCTGCAACAGCCCCATCGCGATGAGCGCGGCGAGGATCCAGCGGGCGGCCAGCTTCCACTCGTGGATCGCGCGCGGCACCCCGTACTTGGGGGTCGACGGCGGCGGGCCGCCCGCGAAGCGGTGGGCGACGCGGACGTCGACCCACTTGATCGTGTAGTGGCCGAGCGCGACGGAGTAGCCGATGTAGACGGCGGCGAGCCCGTGCTTCCAGTCGGGTTCGGCGCCGTTCTTGAGGTCGATGGCCGTGACGACGAACAGCACGACCTCCAGGAGCGGCTCGCAGAGCAGCACGGCGACGCTCGCACGCGGCATCTTGGCCCAGTAGCGCAGCGCGAGGCCGACGGCCAGCAGCACCCAGAAACCGACCTCGCAGGCGATGATCAGCGTGACGATCACGACGGACTCCTCTCGTTCCCCACTTCAAGGCTCCCTGCCGTACGGCGCGTGATCGTCGTCGTACATGACGAAGTGCGACTGCATCCTTCGATGTAGTGCCGCCGTGGCCCCGCTCGTCCCACGGCGCCATGCCCGTCCCGCCCCGGCCGTGTTGGATGGGGTCATGCAGTTCGCCCTCGACCGTCCGCACCGCGACGACGTCCGGATCGCCGTCGTCGGGCTGCTCGGCGGGCTCGCGCTGTGGGGCCTGGGCCTCGGGATGAACTCGGGGCGCGTCTTCGACGGCGCGTGGCTGCTCGTGCCGCTCGTCGTCATGGCGGCCCTGGAGCTGCTGCGCAGGACCCGGCCGCGGTTCGCGGTGATCGCCGGCACGGTCGCGGTGATCGCCGACCAGTTCACGCAGGGCAGCCTGGCGACGGTCCTGATGTTCACGGACCTGATGTACGCCGGCGCGCTGTACGGGACACCGGCCGCCGCGCGCCGCCTCCCGGTGGTCACGGGGATGCTCACGGTCGCCGTCACGCTCGGTTTCGTGGCCTGGTGGCGGCAGCCGGAGGCGGTCCTGATCGGGGTCGCGACGGGGCTCGTGTCGTTCGGGCCAGCGGCCACCGGCATGCTGGTGCGCGGTCACCGGGAGGCCGCGCAGGCGGAGCGGCTGCGGGCCGAGCAGACCGCGCTGCTCGCCGAGATGGACCGGGCGCAGGCGGTGACGGCGGAGCGCGCCCGGATGGCCCGCGAGTTGCACGACATGGTGGCGAACCACCTGTCGGCGATCGCGATCCACTCCACGGCCGCGCTGTCCCTCGACGACCCCGACACCACGCGCGGGGCGCTGAAGACGATCCGCGAGAACAGCGTCGAAGGACTCGCCGAGATGCGCCGCCTCATCGGCATCCTGCGGGACGCGGGCGAGGACACCGAACCGGTCGCCGCGCCCACCCTTGAGAGCCTCGGCGCCCTCGTCGAGCAGTCCCGTACGAACGGCCTGGACGCCCACCTGGCCGTGTCCGGCGCCGTCACCGGCCTGCCCGCGCCGGTCGAGCTCGCCGCGTACCGCATCGTCCAGGAGTCCCTCACGAACGCGCTGAAGCACGCGGGTCAGGGGCGGGTCACGGTGGCCGTCGACCGCTCGGCCGAACGCATCGAGGTGCGGGTCGACAGCCCGTACGGGGCCGACAGGGACGGGCCGCGCGCGCCGGGCTCCGGGGCCGGGCTCGTCGGGATGCGGGAGCGGGCGGCGCTGCTCGGCGGCGTGTTCGAGGCCGGGCCACAGGACGGCGGGGTGTGGCGGGTGCGCGCCGCCCTGCCGCTGCACACCGAAGGCCCCCTGCACACGGAAGGAGAAGACCTCACGTGACCTCCGTGATCCGCGTACTCGTCGCCGAGGACCAGTCCGCCGTACGGGCCGGGCTCGTGCTCATCCTGAACAGCGCGCCCGACATCGAGGTCGTCGGCGAGGCCGAGGACGGCGAGCGGGCGGTGTCCCTCGCCCGCGAACTCCGGCCCGATCTGGTCCTGATGGACGTCCAGATGCCCCGGCTCGACGGCGTTTCGGCCACGCGCGAGGTCGTCGCCGAAGGCCTCGCGGACGTACTCGTGCTGACCACCTTCGACCTCGACGCCTACGTGTTCGGGGCGCTGCGCGCGGGCGCGTCCGGGTTCCTGCTGAAGAACACGGACGCGAAGGACCTGATCGAGGGCGTACGGACGGTGGCGCGCGGCGAGGGGATGATCGCCCCGGCCGTGACCCGCCGCCTGATCGCCGAGTTCGCGGCGAGCCCGGGAAAGCCCGAACCGGCGGCCGCGCCACCGGAGTTGGAGACTCTCACCCGGCGCGAGCGGGAGGTGCTCGGCTGCCTCGGCGAGGGGCTGTCGAACGCGGAGATCGCGGGGCGCCTCGACATGGCGGAGGCGACGGTGAAGACCCACGTCAGCCGCCTGCTCGGCAAGCTGGAGCTACGAAGCCGGGTCCAAGCAGCCGTACTGGCCCAGGAGTTGGGCCTGTAGCCCTCTGCGAGCCGCCGCGCACAACTTGGCCGAAAGCCGTGATTGGTTTAGACCTTGACCGCTGGTCCAGACCTTTCTATTCTCGCCGCACTGCGGTGAGCACACCCCCCACTCCGGTGCTCATGGGCGTCGCAGGGTTCCACCCCCTTCACGAACCCAGGACCTCCCTAGGAGCACCGATGAGTTCAACCGACGTACCCAGACACAGACTTCGACACAGAGCGACCGCCGCATTCGCGACCCTCGTCCTCCCCGCCGCCGCCCTCGTCGGTCTCGCCACTCCCTCGCACGCCGCGGCCGAGGCCACCGCCGTCACCGCCACGTACGCCAAGACCCAGGACTGGGGCAGCGGCTTCGAGGGCAAGTGGACCATCAAGAACTCCGGGACCACGAGCGTGAGTTCATGGAACGTCGAGTGGGACTTCCCGTCCGGTACGAAGGTGACCTCGGCCTGGGACGCGACCGTCACCAACTCCGCCGACCACTGGACCGCCAAGAACCTCTCCTGGAACGGGACGCTCGCCCCCGGCGCCTCGGTCTCCTTCGGCTTCAACGGCAGCGGCTCCGGCGCCCCCACGGGCTGCAAGCTCAACGGTGCCTCCTGCGACGGCGGCGACGTCCCCGGCGACGCGGCACCCTCCAAGCCCGGCACCCCGACCGCGTCCGGCATCACCGACACCTCGGTCAAGCTGAACTGGTCCGCCGCCACCGACGACAAGGGCATCAAGAACTACGACGTGCTGCGCGACGGCGCCAAGGTAGGGACGGTGACCGGCACTTCGTACACCGACACGGGGCTGAAGGCCGGCACCGACTACTCGTACACGGTGCAGGCCCGTGACACCGCCGACCAGACCGGGCCGGTGTCCGGCTCCGTCAAGGTCCACACCACTGGCGGCGGCACGGATCCGGGGCCCGGTCCCGGTGACAAGGTGAAGCTCGGCTACTTCACCGACTGGGGCGTCTACGGCCGCCAGTACTACCCGAAGAACCTGGAGACCTCCGGCTCCGCCGCCAAGGTCACGCACATCAACTACGCGTTCGGCAACGTCCAGGGCGGCAAGTGCACCATGGGCGACGCCTACGCCGACACGGACATGGCCTACACGGCCGCCAACTCCGTCTCCGGGCAGGCCGACACCTGGGACCAGCCGCTGCGCGGTGCCTTCAACCAGCTCCGTCAGCTGAAGGCCAAGCACCCTGGCCTCAAGATCCTCTGGTCGTTCGGCGGGTGGACCTGGTCCGGTGGCTTCGGTGACGCCACGAAGGACCCGGCCGCGTTCGCCGACTCCTGCTACAAACTGGTCGAGGACCCGCGCTGGGCCGATGTCTTCGACGGCATCGACATCGACTGGGAGTACCCGAACGCCTGCGGTCTGAGCTGTGACACGTCCGGCCAGGACGCGCTCAAGAAGCTTTCCACGGCGCTGCGTTCGAAGTTCGGCTCGCAGAACCTGGTCACGGCCGCCATCACGGCGGACGCCTCCGCCGGCGGCAAGATCGAGAAGAACGACTACGCGGGCGCGGCCCAGTCCCTCGACTGGTACAACGTCATGACGTACGACTTCTTCGGTGCCTGGGACGCGAAGGGCCCGACGGCCCCGCACTCCCCGCTCACGTCGTACTCCGGTATCCCGCAGCAGGGCTTCACCTCGGCGGACGCGATCGCCAAGCTCAAGGCGCAGGGCGTACCGGCCTCGAAGCTCCTGCTCGGCATCGGCTTCTACGGCCGGGGCTGGACCGGGGTCACGCAGAAGGAGCCCGGCGGCACGGCCACGGGGCCTGCGGTCGGCACGTACGAGCAGGGCATCGAGGACTACAAGGTCCTCAAGACCAAGTGTCCGTCGAACGGGACGGTCGCTGGTACGGCGTACGCGCACTGCGGCTCGGACTGGTGGTCGTACGACACGCCCACGACGATCGGTTCGAAGATGTCCTGGGCCAAATCCCAGGGCCTCGGCGGGTCCTTCTTCTGGGAGTTCTCGGGCGACACGTCCAACGGGGAACTGGTCTCCGCGATCGACTCCGGCCTGAAGTAACCCCCACCCATTCCGAAGCCGGCCCCACGGGAACGCCCCCCGTGGGCCCGGCTTCTCCATACATCTCCCCCACCCCACCCCTTCCCGAAAGTCCTGCCGGACGGGCTTCAAAAGATTGCCCTCAATCGCCGGGCGGGCTCTGGATAGAGCCCGCCCGGCGATTGAGGGCTTTCGGGAAGGGGCGGGGTGGGGGAAGAGTTACGCCACGTTGACGCGTTGGCCGGGAGGGGCCGCCTCGAGCCAGGCCAGGAAGCCCGTCAGGGCGTCCTCGCTCATGGCGAGTTCGAGACGCGTACCGCGGTGCGTACACGCGAGGACGATCGCGTCGGAGAGGAGGGCGAGTTCCTCCTCGCCCTCGGGAGCCCGACGACCGGTGACCTCGATCGCCGCGCGTTCCAGGATCCGCTTCGGACGAGGCGCGTACGAGAAGACGCGGAACCACTCGATCCGGTCCCCGTTGTAGCGGGCGATCCCGTACCCCCACCCCTTGCCGGAGGTGTCATCCGCATCGGGCGCCGGCGCATCCCACCGCAACGAGCAGTCGAACGTACCGCCCGAGCGCTGAATGAGCCGCCGCCGTACCCCGAAGGCGACAAGCCCCACCACCACGAGTACGACGACCGCGACTACGCACAGCACGAGAACGAGGACCATCTGAACCGACCTCCTCGTCTCTCAAGGACTTCTCGACCGATCAGGCGCCGCACGCCTGATAACGGAACTGCAAAAAACAGCACTACCGATAGATCGCCTCAGCCGCGACCCGGTCCGGAGATTATCTCCGGCCTGGACCGCGGCTGAGGTACATCATGTGGCTCGCTGGATTCAGCGCGCCGCCACCGTACGGAGTCGAACATCGGCACGACGCTCGGCCGACGCATCCGCGTCCGACTTCGCGCGCTCCAGCGCCCGCTCCGCCCGCTGGGCGTCGATCTCGTCCGAAAGCTCGGCGATCTCGGCCAGCAGGGACAGCTTGTTGTCGGCGAACGAGATGAAACCGCCGTGGACAGCCGCCACGACCGTTCCCCCGTCCGTCGTACGGATCGTCACGGGCCCCGACTCCAGCACACCGAGCAGCGGCTGGTGACCGGGCATGACGCCGATGTCGCCGGACGTGGTACGCGCGACGACCAGGGTGGCCTCGCCGGACCAGACACTACGGTCCGCGGCGACGAGCTCGACGTGCAGCTCAGCAGCCAAGGTGGGCTCCTCGGGTCACCACCCGGCGGCACTCGCTGCCGGGTGTCGGTTCAAAGTCTAGTGGGCGTTGCGGGAGGACCGGGACGCACCCCGGTCCTCCCATGAGCTACGGGGCTCAGGAGACGCCGAGCTCCTTGGCGTTGGCCTTGAGGTCCTCAATGCCACCGCACAGGAAGAACGCCTGCTCCGGGAAGTGGTCGTAGTCGCCGTCGATGATCGCGTTGAAGGCCGTGATCGTCTCGTCCAGCGGCACGTCCGACCCGTCGACGCCGGTGAACTGCTTGGCGACGTGGGTGTTCTGCGACAGGAAGCGCTCCACGCGACGGGCGCGGTGGACAGTGAGCTTGTCCTCCTCGCCGAGCTCGTCGATACCGAGGATCGCGATGATGTCCTGAAGGTCCTTGTACTTCTGCAGGACCGTCTTGACGCGCATGGCCGTGTTGTAGTGGTCCGCCGCGATGTAGCGGGGGTCCAGGATGCGGGACGTGGAGTCCAGCGGGTCCACGGCCGGGTAGATGCCCTTCTCGGAGATCGGACGGGAGAGCACCGTCGTCGCGTCGAGGTGGGCGAAGGTCGTCGCCGGGGCCGGGTCGGTCAGGTCGTCCGCGGGCACGTAAATGGCCTGCATGGACGTGATCGAGTGACCACGGGTCGACGTGATGCGCTCCTGGAGGAGACCCATCTCGTCGGCCAGGTTCGGCTGGTAACCCACGGCCGAGGGCATGCGACCCAGCAGGGTCGAGACCTCGGAACCGGCCTGCGTGAAGCGGAAGATGTTGTCGATGAAGAACAGCACGTCCTGCTTCTGGACGTCGCGGAAGTACTCCGCCATCGTCAGACCCGCGAGGGCCACGCGCAGACGGGTGCCCGGCGGCTCGTCCATCTGACCGAAGACCAGCGCGGTCTTGTCGATGACGCCGGACTCGGCCATCTCCTCGATGAGGTCGTTGCCCTCACGGGTGCGCTCGCCGACACCGGCGAACACGGAGACACCGTCGTGGTTGTTGGCGACGCGGTAGATCATCTCCTGGATGAGCACCGTCTTGCCGACGCCGGCACCACCGAACAGGCCGATCTTTCCACCCTTGACGTACGGGGTGAGAAGGTCGACGACCTTGATGCCGGTCTCGAACATCTCGGTCTTCGACTCGAGCTCGTCGAAGTTCGGCGCCTTGCGGTGGATGCCCCAGCGCTCGCCGGTGTACTGCTCGTCGACGTTCAGGACCTCGCCGAGGGTGTTGAACACCTTGCCCTTGGTGAAGTCGCCGACGGGCACCGTGATGGAGGCGCCGGTGTCCACGACCGGGGCCTGGCGGACCAGGCCGTCGGTCGGCTGCATGGAGATCGCGCGGACCAGGCCGTCACCGAGGTGCTGGGCGACCTCGAGCGTCAGGGTCTTCTTCGCACCCTCGAGCGCCGGGTCGGCGACCTCGACGTGCAGAGCGGTGTAGATGTCCGGCATCGCGTCGACGGGGAACTCCACGTCGACGACCGGGCCGATCACCCGGGCGACGCGGCCCGTGGCAACGGCCGTATCAACAGTGGTCGTCATTACTTGTCACTCCCCGCGGTCGCGTCGGCCAGGGCACTCGCGCCACCGACGATCTCGCTGATTTCCTGGGTGATTTCGGCCTGGCGGGCCGCGTTGGCAAGACGGGAGAGGTTGTTGATCAGCTCTCCCGCGTTGTCGGTCGCCGACTTCATCGCGCGGCGCGTGGCGGCGTGCTTGGAGGCAGCCGACTGGAGCATCGCGTTGTAGATCCGGCTCTCGACGTAGCGCGGCAGCAGGGCGTCGAGGACGTCCTCCGCCGACGGCTCGAAGTCGTACAGCGGAAGGATCTCGTCGCCCTTGCCGGACGCCTTCGACTCCTCCGCCACCTCTTCGAGGCTGAGCGGCAGCAGCCGGCCGTCGACGGCCGTCTGCGTCATCATCGAGATGAACTCGGTGTAGACGATGTGGAGTTCGTCCACGCCGCCCTCCGCCGTCTCCTTCTCGATGGCCTCGATCAGCGGGGCCGCGACCTTCTTGGCGTCCGCGTACGTGGGCTCATCGGTGAAGCCCGCCCACGACTCCACGACCTTGCGCTCGCGGAAGTTGTAGTGGGCCAGACCACGGCGGCCGACGATGTACGTGTCGACCTCCTTGCCCTCGCCGACGAGCTTCTCCGTGAGCTGCTCGGCGGCCTTGATGGCGTTCGCGTTGAAGGCGCCGGCCAGACCGCGGTCGCTGGTGAGCAGCAGAACCGCGGAGCGGGTCGCCGTCTCCGACTCCGTCGTCAGCGGGTGCTTGGTGTTCGACCCGGTCCCCACCGCCGTGACCGCGCGCGTGAGCTCGGTCGCGTACGGCGTGGAGGCCGCCACCTTGCGCTGTGCCTTGACGACACGCGAGGCGGCGATCATCTCCATCGCCTTGGTGATCTTCTTGGTCGCGGTGACGGATCGGATGCGACGCTTGTAGACCCGGAGCTGGGCTCCCATGAGTCAGGTCCCTTCCTTACGTCACTTGGCGGCGGCCGGAGCGTCCTCGCCGAGAAGCTTCCCGTCCGAGGTCTCGAACTGCTTCTTGAAGTCGGCGACGGCCTCGTCGATGGCCTGGATCGTGTCGTTCGACATCTTGCCGCCCTCCTTGATGGAGGTCATGAGGCCCTGCTCCTTGCGGTGCAGGTGCTCCAGGAGCTCCTTCTCGAAGCGGCGGATGTCGGCGACCGGCACCTCGTCCATCTTGCCGTTGGTACCGGCCCAGACGGAGACGACCTGGTCCTCGGTGGCCATCGGCTCGTACTGCGCCTGCTTCAGCAGCTCGACGAGACGCTGACCGCGCTCCAGCTGCGCCTTCGACGCGGCGTCCAGGTCGGAACCGAAGGCGGCGAACGCCTCCAGCTCGCGGTACTGGGCCAGGTCCAGACGGAGTCGGCCGGAGACCTGCTTCATGGCCTTGTGCTGGGCGGAACCACCCACACGGGAGACCGAGATACCGACGTTCAGGGCCGGACGCTGGCCGGCGTTGAACAGGTCGGACTCCAGGAAGCACTGGCCGTCGGTGATGGAAATGACGTTGGTCGGAATGAACGCCGAGACGTCGTTCGCCTTGGTCTCCACGATCGGCAGACCCGTCATCGAACCGGCGCCCATGTCGTCCGAGAGCTTCGCGCAGCGCTCGAGCAGACGGGAGTGCAGGTAGAAGACGTCACCCGGGTAGGCCTCGCGCCCCGGCGGGCGGCGGAGCAGCAGGGACACGGCGCGGTAGGCGTCGGCCTGCTTCGAGAGGTCGTCGAAGATGATGAGGACGTGCTTGCCGTCGTACATCCACTGCTGGCCGATGGCCGAGCCGGTGTACGGCGCCAGGTACTTGAAGCCGGCCGGGTCGGACGCCGGGGCGGCGACGATGGTCGTGTACTCGAGCGCGCCGGCCTCTTCGAGCGCACCACGCACGGAGGCGATGGTGGAGCCCTTCTGACCGATGGCGACGTACACGCAGCGGACCTGCTTGTTCGGGTCGCCGGTGCGCCAGTTGTCGCGCTGGTTGATGATCGTGTCGACGGCCAGGGCGGTCTTGCCGGTCTGGCGGTCACCAATGATCAGCTGACGCTGACCACGGCCGACGGGGGTCATCGCGTCGACGGCCTTGTAGCCGGTCTCCATCGGCTCGTGGACCGACTTACGGGCCATGACGCCCGGGGCCTGCAGCTCGAGGGCGCGACGACCGCTGGTCTCGATGTCGCCGAGGCCGTCGATCGGGTTGCCGAGCGGGTCGACGACGCGACCCAGGTAGCCCTCGCCGACACCGACGGACAGGACCTCACCGGTACGCGTGACCGGCTGTCCCTCCTCGACGCCGCTGAACTCGCCCAGGACGATGGCGCCGATCTCGCGCTCTTCCAGGTTGAGCGCGAGGCCGAGGGTGCCGTCCTCGAACTTCAGCAGTTCGTTGGCCATGGCCGAGGGAAGGCCCTCGACCTTCGCGATGCCGTCGCCGGCAAGGGTGACCGTACCGACCTCCTCGCGCGAGGCCGCGTCCGGCTTGTACGCCTGGACAAAGTTCTCCAGCGCGTCCCGGATCTCCTCCGGCCGGATCGTGAGCTCCGCCATCTGGGTTCCCTGCTCTCCTTGTTGGGCCCGAAGTGTTCTTGGGGGGTCTGGGGTCAGCCCCCAGGAATCCTCTGCACGGCCCAACTAGGGCCGTAGTCGTACGTGTTGAGCTTGTTGCGGTCAGCCGGCCATACGGCGGCCGGCCTCCTCGATGCGGTCCGCGATCGAGCCGTTGATGACCTCGTCACCCACCTGCACCTTGATCCCGCCGAGGACCTCGGGGTCCACGTCCAGGTTCAGGTGCATCTGACGGCCGTAGAGCTTCGCCAGGGACGCACCCAGACGCTGCTTCTGCGCGTCGCTCAGCGGGACCGCGGTGGTGACGACCGCCACCATGCGCTCGCGACGCTCGGCGGCGAGCTTGGAGAGGGACTCGAGTCCCGCTTCCAGGCTACGTCCCCGCGGCGCGGTCACAAGACGGCCGACGATCCGCTCGGTGGTGGGCTTGGCCCGGCCGTCGAGCAGCTGCTTGACGAGCTCGCCCTTGGCCGAGTCCGAAGCCGACTTGTCGGTCAGTGCGGCGCGCAGCTCGGTGTTGGAGGAGACGATCCGGCCGAACCGGAACAGCTCGTCCTCGACGTCGTCGAGCTCACCGCTCTTCTGCGCCGCGGTCAGGTCCGCGGTGTTGGCCAGCTCCTCCAGGGAGTCGACCAGGTCGCGGGAGGCCGACCACCGGGAGCGGACCAGGCCGGACACCAGGTCGACGGTCTCGCCGCCGACCTGGCCGCCGAGCAGGCGGCTCGCGAGCTCGGCCTTGGCCTCACCGGCCTGCGCCGGGTCGGTCAGGACCCGTCGCAGGCTGACCTCGCGCTGCAGCAGCGCGGTCACCGAGGCGAGGTCGCCGGCGAGCGCCTTGGCGTCGACCGACGTGCTGTCGGTCAGCGCGTCCAGACGCTCACGCGCGGCGGCCAGTGCCTCGCGGCTCGCTCCGTGGGCGGTCATCGTGCAGCCTCTGCCTTCTCCTCGAGCTCGTCGAGGAAGCGGTCGATCGTGCGCGACTGCCGGGCGGTGTCCTCGAGGGACTCGCCGACGAGCTTGCCGGCCAGGTCGGTGGCCAGCAGGCCCACGTCCTGACGCAGCGCCTGAGCGGCGGCCTTGCGGTCGGCCTCGATCTGCGAGTGACCGGCGGCGATGATCTCCTCACGCTGCCGCTGACCCTCCGCACGCATCTCGGCGATGAGCGCGGCACCCTGCTCCTGCGCCTCCTGGCGCAGCCGCGCGGCCTCGTGCCGGGCCTCGGCGAGCTGAGCCTTGTACTGCTCGAGCACGCTCTGGGCCTCGGTCTGAAGCGCCTCGGCCTTCTCGATACCGCCTTCGATCTTCGCGTGGCGCTCTTCCAGCGTCTTGTTGATGCGCGGGAGAAGCTTCTTCGCGAAGACGAAGAAGACGATGGCGAAGGCGATGGTGCCGATGAGCAGCTCGGGACCGGGAGGGACGAGAGGATTCATCTTCTCCTCGGCCGCCAGCTGTACCAGGTTGGCGATCACATCAGTGCCTTTCGTCGTAAGTGTCAGTCAGTACGCGGTGATTACTGACCGAACACGAACGGCATAACGATGCCGATGAGGGCGAGCGCCTCACAGAAGGCGAAGCCGAGGATCTGGTTGGCGCGGATCAGGCCGGCAGCCTCGGGCTGGCGGGCAAGGGCCTGGGTGCCGTTACCGAAGACGATGCCGACACCGATGCCGGGGCCGATCGCGGCGAGACCGTAACCGATGGAACCGAGGGAGCCGGAGACGCCAGCGGCGAGTTCGATGGACGCGGACATGCCGTTACTTCCTTTTCTTTACGAACCGGTGGGGGTTGGCCACCGGACGACCTGGGGTGGTTGGACGGGGTGGGGCTCAGTGGTGCTCGGCGAGAGCGCCCTGAATGTACGTGCAGGCCAGGAGGACGAAGACGTACGCCTGAACGGCCTGGACGAAAAGCTCGAAGAGGATCATCGCCATCGTCATCACGAAGGAGACGCCGGCGGCCGGGATCATCCAGCTGTTCAGCAGGTACCAGGAGGCGACGGTGAACATCACCAGCATCAGGTGACCGGCGAACATGTTGGCGAAGAGTCGCACCGCGTGCGTGAACGGGCGGACCAGCAGGTTCGAGAAGAACTCGATGAACGAGACCAGCCACTTGATCGGCCCGAGCGACGGGTCGTAGCCGGTGATGTTCTTCCAACCACCCACGAAGCCATGGCGCTTGAAGGTCAGCGGGACCCAGATCAGGTACACGATGGCCGCGAGGACCGCCGGGTAGGCGATGACCGAGGAGACCGGGAACTGGGCGAGCGGGACGACCGACCAGATGTTCATGATCCAGATGAAGAAGAACAGCGAGACCATGATCGGTACGTACTTCTCGCCCTCCTTCTTGCCCAGCGTCTCGTAGACGACGTTGCGGCGGACGAAGTCGTAGCCGGCCTCACCGATCATCTGGATCTTCCCGGGCACGACCTTCGAGCGGCCGAACGCGAAGTAGAAGAAGACACAGACGACGATCGTGGTGAGCAGGGCGAGCAGCATCACCTTGTTGAAGTAGAACCAGCCGAAGTCGGCAATCGGTTCGAACAGGAAGGAGTGCAGGCCCGGCGCCGGGAAGCCGCATCCGTTGTCGGACATGATCCGACAGCTCCAGTCAAAGGCGAGCTGGGTCGTGTCAGCACTCACCGCGGGCTCCTTCGGCGTGACGCATAAGTACGGCAACCTCGTTGTGTCGGTGCGGCGTGCAGCCGCGGATCGGCACCGGTCTGGTGTTTCGGGCGTGGGGGCGGCGGGCAGGCAGTGAGCCTCGCGATCGTGCAGGCGTCAGCTCTCGTGCCCGCGCCGGCGATGCCGCAGTTGGCACCGGACGATAGCAGCCCGACGAACGGGCGCTTATCCCGGCCCTACCTCTCACGATGACGACCCGGTCTTCTCGGCTTTCTCACCGGTCCCGGTCCCCTTGGAACCGGGCGCCGCCTCGGGGTCGATATAGAAAACCTTGGCCTTCATGTGAGCGCGGGCCTGGGCCGCCATCCACACAACGGTCGAGACGACCAGAGAGACGGCAAAGGTCTTGGGATTGAAGAGAGTCGTGTCCTTGAAAATGGCCACGAAGATCATGAGCAGCAGCAGCTGGGCGACATAGAGCATCAGCCCCATCGCCTGGAACAGCTGCGGAAGCGATTTCGCCGTGCGGATCAGCACGACCTGCCCGAGGCCCATGAACACGATGACCACCAGAGCACCGACCAGCGCACCGATGGCCCCCTTGCCGCCCGCAACCACACCACTGATCACCGCGGCAATCACGCCTGCGGCGGCGGTGGGTAGGACGGTGTGAAGAAGGGTCCGTGCGTCATTGGACGGCATGGCGGCAACTCCGCTTACTGGTGTGGGGCAGGGTGTCGTCATGGACGAGCGTAGTCCGGGGATTCAGCAGTCCGATTCGGGCCAAATGACCGTCGCACTACGGCCTTTCGGTCCTTCCCCCGGCTTCGTGAACGGTATCACAAACTATTTGATGCGGTCTTTACCTAGAAGGTGTGCCAACCGTCACACGTGAGGGGGATCCTGCGCGTCTGTGCACCCGCGAGGCCAACATGTCTGGTATTGGGCTCATTTCGGACTTCGCGGCCGCCCACGTCAACGGGACGTTCCCGCCTTACGCCGGTCCGTGAAGCGCGAACGAGCGCCGATCGCCGTCGCCCCGTTGACTCCCGCCGGGATCCGGTCGCGGTCCGGTTCGCCGCCGGACGTCTCGGAGCCCTCGGACGGCTCGGCCGCCCCGTCCCCCGCCGCGGACGCGGCCGGTCGCCGGTAGCGCGGAGGCACCAAGTGCTGGGCCCAGCGCGGCGCGTGGGGCGTGAAGCGCGGCAGCAGGAGCATGACGAGCCCGACGAAGCTCAGCGCGACGATGGTGAGCATGACCCACGTCCCGGACGCGGAGTGCACCGAGTAGGCGACCGCGCCGAAGGCGATGAGGCCCGACCAGAAGTACATGATCAGCACTGCGCGGGAGTGCGAGTGGCCGATCTCCAGGAGCCGGTGGTGCAGATGCCCGCGGTCCGCCGCGAACGGCGACTGCCCGTTCCAGGTGCGGCGCACGATCGCGAGGACGAGGTCGGCGAACGGGATCGCAATGATCGTCAGCGGCATCAGCAGCGGGATGAAGACGGGCAGCATCGCGTGCGTGGTGTCGCGGGTGGAGCCGCCGAGGTTGAGCTTGAGCGCGTCCGGGTCGACCTGCCCTGTGATGGAGATCGCGCCGGCCGCGAGGACGAGGCCGATGAGCATGGAGCCCGAGTCGCCCATGAAGATTCTGGCCGGATGGATGTTGTGCGGCAGGAAGCCCAGACACATGCCCATCAGGATCGCCGCGAACAGCGTGGCCGGGGCCGCGGACTCGATGCCGTAGCCGTACCAGATCCGGTACGCGTACAGGAAGAACGCCGCGGCGGCGATGCACACCATGCCGGCCGCGAGACCGTCGAGGCCGTCCACGAAGTTCACCGCGTTGATGGTGATCACGACGAGCGCGACGGTCAGCAGGGTCCCCTGCCACTGGGTCAGCGACACCGTCCCGACGCCCGGGATCGGCAGCCACAGGATCGTCAGGCCCTGCATCACCATGACGCCCGCGGCGATCATCTGGCCGCCGAGCTTGATGAGGGCGTCGATCTCGAACTTGTCGTCCAGGACACCGATCAGCCAGATCAGGGCGGCGCCGGAGAGCAGCGCCCGCGGTTCGTTCGAGGACTCGAAGACCTTGTCCAGATTGGTCAGGTGGTCGGCGACGAGCAGGCCCGCGCACAGGCCGAAGAACATGGCGATACCGCCGAGCCGCGGCGTGGGTTCCCGGTGCACGTCGCGCGCACGGATCTCCGGCATGGCGCCGGCCACGATCGCGAACTTCCGCACCGGGCCTGTGAGCAGATAGGTCACCGCGGCCGTGATGCAGAGCGTCAGCAGGTATTCACGCACGGGCTTCCCCACAGGTATCGCTGGCCATCTCAGCCCCACACCCTAGTCTCGCGTGCTTAGGGTTGGGGACTTCCGGGTAGCGACGATGGTTGCACGGCTGACGGTTCCAGAGGTGCACTGGTGCGGCGCAAGGGGTGTTCTACCGCTCGCCTACCCCGTTCCAGGCGGGGTACGGGGGGAATCTTCCGGCCAGTTCGCGCACCTCTTCGCGGACCGCGCGGGCGTCGAGAACGTCGCGTACGACACCCGACAGGAGCACGGCGATGCGGGCCATCTCTCCTTCACCCATGCCCTGTGTGGTGACGGCGGCGGTGCCGAGGCGCAGGCCGCGGCCCCCTTCATAGGGCAGTGCGCATGTGTCGAGGATCATGCCCGCCGAGACGAGCCGGCCTCTCGCCACCCCGCCCGCGACGCCGAGCGGCGCCGGGTCCACGGTCAGCAGATGGGTATCGGTGCCTCCGGTGGTGACGCCGAAGCCCTCCGCGGCGAGCGCGCCCGCGAGGAGTCGGGCGTTGGCGACGACCTGATGGGCGTACGCGGTGAAGGCGGGACGCGCCGCCTCGCCGAACGCGACGGCCTTCGCGGCGATGGTGTGCATCTGCGCGCCGCCCTGGGTGAAGGGGAACACGGCCCGGTCGACGCGGTCGGCCAGCTCGGCCGAGCACAGCAGCATCCCGCCGCGCGGTCCGCGCAGCACCTTGTGCGTGGTGGCGCAGACGATGTCCGCGTACGGGACCGGGTTCGGGGCCGCTCCCCCGGCGACGAGGCCGATGGGGTGCGCGGCGTCGGCGATGAGGTGGGCGCCCACGTCGTCGGCGATCTCCCGGAAGGCGGCGTAGTCGATGTGCCGGGGGTACGAGATCGAGCCACAGACGATGGCCTTGGGGCGGTGGGCGCGGGCCGCGGCGCTGACCTGCTCGTAGTCGATGAGCCCGGTCTCCGCGTCGACGCCGTACGGCACGAAGTCGAACCAGCGGCCGGAGAAATTGGCCGGTGAGCCGTGCGTGAGGTGGCCGCCGGACGGCAGGCCCATCGCGAGGACGGTGTCGCCGGGCTTCAGCAGTACGGCGTACGCGGCGAGCACGGCCGAAGAGCCGCTGTGCGCCTGTACGTTGACGTGTTCGGCGCCGAAGAGGGCCTTGGCGCGGTCGATCGCGAGGCGTTCGGCGACGTCGACGAGTTCGCAGCCGCCGTGGTGGCGGGCGCCGGGGTAGCCCTCCGCGTACTTGTTGGCGAGCGGGGAGCCGAGGGCGGCGAGGACCGCGGGGGACGTGAAGTTCTCCGCGGCGATGAGCTGGAGGGAGTCCGCCTGGCGGGCGGTCTCCCCGAGGAGGATCTCGGCCAGTTCGGGGTCCTGCCGCAGTAGCTCCGCGGTGGCTGCGGGTTGTGTCATCACCGGCATGGTCGGCTCCGGGCCTCGCGTCGGGGAGGTGAGTGGCCTTCCAATGTAGATCCGCGTCGTTGCGCCCGCCCGGCGTCACGTCACGGGGCTCCGCCCCGGACCCCGCGCCTCAAACGCCGGCGGGGCTGGATACTACTTCTTGACGCCCGTCAGGGCCGTGACCACCGGGTCCAGGGCCTCGTGGATCTCGCCGCCCACCGACTGGAAGAACGGGAGGGGTGCGCCGTACGGGTCGTAGACCTCGTCCGCCTCCACGGAGGGGGCCAGGAGCCACCCGCGTAGAGCCGCCGCCGCCCGCACGAGGGAACGCGCGCGCTCGACCACACCCGACTCCAGGGGGTCCGGCAGCGTGGCCGGGTCTATGGCCTGCACGAGCCGCGTGAACTCCTTCAGCGTGAACGTCCGCAGACCCGCGCTGTGCCCCATGGAGATGACCTGCGCGCGGTGGTCGCGCGTCGCGGTCAGGACCAGGTCGGCCCTTATGACGTGGTCGTCGAGGAGCTCACGGCCCACGAAGCCGGAGGCATCCGCGCCGAAGTCGGCCAGGACCGTTTCCGCGTTGGCCTCCATGGGCGCGCCCTCGTGGCCCCAGGTGCCCGCGCTCTCCACGACGAGCCCGCCGGCGAGCGGCGCGCCTAGCCGGTCCGCGAGGGCATGCCTGGTCAGCCGCTCGGTGATCGGCGAGCGGCACACATTGCCGGTGCTGACGTGGAGGATGCGGAAGGTGTCGCCGGGGAGTGCCGGCGTGCGTACGTACCCGTTGCCTATGCCACGCCCCGTCTCAGGGGCTGTCAATTCGCCACCTCGAGGTCGGGTACGACCTTGCGCAGCTCGTCCGCGGTCAGCGCGCCCTCGCGCAGCAGGACCGGGACCTTGCCGGTGACGTCGACGATGGATGACGGGATGTTGCCGGGCGTCGGCCCCCCGTCGAGGTAGACGGAGACGGAGTCGCCGAGCATGTCCTGCGCGGCGTCACAGTCCTCGGGTGCCGGGTGGCCCGTCAGGTTCGCGGAGGAGAGCGCCATCGGGCCGACCTCGGTGAGCAGTTCGATGGCCACGGGGTGCAGAGGCATCCGGACCGCGACGGTGCCACGGGTGTTGCCGATGTCCCACTGGAGCGACGGCTGCTGCTTGGCGACGAGGGTCAGTCCGCCCGGCCAGAACGCGTCGACCAGCTCCCAGGCCATCTCGGAGAAGTCCGTGACGAGCCCGTGCAGGGTGTTCGGCGAGGGGATGACCACCGGCGTCGGCATGTTGCGGCCACGGCCCTTGGCCTCCAGGAGGTCACCGACCGCCTCGGGCGTGAAGGCGTCCGCACCGATGCCGTACACGGTGTCGGTGGGCAGCACGACCAGCTCGCCGCGGCGGACTGCGGAGGCGGCTTCACGCAGGCCGGTAGCGCGGTCGACTGCGTCGTTGGTGTCGTAGCGCCGTGCCATCTAGCGGGCCTCCTGCTCGGTGTGCTGGTCTGCGGATCGCTCGAACTCGTCAAACTCAAAGGACAACGCGTCGGTCACGGCAGCGCCTTGCGGGCCGTCGCGAACCTCGGGCGGTTGTTGAGGTCGGGGTGGTCGGCGGCGTCCGCCCAGCCCCGCTCCTCGGTGAAGATCCACGGCACCTGGCCGCCCTGCGTGTCCGCGTGCTCGATGACGACGATGCCGCCGGGGCGCAGGAGGCGGTGGGCGGTGCGCTCGATGCCACGGATCAGGTCGAGCCCGTCCTCGCCGGAGAACAGGGCGAGGTCCGGGTCGTAGTCACGGGCCTCGGGGGCGACGTACTCCCACTCGGTGAGCGGGATGTACGGCGGGTTGGAGATGACGAGGTCGACCTGGCCGTCGAGGTCGGGGAAGGCCTCCAGGGCGTCGCCCTGGCGCAGGTCGACCCTGGACCCCTCGACGTTCTTGCGCGTCCATTTGAGCGCGTCCTCGGACAGCTCCACGGCGTGCACGCGCGAGCGCGGCACCTCCTGGGCCAGCGCGAGGGCGATGGCGCCGGAGCCGGAGCACAGATCGACGATCAGCGGCTCGACGACGTCCATCGCGCGCACGGCGTCTATGGCCCAGCCGACGACCGACTCGGTCTCCGGGCGCGGCACGAAGACACCGGGGCCGACCTGGAGCTCCAGATAGCGGAAGTAGGCGTGCCCGGTGATGTGCTGGAGCGGCTCGCGGGCCTCGCGGCGCGCGATCGCCTCCCAGTACCGGGCGTCGAAGTCCGCGTCCTTGACGGTGTGCAGCTCGCCCCGCTTGACGCCGTGCACGAAGGACGCGAGCTCCTCCGCGTCATTGCGCGGCGAGGGCACGCCGGCGTCGGCAAGCCGCTGAGTGGCCTGGGCCACTTCCGCGAGCAGCACGCTGCGGGGGTTCGGGGGTCGCCCCCCAAAATGTTGCTGCACGCTGTTCCTCCGGGCTGAGCTGTCGTACGGGGCGGGCGGTGCGGTTCTACGCGGCGGCGAGCTTGGCGGCCGAGTCCGCGTCGACGCACGCCTGGATCACGGCGTCGAGGTCGCCGTCGAGCACCTGGTCCAAGTTGTAGGCCTTGAAGCCGACACGGTGGTCCGAGATGCGGTTCTCCGGGAAGTTGTACGTACGGATCTTCTCGGAGCGGTCGACGGTGCGGACCTGGCTGCGGCGGGCGTCGGCGGCGTTCTTCTCCGCTTCCTCCTGCGCCGCTGCGAGGAGCCTGGAGCGCAGGATACGCATCGCCTGCTCCTTGTTCTGCAGCTGGGACTTCTCGTTCTGACAGGAAGCCACGACGCCGGTGGGGATGTGCGTGATGCGGACGGCGGAGTCGGTCGTGTTGACGGACTGCCCGCCGGGGCCCGAGGAGCGGTACACGTCGATGCGCAGATCGTTGGCGTGGATCTCGACGTCGACCTCCTCGGCCTCGGGCGTGACCAGCACGCCGGCGGCGGAGGTGTGGATGCGGCCCTGCGACTCGGTCGAGGGCACACGCTGCACGCGGTGCACGCCGCCCTCGTACTTCAGGCGGGCCCAGACACCCTGGCCGGGCTCGGTCGCGCCGTTGCCGCCCTTGGTCTTCACGGCGACCTGGACGTCCTTGTAGCCGCCCAGCTCGGACTCGGTGGCGTCGATGATCTCGGTCTTCCAGCCGACGCGCTCCGCGTAGCGCAGGTACATGCGCAGCAGGTCACCGGCGAACAAGGCGGACTCGTCGCCGCCTGCGCCGGCCTTGACCTCGAGGATCACGTCCTTGTCGTCGGACGGGTCACGGGGCACCAGGAGGAGCCGCAGCTTCTCGGTGATCTCCTCGCGCTGCTGCTCGAGTTCCTTGACCTCGGCCGCGAAGTCCGGGTCGTCTGCGGCGAATTCCTTCGCCGTCTCGATGTCGTCCCCGGTCTGCTTCCAGGAGCGGTACGTGGCGACGATCGGGGTCAGCTCGGCGTAGCGCTTGTTGAGCTTGCGCGCGTTCGCCTGGTCGGCGTGGACCGAGGGGTCCGCGAGCTTCTGCTCCAGATCGGCGTGCTCACCGATCAGTTCCTCGACGGCCTCGAACATCTCCGGCTCCTGCAGTTACGGGGGATCAAAAGGGGCTGCACCGCAAAGCGCCGGTCCCGGTGCCCCCGCGAGAAACAGGGGCACCGTGGACCGGCGCTGGAGCTTCGCTACTTCTTGGCAGCGGCAGCCTTGCCGAAGCGGGCCTCGAAGCGGGCCACACGGCCACCGGTGTCGAGGATCTTCTGCTTGCCCGTGTAGAACGGGTGGCACTCGGAGCAGACCTCGGCACGGACGGTGCCGGACGAGATGGTGCTACGGGTGGTGAACGACGCGCCGCAGGTGCAAGAGACCTGCGTCTCGACGTACTCGGGGTGGATGTCGCGCTTCAAGGTGTCTCCTAGGTTCATGGAGGGCGCCGGGTCGCTGACGCGGGATGCGGGAGCGTGAACCGGGGCCGACGTACCAGTCTGCCAGGACTGGCCGTATCCCCCAAAACCGAGAAGGGCCCGGAAGTATTCCCGGCCCTTCCCGAGGGGGTCGTCGCTGCTTCGCGCCTACTTCACGACGCTGTCGGCGGAGCCCTTCGCGGAGTCCTTCGTGGCCGACTTCGGGATGGCCTTGTCGGCCTCCAGGGCCTTCCAGACCTTCTTCGCGTTGGTCTTGTCCAGGAGCACGCGGTTGGCGTCGTTCGGGTCGTACTGCACCGGCAGCGTCACCATGTTCATGTCGCCGGAGCCGATGCCCTTGAGCCCGCTCGCGAACGAGGTCAGGTCCTTGACCGAGGCCAGCTGCGAGTCCGTGGTCACCGTCTTCGTGGCGGTGTTCGCGAGTGCGTACAGCTTGCTGGGGCTGGTGAAGACGCCGACGCTCTTGATCTGGTCCATCAGGGCCTTCATGAACGCCTGCTGGAGCTGGATGCGCCCCAGGTCACTGCCGTCGCCGACGCCGTGCCGGGTGCGGACGAGGCCGAGCGACTGCTTGCCGCTGAGCGTGTGCGTACCGGCGTCGAGGTTCAGATGGCTGTCGGGGTCGTTGATCGCCTTCGTGGTGGTGACCTTGACGCCGCCGAGGTCGTCGATCAGCTTCTGGAAGCCGCTGAAGTCGACCTCCACGTAGTGGTCCATGCGGATTCCGCTCAGGGACTCGACGGTCTTCACCGCGCAGGCCGCGCCGCCCGTCGAGTACGCGGAGTTGAACATGACCTCGTTCTGCGCCGGGTACTCGTTGCCGTCCTTGTCGGTGCACGAGGGGCGGTCGATGAGCGTGTCCCTGGGGATGGAGACGACGCTGGCCCGCTTGTGGCCCTTGTAGACGTGGACGACCATCGCGGTGTCCGAGCGGGCCGAGCCCTCGTCGGCGCCGCCGCCGACCTTCTCGTTGTCGCCTGCCCGGGTGTCGGAGCCGAGGACGAGGATGTCCTCGGAGCCGTTGTCCACGTTCTGCGGACGGTCGGTGCCCAGCTGCGAGTCGATGTCGACGCTCTTGATGTTGCCGTTGAGCTGGAAGTAGACGTACCCCAGGCCGGTTCCACCGAGGACGACGACGCCCGCGGCGCTCCACGCCGCGATCCGCAGCGCCTTGCTGCGCCCACTGCGCGGTTTGCGGCGGCTGCCCTTGGCGCCGCGGTGGCGCCCGGGCTTGCTGTCACGTTCCGGCATAACTCCTCGCAGGTTCGTCTGCTTCTGATCCTTCGGTCCCGCTTTTCGTTCACTCGGTGTGACGGCGGACCGCCAAGAAGGGTTGCACAAACACGTGTGCGCATTCTGGGACGGAAGTGCGACGGTACGTAGCGGCATCAACGAGCAGCAACCCTCTCACCTGCACTTTCACGCCCATGTGCCGCATGCTTCACAGAGGGCACAGATCCTTATACGTGTGGTGAAGGTCTCTGGCCACCGAGTGCCCTGAAACGTTCCGAGCAGGCACGGAAAAGGGCTGGGCCCCGCCGCACGAAGCGGCGGGGCCCAGCCCTTGAATCCCTGTGAAGCGTCAGTCGTTGCCGTTGCCCGGCGTCGGCGTCGTCTTCTGGATCTGCAGCAGGAACTCCGCGTTGGACTTCGTCTGCTTCATCTTGTCGAGCAGCAGCTCGATCGCCTGCTGCTGGTCGAGCGCGTGCAGCACGCGACGCAGCTTCCAGGTGATCGCCAGCTCGTCGCTGCCGAGCAGGATCTCTTCCTTACGGGTACCGGACGCGTCCACGTCCACCGCCGGGAAGATGCGCTTGTCGGCGAGCTTGCGGTCGAGCTTGAGCTCGGCGTTGCCGGTGCCCTTGAACTCCTCGAAGATGACCTCGTCCATGCGGGACCCGGTGTCCACCAGCGCGGTGGCGAGGATGGTCAGCGAGCCGCCGTCCTCGATGTTGCGGGCCGCACCGAAGAAGCGCTTCGGCGGGTACAGGGCGGTCGAGTCGACACCACCGGACAGGATGCGGCCGGAGGCCGGCGCCGCGAGGTTGTACGCGCGGCCCAGGCGGGTGATCGAGTCGAGCAGCACGACGACGTCGTGACCCAGCTCCACGAGGCGCTTGGCGCGCTCGATGGCGAGCTCGGCGACCGTGGTGTGGTCCTCGGCCGGACGGTCGAAGGTCGAGGAGATGACCTCGCCCTTCACCGACCGCTGCATGTCGGTGACCTCTTCCGGACGCTCGTCGACGAGGACGACCATCAGGTGGCACTCGGGGTTGTTCACCGTGATCGCGTTGGCGATCGACTGCAGGATCATGGTCTTGCCGGTCTTCGGCGGGGCCACGATCAGACCGCGCTGGCCCTTACCGATCGGCGCGACGAGGTCGATGATGCGCGTCGTCAGCACACCCGGGTCCGTCTCCAGGCGGAGGCGGTCCTGCGGGTAGAGGGGCGTCAGCTTGTTGAACTCCGGGCGCCCACGGCCGGATTCGGCCGCCATGCCGTTCGCCGAGTCGAGGCGGACGAGCGCGTTGAACTTCTCGCGGCGCTCGCCGTCCTTGGGCTGCCGCACGGCACCGGTGACGTGGTCACCCTTGCGCAGGCCGTTCTTGCGGACCTGGGCCAGGGAGACGTAGACGTCATTGGGACCCGGCAGGTAGCCCGACGTACGGATGAAGGCGTAGTTGTCGAGGATGTCGAGGATGCCCGCGACGGGGATCAGGACGTCGTCCTCGGAGATCTGCGGCTCGTTGCCGAAGCCCTGCTCGTCGCGCCCACGACGCCCACGGCGGTCGCGGTAACGGCCCCGGCGCCCGCGGCGGCCGCCGCCGTCGTCGTCGTAGCCGTCGTCCTGCTGGTTGTTGTTCCGGCCGCCGCCCTGCTGGTTGTTCCGGCCGCCGCCCTGGTTCCCGCCCTGGTCGTCGCCCTTGCCGCCGCGGCGGTCACGGTCGCCGCCCTGGCGGTCACGGTCGCGCCCACCACGGCCGCCCTGGCGGTCGCCCTGACGGTCACGGCGGTCGCGGCGACCCTCGTGGTTGCCGTCCTGGCCGCCGTCGCCCTTGTTGCCGTCGCCGCCGTCCTGACGCTCCTGCTTGTCCTGACGGTCCTGCTGGCGGTCCTGCTTGTCCTGGCGGTCCTGGCGCGTGTCGGACCTGGCCTCGGCGGTGACCGTCTCGGGGCTGCCCGCCTCGGACGTGGCACGACGGCGACGACGCTCGCCGGCCGGCTGCTCGTCACTGGCGCCCTGGCCGGGGATCTCGATCTGCTGCTGGGCCGTGGCCTTCTTCGCCTGGGCGTCGGCGGCCTCGGCCTTGTCCGCCTTGGCACCCGACTTCGCGGGCGCCGCGTCGGCCGCGGACTCGTCGCCGGTGCGGGCCTTCGAGGTGGCCCGCCGCTTCGGCTTCGTCTCGGCGGCGTCGGCGCTCTTCGCGGGGGCGGCCTGGGAGTTTCCTCCCCCGGACTGCGCCTCCTTGATGACCTCGATCAGCTGGCTCTTGCGCATCCGCGCAGTGCCCTTGATACCGAGGCCCGATGCGACCTGCTGCAGCTCGGCCAGCACCATGCCGTCAAGGCCGGTACCGCGGCGCCGCCGGGCGGGCGCGGCGGAGGCGTCCGCAGAGGACGCGGCGGGCGCGGCAGCAGAGCTGTCGGCAGTCACGCCCATCAGATCGGTGGTGTCGCTCACGAAGGGTCCTTCCCTGGAGCGGACGTCGGCCTGTCTGGCTCGGCGACCGTGTTGTGCTGTCCGGCGGTGGTCCAGCCTGTACGGACCGTGTGCCGGGGCGGTTGTCCGCCGAAGAGGCGGAAGAATTCGGTGGTGACGGCGTAGCCCGATTCCGCGGGTGCACTGGATTTCTGTGTCACGCGGCTCAGTCACGCCGGTTCCGGAGCGTGCTCGCCACTCTTCAGCGCCACGTCTCGACATGCGAGGACGCTGCACAGAATCGCTGGGGAGGCTCCCGGAAGAATGGTTGTCCCTGACGGGGACACACAGCACCTCGCCATGGTAGGGCCGGGTGCAGACTTGAGGTTAACACTACCGGATCCAACAAACATTCCCCCTCTCGTATTCCGGCAACCGGGTGTCAGGAGCCAAGCGGCAGCACGCTCGCTCCGTCGACATCGAGGTCGAGGCGGTTCGCCGCCCAGCCCTCCCCGGCCAGCCGGGCGACCTTGTCGGCCGTTTCTTCCTCCACCAGAGCGAGGACCGTCGGCCCCGCTCCGGAGATCATCGCGGGCACCCCGTCGGCCCGCAGCCGCTCCACCAGTGCGGCGCTCTCCGGCATCGCCGGCGCCCGGTACTCCTGGTGAAGACGGTCTTCCGTGGCCGGGAGCAGCAGCTCGGGGCGCCTGGTCAGGGCCTCGACGAGCAGGGCCGCCCGGCCCGCGTTGGCCGCGGCGTCCACGTGCGGGACGGTGCGCGGCAGGAGTCCTCGCGCCATTTCGGTGAGGACCGGCTTTCCGGGGACGAAGACCACCGGAACGATGGAACCGGCCGCGTCGAGACGGATCGCGCGGCCCGCGCCGGTCTCCGTCCACGCGATGGTGAAGCCACCGAGCAGGCACGGGGCCACGTTGTCGGGGTGGCCTTCGATCTCGGTGGCGAGTTCGAGCAGCGCCGCGTCGTCGAGCAACGCGTTGCCGCCTATCGTCACGGCGCGCGCGGCGACCACGGCCGACACGATCGCGGCGGACGAGGAGCCGAGGCCACGGCCGTGCGGGATGCGGTTGGCGCAGACGATCTCAAGGCCGCGCGGCTGTCCGCCGAGGGCGTCGAAGGCCGTACGCAGGGAGCGGACCAGAAGGTGCGACTCGTCACGGGGCAGGGTCTCGGAGCCCTCACCGGCGATGTCGATGTTCAGCCCGGAGTCGGCGACCCTGACGACCACGTCGTCGTAGAGCCCCAGCGACAGGCCGAGGCTGTCGAAGCCCGGGCCGAGATTGGCGCTGGTGGCGGGAACGCGCACCCTGACGGCGGCGGCGCGGAAGGCGGGACCGGCCATCGCTCGATGACTCTCCTTGAGCTACGGGATGTTTCGAGAACTTCCGATGTCTTGTGATGCGTCGAAGTCTGGTGGTGCGTGCGTCGACACCCGGGCCGCGATCGACGGAACGGCGGCGGCACCACGGCATATGCGGTGGGCGGGTTCGATACAGCCTATCGAAGGAAGGTTCAGTGGCGACATAGGGCGCACAGGAGGCGCACGATGCGTGTCGTAAGCCCCCCTGTGCACCCCCTGTACGGAAACGCCCAGTTGACGGCGTGTCAGCGTCGCCTAAAGAGTCGCCCGCCGAGTCGTGCGACGAGTCGTACGGCTCAGGCGAGACCGAGACGCTCGGCGGCCGCGGCGGAGTCGACCGGCACGGTGACCGGCTGCGGAGCACCGGCGACGGCCCAGTCCGGGTCCTTCAGACCGTTGCCCGTGACGGTGCAGACGATCTTCTGGCCGGGGTCGACCTTGCCCTCTTCGGCGGCCTTCAGCAGACCGGCGACGGACGCGGCCGAAGCGGGCTCGACGAAGACACCCTCCTGGGACGCCAACAGCTTGTAGGCGCGCAGGATCTCACGGTCCGTCACCTCGTCGATGAAGCCGCCGGACTCCTCGCGCGCGGCGAGCGCGTGCTGCCACGAGGCGGGGTTGCCGATGCGAATCGCGGTGGCGATCGTCGAGGGGTCCTTGACGACCTCGCCGCGCACGATCGGCGCGGATCCTGAGGCCTGGAAGCCCCACATCCGCGGCGTACGGGAGGAGACGTTGTCGGCGGCGTACTCCTTGTAGCCCTTCCAGTACGCCGTGATGTTGCCGGCGTTGCCGACCGGGAGGACGTGGATGTCGGGCGCGTCGCCGAGCGCGTCCACGATCTCGAACGAGGCGGTCTTCTGGCCCTCGATGCGGAACGGGTTCACCGAGTTGACCAGCGCCACCGGGTAGTTCTCGGAGAGGGCGCGGGCCAGGTTCAGGCAGTCGTCGAAGTTGCCGTCGACCTGGAGGATCTTCGAGCCGTAGACGAGCGCCTGGCCCATCTTGCCGAGCGCGATCTTGCCCTGCGGCACGAGGACGGCGCAGACCATGCCGGCCCGCACGGCGTACGCGGCGGCGGAGGCCGAGGTGTTGCCGGTGGAGGCGCAGATGACGGCCTTCGCGCCCTCCTCCTTGGCCTTCGTGATGGCCATGGTCATGCCGCGGTCCTTGAACGAACCGGTCGGGTTGGCGCCCTCGACCTTCAGGTGCACCTCACAGCCGGTGCGCTCGGAGAGCATCTGCGCGGGCACGAGCGGCGTACCGCCCTCGCGCAGTGTCACGACCGGCGTGGTGTCGGTCACCGGGAGCCGGTCCCGGTACTCCTCGATGATGCCGCGCCACTGGTGGGTCTGTCCGGTCATGAGCTGCTACTCCCCTTCAACACGCATGATGCTGGCGACACCGCGCACGGTGTCGAGCTGACGCAGCGCGTCCACGGTCCCGGTGAGGGCCGCGTCGGCCGCGCGGTGGGTGACGACGACGAGGGAGGCCTCGCCGTCCTTCCCCGACTGGCGCACGGTGTCGATGGAGACACCGTGCTCGGCGAAGACCGTCGCCACCTGCGCGAGAACGCCGGGCTTGTCGGCCACGTCGAGGCTGATGTGGTACCGCGTCACGACATCGCCCATCGGCGAGACGGGCAGCTGCGTGTACGCGGACTGGCCGGGTCCCGTCGCGCCATTGAGGCGGTTGCGGCAGACGGCGACGAGGTCGCCGAGTACGGCGGACGCGGTCGGCGAGCCGCCGGCGCCGGGCCCGTAGAACATGAGCTGGCCCGCGGCCTCGGCCTCGACGAAGACGGCGTTGTACGCGCCGCGCACGGAGGCCAGCGGGTGGGACAGCGGGATCATCGCCGGGTGCACGCGGGCGGTGACGGACTGCCCGTCGGCGGCCCGCTCGCAGATGGCGAGCAGCTTGATGGTGCAGCCCATCTGCTTCGCGGACGCGAAGTCGGCGGCGGTGACCTCGGTCATGCCCTCGCGGTACACGTCGTCGAGGCGGACGCGGGTGTGGAAGGCGATCCCGGCGAGGATGGCGGCCTTGGCGGCGGCGTCGAAGCCCTCGACGTCGGCGGTCGGGTCGGCTTCGGCGTACCCGAGGGCGGTGGCCTCGTCGAGCGCTTCCTGGTAGCCGGCGCCGGTCGAGTCCATGGCGTCGAGGATGAAGTTCGTCGTGCCGTTCACGATGCCGAGGACGCGGTTGACCTTGTCCCCGGCGAGCGACTCGCGCAGCGGCCTGACCAGCGGGATCGCGCCGGCGACCGCGGCCTCGTAGTAGAGGTCCTCGCCGTGCTCGACGGCCGCGGCGTGCAGGGCGTCGCCGTCCTGGGCGACGAGCGCCTTGTTGGCGGAGACGACGGAGGCGCCGTGCTCGAAGGCGGTGGTGATCAGCGTGCGCGCGGGCTCGATCCCGCCGATGACCTCGACCACCACGTCGATGTCGCCGCGTTTCACGAGCGCGGTGGCGTCCGTGGTGACCAGCGCGGGATCGATTCCCTCGCGCACCCGGTCGGGCCGCCGCACGGCCACACCCGCGAGCTCGACGGGGGCACCGATCCGGGCGGCGAGGTCGTCGGCGTGCGTCGTCATGATGCGCGCCACCTCTGAGCCGACAACCCCACAGCCCAGCAGCGCCACCTTCAGTGGACGCGTACGCATCATGCGACCTCGTTTCCTCTACTGCTTCCGATACTTCGACGTATCTCTACGTGTATCGCTACGTGTATCTACGGTGGGTCCAGTCTCACCCACCGGACCGGGGTTTCAGCCCCCGGTCCGGATCGTGAGACGTAGATTTCATTTATCCGACGTCGAGACGCAGGAGATCTTCCTCCGTCTCGCGCCGGACGATCACCCGGGCCTCGCCGTCGCGCACGGCGACGACGGGCGGGCGAAGCGCGTGGTTGTAGTTGCTGGCCATGGAACGGCAGTACGCGCCGGTGGCGGGCACGGCGATCAGATCCCCGGCCGCCACGTCAGCCGGAAGGAAGGCGTCCTTCACGACGATGTCGCCACTCTCACAGTGCTTGCCGACGACACGGACGAGCATCGGCTCGGCGTCGGAGCGGCGGGAGACGAGGGCGACGGTGTACTCGGCGTCGTACAGCGCCGTACGGATGTTGTCGGACATGCCGCCGTCGACGGAGACGTAGGTACGCAGTCCTTCGAGCGGCTTGACGGTGCCGACGGTGTAGAGCGTGAAGGCGGTCGGGCCGACGATGGCGCGGCCCGGCTCGACCGAGATGCGGGGGGTGCGGAGGTTGGCCGCCTCGCACTCACGGCCGACGATCTCGTTCAGCGCCTTGGCGATCTCGTGCGGCTCGCGGGGGTCGTCGTCGCTGGTGTAGGCGATGCCGAGGCCGCCGCCGAGGTCGATCTCGGGAAGCTCGATCCCGTGCTCGTCACGGATCTCGGCGAGCAGCCCGACGACGCGCCGGGCGGCGACCTCGAAGCCCGCCATGTCGAAGATCTGCGACCCGATGTGGCTGTGGATGCCGATGAGTTCGATGCCGTCCAGCTTGATGGCGCGCCGCACGGCCTCCGCCGCCTGCCCGTCGGCGAGGGCGATGCCGAACTTCTGGTCCTCGTGCGCGGTGGCGATGAATTCGTGGGTGTGTGCCTCGACGCCCACGGTGACGCGGATCTGCACGCGCTGCCGCTTGCCGAGGCCGTCGGCGATGTGGGCGACGCGCGCGATCTCCTGGAAGGAGTCGAGCACGATGCGCCCGACGCCGACCTGGACCGCGCGGCTGATCTCTTCCTCGGTCTTGTTGTTGCCGTGGAAGGCGATGCGCTCGGCGGGCATGCCGGCGGAGAGCGCGGTGGCGAGCTCACCACCCGAGCACACATCCAGATTCAGCCCCTCCTCGTCCAGCCACCGCACGACGGCGCGGCTGAGGAAGGCCTTACCGGCGTAGAAGACATCGGCGTCGGGCCCGAAGGCGTCGCGCCAGGCGGCGCACCGGGCGCGGAAGTCGGTCTCGTCGAGGAAGTACGCCGGGGTGCCGAACTCCTCGGCGAGCCGGGCGACCTCGATGCCGCCGACGGTGACACCACCGTCGTCGGTACGGGCCACGGTCTGCGCCCACACCTTCGGGTCGAGGGCGTTCAGGTCGGCGGCCGGGGCGGTGTAGTGGCCCTCGGGCAGGACGTCGGCGTGACGGGGTCCTGCGGGGTGTGCGGAACGGCTCATGGCTGCGGTGGCTCTCTTCGTCTACTTCTGTGTCACAGATGTTCGGGTGCGTCGATGCCGAGCAGGGTCAGGCCGCCTGCGAGCACCGTCCCGACGGCTTCGGCGAGCGCGAGCCGGGCACGGTGGGCGGCCGAGGGTTTCTCCTCGCCGTGGGGCAGTACGGCCGGGTGGAGCGAGGCCATGAAGGTGTCGGCGACGCCGACGAGGTGCCGGGCGAGCCGGTCGGGGGCGTGCTGCGCGGCCGCGGTGCGGAGGATGCGGGGGTGGTCGGCAAGCGCGGCGACGAGGTCTTCGTGACCGTCCTGCCCGGTGGGGTCGACGGCTCCGGTGAAGCCGAGGTCCGCGGCGTTGCGGGTCAGGGCGTGGGTGCGGGCGTGGGCGTACCGGACGCGGAAGAGCGGGTTGGACTCGCGCTGGGCGAGGTGCTCGTGCTCGTCGTACTCGTCTCCGATGCGGGGCCGGTCGTGGCCCGCCGGGTGGAGCAGGGCCCAGCGGGCGGCGTCGCGGCCGAGCGGTACGGGGTCGGCGGGGGCGGGCACGGGCCGGACGTTGACGCCGACGGGGGCGCTGCCGGTCTCGTCGACGTGGACGCCGAGGACGTCGACCCACTCGGGCCGGGGCCGGCCCGCACAACTGGTCCGTACGAGGACGCCCTGCGAACGCAGCAGTCGGGCGACGGATTCCATGACGACGAGGGCGCGCACCTCGTCGGGGGCACGCAACTGAACAACGTGACCGGTGGAGGCTGCTTCGGCTTCTACGAACCCGTATCGATCCCCTGCTCGCAGGATCTCCGCGACGAGCGCGCCGGAGGCGGACGCGGATTCCGACAGCCTGAAATTGAGGAACCCGGGTCCTGTGACGACGACACCGTCGATACCGGGGCTCTCCCCGAGCCGACGGGACAGGATCTCGGCGACCTGACGCGGTGGCCGTCCGGCAGGGCGGGCGAGCTGCAGCGCGACGTTCGTGGCGTAGTCCCCCTGCCCGCCGGCCCGCGGCCGCTCGACGACGATCCGCTCCTCGCCCGCCGCGCACACGGCCGCGTCGAGCTCACCGTCGTCGACCGCGCGACGGACGGCGCGCAGGACGGTGCGGGAGAGCTCGGCGGGGGTCACGGGACAAGCGTATGGGAGGAGGGGGGTGGGTAGGCGAGTCGGTTTCCCGGAAGGTCCGGGATGCGGACGGGGAGCCGGGCCGGCGGGACGCTCAAGCGTCGGCGGTGCGGGTGGCCTGCTCGGCGTCATCGGCGGCACTCACGGGGCGCCCCGCGCCCGCCCGGGAGGCGCCGGCGGGACCCGCCCCCGTACGCCCCTGCTCGCTCAACTGCCGTACGACGCGCACCAGTTCGCTGGGCTCGAAGGGCTTGGCGAGAAACGCGTCGACGCCGACGTCGAGCCCGCTCTCCACCTCGTACTGGGTGCAGGCGCTGACGACGACGATGGGCAGCGAACGCGTACGGGCGTCCGCCCGCAGCCGGGCGGCGGTGCGCAGCCCGTCGAGCCGGGGCATGACGACGTCCAGCGTGACGACATCGGGCCGCACCTGGTCGATCACGTCCAAACATTCGGCACCGTCGGCCGCGGTCACGACCTCGAAGCCCTCCAGCTCGAGATTGACCCTGATCAGCTGCCGAATCACCTTGTTGTCGTCCACGACAAGGACTCGGCCGGACGCGCCTGGCACAACTCGAGAGTAGGTCGACACCGGCCACCGCGTCCGGGTTTTCCCCACTTCCGCCCCCTACAGGCGACACGAACCCCGCCGCTCCCCGCCCGATAACCCGTTCCTGAGGACCTCAAAGGAGCTGGTAGTGTTCTACCCGTCGCCACGCACAGCGCGGCGCACGCCCCCGTAGCTCAGGGGATAGAGCAACGGCCTCCGGAGCCGTGTGCGCAGGTTCGAATCCTGCCGGGGGCACTCGCCACACAGTCAGCCAGAACCACGTGCTGAGCTGGGCGGATGCCGACATGAGAGAGCGGGAGTCAGTCTCACTGACTCCCGCTCTTTCTCGTTGTCTACGGCTGTTCGCGACACACCTCCGACCCGTTCGTCAGAGGTGTCGCCCTCTTCTTCCATTGCCTTGCGGTCTTCGCGTCGGCCGCTTCCTCGTGACCGTAGATGCAGCTGTCGGCCGAGCCGGCGCTTACGACGTGGCGGCAGGGGTGGTGACGCAATGGCACAGTCGTGCCGCCAGCCTGGTGTCCCCCGGTCCACAGCGGGAGACTGGACGAGGCGCTGACCTCAGCTCCATCCTCTCCTCCAAAGGGGCTGATGAGGATCATGTTCAAGCGCGACCCCAAAAAATCTGCGCAGAAGGCGGCTGAGCGCGAAGAAAAGCAGCAGGCACGTTCGCAAGCCGCTGACAAACGGCAGGCAGATAAAGAAGCGCTGAAGGACTGGCGCAAGTTGCATCCTGCTGAGAAGACGATGAACAACGCGGCGATGATGCACCTGTGGCCGTCGTCCAAGTTCGGCGTGACTGCCCAAGGGCCGGTGGTTGGCGGTCAGGCTGACTTCGTCAATGCAGGTGCTCACAAGGCATGGACCGCGACAAGGCTCGCAGGTGGCGTTGCAACAGGGGGCGTCTCCGCTTTGGCAGGACGGAAGAACAAAGGGGCGGCGCTGATAAATGTGACCTTCGGCAACGGGGCCGCACAGACGTATAGCGTCACACCAGACTCCACAAACCTGCGAGCCGCCAATCAATACGTGAACGCGTTCAACACGCTTGCTGCACAGTTGGCCAACGAGAACGGATCTCCCCACTCCCCGGAAGCAGCTCAACCCCAGTCCGCCTCTGTGGCAGACGAGCTTGGGAAGCTGAAGGCGCTTGTCGAGCAAGGCGTGTTGACGCAGGACGAGTTCAATCAGCAGAAGGCGCGGCTGCTCGGGAACTAGGGACCTGGGCCGTGCACCCCGAACCGCTCGAGGCCACCACATCCCACATCGGCGTGATGGATCAACTGCCGTTGCTGACCCGCATCTTGCCGCACGTGAGGGGCGGACCAGCGACGGCTGCCGTCTCAGCCGGCCGGAGTATGAACTCTGTGACGGCTGACCACCGAAATGTCGTGGCCAGCCGTCACAGTCACCGCGTCACACATACGCTCCGACCGCGGTCAGGCGTAGAAGCGGGAGATGCTTTGGAGGACGGCGGCCGGCTTGGGGGCGCCCTCTATTTCTATGGTTCCGTCGATGGTGATTTGGGCTCCGTCGCCTGGCACCTCTTCCACCGATGCCACCCGCGCCGACAGGCGGATGCGGGAGCCGGCCTTGACCGGGGACGGGAAGCGGACCTTGTTGAGGCCGTAGTTGACCTTTGTGGTGACGCCCTGGACGTCCAGGAGGTCGGTGAAGAGGGGGATGAAGAGGGAGAGGGTCAGGTAGCCGTGGGCGATCGGGGCGCCGAAGGGGCCCGCCGCGGCGCGTTCGGGGTCCACGTGGATCCACTGGTGGTCGCCCGTCGCGTCGGCGAACGTGTTGATGCGGTCCTGGGTGATCTCGAGCCAGTCGCTGGTGCCGAGGTCCGTGCCGGACAGCTTCTTGAGCTCGGCGAGGCCGTTCACCGTGAGAGTCGTGGTCATTGTTTTCCGCTGTCCTGTTCGTCGGGGCCGTAGGTCGTACGCAGGCGGGATTTGATGAGCTTTCCGGAGGCCGTGCGTGGGAGTTCCTCCACCAGGAGGAGGGACTTGGGGATTTTGTATTTCGCCAGTCGGCCGGAGAGGGAGGCGAGGAGCGATTCAGCGGGTGGGGCCGTGCCCTCGCGCGGGACGACTATGGCGCGGGGGACCTCGCCCCATTTCTCGTCGGGGACGCCTATCACCGCGCACTCCGCCACATCGGGGTGGGCCAGGAGCGCGGCCTCGATCTCGGCGGGGTAGACGTTCTCGCCGCCCGAGATGATCATGTCCTTGAAGCGGTCGACGATGGTGACGTAGCCGTCGGCGTCCACCCGTGCCGCGTCTCCGGTGCGGAACCAGCCGTCGGAGAAGGCTGCTTCGGTCTCCGACGGCAGGCCCCAGTAGCCCGGCATCACGTGCGGGCCGCGGACCACCACCTCGCCCGTCTCGTCGGCGGCCACCGGCGTCAGGTCCGGGCCCACCACCTGTACGTCGCTGAAGAAGTGCGGCACGCCCGCCGAGCCCGCCTTGCTCACCGCGTGCTCCGCGTCGAGGAAGAGGGTGCCGGGGGCCGCTTCCGTCATGCCGTAGCCCTGGAGGAAGGTGAGGCCGCGTTCCTGGTAGGCCGCGATCAGCGGCGGCGGCACCGGGGCGCCGCCGCAGGTCAGGAGGCGTAGGGAGGAGAGGTCCGCGGTCGGCCACGCGGGCTGGCGGGTCAGCAGGTCGAACATCGTCGGGACGCCGAACATGAAGGTGATCCCGTACTGCTCCATCAATGCGAACGTGCCTGCCGGGTCGAAGGCGTCGACCAGGACGCATGTGCCGCCCTTGAGCAGCACCGGCAGCGTCAGCATGTTCAGGCCCGCCGTGTGGAAGAGGGGGGCCGAGACCAGGGCGACCTCGTCCGCGATCAGGTCGTGGTCGACCAGGACGTTGATCGCGTTCCAGGTCAGGTTGGCGTGGGTGAGCATCGCGCCCTTGGGGCGGCCCGTCGTGCCCGAGGTGTACATGATGAGGCAGACGTCGTCGCCGCCGACCGCCTCGTCGACCGGGTCCGAGGAAGGGGCGGATGCGAGGAGGTCCTCGTAGCCGGCTCCTTCGGCCTCGATTGTCACCGGGACCGACAGTGTCCTCGCCTGTTCCCCGTCTCCCGTGTGCAGGAGGGTTTTCGCTCCCGAGTCGGCTATTTGGTAGGCGAGTTCGGCTGTCGACAGGCGGGTGTTCAGGGGGACGAAGACTGCCCCCAGAGTGCCCGCCGCGAACAGCGTCTCCAGGTACGAGGGGTGGTTCGGGCCGAGGTACGCGACGCGGTCGCCACGGCGCACGCCCTGGGCTCGCAGGGCGTGTGCCAGGCGGGTCATGCGGTCGTGCAGGTCGGCGTATGTGTAGGTGGTGCCGTTGTGGATCAGGGCGGTGCGGTGCGGGGTCTTGCGGGCCCGGCGTGCGGGCCATGATCCCAGTCCCTCGTTGCGCATCCGTGCCTCCTACGGGTACGTCACGGCTTTGTCAGGCCGAGCAGGCGTGCCGCGTTCTCCTTGAGGATCTTGGGGCGGACCTCGTCCTTGATCTGGAGCTTCGCGAAGTCCGCGAGCCAGCGGTCCGGGGTCAGGACCGGGTAGTCCGAGCCGAAGAGGACCTTGTCCTTGAGGAGCGTGTTCGCGTACTGGATCAGCTGGGGCGGGAAGTACTTCGGGGACCAGCCGGAGAGGTCGATGTGCACGCCCGGCTTGTGCGTCGCCACCGCCAACGCCTCGTCCTGCCAGGGGAACGACGGGTGCGCCAGGATGATTTTGAGGTGCGGGAAGTCGGCCGCCACGTCGTCCACGTACAGGGGGTTCGAGTACTTCAGGCGGATTCCGCCGCCGCCGGGAACGCCCGCGCCGATGCCCGTCTGGCCGGTGTGGAAGAGGGCGATGGTGCCCGTTTCCTCGATCAGCTCGTACAACTCGTAGGCGACCGCACGGTCGTTGGGGAAGAAGGCCTGGATGGAAGGGTGGAATTTAAAGCCCTTTACTCCGTATTCCTCCACCAGGCGGCGGGCCTGCTTCACCCCGGCCTTGCCCCGGAACGGGTCGATCGAGGCGAAAGGGATCAGGACGTCCGGGTGGGCGGCCGCCGCCTCCGCGACCTCCTCGTTCGGGACCGGTTCCGTGCCCGTCGCGGACTCCGCGTCGACAGTGAAGATCACGGCCGCCATGTTCCGCTCGCGGTAGTACGCGGCCGTCTCCTCGAGCGTCGGCTTCCGCTTGCCCTCAGTCTTGAAGTACGCGGACGAGGCCTCGTGGAGGTCGTCCGAGAGGGAGGCCTTCCCCTTGGAGGACACCTCCGCGTGGGTGTGGACGTCGATCGCCGCCAGCTCGTCGATGTTCATCGCGTTCATCGGGCCTCCCCCTCCGGAATCTTCGGTGCGGGGATGCCGCTCGTCTGGAGTTCGGCGCCGACCGACGTGGGCCACGCGTCGGCGATCGTGTCCGGGGTCCAGCCCCCGTCCGCGTACGCCGACTTGATCTCCTGCGGGTGCGACCAGAGCGTGAGCCGGTCGCCTCCGATGCCGATCGCCTGGCCGGTGACAGCGCGGGCCGCTTCGGAGGCGAGGAAGGGAACGAGGGCCGCGCAGTCCTCCGGTGTGCCGAAGCCCTCGCCCTTGCGCAGGAAGGACGGGAGCGGTTCGCCGGCGTGCATCGCCTCGATGTACGGGGCGAAGGCCGGGATCGTCTCCGTCATGGCCGTCGCGGCGACCGGGACGATCGCGTTGACCGTGATGTTCGCCCGGGCCAGCTCCATCGACCACGTACGGGCCATGGCGACGATGCCGGCCTTCGCGGCGGCGTAGTTCGTCTGGCCGAAATTGCCCCGTTGCCCCGCGGGCGAGCCGACGAGGACGAGCGTGCCTCCCTCGCCCTGCTCGCGCATGCGGACCGCGGCGGCGCGGGCGCAGGTGAAGGTGCCCTTCAGGTGGGTGGTGAGCACCGCGTCGAAGTCGTCGTCGGTCATCTTCCACAGGACCTTGTCGCGCAGGATGCCGGCGTTGGTGACCAGGACGTCGAGGCGGCCGAACTCGCTCACCGCCCGCGCCACCAGACGGTCCGCGGCCTCCGCCGTGCCGACCGGGACCACCTCGGCGACGGCCGTTCCGCCCGCCTCCCTGATGGACTTCACGGCCGCTTCGGCGACGGCCTCGTCGACGTCGTTGACGACGACCGAGGCGCCGTGGGCGGCGAGGGCATGGGCGTAGGAGAGGCCGAGGCCACGGCCGCCGCCGGTGACGACGGCCGCCTTCCCGGTGAGATCGATGGACACGTGTGGATCCCTTCCTGCCAGCGGTACGGCGATACGTGGGGCAAGAAGGAAGCTAAGAGCAATAATTGGTGACGTCAATAGTTGTCGCCGACCCGTATGTACGAGAGACTGTCGCGGCACACCGCAGGCCCGGCCCACCCCAGGGAGACCCCATGACCCCCGCCCCGATCGACGCGCACGAGCCATGGATGCGCGGGCTGCACGCCGACACGGGCTATCTGCTGTACCGGCTCGGCCTGCGCTCGGGGCAGCTGTTCAACGCCTCGCTCCAGGAGTCGGGGCTCCGCCTGCGCCACTACGCGGTGCTGCGCTTCCTGGCCACCGGCGAGGGCGCGCCCCAAAGGGAGTTGAGCGCGCAGCTCGGCTACGACCCGAGCGCGATCGTGGGTCTGGTCGACGACCTGGAGAAGGCCTCGTTCGTCGAGCGGCGGCCGTCCCCCGGCGACCGGCGCACGCGGATCGTCGTGCTCACGGACGACGGGCGGGACTTTCTGCGCGGCACGGACGAGGCGGGACTGCGGGTGACGAGCGAGCTGCTCGCACCGCTGGACGAGGACGAATGCGAGACGCTGCACGGGCTGTTGCGGCGGGTCGCGGAAGCCGGGCTCGGCTGACGAGCACTTTCGGCCGTTGTCGACTTCTCGCTACGGAGACCGGTAGCGAACCCGTTTGAGTGATGGTCATTCCTGATCAGGACTGTGAGAGCCGCCACGCGGACTCGATCCAGGTTTACTCGTGCCCCACCGCATGACTACGGTTCGGTCGATGTCTCGCAGCCACTTGAACCTCACGAATCCAGGAAGATGCGTATCCGGTAGCCGGGGTTCCCAACGGGAGGGATCGTGAGCGAACCGGTACAGCTCGCGGCTCATCGGGCCCCGCTGCCCGATCAGCAGGACACCGTCGCACCCGCGAGCACTCCGTCCAGGAGACAGGCGGCCACACCGGCCACCACCGCGACACCGAAGTCCGGCAAGGCCCGTGACGCGTTCTACGACAACGCCAAGTACCTGGCGATCGTCCTGGTCGCGATGGGCCACTCCTGGGAGCCGCTGCGCGACGGGAGCCGGGCGGCCTCCGCCCTCTACATCATCGTGTACACGTTCCACATGCCGGCGTTCATCGTGATCTCCGGCTACTTCTCGCGGTCGTTCGACGCGAGCCCCGCTCGGCTCAAGCGGCTGATCACGGGGGTGGCGGTGCCGTACGTGGTGTTCGAGGTCGTCTACACGCTCTTCAAGCGGTACGCCGGTGACGATCCCGGATACGACTTCAGCCTCCTCGACCCCTGGTACCTCACCTGGTTCCTGGTCTCGCTGTTCGTGTGGCGCCTGAGCACGCCGATCTGGAAGACGATCCGCTGGCCGCTGCCGGTGGCGCTCGCCATCGCGGCGCTCGCCTCCGTCTCCCCCAGCATCGGCGACGACCTGGACATGCAGCGCCTGCTGCAGTTCCTGCCGTTCTTCGTCCTCGGCCTGTGCTTGAAGCCTGAGCACTTCCAGCTGGTGCGCCGCAAGGAGGCGCGGATCATCGCGGTGCCGGTCTTCGCGGCCGCGCTGCTGTTCGCGTACTGGGCGGCGCCGCGGATGACCGCGGCGTGGACGTACCACCGGGACAGCGCCCAGGAGTTGGGCGCGCCCGGCTGGACCGGAATCGTCATGACCCTGGCCATGTTCGGCTGCTCGGTGATCCTCACCGCGTGCTTCTTCGCGTGGGTGCCGGGCCGCAAGCTCTGGTTCACGGCGCTCGGCGCGGGCACGCTGTACGGCTACCTGCTGCACGGCTTCGTCGCCAAGGGCTCCCGCTTCTGGGACTGGTACGACAACGCCTGGATGCACACCCCGTGGGGCGAGGTCGTGGTGACGCTGCTCGCGGGCAGCCTGATCACCGTGCTGTGCACGCCACCGGTGCAGCGGATGTTCCGGTTCGTGATGGAACCGAAGATGGAGTGGGCGTTCAAGCGGGACGCCGCGAAGCTTGCCAGGGGGCGCTAGCCGCCTTGGTGCCCGGCGACGGGATTGCGGTCTCGGGGCTCTGCCCCGGGCCCCGCGGCCTCTCGTCCAAGAGCGGGGCTTACACGCTCAAGCCGACGTCTTCTTGCGAGGCGTCGGCTTCTTCTTTGCCGAGGTCGTCTTCTTCGACGAGGTCGACTTCTTGGCGGTGGTCTTCTTGGCGACGGCCGTCTTCTTCGCCGGGGCGGACTTCTTCGCGGTGGACTTCTTGGCCGCCGTCTTCTTCGTGGCCGCGCTCTTCTTGGCGGTGGACTTCTTCGTACGGGACCGGGAGGACAGCTCCGTCACCTCGGCCACGTCCTCGCCCTCCTCGCCCTCGTCCCGCGCCTTCTTGGCCGCCCGGACGCTACTCTCCAGCGCCGACATGAGGTCGATGACCTTGCCGCCGCCACCGTCCGACTTCTTGGGGGTCTCGGCCGGTTCGGTGCCGGAGGCCTTCGACTCGATCATCTCCTCCACGGCGTCCCGGTAGTCGTCGTGGAGGGAGTCCATGTCGACCTCGCCGAGCGTGTCCATCAGGGCGTCCGCCAGATCGAGTTCGGCGTCGCGGACCGTGACGTGGGATTCGGGGGCGACGTCCTCGGGGGCGCGGATCTCGTCCGGCCAGAGCAGTCCGTGCATCGCGATGACGTCGTCGACGACCCGCAGCATCCCGAGCCGCTCCCTGCCGCGCAGCGCGAACTTGGCGATGGCCACCTTGTTGCTGCGCTTGAGCGCCTCGCGCAGGAGCGTGTACGGCTTGGCGGCCGGGACGCCGTTGGCCTGGAGGTAGTACGCCGTGCCCATCTGGAGCGGGTCGATCCGCTCGGCCGGCACGAAGGAGACGATCTCGATGGTCTTGGCCGTGGGGATCGGGAGCTGGGCGAGGTCGTCCTCGGTGATCGGGATGATCGAGCCGTCCGCGTCCTCGTAGCCCTTGCCGATCTCGTCGTTCGGGATCTCCTTGTCCTCCAGCTCGCACACCTTGTGATAGCGGATGCGGCCGCCGTCCTCCAGGTGGATCTGGCGGAAGGAGATCGAGTGGTTCTCGGTGGCGTTGACCAGCTTGATCGGGATGCTGACCAGGCCGAAGGAGATGGCGCCGTTCCATATGGAGCGCACGGTGGACCTCCCGGTTCGCGCCGCGATACACGTCATGAGCGACAGAGACGACATAACGGGCTGGGTTGCCAGAGTATTACCGTATGGCGCCCATCACAGAAGTGGAGGGGCGGCGGCTCACGCTCAGCAACCTGGACAAGGTGCTGTATCCGGGATCCGGGTTCACCAAGGGCGAGCTGCTGCACTACTACGCGACGGCCGCGGAGGCCCTGCTCCCGCATCTGCGGGACCGCCCGGTCTCCTTCCTGCGCTTCCCCGACGGGCCGGACGGCCAGCGGTTCTTCGCCAAGAACGTGCCGCCGGGGACACCCTCCTGGGTGAAGACGGCCGAGGTGCCGCGCTCGGACGGGGGCTCGCGGCAGATCCTCGTACAGGACCTGCCTACGTTGATGTGGGCGGCGAACCTGGTCACCGAGTTCCACGTGCCGCAGTGGCGGGCGGAGGCGCCGGGGCGGGCGGACCGGCTCGTGTTCGACCTGGACCCCGGGGCGCCGGCCGACATCGTGCAGTGCTGCGAGGTGGGTGTGTGGCTGCGGGAGCGGTTGGCGCGGGACGGGCTCGAGGCGTACGCGAAGACGTCCGGGTCCAAGGGGCTGCACCTGCTGGTGCCGCTGGTGCCCACGGCGTCGGAGCGGGTCAGTGCGTACGCGAAGGGGCTCGCCCAGGAGGCGGAGGCGGCGATGCCGCGGCTCGTGGTGCATCGGATGGCGCGGGGGCTGCGGCGCGGGAAGGTGTTCGTCGACCACAGTCAGAATTCGGCGGCGAAGACGACGGCTGCGCCTTATACGGTGCGGGCGCGGGTGTCTCCGACGGTTTCGGCGCCGGTGACGTGGGGGGAGGTCGAGGGGTGCGGCTCTGCGGGGGACCTGGTTTTTGTTGCGGCGGACGTTGCCGCGCGGCTGGGGCGGGACGGGGATCTGCTCGCGGGGTTGTTCGAGGTCGGCCGGGCCGGGGAGCTTCCGTGACGCGGATGGCGTCGCGGTCGCGGGGCTCCGCCCCGGACCCCGCGGGCTCACGTCCAAGAGCGGGGCTGAAAATGCCTGAAGTGGGTCACACCCGCGTCCACGTCGCCCTGTCCCGCGCCATCATGTGCAGCGCCTCCACGTCCGCCGGTTTGAGGAGGGCGGCTGTGTGGGTGAGGGGGGTGAGGTCGGTGTCCGTGAAGAGGCGGACGTCGCGGGGCGGTGTCGTCACCTCGACGGTCGCCGGTTCCACCAGGACCAGGCCCGCGCGGACCTCCGCGGTGAGGGCGAAGGAGGCCCGGGAGGCGTCGGCCCGGACCCGGCGCAGCAGTGGCTGGCGTTCCGCGCGGCCCGCCGTCACCCAGGGGTCGCCGATCCGCACCCGTTGCCTGCGCACGGGCAGCACGTGCAGCGCGAACAGGCCGCCGGGGCCGATCAGCAGGTGGTGGATGTGGGAGCCGCCGGGCAGCGGCACCGAGTGCAGCACACGCCAACCGGCCGCCTCGAGGCCGTCGAGTACCTCGCCCACCCGTGCCTGCGCGGCGAGCGCCCTGCGCCGCGGGTCGGCGCGCAGCCGGCGCTGCGGGGCCGGGGCGCGGTCCAGGGAGATGACGAGGGCCTCGCCCGGCCGGTTCGGCGCGAGGTCGTCGTCGGGGTGGAGGGTGAGCCCGGCCAGTTCGGCGGGGGTCGGCACCGGGGGCGGTCCTACGGCGACCTGGCCGGCGATGAACGGGCGGAGCACGTCGAGCACATCCGCCCTCCGGGTCTCGCTGAGCAGGGTCACCCGGCCCGCGTCCCGGTCGTACCAGGCGACGTTCGTGCCGTCGTCCCCGCACACGTAGAGCCACTCCTGGCCGTTCCGCCAGGTCGGTATGACGCGCAGTCCGCTCATGCCCCATCACCCCACGACCATGGGAGCAGCAAGCCCGCCGCAGGGCAAGAAGCCCGCAGGCCCGGCATGATGTCCAACGCGACCCGTTCGACCCGGCAGGCAGGAGTGCAGTGACGACAGGCCCTGGGCGCCTCGGCCGACCCGTCCTCGCCGTGTCCGCCGCCGTACTGCTGGGCGTGTGTGCCGGATGCGGGGATCAGGGTGGCCTGGAGAGCGCGGGGCCGACCCCGACGGCCGTCGGGCCCGAGCGGCTGTGGCCCACGCTGCCGCCCGCGACCCGCGCCGCCGACGACTACGGCGCCGGGGAGACGGCCGTGGTCAAGGGCGTGAAGGTGCCCGGCGGGAAGCTGCGCGCGGTCGACCCGGTGACGATCGTGCGGGCCCGCGTCGCCGCCGCGCCCGACGACTACAAGGACATCGCCGACGACGTCGCGGACTGCCCGTCCAAGGACTGTCCCGTGCTCGGCGGGTACTACCGGGATCTGACCGGCGACGGCCCGGACGATCTGCTCGTCGCCGTCCGCGCCCCGCACCGCCAGGCGTATCTGCAGGCGTACACGTACCGCGACGGCAAGCTGACCCAGATCATGGACGACAAGGACGCCGTCATCAACGTGCACCTGGCGGGCCGGAACATCGTGGTGCGCGCCGCCGCCGACCTGTCCGGGTACGAGTACCGCACGTCCTGGTCGTACGACACCCACCAGAAGGCGATGCTGCCGACCCGCGACGAGATCCTGCGCACCGGGGCCAAGCGCACTCCTGACGTGCCGTCGCCGAGCCGCTCGTGAGTCCGCGCATGCCCCGGCTGCCCGCCTGGACCGCGTCCCTGACGTGGAAGGCGACCGCGTTCATCACCGTGATGTGCTGTGCGCTCGCCGCGCTGCTCGGAGTCCTCGTGCACGTCTCGGTCACCGATCAGACGACGGGGCAGGCCCGCGAACGCGCGCTCACCCTCCTGGAGTCCACCACCAAGCGGTACGAGGCCGGGGGCAGGCTCGCGCCGGGCGCGGGCATCGATCCGCCGGGCCTGCCCGCCGAGTTGCGCGCCCTCGCCGCGCGCGGGGAGCGCGGCACGATGATCGCGGAGCACCCGGAGCGGCCGACGATGTGGGCGGCCGGCCCCGCGGCCACCGGCCGGGGCGACGGGCGGGCGCTCGCGGTGCGGCTCGGCTTCGCGCAGGGCCGGCGCACCATCGACGGGCTCGACGGGGCGATCCTCACCTCGTCCGTGCTGGCGATCGGGGCGACGCTGCTGGTCGGCGCGTTCGCGGTGACCCGCGTGACGCGGCGCCTGCACGCGACGGCGCGGGTGGCGCGCAGGATCAGCGCGGGCGACATGGACGCGCGCGTCGACGACCGCAGGACGAAGGATCCGGGGCGGCGCCACGACGAGGTGGCCGATGTCGCGGGCGCGCTCGACAGCATGGCCGGTTCGTTGCAGGCCAGGATCCTGACCGAGCAGCGGTTCACGGCCGATGTCGCGCACGAGCTGCGCACGCCGCTGACCGGGCTGCACGCCGCCGCAGAGCTGCTGCCGCCGGGGCGGCCCACGGAGCTGGTGCGGGACCGGGTCGCCGCGCTGCGCACGCTCACCGAGGACCTGCTGGAGATCTCGCGGCTCGACGCGCGCAGCGAGCGCCTCGACCTGGACGAGAACCGGCTCGGCCCGGTGGCGGAGCGGGTGGTGCGGGCGTCCGGCACGCCCACCGAGGTCGAACTCGTGCGGGACGTCTGCGTGCTGACGGACCGTCGGCGCCTGGAGCGGGTCCTCGGCAATCTCGTGGCGAACGCGCACCGGCACGGCGCCGCACCGGTCACCCTGACCGTGGACGGACCGGTGATCACGGTGCGCGACCACGGCGCGGGCTACCCCGGCTACCTCGTGGAGCACGGGCCGCAGCGCTTCCGCACCGAGGGCGGCGCCCGCGGACACGGGCTCGGCCTGACCATCGCGCTCGGTCAGGCCGAAGTCCTGGGCGCGCGCCTGGAGTTCGGGAACGCGCCGGACGGTGGCGCGGTGGCGACGCTGACGCTGCCGTACGAGGGGGCCGAGTCCGGGGCGCCATAGGGGCGATGGCGGAGAGTGACCTTTTGCGCGCCCTGCGTGCCGCTTTTAGGGTGAAACCGGGTATTCAAGGCGCCCTCTCTCGATCCTCACCCCCGCCTCAGGAGGACTCGCATGTCCCTCACCACCCGCCTCGGTATGGGCATCGCCGCCGTCGCCACCCTCGTCACGACCGCGGCCGTCCCCGCCGTCGCCCAGACCGCCGGCTCCGGCGCCGGCGACTCGCCGCCGGTCTACAAGGGCCGCGTCATCGCCAAGTCCGGGCTGCTGCTGCGCGACGCCCCGGCCCGCGGCGCCAAGGTCGTCCGCTCCGAGCCGTACCGCGCGATCGTCCCGATCTTCTGCAAGACCTCGGGCGACAGCGTCGGCGGGAACTCGTACTGGTACCTGCTCACCGACGGCACCTGGGCGTGGGGTTCCGCGAAGTACATCCAGAACATCGGCGCCGTGCCGCGCTGGTGCTGACATGACCTGATATCAGGTACTTGCTTGCTACGTTCCCGGTATGACCGGATCATCGGGCGCATCGGGAACATCGGGTACATCGGGTACGTCGGGAACCAATGCCTCTTCCGCAGTACCCGCTGTGCGCGTCCCCCGGCGCCGGGGCACCGAACTGGCCCTGCTGGTCGTCGCCGTGCTGCTCAGCGTCTACGGATACATCGACGTCGGGCTCGCCAAGGACAGCAGGGTGCCGGGCGGTGCGCTCGGCTACGGCGCCGGGCTCGGGGCGCTCGCCCTCGTCGCGCACCTCGTGGTCCGCTTCCGCGCCCCGTACGCCGATCCGCTGGTGCTGCCGATCGCCGTGCTGCTCAACGGGCTCGGCCTGGTGCTGATCTGGCGGCTCGACCTGGAGACCCCGGGCGACCAGGCGGCGCCCACCCAGCTGATCTGGTCGACGCTGGGCGTGGCCCTGTTCATCCTCACCGTGCTGTTCCTGCGCGACCACCGGGTGCTCCAGAGATACGCGTACATCAGCGTGGTCACGGCCCTGGTGCTGATGATCCTGCCGATCTTCTTCCCGCCGATCAACGGCGCCCGGATCTGGATCCAGATCGGCAGCTTCTCCATCCAGCCGGGCGAGTTCGCCAAGATCCTGCTCGCGATCTTCTTCGCCAGCTATCTCGCGGCCAACCGGCACGCCCTCGCGTACACCGGCAAACGGATCTGGCGGTTCCAGCTGCCGACGATGCGGGTGTTCGCGCCGATCCTGGTGATCTGGCTGATGACCGTCGGGGTCCTTGTCCTGGAGACGGACCTCGGGACCTCGCTGCTGTTCTTCGGACTGTTCGTGATCATGCTGTACGTGGCGTCGGGGCGCGGCGGCTGGATCGTCATCGGGCTCGTGCTCGCGGCCGTGGGCGCGGTCATCGTCGCCTCCTTCGAGCCGCATGTGCACAGCCGCGTCGAGGACTGGCTGCACCCCTTCGCCTCCATCGACGCCGGTCAGGGCGCCAGCCAGCTCGCGCAGTCGCTGTTCGCGTTCGCGGCGGGCGGGATGCTCGGCACCGGGCTCGGCCTCGGGCACTCGAACCTGATCGGCTTCGCCGCCAAGTCGGACTTCATCCTGGCGACGGCCGGCGAGGAGCTGGGGCTCGCCGGGCTCACCGCGATCTTCCTGCTGTACGCGCTGCTCGTGGAGCGCGGCTACCGGGCGGGGCTCGCGCTGCGCGATCCGTTCGGCCGGCTGCTCTCCATCGGACTCGCGTCGATCGTCGCGCTGCAGGTCTTCGTCATCGCGGGCGGCGTGATGGGACTCATCCCGCTCACCGGCATGGCGATGCCGTTCCTCGCGCAGGGCGGTTCGTCCCTCGTCACCAACTGGATCATCGTCGCGATCATCATCCGGGTCAGCGACCGGGCCCGGAGCCAGCTGCTGCCCGAGTCCCCCGGGACCGCCCCGGAACCCGTGGAGGGCGTCAAGTGACCAAGTACATCCGCCGGGCCTCGGTCTTCTGCCTGATCCTGCTGATCGCGCTGCTCATCAACGCGGCCCGCATCCAGTTCTTCCAGGCCGACAAGCTCGACGACAACTCGGCCAACCGCCGCTCCACGATCGAGCGTTACGGGCAGCCGCGCGGCGACATCCTCGTCCAGGGAAAGTCGGTCACCGGCTCCAAGGACACCGGGGAGTCGCTGCGCTACGAGCGCACGTACAAGAACGGGCCGCTGTACGCGCCCGTCACCGGATACGCCTCGCAGACGTACGGGACGACGTTCGTGGAGAGCGCCGAGGACGACATCCTCTCCGGCACCGACCCGATGCTGTCCCCCTTCCCGTTCTGGAACGAGATCTCGCGCGCCCAGGAGCCCGGCGGCAACGTGAAGACGACCATCAACGCCCGTGCGCAGGAGGCCGCTTACTCCGGGCTGGGCGGCAAGAAGGGCGCGGTGGCGGCGATCGACCCGTCGACCGGGAAGATCCTTGCGCTGGTCTCCACCCCGTCGTACGACCCCGGGCGGATCGCCGGCACCGACTCCTCCTCGACCGAGGCGTGGGCCGAGCTGAACAAGTCCGATGAGCAGCCGATGCTCAACCGGGCGCTGCGCCAGACGTATCCGCCGGGCTCCACGTTCAAGGTGGTCACGGCGGCCGCGATCCTGGAGAACAACGTGGTGAGCGGCATCAACGCGTCGACCGACACCCCGTCCCCGTACACCCTGCCGGGCACGACGACGCAGCTGACGAACGAGTCCTCCTCGGACGCCTGCACGGACGCGACGCTCGAGTACGCGCTGCGGGTCTCCTGCAACACCGTGTTCGCCAACCTGGGGGTCAAGACCGGGCTCTCGGACATGGTGAAGATGTCCGAGAACTTCGGCTTCAACGACAGCGGGATCAAGGTCCCGATGGCCGCCGCCAAGTCGAACTTCGACACCGACATGAACGACTCGCAGCTGGCGCTCTCCTCGATCGGCCAGTACGACACCGCTGCCACTCCGTTGCAGATGGCGATGGTGTCCTCGGCCGTCGCCAACGGGGGCGCGCTGATGCGGCCGCACCTCGTCGACAAGACCACGACGGACGACGGCGACACGGTCTCGGAGACCGGTAGCGACACCTACAAGCAGGTCATGTCTCCGTACACGGCGACGCAGTTGCAGCAGATGATGGAGGACGTCGTCTCCGAGGGGACGGGTACGGGGGCGCGGATCTCCGGTGCGACGGTCGGGGGCAAGACGGGGACGGCGCAGCACGGCGAGAACAACGAGGGCACGCCGTATGCGTGGTTCATCTCCTACGCCAAGGAGAAGGACGCGGCCACGCCGAAGGTGGCGGTCGCGGTGGTCGTCGAGGACGCCTCCGCGAACCGCGACGACATCAGTGGCGGTGGCAGCGCGGCACCCATCGCCAAGTCGGTGATGGAGGCCGTGCTGGGGTCAGACTGACTTGCCTGCCTCGACCGCCTCCTCCACCTCCGCCACCCGCTCCTGCTCCTCCGCGGCGAAGCGTTGCGCGTCGAGTTGTTCGGCGATCTCCTCGTCCTGGGCCATGAGCTGGTCGAGGTTGGAGTTGCCCATGTCGAAGACACCCATGTCGACGTAGGCCTGTTGCAGGCGCTTGCCCCACAGGCCGATGTCCTTGACGCACGGGACGATCCGCGAGAACAGCAACTGGCGGAACATGGCCAGGAATTCGGACTGCTCCGTGTACTTCTCCGCGTCGACCTTGGGGATGCCGAAGTTCTCCAGGACCTCGATGCCGCGCAGCCGGTCGCGCATCAGGTAGCAACCCTCGATGACGAACTCCTCGCGCTCACGCAGTTCGGCATCCGTGAGCTGCTTGTAGTAGTCGCGCAGCGCCATCCGCCCGAAGGCGACGTGCCGGGCCTCGTCCTGCATCACGTACGCGAGGATCTGCTTGGGCAGCGGCTTGTCCGTGGTGTCGCGGAGCAGGCCGAACGCGGCGAGCGCCAGGCCCTCGATCAGGACCTGCATGCCCAGGTACGGCATGTCCCAGCGGGAGTCGCGCAGGGTGTCGCCGAGCAGCGACTGGAGGTTGTCGTTGATCGGGTAGAGCATGCCGAGCTTCTCGTGCAGGAAGCGGCCGTAGATCTCCGCGTGCCGCGCCTCGTCCATGGTCTGCGTCGCGGAGTAGAACTTGGCGTCGAGGTCGGGCACGGACTCGACGATCCGCGCGGCGCACACCATCGCGCCCTGCTCGCCGTGCAGGAACTGGCTGAACTGCCAGGAGGCGGAGTGCTTGCGCAGCTCGGCCTTGTCCTTGTCGCTCATCTTCGCCCAGTAGGGCGTGTTGTAGAGGGCCAGCGCGTCGTCGGGGGTGCCGAGCGGGTCGTACGGGTCGACCTCCAGGTCCCAGTCGATGCGCTTGGCGCCGTCCCACTGCTTGTCCTTGCCCTTTTGGTAGAGCGAGAGGAGACGGTCGCGCCCGTCGTCGTATTCCCAGCTGAGGCGAGCCGAACTGGCGGACGGTACTTGCCAGTTGGACCCGTTCGGGGCCTTGGTGTACAGCTCATGCGTCGCCATGTTGGCAGGCTCACACGGTGGTAGACGCGGGGTCAACAAGTCGTGCGGAGTCCTGCGCAAGGGATTGACGGGCTTGCTGACGCGCAGTCTCATAAGAACCGAGGCAGGCGTGACCGCCAGTAACCCGCGATCGCTCGATCAACTCCCGTACGACGAGGTGGGACAGCCATGACAACCATGACGGAAGCCGACGCGCTGGCGGGACTGCGCGACGCGCTCGGTCTGCTCAAGGACCGGGAGCAGGTGGCCGAGCGGCTGCTCGACTCTTCCGCCAAGCACTCCTTCGACCCGGACAAGGAACTGGACTGGAACGCTCCCTTCGAGGCGGGCAAGTGGTTCTGGCCGCCCGAGCTGGTCTCCCTGTACGGCACCCCGCTGTGGAAGCGGATGGGCGAGGAGCAGCGGATCGCCCTCTCCCAGCACGAGGCGGCGGCGCTGGCCTCGCTCGGCATCTGGTTCGAGCTGATCCTGATGCAGCTGCTCGTGCGGCACGTGTACGACAAGGCGGCGACGAGCGCGCACGTGCGCTACGCGCTGACCGAGATCGAGGACGAGTGCCGGCACTCGAAGATGTTCGCGCGGCTGATCCAGCGCGGCGAGACGCCCTGGTACCCGGTGGCGCCCGTCCACCACAACCTGGGCCGGCTCTTCAAGACCATCTCCACCACACCCGGTTCGTTCACGGCGACGCTGCTCGGCGAGGAGGTCCTCGACTGGATGCAGCGGCTGACGTTCCCCGACGAGCGCGTGCAGACGCTGATCCGCGGCGTGACGCGCATCCACGTCGTGGAGGAGGCGCGCCATGTCCGGTACGCACGCGAGGAGTTGCGGCGCCAGATGGTGACGGCGCCGCGCTGGTCGCAGGAGTTCACGCGCCTCACCTCGGGTGAGTTCGCCCGCGTCTTCTCCGTGGCGTTCATCAACCCCCAGGTGTACGAGAACGTGGGCCTGGACAAGAAGGAGGCCATGGCCCAGGTCAAGGCCAGCGGCCACCGCCGCGAGGTCATGCAGTCCGGGGCCAAGCGCCTGACCGACTTCCTCGACGACATCGGCGTGCTGCGCGGCGTCGGCCGCCAGATGTGGCGCTCTTCGGGACTTCTGGCCTGATCCGTGGGCTCGACGTGCCGGTTACGCTCAGAACATGACCTCGGCAACCGGCACGCCCGCCTATAAGCGGCTCAGCGTCGAGGTGCGGCGGGCGCAGTTGCTGGAATCGGCGCTGTCGCTGTTCGCGCACCGGGCCCCGGAGGAGGTCTCGCTCGACGACGTGGCGGAGGCCGCGGGGGTGTCCCGGCCGCTCGTCTACCGCTACTTCCCGGGCGGCAAGCAGCAGTTGTACGAGGCCGCGCTGCGCTCCGCGGCCGAGGATCTGGAGCAGTGCTTCGCGGAGCCCCCGGAGGGCCCGCTCACCGCGCGCCTGACCCGCGCGCTCGACCGCTACCTGGGCTTCGTCGACCAGCACGACATGGGGTTCGCCGCGCTGCTCCAGGGCGGCAGCGTGGTGGAGACCTCCCGTACGACGGCGATCGTGGACGGGGTGCGGCGGGCCGCGGCCGAGCACGTCCTCAGCCACCTCGGCCAGGCCGAACCGGGCCGGCGGCTGCGGATGACCGTCCGCATGTGGATCACGGCGGTGGAGGCGGCCTCCCTGATCTGGCTCGACGAGGACAAGCAGCCGCCGCTCGACGAGCTGCGCGACGGGCTCGTCGACCAGTTCATGGCGGTCCTGACGGCGACGGCGGGCCGGGACCCGCAGACCGCGGACGTGGTGCGGTACGCGCTCGCACTGGAGTCGCCGGAGGGCCCCGTGGGGGAACTGGCGCGGCGGATACTGCCGGTGGTGAGCGATGCGGGGCGGCTGCTGTGAGCGGTACTGCGGGTCTGGCTGCGGGACGGGTGTGCGCTGCTCTGCGTGACACTGGTGGTGTGAAGAGCGAAGAGATTCCCTTTGTCGGCGGGCCCCTCGACGGGCGGGCGCTGCCCGTGTTCGTGACCGCCACCGGGAATCCGCCCAAGGTGTACAAGGTGCCGGTGCCGGACGCCGGCGGGGGCCCGGACACCGTCCTCGTGTACGTGCGGGAGGCCGTGGCCGACGGGAAGCGGGTGCGGCTCGTGGCGAAGTGGCGTTACGTGTTCGTGCCGGACGGGAAGGTCGAGCGGGCGGTCAGGTGGCCGTGGTCGAGGAACCGGTCACCGCGGGCGTAAAGGCGGCTCGCCGGGCGGGCACCGGACGGGTGGCGGTGTTGCGCCGAAGCGAGCAGCCCGACGGGTGGGCGGCCCGCCCTTCTGTTCATGTTCACGGTGTGGGGCACAGGGGTTGCCCCGCACCGGAGGTGATCAGGTGTCAGGCAGGCTGGTGCGGTGGGTGTGCACGGTGGCCGTCACGGGAGCGCTGCTCACGCCGCTGCCCGCGAGCGCGGCGCCGGGCCCCGAGCCACGCCCCGGTCCCGGCGGGACGCGCTCCGTCGCCGACCTCCTCTCGGATCTCCAGCGCCTGTACCAGGACACCGAGGCGGCCACGGAGACGTACAACGCGACGGAGGAGGCGCTCAAGGAGCGTCGCAAATCGGCGGACGAGCTCGCGAAGAAGCTGGCCGCCGCGCGGTCGTCGCTGCACAGCAGCCGGACCGACGCCGGGCGGCTCGCGCGCGAGCAGTACCAGGGACGCAGCGAGTTCTCCCCCTACCTGCGACTCCTCCTCGCCCGCGATCCCCAGCGGGCGCTCGACGAGGGCCATGTGATGCGGCGGGCCGCGCGGGAGCGGCAGGCCACCGTCGAGCGGCTCACGGGCCGGGAGAAGAAGGCCGACGCGCTGGCGACGAAGGCCAGGGGCGCGTTGGACGCGCAACTGCGTCTCGCGCAGCGGCAGAAGAAGGAGCGGGACGCGGTACAGGACCGGTTGAAGGAGGTCGAGCAGCTGCTCGCCTCCCTCACCGCCGATCAACTCGCGGATGTGGCACGCCTGGAGGCGCAGGGGACGACGCGGGCGCAAGAGGCGTTCATGGCGTCCGGGGCGCTGAGTTCGACGGGGCGGGCGCCGTCGAGGGCGGGCGACGAGGCGCTCTCCTACGCCGTCCGCCAGATCGGCAAACCGTACGTCTGGGGGGCGGAGGGGCCCGACTCCTTCGACTGCTCGGGCCTCACGTCGCAGGCGTGGGCCCATGCGGGGCGGGTGATCCCGCGGACGTCGCAGGAACAGTGGGCTTCGCTGCCGCGCGTCCCCATGTCGGAGCTGCGCCCCGGCGACCTGGTCATCTACTTCCCCAAGGCCACGCACGTGGCGATGTACCTGGGCGACGGCATGGTGGTCCAGGCCCCGCGCCCCGGCGCCCGCGTCAAGGTCTCCCCCATCGCGGCGAACCCCCTCCTCGGCGCGGTCCGCCCGGACCCGGGGTCGCCGCCGATGCCCGGTTACCGGCCCCCGCCCCTGCCCGAGGGCGCGAAGTCCGGAGCCGACACGGGATACGGGGCGGCGGGGGCGCCGGGGGCCGGGTAGGCGTCTCGCGGCTCCTCGGGTCGGTGGGCGGCACCGGGGCCAGTGGGCTGCGCCGAGGCGAGGCCGCAACCACACCACGCCGCGCGACACCGGGGCCCGTGGACCGCACCGGGGCCACGCCACGCGACACCGGGGTCCGCCGGCTGCACCGGGGCCACGCTGCGCGGAACCGGATACCGGCACCCTGCCGGGGTCGCCGCGCCAGGTGATACGTGCCCGGCACCGCACCGGGCTCAACGCCCAGCGCAATCGGCGCGCTACGCCAGCGAGCAACGTCAGCCGGCTCGGCCCTGACGCCGTCCCTGGGCCAAGAGGTACGCGGCGTCAGCCGTTTCGCGTGGCCGGTCGGCTCGGCAGACGTCCGCCTCGTGCGGGTGAGCCGGCTGCCGCAAGGAGGGCGCCGTGGTTGGTCGAAGCGAGGCGGGCACACGTGACCGAGTGGGGGTACGGCGTGCCGATCGACAGCCGTACCGGGCGAGCCCGCGGAGCGTCACTCGGCGTTCATGACCCGCTCGCCCTCAGGGGCCCAGCAGGGGCTGAAGCCTCGTCCCAGGGACCGACGCCGGAGCGGACGGCAGGATGCCCCGGCCCGGGGGCGCTTCGGGCCTGAGCCCCCGGAGGGGGCGGGTGGGTGGGAGATGGGCGAGGGAACCGGGCGTTCCAGGCGTTCGAAACCGTGGGTCGCGGCACCCATCGCCCAGCAAGGCAGCCACCCCCACCGCCGGACACGTCAACGTCCCGCCGGGCCCCTGGCCCCGGGCACGTCGACGTCCCGCAGAAGCCCGCCGCCCAGGCGAACCGCGCCGCCCCGATCCCCCACCCCGCGGAGCGGTTACGCGCCGGTCAGCGAACCCAGGTACGCCGCCGTCTTCTCCGGCTCGTAGAAGAAGTTCTCGAAGTCGGACGGGTCGTTGAAGCCGTTCGCGAAGCGGTCGGCGGCCGGCTGGAGCTGACCGGCCGCACCGATCAGGTTGAGCACGTGCTCCGGCGGAGCCTGCAGCATCGTGTTCGTCCACTTCGTGACGTGCTGCGCCGTCTCCCAGTACCGGTCGAACGCCGACTGCATCCAGTCCTCGTCGAACGGCTTGTCACCGTGCTCGACGATGGAGGCGAGGTACGACGCGGCGCACTTGGAGGCCGAGTTGGAGCCCTGGCCGGTGATCGGGTCGTTGGCCACGACCACGTCGGCGACGCCGAGGACCGCGCCGCCGGAGGGCAGGCGGCCGATGGGGTTGCGGACGGTCGGGGCGTAGCGGCCCGCCAACGTACCGTTCGCGTCCGTTAGTTCGACCTTCGTGGCGCGCGCGTACTCCCACGGCGTGAACTTCTCCATCAGCTCCAGCGTGAGCGCCAGGTGCTCGGAGGGGTCCTTGATGCCCTTGAAGGCGTCGAGCGGGCCGCCGGGGATGCCCTCCCAGAAGAGGATGTCCGCACGGCCGGAGGTGGTGAGCGTGGGCATCACGAAGAGTTCGCCGACGCCGGGCACCAGGTTGCAGCGCACCGCGTCGAAGTCCGGGTGCTCGGGGCGCACGCCCATCCCGTGCACGTAGGCGACGGCGAGGGCCCGCTGCGGCTCGGTGTACGGGGACCGCGACGCGTCCCGGCCGAACATCGAGACCAGCTCGCCCTTGCCCGCCGAGACCAGCACCAGGTCGTACGTGCGCGAGAAGTAGTCGAGGTCGGAGACCGCCGCGCCGTGGATGACGAGCTGACCGCCGCGCTGCGCGAACGTCTCCATCCAGCCGGCCATCTTCACGCGCTGGTCGACGGACTGCGCGAAGCCGTCGAGCCGGCCCACCCAGTCGATGGCGCGCTGCGTCGGACCCGGGTCGTGCGAGCCGGGCGCGGCCACCGAGACGCCGAGGCCCTCGATCCGCGGGGCCTGCGACTCCCAGAAGTTGAGCTGGAGGTCACGCTCGTGCTGGAGCGCCGTGTGGAACATGCACTGCGTCGACATGACCCGTCCGGAACGGATCTCGTCGGCGGTGCGGTTGGACATCAGGGTGACCTCGTACCCCTGGGTCTGCAGGCCGAGGGCGAGCTGGAGGCCGGACTGGCCGGCTCCCACGACGAGTATCTTCCGCGACATATGAGACTGCCTTAACTGCCGTAACTAATGTGTGGGGGGCGGGGCTTGACCACTATGCGGGCACGGCGGGCGCGCGACTACTCGGGGGTCGCGTCCAGGGCGTGGCCGACCAGCGCCAGGAGCGTCTCGATCGCCGCGATCCGGCGCCGCGCGTCCATGATCAGCACCGGTACGTGCGGCGGCACGGTGAGCGCCTCCCGTACGTCGTCGGGCGCGAACTCCGCCGTACCGTCGAAGTGGTTGACCGCCACGACGTAGGGGAGCCCGCAGCTCTCGAAGTAGTCGAGCGCCGGGAAGCAGTCCTTCAGGCGGCGGGTGTCGGCGAGCACGACCGCGCCGATCGCGCCGCGCACCAGGTCGTCCCACATGAACCAGAACCGCTGCTGCCCCGGCGTGCCGAACAGGTACAGGACCAGGTCGTCGTCGAGCGTGATGCGGCCGAAGTCCATGGCGACCGTGGTCGTGGTCTTCTCCGGCGTCGCGGTGAGGTCGTCGGTCTCCTCGCTCGCCTGGGTCATCAGCGCCTCGGTCTCGAGGGGCTGGATCTCGGACACGGCCGACACCAGGGTCGTCTTGCCCACGCCGAAGCCGCCCGCCACGATGATCTTCGTGGCGACGGGGGCGCGGGTCCTGTCGGTCTGCCAGGCCTGCAACTGCTCTTCTTCTATGGGCAGTTCGCCGAGCAGTTCAGAGGCGGCGGAGTCCACTCAACACCCTTTCGAGGAGCGCCCGGTCCGGCTGTCCGGGGCCGTGGCCTGTTCCGTATACACGGATCTTTCCCTGGTCGGCGAGGTCGCTGAGCAGCACGCGCACCACGCCGAGCGGCATCTTGAGCAGCGCGGCGATCTCCGCGACCGTCCGCATGCGGCGGCACAGCGCGACGATGGCGCGCATCTCCGGCATGATGCCGGAGAGCCCGCCCTTGCCCAGCTCGGGGCGGTCCTCGGGACCCTCGATCGCCGCCGTGCTGGAGATGAACGTCTCCACGAGCAGCACATGGCCGAAGCGGGTGCGGCCGCCGGTCAGCGAGTAGGGGCGCACGCGGGCGGGCCTGCGGTCCGAACCGCGCACGGGAAGCCTGCTCGCGCCGTACGTCCTGCTCGTGCCGTTCGTACTGTGTGCACTGCCTGAAGTGCCCGGGGTCATCGGGTGTCCTCCATCGACTGGCGCAGTTCGCTGCGGAGTTCGGGCGTCAGGACGTGCCCGGCACGGCCGACGAAGAGCGCCATGTGGTACGCGATGACACCCATGTCGCAGTCCGCGGAGGCGTGCACGCCGAGCAGGGAGCCGTCGCTGATCGACATGACGAAGAGGCTTCCCTCGTCCATCGCGACCATCGTCTGCTTGATGCCGCCGCCGTCCATCAGCTTGGCGGCGCCGATGGTCAGCGAACCGAGCCCGGCCACGATGGCCGCCAGGTCGGCGCTCGACCCTTTGGGGCCTTTGCTCGGGTCCGTCGCAGGGGCCGCGTCGTGCCGACCCGGGTCGGAGGAGAGCAGGAGCAGTCCGTCGGACGAGACGACCGCGACGGACTGCAGCCCTGGCACCTCCCCGACCAGGTCGGTGAGCAGCCAGTGGAGATTGCGTGCCTCGCTACTGAGACCGTTCATTCCCTTTAGTCCGTTGAGTGCAGGGGTGGGCGCAGTCAACTGCTTGCCTCCTCGGCTGTGTCCCCCTCATTTTCACTTCTACGTCCAGGGTTCTCGGCGAACTCCGCCGTCACGTCACGACGTCCTGCGGTGGCGCCGCGGTGGAATCCGCCGAGCTTGCGGCGCAGCGCCTCCGCGTCCACGGAGCCGGTGCGCGGCTTCGGGGCGGAGGCGGGAGCGGCCACCTTCGGGGTGCGCTTGGGCAGGCCCTTGGCGGTGACGCGCTCGGCCGGTTCGGGCTCGGGAGCGGGTTCCGGTTCGGCCTCCGGTGCGAGCTGCTGGTCGAGCAGTTCGGGGTGTCCGGCGGGCCGGTCGTGCTCGTCGCGCGGCGCGCGCGGGTGCGGCACCTCGGCGACGGGTTCGGGGGCGGGCTCGGGCTCCGGGGCCGGAGCCGGTTCGGGCTCGGGGGCCGGCTCCGGCGGAACCGGCGTGCTCAGCTCCATGGTCGTTTCCGCGGGGGTCTCCGCGGGGATCTCCACGGGCGGCTCGACCGAGTCGAACGAATCGACCGGGCCGAGCGAATCGGTGGACTCGCGCACCGCCTGCTCGGCCGCCTCGATCAGCGGGTCACCGTACGCCGGAAGCGCGTGCTCCGGCTCCGTACGCCCGTACAGCTCATTGGAGTTGGCCTCCGCCTCGGAACCCGCGAGGCGGACCGCGGGCGCGGCGCCGGGCACCAGGACGGCGGGCGGCACCGAGGCGGCGGGCGCGGCGGCGAAGAGCGAGGCGGGCAGCACGGCGACCGCCGCCACCCCGCCCTGCTTCTGCTCGCGCAGCCGTACGCGCACCCCGTGCCGCACGGCGAGCCGGGCGACGACGTACAGGCCGAGCCCGAACCCGTCGACGTCCTCGGGGTCGTGCGCCTCCTCCGCGGTGAAGGAGGAGAGCCGCGTGTTCAGCTCGCGCATCCGCTCGTCGGTCATCCCTATGCCCTCGTCCTGGACGGAGAGCATGACCGAGCCGCTCTCCAGGAGCCAGCCGGAGACCTCGACGGAGGCGTCGGGCGGCGAGAACGACGTGGCGTTCTCCAGGAGTTCGGCGATGAGGTGGCTGAGGTCGTCGGCGGCGAATCCGGCGAGGTGGGCGTGCGGCGGCAGCGCGGCGATGCGCACCCGCTCGTAGCGCTCGATCTCGGAGACGGCGGCGCGCACCATGTCGACGAGCGCCACGGAGCCGCCGTGCTGCGGTCCGCGCTCGGTGCCCGCGAGGACCAGGAGGTTCTCGCTGTGCCGCCGCATGACGGTGGCGGAGTGGTCGAGCTTGTAGAGCGTGGCGAGCCGGTCCGGGTCCTGCTCGCGCTCCTCCAGGCCCTCGATGATGCCCAGTTGCCGCTCGACGAGCCCGAGGGTGCGCAGCGCCAGGTTGACGAACGTCCCGTGGATCGAGTGCTTGACCCGGTCCAGCTTCCGGGCGGTGTCGGCGAGTTCGCCGCGCAGCCGGTCCCGGTCGTCGGCCATCCGCTGACGCTCGCCGACGAGGTGCTTGCGGTCGGACTCCAGGGTGCCGATGCGTCCGTGCAGCCCGACGGCGTGCGCGTGCAGGGCGTTGATCGAGTCGACGACCTGGGCGAACTCGTCGTTGCGGCCGGTGAACTTGACCGGGTCCTCGGCGGCGGGGTCGCCGGCGACGCGCGCGGAGCCGATCCGCAGCGCGGCGAGCGGCCGGGTCAACGAGCGGGCCGTCGCCATGGCCACGCCGACGGCGGCGAGCAGACAGACGCCGACGAGCGCGATCCGGATCTCCAGCGCCGTCACGTCGTCGTCGCGCAGCTGCTCCAGGCGCTTGACCCGCTGGTCCCCGAGCGCGGCCTCCGCGCCCCGCATGAGGTCGATCCGGGCGGTGAGGGCGGCCTCGACGTTCTTGGAGTTGTAGCGGAGCTCGCTCGCGCTCAGCGTCGGGGCGTCGGCGAGGTTCTTCAGATACGCCTCGGCGCGCGTGGCGTCCGGGCCCGTGACCGTGGAGTCGTACGCGTTGACCGCCGCGGTCGTCCCCGAGTCGTGGAAGTCGTCGAGCGCGGCCTGCTCGCGGACCCTGGCCCGCTGGCCCGCGGCGCTCAGGGCGTCGCGCTGGCCGCGGTCGGCGGAGGACCCGCCGGTGACCGCCTTGCGCAGGCCGGTCGCCGGGTCGATCTCCGTGGTCGTGGTGCGCGGCACGGCGAGCGCGGCGAGCAGCAGGCCGCGCGCGGCGGACGCCTGCTCGACGGCGCGGTCCAGGTCCGCCAGGGCGTAGGCCCCGGAACCCGCGCGCACGGGTATGCGCTCGGCCAGATCCTCGGCGCGCGCGTGCAGTTCACCGATGGAGCGCGAGTACGCGGTGTGCGCCTCCAGGGCGGAGCCCTTGCCGGTGAGGGCGGAGCGGCGCACGGCGGCGACGTCGTCGAGGGTGCGGCGCAGCGCGGCCGGCGCGTCCACGCGCAGCTCGTCGACCTGCCGGTCGACGCGGGCCCCGCGCTCCTCGCTCAGGCCCTGTCCCTTGGACCGGCCTCCGGCGATGAAGCGGGTGACCTCGTCCCGCTCGTCCGCGAGCGCGTGCGAGAGGGCCAGCGAGCGCTGTGTCTGCTGGGCGTCGTCGACGAGGGTCTGCGATTCGCCCACGCGGTCGGAGGCGCCGACGATCACCGGCGCCCCGGCGCCGACGACGGCCGCGGCGACCACGGCCACCGCCACGATCAAGCGGCTGCGGACCCGGGCACGCTTGCCCCGACCGGAACCCGTGCGGCTCACCTCGGGTGCCTGGTCCGGTGCGACATCACCCGACACACCCAGCCCACTGGCCCCATTACCGCCGGAGGTGTTCCCCACTGATGCTCGCATTCCTGACTCGTCCTACCCCATGGGTCCGGGTGACGCTGCGTCAACACTCGTGACCCTCCTGGCCTGGCCCCTGACCCTTCCAGTGCCGGTGAGCAGGGGGCGCCCATCACCTCGCCCGCCACCCGAAGGAGTGAACATCGAGCGGGAGTTGGGGAGCAAGTTCCCGTGTGGCGGTCACCCTCCGTCAACCGCGCGCGGGTTGGACGTCTTCGGCGGCCTTTGGCAGGATGCCCCGCCACACCCCCGACGGAAGTGATCATTCCGTGCAAACCCGGCGCTCAGGGGCTCCTTCGGGTCGCTGCGCGATCTGCACAGAATCCCTACGAACGGCTGACCCCAACTCGCGGCGTGCCAGCGCTCCGTGAGGGTGCCTCATGCAGACTGACCGCATGCGCATCGAACTGACCACCGAGCCGGGCGCCGCCGAGCGGCCGAACGAGGACTTCGTATCGATGGCCGCACCGGCCGCCGGGCACGGTGGAGCGCTCGTCGTCCTCGACGGGGTCACTCCCCCGGCGACCGATGTCGGCTGCCGGCACTCCGTCCCGTGGTTCGCCGCCCACCTCGGCGGAGCACTGGCCGAACTGTCCGTTTCGCGGCGCGATCTGAGCCTGACGGACGTGCTCGGCGCGGCGATCGCCCGGACCGCCGACGCCCATCGGGACACCTGTGACCTTTCTCACCCGCGCACTCCGCAGGCGACCGTCGTACTCGCCCGCTGGGACGCGGAGCAGGTGGAGCATCTGGTGCTCTCCGACTCGGCGTTGCTCGTCGAGGCCCCCGACGGCGCGGTCACGCCGCTGCTCGACGAGCGCCTCGACCGGGTCCCCCGCGCCAACCTCGTATCGAACGAGGTGGCCGACGCCACGGTGCGCAACAAGGAGGGCGGCTTCTTCACGGCCGCCGCGGACCCGTCGGTGGCGCGGCGCGCGGTCACCGGCACGCTGCCCCGGTCCGGGGTGCGGGCGCTCGCGGCGATGACGGACGGCGTGACGCGCTGGGTGGAGAAGTTCCACGAGGGCGACTGGACGGACCTGTTCACCCTCGTACGCAAGGAGGGCACGGAGGCGGTGGTGTCGCGGGTCCGGGCCCTGGAGACCTCGGACGCGGAGACCCGCCGGTACCTGCGGCGCAGCAAGACCCATGACGATGCGACGTTGGCGTACGTGGAGCTACCTTCAAGCCCCGCAGGGGGCACCTCCCAGCGTTAGCCGGGGGAGATTGAGGCGCGGGGTCCGGGGCAGAGCCCCGCAACCGCAACGCCGTCGAGGTGCGACGAACTACTCGGCCCCGGCATTCAACTGGTGCAACAACCTCGCCAGCTCCGCGACTTCCCGTCGGTCCCACCCGTCCAGCTGCCGCACATACCGCATGCGCCGAGCATCCCGCACACGCCCGAAGTGCTCCCGCCCGGACTCGGTGAGCGAGACCAGCCACGCCCGCCCGTCCGCGGGATCCGGCTCGCGGCCGACGAAGCCGAGCTCCTCCAGGGCCCGCAGCTGGCGGCTCATCGTCGCCTTGCCGACGCCGATGTACCCGGCGAGCTCGGTGGCCCGCTGCGCCCCGCACTCCTCCAGGCGCACAAGGAGTCCGTACGCGGCCGGTTCCAGGTCGGGGTGGACCTCGCGGGCCATCTCGCCCGAGTTGGCCCGGGCCCGGCGCAGGAAGACGGTCAACTCGCGTTCCAGGGCAAGGAACTCGCCGTCCACAGCCGTCGGCGCGGCGGCGGTTCGCGGTTCGGATTCCGCGCTCCGCCGCCCGCCTTTTCCGTCTTCGCGCACGTCAGCACCTCTGAAAGTTTTCGCCCATCACGGTCATCACCGCAGTTCCACCAGTATTTCGCAGGAGTAGACCAACGGCACACACCGGCCCCTCTTCCCGCCACGGGTCTACGTGCGTAGCGTTTCCACCGCTGCCAGCCGTGGCATGCACACACCATCAAGCGCACCGGCGCCACCGCACGTCACCCATGTCGTACTCGGAGGCCGCTCATGCCCGTGCACAGACCTGTCACCACCCGCCGCAGACGCAGCAGCACCCGCCTCGGAATCACCGGCACCCTGCTCGCGGCGCTCTCCCTTCTCCTTGCCCTGCCTGGCGCGGCGCACGCCGCCGACGTCCCAGCCCGCGGCGAGGCCCATATGGGCATGGGGGTCGCCGAGCACGACGGCGTCGGTTCCCCGCCGCCCACCAACGGCGTCGCCGCCGCGCAGACCGAGGGCGTCGACGTCTCCAGCCACCAGGGCAACGTGGCCTGGTCGACGCTCTGGAACAGCGGCGTGCGCTGGGCCTACACCAAGGCCACCGAAGGCACGTACTACACGAACCCGTACTTCGCGCAGCAGTACAACGGCTCGTACAACGTGGGCATGGTCCGCGGCGCGTACCACTTCGCGACCCCTGACACCACGAGCGGTGCCACCCAGGCCAACTACTTCGTGGACCACGGAGGCGGCTGGTCCAAGGACGGCAAGACGCTGCCGGGCGCGCTCGACATCGAGTGGAACCCGTACGGCGCCGCCTGCTTCGGCAAGACGCAGAGCGGCATGGTGACCTGGATCCGGGACTTCCTGAACCAGTACAAGGCCCGCACGGGCCGTGACGCCGTCATCTACACGGCGACCAGCTGGTGGACCCAGTGCACGGGCAACTACAGCGGCTTCGCGGCCAACAACCCGCTGTGGATCGCCCGCTACGCCTCCGCCCCCGGCACACTGCCGGCCGGCTGGAGCTACCAGACCATGTGGCAGTACACGTCGACCGGTCCGACGGTCGGCGACCACAACAAGTTCAACGGCGCGCTCGACCGCGTCGTGGCACTCGCCAACGGCTGAGCCCTCAAGAGCTGAGTCCTCAAGAACAGACGAGCAGACGGCGGCCGGGCTCCCCCCTCCGGTGAGTCCGGCCGCCGCCGCGTTCAGATGGGCCCGGTCAGCACCTGCCGGCGGGCCTGTCGCGCTTCACGAGGTTCGTGTAGCCGGTGGTGCCGTCGAGCCACAGGACGCGCTGCCCCTCGTCGGCGGCCGCGTAGGCCTGGTCGCCGCGGTTGCAGGAGACGCGCTGCGTGCCGCCCTTGCCGTCGGGGGCCACCTGGACCAGCTTCGGCAGCGTGTCGTTGGCCCAGTCCGTGGCCGGCGGCAGCGTGGTGACGCTGACCGCGTCGTCCGAGGCCGTCAGCGAGTAGGCGTACAGCGAGCCGTCGCCGGACTCCGGGGTGAGGGTGAGCGGGTTCTTGCCGTCGAGGTCCGCGCGGCGCACCGCGGCCTGCCCCGTGTCGGTGGCGTCGTTGTCCTCGATCCAGAAGACACCGTCGTCGGTGATCGCGGTCTGGCCGACGCCCACCGTCTTGGCGCTGTCGGCGAGGGGCATCTGCGTCTTGGCGCCGGTCGCCGCGTCGAGGACCTCGACGCCGAGCGTGGAGTTGCCGTTCGCGTCCGGGGCGACCTTGGCGTAGGCGATCTTGCCGTCCTTGATGGAGGCCAGGCCCGAGACGTTGTACGGACGGCCACCGTCGACCAGAGCGGTCTCCCCGGTCTTCATGTTGGTGTACCGGACATTCGTGACGCCGAACTGCGGATTGAACGCGGTGTATGCGACGTAGTCGCCGTCCACGACGAGCCCGGAGACGTCGCTGCCGATGCTGTCGACCACCTTCGCGAGGCCGCCCTTGACCGGGCGCGCCATGATCTTGATGCCGCTGCTGCTGTAGTCGGCCCACACCACCGTCTTGCCGTCGGTGTCCGCGTAGACGTTGTAGTCGCCGTTGTTGGCGCTCATCAGCTGGGGCGTGCCCTTGCCGGAGGTGTTGCCCAGCCACACCGAGTACGGCTCGCTGCCGTCCTCGTTGGAGTTCGAGACGGCGTACTTGCCGCCGCCCGCGCCGACGCCGGTGTTGTAGATGTTGACCTTGGACAGGATGGTGTCGGTGTCGACGCCGAGCGCCTTCTCCCAGCCGGGGACGATGCCGTGGGCGTCGAACGACCGGTTCACGACGGCGAGTTGGGCCTTGGTGACGCCCAGTTCCTGCGCGGCGGCGACGACTGCGGCGCGGCCCTCGGTGAAGCCGTCGAGCGGCGTCATGTACGCGGACAGGGCGCGGTAGACGATCTTGTCGGCGAGGTCGCCGCCGAGGTCCTGGCGGATGTCCCACAGGGCGCCGGAGAAGATCGTCGAGTTGAGGTGCACGCCGCCGTTGTCACCGCGGTAGGTGACGCCGATGAAGTCCTTCGACGTGGTCTTGCCGTCGTTGAGGTCGCGCAGCGCGCACTCGCGGGGGCTGAGCGTGGTGCACAGGTCCTCGCCGAGCAGGCCCGCGTCCGGGTCGTCCATGGACCGGCCGTTGGCCTCCAGGTCGATGGCGTTGCCGAAGTAGTCGGCGAGGCCCTCGTTCATGGCGCCGGACTGGCCCGCGTAGACGAGGTTCGCGGTGTGCTCGACGACGCCGTGCGTCATCTCGTGGCCGACGACGTCGGTGTCGGCGGAGAAGGTGCGGTAGTCGCCGCCGCCCTGGCCGTACACCATCTTGGTGCCGTCCCAGAAGGCGTTGTTGTACGGCTTGCCGTTCTGCACCACGCCGACCAGGGAGTTGATGTACCCGTCCTTGCCGTCGAGACCGGCCCGGCCGAAGTGGTTCTTGTAGTAGTCGTAGACTTTGCCGGCCGCCCAGTGGGCGTCGATGGCACCGGAGTTCGTGTAGTCCGCGCCGAGCTCGGGGGTGGCCGACTGGAACGTCTTGATGCCGGTGGGCCAGGTGCCGGACGCGGAGGCGACCTCGCGGCCGCGGGCGTCGTAGGTCGACAGCATGGGGCCCTCGTACGGGGAGTCCGCGGCCCGCCTGCCGTAGTCGATCATCTGGTAGACGCCCTTGGTGTCCTTGTACAGGTTCACCTCGGTCTTCTCGCCGTTGTAGCGGGTGCCGGTGCCCTTGACGACGAGCTGGTCGGCGACGGTGGTGGCCGCGTCCCCGTCCGTGGGCGCCTCGTCGATGGCGCCGGTCGCCGTGCCCGTGGCGCCGAACGTCCTGATGCCGCTGTACTGGAGCAGCGGGAAGCCGGAGCGGGCGTCGACGTAGACCTCCTGCTTGACCGGCGAGCCGTCGGCCGGGCTGACGCCGGTGACGGTGATGTGCCGGGTGAGCACGCCGGAGCCCTGCGGCAGAATCGTGACACCGGTGGCCTTGCCGGTGAGCGCCTTGTCCCCCTTTGCGGGGGCGGTCAGCAGGCCGCCCCCGAGCTGCGTGGTGACGGCGGCGACCGCGCGCTGGACGGCGGTCTTCTCGGAGACCTTCGGTTCGACCGTGGCGAGCTTCAGCTCGGTGAAGTACTTGCCGGAGGTACCGGTGACGGTCCGCTCGCCGCCCTTCTTCTCCATCCGGACGACGTACTCACCGCCGAGCACCGTGACGCCCCGGTACTTCTGCTGGAGCCGAACGGTCTCCCGACCGCCCGCGCTCTGCGTGCTGACGGCCGTCAGATCCTTCGGCGACGTGTCAGCGATGTGGTAGCGCGACTTCTTCGCCTTGAGGTGACCGCGCGCGGCATCGGCGGCGCTGCCGGTGGCCGTGGCCTGCTCGTTCAGGTCGGTCACGAGGGCCGGGGTGTCCGTGTCGGTCCCCGCCACCACGGACGTGTCGTCGGCCGCGGCACCGGTGGCCGCCTGGGCGGCCGGCACCCCGGTCACCAGCAGTCCGGCGACGGCGAGCAGCGCCGCGACGCCCTGGCCGACGGATATACCGCCGCTCCCCTGCCCCGTTCCGTTGCCGGGTCTGCCTGATCCGCTGCCGGTTCTGCCTGATCTCCTGCGTGCTGCACTCCGCACGGTGCCCCTCCGGTGTCACTGACGCGTGAACAGATATCGGATGCGGCCATGCAAGTACCGGAGCGGGGGTGCGAACAATCCGTTCCAGGTGCCGACTTGTGTACGTGCCCACTTGTGTGGCCTGCACGGATCAACCGAAAATCCCCTGGTGACATCGGCTGGGCACGACGAAGCGCAGTGGCAGGCCCTCGGCCTCGGCGAGAGCGAACTGAGGGTCTACGAAGCGCTGCTCGGAGGCGGTGACTTCGCCTCGCGGGCGGCACTCGCCCGCGCGACCGGGCTGCCCGCGCGCCGCGCCGCGGACGCCCTCGACCGCCTCGCGGAGCGCGGCTGCACGCTGCCGTCGCCGCGCGGCGCCGCCCTCCCGCTCGCGGTGCCGCCCGCCACGGCGCTGCGCAACCTGATCCACCGGCACCAGGCGGAACTGCTGCGCCGATCGGCCGAGTTGGAGGACCTTACGGGGGCGGTGGACCGGCTGGCGGCCGGGTTGCTGACCGCCACGCCGGCGGACGTGCGGGCGATGGGGATCGAGACGGTGCGCGGCGGCCGGGCCATCGCGGAGCGCGTCGCGGCGATGCTGGCCTCCGCCACCACGGAAGTGGCGCTGCTCGACCGGCCGCCGTACGCCTCCAGCCGGCCGGACGGCATGCCGGCACCGCTCGACGTGGCGGCCCCCGTGCGGCGCGGGGCGCGGGTGCGGGTGGTGGTGGACCGGGAGGGCCTCACCTTCCCCGGGCGCGTCCGGGGCCTCAACGACCTTGCCACGCAGGGCGTTCAGATCCGGGTGGGCAAGGACCTGCCGACGAAGCTCTTCACGGTGGACCGCAGGGTGACCCTGCTGCCACCGACGGACGCGGCGGACCCGACGGCCTCGGCACTCGTCGTCAGCGACTCCCTGCTGAGCCACGCCCTCGTCCCCCTCTTCGACGCGGTGTGGGAGCGGGCGGTGCCGATCGGCGCGGACTCCCCCGACGAGATCACGGACGAGGACCGCGAGCTGCTGACGCTCCTCGCCTCGGGCCTCAAGGACGAGGCGATCGCCCGCCGCCTGGACGTCCACGTGCACACGGTGCGCCGCCGCATCACCCGCCTGATGACGATGCTCAACGCGCAGACGCGCTTTCAGGCGGGTGTGCGGGCGACACTGAGGGGCTGGCTGACGCAATCAAGCCCCGCCGGCGATTGAGGCGCGGGGTCCGGGGCAGAGCCCCGAGACCCCGCCCCCGTCGCAGGTCACGCGGCGACGGGCACCTCCACCTCGGCGGGTGCCAGGGCTAGTTCAAGGGCCTGCCGCACATCGTTCACCGGGTGCACCTCCAGCTTCTCCAGCACCTCCGCCGGGACGTCGTCCAGGTCCGCCTCGTTCCGCTTCGGGATGATGACGGTCGTGATCCCGGCCCGGTGCGCGGCCAGCAGCTTCTGCTTGACGCCGCCGATGGGCAGGACGCGCCCGGTCAGGGAGACCTCGCCGGTCATCGCCACATCCGTACGGACAAGCCGCCCGCTCAGCAGCGACGCCAGCGCCGTCGTCATCGTGACGCCCGCGCTCGGCCCGTCCTTCGGGACGGCGCCCGCCGGGAAGTGGATGTGCGCGCCGCGCTCCTTCAGGTCGGCGACGGGCAGCTCCAGTTCGGCGCCGTGCGAGCGCAGGAAGGACAGGGCGATCTGCGCCGACTCCTTCATCACGTCACCCAGCTGACCGGTGAGCGTCAGACCCGCCGCACCCGTCTCCGGGTCGGCGAGCGACGCCTCCACGAAGAGCACGTCACCACCGGCCCCGGTGACCGCGAGCCCGGTCGCCACGCCCGGCACGGACGTGCGCCGCTCGGCCGGGTCCTGCGCCGACTCGGGCACGTGGTGCGGCCGCCCGATCAGCGAGCGCAGATCGCCCTCGCCGACGGTGAACGGCAGCTCCCGCTCGCCCAGTTCGTGCTGCGCGGCGACCTTGCGCAGCACCCGCGTCACGGACCGCTCCAGGTTGCGTACGCCGGCCTCACGCGTGTACTCGCCGGCGAGCTTGCGCAGCGCGTCGTCGCCGATGGTGACCTCGTCGGCCGCGAGACCCGCGCGGTCCAGCTGGCGCGGGACCAGGTGGTCACGGGCGATGACGATCTTCTCGTCCTCGGTGTACCCGTCGAGGCGCACGAGCTCCATACGGTCGAGCAGTGCCTCGGGAATCGCTTCGAGAACGTTCGCGGTCGCCAGGAACACCACGTCACTCAGGTCGAGTTCGACCTCCAGGTAGTGGTCGCGGAAGGTGTGGTTCTGGGCCGGGTCGAGGACTTCGAGGAGGGCCGCGGCCGGGTCGCCGCGGAAGTCGGAGCCGACCTTGTCGACCTCGTCGAGGAGGACCACCGGGTTCATCGACCCGGCCTCCTTGATGGCGCGCACGATGCGGCCCGGCAGGGCACCCACGTACGTACGCCGGTGACCGCGGATCTCCGCCTCGTCCCGTACGCCGCCGAGCGCGACGCGGACGAACTTACGGCCCATCGAGTGCGCGACGGACTCCCCGAGCGAGGTCTTGCCTACGCCGGGCGGGCCGACGAGCGCGAGCACGGCGCCCCCGCGCCGGCCGCCGACCACGCCGAGGCCGCGGTCCGCGCGCCGCTTGCGCACGGCCAGGTACTCGGTGATCCGCTCCTTCACGTCGTCCAGGCCCGCGTGCTCGGCGTCGAGGACGGCGCGGGCGCCCTGGATGTCGTACTCGTCCTCGGTCCGCTCGTTCCACGGCAGTTCGAGGACGGTGTCGAGCCAGGTCCGGATCCACGACCCCTCGGGCGACTGATCGCTCGCCCGCTCCAGCTTCTCGACCTCCTTGAGGGCGGCCTCACGGACCTTCTCAGGCAGGTCGGCGGCCTCGACGCGGGTGCGGTAGTCGTCCGACTCCTCACCCTCGTCCTTCTCGCCGTTCAGCTCGCGCAGCTCCTTGCGCACGGCGTCGAGCTGGCGCCGCAGCAGGAACTCGCGCTGCTGCTTGTCGACGCCTTCCTGTACGTCCTTGGCGATGGACTCGGCGACGTCCTGCTCGGCGAGGTGGTCGCGCAGGTGTCCTGTGGCGAGCTTCAGCCGCTCGACCGGGTCGGCGGCCTCGAGCAGCTCGACCTTCTGGGCGGTGGTGAGGAACGGCGAGTAGCCGGAGTTGTCGGCGAGCGCGGACACGTCGTCGATGGCCTGGACGCGGTCCACGACCTGCCAGGCGCCGCGCTTCTTCAGCCAGTTCGTGGCGAGCGCCTTGTACTCCTTGACGAGTTCGGTGACGGCGCCGGGCAGCGGGTCCGGCACCTCCTCCTCGACGGTCAGGCCCTCCACCCACAGGGCGGCGCCGGGCCCGGTCGTGCCGGCGCCGATGCGGACGCGGCCGACGCCGCGGATCAGCGCGCCGGGGTCGCCGTCGGCGAGGCGGCCGACCTGCTCGACGGTGCCGAGCACGCCGGTGTTCGCGTACGTGCCATCGATCCGTGGAACAAGCAGCACCTTCGGCTTGCTGGGTCCAGTACGCGCGGCGGCCTGCGCGGCCTCCACCGCGGCCCGTACGTCGGTGTCGCTGAGGTCCAGGGGCACCACCATTCCGGGCAGCACGACCTCGTCGTCGAGGGGCAGCACGGGCAGGGTGAGCGGTGTGGACGTCGAAGCCATGATCTCCCCTTTGGCAGTCAAGTTGAGTTACAAGGACTCAATGCTCGGCAGCTCCCAGATGTTCCGTCCCGGCCGTTCGCTGTCAGCGATCACGACTTCCGGCCTCCGTGGCACTGCATATGTAATGACCCCTAAGCGAATGAGGGTCTTACGTCAGAGGGGTACGGGCATGACGGGCGAGGAACTCGTACGGAACTGGATCGACGGCTGGATCGTGTCGCGCGGCACCGCTCCCCCGCTCGTCGAGCCCTGGGGTTACACGATTCACGTGGGTCTGCCGGAGCACGTGAGCCGGCACGTCGTCGGCGCCACGAACGACGCCGTGCGCGAGGAGGTCGTGCGCAAGGTCGCCGAGTCCACGCGCGGCCGCGGCACCCACCTGAAGGTCTTCGCGGACCCGGAGCGGGTGCTGCCGTGGCTCGGCCCGGAGTGGGAGCCGTACGGGGCGGACGACTTCCTGATGTCGACGGAACTCACCCCGGCCGCCGCACCCCCGGCCCCCAGCGGCTACATCCGGCACATCTGGACCCGCGCCGGCGTCACCCGGGTCCTGCTCACCGACACCACGGGCGCGTTCGCCGCGCGCGGCCAGATCGCCCCGACCGGCGCGAGCGCGGTCGTCGACCAGATCGAGACCTCGGAACACCACCGCCGCAGGGGCCTCGGCCGCGTGGTCATGGGCACACTCCAGTCGGCGGCCCACACCCAGGGCTCAACCCACGCGGTCCTCGCCTGCACCCCGGAGGGCCGACACCTCTACGAGTCGGTGGGCTGGCGGATCGAGGCCCCCTTGACGAACGCGAAGTACGCGGGCGCGTCCGGCAGTTGTGGCACCGCGTGACCTGGTTCGGGTCACCCTCTGTGACGAGTGCCATGTGAGACGTGGGACACAGGAAATGCCCGCGGGGCGCGTACCTCGTCGGCCACAATGGCGGCCATGACGACTCTGCACCACCCCGATCCACCCGTCGTCCTCGATCGCCGCGAAGGGCCCTTCGGCGAGGTGGTCCTGCGCCGTCACGGCGACCTGCTCCAGATCATCGCCAACGGCACGTTCCTGATGGACACCTCCGACGGCCGCTCCGAGCGGCTCCTCATGGATGCGGCGCGCGACGCCCTCGGCGATCGGAAGAAGCCGCGTGTTCTCATCGGCGGGCTCGGCGTCGGCTTCTCCCTCGCCCACGCGGCCGCCGACCCGCGCTGGGGCGGCATCACGGTCGTCGAGCGGGAGCCCGCGATCATCGACTGGCACCGGCGAGGACCGCTGCGCGAGCTGTCCGCCGGGGCCCTCGCCGACCCGCGTACGGCCATCGTCGAGGCCGACCTCGTACGGCATCTGCACACGGCCACGGAGACCTACGACGCGCTCTGCCTCGACATCGACAACGGTCCGGACTGGACCGTCACAGAGGACAACGACACCCTTTACGGACCCTCCGGCCTCGCCGCCTGCAAGGACCGACTCGACCCGGGCGGTGTTCTCGCCGTATGGTCCGCACAGCCGTCAGCAAATTTCGAAGAAACCTTGCGGAATGCCGGTTTCCAGGCGGTGCGCACCGAAGAGATCCCGGTTGTCCGGGGCGTCCCTGACGTGGTGCACCTCGCACTGAGGCCCACGTAGCCGACCGGCGGTAACTCCCCGTACGCTGACGTCCGAAACCCGATCATTCAAGCGTCAAGCGCGTCACGACGGCGCGCATTCAGGGGCGGGGCGATGGAGCAGACACACACCTCCCACAACACCACCACGACGACCCAGGGAGCCCAACGACGGGTCCTGGTCGTCGAGGATGATCCGACGATCGTCGACGCCATCGCCGCCCGGCTGCGCGCCGAGGGATTCCTCGTGCAAACCGCGCAGGACGGTCCGGCGGCGGTCGACACGGCCGAGGCCTGGCAGCCCGACCTGCTGATCCTCGACATCATGCTGCCCGGATTCGACGGCCTCGAGGTCTGCCGGCGCGTGCAGGCCCAGCGGCCGGTGCCGGTCATGATGCTGACCGCGCGCGACGACGAGACGGACATGCTGGTCGGCCTCGGTGTCGGTGCCGACGACTACATGACCAAGCCGTTCTCCATGCGGGAGCTCGCGGCGCGCGTGCACGTGCTGCTGCGCCGCGTCGAGCGGGCCGCGCTGGCCGCCACGACGCCCCGCAGCGGCATACTGCGGCTCGGCGAGCTGGAGATCGACCACGCGCAGCGCCGCGTGCGGGTCAGGAGCGAGGACGTGCACCTCACTCCCACCGAGTTCGACCTCCTCGTGTGCCTGGCGAACACGCCGCGCGCGGTCCTCTCCCGTGAGCAGCTGCTCGCCGAGGTGTGGGACTGGGCGGACGCCTCGGGCACCCGCACCGTCGACAGCCACATCAAGGCGCTGCGCCGGAAGATCGGCGCGGAGCGCATCCGCACCGTGCACGGCGTGGGCTACGCGCTGGAGACGCCGAACCCGTGAGCGGCGGGGACCGGAACCGGGCAGTGGGCGGGCGGCCGCACCGTCCGCCGTTCAACCCTCAGTGGGCGTCCGGCGGTCTGCGCCCCTTCTCCGTCAAGGCGAAGCTCGGCACGCTCGTCGTCGTCTCCGTCTTCATCACCACGGGCCTGCTCATGGTGGCGATGTACACGGCGACGGAGCTGCGCTTCATCACGGTGTTCTCGATCATCGCCACGCTGCTGATCACGCAGTTCGTGGCGCACTCGCTGACGGCGCCGCTCGACGAGATGAACACGGTCGCCCGGTTCATCTCCAACGGCGACTACTCGCGCCGGGTGCGCGGCGCGGGCCGGCGCGACGAGATCGGTGACCTCGCGGTCACGATCAACCGCATGGCCGACGAGCTGGCGGCCCAGGACCAGCAGCGCAAGGAGCTCGTGGCCAATGTGTCGCACGAGCTGCGCACGCCCATCGCGGGCCTGCGCGCGGTCCTGGAGAACGTCGTGGACGGCGTGATGGCCGCCGACCCCGAGACGATGCGCACGGCGCTCAAACAGACGGAGCGGCTCGGCCGCCTCGTCGACACGCTGCTCGACCTGTCGCGCCTGGACAACGGCGTCGTGGAGCTGAAGGCGCGCCGCTTCGAGGTCTGGCCGTATCTGTCGGGCGTCCTGAAGGAGGCCAACATGGCGGTCTCCCAGCGCGCCGGTCTCGCCTCCGGCTCCGGCACCCATACGCGTACGGACGTCCATCTGCACCTCGACGTCTCGCCGCCCGAGCTGACGGCGAACGCCGACCCGGAGCGCATCCACCAGGTCGTCGCGAACCTCATCGACAACGCGGTGAAGCACTCCCCGCAGCACGGCCGCGTCACCGTGCTCGCCCGGGGCGGTCCCTACCCCGAGTCGCTCGTCCTCGAAGTCCTCGACGAGGGCCCCGGCATCCCCCAGTCCGAGTGGCACAAGGTCTTCGAGCGCTTCAACCAGGGCTCCGCCACGGGCGACAAGGGCGACGGCGGCACGGGCCTCGGCCTCGCCATCGCCCGCTGGGCCGTGGAACTGCACGGCGGACAGATCCGGGTGGCCGAATCCGAGCGGGGCTGCCGGATCAAGGTCACCCTTCCGGGAGAGACCGGAACGCAAAGTTGACGTAGGGTTTCGGTCACGCAGGGGTCAAGAGCGCGCCGGGCAGACAAGAACACGCCGGGCGCGCATGCGAACGTACCGAAACCCCGCTTGTTTCCCGCCATTTCCCGGCCCGAAACGCAACTTCCGATGTGACTTACGTGACGGATGACCGGCCCGGTCTGCACGTCCCGTCAATGGAGGCGTAGCCTTTATTCCCGCTGTCCATCACCTTGTGAGAAGCGGAAGAGGGCGGTTACCGCCGTGTCGCCACAGTCCCCCAGTAACTCGAGCATCTCCACCGAGACCGACCAAGCCGGGCAGGGTAAGAACCCTGCGGCCGCGTTCGGACCCAACGAGTGGCTCGTCGACGAGATCTATCAGCAGTACCTCCAGGACCCGAATTCGGTTGACCGAGCCTGGTGGGACTTCTTCGCCGACTACAAGCCAGGTGCCGCGGCCGCGGGGGCCGCGACGACCCCGAAGCCGGCCGAGAAGCCCGCGGCCCCGGCCGCACCCGCAGCGCAGGCTCCCGCCGCGCCCGCGAAGCCCGCAGCCGCAGCTCCCGCACAGGCTGCCGCCGCGCCCGCTCCCGCGAAGCCCGCCGCTCCGGCCGCGCCCACCGCGCCGAAGCCGGCCGCTGCCGCCACCCCCGTACCGAAGAAGGCTGAAGAAGTGACGACCGAGGCCCCTGCCGGCCCCGAGCTCGTGACGCTGCGCGGCCCCGCCGCCGCCGTCGCGAAGAACATGAACAAGTCCATCGAGGTCCCCACGGCGACGTCCGTGCGCGCGGTCCCGGTGAAGCTGCTGTTCGACAACCGCATCGTCATCAACAACCACCTCAAGCGCGCCCGCGGCGGGAAGATCTCCTTCACGCACCTCATCGGGTACGCGATGGTGCAGGCCATCAAGGCCATGCCGTCGATGAACTACTCCTTCGCGGAGAAGGACGGCAAGCCCACCCTGGTCAAGCCCGACCACGTGAACTTCGGTCTGGCCATCGACCTGGTGAAGCCGAACGGCGACCGTCAGCTGGTCGTCGCGGGCATCAAGAAGGCCGAGACGCTGAACTTCTTCGAGTTCTGGCAGGCCTACGAGGACATCGTCCGCCGTGCTCGCGACGGCAAGCTCGGCATGGACGACTTCACCGGTGTCACGGTCTCCCTGACCAACCCGGGCGGCCTCGGCACCGTCCACTCGGTCCCGCGCCTGATGCCCGGACAGTCGGTCATCATGGGCGTCGGCTCCATGGACTACCCGGCGGAGTTCCAGGGCACGTCCCAGGACACGCTGAACAAGCTCGGCATCTCGAAGGTCATGACGCTCACGTCGACCTACGACCACCGGGTCATCCAGGGCGCCGCCTCCGGCGAGTTCCTGCGCATCGTCGCGAACCTCCTCCTCGGTGAGAACGAGTTCTACGACGAGATCTTCAAGGCCCTGCGGATCCCCTACGAGCCGGTCCGCTGGCTCAAGGACATCGACGCCTCGCACGACGACGACGTCACCAAGGCCGCCCGCGTCTTCGAGCTGATCCACTCCTACCGGGTCCGCGGCCACGTCATGGCCGACACCGACCCGCTGGAGTACCAGCAGCGCAAGCACCCCGACCTGGACATCACCGAGCACGGCCTGACGCTCTGGGACCTGGAGCGCGAGTTCGCCGTCGGCGGCTTCGCCGGCAAGTCGATGATGAAGCTGCGCGACGTCCTCGGCGTGCTGCGCGACTCGTACTGCCGCACCACCGGCGTCGAGTTCATGCACATCCAGGACCCGAAGCAGCGCCGCTGGCTCCAGGACCGCATCGAGCGGCCGCACGCCAAGCCGGAGCGCGAGGAGCAGCTGCGCATCCTGCGCCGGCTGAACTCGGCGGAGGCCTTCGAGACCTTCCTCCAGACCAAGTACGTCGGTCAGAAGCGGTTCTCCCTGGAGGGCGGCGAGTCCGTCATCCCGCTGCTCGACGCGGTCATCGACTCCGCCGCCGAGAACCGTCTCGACGAGGTCGTCATCGGCATGGCCCACCGCGGCCGGCTGAACGTGCTGGCGAACATCGTCGGCAAGTCGTACGCGCAGATCTTCCGGGAGTTCGAGGGCAACCTCGACCCGAAGTCGATGCACGGCTCCGGCGACGTGAAGTACCACCTGGGCGCCCAGGGCACCTTCACCGGCCTGGACGGCGAGCAGATCAACGTCTCGCTGGCCGCCAACCCGTCCCACCTGGAGACGGTCGACCCGGTCATCGAGGGCATCACCCGCGCCAAGCAGGACATCATCAACAAGGGCGGCACGGACTTCACGGTCCTGCCGGTCGCCCTGCACGGTGACGCGGCCTTCGCGGGCCAGGGTGTGGTCGCCGAGACGCTCAACATGTCGCAGCTGCGCGGCTACCGCACGGGCGGCACGGTCCACATCGTCATCAACAACCAGGTCGGCTTCACGGCGGCTCCCGAGTCGTCGCGCTCCTCCATGTACGCCACGGACGTGGCCCGCATGATCGAGGCGCCGATCTTCCACGTGAACGGTGACGACCCCGAGGCCGTCGTCCGCGTCGCCCGGCTGGCCTTCGAGTTCCGCCAGGCGTTCAACAAGGACGTCGTCATCGACCTCATCTGCTACCGCCGCCGCGGTCACAACGAGTCGGACAACCCGGCGTTCACGCAGCCGCTGATGTACGACCTGATCGACAAGAAGCGCTCGGTGCGCAAGCTCTACACCGAGTCCCTCATCGGTCGCGGCGACATCACCCTGGAAGAGGCCGAGCAGGCGCTCCAGGACTTCCAGGGCCAGCTGGAGAAGGTCTTCACGGAGGTCCGCGAGGCCGTCTCGCACCCGGCCGCCGCCGAGGTCCCGGACCCGCAGGCCGAGTTCCCCGTGGCCGTGCAGACGGCGATCTCCCAGGAGGTCGTCAAGCGCATCGCCGAGTCCCAGGTCAACATCCCGGACCACGTCACGGTGCACCCGCGGCTGCTGCCGCAGCTGCAGCGCCGCGCGTCGATGATCGAGGACGGGACGATCGACTGGGGCATGGGCGAGACCCTCGCCCTCGGCTCGCTGCTCCTCGAAGGCACCCCGGTGCGCCTGTCCGGCCAGGACTCGCGCCGCGGCACCTTCGGCCAGCGCCACGCGGTCCTCATCGACAACAAGACGGGCGAGGACTTCACCCCGCTCCTCTACCTGTCGCCCGACCAGGCCCGCTACAACGTCTACGACTCGCTGCTCTCCGAGTACGCGGTCATGGGCTTCGAGTACGGCTACTCGCTGGCGCGCCCCGAGTCCCTCGTGATGTGGGAGGCCCAGTTCGGTGACTTCGTCAACGGCGCGCAGACCGTCGTCGACGAGTACATCTCGGCCGCCGAGCAGAAGTGGGGCCAGACGAGCGGTGTCACGCTCCTCCTCCCCCACGGCTACGAGGGCCAGGGCCCGGACCACTCGTCCGCGCGTGTGGAGCGCTTCCTCCAGCTCTGCGCGCAGAACAACATGACGGTCGCGATGCCCACGCTGCCGTCGAACTACTTCCACCTCCTGCGGTGGCAGGTGCACAACCCGCACCACAAGCCGCTGGTGGTCTTCACGCCGAAGTCGATGCTGCGCCTCAAGGCCGCCGCGTCGAAGGTGGAGGAGTTCACGACGGGCGGCTTCCGCCCGGTCATCGGCGACGAGTCGGTGGACCCGAACGCGGTCAAGAAGGTCGTCTTCGTGGCGGGCAAGCTGTACTACGACCTGGAGGCCGAGCGGCAGAAGCGCGGCGACACGGAGACCGCGATCATCCGCGTCGAGCGCCTGTACCCGCTGCCGGGTGCCGAGCTGCAGGCGGAGATCGCCAAGTTCCCGAACGCCGAGAAGTACCTCTGGGCGCAGGAGGAGCCGGCGAACCAGGGTGCGTGGCCGTTCATCGCGCTCAACCTGATCGACCACCTGGACCTGGCCGTCGGCGCCGACATCCCGGGTGCCGAGCGTCTGCGCCGCATCTCGCGGCCGCACGGCTCGTCCCCGGCGGTCGGCTCGGCCAAGCGTCACCAGGCCGAGCAGGAGCAGCTGGTGCGTGAGGTGTTCGAGGCGTAGGGCCCCGAAGCACAGCGAGCAAGGCCGAAGGCCCGGTCCCCTTTCGGGGGCCGGGCCTTCGGCCTGTGTGCGGCTTGTATGCGCTCAGGTCGTCTGCGGTTCGAAGTCCCAGTGGGGACGGTTGCGGGCGCGGGCGGAGATGGTGTGCACGTGCTGCTTGCCGAGCGTCGCCTCCAGGTCCGAGAGGGCCTCCTGCTCGATCTTCTCCGCCTGCCTGCGCTCCCGCAGTCCGCGGAGGTCCGCCGCGTGCGCGATGCGCGCGGACAGGGTGAGGGGGTGGGTGCGGCCCAGCGTCTCGATGGCGCGTGTCACCGTGTCGTTGCTGAGCCGGGCGGCGGACTCGGGGTCACCGACGAGGTTGCGCAGGGCCGAGGCGTTGACGGCGCAGCCCAGCGTCCAGGGGTGGTTCTCGCCCACCGCGGCGGTCATGTCGGCCAGGGACCGCTCGATGAGGTCGTACGCGTGCTCCCGCTCCCCCACGTTGCGCAGGATGAGCGCCTGGTTCGCGCGGGCCCCCGCGACGAAGGGGTGGCTCTCGGCGAGCGTGAGTTCGTAGCGGGCGACGATGGCCTCGCTGAGCTCGCGCGCCTCGTCGATGTCGCCGTCCTCGCGGGCGAAGCAGCTCTGGGCGGTGGCGAAGACGAGGGTCCACGGGTGGGTCTCGCCCATCACGCGCTCACCGCGCTCCAGTACGCGCGCGAGGACGTGGCCCGCCTTCGCGCGCTCGCCCCTGCGGTAGTGGCAGAGCGCGAGGTTGTACTCGGCCTTGAGGGTCTGCGGGTTGCTCTCCCCCATCACGAGCCGGTTCTCGCGCAGGCTCTGCAGCTGGTTCGACTCGGCCTCGTCGTACCGGCCGTTCAGCCGCAGGTCGATGGAGTAGGAGATCTGGGAGTCGAGCGTCCAGGGGTGCCGACCCTTCAGCAGGGTCCGCCGTGACTCCATGACCTGTCGGTCGATGTCGAGGGCCTCGGCGTAGGAGCCGAGCAGCCGCAGGGTGACGGCCACGTTGTTCTGCGCGTTCAGCGTGCGCGAGTCCTGTTCGCCGAGGAGCCCCTGATAGGCGGTCAGGATCCAGCGGCACAGTTCGAGCGCCTCGTCGTAGCGTCCGAGGCCGCGCAGGTCGGCGGCGAGGCCGCTGGCGGCCCGCAGGTGCTCCAGGTCGTCCGGTCCCCGCGTCTCCCGCAGGTGCTCGACCGCGGCGCGGTTGAGCACCTCCGTGCGCTCGTACTCACCGGCGGCACGCAGCACGTTGACGTAGTGGAAGGACAGCTCCCAGATACGCGGATGGTTCTCGCCGAGCAGCTCCCGCCAGGCCTTCATGGCGCGCTCGCCCAGCTTGATGCCGGCCGTGTACTCGCCGGAGAAGTACATGTAGCGAAGGCAGTTGAGCACCAGGGTCTGGACACCCGAGTCCTTGCTCTGCAGCACGTCGGCGTACTTCAGGTGCGGCGCGATCTCCGCGTAGCCGGGCCACAGGCGGGTGTCGGTGGGCCTGCGCGGGTCGGCGGCGGCCAGCGCCCGCCGCACGACGTCGACGAACTCGCGGCGGTCCGCCTCGGGCATGTCGGCATGCACGATCTGGTGGACCATGCGGTGCAGGTACAGGGACTCCCCGGAGGAGGTCGCCTCGTCCGCCCCCGCCTCGTGGGACTCCAGGCGGACCACCGAGTACTGGCGCAGCTGGTTGATCGCCTTGTTCCACAGCAGCGGGTCGTTCAGCAGGCCCGCGACCTGTTCGGGCAGCTCGTCGCTGAGCATCTCCCGCAGCAGGCGTACGGGGATGAAACCGGGCGCGAAGAACGTGCACAGGCGCAGCAGGTCGACGGACTCCGGGACGGTGTCGCGGAGCTTGTTCAGCAGTATCGACCAGGCGGTCTGGAACGCGACGGGGAAGTCCGCCGACACCTTGACCACGTCCTGGTCGACGCCGCCGTCGAGGAGGCCGATGTACTCCTCGACCGACAGGTCCGAGTCGTTCAGCCAGCCCGCTGTCTGGTCGAGCAGCAGCGGCAGGTCCTCCAGTGCCTCCGCCAGCTGGTCCGCCTCCGCCTCCGACAGCCGCGGGGCCCGCCGCCGCACGAACGCCACCGACTCGTCGCGCTGGTAGACCGGCACGTCAAGCAGCATGCTGTTGTGCTCGCTCCACTCCGGGTTGCGGGAGGTGATGATCACCTGTCCCGGTCCCGTGGGCACGAGGTCCCAGATCTGGTCGGGCTCGTCCGCTCCGTCGAGGATCAGCAGCCAGCGCGCGTACGGGTCGCCCCTGCGCAGCGAGTCGCGGACCGCGCGCAGCCGCTCGCCGTACTCCTGGCCGGTCTGCAGGCCGAGCTTGGGCGCGAGTTCGGCGAGGCCGCGCCGGTAGGTGACGCGCTTCTCGGCGTTGACCCACCAGACGACGTCGTACTCGGAGCCGAAGCGGTAGACGTACTCGGCCGCGAGCTGTGTCTTGCCGACGCCGGACATGCCGTGGAAGGTGAGCACGCCCGCGCCCGATTCGGCCGAAGTCAGCTTGTGGTACGCCTCGTTGAGGAGCGCCTCGCGGCCGGTGAAGCGGGTGTTGCGGCGGGGCACCCCGCCCCACACCTCGGGCATCGTCGCCGGGAAACGGGGGCCGCGCCGCGCGCCGGCGGCGGGCTCGGGCAGCGGGTCGGTCGGCAGGTCGAGCCGCTCGAGGAGCCGCCGCTCGGCCTCCTCCGCGCCCAGGTTGGTCAGCCCGACCGCCCCCAGCACGGGGGTGGCCGACGGCAGCGGTGACGTGGTCAGGGACACGGCCGCGAACCGGGAGGGGTCGGGTGCGACGACCTCGCGCAGCGCCGCGTTCCACTCCTCGTGCGTGCGAGGGCCGAGCTGGAAGTACCACTCACTGACGATGATGAGGATCCGGCCCTCCGCCAGGCTCAGGTCCCGCAGCAGATCGACGAGCGGGGTCTCGGCCGGGGACTCCCAGCGCTGGTACACCACCCGCAGGCCGCGCCGCTCGAGGCGGTCCCCGATCCAGGCCGCCCAGGCCCTGTTGAACCCGGCGAAGCTGATCGTGACCGTCCGTTTCCGGGCATCCCCCGCGGTCGTCCCGACCGGCTTACGAGTTCCAGACATGCAGCGGCCTCCTGCGCTTAGTCGCAAAAAAATCGTAGAACCTCGGCGCGACGCTGGTAAGTGTCACACCGCCAACTACGCCTTGGTTCCAGGATCTTCGCGCAGCGGAACACCGGTCCGCCGACATCTTCACTCATTCGGACGGGTGGTCGAGGACTGTCGCTGCGTCCACAGGGTGCGGACGGCACTCACGTACGCCTCCGCGCGCGCCGTATGGCCACGTGGCGCGGGGTGCGCGTCCATGCGTTCGTACGCGACGACCATCTGGTCGACGAAGCGGCGCCCGCGCGCGGTCAGGTCGGGCGAGCCGACGAGCACCGGGAGCACGGCTCCCACCTGGGCCCGGTAGCGGCTGTACTGGGTCCAGGCGGACTCGGCGCGGGAGGCCACGGCGAGCGCACGGCGCTGGAAGAAGTCGGCCAGTGCCAGATGCGCGTAGGCGCCCTGGAGGAGCCCGTCGTACGGTCGCGGGTCGGGGCGCCAGGGTGCGAAGTACCGGGAACGGCCGTCGCCCTGGTGGAGCACCACGGCGTCACTCAGGGCGGAGAGCTTCGCGTGCTGGAGTTCGTGGACGACCGTCGCCGCGAAGGCGGCCGGCGTGGGCGGGGTGCTGGTGAGCAGGGCGCCGAACGCCTCGCGCCGGGTGGCGCTGCAACCGCCCCGCGCCTCCGCGCCCGGCGGCATCTCCAGGGGCACCAGGCAGCGCAGCAGCGCCAGGGCCTCCGCCAGCCGGTGTTCGCCGCCCGTGCGCAGCACCGCGGCGGTGCCCGACCAGGCCATGAGCCAGCGCTTGCGTTCCGCGTCGTCCAGCGTCGTCGGGCCGCTCTGGGTGCGATGGCGGGGCTCGGGTCCCGTGCGGTACGGGTCGAGGTCGTCCAGGGGCATGGGTGCGACCTCGGGGGTCAGCCCGGGCAGCGCGTGGGCGGGCGTCCACGCGCGCGACCCCGACCACGCGCCGAACCCGTTCTCCAGGAAGACGACGACGTCGGCGCAGCCGTGCCGGCTCAGCCTCATCCAGCCGTGCCGGGCGACGACTTCGACGTGCACGTCGTCGGCCGGGGTGGTGTGCAGGCTGCCGAGGGACGGGAGGTTCAGGGTGCCGTCGTGGGCGGTCAGGCGCGTCGTGAAGGGGATGCCGGCGCGGGCGGCGGATACGGCGGCCAGCGCGCTGAAGTGGGCCAGGTCGAGGGCCAGTTGACGCGCCTCGGCCGGCCCGGCGGTGCCCGCGGCCCGGTCCAGGCCGCGCAGGCAGCGCAGGGCCCACGGCCCGGTGAGCGGGTAGCGGATCCGGTCCCGGGCCGAGGGCGCGTCCCGTGGCCCGGCCGGCCGCGGCGCGTCCTCCGCCTCGGTGAGCAGCGCCCAGTCGTCCTTCAGCCGCGCCTTCTGCTCCGTGGAGCACACCCTCGGGTCCGCCGCGTCCGCCGCGTCGAGGAGGGCGCGGAGCAGCAGCAGGCGCCGGGTGTCCTGGTCGTGCACGAGGAGCGCGAGCGTGTCCGGGCCGCCTTCGGTGCGGCCGAGTTCGTCGAGGGCCGGGTCCGGGACCTCCGAGAGCATCACGGGGTGCTCCTTTCGGGAGAGACCGGGACGGCCGCGGCGGGCGGCTCCGCGACCCGTGCGGCCACGTGGCGGATGAACCGCTGCAGGTCGGCGCAGTACACGGAGGGGTTGCGGAATCCGCTGCCCGCCCGGTAGCGATGCGCGTAGTTGCCGCCTCCGCAGACGGTCAGCAGGGGGCAGGCCCGGCACTGCCCCGCCAGCTCCGTCGCGGCCGCCTGCCGGGCGGCCACCCCGGGATGCGCGAGGGCTTCGTCGAAGTCGTTGTCGAAGACGCCGAGGCCTGTCGCGGCAGCGCCCTCGTAGGCGGACTTCAGGGAGTCCACCTGCTCGATCGATCCGTCCGTCTCGACGACCACGGCGTCGAAGGGCGCGAGTCCCAGCGACTCCGTGGCCGCCGGAAGGCCGAGGAGCAGCGCGATGCACTCCTCGAAGAGGCGGATCCGGGTCTCCCGGCGACCGGCCTCCCACCAGCGGTCGAAGACGGCGCACAGCCAGTCCCCGTGGACCGTGCCCGTGCTGTCCCAGTGCGGCGGCGGGTTCGTCCAGTTGCCGTGCGGCAGCAGCAGGTCCAGGGCGGGCGGGCCGAGGGCGAGCAGGGACTCGTACGTCTCGACGGGGTCCTGCGCTGGGTCCACGACCGCGAGGATCCCGGCGAAGGACCGCGGGAAGCGCTCGGCGACCAGCCTTGCCCCGCGTGCGGCGGCGGGCCAGGAGGGGCGGCCCACATGGTCGACGCGGAGTGCGTTGCGCTCGGCGGTGCCCCCGTCGAGGCTGATGCCGATGCTGACGTCGTGCCGGGCCAGGGTCGCGAGGCTGCGCCCGGTCAGCAGCGTGGCGTTGGTCTGGACGGTGGCGCGGACCGTGCATCCGGTGGGCACCCGGTCGCGGACCAGATCGGCGAACCGGCCGAGTGTCGCGGCGCCGGCCAGCAGCGGCTCCCCGCCGTGCAACACCACGGAGACCGCAGGCAGTTCGTGGGCGCGGGCGTGCTCGGCGATGCGGGACGCGGTGCGGTCCAGGACGGCGCGGGACGCGGCGGCGGGCCGGGTGCGCCAGGTGTGGTCCGGTCCTTCGTAGAGGTAGCAGTACCGGCAGGCGAGGTTGCAGCGGCCGTGGACCTTGACGATGAACTGCCGGAAAGGGAAAGGCGGTTCGGGCGCCGGGCGCGGAGCGGTCTCTACGGACACACCTGCACCCCCATGTCGTACGCCCGTTTCAGGACCGCACTCGCAGGGAACCGCATACCGTCGCGGTCGCGGCCTCAAACGCGGTGCTTTCGAACTGTCCTATTCGGTGGACCACGCGACCGAAACCACACAGCCCGGGCCCACGGTGCCTCAGGTGAAGGAGTTGTTCCACCCCCAGAGCGTCTCGCCCGGACGCGTCGCGCGGTCCCGCAGCTCGGCCAACACCTCTTGCAGCACCGGGTGTTGAATGCCCGCCAGGTCCTTCAGGGCGAGCTGCGTCAGGTCGGGCAGCGGCTCGTCCCGCTGCGCCCCCTCCGCGGCCTCCATCGGTTCGTCCTGTCCGTTCACAACGTCCCCCTCGCGTTCCTTGGCCATCGGCTCACCGCACATCGGCTGACTGCCCATCGGCTCATTGCCCATCGGCTCATTGCAGCGCGGCCAGCCGCTCCGCCGTGTCGTGAGCCGTCGGAGCGCCTGCTCCGAGGCTGTCCTCCGGCAGCTTCGACCAGCCCGCGCGTGCCGCCCGGTAGGACTCGCGCGCGGCCCGCGGGCGGGCCGCCGCCTCGTAGGACATACCCCGCCAGTGCTGCGCCTGCGCACCCAATTCCACGGCATGCCGCCGCCGTTGGTCCGTCGCCGCCTCCTCCTCGGCCTCCCGCGCGCAGTCCGCCGCGAGCCGGAACGCCTCCACGGCCTCGCCGAGACGGGCCGGACGGCCGAGGCTGCGGTACGCCTCGTACTGCACCTGCCCCAGCTCCAGCCAGCACTGCGCCGCGAGGAGCGGGTCGTCGGCCTCGGCCGCCGCGAGGCCGAGCAGGTGCTCGGCCTCGCGCAGGTCGACGCGGTCGGCACGCGCGCGGTAGCGGAGCATCAGCGCGCGGCCGAGGAGCAGCAGCCGCCCGGCCAGCTTGGGGCTGCCCGTCGCCGTCTCGCTGCGGCAGTCCCGCAGGACGCGGATGGAGCGGGAGACGGACTGCTGGGCCCGGGATCCCGTCTCCAGGGCGGCGCGGCGCAGCAGTGCCTCGCCCCATTCGGCGAGTACGTCGGCGTGGGCGGGAGCCTCCCGCGGCATGCGCTGCGCGGCGCTCCCGAAGCTGTCGTCCGCGCCCTGGAGTTCGCGCGGGTCGCCCGATTCCTCGAAGCGCGCCACACGGATGCGTCCGGCGCGCAGCAGCAGTCCGGCCCGCAGAGTCTGGTCCGCTGCGAGCGGCAGCGCCTCGTCGACGCGCGCCTGTGCCTCGTCCAGCGCGCCGCCCGCCGCGAGGAGCGCGTCCACCAGGTCGAGGACGATGCGCAACCGCGGCAGGTGCGCGATGGCGTCGGCGTCGCCGTCGAGGCCCTCGCGCAGCGACTGGGCGCTCTGCCGCGCGTACCGGCGCGCCTGTTCCCTGTCGGACGTCACACCGGAGAGCCGCAGCAGGACCCGCCCGTGGGCGAGCGGGAGTTCGGGCGGGTGGTGGTGGCCCTGCCACGTGTCGACAAACGCCTCCAGCATCCCCACCGCCCCCTGCAACAGCGCGCTGTCCCCGCCGAGCCGCCACTGCGCCTCCATGGCGCCGACGCGCTCCAGGGTGAGCCGCAGCGCCTGCCCCTCGCGCAGGTCGGGCGCCGAGCAGGCCACCGCGTACTCCCGGTCGGCCCTGCGCAGCAGTTCCAGCGCGCCGCGCCGGTCGCCGCGGCGCCTGCGGTCCGTGGCGGCGGTGGAGAGCACGCGCGCGAGGACGGCACGTTCGCGCAGCGCGTGGGGGTGGGCGGCGGCGCGCTCGGCGGCCTGCTCGGCCTCGCGCAGCAGCTCCGCGCCGCCCTGCACCTCCCACAGGCGCAGCACACAGAGCGCGTACTCGGCCCACAGCTCGAAGTCCCGCTCCGTGGGCGTCTCGTGCTCGGTTGCACCGCGCAGCAGCTGCACGGCGTCGATGAGGTCCTGGACCATGCGCTCGTGGTCGAAGCGCGCGGCGAGCTCGCGGGCCCGGGTGACCGCGGGGTGCGTCGGCGGCGTCTCCTGCGGCCCCGTTTCCCCCGGGCTCCCGTACAGCGCGAACTGTTCGGGCAGCGGCATGAAGCGCTCCAGGACCTGCGCGGCGACCTCCGCGAAGGGCTGCGGGACCAGGTCCGCGCCGCCCGCCCCGCCGTCCCCGTTCTCGCCCTCGACGGCGCCCGGCGGCCGGTAGCCGGCGCCGGTGCCGGTGGGGCGCGCCGTGCCGACGGCATCGGCCGCCCCCGCCCCGCCGCCGTCGCCGAGCTGCGCAAGCGCGAGCGCCGGAAAATTGGGGCCGCCCTTGCCGAAGCGGGCCTCGATGTACTCCGAGCAGTGCTTGAGGACCAGCACGGCCTCGTCCCTGCCGAGCGGACCGAGCAGCGACTCCTGGACGCCCCGCGCGAACTCGTACCACTGGACGCCGTCGCCGTCCTGCTCGCCCTTGGCGCGCGTGAGCAGCCCGCTGAGCAGCACCTCGGCCAGTTCGGACGGGCCCGAGCCGGGCAGCATGGTCCGCTGCACCAGCTGCATCACCGGCAGGCACAGCGGGGCCGCCGCCAGGAATCCGGCGAGCCGGCTCGCGTCCGGCGACGCGGTGGCGCGGAACCGGCTGACCAGTTCGAGCACCGAGGGACGCTGCGCCTGCCGCCCCGCAGAGGCCCGCGGCTGGTCCGCCCTGACCCAGCCGACGGCGCCCGAGACCGGGCCCGCGCCGGCCCCCGACAGCAGCCGCGCCCAGGCGCCGAGGGCCACCGGTTCGGGCGGCAGGACGGGCACCGGGAGCGCACCCGCGCGGGCCGCCGCCGAGGGTCCCGTCGTCGTTCGCACGCGCAGCGCGGCGGCGCCGCCGATGCCCTCACCGCGGCTCAACTCACCGTAGGAGACGGGCAGTCGGGTCCGGTTCCACATGCGCTGCGGCAGCGGCTGGAGCACGGCGACGGGGGCCTGCCGCGCCAGCTGGTGCAGGAGACGGTGGGCCCGGCCGCTGCGCCACAGCGGGCCTGCGCAGTCGCTGACGAGGACGGCGAGCTGGCGTCCCGACGGGTCGCTGAGCCGGTCGGTGGAGTGCAGGGGCGCCGCGTACAGCTCGGGGCTGCGGCTGACGGCGGCCTGCGCGTCGGGGCCCTCGTGCAGATAGCTGACCTGGATGTCCGAGAAGGCGCCCAACTGGGCGAAGACCCGCTCCAGTTCGCCGAACATCCGGTCCCACACGCGCATCGACGAGGAGGCGTCCATCACGAGGTGCAGCCGCGCGTCGGCACGGGTCACCGCGCGGAACACCGGCAGCACGAGGCCGCCCGCGCGCGCGGTGTGCTCCGCGGTCGCCGTCTCGTCGAGCACCGAGCGCAGCGGCGGTGCGGCGCTGCGATAGCCCTGCAACGGGCGCAGCGCGCGCTGGAGTTCGAGCGGGGCGGGGAACGCGGGCGCCGCCGGGACGCCGACCGGCAGCGGCGCGGTGCGCCCGCCGCCGCGCGCCCGGCCACCACCGGCGCGCGGCACGGGGTACAGGGCCACCCGCCGGTCACCGCTCGCGTCGTACGCCTGGGGTGTCGGGCCCTCGGGCTCGCTCTCCGGGGGCGTGGCAGGCGATGTGGTCGGCAGCGGGGCGGGCCGCGGCAGCTCGCGGGCGGGCCGCCCGCCCGGCGCCGCTTCCGTCTGCTCCGCGGGCCGCTCGGGGCGGCGGGCGTACCGGGCCAGCCACAGCGCGTCGCACAGCCCTTCGGCGTCGGGGTCGAGCCCCACCTGCCGCAGCCTGGCGACGAGTTCGGATACCGGGTCGCCGCCCTGGTGTCCGGGCTCCGAGGGCGAACCGGGACCCTGACGCGCCGTCGCGTCGGGAGTCACCGCTTCACCTCGGGCGGTCGAGTCGCTGGATCAGGAGGTCTGCGAAGGATTCGCGGCTGGTGGGGGCGGCCGCGTCGGTCAGGTAGATCGCGTTCAACAGCTGGTCGGTCGCGAGGAGTTCGCTGCGGGAGCGCTCCAGGAAGCGGTTGATCAGATCGTCGCCCGCGCGTGCCGCCTCGTCGCCGAGGTGGGCGCGTACGAAGGTGGCGAGCCGGTTGTGGTCGGGCCTGCCGAGTTCGAGGTGGATGCAGCGGCGCATCAACGGGGCGGGGAAGTCGCGCTCCCCGTTGCTGGTGAGCACCACGAACGGGAAGGCGTTGCAGCGCACCCGGCCGTCGCGGACGCGGACCTTGACGCCGTCGGCGGTGAGCACCTCGGCCTCGCCGTCCGGTAACCGGTCGGCGACCCGCTCCAGTTCGGGTATCGCGAACTCGCCCTCCTCCAGCACGTTCAGCAGGTCGTTCGGAAGATCGATGTCGCTCTTGTCGAGCTCGTCGATGAGCAGCACGCGCGGGGTGGGCGACGGCAGCAGCGCGGTGCCCAGCGGCCCGAGCCGGATATAGCTCCCGATGCCCTCGACGGCCCCCGGCGACCCGGCCGCCGAGCCGAACCCGCCCTGCGCCGCGATCTGCACGTCCTGGAGGCGGGCGATCGCGTCGTAGTGGTAGAGCCCGTCCTGGAGCGTGGACCGGCTGACGATGGACCAGCGCAGTACGTTGCCCAGGCCCAGCTCGTACGCCACCGAGTGCGCGAGCGTGCTCTTGCCCGCGCCGGGGCTGCCCGTCACGAGCAGGGGGCGGCGCAGATACAGCGCCGCGTTGATCATCTCGAGCTCTTCGGCACCGGGCCTGTGCAGCTCCGCCAGGTGCCGGTGCGCGCCGAGCCTGCGGTCCTCTTCGTTGTCGCCCGCGGCCGATTCGCCGGTGGACCGCCCCGAGAAGTCGCGCCAGGGCGGCGGCGGGGGCAGGCGGTCGAGGCCCTCGTGGGGTTCGCCGGCGCCACGGTAGATGAGCCACTCACTGGATTCGGTCATGGTCCGGTCCTCGTCGTCACTCGTCCAGCAGGGCAGCCGAAGGGACGTGCCTCACGGTATCGATGGTTCGTGGTGCTGGTAAGGGCTCCGTGGAGAGCTGGCCTGAAGGGCCCATTCGCGGCAGGGTGGTTGGGCCTTCCGGCGATCTTCGGACCGGGCGACTCTGGGGCGGTTCGACGCGGTGGCGTCACGGCGCCTCCAAAAGTTCGCCCGCTGGAAGCGGCTGTTCCGGATCGTCGTAGTACAGGGCGATGCCGTCGGCCCAGTACGCCTCCGTGTGGCTGGCCAGGAGCTTTCTGCGCAACTCGTGGACACGCTCCGGGAGATGCCGCGCCCCGCGCGCATCGGCCACCGTCACGGCGGCGCCGCGGTGGAACTCGCCGCACACCGCCGCCGAGCGGGCCGGGCCGCGACGCCACAGGGCGACACCGAAACCGCCCAGCAGCACCCGGGCCAGCGCCTCGGTGTCGTCCTCGTACCGATGCTCTCCATAGCGACACATCACCGGTACGGATCCGGGCGACAGATTGCGCAACTCGAAGCTCTCCGGCACCGGCCTGGGCACCCCGTCGTCGCAGTCGAGGATCTCGGCCCTGGCTCCGTGCGCGTGCAGCCAGCGCCAGCGGTCCGCGCGGTCCGCGTCCGACCCGGGCGGGGCCGGGGCGAAGTCCTCGAACCCCGGCTCGCCCGGCAGCCGGTCCCGGTCGCCGCAGCGCAGCACGACGGGCCCGCGCACGCCCAGCGGCGGCTCGTCCGGCCGCAGCCGCCAGCCGTCCACCGGCAGGTCGAGGCGGGTGTGCGGGAGCACCACCTGGAGGATCGCGGGCCAGCCCGGCTCGTCGCACTGCCGGAAGGCCTCCGCGAGGGGCGCGGCGAGCCGCTCCGGGAGGGCGTCGGTCGGGGTGCGCTCCTCCTGCCGCACACAGTCGCGCGCGCCGCCCGGCCGGGTCACGTACACCTGCCAGTCCCAGTGGTCCCGTTCCCAGCCGCGCTCGACGAGTTCGAGCAGCGCGGCGGGCCGGGCCGACCGGTCCGGGGCGGGCTCGGGCGGCGCGCCCGGTGGTCTGCGCTGCCGCAGGCGCTCGATGCGCTGCTTCTCGATGCGGCGTCTGCGCGCGCCGTCGAGCCGCCCCTCCCCGGCCTGCCGCACCCACTCCCACAGGGCCGCCTCTGCGCCCGCCGTGCCGGGTGTGACGAAGGGGCGCTCGGCCGACAGGACCCGCATCGCGTAGTCGAGTACGAGCCCGCGTACGCCCTCGTCGTGCGCGCCCTCGTACAGGGCCCCGAGCCCGTCCCGCCAGCCGCGCGGCGAAGGCAGCGGGGCGCTCCCCTCGAACTCCGGGAGCGAGTCCATGATGTCGAGCAGGCCGCGCGTGCTGACCGGGGGCGGCAGGTCGGCGAGCCGGCCGAGCAACTGGACGCGCTCGCCCGCGGTGAGCGTCCGCCCCGGCCGCGCGCCGAGCCGGCTCTGCACATCGGCCCAGGTGTTCCGGGCGGGCTGCGACTGCCGCTGGCGGTCCCGGTGGTAGCGGTCGTGGGCGTGGCAGACCGACTGGTAGAGGTCGTCGTGCTCGGCCCGCACCGCCTGCCCCGGCACCGGCGCGGGCAGCGTGCGCAGCTGCTCGATCCCGATGGACGTGCCGCCCCGCCCGTGGTCCGCCCGCGACTTCAGTACGCCGATGACCTCGCCGCGCACCGGGTCGACGACGGGGCCGCCCGAGATCCCGTACGGCAGGTCGTTCTCCCCGAGGCGCAGCTGCACGCCGGACGACCAGTCGCCGATGGTGCCCTTGACGGCGATCGGCCCGTCGAGGCGGCACACCTGTCCGTCCACCACGGTCCAACCGGCGTAGAAGACCTCCCCCTCGCTGTAGTAGGAGGCGGGGCGCTCGGCTACGTAGACGCACTCATGGTCGACGGGTTCGCGCAGCCGCACGAGGGCGAGGTCGGGGGCGGGCCACTTGCCGGGCACCGCCTGTTCGACACCCTCGGGGAGCGTGGCGACGACTTCCCCCGGTACGTGGGACGTGCCGCGGCCAGGACCGCTCTCGTAGGCCACCGTCAGCTCGCCCCCTTCCCCGCCGCGTGCCACATGTGCGCAGGTCAACACCCAGTTCGGGGCGACGAAGAAGCCGCTCCCGACGAAGCTTCCGGGTTCGTCGGCTGCATACCCGGCCTCTGTGCGATGAATGCGCACGGTGGCCGCCATGACGAGTTCACGCAGTGCAAGGAGGGCGGCATCCCGCTTGCCCGATGCGCCCCCGTCGCGTTCTGGTGTCATGCTCCGGCCCCGGCGACGGTCGGGTCGGCTCCCCCGTGCGCCGGGGCGCCGGGCGGTGCGCCCGTGGGGGCGCGGGGGGCGGGTGGAGTGCCGGCTGCCGCGTGGGCGGCGGGGTCCTGCGGGTTCTCCAGGTCGGGCGGCCCTTCGTTCCAGGTCAGCGTGACCTTGATGCCCGCCTTCGCCTCACCGTCCGCGAGCAGCCCGACGACCTTGCCCGCCTTGGCCGTCAGCTCGACGCCGAACTCGACGCTCACCTCGTCGGGGCGCACGGCGCGCAGCGGCCGCGCGAGGGAGCGCGCGACCCCCGTCACGAGCGCGTGCAGACTCTCGACACTCGCCTCCACACGGTCGGTGATTCCGGTGTCGGAGAACGACAACTCCCCTTCGCGTACGCCCAGTTCATCGGCCGCACCGGATATCCGGGCCCACACCGGTGTCCCGTCCGGCAGCGCGATCCGCGCGACCCTGGTCACTTCCTGCCCCATACCGCTCCCCCGTTTCCCGTTCCCCGCGACCTGCCATGCGGGACAAGGGTCCTTCCCAGGATGAGCCGGAGCTACCCCTCGGGCGGGCTTCATGGTCGCCGGTCCCCATAGGCTTGGTGGGCAGTCACACCACGCCCGCGCGCCCGCGGGCCACGCACGCAGGAGAAACAGCCCCATGTACTTCACGGACCGCGGCATCGAAGAGCTGGAGAAGCGGCGCGGCGAGGAGGAGGTCACCTTCGAGTGGCTCGCCGAGCAGCTGCGGACGTTCGTCGACCTCAACCCGGACTTCGAGGTCCCGGTGGAGCGGCTCGCCACGTGGCTGGCGCGGCTCGACGACGAGGACGACGACGAGGAGTAGGCGCCGGCTGGGGCGTGGTCGACCCCGGCTGGACGGTCGGCCCCGACAGAGCGGTCGGCCCGGCAGGACGGTCGGACCCGGCAGGACGGTCAGTCGCGGGTCGCGCGCATCCTGTCGTACGCGAATCCGAGCGCACCGTGCAGCAGGAGCAGCGCCCCGGCGGTGGTCCAGCCGCCGCTGCGTCGCCGCAGGCCGTACACGGTGAGCGGCAGCCCGGCTGCCAGCTGGGCGGCGGCGATCAACCGCGCCCTGGGTCCGCGCAGCCAGGGGCCTACGCCCGTGGCCTCCACGACATCGAGCTCGGCGTGCACGGCGTCGCGCCAGCCCGACCAGCTGATCTGCTGCGCGTCCGGCTGGACCCGCGCGACCTCGCGCAGCCGGTCGGCCGGTTCGCCGGGGGTCAGCCCGGCGGGCAGGGCGAGTCCGGTGCCGGTGAGCACCGCGAGCAGGCCCAGCATGCGGGCGCGCGCGTCGGCCGCGCCGTCACCGGTGTCGGGCTTCGCGAGGGCTTCGAGGGCCTGTAGGTCGAGTACGGGATCCAGCCCCAGGCGCGCCGCGAAGGTGCGCAGCGCCTCCGCCTCGCCGACCGGCGTGCCGTTCGCCAGCCATTCGTAGCCGACGGGGCGGCGGAACCCGGAGGCCAGCGTGAACCCGCTGCGGTCGGCGTCCCACCACAGCGCGAGCACCGGCCAGGGCGCGCCGACGGCGAGCGCGCCCGCCCAGCCGCCGAGCACCCGGTCGACGGGTTCGCCGCCGCCGTCCTCCATGGACAGCCACGGCTTCGCCTCGGGCACGAGGACGCTCCACTCACGTCCGGCGCGGGTGAGCAGCATCCGCTCGCGCAGCAGCTGGGCGGCGGGCCCGACGACGGACGGTTCGGCGCGGCAGAGCAGCAGCGCACCGGCGGGTTCGAGGGACGACATGGCCCCACGCTAGGGCAAGTCGGTGCAATTCCGCAGCAATTGGACGGCCCGCCGGGCGTCGGGGCACGGACCTCCGCGACAGTCTTGACTTTCCCCATCCGCGATATATCGTGTTTGACAGAGGACGCGATATGGCGCGTTCACTCCCGGCCGTCGAGGAGGTCGCACCATGACCGAGTGGTCCGTCACGGAGCCGCAGAAGCTCGTTTTCGACGAGCCGGTGTCGGCCCTGCACGTGCGCATCGTGAGTGGTGCGGTGAATGTGGTGGGGACGGCCGAGGGCCCGGCCCGCCTGGAGGTCTCGGAGATCGAAGGACCGCCCCTGCGCGTGACGCAGTCGGGCGGCACCCTCACCGTCGCGTACGACGATCTGCCCTGGAAGGGCTTCCTCAAGTGGCTCGACCGCAAGGGGTGGAACCGCAGCGCGGTCGTCTCGCTCGCGGTACCGGCGGACACCCGGGTCGAGGTCGGCGTGGTCGGCGCGGGCGCGGTGGTCTCGGGCACGGAGGGGCCGACGGAGGTGAAGGGCGTCACCGGAGACACGACACTCGTCGGTGTCACGGGCCCGGTGCGCACCAGCACCGTGTCCGGTGGCGTCGAAGCGCAGGCGGTCACCGGCGACCTCCGGTTCAACTCGGTCTCCGGGGACCTGACCGTGGTCGACGGCTCGGGATCCTTCGTGAAGGCGGACACGGTGAGCGGGTCGATGATCGTGGACCTGGACCCCGCGGGGCCCACGGACGTGAGTCTGACGAGCGTCTCCGGCGAGATCGCCATCCGTATCCCGCACCCGGCGGACACGGAGGTCGAGGCGAACACGGCGAGCGGAGCGGTCTCCAACGCCTTCGAGGACCTGCGGGTGGCGGGTTCCTGGGGCGCGCACAAGATCACCGGCCGGCTCGGCGCGGGCACCGGAAAACTGAAGGCGACGACGGTCTCCGGATCGATCGCCCTGCTGCGCAGGCCCCCTTCGGAGGAGGCCCCGCACTCCCCGGAACTCTCGGACGCCCCCGAGCCGGGGGACGCCGCCCCCTCCGCCCCTGTCGACCCCGCCGCCCCCGCCGCCCCCGCCGACAAGAAGGTGCTCTGACATGCCCCCCGTCTTCGCCCACGGCCGCCTGCGCCTCTACCTGTTGAAGCTGCTCGACGAGGCGCCGCGCCACGGGTACGAAGTGATCCGCTTGCTCGAGGAACGCTTCCAAGGGCTGTACGCGCCCTCGGCCGGCACGGTCTACCCGCGCCTCGCCAAGCTGGAGTCCGAGGGCCTGGTCACGCACACCACGGAGGGCGGCCGGAAGGTCTACGCGATCACCGAAGCGGGGCGGGCCGAACTGGCGGACCGCAGCGGCGAGCTGGCCGACCTCGAGCTGGAGATCCGTGAGTCCGTGGCCGAGCTGGCGGCGGAGATCAGGGACGACGTGCGGGGAGCGGCGGGCGATCTGCGCCGCGAGGTGCGTGCCGCCGCGTCCCGGACCCGCACAGGACCGGGCGACTTCGCCGACAAGGAGGCCTGGCAGGCCACCAAGGAGGAGGTGCGGCGCGCCAAGCACGAGTGGAAGGAGCAGGCGCGGCGCGCGAAGGACGAGAGCCGCCGGGCCCGCGAGGAGGCCCAGCGGGCGCGCCGCCAGGCCAAGGAGTCGCAGGAGCAGGTGCGGGCGCAGGCGGCGGAGGACTTCCAGCGCATGGCCAAGCGCGTCCAGGAGCAGGTGCAGGACCACTTCACGCGCGGCGACTGGCCGACGGGGGTGCGCGAGGGCCTCACGGAACTGGCCAAGGAATTCGGCGAGTTCGGCAAGTCCTGGAGCAAGGACGCCGGGCCCAAGGCGCCGACCGAGCCCCAGTACCGCCCGCCGAACGACGAGGTCCCGGCCGAGTACGTCCCGTCCTGGGCGGCGGAGGACGATTCCACCAGCGGCGACCCGGCCCGCGACCTGGACCGCCTCCTGGACCGCTTCCGCGACGACATCCGCGACACGGCCCGCGACCACGGCGTCACGGAACCCCAACTCCGCGCCGCCCGCCACCACTTGTCCGAGGCAGCGGCCCACATCACGGCAACCCTCCGCACACCGAAGCCGTAGCCCCCCCCCGGGAGCCACCCGCGACGGTCGGCCGCCACCGCCTTGGGCAATCTGCCGCCTTGGGCGGCAGGGTGGGCAAGGCGGCACCCCGGTGCCGCGCACCCATCACGACAGGCGCCGACCACGGCACGGCCCAAAGCGCCGACGCGAGGTCAGACGCTCAGCACGACCTTCCCGAACAGCTCGCCGCCGGCCATCTTCTGGAAGCCCTCGCGGGCGCGGTCCAGCGGCAGCACCTCGTCGATCACCGGCCGCACACCCGTCGCGGCGCAGAAGGACAGCAGGTCCTCCAGCTCGTCCTTGGACCCCATGGTGGAGCCGACGACCTTGAGCTCCAGGAAGAAGATCCGGTTCAGCTCCGCGGCCGGCGGGTTCGGCCCGCTCGTCGCGCCCGAGATCACCAGCGTCCCGCCCGGCTTCAGCGACTTCACGGAGTGCGACCACGTCGCGGCGCCCACGGTCTCGATCACCGCGTCGACGCGCTCCGGCAGCCGCGCACCCGTCTCGACGGCCTCGACCGCCCCCAACTCCAGGGCCCGCTTGCGCTTCGCCTCGTCGCGGCTGGTCGCGAAGACCCGCAGCCCCGCCGCCTTGCCGAGCACGATCGCGGCCGTCGCGACCCCGCCGCCCGCGCCCTGCACGAGGACCGAGTCACCGGGACGTACGCCCGCATTGGTGAAGAGCATCCGGTACGCGGTGAGCCACGCGGTCGGCAGGCACGCGGCCTCCTCGAACGACAACTCGCGAGGCTTGCGCAGCACGTTCCACTCGGGCACGGTGACCTGCTCGGCGAAGGTGCCCTGGTACTTCTCGGTGAGGATCGAGCGCTTCTCGCGGGGCCCGACCCCGTAGCCGGTCTGGCCGATGACGGAGTGCAGGACGACCTCGTTGCCCTCGCTGTCGATCCCGGCGGCGTCGCAGCCGAGGATCATCGGCAGGGACTCCTCCCCCAGGCCGACCCCGCGCAGCGACCACAGATCGTGGTGGTTGAGGGAGGCGGCCCTGACGTTCACGGTGGTCCAGCCGGGCCGGTTCTCGGGGGCGGGCCGCTCCCCCAACTCCAGGCCGTTCAGCGGCTGATCACGGTCGATTCGGGCTGCGTAGGCGGCGAACATGACCTTGACGATAGGCGCCGTCCCCCGGCCGGGGAACCTCCGCCACCTGTGACACACGTCCCGTAGCCACGAACGCCACGCGCACGGAAAAGGCCCCGCCAGAGGCGGGGCCTTCACCAAGAAACAGCGGTCAGCGTCGGGCAACGCCCTCGGCCCGAGCGGCAGCGGCAACCGCCGCCGTGACCGCCGGCGCCACCCGCTCGTCGAACGGCGACGGGATCACGTACTCGGCGGACAGCTCGTCACCGACCACCGCGGCCAGCGCCTCGGCCGCCGCGATCTTCATCGTCTCGGTGATCTGGGAGGCCCGGACCTGGAGCGCGCCGGCGAAGATGCCGGGGAACGCGAGCACGTTGTTGATCTGGTTCGGGAAGTCCGAACGCCCGGTCGCCACGACAGCCGCGTACTTGTGCGCGATGTCGGGGTGCACCTCGGGGTTCGGGTTGGCCATCGCGAACACGAAGGAACCCGGCGCCATGGAGGCGACCGCGGGCTCGGGGACCGTACCGCCGGAGACACCGATGTAGACGTCGGCACCCGCGAGGGCGTCCTCGAGGGAGCCGGACAGGCCCGCCTTGTTGGTGATCTCGGCGAGCTCACGCTTGACCGGCGTCAGGTCCTCGCGGTCCCGGCTGACGATGCCCTTGCGGTCCGTGACCGCGACGTCGCCGAGGCCCGCCTCAAGGAGGAACTTCGCGATCGCGACGCCCGCCGCACCGGCGCCGGAGATCACGGCGCGCAGCTCGCCGAGCGTCCGCCCGCTGAGCCGGGCCGCGTTCTTCAGGGCGGCCAGCGTCACGACGGCGGTGCCGTGCTGGTCGTCGTGGAAGACCGGGATGTCGAGGCGCTCCTGGAGCTTCTTCTCGATCTCGAAGCAGCGCGGGGCCGAGATGTCCTCGAGGTTCACGCCGCCGAAGGACGGGGCGAGGCGCACGACGGTGTCCACGATCTCGTCGACGTCGTTCGTCGAGAGCGCGAGCGGCACCGCGTCCACGCCACCGAACTGCTTGAAGAGAATGGCCTTGCCCTCCATCACCGGGAGGGAGGCCTCGGGACCGATGTCACCGAGTCCGAGGACGGCCGAACCGTCCGTCACGACGGCCACGACGCTCGACTTCCACGTGTAGTCGTGGACGAGCTCCGGCTGCTCGGCGATCGCGCTGCACACCTTCGCGACGCCGGGCGTGTACGCCAGGGACAGGTCGTCCTTGTCGCGGACCGGCACGGTGGCCTGCACGGCCATCTTGCCGCCACGGTGCAGCGCGAAAGCCGGATCGAAGGGCTCGTCGGAGCCCTCGTTGCCGGTACTCGCGTCGCTGCGAGGGTTGACGATCTCCGCTGCCACTTTTCTGACCCCTTAAGTCATGTTGCACAGGTTGAGGGTGGTTCCGTCCCTGATTGAGGGACGGGCGGGCACCGCGCACGCGCCGGACGGTCCTGTTGTGGGCCGCCCTGTGGGCACCTGCGCGACGGACGCGCCGCACGCGCGCCCTGAGCCCCGGATGAGGGGTGTAAGGATCCTTCTTACCTGACGGGCGGTGTCCGGGACGAGCCCGCCCGTGATCGATCACGCCCCGGTGACATGACTCATAGCCGAATATATGGACAAGTCCACAAGTCGATCGCCCAAAACGAGGGAAGTCCGCCCGAATGGTGAGACAGCGGGCGGCCCGCCGGAGGATCTCCGGTCGCGGGGCGGAAGTTCCGCAGATGCTGTAGCCCCCATGCACGCCGAAACCGGGGGTCGTTGGCACTCTTCGCTCACCCGTTATCCGATTTTGACATGGCTGACCTCCTGAATCGGTAAGTCCGAATGGCAAGATGCCTCATCACACGAGGTCGCGACACCCGAAGGTGTGTGCCAGGCGACCAGCACGGCAACTCCCACACCCGCCGGAGGAACCAACCATGACCGCAAGCACCACCCAGCGCACGACCGCGAAGTCCGCGAAGTCCCGGATAGCCGCGGTCGGCGCGATCGCGGTCGCCGGCACTCTGCTGCTGACCGGCTGCGGTGACCAGACGAAGTCGGGCGACAGCACCAAGTCGGGCGCCAAGTCCGCGCCGCTCGCGGACAAGCTCCCGAAGGAGATCCGCGACAAGGGCGTCATCCGGGTCGGCTCGGACATCGCGTACGCGCCGGTCGAGTTCAAGGACAAGTCGGGCAAGGCGATCGGCATCGACCCCGACCTGGCGAAGGCCATGGGCAAGCAGCTCGGCGTGGACTTCCAGTTCCAGAACGCCACGTTCGACACCCTCGTCACGGGCCTGAAGTCGAACCGCTACGACCTCGCCATGTCGGCCATGACCGACACCAAGGACCGCCAGAACGGCGTCGACTCCGACACCGGCAAGAAGGTCGGCGACGGCGTCGACTTCGTCGACTACTTCAACGCGGGCGTCTCGATCTACACCCCGAAGGGCAAGACCCAGGGCATCAAGACCTGGGACGACCTCTGCGGCAAGAAGATCGTCGTGCAGCGCGGCACCGTCTCCCACGACCTCGCCAAGTCGCAGGCGAAGAAGTGCAAGGGCGGCGAGAAGCTCGGCATCCAGTCCTTCGACGACGACCAGCAGGCCCAGACCCGGCTGCGCTCCGGCGGCGCCGACGCCGGCTCCTCCGACTTCCCGGTCGCCGCGTACGCCGTGAAGACCGCGGGCGGCGGCAAGGACTTCGAGCTCGTCGGCGACCAGGTCGAGGCCGCCCCGTACGGCATCGCGGTCTCCAAGGACCAGAAGCAGCTGCGCGACGCGATCAAGGCCGCGCTCGACGCGATCATCAAGAACGGCGAGTACGACAAGGTCATCGCCAAGTGGGGCGTCGAGGCGGGTGCCGTGAAGTCGGCGACCCTCAACGGCGGCAAGTGACCGCGCGTTCCACATCATTGACCGCGCGGCTCACGCCCGTGGCCCGAGCCATGGACGTCCGCGACGTCGTGAAAGGCAACATCCGTGTCTGTTGACATAGACAAGACGGGCGGCGGCCCCCAGGACACGCCGCCGCCCGCGGCCCGGCCGGAAGCCATCAAGGCGATCCCGGTGCGGCACTACGGGCGGTATCTCTCGGCGTTCATCGCCGTCGCCCTGCTGGCCCTGATCGTGTACGCCTTCGGCCAGGGCAAGATCAACTGGGGCACCATCCCGGAGTTCTTCTTCGACGAGCGGATCGTCACCGGCGCGCTGAAGACGCTGCTCCTGACGGTCCTCGCGATGGTGATCGGCATCGTCGGCGGCATCGTGCTCGCCGTCATGCGGCTGTCGAAGAACCCGGTGACCAGCTCCATCTCCTGGTTCTACATCTGGTTCTTCCGCGGCACGCCGGTCCTGGTCCAGCTGTTCATCTGGTTCAACCTGGGCCTGGTCTTCGAGTACATCAACCTCGGGCCGATCTACAAGGACTACTGGTCGTCCTTCATGACGCCGTTCCTGACGGCGCTGCTCGGCTTCGGCCTCAACGAGGCCGCGTACATGGCGGAGATCTGCCGCGCCGGCCTGCAATCGGTCGACGAGGGCCAGACCGAGGCCTCGCACGCGCTCGGCATGAGCCACGGCAAGACGCTGCGCCGCGTGATCATCCCGCAGGCGATGCGCGTGATCGTGCCGCCCACGGGCAACGAAGTCATCAACATGCTGAAGACGACGTCCCTGGTGTCGATGGTGCAGTTCGTCGAACTGTTCCGGGCCGCCCAGGACATCGGCCAGCAGTCCGGGTCACCGGTGGAGATGTTCTTCCTCGCCGCCGCCTGGTACCTGATCATGACCTCGATCCTCAGCGTCGGTCAGTACTACATCGAGCGGTACTACGCCCGCGGCACCAGCCGCCAACTGTCGGCCACCCCCTGGCAGAAGGTGCGCGGCACCCTGTTCTCCCTGGGCCGCCCGAACGGAGGCATGGCATGAGCGAGCAAGCCATGGTCAAGGCCGAACAGGTCCACAAGTCCTTCGGTCACGTCGAGGTCCTCAAGGGCATCGACCTGGAGGTCAAGCAGGGCGAGGTCTTCTGCCTCATCGGCCCCTCCGGCTCCGGAAAGTCGACGTTCCTGCGCTGCATCAACCACCTGGAGAAGGTCAACGCCGGGCGGCTGTACGTCGACGGGAGCCTGGTCGGCTACCGGCAGCAGGGCGACAAGCTGTACGAGCTGCGGGACCGGGAGGTCGCGCAGCAGCGCCGGGACATCGGCATGGTGTTCCAGCGCTTCAACCTCTTCCCGCACATGACAGCCGTCGAGAACGTCATGGAGGCGCCGGTCCAGGTCAAGAAGCAGTCGAGGTCCGAGGCCCGCAAGCGGGCCAAGGAACTGCTCGAGCGGGTCGGCCTCGCCGACAAGGCCGACAACTACCCCTCGCAGCTCTCCGGCGGCCAGCAGCAGCGCGTGGCGATCGCCCGCGCGCTCGCGATGGAGCCGAAGCTGATGCTCTTCGACGAGCCGACGTCCGCGCTCGACCCGGAGCTGGTCGGCGAGGTCCTCGACGTCATGCGCGACCTCGCGGAGTCCGGCATGACGATGATCGTCGTCACCCACGAGATGGGCTTCGCCCGCGAGGTCGGCGACAGCCTCGTCTTCATGGACGACGGCGTGGTCGTCGAAGCCGGCGACCCCCGCGAGGTCCTCACCAACCCCCAACAGGAACGCACCCAGTCCTTCCTGTCGAAGGTGCTGTAGAACCGGTCGTTCAAGCCCAACTGCGCACCATCAAGCCCCTGCGGCGATTGAGCAGCGGGGTCCGGGGCAGAGCCCCGCGACCGCAACGCCATCGCCGCGGGGGCTCACTTCACGGCGAGCACCATCGAGTCCGACGGCGAGCACCACACCGCCCGCGCTTCCCCGAACCCGGCCCCCCGCAGCGCGGCCCCGTGCCACCCCACCGACGGCGTATCCCCATCCGCATGCTCCCCATAGATCTCGAACCGCTCGGCGGTCGGCCCGGCCAGCACCGGGTCCGCCGCAGCAAGCCCCCACCACTCCGCCCAGTCCACCGCGCCGGAGGCCTTCGCCGAACCCATCCGCGCATGCCGCAACGCCCGCTCCGCCGCATTGATCCTCGGCGTCGACTCGTCGATCATGTGGTCCGCGTTCATGAAGACGCCGCCGTCGCGCACGAGCCCGGCGACCTGCCCGTAGAGCGTCGCGAGAGGTTCGGAGTGCAGCCAGTGCAACGCGGTCGCGGTGAGCACGGCGTCGTACGAATCGTGCGGCAGCGCCTCGGTCCACCGCGGGTCCTTGAGGTCGGCAGTCACGAACTCGACCCGCTCGTCCCCCTCGAACGTGCCCCGCGCGATGGCCAGCAGCGCCGGATCGAGGTCGACCCCGACACTGGTGGCGCCGGGGAACCGGTTCAGCAGCCGGTCCGTGATACTCCCCGTACCGCACGCGAGGTCGAGCACCCGGGGCGTGGACCCGACAAACGCCTCGACCATGTCGAGCATCACCCGGAACCGCTCCTCGCGGTCGGGCATGTACCACTCCTGTTGCCGGTCCCAGCTCTCCTGCCAGGCGCGCCAGTCGGTGGTACGAGTGTTGGCGGCGGTCTCGGCCATGAAACCCTCCCGTGATCCCCTGTAATACCCTGAAAGCGCGGGCGAGTATTACCCTCGCCCGACAAGACGATAGAGCGCCCCGGTAAGGACTACAAGTGGAACTGGCCTATTACTCGGACTACGCCGTGCGCCTCGTCAACACCGAGGAGCCGAATCGCGGCAAGGACTCCCTGACGTCGGTGGAGGCGGTGCGCGAGCTCTTCGGCGCCAACAAGGAGGCGGCCCGCCGCGCCACGGACGCCGATCTGACCCGCTTCAGGGGCGTACGAGGACGGCTGCGCGCGGTGTTCGACGCGGCCGACGGGGGCGACGAGGAACTCGCGGTGAACCTGCTGAACTCGCTGCTCCTGGAGTTCCCGGTGAGCCCGCAGATCTCCGGGCACAACCATCGCGACGACGACGGCCGCCCGCTGTGGCACCTGCACCTGTCCGACCACCCGTCGAACGCGACGGCCGGCTACGCCGCCATCGCCGCGATGGGCCTCGCCTTCCACCTCACCGAGTACGGGGTCGACCGCCTCGGCCTGTGCGAGGCGACGCCCTGCCGCAACGCCTACCTGGACACGTCCACCAACCGCTCCCGGCGCTACTGCTCGGACCGCTGCGCGACCCGCGCCAACGTCGCCGCCTACCGGGCCCGCAAGCGCTTGGAGGCCGACCGTCCCGACCGGTCCGCCAGCACGGGACGTACCGCCGAGAAGACCCAGGACAGCACCGCCGTCACCGAGCGCTGACCCTCGCCCTCGGCCCACGGCCTGCGGCGCCGCAGCCTGCCGCGCACCTTCGCGAGCACCAGCTCGTCCGGCACCACCCCGTACACCGTGCTGTCGCCACCGGCGCCCGGATTGTCGCCGCGCACCCACCAGCCGCCCTCGCGCCGCTCCGCGATCCGCTTCACCACCAGCAGATCCTGCTGGAAGGGGTGGCGCAGGACGATCACATCGCCCGCCCGCACCCGCGCGCCGTGCTGCACCAGCATCCAGTCACCGGGGTACAGCGTCGGGACCATGGAAGGTCCCTCCACCTCAATGATCTGAAACGGCACCTTCGCCTCGCGCATCTCCTCGATCGCCTCGGGCATCAGAAAACCTCCCCGGTTCCCACCACTGCTCCCGCCGGCCTTAGGGCCTGTGCCCTTACGGTCCCATCCTCCACCAGTCCCAGTCTTGCCCCGGACTTTTGTCCTAAGCCGCCGGGGGCACCCGAGAAAAGCCGTTCCCCACGGAGTAATGTCGCACCCGAGAAGACGATCACGAGGAAGGAACAGCTACATGCTTTCCCGCCTGTTCGCCCCCAAGGTGAAGGCCAGCGCTCACTGCGACCTCCCCTGCGGCGTGTACGACCCCGCCCAGGCCCGCATCGAGGCCGAGTCGGTCAAGGCCGTCCAGGAAAAGATGGCCGGTAACGACGACCCGCAGTTCCAGACGCGTGCCATCGGCATCAAGGAGCAGCGCGCCGAGCTCGCCAAGCACCACGTCTCGGTGCTCTGGAGCGACTACTTCAAGCCGCCGCACTTCGAGAAGTACCCGGAGCTGCACCAGCTGGTCAACGACACCCTGAAGGCCCTCTCGGCCGCCAAGGGCTCGTCGGACCCGGCCACGGGCCAGAAGGCTCTGGACTACATCGCCCAGATCGACAAGATCTTCTGGGAGACCAAGAAGGCCTGACCCAGGCCCTGTTCACATCTGCGACCGGCGGGCGGTGCACCCCCGCGGGTCCGTGAACTCCTGAAGGGGCCCGGCCGAACGGCACTGCCGCTCGGCCGGGCCCCTTCGGCATCCCCCGAAGCGCCGCGCTCCCCCGGCGTCACCCCTTTGCACCATCAGGAGCCCCTTCTTGTCCCCGCGCCGCCCCCGCGTCCTCTACGTCACCGATCTCGCGTATCCCGCCCAGGGGCGCCGGTACTGCGACGAGGACATTCACCTCACCTCCCGGCTGCGCTCCGCGTTCGACCTCGCCCTGTGCCACCCCCTGGACGCGACCGCGCTCATGGACGGCTTCGACGCCGTCGTGGTCCGCAACAGCGGCCCGGTACTCGGCTACCAGGAGGCGTACGACGAGTTCCGCGCGCGGGCCCTGGAGCGCGGCACGAATGTCTACAACCCGCTGACCGGGCGGGCCGACATGGCCGGCAAGCAGTACCTCCTGGACCTGACCACGGCCGGGTATCCGGTCATCCCGACGGTCGACCGGGCGGCGGATCTCGGCCGGCTGCCGAAGGCCGACACGTACATCGCGAAGCCGAAGCTGGGCGCGGACTCGATGGGCCTGCGCGTCGTACCCGCCGCCGAGCTCGCCGAACTCCCCGACGGGGACGGCCTGCTGGTCCAGCCGCGCATCGACTTCCAGTACGAGGTCTCGTTCTACTTCGTCGACGACCAGCTGCTGTACGCCCTGTACGCGCCCGATCCGGCGCGCCGCTGGGAGCTGCGCCCGTACGAACCGACCGCGGCGGACCGGGAGTTCGCCCGCTCCTTCGTCGAGTGGAACACGCTCCCGTACGGCATCCAGCGCGTCGACGCTTGCCGCGCCCCGGGCGGCGAGCTGCTCCTGGTGGAGCTGGAGGACCTCAACCCGTACCTCTCGCTCGACCTGGTGGACGAGGCGACGCGGGAGGCGTTCGTGACCGCGATGGAGGCCTCGGTACGAGCTAGCGTCTGAGACGGAGACACCACGGAGGCACCCACCCGGACCCCACCCCACCCAGGGAGTTCACTCATGAGCAGCACCGACCCGTCCGCCGCAGGTCCCGTCGTCGCCGTGCTCGGCACCGGGACGATGGGCGCGCCGATGGCCCGCAATCTGGCCCGCGCCGGGTTCACCGTGCGGGCCTGGAACCGGACCCGTACGAAGGCCGAGCCGCTGGCCGCGGACGGCGTGACGGTCGCGGACAGCGCGTCCGACGCGGTCCGGGACGCCGATGTCGTCGTGACCGTCCTGCCCGACGGGCCGCGCACCCTGGACGTCGTCCGGGAGGCCACACCGAAGCCCGGCACCGTATGGGTGCAGTCCGGAACCGTGGGCGAGGACATCGACGAGCTCGCCGAGTACGCGTCCCGCGCCGGGCTCCTGCTGGTCGACGCGCCCGTTCTGGGCACGCGGCAGCCCGCCGAGCAGGGCACGCTGACCGTGCTCGCGGCCGGAGCCGACACCACGCGGGCGAGCGCCCAGCCGATCTTCGACGCCATCGGCTCCCGCACGCTGTGGGTCGGCGACGGCAGTCCGGGCGCGGCCAGCCGCCTCAAGCTCGCCCTCAACTCCTGGGTGCTCGCGCTGACCACGGGCGTCGGCGAGGCCCTCGCGCTGGCCCGCGGACTCGGCGTGGACGCGAACGACCTGGTGGAGGCCGTCACCGGCGGCCCGCTGGACAGCGGGTACTTCCAGACCAAGTCCGCGGCCATCCGCGGCGACGACTACACCCCCAGCTTCTCCGTGGACAACGCGGCGAAGGACGCGAACCTGGTGCTGGCCGCGGCCGAGCGCGCGGGCATCCGCGTGGACGCGGTGACAGCCGCCCGCGACCGCTTCCAACGCGCGTCCGAACAGGGCCACGGCGAGGAGGACATGGCCGCCACCTACTTCGCAAGCTTCCCCGACGCCTGACCGAGGGTCTATACACGGCGCCCCGCTCCACGGCGGTGTCAGTCGGTGTCGGGCTCCCGCCACATGGGCCAGATCGTCGGGCCGTCCGGGAGTTCGATCGGTGTGCCGGTGAAGGTGAACCCGAGGCGCTCGTACAGCTCCCGGCTGCGTGGGTTGCTGGCCTCCAGGTAGGCGGGCAGCCCCTCGCGGTCGCAGCGCTCGAGCACCGGCGCCATCAGCGCGGTCCCCAGTCCCTGGCCCTGCCGCTCGGGCGTGACGCCGATCATCCACAGGTAGGCGTGCGCCCGGCCCACGGGGTGCGCCTGCTCCGTCCACCGGGCTATCTGCTCCACCCGTACGTTGTCCGGGTCGACGGCCTCCCGCACCTGGGCGGGCACGTCCTCGTCGCCCTCGTCCTCCGGCTCGGCCGGCATGTCCACCCACAGCGCGACGGCCGAACCGTCCTCGGTGAGATCCACATGTCCGTCCGCGAACGTCGCATCCGCGAACGCCGCCATGAGCCCCGAGTGCCTCTCCCGGCGCCGCTGCTCACCGGGAAACACCCAGCCGCTGACCGGGTCGTCCATGAACGCCTCGTCGAGCAGCCGCACCACAAGATCCCGGTCCGCCTCCCCGGCCCGCCGAATTCCCACACCCACGCACATCGCCCCTCACACCCAACCCGCTTGCTCTGCACGGCCGTTGGCACTCTAGACGATCACCTACCGCGCCACCGCCGCGCCTGCCGCCACCACCTCACCCCTCTCCGCGATGCCGCCGCCGGGGTGCCGTAAGGGATCACGGCACCCCGGCCGGCAGGCCTCAGTACCCGCGGCGCGTGACGAACTCCGCCAGGGACAGCAGGCCGTCCGCCGCCTCCGGCACCGGGACCGCCTGCGACAACCGGTCCACCGCGCGGGACATGTGGTCCGCGGCCTGCGCCTGCGCCCAGTCCCGGCCGCCGGCCCGCTCCACGGCCAGCGCGATCGCCTCCAGTTCCGCCACTCCTTCCTTCTTCGGTCCCGGCGGCCCGTACAGCGCCGCCAGTTCGTCCGCCGCCGCACCGCCGGAGGCGAGCGCGGCGACCACGGGCAGGGACTTCTTGCGTACGGCCAGGTCCGCGCAGGCCGGCTTGCCGGTGCGGACCGGGTCGCCCCAGATCCCGATCACGTCGTCGATCAGCTGGAACGCCAGTCCGGCACAGCGCCCGAACGCGTCGAGCGCCTCGACCTCCTCCTCGCCGGCTCCCGCGTACAGGCCGCCCACCGCGCAGGCGCAGCCGAGCAGCGCCCCGGTCTTGGCCTCCGCCATGGCCAGCGTCTCCGGCAGGGACACGTCCGCCGGGTCCCGCGCCTCCAGGGCGACGTCGACGGCCTGGCCCTCGCACAGCTCCACCACGCAGGCCGCGAGCCGCGCGGCCGCGGCGGAGGCCGCCGGGTGGCCCTCCTCCGCGAGCATGCGCTGCGCCTGGGCCTGTATCGCGTCGCCCGTGAGGATCGCGTCGGCGTCCCCGAACACGGTCCACGCGGTGGGCCGGTGCCTGCGGGTGGCGTCCCGGTCCATCACGTCGTCGTGCAGCAGCGTGAAGTTGTGCGTCAGCTCCACGGCGGCCGCCGCCCGCACCGCCCGCTCGGGCCGCCCGCCGAGGGCCCGCGCCGCCGCGAGCACGAGGGCGGGCCGCACGGCCTTCCCCGCGTTCCCCGTGGCGGGCGTGCCGTCGGCGTGCTCCCAACCGAAGTGGTAGCGGGCGACGCGGCGCATCGATGCCGGCAGGGCGTCCACCGCCCGCCGCAGCTCGGGGTCGACGGCGGTCCTGGCCTGCGCCAGGATCTCCGACGCCTCCTGCGCCTCGTACTCCTTTGCCGCGGCCGCCCCGGTCGCCTCTGCTGCCACGCGCGTCTGCTCATCCACGGCCGGCTGTGTCATGGACTCACCCCCGAAAGGGTGCGGACGGTGGCGGTTCCGCGATGGGTGGGCGCGTACCTCCTCGGTGTACCCGCCCTGTCGGACGGGGACACGGCGAACGGGGCGCGGCTCGTCACCGCCACCTGCCGACCTCGACGTTCTCCAGCACTCCGAGCGCATCGGGCACCAGGACCGCCGCCGAGTAGTACGTCGTCACCAGGTACGAGATGATCGCCTGCTCGCTGATGCCCATGAACCGCACGGACAGGCTCGGCTCGATCTCGTCCGGGATGCCGGACTGGCGCAGCCCGATGACGCCCTGGTCCTCCTCTCCGGTACGCATGCAGATGATGGATGTGGTCCGCGCGTCCGAGACCGGGATCTTGTTGCACGGATAGATCGGCACACCGCGCCAGGTCGGGATCCGGTTCCCGCCGACGTCGATGCTCTCGGGGACCAGGCCGCGCTTGTTGAGCTCGCGGCCGAACGCGGCGATCGCCTTCGGGTGCGCGAGGAACAGCTTGGAGCCGCGCCGCCTGCTGAGCAGTTCGTCCATGTCGTCCGGGCTCGGCGCGCCGTCGTGCGGCTGCAGGCGCTGCTCGTACTCGCAGTTGCTGAGCAGGCCGAACTCCCGGTTGTTGATGAGCTCGTGCTCCTGGCGCTCCTTCAACGCCTCGACCGTGAGCCTGAGCTGGTGTTCCGTCTGGTTCATGGGCTGGTTGTAGAGATCGGCCACGCGCGAGTGGATGCGCAGCACGGTCTGGGCGACGCTCAACTCGTATTCGCGCGGCGCGGATTCGTAGTCGACGAAGGTCCCGGGCAGGGTCGCTTCCCCGACGTGACCGGCCGCGAGGTCGATCTGCTTCTCGCCGTACGCGTTGGCCCGCTGCTCGGGCAGTGAGCGCAGCTGCTGGAGATGGTCGCGCAGTGATTGGGCACGCTCGGCGACCTGCTCGAAGTCGCCGCGCGGCAGCGTGAGCACGGTGCACGCGGTGGCCGCTCGCGCCGTGTACTCCCAGATGCTCTCCTCGTCGAGCAGTGCCTGGTCGCCGAAGTACGCGCCGTCGGCCAGCACTCCGAGCACCGCGTCGTCCCCGTAGGGACCGGTGCCGACCTTCTCGACGCGGCCGTGCGCGAGCAGGAACACCTCGTCGGCCCGGCTGCCGAACGAGGCGAGCAGCTCGCCGGCCGCGAACTCCCGCTGGGTGCAGCGCTGGGCGAGCTCGGCAAGCACGTCCTCGTCCTCGTAACCCCGCAGCGCGGGAAGCTCCCCCAACTCGGCGGGGATGACCCTGACGTCGTCCCCCGTCTTCACGAACGTGACGCGTCCGTCCCCGACCGAGTAGCTCAACCGTCGGTTGACCCGGTACGTGCCGCCCTTCACATCCACCCAGGGCAACGTCCGCAGCAGCCAGCGGGAGCTGATCTCCTGCATCTGCGGTGCGGATTTGGTGGTCGTGGCCAGGTTCCGCGCCGCGGACGTACCCAGACTCTTCTGCGGTCCGGGGGTCTGCTCGCGGACCTCTTCGCCTACCGACATGTGCAATGCCCTCCCGATCATGAACTGACCTGCACGGACAAGCCTTTCAGCACGGAGAGCGATCGCACCATTACACAAATGAGCGGGAATGGATGGCGGACGGGCGGGGCATTGGGTGGGCACTTTGACCCCCTCCCGGCTCATGTTCCGCAACCGGCCGGAACTCGAAGATCCCGGCGCGCGTTGGTCAGGAAACGGTAAAGACGAGAAGGGTGATCACCATGGCGGGCTTCATGGACCGGGCCAAGGAGCAGGCGCAGCGCGGCCTGACGCAGGGCAAGCAGAAGCTGGACGAGGTGCAGGCTCAGCGCGCGGGCGGCGATCTGCTCAAGCGACTGGGCGCGGCGTACTACGCGGAGCGCAAGGGCACCGGCAGCCCGGAGGCCACGCAGCAGGCGCTGCAGGCCCTCGAGTCGCACATCGCGGTGAACGGGGACGGCGTCCTGCGCAGCTGAGCGAGCAGGCCGCCGACGCCGCGGACGTTGTGCACGTTATGCGAACAGTAGGTCGCTGAACGGCAGTTCCGGGTAAAAGCGAACCGTACGAGACGGTACGCAGTCGGCGGCCGTCGCTCCCGCGAAGGAGGCGGCCGTGGCCCCACCCATGTCCGCAAGCAGCTTCATCAAGGCTCTCAAGGACGAGGGCCTGACGGTGGTCGAGGTCGGCGACTGGCGGCACCACAACCGCAACCACATCGGCGACTGGGGCCCGTTGAACGGGGTGATGATCCACCACACCGCGACCTCCGGCAGCGCCAGCACGGTGCGCATCTGCCGCGACGGCCACGCGAACCTGCCGGGACCGCTGTGCCACGGCGTCATCACGAAGGACGGCCGCGTGCACCTGGTCGGCTACGGCCGGGCGAACCACGCGGGCCTGGGCGACGACGACGTGCTGCGCGCGGTGATCGCCGAGAAGGCCCTGCCGCACGACAACGAGGCGAACACGGACGGCAACAGCCGCTTCTACGGCTTCGAGTGCGAGAACCTCGGCAACGGCGACGACCCCTGGCCCGCCGCCCAGTTGGAGGCCATCGAGAAGGCGGCCGCGGCGATCTGCCGCCACCACGGCTGGACCGAGCGCTCGGTCATCGGCCACCTGGAGTGGCAGCCCGGGAAGATCGACCCCAAGGGCTTCACGATGGCGTCGATGCGCAAGCGCATCGGGGACCGGCTCAAGTAGCGGCCCGTCGCCGCGCGGGCGGGGAACCGGCCAGATGTCCGACAATGGCCGGGTGTCCCGCCCCACCGGCTCCGGCCCGCGCCCCCGCCTCCCGTCTCCCCTCGTGGAGGTCGACGACGAGCGCTTCGCGCGCCACGGCGTGCGCCTGCTGCTCAAGAGGGACGATCTGATCCACCCGGACCTGATCGGCAACAAGTGGCGCAAGCTCGCCCCGAACCTCGACGCGGCGGCGTCCCGGGGCCGCACGATCGTCACCTTCGGAGGCGCGTACTCGAACCATCTGCGGGCCACGGCCGCGGCGGGCCGGCTCCTGGGCCTGGCCACCATCGGCATCGTCCGCGGCCAGGAACTCGCCGACCGCCCGCTCAACCCGTCCCTGTCCCGCTGCGCGGCCGACGGGATGCGCCTGCACTTCGTCGACAGGTCGACGTACCGGCGCAAGACCGACCCCGGCGTACTGGCCGGGCTCCTCGAAGCCGCCGACGCCGAGGACGCGTACGTGGTGCCCGAGGGCGGCAGCAACTCCCTCGCCGTTCAAGGCTGTACGGACCTCGGCCGGGAGCTGCGGGGCCGCGCGGATGTCGTCGCGCTCGCCTGCGGCACGGGCGGCACCCTCGCGGGGCTCGCCGCCGGACTCTCCCCCGACCAGCGCGCCATGGGCGTCGCCGTCCTGAAGGGCGGGTTCTTGGAGGCCGAGGTACGCGCCTTGCAGGAGTCGGCGTTCGGCGGCCGACGGGGCTCCTGGCACGTGGAGGACCGGTTCCATTTCGGCGGCTACGCGCGCGTGCCCGAGGAACTCGCGGCGTTCGCCGAGGACTTCGAGACCCGCCACGGCCTGCCCATTGAGCGCCTGTATGTCGCCAAAGCGCTGTACGCACTTGTCGCCCTCACCCAGGAGGGCGCGTTCCCACGCGGCACGACGCTCGCGGCGGTGATCACGGGCGCCCCCTTCGAAGACGCTCAGTCGTCGATCTCCCGATAGGCGGCGGCCTCCTCCAGGTCCAGCTTGCGCAGCAGTGTCCGCAGCATCTCGTCGTCGATCCGCCTCTCGTCCCGCATCCGTACGAAGACCTCACGTTCAGCGGCGATCGCCTCCCGCGCGAGCCGGCGGTACGTGTCGTCGGCGGACTCGCCGGTCACCGGGTTGGCCTGCCCGAGCCGCTCCCACACGGAGTTGCGGCGCCGCTCCAGAACGGTGCGCAGACGGTCCTGGAGGGGTGTGGGCAGGCAGTTGCGCTCGTCCCGCATCAACTCCTCCACGCGCTCCTCCGCGGCCACGGAGGCGGCGTTCTGCGCCTGGGCCTCGGCGAGCGTCTCGGCCTGCGTGTCCCGGCCCGGCAGCTTGAGGAGCTTGATGAGCGGCGGCAGCGTGAGCCCCTGGACGACGAGTGTGCCGATGACCGTCGTGAAGGTCAGGAAGAGCACCAGGTTGCGCGAGGGGAACGGCTCCCCGTCCTCCGTGACCAGCGGGATGGAGAACGCGATGGCCAGCGACACCACGCCCCGCATGCCGGCCCAGCTCACGACCAGCGGCCGTTTCCAGTCCGTGTCGCTCTCGCGCGCGCGGATGCGGGACGACAGGCACCACGGCAGATAGGTGGCCGGATACGACCACACGAAGCGGATCACGACCACGAAGACGAACACCCCGACCGCGTACCAGATCGCCTGCCACACGCTGTACTCGCCGAGCCCTTCGAGGACGAAGCGCAGCTGGAGGCCGATGAGCGCGAAGACGGCGGACTCCAGGATGAACGCGACGACCTTCCACACCGCGGTCTCCTGGAGCCGTGTCTCGAAATCGACCTGCCAGGAGCGGTGCCCCAGGTAGAGCGCCACGGTCACGACGGCGAGCACCCCGGAGGCGCCCACCTGCTCCGCGACCGCGTACGCGACGAAGGGGATCAGCAGGGAGAGCGTGTTCTGCAGCAGCGCTTCCTTGAGGTGCGTGCGCAACCAGTGCAGCGGCACCATCAGCAGCAACCCCACACCGACCCCGCCGACGGCGGCCACCAGGAACTCCTGGATCCCGCCCGCCCAGCTCGCACCCTCGCCCACCGCCGCGGCGAGCGCCACCTTGTAGGCGGTGATCGCGGTCGCGTCGTTCACGAGGGACTCGCCCTGGAGGATCGTGGTGATCCGGGAGGGCAGCCCCACCCGCCGGGCGATCGCCGTGGCGGCCACCGCGTCCGGCGGCGCGATCACCGCCCCCAGGACGAGCGCGGCGGTCAGCGGCAGGTCCGGGATCAGCTCGTACGCCAGCCAGCCCACGGCGAGCGTGGCGAACAGGACGTACCCCACGGAGAGCAGCGCGACGGGCCTGATGTTCGCCCTCAGGTCGAGGTACGAGCTCTCCAGGGCGGCGGTGTGCAGCAGCGGGGGCAGGATCAGCGGCAGCACGATGTGCGGGTCGAGCACGTACTGCGGGACCCACGGCACGTAGGACGCGATCAGGCCGATGGCGACCAGGAGGAGCGGTGCCGGGACCGGCGTCCTGCGCGCCGCCCCCGCCACAGCCGCACTGGCGGCGATCAGACCCACCAAAGGCAATACGTCCATGACCCGCCTTCCACCGCCCTGCTCCGCACCGCCCGACGTAACCTGGCCATCATGAACGAGTGCTCGCACGTCGCCGCGCTGCCGCACCCCGAGCCCGCACCTCTGAGCGAGACCTGCTTGGAGTGCCTGGCCGTCGGCAGTCACCCTGTGCAACTACGCCTGTGTCTGGTCTGCGGCCACGTCGGGTGCTGCGACTCGTCCCCGTACAAGCACGCGACGGTTCACCACACCGAGACCGGCCACCCGGTGATGCGCACCTTCGAGCCTGGTGAGAGCTGGCGTTGGTGCTTTGTCGACTCGATTCTGGTCTGACCCGACGGTTCCCCGGCCCCTCCGGGGTTCGATGCGCTGACGCTTGGGTACGTCAAACCGGCGCCCGCTCTTTCCAATTGAGCCCGCACACCCTCTAGCCACTGTCCGTACCCGTAGGCTTACTATGAGTGACAGCAACGGGCCGGGGGTCCCCGGGACAGGAAAGTCGGGCGCGCGGTAGCGTCACCGCAGATATAAGTGGCGCATCACCCGGGGGACGACGCCTCCGGAGCCCGAAAGTGCTTGTACCACCTTGGAGGTGAGGGTGTCCCAGATCGCAGGCGACCCCGGTAATCAGGACTTCGTGGAAGTCCGACTCCCGGCTGCGGGTGCCTACCTGTCGGTGCTGCGTACGGCGACGGCCGGCCTCGCAGCGCGTTTGGACTTCACCCTCGACGAGATCGAGGACCTGCGCATCGCTGTCGACGAGGCCTGCGCGATCCTGCTTCAGCAGGCCGTCGCGGGTTCCGTGCTCAGCTGCGTGTTCCGGCTGGTCGACGACTCCTTGGAGGTGACGGTCTCCGCGCCGACGACCGACGGCCGGGCCCCGGAGCGCGACACCTTCGCGTGGACGGTGTTGTCGGCCCTCGCGGGCCAGGTCGACTCCACGGTGGCCGAGGACAAGACCGTCTCCATCAGCCTCTACAAGAAGCGCGGCGCGGGCCCCGGCCCGACGTGAGGAACGGGGACGGTCCGGTGCGGGACGACAAGCGCGGCACACGGGATCTGGATCTCCCGGCCGACGGCACGGGCGGGATGCGGCGGCCGACCACCGGCATCCCCGAGCAGCAGGCCCTGCCACACCCGGAAGACGCAGCGGACACGGCGGACCCGGCGGCCGACGCGGCACAGCAGGCAGCGCCGACCCCGGGGGCCGCACTGCGCGGGGACTCAGGGGGATCGGACGCGCGACGGGCGGGATTGATGAGCGACCACGAGCGACACGGTGAGCGGCACGACCGGCACGATCCGCGGGACCGCAGCGGTGCCCGGGCGATGTTCATCGAGCTGCGCGCCCTGAAGGACGGCAGCCCGGAGTACGCGGAGCTGCGCAACAAGCTCGTGCGCATGCATCTGCCCCTGGTCGAGCACCTGGCGCGCCGCTTCCGCAATCGCGGCGAGCCCCTGGACGACCTCACCCAGGTCGCGACGATCGGCCTGATCAAGTCGGTCGACCGTTTCGACCCCGACCGCGGCGTGGAGTTCTCCACGTACGCGACGCCGACCGTCGTCGGCGAGATCAAGCGGCACTTCCGCGACAAGGGCTGGGCCGTGCGCGTGCCGCGCCGCCTCCAGGAGCTGCGCCTGGCCCTGACGACGGCGACCGCGGAGCTCTCCCAGGTGAACGGCCGCTCCCCCACGGTCCATGAGCTGGCCGAGAAACTGGCCATCTCCGAGGAGGAGGTCCTGGAGGGCCTGGAGTCGGCCAACGCGTACTCCACGCTGTCCCTGGACGTCCCGGACACGGACGACGAGTCCCCGGCGGTCGCGGACACGCTGGGGTCCGAGGACGAGGCGCTGGAGGGCGTCGAGTACCGCGAGTCCCTCAAGCCGCTCCTGGAGGACCTGCCGCCGCGCGAGAAGCGCATTCTGCTGCTGCGTTTCTTCGGGAACATGACGCAGTCGCAGATCGCCCAGGAGGTCGGCATCTCCCAGATGCACGTCTCGCGCCTGCTGGCCCGCACGCTGGCCCAGCTCCGGGACCGGCTCCTCGTCGAGGAGTGACCCACGTACGCACACGAGAAGGCGCCCCATGCGGATTCGCATGGGGCGCCTTCTCGTGTGCGAGCTTGCGAGCTACTGAGATGATCCCGGCGTACGGATGCCCAACGCGCGCGTGGTCTCTTGGTTGACGAGCAGCACCAGCGCGGCGATCGACACGGCGGCGAGTGCGATGCCGCCGCCGATGGCCATGCTGTCGGCCTGCAACAGCGTGTAGGCGACCGGCAGGGCCATGATCTGCGTGATGATCGCGGGGCCGCGGCTCCAGCGCTTGCGGGCGAGCAGTCCGCGCGCGGCGAACAGCGGCAGCAGCGCGAGCACGATGAGCGTGACACCGCCGGTGGCGGCCTGCTCCGGGTTGTCGGGGTGCCCGGCCAGACCGGCGACCAGCATGTAGGCACCGCCCACGACGAGCGCGAGGCCTTCGAGCCCGGCCAGGGCCGCGGCGGCGGTCAGCCGACCGGGGCGGGGGCCGTCTTCTGCGTCGGTTTCGGGGGCGGGGTTCTGCTCTGAGGTCACCTTTGCAGAGTAGCCGCCTGCCGGCGCCGTCCCGAAGCCCGGACCCCACGCGGAATCTGTGTGGACCGTCACCCGAGGCCCACCTCGGTCTGGGCCCGATCAAGGGCGCTGGGTACGCTGCCTTGCATGCGTGCACTTCTCGTGGTCAATCCGGCGGCAACCACCACCAGCGCGCGCACGCGTGACGTACTGATCCACGCCTTGGCGAGCGAGATGAAGCTCGAGGCCGTGACGACCGAGTACCGGGGCCACGCGCGCGACCTCGGCCGGCAGGCCGCGGAGAGCAAGGACATCGAGCTGGTCGTCGCTCTCGGTGGCGACGGCACGGTCAACGAGGTCGTGAACGGACTGCTGCACAGCGGCCCCGACCTCGACCGGCTGCCCGGCCTCGCCGTCGTCCCGGGCGGCTCCACGAACGTCTTCGCGCGCGCCCTCGGTCTGCCGAACCACCCCGTGGAGGCCACAGGACAGCTCCTGGACGCCCTGCGCGAGGGCCGCCGGCGCACGGTGGGCCTGGGCCTCGCCTCGGGCACCCCGGGCACGGAGGACGAGGGTGTGCCGGCCCGCTGGTTCACGTTCGCCTCGGGCCTCGGCTTCGACGCGGGTGTGGTGGGCCGGGTGGAGCAGCAGCGGGAGCGCGGCAAGCGTTCGACGCATGCCCTGTACGTGCGACAGGTCGTGCGCCAGTTCCTGGGCGAGGCCGACCGCAGGCACGGCACGATCACGCTCGAACGGCCGGGCGAGGATCCGGTCACCGATCTCGTCGTCTCCATAGTCAGCAACACGTCGCCGTGGTCCTTCCTGGGCAACCGGCCGCTGTACCCAACGCCCCAGGCGTCCTTCGACACCGGCCTTGACGTGCTGGGACTCAAGAAACTGTCCACTCCCGCGGTGGCCCGTTACGGCACCCAGCTGCTCGCCTCCACACCCGAGCGCGGACCGCACGGCAAGAACGCGGTTACGCTCCACGACCTGACGGACTTCACCTTGCATTCGAAGGCTCCCCTGCCCCTTCAGATGGACGGTGACCACCTGGGGCTACGGACCAGCGTGACGTTCACAGGCGTACGCCGTGCACTGCGTGTGATTGTGTGAGTGGAAGGGACTAAAGTCCTTCATCTCGAACGTTTGGGCCAGCATCCACCCCATGGAAGTACGGCTGTGACCTAGCCGACACCGAGGAATCAAAAAAAACTTTCCAGAAGGGGTTGTATCCGCCGCCGAGGTTTGCGAATCTCTACATGGCGCTCGGGACGGCCCGAAACATCGGCCCCACAGAGAGCCCGAATCCCCTCCCCAAAGAAACGGACATCCGTCGCAGATGTGACGTTCGTCGGTTCACTTGTTGAGGGTTTCGTGAAAGCGTTCACATTCACAAGCAACCTGCACGTAATACCAAGGAGAGGTAGCAGCCATGGACTGGCGTCACAACGCCGTTTGTCGCGAGGAAGACCCCGAGCTGTTCTTCCCCATCGGCAACACCGGTCCCGCGCTGCTGCAGATCGAGGAAGCCAAGGCCGTCTGCCGCCGCTGCCCCGTCATGGAGCAGTGCCTGCAGTGGGCGCTCGAGTCCGGCCAGGACTCCGGCGTCTGGGGTGGCCTCAGCGAGGACGAGCGCCGCGCAATGAAGCGCCGCGCCGCTCGCAACCGGGCCCGTCAGGCCTCCGCCTGATTCCCCACCCCGTTCGAGCCTGAGCCCGGCGGCGCGTACATCGCGTACGCATCTCCCGCCCCCGAGCCGCAGCGCGCAGTACCCCCGATGCTCCCCAGGCTCAGCCCGGGACACAGCCCGGGCAACGAAGCGACAGTGAGCCCCGGACCGTTCAACGGTCCGGGGCTCACTGCTGTGTCCGGGCCGCCGCGTGCGGGCCGCGGCCTGCCCGTCTGCTATTTGCTGCTGCGTACGGGGATGTCGAGGATGACCTGCGTGCCGCGCTCCGGTGCGGGCACCATGTCGAACGTTCCGCCCAACTCGCCCTCCACCAGCGTGCGTACGATCTGCAGGCCCAGGTTCCCCGCGCGCTTCGGGTCGAAGTTCTCGGGCAGGCCGACGCCGTCGTCCTGGACGGTGACCAGGAGTCGGGCCTCCTTGCTGGTGCCGCCGCGCACGGCCGAGACCTCGACGCTGCCGGTGTCGCCCTGCCGGAAGCCGTGCTCCAGCGCGTTCTGCAGCACCTCGGTGAGGACCATGGACAGCGGGGTCGCCACCTCGGCGTCCAGGATGCCGAAGCGGCCGGTGCGCCGGCCCACCACCTGACCCGGTGAGATCTCCGCCACCATCGCGAGCACCCGGTCGGCGATCTCGTCGAACTCCACGCGCTCGTCCAGGTTCTGGGAGAGCGTCTCGTGCACGATCGCGATGGAACCGACCCGGCGGACCGCCTCCTCCAACGCCTCGCGTCCGCGGTCGGACCCGATGCGGCGGGCCTGGAGACGGAGCAGGGCGGCGACCGTCTGGAGGTTGTTCTTCACCCGGTGGTGGATCTCCCGGATGGTCGCGTCCTTGGTGATCAACTCGCGTTCGCGGCGGCGCAGTTCGGTGACGTCGCGCAGCAGGACCAGCGAACCGATGCGGGTGCCCTTGGGGCTGAGCGGGATCGCGCGCAGCTGGATCGAGCCCTCCTCGCCCTCGACGTCGAACTCGCGCGGCGCCCAGCCGCTGGCCACCTTGGCGAGCGCCTCGTCCACCGGGCCACGGGACGGGGCGAGTTCGGCCGTCGTCGTGCCGAGGTGGTGTCCGACCAGGTCGGCCTGGAAGCCCAACCGGTGGTACGCGGACAGGGCGTTGGGCGAGGCGTACTGGACCACGCCGTCCGCGTCGAGCCGGATCAGGCCGTCGCCCGCGCGCGGGGAGGCGTCCATGTCGACCTGCTGGTCGGGGAACGGGAAGGTGCCGGCCGCGATCATCTGCGCGAGGTCGGAGGCCGACTGCAGATAGGTCAGCTCCAGGCGCGAGGGCGTCCGGACGGTCAGCAGGTTGGTGTTGCGCGCGATGACGCCGAGGACCCGGCCCTCCCTGCGTACGGGGATGGATTCCACCCGCACCGGGACCTCCTCGCGCCACTCGGGGTCGCCCTCGCGCACGATGCGGCCCTCGTCGAGCGCGACGTCCAGCATGGGGCGGCGGCCGCGCGGGACCAGGTGGCCGACCATGTCGTCCTGGTAGGACGTCGGCCCGGTGTTGGGCCGCATCTGGGCCACGGAGACGTATCGCGTGCCGTCGTGGGTGGGGACCCACAGGACGAGGTCGGCGAAGGAGAGGTCGGAGAGCAACTGCCACTCCGAGACCAGCAGGTGGAGCCACTCGAGATCGGAGTCACCGAGGGCGGTGTGCTGGCGTACGAGATCGTTCATGGAGGGCACGAGCCGAGCTTAACCGCCGGGCGGCGGGGCTCCGAAAGGAGCGAGGAGCCGCAGGCTCCGGAGGGAGCGGGAAACTGCGGGAGGGGCTCGAAAGACCGACGGGCCGCGGCGCCGGGGGTCGGGACCCTCAGCCCTTCCCCTAGCACCGCAGCCCTTCAGGTGCACCGGCTTCCAGGTGTGCGGTCCCGGCTGCCGATCGAGGATCCGACGCGGTCAGGGCAGAGAGCGTCGGGTCCTCTGTCCGTCCTCCTGTGCGGGGAGGGCGGAAGCCACAGTTACGCATTGTGGACTAGACCATTCTCCTATGTCCATGCGTAGGCAGAGGTTTATTGTCGTCTGTTTCTCCGAGCCGGAACAGTCATCGCGTCTCCGTCACCTTCACGAGGGCGCGCGGGGCGTCGGGGTCCTGGCCACGGGCGATGGTCACCTCGTACGCGAGAAGTTGCAGAGGGAGGATCTCGAGCACCGGCTGCACCTCCTCCGCCACCCCGGCGGTCGGCAGGACGAAGCCGGCGGAGGCGCGGGCCACCTGGGCCTCGGGACCGACCACCATCAGATCGGCCCCGCGCCCGCGGAGCCGGTCGAGGACGGGTTGCAGGGCCTCACCGCCCCGGCCGTCAGTGACCACGGCGATCACCGGGGAGATGTTGTCGACCATGGCGAGCGGTCCGTGCAGCAGATCGGCGCCGGAGTACGCGAGGGCGGGGATGTAGCTGGTCTCCATCAGCTTGAGGGCCGCTTCCTTGGCGGTCGGATAGCCGTAGCCGCGGGAGGTGATCACCATGCGCCCGGCGAAGCGGTAGCGGGCGGCCAGATCGCGGACCTCGTCCTGGCGCGCGAGGACCTGGTCGGCGTGGTCGGGCAGCACGGCGGCGGCCGACCCATCACCCCCGCGCAGGCCCTCCACGAAGAGGTACAGGGCGAGCAGCGAGGCGGTGTACGTCTTCGTCGCGGGCAGCGCCTTCTCCGGTCCCGCCATGATGTCGATGTGGTGCTCGGAGACGGCGGCCAGCGGGGAGTCCGGGTTGTTGGTCACGGCGAGGGTGATCGCGCCGGCCTCGCGGGCGGCCTTCGTGGAGGCGACCAGGTCGGGTGAGCCGCCGGACTGGCTGACCGTGACGACCAGTACGTCGCGCAGATCGGGGCGGGCGCCGTAGGCCGTCGTGGTGGACATCGAGGCGAGGCCGCAGGGCAGGCCGAGCCGGATCTCCAGGAGGTACTTGGCGTAGAGCGCGGCGTGGTCGGAGGTACCGCGGGCGGTGAGCAGGACAAAGCGCGGGGCGCGGTCGGCGACCCGGCGGGCCACGTCCTGGATGCGCGGGGCGCCGGTGGCGAGGAGACGCCGGAGCACGTCGGGCTGCTCGTGCATCTCCCGCGTCATGATCCGGCCGGGGCGCTCCGGGTCGGACGGAGTGGCGTTCATACGGGCACCTCCGGTGGGGCGACGGGGGCCGGGGCCGGGTCGCGTCGGCTGCGGCCCTTTCCACTGTGGCCGGTCGGTGCCCGCGCCGCCCACCGGACGCTTCGAGGTGCCGAGCCACAGCGCAGCGCGGAGCATGGACGAAGACATGGACGACGACGTGGACGAAGAGGTGTGGTGAAGGGCCTGACCGGCGGGGTCGCGCTCTGTTAGATTGGTCTATACCACATGTCATCCCGTCTCCTCTGACCAGAACGGCAGGCCCAGCGTGGAAGTTGTGATCGTTCCGGACGCCAAGGCAGGTGGCGAGCTGATCGCCGAGGCCATGGCCCAGCTGCTGCGGCGCAAGCCCGACGCGCTGCTCGGCGTGGCCACCGGCTCGACCCCGCTGCCCATCTACGAGGCGTTGGCGGCGCAGGTGCGTGCCGGTGCGGTCGATGCGTCGAAGGCGCGGATCGCCCAGCTCGACGAGTACGTGGGGCTGCCGACCGGGCACCCCGAGTCGTACCGGGCGACGGTGCTGCGGCAGGTCGTCGAGCCGCTCGGTCTCGGCGAGTCCGCGTTCATGGGGCCCGACGGCAGCGCCGACGACGTGCAGGCCGCGTGCGAGGCGTACGACCGTGCGCTGGTCGAGGCCGGGGGTGTGGATCTGCAGCTGCTGGGGATCGGCACGGACGGGCACATCGGGTTCAACGAGCCGTGTTCCTCGCTGGCCTCGCGGACCCGGATCAAGACGCTGACCGAGCAGACGATCGCGGACAACGCGCGGTTCTTCGACGGGGACCTGAGCCAGGTGCCGCGGCATGTGATCACGCAGGGCATCGGGACGATCCTGGAGGCGCGGCATCTGGTGCTGCTCGCGACGGGTGAGGGCAAGGCGGATGCGGTCGCCGCGACCGTCGAGGGGCCGGTCGCCTCCGTGGTGCCGGCGTCCGCGCTCCAGCTGCATCCGCACGCGACCGTGGTGGTGGACGAGGCCGCCGCGTCGAAGCTGAAGCTCGCGGACTACTTCCGCCACACGTACGCCAACAAGCCGGAGTGGCAGGGCCTGTAGGCCTGCGGCCCGCGTAACGGTGCCGGTCTCCCCCACTCGGGGTGACCGGCACTGTTGCATGTGCGCGGGAGTGCTTGGGAGGCGGGGCGTGAGCGGCGGCGGGCTGGACGCCTACCGAGGGCGCTGCCCGCGCCGGGGTGCCGCCTTGCCCACCCTGCCGCCCCAGGCGGCAGATTGCCCAAGGCGGCCGGGGTGGCGGCTCGTCAAGCCCCGGCGATCGCCTCAGCGGCAGCGACCCCGCACACCCTCGCCGCACCGTGCGTAGCGATGTGCAGGGATCCGCGCGGCGCCGCCTGGGGGACGCCCATTTCCACAACGACCGTGTCCGGGCGGGCGGCCAGCAGGTCGTCCAGGGCCCCGGACATCCACGGGTGCCGGTGCTCGTCGCGGACCACGGCCACCACTCGCCGCTCCCCCGCGGCAGCGAGGGCGGCGCGGCCCGCGTCGGGACCGGTGTAGGAACCGGTCGTCGTGCCCGGCAGCAGGCGTTCGAGTTCGGCGGCGACGCCCCACGGGGTCTCGGCGCCGACCGCGATGTTGGCGACGGGCGTGAAGGCGGCCACGTGCACGGGACCGGAGACCGGTGCCCCGGCTCCCCCACGGGTCACCGTGACCGCACGGCGCGCCGCGTCGAGCCCCACGTCGGGGTTGCCCCCCGGGGCCCCGGTGCGGGCCGACGCCGTCGCCCACTTCGACAGGGCACGCACCCGCGCCGCCGCGTCCGCGAGGCGTTCCTCCGGCAGGTCACCGGAGCGCACCGCGCCCACCAGGGCGTCACGCAGCCGCAGCACCGTGTCGTCGTCGGCGAGCCCGCCGCCCACGCAGATCGCGTCGGCGCCCGCGGCGATGGCGAGGACGCTGCCGCGCTCGATGCCGTACGTGCCGGAGATGGCCTTCATCTCCATGCCGTCCGTGACGATGAGCCCCTCGTAGCCGAACTCCTCGCGCAGCAGCCCCGTGAGGATCCGACGCGACAACGTTGCCGGGTACTCGGGGTCGAGCGCGGGCACCAGGATGTGCGCGCTCATCACGGCCCGCGAGCCCGCCGCGATCGCCGCGCGGAACGGCGCGAGGTCACGGGAGCGCAGCACGTCCAGGTCGGCGTCGATGCGCGGCACGTCGTGGTGCGAGTCGACCGCCGTGTCCCCGTGCCCGGGGAAGTGCTTCGTACAGGCGGCGACGCCCGAGGCTTGCAGTCCCTCGACGTACGCGGCGGTGTGCCGGGCCACGAGGGCGGGGTCCGCACCGAAGGACCGTACGCCGATCACCGGGTTGTCCGGGTTGGCGTTGACGTCCGCGGAGGGCGCCCAGTTGAGGTTGACCCCGCACTCGGCGAGGCGGTGCCCGAGCTCGGCGGCCACCGCGCGGGTCAGCTCCGCGTCGTCGACCGCGCCGAGCGCGTGGTTGCCCGGGAAGGACGAACCGGTGCGCACCTCGAGGCGGGTGACGTCACCCCCCTCCTCGTCGATGGCGACCAGCACGTCATCGCGTTCGGAGCGCAATTGGGCGGTGAGGGCGGCCAGTTGCTCGGGGGTGGCGATATTGCGCCCGAACAGCCCGACCGACGCCAGGCCCTCGCCGAGCCGGCGCAGCAGCCAGTCGGGCGCGGACGTGCCGGTGAACCCGGGCTGGAGGACGGTCAGGGCGTCGCGGGTCAAAGTGTCGGTACCACGTGTCAGTGTCGTCATCGTGCGGCGTTATCCCTTCACGGCGCCGGATGTGAGTCCTGTGGCCATCTTCTTCTGGATGAACATGAAGAAGACCACCACCGGCAGAGCGATCATCGTGGACGCGGCCATCAACGCGCCGTAGTCGGTGCCTCGTTCGGTCGTGAACGTCATCAGCCACACGTTGAGCGTGTACTTCGAGTCCTCGTTCATCAGGATGTAGGCGAACAGGTACTCGTTCCACGCGTTGACGAGGGCGAAGATCGAGGAGGCGGCGAGGCCGGGGGCGAGCAGCGGGAAGACGACGCGGCGGAACGCGCCCATCCGCGTACAGCCGTCGACCATCGCCGACTCCTCCAGCTCCACGGGGATGTTGACCACGAAGCCGCGGATCATCACCGTGGCGAAGGGCAGCGTGGAGACGAGATAGACGACGATGACGCCCCAGTACTCGTTGAGTCCGCCCATCGCGTTGAGCTGGGTGTAGATGGGGATGAGCATCGCGGTCGGCGGCAGCATCTGGACCAGGATCATCGCCATGAGGAGCGCGCGCCGGCCGGTGAAGCGGAACCGTCCGATGGCGAGGGCCGCGAGGGTCGCGATGACCATGCCACCGACGACGGCCGTGATCGAGATGATGAGGCTGGACTGGATCGCGGTGCCGAAGTTCGGCTGCTTCACGGCGCGGGCGAAGTTGTCGAAGGTGATCGACGAAGGCCACAGCGTCTGGTCGTAGGAGCGGATCTCGTGGTTGGGGCGCAGCGCCGAGACGACGAGCCAGTAGACCGGGAAGGCCATCACGACGGCGATGACGAGCCCGAGGACGTTGTAGCCGAGCCTGGTCTTCTTGCGGTCGGGACGCAGCCCCTCGGTGGTCGCGGGGCGCAGCCCCTCCTTGACCGGTGCGGTGGAGGCGCTCATTCGACCTCTCCTGTCTTCATGAGCTGGCGCAGGTAGTACACGGCCACGCCGGACAGCATCAGTACGGTGATCAGCGCGATGGCGGTGCCCTGGCTGAAGGACGTCGAGGTGAACGCCTTGGAAAAGGAGTAGAGGCCGAGGGTCTCGTAGTCCGGTTCGGGCTTGTTGCCGCGCAGCAGCCAGATCTGCCCGAAGACGTTGAAGTCCCAGATCACCGAGAGCGTGGTGACCATGACGAAGACGGGCTTGATGACCGGCCAGGTGACGAACCGGAAGACACCGAGGGCGTTCGCGCCGTCGAGCTGTGCGGCCTCCGTCAGCTCCGCGGGAACCTGGGTGAGGGCCGCGTACAGGGTGATCACGACGAACGGGACGGCGCCCCAGATGACGAGCGCGGCGATGATCGAGAAGCCCTGGAGCGGGTCGAGGAACCAGTTGTGTCCGAGGAAGTCGTCGCCGGCGACCTTGGCGATGAGCGTGTTGACCAGGCCGTAGTCGGAGTCGGCGAGCCAGCGGAAGATCGAGGAGGCGACGAGCAGCGGCATCGACCAGGCAGCGATCAGGGCCGTGGTGAGCGTGAGCCGCACCCAGGTCGACAGGCGCATCATCAGCAGGGAGATCAGCAGCCCGATCGCCATGGTGAGCGCGACGCAGACCACCATGAAGACCACCGTGCGGACGGTGACCTGCCAGAACTCCGCGTCGCCGAGGATGTTGGTGAACTGGTCGAACCCGACCCACGGCGGGCTCTCGCCCGTCCACAGCTCGCGGCGCCCCATGTCCTGGAAGGACATGATCACGGTCTTGACCAGGGGGTACGCATAGACGGCAGCCAGCGCGACGATCGCCGGCAGGATCAGGAGGTAAGGGAGCGACGCCCCCTTCTTCCGCGGGGGGCGGCCGGTGCCGCGGGGACCCTTGATGCCCTTGGTGAGCACGTCCCCTTCCGGGGCGTCCGCCGTGCGGGGCGGCGGCCCGGCGGCCTTGGTGTCGGCGGCAGTCACGTGGCTGACCTTTCTCGTTCTCAGCGAAAGAGGAGAGGAGGGTGAACGGCGGAACCGAACGGTGTCGGTCCCGCCCCTCGCTCCGGAGCCCGAGGGCTCAGGACTCCTTGTTGATCAGCTCGTCGATCTTGGTGTCGGCCGCCTTGGTGGCCGTGGCGACGGACTTGCCCTTGAGGATGTCGAGAAGCATGTTCTTCAGGACCTCCTCCTTCTCGATCGCGGTCCAGCCCGGGGCGATCGGCGTGAACCAGGCGCTCTCCACCGCGTTCGCCGCGGCTTCGGTCTCCGCCTTCTCCTTCAGCGGCTGCAGCTGCTTGGTGTTGCTCGGCAGCACGTTCTTCGCGGTGAGGACCTCCTGGGACTTCTCGCTCGTGAACATGGAGATCCAGTCCTCGGCGAGGTCCGCGTTCTTCGACTTCTGCGTGACGGCGAGGTCGGAGCCGCCGACGAAGGACGGCAGGGTCTTGCCGTTCGGGCCCGGCATGGAGGCGACGGCGATCTTGTCCTTCAGCTTCGGGTTGCCGTTGGCCTTGCCGTCGACGACGGAGCCGGCCTCCCAGCCGTTGCCGTACAGGACGCCGGCCTTCTCGTTGGCCATGACGTTGGCGTGGTCCTGCTCGTCCTTGGTGATGTCGCCCTTGTTGTACTTCTTCACCAGGTCGATGAAGTGCTGGATGCCTTCCTGCGACTTGGCGTCGGAGAGGGTGCCCTTCCACTTCTTGGTGGCGTCGTCGTACGAGGCGATGCTGCCGCCGTACGCCTGGACGTAGGACATGGCGGCGTACCAGTAGCGGCCCGGCAGGTACAGGGAGGAGAAGCGCTTGTCCTTCGCGCCCTGCTTCGCCGTCTCCTTGTCCATCGCCTTGAGGAACGCGGTCTCGTCGGTGGGCAGCTTGTCGGAGCCGGTGGCCGACTTCAGCAGGTCCTTGTTGTAGATGGCGACGCGCGCGCTGGAGTAGTACGGGACGCAGTACATCTTGCCCTCGAAGGAACAGGTGTCCTTGAGGCCCTTGATCCAGGAGTCGCTGTTGTCGTACTTCTTCGGGTCGATCTCGGCGAGCGCCCCGTTGAGGATGTACTGCATGGTCTCGGTGTTGCCGAGCTCGACGACGTCCGGGAACTTGTCGCCGCCCAGGGCGGTGTCGAGCTTCTTGGCCTTGTCCGCCCACTGCTGGTACGAGACGTTGACCTTGACCTTCGGGTACTTCTTCTTGAACTGCGCGTTGACGTCCTTGACCAGGCCGGGCCAGGTGCTCTGCGCGTCGACCATCAGCCAGACCGAGACGTCGCCGGTGCGGTCCTTCGGGTCCTTGCCGGCATCGCTGCCGCTGTCACTCCCACACGCCGCGACCGCGGACATCATCGCCGCGACGCCGACGGCCGCTATGAGCTTGCGGTTCATGTCACCCTCCTCAGGGAACCCTGCAACCCCCCACCCACAGCGATGACATACGGCAAGCACACGTCTGCGTACGCGGATCCGGCTGATGGGACTGGGACCTGATCTTTAATGGTGTAGACCAGTACGGGGAGCTTGGCCCAGACCAATTGGGCTGTCAAGGGTGGCCGAGAGACGTCCCCGCGTCCGTTATCGGAACGACACCCGGGCCGCATCCGCCAAGCAGGGCAAGGGCGTTGACCACCTGCGGACACCCTCGGCGGGTGGACTAGACCAGACGGCCACCGGGCGGTATAAGGAGGGGTCACGGAGTCGCGTGGGCACCGGAGCCGGGAAGGCGGAGCATGAGCACCGACGTCAGCAGTGCGGAGAACGAGGGCGGGGCGCCCGTCCGCACCGCACGCGTGCCCAAGTACTACCGCCTCAAGAAGCACCTGCTCGACATGACGGAGACGCTGCCGCCCGGCACCCCCGTCCCGCCCGAGCGCACGCTCGCCTCCGAGTTCGACACCTCCCGCACCACGGTCCGCCAGGCGCTCCAGGAGCTCGTCGTCGAGGGCCGTCTCGAACGGATCCAGGGCAAGGGCACCTTCGTCGCCAAGCCCAAGGTCTCCCAGGCGCTCCAACTCACCTCGTACACCGAGGACATGCGGGCCCAGGGCCTGGAGCCGACCTCGCAGCTGCTCGACATCGGCTACGTCACCGCCGACGAGACCCTCGCGCAGCTCCTCGACATCGCCGCCGGCGGCCGGGTCCTGCGCATCGAGCGGCTCCGCCTCGCGAGCGGCGAGCCGATGGCCATCGAGACCACGCACCTGTCGGCGAAGCGCTTCCCGGCGCTGCGCCGCAGCCTCGCCAAGTACACGTCCCTCTACACGGCGCTCGCCGAGGTCTACGACGTGCACCTCGCCGAGGCCGAGGAGACCATCGAGACCTCCCTCGCGACGCCGCGCGAGGCGGGGCTGCTCGGCACGGACGTCGGCCTGCCGATGCTGATGCTCTCCCGCCACTCGATCGACGGTTCGGGACAGCCGGTGGAGTGGGTGCGCTCGGTGTACCGGGGCGACCGGTACAAGTTCGTGGCACGACTCAAGCGGCCCACCGACTGACCCCTCAAGCGCCCCACCGACCGACCCCCGAAAGAGCCCCAACTCCCGTGCCGGATAACGGAGTAGACGCTTTCCCGCACGCGGTGTAGCGCAGATCACATTTCTGGCTTACGGTCCTCCCGTCGTCGCATGGACGGGGAGGACCCACCAGTGCGTACCGCTTCTCCTAAGACCGTGATCCTGTGGACCGTCGTCGCCCTCGTGGGCGCGGCCGGCTGGTCCGTACTCGCGCTCTCCCGCGGCGAGAACGTCTCCGCCGCGTGGATGGTGGCCGCCGCCCTCGGGTCGTACGCCATCGCCTACCGCTTCTACGCGAAGTTCATCGCGCACAAGGTGCTGAAGGTCGACGGGAAACGCGCCACGCCCGCCGAGCGGCTCAACAACGGCATGGACTTCCACCCCACCGACCGGCGCGTGCTGCTCGGGCACCACTTCGCGGCCATCGCGGGGGCGGGACCGCTGGTCGGTCCCGTGCTCGCGGCGCAGATGGGGTACCTGCCGGGCACCATCTGGATCATCGTCGGCGTGATCTTCGCGGGCGCCGTCCAGGACATGGTCGTGCTGTTCTTCTCGACGCGGCGCGACGGGCGTTCGCTCGGCCAGATGGCACGCGAGGAGATCGGCCCGTTCGGCGGCGCCGCCGCCCTGGTCGCCGCCTTCGCCATCATGATCATCCTGCTCGGGGTGCTCGCCCTGGTCGTGGTGAACGCGCTCGCCTCGTCGCCGTGGGGCACCTTCTCCATCGCGATGACCATCCCGATCGCGCTGCTCATGGGCTTCTATCTGCGGGTGCTGCGCCCCGGACGGGTGTCCGAGGTGTCGCTCATCGGGGTCGCGCTGCTGCTGATCGCGCTCATCGCGGGCCGCTGGGTCGCCGAGTCCTCGTGGGCCGACACCTTCACGCTCGCGCCCTCGACGCTCGTGATCTGGATGGTGATCTACGGCTTCGTCGCCTCGGTGCTTCCGGTGTGGATGCTGCTCGCGCCGCGCGACTATCTGTCCACGTTCATGAAGCTCGGCACCATCGCGCTGCTCGCCATCGGCGTCGTGGTCGCGCTGCCGACGCTGAAGATGGACGCGGTCACCGACTTCGCCTCGCGCGGCGACGGCCCGGTCTTCGCGGGCTCGCTCTTCCCCTTCGTCTTCATCACCATCGCGTGCGGCGCGCTCTCCGGATTCCACGCGCTGATCTCCTCCGGCACGACGCCGAAGATGATCCAGAAGGAGACGCAGGTCCGGATGATCGGCTACGGCTCCATGCTGATGGAGTCGTCCGTGGCCGTGATGGCGCTCGTCGCCGCGAGCATCATCGACCCCGGGCTCTACTTCGCGATGAACGCGCCCGCCGGAGTCATCGGCGACAGCGTGCAGTCCGCGTCGCAGGCCGTGGCGGGCTTCGGGTACTCGATCTCGCCTGCGGAGCTCGCGCAGGCCGCGAAGAACGTCGAGGAGTCGAGCCTGCTGTCCCGTACGGGCGGCGCGCCGACGCTCGCCGTCGGCGTCTCGGAGATCTTCTCGCAGGTGACCGGGGGCGGACTGCGCGCCTTCTGGTACCACTTCGCGATCATGTTCGAGGCGCTGTTCATCCTGACCGCGCTCGACGCGGGCACGCGCGTGGGCCGGTTCATGCTCCAGGACATGCTCGGCAACGTCTACAAGCCGTTCAAGAACATCAGTTGGAAGCCGGGGCTGCTGATCACCAGCGCCGTCGTCGTCGGCCTGTGGGGCTACTTCCTGTGGGTCGGCGTGCACGAGCCGCTCGGCGGGATCAACCAGCTCTTCCCGATCTTCGGCATCTCCAACCAGCTGCTCGCCGCCGTCGCCCTCGCCGTCTGCACGACGCTGCTCGTGAAGTCGGGGCGGCTCAAGTGGGCCTGGATCACCGGGATCCCGCTGGTCTGGGACACCGTCGTGACGCTGACCGCCAGCTGGCAGAAGGTGTTCTCGTCCGACCCGCGCGTCGGCTTCTTCCAGCAGCGCTCGAACTACCAGGACGCCATCGACGCCGGAAAGATCCTGCCGCCCGCCAAGACCATGGACGACATGCACACCGTGGTCACCAACTCCACGGTGGACGGCGTCCTTTCGGCCGCGCTCGCCCTCCTCATCGTCGTGGTGGTCCTCGACGCGCTGCGGGTATGCGTGAAGCACGTGCGGAACCCCCAGTCGTCCAAGCTGAGCGAGGCTCCGTACGTCGAGTCCACGCTGGTGGCACCGGCCGGGCTCGTCCCCACACAGGAGGAGAAGGCGGAGGCGCGCGATGCCGGCGTCGGCAGTTCTACGGGTGGCTAGGTATGTGCGGTGGTTCGTCCGCGAGTTGACGGACGAGAGCGCGTACGAGCGGTACGTGACGCACCTCGGGGAGACCCACCCGGGCGCGTCCGTGCCGTCCCGGCGCGAGTTCGAACGCATGCGGACGGACCGCCAGGAATCGGATCCACGGCAGGGGTTCCGCTGCTGCTGAGGCGGCCCCCGAACGGGTCCGTTATCCGGACAGGGGTTCCATAGATCAAGACTCTCGCTTAGATTTCCCGGGCGTTAAACGTGAGATAAGTGGGATCTCTGATGAGCGAGGGGAACGGAACCGCGAATGTCCGATGCGCCTGAAGTGAAACAACCGGTGATCACGCCGGTGCGCGTGATCATTGCACTGTGTCTGGTCGCACCGTTCGTCGCGATGCTCTGGGTCAGCTCCTACGCAAAGATCGAACCGACGCTCATCGGCGTCCCGTTCTTCTACTGGTACCAGATGCTCTGGGTGCTCATCTCGACCGCGCTCACGATGATCGCGTACAAGCTGTGGCAGCGCGATCAGCGTGCCCGTAAGTCTGCTCAGTCGGCTGGAGGCCAGGCGTGAACGGCGGCGTCAACGGTGTCGCGCTCACCGTCTTCATCTTCTTCTTCGTGGCCGTCACGGTCATGGGCTTCCTCGCGGCGCGCTGGCGGAAGGCCGAAAACGAGGCCTCGCTCGACGAATGGGGCCTGGGCGGCCGCTCGTTCGGCACCTGGGTCACCTGGTTCCTGCTGGGCGGCGACCTCTACACGGCGTACACCTTCGTCGCCGTACCCGCGGCGATCTACGCGGCCGGCGCCTCCGGCTTCTTCGCCGTGCCGTACACGATCCTCGTGTACCCGCTGATCTTCACCTTCCTGCCGCGCCTGTGGTCGGTCTCGCACAAGCACGGGTACGTGACCACGTCCGACTTCGTGCGCGGCCGCTTCGGCTCGAAGGGCCTCTCGCTCGCGGTCGCGATCACCGGCATCCTCGCCACGATGCCGTACATCGCGCTCCAACTGGTCGGCATCCAGGCCGTTCTCGACGTGATGGGCGTCGGCGGCGGCGAGAACACCAACTGGTTCATCAAGGACCTGCCGCTGCTGCTCGCCTTCGGCGTGCTGGCCGCGTACACGTACTCCTCGGGCCTGCGCGCGCCCGCGCTGATCGCGTTCGTCAAGGACGGCCTGATCTACCTCGTGATCGCGGTCGCCATCATCTACATCCCGATCAAGCTCGGCGGGTTCGAGCACATCTTCTCGGCGGCGAACGACAAGTTCGACGCGGCCAACGAAGCAGCGGGCAAACCGGTCGCCGGGCTAGCACCGGGCTCCTCGGGTACGTGGACGTACGCGACGCTCGCGCTCGGTTCCGCCCTGGCGCTCTTCATGTACCCGCACTCGATCACGGCGACCCTCTCCTCCAAGAGCCGCAACGTGATCCGCCGCAACACCACGATCCTGCCGCTGTACTCGCTGATGCTGGGCCTGCTCGGACTGCTCGGGTTCATGGCGATCGCGGCAGGGATCAAGGTGCAGAACGGGCAGTTGGCGATCCCGCAGCTGTTCGAGAACATGTTCCCGGACTGGTTCACGGGCGTCGCGTTCGCCGCCATCGGCATCGGCGCGCTGGTCCCCGCGGCCATCATGTCCATCGCCGCCGCGAACCTGTTCACGCGCAACATCTACAAGGACTTCATCAAGCCGGACGCGACGCCCGCGCAGGAGACCAAGGTCTCCAAGCTGGTCTCGCTGCTCGTGAAGGTGGGCGCGCTGGCCTTCGTCCTCACCATGGACAAGACCGTCGCGATCAACTTCCAGCTGCTCGGCGGCATCTGGATCCTCCAGACGATGCCCGCGCTGGTCGGCGGCCTGTTCACGCGCTGGTTCCACCGGTGGGCGCTGCTCGCCGGCTGGGCGGTCGGCATGGTGTACGGCACGCTCGCCGCGTACGGCGTCGCGTCGCCGACGCAGGCGCACTTCGGCGGCTCCTCGGCGGAGATCCCCGGCATCGGTGAGATCGGCTACATCGGCCTCACGGCGTTCGTCCTGAACATCGTGGTGACCGTGGTCGGAACCTTCGTCCTCAAGGCGTTCAAGGCCCCGGACGGCGTCGACGAGACGTCCCGCGAGGACTACACGGCCGACGCGGGCGACAAGGGCGTCCAGGTCGACCTGCCGACGGTCGGCGCGGGCTCCGGTCACTAGGCACCGCGTACGCACGCGTCTCGGGTCCCTCCGCTTGCGGAGGGGCCCGACACATTTCCGGGAAGACGTTGCGGCCACGGCCGGGGGTCGCGTAACCATGGCGTCGTGATCAGAACTGTGCGCCCCGATGAGTACGCCGCGCTCGGCGAGTTGAGTGCCCGCGCCTACCTGGGCAGTGGGCTGCTCGCGTTCGGCGAGGACGACTGGTACGCCGCCGAACTGCGCGACGTCGAGAAACGCGCGCGGCAGGCCGAGGTGCTCGTCGCCGAGGACCCCGACGGCCGGGTCGTCGGCGGCGTCACCTACGTCCCCTCGCACAAGCACTCGTACGCGGAGATCGCACGCCCCTCGGAGGCCGAGTTCCGCATGCTGGCGGTCGCCGTCGAGGCGCGCGGGAAGGGCGTCGGCGAGGCGCTCGTGCGGGCCGTGATCGACCGGGCCCGCACGGCCGGCAAATCGGCGGTGGTGCTCTGCACCCAGCCGCTCGCGACCGCCTCGCACCGCCTCTACGAGCGCCTCGGCTTCACCCGGATCCCGGACCGCGACTGGTCCCCGATCCCGGAAGTGCTGCTGCGGGCGTACGAGTTGAGGCTGGCGGCGGGGGCGGCGGAGGCATCGGCGGGCTGAGGGCACGGGCACCCCGGCGCGACGCCGACACAACATATGGGGCTGACGCGAAAGCCCGACACAACATGTATGCTCGCTCTCGCTGTCACCACAGGGGAATCCGGTGCGAATCCGGAACTGTCCCGCAACGGTGTACGTAGGCGTACAAAAACGCCCGCGTGAGTCCGATGACCTGTCGACGGTACGCCCGAGCCGACCGGCCCGGGCGTCGACGACGTCCGGGCCTCGCGGAAAGGGCCGGTGGACGAGGGCCCGCCCGTGCGCGCCCGCGCTGCCACCTCCTCCCCGCAGGCCTCGAGCCGAGCGAGGGAGAGCCTCCACGTGACCATCGCGCCCGCCGAACCGGTCTCAGCCACGCCCCAGGACGGCCCGGGTGCCGCACTGCTGCGCACCCTGACCGAGCTGACCGCCGAACTCCCCGACGCCGATCCCGGCCGGATCGCGGCCGCCGCGCTGCGCGGCCGTTCGGCGCGGGCCGATGAGGCCGAGCTGCGCGATCTCGCCACCGAGGCCGCGGCCGGTCTGATCTCCGAGGACCCCGCCTACTCCCGGCTCGCCGCCCGCCTGCTCACCCGCTCCATCGCCGCGGAGGCCGCCTCGCAGGGCGTCACGTCCTTCACGGAGTCGGTCGCGGTCGGCCACCGCGAGGGCCTGATCGCGGACCGTACGGCCGAGTTCGTCCGGGTGCACGCGGCGCGCCTCGACGCGCTGATCGACATCGCGGGCGACGACCGCTTCGGCTACTTCGGCCTGCGCACCCTGCACAGCCGCTACCTGCTGCGCCACCCGATCACCCGGCACGTCATCGAGACCCCGCAGCACTTCATGCTGCGCGTGGCCTGCGGCCTCGCCGAGGACGACAGCGTCCGCGCGCTGGACGAAGTGGCCGCTCTCTACGGCCTGATGAGCCGCCTCGACTACCTGCCCTCCTCCCCCACGCTCTTCAACTCCGGCACCCGCCACCCCCAGATGTCGAGCTGCTACCTGCTCGACTCCCCGCTCGACGAGCTCGACTCGATCTACGACCGGTACCACCAGGTCGCCCGCCTCTCGAAGCACGCGGGCGGCATCGGCCTCTCGTTCTCCCGCATCCGCAGCCGCGGTTCGCTGATCCGCGGCACGAACGGGCACTCCAACGGCATCGTCCCGTTCCTGAAGACGCTGGACGCCTCGGTCGCCGCCGTGAACCAGGGAGGCCGCCGCAAGGGCGCCGCCGCGGTCTACCTGGAGACCTGGCACTCCGACATCGAGGAGTTCCTGGAGCTGCGCGACAACACCGGTGAGGACGCGCGCCGCACCCACAACCTGAACCTCGCGCACTGGATCCCCGACGAGTTCATGCGCCGGGTGAACGCGGACCAGCCGTGGTCGCTGTTCTCGCCGGCCGACGTGCCCGAGCTGGTCGACCTGTGGGGCGAGGAGTTCGACGCCGCGTACCGCAAGGCCGAGGCCGACGGGAAGCCCCAGCGGACCATCCCCGCCCGCGATCTGTACGGCCGCATGATGCGCACCCTCGCGCAGACCGGCAACGGCTGGCTGACCTTCAAGGACGCCGCCAACCGCACCGCCAACCAGACGGCTGAGCCCGGCCACACGGTCCACTCCTCCAACCTCTGCACGGAGATCCTGGAGGTGACGGACGACGGGGAGACGGCCGTCTGCAACCTGGGGTCGGTGAACCTGGGCGCCTTCGTGGACGTAGAGACCGGGGACATCGACTGGGAGCGCCTCGACGAGACGGTCCGCACGGCCGTCACCTTCCTCGACCGCGTCGTCGACATCAACTTCTACCCGACCGACCAGGCGGGCCGCTCCAACTCCCGCTGGCGCCCGGTGGGCCTCGGCGCGATGGGCCTCCAGGACGTCTTCTTCAAGCTGCGCCTGCCGTTCGACTCGGCGCAGGCCCGCGCCCTGTCCACCCGCATCTCCGAGCGCATCATGCTCGCGGCGTACGAGGCGTCGGCCGACCTCGCCGAGCGCAACGGCCCGCTTCCCGCCTGGGAGAAGACCCGTACGGCCCGCGGCGTGCTGCACCCCGACCACTACGGCGTCGAGCTGACGTGGCCGGAGCGCTGGGCGGCGCTGCGGGAACGTATCGCCGACGTCGGCATGCGCAACTCCCTCCTCCTCGCGATCGCGCCCACCGCCACCATCGCGTCGATCGCCGGCGTCTACGAGTGCATCGAGCCGCAGGTCTCCAACCTCTTCAAGCGGGAGACGCTGTCGGGCGAGTTCCTCCAGATCAACGGGTACCTGATCGAGGAGCTGAAGAGGCTCGGCGTCTGGGACGCCCAGACCCGTGAGGCACTGCGCGAGTCGAACGGCTCGGTGCAGGGCTTCACTTGGATCCCGGACGAGGTCCGCGCCCTGTACCGCACGGCGTGGGAGATCCCGCAGCGCGGCCTCATCGACATGGCGGCGGCGCGGACCCCGTTCCTCGACCAGGCCCAGTCCCTGAACCTCTTCATGGAGACGCCGACCATCGGCAAGCTCTCCTCGATGTACGCGTACGCCTGGAAGTCGGGCCTGAAGACGACGTACTACCTGCGCTCGCGCCCGGCGACACGCATCGCGCGGGCGGCGGGCAACAGCACCGTCCCCGCGCAGACCGCGACGCCCGACCCCGACGCGGTCGCCTGCTCCCTGGAAAACCCCGAGTCCTGCGAGGCCTGCCAGTAATGACCACTCCCGCCACGGAAAAGAACCTGCTCGACCCGGGCTTCGAACTGACCCTGCGCCCCATGCGCTACCCGGACTTCTACGAGCGCTACCGCGACGCCATCAAGAACACGTGGACGGTGGAGGAGGTCGACCTCCACTCGGACGTCGCCGACCTCGCGAAGCTGTCGCCGGGTGAGCAGCACATGATCGGCCGCCTGGTCGCGTTCTTCGCGACGGGTGACTCGATCGTCGCGAACAACCTCGTCCTCACGCTCTACAAGCACATCAACTCCCCCGAAGCGCGCCTGTACTTGTCGCGCCAGCTCTTCGAGGAAGCCGTCCACGTCCAGTTCTACTTGACGCTCCTGGACACCTACCTCCCCGACCCCGAGGACCGCACTGCGGCCTTCGCGGCGGTGGAGAACATCCCGTCCATCCGCGAGAAGGCGGAGTTCTGTTTCAAGTGGATGGACTCGGTCGAGGAGATGGACCGCCTGGAGTCCCAGGCGGACCGCCGCCGCTTCCTCCTCAACCTCATCTGCTTCGCCGCGTGCATCGAGGGCCTCTTCTTCTACGGTGCCTTCGCCTACGTCTACTGGTTCCGCTCGCGCGGCCTGCTGCACGGCCTGGCCACCGGCACCAACTGGGTGTTCCGTGACGAGACGATGCACATGAGCTTCGCCTTCGACGTGGTGGACACGGTCCGCAAGGAGGAGCCGGAGCTCTTCGACGACGCGCTCCAGCAGCAGGTCACCGACATGCTGCGGGAAGCGGTCGACGCGGAGCTGCAGTTCGGGCGCGACCTGTGCGGCGAGGGCCTGCCGGGCATGAACACCGACTCGATGCGCCAGTACCTGGAGTGCGTCGCCGACCAGCGCTTGCAGCGCCTCGGCTTCGCGCCGATCTACGGCTCGGAGAACCCGTTCTCGTTCATGGAACTCCAGGGCGTCCAGGAACTGACCAACTTCTTCGAACGCCGCCCCTCGGCCTACCAGGTCGCGGTCGAAGGCTCGGTCGGCTTCGACGAGGACTTCTGACGGGTCCATCCGTATGACGGGTCGGGCCCCCTGACGGGTTCGGCTCCAACGGGGCGGTGGGCGGCGCTAATTGAGATGCGTCGCCCGCCGCCCCTTCGTCAGACTTGCGGGGCATGACAACACCCCAGGTCGCAGACGAGGTCCTCACCTACTACTCCACCCAGTTCGACGAGCACGCACGGCTCGGCGCCTCCGCCGCCGGCGTGCTCGAACTTGTGCGTACACAAGAGCTGTTGAGACGCCATCTGCCTGCCGCCCCGGCCTCCGTGCTCGACGTGGGAGGAGGGCCGGGCACCCACGCGCGGTGGCTGGTCGGGGACGGGTATCGCGTGCATCTCGTCGACCCCGTGGAGCGGCACGTGCGGGAGGCGGCGGGCGCCGGGTGCACGGTCGAGCTGGGTGACGGCCGAGCGTTGAGCGCCGCCGACTCCTCGTACGACGTGGTGCTGCTGCTCGGACCGCTGTACCACCTGCCCGAACGGGCCGACAGGGGACGGGTGTTGGCCGAGGCGCTGCGGGTCGTGCGTCCCGGTGGGCTCGTCGTGGCCGCCGGGATCCAGCGGTACGCGGCACTGTTCGACCACGCCGCGCACGGGCGGCTGCATCTCGACGGGCGGGAGGGGCGGTCGGGGCGGGTGTTGGTGACCGGCAGGAACGAGGGGCGGGAGTTCACTTTTCGCCTATTTCCACCGGGCCGAGGAGCTGGCGGCGGAGGTGCGGGGTGCCGGGTTCGACGACACTCGGCTGTACGGGGTGGAGGGGCCCGGTGACGCCCTCCTGAAGGCCGCCGAGACCGCCACCGGCCGCCAAGTGCTACGGGAATCCGACCTGTTCACGTCGGCCCTGGCGGCGGCCCGGATGGCCGAGGAGCATCCGGAGCTGCTCGTCGCGAGCTCGCATCTGCTGGTCTTCGGGCGACGGCCGAGTCAGGCCGCGCGCTCGTAGCGGGAGTGGTGCTCTTCGGCGTTCCGCGCAGCCGCGGCCCTGAGCTGGCGGTCGATGCGGCGGTCGTGGGCCATGCCGTACAGGGACGGGGCGGCCAGGAGGAGGAAGACGAAGAGGACTGCGAAGTAGTTCATCGCTGTGTTCATGTCCTCCACTCTCCGCCCAGCGGCGGCCTCGCGGCAGTGGCAGGACCGTCACTGACCCTCGAATTACTGCCAGCCGTGCGGCACACTGGACGGCATGCTGACGAACGTGGCCGTAGTGCTGCTCGACGGAACGCATCCCTTCGAACTCGGCGTCGTCTGCGAGGTGTTCGGCCTCGACCGGAGCGACGCCGGGCTTCCCGTGTACGACTTCGCCGCGGTCTCCTTCGAGGGGCCGACCCTGTCCACCCACGTACCGGGCATGACGGTGTCCACCACGCACGGACCGGAGCGCCTGGAGGAGGCCGACCTCATCGCCGTCCCGGCCGTCGGCTACCGCCGCGACGGCTTTCCGCCCGAGCTGCTCGACGCGCTGCGCCGCGCGGTCGACCGGGGAGCGCGCGTCCTGAGCGTGTGCGGCGGCGTGTTCGTGCTCGGCGCCGCGGGCCTGCTCGACGGGCGCCGGTGCGCGGTGCACTGGCGGTACGAGCGCGAACTGGCCGCGATGTACCCGCGCACCCGCGTCGACCCCGATGTGCTGTACGTCGACGAGGGCCCGGTCATCACCTCCGCAGGCACGGCCGCCGGCATCGACGCCTGCCTCCACATCGTCCGCACCGAGCACGGCTCCGAGGTGGCCAACGCGATCGCCCGCCGCATGGTCGTCCCGCCGCACCGCGACGGCGGCCAGGCCCAGTACGTGGAGCGCCCCCTGCCGGCGACGCGCTGCGACACCGTGGGCGGGGTGCTGGCGTGGATGGAGCGGCATCTGGGAGAGCCGGTGACCGTGGAGGAGCTGGCGGCGCGGGCGCACATGTCACCGCGCACGTTCGCGCGCCGCTTCCAGCAGGAGACCGGCACGACGCCGTACCGCTGGCTGCTGCGCCAACGCGTCCTGTTCGCCCAGGAGTTGCTTGAGGGCACGGACGAGACGGTGGACGCGATCGCCGCGCGCGCGGGGTTCGGCAACGCTGCGGCGATGCGCCATCAGTTCATGAAGGCGCTGGGGACGACCCCCAACGCCTTCAGAAGGACCTTCCGGGTGAAGCTCGCCTCCTAGGTCCCGGTCACCGGCGGTCAGCCGCGGGCCCGCACCCGCAGGTTCCCGTTCTTGGGACCGATGGTGATCCCCAGCTTCGCCGTCGACTCCGTCTCGGGGACCGTCTCGAACCGCCACCGGGACACCAAGGTGCCCAGGATCAGGCTGAGTTCGACCATGCTGAAGTGGTCGCCCGGGCACTTGCGGTTGCCGGTGCCGAACGGCTGGTGCGCCATGTTCGCGGCGTCCGTCACGCGCTCCGGCAGCCAGCGATCGGGGTCAAAGACGTCCACGTCGTCGAACGAGCGCGGGTCGTGCTGCATCGCGTACGGGCTGTAGACGATGTCCGTCCCGGCCGGAATGTGATACTCGCCGAGCGTCGTATCGACCGCCGATATGCGCGTGAATATCCACACGCTGGGGCGAATACGCATCGACTCGGTAAGGAGATTCCGCATATATGCGAGTTCCCCGAGGTCACCGAAAGCCACCTGCCTGTCACCACCGGTCGCGGATTCAACCTCTTCGTACAACCGGCTTTCATGGTCCGGGTGTTCGGCGAGGAGTCCGAGCGTCCAAGCCAGCGTCTTGGAGACATTCTCGCCGCCGGCCAACAGGAGAGCCAGAACCTGATCGTGGATCTCTTGATCGGTGACCGCTTCACCGTCGTCGTCGTGCGCGGCGAGCAATGCCGCGAGAAGGTCTCCGGTGTCGATTCCCTCGGCCGCCTGAGCCCTTCGCTCGACGATGATCTCGTCGACCATGCGGTGCAATTCGGCCATCGCCCGCTCGAAACGCCGATTGGCCGGCAGGGGCAGCCGGTACAGCGGTCCGAAGGACAGGATCATCCGCCGGTACATGCCGGCGAAGACCGTGCCCATCGTCTCGCCGAGGCGGTCCGAGCGGTCGTCCTCCGCGTCGATGTGCAGCATGGCGCGGGCCGTGATCCGGGCCGCCACGCGGAACATCTCGGCGTTGATGTCGACGGTCTGCCCGTCCTGCCAGCGGTCGGCCGCGGCCGCCGCCTCCTCCGCCATCAGCGCGGCGTAGTCGGCCATCCGCTCGGCCCGGAACGCGGGCTGGATGGCACGCCGCTGGCGCCGGTGCTTCTGCCCGTTGCTGCTCGCCACGCCCTCGCCGAGGAGCACCTCGAGGGTGTCCCACATCGCGCCGCCGACGATGAAGTCCGGGCTCTTGAGGAGCTTCTCGACCAGTACGGGGTCGCAGACCGCGAAGACCGTCTTGGGGCCGAGCCGCAGCCGGACCACGTCGCCGCCGTCCCGCAGCCGGGTCAGGAAGGCCAGCGGGTCGCGGAGCATCTGCGGGGCGTGGCCGAGCAGCGGCGCACCGCCGGGTGCGAGCGGCGGCAGCGACGCTCCCGCCTGGCCGGGCGCCGGGGTCGGCAGCGTGGATTCCACGGTCATGCGCACTCACCTGCCTGTTCGGGGATCCGGTCCGGGATCCGGTGGGGAGCCTGCCTGGGGATGCGGCCCGCGCCGGGCACGCCGTCGGCACCGACCGGCTCGTCGCTGACGTACGGCGGGTTGCTGCGGTCCTCCCAGTCGTCGACCTGATAGCGGCCCGATTCATGGTGGAACCAGTAGACGGAACTGAACCAGTTCCGCATGTTCTCCAGACATGACCTCATCGCCACGGAGAGGTCTTTTCCTTTTTCTCCGAGCGTCTCGACGCCGTCCGCGATGTTCCCGACCTCGATTTCCGCCTCAAGGAAATCGTCGACACATCCGAGTACCCGGCGCCGTACCTCCGCGGCGGCTTCGGTGACGGAAAGTCCCTCGTGCTCGATGAGGCTTATCCCGAGGTTGTGGAATTCGTTTCCCGCGAGTTCCTTGGGGAGCGAACACAGGTCGTTGTACCAGGCGGAGAAGTCCTGGACGGCAAGTGCCGCACGCATGAACGCCGGCGTTTTACGCACCCACGCCGGGAGTTCGTACTGCGCCGTCGCCTCGAGCAGGTCTATCCAAATCCAGTGCGCGAAGGTCTGCCGGCGCAACTCTATGTACGCGTCGACGCCGGGCACGGTGCCCGTCGTCCGGTTCCTGAACTCCTCGTCGTACGCGTCGATCACCGGGTGGAAATGGCGGGCGAACCGTACGTTCCAGGTGTGGCTCAGCGAGCCGTAGAACCGCTGGAGGCAGTCGGCGAACCCCGCGACCAGCGGATCCCCATGGTCGAGATGGAGCTCGGGCGCCTCGGTCGCCGCGTGTAACTGGGCGACGAGCCGTCCCCAGCTCTCCGCGCGACCATGGATCACGTCGCGGTCGTGCCGGTCGTCCCAGGCGAAGAACCACGCGCTGTAGTCGCTGATCGTCGCGAGCAGTTCATCGGGTGCGCCGAGGTAGTAGCCCGCGACGAGGTCCGAATAGCACAGGCCGTCGGCATATTTCGCCACCTTGTCGGGCGGCATCAGCCCCATTTCCAGGAGCCAGGACCGGGTCCTTCCTTGGAGCTTCGGCCAATACGGGTGAAGTCGGCGAGGAAACCGACTCTCGATCACCGGAAGCGCCACAGCCGCCGGAACCGACGTATGTGAGAAAGCAGGCACGTAGTAACCCCTCTCTGTGGCCTGCAGCGCGCGCCCCTCCCGCTGTGCCGGTCGCGCGCCGTCGTGTAACCCCGCGCTTTCTATTCAGCACCATAACTGACCGCGATGGGAACGGATTTGCTCCCCTCACTACCCCGCACTTCCTGATTCTTCACCTGCCATGACCGGATTCGGGCGATACGCGTCCGGGCCGCATGCCCCTGACCGCACACGCGAACGGCGCCCGGCCGGAGGTCACTTCCGCACCGGGCGCCGCCTGACGCCTCAACTCCCCCACGGGGGAAAGGTAGTTGCTCAGCTGTTGGGGACCACCGGGTAACGCGGCGTCCCCTCCTCCATCTGCTTCAACGCGTCCTTGCGCTCACGCTTCGAGAGACGGTCGATGTACAGGTACCCGTAGAGGTGGTCCGTCTCGTGCTGGAGGCAGCGCGCGAAGTAGCCGGTGCCGCGCACCGTGATCGGGTTGCCCTTCTCGTCCCGGCCGTCGACCACCGCGTAGTCGGGGCGGGCGAGTTCGGCGTACGCGGTCGGCACGGACAGGCAGCCCTCGTTGGAGTCGTCGAGGCGGCGCTGCTCGGCCGGCAGCTCGCGCAGGACCGGGTTGCAGACGACGCCGGTGTGCCGCACGCCGTCGTCGTCCGGGCAGTCGTACACGAAGACCTTCAGGTCCACGCCGATCTGGTTGGCGGCGAGGCCCACGCCCTCGGCGGTGTGCTGGCTCGCGAACATGTCGTCGACGAGCTTCGCCAGCTCGTCGTCGAACTCGGTGACGTCCTTGCACTCCTTGTGCAGCACCGGGTTCCCGACGACGGTGATCGGCCGCGACGTGCCGCGCTCCCGGTACGCCGCCTCCCGGGCCTCACAGTCCTCGGTGTCGACGACGAACCCCTCGTCATCCACGGGAAGCACGCCGCCGTGCTGCTGATCGGTGTCCTGCTGAGCCATGACGGACGAACGCCTTCCTAGGGAAACAACGAGAGGTGAACAACGAGGTGGAACCCTTACAGGGTACTTTCAGCACCCCGGGTGATCAGGGCGCGCGTCTAACAGACCTCTTCGAGATCCCGCCAGTCACGCGAGTCCGGCGAATCCGCCACCCACCCGTCGAGCAACCCCCGCACCAGAGAAGCCGGCGCGGCCACACCGCACTCCCGCTCCGGCACCCACAGCTGCCCATCGGTCCGATGCCCGAGCGGCCCGGGATGCCCCGGCTCACTGTGGTCGTGCGGATCGAGATGCGTCCCGTCCCCCTCGTCGGACGGCATCCGCGACTCCGAACACGTCCGGCACAGCAGCCGCACGGACGACGACCAGTCCTCCGCGGCGAAGCCCGCATCGGCGGCCAGCCGCTCCAGCGCGTCCCGGTCGTCCTCGGTGGCGGCCTCGAGCAGCACCACCCAGGTGGGAACCGGCGAGGGCGCCCACAGCTCGATCTCGTCGAAGACCGGGTACGAGTGCCCGGCCGCCGTGGTCCGCTCACCGTGCGGTACACCGTCGTGCAGCACGACCTCGCCCCAGCGCCGCCCGGACGACGGCAGCGGGATGGAGAGCAGCTCGATGCGCGCGGGGTCGAGCCTGCGCCCCCACACGACCTCCGCCTCGCCCTCCGGCGAGAGCCGCACGGCGGCGCTCCCGAGGTCCATCCCCGTCGGCTCCCCGGCAGCGGCGGCGCCGCCCGGCACCTTCAGCCCGTACGCCTGCCAGGCCCTGCGCGCGAGCGGCCAGTCCTGGAGGGCGGTGGCGGCGATGCCCACGTTCCACCAGTCCGGTGCCCCGCCCTCCTTCTCGAGCAGGGCGACGGCCCGCAGGCCCGTGGTGCGGGCCTGCTCCCAGTCGTGCCGGAACTTGTGCAGCAGCGCGAGGTTGAACCAGGACTCCGACAGCCAGGGCTCCAGGTCGGCGGCCCGCGTGAGCAGCGCTCCCGCGTCCTCGTACCGGCCGTCGCCGATCAGCGTGAACGCGCGATCCGTGGCCTGCCGCCAGGAGGCGGAGGGCCGGTGCCGTCCCTTGCCGAAGATCCTCACGATTCCCGCCTGCCGATACTCGGGGTCTGTGCCCCCGGACGCGCGTTCCCTGCGTTTTCCACCTTGCTTTGCATCCAACCACGTACGGTCGGACGACCGCTCATTACCCATGGGTTACCCAACCGACCCTAGGCTCAGACCGGGCGTTCCAACCACCCTGGCCAGCGCTTCCACGACCTCCGGCTGGTAGTCGCGCCCCGTGGCCAGACGCAGGCTTTCCAGGGCCCTGAGCGGCCCCTGAGGTCCCTGTTCCCTCGCCATCTCGTCGTACGCGTTCGCTGTCCGCACAATCCGGGCGATGAGCGGCTGCTCGCGGTAGGGGTCCGCCTGCCGCTCGACCACCACCGCCACCTGGGTGTCCACCCCGGTCTGGCGGACGACGGCGCCGCCGAGGAGCGCGATCCGCCGCTGCTGGGCGGGCGGCAGCGCGGCGGTGGCGCCCTCGGCCACCGGGTCGACGAGCGAGAGCTGCCCGATGTCGTGCATCAGCGCCGCGTACTCGAGCACCGACAGGTCCGGCTGGGAGAGGCCCAGGTCGCGGCCGACGGCCCGGCTGAGCGCGGCCACCCGGCGGGCGTGCCCGTGCGGGGTGTAGCCGGCGATCTCGGTGGCGCGGGCCAGTGAGGTGATGGTCTGCCGGTACGTGGCCTTGACCACGGCGTACCTCCGGAACGCCAACTGGGTGAGCAGCAGCGGCAGGCTGATCAGGGGCAGCGCCCACAGCCCGGCGACGGCGACGGCGAGCGCCATGACGGCACCCGTGGCGCACACGGCCGACCCGATCCCGAGCATCGCCCGCAGCTCGTCGCGCAGCAGCGGGCCGAACGGCCAGCGCGTCCTGGCGTGCGCCATGGCGGCGGCGAGCACGGCGTCGCACAGCGCGGTCAGCACCAGCAACCCGACGATCAGCAGCGCGTAGTACGCCCCGTCACCGAACCACTCCGCCAACACGCCCTGGTTGTAGAGCGGTTGGAAGCAGACGGCGGCGAACGCGACGGTGAGCACGCGCCGCGTCACGTGGTCGAGCGAGGCACCCTTGCCGCGCGCCACGTGCGGTATGCAGCCGACGAGCGTGCCCGCGACGACGATCGCGACGACCTGGAGCGCGCCGTGGTGCGTGGGCCGCCCCGCGACCTCGCCGAGCAACGCGTACGCGAGCGCTCCCGCGGCCCCGAGCGGCGCGGCCTCCCGATCCTCGGCGCCACCCCACCGCGCCAGCTCCCCCACGGCGACGAGCACCCCGAACGCCAACGCGTTCCCGCGCTCGACGACGCCGTGCCACACGGTGTCCCCGAGAGCCACGGAGGCGACCACCACGGCGACCCCGAACACCGCGACGAGCACCCCGGAACACCGCCGCCCAACGCCGACCACCCCCCGTCCCCCGGACTCTCCTCGCCCATCTCCCACGCCTGCCACCTCGCGTCCCCCGGCATCTCCTCCCCCATCTCCCACCCACCCGCCCCCTCCGGGGGCGTCGGGCCGCCGGGGTACGGTCCCCGCCTCGGGCACCCCGCCCCCACGCACATCCGCCGCCGCTCCCGCCTTGGGCAGTCTGCCTTCCCCAAGCTCTCCGACAGGCTCCGAGCAGGGGAGACCCCATCGGGCGGCAGGGTGGGCAAGGCGGCCCCCGGTGCCGCGCAACGAATCGGAGGGCCCGGCCCCGGTGCCGCGGTCTTCGGTGCCGTGCAACGGGTCCGAGGCCCCCGCGCCACGCTCCGGCTCGGCCCCCGTCACCGGGACGCCGCCGGCGGGACGGCGACGCTTTCCGCACGGGCCGGAGGCACCACCGCCTCGTCCGCCGTGACCACGGGATGCCACCCGTCCCGCTCGAGCACCCGCACCAGCGCCCCCACCATCACCGGATCGAACTGCGAACCGGCACACCGCTCCAGCTCCGTCAACGCCACCGAAACGGGCCGCGCCCGCGAATACGTCCGCGTGGACGTCATCGCGTCGAACGCGTCCGCCACCGCCACCACCCGCGCGAACTCCGGAATCTGCGCCCCCGCGAGCCCGTACGGATACCCGCTCCCGTCGAGCCGCTCATGGTGATGCAGAATCGCCGCCCGCGCCTCACCCAGGAACGCGATCCCCCGCACCATCTCGTGCCCGTACTCGGGATGCAGCTGAATGACCTCGCGCTCCTCCGGTGTCAGCGGCCCGTCCTTGCGCAACAACCGCGTGGGCACGCCGAGTTTCCCCACGTCGTGCAGGATCCCGGCGAACCGCAGCGCCTCCACCCGCTCCCCCGCCATCCCGAGCTCGCGCGCGATCATCATCGACGCCTGCCCGACCCGCTCACTGTGCCCGCGCGTATAGCCGTCCTTGATGTCGACGGCCTGCACGAGCGCCCGGATCGTGGCCTGGTGGGCCGACCACTCCCGCTGGTACTGGGCGAACACCCAGCAGGAGATGTACATCGGCAGGAGCACGAGCAGCGCGGCGAGCGGACCGTACGAACTCGTCCACATCGTCGCCATCACAAGACCCGCGAGCCCGTGCGCGGCCACCGGCGCGAGCATCCGCAGGAAGAGCCCCCGCCAGGCGCTGCGCAGCGGAACCCGCTCCGCGGTGGCGAGCACGCCCCCGTCGAGCACGGTGAGCGCGACGCAGAACGCGAGGACAGCGGCTCCGCCGGGCACGAGCGCGTACGGGAACCGGGGGTCGGCGACCGCGTCGGGCCCGCCGAGCGCGCCGAAGACCCGGGCCGCGGCCCAGGAGGCGAGGGCGAGTTGGGCCGCGCGCCACACCTTGCGCAGCCACGCGGGCCGCCGCTCGACAGCGGTGAGCAGGGCGCCGGGCAGGGCGACGAGCGCGGCGGCGGCCGGCGGCAGCAGAAACGCCCCGGCGAGCAGAACGGGAAAGAAGGTGCCCATCCCCTTGGGCGCACGCCGCCCGACGAGTCGGCAGCGGCCGAGCTGCTCACACCCCGCGTAGAGGAACGCGAGCAGTGCGACGCCGGGCCACGACGTGGTGGCGGAGAACGCGGGGGCGGCACAGACCACGGCGACACCGGCGGTCAGGAGCACATACGCACGGGCCACAGGCGGAACCGACCGCATGCCCCAACTCCCTCCCCAAGGCGTCCAGTTCAGGGAGGATAGGACGCGCGGGAAGGCGCTCGCGGCGCATCACGGGGATTGCCCGGACCTCGGGCCCCGGATTCGCACGATCGGGTGAACGGGGCCCGGTTCAGCAGGTACTTCGGGCGAAGGGCACTTCAGACGGCAGCCACTTCAGGCGACAAGCGCCTCAGGCGAGCGGATTGCCCATGCCCTCTTCGGGCGTGACCTGGCCCGAGCGGATCACTTCGATCCGCCCCATGACCTTGGCCCGCAGGTCGGTGGGCACGTCGTCATGACCGCAGCACCGCTTGACCAGCTTCTTCACGGCCTGCTCGAGGCCGTACTTCTCCAGGCACGGGGAGCACTCCTCGAAGTGCACCTCGAACTTGGTGCAGTCACTGTCCGGCATCTCGTGATCGAGGAACTCGTAGAGATGGTCCAGGACTTCACTGCAGTCCGTCTCGTGCGGCTCTCCGCAGCTCATGAGCCCGAGCCTTTCGCTTCGTTCGCCTGACCGGCACCGGCCGGGACGAGCCCGCGATCACGGGCGTAGTCCTCCAGCATGCCGCGCAGCTGGCGACGGCCACGGTGCAGCCGGGACATCACCGTACCGATGGGTGTTCCCATGATGTCCGCGATCTCCTTGTACGCAAAGCCCTCTACGTCCGCGAGATAGACCGCGATGCGGAATTCCTCGGGGATCGCCTGCAGGGCCCGCTTCACGTCCGAGTCGGGCAGGTGGTCGAGCGCCTGCGACTCGGCGGAGCGCAGACCGGTCGACATGTGCGACTCGGCCCGGGCCAGCTGCCAGTCCTCGATCTCCTCGGCGGCACTGCGCTGGGGCTCGCGCTGCTTCTTGCGGTACGAGTTGATGAAAGTGTTCGTCAGGATCCGGTACAGCCACGCCTTGAGGTTCGTGCCCTCACGGAACTGGTGGAACGAGGCGTACGCCTTCGCGTACGTCTCCTGCACCAGGTCCTCGGCGTCGGCCGGGTTGCGCGTCATGCGCAGGGCCGCCGAATACATCTGGTCGAGAAATTCCAGCGCGTCCCGCTCGAAGCGCGCGTTGCGCTCAGCGGTGCTCTCCCCGTTCCCGGGAGTCTCGGGGCGCTCCTCCGCGTGGCCGTGCTCGGTCCCTGCGTCGGTCCCTGTGACCGGACCCACCTCCTCAAGCGATGTCACGGAGCCAAAGGAGACCCCGCTCGAATCGGAGGATAGACGACGATCCGGTCCGCCCGCCGCCCGAACAGGAGCGGTCTTGGCCGCGCTCAGCACGCTCCACTCCAGGTCAGGAGCGGTGGCACGGCTGGGGCAAGCGACTGAACCCATGCGGCGGACTTCCTCTCGTACGAACTCTGTGCACCGACAGTCCGCACAACAGCCGTCCCGGCCCCAACATTCCCGATCGCTAGACGAGTGATCCGGCCCACTTCACGACCGCGTCGGTGATCACGGCGAGGGCCTCGTCCTGGGTGATGTCCGCGCGCTTGGGGACGGCGAAGCCGTGGTCCCCGTAGGGGACTTCGGTGAGTTCGTACGCGCCGGACTCCGGGAACTCCGCGGGCTTGCCGAAGGGGTCGTTGCCGCCCTGTACGACGAGCGTGGGCACGCCCGCGCCCAGGAGTTCCTCGGCTCGGGACTTCTCCGGCTTCCCCGGCGGATGCAGCGGAAAGCTCAGCGCGAGCACGGCGGCGGCGCCGAGCTCCCCCGCGGTGCGACAGGCGACGCGGGCACCGGCGCTCCTGCCTCCGGCGATCACCGGGAGTCCGGGCTTCTCCAGGGCGGGCCAGATGCCCCGCCACCCCTTGTCGAGCGTCTTCGGGGCGGGCGCGAGCTTCTTCCCCGCGACGCGCCAGGGCTGCTCCACGAGAGCGACGCTCACTCCGTGGGCGGGCAGGACGGCGGCGAGGGCCACGAGGTCGCGTGCCTCGATACCGCCACCGGCACCGTGGCTGACGGCCAGCACCAGCTTCGGTTTCTTGGCGACGTGCCAGGTGATACGGGCGTCGCCGACTTCAGTGGAAACAATCTCGCTACGAGTCACGAGATCATGGTGCCCCTCGAATCAAGCCCCGCTCTTCGACGAGAGCCCGCGGGGTCCGGGGCAGAGCCCCGAGACGTCAACCCCGGCGCCCCGCACCGGTCAGAAGAGCGTGCCCTCCTCCGGCCCCTCCAGCTCCTTCAACAGCTCCGCGCCGTTGTTGCGCACGTTGCTCACCGCCGTGGACACGGGATACGCCCGCATCAGCCCCTCCGGAGGAGGGGCGAGGAGCGACCGAAGGTCATCGACGTCCGTACGGGCCGGGTCCAGCCAGTCGTCCCACCGGTCCGGCGTCAGCATCAGCGGCATCCGGGGGTGGATGTCGGCGAGGGACCCCGGCCCCTCCTTCGGCGCGACGCCGAGCGGCGCGGTCTCCGCCTCCGTGGTGATCACGGAGCACGTCACCCACCAGGCCAGCGGGTGCTCGTCCGGGAGCGTGCGGTCGTGCCAGAACTCGTAGATCCCGGCCATCGCGAAGACCGAGCCGTCCGCGGGCGTCACGAAGTACGGCTGCTTGCGGGGCCGCTTCTTCTTGCCCTCGACCTCCAGGTCACGCTCGGCCGGCGCGGTCACCCACTCGTAATAGCCGTCCGCGGGCAGGATGCAGCGCCGCGTGGTGAACGCCTTGCGGAACGAGGGCTTCTCGTGCACGGTCTCGGCCCGCGCGTTGATCATGCGGGCGCCGCCTTCGGGCGTCTTGGACCACGACGGCACCAGCCCCCACTTGAGCTTGCGCAGCTGGCGAACCGGACGAGGATCCTCGGCGTCTTTCACCGGACGGTCGAGGACCGCGTAGACCTCCTTCGTAGGAGCCACATTGAAGTCGGCCTCATAGGCCTCCTCCGGCTCCCACTTCTCGATCTCAAAGATTCCTGCGAGATCCTCGGGCCTGCGACTCGATGCATAACGTCCGCACATACGTGCCACAGTGCCAGATGCCGACCCGCCACCGAACCCGAACGGGAGCAGCCGAAACACATGGACGCCAGCCTCTGGGACCGGATCTTCGGGACCCAGTCCGACCCCGACCAGTGGGTGACGATCGCCACGGCCGTCGTCGCGCTCGCCGCGATCGTCCCGCACAGCATCTGGCGGCTGTCCCGTAACGCCATCACGATCGCCCACGAGGGCGGCCACGGACTGATCGCCCTGCTGATGGGCCGCCGCCTCGACGGCATCCGGCTGCACGGCGACACCAGCGGCCTCACCGTGAGCCGCGGCAAACCGACCGGCCTCGGCATGATCCTGACCGCGGCCGCCGGCTACACGGCCCCGCCGCTGCTCGGTCTCGGCGGCGCGGCGCTGCTCTCCGAGGGGCACATCACACTGCTGCTGTGGCTGGCCACGGCGCTGCTCGTGGCGATGCTGGTGATGATCAGGAACGCGTACGGGGTGCTGACCGTCGTCGTCGCCGGCGGCGCCTTCGTCCTCGTCTCCTGGCTCGCGGGGCCGCAGGTCCAGGCCGCCTTCGCGTACACCGTGGTCTGGTTCCTGCTCCTCGGCGGCGTGCGCCCCGCCTTCGAGCTGCAGCGCAAGCGCCGCAGGGGAGGCGCTGGAGACTCCGACGCCGACCAGCTCTCGCGCCTCACGCACGTACCCGCGGGAATGTGGCTGTTTTTCTTCCACGCCGTCTCACTGTGCTCACTGCTCGGCGGCGGCCGCTGGCTGCTGGGGCTGTGAGCAGGTGCCTTCCCGGGGGCCGACTAGAGTTGGGGCATGACCACGAACCCGGCCCACACCGCCCTCTGGCCCGCCCCTCTCGCGAGCGGAGCCGTCGACGCGACTGTTCAGGTGCCGGGGTCCAAATCCGTCACCAACCGGGCGCTCGTGCTCGCCGCGCTCGCCGCGGAGCCGGGCTGGCTGCGCCGCCCGCTGCGCTCCCGCGACACGCTGCTGATGGCGGCCGCGCTGCGCGAGATGGGTGTGGGCATCGAGGAAACGGTGTCTTCGAGCTCCTCCGTCGCGGGGGGCCCCGACGGGTCCGGTGAGGCGTGGCGCGTCATCCCGTCCGGCCTCCAGGGGCCCGCCACGGTCGACGTCGGCAACGCGGGCACCGTGATGCGCTTCCTGCCGCCGGTCGCCTCGCTCGCCGACGGTCCGATCCGCTTCGACGGCGACCCCCGTTCGTACGAGCGTCCACTGCACGGCGTGATCGACGCGCTGCGCGCGCTCGGCGCCCGGATCGACGACCGCACTGTCGGGAGCCCCGGCGCGCTGCCCCTGACGGTGCACGGCGGAGGCGCCCTGGAGGGTGGCCCGGTCGAGATCGACGCCTCGTCCTCGTCCCAGTTCGTCTCGGCCCTGCTGCTGTCGGGCCCGCGCTTCAACCAGGGAGTCGAGGTCCGGCACACGGGCTCGGCGCTCCCCTCCATGCCGCACATCCGTATGACGGTCGACATGCTGCGCGCGGTCGGCGCCCAGGTGGACACCCCGGAGTCGGGCGGCGAGGCGAACGTGTGGCGGGTCACCCCCGGCGCCCTGCTCGGCCGGGACATCACCATCGAGCCGGACCTCTCGAACGCCCAGCCGTTCCTGGCCGCGGCCCTGGTCACCGGCGGCAAGGTGACGATCCCCGACTGGCCGGAGCACACCACGCAGCCCGGCGACGCGCTGCGCGACATCTTCACGCAGATGGGCGGCGGCTGTGAACTGACCGAGCGCGGGCTCGAGTTCACCGGGTCGGGGTCGATCCACGGCATCGACGTCGACCTGAGCGAGGTCGGCGAGCTGACCCCCGGCATCGCCGCTGTGGCCGCCCTGGCCGACTCCCCGTCCACCCTGCGCGGCGTCGCCCACCTGCGCCTGCACGAGACAGACCGCCTTGCCGCGCTCACCAAGGAGATCAACGAGCTGGGCGGTGACGTGACGGAGACCGCCGACGGTCTGCACATCCGCCCGCGGGCGCTGCACGGCGGGATCTTCCACACGTACGACGACCACCGCATGGCCACCGCGGGCGCGATCATCGGCCTCGCGGTCAAGGACGTACAGATCGAGAACGTGGCGACCACCGCGAAGACGCTGCCGGACTTCCCCGACATGTGGGCCGCGATGCTCGGGACCGACCGGGCGTAGGGGCACATCGCGATGCGCCGCTACGGCAAGCACACCGACGAGGACGACATCCGGCAGCGCCCGAACCGCAAGGGCAACCGGCCGCGGAGCAACATCCGTCCCAAGCACGAGGACGCGGCCGAGGGCATGGTCCTCACGGTCGACCGCGGCCGGCTCACCGTCCTCATCGACGACGTCCCCGTGACCGCGATGAAGGCCCGCGAGCTGGGCCGCAAGGCGGCGGTCGTGGGCGACCGGGTCTCCGTCGTCGGCGATCTGTCCGGCAAGAAGGACACCCTCGCGCGCATCGTCCGCATCGAGGGCCGCAGCTCCCTGCTGCGCCGCACGGCGGACGACGACGACCCGTACGAGCGGGTGGTCGTCGCCAATGCCGACCAGCTCGCCATCGTCACCGCGCTCGCCGACCCCGAGCCGCGCCCGCGCATGATCGACCGCTGCCTGGTGGCGGCGTTCGACGGCGGGCTCACCCCGCTCCTCGTCCTGACGAAGTCGGACCTGGCCCCGCCGGACAAGATGCTCGACCTGTACGGGGCGCTCGACATCCCGTACGTCGTCACCAGCCGCGCGGAGCTGGAGGACGGCACGGCAGTGGAGCGGGTGCGCGAGCAGCTCGACGGGAAGATCACGGCGTTCGTCGGCCACTCCGGTGTCGGAAAGACGACGCTGGTCAACGCCCTGGTGCCGGACGATCAGCGGCGTACGACGGGGCATGTCAACGCGGTGACCGGGCGCGGCAGGCACACGACGACGTCGGCGCTCGCGCTGCCGTTGTCGGGGGACGCGGGCTGGGTGATCGACACGCCCGGCGTGCGGTCGTTCGGCCTGCACCACGTGGACCCGTCGCGCGTCATCAACGCCTTCCCGGACCTGGTGCCGGGCACGGAGAACTGCCCGCGCGCGTGCAGCCACGACGAGCCCGACTGCGCCCTGGACGCCTACGTGGAGGAGGGGCACGCGGATCCGGCCCGGCTGTACTCGCTGCGCCGCCTCCTCGCGACACGGGAGCGCCGGGAGGGCGACTGAGCTCGCGCTTGTTTGCTGCCGCGCCACACAGGTAAGGGCATAATCGCACCAAGCCGGACGCAAGATCACAGACATTCAGAGATCAGTCAGAGATCAGTGGAACGCGGGAGGCACAAGGACATGGCGTGGCTGCTGGTCGTCGTCGCGGGGATCCTGGAGACCGGATTCGCCGTCTGCCTGAAGCTCTCCCACGGCTTCACCCGGCTGTGGCCGACGATCGCGTTCGCCGCGTTCGCCCTCGGCAGCTTCGGACTCCTCACGCTCTCCCTGAAGAAGCTCGACGTGGGTCCTGCCTACGCGGTGTGGACGGGCATCGGCGCGGCGGGCACGGCGATCTACGGCATGGTCTTCCTCGGCGACATGGTCTCGGTCCTCAAGATCGTCTCGATCAGCCTGGTGATCGCGGGCGTGATCGGCCTGCAGCTGTCGGGCTCGGCGCACTGACGCGTCCGCGCCAACTGACGCGTCCGCTCCACCGGCACACTGAACGTCCGCGCTACCGCCGCAGGACCTCGCGCACCATCCGCGCGACCCCGCCCTCCCCCGGCGGCGCCATCACACACGACAGCGCGAGCCGCACCGCCACCTCGCAGTCCCGCGCCAGCACCTCCATCTCGCCCTTCGCCACACCCGGCACCCCGAGCGCGGCCACGCTCCGGTCCCGCACCGCGACCACGAGGTCGCCGGGCGCCGGCAGCGGCCCGTCCGCTCTGCGCTGGGCCGGCACGGACGAGGAGGACGGCACCGCGGACAGCGTCGGCGCGGGCAGGCGCTCGCTCCAGCACCCGGTGAGCGCGGCCCGCACCAGCGGGTTGCGCCGCGCACTGGCGACGGTCCACTCGGCCACCCCGTCGAGCCCGCCCTCCTTCAACGCCCGGTCCACGCCCGCGAGATAGGCATCGGCCTCGCGGCGTACGAGGGCGCGCGCGAGCCCTTCCTTGCTGCCGAACTCGTTGTAGAGGGTCTGCCGGGAGACCCCGGCGAGCGCTGCCACGTCGACCATCCGTACCCCGCCCCACGGCCGCCGACCGAGCGCCGTGTAGGCCGCTTCCAGTAGGGACTCCCGCGCTGCAGGCATCGTCGCCTCCCCGGTTCGCCGGGTTTCGTCAGGCCTGTGTGGCCAGAGTTGACGCGCTCGTACGCGGTGTCAATCCCCCACGTCGAGCGCACAGGGCCCGGCGTCGGATCGGTCCCTGTAGCAGTCGGCGTACCACGATCGATACTGTTCACTCATGCCCGACTACCAAGATGATCTGCGGCTCGCCCACGTCCTCGCGGACGTCGCCGATGCCGCGACGATGGACCGGTTCAAGGCTCTCGACCTGAAGGTGGAGACCAAGCCGGACATGACTCCGGTGAGCGAGGCTGACAAGGCCGCCGAGGAGTTGATCCGCGGCAATCTCCAACGGGCACGGCCGCGTGACGCGATCTTGGGCGAGGAGTACGGGATCCAGGGCACGGGCCCGCGCCGCTGGGTCATCGACCCGATCGACGGGACCAAGAACTATGTGCGCGGCGTCCCTGTCTGGGCGACGCTGATCTCTCTGATGGAGGCCGGCGAGGGCGGCTACCAGCCGGTCGTCGGCGTCGTCTCCGCCCCGGCACTGCAGCGCCGCTGGTGGGCGGCGAAGGGAGCGGGCGCGTACACGGGCCGCAGCCTGACCTCCGCGTCGCGCATCCACGCCTCCAAGGTGGGCCGCCTGGAGGACGCCTCGTTCGCGTACTCCTCGCTGACCGGCTGGGAGGAGCAGGGCAGGCTCGACGGCTTCCTCGACCTGACGCGGGCCGTGTGGCGCACGCGCGGCTACGGGGACTTCTGGCCGTACATGATGGTCGCCGAGGGATCGATCGACATGTGCGCCGAACCGGAGCTCTCGCTGTGGGACATGGCGGCGCCCGCGATCGTCGTCTCCGAGGCGGGCGGCAGCTACACCGGGCTCGACGGACGCCCCGGCCCGCACAGTGGCAACGCGGCGGCCTCGAACGGCCTGCTCCACGACCAACTGCTGAGCTATCTGCGCGCTTCGGTGTGATGCGGGGCCGGCGCGGGTTGAGCTCCTCGCGCGCCTGAACTCACCTCTCGCGCCCCCTTGTTGGCACTCCCTTTACCTGCAACTCTGAGAGTCCCCCCACTTGTGAACTTGTGAACCGTTTCTCGTTCCGTACGGGACCGACGCCACAAGTGCCTCACACAGGAAGGTGGCTCCATCCATGCTCGTCCGTGACGCCATGAGCACGATGGTCCTCACCATCGGCCCCAACCACACCCTGCGCCAGGCGGCCCGGCTGATGTCCGCGCGGCACGTCGGCGCCGCCGTCGTCCTCGATCCGGACGGCTGCGGCGTCGGGATCCTGACCGAGCGCGACATCCTCAACGCCCTGGGGCAGAACCAGGATCCGGACCTGGAGACCGCAGGCACCCACACCACCACGGACGTCGTCTTCGCGTCCCCGTCGTGGACCGTGGAGGAGGCCGCGGCCGCCATGGCGCACGGCGGCTTCCGGCATCTCATCGTGCTCGACGGGCAGGAGCCGGTCGGCATCGTCTCGGTCCGCGACATCATCCGCCGCTGGGCCCCGGCCCGCCAACAGCCCGCTCCGCTCCCGGCATAGACACGGCGTCCGGGCAGGATGCCCGGACACGACGGGTCGAACACGACGGGTCCGATACGACAGAGAGGGCCGGTTCCCCGAAGGGAGCCGGCCCTCTTTGCTCAACGCTTCTCGATCAGCGCACGTCGAACCGGTCGAGGTCCATGACCTTGGCCCACGCCGCGACGAAGTCCTTCACGAACTTCTCCTTGGCGTCGTCGCTCGCGTACACCTCGGAGAGCGCGCGCAGCTCGGAGTTGGCACCGAAGACCAGGTCGGCGCGGGTGCCGGTCCACTTGACCTGCCCCGAGGCGTCGCGGCCCTCGAACTCGTCCTGCGCGGACGACGTCGACTCCCACTGGGTGTCGATGTCCGTGATGTTGACGAAGAAGTCGTTGCTCAGCGTGCCCGGACGGTCGGTCAGGACACCGTGCTTCGACCCGCCCGTGTTGATCCCGATGACGCGCAGGCCGCCGACGAGGACGGTCATCTCGGGCGCGCTGAGGGTCAGCAGGTTCGCCTTGTCGGTGAGCAGGAACTCCGCCGGGAGGCGGTTGGCCTTGCCCACGTAGTTGCGGAAGCCGTCGGCCTTCGGCTCGAGGGCCGAGAAGGACTCGATGTCCGTCTGCTCCTGCGAGGCGTCGACACGGCCCGCCGTGAACGGCACCTCGACCTCGACGCCGCCGTCCTTGGCGGCCTGCTCGACGGCCGCGGAGCCCGCGAGCACGATCAGGTCGGCCAGGGAGACCTTCTTGCCGCCCGCGGCGTTGAAGGACTCCTGGATGCCCTCCAGCACACGGAGCACCTGCGCGAGGCTCTCCGGGTTGTTGACCTCCCAGCCGCGCTGCGGCTCGAGGCGGATCCGGGCGCCGTTGGCACCGCCGCGCTTGTCGCCGCCGCGGAAGGAGGAGGCGGAAGCCCAGGCCGCGGACACCAGCTGCGGGACCGTGAGCTCGGAGGCGAGCACCTGCTGCTTGAGCGTCGCGATGTCGGAGGCGTCGATGAGCTCGCCCTCGCGCGCCGGCAGCGGGTCCTGCCAGAGCAGCTCCTCGGAGGGGACCTCCGGGCCGAGGTAACGGACGACCGGGCCCAGGTCGCGGTGCGTCAGCTTGTACCAGGCGCGCGCGAAGGCGTCCGCGAATTCCTCCGGGTTCTCGTAGAAGCGCCGCGAGATCGGCTCGTAGATGGGGTCGAACTTCAGCGAGAGGTCCGTGGTGAGCATCGTGGGCAGACGCTTGACCGAGGAGTCCTCGGGGTCCGGGATGATCGCCTCGGCGTTCTTCGCCACCCACTGGTTGGCGCCGGCCGGGGACTGCGTGAGCTCGTACTCGTACTCGAAGAGGTTCTTGAAGAAGTAGTTGCTCCACTGGGTGGGCGTCTCGGTCCAGGTCACCTCGAGGCCGGAGGTGATGGCGTCGCGGCCCTTGCCCTTGCCGTAGCCGGACTTCCAGCCGAGGCCCATCTGCTGCATGGGCGCGCCCTCGGGCTCGGCGCCGACGAGGTCCGCGTCACCCGCGCCGTGCGTCTTGCCGAAGGTGTGGCCACCGGCGATGAGGGCGACGGTCTCCTCGTCGTTCATCGCCATGCGGCGGAACGTCTCACGGATGTCGCGGGCCGCGGCGATCGGGTCCGGGTTCCCGTTGGGACCCTCGGGGTTGACGTAGATGAGACCCATCTGGACCGCGCCGAGCGGGTCCTCGAGGTCGCGGTCGCCCGTGTAGCGCTTGTCGTCGAGCCAGACCTGCTCGGGGCCCCAGTAGACGTCCTCGTCCGGCTCCCACACGTCGGCGCGGCCGCCGGCGAAGCCGAAGGTCTCGAAGCCCATGGTCTCCAGGGCGACATTGCCGGTGAGGATCAGAAGGTCGGCCCAGGAAATGCTCTGCCCGTACTTCTTCTTCACGGGCCAGAGCAGCCGGCGGGCCTTGTCCAGGTTCCCGTTGTCCGGCCAGCTGTTGAGCGGGGCGAAGCGCTGCTGACCCGCGCCCGCACCACCGCGGCCGTCGCTGATCCGGTACGTACCGGCGGAGTGCCAGGCCATCCGGATCATCAGCGGGCCGTAGTGACCGAAGTCGGCCGGCCACCAGTCCTTGGAAGTGGTCAGGACCTCGGCGATGTCGCGCTTCACGGCCGGGAGGTCCAGGGAGTTGAACGCCTCGGCGTAGTCGAACTCCTCACCCAGCGGGTTCGCCACGGCCGGGTTCTTCGCAAGGATCTTCAGGTTGAGGCTCTCAGGCCACCACTGGCGGTTGCCGCCACCCTGCGTCGGGTGCGCCGCTCGGCCGTGCGCGACCGGACAACCGCCCGCCTCCGCGTTGGGGTCCGTGACAAATTCTTGGTGATTCTCGGACATTGGGTGCCCTTCCCGAGTCGTCCTGTCGCTTGGCTATAGCCGAGCCTGATCCTACAATGGACAATGTCTAAGTCAAGGAAAGCTCCAAAGTCACATCCAATCGGGGCCCAGAGCCCCCGACTGTTAGGCTGGCCCTTATGAGTGACCTGTTGGAACGGCTGCGCGGACGCGGCTGGCGGATGACCGCGCAGCGGCGCGTCGTGGCCGAGGTCCTCGACGGGGACCATGTCCACCTCACCGCTGACGAGGTGCATGCGCGCGCGACGGCGAAGCTGCCGGAGATCTCACGGGCCACCGTTTACAACACGCTGGGTGAGATGGTCTCGCTCGGCGAGGTGATCGAGGTCGCGACGGACAAGCGCGCCAAGCGCTACGACCCGAACGCGCACCGCCCGCACCAGCACCTGGTCTGCGACCTGTGCGGCCAGATCCGCGACGTGCACCCGACGGGCAATCCGTTGACGGCCCTGCCGTCCGACGAGCGCTTCGGCTTCACGATCTCGGACGTCGAGGTCACCTACCGGGGACTGTGCCCGAACTGCGCCGCGAAGGTGTAGCCCCTCACCCGGCACCCTCAACTCCGAAAGGCCCGCACCGCGAGGTGCGGGCCTTTTGCGTTGCACCCTCACCATGCATGGGCCACGCACCCCCTTCCGCAATCTGACGGGTCGTCATATTCTCGCGGTCGCCCACGAGAATCCGCCGCACCCCGGAGGGCCCATGCATCCCAAGCTCCAAGCCCGCGCACTCACCAGGACTTTCGGCAGCACGCACGCCCTCGGCCCGCTCGACCTGACGGTCACCCCCGGCGAGTTCGTCTGCGTGGTCGGCCCCTCGGGCTGCGGGAAGTCCACCCTGCTCCGGATAGCCGCGGGCCTCACCCGCCCCTCCGGCGGCACCCTGGAGATCCGCACCGGCAGCCCCCGCCCCGCCGCGATGATCTTCCAGGACTACGGGATCTACGACTGGAAGACCGTCCTGGCCAACGTCCGCTTCGGCCTCGACATCCAGAAGACCCCGCGCAAGGAGGCGAACGCCCGCGCCCGCGACTGGCTCGCCCGGATGGGCCTCGCCGACTTCGCCGACGCCTACCCGTCCGCCCTCTCCGGCGGCATGCGCCAGCGCGTCGCGATCGCGCGGGCGCTGGCGGTGGAGCCGGAGATCCTCCTCATGGACGAGCCCTTCGCGGCCCTCGACGCCCAGCTCCGCACGATCCTCCAGGACGAGCTGCTGGCGCTCACGCAGACGACGCAGACCACCACGCTCTTCATCACGCACAGCCTGGAGGAGGCGATCGTCCTCGGCGACCGGGTCCTCGTGATGTCGGCCCGCCCCGGCCGCGTGATCGCCGAGCGCAGGCCGCCGTTCGAGCGCCCGCGCACCGGAGACATCCGCGACACCCCCGAATTCACGTCCCTGAAGGGCGAGTTGTGGGATCTGCTGCGCGGCGAGGTGCACCAGGAGGCGGTCCCGGCATGAGTGCCCTCCCGTCACCCACCACCGCCCTTTCGACGAATGGGCTGCGCCCATGACCAACCTGATTCCGACCAAGGCCACGGACGACGACCTTCTGGTCCGCGCGCCTGGCCCCCAGGAGCTCCACCCCACCCGCGCCCGGCGCAAACGCCGCGCCCTCGAACTCTCCCTCGCGATCGCGGTCCCCGTGGTCCTGATCCTGCTCTGGCAGCTCGCGGCCTCCCAGTCCTGGATCGACGAGCGCATCTACCCGGCCCCGTCCACGATCCTCGCCGACGGCTGGCAGCGCGCGGCCGACGGCGAACTGTGGCCGGACGTCTGGGCCACCCTGAAGCGGGTCCTCGCCGGCTACGTCATCGGCACGGTGTCGGGCTACCTCCTCGGCCTCCTCATGGGCTCGATCTCCCTGGTCCGCGCGGCACTCGAACCCCTCCTCGACGCCCTCTACGTCGTCCCGAAGCTGGCCCTCCTCCCGATCTTCCTGAACATGTTCGGGCTCGGCGAGGGGCCGCAGATCGCACTCGTCGCGGCGACCGTCTTCTTCTTCGTATGGATCTCGACCATGGCGGCGGTCATCTCCGTCCCCACCGGCCACCGGGACGCCGGCCAGGTCTTCGGCGCGTCCCCCTGGCAGATGTTCCGGCACATCCTGCTGCCCGCCTCGCTCCCCGCCGTCCTGGTGGGCGCGCGCATCGCGGCGGGCGTCGCGGTCCTGGTCATCGTCGCCTCGGAGCAGATCGCCGCGAACGACGGCCTGGGCCATCTGATCTTCGACGCCCGCGCCCTCTTCCAGAACGACGTGATGTTCGTCGGCATCGTCTGCGTCGCCGCCCTCGGCGTCCTCTTCTCCGAACTGGTGCGCCTGGCAGGCCGGTTCCTCACCCCCTGGGCCCCGCGCGACCGGGGCCGCGGCCAGTCCTGACTCCTCTTCTCAGCCCTTCTGTACGGAGGCTCCATGCGCACCAGATACGTGGGTACGACCCTGCTCGCGGCCGGCGCCCTGTTGCTCGGCACGACGTCCTGCGCCAAGACCGACACCCCGTCCGACGCCGCCGCGAAGCCCCGCGCGATCAAGGCGGTCGCGGGCTGCGGCAAGGGCTCCTGGACGGATCCGGCGGACCGCTCCCCCGACCGGAAGCCGGCCCGCTGCGACAAGGGCGCGCCCGCCCCGGTCAAGCTCAGCAAGCCGCGCAAGCTGACGATCGCGACGGGCACGCTGAGCGCCGAGTACGTGGCCCCGCTCGAAATGGCCGTCAAGAAGGGCGAGTTCAAGAAGGAGGGCCTGGATGTGAAGCTGAAGGTCCTCCCCACGCCCGACGCACTGCCCCTCCTCGCCAAGGGCGAGATCGACGCCCAGTGGGCCGCCCCGGAGGCGGCGGTCATGAACGGCATCCTCGGCGGCTTCGACATCAAGTGGGTGTCCGGCAACTTCTCCCCCGACCCCAAGTCCAAGAGCGGGCTGTGGGTGCGCCTCAAGAAGGGGCAGAGCGCGTCCCAGGTCCGGATGGCGGGCAAGAAGATGGGCACGCTGATCGGCAAGGGCTCGGTCGCCTCGTACCCGATGAACATCGCCCTGAAGAAGCACGAAGGCGGCCTGAGCAAGATCCAGTTCCAACAGCTCGGCTCGGCCGACGTGTTGACCGGCCTTCAGAACGGCGGGGTCGACTCGGCCTGGCTCCTCGACCCGATCTGGCGCAAGGTCGACGGCGACAAGCGCTACGCGTTCCTCGGCGGCCAGCCTCAGGGCGAGCCGCTCGGCGGCCTCCTGTACGGGCCGAACCTGCTCAACAAGGACCCGGACGCGGGCGTCGCGTTCCTGCGCGCGTACATCCGGACCGTGAACACGTACTTCAGGGACGACTACAAGAAGGACCCCGCCTTCGTGGCCGAACTGGCCCGCCTCCTGAAGACGGACAAGAAGGTCCTGGAGGAGACACCGTCCCTGCGGATGGACTGGGAGATCCGCTCCGGCACGACGGACCGGCTGCAGGCCGCGTACAAGGCGGCGGGCGTCTCCGAGGGCGATCCGCTGCCGGAGTCGAAGACGGTGAACAGGAAGCTGTACGAGGAGGCGGTCGGCCACAAGCCGTGAAAACGCCGAGGCCCGGATCCTTGAAGGATCCGGGCCTCGGACTTTCAGTAGCGGGGACAGGATTTGAACCTGCGACCTCTGGGTTATGAGCCCAGCGAGCTACCGAGCTGCTCCACCCCGCGCCGTTGTGTTCACAACCTTACGTCATGCCCCCGACCAGCGCAAACCACTTCGCGTGGGGGCCTGGGCATCACGGGGGCCGCACGCCGCCTCGGGCAATCCGCCGCCACCCCGGCCGCCTTGGGCAATCCGCCGCCACCCCGGTCGCCTTGGGCAATCTGCCGCCAAGGGCGGCAGGGTGGGCAAGGCGGCACCCCGGCGCGGGCAGCGCCTTCGATCGACCCCCACCCCGGTGCGGCCGGACACCCCGGTGCGCCGGAACCCCCAGTCGAGTCAGGCGGAGCCCTACGCCGACAGTTCCTGCCGCAACGCATCCCGCAACCGCCCCGCCCGCTCCGCAACCTCCGCCGGGCCCAACTCGACCGCCCGGGACGCCCACTTCTGCCCCTCGGCGAGATCCCCACGCCGCGCGCACAGCAACGCCAACCGCAACGCCGCACGCCCGTGCCCCGCATCGGCCGCCCGCGTCCACCACAACGCCGCCTCCGGCTCGCTCCCCTCACGGGCGAGCAGCAGCCCAAGGTTGAACGCTCCGTTGCGCGACCCGGCCTCCGCGGCCTCCCGGTACCACCGCGCCGCCTCCACCACATCGCCCCGCGCGGCGGCCAGCATCCCGACCCGCACCTGCGCCCGCCGGTGCCCGTGCTCGGCGGCCCGCTCGTACCACTCCTCGCACTCGCTCTTCTCGGTGACGGGCTCCCCCAGCTCGTGCCGAACCGCGGGCGGCCGCCGCACATCGAGCAGCGAGGCGAGCCGATACGCGGCCTCCGCGCTGCCGCCCCCGGCCGCACACCGCAGGTGCCGCTCGGCGGCCTGCTCGTCGCCCTCACGCTGCCGCGCGATGCCGGCCTGCAGCGCCGCCTCGGTGTGCCCGCCGGCCGCGGCCCGCTCGTACCACTGCAGCGCGGCCGCCTCGTCGTCCCGACTCGCGTACAGGATCCCCAGGTTGAATGCGGCGTCGACGCTCCCGGCCTCCGCGGCCTTGGAGAACCAGGGCTCGGCGCCGACCGCGTCCCCGTTCTGCAGGAGCAGCACCGCCAGCGCGTTGGCCGCCTCGCGGTGACCCGCGTAGGCGGCGCGGCGGTACCAGCCCTCGGCCTGCGCGGTGCGGTGCTGCTCGGCGCAGAGCAGGCCGAGGTTGTACGCGCCGTTGTTGTCGCCCGCGTCCATGGCCGCGCGGTACCAGCGCTCGGCGGTCTGCGTCTCGCCGCGCTCGGCATGCAGGGCGCCCAGCGCGTTCGCCGCGTTGCCGTCACCGTCCTGGGCGGCCCGCAGCCACCACACGGCCGCGCTCTCCTCGTCACCGGCGTCGCGCAGCAGGAACGCGAGGGCGCACGCGGCGCGCGCCTCACCGTCCTTGGCGGACGTCAGGTACCAGCGCCCGGCCTCCTTCAGCTCGCCGCGCTTCTCCAGGATCGAACCGAGGTGCAGGGCTGCCCGCCGGTGTCCGCGCGCGGAGGCCTGCCGGTACCACTGCTCGGCCTCCTCGGCCGGGTTCTTGCCGTCGCCGGAGACGAGCACATCGGCGCCGCCCTTCCGGTCGAGCGCGCGGGCGAGCCGGTACGCGGCCTCACGGTGCCCGCGCTCGGCGGCGACCCGCATCCAGCGCTCGGCGCCGACGTCGCTGCGGTGCTCCAGGAGATCGGCGAGCGCGTACGCGCCCAGCGTGTGGCCGTGCTCGGCGGCCTGGCGCAGCCAGTACTCGGCGGCGGGCTCGTCGCCGCGCTCGCGGAAGTGCCGGCCCAGGGCGTGCGCGGCGGGCGCGGAGCCCGCGACGGCGGCGACGCGCCACCAGCCCGCGGCCTCTTCCGCGTAGCCGCGCGTGTGGAGCAGGACTCCGAGGTTGTTGGCCGCGGCCCGGTCACCGGCTCCGGTGGCAGCACGAAGAAGGGGCTCGGCTCCGTCGAGATCTCCGCGGCGCAGCAGCATGGCGCCGAGGACGCTCATCGCCTCGACGTCGCCGGCCTCCGCGGCCAGCCGCTGGCGTGCTTCTTCCGCAGCCTCGCCGGGTTCGTCCCGATCTGCCGGCTGCACAAACCGCCCTGTCTCCAACAGAGTTGCCTTGTCCCCCATAACGTCCATCGTCGCACCACCTGCAACCTGGGTACACCTCGTATACCGCAGCCAGTGAGGTCACTTCAGCGTTTTGTCGACATGCCCACAGGGAGACAAGTGAAACACAGTTTTCTCAACTCCCCCCGAGGGGAGCATCGTTCGCACATGCTTCGCACATGCCAGGGGCTCATGACAGCAGGGGGCCCCGACGCACCGAAGGCCCGGAAGCCTTAGCTTCCGAGCCTTCGATCATCAGTAGCGGGGACAGGATTTGAACCTGCGACCTCTGGGTTATGAGCCCAGCGAGCTACCGAGCTGCTCCACCCCGCGCCGTTGTGTTGAAACCGTACCACGGCGCGGAGGGGTCACTTGACCGGTCAGCCGCCGGCCGCCTCCTTGTTGTCCCCGTTGCCGCTGTTCTTGTCGTTCTTGTTGTCCCCTGCCGCCTTGTCGGCCTTGTTCTGCGCGTCCTCGGCGCGTTGCAAGGCGTCCTGCAGCTGGTCCTGGGCCTTGCCGTAGGCGGTCCAGTCGTTGTCCTTCAGGGCCTCCTGGCCGTCCTTGAAGGCCTTGTCGGCATCCGCGAGCGCTTCCTTCACCGTCGAGTTCTCCGGCGTCTCGCTCGTGTCCCCGCCGGGTTTCTCCGGCTCGGCCGGCGTGTCCCCGTCCACCTCGAAGGCCTCGTTGAGCGCCGCGGACAGCGAGTCCGCGAAACCGATCTTGTTGCCGTACGAGACCGCGACCTTGCGCATGAGTGGGTACTCGGCATTGCGGCCCTGGGCGTAGATCGGCTCTACGTAGAGGAAGCCCTTGTCGAGCGGCACCGTCAGCAGATTGCCGTACAGGACCGTCGAGTCGGCACCCTTCATATCGCGCACCCAGTTGGCCACGGAGCCCGAGGAGTTGAGCGTGTTCTGCACCTGCTCGGGTCCTGCGACCTTGTCCTCGGTGACTCTGAGCAGCCTTATGGCGCCGTAGTCCTTACTGGTCGCGTCGGCGTCCACCGCCATGAAGGCTCTCAGGTTGGGCCGCCCGCTCGGTGTGAACGTCGTCGTCAGTGAGAACTGCTGGCTGGTCTGACCCGGCATCTTCATGGACAGGTAGTACGGCGGGACCGCGCTGTTGTCCTTCTTGGTCGGGTCGTTCGGCACCTGCCACGCGTCGGACGCGTTGTAGAACTGGTTCGAGTTCGTCACGTGGTAGAGGCTCAGCAGCTCACGCTGGACCTTGAACATGTCCTGCGGGTAGCGCAGGTGCTCCTTCAAGGAGGCCGGGATCGCGCTCTTGGGCTCGACCGTGCCGGGGAACGCCTTCTTCCAGGTCTTGAGGACCGGGTCCTTGTCGTCCCACGTGTAGAGCTTGACCTCGCCCGTGCCCGCGTCGACGGTCGCCTTCACCGAGTTGCGGATGTAGTTGACCTGGTTCTGCTGGGCCACCACGGCGCGCTGGCTGTCCGCCTCGTTGAGCGAGTCGGCGGTGCTGTCGCCCAGCGTCGTACGGGACGCGTAGGGATAGCCGTTCGACGTCGTGTAGGCGTCGATGACCCACTTGATCTTGCCGTTCACGACCGTCGGATACGGGTCCCCGTCGATCGTCAGCCACGGCGCGACGGCCTCGACGCGCTCCTTGGGAGTGCGGTTGTAGAGGATCCGCGAGCCCTCACCGATGGCCCCCGAGTACAGGATCTGCGGCTCGCTGAAGGCGACGGCATACGCGGCGCGGTTGAGCGGGTTCGCCAGATTGACGCCGCCCTTGCCCTTGTAGCTGGTCGTCTTCTGCGTGCCGTCGTCCTGCTCGTAGTCCAGCTCCTTCTGCGGCCCACCGACGATCGAGTACTGCGAGGTCTTCTCGCCGTAGTAGATGCGCTGGTTGTAGTCGCCGAGGTCGCCGGTGGTCGGCAGGCCCGACTCGGTGAACTGCGGGGCGCCCCCGGAGGTCGCCGTGCCCTTCGCCGTCACGGCGCCGTAGCCGTGCGTGTAGACGAAGTGGTCGTTGATCCAGTTGCGCTTGTCGAGCTTGCTCAGGTTCAGCTCGCGCAGGCCGACCACGGTGTCCTGGCCGTTGTAGCGGTCCACGTCCAGGGTCGTCGGGAACTGGTAGTACTTCCGCTGCTGCTCGAGCTGCTGGAAGGTCGGCGAGACGATGTTCGGGTCGTTGAGCCGGTAGCTGGCCGCCGAGTCGGACTCCGTCCGCTGCTTCGCGGCGTCGTCCGAACCCTTGCCCTTGTAGTCCACGGGCTTGGCCTTGTCGATGCCGTACGCCTTACGGGTCGCCTCGATGTTCTTCTTGATGTACGGGGCTTCCTTGGACTGCTCGTTCGGCTGGACCTGGAACTTCTGGACGATGGCCGGGTACAGGCCGCCGATCAGGATCGCCGAGAGCACCATCAGGCCGAAGCCGATGACCGGCAGCTGCCAGGTGCGCCGCCACAGGGTCGCGAAGAAGAGGATCGCGCAGATGACGGCGATGCAGAACAGGATCGTCTTCGCCGGCAGATACGCGTTCGCGTCGACGTACCTGAGGCCCGTCCAGTTGTCCGTCGCCTTGAAGTCGCTCTGCTTCACCGCGAGCCCGTACCGGTCGAGCCAGTACGCGACCGCCTTCAGGGCGACGAACACGCCCAGCAGGACGGAGAGGTGCCCCGTCGCCGCGGCCGTGGCACGCGCCCCCGGGCTGGTGATCCGCAGGCCGCCGTACAGGTAGTGCGTCAGCGCGGCGGCGACCAGGCCGATCACGGCCGCCGCGAACCCGAAGCCGAGCAGGAAGCGGTACCAGGGCAGATCGAACGCGTAGAAGGACACGTCCATGTGGAACTGCGGGTCCTTCTGGTTGAACGGCACGCCGTTCACGAACATCAGCCACGTACGCCACTGGCTGGCGGCCGAGGCTCCCGCGATCAGACCCACAAGGGCGGTGATGCCGACGAGCAGCCACCGCTTGAAGGGTGCGATGCCCATCCGGTAGCGATCGAGGCTCTGCTGCTCCATCGACATGGCGCTCAGCGGCGGGCGCAACCGGTGCGCCAGCCAGACGTTCACGCCGACGGCGAGCGCCATCAGCAGTCCGAAGACGAAGAAGAGCCCGATCTTCGTCCACAGTTGAGTCGTGAAGACGGACGAGAACTTGACCGAGCGGTACCAGAGCCAGTCGGTCCAGAATCCGGCGAACATGACGAAGGCCATGCCGAGCACGGCCAGGACGCCCAGCGTCAACAACAGCGTTCGGGCACGCCGGGAGGGTCGGCCGACTCTGATCCGCGGTCCCGTCGGGCCCCCGCCGCGGTCCGGCATCTGGAAAGCCAAGGTGTGCACCTCGAAGTTCGGTATTCGGTCGGTCGGTCGGGCCCCCGAGAACGCGGACCCATCACCTATGCAACTTACTCACGCTTTACTCAGTTCCCGCTTCGGGGGACGAACGAGGCAGGATTGTGACCATGTCCAACACTCCCATGGCAGCGAGCCCCCTCACCCGAGCCGTACTCGAGATCGATGAGTACGCCGCCGGGCTTGGCTGGGACCAGCCCGCTCGCCTCTTCGCCCTCGTCGACACCGCCGCGCTGCGCGCCCAGGAACCCGCTCTCGCCGCCCAGCTCGGGCTCGAGGGCGAGCAGGAGGCCCCGGGCCTCACCCCGATCGAGCAGGACGAGATCCCTGCCGGAAAGCCGCTGGACGAGTTCCTCGGCACCATCGCGTGGCCTGACGCCGTCGTGGGCTGCGCCCTGACGGTCGAGCGCCTCATGCTGCCGCCGTCGGCGGAGGCGTCCGTCCCGGAGGGCCTCAGCGACGCGAAGCTCACGAAGTGGGTGGCCGAGCACCCGGACCGCCAGGAGGTCCGCATGACGGTCGGCGTGCTGCGCGACGGCACCCGCGACTCGGCGCTGCGGCTGCGCGAGAAGGACGCGACGACGGAGGTCCTCACGGGCTCGAACCTCGTACCGGGGCTCGCGGAGGCCCTGTCGGTGACGTTCGCCGACTGACGCTTTCTTCGTCTACGTAGAGACGTTTTCCTCGTCTACGTAGAGGGGCGCCACCGGAGTTTCCGGTGGCGCCCCTCTACGTAGTGCGGTGTTTGCGCCTGTTCAGCCCTTGGCCGTGCAGGTGGTCAGGTCCGCCGTGTTGCCGCTGCGGATGTCCTTCAGGGCGTCCATCGCGTCGTCCAAGGTGTCCACCTTGACCAGCGTCAGCCCTTCCGGGGTGTCCTTGGCCGCGGTGGCGCAGTTGTCCTTCGGCGTCAGGAAGTACTGGGCGCCCTTGTCGCGCGCGCCGACCGTCTTCATGCCGATACCGCCGATCGGGCCGACCTTGCCGTCCTCGTCGATGGTTCCGGTGCCCGCCACGAACTTGCCGCCGGTCAGGTCGTCCGACGTGAGCTTGTCGACGATGCCGAGCGAGAACATCAGGCCCGCGCTCGGGCCGCCCACGTCGGCGAGCTTGATGTCGATCTCGAACGGGAAGGTGTGGTCGGTCCCCGCCTGGATGCCGACGATCGCGCGGTCGTCCTCGGCCTTCTCCGTCTTGATCGTCACGTTCTTCGTGCGGGTCGCCTCCTTGCCGGCCTTCTCGGCGGCGGCCGCCTCCTTGACGGGCACGACCGTGAAGACGACGTTCTCCCCCGGCTTGTGCTTGGTGACGAGCTTGGCGACGTCGGCGGGCTTGGTGACCTTGGTGCCGTCGACGGACTTGATGACGTCACCGGCGTGCAGCCTGCCCTGGGCCGGGCTGTCCTTGACGACACTGGAGACGATCACCCAGGACTTCACGGGGATGCCCATCTCGTGCAGCGCCGCCACCTTGGCGCTCTCCTGGGACTGGCTGAACTCCTCAGCGTTCTGCTGCGAGGACTGCTGCTCGGTCTGGCCGTCCGGGTAGAGCGTCTCGTGCGGCACCACGATGCTGTCGTGCGCGAGCCACCCGTAGACGGCCGACACCAGGTTCATGTTGTAGTCGGCGCTGGTGACGCGGACCGTCGTCATGTTCAGGTGGCCGGAGGCGTCGTACGTCTTGTGGCCGGAGATCTGGATCACGGGTTCGCCGCCGTGGTCCGCGAGGGTGTTCACCGTCGGTCCCGGCGACATCTCCGCGTAGGGCACTTTGATGAGCACCCCCGCGCACAAGAGCGCGATCAGCATCAGGGTCGAGGCGAGCATCGTCGCAGTGCGGCGTGGCATGGAACGACAGTACGGGACGACTCTGTCGGCGCACCTGTGGGGCCGGGCCCGTCAGGTCCCCTGGTGCGACTTCTCCATCGCCTCACGGAAGCGCGCGTAACCACTGAGTTCCGTGACATCACCGGTCTTGTGGCGCTGACGGCCGGCCCAGATGCCCCAGAATCCGGCGGCCACCGCAGCGACAACCGGGATGAGCAACCACAGGAGCGCTGCCATGCCGACCTCCCGACCCCATGAGCGACTGCCACTGACGTATCAGCAGATTAACCATCCGCAGTCCCAACGCTCACCGCCGGGGGGCGGTTACGCAACCGGAACGACCTTGGTCCCGACCGGAGTCGGCCGGACAGGGCCTAGCAGGCGCCGACCCACTCCTCGGTGCCGTCCGAGAACGTCTGGTGCTTCCAGATCGGCACCTCGTGCTTGAGGTCGTCGATGAGCTTGCGGCAGGCCTCGAAGGCCTCGCCCCGGTGCGGGCAGGACACGGCGACGACGACCGCGAGATCGCCCACCGCCAGATCGCCGACCCGGTGCACGGCCGCCAGGGCGCGCACCGGGTACTCGGCGACGACCTTCTCCGCGACACGCCGCATCTCCGCCTCGGCGGTGGGGTGGCAGGAGTAGCCCAGCTTGTCCACGTCGGCCCCGCCGTCGTGATTGCGCACGGTCCCCACGAAGAGTGCGGTGCCGCCCGCCGCGTCGTCACCGACGGCCCGGAAGACCTCGTCGAGGGAGAGCGGCGTCTCTCGGATGGCGAGCAGCTGGATCGGGTCCTGTGCCCTCAGCTCGCCGGGGTGGTCGTGCTCAGTGGGTGCCATGCCCTCATCGTGCCGCACGCCGCCGACAACCGTGAATAGCGTTTTCGACCGGCACGCGCGCGTACCGGCTTGGAGCCTCCTACAGGTACGCCGGCCTCAGATGCGCCGCCGCGCCTTCCGTACGCGCCGCACCACGGCCGCCGTGCCCAGGAGAGCGACGGTCGCGCCCGCGGCACCTGCCGCCGTCGCGTCCTTGCGGCCGAGGCGTCGGCCCGCGACGGTGCGCCGGCCCGCGACCTCTTCGAGCAGTTCCGCGAGGACCTCCTCGTTGGTCCACTGGGGTCGCCAACCGGACTCGTGCAGCCGGCTCCCGCTCACCACCCACGGGTACATCGTGTAGGCGAGGTCGCCCGCCGGGGAGGGCGTCAGGCCGATCCGGTGCAGCCGGGCCGCCGCGCCCAGGGCGACGGCGGAGGGCAGCTCCATGCGCCGGATGCCGCTGAGCTCCTCGACCTCCTCCTGCTCCAGCCAGCCGTCACAGCCGACCGCGAACTCTCCGTCGACCTTCTCCAGGGCCGCGTGCTCCAGAGCACTGCACAGGTCGTCCACGTGACAGAACTGCCAGGCGGGCCGCGAACCGGCCACTACAAGGAGGCGCGGCGACTCGAAGTACCTGGTGAGCGCCGTGTCCGTACCGCCGACGAGCACCGCCGGGCGCACCACCGTGACGTTCAGGCCTGGGTGCGCGCGCGGGGCGCGGCGGGCGAGCCGCTCGACCTCCAGGAGGTCGCCGACTCCGGTCGCCTCCGCGGTGGCGCGCAGTTCCGCGTCCTCGGCGAGCGGGAGCTCGTTGTCCTCGAGGGCTCCGTAGACCATCGTCGAGGTGCACAGGACGACGCGGTGCACGCCCGCGGCGGCCGCGGCGGTGAGCACCGTCTGGGTGCCCCGCACGTTGTACGCGGTGCGGGCCGCGGGGTCGGACTCCAGGTCGAGGTCGAGGGCCAGGTGCACGACGACGTCGGCGCCGCGCAGCTTCTCGGCGATGGCCGGGTCCCGGACATCCAGGACGTGCCAGGTCGCTGACGTGCACTCGCCGCGCCGCTCGTCGATGGCGAGGACCTGCTTGATCGCGTCCGACGCGGCGAGCCGCTCGGTGAGCAGGGCGCCGATGCCGGACGCGGCACCGGTGACCGCGACGACGGGGCCGCGGACGGCTGGACTGGCTGCGGGGTTTCGCGCTGCGCGAACCTGCGGATCTGGGGAACTCACCGGGCGTCTCCAGCGGTTGTCTTCAGTACGTACGTGTATGACGCGTACGTACCAGGAGGCATCCATCCTGCCGCAGGCAATGAGTCGGCGAAGCACTGAGGCCCGATCCGGTCATGGTGTCTACGCTGGGTGTGTAGTCGGGCAGTCGCCGCCGGGCCCAAAACCGGCGGCCCAACCAGCCGAGGAATCCCGTGAGTGACACCCCATTCGGTTTCGGCCTTCCGCCGGAGGAGCCGGAAGACGGCGACGAGGGCAAGAAGAAGGACCAGCAGGGCGGTGGCGGTCAGGGACCGGCCGGCCCGTTCGGATTCGGGTTCCCGGGCCTGCCCGGCGCGGGCGGCCCGGGCGGCGAGGGCGGGGACAACCCGTTCGCGGCCATGTTCGGCTCGATGAATCCGAACGATCTCGGGGCTGCGTTCCAGCAGCTCGGCCAGATGCTCTCCTACGAGGGCGGGCCGGTGAACTGGGACATGGCCAAGGACATCGCCCGCCAGACCGTCTCGCAGGGCACGCAGGACGGCGTCAAGGACACCAGCGTGGGCCCCGCCGACCGCACCGCGGTCGAGGAGGCCGTGCGCCTGGCCGACCTGTGGCTCGACGACGCGACGTCGCTGCCTTCGGGCGCGCACTCGGCGGTGGCCTGGAGCCGCGCCGAGTGGGTCGAGGCGACCCTCCCGGTGTGGAAGGAGCTCGTCGACCCGGTCGCCGAGCGCGTCGGCATGGCCATGGGCGACGTGCTGCCCGAGGAGATGCAGGCCATGGCGGGCCCGCTGATCGGCATGATGCGCTCCATGGGCGGTGCCATGTTCGGCCAGCAGATCGGGCAGGCCATCGGCGTGCTCGCGGGCGAGGTCGTCGGGTCCACGGACATCGGCCTGCCCCTGGCCCCGGCCGGCAAGGCCGCGCTGCTGCCGCTGAACGTCGAGGCGTTCGGCAAGGACCTCGGCGTCCCGCAGGAGGAGGTCCGCCTCTACCTGGCGCTGCGCGAGGCGGCCCACCAGCGGCTGTTCTCGCACGTGCCGTGGCTGCGCTCGCACCTGTTCGGTGCGGTCGAGGGGTACGCGCGCGGCATCAAGGTCGACACCTCGAAGCTGGAGGACGTCGTCGGCCAGTTCGACCCGCAGAACCCCGAGCAGATCCAGGAAGCGCTCCAGCAGGGCATGTTCCAGCCGGAGGACTCCCCGGAGCAGAAGGCCGCTCTGGCCCGCCTGGAGACCGCTCTCGCGCTCGTGGAGGGCTGGGTCGACGCGGTGGTCCACGCGGCCGCGAAGCCGCGCCTGTCGTCCGCCGACGCGCTGCGCGAGACGCTGCGCCGCCGCCGTGCGACCGGTGGCCCCGCGGAGCAGACGTTCGCGACGCTGATCGGCCTGGAGCTGCGTCCGCGGCGCCTGCGTGACGCCTCGCGCCTGTGGGCCTCGCTCACGGACGCGCGCGGTGTGGACGGGCGGGACGGCCTGTGGGCGCACCCGGACATGCTGCCGACGGCGTCCGACCTGGACGACCCGGACGGCTTCGTGCACCGCGACGAGCAGCTGGACTTCTCCGAGATCGACAAGATGCTCGGCGAAGCGGCGAGCGGCGGCTCCACCGAGAAGCCGAACCTGAAGAAGGACGAGGACGACAAGAGCGAGGGCGACAAGAGCGAGGGCGACTCCGACAAGTGAGCCTGTACGACGACACGGTCCTCGTGCTCAAGAGCTACGAGGACCAGCCGGAACTGCGCCAGGCCTACCTGGACCATCTGTCGGAGCACGGCGCCGACGGCCTGTGGAAGCCCTGCACCTCGGGGCACATCACGGCGAGCGCCCTTGTCGTCGACCCGGCGCGCGGGCGCGTGCTGCTCACGCTCCACAAGAAGCTGCAGATGTGGCTTCAGATGGGGGGCCATTGCGAGCAGGGCGACCCGACTCTGCGGGCCGCGGCCCTGCGCGAGGCGACGGAGGAGTCGGGCATCTCCGGCCTCACGCTCCTCGAGGGCGGGCCGGTCCGTCTGGACCGGCACCCGATTCCGGGGCCGTGCACGCAGCACCTGGACGTGCAGTACGCGGCGCTCGCCCCGGCGGACGCCACGGAAGCCATCAGCGACGAGTCCCTTGACCTGCGCTGGTTCCCGTACTCCGAGGTCGCAGAGGTCGCCGACGCCTCTGTCGTCCGTCTGGTGGAAGCCACCCGAGCACGGCTCTAGCCCGAGCGCGGCTCTAGAAGGACATGCGTAAGGGGCGGTCACCATGGTGGCCGCCCCTTACGCATGCCTACCTGCCTAGCTCCAGACGTTGCCCTGGTTCTGGCCACGGGCGCCCTGCTGCCCCATGCCGTACTGCGCGGCGAGGCCCCCGCCGGTCGCCGCGTGCTGCGGCGGCAGCAGTTCGCTGGGCTGGACGAGCGCGTAGCCGCTTCCCATGAAGCTGAGCTCCCAGCCCTCGCCGGTGTTGCCCCGGCGCCGCCAGACGCCGGACGAATGCGTCTGCGCCTGCATCTGCACCCGGAGCCCGGTGGACCAGGCGACGATGGCGTCCGCGTCGGCGTTGACGTACCGGTCGGGCGTGACCTGGAGCATCAGCGGCTGGCCGGACGTCATCAGGGCGACCTTGCCGTGCCCGGTGATGTTGAGCTGGTACTTGCCGGAGCCGGAGATGCCGAACTGGCTGTCCACGGCCACGACTTCATGGTGCAGCGAGGAGTCCATCGCCAGCACGTAGCTGCTGTCGACGGTCAGGCCGTCCTGTTCGACATCCACTACGTGGATGTACTGGGCGAGGTTCGCCAGGTAGACGGTGCCCTGCCCGTGGCAGCGCATCAGGCTGAGGCCCTCGCCGGTGTGCGCGCGGGCGCGCTGCTGTCCGGACGTCTGGTACTCACCGTCGAACTCCATCAGCCCCTGGTAGGCGACCATCGCGCCCTTGCGGGCGAGGATGTCGTCGTGACCTTCCAGGGCGACCCGCAGCATCTGCGGGTTCTGCACCGTGTAGCGCTCCTGGGTCTGCTGCTCGGTGTGCGCGAAAAGCGGACTCTGCATGGTGTTCTTCGCTCCCCCTCAGCCCCGGACTCGGAGGCGGTCGGTGCTGTCCTCACTGGGCTGTACGACGACGATGCCTTCCCCGGAGAAGCCCATCTGGTAGGCCTCGCCGCTGCCGCGCCCGATGAGCGAGCCGGCCCTGAAGCTGCGCTTGCCCTTCACCTTCAGGCTCGGCGACCAGGCGATGAGCGCGTCGGGGTCCACATAGGTCTCGTCCTCGCCGCGGCCGCAGTCGACCACGATGGGGGTGCCGCGCGAGGTCAGGGCGACGTGCCCCTGCCCGCTGACCGTGATGTTCCACAGGCCCTGCCCGGTGAACTTGGCGAGGCCCTTCACGCGCTCGACGCCCCACTGGAGGTGCGCGTCGAAGGCGAGGAGGTTGGTGCCGTTGACGGAGATCGACTCGCCACCGAGGTTGATGACGACGACGTCGGCGCCGTAGTCGGCGAGGTAGAGCAGGCCGTCACCGGAGCACTTCATGAGGGGCGCGCCCTCACCGGTCATCCAGTCACGGGCGATCTGGCGGACGGCGGGCGGGTTGGGCTCGTACTGGACGAAGCCTTCGTAGGCGACCATCGAGCCCACGCGCGCGAAGAGGTCGTTTCCGGTCTGCATGGCGACCTTCAGCATGTTGCTGCCGTGGTTCTCCATGCGGGCGGCTACCGGGGTCGGGGCGAAGCCCGCGAGCGGCTGGTTCATGACGGGCTCCCTCAGACCTCGTACGGCTGGACGACGATGAAGTTGCCGGGTGCGCCCCGGAACTGCAGGTTGACGCCTTCGCCGCTGTCGCCCGGATAGGCGTTGCGGCGCATGCGGACCTGGTTGGAGACGATCGCCTGCGAGGCCGCGGACCAGGCCACGACCGCGTTGGAGTCGGCGAACGTGGTGGGCGTGACCGGCAGCACGACAGGCGTGCCGTGGGTCTTCACGACCACCGTTCCGGTGCCCTGGAACTGGAGCACGAACAGGGCCCCTCCGGGGATGCCGTGCCCTTCGATCCTGCGGACTTCGTGCTGCAGGCTCTCGTCGAACGCGAGGACGTTCTCCGCGGAGACGCAGATCGCGTCGCCCTGGAGCTCGATGGGGTGCACGTGGGTGGCCTCTTCCGCGAAGAAGACCTGGCCACGGCCGGAGCAGCGCATCAGCTGCATCTCCTGGCCGGTGGCGTTGCCCACGATGCGGCCCGCGAACCCGGCGCCCTTGTAGCTGAATTCGACCTTGCCCTGGTAGAGCACCATGCTGCCCTGGCGGGCGAGGACGGGCTGGTCGCCGCCGGCTCCGAGGTCGACCCGGATCAGCTTCTTGTTCTGGAGCGTCCAGCGCTGCCCCGTCGGAGCCTCACGGAACTTCTCCAGGGCGGCGGCCACGCCCGGCGCGGCGGCCTGCTGTGGGATGCCCTGCGGCGCACCCTGCGGGGCGGGAGCGGCCGGGGGCTGGCCGAAGACATGCTGAGCAGGGGGCGTCTGGGGCTGCTGCCCGAAGCCCTGCGGAGCGGGCGGAGTCTGGGGCTGCTGGCCGTAGCCGGGCGGCAGGGTTGCGCCGCCCTGGCCGGGGACCTGGCCGAACTGCGGCTGCTGGGGCGGCTGCTGGCCGTACGGGTTCGGAGCGGCCGGCGCCGGGGGCGGCGGGACCGTGCCGGGCGGCGTGGCGAGCGGGGCGGCGATGGTGGGCGCCGCGTGCACCGAGGGCGCGGGGGCCGGCGGGGGCGTGGAGGCCGGCGCCGGGGCGTTGTTCTGCGGCATCGGCTCGGGTGCCGGAGCCGGCGCGGGCGGCACAGGTGCGGGAGCAGGCGCTGCCGGGGCCGAGAAGGACGGCGGTGCGGCGGCCTGGGCGGGAGGCGCGAAGCCGGGAGCCGCGAAGCCGGGAGCTGCGGACTGCTCCGGCGCGGCGGCGGGCTCCTCCTCTGCGACCTCCCCGCCGAAGTTCTTCAGCAGCGCATCCAGACCCCCGTCGAAGCCCTGCCCGACAGCGGCGAACCGCCACACGTCCTTCAGATAGAAATCGCCCAGCATTACCGCACGCTCGGTGGAGAACTCACCACCCTGGAAGGAATACCGCGCGACTTCCTCACCACCGGCGACGATACGGATGTATCCGGGAGCGACCTGCGACATCTGCCCGGCACCGTCGATGGTCGCGGTGAACGAAAGCTTTTGGATGTTCGCGGGGATCTTGTCGAGTGTGACGCGGAAGGACTCCGTGTCACCGGCCTGTGCGCCGAGCAGTTGGACGGATTCCTCGGGCGTTTTCGGCTGGTTGAAGAAGACGAAGTACCGGTCGTCGGACAACCGCTCCTCGGCGTCGAGGCCGAAGCAGCTGATGTCGAAGCTCAGTCCGGGGCCGGTGATCTGTACGCCCACGTACAGATCCGTGCCTGCGGTGAGGTCACTGATCTTGGCCTTGTGGCCGCGTTGGAATTCCCTGGCCATGCGTAACGACCGTCCCCCATCCCGATGGTGATTGCGTCGCGCCAGGCTATCCGCAAACACCGACAGCGGGAGAAGTCGGTACACCCCTGGTACAGAAGCCGCGCTGAAGGGCGATCAGTCGCCGCGCGCGGCGGGTAGATGCGGGAGCCGGTCGGCCGCGACCACTCCTTCGAGATACCCGCGTGCCCGCTCCGTTCGCGGGTACGCCTCCAGGAGCCTCCAGAACCGCGGACCGTGACCGGGGACCAGCAGGTGCGCGAGCTCATGGATGAGTACGTAGTCGACGACGTACTCGGGCATGCCCTGCAGCCGGTGGGAGAGCCGGATACTGCCTTCCGCCGGAGTGCACGAACCCCACCGGGTGTTCTGGTTCGTGACCCACCGCACCGAAGCGGGGCGGGCCTTCCCCTCGAGGTACTGATCAGACAGACGCTCGGCGCGGTCCGCCAGCTCGGTGTCGCCGAGCACCCGCTTGCTCTCCTGCGCGGCGAGCTTGTCGAGCATGACGCCCACCCAGCGCTTCTCCTCGGCCTCCGACATGCGCGCCGGGATGAGCACCACGGTGCGATCGCCCTCGCGGTACGCGGAGACAGTTCTGCGACGCCGGGAGCTCCTGCGCACCTCGACCGCGCTCGCCCCCAGGCCGCCGGAGGGCGGGCTGGTCGTGCTGCGCGCTGTGTTCGTGGCACGGTGCAGTGGGTCGGCGGACACGCCCCGACGTTACCCGCTGGACCGGGCGGAAGTCCCGCCTCCGGAAGTCTTCGGTGCGGCCCCGCAATCCACCTCTCGATTAGTACGACTATCACCCACAGCCTGTGGACAACTTTCCGCACGGCTCCGGCCACCCGGGCATGCTGGCGGTCGATCGACGGGAACGAAGCCGTCGGCACAGTACGGGGGACAGCCATGCATCCGATCCTGAAACCGGCCCTGCGGCGCGGCTGGCACGACCTGAACACGGTGCAGTTCGGACTCACGCCGGCGCACGCGGTGGTACTCGGCCCGGTCGACACGGCCACCGGCAGCTTCCTGACCCTGCTCGACGGCACCCGCGGGGTCCCGCTCTTGCGGGAGGAGGCCCAGAGGATGGGCCTTCCGGAGGGGCATGTGGACGCGCTCCTGGAGCGGCTGAGCGGAGCGGGACTCGTCGACGACGCGACCGGCGGCGGCAGGCCCGGCGCTGAACTGCGCAAACAGACGCGCGCGATGGATCGGCTCCGCCCCGACCACGCCGCCCTGACGGTCACGACATCAGAACCGGCCGAAGCGATACTGAAGTTGACCGCCCGGCGCGCGATGCGGGTCCAGGTAAGAGGCGCCGGACGGGTGGGCACGGTGATCGCCTCGGTGCTCGCGTCCGCGGGTGTCGGCCACGTCGACGTGCGGGACGGCGGATGCGTCGAGCCATGGGACGTGGCACCGGGCGGGCACCCGGTGGAGGCGACGGGCGAGCGCCGGGACGTGTCCGCACGGCGGGTGGTGCGCTCGATGGCGCCGGCCAGGCCACCGCGCCCCGACCGGCGCAGGCCGGCCCCCGAGCGCCTTTCGGAGCCGGATCCCGAAGAGCCCCCGCTCTCCCTCGTGATCATTGCTCCGCGTGACGGACTCGCGGTCCACTCCCCCGACCCGACCGCGGCCGAGGACCTGCTGGAGGCCGGAATTCCCCATCTGTACGCGGGTGTCGTCGAGGCCACCGGCGTGGTCGGACCATTGGTGCTGCCCGGCGGGACGGGCTGCGCGCACTGCCTGCTCCTCGGGCGCGCGGACCGCGATCCGACCTGGCCCCGGCTGCTCGCCCAGTGGAGTTCGGGCCCGGCCGGTCGTCAGGTGCAGGCCTGCGACCTGAGCCTTGCCACCGCCGTCGCGGGCCTCGCCGCGGCGCATGGACTGGCCTTCCTCGACGGGGAGTTGCCGTCGAGCACCGGGGCGCGCTGGGAGGCGGCCGCGCCGGGCCTGGACTGGCACGCCCGACCGGTGTGGCCACATCCGCAGTGCCCGTGCGGTGCGGGTGAGAGAGGTAACGGGCAGGAGGTCTCCGTGGAAGCAGAGCCGCACGACACAATGGCGGGGTAGGCAATGGCTGTCGGCACCACGGCACCCGGGCATGCGCGGCATGACTGTTCGGCATTTGGAGGGGTGTATGTCTGATCTTCCCCGGAAGGCGGTTACCCGTACCGCCAAGCTGGCAGCGCTGCCGATCGGCTTCGCGGGTCGCGCGACCTGGGGCATCGGCAGACGCATCGGCGGCAAGTCCGCCGAGCTCGTCGGACGGGAACTGCAGCAGCGCACGGCGGATCAGCTGTTCAAGGTCCTCGGTGAACTCAAGGGCGGAGCAATGAAGTTCGGACAGGCGCTGTCCGTCTTCGAGTCCGCCCTCCCGGAGGACGTCGCGGGCCCGTATCGCGCCGCCCTGACGAAGCTTCAGGAAGCCGCACCCCCGATGCCGACCCGCACCGTACACGCGGTGCTCGACGAGCGGCTCGGCGGGCAATGGCGCGAGCTGTTCCTCGAGTTCGAGGACAAACCCTCGGCCGCCGCGTCGATCGGACAGGTGCATCGCGCCGTGTGGCACGACGGTCGCGAGGTCGCCGTGAAGGTGCAGTACCCGGGCGCGGGCGAGGCCCTGCTGTCGGATCTCGGCCAACTGAGCCGCTTCGCGCGGCTGTTGGGCCCGCTGGTTCCGGGCATGGACATCAAGCCGCTCATCACCGAGTTGCGCGACAGGGTTTCCGAGGAACTGGACTACGCGCTGGAGGCGCGGGCCCAGCGGGCACACGCGGAAGAGTTCGCCGACGACCCCGATGTCGTGGTGCCGCAGGTGGTGCACCAGTGCGAGCAGGTGCTGGTGACGGAGTGGATCGACGGGACACCGCTCGCCGAGATCATCGACAACGGCAGCGAGGACGAGCGCGATCGCGCAGGTCAGCTACTGGCCCGCTTCCTGTTCTCGGGGCCCGCGCGCACGGGCCTGCTGCACGCTGATCCCCACCCGGGCAATTTCCGGCTGCTGCCGGACGAGAAGGGCGGCTGGCGCCTCGGCGTCCTCGACTTCGGCACGGTCGACCGACTGCCCGGCGGCCTGCCCGCACCGATCGGCGTCTCCCTGCGCAGGACACTCGACGGTGAGGCGGAGGCGGTCTACGAGCTGCTCTGCGAGGAGGGCTTCGTCAAGGAGTCGATCGAGCTCGAACCGGACGCGGTGCTCGACTACTTGCTGCCGATCATCGAACCGGCTCGCGTCGACGCCTTCACGTTCACCCGCTCCTGGATGCGCCATCAGGCGGCCCGGATAGCCGACCCCCGCTCCCCCGCCCATCAACTGGGCAAGCAGCTCAACCTGCCGCCGTCGTACCTGCTGATACATCGGGTGACGCTCAGCACGATCGGGGTGCTGTGCCAGCTCGGGGCCACCGTGCGGCTGCGGGACGAACTGGAGGCCTGGGTACCGGGCTTTGCCACCGGGGATGCGACGGAGGTCGAGGACTGGCCGGCGGCGGAGGCCTGATCACCACCAGTCGGAGTCGAGCCGTCCCTCGATGGCCCTGATGTTCTCTCGGGCGCAGGCGTCACAGAAGTACCGCCGGGTGCCGCCCTCGACGGAACACGTCCAGGTCAGCGGCAGTTCCCGGGCTGTCGTGCCACACCGCGCGCACGCGAGGGCCTGGTGGTCGGGCTGCTGCGCGGAGTCCCCGCCAGGAAGAGACGTCACTCGGCGACGATAACTCGATGAACCGATGAGCGCCGGGCGCCACACGCCTCGGGGCCGGTCCGCTTGGGACCGGCCCCGAGGGAGCAGCCGCTCTGTCGCGGCTTGTGTCGACGAATCCGATGTCGACGGCTTCAGTTGGTTACTGCATGACGGCCATGGCGAGCGCACGTCGGGCGCGCAGCGAAGCGCGCTCGGCACGGCGCTGCATCCGGCGGGCGGTGGCCAGGCGCACGGCCCGGCGTTCGCTCTCGGCCTCACGCAACTTCTCGTGCATATGCGCACGAGCCAGGGCTTCTGGGATGAGTTGCATCTGACGGGTCCTGTTCTGGCGCGACTCGTGCGCGCCGGAAGTGGTGAAGTCTGGGATGGCGGAGCCTGCGGGCTCGCTCGTGGACGGCTTCATCGGGGCCTGCTTCTTGGGGTCGTGCGTCAGGGGGCGATCGATCGTTCCGGGGGTGTTCATGCCACGACCGGGTTCTTGCGCGGGCGGCCACGCGGCCGCTTCCGGGCAACGACAACGCCCTGGACGAACAGCTCGCCGCCCCAGACGCCCCAGGGCTCACGCCGCTCCTTGGCGCCGGCGAGGCAGGCCTCCATCAGCGGGCAGGTACGGCAGAGGGACTTGGCGTACTCGACGTCCGCCGGCGACTCCGCGAAGAAGACCTCGGGGTCGTAGGCACGGCAGGGGACGGGCACGTCGAGGTTCTCGATGGCGTCGTCGAGCGCGGTGAGCGCGGTCAGCGGGTTCAAGGTGGAGTCCTCCGTGGACACGGGCTGGGAAAGAGGGTCTGAAGGCGGTACGGACGGGGCGTGCGCTTCGAGTTGCACGGTGTCTTCTTCCTCGTCTGGTCGTCCGGCCGGTGGGCCGGGTGGTGGTGGTACCGGGTTCTTTTCTTGTCCCGAGGCCCCTGTGCTCTGGTTCCTCGGAAGATCGCTGGATCTTCCGGGAAAACAGAAGGGCCGCGGATCCCGGATGGGGTTCCGCGGCCCTGAAGGCGCCTGCCTGATCTCGTCAGGCTGGATCGCTCCAGGGTTTAGGCCCACGGAAGGCCCACATCGTGTGGTGCTGCGTCGTCTGCTTCCGGAATCCGGCACCGGCCGCCGCAAAGGCATAGGCCTGGGCCTGTGCCGTCGCTACTGCTTCCGGTGCCTTGGTCGGTCGCTCATTGCGCTCGCGAATGGGAAGACCCGCGAGAGACAGGCCGGACTCCGGACGCATGGCGGAGACGCCAGACAGACCGGTGCCCGGGTTCGAGGAGCCGAGCAGGCAGGAAGCGACGACCGAGAGATCGGTCATTTTGGCGGTGCTGATGGAGCTGGCGTTGATGCTGATCACTGGAATCGCCTCCTCTCGGCGTCTCGGGGACCGGTGCGAACCGGTCCGACGGCATTCAAGTACAACACGGAACCAGGGCCTTCGAGAAGGCCGCTGCTTTCGTGCTTTAGAACCTATGGGGATTGTTGGGGCATGCGCAAACTATTTTTTCGACGAGTTTGCGTCAGTCGTCCGCGGCCTCCTCGTCGACCTGATCACCAATCGTCTGACCTGCACAAATGGCCAGAACGTCGGAGCCGTACGTCCGAAACTTCCGGCGTCCGACGCCCGGGATGCGGGACAGCTCGGCCGCGTCCTCGGGGGCGGTCTCGGCGATGGCGATCAAGGTCTTGTCCGTGAAGACGCAGAACGCGGGCTGGCCGAGGCCCTCCGCCGTGCGGCCCCGCCACTCGATCAGTCGCTCGTACAGCCCCTCGTCCATGTCCGACGGGCAGTCCTCGCAGCGCATCAGCTTCATCTCGGCGGCCTCGAGCGTGCGCCCGCACACGCGGCAGCGGGCCACCTTCCGGTCGCCTCTGGGGCGCGTGGCGCCGAGCGGCTCGCGGGTGCCCGCACGGGTCCCGAACTCGATGCCGCCGCGCCCCACGCTCGCCCCGCGTCCGGCCGAGCCCGTGGACCCCGGTCGCAGCCCGTCGAGGAACCGGCTCGGTCTGCGGTTCGGGCGGCCGCCCGGAGAGCGGGACAGCGCCCAGGAAAGGCCGAGATGGCGCCGCGCGCGGGTCACCCCGACGTACAGGAGCCGCCGCTCCTCCTCGACCTGCTCGTCGGTCTTGGCGTAGGTGATCGGCATCATGCCCTCGGCGAGGCCGACCAGGAACACCGCGTCCCACTCGAGGCCCTTCGCCGCGTGCAGCGAAGCGAGGGTGACGCCCTCCACGGTCGGGGCGTGCTGCGCGCTCGCCCGCGCGTCGAGTTCCTCCACGAACGCGCTCAGGGTCGCGGTGGGCTCGGCTCTCGCGAGGTCCCCCGCGAGCCGGGCGATGGCGGCGAGCGACTCCCAGCGGTCCCGCACGGCGCCGGACCCCGCGGGCGGCTCCGTGGTCCAGCCCGCGCCGGACAGAACGGCCCTGACCTGGGAGGGAAGATCGACGGCCTCGTCGAGTCCCGCGTCGTTGTCACCGAAGCGGGCCGCCGCGCGCAGCTCGTGGTGTGCCTTGCGCACCTCGGCCCGCTCGAAGAAGCGCTCGGCGCCGCGCAGCTGGTAGGGCACGCCCGCGTCGGCGAGCGCCTGTTCGTAGATCTCCGACTGCCCGTTCGTCCGGAACAGGATCGCGATCTCGCCGGCCGACACCCCGGAGTCGATCAGCTCCCGGATGCGGCTTGCGGCGCCTTCGGCCTCGGTGGGCTCGTCGGCGTACTCGACGTAGGTCGGCTCGGGGCCCGCCTCGCGCTGCGAGATCAGCTCCAGGCGGTGCTCGGCGGCGCGACCGCTCGCTCTGGTCAGGACCCCGTTGGCCAGGTGCACGACCTGGGGCGAGGAGCGGTAGTCGCGGACCAGCTTGACGACGGTGGCACCAGGGTGACGCGTGCGGAAGTTGAGCAGGTGGTCGGGGGTGGCGCCGGTGAAGGAGTAGATCGTCTGGCTGGCGTCACCGACGACGCAGAGGCTGTCGCGCTCGCCGAGCCACAGATCGAGCAGGCGCTGCTGGAGCGGGCTGACGTCCTGGTACTCGTCGACGACGAAGTGCTGGTACTGGGCGCGGACCTGCTCGGCGATGTCCTGCCGGTCCTGGAGGATGCCCACGGTGAGCAGCAGGACGTCCTCGAAGTCGATGACGGAGCGGTCCCGCTTGAGGGTTTCGTACGCGGAGTAGATCTGGGCGATCTCCGCGGGAAGCCGGGGTGCTTCACGGCCTGCCTTGTGCACCGCCGCGGCGTAGTCACCGGGGACGGTCTGCGTGACCTTGGCCCACTCGATCTCCGAGGTCACATCGCGCAGCTCGCCACGGTCCAGGCGCAGGCGCGAGGCGGCCGCGGCGTCGGCGACGAGCTGGATCTTACGGTCGACGAGCCGGGGCAGCTCCCCGCCGACCGCCTTGGGCCAGAAGAACTGGAGCTGGCGCAGGGCCGCGGAGTGGAACGTGCGGGCCTGTACCCCCACGGCGCCGAGCTGCCTGAGCCGGCCGCGCATCTCACCGGCGGCACGGTTGGTGAACGTGACGGCGAGGACCGTATTGGGCTGGAGGATGCCCGCGCGGACGCCGTACGCGATGCGATGGGTGATCGCCCGCGTCTTGCCCGTGCCCGCGCCCGCGAGCACACACACCGGACCGTGCAGGGCCGTCGCCACGGCGCGCTGCTCGGGGTCGAGGCCATCGAGCACCGCGTCGGCAGATTCCGGGACCTGCGGGAACAGGGTGGAGTGCGTTGCTGCTGTCACCCCGCCATGCTGCCAGGTCCGCGGGGACGGATGCGCCGCGTTGTCCACAGGTGCCGACCGTTAGTCGTACCAATGCGTTCGACGTGCGGGAATGGTCGCCGGATCGCATACGTTCGACTCATTGCGAACACGCACCCCCAGCCACCGAAGGAGCACGAGGAAATGCCGGGCACTGTGACGATGTACAGCACCACGTGGTGCGGCTACTGCCAGCGGCTGAAGAAGCAGATGGACCGTGAGGGCATCGGGTACACCGAGGTCAACATCGAGCACGACCCGCAGTCCGCGGCCTTCGTCGAGAAGGCGAACGGCGGGAACCAGACGGTCCCCACGCTCCTCGTGGTGTCCGACAGCGGCGCCGAGTCGGTCATGACGAACCCGTCGCTGGCCCAGGTCAAGCAGGCCATGGCCGCCTGAGCCACCCTGCGCCGAGCGAATGCGCGAACGGCCCCCGCCCGCCCACGGGTACGGGGGCTTTCCGCTGTCCGCTCTTCGCTGTCTGACGGTCAGACGACCAGCAGCACGACCATCACGGCAAGGACGACCAGCAGGACGATCATCGTCAGCAGGTTCGCCGCGCGATTGCCGGTGATGTCCTGGTTGCCCCGGCGCCTGAGCGCCCACTCACGCCGCCGGGCCGCCGCTTCCTCTTCGCGCCTGCGCTGTTCCGCAGAGCCTGCCATGGTCCTGCCCCCTTGCGTCAGGGCTCCTGGGACCACCCTCGCACGAGGTCAGCGGGCCCGCAGATGAGTCACAGCGCGTCGCTGGGCTTCGGCAGGGGCTTGCCGTACCAGAGCTCGATCAGCCGGGCCGCGATCGAGATCCCGTAGGGGGGCATGACCTCACCGGAGTCGAAGGCGGCCCGCAGGTCCTCACGGGAGAACCAGCGCGCCTCGTGGATCTCGTCACCGTCCACGTTGATCTCGAAGGACGTGGCGTGCGCCATGAAGCCGAGCATCAGGCTGGACGGGAACGGCCAGGGCTGGCTGGCGACGTACTCGACGTCACCGACGACGACGCCCGCCTCCTCGAAGACCTCGCGCCGCACCGACTGCTCGATGGACTCGCCGGGCTCGACGAAGCCGGCGAGCGTCGAGAAGCGCCCTTCGGGCCAGTGCACCTGGCGACCGAGCAGGATGCGGTCCTGCTCGTCCGTCACGGCCATGATCACGGCCGGGTCGGTGCGCGGGTAGTGCTCGGCCCCGCAGGCCGGGCAGCGGCGGATGTGGCCCGCGGCGGCGATGACGGTGCGTTCGCCGCAGCGGGAGCAGAAACGGTGCAGGCGCTGCCAGTTCTCCAGGGCGACGGCGTGCACCATGAGGCCCGCGTCCCGCTGCGAGAGGAGCATGCCCGCCTCGCGCAGGCCGGCCGGGCGCGCGGACTGGTCCATGCGTCCGGGAAGCGTGTCCTTCTGGAGCGCGAAGTAGCTCACGCCGTCCTCGTCGGTGCCCAGGAAGTAGCGATGCGCCTCGGTGAGGGGCGCTTCGAAGGCCGGGGTCATGACCAGTTCCGTCGTGCCGTCCGGTGTCTCGTCGATGAGCGCCTGACCACCGGAGACCACGAAGACGCGGGTCGTGGGGTGGCTCCACGCGGCGGCGAGCCAGGCCTCGTCGAGGCGGTGGTGCGCGGCGCGGTCGATTCCGCTCGGCGCGGAGAGCGAGAGGGGTCGCGTCGCGGCGAGGTCGGCGGTTCGGTCGGTCCAGGTGGTCACGAGTGCTTCCAACTCCCCCGGTGGAATGGGTGGTTCGGCGGGCGGTTCGGCGAGGTGGGTGCGCGGGGCCTCAATCAGTGTGCATCTGCCCAGCTCTCCGCGAGATCGCCCCATAGATAGGCGGTTGTTTCGACACCCTTCATGAGGAGGTCGAGTTCGACCTTCTCGTTGGGGGCGTGCCAGCCGTCGGAGGGCACGGAGATGCCCAGGAAGAGCACCGGGGCGTCGAGGACGTCCTGAAGGTCGGCCGCGGGTCCCGAGCCGCCCTCGCGCGTGAAGCGGATCTTCTGCTCGAAGGCCTGTCCCATGGCGCGTACGACGGACTGCAGCGCCGGGTGGTCGAGCGGTGTGAGGCAGGGGCGGGTGGCGGCCCCGAAGGTGACGGTGTGGCGGATCCCCGCGGGCAGCTGCTCGGCGACCCAGGCGGTGACGGCCTTCTCGATGTGGTCCGGATCCTGCCCGGCGACCAGCCGAAAGGAGAGCTTGAGCATCGCGGAGGACGGCACGATCGTCTTGCCGCCGGGGCCCTGGTAGCCGCCGCCGATCCCGTTGACCTCGGCGGTGGGGCGGGCCCAGATCCGCTCCAGGGTGGTGAGCCCGGCCTCTCCGTAGGTGGCGTGGGACTTCGCCGTGCGCAACCACTGCTCCTCGTCGAACGGAAGCTCCGCGAAGAGTTCGCGCTCCCGGCCGGTGAGCTCCACGATGCCGTCGTAGAAGCCGGGGACGGCCACGCGCGCGTGCTCGTCGTGCAGCGCGGCCACGAGGCAGGCGGCCGCGGTCGCCGGGTTCGGGACGGCGCCGCCGAAGGAGCCGGAGTGGATGTCCTGGTCGGGGCCGTACAGCTCGATCTCGCAGTCGGCGAGGCCGCGCATGCCGGTGCACACCGTGGGGGTGCCCTCGGACCACATGCCGGTGTCGGAGACGATCACGGCGTCCGCGGCCAGGCGCTCCTTGCGCTCTTCCACAAGGGCACGGAAGTGCGGGGAACCCGACTCCTCCTCGCCTTCGACGAGGAGCTTGAGGTTGACCGCGGGTGCGGTGCGGCCGGTCGCGGCCAGGTGGGCGCGCACGCCAAGGGTGTGGAAGAACACCTGTCCCTTGTCGTCGGCCGCCCCGCGCGCGTGGAGGCGGTTTCCGACGACGACCGGCTCGAAGGGGTCGGTGTCCCAGCCGTCCTCGCGAGCGGCGGGCTGCACGTCGTGATGTCCGTAGACGAGGACCGTGGGGGCCTCGGGGTCGCCCGAGGGCCACTCGGCGAACACAGCGGGGGCGCCGGGCGTCTCCCACACCTCCGTGGTCGGGAAGCCGGTCTCGGAGAGCTTCGCGGCAAGCCAGTCGGCGCTGCGCCGTACGTCCGGTGCATGGTCGGGCTGGGCGGACACGGAAGGGATCCGCAGCCACGCGGCGAGGTCGTCGAGGAACGCCTCACGGTTGTTCTCGACATACGCACGGACTGTGCTGACGGCGGTGTCAACGGGCTTGCTCATGGTCACGAGCCTATCCGCCCGCCCGAACGTGTTCGTCCGGCGGTTCCTCCACGGGCTCCGCCGGCTGCTGCGGGTCCTCCAGCAGGAGCCGCTCCAGCTCCTCCCGGCCGGGCAGCCGACGCGGCCGGACCGTCTCCCCGGTGCGTACGTAGAGGAAGGCGGCGCTCACCGACTCCAGGGGCACGCCCTGCTGCTCGGCCCAGGCCAGCCGGTAGACGGCCAGCTGGAGGGGGTCGGCGGACTTCCGGTGGGCCGTCTTCCAGTCCACGATCTCGTACGTCGCCTCGTCGCCGTCGCCCTCCTTGTAGACGGCGTCGATACGACCGCGGACGACACGGCCCGCGATGGCCAGCTGGAAGGACGTCTCGACCCGGTAGGGCGAGCGATGGGCGTACAGGGTGCGCTCGAAGGCCTCCTTGAGTTCCTCCAGGTCGCGCTCGTCCGCGATCTCGGCATCGCTGCCGGGGAGCTCCTCGGGCTCGAGCATGGGCAGCCGCAGCTCCTCGAAGCGCGCCTCGATCCAGGCGTGGAACCGGGTGCCCCTGCGGGCCGCCGGCTGCGGCGGCTGGGGCATGGGGCGGGCGAGTTCCTGGGCGAAGGCATCCGGGTCGGCGGCCATCCGCAGCAGCTGGGACGCGGTGAGCGTGTGCGGGACGGGAACGTCGCGCACGGCGGCGCGGGCGCGCATCAGCTCGCCCGTCAGCGCGTCGAGGTCGCGGTCCCAGGAGGCGATGGTGCGCGCTTCCTCCGGGGTGAGCTCCGCTTCCGGGGCGGGAGCGGGATGCGGCACGACCGGGGCCGCTCGCTCGTGCTCGGCCACGCGCGCGACGGCACCGGCCGGGGACGCGTCGCCTTCGTAGGGGGCGTGGTCGTCCTCGTAGGGGGCGTGGTCGTCCTCGTAGGGGTCGTGATCGCCCTCGTCCGGGACGTAGCCGTCCTCGTAAGGGTCGTAGGGCGGTTCGTCGTCCTCGGGCGGCGGGGGCCAGTCGGGGTCCTCGAAGGGCGGCTCATCGAGAGCGGCGGGGTGGGTCTCCGTGTGGGCGTACGCGGCCTCGGATCCCGGGGCGCGCTCCAGGTGGGCGAGGACCGTGTGGGCGGCGGCCCGGCGCCGCGCCCGCGCCTCCTCGTCCAGCGGCAGCGGCCAGGCGTGCTCGGCCGCATTCTCCTGGAGAGCCGGGTTCTCCTCGTCCTCCGCCGGTTCGTCCGCCCACGCCTCGATCTCGCCGTATCCGGCGGCGCAGTGCTCGTACAGCGCCTGAAGGAAGTCCGACGGGCCGCGCGTGCGCTTCTGGGACGGTCCCCACCAGTGCCCGGAGCCGAGCAGCAGGGAGCGCGGGCGCGTGAACGTGACGTATCCCAGGCGCAGTTCCTCGGTGTGCTGGTGGTCCTTCATGTCGGCGTGGAAGGCCTTCATGCCCTTGGAGTCCCACGTCTCGATGTCGGGCAGCGTGGCGCCGTCACCGCGCAGTTCATGGGGCAGCACCTTGGCCTGTGCCGTCCACTTCTCGCGGCCCTGCGTGCTCGGGAACGTGCCGTTGACGAGGCCGGGGACGGCGACGACATCCCATTCGAGGCCCTTGGACTTGTGGGCGGTGAGCACCTTCACGGTGTCCTCGCCACCGGGCAGCGCGTTGTCGAGGCCTTTCTCGTACTGCGCAGCGGTGCGCAGGAATCCGAGGAAGGCGAGCAGCGTCGCCGAGCCGTCGTTGGCCGCGAAGGACGCGGCGATGTCGAGGAAGTTGGACAGCGTCTCGCGACGCCGGGCCGCCAACGCGTGCGGGGACGCGGAGAGTTCGACCTCCAGGCCGGTGACCGCCAGGACGCGGTGCAGCACGTCCATGAGGGGGTCGGACAACGAGCGGCGCAGCTCGCGCAGTTCGGTGGCGAGCCGGGCGAAGCGCACGCGCGCGTCCGGCGAGAACGGCAGCCCGTCGGCGTCCTCCTCGGTGTCGGTCGAGGTCTCCAGGAACGTGTCGAGCGCGTCCGCAAGCGATATCACCTCGGAGGGATCGACCCCCTCGACGGCCGCGGCCAGGCGCCGGTCCGGGTCGTCGTCCTCTCCCCCGCGCGCGTGGGAGACCAAAAAGCGTGCCCGGCGCCCGAGGAGGGCGAGGTCGCGGGGGCCGATGCGCCAGCGCGGACCGGTCAGGAGCCGCACCAGGGAGGCGTTGGCACCGGGGTCCTGGAGGACCTCGCACATGGCGACCAGGTCGGCGATCTCCGGGAGGTGCAACAGGCCGGAGAGGCCGACCACTTCGACCGGGATGTCGCGGGCGACCAGGGCGCCCTGGATCTCGGCGAAGTCGGTCGCGGTGCGGCACAGCACGGCGATCTCTCCGGGCGCCGTTCCCGTGGCGACGAGGTGGCCGATGGAGTCGGCGAGCCAGTCGATCTCCTCGCTGTGCGTGCTCAGCAGGGCGCAGCGCACGACGCCGTCCTGCTCGGCCCCGGGGGCGGGGCGCAGGGCCTCCACGCCCGCGTGCATCGCCCGGAGCGGCTCGGCCAGCCCGTTGGCGAGGTCGAGCAGGCGGCCGCCGCTGCGCCGGTTCTCACTGAGCGCGAAGCGGGTGGCCGGGCGCCCGTCCGCGTACGCGAAGTGGCGCGGGAAGTCGTCGAGGTTGGCGACGGAGGCGCCGCGCCACCCGTAGATCGCCTGGCAGGGGTCGCCGACCGCGGTCACCGCGTGGCCCGTTCCCCCGCCGAAGAGGCCCGCGAGCAGGATCCGCTGGGCCACCGACGTGTCCTGATACTCGTCGAGCAGGACCACGCGGAACTCGTCGCGCATGATCTCGCCGACCTCGGGCCGCGTGTCGGCCAGCGTCGCCGACAGGGCGATCTGGTCGCCGAAGTCGAGGAGGTCCCGCGAGCGCTTGGCCGCCCTGTAGTGCCCCACGAGCTCGGCCAGCTCCAGGCGCGCGGCGGCCGCCTCGGGCACCTTTCGCAGGTCTGCGTTGCTGAGCTTGACGCCTTCGAGGGCGCGCAGCAGCTCATGGTCGTATGCGCGCAGCTTGCCGGGCTGTACGAGGTGTTCCGCCAGCTCGCTGTCGAGGGTGAGCAAGTCGCTGACCAGGTCGGCGAAGGAGCGGGTGAGTGCGGGGTACGGGCCGGGCGCTTCGCGCAGCACGCGCGCGGCGAGCTGGAAGCGGGTGGCGTCGGCGAGCAGCCGCGTCGTGGGTTCGAGCCCGATACGCAGGCCGTGGTCGGTCAGCAGCCGGCCCGCGAAGGCGTGGTACGTGGAGATCACGGGCTCGCCCGGGGGGTTGTCCGGGTCGATGGCGTCGGGGTCGGTGACGCCGGCCTTGATCAGGGCCTTGCGGACCCGCTCGGCCAGTTCCCCGGCCGCCTTGTTGGTGAAGGTGAGGCCCAAGACCTGCTCGGGGGCGACCTGCCCTGTACCGACCAGCCAGACCACGCGCGCTGCCATCACCGTCGTCTTGCCGGAGCCCGCTCCGGCCACGATCACCTGCGGGGCGGGCGGCGCGGTGATGCAGGCCGTCTGCTCCGGGGTGAACGGGATCCCGAGCAGCTCTTTGAGCTGCTCGGGGTCGGTGAGGCGCGTGGTCACCTCATCGAGGCTAACGGGCACCACTGACAGCGCCGTCCTGTTCCGGCTCAGTGGAGGCACACGTCACTCGACGACGTGTTTGCCCTCCGGTCGCGCGCTGCACGAGGCACGGAAGGCGCAGTGCGTGCAGTGCTGCCCTGTGGTCGGCACGAAGCGTTCGTCGAGGACCTTGCCTGCCGCGGTGGCGAGGAGATCGCCGACCCACTCCCCTTCCAGGGGCTCTTGTGCCTGCACCTTCGGCAGGGCCTCGCCGCCGTCCTTCTTGGCGGCGCCCTGGCGAAGCTGCACCAGTTCCGCTCCTCCGGAGTGCGGACGAGCTCCGTCGAAGACCTCGTCGACCACGCCTTCGTTCACGGCGAGCTGGTACACGGCGAGCTGCGGGTGGCGGGCGACGTCCGCGGCGCTCGGTGTCTGCTTGCCGGTTTTGAAGTCGACTACGTAGGCGCGGCCCTCGGCGTCCCGCTCCACACGGTCCATGGAGCCGCGAATACGTACTTCGTAGGAGCCCGCTTCGAGCGTCACGTCGAAGTCGTGTTCGCTGGCGACGGCGGTGCGGCCCGTGCGGTCCATGACGTGCCACTGAAGGAACCGTTCGAGCGCCACGCGCGCGTTCTCCTTCTCCTGCGCCGACTTCCAGGGCGCGTCGAAGGCGAGGGAGTCCCACACCGAGTCCAGGCGCTCCATGAGGACGGCGAGGTCGGCGGGTGTGCGCCCGGAGGCGACCTCGTCGGCCAGGACGTGCACGACGTTGCCGAAGCCCTGGGCCGCCGTGGCGGGGGCGTCCGCCTTCACCTCGCGGCCGAGGAACCACTGCAGGGCGCAGGTGTTGGCCAGCTGGTCGAGGGCGCTTCCGGAGAGGACGACGGGCTTGTCCCGGTCGCGCAGCGGGACCTTGCTCTCGGTCGGCTCGTACATGCCCCACCAGCGGTACGGGTGGGCGGACGGCACGAGCGGCCTTCCGTCGTCGTCGCTGAGCGCCGCGAGCCGGGCGAGGCGGCGCGCGGCGGCCTCCCGCAGCCCTTCGGAGACGCGCGGGTCGACCGTCGTGGCGCGCAGCTCGGCGACGAGCGCGGCCACCGCCAGGGGGCGACGCGGGCGCCCGGTGACGTCCTTGGGTTCCACGCCCAGCTCGGTCAGGAACCGGGACGGCTGGTCGCCGTCGTCCGCGGGCGCCTTCACCGCGGTGACGACGAGCCGCTCCCTCGCGCGCGTGGCGGCGACGTAGAACAGGCGCCGTTCCTCTGCGAGCAGCGCCCCGGGGGTGAGCGGTTCGGCGAGGCCGTCGCGTCCGATGCGGTCGGCCTCCAGGAGTGAGCCACGGCGCCGCAGATCGGGCCACAGCCCTTCCTGGACGCCCGCGACGACGACGAGCCGCCACTCCAGTCCCTTGGAGCGGTGCGCGGTCATCAGGCGCACGGCATCGGGGCGCACGGCGCGTCCGGCGAGGGTGTCGGCCGCGATGTCCTGGGCCTCCAGCTCCTCCAGGAAGTTGCGGGCGCCACGGCCTCCGGTGCGCTCCTCCGCGCGCGAGGCAACGGCGAACAGGGCGCAGACGGCATCCAGATCACGGTCCGCGTTGCGCCCGGCCGCGCCGCCTCGACGGGCGGCGCGCTCGAGCCGGTTCGGCCAGGGGGTGCCGTTCCACAGCTCCCAGAGGGCTTCCTCGGCGGTGCCGCCGTCGGCGAGCTTCTGGCGGGCGGTGGCGAGGAGCGCGCCGAGACGCTGCGCACCACGGGCGTACGCCGGGTCGTGCAGGGCGAGCCGCTCGGGCTCGACGAGGGCACGCGCGAGCAGCTCGTCCGAGGGCGGCGGCAGCGCGTTCCCGGACGCGCGCTCCTCCTCGCGCAGCGCGCGCCCCAGGCGGCGCAGATCGGCCGTGTCCATCCCGGCGAGCGGCGAGGCGAGGAGTTCGAGGGCCGTCTCGGTGTCGAGCCGGTACTCGTTTTCCGGGGTGCCCGGGGTGTCCGGGGCGACCGGGGTGTCCGAGGTATCCGATGCGTCTGAGGCGTCTGAGGCATCTGACGCATCCGGGGAGTCCGGGGCATCCGCCCTGGCCACCACCTTGAGGGCCGTCAGCAGCGGCGTGACCGCCGGTTCGTGGCGCAGCGGCAGGTCGTCGCCGTCGATGTCGAGGGGGACGCCGGCCGCCGTGAGCGCGCGCCGCACCCCCGGGATGCTGCGCGAGCCGGCCCGCACCAGGACGGCCATGTCGCTCCACGGGATGCCGTCCTCCAAGTGGGCACGCCGCAGGATGTCCGCGATGTTGTCGAGCTCCGTACCGGACGTCGGATACGTGTAGACCTCGGTCCTGCCTCCGTCGCGTACGGGCGACAGCTCACGGTGGGCACGCACCTTGTGGGCGGGCAGCCGGGTCAGGGGCATCCGCTGGGTGATGCGGCGCGTCGCCTCCAGGAGACGGGCGCCGGAACGCCGGGATGTGGTGAGCACTTCGACCGGGGCGGGGGCGCCGTCCGCCTGTGGGAAGTCCCCGCGGAAGTCCAGAATGCCGTTCACGTCCGCGCCCCGGAACGCGTAGATCGACTGGTCCGGGTCGCCGAAGGCGACGAGCGTGCGGCCCCCGCCCGCGAGCGCGTGCAGCAGCCGCACCTGGGCGGGGTCGGTGTCCTGGTACTCGTCGACGAACACGGCGTCGTACTGCGTGGCGAGCCGGTCCGCGACCTCCGTGCGGCGCGCGAGGAGCACGGCGCGATGCACCAGTTCCGCGTAGTCGAGCACACCCTGTGCGTCGAGGACGTCCAGGTATTCGGCAAGGAAGGTGGCGGCCGCCCGCCAGTCCGGGCGGCCGATGCGGCGCGCGAAGGCGTCCAGGGCTCCTGGCCCAAGACCCAGCTCCCGGCTCCGGGCGAGGACCGCGCGCACCTCGTCGGCGAAGCCCCGGGTGGTGAGGCACGCGCGCAGCTCGTCGGGCCAGCGCACATGCGCGAGCCCCGCCTGCTCCAGGTCGATCTGCCCCGCGAGCAGTTCCCGTACGGCGACGTCCTGCTCGGGACCCGACAGCAGTCGCAAGGGCTCCACGAAGAGGTCCGCATCCTGGTGCGCGCGGACCAGGGCGTAACAGAACGAGTGGAACGTCGTCGCCTGTGGGGCGTGTGCGGCGCCGATGCGCTGCGCCATGCGGTCGCGCAGTTCGACCGCGGCCTTGCGGCTGAACGTGAGCACCAGGATGCGCTCGGGATCGGTGCCCTTGGCGATGCGCGCCGAGACGGCCTCCACCAGAGTCGTGGACTTGCCCGTTCCGGGACCGGCCAGGACGAGGAGCGGCCCATGGGCATGGTCAACCACCGCACGCTGATGTGCGTCCAGACGAGGGGGGTCCACCTGGGCCGGCGGGGTACGCACCAGTCGGTACGCACCGGGGAGCGCCTGTCGAACCTGGTGCTGCGACAGGTGCCGGGTGGACGAGGAGGAACTCACGTGGATCGCTGGTCCTGGTGGGTTTGCTGGTGGTCGAAGAGCCGTCCGCGCGAAGCGGTGGCCGTGGGGTGAAGGAGGTGTCTGCCATCGACGGTGCCGTCGACGCTACGCCGTCGAGTGTGGCGGAAGCCGGGCTTCCGGTGCCTCTCCCGCACTCCTCCGGGCCCATATGTGCCCGGTCTCACCAACGGACACGGGGGCGCCGAAGTGCCCCGCATGCCCCGTTTCCCCCATACGGGCCACAGGCACCCCACCCGCGCGCGGGATGGCCGAAGCTGTCAATTGTGAGCTTCCGTACCCGCCCGGCCGTCCCACCGCGCGCGCTTCATGTCGAGGCGCGGCACGTGTCCTTCGGCGGCCCGGGAGGCCTCGCGCAAGGGCGTGCCCTCTTCTCTGTAGTGGTCGAGCGCACGCAGCTCGTGCCCCGGCAGGAGCTGCCCGTCCGCGCGCACCACACGCCACCACGGAACCGCGCCTCCGTAGAGAGCCATCACTCGCCCCACCTGGCGGGGCCCGCCCTCCTCGAGCCATTCGGCCACGTCCCCGTACGTCATGACCCGCCCGCGCGGAATCGTCTCCGCGACGTCCAGGACCCGCTCCGCGTACGCGGGAAGCTCTCCCGCCGGTTCGCTCTCCTTGCTCATCCGACCCATCCTGCCGCACGGCACCGACAGTGCGGAGGGACGTACGGGAGGCGGCCAGGACAGACGCGGGCAGCGGCGCCCGCCGAGGACTCCCGCCTCCTCGAATGCACCCTGATGCCCCCCTATGACGGTGCGGCATGCCACCATCGTGCGGGCGGTGACTGGTGATACGAGATCAAGAAGAGACCACGGAGCAGCAGAGCGTGCACCCCGACAAGGCGGAGGGCACCTCTGTGGCACCGGCGCGCCCTGACGAAGCGGCCGATCAGGCCTCCGAAACGAAGCACGAGCAACCGTTGCACGACCCCGACTGTGCCGAGGGGGACGCGCACGCCGAGCAGGTCGACGGCGACGAACCGCTGCTCCCCGCGCGCGTGCACCGCCCCTCCGACCTCATGCGGCTCCTCGTCGGCCTGCTCGCCGTCGTCGTGATCCTGGCGATCGCGGCGTTCGCGCACGGCACGACCTCGGGCTTCGCCCAGGACATCGACAAGGGCACCGGCCAGGCGCCCGACCTGCTGACCAAGTTCGCGGGTCTCGCGTCGAGCATCGCCATCCTGTTGGTGCCGGTCGCGTTCGCCATCGAGCGGCTCATCAAGCGCGACGGCCTACGGATCGCCGACGGAGTGCTCGCCGCGGTCCTCGCGCACGGGGTGACGCTCGCGACGGATCTCTGGGTCGCCAAGGCCGCCCCGCGGTCCATCCAGGAAGCGCTCACCACGGTGTCGCCCGGCGACATCCACGCGCTGACCGACCCGGTGCACGGCTACTTGGCGCCCGTCATCGCGTACATGACGGCCGTCGGCATGTCCCGGCGACCACGGTGGCGCGTCGTGCTGTGGGTGGTGCTGCTGCTCGACGCCTTCGCGATGCTCGTCACCGGCTACACGACACCGTTCTCGATCATCCTGACGGTCCTCATCGGCTGGACCGTCGCCTACGGAACGCTGTACGCCGTCGGCTCCCCGAACGTGCGCCCTACAGGGCAGACGCTCCTCGCCGGCCTGCGCCACGTCGGCTTCCACCCCGTCAACGCCTCCCGCGAGGAAGCCCATGAGGGCACTACGGAGAACGGCGACCGGGGGCGGCGCTACTTCGTCACCCTGGAGGACGGTCCACCGCTCGACGTCACCGTGGTGGACCGGGAGCAGCAGGCGCAGGGCTTCTTCTACCGCGTGTGGAGGCGCCTGACGCTGCGCGGCATCACGCAGCGCCGCAGCCTCCAGTCGCTGCGCCAGGCCTTGGAGCAGGAGGCGCTGCTCGCCTATGCGGCGATCGCCGCCGGGGCGAACGCGCCGAAGCTGATCGCGACGTCCGAGCTCGGCCCCGATGCCGTCATGCTCGTCTACGAGCACGTCGGCGGCCGTTCCCTGGACTCGCTGCCGGACGACGAGATCACCGATGAGCTGATGCGCGACACCTGGCACCAGGTCCAGGCGCTCCAGTCACGGCGGATCGCGCATCGCAGGCTGGCCGGCGACGCGATTCTGGTGGATCGTTCCGGCACCGTGGTCCTCACGGATCTGCGCGGCGGCGAGATCGCCGCGGGCGACCTGGTGCTCCGCATGGACATCGCCCAGCTGCTCACGACGCTCGGCCTTCGGGCGGGCGCCGAGCGCACCGTCGCGTCCGCCGTGGGAGTCCTCGGCCCGGACACCATCGCGGACTGTCTGCCGCTGCTGCAGCCGATCGCGCTCACCCGCACCACCAGGGCGACGCTGCGCAAGCTCGGACGTGAGCGTGCCCAGCGCGAGCGCGAGGCCGTCCTGGAGGCGTCCAGCAAGGCCAAGCAGGCGCGCATCGAGGAGACCACCACCGGCGACACCGGCAAGGCGGCTGTACGCGCCGAGAAGAAGTCCGAGAAGGCGGAACGACAGGCCGAGAAGCGGGCCCTCGACGAGGCCCTGGAAGAGGCCCGCGAGGAGGATCTGCTGACCCAGATCCGCCACCAGGTGCTGCGCATCCGGCCACAGGCACCCGTCGAACCGGCTCGCCTGGAGCGCATCAGGCCGCGCACGCTGATCAGTTTCATCGCCGGTGCGATCGGCGCGTACTTCCTGCTGTCGCAGCTCACCCACATCGACTTCGGGGCGATCGTGGGCGAGGCCGAGTGGGGCTGGGTCGGCCTCGCGGTGCTGTTCTCCGCGCTCAGCTACGTAGCCGCCGCGATGAGCCTGCTCGGCTTCGTGCCGGAACGCGTCCCCTTCATGCGGGCCGTCGCGGCTCAGGTCGCCGGGTCCTTCGTGAAGATCGTGGCGCCGGCGGCGGTGGGTGGAGTGGCACTCAACACGCGCTTCCTGCAGCGTGCGGGGGTGCGTCCGGGGCTCGCCGTGGCGAGTGTGGGCGCCTCGCAGCTGTTCGGCATGGGCAGCCACATCCTGCTGCTGCTGACCTTCGGTTACCTGACAGGGACGGAGAAGACGCCTTCCTTGTCGCCGTCCCGCACGGTCATCGCGGGCCTGCTGACCGTCGCTGTGCTCGTCCTTGTAGTGACGTCGATTCCGTTCCTGCGGAAATTCGTCGTCACGCGCGTGCGCTCACTTTTCGCCGGTGTCGTGCCGCGCATGCTCGATGTGCTGCAGCGTCCGCGAAAGCTGCTCACCGGTATCGGCGGCATGCTGCTGCTGACCGCCTGCTTCGTGATGTGCCTCGACGCCTCGATCCGCGCCTTCGGGGACGAGACAACCACCACGATCAGCCTGGCCAGCGTCGCGGTGGTCTTCCTCGCCGGTAACGCGCTCGGCTCGGCCGCTCCGACACCGGGTGGCGTGGGTGCCGTCGAGGCGACCCTGACGGTGGGTCTGATCGCGGTCGGTCTGCCCAAGGAAGTGGCGGCGCCCGCGGTGCTGCTGTACCGGCTGCTCACTCTGTGGCTCCCCGTCCTCCCCGGATGGCTGTTCTTCAACCACCTGACAAGGAAGGGCGCTCTCTAAGGGGTTCGGACTTCCCCGGGCGGCCGGGACCTCACTCGCACAGCCCGCAGCCCGAGCGTCCCGCACCCCGCCGCCGCAGGATGGACGCATGCCCAATCCGTCCTGGTCCCGTACCGCTGCCCTGACCGCCGCCACCCTGCTGTCCGTCTCGCTCGCGGCGTGCAGCAGCGACACGGAGGACGACGTGGATCTTCCGTCCCAGGAGCTGAGCTGGAAGGACTGCCCCGCGCCGGCGGAGTCCCAGGGCGGCGGAGACGCGCCTTCCCCGCTTCCCGGCGGCGCCGAGTGGCAGTGCGCCACCATGAAGGCGCCACTCGACTGGGACGAACCAAAGGGCGACACGATCGACCTGGCGTTGATCCGCGCCAAGGCGAGCGGGGACAAGGACAAGCGGATCGGCTCGCTGATCTTCAACTTCGGCGGCCCCGGCGGCTCCGGGGTCACCACCCTCCCGGCCTTCGGCTCCGAGTACGCGAAGCTGCGCACCCGCTACGACCTCGTCAGCTTCGACCCGCGTGGGGTGGGCCGCAGCGCGGGCGTCACCTGCGAGGACGACAAACAGCTCGACGAGTACTTCCAACAGGACTCGACGCCGGACGACACCGCGGAGCAGAAGAAGCTCGTCGACAACATCAAGACGTTCAACGGCGCGTGCGAGAAGAACTCCGACAAGATCCTCCCCCACGTACGCACCACGGACGCGGCCCGCGACATGGATCTCATGCGCCAGGTCCTCGGCGACAAGAAGCTGCACTACTTCGGCATCTCCTACGGCACCGAACTGGGCGGCGTCTACGCCCACTTGTTCCCCAACAAGATGGGCCGCGCGGTGTTCGACGGCGTGGTCGACCCCACCCAGGACCCGGAGGAAGGGGCGCTCGGCCAGGCGAAGGGGTTCCAGCTCGCCCTCGACAACTACGCGCAGCACTGCACCTCCCAGGCCGAGGACTGCCCCGTCGGGGACACCCCGCAGGACGTCAAGGCCAAGATCGCCAAGCTGTTCGACGAGCTGGAGGAGAAGCCGATCCCGGGCATCTTCCCGCGCGACCTCACGCAGACCGCGGCGACCAACGGAGTCGCGCAGGCCCTGTACTCGCAGGACTTCTGGGAGTACCTGACCGAGGGCCTCCAGCAGGCCTACAACGGTGACGGCAAGATCCTCATGGCGTTGTCCGACTCGATGAACGGGCGCAACGAGGACGGCAAGTACAGCAATATCCAGGCCGCCAACATCGCCATCAACTGCGCCGACGACAAGCCCCGCTACACGGCGAAGGACGTCGAGGCGAAGCTGCCGGAGTTCCGCGAGGCGTCCTCGATGTTCGGCGACTACCTGGCCTGGGGCATGCTCAACTGCTCCGGCTGGGCCGTCGACGGGGCCGCCGAGCACCCGGACGTCCATGCGCCCGGCTCCGCCCCGATCCTCGTCGTCGGCAACACCGGCGACCCGGCCACCCCGTACGAAGGTGCGAAGAAGATGGTCGACGCGCTCGGCGAGGACGCGGGCGTCGAGTTGACGTACGACGGCCAGGGCCACGGGGCCTATGACAGCGGAAACAAGTGCGTGCACGGCGCCGTGAACACCTACCTCCTCAGCGGGAAACCCCCGAACGAGGGAACGGTCTGCAAGTGATCTCGGGGTTGTCCACAGGCCGAGTCGGATATCCGTGGGCGCTCCTACGATGGCTTGACTGTCTTTCGAACGGGGGCAGTTGAGGGGGGGGAGGTGCCATGGCGGCACAGGATTCGCGTGCGCCCGCGGGAGCACGCACACGCTGGGGAAAGGCCGTCCGCGCGATCGCCCTGGCCGCGGTCGTCGGCCTGACGGTTGGGACGGTCGCGGGCTGCAGCGGTTCGGGCGAGCGTGCCGACGGGGGCAGGGCGAAGCCACCGTCGGCCTCCGCCTCGCAGCCCGCCGACGTGGCACCGGGCGGCGACTCCCCTGCCTTCCCCTCGTCACTCACCGACCAGCACCTCGACTGGGGCCGTTGCCGTGCGCATGCGGGTTCGCCCGCGCCCGGCTCCGACTGGCAGTGCGCGACGCTCAAGGCACCACTCGACTATGCCGAGCCGACCGGGCCCACGATCGACCTCGCTCTCATCCGCGCCAAGGCTTGGGGCGAGCAGGGCAAGCGGATCGGGTCCCTGTTGTTCAACTTCGGCGGCCCCGGTGTCTCCGGATTGGATCTGCTGCCGGCCCTCGCCCCGGAGTACGCCAAGCTGCGCGAGCGCTACGACCTGGTGGGCTTCGATCCGCGCGGCGTCTCGGCAAGCCGAGGGCTGCGCTGTCGAAGCGACAAGGAGACGCAGGCGGCCGAGTCCCTCGACCTCACCCCTGACACCAAAGCGGAGGAGACGGCGTATCTCCGGGATGCCGTCGCGTTCGGCAAGGGCTGCGGCAAGCAGGCCGGCGCACTGCTCGCCCATGTGTCGACCACCGAGGCCGCGCGCGACATGGATCTGATGCGTCAGGCTCTCGGGGACAAGAAGCTGCACTACATGGGCGTCTCCTACGGCACCGAACTGGGCGGAATCTACGCCCAGTTGTTCCCCGGCAAAGTCGGCCGGCTCACCCTGGATGCCGTGGTCGATCCGAGCGTCGGACGCGTCGGGCAGGCCGAGAACCAGGCCCGCGGATTCCAGCGGGCCCTCGACAACTACTTCAGGTCACGCGGCAAGGACCCCCAAGAAGGTGCGCGTGAGATCGCCGCGCTCCTCAAGAAGCTCGACGCGAAACCTCTGCCGACCCCGAGCGGTCGCGAGTTGAACGAGGCGCTCGCGACGACCGGCATCGCGGTCACCCTGTACAGCGAGACCAGTTGGACCGCCCTGACGCGGGGCCTGCGGGACGCGGAGCGGGGCGACGGCACCACCCTGCTCGCGCTCGCCGACGCGTACAACAAACGTGACGCGAGCGGACGTTACGACACAACGAGCCACTCTCAGCGCGCGATCTCCTGCCTCGACGACAAGGCGCGTCCCACGATGCGGGAGACGAAGGAGCGGCTCGCGAAATTCCGGGAGATGTCGCCTGTGTTCGGGCCGTACATGGGCTGGGACACCGGAGTCTGGTGCCATGACTGGCCGGTCCCGGGCCAGTGGGACGACCCGGATGTGAGCGCACCGGGTGCGGCGCCGATCCTTGTCGTGGGCAACACGGGCGATCCGGCCACGCTCTACGAAGGAGCCCGCCGCATGGCCGATGAGCTGGGCAAAGGCGTCGGCATCGAGCTGACGTGGAAGGGCGAGGGGCACGGGGCGTACGGCTCCGGCAGCGCCTGCGTGGACTCGGCGGTCGACGCGTATCTCCTGGAGGGGCGAATACCGCGCGACGGCAAGGTGTGCTCCTGACGGCGAGCGTCCGCCCCGAAACGGCGGACGGGCCTCGCGCACAGTGCGCGAGGCCCGTCCGATCAGCTCACAGCGACCGAGCCGAGGCTCAGTAGACCGGCTTGTCCGGCTCGATCTGGTTGACCCAGCCGATGACGCCGCCGCCGACGTGCACGGCGTCCGAGAAGCCCGCGGACTTCAGCACGGCGAGAACTTCCGCACTGCGGACACCCGTCTTGCAATGCAAGACGATCTTCTTGTCCTGCGGCATGCTCTCCAGGGCCGTACCCATGAGGAACTCGTTCTTCGGGATCAGCTTGGCGCCCGGGATGGAGACGATCTCGTACTCGTTCGGCTCGCGGACGTCGATGATCTCGATGCTCTCGCCGTCGTCGATCCACTCCTTGAGCTGCTTCGGAGTGATCGTGGCACCGGCGGCGGCCTCCTGCGCCTCATCGGACACGACGCCGCAGAAGGCCTCGTAGTCGATGAGCTCGGTGACGGTCGCGTTCGGACCGCAGACCGCGCAGTCGGGGTCCTTACGGACCTTGACCTGGCGGTACTGCATCTCGAGGGCGTCGTAGATCATCAGGCGGCCGACCAGCGGGTCACCCACGCCGGCCAGGACCTTGATCGCCTCGGTGACCTGGATGGAGCCGATGGACGCGCAGAGCACGCCCAGGACGCCGCCCTCGGCGCAGGAGGGGACCATGCCGGGGGGCGGGGGCTCCGGGTACAGGCAGCGGTAGCACGGCCCGTGCTCGGACCAGAAGACCGAGGCCTGGCCGTCGAAACGGTAGATGGAACCCCACACGTAGGGCTTGTTGAGCAGCACGCACGCGTCGTTGACGAGGTAGCGCGTCGCGAAGTTGTCCGTGCCGTCGACGATCAGGTCGTACTGGCTGAACATGTCCATCACGTTGTCGGCCTCGAGCCGCTCCTCGTGAAGGATCACGTTCACGTACGGGTTGATGCCGAGGACCGAGTCCTTCGCGGACTCCGCCTTGGACCGGCCGATGTCGGCCTGGCTGTGGATGATCTGGCGCTGCAGGTTCGACTCGTCGACCTCGTCGAACTCCACGATGCCGAGCGTGCCCACGCCGGCGGCGGCCAGGTACATGAGGGCCGGCGAGCCAAGGCCACCGGCGCCCACACAGAGCACCTTGGCGTTCTTCAGCCGCTTCTGCCCGTCCATCCCGACATCCGGGATGATCAGGTGGCGGGAGTACCTGCGGACCTCGTCTACGGTGAGCTCAGCAGCTGGCTCGACCAGGGGTGGCAGCGACACGGGGACTCCGTTGGTCGGTATCTACGTACGGTTGTTCCGCCTGTAACACTGCCACGCCCTCCTTCATTCCGAGACACCGCGTCCGATGCGCGAGACGATTTCGTCCCAGTAACCGGGCATCGCCTCCCAGGGGTCGGTCGAGCCGTCCCGATCCGTCTGATCGGTGAAGTAGATCGTGCCCGCACCCTGCCAGCGCGCGATGCGCAGCGCCTCCTCGAGGTGGCCGAGGGGCATTCCGTGGACGAAGTGGCAGAACCGCTCGTGCGGGTAGTCGGCGGTCCACTCTGCGACCTGGGACCAGCGGTAGTCGCTCCAGGGGCCGGAGAAGGTCACCAACTGGTCGGCGCTCTCGGCGTATCCGGGGTATGGGTGGGTGCCGTGGTTGAACACGATGTACGCGTCGTCGACGAGGGCGCGCAGGGTCGTGGTGGCGCGCCGGACCTCGGGGAGCGCGGCCCGCTCGGTGGGGCAGCGGTCGAAGTAGAAGCCGTCGACCTGGTACCAGTCGAGGAAGCGGTGCGCGTCGGAGACGAGTTCACCGAAGGAGCGGGCTCCGTAGGTCAGGTCCAAGTGACCAAGGACACGGACTCCGGCCTGCCTGAGCCGCCCCGCCGCTTCCAGGCAGTGCTGGTCGGGGCGGGAGCCCGGACCATTGGCGACATTCAGAACAACCCAGTGCAAAGGCGTTGCGGGACGGGTGAGTTCGGCCCACTCCGCGGGTGCGACGAGGGGGTGCGCGAAACCGGGGATGCCGAAGCCGAGTCGTACGTCGGTGCTCGACAGGCCGGTCGCGGTCGGGGTCAGATACGGCATGCCGCCTCCATCCAGATGTCGGCGAGGGACTCTTCGAGGTTGATGCGGGGACGCCAGCCGAGCCGGTCGCGGGCCGTACGCACATCGGCCTGCTGCCAGCCGCCGCAGCCGTCGGGGTACGGATACGCGCTCGGCCCGGGAGGCATCCCGTGGTCCGATTCGGTTCGGGGGTGGCCGACGGATGGCCGCATCCCGACGGCGGGTCCGTCGAGTTCGTGGAGGGATCCGGCGAATCCGGCGACGCGAGCGAGCACGGCGGCGGCGTCACGCAGTCGCACGGCGCGGCCCGAGCCGATGTTGATGACGCCCTGCGCGGCGGAGAGCGACGCGGCGTGCACGGCGCGCGCCACGTCTCGTACGTCGATGAAGTCGCGCTGCGCGCCGAGACCGCCCAGCTTCAGTTCACCGTCGCCGGCCTGCATGGCGCGACGCATCGCCTCGGCGAGCCGGCCGAGCGGGGATCCAGCCGGGGTGCCGGGCCCTGCGGGCGAGAAGACGCGCAGGACGACGGCGTCGAGGCCGGAGCCGAGGACGAGTTCGGTGGCGGCGAGCTTGCTGACGCCGTACGGGCCGCCGGGCCGGGGCACCGCGTCCTCTGCTGTGGACGAACCGGGCTGCGAGGGCCCGTACTCGGCGCCGCAGCCGATCTGCACGAGGCGGGCACCGCAGCCGCTGCGCCGAAGGGCCTCGCAGACGGTGGCGACGGCGACGGTGTTGTGCCGGGTGAGTTCGCGGGCGCCGCCGCGGGTGGCGCCGGCGCAGTTGATGACCACTCCGGGGTGGACGGCGTCCAGGAAGCGGGTGAGGGCGCCGGGGCTGCCGGTGGCGAGGTCGAAGCGGACGTCGGCGTCGTCGCCCCTGCCGAGCGTGGTGAGCTGCACGGCGGGGTCGGCCAGCAGGCGGTCGGTGACGAAGCGGCCCAGATACCCGTTGGCTCCGATCAGCAGAACCCTCATCGGGTGCCTCCCAGGGGTCGCGCTCCGGTCCCTCGGTGCGCTCCGAGGGCGCCGCGCACTCCGCGCGCCGCGCGCGGGGCGCACCGGTCGTGGGTTCCGCGCTGCCCGTGAGGTCCGGAGTATCCGGCGTATCCGGCGCCTCCGGGAGGAGGGGTGGTCATCTGGCGTTCTCCTTATGGGGGTTGCCCTGGGTCTTCGGATGGGCCCGCGGTGTCGGCCCCGCGGGCCGCGGGTGGTCCTGGTCATCTGGCGAGTGCTGGACGCGGTGGCGCGGTGCGCCCGATGGAGGCGGCGGAGCCTGGGGTGGCGGTCATGGCGCCCAGCCGATCGGGTCGTCCGCGTTCGCATGGGCGGAGGCCCGGGTCAGGGTGCGGGTGGCGTGCACGAGGAGGACGAGGGCGGCGACGGCGCAGGCGACCGTCGGCACGACGCCCGTGCCTACCGCGTCGACCGCGGTCTCGACGGGCAGGCCCAGGACGTCGCAGCCGGGCAGTCGGGCGGCGAAGACCGTGGCGACGGCCAGGACTTCGACGGCGACGGCGGCGCCCAGCGCGACGGCGGGGGCGTGCGTACGACGGTGCGCGGCGAGGAGGCGGGCGAGCAGCAGCAGAACGCCCAGGGCGCCCACTCCGGCGTAGTCCACCTTCTCGTCGAGTACGACCCCGGCCGACACGAGGAGCGCGACGAGGGCGAGCGCGAACAAGGCCACGGCCCCGAGGAGCAACGGCCGTACGGAGGCGGCGAATTCGGCGAGCCCGCGGCTCGTGGCGAGGCGGCGCCGCGCTCCGCCCGAGAAGAGCTGGGTGCACCAGGTGGCGGGCGCCACGGCGACGGCGAGCGCGACCAGCGGCGCGGTCGCGGGGGCCCAGGGTTCGTCGGGCCCGCCCGCGAGCGCGGCGTCGAGGAGGCCGTCGCCGAGGAGCGCGTACGCGAGCAGCCAGCAGGACCAGAGCCGGGCCGAGGGGGCGGAGGGGCCGTCGACCACGCGCAGCGGGCCGTGGCGCAGCGTCGCGCGCAGGGCGACGAGGGTGGCCAGCACACCGACGAGGCCGATGACCAGGCGTGCGGTGCCCGCCGTGGCGTGCAGGCCGAACAGTGTGAGGGCGCAGACGGCGCCCGGCAGCAGCGCGAGCCCGGCCCACAGGCCGCGCCTGCCCTGGGCGGGTCCGGAGACCTCGACGACGGGCTCGTACGGGTCGGCGTCCCTCGACGCCCGGGCGTACATCTCCTCGGCGAGCGAGAACACGTCCTTGTGGCGGAAGCGGGCGGCGGTCCTGTCGGTGACGCCGTGGGCCTCAAGACCTGCGGCGATCTCCAGCGGGTCGACGGCCCGCTCGCACAGTTCGCGGTGCCGGTGCATCAGCCCCTTGACCGGGTCGGCACCGGAACGGCGGTGCGCGGAGCGGGAGTTGGCTCCGCGGGCATCGGCGTCCCGGGAGTCGGCGTCGCGCGGACCGACGATCCGGGCGACATCGGCACGGTGGTCGGCCTCCGTACGGGATTCGTGGTCAGCGGAATCGACGTCACGGGAGTCGACGCTGCGGAAATCGGTGCTGCGGGAGTCGGTACCGCTGATGTCGGCGCCACCGGACTCGATGCCGCGCGGCTCGACGTCACTGGGCTCGACGCCACTCCGCTCCACGTCACGGGACCCCACGTCTCGGGACCCCACGTCACTCGACACGGCGCCAAGGAGGCCCGCGACACCGGTACCGGCACCACCGCCCGCTCCGTCGCCACCCGCAGCACCCGCAGCACCCGCGAGGACCGGCGCACCGGCCCCGTTCTCAAGAACGGACGACCGCCACGCGGCAGGATCACGCAGCAATCCCACTTCCAGATCCTCCGGAACCTCCGGGGCCTCCAGGTCCTCCGGAACCTCCCGGTCGACCTGTTCCGTGGAGGCCAGGTCGCCGCCCACCGCCCCGCCACCGCCGGCACCGCCACCTTCGGCACCGACACCGCGCGCGCCCAGCGCCTCCGCCGACCCGGCGCCCCACGCCCCGGCGCTCACCGGTACTCGGGGCGCATCGGCGTCGCCCCCGGTATCGGTGGCGCCGAACGCGGCACGCTCACTCGTGCGTTCGCTGATACGCCCGGTCATCCGTCCGCCTTCCCGCAGCCCTGTGTCATCCCGGCCAACTGCTCCCGCGCCCCGCCATCGGCTCCCCAACTGGTCCCGGCAGCCCCGCCCGAGCGCCCGGCCAGCCACGCGCCGCCCCGGTCACCGGTGCTCTGCGTGGTCCAGCGGCCCGGGACATGGGCTTCTGGCGGGTAGGCGAACGGCAAGGGGGCGCCCGCGTCGTCGACGACGTCCCGGCGTACCGGGCAGCGCGAAACGATCTCCAGGTAAATGCTGTGAAATGCCGCGATGTTCTGTTCGGCGGTGAACAGCTCCAGGGCGCGCGCCCGTGCCGCCGCACCGAGCCGTTCGCGCCGCGCGGGGTCGCGCAGCAGCGCCACGCACGCCTCGGCGAGCGCGCGGGGGTTGCGCGGCGGCACCACGAGCCCCGTGCCACCGATCACCTCGACGACGGCGCCCGCGTCCGTGGACACCGTCGCGCGCCCGCAGAACATGGCCTCGACCAGGCTGATCGGGAAGCCTTCGACGACGCTGGACAGGACGACGATGCCGCAGGAGCCGTAGACATCGGCGAGGTCGGGAGCCTCGGGGGCGCCCAGTTCCTCGAAGGAGACGGGGTTCTCGCCCACGGCGTGGATCCCCTCCGCCTCGTCCGGGAAGAGCTGCGCGGCGAGGGCCTTGCAGTGCCCGAGGTACAGCGCGGCCTCGCGGTCCGCCGCGAGATCCGAGGCGTCCGCCCCACCGCTGCCGTGCCCACTGCTCGCCCTTGTCGAGACGAACCCGTCGGCCGGCCAGCCACCGCCGTCCACCAGGCCCGCGCCCGCTCCGGCGCCCGGAACCGATCCCGCCTCCGGCACCCCCACGATGCGCAGCCGGGCCTTCGGCTCTTCCTTGCGGATCTCGGCGAACGCGTGCAGCAGGGAGATCAGGTCCTTGGAGGGGTCGATGCGCCCGACCCAGACGAGGGTGTCCGGGTCGCCCGGCCCTTCCCGCTCGCCCACCTCGGCGAAGTGTCCGGCCTCCATGCCGGGGTGAATGGTGCGCAGCTTGGCGCGGTCGGCACCGCACCGCTCCTGCCAGCGCCGCGCGTGCGCGTTTCCGGGGGTGATCACGGCGGCCTGCCGGTAGACCTCGGCGGCGAGCCGGCCGTGGAAGGCGGCGAGGAGCGCGCGCACCGGCGCGCTCAACTCGGCGTCGCCCGCGGCGATGTACCGGGCCCTGAGCTGCACCCCGTACTCCGTGACGAGCAGCGGCACTCCGTAGAAGTGCTTGGCGATCAGTCCGGGCAGGGCGGCCGCGCCGCCGGAGGCCGCGTGGCAGAGATCGACGGACGCGAGCCCGCCCCCTCCGGACAGCCCCGTGGAGAAACCCGAATCCGAACCCGAGCCCGAAGACAAAGACGAAGCCGAAGAAGCCGAAGAAGCACCCGACGACATGCCCGCCGCCGCCCCCGAAGCCCCGGTAGTCCCGGAAGCCCCGGTAGTCCCCGACACCGACCCCGCCCCGGCCCCCGCCGCCGCCGCCGAACCACCGGCCACCACCGACGCCGAACCCGCCAAGTGGCCTGAAGCCGAAGCGTGGCCCGAAGCCGAAGCGTCGAACCCGGACCCGTCCTCGTACCAGTCCAGGGACAGCGGCCGCAGTTCACGCTCCACATGCGCGGCGAAGGAGAGCAGATCGGGCACGCGGGCCGCGCGTACGGCGCGGAGCGCGCCCGGCGCACGGCAGGCGCGCTCCAGGATGCGCACGGCGGCCTCGGAACGCAGGGAGACGCCGAGAGGGCCCTCGTCGCGGGCGAGTTCGGCAAGCCCGTACAACGCGTTGGCGAAACGGTCCGCCTCGCTCAACCCCAGGTCATCCGAGGTCGCGCCGGCCGACACCACGGCCTCGACCAGCTCCCGGTACAACGCGGCGAACCGGCGCCGGGCCCGCCGCCCGAATGCGCCGTCGCGCGCGCCGCTCTCGCTCCCGGCCGCCCACATCGGCGCGGTCCGCACGCGCATGACCTGAGGCGGCAGTTCGAGCCACCCCGCGTCCTCCTGCTCCTGGCTGGTGGCGAGCGCGTAGATGTCGAACTCGTGCTGCTCGAGCCCGCGCACAAGCCGGTCGCACCAGAGTCTGGCCTCACCGTTCACATACGGATAACCACCCTCGGTAAGCATTCCGATGCGCACGCGTACACCCCCGATCTCCCGTACAGGGAGCCGCCGTTGGGTTGGCGGCTCGCAGCGGGACGAACGTATGCGGACATGCCGGTGGCGTGATGGACGGTTGTCCATCACGCCACCAAAAGGGGTGAACGGGCGTAACTTTCCCGCACGCGCGACGTTTGGTCGCGCTAAGAGATCGAACGACTACGGATAGCTACGTAGCGTCAACCCTTGGGAAAGGCCCAGGGGTTGGGCTTGCACGTGATCCCGCCGGATTTCAGGAACTTGGTCTGCTGCTGCATGACCGGCGCGAGCGCGCCGTTCTGCGAGCAGGTCACGTGATTGAAGCCGAGCCGGTGCCCGACCTCGTGGTTGATGAGCATCTGCCGGTACGGGTGGATGGCCGTGTCGCCGAGCACGTCGTCGTACGTCTTCGAGCCCTGGGCCCACCGATACGCGTTGATCATCACGCGGTCGGTGGCGGCGGAGTCGCACGACACGTTGTCCTGCGTCGTGTCGAGGCCCGACTTCGCGCACCAGTCGGCCGTCGTGCCCGGGCTCGCGAGCGTGATCACGAAGTCCGGCTTCCCGGAGGAGACCCGCTCGAAGGTGCGGGCGCTGTCGTGGGCCCAACTCCGCTTGTCGTTCAGGGTCTTCTGCACCGCCTGCGCGAACAGCGACCCGTCGAGCCCGAGCCCCTTCTCCACGTCGACGCGGTAGCGGAACTTCTGCCCGCTGCCCGGCGCCTTGTCGTCCCCCGGGATCGTCGTGAACGCACCAGAGGCCTTGAGATCCGCCGCGAGCGGGTACTTCTTGGCCATCTTCTGCCCGTACGTCGCCGGGGCGGCCTGCGCCGTCTCCTTCGGGGCGGGCCGTTCGTCCGTACGCGAGGCGGAGCCGCCGCCCGGGCGACCGCCCTCGGCGGCCTGTGCCTGGGCGCCGTGCGCGGAGCTGCTGTCCCGGTCGGCGACCTGCCCCGCGACGACCACGGCGAGCACGGTGGTGACGGCCGCGGCGGCGATGCCCGTGAAGGTCATCCCCCTGCCGCGCTTCTCGCGCCCGCCGCCGGACTCGGCCGGCGTCCGGTCCTGGTCCTCCGGCGGCGCGGGCGGCTCGGCGTCCCACTCGCTCACGCGCGCGTACGGGTCCGCACCCGCCTGGACGTCGAAACCCGCGGAAGCGTTACTCGCGGCGGCGCTACCCGAAGGGGCGTTGCCCACGGGGGCGTTGAAGCCCGCACGAACAGGGGCATCGAACGCGTCGATGTAGTCCTGCCGCGGATGCCCCTGAACCGGTGCACCCCTGTCCGGCGCCCCCTGGCCCGGTGCGCCCTGATCCGCTCGCTCCTGCCGGGGCCGTGGCCCCGGCAACGCCGAATCGGCGGGGCCCGTCACACCGTGCTCGGGCCCGCGCGCCGACGCGACGGGGCCCGCGACCCGCGGCACGGACGCGCCCCAGCCGCCGCCCGGCTCCCGCGGCTCGGGGTGGCCACCACGCACCGGCCCGCTTCCCGGACGCGCGGACGTGTGCCCCGGGAAGGGGGAACGTCCGGACGCCGACGGCGGAGCCGGCGGGGGCGGAGCCTCGGCGGGCCCCCTTCGCCTGCGCCCGGTGCCCACGCCCGGCCGGGGCGGGGTATGCGCCTCGGCCTCCATATGTACGTCGACAGCGTCCTCTGCGCCGTCTGCCGATCCTCGGCGGCTATGCCGTCCCACAGGCCGCCTCAGCTCCCCAATGTCGTGTGGTCGTCGGTGCCGGACGCGTCACTCGCGGCGTCACCGGCACTACTGGCGCTCCCGCGCCTCTTGTTCAACGCTTCGGTGTCGGCGAGGAGTTCCCGGAACGCCGTCGCGACCGTACTCGGGTACTCCATCATCGCGACATGCCCCGCGTCCGGGAGCGTGAGCAGCCTCGAGTCCCGGAAGGCACGTGCCGCGCGGGCCGCCATCCGGTACGAGACCAGCAGATCACGCCCTCCGTAGATGAGCTGCGTCGGCGCGAGCACCCGCTCGGCCTGCCGCCAGAGGCCGTGCTGCCCGCCGAGCGTATAGGCGTTCACGACCCCGCGCGCGGAGCGGGCCATCGCGTCCCAGAAGTACGGCAGTTGGAGCCGCCGCTCCATTTCCTCCACGGCCGCTCTGAAGCCCTCGGGCGTGACCCGGTTCGGGTCGCCGTAACAAAGGGCCATGACGCCGCGCACCCGCTGCTCAGGGGTCCACTCCTTCGTCAGGCGCGTGAAGAGCGGGGCGACGCCGGGCACCGCGAGCAGGCCGGTCGGCAGGGCGGTGCGCTGCACCCGGATCTCCGGCAGCGCGGGCGACACGAGGGTCAGCGTGCGGACGAGATCGGGACGCGCGGCGGCCACGCGCGTGGCGACGGCTCCGCCCAGCGAGTTCCCGAAGAGGTGCACGGGGCCGCGCCCCTGAGCGTCGAGATAACGGATGACCGCGCGCGCGTGCCCGGTCACCGAGTAGTCGCCGTCGTCCGGTGGCGGCGAGTCGCCGAACCCCGGCAGGTCGACCGCCTCCCCGTCGACGGTGTCCTCGAGCAGCGGCATCAGCGCCGACCAGTTCTGCGAGGAGCCGCCGAGCCCGTGCACGTACAGCGCGGGCGGCAGCCCCTCGTACGCCCCGGGACGGGCTCGGACCGACAGCGTCAGGCCGGGGAGTCCGACCGATCGCAAGTGCTCCCCCTCAGCGACTTCGACGGCGCCCGGCGTGGGCGTCGCGGCGGCGATGACGGCAGGCACGCGCGGCGACTCGGTCGAAGACATGCGACATATGTTACGAGACGATCACGCAGTGGATCGCGTGTTCGCCGTCACAGATCCAAACGCCGCACGGCCGGGCGGATTCGCTCAGGAGGACCCCGCACTCACTCAAGGGATCCACGAAAGGTCGCATAGCGCCCCGATCGGGTGTCTCCTACGCTCGAATCAGGGCACCCGCCCACGCACGGACAAGTGAGGAAGGGAGCCATCGATGACCGTCGACCCGAGCGACCCCGAGACCTTCGCGGAGCACCGCCCCACCGAGGCGGGCGTGGAGGCCCCCGAGGCCGACACCGCGGAGCAGCACACGGACCTCGCGCCCGAGCAGGACGACGAGCCGGACGCGACGGCCGACCCGGACACCGCGAACGAGGCGGACCGGGCGGAGCAGGCCCGCGTCGTCGCGATCGACGAGGACGACTACCGGTGAGCGGTGCGCCACGATCCACCCATTTGTGACCACAGACGTGACATCGGGCTCACTACATGCGGTTTTCACAGCAGTCCGGTCCGTGAAATTCTGCGCTCGCACCGCGCACATCAGGGTTACCGAAAAGTACGATGGCCTCGCGGCGCACACCGCGCACGGACAATCTTGGGAGGCGGCGTGACAGCCATCGAGCAGACGGAGGCAGCGCGCCCCAAGGGCACACGCCTGCCGCGCCGTGCCCGACGCAATCAACTTCTGGGCGCCGCCCAGGAGGTTTTTGTCGCGCAGGGGTACCACGCGGCCGCGATGGACGACATCGCCGAGCGGGCCGGCGTCAGCAAGCCGGTGCTCTACCAGCACTTTCCCGGCAAGCTCGAGCTCTACCTGGCGCTGCTCGACCAGCACTGCGAGTCCCTGCTGCAGTCGGTCCGCACGGCGCTCGCCTCCACGACGGACAACAAGCAGCGCGTCGCGGCGACCATGGACGCCTACTTCGCGTACGTGGAGGACGAGGGCGGCGCGTTCCGGCTCGTCTTCGAGTCCGACCTGACGAACGAGCCGGCGGTGCGCGAGCGCGTCGACCGGGTCAGCCTGCAGTGCGCCGAGGCGATCTCGGACGTGATCGCGGAGGACACGGGCCTGTCCAAGGACGAGTCGATGCTTCTCGCCACGGGTCTCGGCGGCGTCTCGCAGGTCGTCGCGCGCTACTGGCTGTCCAGCTCGAGCCCGGTCGAGCGCGACACGGCGGTGCAACTGCTGACGTCGCTCGCCTGGCGCGGCATCGCGGGCTTCCCGCTGCACGGCGCAGAGCAGCACTGAGCACGCGCCCGACTCAGTACGCGCCCGCGCGCACGCCGAGCACGCGCCTGCGCGCACACGCCCCGACCACACGGCTCACTTTGTTCCCGTCCGGCTGTTCGCTCTTGGCGTGCAGCCGTGGCGCCGGGAGTCTCGCCTGGCCGGGCTAATCTTTGCTGGGTACGGCGCGGTCTTCCGCGCACATCACGGATCGTCGGAGGGACAAGGCCGTGGAGGTCAAGATCGGCGTGCTGCACACGCCTCGCGAGATCGTTCTGGAGAGCGACCAGTCCGCCGAGGAGGTCGAGAGCGCGGTGTCCGCGGCGCTGTCCGGCAAGTCCCAACTCCTCTCCCTGAAGGACGAGAAGGGCCGCAAGGTCCTGGTCCCCGCCGAGCGCCTCGCTTATGTCGAGCTCGGCGAACCGTCGGCGCGGAAGGTGGGCTTCGGCCCGCTGTAGAGCCTCCCGGAAGGGACGCGCGGACAGACCGTGAAAGGCCTGATGGCACTGCTGCCATCAGGCCTTTTGCATGTTCACAGCGAGCACACAGCCGATCCCCGCGGGGAGGGTTGCGGCCGGGGGGCCAGGGGTAGACCGGCTACGTCCGAAGTGCACCCAACCGGCCGCGCGGGAGGTATCCGCACCATGCTTCTCGAAGCTCTCGGCTCCGTACTGCTCGGCATGGCACTCGCCCTCGGGGCGGGCCATCGACTGCCGCACAGGCTGCCGTCACGCACGCTCGTGCTGCCGACCGGCATCGCGGGCGCCCTGTTCGGGGCGTTCGTCACCCACAGCGCGCTGGGGCCTGACCATGCGATCGCCACGCTCGTGGGCGCGGTCGCGATGTCCGTTGCCCTGCTCTCGCTGCTGCTGCGCCCCACCCGGGGCAGAGCGCGGCAGCAGCTGACTCCGTCCGCGTAGACGCGGCGGAAGCGACGGAACCGCGAGAACCAGGAAACTCGAAAGAATCGCAGGACCGCAGGAACCGAAAGGCGTCGTCAGGCGGCGAGGCCGAGTGCTGCCATCCGCTTGGTGTGCGCCTCGGTGATCCGCGAGAACATCTTGCCGACCTCGGCCAGGTCGAAGCCGTCGGCCACGCCCCCGACCAGCATCGTCGACAGCGCGTCCCGGTCCGCGACCACCCGCTGCGACTGCGAGAGCGCCTCCCCCATGAGGCGTCGCGCCCAGAGCGCGAGCCGGCCGCCCACGCGCGGGTCGGCCTCGATGGCGGCGCGCACCTTCTCGATGGCGAACGACGCGTGGCCGGTGTCGTCGAGCACGGCGAGGACGAGGGAGCGGCTGTCCGAGTCGAGGCGGGCCGCGACCTCCCGGTAGAAGTCGGACGCGATCGAGTCGCCGACGTACGCCTTGACCAGGCCCTCGAGCCAGTCCGACGGGGCGGTCTGGCGGTGGAAGCCGTCGAGGGCGCCGACGAACGGGTCCATCGCCGCGGTCGGCTCCACGCCGATCGCCGAGAGGCGGTCGCGCAACTGCTCGAAGTGGTGGAACTCGGCGGAGGCCATCTTGGCCAGCTCCGCCTTGTCGGCCAGCGTGGGCGCCAGCTTCGCGTCCTCGGCGAGCCGCTCGAACGCCGCCAGCTCTCCGTACGCGAGCGCGCCCAGCAGGTCGACGACGGCGGCGCGATAGTTCTCGTCCGCGGACGCGGTGGCCCAGTCCTGGGCAGCGATACCGGTGAGCCCGGAGGTTGCTTCGGCGGTCGGCGTGGCGTTGTCAGGCGTCTCCATGAAGCGCACAATAGCCCGCTCTCCGCGTCGCGGAAGTCCCTGGTCAATGAGTGTGACGACGGCTACGTGACCCATTCGGCCATCGCACATGCGCGAATCCGGGGTATGGTGGTAAAGAGCCCGCCGAGAGCAAGGCGCCTCCAAGGCGCCTGTGCGCACTTCGGACGGGCCTCATGAATGAGGATGCCCGGTCGGAGGCCCGATCGGCTCCGACCCGACAGCCCTCCGGGTCGTACGTCACAAGGCGTACGAATCTGAGGAGGGGCCCTCAGCGGCACGAGCGCTCGAGCGTCGGCAGTGGTCCCGCGCCATCCGGTCCACCCGATCCCCGCAGACCGCGGCTCGAGTCCGGTGTACCAGACCGGCACGGTCACGACCCCCGCGTTCGCCTCGCGCCGCACCTCACAGAAGAGGCAACACCCTGACTACGCAGACTTCGACTTTCCGTCAGCTCGGCATTCTTTCCGAGACCGCGGAGGCCCTTGAGGCCGTCGGCATCATCAACCCCTTTCCCATCCAGGAGATGACCCTCCCCGTGGCCCTGTCGGGCTCGGACGTCATCGGCCAGGCCAAGACCGGCACGGGCAAGACCCTCGGTTTCGGCCTTCCGCTCCTGGAGCGCGTCACCGTCCCCGCGGACGTCGAGGCGGGCCGGGCCACGCCCGAGCAGCTCACCGACGCCCCGCAGGCCCTCGTCGTCGTTCCGACGCGCGAGCTGTGCCAGCAGGTGACCAATGACCTCCTGACCGCCGGCAAGGTGCGCAATGTGCGCGTCCTCGCCATATACGGCGGGCGTGCGTACGAGCCCCAGGTCGAGGCCCTCAAGAAGGGCATCGACGTCGTCGTCGGTACGCCCGGCCGACTGCTCGACCTGGCCGGCCAGAAGAAGCTGAACCTCTCGCACGTCAAGGCGCTCGTCCTCGACGAGGCCGACGAGATGCTCGACCTGGGCTTCCTGCCCGACGTCGAGAAGATCATCAACATGCTTCCGGCGAAGCGTCAGACGATGCTGTTCTCGGCGACCATGCCGGGCGCCGTCATCGGCCTGGCCCGCCGCTACATGTCGCAGCCCACGCACATCCGCGCCGCGGCGCCGGACGACGAGGGCAAGACGGTCGCGAACACCAAGCAGCACGTCTACCGCGCGCACAACATGGACAAGCCCGAGATGGTCTCGCGCATCCTGCAGGCCGACGGCCGCGGGCTCGCGATGATCTTCTGCCGTACGAAGCGGACCGCCGCGGACATCGCGGAGCAGCTGCAAAAGCGCGGCTTCGCGTCCGGCGCCGTGCACGGCGACCTCGGGCAGGGCGCGCGCGAGCAGGCGCTGCGCGCGTTCCGCAACGGCAAGGTCGACGTGCTGGTGTGCACCGACGTCGCCGCGCGCGGTATCGACGTCGAGGGCGTCACGCACGTCATCAACTACCAGTCCCCCGAGGACGAGAAGACGTACCTGCACCGCATCGGCCGTACCGGCCGCGCGGGCGCCAAGGGCATCGCGATCACCCTCGTCGACTGGGACGACATCCCGCGCTGGCAGCTGATCAACAAGGCGCTGGAGCTGGACTTCAACGACCCGGTGGAGACGTACTCCTCGTCCCCGCACCTCTACGAGGAGCTCAACATCCCGGCCGGCACCAAGGGTGTCCTGCCGCGCTCGGAGCGCACGCGCGCCGGGCTCGGGGCCGAGGAGATCGAGGACCTGGGCGAGACCGGTGGCCGCGGGGCGTCGTCCTCGCGCGGCGGCCGCGGTGGTCGAGGCGACCGTGACCGTGATCGGGACCGCGAGCAGCGCGAACAGCGTGAGCGCCCGGCGCGCACGCCGCGCCGCCGTCGCCGCATGCGCGGTGGCGAGCCGGTCGGCGCCGGTGAGGCCACGGCCGCCCCCGCGTCCGCTCCGACGTCCGTTCCCGCTCCGGCGGAGGAGTCCACCGAGCCGCGCACCCCGCGCCGTCGTCGCCGTACGCGCGGTGGCGCAGGCGCCCAGTCGGTCGCGCCGGTGGCCCCCGCCGCCGAGGCCGTCGTGGAGACGGTCGAGGCGGAGATCCCCGCCCAGCCGCGTCGCCGTACGCGCAAGAAGGCCGAGGCCGCCGTCGAGACGGTGGAAGCCGTGCCGGCGCCCGCGGAGCCGGAGCAGGCCGAGCCGAAGGCGAAGCCCGCGCGCACCCGCAAGAAGGCGGAAGCCGCGGTCGACACGGCCGAGGCCCCTGAGGTTGCAGAGGTCGCCGAGGCGAAGCCGGCCCGGACCCGTACGCGGAAGAAGGCGGAGGCCGCGGTCGACACCGCGGAGGCCACCGAGGCCAAGCCCGCCACGCGCACCCGCACCCGCAAGAAGGCCGAGCCCGCCGCCGAGGCGGCCGAGGTGACCGAGGCGAAGCCGCGTCGTACGCGCAAGAAGGCCGAAGCCGCGGTCGACACCGCCGAGGCCACCGAGGCCAAGCCGGCGCGTACGCGCAAGAAGGCCGAGCCCGTCGCCGAGGCGGCGGACGCGAGCGAGGCGAAGCCGGCCCGCACGCGTACGCGGAAGAAGGCGGAGGCCGCGGTCGACACCGCGGAAGCCGCTGAAGCCAAGCCCGCCGCGCGGACCCGCACCCGCAAGAAGGCCGAACCCGCCGTCGACAGCGTCGAGACCGCCGCGGCGGCCGAGGTGACCGAGGCGAAGCCGCGTCGCACGCGCAAGAAGGCGGAGGCCGCGGTCGACACCGCGGAAGCCGCCGAGGCCAAGCCCGCCACGCGGACCCGCACCCGCAAGAAGGCCGAGCCCGCCGCCGAGACCGCCGAGGCGAAGCCCGCGCGGACCCGGAAGAAGGCCGAGCCCGCCGCCGAGGCGACCGAGGCGAAGCCGCGTCGTACGCGCAAGAAGGTCGCGGCCCCCGAGGCCTGATCATCCACGGCGAAAGGCCCGGATCCCGCTGCTGCGGGGTCCGGGCCTTCGTTGTCGGTGGCTGCGCGTAATCTCGGCACATGAGCAGGCCCGCGACCTTCACCCCGCCGCCCGGCACCCGTGCGCACCGCCTCCGCACCGCCCGGGGCGACTTCGCCGCGCTCACCGGCGAGCCGGCCGAGGGCCCGGTCCGGGGCACCGCCCTGCTGCTGCCCGGGTTCACGGGAAGCAAGGAGGACTTCATCGAGCTGCACGCCCCGTTGAGCGCGGCCGGTTACCGGACCGTCGCCGTGGACGGCCGCGGGCAGTACGAGTCGGAAGGCCCGAAGGACGACGAACGGCCGTACCAGCAGCGGGAGTTGGCGCGTGACGTGCTCGCGCAGGTGGCGGCGCTCCAGGCCGGCGCAGCCGACGCAGGAGCCGACCGGGTGCATCTGCTGGGCCACTCGCTCGGCGGGCTCGTCGCGCGCGCGGCGGTCATCGAGGACCCCACCCCGTTCGCCTCGCTCACGCTGATGTCCTCGGGCCCCGCGGCCGTCGCGCAGCCCCAGCAGGAGCGCGCCAAACTGCTCCAGGACACGCTCGCCGCGCTCGACATGGCGCAGGTGTGGGAGGCGATCCAGGGCCTGGACGCCCCGGAGGACGCCGCCGACCTCCGCGGTGACGGCGAGGACCTGCGCCGCCGCTGGATGCGGAACAGCCCGGCCCAGCTCATCGCCACTGCGGGGCAGCTGCGCACGGAGCCGGACCGGGTCGACGAGCTCGCGGCGCTCGGCCTCGCGATACATGTGCTGTCGGGCGAGCGGGACGACACCTGGCCCGTGCCGCTCCTCGACGACATGGCGGCGCGGCTCGGCGCGGAGCGCACCGTCGTCGCCGGGGCCGAGCACTCCCCCAATACCGACCGGCCGGGGGTCACGGCCGCCGCCCTCGCCGCCTTCTGGGACCGCCACCCGGCGGCGTAGACGGCACCTCACGCGGCACCTCACGCGGCACCTCACGAGCCCCTCGCAGCCCTGCTGACGCACGAGTAATTAGCCGATCGAAAAATTTCCTTAGCGTAGGGAATGTTTGCAGCGGGCAACTCGTTGTACCCCTTGGAACGCGCGGCACTGAGGCCGCGCAATTCACTCTTAACGGCCGGGCAACCGCCCGGCCGTACAGCGGGATCAAGCTGAGAAGCCCCGCACGAGTAGTTCTCCTTCAGGAGGATCACCAGACGAAGGGAGAAGCCCATGCGCTTCGAAATCATGCGACTCGACGATGTCGACGGCACCGCCGTGGACAGCACCGTCGTGGACGCCGCCTCCGTCAACCGGATCGTTCAGCAGGCCGCCGCCATCGGGCAGCGCCTCTACATCCGCCCGGCCGAGTCGTCCGCCTCGTAACGGCGTAAGCGACTTACACACTTCGAAGCCCCCGTACGCACGATGCGTACGGGGGCTTCGCTGTGCTCCGGCGCCCTCGGGAGCCGAGGGCGGTCAGGAGCCCTGAATCACCTGCGTCACGCCGTTGATGATCTGCTGCACCGCGATCGCGGAGAGCATCATGCCCGCGAGCCGGGTCACCAGGACCACGCCGCCGTCCTTGATGACGCGGATGATGACCAGCGAGTAGCGCATCACCAGCCACAGCACCACGTGGATCGCGATGATCGCGGACCAGACGGAGACCTGGCCGCCCACCGAGTCCGCGTCCTGCACGGCGAGGATCACGGAGACGATCGCGCCGGGCCCGGCGAGCAGCGGCATGCCGAGCGGCACGAGGGCGACGTTCACGTCCTTGGTCTGCTTGGGCTCGTCCGTCTTGCCGGTCAGCAGGTCGAGCGCGATCAGGAGCAGCAGCAGACCGCCCGCGATCATCAGGGCCGGGACGGAGACGTGCAGATAGGCCAGGATCTGGTTGCCCAGGACGCCGAACACGGCGATGACACCGAAGGCCACGCAGACCGCCTGGAAGGCCATGCGCTTCTGGACCTTGGCGGGGCGGCCCGCGGTGAGGGCGAGGAAGATCGGGGTGATTCCGGGGGGATCCATAATCACAAAAAGCGTGAGAAAAAGGGATCCGAAGACGGCAGCGTCGAACACGGTGGGGTGCCTTGCGAGAGTGGTGCGGAAGGGTGGGTCGAGGTGCGTACGGGGCGCGTCAGGCGTCGCGTCCGCCGGCGCCCGGCACCGGGAAGGCGCCCGTCGCGCGCCGCGTGATCTCCCCGTAGACCTCGGGGTCGGTGGTGTACTCGCCGAGCACGCACGTCTTACGGCTGCCGTGGTAGTCCGAGGACCCGGTGACCAGCAGGCCGACGTCGGCGGCGAGGCCGCGCAGGCGCTCGCGGGTCGCGGCGTCGTGGTCCATGTGGTCGACCTCTATGCCGTCGAGCCCGGCCTCCGCCAGCTTCGCGATCGACGCCTCGGGAACGGTGTGACCGCGCTTGGCGGCGCCCGGGTGCGCGAAGACGGTGACCCCGCCCGCGGCCTTGACCAGCCGGATCGCCTCGAAGGGGTCGGTCTCGTGCTTGTCGACGTACGCGCGCCCGTCGTTGGCCAGCCAGTCCTCGGTGAACGCGTCGGAGACCGTCGGTACGACACCGAGCTCGACCAGCGCCGTGGCGATGTGCGGGCGGCCGACCGAACCGTCGCCCGCGATCCGGGCGACCTGCTCCCAGGTGACCGGGACGCCCAGCTCGTTCAGCTTGGCGATCATGCCCTTGGCGCGCGGCACCCGGTCGTCGCGGACCAGCTCGCGCTCGGCGAGCAGGGCCGGCTCCTCGGGGTCGAAGAGATACGCCAGCATGTGCATGCTCACGCCGTCGAGACGGCAGGAGAGCTCGGCTCCGGTGACGAGGGTCAGCCCCTCGGGCGCGGCCGCGATCGCCTCCGCGTGTCCGCGCGTGGTGTCGTGATCGGTGAGCGCGACGACGTCCAGGCCGGAGCCGGCGGCGTTCCGCACGAGTTCCGTCGGGCTGTCCGTGCCGTCGGAGGCGGTGGAGTGGGTGTGCAGATCGATGCGCACGGCTGCGTACTCCAGGCTCGACGGACTGACGGGGACCGCTCAAGGATAACGGGGATTCCAGCACCCCCGTCACCACCGAACCGGGCACGGAACCCTTACCTCACCGGCACCCCGGGGCTCACGTCATGATGCGCGGCGACAGCGCCCCGCACGGCAGCAGGTCCACCTCGGCCCCCGCGTCCCGCAGATCCGTGAGCACCAGCTCGTCGTACATCAGCATCCCCGTCTGCTCCGGCCACACGACCGCCCACAGCCACAGGCCGCGCGCCTCACCGGCGAAGACCGCCCGGTCGTCCGGGGCGCCGGAGACGTGCCACATCGGGGTGGGCCGGCCCGCGGCGAGCACCTTGGCCTGAGGTGGCCCCGAGACCTCCATGTACGGGCCGGGGTCGGGGCCGTCGATCCCCGCGTAGCGCGCGCCGAGCCCGACGCCCAGCTCCTCGGCGACGAGCACCAGCTCGCCGGGGCCGCCGAGCGGACCCGGGCCCGAGCAGGCGACGGCGGTGGCACGCCCGCCGTGGCGCTCGTCCCCCGCGTTGGCCACGCCGGTGAACAGCCAGCCGACGGGCAGCGGCCAGGGCATCCAGACCGGCACCCGTGCGCGCCGCACCACGACGCTGAGCGCCTCGACACTGGGCGGGATCACGGGCTGCATCGGATGCACGGTCCCGTGCACATCGCACTGCCAGGAGTCGGCAAAAAGTCCGGGAGCCCTGACCCGGCCACCACACTTCGGGCAACTGGGTTCGCCCCTCATAGAGCCCCACGGTCCTCCCCGTCCCGCGCCGCGTCAAGGACGATCACCCGTCCGGAGGGCAGCGCCGTGGCGCGCCCACCAGGACAGATAGATGTAGCTTGCATTAATTAGCTGCTCTAACTTATTATGTGTATACGCCAACGATCCACGTAGGACTCGAAGGAGCAGCAGGCATGAGTCACAGCAGTACAGGGGGTCCCGCCGAAGGGGACACGTTCGACGCAGGGGCGGGCAGCCTCCTGCGTCAACCGAAGGCGGTCTGGGCGACCGCCGGGGCATCCGTCGTCGCCTTCATGGGCATCGGCCTGGTCGACCCGATCCTGCCGTCGATCGCCAAGGGCCTCGAAGCGACACCGAGCCAGGTCTCCCTGCTCTTCACCTCGTACTTCCTGATCACCGCCATCGCCATGCTGGTGACCGGGTTCGTCTCCAGCCGCATCGGCGGCAAGAAGACCCTCCTCGTCGGCCTCGCCCTCGTGGTGATCTTCGCGGCGCTCGCCGGCACGTCCGGTTCCGTCGGGGAGCTGGTCGGCTTCCGCGCGGGCTGGGGCCTCGGCAACGCGCTCTTCGTGTCGACCGCGCTGGCGGTCATCGTCGGCGCCGCCGCCGGTGGCAGCGCGGCCGCGATCCTCCTCTACGAGTCCGCACTCGGGCTCGGCATGGCCTGCGGACCGCTCGTCGGCGCGCTGCTCGGCAACGCCAGCTGGCGCTACCCGTTCTTCGGCACGGCCGCGCTGATGGCCATCGGGTTCGTCTGCATCACCGTGTTCCTCAAGGAACAGCCGAAGCCCGCGCAGAAGACCTCGATCCTCGATCCGATCAAGGCGCTCGGCCACGGCGGCCTCGCGTCCGCGGCGATCTCGGCCTTCTTCTACAACTACACGTTCTTCACGGTGCTGGCCTTCACGCCATTCGTGCTGAACATGACCCCGTACAAGTCGGGCGCGGTGTTCTTCGCCTGGGGTGTGCTGCTCGCGCTGTTCTCGGTGATCGTCGCGCCGCGCATGCAGGCCAGGTTCGGCTCGCTCAAGGTGCTCGGCGGTTCGCTCGTGCTGCTCGCCCTGGACGTGCTCGTCCTCGGGTACGGCAGCCACACCGCGGCCATCGTCTGCACGATCCTGTCCGGCGCCTTCATCGGCGTGAACAACACCGTCTACACCGAGCTCGCGCTCGGCGTCTCGGACGCGCCGCGTCCTGTGGCGAGCGCCGGCTACAACTTCGTCCGGTGGTTCGCCGCCGCGGCCGCCCCGTTCTTCGCCCCGAAGATCGAGGAGTGGAGCAACATCCACATCCCGTTCGTGGTCGCCGCGGTCACGGCGGTGCTCGGCGCGGTCGTGGTGTGGGTGCGCAGGAGCGCACTCACCCACGAGGCCGAGGAGCTGGAGCCGAAGCACGCCACCGAGGACAGCGTCTCGGTCTACGCGAACTGACGATCGGTCGACAGAAGCCTGTCGGTCGAGAAGAACAGCAGACGGTCAGTCCAGAGGAACGGACTTGCGCAGCGGATCGCGCAGGTCCGTTCCGCTGTTCAGCCACTTCTCCTGGAGCGCGGCGGCGCCGTGCACCCGCTTCCACGCCGCCTCGTTCGGCGTCATGGGCAGCAGCGGCAGGAACCGTACGGGATCCAGGGGCTCGTCCAGGTCCAGGTCCTCGACCAGGCCGCCCGGCTCCGCGACGAGGGCCGAGGTGAACGGAGCGGCGGGCCACAGCGGTTCGCCGACGTCGAGCGACGCGCCCGGCGCCACGACGATGCCCTCGACCTGCGGGGAGGCCGCGAGGACCGCGAGCGGGCGCAGCACCTTGTCGGTGTCGGCGAGGCCGGCGCGGACGGTGAGGACCAGCTCCGCGCGCGGGCCCTTGACGGGGTCGGCGAGGGCCGCCGTGGGATCGGCCATCGGGGACGCGGACATGCCGAGGGTGGCGTAGCGCACCACGTCGCCATCTGTGAAGCGCAACACCTCGATGCGGTCGGTGCCGAGGAAGGTGACCGCCGCCCGCGCGTCCGGTTCACCCAGGGTTGTCCGGAGTCGCGCTTCCACCAGCGCAAGAACTTCTGCCATCCCGCGAGCATAGATCTCGCGCTCAACGGGTAAGGACGGGGCCCGCTTTCGCCGGTCGGCTGATAGTCTTGGCCGCTGGTCGGGACAACACGCAGCGCGTGTCCGCCGAGGGCCCCCGCGGGCCCGTCGAGAAACCGACCCGTTTCACGTCCCCCACGGGGGACCGGCCGGAGGAGGTGGGGCTGTCATGGATCGAAGTCGACCGTGCAGTACTACCCGTTCTTCCGGCCTGTAGGGCCCAGGGCCTCATCTCACCCGCAGTCAGCTGCACACCGTGCTGGCCGCGCCTGCCGGAAGAGCACTTCGTTCCCCTGATCTCATCGACGTCCCTCCCGGACGTCGCGATCTGAATCAGTCAGCGAAGCCGCCCAGCGTCGGTGCGGTGCTTCCCGCTTTGTGGACGTGCAGCATGTCCCGGTTTCCGGTTGGCCAGGACGTCCTCATTCCGGGTGGTTCCACCCGACGTACGGCGACTCCCGCCCGCGAAGGAGCCTGCCCATGTCGATGATGCGCGACCTGCGAGCCGCCGTCCGTCCCTCGCTGCGCAAGAGCGTCGCCCCGTACGCCAACGAGGCCCGCACCTCGTACGACTTCACCCGTGACACGGCCGCCTGCTCGGCCGTCGTGGACTGCGCCGTGTACCGGGACGGGGTCCGCGTCCCGTCCTCCGAGTGCCTCACGCCCGGCGGCGCCAAGCACCAGGTGCGGCGCGACGGCGGCTTCGCCTGGATCGGTCTGCACGAGCCGACCGAGGAGGAATTCGCCGGTATCGCCGCCGAGTTCGGGCTGCACCCGCTCGCCGTCGAGGACGCCGTCCACGCCCACCAGCGGCCCAAGCTGGAGCGTTACGACGACACGCTGTTCACCGTCTTCAAGACCATCCACTACGTCGAGCACGCCGAACTCACCGCCACCAGCGAGATCGTGGAGTCCGGCGAGGTCATGTGCTTCACCGGCCGGGACTTCTTCATCACGGTCCGGCACGGCGGCCAGGGCTCGCTGCGCGCGCTGCGGCACCGGCTCCAGGACGACCCCGAGCTGCTCGCCAAGGGCCCGAGCGCCGTGCTGCACACGATCGCCGACCACGTCGTCGACGGATACCTGGCCGTGGCCGACGCGATGCAGGACGACATCGACGAGGTCGAGACCGAGGTCTTCTCGCAGCCCGGCAAGGGCTCCCCGCGCGGCTCGGACGCGGGCCGGATCTACCAACTCAAGCGCGAGGTACTGGAGTTCAAGCGGGCCGTCGCCCCGCTGCGGCGCCCGCTGCAGCTGCTCAGCGAGCGGCCCATGCGGCTGATCGACCCGGACATCCAGAAGTACTTCCGGGACGTCGCCGACCACTTGGAGCGCGTACAGGAGCAGGTCATCGGCTTCGACGAGCTGCTGAACTCGATCCTCCAGGCCAATCTGGCGCAGGCCTCCGTCGCCCAGAACGAGGACATGCGCAAGATCACCTCGTGGGCCGCGATCATCGCCGTACCGACGATGGTGTGCGGGGTGTACGGCATGAACTTCAAGTACATGCCGGAGCTGCACTGGCGGTTCGGCTATCCGATGGTGCTCGCGCTCATCGGCGGCGTCTGCTTCACGATCCACCGGACGCTGAAGCGCAACGGGTGGCTGTGAGCCTCGCGGCTACGCTTTCCGTATGACGACTGCTGAACTGCTCGATGCCGCCCTCGTCGAGGAGGCCACGAAGAAGTCCGGGCTGATCTGGGTGCGCGGGAGCCGGGGCGTGGAGCGGGCCCTGTGGCATGTGTGGCACGAGGGTGCGGCGTGCCTCGTCGGCGACGGGCCCGGGGAGCAGCCGCTGCCCGACCTCGTCGACGGCGGCACGGCCGTTGTCACCGTGCGCAGCAAGGACAAGGGCGGGCGGCTCGTGGGCTGGCGGGCGACGGTGGTCGAGCTGGCGGCGGGTACGGAGGCGTACGGCTCCGTCGTGGGTGAGCTGAAGGGGAAGCGGCTCAACGCGCCCGACGCGGAGACCATGTTGGACCGGTGGGCGCGGGAGTGCCGTGTGGTGCGGCTCGAGCCGGTGGGCGGGCCTACGGAGCCGGTGGCCCACGGGTCGTTGGCGGCGCCTCCTGTGGGCTCGCCCGCGATCACCCGGAATGCCGTGCCGGCCGGGCTGCCCAAGTTGCTCGCGCGGCGGAAGCGGCGTTGACGCCTCGGGGCTCCGCCCCGGACCCCGCGCCTCAAACGCCGGCGGGGCTTAAATTGCTCAAACGCCGGCGGGGCTCAAATGGCTCGGCCGACGGCGGGGCTTGAAAGGCTCGGCCGACGGCGGGGCTTGAAAGGCTCAATGGACCCCGAAGCGGGTTATCCCGGCAGCGCCTGCCCATAGTCGACCGTTTCTGTGGACTTGGGTTCCCGGAGGGTGAAGTCGGTGCCCCAGTCGCTGAGTTGGATGGTGCCTGCGCCCCCTGCGCGCTCCAGGCGCATCGGGTACGCGCCGCCCTCCAGGGACACATCGAGCGTGCCGCCCGCGCCCTTGTCGCCGGTCAGCTCGACCGTGCGGACGCCGCCCGCCCGGCCGCGCTCGCCCTTCGCGAGCGTGCCGTGCAGCGTGAGCAGGCCGTCGAGCAGCACTCCCTTGTCGGTGAACGTGCTCAGCCGCTGGTAGGCCGGGTCGCCCTTCGGCACCCGCACGTACTTGCCGTCGAGCTTCTGCGCGGCGTTGCCCGAACCGTGCCCCTCCTTGCCGTCCTCGGAGTGCGTCCAGAAACCCGCGCCCGCCTTGAGGTACAGGTGGTCGCCGACCCGCAGCAGCCCGAACGTGCCGCCGCCGGTGCTCACCGACCCCGTGCCGCCGTCGCCCTTCAGCCGCATGTCCAGCTTGTACGTCTTCTTGTTGACGACCACCGTGCCGGCGACGTGCACCGCGTCCGCGCCGCGGGCCGCCTTGACCGTACGGGACTGGATCTTGGCCGGGGTCAGCTTGCCGACCCCGTTCGTCCCCGCGTCGGGGTCCTCCTCGCCGCATGCCGCGAGGCCCACCGCGAGCCCCGTGCACATCACGCCCACCACGAGTGTCCTGCGGGTACGACGGGTGAGGGGGCGCAGGGTCACGGGCGGACTACCTCTCGTACGGCAGCTGGGTGTGTGCAGGTACGGCAGCGTACCCCCGCGATCTGCGGTTACCCGCCCGGGTCGGGTGGCCGATGCGCAAAGGCGCGGGGAACGGGTAGCGGCTAGCCTGGGCGAGAAATTGCCTGCATATCCGGACGAATGCGAAGGAAAGCGGAAGGAGGCGCGCGACGGTATGGCTGGAGGCGCTCCCCGGATCTTCGTGTCGCACCTCGCCGGCATCGCCGTCTTCGATCCGAACGGTGATCAGGTGGGCCGGGTGCGGGACCTGGTGGCGATGTTGCGCGTGAGCCGCAGACCGCCGCGGCTGCTCGGCCTCGTCGTCGAGCTGTCGACCCGGCGGCGCATCTTCCTGCCGATGACCCGTGTCACAGGGATCGAGTCGGGCCAGGTCATCACCACGGGGGTGCTCAACGTCCGGCGCTTCGAACAGCGACCCACGGAACGCCTCGTGCTCGGCGAGATGCTCGACCGGCGCGTACGGCTCGTGGAGACCGGCGAGGAGGTCACCGTCCTCGACGTCTCCATCCAGCAGCTGCCCGCGCGCCGCGACTGGGAGATCGACCGGGTCTTCGTACGGAAGAACTCCTCGAAGCGCGGCGCCTTCCGGCGCGCCAAGGGAGAGGCGATCACCGTCGACTGGTCGGGCGTCGACGGCTTCAACCTGGAGGAGCACGGACAGGGCGCGGAGAGCCTGCTCGCCACGTTCGAACAGCTGCGCCCCGCGGACCTCGCCAACGTGCTGCACCACCTCTCCCCCAAGCGCCGCGCGGAGGTCGCCGCCGCGCTCACCAACGAACGCCTGGCCGACGTCCTGGAGGAGCTTCCGGAGGACGACCAGATCGAGGTGCTCGGCAAGCTGAAGGAGGAGCGCGCCGCCGACGTCCTGGAGGAGATGGACCCGGACGACGCCGCCGACCTCCTCGGCGAACTCCCCGAGGACGACAAGGAACGCCTCCTCGACCTGATGAAGCCCAGCGAGGCGGCCGACGTGCGTCGCCTCATGGCGTACGAGGACCGGACCGCGGGCGGCCTGATGACGACCGAGCCGATCGTGCTGCGCCCCGACTCGACGGTCGCGGACGCCCTCGCCCGCATCCGCAACCCCGACCTGTCCCCCGCGCTCGCCGCACAGGTGTACGTGTGCCGGCCGCCGGACGAGACACCGACCGGCAAGTACCTGGGCACGATCCACTTCCAGCGGCTGCTGCGCGATCCGCCGTACACGATGGTCAGCTCGATCCTCGACGAGGATCTGCAGGCCCTGTCCCCGGAGGCCCAACTGCCGGAGATCGCCGGGTTCTTCGCGACGTACGACATGGTGGCCGCGCCCGTCGTCGACGACAGCGGCTCGCTGCTCGGCGCCGTGACCGTGGACGACGTACTGGACCACATGCTTCCCGACGACTGGCGCGAACAGGAATTTCACCTGTCAGGGGAGGTGAACCATGCCGACTGAGGAACGCGAGCGCGACGCCCCGCGCAGGCCGCGCATCCGGCTCGACCAGCCGCGCGCGCCGAAGCGCAAGCTGATCCCCGATTACGACCCCGAGGCCTTCGGCAGGCTCTCGGAACGGATCGCACGCTTCCTGGGGACGGGCCGGTTCATCGTCTGGATGACGGTGATCATCATCGTGTGGGTGGTGTGGAACATCGTCGCGCCGCCCGATCTGCGCTTCGACGAGTACCCGTTCATCTTCCTGACGCTGATGCTGTCGCTGCAGGCCTCGTACGCCGCCCCGCTGATCCTGCTCGCGCAGAACCGGCAGGACGACCGCGACCGGGTCAATCTCGAACAGGACCGCAAGCAGAACGAGCGCTCCATCGCCGACACCGAGTATCTGAGCCGCGAGATGGCGGCCCTGCGGATCGGCCTCGGCGAGGTCGCGACACGCGACTGGATCCGCTCCGAGCTGCAGGACCTCGTCAAGGAACTGGAGGAGCAGCGGCACTCCGCCCCGGACTCCGGGGTATTCCCCGCGGAGCGTGAGCGGGGACGTGACGTAGACGACCGCTGACAGGGCTTTCCGGGTGCGGGTTACCCCGCCGTAGACTCGGGTGCATGGCTACGGAAGACGCGGTGCGCGAGGCACTCGCGACAGTGAACGACCCCGAGATCCACCGTCCCATCACCGAGTTGGGGATGGTCAAATCGGTGGACATCGGTGCGGACGGAGTCGTCGCGGTCACCGTGTATCTGACCGTCTCTGGCTGCCCGATGCGCTCGACGATCGAGAACAACGTGCGCGAGGCCGTCGCCCGCGTCGACGGCGTGACCGATGTGCAGGTCACCCTCGACGTGATGAGCGACGAGCAGCGCAAGGAGCTGGCAACGGCGCTGCGCGGCGGCACCGCCGAGCGCGAGGTCCCGTTCGCCAAGCCGGGCTCGCTGACCCGCGTGTACGCGGTGGCCTCCGGCAAGGGCGGCGTCGGCAAGTCCTCGGTGACCGTGAACCTGGCGGCCGCGATGGCCGCCGACGGGCTGAAGGTCGGCGTCGTCGACGCGGACATCTACGGGCACAGCGTGCCGCGCATGCTGGGCGCCGAGGGCAAGCCCACCCAGGTCGAAGACATGATCATGCCGCCGTCGGCGAACGGCGTGAAGGTCATCTCGATCGGCATGTTCACGCCGGGCAACGCGCCGGTCGTGTGGCGCGGCCCGATGCTGCACCGCGCGCTCCAGCAGTTCCTGGCGGACGTGTTCTGGGGCGACCTGGACGTGCTCCTGCTCGACCTGCCGCCGGGCACCGGCGACATCGCCATCTCGATCGCCCAGCTGGTGCCGAACGCCGAGATCCTGGTCGTCACCACGCCGCAGCAGGCCGCCGCCGAGGTCGCCGAGCGGGCCGGCTCGATCGCCGTGCAGACCCACCAGAAGATCGTCGGCGTCGTCGAGAACATGTCCGGGCTGCCCTGCCCGCACTGCGACGAGATGGTCGACGTGTTCGGCACGGGCGGCGGCAAGCTGGTCGCCGAGGGCCTGACGAGGACCACGGGCGCGGAGGTGCCGGTGCTCGGCTCCATCCCCATCGACGTACGCCTGCGCGAGGGCGGCGACGAGGGCAAGCCGATCGTGCTGACCGACCCGGACTCACCCGCGGGCTCCGCGCTGCGCGGGATCGCGGACAAGCTCGGCGGGCGCCAGCGCGGCCTGTCGGGGATGTCCCTGGGGATCACGCCGCGCAATAAGTTCTGACGTCCCGTCCGACGCCTTGAGAGAACGGCGGGCCGCCCATTTCGGGCGGCCCGCCGTTCTTCGTCACGCGTCCGGTTCCGGTTCCAGCGCCGTGATGTCCTTCACGACCGAGAACCCGAGCCCGTACGCGCTCATGCCCCGCCCGTACGCACCCAGGTGCACCCCGGCCTGCGTGGAGCCCGCGAGCACCCAGCCGTACTCGGACTCCCGGTAGTGGAACGGGGTCGGCACCCCGTCCACCGGCAGCGTCAGCGTCGCCCAGTCCTCGGACGCGAGATCGTCCGCGAGCACCCACGCCGTCTCGGTCTGCTGCTCCAGCCAGTCGTCGCGCAGCGTGTGGTCCATCTGCACGGGCCAGGTGTAGGAGAGCAGCCCGACGCCGGCGAGCCAGGCCGCCGAGGAGACCGACGTGGCCTCCAGGACGCCGGTGCCGTCGGCGGTGCGCCGTACCGGATTGGCGGCGACGGTCACCACGACCGCGAACCGCTCGGTGTCTTCCGTGAGCTCGCTGCGTACGGAGGGCTCGTCACCGTGCCCGATCGAACCGTGCTCGACGGAACCGTCCGCCGTGGTGCCGACCTGCATCAGCCAGCGCGGTCCCGTGAAGGCCTCGTCGAGGCCGTACCACGGGAAGGGCGCCAGCAGGTAGCCGTCGACCGTGCGCCGGGCCGTGAGAGCCTCGCCGGCCCCCTCGGTGGCCGGCGCCTGCGCGCCTACCCGACTCGTCGTCTCCATGTACCCGGCCGCCTCCTCGCTCAGTTACGGACCGGCGCGGCCCGCCCCCCTCGGGCGTTCTCACGTCCGGTCCGCGCAACAAGAAGGCAGGATGCCACACCGGGTCCGCGGGGCCCGGTTTCGTCAGGCGTGGTTCAGCCGTGTTCGGGGTGGTTCGAGAGGGTTCGGAACGCGGGGTTCGGATCGCGGGTTCAGGTCGCGGTGGTTCAGGTCGCGTCCGCGTCGAAGGGCGGCGGATCGATGGCGGCCGGCTTCTCGGACTTCTCGGGACGCTTCTGCATGTCGACGGCCTCGGGCCGCTTCTGCATGTCCACGCTGCCGCCGCCGCCCGAGCGGCTCGACGATCCGGAGTCCTCCAGCTCACCGACGGTGTGCACCGCGTCGGAGACGTCGGCCATCTCCTTCTTCAGGTCGAACCCGTTGCGAATCTCCTTGAGCCCCAGCTCGTCGCTGTCCAACTGCTTGCGGATGAACGTCTTGGGGTTCAGGTCCTCGAACTCGAAGTCCTTGAACTCCGGGCCCAGTTCGTCCCGGATGTCCTGCTTCGCACTGTCCGAGAACTCCCGGATCTTACGGATAGTGCGTGAAACGTCCTGAATGACCTTCGGGAGTTTGTCGGGGCCGAATACGAGAACGGCCAGCACGACGATCGTCACGACCTCCAGCGGGCCAATATCGTTGAACACCTTGCACTCCTAGCGTGTCCTCGGCCCGCGGTCGAACATCAGCAGCAGGTCTTCGGCAGGGTCCGGCAGCGGACCCGGTCCACGGTACCCGGCCCACCTGTCCATTCGGTAGCCACCGGGGAACCTCCAGGATCGCGCATCCCGCGCCATACCCGGTCAAGAGCCGGTCAGCCGCCGGTCAGGGGACAGTCAGGGATGGGCCGGAATCCGCTCAGCCGCCGTCGGCGGAACCGAGAACGAGCGACATCTCCCGTTCCTTTCCGCCCCGTTCGACCGTGAGGACCAGTTTGTCCTTGGGGCGGTGGGTGCGGATCTTGACGATCAACTCCTCGCCGGAGTGCACGCCGACGCCGTCGACCTCGGTGATCACGTCGCCCGGCTCGATCCCCGCCTTGGCGCCCGGGCCGTCCGGGCTGACGGCCGAGCCGCCGCTGTTGCCCTTCGAGCCGACGCGGGCGCCGTCGCCCGAGAAGTCCATGTCGAGGGTGACCCCGATCACCGGGTGCGTCGCACGCCCGGCGTTGATCAGCTCCTCCGCCACGCGTTTCGCCTGGTTGACCGGGATCGCGAAGCCGAGGCCGATGGAGCCCGACTGCCCCTCGGGCAGCTCCGAACCGCCGGTGTCGGCCGACCGGATCGCGCTGTTGATGCCGATGACGCGGGCCTTCGCATCGACCAGCGGGCCGCCCGAGTTGCCGGGGTTGATGGGCGCGTCGGTCTGCAGCGCGTCCACGTAGCTGACGTCGCTCCCGTCGCCCTTCTCGCCGCCCGCCGTGATCGGCCGGTCCTTGGCGCTGATGATGCCGGAGGTGACCGTGTTCGCCAGGTCGAAGGGGGCGCCGACGGCGACGACGGGGTCGCCCACCTGCACGTTCTCGGAGTTGCCGAGGGGCAGCGGCTTGAGCCCCCGCACCCCGGACACCTTGATCACGGCGAGGTCGTAGCCGCTGTCGTGCCCGACCAGATCGGCCCGGGCGCTCTCACCGCTGGAGAACGTGACCGATATCTCACCGTCGGAGTCGGCCGACGACACGACGTGGTTGTTCGTGAGGATGTGCCCCCGGCCGTCGAGTACGAGGCCGGTGCCGGTGCCCTCCTCCGACGAACCCGCGGTGTGGATGGTCACGACGCCGGGCAGGGTGCGCGCCGCGATACCGGCCACGCTGTCGGGGTCCCGGTGCTTGGACTCGGCGCCGGCCTGCGGCAGTTGGATGTTCGCCCCGACCCCGGTCCGCTCCACATACGACCCGACGGCCCCACCGATGCCCCCGGCGACCAGAGCAATCACCACACCCCCCAGCACGAGCCTGCGCCTCCGCCGGGGCGGTGCGGGCCCGAAGTCCGGCTGGTGCCAGGGGCCGGAGTGGGGCATTTCAAGCCCCTGCGGCGATTGAGCAGCGGGGTCCGGGGCGGAGCCCCGTGACGTGGGAACGGTCGACCGCCCCGACACCTCACCCGTGGGATTCCCCTCGTCCATGCCGCCGCTCTCCCCAAGCCTGGCCCACGGCACCGCACCGCCGGCTCCCACGCGCGCGACCCGGATCAGCACCCGACGCACCGCCTCACCTGGATTCAACCAGGTTCGACGGCGCGGGCGCAGAGTGTGTCAGCGCAGCGACGAAGGACGGGACGACGCGGTCGGCGAGGATGCCGAGGCGGCGGTCAGGCCGGACCCTGTCGCCCCGAAGGAGGTGCCGTCGGACGAGACCGAGGGCGGGACGGTGGGCCGCGGCGCGTACGAGACCGCGACGGCGGGGGCGGCGGGACGTATGAGAGGCGACATACGGGCCGCACCGGCCAGCAGCGGCGTCGAGAACGGATAGCCCGCGCTCTCCGCGTGGCCCCCGCCGGGCAGCAGCGGCGCACCCGCCTCGGTCGGCGATACGGGCGCCGCGAGGGCGCCCCCGCGCTGGCCGAGCGGCGAGGGGTTCGTCCGGCGGCGCTGCGTGTCCGACGCCGAGGCGGCACCGGCCTGCTGGCTGCGCAGCGGCGTGGCATTGCTGCCGGAGCCGCCACCACGCGCGTCGGTGCTGTCGATCGGGGCCGCCGTCGTGACCCCGCCGAGGGCGATCGCGGCGAGCGACACCGCACCGGCCGCGGCGAACGCGAAGCGGCGGGACCGCGAGGCCCGGTCGCTCTCGTGCCGGTCGGGACGGGTCACTTCGTGGATGCGGAAGCCGCGCTGGTCGCTGGGGAGGACGGCGGCGTGCGCGCCGGACGGCGCGTAGCCGAAGGGCTCCGCGTCTACGTCGAAGACTCCCTGGCCGAAGCCCCGGATCCCGCCGAGGGGTCGGCCACTGCCGAATCCGCCTCCCCCGAACGGTGGCGAGCCACCGTCGGCGTCACCTCCCGCGGGCAGCCCCTGGAGGCGGGCGAGAAAGCTCTCGGAGGGCGGCGGCGGAGCCGCCTGCGCGAAGACACTCTTGAGGCGGCGCTGGGCGTCGGCCTCGGCCTTGCATTTGGCACAGGTCGCCAGGTGCGCGAGGACGCGCTCACGGGCATCGTGATCCAACTCGCCGTCGACCAGGGCGGCCAGCCTGTCCCCCAGGTGTTCGTCGGCCGCGGTCTGTTGGCGTTCGGCAGGATTGAGACGTGATCCACTCACGCGGTCGCGCCCCCTCCTCCGAGGATGGGAAAGGCGCCCGTCCCACCGGCTGTCGCGAGCGTGCGGCGCTCCTTGCGGGCCTCGGGCGAGCGGTGCTGCAGCGCCTTGCGCAGCTGCGAGCGGCCGCGGTGGATACGGCTGCGGACCGTGCCCAGCTTCACGCCGAGGGTCGCGGCGATCTCCTCGTAGGAGAGCCCCTCGATGTCGCACAGGACGACGGCGGCGCGGAACTCGGGCGCGAGGGTGTCCAGCGCCTGCTGGACGTCGGCGTCGAAGTGCGCGTCGTTGAACACCTGCTGCGGCGACGGTTCTCTGCTGGGCAGCCGCTCGGCGGCGTCGTCACCCAGCGCGTCGAAGCGGATGCGCTGCTTGCGACGGACCATGTCGAGGAACAGGTTCGTGGTGATGCGGTGCAGCCAGCCCTCGAAGGTGCCGGGCGTGTACGTCGAGAGCGAACGGAAGACGCGGACGAAGACCTCCTGCGTGAGGTCCTCTGCGTCGTGCTGGTTCCCCGTCAGGCGGTAGGCGAGACGGTAGACGCGGCCACTGTGCGTGCTGACGATCTCCTCCCACGAGGGGGGAGTCCACGCCTGCGATTCCGCATCGGCGGCAAAGGTCGCGGTCTGCGCGGAGTCAACGGTGCGGATTCGGTCAGCGGTGTTGGTCACGGATTTCGGCTCACCCGCCGACCTGAGCAGACGCCGAAGCCGTCCCCTCCGATCCACAGGCGCAGCCGCACCTCCCCTATCGGCTCTGGTGGTGTCCAGTGGAGCACCTACCATAACCACTCCGTCCGTTAGCTCCGGATAAGGTTTTTTACTCAGATTTGCCGGTCGGTTCCCGACCGCCGCCCGCACGGCTGCCGCCATCGCGTTCTCCCCCGCAGTTCCCCTTGTCCAGCCTGCTCTTTCCCCCTGCCACTTCAAACGCGCGGTCCCATCTGCGAGTTCCCGCCACCAACGGATAAAGTCACGCGCAGGCATCCACGGGGACGGGAGAGGGCCATTACCGGCAACCGGCAGACGAGTTGGGCGTTCGCCGACGCCTTTGTCGCCGAGGACGACGCGACTCGCTGGGCTCGTGACCGGGCCCGCGAGGCAGGGCTGTGCCCGGTGTCCCCCGGCGCGGGCGCGACGTTGGGGATGCTCGCTGCCACGGTAGGGGCGAAGGCCGTCGCCGAGATCGGTACGGGCACGGGCGTGTCCGGGGTCCACTTGCTGCACGGGATGCGGCCGGACGGCGTCCTCACCACGGTCGATCCCGAGCCGGAGCGGCAGCAGTTCGCGCGCCAGGCGTTCCGCGCGGCCGGCTTCGCCAGCAACCGGGCCCGGTTCATCCCCGGCCGCGCCCTCGAGGTGCTGCCGCGGCTCGCCGACAGCGGGTACGACCTGGTGTTCTGCGATGGTGACCGGCTGGAGTGCCTCGACTACCTCGCTGAATCGTTGCGCCTGCTCCGGCCCGGTGGCCTGGTCGTCTTCCAGGGGGTCCTCGCCGAGGGGCGGACCGTCGACGCGGGGCCGCAGCCGGTGGAGGTGCTGCGCCAGCGCGAATTGCTGCGGGCCGTGCGGGAGAGCCCCGAGCTGGTGGCCTCGGTGCTGCCGGTCGGCGACGGGCTACTCTGCGCCGTCAAGCGCTGAGGCGGGCGGGGCGGCGACACCCGGCCCCACCTGCCACTACACATACGACTGCCCCGGCATCAAATGTGTGCCGGGGCAGTCGAAAAGGTATGGTCGCTCGCGCGTCGGCCGACGGCCGGTCCAGCCCCACCTCCGGGGAACGGACGCGGACGCAGAAGGTGTCAGCCCACTACCTTCTTCAGTTCGTCACCGAGGGCACTGGCCTCGTCCGGCGTCAGCTCAACCACGAGCCGACCGCCGCCTTCGAGCGGAACGCGCATGACGATGCCCCGCCCCTCCTTTGTCACCTCGAGCGGGCCGTCACCCGTCCGCGGCTTCATGGCCGCCATGCTCGTTCCCCTTCCTGAAACCAGCTCATCGTCAGCCGACGGCCCTCTGGGTGGGCACACGTCACCGGCATCGAACACATTGCTTCCAGGCCATTATCCCGCATCGCGGGACCCGATGACCAACATCGGTCGGCATCGCTTGCGCAACGCGCTTGACCAAAACCACTCAATTCGGGGATCCGACTGCGATACTGCGCCATCTTCGGACCCAAGCCGACGCGAATTCGTTAGACGCAGGTCACATGCCGAGGGCATTCCATGGGCCGTGATCTACGTCATGCTGAGCACGGACGACTGAGCGACCGCATAGGAGGAGTCCCATGGCCGACACCGTGCTCTACGAGGTGAGCGACGGGCTCGCGACGATCACGCTGAACCGCCCCGAGGCGATGAACGCGATGAACACCGAGGCCAAGGTCGCCCTCCGCGACGCGGTGCAGTCGGCCGCCGAGGACGAGACGGTACGGGCGGTGCTGCTGACGGCGGCCGGCGACCGGGCGTTTTGCGTGGGGCAGGACCTCAAGGAGCACGTCGGCTCGCTGCTCGCGGACCGGGAGTCCGGCGAGGGCCGCACCATGAACACGGTGCGCGAGCACTACAACCCGATCGTGCGGGCCCTGACCCGGATGCCGAAGCCCGTGGTGGCCGCGGTGAACGGCGTGGCGGCCGGCGCCGGATTCGGGTTCGCGCTCTGTGCGGACTACCGGATCGTGGCGGACAGCGCGTCGTTCAACACCTCGTTCGCGGGCGTGGCGCTCACCGCCGACTCCGGGGTCTCCTGGACGCTGCCGCGCCTGATCGGCCCCGGCCGCGCGGCCGACCTGCTGCTCTTCCCGCGCTCCCTGAAGGCTCAGGAGGCGTACGAGCTGGGGATCGCGAACCGGCTGGTGCCCGCCGCCGAACTCGCCGAGGAGGCCCGGAAGCTGGCGCGCACGCTCGCCGAGGGGCCGACCGTCGCCTACGCCGCACTGAAGGAGTCGCTCGCCTTCGCCGGGACCCACTCCCTCGACGAGGCGCTCGACAAGGAGGACGAGCTGCAGGCCCGGGCCGGCGCTTCCGAGGACCACATGATCGCGGTGCAGGCCTTCATCGCGAAGGAGCGACCCAAGTACCTCGGGCGCTGAGCCGGTTCACACCGGACTCACACCTTCGTATCCGTACGCGCGCGGGACACGCAGTCCGCCAGGTGGTCGTTGACCAGCCCGCACGCCTGCATCAGCGCGTACGCGGTCGTCGGGCCGACGAAGCGCAGGCCGCGCTTCTTCAGCTCCTTGGAGAGCGCCTTCGACTCGTCGGTGATCGCCGCCACGTCGCCGAGCACCTTCGGGGCCGGGCGGGTGGCGGCGTCCGGCGCGAACGACCAGATCAGCTTGTCCAGCTCGCCGGGCGACCAGTCCACGAGCACGCGCGCGTTGCCCAGCGTCGCGTCGATCTTGGCCCGGTTGCGGATGATGCCGGTGTCGGCGAGCAGGCGCTCGCGGTCGGTGTCCGTGAAGGCCGCCACGTCCGCGATCTTGAAACCGGAGAACGCGGCGCGGAAGCCCTCGCGGCGTCTGAGGATCGTGATCCAGGACAGGCCCGACTGGAACGCCTCCAGGGAGAGGCGCTCGAACAGCGCGTCGTCGCCGTGGACCGGGCGGCCCCATTCCTCGTCGTGGTACGCGACGTAGTCCTCGGTCGAAAGGCCCCAGGGGCAGCGCGGCTTTCCGTCCGGTCCCGGGACGGCGCCTCCTGTCGGCTCGCTCACCGGAACCCCTCCCCCGTCTCGTATCCGAACCCGTAGTCACCAGGTGGCGCGTAGCCCGTGTCCGGGCCCCGCTCGGTCGGCTGCGGTCCCGCCCGGGTGTGGGCCGAGGTGAGGGCGGCCTCCAGCTCCGTGATGCGCGCGTCCCGCTCGGCCAGTTCGGCCCCGAGGCGGTTCAGCGCGTCGTCCACCTCCGCCATCCGGTAGCCGCGCACCGCCGTGGGCAGCCGGAGGGCGTCCAGGTCGGCGGGGTCCAGGGGGCGGTCGGGCGGCAGCGGGTCCGCGTAGAACTGGGACGGCTCGTCGCGCAGCGTGCCGCTGTCGCCGCCGCCGATGACCGCGAACGTCACCGCCGCGATCACCACGACCAGCGCGGCGACCAGAAACAAGAACATGACCATGTCTGCCGTCCCCTGCTTCGACCGGGCCGTGCGGCCCTCAACCGTCAGGCTTCGATCGTGCCATGCCGCACTGACAGTTAAGGTCACAGACGACGTTCAACCGGTCAGGACAAGGAGAGTCACAGGGGATGCTCAGGCTGGGCCAGCACGAATTCGGTGAGCACGAGCCGGTGATCATGGCGATCGTGAACCGGACCCCCGACTCCTTCTACGACCAGGGCGCCACGTTCCGCGACGAGCCCGCGCTCGCCCGCGTCGAGCAGGCGGTGTCCGAGGGCGCCATGATCGTGGACATCGGCGGTGTGAAGGCGGGCCCCGGCGAGGAGGTCACCGCCGAGGAGGAGGCGCGGCGGACCGTCGGCTTCGTCGCCGAGGTGCGACGCCGCTTCCCCGACGTGATCATCAGCGTCGACACCTGGCGGCACGAGGTCGGCGACGCCGTGTGCGAGGTGGGCGCGGACGTGCTCAACGACGCGTGGGGCGGTGTCGACCCGAAGCTCGCGGAGGTCGCGGCGCGCCACAAGGTGGGCCTCGTGTGCACGCACGCGGGCGGTGCCGAGCCCCGCACGCGTCCGCACCGGGTGACGTACGAGGACGTGATGGCGGACATCCTGGACGTGACGGTCGGGTACGCGGAGCGGGCCGTCGCCCTGGGGGTGCCGCGCGAGTCCGTCCTCATCGACCCCGGACACGACTTCGGGAAGAACACGCGGCACTCCCTGGAGGCGACGCGGCGGCTTCCGGAGATGGTCGACACCGGGTGGCCTGTGCTCGTCTCGCTGTCCAACAAGGACTTCGTCGGCGAGACCCTCGACAAGCCGGTCAAGGAGCGCGTCATCGGAACGCTGGCCACGACCGCGGTGTCGGCGTGGCTCGGGGCGCAGGTCTACCGGGTGCACGAAGTCGCCGAGACGCGGCAGGTGTTGGACATGGTGGCGTCCATCGCGGGACACCGGCCCCCGGCGGTCGCCCGCCGGGGACTCGCGTAACGGCCTCCTTGAGGGGCCTGGGGCAGAAGGGCCCTACTTGCCGGTCTCCTTGGTGACCAGCGTGATCGCCTCCTCCACGTCGTCCGTGATGTGGAACAGCAGCAGGTCCGCCTCCGAGGCCTTGCCCTGGGCGATCACCGTGTTCTTCAGCCAGTCGACCAGGCCGCTCCAGTACTGCGAACCGAACAGGACGATCGGGAAGCGCGTCACCTTCGTGGTCTGCACGAGGGTGAGCGCCTCGAAGAGTTCGTCCAGCGTGCCGAGGCCGCCGGGGAGCACCACGAAGCCCTGGGCGTACTTCACGAACATCGTCTTCCGTACGAAGAAGTAGCGAAAGTTCAGACCCAGGTCGACGTACGGGTTGAGGCCCTGCTCGAAGGGCAGCTCGATGCCGAGGCCGACCGAGGTGCCCTTGGCCTCCACGGCGCCCTGGTTGGCCGCCTGCATGGCGCCTGGGCCGCCGCCTGTGATCACCGCGAAGCCGGCCTCCACCAGGGCCTTGCCGATGGCGACGCCCGCGGCGTACTCCGGGGAGTCCTCCGGGGTGCGCGCCGAGCCGAACACGCTGATCGCGGGCGGCAGTTCGGCGAGTGTGCCGAAGCCCTCGATGAACTCGGACTGGATGCGCAGGACCCGCCACGGGTCGGTGTGCACCCACCCCGAAGGGCCCTCGGTGTCGAGCAGACGCTGGTCGCTCGTCCCTGGCTGCATCTGATCACGGCGCCGGACCACCGGCCCCGTCCGCTGCTCCACAGGACGTCGCTTGCCCTCCGGGTTGCTCATCGTCTGCTCCCTTCCTGCGCAGTTATCACGCACTTACGTAGAGCAAGGGTAGGTCTACGCGGGTTACATACGAGGGACCTGGACGTATCAGGAAGCGGTGAGCCAGGCGGCCAGGCGCTTCTCGCCCTCCAGGATGAGCGAGGTGTCGACCCGCTCGTCGATCTTGTGCGCGAAGATCGGGTTGCCGGGGCCGTAGTTCACCGCGGGGACGCCGAGGGCACTGAATCGGGAGACGTCGGTCCAGCCGAACTTGGGGCGCACCTCGCCGCCCACCGCGGCCACGAAGGCGGCGGCAGCGGGGTGGTTGAGGCCCGGGCGCGCGCCGCCCGTGTGGTCGTCGACGACGAACTCCTCGATGGGGCAGCCGGCGAAGAAGTCGCGGACGAACTGCTCGGCCTCCTCCATCGACCGGTCGGGCGCGTAGCGGAAGTTGACGGTGACGGCGCACTCGTCCGGGATGACGTTGGTGGCGACGCCGCCCTCGATGCGGACCGCGTTGAGGCCTTCGTGGAACTCCAGGCCGTCGACGACCGGCTTGCGCGGCTCGTAGGCGGCGAGGCGCTCCAGGATGGGGGACGCGGCGTGGATCGCGTTGCTTCCCATCCACGCGCGCGCGGAGTGGGCCCGTTCGCCCTTCGTCTTCAGGATGACGCGCAGGGTGCCCTGGCAGCCGCCCTCGACATCGCCGTTCGTCCCCTCCAGGAGGATCGCGAAGTCGCCCTCCAGCCAGTCGGGGTGGGCGTCGGCCACATGCCCGAGGCCGTTGAGGTGTGCGGCGACCTCTTCGTTGTCGTAGAAGACGAACGTGAGGTCGCGGTTGGGCTCACGGACCGTCTGCGCGATCCGCAGCTGGACCGCGACGCCCGCCTTCATGTCGCTGGTGCCGCAGCCCCACAGCACGCCGTTCTCGTCGAGCCGCGAGGGCACGTTGTCGGCGATCGGGACCGTGTCGATGTGTCCCGCGAGGATGATCCGCTCGTCGTGGCCCAGGTTCGTCCGGGCCACGATGTTGTTGCCGTACCGGTCGACCGTGAGGTGCGGCAGCTCCCGCAGGGCCTCCTCGATCGCGTCGGCGAGCTCCTTCTCAGCTCCACTGGGCGAGGCGAAGTCGACCAACTGCGCGGTGAGGCGAGCGGCGTCCTGCGTGAGGTCAAGGGGGGTGCGGTCCATGGTGTCGAGCCTAATACGCGTGCGGTTTCCGCTCGGCGGCTGGAGTGTCAGTGGACTCCAGTACCTTGGACGCGTGCCTGAGCCCCCCACCCTCGTCCGGCGCGGCCGCCTCCTTCGTATCGGCGCGGCCGTCGTCGTGCTGCTCGCCGTGGCCACGTACGTGGCCGTGCAGTACGCCACCGGGGGCCGCGGCAAACCGAGATGCACGGTCGTCTCGGCGAACGGGGACGGGGCGACGTACACGTTCACCTCCGAGCAGGCGGTCAACGCGGCGACGATCGCCGCCGTCGGCACCTCGCGCGGGATGCCCGAGCGCGCCGTCACGATCGCCCTCGCGACGGCGCTTCAGGAGTCGGGGCTGCGCAATATCGAGCACGGCGACCGGGACTCGCTCGGCCTGTTCCAGCAGCGCCCCACCAAGGGCTGGGGCACCGCGGACCAGATCATGGATCCGGCGTACGCGTCCGAGCGCTTCTACGCGCACCTGGCGAAGATCCCCGGCTACTCGCGGCTCCCGCTGACCGCGGCCGCGCAGCGCGTGCAGCTCAGCGGCTATCCGCAGGCGTACGCGAAGCACGAGCCGGATGCCACGTTGCTGGCCGCCTCGCTGACCGGTCGCGCGGCCGCGTCGCTCACCTGCGACGGGCGGGCGGTCGGTGGTGACGGTGCGCGGTCCGGCGAACCCGCGCGCGTGAAGGCCGCGCTCACCCGTGACTTCGGGCGGGACGTGGCGCCCGCGAAGGGGTCGGGCGAGGGTTCCGTCCGCGTTCCCGTGCCCGCCACCGTCGACTCGGCCGAGGGCGGGGAGCGGCAGCGCGGCTGGGAGCTGGCGCAGTGGGCGGTGGCCAACTCCTCGGCGCTGCGCATCGAGCGGGTCTCCTACGCGGGCCGCGAGTGGGCCGCCGGTGAGTCCGGGGACAAATGGCGCAAGGCGTCGTCCGCGAAGCGGGGCGGACGGTCGGGTCCGGCGGCCTCGATGTCCGTCGGCGAGGTCCGGATCGTCACCGGGCAGTAGTCGGGGCTCACCCGAACGGGTAATGCGGATCATGCCGCGTGGACGTCGGCGGGGCACCTTCGAGTGAGGTGGGGCCGCGCCCCCAAGACCCTTGCGGGCGGGGCGGTGTAAGGGTTCTGCAGCGGTCGGCGATGCGTGTACTTTGCCCGTTTCTGCCCACAACTGATAATGCGACACATTGCGAACCCTTTACGTTTCCGACCCGCAACCTTCCGGGGGCCTGGGGCGGTTGTCACGGCGTCCGATCGCCGCACGGCAACCGGGCATCAAACGTTCTCTCCCGTCTAAGGAGCATCATGTCCCTCCCCCTGACCCGTCGGATCGCCCGTGCCGCGCTGCTCGTAGCGGCAGGAGCGGCGCCCGTGGTCGGTGCGGCCGGCTCCGCGAGCGCCGTCGACCTTCCGGCCACGTCGAACCTGGGCGGTGTGACCGCCCTGGACGGTGCGAACGTGGGCAACACCGTCGACGGTGCGGCGCAGAACGTCACCGGTGTCGCCGGTTCCACCGGTGGCAAGGCCGTCAAGAAGGCCGTTCCGGCGGCGGGCAAGGTCGTGGGCTCGGGCGCGAAGACCGCCGCGCCGGCCGCGCAGGAGGCTGCGGGTGGGGCGGCCGGCAGCGCGGGTGACGTGCTCGGTGAGACGGCCGGGGCGGCGACCGATGGTGGGCTGCCGGTGGGTGGTGGCGGTCTGCCGACCGGTGCGCTGGGTGGCCTGCCGATCGGCTGACCGCCGGTTTGGTCGGACGGGGTGCCGGGAGCGTTCTGCTCCTGGCACCCCGTTTTGGTGTGGTGCCGTGGGCGGGGCGTGCGCAACTGTTGCGCGGCACCGGGATTCGTCGCTTCGCCGGGGTCGGCGCCTGTCGTCATCGTTGCGCGGCACCGGGATTCGGCGCTTCGCCGGGTCGGCGTACCTGTTGCGCGGCACCGGGGTTCGGCGCTTCGCCGGGGTCGGCGCCCCTCGTCATCGTTGCGCGGCACCGGGGGCCGCCTTGCCCACCCTGCCGCCCAAGGCGGCAGATTGCCCAAGTCGGGTGGCGGCAGCCCGTGGGCCTGTGCGGCGCGGTGCCCTAGGCGGGGGCAGCGGCCTGTGGGCCCTGCGCGGCGCGGTGCCCCTAGGCGGGCGGCGGCCTGTGGGCCTGTGCGGCACGGTGCCCCAGGCGGGGGCGGCGCCCCGTCAGGCCGACGCCCCCGGAGGGGGCGGGTGGGTGGGAGATAGGCGGGCGCGGGCGCCCGTGGGCCCGCACAGCACGGTGGCCCAAGACGGACGCGGCACCCCGTGAACCCGCGCGGCACGGTGCCCCAGGCGGAGGCGGCACCCCGTGGGGCCGACGCCCCTGGAGGGGCGGGCGGGTGGGAGATAGGCGTGCGAGAGGCGGGCGCGGGCGGCCGTGGGCCTGCACAGCACGGTGACCCAAGGCGAGCGCGGCACCCCGTGAACCCGCACGGCACCGTGCCCCAGGCGAGCGCGGCACCCCGTGAACCCGCACGGCACGGTGCCCCAGGCGGGCGCGGCACCCCGTGGGGCCGACGCCCCCGGAGGGGGCGGGTGGGCGCGGGAGATAGGCGGGTCACCGCTGCCGCGGTCCGGAGGACGTCGCCGCGGGCCCCGCCCCCGTCAGGGCAAGCGGGTCACCGCCGCCACGTCCCGGAGGACGTCGCCGCGCCCCCGCCCCCGTCACGTCAGGCGGCTCACCGCAGCCGCCACCCGGTCGTCCGAGGCCGTCAGGGCTACGCGGACGAACCTGGCGCCCGCCTCGCCGTAGAAGTCACCGGGGGCCACCAGGATGCCGAGGTCGGCCAGGGCGGACACCGTGTCCCAGCAGGACTCGTCGCGGGTGGCCCAGAGGTACAGGCTCGCCTCGCTGTGCTCGATGCGGAAGCCGTGGGCCAGCAGAGCCGCGCGCAGCGCCTCGCGGCGGGCCGCGTAGCGCTCCCGCTGCACCCGCACGTGCTCGTCGTCGCCGAGCGCCGCGACGACCGCCGCCTGCGTCGGCGCGGAGGTCATCATGCCGCCGTGCTTGCGGATCTGGAGGAGCGGGCCGAGCACCGAGGCGTCGCCCGCGATGAACGCCGCGCGGTACCCCGCCAGGTTCGAGCGCTTCGAGAGCGAGTGGACCGCGACGAGACCCTCGTGCGAACCGCCGTTGACGTCCGGGTGCAGGACCGAGACCGGGTCGGCCTCCCAGCCCAGCTCCAGGTAGCACTCGTCGGAGAAGATCAGGATGCCGTGCGAGCGCGCCCAGTCCACGATGCGCTTCAGCTCGCCCTTGGCCAGCACCCGACCCGTGGGGTTCGACGGGGAGTTGAGCCACAGGAGCTTCAGGCCGGCCGGGTCCAGCTCGGTCGGGTCGTCGTAGACGACGTGGTCCGCGCGGGCCAGGCGGGCGCCCACCTCGTACGTGGGGTACGCGAGGCGCGGGTAGGCGACCTTGTCGCCGGGGCCGAGACCCAACTGGGTGGGGAGCCAGGCGACGAGTTCCTTGGAGCCGACGACCGGCAGGACGTTCGTGTGGTCGAAGCCGCGGGCGCCGAGGCGGCGTTCGCACCAGCCGACGAGCGCGTCACGCAGCTCGGGAGTGCCCCAGACCGTCGGGTAGCCCGGCGAGTTCGCGGCGTCCACCAGCGCCTTCTGGATCAGCTCGGGCACCGGGTCGACGGGCGTGCCGACGGAGAGGTCGACGATGCCGTCCGGGTGCGCCGCGGCCGTCTTCTTGTACGGCTCCAGCTTGTCCCAGGGGAAGGCGGGGATGCGGTCGATGGGGGCCGGGACGGTGGACACCTGGGTGGCTCGCTTTCCTCGTGATGCTTTCTTCGCGACGTGGCTCTCTTCGCGACGTGGTGGACAAATGCCTCGGTCCCGTACGGCAGTCAGAGCCGTACGGGACCGGGGCAGCGCCTGTGCGTACCGCTGAACGCTGTTACTGGTTCTGCGGCGGCAGTGCGGCGATGAACGGATAGTCCTTGTCGATCAGGCCCATCTTCGAGGCACCACCGGGCGAACCGAGATCGTCGAAGAACTCGACGTTCGCCTTGTAGTAGTCCTTCCACTCCTCAGGAGTGTCGTCCTCGTAGAAGATCGCCTCGACCGGGCAGACCGGCTCACAGGCGCCACAGTCGACGCATTCATCCGGGTGGATGTACAAGGACCGCTTGCCCTCGTAGATGCAGTCGACCGGGCACTCCTCGATGCACGCCTTGTCCTTGACGTCGACACAAGGCTGCGCGATGACGTAGGTCACGCTGTCGTTCCTCCTCGATAGGGCGCTGGCGGGCCTCCGCAGGCTCCGCCGCCTGGCGCGCGGGAGCGCGGCGTCGTCGATGCCCGCCTCTAGTATCTCCGTTCCTGGGCATGATCCGAACAGGAGGGGTGGGCCGAGCTGTGGAATTCACTGCGGGCGGACGCCTGGAAGTCCGCATTACAGGCGCTGACGTGGGGAAACGCGTCTCTGTACGACGGGTGAGCGGGGAGGGTTCCGCGGGTCGAAAGTTCACCGACACGGTCGGAGTTCTCACATCGTGGAACGACGGTGTGCTCCTCGTCACACGGAGAAACGGTGAAGGTGTGCGGATCGAGGAGTCCGCGCTGGTCGCGGGGAAGGTGGTGCCGGCCGCGCCCGCCCGCCGCCGCGGCCCCTCGGCCACGTATCCGGAGCTCGCTCGTGCCGCCTCGCGCGCGTGGCAGCCGATCGAGAGCGAGCGGCTTGGCGAGTGGGAGTTGCGGGCCGCGGCCGGGTTCACCCGTCGGGCCAACTCCGTACTCCCTCTGGGTGACCCGGGGTGTCCGCTCGACGACGCGCTGGGCCACGTACAGGAGTGGTACGCGGCCCGTGGCCTTCCGGCGTACGCGCAGACGGCGACCGGGGCGGAGGGGGCGCAGGAGGTGCTGTGCGCCGAGTTGGAGGCGCGCGGGTGGGTGCGCGAGGTGAGCGCCGAGCTGCGGGTCGCCGCGCTCGCGCCCATCGGGGACGCGCCGGACGCGCCGCACGTGCTGCTGAGCCGCGAGCCGGACGAGGCGTGGCTCGCGCGCTACCAGCGCAAGGGAGCGAGCGAGGTCGCGCTGAAGGTGCTGTGCGCCGGGCCTTCGGTGTGGTTCGCGACCGTGCCGGGCGAGGGTGACGTGCCCGCCGCGATCGGGCGGTGCGTGGTCGACGGGCGGTGGGCCGGGTTCGCCGCCGTCGAGGTCGATCCAGCGCAGCGGCGTCGGGGACTCGCCACGGACGTGATGACGGCGCTCGCGCGGCAGGCGCTGGACGAGGGCGCGTCGGCGGCCTGGCTCCAGGTCGAGGCGGACAACGAGGGGGCGCGCGCCCTCTACGACCGCATGGATTTCGCCACGCATCACACGTACCACCACTATCGTGCTCCGGAACGGCATGGCGGGTGACGCGCTCTTCCGGCCGGGGGTCCGGGGGTTGCCCCCGGGAGACACAGCACCACTATCGTGCTCCGGAACGGCATGGCGGGTGACGCGCTCTTCCGGCCGGGGGTCCGGGGGTTGCCCCCCGGGAGACACAGCACCACTACCGTGCTCCGGAACGGCACGCCGGCTGATGCCTCAGCGACGAATGCCTTACCGGTTGCTGCCGTATCGATCGGCCTGAGAGGGCACGAGGCACGTATGTCCCCCCACCTTTCCCCCCGTTCCACGGAGCTGCGGCGGCGGTTCGCCGAAGAGGCGCGGGCCGAGCGGCCCGACCTCGCGCAGCTGTGTCTGCTGCTCGCCGCGCAGGGCGACCCCTCGCTCGACGAGGCCGGCATGGACGCCGTGCAGATCGAGCTGGACGAGCTCGCCGGGCGGCTGCCGTACCGGCCCGCCTCGCCGGGCGCCTGGGCCACCGCGTGCGCCGAGCTGCTCGGCGCGCGCACCGGCTTCCACGGCACGCCGAACGACTACCAGCGGCTCGAGTCGTCGCTCCTGCACGAGGTCGTACGGCGTCGCAGAGGGCTGCCGATCCTGTTGTCGGTGGTGTGGCTGGAGGTGGCCCGGCGGGCCGGGGCGCCGGTGTGCGGGGTGGCCCTGCCGGGGCACTTCGTGGTCGGCTTCGGTCCCGCCGACGAGCAGGTGCTGGCCGACCCGTTCGACGGGGGCCGGGTGCTGACGGGGGCCGACGCGCAGACGCTCGTGGCGGGGGCGACGGGTGGGCCGCTGGATCCGTCGATGCTGCGGCCCGCCGATCCGCTGGACGTGGTGCTGCGGATCCTCAACAACATCCGGGCGTGGGCGGCGACGCGGCCCGAGCGCTCCGATGTGGCGTTGTGGGCCGTCGAGCTGTCGCTGCTGCTGCCCTCGCACCCGGCGCGGCTGCGCTACGAGCGGGCCCAGCTCCTCGTACGCCGCGGGGACTTCGTGAACGGGGCGGTGGAGCTGGAGGCGTACGCGGACGTGGTCGGGGCCGTCGACGAGACGGCGGCGGAGTCGGTGCGGGAGCAGGCGCGGGCGGCCCGCGCGATGCTGAACTGAGCCGCCGGTCCGGCGAAGTTCACAGCCAGCCCTTCTCCCGCGCGGCGGCCACCGCCTCCGCGCGATTGCGCACCGCCAGCTTCTGGATCGCCACCGAGAGGTAGTTGCGGACCGTGCCCTGGGACAGGTGGAGGGCGGCCGCCAGTTCCGCGTTGGTGGCGCCGTCCGCCGCCGCGCGCAGCACCTCGCGTTCGCGGTCGGTGAGCGGGTTCGCGCCCTCCGCGAGGGCCGCCGCCGCCAGCGTGGGGTCGATGACGCGTTCGCCCGCGAGCACCTTCCGTACGGCCTCGGCGAGCTGCGCGGCCGGGGCGTCCTTGACCAGGAACGCGGCCGCGCCCGCCTCCATGGCGCTGCGCAGATAGCCGGGCCGGCCGAACGTGGTGAGCACGACGACCTTCAACTCCGGCAGGGCCTCGCGGAGTTGGGCCGCCGCCTCGATGCCCGTGCAGCCCGGCATCTCGATGTCGAGGAGCGCCACGTCCACCGCGTGCGCGCGGGCGGCCGCCACCACCTCGTCACCGCGCGCCACCTGCGCGACGACCTCGATGTCCGCCTCCAGGCCGAGCAGCGCGGCCAGCGCCTCGCGCACCATCGACTGATCCTCGGCCAGCAACACCTTGATCACGCTCATGCGCCGGATCCTAGACGGGCAGCCGCGGCGCCCCCGTCCACGGCGGCCGGGACCCGGGCCGCCAGCCGGAAGCCGCCGCCGCGTGCCGCGCCCGTCTCCAGGGTCCCGCCGACCGCGGTGAGGCGTTCGCCGAGGCCGGTGAGGCCGTTGCCCGGGGGCGCCCCGGAGGGGCCCGAACCGTCGTCCTCCACGGTCAGTTCGACGCGGGGCCCTTCGAGGGTCTCGCGCCGGGTGACGTCCACGACGCAACGCCGCGCGCCACTGTGCCGTACGACGTTGGTGACGGCCTCGCGCAGCGTCCAGGCGAGCGCCGACTCCTGCGCCTCGGGCAGCTCCGGGGCCTCAAGGGGCACGTCCGCGGCGACGCCCGCCGCGGTCAGCGCGGCCTGGGCGCCCGCGAGTTCGGTGGTGAGGCGGGCGCGCCGGTAGCCGCTGACGGCCTCGCGGACGTCGACCAGGGCCTGCCGGCTGACCTTCTCGATGTCGGCGACCTGGTCGGCCGCCTTGTCGGGGTGGGCGGGCAGCATCCGCCCGGCCAGTTCGCTCTTGAGCGTGATGAGCGAGAGGGAGTGGCCGAGCAGGTCGTGCAGGTCGCGGGCGAGGCGCAGCCGCTCCTCGTTGGCGGCGAGCTGGGCGACCTGGGCGCGGGCCTCCCGCAGTTCCCTGGTCGTACGGACCAGTTCGCGGACACCGATCATGGAGAAGCCGGCGAGGAGGGCGGGCACCAGGAGCCAGTACTGCGGCTCCGTGTCGAGGAGCAGTCCGACGCCGACCATGACGGCCGCCGTCACGAGGATCGCGAGCCGGGTCCAGCGCAGCGGCAGGACCGCCCCGCAGGCCACCGAGATGTACACGAACAGGACGAGCCAGTCGGCCCCGAGGGTCAGTGAGAGGACCACGGCGAGCACCGGCAGCACGGCCAGGGACGCCTGCACCGCGAACCGTCCCACCGGCCGGGCCATCCGGCGTACGACGAGGATGACGTAGCAGCCGATGAAGACGACCAGGCCGAGCGCGCCGAGGACCGTGGCCGTCGGCCCGTATTCGCCCTTCACCAGGTCGGCGACCGGGCTGCCGAGGAAGGCCAGCCACATGCCGATCCAGAGGAGCTTCAGGAAGGTCTCCCGGCGGTTCTCCGGCGGCTGGCCGATCTTCGGCAGCGTGTCCTGCCCGCCCGGTCCGGTCCGCCCGTCCAGTTCCGTACTCACGCCTTCAACGTGTCCTTCCGGTACAGCCAGGCCGCGCCGCCCGCGAAGATCAGGAAGTACGCGACGAGCAGCGCGACGTCCTTGGCGTCGGGGGCGCCGCCCAGCTCGATGGCCTGGCCGAGGGCAGCGTACGCGTGCGTGGGCAGCCATTCCGCGATGTTCTGGAGCCACTGCGGGAATCCGCTCATCGGGATCCACAAGCCGCCCAGGATCGACAGGCCGAAGTACGTGATCATCGTGATCGGGCGGACGGCGTCGCCGGAGGCGAGATAGCCGATGGCCACGCCGAGCGCGGCGAAGACGAGGCTGCCGGCCCAGATCGAGCCGGTGAGCGCGAGCCACTGCCAGGCGTCGAAGCGAATGTCCTTGAGGGCCGCGGCCACGACGAAGACGACCACGATGGACGGCAGCGAGACGACGGCGGCGCTCGCGGTCTTGGCGAGGACATAGCCGCGTCCGGGCAGCGTGGTGAGCCTCAACTGCCGTACCCAGCCGCTCTCCCGCTCCTTCGCGATGCGCTCGCTGTTGCCCATGAGGACGGCGGTGAGCGCGCCGAAGGAGGCCATCGAGACCATCATGAGCGCGGGAAGGCTCAGGCCCGTGCCGTCGACCATGGTGGCGGTGTCGGCCTTGCCCGCGATCAGCAGGAACAGCACGGACGGGTAGATCACCGAGAAGAACAGGAACTTCCGGTTGCGGAAGGCCCGGGTGAGTTCGAGCTTGATCAGAGCGTTCACAGCGACTTGGCCTCCTCGGCCTCGGTGATCGCCACGAAGGCCTGTTCCAGGCCGAGTCCGGCGACTTCGAGACCTCGCGGGTAGACGCCGAGCCCGTACAGCGCGTGCACGGTCGCGTCGGCGTCGGTGGACTGGATGCGGACCGTCTGGCCGGAGACGTCCACACTCGTCAGGAACGGCAGGCCCTTGATCGCGGCCTCGTCGATTACGCCCTCCAGGTCGAAGGAGACCCTGCGGGCGCCGGCCTTCGCCTTGATCTCGGCGGCCGTGCCGTCGGCGAGGAGGCGGCCGCGGTGCAGCACGAGGACGCGGTCGGCGATCGCGTCCGCCTCCTCCAGGTAGTGCGTGGCGAACAGCACCGTGCGGCCCTGCTCGGCCTGCTCGCGCATGGTCGCCCAGAACGCCTGCCGGGCGCTCACGTCCATGCCGGTCGTCGGCTCGTCGAGGACGATGAGGTCGCTGTCGCCGGCCGTGGCGAGGGCGAAGCGGACGCGCTGCTCCTGGCCGCCGGAGAGCTTGTTGACCTTGCGGTCGGCGATCTGCGCGAGTCCCGCTCGGGCCAGGACCTCGTCGGCCGGGTACGGCTTCGGGTGCAGGGCGCAGCCGAGCCGGACGAGTTCGCGCACGGTCACCTCGTCCATCAGGCCGCCGCTCTGCAGCATGGCGCCGACCCGGCCCGCCGTGATCGCCTCGCGCGGGCTCGTGCCGAAGACCCGGACCTCGCCGGTGTCGGCGGGGCGCAGGCCGAGGAGCAGGTCGAGGGTGGTGGACTTGCCCGCGCCGTTCGGGCCGAGCAGGGCGACCGTCTCCCCCGCGTGCAGTTCGAGGCCCAGGTCGTCGACCGCCCGCACCGTCCCGTACGTCTTCGTCACCCCGGTGAAGGTGACCGCTGCCTGTGTCGTCATGGCAGTAAGCGTCGCCGGTGGGCGGGGGTGCGCGGCAGTGTCGCAAAGCGTGAGTCCCGCATGACGGATGTCATGCGGGACTCGTGACGCGGGCGGAGCTACGAGGCGTTCGTCTGGATCTCCGCGGTGCGCTCGGCGGTGGTCTTGCCGAGCAGCGCCTTGCCGATGGCGGCGGCCACGTCCGTGGGCTGGACCGGCGTCTTCTTGCCGGTGCCGCGGGTGACGAGGACGCCGTCGAAGGTCGTGCCGTACAGCTTCTTGAGCTCCGGGAGGTTGTACTTCTCGACCAGCTTCCCGTTGACCGGCTGCACGCTCAGGATCTTCGGCAGCGACTTGTCGGGGCCGAACTGGATCGAGGCGCCGCCCGCCTTGACCGTGATCAGTCCGGACATCGCGGGCTCGGCGAACTGCTGCATCTTCCGGTCGACCTCGGCGTCCGAGATCGTCGGCTTCTGCGTCGACGTCGCCAGCGGGACCGTCCGGGACTCACCGGTCTCGATCTGCGTGTTGTACGCGTCCTTGACCGCGGCGGCGGACTGGGCGACGTCGAGGCCCTTGCCGGTCTTGCCGTAGACGGGAACGGCCTTGCCCGGCGCGAACTTGATCGTGCCCTCGCCGGAGGCCGCGGCGCCGCCCGCGGCCCGCTGCAGGGACGCGGCCAGCTTCTCCTCGTCGACGGGCATGACCGGGGCCACGACCCGCTCGTTGCCGAACAGCGAGCCGATCACCGACACCGGGTTGTAGTCGCTGCCCGCGGCCGCGGCCACGGTCGACGCGGTGTCGAGGGTGAGGCCCGCCTGCTCCGGCGCCATCTGCACCGTCTTGCCGCCGACCTGCAGCTTCAGCGGCTGTTCGGTGCGCTTGCCGAGGGCGTTCTCCAGCTTGGTGGTCGCCTCGTCGCGGGTGCCGCCGCCGATGTCGACGCCCGCGACGGTGGTGCCCTTCGGGACGTCGGAGTGGTTCATCAACAGGCCCGCGCCGTACGCGACTCCGGCCAGGCCGACGACGCCCGCGCCGAGCAGCACCAGCTTGTTGCGCCCCTTCTTCTTGGGCGCGGGGGTGGACGGCACCGGGTCGGGCAGCTTCGGCGGGGTGTGCACCGCGGGTCCGTCGGGGCCCTGCTGGAACGGGTCGGATGCGCCGGGGGTCTTGGGGCCGCCGCCGGCCGAGGGGACGACCCGCATGCCGCTGGTGAGCGTGTCACCCGAGACGTTGCCACTGGAGCTGTTGCCGCCCGCGGGCGGCTCCGGGGCCGGCTTCTGCGGCGTGAGGATCGCGGTGTCGTCGCTCATCCGCGGCGGCGACTGACCGGCGCCGGGGACCGGCGGGTTGGGGGCGCCGGGCGGCACCATCGGGCCGTCGCCGGCGGTCGGGCCCGAGGTGGGGCCCGAGGGTCCGGTGGGACCTTCGCCACGGTCGGGCGCGCCCGGGTCCTGGTGGGCGGAGAAGAACGGCAGGTCGTCGCGGGGGCCGGGGGCGCCGCCCGCACCGAGCGGGCCCGCCGCCACGGCGCCGGACACGTCGAATCCGCCGGAGGAACCGCCGGACGGACCGCCCGAGGGGCCGCCGGACGGGCCGCCGGTGGGTCCGCCCATCGGGCCGCCCGAAGTGCCGGACGGGCCGCCGCCGTTGGAGCCCGGGGCGGGCGGCGTGGGGGCACCCTGGCCACCCGTGCCGCCAGTCGGAACCGCGCCGGTCGCAGGACCGCCCGCAGCACCCGCACCGCCGCGCGGCTTGCGCGGCGCGAACCAGTCGCTCGTCTTCTCCTCGCGCTGCGGCGCGGGAGCGGCGGGCGCGGAGGCCTCGGGGGCCGCGGGCGCGGAGCCCGTGTCCACCGGGCCGCCGTACGAGGCGGACGACGTGGACGGCACGGACGGCGCGGGGCGGCCGCCCTGCGTCGCGTCGGGCGCGGGCGCGGCGGGGGCTGCGGGGCCTGTGTCGGCTCTCTTGCCTGCTCCGCTCTCCGGGTTGGCGTCGACATCGCTCATCGGCGTCCGCATGACGACCGGCGGGATCGGCCGGGAGCCGGGGATGTTGATCCGGATCCGGGTCGTCAGCGTCGTCTCGGTCTTGGGTGACTCCGGGGCGCCCTGGTCGCCCGGCGGCGTCGGACCGGCGTCACCGGACGCCGCGCCCTGCGCGGGCGATCCGTACGGAGGCGTCCCCGACGGGTAGGCGGCAGCGCCGCGCCCCTGGGGCCCGGAGGACGAACTGTCAGTTTCACGACTCAAGGCAGGTTCTCCCGGTTGGCTCCGCCGCCCGTCTCGACCTCTCGCGGGCTGCTCGGCGGCGCGCACCACCATACTGGCCGCCGCCGGAAGTCACGGTGCGACGGATGACGAATCCGGAACGGCGCGCGCCGCACGACGACCCAAAGTGCTACGTCACTTCCCAAGTCGGGCGGCGGGCGCGGGTGGTTGCCCGGGCAGCCAGAAGGTGGCGCACATCACAGCCACTGCCATCCCTCCGAGGAGGAAGAGGTACGAGCCGACTCCCGCGCCGAACAAGAAGTCACCCTCGGGACGGCTCGCGGTGAGCAGGATCACCGCGAGCACCCAGCCGGCCGCGGGCGCGACCGCCCCCGCGCGACCGCCCGCGAGGCGCGCCCCCGCGAGGAACAGTCCGGCCGCCCCGAGGAGCGCGAGCAGCAACCCGCCCGGGAACCAGCCCCCTTGGACGAGCGCCCCGCCGACCGCGACGACCGCGCCGAGGACGAAAAGGACAAGCAGGGCGACCGTCCGCCCGGCGCCGAACCCTCCGAAGCCGAAGGGCAGGTCGACGTTCTGCGCCGACGGCCCACCGGGAGCCGGCCTGCCGCCGGGAGCCGCCTTGCCGCTGGACGCCGCGGCCCGCCCGTTCTTGTCGCCGCTCATCGCTCGGTCACTCCCTCAAGACCCTCGAACAGGTCGTTCTCGTACGGCGATCCGGGCTCGCCCCGCACCAACTCGTAGTACTCGATGTCGAACAGCGGCTGCGCGAGCCCGTTGGAGAGCGCGAAGACGGTGCCCGCGTCCGGCACGTCGACCTGGGTGGCGTGCGCGCGCATCGCGGCCGCCTTCCGCTCGACGTACGGCCGGCCGTCGATCGCCGCGGTGATCCGCTCGTCGTCGACGACTCCGGGCACGTCGTCCACCACGGCGGCGACGTCGAAGGGTGTGGCGTCGAGCACGCCCGCGAGCCGGCGGAACCGCTCCTCGACGACCGTGCGCGGCACGCGGTTCCAGTAGACCTTCGCGATCGCGTGCGGCTCCCCGAGGTCGCGCCGGAAGGCGGTCTCGGCGGCGAGCTCCGCGGCGCGCATCGCGACGCGGTGGGCCTGGATGTGGTCGGGGTGCCCGTAGCCCCCGTCGGGGTCGTACGTGATCAGGACCTGCGGGCGGGTCTCGCGGATCACGGCGACGAGGTGGGCCGCGGCCTCGTCGAAATCGGTGGACCAGAAGGCGCCCTCCCGCTCGTTCTGCGGGGCGCCCATCATTCCGGAGTCGCGGAACCGGCCGGGGCCGCCGAGGAAGCGGTGGTCGGTGACGCCGAGCTCCTTCATGGCGGCGGCCAACTCGCCGATCCGGTGCGGGCCGAGAATGTCCTCCCGGTCCGGGGCGAGATGGGCCAGTTCGCCCGGAATGACCTCGCCCTCCTCGCCGAGCGTGCAGGTCACCAGCGTGACCTGGGCGCCTTCGGCGGCGTACTTGGCCATGGTGGCGCCATTGTTGATCGACTCGTCGTCGGGGTGCGCATGCACGAGGAGCAGGCGCCTACCTGGCATTTCCGTCATGCCCACAGCCTAGAACGCCCCACCGACATACCCGGCGCGGAGACGGGCGCTAGAACTTGATGCCGCCGACCATGTCCGCCACGTTCGTCGTCAGCTCCTTGATCGTCGGAGCGACGGACGAACTCGCCAGGTAGAAACCCAGGAGCACACACACCACCGCGTGCCCCGCTTTCAGTCCCGACTTCTTGATCAGGATGAAGACGATGATCGCGAACAGCACCACGGCCGAGATCGAGAGTGCCACAGCGGTCCTCCTCCAAAGTGATCCGGTCGCCGACCGACTCGTACCCACACAGCGCTAACGATCATAACTATCCGTACCCGCGCACGAGTCGCGATCGGGGAGCACCCGATGCGACCGGGAGCGCACGGGGGCGCGCGGACGTCATCTCTCCTAGGCTGCCTGGATGACCATCGAGACCTTCCCCCGTCAGCACGCGCGCACTCAGCGCTTCACGTTGGGGGCGCCGCGTGCCTTCACCGTGGCGCCGGACGGCGAGCGTGTCGTCTTTCTGCGTTCCTCCTCGGGTACCGATCGGGCGAACGCGCTGTGGGTGCTTGACGTGGCGAGTGGTCAGGAACGGGTGGCCGCCGACCCGGTGGCCCTGCTCGGCGGGGCGGCGGAGAACCTGTCGGCCGAGGAGCGGGCCCGGCGCGAGCGCAGCCGCGAGGGCGGCGCGGGCATCGTGGGCTACGCGACGGACGCCACCGCCGAGTTGGCCGCGTTCGCCCTGTCGGGGCGGCTGTTCACGGCCGAGCTGCGGGTCGGTACCGCGCGGGAACTGCGCGTGCCGGGGCCCGTGTTGGACCCGCGCCCCTCCCCCGACGGGCGGCACATCGCGTACGTCACCCGGGGCGCGCTGCGCGTCGTCGGCGCGGAGGGCGAGGGCGACCGGGCGCTGGCCACTCCCGAAGCGGACACCGTGACGTACGGGCTCGCCGAGTTCGCCGCGGCCGAGGAGATGTCCCGGTACCGCGGCCACTGGTGGTCGCCCGATTCGGACCGCCTGCTCGTGGCCCGCGCCGACGACGCGGACGTGCGGCGCTGGTGGATCGCCGACCCCGCGCACCCGGACCGGGAGCCGGCCCGCGTCGCCTACCCCCGCGCCGGCACGCCCAACGCCGACGTGCGCCTCTTCGCGTACGACCTCGAGGGCAACCGCACCGAGGTCACCTGGGACCGCAAGGCGTACCCGTACCTGGCCCGCGTGCACTGGTCGGCGGACGGCGCCCCGCTGCTCCTGGTCCAGGCCCGCGACCAGCGCAGCGCGCTCTACCTCGCGGTGAACACGGACGACGGCTCGACGCGGATGGTGCACGCCGACGAGGACGACGCGTGGCTCGAACTGCTGCCCGGGGTGCCGTGCTGGTCGCCGAGCGGGCAGCTCGTGCGGATCGCCGACGAGGGCGGCGCGCGGGTCCTCGCGGTGGGCGAGCGGCCGCTGACCGGGCCTCAGCTGCACGTGCGTGCGGTGCTCGACGTGGGCGACAGCGACGTGCTCGTCTCCGCCTCCGCCGGGGTCGACGCCGAGTCGCCCGAGACCGGCGAGGTGCACGTCTACCGGGTCAACGAGCTGGGGACGCAGCGCGTCTCCACGGAGGCCGGCGTCCACTCCGCGGTCCGCTCCGGTGACGGCGCCGTCACCGTCCTCGTCTCGTCGACGCCGGACTCGCCCGGCGCGCGGGCGCGCGTGGAGCGCGAGGGCAAGCACGTCACCGACATCGCCTCGCACGCCGCCCGCCCGCTGCTCACCCCGCGCGTGACGCTGACGGAGGCCGCGGGCATCCCGTGCGCCGTTCTCCTGCCCTCCTCCTACGAGGAGGGGGACGGTCCGCTGCCGGTCCTCATGGACCCCTACGGCGGCCCGCACGGGCAGCGCGTCGTGGCCGCCCACAACCCGCATCTGACCTCGCAGTGGTTCGCCGACCAGGGCTTCGCGGTGATCGTCGCGGACGGCCGTGGCACGCCCGGTGTCTCGCCGGGCCGCGAGAAGTCGATCCACGGCGACTTCACGCTCACCCTCGACGACCAGGTCACGGCGCTGCACGCGCTGGCGGAGCGGTTCCCGCTCGACCTCTCCAAGGTCGCGATGCGCGGCTGGAGTTACGGCGGCTATCTGTCGGCGCTCGCCGTGCTGCGCCGCCCGGACGTCTTCCACGCGGGCATCGCGGGCGCCCCGGTCACGGACTGGCGGCTGTACGACACGCACTACACGGAGCGCTACCTGGGCGACCCGGCCGCCTCCCCGGAGACGTACGCGAAGAGTTCCCTGGTGACCGACGACGGGCTCACGGAGGCCGCCGAGCAGCACCGTCCGATGCTCATCGTGCACGGGCTCGCGGACGACAACGTGGTCGTGGCGCACGCCCTGCGGCTGTCCTCCGCGCTGCTCGCGGACGGCCGCCCGCACGAGGTGCTCCCGCTGTCCGGCGTGACCCACATGACGCCCCAGGAGCAGGTCGCCGAGAATCTGCTGCTGCTCCAGGTCGACTTCCTGAAGCGGTCGTTGGGGCTCTGACGAACGGCAACCGGGCCGGAGCGCAATGCGCTCCGGCCCGGCTCACGGCACCCGCACGGCCGTACAACAGACACTCTGGCCCGGTCACATATCGGCGCCGCGTCGACCGGATTGCCTGCGTGTAAAGACCCGTCGGTCACCGCACTCGGCCGCTGCTACTCCGTCGGCACGACCTGCTTCTCCTCGGCGAAGTGGCAGGCCGACGGGTGACTGGCCGGGGTGTCGCCGCCCCGGAAGACCTCCGGCACGGCGAGCAGCGGCACCTCGTCCGTGCACTTCTGCTGCGCCTTCCAGCAGCGCGTACGGAACCGGCAGCCGGACGGCGGGTTGGCCGGCGAGGGCACGTCGCCGGAGAGGATGATCCGCTCGCGGCCCTCGCGCGCCTCCGGGTCGGGCACCGGCACCGCGGAGAGCAGCGCCTGCGTGTAGGGGTGCGTCGGGTGGTCGTAGATCTCGGCGTCCGAACCGATCTCGACGATGCGGCCGAGGTACATCACGCCCACCCGGTCGGAGATGTGCCGGACGATCGACAGGTCGTGCGCGATGAACACGTAGCTGAGGTCGAACTCGTTCTGGAGCCGGTCCATCAGGTTGATGACCTGCGCCTGGACCGACACGTCGAGCGCGGACACCGGCTCGTCCGCGACGATGATCTCGGGGCGCAGCGCGAGACCGCGCGCGATACCGATGCGCTGGCGCTGACCGCCCGAGAACTGGTGCGGGTACCGGTTGATGTACTCCGGGTTGAGCCCGACGACATCGAGCAGGTCCTGGACCTTCTTCCTGCGGTCGCCCTTCGGGGCCACCTCGGGATGGATCTCGTACGGCTCCCCGATGATGTCGCCGACCGTCATACGGGGGTTGAGCGACGTGTACGGGTCCTGGAACACCATCTGGATGTTGCGGCGGACCGCCTTCAACGCGCGGCCGGACAGCGTGGTGATGTCCTCGCCCTTGTAGGTGATGACGCCGGCGGTCGGCCGTTCCAGGTTCACCAGCATCTTCGCGACCGTCGACTTGCCGCAGCCGGATTCGCCGACGATGCCGAGGGTCTCGCCCTGCCCGAGGTCGAAGTCCACTCCGTCGACGGCCTTCACCGAGCCGATCTGCTTCTTGACGAGGACGCCCTGGGTGAGCGGGTAGTGCTTGGTCAGGCCGCGTACCTGGAGGAGCGGTTCGTGCCCCGAGACCGAGCCGTTCTGCGCGTAGTCGTTCTCGGCCTGCGCCTTGTGGAGGAGGTGCTCGGCGATCCGGCCCTCGCGCTTCAGGTCGTCCTTGCTCACGTGCTTACCGTGTTGCGGCATCGAGGGTCTCCTTCCAGAAGTGGCAGGCGCTGCGGCGTTCCTCGGAGACCTGGGCGAGCGGCGGTACGTCGGTGCGGCACACGTCCCGGGCCATCGGGCAGCGCGGGTTGAAGGCGCAGCCGGGCGGGATGTTCATGAGGTTCGGCGGGAGCCCCTTGATGGCGAAGAGCTCCTGCCCCTTCTGGTCGAGGCGCGGGATCGATTCGAGCAGGCCCTTGGTGTACGGGTGGGCCGGTGCCTTGTAGATCTCGTGCACCGGCGCCTGCTCGACGATCCGGCCCGCGTACATCACGGCGATCTTGTCGGCGACGTCGGCGACCACCCCGAGGTCGTGGGTGATGAGGATGAGCCCCATGTTGAGCTCGCGCTGCAACTCGGCGAGGAGGTCCATGACCTGGGCCTGCACGGTGACGTCGAGGGCGGTCGTCGGCTCGTCCGCGATGATCAGCGAGGGTTCGAGGGCGAGCGCCATCGCGATCATGATGCGCTGGCGCATGCCGCCGGAGAACTGGTGCGGGTACTGGCTCACCCGCTCCTTCGCCGCCGGGATGCGCACCCGGTCCATCAGCTCGACGGCCCTGGCCCGCGCGTCCTTCTTCGACATCCCCTTGTGGACGACGAACATCTCGCCGAGCTGCTCCCCCACCGTGAGCACGGGGTTCAGCGAGGAGAGCGCGTCCTGGAAGATCATCGCCATCTCGGCGCCGCGGATCCTCCGCCGCTCCTCCTCCTTGAGCGTCAGCAGATCCTTGCCCTTGAAGAGGATCTCGCCGCTGCTGATCCGCCCCGGCGGCATGTCCAGGATCCCCATCACGGCCTGCGCGGTGACGGACTTGCCGGAGCCGGACTCCCCGAGCACGGCGAGCGTCTCGCCCTCGTCGACGGTGTAGTTGACGCCGTTGACCGCCTTGGCGACTCCGTCGCGCGTACGGAACTCGACGTGCAGATCGCGTACTTCGAGCAGGGGCATGGGCGCTACCTCAGCTTGGGGTCGAGGGCGTCGCGCACCGCGTCGCCGAGCATGATGAACGCGAGGACCGTGAGGGCCAGCGCTCCCGCCGGGTACAGCAGCATGTGCGGGGCGTTGCGGATGTACGGGGCGGCGTTGGAGATGTCGATGCCCCAGGACACCGCGGGCGGCTTGAGGCCGACACCGAGGAACGAGAGCGTCGCCTCCAGGGCGATGTACGTGCCGAGCGCGATGGTCGCGACGACGATCACCGGGGCGATGGCGTTCGGCAGGATGTGGCGCAGCAGGATCCGGGAGTTGGAGGCGCCGAGCGTGCGCGCGGCGTGCACGTAGTCGTTCTCCTTGACCGTGATCACGGAGCCGCGCGCGATGCGGGAGATCTGCGGCCAGCCGAGCAGCACGATGAACCCGACCACCGGCCACACCGTCGTCGACGTCACGACCGACAGCAGGACGAGGCCGCCGAGGACGACCGGGATGCCGAAGAAGATGTCGGCGACGCGGGACAGCAGGGCGTCCGCCCACCGCCCGAAGAAGCCGGCGAGCGCGCCCAGGATCCCGCCGAGCAGCGCGACGCCCGCCGTGGCGCACACGCCGACGGTGATCGAGGCCCGGGCCCCGTACACCGTGCGCGTATAGACGTCGCAGCCCTGGGCGTCGTAGCCGAAGGGGTGTCCGGAGGTGGAGGTCTCCTGGCCGTGGGCGAGGTCGCAGTCGTTGGGGTCGCCGCTCGCGAGGAGCTGCGGCCAGATCGCGACGATCACCAGGAACAGGATGATCAGCGCCGAGATGATGAAGACGGGGTTGCGGCGCAGCGAGCGCCAGGCGTCCGACCACAGGGAGCGCGCGGGCCCCTCGGCGCCGCCGCCCTCGGGGGTACCGGGCGTGAGCTGGGCCTCGACGGTGACCGGGGTGACGGGCTCAGGCATAGCGGATCCTCGGGTCAAGGACGGCGTAGAGCAGGTCGACGATGAGGTTGGCGAGCAGGAAGACGATCACCAGGACGGTCACGAAGCCGACCACCGTCGGCGAGGACTGGTGCAGGATGCCCTGGTAGAGCTGGTAGCCGACGCCGCGGATGTTGAAGATCCGCTCGGTGACGATGGCGCCGCCCATCAGGGCGCCGATGTCGGTGCCGATGAACGTGACGACCGGGATCAGCGAGTTGCGCAGCAGGTGCCGCCAGATGATGCGGCGCCTGGGCAGGCCCTTGGCGACGGCGGTGCGGACGTAGTCGGAGCGGGCGTTCTCAGCGACGGACGTGCGGGTCAGCCGGGTCACGTACGCGAGGGACACCGAGGCGAGGACGAGGCCCGGCAGGATCAGCTCGACCAGCGGCGCCTCGTACGCCACCGAGGGCTTGACGATCCCCCACTGCATGCCGAACAGGAGCTGGGCGACGAGCCCGGTGACGAACGTCGGCACGGAGATCACGACCAGGGTGAGGACGAGGACGCCCGTGTCGATGGGCTTGCCGCGGCGCAGGCCGGTGATGACGCCGAGGCCGATGCCGATGACGATCTCGAAGACGATCGCCACGAACGTCAGCTTGATGGTGACGGGGTAGGCGCGCAGCATCAGGTCGGCGACGGAGTCCCCGTTGAAGGCGGTGCCGAAGTCGCCCTGGAAGATGTTGCCGAGATAGATCAGGTACTGCTGCACCAGCGGCTTGTCGAGGTGGAACTGCTCGCGCAGCGCCGCCTGGGTGGCCGGGTCGCAGGCCTTGTCGCCGCAGAGCGCCGCGGTCGGGTCGCCCATGACGTTGACCATGAGGAAGATCAGCAGCGTGGTGCCGATGAACACCGGGATCATCTGCAGCAGCCGTCGGATCACATAACGCCCCACGACACCTCCCTCGGGTCCACGGATCGGCTTACGGACTCAGTCATCGACGGTCATCTCCTCGAAGACCGGCACGCTGAAGGGGTTGAGCTTCACGTCGTGCACGCGGGTGCCGTAGACGGCGGTGCCGTTCTGGTACCAGAGCGGGATCGCGGGGAGCTGCTCGGCGAGGATCCGCTCGGAGTCCTGGAAGTCCTTGATCGCGCTCTTCGGGTCCGGGTCCGCGTTGGCCTTGTTGATCAGCGCGTCGAACCGCTTGTCGCTCCACTTGCCGTCGTTGCTGGGGGCGCCCGTGGTGTAGACGGGCTGGAGGAAGTTCTGGATCAGCGGATAGTCCATCTGCCAGCCGCTCCTGAACGGGCCGCTGAACTTCCCGCTCTGGATCTGCGTACGGAAGTCGGCGAAGGTGCCCACCGGGTTGCCGACGCAGGCCTTCGAGTCGCCCATGACCCGGTTGACGCTGTTGCAGATGGCGTCGATCCACTGCTTGTGGTTGCCGGTGTCGGCGTTGTAGCTGAGGACGAGCTTGCCGCCGGGGAAGCCGCCGCCCTCGTCGATCAGCTGCTTGGCCTTCTTGGGGTCGTACTCGCAGCGGTCGCCGCAGATGTCGGGGTTGTAGCCGCCCTCGTCGCGGAGCACGGGGGACGTCCAGTCCTTGGCCGGGATCCGGGTCTTCTGGAAGATCTTGTCGGTGATCTGCTCGCGGTTGATGGCGAGCGAGATGCCCCGGCGGACCTTGAGGGCGTCGGCGGTGTCCCACCGCTTGTCGTACATGGGGAACATCAGCGTCTGGATGATGCCGGCCGGGGTGTTGATGTACCGGTTGTCGATGTCCTTGTGGAGGTTGCTGAGCTGCTCGGCGGGCACGGCGTCGGTCACGTCGAGCTGGCCGGCCACGACATCGGTGTACGCGGTGTTGTCGTCGGTGTAGACGAGCAGGTCGACGCCCTTGTTGCGGGGCTTGGTGCCGTTGTACTCGTGGTTGAGCCGCAGCTTCATGCGGCCGCCGCGCTCGTAGTCCGTCACCGCGTACGGGCCGTTGCCGAACGGCTTCTCCAGCCATTCGTCGTGGTCGGTGAAGAACTTCTTCGGCAGCGGGGAGAAGGCGGCGTACCCGAGCATGTCGGGGAACAGCGAGAACTTCTGGTTCAGCTTGATGGTGAAGTGCAGATCGTCGACGACCTTGAGCCCGGAGAGCTTCTTGGCGCTGGGCTTGCCCTTGACCGGGTGGAGCTTGTCGTACCCGTCGATGTAGCCGAAGAAGTCGGCGCCGATCTGGGCATTCGGCAGGTAGGCGGCGTAATTCCACGCGTCGACGAACGACTGCGAGGTGACCTTGCTGCCGTCCGCGAACTTCCAGCCGTCCTTCAGGGTGACCTTGAAGTTCTGCGCGTCGTCGCTGGTGATCGACTTGGCGACGGCGTACTCGGGCTCGGCGGTCTCGGGGTTGTAGACCTTGAGCCCCCGGAAGATCATGTCGAGGACCTTGCCGCCGTTGACCTCATTGGTGTTCGCGGGCTCCAGCGGGTTCTGCGGGTCACCCCACTTCGCCCGCACGATGCCCGACTCGGTGGCGGTGGCCCCGCAGGACGCCAGCCAGGGCACGGCCAGCACCAGGGCGGCGGCCAGGGCGCCGGTACGCAGGCCGAGGCGCATCAGGGTCCTCCAGGGGGCGGTGCGGGGACGGGCCTTGGGGCCATTTGACCTGCGGTGAACGGGTGCCGCCTGCTGGGTCACCCGAATGAGGTGAGTCACGGGCGCGGGGGCGACGGGCTCGGCGTCGCGGCTACCGTGGGCTCATGGAGTACGCGAAGATGCGCGCGATCGCCGAGGAACGAGATCGAACACCCGGGCATCGGTCGGATGCGTCGCCCTGACGCGGTGGTGATCCCGGAGGAGTCCCTGGACGAGGCGGGCCTCGCGGTCGACGCCTCACAGGTGCCGGCCGTCATCGAGGTCGTCTCGCCTTCCAACCCCGACAACGACTACCGCGACAAGCTCGCCGACTACCCGGCGATGGGCATCGAGCACTACCTGATCGTCGACCCGCGCACGGGCACCGTCGAGGTCCACTCCGACCCCGCGAACGGCCGTTACCTCTCGAAGGAGCCGTACATCTACGGCGACACGGTCCCCTTCGGCCCCTGGACCGTGGACACCGCGGATTTCCGCCGGTACGGGAAGGCGGGTGACCGGGACGGGCGGTGAGCGGCCAGTGTGTACGCATAGCGAGACACTCACGTCCGGATATCGAACCTGTCGCCCCAAGTAGCACCCATAAGCGCCCTTTTGGACCCCGGGTACTGCCAAGCTCCCGCCACCGGCATGCCTACTCGGAGCAAAGTCCGGACCAAAGATTCAAAGACGGGATCAAGACCTCAAGAATTCGTTGACCGTACATCCGGGCCTTGAAAAGGTCCCGCTGAGCGCACGGGTCGCCCGTGCCCATGTGGACCCCTCAGGGCCTGGAGCACCATGACGACCCCAACTCCTCCCGCCACCGCCTCCCTTGAGGTGGTGGAGGACGACGCACCGCAGGCACCGAAGCCGCCTGTCACCCGCGGCGACGAGAGCCTCTCCCCCGGCAAGCTCGCCTGGCGGCGCTTCAAGCGGGACCGCACCGGCGTGGTGTCGGCCTACGTCGTCGCCTTCTTCGTCCTGATCGCGATCCTGGCGCCCCTCATAGCCAAGCTCTACGGCAAGGACCCGTACACCACGTACGGAATGAACCAGGGCGGTCTGCTCAACGACTTCGGGTACCCGGTCAAGGCCAACGGCGGGATCAGCAGCGACTTCTGGCTCGGCGTCGAGCCGCAGCTCGGCCGGGACGTCTTCACGTTCCTGCTCTACGGCATCCGCAACTCGCTGTTCATCGCGGGCATCGCGACGATCCTGACCACCGTGCTCGGCATCGTCATCGGCGTGAGCGCCGGCTATCTCGGCGGCAAGACCGACTACTTCGTCGGCTGGCTCATCGACATCCTGCTCGCCTTCCCGCAGACCCTGTTCTTCATCGCCTTCTGGCCGGTCGTCATCTCGATCTTCGTGTCGCCGACGGACAGCACTCCGGTCTGGCTCACCGTACTGAGCCTGATCCTCGTGATGACCGCCTTCGGCTGGTCATCGGTCGCTCGCCTGCTCAGAGGCGAGGTATTCGCCCTGCGCGAGCGGGAGTTCGTCGAGGCGGCGAAGGTCACCGGCGCCTCCCCCGCACGGATCATCTTCAAGGAACTGCTGCCGAACCTGTGGACGCCGATCCTGATCCAGGCGACCCTCGCGCTCCCCATGTACGTCACCACCGAGGCCGGCCTCGCCTTCATGGGCGTCGGCCTCACCAACCCCACGCCCGACTGGGGCGTGATGCTCCAGAACGGCGCCAAGACGTACCAGGCCGACATCACCTTCATGCTCGTCCCGGGTCTGACGATGGTCATCTTCGTCCTCGCGTTCAATCTGCTCGGCGACTCGGTCCGGGACGCGATGGACCCCAAGACCAAACGCTGAGGCTCCCCCCACTCAGGTTCCACCCACTTCATGCGGGTCAGGGCGACGGGGCCCGGCCGGCAAGCTCACTCCCCAACCAGCACCAGGGCAGGAAGCCATGTCCCTTTCGCGGAGAAACTTCGTCATCGGAACGTCCGTCGCCATCGGCGCCGGCTCGCTCCTGACGGCATGCAGCAGCGGCAACGCCGGCGGTGGCGGCGGCAAGGGCGGCGCGGGCGGCGCCACCCAGTACACGGGCGCCAAGGTGGCGGTCGGCACGGCCGACGACTCCAAGGGCCCGGCGCCCGAGGTCAAGGGCGCGCGCAAGGGCGGCACGATCTACGGCTACTCGCCCGACGACTTCTCGCACCTGGACCCGCAGCGCATCTACTACGCGTTCAACTCGACGCTCGCGCTGCTCTACGCGCGCTGCCTGACCGGCTACAAGGTCGACTCGGCCGGGCACCAGAAGCTCGTCGGCGACCTCGCCACCGACGCGGGCACCGCCTCCGACGGCAACAAGACGTGGACGTTCACGCTCAAGGACGGCCTCAAGTGGGACGACGGCAGCGAGCTGACCGTCGACGACGTGCGGCACGGCTTCGAGCGCGGCTGGGCCCCGTTCATCACCGAGGGCGCCACCTTCGCGCAGATAGCCCTGACCGGCGACGACGCCAAGTGGCGTGACCACTACGAGGGCCCGTACAAGGGCAAGCACCTGGACGCGATCGTCACCGACAAGAAGAAGAAGACGATCACCTTCCACCTCAAGGAAGCGCGTCCGGACTTCAACTTCACCCTGGCGATGCACACCTACGCCGCCACGCCGGTGAAGCTGGACACCAAGGAGAAGTACGACAAGAACCCGGTCTCCTGCGGCCCGTACAAGATCAAGGCGCACACGACCGACAAGTCGATGACCCTCGTGCGCAACAAGCACTGGGACCCGGCAACGGACTCGATCCGCAACGCCTACCCGGACGGCTTCGAGTTCACCTTCGGCGTCGAGGGCCTGGACTCCACGGACCGCCTCATCGCGGACCAGGGCAACGACAAGTACGCCGTCTCGATCTACAAGGGCATCCCGGCCGAGCGGATGCAGAAGATCCTGACCACGCCGGAGCTCAAGCAGCGCACCTTCAACGGCCTGCTGACCGGCAGCTACTACTACGCCATCAACTGCAAGCGCGTCACCGACCTCGCGGTGCGCCAGGCCCTCAACATCGCCTGGCCGCTGGAGCAGATCCGCAAGATCTACGGCGGTACCTCGGCCGGCGACTACGCGACCAGCATCCTCAGCCCGGACATCATCGGGTACGAGAAGTACGACCTCTACGGCAAGCTCAAGAAGCCCGCGGGCGACCCGAAGCGCGCCAAGGAGCTGCTGAAGAAGGCCGGCAAGCTCGGCACGAAGATCGTCTACGCGTACGAGCAGGACCCGGTCTACGACAAGACCAAGGTCGTCATCGAGAACGCGCTGACCGAGGCCGGCTTCAAGCCCGTCATGAAGCCGATCGACTCCACGACGTACTACGACCAGGTCCAGCAGGTCGACAACAACTACGACGTGATGTGGTTCGGCTGGTCCCCGGACTGGCCGACCGCCTTCACCATGATGCAGCCGCTGTTCGACAGCGCCTCCATCGGCAACGGCATGAACAACGTCTCGCAGGTCAAGGTGGACTGGATCGACGAGACCATCAAGAAGAACGAGTTGATCAGCGACCAGGAGAAGGCCGGCAAGGCCTGGTCCGCGCTCGACCGGCGGATCATGAAGGAGGTCGCGCCGATCATCCCCGAGACCTTCCAGCGCCGCTGGTACATCAGCGGCTCCAAGGTCGGCGGCGCGATGTTCGACCCGAACTTCTCCGCCACGCTGCTCTACAAGACCTTCGTGAAGGCCTGACGAGCACCCCGTCCGGCGGGGGCGTCGCACCCCCGGGGCGCCCCCGCCGCTCCTCCTCCCCGAGCCCTCCTCAGGTCTCTTCGAGTCTCCTCAAGGCCGCACCGAGGCCCATCGGCATCCGTCAGGAAACCCAACTGCCATGCTCCGCTTCATCCTTCGACGCGCCATCGGCGCCCTGGTGATCCTTCTGATCATCAGCGCCATCGTGTTCGTCCTGTTCTACGCCGCCCCGCGCGACCCGGCCCGCATCGCCTGCGGCAAGGTCTGCACGCCCGAGACGCTGGCGCTGGTGAAGAAGAACCTGGGGATCGCCGATCCGATACCGGTGCAGTACTGGCACTGGCTCCAGGGCGTGTTCGTGGGCCGCGACTACTCCTCGTTCGGGCACTGCCCGGCGCCGTGCCTCGGCTTCTCCTTCCAGAACCGCGAGCCGGTCCTCGGCACGATCCTCGACCGCTTCCCGACCACCATCTCGCTGTCCATCGGCTCCGCCGTGGTCTTCGTGATCTTCGGTGTCGGCACCGGCATGCTGGCCGCCGTCAAGCAGGGCAAGGCCCTGGACAAGGTGGCCAGTTCGGCCTCCCTCGTCGCCTCCTCGATGCAGATCTACGTCGTCGGCATCATCGCCACGTACTACTTCGTCGACCAGTGGCACCTGCTCGACCGCGCGTCCTACACGCCGTTCACGCAGAACCCGGGCGCCTGGGCCAAGGGTCTGCTGTTGCCGTGGATCGTGCTCTCCCTGATCTGGACCGCCAACTACACGCGCATGACCCGCTCCCAGATGGTCGAGAAGCTGACCGAGGACTACGTACGCACGGCCCGCGCCAAGGGTCTCTCGCGGCGCGCGGTCTTCTTCCGGTTCGCCTGGCGCGGCGCGATGGGGCCGATCGTCACCATCTTCGGCATGGACCTCGGCCTGCTGCTCGGCGGCGCGATCATCACCGAGTCCACGTTCAGCCTGCAGGGCATCGGTCTGCTGTCCGTGAAGGCCGTCTCCACCAATGACCTGCCGACGCTGCTGGGCGTCGTCCTCGTGGCCGCCGCGGCCATCGTCGTCTTCAACATCGTGGTCGACGCCGTCTACGCCCTCATCGACCCGCGCGTGCGGCTGGCCTAGGAGCAACACCCATGAGCGCACCCTTCCTCGCCGTCAGCGACCTGCACGTCCACTTCCCCACGGAGGACGGCGTGGTCAAGGCCGTCGACGGGCTCGGCTTCACCCTCGAACGCGGCCGCACCCTCGGCATCGTCGGCGAATCCGGCTCCGGCAAGTCCGTGACCAACATGGCGATCCTGGGCCTGCACGACCGGGCCCACACTCACCTGGAGGGCGAGATCGTCCTCGACGGGCAGGAGCTTCTCACCGCCTCCGAGCGGGAGTTGGAGCGGCTGCGCGGCAACAAGATGGCCATGATCTTCCAGGACGCGCTGGCCTCCCTGTCGCCGTACCACACCATCGGCCGGCAGATCGCGGAGACGTATCGCAAGCACACCGGGGCCTCCAAGAAGGAGGCGCGGGCGCGGGCGATCGAGATGCTCACGAAGGTCGGCATCCCGCAGCCCGATCTGCGCGTCGACGACTACCCGCACCAGTTCTCCGGCGGCATGCGGCAGCGCGCGATGATCGCGATGGCCCTGGTCTGCGACCCGGCGCTGCTCATCGCGGACGAGCCGACGACGGCCCTCGACGTGACGGTGCAGGCCCAGATCCTCGATCTGCTCAAGGACCTGCAGCAGGAGTTCGGTACGTCCATCGTGTTCATCACGCACGACCTCGGCGTCATCGCCGACATCGCGGACGACGTGCTGGTGATGTACGGCGGCCGGTGCGTGGAGCGCGGCACGAAGGAAGAGGTGCTGCGCAAGCCCCAGCACCCTTACACCTGGGGCCTGTTGGGGTCGATGCCGAGCCTGTCCGCGCCGGTCGACGTACCTCTCTCGCCGATCCCCGGCACCCCGCCGAGCCTGCTCAACCCGCCGACCGGCTGCCGCTTCCACCCGCGCTGCACCTTCGTCGAGCAGGTGGCCGACGGGCGCTGCGTCAGCGAGGAGCCGCGGCTCGACGCGACCGGCGAGCGGGCGCCCGCCTGCCACCTCACGGCGGGGCAGCGCGCGGAGTTCTTCGCCGAGCTGACCGCGGCCGGCGCCGCGGCGCGGACCAACTGACGGACACACAGAGGGATTTCAGGGATTCACCATGAGCGACACCACTCCCCTGCTGGACGTCTCGGGGCTCACCAAGCACTTCCCGATCAAGGGCGGGTTCCCGATCCGCCGCACCATCGGGGCCGTGCAGGCCGTGGACGGCCTGGACTTCCAGGTCGGCCAGGGCGAGAGCCTCGGCCTGGTCGGCGAGTCGGGCTGCGGCAAGTCGACGACGGGACGCCTGATCACGCGGCTCCTCGAACCGACCGCCGGGAAGATCAGCTACCGCGGCCAGGACATCACGCACGCCGACCGCAAGAAGCTCGCGCCGGTCCGCTCGGAGATCCAGATGATCTTCCAGGACCCGTACGCGTCCCTGAACCCGCGGCACACCGTCGGCAAGATCATCTCCGCCCCGATGGAGATCAACGGCATCGACCCCGCGGGCGGCCGGGAGAAGCGCGTGCGCGAACTCCTCGAAACGGTCGGCCTCAACCCGGAGCACTACAACCGCTTTCCGCACGAGTTCTCGGGCGGTCAGCGTCAACGCATCGGTGTGGCACGGGCGTTGGCGCTGGAGCCGAAGCTGATCGTGGCCGACGAGCCGGTCTCCGCGCTCGACGTCTCGATTCAGGCGCAGGTGGTCAACCTTCTCCAGGAGCTCCAGCGCGAGCTGGACATCGCCTTCGTCTTCATCGCCCACGACCTGGCCGTCGTACGGCACTTCTCGCAGCGCGTGGCCGTGATGTACCTCGGCCGCATCGTCGAGATCGCGGACCGCGCCGACCTGTACGGCGGGCCCCGCCACCCGTACACCAAGGCGCTGCTCTCCGCGGTCCCGGAGCCGAGCGCCGACGACGCCGCCCCGGCCGTGGAACGCATCCGCCTCACCGGCGACGTGCCCTCGCCCGTCAACCCGCCCTCCGGCTGCCGCTTCCGCACCCGCTGCTGGAAGGCCACGGAGATCTGCTCGACGCAGGCGCCCCCGCTGGTCCGCATCGAGGGCAACCGCGAGGGCCACCTCACCGCCTGCCACCACCCCGAGGAACCGGCCACGGCGACCGTTCCGGCGGCCCGCAAGGCCCTCTAGACCCCCCGGTACGCCGCCTGGGCACCACCCCAACTCCGCCCCGGCGGCGTACATCAGGAACCGGAACGTCGGCCCATTGACCCGAGCCACGGACGCTGCCGGTTCGCCGGGGAGAAGGCCCGCGCCGATTCATTCGGCGCGGGCCTTCGTGTTGCCGGGGAGCGTTACGGGGCCGGGAGCGGGGTGGGCGACTCGGCGGGCTCCTTCCGCGGGCCGCGGCCCACGCTTCCGGTCCACAGCAGCGCACCGGCCAGCAGCGCGATGCCGCCCACCAGCCACGGCAGCGGCCCAGGCGGTAGCGCGCCGATGGTCAGACCGGCGACCGCGCCCGTGAGTTGCAGGGCGAGTGACTGCACCGACAGGGCCGTCGCCCGGCCCTCGCGGGCCACCCTGCGGTGCAGCAGTTCGTTCTCGTTCGGGCCCGCCGCGCCGAGGCCCAGGTAGACGAGTCCGTAGCCGCAGACCGCGAGCAGCGTGACGGCCGGGCCGGTGAACGCCGCCGTGGCGCCGAGCAGGAGGAGGCCGAGGGCGCCCACGAACAGGGCCACCAGCACCGCCCGTTCCCCGCCGGCCGCGCGGCGTGCGGCCAGTGGGGCGAGGTGGCTGCCCACGCCGTTGCAGACGTATCCGGCGCAGGCCAGCCCCGCGAACACGACGGCGCCGGACTCGGGAGTGCCGGTCAGGGCGGCCGCCCGGCCCGGCGTGAGGAGTTCGAGGGTGAAGAGGGCGGCGCCGGCCGCGCCCGCGCTGAGCAGTACACGGCGCACCGTCGCGTCGCGGCCCGCCGGGCGCAGGCCGTCCAGGACGGTGGCCGGGATGCCGCGGAGGACGTCGGAGAGGGCGGCGCGGGGGTGCGGGGGCTCGGGCAGGGCGAGCAACACGTAGGCGATGAAGCCGAGTTCGATCAGCACGCCGAGCAGCATCGGGACGGCCAGTGGCACCACGTACCCGGCCGTCGCCTCCGTGAGCCACGCGCCGGGGTTCGGGCCGAGGCCGAGCAGCCACGGCAGGCCGCCGCCGATCAGGGTGCCCACGGCGAGCGCGGCGGAGGAGGCCGCCGAACCGCGGGCGAGCCCGGTGCGCAGTTCGGCGCCGGGTCCTGCCGAGGCCTGGACCGTGTCCACGTACCAGGCCTCGGCAGGACCCGTGGACAGGGCGCGGCCCGCACCGAGCAGCACGCTGCCGAGCGCGACCGGCAGCGCCGTGGTGCCGAGGCCGATCAGGGCGAGGGCGGCCAGGTCCAGCACGCCGGCCGCGGCGAGGACGGGGCGGCGTCCGAGGACGTCGGAGAGCCCACCGGTGGGAAGTTCGAGCGCGGCGGCCGTGAGCGAGTGCGCGGCGACGAAGGCGGTGATGGTGGCGAGCGCGAACCCCCGCTCGGTCAGCAACAGCACCTTGGGCGCGATGGCGGCGCCGACCGGAAGCCAGAACAGCGCGCAGACGGTGGCGTAGCGGCGGCGGGCGGTGCGGGGGTCGGGTATCCGGGAGGTCATCGCGCGTCCTGGTCGGTCTCCGCCGCGCGCGGAGCGACCGGCAGGCCCGCCACGACCACGATGACCTGCTCGGCCTCCGGATCCTCGGCGTCGCGCCGGGTCAGTTCGTCGAGTTTCGCCTCGAAGGCCGCCTTCAGCTCGTCCAGTGAGCGGGCGGTGAGCCGGGGCATGACGTCGGCGATGCCGGACGGCTCCACCCACTCCGGGCCCAGGCGCCCCTCGGCGAGGTCGGCCTCGTGGCGGGCGAGGGAGCGGCCCAGGTGCTCGACCTGGCGCCGGGCCGTCTCGCTGACGAAGCGGCGGGCGTCGGGCGACGCGTGCATGGCCTCGTTGCTCCACGAGGTGACCGCGTGCACGGAGCGCCAGCGCCGCTCGCGGCCGTCCCGGTGCTCGGCCTCGGCCACGAACCCGTACTTCGCGAGGACCCGCAGGTGGTAGCTGGCGGAGGCCGACGACTCCCCCGCCTTGACCGCGAGCTCGGTTGCGGTGGCGGGGCCGTCGAGGCGCAGCAGCCCGAGCAGTTGGATACGCAGGGGGTGGGTCAGCGCCTTCAGCGCTGCTGCGTCCTGCTCGGGATCGAGTACGCGCTTACGGTTGTCGTCGTCGGCCATGTCCGGAAGGTAGCCGCAACCGGCCACTTGGCAAAAGAGTTTTTGCAGAACTTCTTTTGCCAACTCCGGTTGTCAGTGCCGCCTGCGATGCTGCCGCCATGACCGACACGACTGACACGACTGCTGCCACGACCTGGTCGCTCCTGGAGCTGGACGCGGCGCTGCGCGCGGCCTGGGCCGCCGACACCACGTCGCCGGACGGCTCGGAGAGATGGTCGCCGGACAACCCCGCGTGGGGGCACTGCGACATCACCGCGCTGCTCGTGAACGACGTCTTCGGCGGCGACCTCGTGCTGCGCGACCGCGTCGCCGCCCACCTGGGAGCGGAACTGCCCGCGCCTGCCTGAGCGTTGACGCGCTCACGGCTCACGCGGACGCGACCAGCTCGACCTCGAACCCGTCCCCGTTCTCCAGATACGCCGCGCAGTGCCCGTCCCCGCCCGCGTACGGATGCCGCTCCGGGAACATCAGCCGCCACCCGTGCCCGGCGGCCCGCTCCACGAGCCGCTCCATCGCCGCGGCGTCCTCGACGTGGAACGCCAGGTGGTTCAGGCCCGGCGCCAGCCGGTCGTGGCGGTCCGAACTCAGCGCCGGTGACTGCTCGATGACGAGATACGTCGCCCCGAGCCGCAGGCTGCACCCGTTCTCCCAGCGCTGCTCGGCGACGTACCCCAGCTCCCCGAGCAGCCACCCGAGCGAGCTCTCGGCCCGTCCGAAGTCGGGCACCCACAGTTCGACGTGATGCAGCGTGCCGTGCAAGGAATGCTCCCGAGATGTCGCGACGTACGAACGAAAGAGCCGACCGGCGCCCGCCCGAAGGCGGGAGCCGGTCGGCTCGCGGTGTCAGCGTGCCGCGGTCACGCCGCCGGCACCACGTTCTTCTCCTCCGCGAAGTGGCACGCCGAATCGTGCGCGGCGGGGGTCTCGGAGGTCCGGAAGCGCTCCGGGATCGCGAGGACCGGGATCTCCTCGGCGCACTTGTCCTGCGCCTTCCAGCAGCGGGTGCGGAAGCGGCAGCCCGACGGCGGGTTCGCCGGCGAGGGCACGTCGCCGGAGAGGATGATCCGCTCCCGGCCCTCGCGCACCTCCGGGTCCGGCACCGGCACCGCGGAGAGCAGCGCCTGCGTGTACGGATGCGTCGGGTGCTCGTAGATCTGCGCGTCCGTGCCGATCTCCGCCATCTTGCCGAGGTACATGACCCCGACCCGGTCGGAGATGTGCCGGACGATCGACAGGTCGTGCGCGATGAAGATGTAGGACAGGTTGAACTCGTCCTGCAGCTTCTCCATCAGGTTGATGACCTGGGCCTGGACCGACACGTCGAGCGCCGAGACCGGTTCGTCGCAGATGATGATCTCGGGGTTGAGCGCCAGGCCGCGTGCGATGCCGATGCGCTGTCGCTGGCCGCCCGAGAACTGGTGCGGGTACCGGTTGATGTACTCCGGGTTGAGCCCGACGACGTCGAGGAGGTCCTGGACCTTCTTGCGACGGTCCCCCTTCGGGGCCACCTCGGGGTGGATCTCGAAGGGCTCCCCGATGATGTCGCCGACCGTCATACGCGGGTTGAGCGACGTGTACGGGTCCTGGAACACCATCTGGATGTTGCGGCGGACGGCCTTCAGGGCGCGGCCGGACAGCTTGGTGATGTCCTGCCCCTTGAAGAAGACCTCGCCCGCGGTCGCCGTCTCCAGCGTCATCAGGAGCTTGGCGACCGTGGACTTGCCGCAGCCGGACTCCCCCACGATGCCGAGCGTCTCGCCCTGGTGCAGGTCGAAGGAGATCCCGTCGACCGCCTTCACGTCGCCCACGTGCCGCTTGAACAGGATGCCCTGGGTCAGCGGGAAGTACTTCTGCAGGTTGCGCACCTGAAGGATCGGCTCGCCACGGTCGACCGGGGTCTCGATGGCGGCCACAGCCTCGGACTCAGCCATGGATCGTCTCCTTCCAGAAGTGGCACGCGCTGCCGCGCCCCGCGAGCTCGCCACCGTCCCGCTCGGTCACCTGGAGCAGCGGCGGAACGTCGGTGCGGCACACGTCCTGCGCCTGGGCGCAGCGCGGGTTGAAGGCACAACCCGTCGGGATGCGCGTCAGGTTGGGCGGCAGGCCCTTGATCGCGTACAGCTCCTGGCCCTTCTGGTCCAGGCGTGGGATCGATTCGAGCAGGCCCTTGGTGTACGGGTGCGCGGGCCGCTTGTAGAGCTCGCGCACCGGCGCCGTCTCCACGATCCGGCCCGCGTACATCACCGCGATCTTGTCGGCGACGTCGGCGACCACACCGAGGTCGTGCGTGATGAGGATGAGCCCCATGTTGAACTCGCGCTGAAGCTCCGCGAGCAGGTCCATGACCTGGGCCTGGACCGTCACGTCGAGCGCCGTGGTGGGCTCGTCCGCGATGATCAGGTCCGGCTCCAGGGCGAGCGCCATCGCGATCATGATGCGCTGGCGCATACCGCCGGAGAACTGGTGCGGATAGTCCCCGACCCGGGCCGCCGCGGCCGGGATGCGCACCCGGTCCATCAGCTCGATGGCCTTGGCCTTGGCCTCCTTCTTGGACATGCCCTGGTGGACCCGGAACATCTCGCCGAGCTGGTAGCCGACGGAGAGCACCGGGTTCAGCGAGGAGAGCGCGTCCTGGAAGATCATGGCCATCTTGGCGCCGCGCATCTTGCGGCGCTCCTCGCCGGACATCTTGAGCATGTCCTGGCCCCGGAAGAGGATCTCGCCCTTGGAGATCTTGCCGGGCGGCATGTCGAGGATGCCCATGATGGCCTGCGCGGTGACGGACTTGCCGGAGCCTGACTCGCCGAGCACGGCGAGCGTCTCGCCCGCGTCCACGGTGTAGTTGACGCCGTTGACCGCCTTGGCCACACCGTCGCGGGTGTGGAACTCCACGTGCAGGTCGCGGACTTCGAGCAGCGGCGTGCCGTCGTCCCCCGCACCGCGCGGAGACGGTACCGAGTCCGTCTTGTCGAGAAGAGTCATGACGAGTACGCCTCCCTCAGCGCAGCTTGGGGTCGAGGGCTTCGCGCACAGCGTCGCCGAGCATGATGAACGCCAGCACCGTGAGGCTGAGCATGCCTGCCGGGAAGAACAGGATGTGCGGCGCGTTCCGGATGGACTTGACCGCGTCGGAGATGTCCGCACCCCACGATACGTCGTTGGTCCCGAGACCGAGTCCGAGGTACGAGAGGGTGGACTCGGCGACGATGACGACACCGAGCTGGATGGTCGCGACGACGATCACCGGTGCGATGGCGTTCGGCAGGACGTGCTTGCGCAGGATCCGGCCGGTGCCCGCACCGAGGGCCTTCGCCGCCACCACGTAGTCCGCGTGCTTGGCGGTGATCACCGCGCCACGCATGACGCGCGCGATGGTCGTCCAGCCGAGGAAGGCGAGGGCGCCGATCACGGTCCACACGGTGCGGTCGGTGAAGGCGTTGAGCACCACCATCGCGCCGAGGATGAACGGGATACCGAAGAACACGTCGGTGATCCGGGAGAGCGCCGTGTCCCAGAAGCCGCCGAAGTAGCCGGCGAGCATGCCGAGCAGGCCACCGAAGACGGTCGTGAGCAGGGTCACGCCGACGCCGACCAGGATCGACACCCGTGCGCCGTAGACGACACGCGAGTAGATCGAGCGGCCCTGGGCGTCGTAGCCGAACCAGTCGGCCTGGAAGAGGCTGCCGAGCTTCGGCTTGTCCAGGAAGTGATTGCTCAGGTCGCCGGCCGTCGGGTCCGTATCGCTGAAGAGGGACGGGAAGGCCGCCATCACCAGCAGGAACACGATCAGCACGGCGGATATGAGGAACAGCGGACGGCGGATGAGGTCCGCCCAGGCATCGGCGCCGAGCGAACGCGGCTTCTCCGGTGCGGGTCCGGCCTCGGCGACCGTCGGCCCCACGGCGGCCGTGGGCTCCTCGGCGGCCGTGGCGGCGTCGTTCTTCTTCATCTTCACGGTGTTCTCAGGCATAACGAATCCTCGGGTCCAGCACCGCGTAGAGCAGGTCGACGACCAGGTTCGCGACGAGGTAGATCAGGACGAAGACCGTCACGATGCCGACGATGACGGCGCCCTCGCGGCGGGCGAGTGCCTCGTAGAGGAGGTTGCCCACGCCCTGAACGTTGAAGATGCCCTCGGTCACGACAGCGCCGGCCATCAGCGCGCCGATGTCGGTGCCGAGGTAGGTGACCACCGGGATCAGGGAGTTGCGCAGCAGGTGCATGCGGACCACGCGGGTCTGCGGAAGCCCCTTGGCCACGGCCGTGCGGATGTAGTCGGCGCGCGCGTTCTCGGCGATCGACGTGCGGGTGAGCCGCGCGACGTACGCGAGGGAGAGCGAGCCGAGCACGATGGCCGGCAGCAGCAACTGCCCCACGTTCATGGAGTCCTGGACGTTGGGTGTGACCCAGCCCAGCTGCGTACCGATGACCTGCTGGCCGAGCAGGCCGAGCACGAAGACGGGTACGGAGATCACCAGGAGCGTGAAGATCGTGACGCTGGTGTCGATCAGCTTGCCGCGGCGGATGCCGGCGATGACGCCGAGGCAGATGCCGACGACCATCTCGAAGGTGAACGCCATCAGCGCGAGCCGGATGGTGACCGGGAAGGCGGCCGCCATCTCGTCGATGACGGGTCGGCTGCCCGCGATCGTCACGCCGAACTCGCCGTGCGCCAGATTGCCGAGATAGTGCAAATACTGCTGCCACAGCGGCAGATCGAGGCCGAGATCGTGCTTGATCTTGGCCATCTGCGCCGGGTCCGGCGGCTTGTCCCCCCACAGCGCGGCCACCGGGTCGCCCGGCAGCACGTTGACCATCAGGAAGATCAGAATGGTTGTCCCGAGAAAGACCGGGATCATCTGGAGCAGTCGCCTCGCGACATAGCGCCCCATGGGTGCCTCCGTCCATAGCGGAGCAGCCCGTGGCGCGGGCCGGGATCGCCGGCCCACGCCACGGGTCAACTACTCCCGCTGGGTTACTTCTTGTAGACCTCGACGTCGTTGAAGTTCGGGTCGCCGTCCTGACCGAACGTCATGTTCTTGACGTTCGTGGAGTGCCCGGAAACCGTGCGGTTGTACCAGAGCGGGATACCCGGGAAGCTGTTCTGCAGCGACTTCTCGGCCTCCTGGTACAGCTTCGCGGACTCGTCGACGGTCGCGGCGGCGTCGGCCTTCTTCACGAGGGCGTCGAACTTCTTGTCCGAGAAGTCGGCCTTGTTGCCGGCGACACCGGTGCCGTAGAGGTCACGCAGGAAGTTGCCGTTGAACGGGTAGTCGAGGACCCAGCCCGAACGGTAGATGGACTTGACCTTCTTGGCGTCACGAATCTGCGTGTCGGCCTGGAAGTCCGTCTTGGCGTCGCCTTCGCACGCGACACCGACCGCCTTCTTGATGGAGTTGCAGACCGCGACGACCCAGTCCTTGTGCGGCTGGTCGGCGTTGTACTGGATCGAGATCTTGTTGCCCGGAACGCCGCCGCCTTCCTTGATGAGCTCCTTCGCCTTGCTCGGGTTGTACTTGCAGTACTCGCCGCAGGCGTCCTTCTGGTAGCCCAGCACACCCTTGGCGACCCAACCGGTCGCCGACTCACGGGTGTTGTAGAAGACCGTCTTGTTGATGGTGTCGCGGTCGATCGCCATCGACAGGCCCTGGAGGACCTTGACGTCGATGTTCTTCCACTGCTTCGTGTAGAAGGCGGGGTTGATCGTGTTGATCGCCGAGTAGTCCTGAACGATCGCGCGGTCGCCGAGGTCCTGCTTGTAGTTGGCGAGCTCGGAGTTCGGGACGATCGGCATGGAGTCGACGTTGTTCGACACCAGGTCGTTGTACGCGGCGGTGTCCGACGTGTACGCCTTGAGGTTCAGGCCGCCGTTCTTCGCCTTGTCCGGGCCCTTGTAGTCGTCGTTCCGCGTGAGCTGGATCGACTTCTTGTGGTCCCACGACTTGAACTTGTAGGCGCCGTTGCCGACCGGCTTCTCGCCGTAGCCCTTCGGGTCCTTGAAGAAGCCGCTGGGCAGCGGGGAGAAGACCGGGTAGGCCAGCTTGTAGTGGAAGTACGGGATGCCCGTGTTCAGCGTGATCGTGAACGTGTTGTCGTCCACGACCTTCAGGCCGGACATGGTGTCCTTCTTGGCCTTGCCCTTCTCGGGGTGGACGTCGGCGTAGCCCTCGATGTCCGAGAACCAGGAGGAGTTGACCTGGTTGTTCTTGACGTTGGCGGCCCAGTTCCAGGCGTCCACGAAGGACTTGGCGGTGACCGTCTCGCCGTTGTGGAACTTCCAGCCCGGCTTGAGCTTGACCGTCCAGACCTTGTTGTCCTTGTCGGGCGTGACCGACTTGGCGTTGGTCATGGTGACCTCGCCCTTGTCGTTGTAGTCGACAAGGCCGGCGAAGACCGCCTCGATCGTGATGGAGCCGTAGGCCTCCATCGTGTTCGCCGGCTGCAGCGGGTTCTGCGGCTCACCGTTGGCGTAGGTGACGATGCCGTTCGGGTCGATCTCCCGGTTGGCGTTGTCGTCGCCGCTGCCGCTGCCACCACCACAGGCCGTCGCACCGAGGGCTATGACCGCGGCCGCCGCAACCCACTTGGCGCTCTTGGCACCACGCATGGGGTTCCTCCTCATGAGTCCACTTGTTCACTGCAGAAGCGGGCACCCCTTGGCCGCTGCCGCCACCCCTGACGGCCAGACGTCTCAAGTGCCCCAGTGTGCTCGTGAGTCGGCGCTTCCCACTGCGCGTGACCCATTGACCCGAGCTCTACGCGGATAACTATTAGCCATGGGCTACCTGTCGACCACAGTCTTCGGGTCTCGGTTCGATCACATCTGGTGTGTACATCTTCCAAAATCTGGACAAATCGATCCGAGATAGATGGACGCGAAACGGACGCGTTACATACCTAACGGTCATGTCACTCCGACTATCGAACGTCGGGGCATGGAAATGGAGTTGCGATCGGCGGCCCCACCTGCTGTAACGCTGGGTGTCCGGCGCAACACAAAAAAGGCCCGGCACCCCCGAAGGGGGTACCGGGCCCAACTGCCCTCGGGCAGCGGTGGATCAGTTGTGCTTGGCGCGCGAGGCGCTGCGGCCGCGCTCCTTCTGGTCCAGGACGACCTTGCGGATACGCACGGCCTCCGGGGTCACCTCGACGCACTCGTCGTCGCGGCAGAACTCCAGGGACTGCTCCAGGGAGAGCTTGCGGGCCGGGACCACGTTCTCCGTGGAGTCGGCGGAAGCCGCACGCATGTTGGTGAGCTTCTTCTCCTTGGTGATGTTCACGTCCATGTCGTCGGCGCGCGAGTTCTCACCGACGATCATGCCCTCGTACACCTCGGTGCCGGGCTCGGTGAACAGCACACCGCGCTCCTGGAGGTTGATCATCGCGAAGGGGGTGACCGAGCCGGCGCGGTCGGCGACGAGCGAGCCGTTGTTACGGGTCGTCAGCGTGCCGAACCACGGCTCGTGGCCCTCGTGGATCGAGTGGGCGATGCCCGTGCCGCGGGTGTTCGTCAGGAACTCCGTACGGAAGCCGATGAGGCCACGGGACGGGACGACGAACTCCATGCGGACCCAGCCGGAGCCGTGGTTCGACATGTTGTCCATGCGGCCCTTGCGGACGCCCATGAGCTGCGTGACGGCGCCCATGTGCTCCTCGGGGACGTCCACCGTGAGGCGCTCGACGGGCTCGTGCGTCTTGCCGTCGACCTCCTTGGTGACGACCTGCGGCTTGCCGATCGTCAGCTCGAAGCCCTCACGGCGCATCTGCTCGACGAGGATGGCCAGCGCCAGCTCACCGCGGCCCTGCACCTCCCAGGTGTCGGGACGCTCGGTGTCGAGGACGCGCAGCGAGACGTTACCGATCAGCTCGCGGTCCAGGCGGTCCTTGACCTGACGGGCGGTGACCTTGCGGTCCTTCACGCTCGTCTTGGCGTCGGCGCCCTTGCCGCCACCGCCACGGCCGACCAGCGGCGAGGTGTTCGTACCGATGGTCATGGAGATCGCCGGCTGGTCCACCGTGATCAGCGGCAGCGCGACCGGGTTCTCCGGGTCGGCCAGGGTCTCGCCGATCATGATGTCGGGGATACCGGCGACCGCGCAGATGTCACCCGGGCCCGCCTTCTCGGCCGGCTTGCGGGTGAGCGCCTCGGTCATGAGGAGCTCGGTGATGCGGACGTTCTGGATCGTGCCGTCGCGCTTGATCCACGCCACGGTCTGGCCCTTGCGCAGCTCGCCCTGCTCGACACGGAGCAGCGCGATACGGCCGAGGAAGTTGTCGGCGTCGAGGTTGGTGACGTGGGCCTGGAGCGGCGCGTCCTCCTCGTACGTCGGGGCCGGGACGTGCTCCAGGATCGTGGAGAAGAACGGCTCCAGGTTGGTGGAGTCGGCCGGGACCGTGCCGTCCTCCGGCTTCGTCAGCGACGCGATGCCGTCACGGCCGCACGCGTAGACGATCGGGAACTCGATCTGGTCCTCGTCGGCGTCCAGGTCGAGGAAGAGGTCGTAGGCCTCGTTGACGACCTCGTCGATGCGCGAGTCGGGGCGGTCCGTCTTGTTGATGCACAGAATGACGGGCAGGCGCTGCTGGAGCGCCTTGCGCAGCACGAAGCGGGTCTGCGGAAGCGGGCCCTCGGAGGCGTCCACCAGCAGGACCACCGCGTCCACCATCGACAGACCGCGCTCGACCTCACCACCGAAGTCGGCGTGGCCGGGGGTGTCGATGATGTTGATCGTGATGACCTCGCCGCCATCCTTGGGGTGATACTTCACCGCCGTGTTCTTGGCGAGGATCGTGATGCCCTTCTCACGCTCCAGGTCGTTCGAGTCCATCATGCGGTCGTCGAGGGACTCGGCAGCGTGCGCGGCGAAGGAGCCGGCCTGCTTGAGCATGGCGTCGACGATGGTCGTCTTGCCGTGGTCGACGTGGGCGACGATGGCGACGTTACGGATGTCGTGGCGCGTGGCCATATTGCGGCGTACTCCCGGAGTGAAGGTCGGCTGCGCGTACTTCTTTGGTACACGCGCCCTGCCGGGCTGGACACGCCACGGCCTCACCCCATGGTACGTGGCCCGGCGGCCACCGGCTCAGCCGGGCCGTGCGGGCCGGCGCCGAAGCGCCGACCCGTCCGGAATAACCGCAGGTCAGCCGGCGTCCTCCGCAGGCGAGCCACCGGTCTTCCCACCCGGCTTCAGGAAGCCGATGTCCTCGTAGGAGGGCTCCTGGAAGCCGAACGCCCCCGCGTTCACCAGGTTCGACTTCGCCGCCACCAGTTCGGGCCGCTGGTAGAGAGGAATCGATCCTGCGGCGGCCCAGATGCGCTCGTCGGCCTGCTTGACGAGCGAACGCTCCTTGTCCTGGTCGAGCTCGCCGACGGCCTGGTCGAAGAGCTGGTCGATGTGGTCGGTGCCGACCCGGGTGTAGTTCTGCTCGACCGTGAGCTCGCCGTCGGCGGCCGGGACCGGCTTGGCGTAGATCGGGCGGGCGTCGGTGGCCGGGTAGGCGGAGCCGGGCCACGAGTACAGCGCCAGGTCGTAATCGCCCGCCGCGATGTGGTCCTTGAAGTAGGTCTCGTCGTCGACCTTCGTGATGTCCGTACGGACGCCGATCTTCTGGAGCATCGTCGAGATCCGGTCGGCGACGGACTGCAGCTGCTCGGCGTCGGGTCCCGAGGGCAGCACGAAGTTCAGGGTCAGCGGCTTGCCGTCCTTGGCCATCTGCCCCGACGCGGCGCCGGCCTTGGCGCCCTCCTTGCCACCGGCCTCGCCGGCGTCCTTCGCGACGGCCTGCTGCGGGGCGGGGGTCCCCTTCGGGGCGTACGCGCCGGGGGCCGCGCCCTGCTTGGCGTCGCCCGCGTGCTTCCCCTCCCGCTCTGCGGAGCGCACCTTCGCGGCGTCGGCCTGGTGCAGCAGCGCGGAGTGCTGCGCGGCGGCGAGCGGGCCCGGGCCGAGCAGCGGGGGCGCGGCGTCGCCGGGCTTCGCGTCGTCGCCCGCCTTCTGGTCGTCCTCGCCCATGATGTACGTGCCGTCGTCGGACTCGGCCGCTGCGCCCTCCGCCTTGCTGCCCGCCGTCTTCGGCTTCTGCTGCTTCTCCTCCAGCGGGCCGCCGCGCACCCAGCCCGCCTCCGCGAGCAGCGCCTGCGCCTTGTCGGCGTCCTGCTTGCCGAGCGCGTCGCTGTTGTCGGCGTAGGCGGCCTGGCCGGAGAGGGCGAGGTGGCTGCCGACGGTCGCGGCCGGAAGACCGAGCGGCTTGAGCACGCTCTGGGCGAGCTTGTCGCGGTCGAGGGCGCGGGCCACGGCCTGGCGCACGCGCTCGTCGGCGAGCGGACCGGTCGAACCGTTCAGGGCGAGCTGCGTGTAGGCGGGTTCGAGCGACTTGCGGACGACGAAGCCTTCGAGCCCCGCCTGCTCCTTCTCGTACTTCTTGGCCGCCTTTCGGGAGTCCGCCCGGGCCTCGAGCTCGGCCTCGGCGACCTCCCAGTCCTCGTTGTGCGCCCGCGCCCAGGAGCGCAGCGCCTCACCGGAGGTGACGCCCGCGCCGGGTCCGTGCGCGAGCGGGCCCGACGAGCCCTTGTCGCGGGCGGCGTACGCGATGCGCTCGGCGGCCTCCGGGTCGACGTCGGCGAGGTCCAGCTTCCCCGCGGCGAGCGCGGCGGCCCGCTTGTCGCGCGGCACGGCGGTGAGTTCGAGCTTCTGGAGCTTGGCGGGGCGGCCCCACCAGCGGGGGTTGCGCTTCAGCGTGACCTGCTTGTCGCCCCGGTCGACCTTGTCGAGCGCGAAGGGGCCCGCGGTCACCTTGAGCTTGCCGCGCGCGCCCTCGTTGAAGGCGTCCGGCGTCCCCATGACGTCCTTGGGGTACAGCGGCGAGAACAGCGAGCGCCAGTCCGCGTACGGCTTGGCGAACGTGACCCGGACCTCCAGGTCGTTCTTGCCGCGCTCGACGTTCTCGATGCGGTTGTAGCCGGCGTTGTGGGCGGTCCAGTACGCGCTGTTCCTGCCGGACAGGGCGCGCCACTGCGCGGCGAAGTCCGCGGCGCCGATCTCCCGGCCGTCGCTCCACACCGCCTGCTGGTTCAGCTTGTACAGCACGACCTGCTTGGGCTCGGTCTTGATGACCTCGGCCTTCTCCAGGTAGTCCGGGTTCGCCTGCGGGCGTCCCTGCGCGTCGAGCCGGAACATCGAGGGCAGCACGGCCCCGGTGACCCGGTTCGTGGCCGCGTCCGCGTCGGCCTGGAAGGTGTTGAGGGTCTGCGGCACGTCGTCGATCGCCCACCGCAGCGTGCCGCCGTCCTTGACCTGCGTGCGGGCGGCCGAGGCGACGTCGGGGCCTGCGGCGGGGCGGCCCGACTCGTCGTCGGAGCCGCAGCCGGCGAGCGCGGTCACGGCGAGCGCGCCGCTCACGAGGAACGCGGCCGAGCGTGCGGCGGCTCCTGGGCGCCTTGGGACGTGGGGCATCACGGGTACCTCCGGGGCTGGCCGGTTTTGTCTCGTTTGGCGGTATATGGAGCTGATCACATCTATCGGCCAACTGAAGTGGATGCGGGGAGGGGCGCCGCCCGACACGCCCGCAGGCCGCCCGGAAGCCACCCGTGCGGCCCAAAGGAGCCCATGGCGGGACACGTTCCGGCGGCGTGAATTCGCGGGCGCGCACCACGGCGTACACCGGCAATCCGCACGGATCCCTTCACAAACGGCAATGTGACGCGCGACACTCTCAGGCGCATGAGCAACTCCGCCGCACCAGCGGAAGTGAGGCCAAGTCATGTCCCTGCACGACGACTTGACGGCGGTTCAGCGCTGCGTCGACGAGCTCGCGCGCGCCGTGGGGCGGCTACAGCCCCAGCTCGAAGGCGTCGCGGGAGGCCCCGATCTGCGCCGGGTGCGAGCCGACACCGCGCATCTGCGCGAGAGCGTCGCCCTGCTGCGCGAGTCGGCCGCGGGCCCGGCCGCGCCGCACCGCCCCGACCTCGTGACGATCTCCGACGCCCCTTACGACGCGTCCTTGTGGATCGACACGGACGACGAAGGGCTCGGCGCGCGGGACCGGCACGCACCCTGACCCGCGCTCGTCCACCCCCATCTCCCGTCCCCCGTCCCTGCGAGCGGAGGCTTCGTTGGCCACCGGCACGGAACCCACCAGTACCGAAGACCCCCATATCAAAGGCGGCACCGGCGTCCGGGGCCGGACGCGTGCCGCGATCGCCGCGCCCCATCTGCGTACGGACCGCTGGTGGCTGGCGCCGGCCGCGACCGCGGGCGGCCTGTTCGCCTTCATCGTCTACTCGACGTGGCGGGCCTTCGCGAACGCCGACTACTACGCGGCCCCGTACGTCTCGCCGTTCTACTCGCCCTGCCTCGCGGACAACTGCGAGCCGATGCGGCAGGGCCCCAACTGGGAGATCTTCGGCAGCTGGTGGGGCCTGTCCCCCGCGCTGCTGATCCTGATCTTCCCGCTCGGCTTCCGGCTGACCTGCTACTACTACCGCAAGGCCTACTACCGCGGCTTCTGGGCCTCGCCGCCGGCCTGCGCGGTGGCCGAGCCGCACAAGAAGTACAGCGGTGAGACGAAGTTCCCGCTGATCCTGCAGAACATCCACCGGTACTTCTTCTACGCGGCCGTCCTCGTCGCCTGCATCCTCACGTACGACACCGTGCTCTCGTTCCGCGACGAGAACTACGAGTGGGGCCACATGGGGCTCGGGAGCCTGGTCTTCCTCGCCAACATCGTGCTGATCTGGGCGTACACGATCTCCTGCCACTCGTGCCGGCACATCGTCGGCGGGCGGCTCAAGCACTTCTCGAAACACCCGGTGCGCTACCGGCTGTGGGGCTGGGTAGGGAAACTGAATGCCCGTCACATGCTGCTCGCCTGGGCCTCGTTGGTGAGCGTGGCGCTCGCCGACTTCTACGTGTATCTGGTCGCGTCCGGCGTCTTCGACGATCCGCGGTTCTTCTAGTGGTTGGGGCCTTCTGATGAGTTCGGTTGAGCGGCAGCAGTGGGATGTTGTCGTGGTGGGCGCCGGTGGCGCGGGGCTTCGGGCCGCGATCGAGGCGCGTGAGCGGGGTGCCCGTACGGCGGTGATCTGCAAGTCCCTGTTCGGCAAGGCCCACACGGTGATGGCGGAGGGCGGCATCGCGGCCTCCATGGGCAATGTGAACTCCGGGGACAGCTGGCAGGTGCACTTCCGCGACACGATGCGCGGCGGCAAATTCCTCAACCAGTGGCGGATGGCGGAGCTGCACGCGCGGGAAGCGCCCGACCGCGTATGGGAGTTGGAGACCTGGGGCGCCCTGTTCGACCGGACCGGCGACGGGCGGATCTCGCAGCGCAACTTCGGCGGGCACGAGTACCCGCGGCTCGCGCACGTCGGCGACCGTACGGGGCTCGAACTGATCCGCACGCTCCAGCAGAAGATCGTCCAGCTCCAGCAGCAGGACTTCAAGGAGACCGGGGACTACGAGTCCGGCCTGAAGGTCTTCCAGGAGTGCACGGTCACCCGGGTCCTGAAGGACGAGGAGGGCCGGGTCTCGGGAACGTTCTGCTACGAGCGGGAGAGCGGGCGCTTCTTCGTCATCGAGGCGCCGAGCGTGGTCCTGGCGACCGGTGGCATCGGCAAGTCGTTCAAGGTGACGTCGAACTCGTGGGAGTACACGGGCGACGGGCACGCGCTGGCCCTGCTCGCAGGAGCCCCTCTCCTGAACATGGAGTTCGTCCAGTTCCACCCGACGGGCATGGTCTGGCCGCCCTCGGTGAAGGGGATCCTGGTCACGGAGTCGGTGCGCGGCGACGGCGGGGTGCTGCGCAACTCCGAGGGCAAGCGGTTCATGTTCGACTACATCCCCGACGTCTTCAAGGAGAAGTACGCGCAGTCGGAGGAAGAGGGCGACCGCTGGTACGAGGACCCGGACCGCAACCGCCGGCCCCCCGAGCTGCTGCCGCGCGACGAGGTGGCGCGGGCCATCAACGCGGAGGTCAAGGCGGGCCGCGGCTCTCCGCACGGCGGCGTCTTCCTCGACGTATCGACGCGCATGCCCGCCGATACGATCCGCCGCCGACTGCCGTCCATGTACCACCAGTTCAAGGAGCTGGCGGACGTCGACATCACGGCGGAGGCGATGGAGGTCGGGCCTACCTGTCACTACGTGATGGGTGGCATCGCGGTCGAGTCGGACACGGCGGCGGCGCGCGGCGTGCCGGGCCTGTACGCGGCCGGTGAGGTGGCCGGCGGCATGCACGGCTCCAACCGGCTCGGCGGCAACTCGCTCTCCGACCTGCTGGTGTTCGGCCGGCGCGCGGGGCTGCACGCGGCGACGTACGCGAGTTCCCGCACGGCCGCCCGTCCGGAGGTCGCCGACGAGCAGATCGACATCGCGGCGGCGGAGGCGCTGCGCCCCTTCTCGGCGGAGGGCCAGGAGGAGGGCGTCACGCCCGAGAACCCGTACACCCTGCACCAGGAACTCCAGCAGGCGATGAACGACCTGGTCGGCATCATCCGGCGGGAGGCCGAGATGGAGCAGGCGCTGCGCAAGCTCGGTGATCTGCGGGTGCGGGCGCGGCGGGCCGGGGTCGAGGGGCACCGGCAGTTCAACCCGGGCTGGCACCTCGCGCTCGACCTGCGGAACATGCTGCTGGTCAGCGAGTGCGTCGCGCGGGCCGCGCTGGAGCGCACGGAATCGCGCGGCGGGCACACCCGTGAGGACCATCCGGCGATGAGCCGGGAGTGGCGGCGCGCGAATCTGCTGTGCGAACTCCGGGACCCGACCGGCGGGTTGGCGGCCACGGACCCGGTGCGCGGCCAGATCAGGCTCACCCGCGAGACGACCGAACCCATCCGCCCCGACCTGCTCGCCCTGTTCGAGAAGGAGGAGCTGGTGAAGTACCTGGCCGAAGAGGAGCTTTTCGAGTGAGCAGCTACGAGGCGGCCTTCCGGGTGTGGCGGGGCGACGTCGGCGGGGGCGGCCTGGAGGACTTCAAGGTCGAGGTCAACGACGGCGAGGTCGTCCTCGACATCATCCACCGACTCCAGGCGACGCAGACCCCCGACCTGGCGGTCCGCTGGAACTGCAAGGCGGGCAAGTGCGGTTCGTGCTCGGCGGAGATCAACGGGCGCCCGCGCCTTCTGTGCATGACGCGCATGTCCGTCTTCACCCGCGACGAGGTGATCACGGTGACGCCCCTGCGGGCCTTCCCGATCGTCCGCGACCTCGTCACCGACGTCGGCTTCAATTACAGGAAGGCCCGCGAGGTCCCGGCCTTCGTCCCGCCCGCCGGGGTCGGGCCCGGCGAGTACCGGATGATGCAGGAGGACGTCGACCGCTCGCAGGAGTTCCGCAAGTGCATCGAGTGCTTCCTGTGCCAGGACACCTGCCATGTCGTCCGTGACCACGAGGACAACAAGACGGCCTTCGCGGGCCCCCGCTTCCTGATGCGCGTCGCGGAACTCGACATGCACCCCTTGGACGCGGCCTCGGACGAAGGCCTCGACCGCAAACGCACGGCCCAGGACGAACACGGCCTCGGCTACTGCAACATCACCAAGTGCTGCACGGAGGTCTGCCCCGAGGGCATCCACATCACGGACAACGCCCTGATCCCTTTGAAGGAACGGGCGGCCGACCGCAAGTACGATCCGGTGGTATGGCTGGGCAACAAGATCCGTCGGCGCGACAGGAGTTGATCGGTCGCGGTCGCACTGCCGACGTCTACGCCCTCGACGACCAGTGGGTGCTGCGCCGCTACCGCGACGGGCTCGACGCGCGCGGCGAGGGTGACGTCATGGCGTATGTGCGCGCGCACGGTTTTCCCGTGCCCCAGGTGCGGGCAGACGCGGGGCCCGCACCCGGTGAGCTGGTCCTTGAGCGGCTCACCGGGCCCACGCAGTTGGACGCCATGATGCGGGGTGAGCTGGAAGCCGGGGACGCGGGGCGGGAACTGGCGGAATTGCTGCGGCAGTTGCATGCCGTTCCGACGCGCCCGGGTGGGCGGGTGCTGCACCTCGACCTGCACCCGGACAACGTGATCCGGGCGCCGCACGGGCCCATGGTGATCGACTGGGCGAACGCCGAGGAGGGGGCGCCCGCGCTCGACTGGGCCATGTCCGCGTTGATCCTGGCGGAGGTCGCGGTGGATCCGGGGCGGGTGGAGGCGCGGGTCGCGCGGGAGGTGCTCGGGGCGTTGCTCGCGGCTCCGCATCCGCGTCTCGCCGAACCGTTCCTCGCCGAGGCGCGCGTCCGGCGCACCGGGAATCCGACCTTGGACGCGGACGAGAAGCGGCGGCTCGGTGTGGCGGTGGACCTGGTGCGGATGCTGGAGGGCGCGCCGTAGGTTGCGGCGGCGACTGTCGTTGCGGCCACGGGGCTTTAGGCGCCGCGCCGCCTTGGGCAATCTGCCGCCTTGGGCGGCAAGGTGGGCAAGGCGGCCCCCGGTGCCGCTCGCACACGACTCGGGGCTCCGCCTCGGACCCCGCTGCTCAATCGCCGCAGGGGCTTAATTTGCCCACCCGCCGCGAGGGCTTGATTTGCGCACACCCCGTGGAGGTTGAGCAGGTCGCTCTCGCGTGGTCGTCGGGCAAGCAGGATGGGGCGCCCCCGTACGCGGGGCGCCCCAATCTGTGGCCGGGTTCCGACGGAGTCAGTCCGTGCCGGATTCCATTGCTGCGCGGTCCAGGGCCTCGTCCTCCGCGGAGGTTTCGCCGCGGGAGGCGATGGCCTGGGCGCCGCCTTGGGGCATCGTGCCGATCAGGCCCGTGACCGCGGCCTGGGCCGCGCCGGCGACCGGGCTGCCCTCGCCGAGGAGGCCGAGCGTCGCGTACTGCTCGAGCTTGCCGCGGGAGTCGGCGATGTCGAGGTTGCGCATGGTCAGCTGGCCGATCCGGTCCACCGGTCCGAACGCCGAGTCCTCGGTGCGCTCCATGGAGAGCTTGTCCGGGTGGTACGAGAAGGCGGGGCCCGTCGTGTCGAGGATCGAGTAGTCCTCGCCGCGGCGGAGGCGCAGCGTGACCTCGCCGGTGATCGCGGCGCCGACCCAGCGCTGCAGCGACTCCCGGATCATCAGGGCCTGCGGGTCCAGCCAGCGGCCCTCGTACATCAGGCGGCCGAGACGCCGGCCCTCCGCGTGGTACTGGGCGACCGTGTCCTCGTTGTGGATCGCGTTGACCAGGCGCTCGTACGCGGCGAACAGGAGGGCCATGCCCGGCGCCTCATAGATGCCGCGGCTCTTGGCCTCGATGATCCGGTTCTCGATCTGGTCGGACATGCCCAGGCCGTGGCGGCCGCCGATCGCGTTGGCCTCCATCACCAGGTCGACGGCGGAGGCGAACTCCTTGCCGTTGATCGTGACCGGGCGGCCCTTGTCGAAGCCGATCGTGACGTCCTCGGTGGGGATCTCCACCGACGGGTCCCAGAACTTGACGCCCATGATCGGCTCGACCGTCTCAAGCGAGACGTTCAGGTGCTCGAGGGTCTTGGCCTCGTGCGTGGCACCCCAGATGTTGGCGTCCGTGGAGTACGCCTTCTCCGCCGAGTCCCGGTAGGGCAGGCCGTGCTCGACCAGCCACTCCGACATCTCCTGCCGGCCACCGAGCTCGGTCACGAAGTCCGCGTCGAGCCACGGCTTGTAGATCCGCAGGTTCGGGTTGGCGAGCAGACCGTAGCGGTAGAACCGCTCGATGTCGTTGCCCTTGTACGTCGAGCCGTCGCCCCAGATCTGGACGTTGTCCTCCAGCATCGCCCGCACCAGGAGCGTGCCGGTGACCGCACGGCCGAGCGGCGTCGTGTTGAAGTACGCGCGGCCGCCGGAGCGGATGTGGAACGCGCCGCAGGTCAGCGCGGCCAGGCCTTCCTCCACCAGCGCGGCCTTGCAGTCGATGGCGCGCGCGATCTCGGCGCCGTACTGCTTGGCGCGGTCGGGCACGCCGTCGATGTCGGGCTCGTCGTACTGGCCGATGTCGGCGGTGTACGTGCACGGGACGGCGCCCTTGTCACGCATCCACGCGACGGCGACCGACGTGTCGAGGCCGCCCGAGAAGGCGATGCCGACGCGCTCGCCGGCCGGGAGGGATGTGAGGACCTTGGACATAGGAAGAGTATGCACGATGATGCATGACCATGCAAAGGGGGGTGTGGCGATGTGTTCGGCGTCACCAACCCACCAGCGACGACCAGAACCGTCAGAACAGGCTGAGCAGCGCCTCCGTCGGGTCCGCCAGGCCCGTCCCCCCGTCCGGCAGCGGCAGCTCGAACCAGACCGTCTTCCCGCGCGGCGTCCTGCGCGAGCCCCACGCGGCGCTCAGCAGCCCGACGAGCTGGAGCCCGCGACCGCCCTCGTCCGTGTCCCGCGCCCTGCGGCGGCGCGGCTGCACGAGGCCCGCGTCCCACACCTCGCACACCAGCGTGCGGTCGAGGAGGAGGCGGAGCCTGATGTCGCCCTCGCCGTACCGCAGCGCGTTGGTGACCAGCTCACTGACCAGCAGCTCCGACGTGTCGACGAGGCTGTCCATGCCCCAGCTCGACAGCTGCGTCCGCGCGTACTCGCGGGCCCTGCCCACCGACTTCGGCTCGCGCGGCAGCGTCCAGTCGCCGACGTTCCCGCTCGGCAGCCCCTGCACACGGGCCATGAGGAGCGCGATGTCGTCCTCGCCGTGATGGGTGTCGAGGGTGTTGAGGACGTGGTCGCAGACGTCCTCGAGGGCCGGTGACGGGTCGTCGAGCGCGTTGCGGAAGGCCGAGAGGCCCTCGTCGAGCGGATGGTCGCGGGATTCCACCAGGCCGTCCGTGTAGAGGGCGAGCAGCGCGCCCTCCGGCAGCTCCACCTCCACCTCCTCGAACGGCTCGCCGCCGACGCCGAGCGGCATCCCGGGCGGCACGTCGAGCATGAGCGCGCCCTCGCCGGGTTCGACGAGGACCGGCGGCAGATGCCCCGCGTTGGCGAACGTGCAGCGCCGGGTGACCGCGTCGTACACCGCGTAGACGCAGGTGGCGAGGTACACCTCGGAGAGGTCCTCGCCACCGAAGGAGCGCGCGGAGCGGGCGGGACGGGTGCCCTGCTGGACCCCGCCGGGGGTGCCGAGGCCGCGCGCGATCTCGTCCAACGCGCTGAGCACTTCGGCCGGTTCGAGGTCGAGCAGGGACAACGTGCGTACGGCAGTGCGCAGTTCACCCATGGCGACGGCGGCGCGCAGGCCGCGGCCCATCACGTCTCCGACCACCAACGCGGTGCGGTGTCCCGGGAGTTCGATGACGTCGAACCAGTCGCCGCCGACCTCGGTCGCGGCATTGCCGGGCCGGTAGCGGCAGGCGATGTCGAGGCCTGCCGCCTCCGGGTCGTCCGGCGGCAGCAGGGAGCGCTGCAGTATCAGCGCGCGCTCGTGCTCGCGGCGGTACAGGCGCGCGTTGTCGATACAGACCGCGGCGCGCGCCGCCAGCTCCATGGCGAGCGCCCGGTCCCGGTCGGTGAACGGCTCGCTGCCCTTCGTCCGGGAGAACTGCACGAGCCCGACGACCGTGTCGTGCGCGACCATCGGCACGGCGAGCGTGGACTGCACGAGGCCGCGCTGCTCGGTGGGCAGCGTCTGCGGGCGCGCGGTGCGCAGGGCGTGCGCGCAGGGCGAGTTGAACGCGAAGCGGTGCACCGCCCCCACGTTGACGGGGGCCTCCCCGCCGAGGTCGAGGAACGGCACGTCGGCGACGGCGCTCGCGGCGGCCACCCTGCGCAGTTCGGCGCTGCCGTCGGCGAGGCCCGGTGGCGCCTCGTCGCCCGCGAGCAGCCCTTGGTAGAGGTCGACGGAGGCCAGGTCGCAGAAGCCGGGGACGACGACGTCGAGGAGTTCGCGGGCGGTCGTCTCCAGGTCGAGCGAGTTGCCGATCCGGGAGCCCGCCTCGTTCAGGAGCGCCAGGTTGCGGCGGGCGTGCGCGGCCTCGCGGGCGGCGGCGTGCCTGCGGGTGACGTCGGTGGCGAGGCCGGCGACGCCGATGGGGCGGCCCGTACCGCTGTGCACGCGGTAGAGGTTGATCGACCAGTGCCGCCGCTCGGTGGACTCCGGGGCGGGGCCGACCAGTTGCATGTCGGTGACCGCGTCGCCCGTCTCCAGGACCCGGCGCAGCGCGCCCTGCACCCGGTCGGCCTCGTGGCGCGGCAGATAGTCGTGGACGGTCCGGCCGCGGTGGTCGTCGACGTGCCCGCCGAAGACCGCGGTGAGGGTGCGGTTGGTGCGCAGGACCTTGAGGTCGGTGCCGAACAGCAGGAAGCCGAAGGGAGATTGGCCGAAAATGGCCTGCGAGGAGGCGAGGTCGGTCTCGATGTGGCGCAGCGTCTGTACGTCGACGACGATGCACACCGCGGCGCGCTCGCCGGACCCGGTGGTCGTCGGCATCACATAGATCTCGGCGAGCCCCGTCGCCCCCGCGCCCGCCGTGAGCGGCGCCTCCGCTCGCGGTTCCGCTTCCGTCCCGCCCGTGGGCCCGGACGCCGGTACCCGGAACGGGACGACGCCCGTCCACTCCTGCCCGTCCAGGATCTCCGCCATCTTGCGGTGGCCGCGCTCGCGCAGGTCCGCGGGGACGAAGGCCTCGATGGGGTCCTTGCCCACGGCCTCCTCGGGCGGGACCCCGAAGAGCTGGGCGGCCCGCCGGCTCCACTGGTCGATCGCCCCGTCGGAGCCGATCGAGAAGGAGGCGACCTTGATGTAGTCGTAGATCGAACCCGGCGGGCTCGCCTGCCAGAGGTCGGGGCGGCCAAAGGATTCCTCGGGAAGGTCCGACGGAGCGCCCGCTTCCGGTTCCGGGATCGGTTCCGCACGCTCCGTGCCCGCGGCATCAGGAGCGTCACCGCCCAGCGGCACCCGCTCCGCACGCGAGGCCGAGGCCGCGTCCGAGGGGCCCTCGGGCGCCCTGCCCTTCGCTGGTATCTCGCTCACGCGAACCGTCCCCTCCAGCTCACCGCGTCCGGCACCGGTCACCGAGGCGGCTGCACGCAGTATCCAGCACTACGTAGCCGCGCAACACGGTGTTCACGATCACACCATGGTCCCGACGCTTTTTGGCCCGTCGGGACCGACTGTTTCCGTACCCAGGGTGCGGGTGCGCCCACACACGGCATCTCACACCCACTTCCTCACACCCGCGTCTGTCCCACTCCGGCGTCTCCTAACCCGGCAGCGACAGCTCGAACCACACCGTCTTCCCGGTCTTCCCGCCCGACCACTCCCCGCCCGGCCGTGTGCCCCAGCGCCGCGACACCTCCGTCACGAGCTGCAGCCCGCGCCCGCCCTCCTCGTCGGGGGCCGCGGTGCGGGCGCAGGGCGGGTCGGGCAGCGGATCGGAGACCTCCACCAGGAGGACGCCGGAGGACTCGGGCGGGCGGGCGAGCCGTACGCCGATGGGCCCGGAGGCATAGCGCAGGGAATTGGTCACCAGCTCGCTGACCAGCAGCGCGGCGATATCGGCGAGCTCTTGGAGCCCCCATTCGACGAGTTGTCCACGCACCTCGGCGCGCGCCCTGCGGACGGCGGACGGGTCGGCGGGAAAGGCCCACTCGACGCAGTCGCCTTCAGTGTGGAGCACGCGGATCACATCCCTGGCCCGCGAAGGACCCTGTCCGGTTTCAGAGGGTTAATCGGGATATACCCGGACGGGATGGCGCGCTATCGCGAAGTGGGGTGCGCCGTGGCACGGACGGCGTAGGCGAGGCGCACGGGAAGCGAGCACGAGCCCCGCCGGACGCACCCCCGACGCCCCCGTCAGACGCGATCCCGCAGGACCTCTTTCACCGCGGGGACGTCCTGGTCGAGCCAGTCCACGGACCACACCTCGTCCGCCGCCAGCCAGCGCAGCTCGTCGTGGTCCTGGAGGGGGCGCGGGGTGCCGGAGCGCAGGTGGCAGCGCCACACCCGCAGTACGTATCCGGCCTTCAGGGGGTACTCACCCGGCACCCGGGCGAGCGGTTCGGCCTCGATGCCGAGTTCCTCGCGCAGCTCGCGGACGAGCGCCCGCTCCGGCGTCTCGCCGGGTTCGACCTTGCCGCCGGGGAGCTCCCAACGGCCCGCGAGTTCCGGGGGCGCACTGCGCCGGGCGGCGAGCAGCCGCTCATCGGTGTCGTACAGGGCCGCGGCGACCACGACGGTCGGTGATGGTGATTCAGGGGGCATGCGCCGGAGCCTAGGGCCTGTCGTCAGGCTCCCTCAGAGCGCCGTGTTGTTCCGCCCCTGCCCCAGGCGCTCCACCCAGTACGTCGGCTGGTGGCCCCTGCGGTCGTCGAGACTGTCGGCCATGCGCTGGGCCTCGGCCTTCGTGGCGTAACGGCCCACCCGGTAGCGGTTCCCGTTGTCGTCCTCGCGGATGACCTGCCACGGAAGTGTGGTCGTGCTGTCGCTCATCGCGCCCCGCCCCTCCCTGGCCACGCCGGCCTCGACTCGCATCGCGCCCTGCCTCCCATCCCCGAGGAAACCGCAAACCGCATATGCCCGAGCCTACGCCTGACCTTCACGCACCGGATACGGATTGGCACAAAGAGATACGCAACAAGCCACGAACCGAACGCGCGGACGATGAACTGAGGGGGCGCACCCCCGCGGGTACGCCCCCTCAGTCACCTCCGGTACGGCCTCAGCGCGTACGCACCTCCGGCATCGGCATCAGCACCGGTTCGCCCGTCGGCTTCTTGGTGCAGACGTCGCCGCAGTCGGCGTCGAGGGAACAGCAGAGCGAGCAGATCGGGCCGGAGTGGGCCGGGCAGTCGGCGATGTCCGGGAGTTCGTACGCGGTCTCGCAGACGCTGCACGTGTGGGTCGCGGTGATGTCGGTGCCCGCTGCGAGCTCGGCGTCCGGGCCGTTCACCGGGTTCGGCCGCGCCAGGTAGTACTTGCCCTTCGTGGCCCAGGCGATGAGCGGGCACAGGATCAGCGCGAGGCCCGCGGCGATGAAGGTGGAGAAGGCCTCGGCGTACCCGCCGAAGAGTCCGAAGAACGCCAGGATCGAGACGACCGAGGCGATCACCATGGCGCCGAATCCGGCCGGGTTCACCGCGTACAGGTACGCCCGCTTGAACTCGATGTACTTGGGGCTCCAGCCCACCCGCTTGTTGATGACGAGGTCGGCGGCGACGGCCGCGATCCAGGCGATGCCCACGTTCGAGTAGAAGCCGAGCAGTTTGTTCAGGGCCGCGAACATGTTCAGTTCCATCAGCGTCAGCGCGATGGCGAGGTTGAGGAAGATGTACCAGACGCGGCCGGGATGCCGGTGCGTCACGCGGGAGAAGAAGTTCGACCAGGACAGCGAACCGCTGTACGCGTTGGTCACGTTGATCTTGATCTGGGAGACCACGACGAAGAGGGCGGCGACGGGCAGCGCGACCGAGCCGAGCCACGGCTTGAGCGCCTCGACCTGCGGGGCGATGGGCTCAAGAGCGTGCGTCTTGCCGACCGCTTCGAGGGCCACGAAGGCGAGCAGCGCGCCACCGATCTGCTTGGCGGCACCGATGATCACCCAGCCGGGGCCTGCCGCGAGAACGGCCAGATTCCACCGCTTCTTGTTCGCCCCCGTCTTGGCCGGCATGAACCGGAGGTAGTCGGCCTGCTCGCCGATCTGCGCGATGAGCGAGAGCGCGACGCCGGTGCCGAGTCCGAAGCCGAGCCAGGAGAAGCCGCTGCCCGCGCCCTCGGTGCCGCCGAAGTGCGTGAACTCGCCGAACGAACCGGGCGACTTGAAGAGCAGGATCACGAAGGGCAGCACGAGGCCGATCAGCCAGATCGGCTGCGTCCACGCCTGCACCTTGGCGAGCGCGCCCATCCCGCGGAACACGATCGGGATCACGATCAGCGTGGTCACCAAGTACCCGATGGGCAGCGGAAGTCCGAAGACCTCGTGCATCGCCTGCGCCATGATCGAGCCTTCGAGCGCGAAGAAGATGAAGGTGAACGAGGCGTAGATGAGCGACGTGAGCGTCGACCCGAAGTAGCCGAAGCCGGCGCCGCGGGTGATCAGGTCCATGTCCAGGCCGTACTTGGCGCAGGCCCGGGCGATCGGGATGCCGGTGGTGAAGATGATCGCCGCCGCGCACAGGATCGAGGCGAGCCCGCTGGTGAATCCGTACGTGAAGACGATGGACGCGCCGATCGCGAAGTCCGCGAGATAGGCGATGCCGCCGAGCGCGGTGGAGGCGACGGTGGTCTCGGACCAGCGCCGGTAGGAGTGCGGGGCGTAGCGCAGCGAGTAGTCCTCGCGGGACTCGTCGGCGGCCAGCTTGGCGTAACTGCGCTTCGGGGCCCGCCCGTCGGGCCCTCCTGCGGGTGACCCGGACGCCGGGTCTGCGTGCGGTACGGCGGTCTCGGTCATGGCGGCTACCCGTTCCTCCGTCGGTATACCAACTGCGTACGGAGAGGGAAGTTAGGAGCCGGACATGACAATCCGGGGCAGCGCCCGATTGCCTGCCTGTTACGGGAGTTGGGCCGCGGTTAACTCGGGATCACGCGGCCCGGACGCGGCGCCCCGGAGATCGGGCGCGCCGCCGGCTACCGGACCGGCAGGTGGTACGCGATGCGGTAGCGGTCCGCGGGGACGACGACATCGGCCGTCTCGACCGGTCGGCCGGAGGCGAAGAAGGTCCGGTGGATGACGATCACGACGTGCCCCGGCACGCCGCCGAGCGCGCTCAACTCCTCGGCGAGGCCGGGGCGGGCGGCCACTTCCTCCGTCACGTTGTCCACAATCACGTCGATCGCGGCCATGCGCTCGGCCACCCCGCAGCCGCCGAGCGGGCCCTCCTCCGGGAGCATCACGGGCGTGCGCCCCGTCACGGCGAGGGGCTCCCAGGAGGTCGCGAGCATCATCGCCTCGCCCGCGTCCCGGTACACGTACTTGGTGCGCATCACCCGGTCGCCCGCGCGGATCGCGAGCCGCTCGGCGACGGAGGTGACCGCCTCGATCTGCTCGCTGCGCGACTCCCACGTCCCCCGCGCGTCCGGATCCGCCTGCTCCTGCCGGAACGGTGTGGAGCCACTGCTCGGCCGGTAGCCGGAGCGGGCGACGCGGCGCGGCACGGGCAGCTCGCGCACATAGGTCCCCGAGCCGGAACGGCCCTCGACGAGCCCCTCCGCCATCAGGACCTTGCGGGCCTCCAGGGCCACCGTGTCCGAAACCCCGTACTCCTCACGGATCTTGGCCTGTGAGGGAAGGCGGGTGTGCGGCGGCAGCGAGCCACTGACGATCTTCTTGCGGAGATCACCCGCAACGCGGAGATACGCCGGCTGCTCACCGAATGTCACTGGTTGTCCCCTCAGATCCCCATCAGATTGACAGACAGCAACAGCGTGGCAACCGTGGGTTGAGGCGTGCAAGCAAAGGCCAGAGAATCACTCGATGTGATGACTTCCGAGGTCAGACGACGCCAGAAGCCTTTACGCAGCGACTTTGCCCAGGTAGTGCATCATTCATACATCGGACCACGGTTCGAGCATTCATACGGTTCCGGGGGCTCCCGGGTCGACGGATCGGGTTCACGCGTCGCCGGGGACGAGCCCCGTCTTGAGCCCCGCGCCGCACAGCGGGACCACCGCGCTCCGGCTGCCGAGGGCGCCCTCGCGGGTCGCGGCCCAGCACACCGCGCCGGTCGACTCGACGTACAGGCCCCGGGAGGCGAGGTCGAGTTGGGCGTGCCGGATCTGGTCCTCCGTCACCGTGTGGAAGGCGCCGCCGGATTCGCGGACGGCGCGCAGGATCTGGCGGGCGCGCGGCGGGTTCGGGATGGCGATGCCCTCGGCGGCGGTGGGGGCCGGGGCCTCGTCGACGACGATCTCGTCCGATCCGGCCTGCCACGCGCGTGCCAGCGGGGCGACCGCGGCGGACTGCACGGCGTGCAGAGCGGGGCGGCGGTCGATCAGCCCGGCGTGGTGCAGTTCGGCGACGGCGAGGGCGGCGCCGAGCAGCAGCGTGCCGTTGCCCACGGGGAGGACCAGGGCCTCGGGGAGGCGGCCGCCCATGTCCTCCCACAGCTCGTGGACGTACGTCTTGGTGCCGTGCAGGAAGTACGGGTTGTAGACGTGGCTGGCGTAGAACACGCCGTCCTCGTCGGCGGCCGTGCGCGCCGCGCGGGCCGTGGCCTCGCGGTCGCCCTCGACCACTTCCAGGCGGGCGCCGTGGGCGCGGATCTGCTCCAGCTTCTTGGCGGACGTGCCTTCGGGGACGTAGACGGTGCAGGCGAGGCGGGCGCGGGCGCAGTAGGCGGCGATGGCGGTTCCGGCGTTGCCGCTGCTGTCGGCGATGACGCGGTCGGGGCCGAGGCGGGTGGCCAGCGCGGCGAGCATCACCGCGCCGCGGTCCTTGAAGGAGAGGGTGGGCATCAGGAAGTCCAACTTGGCGTCCACCTCGGCGGTGAGCGGGACGAGGGGCGTCCGCCCTTCGCCGAGGGTGCAGTCCGGGCGTGGGAGCGGGAGGCATTCGGCGTAGCGCCACATCGAATTGGTGCGGCCTGTCAGGGACTTGAGGGGGCCGGGGGTGGGTGAGTAGTCGAGGTCGAGGGGGCCCTGGCAGGACGGGCAGCGCCAGGTGAGGGAGCCGGCGGGAACGCGGGTGCCGTCGGCGGGGCAGTAGGTGGCGTGGCTCATGCGGTGACATTAGGCCGCCACGCCCTACGCCTTGGGCTCCGCCCCGGACCCGGCCTGGTCATCGCCCGACGGGGCTCAAAGATCGGGGCTCTGCCCGGACCCGGCTGATCCACCGCCCGACGGGCTCAAAGACCGGGGCTCCGCCCCGGACCCCGCTGCTCAAACGCCGCAGGGGCTAATTTTGCTCACCCTCCGCCTCGGGCACGAGAGGTGTCGTTTCCGCCTCGGGGGCCTGAGGTGCCACCGCCGCCTCGAAGCCTGAGATGCCGCCCCGCCTCGGGGACCTGAAGTGCCGCCGCCGCCTCGGGGACCTGAAGTGCCGTCTCCGCCTTGGGGCCTGAGGTGCCGCTGCCGCCCCGCCTTGGGCAATCTGCCGCCTTGGGCGGCAGGGTGGGCAAGGCGGCCCCCGGTGCCGCGCGCCCGTCACGGTAGGCGCCGACCCCGCGCACCCCTCACGGCAGGCGCCGGCCTCGCGCGCGCCCAGCACGGCACGCGTCGACCACGCCACCCGGATCGGCTAGCAACCGGCGCGCATACCCGGTTCCGTCCGTCCCGCGGACCACCCTCTCCCCATGACGTCAGCACGCCTCATCGCGATCGCCACCCTCACCGTCGGCGCCACCCTCGTGCCGCCCGCGCAGGCCGCGCCGTCCGCGCCCGGATGTGGTGGGACCGGCTGGAGCCTCGCCACTCGTACAGCCGACCCCACGAGTCCGTATCACGCATACGCCGGCAACGGGTATCTCGGTGTGCGTGTTCCGCCCGTCGGAACGGGTTACGCGCGGACCGGGGAGGGCGACGCCAAGACCGGGTGGCCGCTCTACACGCCCCCGTACGACGGCGCGTTCGTCTCCGGGCTGTACGGGCGCGGCCCCAAGAGCACCGCCCACCGCGAGGCCATCGCCGCCCTCCCCACCTGGACCACCCTCGACGTCCGGGCGCGCGGCGAGACGTACGGGCCGGGCAGCCGCACCACGGGTTACCGGCAGACGCTCGACATGCGCTGCGGCGTCGTCCGTACCGAGGTCACGTGGGTGCACAAGGACGGAAAGCGCACCGACCTGACGTACGAGGTCCTCGCCGACCGGGCGAATCCGCACGTCGGCGCCGTGCGGCTGCGCGTCGCACCCCACTGGTCGGGGGAAGTGACCGTCACCGACCGGATCGATGAGCGTGGCGCACGGCGGGTCACCGGCACCGGCAGCGGGCCCGCCGGAAAGCGCACGGCCGCCGTCGGGTTCCGCACCGACGGCTCCCGGACCGCCGGCACCGTCGCCACCACCCTCCGCTCCCCCGGCCGCACCCACACCGCCCGCCCCGCCGAGAACTCCCTCGGCACCAGCCAGTCCGCGGACTTCCACGCCACCGACGGCGCCACGTACGACGTCACGAAGTACGTGGGCGTCGACACCGCGCTCACGTCGAAGAACCCGCGGGCCGACGCCCTGCGCGCATCCAAGCGCGCCGCGGCCGCCGGCTGGGACGCGCTCGTCCTCCGGCACAACGCTGCCTGGCGGGAACTGTGGGCCGCCGACATCGAGACGCCCGGCCGCCCCGAGCTCCAGGCGCAATTGCGTGCCGCCCAGTACGGACTGCTCTCCTCGCTGCGCCCCGGCGCCCGCAACAGCATCGGGCCGACCGGCCTGAGCAGCGACAACTACGCGGGCATGGTCTTCTGGGACGCCGAGACGTGGATGTATCCGTCACTGCTCGCCACCCGCCCGGAGCTGGCGAAGCCGGTGCTCGAGTACCGGTACCGGACGCGCGACGCCGCCGCCGACAACGCGCTCAAGACCTCGCAGAAGGGGCTCATGTACCCCTGGACCAGCGCGAGTTCGGGGTCGCTTTGGAAGGAGTGCCAGAGCTGGAACCCGCCGCACTGCGTCACCCAGAACCACCTCCAGGGCGACATCGCGCTCGCCGCCTGGCAGTACTACCAGGCGACCGGCGACCGCACCTGGCTGCGCGAACGCGGCTGGCCGCTCCTCAAGGGGCTTGCCACGTACTGGAGTTCACGGGTGACTCCGAATGAGAAGGACGGGTCCTACTCCATCAAGGATGTTGCCGGGCCCGACGAGTACAGCAACGGGGTGGACGACGGGGTGTACACGAACGCCGTCGCCGCCACCTCGCTGCGGGACGCCACGAAGGCCGCCGCGCTGCTCGGCGAGCGTGCCCCCGCCGACTGGAAGCGGATCGCCGACCGGCTCCGGATCCCGTACGACAGCAAGCGCAAGGTCTTTCTCCAGTACGACGGTTACGACATCGACAAGGGCGCCGACATCAAGCAGGCGGACGCGGTGCTGCTGCTGTATCCGCTGGACTGGAAGCCGATGCCGAAGGGCGCCGCTGCCGCCACCCTCGACTACTACGCCGCGCACACCGACCGCGACGGCCCCGCGATGACGGACTCGGTGCACGCCGTCGCCGCGGCCGGGATCGGTGAGCCGGGCTGCTCGACGTACACCTTCCTGGAGCGGGCCTCGCGGCCGTTCTTCCGGGGTCCGTTCGGCACGTTCTCGGAGTCGCGGGGTGAGAAGGCTGGCGCGGGGGACGCGCTCGCGGGGACTCCCGCGCAGGACTTCCTGACCGGCAAGGGCGGTTTCCTTCAGGTCTTCACGCACGGACTGACGGGCATGCGGCTCCAGGACGGCGACGCCGTGCGGCTCGACCCGATGCTGCCGCCGCAGCTCTCAACGGGCGTGAACGTCAAGGGGCTTCAGTGGCGTGGGCGGACGTACGACGTCGAGATCGGCGCCAGGACCACCACGGTCCGGCTCAAGGGCGGCGCGCCGTTCGCCGTCGACACCCCGGACGGGCGCAGGGTCGTGACCGGCGCGGGACTCACTCTGCCGACCCGCCGCCCCGACCTCACGCCGACCACCGACCTGGCCCGCTGCAAGTCCGCGAAGGCGACGTCGGAGGACCCGGGCCAGTACGCGGGCGCCGCCGTCGACGGCAACCCGGCCACGACCTGGCTCCCGGCCCGACCGGGCGCCTCGCTCACCGTGGATCTCGGCGGCGTGCGCCCGGTGGACCGGGTGCGGGTGACCGGGGCGAAGGCGTACCGGCTGGAGACCTCGGTGAACGGCAGGGAGTGGGCCCCGTTTTTCGAGGTGGGGGCCGGGGCGAGCGCGCGTTACGTGCGGCTCACCGAGACCGGTGAATCGGCGGAGTCCGTCGGCGAGTTGACGGTTTCCTGAGGCCGGCCGCGTACGACGAGTTGGGCACCGGTCGTGACGACGATGTTGACGGCCAGCGCGATCAGGCCGGTGTCCACGGTGCCGACGTCGACGGAGCCGAACGTCAGCCATGCGAGCACCGCGACGCCGGTCAGGATGCCGATGAGCGCGGGCACGGCCCCGAGCCTGACCTTCTTCGCCAGGCCCATCACGATCGCCGGGGCGAGCTGGGTCAGACCGCCGTACGTGAGCAGCAGCAGGTCGGAGAGGAGGCCGGGGCGGGTCAGGCCGAGGACGAGGGCGAGGCCCGCCGCGGCCACCACGCACAGGTGGTTGGTGCGCAGCTGGGTGCGCTCGTTGCGGACGCTCAGCAGGTTGCGCGAGAGCAGGCTGGAGATGCCGACGACGATGGCCGCCGACGGCACCATCGCGGCGGAGGCCGCGGCGACCGCCACGAGCCCGACGAGCCAGCCCGGCAGGGTCTGCCCGGCGAGGGTGAGGGCGACGCCGTTGGGCTCGGTGCCCTTCTTCGCGAGCAGGACTCCGGCGAAGCCGATGACGATCGGGATGCCGAGGGCGACCTGGTAGAGGGGCAGCCAGATCGCGTTGGAGCGCAGCACGCGGCCGCTGCGGGCGGCGAGCACCGGCGGCCACAGGTGGGCCATGGTGCCGAGGCCGCCGCCGATGCCGGAGATGATGACGGCGGTGACGAAGAACGTGCCGTCGTAGCCCTCCTGGTCGAGCGTGAGCAGCTGGGGGTGGCTGTCGCGGATCGTGTCGAAGAGGCCGCCGATGCCGCCGTTGACCGACAGGGCGACGCCCGCGACGAGCACCACGAGCCCGATGATCATCAGCGCGTCCTTGAGGTAGGCGACCCGCGCGATGCCGCGGATGCCAGACCACAGGACGAAGACGACGGTCAGGACGGTGGCGAGGACCATGCTCAGGTTGCCGCCGGTGTGGCTGCCGGTAGCCAGCTGCACGATCATGCCCAGCCCGGTGATCTGCAGTTGCAGATACGGCAGCAGGAACACGGCGCCGACGACGGCGACGACCTTGCCGAGCAGCGGGCTGCGGTAGCGGTCGACGAAGAAGTCGGCCTGCGTCAAGTACCCGCCGCGCTGCCCGAGTTGGCGCATCCGTGGAGCGGTGAAGTACTGGAGGACGAAGTTGATGGCGAGGTAGCAGACCGCGAAGGAAGCGGCGACGCCGCCGCCGAAGGCGATGCCGGCGAGCCCCAGGAAGCTGAAGGTGGTGAAGGCCTCCCCCGCCTGCAGGAACCAGGTGGTGAAGGTGGAGAAGCCCCGCTTGGCGACCGTCCACTCGCCCAGTTCCTTGCTGGGGGCGCGGCGGCCGGTGACGCCGACGGCCGCGATGGCGACGATGCCGAGGACCGTGATGACCATGGTGCTGTTCACGCGGCGGCCCCCTGGTTCTCTTCCTCGTCCTCGGGCCGACCGGCGAACACGAGCCGGTCGACGACGGCGAGAGCCACGGTGGTGCCCACCGTCCAGAGCAGGCACCAGGCCAGCACGGACGGGATGCCGAACCACAGGTGGGGCCCGTTGACGAACGGCAAGAACGGAGTGCTGAGAAAGGCCAGAACGGGCACGGCGGCCCACAACATGTGCGGAGATCTCATCGGGGCTCCAGCGGAGGGGAGTTGAGCGTCGGGGCGCTCTGTGAGTCGCTACGGAAGGCTGGGCGCGCGGCGTCCGTGGCCGGTGGCCGCCTCGTAGGCGGCGCCGATCTCGAGGACGTCGCGTTCGGCGCGCGGCGGGCCCACGATCTGCAGGCCGACCGGAAGCCCCGTGTCGGTGAAGCCGGCCGGGACGGAGAGGGCGGGTGCGCCCAGGACGGTGAGCAGATACGCGGAGCGCATCCAGTCGAGGTAGCTGTGCTGCGGCTGCCCGTCGATGACGGTCGGGTACTCGATGTCGACGTCGAACGGCAGGACCTGGCTGACCGGGGCGATCAGCACGTCGTAGCGCTCGAAGAACCCGGCGGCCGCGAGGTGGATGCGGGTGTGCTCGGTGCGGGCGCGGGCCAGGTCGGCGGAGGTGAGCTTGATGCCCTCCTCGATGTTCCAGATCAGGCTGGGCTTGAGCTGCTCGCGGGAGGACTCCAGGAGCGGGCCGAGCCCGGTGCGGAAGGCCTGCGCCCGCAGGGTGCGGAAGACGTCCTCGGCGCCGTCCAGGTCCGGGCAGTCCTCGACGATGTGCGCGCCCGCCGCCTCGAACACCTTGACCTGCCGGGCGACGAGTTCGCGGACCTCGGGGTCGACGTGGACGCGGCCGCCGAGGTCGGGGGCGTACGCCACCCGCAGCCCCTTCAGATCGCGCTCCAGCGGGGCGCGGAACACGGATCCGGGGGTCTCCAGGGACTGCGGGCAGCGCGGGTCCGGGCCCGCCATCGCCGAGAGGAGGAGGGCGACGTCGGCGACGGTGCGGCCCATGGGTCCCGCGACGCCGAGCGTCTCCCACAGGTCGTTCGTGGGCAGCGAGGGCACGCGGCCCGGCGTGGTGCGCAGGCCGACGACGTTGCAGAACGAGGCCGGGTTGCGCAGTGAGCCGCCCATGTCGCTGCCGTCGGCGATCGGGGTGAGCCGGGCGGCGAGCGCGGCGGCGGCTCCACCACTGCTGCCGCCGGCCGAGCGCGCCCGGTCGTACGGGTTCCGGGTCGCGCCGAAGACGGGGTTGAAAGTGTGCGAACCGGCCGCGAACTCGGGGACGTTGGTCTTCCCGATACGGATCGCGCCGGCCGACTGGACGCGCTCGACGAGGAGTTCGTCCTCGTCGGGCACGTGCTCGGCGAAGAGCGGCGAGCCGTGCGTGGTGCGCATGCCGCGGGTGAGGTGGGTGTCCTTGAAGGCGATGGGCAGCCCGTGCAGCGGCCCCAATTCGGCTCCGGACGCCGCCAGTTCGTCCGCCTGGTCGGCTGCCGCCAGTGCGCCTTCCGCGTCGAGCGTGACGATGGCGTTGAGCGCCGGGTTCACGCGCTCGATGCGGTCGAGGTGGGCGGAGACGAGCTCGCGCGCCGACAGTTCGCGGCGGCGGACGAGACCGGCGAGCTCGACGGCGTCGAGCCCGCAGAGGGAGTCGGAATCGGTGGGGGGTACGGGCATGACCGTCCTCGGGCAGGAGGCGACTGTGTGCGCCCTCACACTGCGGCGAGCTGACGGTTTAAGTCAATGGCTCGTACTGGATGAACTTTTCGGACGCCAGATTTACGGAACTGGCATTTACGGTCACATCGTTGAAACCTCGCCCTGCGAGGCTCGAAGCGTGGACACGGTGGACACTCCGCTGCGCTTCCACGCCTCGACCACGAGGTGGGACTGCACGGACTCGGCCCTGCGCACCCACGCCGCTTCCGTCAGGAAGGCGTGCAGCGCCTCCTTCGACGGCTGCGTCACGTCGACGAGCAGCTGGTGCTCCCCCATGACCACGGCCGCGTACCGCACCAGCGGCGACTCGACGAGCAGCCGGCCCACCTCCTCGACCTCGCCGGGCCGGGTCCTGATCCACAGCAGCGCCTGCACGGGCAGGCCGAGCAGCGCGGGCTCCACGACCGCGCGGATGCTGACGAGCCCGGCGCGGCTCAGCGCGTCGACGCGGCGCCTGGCCGTGGCGACCGAGACCCCGGCGACGGCGGCGAGTTCGTCGTTGGTGCAGCGCCCGTCCGCGGCGAGGGCGCGCAGGATGGCCTCCTCGTCGGGCGCGAGCTCGACGTCGTCGAGGCCCACCCGGTCGTCCCGCCGCTCGCCACCCCCGAGCGCCTCCACCTCGGCGTCGTCGAGGATGCCGGGCGACCACTCGTGCACGGTGCGGAAGTAGCGCAGCACGGGCGAGACCTGCTGCTGCACGAGCCCCGGAAGGGCGGGCACCTCGTCCAGCATCAGGCGCCCCAACTGCCCTGGCGGGCACTGCAGTTCCGCCACACAGTCGGCGACGCCCGCGAGCACGTACGAGAAGACGACGTCGGGCCGCCGGGCCGTGGCGAGGGCCGCCTCCCGCACGGATCCCGGCCGGCAGTTCATCCGCAGGATCACGGTCTCACCGCGCACGACGAGCCCGCGCACCGCGACGTCCCCGCTCTCCACGAGCCGGTGCCCGCGGCGCGCCACCTTCCGCTCCGGCTCCCCCAGCACATCGGCGATCCGCCGCCAGGAGGCCCGGCCGTCGATCTGGAGGGCGGCGACGATGCGGCGGTCGAGCTCGCCGAGGGGAGCGGGGGGCGCGGTCGGATTCTGCTCGGTGGTCACGGAACGACCCTAGTCGAGCCACACGGACCCACATCTGAAAAACAGATCACTCACCCCGGAAACATCTGTTGGACAGGGTTGAGGGGGCGGCGAAGGATGTCCCGTGCGGTGCCGCGGAACCAGCGATGGACCAACTACCGCTTGAGTGGAGGCTTCAATGCCCAATGAAGAAACGGACGTTGTCGTCGTAGGTGCAGGTCAGGCCGGTATCGCGATGAGCGAGCACCTGGGGAACCTGGGCATCGCGCACATCGTCCTCGAACGGGACCGGATCGCCGAGCGATGGCGCACCCAGCGCTGGGACTCGCTCGTCGCGAACGGGCCCGCCTGGCACGACCGGTTCCCGAACCTGGAGTTCCCCGACGTCGGCCCCGACGCCTTCGCGACGAAGGAGCAGGTCGCGGAGTACTTCGAGCACTACGCCGAGAAGATCGACGCCCCGGTGCGGTGCGGCGTCGAGGTGTCCAAGGTGCGCAAGCACGAGGGGCGCCCCGGCTTCCGGGTCGAGACGTCCGAGGGCACCATCGACGCGGGGTTCGTGGTGGCCGCGACCGGGCCCTTCCAGCGGCCCGTGATCCCGCCCATCGTGCCGGAGGGCGCGGTCCGTACGCAGATCCACTCCAGCGAGTACCGAAACCCGGAGCAACTGCCCGAGGGCGCGGTGCTCGTGGTCGGTGCGGGTTCCTCGGGCGTGCAGATCGCCGACGAGCTGCGCCGCAGCGGCCGCCGCGTGTTCCTGTCCGTGGGGCCGCACGACCGTCCGCCGCGGCAGTACCGCGGACGTGACTTCTGCTGGTGGCTCGGGGTGCTCGGCCTGTGGGACCTGACGACGCCGCCGCAGGGCGCCGCCCACGTGACCATCGCGGTCAGCGGGGCGCGCGGCGGCCACTCCGTGGACTTCCGCGAGCTGGCCGGCACCGGCATCGAACTCCTCGGCATGACCTCCGCGTACGAGGACGGGCTGCTGAGCTTCGCGCCCGACCTCGCCGAGAACATCGCGCTCGGCGACGAGAAGTACCTGGAGCTGCTGCGGGCCGCCGACGCGTACACCGAGCGCAACGGGCTCGACCTCCCCGAGGAGCCCGAGGCCCACGTCCTCGGCCCCGACCCGGAGTGCATGACGAACCCACGCCTCGCGCTCGACCTGGCCGCGGCCGGTGTCACCTCGATCGTCTGGGCCACGGGCTTCGCCGCCGACTACAGCTGGCTCGACGTCGACGCGTACGACGAGAACGGCCGCCCCGACCAGCGCCGCGGGGTCTCCACCGAGCCCGGCGTCTACTTCCTGGGCCTGCCCTGGCTGTCCCGGCGCGGCTCCAGCTTCATCTGGGGTGTCTGGCACGACGCCAAGTACGTCGCCGACCACATCACGACCCGGCGCGGATACCTCTCGTACCCCGAACCGCAGCACCAGGACTGAGGAGCAGAGCACCATGGCCAACGCCCCGATCGTGGCCGGCGGGCACACCCGGATCCGGCCGTTCAACACCCGCGACACCTACCCCGAGCAGAACCTCGACAACGACCTCTGCCAGGCCGTCGTCGCCGGAGACACGGTGTACGTCCGCGGCCAGATCGGCCAGGACCTCGACACCAGCGAGAACGTCGGCGTCGGCGACGCGGAGGCGCAGGCCGAGCGGGCCATGGCGAACATCAAGATGCTGCTCGAGGAGTCGGGCAGCCGGATGGAACACCTGGTCAAGCTGACGATCTACCTGATCGACCCGCGCTACCGGGAGGCCGTGTACCGCACGGTCGGCCGCTGGACCAAGGGCGTCCACCCCATCTCCACCGGCATCGTGGTCTCGGCGCTCGCCCGCCCGGAGTGGCTGTGCGAGATCGACGCGGTCGCGGTGATCCCGAAGGGCGCGAAGGAGGCGCGGGCATGACGTTCTCCCTGGTGGTACGCGACGGTGAGCGGTTCGGCATCGCGGGCAGCTCGTCGAGCCCCGCGGTCGCCGCCCGCATCGCCCATCTGCGGCCCGGCGTCGGCGCGGCGAGCTCGCAGAACATCACCGACCCGACGCTCGGCACGAGCCTGCTCGACGCCCTCGCCGAACACGGCGACGCGGAGCGTGCGCTCGCCGGGGTCACGGGCGACCCGCGCCACGAAAAGACCATCGCCTACCGGCAGTTGACCGTTCTCGGCCGCACCGGCCCCGGCTTCGCGTACAGCGGCCCGCACACCCTCGGCACGTATGCGAGCGCCACCGCCGAAGGCGCCGTCGCGGCGGGGAACATGCTCTCCGGCAAGCACATCCCCGGCGTGCTCCTCGATGCGTACGCGGACGCCACCGGCGAGCTGGAGGAGCGGCTGATGGCCGCCATGAAGGCCGCCGTCGCGGCGGGCGGCGAGGAGGGCCCGGTGCACTCGGCGGGTCTGGCGGTCGTCGCCGATGTCGGCTGGCGGGTCACCGACCTGCGGATCGACTGGGCGGACGACCCGATCGACCGGCTCGGCGAACTCCTCGACGTATGGCTGCCGCAGCGGGACGACTACGTGACGCGCGGCCTCGACCCGGCGAGCTCGCCCTCGTACGGCGTTCCGGGGGACGAACGATGAGTGCCGTCAAGGACGCCGCCCGCAAGGAGGTCGACCGGCACGCGAGTCAACTGATCGCCCTGTCCGAGCAGTTGCACGCCGATCCGGAGACCGCCTGGGAGGAGCACCGGGCGGCCGCCGCCGTACCGGAGCTGCTCGACCGGGCCGGATTCGACGTCACGTCGAAGTACCTGGGCCTGGACACCGCGTTCCACGCCTCGTTCGGCAGCGGGCCGCGGCGGATCGCGCTGTGCGCCGAGTACGACGCGCTGCCCGGCCTCGGCCACGCCTGCGGGCACAACCTCATCGCAGCCTCGTCCGTCGGCGCCGCCCTCGGCCTCGCCGCCGTGGCCGACGACCTGGGGCTCACCGTGGAGGTCTACGGCACCCCGGCCGAGGAGGGCGGCGGCGGCAAGATCGAGCTGCTCGACCGGGGCGCCTTCGCCGGGGTCGACCTCGCGATGATGGCGCACCCCGCGCCCGTCGACGTCGCCGAGGCGCAGCCGTTCGCGGTCAGCCACTCCAAGGTCGCGTACACCGGGAAGTCCGCGCACGCCGCCGCCTACCCGGAGGCCGGGGTCAACGCGGCCGACGCCTTCACCGTGGCCCAGGTCGCCATCGGCCTGCTGCGCCAGCAACTCCCGTCCTCCGCGCGGGTGCACGGCGTCGTGACCCACGCCGGGGACGCCCCGAACGCCATCCCGGAGCGCGCCTCGGGCCGCTGGTACGTGCGCGCCGAGACCCTCGCGGAACTCGCCGAGCTGGAGCCGCGCGTCATGCGGGCCTTCGAGGCGGGCGCCCTCGCGACCGGCTGCGAGCTGGAGATCGAACCGGAGAGCAAGCCGTACGCGGAGTTCCGCGCGGACGAGACCGCGCTCGCGCACTACCGCGCCAACGCCCTCGATCTCGGGCGGGAGTTCGCGCCGCCCGGACAGGCCGCGCGCATGAACCGCGCCTCCACCGACATGGGCAACGTGTCGCAGGTGGTGCCCGCCATCCACCCCTACATCGGCATCGGCTCCCTGCCCGCCACCAACCACCAGCACGAGTTCGCCGCGTACTGCGTGGGCGGCACTGCCGAGCGGGCGCTGCTCGACGCGGCGGTCGCGCTGGCCTGGACGGGCGTGGACCGCGCCGGACCGTCCGAAGACTCCGGTCCATCCGAGGAGGCGACGACATGACCGTGACCGAGCAGTCCGGAACCGACGTGCCGACCGATGTCGCGACGCTGCGCAGGAGCGTCGCGGCCGGGGCCGTCGGCGTCTTCGTGCACTGGTTCGACTGGGCGGCGTACGCGTATCTCGCTGGCACCGTCGCGACCGTGTTCTTCCCCGCCGACGACAGCACGACCGGGCTGCTCGCCGTGTTCGGCGTCTTCGCGGTCTCGTTCGGCGTCCGGCCGATCGGCGCCCTGGTCTTCGGGCCGCTCGGCGACAGGATCGGCCGCAAGCGCACGCTGTCCCTGGTCATCTTCATGATGTCCGGCGCGACCCTGGCGATCGGGCTGCTCCCCGGCTACGACTCGATCGGCATCGCGGCGCCGATCCTCCTGGTGGTGCTCCGCCTCTTCCAGGGGTTCGCGGCGGGCGGCGAGTTCGGCAGCGCCGCCAGCTTCCTCGCCGAGAGCGCGCCGCGCCGCCGCCGCGGTTTCGGCGTGAGCTGGCTGGAGGTCGGCTCGCTGCTCGGCTTCCTGGCCGGCTCGTTCGTCTTCCTGCTGCTGTCCTCGGGGCTCGACGAGGCGCAGCTCACCTCCTGGGGCTGGCGGATCCCGTTCCTGATCGCGGCGCCGCTCGGCGTCATCGGCGTGATCATCCGTAACAAGATCGAGGACACCCCGGAGTACCGGGCCCTCGAAGCGAACGACACGGTCCCGCGCAGCCCCGCCCGCGAGCTGCTGCGCACCCACAAGCGCCAACTGCTCCAGGCGGCGGGCCTGATGACGGCCATGCACGTGCCGTTCTACGCGGTCCTCACCTACCTCGTCACGTACGAGACCGACCACCTCGGCCACTCCGCCGACAGCGCGGCCCTGCTCTCCACCGTGATCTCCCTGCTCGGCCTCGTGCTCGTGCCGCTGTTCGGCGCGCTGTCCGACCGGGTGGGGCGCAAGCCGGTGTTCATCGGGGCGACGGCGGCGCTGTTGGTCGTATCGACTCCCGCGTTCTGGCTGATGCGGACCGGGATGGCCGGGACCTGGATCGGCGGGCTCGCGCTCGGCGCGATCCTGGCGGCGATCCTCGGCACGTACGCGGTGTGGTCGGCGGAGGTCTTCCCCACGCGCACCCGGCAGAGCGGGCTCTCCATCTCGTACAACGTGACGGCGGCGCTGTTCGCGGGCACCGTGCCGTACCTGATGACGCTGCTCATCTCGGCGACCGGGAGCACGCTGGTGCCCGGCCCGTACCTGATGGTGTTCGCCGTGGGCGGGCTCGTCGCGGCGCTGTCCCTGAAGGAGACGGCGGGCTCCGCGCTGCTGCACCCCGAGGACGTACGGGAGTCGGCCTCCTCGGTACGGGAGGAGAGCGCCGCTTAGAGTCTCGGGCACGCACCCGGTTCATCTGGCACGAGGTCCCGCATGACGTCTCCGCTCGGTTTCACGCTCGTTCAGCTGCGCTACTTCCTGGTCGCGGCCGAACGCGGCTCGATGACGGAGGCGTCCGCGGAGCTGCACATCGCGCAGTCCGCCGTGTCCGCCGCCATCCACAACCTGGAACGCGACCTCCAGGTGCAGCTGTTCATCCGCCGCAGGGGCCGGGGACTGACCCTGACCCCCGCCGGGGAGCGGCTGCGGGCGCAGGGCCGTGACCTCCTCGCCCGCGCGCGCGAGGTCGAGCGGGAGGCGCGCGGCGACGGCGCGGAGCTGTCGGGCCCCGTGACGGTCGGCTGTTTCGTCACCCTGGCCCCGTACTACCTGCCGCGCCTGTTCAGCGAGTGCACGCGCCGCCACCCGGGCATCGAGATCGACGTGGTGGAGGCGGAGGCCGACGAACTCGTCGAGGCCCTGACGACGGGCCGTATCGACTTCGCCCTCACGTACGACCTGGGCCTGTCGACCGAGCCGGAGCTGCGCAGCGAGACGATCGCCCGCGCCCCCGCCTACGTCATCGTCGCGGCCGACCACCCCCTCGCCGGCCGGGGCAGCGTCTCCCTCGCCGACCTGTCCGCCGAGCCGCTCGTCCTCCTCGACCTCCCGCACAGCCGCGACTACTTCCGCTCCCTCGTCGCCGCCACCGGCACCGCCCCCGACGTCCGCTACCGCACCCGCAGCTACGAGACCGTGCGCTCCATGGTGGCCCGCGGACTCGGCTACTCCGTGCTCAACCAGCGCCCCGCGACCGGTCTGACCTACGGCGGGGGCGAGATCGCGGAGCTCGAACTCCGGGACGCCGGGCGGCCGTTGGAGGTCAGGATCGCGTCGCTCGGCGGCATGACGCAGAGCGCCCGGTCCCGCGCGGTGATGGACGTACTGCGGGAGAACGCCGACGCCACGTGAGGCATCAAGGCGTCACAGGTCGGCGCAGCCCGTGACCGCCCGCGCATGGACACGTATGAGCCGCTGCGCCTCGGCCCGCGTCAGCCCGGCGTTGCGGCTCACGATGTGCAGCCCGTAGCCGTCCTCCAGCGCGACCAGGTTCCTGGCCAGGTCCCCCACGGGCCCCGCCAACGTGAACACCCCGGTCGCGGCGCCCACTTCGAGCACGGTGACGTACAGGCCCACCTCGCCGGCGAACAGTGAGGCCATCAGCTCGGCGTGTCCGGGGCTGCGGTCGGCCCGGCCGTGCAGTTCGTAGAGCAGCCCGTGCGTCGCGTCGTCCGGGGCGGAGGGCAGCCCGGAGGCGATCAGCGCCCGCAGCCGCGCCACCGGGTCGGCCACCTCGTCGGTGACCTCGTGCCGCGCGGCCAGATAGCGCTCGACGGCCCCCCGGTGCACCTCCAGGACCAGCTCGTCCAGCTCCGGGTAGTAGTAGAGGACCGACCCCGCGGACATGCCGGCCTCCGCCGCGATGTCCTTGATCCGCAGCCCTTGAAGCCCACGCTCCGTGATGGCCCGCCCCGCCGCGTCCACGAGCGCCTCGCGCCGCGCGGTCTGGTTCTTCGGTCTCCCCGGTTTACCCATGCGGTTAATTCTCTGTTACCGAGTTCAAGGAAATCAAGCCGATCACGCGGAACCCATTGACGGGCCGCTGACGCATTGTTTGAATCCAACTTCAAAGATCTCGCCGCGGTCCCGGCCGGATCGCTCTCGCACAGACCGCTCCCGTACGCCCCGTGCCGTACGCAATCGAAGGTCACCGCATGACGACGCACTCGCACTGGCGGCAGCGCGCCGCCGAGTTCGCACCCCGCACCCGCCTCTACATCGACGGAGCGTGGGCCGACCCCTCGGACGGGGAGTGGCTCCCCACCGTCGACCCGGCCACCGGCAAGACCGTCGCCGACGTCGCGGTCGCCTCGGCCGCCGACGTCGACCGGGCCGTGGCCGCCGCCCGCGCCTCCTTCGAGGACGGCCGCTGGTCGCGCGCCGACCCGGCCGAACGCAAGCGCGTCCTCCTGGAGCTGGCCCGCCTGATCGAGGCCAACGGCGAGGAGCTCGCCCTCTGCGACACCCTCGACATGGGCAAGCCGATCGCCGAGTCGTACGGCACCGACGTGCCCGGCGCCGCCGGCGTCTTCGCCTGGTACGCCGAGGCCATCGACAAGCTGTACGACGAGGTGGCGCCCGCCCCGCCCGGCAATCTCGCCCTGGTGCGACGCGCACCGCTGGGCGTGGTCGGCGCGGTGGTGCCCTGGAACTTCCCGCTGGACATCGCGAGTTGGAAGCTGGCTCCCGCGCTCGCGGCGGGCAACAGCGTCGTGCTCAAGCCCGCCGAGCAGTCGCCGCTCTCCGCTCTCCGCCTCGCCGAACTCGCCACGGAGGCCGGTCTTCCCGACGGCGTCCTGAACGTCGTCCCCGGCCCCGGCGAGGTGACGGGCCGCGCGCTCGGCCTGCACCCGGACGTCGACACCCTCGTCTTCACCGGCTCCACCGCCGTGGCCAGGAAGTTCCTCGGCTACTCCGCCGAGTCGAACATGAAGCAGGTGTGGCCCGAGGCCGGCGGCAAGAGCCCCAACGTGGTCTTCGCCGACGCCGACCTGGAGGCCGCCGCGGAACGCGCCGCGTGGGGCTTCTCGTACAACGCCGGGCAGGTCTGCTCCTCCAACACCCGGCTCCTGGTGGAGGCTTCGATCGCCGAGGAGTTCACCGCCCGCGTCGCCGAGCACGCCCGCGCCTGGGTCCCCGGCGACCCGCTCGACCCCGCGACCCGGATCGGCCCGCTGGTCGACGAGGCGCAGGTGGAGCGGGTGCTCGCCGCGGTGCGCTCCTCGGGCGGCACGCTCGCATGCGGCGGCACCCGGCCCGACCGCGAGGGCGCGTACCTGGACCCGACGGTCGTCACCGGTCTCGCCCCCGAATCCCCGCTCGTACGCGAGGAGTTGTTCGGCCCGGTCCTCGCCGTCCTGCCGTTCCGCGACGAGGCCGAGGCGATCCGCCTCGCCAACGACTCCGCGTACGGCCTGGCTGCCTCCGTATGGACGCGGGACATCGGGCGCGCGCACCGCGTCGCCGACGCCCTGACCGCGGGCACCGTCTCCGTCAACACCGTCGACGCGCTCAGCCCGCTCACCCCCTTCGGCGGCTTCAAGCAGTCGGGCCACGGCCGCGACCTCTCCCTGCACTCCTTCGACAAGTACACGGGCCTGAAGACCACGTGGATCGCGTTCAACTGAAAGGGCTTGACCACACCATGAGCCGCACCGCAGACCGGACCGCAGACCAGCTCGCCGACCTCGACCGGGCGCACATCATCCACCCCTACCTTCCGGGCAGCGCCACCGAGCGCGTCGTGATGACCGAGGGGTCGGGCTGCCGACTGACCGACTCCGAGGGGCGGAGCTACCTCGACGCCACCGGCGGCCTGTGGCTGGCGCAGGTCGGGCACGGGCGCGAGGACCTGGCGGACGTCGCCCACGAGCAGATGAAGAAGCTCGAGTACTTCACGAGCTTCTGGGAGTTCTCCAACGACCGCGCGATCGAACTCGCCGCCCGGCTCGCGGAGTTGGCGCCGGACCCGCTGAACCACGTCTACTTCACGTCCGGCGGCTCGGAGGGCAACGAGGCCGCCATCAAGATGGCCCGCTACTACCACCACCGCCGCGGCGACACGAACCGCACCTGGATCCTGGCGCGCGACAAGGCGTACCACGGCATCGGCTACGGCGGCGGCTCGGCCACCGGTTTCCCGCTGTACCACGAGGGCTTCGCCCCGATGATGCCGCACGTCTCGCACCTGACGCCGCCGTGGCCGTACCGCACGGAGCTGTACGGCGGCGAGGACCCCACCGACTTCCTCATCCGGGAGCTGGAGGAGCGCATCGCGGAGATCGGCGCGAAGAACATCGCGGCGATGATCGGCGAGCCCATCATGGGCGTCGGCGGCATGCTCGTCCCGCCGGCCGACTACTGGCCGCGCGTGCGCGAGGTCCTGGACCGGCACGGCATCCTGCTCATCTTCGACGAGGTCGTCACCGCGTACGGGCGCGTGGGCGAGTGGTTCGCCGCCCAGTACTTCGGCGTCACGCCCGACATCATCGTCACCGCCAAGGGCATCACCTCCGGCTACGTGCCGCTGGGCGCGCTGATGGTCGCCGACCAGGTCGCCGAGGTGCTGCTCCGGGACCACGGCTTCCCCATGGGTTACACGTACAACGGCCACCCCGTCGCGACCGCCGTCGCCCTCGCCAACCTCGACGTCATCGAGAAGGAGGGCCTGCTGGGGCGGGCGAAGACGATCGGCGCGACGCTGCACGGCGAACTCCAGTCCCAGCTCGGCGACTTGCCGATCGTCGGCGAGATCCGCTCGGTCGGCATGATGCTCGCGGTGGAACTGGTGGCCGACCGCGCCACCCGCGCCCCGCTCCCCCTGAACCCCGACCGGATGCCGCACGACGTGATCCGCCGCGAGACCGGCGTCATCGTCCGCGACTCCGCGCACAGCCTGGTCCTGTCCCCGCCGCTGATCATGACGGAGACCGAGACCAAGGAGGTGGCCTCGGCGCTGCGCGGCGTACTGGAGCGCACGGACGCCTCCGGAGAGATCCGGGAGGCGTGACAGTACGGGGCCCGGCGGCACGCACCGCCGGGCCCCGGCCCGCACGTGGTCACGCCCGCACCCCGCACACCCGCACGCCTCAGCTCGCAGTCCCCGACTCCCGCCTTAGGACCTGCCCGTGCCCACGAACAGCCCCTCCGCAGCACCACAAAAGCCGCACGACACCACGCCGGACTCGAACTCGAACCTGAAGCGCAGCCTGAAGCGCTTCGACATCACCGCCATGGCCGTCGCCGCGGTGATCTCCTTCGACACCATCGGCCAGATCGCCACCGGCGGGGGCGAGGCGGCCACCTGGACCGCCGCGATCGCCCTGTTCTTCCTGCTCCCCTACGCCCTGCTGTTCGCGGAGACCGGCGCCGCGTTCCCGCAGGAGGGCGGCCCGTACGTCTGGGTGAAACTGGCCCTCGGCCGCCCGGCGGCGGCCCTCACCACGCTCTTCTACTGGGTCACGAACCCGATCTGGCTGGGCGGTTCACTGGTCTTCCTGGCCGCCGAGACCTGGGACGGCTTCGTCTTCCACCTGGGCTCGGGAACGTTCGCCGACTACACGTTCAAGCTGCTCTTCGTGTGGATCGCGATCCTCACGGCGATCGTCTCGCTCAGCCGCGGCAAGTGGATCACGACGGCGGGCGCTGCGGTGAAGGTCCTGTCGCTGGCGCTCTTCACGATCACCGCGATCCTGTACGGGGCGGAACACGGCTTCCAGGGCCTTTCCCAGGCCCACTTCGCCCCGACGACAGCCGGCTTCCTCGCCCTCGTCCCGATCCTGCTCTTCGCCTACGTAGGGTTCGAGGCGCCGAACGCGGCGGGCGAGGAGATGCACGACCCGCAGCGCGACGTCCCCGCGGCGCTGGGCCGCTCGGCGACGATCGCGGCGGCCTGCTACCTCCTCCCGGTCCTGGCGCTCCTCGCGGTCGTCCCCGCGAACAAGGTCACCGGGATCGGCGGCTTCATGGAGGGCGTCCGCCTGGTCTTCGGCGTCTACGGCCCCGCGGCAGGCCCCCTCCTCACCACCACGGCGGTGATGTTCGTCTTCGCCCTCCTCACGCAGGGCAGCGCGTGGATGATCGTCAGCGACCGCATGCAGGCGATGGCGGCGGCCGACGGCGGCTTCTTCAGCCGCGCGCTGGGCGCCTTCCACCCGAAGCTCGGCACCCCGGTCCGCACGAACCTGCTCTCCGGCGCGGTGGCCACGGTGTTCATGCTCGCGGCGATGCAACTGGTGAAGGGCGACACGGGCGCGATCTTCAGCGTGGTCCTGACGGTGGCGGTGACGACACTTCTCCTCTCCTACCTCCTGGTCGTCCCCGCCCTGGTCGTCCTGCGCGTACGCCGCCCGGAGGTCCCCCGCCCCTACCGAGTCCCGTTCGGCAACCGGGGCTTCATGGCCTGCGCGGTTCTCGTCTACGCCTGGATCCTGGTCGGCTCCTGGTCGGCCCTCTTCCCTGGCGTCCTGGAGTCCGTCTTCGGCATCGACTACGACTTCATGGCCGTCTGGGGCGTCTCCCGCACCACGTTCGAGACCTTCACGCTGGGCACGATCGTGGTGCTGCTCCTGGTGGGCACGGCAGGCCTGGCGACGGCGCGCCGCTCTACCGGCAGGGGTGCAGGCGCAGATGCCAGTGTTCGAGGCCCGTGGGAGGTTCCGGGTCGAGGTCGTCCTCGTCGTCCGCGGTGAGCCAGGCCTCGAAGGCCTCGCGGGCAGCGGCGCGGCCGCGGCAGCGGGCCTGAAGGGTGTAGATGCCGGCCGGGACGGGCAGCACGCAGTCCGCACCGAGTGCGGACACCCCGGAGACCAGGGCGAGTTCGGGTCCCGCCACCTCGATCTCGTGGGAGACCTGTAGGTCCCACGGCCCTTCCGGCTCCGGCCCCGGGGCCTGCCACAGTTCGAGTACGGCCGCTACGTCCGCGTCCTCCAGGGCACTGAGGAAGACGGCGAGGTCCGGGCCCGAGCCGATGGTGACGGGGGTGTCCTCGGTGGGTGCGGGGGCGGGGCGCAGCGGGCCCGAGTGCGGGTCGCTGAGCCGGAAGACGCGGTGCTCGACGAGGACGAGTCCGGCCGCACGGGCGAGAGGGGCGCGCGGGCCTGGCGTGGCAGTGTCGTCGTGGGCGGTCGACACGGGTGGCCTCCCTGGGCATGAGGTTGCGCGGTGGCGGAGGGCGGCCGGCGTGGCCGCCCTCCGCCACCGCGCGGTCAGGGCTGCTCCCCTCCGGCTGCCGGAAGGAAGGTCGTACTCATGGGACGCGCACCTGGAAGGCGTCGTTCCATCCGTCGCTGCCCATGATGCGCTGGGCCGCGTAGAAGCGGTTCAGATCGGTGCCCGCGTCCTGGTTGTCGGTGCGGTTGATGGGTTTGACGACGTAGTCGCGCACGCCGTCCGCCTTGTTGACCGCGCCTTCCCGCGTCGAGGCCATCGGGTACTCGTCGCAGTCGGTGTTCGGCGCCGGGTACTTGCCCGGGAAGAAGTTGGTGCAGGCCCGGGTGGCGACTCCGCGGTGGCGCCGGATCTCCGTCGCGTTCGCCGAGCGGTGCAGCACCGTGGGGATGGCCTTGGGCCGGCTCGACGGCGGCTGGGTGGTGCCGGGAGTGTTCTGGGCCTCCCAGATGTTCTGGGCGGTCTGCGGACTCTCCGTCTTGTCGACGGTCCAGGTCGGCGTCGGGGCCCAGGGGAACACGCAGCCCTGTCCGGCACCCGAGCGCAGCAGGTAGCTCGCGCGGTCGCAGCGCGCCTGGCTGGGGTCGCTGCGCTGGGTGCTCGGCCCGATGTCGCTGACGACGGTGGCGACCCACCGCAGGTCCGCGGTGGCGAGCGCGTTCGGGGCGGCGCCGCCGTCCTGGGCGAAGCTCGCGTACTCGAAGGAGGTGCCCTGGGCGACCCAGCTGTCCACCGGGCGTGTGGTGCCGCCGACGTCGCGGGTGCACGAGCCGCCGCCGGAGGTCACGTCGCAGGTGCTGCCGATCGTCAGAGGGACGCCGCTGACGTCGCCGGCCACGCGCCAGTTCCCGACGTAGGTGACCTCCAGGACGTCCCGGAAGTCGCTGTCGTTCTTCGTGTAGTGGATGACGGCCATATCGGCGTAGGCGTTGCCCGCGACGCTGCAGAACCACGAACCGATGAGGCAGTCCACCTTCTGCACCCACAGGCGCTTCCCCTGGCAGCTGGCGAACCGCCCCTTGGCCCAGCCCCTGCCGGAGAACGAGCTGTCGTGGCCGAGGCATTCCTCCGGCGTGATCGACTGCGAGGGAGAAGGCACCGGCGGATCGGCCAAGGTTCCTGCGCCGCCCCCGTCCTCGGGCTCCTGTGTGGCGGATCCCCCGGAGGAGTCCCGCGCGAAGAACTTCTTGGCGGGCGGTGCGGACAGGCCGTCGTCATCGACGCGGGGTGCGGAGAACGAGGAGGCGGGAAGGTCGTCGAGTACGCGGAGCGTCGCCCGGACCTCCGTCTTCCCCGACGGCTCTGGCGAGGCGGCCGCCGCGGGCGGGGCCGTGACCGCCCCCGCTAACAGGAGCCCGAGGACGGCCCCCGCGAGCATCCTCGACCGGCGCGAGGCTATGGAACCCCGTTGTCTTTTGCGCATGATTACCCCCAGTTGGTCGCCTGTGATGCTCACGACAAGCGACCCGGGGTGTCAACGAACTCCTGCCGCAGGCGAAGAAATCAGGCCCTACCGTCTCCTCGAACCCCACACAGACGCCGGAACCCCCTGCGCACCCGACGCCCCAGGTCCCGCGGGGGAAGGCACCGCCGACACCACTGCGCTTTCACCACCCCGTCACCGCACGGACGCCGCCGCCTCACAGGCGAGTGGGCCAATTCCTGCCGCATCAACCGCCGTTGACCACTCGCCCGGCCCGGACACACAGATGGGGCCGCCCCGAAACCGGGGCGGCCCCATCTGCACTGCGCGTTTGTCGGTTCCGCGCATCCACGGAACTGCGTCCGCTACACGTTGAACCTGAACTCCACCACGTCGCCGTCCTGCATCACGTAGTCCTTGCCCTCCATGCGCGCCTTGCCGGCCGCGCGGGCGTCGGCGACCGAGCCCGTCTCGACCAGATCGGCGAAGGAGATGACCTCGGCCTTGATGAAGCCCTTCTGGAAGTCGGTGTGGATGACACCGGCCGCCTCGGGGGCCGTGGCGCCCTTCTTGATGGTCCAGGCGCGGGACTCCTTGGGGCCTGCCGTCAGGTAGGTCTGGAGGCCGAGGGTGTTGAAGCCGACCGTGGCGAGCGTGGCGAGGCCCGGCTCGTCCTGGCCGACGGACTGGAGGAGTTCGAGGGCCTCCTCGTCGTCGAGCTCGGCGAGGTCCGCCTCCAGCTTGGCGTTGAGGAAGATCGCCTCGGCGGGGGCGACGAGGGCGCGCTGCTCGGCCTTGAACTCGTCGTCCGTCAGCTCGTCCTCGTCCACGTTGAAGACGTAGAGGAAGGGCTTCGTCGTGAGGAGGTGCAGGTCGTGGAGGAGCTCCTCGTTGCCCGAGCCCTGGACGATGCCCGCCGAGAAGAGCGTCTCGCCCTTCTCCAGGATCTCCTTGGCCGCCTCGACCGCCTTGACCTTCGGGGCGATGTCCTTCTTGATGCGCGACTCCTTCTGGAGGCGCGGGAGGACCTTCTCGATGGTCTGGAGGTCGGCGAGGATCAGCTCGGTGTTGATCGTCTCGATGTCGCTCTTCGGCTCGACCTTGCCGTCCACGTGCACGACGTTCTCGTCCTGGAAGGCGCGGATGACCTGGCAGATCGCGTCGGACTCGCGGATGTTCGCCAGGAACTTGTTGCCCAGGCCCTCGCCCTCGGAGGCGCCGCGCACGATGCCCGCGATGTCGACGAAGTCGACCGTGGCCGGGAGCACCTTCTGGGAGGAGAAGATCTCCGCCAGCTTCGTGAGGCGGGCGTCCGGCACGCCGACCACGCCGACGTTCGGCTCGATCGTGGCGAACGGGTAGTTGGCCGCGAGCACGTCGTTCTTGGTCAGGGCGTTGAACAGGGTCGACTTGCCGACATTCGGCAGACCGACGATTCCGATCGTGAGCGACACGTTGCGACTTCCCGTACGTGGTGTGGGTGGGTGTGGGGCTGGGCAGTCCACCAGTCTACGGCCTCGCCGAACCCGACAGACTTGCGCCAAGTGCGGTCAAGCTCTGCCAAAGGGCGTGTCCCTTGGCCTATTGGGCACATAAGCGCATCTATGTTGGGCTTGTGGAGCAACCCAGGACGCGTCCCCCGCAGGCCAGGCCCCGCCGCACGGCCCCGCTGCCGCCGCAGGCGCAGGGCGGCCAGGACGGCGCCGTGCCGTCCGGTGAGTCCGCCACCGTGTACCGCGCCGCCCGTGGGGGTCCGACTCCCGGGCGCCGCCCCCTCCGCTTCCCGAACCCACGGCTCACGGGGCGGGGCAGTGGACTGTTCTGCATCGCCGCGATGCTGGTCGTCGGATTCCTCGACCAGCTGCTGTTCGGCGGCGCCCCGGCCTTCTACGGCGTGCTGTTCCTGCTCGTCAGCGGGCTCACGGCGGTGTGGGTGCGGGGCGCGGACCTGGTGACGGCGCCGGTCGTGGTGCCGATCGCGTTCGCCGTCGGCATCGTGCCGATCTCCGAGGGCACGGGGGGCTTCGGGCAGCAGTTCATGGGGCTCGCGACGACGCTCGCCATGAACGCGATCTGGCTGTACGGCGGGACGCTCATCACCGGCGTGCTCGTGACCGTACGGAAGGTGCGGCTCATGGCCCGGCGGGCCGCGGTGCGGCGGGCCGGTGGCCGGCAGCCGTCCGGCTCCGGCGCGCAGCCCTCGCCCCAGTCCTCGCCCCAGTCCTCGTCCCAGGCGCCGGGACCGCGCCGCCGTACCGCGTAGCCGAGACCCCCGCGCAGCCGACTCCCGTAGAGCGAGGCAGGCGCTACGCGCGCGATGCCGTCATCGCCGCCCCCACGATCCCCGCGTTGTTCTGCAGCTCGGCCGGGACGATCTCCGCCTTGATGCCCTTGATCAGCGGCAGGAACTTGTGCGCCTTGCGGCTGATCCCGCCGCCGATGATGAACAGCTCGGGCGAGCAGAGCATCTCCACGTGCGCCAGGTACTTCTGCACGCGGTGCGCCCAGTGCTCCCAGCTGAGGTCGTGGTCCTCGCGCGCCTTCGTGGAGGCGTGCTTCTCCGCGTCGTGCCCGTTCAGCTCCAGGTGGCCCAGTTCCGTGTTCGGCACGAGGACGCCGTCGGTGAACAGGGCGCTCCCGATGCCCGTACCGAAGGTGAGCAGCAGCACGGTGCCCTTGCGGCCGCGGCCCGCGCCGAACTGCATCTCGGCGACGCCCGCGGCGTCCGCGTCGTTGAGCACCGTGACCGGGAGCCCGCCGAGCTTCTTGCTCAGCAGGGCCCGCGCGTCCACGTCGACCCAGCTCTTGTCGACGTTCGCCGCCGTGCGCACCATGGCACCGCCGGTGACGACGCCGGGAAACGTGATGCCCACCCGGTCGGGCCGCACGTCGGCGAAGTGGTCGATGACCTGCTTGACCCCGTCGGCCACGCCCTCGGGCGTGGCCGGGTGCGGGGTCAGCACCTTGTGGCGCTCCTGGGCGAGATCGCCGCGCTCCAGGTCGACCGGGGCGCCCTTGATCCCGGATCCACCGATGTCCACACCGAAGATCTGCATGACTCCACGTTACGACGGGAGACCGACAGTCACTCCTTGGAAGCGGATTCTCCGGCTTCGCCAACCAGCGACCGCGCCTCCGCGCGCAGGTCGCGGCGGAGCTCCTTGGGCAGCGAGAACGTGATCGACTCCTCGGCCGCCTTCACGATCTCCACGTCCGCGTAGTCACGCTGCTTCAGGTACTCCAGGACCTCCTCGACGAGGACGTCCGGGACCGAGGCGCCGGAGGTGACGCCGACGGTCGTGACGCCGTCCAGCCAGGACTCGTCGATCTCGGAGGCGTAGTCCACGAGGTGGGCGTCCTTGGCGCCGGCCAGCTTGGCGACCTCGACGAGCCGCACGGAGTTCGAGGAGTTGCGCGAGCCGACGACGATGACGAGGTCGGACTCGGCGCCCATCTGCTTCACGGCGAGCTGACGGTTCTGGGTGGCGTAGCAGATGTCGTCGCTGGGCGGCGAGATCAGGCCCGGGAACTTGCCCTTGAGGGCGTCGACGGTCTCCATCGTCTCGTCGACGGAGAGCGTGGTCTGGGAGAGCCAGACGACCTTCTCCGGGTCGCGGACCTCGACCTTGGCGACGTCCTCGGGGCCGTCGACGAGCGTGATGTGCTCGGGGGCCTCGCCGGACGTGCCGATGACCTCCTCGTGGCCCTCGTGCCCGATCAGGAGGATGTCGAAGTCGTCCTTGGCGTAGCGGATCGCCTCCTTGTGGACCTTGGTCACCAGGGGGCAGGTGGCGTCGATGGTGGCGAGCTTGCCGCGCTCGGCCTCTTCGTGGACGGTCGGTGCGACACCGTGCGCCGAGAACATCACGATGGAGCCCTCGGGGACCTCCTCCGTCTGCTCGACGAAGATGGCGCCCTTCCTCTCCAGGGTCTGCACGACGTACTTGTTGTGCACGATCTCGTGGCGGACATAGATGGGCGCCCCGAACTGCTCGAGGGCCTTCTCGACGGCGATCACGGCACGGTCCACACCGGCGCAGTAACCCCGGGGGGCGGCGAGCAGGACGCGGCGGGAGCCAGGCGTTGCAGTCATGTCCCCCATCGTAAGGGCGACCCCAGGGGGCCAAAGATCGTCCCGGTGGGGAGACTGGGTTCTGCGCGCTGCACGAGAGCTACGGAGGCACCATGTCCGCCGACATCACACAAGAAGAGACCGCCCTGCGGCGCAGTCTCGGCTTCCGGGACCTCGTGGTCTACGGGCTCCTCTTCATCGCCCCCATGGCGCCCGTCGGCGTCTTCGGCACCCTGGACGCGAAATCGCACGGTGCGGTGGCCCTCGTCTACATCGTCGCGACGATCGCGATGGCGTTCACCGCATTCAGCTACGCACAGATGGTGCAGGTGGCCCCCCAGGCGGGCTCGGTCTTCGCCTACGCGCGCGCGGGTCTCGGAAAGGGCCCCGGGTTCATCGCGGGCTGGATGGCGATGCTCGACTACGTACTGATCCCGGCGGTCGCGTATCTCTTCGCCGGGATCGCGATGAACTCGCTCGTCCCCTCGGTCTCCCAGTGGGTGTGGACGGCGCTCGCGGTGGTGATCACGACGCTGCTCAACCTGTGGGGCGTGCGGGCGGCGGCGCGGGTCGGGTTCGCGGTCCTGGCGCTGGAGATCGTGGTCCTGCTGGTCTTCGTGGTCTCGGCGGTCGTGGTGCTGGCCACGGACGGGCCGCAGCGCGACTGGCTGTCCCCGCTGACGGGCGACGGCACGCAGGGCGCGTTCGCGCTGTCGGCGGTGATCGGCGCGGTGTCCGTGGCGGTCCTGTCGTACCTGGGCTTCGACGCCATCGCGTCGTTCGCGGAGGAGGTCACCGGGGGCTCGGCGAAGGTCGCGCGTGCGGTGCTGTTCTGCCTCGTCTTCACCGGTGTGCTGTTCGTCGCGCAGACCTACTTGGTCGCCCTGCTCGAACCCACCACGTCGGCGCAGCTCGCCGCCGACCCCGGTAAGCAGGGCAGCGCCTTCTACGACGCCGTGGACGCGTCCGTGGGCTCGTGGCTGCACGACCTGGTGGCGGTGAGCAAGGCGATCGGCGCGGCGTTCGCGGCGCTCGCCGGGCAGGCGGCGGCCGGGCGGCTGCTCTTCGCGATGGCCCGCGACCGGCGGCTGCCGAAGGCGCTCTCGCGTACGTACTCCGGGGTGCCGCGGGTGGCGCTGCTGCTCGCAGCGGTGATCACGCTCGTCGCGGCGGTGTGGGCGGCCAGCCGGGACGACGGCATGGACCACCTGGTCTCGGTCGTCGACATCGGCGCCCTGACGGCCTTCACGCTGCTGCACGCGAGCGTGGTGGGGTATTTCGCGGTACGCCGCCGTGGGGGCGCGGTGAGCTGGTGGCGCCACATCCTGATCCCGGTCGTCGGCGCGGCGATCACCGTCGCGGTGATCGTGGAGGCGTCGCGGACGGCGCAGGTGGTGGGCGCGATCTGGCTGGTCATCGGCCTCGTGGTGCTCGCGGTGCAACGGGGCCGGGAGCCGGCCGTGCCGTCGGCGGACGGCGGCACGGCGGGCTGAGTCCCCAGGGCCTCGTCCGCACGGGGCACCGGCGCCCGGGGCCACCTGCGATGTCAGTGTCTGCGACTACGCTCACGGCATGGCTGTCAACACGTCCGCGGACGCACCGCTGCCCGTCGGGCAGGTGTCGCGGCTCATCGGGGGATGGATCGACCGGCTCGGCGCCGTGTGGGTCGAGGGACAGATCACGCAGCTGTCCCGCAGACCGGGCGCGGGCGTCGTGTTCCTGACGCTGCGCGACCCGTCGGCCGAGATCTCCGTGTCGGTGACCTGCTACCGGCAGGTGTTCGACGCGGTGGCGGACGTGGTCCGCGAGGGCTCCCGCGTCGTCGTGCACGCGAAGCCGGAGTGGTACGCGCCGCGCGGGCAGCTCTCGCTGCGGGCCGCCGAGATCCGCCCGGTCGGCGTCGGTGAACTGCTCGCGCGCCTGGAGCAGTTGAAGAAGGCGCTGGGCGCGGAGGGCCTGTTCGCGGACGACCGCAAGAAGCCGCTGCCGTTCCTGCCGCAGCTCATCGGCCTGGTCTGCGGCCGCGCCTCGGCCGCGGAGCGCGACGTGCTGGAGAACGCGCGGCACCGCTGGCCCGCCGTCCGCTTCGAGGTGCGCAACGTACCGGTGCAGGGGGTGCACGCGGTGCCGCAAGTGGTCCAGGCCGTCAAGGAATTGGACGCGATCGACGACGTCGACGTGATCATCGTGGCGCGCGGCGGCGGCAGCGTGGAGGACCTGCTCCCGTTCTCCGACGAACAGCTGGTGCGGACGGTGTCCTCCTGCCGTACGCCCGTCGTCTCCGCGATCGGCCACGAGCCGGACAACCCGCTGCTCGACTACGTGGCCGACCTGCGCGCCTCGACGCCCACGGACGCGGCGAAGAAGGTCGTGCCGGACGTCGGTGAGGAGTACGAGCGGGTGAGCTGGCTGCGGGACCGGGCCAGGCGCAGCGTCGAGGCGCTCCTGGAGCGGGAGGAGCGGGGCCTCGCGGCGGCGCTCTCCCGGCCCTCGATGGAGGACCCGCACCGCATGGTCGACGAGCGCGAGGAACAGATCGCGGCGCTGACCGAGCGCTCCCGCCGCACCCTCGGCCACCTCCTCGACCGCGCCGAGTCGGAGCTGACGCACACGCACGCGCGCGTGGTCGCGCTCTCCCCCGCGGCCACCCTGAAGCGTGGTTACGCGGTGCTGCAGAAGCCGGACGGGCACGTGGTGCGGGGCCCGGACGAGGTGGCGGGCGACGAGGAGCTGCGGGCCCGCGTCGCCGAGGGCGAATTCACCGTACGAGTAACCGAAGCGTGAGGACGGACAACAGGATGGCTACGAAGACGGCACAGCCGGCCGACGAGGCGCTCGGCTACGAGCAGGCGCGGGACGAACTGATCGATGTCGTACGGCGCCTGGAGGCCGGCGGCACGTCCCTCGAGGAGTCCCTCGCGCTGTGGGAGCGCGGCGAGGAGCTGGCGAAGGTGTGCCGCCGCTGGCTGGACGGCGCGCGTGCCCGCCTGGACGCGGCGCTCGCGGAGGAGGGCGAGGAGGAGGCCGGGGAGACCGAGGGCGCCGACGAGGAGTGACGCCCCGGGCCGACCGACCGCCCGCCGCCGCCCCCACCCGTGCCCCCCTTGTGAAGAGGGTCACGAAGAGTTTGGTTGAAGGTTGAACCTCATCGGCGTACCGTCTTCCATGTGGGCCGATCCGGACAGAACGGATCGCCGCAGCCGTGACCGTCGCACCGAGAAGGTTGATCCATGTCTCTCGTTCTTGACCCCGCCGCGCAGGACCTGCTGTTCCGCGAGGCCCGCACCGCGAACACGTTCTCCTCGGAGCCCGTGACCGACGAGCAGATCGCGGCGATCTACGACCTGGTCAAGTACGGCCCGACCGCCTTCAACCAGTCGCCGCTGCGCATCACCCTGGTCCGCTCCCCCGAGGCCCGCGAGCGCCTCGTCAAGCACATGGCCGAGGGTAACCAGCCGAAGACCGCCACCGCCCCGCTGGTCGCGATCCTCTCCACGGACCACGAGTTCCACGAGGAGCTGCCGCAGCTCTTCCCGCACGCCCCGGGCATCGCGGACATGTTCTTCTCCGAGCGCCCGGTCCGCGAGCAGGCCGGCACGCTGAACGCGACGCTGCAGGCCGCGTACTTCATCATCGGCGTGCGCGCCGCCGGCCTGGCCGCGGGCCCGATGACCGGCTTCGACTTCGCCGGCGTCCAGAAGGAGTTCCTGGACGACGACCACACCCCGCTGATGGTCATCAACATCGGCAAGCCGGGCGAGGACGCCTGGTTCCCGCGCTCGCCGCGCCTGGAGCAGGAGCAGGTCATCACGACCGTCTGAGTTCCGCGCATACGCGTACGTACGAGGAAGGGCCCCGGCTTCGGCCGGGGCCCTTCCTCGTACGTGTGTGGTGGACGTGGTGGACGGAACGGTCACACCTTCTCGCGCTTCGCCTCCAGCGCCTCGGCCATCTTCGTCAGCTGGGAGAAGTCGGCCGTGCCGGTCACCACCGTGGTGGAGCCCTTCTGCTTCAGCACCAGGGCGTCGTACTTCTCGCCCTTGTAGCGCTCCCAGGTCTCGCCGCCGATCCGCTGCGTGTCACCGGTCGCCGACGCACCCTGGCTCACCTTGTTGATGAACCCCTTCGACGCTCCGGACGCCTGCTCGACGGCGACGTACTGCCCGTCCGGGTCGAGGAACCCGAGGTGCCACGCGTCGTTCGAAGTGCCCTGGTAGCGCACGGAGGTCGGCTTCCAGTCGTGCGAGAGACCCGTGGGCGCCGCCACCGGGTACGGCGCCGCACGGCGGGCCGTCGACAGCTCGACCTTGTAGTCGACGCGCTTGACCTGCGGCTCCCCGGAATCGTCGTGCGGGACGAAGAGGTAGATCACGCCGGCCGCGACGACACAGACGCCGAGCGAGAGGACCAGGCTGCCGACCGTTTTCTTACCGTTTCTTGCTGCCACGCGCCCCATCGTCGCAGGTCGCCGGATGATCTCTGCCGGGAGGTCCGGATTCGCGCGGTCCGGCATGCGCACGCCCGCTCATCCGTGGGGCGGTCTGCTCAGATTGTCGGACTGACGATAGAGTCCTCCCATACCAACCCCTCGTCCGGCCGTCGTCGTATCCCGGTGAAGCCGAACAACCCCGGTGAACCCCGGAACAGAAAGGTGCGTCTCGATGACCGAGCATCACCAGCTTCCGTCCGAACTCGAGGTCCCTTCCGAGGCCCCCGACCGCAACCTCGCCCTGGAACTCGTCCGGGTCACCGAAGCCGCGGCGATGGCCGCCGGCCGCTGGGTGGGCCGCGGCGACAAGAACGGCGCGGACGGCGCGGCCGTGCGCGCCATGCGCGCCCTCGTCTCCACCGTCTCGATGAACGGCGTTGTCGTCATCGGCGAGGGCGAGAAGGACGAGGCCCCGATGCTCTTCAACGGGGAGCGGATCGGTGACGGGACCGGCGCCGAGGTCGACATCGCCGTCGACCCGATCGACGGCACGACGCTCTGCGCGAAGGGCATGCCGAACGCGATCGCCGTGCTCGCCGCCGCGGACCGCGGCACGATGTTCGACCCGTCCGCCGTGTTCTACATGGACAAGCTGGTCACGGGCCCCGAGGCCGCCGACTACGTGGACATCAACGCCCCGGTGTCGGTGAACATCCGCCGCGTCGCCAAGGCGAAGAAGCGTGCGCCCGAGGACATCACCGTGGTCATCCTCGACCGGCCGCGGCACGAGGGGATCATCAAGGAGGTCCGGGAGACCGGCGCCCGCATCAAGCTGATCTCGGACGGCGACGTGGCCGGTTCGATCCTCGCCGTACGCGAGGGCAGCGGCGTCGACCTGCTGCTCGGCATCGGTGGCACGCCCGAGGGCATCATCTCGGCCTGCGCGATCAAGTGCCTGGGCGGTGTGATCCAGGGCAAGCTGTGGCCGAAGGACGACGAGGAGCGGCAGCGGGCGGTCGACGCGGGGCACGATCTGGACCGTGTGCTGTCCACGGACGACCTGGTGTCCGGCGAGAACATCTTCTTCGTCGCCACGGGGATCACCGACGGCGAGTTGCTGCGGGGGGTGCGGTACGACTCGGAGCGGGCGCACACGTCGTCGCTCGTGATGCGGTCGAAGTCCGGGACGATTCGGCAGATCGACTCGACGCATCGGCTGAGCAAGCTGCGTGCCTACAGCGCGATCGACTTCGACCGGGCCAAGTAGGTTGCGGGGGTCCGGGGTTGACGCCTCGGGGCGCCGCCCCGGGCCCCGCTGCTCAATCGCCGCAGGGGCTTGATAAATCAAGCCCCGCCAGCGATTGAGGCGTCCTGACCCTGTCGGCGACTGACCCAATCCAGCCCCTCCGGCGTTTGAGGAGCGGGGTCCGGGGCGGAGCCCCGGGGGTTGCGTCAGACCGCCACCGTGTGCGGGGCCTTCTTGAGCTCGACGTCGCGGCGGCGGCGCCTCGCCAGGACCACCCGGCGCTCGGCCGCGGTGAGGCCGCCCCACACCCCGTACGGCTCCGGCTGGAGCAGCGCGTGCTCCCGGCACTCGACCATGACGGGGCAGCGGGCGCAGACCCGCTTGGCCGCCTCCTCGCGCGCGAGACGCGCGGCGGTCGGTTCCTTGGAAGGGGCGAAGAAGAGTCCCGCCTCGTCGCGCCTGCACACCGCCTCCGTGTGCCATGGAGCGTCCTGATCCCTGCCCCTGACTGGCTCGCGCTGCTGCGGTACGGCGGTGACCTGCAGGGACTGATGCGGCGGGTGCAGCACGGTCTACTCCTGACGACGGCTGACGACGGCTTTCGCGAGCGGGCGACGATGCAGCAAGCTCTACCCGCTGTGTCGGCTCCTATGCACTGAGTTCCGAAGCACGGAAGTTCCAGGGCGCATACGGGAGTTCACCGCCCGGCGGTCACCGGCGCGCGGCCGTCAGCCGAGGTGCTTGCGCAGGTGCTTCTCCAGGTTCTGGATGAGCTTGCCGCGCTTCGGCTTCGCCTCGATGTTCCCGAGGACCGCCACCCCGTCCACGTACACGACGGGCGCCTCGGGCTCGCGCGCGTCCAGCGTGTCCACCTCGAAGTTGCCGAGGACGCCCGCGCCGCTGCCGCGCAGCGAGATGTTCTCCGGGACGCGGATCTCCACGTTGCCGAACACGGAGACCGCCTTGATGTACACCTGCGGGTACTCGAAGATCGCCTCGCTGAGGTCGATCTCCACGTTGCCGAAGATCGCGTACGCGTGCGTGCGGCGGCCCACCCGCCAGCGGCCCTTGCGCGTCGTGGAGCTGAGGACCGCCACCAGGTTCTCGTCGGCCACCGCCGGGACCGTGCCGGGCGCCGGCCGGCTCGGGGCGGGGCCCGGGTCGGGCGCGGGGCGGTGCGGCGCGTGAGCACCCGGCAAGTCGCGCACCAGCGGCTCCAGTTCGCCGACCGTCTTGGCGCGGTAGACCCCGTCGATCCGCTCGGCGTGCTCCTCCGCGTCGAGCCGGCCCTCGGCGAGCGCCTCGCGCAGGATGTCCGCGATCCGGTCGCGGTCGGCGTCGGACGCGCGCAGGTCGGTGGGCTCCGCCACGGGAGCGCTGGGCGCGGGCTGCGAAGGGCGCTTTTGAAGGTCCACGACAGCAGAGTACCGAAACGCGATAGATCGCGACACCCCCCGTCCCGGACCGCCAGAGGGCCAACTGAGCCTTACCTCACAGGCTCGGCCGCCCGACCAGGTTCTACGCTGGTTGGCGCTGCCAACGGATGCCAGCTGCTGTCTCTGTCGAGTGAGGAATGGGCGAGATGCCTGAGTTCGCGTACACCGATCTGCTTCCCCAAGGTGAGGACCCCACCACGTACCGGTTGGTGACCTCGGAGGGTGTCTCCACCGCTGAGGGGCCGGACGGCCGTACGTTCCTGAAGGTCGAGCCGGAGGCGCTGCGCAAGCTCGCCGAAGAGGCCATCCACGACATCCAGCACTACCTGCGCCCGACCCACCTCGCGCAGCTGCGCCGCATCGTCGACGACCCCGAGGCGTCCGGCAACGACAAGTTCGTCGCGCTCGACCTTCTGAAGAACGCCAACATCGCGGCCGCGGGCGTGCTCCCCATGTGCCAGGACACCGGCACCGCCATCGTCATGGGCAAGCGCGGGCAGAACGTCCTCACCGAAGGTGAGGACGAGAAGTCCCTCAGCAAGGGCATCTACGACGCCTATCAGAATCTCAATCTGCGTTACTCGCAGATGGCGCCCCTGAACATGTGGGAGGAGAAGAACACCGGCTCCAACCTCCCCGCGCAGATCGAGCTCTACGCGACGGACGGCGGCGCCTACAAGTTCCTCTTCATGGCCAAGGGCGGCGGCTCCGCCAACAAGTCGTTCCTGTACCAGGAGACGAAGGCCGTACTGAACGAGTCCTCCATGATGAAGTTCCTGGAGGAGAAGATCCGCTCCCTGGGCACGGCGGCCTGCCCGCCGTACCACCTCGCGATCGTCGTCGGCGGCACCTCCGCCGAGTACGCCCTGAAGACCGCCAAGTACGCCTCCGCGCACTACCTGGACGAGATCCCGGCCGAGGGCTCCGAGCTCGGGCACGGCTTCCGGGACAAGGAGCTGGAGGACAAGGTCTTCGAGCTGACGCAGAAGATCGGCATCGGCGCGCAGTTCGGCGGCAAGTACTTCTGCCACGACGTGCGCGTGGTGCGCCTGCCGCGGCACGGCGCGTCCTGCCCGGTCGCCATCGCCGTGTCCTGCTCCGCCGACCGCCAGGCCGTCGCGAAGATCACCGCCGAGGGCGTCTTCCTGGAGCAGCTGGAGACGGACCCGGCACGCTTCCTGCCGGAGACGACCGACGAGCACCTCTCCGAGGACGAGTCGAGCGACGTCGTCAAGATCGACCTCAACCAGCCGATGGACGCGATCCTCGCCGAGCTGGCCAAGCACCCGGTGAAGACCCGCCTCTCCCTGACGGGCCCGCTCGTCGTCGCCCGCGACATCGCGCACGCCAAGATCAAGGAGCGCCTGGACGCCGGCGAGGAGATGCCGCAGTACCTGAAGGACCACCCCGTGTACTACGCGGGCCCGGCGAAGACCCCCGAGGGCTACGCGTCCGGTTCCTTCGGCCCGACCACGGCCGGCCGCATGGACTCCTACGTGGAGCAGTTCCAGGCCGCGGGCGGCTCCAAGGTCATGCTCGCCAAGGGCAACCGCTCCAAGCAGGTCACCGACGCGTGCGACGCGCACGGCGGCTTCTACCTCGGATCCATCGGCGGCCCGGCCGCGCGTCTCGCGCAGGACTGCATCAAGAAGGTCGAGGTCGTCGAGTACGAGGAGCTCGGCATGGAGGCCGTCTGGAAGATCGAGGTCGAGGACTTCCCGGCGTTCATCGTCGTGGACGACAAGGGCAACGACTTCTTCCAGAACCCGGCGCCCGAGCCGACCTTCACGCACATCCCGGTGCGCGGCCCCGGCCTCTCGTAACCAGTCGGCGTCACACGATGGTGGGGTTGTTCCGGCGCTGCGGAACAACCCCGCCGTCGTATTCGCTGTACCTGGTATGAGCGACGTACCTGGGACGAGCGAGACCGACGGCGACTACCGCATCGAGCACGACTCCATGGGCGAGGTCCGCGTGCCCGCCGCCGCGAAGTGGCGGGCCCAGACGCAGCGCGCCGTGGAGAACTTCCCCATCTCCGGGCAGCGCATCGAGCGCGCCCACATCGAGGCCCTCGCCCGCATCAAGGGCGCGGCGGCGACGGTGAACGCGGAGCTCGGGGTGGTCGACAAGGACATCGCCGAGGCGATCGCCGCGGCCGCCGCAGAGGTCGCCGAGGGCCGCTGGGACGACGAGTTCCCGATCGACGTGTTCCAGACCGGATCCGGTACGTCGTCGAACATGAACACCAACGAGGTGCTGGCCACGCTCGCCACCGAGCGCCTGGGCCGCGACGTGCACCCGAACGACCACGTGAACGCCTCGCAGTCGTCCAATGACGTGTTCCCCTCGTCCATCCACATCGCCGCCACCGCGGCCGTCACCCACGATCTGATCCCGGCCCTGGAACACCTGGCCGCGTCCCTGGAGCGGAAGTCGGCCGAGTTCTCCGATGTCGTGAAGTCGGGGCGTACGCATCTGATGGACGCGACACCGGTGACTCTCGGCCAGGAGTTCGGCGGCTACGCGGCGCAGGTCCGTTACGGCGTCGAGCGGCTGACCGCCTCGCTCCCCCGCCTCGCCGAACTCCCCCTGGGCGGCACCGCGGTCGGCACGGGCATCAACACCCCGCCCGGCTTCTCGGCCGCCGTCATCGCCGAGGTCGCGCGCGCGACGGGGCTGCCGCTGACCGAGGCCCGCGACCACTTCGAGGCGCAGGGCGCGCGCGACGGGATCGTGGAGACGAGCGGCCAGCTGCGGACGATCGCCGTCGGCCTGACGAAGATCGCCAACGATCTGCGGTGGGCCGCTTCCGGACCCCGTACCGGGCTCGCGGAGATCAACCTCCCCGATCTGCAACCCGGTTCGTCGATCATGCCGGGCAAGGTGAATCCGGTCATTCCCGAGGCGACGCTGATGGTCGCGGCCCAGGTCACCGGCAATGACGCGACGGTCGCGGCGGCCGGCGCCGCGGGCAACTTCGAGCTGAACGTGATGCTCCCGGTGATCGCCAAGAACGTGCTGGAGTCCATCCGGCTGCTCGCCAACGTGTCCCGGCTGCTCGCCGACCGCACCGTCGACGGCATCACCGCCAACCGCGAACGCGCCCGCGAGTACGCCGAGTCCTCCCCCTCCGTCGTCACGCCGCTCAACAAGTACATCGGCTACGAGGAGGCCGCCAAGGTCGCCAAGAAGTCGCTCGCCGAGCGGCGCACCATCCGTGAAGTCGTGCTCGACGGCGGCTACGTGGAGCGCGGCGACCTCACCGTCGAACAACTCGACGAGGCGCTCGATGTCCTGCGGATGACGCGGCCGTGACAGCCCGTGGTCGATTGGCGTATTCGTGATACGCACCGCAGCGTCGTATGCCGTTGGCACCTAATATCTGTGCATGACAGACGCGTACCGGATGACCGAGAGTGGAGGGCGCTGGGCGCCCGGTGAGCCGATCCTGTGGCGCTACCGCGCCAACGGGGGCGACGGCTTCCACATCTGCCGTCCGGTCACGGTCGTCCAGGACACCGACGAGCTGCTCGCCGTGTGGATGGCGCCCGGCACCGAGTGCGTGAAGCCGGTGCTCGCCGACGGCACGCCCGTGCACCGCGAGCCGCTCGCCACCCGCTACACCAAGCCGCGCACCCTCCAGCGCGACCGCTGGTTCGGCACGGGCGTGCTGAAGCTGGCGCGGCCCGGCGACCCCTGGTCGGTGTGGCTGTTCTGGGAGCCGGGCTGGAGGTTCCGCAATTGGTACGTGAACCTGGAGGCGCCGCGCGCCCGTTGGGCCGCGGGCGTCGACTCGGAGGACCACTTCCTCGACCTGTCGGTGTACCCGGACGGCAGCTGGCGCTGGCACGACGAGGACGAGTTCGCGCAGGCGCAGGCCGTCGGCCTGATGAGCCCCGCACAGGCGTCCGAGGTGCGGTCCGCGGGGCGCCTGGCGGTCGAGGAGATCGAGAACTGGCGGCAGCCGTTCTCGGACGGCTGGCAGCACTGGCGCCCGGACCCGGCGTGGCCGGTTCCCGCCCTGCCGGCCGACTGGGACCGTACGCCCGCGCACGTGTCCTCATGAGACCCTTGATGCGCCCCCATGGGGTAACCGTAGGATCGTCCTCCGCAAGAGAGCACCGGTCCGGATGTGCGGGTTCTAGGGACAACTCTTGGCACGCACAACTGGTCTGACACGATGTCAACGAGGTCATCGAGGGGCGGCTGGACCGTGAACGTGGGTGAGACGACGCAGTGGGCGGGCCGGTACGAGACGGCCGCCGGGACCGCGAGCAGTGCTGTCCGCAGGTTCCCGGTGTGCTCGGCCGCGGGGATTCCGTTCCCGGAGCGCGGGTTCCGGGTATCCGGTCCCCTACGGGACACGCCGCAGGTCACCGGCAGCGGCGCCACCCCCGACAGGCCCTGGCCCCAGCTGTTCCCCAACTGCCGGCGCACTGGCCAGTGACGCGGCGCGCAGCCCCGGACGGACGGAATCGACACGCGTGACGGAGTACCCCACCTCCCACGAAGGCCGCCACCACGGAACGGCGGCCCGCCCCGCCGACCCCCGCGGGGCCCTTCGGCACAGCCCTGACACCTCCGCGTCCTCCGGCGAGGCCTCCGCCCCGGGCTCCGGAGGCCTGCCGGAACAGCCACGGCGCGCTTCCGGTTCCACCCCGGACGCCGAGCACGCGCAGCCCGTCGCGCCCTCCCCCGAGCCCGTGCGGCCGGGCCCGCCGGACGGCCCGGACCGCCGCACCGGGCAGCCGCGCCCCGGCGGACAGCCGACGGCGATGCGGCGCGACGGCGACCGGCTGCGCTTCGTCGGCGCCGCGACCCGGCGGATCGCCCGCGGCCTCGACCTCGACGAGATCGTGATGGGCCTGTGCCGGGCGACCGTGCCGACGTTCTCCGACGCGATCCTGGTGTATCTGCGCGAGCCGCTGCCGGTGGGCGACGAGCGGCCGACCGGGCCCATGGTGCTGCGCCTGCGCCGCACCGACCGGATCCCGGACGGCGCCGACACCGCCGGCGACTCGGACACCGAAGGCGCGGGGCTCACGGTCCCGGTCAGCCCGCAGCTGGAACTGACCGCGGGCAGCGCCGAGTTGTGCGAGGTCCGCGTCGGGGGCGCGCTCGCCGAGGTGCTGCGCGGCGTACGTCCCGTATTCGCCGACTCGCCCGCCGCGCTCGCCGCGCTGCCCGAACTCCTCGGCTCCGACCGGGCGTTGCCGGGCGGCCAGCGCGCGATCCTGGCGCCGTTGCGCGGCCGCCGCCGGGTGATCGGTGCCGCGGTGTTCCTGCGCCGCCCCGACCGGCTGGCGTTCGACGCCGACGACCTGCTGGTGGCGGGGCAGTTGGCGACGCACAGCGCGCTCGGCATCGACAAGGCGGTGCTGTACGGCCGGGAGGCGTACATCGCGGACGAGCTCCAGCGCACGATGCTGCCGGAGACGCTGCCGCGCCCGACGGGCGTGCGCCTCGCCTCGCGCTATCTGCCGGCGGCGGAGACGGCGCGGGTCGGCGGCGACTGGTACGACGCGATCCCGTTGCCCGGCAGCCGAGTTGCGCTCGTCGTCGGCGATGTCATGGGCCACTCGATGACGTCGGCCGCCATCATGGGCCAGCTGCGGACGACCGCGCAGACGCTCGCCGGGCTCGACCTGCCCCCGCAGGAGGTCCTGCACCACCTCGACGAGCAGGCCCAGCGGCTCGGCACGGACCGCATGGCGACCTGCATGTACGCGGTGTACGACCCGGTCGCGCACCGCATCACCATCGCCAACGCCGGGCATCCGCCGCCCGTCCTGCTGCACCTCGGCGGGCGCTCCGAGGTGCTGCGGGTGCCGCCGGGCGCCCCGATCGGCGTCGGCGGGGTCGACTTCGAGGCGGTCGAGCTGGACGCCCCGGCGGGCGCGACGCTGCTCCTGTACACGGACGGGCTCGTCGAGTCCCGGCTGCGGGACGTGTGGACCGGGATAGAGCAGCTGCGCGAACGGCTCGCCGCGACCGCGCAGTTGACGGGCCCGGACCATCCGCCGCCCCTTGAGGCACTGTGCGACGAGGTCCTCGACATGCTCGGCCCCGGCGACCGGGACGACGACATCGCGCTGCTCGCCGCCCGGTTCGACGGGATCGCGCCGAGCGACGTCGCGTACTGGACCCTGGAGCCGGAGGACGCGGCGCCGGGCCGGGCCCGCAGGCTGGCGCGCAGCGCCCTGGACCGCTGGGGTCTGGAGGACCTCACGGACTCGGTCGAGCTGCTGGTGAGCGAGGTCGTGACGAACGCGGTGCGGTACGCCACGCGTCCGGTGACGCTGCGCCTGCTGCGGACCGACGTGCTGCGCTGCGAAGTGGGCGACGACGTACCGCAGTTGCCGCGGCTCCGGCAGGCGCGGGCGACGGACGAGGGCGGCCGCGGGCTCTACCTGGTGAACCGGCTCGCCCGGCGGTGGGGTGCGACGCGCCTGTCCACCGGCAAGGTCGTCTGGTTCGAGCTTCCGGTGCCGTAAATATGTGGCCATGTGCCACTACTGCGGATGCCGCGAGATCCCGCTGATCAAGGAGTTCATCGCCGAGCACGAGCGCGTCACCGACGCCGCCGGTGACGCGCTGCGGGCGCTGGAACGCGGCGACGTGGCGGCCGCGCGGACGCTCGTGGCCACGATGGCGCGGGAGCTCGCCTCGCACTGGAAGGGCGAGGAGGACGGCCTGTTCGCGGTGATGCGCGACGATCCGGAGTACGCCGACTACATCGACGCCCTCGTCGCCGAGCACCGCGAACTGGGCGCGCTGCTGCCCACGCTCGACCTCACGGACCCGGGCGACGTACAGCGCCTCAAGGACGAGACGGACGAGCTGCACCGGCACATCGCCAAGGAGGAGGACGGCCTCTTCCCGGCGTCACTGACGGCGCTGTCCGGGGACGGCTGGGACGCGTCGATGGCGGCGTGGCGCGCGGCGCACCCCCAGCAGGACGCCTGAACGGTCAGGACGCCTGAACGGTCAGAACCCCACCGGCACATACCCCGTCGCCCGCCCCCGGTCGTCGAGGACCCGCCCCATCCGCTTCACCGTGCGCAGCGTCACCGTGCGGTCCTCGACGCGCAGGGCGGGGAACCGCTCGTCCAGGGCGGCCTCCAGGGCGGCCATGCCGTCGAGGTCGCGGAGCCAGACCTGGAAGAGCAGGTTGCAGGAGCCCGTGACCGAGGTGCACAGCCGCATCTGCGGGAATCGGGCGAGGGCCGAGCCGGTGCGGTCGAGTTCGCCGTGCGGGACGGTCGCCCGGTACGTGGCGAGGGCCGGCCAGCCCGCCAGCTGCTGGGCCAGATCGCAGCGCAAAAGGATCTCCCGGTCGCGCATCTCGCGCGCGAGCCTGCGCCGCACGGTCGACTCGCCGACGCCGACGACCGCCGCCAACTCGGCGAACCCGGCACGGCCGTTCGCGCCCAGCTCGCGCAGGAGCGCCAGGTCGACCTCGTCGCGGGGCCGGAACGGGCGGGACGGCGCGCCCGGCCCGGGTCCCGCCGTGTTGAGCCGCGCGCGCCCCGCCCGGTCGAGGGCGCGCACCTTCCAGCCGCTGCCCTCCTGGTAGAGCCGCATGCTCAGCCGGGTCCGCGTGCCGCGCACGCCCGGCAGGCGGCCCAGGTCTTCGCTGACCCGGCGCCCGAGCGCGGGCAGGTCGGTCGCCGCGATCGAGAGCAGCAGATCGTAGTCGCCGACCACGTGCTCCGCGCTGAACACCCACGGAAGCCGGACGAGGCGGGCGCTCAGCTCCTCCAACTCGCCCGGTGTGCAGGTCACTTCCACGTAGGCGACGGTGGCCGTCGTCGGCCCCGCGTACGCCGTCACCCACGCCAGGCCGGCCTTCTCCAGGCGCGCCCAGCGGCGGGCCGCGGTCGTCGCGTCGATGCCGACGGCCGGTCCCACCCGGCTCCACGGGGCGCGCGGATCGGTCTGCAAGGCGTCGATCAGGGCGAGATCGGCCTCCTCGAAGGCGGCGGATTCCGGCACAAGACCGTGCGCGTTGCCGTTTTCCAGCATTTGAGGCCCCTTCCCGCACGGCGGCCGGATTCTGTCCCCACTTCCGAGCCGTCCCCCACACCAGCACGCCCACTCTAGAAGGAGTGCCTGTGGTCCCACCCTCGCAAGGCCCCGCACGTGAGCGTCTCGACAAGGGCGCCAAGATCACGGTCACGCTGCTCTTCGCCGCCTGGCTGATCGACTACATCGACCGTCTGGTCATCAATCTGGCGCTGCCCTCGATCGGCCACGAATTCGACCTCAACCGGGCCCAGCAGGGCCTGGCGGTCTCCGTGTTCTTCGTGGCGTACGCCGTCTGCCAGATCCCGGGCGGCATGCTCGCCGACCGGTTCGGCGCCAAGCGCGTCACCTGCTGGGCGCTGCTCATCTGGTCCGTGTTCACGGCGCTCACCGGACTCGCCGGCTCGTTCGCGATCCTGCTGGTGGTGCGCTTCCTGTTCGGCATCGCCGAAGGTGTCTTCCCCGGCGCCTCGATGAAGGCGGTGAGCGAGCGGACGACGCCGGGCCAGCGGATGAGCGCCAACGGCATCGTGCAGTCGTCGAACGCGGTGGCCGCGGTCATCGCCCCGCTGATCGCGGCACCGCTCATCGCCCACTTCGGCTGGCGCTCGGCCTTCTTCACCGTCGCCGCCGTCGGCGTCTTCGTGTACGCGGCCGTCCAGCTGTGGCTGCCGGAGCGGGAGCGTACGGAGGCAGGCGCACGGCCGACCGGCTCCGCCCGCACCGTGCTTCGCTCGGGGACCATGTGGGCGTTCGCCGGGATGTTCTTCGGCTACGACATCATCGTGTGGGGCCTGAACACCTGGGTGCCCTCGTACCTCAACCAGGAGCGCGGGCTCGCGCTCACCTCGGCGGGCGCCCTGTCGATCCTGCCCGCGGGCGCCGCGGCCGTCGCCATCATCGTCGGCGGCCGGCTCACGGACCGCTTCGCGGGCAACCAGCGCCGGATCGTGGTGCCCGCCATGGCGGTGTCGTCGATCGCTCTGCTGCTGATGGCGACGGCGTCCGGCACGGTCGCGTTCATCGGCTGGATGACGGTGGCGATCGCGGCCGCCTCCCTGAGCTACATGCCGATCTTCGCGGTGCCGCTGCGCAGCCTGCCGCCCGAACTGACCGGCGCGGCCGCCGGGTTGATCACGTTCGGCGGACAGGCCGGCGGCGTCGTCGCGCCGACCGCGATGGGGCTGCTCGCGGACTCGGCCGGGTTCGGCGCCGCGTTCGGCTTCCTCGTCGTCGGCGCGGTGCTCGCCGCGGTCCTCGCCTGCGTCACCCCGCAGACCACACTCACCTTCCGCCGGGCGCTGCGGCTGCCCGACGCGTCCGAGCCCACCCCCGTACCCGTACAAGGAGAGCCCCGATGACCGCCACACCCGCCACGGCCACCACCCTCGACAGCCTCCTGCCGTCCCTGCGCGAGCTCTACCGGGACCTGCACGCCCACCCCGAACTCTCCCTCCAGGAGACCCGCACCGCCGGGATCGTCGCGGCCCGGCTGCGCGAGCAGGGCGGATGGGAGGTGACCGAGGGCGTCGGCGGCACCGGCGTCGTCGGGGTCCTGCGCAGCGGCGAGGGCCCGACCGTGCTGCTCCGCGCCGACATGGACGGGCTGCCCGTCCTGGAGGCGACGGGCCTGCCCTACGCGTCCGTGGCGCGCGGCACCGACCGCGACGGCAACGACGTACCGGTCATGCACGCCTGCGGCCACGACATGCACGTCACGTGTCTGCTCGGCGTGACGGCGCTCCTCGCGGCGGAGCGGGACGCGTGGCGCGGGACCGTCGTCGCCGTGTTCCAGCCCGCGGAGGAGATCGGCCGCGGGGCGAGGGACATGCTGGACGACGGGTTCGCGGAGCGCTTCCCGAAGCCGGACGTGTGTCTCGGGCAGCACGTCGGCCCGTTCCCCACGGGTGTCGCGGTGACCCGGCCCGGAGCGGTGATGGCGGCCTCCGACAGCTACCGCGTACGCCTCTTCGGGCGCGGCGGGCACGGCTCGACGCCCGAGTCGACCGTCGACCCGGTGGTCCTCGCCGCGGCCGTCGTGATGCGGCTTCAGACCGTGGTCTCGCGCGAGGTCGGGGCCTCGCAGACGGCCGTCGTGACGGTGGGTTCGATCCACGCCGGCACGAAGGAGAACATCATCGCGGACGAGGCCGAGCTGAAGCTCAACATCCGCTCCGTCGACCCGGTGGTGCGCGAGCGGGTGCTCGCCGCGGTGCGCAGGATCGTCCGGGCGGAGGCGGAGGCCTCGGGCTCGCCCAAGGAGCCGGAGTTCACCTCGCTCGGCTCCTTCCCCGTCACGGAGAACACCGACGACGCCACCGCCACGACGATCGACGGGCTGCGCGGGGCGCTCGGCGAACAGGGCGTCCTCGTGCTTCCGCAGCCGATCAACGGCAGCGAGGACTTCGGCCTGTTCGGCAAGGAGCTCGGCGTGCCCTCGGTGTTCTGGCACTTCGGCGGGGCCGACCCGGCCGCCTTCGCGGGCCACGACGCGGGCACGCTCGCCTCGCGCGGACTGCCCGCGGAGATCCCGGTGAACCACTCGCCGCAGTACGCGCCGCTCCAGGACCCCACGATCGAGCTGGGGGTGCGGGCCTTCCTCGCGGCGGCCCGCACCTGGCTCGGCTCTCCCGAGTAGCCGGTCAGTCCCTGCCGTTCCCGTTCCCGCCGCCGTTGCCCTCCGGTTCGATCGGGTCGTCCGGCCAGCTCTCGGTCGGGCTGTCGGTCGGGACCGGGAGCGTCTGCGTCGGCTCGTCGCTCGGCGTCTCGCTCGTCGGCGTCTCGCTCGGCGTCGACTCGGTCGGCGTCGGCTCGGTCGTCTCCGACTCGCTCGGCGTCGGGTCGGTCGAGGGCTCCTCGGTCGGGGTGGCCGGGGCGGTCGTCGTGGGCTGGACGGCCTTGCCCATGTCGGTGTCCAGGTCGAACTTCCCGTTCGCACTGGACGAGTTGAAGGTGTACTGCGCCCAGATCTGGGCCGGGAAGCTGCCGCCGTCGACTCGCGGCAGGCCGCCCGCGCCCTCCATGGACACGTGCGCGCCCGCCTCGGAGGACTTCAGCGCGCCCTCGCCGAACAGGCCCACCGAGGTGACCAGGTCCGGCGTGTAACCGGTGAACCAGGCCGACTTGTTGTCGTCGGAGGTACCGGTCTTGCCGGCGACCTGCTGGCCCTCGCGGGAAGGGTTGTCGCGCACCGAGGTCTTCGCGGTGCCGTCGTCGACCACACCGGTGAGGACCGAGGTGACCGAGTCGGCGGCGCCGCGGCTGATCACCTGCTCGGCCTCGGGCTCATCCAGCGGGATCTTCTCGCCCTGCTTGGACACCGCCTTCACGATCCGCGGGGTGACCTTCTTGCCGTGGTTGTCGAGGGTCGCGTAGACGCCGGCCATCTCCATCGGGCTCGCGCCCATGGTGCCGAGGGTCTGGGCGGGGAACGGCTTGAGGTCCCCCGAGTCCATGCCGAGCTTCTTCGCCGTCGCCATCACCTGGTCCATGCCGACGTCGACGCCGAGTTGGGCGAAGACGGAGTTGATGGACTTGTTCATGGCGGTCTGGACGGTGACCGGGCCGTAGCTCTTCTTGTCCTCGTTCGGCGGGGCGAAGCCGACCTTCTCGCCGTTGTCGACGACCGGGCGCTTGCTGGTGCCGTCGTAGATCGTGTCCGCGGTGATGCTCTGGCCGGACTGCGTCGTCGCCTCGTTCTCCAGGGCGGCCGCGAGGATCAGCGGCTTGAAGGTGGAGGCGGGCTGGTAGTCGGTGCGGGTCGCGTTGTTGACGTAGTGCTCGCTGAGCCCCTCACCGCCGTACATGGCGAGGACCTTGCCGGTCTTCGGATCGACGGAGACGGCGCCGGCCTGCACGCGCGCGTCGGCCTTCTTGTCCTTGCGGTCGAGCTTGTCGTTGAGCTGCTGGTCGACCGACTTCTCGAGCTGCTTCTGCTTCTTGCGGTCGACGTTGAGCGTGATCGCGTAGCCGCCGGCGTTGAACTGCGCTTCGGTGAGGTTCAGTTCCTTCATCACCTCGTCCTTGGCGGCCTCGTAGAGGTACCCCTCCTGGCCCTTGAGCCCCGAGGCGGCCTTCGGCGGGTTCGGCTTGTCGAACGTCATGCCCTGCCGGTCGCTCGCGCTCAGCCAGTGCTTGTCGACCATGTTGTCGAGCACGTAGTTCCAGCGCGCCTTGGCCAGTTGCTTACCGGTGTCGGATGCGATCGCCCAGTCGTACTGGTTGGGGGCCTGGAGCAGCGCGGCGAGGTACGCGCCCTGCGGCACGGTCAGCTTCGAGGCGTCCTCGCCGTAGTAGGCCTGGGCGGCGGCCTGGATGCCCCAGGCGCCGCGGCCGTAGTAGCTGGTGTTGATGTACCCGGCGAGGATGTCGTCCTTGGACTGCTTCTGGTCCACCTTCAGCGAGATGACCAGTTCCTTGAGCTTGCGGGAGACGGTCTGTTCCTGCGTCAGGTAGTAGTTCTTCACGTACTGCTGGGTGATCGTCGAGCCGCCCTGCTTGCCCTTGCCCATGACGGTGTTGAGCATGCCGCGGGCGGTGCCCTTCAGGTCGATGCCCTTGTCCGTGTAGAACGTCTTGTTCTCGGCGGCGACGAAGGTGTGCTGGACGCCCTCGGGCACCTCGGCGAGGTCGACGAGCTCCCGGTTGACCTTGCCGGTGCGGGCCATGGTCGAACCGTCGCTGTACTTGTAGACGTTGCTCTGCACCTGGGCGTCGGGGTTGCCCTCCGGTACGTCGATCACCAGGTACAGCACGATGAACGCGCCCATGCACAGCAGCACGAGCCCGAAGAACGTGCCCAGGAGCTTCTTCCAGGTGAAGAAGCGGCGTATGCCCGACGGCCGCGCCGCGCGCTTGCGCGCCTTCCTCGCATCCGCTCGGCCCATGACCTCAGTCGCTCCGCTTCTTGTCCTTGTACGTGTACGCCTTCGCGTACGGGTACGAACCCAGTTCTCACGATCGTGCTGAATCGGCTCAAGAACCTAACCCGTCACTTATGTCGAATCTTCGTTGATTCGGCCATATCGGACGTGACAATCAGCACCTGCCCCATGGGAACCGACGAGCGAGGCGTGCGGATGGTTGCCGTACGCGATAAAGTGATATCACTTTGCTAGACCACGTTCGCGGCAGTGCTGCCACGAACGACCAGCTCAGAGATACGGGGACGGACATGTCCGAGACGGACGCCACACCGAACACTTCCGGCGCGAACACTCCGGACGTACAGATGCCGAAGGCCCACGTGCGGGAGTTCACGGCCCACAGCATCGGCGGCGGACTCGCCCTGCTGCTCGGCCTCATCGGCCTGATCGTCGGCGGAGGCCTGATCGCGATCGCCGGCTCCACCGACTCGGGAGGCGCCAGGGGTGCGCTCATCGCGGTCGGCGTCGTGGTCGCGATCTGCTCGGTCTTCGCCATGGCGGGCCTGAACATGGTGGCGCCGGGCGAGGCCCGCGTCGTCCAGCTCTTCGGCCGCTACCGGGGCACGATCCGCACGGACGGCCTGCGGTGGGTCAACCCGCTCACCTCGCGCACCAAGATCTCGACCCGTGTGCGCAACCACGAGACGGCGGTCCTGAAGGTCAACGACGCGTACGGCAACCCGATCGAGCTCGCCGCGGTCGTCGTCTGGAAGGTCGAGGACACGGCCCAGGCGACCTTCGAGGTCGACGACTTCCTGGAGTTCGTCTCGACGCAGACCGAGGCGGCCGTCCGGCACATCGCCATCGAGTACCCCTACGACGCGCACGACGAGGAGGGCCTGTCGCTGCGCGGCAACGCCGAGGAGATCACGGAGAAGCTCGCCGTCGAGCTCCACGCGCGCGTGGAGGCGGCCGGCGTCCAGATCATCGAGTCCCGCTTCACGCACCTCGCGTACGCCCCCGAGATCGCGTCCGCGATGCTGCAGCGCCAGCAGGCGGGCGCGGTCGTGGCGGCCCGCCGCCAGATCGTCGACGGAGCGGTCGGCATGGTCGAGGCCGCGCTCGCCCGGATCGCCGAACAGGACTTCGTGGAGCTGGACGAGGAGCGCAAGGCGACCATGGTCTCCAACCTGCTGGTCGTCCTGTGCGGTGACCGCGCGGCGCAGCCCGTCCTGAACACGGGAACGCTCTACCAGTGACGCCGCCCCCTGACCGCGAGCGCCGCCCGGCACGCAAACAGGTCCTGCTGCGGCTCGACCCCGCGGTGTACGACGCGCTCGCGCGCTGGGCGGGCGAGGACCTGCGCTCGGCCAACGCGCAGATCGAGTTCCTGTTGCGCAAGGCGCTCGCGGAGGCGGGACGCCTGCCGGGTTCGGCGAAGCCGATACCGAGGCGGGGTCGTCCCCCGGCCGGTGAAGCCGACAGGTCCAGCCCCGCCGGCGATTGAGGCGCGGGGTCCGGGGCGGAGCCCCGTGGCCGCGCGCCGGCCGACCAACACCATACGGGCGGCTATACACACCGCGTATACATCGTGTGTATAGTCCCCCGCATGTCCATCGGCCACACCCTCCTCGGGCTGCTCGAATCAGGGCCCCGCCACGGTTACGACCTCAAGCGCACCTTCGACGAGACGTTCGGGCACGACAAGCCGCTGCACTACGGGCAGGTCTACTCGACCATGTCCCGCCTCCTGAAGAACGGCCTCGTCGAGGTCGACGGGATCGAGGCCGGCGAAGGCCCCGAGCGCAAGCGGTACGCGATCACCGACGCCGGCGTCACCGACGTACGGCAGTGGCTCGCGACGCCGGAGAAGCCGGAGCCGTACCTCCAGTCGACCCTCTACACCAAGGTCGTCCTCGCCCTGCTGACCCGGCGTGACGCGACCGAACTCCTCGACGCGCAGCGCGCCGAGCACCTGCGCCTGATGCGCATCCTCACGGACCGCAAGCGCAAGGGCGACCTCGCCGACCAACTCATCTGCGATCACGCCCTGTTCCACCTGGAAGCCGACCTGCGCTGGCTGGAACTGACCGCCGCGCGCCTCGACAAGCTCGCCGCGGAGGTACGTCCTTCATGAGTTCCCCCACCGCTCCCGCCGGTTCCCTGCTGGCCGCCACCGGTCTGCACAAGACGTACGGGCCGACCCCGGCCCTCGACGGCGCCTCCTTCTCCGTCCACCCGGGCGAGGTCGTCGCCGTCATGGGCCCCTCGGGCTCGGGCAAGTCTACGCTGCTGCACTGCCTCGCCGGCATCGTCACGCCGGACTCCGGCACCATCACGTACAACGGCCGCGAGCTGACCGCCATGTCCGACGCGGAGCGCAGCGCGCTGCGCCGCGGCGAGTTCGGCTTCGTGTTCCAATTCGGGCAGCTGGTCCCGGAGTTGACGTGCGTCGAGAACGTCGCGCTGCCGCTGCGGCTGAACGGCGTGAAGCGCAAGGAGGCCGAGCGCCGGGCCGTCGAATGGCTCCAGCGTCTGGAGGTCGACGACCTCGCGGGCAAGCGCCCGGGTGAGGTCTCCGGCGGTCAGGGCCAGCGCGTCGCCGTCGCCCGTTCCCTGGTCACGGGGCCGCGCGTGCTGTTCGCCGACGAGCCCACCGGCGCCCTGGACTCGCTCAACGGCGAGCGCGTCATGGAGCTGCTCACGGACGCCGCCCGCGGCACCGGCGCCGCCGTCGTCCTGGTCACCCACGAGACGCGGGTCGCCGCCTACTCGGACCGCGAGATCGTCGTACGGGACGGCAGGGCCCGGGACATGGAGTTCGCCCGATGACACTCCTCGACGACCGCCCCGCCCAGGCCCCGCCCGCACCCACGGACCCCGGCCTCGCCGGCCGCCTGCGCGACCTCGCGCTCGGTGTCCGCTTCGGCTTCTCCGGCGGCCGCGAGGGCTGGATCCGTACGCTGCTCACCGCGCTCGGCGTCGGCCTCGGCGTCGCCGTGCTGCTCGGCGCCGCGTCCGTGCCGAACTTCACGAGCGCGCGCGACGCCCGCTACGACGCCCGCTCGATCGGCTTCAGCGAAGAGAGCGTGCGGCCGACCGACCGCACGCTGCTCACGCTCGACACCTCCTCCTCGTACCGGGACCTCTCCGTCGGCGGCTACATGCTCGACGCCGACGGCGAGAACCCGGTCCTGCCGCCCGGCGTCGACAAGCTGCCGGGCCCCGGCGAGATGCTCGTCTCGCCCGCGCTGCGCGACCTCCTCCACTCCCCCGAGGGCGAACTCCTCAAGAAGCGTTACGACTTCCGCGACGTCGGCACCATCCACGAGGCCGGCCTGAGCGACCCCTTCGACCTGTACATGTACGTGGGCAGCGAGGACCTGAGCACCGACCGCGGCGCCACCCGCGTCGACGGCTTCGGGCAGCCGGGCGACGACAGCCCGCTCGATCCGGCCCTGGTGCTGCTGATCCTGCTGGGCTGCGTGGTGCTGCTCGCGCCCATCGCCATCTTCATCGCGACCGCCGTACGGTTCGGCGGCGAGCGGCGCGACCGCAGGCTCGCGGCTCTGCGCCTCGTCGGCGCGGACGCGCGGATGACGCGGTGGGTGGCCGCCGGTGAGGCGCTGTTCGGCACGCTCGTCGGCCTCGCGTTCGGCCTGGTCGCCTTCTTCGCCGGGAGGCAGGTGTTCGCGCACGTCGAGGTGTGGCGCCTGTCGGCGTTCCCCGACGACTTCACCCCGGTGCCGGTCCTCGCCGCGGTGGTGCTGCTGGCGGTGCCGCTGTCCGCGATCGCCGTCACGGTGTTCGCCCTGCGCTCCGTCGCGATCGAGCCGCTCGGTGTCGTACGGGGCGGGCGCGTGCGCGGGCGCAGGCTGTGGTGGCGGCTGCCCGTCCCCGTCCTCGGCGTCCTGGTCCTGTTCCTCTCCAGCTTCGACGCGGGCTCGTCCCAGCTGTCCATGGTCGTGATCGCGGGCGGTGTCCTGCTGACCCTCGTCGGCCTGGTGCTCGTGCTGCCCTGGCTGGTGGAGGCCGTCGTGAGCCGACTGCGTGGCGGCTCCGTGCCCTGGCAACTGGCGACCCGCAGGCTCCAGTTGAACAGCAGCGGCGCCACCCGCGCGATCTCCGGCATCACCATCGCGGTGGCCGGCGGCATCGCCCTCCAGATGTTCACCGTCGGCATCAACGACAGCTTCAACAGCTCGACCGGCCAGGACCCGAAGCGCGCGCAGATCGGCGCGAACACCGACTTCCCGAGCGGCGCGCTGGCCGACCGGATGGTCCAGGAGTTCCGGACCACCAAGGGCGTGCAGAACGTCATCGGCACGGTCAGCACCTCGGCCGAACTGGTGGGCGCCAAGCCGGGCGCGGACGGCTACGCCCCGTCCGTCTCGCTGTCCGTCGGCTCCTGCCCCTCGCTGCGCGAGCTGGCCCACCTGCCGTCGTGCTCGGACGGCGACGTCTTCCGGGTCACCCGCTCCCACGACTCGTACCTCGACGGGGAGTTGGAGAAGGTCGCGGTGCCCGGCGGGCGGCTCGTCGTGGACAACCCCGAGGACGCGGGCCGCCCCGGCCTGAAGCCGGTGCACTGGAAGCTGCCCGGGGACGTGCGCACCGTCGACTCCCGCAAGGACCCGGCGGGCGAGTACTACGGCGGCATCCTCGCCACCCCCGGCGCCCTCGACCCGGCGACCCTGCACACCGCGTCGACCAACGCGCAGATCCAGATCGACGAGAGCGTGCCGGACGCGGCGGACCAGGTCCGCAACACCGCGTTCGCGGTCGACCCCGGCATGCGGGTGTGGACGTACGAGGTGTCGAGCCGAGACAAGGAGTACGAGAGCATCCGCACGGCCCTCTTCACGGCCGCGGCCCTCACCATGGTGATCATCGCGGCGTCGATGCTGGTCTCGCAGATCGAGCAACTCCGCGAGCGCAAGCGGCTGTTGTCGGTGCTCGTCGCCTACGGCACGAAGCGCTCGACGCTCGCCTGGTCCGTGCTGTGGCAGACGGCGATCCCGGTGGTACTCGGCATGGCCGTGGCGGTCACGGGCGGCCTGACGCTCGGCTGGCTGATGCTGCGGCTCATCGGCAAACCGGTGACCGACTGGCTGCTGTTCCTCCCGCTTTGCGGGGTGGCGGCCGCCCTCATCGCCGCGGTGACCCTGCTGTCCCTGCCTCCGCTGTACCGCATGATGCGGGCGGAGGGGCTGCGGACGGAGTGACGCTCAGCGGTCACCGAGGACGCGAACCGGCAGGCCCTGCAAGGCGGTTCGCAGGGCCGAGGCCAGCTCCTCGTACTCCGCGGAGCGCGCCGCCCCCGTCCGCATGGCGAGTGCCACGCGGCGCGCGGGGGCGGGCTCCGCGAAGTACCCGGTGAGCAGCTGACTGCTCCGGCTGGTCTCCACGGACACGGCGGTGCGCGGCAGCAGCGTCACCCCGAGGCCACCCGCGACGAGCTGCACCAGCGTGGAAAGACCGGCGGCGGTCGTGGCGACGGGAGCGTCGTCGCGACCCGCCTCCCGGCAGATGTCGAGGGCCTGGTCGCGCAGGCAGTGCCCCTCGTCCAGGAGCAGCAGGTTCAGCTCCCGCAGCGCCTCGCGCGGAATCCCCTCCCGTCCGCCGAGCCAGTGGTCGAGCGGCGTGACGAGCACGAAGTCCTCGTCGAACAGCGGGAGTTCGCTCACCCCCGGCACCCCGAGCGGCACGGCGAGCAGCAGCAGATCGAGCCGCCCCGCCCCCAGGCCCTCGATGAGCGACGACGTCTGCTCCTCGTGCACCTGGAGGTCCAGGTCCGGATACGTGTCGTGGACCAGCCGGAGCACGGTCGGCAGCAGATACGGCGCCACCGTGGGAATCACCCCGAGTCGCAGCACGCCCGTGAACGGCGCCCGCACCGCCTCGGCCTCCTCGACGAGGGCGCCGACCTCGTCGAGCACCGCCTTGGCCCGCACGGCGATCCGCTCCCCGGCCGGCGAGAGCAGCACCTTTCTCGTCGTACGCTCGAGAAGGGTCACGCCCAGCACCTCTTCGAGCGCCGAGACCGCACCCGACAGCGCGGGCTGACTCATCCCGATCGCCGCCGCGGCGTCCCGGAAGTGCAGATGCTCCGCGACCGCGGCGAATGCCCGCAGCTGCGCCAGGCTGGGCTGCCGACGCCGCGCCCCCACGGGCTTTCCGTTCTGTACGGCCACTGATAGCCACCTCCGATCAACATGACCGAGTCTAGCTATTTCCGTAATCAATGCACCCTGTGCCACGATCTTGAGCAGTCCAACCCATGGAAACAGCCCCAAAAGGGATGTCTCCTACTGCAAGGAGTTCGTGTGCTCACTGTCGGTGACAAGTTCCCCGAGTTCGACCTGACTGCCTGTGTCTCGCTGGAGAAGGGCTCTGAGTTCGAGCAGATCAACCACAAGACCTACGAGGGCAAGTGGAAGATCGTCTTCGCGTGGCCCAAGGACTTCACCTTCGTGTGCCCCACCGAGATCGCCGCGTTCGGCAAGCTGAACGAGGAGTTCGCCGACCGTGACGCCCAGATCCTCGGCTTCTCCGGTGACTCCGAGTTCGTGCACCACGCCTGGCGCAAGGACCACCCGGACCTGACGGACCTCCCGTTCCCGATGATGGCCGACTCGAAGCACGAGCTCATGCGTGACCTCGGCATCGAGGGCGAGGACGGCTTCGCGCAGCGCGCCGTCTTCATCGTCGACCAGAACAACGAGATCCAGTTCACGATGGTGACCGCCGGCTCCGTCGGCCGTAACCCCAAGGAGGTCCTGCGGGTCCTCGACGCGCTCCAGACGGACGAGCTGTGCCCGTGCAACTGGACCTCGGGCGAGGACACCCTCGACCCGGTCGCGCTGCTGGCCGGTGAGTGAGCATGGCCCTCGATGAACTGAAGTCCGCCGTTCCGGACTACGCCAAGGACCTGAAGCTCAACCTGGGCTCGGTCATCGGCAACTCGGACCTGCCGGCCCAGCAGCTGTGGGGCACGGTCCTGGCGACCGCCATCGCCTCCCGGTCCCCGCGCGTGCTGCGCGAGCTGGAGCCCGAGGCGAAGGCGAACCTGTCGCCCGAGGCGTACACCGCGGCGAAGTCGGCGGCGGCCATCATGGCGATGAACAACGTCTTCTACCGCACGCGTCACCTGCTCTCGGACAACGAGTACGGGACGATGCGGGCGGGTCTGCGGATGAACGTCATCGGCAACCCGGGGGTCGACAAGGTCGACTTCGAGCTGTGGTCCTTCGCGGTCTCGGCGATCAACGGGTGCGGGATGTGCCTCGACTCGCACGAGCAGGTGCTGCGCAAGGCGGGTGTCGACCGGGAGGTCGTGCAGGAGGCCTTCAAGATCGCCTCCGTGATCCAGGCGGTCGGCGTCACGCTGGACGCGGAAGCGGCGCTGGCGTAACTCGTTCGTTGGAAGCGGGGGCCGGAATGTTCCGGCCCCCGCTTCTTACGTCTCGGGGCTCTGCCCCGGACCCCGCTGCTCAATCGCCGCAGGGGCTCGAAAGATCGGGGCGCTGCCCCGGACCCCGCGCCTCAATCGCCGGCGGGGCTTGATTTGGGTGCCGCGTCGACCGCTGTCGCGCCCCGCGGCTCCGGCGCGTGGCCGAGGTGCGCCTCCCGGGACCACGCCCGCAGGTAGACGACCACCGTGTTCGTGACCGCCACCAGTGGCACCGCCACCACCGCTCCGCCGATGCCGGAGACCATGCCGCCCGCGGCGACCGCCAGGACGACGGCCAGGGGGTGGACCCGGACCGCGCGGCCCAGGATGAAGGGCTGCAGGATGTGGCCCTCGATCTGCTGCACCGCGAGCACCACGGCCAGCGTCATCACCGCGACGAACACGCCCTGCGTCACCAGCGCGACGACCACGGCGAGCGCGCCGGAGACGACGGCGCCCACCAGCGGGATGAACGCGAACAGGAAGATGAAGACCGCCAGGGGCACGGCCATCGGGACGCCGAGGAAGAAGATCCCCAGGCCGATGAAGATGGCGTCGATCAGTGCCACTATCACCGTCCCGCGGACGTACGCCGTGAGTGTGCGCCAGGCCCTCGGACCCGCGCCCGCGATACCTGGACGGGCCTGCGCGGGGACGAGCCCCAGGGTCCACTGCCAGATGCGCCGGCCGTCGTAGAGCAGGAACAGCGTCGAGAAGATCGTCAGGAGTACGCCCGTGAGCGCCTCGACGATGACGGTGACGCCCTCCAGGCCCGCCGACGTGATCTCGTCCGTGTTCGCGCCGACCGCGTCCCGCAACGACTTGGCGATGTCGTTGATCTGACCGTCGGTCACGTGGAAGGGGCTGTTCAGCAGCCACCTGCGCAGATCGTCGATGCCGTCCTGGACCTGCTCGGACAGCTGGTCGATGTTCTCCTGGACCTGCCAGACCACGAACCAGCCGACGAGCCCCATGATGACGAAGCCGAGGATGGCCGTCAGGGCCGTCGCGAGGCCCCGGGGCACGCCCCTGCGCATGAGGCGCGCCACCGTCGGCTGCAGCAGCGCGGTGATCAGCAGAGCCGCGATGAACGCGAAAACCACCAGCTGCACGGAGCTGATGACCTTCATCAGGACCCAGAGCGTCCCGGCGAGCACCAGGAGCCGCCAGCCCGCCTCTGCCGCGACCCGAAGGCCCCACGGCACGGCGGCGGTCGGCTCGGGCCGCGGGGAGACGGCCGGCGCGTACGCGGGCGGCGCGGGCACCTGGTCCGTGTCGTGCGCGGGCCCCGCTTCGGCCGGGGCCGGCGCACCGGGCTCCGGTGCGGGAGGAGCCGCCGCAGGTGCCCGCGTCGGCCGGGGCGGCAGTTCAGCCTCCTCCGCCCGCTCGGCCTCCGCGCGGCGCTCGTCCAGGCGCTCGCCCATTTTGCTGATCCCCGCGCCGACCCGGCCGAGCCACCCTGGAACTCGCGACATCATCCGTCCTCGTTGAAGCCTGTGGCCCCGACCGTACCGCGTGACAACGCCGAAGCCCCTCACCGTGAGGACGGTGAGGGGCTTCGCGAGGTTGCGAACTACTGGTTGCTCAGTACCAGTTGTTGGCCTGCCAGAACGACCAGGCCTCGCAGGGGCTGCCGTAGCGGTCGTTCATGTAACCGAGGCCCCACTTTATCTGCGTGGCCGGGTTCGTCTGCCAGTCCGCGCCGGCCGACGACATCTTGGTGCCGGGCAGCGCCTGGAAGAGACCGTAGGCACCGGACGAGGCGTTGGTGGCCTTGTAGTTCCAGCTGGACTCGTGGTCCACGATGTTGCTGAAGCACTGGAACTGACCCGACGGCACCATCTGACGTGCCATCGACTGGACCTGGGCGACGCTGTACGAGGACTGCGCGGTGAAGTCGGAGGCGTCGCGGGTGGCCGAACGGCTGGCGGCCGCCTTCTTGGCTGCCTCCCGCTCCTTGGCCTCCTTCTCGGCCTTCTCCTTGGCCTCCTTGGCGTCCTGTGCGGCCTGCTGCTTGGCGACCGCGTCCTGCGCTGCCTGCTTCCGGGCGGACTCCTCGGCGGACTTCTGCGCAGCCGTGTCGGCCGCGATGGCCTGGGTCTGCGCCTGCTGCTTCAGCGACGAGGTCTGCACCTGCGCCTGCTGACCGGCAGGGATGTCAGCGAGGAGGGTCGAGTCGCTCGCCGTTGCCTCAGCCTCCTGAGAGGGCTGACCGGTGCTGCCCGAGGCAACACCCACGACGGCGCCGACTGTGGTGACCGCGGTGGCCGAGGCCACTGCGAATCCCCGGACCGAAATCCGGCTCACACGGTTTCCTTCCAGCATCGCCCGCTTGAACGTGACCGTCGCGGACGCAATCTTGCCCCTGACACTGGTCTCCACAACTGCGGGGTCACGGGAGACACGGGCCCGGTGGACAACTCCCGTGACGGGAGCGCCGCGTGGTGCTCGGGCGGCATACGACGGCCTCTATGTAGTTCAGGTGCAGCGGGTGCTGCTGTTGTTTCGTACCGCTGGGGGCACGCAAGTGTCGTATGCGGGGCCTGACAGGACGGTGACTCTGCCGCATCGGGGCATGGCAAGGCAATTCCCCACCGCGTGTGAAAGGTCACACCCCGTTTGCCCCACGGGAATTTCGGAAACGAGCACACGCCGCGGCGCCGCCCGGCTAGGCTCTCCCGCCTTGCCGAACGGCGCCAAAAGGGACGAACAGGCCCTGTACGGGCTAGATCTGACCGTCCTCCAGCATTTCGGTCACCAGGGCCGCGATCTGCGACCTTTCCGATCGGGTGAGCGTGACGTGCGCGAAGAGCGGATGTCCCTTCAGCTTCTCGACGACCGCGACCACCCCGTCGTACCGGCCGACCCGGAGGTTGTCGCGCTGCGCGACGTCATGGGTGAGGACGACACGCGAGTTCGCCCCAATGCGTGAAAGGACCGTCAGAAGGACGTTCCGCTCCAGGGACTGCGCCTCGTCCACGATCACGAACGCGTCGTGCAGCGAGCGGCCCCTGATGTGGGTGAGCGGCAGGACCTCCAGCATCCCCCGGGCGGTGACCTCTTCGATCACCTCGCGCGAGGTGACGGCGGACAGCGTGTCGAAGACCGCCTGTGCCCACGGCCCCATCTTCTCGGCCTCGCTGCCCGGCAGATAGCCGAGCTCCTGACCGCCGACGGCGTAGAGCGGCCGGAAGACCATCACCTTCTGGTGCTGGCGCCGCTCCAGGACGGCCTCCAGGCCCGCGCAGAGCGCGAGCGCGGACTTGCCGGTGCCGGCCCGGCCGCCCATCGAGATGATCCCGACGTCCGGATCGAGCAGCAGATCGAGGGCGATCCGCTGCTCGGCGCTGCGCCCCTTGAGGCCGAAGGCCTCCCGATCGCCGCGCACCAGGCGGACGTTGCCCTCGGGTGTGACGCGGCCGAGCGCCTTTCCGCGCTCGGACTGGATCGTCAGACCCGTGTGCACGGGAAGGTCGGCGGCCTCGGGAACGTAGAGGGTGTCCTCTTCGAAGAGGAGGTCGACCTGCTCGGCGGGCAGCGTCAGTTCGGACATGCCGGTCCAGCCGGAGTCCGTGATGGCGAGTTCGGCGCGGTACTCCTCGGCGAGGAGGCCCACGGAGGACGCCTTGATCCGCAGCGGCAGGTCCTTCGACACGACGGTGACGTCGTAGCCCTCGGCCTGCAGATTGCGGGCGACCGCCAGGATGCGGCTGTCGTTGTCCCCCAGGCGGTAGCCCGAGGGCAGCACGCTGGGATCGGAGTGGTTGAGCTCGACGCGCAGGGTGCCGCCCAGTTCGCCGGTAGGGATCGGCGCATCCAGGCGTCCGTGGCGGATCCGGTAGTCGTCGAGCAGGCGCAGGGCCTGCCTGGCGAAGTAACCCAGCTCCGGATGATGCCGTTTGGCCTCCAATTCCGTGACCACGACGACAGGAAGGACCACTTCGTGTTCGTCGAAACGGGTCATGGAGTTCGGATCGGCCAGCAGGACGCTGGTGTCGAGAACATAAGTGCGCCGGTCGGGCTTGGGAAGGCGCTTGTTACTGGTCACCACGGAAGGACGTACCCCCTCGGATGAGGTCGGGGAGCGACGGAGTTTTCGGGACCGGTTCGTGGGCCGCTTGCGCGGGCCGAGAACCGGCCCTCCAAGGCGTCTTCCGTACCCACCTGCGTACGGTCGTCCTGGTGCAAAGGGCCTCCCGGGCGGACGGCCCCGTGCCGTCCGCTGAGATGCGGTGTCCTTGGCTCGGACACCGACTTGGAAGGCTTATTCCCTCGAACAAGCGCCGCCATGCAAAAGCACATGACGGCGCGTTCGTTAACTCCTGGTGACGTACGTCTCCCGGTGACCGGTGGTCAGCCGCCGAAACGGCGGTGGCGCAGCGCGTAGTCGCGCATCGCGCGCAGGAAGTCGACCTTGCGGAAGGCCGGCCAGAAGACTTCACAGAAGTAGTACTCGGAGTGGGCCGTCTGCCAGAGCATGAAGCCGGAAAGACGCTGCTCCCCGCTGGTGCGGATGACCAGGTCCGGGTCGGGCTGCTCCTTGGTGTAGAGGTGCTTGCCGATGGCGTCGACGGTGACGGTGTCGGCGACGTCCTCCAGCGACTGCCTCTTGTCCGAGGCGTCGAGCAGCATCGAGCGGACGGCGTCGGCGATCTCTTGGCGGCCGCCGTAGCCGATCGCGACGTTGACCACTATTCCGTCGCGCTCCGCGGTGGACTCCTCGGCCTCCTTCAGCACGGCCTGCATGCCCGACGGGAGGATGTCGGTGTTGCCCACGTGCTGCACGCGCCAGCGGCCGTCCTCGGCGAGCGTGCGCACGACGCCCTCGATGATGCCGAGGAGCGGGACCAGCTCTTCCTGGGGGCGGTCGAAGTTGTCCGTCGAGAGCAGCCAGAGCGTGACGACCTCGACGTCCGTCTCGCTGCACCAGCCGAGGAACTCCTCGATCTTCGCCGCGCCCGCCTGGTGGCCCTGGGCGGTGGTGGATCCGGCGGCCTTGGCCCAGCGACGGTTGCCGTCCATGATGACGCCGATGTGCTTGGGCGCCTGATCGTGGTCAAGGTGGCCTTCCACCCGGCGTGCGTACAGCCTGACCAGCAGGCCACGCAGCCTGTCGCGCAGGTTCACGGTCTTTTTGCCCTCCGTGCTGATGGGAGTCCCCGAAGGCGGAAGCCTACTCGGGCGTACCTGGGTGCCGGCTATGGGGTGTCAGGGACCTGACGTAGCTTCGTAGCCATGAACGACACCTCTCCTTACGTCGCCTCGGCGGGCCGGTACGGTTCCATGGAGTACCGGCGCACGGGCCGCAGCGGCCTGAAGCTCCCCGCCGTCTCCCTCGGACTGTGGCACAACTTCGGTGACGACCGCACACTTGCGAGCCAGCGCTCGATCCTGCGCCGTGCCTTCGACCTGGGCGTCACACACTTCGACCTCGCGAACAACTACGGGCCGCCACCCGGCAGCGCCGAGCTGAACTTCGGCAAGATCTTCGCGCAGGACTTCGCGCCGTACCGGGACGAGCTGGTCCTCTCGACCAAGGCGGGTTACCGCATGCACCCCGGCCCGTACGGGGAGTGGGGCAGCCGCAAGTACCTGATGTCGTCGCTCGACGCGTCCCTGAAGCGGATGGGCGTCGACTACGTCGACATCTTCTACTCGCACCGCTTCGACCCGGACACCCCGCTCGAGGAGACGATGGGCGCGCTCGCCTCCGCCGTCCAGCAGGGCAAGGCGCTGTACGTGGGTGTGTCCTCGTACACCAGCGAGCAGACGGCCGAAGCGGCCCGCCTGCTGCGGGAGATGGGCGTCCCGGCGATCATCCACCAGCCCTCGTACTCGATGCTCAACCGCTGGACCGAGGACGACCGTCTGCTGGACACGCTGGAGGCGGCCGGGATGGGCTGCATCTCCTTCGCGCCGCTCGCGCAGGGTCTGCTGACGGGCAAGTACCTGAAGGAGATCCCGGAGGGTTCGCGTGCGACGCAGGGCAAGTCCCTCGACCCGGATCTGCTGAGCGAGGACGTCGTCCGCCGGCTGAACGGGCTGAACGACATCGCTCAGCGCCGCGGCCAGTCCCTCGCGCAGCTGGCGCTGAGCTGGGTGCTGCGGGACGAGCGGATGACGTCGGCGCTGATCGGCGCCTCCAGCGTCAAGCAGCTGGAGGAGAACCTGGCGGCGCTGGACGGTCCGAAGCTGACCGACGAGGAGCTGACCGAAATCGACTCGTTCGCCGTCTCCACGGAGGGCACGAACATCTGGAACGGCCGGCGCTGAACTCCCGTCACGGGAGTGGGGGTCGACCCGGAGAAGTCCGGGACAGAAAAACGGGCCGGTCCGTGGGGGGGGATACGGACCGGCCCGAGGGGGGGTTTCCACCATAACCCTTCGTAAGTGCGGACGCTCGCATCGGCGTGCCACAACTACGCTCCGAAGTCGTACGGCGACGCCAGGAGGGGGCTTTCAAGCCGTCCCTCAGCAGGTTCTACGGGGTTCGCGGCCCTGATTCGCGGGGCGCGTCGCCCCCGGCGTGGCGTCCCTCTCCCGTGTCACACGCGCGGTTGACGCGCGGGCGGGCCCTTCGGGCTCCGCCACGGATGAATGGCGTGATGACGGCCGGGGTACCGCGCAGCCCCCTCCACTGCGCGGTACCGACGCGCAGCTTTGCTCACGCGAATTGCCGTTGGTCTGAACTTACGTGATTCTTAGGGCGCATTCGATCGCGTATCGATAACGATCCGGATCGGCCGCTCAGAGCCTGTTCACAGGCTCTCAGCGCTTCCAGGCGCGCTCGCGCAGCAGGCGCAGGCCGTTGAGGCCGACGAGGACGGTGGAGCCCTCGTGCCCCGCGACGCCGAGCGGCAGCGGCAGATGCCCCGCCAGGTCCCAGACCACGAGTCCGGCGATGAACACCCCCGCGATGACGAGGTTCTGGACGACCAGGCGGCGCGCGCGCCTGGACAGCGCCACCGTGCGCTCCAGGGCGCCCAGTTCGTCCCGTACGAGGACCGCGTCCGCGGTTTCGAGGGCCAGGTCGGAGCCGCCGCGGCCCATGGCCACGCCGGTGTGCGCGGCGGCGAGTGCGGGGGCGTCGTTGACCCCGTCGCCGACCAGGAGGACGGTGCGGCCGGCGTCCGCCAGTTCACGTACGGCGTGTGCCTTGTCGTCGGGCAGGAGGCCTGCGCGTACGTCGCCGGGGGCGATCCCGACCTGGCGGGCCACGGCCGCCGCGGCGTGGGCGTGGTCGCCGGTGAGGAGGATCGGGGCGGTGCCCGTGCGGGCGGCCAGCGTCCGGATGGCCTCCGGGGCGGATGGGCGGATGGTGTCGGTCAGGGTGAGGCGGCCGGCCAGTTCGCCGTTGACCTGGACGGCGACCTCGGTGCCGGGGGTTGTTGTGGGGTGTACGTCCATGTGCGTCGGGGAGCCCGCGGCGATTTGGAGGGGCTGGTCCGTGTGCGCGGCGGAGGCGGCGATCGGTGCGCAGTTCCCCGCGCCCCCAAAAACCCTGCCCGAGACGCCCTTGCCCGGCTCCGACTCGAATGCCTCTACGGGGTGGAGGGACAGACCCCGATCTCTTGCCGCTGCCACGATCGCCCTGCCCACCGGGTGTTCGCTGGGTTGCTCGACCGAAGCTGCCAGCGTGAGCAACTCGGTCTCCGTGTACGGGGGTTCGGGACGGATGTCCGTTACCTGGGGGACGCCCTCCGTCAGGGTTCCCGTCTTGTCGAAGGCGACCGTGTCGGTGCGGCCGATGCGTTCCATCACCACCGCCGACTTGATGAGCACGCCGTGCCGGCCCGCGTTCGCGATCGCCGACAGCAGCGGCGGCATCGTCGCGAGCACCACGGCGCACGGTGAGGCCACGATCATGAAGGTCATGGCCCGGAGGAGCGCGTCGGTGAGCGCGTCGCCGAAGGCCAGCGGGACCAGGAAGACCGCGAGGGTCGCGGCGACCATGCCGAGCGCGTAGCGCTGCTCGACGCGCTCGATGAACAGCTGGGTCGGCGCCTTGGTGCGGGTGGCCTCCTCGACCAGGGCGACGATGCGGGCGATGACCGTGTCGGAGGGGTCGCGGGCGACGCGGACGCGCAGCGCACCGGTGCCGTTGAGGGTGCCGGCGAACACCTCGTCGCCGACGGTCTTGGGTACGGGCAGGGGTTCGCCGGTGATGGTGGCCTGGTCGACGTCGCTCGCGCCGTCGACGACGTGGGCGTCCGCGCCGACGCGTTCGCCGGGGCGGATCAACAGGACGTCGTCGATGGCGAGTTCGGAGGTCGGGACGGTCTCCTCCGACCCGTCGGCGGTGAGGCGGGTGGCGGTCGCGGGGGCCAGGTCGAGCAGCCCGCGCACGCTGTCCTCGGTGCGGGCGGTGGCGAGGGCCTCCAGGGCACCGGACGTCGCGAAGATCACGACGAGCAGGGCGCCGTCCATGACCTGCCCGATCGCGGCGGCGCCGAGCGCGGCCACGACCATGAGCAGGTCGACGTCGAGGGTCTTCTCGCGCAGCGCCTTGAGTCCTTCGAGCCCGGGCTCCCAGCCCCCGGCGACGTACGCGACGGCGTACAGCGGGCCCCACAACCAGGCGGTGGTGCCCAGGAGTTGGAGCGGGAGGGCGAGGAGGAAGGCGACGGTCGCGATCGCCGCCCAGCGCGCCTCGGGGAGGGCGAGCAGCGGGGTGCGGGAGCCGTGGGGGACGCGCGGCGCGGCGGGGGCGGCCGCGGCGGCCTCGGCCGGTGCGGAGGCGGACACGGGTGCAGACATGGGGCTCACGATACAGGAACACATGAAGACCTCTTCATGCATACCATGGAAGACGGTCGTCGCCTGGATACGATGAGTCCATGGGCCATGGAATCGATCACAAGAGCAGCACCCGCGAGCGGCTCGACGCCGTGGGCGCGGCCGATGTCGCGGCGACGCTCCAGGCCCTCGCGACCCCGTCCCGGCTGCGCATCCTGGCGCGTCTACAAGAAGGGCCGTGCGCGGTCGGCGATCTGGCGGAGGCGGCAGGACTTGAACAGTCCGCGTGCTCGCACCAGCTGCGGCTGCTGCGCAATCTGGGCCTGGTCAGCGGTGAGCGCAAGGGGCGCTCGATCGTCTACGCGCTGTATGACGACCACGTCGCGCAGCTTCTCGACCAGGCGCTTTTCCATGTGGAGCACCTGCGCATCGGACTGCGCGACGAGGCGTAGCTTTCTGCGGTCGCGGTTTTCTGCGGTCGCGCCGCCTTCAGTGCAAGGCGAGGCGGATGCCGGCGATGCGGCCCGCCTCGTCGAAGCCGATCTCGGCCGGGACGGAACCGGGCAGTTCCGCGGCGATCTGCCCGCCGTTGTCCCGGTACGCCACCCCGTGGTGGTCGAAGAAGCCCGCGACCAGGCGCCTGGCGTCGACCCCGAGCAGGCCCTCGGCCTGTACGAGCGTGCGCGGCAGCGTGACCGGGTCGAGAGGGGCGCGCGGCACCTGCGGGTCCTCGGGCAGGAAGTAGACCTGGGTCTCGGGGTTCGCGGGCACGCCGATGTAGCCGGGAGCGCCCGTCACGCCCATCCCCGCGAAGGCGAGCGTCTCGGCGGCCCGCCGGGGGTCGGGGAAACCGGACAGATCGAGCACCTGGGTCGTGAACTCGGCTATCCCCTGACTCTGGCCGAATCGCCCCACCTGTTCGGAGAGCGCCGCGACGGGCGTGCCGCGCAGTTCTGGGTTGGCCCAGCCCCACATCCACGACCGCTGGGCGGCGTCGTAGGTGCCGAGGACGCCGACGCGCAGGTCCACGTTGCCCTGCCGGTAGCGGCATGTCGGCAGGTCGGCCGTCCACGACGCCCCTTCGGGCAGGAACCCCATGAGAGCTTCGAGCTGAGCGCCACCCCACGCCGCGTGCCGCTCGGTCTCGTACAGGAAAGCTTGGCTGAATTGCGTGTGGCTCATGGGGCGGGACCTTACGCGAGACGGCTGTAGAGGCCAGAGTTACGTAAGCGACCTCACCGCTCCCGCCAGGGCTTGCGAGCCTCGATGAGGTGGCGGGTGCTGTGGGCCACGAACGGGCCTTCCGTCCTGATCTGCTCGTGCAGCGCGCGGAGTTGGGGATCGTAGGCGTCAACTGTGAAGCCGGGCACCATCCATACGACCTTTCGCAGAAAGTGGACAACGGCCCCGATGTCGTAGAACTCGATGCGAAGTCGCTCGGCGCGCAGGTCGACGATCTCCAGACCGGCCGCCTCCGCCTCGCGCTGCTCCGCGTACGGGTCACGGCCCGAGCGCACCTCGGCCGGCTGCGGTCCCAGGAAGTACTCGACCAGCTCGAACACGCTGCTGGGGCCCACGTGTTGGGCAAAGTACGTGCCGCCGGGGCGCAGCACGCGGGCGATCTCCGTGAAGTGGGCCTTCACCGGGTGGCGGGCGGTGACCAGCTCGAAGGCCGCGTCGGCGAAGGGCAGCGGGGCGTCGTCGGGCGAAGCGACGACGACCACGCCGCGGGGGCCAAGGAGGCGGGTGGCCTTCTCGACATTCGGGGGCCAGCCCTCGGTCGCCGCCATCAGGGGCGGCAGCTTCGGGGCCAGGTTCAGCACCTCGCCGCCACCGGTGTGCAGATCGAGGGCGGATTCCGCGCCGGCGAGGCGCTCCCCCATGAGGCGGGCATACCCCCAGGAGGGCCGCTCCTCGGTGGCCCGCCCCTCGAACCAGGAAAAGTCCCAGCCCTCGGTGGGCGCGGCGACGGCCTCGGCGACGAGCTCGTCGTAGGGGCGGTCCGCGTGAGTGGGACGAAAGTTGTCGGAAGTGGTCATGCTGCGCATGATCGCAGTCACACCGGGTCGGATTCATCTAGGTTTCGCCGGTACTGGGGGTAGCACCAGGGTGGGGGCGGGGGTTGCCCCTCTTCCGTAGAACAGGGGGATCGCACGTACCCTTGGCGTTCCCCACCGGCATTCTCCAGCCCCCACACCTCCATCAGGCCCGTCCGTCCTACCGCCTCACCGCAGAAATGCGAGCACATGTCCGTACGTTCCGCGATAGCGACCTGGCTGACCCGCCTCTACTTCTCCCGGCTGCGCAAGAAGGGGGGAAGCCTCGACCTGTCCGTGCTGTCGAAACTCCCCGACGCCGCGCTGCTGCCGCTGCGCCGCGAGGGCGTCGACCCGGTCCCCGAGATCGGTGCGCTGCGCGACCGCGAACCCGTCAGCAAACTGCCGATCCCCGGCATGACGGTGTGGCTGGTGTCCGGCTACGACGAGGCGAAGGAAGTCCTCGGCAACGCGAAGGCGTTCAGCAACGACTTCCGCAACCTGGTGGGGGTGGGCGGCGCCGAGGCCGAGCAGCACCCCGGTGGCCTCGGCTTCTGTGACCCGCCGGACCACACGCGGCTGCGCCGCCTGCTGACACCCGAGTTCACGATGCGCCGCCTCTCCAGGCTCACGCCGCGCATCCACTCGATCATCGAGGAGCAGTTGGCGCACCTGGAGAAGGCGGCCCGCGAGTCGCCCGACGGCACGGCCGACTTCGTCGAGCACTTCGCGATGCCGGTCCCCGCGCTCGTCATCTGCGAACTGCTCGGCGTCCCGTACGAGGAGCGCGACGCGTTCCAGCAGTTCTCGGTCGCCCGCTTCGACGTGCTGGGCGGCGCGGGAGCCTCCTTCGGCGCGGTCTCCCAGTCGCTGGACTATCTTCGCGGCGTCGTCGCGGAGCAGCGCCGCAACCCCGGCGAGGGGCTGCTCGGCATGCTGGTGCGCGAGCACGGCGACAACATCACCGACGAGGAGCTCACGGGCCTCGCGGACGGCGTCCTGACCGGTGGCCTGGAGACGACGGCGAGCATGATCGCCCTCGGCACCATGATCATGCTCAAGGACCGCGAGCACTTCACGGCGCTGCGCGACGCGGAGGACCCGGCGACGGTCGCGGCCCCCTTCGTCGACGAACTCCTGCGCCATCTCACGGTCGTCCAGACCGCCTTCCCGCGCTTCGCCCGCGAGGACACCGAGATAGGCGGGGTGCCGCTCGCCGCCGGCGACATAGTCATCGTGTCGCTGAGCGCGGCGGACCGCGATCCCCGGCTCGGCGGGGCCGACGACGACATGGACGCCTTCCTCCCCTCCCGCCCGCCCACGTCCTCCCATCTCGCGTTCGGCTACGGCATCCACCGCTGCATCGGCGCGGAACTCGGCAAGATGGAGCTGCGGGCGGCCTTCCCCCAACTGGTGCGGCGCTTCCCGGAGTTGCGGCTCGCGGTGGAGCCCTCGGAGCTGGAGTTCCGGAAGCTGTCGATCGTCTACGGCGTCGAATCGCTGCCGGTGTCGATCGACTGATCCATCGACCGTTCCATCGACTGATCCATCGGCCGATCCACGGCGCGGCGGGCGCTGTGGGCCCGATGAGCCCGGTCGAGAATGTCCAGCGGGTCGACCATGGGCGGGTAGCTCGGGGCACACTCCGGACATGCGTACACGTTGAACCCGGGGCCGGTCGGGGCGTGCACCTCGTGGACCAGGACCGGTTCGTCGGTGGTGCGTTGGCAGCGGGCGCACATGCGGCGCGGCTTCTTCGTCACCGGGCGCCTCCGTGGGTCAGGACGTACGGCCGCCGCACGGGCAGGCAGAGGCGTAAGGCCCAGGAGAGGGCCCGGAGAGTACGATCCGGCATGTTGACGCTCCCTTGAAGCGTTGGCCATGCCCCGGGACGGCTCCACCCGTCGCCGGGGTCTTTCACGTCCACCATAATGCCGGAGCATAGCCATGCATAGCGGTTAGCGGCACTCCATACATAAGGGCAGCTCACCACCGTCGTACATTGTTCGAATGGCAGAAGAGTCAGCACGGAACCGGCATCCGGTCGACCCGAACAAGATCGCCTACGTCTACACGCAGGTGGCCGACTACATCGCCGGACAGATCGCCGACGGGACGTTGCGCCCGGGTTCACGCCTCCCCGCTGAGCGCGACCTCGCAGAGCAGTACGGCGTTGCCTACCTCTCCATTCGCCGAGCCGTGAAAGAACTGCGCGAACGCGGGCTCGTGGTCACGCTGCCTTCCAAGGGAACGTTCGTCGCATACCCGGAGGCAGAGGGCGAAGGGTCCGACGAGGGCTGAGCAGGTGGCGGTTACCCACAAGAACCCGGCCGTCGGTTTGACCAAAGTCCGCACTGTGGACAGGAGTTCGCGTTCGTTAGCGTCGCGTCATGAGGCGACGTAAGCGTATCGGGACGACGCGGATCAGGTCCTTACAGCGAGTACGGGACCGCGCCGAGCGGCGACGCGAGCGGCGGCCCCGCAGCTGGGGCAGGCGCGTCGGGCGGCGGGCCGAGCGGGTCCGGCCGTGGCTGCAATTCCTCGCGGACGTGGTGACGCTGCTCGTGAAACTCGCCCGCTGAGGCGGCAGTTCATGGATTCCTCAGTCGGACTTCGGGAGTGAGACTTCCACCCGGCGGTTCTTCTTCCGGCCCTGCTCCGAGCCGTTGTCCGCGATCGGGTAGTCCTCGCTGTAACCCCTGACCTGGAACGTGATGTTCGCGCCCTGCGCGCCGAGCGCCGCCGTCAGGGCGTCGTGGACGGCTTCCGCGCGGTTCTTGGAGAGCTTGAGGCCGTGGGCGTACGAACCGAGATTGTCGGTGAAGCCGAAGACGCGTACGGAGCTTGCCTTCTGGTTCTCGATCTCGTCGGCGATCGCCTGGATCCGGGAGTTGCCGTCGGGGTTCAGCTTGGAGCTGTCCTTGGGGAAGAGGACCTCGGCCTGGAGGGCGAACGTCACGTCCTCATTGGTGTCCGTGCGGCGCTCGTCGCCGGAGAGGTCCTCCACGACGGACTTGATGTCCAGGACCTTCGCGGGCGCGAGCGTGGCGCCGTCGGCGAGCTTGAGGCCGGGGTTGTTGGCGTCCACCGAGGGCGGCGGAGAGCTGCTGGTGCTGCCGGGCGGGGCGCCGGTCGGCTCGTCGTCGGCGTGGGCGACCACGGTGCCGGTGGTGAGCAGGAGGGCCGTTGCGGCGGTGAGGACGGTGGCGGTCCGGTGACGTCGGGGCATGGTTACTCGCCCTCGGTGAGGTTGAGTTGGGCCGGAGGCATGGAGCCGACCTGGAACGTGACCTCGCTCGTGCCGTCCGGTGGGGCAGGGAACTGGGCATACCAGTCGGCGGTATGCCCATTGCGGACTCCGCCAGTGAATCGAGTGCACAGGCAGCGTCCCTCGGTGTCCCGGAGGATCAGGTACTTCTTCTTGGCCTTCTGGTCGACGAGGCTGGCGCCGGCGATCGAACCTCCGTTGCTCATCAACTCGCGCTCGTCCCCCCGCCAGTCGACCGGAACCCACGCCTTCCCCGTGCCGTTTGCCACGGTCCCCTTCACGGTGACGAAGCCCCCGGCGTCACGCTGCGCCGAAGTGACGGTGAGGCTGATGCCCCCTTCGCCCTTCACCTCGGCCAGCGGCTCGTCCGTCGTCGGTGCAGCGGACTTCTCCTTGCTGTCGGCACCCCGCTCTGCCGGCGCCGAGGACTTCGTAGCATCCCCCTCGCCCTTGTCCCCGTCGCCTCCGCAGCCCGCCATGGACAGGACCAGGCCGGCCGCGATCGTCGCCGCAGCCAGTGCCCGGCGGGTGGTCGTCGTACGCCGAAGGTTCATCGCTGCGGCTTCCCTCTCTCGTCAGTCGGCAAGGTGGACGGCGAACAGGTCGGACGCGTCCGGCAGGTCGTCCAGGTCGAAGTCCTCCGGGTCGAAGTCCAGTTCCTTACCGTCGCAGGTGAGTTGCAGGGGCTTTTTCGGGTCGGCGTCCAGCGGAACGTCGCAGCGTGGCTGTACCACCGCTGTGGCGTGCGCCTTCGCCGTCTCGTTCTCCGTGCCAGGGATGATCGTGTCGCCCACCGTGTGGAGGGTCTCCACGCCTACCTCGTAACCCGGGTAGCCGTTGACGTTCGTGAAGGCCGGGCCGTTCACGACTTTGGCGTCATTGGCCGCTGCCAGACGCCCCGCCGCGGCCCCCGGCGCACCGACGTCCTTGGGGTCCATGCCGTCCAGCCAGTCCAACCAGTTGTCGCCGCCCTCAAGCGCATCTCCCAGCCCCAGCATCAGCTCCTCACGGGCAGACTGCGCTGCCGCCAACGCGGCAGCGTCGGCGGCAGATTGGGCGCCGTTACGCACGGAGGCCGCTTGAGCGAAGGCAAAAAAGGCAAGGGCGGCAAACAGCAGAATCCCGGTCAGCCAAATGTAGATCGGAAGCGTGGATCCGCGATCGTCCAGCCGGAGCCCGGTCAACCACCGGTGACGTTGCTGATGGCGTCCATTATCGCGCCGGAGATCATTCCATCGAGCCCCAGGCTGTCGATCGCGACGAAAATCCCCGCGATCAGAATCATCAGCCCCGCGTACTCCACGAACCCGGCCCCGGAATCCCGCCGAGCCCGCTCCCCCATCGCATTGGTCCACGTCGCCCACACCCCGAGCAGTTTGTCCCTGATCACGGGAGCCCCCTTTCACCACTTCCGGCACTTTGGCCAAGGCAACCAAATCAACACACGCAACGTACGTGGAGCGCAACCCTCTGCACCCGTATTCGCCAAGTAAGGGGTCGCGCTTGACCGGAAATTGTCGGCGCGTTGCGTCGCCCGTCATCGCCGGAACCCCCTTACGTAGAACACTCAACGGCCCAATACAGAGCCGAAGTTGGTTCCGGAGCCGAGGAACATCCCCGTCCCGATCAGAATCATCGTCGCCGGCAACATGAACACCAACGTCACCATCGTCGCCTTCGGAATCGTCTTCGCCGCCCGGCGGCGGGAGTTCTGGGCGTCCGTGCGGCGCATGTCCGTGGCGAGTTGGATGAGGGTGTCCGCGATCGGGGAGCCCAGTTCCTCGCCCTGTTGGAGCGCCGAGACGAACTGGGCGACCTGCTCGGAGGCATTGCGGCGGCGGAGTTCGTCGAAGGCCTGGCGGCGCGGCACGCCCATGTCCATCTGGCGGAGCGTGATGCGGAGTTCGTCGGCCCACGGGCCCTCGTACTTCTCCGAGACCCGGTCAAGGGCCTGGCGGAAGCCGAGGCCCGCGGAGACCACCACCGCGAGGACATCCAGGAAGTCGGGGAGCGTGCGGTCGATGACCTCCTTGCGCTCGCGGACCGCCTGCCAGATGAGCGCGTCCGCCGCCAGCGCGCCGAAGGCGAGGGTCAGGAGGCCGAAGAGGGGGCTGTCGGCGGAGAGGAAGATCAGGCCCATGATCAGGCCGAACGCCCCGTACACCGCTCTGCGCGCCGCGTAGCGGTCGATCGTCAGGCCGCCCGGGTTGCCCGCCATGTCGATCTTCCGGCGCTTGGCGTCGACGCGGCGCGGGCCCATCAGACGCAGCACCAGCGGCGCGAACCGCATGCCGATGCGGTCGACCGCGGAGCCGGCGGTCGAGACCCGGCTTGCGCCCACCTCCAGGGCCAGGGCCAGGTCGCTGGGGACCTTGGCGTCCGCGCGGTACATGCGGATGCCGAAGAAGATGCCCAGGGTCGCCGCCCCCGCGAGGGCCGCGAGGAGTACGCCCACCATCGTTGTCGACATCGTCCCCTCACACCTCGATTCGGCCGAGGCGGCGGATCACGAAGAAGCCGATGCCGTAGAGGGCGAGCGAGATGAGGATCAGGGCCCTGCCCATTCCCGAGTCCGTCACGCGCGCCAGCGCGCCGTCGTTCGAGGAGTTGATCAGGAGGAGGGAGCCGAGGCCGAGGAGCGGGACCGTGAAGGCCGTCGCGTTGACCTCGGAGAGCATCGTGCGGATCTCGCGCCGGGTCTCCTTCCTGTCCTCCAGCGTTTTCGTCAGGTTGCGGAGGGAGGAGACCACCGTGCCGCCCGCCTTGTTGGACAGGACCAGGGTCGTGACCAGGACGACCAGTTCGCGGGAGGGGAGGCGGGTCGCCAGTTCGTCCAGGGCGTCGTCCACCGAGCGGCCGAGGGCCAACTGGTCTGCCACTCGGGAGAGTTCTTCGCCCGCGGGGGCTTCGAGTTCGTCCGCCGCCATCGCGAGGGACGTGCGCAGCGCCAGGCCCGCGGCCGTCGCATTTGCCAGGAGGCGTGCCACGTCCGGGAGTTGGTTGATGAAGGCCTCGATGCGTTTCTGGCGTTGCCAGTTGAGGAAGATGAGCGCGCTGTAGACGGTCACCAGCGCCGCGATCGGGCCGAAGAACGGTGCCAGTGTCGACGCCGCCAGCAGCCACAGGCCCACCGCGACCACGGCCACGTAGACCGAGAACTCGCCCGCCGTCACGTCCAGGCCCGTCGCCGACAGGCGCAGGTGCACCGAGCGGCCCAGGCGCGTGCGGCGCAGGCGGCGGTCGACGGCGGCGAAGCGGCGGGCCCTGCCGCCCATGCCGCCGGCGCCCGGGTCGCCGCCCGCCGGGTACGCGTCCAGACGGTCGACCAGTTCCTGGCTCCGGGCCCGCCCCGACGCCAGGGCGTGGACGCCCGCGATCGCGACGACGCAGGCGAGAACCGTTGCCCCCAGGGCCAGTAGGACAGGAGTCGTCATCCCGTCGCCTCCCTCGTGTTGCGTACGTCCACCGACTCCACGACGCCGAACGCGGGTGGCACCGCCTCCCCCGCCACGTAGAGCCGGTCGGCGAGGAGGCGGGGCAGCGGGAGGTGTTCGTAGTAGCCGCGGACCCGGCGGATCTCGTCGTCCGTGGCCCCGGAGACGTAGGGCTGCGCGACGAAGCGGGTCGCGGACGCGATCCGGAACTGTTCGCGGCCGTGCGAGATCAGCAGCGCGATCTCGGTGATGCGGCGGGAGCCGTCGGCGGCGCGCGTGAGCTGGACGAGGACGTCCACCGCCGAGTTGATCTGGTCGCGCAGCGCCTCGAAGGGGACGTCCACCTCCGACATCGAGCCGAGGGTCTGGAGGCGGGTGAGGGCGTCCTCCGCCGTGTTCGCGTGGACCGTGGCGAGCGAGCCGTCGTGGCCGGTCGACATCGCCTGGAGCATGTCGAGCGTCTCGCCGCCGCGGACCTCGCCGACGATGATGCGGTCGGGGCGCATGCGCAGGCTGTTGCGGACCAGGTCGCGGATGGTGATCTGGCCCTTGCCCTCCACGTTCGCGGGGCGGGACTCCAGGCGGATCACGTGCTCCTGCTGGAGCTGGAGTTCCGCCGAGTCCTCGATCGTGATGATGCGTTCGTGGGAGGGGATGAGGGCGGAAAGGGCGTTGAGGAGCGTCGTTTTCCCGGAGCCCGTGCCGCCGCTGACGATGATGTTGAAACGGGCGCGGACGCAGGCCGCGAGGAACATCAGCATGTGCTCGTCGAGCGAGCCGAGTTCCAGGAGTTCGCCCATGCTGTACGCGCGCGGGAAGCGGCGGATCGTGAGCGTGGCGCCTGTGAGGGAGAGCGGCGGGATGATCACGTTGACGCGTTCGCCGGTGGGGAGGCGGGCGTCGACCATCGGATTGGACTCGTCGACGCGGCGGTTCACCGTGGAGACGATGCGTTCGATCGTCTGCATGAGCTGCTCGGACGAGGCGAAGCGGAGCGGCAGTTGCTCCACCCGGCCCGCTCGTTCCACGAAGATCGAGTCCGGGCCGTTCACCATGATCTCGGTGATCGAGGCGTCCGCGAGGAGAGGTTCGAGGATGCCGAGTCCGAGGGCCTCGTCCACGACGCGGCGGATCAGCTGGGTGCGCTCCGTCGAGGAGAGGACCGGGCCCTCGCGGCTGATGATGTGGCCGAGTACGCGCTCCAGGCGGAGCCGGCGTTCGGCGGCCTGGAGGGACGACATCTCCGCGAGGTCGATCTCTTCCAGGAGCTTGGTGCGGTAGACGGCCACCAGGCCCTCGTCGCGGTCGGCGGGGATGGCGGTGTCGGGGCCGCCGCCTGCCGGGTCGCGGGTGGCGATCACTCTTGAGCGAAGGCTCATGTCTTCAGGTCAACTCCCCTCGTTCTCGCGGTCGTTCGGCATGGTGGCGGTGCGGTGGACGTCCCAGCCGTCGCCGAACAACGGGATGACCGGTGGTACGTGGACGGTGACGGTGTACGTCACGGCGTCCCCGCCGCCGCCCCCTACCGCCTCGGGATTCAGCCAGGCGCTCGCCGCGGCGTCGGCCGCCGACTGGGCGGTGCCGGGGGCGAGGGATTCGGACCGGGCCGCTGCGCGGGCGGCGGATCCGGCCTGGTTGGCGGCGTAGCCGACGAGGCCGAGTTGGATCGCGGCCATGCCGATGACGAGGAGGAAGGGGAGGAAGCCGGCGAACTCCAGCATGGAGACTCCGCGGTCGCCGGACAGGTTTCGCCGCGGCGGGGTTGCGGACTCGGGGCTCTGCCCCGGACCCCGCGCCTCAATCGCCGGCGGGGCTTGATAATCCGTCACCGGACCGCCTCCGTCGCCGCTCCCGCCTCGCCCTTCACCGACCAGCCGGGGTTCACGCCCGGGAAGAAGAGGGGGACGTCGACTTCGACCGTGGCCTTCGTGACCACGCCGCCGCTGTTCGGGCAGCTGATCGTTGCCCCTTGCCACGCCCCCGGCAGGTGCTTGCGGCCGGCCGCGTCGCACGCCCCCTGCCCGTCGCCGCCAGAGGCGTACGCCGAGGTCGCGGCTCGCGCCGCCTCGTCCGCCGCGTTGCCCGCCAGGGAGTACGTGTAGCCGTACAGGACGCACTGCCACATCAGGGCGAGGACGACCAGGACCAGGGGGAACATCGCCGCGAATTCGAGGGTCACCGCGCCCTTGTCCGAACCTCGGCGGCGGGCCCGGCGGCCCGACGTCGGGGGTGCGGGCGTGGCCACGAGGTCGAGTTCCGCCGCCAGCGCCCACATCGCCTGCTTGACCGACGAGCGGTTGTCGAGGTCCTGCATGCGGCCCGCGTCGACCGCCGCCTGGAGTTCCTTGTACGCGGCCGGGATGGCGGTGCGGGCCGTTTTCGTGCCTGTCACCCGTTCCACCAGCGTCGGCTGGATCTCCGCCGAGCGGGCGTGGCGGTTGACGACCGTGAGGGTCTCCTCCGCCTTGCGGATCTGGAGGCGGTCCCAGAGGCGGACCATGCGCTTCGCCGCTCGTACCGCCACGACGTCCGGGGTGACCAGGAGTGCCGCCTGGTCGGCGAGTTCTATGGCCGCGGTGTTCGCCGAGGACATTTGCGTACCGCAGTCGATGACCACCACGTCGTAGCGGGCGCGCAGGGCGTGGATCACCTGGCGGGCCACGCGGTCCGTGACGTCCTCGCCGCGTTCGCCGTCGGCGGGGGCCAGGAGCAGGTCGACGCCGGACTCATGCACGAATGCGGCGTCCTGGAGGACGCGGGGCGTGATGTCGCGGATCGCGGCGAGGTCGGCGACGGAGCGGCGGAACTGGACGTCCAGGTAGGAGGCCACGTCGCCGGACTGGAGGTCCAGGTCCAGGAGGGCGGTCGTGCGGCCTGATGCGCGGGCGGCCAGGGCGAGTTGGACCGCTGTGACTGTCGTTCCCACGCCGCCCTTCGCGCCCGCCACCGCGATGACCCGGCCGCCGCCGCCCGCCGGGACGAGTTCGGTTCCGCTGCCGCCCGCCAGGTGCCGGCGCATGCCCGCCGACCAGGACGCCGCCGCGTTCACGCGTTCCGCGAGGGCGTCGTAGCCGAGGGGGAACGCGACGATGCCGCGCGCTCCGCTGTCCATCGCGGCGGTGAGGAGGGCGGGGCCCGTGTCGGCGGTGAGCAGGACGACGCCCACCGCCGGGAAGCGGAGGACCAGGTCGCGGATGAGGTCGAGGGCGGGGACGGGGCCTATCCGGTCGTGGACCAGGACGACTTCGGGGAGCTCGTCCAGGGACTCGGCGGCGAGGCCGGCGAGCGTGTCCAGCAGGGCGGTGGCGTCGGGGACGGGTGGGGCGGGTTCGGCGTCGGGGAGCTGGGAGAGGAGTGTGACGAGGCCTCTGGCGGTTTCCGGGTCGGCTACCGCCGGGAGGATACGGGTGGTCATCGGCGGGACGCTCCGTTCCGCGGCACCGGGGTTACGGTCGCGGGGCTCTGCCCCGGGCCCCGCTGGCTCTCGTCCAAAGGCGGGGCTTGATTTGCCCGAACCGGGGTTGACGTCTCGGGGCTCTGCCCCGGACCCCGCGGGCTCTCGTCCAAAGGCGGGGCTTGAAATGCCCGAACCGGCGCCGGGGCTCGGTCGACCCGGGATGGAAGTGACGTCACTTGTCGCCCTCCAAGGTGTACGAGCGGTCCTCCGGGGTGATTTTCCCGGGGTCGCCCGGGGCCACCAGGGCCAGGCGTACGTGGGTCGCGAACGACTCGGCGTAGGCGACCCGTTGGGCGTCCGCGGGGCCGAGGGCGAAGGTGATCGGGACGGCCTCGCCCTGCCTGCGGGTGGAGTTCTCGCTGTCCGCGGCGCCCTGCTGGTCGATCGGGGTCAGCTTGCCCACGTCGATCACCCCGGCGTTCTCCACGATGACCTTGGACTGGTCGCGCTGCTTGTCGTTCTCGGCCTTGAAGGTGGCGTAGATGTTGACCTTCGAGCCGGGGTTGATCTTCCCGGCGACGCCGGTCTCCGCGTCGATCATGATGGCGATCTCCTGCTGGCCCGCCTCCAGCTTCGGGCGGTCGACGATCATGTCGGACTGGAGCAGGGAGCCCTTCTTGAGCTGCGTGACGGCGATCTTGCCGCGGATGTCGCCGAGGTCGGTGACGGCCGTGTCCGACAGCCAGCGTTTGGGCATCTCCACCTTTTTGAACTGGTCCGCGGTGAGCTGCTTGTACGGGGACACGTCCTGTTTCAGTTCGTACGCGTCCACCTCCGGCGCCACCTTCGAGTCCACGTCACGGATCACGGCGAGCACACCGGCGAACGCTCCGATGGCGCACAGGGCCGAGACGACCAGGAGTATGACGCCGCGGCGCTGACGTGAATTCATGGACCGTGCAACCTCGTTGGTAGGGGTCAGGAGTGAGTCGGACGTGGGAGTGCTGTTCGGGTCGAGCCCGCCGCGGGTGTGAGCGCCGAGCGTGCCGGCGCGCCCGCGCCCTCGGGTGGCGCCTCGCCCGCCAGCGGCGCGGAGCAGAACCCGCAGCGGTCGCCGATGAGTTCGAGGCCGCACCAGTGGCACTGTTCGCGGCGGACCGAGGAGACGAGTTGGTAGAGGACCGAGATGTCGGGGATCGCCGCCGCGAACTCCACGATGCGGCCGGGGCTGGCAGGCTTGCCCGTCGCCCACCATCGTGGTGACTCGGCCGGCAGGCGCGTCCGCGTCACGCCCTGCACGCGCCAGGCAGGGGCGAGGACACCGGTGAGCCAGTCGGGAGTGTGCTGGCCGACGGCGTAGACCATGCGGGTCCCGAAGGCGGGGCCCGTCGGTGTCTCCGAGCCCGTCAGACGCAGGAGTTGGGGTTGCGGCGAGGCGACCACCGCGAACTGGGCGTTCGGCGACCAGGACTTCGCGTGCGCCTTCAGGGAGACCGGGACCCGGTCCAGTTTCGCCACCGATCCGACGACCGCGCCCGCGTAGACGTAGTGCGCGAGAAGGCGGGCCGAGGACGCGAGCACGCCCGGGCTGAAGTCGCAGATCGACAACTGGCGCAATTGCAGCGCCAGTACGGCGAGCCCGAGGGGCGGGAGCGCGGGTCGCAGGATCGCCATCCGGTCGGTTTCCAGCACGGAACGGATCGAATGCAGCCGGTGCACGGTCGCGTCCGGCGCCGATTCCGGACAGAGCACGATCACGTACCCGTGCTGTTCGATCAGCGTGTGGACGTCGGTCAGGGCGCGGTCGAGCGGATACTTCTGCTGCGGTTCGCCCACGGGCAGCACGGTGGCGGTCGGTGTGTGCCGGTCCGGCGAGGCGAGGACCAGGTCGGGGTCGGTCACGGCTATGGCGGTCGGCACGCGTGAACCCCCCGGTCGTCGCTCTGCGTCCCTCCAGCAGCACCTCACGGTGCCGCTGCCTGAGCACCATATCCACGCAGCCGCCCCGCAACACCCCACTTCGCACTGTTCACGGGGCGGTGGACGGTGATTCGTATCCGGTTGGCGAAGAAGCGTCGGTGACAACCCTTGACAAGTTCAATGGTCTGGACCAGTTTGTACGGCCAGCAGCTGCTTCCTCAACTCCCCCCACATCTCCCCCACTTCGGTGCCGGGAGACCTCCCCCCACTTGGAGGAAGAAATGGCGCATTCCTATCGCAGACGGTCCCGGCTCGGCGTACTTCTTGGCGCGTTCACGGCGGCGGCGCTCGCCGTGGGCGGTCTCGCCACGACAAGCACCGCGAGCACGACAAGCGCCGCGAGCACGACAAGCACGGCACATGCGGCCAGTACGACAGAAAGCTCCACGGCCGCCGTTCCGGCGCACGCCGTCACCGGCTACTGGCAGAACTTCGACAACGGCGCGACCGTGCAGAAACTCGCCGATGTCCCGGACGCGTACGACATCGTTGCCATCGCCTTCGCCGACGCCACCACGACGCCCGGCGCCGTCGACTTCACGCTCGACTCGGCGGGCCTCGGCGGCTACACGGACGACGCCTTCAAGGCCGACATCAAGGCCAAGCAGGCGGCCGGGAAGTCCGTGGTCATCTCGATCGGCGGCGAGAAGGGCACCATCCAGGTCAACGACGCGGCCTCCGCGACCAACTTCGCCGACTCCGTGTACGCGCTCATGCAGGAGTACGGGTTCGACGGGGTCGACATCGACCTGGAGAACGGGCTCAACTCCACGTACATGTCACAGGCGTTGAAGTCCCTGGCCGCCAAGGCGGGCAGCGGGTTCGTACTCACCATGGCGCCGCAGACCATCGACATGCAGTCGACCTCGGCCGAGTACTTCAAGACCGCCCTGGCCGTGAAGGACATCCTCACCGTCGTCAACATGCAGTACTACAACAGCGGTTCGATGCTGGGCTGCGACGGCAAGGTCTACAGCCAGGGGTCCGTGGACTTCCTGACGGCGCTCGCCTGTATCCAGCTGGAAGGCGGGCTCGACCCCTCGCAGGTCGGCATCGGCACACCGGCCACGCCGAGCGCGGCGGGCAGCGGCTACGTGGCCCCGTCGGTCGTGAACGACGCCCTCGACTGCCTCACCAAGGGCACCAACTGCGGTTCGTTCAAGCCGTCGAAGACCTACCCGGGTCTGCGCGGCGCGATGACCTGGTCCACCAACTGGGACGCCGCCTCCGGCAACGCGTGGTCCTCGGCCGTGGGACCGCACGTCGACGGCCTGTAATCCCGTGACCCGTGCAGCGCCGCCGCTCCCCCGGCGGCGCTGCCGTCATGCGCCCTCACCCGCCGCGAGTCGCGCCGCCGCGACTTCCTTCTCCGCCCAGTCGGCCCACTCCGCCTGCATCGCCATGAACCGCTTGCCCCACTCCAGGGTCAGCCGGCCGTAGACCGCGAGCGGGTCCGCGCCCCAGTCCATGGACGCGTCGAGCTCCTCCAGGCCGGCGAGACGGCCGCGCGCCGACTCGGCCCTGCCGCGCAGGAAGTCCCGCGCCTCGCCGCCCTCCACGGTGCCGAGGAGGAAGACCCGCAGCAGGACGTCGTTGCGCCGGTATCCGTTCGGCGTCGTCTCCAGGAGCCAGTGCCGCAGCTCGGCGCGGCCCTCGTCGGTGATCTCGTACGTCTTGCGGCCGCGCGGCCCCTCCTCCGCGACCCGGGTGAGACCGGCCGCGTCGAGCTTGGTCAACTCGGTGTAAATCTGGCTCTGAGTGGCGGGCCAGACGTTCTCCAGGCTGGTACGAAAGGTCCCGAGCAGGTCGTATCCGCTGGCCGGGCCGTCCGCGAGGAGGCCGAGCAGTGCGTGTCGAAGGCTCATGGCACCACTGTACCTACGACGTTCCACTATTGACATGTCACTGCGTGAGGTTCTAACTTCGACATGTCAGTTCAGGAATGTCAGATGTAGAGCCGGAGCCGGACGAGCCGGACCAAGACCTGGGGGACCCCATGGCTTACCTGCGCAGCTTCCTTCCGTGGATCGCCGTGAGCGTGCTGATCGGCACCATCGACGTCCGGTACGCGCTGCTCGTCGGGCTCGTCCTGGCCGTCGCCCTCGCCGCGGGCCAGCGGCGCGCGGGCCGCGCCTGGGACGCGCTCGTCATCGAGGTGAGCGCCGCCGCGTTCTTCGCGGTGGGCACGGGCATCGCGTTCGCCCTGCCTGACTCGGACTTCGTCGAGCACTACGCGTCGGCCGGCTCCTCGATATGGCTGGCCCTCATCGCCTGGGGGTCGCTCGTCATCGGGCGGCCGTTCACGCTGGGGATCGCGAAGACCCAGGTGCCCGAGGAGTTCTGGGGCAGCCCCGTCTTCCGGAAGGTCAACGTCGCCATCACCGCCGTCTGGGCCGCCTCCTTCACCGTCAGCGGCATCGGTACGGCCTGGCTCCGCCACGCCCAGCCGGGCAGCGACACCGCCCGCACCGTACTGACCGTGGCCTGCATCGCGCTGCCGATCCTCTTCACGGTGCGCTACCCGGACATCGCCCGCGCCCGCGCCCGCGCCACCGCCAAGTAGGCAGAACTAGAAGAACTCCGACCACGGCTGGTCCCAGATCTGCTTCACGCACAGGACGACGAACAGCAGCCCCGCGATGGTCAGCATGCCGTTGCTGAGCCAGCCGTTGCGCCAACTGGCGGGCGTACGCGAGGAGTTCAGCAGCCAGACCAGGGTGAGGGCGAGGAACGGCATGAAGGCCGCGCCGAGGACTCCGTAGATGATGACCAGGCGGAACGGCTGGCCCTGGAAGAGCAGGACGATCGGCGGGAACGTCATCCACAGCAGGAAGCCGCGGAACGCCCACCCCTTCTCGCGGTCGCCGCTCGCCACTTCCTCGCCGGTGACGACGCGGGAGAGCCGGTAGCGCTCCACGAAGTCGGCGAACATCAGGCTCACGCCGTGCCAGACGCCGATCAGCGAGGTGAAGGACGTCGCGAAGAAGCCGATGAGGAACATCTTCGCCGTCGCCGTGCCGTACTGGGCCTCAAGGATCTTGGAGAGGTCCACGAGCCCCTTGTCGCCCTCGGCGATCGCCGTGTGGGACGCGTGCAGCAGTTCCGCGCCGACGAACAGCATCGCCACGACGAAGATGCCGGTGGTGATGTACGCGACCCGGTTGTCGAGGCGCATCACCTTCATCCACGACGTGTTCGTCCAGCCCTTGGCGTTGACCCAATAGCCGTACGCGGCAAGGGTGATGGTGCCGCCGACGCCGCCGATCAGGCCCAGCGTGTTGAGGATCGAGTCCTTCTCGTCGGGCAGCACCGGGAGCAGCCCGGCGAAGGCGTCGCCGAGGTTCGGGGTGACCCGGATCGCCAGATAGACGGTGACGACGAACATGACGCCGACGAGCACCGTCATGACCTTCTCGAAGACGCTGTACTTGTTCAGCCAGACGAAGACCAGGCCGACCACGCCGGACAGGATCGCCCACGGCTTGATCGACCAGTCGGCCGGGAACACGTCGGGGAACAGCGCCTGAAGGGGCAGCCCGCTCGACGACATCGCGGCCGCGCCGTACACGAAGCCCCAGATCACCGCGTAGATCACGAAGAAGTACGTGGTCCACTTGCCGAGGCCCGCCCAGCCGTCGAAGAGGGTGCGGCCCGTCGCCAGGTGCCAGCGGCCCGCGGCCTCCGCGAGGCTGATCTTGACGAGGCAGCCGAGGACCGCGGCCCAGAGCAGGGTGTAGCCGAAGTTGCTGCCCGCGATGAGGGTGGCGACGAGATCGCCCGCCCCGACGCCCGTCGCGGCGACGACGATGCCGGGGCCGATGTATTTCCAGCTGGACTTTCGAGGGTGCGAGTCGGAGGAGGAGGTGACGCCGGTTCCTGGGGTGCCCGTGGTGTCCGCCATGAACACCAAGGGTGCGCAAAGCTACGGGTCTGGCAAGAGGGGCGTCACCACCAACTGCCCCGCTAATCCTCGAAGTACGTGTCCAGGGCCTTGTCCAGCTGGTCCGTCCACTCGGCCAGACGGGTCTTGTCGGGGGCCTCGACGTCGTTCGGGAACCAGCGGGCGTTGGGCATGTGGACCGTCACCGTGAGGCGCTTGCGGACGGTGCCGTACTCGACCGCGCTGATCTCGGACCAGGTGAAGTCGGCCTCCTGGTCGTCGAGCGTGAAGCGGACGCCGGTCGCGTCGACGGTGATGGAGCCGCGGCGGTCCTTGGCGTCCATGACGGGGCCGTCGGCGTCGGGTTCCGCGGAGTCGTCGGCGTCGGGTTCCCCGGAGTCGTCGGCTGCCGCTTCCGTCTCCGCTTCCGCCTCTTCGGGCTCGTCGTGCGGCGCTTCGGGCTGCGTCGTCACCTCCTCCGGCGTCTGATCGGCATCCGTGGCCTCGGCCTCCGGCTGCCGTGCGGGAGCCGTCAGGCCAGGGATGTGCGCCGGGTCGAAGCCGGCACCGGTGACGGGCGTGACCTTCTCGTTCTCCATACGCTGCTCCACGGGCGGAAGTATGGCGGACAAGCCTGTGCCGCACCTCCCCCAGGGGTGGTGCGGCACAGGTGCGCGGCGGAAACGCTAGACGAAGAAGCTGATCACCAGGGCCACCACGAACCCGGCGACGGACAGGACCGACTCCAGGACCGTCCACGAGCGCAGGGTGTCCCGCTCGGAGATCCCGAAGTACTTGGAGACCATCCAGAAGCCGCCGTCGTTGACGTGCGAGGCGAAGATGGAGCCCGCGGAGATCGCCATGATGACGAGGGCCGTGTACGGCTGCGAGTAGTCGCCGGCCTGGAGCAGCGGGCCGACGATGCCGGCCGTCGTGACGATGGCGACCGTCGCCGAACCCTGCGCGACGCGCAGCACCAGCGAGATCAGGTACGCCAGGACCATGATCGGCAGACCGATGCTGCTGAACGTGTCGGACAGCGCCTGCGCGATGCCGCTGGCCTGGAGGACCGCGCCGAAGACGCCGCCGGCGCCGACGACGAGCAGGATGTTGGCGACCGGCTTCAGGGACGAGGTGGACACCGTCTCCAGGGACTTGCGGGACCAGCCGCGGCGCAGGCCGAGCAGGTAGTACGCGGCGAACAGCGCGATGGTGAGCGCCACGAACGGGTTGCCGAAGAACTCGATGACCGAGCGGGCCGTGGACGGGTCCATGGCGATCGAGGAGAAGGTCGCGGCGAGGATCAGCACCAGCGGGATGGCGATGATCGTGAAGACGATGCCGAGCGGAACCGGGTCCTCGCGGGGCGTGATGCCGTCCTTGCGCTGCTCCTCGGCGAGCGCGGCCTTCGCCTCGTCGGCGGCCTCGACCATGTCCTGCGGCACCGGCACGAAGATCTTCTTGCCGATCCAGGCGGCCCAGGCCCACGCGGCGAGCACGGCGGGGATGCCGCAGACGATGCCCATGAGGATGACCCAGCCGAGGTCGACGTGGAGCAGACCGGCGGCGGCGACGGGACCCGGGTGCGGGGGCAGGAACGCGTGGGTCATCGAAAGGCCCGCGAGCAGCGGCAGGCAGTACAGCAGGATCGACTTGCCGCCGCGCTTGGCGGCCGCGTAGACGATCGGCGCGAGCACGAAGATGCCGACGTCGAAGAAGACCGGGATGCCGAAGATGAGGCCGGTGAGGCCCATCGCGACGGGGGCGCGCTTCTCTCCGAAGAGGTGGATCAGGCGGGACGCCAGCACTTCGGCGCCGCCCGAGACTTCGAGGATCGCGCCGAGCATGGTGCCCAGGCCGATGATGATCGCGATATGCCCGAGGGTGCCGCCCATGCCGTCCTCGATGACGGAGGTGACGTCGGACTTCTGGACGGTGCCGAAGAGTTCGGTGACGGAGAGGCCGGCCGCGAGGCCGACGGCGATGGAGACCGTCAGGAGGGCCACGAAGGGCTGGAGCCTGGCCTTGATGATCAGGAAGAGCAGCAGGACGATGCCGAGGACGGCAACGGTCAGCAGGCCGGCCGTGCCGGGTATCAGGAGGAGCAGACCGCCTGTGTGCGACGGCTGGTCCGCGGCGGCGGCCGCGAGGGGGGCGTACGGGGACATCGTTGACCTCGTAAGTACATGGGGGGGCGCGGGGCGTTTTCAGTGTTTCCAGACAGGGGGGATCGCGGAGCGGCGCCACCAACAGGGGCGCCGCACCGTGACGACGTGCGAGTTACGAGAAGAGGAGCGTGCTCAGCTGAGGACGGCGAGCGCGTCGATCTCGATGAGCAGACCCTTGGGCAGACCGACGTAGACGGTCGTGCGGGCGGCGGGGGCCTCCTTGAGGCCCTGGCCCTCGAAGTACTCGTTGTAGATGGCGTTCATCTCGGCGAAGTGGTCGACGTCCGTCAGGTAGACGCGCATCATCATGACGTCGTCCCAGCTCGCGCCGCCCTCTTCGAGGATCGCCTTGACGTTGGCGAACGTCTGGAGGGTCTGCTCCTTGAGGGTCGGGCCCGCGGGGGTCGGGGCCTTGCCCTCCTCGGCCGGCAGGAAGCCGACCTGGCCGGCGACCTGAAGGATGTTGCCCTTCTTGACGCCGTGCGAGAACTTCGCCGGCGGGGTCGTGTGGGTGGAGGGCGTGAGCGCGGTCTTCTCAGACATGTGAACTGGTCTTTCTTTGAGGGGTGTTACTCGGGCGGGGTGTTGCTCGGGGGTTACTTCGGCGGGGTACCGGAGTAGTCCCGGCTGATGGCTTCCGCCGTGCGGCGCACCAGCGGGAGCAGTGTGAGGAGTTCCTCGGCGGTGACGACGACGTTCGGCGCGGAGACCGACATGGCGGCGACGACCCGGCCGTCCGCGCCGCGGATGGGGGCGCCGACGCAGTTGATGGACTCCTCGTGGCCACCGAGGTCGGTGGCCCAGCCCTGTTCGCGCACCTTCTCCAACTCCCGCAGGAAAGCTGTGGCGTTGGGGGTGGAACGGGACGTGTACATGGGGTAGTCGAGCTTCTCCGCGACGGCGCGGCGCTCGGCTTCCGACAGGTCGGCGAGCAGCAGCTTGGCGACGGCGGCGACCGTGATGGCGACCGGCTTGCCGACGCGCGAGTACATGCGCACCGGGTAGCGGCTCTCGACCTTGTCGATGTAGAGGACCTCGTTCTCCGCGTACACGGCGAGGTGGATGGTGTGCCCGACCTTCTCGTTGAGTTCGACGAGGTGGGGGTGGGCGATCTCGCGGACGTCGAGGTTCTCGACGGCTTCCTGGGCGAGCGCGAAGAGGCGGGCGCCGAGGCGGTAGCGCTGGTCGGACTGGCGGTAGACCAGGCCGTGCTCGTGGAGGGTGCGCAGCAGGCGCATCGCCGTGGACTTGTGCACGTCGAGGCGGTCGGCGACCTGGCCCAGGTCGGCGGGCCCCTCGGCGAGCAGCGGCAGGATGCTGAGCGCGCGGTCGACGGTCTGGCTCATGGCGTACGTACCTCCTCGGCGGCCCCGCTGTCGGCTGCGTCGGCTGCTGCCCAACCGGGACCGAGGTGCAGTGTCCCCCACTGCGCGGCGTCGAGGCCGACCAGGCGGTCCGCCCGGGCGCGGCTCGGCGGGGCGGCGAGGTCGCCGGGTTCGGTGAGGGCGACGGCGGCCCAGAGGTGGCCGTGCCGCAGGCGTTCGGCGACGGGCAGTTCGCGCAGCGTGGCGGAGAGGAATCCGGCGGCGAAGGCGTCGCCCGCGCCGACGGCGGCGACGACGTCGACGCGCGGGGAGGGTTCCTCGTGGCGCCCGTCGGCGTCGTAGGCGATCGCGCCGTCGGCGCCCCGCTTGACGACGAGCAGCGCGGGCTCGGGCAGCGCGTCGCGGATCGCGTCGGGTCCGCCGGTGATGCCCCAGGCGTCCTCGGCCTCGTCGTCGCCGACGAACACGATGTCGGCGCCGCGCGCGAGTTCCTGGAGTACGCCCGGGCCCTCGGCGGAGCCGGACCACAGGCCGGGCCGGTAGTTGACGTCGAAGGAGACGAGGGGGCGGCCCGCGCGCGGAGCCGTCAGCTCACGCAGCAGGTCGAGGCAGCCGGCGGAGAGCGCGGCGGTGATCCCGGACAGGTGCAGGATCCGGCCGGAGCGCAGCGCGTCCAGGTCCAGGTTGGCGGTGGACATCGCGGAGGCGGCGGACCCGGCGCGGTAGTAGGCGACCTCGTGGGCAGCGGTGGCCCGGTCGCCCGCGGTGCGGAAGTAGATGCCGGTGGGCCGGTGCAGATCGCGGCGTACGGCGGAGGTGTCGACGCCGTACGCGCCGATGGCCTCCACGAGGTGGTCGCCGAACCCGTCGGCGCCGACCCGGCTGACCCAGGCGGCCCGGTGCCCGGCGGCGGCGAGCACGCACGCCACGTTGGACTCGGCGCCGCCGATCCCGCGATCGAACGAGGGCACGTCGGCGAGCCGCCCCGGCACCGCGGGCCGGAACGTGACCATGGACTCGCCGAGCGCCACTACGTCGTTGGCGCTGGTCGGTACTGCGGGTCCGGTGGCGGTCACGGTGGGTCGCACTCCTCGCGGCAGGGGACTTCGGGCTCCGTTGACCCGACGTTGGCTCGGATGTTAGACAGCATGAAGCGACATACGCAATGACCGTTGCAAATGGTGCAACGGGCTGCCTGGAGGAGGCGCCGTGACCGCCCAGAACGCCGACACTGCCGTCGAGCGCCGCACCGCTCGTCTTGAGGAGCTGGCGAAGGAGCGGGTGGACTTCCGCTTCAAGGGCCTGCCCCCGGAGGCCGACGGCGCGACGATCGGCGAGCTGGCGGCCCGCCGCCTGAACCTCTTCACGGACGGCTTCACCACGCCCGTCCTCGCCCTCTCCGCCGAGCGCCTGGAGCACAACCTCGCGCTCATGGAGACCTACTCCGCCCGCCACGGCCTCGCCTTCGCCCCGCACGGCAAGACGTCGATGGCCCCGCAGCTCTTCCACCGGCAGCTGGAGCACGGCGCGTGGGGCATCACCCTCGCGGTGCCCCACCAGGTGCGCGTGGCGCGGGAGTTCGGCATCGACCGGATCTTCCTGGCGAACGAGCTCGTCGACGCGGCTGCGCTGCGCCGGCTTTCGAAGGAGCTGGACGCGAACCCGTCCTTCCGCTTCATCTGCTACGTCGACTCCGTGCGCGGTGTGGAGCTGATGCAGGCGGCGCTGGCGGAGGCCGGAGCGGGCCGACCGGTCGACGTGGTGGTGGAGCTGGGCGCGGGCGAGGGCGCGCGCACCGGCGCCCGCACGGAGGCGGACTGCGCGGCGATCGCGGACGCGGTGTCGGCCTCGTCCGCGCTCCGCCTGGTCGGCGTCGCGGGTTACGAGGGCGAGGTGCCGGACGCCGACGGCGAGCGGGTGCGCTCCTGGCTGCGCCGACTCGTCGCGCTCGCGACGGAGTTCGACAAGGCGGGCCGCTTCACGGGCCTCGGCCTCGACGAGATCGTGGTGAGCGCGGGCGGCTCCGCCTGGTTCGACGCGGTGGCGGACGTCTTCGCGGAGATCCCCGAACTGAGCGCCCCTGTCCTGAAGTTGCTCCGTTCCGGCGCGTACGTCTCGCACGACGACGGCCACTACCGGCACCTGACCCCGTTCAACCGGGTCCCGGAGGAGGGCGCGCTGGAGCCGGCGTTCCGCCTGTGGGCGCAGTTCGTCTCGCGGCCGAACGACGGCCAGGCGTTCACCAACGCGGGCAAGCGGGACGCCGCGTACGACATCGACCTGCCCGAGGCACAGGTCGTCCGGGACGCGCGGACGGGCGAGGTCCGCGAGGCCACGGGCGTCGCGGTCACCGGCCTCTCCGACCAGCACGGCTGGGTCCGCACGGAGCCGGGGGCGGACGTGGAGGTGGGCGACTGGCTCGGCATGGGCCTCTCGCACCCGTGCACGTCCTTCGACAAGTGGCAGCTGATCCCCCTGGTGGAGTCCGACGGCACGGTCGTCGACTACATCCGCACGTACTTCTAGGCAGCCGATACGGCCCACCCTGCGCCGCCTTGGGCAATCTGCCGCCTTGGGCGGCAGGGTGGGCAAGGCGGCACCCCGGCGCCGCGCGCCGACCCGACGGCCCCGGCCCCGCCGCCGCCCACGCCACGGGGCTCCGCCCCGGACCCCGCGCCTCAATCGCCGGCGGGGCTTGAACTACCAGCCCATCCGGCGTTTGAGGACAAACGGGGTCCGGGGCGGAGCCCCGGTTTCGGGAAGGGGCGGGGAGGGGAATCCCGCCCGCCGCAGGCGCCCACCCACCCGCACCGACCACCCCGCACCGCACCACCCGCCCCAGAGAGGCACCCCCATGGACCTGGTCATCCGCGACGCCCGCGTCATCGACGGCAGCGGCAGCGCCTCGTACCGAGCCGACGTGACCGTCACGGACGGCCGCATCACCGGGATCACCCGGGAGGGGGCAGGGCCCCGCCCCACCGCCACCCGCACCATCGAGGCCGACGGCCTCGCCCTCTCCCCCGGCTTCATCGACATGCACGCGCACAGCGACCTCGCCGTGCTCCGCGACCCCGACCACAGCGCGAAGGCCGCCCAGGGCGTCACCCTCGAAGTCCTCGGCCAGGACGGCCTGTCCTACGCCCCCGTCGACGACCGCACCCTCGCCCAGGTCCGCCAGGCGATCACCGGCTGGAACGGCGACGGCTCGGACATCGACTTCGACTGGCGCACCGTCGGCGAGTACCTGGACCGCATCGACCGCCAGGGCATCGCGGTGAACGCCGCGTACCTCATCCCGCAGGGCACGGTCCGCATGTACGCGGTCGGCTGGGACGACAGGGACGCGACCCCGGCCGAACTCGACCACATGAAGCGGCTCGTGGCCGAGGGCATGGAGCAGGGCGCCGTAGGAATGTCCTCCGGCCTCACCTACACCCCGGGCATGTACGCGAAGGACGCCGAACTCACCGAACTGTGCCGGGTGGTGGCCTCGTACGACGGCTACTACTGCCCGCACCACCGCAGTTACGGCGCCGGCGCGCTCGACGCATACCGGGAGATGGTCGAGCTGACCCGCACCGCGGGCTGCTCCCTGCACCTCGCGCACGCCACCATGAACTTCGGCGTGAACAAGGGCAAGGGCGTCGACCTGCTGGCCCTGCTCGACAAGGCCATCGCCGACGGCGCCGACATCAGCCTGGACACGTACCCGTACACCCCGGGCGCCACAACTCTCGTGGCGATGCTGCCGAGTTGGGCCAACGAGGGCGGCCCCGACGCGACCCTCGCCCGCCTCCAGGACGACGAGACGGCCGAGCGCATCCGGCACCACGTCGAGGAGATCGGCGCCGACGGCTGTCACGGCGTGCCGATCGAGTGGGACAAGATCGAGATCTCGGGCGTCTCCGACCCGGGCCTGGCCTCCTGTGTCGGCAAGACCGTCGCGCAGGCCGCCGCCGAGCGCGGCGAGGCCCCGTGGGTCACCGCCCGCCGCCTGCTGATCAACGACAAGCTGGGCTCGTCGATCCTCCAGCACGTCGGCCACGAGGAGAACGTCCGGGCGATCATGCAGCACTCCGTGCACACGGGCGGCAGCGACGGCATCCTCCAGGGCTACAAGCCGCACCCGCGCGCGTACGGCACGTTCCCGCACTACCTGGGCCACTACGCCCGCGACCTCGGCGTCATGTCCCTGGAGGAGACGGTCGCGCACCTCACCTCGCGCCCGGCCGCCCGCCTGCGCCTGCCGGACCGCGGTCTGGTCCGCGAGGGCTACCGCGCCGACCTGGTCCTGTTCGACCCGGAGACGGTCGCGGCGGGCTCCACCTTCGAGGCGCCGCGCACGCTGCCGGTCGGCATCCCGCACGTCCTCGTCGACGGGCAGTTCGTGATCGAGGACGGCAAGCGCACGGACACCCTCGCGGGCCGGTCGGTGCGCAGGACCGCCTGATCAGCGCACCGTCAGCGCACCCCGTGCGGCCGAAACTGGACGCTGATCCGGCCGCCGGCCGCGCGGGCGGACTTGGGGATCGCGTGTTCCCAGGTCCGCTGGCACGAGCCGCCCATGACGATGAGGTCGCCGTGCCCGAGCGGGCGGCGCACGACGGGTCCTCCGCCGACGGGCCGTAGCGCCAGGTCCCGCGGCGTCCCGACCGACAGGATGGCGACCATCGTGTCCTCGCGGGCCCCGCGCCCGATCCGGTCCCCGTGCCAGGCGACGCTGTCCCGCCCGTCGCGGTAGTAGCAGAGCCCGGCCGTGGTGAACGGCTCCCTCAACTCCTCGGCGTAGTAAGCGGACAGCGCGTCCCGCGCCGCGTCGAGCACCGGGTCCGGGAGCCGCTCCCCCGCCCCGTAGAACTTCAGCAGCCGCGGCACGTCGACCAACCGCTCGTACATCTGCCGCCGCTCGGCCTTCCACGGCACGTCCCGGGCCAGCCGCTCGTACAGCTCGTCGGCCCCGCGCAGCCACCCCGGCAGCACGTCGATCCACGCCCCGTCCCCGAGCACGGTGCGGCGCACGTCGTCGAGCGGCCCGAGCGCCACCGCCTCGCCCTGGTCGAACAGCGATCCCTGCAGCATGGTCCCACCGTAACCAATTAATCGAACGTACGCGCGATACGCGCGATGGAAGCCCGGCGGAGCCGCCGTCGGGCGGGAGCCGCACGTGGCCCATCTCACCCACCCCGCCGACCCGCCGCATCAAAGCCGCACCCACCCCGGAACCCGCCGTTCCGGAGGTATCCGGCACCGCGTGCCACCGCATCCGAAAGCGGTGCCGCCCGCGCCGCCCCACCGGCCGACAAACGGTGCGCGGCATCCCGAAACACGGCCGTAAAGTTTGGGGATGCAGCTCATCCAGTCGACCAAGCTCTCCAACGTCTGCTACGAGATCCGGGGCCCGGTTCTCGAGGAAGCGATGCGGCTGGAGGCGGCAGGGCACCGCATCCTGAAGCTCAACACCGGCAACCCGGCGGCGTTCGGCTTCGAGTGCCCGCCGGAGATCCTCGAGGACATGCTCCGCAACCTCGGGGACGCGCACGGCTACGGCGACGCCAAGGGCCTGCTCGCCGCCCGCCGCGCCGTGATGATGCACTACCAGACCCTCGGCGTGGAGACCGACGTCGAGCACGTCTTCATCGGCAACGGCGTATCCGAGCTGATCGTGATGGCCATGCAGGGGCTGCTCGACGACGGCGACGAGGTGCTCGTCCCCGCGCCGGACTATCCGCTGTGGACCGCCGCCGTCTCGCTCTCCGGCGGCACCGCCGTGCACTACCGCTGCGACGAGCAGTCGGACTGGATGCCGGACCTCGCCGACATCGAGCGCAAGGTGACCGACCGCACCAAGGCGATCGTCATCATCAACCCCAACAACCCCACCGGCGCCGTCTACAGCGACGAGATGCTGCGCGGCATCACCGACATCGCCCGCCGCCACAACCTCCTCGTCTGCTCCGACGAGATCTACGACAAGATCCTCTACGACGGCGCCACGCACACCCCGACCGCCGCCATCGCGCCGGACCTGATGACGCTCACCTTCAACGGCATGTCGAAGGCGTACCGCGTGGCCGGCTACCGCGTCGGCTGGATGGCGATCTCGGGACCGCGCGCGCACGCGGAGTCGTACATCGAGGGCCTGACGATCCTGGCGAACATGCGCCTGTGCGCGAACATGCCGGGCCAGCACGGCGTCGTCGCGGCACTCAGCGGACGCCAGACGGTCAACGATCTGGTGCTGCCCGGCGGGCGGCTGAAGGAGCAGCGGGACGTCGCGTACGAGCTGCTCACCCAGATCCCGGGCGTGACCTGCGTGAAGCCGAAGGGCGCCCTGTACCTCTTCCCGCGCCTCGACCCCAAGGTGTTCAAGGTCAAGGACGACCGGCAGATGGTGCTCGACCTGCTGCGGGCCGAGAAGATCATGGTGGTGCACGGCACCGGCTTCAACTGGCCGGAGCCCGACCACTTCCGCGTCGTCACGCTGCCCGACACCCGGCAGCTGACGGAGGCCGTGACCCGGATCGGGAACTTCCTGGACGGCTACAGCCAGCCGTGACACTCCCACTTTGGACAAGTTCTACTTTAGACACGATCTAAGGTACGATGGAGGCCAAGCTGACACGCATGCCCTGGAGGCCTCCCATGTACGAGCCGATCCGCACCAAGTCGGTCCACTCGACCGGGGTCGACAGCGGCGAATTCCCGCACCGCTCCCGCGAGGAGGAGCTGGACATCCAGCTCGCAGGACACCTGAGCGCGCTGCTCGCCATCACCGACGAGCTGCGCGCACTGCGCCCGGCGGCCGACCTGGACGAGGCGGCCGACGCACTGGCCGCGCAGGTCGCGCGGCTGCGGGGCGGCTCCGCGCCGGTCCGCTCGGCCGTGGCGACCGCGGTGCACGAGCCGCACGTCGCCGCGCTGCACCAGCGGGCGCACGCCCTCGCGGGCCGCGCCCTGGTGGTCGCGGCGTCCCGCGCGGACACGGCGGCCGCGATCCTGGCCGCGCAGCGCATGGAGGCGCACGCGACCGCGGGGGACCTCGTCGCCGTGTGACCCACGGAGAACGAAGAAGACGAAGAAGGGGCGCGGCCTTCCGGCCGCGCCCCTTCTTTCGTTCACCGGGCCCTAGCCGAGCCGGTCCACCAGCTTGCGGTACTCGTCCCACAGCTCCGTCGGCGTGTGGTCGCCGAACGTGTTGAGGTGCGCGGGCACGAGCGACGCCTCGTCGCGCCACGCTTCCTTGTCCACCGTCAGCAGGAAGTCCAGGTCGGCCTCGGGCAGGTCGAGGCCCTTCGTGTCCAGGGACTCCTTGGTCGGCAGGATGCCGATCGGCGTCTCGACGCCCTCGGCGCGGCCGTCGAGGCGGTCCACGATCCACTTCAGGACGCGCGCGTTCTCACCGAAGCCGGGCCACACGAACTTGCCGTCCGCGTTCTTCCGGAACCAGTTGACGTAGTAGATCTTCGGCAGCTTGGCGGCGTCCTTGTCGGCGCCGACCTTCACCCAGTGCGCCATGTAGTCGCCCATGTTGTAGCCGCAGAACGGCAGCATGGCGAACGGGTCGCGGCGCAGCTCGCCGACCTTGCCCTCGGCGGCGGCGGTCTTCTCGGAGGCCACGTTCGCGCCGAGGAAGACGCCGTGGTTCCAGTCGAAGGACTCGGTGACCAGCGGCACGGCCGAGGCGCGGCGGCCACCGAACAGGATCGCCGAGATCGGCACACCCTTCGGGTCCTCCCACTCGGGCGCGATGATCGGGCACTGCGAGGCGGGAGTGGTGAAGCGGGCGTTGGGGTGCGCGGCCGGCGTGCCGGACTCGGGCGTCCAGGAGTTGCCCTTCCAGTCCGTGAGGTGCGCCGGAGTCTCCTCCGTCATCCCCTCCCACCACACGTCGTTGTCATCCGTCAGCGCGACGTTCGTGAAGACCGAGTTGCCCCACAGCGTCTTCATCGCGTTGGCGTTGGTGTGCTCGCCGGTGCCGGGCGCGACGCCGAAGAAGCCGGCCTCGGGGTTGATCGCGTAGAGCCGGCCGTCCTCGCCGAACCGCATCCAGGCGATGTCGTCACCGATCGTCTCGACGGTCCAGCCGGAGATCGTGGGCTCCAGCATCGCGAGGTTCGTCTTGCCACAGGCGCTCGGGAAGGCCGCGGCGACGTACTTGGACTCGCCCTGCGGCGGCGTCAGTTTGAGGATCAGCATGTGCTCGGCCAGCCAGCCCTCGTCGCGCGCCATGACGGACGCGATGCGCAGGGCGTAGCACTTCTTGCCGAGCAGGGCGTTGCCGCCGTAGCCGGAGCCGTACGACCAGATCTCGCGGTCCTCGGGGAAGTGCGAGATGTACTTCGTGGAGTTGCACGGCCACGGCACGTCCGCCTCGTCGGGGCCCAGCGGGGCGCCCAGCGTGTGCACGGCCTTCACGAAGAAGCCGTCCTCGCCCAGCTCGTCGAGGACCGGCCGGCCCATCCGGGTCATCGTGCGCATGGAGACGGCCACGTAGGCCGAGTCGGTGATCTCGACGCCGATCGCGGACAGCGGCGAGCCGAGCGGCCCCATGCAGAACGGGACGACGTACATGGTCCGGCCGCGCATCGAGCCGCGGAAGATCCCCCCGTTCCCCTCGTTGCCCCGGAAGATCTCCCGCATCTCCGCGGGGGCCTTCCAGTGGTTCGTGGGGCCCGCGTCCTCCTCCTTCTCGGAGCAGATGAACGTACGGTCCTCGACGCGCGCGACATCGGACGGGTCGGAGGCGGCGTAGTACGAGTTGGGGCGCTTGATGGGGTCGAGCTTCTTGAACGTCCCCTTCGCGACGAGCTCTTCGGCGAGGCGCTCGTACTCGGCCTCGGAGCCGTCACACCAGACCACACTGTCCGGCTGCGTCAGTTCGGCGATCTCGTTGACCCACGAGATCAGTTCCTGGTGGTTCGTCGGGAGGGTGTCCAGGGAGGGAGCCGCGATGTCGCGCGCCACGATCGCTCCTAAATGAGGGGTTCTGAGGTTGATTGCCCCGTGGGGGCTGCGACCCGGACGCTGCGCCTCCCAATCCACTGGAGCTCAGTGGGCGCTCATCCGGTGCCGACCGCACTCATTTGATCATCCGACCGAAACGCCCATCTGTCCAGGGGGCCTCACAAGTGAGCGAAGTGAGCATCACCACTCAAAGGGTCCGTTACCTACGGTCGCGTAGGTACGATGCCCGGATGAGCGTTGCCACCGAGCAGACACAAGTCCCAGCCCCCCAGCCTTCCGCGCTGAAGCCGAGACTGCGCGGCTGGCTGCACGCGGGCATGTTCCCCGCCGTACTGATCTCGGGCATCTTCCTCACGGCACTCGCGGACTCCACGCGCGGCCGGATCGCGTGCGCCATCTTCGTACTGAGCGCCTGCCTGCTGTTCGGCGTGAGCGCGCTCTACCACCGCGGGAACTGGGGGCCGCGCGCGGACGGGGTGCTGCGCAGGCTCGACCACGCGAACATCTTCCTGATCATCGCCGGTACGTACACGCCGCTGACGATGCTGCTGCTGCCCGGCGCCAAGGGCGACGCCCTGCTCTGGGGCATCTGGGTGGCGGCCGCCGCCGGCATCGCCTTCCGCGTGTTCTGGGTCGGCGCCCCGCGCTGGCTCTACACGCCGTGCTACATCGCGATGGGCTGGGCCGCGGTCTTCTTCCTGCCGGACTTCATGCGCACGGGCGGCATCGCGGTGCTCGTCCTGGTCATCGTCGGCGGGCTGCTCTACAGCGCGGGCGGCGTCATCTACGGCATCAAGCGCCCGAACCCGTCGCCGCGCTGGTTCGGCTTCCACGAGGTCTTCCACTCGCTCACGCTCGCGGCGTTCATCGTGCACTACGTCGGCATCTCGCTGGTGGCGTACCAGCACGGCTGACGCCCACCCCCACCCCTTCTCCATGGCCGCGGCTCACCAGCCGCGGCCATTTTGCGTTTCCGATGGCGACTCTTTATTGACAGACACTACGAACTGACAGCTACTCTCATTTCATGGTTACTGTCACTCAGCAGGTGGAGTCGCGCCCGGACCCACGGCGCTGGTGGGCCCTCGGGGCCCTGGTCGCGAGCATGCTCGTGCTCGGTTTCGACATGACGATCCTCAACGTGGCGCTCCCGACGATCGCCGGAGAACTCGGCGCCACCACGGGCCAGCAACAGTGGATGGCGGACGCGTACATCGTGGTGTTCGCCGCCCTGATGCTCCCGGCGGGACTCCTCGGCGACCGGTTCGGGCGGCGCCGGATGCTGATCGGCGGACTCGGCGTCTTCCTCGCCGCATCCGTCGTGGGCGCGCTCGCCGGCGACGTGGGCTGGGTGATCGCGGCCCGTGCGCTGATGGGCGTCGGCGGCGCCTTCGTGATGCCGCTCGCCATGTCGGTCATCCCCTCGCTGTTCGCGCGGGACGAGCAGACCAAGGCGATCGGGGCCATCTCCGCGGCCTCCGCGCTCGGGATGCCGCTCGGCCCGATCATCGGCGGCTGGCTGCTCGACCACTTCTGGTGGGGCTCGGTGTTCGTGCTGAACGTGCCGATGGTCGCGATCGGCATCACCGCCTGCCTGTTCCTGCTCCCCGAGAGCCGGGACCCGGCCGCGCCCAAGGTCGACCTCGTCTCCACCGCGCTCACCGCGCTCGGCCTCGGCGCCCTCATCTACGCGATCATCGAGGGCCCAGAGAAAGGCTGGTCGAGCGCCGTCGTGCTCAGCGGATTCCTCGCGTCCGTCGTCCTGATCGGCGCGCTGGTGCTGCGCGAGCGACGCAGCACCCGGCCCATGCTCGACCTCTCGCTCCTGTCCCACCGGGGCTTCCTCACCAACACCCTGGCGGCGACGCTCGGCATGTTCATCATGGCCGGGATGCTGTTCCTGCTGCCGCAGTACCTCCAGGCGGTGCTCGGCATCGACTCGCTCGGCACCGGCCTGCGCATGGTGCCGATGATGGGCGGGATGCTCGTCGCGGCGAGGCTGGCGCAGCCCCTGGTCGCGAAGTTCGGGGCGCGGGCGGTGATCTGCGTGGCCCTGGTGGTCCTCGCCTTCGCCGCGTTCCTCGGGGCGCGCACCACCGTCGACTCCGGATACGGCTTCACGGCGCTGTGGCTGTCGATCGCCGGGATCGGCATCGCCTTCGCGATGATCCCCGCGATGGGCGGCGCCATGGGCGCGCTCGCCAAGGACCAGGCGGGCCGCGGCTCGGGCCTGCTGTCCACGGTCCGGCAGACCGGCAGCGCGCTCGGCGTGGCCCTCGTCGGCGCCCTCGTCTCCGGCGCCTACGCGGGCCGCCTCGCCACGGCGGAGCTGCCCGACGCGGCGGCGGACGTGGCGCGCGAATCGGTGATCGGCGCGCACGTGGTCGCCGGACAGCTCGGCGACCGGGCGCTCGCCGCCTCGGCGGACGGCGCGTTCGTCCACGGCATGGACCTCGCCCTGGTCGTCATCGGCATCGTCGCCCTGGCCGCCGCGCTGCTGACGGCGGTACTGCTGCCAGGACCCGAGAAGGCCGGACCCGCTCCCGACCCGGAGGTCGCCCCGGTCGGCGCCGATGCCTGAGAATGAGCGCCATGGCCGCGTCAGCACAGCAGCCCGCGGAGCCCAAGGTCGGGCTCCGCGAGCGCAAGAAGATCAAGACCAGGACGGCGATCCGTGAGGCGACGTACCGCCTCATCCAGGAGCAGGGATACGACGCGACGACGGTCGAGCAGATCGCCGAGGCCGCCGAGGTGTCGCCGTCCACGGTCTTCCGCTACTTCCCGACCAAGGAGGACATCGTCCTCACGGACGAGTTCGACCCGATCCTGGAGCGGGAGCTGCTCAAGCGGCCCATGGACGAGTCGATCGCCGACTCCGTGCGGCACGTCGTCGACCACAGCCTGGAACTCGCGTTCGCGGACGAACGGCCGGAGATCGTCCGGCTGCGGATGCGGCTCCAGGTCGAGACGCCCGCGGTGCGCTCCCGGATGATGGAGTCGATGTCCGTCACCGGGCAGCTGATGTGCCGCGTCATCGCCGGGCGCACCGGCCGGAACGCCGACGACCTCGAGGTCCGCGTCTACGCCATGGCCCTGGTCGGCGCCCTGATGCAGGCCACGATGTACTGGGCCGAGCACGACCACGAGGACGACCTGCGCGAGCTCGTGCTGCGCGCCCTCGACACGGTGCAGCACGGGCTCTGAGGGGTACGGGCTAGGTCCTGTCGTCAAACTCCCGTCGTCGCCCGGAGGGCGGCCCGGCGGCGTAATGGGGCCTCCCCTGCTCGAGCGGAGCCGAGAGCTTGGGGAAGCGTGCGATCGCAAGGCGCCGGGGAGTCCTAGTAGCGGAGCTACTCGGGCTTTTCGGCAACGCAGCGAGCGTGCGTGCCAGACGTCGCCGGGCAGACGGGAGTTTGACGACAGGGCCTACGCCTGCGACTCCCCCAGCATCCGCCGCAACCGCTCGGCATCGGTCACCGGCGCGTCGCAAACGAAGTGCCGGCACACGTACGCCGCCTCGCCCCCGTCGACGAGCGGACGGTCGGCGAGCAGCGGAAGCTCGTCGCTCCCTTCGGGACCCGCGGCGACGACGGCGCCGGGAGCGGTCCCGGTGAGCGCCGCGTGGTGCAGCCGCCCGCCGACCTCCCCCACGACCGCGACCTCGCGCGGCCCGTCGAGCAGCGCCTCGGCGACCGCGAGCCCGTTCCCGATGAACCGCGGAGCGCGCGGGGCGAGCGCCTTCACGACCCCCAACGCCCGCTCGGCGGCGGTGCGGTGCGGCTCGGAGCCGGTGTGCGCGGCGTACGAGAGGAGGGCGCCCGCGGCGGCGGTCCAGCCGGAGGGCACGGCGTTGTCGGTCGGGTCCTGGGGGCGGCGGATGAGCTTCTCCGCGTCGGCGGCCGTGTCGTACAGCGCGCCGCTCTCCGGGTCGGTGAACCGGTCGAGGACGTGGTCGAGCAGGAAGCCCGCGAACTCCAGCCACACGCCCTCGCCGGTCACGGACGCGAGCGCGAGGAAGCCCTCGGCGACGTCCGCGTAATCCTCCAGAACCCCCGCGTTGGCACCGACGTGCCCGTCCTTGCTGGTCCGCGCGAGCCGGGCCAGCGGATCCATGTGCAGCCGTACGAGGAGGTCACCGGCGCACACGGCGGCATCCACGAGATCCTGCCGCCCGAAGTACGCGCCCGACTCGGCGAGCGCGGCGATCGCCAGCCCGTTCCACGCCGCGACGACCTTGTCGTCCCTCCCGGGCGCGGGCCGCCGGGACCGGGCCTCGCGGAGCCGCTCCCGGACCCGCTCGATCTGCCCGGCGTCGAACACCCCGTCCTCCTGCGGGAGCTGGAGCACGGAGGCCCCCTCCTCGAAGGTCCCCTCGTCCGTGACGCCGAAGTACCGGGCGGCCGCCTCCGCGTCCGCCTCCCCCAGCACCTCGGTGAGCTGCTGCGGCGTCCACACGTAGTACGCGCCCTCGACGTGCTTCCCGCTGACCGGATCCTCACTGTCGGCATCCAGCGCGGACGCGAACCCACCCTCGTTCGTCCGCAGCTCCCGCACCATGAAGTCGGCGGTCTCCAGGGCGACGCGCTTGGCGAGCTCACTGCCGGTCGAGCGCCACAGATGGGCGTAGGCGCGGCACAGGAGTGCGTTGTCATAGAGCATGCGCTCGAAGTGCGGAACAACCCACTCCTTGTCCACGGAGTACCGCGCGAAGCCGCCGCCGAGCTGGTCGTAGATCCCGCCGCGCGCCATCCGCTCGCACGTGTCGGAGGCCATCTGGAGCGCGCCCTCGGCGCCGGTGCGCGCGTGGTGGCGCAGCAGGAACTCGATCACCATGGACGGCGGGAACTTGGGCGCGCCGCCGAAGCCGCCGTACGTCGCGTCGTACTCGCGCGTGAGCCCGAGCAGCGCCTGCGCCAGCTCGTTCTCGCCCGGCAACTCCGTGTTCCCGTACGGCAGTTCCCGCGCGGCCAGATCGGCGGTGATCTTCCCGGCGACCTCGGTGACCTCACCGTGCCGCTCGGTCCAGGCGTCCCGCACGCCGTGCAGGACCTGAGTGAACGAGGGCATGCCGTGGCGCGGCTCGGGCGGGAAGTACGTCCCGAAGTAGAACGGCTCGGCGTCCGGCGTGAGAAACACGGTCATGGGCCAGCCGCCCTGCCCGGTGGCGGCCTGCACGGCCTCCATGTAGACGGCGTCGACGTCGGGGCGCTCCTCGCGGTCGACCTTGATGTTGACGAAGTTCTCGTTCATCACCGCGGCCGTAGCCTCGTCCTCAAAGCTCTCGCTTGCGAGAACGTGACACCAGTGGCAGGACGAGTACCCCACGCTGAGCAGCACTGGCACCCCTCGGCGCTTCGCTTCCTCGAAGGCCTCGGCCGACCAGGGCCACCAGTCCACCGGGTTGTCGGCGTGCTGAAGAAGGTAAGGGGACGTCTCGTGAGCCAGTCGGTTCATTCCTCCATGGTCGCCCATTGAAGAGGGTCACACGACGCGCCTGGTCCGTGGATTCAGCCGACTGCCGCCGATACCCACACGTACTCAAGACGCTGCGTGACCGGAGTGGGGTCGCCCCGTCGAATCGCGGGCAGAATGGCAATCTGCTTAACAACGCTTCTGAGCAAGGATCGCTTGGCAGTTGTCGTCGTTTCAGGTGCGTTCCAGATCCTGACCAGTTCGCTGCCGTTACGCACCGTCGCAGGGTCCAGCGCCTGCTCCAACGCCAGTGCTCGACCTTCCAGTTCCCGTATGGCCTCGGCCTGGGCGCAGCTCAATTCTTCGTACCTGTCTTTCGTGAGCTTGCCCCAGACGTAGTAGTCCTCTTCCAACTGTCGGACTCGGCTCTGAGCCGCTTCCAGAGCCTCCTTCACATGCTGCCTCTTCGCTCGCGTGGCCGGATCGGAGAGCTCCAGCCACTGACGCACAACGGCTACGAGCACGGGATCACCTAGCGGGAGACCAGAAACGTGTCCGGCCCACGCCTCGCCCACGGCTCGATCAACGCGCCCTGACAGGGCCGTGATACCGAGACACACCGATGTCCCCCGCTGCTTGCGCCATTCACACCCGTACCGCCCACCCCGATGACTCATCGGCCCGCCACAGCGCCCACAGACGAACAGGCCACTGCCTGTAAGCAGGCGCGAAGACGCGGGCCCGCCCCTGCCTGTTCCCGGATGCGTACGACCACCGATCAGAGATTTGACCTTGTACCACTCATCGACGGAGACAACACCGGTTCCACACATGATGGGCGCACCATCCGGCCCGAGCAGCGGCTCCCCATAGCCCACCCACTGCCCCAATGGATTGCCGTCCGCGTCCGTCTTCCGGCGGCGCTGGGGGACCATCCCGGCGAAAAGTGGCGACTGGGCAAGTTTGCTAACCGCGGTAGCCGACCAGGTAAATCCACCCCGGGTCCGATGCCCTTCCTCATTGAGAGCCCAGGCAGTCCTCGTCGTCGTCACCCCTTCCAACAGTAGCTCTGCAAGCCTCCTGGCCGTCGGATACTCCGCCTCGTCCGGCTCGACCCTCCCCGATCCCGGTGAACTCGCGAGGCCAAAGGGCGGCCGCCCGGTACCTCGCCTGCCCTCCTGCTTGTGGGCGTCATGTCCGCGTTTCACGCGCAGTGCGATGTCACGCACCTCGTCTCGAGCCCGCTCACTCAACACCGCGAACACCAGGCGTGCACTTTGGGACGAGTCCAAGCCTTCTGTCACCGAGACAAGACGTGCGCCCCGCGTCTCGAACTTATCCAGAACAGCTCCCACGACCCCCATGCCGCGCCTGTCGAAGCGATCCGTCTTCCATACCGCCAGCGTCCTGGATTTACCGTCAAGAACCGCCTGCGTCGCCAGCTCGAACTCTCGCCGTCGCACGTAGGCCTTGCTGGCGCTGAGTTGCTCGAACCAAACCCTGCGGATCAGCAGTCCGTTCAGTTGCACCCATCGGGCGATGTCGGCCAGATGCCCACGCAGCGTCGCCAAGTCCTCCTTCTCCCCGCTGCGGCGGAGGTAGACATCCACCAGCAACTCGGGAGCCGTACCGTCCGGGATCTCCCCGAGACCCATCCTCGCTCTCGCCACATCGCTCAACTCGAGTGCAGTCAAGGCCTCTTCGTCCTCACGATGCACGCCCCACCCCCGTTGATTACGTTCCGCTTCCATGAAGCTACTACCTGGGTGCGCCATTGGTACCGCACTTCATGAAATGAGCTTCGATCTCAGCATTGATCACCGGACTCGACCATCTGATCTCCACCGTCCTTCCGGAACTCGCCTGCCAGGCAGCACACTTGACCCGTACTGTCGCCACCGGAGGGGGACCGAAGATGCGGGACAGCCATCGGGCGGAAGCCGAACGGCTGTTGGCCCGGGCCGTCGAGGAAGAGGTCAGGCGTTCGGGCGGGCGCGCGGACGGCGCCGTGCTGCTGTCGCGGGCGAAGGGTGCGCTCGACGCGATGGGGCGCAGCGCGGCGGACGAGTACGACGCGTTCACGCGGGCGCTCGACGAGGCCGACGCGGGGCGGATGACGTTCGGGCAGCGGTTCGCCAAGGAGGGCGGGTCAACGCCGTTGATGGTGGCGGGGGTTGGTGCCGTCACCGCGTGCGTGGCTGATCTGGTGCTCGGGGCGGGGACCGGTACGGCCGTGGGCGCGGGTGTGGCCGTCGCCGTACTGGGGTCCGCGGCGACCGTCGCGAAGGTGACCGCTTCGCACGTGCCGGCCGCGAGCCGGAGCGCCGGGGCGCGCAATCAGCCTGGCGGGCCGGAGCAGCTGCGGTTGCAGTGGCTGACCGCGCTGGAGGTGCGGGGCATCCGGCCGTTCCTGGATCAGCAGCGGGTGCTCGCCGCGAGCACGGGCACGTCGAAGAAGACGGTGGGGCCGCAGCTGCGGCGCACCGACAAGAGCGCGGCCGCGCGGCGGCGGAGCGTGCTCGAGCAGTCGTTCGGCCAACTCCCGGAGCCGGAGGGGCCGTTCGCCGGGCGGCGTGCCGCCATGTCGCAGATCGCGCAGTGGGTGCACGCGGCGCGGGCCAGCACCGAGACCCGGCCGACCGTGGTGGTGCTGCACGGGGACCCGGGTTCGGGGCGTACGACGCTCGCGGTGCGCGCGGCGCACGAGCTGCGGGACCAGTTCCGCGGGGCGTGCGTGGTGGATCTGCGCGGCGACCGCCCGGACGCGCCGCCGCTGCCCACGCGGGACGCCCTGCTGCATCTGCTGAACCGGCTGGGCGCACCGCGCGAGCAGCTGCTCTTCCGGGAGCGGTCCTCGCAGGAACAGCAGGTCAAGCGGCTCAGCGAGCTGTACCACCAGCATCTGACCGGGCTGCCGGTGACGATCGTGCTCGACGACGCGGCGGGCGCGGAGCAGGTGCGTACGCTCGTCCCCGAGCGGTCCGACAGCCTCGTGATCGTCACCGCGCGTGAGCCGCTGGAGCTCGGCGACGACACGCCCGCCTGGGTGCACCACCTGCCGGTCCAGGCGCTCGACGCGGCGGGCGCGGAGGAGCTGCTGCGGGAGGCCGCGGAGGATCCGAGCGGCCCCTACGACGCCGAATCCGCGGACGCCGTACGGGAGTTGTGCGGCGGCCTGCCGCTGGCGCTGCGCGTCGCGGGCTCCGCGATCGGGCCGCGTACGACGCGTCAGCTCGCCGCCGACCTGGGCGCGTACGGGCCCGTGGACCCGGTCGAGCGGGTGCTGTGGCTGCGCTACACCGACCAGTCCGAGCAGGGCAGGCGGCTGCTGCGGCGGCTCGCGCTCGCGGGGCGCGCCTCGCTCGGCTCGGCCGCCGCTGCGGCGCTGCTCGCCACCAATACCGCGGAGGCGAAGCGGCACCTGTCGGCGCTCGCGGACGCCGGGCTCGTCGACCATGTGCGCGGCAGCCGCTACCGCCTGCACGACCTCGTCCGCGCCTTCGCCCAGTCCCGCCTCGCCGACGAGGAGGAGCCCGCGGAGCGCACGGCCGCGCAGGAGCGCCTGATCCAGAACTACGCGGACCTGGCCGACTCGGTGATCCGCCTGGTCGACGGCAACATGTCGACGCGCGCGGGCCAGACCGGGCCGCACGGTTTCACGTCCCTGGACGCGGCGCTGCGCTGGCTGGACGACGAGTCGAGCTTCATCACGGCGGCGCTGCGGCACGCGGAGGGCGTCAACCAGGACGCGGTGCTCGGCCTGCTCGGCGCCCTGTGCGACTACTGCCTGCTGCGCGGCGACCTCTACCGGCTCGGCGAGATCCAGGAGCTGACGCAGTCCATCGACCAGGGCCTGCTCATGCGCTCGGTCCAGTGGCGCACGGGTATCGCGGCCCGCCAGCTCGGCGAGCTCGACAAGGCGCGTACGACGCTGTCCTCGGTGGTCGACCTCTACCGCGAGGCGCACCACAGGGCGGGCGAGGGCCGCGCGCTGTGCTCCCTCGGCATCACCCTGCACCACCAGGGCCAACTCGCGGAGGCGGCCGGGCGGTTGCGGGAGGCGCTCGACCTTCAGACGACGCCGGAGACGAAGGGCGACCGCGGCTGGACGCTGCACGCGCTGGCGGCGGTCGAGCGCGACCGCGCGAACGTACGCATGTCGCTGGCCCTGCTCACCGACGCGTTCGCCCTGCACCGCGAGAACGAGTCGCTGCACGGCGAGGCGTGGGCGCACTTCCAGCTCGGCCAGCTCTGCCTGCGGATGGGCAACGTGCCGCGTGCGGAGGAGGAGCTGCGGGAGGCGCTCGACCTGTACGGGCAGACCCGCGACGGCCGCGGCCAGGCCTGGGCGCTGACCGAGCTGGCCCGCGCCCGGCTCATGGACGGCGAGGCGTCCGCGGCGGTCGACGGCCTGCGCCAGGCGGCCTCCCGGCACCGTGAGAACGAGGACGCGCGCGGCGAGGCGTGGACGTACTACTACCTGGGCCAGGCCCTGGAGGAGACCGGCGACCTCGACAAGGCGGTCCGGGAGCTGGAGCGCTCGCGCACGATGTTCTCCCGGATGCGCGACGTGTACGGGCTTGCCTGCGCGCGGCACCACTCGGCGCGCGTCACCCGCGACGAGCGGGCGGCGCAGACGGGTTCGCTGCGCAACTCCGGCTTCGCGCGGCAGCTCCTGGTCGACGCCCGCGCGGACTTCCAGCGCATCGGCGTGCCGCACGGCGAGGCGTGGACCTGTCTGGAGCTGGCGGTGGTGGACGCGGGCAACGCCAAGCTCGGGCAGGCGATGGAGCTGTGCGAGGAGGCGGCGGCCATCTTCGCCGGGTACGAGGACCGCAGGGGCGAGGACTGGGCGACGTTCCTGCGCTGCACGCTGCTGCCGTACGCCTCCCCCGGCGGCTCGGAGATCGGCACGGCGGTCGCCCAGGAGGAGCTGTCCCAGCTCGCCCGCGCCACGCATCCGGCCCGCGACGGAAAGCTCGACGACTACGTGGAGGCGTACCAGCTGATGCTCGAGCGGGGCGTGGACCTGGACGACGGCTGGCAGGCCTGGCGCCTCGGCATGGTCCCGAACCGGCACTCGCGGGACGTGATGGGCGTCGCCAAGGAGGCCCAGCGGTCGTAGGCACGACGCGCCTCCCCACCCGCCCTGAACATGACAGGCAGGGAGCGCGCGCCGGACAGCGCAGCGGCCCCGCACACCCTCGTGCGCGGGGCCGACGGCGGAGTCAGGCGGACTTCTGCCCGGCGTCCTTGCCGCTCGTCGCACCGGCGGGCTCGTCCGACTTCTCCTTGAAGTCGACCTTGCCCATGTGCTTGTTCATCGACTTCATCAGGCCCCAGACCGCGACGGCCATCACGGCGAAGACGATGAAGCCGAGCACGCCCGGAGTCACCTTGTTCTCGTCGACCTCCTTGGCGGCAAGGGGGACGAGATGGGTCAATGCCAGATTCGCGTTCACATCAGGCATTGTGTCGGATGCCCGCGAAGAGGTCGTCCTCGGGGAGGGAGGTATCGACGAGCGACTTCGCGAGCTCGTACTCCTCCGTCGGCCAGACCTCCTGCTGGATGTCCATCGGCACGCGGAACCAGCCGCCGTCGGGGTCGATCTGCGTGGCGTGCGCGATCAGCGCCTTGTCGCGGATCCCGAAGAAGTCGGCGCAGGGAATGTGCGTGGTCAGCGTGCGCTCGGTCCGCGCCATGTCGTCCCAGCGCTTGAGCCAGTCCCCGTACGGGGACTCCATGCCGCGCTCGAGGAGTGCGTTGTGCAGCGCCTCGGTGCGCGGCCGGTTGAAGCCCTGGTTGTAGTAGAGCTTCTTCGGCTGGTAGACGGGGCCGAACTCGTCCTCGGGGTACTTCTCGGCATCGGCCGCACCGTCGAAGGCCACCATCGTGATCTTGTGGGTCATGATGTGGTCGGGGTGCGGGTAGCCGCCGTTCTCGTCGTAGGTCGTGATGACCTGCGGACGGAAGCTGCGGATCTGCTTGACCAGGGCGCCGGCCGCGTGGTCGACGTCCTCCAGGGCGAAGCAGCCCTCCGGCAGCGGCGGCAGCGGGTCCCCCTCGGGCAGCCCCGAGTCGACGAAGCCCAGCCAGTCCTGCTTGACGCCGAGGATCTCGCGCGCCTCGTCCATCTCCTTGCGGCGCACCTCCCGGATGTTCTCCTCGACGTACTTGTCGCCCTGGAGCTTCGGGTTGAGGATGGAGCCGCGCTCGCCGCCCGTGCAGGTCACTACGTGTACGTCCACCCCCTCGGACACGTACTTGGCCATGGTGGCCGCGCCCTTCGACGACTCGTCGTCGGGGTGGGCGTGAACGGCCATCAGTCGCAGCTGCTCAGTCAAGACAAGATCCTCGGTGAGTTATGTGGCGCCCGGGTTCCATCGGTGCAAGGGGCGGCTTCTATAGTGACGGAACCGGGGGGCGGAAAATTCCGGTGCCCGGGAACAAGTCGGGCGACGCGAGAGGAACTGGCGGATGAGCGCCGTGCAGCAGCTGCCCGAGGGCCGATACGGATCCTCGCGCTCCGCCGACGCCCGCGCCGACCGTAAGCTGAAGATCACCGGAATCGTTCTCGGCGCCCTGTTCGCGGCGCTGATGATCTGGTTCGGCTGGTACTACGTCGTCGGCGGCAGCAAGTTCAGCGGCGAGGTCATCGCCTTCGACACGAACAAGCACGACGTCCAGGTCCATATGGAGATCCGTAAGGACACCGACGCCACCGGCTACTGCACGATCCGCTCGCAGGACGCCGCCGGCGCCGAGGTGGGACGCGCCGACTTCCGCTTCGACCAGAAGACCGAGCGGATCGACAAGGTCGTCACGCTGAAGACGACGGGCGACGGCACGACCGCCGAGCTCCTGGGCTGCCACGCCGACTGATTGTCGATACGGGCCGGCGAAACGGCAGGCGCTGACCTGCGCCGACGCAACGCTGATGCCTTTTGTCCTCCCCCTTTCACGCCTGAATTGTTAGGCTCGTGGTTTCGCCCACTCAGTAGGGAACATCCTTCTGGGTAGGGCGATGCTTTGTATACCCAGTACCTACGAGGAGCGACCTGTGACCCAGACCAGCGAAGACGTCACCTGGCTGACGCAGGAGGCGTACACCAAGCTGAGGGACGAGCTGGCGTACCTGTCTGGTCCCGCGCGCGAGGAGATCACTCAGAAGATCGCCGCGGCGCGCGAGGAGGGCGACCTGCGGGAGAACGGCGGGTACCACGCGGCCAAGGAGGAGCAGGGCAAGCAGGAGCTCCGCATCCGCCAGCTGACCCAGCTCCTGGAGAAGGCCAAGGTCGGAGAGGCCCCGGCGGCGACCGGCGTGGTCGCGCCCGGCATGGTCGTCACGATCGCCTTCGACGGCGACGAGGACGACACCCTGGAGTTCCTGCTCGCCTCGCGCGAGTACGCGAGCAGCGACTTCGAGACGTACTCGCCCCAGTCCCCGCTCGGTACGGGGGTCAACGGCCACAAGGTGGGCGAGGACGTCGACTACGAGCTGCCGAACGGCAAGAAGGCCTCGGTCAGGATCCTCAAGGCGGAGCCCTTCAGCGGCTGACGCACTGCACGGACATGAGTGGGCCCCGCGGCACGCACGCCGCGGGGCCCACTCATGTGTCAGGCCGCCTTGCGGTACTTGCGCACCGCGAGGGTGCGGAAGACCAGGATGATCAGGACCGACCAGATCAGGGAGGCCCAGACCGGGTGCTCCATGGGCCAGGCGCCGGTCACCGATTTCGGTACGCCCTCGATCGTGTTGCCGAACAGCTCGCGGGCCGCCGCCACCGTGGCGCTGAAGGGGTTCCACTCCGCGATGTACTGAAGGAACTTCGGCATGCCGTTGACCGGCACGAACGCGTTCGAGATGAACGTCAGCGGGAAGAGCCAGATCAGGCCGCCGGAGGTCGCCGCCTCCGGGGTGCGCACCGACAGGCCGATCAGCGCGCCGATCCAGGTGAACGCGTACCCGAGCAGCAGAAGCAGGCCGAAGCCGGCCAGGACCTTGCCGAAGTTCTCGTGCGTGCGCCAGCCGACGAGCAGCGCCACCACCGCGAGCACGGCCAGCGTCACCGCCGTCTGCACCAGGTCGGCGAGGGTGCGGCCGGTGAGCACGGCGCCGCGCGCCATGGGCAGCGAGCGGAACCGGTCGATGAGGCCCTTGTGCATGTCGTCCGCGATGCCCGCACCGGCGCCCGCCGTGGCGAAGGTGACGGTCTGGGCGAAGATGCCCGCCATCAGGAATTCCTTGTAGGCACCGGCGCTGACCCCGGCGCCCGGGATGGCGATCGAGCCGCCGAAGACGTACGTGAACAGGACCACGAACATCACCGGCTGGATGATCCCGAACAGGATCATCTCGGGGATCCGGGTCATCCGGATCAGGTTGCGCTTGCCGATGACCAGGGAGTCGTTCCAGGCGCTCATTTCTTCGCCCCCTTCGTCTCCTCGGCCGCATCGGCCGCGTCGGCCGCGTCGGCCTCCTCGGCGACATGACCGGTCAGCGAGATGAACACGTCGTCGAGGGTCGGGCGGCGCAGGCCGATGTCGTCGATCTCGATGCCGCGCGCGTCCAGGTCGCGGATGACCTCGGCGAGGAGCTTGGCGCCGCCGGTGACCGGGACGGTCAGCTTGCGCGTGTGCTCGTCGACCGTGGCCTCGCCCTTGCCGAAGCCGGCCAGGATCTCCCGGGCCGCGGCGATGTGCTCCCGCTCGTGCACCACGACCTCGACGCGCTCGCCGCCGGTCTGGGCCTTGAGCTGGTCGGCGGTGCCGCGGGCGATGACGCGGCCGTGGTCCACGACGCAGATGTCGTGCGCCAGGTGGTCGGCCTCTTCCAGGTACTGGGTCGTGAGCAGCAGCGTCGTACCGCCGGCGACCAGTTCCTGCATCACCTCCCACAGCTGCTGCCGGTTGTGCGGGTCGAGGCCGGTCGTCGGCTCGTCCATGAACATCACCGGCGGGGAGACGACGAGGGCGGCCGCGAGGTCGAGCCTGCGGCGCATGCCGCCCGAGTACGTCTTGGAGGGGCGGTCGGCGGCGTCCACGAGGTTGAAGCGCTCGAGGAGTTCGACGGACCGCTTCTTGGCGTCCTTCTTGGACAGCTGGTAGAGCTGCCCGACCATCTGCAGGTTCTCGCGCCCCGTCAGATATTCGTCGACCGCGGCGAACTGGCCGGACAGGCCGATGGAGCGCCGCACTTCGTTCGGGTTCTTCAGTACGTCGATGCCCGCGACGACCGCCTTGCCACTGTCCGGCGTGAGCAGGGTCGTCAGGCAGCGCACCGCCGTCGTCTTCCCCGCCCCGTTCGGCCCCAGCAGGCCGAGGACCGTGCCCTCCGGTACGTCCAGATCGACGCCGTCCAGAGCCCTTACATCGCCGAAGGTCTTCACCAGACCTTCGGCGTAGATGGCGCCTGGCATTGGTTCCCCCAGTGTGTGGGTGTTACCTGATGCGTGCTGTGCCCGCGTACGCGGCGTTACATGACTTACGCGGCCTTGCGTGAAGAAAGTGTAAATTTGCCGGGTCGTACGTGCCCGGCGAACGGGTGAAGCGCGCCACACACTAACGCGATGTATCGCGTACCGCCACGGAATTACTCGATGACGGTGTAGCCCGCCTCCCGAAGCGCCGCGCCGACCTCGGTGCAGTGCGCGGGTCCCTTGGTCTCCAGGTGCAGCTCCACCTCCGCCTCCGTGAGCCCGAGCCGAGGATCGGTCCGTACGTGGCTCACATCGGTGACGTTGGCGTCGGCCACTGACAACACCTGGAGGAGCGTGGCCAGGGCGCCGGGGCGGTCGGTCAGGCGCAGCCGCAGCGACAGATAGCGGCCCGCCGCGGCCAGGCCGTGGGTGAGGACGCGCTGCATCAGGAGCGGGTCGATGTTGCCGCCGGACAGCAGCGCGACGACCGGGCCCTCGAAGGCGCCTGGCTCGCTCAGGAGCGCCGCCACGGGGCTCGCGCCCGCGGGTTCGACGACCAGCTTGGCGCGCTCCAGGCAGAGCAGCAGGGCGCTGGAGAGCGCGTCCTCCGAGACCGTACGGACATCGTCGACCAGGCCGGAGACGAGCCCGAACGGGACGTCGCCGGGCCGCCCCACCTTGATCCCGTCGGCCATCGTCGACGGGGACTTGATCGCGACCGGGTGCCCGGCGGCGAGCGAGGGCGGGTACGCGGCAGCGCCCGCCGCCTGCACGCCGATCACCTTCACGTCGGGCCGCAGCGCCTTCACCGCGACCGCGATGCCGGCCGCGAGTCCGCCGCCGCCGACGCCGACCAGGATCGTGCGCACCTCCGGGCACTGCTCCAGGATCTCCAGGCCGAGCGTGCCCTGGCCCGCGACGACGTCCGGGTGGTCGAAGGGGTGGATGAACACCGCCCCGGTCTGCTCCGCGTACTCCTGGGCCGCGGCGAGGGTCTCGTCGACCACCTGGCCGTGCAGGCGCACCTCGGCGCCGTACTCGCGGGTCGCGGCGACCTTCGGCAGGGGCGCGCCGACCGGCATGAACACCGTGGAGCGCACGCCGAGGAGCGAGGAGGCGAGGGCCACGCCCTGCGCGTGGTTGCCCGCGCTCGCGGCCACGACCCCGGCCGCGCGCTCCTCGGGCAGCAGGCCGGCGATCCGCACGTAGGCGCCGCGCAGCTTGAAGGAACCGGTGCGCTGAAGGTTCTCGCACTTGAGGTGGACCGGCGTCCCGGCCAGCTGGGAGAGGTGGTGGCTGTGCGCCATCGACGTCACCCGTGCCACCCCGGAAAGCATCTTCTGGGCGCCTCGGACGTCGTCGAGGGTGACCGCGGGCGTCGGGGCGGGCAAGTAGTCAGACGCGCTGTTGCTCATGACGAAAGTCTTGCAGCTCACGGCGGGCGGCTCTCGGGATGCTCACGCTGCGAGACCGGATTGCGCACGGCCGGTACGGCCAGCGCTTTCGCCGCGTACCCTGTGGGCCAATCCAGTGCAATCCACCACCCACGCATGAAGTGAGCCCCCGGCCATGCCCACACCACAGGAAACGATGGACATGACGACCGCTGGTGACCCCGGCCTCCTCGAAACGCTCCAGCACGAGGTGGCGGTCTTCGCCCGTCGCGCCGAACAGACCCGGCTCGGCGGGGTCGGGCAGGTGCGCAATTCGATGGACCGAGCGGCTTATCTGCTGCTCAACCGCCTCGACAAGGAAGGCCCGATGGGCGTCAAGGCGCTCGCGTCGAGCATGGGGATCGACTCCTCGACGGTGACCCGCCAGGTCGCGCCGCTCGTCGACACGGGTCTCGTCAAGCGCACCTCTCACCCGGAGGACGGACGTGCGGTGGTGTTGCAGCTGTCGCCGCGCGGTGCGGCCCGGCTCGACGAGGTACGCACATCGAGGCAGGAATTGATGGCGCAGTTGACGCAGGAGTGGGAGCCGCAGGAGCGCGAGCAGTTCTGCGCGCTCCTCGCGCGCTTCAATTCCGCGCTCTCCGCGCGCCACGGCCAGCCGACGCCGCCCGCCGACTCCTGACGGTCCCCGGGCACACCGGTACGGCACGAGCGGCTCCCGCCTCTTGACCAGGGAGCCGCGGTCGGCCTCATATGAAGGGTGCGAGAACGGCAGGCGTTGCGCGACGCCCGCCGGGCCCGTGAGTTCGAGGCGTTCGTCGCGGGCGCGGCCGGGCGGCTGCTGCGTGCCGCGACACTCCTGACGACGGAGCCCCCGGACGCCAACCCTCGCGCCCGCAAGCTGCTCACGACCGTCCTCGGCCGGACGTACGCCTCCTGGGACCGGCTTCGGGGTGAGGATCCCTACGACTGCGCGCGCAAGGAACTGGCCGTCCGGTTCGCCCGCGGCTCATGGCGGCAGCACCGCGCGCGTGGCGGCGCGTTGGGGCGGCTGAGCCCCCAGGAGCGGCTCGTCCTCGTGCTGCGGCTCTTCGAAGGGGTCGGCGAGGAGCAGACCGCGTCGTTGCTCGGGCTGCCCGCCGAGCGCGTGCGCACCGTGCACGCGCGGGCGATGGCCCTCGTCCTGCACCCGCCGCGCGGCCCCGCGCCCGCCGAGCTGCGAGGGGCGGCCCCGGTATGAGTCTCCAGGAGCGCAATGAGGCGGCCGTGCGCGCGGTGCTCGACGGCGGGCCCGCACCCGTGGTGCCGGCGGAGCTGTGCGCGGACGCGATGCGCAAGGGCCGCCGCACGCGCAAGCGGCGCCGGGCGGCGGCCCGGCTCATGTGGTTCGTGCTGGTCGTCGCCGTCGTGGCGTTCGTCGTGTGGGCGACGGTCGAGCGGCCGTGGGTGGAGCCGCCCTCGAAGACGACTCCACAACTGACCGGCTGGTGAACTCCCCTACGGGGAGTCCTACTTGTCGAGCGCCTGCTGGAGGTCGGCGAGCAGGTCGTCGACGGACTCGATGCCCACGGAGAGGCGCACGAGGTCGGCGGGGACCTCCAGGGCGGAGCCCGCGACGGAGGCGTGCGTCATCCGGCCGGGGTGCTCGACGAGGGACTCGACGCCGCCCAGGGACTCGCCCAGCGTGAAGAGCTTCGCCCTGTTGCAGACCTCGACGGCCGCCTCCTCGCCGCCCTCGACCTGGAACGACACCATGCCGCCGAACGCCTTCATCTGCTTCGCCGCGATCTCGTGCCCGGGGTGCTCGGGCAGGCCCGGGTAGAGCACCTTCGTGACGCGCGGGTGGCGGGAGAGCATCTCGGCGACGCGGGTCGCGTTCTCGCTGTGCCGGTCCATGCGCACGGGCAGCGTCTTGATGCCGCGCAGCACCAGCCAGGCGTCGAACGGGCCGGCCACCGCGCCCATCGCGTTCTGGTGGTACGCGAGGTCCTCGGCGAGGGTGTCGTCGTTGACGACGAGCGCGCCGCCGACGACGTCGGAGTGGCCGCCCATGTACTTGGTCATCGAGTGCACGACGACGTCGGCGCCGAGCGCCAGCGGCTGCTGGAGGTAGGGGCTGGCGAAGGTGTTGTCGACGACGAGCCTGGCCCCGGCCTCATGCGCGACCTGGGCGACGGCCGCGATGTCGGTGATGCCGAGGAGCGGGTTCGAGGGCGTCTCCACCCACACGGCCTTGGTCAGCGGGGTGATCGCGGCGCGCACCGACTCGACGTCGCTGGTGTCCGCCACCGAGAACTCGACGCCCCAGCGCGTCACGACCTTCGCGAACAGCCGGAACGTGCCGCCGTACGCGTCGTTCGGGATGACCACGTGGTCGCCGGGGCTGAGCAGCGTCCGCAGCAGGCAGTCCTCGGCGGCGAGCCCGGAGGCGAAGGCGAGGCCGCGCCTGCCGCCCTCCAGGGCGGCGAGGTTCTCCTCCAGGGCGCTGCGGGTCGGGTTGGCGCTGCGGCTGTACTCGTAGCCGCCGCGCAGGCCGCCCACGCCGTCCTGCTTGTACGTGGAGACCTGGTAGATCGGCGGGACGACGGCGCCGGTCACGGGGTCGGCCGTGTTGCCGGCGTGGATGGCGGTGGTCTCGAAGCCGCGCGGGGTGCTGCCGCTGTGGCTGTGCGTGTCGCTCATGGGGGCCGAGCGTAGGCGCTCGCGCGCGTGGAGGTGGGGCGCAGCGCCCTTTTGTCGCCACTGTGGCCGGGAACCCCGCGTCGGACCGGCACGTTAGCGTTGTTGATATGGGAATTCTCTGGGGGCTGATGGCCGCGGTCATGATCGGGCTCGTGGTGTCGCAGTTGCTGCGGCGCCGCGGCGGGATTCGGCAGGTCGCTCCGGGTTCTCCGGACGCCGCGGACCCGGCCGACTACGGGTTCATGCTCCAGGAGGACCTGGACGTCCGGCTGCCGGGGCCCGACCAGGACCTGCTCGACGTGATGGCGGTCGTGCAGCGGAACCAGGACTTCACCGCGGCCTCCCAGCTGCTCGCCGGGACCGGCAAGGAGACCGAGACCCGGTGGGAGCGGGTGCAGGCGATCGCCGGTGCCGCCGCTCTCGAGGCCCAGCAGACGCCGCGGCTCGGCGCCGGGTGGCTGCACGCGTGGCGGTCGCAGGCGCCGAAGGACGCGGGCGGGGCGCAGGTCTTCGCCGAGTTCCTGGTGCAGCAGGCGTGGCGCGGCGGCGGCACCCCCGACGAGCAGCGGATCGTCCTCGAAGAGGCCCGCAATGCCTGTGACGAGGCGGCGCTGCTGGCTCCCGGCGACCCCGTCCCGCACATCACGCATCTCGCCGTCGCGCGCGGACTCGGCTATTCGCAGGCCGAGTTCGAGCAATTGTGGCTGAAGATCCTCGACACCGCGCCGGGCCACATGGGCGCGCATCTGGCCGGCCTCCGGTACTGGACGGAGAAGTGGCACGGCTCGCGCGAGCAGGCCTTCTCGTTCGCCGAGGCCGCCGCCGCGCGTGCGCCGCGCGGTTCACTGCTCGCGGCACTGCCGCTGTTCGCGCTGTACGAGCACGTGCCCGAGGTGAACCTGGTGCGCGGGTTCTACGAGAGCGAGGTCGTCACGAAGGCCCTGCACGGGGCGCTGTTCGCGGTGCACGCCGCGCGCCCCGACGACCCGATGCTCGCCCACGTACGGCACCTGCTGGTGTTCTTCCTGGTGCGCAGCGAGCGCTGGTCCGAGGCGATGCAGCAACTCGTGCACGTCGACGGCCACGTGGGCGCGATCCCGTGGACCGCCGAGCCCGACCCGGCGGCCTCGTACGCCGTGTACCGGGCGCTCGCCGTCGCCGGTTACGAGGCGAACGGCGGGAGCCCGGCGACGCTGCGGCACTGACCCGCCGTCGCGGAGGAGACCGTTCACCGGATGTGCCGGTGGCTCCGACCGGATTGCCAGGCTGGGCACTGTAGGGCAGTTCGCGGCATTTGACGTTCGAGATCCCGATCGGTCTTCGATTTATCGGACCAATGTGCATCCAGGATCTTGACCGGGCGACCGCGTACTTCTTCACTGGCCAACGCCGACACCCCTGCCAGCCCCCGCCACCACGGTCTCCCCCGCACCCCGAGGAGCGGTACGCATGCCCCGTAACGGAACGTCCCGTCCGCCCGCCGCCGCCCTGTCCCGACGGCACCTCCTCGTCGCCGGAGCGCTCACTCTGGGGGCTTCCGCTCTCGCCTCCCCGAGCCCCGCCGTCGCCGGCGCTCGCGCCGGGAAGGCCGACGCCGACGCCGACGGATACGAGGGCTATCTTTTCGTCTACTTCACCGGCGAGGGCAGCGCGGACGGAGAGCAGATTCATCTCGCACTCAGCCGGGGCGACGACCCGCTCCACTGGCGGGAGTTGAACGGAGGGGAGCCCGTTCTCACCTCCGACCTCGGTGACAAGGGTGTGCGCGACCCCTTCGTCATCCGGTCGCCCGAAGGGGACAAGTTCTTTCTCATCGCCACCGACCTGAAGATCCATGGCGGGGCCGGCTGGGACTACGTGCAGCGGCACGGCAGTCGGTCGATCATCGTGTGGGAGTCGGCGGACCTGGTGGACTGGGGCGAGCCCCGGTCGGTGCTCGTGTCGCCGGAGACCGCGGGCAACACCTGGGCGCCCGAGGCGTATTGGAACGAGGAACTCGGTTCCTACGTCGTCTTCTGGGCCTCCAAGCTGTACGGCGAGGACGACCCGGAGCACACCGGCGACACGTACAACCGCATGCTGTACGCCACGACCACGGACTTCGTGACCTTCACCGAGGCCAAGGTGTGGAACGACCCGGGGTATTCGGTCATCGACTCCACCGTCATCGCGCACGGCGGGACGTACTACCGGTTCACGAAGGACGAGCGGTCGGCGTCCCAGTCGCCGTACGGGAAGTTCATCCTGGAGGAGAAGTCCGAGGACCTGCTCTCCACGGACTGGGAGACCGTCGCCGAGGGCATCGGTATGGGGTCCATGGCGCAGGGCGAGGGGCCGCTCGTCTTCAAGTCCAACAGTGAAGAGAAGTGGTACCTGTTCATCGACGACTACACCGGCACCGGCTACATGCCCTTCGAGTCCACCGATCTGGCGGCCGGCGAGTGGACGAAGGCCGCCGAGTACCGGCTGCCCGCGGCCCCGCGGCACGGGACCGTACTCCCTTTGACGCGTGCGGAGTTCGACCGGGTCAACGTCAAGTGGGGCGTCGCTCCCGTGCGCGCCGACGCCGACGGGCTCGTCGCCCACTGGCCGCTCGACAGCGACGCGAAGGACACCTCCGGGCACGGCTATCACGGCACCGCGGCCGGGGACGCCCGCTGGGACGACGGCGCCCTCGTGCTCGGCGGCGCGAGCGGACACGTGAAGCTGCCCGACGACATGCTGGCCGGCGTGGACTCGGTGACCGTCGCCGCCGAGGTGTGGGTCGACAGCGACCAGGCGACGCCGTACTTCCTGTACGGGTTCGGGAACACCGCCTCCTCCACCGGTTCAGGCGACGGCTATCTCTTCGCCACGGGCGGCGGTGCCGACAGCGGCTTCCGGGCCGCCCTGTCCGACGGCAACTGGAGCAAGGAGCAGGCCGCCACCGCCAACTCCGGGCTTGCGCGCGGGCGTTGGGCCCACGTCACGTACACCGTCGACGGCGACACCGCGCTGCTGTACCTCGACGGTGCGGTCGCCGCCCGGAACACCGCCGTCACCCTCATGCCCTCGGACATCGGCGGCGGGCGCACCACGGCGAACTATCTGGGCCGGTCCCAGTACGCCTCCGACCACACCCTGAAGGGGCGGCTGCGGGACGTACGGCTCTACAACAGGGCGCTGTCCGCCGACGAGATCGCCGCACTGCCCGCCAACGCCACCCGGATCCGGGGCGTGGAGGCGAAGGAGCTGAAGGTGCCCGCCGTCGTGGCGGGAGGCGGCGGCGCGACCGTCGTGCTGCCGGTCGAGCCGGGCACCCAACTGCGCGCTCTGCGGCCCGAGTTCACGCTCGCGCCCGGCGCCAGGATCAGCCCCGCGAGCGGCAAGCGGGTGGACCTGCGCAAGCCCGTCACGTACACCGTCACCTCGGCGGCGGGCGAGCGGCGAAGGTGGCGGGTGTCGGCCGTGGAGATGCGTACGCCCGTGCTGCCCGGCTTCCACGCCGATCCCAACATCGTCGTGTTCCGGGGGACTTACTACCTCTACACGACCAACGACGGGTTCGACGGCTGGAGCGGTACCACCTTCAGCGTCTGGTCGTCGAAGGACCTCGTCCACTGGGTCGATCGCGGGGTCGTCCTGGACCTCGGCAAGGACGTCGGCTGGGCCGAGTCCCGCGCCTGGGCGCCGACCATCGCCGAGAAGGACGGGCGGTTCTACTTCTACTACTGCGCCGAGGCGAAGATCGGGGTCGCCACGGCCGACTCGCCCACGGGGCCGTTCACCGACAGCGGGAAGGTTCTGATCGCCGCCAACCCGGACGGCGCCGGACAGGCCATCGACCCGGCCGCCTTCACCGACGAGGACGGCGAATCGTATCTGTACTGGGGCAACGGGTCGGCATGGGTGGTGCCGCTGGACGGTGACGACATGACGTCGTACGACCCGTCAAAGGCACGGCAGCTCAAGGGACTTGAGGGCTTTCGGGAAGGGTTGTTCATGGTGCGGCGAGGCGGCCTGTACCACCTCACGTACTCGATCGACGACACCCGCAGCGAGAACTACCGCGTCGGGTACGCCACGTCCGACTCGCCGTACGGGCCGTTCACCCACCGCGGCGTGGTGCTGGAGAAGGACCCGGCCCAGGGGATCCTCGGCACCGGGCACAATTCGCTGCTCCGCGTGCCCGGCACCGACGAGTGGTACATCGCCTACCACCGGTTCGGGATGCCCGGCGGTGACGGCACCCACCGTGAGACCACCATCGACCGCGTCACGTTCGGGGCGGACGGTCTGATGCGGCCGGTCGTGCCGACGCTCGACGGGGTGCGGCCGCGACGCGTCCCGTAGGCACGCCGGGGCCGGGCAGTCGGGTCCTTGGGCCTACGCCTCGCGCATGGCCGCGGCCGTGCGCCCCGCGTCGTACGCCTCCGGGACGCCCTCCAGGAACACCAGGCTGCCGGGCAGGTGGTCGGTGCGCAGCGGGAGGATCTCCTGGTAGGCGGGGGACGCGTACCAGTCGTGGGCCGCCTCCAGGTCGGGGAACTCGACCATCACGATGCCGCCGGGCGGCTCCCCCTCCACCCACTCCCCCTTCTTCCCGTGGACCAGGAAGCGGCCGCCGTACGGGGCGAAGGTGGACTGGACGCGCTCGATGTACGTGAGGACGTCGGGGTGCGGGGCGCCGGGCGTGGTGCCGAGTACGGCGATCGCGTAGGCGGTCATGGAAGAGCCCTCCCTCGGGTCCGGCAGGATCTGGCTTATGGGTCGATCCTGCCGGGGCCCGGGGAGGGCGGCCATGACCTCTCAGGTCATGAAGGTCATGAAGTCACGAAGGCCGTGAAGTCATGAGCGATGCGCGCGAGGCGCTCAGATGGTCGCCGCGTCGATCACGAAGCGGTAGCGCACGTCCGAGCCGAGGACCCGCTCGTACGCCTCGTTGACCTGGCTCGCCTCGATCAGCTCGATCTCGGCGCCGAGGCCGTGCTCGGCGCAGAAGTCGAGCATCTCCTGGGTCTCGGCGATGCCGCCGATCATGGAACCGGCGAGCACCTTGTTGCCACCGATGAGGGAGAACAGGTTGAGGGAGATCGGCTCCTCGGGGGCGCCGACGTTCACCAGCGCGCCGCCCGTCTTGAGCAGGCTCAGGTACGCGCCGAAGTCCACCTGCGCGGAGACGGTGGAGAGGATGACGTCGAAGGTGCCCGCGAGCTCCTCGAAGGTCTTCGGGTCGCTCGTCGCGTAGTAGTGGTCGGCGCCCAGCTTCAGGCCGTCGTCCTTCTTGCGCAGCGACTGCGAGAGGACGGTGACCTCCGCGCCGAGCGCGTGCGCGATCTTGACGCCCATGTGGCCGAGGCCGCCGAGACCGACGACCGCGACCTTCTTGCCGGGGCCCGCGCCCCAGTGCTTCAGCGGGGAGTACGTGGTGATGCCGGCGCAGAGCAGCGGCGCGGCCACGTCGAGCGCGATGCCCTCGGGGATGTTGACGACGAAGCCCTCGGTGACGACGACCTTCTGCGAGTAGCCGCCGTAGGTGGGCTCGCCGTCCTTGCCGACGGCGTTGTACGTCTGGACGTTCCCCTGGACGCAGTGCTGCTCGAACCCGGACTTGCAGGGCTCGCACTCGCCACAGGAGTCGACCATGCAGCCGACGCCGACACGGTCGCCGACCTTGAACTTGGTGACGCCCGAACCGACGGCCTCCACGACACCGGCGATCTCGTGGCCCGGGACCATCGGGAAGATGGCCTCGCCCCAGCCCTCGCGGGCCTGGTGGATGTCGGAGTGACAGATTCCGGCGAACTTGATGTCGATCAGTACGTCGTGCTCGCCGACGGTGCGGCGTTCGATGGTGGTGCGCTCCAGCGGGGCCTTGGCGCTGGGAACGGCGTATGCGGCAACAGTCGTGGTCATGGCCTCCAGCCTGCTACCGGCCCACCCGGATCACCAAAGATTACGCAGGTCACCGCTTTGCGTACGTCCAGTGGTCCTACTACTGGCGGGGTCAGGCTCCCGGTCGTACGACCGGGAATACTGGAAGCATGGACGAGAACGATGCGGCCAGGGAACCGGCGGCGGACCGCCCGGACCATCTGGACCGGCGCGCCGAGCTGAGCGAGTTCCTGCGCACCCGGCGGGCCCGGCTCAAGCCCGAGGACGTGGGGCTGGCCTCGATGGGGCGGCACCGGCGGGTGCCGGGCCTGCGGCGCGAGGAGCTGGCGCAGCTCGCCGGGGTCTCGGTCGCGTACTACACGCGCCTGGAGCAGGGCAACGGGCGCAATGTGTCGGCGGAGGTGCTCGACGCGATCGCGCGCGCCCTGCGGCTCAGCGACACCGAGCACGCGCACCTCGTCCACCTGGCGAGCCCGACGCGGCAGCGCCGCAGGTCGCCGGCGCCGAAGCGGCAGCAGCAGGTGCGGCCCGCGCTGCGCCACCTGCTCGACTCGCTGGAGGGCGTGCCCGCCTACATCGGCGGGGCGCGCTCGGACATCCTCGCCTGGAACCGGATGGCGGCGGCGCTCTTCGGCGACTGGGGCCGCATGCCGCGCGCCGAGCGGAACTGGGCGCGGCTCACGTTCCTGAACCCGGACTACCGCGAGCTGTTCGTCGACTGGGACTCCAAGGCCACCGACATGGTCAGCTACCTCCGCCTCTACGCGGGCCGCAACCCCGAGGACCCGGAACTGTCGGCCCTGGTCGGCGAACTCTCCGTCAAGAGCGAGGAGTTCAGGCGCCTGTGGGCCACGCACGACGTGAAGGAAAAAGGCCACGGCGTAAAGCGCATGCGCCACCCCCTGGTCGGCGAACTGACCCTCGCGTACGAGACGCTCCACCTGCCGGACGACGACGGCCAGTTCTTGTCCGTCTACCACCCGGAGCCGGGCACGGCATCAGCGGAAGCACTGCGACTACTCGCGAGCTGGGGCGCGGACGACTCCCTGCGGACGAAGCTGTAGGCGCTGCGGGACGCCAACCGCTTGACGGAGTGAGCGCTCACTCCGTAGTTTCGGTGTATGCCGAGCACCGTCAAGAAGCGCGCTCCCGGTATGAGTCCGGAGCAGCGGCGCAGCATGATCGTCGCGGCCGCGTTGCCGCTTGTCGCCGAGTACGGCGGGGCCGTCACCACGGGGCAGATCGCTCGCGCCGCGGGGATCGGGGAGGCCACGATCTTCCGGGTGTTCCAGGACAAGGACGAGGTGCTCGACGCCTGCGTCGCCGAGGCAGTCAGCCCCGAGCACGTGCGGCGCGAGCTGGCCTCGATCGACCTGGAGCAGCCGCTCACCGCCCGGCTCACCGAGGCCGCCGAGGCGATGCGGGCCCACCTCGACCGGATGGGCGCCGTCGTCGGCGGGCTCTACGCGTCGGGACGACGGCGCGGCCGACCCGAGGGCGAGCGGCCCACCCAGGACAGCCGGCAGGCATCCGCGCAGGCGATGCGGGAGGCGCTGAGCGAGCTGATCGAGCCCGACCGGGACGCCCTGCGGCTGCCCCCGGACAAGCTCGCCACGGTCTTCCTCGGCATGCTCTTCACCCAACCCCGCTCCCCCGAAGCGGACTTGAACCCGACACCGGCCGAGCTCGTCGACGTACTGCTGCACGGTTCGCTGGCCGCACCCGGGAGCCCCTCATGACCGTCAGCCTCAACCACACGATCGTCCCGGCCGTCGACAACACCGCGGCCGCCCGCTTCTTCGCCGACGTGATGGGCCTGGAGGCCCTGCCGCCCGCCGGCGCGGGCGGGCACTTCGCGCCGGTGCGCGTCAACGAGTCACTGACCCTCGACTTCATGACCGCCGAGGAGCCGCAGGGCCATCACCTCGCCTTCGACGTGGACCCCGGGACGTTCGACCAGATCCTCGGCCGCGTACGGGAGTTGGGGGTTCCGTACGGCAATTCGCCGCGCGACCCCGCCAACGGACGCATCGACCACCCGCTGTGCGCTCGCGGCCTGTTCTTCGTCGACGACGCCCGGAATCTGTACGAGGTCATGTCCCCGGCGTAGCGCCGCTCAGGGCACGTACGGAGGCGCCGCACCCCACGTCCAGTGGGGTACCGGCTGGTCGGAGGGGCGTTTCGCGGTCGGGCCCGAGAAGTGGGCCGCGAGGCGGGTGCCCCATTCGATGTAGGCGAGGAACGCGGAGCGGAATTCCGCGTCCGTCGGGAGGGCCGCCTCGTCGGCCGCGTCCTGCATGAGGTTGACCCAGCGGCGGCGCTGCGGCTCGGTGACGCCCTTGCCGATGTGCATCGCGACCATGTGGCTGTGGCCGCCGTGCTGTTCGGAGTAGGCCGAGGGGCCGCCGAAGACCTCGCCGAGCCACAGGGCGACATGGTGTGCGTGCTCCGCCGGGAGGTCGGCGAAGAGCGGGCCGAGGAGGTCGTCCTTCACCACCTTTTCGTAGAACACCGTCGTGAGGCGGCTGAACACCTCGGCGCCGCCCGCCCATTCGTAGAGTGTGGGGTCCGAAGAGCCCGTGCCGCGCACCGTGGTCGGCGTGTAGTGGCGCATCTCGTCGATGTAACCGACGTAGGGGCGGATCTCGGTGAGGAACACCGGGAAGAGCTCGGAGGTGCGGAAGCCCTTCAGGTGGTCCTCGGTCGACGTCCACACGATGCGCAGGATGTAGTGCTCGAAGTCCTCTTCGCAGCGGGTGAGTTCGTACGAGACGCAGTGCTCCGAGGCCGCCAGTTGCTGTGACGCGCGGGTGTACGCCGCCAGGAACTCGGCGGAGCGGTCCTCGGGGATGCGGTAGCGGATGTACTCGATGGTGGGCCGGGATCGAGTCGTCATGCCCTCAAGCCAAGCACTGGCGGAGGGCTTCGGCTACACGTCGGCGACGAGCGCAACCGGAGCGGGCAGCTCAGCTCTTGAGAGTGACCGGGCGGTCCTCCCTGAGCTCCGTGAACAACCGGTTCGCCTTTTGTTTGTCCCAGAGGATGGCGCTGCCCTTGGGAGTGGCGAGGCCCAACGTGCCCACGGGCACGCCCAGTTGACGGCCTTGACCCGAGGACACGCCCTTCATCGCCTTGAACAGGCGGGTCAGCTCCGGAACCCCCGTCGACTTGTCCACGATGAGCGTGTCCAGGCCCGCGCCCGCCGTGCCGTACATGGTCGACGGGTTCATCAGCACCCCGGGCGACGACGCCTTCTTGGCCAGCGCGGAGAGGAACTTCTGCTGGTTGCGGGAGCGGCCGAGGTCGCCCTCCTTCTCCTGGTGGCGCTGGCGCACGAAGCCGAGCGCCTCGCGCCCGGTCAGGTTGTGGCAGCCCTTGGCCAGGTCGAGCCCCGCCTTGTCGTCGACGATGTGCCGGTCGACGCACATCGGCACGCCGCCGACCGCGTCGACGATGCCGACGAACCCGGCGAAGCCGATCTCCGTGTAGTGGTCGATCCGCAGCCCGGTGTTCGACTCGACCGCGCGGACCAGGAGTTCGGGGCCGCCGAGCGAGAACGCCGCGTTGAGCTTGTTCTTCGCCGGCTTGTGGTGGATGCCCGTCTTCGGGTCCACGTACGGCGGGATGGTGACCCAGGAGTCCCGCGGCAGACTGGTGAGGGTGGTGCCGTGGGCGCCGGTGTGCAGCACCATCATCGAGTCGGTGCGGCGGCCCTCGGAGCCGAGCGACGAACCGGTGTGCAGGTTCTTGGCCTGCTTCTCGCTGAGGCCCTCGCGGCTGTCGGAGCCCACGATCAGGTAGTTCGTGCCCTTGCCCGGCGCCGCCCTGCTCGACAGCGACGCGAGGTCGACCTCCCCGTCGAGCCGGGTGCCCGCCCACACATACGTCCCCACGCCCGCGAGCAGCACCAGCAGCACGAGCAGGCAAAGACCGCGCACCACGAGCCCGAACCTGGTGCGCCGCCGCTTGCGCTTGGGCTCGCGCTCGCTGCGCTTGTACCCGCCGTCGGCCCGCCCGCCGGGCCTGTTGGCCGGCACCGGGTCGAACGGGTGGTGCTCCACCGCGTACGAGTGGGGCGCGGGGGCGTACTCGTACCCGTGCTCGTGCCCGTACTGCTCCACCTCGTACGGATACCGGTCCGCCTCGTACTCGCCGTACGGATAGGGCGTCGGGGTGTGTGCGCCGGGGTTCAGGGTCATCACCTCGCGACCGGCAGGTCCGGCTGTTCGGCCGGCCTGACGATGTGCTGGGCCGCCGCGGCGGCCGTTCCGGAACGGTGCATGCGCTGCCACTTCAACCGGCTGCCACCCACGAAGGCCACCACGGACTGGATGACCACGAGGTACATCAACTGCCGGTACACGAACAGCTGGAAGGGCAGTGACCAGAGCGTGCGCCTGCGCTCCCCGTCGAGCTTCAGTGCGTACGCCGCGACGGCCATCTGAAGAGCGAGGAAGCCCACCCAGGCCACCACGGACGTGGTCGTGTCACCGGCGAACACAGCGCTGTAGAACATGAAGACGTCGATCATCGGGGCGAGCAGCGGCAGCACGACCTGGAAGAGGAACAGATAGGAAAGGCCGCGCCGCCCGAAGCGGCCCGCGGGCCCGACCTCCAGGACCGCACCCCGGTGCTTCCACATCGCCTGAAGGGTGCCGTAGCACCAGCGGTAGCGCTGACGCCACAACTGCCGCAAGGACGTGGGGACTTCGGTCCAGGCGATGGCCGTCTCCTCGTACACGACCCGCCATCCGGCCCGCCACAGCGCCATCGTGAGGTCGGTGTCCTCGGCGAGGGTGTCCTCGCTGAGGCCGCCGACGCCCATCAGCGCGTCGAGCCGGAAGGCGCCGATCGCGCCGGGCACCGTCGTCATGCACTCCAGGACCTCGAACATCCGGCGGTCCAGGTTGAACCCGAAGACGTACTCCAGGTGCTGCCAACGGCCGAGCAGCCGCTTACGGTTGCCGACCTTGGTGTTGCCGCTGACCGCGCCGACGGCCGGGTGGGCCAGCGGCTGGACCAGCCGCTGGATCGCGTCGGCCTCGAAGACGGTGTCCGAGTCGATCATCACGACGTACGGGCAACGGGTGTACTTCAGGCCGTGGTTGAGGGCCGCGGCCTTGCCCGAGTTCGGCTGGCACAGCACCTGCACGCGCGCGTCACGGGCCGCGTACTCAGCTGCGATCTGCACCGTCCGGTCGCTCGACCCGTCGTCGATGACGATGATCTGCATCGGCTGGTGGGTGGACGCGAGCAGCGAGCGCAGCGTCGCGCCGATGCCCGCCTCCTCGTTGTACGCGGGTACGAGCACGGTCACCGGATCGCGGATCTCGCGCAGCCACGGCGAGCCGGGGCGGAACCGCTCGAGTCGTCTGACGTGCGCGCGGGCGAACAGCACGAGCACGAGCAGGCGCAGCACACCGAGGCCCGCGGCCGCGAGGAGCACCCACGAGATGGCCGAGACGAAGCTGCGGCCGAGGGTCTGGAACCAGATCAGGCCCTGCCCGAGCCAGCGCACGGGCGCGGCCACATCGGACGTCGCCTGCCGGCCGGTCTGCGCGCCCTCCGTGATGGTGGCGAAGTTCCTGGCCTGCGGGTTCGCCAGCAGCTTCTCGGTCTCGCGGTAGCCGAGCGAGGTCTGGCTGAGCTGGCGCACCAGTCCGTCCCGGACCCGCTGCCCGGAGTGGTCGGCCGCGACCAGGGTGTAGCCGTCGGCGGAGGCCGCCTGCGCGGCGGGCCACTCGCCGCCGCACATCGTGGCGACGGTGGTCGTCATCGGCATCCGCAGGAGTGTGGTGTGGAAGCCGCCGCTGCCCGCGAACGCGCTCTGGGTAAGACCCAGTTCGAGCTTGCTGCGCACCTTGGACGAGCTGCCCATGTCGGCGCCCGTGTAGGTGTTGGAACCGATGTCGTGCCCTTCGGCCCTGATCCGCTCGACCAGCTTCGGGTACTGCGCGGCCTTGGAGCCGTTGAGGAAGAACGTGGCGTGCGCGTGATGCTTCTTGAGCAGCGCGAGCAGCTTCGGCGTCGCCTTCGGGTAGGGGCCGCCGTCATAGGTGAGCGCGACGGTGCCGGGCCGCATCGAGGCGCTGTGCACCCGGCCGCCGTCGATGGACAGCACCGGGCCCGCGCCGGAGGCCGACGCGGGCACGGGCTGCGTGCAGGCAGGCTTCGTCCTGGCGCCGTCCACCTCGTTCTGGGTCCAGCCCTGGAAGAGAAGGGCACCGAAGAGCACCGGCAGCGTGAGAGCGAGCAGCAGCCAGTGCGCCCGCGGGTCCCTTGCTTGTTTGTGCCGCGCCCCCATCAGGCGACGGCGCCGGCGTCGCCGCCCGGCCGGCCCCGGTCCCGGCTCCGGCCCCGACGAAGCGACCACATTCGGTGCCCGTTCTCCACGTTCCACTCACACATGGGAGGCGAGTGTATTGATGTGACCATCAGGGAATTGGGGCATTGGGAAACATCTGGGACTGGTGTGGCACGTGACAAACGGCACACCTTTCGATTCGAGCACAACCCTTTGCTCGAAACGTGTTCACTTCGACGACACCTGTGACGACACCTGTGGGGTGTCCGGAGCAGGAATCCCGGTCACGCCGCCGAGGCGTTCTCCGTGACCGTGATCCGCCCCTTGCTGATCGTCGCGAGGCGGGGCGCCTTCCGCGCGATCGCCGAGTCGTGGGTGACCATCACGAACGTCAGGCCGTGCTCCTTCCAGCGTTCCTCCAGTACGTCCATGATCTCGTCGCGCATCGACTCGTCGAGGTTGCCCGTGGGCTCGTCGGCGAGCAGCACCTTCGGGTTCTTCACCAGGGCCCGCGCGATGGCGACGCGCTGCTGCTGGCCGCCGGACAGCTCGGCGGGCAGATGCCGCAGCCGCTCGCCGAGCCCCACGGACCGCAGCGCCTCCGCGGCCCGCTCCCGCCGCTCGGCGCTCTTCAGGCCGAGCGGCACGAGCGCCGTCTCGACGTTCTCCAGCGCGCTGAGCGTCGGGACGAGGTTGAAGGACTGGAAGACGAAGCCGATGGACTCGGCACGGACCTTGGTGAGCCGGGCCTCCGGCAGCGTCGCCAGATCGACCCCGTCGAGCACGACACTGCCCGCCGTGGGCCGGTCGAGCCCGCCGAGCATCTGGAGCAGGGTCGACTTGCCGCCGCCCGTGGGGCCCTGGATGACGAGCCGGTCGCCGTCGCCGATGGCCAGATCGACGCCCGCCAGCGCGTCGACGGTGTCCTTGCCGCGCCGGTACTGCTTGGTCACGCCGGTGAGCTGATACATGGTGCAACTCCTGTACTACGTAAGGTGATTGGCGTTACCGGTGGTGCTACTCGACGCGGCGCAGCGCGTCCGCGGGGCGCAGCCGCGAGGCCCGCCAGCCGCCGAAGCCGCCGGCGATGAGGCCGCCCGCGACGGCGAGGCCGACCGCGAGGGCGATGGTGGTGGCGGAGACGGGCGCGCTGAGCGCGATGTCGAGGGTCTTCGCCCCTCCCCCTGCCGCCTGGCGCATCATTCCGCCGCCACCGCCGAAGCCCGCTCCACCGGGGCCGCCGCCCATGCCGCCACCGCCCGTGCCACCCGCACCGCCGCCGAGCTGCGCGGACAGGGTGGGGCTGATCGCGGTCACGGCGTACGCGCCCGCGAGCCCGACGGCGATGCCGAGGACGCCGCCGATCAGCCCGTTGACGACCGCCTCACCGACGACCTGCCGCGTCACCCGGCCCGAGGTCCAGCCGAGCGCCTTGAGCGTGCCGAACTCCCGGACCCGCCGGGACACGGCCGAGGACGTGAGCAGCCCCGCCACCAGGAAGGCGGCGACGAGCACCGCGATCGACAGCCACTTGCCGACGTTCGACGCGAGGTTCGAGGCGGTCGAAAGCGAGCCCGAGACGGTGTCGGCGAGATCGGCGGACGTGGTGACGGTGGTGCCGTCGATGTTCTTCTGGATGGCCGTCTTCACGGCGTCGATCTGCTGCGAGTCGGTCGCCTTGACGTAGACCGTCGTCACCTTGGACTTGGCGTCCGCGAGCGTCTGGGCCTGCTTCAGCGGCACGTAGACATTGGCGGCGGCGTCCCCGCTGTCGGCGGTCGCGACGCCGACGACCTGGTACTTGGCGCCCTTGACCGTGACCTTGTCGCCGACGGCGAGCTTCTTCTCCTTCGCGTACGAGGAGTCGACGACGGCGACCTTCGCGTTCGACTCGGAGGCCTTGAAGCCCCGCCCCTTGGTGATCTTCGAGGAGGTCAGCGGGCCGAGCTTCTGCTGGGTGACGTCGGTGCCGTAGACGGAGAAGGAGTTGACGTCGAAGTTGGCGCCGCCGCCCTGGACGCGCCCCTGCGGCCGGCCGCCCTCACCGCCGCCGGGGCCGCCCTGCGCGCCGCCGCCACTGCTCTGGTCCTGCTTGAACTGGCCGCGCGTGAACTGCCCGCTGACCTTCATCACCTGAAGGCTGAGCCCGCCGACCGTGTCGGCGACGCCCTTCTGGTCGGCGACCTTCGAGACCGTGGAGTCGGCGAGGGTCTGGAAGCCCTGCACCATCACCCGGTCGCTGGACTGGTCCTTGTCGCCGGAGTCGCTGTCCTTGGCGTCGAAGTTGAACTTCGGGCGCCCTGTGTCGTCGCCCGCCTTCGGCGCGCTCGCCGCCTTGGTGACGGTCATGTCCGTGCCCAGGCCGTAGAGCGACTGCAGGACCTTCCCCTGCGCCTGGGTCATCCCGGAGGACACCGAGTTGACCACGATGACGAGCGCGATCCCGAGCGCGAGCCCGGAGGCGACGACGAGCGCCGCTTTTCTGCGGCGGCGCAGCTCACGCCGGAGATAGGTGAAGAACATCGAAGCCTCGCCGAAGACGGCCCACGAATAAGGGCGCTGACAGGAATCAGCGGGAGCCGGAGCGTTCGATGACGCTCCGGCTCCCGCTGCGGCGAAACGGTATGGCGGTGTTGTAAGGGTTGCGTGAGGCCGTCATGAGAACGGCATGAGACCCCCGCCGGGGTATGTCCGGGCCCGTTACTCGGCGGAACCGGCCTTCCACTGCGACCAGTCCATGTTCCAGCCGTTGAGCCCGTTGTCCGGCTGGATCGTCTTGTCGCCGGTGTTCTTCACGATGACGACGTCGCCGAGCATCGAGTTGTTGTAGAACCAGGCGCCCGGCGTGCTGTTGTCATTGGCGCCCTTGGCGTCCTGCAGACCGACGCAGCCGTGGCTGGTGTTGGCGCCACCGAAGATCGACTTGGCGCCCCAGTAGTTGCCGTGGATGAACGTGCCGGAACTCGACAGACGCATCGCGTGCGGCACGTCCTTGATGTCGTACTCGCCCTTGCCGTCGCCGTCCTTGAAGCCGACCGTCGCGCCGTCCATCCGGGTCTCCTTGAACTTCTCGGAGATCACCATCTGGCCCTCGTACGTCTTGTTCTCGGGGGAGCCCGCGGAGATCGGGATGGTCTTGACGGTCTTCCCGTCCCGCGTGACCGTCATCATCTTGGTCTTCGCGTCGACCGTGGAGACCTGGTTGCGACCGATCTTGAACGAGACCGTCTTCTGCTGCACGCCGGTCACGCCGTCCGCGCCCTCGACCCCATCCAGGTCGAGCTTCATGGTGACCGTGGAGCCGCCCTTCCAGTAGTCCTCGGGGCGGAAGTCGAGCCGGGTGTCGTTGAACCAGTGCCCGACGACCTCCTGGCCGCTGCTGGACGTCACCGTGATGCCGTCCTGCACATCGGCCTTGTTGCTGATCGCCTTGTCGAAGTTGATCGACACGGGCATGCCGACGCCGACGGTCGAGCCGTCCTCCGGCGTGAAGTTCCCGATGAAGCTGTTGGCCGGGGACACCGTCGTGAACTGCGAGTTCTCGTGGGCCGCGCGGCCGTCGGAGTCCTTCGCCTCGGCGGCGATCTTGTACGTCGTCGCGCGCTCGAGCTGGTTCGTGGGCTTCCAGCTCTTCTTGTCCGCGGCGATCTGGCCGTCGACCTTCGTGCCGTCGGCCGTGGTCATGGTGACGTCGGTGAGCTTGCCCTTGCTCACGGTGACCTTCGCGGCGCTGTTGATACTCGCGTTGTCGGAGCCGTCCTTCGGCGCGATCTTGATGTCGGCCTCGGAGGTCTTCTTCGCCGCGGCCTCGTCGGCCTGCGCCTGCGATTCCTTCTTGCCGCCGGAGCCGCTGTCGTCGCCGCCACCACAGGCCGTCAGCACGAGCACACCGCCGAGCAGAGCGGACGCGGCCATCAGACCCTTGCGCCGCTTACCGTCCGTTATCACACGCTTCTCCATAGTCGCCGAACTTCCCGACTTCGCCGAATTCCCCTGCTGTCGACCGCCCCGAGCCCGGCCGACAGCGGGCCCAAGAGGACACAACAGTCCCCTCGTACCCAGTGAACGCCGTGACCGGTTCGTCCCGTTCCCGAAGAACCGCCGGTGTGGGCAAGGCCACGTCGGGCCCCTCACCAGGGACGACAAAACCCCGGACGGCGGTTGCCGCCCAGGGTTCCCGTTTCAAGGACCGCTACACGCCGTCTTCCGCGTCCCCCTCCTCATCATCCTCGCCGAGATCCCAATCCGGCGAGTCGGGGTCGTAGTCGACCTGCTCGCTGGACCAGGACGCCTGCACCAGCTCGGCCCCCGGAACATCGGCGACCAGATCGAACGGATCCACGAGATACGCGACCGCCTCCGCCTCGTCCTCCTCCACGGCGCTCACCGCCTGCGCGCGCTCCTCGGGCCCGGTCTCCTCGTCCTCCGCGACGCGCTGCAGCGCGGCCCCGGTCAGCGCCTCCGCGTCGGCGACCTCCAGGACCAATTCCACCTTGAGCCGAACAAAACGTGACGTGTCATCAGTACTCATGGCCGGAGCGTACGACCCATTCCCCCCGTGACTTTCCTGTGACCCGCCAAGACCTTCCACACCGCCCACCACCATGTCGCCCGCCCACCTCCCATCCTCCCGCCCCCTCCGGGGGCGTCGGCCCGCCCCTCCCCGCCCCCGGAAACCGTTCACCGGCGCCACGTTGCCGGAGAACCCCACTTACCGGCGAACACACATGCGGATTCCCACCCGTTGGGGTGCAGGTGTACGAGAATCGGCCACATATCCACCTGCGGGTGCCTACGGTCACGGTCATGAAGCTGGTGGTGCAGGTCAAGCTGCTGCCGACGCCCGAGCAGGCGCAGGCATTGGACGCAACCCTGCGCGCCTGCAACCGGGCCGCCACCCACACCGCCCAGATCGCGTTCGAACGGGGCGTGAAAGGCCGCAACGGTCTGCAGAAGCTCCTCTACGCCGACCTCAAGGTCACTTTCGGACTGTCCGCGCAGCCCGCGGTGCGCGTGGTGAAGAAGGTGGTGGACGCTTACGCCACGCTCGCCGCCCAGGCGAAGGCCGGGCTGCTGGGCAAGCCCACCGGCAAGCGCTATCGCAAGGCCCTCTCCCGTCCCGTCGCCTTTCGACCGGAGGCGGCGCAGCCGTTCGACGACCGGTGCCTGTCCTGGCAGTTCGACGCCCGCACCGTGTCGATCTGGACAGTCGACGGACGTATGAAGCACATCCGGTTCACCGGATCCGCCGACCAGTTGAAAATGCTCCACGCCCACCGCAAAGGCGAATCAGACCTCGTACAGCGCGGCGGCAAGTGGTTCCTGATCGCGACCTGCGAGATCCCCGAACCCGCAGTGACCGAGCCGGTGGACTGGATCGGGGTGGACCGGGGCATCGTCAACCTCGCTACCACCAGCGACGCCGCCAACTACCAAGGCCGCGGCCTTGCCCGCTACCGCAACTGGTGCGCCCGCAAGCGTGCCGAACTGCAACGCAAGAACACCCGCTCGGCCACCCGACGCCTCGCCCGCCGGGCCCAGAAGGAGCAGCGGCACGCCACGCACGTGAACCACCGGATCAGCAAGGAGATCGTGTCCGTCGCAAAACGCACCGGTCGCGGCATCGCCGTCGAGGAACTCGACGGGATCCGCGACCGGGTACGGCTACGACGCGACCAGCGGGACACCCTCTCCTCCTGGCCCTTCCACCAACTCGGACAACACCTCAAGTACAAGGCCCAGAAGGCCGGAGTGGCGTTCGTGACCGTGGATGCGGCCTATACATCGCAGCGCTGTCCGCGCTGCGGCCACACCGAGAAGGCCAACCGGCCCGCTCGGGACCACTTCCGCTGTCGTCGGTGCGGCCTCGCTGGGCCTGCCGACGTCGTCGCCGGGGTCAACGTGCGCAACCGCGCACGCTCGGCGTGGGCATACGTCACCATGCCCGTCCCCACCAGACCGTAGCTACGCCCTGGTGGGGAGATGCGACCTGTGACCGTCCTGTCGTAGAGGGCAGTCAGGAGCGCGACAAGATGCGAGCGGTGTCTGGCCTTGCCAGTGAGGTGCGTTCGCAATCGAGAGGTGACTAACATGACCCCACACGGCCAATTCGCCAGCGCCACAAGGGGGATCGCTTCCGTGTCTGCCGCACGTCGATCACTGTTCACCGCCACCGCCGCCGCGGCGCTCCTCGGCGCGCTGTGGTTCGTCCCCACAGCGACGGCGAACCCGGAGCACATCACCACCCATGCCGACCAGCAGCGGACCGCCACGGCGGTCACCGAGCAGTCGGACCGTCAACTCCGCCTGGCCGACACGGGACAGGTGGACACGACGCCGTACGTGATCGGTGGTTCGGCCTTCCTCGGCCTGGGTGTCGGCTTCGTGACGTACTCGGTGCGCAGGGGCAGGGCGTACGAGGCGTAGGGGAACCAGGGGCAACTCCCCGGGGCAGCACGTCAGTTCGGGTGCCGGCGGTCGGTGCCGGGTTCCAGGCCTCTGATCCTGCGGCGTTCCCCCTCGCCCGCGGCCGGTGGCGGGGAGTCCGCGAGGCGGACGACCGGGTCGTCGAGGCCGCCGTCGCGGCCGGCCACCACGGGCTTCGCCGCGCGCAGGGCCTTCGCCTTGTACTGGGCGGCGTCCGCGAGGCGGAACAGGCGGCGCGCGTTGTGCACTTCGCCGATCGGGTCCCCGGTCGACGCGATGCCGCACGCGACACCGTCGCCGTGGTCCAACTCGGCGGCCCGGGAGCAGATCTCGTCGCCCACCCGCACCACCTCGTCGGCCGACGGCCCCACGGCGACCAGCGAGAACTCGTCGCCGCCGAGCCGCGCCGCGAGCGCTCCCGGCAGCATCGCCCCGCACAGCGAGAGCACCGATCCGAACCGTTCGAGGAGCCGGTCGCCCGCCGCGTGCCCATAGGTGTCGTTGACCCGCTTCAGGCCGTTGAGGTCGCAGACGACGAGGCTGACCACGGAACCGTCGGCCCGGTGCCGCTCCACGGCCTCGTCGAGGCGTATGTCGACCGCGCGCCGGTTGGCGAGACCGGTCAGGGCGTCGGTGAAGGCGAGCCGGCGCGCCTCCTCCAGGCGTTCGGTCTGCGCGATGCCGGCCGCGACGACCGCCGCGAGGACCGTGGCGAAGTCGGCGTCGAAGCGGTCGAACACCTCGGCCCCGGTCGGCCGCGCCACATACAGCTCGCCCCACGCCCGCCCGTGCAGCACGATCGGCGCGACGACGCAGCAGCCGCGGCCCCTGCGGCGCAGCGCGGCGACCCGCTGGTGGCAGTAGCCGGCCCGGGCCACGGGGCCCTCGGCCGTCTCGACCCAGGCGTCCGGCTCGCCGCCCTTGGCCCAGCGTTCGTGCAGGAACTCGGTGATCTCGGGGAACTGGTGCACCGGGTAGCCCTCCCCATCGGGGAACTCCTCCTCGCCCTCGGCCAGCTCCCCCACGTTGACGAGCACCCGCAGCCGGCCGCGCTCGCGCTCCCACATGGAGAGCGCGGCGAAGCTCCCGGACAGCGCGCGGCAGGCGCCGAGCGCGGCCGCGCGCCAGGAGTCGCGCGGGCTGCGCGCAGCGGCCATGCCCTGCGCGAGCGTCACCACGGCGCGTAGCCGAACGTCCTCACCCATCACTCCAGAGTAAGGAGTTTTCCGACATTTCGGTGAATTCAGTGCGCCAATCTGGGGCTTCCGACCAGGTGGAAGTTACGGAAAGTGACGGTACGAGCCGATGCCGCGACCGACCCCCGTCACTCGCCGGGCCACTGCGGGCTGCGCTTCTCGTTGAACGCCGCCACACCCTCCGCCCGGTCCCCGGAGAACGCCACGGACCGCCACGCCGCGTCCTCCACCTCGAGGCCCGCCCGCATGTCGAGGCCGTGTCCGAGGCGCAGCGCCTTCTTCGACGCGCGCAGGCCGACCGGCGAGTTGAGCGCGATCCGCGCGCCGAGCGCCAGCGCCTCCTCGCGGTCCACGCCCGCCTCCACGACCTGGTCCACGAGCCCGAGCTCACCGGCCTCCGCCGCCCGCACCCGGCGCGCCGTGAAGATCAGCTCGGCGGCCCGCGCGGCCCCGACGCGGCGCGGAAGCAGCTGCGTACCGCCGCCGCCGGGGATCACGCCGACGGACACCTCGGGCAGCCCCACGACGGCCGTCCCGTCGGCCACGATCAGATCGCAGGCGAGCGCCAGCTCGAAGCCGCCGCCCAGCGCGAAGCCGTGCACGGCCGCGATCGTCGGCATCGGCAGCTCAAGGACACCCGTGTACGCGGCGCGCGTCACGGGCCGCTGACGCAGCAGATCCGCGTCGGAGAAGGAGTTGCGCTCCTTGAGGTCCGCGCCGACGCAGAAGGCGCGCTCGGCGCTGGAGGTGAGGACGACGACCCGGACGTCCCGGTCGCCGGCCAGTGCCTCGCAGGCGCCGGTGATCGAGCGGGCCATGTCGCTCGACACGGCGTTCATGGCCTTCGGCCGGTCGAGCACCAGCTCGGCGACCGTGCCCCCTTCATGGGACCGCACCGCCACGAACTCCCCGAACCGCCGCTCGTCACCCATGACACGCCCTTTCCGATGAACGGTTAACGCCAGTTAACCGCTCAAGGTTGTCAGGTGCGCCTGGTCAGCGTCCAGGGCTCCACGACGCCGAGGCCACGGACGGGCCGCTGCCACATGGGCTGGAGCGCGAACCGGTAGGTGGGCGGCTCCTCGCCGTCCTCCTTCGCCTTCTGCGCCTCGGCGGCGGCCTCCGCCTCGGAGGTGGGCGTCTCCCCGATCCTGATCAGTTCCTGGGCGAAGGCGCCGTCCACCAGCACGTTGTCCCGTGGCGCTATCGACGTGAGGCGGCTCGCGAGGTTCACGGTCGAGCCGAAGACATCGCCCATCCGCGTGGTGACCGTGCCGAACGCGATGCCGACGCGCAGCTCCGGCATCGTCTCGTCGTTGCTCATCGTCTCGATCAGGCGCAGCGCGATCTCCGCCGCGATGCCCGCGTCGTCGGCCGCGTACAGGACCTCGTCGCCGAGGGTCTTGACGAGCCGGCCGCCGTGCGCCGCGACGAGGTCCGCGGCGGTGGTCTCGAAGGCCTCGACGAGCTCGCCGAGCTCCTCTTCCTCCATACGTCGCGTCAGCCGCGTGAACCCGACGAGGTCGGCGAAGCCGACGGCGAGCCGCCGGTCGACCATCTCCTCGTCGTCACCGGCCTGTACGACGCGTCCGGTGGCCGCGGCGAGCTGGCGCCGCCACACGTAGACGAGGAACTCCTCCAGCTCCGGCAGGAGCAGCTCCATCAGCGGATACGTGACCTCGGTGCGGGTCATGCCGGGTTCCGGGGGCTCGGTGAGGCCCTCAAGGAACGAGTCGATCTGCCATTCGGCGAGCCGCGCCGTGGTCTGTCCCGTGGACCGGGCGACCTGTACGGCCATGGCCTCACTGAGCAGCCCGGCCTCGACGAGACCGGCGAGCCGCCGCAACGCGAGGACATCGGCCTCGGTCAGCGCCTTGGCCTGCCCGATGTCGGCGAACCCCATGGCCCGCCAGAACCGGGAGGCCAGCTCCATGGAGACGCCCGCGCTGCGCGCCGCCTGGAACGGGGTGTATCTGCGCTCCGCCCCGAGGATGAGCCCTTCGAGCCGCAGAGCGAGGGGGTCCTCGGCCTCTGCCTCTTCCGGTTCCGCACCTTCCGGCTTCTCGGGGTCGGTGGGAGAGCCCGTGCCGGAGCCCGAGTCGTCGACGGTCACGCCTGCTGCCCTTCCGATCTGCCGCGGTCAGGTATCGACCGCGCTCAACTCTACGGCAGCCCCTGTGCCCCACGTCACTCCGCACACTTGTGGTGGGCGTGCGTCCGTCCTCGGCACCCGGGGCGCGCTCGTCGCCGTGGTGCGGCCGCCCGTGGCTGGGCGCGCAGTTCCCCGCGCCCCTGAGATGCGCACTTCGTGCGACATCCCCGGGCGACCCGTGGAGCAGCGGCGAAGCCGCATGCGTAAGGGGCGCGGGGAACTGCGCGCCCAGCCACGAGTAGGCGGCACCCGGCCGGGAAGTGCACCTCGGGTGCCTAGGCCGGACGCAAGTGGACGATGTCGCCCGCGCCGACCGCCTCCCGGGGGCCGTGCGCCGGGGCGATCACCAGGCGGCCGTCACCGTCCACCGCGACCGCCTCGCCGACCAGCTCACGGTCACCGGGAAGAATCGCCCGCACCTCACGGCCAAGCGTGGCGCAGCCGGCCGCGTAGGACTCCTGCAACCGCGACAGCCCCGGATCCCCCTCCGCCGCACACCACTCCACGTACCAGTGCTCCAGCGACCGCAGGACCGCCCGCAGCACCGGCTCCCGGTCGGAGACCTTCGCCCCGGCCAGCGCCAGCGACCCCGCCGTCGGGACCGGCAACTCGTCGGCCCGCAGCGACACGTTCAGGCCGACGCCGATCACGACGGCATCCGAACCGGCCCGCTCCAGCAGGATCCCGCCCGCCTTGCGCTCCTCGCCGTCGACCGTGAGGAGCACATCGTTCGGCCACTTCAGGGCGGTGTCGACCCCGGCCGCCGAGGAGAGCGCCGTGGCCACCGCGACCCCGGTGAGCAGCGGCAGCCACCCCCAGCGCGCCACCGGCACCTCGTGCTCGCCCGGCTTGAGCAGCACGGAGAAGAAGAGGCCCGAGCGCGGCGGCGCCGACCAGCTCCGGTCGAGCCGCCCGCGCGCCGCGCTCTGCTCCTCGGCGACGAGCACGGTGCCCTCGGCGACGGGTCCCTCCGAGGCCCGCCGCACCAGATCCGTGTTGGTCGACCCCGTGCGGGGCACCACCTCCACGGACGACCACAGTCCCCCTTCCCGTACCAGGGACCGGCGGAGGCCGGCCTCGGCCAGGGGCGGCCTGTCCAGGTCGGACCAGGGGTTGGCGGGTACGTCTGAACCATCTCGCGGCGTCATGCAACCCAGCCTAGGTGTGGCAAAGACCGCACTGCTGAACGGTATTCAGGCCACTACGCTACGGATCAGTAGCCCCACTCCCCTTTTTGAACCGTCCCGCGAACCAAACGCGAACCTTCCCCGAACCGTCCCCGTGAGCAGCGTCGAAGCAGGCAGGGAGCCGCATCCCGATGTCCGAGTTGGAACAGCCGACAGCGCAGACCGACATCCACACGACCGCAGGCAAGATCGAGGATCTGCGGCGCCGGATCGATGAGGCGACCCATGCGGGTTCCGCCCGCGCGGTCGAAAAGCAGCACGCCAAGGGCAAGTTGACCGCCCGCGAGCGGATCGAGCTGCTGCTCGACGAGGACTCCTTCGTGGAGCTGGACGAGTTCGCCCGTCACCGGTCGACGGACTTCGGCCTCGATGCCAACAAGCCGTACGGCGACGGTGTGGTGACCGGTTACGGCACCGTGGACGGCCGTCCGGTCGCCGTGTTCTCGCAGGACTTCACGGTCTTCGGCGGAGCCCTCGGCGAGGTCTTCGGGCAGAAGATCATGAAGGTGATGGACTTCGCGCTGAAGACCGGCTGCCCGGTCATCGGCATCAACGACTCCGGCGGCGCCCGCATCCAGGAGGGCGTCATGGCCCTCGGCATGTACGGCGAGATCTTCCGCCGCAACACGCACGCCTCGGGTGTGATCCCGCAGATCAGCCTGGTCGTCGGGCCCTGCGCGGGCGGCGCGGTCTACTCGCCCGCGATCACCGACTTCACGGTCATGGTCGACCAGACCAGCCACATGTTCATCACCGGACCCGACGTCATCAAGACGGTCACCGGTGAGGACGTCGGCTTCGAGGAGCTGGGCGGCGCCCGCGCCCACAACTCGCGCTCCGGTGTCGCGCACCACATGGCGGGCGACGAGAAGGACGCGATCGAGTACGTCAAGTCGCTGCTGTCCTACCTGCCGTCGAACAACCTGAGCGAGCCGCCCTCCTTCCCCGAGGAGGCGGACCTGGCGCTCACCGACGAGGACCGCGAGCTCGACACCCTCATCCCGGACAGCGCGAACCAGCCGTACGACATGCGCACGGTGGTCGAACACGTCCTGGACGACGCCGACTTCTTCGAGACCCAGTCGCTGTTCGCGCCGAACATCATCACCGGCTTCGGCCGTGTCGAGGGCAGCCCGGTCGGCATCGTCGCCAACCAGCCGATGCAGTTCGCCGGCTGCCTCGACATCCACGCGAGCGAGAAGGCCGCGCGGTTCGTCAGGACGTGTGACGCCTTCAACGTGCCCGTCCTGACCTTCGTCGACGTCCCGGGCTTCCTGCCGGGCGTCGAGCAGGAGCACGAGGGCATCATCCGGCGCGGCGCCAAGCTGATCTACGCGTACGCCGAGGCCACCGTCCCGCTCATCACGATCATCACGCGCAAGGCCTTCGGCGGCGCCTACGACGTGATGGGCTCCAAGCACCTGGGCGCCGACCTCAACCTGGCCTGGCCGACCGCGCAGATCGCCGTCATGGGCGCGCAGGGCGCGGTCAACATCCTGCACCGCAAGACGATCGCCGCGGCCGAGGCCGCGGGGAACGTCGAGGAGACCCGCGCGCAGCTCATCCAGGATTACGAGGACACCCTCCTCAACCCGTACACGGCGGCCGAGCGCGGCTACATCGACGCGGTGGTCATGCCCTCCGACACCCGCTCGCACGTCGTACGCGGACTGCGTCAGCTGCGCACGAAGCGGGAATCACTGCCCCCGAAGAAGCACGGCAACATCCCCCTCTAGGAGCCGGATCATGATGATCAAGGTCGTACGGGGCAATCCGACCCCCGAGGAGCTGGCCGCCGCACTGGCGGTGGTCCAGGCGCGCGCCGCGGCGGTCCCGGACGCCCCGGCCGCGACGGCGGGCCGGGACGCGTGGTCCGACCCGTCCCGCATCGCCCGGCACCGGCTGCCGGCCCCGGGGGCGTCGAGCTGGTCCCGTACCTACTGGCCCGCGTAGTTCACGTTCACCCACGGGCCCACGTGAATTAGTCCTTTCGTAGCGGGGCGCCTGAGTACGCGTACTCAGGCGCCCCGCACGCGCGAGCAGCACCATGCTGTATGTGCTGTGGTCCGACCCCGATGACGAGCCCCCAGAGGAGCTCCGCGAAACGCAGGCGATGCTGCGGCGCGCGGGTCTTCTGCTGGCGCTGGCCATGGTCGTCATGTTCCTGATGCTGGGGACCGGGTAGCGCCGCCGGCCGGGGATTGCACCGCGCCACCCTGGATAACCTGAGTCGCATGACTGCTCCACGCCGACTGATCCTGGCCTCCCAGTCCCCCGCCCGCCTCGGCCTGCTGCGGCAGGCCGGGTTCGCCCCCGAGGTGATCGTCAGCGGGGTCGACGAGGACGCCGTGACGGCCCCGACGCCCGCCGAACTCGCCCTCGCCCTCGCCGAGGCCAAGGCCTCCGTGGTCGCGGCGCGGCCCGAGGCGGGCTCCGCCGTCGTCATCGGCTGCGACTCCGTGCTCGACCTCGACGGCGAGGCGCTCGGCAAGCCTGCCGACGCCGAGGAGGCCACGGCCCGCTGGAAGTCGATGCGCGGGCGTGTGGGCACGCTCCAGACCGGCCACTGCGTCTACGACACGGCGAGCGGCCGGTACAGCTCCGGCACCGCCTCCACCGTCGTCCGGTTCGGCGAGCCGAGCGACGAGGAGATCGCCGCGTACGTGGCGACGGGCGAACCCCTCTACGTGGCGGGCGCGTTCACCCTGGACGGCCGCTCGGCCCCGTTCATCGACGGCATCGAAGGCGACCACGGCAACGTGATCGGGCTCTCGCTGCCCCTGGTCCGCCGCCTCCTCGCCGAACTGGGCATCGGCATCACGGAGTTGTGGGCGCCGGCGGAGTAGTGGGGCCGTTCTGCGCGGGGGTGGCCCCCTCCGCGCGCCGCTCCCCCTGCTCGTGCCGGTCGTACGCCACCAGCGTGAGCACGAGCAGGGCGAGCACGATCATCATGAACACGAAGCTGAACCAGCCCACCAGGCTGATCGAGAACGCGCCGAGCAGTCCGTGCACGACGGCCGCGCTGATCAGCAGGATCCGCCCGAACGTGCCCGGCGCCCGGTCGACGATCGCGGTGCGCACGAGCACGATCCCGCACACCACCAGGTAGAGCCCGAACAGGCCCCCCGCGATCCACGCGCCCACCGACATCGCCCGCGGGTCGAGGCCCGCGAGGGACATGTCCTGGTCGTCGACCACCAGGCCGAGGAACCAGTTCAGAAGGACGATCCCGACCGCCTCCGCGAACAACACGATCGCCGCCACCCACGCCACCGGCCTGCGTGCCACCGGTCCCACCCACTTCCGCTGACTGTTACCGCTAGTACGGTCAAGACATCCCGAACGCTACTAACGGGTAAACCACCGGACAAGGGTTCTGCAGAAGGCAAAGAATCATTGGGCCATTCGTAGGGACTCCACAAAGAATGCCCACGGGCCGCAGCACGGTCTCACAGAGACCTTGGCCACAGAGGCGGGCTAGGGTTGCGGTGAAGGATCGCGCGTATCCAGGCGCGACAAGGGATTTCACGGACCGGGTGGACCCCGGGTGACACTCTGTGTGGGCAAGCTCACGCCCGGGGACGGCTCGTGGGTCCGTGTCGGCAGTCCCTAAACTCAGCTTGTTTCAGTGAGTCAAGCTTCACGGTGACCCGCCGACCGCCCCGGCTCGGGCGACCACGGCCGGGGGTCCGGGGGATGCCCCCGGGAAGACACAGCAAGGAGGGAGCCATCGTGCGCAAGGTGCTCATCGCCAACCGTGGCGAAATCGCTGTCCGCGTGGCCCGGGCGTGCCGGGACACGGGGATCGCGAGCGTTGCCGTCTACGCCGAGCCGGACCGGGACGCTCTGCACGTCCGTGCGGCCGACGAGGCCTTCGCCCTTGGCGGGGACACCCCGGCCACCAGCTACCTGGACATCGCCAAGGTGCTCCAGGCGGCGAAGGACTCCGGCGCGGACGCCATCCACCCCGGCTACGGATTCCTGTCGGAGAACGCCGAGTTCGCCCAGGCCGTCCTCGACGCCGGGCTGATCTGGATCGGCCCGCCCCCGCACGCGATCCGCGACCTCGGCGACAAGGTCGCAGCCCGCCACATCGCGCAGCGCGCGGGCGCCCCGCTGGTCGCCGGTACGCCGGACCCGGTCTCGGGCTCCGACGAGGTCGTGGCGTTCGCCGAGGAGCACGGGCTGCCGATCGCGATCAAGGCCGCCTTCGGTGGCGGTGGCCGCGGCCTGAAGGTCGCCCGCACCCTCGAAGAGGTGCCCGAGCTGTACGACTCCGCGGTGCGCGAGGCCGTCGCCGCCTTCGGCCGCGGCGAGTGCTTCGTGGAGCGCTACCTCGACAAGCCGCGCCACGTGGAGACGCAGTGCCTGGCCGACCAGCACGGCAACGTGGTCGTCGTCTCGACCCGTGACTGCTCGCTCCAGCGCCGCCACCAGAAGCTCGTCGAGGAGGCCCCGGCGCCGTTCCTGAGCGAGGCGCAGCTGGAGCAGCTGTACTCGTCCTCGAAGGCGATCCTCAAGGAGGCCGGCTACGTCGGCGCGGGCACCGTCGAGTTCCTCGTCGGCGCGGACGGCACGATCTCCTTCCTCGAGGTCAACACCCGCCTCCAGGTCGAGCACCCGGTCACCGAAGAGGTCGCCGGCATCGACCTCGTACGGGAGATGTTCCGCATCGCCGACGGCGAGGAGCTCGGCTACGGCGACCCCGAACTGCGCGGCCACTCCTTCGAGTTCCGCATCAACGGCGAGGACCCGGGCCGCGGCTTCCTGCCCGCCCCGGGCACCGTCACCAAGTTCGAGGGCCCGGCAGGACCGGGTGTCCGCCTGGACGCGGGCGTCGAGTCCGGCTCGGTCATCGGCCCGGCCTGGGACTCGCTGCTCGCCAAGCTGATCGTCACGGGGCGTACCCGCAAGGAGGCCCTCCAGCGGGCCGCCCGCGCGCTCGCCGAGTTCGAGGTCGAGGGCATGGCCACCGCCATCCCCTTCCACCGCAAGGTCGTCACCGACCCGGCGTTCGCCCCCGAACTGACCGGCAGCGAGGACCCGTTCACGGTCTTCACGCGCTGGATCGAGACCGAGTTCGTCAACGACATCCCGCCGTTCGCCACCCCGGCGCCCGGTGAGGAGGAGGACGAGGCGGGCCGCGAGAACATCGTCGTCGAGGTCGGCGGCAAGCGCCTTGAGGTCTCCCTCCCGGCGGGCATGGGCATGTCCCTGGCCCGCACCGGCCTCAACGCCGGCGCCAAGCCCAAGCGGCGCGCCGCGAAGAAGTCCGGCTCCGCCGTCTCCGGCGACACCCTCGCGTCCCCGATGCAGGGCACGATCGTCAAGATCGCGGTCGAGGAGGGCCAGGAGGTCAAGGAGGGCGACCTGATCGTCGTCCTTGAGGCCATGAAGATGGAACAGCCCCTGAACGCCCACAAGTCGGGCACCATCAAGGGCCTGTCCGCCGAGATCGGCGCGTCGCTCACCTCCGGTGCGGCGATCTGCGAGATCAAGGACTGACGCACCGACGCGTGCACACGAAGCGCCCGTTGGACCGGTGACCGGTTCAACGGGCGCTTCTGCGTTCGGTGTTCGGCCTTCGGCTACACGCCGCGCACCCAGCCGGTGCCGTGATGCGCGATGTCCATGGCCACCACCGCGAAGGCGACGGTCAGCAGCGCGAACCCCGCGTACGCGAGCGCCGCGACGCCCGTGACCCAGCCCAGCACGTTCAGCGGCATCGCGGCCATCAGCACCCACGCCGCCCACGCGGGCACCGCGTGGCTGCGCAGCAGGCCGATGCCGAGGACAATGCCTCCGAAGACGATGCCGGCGATGAACCAGATCCCGGCGACCGCAGGCATGGCCAGGCTGTCGCCGCCGTCGAGGACCTTCACGATCGTGACCTGGTCGACCCCCTTGTCGAGGCCCGCGAGGGTCACGAAGTCGTACGAGGGCGTCAGGTTGGCGGCCGTGGCGCCGCCCCCGAACAGCAGCAGTCCGGCGAGCCCCAGCTTCGGCGAGCGCGCCATGACGTACACGGAGACCAGGATGGCCGCGGCGGCCATCGCGATCCCCAGGGCCAGCCACGCCCAGGCTGCGGCCTTCTCCTGCCCTTCGTTGGCGGCGATGTCGGCGACGATGTTCCTCGTCTTGTCCTCCGTCATGTCGTACGGGGACAGGAGCGAGGCGATGATGAAGAGCAGCGGCCCGAGGACGAGGACCGCGGCCGTGACGGCCCGCAGCGGCCGGATCCGTTCGGCGGCGGCGCCTGGTGCGGCGGCGGGTATGTGCGCTGGTGACGGTGTCGCGGTCATGGCGTTCCCCCTGATGCCCGTGGATGCCACTGGATTCCACCAGTGAAGCGGGCGGCCCCCCGGCCGGACCAGCCGTCAATTCTGAGGGGCGCCCGCCGGGCTCACTCCCCCAGCAGCCCGGTCTCGCGTCCCTTGCGCAGCAGCGCCGCCGTGTGCCCGGCGTCCAGCTTGCGGTGCAGGGCGGCCACATATCCCCGTACGGTCGTCAGCGAGATCCCCATCGCACGCGCCGCCTCTGCGGGGGTGCGGCCGGCGTCGATGTGTTCCAGGGTGCGGTGTTCGCGCTCGGTCAGGCCGAGCACGCGGGCGGCGGCGCGGCCCGGCGCGAGGTCCCGCAGCAGCAGGAGCCGCGGCACGTCGGGCACGGCGCACGCCACCGCCCGTACGTCGATGTCGCGCGCCCGGAAGGCACGGCAGGCGCCGGGCGGTGCCCCGAGGCCGATCCGCGGGTCGCCGTCCAGGCGCGGCAGCAACTCCGCCGCGACGGCGTCGAGCGGCCGTACCGCCCCGTTCCCGGCCACGGCGGCGACGCCCTGCCCCGGCCGCCCGGTGGAGGCGAGCGCGGCGGCGAGGAGCGCGTACATCCGCTGCCGCTCGGCCAACAGACGTTCGGCGGCCGCGAGGTGGGGCTGGGCGTAGTCGAGCAGGTCCCGCTGCTCCTCGGTGAAGTCGGTGCCGCCGCGCAGCAGCGCGTACCCCGCGACGCCCGCCTCGTCCCGGGCGCTGGCGACGAGGTGGCGGCGCATTCCGAAGGGGCGGAAGTCCAGGTTGAAGCAGTGGGTGCGCCGCCAGTCGCGGTCGGCGGCGACATCGCTCACCCGCCAGGCGCCGCTCGTCCCGGAGACGAGCATGGGCCCCGTCAGCGGGTGGTCCATGGGGTGGTCGTGGATGACGGCGGGGTCGGCGTGGAAGGACTCCGCGGGCAGCGCGAGTGCCCGCACGGCGCCGTCATCGGCGGCGAAGTGGTACCACTGGGCGGCGTCGGCCGGGATGAGCCGGGCGAGTCCGCGGACCGCGTGGGAGCGCAACTCGTCCACGTCCACGGCCTCTTCGAGTTCCCGGACGAGCTGCCGTACGTCTCGCCGGCCCGCGTCGCTGATGCTCATGCCGCGCTCCGGGGCGCCCTGCGCATGCGCCCTCCGCGTCGACGCTACTGCGGTAGCGATCCCTCCGCACCGCCTCGGTCCCGGCATCGGGCATCCTTGAAGTCCTGCGCACCAGGCCCGCGCACGCCCAGGGAGGCCCGATGACGACAGCCGAGCACGACCGCTCGCGCCGCATGCGCGCGGACGCGCGCCGCAATTACGAGCGGCTGCTCGCGCAGGCCCGGATCGCGTTCGCCGAGCACGGCACGGGGGCGTCCCTCGAGGAGGTGGCCCGGGCGGCCGGGGTCGGCATCGGCACGCTGTACCGGCACTTCCCGAACCGGCACGCGCTGATGAGCGCCGTCTTCGAGGAGGCGGTGAACGATCTGCTCGCCCGCTCCCGGGCCCTCCTCGACGCTCCGCAGCCCTGTACGGCGCTCGTGACGTGGCTGCGCGAGATCATCACGCATGCCGGCGAGTACCGGGGGCTTTCCCGTGCCCTCATGTCGGCCTCGCAGGACGCGAGTTCGGCGCTGGCCCGGTGCAGTGATCCGATGCGGGAGGCGGGCCAGGCGTTGCTCTCGCGGGCGCAGCGGGCGGGGGCGGTGCGGCAGGACGTCTCCATGGCGGACCTCCTGCAGCTCACGAACGCGATCGCCCTCGCGGCGGAGGAGACTCCGTCGGACCCGGGTTTGGCGGATCGCCTACTCCGCCTGACCCTCTGCGGGATCACCGCGTGACCGGCACCGTCGTTACGGTCTCGGGGCTCCGCCCCGGACCCCGCTGCCTCTCGTCCCAGAGCGGGGCTTGATTTGCCCGAGCCGCTCGAGGCGGGGTCGATTTTGAGCCCGCTCTTGGGACGAGAGGCAGCGGGGTCTGGAGCAGCGCCCCTGGGCCTGTTCTTTTAAGCCCCTGCGGCGATTGAGCAGCGGGGTCCGGGGCGGAGCCCCGTGGCGTAGGCCCGGCGCGGGCGAAACCTCTACCGACGGCGAAGATCGGCCACCCTGGCCGTCCGTTCCGGCGGGGTGTCCAACGGGGCCGAGCGCAACGGATGGTTACCGCCCGGAAGTTGACCACGCCGCTGGCCAGGCAACGGCACATCCCGGCGCGACTGACGCGCCGGGACGGAATCACCGCCCCCGGAAGGGTCCTCCGCCCCGGCCCCCGCGACCGCGACCTGCACCCCCTGATCGGCGAGCGCCTGAAGCTCCGTCGCGGCCCGGTCGTCGTGCGCCGGCGGCTCGTCCGTCACGAGACGCGTGATCACATCGGTCGGCACGGTCTGGAACATGGTGTCCGTACCGAGCTTGGAGTGATCCGCGAGCACGACGACCTCGGACGCGGCCTGCACGAGCGCCCGGTCCACGGACGCCGACAGCATGTTGGACGTGGAGAGCCCGCGCTCGGCGGTCAGACCACTGCCGGACAGGAAGGCACGCGACACTCTCAGCCCCTGAAGGGACTGCTCCGCCCCGCTGCCCACCAGCGCATAGTTGGAACCCCGCAGCGTGCCACCGGTCATGACGACCTCCACCCGGTTGGCGTGGGCGAGTGCCTGCGCCACCAGGAGGGAGTTGGTGACCACGGTCAGGCCCGGCACACGCGCGAGCCGGCGGGCCAGCTCCTGCGTGGTCGTCCCCGCGCCCACCACGATGGCCTCGCCCTCTTCGACGAGACCCGCGGCGAGATCGGCGATGGCCGTCTTCTCTGCGGTCGCGAGATGTGATTTCTGCGGAAAGCCGGATTCCCGCGTGAATCCGCCCGGCAATACCGCACCGCCGTGCCGGCGGTCGAGGAGTCCTTCTGCCTCCAGTGCGCGCACGTCCCGCCGTACGGTCACTTCAGAGGTCTGGACGACGCGGGCGAGCTCACGGAGCGAAACCGCTCCGTTGGCTCGCACCATTTCGAGGATCAATTGACGACGTTCTGCAGCGAACACGAAACTGACAGTAACCCCAACGACCGTCTGGTTTCAGCAGTTTGCGCCGATTTACAGATTCTGTTCGCACAGGAACCACGGAAGTGGTATACGCGGAACGCGGCAACTACCCAGCCCGCCTATGCCCCCCGCATGGGCCGCAACTCACCGTGACCTGCGGCCCGTTGGCGAAAGTCAGCCCTCTTCGGCCATCTTCCGCGTGTGCAACTGCCGTGCCACTTCGGCGATCGATCCCGACAGCGAGGGGTACACGGTGAACGTGTTCGCGATCTGCTCGACCGTCAGATTGTTGTCGACCGCGATCGAGATGGGGTGGATCAGTTCCGAAGCGCGCGGCGCGACGACCACTCCGCCCACCACGATGCCCGTACCCGGACGACAGAAGATCTTGACGAAGCCGTCCCTGATGCCCTGCATCTTGGCGCGGGGGTTGCGCAGCAGCGGCAGCTTGACGGCGCGGGCGTCGATCTTGCCCGAGTCGACATCCGCCTGCGTGTAGCCGACGGTCGCGATCTCCGGGTCGGTGAAGACGTTGGACGAGACCGTCTTGAGGTTCAGCGGCGTGACCGCGTCGCCCAGGAAGTGGTACATCGCGATGCGGCCCTGCATCGCGGCGACGGACGCGAGGGCGAAGACGCCGGTCACGTCACCGGCCGCGTACACGCTGGGGGCGGTGGTGCGGCTGACCTTGTCGGTCCAGATGTGGCCCGACTCCTTGACCTTGACGCCCGCTTCCTCCAGGCCGAGGCCCTCGCTGTTGGGCACGGCGCCGACCGCCATCAGGCAGTGCGTACCGGAGATGACCCGACCGTCGGAGAGCGTGACCTCGACGCGGTCGCCGACGCGCTTGGCGGAGGCGGCGCGGGAGCGGGCCATGACGTTCATGCCGCGGCGCCGGAACACGTCCTCCAGGACGGCGGCGGCGTCGGGGTCCTCGCCGGGCAGCACGCGGTCGCGGGAGGAGACGAGGGTGACCTTGGAGCCGAGCGCCTTGTAGGCGCCCGCGAACTCGGCGCCGGTGACACCGGAACCGACCACGATGAGCTCCTCGGGGAGCTCGTCCAGGTCGTACACCTGCGTCCAGTTGAGGATCCGCTCGCCGTCGGGCTGCGCGTCGGGCAGCTCGCGCGGGTGGCCGCCGGTGCACAGGAGCACGGCGTCGGCGACGAGGGTCTCCTCGCTGCCGTCGGCCGCGGTGACGACCACCTTGCGGGAGCCGTCGAGCGCCTGCTGGCCGTCCAGGCGGCCCTTGCCGCGCAGCACGCGCGCGCCCGCGCGGGTGACGGAAGCGGTGATGTCGTGGGACTGGGCGAGCGCGAGGCGCTTCACACGGCGGTTGACCTTGCCGAGGTCCACGCCGACGACGCGCGCCGGGCTGTCCGGGTCGGGGGTGTCGTCCTCGACGATGATGCCGAGCTCTTCATAAGAGGAGTCGAAGGTGGTCATCACCTCGGCCGTGGCGATCAAGGTCTTCGACGGTACGCAGTCGGTCAGCACCGACGCCCCGCCGAGGCCGTCGCAGTCGACGACGGTCACCTCCGCGCCGAGGGACGCGGCCACCAAAGCCGCCTCGTATCCGCCAGGTCCGCCACCGATGATCACGATCCGAGTCACATGCCCCATTGTCCCGCACGCTTCAAGGCCGCACCGAGCCGGGGCCCCCGTCCGGGCCACTCGCGCGCGCGGGCTGCGCGAATCCCCTCTTGAGAAGAGGGGCGCTCCTCTTAAGAGGGGTGCTTCGGTTACTCACGAGACATGTGGTCCGTCTGACGTACTCTCGGGACCATGTCGCTCTACGCCGCGTACGCCGGCAATCTCGACGCGCGGCTCATGACGCGCCGCGCCCCGCACTCGCCGCTGCGCGCGACGGGCTGGCTGAACGGTTGGCGGCTCACGTTCGGAGGCGAGCACATGGGCTGGGAGGGCGCACTCCCCACGATCGTCGAGGCGCCGCGTTCACAGGTCTTCGTCGCGCTGTACGACATCGCCCCGATGGACGAGGAGTCGATGGACCGCTGGGAGGGCGTCGGCCTCGACATCTACCGGAGGATGCGGGTCCGCGTGGACACCCTGGAGGGCGAGGAGCCCGCGTGGCTCTACGTACTGAACGGTTACGAGGGCGGCCTTCCCTCGGCGCGGTACCTGGGCGAGATCGCCGACGCGGCCGAGTCCGCGGGCGCGCCGCACGACTACGCGATGGAACTGCGCAAGCGGCCCTGCTGAGGGCGGACCGGGGGCGCGGCGAAGCGCTTCCCGCTCCCCCGTTCGTCGGAAACGACAAAGCAACGATCACAAGGACGTGACCTCCGACATCTACGCGCGTAGGCAGCGACAGGCTACCCTCGTCGGCGTGAACGCTTCTCTTACTCCGGACCACGTCCTGGCCGACCCGTACGCCGCCGCCGACGCCGCCGCCGCGCGGCTGCGCGAGCTGACGGGCGCCGAGACCCACGACGTCGCCCTCGTGATGGGCTCCGGCTGGGCGCCCGCCTCCGAGGCACTGGGCGAGCCCGCCGCCGAGTTCCCCTTCACCGAGCTGCCCGGCTTCACCGGCGCCGCGGTGGCCGGCCACGGCGGCACCGTCCGCTCGTACCAGGTCGGCGAGAAGCGCGCCCTGGTCTACCTGGGCCGTACGCACTTCTACGAGGGCCGCGGCGTCGCCGCCGTCGCGCACGGTGTGCGCACGGCCGCCGCCGCGGGCTGCAAGACCATCGTGCTCACCAACGGCTGTGGCGGTCTGCGCCAGGGCATGCGCCCCGGGCAGCCGGTGCTCATCTCCGACCACATCAACCTGACCGCGGCCTCGCCGATCGTCGGCGCCAACTTCGTCGACCTCACCGACCTGTACTCGCCGCGCCTGCGCGCGCTGTGCAAGGAGATCGACCCGAGCCTGGAAGAGGGCGTGTACGCCCAGTTCACGGGCCCGCACTACGAGACCCCCGCCGAGGTCCGGATGGCCGGCATCCTCGGCGCCGACCTGGTCGGCATGTCCACCACCCTGGAGGCCATCGCGGCCCGTGAGGCGGGCGCGGAGGTGCTCGGCATCTCCCTGGTGACGAACCTGGCGGCGGGCCTCTCCGGCGAGCCGCTCAACCACGAAGAGGTCCTCCAGGCGGGCCGCGACTCGGCCTCCGCCATGGGTGACCTGCTGACCAAGGTCCTCGCGAAGATCTGAGCGCCGCTGCCGTCGGCGAGCCCGTATCCGTACGTCTGAAGGAATGCGAACCGTGACCGTATCTGGCAGCGAACTGCTCGACCGGGCGAAGACCTGGCTGGCGGAGGACCCGGACCCGGAGACCCGCGAGGAGCTGGCCAAGCTCATCGAGGCAGGGGACCTGGAGTCGATCGGCGAGCGCTTCTCCGGAACGCTGCAGTTCGGCACGGCAGGGCTGCGCGGCGAGCTGGGCGCGGGCCCGATGCGGATGAACCGCGCGGTGGTCATCCGCGCGGCCGCGGGCCTGGCGGCGTATCTGAAGGCGAAGGGCCGGACGGACGGTCCGGTCGTCATCGGCTACGACGCGCGGCACAAGTCGGCGGACTTCGCGCGCGACACGGCGGCGGTGATGGTGGGGGCCGGGCTGCGCGCCGCGGCCCTCCCCCGCCCGCTGCCCACCCCGGTGCTCGCCTTCGCCATACGGCACCTGGGCGCGGTCGCGGGCGTCGAGGTCACGGCCTCGCACAACCCGCCGCGCGACAACGGCTACAAGGTGTACCTCGGCGACGGCTCGCAGATCGTGCCGCCGGCCGACGCGGAGATCGCGGCAGAGATCGACGCGGTGGCGTCGCTGGACGACGTGCCGCGCGCGGAGAGCGGTTGGGAGACGCTGGGCGAGGACGTCCTGGAGGCGTACCTGGCGCGTACGGACGCGGTCCTGGCGGAGGGCTCGGCCCGTGGCGCCCGCACCGTCTACACGGCGATGCACGGCGTCGGCAAGGACACGCTCCTGGCCGCGTTCGCCCGCGCGGGCTTCCCCGAGCCGGTGCTCGTGCCCGAACAGGCCGAGCCCGACCCGGACTTCCCCACGGTCGCGTTCCCGAACCCGGAGGAGCCGGGGGCGATGGACCTGTCGTTCGCGACGGCCCGCGCGCAGGGCGAGACCCCGGACCTGATCATCGCCAACGACCCGGACGCGGACCGCTGCGCGGTGGCCGTGCCCGACGGGGGCGAGTGGCGGATGCTGCGCGGCGACGAGGTGGGCGCGCTGCTGGCGGCGCACCTCGTGAGGCGGGGCGTGAACGGCGTCCTCGCCGAGTCGATCGTGTCGTCCTCGCTGCTCGGCCGGATCGCCGAGGCGGCGGGACTCCCGTACGAGGAGACGCTGACCGGCTTCAAGTGGATCGCCCGCGTCGAGGGCCTGCGCTACGGCTACGAGGAGGCGCTCGGCTACTGCGTCGACCCCGAGGGCGTGCGCGACAAGGACGGCATCACGGCGGCGCTGCTCGTCACCGAGCTGGCGAGTGAGCTGAAGGCCCAGGGCCGTACGCTCCTGGACGCGCTCGACGACCTGGCGCTCGCGCACGGGCTGCACGCGACGGACCAGTTGAGCGTGCGGGTCGAGGACCTGTCGGTCATCGCGGACGCGATGCGACGGCTCCGGGAGACTCCGCCGGTGGAGCTGGCGGGGCTCGCGGTGACCCAGGCCGAGGACCTCGCGGCCGGGGCGGGTGGGCTGCCGCCCACGGACGGGCTTCGGTACACGCTCGACGGGGCGCGGGTCGTGGTGCGGCCGTCGGGTACGGAGCCGAAGCTGAAGTGTTACCTGGAGGTCGTGGTCGCGGTCGGGGGCCGGGACGCGTTGCCCGCGGCCCGGACCACCGCGACGGAGCGCCTCGCGGCGCTCAAGCGGGACCTTGCGGGGGCGGCGGGTATTTAGCTCGGCGTAGGCCGGGGTTGCGGACTCGGGGCTCCGCCCCGGACCCCGCGCCTCAATCGCCGGCGGGGCTTAAATGGCCCAGCAGCCTCGCGCGCCCCCGAGGGCCTGATTCGCGCTACCCGAACGCGAGCAGCGACACGAGGAGTACCGCGCCCACGAGCGCGGGGGCGATGATCTCGTACGCCCAGCGGACCTTGGTGGTGCCCTGAGTGGTCTCGGCCTCGGCTGCCGCGTGTGCCTCGTGGAGTTCGCGGAGTTCGTCCATGGCCTGGTCGCCGGTCGAGCGCTGGTCGGTCACCGGCAGGCCGCTGGCTCCGGTGGGCGTGCGGCCGCCCTTGGCGGCGCGCATCTGCTGGCGCTGCGCCTTGCGCCGGCCGCGCAGCGACACCGGGATGGACCAGAGCTGGTACTTGGTGCCCGCCTCGTCGACGACCTCGTTCGAGTACCCGGACTTGAAGCCCGAGACCGTGGACCACGGCAGCGAGACGTCACGGAACGGGTTGCGTACGCGCAGCCGCTCCTCGTTCCCGAAGACGGCCGGCCTGATGGTGAACGCGACGACGAGCGGCACCGCGAACAGCAGCCCGGCGAGCGCCGTCCACGGCGTCCGCCCCTCGCCGTTGACCACGGCGTCGATGCCCAGCCAGGCCCCGATCAGGATCAGCACGACACCGCCGGCGATACCGGCGGGAGACCGATAGATCCGGTCACGTGCCTGCGGGGGCGTGGTCTGGCTGCTCGTCATGGCTCGATTGTGCCCGACCCGTCAAGCGAATCAAGCCCCGCCGGCGTTTGAGGAGCGGGGTCCGGGGCAGAGCCCCGCGACCGTAACCCCGGCGCCCGCAACCACACCGCGACCTGTACAGCCGCTACGCGCGTAGATATGCTCCCCTCGTGACCATGCCCAGTTCTGCACCCGCACCCGCTCTCAGCGACGCCACCGCGTCCGACAGCACGCTGCGCCGCTTCCTGCACGGGTTGCCCGGCGTCGACGCGGTCGGCCTGGAGGCGCGCGCCGCTTCGCTCGGGACCCGTTCCATCAAGACCACGGCGAAGGCGTACGCCATCGACCTGGCCATCTCGATGATCGACCTGACGACCCTCGAAGGCTCCGACACCCCGGGCAAGGTCCGGGCCCTCGGCGCGAAGGCGGTCAACCCTGACCCCACCGACCGCACGACTCCCCGCACCGCGGCGGTCTGCGTCTACCCCGACATGGTGGCCACCGCGAAGGCCGCCGTCGCCGGCACGGACGTCAAGGTCGCCTCCGTGGCCACCGCCTTCCCGGCGGGCCGCGCCGCCCTCGACGTGAAGCTCGGGGACGTACGCGAAGCCGTGGCGGCCGGGGCGGACGAGATCGACATGGTCATCGATCGCGGCGCCTTCCTCGCGGGCAACTACATGAAGGTCTACGAAGAGATCCGCGCGGTGAAGGAGGCCTCCGGCGCCGCCCGCCTCAAGGTCATCTTCGAGACCGGCGAGCTCTCGACGTACGACAACATCCGGCGCGCGAGCTGGATCGGCATGCTGGCAGGGGCCGACTTCATCAAGACGTCGACGGGCAAGGTCGGCGTCAACGCCACGCCCGCCAACACCCTCCTCATGCTCGAAGCCGTACGCGACTTCCGCGCCGCCACCGGGGTACAGGTCGGCGTGAAGCCCGCGGGCGGCATCCGCACCTCCAAGGACGCCGTCAAGTTCCTGGTCATCGTGAACGAGACCGCGGGCGAGGACTGGCTCGACAACCACTGGTTCCGCTTCGGCGCCTCCAGCCTCCTGAACGACCTGCTGATGCAGCGTCAGAAGCTGGCCACAGGACGCTACTCCGGTCCCGACTACGTGACGGTGGACTGATCACCATGGCATCTGTATTTGAGTACGCACCCGCGCCCGAGTCGCGGTCCGTCGTCGACATCGCACCGTCCTACGGCCTGTTCATCGACGGCGAGTTCACCGACGCCGCCGACGGCAAGGTCTTCAAGACCGTCTCCCCGGCCACCGAGGAGGTCCTCTCCGAGGTCGCGCAGGCCGGTGAGGCCGATGTCGAGCGCGCCGTGAAGGCGGCCCGCAAGGCCTTCGAGAAGTGGTCGGCGCTGCCCGGCGCGGAGCGCGGCAAGTACCTCTTCCGCATCGCCCGCATCATCCAGGAGCGCAGCCGCGAGCTCGCCGTCCTCGAAACGCTCGACAACGGCAAGCCCATCAAGGAGACGCGCGACGCGGACCTCCCCCTCGTAGCGGCACACTTCTTCTACTACGCGGGCTGGGCGGACAAGCTCGACCACGCGGGATTCGGGCCGAACCCGAAGGCGCTCGGCGTCGCGGGCCAGGTCATCCCGTGGAACTTCCCGCTCCTGATGCTCGCGTGGAAGATCGCTCCGGCGCTCGCGACGGGCAACACCGTCGTCCTGAAGCCCGCCGAGACGACGCCGCTGTCCGCCCTCTTCTTCGCGGACATCTGCCGCCAGGCGGGCCTGCCGAAGGGCGTCGTCAACATCCTTCCGGGGTACGGCGATGCGGGCGCGGCGCTCGTCGCCCACCCCGACGTGAACAAGGTGGCCTTCACCGGCTCCACGGCCGTCGGCAAGGAGATCGCCCGCACCGTCGCCGGTACCGACAAGAAGCTGACGCTCGAACTCGGCGGCAAGGGCGCGAACATCGTCTTCGACGACGCCCCCATCGACCAGGCCGTCGAGGGCATCGTCACCGGCATCTTCTTCAACCAGGGCCAGGTCTGCTGCGCGGGCAGCCGCCTCCTCGTCCAGGAGTCGATCCAGGACGAGCTGCTCGACAGCCTGAAGCGACGGCTCTCCACGCTCCGCCTCGGCGACCCGCTCGACAAGAACACGGACATCGGCGCCATCAACTCGGCCGAGCAGCTCGCGCGCATCACCGCGCTCACCGAGCAGGGCGAGGCCGAGGGTGCCGAGCGCTGGTCGGCGCCCTGTGAACTCCCGTCCTCCGGCTACTGGTTCGCGCCGACGCTCTTCACGAACGTCACGCAGGCGCACACCATCGCCCGCGACGAGATCTTCGGCCCGGTCCTGTCCGTGCTCAGCTTCCGTACGCCGGACGAGGCCGTCGCCAAGGCCAACAACTCGCAGTACGGGCTCTCGGCCGGCATCTGGACGGAGAAGGGCTCGCGGATCCTGGCGGTCGCGAACAAGCTGCGGGCCGGGGTCGTCTGGGCCAACACGTTCAACAAGTTCGACCCGACCTCGCCCTTCGGCGGCTACAAGGAGTCGGGCTTCGGCCGCGAGGGTGGCCGTCACGGTCTGGAGGCCTACCTCGATGTCTGAGCGACTCACTGTGCTGAAGACCTACAAGCTGTACGTCGGCGGGAAGTTCCCGCGTTCCGAGAGCGGCCGGGTGTACGAAGTGACGGATGGCAAGAGCGGCGAGTGGCTGGCCAACGCGCCGCTCTCCTCCCGCAAGGACGCCCGTGACGCCGTGGTCGCCGCCCGCAAGGCGTTCGGCGGCTGGCAGGGCGCGACGGCGTACAACCGCGGTCAGGTCCTGTACCGCGTCGCCGAGATGCTGGAGGGCCGCCGCGAGCAGTTCGTGCGCGAGGTCTCCGAGGCGGAGGGCATCGGGAAGTCGAAGGCTTCGGCCGTCGTGGACGCCGCGATCGACCGCTGGGTCTGGTACGCGGGCTGGACCGACAAGATCGGCCAGGTCGTCGGCGGGGCGAACCCCGTGGCGGGCCCGTATCTCAACCTCTCCACGCCCGAGCCGACCGGCGTCGTGGCGGTCCTGGCGCCCCAGGAGTCGTCCTTCCTCGGCCTGATCTCGGTGATCGCCCCGGTCATCGCGACCGGCAGCACGGTCGTCGTGATCGCGTCCGAGAAGTCCCCGCTGCCGGCGCTCTCCCTCGGTGAGGTGCTCGCGACCTCGGACGTTCCGGGTGGCGTCGTGAACATCCTGTCCGGCAAGGCGTCGGAGATCGCTCCGTCGCTCGCCGCGCACCAGGACGTGAACGGGATCGATCTGACGGGCGCCGACCCCGAGTTGGCGAAGCAGCTCGAGATCGCAGCCGCCGACAATCTGAAGCGCGTACGTCGTCCACAGCCTGTGGAGGACTTCACGGCGGACCCGGGCACGGACCGCCTGACGCACTTCCTGGAGACCAAGACGGTCTGGCACCCGACGGGTTCGCTGGGCGCGTCCGGCTCCGCGTACTAAGTACTCACGCGGGATCCCCGGCTCCTCCTTGATCGCGGAGGGGCCGGGGATCTGCGTTTCAAGTGCGGCTTCGGGGCGACTCAGCCCGGCAGCACGCCCGTCACGGGACCCACCACGGGCAGCTCCTCCAGCGACGCCCCGGAAGTCACAGGCCCGGTGACCGCCGCCGTGCTGACCGGCACGAAGTCCGCGACCTGCGTGCCGACCGAGTTGTCCAGCGGGTCGACCCCCGTCCCGGCCAGCGGGTCCAGCGGCAGCTTCTTCAGCGTGCCGAGCCCGTTCGCCGTGGCCGAGTTGAGCGCCGTCGAGACGCCGTCGGCAGCCGCGTCGACGTTGGAGTCGCCGGTCGCCGACTGCGGCAGCGGAATCGGCGCCGCGCTCGCCGAGGCGGCGCCGCCGCCCGCGACGACCGCCCCCGCCGCGGTCACGGTGAGTCCTACGCGCATCAAGGTGCGCCGCACGGAGGACGAGGATGTGTGTTCTGCGTGTCGTGCCATGGTGTTCCGCCCGAAACCTTTCGCCTGTGTAATCATGCAGACACATAGGGTAGTTGGCGTGGTGCGTGCCACAACGGCACCACGCGGGGAGGCGGCGCGGTCGCCATGCCTCACACTGGTGTCTCGTGAGTTCGCATCCTCCGATACCGACCCGGGTCGTCCTGCTCTCCGGCCCCTCGGGCTCCGGCAAGTCCTCCTTCGCGGCCCGCTCCGGGCTGCCCGTCCTGTGTCTCGACGACTTCTACAAAGAGGCGGGGGACCCCACGCTGCCGCTGGTGGCGGGTACTTCGGACATCGACTGGGACTCACCGCTGTCCTGGGACGCCGAGGTCGCGGTCGCCGCGATCGTGGCGCTGTGTGCGAAGGGGCGGACGAGCGTTCCCGTCTACGACATCTCCTCCAGCTCGCGCGTGGGCGAGGAGACGCTGGACATCGAGCGCACGCCGCTGTTCATCGCCGAGGGCATCTTCGCGGCGGACATCGTGGAGCGCTGCCGGGAGGTGGGGGTGCTCGCCGACGCGCTGTGCCTGCGCGGGCGTCCGTCGACGACGTTCCGCCGGCGGCTGCTGCGTGATCTCAAGGAGGGGCGCAAGTCGGTGCCCTTCCTGCTGCGGCGCGGCTGGCGTCTGATGCGGACGGAGCGGTCCATCGTGGCTCGGCACGTGGCGCTCGGCGCGCACGCGTGTGGCAAGGAGGAGGCACTGGGCCGCGTGGCGGCTGCCGCCGCGGGGCGTTGTGTGAAGGCGCGCGCCGCGTAACGGGGATTCTTGGCCCGCGCCGGGCCTACGCCTCGGGGCTCCGCCCCGGACCCCGCTGCTCAAACGCCGCAGGGGCTGAATTTGCCCACCCATACAGAACGGGACCGGAAAGACCCCCCGGCCTTCCGGTCCCGCCCATCCCCCCTACTGCTCCCCCGTACGTCCCCCGTACCGGAACCCCGCTCCCCCGAACAGGACCCCGTTCCCCCGGCCTTCAGGCGACGAGCTCGCCGAAGGACTCCTCCTGGTCACGGCCGAAGCTCAGCACCTCGTCCTCGCGCAGTCGCCGCAGCGAGCGCCAGATGCTGGACTTCACCGTGCCCACGCTGATGTCGAGGATGTCCGCGATCTCCGGGTCCGTGCGGCCCTCGTAGTAACGAAGGACCAGCATCGTGCGCTGGAGTTCGGGCAGCCGGGCGAGCGCCTGCCACAGGACCGCGCGCAGCTCGGTGCCGCGCATCGCGTCCGTGTCGCCGGCCGTCTCCGGCAGCTCCTCGGTCGGGTACTCGTTCAGCTTGCGGCGGCGCCACGCGCTGATGTGCAGGTTCGTCATGGTGCGGCGGAGGTAGCCCCCGACCGCCGCCTTGTCGCTGATGCGGTCCCAGGCCCGGTACGTCGAGAACAGCGCGCTCTGCAGCAGGTCCTCGGCCTCGAAACGGTCACCGGTCAGGTGGTAGGCGGTTGCGTACAGGGAGGCGCGGCGTTCCTGGACGTAGGCCGTGAACTCGGCCTCCGACAAGGACGTCCCGCCCTGCTCCCCCGAGTCCTCCCTGTACGCGGCGCCCCCGTGACCCCCCTCGGTCACCGTCCCCCGCGTGTCAACCACCGTCATGAACCCGGTGTGCTGACGCCCGGCGCCGCGAGCGCACCCCCGCCCGCTCACAGCGCCGGACTTCTCGTGACGCTCGGAAACCACTCGGCCCATGTCGTGCAGACGCGTGACAACCGCGCTTGAGGTGGTGCTGTGCAGCGTGTTCATCTCGCGCCCCCCGTCGTGGAGTACCGAATACTTCTGCGTCGTCGTCGCGGTCGTTCTTCGCGATGACCAAAAGCTTGCCGGGCCGAGTTCATGACGGTGTCCGTCGACTGTCACAGGCCTGTCACAGCGGCTCCTGTATTGGGGAGCAGGTGTGGAGGAACCGGACCCGCCGGTTGGGGAGCGGGTGTGGAGGAAGCGGGTCCGCCGGACTCCGCGGGACCGTACCGGGGCCCCTTCCCCGCACCTGAAGGGCACACTCGGTCGAACTGAAGGCCTCTGATGGGCCAGAATGGCGCTTGTGCCTTCCCTGTTGCTGATCGAGGACGACGACGCCATCCGTACGGCCCTGGAGCTGTCACTTACGCGCCAGGGCCACCGGGTCGCCACCGCTGCCACCGGAGAGGACGGTCTGAAGCTGCTGCGCGAGCAGCGGCCCGATCTGATCGTCCTCGATGTGATGCTGCCCGGCATCGACGGTTTCGAGGTGTGCCGGCGCATCCGGCGCACCGACCAACTGCCGATCATCCTGCTGACCGCGCGCAGCGACGACATCGACGTCGTGGTGGGCCTGGAGTCCGGTGCCGACGACTATGTCGTGAAGCCGGTGCAGGGGCGCGTGCTCGACGCGCGGATCCGCGCGGTGCTGCGGCGTGGCGAGCGGGAGGCCAACGATGCCGCGACGTTCGGCTCGTTGGTGATCGACCGTGCCGCGATGACGGTGACGAAGAACGGCGAGGACCTGCAACTGACGCCCACCGAGCTGCGCTTGCTGCTCGAGCTGAGCAGGCGGCCCGGACAGGCGCTGTCCCGGCAGCAGTTGCTGCGCCTGGTGTGGGAGCACGACTACCTCGGTGACTCGCGGCTCGTCGACGCGTGTGTGCAGCGGCTGCGCGCGAAGGTCGAGGACGTGCCGTCGTCGCCGACCCTGATCCGTACGGTGCGCGGGGTGGGCTACCGGCTGGACACGCCTCAGTGACGAAACCGCACGACAAGCTCCGGGGTGCCGCCGCGGCCAAGAAGACACTCTTTGCCGGTCTGCGCTTCACCAGCCTGCGGCTGCGCCTGGTCGTCGTGTTCGCGCTCGTGGCGCTTACCGCCGCGGTGTCCGCGTCGGGGATCGCGTACTGGCTGAATCGTGAGGCCGTGCTCACGCGCACGCAGGACTCCGCGCTCAGCGACTTCAAGCAGGAGATGCAGAACCGGGCGGCGGCGCTGCCCAAGCAGCCCACGCAGGGCGAGTTGCAGCACGCTGCGAACCTGATGGCGGGCAGCAGCCAGCACTTCAGCGTGATGCTCATGGCGGAGGACGAGGACGGCCGCCGGGTCGTGGGCAATTCCGACCTGGACGCCTTCACCGTCGCCGACGTCCCGAAGTCGCTTCAGGACGCGGTCACGGAGAAGCAGCCGATCAACGGCGGCAACAAGCACGCGTACCACCTGTACTGGCAGCGGATCACGCAGGACGACACCCCGTACCTGGTCGGCGGCGCGACCGTGGACGGCGGGCCGACCGGCTACATGCTCAAGTCCCTCGAGCCGGAGGCCAAGGACATGGGCTCGCTCGCCTGGTCCCTCGGCATCGCCACCGCGCTCGCCCTCGTCGGCTCCGCGCTGCTCGCGCAGGCGGCCGCGACGACGGTGCTCAAGCCCGTGCACCGCCTGGGCGTCGCCGCGCGCCGGCTCGGCGAGGGCAAGCTCGACACCCGGCTGCGCGTCTCCGGCACGGACGAACTCGCGGAGCTGTCCCGTACGTTCAACAAGACGGCGGAGAACCTGGAGAAGAAGGTCGCGGACATGAGCTCCCGCGACGAGTCCTCGCGCCGCTTCGTCGCCGACATGTCGCACGAGCTGCGCACGCCGCTGACCGCGATCACCGCGGTGACGGAGGTCCTGGAGGAGGAGCTCGACGCCGAGACCGGCTCGGTCGACCCCATGATCGAACCGGCCGTACGTCTCGTGGTCAGCGAGACCCGGCGCCTGAACGACCTGGTCGAGAACCTGATGGAGGTCACCCGCTTCGACGCGGGCAGCGCCAAGCTCGTCCTCGACGACGTGGACCTCGCCGACCAGATCACCGCCTGCATCGACGCCCGCGCCTGGCTGGACGCCGTCGAGCTCGACGCCGAGCGCGGCATCACGGCCCGCCTCGACCCGCGCCGCCTCGACGTGATCCTCGCGAACCTGATCGGCAACGCGCTCAAGCACGGGGGGTCCCCCGTGCGCGTCTCGGTGCGGGTGGAATCGCACGGCCGCCAAGGCGAGGGCTCGGAGGTCGTCATCTCCGTACGCGACCACGGCCCGGGCATCCCCGAGGACGTCCTGCCGCACGTCTTCGACCGCTTCTTCAAGGCGAGCGCCTCGCGGCCCCGCTCGGAGGGCAGCGGCCTCGGCCTGTCCATCGCCATGGAGAACGCCCGGATCCACGGGGGCCGGATCAGTGCCGCCAACTCCCCCGAAGGCGGCGCCGTGTTCACACTGCATCTGCCGCGGGACGCGGAGTCCCTCGCGTCCGCCGCGGAGGAGGACGCCAGGGAAGCGCGGGAAGGCGGTGCCGCGACGTGACGCGACGGGTACGCCCATGGGTCCTCGTCGGCCTCGCCCCGCTCCTGCTCGCCGGGTGCGGGATCCGTCCCACGGAGGTGCCGACCGACTTCGGCGCCGCGCCCACGCGCGTGGGCTGCTCCCTGTCGGGCTCGGACAAGGTGGAGGCGCAGGCGGGCGGCGAGTTCCCGGTGCAGGTCTATCTGGTCTGTACGTCGCAGCTGGTCACGGTCGACCGGACCATCACGCTGGAGCGCGGTCAGTCGTCCGACCGGGTCGTGGTGGCCCGGGAGCTCCTGGCGCAGCTGGCGGCGGCTCCCTCCAGCGAGGAGAAGACGGCCGGCTACACGACGGACGTCCGCTCCACCCTCAAGGTCTCGGGCCCGCGCGAGGGCGACCCCGCGGACGCGCTGCGCCTGAACGCCCCGCCGGCCGATCTGTCCCCGTACGCCCTGGCCCAGGTCATCTGCACGTTCGCGAACAGCGAGGTCACGGCGGAGGACGACGAGCACGTGATCCTTGGCGGCCCGGAGGACGCCGCGCCCCGCGAATACACCTGCTCGGAGGCGCTGAAGGCCCGTCCGGGCCTGATCCCGGCCCCGACGAGAACCCTGAACTGAGGAAGGCCCGACCTCGGCGGAACCGATCCTCCCGCGCCCGGCGTCTAGGGGTGCGTGCAGCGCCATCGCTCGGGCGGCCACAGGGCCGCCGTCCGTTTCCGTGCGGCAGGGATCGCCCTACTCGCCGCGCATCTCCTATTCGTTGCCTGGTTCACGCTGCGCCCCCTGGACGTGCCCTGGGTCAGCGCGGCGAACCTGCACCCGTTGGCCGGTATCCGCTCCGACCTCGCGCTCGGCTGGCAGGAAGCGGCACTGCGTCTCGGTGAGGGCCTGGCGCTGCTCGCCCCGCTCGGCGTTCTCCTGCCCATCGCGGGCGGCCGGCTCTACGTATCGCCGTGGGGTTCGCTCGTGCGCACGGTCGCGTTGGCCGCACTGATCTCGCTCGGCATCGAACTGCTGCAGACCGGGGTGCCGGGCCAGGTCGTGGACATCGACTCGCTGCTCCTGAACACGGTGGGCGTCGCGCTCGCCCATCTCCTCGTGGTGCCCGCCCTGCGCTCCCGGCTCCGCCGCAGGATCGAGCTCGAGCCCCTCCCCCCGCAGGAGCCGGCTCAGGGTCCGACCCCGACGATTTCCAGGGTCGGCATCGCCCCGTGAGCTGACGCTTTGCCCGGTTGTGCGCCGTACCTTCGAAGACGTAAGCACCACACACCGAAGACATACGGTTCGCGAAGGAGCCCACCATGACCGCCCTTGCCCGCCCCACCAACGGACGGATGATCGGCGGAGTGTGCGCAGCGCTGGCACGGCGCTTCGGCACCTCCGCGACCACGATGCGCGTGATCTTCCTGGTCTCGTGCCTGCTGCCGGGCCCGCAGTTCCTGCTCTACATCGCAATGTGGATCATGTTCCCGAGTGAGAACAAGGTCCGCCAGGCCTGGTGACGTCCGTTCGCACCCACGCCGAAGGGGCGCGCCCGCGTGATCGCGGGTGCGCCCCTTCGGCGTGTGCGGTGGGTCGGGTCAGCTGAGGCCGCCGACCGGCAGGCCGCCGAGCAGCCCGGAGACCGGGTCGCCGTCGACCGGCAGGGCGCCCTTCGCGGCCTGGTCCACGACGGGGGCGGCCGTGCTCAGGCCGTTGGCCACCGCGCCCTGACCGGCGGCCAGGGTCTCGGCACCGGCGGGCACCGACGACGCCACGTCCTGGAGCGGGAGGGCGGAGGTCACGGATCCGACGGTGTCGGCCGCGTCCGGGACGGCCGGAGCAGCGTTCGCGGCACCGGCACCGGCGGCGGCGAAAGCGGCACCGAGAGCGGCGACACCGAGGGTCTTGGCAGCAGAGTGCTTCATTGTGAAATGCGTCCTCTTGACGATGACGGGGGAATGAGCGGTCCACGACCGTAAACATTCCTTCGCTGCGCCCGCAAACAGCGAACCGCCGGGAAAAGCGGCCGGGAACATTTGTTCCCGGCCGCTTCAACGTCCCCTCGGAAGGCCCTAATCGACGACAGAACCGCTGGTGGAAGCGGTCTGACGGAACAGCCATTCGGATTTCAGCTCGGCATATCCGGGCTTGATGACGTCATTGATCATCGCCAGTCGTTCATCGAAAGGAATGAATGCTGACTTCATCGCATTGACAGAAAACCACTGCATGTCGTCGAGCGTGTAACCGAAGGCATCGACCAGGTGCTCGAACTCGCGGCTCATCGACGTACCGGACATGAGCCGGTTGTCCGTGTTGACCGTCGCCCTGAAGTGCAGCTTTCGCAGCAGGCCGATGGGGTGCTCACCGTAGGAACTCGCCGCACCCGTCTGGAGGTTCGACGAGGGGCACAGCTCCAGCGGGATCCGCTTGTCGCGCACGTACGAGGCGAGGCGTCCCAGCTGTACGCTGCCGTCCGACTCCACCTTGATGTCGTCGATGATGCGCACACCGTGCCCGAGCCGGTCCGCGCCGCACCACTGGAGTGCCTGCCAGATGGACGGAAGGCCGAAGGCCTCGCCCGCGTGGATCGTGAAGTGGTTGTTCTCCCGCTTGAGGTACTCGAAGGCGTCGAGGTGGCGGGTGGGCGGGAAGCCGGCCTCCGCGCCCGCGATGTCGAAGCCGACGACACCCAAGTCGCGGTAGCGGTTGGCCAGTTCGGCGATCTCCAGGGCGCGGGCCGCGTGCCGCATCGCGGTGAGCAGGGCGCCGACGCGGATACGGTGACCGTTCTCCTTCGCGCGGCGCTCGCCCTCCCTGAAGCCCTCGTTGACCGCCTCGACGACCTCTTCGAGGGTGAGCCCCTGTTCCAGGTGCTGCTCGGGGGCGTAGCGGATCTCGGCGTAGACGACGCCGTCCTCGGCGAGGTCCTCGGCGCACTCGGCGGCGACCCGGAACAGCGCCTCGCGCGTCTGCATGACGGCGCAGGTGTGGCTGAACGTCTCCAAGTACCGCTCCAGGGAACCGGAGTCGGCCGCTTCACGGAACCAGACGCCGAGCTTGTCGGGGTCGGCCTCCGGCAGATTCTCGTACCCCTGCTCGCGCGCCAGGTCGACGATCGTGCCGGGCCTCAGGCCGCCGTCGAGGTGGTCGTGCAGGAGCACCTTGGGCGCGCGACGGATCTGCTCGGCGGTCGGCACCCGGGGGCTGTTGGGGTTCGCGGTGATCGGGCTCGTCATCTCCGCACTCTAACTCCTACGCGCGTAGATCGCTGCTGTTCGTTGTCCGTTCGTTGCGATCGGTCACCAGGAACGCCGCCATGATCCGTCGATACGCAACAGTGACCCGTCGAGCGGCGTCGGGCAGCGGGCTTCTGACACTGTGCTGTCATGCAGCAGCGAGCGACGCAGGGCCGCGAGGCGCGGCTTGCCAGGGCGGCCGGGCCGGTGCCGGGAGCGGTGGGCGGTGTGGTGCTGCTGCTTCCCGCGGGCGAGGAGACGTCGACCCGCAGACCCTCCGCGATGGACCGGGCCGCGCTGCGCCCGCTCGCCCGCCGCCTCACGCGCGCGGGGCGGGACGCGGGCCTGGTCGCTCATGTCGTGCAGTACCGGCGCCGAGGCTGGAACGAGACACAGGCCGAACTCGCGCGCGACGCCCACTGGGCCGCCGACGAGGTCGTGCGCCGCTACGGGGACGTACCGATCTGCCTCGCAGGGCTCGACATGGGCGGCCGCGCGGCGCTGCACGCGGGCGGCCACGAGGCCGTCAACTCCGTTCTTGCGCTTGCCCCTTGGCTGCCGGAGGACGATGTGGCGGCGCCGCTCGAACCCGTCAAGCAGCTCGCGGGCCGCCGGGTCCTCATCGTGCACGGCACCGACGACCGGCGTACGGACCCGGAGTTGTCCTTCCGGCTCGCGGGCCGCGCGAAGAAGGCGAACCGCGACGTGTGCCGCTTCGAGGTGCACTCGGACGGGCACAACCTGGCGCAACACCGCTTCGAAGTCGCCTCCCTGGCAGTCGACTTCGTGCTGGGGACGCTGTTCGGGACGCCGTTCTCGCGGCCGCTCCAGGACGCGTTCGCGGCGCCGCCGCCGTTGGGGTTGCGGATGCCGTTGGCGGCGGGGTTCGGGCGGACGCTTTGAGGGTGTGTGGCGGGCCTACTGTGACGTGGAACAACGGAAATCTCGTCGTCCCACGTCACAGTAGGCCCGCTACTCCAGCCCGGTGTGCTCCGGCAGGAGCCTGCCCCTGCGGGACAGCAGGAACCGTTTGAAGGCCGCTACGGGGGGTGTGTCCGGGTGGCCGTCCAGCCATGCGACGCCGATCTCCCGCACGGCCCGCTGCCCCGTCACCGCCAGTTCCACAACTCCCGGGCGCGGCACGGTCGGTGGCGGCAGGAGCGCGACCCCGAGCCCCGCCGCGACGAAGCCGCGCAGCGTCTCCGCCTCCTCGCCCTCGAACGCGATCCGCGGCGTGAACCCGGCCTCCGCGCACAGGTCGTCGCAGATGCGGCGCAGGCCGTAGCCCGGTTCGAGGGTGACGAAGGTTTCCTCGGCGCACTCCTCCAGGCGGATGCGCTTGCGGGCCGCGAGCCGGTGGTGGTCCGGGACGACGAGGCGCAGGCGCTGCTCGTCGAGGCGGCGCGCGGCCAGGCCCGGCGCGTCGGGGACGGGCGAGGTGAGGCACAGGTCGAGCTCGCCCGCGCGCAGCCGCTCCAGCATCGCCTCGCCATAGTTCTGTACGAGGCTGAAGCGGATGCGGGGGTGTTCGGCGCGGAAGGCGCGGATCAGGCCGGGCACCGTCTCCGTACCCATGGTGTGCAGGAAGCCGAAGGCGACCTTGCCGGACTCGGGGTCGGCGTCGGCGCGCACCGACTCGACCGCCTTCTCGATCTCGCCGAGCGCGCGCTCGACCGAGCCGAGGAAGGTGCGTCCCGCGGGCGTGAGCGACACCGTGCGGCCGTGGCGGGCGAACAGGTCGACGCCCAGGTCGCGTTCGAGGCGGACCAGGGCGCGGGAGAGCGTGGACTGCGGCACGTTCATCTCCTGCGCCGCGCGCGTGACGTGCTCGGTGCGGGCGGCGCCGGCGAAGTGGGCGAGGCGCGGGGCGAGGAGGGTCACGATGTCTTCCGTGTCACTCATCGCCGAGAAGCGCTGCCCCGACCTCTGCTCATGCTGCATGGGAACGATTATGGCCTCTTCATGCATTGGACGCATGAACGCAGGTGAGCCTACGTTCGGGACATGTCACCTGCCAGTAGCCCGGCGGCCGTCTCCACCGACGCGGTCGCCGACACCCAGCCCACCGCCGACACCCGGCTGACGCCCGGCGGCCCCGGCTACCGCCGGATGAGCTTCGCGCTGTTCCTCGCCGGAGTCGCCACCTTCGCGCTCCTCTACTCGACGCAGGCCCTGCTCCCCCTCATCTCCGACGGCTACGGCGCGAGCGCGAGCGCGGCGGCCTGGACGGTGTCCGCGTCGACCTTCGCGCTCGCGGTGTGCGTGCTGCCGCTGAGCGCGCTGTCCGAGCGGTTCGGGCGGCGCACGGTGATGACCGCCTCGCTGACGGTGGCGGTCGCGGTGGGGCTCCTGGTCCCGTTCGCGCCCTCGCTCGGCGCGCTGATCACGTTGCGCGCGCTCCAGGGCGCCGCCCTCGCGGGGCTTCCCGCGTCCGCGATGGCGTATCTCGCGGAGGAGGTGCGGCCGAAGGCGCTGGTCGCGGCCATCGGACTGTTCGTCGCCGGCAACTCCATCGGTGGCATGAGCGGCCGGATCATCGGCGGCTGGCTCGCGCAGGCCTGGGGCTGGCGGGTGGCCGTCGGGGTGATCGGTGTGATCGCGGTGGCGTGCGCCGTCGCGTTCCGGATGCTGCTGCCGACGCCGCGCCACTTCACGCCGGGCTCACTGCGCCCGCGCGCCCTTGCCGCCACGGTCGGCAGCCACCTCGCGAACCCGCTGCTGCGCCGCCTGTACCTGATCGGCGCGCTGTTCATGATGGTGTTCGGCGGGGTCTACACGGTGATCGGCTACCGGCTGTCGGCGGCTCCGTTCTCCCTTCCGCAGGGTGTGGTCGGCTCCATCTTCATCGTCTACCTGGTGGGGACCGCCTCCTCGGCAGCCGCGGGGCGGCTCGTCACGCGGCTCGGCCGGCGCGGCACGCTGTACCTGGCGGCGGGCACGACGATGGCGGGGCTGCTGCTGGCCCTCGTGCCGAACATCGTCCTGGTGCTGCTCGGGCTCGTGCTGATCACGGCGGGCTTCTTCGCGGGCCACGCGACGGCCTCGTCGTCCGTCAGCCACACCGCGACGCACGGGCGGGCGCAGGCCTCCGCGCTCTACCAGACCATGTACTACGTCGGGTCCAGCGTCGGCTCGGCCGTCGGCGCCGTCGCCTTCCACGCGGCGGGCTGGTCGGGGACGGTGGGCCTCGGCTTCCTCGCGGTGCTCGGGGTCGTGGCGATCACGGTGTGGGGCACGTACGCGGCCCGGTCCGCGCGGCACCGGACGGGCGGCGGCGCGATCGCGGCGCACTGACACCACCTGCCGTGGCGTACTGACACCTGCCGTGGCGGCCCGCACACGCGCGGCGACCTGAACAACTGCCTCTGGCGTTCCCAAGACGGCCTCTTGACCTGGGCTTTTTCCAGGTCGGGGGGCCGTTGTCAGTGGGCTGCGGTAGCTTTCGTCGTGCTGGAACTCACAGCGGCGATGGGGGCGTTGAACATGAGTGACACCGCGACACAGGCCGGGCTCGAAGACCTGGAGAAACACCGGGTCGAGCTGACCGGGTACTGCTATCGGATGCTGGGCTCGGCATTCGAGGCCGAGGACGCCGTGCAGGACACGATGGTGCGGGCCTGGCGCAGCTTCGACAAGTTCGAGGGCCGCTCGAGCCTGCGCTCCTGGCTCTACCGCATCGCGACGAACGTGTGCCTGGACTCGCTGAACGCGGGGAACAAGCGGGCCCGCCCGATGGACCTGACGGCGGCGGCGCCGCTCGCCCAGGTCGCGCTCAACCCCCGCCCCGACAATGTGTGGCTGGAGCCCATTCCGGACGCCCGCGTGCTGCCGACGGTGCACGATCCGGCGGAGGCGGCCGTGGCGCGGGAGTCGGTGCGGCTCGCGTTCGTCGCCGCGTTGCAGCAGCTGCCGCCCAAGCAGCGGGCGGTGCTGATCCTGCGCGAGGTCCTGGCGTGGAAGGCGCAGGAGGTCGCGACCCTGCTCGACACATCGGTGGCGTCGGTGAACAGCGCGCTGCAGCGGGCGCGGGCGACGCTGGCGGAGGCCCCGCCGGCGGACTCCGCGACGGCCGATCCGCTCGACGAGGAGCAGCAGAAGCTCCTGGAGCGCTACATCGCGGCGTTCGAGGGCTACGACATGAAGGCGCTCACGGAGCTGCTCGCCGAGGACGCCATCATGACGATGCCGCCGTTCGACCTGTGGCTGCGCGGCCCCGAGGACATCACGGGCTTCATGACCACGATCGGCGCGTCCTGCGCGGGCTCGCGCCTGCTGCCGGTGGTGTCGAACGGGACGCCGGCGTTCGCCCACTACAAGCCGGATCCGGACAACGGGGGCTTCACGCCCTGGGCGATCCAGGTCATCGAGTTCTCAGCGGGGCGGATCGCGGGGTACCACTGCTTCCTGGACACGCAGCGCTGGTTCCCGTTGTTCGGCGTCCCGGACCATCTCGACGCCTGACCCCTCGCCGGCCGGCGCGCCCAACACCTCGGCCATCCCGGCGAGTTCGAGGAGCACGGCGAGGCCCGGGGGCGGGTCGCGGAGCAGCATCCGTGACCCGGCGCGGCGGGCGTCGAGCTGCATCCGGGCGAGCGCGTCGAGGGTCGTGAGGTCTGCGGTGGTCACACCGGAGACGTCGCAGACGACGGTCGGCGCGTCACCCGGTGCTCCGGCACGGGCGGCGTGGAGGCGCTCGCACAGCCGGGGCGCGTCACCGGAGCGGATGGGCCCGGCGAGCACCACGACGGGCGAGGACTCGGGAGAGAGCGAGGAAGCGGCCACGTACGAATGACCGCGCGGCGGTGCGGAATTCATCGGTCCCGTGTGGATACGGCCACGTGGGCTGGATCACGTTGATTCGGATAGTGGATCAACGTTGACCGGCGATCCGTATCCGACGGAGTCTTGACGTGTGCAGGGGGTACTCAACGGTTTCGCGGTCATCGCGATCGTCATCGCGGTCGGCTACGTCATCGGGCGTCGCGGCTATCTGGGTGCGAACGGCCGGGAGGTCCTGAACAAGCTGGCGTTCCATGTGGCGTCGCCCGCGCTCCTGTTCACCATGCTGGCCAAGGCCGACCTGGCCGTGATCCTGTCGCCGAGCCTGCTGGTCACGGCGCTCTCCACGGCGGCGGTGGCCGGGATCTTCATCACGGTGGGCATCCTGCGCGGCTGGGGCACGGGCCGCACCACGATCGGCGCGCTGTGCTCGTCGTTGGTGAACTCCGGGAACCTGGGCATCCCGATCGCGGTGTACGTCCTCGGTGACGCCTCGCTCGTCGCCCCGGTCCTCCTCTTCCAGCAGCTCGTCGTGACGCCGATCGCCCTGACGGTGCTCGACCTGTCGGAGGCCGCGTCCGGCACGGCGCGGCTGACGTGGGGCCAGCGGCTGCTCACGCCGTTCCGGAACCCGGTCGCGATCGGTTCGCTGTCGGGAGTGCTGGTGTCGGCCACGGGGATCACGGTTCCCTCCCCGATCTTCGACCCGCTGGAACTCATCGCGAACATGTCGGTGCCGGGGATCCTGATCGCGTTCGGCATATCGCTGTGCGGGAGTTCCTGGCCGGGCGGCCGGAGCGCGGACCGGGTGCCGGTGCTGCTGTCGACGGCGCTGAAGGCGGTGGGCCAGCCGGTGGTGGCGTGGGCACTGGCGTCCTTCGTGTTCGGCCTGCACGGGGCGCGGCTCCTCGACGTCGTGGTGACGTCGGCGCTTCCGGCGGCGCAGAACATCTTCACGTACTCGAGCCGCTACCGGGTGGGCGAGCGCTTGGCGCGGGAGTCGATCCTGTTGTCGACGATGGTGTCGGTACCGGCGCTGGTGGTCGTGGCGGCGCTGCTGGGGTGACCGGTACGGCGTCGAGGCCGGCCCTGCGTCGGGTCGGGCCCGGTGCCGGGGCCGGTACCGCGTCAGGTCCGGCCCGGTGCCGGGTCCGGCCACCCCAAGGGGTGTCGTCAGCCGATTCGTTCCAGGACGATCGGGCGTGCGGTGAACTCCGTGCCGGCGGGGGCGATGTCGTAGGCACCTTCCAGCGCTTCGACCGCGTACGGGATGCGCTCGGGGGTGTCCGTGTGCAGGGTCATGAGGATCTGGCCTGCGAAGACCGCGTCGCCGGGCTTGGCGTGCAGTTCCACGCCTGCCGCCGCCTGCACCGGGTCCTCCTTGCGGGAGCGGCCCGCGCCGAGGCGCCAGGCGGCGAGGCCCACGCCCATCGCGTCGAGGCGGGTGAGCACGCCGGACTCCCCCGCCGTCACCACGTGCGTCTCGCGGGCCGTCGGCAGCGCCGCGTCCGGGTCGCCGCCCTGCGCCGCGATCATCCGCCGCCACGCGTCCATCGCGCGGCCGTCGGCGAGCGCCTTCGCCGGGTCGACGTCCTTCAGGCCCGCCGCGTCGAGCATCTCGCGGGCGAGGGCGAGGGTCAGCTCGACGACGTCGTCGGGGCCGCCGCCCGCCAACACCTCGACGGATTCCCGGACTTCGAGCGCGTTGCCCGCGGTCAGGCCGAGCGGGGTGTTCATGTCGGTGACGAGGGCGACCGTCGGGAGGCCGTGGTCCGTGCCCAGTCCGACCATGGTGCGGGCGAGTTCGCGGGCCGGGCCGATCTCCTTCATAAAGGCGCCCGAGCCCACCTTCACGTCCAGGACCAGGGAGCCCGTGCCCTCCGCGATCTTCTTCGACATGATCGAAGACGCGATGAGCGGGATGCACTCGACGGTGGCCGTGACGTCGCGCAGCGCGTAGAGCTTCTTGTCCGCGGGGGCGAGGCCGCTGCCCGGCGCGCAGACGACCGCGCCGACGTCCTCCAGGGTGCGCATCATCTCGTCGTTCGTGATGTCCGCGCGCCAGCCGGGGATCGCCTCCAGCTTGTCGAGCGTGCCGCCGGTGTGGCCGAGGCCGCGCCCCGACAGCTGCGGAACGGCCGCTCCGCAGGCCGCGACCAGGGGCGCGAGCGGCAGCGTGATCTTGTCGCCGACGCCGCCCGTGGAGTGCTTGTCGGCAGCGGGCCGCGGCAGCACCGAGAAGTCCATCCGCTCCCCGGAGTTGATCATCGCGGCGGTCCAGCGGGCGATCTCCGCGCGATCCATCCCGTTCAGGAAGATCGCCATGGCGAGGGCCGACATCTGCTCGTCGGCGACGTCGCCCCGGGTGTATGCGTCGACGACCCAGTCGATCTGCGCGTCCGAGAGCCGCCCGCGGTCTCGCTTCGTACGGATGACGGAGATGACGTCCATGGCAAATCCTCCAACGGTTCAGCACAGCGTGACGGACTCCGGCACGCTCCACGGCACGGCGGCGACTCTACGCGCATAGACGCCGCTCGTGAAGTGCCCGGCCGGGGCCTGTCCCCGTACCGTGGAACCCCACCCGTGACGGACAGGAGACCGTGGTGCCCGAGACCGGGTCGGCGACGACCGCGAAGACAGTGCGCGAGCTTCTCGACGAGTTGGCGGGGCTCGAGGACCCGAGGGCGCGGGCCGTCAACGAGCGGCACGGTGACGACCACGGCGTGAACCTGAGCAAGCTGCGGGCGATCGCCAAGCGCCTCAAGACCCAGCAGGAGCTCGCCGTCGAGCTGTGGGCGACCGGTGACACGGCGGCGCGGCTTCTCGCGCTCCTCGTCTGCCGGCCGAAGGCGTTCGCGGAGGGTGAGCTGGACGCGATGATGCGGGACGCGCGTGCGCCGAAGGTGCAGGACTGGCTGGTCAATTACGTGGTGAAGAAGAGTCCGCATGCCGAGGCGCTGCGGGTGGCCTGGCTCGGCGACGAGGACCCCGTGGTCGCGGGTGCCGGGTGGGCGCTGACCGCGGACCGCGTGGTGAAGAAGCCGGACGGGCTTGATCTGGCGGGGTTGCTCGATGTCGTCGAAGCGGAGATACGGGAGGCGCCGGAGCGGCTTCAGTGGGCGATGAACACGTGTCTTGCGCAGATCGGGATCGTGCATCCCGAGTACCGGGCGCGGGCGGTCGCGATCGGTGAGCGGCTCGGTGTGCTCAAGGACTATCCGACGTCGCCGGGGTGTACGTCGCCGTATGCGCCGGTGTGGATCGCGGAGATGGTGCGGCGGAGTGGGCGGGAGTCCTGACGCGCCGCACCGGCTCCCGGTCGCGGGGCTCTGCCCCGGACCCCGCGCCTCAATCGCCGGCGGGGCTTAGATCGCCTACCTGGACAGATCCGCCTCCTCGTCGATCCGCGTCAGCTTCGCCGGGTTGCGGACCACGTAGATGTGGGTGATCCGGGCGTTCTTCACCACGACGCTCACCGCCGCCGGGGATCCGTCGAATTCGATGCGGGCCGAAGGGGCGGCGTTGAACCACGCCGGGGTCGCCGTCAGTTGCGTCACCTTGGCCTGGGCCGACGCGAGCAGCTTGGCCACCACGTCGACGCCGATCAGCGGAGCGAGCGCCGCGGCCACTCGGCCGCCGCCGTCGGCGATCATCACCACGTCCGGGGCCATGACCTCCATCAGGCCTTGCAGGTTTCCCGTGCGCATGGCCTCCAAGAAGCGTTCCACCACGGCCTGTTGCTCCGTGCGCGCCACCTTTATGCGTGGCCGGCGCGCCGCGACGTGGTCGCGGGCCCGGCGTGCGATCTGGCGCACGGTGGCCGGGGATTTGCCGACGGCCTCGGCGATCTCCCCGTACGGGACGTCGAAGACCTCGCGGAGGACGAAGACCGCCCGCTCCGTCGGGCCGAGGGTCTCCAGGACCGTGAGGAGGGCGATGGACACGCTCTCCGCGAGTTCGACGTCGTCCGCGACGTCGGGGCTGGTCAGGAGGGGTTCCGGGAGCCATTGGCCCACATAGTCCTCGCGGCGGCGGGCGAGCGTCCGTAGGCGGTTGAGGGACTGGCGGGTGACGATCCGGACGAGGTACGCGCGCGGGTCCCGCACCTCGGTCCGGTCCGCCTCGGCCCACCGCAGCCAGGACTCCTGCAGCACGTCCTCCGCGTCGGCCGCCGAGCCGAGCATCTCGTAGGCGACCGTGAAGAGGAGGCCCCGGTGGGTGACGAAGGGGTCCGACGACGACTCGGCCATTACGCGCGGGCCTCCAGGGGGATTTCGCAGGCCTCCGAGAAGCCCTGCGAGCTTATGCCGTGCGCCGTGTTGCCGCGCGTCGAGAAGTTCACGAAGGCGATGTACGTGGTGAGTTCGACCATCGCCGCCGGGCCGACCCGGTCGAGCAGGCCCGCGTACAGCTCGTCGGTGACGGTCGGCGGGGTGTTCGTCATGGCCTCCGCGTACTCCATCACGTCCCGCTCCAGCGGCGTGAAGACCTCGGACTCGCGCCAGCGCGGGACCTGGCTCGCCTTCTTCAGGTCCAGGTTCTCGTTCTGCGCCTGGAAGTATCCGATGTCGAGGCACCAGCTGCAGCCGACCTGCGCCGCGACCGCCATGTGCGCGAACGACTTGAGGCTCTCGTCGGCCGCGTCCCACTGGGCGACCTGGCGGCCGAGCCCGAGGCCGTCCTGGGCCACCTTCGGGTTGTGCCAGAGCACTTCGGCGGGCTCCATCACCGCGCCGAGCTGGTCGATCATGCCCTGCTTGAGCTCGTCGGGGAGTTCCGCCTTCGCGATACGGAGTGCCATGGTGTCCATCCTTCGAAGCGTCTCCGGCCGGGCTCTTCCCGGCCGTTCGACATGAAGACACCGAAGGGCCCGCGCGTGTGACATCCGGATCCACGTCCAGATCGACGTCCGCGCGGGCCCGTTCGCCAGGTCCGTCAGTTCAAGTGCTCGGGGCCGAACGCCTCCGGCAGCATCTCCCCCAGCGTCCGCACCCCCGCCCCCGTCTCCATCAGCAGCTCCCGGCCCCCGAACTCGTACAGCAGCTGGCGGCAGCGGCCGCACGGCATCAGGAGTTCGCCCTTGCCGTCCACGCACGTGAAGTGGGTGAGGCGGCCGCCGCCGCTGGCCACGAGCTGCGAGACCAGGCCGCACTCCGCGCACAGGCCGAGGCCGTAACTGGCGTTCTCGACGTTGCAGCCGGTGATCGTGCGGCCGTCGTCGACGAGGGCCGCCGCGCCGACCGGGAAGCCGGAGTACGGGGCGTAGGCCCGGGACATCGCCTCGCGCGCCGCCTGCCGCAGGTCCTCCCAGTCAACCCCGTCAACGGTCACGAACCCTGGCCCTTCCGGTACGGCTGGCCGTTCGCCCTCGGCATCCGCAGCCGCTGGGCCGAGAAGGAGAGGACCAGCAGTGTGGCGATGTACGGGACAGCGGTCACGAGCTGCTGCGGGACATCGTCGGTGGTCGCGTACCAGGTTGCCGCACCGGCGGCCGCCACGGCGCAGATGACACCGGCGACGTACCTCTTCTTGACCAGCGTCCAGATCGCGGCGATGACCAGCAGCATCGCCACGAGCAGCAGCAGCGCGTGCACGTTCTCCGTGCCGCCGCGCAGCCGGAGGCTGTCCGTGTAGCCGAACAGGCCCGCGCCGAGGGCGAGTCCGCCCGGCATCCAGTTGCCGAAGATCATCGCGGCGAGGCCGATGTACCCCTTACCGGCCGTCTGCCCCTCCAGATAGAAGGGGTTCGCGACGATGGAGAGGAACGCGCCGCCGAGGCCCGCGAGGCCGCCGGAGATGATGACGGCCACGTACTTGTACTTGAGGACGTTGACGCCGAGGGACTCCGCCGCGACCGGGTTCTCGCCGCAGGAGCGCAGGCGCAGGCCGAACGGCGTGCGCCACAGCGCCCACCACGTGAACGGGATCAGGGCGACCGCGATGATCGTCAGCGGCGACAGGTCGGTGACCAGGCCGCCGAGCAGGCCCGCGATGTCCGAGATCAGGAACCAGTGCTTCTCGTTCAGGGTCGTCAGCCAGTCGGACAGACCGGGGACGCTGAACGTGCCGAGCGAGTCGACCGGCGGGGACTGCTTGGTCGTGCCGCCCTCGACACCCTCGAACGTGAAGTTGGAGAGGTAGCGCGTCACGCCGAGCGCGAGGATGTTGATGGCCACACCGGACACGATGTGGTTGACGTTGAAGGTGACCGTGACGGCCGCGTGCAGCAGACCGCCGAGCGCGCCACCGATGATGCCGACGCACACGCCGACCCACGGGCCCCACTGGTAACCCGCCCAGGCGCCGAACCAGGTGCCCAGGATCAGCATGCCTTCGAGGCCGATGTTGACCACGCCCGCGCGCTCGGACCACAGGCCGCCGAGGCCCGCGAGGCCGATGGGGACGGCGAGTTGGAGGGCCGTGGCCATCTGGCTGACGTTCGTGATGCCGTCGGCGCCCGTGATCAGGCGGACCAGGGAGGTCAGGATCAGGACACCCGCCACCCCGATCATCAGGACCGGCAGTGACAGCTTGCGGCGGCCGCCCGGTGCGGGCTGCGACGCGGCCTTCTTGTCGACGAGGACCGTGCTCATCGGGCAGCCACCTCCTTCTCCGTGTCGTTGTTGTTGCCCGGGGCCGCGGCCACGGCGAGTTCGATGCCGACCCTGCGCTGCTGGCGCCGCTGGCCCCAGACGCGTACGGCCTCGTAGGAGACCACCACGGCGATCGTGATGATGCCCTGCATGATCACCGCGATCTCCTTGTCGTAGCCCTGGAGGTCGAGTTCCTGCGAGGCCTTCTCCAGCCAGGAGATCAACAGGGCCGCGAACGCGATCCCCACCGGCGAGTTGCGGCCCAGCAGGGCGATCGTGATGCCCTGGAAGCCGATCGTCGTCGGGAAGGTCAGCGAGTACGTGTGGGTGTCGCCGAGGAGCAGCGGCAGGCCCGCGAGGCCGGCGAGCGCGCCCGAGACCAGCATCGCGGTGAGGACCATGCGCTTGGCGTCGACGCCGGAGGCGGCCGCAGCCGACTCCGAGGCGCCCGTCGCGCGCAGGTCGAAGCCGAAGCGGGTGCGGTTCAGGACGAACCAGTAGGCGACACCGAGCAGCGCGGCGATGACCACGAAGCCGTAGATCTCGCCCGCCGCCCCCATGTTGATGCCGGGGAACCAGCCGGACTCGTGCATCACGCCGGTCGTCTTGTTGTTGCCGACCTGCACGCCGAAGACGCTGGGCAGGTAGAGGTAGCCGATGACGCTGGACGCGATGGAGTTCAGCATGATCGTCGCGACGACCTCGCTGACGCCGCGCGTCACCTTCAACAGGCCCGCGATGCCCGCCCACATGGCGCCGGTGAGCATCGCGACGAGGATCAGCAGCGGGACCTGCGCGAAGCCCGGCAGCGCCACCTTCGCGCCGACGATCGCGGCCACCACCGCGGCGAGCCGGTACTGGCCGTCCACACCGATGTTGAAGAGATTCATGCGGAAGCCGATGGCGACCGCGAGCGCGGCGAGGTAGTACATGCCGGCCTGGTTGATGATCAGGACCTGCACGTCCGAGAACGTCGCCTGCTCGAACATGATGCTGTACGGCTCGATCGGGGACTTGCCCGAGGCGAGCAGCACCACCGAAGTGAGCACGACGGCGGTGACCAGGGCGATGACCGGGCCCGCGACACCGAGGAGCAGCCGCTCCCTGTCGAATTTCTTCGCCATACCCATGGCCATCAGGACTCGTCCTCCGGCTCGCGCGCTGCGGGGACCGCAGGCTGTTCTACGTGTTCCAGGTGTCCCGAGGCCGCGCCCGTCATGGCCGAACCCAGCTCCTCGGGCGTGATCGTGGCCGGGTCGGCATCGGCGACGAGCCGGCCCCGGTAGATCACGCGCAGGGTGTCGGACAGGCCGATCAGCTCGTCCAGGTCGGCGGAGATCAGCAGTACGGCGAGGCCCTCGCGCCGTGCCTCGCGGATCTGGTCCCAGATCTGGGCCTGCGCGCCGACGTCGACGCCGCGCGTGGGGTGCGCTGCGATGAGGAAGCGCGGCTTGTGGCTCATCTCCCGGCCCACGATGAGCTTTTGCTGGTTGCCGCCGGACAGGGACGCCGCGGTGACGTCGATGCCGGGGGTGCGGACGTCGTACTCCTCGACGATGCGGCGGGTGTCGGCCTGCGCCGCCTTGATGTCGATGAGGACCCCGCGCGCGTTGGGCTTCTCGGTGACGTGGCCGAGGATCCGGTTCTCCCAGAGCGGCGACTCCAGGAGCAGGCCGTGCCGGTGCCGGTCCTCGGGGATGTAGCCGATGCCCTGTTCGCGGCGCTTGCGGGTGACCCAGGAGGTGATCTCCGTACCGGCCAGCTCGATGGTTCCCGAGTCGGCGTGCTTGAGGCCGATGAGCGCGTCGATCAGCTCGGTCTGGCCGTTGCCCTCGACGCCCGCGAGGCCGAGGACCTCGCCCGCGTGGATCGTGAACGAGATGTCGTCGAGGAGCGGCCGGCCGCCCTCGGCGTCGAGGCGCAGCCCGCTCACCTCGATGACGGCGCGGTCCGTGACGGTCGACTCGGCGGTCTCCGGGGTGGGCAGTTCGGAGCCGACCATCAGCTCGGCGAGCTGCTTCGACGTGGTCTCGGCGGGGACGGCGGTGCCGACCGTCGTGCCGCGCCTGATGACGGTGATCTCGTCGGCCACGGAGAGGACTTCGCCGAGCTTGTGCGAGATGAAGATGACGGACAGGCCCTCGGCCTTGAGCTCGCGCAGGTTGTCGAAGAGCGCGTCGACCTCCTGCGGCACGAGCACGGCCGTCGGCTCGTCGAGGATCAGCGTCGTGGCGCCCCGGTACAGCACCTTGAGGATCTCGACGCGCTGCCGGTCGGCGACACCGAGGTCCTCCAGGAGGACGTCGGGGCGCACGCCCAGGCCGTAACGCTCGGATATCTCAAGGATCTTGCGGCGGGCCCGCGCCCCGATCCCGTACAGCTTCTCGCTGCCGAGCACCACGTTCTCGAGGACCGTGAGGTTGTCGGCGAGCATGAAGTGCTGGTGCACCATGCCGATGCCGCGTGCGATGGCGTCGGCGGGCGAGGAGTACGTGACGGTGGTGCCGTCGATGGCGATGGTGCCCTCGTCCGGCTTCTGCATGCCGTAGAGGATCTTCATCAGCGTCGACTTGCCCGCACCGTTCTCACCCACGAGGGCGTGCACGGTGCCCTTGTTCACGGTGAGGTGGATGTCGTGGTTGGCGACGACGCCGGGGAAGCGTTTGGTGATGCCGGCCAGTTCGACGGCCGGCGGGCTCTGGGACGCGTTGATGGCGCACTCTCCTGGAGAAGGGGGCCGGGCGCCGTTCCCTGCGCTGGAGCCCCTACGTCTGCGAACGGGGCGCGGTGGGAGCCCGGGTGCTCACGGACCCTCCCGTGAGCACAGGCTCCCCGCACCCCGTTCCGCACTCATGTCGCCGCGATTACGGCTTGCTCTGAACCTTGATCTTGCCGCTGGTGATCCCCGACTTCGCGGTCTTCAGCGCCTTCTGGATCTCCTCGTCGCCGGAGAACTTCGGGTTCGAGCCCGCGAGGCCGACCTCCCCCGACTTCAGGTCACCGGTGACGACGCCCGTCTCGGGCTTGCCATCCTGGACCGACTTGGCCAGGTTGTACACGGCCTCCGACACGTTCTTCGTCGCCGAAGTCAGAATGCTGTCCTTGTACTTGGCCAGGGCCTTCTGCTCGTACTGGTCCGAGTCCACGCCGATCGCCCAGACCTTCTTGGCGGCGGCGGCCTGGATGACGCCCTGACCGGACAGGCCCGCCGCGTGGTAGACCACGTCGGCGCCCTTCTCGATCTGCGCTGCGGCGGCGGTCTTGCCCTTGTCGGGGCTGGAGAAGCCGCCCTCGTCGGCGGTCTCGGTCAGGTACTGCTTGACGACCTTGACCTTCGGGTTCGTGTCCTTCACGCCCTGCGTGAAGCCGGCCTCGAACTTGTGGATGAGCGGTACGTCGACGCCGCCCACGAAGCCGACGGTGTCGGTCTTGGTGGCCTTGGCGGCGGCGACACCGGCGAGGTAGGAGGCCTCCTGCTCGCTGAAGACGAGGTCGGCGACGTTCTTCGCCTGGACCGTGGCGTCGTCGACGATGCCGAAGGTGGTCTTCGGGTACTTCGCGGCGGCGGCCTTCACGGCGGGCGCGTAGGCGTAACCGATGCCGACGACGGGGTTGTAGCCGGCCTTGGCGAGGGAGACCAGGCGCGCGGTCTTGTCCGCGTCGGTCTCGCCGTCGGTCGGCTCCTGGTCCTCGCCCTTGTAGCCGAACTCCTTCTTGGCCTTGACCATGCCCGCGTACGCGGCGTCGTTGAACGACTGGTCGCCGCGGCCACCGACGTCGTAGGAGATGGCGATGCCCGTGGCCTTGCCACCGTTCTTGTCCTTGGCGGCCTCGCTGGACGTGCCGCCGCAGGCGGTGAGCGAGGTGGCGAGGGCGACGGTCGCAGTGCCTGCGAGCGCGATGCGGGAAACCCGGCGCATGGAATGAGCTCCTAGAGGTACAGAGGTACGTACGAGCACCGACGACGGACCGGACGGCGCTGGCTTCGCCGCAGATTAACGCGCGTAGAACGCTCGTTGAAGACCCTCATGGAGACCGTTATCGGTCCGTACTGCAACCGCGCCCCGGCTTCGTCGTGGAAGCCGGGGCGCGGCGGGTGTGTGCGGGGTGGTGCGTCGCGGTGCGGGGCGTCGCGTTGTGGTGGGGTGCGGCTACGGCTTGGTCGCCACCTTCACCTTGCCGTCGATGATGTCCTGCTTGGCCTTCTCCACCGCGTCGGCCAGGCCCGCGACCTCCTTGTACTTCGGGTTGGTGTCGGTGATGCCGACGCCGCCCGCCTTGAGGTCGAACCGGGTCACACCGGACAGCGGCTTCTTGTCGTGCACGGACTTGGCGAGTTCGTAGACGGCGCGGCCGACGTCCTTCGTGGCGGACGTCAGGATGTAGTCCTTGTACTTGGCCAGCGGCTTCTGCTGGTACTGGTCGGAGTCGACGCCGATCGCGAACTTCTTCTTCGCGGCGGCGGCCTCGATCACGCCCTGACCGGACAGGCCGGCCGCGTGATAGATGACGTCGGCGCCCTTCTCCAACTGGGCCGCGGCGGCGGTCTTGCCCTTGTCGGGGCTGGAGAAGCCGCCTTCCTGGGCGGTCTCGGTCAGGTACTGCGTCAGCACCTTCACCTTCGGGTCGGTGTCCTTCACGCCCTGGACGAAGCCGGCCTCGAACTTGTGGATGAGCGGTACGTCGACGCCGCCCACGAAGCCGACGGTGTCGGTCTTGGTGGCCTTGGCGGCGGCGACACCGGCGAGGTACGAGCCCTGCTCCTCGCTGAAGACCAGGTCCGCGACGTTCTTCGCCTGGATCGTGGAGTCGTCGATGATGCCGAAGGTGGTCTTCGGGTACTTCGCGGCGGCGGCCTTCACGGCGGGCGCGTAGGCGAAGCCGACGCCGATGACCGGGTTGTAGCCCTTCTTGGCGAGCGAGCTGAGCCGCGCGATCTTGTCGGCGTCGCTCTCGCCGTCGCTGGGCTCCTGGTCGTCGCTCTTGTATCCGAACTCCTCGTCGGCCTTCACCATGCCCGAGTACGCGGCGTCGTTGAAGGACTGGTCGCCGCGGCCGCCGACGTCGTAGGAGATGGCGAGGCCGAGGTTCTTGTCCTTGGCGTCGTCGCCCGCCTTGTCGGCGCTGGTGCCGCCGCAGGCGGTGGCGGCGAGAGCGAGACCGATGACGGCGACGGAGATGTGGGTGAGCCGGGACGTACGAGATGGACGCATGGTGAGGTGCTCCTTCGTCAACACGCCGTGCAGGGCGCTGAGTTCGGCGGAGCGTAACGCGCGTAGCGTGGCGGGGTAATCGGTTGGGCGGCGCCGTTATGCATTTGTGCCGGTGGCCCGTTACGTACTGGTTAACCGTCCCCCGGCCACGAGGCGCGGCCAACCGTCCCCCGGCCACGGGGCTCCGCCCCGGACCCCGCGCCTCAAACGCCGGCGGGGCTGGAATTGCCCACCCGCCGCTGGGCTCGAAAGATCGGGGCTCCGCCCCGGACCCCGCTGCTCAATCGCCGCAGGGGCTTGATGTGCCCACCCGTCGCGGTCGACGCCACCCCGCCTTGGGCAACCTCCGCCGGCCACGGCTCTCCACCCGTTGCGGTCGGCCGCCCCGCCTTGGGCCACGCTCACCGCCCGTCGCGGTCAACCGCCCCCGCCTTGGGCAATCTGCCGCCTGGGGCGGCAGGGTGGGCAAGGCGGCGCCCCGGTGCAGCGCACCCCTCACCACAGGCCCCGACCCCGGCACAACAGCCGGGCCCCGGACGGGCCAAAGCCCCCGGAGGGGGCGGGCGGGAGGGAGATGACCGGGCACCGGCACAGCCGGGCAGGCACCGGTGCCGCGAGCCAGGAACACGGCCCCGGCCGCGCCGCACCGCACCCCGGGCTAAGCGTCGGCGTCCAGAAGCGCCGCCGCCGTGAAGAGTTCCACGCCGACCGCGACAGCGGATTCGTCGACGTCGAAGTCGCCCTGGTGGAGGTCCCGGGAGCCCCACTCCCCCGGCGACTTCACGCCCAGGCGGGCCATCGCGCCGGGGACGTGCTCCAGGTACCAGGAGAAGTCCTCGCCGCCCAGGCTCTGTTGGGTGTCCTCGACGGATTCCGCACCACGACGGGACGTCATCGCGTCACGCAACAGGTCCGTGACCACCGGATCGTTGACCACCGGAGGGACCCCGCGGATGTAATTCACCACCGGCTTCGCCCGGTACAGGTCCGCGATCTCCTGGATCGCCCCGTGGACGAGGTCCGGCGCCGCGCGCCACGCGTCCAGGTCCAGGCACCGCACCGTCCCGGACAACTCCGCATGCTGCGGAATCACGTTGCACGCGTGCCCCGTCTCGAGCCGCCCCCACGTGACGGCCAACCCCGAGCGCGCGTCGACGCGGCGAGCGACCAGCGCCGGCACCTCCGTGGCGACCTTGGCCGCGGCGGTGACCAGGTCCGTGGTCAGGTGCGGACGCGCCGTGTGGCCGCCGGGGCCGTCGAGCGTGACCTCCAGGCGGTCGCACGCGGACGTGATGGGCCCGGGCCGGATCCCGATCCGGCCCGCGTCGACCTTCGGGTCGCAGTGCACGCCGACGATCTTCCGTACGCCGTCGAGCACCCCGCACTCGATCGCGTCGGGCGCGCCGCCCGGCAGCACCTCCTCGGCCGGCTGGAAGATCAGCCGTACCGGATGCGGCAGTTGACCTTCGCGGTGCAGCTCCGCGAGGACGAGCCCGGCGCCCAGCACGACCGTCGTGTGCACATCGTGCCCGCAGGCGTGCGCCCGGTCCGGAACGGTCGACCGGTACGCGCAGTCCGCCTTGGTGTCCGGGATCGGCAGCGCGTCGATGTCGGCCCGCAGAGCGAGCATGCCGCGACCGCCGCGCCACTCGCCGCCCTCGACGCCGACGTCACAGATGAGGCCGGTGCCGAGGCCGAGCACCCGCGGCTGAAGGCCCGCCTTCTCCAGGCGGGTCTTCAGCGCCGCGGTGGTGCGGAACTCCTGATTGCCCAGCTCGGGATGCATGTGCAGGTCGCGCCGGAAGGCGATGAGCTCGGCACGGAGCGCTTCGGGCAGCGCACCCGGCAGTGCGGCGCCCGGCACGGATTCCCCGGGCTGATCGGCCTCTGACTCTCGGGACTTCAACTCGTTCACCCTCTGAAGAGTAGGGCGATGCAGGTGCCAACTAACCCGCGATCAACAAAAGTTCAGCCCAAATGACGTAAGAAACCGGGCCGCGATGCGCATGTCGATCGCACAGGCAGGGTATGACGTCTCTTTTCGACCTGCACGTCAGCGCCCGACGAGGACGTCATCGATGGCCCCGCCACCGGCCCTCCCGCGGACCACTCGTGCGACACACGTCACAACGAACGCGAGCGCCACGAGCAACGCGCTCACCCCCATCACGCCCCGGTACCCGAGCCCGCCCCCGATCGCGAGCCCGCCCACCCACGGTCCGAGCGCCGCGCCGACGTTGAGCGCGGCCGTCGCGAGCCCGCCCGCGAGGGTGGGCGCGCCGGACGCCGCGTAGAGCGCCTGTGCGATCAGGGTGGAGCCGACCGCGAAGGACAGGGCGCCCTGGACGAAGGCGAGGACGAGGGTCGCCGCGACGTTGCCCGCGGCGAACGCGAACACGACCCAGCCGAGCAGGAGCGCCGCCCCGCCGAGCACCAGGACCCGCGTCGGATACGTGTCCGAGAGCCGACCCGCCGCGCTGACCCCGGCGAACGAACCGAGGCCGAAGAGCGCGAGCAGCACCGGGACCCAGGCCGCGCCGATCCCTGTGACCTCCGTGGCGACGGGCGCCAGGTACGTGAACGTGCAGAACGTGGCGGCGTTGACCAACGCGCCGAGCAGCAGCACCGTGAGCAGCCGCGGGCTGCGCAGGGCTCGCGCCTCCGCCCGTACGTCGCCGCGCGCGCCCGGCCCCGACTCCGCCGGCACCGACCGCAGCACGGCGATCATCGCGGGTACGCAGATCAGCGCGACGGCCCAGAACGCGGCCCGCCAGCCGAGGAGCTGACCGAGCAGCGCCCCGCCCGGCACGCCCGCGACGCAGGCCAGGGTGGTGCCGCCGAGCAGGATCGACGTGGCGCGGCCCTTGGCGTCGGGGGCGACCATGCCGACCGCCGTGGCGAGGGCGACCGCGAGGAACCCTGCGTTGGCGAGCGCCGCGACGACCCGCGTGCCGAGCAGTACCGGGAAGCTGCTGGTCAGCGCGCCGACGACATGTACGAGGGCGAAGACCAGGAGGAAGCCGAAGAGCGCCGGGCGGCGCGGCCGGCGCACGGCGAGAACGGCCGTGAGCGGCGCCCCGACGATCATGCCGATCGCGAAGGCGGACGTGAGCGCACCGGCGGCGGGGATGGAGACGCCCAGGTCATGGGCGATGTCGGGGCCGAGCCCCGAGAGCATGAACTCGGATGTTCCCTGCGCGAAGACGGCGAGGGCGAGCAAGTGGAGAGCGAAAGGCACGACGGACTCCGGGACCGTGGAGAGGGGAAGTGGTCGCGGTTCCGGCAGGCCGTGCGGCGGTGGCTGTGCGTATGTACGTACGTACGCGTGCGTGCGTCAGCGGAGGCCGGGTCCAGAAAGGGCGGGCCTCAACGGTGCGCGGAAGAAGGCCACCGGACGGCTGCCGGTGGCCGGAGTCTGTCGGACTCGGGGCTGGTCACGGGAGCGAGCGTACGACGTGCCCGGGGGCGGCGGCCAGCGGATTTCACACCGCCCGCACCACGCCCCGCGCCGACCCCGAGATCCCCGCCAGGAACCCCTGCGCGTGATCGGAGACGCCCTGCCGCAGCCACGCCGGGTCGATCTCGCACACCGCGACCTTCACTCCCGTACCGGCGAGGGCGATCGGCAGGGTGTGCACGACGGTCGAGGGGAAGCTGAGGATCGTACGGCCGATGGGGCCGCGCCGGGCGATCAGCTCCAGCGGGAGGTCGGGGCGGACGATCTCCAGGCCGGTCTCGGCGGCGAGGCGGTGGAGCTTGTCGGCGCTCTCGCGGCGGTGGGCGAAGTAGCGGGTGGCGCCGTGCGCGCGGGTCAGTTCGCGGACCGCGCCGAGGTACTGCTCCAGGTCGACGACCCCCGTTTCCACCAGGGAGGTTCCGACCATGTCGGCGCCGCGCGTGATCCGGGGCGGGCCGAACCGGGCGCGGGTCCAGGCGTAGTCGTTGGAGGTCACCGTGACGCCGTCGGGGGCCTCGGCCACCGGCATCGACGTGAACACGGACACGGAGTCGCGGCGCGCGTGCCCGGTGAGCCTGCGGCGTGCGGCCGCCGCGACGGGCCCGAAGACGAGGTCGCGCGGTCCCGACCTGCCGCCGCGCCGGTGCCAGCGCACGAGCCGTTCGCCGCGCACCAGTTGGGCGACGAACTCCATCGTGGCGGTGCCGTCGTCGACGACGACGAGCTCGCGGGCACGGGTGATCGTGAGCAGCAGCTGTACGTAGCGGGAGAACGGGTCGCCGAGGACTATCCGGTCGGCCCTGCGCAGCGGTGGGGCGAGCCCGCCGATCGTCTGGAAGGGTGCGGCCGCGCCGCCGCGGGCCTCCTCCCAGCGCACCGTGTGTCCTTCGGTGCGGGCGAGTTCGGCCATGCGGCGCAGCTGGCCGCGGGTCATCGGGTCGGTGGGCGAGAGCACCACGACGGTCGCGGTGACCTCTTGGTGGTGTGCCCACTCCAGGACGTTGAGGAGCTGTACCGGGCTCTCGACGAAGCACAACGTACTGCCGGACATGCGGGCCCTCCCGAGGGCGCCGGGCGGCCGGGCGCGGTCCGTACCGCGCCCGGCCGCCCACTGGTTGCGACCGTCAGACACCCACCGGCTCGCCGGCGGCGACGGCGATCTCCGCCTCGGCGACGACGCCCGGCACGCGGCGCAGCTTCTTCATCGGGCCGAGCTCCGACTCGTAGACCTTCTTGACGCCGTCACCGAGGGACTCCTCGATGGTGCGGATGTCGCGCACGAGGCGCGTGAGGCCCTGCGGCTCCACGGAGGCGGCCTGGTCGGAGCCCCACATGGCGCGGTCGAGGGTGATGTGGCGCTCGACGAAGGTGGCACCGAGGGCGACCGCGGCGAGCGTGGTCTGCAGGCCCGTCTCGTGGCCGGAGTAGCCGATCGGGACGTTCGGGTACTCGGCCTGGAGGGTGTTGATGACGCGGAGGTTGAGCTCCTCGGCCTGCGCCGGGTACGTCGACGTGGCGTGGCACATCAGGATGTTGTCGCTGCCGAGGACCTCGACGGCGTACCGGATCTGCTTCGGCGTCGACATGCCGGTGGAGAGGATGACGGTGCGGCCGGTGGCGCGCAGGGCGCGGAGCAGCTCGTCGTCCGTGAGGGAGGCGGAGGCCACCTTGTGGGCGGGGACGTCGAACTTCTCGAGGAAGGCGACGGCCTCGGTGTCCCACGGGGAGGCGAACCAGTCGATGCCGCGCTTCTTGCAGTACTCGTCGATGGACCGGTACTCGTCCTCGCCGAACTCGACGCGGTGGCGGTAGTCGATGTACGTCATGCGGCCCCAGGGGGTGTCCCGCTCGATGTCCCACTGGTCGCGCGGCGTGCAGATCTCGGGGGTGCGCTTCTGGAACTTGACGGCGTCGCAGCCGGCCTCGGCGGCCACGTCGATCAGCTTGAACGCGTTGTCCAGGTCGCCGTTGTGGTTGATGCCGATCTCGCCCGTGATGTAGACGGGGCGGCCGGGGCCGGCCTCGCGGGTACCGAACTTACGGATGCGGGAAGAAGACACGTTGGACATGGTTCTGGCGTTCCTTACTTGTTGAGGGAGTCGAGAGAAGGGCCGAGGATCCAGCTGGCGATCTCTCGGATCGCGCCTTCGCCTCCGGGGACGGTGGTGACGGCGCGTGCGGCGCCGCGCACGACGTCATGGGCACTGGCGACCGCCACGGGCCAGCCCGCGAGGGCGAAGCACGGGAGGTCGTTGACGTCGTTGCCGACGTAGAGCACGCGCTCCGGCGCGATGCCCTGCTCCTCGCACCACTGCTTGAGTGCGAGGTCCTTGCGGTCGATGCCGTGCAGGACCGGGATCTTGAGCTTCCGGGCCCGGGCGGCGACGACCGGGTTCACTTCCGTGGACAGGATCAGCAGTTCGAGGCCGCTCCTGCGGAGGGCCGCGATGCCGAGGCCGTCACCGCGGTGCACGGTGACGAACTCCCGTCCTTCGGAGTCGATCAGCACCTTGTCGTCGGTCTGGGTGCCGTCGAAGTCGAGGACGACCGCGTCGACGTCCTCCCTGGAGGGGAGGACGGACTGCTGGTCGAAGAGGGGGGCCAGCGCGCGGGCGCGCGCGAGGTCGTGCGGGTCGTCGATCTCCAGCACGCGCGCGGGGTCGGTGCGCACCAGTTCGGTGCGGCCGAAGAAGCGGTGCTCGTGGCGGCGGAAACCGCTGGTCTCCATGCCGTAGACGGCGCCGGTCTCCAGGAGGTCCTGGGGCCGGTCCTGGCGCATCTGGCGCTGCGACTTGTCGTGGTTGACGCCGTAGCCGCCGCCGGTCGCGGTCTTCCGGTCGGCGAGGACGGCGACGCCGCCCGCCTCGGCCGCGGCGCTGTGCACGGTCGCGGGCCGCGGCTCGTCGTCCTCGTGGCGCCATACGAACCCGTGGAACGCCGCGACGGTCAGCGCGCTGTCGGCGCCGCCGTCGAGGATCGCGCCGACCACCGCGTCGATGTCCTCCCGTACGAGGAAGGGGCTGGTGCACTGGACGAGCAGCACCACGTCGACGGCCGCGCCGTGCAGCGCCTCGTGCGCGTCCATGGCGTGCAGAACGGCGGCCTCGGAGCTGGACTTGTCGCCCGCGATGGCGGTGGGCCGGGTCACGACCTCGGCGCCCGCGTCCCGCGCGGCGGCGGCGATGGCGGCGTCGTCGGTGGAGACCACGACGTCGGTGACCTGCCGGGTGGCGAGGCACTCGCGGACGGCGCGGGCCACCAGGGGCACGCCGCCGACCGGGGCCAGGTTCTTCGCCGGTACGCCCTTGGAGCCACCACGCGCGGGGATCACCGCGAGGACGCGCCGTACGGGCACGGGATCGGTCATGTGCGCTTCTCCTTCAGGGAGTTGAGGATTTCGAGGGCTCACAGCTCCCCCATCCGCCGGATCACGGGGGCGACGCGCTGCACCCCGTGCCGGTAGGCGCCACGGGCGGCCCGGCGCACGACCTGTCGCACAGGGCCCGGCGCCCGGTCGGCGGCGGGCGCGCCGGGCAGCGGGCTGCCGTCGGGGGCGAGGTGGTGGCGGGCGAGGATGCGCGGCAGGTAGCCGGGGGCGGTGGTGCGGCTGTAGTAGGGCGTCAGCGGGGGCCGGTCCTTCGCGAGCAGCTCGGCGACCTTGGCCCGCGCGCCGTCGAAGGCGCTTGCGTACGTCCCGTCGGCCGCGACACCCTGCCGGGCGAGCCAGTCGGGGTCCGGTTCGGGTCGCGCTCCCGCGTCCAACTGGTCCCAGGAAACGAGGCAGTTGGAGCCGGTGAAGTGGTGGTTTCCGAGGGCCTCGCGCACGCCCAGGTCGGTGAGCAGCGCGGTCGGGATGCGCCGGTGCAGCGATTCGAGGGCGGCGGTGGAGCTGACCGTGACGAGCAGGTCCGTACGGTCGAGGACCTCGCCCATGTTCCCGTACACGAGCCGGAAGTTGGCCGGCAGTTCGCGGCGCTGCGCGAGCTTCTGGTAGGGGATCTCCTCGATGTGCGTGGTGTGTTCGCCGGGCTTGCTGCGCAGCTTGAGCAGCACCTCGCGGTCGGGGTGCGACTCGGCGTGCCGGACGAGGCGGCCCAGCAGGTAGTCGCGGTCGGCCGCGGTGTCCGGCACGGACGGCTGCGCCGCGAAGGTCACCGTGTACGGGTCGCGTTCACCGGCGTACGGCTCACCGCCGAGGAACGGCAGCGCGCACTCGGTCACCGCGGAGGCGTCCGCGCCCACCCCCTCGTACACGGCGCGGAACCGGTCCGCGTCGTAGCCCGAGTTGGCGAGCACCACGTCGGCGCCGTGCCGCAGGAGGAGGCCGTCGGCGAGCTTCTCGTAGACGACGCCGACATAGCCGGTGACGACGACGGGGCGGCGCGCCGCTCCCCGCCAGGCGTGGGCGAGGCCGTGCAGGACGGCCTGGACTCCCCCGCCGACGAGGGCGAGCAGCACCACGTCGTATCCGCGCGACTCGCTGTCGCCGGACGCCGCCGACTCCATCTCGCGCAGGAATTCGACGGCCGTGACCTCGCGCAGGCTGTCGGCGCGGACGCCGATCTCGCGGAGCTGGCGCGGGGTCGGGGTGGCCCGGCCGCGCAGCAGATAGCCGTCGAGGGCGACACTGTCGGGGGCGATGCGGGAGGCGGTGAGCGACCCCCATTTCCACCGGGTGTCGGAGTCCGCGAGCACGGCGACCCTGAGCTGCTTTCCGTTCCTTACTGGCACGATGGAAAACCTAGGAAGCAATTCCGAGCCGCGGCCCAACCGGAATGCAACAAAGGGTTAACAGCACACCGACGAATGGCGAATCGGCCCCGGAAATGGCCCCCGCCAGGGCCGGTTCACGGTCCCGCCACGCTTCGTTCACCTGACATCAAGCCACCGGTCAAGACGAATGCCGGGCCGCGCCCTAACGTCACCGTCGTGGTCAAGCTCTCCGTCATCGTGCCGTTCTACAACGTGCAGCAATACGCGCCCGACACCCTCAGAAGTCTGCGAGCGAACGCACGCGACGACTTCGAATTCATTCTCGTCGACGACTGCTCCAAGGACGAGACACCGGACATTCTCGCGCGCGCCGAGCGCGAGCTGCCCGGCGCGGTCGTCGTGCGACACGAACGGAACGGAGGACTCGCGACCGCCCGCAACACCGGGCTCGACAGGGCCCGCGGCGAATATCTCGCCTTCCTGGACGGCGACGACTGGCTCGCGCCCGGCTACTACGCGCAGCTGCTGGCCGCCATGGAGGGCCTCGGCTGCGACTTCGTGCGCACGGACCACGTCCAGTGCACGGCGCGGGCCCGCTCGGTGCACCGCTTCCCGCACGGCCTGCGCAATGTCGTCATGGACCCGCGCGCGGCGATCCTGCCCGCCGACCGCTCGACCGCCGTCGACTACGCGTACGCGTGGGCCGGCATGTACCACCGGCGGCTCGCCGACCAGGGTCTGCTGCACTTCACGGACGGGCTGCGCACGGCGGAGGACAGGCCGTGGATCTGGCGGCTGCACCGCGAGGCGAAATCCTTTGCGGCGGTCTCCACTTTGGGCGTTTTCTATCGCCGTGGCGTCTCGTCGTCGCTCACTCAGATCGGTGACGTACGGCAGCTCGATTTCATCCGCGCATTCGACCAGGTCGTCCGGGAAACAGCCCAGGACCGGGATGCCGAGCTGCTTCTCCCGAAGGCCGTGCGTACGTACTGCGCCATCATTTCCCACCACTTGGGATCCATCGAAAGGTTCGAACCTCCCGTGGCCCGCACATTGAAGTCGCTCAGCGCGGCCGCGCTCAAGCGCATGCCGCAGCGGGTGCTCGACGACGCGCTCGACTCGATGGACACCCAGCGGGCCACGCGCCTGCGCCGGCTCCGCCGCCGACCGGTCAGCGCGGAGGTCACGGCATGACGACCCGCATTCTGCTGGCCTCGACCCTGTACGGCGCCGCCACCCTCGCCGCGGCCCTCGACGCCGACCGCTTCGCCCCGGCGGACCGCACGCTGCTGCTCATCGCCAACAACGCGGCGACGCCCGAGACCACCCCCGCCGTCGACGAGATGCCCGGCTTCGAGCAACTGCGGGGCCGCTTCGACGGCGTCCTGTCGTGGAACGAGGCGATCTCCCCCTTCCACCCCGGCAGTTGGGGCCCGCGCACCGACGACATCCCGCTGTGGGAACGCTACCTGCGGCTCACGTGGGACCTCGGGGACGACGACATCGAGCTGGCCGTGGAGTCCATCCAGGTCAACCCGGCGATGGCCGTCGCGCAGATCTTCGCGGGCGCGCCCGTCGACGTGTACGCGGACGGCCTGATGAGCTACGGACCGACCCGCAACAAGATCGACCCGCTGATCGGCACACGGGTGCGCCGCCTGCTCCACCTGGACCTCGTGCCGGGCCTGAAGCCGCTGCTGCTCACGGAGTTCGGCGTCGAGCCCGAGGTCGTACCGACCGAGGTCTTCCTCAAGGTGCTCGCAGACCTGTGCGACGCGGCGGGCGAACTCCCGCGCCTCCCCGGCGAACCGGCCCTCCTGCTCGGCCAGTACCTCTCCGCCCTGGGCATCCTCACGGCCGACGAGGAGGAGGACCTGCACGTCCGGATGATGCGCGGCGCCGCCCAACTCGGCCACAAGCACGTCGTGTTCAAGCCGCACCCCACGGCCCCGGCCCGCTGGTCGCGCGCCCTGGAGAAGGAGGCGCAGCGGCTCGGCGTCGAACTGACCGTCCTGGAGACGCCCGTCCTCGCCGAGGTCCTCTACCAGCGGATGCGCCCGGTCCTCGTCGTCGGCTGCTTCTCCACGGCACTGCTCACCGCGAGCGCCCTGTACGGCATCCCGGTGGCGCGCATCGGCACGTCGACGCTCCTGGACCGCCTCACGCCGTACCAGAACAGCAACCGGGTTCCGGTCACCATCGTCGACGCGCTGCTGCCCGAGCTGTCCGACCGCACGGCGGTGGAGGCGCAGGAACAGCCGCTGCCCGTCGGCGAGTTGGACGAGCTGCTGCGCGCGGTCGGCTACGCCATGCAGGCCAAGATCTACCCGGAGCTGCGCCGCCCCGCCGAGCGCTATCTCGCCACGCGCCTCGACGACCGGACCTGGCGATACTTCAAGCGGCGCCGGCTGACCTCGCTCGCCCTGCCCGGCGCGCTCCCCGCCCAGTTCGCCTTCATCCCGCGCAACGCGACGGTCCGCAGGGTCGCGAAGCGCGCCCGCTCCCTGAAGCGGGCGGCCCTCAAATGACGGCTCCCGGCACGACGCTGCCGCCGCTGCCCGCACCACAGACGGACCCGCAGGCGAAGGCCGTGCTCACGCGCCCCGCGTCCCGTCTGTACGCCCTGGACGGGCTGCGGCTGATCGCGGCGCTGATGGTGGCGGCGTACCACTACGGAGGTCGGGACGGCGAGATCTCCCAGGCCTGGGGAACGTCGCCGAGCAGCCAATTCCCCACCCTGCACGGCTGGTTCGCGTACGGCTGCCTCGGCGTGCAGATCTTCTTCGTGATCAGCGGTTTCGTGATCTGCATGAGCGGCTGGGGCAGACCCCTGCGCTCCTTCTTCGCCTCGCGCGCGGCCCGTCTCCTCCCCTCGTACTGGGTGGCGATCGTCCTGGTGACGGCCGTCTTCGCGCTGCCGGTCGTGGCCTACGAGGCGGTGTCGCCCAGCGACGCGCTCGTGAACCTGACGATGCTGCAACAACCCCTGGGTGTGGACCGGGTGTTGGGCGTGTGCTGGACACTCTGGGCGGAGCTGCGCTTCTACGCCCTGTTCGCGGTCTGCGTCGTGCTGCCGGGCGCGACCCGGCACCGGGTGGTGCTGTTCTGCGCGGTGTGGACGCTGGCGGCGGTGCTCGCGGAAGGCGCGGGACCGGACGCGTCGCTGGCGAATCTCGTCCTGATGCCGGAGTACGCGCCGTTCTTCATCGGCGGCATCGGCCTGTATCTGGTCCACCGCGACCGGCGGGACGTCACGGCGTGGGGCATCGTCGCGGTGAGCTGGCTGATCGGTCAGCACTTCGCGGTCGACCGGACATGGCACGCGCCGAACCCCGACTTCTTCTCGTACCGCTCGTCGTTCGGGATCGTCGTGGTGGTCACGCTCGGCTTCGCGGCGGTGGCGGCGATCGCCGTCGGCTGGACCCGCTGGGCGAACTGGCGCTGGCTGACGGTCGCCGGCGCCCTCACGTACCCCTTCTACCTGGTCCACGAGCACCTGGGCTGGGTGGCGATCGCGGCCCTGCACCGCCGCGTGGGCCTGCCCGCGTCGGTCACCTTCGCGGCGACGATCGCGCTGATGCTGACGCTCGCCTGGCTGCTGAACCGTTACGTCGAGGAGTGGGCGACGCCGCTGCTGCGCAGGTCGCTCAACCGGCACCCCGGGGCGGGGGCCTCGACGGGGACGGGAACGGGGACGGCTCAGCGCACTTCGTAGCGCGCCTCGATCCCCGCGACGATCAGCCGCAGCCCCTCCTCGAACCGCTCGTCGTACGCCGCGAAGAGCTGACCGCCCGCGGCGGCGGCGAGCGGGTAGTCGTGCAGCTTCTCGGCGCGCTCGGCGATGTCGACGGCGGGCTCCCGCCGCGGGCCCGCGTCGCCCGGTGGCGGCCGCATGCCCTGCTCCTCCGTGACGAAGCCGAGCGTGTACATGTACGCGGTGGTGCTCGCCCAGGCCGCCTGGTCGGGGGTGAACCCGGCATCGACGAGGAAGCGCAGGTTCGCCTCCAGCTCGGGCCCGTGATCGGTGCCGGTGAACCGTGATCCGCTGAAGACCTTCGCGCCGTCGCGGTAGCGCAGAAGGGTCGCGCGCAGCTGCCGGTTTCCCTCGACCAGCCACTCCTGCCAGGTGCCGGGGGGCTCGTAGCGGACGTCCGCACCGGTTTGCGCACCGGTCTGTGCGCTGGTCTGTGCACCGGCCTGCGTCATGCGCCGGAACATGACGGTCGCCATCTCGTCGAGCAGCGCCTGCTTGTTCTTGAAGTGCCAGTACAGGGCGGGCGCCTGCACGTTCAGCTCCTTGGCGATGGCACGCAGCGTCAGCCCTTCGAGACCCACGTCGTTCAGCAGGTCGAGGGCGGTGTCGGCGACGTGCGCCTTGTCGAGCTTCGGCTTGTCCGCCTTCGGCTTCTTCACGTCTTTCGGGTTCTTCTGCTCAGCCACGCTTGACAGTTTAACGCCGTTAAGCCCATGCTCGGAGGCAGGCGGATTTAACGGCGTTAAGGGGAGGGCGGATGGCGATGGCTGCGGACACGGTGACGAGCACGACGGCGGACACGGAGACGACGGACGTCCTGATCGTGGGTGCGGGCCCGACAGGGCTTGCGCTGGCGACGGATCTGGCGCGGCGCGGGACGCGGGCGCTGCTGGTCGAGCGGGCGGACGGCCTGTTCCCCGGCTCGCGCGGCAAGGGCCTCCAGCCGCGCACGCAGGAGGTGCTGTACGACCTCGGGGTCCTCGGGGAGATCCACGCGGCGGGCTCGGAGTATCCGCGGATGCGGGTCTGGGAGGGCGCCGAGCCGGGCGACGAGTGGGACATGATGCAGCGCTCCGAGCCGACGGAGGGAGTGCCGTTCGCCAACGCGTGGCTGATACCGCAGGCCCGCACGCAGGCGATTCTGTACGCGCGGCTGCGGGAGCTGGGCGGCGGCGTCCGTTTCGGTGCCGCGCTGACCGGCCTGACGCAGGACGCGGACGGGGTGACGGCGACGTTCCGGGACGGCTCGGCGGTGCGTGCGCGGTACGCGGTGGCGGCGGACGGCGGCCGCTCCACGGTCCGGGGGCTGCTGGGCGTCGGCATGACCGGCGAGACGGTCGACCCGAAGCCGATGCTGGTGGCGGACGTGCGCGTCACGGACGACGCCCCGATCCCGGACACGCACTGGCACGTGTGGCCGAAGGCGCCGGAGGGCGGGGTGGCGTTCTGCCCGCTGCCGATGGCCGAGGACAAGGGCCGCGTCTACCAGCTGGCCGCGCAGTACGCGGACGAGTCGGCGGTCCCCGACACCTCACCGGAAGCGGTGACCAAGCTCCTCGCGACGCGCACGGCACTCTCCGAGGAGCACGTCGCCGAGGTGCTCTGGGCCTCCGACTTCCGGGCGCGGGCGGCACTCGCGGACCGCTTCCGGGTGGGCCGGGTCTTCCTCGCGGGCGACGCGGCGCACGTCCACTCACCGGCGGGCGGCCAGGGCCTGAACACGAGCGTGCAGGACGCGTACAACCTGGGCTGGAAGCTGGCGGCGGTGCTGTCCGGCGGTGCGCCGGCCCGACTCCTGGACACGTACGAGGAGGAGCGGATACCGGTGGCGGCGGGCATCCTCGGCATCAGCACCCGCATCCACCGGGCGAACGCCGAGGGCACGCCCACGCGGCGCGGCGACGAGGTGCGGCAATTGGGCATCGGATACCGGGAGTCGGCGCTGACCCGGGAGACCCGGCCGGGACTCGCGGACGACGCGCTGCGGGCGGGCGACCGGGCACCGGACGGGCGGCGGGGCGGGGTGCGGCTGTTCGACGCGTTCCGGGGCCCGCACTGGACGCTCCTGACGGTGGACACGACCACCGAACTCCCGCCACTGAAGGGCGACTTGAACGCCCTGATACACACGACCCGCATCCCGGCATACGAGGCGTACGGCAGGGGCGTGTTCCTGATCCGCCCGGACGGCTATGTGGCATGGGCCGGGGAGACGGCGCAGGGGGTGGAGCAGTATCTGGCGGAGTCCGGGGTGGGATGACCGGCCGGCCGCGACAGCCGCAGCGGCGCTACACGCTGGACAGCGACAGCTTCACCGCGAACCCGAGGAACAGCACCCCGGCCGCCGAGGTCGCGCCCGCGGAGAGGCGCCTGCGGCGGCGGAAGGCGGCGGAGAGCTTCATGCCGCTGAAGATCAGCGCCGACAGGTAGAGCACGCTGGCCACCTGCGCGAAGGCGCCGAGGACCACGAACGAGAGGGCGGGGTACGCGTAGGACGGGTCTACGAACTGAACGAAGAAGGCGATGAAGAACAGGATCGCCTTGGGGTTGAGCAGGCTGATCACGAAGGCGCGGCGGAACGGCCGCTCCTGCGCGGGCGCCTCCTCGGCGGCACCGCTCTCGGCCGCGAGCCGCTCCTTGCGGGTGCGCCACATGCTCCACGCGGCGCGCATCATGCCGATCGCGAGCCAGGTCAGATAGCCGGCGCCGGCGTACTTCACGATCCCGAAGACCAGGGAGTTGGCCTGGAGCAGGGAGGCGACTCCGGCGGCGGAGAGTGTCATCAGGACGGTGTCCCCGCACCACACGCCCGCGGCGGCCTTGTAGCCGGTGCGTATGCCGCGGCGGGCGCCGACGGAGAGCACGTACAGCGAGTTCGGCCCCGGCAGAAGAATGATGAGGGCGAGGCCCGCGAGATAGGTCGGAAGATCGATGACACCCAGCATGCGGCGAGTCTCCCACGCCCGTCCGCCCCACCACTCAAACATTCCGCATACCGAACACCCACCGCCCGCCGCCTTGGGCAATCCGCCGCCTTGGGCGGCAGGGTGGGCAAGGCGGCCCCCCGGTGCCGCGCAACAGTGGTCAGGGGCCCGCCCCGGCGCCGCCGCACGAACCTCGCGGCGCGGTAACGCCCCCGCCCGGCTGACGCCCCCGTCAGAACGCGTCCGTCGGCACGTACGCCCCCCACACCTCGCGGAGCGTATTGCAGACCTCGCCCACCGTCGCGCGGGCGCGCAGCGCGTCCTTCATCGGGTAGAGGACGTTGTCGTCACCCTCGGCCGCCTTCTTCAGCGCGGCGAGCGCGGCGTCGACCGCCCCCTGGTCACGCTCGGCCCGCAGCTTCGCGAGCCGCGCCGCCTGTTGCGCCTCGATGGCCGGGTCGACGCGGTGCGGCTCGTAGGGCTCCTCGCCGTCGAGCTGGTAGCGGTTGACGCCGACCACGACGCGCTCACCGGAGTCGGTCTCCTGCGCGATGCTGTAGGCGGAGCGCTCGATCTCGCTCTTCTGGAAGCCGCGCTCGATCGCGTTGACCGCGCCGCCCAACTCCTCGACCTTGGCCATGAGTTCGAGGGCGGCGGCCTCCACGTCGTCCGTCATGCTCTCGACGACGTACGAGCCGGCGAACGGGTCGACCGTCGCCGTCACATCCGTCTCGTACGCGAGGACCTGCTGCGTGCGCAGGGCCAGGCGCGCGGACTTGTCGGTGGGGAGCGCGATCGCCTCGTCGAAGGAGTTCGTGTGCAGCGACTGCGTGCCGCCGAGGACGGCGCCGAGGCCCTGGACGGCGACGCGCACCAGGTTCACCTCGGGCTGCTGGGCGGTGAGCTGCACACCGGCCGTCTGCGTGTGGAAGCGGAGCATCAGCGACTTGGGGTTCTTGGCGCCGAACTCCTCCTTCATCACCTTCGCCCAGATCCTGCGCGCCGCACGGAACTTGGCGACCTCCTCCAGGATCGTCGTACGGGCGACGAAGAAGAACGACAGGCGCGGGGCGAAGTCGTCGACGTCCATGCCGGCGGCGACGGCCGTGCGGACGTACTCGATGCCGTCGGCGAGCGTGAAGGCGATCTCCTGCGCGGGAGAGGCCCCCGCCTCGGCCATGTGGTAGCCGGAGATCGAGATGGTGTTCCACTTCGGGATCTCGGCCTTGCAGTACTTGAAGATGTCCGCGATCAGCCGCAGCGAGGGCTTCGGCGGGAAGATGTAGGTGCCGCGGGCGATGTACTCCTTGAGCACGTCGTTCTGGATGGTGCCGGTGAGCTTGTCGGCCGGCACCCCTTGCTCCTCGCCCACGAGTTGGTACATCAGGAGCAGCAGCGCGGCCGGGGCGTTGATCGTCATCGACGTGGAGACCTTCTCCAGCGGGATGCCGCCGAACAGGACGCGCATGTCGTCGATGGAGTCGATCGCGACGCCCACCTTGCCGACCTCGCCGGACGCGATCGGGGCGTCGCTGTCGTGGCCCATCTGGGTCGGCAGGTCGAAGGCGACGGAGAGGCCCATCGTGCCGTTCGCGATGAGCTGCTTGTAGCGGGCGTTGGACTCGGTGGCCGTGCCGAACCCGGCGTACTGCCGCATCGTCCAGGGGCGGCCCGTGTACATCGTGGGGTACACACCGCGCGTGTACGGGTACGCGCCCGGTTCGCCCAGCTTCTGATCCGGGTCCCAGCCCTCCAGAGCCGACGGGCCGTAGACCGGCTCGATGGGCAGTCCGGACTCGGATTCGCGCGCCATGGTTGTGCCTCCAGCGATGACTTGCCGATGCTTGCCGATTTGGTGCTGATTACTTGTGCGCTGATTACGTGCGCTGATTACTTACCAGTAGTTAACGACCCTCGCGACGGACTGTAGCGGCGGGCGTGCGGCCAGTGGAGAGCCCCGCGCTGGGACCTTGCTCACAGACTTTCCCGTGTTTGCCCCGCGTCATCACCTCGGGCGTCACCCTGAGTTCGGAGCCGTTCCGGCGCGGGCAGCATCCGTCGTGACAGGAGAGAACGGCGCGGCAGGCGGGGGGACGTCATGCGGACAGCTGTCCTACGTTCATCGATCGCGGTCACCGGGGTGCTCGCCCTGGTCGCCGGGTGCAAGGCCCAGGCGGTGGAAGGCGGGCGCGCCGCACCGCCACTGACGTCCCAGCCGTCCGCCTCCGACTCGTCCCGACTGCCCACCGACGCTTCGTCCCGGCCGCCCACCGACAACGCGTCCCGGTCCCCCTCCGACGACGCCGAGCCCACCGGGTCCGCGACGCCGTCGCCGGCCGCCCCCAAGATCCTGTTCTCCCCCGGTGACAGCTCCAAGGACGTACGGGAGCTGCAGGCGCGGCTGCGCCAGGTGGCCTGGCTCTTCAACGGGCCGACGGGCACGTACGACGACACGACCACCGACGCGGTCAAGGGGTTCCAGGGCAAGCGCGGACTGCCGCGCACGGGCAGGACGGACACCGTGACCTGGCAGCGCCTGCTGAACATGACGCACGAGCCGGGCAAGTGGGAGCTGTACCAGTTCGGCGGCCAGCCCCCGGCGAAGCCGGACCCGCGCTGCATGAAGGGGCGGGTGCTGTGCATCAGCAAGACCAGCCGCACGCTGGCGTGGATGGTGGACGGCAAGCGCCTGATGACGACGGAGGTGCGGTTCGGATCCGAGTACACGCCGACCCGCGAGGGCGTCTTCCCCGTGTACTTCAAATCCCGGCACCACGTGTCGACGCTCTACGACTCCCCCATGCCGTACGCGATGTTCTTCAGCGGCGGCCAGGCCGTGCACTACTCGGAGGACTTCGCGGCGCACGGGTACGCGGGGGCCTCGCACGGCTGCGTGAACGTCAAGGACGAGGAGAAGATCGCGAAGCTGTTCGCGCAGGTGAGGAACGGCGACAAGGTCGTCGTCTACTGGTGAGGCCCGATGCGGCCCCGCAACGTCCGCAGATGACATCCGCAGGTGACGTGTTGAGAGGCGCGGGTGGGACCGGGGGAACGTGTCCCACCCGCGCCAGTGGCACCGAGCACCAGGTACGGGGGGAACCCGGGCTCGTGCGCGGCCGATGACCAGTCGGCTCACTCATTACTGCGCCGCGTCGTCCAGAAACGTCACACTTGGCGCGCAACCTTTTTGACCCGTTACGTTTCCGCAGGTCAGGGAGTCGGGCTCGCGCTGGGGCTCGGCGTGGAGCTCACGCCGGCACTGGGACTGGCGCTGGGACTGGCACTGGAACTGGGGCTCGCGCCGGTGTCCGGGTCGGCGTCCTCGTCCTCGTTGTCGCCGCCGCTCTCGCTGTTGCCCTTGCCGCCTTTGCCGCCCGAACCGTTGCCGTCGTCCGAGGCGCTCTGGCTCCCCGAGTCGCTCTTGCTGTCCGTGTGCTGCGAGGTGGTCCTGTCGGCAGGCGCGGTGGGGGCACCGGCGCGGGCCAGGACGCGGTCGCAGAAGCGGTCGAGGCCGCGCGTGTCCTGCCCGAGGGCCTTCGCGGACGCCTCCAGGCGCTGCACGTCCGCGCTGCCGGACTGCCCGCCCCGGTACTTGCGACAGGTGTCGACGAGCTTGCGCGCCTGGGCCCTCGCCCCGCCGGGGCCGGTCCCGTCCGGCCCGTGGCCCCGGCCCTGGGCCGTGCGGCCGTCGCTCGGCTCGCCCGCGTCGTGGCCGCGGGACGGGAAGCCGGAGGCGGACCCGCTGCCGGAGGTACCGGACGGCTCCGTCGGGCTCGGCAGCGCGTGGCCGTCCTCGGTGACCCCCGCGGAGGCCGAGGCGAGCGGCCGCTCGGGGCTCGCGGCGGCGGACACGGACGCGGCCGGCGCCGGATCGTCCGACTCGCGGAACGGCGAGGGCAGCACCCCCGTCCCGGCGGCGACCGCGACCCCGCCGACCATGCACACGGCGAACGCGGCGGCGGCTCCGAGCCGCGCGGGGCGACCCCAGAACGAACGCGGACCGGACGCCTTCGGGGCGGACCGGGCGGACCGCCGGGAGCGGCCCGCACGCGCCGGACCGTTCACAGCGCCGTTCACAGCCGCGACGGCGCGCGTCTCACGGAACGCCTTCAACGCGGCGTCCTCGCCCGGAAGTTCACCGTCGGCCCCGGCCGGTACCTCGGCCAGCGCGTGCAGCGCGGCGGTCAGTCGGTCGGCCCGCGGGGCGTCGTCTCCGGAAACGGCCGGGGCCTCTCCGCGCAGCAGGCGGTCCGCCGCGTCGCGGTTGAGCCACTTGTCCTGCTCGTCGGCCATCACATGTCCTTCTGCGTCCGCGAACGCGAATGCGTCACACCTGCGGACGTCGCCGTACGGGTGCGGTCGCGCCGTGGAGTCGGTACCGCTTCGAGGGAGTCGGGGGAGTTCCCGGCCGCGGTGGAGTCGGCGGCGCCGAGCAGTTCGGCGAGCCGCTTCAGGCCCCGGTGCGCGGCGGTGCGGACCGCGCCGGGCCGCTTGCCGAGGGTCTGCGCTGCGCTCTTCGCGTCGAGTCCGACGACGACGCGCAGCACGACGGCCTCGGCCTGGTCCTGCGGAAGCTTGGAGATGAGCGCCATGGCGCTGCCGGTGGCCAGGGACTCCATGGCCTCGTCGGCGGTGTCGGAGAGGGCGGGTCTGCCGGTGAGTTCGGTCTCGTCGCCGCCGATGGCCGGCCGGCGTCCCCGCATGCGTATGTGGTCGAGCGCGCGGTTGCGGGCGATCCGGGCGGCCCAGCCGCGGAACCGGTCGGCATCGCCCTCGAAGCGGTCGAGGTCGCGGGCTATCTGCAGCCAGGCCTCCGACGCGACGTCCTCCGCGTCCGGGTCGCCGACGAGCGTGCGTATGTATCCGAGCAGCCGTGGGTGCACGGTGCGGTACACGGTCCGGAAGGCAGCCTCACTCCCGTCCCGCGCCGCAAGCACCGCGGCGGTCAGCTCCGCGTCGTCCCCCAGCACTCCCTGCCCCTGCCCTGCTCTGGCCGTGAAGCCGTGTGCGCCGTCGATACGGGCGCGCGCGCCCGGCGCGAACCAGAACGCTACGGCCTGAAACGTCCTCGCGTCCATGTTCGTACAACTGGCAACCAACTGGCTCCCAGGGTGGTGTGACAGAAAACGCATCGGCGGCGCTGAGATAAGTACGGGCCGCTCGCGACCCGTGACGCGCGGCGGCCGGGGTCTCTCCTGTGGGGGGTGGCGACCTCGGCCGTCCCGCTTTTCCGGGCCCGTTCGCCGGTGTCGCTATCCGGTGCCGTTCGCCGGTCCCGTTCGCCGGTGCCGCTATCCGCCCCGCTCCCGCGGGGAGTTGACCACGGCCCGCACCGGCCACCCCGTCCACCGCCTGCCCGGGCGCCAGTCGTCGCGCCTGCGGGGCGCCGCGGTGAGCGCCCCCGCGTCGCGGGCCTCGCGGTACGCGGCGAGCGCCCGCCGCTCGTCGGCCGCGCCCGGGGACGGGCCGCCGCCCCGCACGGCGTCGCCGAGCAGCGCGCCGACCGAGGGCCGGTCGGCGGCGCGGCCCGCACCGTCGGCTTCGCCGTCGGGTTCGACCGGCGGCGAGGAATTCGCAGTCATCTCGCCTCCCCCAGCGTGCGCGCCCCGCGATCCGTCACACCGGACGCCCTCCCGCCCCGCCGCCTCCGAACTGCCGGGCGAGCCGCTTCAGCCCCCGGTACGCCGCCGTGCGCACCGCTCCGGGCCGCTTGCCGAGGACGCGGGCCGCGGCGGGCGCGTCGAGCCCGACGACGACCCGGAGCAGCACGGCCTCGCGCTGATCGCGCGGCAGCAGGTCGAGCAGCGCGAGCGCGCGCTCGGTGGAGAGGGCCTCCAGGGCCTGCTCCGCGGTGTCGTGCCCGCCGGGCAGTTCCAGCACGTCCTGCTCCAGGACGGACTGCCTCGGCCGCACCTTCTGCCGCCGCAGCAGATCGAGCGCGCGGTGCCGTGCGATGGTCGCCGTCCAGCCGCGGAACCCGGCCCCGTCCCCACGGAATCGCCCCAGATCCCGGGCTATCTCCAGCCACGCGTCGGAGGCGACGTCCTCCGCCTCGTCGCCCACGAGCCCGCGCAGATACCCGAGCAGCCCCGGCTGTACGAGCCGGTAGGCGACGGCGAAGGCGGCCTCGTCGCCCTCCTGGGCCCGGGCGACGGCCGCGCCCAGCTCCCCGTCGTGCGCCTGCGCACGACGGGGTTCCCCTCCCTGGCCCAAGCGCTTTCCTCTTCGCACGTCTCCACAGAAGGCGGACGCGCCCGCGCCCACCGCCCCTTGACGGGATCAGCGCCGCCCTCCACAGAAACGTCACAGGCGGCCCGGCGGCGCGGCGGCCCGGACCGCGCGCTCAGGCCGAGAACATCGACCCGTCGTCGGCGAACTGGACGACCTCCGCGGCCGCGGGCCGCCGCACCGTCACCGGCTTCCCGTACTCGGAGAACCTCAGGTCGACCGACATGTCCTTCTCGTTCGCCTTGAGGGCCCGCAGATACGGCTTCCCGTCGGCGTCCACGTACGCGACACCCTGGTCGTCGTCGGTCGCCGACGGCGCGAGCGGGATCACCCGCCGGCCCTCACGCCGCACCGGCGCGAGCTGCCGCGTCCCCTTCCAGTCGTCCTCGCCGGACCCGATCAGCCGCGTGATGCTGCACCCGTCGGCCAGGCCCTTGGCCCCCTTCGAGGGCGCCTTCACGTACTTCCCCCGCATCTGCTCGATCCGGTCCCGCATGCGGACGGCGACGGTGCCGCCCCTGCTGTCCGCCATGCGCTGCAGTTCGGCGAGCGCGGACTCGCTGAACCTCAGGTACGCCTCGGGCCCCTTGCCCGCGACGACGACGAGCGTGCCCCGGTTGCCGACGCCGCCGTCGAAGCTCCCGGCGCAGCTCCCCGCGTGGTCGATCCGCACGTCCATGCGCACGCGTTGCTGCCCCTTGCGCACATCGGCGGCCATCCGCACGGACCTGGTCTCGTGCATCAGGCCGGTCGAGGTCGTCAGCAGCCGCTCCGCACGCGTCATCCGCAGGACCTCGGGCGGCTCGATCCCCTGGAAGTCACCCGCGAGCCACGTCGCCCGGGACTCCTCCCTCGGCGCCGGCCCGCTCTCCGGAACGGCCCGCTGCACGGCCCCCGCCCCGAGAAGTCCGGCGACGAAGACCCCTGTCACCACGCGCCGTACGATCACGCGCCGCACATCCGGCGCCGGCTTCTCGTCCTCGGTCACGGTTCGCACCCCTTGGTCCACTGATGGGCGACCGCGACTCCGGCACGCCCCGCTCAGCTCCAGCGGACCGACTCACATGACCGTCACAGGTTTCCCCCATGTCGCTTCTCACACGACGAACTCGCGTGTCCCGCACAACCTTTGGCGTGACTCATCTGTCGCCCCGAACCATTCCCCCACCGCGCCCCACGCAGTGACCTGCGCCACAAACGCGCAACCAGTGACGCTTTTCGGCGGTCGTTCGCTGGATAGAGCATCTACCCGCGTTTCAGGCGGGGTCCATGTGAACTTCATCAAGGGGTGGGGCAATTGAGCCCGCGACATTCGCGAGAAGACGCGGCCGGCGCGCGCAGATCGCACGCGTACAAGCCGCTGAGTCTCAAGCGGAGAGCGTGGATCACGATGGGGGCGGTCGTGGTCGGCGGCGCCGGAGTCGTGTCGTACGCGATGGCCGATCCCGGCACGGAGGCGGCCCCGGTCGCCGCGTACCGGGCCGCCGCCGTGCACACGTTGAGCCTGGAGACGAAGGCGGACCGGAAGGTCGTTCCGCAGAAGTCGACGAAGCCGTTCAACGCCGTGTCGGTGACGTGGAAGGACACGAAGGACGAGCTCGACGGAACGGCCCAGTTCCGGGCGCGGAACGCCGAGTCGGGCGCCTGGAGTGCCTGGACCACCCTGCCCGAGGAGACGAACGACGCGGACGGCGCCGAGCGCGAGGGCACCGACATCCGCGGCGGCACCACGTCCGTGTCCACGGCCGCCGCCTCGAACGGTGTCGAGGTGCGCGTCGTCGACGCCGACGGCAAGGCGTCCGGCCTGCCGTCCGGGATGGACGTCAAGCTGATCGACCCGGGCACGGGAACCCGCAAGGGCGCCACCGAGCCCGCCGCGTTCGCCGCCGACGAGACGCCGCCCGCGGCCCGCCCCTCGACCGTCGTGAAGCCGGCGATCATCCCCCAGTCCGTGTGGGGCCCCGGCCTCCCGCACGACGGAACTCCCACGTACGACACGGAGATCAAGGCCGCCGTCGTGCACCACACCGGCGTCGACTCGGACAACCAGATCCCCTGCGCGCAGAGCGCCCAGCGGCTGCGCGAGATCCAGCAGGACCACGTCGGCAAGGGCTATTACGACCTCGGCTACAACTTCGTGGTCGACCGCTGCGGCCAGATCTTCGAGGGCCGCACCGGCGGCATGGACCTGCCGGTGCACGGCGCCCACGACTACGGCTTCAACACCGACACCGTCGGCATCTCGTACATCGGCAACTTCGAGAAGATGAAGCCCACCAAGGCCGCGCTCGACTCCATCGCCCGCGTCGTCGCCTGGAAGTTCGGCCAGTACGGCATCAAGGCGACCGACAAGGTGACCCTGACGTCCAACGGTGACCTCGGTACCGACGGCAACAAGGTCCCCCTCGGCTCCACCATCACCCTGCCGCGCGTCTTCGGCCACAAGGACACCAACACCACCTTGTGCCCCGGCGCGAACCTGTACCCGAAGCTGGGCCGCATCGCGACGCTCGCCGCCACCCCCGGCGTCTCGCACGCCCTGGCGAGCCAGAACGTCGTCGGCGACGCCACCGACGACATCGTCGCCGGACTGCCCAAGGGGTCGAGCGGCGGCCAGATCGCCCTCGTGCCCGGCAGCGTCTCCGGACCCACGACGACTGGCAAGAAGCTGATCTCGCAGTCCACCGGCGACGTCCCCGGCGCGGGCGAGAGCGGTGACGAGTTCGGCGCCTCCACCGCCACCGGCGACATCAACGGCGACGGCCACACCGACATCGTCGTCGGCCAGCCCGGCGAGGACGACACGGGCGGCCACTCCGACCGCGGCGCGTACACGATCCTGAACGGCCCGGACTTCACCACCGGCACCGGCGTCAACATCGACGGCAGCTACGAGCTGACCAACGCCAGGTTCGGCTCGGCCGTGGCCGTCGGCGACTTCAACGCGGACGGCAAGGCCGACGTGTTCGCCGCCTCCACCGGCACCGGCGGCACCTGGAGCGCCCGCTACGGCGACGGCTGGGACACCGACTCCACGATCACCACCACCGAGGACGACCTGTCCTACGAGGACGCCGCTTCCGGCGACTTCAACCAGGACGGCTACGCGGACGTCGCGCTGAACTACCGCGACGGCGCCGGCCTCGGCAAGGTCGTCTGGTACAAGGGCGGTTCGGGCGGCCTGCGCAAGGCCGCGACGCTGACCGTCAAGGGCGGCCGCTCCATCGGCGCCGGCGACATCAACGGCGACGGAGTCGACGACATCGCCGTCGGCCAGCCCTACACCGCCGAGTCCGGCGCGGCCGCGGGCGGCCAGGTCACCTTCGTCAAGGGCTCCCCGGCGACGTCCACGACCGCCGGCGGGCTGACCGCCACGGGCGCCAAGAGCGTCAACCAGGACACCTCGGGCGTCCCCGGCGCCGCCGAGTCCGGCGACGCGATGGGCGCCTCGATCTCGGTGGGCGACTACAACCTCGACGGCTACGCGGATGTGCTCGCGGGCGCGCCGAACGAGGACATCACCCGCACGTCGAACCGCTCCAACGCGGGCAACTCGATCCTGCTGAAGGGCACTTCGACCGGGATCACCGGCACCGGCGCGCTCACCGTCACGCAGGACACCGCCGGCGTCCCCGGCTCCACCGAGTCGAACGACAACCTCGGCTCGGCGGTCGCCCTGACCGACCTCTCCGGCTACGGCCGCACCGACCTGGTGCTCGGCACGGCGGGCGAGAACACGGGCGAGGGCAACCTGACGTACGTACCGAGCAACTCCAGCGGTCTGGGCCTGACCTCGACCAAGACCTTCACGAGGACCACGCTCGGCACCTCGGCGACGGCACGCATCGGCACCAACCTGGCGCCGTAGCACGCGAGTTGTACCGATGAGGGCCGTGGGGGCCGTCCAGCCCCCACGGCCCTCATCTTTCACGGCCCTCTTCTTACGTCTCCACGTCCCCGGCCGGCGGCGTCAGCCGCGCCCCCGCGCGCGCCGCGAGACGGCCGCCCGCAGCACCCTGCGCCCCTCCGTCGAGACGACCAGGGCCTGCCGCAGCCCGCCCGCGCCACCGTCCGCGAGCAGTTCCAGGATCTGTGTCTGGCGGCGCAGTTCGGCCGCGACCAGCGGCGACATCCCTTCGGTGCGGCCCTCGCGGCGCGCGCTCACGCTGGCCGCCCGGTCCTCCGACACATCGAGCATCCGGTGCACCTGGAGCGCCGCCACCGAGCAGGCGTCCGCCCACTCCCGCCACGCCACGGCCACCGCCCGCTCCGGCGCCGCCCCGAGCATCCGCCGCACCAGCTCCGCGGCCTCGCCCTCGCCCGCGGCGCCGCTCAGCTCGTCGCGCGCCGAAGCGAGCCGCGCTCCCCAGTCCGCGCCGTCCTCCGCGAGGCTCGCCCACAGCGGGCGCAGCACATCCTCCTCGGGGTCGCCGGGCCCGCCGACGCCGAGCAGCGGCACACACCGGTCGAGGCAGCCGAGCCCACTCGTGGCCAGGCCTCGTTCATCTGCCTGCGCGATCAGTTCCACCAGGCTCATGGACGTAACGCTCCTCCGGACGCGGACCCAGCAATTCCCCTTGACGCCTACGTATCCCACTGCGTCCGCACACCACGGAACGTCACAGTCCCCGCACGCCGAGCCTGTCGAGGAAGCGGAAGAACAGCTCCTCGGCCGAGGGCCGGGCGGCCGCGCGCAGCACCTCGTCGAGCGGCTCCAGCGGCACCTCGCGGCCGCACTCGCCGGCCCAGCCGACGGCCCGCTCGGCGGCGTCGCCCGGCGGCAGGAAGTAGTCCTCCAGGGCGCGTTCGTCCCCGCCGATGTACCCGGTCATCGCGGCGCGCCCCAGGCACGCCGTCCACGCCCCGCTCTCAGGGCCTGCCGCCTCGACGACCGCGCAGGCGGAGTCCATGACGTACGCGAACAGGGCGGGCGCCCCGGTCTCCGCCGCCAGCGCGTTCATGCTGCCGACGTCGCGCGCCTGCTCGCCGCCGCCGGGGCACTCCCACACCTGCCAGCTGTCGGCCCGCTCCTCAAGGAGTGTCAGCTCCTCGCGCACGCCGCTCAGGGCCTCGCACTTGTCCAGCGGCTGACCGCTTCTGGCGACCACGTAGTAGCCCCAGTAACCCATGTCCGTTCCCCCCGTCCCGGTGTACGCCACAAACGTCGTACCTGCGGCCGAATAGACCACAGGGGAACGGGACTTCGCCACCAGAACGGCGGATCAGAGCCGTCAGCCGTCCAGCTTGTCGGCCAGATCGACGAACTTCGGCCAGCTCAGCTCCGGCTTCTCCGGATCCCACAGCTTCTGCACGGTCGCCCGCAGCGGCATCCGGACGCCCTTGGCGACCTGCGCCGGGGTCTGCGCCCCCGAGATGTCGCACCACACGGCGAAGGAGCCGCCCAGGATCCGGTCGTCGTACTTCGCGGGCACCGGGCTCGTCCCGCGCAGCACGCGCGGCGTCCAGCTCTTGTAGATCCGCTCACCGGTCGGATAGACGAAGGTGTTGGGCTGGCCGAGGACGTAGTACAGGTACTCGTCGTTGTAGTTCGTCAGCTTCCGGCCCTCGTCCAGGTACTCCAGCGGCTCGCGCGCGCCGATCTCCTTGCCGGTCCAGTACGCGACCTCGATGCCCTTGTCCGCGTCGACGACCCCGCCCTTGTAGAACCCGTCGTTCCAGGCCTTCAGGTTCCGGTCGTAGGGGGCCATGGTCTTCGCCCGGTCGTTGAGCCAGCCCTGCGCGAGGTCCTGGACCTTGGCGTTCGCCCCGTACTTCTTGCGCGCCGCGGCGGCGAGCTGCGGGTAGGAGGCCTCGGGGTTCTCGCTCATCAGCGCCCGGTACTCGTCGGCGCCGAGATGCCAGTACGCCCCCTTGAACAGCTTCGCGTACTCCTTCAGCAGATCGTCGACGATCTTCGCGGCGCCCGGCTTGGAGATGTCGACGGCGCCGCGCGCCGCCACCCCGCTCGCGTCGCGCAGCTGGAGGTCGGGGTGCGCGGCGATCACCGCGCCCAGGTGCCCCGGCGAGTCGATCTCCGGCACGACCGTGATGTGCCGCTGGGCGGCGAGCTTCAGGATGTCCCGCACCTGCGCCTTGCTGAGGTGGTCCTTGGAGACGACCTCCGGATGCGAGTCGGACTCGATGCGGAAGGACTGGTCGTCGGAGAAGTGCAGGCCCAGCTGGTTGTACTTGAGGTCCCCGATGTCCCGGATCCGGTCCTTGATCCAGTCGGCCGTGAAGTGCTTGCGGGCGATGTCGAGGTTGAACCCGCGCTGCGCCTTGGCGGGCTCGTCGGCGGTGACGCCCTCCGGCGCCTTCGCCCCGTCGTGCACCTGCTGCTTGAGGGTGCGCGTCCCGTAGTACACGCCGGTGTCGCTCGGCCCGGTGATCCGCACGGTCCCGCCGCGCACGGTCATCCGGTACGACTCCGGGTTCGCCCCGCTCTTCCCGCCGAGCGCCAGCTCGACGTCACCGGAGCCGGCGTCCCCGCCCCCGGCGTACTTCAGGTCCAGCTCGTCCGCGAGGAGCCGCCCCTCGTCGGCCAGTTCGCCGTCCTTCACGACGACCTTGCCGCCGCCCGGCTTCCAGCCGGGCCCGTGCGCCGGCGTGAAGTCGCGCACCTCGGGGATCGTGTGCACGGGCTTCGACAGCGGGTACGAGCGGGTGGGCGAGGGCGCCGCGGACGTCGCCGACTTCCCGTCGGACGGAGACCCGCCACCGTCCGAGCACCCCACGGCCGTGACCAGAACGACCCCGGTGGCAACGGCCACCAGAGCCTGCCGCTCCTTCTTCACGAACACCTCGCTGAACCCCGTTCGGACGGACACGTACGCCGCAGACGGTAACGGTGGACCTCCGGGGGCGCGGGTACGGACAGGCGCATCGCGTCCACCCACCCGCCCCAAACCCTCCCGTCCGAGTGAAATTCACGCATCCGTCGGACACTCACGGCCAGGAATCACTACCGTTACGCCACATCCACAACTCACGCCCCGCCGGAGGCCGCGCTGCGCCCCCTTCACTCCCCCGGCCGTCTGCCGATACCGGCCCAGGCCACGGCACCCGGGGGCCTCGCACACTTCAACACGCTGCCGCAGGAGGCCGCCGAGCAGGCCCTGCGCACGTGCTGCCGCAGCCACTCATGGGCGCGCCGGGTCGCCGCCCACCGCCCGTACCCGAACCTCGACGCGCTGCTCGCCGCGGCGGACGAGGCGCTGTACGACCTCGCCCCCGCCGACATCACCGAGGCCCTGACCGGCGAGGACCTCGCGCTGCCGCCCGACCCCGCGCTGTACTCGGGGCACTCGGGCTACTCGGCGTACGCGGCGGCGAACACCGCGCTGGTCGCTGCCCACAGCGCGTACCAGACCCGCTTCGGCCACCCCTTCGTGATCTGCCTGGACGACATCGCGCCCGGTGAGGCCCTCGATCACCTGCTCGCGGGCCTGCGCACCCGCCTCGGCAACGACCCGGTGCACGAGCGCGAACTGGCCGCCGAGGAGCTGCGCCGACTCGCCCGGGGACGCGTCGCCCGCCTCACCCGTCGGGAAACCGGCCGGGAAACCGGCATCAATAGCCCGTACGTGCCTGTTTGATTGCCTGTTTGATCACACATAAGGCCCCCGTGCGAGTGTCCCGACAACTCGTCGATACGATGACGAGCGGCCGGTGGACCGTACCCGGCCGGGCCCGCCCGACACTGAAGCCGGCGCGGCTCTAGTCCCCGCTCCCGGAGGGTTCTTCCGTGCCGGCTGGAACGCTGTACCGCGGCCGGGAAGGCATGTGGTCGTGGGTGGCTCATCGAGTCACCGGTGTCCTCATTTTCTTCTTCCTGTTCGTGCACGTCCTGGACACCGCTCTCGTCCGCGTCTCGCCCGAGGCGTACGACGATGTCGTTGGTACCTATAAGACGCCGATCGTCGCGCTTCTGGAATACGGCCTCGTGGCCGCGATTCTCTTCCACGCGCTCAACGGCCTGCGTGTCATCGCCGTCGACTTCTGGTCGAAGGGCCCGCGCTACCAGAAGCAGATGCTCTGGACCGTCATGGGCATCTGGATCGTCCTGATGGTCGGGGCTCTCTACCCCGTCCTCGGCCACGCCGTCCGCGCACTCTTCGGGAGCTGAGGCCAGACATGTCTGCTGACACCACCCCCGCCAAGTCCGGCGTCGGTCCCGTCGAGGGCGTCTCGCTCTACGACGTCGACAACCCGGCCCCGTACATCGAGCCCCCGCGCAAGCGCACCTCGAAGACCCCGCGTTCGACGCGCGGCAACTTCGAGATGGCCGCATGGCTGTTCATGCGCCTGTCCGGTGTCGTCCTCGTCGTCCTGGTCCTCGGCCACCTGCTGATCCAGCTCGTCCTCGACGGCGGCGTCTCCAAGATCGGCTTCGCGTTCGTCGCGGGCCGCTGGGCGTCCCCGTTCTGGCAGGGCTGGGACCTGCTGATGCTGTGGCTCGCGATGCTGCACGGCGCCAACGGCCTGCGTACCGTCATCAACGACTACGCCGAGCGCCCCCAGACCCGTATGTGGCTGAAGGGCCTGCTGTACGCCGCGACGGTCTTCACCGTCCTGCTGGGCACGCTGGTGATCTTCACCTTCGACCCCAACATCCGTTAAGCCGAGGCGAGAAACCGTGAAGATTCACAAGTACGACACCGTCATCGTCGGCGCCGGCGGCGCCGGCATGCGCGCGGCCATCGAGTCGACCAAGCGCAGCCGCACCGCCGTGCTGACCAAGCTCTACCCCACCCGCTCCCACACGGGCGCGGCGCAGGGCGGCATGGCCGCCGCGCTCGCCAACGTGGAGGAGGACAACTGGGAGTGGCACACCTTCGACACGATCAAGGGCGGCGACTACCTGGTCGACCAGGACGCCGCCGAGATCCTGGCGAAGGAGGCCATCGACTCGGTCCTCGACCTCGAGAAGATGGGCCTGCCGTTCAACCGCACGCCGAACGGCACGATCGACCAGCGCCGCTTCGGCGGTCACTCCCGTAACCACGGCGAGGCCCCGGTCCGCCGGTCCTGCTACGCCGCGGACCGCACGGGCCACATGATCCTTCAGACGCTGTACCAGAACTGCGTGAAGGAGGGCGTGGAGTTCTTCAACGAGTTCTACGTCCTGGACCAGCTGATCGTCGAGGAAGACGGCGTCAAGAAGTCCGCCGGTGTGGTCGCCTACGAGCTGGCCACCGGCGAGATCCACGTCTTCCAGGCGAAGTCGGTCATCTACGCGTCCGGCGGCACCGGCAAGTTCTTCAAGGTGACGTCCAACGCGCACACCCTGACCGGCGACGGCCAGGCCGCCTGCTACCGGCGCGGGATCCCGCTGGAGGACATGGAGTTCTTCCAGTTCCACCCGACCGGCATCTGGCGCATGGGCATCCTCCTTACGGAAGGCGCCCGTGGTGAGGGCGGCATCCTCCGTAACAAGGACGGCGAGCGCTTCATGGAGAAGTACGCGCCCGTCATGAAGGACCTCGCGTCCCGTGACGTCGTGTCCCGCTCCATCTACACGGAGATCCGTGAGGGCCGCGGCTGCGGTCCCGAGGGCGACCACGTCTACCTCGACCTCACGCACCTCCCGCCGGAGCAGCTCGACGCCAAGCTCCCGGACATCACCGAGTTCGCGCGTACGTACCTCGGCATCGAGCCCTACACGGACCCGATCCCGATCCAGCCGACCGCGCACTACGCCATGGGCGGCATCCCGACGAACGTCGAGGGTGAGGTCCTCGCGGACAACACCACCGTCGTCCCGGGCCTGTACGCCGCCGGTGAGGTCGCCTGTGTCTCCGTGCACGGCGCCAACCGTCTCGGCACCAACTCGCTGCTCGACATCAACGTCTTCGGGCGTCGTGCGGGCATCGCGGCCGCCGAGTACGCGCACAAGACCGAGTTCGTCGAGCTGCCGGAGAACCCGTCGACGTTCGTCGAGGAGCGCATCGAGATGCTGCGCGACTCCACGGGCACCGAGCGCGTCTCGGTGATCCGTAACGAGCTTCAGGAGTGCATGGACGCCAACGTGATGGTGTTCCGCACCGAGCAGACGATCAAGACGGCCGTCGAGAAGATCGCCGAGCTGCGCGCGCGGTACAAGAACATCTCGGTCCAGGACAAGGGCAAGCGGTTCAACACCGACCTCCTCGAGGCCATCGAGCTGGGCAACCTGCTCGACCTGGCCGAGGTCATGGCGACCTCCGCCCTGGCCCGCAAGGAGTCCCGCGGCGGTCACTACCGCGAGGACTTCCCCACCCGTGACGACGTGAACTTCATGCGCCACACCATGGCGTACCGCGAGGTCGGCGACGACGGCTCCGAGTCCATCCGTCTCGACTACAAGCCGGTCGTCCAGACCCGCTACCAGCCGATGGAGCGTAAGTACTGATGGCTACTCCGACGATGGAGAAGACCGCGGCTCCGGAGCCCGGCTTCGCCGACACCCCGAACATCACGATCACGCTGCGCGTGCGCCGGTTCAACTCCGAGGTCTCCGACGAGGCCAGCTGGCAGGACTTCCAGCTGGAGATGGACCCCAAGGAGCGCGTGCTCGACGCCCTGCACAAGATCAAGTGGGAGCAGGACGGCACGCTGACGTTCCGTCGCTCCTGCGCGCACGGCATCTGCGGGTCCGACGCGATGCGGATCAACGGCAAGAACCGTCTGGCCTGCAAGACGCTGCTCAAGGACATCAACCCGGAGAAGCCCATCACGGTCGAGGCCATCAAGGGCCTCACGGTCCTCAAGGACCTCGTGGTGGACATGGACCCGTTCTTCCAGGCCTACCGCGACGTCATGCCGTTCCTCGTCACCAAGGGGAACGAGCCGACGCGCGAGCGCTACCAGTCCGACGAGGACCGGGCCCGCTTCGACGACACCACCAAGTGCATCCTGTGCGCCGCGTGCACGTCGTCCTGCCCGGTGTTCTGGAACGACGGCCAGTACTTCGGTCCTGCCGCCATCGTGAACGCCCACCGCTTCATCTTCGACTCGCGTGACGAGGCCGGGGAGCAGCGCCTGGAGATCCTCAACGACCGTGACGGTGTGTGGCGTTGCCGCACGACCTTCAACTGCACGGACGCCTGCCCGCGTGGCATCGAGGTCACCAAGGCGATCCAGGAAGTGAAGCGGGCGCTGATCACGCGCCGCTTCTGACCTTCCCGGCTTTCGCCGCAGGGCTTTGAAGGCCCCGTTCCCGGATTCGTTCCGGGAGCGGGGCCTTCGCCCTTTTCGCCCGGTTGATCGCTAATCTGCCGCTATGCCACATGAGCTGGAAATCCTCGGGTTCGACAACACCCTGTTCCCCGTCGGCGATCTGACCGAGGCCGTCGCCTTCTACGAGCGCGTCGGCTTCCCCGTGAAGATCCGCATCGACGAGGCCGGGATCGCGCTGCTCGGGGCCGGCAAGGAGACGCCCGGCGTGCTGCTGCGGGCCGAGGACGGGTTCGGCCACCGGCCGCCCGCCTGGCCCGCCGCACGGCTGTGGCTGGAGGTGCCGGACGCGCGGGCCACGGCCGACGCGCTGCGCGCCGCCGGCATCGAGCTCCTCGACCCGCCCTTCTCCACCTCCACCGGGTACGTCGTGGAGTTCGCCGACCCGTGGGGCAACGTCGTCGGCTTCACGGACTACCTCAAAAGGCCCGAACTCGCGCGGAGTTGAAGCCTCCGTTTGAGGCCCTGGTCACGTACGACAACTCCCGCTTGAACATGTTCAAAAACAGGTCTACCTTCATGACTGTCAGCGTTTTTGAACGCGTTCAAGGAGGGTGGGGCATGGACCTCACAGTCGTCGCATACGTCGTCTACCTCGTCGTCAGCATCGGTCTGACCATGTGGGTGGCCCGCACCCTGAGCCGCAACGGCCGGGTCTTCCTGGCCGACGTGCTGCACGGGAACGAGAAGCTCGCCGAGGCCGTCAACCACCTGCTGGTGGTCGGCTTCTATCTGGTCAACCTCGGCTTCGTCGCCTTGTACCTGAGCGGCGACGACACCATCGCGAGCACCCGCGAGGTCTTCGAGGCGCTGTCCACCAAGCTCGGCGTCGTCCTGCTCGTGCTCGGCGTGATGCACCTGGGCAACGTCTACGTCCTCAACAAGATCCGGCGGCGCGGGATCATGGAGACCGAGCAGCAGCCGCCCGTCCCGCCGCAGGGCTGGACCGCTCCGGTGGCCGGGGCGTGACAGCGGTGGCGACGGCCGGGAAGCCGGAAGCCCGGGGTGCCACGGGGGTGGCCCCGGTCCGCCGGCTCACGGTCCTCTACGACACCGAGTGCCCGCTGTGCACGTTCGCGCACAACTGGCTGGCCAAGCAGCGGCAGCTGGTGCCGCTGGAGTTCGTCCCCGCGGGCTCGCAGGAGGCGCGGGAGCGCTACCCGGAGCTCGACCACGCGGCGACCCTCACCGACATCACCGTGATCGGGGACGGCGGGCAGCTCTACCGGGACTCCGCCGCCTGGATCGTGTGCATGTGGGCGCTGCGCGAGTACCGGGCCACCGCCCACCGGATGGCGACGCCCGCCGGGATGAAGGTCGCCAAGCAGGTCGTCCTCGGCGCCGCCAAGTACCGCGAGACGCACCGGGACCGGCAGGCCCGGGGCGGCACGACCCAGCGGTCGGACGGCTGGCGGTACAACCCGAGGCAGGGCTGGTACTACGAGGCGTACGGCTACGGGGGCGAGCCGCCCGCCTGCGACAGCGGCTGCCGGACGGCCGATTAGGCTCGGGGACCGTGGCAGACGAACCCCTGAAGAAGAGCGCGGACAAACCGGCAGGACCGGAGAAGCCCGCGAAGAGCGAGCAGACACGGGCGCTCATCCTGGAGACCGCGATGCGGCTGTTCCGGGAGCGGGGCTACGACAAGACCACCATGCGGGCCATCGCCCAGGAGGCCGGGGTCTCGGTCGGCAACGCGTATTACTACTTCGGGGGCAAGGAACACCTGATCCAGGGTTTCTACGACCGGATCACCGCCGAACACCAGGCGGCGGTCCGGTCCGTGCTCGACACGGAGACCGATCTCCAGGCGCGGCTCGCGGGCGTACTGCGGGCCTGGCTCGAGATCGCCGAGCCGTACCACGAGTTCGCCGCCCAGTTCTTCAAGAACGCGGCCGACCCGGACTCCCCGCTCAGCCCGTTCTCCGCGGAGTCGCAGCCCGCCCGGGAAGCCGCGATCGCACTCCACCGGGAGGTGCTCGCCGGCTCGAAGGCCAAGGTGCCCGAAGAACTGGCCGATATCCTCCCGGAGTTGATGTGGCTGTCCCAGATGGGGCTCGTCCTCTACTGGGTGTTCGACAGGTCCGAGGGGCACGAGCGCAGCCGTCGGCTCGCCGATCGCGGCGCCCGGCTCACGACGCGGGGCGTGGCGCTCGCCCGCTTCCGGGTGCTGCGGCCGCTCGTCCTGGAGGTGCACGAGCTGTTCATCGACTTCCTGCCGGGCATGACGCGCTCACTGCCGAAGCCGAAGCGCACGAAGGACTGAGCCCCGCGGGCGGACCCGCTGGTCTTTACCTGCGCTTTGGCCTGTACCTTCACGGGATGCCCGGCACCACCTCAGCGTCCTCTCCGCACTTCAGCCGCCGCAGCGCCCTCGGCCTCGGGGCGGGCGCGGCAGCCGCCCTCGCGCTGCCCGCACAGACCGCTTCGGCCGCCTCACGTGTCCAGGTCCGGTACCGGGCAGGCGCGCCCAAGCTGCCGAAGCTCGCCGCGAAGGCGTGGCTGATCGCCGACAACGACAGCGGCGAGGTGCTGGCCTCGTACAACGGGCACCGCCGGCTGCCGCCCGCCTCCACGCTGAAGATGCTGTTCGCGGACACGGTGCTGCCGAAGTTCGACAGCACGCTGAGGCACAAGGTGACGGCCGAGGACCTCGCGGACATACCGTTCGGCTCCAGCCTCGTCGGCGTCCAGGCCGGGACGACGTACAGCGTGCACCAGTTGTGGCAGGGCGTGTTCCTTCGCTCCGGCAACGACGCGGTGCACGTGCTCGCGAACATGAACGGGGGCGTCGCGAAGACCGTCGCCCAGATGCAGGCCCGCGCGAAGGACCTCCAGGCGAACGACACCCACGTCGTCAGCCCCGACGGCTTCGACCACAAGGGCCAGGTCTCGTCCGCGTACGACCTGACGCTGTTCGCCCGCGCCGGGCTGAAGAACGACGACTTCCGCGGCTACTGCGCCACCAAGGTCGCCGATTTCCCGGCGGGCGGCTCCAAGACGTTCCAGATCCAGAACACCGACCGCCTCCTCACCGGGCAGGGCGTCACCCCGTACGAGGGCCTCATCGGCGTCAAGAACGGCTACACCTCGCACGCGGGCAACACCTTCACCGGCGCCGCCACCCGCGGCGGCCGCACCCTGCTGGTCACCGTGATGCACCCGAAGTCCGGCTACGAAGCGGTGTACGAGGAGACGGCCGCGCTGCTCGACTGGGGCTTCGCGGCCGCGAACAAGGTGCGCCCCGTCGACGAGTTGGCCACGCCGCTGAGCGAGCAGCCGAAGAAGTCGACGTCGACGCGCGCGCCCCACGTGGCGGGCGCGGGACCCGCCGCGAGCACCTCCACCGGCTCGCACGGGGACGACTGGGCGCTCGGCGGCTCCATGGCCGTGGCGGCTCTCGCCGGCGGCGGCCTGCTGGCCCTGCGCCGCCGCGCGAAGCCGACGGGACGGCGCAGGAAGGCGTAGGGCGGGCCCGGGCAGCGGCTCAGGCCTGCTTGGAGGCCAGCTGCACCACGGTGATGTCGGACGGCGCGCCCACCCGCACCGGCGGCCCCCACGCGCCAGCGCCCCGGCTGACGTACAGCTGGGTGTCGCCGTACCGGTCGAGGCCCGCGAGGGTCGGATTGCTCGCCGCCGCGACGAAGTTGCCCGGCCACAGCTGGCCGCCGTGGGTGTGCCCGGAGAGCTGGAGGTCGACGCTGTGCTTCACCGCCTCGTGGATCATCACGGGCTGGTGGGCGAGGAGGACGGAGGCGCGGGAGGTGTCGCGGTCGCCGAGCGCCTTCGCGTAGTCGGGCCCTTCGCCGTAGTTCTCGCCGGCGATGTCGTTGACCCCCGCGAGGTCGAAGGCCCCGATGTCGACGCGCGCGTTCTCCAGCGGCCGGAGCCCGAGCTCGCGCACGTGGTCCACCCACGGTTCGGCGCCGGAGAAGTACTCGTGGTTGCCGGTGACGAAGTACGTCCCGTGCCGCGCGCTCAGCCGGGCGAGCGGGGCGACGGCGGGCGCGAGATGCTCCACGCTCCCGTCGACCAGGTCACCGACGACGGCGATGAGATCGGGCTGCGTGGCGTTGATCTTGTCGACGACCCGCTCGGCGAAGCCACGGCCGAGCACGGGCCCGAGGTGGACGTCGCTGACCACGGCGATCCTGAACCCGTGGGCCGCGCGCGGCAGTTTGGCCAGCGGCACGGTGACCCGCTTGACCGCCGGCCCGCGCAGCACCCCGTACGCGCCAGTGGCCACGACTCCCGCGGCGGCCACGGTCGCGGCGGCGCCGACGGTCCGGGCGAGGACGAGCCGTCGGGTGGGCGCGGGCGCCGCGGACCCGAGCCCCGGGACCGGCTCCAGCTCCCGCAGCTCCGGCACCGGGACACGCACCGGGGCCTCCTCCGAGGCGACGGCGGCGGCGGTCGGCCTCCCGCGGTCGAGGAGGCGTCGCAGCAGGGGCCGCACGAGCTCCCCCACCAGCAGCGCGAGCAGCAGATACAGCGCGAACGCCATCCACAGGAACCCGGGCCAGGCCAGCACCTGCTGCAACAGGAACGGCGCCCCGCCCCGCTCCGCCGCCAGCGCCGCGAACATCAGCACGGGCCCGGCCACGAACACCAGGGTGCCGGTCCGTCTGGGCCACCCGCCCTTGGCGGTCGTCTCTCGCACAAGACGGCGCCACGCGTAGTAGTGCAGGGCCGCGAACACCGCGAGGACGGCGGCGGCGATGAGTACGAAGACGACGACCATCTGCCCGGACGCCTATGAGGTCCGACGCAGTGTGCGCACCGAACGCAACCCGATGCCCCCGACAACCGTCCCCAATACGAAGGAGACGACGGCGAGCGTCAGATGCACCCAGAAGTACGCGGTCGGATCCCCGGCGTCGTCGAAGGCGAGGCCGCTGCCGTCCTTGACGAGGTTTTTGACGAAAGTGATCCAGATGACCCAGCTCCACACCCCGAAGGCGAGCAGGAACCAGGACACGGGGCGGCTGAGCTTCATACCCTCAGTATCGCCGCGCGGCCGCGCGCACCGCCGCCGGGGTGGGTCGGGGCGAACACAGGTCGCAGCGGTGGAGACTTACGGGGCAGGTACAGGTACCTTCACCAGCGTGCCCGACTCCCACGCCGCGCGACCGACGTCGCACTTGAAGAAGGCCGCGGTGCTGTTCGCCGCCTCCGCCCTGACGTTCGCCGGTGCGCTGCCCGCGGCCGCCGCGGACAAGGACAAGAACGAGGCCAAGCCGCCCGCGTCGATGTCCCAGGTGGGCGGCGCCCAGCTGGGGAAGCCGGGGACGCAGGTCAACCTTCAGGGGGGCGCGCCCGTCCTGCCGAAGGATCTGACGGCGAAGTCCTGGATCGTCGCGGACGCCGAGTCGGGCGAGGTGCTCGCCTCGCACAACGCGCACTGGCAGCTGCCGCCCGCCTCCACGCTGAAGATGCTGTTCGCGGACACCGTGCTGCCGAAGTTCCCGAAGACGACGACGCACAAGGTGGTGCCGTCCGACCTGGCGGGGATGGGCGCGGGGTCCAGCCTCGTCGGCATCAAGGAGGGCTTCACGTACTCGGTGCACGATCTGTGGCTGGGCGTCTTCCTGCGCTCCGGCAACGACGCGGTGCATGTGCTCTCCGCCATGAACCAGGGCGTCGCGCGGACCGTCAAGGACATGCAGGCGCACGCCGACGAGCTCCAGGCGGGCGACACCCATGTCGTCAGCCCCGACGGCTACGACATGCCGGGGCAGCACTCCTCCGCGTACGACCTGACGCTCTTCGCCCGCTCCGGGCTGCACAAGAAGGACTTCCGGGAGTACGCGGCCACGCCCACCGCCGAGTTCCCCATGAAGCAGAAGAAGGGGAAGACCACCAAGCAGTTCGGGATCCAGAACACCAACCGGCTGCTCACCGGCTCCTTCGGCCTGCCCGCGTACAAGGGCATCGCGGGCGTGAAGAACGGCAACACGACGAACGCGGGGGCCACGTTCACGGGGGTCGCCGAGCGCGGTGACCGGGTGCTGCTCGTCACCGTCATGAACCCGAAGGCGAAGGAGAGCCAGGCCGTCTACAAGGAGACCGCGCGGCTCTTCGACTGGGGTTTCCAGGCCGACGGCAAGGTCTCCCCCGTCGGCCATCTCGTCGGGCCGAAGAGCGAGACGCCCGCGGGTGCCGCCTCCCCGAGCTCCGGTAACAAGGGCGCCGCCAAGTCGGCCGCGCACGCCGCGGTCACCGGCGGCTCCAGCGGCGTCGGGATCGCGCTCGCGATCGTGGGCGGCGTGCTCGTGGTGCTCGCGGGCGCGGTGTTCGTGGTGCGCAAGAAGTGGCCGCTGAAGGTCACGAAGGGCTGATCTCCTCCGCCTCGTCCGCAGCCTCGTCCGCCGCCTCCGCCTCGGCCTCCTCCGTCTTGCGCAGGCCGACGCGGCCCGTCGCGGTCCACGCCGCGCAGAACAGCAGCAGTTTCGCGGTGAAGTTGATCCACAGCAGCAGGGCCACGGGCGTGCCGAAGGCGCCGTACATGCTCTTCGCCGCCACGTCCTTCATATAGCCGCTGAGCACCAGCTTCAGCAGCTCGAAGCCGGCCGCCCCGATCAGCGCCGCGGTGATCAGATCGCGGCGGCCCGGCTGCACTCCTGGCAGCAGGGCCAGGACGTAGAGCAGGATCAGGAAGTCCGCGAGGACCGCGATCCCGAAGGCCGCGGCCTGGAGCAGTATCCCGCCCCAGCCCGCCTTGTCGATGCCGATCTGGTCGGCCGTCCAGTCGACGGCCGTGGCCGCGAGCGTGGACGCCGCGATCGACACGATGCCCGCGAGGCCGAGCCCGACGAGGATCCCGGCGTCCTTCAGCTTGCGCATGATCGGGTTCTCTTCGGGGTCGGGCAGCTCCCACACGTCCCGCAGGCACTGCCGCATGGAGCCGACCCAGCCGACACCCGTGAACAGCAGCAGCGCTCCGGCGATGATCCCGATCGTGCCCGCGTTGTCGACCAGCGCCCCGATGTCCAACTGGTCGGAGATACCCGGAACCTGGTCGCTGAGCGTCTGCTCCAGCTTCTTCTGCTGGTCCGGGCCCATGGTGCCGGCGGCCACCGCCGCGGCCACGGTGAGCAGCGGAAACAGCGCGAGGAAGCTGATGAACGTCATCGCCGCGGCGAGCTGGGACCAGCGGACCTCATCGAGGCGCTCGTAGGCGTGCCAGGCGTGCGTCCGCATCAGCCGGGCGAACAGCGGCCCGACGACGGGGAGTTTCTTCAGCCAATCCATGATCCCAGCCTGCCCCCCATCCCCACTTCGATCACCCGTTCCGGTGAGCGGACGCAAGGTTTACGACAAACTTCGCACCTTCGGGCGATACGGTCACCGTCATGGTTGCCGACCCCGCTACCGATCCCGTATCCACTCTTCCCGCCGTCCCGCACTCCGTACCGGTCAGCGGCTGGGGCCGCACCGCCCCCACCTCGGCCCGCGTGATCCGCCCCCGCTCCTACGAGGACGCGGTCCTCGCGGTCCGGGACTGCGCGGCCACCGGACGCCGCGGCGGCATCGCGCGGGGGCTCGGCCGGGCGTACGGGGACGCGGCGCAGAACGCGGGCGGGGCCGTCCTCGACATGACGGGGCTCGACCGGATCCACGCCATCGACGCCGCCGGCGGCACCGTGCTGTGCGACGCGGGCGTCTCGCTGCACCGCCTGATGGAGGTGCTGCTGCCCCTCGGCTGGTTCGTGCCGGTCACCCCCGGGACCCGCTATGTCACGGTCGGCGGGGCGATCGGCGCCGACATCCACGGCAGGAACCACCCCGCCTCCGGCTCCTTCGCCCGCCACGTCCCCATGCTCGAACTCCTCACCGCCGACGGCGGGGTACGCGTCGTGGAGCGCGGCAGCGAGCTGTTCGACGCGACGGCCGGCGGCATGGGTCTGACCGGCATCATCCTCACGGCGACGATCCAACTCCAGCGCGTCGAGACCTCGTTGATGTCGGTCGACACCGAACGGGCCGCCGACTTCGACGACTTGATGGCCCGGCTCTCCGCGACGGAGCACCGCCACCCCTACTCCGTCGCCTGGGTCGACCTGCTCGCACGCGGCGCCGCGACCGGCCGCGGCGTACTCACACGCGCCGAGCACGCTCCGCTCGACGCGCTGCCCGCACGCGCCCGCAGGACCCCGCTGGAGTTCCGCCCCGCCCGCCTCCCCGCGGCCCCGGACTTCCTCCCCGAGGGACTGCTCGGCAGCACGAGCGTCGGCCTGTTCAACGAGCTCCGCTACCGCACGGCGCCCAGGGCCCGCACCGGCGAACTCCAGAAGCTCTCCACGTTCTTCCACGCGCTCGACGGCGTCCCGCACTGGAACCGCGTCTACGGGCGCGGCGGCTTCGTGCAGTACCAGTTCGTCGTCGGACACGGCGAGCAAGAGGCGCTGCGCCGCATCGTGCACCGCGTCTCCGAGCGCCGCTGCCCCTCCCTCCTCGCCACCCTCAAGCGCTTCGGCGAAGGGGACCCGGGCTGGCTGTCGTTCCCGATGCCGGGCTGGACGCTCGCGCTCGACATCCCGGCGAACCTGCCCGAACTGGGCGCGTTCCTCGACGAGTTGGACGAGGAGGTGGCCGCCGCGGGCGGGCGCGTCCACCTCGCCAAGGACTCCCGGCTGCGGCCCGATCTGCTCACCGCCATGTACCCGCGTCTCGACGACTTCCGCTCGCTGCGGGCGCGTTGGGACCCGCAGGGGGTGTTCCGCTCGGACCTGTCACGACGCCTGAACCTGTGACCAGCCGCCCGCATGGGCGGCGCCCGGCCCGTGTGGCCGGCCGCCCACCCAACGCCCCCTCCAGGAGCCCCCGTTGAAAGACGCCTTCGGCACCCCCCAGTCCCTGCTCGTCCTCGGCGGCACCTCCGAGATCGCGCTGGCCACCGCCCGCCGCCTCGTCGCCCGGCGCACCCGCACCGTGTGGCTCGCGGGCCGCCCCTCCCCCGCGCTCGACGAGGCCGCCGCCGAACTGCGCGCCCTGGGCGCCGACACCCGTACGGTCCCCTTCGACGCGCTGGACCCCACAGCGCACGAGGAGACGCTCGGCAAGGTGTTCGCCGAGGGCGGCCCCGCGGGCGATGTGGACATGGTGCTGCTCGCGTTCGGCATCCTCGGCGACCAGGCCCACGACGAGGACGACCCGATGTCGGCGGTCCGCGTCGCCCAGACCAACTACACGGGCGCCGTCGCCGCGAGCCTCGTCTGCGCGCGGGCGCTGCAGTCCCAGGGCCACGGCTCGCTCGTCGTCCTGTCCTCGGTGGCGGGCGAGCGGGCCCGCCGCGCCAACTTCATCTACGGCTCCAGCAAGGCGGGCCTCGACGCGTTCACGCAGGGGCTCGGGGACGCGCTGCACGGGACGGGCGTGCACGTGATGATCGTCCGCCCCGGCTTCGTACGGTCGAAGATGACGGCCGGGCTCGTCGAGGCGCCGATGGCCACGACGCCCGAAGCGGTGGCACAGGCCATCGAGACGGGGCTTCGGCGCAGGTCGGAGACGGTGTGGGTGCCGGGGACGCTGCGCGTGGTGATGTCGGCGCTGCGGCATGTGCCGCGGCCGGTGTTCCGGCGGCTGCCGGTCTGACCGGCTCTACCTGGCGGGGAGCCGGGGCCCGCGTGTCGTGCGGCCCGAGGTCTGCGCGGGCAGCGCCGACGTGCCGAAGGCGAAGTCCCGCAGCTTGCGCCACACCCCGTCGGCGCCCTGCTCGTAGAGCGCGAACCCGGTGCACGCCCAGGCCGCCTCGTACTCGGCGAGCTCCGCGTACGCACGGTCCATCGACTCCTCGTCGATACCGTGCGCCACGGTCACGTGCGGGTGGTACGGGAACTGCAGTTCGCGGGAGACCGGGCCCGAGGCGTCCCGCACCTGCTTCTGCAACCAGGTGCAGGCCTCGGCGCCCTCGACGACCTGCACGAACACGACGGGCGACAGCGGCCGGAACGTGCCCGTGCCGGAAAGCCGCATCGCGAACGGCCGCCCGCCGGACGCGACTTCCTCCAGATGCGCCTCGATCGCCGTGAGGTCGCCGCCCTCCACCTCGGTCGGCGGGAGCAGGGTGATGTGCGTGGGAATGCCGTGCGCCGCGGCGTCGCCGAAGCCCGCGCGCCGCTCCTGGAGCAGGCTGCCGTGAGGCTCCGGGACCGCGATCGAGACACCGATCGTTACGGTCCCCACGTCATACTCCTGTCGTCGTGTGGCGGGCGGGTGGCGTCGCGCTCCGGACTCTTCGGAGCTCGGCTCAGTGCTTGGCGGGCAGGAAGCCGACCTTGTCGTAGGCCTGGGCGAGGGTCTCCGCGGCGACGGCCCGCGCCTTCTCCGCGCCCTTGGCCAGGATCGAGTCAAGCGTCTCCGGGTCGTCCAGATATTCCTGGGTGCGGGTCCGGAACGGTGTCACGAAGTCCACCATGACCTCGGCCAGGTCCGTCTTCAGCGCACCGTACATCTTGCCCTCGTACTTCTTCTCCAGTTCCGGGATACCGGCACCGGTGAGGGTGGAGTAGATGGTGAGCAGGTTGCTGACGCCCGGCTTGTTCTCCGCGTCGTAGCGGATCACGGTGTCGGTGTCGGTGACGGCGCTCTTGACCTTCTTGGCGGTCGCCTTCGGCTCGTCGAGCAGGTTGATGAGGCCCTTCGGCGTCGACGCCGACTTGCTCATCTTGATCGACGGGTCCTGAAGGTCGTAGATCTTCGCCGTCTCCTTGAGGATGTACGGCGCCGGGAGCGTGAACGTGTCGCCGAAGCGGCCGTTGAAGCGCGTGGCGAGGTCGCGGGTCAGCTCGATGTGCTGACGCTGGTCCTCACCGACCGGGACCTGGTTCGCCTGGTAGAGCAGGATGTCCGCGACCTGGAGAACCGGATACGTGAACAGGCCGACGGAGGCCCGGTCAGCACCCTGCTTCGCCGACTTGTCCTTGAACTGCGTCATGCGGGAGGCCTCACCGAAGCCCGTGATGCAGTTCATGACCCAGGCGAGCTGCGCGTGCTCCGGGACGTGGCTCTGCACGAACAGCGTGCAGCGCTCCGGGTCGAGGCCCGCGGCGAGCAGCTGCGCGGCGGCGAGCCGGGTGTTGGCCCGCAGCTCCTTCGGGTCCTGCGGAACGGTGATCGCATGCAGGTCCACGACCATGTAGAAGGCGTCGTGGGACTCCTGCAGCGCCACCCACTGGCGCACCGCACCGAGGTAGTTGCCGAGGTGGAACGAGCCGGCGGTGGGCTGGATCCCGGAGAGCACACGAGGGCGAACATCAGAGGCCATGTGCCTCATTGTCTCAGGTGCGCCACACAGCTCCGCAGCGGCCGAAGGTCCTTCGCGCGGCGGGACACGACCTGGTCGTTGTCAGTGGGCGCCGGTAGCTTGTCGATGTGGCGGGAGTCACGTGGGGGCGGGGCGACGGGGGTGGGGATGCGGTACGTACGAGGGGGTGGGCTCCGGTGGGCCCGGGTGCTGCTCGTGGTGGTGGCGCTGCTGTCGGCGGGGGCGTCCGTCGCGCACGCCCGGCCGACGCAGCCCGGCACCGGAATGGATGTGCCGGACCTTGCGGTGGTGATCGCTCCCGGCGCCGGGGCGGGCCCTTCGGTGACCCTGCACAACGAGGATCGGAACTTCGCCCGGCTCGAGCGCTTGACCACGGGGTTCGACACGGTGACCGAGCGGGTGCCGGACTCCTGGCAGGAGGGGCGGTTCCCGCCCGTGGTGGCCACGGTCATATGGGGCCTGACCGGTGTGGCGGGCTGGCCCGACACCCACAGCGCGCCCGGCACCGACACGGTCATCGAGCGCCAGGACCAGCTGATCATCGCGGCGGACGGCACGCCGTGGCTCCGCACGGACCCGATGGTCGACGTCAACGACGACGACCTCCGCTGGCACCGCGCCTCCCCACCCCTCGTCGACCAGTTGACGCGCGCCGGGGTGTTCCCCGCGCCCGATCCCCCGGAGGAACTCCCCACCCGGAACCCGTGGTGGTGGGGGCTGTCGGGCGTGGCCGTGGGCCTCGCCGCGGCGGCATTGCTATGGCGAATACGCACCCGCCCCCGGGCCCCACGGGAACCCCACCAACAACTGGTCGACCGGTAGGGCGGCGCGGGGATCGGTGCCGGGCGGCCCAGGTGCCCGCTCACCTCCCATGCCCGCCGAGGCGGTGCAGCGCCGCTGGCCGCTCGCCTCCAACGCCCGCCGAGGCGATGCCGGGCTGTACCGGTGCCCGCTCACCTCCAACCCCCGCCGCGGCGGTGCCGGACCGCGCCGCTGCCCGCTCACCTCCCACCACCGCCGGAAACGGCGCCCGGCCCCACCGGCGCCCGCTCACCACCCACCACCGCCAGGAACGGCGCCGGGCTGCGCTCCTTACTCACTCACCCCCACCACCACCGGGAACGGCGCCGGGCTGCGCCACTGCCCGCTCACCTCCCACCACCCGCCCCCTCCGGGGGCTCCGGCATCCCGGGCGGAGACGGTGCCTGCCGCGCGGAGCCGGGGACCGGAGCTGCGACGTGGTCGGCGCCTGTCGTGACGGGTGCGCGGCACCGGGGTGCCGCCTTGCCCACCCTGCCGCCCCAGGCGGCAGATTGCCCAAGTCGGGTGCGGCTCTTGCCGTCTCGGGTGGGGAGCCGTGGCTGGCGGAGGTTGCCCAAGACGGGCGCGGCGTCGGCCGCGACGGGTGGGGAGCCGTGGCTGGCGGAGGTTGCCCAAGACGAGTGCGGCGTAGGCCGCGACGGGTGGGGAGCCGTGGTGGGCGTTACCCAAGGCAGGGCGGCGTCGGCCGCGACGGGTGAGGAGCCGTGGCTGGCGGAGGTTGCCCAAGACGGGTGCGGAGTAGGACGCGACGGGTGGGGAGCCGTGGCCGACGCCGGATCGCCCATGGCGCGTGCGGTCGACCGCGGTGGGCGGGGAGCCGGAGCTGTCGGCGGATTCCCCGAGGCGGAGGGCGGCGAGTGGGGAGCCATCGTGCCGGCGGATTACCCAAGGCGGTGGTGCCCCTCGCCGTCCCAGGTGGGAGCCGTGGCCGGCGGCGGATTGCCCAGAGCCGCCGGCAGTACCCCGTCGGGCCGACGCCCCCGGAGGGGGCGGGTGGGTGGGAGATGGGCGGGAGCCAGGCAATTGCCCGCGGGCGGGTGGGTCAATTCAAGCTCCGCGGCGGGTGGGCAGATCCAGCCCCGCTCTGGGACGAGAGCCCGCGGGGTCCGGGGCGGAGCCCCGATCTTTGAAGCCCAACGGCGGGTTGGGCAGATCCAGCCCGCCGGCGCTTGAGGCGCGGGGTCCGGGGCGGAGCCCCGAGGCCGTAACGCCGGTTCGGCACCATCGGCCCCGCCGTTCGCACGAGAGCCCACGGGGACGGGGCAGCGCCCCGATCTTTCAGCCCCGCCCGCGAGGGCCGGGGCAGCGCCCCGTGGCGTAGGACGGTCGCCCGCCCCACGCCACGGAGGGGCTCAGCCCAGGTCGATCCGGCCGTACAGGGGGAACCCGGCCAGGAGATCCGTCGCCCGGTGGGACACCTCGTCCGCGATCTTCGGGTCGAGCACGTGGCTCGCCTTGGACACCGCCCCGGACTTCGTGGTCCCCGGCTCGGAGGCCGCCAGCACCCGGTCCATGAGCGCCGCGATCTCGTCCATCTCACCGGCACCGAGCCCCCGCGTGGTCAACGCCGGCGTACCGATACGGATGCCGGACGTGTACCACGCCCCGTTCGGGTCCGCCGGAATCGCGTTGCGGTTGGTGACGATGCCGGAGTCGAGCAGCGCGGACTCTGCCTGGCGCCCCGTGAGGCCGTAGGAGGACGCCACGTCGATGAGGTTGAGGTGGTTGTCCGTGCCGCCGGTGACGAGCGTCGCGCCGCGCCGCGTGAGCCCCTCCGCCAGTGCCCGCGCGTTGTCGACGATGCGCTGCGCGTAGTCCTGGAACGCGGGCTGCCGCGCCTCGGCGAGGGCGACCGCCTTCGCGGCCATGACGTGCGGCAGCGGCCCGCCGAGCACCATCGGGCAGCCCCGGTCGACCTGGTCCTTCAGCGAGTCGTCGCACAGCACCATGCCGCCACGCGGCCCACGCAGCGACTTGTGGGTGGTCGTGGTGACGATCTGCGCGTGCGGCACCGGGTCGAAGTCGCCGGTGAGCACCTTGCCCGCGACGAGCCCCGCGAAGTGCGCCATGTCGACCATGAGCGTCGCCCCGACCTCGTCGGCGATCTCCCGCATGATCCGGAAGTTCACGAGGCGCGGGTACGCGGAGTAACCGGCGACGATGATCATCGGCTTGAACTCGCGGGCCTGCGCGCGCAGCGCCTCGTAGTCGATGAGCCCGGTGGCGGGGTCGGTGCCGTACGACCGCTGATCGAACATTTTTCCGCTGATATTCGGCCTGAAGCCGTGCGTGAGGTGGCCACCGGCGTCCAGCGACATACCGAGCATCCGCTGGTTGCCGAAGGCCTGGCGCAGCTCGGCCCAGTCCGCCTCGGTGAGGTCGTTGATCTGCCGGACCCCGGTCTTCGCGAGGAACGGCGCCTCGACACGGTCGGCGAGCACGGCCCAGAAGGCGACGAGGTTGGCGTCGATCCCGGAGTGCGGCTGCACATACGCGTGCCGCGCGCCGAACAGCTCGCGGGCGTGCTCCGCGGCGATCGACTCGACGGTGTCGACGTTGCGGCAGCCGGCGTAGAAGCGGCGGCCGATGGTGCCTTCGGCGTACTTGTCGCTGAACCAGTTGCCCATGGTCAGCAGCGTCGCCGGGGACGCGTAGTTCTCGGACGCGATCAGCTTGAGCATCTCGCGCTGGTCGGTCAGCTCCTGCGCGATGGCGTCGGCGACGCGCGGCTCCACGCCCCGTACGACATCGAGGGCGGCGCGGTACGCGGTGGATTCGGGGGTCAAGCGGGCATCGGTCATGGGGGCAGCCTCCGGACACGGTCGATACGCGGTCGGTTCACGGGTGGTCGGCCCAGGCGCACGGCACACACTGCTCGGGCCGCTCCCCGATGGTCGATCCCATCCCAGCGCGCCAGTCACGGCCCTGCCCCCACATTAGCGGGCGCGTCGCCGGGCGAGGTTTCCACGTCCACATCGCGAGCGACGATAGGAAGGGGCCACAAGCCCGTCCCACACCCAGCGCGATGAGCCGCGACGAACGGAGATCCCGTGACTTCTGTGACTCCACCGACCACCGCAGGACACGCCACGCAGGACTTCATCACCGCCTCCGAAGACCATGGCGCGCACAACTACCACCCGCTCCCGGTCGTCGTCGCCACCGCCGAGGGCGCGTGGATGACGGACGTCGAGGGGCGGCGCTACCTCGACATGCTCGCCGGGTACTCGGCGCTCAACTTCGGGCACGGCAACCGTCGCCTCATCGAGGCCGCGAAGGCCCAGCTGGAGCGGGTGACGCTGACGTCGCGGGCCTTCCACCACGACCGGTTCGCCGCGTTCTGCACGGAGCTCGCCGAGCTGTGCGGCATGGAGATGGTGCTGCCGATGAACACGGGCGCGGAGGCCGTCGAGACCGCCGTGAAGACCGCGCGCAAGTGGGGCTACCGGGTCAAGGGCGTGCCGGACGGGCGGGCCAGGATCGTGGTCGCGAGCGACAACTTCCACGGCCGTACGACGACCATCGTGAGCTTCTCCACCGACGAGGAGGCCCGCGCCGACTTCGGTCCGTACACGCCGGGCTTCGACATCGTCCCGTACGGCGATCTGGACGCGCTGCGCGCCGCGGTCACGGACGAGACGGTGGCGGTGCTGATCGAGCCGATCCAGGGCGAGGCGGGCGTGCTCGTCCCGCCGCCCGGCTATCTCGCGGGCGTCCGGGAGCTGACGCGCGAGCGGAACGTGCTGTTCGTCGCGGACGAGATCCAGTCGGGCCTCGGGCGGACCGGTCGTACCTTCGCGTGCGAGCACGAGGGCGTGGTGCCGGACATGTACGTGCTGGGCAAGGCGCTCGGCGGCGGGGTCGTGCCGGTGTCGGCGGTGGTGTCGAGCAAGGCCGTGCTCGGGGTGTTCCGGCCGGGCGAGCACGGGTCGACGTTCGGCGGGAACCCCCTCGCCTGCGCCGTGGCCCTGGAGGTGATCGCGATGCTGCGCACCGGGGAGTTCCAGGAGCGGGCGGCGGAGCTGGGCGAGCATCTGCACGCCGAGCTGGGCCTGTTGACGGGGACGGGGAAGGTCACCGAGGTGCGCGGGCGCGGACTGTGGGCGGGCGTCGACATCGATCCGTCGTACGGGACGGGCCGGGAGATCTCTCAGAAGCTGATGGGCCGTGGGGTCCTGGTGAAGGACACCCACGGGTCCACCATCCGGATCGCCCCGCCGCTGGTGATCAGCAAGGACGATCTGGACTGGGGCCTCGATCAGCTGCGGGCGGTGCTGGGCGCGTAGCCCCTTTTACCGAGGGTCACAGGATGACGTGGGGCAGGAAGCGGGCGTACTCGTCCGTGACAAGCCCCGCCGATTCCCGGATGCCGAGGCCGGCCGCCTCGTCCTCGACGACCCATGCGCCGAGGACGACGCGGTTGCCGTCGAAGTCGGGCAGCTCGCTCAACTCCTGGTAGCAGCACGGCTCTTCGGGGGTTGGCGGGGTGGACCCGGGTGCGTGGATCGTGACGCCCGCGCCCTCGCGCCCGAGCAGCGGCTTCGACACGTAGCCGGGGCCCGGTCCGGTCGCCAGTTCACGCGGCCCGTCGAGGTAGGCGGGCAGCAGGTTCGGGTGGCCGGGGTACAGCTCCCACAGCACCGCGAGCAGCGCCTTGTTGCTGAGCAGCATCTTCCAGGCGGGCTCGATCCACATCGTCGTACCCGTGCCGCCGCCGTTGTCGAGGCCGGCGAGGACGTGCGGGGCGAATTCGTCGGAGGTCAGCCACTCCCACGGGTACAGCTTGAAGCAGCTGCGGATGAACCGGAGTTGGTTGTCGACGAAGCGCTCGGAGAGGCTGTCCCAGCCGATCTCCTCCATGGAGATCCAGTCGGTGTCCAGGCCCGCCTGTTCGGCGGTCTCCTTCAGATATCCGACGGTCATCAGGTCCTCGCCGAGTTCGTCGGCCGAGGAGTGCGCGAAGTAGAGCGGGCTGCCCGGCGGGAGCAGGGCGGCCTGCTTCTTCCAGGCGTCGATGAGCCGCTCGTGCAGCGAGTTCCACTGGTCGGCGCCGGGGAACCGCTCCTCCATCCAGAACCACTGGGGGCTGGCGGCCTCGACCAGGGAGGTGGGGGTGTCGGCGTTGTACTCGAGGAGCTTCGCGGGGCCTGTGCCGTCGTAGCGCAGGTCGAACCGGCCGTACACGGACGGGAGTTCGGCGCGACGCTGCCAGGCCTCGGCGACCGCCGCGGCGACGCGCGGGTCGGTGATCCCGAGGTCGGCGAAGCGGTCGTTGCGGACGATGTGTTCCGCCGCGGCGAGGCACATGCGGTGCAGCTCCTCGACGACCTCTTCGAGCGCCTCGACCTCGGGGAGGGAGAACTCGTAGTAGGCGCTCTCGTCCCAGTAGGGGCGCAGTGAGTCGTCGGGGTAGCGGGTGAGCGGGTAGATGAGCCCCTGTTCCTCGACGGTCTGCTGCCAGCCGGGGCGTGGGGTGATGGTGTGTCGCTTCATCAGTGCCTCCGGGGCTCAGCCGCCGGAGCTTCCGCCCTTGCCGCCGCTGCCGAAGCCGCCGCGGGTGACGCCGCCGCCCGAGGACTTGGTGAAGGAGCCGCTGCCGACGCGGCTGCCCTTCTTCTTGCCGCCGTAGTACCAACTGCCGTTCACCGAGGACTTGGTGGACGAGGACTTGCAGTACTTGTCGGAGACGACCTTGTAGCCCTTGGACGCGTTGTAGCTGTTCCGGTCGATGCAGCGCTTGTCGACGTCGGAGTCCGAGGAGCAGGCGGTGAGCGCGGCGGCCAGCAGGCCCACGCCGCCGAGCGCGACGGTGCCGGAGCGCAGCCGTCGCTGGGTGGCCGCCTTGTTCGCGGCGTCCTTGCCGTCCTTGCTGTCGTTCATGACGTTTCCCCCGTGATGCGTCGTACTTTTCCGTTCTCTGCGCCTGCCCTAGGGCAGGACCCGGCACAGGGTATCCAACGCGCCCGGCCATGCGTGATCGGGCGGGGTGCCGTAGCCGACGACCAGGGCGTCCATGGGGGCGTCGGGCGCGGGCGCGTCCTCGTGCCGGAATTCGGCCAGGCCCGAGATGCCGAGGCGCTGCCAGGCGGCGGCCTGTACGACGGATCGCTCGGTGCCGGGCGGGAGTTGGAGCACGGCGTGCAGTCCGGCCGCGATGCCGGTGGCGCGCACGGCCGGGGCGCGCTCGGCGAGGGCGGCGACGAGCTGGTCGCGGCGGCGCCGGTAGCGGAGCCGGGCGGCGCGCACATGACGGTCGTACGCGCCGGATTCGAGGAACTCGGCGAGGGTGAGCTGGTCGAGGACGCCGCAGGACCAGTCGGTGTAGCCCTTGGCCTCGACGACCTCGTCGACGAGCGAGGCGGGCAGCACCATCCAGCCGAGCCGCAGCCCGGGGGCGAGGGACTTGCTGGCGGTGCCGAGGTGGACGACGCGGTCCGGGTCGAGGCCCTGGAGGGCGCCGACGGGCTGCCGGTCGTAGCGGAACTCGCCGTCGTAGTCGTCCTCCAGGATCAGCCCGCCGGTGCGGCGCGCCCAGTCGACGACGGCGGCGCGGCGTCGCGCGTGCAGGGCGACGCCGAGGGGGAACTGATGCGCGGGAGTGAGCAGAACAGCCCCTTCCTCACCCAACTCCCTTACATCCGCGCCTTCTTGGTCGAAGGGAAGCGGCCGGGTCCGCAGTCCCGGCCGGGTCAGATAGCCCCAGTGAAGATCGAGCCCGTACGACTCGACGGCGACGTCGCGCACGCCGCGCCGGTGCAGCACCTCGCCGAGCAGGATCATGCCCTGCACGAACCCGGCGCAGACGACGATCCGCTCCGGCGAGGCCTGGACGCCGCGGGCGCGGGCCAGATAGCCGGCGAGGGCGGCGCGCAGTTCGGGGCGGCCGCGCGGGTCGCCGTAGCCGAGGGCGTCGTTCGGGGCGGCGGTCAGGGCGCGGCGGGCGGCCTTCAGCCATTCGGCGCGGGGGAAGGAGGCGAGGTCGGGGCGGCCGGGCATGAGGTCGTAGCGGTGCCCCGCGAAGGGGACGCGGTTGGTGACGGGGGCCGGGGTCGGCGCCCGCCCGGGCCGCTCGGCCACCCGGGTGCCGGAGCCCTGCCGGGCGGTGAGCCAACCCTCGGCGACGAGGTCGGCGTAGGCGTCGGCGACCGTGTTGCGGGCGAGGCCGAGGTCGGCGGCGAGGGCCCGGGAGGCGGGCAGCCGGACACCGGGGGCGAGCCGCCCGCCTCGTACGGCTTCACGGAGCGCGTCAGTGAGCCCGCGCCGTACACCGCCGGAGGCGCGCGGCTCGATGTGCAGATCGATACCGAGCGCCCGCCCGGAGACCGAATTGGCCCAAGATTCTTCCACGTGAATGGACCATACTCCTGGGCTACTCCCTTCGTAGGCTCGAAGCATGACGAACAACGAGAACAGCACCGATAACGCCCCGTCCACGAACGCCCCGTACATGCACGAGCACACCCCCCGCCTCGACTGGTCCCGCCAGGCCCCCGAGGTCTTCAAGGCGATGATCAAGCTGGACGCGGCCGCCCGCGCGGGCGTGGACCCCAAGATCGCCGAACTGGTAAAAATCCGCGCCTCGCAGATCAACCGCTGCGCCCTCTGCCTCGACATGCACACCAAGGACGCCCTGGCGGCGGGCGAGAGCGTGGAGCGGATCATCCAGCTCAGCGCGTGGGAGGAGTCGCAGCACTTCTACACGGAGAAGGAGATCGCGGCCCTCGAACTGACCGAGGCGATCACGGTCCTCACCGACGGCTTCGTGCCGGACGAGGTCTACGAGAAGGCGGCGAAGGTCTACGACGAGCAGGAACTGGCCCAGTTGATCGCCGCGATCACGGTCATCAACGCGTGGAACCGCTTCGGCGTCTCGACCCGCCAGTCGCCGGGCCACTACACGCCGGGCGACTTCAAGTGACGGTTCGTACAAGGCAGTTGGACGCCGGGGTCCGGACGGCGATGCAGGCGCTGAGCGCCGCCGCCAAGAAGGGCCTCGGCGACCCGGTCCTCGCGGAACTGGTGGCGATCAGGGCCTCGCAGCTCAACGCGTGCGCGTTCTGCCTGGACATGCACGTGGACATCGCGCTGCGCACGAACGGCGAGACCGCACACCGCATCGCCCTCCTGAACTCATGGCGCGAGGCGGGCCCGGTCTTCAACGACCGGGAAAGGGCTGCCCTCGCGCTCACCGACGCGATTACGCTCCTGACGGACGGCTACGTCCCGGACGAGGCGTACGAGGCAGCGGCGCAGCACTTTCCGGAACAGGAACTCGCCCACTTGATCGCCTCGATCGTGGTCATCAACAACTGGAACCGGCTGATGGTGAGCCGGCGCATCGAGCCTGGAGGCCCCGCATGGTGAGTCCGAGCGCCGCCGATACGTTCCGCGCCCTGCACCACGACCGCTCCCCCGGCGACCCGCTCGTCCTCCCCGGCCCGTGGGACGCGGCGAGCGCCCGCGTCTTCGAGGAAACGGGTTTCCCGGCGCTGGCGACACCGTCCGCCGGAGTCGCCGCGTCCCTCGGCTACGAGGACGGGCAGACCCCGGCGGACGAGATGTTCGCGGCGGTCCGCCGGATCGTGCGCGCGGTGTCGGTGCCGGTGTCGGCGGACATCGAGGCCGGCTACGGGATCGCCCCGAAGGAACTGGTGGAACGCCTCCTGGAAACGGGCGCCGTGGGCTGCAACCTGGAGGACTCGGGCCCGGACGGCACCCTCAACGACCCGCACACACAGGCGGATTGGCTGGCCGAGGTCCGCGCGGCGGCGTCCGACCGCGTCGTCCTCAACGCCCGCATCGACACCTTCATCCGCGGCGCCGCGGACCCTATCGCCGAGGCGGTGGAACGCGCCCGCCTGTACATCGCCGCAGGCGCGGACTGCGTCTACCCGATCGGCGCACCGGCGGACGCCGTCCCGCGCTTGCGTGCGGCCATCGAGGGCCCGATCAACGTGGGCGCCCCTCCCGGCGGCCCGTCCCCACGCGAGTGGGGCGAACTGGGCGCCACCCGGATCACCTTCGGCCCGGGGTTGCAGCGGAGGGCGATGGGGGCGGTGCGGGAGATCGCGGAGGGGTTGCGCTGAGTCACAGTCCCAGTCTCAGCGCCAGTTCGAACCACACCACCTTTCCCACTCCCACCTTTCGCTCCTCCGCGCCCCACGCATCCGCTAGCAGCGCCAGCAGGGTCAGGCCGCGTCCCGACTCGTCCTCCAGCGACGGCGTGCGTGGGGTGGGCAGGGTGTCGCCGGCGTCCGTGACCTGTACGCGGAGGTGGTCCGCGGTCAGGATCGCGCGGGCCCAGATCTCCCGCCCCGCGGGGGACTTGGCGTGCCGGTAGGCGTTGGTCATCAGTTCGCTGAGGAGCAGCTCCGCCGTGTCCGTGGCCTCGGGCGGCAGCGCCCAGGACGTCGCCTGTTCGCGGAACAGTCGGCGGGCTCGGCCCACGCTCCTCGCGTGACGCGGCATGCGCCACTCGATGTCCTGGGGCAGTGCTGTGGGCCGGGGCGTCGTTCGCATGGCCCCACGCTCGCCGTCGGCGCGTAACCTCGGGAGTAACGACCCGGGTACAACGGGTAGTTGTACCCGACGTGTTCTCTGGTGAAGGTGTGGGTGCCGATGTCCACCGAGTCGAACGCGTGGCGGTACTGCGGCAGCCAGATCAAGCTGTGGCGCACCGAGGCGGGCGTGGCGCGTGAGGCGCTGGCCGAGGAGGCAGGGTACGGCCTCGAGTACGTGAAGTCCATGGAGAACGGGCGCCGTAAGCCGACTCTGCGGCTGCTTCAGATCGCTGATCAACTGTGCGGCGCGGGCGGGAAGATCGTCGCCGCGCAGGAGTATCTGAAGCCGGAGGCGCACCCCGAGCGGTCGCAGGAGTTCCTCGCGCTGGAGAAGGACGCGATCGCCTTCAGCTCGTACGAGCCGCTGCTCATCCCTGGGCTGCTACAGACCCCGGATTACGCACACGCCCTGATCAGCGCGAGCTGCCCACCGCTCGACGACGAGACCGTCGAGGAACGAGTGGCCGGACGCCTCAAGCGGCAGCAGGCGTTGACCACGCGTACGGGCGTCATGTTCAGCTTCGTGATGTTCGAGGCAGCGCTGCGGACGTTGACGGGTGGGCCCGACGTGATGGAGCGGCAGGCTCAACACCTACTGAACGTGGGCGAGTTGCGTAACGTGCGCGTTCAAGTGCTGCCCTTCGGGAGGGCCAACGGTGTCGCCCTGCGTGGCGCCGTCGTGCTTCTGGAGACGGCCGACCACGAGCACTACGCGTACGTGGAAGCGCCGGAAACCAGCACCCTGTACGCCGATCCGAGCAAGGTCAGTGCCCTCTCCCGGGCCCATGACATGATCCGAATGCATGCCCTCAGCCCCGAGGATTCGGCCGAGTTCATCAGAAAGGTGGCGCAGGAAGCGTGAACGCCAACCTGACGTGGATCAAGTCCAGTTACAGCGACGATCAGGGTGGAAACTGCCTAGAGGTCGCCGCCACCCCCACCCACATCCACATCCGTGACTCGAAGCTCGGCCCCCAAGGGCCCACGTTCACCACCGCCGCGTCCGCCTGGGACGCCTTCCTGGCGCACGCCCGGACCGCCTGAGCTTCGAGCCGCGAAACCCGAGCGGCGCTTATAGGGAATGGGTGGATGGGTCTCGACCCACCCTCCCTCCCCGCCCTCAACTCCCGCCACTGCCAGCACACATGACTTTCCGCGACCGGCTTGCCACGCACCGTCGCCACCCTCTAGCGTTCGCGACAACAAACGACCCCGGTCGAGTGCTGCGAACACTCGCCCCGGGGTCTGACCGCAAGACCGATAGAGGCGATCCCGTGGCTACGCAAAACCCTATCTCCGCCCTGCCCTCCCCCGCACACCCCATGGCCAACCCCGGGTACGGGAAACGCGGCGCCCCCGATCAAGGGCCCCTGCGGCGCGACTCCTTCGCGCATCTCCCCCTACGCGCCCGCTACCTCGCCGGGTTCATCGACGCGCTCCCCGAGCACGCCGCCATGGACGCGAAGACGCTCGCGAAGGCCCAGCCCCTGTACGGGCAGGCGGCCGTCCGCTCCGCGCTCAACGAGCTGTCCGCCGCCGGGCATCTGCGGCGCGTACGGCGGCTGTCCGATATCGGTGCCGAGGGCGGTACGACCCGGTGGGTGTTCCACACGTACTGGTCGCGCACCGCACGGAGCGACGAATGGTGGGCCCGGTTTCTCGTCGGTGACGTCCCCGAGCCGGAGGCGGCCGGTATCCCGCAGGCTCCCGCCCGCTCCGATGCCTATCGGCGTCTCGCGCAACTGGGGCTGCGTGACCCCAGGTTGACGCTCTCCGCAACCGACTGCGCGACGCTCGAAGCGGCCGCCGCCGAGTGGCTGGCGCGCGAGCCCGACCCGCAGATTTTCACGCAGGCCATGACCGCGGGGCTGCCCGGCGTCGTCCACTCGGCGCGCGCGTTCGTCGCGTCCCGGCTGCGTGACAAGTTGCCGCCCGAGAGGGCCCGACACGCAGCGGCCCCGGCCCCCGCGCGCCGGGCACTCATGGAGTGCACCGACTGCGGGCGACCGGGGCGGCCCGAGGCACTGCCGGGCGGGCTGTGCCGGGAGTGCCGGTAGGCGTCGGCTACTTCTTCGGGAGCCATTCCTTCCACGTCGAGCGGTGGGTGTCGACCCACTTCTTCGCGGCTGCCTCCGGCGTGAGCTTCTTGTCGGCGATCAGGAGGGAGACCTCGTTCTGGTCGTCCGTCGTCCACTTGAAGTTCTTCAGGAGCTCGGCCGCCTCGCCGCCGTTCTTGGCGAAGCCCGAGTTGAGGTACTTCTGGAGCGGCGTCGTCGGGTAGGCGCAGGTGATCTTCTTCGGGTCGGCGTCGCAGCCCTCCTTGTACTTGGGCAGCTTCACCTCCGTCATCGGCACCTGCTTCGTGAGCCACTGCGGGGTGTACCAGTACGAGAGGAAGGGCTTCTTCGCCTTGGCGAACTGCTTCATCTGCGTGATCTGGGCGGCCTCGGAACCCGCGAAGACGACTTGGTAGTCGAGCTTCAGGTTCTTGACCAGGGCCTTGTCGTTCGTGACGTACGACGGGGAGCCGTCGAGGAGTTGGCCCTTGCCGCCGCTCTCCGCCGTCTTCAACTGGTCGGCGTACTTGTTGAGGTTCTTCCAGTTGGTGACGTCCGGGTGCTGCTTCGCGAAGTACGTCGGGACGAACCAGCCGATGTGTCCCGTGACGCCGAGGCCGCCACCGTTCACGATCGTCTTCTTGTCCTTGACGTAGCGCTGCACCTGGTCGGGGTGGCCCCAGTCCTCCAGGATCGCGTCGACGCGGCCCTGGCTGAGGGCGTCCCACGCGGGGACCTCGTCGACCTGCACGGTGTCGACGCGGTAGCCGAGTTCGTGCTCCAGGAGGTACTGGGCGACCGCCACGTTGGCCTGCGCGCCGACCCAGGACTGGACCGAGAGGGTCACCGTCTTGGCGCCCTGCGCGTTGGCGAAGGGGGACGACTGCTTCGTCATGTCCGCCGCGCCGCAGCCGGTCGCCGTGAGGAGGATGGCCGCTCCCGCGACTGCTGTGAGTGTCCTGCGCGTTCGTCGCATGTCACGCGTCCTTTCCTGCGCCGGTACGGCGTCCCGTCGGCTGCGTCACCCGGTCCAGCATCAGGCCGAGGCAGACGATCGCGGCGCCCGCGACCAGGCCGGTGGCCAAGTCACCTTGCGCGAGGCCGAAGACCACGTCGTAGCCGAGTGCGCCACCGCCGACCAGGCCGCCGATGATGACGACGGCGAGGACCAGGACCACGCCCTGGTTGACCGCGAGCAGCAACGCCGGTCGCGCGAGCGGGAGTTGGACCTGGCGCAGCTGCTGCCACGTGGTCGCGCCCATCGAGCGGGACGCCTCCATCGCGGCCGGGTCCACCTGTCGTAGACCCTGCGTCGTGATGCGTACGACGGCGGGGAGCGCGTAGACGACGGCCGCGGCGACCGCCGGGGCGCGGCCGACGCCGAAGAGGGCGACGACCGGGATCAGGTACACGAACTGCGGCATCGTCTGGAAGACGTCCAGGACGGGGCGGAGGATCTTCTCGATACGTTCGCTGCGGGCGGCCCAGATGCCGATCGCGACGCCGAGGACCAGCGTGACCAGTACCGCCGCGATGACCTGCGAGAGCGTGTCGAGCGACGGCTTCCATACGCCGAGTGCGCCGATCGCGGCCATCGCGAGGACCGCGGTGAGCGCGGTGCGCCAGGTGCCGATCAGCCACGCGAGCGCGGCGACGATCAGCAGCACCGACCACCAGGGCAGCCAGGTGAGACCGTCGCGCACCGGGTTGAGGACCCCCGTGGTGAAGTGCGCGGCCCAGTCGGCGGTGCCGCCGATGTACGGGACGCCGGTGTAGAGGTGGTCCGTCATCCAGTCGACGGCGTCGTTGACGGGCGTCGCGATGGTGACGACCCACGAGTCGGGCCAGTCGAGGCGGTCCATGAAACGGGCCGCCAGCGCGACCACCACGGTGCCGAGCGCGACCACGCCCCACTTCCACGGGGCCGGGGCCGAGTCGTGCGCGCCCATCCGCGCCCCCGCCGCGGCCGTGACCCGGTCGAGGACGACGGCGAGCAGCACGATCGGGATGCCGGCCGCGAGCGCGGCGCCGACGTCGACCGAGGCGAGCGCCTGGTAGACGCGGTCACCGAGGCCGCCCGCGCCGATCACGGACGCGATGACGACCATGGAGAGCGCCATCATGATCGTCTGGTTGAGGCCGAGGAGGAGTTCCTTGCGGGCCAGCGGCAGGCGCGCGCTCAGCAGGCGCTGGCGGGCCGTGGCGCCGAGCGAGGTGACGGCCTCCATCACGCCGCCGTCCACGGAGCGCAGGCCGAGCGCGGTGAGGCGGGCCATCGGCGGGGCGGCGTAGACGACCGTGGCGAGCACGGCGGCCGGGACGCCCATGCCGAAGACGAGGACGACCGGGAGCAGATACGCGTACGCGGGCAGCGCCTGCATGGTGTCGAGGACCGGGCGCAGGCCCCGGTACATGGTGTCGCTCAGGCCCGCGGCGAGGCCGAGCAGGGCGCCGACGATCACCGAGATGAGCACGGCGATCACCATGAGCGCGAGCGTCTGCATGGTGGGCACCCACATACCGAGGACACCGCATGCCAGGAGCGCGATCGCGCTGAAGGCGGCGATGCGCCAGCCGGCGACGCGCCAGGCGATCAACCCGACCGCGGCGGTGACGCCGGCCCAGCCGGCCGCGAGCAGCACCAGGTAGACGGCGCGCACGGAGAGGACGACGGCGTTGCTGATGTAGCCGAAGAAGTACAGGAACAGCGGGTGGCTGTCCCGGTTGTCGATGATCCAGTCCGTGGCCTTGCCGAGCGGTTCGGTGAGGTCGACGGTGAGGTCGTGCGGCCAGGTGCCGCTGGACCACTTGGCGTGGGCCAGCGGGATGAGGACCGCGGCGATGACAGCGAGCAGGACGATCTTGCCCAGGGCGCGGTTGCGCCACAGGGGGCGAGGCCGCTCAGCGGTACTTGTGGCCGAAACAGCCGTTGCGGCAGCAGCCATCAGTCGGCCTCCGTGCCGTCGGTCTTCCGGTCACCCGTGGCCGAGGCCTCCTCATCGGCGCCCTGCGCCGTGGGCCGCCTTGCCCACCCTGCCGCCCCAGGCGGCAGATTGCCCAAGGCGGGGTCGGCGTCGTCGCTGACATCGCCCTGCGCCGGGCTCGCCTCATCAAGCTCTTCCGCAGGCAAATCAAGCCCCTGCGGCGATTGAGCCGAATCAAGCCCCGCCGGCGATTGAGGCGCGGGGTCCGGGGCAGAGCCCCGCGGCGTGGGAGCGGCTCCCGAGTCGGCACTCACACCGGCAACCACTCCGAGCAGGCACTCATGGTCGACGACGCCGACACACTCACCCGCCTCGACCACCCGCACCGCGAACCCGCTGGAAGCAACCGCCTCGATCGCCTCCGACACCGTCGCGTCCGCCGCGATCGAAGGACCTCGGTCGGCCTCGTCCGCATCCGCGGGCCGCATGGCCCTGCGTACGGTCATGACCTGCTCGCGCGGCACGTCGCGCACGAACTCGCGGACGTAGTCGTCCGCGGGCGCGCCCACGATCTCCTCGGGCGTGCCGAGCTGGACGACCTTGCCGTCGCGCATCAGGGCGATGCGGTCACCGAGGCGCAGCGCCTCCTGGAGGTCGTGCGTGATGAAGACCATCGTGCGCCCCTCCTCGCGGTGCAGGCGCACGACCTCCTCCTGCATGTCGCGCCGGATCAGCGGGTCGAGCGCGCTGAACGGCTCGTCGAAGAGGAGGACTTCCGGATCCACTGCCAGCGCGCGCGCCAACCCCACCCGCTGCTGCTGGCCGCCGGAGAGCTGGCCGGGGCGGCGCTGCTCCAGGCCGTCGAGGCCGACCTTCGCGACGACCTCCATCGCCTTCGCGCGGCGCTCGGCGCGGCCCACGCCCTGGATCTCCAGGCCGTACGCGACGTTGTCGAGGACCGTGCGGTGCGGCAGGAGGCCGAAGTGCTGGAACACCATGGCCGCGCGGTGCCGGCGCAGCTCGCGCAGGCGGGACTTGTCCATGCCCAGGACGTCCTCGCCGTCGATCTCCAGCTTCCCGGACGTCGGCTCGATGAGCCTGGTCAGACAGCGTACGAGGGTCGACTTGCCGGAGCCCGACAGGCCCATGACAACGAAGACCTCGCCCCGCTTCACGTCGAACGACACATCACGAACGGCAGCCGTGCAGCCGGTCTTCGCCCGCAGTTCGGCGGCGCTCAGATCCGCCAACTCGGTCTGGCCAGGCACGCGTTCGGCCTTCGGCCCGAAGACCTTCCACAGATTGCGTACGGCGAACACGGACTCGGACCCGGAATCGGTCCGCTCACCGGCGCCCGCGGAGGAAGCGGAGGACATGGTCGCGCTCATCACGCATCACCACCCAGCAGTTCGGCGCACTTCTCCCCGACCATGAGCACCCCGATCATCGGGTTCACCGCGGGCATCGTCGGGAAGACGGACGCGTCGGCGATACGGATGGAATTCAGCCCGCGGACCTTCAACTGGGGGTCTACCACGGCGAGTTCGTCGTCCGCAGCACCGATGCGGCAAGTTCCCGCGGGGTGGTAGACGGTGTGCGCGACCTTGCGCGCGTACTCGCTGAGCGCCTCGTCGTCCGTGATGTCGGGACCGGGGCAGACCTCGCGCTTGAGCCAGCCGGCCAGCGGCTCGGTCTTGGCGATCTCGCGGGCGATCTTGATGCCGTCAACGAGGGTCTTGCCGTCGTAGTCGTCCTCGTCCGTGAAGTAACGGAAGTCGAGGGCGGGCTTGACCTCGGGGTCCGCGCTGGTCAGGTAGACACGGCCGCGGCTCTTCGGCTTGGGGATGTTCGGCGTCATGGACACCCCGTGCTCCGGCTGCTCGTAGCCGAGGCGCTCCGGGTTGTCCGTGAACGGGATTTGGTAGAAGTGGAACATCAGGTCCGGGCCCGCGGCCTCGGGGTCCCGCTGGATGAACAGGCCCGCGTCGGAGTCCATGGCGCTGTTCTCGGGAATCGGCCCGTTCGTCTCCCAGACGATGACCGACTCCGGGTGGTCGAGCAGGTTCTCGCCCACGCCCGGCAGGTCGTGCAGGACCGGGATGCCGAGGGCCTCCAGGTCGGCCTTCGGGCCGATGCCGGAGTGCATCAGCAGGCGCGGCGTGTCGACGGCGCCGGCGCACACGAGGACCTCGGTGCGCGCGGATATGAGCTTCTCCACGCCGTCCTTGCCGCGCACGCGCACGCCGCGCGCGGTCAGCCCCTCGTCCGAGGAGTCGAACTCCAGCTTGTACGCCCACGTCTCAAGGAGGAGCGTCAGGTTGGGGCGGTCACCGGCCTCCATGTGCGGGTGCAGGTACGCCACCGACGCGGAGGACCGCTTGTTGTTGTCGGGGTGGTACGCCAGGTCGAAGAAGCCGACGCCGTCCTTGAACGGGCCCTTGTTGAAGCCCTCGACGCGCGGCACGCCCGTCGCGGACTGCGCGGCCTCGACGAAGTCGCTCGCGATCGCGTTCCGGTCCTTGGCGTCCACCGGCACGATGTTGTTGCGCAGCTTGGAGAAGTACGGGTCCATCGCCTTGTGGTCCCAGCCCTCGGCACCCGCGGCCGCCCACTCGTCCCAGTCGCCGGGCAGCGGCTTGAACGAGATGAGCGTGTTGTGCGACGAGCAGCCGCCCAGCACCTTGGCGCGGCTGTGCAGGATGTGCGAGTTGCCGCGCGGCTGCTCGGTGGTGGTGTAGCCGTAGTCGAGGTCGCCGCCGAGCAGGCCGAGCCAGCGGCGCAGCGTCAGCACGTCGTCGCGGTCGATGTCGCTGGGGCCGCCCTCGATGACGGCGACGGTGACATCCGGGTTCTCGGTGAGTCGGGAGGCGATCACCGATCCCGCGGTGCCGCCACCGACGATGACGTAGTCGTAGGTGTCTTCAGACATTGCTCTGCTCAACTCCAAGAAATCCAGCCCCGCCGGCGATTGAGGCGCGGGGTCCGGGGCAGCGCCCCGAGACGTTGCACGAGGCCTACGTATACGGGCGCGATGCCCAAGGAAACGACGACGTCAGCCCGCGAACCAGCGAACAGGCTTCGGCGCCAGGTTCTGGTACACGTGCTTGCTCTCGCGGTACTCGGCGAGCCCGGCGGGGCCCAGCTCGCGGCCGACGCCGCTCTTCCCGAAGCCGCCCCACTCGGCCTGCGGCAGGTAGGGGTGGAAGTCGTTGATCCAGATGGTGCCGTGGCGCATCCGCCCTGCCATGCGGCGCGCGCGGCCCGCGTCGGTGGTCCACACGCCGCCCGCGAGGCCGTACTCGGTGTCGTTGGCGAGCTCGACGGCCTCGTCCTCGGTGCGGAACGTCTCGACGGTGAGGATCGGCCCGAAGGTCTCCTCGCGGACGACGCGCATCTCGCGGTGGCACTGGTCGAGGACGGTCGGCTCGTAGAAGTAGCCGGTGGCGGGCCGCACCTCGGAGGCCTCGGGGCGCTTGCCGCCGCAGCGCAGCACGGCGCCCTCGGCGAGCGCGGAGGCGACGTAGTCCTCGGTCTTGGCGCGCTGGGGCTCGCTGACGAGCGGGCCGCACTCGACGCCGTCCTCGGTGCCGCGGCCGAGGCGGATCTTCTCGGCGCGGCGGGTGAGTTCGGCGACGAAGCGCTCGCGCACCGACTCCTCGATGATGAGGCGGGCGCCGGCGGAGCAGACCTGGCCGCTGTGGATGAAGGCGGCGTTGAGCGCCTGGTCGACGGCGGTGTCGAAGTCCTCGTCGCTCTCGCACGCGTCGGCGAAGACGACGTTCGGGTTCTTGCCGCCGAGCTCGAGGGCGACCTTCTTGACGCCGGCCGCGGCGGCCTGGGCCACCTTGGTGCCGCTGACCAGGCCGCCGGTGAAGGAGACGAGGTCGACGTCGGGGTGGTCGGCGAAGCGGGCGCCGACGGTGGCGCCGGGGCCGGTCACGATGTTGGCGACGCCCTGCGGCAGCCCGGCCTCGATCAGTAGCTCGACGAGCACGACCGTCGTCAGCGGAGTGATCTCGCTCGGCTTGATGACGAAGGTGTTGCCCGCGGCGAGCGCCGGGGCGATCTTCCAACTCGCCTGGAGGAGCGGGTAGTTCCAGGGCGTGATCATGGAGCAGACGCCGACGGGCTCGTGCACGACGACGCTGTGGATGTCGTCGGATCCGGCGTCGACGACGCGGCCCGCACCCTCACCGATGACGAGGTCGGCGAAGTAGCGGAAGGCGTCGGCGACGCAGTCGACGTCGACGCGGCCCTCCTCGACGGTCTTGCCCGCGTCCCGGCTCTCCAGGAGGCCGATCTTCTCCCGGTCCCGTACGAGGAGGTCGGCGACGCGGCGCAGCAGCGCGGCGCGCTCGGCGACGGGCGTCGTCGGCCAGGGGCCCTCGTCGAAGGCCTTGCGGGCGGCGGCGATCGCGGCGTCCGCGTCCTCGGTGCCGCCCTCGGCGATCACGGCGAACGGCTTGGCATCCGCAGGGTCGAGGATCTCGCGCGTGGCCCCTGCTGCGGCCCCGCGCCACTCTCCGTCGACATGAATGGTGTTCTGCACTGACACGACCTGCTTCGCCTTCCGTTCCGGGAATGTCCCCCGAGCACCGCAAACGCCCTTTCGGCGATCTCTCCGGTGACGTCGGAACCCCCTGCCCCGACGCGTTCGAAGCATGCCCGTACGGTGGCGAAAGTGCGCTGTGTCACGACACTACGCGAGCACGGGCCGCGACGCTCCGTGAGAGCAAGGGCGGCCGCCCGTGTGAGAGCAGGGCCGGCCGCCCGTGTCCTCACCCCTGCGCGAACCGCGACAGCGCGGTGGCGAGCCGGTCCCGCTGCCCGGGCCACTCGGTCTCCGGGCCCGCGACGAGGACCGCGTACTGGGTGCCGTCCTGCGTGGTGAACGAGAAGTCGACCACCTTCCTGCGGGCGCCCAGCTTCTCGCTGTCGTACGAGTAGACGAGCTCGGCCGCGTCGTCGGTGACCTCTTCCGAAGCCCCCTCGGGCGCCGATGTCTCCTCCAGTGAGGACTGCTCGTACCCGTCCTTCGAAAGACTCGTCGAGAGACTGTCGGCCGCGACCCGCAGCGACTCGAGCGGTGTGGTGTCCGGCTCCGTGATGGTGAAGATCTGGATGAGCGAGGACTCGTCGGGGGACGTGTAGAACACGCCCTGCTTGCTCTCGCTGCGGTCCCAGCCCTCGGGCACCGCGAGCGTGAAGCCCGCGTCGTCCGACACCTCCCGGTAGTCGGCCGGCAGCTCACCGGTCGGCGAGGGAGTGGGGGTGGGCGTGGGAGTGGGCTCCGGGCCGGAGCTGGTGGGCGCCGCGGACGTCCCGGTCGGCTTCGGATCGGGCACCGGGTCGTCCCCGCGGCCGAGCAGCACCACCGTCGTCGCGACGGCGGCGCCGAGGACGGCCGCGCCCAGCACGACGACGGCGAAGCGCCGGGTCCTGCCGGACGGCGACGGGGGCGGTTCCTGCGGCTCGGGACCCGGCCAGGGGGTCGGCGGGGCGAAGTCCGGGCGCGGCGGGGGCGGCGACGACACGGACCCGGGGCCCGTACCCGCCTCCTCCCAGCGCTGGGTCTCCTCGTTCCAGTGGCGTCCGCTCATCTCAGGTTCCCCAGCATGGCCGCCACCGTGCCGGCCGACGCGAGCAGCGAGACGACCGCCTGCGAGTCGCCGAGCAGCGCGCGCAGCCGCTCGATCCGGGTCGCCGGGGCGCGGCCGGTCCGGGTGATCTCGCCCTCCGTCTCGGCGAGTTCGGCGTCGAGGGTGCGCAGCTGTCCGTCGTCGTCCCGGAGCCGGGGCAGGTCGGCGCGGAGCGCGCGCACCGCCTCGAGCAGCTCCCGCATGGCCTCGTCCTGCTGCGGCGCGGTGTTCGTGTGGCTCTCCGCGCGGGCGTGGCTGCCGATGGCGAAGGTGCTGCCGTGGACGTCACCGATGCTGACCGAGGGCTCCTCATTCGCTGCCATGGTCACCGGCCCCCTTCTCGTTCCGCGCGGTGCCGTCGGCCGTTCCCGACGTCGCGCTGGCGTGCGAACCGACGGCGAAGGTCGAGTCCTCGACCCGGTCGATGTTCACGCCGCCACTGCTGATGTTCACGATCTTCTGGACGAACTCGCCCGTCTGGTAACCGGATTCGGCGAGCGCGTGGAGCACTCCGTTGGCGATGCGGTCCTGGATCGACTTGAGGTAGCGCTCGACGTCCATCTGCTGAAACTGCGAGCCGGGTCCCTCCGAACCGAGCTCGCGCACCGACACGGCGGGGCCGTCCGGCAGCGCGCTCCCGTACCCGCCGGTGAGCACCCGCCAGCCGTAGCCGGCCCAGCGGCCGACGGTGACGAGGGAGCGCACGGGCGAGCCCGCCACCCTCGCGAAGGCCCAGGCGGCCTTGCCGAGCGGGTTGTTGTGGCGGAACTGGTGGGCGGTGCGGTCCGCGTTCTGGAACGGCTCCCGCACCGGGGCGAGGACGTGCGGCGCGATCTCCAGCATCAGCATCCGGCCCTGGGTGTGGACGCGGACGAAGACGGTGACGACCAGCTCCTCCTCCCAGCCGCCGACCCGGATCCGCAGGAAGTGCCGGCGCTTCTCCGCGCCCTCCTCGACGGACCGGGCCCGGTGCTCCTCGAAGGCCTCCTCCCGGTACGGGGCGTCCTCCCGGTGCGCGAGGCCCTCGGCGGGCAGGAAGACGCACTCGTCGATCTCCAGCCGGCGCAGCCGGTCGCGCACGGTGGTGCCCGCGAACTCGGCGGGCAGCCGCAGCTGTTCGAGCAGTGGCCGGATCTGCTCCAGGATCTTCCGGTTGTTGAGCGGCTGCTGCTTCTTCATCCGGTCGGGCCGCAGCTCTACGGCGAGGGTCCAGGTGTCGACCGGTTCGCCGGCCCCGCAGAACGGGCGGACGGCGTGGTACATGATCAGCGGTGCGTGCTGCTCGACCCTGATCCGCCGCTTCACGCGCTGGAAGCGGGCCCCCTCGGCGCTCTCCGCCGGGTCGGCGGTCGCGTCCCCGAACCGCGCCTCGGACAGTTCGGCCCCGAGCGCGCGTGCGAACTGGCTGCGCTGGGCGCCCACGCACGCGGCGATCAGGACGAGCAGCAGCATCGTGAGCCAGCCGTGCAGGGCGTCACCGGAGGCAGAGCCCTCGGGAACCATCCAGCTCAGGACGTCGGGCAGGACCTCGCGCAGGCCCGAACGGACCTCGTAGGAGAAGCCCTCGTAGTCGTTCTCGTCGCTGGTGACCATGGCCACGGTGGCGAGCAGCAGCATGATCAGCAGGCCCCGGCCCCACCAGCGCACGTACCAGGCGGCCACCCGGCGGTAGATCGGCGGCCGCTGCTGTGGCCCGCGGATCCAGACGCCGAGCGCGAGCAGCGCGGACGGCAGCAGGAACACGAGGATCCAGTAGTCGGTCAGCGGCAGGCCCACGACCCACAGGCCGAGCACGGCCCAGGACCAGGCCACCTCGATGCGGCGGGCGCGTAACGCGTGCGCGAGGACGCGCGCCGCGTCGAAGCCGAGCGAGGGGGCCGCGATGCGCTGCTCGTGCAGATGCAGCTGTTCGATGACCCGGTCCCGGTAGCCCTGGTCGAGATAGGCGCCGGCGCAGAGCAGCCGGGTGGCCTCGCTGGCGTGCGGCGGTTTCGCCGGCGGGGGTGGCCCCACCGCCCCGGCCTCAGCTCCGGATGACGACTGCTGCGGTACATAGGCGGTGCTCACACCACTCCCCCGATGCCATCGATGATGACTGTTCGAACTGCCCGTGTGCGTGCGGCAGTTGATGAAGGAGAAGCATAAGACGTCACGGTGACATGCAGAACTGGATACTCCGCATGACGTGTGGTGGGACGTGGTGGGACCACGGAAAAGCGGTTGCCCCTCGGACGGGAAGTCCGAGGGGCAACCGCCGCGACCGCGCGGGTCACATGAACGTCATGGCTCAGATGAGGCCCAGGCCGCGCACGGCCTCGCGCTCGTCCACCAGCTCCTGCACGGACGCGTCGATGCGCGTACGCGAGAACTCGTTGATCTCCAGGCCCTGGACGATCTCGTACTTGCCGTCCTTCGTGGTGACGGGGAAGGACGAGATGATGCCCTCCGGCACGCCGTACGAGCCGTCCGACGGGATACCCATGGAGGTCCAGTCGCCCTCGGCCGTGCCGTTGACCCACGTGTGGACGTGGTCGATCGCGGCGTTGGCGGCGGAGGCGGCGGAGGACGCGCCACGGGCCTCGATGATCGCGGCACCGCGCTTGGCGACGGTCGGGATGAAGTCCTCGGCCAGCCACTTCTCGTCGTTGCCGATGGCCTCGATGGCGGGCTTGCCGGCGACCGTGGCCTGGAAGATGTCCGGGTACTGGGTGGCCGAGTGGTTGCCCCAGATGGTCAGGCGCTGGATGTCGGCGACCGTGGCGCCCGACTTCTTCGCGAGCTGGGTCAGCGCGCGGTTGTGGTCGAGGCGGGTCATCGCGGTGAAGCGCTCGGCCGGTACGTCCGGGGCGGCGGCCTGGGCGATCAGCGCATTGGTGTTCGCCGGGTTGCCGACGACGAGGATCTTGACGTCGTCCGCGGCGTGGTCGTTGATGGCCTTGCCCTGCGGCTTGAAGATGCCGCCGTTGGCCTCGAGGAGGTCACCGCGCTCCATGCCCTTCGTACGCGGGCGGGCGCCGACGAGGAGGCCGACGTTGGCGCCGTCGAAGGCGACGTTCGGGTCGTCGGTGATCTCGATGCCCTGAAGCAGCGGGAAGGCGCAGTCGTCGAGCTCCATGGCGGTGCCCTCGGCGGCCTTGAGCGCCGGGGTGATCTCCAGGAGACGCAGCTTGACCGGCACGTCCGCGCCGAGCAGCTGGCCGGAGGCGATGCGGAAGAGCAGTGCGTAGCCGATCTGGCCGGCGGCGCCGGTGACGGTGACGTTCACGGGAGTGCGGGTCATGGCGTTCTCCGTAGGACAGCAGGTCATTTGATCGATCTCTTGGTATCAAGAGATCCGTTCGTCAGGCTATCGCGCCCCGCCCGAAGGGGAACCACAGGTCCATGTGGATCGCCCCACAGCGGCCCTCCCGTGCCATGGTCCGAACACAAGGACGGCCGCCGAGCCCGGGAGAGAAAGGCTCGAACGGCCGCCGTGGGGGTGCTCCTGCGCCATCCCGTGGGGGTAGTGCTGCGCCTTCCCCGAAGTGGCGCACCCATGCCCCGTCCCCGCGGAGCTACTTGGTGCAGCCCTTCTGCCCGCTCGCGAGCGTCGCGCACGCCTTGACGTCGGAGGCCGCGTCCACGGCCATCATCGGCGTGTACGCGTCCGTGTCCGCGGCGCTGACCGTGCCCTTCTTCGAGGACGCGGTGCCCTTCTCCAGCTGTACGACATCCCCCGGCGCCGCGCCCTGGATCCGGCCCCACGCCGCCTTGCAGGTCTTGCTGTAGCGGACCTGGACGGTGACGGAGCCGACGACGGCCGTCGTCGAGTTCAGCGCGTGGACACCGCCGCAGTTCATGGCCTCCGGGTCCTTGCCGCCGCAGCCCGCGCCCACGCACTTGACGCCCTCGGGCAGCTGGGTCGCGCTCGCGCTCGGCGAGGGCGACTTCTTGGCCTCGGGATCGCCCTCGTTCCCCTTGAGCACGAAGAAACCGACGGCGATGATCAGGACGGCGCCCAGGGCCCCGGCCCCGAACATCAGCAGCCGGCGCCGGCCGCTCCCGCCGCCGCCCGGCACCGCGCCCCGCGGGGGTTCCTGCGGCGGCAGCACGGGAGCGGGGCCGAACTGGTCCACGCTCGGCGCCGTCGCCTGCGGCGGCACGGTCGGGCGCCGCACCTCGGCCGGCCCGGCCGGTTCGGCCTGCTTGGCGGGCTTGGCGGGCTTGGCCGGTTTGGTCTGCGTGGCCTGCGCGGGCCCCCCGAACTCGCCCAGCGCGGCCCGCGCCTGGGATATCCGGATGGCTTCCATGGTCATGTCGTGGCGCATCTCGGAACGGCTCCACGCGCGCTCCGCGAGCTCCCACATCGTCGTCAGATGGACGGGATTGGTGCCGGTCACCTCGGCGAGCGCGACGATGGCGCCCTTGGGTGCGAGCAGCCGCCCGTTCAGGTACCGCTCCCACGAGGTCTTGCTGTACCCGGTCCGGTCCGCGAGCGCGGCGATCCCCAGGCCGCTGCGGTCCACAAGTCGGCGCAGCTGTCCGGCGAACTCCCTGACCTGTGGGTCGAGTTCATCCGGAAGCGCCTTCCAACGAGGCATATCGCCCTTCCCCCTATTCCCCCCGCGAGCCCTGATCCCCCGCGCCGCGCGTCGCGCTTCGGCCCCCACTGGCTACCCATTGGGATGCGGGAAACCAGGATGTCAGTTCCCGGTCCGGGGGCGTATGGGGTCATTCGACAGCGTGCACCGGCCCTTGCGTGCGGAAAACCCAGAGAACGTGCCGGAGATCACCACAAAAGGAGGCGGGGCCTCCAAGATGGAGGCCCCGCCTGTCACTTGGGGTTGTCGGTGGCTCACCGACGGCTCATGGACGGCTCGCCGACGGCTCAGCGCACCGTGAAGTGCAGGGTGTCCTGAAGAAACGGAATCGTCAGCCACGGCTCGGGCTGCGCCATCATCGCGAGCAGCACGATGACGATGCCGAGACCCGCGCACGTGATCATGTCGGTGAAGCGCGAGCGCACGGCCAGCATCCCGACGTCCGGCAGCAGCCAGCGCAGCACGGCCCCGCCGATCAGCGCGACGCCCACCAGGATCGTGCCGACGCGGAACAGGCCGAAGGCGGTCAGCAGCAGCCCGATCGCGGTCACCGAGAGGACGGCGATCAGCGGCCACTGGCGGGCCGGCGCCGGCGCGTCCCCGCCCGCGGCCCGGCCGCCGCCCTCCGGACGCGCGGTGTCGCGCGTGATCCGGGGGAAGCGCCGGCTGCCGGGCTTCTTCGAGTCCTCGGCGGCACCCTCGGCGCCCATCGCCATGCTCCCGGCCGCCTCAGCCGACACCGTTCGCGTCCCGTTCGGCGGCCTCCACCACGTTCACGAGGAGCTGGGCGCGGGTCATCGGGCCCACGCCGCCCGGGTTCGGCGAGATCCAGCCGGCGACCTCGGTGACGCCGGGGTGCACATCGCCGACGATCTTGCCGTTCTCGTCGCGCGAGACCCCGACGTCGAGCACGGCGGCGCCCGGCTTGATGTCCTCGGGCTTGATCAGGTGCGGCACGCCCGCGGCGGCCACGACGATGTCGGCCCGCTTGAGGTGCGCGGACAGGTCACGGGTGCCGGTGTGGCACTGCGTCACCGTGGCGTTCTCGGACTTGCGGGTGAGCAGCAGGGGCATCGGGCGGCCGATGGTGACGCCACGGCCGACGACGACGACCTCGGCGCCCTTGATCTCCACGCCGTGCTTCCTGAGCAGCGTGATGATGCCGTACGGGGTGCAGGGCAGCGGCGCCGGCTCGTTGAGGACGAGGCGGCCGAGGTTCATGGGGTGCAGGCCGTCGGCGTCCTTGTCCGGGTCCATCAGTTCGAGGACGCGGTTCTCGTCGATGCCCTTGGGCAGCGGCAGCTGGACGATGTAGCCGGTGCAGGCCGGGTCCTCGTTGAGCTCGCGGACGACGGCCTCGATCTCCTCCTGCGTGGCCGTCGCGGGCAGCTCGCGCTGGATCGACGCGATGCCGACCTGCGCGCAGTCACGGTGCTTCCCCGCGACGTACTTCTGGCTTCCGGGGTCCTCCCCTACGAGGATCGTGCCGAGCCCCGGCGTGACCCCCTTCTCCTTCAGCGCCGCCACGCGGGCGGTCAGATCGGACTTGATCGCGGCTGCGGTGGCCTTGCCATCGAGAATCTGGGCGGTCATGCCGCCATTCTTTCAGGGCGGCCGGGATTCACCCAAGTTGCACTTGCACAACAGCCTGCGGGGTCCACTGGACAGAAGGGTGTCCGGTTTACGAGCATGATCCGCGCAGTGCCGCGGATCAGCGGCAGGGGGGACTGCCGCTCGGGCAACCGCTAGGCCGTGGTGATCCTCCGCAGATCCGCTCCGTCCCCATCCGCTCACCGGAGGATCCCGCCATGAGTTTCGGCGACCCGAACAACCCCTACGGCCAGCAGCCGCAGCAGCCCCCACAGGGCAGCCCCTACGGCCAGCAGCCGCCGCAGCCCGCCGGCTACCCCCAGCAGGCCCCGCAGGGCGTCCCGCCGCAGGGCTACGGCTATCCGCAGCAGCAGCCCGCGCAGCCCTACGGGTACCCCCAGCAGCAGCCGGGGCAGCCGTACGGCGCGTACCCGCAGGGTCCCGGCGGCCCGGGTGGCTACTTCCCGCAGTCGGGGCCCGGCGCGCCCGCCTCGATGGGCCGCCGCTTCGGCGGGCGCCTCATCGACGGTGTGCTGATCGGGATCATCAACGGCATCCTGTCCTTCGTGGGCATCGTGGGCTCCATGTCCTCGGTCAAGGACTGTGACCCGTACGCGTCGGACTACTCGTCCTGCGTTAACGACGCCTCGTCGAGCATCCTGGCCTCGACCTTCGCGGTCGTCGGCGTCCTGTACCTCATCATGTTCCTCTACGAGTGGCTGATGATCGCCACCGTCGGCGCCACGCTCGGCAAGATGGCCGTCGGTATCCGCGTCGTCAACGCCGAGAACGGTGGCAAGCCGGGCTTCGGCAGTGCGCTCGTGCGCATTCTGATCCCCATCGCCGGCGTGATCGCCTGCGGTATCGGCCAGCTCCTCGTCTTCCTCTCCCCGTTCTGGGACAAGTCGGGCCGCCTTCAGGGCTGGCACGACAAGGCCGCGAAGACCGCCGTCGTCACGAACTCCTGACGCCGCACCTCGCTCCCGTACGACGACGAAGGGCCCGCCGGTCGAAACCGGCGGGCCCTTCGTCGTGCGATGCGGTGGATCAGTGGAAGAAGTGCCGCGTGCCGGTGAAGTACATCGTCACGCCCGCCTTCTTCGCGGCCTCGACGACCAGCTCGTCGCGGACCGAACCGCCCGGCTGGACCACGGCCTTGATGCCCGCGGCGGTCAGGATCTCCAGGCCGTCCGGGAACGGGAAGAACGCGTCGGAGGCGGCGTACGCGCCGCGCGCCCGCTCCTCGCCGGCCCGCTCGACGGCGAGCTTCGCGGAGTCGACGCGGTTGACCTGGCCCATGCCGACGCCGACGGAGGCGCCGTCCTTGGCGAGCAGGATCGCGTTGGACTTGACCGCGCGGCAGGCCTTCCAGGCGAACGCCAGCTCGTCCAACTCGCCCTGGGACAGGGCGTCGCCGGTCGCGAGCGTCCAGGTCGCCGGGTTGTCGCCGTCGGCCTGGAGGCGGTCCGTGACCTGGAGGAGCGCGCCGCCGTCGATCTGCTTCGTCTCGACCTTCGCGGCCGGGCCGTTCGGGGCGCGCAGCACGCGGATGTTCTTCTTCTTGGTGAGGGCTTCGAGGGCGCCGTCCTCGTAGTCGGGCGCGACGATGACCTCGGTGAAGATGTCGGCGACCTGCTCCGCCATCTCCTTGGTGACCGGGCGGTTCACGGCGATGACGCCGCCGAACGCCGACAGCGGGTCACAGGCGTGCGCCTTGCGGTGGGCCGTGGCCACATCCGAGGCGACGGCGATGCCGCACGGGTTCGCGTGCTTGATGATCGCGACGCAGGGGTCCTCGTGGTCGTACGCGGCACGGCGCGCTGCGTCCGTGTCCGTGAAGTTGTTGTACGACATCTCCTTGCCGTGCAGCTGCTCGGCCTCGGCGAGGCCGCCCGTGCCGTCGACGTAGAGGGCCGCGCCCTGGTGCGGGTTCTCGCCGTAGCGGAGCACGTTCTTGCGCTCGTACGTGGCGCCGATGAAGTCCGGGAAGCCGCTGTCGTCGGCGGCGGCGTAGTCGTCGGCGAACCAGCTCGCCACGGCCACGTCGTACGACGCCGTGTGCTGGAACGCCTCGGCGGCGAGGCGCTTGCGGGCGGCGAGGTCGAAGCCGCCGTCCTTGACGGCCGCGAGGACACCCGCGTACCGCTCCGGGCTCGTGACGATGGCGACCGACGGGTGGTTCTTGGCGGCGGCGCGGACCATCGAGGGGCCGCCGATGTCGATCTGCTCGACGCACTCGTCGGGGCTCGCGCCGGAGGCGACGGTCTCCTTGAACGGGTACAGGTTCACGACCACCAGGTCGAACGGCTCGACGCCCAGGTCCTTCAGCTGCTTCTGGTGGTCCTCCAGGCGCAGGTCGGCCAGGATGCCGGCGTGCACCTTCGGGTGCAGCGTCTTCACGCGGCCGTCGAGACACTCGGGGAACCCGGTGAGCTCCTCGACCTTGGTGACCGGCACCCCGGCGCCGGCGATCCTCCCGGCGGTGGAGCCGGTGGAGACCAGCTCGACACCCGCCTCGTGGAGCCCGCGCGCGAGCTCTTCCAGACCGGTCTTGTCATAGACGCTGACGAGCGCCCGGCGGATGGGTCGCTTGTTGCTTCCGGCGGTTCCGGCGCTGTTTTCCGCGGTCACGGGGTGACTACCTTTCGTCCCTCAATGCTGAAGCCGTTACGGGCGAGCCGCCCCACGACATCGACGAGCAGCGTGCGCTCGACTTCCTTGATGCGCTCGTGCAGAGCGCTTTCGTCGTCCTCGTCCCGGATCTCGACCACGCCCTGGGCGATGATCGGGCCGGTGTCGACGCCGTCGTCGACGAAGTGGACAGTGCATCCGGTGACCTTGGCGCCGTACGCGAGCGCGTCCCGCACACCGTGCGCACCGGGAAAACTGGGCAGCAGGGCCGGGTGCGTGTTCACGAACCGCCCGCCGAAGTGGGCCAGGAACTCCTTGCCCACGATCTTCATGAACCCCGCGGAGACCACCAGGTCCGGCTCGTACGCGGCGGTGGCCTCGGCCAGCGCGCGGTCCCACTCCTCGCGGGTGGCGTGATCCTTCACGCGGCACACGAACGTGGGCAGACCCGCGCGCTCGGCGCGCTCCAGGCCGACGATGCCCGTCCGGTCGGCGCCGACGGCCACGATCTCGGCGCCGTACGCATCGGTACCCTGCGCCGCGATCGCGTCGAGGAGTGCCTGCAGATTCGTTCCTGATCCGGAGACCAGCACGACGAGGCGCTTGGCCTTGGCCACGACGGGGCCCTTTCTAGGGGAGCTACGTTGCGCGGTCGGCCCCTGCGGCGGCATCTTTTGTGCGTTCGCATGAACGCTTCGCCTTCCCCGATACGGGGAACCCTACGAAGCGGCCGACCGGCAGCAACGATACCGGCACGGCCGACGGCCCCCACGGGACGGGGGCCGGGGCTACAGGTAGCGTCGGCGGAACGGAACGCTGAGCGGCCATCGGACGTTGACGTGAAGAACGCCACGCCGGGCCGCGCCAGCGGCCCCCGTGACCGACGACCTAGGGGAAGACGCACATCTGATGCCGGACCGAAGCCTTCGCCTCACGCTGCCCACCGGCGCCGTCCTGCCGCGCGAAGGCCGACCCACGCCGCCGTCGCCGCCGTCCAAGGAATCGGACGACTCCAGGGACAGCAATCCGTTCGCGCCGCCGGCCGATGACGCGCCCGACAGGCCGTGGCAGCCGCGCCACCCGGAGGGCTCGGACTCCGACTCTGGCTCTGGATCCGGACAGGGCGGGGGGAACTCGCCCTGGGGCGGCCAGTGGAGCGACCGCCAGCCGGGCCGCGCCCAGGGCGGCCGCTTCGGCGACCGTCCGGGCAACGGCGGGAACGGCGGCCCCGAGGGGCAGAACGGCGGGCAGGGCCCCGGCCCCGGCGGCATGCGCTGGGACCCGACGGACCCGGCCCAGCGCCGCGCGCGCTACGCGCTGCTCTCCGGCATGTGGGGCTTCTTCTTCGCCCTGTTCAGCTGGCCGTACGTGGCGTTGCTGCTCGGCGTGCTCGCCCTGTACTGGGGCGTCAGCGCGCTGCGCATGAAGTCGCCCCGCCCGGCGGACCCGGACACCCCGGTCGCCGCGACGCCACGCCCCGCGGCTTCCGAGGCGACGCGCCCGCAGACGACGGCGGCGATCAGTGGCCTGGTCACGGGGGCGCTCGCGCTGGCGATGGTGGCGTCGCTGTTCACGGCGAAGATGGTCTACAGCGACTACTACGAGTGCCGTACGGATGCGTTGACCAACGCGGCGAAGAAGTCCTGCGAGGACCTTCTGCCGAAGGAACTGAGGCCGTTGCTCGGCGAGCGCTGAACCGGGGTTGCGGCCACGGGGCTCTGCCCCGGACCCCGCTCCTCAATCGCCGGAGGGGCTTCAGGGGCGCGGGTCCTCGTCGAAGAAGTCGTAGAGGGCGAAGGAGTCGTCCTTCGCCCGCTCCGTCTCCGTCGCCGTCACCGACACCTTCTCGGGCTCCCGGTCCTGCGCCTGCCGCTCCGGCTCCTCGTCAACCGTGGCCGCCCGCGTCCCCCGCTCCCGCCACCACCACACCGCCGACCCCACCGGCACCCCCACCACGCACACCCAACCCGCCGCCACCGCCCCGGTCACCCATCCCACCGGCCCGAACTCCGCGAGCGCCGACCGGCCGAGGGCCCCACCGGCAGCCCCGGCCAAGCACCCCATCGCCACCCCGCACAGCGCCCCCGCCACGGCCACGCCGCCCGCGATCCGCCGCCACGACCACCCCGCCCCGGCCGCCACGACGAACCACGCCACGACCACTCCCGCCACCACGGGCACCGCCCCCACGGCCCACGTGAGCGGCGAGCCGTCCCCGGCCTTCGGCACCGCCACGAGCAGCGGGAACGCGGGCAGCATCCCGGCCCCGGCGCTCCCGAGCGGCCCCACGGTGTGCCCGACCCCGAGCACGACCCCGGGACCGAGCGCGTACGCCGACCCCCAGATCGCGGCGTTCGGCACGAGCCCCGCGCACAGCAGCAGCACCGCGAGCCGCCCCGACCAGGCCCCCGTGAGGTGCAGGAACGACTCCCGCACCGCCTCCCCGTGCCACACGAGCATCCCGGCCACCAGCAGCGCCCCGCCCGCGACCAGTGCGAGCACCCCGGCCACCGCCGCCCGCACGGCGACCGGCACCACCTCTCGTACGAACCCCTCCGGGAGCCGTCCCGCCAGCGGCGCGGGCAGCGGGCCGTACGGCCGCCCGTGCGCCGTCCACACCCCGAACCCCGACGCGGCCACCGCGAGCACGACCAGATGCGCCACGCAGCTCACCCACGAGGGGCGCAGCTCACCGCCCGCGCAGTAGTACGTCGCCGCGGCCGCCACCGAGAGATAGCCGACCGCCACACCGGCCCAGACGCCCGCCACGGACTCGGACTCCTCCGCCGCGTCCCGCGCCGCCCGGTGCACCAGCCACGCCGGCACCGCGAGCAGCAGCAGAGGGCTGACGCCCAGCGGGGCGGGCACCCCGGACAGGGTGTCCGTCCTGATCACTTCGGCGCCGTGCGCCAGGAGCCACAGCGCCGCGGCGGTGTGCAGCGCGCCGCTGGGCCCGCTGTCGGGGAACGGCGAACTGATCCACAGCACCATCACGAGCACGGCGCACGCGCCGAGCCCGAGCCCCGCGGCGAGGGCCCCGCGCAGCGCACCCGCGACGGGGCCCGGGGCCCGTTCCCGCAGCCGGGTCAGGAGCAGGGGCAACGACAGTCCAAGGCCGGTCATTTGGGTCACCGGACCATGCTCCCAACGACACGCCCTTACCTCGCGCAACAGGCGAAGCCCGGATGTGTCGCACAAGATACGTTTATGTTCTTTTTCGCACGAAAGGGTGTGTGGAGTTCACGATGACGCAGGGCGCTGCCTCCCCCAAGCTCTCGAATGGACTCGAGCAGGGGGGACCCCCTTCACTGCCGCCGCCCAAGGAGCGCCGTCTGCTCCGCGAGGCCGGCTCGCTGTCCCGGGACCAGGTTGCCGAGCGGGTCGGCGTGACGCGCGAGACCGTCCGTCGCTGGGAGGCCGGCCGCACCACTCCAAAGGGTCAGAAGCGGGAGGCGTACGCACGCCTCCTGGCGGAGCTGGCCCCCGCGGAGGAGCCGTCCCCGACGACAGCGGGATCGACAACCGCGGCATCGACGACAGCGAGGCCGTCCCCGAAGGCCGCCGCGATACGAGAACAAGAACCCGCGCCGCCGACGGCCGGGGCCACCGCCACGGCCGTGCTGGAGCAGGAGCCCGCGCCGGACCCCGCCTCGGCGGCATCCCGCGCCCGCACCGCCGCCGAGGCCTTCGACGCGCTCTACACGCACGCCGCTCCGTTCCTCGTCCGGCAGACCTATCTGCTCACCGGCCGCAGGATCCTCGCCCGCGAGGCCGTCGAGCGCGCCTTCCAGCAGGCCTGGCAGAACTGGCCCGAGGTGGCGGTCGACCCGGACCCGGCGGGCTGGGTGCGGGCGGCGGCGTACGAATACGCGATGTCGCCGTGGCACGGCCTGCGCCCCGGAAAGCGTCAGCCGGAGGCGCCGCCCGCCACCCCGGAGGACCGCGAGCTGCTCGGCGCGCTCCTCGACCTGCCGCCCGTCTACCGGCGCACGCTGCTGCTGTACGACGGGGTGGGCCTGGATCTGCCGGAGACCGCGGCGGAGACGGAGGCCAGCACACCGGCCGCCGCGAACCGCATCCTGCACGCCCGTGAGGCCGTCGCCCAGCGGCTGCCCGACCTCGCGGTCCCCGAGCAGCTGCACCGGCGGCTCGCGGAGCTGGCGGGCTCGGAGAAGCTGGACGCACCCGTGTCCACGGTGGTGCGCAGCGACGGCGAGCGGCGCACCCGGCTCTGGACGCGGGCGGCCGTCGCGTTCACGGTCTTCATCATCGGCGCGACGGCGCTGACCGTGCGGGTGGCGCCCACGCACTACGAGCCGGTACCTGCGCCGGGTTCGCCGATCGCCGGCGTACCGCCGCTGACCGGTCCCGAACCGCTGACGCAGGCCGATCTGGAGCTGCGCAAGGAGCTGCGGGAGAAGCTCGGCGGAGGGCCCGAGCGGCTCACCCCGAGGACCGAATAGCGACCGAACAGCGCGCGTCGCGCAACGCCAGTGGGCCCGCACCGTCACCGGTGCGGGCCCACTGAGCTGCGTAGGAGAAGCTCCTGGCGGAGAACCTCTTAGCTGAGGATCTCGCGCGCGAGCTTCGCCGTCTCGGTCGGCGTCTTGCCGACCTTGACGCCGGCGGCCTCGAGGGCCTCCTTCTTCGCCTGCGCGGTGCCGGAGGAGCCGGAGACGATGGCGCCGGCGTGGCCCATGGTCTTGCCCTCGGGCGCCGTGAAGCCCGCGACGTAGCCGACGACCGGCTTCGTCACGTTGGCCTTGATGTAGTCGGCCGCGCGCTCCTCGGCGTCGCCGCCGATCTCACCGATCATGACGATCAGGTCGGTCTCGGGGTCGGCCTCGAACGCGGCGAGCGCGTCGATGTGCGTCGTGCCGATGACCGGGTCGCCACCGATGCCGACGGCGGACGAGAAGCCGATGTCACGGAGCTCGTACATCATCTGGTACGTCAGCGTGCCGGACTTCGAGACCAGGCCGATGCGGCCCGGCTTCGTGATGTCGCCCGGGATGATGCCGGCGTTCGACTGGCCCGGCGTGATGAGGCCGGGGCAGTTCGGGCCGATGATGCGGGTCTTGTCGCCCTTCGACTTCGCGTACGCGTAGAACGCGGCGGAGTCGTGGACGGCGATGCCCTCGGTGATGACGACGGCGAGCGGGATCTCGGCGTCGATGGCCTCGACCACGGCGGCCTTGGAGAAGGCCGGCGGGACGAAGAGCACGGACACGTTGGCGCCCGTCTTCTCCATCGCCTCGGCGACGGAGCCGAAGACCGGGATGTCATTGCCGTCGATGTCGACCGACGTGCCCGCCTTGCGCGGGTTGACGCCACCGACGATGTTCGTGCCGTCGGCCAGCATGAGCTTGGTGTGCTTCATGCCCGTGGCACCGGTCATGCCCTGGACGATGACCTTGCTGTCCTTGTTGAGGAAGATAGCCATGGCTGTTCTGTCCCTCGTCCCTTACTTCGCGGCCGCGAGCTCGGCGGCCTTGTCGGCCGCGCCGTCCATGGTGTCCACGCGCTGCACCAGCGGGTGGTTGGCGTCGGAGAGGATCTTGCGACCCAGCTCGGCGTTGTTGCCGTCGAGGCGGACGACGAGGGGCTTCTCGACCTTCTCGCCCTTCTCCTCGAGGAGCGCGAGCGCCTGGACGATGCCGTTGGCGACCTCGTCACAGGCGGTGATGCCGCCGAAGACGTTGACGAAGACCGACTTGACGTCGGAGTCGCCGAGGATGATCTCCAGGCCGTTCGCCATCACCTGGGCGGAGGCGCCGCCACCGATGTCGAGGAAGTTGGCCGGCTTCACGCCGCCGTGGTTCTCACCGGCGTACGCGACGACGTCCAGCGTCGACATGACCAGTCCGGCACCGTTACCGATGATGCCGACCTCGCCGTCGAGCTTGACGTAGTTGAGGTCCTTCTCCTTGGCAGCGGCCTCGAGCGGGTCGGCCGCGTCCTTGTCCTGGAGGGCCTCGTGGTCGGGGTGCCGGAAGCCGGCGTTCTCGTCCAGGGACACCTTGCCGTCGAGGGCGAGGACCTTGCCGGACTTCACCTTCGCCAGCGGGTTGACCTCGACGAGGAGGGCGTCCTCGTCGATGAAGGTCTTCCACAGCGTCTGGAGGATCTCGGCGACCTGGTCGGCGACCTCGGCCGGGAACTTGGCGTCCGTGACGATCTTGCGGGCGACCTCGGGGGTCACGCCCTCATTGGCGTCGATCGGCGTCTTGGCGACGGCCTCCGGGCGGGTGGCCGCCACCTCCTCGATCTCCATGCCGCCCTCGACGGAGGCGATGGAGAGGAAGGTGCGGTTGGTGCGGTCCAGGAGGAAGGAGACGTAGTACTCCTCCACGATCTCCGGAGCCGTCTCGGCCATCATCACCTTGTGGACCGTGTGGCCCTTGATGTCCATGCCGAGGATGTTGGTCGCGTGCTGCACGGCCTCGTCGGGGGTGGCAGCCAGCTTCACGCCGCCGGCCTTGCCGCGGCCGCCGACCTTCACCTGCGCCTTGACGACGGACTTGCCGCCAAGACGCTCGGTCGCCTCGCGGGCCGCCTCAGGCGTGTCGATGACTTCACCGGCCAGCACCGGTACACCGTGCTTGGCGAAGAGGTCCCTCGCCTGGTACTCGAACAGGTCCACGCGCGTCCGTCCCTATCAGTGATCTCGCGGTTCGTTATCTGCGTGGGCGTGCCGCGAGGGGCAACGTGACTCCGCTGTCACACGTGACGAGTGCTGTCGCTGCTGTCACTAGGGAGGCGTACACGGTGGCCGAGTACGCGGCATGTCCGTCTCGCAGGTTATCGCCGCTCAGGGACGGCTTCTAAATCGCAGATCACACCTGAGCGGTGATACCCATCACAGAGCGCCCTTTTTGTGGCGCTATCTACGGTGCTGCCGAGGCGCCCGGGGAATGGAAGCGGCCTCACCGAGCGGGGGTGCGCTCGGTGAGGCCGCAGGTCAGCGGGTGGTCACGTCCCCAAGCGGACCACCCGCCGTCATGCCCGGAAAGCGACCCGGACCGGCCGATGGATTTCGGCCGACCGGGCACCGTCGCGTCGGTCAGACGCCGGGCAGGTAGCTGGGCGCGACGGAACCGGCGACGCCCTGCACGCCGGTGACGGCGTTGCCGGCGAGCGGCTGGGCGTCGGCGGTGACGGTGCCGGTCAGGTCCTGCGCGAACGGGGCGACCTCGTGGGTCACGCCACCGGCCAGCGGGGCGACGTTGTCGCCGACCACGGTCTGCGCGAAGGGGGCCACGTTGTCGCCCACGACACCCTGCGCGAACGGGGTGACGTCGCCGGTGACGCCCTGCGCCAGGCCGTGCGCGCTGGTGCCGACGCCGCCGACGACCGGCTGCACGTGGTCGACGACCGTCTGCACGAGCGGCTGGACCGCGTCCACGACGCCGCCCGCGAACGGGGTGACGTCGTTGCCGACGACGCTCTGCGCGAAGGGGGCCACGTTGTCGCCCACGACGCCCTGGGCCAGCGGCTGGACCTGGCCGGTGACACCGGTCGCGAAGGGCGCGACGTTGTCGCCGACGACGGTCTGCGCGAACGGCGTCACGTCGCCGACCGCGCCGCCCGCCAGGGTGGTCACGTCGCCGACGGCCTGGCCCGCGACCGGCAGCACGCCGTGCACGGCGGTGGCGGCGACCGGCGGAAGCACGGCGTCGGCGGTCTCGCCGACGGCCGGGCCGGTGTTGGTGCGGACGTTCTCGACGGCGCCCTGGGCGGTGCCCTGCGCGGTGTCCTGTACGTAGGCGGGGGCCTGGGCGGCCGCCTGCGTCAGCTCCTGCTGGAGCTGCGGGGCGAAGGCGTCGAGCGGGCCGAACAGGTAGTCGACACCCTCCTGGGCGTCGGCCACGCGCTGCTGGGCGTCGGCGACGTGACCCTGGACGTTGGCGACGTGACCCTGGGCGGCGGCGACGTGACCGGCGGCCTCGTCCTTGACGTCGGCGACGTCGGCGGTGGTGGGGGCCTTGACCTGCGGCGCCTGGACCTGGTGGGCCTTCGACCGGACCTGGGCCCCGGCCTGCTGGGTGGCGGCCTTGGCCTTGTGGGTCACCTTGTTCTGCGTGAGCTGGTCGGCCTTGTCGGTCACCTTCGAGGTGGTGCCCTGCACGTCCGACGTCACGTTCTGCACGTCGTTCTGCACGTCGTTCTGCACGTCGGAGACGGTGTCACCGGCGACGTCCGGCACGGACAGCGAGTGCGCGGGCAGCTCGTCGGCGCTGGCCACGGCGGAACCGAGGGCCCAGGCGCCGGAGACGCCGGCGGCTATCACGATGGAGCGGCGGATGTTCTTGTTCATGGGTACGTCAGTTCCTTCGAATTCACTTCACGACTGGGCAGACCTGTTCCGCCCCCGCGCGGCAGGTCACGGGCGGGGAAGGGCTGCCCTAGCCGGGGAATTCGGGAATGTCGCGCAGCCGGTCGACCACCGGCTCGGTGCCCGCGGACGCCGTGGCGCCGGACGCGAGCAGTACGGGCGCACGGCCGCCGAACGTCGCCGCGTGCAGATCACCGTGGCGCGTCGAACCACCGTCGCCCGCGCTCGCGCCGGCCGACGGCACACCGTCGGGACGCTGCGGCACGACGGGCGCCGCGGGACGCGCCTCGGACCGCGCGCCCGCTTCCGCCTTCTGTACGTCGCCGAACTGCGCGACGTCGTACGCCTGCGGGCCGCTCACCGCCGCGTGCGGCCGGGCTTCGGCCGTGGCGGGGCGGTCGCCGTGCACCGCCGCGGCGTCCGCCTGCTGCGGCTCGGTCACGGCGGGCGGCGCGGGCCGGGCGTCGGCGGGGTCCACGATGCCGATGATCCTGCCGAGGCGGCCGTGCGTCAGCTGCTCCGGCACCGCTCCGACGAGCTCCGCGACGGCACGCGTCGCCAACTCCTCGACGGGCCCCGTCACCTGGCGCACGGTGGCACCGACCGGCGCCGTCAGATACCGCAGCGCGTCGACGGCGGAACGCAGGCGGACCTGGCCGCCCCCGAGCGCCTCGATGTGCTGCCGCAGCGGCTCGGTGAGGTACGCGTGCACGGGCGCGGTGAGGGTTCGGGTGGAGGTGCTGGTGCGGGTGGCGGGGTCGCTGGGAGCGGCGGGGGCGGCGGGCTTCTCGTGCAGCGGGCGCGCCAAGTGCTTTACACCGGACGCGTGCTGCACGCCGGACGCGTGCTCGGCGTTGGGTGCGTTGGTGCCGGGTGCGTGCTCGGCGCCGGGTGCGTTGGCTTCGGGTGCGTGCTGGGCGTCGACCGGGTTCGGTGCCGGCTCGGCGGGCCGAACCGGTGCGGGTGCGGGGTCGGCAGGACCCTGCGTGGGGGCGGTCGGCTTGGCGTGCGTGGACGCCCCGGTGTCCTTGGTGGACTCGGTGGCCTCGGACGCCGAGGACTCCCCGGAAGGGTCTGGGGCCTCGCGGGAACCCGCCTCGCGCAACTTCCCCACGGAATCGGCGACATGCTCCCGCACCGCCACGTGTCCCGCACCGAGCGAACCGGCGTCGGTCAACCCGTCCGCCTGCGCCCGGCCGCCGCACACGATCCCGAGGACGAACAATCCGCCGAACAGCAGCGCCAGTTGCAGCGCACGCCGTCCTGCCGTCGCGCGCACCAGGCGCGCGACGGGGGCGGGAAGTGCCATCGGGGAAGTCACGGTGGCCGAATCCTCGCATGGGGCGAGGGAGGCGGCGCAAGCCCCCTGTTACCGATGGGTACTCATATCCGGTTCGCGGCGGGTGCACCCTTTTCCGATGCCGCGTCCGGTATCGGCAAGGGGCGTTTCTCGATGGCCGCGGCCATGACGTCGGGGAACAGGTCCGGGGTGCAGGCGAAGGCCGGCGCGCCCAAACCCGCGAGCGCCGCCGCGCGCTCCCGGTCGTAGGCGGGCGCGCCCTCGTCGGAGAGCGCGAGCAGCGTCACGAACTGCACGCCCGACGCCTTCATCGCGGCGACCCGCTTCAACATCTCGTTGCGGATGCCTCCTTCGTAGAGGTCGGAGATGAGGACGACGACGGTCTCCGCGGGCCGGGTGATCTGCGACTGGCAGTACGCGAGCGCCCGGTTGATGTCCGTGCCGCCGCCGAGCTGGGTGCCGAACAGGACGTCGACCGGGTCGTCGAGCTGGTCCGTCAGATCCACGACGGCCGTGTCGAAGACGACGAGCCGGGTCGCTATCGAGCGCATGGACGCGAGCACCGCCCCGAAGACGGAGGCGTAGACGACGGATGCCGCCATCGAGCCCGACTGGTCGATGCAGAGGACGACCTCCTTCTTCACGGACTGCGCCGCGCGCCCGTAGCCGATCAGCCGCTCGGGCACGATCGTGCGGTACTCGGGCAGGTAGTGCTTGAGGTTCGCCGCGATCGTGCGGTTCCAGTCGATGTCGTGGTGGCGCGGCCGCTGGACGCGGGCGCTGCGGTCGAGGGCGCCGGTGAGGGTGGCGCGGGTGCGCGTCGCGAGCTTCTTCTCGAGGTCCTCGACGACCTTGCGCACGACCGCGCGGGCCGTCTCCTTCGTCGTCTCGGGCATCGCCTTGTTGAGCGAGAGCAGCGTGCCGACGAGGTGCACGTCCGCGTCGACGGCCTCCAGCATCTCCGGTTCGAGCAGCATCGTGGACAGGCCGAGCCGGTCGATGGCGTCCCGCTGCATGACCTGGACGACGGAGGACGGGAAGTAGGTCCGGATGTCGCCGAGCCAGCGGGCCACGGCAGGAGCGGACGCCCCGAGCCCCGCGCTCCGGCTGCCGCCGCCCTGTTGCTTGCCGCCGCCCGAGCCGTACAGCGCGGCGAGGGCGCCGTCCATCGCGGCGTCCCGCCCCTCGAGGCCGCACCCTGTGCCGTCCGCGTCCGCCCCGCCGAGCACGAGGCGCCACCGGCGCAGGCGCTCGTCCGTGTTCCGCTCGGTGCTGCTCTCTGTACTGCTACCGGTACTGCTCCCGCTGCCGGTCATGCCACCGCCCCCTCAGGGCTGTTGTCGCCCTCGTCGTTTCCGCCACCGCCACCGCCGTCGCCGTCGCCGTGGGCATCCGCACCCGCACCCGCACCGAGCAGGAGGCGCAGCACCGGCAGCACCGCGTCCGCCCGCTCCGCGTCCAGTTCCTCTCCGAAGCCGCGCGGTCCGCCGGTGACCGGGGACTGCCCGCCCTCGGATGGCCCGCGCCGGACCAGCTCGCCCAAGGTCCGCCGCACACCCGGCTCGTACGCCGAGAACGTGCGCCGCAGCAACGGCAGTACGTCGGTGAACGCGTCGTCCGACACCCGCGTCAGCCACGCGTCGACCAGGGCCAGGAGCCGCTCGTCGTGCACCAGGAGCAGTCCGCCGCCAGAACCACCCCCGACGAAGCCCTCGATCCACGCCGCCGCGTCGGCCGGCGCGGTGCCGGGCGAGAGGGCGAGGCTCATCAGCCGGGCCGCGTCCTCCTCGTCGAGCACGCCCTCGTCCAGGAGGACCCGCGCGCACCGCCCCCGGATCACCCCGGCCACGCCGTCCCGCTCCGCGAGCACGCGCAGCACGGTCCGCCAGCGCCCGCGCACGCCGGTGTCCTCCAGGAGCGCGACGGCCGAGTGCACCGCGTCGACATGGCCACGCATCTCCTCGGCCGCCTCCGCGTCGAGTGCCGCGCACGCCGGGGGCAGGCCGACGAAGACCCGCTCGGCGAGGCCCGCCGCCACGTCGGCGAGGGCTTCGGTGTCGGTGCCGCGCACGTCGCCGTAGCGCAGGGCGCGGACCAGGGCGGGCAGGGCGCCGGCCAGGTGACCGACGTCCGCGTCGAGGGCGGCGCGGTCGGCGAGGATCCGCATCACCGTCGGCAGCGCGTCCGCGAGCCCCGCGAGCAGGCAGACCTCGGCGAGCGCCGTGACGTCGGCGAGCGCCCGCGCGGCGATCGCGTCCGTCTCCGCCTTGGCGGTCGCGGCGGCGTGCACGGTCGTCCCCCACACCCCGGCCTCCGCGACCCGCACGGACAGCTCCGGCTCCCAGCGCAGCCGCCACGACTCGCGGAAGGTGCCGGTGGAGCCCCGAGCCGATCTCGCCGGCTCTCCCCAGGCCACGCCCAGGAGCCGCAGCCGGTGCAGCAGGCGGCTGCGCGCGGCGTCGGTGTCGCGCCGCAGGTCGAGGTCCAACTCCTTCTCCGCGGCTGCCGGTTTGAGCCGCAGGGAACGCTGCTGCCGCGTGAGGTCGCGCTGCAACGGCACCGCGGGCGCCGCCTCGGGCACCTCCCCCAGCACGTCACCGACCACCAGCTTGTCGTGGATGAGCGCCAGCGGTACGTCCGAGCCCTCGCACAGCACGGCCCGCACCGCGTCGGTGGTCTCCGTGAGCCCCGCGAGCGGGCGCCCGCGCATCACGGCGAGGGTCTCCGCGAGTCGTACGGCCTCGATGACGTGGGCGGAGGACACGATGCGGTCCTCCTCGCGCAGCAGCCCGGCGACCTTCGTCAGCCAGCGCTCCACGGGCCGGTCGGGCGCGCTGAACAGATGCCCGTACCAGCCGGGCGAGTCGATCCCCGCCCCGTATCCGCTGACCCGGGCCAGGCGCCGGTGCGTCCACGGCACCCACGTCATGTCGACCTTCGCCTTCGGCAGCCCCTTGAGCAGGGCGCGGTCGGCCGCGACGGTCGTCTTCTGCCGCAGCGCCGGCACATGCCACGCCCCGCACACGACAGCTACGTCGTCGGCGAACTCGCGCTGCGCCGCGCGCACTTGGAGCCGCATGTACGCCTCGCGCAGCAGATCCCGCTCGTGTCCGCCGTCCCCGCACGTCTCCCGCAGCGCTCCCATCGCCTCGCCGAGCGCTGCGAAGGCGTCGCCGTCCCGGTGCTCGACGACGTCCTCCCACCAGCGCTCCGCGTCGTCGTATCCGGCGGTCTCGGCGAGGACCCGCAGAGGGTCCACACGCACGGAGTCCCCCTCCCCCGTCCTCTCTTCCTGGTCGTCGCCGTAGTCGTCCTCCGCCCGCATCGCCAGGCTGTGCGCGGCCGGGAGGTCGATGAAGCGCACCGGCACGTCGCGCGCCAACGCCCAGCGGATCGCGACCCATTCGGGCGAAAACTCGGCGAACGGCCAGAAGGCGGACCTCCCCGGCTCGTCCACGACGTGCGCGAGCAGCGCGACCGGGGGCCGCATGCCGTCCTCGGCGGCGAGCGGTACGAGACCGTCGGCCTCGGGCGGTCCTTCGATCAGGACGATCCGCGGCTGTGCGGCGTCGAGCGCGGAGCGCACGGCGCGCGCGGAGCCGGGACCGTGGTGCCGCACGCCGAGCAGCGCGGGGCCCGTGGCCGGTGTCGTCATGCGCTCACCTCTCGGCAGGCCCGGTAGAAGTCCTTCCAGCCGTCGCGCTCGCGCACCACGGCCTCCAGGTACTCCTGCCAGACGACCCGGTCCGCCGCCGGATCACGCACGACGGCCCCGAGGATTCCGGCGGCCACGTCGGAGGGACGCAGCACGCCGTCCCCGAAGTGCGCGGACAGCGCAAGGCCGTTGGTGACGACGGAGATGGCCTCGGCGGTCGACAGCGTGCCGCTGGGGGACTTCACCTTCGTCCGCCCGTCAGCCGTCACACCGTCGCGCAGTTCACGGAAGACCGTGACGACGCGGCGGATCTCGTCCATGCCGTCGGGCGCGCTGGGCAGCTCCAGTGCGCGGCCGACCTGGTCGACCCGCCGCGAGACGATGTCGACCTCGTCCTCCACGCTCGCGGGCAGCGGCAGCACGACCGTGTTGAACCGGCGCCGCAGCGCGCTCGACAGATCGTTGACCCCGCGGTCCCGGTCATTGGCCGTGGCGATGAGGTTGAAGCCGCGTACGGCCTGCACCTCCTGCCCCAACTCCGGTATCGGCAGGGTCTTCTCGGACAGGATCGTGATCAGCGTGTCCTGCACATCGGCCGGGATGCGCGTCAATTCCTCGACGCGCGCGGTCATCCCCTCCGCCATCGCCCGCATGACCGGGCTCGGCACGAGGGCGTCCCTGCTCGGCCCGTTGGCCAGCAGCTGCGCGTAGTTCCAGCCGTAGCGGATGGCCTCCTCCGGCGTCCCCGCCGTGCCCTGCACCAGCAGCGTCGAGTCCCCGCTCACGGCGGCCGCGAGATGCTCGGACACCCAGGTCTTGGCGGTGCCGGGCACGCCGAGCAGGAGCAGCGCCCGGTCGGTCGCCAGCGTCGTCACGGCGACCTCGACGATGCGGCGCGGGCCCACGTATTTCGGCGAGATCACCGTGCCGTCGGGCAGCGTGCCGCCGAGCAGATAGGTCGCGACGGCCCACGGCGACATGCGCCAGCGGGCCGGCCGCGGCCGGTCGTCCTGGGCGGCGAGCGCCGCGAGTTCCTCCGCGAACGCGTCCTCGGCGTGCGGCCTCAGCACCTCGTCCGCGACCTGGCCCCCGCCCTGACTCCCGGCCCCGGCCCGGCCCTCGGCCTGGCTTCCGGCCCCGCTCCCGGTCTGACCCTCGGTCTGGCTTTCGACGGAAATGGTCATGGCTGTCCCCCTCCAACTCGCCCAGCTCGAATCCGCACAACGAGCCCTCGACCGCTCTCGTCGCGTGATGGGTTCCACGGTGCACCACGCCACTGACAATCGACATCGGCCGCGCCATCACCGCAGGTCGGAGCCGTTGCCGGACGGATTGTCAGTGGCGGGATCTAACGTCGAGGACATGAATCAGCTGGGGGTGCGCTGGACGACGGATCAGGTGCTCGCACTGGCGCCTGACGCCGCGTCACGCAAGGCGGGAAGCAAGCTCGGGGGGCCGGGTCCGTGGTCGGGGACCGGGAGTTCCGCGGGCGCGGGGAATGCGGACGAGGGGGCGGTATGGGGACTGTGCAAGGGGAGCGGCAGCAAGCCGTACCAGACGATCGTGGACATCGGCGGAGGCGCTCCGGGCGCGAACGGGCCGGGGTACAAGTGCAGTTGTCCGAGCCGCAAGTTCCCGTGCAAGCACGCGCTCGGGCTCTTGCTGCTCTGGGCGGGCGGCGAAGCGCAGGTGCCGGCGGGCCAGTCGCCGCCGGAGTGGGCCGAGCCATGGCTGGCGGGGCGGCAGAGGCGGGCCGAGTCCCAGCGGACCGAGGCGTCGGCGGCCGGATCGGGCGGCGCCGCGGCGGATCCGGAGGCGGCCCGGCGCAGAGCCGAGCGCCGCGCCCAGCGGATCACGGCGGGCGCGACGGAGCTGGAGCAGCGCCTCGCCGACCTGCTGCGCGGCGGCCTCGCGCAGGCGGAGCAGTCGGGTTACGGGCTGTGGGAGGAGACGGCCGCGCGGATGGTCGACGCGCAGGCGCCCGGACTTGCCGCACGCGTAAGAGAGTTGGGGGCGATACCGGCGTCCGGGCCCGGCTGGCCGGTGCGGCTGCTCGAGGCGTGCGCGCTGCTGCACCTCCTCGACCAGGGCTGGTTGCGCCGCGACGCCCTGCCCGCCGACCTGGCGGCGACGGTCCGCTCGCGCGTGGGCCTGCCCGCTTCGGACAGGGAGCCGCCGCTGCGCGACCGCTGGCTGGTCCTCGCCCAGTACGACACGGCGGACGGCCACCTCACGACGCGCCGGGCATGGCTGCACGGCACGCGGAGCGCGCGCACCATACTGCTTCTCTCCTACGGGGCGGCCGGCCGCGCACCGGCGCTCGCCCTGCCGACCGGGCGCACGCTCGACGCAGCGGTGTCGGCGTACCCAGGAGCGGGGGCCCTCCGGGCGGAGCTGGGCGAGCAGTTCGCCCCGGCGGAAGCGGACGGCATACGTCCCAAGGGAGTTGACGTCACCGCCGGCCTCGCCGCCTACGGAACGGCGCTCGCGGCCGACCCCTGGCTGGAGTCCTGGCCGGTGACGCTCGCGGAGGTGATACCGACGCGGGACCCGGACGGCCACTGGCAACTGGCGGACGGCGAAGGCAAGTCGGCGCTCCCCCTCACCGCGCACGCGGCGGCGTCCCCCGGCCTGTGGCGCCTGGTCGCCGTCTCGGGCGGCGCGCCGGTGACGGTGTTCGGCGAATGCGGCCCGACCGGTTTCCGCCCGCTGGCCACATGGGCGGAGGAGGCGGGGGAGGTCATATCGCTGTGCTGACCAATCCAGGAACCGCCAACGCGCCGAAACACCATTGCCGGTGACGAAGACCGCTCCACGGAGAGGACCCGTGATGACCACCACCGCCACCTGGGACGACCTCGTCAGCGCCGCCCTGCTCGGAACCGAACGCCGTTCGGACCGCCCGCCGCTCACCCTCCTCGACGAGGCCGCCGTGCACACCGTGCGCCGCCGGGCCGGTCTGCGTCCCGCCGCGGCGACCGCGCCGCCGGACCGCGCCGAGAACGACCCGCGCCGCCCGCTGCCGACCGCCGCGCGGCAGCGGCTCGCGCTCCTGCTCACCGACCGCTCCGGCGGCACGGGTTCGCGCCGCGGCACCGCCCCCGACCTCCTCGAACTGCTCCCGCAGTGGCTGGCCACGGCCAACGCGCACGGGTACGCGCCCCCGCCCGAGCTGCTGCCCGCGCTGCTCGACGCGGCGCGCGGGCGGACCGACCTGCGGCCCCCGGCTCTCACGTTCGCGGGGCCGCGCGCCCGCTGGCTGGCCCGGCTCAACCCGGACTGGAAGTTCGCGCTGCGCGCCACTCCGGGCGTCGGCGCCGTGCTGCCCGCGCCGGAGGAGAGCGACCAGGTTCATCTGCGGTGGGAGGAAGGCCTGTTCGCGGAGCGGGTGGCGCTGCTCGCCTCCGTTCGGGCGCACGACCCGGCCGCGGCCCGGGCGCTCCTGGCCGGGACATGGGGCACGGAGCGCGCCGAGGACCGCCTGATGTTCCTCGACTCGCTGCGCACGGGGCTCGGGGACGCGGACGAGCCGTTCCTCGAGCAGGCGCTGACCGACCGCAGCAAGAACGTGCGGGCGACGGCGGCCGAGCTGCTCTCCGCGCTCCCCCGCTCGGCGCTCGCCGCGCGGATGGCGGACCGGGCGCTGACCTGCGTGGCGCTCGACCGTGCGGAGGGCGCGATCGTCGTGGAGGCGCCGCACGAGTGCGACGCGGGGATGGAGCGGGACGGCGTCGTGGCGAAGCCACCGGCGGGCCGGGGTGAACGGGCTTGGTGGCTCGGGCAGTTGGTGGAGGCGGCGCCGCTCGGCCGGTGGCCGGACAGGTTCGGCGGCCGGGACCCGGAGGAGATAGTGGCACTACCGGTCGCCGACGACTGGCGCGGGGAGCTGCACGCCGCGTGGTGCCGGGCGGCGGTCCGGCAGCGGGACATCGGCTGGTCGCGGGCGCTGCTCGGGGCGCCGACGGCGGCGGACGCGGCGGGCCCCGGGGCGGTGTCGCTCGCCGAGCGGGCGAAGCTGCTCGCGGCGCTGCCGGGGGCGGAACGGGCGGACTGGGTGGCGGAGTTCATCGCGGCGCACGGGTTGTCCGAGGCGTTCCAGTTGCTGGGGGTGTGCGGCACGCCGTGGGCGCGGCCGCTCGGGCGGTCCGTGGTCGACGCGTTGAACATCGCGCGGGACGCGGGGAGTTACCCGTGGAGCTTCAGCGGGGTGATGGGGCTCGCGGAGCGCTGCCTCGACCCCGAGGAGGTGGTGCGGCTCGACGGCCTCACGGCGGCGGTGGAGGAACCGGAGGGGTCGGCGCCCGGGGCCGGGGGGTACTGGACGGAGGCGTTCCAACGCCTCGCCGGCACGTTGCGGCTGCGCCGGGCGATGCGGGACGAACTGGCTCCGCCGTGATCCGGCCCCGGGGCCCGGCCCCGCGTCCCTGGTGCGCGGCACCGGGTTCCCGTGATCCGGCCCCGGGCCCCTGTTACGCCGCACCGGCGGCGAGGTCACGGGGCTCCGCCCCGGACCCCGCTGCTCAATCGCCGCAGGGGCTTGATTTGGGCCCCGCTGCTCAATCGCCGCAGGGGCTTGATTGGTCAGCCGCCGGACGCCGCCGGCTGGCGGACGTTGGCGTGGACCCAGTCGACGATGGAGGCCGTCGTGGCGCCCGGGGTGAAGATTTCGGCGACGCCCTTCTCCTTCAGGGGCGCGATGTCCCCCTCGGGGATGATGCCGCCGCCGAAGACCTTGATGTCCGCGGCGTCGCGCTCGGCGAGGAGCTCGATGACGCGGGCGAAGAGCGTGTTGTGCGCGCCGGAGAGGATGGAAAGACCGATCGCGTCGGCGTCCTCCTGAATGGCGGTGTCCACGACCTGCTCGGGCGTCTGGTGCAGGCCCGTGTAAATGACCTCCATTCCGGCGTCGCGCAGCGCCCGCGCGATCACTTTGGCCCCACGATCGTGGCCGTCGAGTCCCGGCTTCGCGACGACCACGCGGATCGGCCCGGCTGCCACACCCATCACTGCCTCCCTGAAACGACTGCTCAAGCAAAAGTTGAAGCGACTGTTCAAAAGACTGATGCCCGAAGTGAACGAACGTTATCGACAGCATCCCGCAAGCCGCCGTTTCACGGTGCGGACCGAGGGGGAAATCACACGGTGGGACACATTCGCTGCGCGCCGCGACTGCCAGGCGGGACTCACCGCCAGATCCGGGACAGGCGCGAGGGAGCCGCTTCGAGGTCGCCGCGCCACCGCGCCGACAGCCGCACGGCACGGTGGCACGGTGCTTCCGGCTGCCGTCCGGACCGATGAGTCGGCGCATCGGGCACGGGCGGCGCCGCAGGACCGCTTCGGCCGGCTCCCATGAGCGCACACGGGGACAGAGGCGTCCTCCCGTGTGCCGACGGGAGGTTGACCGATGAAGGTCATGAGGACGTTGCCCTTTCGCCCCCTCTGCCACTTGCTGCCCACGAGACTGGCCGGTCTCTCGATCGCGCTCCTGAAGGCGACCGCCCTTGAGCTGGCGATCCTCGCGGGCCATCTCCTCCTCTATCCCTCGGGCATCCTCCCGGAACGAAGGCAGCAGCCCCTGGCGCTGCCCCGCCACCCCTCGGCGTACGTGCCGGTGGACATGGAGACCGTCACGGCGGAGGGGAGCACTCCTGTAGAACCGGCGGAGGAGGGCGCCCCGACGGAAGCGGACGCGCCGCGTCTGCCCGCTCCCGACAAGCCCCCGGTCCTCCTCCTGCACGGCTTCATCGACAACCGCTCGGTCTTCGTCCTGCTGCGCCGTTCCCTCGCGCAGCACGGCAGGCAGCACGTCGAATCGCTCAACTACTCCCCGCTCACCTGCGACATCCGGACCGCGGCCGCGCTGCTCGCCCGGCACGTGGAAGAGGTGTGCGAGCGCTCGGGCCGGGACAAGGTCGACATCGTGGGGCACAGCCTGGGCGGCCTGATAGCCCGTTACTACGTGCAGTGCCTCGGCGGCGACACGCGGGTGCGCACGCTCGTCACCCTCGGCACCCCGCACGGCGGCACGCGGGTGGCGCCGCTCGCGGACGCGCACCCGATCGTCCGGCAGATGCGGCCCGGCTCGTCCGTCGTCGAGGAGTTGAAGCGGCCCGCGCCCGGCTGTCGTACGCGCTTCGTGAGCTTCTGGAGCGACCTCGACCAGTTGATGCTGCCCCTCGAGACCGCGTGCGTGGACCACGCGGACCTGCTCGCGCAGAACGTGCGGGTCACGGGCATCGGCCATCTCGCGCTGCCGGTGCACCCGGCCGTCGCGATCGGCATCCGTCAGGCCCTCGACGCGGAGCCCGCGGAAGGAGCGCGCGCCGCGGACAAGGCGGGCGGCGGTCTGACGGTGGCCTGACCGCCCGCTCCGCGCTCACCCGCACCCGTAAAACCCGCGACATGCCATGGCTTTCGTCGAACGGGTCTCGAACTCAGGGCCAAGGAACTGTCCACAGTCCACCCAAAGGCGGCTGATTGCCCGTTTCCCCGGGCCCGGAAACCCGACGAAGATTGTCGTGCCCTCGTACCGACGGGTACAGTCACCGCACTGCTCTGGCAGCCCCTGTTGTCGAGGCGAAAGAGAAGTTGGTGAACGACCGCAATCCGTCGGGGACCGCGCCTTACGCGGCGTACGACGGTTACTCCGCGACCAGCTTCGCAAGCGATCCACTCTTCGGCGACATGGCAGAGGACCCCTACGAACCGGGTTCCCACGCGACCGGCCAGTGGCACACGGCCCCCCAGCAGCAGTACGCCGACCCCTACGCCTCCGCGTACTACGACACCGGCACGTACGACGCCGGTTCCTTCGGTACCGGTTCCTACGACACGACCGGCGCCTGGGCGACCGGCGGTTACGAGCAGGTCGCCGACATCCCGGCGCAGCAGCCCCGGTCCATGGCCGAGCAGCACACCACGGGTCAGTGGGACACCTCGGCGTACGAGACGCAGATGTACGCGGCTCAACACCCCGACACGCAGAGCTTCGAGACCCAGAGTTTCGAGACCCAGAGTTTCGAGACGCAGAGCGTTGAGTTCCAGGGGTTCGAGGCGCAGCACTTCGAGGCCCAGCACTTCGAGACGCAGGGCTTTGAGACGCAGACCTTCAGCACGCTCGACCCGAACGACACGCAGGGCTTCACTCAGACCTTCCAGGCCCCGGTCTTCGGTACGGCCGCCTACGACACGGGCGCGTACGACGCCACGCAGTGGAACGCCACCGAGGCCGTCGGGGTCTCGGAGCCCGAGCCGGTCGCGGAGCCGGCCCCCGAGGCGGACGAGGCGCACGGACCCGTCCTCGACCTCGACGCATCGCCGGAGCACGGACACGAGCACGAGCCCACGCCAGTGACCCCGCAGCCCACGACACGCCGGGCCGGGAAGAACGTCTCCCGTGGCCGCGCCGGGCGCCGTCGTCCGCCGGCCAAGCGGTCCGCGCTCATCACCGTCGTCGTGCCGTCGGTCTGTGTGGTCGGCGTCGCCGGGATCGCCGCGGCGAGCGTCGGCGGCAGCGAGGACGACGGCAAGGAGACGCAGGCCGCGGCCGCTTCGGACGCGCAGGCCGTGAAGCCGGCCGTCGCCAACAACAAGCTGGACTCGCAGCTCAAGGATCTCTCCGCCGACGCGGGCGACTTCGCCGACCGGGCGAGCCGCACGCAGGAGCGGATCGACCTCAAGGCGAAGCAGGAGGCGGCCCGCAAGGAGGCCGCCGAGGAGGCCGCACGCAAGGAGGCGGCGCGGCCCAAGTTCGTGCTGCCGGTGAAGCAGCACGGGCTGAGCGCCTTCTTCGGGCAGGCCGGCGTCAACTGGATGTCCCAGCACTCCGGCATCGACTTCCCCGTCTCGTACGGGACCCCGGTGATGGCCGCGACGGACGGCACCGTGAAGACGCAGTGGAACAGCGCGTACGGGAACATGGCCATCGTCACCGCCAAGGACGGCACGGAGACCTGGTACTGCCACCTGTCCTCGCACACCGTGATGAACGGTCCGGTGAAGGCCGGTGACGTGATCGCGCGGTCCGGGAACTCGGGCAACTCGACCGGCCCGCACCTGCACTTCGAGGTGCGGCCCGGCGGCAGCTCGGCGATCGACCCGCTGCCGTGGCTGCGCAGCCACGGCCTCAACCCGAACTGAGCCGCCCCCCGTAGAGAGCGGCCGCAGCGCGACTACAGCTTCTCGACCGGCGCGTACCGCAGCAGCAGGCGCTTCGGCTTCGGGTCGCCGAAGTCGATCGACGCCTCCGCCTTGTCGCCCGTGCCCGACACGCCCACCACCGTGCCGAGCCCGAACTGGTCGTGCGTGACGCGGTCGCCGACGGAGAGGGCCACCACCGGCTTGTCGCCCGCGCGGCGCGTGGCGAAGGCCGGCGTCGAACCCGTGCGGGAGCGCGAGGACGACAAAGATGCCGCGATGCCGCCACCGATGCTCTTGGTCGAGGCCGCGGGCGTGGACGGTCCCGTGCGCTTCCAGTCCAGGTGCGCCGCCGGGATCTCCTCCAGGAACCGGGAGGGCGGGTTGTACGAGGGCTGGCCCCAGGCGCTGCGCATGGAGGCGCGCGTCAGGTAGAGGCGCTGTCGCGCGCGCGTGATGCCCACGTATGCGAGCCGCCGCTCCTCCTCCAGCTCCTTGGCCTGGCCGAGGGAGCGCATGTGCGGGAAGACGCCGTCCTCGAGGCCGGTCAGGAAGACGACCGGGAATTCGAGGCCCTTGGCGGTGTGCAGGGTCATCAGCGTGATGACGCCGCTGCCGTCGTCGTCCTCGTCGGGGATCTGGTCGGAGTCGGCGACGAGCGCGACGCGCTCCAGGAAGTCGGAGAGTCCCCCGCCGCCCGTCTCGGACTCGCCCTCTTCGCCTGCTTCCTGCTCGAACTCCAGGGCCACGGCGGCGAGTTCCTGAAGGTTCTCGATGCGGGTCTCGTCCTGCGGGTCGGTGGAGGCCTGCAACTCGGCGAGATACCCCGTCCGTTCGAGGATGGCCTCCAGGACCGTGGCCGGGCCCGCGCCCGACTCCACGATCGTGCGGAGGTCCTCCATCAGCGTGTTGAACCGCTTCACGGCGTTCGCCGAGCGGGCCGCCATCCCGTACGCCTCGTCGACGCGGCGCAGCGCCTGCGGGAAGGAGATCTTCTCGCGCTGGGAGAGCGCGTCGATCATCGCCTCGGCGCGGTCGCCGATGCCGCGCTTCGGCACGTTGAGGATGCGGCGCAGCGGCACCGAGTCCTCGGGGTTGGAGAGCACGCGCAGATAGGCCAGGACGTCCCTGACCTCCTTGCGCTCGTAGAAGCGGACGCCGCCGACGACCTTGTAGGGCAGGCCGGTGCGGATGAAGATCTCTTCGAAGACACGGGACTGCGCGTTCGTCCGGTAGAAGACGGCGACGTCGCCCGCCAGCGCGTCGCCCGCGTCCGTGAGCCGGTCGATCTCGTCGGCGATGAACTGGGCCTCGTCGTGCTCGGTGTCCGCGACGTAACCGGTGATCTGGGCGCCGGGCCCCTCGTTGGTCCACAGGTTCTTGGGGCGGCGCGACTCGTTGCGCTCGATCACCGCGTTCGCCGCGCTGAGGATCGTCTGCGTGGAGCGGTAGTTCTGCTCCAGCAGGATCGTCTTCGCGTTGGGGTAGTCGTCCTCGAAGTCGAGGATGTTACGGATCGTGGCGCCACGGAACGCGTAGATCGACTGGTCCGCGTCACCCACGACGCACAGCTCGGCCGGGTCCGCGTCCTCGCCCTCGGTGGGGCCGACCAGCTCGCGCACCAGCGCGTACTGCGCGTGGTTCGTGTCCTGGTACTCGTCGACGAGGACGTGGCGGAAGCGGCGGCGGTAGTGCTCCGCGACGTCCGGGAACGCGCGCAGCATGTTCACCGTCGTCATGATCAGGTCGTCGAAGTCCAGCGCGTTGGCCTCGCGCAGGCGCGCCTGGTACATCGCGTAGGCCTGGGCGAGGGTCTTCTCGAAGCCGTCGGCCGCGGTCGCCGCGAAGTCCTCCTCGTCGATCAGCTCGTTCTTGAGATTGCTGATCTTGGCGCTGAAGGACTTCGGCGGGAACTTCTTCGGGTCCAGGTCCAGGTCGCGGCAGACGAGCGCCATGAGCCGCTTGCTGTCGGCGGCGTCGTAGATCGAGAAGGAGGACGTGAAGCCCAGCTTCTTGCTCTCCCGGCGCAGTATGCGGACGCAGGCGCTGTGGAAGGTCGAGACCCACATGGCGTTGGCGCGCGGGCCCACCAGGTCCTCGACGCGCTCCTTCATCTCGCCCGCGGCCTTGTTCGTGAACGTGATCGCGAGGATCTGGCCGGGGTGCACTCCGCGCTCGGCGAGCAGGTACGCGATGCGGTGCGTGAGGACGCGGGTCTTGCCGGATCCGGCGCCCGCGACGATGAGCAGCGGGGTCCCGCCGTGTGTGACGGCCGCCTGCTGGTTCTCGTTCAACCCCTCCAGGAGGGAGGCCGCGCTCAGGACGGGGCGCGGGGCGCCGTCCCGGTAGTGCGTGTCCCTGTCCTCGGGCGCGCCGAGCTGCCCGCCGAACAAGTCGTCCGGCATCGGCTCCGGGGCCCCGTCGTCGTACTCGGGGTCCGGGGGCGGCGGCGGGGGTTCCTCCGCACCCTTCTGGAGGCCGGTCAGGAAGCTGTCGTCAAAGAGGCTGCTCATCGCTCTACGAGTCTAGGCCGCCCCACTGACAACCCGTGGCTGCCTTCAAAACTCCGGGGAACTCCACCGGGCCCCGCGGGCCCGCAGAGGGGCAGATCACGAAAATGTATCGGGCATATCGAACATCAACCTTCACAGCAGCCACACGAGTTGGCTACGGTGCAGCCGGGCAGCCCGTCCCCCCGCCCGCGAATGTCGCGGCGAGCGGGCAGCCCCCGCCGAGTTCCGTACGCCGTGAGGCAGGGAACCGGGGACCCAACCGACCTTGGGGTGAATCGGCCGACGGCCCGGCAGGACAGGGCAGCCGACCGTAGGGCAGCCTTCCGTGTACCACGCCCGAACCCGACAGCTAACCCGGTAGGCGGACGACGGAAGGAGTCGCCTGCCTTGGCGTCGCACCGCAAGCCCCGCAGCCGTTCCCGGATCACCGGCGGCCTTCGCACGACCCCCGCGGTCGGCATCACCACCGCCGCCCTCACCTCCGTGGCCCTGCTCTCGCAGACGGCACAGGCCGCGCCCGCGCAGCCCTCGTCCAAGCCGCGCCTCGAAGAGGTCCAGCAGAAGGTCGACACCCTGTACCGGCAGGCCGAGGTCGCCACCCAGAAGTACAACGGGGCGAAGGAGCGGACCGACTCCAAGAAGCAGCAGGTCGACAAGCTCCTCGACGATGTCGCCCAGCACACCGACGAGATGAACACGGCCCGCCAGAAGCTCGGCAGGTACGCCGCCGAGCAGTACCGCTCGGGCGGGGTCAGCGACACCGCAACCATGTTCCTCGCGGACGACCCGGAGGACTACTTCTCGCAGCGCCAGCTGATGAGCCGGCTCACCGACGAGCAGAAGAAGTCGGTCGACGACTATCAGGCGCAGGCGCGCGAGACCGCGAAGAAGCGCACCGAGGCGCAGTCGAGCCTGGAGGACCTCACGGAGTCGCAGACCGAGCTGAGGTCGACGAAGGAGACCGTCCAGACGAAGCTCTCCGACGCGCGCAAGCTGCTGGCCGAGCTGACCGCCAAGGAGAAGGCGCGGCTCGCCGCGATCCAGAAGGCCAAGGAGGAGGCGGCCCGCAAGAAGGCCGCCGAGCTGGCCGCCCAGCAGAAGGCCGCGGAGGCGAAGCGGAAGGCGGCCGAGGAGGCAGCGCAGAAGGAACAGGAGTCGTCCGGCTCCTCGGGCTCGGGATCCTCGGGCTCCGGTTCTTCTTCGTCCGACGCCTCGTACGCCACGAAGGCCGCGCAGGCGCTCGCGTTCGCCAAGTCCCAGGAGGGCAAGCCGTACGTGTGGGGCGCCACGGGCCCGGACTCGTACGACTGCTCGGGCCTCACCCAGGCGGCGTGGAAGTCCGCGGGGATCTCGCTGCCCCGGACGACCTGGGACCAGGTCGAGATCGGCAAGACGGTGCCGCTCTCCGACATCCAACCCGGTGACCTGGTGTTCTTCTACGACGACATCAGCCACGTGGGCCTCTACATGGGCGACGGGATGATGGTCCACGCGCCGAAGCCGGGCGCGGTCGTGCGCGAGGAGTCGATCTACTACGACGGCACGTCGTCGATCCACAGCGTGGTGCGGCCGGCCTGACCCCACGCAGAAGGGCCCGGCAGGTGCGACCTGCCGGGCCCTTCTGTGCGTCCTGGTACGCGGTCGCTCAGGTCCAGAGCACCGCGATGAAGATGTTGACGACGGTGAGCGCGCCGACCGTGATGAAGAGGCCCTTCTCCGCCTTCTCCTCGTCCCGCTTCACGTAGACGATGCCGAGGATCACGATCAGGAGCGCGAGCTTCACGCCGATCTTGATGTTGTTCACGGTGCTGCCGTCGGCCTGGTTGAGGCCGACCAGGGCGACGCCGGTCACCAGCATGGTCAGGGCGCCGTGCAGCATCGCCTTGTTGAAGCGGGCCGCGCCCTCCTTCATCGCCGACATCTGCGTGAGGAAGCCGCCGAGCAGCGAGGCGATGCCGATGATGTGCAGGCCGACGAAGAGGTGGATGAGTACGTCCATGGTTCGGAGCCTAACCGGACGCCCATGGCCCACTACGGGCACCCCTTTGCCACTCTGTTATCACTCTCCGCCACCATCCGTAACAAACGGACCAGTTGCGAACAATCCGGCACCAACCCGTTACGCAGAGGTTTAGCGTCCTTCCTCAGGTGACCGGCTCCCCACCGCCGCCCGGGCCAGGGGCGGCAGTCGGACACCCCGCCGAGAAAGGTCCGGCGGCGGCCCGCTCCCCTGTGCGGGCCGCCGCCGGACGCGCGACCGGGGGCCGTGCGGTTCGTACGGCGCCCAGAGGAGGACCTTGTGCCGGCAGCGCATCGAAAGCCCCGACCGCGTTCGCTCCGCGGTGGGGGCACGGCCCGCACCGCGGCCACGCTCGCCCTCGCTTCCGCGGCCACCGTCACCGCCCTCGACGGCGGGGCGGCGCACGCGGAGCCCGAGCTCGGCCCCGCGCAGGTGCGGGCCAAGGTCGACAAGCTGTACCAGGAGGCGGAGGTCGCCACCCAGAAGTACAACGGGGCGAAGGAGAAGGCGGACGGGGCGCGGAAGAAGGTGGACGCCCTCCAGGACGAGGCGTCCCGGCGCACCGAATCACTCAACTCCCAGCGCGAGAAGCTGGGTTCGGTCGCGGCCTCCCAGTACCGCACGGGAGGCGTGGACCCGTCGGTCCAGCTGCTCCTCTCCTCCTCCCCCGACGCCTACCTCGACAAGGCGTCCCTCACGGAGCGCGTCGGCGCGCGGCAGGCCGCCGAGGTCACCCGCGTCCAGGGCGAACTCCGCGAGATCGACCAGCTGCGCGACGACGCGGACGGCACGCTCTCCGAACTCCGCGCCAAGAAAGCCGAGTTGGCGGACAACAAGAAGAAGGTGAAGCGAAAACTCGCGGAGGCCCGGCGCCTCCTCGACCGCCTCACCCCCGAGGAGCGCACCGCCGCCCCCGCGACGAGCGACCGCTCCTCCCGCTCGGCGGAACGCGCCGACCTCTCCCAGGCCCCCAACTCCCGCGCCAAGGCCGCGATCTCCTTCGCGTACGGCGCACTGGGCAGCCCCTACGTATGGGGCGCCACGGGCCCCGACGCCTTCGACTGCTCGGGCCTGACGCAGGCCGCGTACAAGGCGGCCGGAGTCTCACTCCCCCGCACGACGTACAGCCAGATCGACGCGGGCCCCCGCATCCCGAAGTCCCAGCTCCAGCCGGGCGACCTGGTCTTCTTCTACTCCTCGATCAGCCACGTGGGCCTCTACATCGGAGGCGGCAAGATGATCCACGCCCCGAACCCGAGCGCCCCGGTACGGGTGGCCCCGATCGACGAGATGCCGTTCGCGGGGGCGACGCGCGTGGCGTGACGCCGCACCGGTCACCGTCTACGCTCCCGGCGGCGTTGCCAACCGCGCCCGGCCGCCGCCACGCTGCCCGTATGACCGACGGATTTCTGCTCTCCCCCGGTGCCGGTCGCAGGATCGAGGCCGCCGGAATGACGCTCAAGGTCGGCGCGGAACACACGCCACGATGGTCGATGTTCGAGGCCGAGATTCCGGTCGGGTTCGACGTGGGGGCACATCTCCACCACGAGGCCGAGGAGATCTTCTACGTGCTCGGCGGCGAGCTGGACCTGCTGGCCTTCGAGCCGCGGTTGCGGACCGGCGGGGACTGGCAGACCTGGGAGTCACGGACCGGCGCCAAGGTGGCGCGGGGCGGGCCGGGCAGCGCCATGTACGTGCCCGCCGGCTGCCCGCACGCCTTCGGCAATCCGGGCCCGGGACCGGCCCGGCTGCTGTTCCTCGTCGCCCCGTCCGGGCACGAGACGTATCTCCGGGAGATGGGTGAGCTGATCGCCGCCGGGCCGCCCGCACCCGATGCCGTGGCCGCGCTCCGACTCCGTTACGACATCGAGCAGTTGACGCCACTGGTGCCGGGGCGGCGTGCGGACGGGGCCGGGGTCAGTCCGCCCGCCCCGTGACCGCCACCGTCACGCCGAGGCCCACCATCGCGAGGCCGCCCGTGCCGCCGACTGCCGCGAGGCGGCGTGGGGAGCGGGCGAACCAGGTGCGGGCCGTGGAGGCGGCGAGGCCCCAGAGGCTGTCGGAGGCGATCGCGATCACGTTGAACACCAGGCCCAGGAGCAGCATTTGGAGCACCGTGTGCCCCGCCTCCCGGTCGACGAACTGGGGCAGTACCGCCGCGAAGAAGACGATCGTCTTGGGGTTGGCGACGCCCACCGCGAAGCCCTCCCAGAGGGTGCGCAGGGTGCTGCCGCGGCCCGCCTCGCCCCGCTCCTCCTCGAACACCGCGCGCAGCGAACGCCGTTGGCGAATCGCCTTGATGCCCAGGTAGATCAGGTAGGCCGCGCCCACCAGCTTCAGCGTCATGAAGATCGCCACCGAGCGCTCGACGAGCGAGCCGACCCCGAGGGCGACGGCGATCACGAGGACATACGCCCCGATGGTGTTCCCGAGGACCGTCATCAGGGCGGCGCGGCGGCCCTGCGCGAGGGCGCGGCCGACGACAAAGAGGACGCTCGGCCCCGGGATGACGATGAGGAGGAGGGATATCGCCGCGAAGGCGAGGAGGCGGTCGGTGGACATCATGGAGTCCATGGAGCCACAGGCGCGGCGCCGGGCTCCACCGGTTAAATCCGGCCGGTCACACCAGCCGTCGCGCCGTCGCCCACCGCGTCAGCTCGTGCCGGTTCGAGAGCTGGAGCTTGCGCAGCACCGCCGAGACGTGCGACTCGACCGTCTTGACGGAGATGAAGAGCTGCTTGGCGATCTCCTTGTACGCGTAACCGCGCGCGATGAGGCGAAGGACCTCGCGCTCGCGCTGGGTGAGGCGGTCGAGGTCCTCGTCCACCGGCGGCGCGTCCGTCGAGGCGAAGGCGTCGAGGACGAAACCGGCGAGGCGGGGCGAGAACACCGCGTCGCCCTCCTGGACGCGGAAGATGGAGTTCACGAGGTCCGTGCCGGTGATCGTCTTCGTGACGTAGCCGCGGGCGCCGCCCCGGATCACGCCGATCACGTCCTCCGCCGCGTCCGAGACCGACAGCGCCAGGAAGCGCACCGGGTTCTCCGCGTCCGCCATCATCTGGGCGCTGCGGCGCAGGACTTCGACGCCTCCGCCGCCGGGGAGGTGCACGTCGAGGAGCACCACCTCGGGCCTTGTCGCCGTGATCACCGTGACCGCCTGGTCGACGTCGGCGGCCTCGCCGACCACCTCGACGCCGGTCTCCTCGGTGCGGCCGATCTCCGCCTGGACGCCGGTGCGGAACATCCGGTGGTCGTCGACCAGGACCACTCGTACCCGTCGTGTCTGAGCTGCCTCGTCGGTCATGACGTCCCTTCCGCCCTCTTCATGGTCAGTTCGACCTCGGTGCCGCCGTCCGGCACCGCCCGCAGCCGGGCCGTCCCGCCGTTGCGTTCCATCCGGCCGATGATGGATTCTCTTACGCCCATGCGGTCGGGCGGGATGGAGTCGAGGTCGAAGCCGGGGCCCCGGTCGCGTACGGAGACGAAAACCTCTTCCCCGTCGACGTCGCCCTCGACCTCCGCGTACACCTGGACCGCGCCGCCCACGCCACCGTACTTGGCGGCGTTCACCATCGCTTCCCTCGCGGCCTGCATCTGTGCCGACAACTGCTCGTCGAGCAGGGTGTCGCCCACCACCACGACCTCCAGCGGGACCCCGTGCTTGTCCTCGACCTCCGCCGCGTTGCGCTTCACCGCCTCCGCCACGGTCTCCGGCTCCTGCGGGTTCTCCGCGGCGGCCGGTTTGTAGAGCCACGCCCGCAGGTCGCGCTCCTGGGCTCGGGCGAGGCGGCGCACCTCGGCCGGACTGTCCGCGTTGCGCTGGATCAGGGTGAGGGTGTGCAGGACCGAGTCGTGCACATGGGCCGCGACCTCCGCCCGCTCCTGCGCGCGGATGCGCATCAGGCGCTCCTCGGAGAGGTCCTGTGTCATGCGGATCAGATAGGGGCCCGCGAGGAGCGCGATGCCCACGACGACGGCCAGCGCCGCCTGGAGGATCGGGCCGATGTGCTCGGTGGCGCCCTGCGTGACGAAGATGCCGGTGACGCCCACGCCGACGAGCAGCACGCCGGAGGCCGCGCGGGCCAGGCTCAGCGTGCGCTTGCGGCGGCCGACCTCCATCCAGCGGGCCCTGCGCGCGTTGTCCGCCTGCCGCCAGACGAGGGCGACGCCCGCGGCGACGAGCACGGTGGGGATCAGGTACGCCTTGGTGTTGCCGGTCAGGTTCACGTTCTCCACGAAGATCATCGCCACGATGACCATCAGGAGCAGGGCGAGGATCTGGCCCTTGTCCGGCTTGCGCGTCACCAGCCGGCGGCGGCCGTCGGGGGACGTCTCCGTGCTGAGCACGGGCGGGCGGTCCGCGCCGACGCCGCCCACGCCGAGCGGCACGAAGAACCAGAACGCCGCGTACAGCAGCGCCCCCAGCCCGTCCGCCATGAACAGGCCGACGAAGACCAGGCGCACCCAGATCACCGGCAGCCCGAGATGCCCCGCGAGACCCCGCGCCACTCCGCCCAGCCAGCGTCCGTCGCTGCTGCGGTAGAGCTTGCGCGGCGGCCGCGGGTCTCGGTCCTCGGCGAGGGGGGCGGTCGCTGCTTCCGGCATGCCACCGATCGTCACATGCGGTAGGGGGCCGGGCATCAGGGTCGACCCCGGATACTTCCCTGATCTTCGCGCCCGGGGGTCGTGGCCGCGGGCGGCGCCGGGGGCTCAGGGACGATCTCAGGGTTCGGCCAGGGTTGTCCCTGCTGCCGCTGACGGGCCTCGGCCGTCACGATGTACGTATGACGGAGCAGCCCCCTCAGGACACGGACACCGTGGCCCCAGACCCGCCCCCGGCCAGGCCGCTGCGCGGCTTCCGCAGGGACCGGCGGTACAAGACGCTGGGCGGGGTGTGCGCGGGGCTCGGCCGGCAGTGCGACATGGACCCGGTGATCTTCCGCATCGGCCTTTCGGTGCTCTCGGTGACCGGCGGCGTCGGGCTGATCTTCTACGGCTTCGCGTGGCTGTTCGCGCCGTACGACGACGAGGAGGAGAACGAGTTCCGCAAGCTCCTCACGGGGCGGGTGGACGGGCCTGGGCTCGCCGCGATCGTCACCGCGCTCGTCGGCTGCGGCGTGTTCCTCTCCATGCTGAACAACGGGGGCGCGCTGACCTTCGCCGTCGTACTCGCCCTGCTGTTGGCCGGCGCCGGCTACTGGTCACAGGCGCGGCGCACCGCAGCCCCCGACCCGGTGGCGGCCCAGGCCGTCGCGGACGCGCCGCCGGAGGCGCAGGCGCCGCCGGTCGCGCGCGGGCCTTCGTGGTGGCGCGATCCGATCGTGAAGGACGGTACGCACGACGGCGCCACCGGCTACCTGTGGGGTCCGCCCGGCGCCGATGAAAGCCCGGCGGCCCGGCGCGGCTCCTGGCGCGGGCCGGTCGCCGCCGGACCGGCCGCGCCACCGCAGCCGGCCGGGCCACGCGGCATCGGCGCGCTCACGTTCCTCGGGGCGCTGCTCGCGGGCGGCATCGGCACCGGCGTGACCTGGGACGAGCGCACGTTCAGCGCCAGCCTGCAGACCGGCCTCGCCTGTGCGCTCGCCGTGTTCGGCCTGGGCATCGCGGTGAGCGCCTTCCGCGGCCGCACCGGGGTCGGCTCGATCCTCCTCGCGCTGATCACGGCGGGCCTGCTCACGGCGTCCGCCGCGCTGCCCGCGAACGTCAGCACGCAGTGGGCGGAGCGGAACTGGAACCCGGCGAGCGCCGCGGACCTGCGCCAGAGCTACGAACTGGGCTCGGGCGACGGCACGCTCGACCTGTCCGGTGTGGACCTCGCCGAGCACGCGACCGCGACCACGCATGTCGAGGTCGGCGCGGGTCGGGCGACGATCGTGCTGCCGCCGGACGCGGACGCGGAACTGCACCTCGAGGTCGGGGTCGGGGCCATCCGGCTCCCCGAGGACGTGTCGCGCGACGTGGACATCCGGCCGGGCCTCGACCGGAACATCACGATTCCGGCGCGGGGCGACGGGGCGAAGGACGCCGGCACCCTCAAGGTGCACGTGGAAGTCGGGCTCGGACAGGTGGAGGTGGACCGTGCGCAGTGAATTCCATCCGGGCCGGCTGGTCGCGGGCCTGGTCCTGATGACGACGGCGGTCGTCTACTTCGGCGACGCGGGGGGCGCGTGGGACGTCCCTTGGTTCGCCGGGATCCCACTGGTGGGCGGAGGCCTCTGCCTGGCGGCGGTCGTCGGCATGGTTCGGCGCATGACAGCGCTGCGCTCCCGGGGCTCCGCCCCGGACCCCGCGCCTCAAACGCCGGCGGGGCTCAATAAGTAGCCCGGCTCCTCCGGCCCCGCCACCACGAATCCACCGACCACACCGCCGCCCCCGCCAGCACCAAGGGCAGCCACGCCATCAGATACGCCAGGTCGTTCCCGAGGTAGTACGGCTCCGTCGCCCAGCTCACCGTCAGCCACAGGCTCAGCGAGATCAGCGCCCCGCCGACCGCCGCGAGCCGCGCGAGGACACCGAGCAGCGTCCCGATCCCGACCGCCAGTTCGCCGAAGGCAATCGCGTAGCCGAACCCGGACGGCGACTTCAGCGCGAGGTCCACGAGCGCGGGGATCGCGGAGGTGTCCCGTACGCCCCGCATCTGGTCACCGATCGAGCCACCCCCGCTGGCCTTGAAGAACGCGCTGTCGGTGAGCTTGTCGAAGGCGGCGTAGATGAACGTGACGCCGAGGAAGATGCGCAGCGGCACGAGCGCGTACCGCTGCGCCGCGTCGCGCCGTCCCCCGGACGGTGGGCCGTAGTTCGTGGTCAGGTCGGATCGCATGCCGTGCGCCATAGCCGCTCCGCCGCCTCTCGCGCCTGGTGTCTTTACCTGACCATACGTACGAGAGCACGCCCGGGCTCACTACGGAAGCCGATCGGCCGGTTCAGTCGACGACGTCGATGCCGCACCGGTTCGTCTCGACGCCCGCCGCCGTGATCACCTGCACCTCGACCCGCCCCGGCTCCACGTCCACCGGCACGGGCACCGTGAGCAGCGCGTCGGTCGGGTTGGTGAAGCCGCCGGCGACCGGGACGAGCGGCACATGGACGTGGACCGGGCCGATCCGCACGGCGACCCGCGCGAGCTGGTCCACCGTGCCCGCCCCTGCCGGCACGAATCCGGAGCCGCGGATCTCGATGTCGTCGCCGGTGCGGATCGGCGCGTCCAGGTCACCGGCCTCCCGCGCCCGCACCACGGAGTGGATCGCCGGCCGGCCGCCCTCCGCGTACTTGCCGGTGAGATACGTCGCCGCGGACACGGCCACCAGGACCGCGAGGGACCACGGCAGGTCCGGCAGCTGGTCGGGACGGCGCGCGAGGCGGACGACCGCCCAGACGACGACCGCCGCGCCCACGGCGACGTACTGGATGTCGGTGAAGCTGCCGCGCCCGGAGTCGTCGGTGAGCAGGTCGGCGGCGCGCGGCCGCGGCGCCCGCAGTTTCTGGAGCCGCTGCCCGCCGACGCGGACCCCCACCACCCGCCGTACGAGCACGGCCACCGCGCACACCACCGCGAGCACCGTCAACAGCCCTGTCCCGCGCGCGAGTTCGAGTCCGTCGATGAGCGCGTCACGCCGCGCGGGCCCCGAGGCGAGCGCCAGTTCCCCGGCGAGGACGAGGACCGCGTACAGGGTCGGCAGGAGCACTCCGCACGCCACCGCGCGCGAGGTAGACAGCCGGTTGTCCTCGCCGATCAGCGGCGCGAGCATGCCGCCGCGCGCCCGGTGCAGATACCCGGCCGCGGTGAGCAGCCCGCCCACCACCAGCGCGGCCACGAGCCCCGCCGTGCGGGCCGCGGTCCAGCCGGCGCCGATCGCGGTGAGCGACTGAGTGATCAGCAGCGCGCCCACACCGCCCCACACCACGTACAGCGTGCGGGGCCACAGCCGCGTGAACCAGGCCACGCCCTCCTCGCGACCGCGGTCGGCCATCGCCCTTGCGGACTGGGTGAGTTCGTCGGAGATCCACTGCCGGGACGCCCCGGCCGAGTGCGCGACGGCCGCGGGCAGGCCCTGGCCCGCCGCCAACTCGTCCCGCTTCGCGGCGAATCGGGCAACTGCCCTGCGGTGCCCCTCGCGCGCCCCGCGCGGACAGTCGCCACACGTGCACCCGCCCTCGTGCGCCGTCCGGTCGTTCCGCGCTTCCTGCACCGCCACTGCCGCCCCCACCCTCATCAACTTCCGCGCTCTGAAGGGGAATTGTGCCGCACGCCGGGGGCGTGAGGTCGCACGGGCTCACCCCTCAGGAGTGAATGGCTTTGACCTGCATTGACCGGAGTGTTGACGTCGCTGCGAGAATTTCCGTATGGCCGAGATCATCCAGCGGGACGGAACCTGGGTCTTCGACGGAACCACGGTCCGCATCACCCCGGGTCTGCACCGGTCGGTCGCCCTGCTGCGGCAGACCTACGGCGAGATCGACGTGCCGCTCACCGCCGTGGCCGGCGTCGCCTACGAACCCGAGCGCAAGCGCGGCCGGCTGCGCCTCACCCTGCGCGAGGCCGCCGACCCGCTCCTCCAGGCCACCGGCGGCCGCCTTCCCGACACCGCCGACCCGTACCGGCTCACGGTCGACGCGGACCGCTCCGGCGTCGCCGAATACGTCGCCGAGGAGATCCGCCAAGCCCTGCTGCTCGAACAACTCCCGCCGGGCCCCGCCGAGTCGTACCTCGTCCCGGGCCCCGCCGTACCGGTCTCGGTGCGCTCCAGCGACGGCCTCGTCTCCTTCGACGGCAGCCGGGTCCGCATCGACTGGAGCGAGACCTCGGACCGGGTGAAGCGCTCCACGGGCCCGCGCGTCATCGCGCTCGACGACCTCGACGAGGTGGAGTGGGTGCCCAACTCCGGCTACGAGGACGGGGTGCTGCGCTTCGTCCCCAAGGGCTCGCCGCACTCCAAGCTGCCGCCGGAGAAGGACTCGTACGCCCTCGATCTGTGGGGCAACGCCCGCAAGGACCTGCTGACCGCCCTCGTCGCCGCGGCGGTCACCGCCCGGCTCCCGCACCCCTCGGCGCCCCGCGGCACTCCCCCGCTGCTGCCGCACAGGACCGACCACGACGTACTGCTGCGCCGGTTACGGGAGTTGGGCGAGCTGCACCGCCAGAACGTGCTCACGGACGAGGAGTTCGCGACGACGAAACGGGCGGTGCTGCGCGACTTCCGCTGATCAGCAGAGCAGCCGCTCAAGGGGTCACGACAGCAGCTCCGGCTCGCTGTGCGTGATGTCGTGCCACAGGCTCTGGTAGTTGATCCAGGCCACGAGGTCGGCACCTGCCTGCTCGCGCGTCGCGATCGCCTGCCGCCGGTCGATGAGCACCGGACGCCCCGCCGAGCGCGCCGCCAACTGCACCTCGCAGGCCCGCTCCAGAGCGATGAACCACCAGGCCGCCGCGTCCACCGAGTCGCCCACCGTGAGCAGCCCGTGGTTGCGCAGCACGAGCGCCTTGTTCGAGCCGAGGGCGACGGCGATCCGCTTGCCCTCCTCCGGGTCCACGCCGACGCCCGTGTACTCGTCGAGCAGCGCGTGGTCCTCGTAGAACGCGCAGGCCTCCTGCGTGATCGGCTCGACCAGCTCGCCGAGCGCGGCCACGGCGCGGCCGTACGTGGAATGGCAGTGCGCGACCGCGACCACCTCGGGGCGGGCCCGGTGCACGGCGACGTGCGTGGTGAAGGCGGCCTGATTGACGTGGAAGCGGCCGTCGACGACCTGCCCGTCCCCGTTGGCGAGGACGAGGTCGCTGACGGTGACGTGCTTGAAGGGCACGCCGAACGGATTGACCCAGTAGCAGTCGTCGTACTCCGGGTCGCGGGCGGTGATGTGCCCGGAGACCCCCTCCTCGTACCCCAGCCGCCCGAAGATCCGCAGGGCGCCGGCGAGCCGCTCCTTGCGGTACCTGCGCTCGTCGGCGTGGTTCTCGTGCACGGGCGGCATCGCGAACTGGAGCTGGTCGTGGGGTATCGGGGCGGGGTTCTGCGTCGACATGGTGCGGAAGGTACCTCCGCGAACCGCAAGGTGACAGGGCCGATGTGTGAAAAGAATGCGGCGAATCGCGCGGGGATACCGGACAGAGGATGTCGGGGTTCCGCGCGACACTCGCTCCATGACGTCGAATGCGGCCACCTGGGCCACCTTCACCGAAGCCGAACCGGACCTCGCCAAGACCGTCGAGGACCGCTTCGGGCAGCACACCCACCACGTCCTCGCCACGCTCCGCAAGGACGGCTCGCCGCGCACCAGCGGCCTCGAAGTCCGGTTCCTCAACGGGGAGTTCTGGCTCGGCATGATGCCCGGCTCACTCAAGGCCCGCGATCTGCTGCGCGACCCGCGGTTCGCGATGCAGACCAACCCGGGCGAGGGCCAGACGATGGGCGGCGGCGACGCCCGGATCAGCGGACGGGCCGTCCTGGTCGAGGATCCGGCGACCGTCGCCCGCTACACCGATCAGGTCCCGGTCCCGGACCCGAACGACTTCCACCTCTTCCGCACCGAACTGACCGAGGTCACCAGGACGTACGTCGAGGACGACAAGTACCTGGTGGTGCAGGTCTGGACGCCGGGTGAGGCGGTCCGGGTCATGAAGCGCGCCTGACACACGTGAAGGGCGCCGCCCACCTCCCGGTGCGCGGCGCCCTTCATCATGCTGCCGTGGGGACTACTCCCACTCGATGGTGCCCGGGGGCTTCGAGGTCACGTCGAGCACGACGCGGTTGACGTCCTTGACCTCGTTCGTGATCCGCGTCGAGATCTTCGAGAGCACGTCGTACGGCATCCGCGTCCAGTCCGCCGTCATGGCGTCCTCGGAGGACACGGGGCGCAGGACGATCGGGTGGCCGTACGTGCGGCCGTCACCCTGGACGCCGACGCTGCGGACGTCCGCGAGCAGGACGACCGGGCACTGCCAGATCTCGCGGTCGAGGCCGGCCGCGGTCAGCTCCTCGCGGGCGATGGCGTCGGCCTCGCGGAGCAGGTCGAGGCGGTCCTTGGTGACCTCGCCGACGATGCGGATGCCGAGACCGGGGCCGGGGAACGGCTGGCGCTGGACGATCTCGTCCGGCAGGCCCAGCTCGGCGCCGACGCTGCGGACCTCGTCCTTGAACAGCTGGCGCAGCGGCTCGACGAGCTCGAACTCGATGTCGTCGGGAAGCCCGCCCACGTTGTGGTGCGACTTGATGTTCGCGGTGCCGGTGCCGCCACCGGACTCCACGACGTCCGGGTAGAGCGTGCCCTGCACGAGGAACGCGACCTCCGGGCCGTCCTCCTGAAGGATCTCCAGCTGCGCCTGCTCGAAGACGCGGATGAACTCCCGGCCGATGATCTTGCGCTTCTCCTCGGGGTCACAGACCCCGGCGAGCGCGTTCAGGAACCGCTCGGACGCGTCGACGACCTTCAGCTTCGCGCCGGTCGCGGCGACGAAGTCCTTCTCGACCTGCTCGGTCTCGCCCTTGCGCATCAGACCGTGGTCCACGTACACGCAGGTCAGCTGGTCGCCGATGGCCTTCTGAACGAGGGCCGCGGCGACCGCGGAGTCCACACCGCCGGACAGACCGCAGACGGCGCGCTTGTCGCCGACCTGGGCGCGGATCGCGGCGACCTGCTCCTCGATGACGCTGCCCGTCGTCCAGCTCGGCTCGATGCCGGCGCCGCGGTACAGGAAGTGCTCGAGCACCTGCTGGCCGTGCGTCGAGTGCATGACCTCCGGGTGGTACTGGACCCCGTACAGCTTCTTCTCGTCGTTCTCGAAGGCCGCGACCGGTACGACGTCCGTGGACGCGGTGACGGTGAAGCCCTCGGGCGCCGCGGAGCAGGCGTCGCCGTGCGACATCCACACGGGCTGCTCGGTGGGGGTGCCCTCGAAGAGCGTCGAGTCACCCTTCGAAACGGAGAGCGGGGTGCGGCCGTACTCGCGGGCGCCGTTGTCGTCGACGGTGCCGCCGAGGGCCGTGGCCATCAGCTGGAAGCCGTAGCACATGCCGAACACGGGGACGCCGGCGTCGAAGATCGCGCGGTCCAGGCGCGGGGCGCCCTCCGCGTAGACCGACGAAGGGCCGCCGGAGAGGATGATCGCCGCCGGGTTCTTGGCGAGCATCTCCTCGACCGGCATGGTGCTCGGCACGATCTCGCTGTAGACCCGGGCCTCACGGACGCGGCGGGCGATGAGCTGGGCGTACTGCGCACCGAAGTCGACGACCAGGACGGTGTCGGGGGCGGCGGCAGCGGAAGTCGCTGATGACACGGGTTGCCTTCCGGCGGCTTAGCAGGGGGTCGTGCGGCCGATTCTACCGGGTACGTCACCCGTGGTCGGCGTCACGGGGCTCCGCCCCGGACCCCGGCTGGCTCTCGTCCGAAGAGCGGGGCTTGATTTACTCACCCGCCGCTGTGGGTGGCTATAGTGGCGCCATGTTCACGCACACGACCTTCGTCTTTACCTATGGCAGCCGGCCCGCCGGATGCCATGGTTGTGCTGCTTGAGCCACTGACAAGCGACTTCACCAGGCGCCCCGGGCCGACAAGGCCCGGGGCGTCTGGCGTTTTCGGGACCTGTCGGTCCGGGGCTCCCACCACACCCGAGGAGCCCTCATGACCGCCACGACCGCCACGACCGAGAACACCACCGCCGACGTCATCTCCGGCGCCCGCGAACGCATCGACGCGCTCGACGACCGGATCATGGGCCTCGTACAGGAACGCATGGCCGTCTCCGCCGTCGTCCAGGAGGCGCGCATCGCCTCGGGCGGGCGGCGGGTGCACCTGTCGCGCGAGAACGAGGTGCTCGGGCGCTACAGGGACGCGCTCGGCAAGCCCGGCACCTCGCTCGCCATGACACTGCTCGAACTGTGCCGGGGCCGGGTCTGACCGGCGGGGGCACCTCAGTTCGGTTGCGTCCTCACCCATACGGCGCGTGACCCGTTGGCACAGGCTTCGTTGGTCCCGGTGTCCGTGCCAGCCAGGGGCGGGCCAACCGAACCACGCGTGGCTCCGCTGGAGCGTTGAGACGTCACGGGTCATGCCGTACGTCGTGGGACCTCGCTCCAGACAAGTGACCGGACGGCAGGGGACAGCAGCCCGGTCACACCAGAGAACGGTCGGCCTCGGGGACGCCCGAGGCCGACCGGCCTCCCGTACAACCCTTTTTGGCCATCACGGGTCACTTCAGCGGAATCTCCCAGCCTCTGAGGACCCGATGAAACTTCGTCGCGCACTGGTGTCCGCGGCCGCGACCGCCGCGCTCGCCCCGATCGCTCTGTTGTCCGCCCCTGCCGCGTTCGCCGACGGGGCACCTTTGGACACGACCTCCACCGAGACCGCGTCGCCCGATCCGTCGGCGAGCGAGTCCGCGTCGCCGAGCACCTCAGCGTCGCCCACCGCCTCGCCCAGTGCGTCCGCCCCGGACACCTCCTCGACCGGCCCGACCACGTCGAAGCCCGCGCCGCCGGAGGCGAAGAAGGCGGAGGCGGCAGAGACGGCGGACGACGGGAAGACCGAGCCGTCCGACGAGTGCACCGCGGCCGAGGACAGCCCCGGCACCCTCGCCGAGCTGCGTGGGCTCCCGTCGAAGATCGTCGCCGGTTCCGGGTGGCACGGCTTCACGTTCCGCGTCACGAACATGACCGACCAGGACTTCGTGTCCTCCCAGGCGCAGGTGTACGCGTTCTCGTTCGCGTACGAGGACGAGTCGGACACGACCCGGTACCTGCGACTGCAGCGGTTCGACGGTTCCGGGTGGCAGGACCTCGACAACAACGTCGAGCACGACGCGTCGTTCCCGGCCTCAGGGCCCCTCGCCCGTGGTGCGCACTCCGATGTGAAGCTGCGCATCTCGGTCGACGCCAGGACCCCGGCAGGCGCCGGTGCCGGGCTCGGCCTCGCGGTGAGCGTGGACCCCGAGGGCGTCTGCGGCCTCAGCGTGCCCGAGGACGCGTACTGGGACTTCGACATCCTCGCCGCCGGCACCGCCACCGGCCAGGTGCCGCCGGCCGGCGGCCACACGGGTTCGCCGAAGCCCACGGGCCCGGCACCCGCCACCGCGCACGCGTCGGCCTCCGCGTCCAACGCCCCGTCGCCGCAAGCGAGCAGCGCCCCGGTCGACGGCTCGCTCGCCTCGACCGGCGCCGGGTCCGTGCTGCCGGCCTTCGGCGCGGCCGCCGGTCTCGCCGTCGTGGCGGGCGGCGGGGTCATGTACGCCGTGCGTCGCCGCAAGGTGAGCAACGAGGCGTAGTCGTCCGTACGTACGAGAAGGACCCGCACTCGGAGGGGGGTGCGGGTCCTTCTCGTATCGCCACAGAGGATCAACTGGACTGCAGCGGCTCCTTCTTGCCCTTCTTGGGCGGCACCTCCGGCATCGCGAGGAGCGGGAGCTTCAGCGCGCCGAAGGCCTCCGCCGGGACCGCCGGGTTCTTCGGCTCGACGGGCGCGAGCCGCCGGTACGCCGAGCCGATCTCCGGGCGGGGATCCTCCTCGCCCTTGTTCGGCCAGTACGACAGGGCCCGCTCGGCCTGCGCCGTGATCGTCAGGGACGGGTTCACGCCGAGGTTGGCGGTGACCGCGGCGCCGTCGACGACCGAGATGCCGGGGTGGCCGTAGACCCGGTGGTACGGGTCGATCACGCCGGTCTCCGCGCTGTCGCCGATCGGGCAGCCGCCCAGGAAGTGGGCGGTCAGGGGGGTGCCGATCAGCTCGCCGATGTTCGAGCCCGCGAAGCCGTTGATCTCCGCCGCGATCGCCGACGCGCCCTCCGTCGCCGCCTTGATCTGCTTGGGGTTGGGGGCGCCGTGCCCCTGCTTCGCGGTGAGCAGGCCCTTGCCGACGCCGTCCTGCTTCAGGTGCGTGGTCAGCGAGTTGTCGAGGGACTGCATGACGAGGCCGATGATGGTCTTCTCCGACCAGCGGCGGTTGGAGAGCGAGCGGGCCAGCAGGGTGGGGTGCTTGACCACGTTCGCCAGCCAGCCGGCGACCCGCGAGGAGCCCTCCGCGTACGGGACCTGGAGGATCGACAGGCCGCCCATCGAGTTCGAGCCCTTGCCGTAGCGGACCGGCTCGATGTGCGTGTTGGCGTCCGGGTGGATCGAGGACGTGATCGCGACGCCCTTGGTGAAGTCGACCTTGGGGGCGCCGTGCTTCTTCTTGTAGCGCCGGTTGGTGGTCTGCGAGCCGACGAGGGCCTCGGAGTTGGTGCGGGTCAGCTCGCCCAACCGCTCGGACAGGTGCGGCAGTTGACCGTTCGCCTTCATGCGGTGCAGGAGGGTCTGGGTGCCGTACGTGCCCGCCGCGATGACGACCTTGGGCGCGGTGAAGGTGCGTCCCGCCGCCTTCTTGTCGTCCGTGGGCAGCGTCGAGACCGCGTAGCCGCCGCGCGAGTCGTCGGTCACCGAGACGACCGAGGTCATCGGGTGGACGACCGCGCCCGCCTTCTCGGCGAGGTACAGGTAGTTCTCGTTGAGCGTGTTCTTCGCGCCGTGGCGGCAGCCCGTCATGCACTCGCCGCACTCGGTGCACGCCTTGCGGGCGGGGCCCGCGCCGCCGAAGTAGGGGTCCTCGACCTGCTGGCCGGGGGCGGCCTTCGACTCGCCCTCGGCGTCCTTGCCGTCGCCGAAGAAGACGCCGACGGGTGCCAGGTGGAAGGTGTCGCCGATGCCCATCGACTGGGCGGCCGCCTTCAGGTGCACGTCGGCGGGGGTCATCGTCGGGTTGAGCCGTACGCCGAGCATGCGCTGCCCCTGGTCGTAATACGGCTTCAACTCCTCCTGCCAGTCCGTGATGTGCGCCCACTGCGGGTCCTCGAAGAACTGCTTCGGCGGTACGTAGAGGGTGTTCGCGTAGTTCAGCGAACCGCCGCCGACGCCCGCGCCTGCCAGGACCATGACATTTCCGAGCAGGTGGATGCGCTGGATGCCGTACATGCCGAGCTTCGGCGCCCAGAGGTAGTTCTTGAGGTCCCAGGAGTTCTTGGGGAGGGTCGCCGGGGTGAAGCGGCGCCCAGCCTCCAACACCCCGACCTTGTAGCCCTTTTCGGCGAGGCGAAGGGCGGAGACGCTGCCGCCGAAGCCGGAGCCGATGACCACCACGTCGTAGTCGTAGCCGTCCTGTGTCACGTGTGCGTTCTCCTTTGAACGGCTCTTGCTACTTCAGGCGGAACTTCTTCATTACGGACAGGCTCACGCTCATGAACTTCGCGTACGCCTCGTCGTCCATGCCGAAGGAGGGGGCCATCGGCATGACGCGCTGGTGGGCGACCGTCTGGGCCTCGGTGTACTTGAGGATGCCCTCGGAGCCGTGGCGGCGGCCGAGGCCGGACTCCTTCATGCCGCCCATGGGCGACTGGACGCTGCCGTACGCGGGCGCGTACCCCTCGTTGATGTTCACGGTGCCGGTGCGCAGGCGGGCCGCGACCTCGTGGCCACGCTTCGCGCTCTTCGTCCAGACCGAGGAATTCAGGCCGTACGCCGTGGAGTTGGCGAGGCTGATCGCCTCGTCCTCGTCGCTGAAGCGGTAGATGGAGACGACCGGGCCGAAGGTCTCCTCGTTGCAGACCGCCATGGGGGCCTCGACGCCGTCCAGGATGGTCGGCTCGAAGAAGTACGGGCCGATGTCGGGGCGCGCGACGCCGCCCGCGACGAGCGTGGCACCCTTCGCGACGGCCTCGTCGACGTGCCGCGTCACCGTGTCCAGCTGCCGCTGCCCGACGAGCGAGCCCATCTCCGCGCCGTACGCGAGGGACCGGCCGAGCCGCATCGTCTTGGTGCGGGCGGCGAACCGGGCGACGAACTCGTCGGCGATCGACTCGTGGACGTACAACCGCTCGATGGAGATGCACAGTTGGCCGGCCGAGGAGAAGCAGGCGCGGACGGCGCCCGCCGCGGCCTTCTCCACGTCGGCGTCCTCGAGCACCAACATGGCGTTCTTTCCGCCGAGTTCGAGCGATACGCCGACGAGCCGGGCGGCGGCGCCCTGCGCGACCTCGCGGCCTGTGCGGGTCGAGCCGGTGAACGAGACGTAGTCGGCGTGCTTGACCAACTCGGGCCCCACGACCGGGCCTTCACCCAGAACCACCTGGAAGACCTCGGACGGCAGGCCCGCCTCGATCAGCAGGTCGCGCGCCCACAGGGCGGTCAGGCAGGTCTCCGTGTCGGGCTTCATCACGACCGCGTTGCCCGCGACGAAGGCGGGGAGCGCGTCGCCGACGGAGAGCTCCAGGGGGTAGTTCCACGGCGCGATCTGGCCGACGACGCCGCGCGGCTGGCGCAGCTCCGTCACCTTGGTCAGCGTCGGCACCGCGCCCGTGTGCCCCTTGGGCTTCAGGTACGACGGGGCCTTGCGGCCGTAGTGCCGGGAGGCGACCGCGACGGCCTGGACCTCTTCGTGCGCGTGCAGCCGGGCCTTGCCGGTCTCCAGCTGGATCAGGTCGAGCACCTCGGCCTGGCGGGCGAGCACCAGGTCGTGGAAGCGCAGCAGCACGGCGGCGCGCTTACGGACCGGCGTCCGCGCCCAGACCTCCTGGGCGGCACGGGCCCGCTCGAAGGCGACCGCCACGTCCTCCGGCGTCGACTCCGGCAGGTCCGCGAGCTTCTCGCCGGTGAACGGCGTGTGGTTCGCCGTCCGCCCCGAGCCCACCACGTCCTTCGTGAGCCGGGCGATCAGGTCGGGCGTGACCACGTCGACGGCCGTGCGGGCACCCTCGGGGGCGGCCGCGACCGGGTTGGTGCGGGTCTGCTCTGCTACGTGCTCGGGGGTGGCCTGCGACTGCGTCATACCGGCGAGCGTAAGTCCGGGCGTCCGCTTTCGGTACCCGTCGGTAACAGGTTTCACCGACTGCACACACCGCGCCAGTGATCGCTGGCAGCAAAGCCGCTGATCAGGGCTTTGCCGCCAACCTCCGCCACTTCAGAGCTTCTTGATCCCCAAGTTGGCGATCGCGGTCCTGGCGACCTCACGGCCGCGCTCCGCGAAGTCGCCCTTGCCCGGATAGTCGATCCACAACCGGTACATGTCGCCGGCCTTGGTCTCGTAGTAGAACGCCTTCGCCTCGCGCGGGACGTCCTTGTCGAAGTCCGTGCCGATGCTCCGCACGCCGTACGTGATCGTGTTGAGCGCGGCGTCGCGGTCCTCGTACGTGACGTTGGAGTCCGTCTTGCCGGTGCTCGGGGTGTCGCTCGACATCGACACCCCGGCGCCGCTGAACGTGCCGCCCTTGATGTCGTCGGAGTCCTTGAAGGCCTCGGCGTCGGCCGTGCCCGCGATGTCGGTCGCCTCCTCCTTGTGGTCCCAGCGCGCCAGGTTCACGGAGATAGCGCCGCTCGGGTCCGCGTACGTCATGACGGACTTGTCGTCCTCGTCCGGGATCGGGATGTACGTGTCCGGCAGCCCGACGGTCGCGTTCAGCGGCGCCCCCGCCTCGAACTCCTTCCAGCCGTCCGGCAGCGGCCCCGCGAACGGGTCGGCCACCACCAGGTACGCCGCGACGGCCGCCACCACGACGCCCGCTCCGATGCCCAGGAGGGCCTTGCGGCCGAGGCGCAGACCGCCCTGCGCGGAGCCGATCCGCACGACCTGCGTGGGCTGCGCGGACGGGGGCTCGGCGGCCTTCTCCAGGAGGACCCGCACCTGCGCCGCGTTCGGCCGCCGCGCCGGGTCCTTCTGAAGCAGGCCGTTGATGGCGTCGGCCAGCGGGCCCTGCGCGGCGGCGGGCGCGGCCGGTGTCGCGTTGAGCACGGACTGGAGCGTGGCGGGCGTGTTGTTGCGGCGGAACGGGGACACGCCCTCGGTCGCCGCGTACAGGACGACGCCGAGCGACCACAGGTCGGAGGCCGGGCCCGGCCGCTGGCCCAACACCCGCTCCGGCGCGATGAACTCGGGCGAGCCGACGAAGCCGCCGGTGTCGGTCAGATTCGTCTCGCCCTCGATCTGGGCGATGCCGAAGTCGGTGAGGATCACGCGGTCGTGGCGGCCGAGCATCACGTTGTCCGGCTTCACGTCGCGGTGCAGGATCCCCGCGGCGTGCGCGGCCTCCAGGGCGCCGAGCACCTCCAGGCCGATGCGGGAGGCCTCGCGGACGCCGAGCGTGCCCTCCTGGAGGACGGCGCCGAGCGAGCGGCCCTGCACGAACTCCATGACGATCCACGGCCGGCCGTCCTCGACCGCGACGTCGTGCACGTTCACGACCGCCGGGTGGTCGAGCCGGGCCGCGGCGCGGGCCTCGCGGCGCATCCGCTCGAAGGCGTTGGCCCGCTCCCGCTCCGGCAGGTGGTCCGGAAGGCGCGGCTCCTTCACGGCGACCTCGCGGTCCACCGTCTCGTCCTTCGCCCGCCACACGGTGCCCATGCCGCCGTGGCCCAGCTTGCTCAGCAGCCGGTAGCGCCCGGCCACGAGCCGCCCCGCGCCCGGGTCCTGCTGCTCGGGCACGACCTGCGTGGGCTGCTGGGCGTACGGGTTGCCCGGGTGCGGCACGTGCGGCTGCTGCGGCGGTTGCAGGGCGAAGCTGGTGGGTTCGTTCTGGCCGTGTGCGGCTCCCCCGTTGTCACTCATGGGGTCATGCCTACCGCGTGGGGTACGCCGGGTTCCACCGAGGACACGAATTGTGACCGCGCTGATGCGAGGCGCCGGGCCCGCCGACGTCCCGCCATTACCGCCCAGATGCCGCAAAGGTGTCGACGGCCGCGTCGAAGTGGGCGCGCGCCCGGGCGGTGTTGTCGACGGGCGCCGAGACCCACACGTCGTACAACCGGCCGCCCTCCTCCCAGCACAGGTCGACGGTGCGCCGGGCGCCCTCGGCCTCGCTGAACCCGTCCCAGGTGAACTCCCACAGCGCGGCGTCGCGCCCGTTGTGCGAGGTGTCGGTGACCTTGGCGGCGCGGTAGCCCGGGTTGTTCTTCGGCCCTTCGGCGTCGGAGCGCCGCTGCACGGCGCCGGGGCCGCCGCTCTGCGCGCGCCCCACCTTGATGCCGATGCGGTAGGTCTCCCCGGGCGACATGTAGAAGACCCGCGAGCCGTCCACGGAGCGCGTGAAGCCCTCGGGCACGGCGAGCCGGAAACCCTCGGGGTCCGAGACCGTGCGATAGCCCTGCGGGGCCGCGGCGCCCGGCGTACGGGTCCCCGGCCGGGTCACGGTGACGGTGGAGGTCGGCGAGGGCGACGCGGACGGCGTACGGGTCGAGGCGGAGACGGTGGTCGTCGGGGGCGGCGCGGGCGTCTTGCCGTTGTCCCCTGCCAGCAGCACCGCGGTGGCGATCCCGGCCCCCACGACCGCGGCCACCAGCGCCGCCGCCACCAGCAGCGCCCGGGTCGACACGACGCGCCTGCGCCGCTCCGTCGGCACGTTGGCCTGCGTCGGGGTGTAGAGGACCCGCGGCACGAGCGGGATGGGGAGCGCGGGCTGCGGCGTCGCCCCGGTGGCGATGTACGCGCGCAGCAGCCGCTCGGCCTCGTCCAGGTTCATCCGGCGCGCGGGGTCCCGCTCCAGCAGGCCGCGGATCACCGGGAGCAGCGGTTCGGCCTCCTCGGGCGGTCTTATCTCGTCGTAGACGACGGCGTGCAGGATGCCGCCCAACGAGTCGCGGCGGAACGGGGATTCGCCACTCATCGCCGCGCACAGCAGCGCCCCGAGCGACCACAGGTCGGCCCCGGCCCCGGCCCTGTCCCCCTGCATCCGCTCCGGCGCCGTGTACTCGGGCGAGCCGACGAACCCGCCGTTCTCGGTGAGCGTGGTGGCGCCCTCCACCTGGGCGATCCCGAAGTCGGTGAGGACGACCCGGCCCGTCGCGACCTCCAGGAGTACGTTCGCGGGCTTCAGGTCCCGGTGCAGCACGCCCGCCGCGTGGGCGACGCGCAGCGCGCCGAGCAGCGCGAGCCCGATCCGGGCGGCCTCCAGGGGTTCGACGGGGCCCTCGCGCGCGATGCGGTCGGCGAGCGAGTCGCCGTTCACCAGGTCCATCACTATGTACGGGTGCCCCTCGTACAGCACCACGTCGTGCACGACGATCACGTTCGCGTGCTGGAGCTGGGCCACGGCCCGCGCCTCGCGCAGCATCCGCTCCCGCTGCTGCCGGGCCTCGTCGTCCGAGAGGGTCTCGTCGACGCCGAGTTCCTTGACGGCGACCTGACGCCCGAGCAATGTGTCGGCGGCCCGCCAGACGACGCCCATGCCACCGCGCCCGATCCTGGCCTCCAGCCGGTAACGCCCGGCGATCACACGGGCGTTGTCCCCCTCGGTCCCCATGCGCCCCATCATGCCGCACGGGTGTGCGGACCGAGTCCTCGCTTCCGGTCAGGGGCGCCGGTCAGGGTTAGCTTCCCTCGGTCATGTGCGCGTAGCTGCAGGCGTTATTGGCGCGGGAACGCGTCACTCCGATCGCGACCAGCTGGTTGGAGCAGTCGGAGACCCCGGATCCGTCGTACGAGCCCCTCGTGCACGCCTTCGTGACCTTCGGGCCCACCGTGTACCACTTCGACAGATAGCTCTTGCACAGAGAGATGTCCGCCGAGGCCGGAGCCGCCGTCACGATCGGCACCACTCCCGCGGCAGCAATGACACTCACCGCGGCAAGAGCCCTCTTCACTCGCATCAACTTCAAGCACCCCGTCTTCTCAACACTCGAAGCGCGCCCAACGGCTCGCTCGAGGGCAGTCATTTGGTCAGGCACGAGGAGATCACTTAGGTGCTGTACATGTCAGCGGCATACGCGACCATGGCTTGATCTTTTCGATCGGGGCGGAGCCGCTACTGCGCCTGCGGCTCCCGCCAGCCACGCAGGATCGCGTCGAAGGTCCGGCGGGTCTCGTTCCCGTTCCACTTCCCCGCCGGGACCGCCAGGTAGATCGCGTACTCCGTGCCGTCATCGGCCCGGTAGGTCTCCTCGATGGCGTGCCGGGGGCCGGACGACGCGTCCTTTGTCCCGGCCGTCCAGGTGAACTCCCACAGCGAACCGTGCCGGTCCCGGAACGTGTTGGCGTTCAGGCTCACCCGCTGATAGCCGGGCAGCGTGCGCCGCAGGGTCTTCTCCAGGTCCAGCTGGTGCTGGTACGAGTCCTGCCAGTCGGTCTGCTCGTCGATGGCGATGCGGACGAAGGTCTGTCCGCCGTCCGGCGAGTAGTCGATCTGGTTGCTGTCCGTCTGCCGCTGCCAGCCGGGTGGCAGCATCAGGCTGAACCCCTCGGCTCCGGGGACGCGCTTCCAATTGGCGGGAACGGAACCGGACTTGGCGGACCCCTTCGAGCCCTTCCCCGCCCCGTCCTTGCCCGAGCCCTTCTCCTGTGCGCCGCCCTGGTCGTACGTGGCCTCCGTCCCGGTGCTGCGGTGCTCGGCGTAGTACAGGGCGGCGAACGCGCCTCCGCCGCCGACGAGCGCGGCGGCGAGGACGACGGCGAGCGCTTTCGGCCAGCGCCGCGCCCTGGTGGTGGACGCGGGAGCCCGGTCGAGGCCCGGGGGTGTCACGGTCGTGGTGGCGGCCGTGCTCATCGGCGTCGGCGGGGGCGGCGTGAAGCCGGTCGGCTGGGCGGGGATGTGGACCTGCGTCGGCACGTACGCCTGCGCCGCGTTCGCCCGGCGTCCCTCCGCCGCCTCGGCGAGCATCGCCTCGGCCGCGTCGGCGTCCGGCCGCGCGGCCGGGTCCTTGCTGAGCAGCGCGCTGATGACGGGCCCGATCGCCCCGGCGTTCTCCAGCGGCTCCGGCTCGTCCTCGACGACGGCCTGCATCGTGCTGATCGGCGACGTGCGCCGGAACGGCGAGAGGCCCTCCACGGCGGTGTAGAGCGTCGCGCCGAGCGCCCACAGGTCGGCGGCGGGCCCGAAGTCGGACCCGCGCACCCGCTCGGGCGCGAGGTAGTCCACGGAGCCGACTATCTCGCCGGTCCGCGTGATGGTGGAGTCGCCCTCGACCTGGGCGATACCGAAGTCCGTCAGCTTGACCTGGCCGTTGCTCGCGAGCAGCACATTGCCCGGCTTCACGTCCCGGTGCAGCACACCGGCGTTGTGCGCGGCGCGCAGCGCCCGCAGCGTCCACAGCCCGATCCTCGCGGCCTCGGCGGGAGCGACGCGCCCGTCCTCCTTGACCGCGTCGGCCAAGGAGCGCCCCTCGACCAACTCCATGACGATCCACGGCCGGTCGTCGTGCTCCAGCACGTCGTGCACGGTGACGACGGCGGGGTGGTTGATCCGCGCGGCGGCCCGCGCCTCCGTCTGCGTACGGGCGAGCAGGACGGCCCGGTCCGCCTCGGCCACCCACTGGGCAGCCGTCAGCTCCTTCACGGCGACGGCGCGGTGCAGCACCTCGTCGTGCGCGCGCCACACCCTGCCCATGCCGCCGCGCCCTATGGATTCACCGAGCCGATACCGGCCGGCGAGGACCTCGCCCTGCATCTGATTCACGTTTCCCCGCTACTGTGTCGACCCGGTTCACACTAGGGATCAGCCGCCACCCACGGAACAGCCGGGGTCCCACAGAGACCGCACTGTGACGCTTTGTCGTCGGCTCAACCACCGTAGCGATACGTCGAGTACGCCTGCTGATACAGCCGCGTGACCTCGTCCCGCTCGGCCTCCGGGCCGCGCACCTGCACCACGTGGTACTTCCCGCCGACCACCATCGCGAGATTGCGGACGTACATCTCACGCCCGTCCGAGCCCTGCCAGGTGAACTGCCCCTCGGCCATGGTCCGTCCGCCGACGTCGATGCTCTTCATGCCGCTCGACGTGGCCCAGGTGGAGTCCCGGAACGGCTGCAACTCCCGCTCGTCCTCACGCTGGTACTTCATGGGGTCCTTGCCGTACGTCGCCGTGGAGTCCCGCCCGGGGACGACGATCATCTCGAAGGCCCCGTGCGCGTACACGACCTGCCCCCGACCGTTCTTCCCCGTCCGCTGCCACCCCTTGGCGACGGCCACCTCGAACCCCGCGGGGTCCTCGCGCAACACGAAACCGGGGGCCACATCGGACTGCGGGTCAGTGGAGGACGGAGTCGAACTGCGCTTCCCCGACGGGGGCGCGGCGCTCTTCGACGGCTCCGGCGACGGCTTGCCGCGGTTCTCCGACGAGGCGGAGGGCACGGCCCCCACCGCGTTCTCCTGCTGGGCGCCCGCCGCCCCGGACCCGGCTCCCCGGCCCTCCTTCGGCATGAACACCATCGCGTACGCCACGGCGCCCACGAGCCCCAGCAGGATCAGCACCAGCAGCCAGCGCCCGAGCGATCTCGGCCGCCGCTGACGCGGAGCCCGCGCGGGCCGCGGCGCGCGCTCCACGGCCCGGCCCCGCTTGTGCCTGCCGTGCTGCCCCGACGTGGCCGGAACCCGCGCCCTGCGCCTGCGGACGAGCTCTCCCCGGCGGCGTACGACCGGCAGCCGGCCCGCGTCGAAGGCGGGCGCGGGGACGACGTTCGCCCCGGCCTCAGGCTCCGGCGCGGAGCGCACCAACGACCGCAGCCAGCCGCGCAGTTCCTCGATGTCGAGCCGCTCGGTGGGGTCCTGGCGCAGCAGCGACTCGACGACCGGGCGCACGGGCCCGCACTCCTCGGCGAACGCGGGCGGCTCGGCGCACACCATCTGCACCAGCTCGGGCGTGGACTCCTCCGGGTACGGCGCGTGCCCCTGCACGGCGCGGAACAGCAGCGCGCCGAGGGCCCACAGATCGGTGGCGGGCCCGACGGGCGCCGCCAACTGCCAGTTCTCCTGCACCGGATGCGCCTGCTCGGGCGCCCACCGCTCGGTGACGGGCCCGACGACGGTCATGCGCACCTGACGGGATCGCTCGGCGGAGACAGCCCCGCCGGCGTTTGAGGCGCGGGGTCCGGGGCGGAGCCCCGCGTCGTCAGCCCGATCGGCCTCGGGTATCAACTCCCGCCATCGGGACGGCTGAACGGGCAACGCCGCACCAGCCGGCTCCGCCCGCCCCGCGACCGCCCCCGCGCGATACGCCGCGACCGCCCCGGCCCGAGCCGCCCGATAATCCCCGGGCACGGGAACCGCTTCCTCGACGACGTCGTCCGCCTCTTCCGGGAAGGCCGGCACGACGTCATACCCGCACAACGCCTCCTCCGCGGCGCCCACGGCGAGCCCCGTGAGCATCACCCGCCCGTCGTCACAGACGAGCACGGTCCGCGCCGTGACGTTCCGATGCACCCACCCGTGCGCATGCAGCACCCGCAACGCGGCGAGCACGTCGGCGGCGACCTCGGCGGCCCGGTAAGGGCTGAGCGGCCCACGGGCGAGCAGCGCCGACAGCGGCCGCGCCGCCACCAGTTCGCTCACGATCCACAGCGAGCCGCCCTCGGCGAACACGTCGAAGACCTGGTCGAGACGGGGGTGGTCGGGTATGCGCGCGGCGGCCTGCACCGCCTCGACGGCGCGCGCCACGGACGGCTCGGCGGCCTCCCGCCCCGTATCGCCCCCGGGCCGGAACCCCTCCGGCAGTCCGTCGGCGTCAAGGACCTCCGCCTCGACGACCTCGGGCAACGGCACCTGCCGCACGAGGACTTCCTGACCGCTGTACGTGTCGAAGGCCCGCGTCTCGGCCGAGGACTCGTACGCGTCGGAGGAGAGGACCGGCAGCCGGTACCGGCCTGCGAGCACCCGCCCCGCGTACTCGTCCACGACGCCTCCCCCTGTTCCACCGGCTCTGCCGAGCGACTGCGCACGGTCCGCAAACATTCACGATACGTGCCGGGCGCCCCGCTGGTTCAGGACTTGGGCTTGAACGTCTGTGTGAATGTCTTCCACGTCGACTTGCGCTGCTCGCCACCCCAGGCCGAGTCCTTGGCGGTGTACATCAGCCCGTATCCCAGCGAGCCGTTCACCACGGTCCCCCGGTCTATCGAGTGCCACTTCGTGCCGCCGTCGACGTACGTGAACTCCCAGTCGGCCGTGTTGTAGTCCCGGTAGTCAACCGAAGCTATGCGCACCCGGTCGTACTGGGGGCGGACCATGCTCCGCTCCTGATTGCGCCAGTCCGCGACCGGGTCGGACTTGGGGCTGTTGGTCCAGCCGACAAGCAGCCGCTGCCCGTTGGGACCCGTGAAGCGGGCCCCCGCCGCCTCCGTCTTGACGTACTTCCACCCCTTGGGCAGGCCGATCGAGAAGCCCTGGGAGTGCTTGTACGTCTCCTTGGCGGCCGTGCCCGACTTGCCTCCGGCGTCGTCGCCGCTCGGCGAGGCGCTCGCGCTCTGGTCGGGAGACCCGGAGTCGCTCGCCGACGGGCTTCCGGAGGGCTTCTTGTCGTCGCCGGAGCCCTTGTCCTGGCCCTTGTCGGCGTCCTTGTCACCGCTGCCGGCGTTCTTGTCGTCCGAGCCGGCCGTGGCCCCGGACGACGCACCCTTGTCGCCGCCCTTGGCGTCGGCGTCGTCGTCGCCGTTCAGGGTGAGGGCCAGGATGCCTGCGAGCACGACGAGCGCGACGACGAGCGCGCCGATGACGAGGGAGCGGCCCCGCAGCGCGTCCGCGAGGACGGCCGCGCCGCCGGGGCGCCCGCCACCCGCGGCGGGGCCCGCGGGCGCGGTCGCCGCGGGTTCCGTCTTCTCCTTCGGGGCTGTCGCGGCGGCGGCCGCCTTGCGTACGTTGGTGAGGGCGCCGCGCATCTTCTCCGCGGCCTCTCCGCTCTTCGCGGCGACACCGGCCGCGGCGGAGGCGGCAGCGGCCTTGGCGGCAGCCGCCCTGGCCGCCGAAGCGCCCTTCTCCCTGGGCTCCTTGCGCTTCCTCGGTGCGGGAGCGGGCGGCAGCGGTACCACCTTCGTGGCCTCGACCGGCTCCGGCTCGGGGGCCGGCTTCGGCTCCGGGGCGTGGATGACGTCGTTGAGCATGGCCCGCGCCGCCGCGTCGTCGAGCCGGTGGTCGGGGTCCTTCTCGAGCAGCCCGTAGATCACGGGCTCCAGCGGCCCGGCGTTCTTCGGCGGGTCCACCGGCTCGGTCATCACGGCGGTCAGCGTGGCGATCGCCGACCCCTTGTCGTACGGGGGGACGCCCTCCACGGCCGCGTACAGCAGACCGCCGAGCGACCACATGTCGGCGGCGGGGCCCGGCTTGTGACCGCGGGCGCGCTCCGGCGAGATGTACGAGGGGGCGCCGACGAGCATGCCGGTGGAGGTGATCGAGGGGTCACCCTCGACCTGAGCGATCCCGAAGTCGGTCAGAACGACACGGCCGTCCTCCGAGATCAGCACGTTGGAGGGCTTCACGTCGCGGTGCAGGATGCCCTCGCGGTGGGCGGAGCGCAGCACGTCGAGCACGGCGAGCCCGACCTCGGCGGCCCGCCGGGGTTCGAGGAGACCGTCCTCGCGGATGGCCTCGGCGAGGGACATGCCCTCGACCAACTCCATGACGATCCACGGCCGGTCGTCCTCGTCGACCACGTCGTAGACGGTCACCGCGCCGTTGTTGCGGATCCGCGCGATCGCCTTCGCCTCGCGCAAGGTACGCGTGATCAGGCGGCGCTTCTCGTCGTCGTCGATGGCGTTCGGGAAGCGCAGCTCCTTCACCGCCACCGTGCGCCCGAGCGTCTCGTCCTTGGCCCGCCACACGGTGCCCATGCCGCCACGGCCGAGCACGTCGCCGAGCCGGTACCGGCCGGCGAGCAGCCGGCCCTCCGGGTCCTTCACGGAAGCCCCCTGAGTGTCCCGACCGGATGAATCCTGGCGAGTGCCCTTGTCTTCACGGGCCTCGCCCGCCCGCTCCGCCTCCGACATGCGTCCCCTCTAGCAACCCGCCCTGACAGAGCCTTCATTGTCCCATCACCGGACCACCACTCCGCGCGCCGGGTCACCCCCACCCGACACGCACAGGAACGTCCCACAATGATGGCCCGCGCCGCCGAAAGGGACCGTCGTTGCCCGCACTCCGGACACTCCTGGCCATACCGCTGACCGTGGCCGTGCTGTGCCTGGGCCAGGGCAGCGCGCCCGGTCCGACGGCACCTGCGGACGACACTCTTCCGCTGCTCGTGACGCGAGGCAAGGCCCCGTCGGCCGCGCTCCTCGCAACCGCCGGTTCCACCGGTCACTTCACCACCACCAGCCCCAGCCTCACCCGCTCCGATCATGTGCGCGCGGGCAGCATCACCAAGACTTTCATCGCGACCGTAGTCCTCCAACTCGCCGCGGAGAAACGCCTGAAACTCTCCGCACGCGTCACCACCTACCTCCCCTCCCTCACGGGCACCCGGGCGCTCACGGTCCGCTCGCTGCTCACCCAGACCAGTGGCCTCTACGACTTCACGGCCATCACCCGCGGCCGCGAACCGCTGACCCCGGCGGAGGTGGCACTCGCCGTGTCCGAACCCCGGACGGCCCGACGCGGCACCTGGTCGTACTCCAACACCAATTACGTACTCCTGGGCATGATCATCCATCAGGTCACGGGCCGCTCCTACGCCACGGAGGCCCGCCGCCGCATCATCGATCCGCTCCACCTCACCGGCACCACGTTCCCCGGCGCCCGTACCACGGTCCCGAGCCCGCACGGCCCCGACGCGGTCCGCCTCGACCCACGCACAGCGGGCGCCTCCGGCGAGCTGATCTCCACGCTCCCCGACCTGAACCGCTTCTACACGGCCCTCCTGGAAGGCCGCCTCCTCCCACCCGCGGCCCTCCGTACGATGCTCAACACCCGCCCCACGCACGGCCATTACGGCATGGGCCTCTACCCGGAAAAGCTCCCCTGCGGCACCACGGTCTGGGGCCACAACGGCCGCATAGCCCACACCTACATCCGCGCAGCAGCAACCCGCACCGGCTCACACGTCGTCACCTACCGCACGACAAAGGCGACTTTGTCGGGCGACGGGTCCCCGGAGCGCCGACTACTCACGGCCGAGTTCTGCCACTCCAGCCCCGCCGGCGTTTGAGGCGCGGGGCCCGGGGCAGAGCCCCGCGCCTCAACCCCGGCTCCCGCAACAACACCGCACCCGCCCCACCGAAGGTCAGAGCGGCACGATGTCCGGCGCCCCGAGCCGCGCCGCATCGGCCGTAAGGTCATCCGGCTGCCGCTGCGACTCCCGCTCCGCCTCCACCCGCTTCTCGTAATGCTCGACCTCCCGCTCCACCTGGTCCTTGTCCCACCCAAGGACGGGCGCCATCAGCTCCGCCGCCTCCCGCGCACACCGCGTCCCCCGGTCGAACGTCTCGATGGAGATCCGCGTCCGCCGCGTCAGCACGTCGTCGAGATGCCGCGCCCCTTCGTGCGAGGCCGCGTACACGACCTCGGCCCGCAGATAGTCGTCGGCCCCGGTGAGCGGCGCCCCCAACGCCGGGTCCACGGTGACCAGTTCAAGAACCTCCTCGGCGAGCGCCCCGTACCGGTTCAGCAGATGCTCGACCCGCACCACGTGCAGCCCGGTGCGCGCGGCGATCCGCGCCCGCGCGTTCCACAGCGCCCGGTACCCCTCGGCGCCCACCAGCGGCACCTCCTCGGTCACGCACTCGGCGACCCGCTGGTCGAGCCCGTGCACCGCCTCGTCGACGGCGTCCTTGGCCATGACCCGGTACGTCGTGTACTTGCCGCCCGCCACGACGACCAGACCCGGTGCGGGATGCGCCACAGTGTGCTCCCGCGACAGCTTGCTGGTGGCGTCGGACTCCCCGGCGAGCAGCGGCCTCAGACCCGCATACACGCCCTGCACGTCATCACGCGAAAGCGGGACACCCAGCACGGAGTTGACGTGCTCCAGCAGGTAGTCGATGTCGGCACTCGACGCCGCCGGATGCGCCTTGTCGAGATCCCAGTCGGTGTCCGTGGTCCCCACGATCCAGTGCCGCCCCCACGGAATGACGAACAGCACGCTCTTCTCGGTACGCAGGATGAGACCGGTCGTCGAATTGATCCGGTCCTTGGGAACAACGAGATGAATCCCCTTGGAAGCCCGTACATGGAACTGCCCGCGCTCGCCGACCATGGCCTGCGTGTCGTCGGTCCACACGCCCGTCGCGTTCACGACCTGCTTGGCCCGGATCTCGTACTCGCCGCCGCCCTCGACGTCCTCCACCCGCGCGCCGACGACCCGCTCACCCTCCCGCAGGAACCCGGTGACCCGCGCGCGGTTGGCGGCCTTGGCGCCGTACATGGCGGCGGTCCGCACCAGGGTCGCCACATACCGGGCGTCGTCCATCTGTGCGTCGTAGTACTGCAACGCGCCGACCAGCGCGTCCTTCTTCAGGCAGGGGGCGACCCGCAGCGCGTGCTTGCGGGACAGGTGCCGGTGCATCGGGAGCCCGCGCCCGTGCCCGCGCGCCATCGACATCGCGTCGTACAGCGCGACACCCGAACCGGCGTACACCCGCTCCCACGCCTTGTGCTGCAACGGATACAGAAAGGGCACCGGCTTCACGAGATGAGGGGCCAGCCGCTCAAGAAGCAGCCCCCGCTCCTTCAACGCCTCTCGTACGAGCGCGAAGTCCAGCATCTCCAGATACCTGAGCCCGCCGTGGATCAGCTTGCTGGACCGGCTCGACGTGCCGGAGGCCCAGTCCCGCGCCTCGACGATCCCGGTGGAAAGGCCGCGGGTCACCGCGTCGAGCGCCGTACCCGCGCCGACCACCCCGGCGCCCACCACGAGAATGTCCAGCTCGCGCTCGGCCATGGCCGCAAGGGCCTGTGCACGCTGCTCGGGTCCCAGTGTCGCTGCCTTCACTGCTGCCTCCCGCTGTCGTCGGCGTGGCTCACGCGTGTGGTGTGCCCGGCCTCAGGTACCGCAAAGCACACGCTGCACTCTTCCTACATGCCCCGATTCTTCACCCACTGACCGGTTCGGGCCACCAGCGAGCACGCACCTGCGGACAACCTCGAGCATGTACCTGTGGACAAGCTGCGGAGACTCGCGGCGCAACACTCGCAAATCCATTGCGGCGCAATGTCGTATATCGGTCATATTTACTCCTAGTCTGACATTGCGCTCGCTCATCCTGTCCACAGGGCTTGCGCGCCAGTCCCGCTCCGGCTATTGACCGGCCGGTCCGCTCCTCGGGAAAGGACGGCAACCGCCATGCCCGCAGACCTCGCCGTCATCGGCCTCGGCCACCTCGGCCTGCCCCTCGCACAGACCGCCGTGGCGGCCGGGATCGCGACCATCGGCCACGATCCGGCCCGCGCAAGGGACCTCGCGGCCGGCCGGCTGCCCGGCGGCGGCGACGCGGCGGCCCTGACCGCCGCCGACCTCCGCCGGATGCTCTCCGCGGGCTTCCGCCCCACGGCCAACCCCGCCGAACTCGCCCGCGTCCGCACCGCCGTGATCTGCGCCCCGACCCCGCAGGGCCCCGACGGGGCGCCGATGCTCACCCCGGTCATCGAGGCGACCCGCACCCTCGCCGCCCGGCTCCGCCCGCACACCACGGTGATCATCGAGTCGCCCGTGCCGCCCGGCACCACGCAGACGCTCCTCCTCCCCGTCCTGGAAGAGGGCTCGGGCCTGCGCGCGGGACGCGACTTCCACCTCGCCCACGCCCCCGGCCGCGTCGACCCCGGCAACCGCCTGCACCCCTACACGTCGACCCCCAAGGTGATCGGCGGCCACACCCCCGCCTGCACCGAGTCGGCGGCCACCTTCTACAGCCGCCTCACGGACAAGGTCGTACGCGCGCGTGGTCCACGGGAAGCGGAGACCGTGCACCTCCTGGAGACCAACTACCGGCACGTCAACATCGCCCTGGTCAACGAAATGGCCGTGCTCTGCCACGAGTTGGGCGTGGACCTGTGGGACGTCATCCGCTGCGCGGAGACGAAGCCCTTCGGCTTCCAGGCCTTCCGCCCCGGCCCCGGCGTCGGCGGCCACGCCCTCGCCCAGGACCTCTCGGGCCCGCACCTGCCCACCCGCCCCCTGCGCATGGTCGAACTGGCCCGCCAGGTCAACCACCACATGCCGTCGTACGTGGTCCAGCGCGCGGCCACCCTCCTCAACGAACACGGCAAGTCGGCCCGCGGCGCCCGCGTCCTCCTCCTCGGCGTCACCTACAAGCCCGACCTCGCCGACCAACAGGCCGCCCCCGCCGAGGAGATCGCCACCCGCCTCATGCAACTCGGCGCCGCCGTCAGCTACCACGACCCGTACGTCCCGTCCTGGAACGTCCTGGACCGCCCGGTCCCGCGCGCCGACTCCCTCTACGAGGCCGCGGCCGACGCCGACCTGACGATCCTGCTGCAACAGCACCGCACGTACGACCTGCAAGGCCTGTCCGTAAAGGCCCAACTCCTCCTGGACACAAGGGGAGCGACTCCGGCGGGGGCCGCACACCGCCTCTGACTGCTACATTGCGGCCACTCTGTGCACATCAGCGCCAGGGCTCACACCCCAGGGGGACCGCATGACCCAGCCGCCTCACATACCCGACGGCAACCCTTACGCCCAACAGCCGCAGCCGCCGCAGCAGCCCCAGTACGGCTACCCGCAGCAGCAGCCGTACGCCCCGTTCCCTCAGCAGCAGGGGATGAAGGGCGGCTTCATGCCGGTGCCGCCGCCCGCCCCCGCCCGCGGCAACCTGGGGCTCGGCATCCTCGCCGGCTTCGTGGCGATGCTGGTCATCGCCGGCGTCTACGGCGGCATCGTCGGCGCGACCGAGCACGAGATCGGTTACGCGGCCGTGGCCGTCGGCGTCGTGGTCGGATTCGCGGCGGGCAAGGTCGGCGGCAACAACCCGGTGGTCCTGATCGTCAGCCCGATCCTGTCGCTGCTGGGCGTCTACCTCGGCCAGCTGCTCGGCGAGTCGATCATCGGCTCGAAGGTGCTGCCGTTCTCCGTGCCCGAACTGCTCTTCCAGCACTTCAACTGGGTCCACCAGGCCTGGAAGACCGACTCGGACCCCATGACCTTCCTCTTCTTCGCCCTCGCCGCGGTGGCTTCCTTCGGCGCGGCAAAGCGCGCCGCTTCGTAGGGGCGCGGGGGAACCGCTCTGTTTGGGGGCGCGGGGAACTGCGCAAAAAAACGGGTGGGCCCACCTTCCCGATGGGGCCCACCCGTTTCCCGCTACGACAAAGCGTCAGCGCTACCGCTTGTGTGTGGCATCCGCCACCGTGACCTCGACCCGCTGGAACTCCTTGAGCTCGCTGTAGCCGGTCGTCGCCATGGCCCGCTTCAGCGCGCCGAAGAAGTTCATCGACCCGTCGGGCGTGTGCGAGGGCCCGGTCAGGACCTCCTCGGTCGTACCGACCGTGCCGAGGTCGACCTTCTTGCCACGCGGCACGTCCTCGTGGACGGCCTCCATGCCCCAGTGGTGACCGCGGCCGGGCGCGTCCGTGGCGCGGGCCAGCGGCGACCCCATCATCACGGAGTCGGCACCGCAGGCGATGGCCTTGGGCAGGTCGCCGGACCAGCCCACGCCACCGTCGGCGATGACGTGCACGTACCGGCCACCGGACTCGTCCATGTAGTCACGGCGCGCGGCGGCGACATCCGCCACGGCGGTGGCCATCGGCACCTGAATGCCCAGCACGTTCCGCGTGGTGTGCGCGGCGCCGCCACCGAAGCCGACGAGCACACCCGCGGCGCCGGTCCGCATGAGGTGCAGCGCGGCGGTGTACGTGGCGCAGCCACCCACGATGACCGGAACATCCAGCTCGTAGATGAACTGCTTCAGGTTCAGCGGCTCGGCGGCACCCGAGACGTGCTCGGCGGAGACCGTGGTCCCGCGGATCACGAAGATGTCGACGCCCGCGTCCACGACCGCCTTGGAGAACTCGGCGGTGCGCTGCGGGGAGAGCGCGGCGGCGGTGACGACACCGGAGTCGCGCACCTCCTTGATGCGCTGCCCGATCAGGTCGGCCTGGATGGGCGCGGAGTAGATCTCCTGGAGGCGGCGGGTCGCGGCCTCGGGCGACAGCTCGGCGATCTCGTCGAGCAGCGGCTGCGGGTCCTCGTAACGGGTCCACAGGCCCTCGAGGTTCAGCACGCCGAGTCCGCCCAGCTCACCGATGCGGATGGCCGTCTGCGGCGAGACGACGGAGTCCATGGGGGCGGCCAGGAACGGCAGCTCGAAGCGGTAGGCATCGATCTGCCATGCGATCGAGACCTCCTTCGGGTCGCGGGTGCGCCGGCTCGGTACGACGGCGATGTCGTCGAAGGCGTACGCGCGGCGGCCGCGCTTGCCGCGCCCGATCTCGATCTCAGTCACGTTGGGGGGCGCCTTTCACATCTGGGTCCCACTTGGGCCTTGCCTGTCCAGTATCCCTGACACACACGTGTGGGGCGGCCCCGGTGATCCCGGATCCGCCCCACACGGTCTGACCTGCTGTTACTTGCCGTTGCGGCTGTAGTTCGGCGCCTCGACCGTCATCTGGATGTCGTGCGGGTGGCTCTCCTTGAGGCCCGCCGACGTGATCCGGACGAACTTGCCGTTGCTCTGCAGCTCCGGAACCGTGCGCCCGCCGACGTAGAACATCGACTGGCGCAGACCGCCGGTGAGCTGGTGCACGACCGCCGACAGCGGGCCGCGGTAGGGCACCTGGCCCTCGATGCCCTCGGGCACGAGCTTCTCGTCGGAGGCGACGCCCTCCTGGAAGTACCGGTCCTTGGAGAAGGACTTCTGCTCGCCGCGCGTCTGCATGGCGCCCAGCGAACCCATGCCGCGGTACGACTTGAACTGCTTGCCGTTGATGAACATCAGCTCACCCGGCGACTCCTCGCAGCCCGCGAGCAGCGAGCCGAGCATCACGGTGTCGGCGCCGGCGACGAGCGCCTTGGCGATGTCACCGGAGTACTGGAGGCCACCGTCGCCGATGACCGGGACACCGGCCTCCTTGGCGGCGAGCGACGCCTCGTAGATGGCGGTGACCTGCGGGACACCGATACCGGCGACCACGCGCGTGGTGCAGATGGAGCCCGGGCCGACGCCGACCTTGATGCCGTCCACGCCGGAGTCGATGAGCGCCTTGGCGCCCTCACGGGTGGCGATGTTGCCACCGATGACGTCGACGTTGCCGGCGTTGGACTTGATCTTGGCGACCATGTCACCGACGAGCCGCGAGTGCCCGTGCGCGGTGTCGACGACGATGAAGTCGGCGCCCGCCTCGATCAGCGCCTGCGCGCGCTCGTAGGCGTCACCGGCGACGCCGACCGCGGCACCGACGAGCAGCCGGCCCTCGGAGTCCTTCGCGGCGTTCGGGTACTGCTCGGCCTTCTTGAAGTCCTTGACCGTGATGAGGCCCTTGAGGATGCCCGCGTCGTCGACCAGCGGAAGCTTCTCGATCTTGTGGCGGCGCAGCAGCTCCATGGCGTCGACGCCGGAGATGCCGACCTTGCCCGTGACGAGCGGCATCGGCGTCATGACCTCGCGGACCTGACGGCTGCGGTCGTTCTCGAAGGCGATGTCGCGGTTGGTGACGATGCCGAGCAGCTTGCCGCCGCCGTCGGTCACCGGCACACCGGAGATGCGGAACTTGGCGCAGATCGCGTCGGCCTCGGCGAGCGTCGCGTCCGGGTGCACCGTGATCGGGTCGGTGACCATGCCGGACTCGGAGCGCTTCACGAGGTCCACCTGGTTCGCCTGGTCGGCGATCGACAGGTTGCGGTGCAGCACGCCGACGCCACCCTGCCGCGCCATGGCGATGGCCATGCGGGACTCGGTGACCTTGTCCATCGCGGCGGACAGCAGCGGGATGTTCACCCGCACGTTCTTCGAGACGTGCGAGGCGGTGTCGATCTGGTCGGGCGCCATGTCCGACGAGCCCGGCAGTAGCAGCACGTCGTCGTAGGTCAGCCCGAGTGTCGCGAATTTCTCGGGCACTCCGTCGACGTTTGCAGTCATGACACCTTCCCCAAATGGCCTTGATCGGTGCGGATGTCCATGCTAACGGCCCGCAGGGGTGTCTCATTCCACGATCAAGATCATCGGCGTTCTTTGGACGTTCACACGTGCGCCGCCGGGGCTCTGCGCTACTGCTCGGCGAGCGCCCGCAGCCGACTCAGCGCCCGGTGCTGCGCGACGCGCACGGCGCCGGGTGACATGCCCAACATCTGCCCGGTCTCCTCCGCGGTGAGCCCGACGGCGATACGCAGCAGGAGCAGCTCCCGCTGGTTCTGCGGAAGGTTGGCGAGCAGCTTCTTGGCCCACGCGGCGTCGCTGTTCAACAGCGCCCGCTCCTCCGGACCGAGGGAGTCGTCGGGCCGCTCGGGCATCTCGTCGGAGGGCACGGCCGTGGATCCGGGCCCGCGCATGGCCGCCCGCTGAAGGTCGGCGACCTTGTGCGCGGCGATGGCGAAGACGAACGCCTCGAAGGGCCGCCCGGTGTCCTTGTAGCGCGGCAGCGCGAGCAGCACCGCGACGCAGACCTCCTGGGCGAGATCCTCCACGAAGTGCCGCGCGTCACCCGGCAGTCGGGAAAGACGCGTGCGGCAGTAGCGGATCGCGAGGGGATGGACATGTGCGAGCAGATCGTGCGTGGCCTGCTCGTCACCGTCGACGGCGCGGCCGACGAGCGTACCGATGACCCCCTGGGGAGTCGCTGCCTCGTCGTCACGCATCGGTCCATGGTGCCCCGACACCTTCCGGTCCGTGACACCGTGCCCGTAGTTGTGCACCGAAGCGTTATGAGCAGGTGCGCCGGAACTCATCTCCTGCGCCCTCCCCTCTCGCTGACCCTGCTCGCCCGACTCGTCCCCGAGGAACTCCACACCCCCAAGGATGCGGCATCGCGCGCGAAGCGTCGAAAAGTCGCGGCGCGACGGGCCGGAGCGGCGTCCCTCACGGCGGGTCCACCGCGCCCCGGAGGGCGCGGGGGTGTGCCGATCAGCGGCTCGTCAGCGAACCAGGCCCCAGCGGAACCCGAGCGCCACCGCGTGCGCACGGTCCGAGGCGCCGAGCTTCTTGAACAGGCGACGCGCGTGCGTCTTGACCGTGTCCTCGGAGAGGAACAGCTCACGCCCGATCTCGGCGTTGGACCGCCCGTGGCTCATACCTTCGAGCACCTGGATCTCCCGCGCGGTGAGCGTGGGAGCGGCCCCCATCTCGGCCGAGCGCAGTCTGCGCGGGGCGAGCCGCCAGGTCGGGTCGGCGAGCGCCTGCGTCACCGTGGCCCGCAGCTCGGCGCGCGAGGCGTCCTTGTGCAGATATCCGCGGGCGCCGGCGGCGACCGCGAGGGCCACGCCGTCCAGATCCTCGGCCACGGTGAGCATGATGATGCGCGCACCGGGATCGGCGGAGAGCAGCCGCCGCACTGTCTCGACGCCGCCCAGACCGGGCATGCGTACGTCCATCAGAATCAGGTCCGAGCGGTCGGCGCCCCAGCGGCGGAGGACTTCCTCGCCGTTGGCCGCGGTCGTCACGCGCTCGACGCCGGGCACGGTCGCGACCGCGCGGCGCAGCGCCTCTCGGGCAAGCGGGGAGTCGTCGCAGACGAGGACGGATGTCATGACCGTCCTCCGCAGCTGATGCGCGTCACCTTGAGCCTCCAGGCTGTGTACGAATCGTCACCTGTGCGGTCGACATTCAACAAGGCATTCGGACACCTGCCCGAGCGCTTGTTCATTCAACCGCCTCCGCACCTCTCAACGACGGTCACTCGAAAGAGTTACGGGTCGGACGGCCTCCTTCGGCACTCTACGTGAGGGCGCGAACACGGTGCGGACAGCGCGGCGGACCCACAAGGTTTCATCACAAGCTATGCCCCATTTGGAAGGTTTTCCTTCCTTTTGCTGGTGTCTGTAGCTAGATTCGCAATGAGTCATATTTTCATCTCCTTAGACAGTAGATGTACGGTCATGGGCACCGTATCCGCGTCTGAACGGCTACAAGGGGACACAGCAATGGCAGATTTCTCCCGCCTTCCCGGACCGAACGCCGATCTGTGGGACTGGCAGCTCCTCGCGGCCTGCCGCGGGGTGGACAGCTCGCTCTTCTTCCACCCGGAGGGCGAACGTGGGGCGGCACGCAGCGCCCGTGAGAACTCGGCCAAGGAGGTCTGCATGAGGTGCCCGGTGCGCGCGGAGTGCGCTGCTCACGCCCTACAGGTGCGCGAGCCGTACGGCGTGTGGGGCGGCCTCACGGAAGACGAGCGCGAAGAGCTCATGGGGCGGGCCCGCAACCGGCTCGTCACGGCGTCGGCCCCGAGCGGAGGACAGGCCGCCACAAGCGGCGCACCCACCTGAAGGAACGTTTCTGCACGCACCTGAACGACCTGCGGAGGTGGGCGCGCCACGGCGCGCCCACCTCCGCGTTCAGCGTGTCGCGGCCTTCGCGAGGTGGTCGAGGGTCGCGCCGACCGCGGGCACCTGGGCCAGATCGGGCAGGGTGAGCGCGACGATCTCGCGGCGCACCGGGGGCTCGACGGTCACTGTGCGTGCACCCTTGGGGCGAACGGACTCGATGGCCAGTTCGGGAAGCACCGCCACGCCGAGCCCGGCACTCACGAGCCCGACCACCGCCGGGTAGTCGTCCGTCGCGAAGTCGATGCGCGGGGCGAACCCGGCGCCCCTGCACACCTCGACCAGCTGGCGGCGGCAGCGCGGGCAGCCCGCGATCCACGGCTCGTCCGCGAACGCGTCGATGGTGACCGAGCCGGCTCCCGCCAGCGCGTGCCCCTCGGGGACGAGGCCCACGAGCCGGTCGGCGAACAGCGTCCGTACGACGAGGTCGTCCCAGTCCTCCGTGGCGTGCGCGCCCTCGTATCGAAACGCGAGCGCGACGTCACAGTCGCCCTCTCGCAGCATCTCCACGGAGCGGGGCGGTTCGGCCTCGACCAGGGACACGCGCGTGCCGGGGTGTTCGGCGCGCAGGGCGGCGAGGGCGGTGGGCACGAGCGTCGAGCTGCCGCTGGGGAAGGAGACGAGGCGGACGCGCCCGGCACGCAGGCCCGCGATCGCGGCGATCTCCTCCTCGGCGGCCGTCAGCCCGGCGAGGATGCCCGACGCGTGCCGCACGAGGGCCTCGCCGGCCTGGGTCAGGCGCATCTCGCGGCCGGTGCGGATCAGCAGCGGGGTGCCGGCCGAGGACTCCAGGGCCTTCATCTGCTGGCTCACGGCGGGCTGGGTGCAGCCCAGCTCGCGGGCCGCCGCGGAGAAGGAGCCGGTGGCGGCGACGGCGCGCAGGACACGGAGATGACGGGCCTCGATCACCCCTCAAGCATAAGCGACTCTTGGGGATCGCGCCGGATAATGCGTGGCGGCTTTGGGTGTCGGTCCCGTAGCGTTCCGCACATGAAGCTTCTGTCGCTGAATCTGGGGCGGCCCCAGTCCGCCGATTACACGGACCAGCCCGAGGGGGTCACGGGCATCGACAAGCGGCCCGTCGCAGGTCCCGTGCGGGTGTCGGCTCCTGGCCCCAAGGGGACCGGCGCGAGCGGGCTCGCCGGGGACGCGGTGTGCGACCTGCGGCACCACGGCGGGGACCACCAGGCGGTGTACGCGTACGCGCGTGAGGACCTGGACGCGTGGGGCGAGGAGCTCGACCGTTCGCTGCCCAGCGGCTCGTTCGGCGAGAACCTCACGACCGAAGGGGTCGACGTGTCGGGCGCGAGGATCGGCGAGCGCTGGCGGATCGGGGCCGACCTGGTCCTGGAGGTGACGTCGAGCCGGATTCCGTGCCGGACCTTCCAGGGGCATCTGGGCGAGCGGGGCTGGGTCAAGCGGTTCACCAAAGAAGGGGCGCCGGGGGCGTATCTGCGGGTGATCGAGCCGGGCGAGATCCGGGCGGGCGACTCCATCGAGATCGTGCGCCGGCCGGACCACGAGGTGAGCGTGGCCTTCCAGTTCCGTGCGGTGACGACCGAGCGGGAGCTGCTGCCGCGGTTGCTCGCCGCGGGGGACGCGCTGCATCCGGAGGCGGTTCGCTCCGCGCGGGAGTACGTGGAGAAGTACGGGTCGTAGTTCTGTCGCGGTCGGCCGCCCCCACGTCGCGGGGCTCCGCCCCGGGCCCTGCGCCTCAAACGCCGGCGGGGCTGGATTTGCTCATCCGCCGCCGAGTATGGCTCCCCACCCGTGGCGGTGACCCCCGCCGCCTTGGGCAATCTGCCGCCTTGGGCGGCAGGGCGGGCAAGGCGGCACCCCGGTGCAGGCCGCACATCACGGAGGCGCCCACTCCGGTTCCGTGCCCAGGCACCGTTCCGCGATCATTAACCTTGGGGCATGACTACCGCCCTGATCACCGGATCCACCGCGGGCATCGGCGCCGCGTTCGCACGGCAACTCGCCGCCGACGGACACAACTTGGTGCTCGTCGCGCGCGACACCGAGCGGCTGCACGAGCAGGCGACAGAACTGCACGACCGGCACGGCATCGAGGCCGAGGTGCTCACCGCCGACCTGGCCACGGATGACGGGATCGCGGCGGTCGAGGCGCGCCTGACGGACCGTAAGGCCGCGGTCGACCTGCTGGTCAACAACGCCGGGTTCGGCAACAAGGGGCACTACCTGGAAGTCCCGATGGCCGACGAGCTGACGATGCTGAAGGTGCACTGCGAGGCGGTGCTGCGGCTGACGTCGGCGGCGGCCGGGGCGATGCGGGAGCGCGGGCGCGGTGGTGTGGTCAACGTGGCGTCGGTGGCGGCGTTCGTGCCGCGCGGTACGTACGGGGCGTCGAAGGCGTGGGTCGTGCAGTTCACGCAGGGCGCGGCGAAGGACCTCGCGGGCAGTGGGGTGCGGCTGATGGCGCTGTGCCCCGGGTTCGTCCGTACGGAGTTCCATGAGCGGGCCGGGATGGGTACGGGCAACATCCCGAAGTGGATGTGGCTCGACGCGGACAAGTTGGTGGCGGCGGCGCTCGCGGACCTCGCGCGTGGCAAGTCGCTGTCGATCCCGGACCCCCGGTACAAGGCCCTCATGGGCGTGGTGAAGGTGACGCCGCGCGTCCTCCTGGGCGGGATCACGTCCCGTACGGGCCGCAAGTACGGTCCCCAGTAAGGGAGTTCTCCCTACGCCACGGGGTACCGCCGCGGCCCCCCGCGCCTCAATCGCCGGCGGGGCTCAAAAGATCGGGGCGCCGCCGCTTACCCCGCGAGTCTCGTCACGGAGCGGGGCTGGCAACGCCCACCCGGCGCGGAGCTCGAGTCGTCCCGCCCGCCGCGGAGCTCGAGTCGTCCCGCCCGCCGCGGGGCTCGAGTGGTCCCGCCCCGCCCGCAGGGCTTGAGTTGTCCAGCCCGCCCGCAGGCAATCGCCCGGCTCCCGCCCATCTCCCACCACCCGCCCCCTCCGGGGGCGTCGGCCCGACGGGGTGCCGCCAGCCGCCTTGGGCAATCCGCCGGCGAGGCTCACAAGATCGGGGCTCCGCCCCGTACCCCGCGCCTCAAACGCCGGCGGGGCTGGATTTGCCGACCCGCCGCCGAGCACGGCACCCCACCCGCTGAGGTCGCCCACCACCGCCTTGGGTAATCCACCGCGGCCACGGCACCCACCCATTACGGTCGGCCGCACACGCCTGGGGCAATCTGCCGCAGCCACGGCTCCCACCCACTGCGGTCGGCCGCACGCGCCTGGGGCAATCTGCCGCAGCCACGGCTCCCCACCCGCCGCGGTCGACCGCCACCGCCTTGGGCAATCTGCCGCCTGGGGCGGCAGGGTGGGCAAGGCGGCCCCCGGTGCAGGCCGCACCTCACGAGGGCGCCCACCCCGGCAAACGCCGAGGCCCGGCTCCCCGCGACGGGGAGCCGGGCCTCGGTCGCTTCAACTGAAGCGGAGCGGGTCAGTGGGAGTGACCGTGCCCGTGGCCGGCGGCCTCGGGCTCCTCCTCCGCCGGCTTCTCGACGACCAGGGTCTCGGTCGTGAGGAGCAGGGAGGCGATGGAGGCAGCGTTCTCCAGGGCGGAGCGCGTGACCTTGACCGGGTCGATGACGCCGGCCTTGACCAGGTCCACGTACTCGCCGGTCGCGGCGTTGTAGCCGCTGCCCTTCTCGAGCTCCTTGACCTTGGAGACGATCACGTAGCCCTCCTGGCCGGCGTTCTCGCCGATCCAGCGGAGCGGCTCGACGACGGCGCGGCGGACGACGGCGACACCGGTGGCTTCGTCGCCCTCCTTGCCGAGGGAGTCGTCCAGGACCTTGGAGGCGTGCACCAGAGCGGAGCCACCACCGGAGACGATGCCCTCCTCGACCGCGGCGCGGGTCGCGGAGATGGCGTCCTCCAGACGGTGCTTCTTCTCCTTGAGCTCGACCTCGGTCGCGGCACCGACGCGGATGACGCAGACGCCGCCGGCCAGCTTGGCCAGGCGCTCCTGCAGCTTCTCGCGGTCCCAGTCCGAGTCCGTGTTCTCGATCTCGGCCTTGATCTGCGCGACGCGGCCCTGCACGTCCTCGGACTTGCCGCCACCGTCGACGATGGTGGTGTCGTCCTTGGTGATGGTCACGCGGCGCGCGGAACCGAGCACCTCGAGACCGGCCTGGTCGAGCTTGAGGCCGACCTCCTCGGCGATGACGGTGGCACCGGTGAGGGTGGCCATGTCCTGGAGCATCGCCTTGCGGCGGTCACCGAAGCCGGGGGCCTTCACGGCGACGGCGTTGAACGTGCCGCGGATCTTGTTCACGACCAGGGTCGACAGGGCCTCGCCCTCGACGTCCTCGGCGATGATCAGGAGCGGCTTGGAGCCACCGTTCTGAATGACCTTCTCCAGGAGCGGGAGCATGTCCTGGATCGAGCCGATCTTGCCCTGGTGGATCAGGATGTACGGGTCGTCGAGGACGGCCTCCATACGCTCCTGGTCGGTGACGAAGTACGGGGACAGGTATCCCTTGTCGAAGGCCATGCCCTCGGTGAAGTCGAGCTCCAGGCCGAAGGTGTTGGACTCCTCGACGGTGATGACACCGTCCTTGCCGACCTTGTCCATCGCCTCGGCGATGAGCTCGCCGACCTGGTTGTCCTGCGCGGACAGACCGGCGACGGCGGCGATGTCGGACTTCTCGTCGATCGGGCGGGCGGTCGCGAGGAGGTCCTCGGACACGGCCTTGACCGCGGCGTCGATGCCCTTCTTCAGGGCGGCCGGGGAGGCACCGGCGGCAACGTTGCGCAGGCCTTCCTTGACCAGGGCCTGGGCGAGCACGGTGGCGGTGGTCGTACCGTCACCCGCGATGTCGTTGGTCTTGGTCGCCACCTCCTTCACCAGCTGCGCGCCGAGGTTCTCGTACGGGTCCTCGACCTCGACCTCACGGGCGATGGTGACGCCGTCGTTGGTGATGGTCGGGGCGCCGAACTTCTTGTCGATGACGACGTTGCGACCCTTGGGGCCGATCGTCACCTTGACCGTGTCGGCAAGCTTGTTGACGCCGCGCTCGAGGGCGCGACGGGCGTCCTCGTCGAACTTCAGGATCTTCGCCATGGAGCTGAGTCAGTCCTCTCGAAAAAGCGAACCGCGCCCCTCGCACCCGGCAATATCAGCGGGGGCCAGGGGCGCGGTTCAAAGCATTCTGCTTCTGGGAAGCTGGGAAAGCTTGGGTGAATTACTTCTCGACGATCGCGAGCACGTCGCGAGCCGAGAGGACGAGGTACTCGTCGCCGTTGTACTTCACCTCGGTGCCGCCGTACTTGCTGTACAGCACGACGTCGCCGACCTGGACGTCGAGCGGAAGGCGCTCGCCGTTCTCGAAGCGGCCGGGACCCACGGCGAGGACGGCGCCCTCCTGGGGCTTCTCCTTCGCGGTGTCCGGAATGACCAGGCCAGAGGCCGTGGTCTGCTCGGCGTCGAGCGGCTGGACCACAATGCGGTCCTCGAGCGGCTTGATGGCAACCTTGGAGCTGGAGGTCGTCACGATCCGGTCTCCCCCTTCGGAGATCTCACGGGGTTAACAGTCTGGGGTGGCGACCAGGTGGATCCGTCGTCGCGGGTGCCGGACCTGCCCGTCGCTGTTGGCACTCTCCAGTGGTGAGTGCCAGGGCCGAGACTATGACTGCGATTAGCACTCGGTCAAGCGGACTGCTAATCGACTCCGCCGCTGATGGGTGGACCGGCGGGTCACAGGTAGTCCTCCAGGGCCGCCACCTCGTACCCCTCGGCCTTGATGCGGCGCAGAAGATCCGGGGTCGTCCCCGCCCGCACCCCGAGGATGTCGCCGGGGCGCAGCCGCCCCGCCGGCTCGCGCCACAGGACGATCGCGTCGACGCCGCACTCGGCCGCCGCCTGGAGCGTGTTCGCGTCGTACGCGCCCCGGGGCGGATGGAAGAGGCGGGGCGCCGCTCCGAACCGGGCCTGGACGCGGTCGCGCTGGCCGCAGATCTCGGCGTGCTGCTCCACGTATCCGAGGCCCGGGAGGAGGGCGTGGGTGAGGGTGCGGTTCTGCACCCGGGCGCCCAGGGCGCTCAGTTCGCCGAGGCGGCCCCGACCCCCGCCCGCGCCCGCGAGGAACAGCGAGACCGGGAGGCGCCGGTCGCGGACCAGGTCGACGAAGCGGGGGTCCCGCCCGGCCCCGTCCTCGTACGCGAGGAAGACCACCTTGTCGCGGGTGGGGACGCGGGAGACGACCGGCGGGACCGCCGCCTCCGCGCCCGCCGCAGGCCGCGGGGGCGGCGCGGCCTCCCGCGCGCACCCGGCGAGCAGAGCGGCGGCCAGGGCACAGCCGAGCAGCCGCGCCCACGGCGCGCGCCGTGTCACAGGTAGTCCTCCAGGCGCGCCACCGCGTACCCCCGGTCGGTGAGGTACTTCATGAGGTGCCGGATCATGTCGGGCATCGTGCCCTTCCAGTCCTTGCGGCCCCTGAAGTGCGTGAGCAGGATGTCGCCCGGATGGATGCTGCGGTCCCACTCGCGGTAGTCCATGCGGTCCACGAACGCCTCGGCGTTCCAGATCGGGGCGTACTCGATGCCGCAGGCCTTGGCGGCGCGCAGGGTGTCCTGGTTGTAGTCGCCGAACGGCGGCCGGAAGAGCGTGGGCCGCTTGCCGTACTTCTTCTCGATGACGTCCTGCATGCCGCAGATCTCGTGCTTCTGACGCGCGTACGAGAGGGCGGGCAGGAACGGGTGGTGGAGCGTGTGGTTGTTGAGGGTGACGCCGCGGGCCTGCATCTTCTTGAAGTAGCCGTACTGCGGCCTGACTTCGGCGTCGGTCAGGAACGCGGTGTACGGGATCCGCAGCTCGCTCATCATCTTCAGGAACCGCGGGTCCTTCTCGGCCCCGTCGTCGATGGTGAGGAAGACGACCTTGTCCGTGGTCGGGATCGTCGTGAAGACGGGCGGCAGGCCGAGTTCCTTCTGGCCGTCGACCTCGAAGCCCCTCCGCGCCTCGATGACCGGCTTCTTCGCCGGTGGGCGCGGGGCGGTGAGCGGCACGTCGGCGAGGCCCCAGCGCTTGGTCGCCGCGACGAGCGCGGCCCGCTGGGCGCGCAGCTTCGTCGCGTACGAGTCGAGGGCGCGGGCGGGAGCGGCCTGGAGGCCCTTGTGCGCCTGCTGACCGGGGGCCGGTTTCGCGGGGGTCCGCTCCGGGGTGCCGGCGGCGCATCCGGTGGCGAGGGCGGACGCGGCGAGCAGGGCGGCGATGAGGCGGGAGAGGAGGCGGGCGCCGGTCGAGGTGCCGGGCCCCTTCCGAGTTCCAGGTCTCCGCCGGGTCCCCTTTGAGGCGGATTTCTCATTTTGTCGTACTAGTTGCATGGCGCCGGATCCTTACAGCTCACGGGCCCGTTCCGGAGCCGACACCTCCGCCTGGCGCGCACCGTCGCCCGCCTGGCCCACAATGGGCCGGGTGAGCTCCTCCCTTTCGCCCGCCGCCTTCTCCGCCCTCCTGACCCCCGAGGGCCAGGGCCTGCTCGACGAACTCCGTGACCACGATCCGGCCCAGGAGCTCGCCCTCGCCACGAAACTGCGTCGCGAGCACCCCGCCGAGCTCGTCTCGGCCGCGCTCGCCCAGGCGCGGCTGCGGCAGCGGGCGGTGGCGAAGTTCGGGGCCGAGGACGCGGCCCGGATGTACTTCACGCCGAACGGGGTCGAGCAGGCGACGCGGACGAGCGTGGCGGCGTACCGGGCCGATGCCTTCGAGCGGCTCGGCGTGCGCTCCGTGGCCGACCTGTGCTGCGGCATCGGCGGCGACGCGATCGCGCTCGCCCGCGCGGGGATCCGGGTCCTCGCCGTCGACCGGGACCCGCTGACGTGCGCGGTGGCGCGGGCGAACGCCGAGGCGCTCGGGCTCGCGGGGCTCATCGAGGTGCGCGAGGCGGACGTCACCGAGGTGGACACGGCCGGGTACGACGCCGTGTTCGTGGACCCCGCGCGGCGTTCCACGAAACGGGGGCGCATCTTCGATCCCGAGGCCTACTCCCCTCCCCTGTCCTGGGCCGTGTCCACCGCACTCGAGGCGCCGCGCGCCGCGCTGAAGATCGCCCCCGGCATCCCGCACGAGGCGATCCCCGCGGAGGCCGACGCCGAGTGGATCTCGGACGGGGGTGACGTGAAGGAGGCGGTGCTGTGGTTCGGGACCGCTCCCGGGCGGATGCGGGCGACGCTGCTTCCGGGGCCGCGGGCGCTGGTCGGCAGGGGGCTGCCCGATCCCGAAGTGCGGGGCGTCGGGCGGTACTTGTACGAGCCCGATGGCGCGGTCATCCGGGCGCACCTGGTGGCCGAGGTGGCGGAGGAGGTCGGCGGCGGGCTCGTCGACGAGACGATCGCGTACGTGACGGCGGACGAGCTGCACGCCACGCCCTACGCCGCCGCGTACGAGATCACCGACCAACTCCCCTTCAACGTAAAGAAGTTGAAGGCGTTGCTGCGGGAGCGGGAGGTGGGGGTGCTGACGGTGAAGAAGCGGGGGTCGGCGGTCGAGCCGGAGGAGTTGCGGCGCAAGGCGATGCCGAAGCCCTTCGGGAGGCGGGCGGTGACGGTGTTTCTTACCCGGGTGGCGGGTGCGCCCACGATGCTTGTCGGTGCCCCGGTGGGTTGAGGCGTCGGGGTTGCGCCCGCGGGCCTGATTACGCCGAACCGGGGTCCCGGCCACGGGGCTCCGCCCGCGGGGCTGATGGTGCCGAACCGGCGTCCCGGCCACGGGGCTCCGCCCCGGACCCCGCGCCTCAATCGCCGGCGGGGCTGGATTTGCCCACCCGCAGCGGGGCTCGAATTGCCCCGCCCGCAGGCAATGGCCCTGGGCTCCCGCCCATCTCCCACCCACCCGCCCCCTCCGGGGGCGTCGGCCCGACGGGGTACCGCACCACGCCTTGGGCGACCCGGCGCCGACCACGGCTCCCCACCCGCCGCAGTCAACCGCCCCCGCCTTGGGCAATCTGCCGCCTGGGGCGGCAGGGTGGGCAAGGCGGCCCCCGGTGCAGGCTGCGCATACGGAAGGCGCCGGCCCCGGCACCGCCCCGGAATCCCGGTGCCGCGCAATCATGACGTGGGGCCCGACCCCGTCGTCCCGATTCGCCGGAGGCCCAACGTGCCGTTCGATCACAACGACCACTACCACCCGCTGCTGCTCCGCCAGTTGCCCGCCGGAGGGCACACCGCCCTCGACGTCGGCTGCGGCACCGGCCGCTTCGCGCGGCGGCTCGTGGCGCACGGGTACCGGGTCGACGCGCTCGACCCGGATCCGGCGACGCTGGCCGTGGCGGAGGCGGCCGGCGGCGGGCCGCGCTACCGCGTCGCCGACGCCGCGCAGGCCGAACTCCCGCCCGCCCACTACGACGTGATCAGCTGCCTGGCGAGCCTGCACCACATGCCGTTCGAGACGCTGACCCGTTTCCGCGAGGCCCTCGCGCCCGGCGGCAGACTGCTCGTACTGGGCTGCTACGACGGCGCCACCCCGTGGGACGTGATCGCCTCCCCGACGAACGCCGTCGCGCGCCTCGCCGTGTACGCGGGCGAGCGCGCCCGCGGCGTCCGCACTCCCCCGCCGCAACCACCCGTGCGACAGCCGGAGATGCGCCTCCCGGAGATCCGCCGGGAAGCGGCACACCTGCTCCCCGGCAGCGAGGTGCGCCAACTCCTCTTCTGGCGCTACCTGTTGACGTACACCGCGAAGCGCTAGGCCGCCTCGAACCGCCAGCGGTGGACGGCCCGCTTCACCAACTCACCGTCCGGCTCCGGCAGTTCCGGAAGATCAGCGTCGTACGCGGCATCCCACCACGTAATGACGAGGACCCGGTCCTGCGGGGCCCGGAACGTCTCGATGCGCTCCGGCTCCCGCTCCAGGACCTGCCCCTTCGCCCAGCTCAGCAGCTCCTCGCCGCGCCCCTCGACGGCGCGGGCCTCCCACATCAGCGCGACGGTCATGAGTAGAGGTTCTCCTTGCTGACCTCGTGCACGTGGTCGTGATGGTGGTGGCCCGGGACGTGCGGCTCCGTGACCGGGAGCGAGGAGTCCGCGGGCAGGTCCCACGAGGACGGCAGCCGGTTGCGGGCCACCATCTCCGCACCGAGCGCCGCGACCATCGCGCCGTTGTCCGTGCACAGCTTGGGGCGCGGCACCCGCAGCCGGATCCCGGCCCGCTCGCAGCGCTCCTCGGCGAGGGCACGGAGGCGCGAGTTGGCGGCGACGCCACCGCCGATCATGAGGTGGTCGACGCCCTCGTCCTTGCAGGCCTTCACGGCCTTCCGGGTCAGCACGTCCACGACGGCCTCCTGGAAGGACGCCGACACGTCGCGCACCGGCACGTCCTCCCCCGCCGCCCGCTTGGCCTCGATCCAGCGGGCCACGGCCGTCTTCAGGCCGGAGAAGGAGAAGTCGTACGCAGGGTCGCGCGGCCCGGTGAGACCGCGCGGGAAGGCGATCGCGTTCGGGTCGCCCTCCTTCGCGTACCGGTCGATGACGGGCCCGCCCGGGAAGCCGAGGTTCAGCACCCGCGCGATCTTGTCGAAGGCCTCACCGGCGGCGTCGTCGATGGTCGCGCCCAGGGGACGTACGTCGGAGGTGATGTCGGTCGACAGAAGGAGCGACGAGTGGCCGCCCGACACGAGCAGCGCCATCGTCGGCTCGGGCAGCGTGCCGTGCTCCAGCTGGTCGACGCAGATGTGCGAGGCGAGGTGGTTGACGCCGTAGAGCGGCTTGTCGAGCGCGTACGCGTACGCCTTCGCGGCCGACACCCCGACCAGCAGCGCGCCCGCGAGGCCGGGGCCCGCGGTGACGGAGATGCCGTCGAGGTCCTTCGCCGTGACGCCCGCGTCCTTCAGGGCGCGCTGGATCGTGGGGACCATCGCCTCCAGGTGCGCGCGGGAGGCGACCTCGGGGACGACGCCGCCGAAGCGGGCGTGTTCGTCGACGCTGGAGGCGACGGCGTCGGCGAGCAGGGTGGTGCCGCGGACGATGCCGACGCCGGTCTCGTCGCAGGAGGTCTCGATGCCGAGGACGAGCGGTTCGTCAGCCATGGGTCTTCTCTTCGTTCACAGTGTCGTTCGCGGTGTGGTTCGCGGTGTCGTTCGCCGCGTCGTTCCCGGTGGTCGTGGTCAGGCGCATCACGAGGGCGTCGATGTTGCCGGGCTGGTAGTAGCCGCGCCGGAAGCCGATCGGCTCGAACCCGAAGCGCTCGTACAGCTTCTGCGCCCGCGTGTTGTCGACGCGCACCTCGAGCATCACCTGGTCGACCTCGAAGGCGGTGGCGTGCCGCAGCAGTTCGGTGAGCAGCCGGGCGCCGAGCCCGGTGCCCCAGTGCTCGCGGGCGGCGGCGATGGTCTGGATGTCGGCGAGGTCCCCGGAGGCGGCGACGCCCCCGTACCCGACCAGCTTCCCGCCCTCGTACGCGACCACGTAGCGCCGCGTGGAACCGACGCCGCGGGAGTGCGCGAGCTCGGACCAGAACATGCCGCGCGACCAGGCGTCGTCCGGGAAGAGCTCCTTCTCCAGGGCGAGCACGGGATCGATGTCCCACCAGCGCATCTCGCGCAGCGATACGTCCACGGCTGTCACTTGGGGGTGACCACCTTGTAGTTCTTGGGGACCTGCGCGTCGGGACGGCGCAGGTAGAGGGGGCGCGGTTCGAGGAGCTCCTCGCCCGCGGCCAGCTTCTCGGCGGCGAGGGCGGCGAGCGCGGCGGCCGACACGTTCTCGGGCCCGCGCGCGTCCGGGAAGGTGTCCGGGTAGAGCCGCGCGCCGGCGCCGACGGCGGGCAGGTCCTTCACGAGGTCGGCGATGTCGGCGGGCCGGTCGACGGCCGCTTCGGTGACACGGGTCCGCGCGTCCGCGTAGCGCGCCCAGTACACCTCCTTGCGCCGCGCGTCGGTGGCGACGACGAAGGGCCCCGCCCCGTCCAGGGCATCCCCGGCCTCGTACGCAAGCCCGTCCAGCGTGCAGACGCCGTGCACGGGCACGCCGAGCGCGAGCCCGAACGTGTCGGCGGTCATCAGGCCGACACGCAGGCCGGTGTACGGGCCGGGGCCGACGCCCACGACGATGCCGGTGACGGCGTCGAGCTTCAGTCCGGCCTCGGTGAGCACCCGGTCGACGGCGGGCAGCAACAGCTCCCCGTGTCTACGAGCGTCCACCTGACTCGACTCGGCTACGACGGAGGTCCCGTCGTGCAGGGCGACGGTGACGGCGGGGGTGGCGGTATCCAGAGCGAGCAACAGCACGCGAACAGCCTACGACCACCGGAAGGCGGACACGTCCGGACTTCCCGCAAGGCCGGGCCGCCGGGCCTCGACTGCTACCGTCACCCTGAGGTTCGTACTTGAGAGGCAGGCACCTGGTGGCACGGAGCAGCACCGGATTCGTGACCGCGCTCACGGCGGGATCACTCGTCGTGGTCGGCTTCCTCGCCTACCAGGCGTCGGCGAGCGCGCCCACCGACCTCGCCGAGAAGAAAGGGGGCTCCTCGCCCTCCGCCTCGGCGTCGAAGGCCCCCAAGAAGAAGACGGACCCGAAGGCGCTGCCCGCGGGCTCAGGCTCGGGCGAGCGTGTCGTGTACGCGCTGGGCGGGGACCGGGTGTGGCTGGTCGGCGCGGGCAACAAGACGAAGTCGACGTTCCGGGTGACGCCCGGCACGGTGGACCCGGCGCCCGGCTCCTACTCGGTGACCTCCCGCTCCGGCTCCGTCACCGGCACCGACGGCGTCCCGATCGAGCACGTGGTCCGCTTCGCGAACACGAACGGCGTGGCGATCGGCTTCAGCGCCGCCGTCAACGGTTCGACGGCCGCTCCCGACCCCGGCAAGCAGACCGGCGGCATCCGCGAGTCCCGCAAGGACGCCGACGCCATGTGGCAGTTCGCGACGATCGGCGCAAAGGTCGTCGTCGTCAAGTAGTTCAAGCCCCGCCCTCGGACGAGAGGCAGCGGGGTCCGGGGCAGCGCCCCGTGTCCGCAACCCCGTCGCGGCGCACCAACGCCTCCCGCCCCCTCGGCGGAGCCGGCGGCGTGGACACGGCGCGGGCCGCCGCACACGACGCCAAAAGATCCCGCATCGACACTGCGCGCACACCTTCACGTTCCGAAGTCGACATGGATGCCTCCCGGCGGCGGTCGAGGGACGTGGTTAGGTAGACCTAACCAGCACCGGCCTCCATGTGAACACGCCGAAGCCACGCCGCGCAAGAATTTGCCGACGCGCTGTCGGGATGTGTCCGGGATACGGGGGTCAGCCCGTGAGCGACCCCAGGTCCGCCTCGGTCCACCGCTCCCCGATCCCGTTGAACGTCACGACCCGGACCTCGTCCGTGGTGTCGCCCGTGGCCCGGTCGATGATCACGTGAAGCCGGTCGTCGGACAGCTCCTCGACCTTGCCGTCGCCCCACTCCACGACCACCACGGAGTCCGGCAGGGACACGTCGAGGTCGAGGTCCTCCATCTCGTCGAGCCCGCCGCCGAGCCGGTACGCGTCGACGTGCACCAGGGCCGGGCCCTCGCCGAGCGGCGGATGCACCCGGGCGATCACGAAGGTCGGCGAGGTCACCGCGCCGCGCACGCCCATGCCCGCGCCGAGCCCGCGGGTCAGCGTCGTCTTGCCCGCGCCCAGCTCGCCGGTGAGCATCACGAGGTCGCCGGGGCGCAGCTGTTTGGCCAGGGCGAGCCCCAACTCCCGCATCTCGTCCGGGGAGTTGACGGTCACGGTGACCGTGCTGACGGGGGTGGTGGCGGGCTCAGCCGCCGGGCTGTGCGGTGTTGCCGGTGTCTCCATAAATCCCCACGGTAGCGGCTGTCGGCACCGCCCTCCCGTCTCCCACCGCCACCCCTACGAGGCCGCGCTGCGCGCCTTTTCCCTTGCACGCACCAAAAGGTCCGCGAGCCGGTCCGTCACGACCTCCGGGTGCTCCAGCATCACGAGGTGCCCGGCGTCCGGCACCAGCACGTACTCGGCGTCCGGCAGCAGCGCCGCGATCGCCTCGCTGTGGTCGCTCGGCGTGACCAGGTCGTGCTCCCCCGCGAGGACGAGCACGGGCAGGTCCGCGAAGCGCGCCAGGGCGTCCGCCTTGTCGTGCTCCTCGAACGCCGGGTAGAACTCGGCCACCACGTCGATCGGCGTCCCCTCGATCATCCGCTCGGCGAACCGGGCGACGGCGGGGTCGACGTCCCGCGAGGCGAACGAGTACCGCTTGATGATCCCCGCGAACAGGTCGGCCGTCGCCCGGCGCCCCTTCTCCACGAGGTCGGCCCGCTGCCCGAGCGCCTTCAGTACGCCGGGCAGCACCCGCCGCACCGCGTTCACCCCGGCCACCGGCAGCCCGTAGTTCACCTCGCCGAGCTTCCCCGACGACGTACCGATGAGGGCGACGCCCACGACCCTGTCGCGGATCAGCTCGGGACACCGGTCGGCGAGCGCCATCACGGTCATGCCGCCCATGGAGTGGCCGACGAGGACGAGCGGCCCCTCGGGCGCGGCCGCCTCGATCACGGCCTGCAGGTCGCTGCCGAGCCGGTCGATGGAGACCGGCACCCCGTCCTCGACCTGCTCGACACCCCGCCCCGAACGCCCGTGGCTGCGCTGGTCCCAGTACACGCAGCGGACGACGCCGCGCAGCGCCGCGCGCTGGAAGTGCCAGGAGTCCTGCCCCAGGCAGTAACCGTGGCTGAAGACGACGGTGACGGGCGCCGGGGTCTTGCGGCCGAACAGGCGGCGTCTGCGCGGCGTCGCACCACCGGCCTCCGGGTCCGCCTCGTCGACCTCGTAGTACAGCTCCGTGCCGTCCTCCGCGTACGCCTTCCCCGGCACGCCGCGCAGTGCTCCGTAGGGCCCCGACGCGTCGAGCGCGAGCCGCGCCTTCCTGCGCATCCCGCGCCCCACGGTCAGCCGCTCGATGGCGACGCCCGCGGCGGCCCCGGCCGCGACCACACCTATGGCGGCGCCCGCGAGGCCGGCCCGCCGCCAGTTCCCCGACGCGGCCTGCTCCGCCGCTTCGACGACGGCCGCCGTGGCCGGTGCGCTGCTCTCGCTCACGTGCCGCTCCCTGCTCCGCGTCCTGCCTGTCGTCCGGTGTCGGGTTACCCGTTCCGTTGTCGCTTCACATGGTGGCGGCTCGGACAGCCGTGTCGGTGGACCTTCAAGGCGTGACGCCGGTCACGCGCGCGTGGCGCCGCCTTCTTCGTCCTCGTCTACGTAGACGCGCGGTACGCGGGATCCGATGCGCGTGACGATCTCGTACGCGATGGTGCCCGACGCGACCGCCCAGTCCTCCGCGGTCGGCTCGCCGCCGTCACCGGGCCCGAAGAGCACCGCCTCGTCCCCCGCGGCCGGCTCGTCGCCGCCCAGGTCGACGACGAACTGGTCCATGGCCACCCGGCCCGCGATCGTCCGCCGCTTGCCGCCGATCAGGACCGGGGCCGTACCGGACGCGTGTCGCGGAATGCCGTCCGCGTAGCCCAATGGGACGAGGCCGAGCGTCGTCTCGCCCGGTGTGACGTAGTGATGCCCGTAACTGACGCCGAGTCCACCCGGCGCGTGCTTCACGAGCGCGAGATTCGCCTTCAGCGTCATCACGGGGCGAAGCCCGAAGTCGCCGGGCGCGCCGACCTCGGGGCTCGGCGAGATCCCGTACATCGCGATGCCGGGGCGCACGAGGTCGAAGTGCGTCTCGGGAAGGGTCAGCGTCCCCGGCGAGTTGGCGATGTGCCGGACCTCCGGGGTGACGCCCTCGCCCTCCGCGTGCGCGACCATCTCCCGGAAGGCGGTCAGCTGGGCGGCGATGGACGGATGCCCGGGCTCGTCGGCGCACGCGAAGTGCGACCAGAGCCCCGTGACGTTCACGAACCCGTCCCGCTGCGCCTTCAGCGACTCCCGTACGAGCTCGGGCCAGTCGGCGGGCAGGCAGCCGTTCCGCCCGAGGCCCGTGTCGGCCTTGAGCTGGATACGGGCGGTCCGGCCCGCCGCGCGCGCGGCGTCGACGACCTCGCGCAGCGCCCACATGCCGCTCACCGACATGTCGAGATCGGCCTCGATCCCCTCCCGCCAGGGCCCGCCCGGCACCCACAGCCAGCACAGGATGCGGCCGGTGAGACCCGCCGCGCGCAGCTCCAGCGCCTCCTCGGCGGTGGCGGCCCCCAGCCACTCGGCCCCCGCGTCCTTGGCGGCCCGCGCGACCGGGATCATGCCGTGCCCGTACCCGTCCGCCTTCACGACCGCCATGAACGCGGCCCCGGGCGCATGGGCGCGCAGGGCTCGCACATTGGCCTTGAGCGCGGCCAGGTCGATCTCGGCGCGGGCGCGGAGCGGGGCAGTCACGTTCTCGTTCATGGTGAGGTCAGTGTCTCAGAGGGGTGTGACACGAGATCCGTTGGCCAATCCGGCACAAATCACTTCGGCCGGATCGGCGGCCCGCTTCGGCCGGGGCGGCGGCCCGCTTCGGCCGGGGCGGCGGCCCGCTTCGGCCGGGGCGGCAGTTCACTTCGGCCGGGACAGCCGCACTGAGGGACACTCGATGGCATGCGACTCGCCCACGACGTAGAGACGGTCAGGTCCGCCGAGCGCGCCCTCATGGCGCGGCTGCCCGAAGGCGCGCTGATGCAGCGCGCGGCGGCCGGTCTCGCCACCGCCTGCGCCGATCTGCTCGGCAAGGTGTACGGCTCCCGCGTCACGCTCCTCGTCGGCTCGGGGGACAACGGCGGCGACGCCCTGTACGCGGGCGCCCGCCTCGCCCGCCGGGGCGCGGGCGTCACGGCGCTGCTGCTGAACCCCGACCGGGCCCACGCCGGAGGCCTCGCGGCGCTGCGCGCGGCGGGCGGCACGGTCCTCGACGCGCAGGACGAGCACGCCACGGAGCGCGTGGGCCGCGCCGACCTCGTCGTCGACGGCATCGTGGGCATCGGCGGCAAGGGCGGCCTGCGCCCCCGCGCGGCCGAACTGGCCGACGCCGCAAGGGGAACCGTCGTGGCCGTCGACCTGCCGAGCGGCGTGGACGCCGACACCGGCGAGGTGCACGGCGAAGCGGTGCGGGCGGACGCGACCGTCACCTTCGGAACGTACAAGCCGGGCCTGCTCGTCGACCCGGCGCGGGAGTACGCGGGCGCGCTCCGCCTCGTCGACATCGGCCTCGAACTCACCGAGGTCGCGGCAGCGTTGGAGTCCCTCCAGTACGCGGACGTGGCGGCGCTGCTCCCCCGGCCGACCGGCGAGAGCGACAAGTACCGGCGCGGCGTCGTCGGCATCGTCGCGGGCTCGGCCCGCTACCCCGGCGCGGCGGTCCTGGCGGTGGCGGGCGCACTGCACGGCGGGGCGGGCGCCGTCCGGTACGTGGGCCCGGCCGCGGACTCGGTGCTCGCCCGCTTCCCGGAGACGCTCGTCTCGGCAGGACCGCCGGCGAAGGCGGGCCGGGTCCAGGCGTGGGTGATCGGCCCCGGCCTCGGCGACGACACGTCGGGGCTGCACGATGTCCTGGTCTCGGACGTCCCGGTCCTGATCGACGCGGACGGGCTGCGCCTCGCGGACCCGGCGACGGTCCGCGCCCGCACGGCGCCCACCGTCCTGACCCCGCACGCCGGGGAGGCGGCCGCGCTCCTCGGCGTGACGCGCGAGGAGGTGGAGGCCGAACGCCTGGCGTCCGTACGGGAGTTGGCGGCCCGCTACGACGCGACGGTCCTCCTGAAGGGCTCGACGACCCTGGTGTCGCCGCCGGACGAGGCCCGCCCGGCCCGCGTGAACCCCACCGGCACCCCGTGGCTCGCCACGGCCGGCAGCGGCGACGTCCTCTCCGGCCTGACCGGCTCCCTGCTCGCGGCGGGTCTCGCCCCGCTGGACGCGGCCTCGGTCGGCGCCCATCTGCACGGGCTCGCGGCGCGGCACGCGGCGGACGGGGCGCCGATCTCGGCGCAGGACGTGGCGGGGGCGCTGCGGAGCGCCTGGCAGGACGTGGTGGAAAACCGCTTCGCCTGACGCCCGCCCCTTGCTACTGTCAGCGACGACCGTGCAGTCATAGCTGGGAGGTGAGACCCGTGAACGCAGTCACCCATGGGTGCTCCCTCAGTTCGTCACGGTCCGGCGGCTGACAGCAGGTGTCGCCGGGAGCGCCCCGAGATCGAGGGCTTCCCGAGGAGACACCGATGAACGAACAAAGCACCCGCCCCACAGCTCCACCCCCAGTCACCGTCACCCGCGTCGCGGACCACCAGTGGCACGCCCTGGAGGACGACGAGGTGATCGGCCGCGGCCACGCCGCGCACCGGCCCGACGGCCGCCTCTTCATCAGCGTCGACGCCTGGCACGACACCGCGTTCGCGGCCCTGGCCGAGTCCCTGCTGGCGGGCCTGCCGGGCCCGCTGCACACCGTCGTCGACGAGAACGACACCGAACTGACGTCGAAATGGCGGGAGTTCGGCTTCACGGTCGGCCGCGGCGAGTGGGAGTACGCGGTACCCACCGACCCCGCCGTCACGGGCCTCGGCGCGGTGCGCCCGCCCGCGGACGTCACCGTCGTCCCGGCCGGCGCCGCGGACGGGGCGCGGCTGCGCGCCCTCGACCGCACGATCCGGGACGAGATCGAGGCCACGGTCGGCTGGCGCACCATGCCGGCCGAGGTCCGGCCGCTGCCACCGGGCGTCACCGTCGTCGACCCGGCGAAGTACACCGTGGCCGAGGCCCCGGACGGCGCCTACCTGGGCCTCCTGCGCCTGGCGACGGCCACCCGGCGCCCCCGCATCGGGCTGCTCGCGGTCCGCACCGACGCGCGGCGCCGCGGCATCGCGCGGGCCCTCCTGGCCGACGTACTGAACACCCTGCACCGCTCCGGCGTGCAGGCGGCGTCGGCCGAGGTGGACGAGTCGAACGAAGCGGCGGCGGCCCTCTTCGACGGCATCGGCGCGCGGCGCGTGAACCGCGCGCTGGAGCTGGTCCGATGAGCGGTACGAGGGGAACCGCGAAGAACACCGGAGGAGGCGTGCACGCCGAGGGCACCGTCGTCGAGTGCCTGCGCAGCGCGATGTTCACCGTGGAGCTCGACAACGGGCACCGGGTGCTCGCGCACGTCAGCGGCAAGATCCGCAAGAACTACATCAAGATCCTGCTGGCCGACCGGGTCCAGGTGGAGATCACTCCGTACGACCTGACACGCGGCCGGATCGTGTTCCGCCACCGGGCGTAGGGCGCCTGCCGGCCGAGGGGTGAGGGCGGCAGGCCCTACCCCTCGGCCACCACGACCGCCGACGCGACCCCCGCGTCATGGCTCAGCGACACATGGAACCCCCGCACACCCAGCTCGGCCGCCCTCGCGGCCACCGTCCCGCTCACCCGGAGCCGGGGCTGCCCGCTCTCCTCGACCCACACCTCCGCGTCGGTCCAGCGCAGCCCGGCCGGCGCGCCGAGCGCCTTGGCGACGGCCTCCTTCGCGGCGAACCGCGCCGCGAGCGAGGCGATCCCGCGCCGCTCCCCGCTGGGCAGCAGCAGCTCGTCGTCCAGGAAGAGGCGTTCGGCCATGCTCGGCGTGCGCTCCAGCGACGCCGCGAACCGCTCGATCTCGGCCACGTCGATACCGACCCCGATGATGCTCATGCAGGAGACCTTACGGTCGCCGGGCCGGGACCCGGGCCGCACTCCCCCGGCGGTCCGGCCTCAGGCGGTCCGTCCTCTGTCGATCCGGTCCCGCGCGTCCCGCACGAGCTCCAGGTACTCGACCTCCTCGCAGCGCGGCTTGCTGCCGAGGCGGTAGAAGTCGAGACAGTCGTCCAGGTCCTCGCCGATGTCCTCGTCGGGCAGTTCCAGCGCGAGTTCGCTGCGGACGTGACTCGCCCAGTCGTCCATCGCGGAGGCATCCACCGCCTTGCGGCGGACGAAATTCGGCACACGAAGCGCTGCCATCACGGTTCCCCTCCCGCCCCGCGGGCAGCCTTGCGTCCCACGGGTGCACGGAATGTATCGCCACCCCCACACAGGGTCCACACCTGTGGCGAACCTGTGACGAACGGGGTTCCCCGATCCCCTGGCGTGACACACCCCACCTGCCGCCGCGCGCCACACTGCCGTAACAATGGACTGTGATCTCTCCGGTCTCCGAGTCCAAGCGACAAGCGACCTCCCGGAGCGCCCACCGGCAGAAGCCGGAGGTGACTCCCTACGTCGACCTCACCCGCACCGAATGGAGCGCACTGCGCGACAAGACGCCACTGCCGCTGACAGCGGAAGAGCTGGAACGGCTGCGCGGCCTCGGTGACGTGATCGACCTGGACGAGGTCCGCGACATCTACCTGCCGCTCTCCCGCCTCCTGAACCTGTACGTGGGCGCGACCGACGGCCTGCGCGGAGCGCTCAACACGTTCCTCGGCGAGACGAACAAGAAGGCCGCCCAGTCCGGCACGCCGTTCGTCATAGGAGTCGCGGGATCCGTCGCGGTCGGCAAGTCGACCGTCGCCCGCCTCCTCCAGGCCCTGCTCTCCCGCTGGCCCGAGCACCCGCGCGTCGAGCGGGTCACCACCGACGGCTTCCTGCTGCCCACCAAGGAGCTGGAGGCCCGCGGCCTGATGTCGAGGAAGGGCTTCCCCGAGTCGTACGACCGGCGCGCCCTGACCCGCTTCGTCGCCGACATCAAGGCGGGCAAGGACGAGGTGACCGCCCCGGTCTACTCGCACCTGATCTACGACATCGTGCCCGGCGAGAAGCTCGTCGTGCGCCGCCCCGACATCCTCATCGTCGAGGGCATCAACGTGCTGCAGCCCGCCCTGCCCGGCAAGGACGGCCGCACCCGCGTCGGTCTCGCCGACTTCTTCGACTTCAGCGTGTACGTCGACGCGCGCGCCGAGGACATCGAGGCCTGGTACCTCAACCGCTTCCGCAAGCTGCGCGCGACGGCCTTCCAGGACCCGTCCTCGTACTTCAGGAAGTACACCCAGGTCTCCGAGGAGGAGGCGCTCGACTACGCGCGCACCACCTGGCGCACCATCAACAAGGTCAACCTGCTGGAGAACGTGGCCCCCACGCGCGGCCGCGCGGGCCTCGTCATCCGCAAGGGCCCCGACCACAAGGTCCAACGGCTGCGTCTGCGCAAGCTGTAGCTGCTGCAGCCGTAGCTGCTAGAAAGACCCCCATGCTGCATCTGCGCCTCATCACGCCGTCCGACTCCACGGACGACGTGGTGCGTCTGATCGAGAAGACGACCGGGACCACGCACGTCGTGGTCCTCCCGGACGCCGCCCGCAATCCGTCGGGCGACGTCGTCATGTGCGACGTCGCGCGCGAGGCCGGTGACGAACTCATCGGCGGGCTGCGGAAGTTGGGCATCGACAGGTCGGGCTCGATCTCCGTCGAGAACATCGACCTGTCGCTGTCCCTGCGCGCCGACAAGGCCGAGAAGGACGCGCCGGGCGAGGGCGCGGACGCGGTCCTGTGGGAGCAGCTGTCGGACGCCACGCACGAGGAGTCGACGCTCACGATCACGTACGTGGCGTTCCTGGTCATCGCGACGATGATCGCGGCGTGCGGTGTCGTGCTCGACAACGCGGTCCTGATCGTGGGCGCCATGGCGGTCGGACCGGAGTTCGGCCCGCTCGCCGGATTCTGCACGGCCCTGGTGCGCAGGTCGCCGCGCCTCGCGTGGCGTTCCCTGGTGGCCCTGCTCGTCGGCTTCGCGGTGGCGATGGCGGTGACGGTGGGCTTCAGCTACTTCATGGACGCCGTGCACCTGTTCAGCGAGAGCAAGTTGGAGGGCGACCGGCCCAACACCGGGTTCGTGTACGCGCCCGACTGGTTCTCGTTCGTGGTGGCCGTCCTCGCGGGCGCGGCCGGCACCCTGTCGCTCACCTCGGCGAAGTCCGGGGCCCTCGTGGGCGTCGCCATCTCGGTGACCACGGTCCCGGCGGCGGCGAACGCCGCGGTGGCGCTGAGCTACGGCGACATGGGCCAGATGTGGGGCTCGACCAAGCAGCTCCTGCTGAACCTGCTGGGCATCGTCCTGGCCGGTACGCTCACGCTCCTCGCCCAGAAGTACCTCTGGGCCAAACAGCGCGAACGTACCGCCAGGAAACTCGCCACGAAGTAGCGGCTGCTAGCCGAGCGCCGACTTCACGACGTCGGCCAGGCGCTCCGCGACGGACCGGGCCTGCGCGATGTCCGCGGCCTCGACCATCACCCGCACCAGCGGCTCCGTACCCGAGGAGCGCAGCAACACCCGCCCGGTCGCGCCCAGTTCACGCTCCGCGTCCGCCACGGCCTTCTGCAGCTCCGCGGACGTGGTGACGCGGGACTTGTCCACGTCCGGCACGTTGATGAGCACCTGCGGCAGCCGCTCCATGACGCTCGCGAGGTCCTTCAGCGTCCGCCCGGTCTGCGCGACGCGCGCCGCGAGCAGCAGGCCCGTCAGCGTGCCGTCACCGGTCGTGGCGTGGTCGAGAACGATGACGTGCCCGGACTGCTCGCCGCCGAGCGCGTACCCGTTCTCCTTCATGTTCTCCAGGACGTAGCGGTCACCGACGGCGGTCTGCACGAGGTCGATGCCCTCGCGCTCCATCGCCAGCTTCAGGCCCAGGTTCGACATGACGGTCGCGACCAGCGTGTCGTCGCGCAGTACGCCGCGCTCCTTCATGTCGAGCGCGAGCACCGCCATGATCTGGTCGCCGTCGACCTCGGACCCGGTGTGGTCCACGGCCAGGCAGCGGTCGGCGTCCCCGTCGTGCGCGATGCCGAAGTCCGCACCGTGCTCGACGACGGCGGCCTTCAGCAGGTCCAGGTGGGTCGAACCGCACCCGTCGTTGATGTTCAGCCCGTCGGGTTCGGCGCCGATCGTGACGACCTCGGCACCGACCCGGATGAAGGCCTCCGGGGAGACCCGCGAGGCCGCGCCGTGCGCCTCGTCGAGGACGATCTTCAGGCCTTCCAGCCGGTTCGGCAGCACGCCCGCGAGGTGCGCGATGTACTGGTCGAGGCCCTCGCCGTACGACTTCACGCGGCCGACGCCGGATCCCGTCGGACGGCTCCACGGGGCGCCGGTGCGGTGCTCCTCGTAGATCGTCTCGATCCGGTCCTCGAGGGCGTCGTCCAGCTTGTGGCCGCCGCGGGCGAGGAACTTGATGCCGTTGTCCGGCATGGCGTTGTGGCTCGCGGAGAGCATCACACCGAGGTCGGCGCCGAGCGCGCCCGTCAGGTACGCGACCGCGGGCGTGGGCAGCACGCCCACGCGCAGCACGTCGACTCCGGCGCTGGCCAGGCCCGCGACGACCGCGGCCTCCAGGAACTCACCCGAGGCTCGCGGATCTCGGCCGACCACGGCCACCGGTCGATGGCCCTCAAAACTGCCGGCCTCGCCCAGTACATGTGCCGCCGCGACCGACAGACCGAGCGCGAGCTCCGCCGTCAGATCAGCGTTGGCGACACCGCGCACGCCGTCCGTGCCGAAGAGTCGTCCCACCTTGATGTCCTCCGAACCTTCACATCGACATAAGACGAACGCCCCGGCGGCACGATACGTGCCGCCGGGGCGAACGGAAAAACAAGCAGGCAGCGAGATTTAGCGCTTGCTGTACTGCGGGGCCTTGCGGGCCTTCTTGAGACCGGCCTTCTTGCGCTCGACCGCACGGTCGTCGCGGCGGAGGTAGCCGGCCTTCTTGAGGGCGCCGCGGTTGTTGTCCACGTCGGCCTCGTTCAGCGCGCGGGCCACGCCGAGGCGCAGGGCGCCGGCCTGACCGGAGACGCCGCCACCCGAGATGCGGGCGATGACGTCGTAGCGGCCGTCGAGCTCGAGCACCTTGAAGGGCTCGTTGACTTCCTGCTGGTGGACCTTGTTCGGGAAGTAGTCCTCGAGCGTGCGCCCGTTGACCTTCCACTTGCCGGTGCCGGGCACGATGCGAACGCGCGCGATGGCGTTCTTGCGGCGGCCCAGGCCGGCGGCCGGCTGCGGGTCGCCGAAGCGGGCGGGGTTGGACTCCGAGGTGTACTCGCCCTCGACGGGCGCGTCGGACTCGGTGGTGTAGCTCTCGACGTCGGCGATCTCTTCGACCGGCGTCTCGGCGGTGGTCTCGGCCACGATTCTCCTCAGATTCTTTTCTGTCTTAGGGGGTGTGGCCGGAACTACTGCGCGACCTGGGTGATCTCGAACGGCACCGGCTGCTGGGCAGCGTGCGGGTGCTGGTCGCCCGAGTAGACCTTCAGCTTCGAGAGCATCTGACGGCCGAGCGTGTTCTTGGGGAGCATGCCCTTGATGGCCTTCTCGACGGCCTTCTCCGGGTTCTTCTCGAGAAGCTCGTCGTAGCGCACGGAACGCAGACCACCCGGGTAACCGGAGTGGCGGTACGCCATCTTCTGGGTCTTCTTGTTGCCGGACAGGTGCACCTTGTCCGCATTGACGATGACGACGAAGTCGCCCATGTCCATGTGGGGGGCATAGGTCGGCTTGTGCTTGCCACGGAGGAGGGTCGCGGCAGTGGTGGCCAGACGGCCCAGGACGATGTCCTGCGCGTCAATGACGTGCCACTGGCGAGTCACATCGCCGGGCTTGGGGCTGTACGTACGCACTTCGCAGCCTTCTTCTTCAGTAGATGGGTGCTGAACATGGCATCACTGAAGCGATCGTGCAGCTGGGGACGACAGTGCCGGGTTCAGCGCCCGTATGCCGTCCACTGGTAACTGCTCCAGGGAACCTACGTAAGGGCCTCTCGCCTGATAACGGCCAGGCCAATACGTATAACAACGACCGAGACTACCTGCGCTGCCCCGGATGGGTCAAAACGCGGGCCTCCGGGGCTCCGGAGGCCGTGGATTCCGCTCTGTCGTCTCCCTCCACGCTAACGCGCCGAAAGCCCTCACACCTCCGCCACGGGACGAGGCCCGTGCCACATCAGGCCGTACCTCTAAGATGCGCCCCATGAGTTTCGGGCAAGGGGGATCCCCGTGGGGGCCCAATGACGGCGGATCGACCCCGGACTGGGCGTCGCTCGCGGAGGCATCAGAGGCACGCGCGCGCAAGAAGCGCTGGATGGTGATCGGCGGTGCGATCGTGGCCACGCTCGCCGTCGGTTCGGCGGTCGCGTGGGGCATCGTCTCGACGAACAAGAGCAACGAGAACGCCAACAAACCGGCCGAGCAGCTGCCGAGCACGGCGGACATCCCCAGCGAGGGCAAGTCGGGAGGGCCGTCCTTCGACGCGACGACCCCGCCGCCCCCGCTCGACCCGAACGACTTCATCAACAGCGCCGCGAAGGACAAGGCCCCGATCAGCGCGGACACGCTCTTCCCCGGCAATAAGTTCACCGCCGGTGACCGCGTCTACACGAAGGGCGCCACGGCCCGCACCACCGACTGCTCGTCGGCCGCGCAGAAGGGCCTGGCCGGGGTGCTGAAGAGCAACGACTGCCAGCAGCTGATCCGCGCCACGTACTACAAGGGCAACTCCGCGGTCACCATCGGTGTCGCCGTCTTCAAGACGAAGGCGGAGGCGACGAAGGCCAAGGAGCAGTACGACTTCGACGGCACGGTGGTCTCGCTGCCGGGCTCCGGGGTGCCCACGTTCTGCCGCACCACGGTGTGCCGCCAGACCGCCAACTCGGTGGGCCGCTACACGTACTTCACCAACGGCGGCCTCACCAACGGCCAGGACGCCACGAAGAAGGACACCGTGGTGTTCTCCCTCGGCGACGACCTCCAGGAATTCACCTTCCAGCAGATCAAGCGGCGCGGCGAGATCCAGGCCTCCGCGGCGGCGACGGCGGGCTGACCGCCACCGCCCCGGGCGCCGTCCTCAGCAACATCCGGCGCCCGGGAGCGTCCGCTTGTTGCGTGCCTCCTTGTTGCGCGCGGCGAGCAACTCGTCGGCCGGGTAACCGACTTCCTCCAGCGTCAGCCCGTGCGGCCGCACCACGTGCACGGCGGAGTCCCGCACGCCCGCCGCGAGCACCTTGCCGGGCCAGTCGGCCGGCCGGTGCCCGTCGCCCACGAACAGCAGCGCCCCGATCAGGGACCGCACCATGTTGTGGCAGAAGGCGTCGGCCCGCACGGTCGCGGTCACGATCCCGTCGTCCCCGCGCACGAGGCCGAGCTCCTGCAGCGTACGAATGGTGGTCGCGCCCTCACGCCGCTTGCAGTAGGCGGCGAAGTCGTGCTCGCCGAGGAGCCGCTCGGCGGCCTCGTTCATGGCGTCGACGTCCAGTGGCCAGTCGTGCCACAGCACGTGGCCCCGCAGCAGCGGATCGACGCCGCCCGGGTGATCCGTCACCCGGTACGCGTACCGCCGCCAGATCGCCGAGAAACGCGCGTTGAAGCCGCTCGGCGCCTCGGCCACCGACCACACCCGCACATCCTTCGGCAGCCGCCCCGCGAGCCGCTTCAGCAGCTTCTCCCGGTGCTCGTCCCACACCTGCGCCGGCAGGTCCACGTGCGCGACCTGGCCCCGCGCGTGCACCCCCGCGTCGGTCCGCCCGGCGACCGTCAGGTCGTACGACGCGGTGGACCGCGTCACCGTACGGAGCGCGTCCTCGATCTCCCCCTGCACGGTCCGCCGCCCGGAGGCCTGCTTGGCCCACCCGGAGAAGTCCCTGCCGTCGTAGCTCACGTCGAGCCGCAGCCGCACGAAGCCGTCGGCCACCTCATCACTCACAACAAACAATCCTTAGGGAGAAACGGAAAGCGGGCCCGCCCCGGAAGGGCGGACCCGCTCACACACAAGGCGTCAGCCTCAGGCGTCCTTGGACTCCTCGGCGGCAGCCTCGGCCGGAGCCTCGGTCTGCGCCTCGGTGGCCTCGGCGTCCTTGGCGGCACGCTTGGTGGCGGCCTCGGCCTCACCGGTGGCCTGCTGCTGGACCGTCAGGGCCTCGACCAGCTCGATGACAGCCATGGGCGCGTTGTCGCCACGGCGGTTACCGATCTTGGTGATACGGGTGTAGCCACCCGGACGGTTCTCGTAGCGCGGGGCGATCTCGGTGAAGAGCGTGTGGACGACGCCCTTGTCCGAGATGACCTGGAGCACCTGACGGCGGTTGTGAAGGTCGCCCTTCTTCGCCTTGGTGACCAGACGCTCCGCGTACGGACGCAGACGACGGGCCTTGGCCTCGGTCGTCGTGATCTTGCCGTGCTCGAAGAGGCTCTTCGCGAGGTTCGCGAGGAGCAGCTTCTCGTGCGCGGCGCTGCCGCCCAGACGGGCACCCTTGGCGGGCTTCGGCATGATGTTTCTCCTAGGTGTCTGCCCCGGCCGTATCAGGTACCGGAGTCAGTGTCCGAGCGAGCGGGGTTGCCCGTCGGAGACCCCGAGCCCCTGAAAGGGGCGCGGGGAACTGCGCAACCGCAACGACGGCTCCGCAGCGATTAAGCCGACCTCCGAAGCGGAGCGGCTCAGTACTGCTCGGTCTCGACGAACCCGGCGTCCGCGTCGTCGTCGGCGCCGAAGGCGTCCGCGGCGGCGGTCGGGTCGAATCCGGGCGGGCTGTCCTTGAGGGCCAGGCCCATGCCGGCCAGCTTCGCCTTGACCTCGTCGATCGACTTCGCACCGAAGTTGCGGATGTCGAGCAGGTCGGCCTCGGAGCGGGCGACGAGCTCACCCACGGAGTGGATGCCCTCGCGCTTGAGGCAGTTGTACGACCGAACGGTGAGCTCGAGCTCCTCGATCGGCAGCGCCAGATCGGCGGCCAGGGCGGCGTCCGTCGGGGACGGACCCATGTCGATGCCCTCGGCGTCGATGTTCAGCTCGCGGGCGAGACCGAACAGCTCGACCAGGGTCTTACCGGCCGACGCCATGGCGTCACGCGGACGCATGGCCTGCTTCGTCTCGACGTCGACGATCAGCTTGTCGAAGTCGGTGCGCTGCTCGACACGCGTGGCCTCGACCTTGTACGTGACCTTGAGAACCGGCGAGTAGATCGAGTCGACCGGGATGCGCCCGATCTCCTGACCGACCTGCTTGTTCTGCACGGCGGAGACGTAGCCGCGACCGCGCTCGACGGTCAACTCCATCTCCAGCTTGCCCTTGCCGTTGAGCGTGGCGAGGACGAGGTCGGGGTTGTGCACCTCGACACCGGCCGGGGGCGCGATGTCGGCGGCGGTGACCAGACCCGGGCCCTGCTTGCGCAGGTACATCACGACCGGCTCGTCGTGCTCCGAGGAGACGACCAGCTGCTTGATGTTCAGGATGAGGTCGGTGACGTCCTCCTTGACGCCCGGCACGGTGGTGAACTCGTGCAGGACACCGTCGATGCGGATGCTGGTGACAGCAGCGCCGGGGATCGACGAGAGGAGCGTGCGGCGGAGGGAGTTGCCGAGGGTGTAGCCGAAGCCCGGCTCCAGCGGCTCGATCACGAACCGGGAGCGGAATTCGTCGACGACCTCTTCGGTCAACGAGGGACGCTGAGCAATCAGCATGAAGTGAATCCTTCAGTCAGGGGCACCCACTATTTGATGCCCTGAGACCACCAGGCGGAGCCTGATGTCGTACCTGTCAAGAGTACGGGCGGTACGGCCCAGTACAAAGGCCGTACCGCCCGAAAAACTCAGACCAAACGGCCTGCGCCACTGACCGGAATCAGACGCGGCGACGCTTGGGGGGACGGCAGCCGTTGTGCGGCGTCGGCGTGACGTCCTGGATCGAGCCGACCTCGAGGCCGGTCGCCTGCAGGGAGCGGATGGCGGTCTCACGACCGGAACCCGGGCCCTTGACGAAGACGTCGACCTTGCGCATGCCGTGCTCCTGCGCGCGACGGGCAGCCGACTCGGCGGCCATCTGCGCGGCGAACGGCGTGGACTTGCGGGAGCCCTTGAAGCCGACGTGGCCGGCGGAGGCCCACGAGATCACGTTGCCGGTCGGGTCCGTGATGGACACGATCGTGTTGTTGAACGTGCTCTTGATGTGCGCGTGGCCGTGAGCGACGTTCTTCTTTTCCTTGCGGCGCACCTTCTTGGCAGCGCCCTGACGACCCTTGGGGGGCATGTCGTTCTCCTACAGGGAGGTGGTCGGTCCTACAGCGAAGACCGCTGATGAGCGTCCGCTGAGGACTACTTCTTGCCCGGCTTCTTCTTACCGGCGATGGCGCGACGCGGGCCCTTGCGGGTACGAGCGTTCGTGCTGGTGCGCTGGCCGTGGACCGGCAGGCCGCGACGGTGACGCAGACCCTGGTAGCAGCCGATCTCGACCTTGCGGCGGATGTCGGCCTGAATCTCGCGACGGAGGTCACCCTCGGTCTGGAAGTTCTGGTCCACGTACTCGCGGATCTTGACGAGGTCTTCCTCGCTGATGTCGCGAACGCGGATGTTGCGGTCGACACCGATCGCGTCCAGCGTCTGCTGGGCGCGCGTGCGGCCGATGCCGAACACGTAGGTGAGGGCGACCTCAATGCGCTTCTCGCGCGGGAGGTCAACACCTTCAACGCGTGCCATTCATGGCTCCTGTTGATTCTTCGGAGGTCTGCAGCAGAACCACTCCCAGCCGCCGTCCTCTTCGTTCAAAGAGTTGGTACGAACTGGGTCCCCGGCCTCCGACCGAAGGTGTCGCCACGACGGAACCGTCGCCGGCGGGCTCTGCATATGTACTCAATGTGCTGCGTCGCGCGAACTCTGCGAACGAACTGCAGTGATACGGGTCTGCGTCAGCCCTGGCGCTGCTTGTGGCGCGGGTTGTCGCAGATCACCATGACCCGACCGTGACGGCGGATCACCCTGCACTTGTCGCAGATCTTCTTGACGCTCGGCTTGACCTTCATGGGTGAGGTTCTCCGGGTCAGTTGCCGGCGGCCCGCCGAGGCGGGACTAGGGCAAGATCTACTTGTACCGGTAGACGATCCGGCCACGCGTGAGGTCGTACGGAGACAGCTCCACCACGACCCGGTCGTCAGGGAGGATACGGATGTAGTGCATGCGCATCTTGCCGCTGATGTGTGCCAGGACCTGGTGGCCGTTCTGGAGCTCGACCTTGAACATGGCGTTCGGCAGAGACTCGACGACAGTGCCCTCGATCTCGATGGCACCTTGCTTCTTGGCCACGCTTCGCCCTTCGAATCGACTACCTTGATCGACTTCCGTGTCCGCATGGAGACATGCGCATACACGAGAGCCGACGAGTCAGTCTACGTCAGTACCCCCGGAAAGACGAATCTCGTGATTCTGCCCTACCGCGGAGATCATTAAGCCCCCACCACGCCCGCCATGGCCGCCTTCGCCGCCTTGGGCAATCTGCCGCCGCCCCCGGCCGCCTTGGGCAATCTGCCACCGACTCCGGCCCGCCTTGGGCAATCTGCCGCCAAGGGCGGCAGGGTGGGCAAGGCGGCACCCCGTCGCGGGGCGAGCGCTACACGAGGCCCCACCCCGTCGCCGCCCCGCGGTCTCAGCCCAGCGGGTCAGGCGCCGCAGTAACACCCAGCTCGGCCAGCTTCGCCTTGCCCCCGTCCGGCGCCGTAAGCACCAGCGGCCCGTCCTCCGTCAGCGCCACCGAGTGCTCCCAGTGCGACGACCACGTCCCGTCCGTCGTGATGACGGTCCAGTCGTCCGACAACGTCTCCGTCTTCGGCGTCCCGAGCGAAACCATCGGCTCAATGGCGAGGCAGAACCCGGGAACGAGCTTCGGCCCCTTCCCCCGCCGCCGCTCGACGTAGTTCAACAGGTGCGGGTCCATGTGCATCTCGGTCCCGATCCCGTGCCCGCCGTAGTCCTCGACGATCCCGTACTTCCCGCCACCCGGCTTCGGCTGCCGGCGGATGTACGACTCGATGGCACGGGAGATGTCGACCAGCCGGTTACCGGACTTCATCGCGGCGAGCCCGGCCCACATCGACTCCTCGGTCACCCGCGACAGCTCGATCAGCTCCGGAGCGTGACCGGACCCCACGAAGGCCGTGTACGCCGCATCGCCGTGCCAGCCGTCCACAATGGCGCCCGCGTCGATCGAGATGATGTCGCCGTCCTCCAGGACGACCTCGTCGCTCGGGATGCCGTGCACCACGACCTCGTTCTTCGAGGTGCAGATGGTCGCGGGGAACCCCCCGTACCCGAGGAAGTTCGACTTCGCCCCGTGCTCGGCGAGCACCTTGCGGGCCACCTCGTCCAGATCCTTGGTGGTCGCGCCCGGCACGGCCGCCTCCCGGGTCGCCGCGTGGATCGCCGCGACGACAAGCCCCGCCTCCCGCATCTTGCGAATCTGGTCGGGGGTCTTGATCTGCACCATGGGGGCCTGCGCTCTCCGTCATCCGGTACGAGGGTTACGTACGTCCAGTCCCCACCAACACTAAGGCCGCGGTCCCCTCGACGGGGAACCGCGGCCTCAGGCACGTCCTACGGAAGCGCTCAGCGCTTCAGGGCCTCCATGGCCCGCGCCGTGACGTCCTCGACCTTGCCCAGGGCGGAGATCGTCACGACGAGCCCCTGCTCCCGGTAGTAGTCGATGATCGGCTCGGTCTGCGTGTGGTAGACCTCGAGCCGCTTGCGCACGGTCTCTTCCTTGTCGTCGTCACGCTGGTACAGCTCGCCGCCGCAGGTGTCGCAGACACCCTCGGTCTTGGGCTGCTTGTACGTGACGTGGAAGACGTGTGCCGAGTCGTTACGGCAGATGCGGCGGCCGGCGATGCGCTTGACCACCTCGTCCTCGGGGACCTCCAGGTCGAGAACCGCGTCCAGCGTGACGTCGTCGGCCTTGAGGGCGACGTCGAGCGCCTCGGCCTGCGAGACGTTGCGCGGGAAGCCGTCGAGCAGGAAGCCGTTCACGGCGTCCGGCTGCTCCATGCGGTCCTTCGCCATCCCGATGGTGACCTCGTCCGGGACCAGCTGGCCCGCGTCCATGTAGGACTTGGCCTTCTTGCCCAGCTCCGTGCCCTGGCTGATGTTGGCACGGAAGAGGTCGCCCGTGGAGATGTGCGGAATCGACAGGTTCTTGGCCAGGAACGCGGCCTGCGTTCCCTTGCCAGCACCGGGCGGCCCGACGAGGACGATACGCATCAGCGGAGGAACCCTTCGTAATTGCGCTGCTGGAGCTGGCTCTCGATCTGCTTCACCGTCTCCAGGCCGACACCCACGATGATCAGGATGCTCGTGCCACCGAACGGGAAGTTCTGGTTTGCCCCGAAACCAACCAACGCCATCGTCGGCACGAGAGCGATCAGGCCCAAATACAGCGAACCCGGCCAGGTGATCCGGTTGAGCACGTACGAAAGGTACTCAGCGGTCGGTCGGCCAGCCCGGATGCCCGGGATGAAGCCACCATACTTCTTCATGTTGTCGGCGACTTCCTCGGGGTTGAACGAGATCGCCACGTAGAAGAACGCGAAGAAAACGATCAGGAGGAAGTACGTGACGATGTAAATCGGGTGATTTCCCTTGGTCAGGTGGTCGTCGATCCACACCTTCCACTGCGAATCTCCACCGGCGAACTGGGCGACCAGGGCCGGAATGTAGAGCAGCGACGAAGCGAAGATGACAGGGATCACACCCGCCTGATTCACCTTGAGCGGGATGTACGTGGACGTACCGCCGTAGGAACGGCGGCCGATCATGCGCTTCGCGTACTGCACCGGGATACGTCGCTGAGCCTGCTCGACGAAGACCACCAGGGCGACCATGACCAGGCCGACGAGGATGACCGTGCCGAACTCGATCCAGCCGTCGGCCAGCGAGCCCTGCTGCTTGATGGCCCACAGGGCGGACGGGAAGGTGGCGGCGATCGAGATGAACATCAGGATCGACATGCCGTTGCCGATGCCGCGGTCAGTGATCAGCTCGCCGAGCCACATCATCACGCAGGTACCGGCGGTCATCACGAGGACCATGGTGACGGTGACGAAGATCGACTGGTCGGGCACGATCTCGCTGGCGACGGGGCAGCCCTGGAAGAGCGCGCCGGTGCGGGCGGTGGCGACGAGGCCGGTGCCCTGAAGGATGGCGAGCGCCACGGTCAGGTAGCGCGTGTACTGAGTGATCTTCGCCGTGCCGGCCTGGCCCTCCTTCTTGAGGGCTTCCAGGCGCGGGATCACCACGGTGAGCAGCTGCAGAATGATGCTCGCGGTGATGTACGGCATGATGCCCAGCGCGAAGATGGTGATCTGCAGCAGCGCCCCGCCACTGAACATGTTCACCAGGCCGAACAGCCCGTTTGATCCGGACTTGGCCGCATCCATACACGTCTGGACGTTCGTGTAATCGACCCCGGGGATCGGCACATGTGCGCCGAGCCGGTAGATCACGATGATGCCCAGCGTGAAGAGCAGCTTCTTGCGCAGGTCGGGCGTCTTGAACGCCCGGGCGAACGCGGTGAGCACGGTGCCTCCTGCGACCCCCGCGCGCGTGCGTCAGAGGTGACGGTCTTGAGGATTCGACAAATACGTAAACGGTCTAACGGCCAAGAGCCTGGATAGGTGCCGGGGGCACACTAAGCCCGGAACTTAACAACGGACGCCACCTTACCGGCGTAACTGCCCCCCTTGGAACGACCAACCGGGGATGCCCCATATGTGGGGCATCCCCGGTAGGGACGTTCACGTCATCAAGACGCCTGATTTGTTCAGACGAGCTCGGTGACCGTACCGCCTGCGGCGGTGATCTTCTCCTTGGCGGAGCCGGAGACGGAGTCGACCGTCACCTGCAGCGCCACGGTGATCTCGCCCTGGCCAAGGACCTTGACGAGGCTGTTCTTACGGACAGCACCCTTCTCCACCAGACCCTCGACGGTGACTTCGCCACCCTCGGGGTACAGCGAGGCGAGCTTGTCCAGGTTCACGACCTGGAACTCGACCTTGAAGGGGTTCTTGAAGCCCTTGAGCTTCGGGAGACGCATGTGGAGGGGCATCTGGCCACCCTCGAAGCGCTCCGGAACCTGGTAACGGGCCTTCGTACCCTTGGTACCGCGACCTGCCGTCTTACCCTTCGACGCCTCACCACGACCCACACGGGTCTTGGCGGTCTTGGCGCCCGGGGCAGGACGGAGGTTGTGGATCTTGAGCGGGTTCTGCTCACCCATGATCAGTCGACCTCCTCGACCGTCACGAGGTGGCGGACGGTCTGCACCATGCCGCGGAACTCGGGACGATCCTCCTTGACGACCTGCGTGTTGATGCCCTTGAGACCAAGGGAACGCAGGGTGTCACGGTGGTTCTGCTTGCTGCCGATGTACGACTTCGTCTGCGTGATCTTGAGCTGTGCCATTACGCAGCACCGGCCCCGGCACGCGCACGCAGCAGGGCCGCGGGAGCGACGTCCTCGAGGGGCAGACCGCGGCGGGCCGCGATCTCCTCGGGACGCTGCAGACCACGCAGGGCCTCCACCGTGGCGTGCACGATGTTGATCGCGTTCGACGAACCGAGCGACTTCGACAGGATGTCGTGCACGCCCGCGCACTCGAGCACGGCACGCACCGGACCACCGGCGATAACACCGGTACCGGGGGAAGCCGGCTTGAGCAGGACGACGCCCGCAGCCTTCTCGCCCGTGATCGGGTGCGGGATGGTGCCCTGGATACGGGGGACCTTGAAGAAGTGCTTCTTGGCCTCCTCAACACCCTTGGCGATGGCGGCCGGCACCTCCTTGGCCTTGCCGTAACCGACACCCACGGTGCCGTCACCGTCGCCCACTACGACGAGCGCAGTGAAGCTGAAGCGACGACCACCCTTCACAACCTTGGCGACGCGGTTGATCGCGACAACGCGCTCAACGTACGCGGTCTTCTCGGCGGCGTTGCCACCGTCGCGACCCTTCCGGTCCCGCCGCTCGCCGCCACCGGCACCGCCACCGCGGCGCTGGGGTCCAGCCATTGGAATTACCTCTCTCTGTTTCCGCTAGCTACGGAACCAGGACTCAGAACTTGAGTCCGGCCTCGCGGGCGGCGTCCGCCAGGGCAGCGATGCGCCCGGCGTACTGGTTACCACCACGGTCGAACACGACAGCCTCGACACCGGCGGCCTTGGCGCGCTCGGCGACCAGGGCGCCGACCGACTTGGCCTGCGAGGACTTGTCGCCCTCGCCGCCGCGGATCGACGTGTCAAGGGTCGACGCCGACGCGAGGGTGTGACCCTTAACGTCGTCGATGACCTGCGCCACGATGTTCCGGTTCGAGCGCGTCACGACCAGGCGCGGACGCTCGGCCGTACCCGACATGTTCTTGCGGATACGGATGTGGCGGCGCTTGATGGCCGCACGCTTGTAAGCGTCGCCCTTAGCGATCTTCTGACCGTATGCCATGGCTTACTTACCCGCCTTTCCGACCTTGCGGCGGATGACTTCGCCTTCGTACTTGACGCCCTTGGCCTTGTACGGGTCGGGCTTGCGCAGCTTGCGGATGTTGGCCGCAACCTCGCCGACCTTCTGCTTGTCGATGCCCTCGACCGAGAACTTGGTCGCCGATTCGACCTTGAAGGAGATGCCCTCGGGCGCCTCGATCAGGATCGGGTGGCTGTAGCCGAGCGAGAACTCCAGGTTGGAGCCCTTCGCCAGGACGCGGTAACCGACACCGCTGATTTCGAGCTTCTTCACGTAACCCGTGGTCACGCCGGTGATCATGTTCGCCACCAGCGTGCGGGACAGGCCGTGGAGGGCCTTGTTCTGACGCTCGTCGTTCGGGCGGGTGACGGCCAGAACGCCGTCCTCACCCTTGGCGATCTCGATCGGCGCAGCAACGGTGTGGCTCAGGGAACCCTTGGGGCCCTTGACCGACACCGTCTGGCCGTCGATGGTGACGTCCACGCCGGCGGGAACCGTGATGGGGAGCTTGCCAATACGCGACATAGCTGTTTCCTCCGATTCCTTCCGCTACCAGACGTAGGCGAGGACTTCCCCACCCACGCCCTTCTTGCCTGCCTGCTGGCCGGTCAGGAGACCGTGCGACGTGGAGATGATCGCCACGCCGAGGCCACCGAGAACCTTCGGCAGGTTGGTGGACTTCGCGTAAACACGCAGACCGGGCTTGGAGATGCGCTTGATGCCGGCGATCGAACGCTCACGGTTCGGGCCGAACTTCAGCTCCAGGACGAGGTTCTTGCCGACCTCGGCGTCCTCGACCTTCCAGCCGGTGATGAAACCCTCCTGCTGGAGGATCTCCGCGATGTGCGACTTGATCTTGCTGTGCGGCATCGACACGGAGTCGTGGTATGCCGAGTTCGCGTTCCGCAGACGCGTAAGCATGTCTGCGATCGGATCAGTCATGGTCATGAATTGGCCTTCGGCCTCTCTCGCCGGGGTTTCCTGTATGCGCCATCCCTCTCCCCACACAGGGGCGGGACGGGTGCGGCGCGGGGACCTACGGCGTAGTAAGTCGGTCAGGGCGGCAGAAGCGCCCAACTCTCCTAGCCTAAGCCATGGGAGCAGGGTGCTCTGCCGACCCTCTACTTACCGAGAGATCCGGGCAATCCCAACTAAGGGACTACCAGGAGCTCTTGGTCACGCCCGGCAGCTCGCCACGGTGAGCCATCTCACGAAGGCACACGCGGCAGAGGCCGAACTTGCGGTACACGGAGTGCGGGCGGCCGCAGCGCTGGCAGCGGGTGTAGCCACGGACACCGAACTTCGGCTTACGAGCAGCCTTGGCAATAAGAGCCTTCTTCGCCATCTCGCTTACGCCTCCTTGAACGGGAAGCCGAGGTGACGCAGAAGGGCACGGCCCTCGTCGTCGTTGGTCGCCGTGGTGACCACGGTGATGTCCATACCCCGGACGCGGTCGATCTTGTCCTGGTCGATCTCGTGGAACATGACCTGCTCCGTGAGACCGAAGGTGTAGTTGCCACGGCCGTCGAACTGCTTGGGGGACAGACCACGGAAGTCGCGGATGCGCGGAAGCGCGAGCGACAGGGTGCGGTCCAGGAACTCCCACATGCGGTCGCCACGGAGCGTGACGTGGGCACCGATCGGCTGACCCTCACGCAGCTTGAACTGCGCGATGGACTTGCGAGCCTTGGTGATGGCCGGCTTCTGGCCGGTGATCGTCGTGAGGTCACGGACGGCACCGTCCATGAGCTTCGAGTCACGGGCGGCGTCGCCGACACCCATGTTCACGACGACCTTCACGAGACCGGGAATCTGCATGACGTTCTCGTAAGAGAACTCCTCCTGCAGCTTCGCCGTGATCTCCTCGCGGTACTTCGTCTTGAGACGCGGAGTGGTGGTGGTCGTCATCAGATGTCCTCACCCGTCCGCTTGGCAACGCGGATCTTGTTGCCCTCGTCGTCGAAGCGGAAACCGACGCGCGTGACTACCTTGTTGCCGTCCTTCTCCACGACCAGCTGGACGTTGGAGACGTGGACGGGGGCCTCGGTGGTCACGATGCCGCCGGCCTGCGAGCCGCTGGCGGTCGGGCCGGCCTTCGTGTGCTTCTTGACCCGGTTGACACCCTCGACCAGGACGCGCTCGTCGCGCGGGTAAGCGGCAATGACCTTGCCCTGCTTGCCCTTGTCCTTACCGGTGATGACCTGGACCAGGTCGCCCTTCTTGATCTTCATGCTTACAGCACCTCCGGCGCGAGCGAGATGATCTTCATGAACTTCTTCTCGCGCAGCTCACGGCCGACCGGGCCGAAGATACGGGTGCCGCGGGGGTCGCCGTCGTTCTTCAGAATGACGGCGGCGTTCTCGTCGAAACGGATGTACGAGCCATCCGGACGGCGACGCTCCTTGACGGTGCGAACGATGACCGCCTTGACGACGTCACCCTTCTTCACGTTGCCACCGGGGATCGCGTCCTTGACGGTGGCGACGATGACGTCACCGATGCCCGCGTAGCGGCGACCCGAGCCACCGAGAACACGGATGGTGAGAATTTCCTTCGCACCCGTGTTGTCGGCGACGCGCAGTCGCGACTCCTGCTGGATCACGTCTATCTCCTGTTTGTCTGCCGGTTCCCGGTGCAGAAGCGCTAATGACTAGCGCTTCTGCACCGAGCCTGGCGGAACGAACCCTGAGGGATACCCCTCAGAGAATTACTTGGCCTTCTCGAGGATCTCGACGATGCGCCAGCGCTTGCTCGCCGACAGCGGACGCGTCTCCATCAGGAGGACGCGGTCGCCGACGCCGGCAGCGTTCTGCTCGTCGTGCGCCTTGAGCTTGTTCGTACGGCGGATGACCTTGCCGTACAGGGCGTGCTTGACGCGGTCCTCGACAGCGACGACGACGGTCTTGTCCATCTTGTCGCTGACGACAAGGCCCTCACGGGTCTTGCGGAAGCCGCGGGCGGCGGTCTCTTCAGTCACAGTCTTCTCGCTCATCAGGCGCTCTCCACCGTCTCGATGCCCAGCTCGCGCTCACGCATGAGGGTGTAGATCCGCGCGATGTCCTTGCGGACGGCCTTGAGCCGGCCGTGGTTCTCGAGCTGACCCGTCGCCGCCTGGAAGCGGAGGTTGAACAGCTCTTCCTTGGCCTCGCGGAGCTTGTTGAGGAGCTCCTCGTTGCCCAGCTCGCGCAGCTCAGACGCCTTGGTTCCGGCCGACATCACGCTTCACCTGCCTCGCGCTTGACGATCTTGCACTTCATCGGCAGCTTGTGAGCCGCACGAGTCAGCGCCTCGCGCGCGGTCTTCTCGTTGGGGTACGACAGCTCGAACATCACGCGTCCGGGCTTGACGTTGGCGACCCACCACTCCGGGGAACCCTTACCGGAACCCATGCGGGTCTCGGCAGGCTTCTTGGTGAGGGGGCGGTCCGGGTAAATGTTGATCCAGACCTTGCCGCCACGCTTGATGTGACGCGTCATGGCGATACGAGCGGCCTCGATCTGACGGTTCGTCACGTACGCCGGGGTGAGGGCCTGAATGCCGTACTCACCGAACGCAACCTGCGTGCCACCCTTGGACATACCGCTGCGCTTCGGGTGGTGCTGCTTGCGGTGCTTGACCCTACGGGGGATCAGCATTTCGGTCAGGCCTCCGTTCCGGTGCTCTCAGCAGCCGGAGCGGCAGCGGCGGGAGCGTCGGCCTTGGGGGCCTCGGCAGCCGGCGCGGACTGCTGCTGCGGCTTACGACCGCGACCGCCACGCTCGCCACCACGGCCACCACGGGCCGGGCGGTCGTTGCCGCCACGGGCCGGACGGTTACCGGCGCGGGCTGCGGCGTTCTCGGCGCGAACCTCGGCGATGTTCTTGACGTCGCCCTTGTAGATCCAGACCTTCACACCGATGCGGCCGAAGGTCGTCTTGGCCTCGAAGAAGCCGTAGTCCACGTTGGCGCGGAGCGTGTGCAGGGGCACGCGGCCCTCGCGGTAGAACTCCGAACGGGACATCTCGGCACCGCCGAGACGACCGCCACACTGGATCTTGATGCCCTTGGCGCCGGCCTTCATCGTGCCCTGCATGCTCTTACGCATGGCGCGACGGAAGGAGACGCGGGAGGACAGCTGCTCGGCAACGGCCTGGGCAACCAGCTGAGCATCGGTCTCGGGGCTCTTGACCTCGAGGATGTTCAGCTGGACCTGCTTGCCCGTGAGCTTCTCGAGGTCACCGCGGATGCGGTCGGCCTCGGCGCCACGGCGGCCGATGACGATGCCCGGACGAGCGGTGTGGATGTCCACACGCACGCGGTCACGGGTGCGCTCGATCTCAACCTTCGAGATGCCGGCGCGCTCCATGCCGGACGTCATCATCCGACGGATGGCGACGTCTTCCTTGACGTAGTCCTTGTACAGCTTGTCGGCGTACCAACGCGACTTGAAGTCGGTCGTGACACCGAGCCGGAACCCGTGCGGGTTTACCTTCTGGCCCATTACCGGGTTCCTTCCTTGCTGCTGACGACCACGGTGATGTGGCTGGTCCGCTTACGGATCCGGTAGGCACGGCCCTGAGCACGCGGACGGAACCGCTTCAGGGTCGGGCCCTCGTCCACGTACGCCTCGCTGATGAACAGCGAAGAAGCGTCAGGGTGGTCGTAGTTGTGCGCGGCGTTGGCGATGGCGCTGTCGAGCACCTTGCCCACCGGCTGGCTAGCGGCCTGCGGGGCGAAACGCAGGACCGCCTGAGCCTCCGTGGCATCCATGCCACGGATGAGGTCCACCACGCGGCGGGCCTTCATGGGCGTGACGCGGATGTACCGCGCCTGGGCCCTGGCTTCCATGGTTGTCCCTTCGGTGTTAGTCATAGTCGATTCCACCCCGCCTTAGCGGCGCTTCGACTTCCGGTCGTCCTTGACGTGACCCCGGAAGGTGCGCGTCGGCGAGAACTCGCCGAGCTTGTGGCCGACCATCGACTCGGTGACGAACACCGGGATGTGGGTCTTGCCGTTGTGCACCGCGATCGTGTGACCCAGCATGCTGGGGATGATCATCGAGCGGCGGGACCAGGTCTTGATGACGTTCTTGGAACCGGCTTCGTTCTGAGCGTCCACCTTCTTCACGAGGTGGCCGTCGACGAAGGGTCCCTTCTTGAGACTGCGCGGCATCTAAACCCGCTCCTAGCGCTTCTTGTTCGACTTGCGGCGGCGGACGATGTACTTGTTGCTCGCCTTGTTGCGATCACGAGTACGACCCTCCTTCTGGCCCCACGGCGAGACCGGGTGGCGACCACCGGAGGTCTTGCCTTCACCACCACCGTGCGGGTGGTCGACCGGGTTCATGACGACACCACGCACGGTCGGGCGGACGCCCTTCCAGCGCATGCGGCCGGCCTTGCCCCAGTTGATGTTGCTCTGCTCGGCGTTGCCGACCTCGCCGACGGTGGCGCGGCAGCGCACGTCGACCAGGCGGATCTCGCCGGAGGGCATACGAAGGTGGGCCATCGAGCCCTCCTTCGCGAGCAGCTGCACGGAGGCACCCGCGGAGCGGGCGAACTTGGCGCCACCACCGGGACGGAGCTCGATCGCGTGGATCGTGGTACCGACCGGGATGTTGCGGAGCGCCAGGTTGTTACCGGGCTTGATGTCGGCAGCGGGGCCGTTCTCCACCTTGGCACCCTGCGCGAGACCGCGCGGAGCCAGGATGTAGCGCTTCTCGCCGTCCGCGTAGTGCAGGAGCGCGATGCGCGCAGTGCGGTTCGGGTCGTACTCGATGTGAGCGACCTTGGCCGGCACGCCGTCCTTGTCGTGACGACGGAAGTCGATCACGCGGAAGGCGCGCTTGTGTCCACCACCCTGGTGGCGAACGGTGATCCGACCGGCGTTGTTACGGCCGCCCTTGCTGTGCAGCGGGCGGACCAGCGACTTCTCCGGCGTGGACCGCGTTACCTCGACGAAGTCGGCGACGGAGGAGCCACGGCGGCCCGGCGTCGTCGGCTTGTACTTGCGGATTCCCATTTCTCAGTCCTCGTCCGATATTCGGACCAGGGTCTCCGTTAGGAGGCCTGGCCGAAGATGTCGATACGGTCGCCCTCAGCGAGGGTCACGATGGCGCGCTTGGTGTCGGCACGCTTGCCGAACCCTGTGCGCGTACGCTTCCGCTTGCCCTGACGGTTGATCGTGTTGACGCCGGTGACCTTGACCGAGAAGACCGCCTCGACGGCCTGCTTGATCTGGGTCTTGTTGGCGCCGGGGGCCACGACGAACGTGTACTTGCCCTCGTCGAGAAGCGCGTACGACTTCTCGGAGACGACCGGCTTGACGAGGACGTCACGCGGGTCCGAGAAGGACTTGCTCAGCGGCGTGGGCTCAACGGCGACCTTGCCCTCGGTCGCGATGCGCTTCGCCTTGGCGACGCGCGCGGCCTTGGCGGCCTTCGCAGCCTTGGAGGCAATGCTCGGGTGACGCGTAGCCATCAGGCCTCGCTCCCTTCGGTGTCAGCGGCCTTGGGGCCAGACACGAAGGACTCGAAAGCGGCCTTGGTGAAGACCACGTCGTCCGAGACGAGAACGTCGTACGTGTTCAGCTGGCCCGGCTCCAGGATGTGGACCTGGGGCAGGTTGCGGGCGGAGAGCCACGCGGCCTCGTCGGCGCGGTCGACGACCAGGAGCAGGTTCTTGCGCTCCGAGACCTTGCCGAACAGCGTCTTCGCGGCCTTCGTGGAAACCTCGCCCTCCACCACGCCGGAAACGACGTGGATGCGAGCGTTGCGGGCCCGGTCGGTGAGGGCGTGACGCAGCGCGGCAGCCTTCATCTTCTTCGGGGTCCGCTGCGAGTAGTCACGCGGCACGGGGCCGTGGACAACGCCACCGCCGGCGAACTGCGGCGCACGGGTCGAACCCTGGCGCGCGCGGCCGGTGCCCTTCTGGCGGTAGGGCTTCTTGCCACCACCGCGGACTTCGCCGCGGCGCTTGGTCTTGTGCGTGCCCTGACGGGCAGCGGCCAGCTGTGCGACGACGACCTGGTGAAGCAGCGGAACGCTGATCTTCTCTACGTCGAAGATCTCCGCGGGGAGCTCGACGGTCCCGGTCTTGTCGCCTGCCGGCGAAAGGATGTCAACAGTGCTCATCGGTTACCTCAGGCCCCCTTGGTCGCGGTACGGACCAGGACGAGGCCGCCGTTCGGACCAGGAACCGCGCCCTTGATGAGCAGCAGACCCTTCTCCGCGTCAACGGCGTGGACGGTCAGGTTCTGGGTGGTGACCCGCTCGTTGCCCATGCGGCCCGCCATGCGGGTGCCCTTGAACACACGGCCGGGGGTGGCGCAACCGCCAATGGAGCCCGGCTTGCGGTGGATGCGGTGGGCACCGTGGGAGGCCTTGCCACCCTTGAAGTTGTGCCGCTTCATGCCACCGGCGAAGCCCTTGCCCTTGCTCTGGCCGGTCACGTCCACCTTGACGCCGCCGTCGAACACCTCAGCGGTGATCTCCTGGCCGAGGGTGTACTCGGACGCGTCCGGCGTACGAATCTCGACGAGGTGGCGACGGGGGGTGACATCGGCCTTGGCGAAGTGGCCCTTGAGGGGCTTGTTCACCTTGCGCGGGTCGATCTCGCCGAAGGCGAGCTGGACGGAGTCGTAACCGTCGACGTCGTTGGTACGAACCTGGGTGATCACGTTCGGACCGGCCTTGACGACGGTGACCGGAACAACACGGTTGTTCTCGTCCCACACCTGCGTCATGCCGAGCTTCTCGCCCAGGATGCCCTTGATCTGCTTAGTCATCTTCAGATCACCGGCCCTCAGAGCTTGATCTCGATGTCGACGCCGGCCGGAAGGTCGAGTCGCATCAGGGAGTCAACGGTCTTCGGAGTCGGGTCGAGGATGTCGATGAGGCGCTTGTGCGTGCGCATCTCGAAGTGCTCGCGAGAGTCCTTGTACTTGTGCGGCGACTTGATGACGCAGTACACGTTCTTCTCGGTAGGCAGCGGCACCGGGCCCGCGACCGACGCACCAGTGCGGGTCACCGTCTCGACGATCTTCTTCGCCGAGGAGTCGATGACCTCGTGGTCGTAGGCCTTGAGCCGGATGCGGATCTTCTGTCCCGCCATGGCTACTTAGTAGTCCTGTCTCTCGTAACGCTCTGGAACCCGGGGGCCCTGTTTCACACTTCCTCCGCCCCACGCGGTCGGGCGTGTCGCAGTCCCGCTGACAGAAATATCCGCATGGATTTCCCTGCTAAGGGGTCTGCGGCCAAGACCGCATGTACACGGGGGAAGAAACCCACCGAGTGCCTGGTCGAGAAACCTCGCTGACGCTTCCCGAAAGATTCCCGTACGTCCGGCCGATTGCTACCCCGAGGGATAGATACAGCCGACGAGTACTGTGGGACTCGCTTCCGGTCCTCCCGGCGGGAGGCGCGCAGCATCGGCACTCAACCGAGCAACCCCGACAGTCTGCCATACAGGGCATGTCCGGGGCCAATCGAGCCGAAGAGAGTACCCCCTCAGTGACGAAGGTCAAACCAGGGGTGGCCGTGTCCCGCGCACAGTACGCCGGTGGCGACCTCCCGGGACAGAGACCAAAGTCACCGGAACCCCGGCATCCCGTTGCCCCTCTGTTGAGGTGAACCACCTGAACAGAGGCGAGCGCACCACCCCCGAACGCTGCCTCGGCAGCGAACGGAGTGCGCGCCACCGTGCGGGAAAGACCCTCAACACCCCTTCCCTGTATAGCCGTTGGGCACGGCCCCGGCCGCCGGAGCGCCCTCCTTGGCGTCGCCGCGCTCGCCGCCGCGGGCACCCTCTCCGCCTGCTCCCGCACCGCCCCGGCGCCCTCCCGCGCCACCGCCCCCTCCCCCGCCACCGGCCGCGCCGCCGCACAGGCCGAGCGCGCCCTGCTGCTCCAGGTCCTCGCCCACCCGGACGACGACCTGTACTTCATGAACCCGGACACCCGCCGCGCCCTCGACGCGGGCACCCCGGTCGTCTGCGTGTACGTCACCGCGGGCGAGGCCGACGGCCGCAACAAGACACCCACCGACCGCGACCCGGCCCCCGACAAGGCGGCGTACTCCTCCGCCCGCCACCAGGGCCTGCGCCAGGCGTACGCGGCCCAGCTCGGTCTGCCCGTCTTCACCCGCTGGACCACGAGCGCCGTCCGGCTGCCCGGCGGCTTCCAGGTGGAGGTCGACTCGCTCCAACACCGGGGCCACAGCGTCGAGTTGGTGCATCTGAACCTCGGCATGCACACCCCGGAGGGCCACATGGGCGTCCCCGCCCTGTGGCGCGAACCGGGCCTCCTGCTGCGCACCCTCGTCCCCGTCGGCTCCCCGCTGAGCGCCGTCCAGACGTACGACCGCGAGTCCCTGGTCGACGTGCTCGTGGCGCTCTTCGAGCGGTACCGCCCGACCCTTGTTCACACCCTCGACCCGGACCCCGACATCCAGCGCAGCGACCGGCTCACACGAATACGCGACAGCGAGCAGCCGGGCTACTCCGACCACGCCGACCACACCGCCGTCGCCTGCTTCAGCTGGGCCGCGTTGATCCGCTGGACGCAGCGGGCCAAGGGCGGGCCGCCCGCGTTCGCCGCGACCGCCTTCCGTGGCTACTACAACAACCACTGGCCGAAGAACCTGCCGCCCCGGGTCCTGAAGGACAAGGCGGCCCAGCTCGTCCCGTACGGCGCCGCCCCCGACTGGAACTGCGGCAACCCCTCCGGCTGCGGCGACTACAACGTCGGCGGCGACCGCCCCCTCACCAACCGCAAGGGCTGGGTCCGCGCCACCCACTACCGCTATCCGGGGCCCCGGCTCGCTCTCGTCCCGAACGCCGGCGGACGCCTCACCGCGTACGGGGTGCTGGGGTTGCGCGCCGTGCGCTACACCGAGAAGGACGGTGAGTTCGACGCCCCGGCCGACCTCGGCGGCGGCCCGCTCGCCCCGTCCCTCGCGGCCGTCGCGCTCCCCGACGGGCGCCACCTCGTCGTCGGCCTGCGCCTCGCGTCCGTCCAGGACGGCGCCGACGTACGCGAGATCGTGGCCCTGGAGCGGCAGGCGTGGAAGGGCCTCGGCAACCCGGAGAGCGATCCCGACCGCGCCCGCCGCATCGGCGTCCCGGTGGCGACCGCCGCCCCGGACGGCCGCGTCCACGTCTTCGTACGCAATGCGGGGCAGGGCATCAGCACGCGGGTGCGCGACAGGTCCGGAGCCTGGTCCCCGTGGCGCGAGCTCGGCGGCGGCCCGGTCCAGGACGGGCTCACGGCGGTCGTCGGCGACGACGGCGAGGTGCACGTGTACGCCGCGGGCCGTGACACCGTCCACCACTGGACGCCTGAGGGCCCCGCGCCGCTGTCCGGACTGCCCACCCCCGCCGACGCCGTCGCGGCGTCCGGCGACCGCCTCTACTACCGGCCGCCGGCATCCGCAGAACTGCTGTCCACCGGCGGCCCGCGCATCCACTTCCCCGGCTACGGACCGGTGGCGGCAGCGGGCGCGTACCTCCTCGGCCGCGACACCGACGGCGACGTCCGGCTGCACCACGCGGGCCGCACGCTCCGTCCGAGCACGGCGCCGGTCACCCTGGACGGCCCGGCCCTGGCCCTGACCGCCCGCGGCCCGGCCGCCGCGGGCCTCTCCCCCGACGCCAGGCCATGGCTGTGGCGGCCGACGCAGGCGCGCGCCTGATCCACGTACCTGCCCCACGTAGTACCTGCCCCACGTAAAAGAACAGCAGAAAGGGCCCGTACGACCGAAGTCGTACGGGCCCTCTCAGGTGCTCTATGAGCTACCAGGCATCAAGCCCAACAGGTAAGTGAGACTTACTTGTTGATCTTGGTGACCTGGCCGGCGCCCACGGTCCGGCCACCCTCACGGATGGCGAACTTCAGGCCCTCTTCCATGGCCACGGGCTGGATCAGCGAGACGGACATCTCGGTGTTGTCGCCCGGCATGACCATCTCGGTGCCCTCGGGGAGGGTCACAACGCCCGTCACGTCCGTCGTGCGGAAGTAGAACTGCGGACGGTAGTTGTTGAAGAACGGCGTGTGGCGGCCACCCTCGTCCTTGGACAGGATGTAGGCCTGGGCCTCGAACTCGGTGTGCGGCGTGACCGAACCGGGCTTGATGATGACCTGGCCGCGCTCGACGTCCTCGCGCTTGATGCCACGGAGGAGGAGACCGACGTTCTCACCGGCCTGGCCCTCGTCGAGCAGCTTGCGGAACATCTCGATGCCGGTGACCGTGGTGGTGGTCTTCTCGGTCTTGATGCCGATGATGTCGACGGTCTCGTTGACCTTGAGGACACCACGCTCGATACGACCGGTGACGACCGTGCCACGACCGGTGATCGTGAAGACGTCCTCGATCGGCATCAGGAACGGCTTGTCGACGTCGCGCTCCGGGGCCGGGATGGCCTCGTCGACGGCGTGCATGAGCTTGAGGACGGAGTCGCCCCACTCCTTGTCGCCCTCGAGCGCCTTGAGCGCCGAGACCTTGACGACCGGAACGTCGTCGCCCGGGAACTCGTACTCGGAGAGGAGCTCACGGACCTCGAGCTCGACGAGCTCCAGGATCTCCTCGTCGTCCACCATGTCGGCCTTGTTCAGGGCGACGACGATGTACGGAACGCCGACCTGGCGGGCCAGGAGCACGTGCTCCTTGGTCTGCGGCATCGGGCCGTCGGTGGCGGCGACCACGAGGATGGCGCCGTCCATCTGCGCGGCACCCGTGATCATGTTCTTGATGTAGTCCGCGTGACCGGGGCAGTCGACGTGGGCGTAGTGACGCGCCTCGGTCTGGTACTCGACGTGCGCGATCGAGATCGTGATACCGCGCTGGCGCTCCTCAGGAGCCTTGTCGATCTGGTCGAAGGCCGAGGCCTCGTTCAGGTCGGGGTACGCGTCGTGCAGCACCTTGGTAATGGCGGCCGTGAGGGTCGTCTTACCGTGGTCAATGTGACCGATGGTGCCGATGTTGACGTGCGGCTTAGTCCGCTCGAACTTCGCCTTCGCCACTGGGTCCTCCTGTGGAGTGGTTCTGTACGCCTTGCTTCATCGGCGCCAGGTGATCTTTGCTGGAAAGCCGGGTCCTCGGGGCATTTCGCGGCTGTTGCCGCGAAATGCCCCAAGAAGCTCCGGAGTCAAGCCTAAAGCGTGAACTCGGGTGAGTTACTCGCCCTTGGCCTTCGCGATGATCTCCTCGGCGACGTTCCGCGGAACCTCGGCGTAGGAGTCGAACTGCATCGAGTAGCTCGCGCGACCCGACGTCTTGCTGCGGAGGTCGCCGACGTAGCCGAACATCTCCGACAGCGGGACCAGGCCCTTGACGAGACGTGCACCGGCACGCTCCTCCATGGCCTGGATCTGGCCACGGCGGGAGTTCACGTCACCGATGACCTCGCCCATGTAGTCCTCGGGCGTGGTGACCTCAACGGCCATCATCGGCTCGAGGAGCACGGGGCCGGCCTTACGAGCGGCCTCCTTGAACGCCTGCGAACCGGCGATCTTGAAGGCGAGCTCGGAGGAGTCGACCTCGTGGAAGGCACCGTCGAGCAGCGTGATGCGGACACCGGTCATCTCGTAACCGGCGAGGATGCCGAACTGCATGGCCTCCTGGCAGCCGGCGTCGACCGAAGGGATGTACTCCTTCGGGATACGACCACCGGTGACCTTGTTCACGAACTCGTAGCTCGCGTCGCCACCCTCGATCGGCTCGATCGAGATCTGCACCTTCGCGAACTGGCCGGTACCACCAGTCTGCTTCTTGTGCGTGAAGTCGACCTTCTCGACCGTCTTGCGGATGGTCTCGCGGTACGCGACCTGCGGCTTGCCGACGTTGGCCTCGACCTTGAACTCCCGCTTCATGCGGTCGACAAGGACGTCGAGGTGGAGCTCGCCCATACCACCGATGATGGTCTGGCCGGTCTCCTCGTCCGAGTGCACCTGGAAGGAGGGGTCCTCCTCCGCGAGACGCTGGATGGCGACACCCAGCTTCTCCTGGTCACCCTTGGACTTGGGCTCGATGGCGACCTGAATGACCGGCGCCGGGAAGTCCATGGACTCCAGGATGACCGGGTTCTTGTCGTCGGACAGCGTCTCACCGGTGGTGGTCTGCTTCAGGCCCATGACGGCGACGATGTCACCGGCACCCACCGACGCGATCTCCTCACGCTTGTTCGCGTGCATACGGTAGATCTTGCCGATGCGCTCCTTCTTGCCCTTGACGGAGTTCAGCACCGCGGTGCCGGCCTCCAGGCGACCCGAGTAAACCCGGATGAAGGTGAGCTTGCCCAGGTGCGGGTCGCTCGCGATCTTGAACGCGAGGGCCGCGAGCGGCTCGTCCTCGGACGGCTTGCGCGCGATGACCTTCTCCGGGTCCTTCACGTCGTGACCCTCGATGGAGTCGACGTCAAGGGGGGTCGGCAGGTAGCGCACGACCGCGTCGAGCAGGGGCTGAACGCCCTTGTTCTTGAACGCGGTACCGCAGAACACCGGGGTGACCGTCGTGTCCGCGGACTTGCCGGACGCGATGGTGATACGACGGATCGCGGCGTACAGCTGCTCCTCGGACGGCTCCTGGCCCTCCAGGTACAGCTCCATGATCTCTTCGTCGTTCTCCGCGACGGCCTCAAGGAGCTTGCCGCGGTACTCGTCCGCAGCCTCCTTGTGCGTGTCGGGGATCTCGACGGTGTCGTAGGCCTCGCCCTTGGCGGCCTCGGCCGACCAGACGTACGCCTTCATCGTGACGAGGTCGACGACACCCTGGAAGTCGGCCTCGGCCCCGATGGGGAGCTGCATGACGAGCGGCTGGGCGCCCAGGCGGTCCGAGATCATGTCCACGCAGCGGTGGAACTCGGCGCCGGTACGGTCCAGCTTGTTGACGAAGCAGATGCGCGGCACGCCGTAACGGTCGGCCTGACGCCACACCGTCTCGGACTGCGGCTCAACGCCGGCGACACCGTCGAACACCGTCACGGCACCATCGAGCACACGCAGGGAGCGCTCCACCTCAACGGTGAAGTCGACGTGCCCGGGGGTGTCGATGATGTTGATCGTGTAGTCGTTGTTCTCGAGCGGCCAGTGGCAAGTGGTGGCAGCAGACGTGATCGTGATGCCACGCTCCTGCTCCTGCTCCATCCAGTCCATCGTGGCAGCGCCGTCGTGGACCTCACCGATCTTGTACGAGACGCCGGTGTAGAACAGGATCCGCTCAGTGGTGGTCGTCTTGCCCGCGTCGATGTGGGCCATGATGCCGATGTTTCGGACCTTGGCCAGGTCAAGTGAAGTGGTAGCCATAAGGCTTCAGTCTTCTCTCGGTCTCGATGTGGGTTGCGACTACCAGCGGTAGTGCGCGAAGGCCTTGTTGGACTCGGCCATCTTGTGCGTGTCCTCGCGCTTCTTGACGGCAGCACCGAGGCCGTTGGAGGCGTCGAGCAGCTCGTTCGTCAGACGCTCGGTCATCGTCTTCTCGCGACGGGCGCGCGAGTAGCCGACGAGCCAGCGGAGCGCGAGGGTGTTGGCGCGGCCGGGCTTGACCTCAATCGGAACCTGGTAGGTCGCACCACCGACACGGCGGGACTTGACCTCGAGGGTCGGCTTGATGTTCTCAAGCGCGCGCTTCAGCGTGATGACCGGGTCGTTGCTGGTCTTCTCACGCAGGCCCTCCATGGCGCCGTACACAATGCGCTCGGCGGTGGAGCGCTTGCCGTTCAGCAGCACCTTGTTGATGAGGGAGGTCACCAGAGGAGAACCGTAGACCGGGTCGATGATGACCGGGCGCTTCGGGGCGGGGCCCTTACGAGGCATTCTTACTTCTCCTTCTTGGCGCCGTAGCGGCTGCGGGCCTGCTTGCGGTTCTTGACACCCTGGGTGTCAAGCGAACCGCGGATGATCTTGTAACGAACACCGGGCAGGTCCTTCACACGGCCGCCGCGCACGAGCACGATGGAGTGCTCCTGCAGGTTGTGTCCCTCACCCGGAATGTAGGCCGTGACCTCGATGCCGCTGGTCAGACGCACACGCGCGACCTTACGGAGGGCCGAGTTCGGCTTCTTCGGGGTGGTCGTGAACACACGCGTGCAGACGCCACGACGCTGGGGCGAACCCTCGAGCGCGGGCGTCTTGTTCTTCTCGACCTTGTCCTGCCGGCCCTTCCGGACCAGCTGCTGGATCGTAGGCACTACTTCTCCGGTTTCTGTGTGCCGAGTAGTAAAGCTAACCTGGAACGTTTCCCGACCCACGCGGTCGGGTGTGTCGAATACTGCAGACCCCCACCGAAGGCGGGAAGGCGGCAGATTGCGGTGGCCATGATCGGACTCGCCGTGCGGCTGATGACACGCACACGAGCCCAGGCACACCCCAGGCACAAGGTCTGAGCGTACCTATCTCATACGCTGTGGTCAAAACAAATACCCCGGAGCCAGGACACGCCGGGCGGCCCGCTACCCGTTACTGGACCCCGCGACGACGATCGCGACGACGATCAGGGCCCAGAACGCCACGGAAAGCCACCCGAGCACCAGCCCGCCGACCGCCATCCCGTCGCCGGACTCGCCCCGCTCCCGGATCTCCTTGCGCGCCATGTGCCCCAGGATCACCGCGGGGATCGCCGAGACCCCGGCGCTGAAGAACGTGCCCACACCGCACACCAGGGCCCCGATCGCCTTGCCGTTGGTGGCCCGCGGGGGCGGCGGCAGGAACGTCCGGGGCACGCCCATCATCTGCTGCTGGAACTGCTGCTGGAACTGCTGCTGGGGCGCCGGCCCCTGCGGCAGATCGGCCACGAGCATCGTCAGCTCGCCCACCGTGCGCGCCTGATAGGCCCGCTCGATCCGCCGCTCGTACTCGCTCTGCTGCAGGCGTCCCTCCGCGAACCCCGCGCGCAGCACATCGACGGCGCGCTCCCGGTCCGCGTGCGCGGCCAGCATCGACGGCTGATGACCCTGCTGGCCCGGCCACGGGACCGGCTGCCACGACGGATTCGACACGAGACCACTCCCCCGGGACCCGGACATGTTGTGGTGTCCATCATGCGTCAATACGCCGCAGGGCGGCCACCCCGGTTCTACCCGGCGTGGCCGCCCTGCGGTTTCACGCAGCTGCTCGCTTACTGGTTGTACGGACCGTAGTCGTAGTCCTCCAGCGGAACGGCCTGGCCGGAGCCGGTGCCGAACGGCGAGTAGTCGATGTCGTCGTAGCCGACGGCCGAGTACATCGCGGCCTTGGCCTCCTCGGTGGGCTCCACCCGGATGTTGCGGTAGCGGGACAGACCCGTACCGGCCGGGATGAGCTTACCGATGATGACGTTCTCCTTGAGGCCGATGAGGCTGTCGGACTTGGCGTTGATCGCCGCATCCGTCAGGACTCGGGTCGTCTCCTGGAAGGAGGCGGCCGACAGCCAGGATTCCGTCGCCAGCGAGGCCTTGGTGATACCCATCAGCTGCGGACGGCCGGAGGCGGGGTGACCGCCCTCGGTGACCACACGACGGTTCTCGCCCTCGAACTTCGAGCGCTCGACCAGCTCGCCGGGCAGCAGCTCGGCGTCGCCGGACTCGATGATCGTCACGCGGCGCAGCATCTGCCGGATGATGATCTCGATGTGCTTGTCGTGGATCGACACACCCTGCGAGTTGTAGACCTTCTGGACCTCGCCGACCAGGTGCACCTGGACCGCACGCTGACCCAGAATGCGCAGCACGTCGTGCGGGTTGGTGGCACCCACGGTCAGCTTCTGGCCGACCTCGACGTGGTCGCCCTCGCCCACCAGCAGACGGGCACGCTTCGAGATCGGGAACGGCGTCTCGTCGCTGCCGTCGTCGGGGGTGACGACGATCTTCTTGGTCTTCTCGGTCTCCTCGATGCGGATACGACCCGCGGCCTCGGAGATCGGGGCGACACCCTTCGGCGTACGAGCCTCGAAGAGCTCGACGACACGGGGCAGACCCTGGGTGATGTCGTCACCGGCCACACCACCGGTGTGGAAGGTACGCATCGTCAGCTGGGTACCGGGCTCACCGATGGACTGGGCGGCGATGATGCCGACCGCCTCACCGATGTCGACCAGCTTGCCGGTGGCCAGCGAGCGGCCGTAGCAGAAGGCACAGGTGCCGACCGCGGACTCACAGGTGAGCACCGAGCGGGTCTTGACGATCTCGACGCCGTGGGCGACGAGGGCGTCGATGAGCACGTCACCCAGGTCGACGTTGGCCGGCGCGATGACCTTGCCGTCGACGACGATGTCCTCGGCGAGCATGCGGGCATACACGCTGGTCTCGACGTCTTCGGTCTTGCGCAGCACGCCGTCGGCGCCACGCTCCGCGATCTGGAGCTTGAGGCCACGGTCGGTGCCGCAGTCCTCCTCGCGAATGATGACGTCCTGCGAGACGTCGACCAGACGACGGGTGAGGTAACCGGAGTCGGCGGTACGAAGAGCCGTGTCCGCGAGACCCTTACGAGCACCGTGAGTCGAGATGAAGTACTCCAGCACCGACAGGCCCTCACGGAAGGAGGCCTTGATCGGACGCGGGATCGTCTCGTTCTTGGCGTTCGACACCAGACCACGCATACCCGCGATCTGACGCATCTGCATCATGTTTCCTCGGGCACCCGAGTCAACCATCATGAAGATGGGGTTGGTCTTCGGGAAGTTCGCGTTCATCGCCTCGGAGACCTCATTGGTCGCCTTGGTCCAGATCGCGATGAGCTCCTGAGTGCGCTCTTCCTTCGTGATGAGACCGCGCTCGTACTGCTTCTGGACCTTCTCGTCCTGCGCCTCGTAGCCCGCGACGATTTCCTTCTTCGCCTCGGGAACGACGACGTCGGAGATGGCCACGGTGACGCCGGAGCGGGTGCCCCAGTAGAAGCCGGCCGCCTTCAGGTTGTCGAGCGTCGCCGCCACGATCACCTTGGGGTAGCGCTCCGCCAGGTCGTTGACGATCTCGCCGAGCTGCTTCTTGCCCACCGAGTAGTCGACGAACGGGTAGTCCTCGGGCAGCAGCTCGTTGAAGAGCGCGCGGCCCAGGGTCGTCCGCAGGCGGAAGCTGTCACCCGGCTGGTACTCGGGCTCACCCTCCTCGACGGGCGGCGGGGTCCAGCCGCGCGGCGGCATGGTGCCCACCGGGAAGCGGATGTCGACGGACGACTGGAGCGCCAGCTCGCCGGCGTCGAACGCCATGGTCGCCTCGGCCGTGGAGCCGAACGCGCGGCCCTCGCCCTTGACGTCACGGAGCTCACCGTCGGTGGTGAGGAAGAACAGGCCGAGGACCATGTCCTGGGTGGGCATCGTCACCGGACGGCCGTCGGCGGGCTTGAGGATGTTGTTCGAGGACAGCATCAGGATGCGGGCCTCGGCCTGTGCCTCCGCGGAGAGCGGCAGGTGCACGGCCATCTGGTCACCGTCGAAGTCCGCGTTGAACGCGGTGCAGACGAGCGGGTGGATCTGAATGGCCTTGCCCTCGACCAGCTGCGGCTCGAAGGCCTGGATGCCGAGGCGGTGCAGGGTGGGAGCACGGTTCAGCAGAACCGGGTGCTCGGCGATGACCTCTTCGAGGACGTCGTACACGACCGTGCGGCCGCGCTCCACCATGCGCTTGGCGCTCTTGATGTTCTGCGCGTGGTTCAGGTCGACCAGACGCTTCATCACGAACGGCTTGAAGAGCTCCAGCGCCATGGCCTTCGGCAGACCACACTGGTGCAGCTTCAGCTGCGGACCGACGACGATCACGGAACGCGCGGAGTAGTCCACACGCTTACCGAGAAGGTTCTGACGGAAACGACCCTGCTTGCCCTTGAGCATGTCGCTCAGGGACTTCAGCGGGCGGTTACCGGGACCGGTCACCGGGCGACCACGACGACCGTTGTCGAAGAGGGCGTCCACGGCCTCCTGGAGCATGCGCTTCTCGTTGTTCACGATGATCTCGGGCGCACCGAGGTCGAGAAGGCGCTTCAGGCGGTTGTTGCGGTTGATGACGCGGCGGTACAGGTCGTTCAGGTCGGAGGTCGCGAAGCGGCCACCGTCCAGCTGCACCATCGGACGCAGGTCCGGCGGGATGACCGGCACGCAGTCGAGCACCATGCCCTTGGGGCTGTTGCTGGTCTGCAGGAACGCGGAGACGACCTTGAGGCGCTTGAGCGCACGGGTCTTCTTCTGGCCCTTGCCGGTACGGATGATCTCGCGGAGGCGCTCGGCCTCCTCCTCGAGGTCGAAGGTCTCGAGGCGCTTCTGCAGCGCCGCGGCACCCATCGAACCGTCGAAGTACGTACCGAAGCGGTCACGCAGCTCGCGGTAGAGGAGCTCGTCGCCCTCGAGGTCCTGGACCTTGAGGTTCTTGAAGCGCGACCAGACCTCGTCCAGACGGTCGATCTCGCGCTGCGCACGGTCGCGCAGCTGCTTCATCTCGCGCTCGGCACCCTCGCGCACCTTGCGGCGCACATCGGCCTTGGCACCCTCGGCCTCGAGCTCGGCCAGGTCGGTCTCGAGCTTCTTGGCGCGGGCCTCCAGGTCGGAGTCGCGGCGGTTCTCGATCTGCTGACGCTCGACCTGGACGTGCGCCTCGAGGGAGGGCAGGTCGCGGGTACGACGCTCCTCGTCGACGAACGTGATCATGTACGCCGCGAAGTAGATGACCTTCTCGAGGTCCTTCGGGGCGAGGTCGAGCAGGTAGCCCAGACGCGACGGGACGCCCTTGAAGTACCAGATGTGGGTGACGGGAGCGGCCAGCTCGATGTGGCCCATCCGCTCACGACGCACCTTGGCGCGAGTCACCTCGACGCCGCAGCGCTCACAGATGATGCCCTTGAAGCGGACACGCTTGTACTTACCGCAGTAGCACTCCCAGTCCCGGGTCGGACCGAAGATCTTCTCGCAGAAGAGTCCGTCCTTTTCGGGCTTGAGGGTGCGGTAGTTGATGGTCTCGGGCTTCTTGACCTCGCCGTGGCTCCACTGACGGATGTCGTCAGCGGTGGCCAGACCGATCCGGAGCTCATCGAAGAAGTTGACGTCGAGCACTATGCGTCAATCCCTCTCAGGGTTGTAAGTCTGTGGTCTGAAACGGGGGTCGAGGGGTCGGCAGGGGCCCAGTGGCTGGGCCCCTGCCGGACTCCCGTCAGACCTCTTCGACGCTGCTCGGCTCGCGCCGGGACAGGTCGATGCCGAGCTCCTCCGCTGCGCGGAAGACGTCCTCGTCGGTGTCGCGCATCTCGATGGACATGCCGTCCGAGGACAGCACCTCCACGTTGAGGCACAGGGACTGCATTTCCTTGATGAGCACCTTGAAGGACTCGGGAATGCCGGGCTCGGGGATGTTCTCGCCCTTGACGATGGCCTCGTAGACCTTCACGCGGCCGGTGACGTCGTCGGACTTGATCGTCAGCAGCTCCTGGAGGGCGTAAGCGGCGCCATAAGCCTCAAGCGCCCACACCTCCATCTCACCGAAGCGCTGGCCACCGAACTGAGCCTTACCACCCAGCGGCTGCTGGGTGATCATCGAGTACGGACCGGTCGAACGCGCGTGCAGCTTGTCGTCGACCAGGTGGTGCAGCTTGAGGATGTACATGTACCCGACCGAGATCGGGTCCGGGAACGGCTCACCGGAGCGGCCGTCGAACAGCCTCGCCTTACCGGACGGAAGGACCATGCGGTCGCCGTCGCGGTTCGGCCGGGCGTTCTCGAGCAGGCCCGCGAGCTCGTCCTCACGCGCACCGTCGAAGACCGGGGTCGCGACGTTCGTACGCGGCTCGACCTGGTCGGCGCCGATCGCCTGCAGGCTCTTGGCCCACTGGTCGCTCAGACCGGAGACGTCCCAGCCCTGGCTGGCGAGCCAGCCGAGGTGGATCTCCAGAACCTGTCCCGGGTTCATTCGGGACGGCACACCCAGCGGGTTGAGGATGATGTCGACCGGGGTGCCGTCCTCCAGGAACGGCATGTCCTCGATCGGGTTGATCTTCGAGATGACGCCCTTGTTGCCGTGACGGCCGGCGAGCTTGTCACCATCGGTGATCTTGCGCTTCTGGGCCACGTAGACACGAACCAGCTGGTTCACGCCCGGCGGGAGCTCGTCGCCCTCTTCGCGGTCGAAGACGCGGACGCCGATGACCTTGCCGATCTCACCGTGCGGCACCTTCAGCGAGGTGTCGCGCACCTCGCGCGCCTTCTCACCGAAGATCGCGCGGAGCAGGCGCTCCTCCGGCGTCAGCTCGGTCTCACCCTTGGGCGTGACCTTGCCGACGAGGATGTCGCCGGCGACGACCTCGGCACCGATACGGATGATGCCGCGCTCGTCGAGGTCGGCGAGGACCTCCTCGGAGACGTTCGGGATGTCCCGGGTGATCTCCTCCGGGCCGAGCTTGGTGTCACGGGCGTCGACCTCGTGCTCCTCGATGTGGATCGAGGAGAGGACGTCGTCCTGCACGAGGCGCTGCGACAGGATGATCGCGTCCTCGTAGTTGTGACCCTCCCACGGCATGAACGCCACGAGCAGGTTCTTACCGAGGGCCATCTCGCCCTCTTCGGTCGCGGGACCGTCGGCCAGGACCTGGCCGGTGATGATCCGCGCGCCCTCGTCCACGACGACCTTCTGGTTGACAGAAGTGCCCTGGTTCGAGCGGGAGAACTTGTGCAGGCGGTACGTGCTGTACGTGCCGTCGTCGTTGGCAGTGGTGATGTAGTCCGCGGAGACCTCCTGGACCACACCGTCCTTCTCGGCCTTGAGCACGTCGCCGGCGTCGGTGGCGCAGCGGTACTCCATGCCGGTGCCGACGAGCGGCGCCTCGGACTTAATCAGCGGCACGGCCTGACGCATCATGTTCGCGCCCATGAGGGCACGGTTGGCGTCGTCGTGCTCGAGGAACGGGATCATCGCGGTCGCGACCGACACCATCTGGCGCGGCGAGACGTCCATGTAGTCGACGTCGTCACCGGGGACGTAGTCGACCTCTCCGCCACGGCGGCGGACCAGGACGCGGGCCTCGGCGAACTGGAGCTCGTCCGTCAGCGGCGCGTTGGCCTGCGCGATGACGAAGCGGTCCTCCTCGTCGGCCGTCAGGTAGTCGACGTCGTCGGTGACGACGCCCTCGACGACCTTGCGGTACGGCGTCTCGATGAAGCCGAAGGGGTTGATCCGGCCGTACGAGGCGAGCGAGCCGATCAGACCGATGTTCGGGCCTTCAGGGGTCTCGATCGGGCACATGCGGCCGTAGTGCGAGGGGTGCACGTCACGGACCTCGAAGCCCGCCCGCTCACGGGACAGACCACCCGGGCCGAGGGCGTTCAGACGACGCTTGTGCGTCAGCCCCGACAGCGGGTTGTTCTGGTCCATGAACTGGGACAGCTGCGAGGTACCGAAGAACTCCTTGATCGACGCCACGACCGGGCGAATGTTGATCAGGGTCTGCGGCGTGATCGCCTCGACGTCCTGGGTCGTCATGCGCTCGCGCACGACGCGCTCCATACGGGCGAGACCCGTACGGACCTGGTTCTGGATGAGCTCGCCGACGTTACGGATACGACGGTTGCCGAAGTGGTCGATGTCGTCGGTCTCGACGACGATCTCCCGGCCCGACTCGCCCACCGTCTCCGTCTCGCCCGCGTGCAGCTTCACGAGGTACTTGATGGAGGCGATGATGTCGTCGGTCGTGAGCACGCCGGCGTCCAGCGGCTCCTCGGCACCGAGCTTCTTGTTCACCTTGTAGCGGCCGACCTTCGCGAGGTCGTAGCGCTTCGGGTTGAAGTAGAGGTTCTCGAGCAGCGTCTGCGCGGCCTCACGCGTGGGCGGCTCGCCCGGACGCAGCTTGCGGTAGATGTCGAGCAGCGCGTCGTCCTGGCCCTGGGTGTGGTCCTTCTCCAGAGTGGCGCGCATGGACTCGTACTCGCCGAACTCCTCGAGGATCTGCTCGGTCGTCCAACCGAGAGCCTTCAGGAGAACGGTGACGGACTGCTTGCGCTTGCGGTCGATGCGCACACCGACCATGTCGCGCTTGTCGATCTCCATCTCCAGCCAGGCACCCCGGGACGGGATGATCTTGGCGGAGAAGATGTCCTTGTCGGACGTCTTGTCGATGGAGGAGTCGAAGTAGACACCCGGCGAGCGGACCAGCTGGGAGACAACGACACGCTCGGTGCCGTTGATGACGAAGGTGCCCTTGTTGGTCATGAGCGGGAAGTCGCCCATGAAGACCGTCTGGGACTTGATCTCGCCGGTCTCGTTGTTGGTGAATTCGGCGGTGACGAAGAGCGGAGCCGCGTACGTGAAGTCGCGCTCCTTGCACTCGTCGATGGAGTTCTTCGGCGGTTCGAAGCGGTGGTCGCGGAACGTCAGGGACATCGACCCGGAGAAGTCCTCGATCGGAGAGATCTCCTCGAAGATCTCCTCCAGACCGGACTTCCTGGGGACGTCCTGACCCGACTCGAGAGCCGCCTCGACCCGACTCTGCCAAGCGGTGTTTCCGAGCAGCCAGTCAAAGCTCTCGGTTTGCAGCGCGAGCAGGTTCGGGACCTCGAGGGGCTCCCTGATCTTTGCAAAGGAGATGCGCAGCGGGGCGGTGCTGGCGCCGTTGTTCGTATTCGCGATCGAGGCGTTGCGCGAGGCGGCCAAGAGGGGGTCCTTCCGAGGGCTCGGACTCACTACGCGCGTACCGGTCCCAAGCCATACACGGGACAGAGCCCCTGATCTGGCATATGGCCAGGTCAGAGCCGATTCAATCCACAGTGCTGAGGCGAGGGCATGCCCCTGGTGACGGGCAGGGAGCAGCTAACAGGCAGCGCAAAGGGACAGTGTAGCCAGAAGGCCCACTGATGTCCAGTGCGGGTTTTTTGAGACCCTCGTTGTTCTCATCCGTTCACCGTCTGCGGCGTTCCCTGTGCGCTGAGCGCACATCCTTACTGCCCTCTTCGCCGTCGATCCATGCCTCGGATCCGGATCGTTGTGACGACGCGTCCTGAGAATTGCGCGCTGCGTGCTGTTCGTCAAGGCCCCCTCTTGGCCGAACAGGGGTGGCGCCAGGCACAACGAAGATCACCATACTCTGCACGTCCGACAGCGCAAGGCACCCTCGGCCTGCGATCCGGACAACGCCGAAGGGCGACCACCCAGTTGGGTGATCGCCCTTCGGTACCTCGGCGTTACAGCTCCCGGGGGAGCAATTTCACCGGAGAGGAGTCGACAGACTCGAAGAGGTCTTACTTGACCTCGACGGCCGCGCCGGCGCCCTCGAGCTGCTCCTTGGCCTTCTCGGCAGCGTCCTTGGCGACCTTCTCGAGGACCGGCTTCGGGGTGCCGTCGACGAGGTCCTTGGCCTCCTTGAGGCCCAGGGAGGTGAGCTCGCGCACGACCTTGATGACCTGGATCTTCTTGTCACCGGCGCCGGTGAGGATGACGTCGAACTCGTCCTGCTCCTCGGCGGCCTCGGCGGCGGCGCCACCAGCGGCACCACCGGCGACGACGACCGGGGCGGCGGCAGCGGCCTCGACGTCGAACTTGTCCTCGAAGGCCTTCACGAACTCGGAGAGCTCGATGAGGGTCATCTCCTCGAACTGCGCAAGCAGCTCGTCCTGGGTGAGCTTCGCCATGATGGCGGTCCTTCCACTAAATCGGCAGGTGCCGGATGTACTGGGTGAGGCGGGCGTACGTTCGGGCCCGCTGCGATCCCTGCCGCCCGGTCAGGCGGCGAGGATCAAAAAGCGAGCCGAGTTACTCGGCACCGCCCTGCTCGTCCTGCTTGGCACGGAGCGCGTCCAGGGTGCGGACGAGCTTCGTCGGCAGCGCGTTGAAGACGGAGGCAGCCTGCGACTGCTTCGCCTTGAAGGCACCGGCCAGCTTGGACAGCAGAACCTCGCGGGACTCGAGGTCCGCAAGCTTCTTGATCTCGTCGGCGGACAGCGCCTTGCCGTCAAGGACACCGCCCTTGATGACGAGATTCGGGTTCTCCTTGGCGAAGTCACGAAGACCCTTGGCCGACTCCACCGGGTCACCGGTGACGAAGGCAACCGCCGTCGGACCGTTGAACAGGTCGTCCAGCGTGTTGATCCCGGCCTCGTTGGCCGCGATCTTGGTCAGCGTGTTCTTCACCACGGCGTACTCGGAGTTCTCACCGAGCGAACGGCGCAGCTCCTTGAGCTGGGCCACGGTGAGACCCCGGTACTCGGTCAGCACAGCGGCGCTCGAGCTGCGGAACTTGTCCGTGAGCTCGGCTACCGCGGCAGCCTTGTCGGGCGTCGGCATAGAGCGTCAGCCTCCTTCCGGGTGATGAGGACCGCTCGCAAGGAGGCTGGGGAAAACGAAACGCCCCGGCGCAGGCGCACGGGGCGTGAGCTCGACCGGATTCCCCGAAGGGGTTCCAGGAGCACTTCCACGGTCACCTGCGCGGGTCGTCCGCAGTTTCAGCGGATCCTTCGGCCACCGAACCCTCTTGCGAGCGCACGGCAACGACCAGCGGTCTTTGGCTTCTGTGGAAGGTTACGTGAAAGAGAGCGTGTCGAGCAAATCCGCTCAGACGCCGCGGTCGCCCCCCTAAGAGGCAGAACCGGTGCTGCTGCCGGCGCCGCCGGAGGCCCCGCCGAGCTCCTTGAGCATCTGCATCATGTCGAAGGTCTGGCTCGCGGGCGGCACATCGGCCTTCACCGCGGCGCCGTAGTCGGAGAACTTCTCCGACATCTGGATGGCGCCCTGCGAGCTGTCCATCGTGACGTCGAGCCGGACCGGCAGGTCGTCCTTGTTGATCCACAGCTCGGTGTCGTAGGTCTTGATACCGGCCTTCTTGACGTTCTTGAGCAGCTGGTCGCGCTCGGACTTGCCGAGGACCTTCAGCGAGTCGTTCTTCGCCAGCATCTCGTCGACCGTCAGCTTGCCCTTGTAGTGCTGCGTCTCGGCGCCGTCCACCGTGGCCGAACCGAGGTGCTTCAGGTTGGGCGAGTCCAGGAGGACGGCGATCTGCTGGGCCGGGTCCTGGTTCATGTTGTCCAGGCTGCCGGTCATCTGGCTCGCCAGCTTCTCGTCGCCGGACTTCTTCGCCATGGCGGCGAGGTCCATCTTCATCCAGCGCTTGCCGTCCATGGTCTTGGCCGCGTTGGCGCCCATGTCCATGTACATCACGTTGTCCTGCATGAGCATGCGGATGTTCTTGGGCGCGTCGGCGCCGCCCCCGGAGAGCGCGGCCCCGGACATCGTCATATCCATGACGGTCGGGTCCCAGCCCATGGTGCCGGACATCTTCATGTCGCCACCGCCCTGGGCGGCCGTCGGCATCTTCATGGTCATGTCGACCTTGGCGGACTTGGCCGCGGAGGTCTTCGTGTACGCGGCCTTGACGGCCTGCGCGACCGACTGGGACCCCGTCCCGGAGGCCTTCTCGCTGCCCTTGTCGTCGCCGCCACCGCAGGCGGCGACGGCCGAACACAGCAGCGCGGTGGCAGCGGCGGCGCCGACCACACGTCGTACGGAAACAGTCATCTTGAATCCCACCCCTTGGTGCGTCTCGATCTGTCCGCACGATAGCGGACGGCTCGGACAGCCCGCCCACAGCTTCATCCGGCGCCCGTGACGTCCGCGAAGTCGACGGTGTCCCGTGCTGCCGGGCGTTCGACCGCGGCCGGGGCGCCGTATCCGCGGTAGTGGACGGTCACCGTGAAATCACCCACGTGCTGGGCGCGCTGCACCAGGTGGTGCCGTGCATCGAGCCATACGTCGATGTGTCGGCGGCCGACGGTCCCCCGATAGTGGGTGGCCCGTGTGCCGCGCACGGTCTCCCGACCCACCCTGTGGACGTCCTCGGCCTCGATGAGGCCCTTGAGGGCGTCGGCCGGGGTGAGGTCGCTGCGGGTGTCGTAGGGGCGGCGGATCCAGTGCCGGCCGCCCTGGAGCTCGGCGAACCGGTCACTCATGCGCGTGTACTGGGCATCCGGAAGGAAGCGCGTCTGGGACGGGTCACCGCCCAACGCGCGCGTGGATGCGGCCAGTTCGCCGCCCGTGACCCGCACGGTCAGGGTGCCCTCGACACCGTCCGACCAGCCGAGCGCGCCCGTACTGCGCGAGGTCAGCCGCTTGCCGGTGGTCATCGTCGCGTCGACGCGCGCCGAGCCCGCCGCGACGACCTGCTGCCGGGCCGTGCGCAATGCCTCGCGCGCTTCGCGCACCTCGCCTGCCCCGTGCTCCTGTGTGCCGCCGCAGGCGGTGAGCAGGATGCCCACGGCTGCCAGAGTCACTACGCGCGCGTACCGCAGCATCCACTCCCCCAGTCGGTCACCGCGAAGCTAGCGCAGCCACCGCGCCGTACGGGCCGGAAAAGCGGAACGGGCCCCGCACCTCGAAAGGTGCGGGGCCCGTAGCCGACTTCAGCGAGCCTTATGGGGCTCAGACCGCGGCCGGGTCCTCCTCGACGAGGAGGTTGCGGGTGCGGTTGGAGTCGAGCTGAATGCCGGGGCCCATCGTGGTGCTGATGGCGGCCTTCTTGATGTAGCGACCCTTGGCGGCGGACGGCTTCAGGCGGAGGATCTCCTCCAGGGCCGCGCCGTAGTTCTCCACCAGCTTGGCGTCGTCGAAGGACACCTTGCCGATGATGAAGTGCAGGTTCGCGTGCTTGTCGACGCGGAACTCGATCTTGCCGCCCTTGATCTCGGTCACGGCCTTGGCCACGTCCGGGGTCACGGTGCCGGTCTTCGGGTTCGGCATGAGGCCACGCGGACCGAGCACGCGGCCGAGGCGGCCGACCTTGCCCATGAGGTCCGGGGTGGCGACAACGGCGTCGAACTCGTTCAGGCGGTCGCCCTTGGCGATCTCGGCGATGAGCTCGTCGGAGCCGACGATGTCGGCGCCAGCGGCTTCCGCGGCCGCAGCACGGTCACCGGTCGCGAAGACCAGGACCCGGGCGGTCTTACCGGTGCCGTGCGGGAGGTTCACGGTGCCACGGACCATCTGGTCGGCCTTGCGCGGGTCAACGCCCAGGCGGAAGGCGACCTCGACGGTGCCGTCGAACTTCGACGTGGAGGTCTCCTTGGCGAGACGGACGGCCTCGAGCGGGGCGTAGAGCTTGGCCCCGTCGACCTTGGCGTCCGCAGCGCGGAGAGACTTGCTGCGCTTGCTCACTTGCTTCTCCTGAGTTCTAGAGGAGTCGTGGTGCGGGCCGAGCAGGCCCTGCCACGGATGGATCTGCGAGGTGGAGGTCAGCCCTCGACCGTGACGCCCATGGAGCGGGCGGTGCCGGCGATGATCTTGGACGCGGCGTCCAGGTCATTGGCGTTGAGGTCGGGCATCTTGGTGGTGGCGATCTCGCGGACCTGCGCCTCGGTGATCTTGGCGACCTTGGTCTTGTGCGGCTCGCCGGAGCCCTTCTCGACACCAGCGGCCTTGAGGATCATCTTCGCGGCCGGCGGGGTCTTGGTGATGAAGGTGAAGGAACGGTCCTCGTAGACCGTGATCTCCACCGGGATGACCCAACCGCGCTGCGACTCGGTCGCGGCGTTGTAGGCCTTGCAGAACTCCATGATGTTCACGCCGTGCTGGCCCAGCGCGGGGCCGACAGGCGGGGCCGGGTTGGCGGCGCCGGCCTGGATCTGGAGCTTGATAAGCCCCGTGACCTTCTTCTTCTTGGGAGGCATGTGCTCTCTCTCCGGGTCTTAGTGAGAGTGTTCGGCCGCCATCCTGATCAAGGCTGATCGATGATCGTCCAGATCATCCGGATGGAGGCATACCGCACAACGATAACGGGTATCCATGCGCGGCTAAAAACCGAGCAGGTCAGACAGGCTTTGGGGCCCGTCTGACCTGTTCGGAAGCGTGTGCCCAGAAGGCGCCGGAAAGGGCTAGTTCTTCTGGATCTGGTCGAAGCTCAGCTCGACCGGGGTCTCGCGGCCAAAGATCTCGACGAGGCCCTTGACCTTCTTCGAGTCGGCATTGATCTCGTTGATCGTCGCCTGCAGCGTCGCGAACGGGCCGTCGGTGACGGTGACCGAGTCGCCGACCTCGAAGTCCAGGACCTGGACCTCGACCTTGCGCTGCGGCGCCGGCTTGCCCTCGGACTCGGCGGCCTCGCGGGCGGCCTTCTCCTCGGCCTCCGGGGCGAGCATCTTGACGATCTCGTCCAGGGTCAGCGGGTACGGGTCGTAGGCATTGCCCACGAAGCCGGTGACGCCGGGCGTGTTGCGGACGACACCCCAGGACTCGTTCGTCAGATCCATGCGGACGAGAACGTAGCCGGGCAGCTTGTTCTGCCGGACGTTCTTGCGCTCGCCGTTCTTGATCTGGACGATCTCTTCCTCGGGGACCTCGGCCTGGTAGATGAACTCCTCGACGTTGAGCGAGACGGCGCGCTGCTCCAGGTTCGCCTTCACGCGCTTCTCGTAGCCCGCGTAGGTGTGGATCACGTACCAGTCGCCGGGCAGGAACCGCAGCTCCTCGCGGAGCGCGGCGATCGGGTCGACCGGCTCCTCCTCGACGGCTTCCTCGGCCTCTGCGTCGGCCTCATCGGCCTCGGCCGGGACGTCCTCCGCCTGGGCTTCCTCGGCGGCCTCGGCGTCGGCGTCCACCACGGTCTCGACCGCGGCTTCCTCGGCGGGCTCGCCGGCAGCGATGTCGGCAGCCTCTGCCTGGTCCGGGTCCTCGGCGTCCGCCGCCTCGACGATGTCGAGCTCGTCCTCAGCGGACTCGACCGGCTCGATCGCCTCGTTCAGGTTCGGGTCAGACACTGTGGCTGCTTCTTCCTGGATACATAGGGGTGGAACGCGCGAAAGGGGCGCCGGACTCGGCGCCCTCCGCTTTTCGGCTCAGCCGAATACGTACTTGACAAGGTGGTTGAAGCCATAGTCAATCACGGTGACAAGACCGATCATGATGACGACGAACACAATCACCACTGTGGTGTACGTCGAGAGCTGACTGCGAGTCGGCCAGACGACCTTGCGGAGTTCCGCGACGATCTGGCGGTAGAAGAGCGCGAGACGGCCGAAGGGGCCCTTCTTTCCGCGCTTGCCACCCTTGCGGGCCTTCTTGGACTCCAGTGCTTCGTCCTGGGCATCAGGCTTGTCGATGGAGCCCACGGCGTCCGTCACTCGTCCTCACCTGATTCCGGGTCGTGGCCGTGCCGCGCCCGGTGGAGCCGCACGGCGGTGCAATGCAGTACGTACATGCGCACACATCCTGGCGAAGGAGTGTGTAGCAGGGCCGGAGGGACTTGAACCCCCAACCGCTGGTTTTGGAGACCAGTGCTCTACCAATTGAGCTACGACCCTTTGTCTCCCCCAACGTACCGCATCCGCCCGTACGCACGGAGTGCGGTCGGAAGGCGCGGCCGTTGAAGGCCAACGAGCAGTGAGTGTACGTGTTCCGGAGCCCTCCGTCGAACGAGCAACATCCGCAAGTGGATCAAGAGCGGATCCCATGGTCTTCGAAACCCGTGTGCCGGGCGGGTTTCCGGTCTGGAACGATGGGGTCATGAGCGCTGCAACTCCTTCTCCGTCCGCAGGTTCCTCTCCCACCGAGCGTCGGGTGTCGGCCCGGGTCGGTTCGATCTCCGAGTCCGCGACCCTCGCCGTCGACGCCAAGGCCAAGGCCCTCAAGGCCGCCGGGCGCCCGGTGATCGGCTTCGGCGCCGGTGAACCCGACTTCCCGACGCCGGACTACGTGGTCGAGGCGGCCATCGAGGCCTGCAAGAACCCGAAGTTCCACCGCTACACCCCGGCCGGCGGTCTGCCCGAGCTGAAGGCCGCGATCGCCGCGAAGACGCTGCGCGACTCCGGCTACGAGGTCGACGCCTCGCAGATCCTGGTGACCAACGGCGGCAAGCAGGCCATCTACGAGGCGTTCGCCGCGATCCTCGACCCGGGCGACGAGGTCATCGTCCCGGCCCCGTACTGGACCACGTACCCGGAGTCGATCCGCCTCGCGGGCGGCGTGCCGGTGGAGGTCGTCGCCGACGAGACGACCGGCTACCGCGTCTCCGTGGAGCAGCTGGAGGCCGCGCGCACCGAGCGCACGAAGGTCGTGCTGTTCGTGTCGCCGTCGAACCCGACGGGCGCCGTGTACAGCGAGGCCGACGCCGAGGCCATCGGCCGCTGGGCCGTGGAGCACGGCCTGTGGGTGATGACGGACGAGATCTACGAGCACCTCGTATACGGAGACGCGAAGTTCACGTCGCTGCCGGCGCTCCTTCCGGAGCTGCGCGACAAGTGCATCGTGGTCAACGGTGTCGCGAAGACGTACGCGATGACCGGCTGGCGCGTCGGGTGGATCGTCGGCCCGAAGGACGTGGTGAAGGCCGCGACGAACCTGCAGTCGCACGCCACCTCGAACGTCTCCAACGTGGCGCAGGCGGCCGCGCTCGCCGCCGTGTCCGGCGACCTGACGGCCGTGGAGAAGATGCGCGAGGCCTTCGACCGGCGTCGTAAGACGATCGTGCGGATGCTCAACGAGATCGACGGCATCGTGTGCCCGGAGCCCGAGGGCGCCTTCTACGCGTACCCGTCGGTGAAGGGCCTGCTCGGCAAGGAGATCCGCGGCAAGCGTCCGCAGAGCTCCGTCGAGCTCGCCGCGCTCATCCTGGAGGAGGCCGAGGTCGCGGTGGTTCCGGGCGAGGCCTTCGGCACGCCGGGTTACCTGCGGCTCTCGTACGCGCTCGGTGACGAGGACCTCGTCGAGGGCGTCTCGCGCATCCAGAAGCTGCTCGCCGAGGCGCGCGACTGATTCGCCGTTCTACGTAAGCGGGCCGTCTCCCTACGGAGGCGGCCCGCTTCTTCGTTCGGGAGAGGCCCCGAAGGTGGAAAGGCGCTACCGGTACGACAGGTGCGTACGGCAGGATCTTGGGATGGAGCGTGTAGGACGTGATGTACGTCAGTTGCCGAAGGCCCACCTGCATCTGCACTTCACCGGGTCGATGCGGCCCACGACCCTGCTGGAACTCGCCGACAAGTACGGAGTGCGGCTCCCGGACGCGCTGACCGGGGCCGAGCCGCCGAAGCTGCGGGCGACGGACGAACGCGGCTGGTTCCGCTTCCAGCGGCTCTACGATGCGGCGCGTTCCTGCCTGCGGGCTCCCGAGGACATTCAGCGTCTGGTGCGGGAGGCCGCGGAGGAGGACATCGCGGACGGGTCCGGGTGGCTGGAGATCCAGGTCGATCCGACGTCGTACGCGCCGCGTCTCGGGGGCCTGATCCCGGCTCTGGAGATCATCCTCGACGCCGTGGACAGCGCCGCGCGGGAGACCGGGCTCGGGATGCGCGTCCTCGTCGCCGCGAACCGTATGAAGCACCCTCTGGACGCCCGTACGCTGGCGCGGCTCGCGGTGCGGTACGCGGACCGGGGCATCGTCGGTTTCGGGCTCTCCAACGACGAACGGCGGGGCATGGCGCGGGACTTCGACCGGGCCTTCCACATCGCGCGCGAAGGCGGGCTGCTCTCGGCTCCGCACGGGGGCGAGCTGACCGGGCCCTCGTCCGTGCGCGACTGCCTCGACGACCTGGATGCCACGCGGGTCGGCCACGGCGTGCGGGCCGCCGAGGACCCGCGGCTACTGAAGCGCCTCGCGGACGGGGGCGTGACCTGCGAGGTGTGCCCGGCCTCGAACGTCGCGCTCGGCGTCTACGAGAAGCCCGAGGACGTGCCGCTGCGCACGCTGTACGAGGCCGGGGTGCCGATGGCGCTGGGCGCCGACGACCCGCTCCTGTTCGGCTCGCGGCTCGCCGCCCAGTACGACATCGCGCGTCGCCACCACGGCTTCTCCGACGCCGAACTGGCCGAGCTGGCGCGGCAGTCGGTGCGCGGCTCGGCGGCCCCCGTGGACGTACGGGAGAAGCTTCTGAGCGGCGTGGACGAGTGGCTCGCGGCCTGAGCCGACGGGCGGGCCGGCCGACCGCCGGCCAAGGCGATGCCGCTCAGGCGATCCCGCTCAGCAGGGTGCGCGCGATGTGGGCCGCGAACTCGTCCAGCGACTGCGGCGGCCTGCCCTCCGGGGACATGTCGTAGGCGAAGGCGCGTTGTGCGCACGCGCCGAGGAGGAGTGAGGCCGCCGCGTACGTGTCGGCCTCGGTACTGATGCGGCCCGCCTTCTGTTCGGACCGCAGGTAGGTGTCGAGCCCCTGGATCGGCTTGTGCGGCCCTGTGCCCAGCTCGCGCATCACCTCTTCGTGCCGCCGCTTGAGCTGGGGCTCCGCGTACAGGGACGCCGCCATCGGGAACGCCTGCTCATAGAAGAGCGCCGCTTCGCGGGCGATGTCGATGAGGTTCTCCTCGACCGTGCGATCGGGGTCCCCCTTGCCCTCCCTGAGGAGGCGGCCCAGCAGGGAGCCGAGCTTCGGGACGCGCTCGTTGAGCACTGTCACGAAGAGCTCTTCCTTGTTGGCGAAGTACTTGTAGAGCGCTGCTTCGGAGCAGCCCGCCGCCTTGGCGATCTCCTTGGTGGTCGTCCGGGCGAGACCGATGTTCAGCATGAGTTCGTGGGCCGCCTCGACGATGCGGACACGGGCCGGCTTCTGGTCCATGCGGTCTCCAACCAACCTTGACGCGGGGGTGAGTACTCACTCACTCTAAGGGTGAAGCCGGGTGAGTGAACACTCACCCACCATGCGACGCACACCTGGAGGCACGCCATGAAGCTCACAGTTTTCGGTGCGACGGGCGGGATCGGGCAGGAGATCGTCAAGCAGGCTCTGGAGGCCGGTCACGAGGTCACGGCGGTGGTCCGCGACCCCGCGAGGCTCACCGTGTCCGGCGAGCGCCTGGAGGTGGTCCGCGGCGACCTGAAGGACCCCGAGTCGCTGCGTCCGGCGGTCGCGGGCCGGGACGCCGTGCTGTCCGGTCTGGGGGCTCGCAAGCGCTCGGACGCGGGCATCGCCACCGAGCTGACGCGGTCGGTCCTGAAGGCGATGGAGGCGGAGGGCGTGCGCCGCATCCTGGTGGTCAGCGCGGCGCCGGTGGGCCCCGAGCCGGCCGGCTCGCCGCTGATCGACCGCATGATGCTGAAGATCGTCGGCTCGGTCCTCAAGAACATCTACGTCGATCTTGCCGCCATGGAGGCCGAGTTGGCGCGCAGTGCGACGGACTGGACCTCGGTCCGCCCGCCCCGCCTTCAGGACAAGCCGGTCACCGGCTCGTACCGCACGGTCGTGGGCGGCTCCCCGCGCGCGGGCCGCTTCGCCGGCCGCGCGGACGTGGCGCACGCGATGCTGGCGATGGTGGACGACCCGGCGACGGTGAAGCAGGGCGTCGGCGTTGCCTACTAGGCCCTGCCGGGCGGGGGAGGCTCAGAGGCTGACGCCGACCGTCACCGGCTCGTTGACCAGCGTCACGCCGAAGACGTCCCTGACCCCGGCGACGACCTCGCGGGCGAGCGCGAGCAGGTCCTCCGTGGTGGCCTCGCCGCGGTTCGTCAGGGCGAGCGTGTGCTTGGTGGAGATGCGGGCGGGGCCGGAGCCGTAGCCCTTGGTGAAGCCCGCCTTGTCGATGAGCCAGGCCGCGGAGGTCTTGGTGAGGCCCTCCCCCGCGGGGAACGCGGGGGCCTTCGCGTCCGCCCCCAGACGCTCGACCACGCGCGCGTGGAAGGCCGCGAACTCCGCATCCGTAAGGATCGGGTTGGTGAAGAACGAGCCCGCCGACCACGTGTCGTGGTCCTCCGGGTCGAGCACCATGCCCTTGCCGCCGCGCAGCTTCAGGACCGTCTCGCGCGCGACGGCGGCGGACACGCGCTCGCCCGCCTCGACGCCGAGGGTGCGCGCGGTCTCCGGGTACTTCAGGGGCGCGCTGAGGCCGCCCGCGTCCTCCAGCTCGAACCGCACACGCAGCACTACGTAGCGGTCGGGTTCGGCCTTGAAGCGGCTGTGCCGGTACGAGAAGGCGCACTCGGCGTTCGGGATCGTGACGGTCTCGCCGGTCGTGCGGTCGTAGGCGATCACCTCGGTGATCGTGGAGGAGACCTCCTGGCCGTACGCCCCCACGTTCTGGATCGGCGTCGCGCCCGCGGAGCCGGGGATCCCGGCGAGGCACTCGACACCCGCGAGCCCGGCCTCGACGGTGCGCTCGACGGCGTCGGTCCAGGTCTCGCCGGCCGCCAGTTCCAGCTTCGTACCGTCGAGTTCGAAGCCCTTGGTGGCGATGCGCAGGGCGGTGCCCGCGAAGCCCTTGTCGCCGATGACGAGGTTGCTGCCGCCGCCGATGATCAGCAGCGGCGTGCCGGTGGCGTCGGCCTCGCGCACCGCGTCGATCACCTCGGCGTCGGTGGTCGCGGTGAGCAGCCGGGTGGCGGGCCCGCCGAGCCGGAAGGTGGTCAGGGGGGCGAGAGGGGCGTCGTGGAGTTCCTGCACGCGCTCAAGGGTACGAGAACGGCCCCGCCGCTCGGACGGGGCCGCCGTTGCCGGGGCCGGGCTCACCGGAAGCCCGGCAGGACGTCCTTCCACCGGAGTGGCCGGACGTCCAGTGATCAGGCGTTCTCCAGGACCGGAGCGGGCTCGGAATCCCGCGCGCCGGGCTTGGCGCGCCCCTCCCGCGGGATGAACAGGGCGGCGACACCGGCCACGGCCACGATCGCGGCGCCCACCCACAGCGCGGGCTCGATCCCGTTCACGAAGTGCTGTGCGGAGTCGTAGCCGCCCTGGGCCGAGAAGACCGACGCCATGACCGCGATGCCGAGCGCGCCGCCGACCTCGCGCAGCGCGTTGTTGGCGCCGGAGGCGATGCCCTGCTCCTGCGGCAGGACGCTGGACATGACCAGGTTGGCGGCCGGGGCGAAGTAGAGGGCCATGCCGACGCCGCTGACGATCAGGGCCGGCAGCTGGGCCGCGTACGAGACGTCGGCGGAGACCACGGCGGCGAACCAGCCGAGTCCGACGGCCTGGAGGAACAGTCCCGCCGCGACGACGGGCCGGCCGCCGATGCGGTCCGAGAGGATCCCTGCGATCGGTGCGACGAGCATCGGCATGCCGGTCCACGGCAGCATCCTGAGGCCCGCCTCGGTCGGCGAGTAGCCGAGCACACCCTGTAGGAACTGGCTGAGCAGGAAGATCGAACCGAACATCCCGAGGAACATCAGCAGGCTCGCGGCGTTGATCCCGGCGAAGGCCCGAGAGCGGAAGAGCCGCATGGGCAGCATGGAGTTCTCGTTGCGGATTCCGTGGTGCACAAACCCGGCGAGCAGGGCCGCCCCCGCGAACAGTCCGGTCAGCACGAGGGTGTCGGTCCACCCGACGACGGGCGAGCGCACCAGGCCGTACACGATGCCGAACAGGCCGCCGCTGGCGAGCAGGGTGCCCACGATGTCGAGCCGGGCCCCGGAGCCGTACGACTCCTTCAGGCGCAGCCGGGCGAGCGGCAGCAGGGCGATGCCCAGCGGAACGTTCAGCCAGAAGATCCAGTGCCAGGAGATGTGCTCGGTGAGGCTGCCGCCGATGAGCGGTCCGGAGGCGACCGCGAGCCCGTTGACCGCGCCCCAGATCCCGTACGCGAGGCCGCGCTTGGCCGCCGGGACGGCCGCGGTGAGCAGGGTCAGGGTGAGCGGCATCATGATCGCGGCACCGACGCCCTGCACGGCACGGGAGACGATCAGCGCGTCGATGCCGGTGGACATGGCAGCGGCAGCGGAAGCCCCGGTGAAGACCGTGATCCCGACCAGGAAGAGCCGCCGCCGCCCGAAGCGGTCCCCCAGCGCCGCGCCGAACATCAGTAGGACGGCGAAGGTGAGCGTGTAGGCGCTGACCGTCCACTCCAGGTCGTCGAGCGCGCCGCCGAGATCCTGCCGGATGGACGGCAGGGCCGTGGTGACGACGAGGTTGTCGAGGGCCGCCATGAATCCGGCGACGCTGGTGATGACGAGGGCCCAGACGGCTCCCCCGCGCTGCGCTGGTGCTGTGGTGCCTGACATCGCTTCCCCCAGTGACCTTTGGTTAGTTATTGATGACTAACTTTCGTGGGTACAAAAATCCGCACCCCCGTGACCCACGCTGCGCTACTTGGACTTCGGTGACGCGAAACAGCCGGCCCAGACCCGGTGCTCGGGCGAGAATCCCATCGACACCAGGACGTTGATCAGCATCCCCGCCGCGAGGAACTGGCTCGTCTCTTCGACGTCCGCCCCCATCGCCAGCAGGACGGTGTCGTACATCTCCATCCACAGACCGCGCAGTTCCTCGCCGAACTCCGGGTCACCGGACGCTTCCGCCGCGGCCACGGCGACGTACATCTGCATCTGCATGAGCAGCATGTCCGGGTCGTCCGCGATGAGCGACAGATAGGCCGCACCCAAGGCCTCCTCGACCTCGGCCGCCTCCACCCCCTCGACCGCCTTCCGGAACATGTCGGTGACGCCTTCGCAGCAACGCCGGGACGCCGCAAGGAAGATGGCCTCCTTGCTCGGGAAGAGCCGGAAGAGATACGGCTGCGAGACACCCACACGCTTGGCGATCGCCTCGGTGGACGTGCCCTTGTAGCCGCCGCGGGCGAATTCGACCATCGCCGCACGGATGACGCTCTCGCGCCGCTCCTCCGCGCTCATCCTGACCATGCGGCAAAGTTAGTGGCCAATCACTATCTAAGTCAACCCCCGCATGTGAGCAGAGACACGCGTAAGGGGCACCCTCCGGGAGGGTGCCCCTTACGCACAGCTACGTAGGTAGCCATCAGGCCGATCGCCCGGACCGGGCGACCGGACCGAGCGATCGGACCGGGCGATCGGACCGGGCGTTCAGACCAGCTGGACGACCGCCCGCGACATCCCGAGCACCTTCTGTCCCTCGCTCATGGCGGTCAGGTCGACCCGTACGCGGTTGTCGTCGAGCTTGGCCGCGACCTTGGCGCTGACCTCTATCTCGGCGCCCTTGTCGTCGTTCGGCACGACGACCGGCTTGGTGAAGCGGACGCCGTACTCGACGACGGCGGCCGGGTCGCCGGCCCAGTCGGTGACGACACGGATCGCCGCGGCCATGGTGAACATGCCGTGCGCGATCACGTCCGGCAGGCCGACCTCGACCGCGAACTTCTCGTTCCAGTGGATCGGGTTGAAGTCGCCGGAGGCGCCCGCGTACTGCACGAGCGTGGCGCGCGTCACCGGGAAGGACTGCGCGGGCAGCTCGGTGCCGACCTCGACATCGGCGTACTTGATGTTCGTCGCCATGGCGATCAGGCCTCCTCAGCGGCGCGCGAGACGAGCTTGGTCCAGGCGGTCACGACGTGCTCACCGCTCTCGTCGTGCACCTCACCACGGACGTCGATGATGTCGTTGCCCGCGAGGGACTTGATGCCCTCGATGGTGGAGGTCACGGTCAGCTTGTCGCCGGCCCGCACCGGGCGCGTGTAGGCGAACTTCTGGTCGCCGTGCACGACGCGGCTGTAGTCGAGCCCCAGCTCCGGGTCGTGGATGACCTCGCCCGCGGCCTTGAAAGTGATCGCGAACACAAAGGTCGGCGGCGCGATCACATCGGGGTGGCCGAGCTCCTCGGCGGCGGCACGGTCGACGTACGCGGGGTTCGTGTCCCCCACCGCCTCCGCGAACTCACGGATCTTCTCCCGGCCGACCTCGTACGAGGCGGTGGGCGGATAGGTCCGCCCCACGAAGGACTGGTCGAGCGCCATGGGCTCGGTACCTCCTGGATGTGTTCTCGATCTGCCTGATCTACGAAACGACACGAGGCCGCCCCCGAAGTGGGGACGGCCTCGTGTACGAGCCTGATTTATCGCGTTTCGCGGTGCGCGGTGTGCGCGTTGCAACGCGGGCAGTGCTTCTTCATCTCAAGACGGTCCGGGTTGTTACGCCGGTTCTTCTTGGTGATGTAGTTCCGCTCCTTGCACTCCACGCAGGCCAGCGTGATCTTCGGGCGGACGTCGGTGGCAGCCACGTGAGTGCACTCCTTGACGAACGGATGGGACAAAGGTTTAACGCATAGAAGAGTAGCCGATCGAAGGACCGACCCCAGAATCGGCTACTGTCAGTAGCGGTGACCGGACTTGAACCGGTGACACAGCGATTATGAGCCGCTTGCTCTACCGACTGAGCTACACCGCTGTGATGCAAGCGACGCGAACGACGTCTGCACCAGAGCCCCAATGCGGAATCGAACCGCAGACCTTCTCCTTACCATGGAGACGCTCTACCGACTGAGCTATTGGGGCGAGCGATGAAGACATTACACGGTTGCGCGCCGATCGCCCAAATCCGTTTCGCGCCCCCACCCGCCGGGAACGATGCCGCCTTCCCACGAGGGGCACATGAGCCCCTCGGACCCCACCAGTACGACTATTTCGGCGGTCCTCGAAGCGCCCGTTTCACGGTCCTAGGCTCGACCCACCCTTCGTGATCTTGTGACGCGCGATACGCGTCCTCGTCGAGCCCTCAGGAGCGCGATGTCCCACAGCCCCTCACAGCAGCCACCGTCACCCGGCGTGCCCGAGGGCTCCGGACTGCTCCTGAGCGGCGCCCGGCTCCCCGACGGCAGGACCGTGGACGTACGGCTCGGCGGCGGGCTCATCGAGGCGGTCGGCACGGCCGGCAGCCTCACCGCGCACGGCTCGCGCCTGGACCTCACCGGCTGCCTGCTGCTCCCCGCCCCCGTCGAGCCGCACGCGCACGCGGACACGGCCCTCTCGGCCGACTGCGAGGGCCCCGTCCCGTACGACCCCGAGGACGTCCAGCGCCGGGCCACCGAGAGCACCCTGCTGCAACTCGGCCACGGGGCCACCGCCCTGCGCTCCCATGTGCGGATCGGCGACATGGAGGGGCTCGGTTCGATGGAGGCGGTGCTCCAGGCGCGGCGCTCGCTGGTGGGGCTCGCGGATCTGCGAACGGTGGCGATGCCCCGGCTGTTGACCGGTCTCGTCGGGGCCGACGGGCTCGCCATGTTGCGGGACGCCGTGAAAATGGGCGCCTCCGTAGTAGGCGGCTGCCCCGACCTGGACCCCGACCCAACGGGCTACGTAGAGGCGGTTCTTGAAGTCGCCGCCGAGCACGGGTGCCCGGTCGACCTGCACACGGACGGGGCCGATCCGGCGCGGCTCGGGCGGCTCGCGGCGGCGGTCGGCGGGCTGCGCACGGGCGTCACCGTCGGACCGCTGGGCGGGCTCTCGCGGCTGCCGGAGGAAGCGGCACGGCCCGCCGTGGACCGGCTCGCGGCCGCCGGGGTGACGGTGACGTGCCTGCCGCAGGGAGGATGCGCGGGGGTGGACGAGCGGGGCGTCGCGCCGGTGCGGCTGCTGCGGGCGGCCGGGGTGCCGATCGCGGCGGGCAGTGGGGCGCTGCGCGACGTGTCGAACCCTGTGGGGCGCGGCGACCCTCTGGAGGCCGCCTACTTGTTGGCTTCGCGCTACGGGATGCGCCCGGAGGACGCCTACGAAGCGGTGAGTTCGACGGCCAGGGCGGCGCTCGGCCTGCCGGAGGTGCGCGTGGAGGCGGGGTTTCCCGCGGAGCTGCTGGCGGTGCGCGGCGACCGGCTCGCGGGCGTGCTCTCCCTCGCGTACAGCCGGATCGTCGTGCACCGGGGACGCGTGGTGGCGCGGACCAGCGCGGTGCGGGAGTACTGCGACTCGGCCGCCGCGGTCGCCCTCGATCTGCCGCGGCAGGGCCGGGCGGCCAAGTACGGCGGCGGGGGCCCCGCGTGAACACCCGTACGGGGCCGGGGCACGCGTACGGGCCGGGTCCGAGGCACGCGTACGGGCCGGGTCCGAGGCACGCGTACGGGCCGGGTCCGAGGCACGCGTACGGGCCGGGTCCGAGGCACGCGTACGGGGCCGGGGCGCGCATGGTTGCACGGTGAACCGTCCGCCTCGGGCGTACCGTCGGAGACATGCGCATTGTCATCGCTGGGGGTCATGGTCAGATCGCGCTGCGGCTCGAGCGTCTGCTCTCCGCGCGCGGAGACGAAGTAGCCGGGATCATCCGCAAGTCGGAGCAGGGCGACGACCTGCGGTCCGCTGGTGCGGAACCCGTGCTGTGCGACCTGGAGTCGGCGTCCGTTGAGGAGGTCGCGGCGCATCTGCAGGGTGCGGACGCGGCCGTCTTCGCGGCCGGCGCGGGTCCGGGCAGCGGCGCCGGCCGAAAGGACACCGTGGACCGGGACGCCGCCGTGCTGTTCGCGGATGCCGCGGAGCGGGCCAAGGTGCGCCGCTACATCGTGGTGTCCGCGATGGCGGCGGACGCGGCGCACAAGGGCGACGACGTCTTCGACGTCTACCTGCGGGCCAAGGGCGCGGCCGACGACGACGTACGGCGCCGTACCGGGCTCGACTGGACGATCCTGCGGCCGGGTCAGCTGACGAACGACGCGGGGACGGGGCTCGTCCGTCTGGAGGCGTCGACCGGGCGCGGGCCGGTGCCGCGCGACGACGTGGCGGCCGTCCTCGCGGATCTTGTGGACACGCCCGCCACGGCGGGACTGACGCTGGAGCTGATCTCCGGCTCCACGCCGGTCACGGTGGCGGTGAAGTCGGTCGCGGGCAACTGAGTCGTCCGAGCTGTCGCGTACGCGGGCGGGCGGCCCGGCCGCGCGTGCGACTCGGCGCCGCGGGCTTCAGAACAGCGGCATCTGGCCCGGCACGTGCGGGACCACGTCCCCGTCGAGCGCGTCCTGAACGGCGCCGAGCTGGGCCGGGCGGCGTGAACCGGGGCATGAGACCAGCTCTCCAGCGGCGCGGGTGCCAGGAGGGTCGTGGCGGGCGAAGCGGCCAGCCACGACCGCGATCTCGCGGCGGCATTCGGGGCACTGTCGGCGGCGGGATGTGGTCGGCATGCGTTCAGTCTGCGTCGTGATCGCCGCGGGCACACGCTGAAACCCCCTCAGGAAGGTTCCCGAGGGGGTTCCTTGCACTTCGACGCGGCGTCAGATCCCCATGCACGGCACGGGCCAGCGGTGCATGCGGGGCGGCAGCGCCACCGCCCACCCGTCCACGATCAGCGCGAGTTCTTCCTCCGCCAGGTGGAGGGCCGCCTCTCGGTGGGCGGGAGCGAGCGTGTCGAGCGGTGTGGCGTCGCTCAGCGCGTCGAAGGCGGCGAGCAGGTCGGGGTGGTCGAGCGTGAACCGCGCCGAGGCGGGGCGCTCGCGGCGGTCCATGACCGTGACGAAACCCGGGCCGCGGCGGTGGTAGAGCATCCCGTAGGCGTGCTCGGCACGCCAGGCCGTCAACTCGCCTGACTCATCGGGCTGTTGGGCCGGGGGTGGGAGGTGGTGCAGGGTGCGGAGGTTGTACGGGACACGGTTTGCGGCGACGAGTCCGTCATACGTAACACCAGCCGCCGGGGCGAGGCCGTCATACGTAACACCCGCCGCGGGGGCGAGGCCGTCATACGTAACACCTGTCGAGCCCTCAGGAGCCTTGGCTCCGTCATACGTATGACGCGGGACGGTGACCGCCTCCCAGTGGGTGCTCAGCCCCGCGGCCTGGCACTCGCGCAGGAACTGGACCGCCCGGGTGGTGGCGCGGCCATCACCGTGCAGGGGCAGCGGTTCCGTCACGCGGACGCGGGTGCCGATGACGCGGTGCGGGACGAGGGCGGGAAGCGCGGTCATCCGGAGGCCGCCGGGTCGGTGGGGCCGTTGGAGCCGTCGGGGTCGGAGGGTTCGCTCGCGATGCGGATCGGCGCGGCGCGGGTGGGCAGGGAGACGTAGGTGCCGGTGTCGCGGAAGAGGAGGCCGAAGGTGACGGCCTGCGCGACCCACTCCCCCAGCTCTTCGGCCGGTACGTCGTGGCCTGTGGCGGCGAGCTTGCGCTGCAGGGCGGATTCACTGGCGCCCTCCTCCAGGATGCGCAGAGCGGCCGCCTCCCAGCCGTTGAACCAGTAGGTACGGCGCGGCCAGCCCTCGCGGCGGTCCCGTACGAGGAGCGTGTTCTCGTCCTCGCCCGCCTGCTCCATGACGAGGGTCGACGTGGCGTGCTGCGCACGCCATTGAGTCACGGCCCGCAGCAACCGGTCCTCCGTGTCGCCACCGATGCCCGCGTCCTCGGTGTCGAACAGGTAGACCAGGTCGGCGAGTTCGGACTCCGGGAGCTCGTACACGTGCTGATACATGTCGGCGGGACGCCGCTTGCCGAAGCCCAGGGCGGGGTCGGTGAAGTGCGGGCTGAAGCGTTCGAGTTGGATCCGGAAGGCGCCGCTCGGCGGCTGGAGGTGCACGAGGGCGGGCATCTGGTCGAGCACGCGCGCGTAGTCCCGCACGGTCTCGCCGGGGAACCCGTAGAGGTAGTTCCAGGTGCAGGTGATCTCGTGGTTGTCGAACTCGCGCAGCGTACGGATGTTGCGGGCGCCGGTGACGCCCTTGTCCATCAGGTCGAGGACGCGGTTGCTGAGGCTTTCGATGCCGGGCTGGATCAGCACCACGCCGGCGGCGCCGAGTTGGGCGATCTGTTCCCGGTTGAGGTTGGACTTCACTTCGTAGTGGATCCGCAGATCCCAGCCGCTGTCGGCGGCGAGCGGCAGGAAGTCCTTGAAGTACGCCATGTCGATGATGTTGTCGACGGTGACGATGTCGAGGATGCGGTGGCGGCGCACGAGGCGTTCGATCTCGCTCCACAGCCGGTCGCCGGGCTTGGCGCGAAATGCCATGGTGCTGCCGTTGAGGCCACAGAAGGTGCAGTGGTGCTTCTCGCCCCACCAGCAGCCGCGGGCGCCCTCGACGACCAGCTTGGGATACACGTGTTCGAGGACGGGCGATGCCTCGATCTCCGCCTGCCACTGGTCGTAATCGGGCGAGGGTATGTGGGCCGGAGCCACGGTGCGGTGGGGCTCTGTGTTGGCCCGGGAGACACCGTTGTCCCACCAGCAGAGGCCCGGAACGTCGTCGGGGGGCGTGCCCGCGTCCAGGTGGGCGAGGAGGGCCGGGAAGGCGTACTCCCCTTCGCCGCGCACGACATGGTCCACGTAGGGGTGGTTTCGGTGCAGGGCGTGGCCCATGGGCCCTTCGCAGTTGCTGCCTCCGAAGACGACGGTCAACTCCGGGTGACGGCGCTTGAGTTCCCTGGCGAGGGCGAGGGACGCCACGTTCTGCATGAAGGTGCTCGTGAAACCGACGACGTCGGGCTCGTGCGCCAGCACCTCGGTCGCGCAGCGTTCGATGTACGCGGCGGCATGGCGGCGCATCTCGAAGGCGGTGTCCAGGGTGCCGGCGGGCACACCGCGCTCGCGCGCGTACGACCTCAGTTGTGCGGTGCCCCAGTCCTCGTCGTCGTAGAGGACTCCGGAGAACACCCAGTCGCCGATCCCGTGGAAGATCGAGTCGCTGCCGATCGCCTCGTAGTCGCTGGGGCCCAGGCGGCCGCCCGAGCGCTCGAGAAGCAGCTCCGCCCAGCGCAGCGAGCCGTGAAACTCGCGCACCTCGTCGTCCGGACGAACCTCGCGCAGCAGCTGGTGCAGCAGACCCACCTGGAGGGAGGGCAGGTCGATCGCGTGCCAGGGCATGGTCACCAGCCCAACACGCATGCCGCCCCGCCCCTTCCTGCCGCCACAAGCCGGCTCACCCTATGGGCGCCCCATGCGTCACACAAGGGTCTGCGGGCGGGCCACAGAGTTCCCCACACACCGGGGTGATGTGACACAAATCACCGCATTTCGATCCCACCTAAAAGATCACCCCAGAACACGACGAAGCCCCCTCCGCACTGCGTAAACGCAGTTCAGAGGGGGCTTCCCCCAAGTGTGGCGGCGCCAGGATTCGAACCTGGGAAGGCTGAGCCGGCAGATTTACAGTCTGCTCCCTTTGGCCGCTCGGGCACACCGCCTTGGGTTCGCTGCCCCGGGCCCCGCTTTGCGGCGGTGCTCGCTGGCAACGACGTAAACAATACCTGATGCACGGGGGTGCTTCGCCACCCGATTGATCGGCGGCCGGGTGCGGCACGGTGGCTAGGCTGCTCTTGGCGCGACTTCCCCGGCGCGCAGTCCGAGCAGAACCCGGTCGGATTCCGACCAGTACCCGATCCACCCCCGATACAAGGAGCCACAGGACATGGCCGACTCCAGTTTCGACATCGTCTCGAAGGTCGAGCGGCAGGAGGTCGACAACGCCCTCAACCAGGCCGCCAAGGAGATCTCGCAGCGTTACGACTTCAAGAACGTGGGCGCTTCCATCTCCTGGTCCGGCGAGAAGATCCTGATGGAGGCCAACGGCGAGGAGCGGGTCAAGGCCATCCTCGACATCTTCCAGACCAAGCTGGTCAAGCGCGGGATCTCGCTGAAGTCGCTGGACGCGGGCGAGCCGCAGCTCTCCGGCAAGGAGTACAAGATCTTCGCCTCCATCGAGGAGGGCATCTCCCAGGAGAACGCCAAGAAGGTCGCGAAGACGATCCGTGACGAGGGCCCGAAGGGCGTCAAGGCGCAGGTGCAGGGCGAGGAGCTGCGCGTCAGCTCGAAGAGCCGTGACGACCTGCAGACCGTCCAGCAGTTGCTCAAGGGCAAGGACTTCGACTTCGCGCTGCAGTTCGTGAACTACCGGTAGGACTGCCTACGTAAGCGAAAGGGGCGGCACCCGGCGGGTGCCGCCCCTTCTTGCTGCCGGCTGCAGCTCAGCGGCGACTGCGCGAGTCGCCGAAGAAGATGCGGTAGACGATCAGGAGGACGAGCGCGCCACCGATCGCGGCGACCCAGGTCGCACCGTCGTAGAAGTCCGTGGATATGGGGCGGTCCAGCCAACGGGACGATATCCAGCCGCCGATGAAGGAACCCGCGACGCCGATGAGGGTCGTGCCGATCAGGCCGCCCGGGTCCCGGCCGGGCAACAGGAACTTGGCGATGGCACCGGCCAGCAGTCCAAGGATGATCCAGCCGATGATGCCCATGCCGCGTTCTGCCCTTCTGTAGTGCTGTGGCGCGTACTGCCTTGCCGCAGCGCCTTGTTGCGTCGTTCTTGCCGGGTCGCCGAGTGCGTCGCCGCCCTGGCCACCTGCTGCCCAGAAGGACGACAGGTAGGCATGGTGTGGTTGCACGAGCCCTTTAGTGTGCGGCACATGACACAGCCGGGGACTCCCCTTCGTAGGGCGCTGGGTGTGCGGGACGCCGTGCTCGTCGGTCTCGGGTCGATGATCGGTGCGGGCGTCTTCGCGGCGCTCGGGCCCGCGGCGCGGGCGGCCGGTACGGGGGTGTTGTACGCACTCGCTGTGGCGGCCGTGGTGGCCTACTGCAACGCGATGTCGTCGGCGCGGCTCGCGGCCGTGTATCCCGTGTCGGGCGGCACGTACGTGTACGGGCGGGAGCGGCTCGGGCCCTTCTGGGGGTATCTGGCGGGTTGGGCGTTCGTCGTCGGCAAGTCGGCCTCGTGCGCGGCGATGGCGCTGACCGTGGGAACGTACGTGTGGCCGGGGCAGGCACATGCGGTGGCGGTCACGGCGGTCGTGGCGCTGACTGCCGTGAACTGCTTCGGGGTGCGGAAGTCGGCCTGGCTGACGCGGATCGTCGTCGCGGTCGTGCTCGCCGTCCTGGCGGCCGTCGTGGTGGCGTGTGCGGGCTCGGGGAGCGCCGAGGGCGGGCGGCTCGCTCCCGGGCTCTCCGAGGGCGTGAGCGGCGTGCTGAGCGGCGCCGGGCTGCTGTTCTTCGCCTTCGCCGGGTACGCGCGCGTGGCGACGCTCGGCGAGGAGGTGCGGGATCCGGCGCGGACCATTCCGCGGGCGATCCCCATGGCGCTCGGGATCACCTTGGTCGTGTACGCCGCCGTGGGCGCCGCCGCCGTCGCCGTGCTCGGCGTGGACGGGCTCGCCCGGGCCTCGGCCCCGCTGGCCGAAGCCGTGCGGGCAGCCGGCGTGGACGGCCTCGTTCCGGTGGTGCGGGCGGGGGCGGCGGTGGCGGCGCTCGGGTCGCTGCTGGCGCTGATCCTGGGGGTGTCCCGGACGACGCTCGCGATGGCGCGGGACCGGCAACTGCCGGGCGCTCTGGCAGCCGTGCACCCGCGCTTCCAGGTGCCGCGGCGGGCCGAGTTCACGGTCGGGGCCATGGTGGCCGTCGTGGCGGCCTTCGGCGACGTACGCGGGGCGATCGGGTTCTCGTCGTTCGGTGTGCTGGTGTACTACGCGATCGCCAATGCCTCGGCGTGGACGCTGAGTTCCGCGGTACGCGCGCGGGCGCTGCCGGCGCTCGGGGCCGCGGGGTGCCTGGCGCTGGCGTGTTCGCTGCCCGTGTCGTCCGTTGCGGCGGGGGCGGGTGTCATCCTCCTGGGGGTGCTCGCCTACGTGGTCCGGCTACGCGCGCGTGGTGCGCACGGCACCACAGGCGGCTCGGCCTAGCGCGTCGCGAACGGCTGGTCCGTGGGCACGATTTCGCGGCCGAGCGGCAGCAGTGAGAGCGGAATCATCTTGAAGTTGGCGATGCCGAACGGGATGCCGATGATCGTCACGCACAGGGCGACGCCCGTGACGATGTGCGCCAGGGCCAGCCACCAGCCCGCGAGGATCAGCCACAGCACGTTGCCGACGCAGGAGGGCGCGCCCGCGTCCCTGCGCTCGACCGTCGTGCGCCCGAAGGGCCACAGGGCGTAGACGCCGATCCTGAAGGCGGCGATCCCGAACGGGATCCCGATGATGGTGATGCACAGCAGGAGGCCTGCCAGAACGTAGCCGAGGAACAGCCAGAAGCCACTCAGGACCAGCCATATGACGTTCAGGATTGTCTTCACTGTTGGCGACCTGCCATCTGCTCGAGCCGGGAAATGCGGTCCGCCATCGGCGGGTGCGTGGAGAACATCTTCGACATTCCCTGACCGGGGCGGAAGGGGTTCGCGATCATCATGTGGCTCGCCGTCTCGATGCGCGGCTCGGGCGGCAGGGGCAGCTGCTTCGTACCCGCCTCGAGCTTGCGCAGGGCACTCGCCAGAGCGAGCGGGTCACCGGTCAGCTGCGCGCCCGAGGCATCGGCCTCGTACTCGCGGGAGCGGCTGATGGCGAGCTGGATCAGGGACGCCGCGAGCGGCCCCAGGATCATGATCAGGAGCATTCCGAAGATGCCAGGTCCGTCGTCGTCGTTCGAACGGCCGACCGGGATCAGCCACGCGAAGTTGACCAGAAACATGATCACGGAGGCGAGCGCTCCGGCGACCGAGGAGATCAGGATGTCGCGGTTGTAGACATGACTCAGCTCGTGCCCGATGACACCGCGCAGCTCTCGCTCGTCCAGGATGCGCAGGATTCCCTCGGTGCAGCACACTGCGGCGTTGCGCGGGTTGCGGCCCGTCGCGAACGCGTTCGGCGCTTCCGTAGGAGAGATGTACAGGCGCGGCATGGGCTGACGCGCCTGCGTGGAGAGCTCGCGCACCATCCGGTACAGCGCGGGCGCCTCGAATTCGCTCACCGGGCGGGCACGCATCGCGCGCAGGGCCAGCTTGTCGCTGTTCCAGTACGCGTACGCGTTCGTCCCCAGGGCGATGACGAGCCCGACGATGAGCCCCGTACGGCCGAAGAAGCTGCCGATGACGAGGATGAGGGCGGACAGGCCTCCGAGGAGTACGGCGGTCTTCAACCCGTTGTGCCGGCGGTGCACGGTACGTCCTCCTGATGGTGCGGCAGGGGAACCCACTGCTTGCTTGTCTGCTGCTTCCACTGGGTCTGGAGCCTGTCTGTGTTTCCACGTCCAGTGGACCCTCCCTGACTGGTCAACGCCAGACGAGGAGGACGAGTTCCCTTGTCCGCCCGGGGCGGGCCCGTGCGGGTGTGTAGGCCGACCGGGTCAGCGCTGCTGCGGCAGACCCGCCAGTTCCAGGGCCTCCGGGTCCGCCTCGATCTCGCTCGTGCAGTGCGCGCAGCGAGTGGCGACGCCGGGGATCTGGGTGTAGCAGCGCGGGCAGTCGCGCAGGGCCGCCTTGATGTCGACGGGCTTGCCGCGGTCCAGGCGCGCCTGGAGCTTCATCATCGGGACGACGATCAGGAAGTAGAGCACCGCGGCGGTGATCAGGAAGGCGATGATCGCGCTGACGAACTTGCCGTACGGGAAGTCGGTGCCCTCGACCGTGAAGTGCGCCTCACTGAAGTCGCCGGTCGACTTCGTGGCGACACCGATGAGCGGCGCGATGAACGCCGTGCTGAGTGCGGTGACCACAGCCGTGAACGCGGTTCCGACCGCGAGGCCGATGGCCATCGTGATGATGTTTCCGCGAAGGATGAAGTCCTTGAACCCGCTCAGCACGACGCCTGTCTCCTTGATGTGGGGCTGTGGTCATTGGTGTGGGCCCAGTAGTCGGCCCGTACGTGTGGTGCCGTACGAGGGTGCCTAGAAGAGGCCCGTCGAGGCAAAACGCAGGACCAATTGGGGTGCACCGGAGAGAGCCACTCCGATGACGGCTGTGACGGCGATCGCCGCTGTGAGCGGCCTGGACGCGCGGTGAACGGCGGGTTCGCCTTCAGGGGCGCGGAAGAGGGTCGCGGTCCACTGGAGGTAGTAGAAGAGCGCGATCACGACGTTCACGGCCATGACGACGGCGAGCCAGCCGAGCCCCGCGTCGACGGCCGCCGAGAAGACCGTGACCTTCGCGAAGAGGCCGATGATGCCCGGCGGCAGCCCCGCGAGACACAGCAGGAAGAAGCCCAGGACGAGCGCGGCGAGCGGGTTCGAGGCGTACAGGCCCCGGTAGTCGCTGATGCGGTTCAGCGGCTTCGTACGGGCGACCAGAGCGGCCACCGCGAAGGCGCCGAGGTTCACCGCGGCGTACATGAGGGCGTACGCGAGGGTGGAGCCGATCGACTTCTGGGGGTCGTCGGAGTACGCGGCCGCGGCGATCGGCACCAGGAGGTAACCGGCCTGGCCGACGGAGGACCAGGCGAGCAGGCGGACGGCGCTGTACGCGCGCGTGGCCTGCTGGCGGATGGCGGCCACGTTTCCGACGGTCATGGTCAGCGCGGCGAGTGCGGCGAGGGCCGGACCCCACACGTCGGCGTACGAGGGGAACGCGACGACCGTGACGAGGATGAGGCCGGAGAAGCCGACGGCCTTGCCGATGACCGACAAGTAGGCGGCGATCGGCAACGGCGCGCCTACGTAGGTGTCGGGTACCCAGAAGTGGAACGGCACGGCCGCCGTCTTGAAGGCGAAGCCCACCAGGGTGAGCGCGACGCCGGTCTGGGCCAGCGTGTGGAACTGGCCGTCCACGTGGGTGAGTTCGGTGGCGACCCGCGTCAGGTGCAGGGTGCCCGTGGACGCGTACACGAAGCTCACGCCGAGCAGGGTGACGGCGGTCGCGGTGACCGAGGAAAGAAAGAACTTCAGGGCCGCGTCGGAGGAGCGCTTGTCGCCCTGCTTGAGGCCCACGAGGGCGAAGGCGGGAAGCGAGGCGACTTCCAGGGCGACGACGAGCGTGGCCAGGTCGCGGGACGCGGGCAGCAGGGCCGCGCCCGCGGCGGAGGACAGAAGGAGGAACCAGAACTCCCCTTCGGGGAGAGGCTTCTTCGCGTTCTTCGCGTCCTTCAGGGAGCTGATCGAGAGCAGCGCGGTGAGCAGGGCGCCGGCCAGGACGAGGAACTGGATGACGAGCGTGAAGCGGTCCGCCGTGTAGCTGCAGGCGTCGTAGGAGGCGCCCTTGAGGCAGAACGTGGAGCGCTCGTCCCCGATCAGCGGCAGCAGCGCGAGCGCCGCGGCCACCAGGCCCGCGACGGAGATCCAGCCCAGGACCGGCTTGCGGCGCTCCGCCACGAACAGGTCGGCGACCAGCACGACGAGGGCCACGACCGCCGCGATCGTGGGCGGCGCGATGGCGACCCAGTCGACGGACTGGACGAGGGACGCCACGGAGGGCGCGGCGACGGCGATCACTGGAGGCCTCCTGCGAGGAGCTTCTGCACGGCCGGGTTCGTGAGGCCGAGCAGGGCGGCGGGCCACAGGCCGGCGAGGACGGTGAGGGCGACGAGGGGGGTCCAGGTGGCGAACTCGTAGCCGCGCACATCGGCGAGCACGGGAGCCTCCGGGGCCGCCGGGGCCTCCTTCGTGCGGGGGCCCATGCAGACGCGGCGGACCACGATCAGCATGTACGCGGCGGTGAGCAGCGTGCCGAAGGCCGCGATCGCCATGAAGACGAGGAAGGCCGGGCGGCTGAGCTCGTCGGCGGGCTTGAACGCGCCGAACAGCGCGAGCATTTCGCCCCAGAATCCGGCCAGCCCCGGCAGCCCGAGGGAGGCGACGGCAGCGAACGCCAGGAGGCCGCCGAGGCGCGGCGCCTTGCCGTACAGGGCCATGCCGCCCTGCTCGGCGAGGGCGTCGAGATCGCTGGTGCCGGCCCGGTCCTTGAGCGCGCCGACGAGGAAGAAGAGCAGGCCGGTGATGAGGCCGTGGGCGATGTTGGCGAACAGCGCGCCGTTCACGCCGGTCGGGCTCATCGTCGAGATGCCGAGCAGCACAAAGCCCATGTGGCCGACGGAGGAGTACGCGATGAGGCGCTTGAGGTCGCCCTTCGCGCCCTGCTTGGCCAGGTTCAGGCAGGCCAGGGACCCGTAGATGATCCCGACGACGGCGAGCGCGGCGAGGTACGGCGCGAAGGTCCGCATCCCGTCGGGCGCGATGGGGAGCAGGATCCGAACGAACCCGTACGTACCCATCTTCAGCAGGACGCCGGCGAGGAGGACCGAGCCGACGGTCGGGGCGGCGGTGTGGGCATCGGGCAGCCAGCTGTGCAGCGGCCACATCGGGGTCTTCACCGCGAGCCCGATACCGACCGCGAGAACCGCGATGACCTGCACGGATGTGGTCAGACCCCGGCCGTTGTCAGTGGCGAGTGCCATCATGTCGAACGTGCCCGACTTAACGCCGATAAGGAGGAGACCGAGCAGCATCACGACCGAGCCGAGCAGCGTGAAGAGGATGAACTTCCAAGCGGCTGCCTGCCGTTCGGCTCCGCCCCATCGCGCGATGAGGAAGTACATCGGGATGAGGACCATCTCGAACGCGAGGAAGAAGAGAAGGAGGTCCAGGACGGCGAAGGTCGCGAGCGTGCCCGATTCGAGGACGAGGATCAGGGCGACGAACGCCTTGGGGGACGGCCCGGCCGGCATGTGGAAGTAGGAGTACAGCGCGCACAGGAACGTCAGCAGCGCCGTGAGCACGAGAAGGGGGAGGGAGATGCCGTCGATGCCGAGGTGGATACGCACGTCGAGCGCGGGGATCCAGCTGATGTCGGTCGTGGCCTGCATCTTCGACGGCTGGTTGTGGTCGAAGCCGAGCGCGAGGGCGATCGCGGCGATGAGGATCACGCCGGTCACGGTCACGCCGTGGCGGAGCACGGCCTGGTCGGGCGACTTCCCCCTCAGTCCGGGCGGGGCCGGGAGAAGGGCGAGAACGGCACCGATGAGCGGGCCGACGACGATCAATGCGAGAAGGAACTGCATCACGGATTCGCTGATATCGATCACGGCTGCTCACGCTCCGGCGGTGGCGACGAGGACGACGGCGACCACCAGAACGACGGTGCCTGCGAGCAGTGCGCTCAGGTAGGTCTGCACGTTTCCGGTCTGGGCCCTGCGCACGGCCCAGCCCAGCGCCTTCGGTGCTTCGGCCGCCCCGCGTACATAGGTGTCGACGACGGCACGGTCGAGGAAGCGGACCAGTGCGGCGCCGGCCTGCACCGGGCGGACGAAGAGCGCCGCGTAGACGGCGTCGAGGTGGAAGCCGACGGCCGCGTGGCGGTGCAGCGGGCCGAGCAGCAGACGACCGGGGTCGGCCGGGTCGGGGGCGGCGGCGATGTCCCCGTACGCGGGGGTGTGTGTCGCGATGGCCTCGGCCTCGACCAGGCCCGCGTCGCCGGACTCGGTGTCGACCGCGACGGCGCCGATCGGCGTGCGGCGGGCCGCCATCGCGGTGGTGTGGCGCCAGGCCGCGTAGGTGACCAGGCCGCCGACGAGCGCGAAGCCGGTGCCGAGGACTGAAGTGGTCAGCGTCGGGGTGAGGGAGGTGCCGTCGAACCAGTCGGGCAGCACGCCCGCGAGCAGTCCGAAGCCGAGGGAGGGGATCGCCAGGACCCACAGGACGACGTTCATCGTGACCGGCTGCTTGCCGTGGTCGGGGGCCTCGGTACCGCTGCCCTTGAACGCGAGGAGCCAGAACCGGGTCGCGTAGGCGGCGGTGAGCAGGGCCGTGACCAGGCCCGCCACGAGGACGATCCAGCCGGACGCGGTCGGCGCGGTCAGGGCTCCGTTCTCATGACCGGTGGCGGTGTGCTCGGCGGCGCCGAGGACGGCCTCCTTGGAGAAGAAGCCGCTGAACGGCGGGATCGCGGCGAGCGCGAGCAGCGCCACGGTCACCGTCCAGAAGGCGTCCGGCACGCGGTCGCGCAGGTCCTTCATCCGGGACATCGCGGCCAGCGAGTTGGTACCGGCGGCGTGGATGATCACGCCCGCCCCGAGGAACAGCAGCGCCTTGAAGGCGCCGTGCGCGAGGAGGTGGAAGACGGCGGCGTCGCGGCTGCCGACGGCGAGGGCGCCGGTCATGTAGCCGAGCTGGCCGACGGTCGAGTACGCCAGGACCCGCTTGATGTCGTCCTGGGCGAGCGCGGCCAGGGCCGAGCCGAGCATGGTCACCGCGGCCATCACGGCCATCACGATCATGGCTGCCTGCGAGGCGGCGAAGACCGGGAGGAGACGGGCGACGAAGTAGACACCGGCGGCAACCATCGTCGCGGCGTGGATCAGCGCGGAGACGGGCGTGGGGCCCGCCATCGCGTCGGGCAGCCAGGTGTGCAGCGGGAACTGCGCGGACTTGCCCGCCACACCGGCCAGCAGCAGGAGGGCGATCAGGGTCGGGTGGTCGAGTCCGCCGTCGGTCGTGACCTTGCCCAGGATCGTCGTGATGCGGAACGAGCCCGTGTCCACGGCGAGCGCGAACAGGCCGATGAGGAAGGGGACATCGCCCAGCTTCGTGACGAGGAACGCCTTGAGGGAAGCGGCCCGTGCCTCGGGAGTCTCCCAGTAGTGACCGACGAGGAAGTACGAGCAGATGCCCATGACTTCCCAGCCGACCAGCAGGACCATCAGGTCGCCCGAGTAGACCACCAGGAGCATCGCGGAGGTGAAGAGCGAGACGAGCGCGGCGTACGAGGGGTAGCGCGGGTCGTCGCGCAGATAACCCGTCGAGTAGATCTGCACGCAGGTCGCGACCAGGCCGACGAGGACGGCGACGAGGGCCGCGAAGCCGTCGATGTGCAGGGCGAGTTCGATCGGCACGGAGCCGGTCGGGGCGAGCTGGGTGTGCGCGTCGAGGGCGGCGGTGCCGTTGCCCGTGCCGCCGCCCTGGTCGAGGGCGACAACGACGGCGAGCGCCAGCGCGGCCAGCGTCGGCAGGACGGCCAGCGGGCGGGCGAAGGCGGGGGCGGTGCGGCCGAGCAGCAGGCCGGCGACGGCGCCGAGGAACGGCAGGAGGGGGACGAGGACGGCGAGGTTCGTCGTGGTCACGCGGTGGCCTCGGCCTTCTCGTCCGTGGTGCCGGCGGTGCTGGCCGGGGCCTCGGACGGGTCGTGCGGGTCGTCGTCCGGGTCGTGGGGCTCGGCGGAGTCGCGCAGCTTGTCGATGTCCGACGTGCCGCGGTTCCGGTAGACGGCCAGGACGATCGCCAGGCCGATGCCGATCTCGGCGGCGGCGATGGCGATGGTGAACAGGGTGAGGGCCTGGCCCGCGTGGAGGGTGTCGCGCAGCCAGACGTCGAAGGCGACGAGGTTCAGGTTGACGGCGTTGAGCATCAGCTCGACCGACATCAGGACCAGGATCGCGTTGCGGCGGGCCAGTACGCCGTACAGGCCCGTGCAGAAGAGGAGGGAGGAGAGGACGGCGGGGTAGGCGAGGTGCATCAGCGGGTTCCCTCGCCTTCGGCTGCCGGGGCGGTGTCGGCGTTGTTCCTGCGGGACAGGACGATCGCGCCGACCAGGGCGGCGAGGAGCAGGACCGAGAGCGCCTCGAACGGCAGGACCCAGTGCTTGAAGAGGATCGAGCCGGTCACGTCCGTGCTGCCCTGCACCGGCCCGTCGAGGTCGATCCAGGTCGTGCGGAACGCGTCGACGACGACCCAGATCAGGGCGGCGGCGGAGGCGATGGCCACGGTCAGGGCGGCCCAGCGGTTGGGGCTGTCCGCGTCCGGTGAGCGGCCGATCGGCGCGCGGGTCAGCATCAGGCCGAACAGGAGGAGGACCACGACGGAACCGACGTAGATGAGGACCTGCACCCAGGCGATGAATTCGGCTGTGAGCAGGAGGTACTCGACGGCGAGCCCGCCGAGGGCGACGACCAGCCACAGGGCCGCGTGCACCAGTTGCTTCGTGGTGACGGTGACGATCGCCGCGGCGAAGGTCACGAGGCCCACGAGCACGAAGGCGATCTCGACACCGGACGGGGAGAGGAACCCGGGGCTGTCGGCTGCCGTGGCGATGGCTGCCGACGGCGCCGATGCGGCGAGGGTCATGCGGTGGGCTCCTCTCCGGGGTCGTTGGGGTTACTGGGGTCGTTGGGGGCGGCCTTCGGTCCGGCGGCCGGGGGCTCCGGGGCGGCGGACTCCTGGGCGGCTGCCTCCTGGGCCGCTGCCAGTTTGTCCGCGGATTTGCGGGCCGCCGCCAGTTCCTTGGGGTCCTCGGCCGCGGGGTCGAGGGCGGGTGGGGACGGGACCGTCCACATCCACTCGCGGAGCTTGTCGCGCTCGTGGGTGAGCTCGCGGATGTCGGTCTCGGCGTACTCGAACTCCGGGGACCAGAACAGCGCGTCGAAGGGGCACACCTCGATGCAGATACCGCAGTACATGCAGAGGGAGAAGTCGATGGCGAAACGGTCGAGAACGTTGCGGCTGCGCTCGCGGCCGCCCTCGACGGCCGGCGGGACCGTCTCCTTGTGGGAGTCGATGTAGATGCACCAGTCGGGGCACTCGCGGGCGCACAGCATGCAGACCGTGCAGTTCTCCTCGAAGAGCCCGATGACGCCGCGGGTTCGGGGCGGGAGTTCGGGCTGGTGCTCCGGGTACTGCTCGGTGACGGTCTTCTTCGTCATCGTGCGGAGGGTGACGGCGAGGCCCTTGGCCAGGCCGCTGCCAGGGATCGGGGGCATCAGTTGATCGCCACCTTCACGATTCCGGTGAGCGCGATCTGCGCGAGGGCGAGGGGGACGAGGGTGGTCCAGGCGAGCTTCTGCAGCTGGTCCTCGCGCAGACGCGGGTACGTGACGCGGAGCCAGATGACGACGAAGGCCAGGACCGCGGTCTTGAGCAGGGTCCACACCCAGCCCAGGCCGTCCGCGCCCCACGGTCCGTGCCAGCCGCCCAGGAACAGCACCGTGGTCAGTCCGCAGAGCACCACGATGCCCGCGTACTCGGCGAGCAGGAACAGGGCGAAACGCAGGCCCGTGTACTCGGTGTACGCGCCGAAGATGATCTCGGAGTCGGCGACCGGCATGTCGAAGGGAGGACGCTGAAGTTCGGCGAGGCCCGCCACGAAGAAGACGACGGCACCGACGATCTGCCAGGGCAGCCACCACCACTCGAAGGCGTCGAGGATGCCGGGGAGGGAGACCGTTCCCGCGGCCATCGCCACGGAGGCCGCCGCGAGCAGCATCGGGAGTTCGTACGCCAGGAGTTGGGCGGCCGTGCGCAGGCCGCCCAGGAGGGAGAACTTGTTGGCGCTCGCCCAGCCCGCCATCAGCGAGCCGAGGACGCCGACGCCCATGACCGCGAGGACGAAGAAGATGCCCGCGTCGATGACGGCGCCGACCGCGCCGTCGCCAGGGCCGACCGGGATGGCGAGCAACACGAGGAGGTACGGGAGGAGGGCGACAGCGGGGGCGAGTTGGAAGACGCGGCGGTCGGCCTCGGCCGGGACCACGTCCTCCTTCTGCGCGAACTTGACGCCGTCGGCGACCAGTTGGGCCCAGCCGTGGAAACCGCCCGCGTACATGGGGCCGAGGCGGCCCTGCATGTGCGCCATGACCTTGTGTTCGGTCTGGCCGACGACCAGGGGCAGCACCAGGAAGGCGACGAAGACGACGACGAGGCGCAGGGCGACGTCGAGGGCGTCGTTCACTCGTTGCCTCCGTTGTTGTCCGTCGGGTTCTCGTTGCTGTCTGTGTTGTCCGTCGGGTTCGCGTCCGGGGTGAACTCCGGCTTCGCGGGCTCCGCCTTGTTCGGCTCCTCGTCGAACGCGGGCTTGGCGTGGTGCCAGGGCGCGTCGCTCGAGCGGGGTTTCGGGGCGGGTTCCGGGCTCTGGGCCGGGGGTTCGGTGGGCGTCTCGCGTTGCGAGGCGGAGCCCTGGGAGGCGCTGCGGGAGCGCCGTGCCGGACGCGGCGACGCTTCCGGTGCCTCCGATACCTCCGGGGCCTTCGGGGCCTCCGAGGCGTCACCCGCAGGCGCGGCTGCCTGGCTCGCCGAGCCCTGGCTCGCGGACCGGGTGCGCCGAGCGGGCCGCTCCCCCGCCGCACGCCCCGCGGCACCGGCCGCACGCCCCTCGGCGCCCGCCGCGCGCCCCGCCGCACCGGCGCGCGCGCCCCGCGCGGGCCGGGCCGGGGCGGGCGGCAACTGGCCCTTCAGCGGGCCCCATTCGTTCGGGTCGGGGACGCCGGGTGGCAGCATCTGGCGACGCTTGGGGCCGCCGTGCTCGGACTCCCCCGGCTCCTTCGCGCCCGGCCACGCCTTCGCGACGCGGGCCGCGAGCACGAAGTCCTTGCGCAGCGGGTGGCCTTCAAAGCCGTCGGGCAACAGGAGCGGGTCGAGGCCCGGGTGGTCGGTGAAGTCGACGCCGAACATCTCGTGCGTCTCGCGCTCGTGCCAGGCGGCGCCCGCGTACACATCGACCGCCGACGCGAGCACGGGGGCCGCGTGCGGAACGGTCGTGCGCAGCAGCAGGCGACGTACGGACCGGGGCGCCACGGCGGCGACGTGCGCGCACACGCGGAACCCGGACTCCGGCTCGTCGACCGCGCTCAACCAGTCGAAATACGTGCACTCCAGCGTCGTACGGGCCGTCGTCAGAGCCGCGATCCACTCGGCCGCCGGGACATCGACGGTCAGCAGGTCGTACGCCTCCTCGACCGTGGCCTCGGCGCCGAACAGCTCCTCCACGGGGGCCGGCAGCCAGCTCATCGGTCACCCCCGGTCGGGTTCCCGGAGGGCGCGGGCGGCTGGACGAGTCCGCTGCTCAGCGCGGCCGCCGAGGGCCGCCCGGCCGCCGCGTCGGCGGAGGCGTACCGCTCGCCGAGCGACTCGCGGGCGATCTTCTCCTGGAGCTTGAGGATGCCCTGGAGCAGCGCCTCGGGACGGGGCGGGCACCCGGGCACGTACACGTCGACGGGGATGATCTGGTCGACGCCCTTGGTCACCGAGTACGAATCCCAGTACGGGCCGCCGCAGTTGGAGCAGGCGCCGAAGGAGATGACGTACTTCGGCTCGGGCATCTGCTCGTACAGCCGCTTCACGGCGGGGGCCATCTTGTCGGTGACCGTGCCCGAGACCACCATCAGGTCGGCCTGGCGCGGGCCCGGTGCGAACGGGATCACGCCGAGCCGGATGAAGTCGTGGCGCGCCATGGACGCGGCGATGAACTCGATGGCACAGCAGGCGAGGCCGAAGTTGAAGACCCACAGGCTGTAGCGGCGGCCCCAGTTGAGGACCACCTTCATCGGCTCGGGGGCGAGCCGCGAGAGCACGCCCAGCTTCTTCGGCCCGGCAGGTCCGACGGGGTCCGGCAGGTCCACGGGGGCAGGAGCGGGCTCGGGGGCAGGAGTCACGGCACTCACGTCCACGTAAGGACGCCCTTCTTGTATGCGTACAGCAGGCCCACGGTGAGGAAGCCCAGGAAGATGAACATCTCGACGAGGGTCGTCGCGCCGTATCCCGGCGCGGCGAAGACCGTGGCCCAGGGGAAGAGGAAGATCGAGTCGACCGCGAAGATCACGTAGAGGAAGGCGTACACGTAGTAGCGGACCTGGGTGTGGGCCCAGCCGTCCCCGACAGGATCGACGCCGCATTCGTACGTGAGGAACTTTTCCCTGGTGGGAACCACCGGGCGCAGCAGCTTCCCCGAGCCGAAGGCGACGGCGACGAAGAGCACGCCGACGACGGCGAGCAGCCCGACGACCGAGTACGACTGGAAGTAGTCCGCCGCGATGACGGTCCCGTCCGATCCCGTCACGTACCTGCGCCCCTCGCGAGTTCGTTGTGTTCGACGATCTGTACGCACGGGAGTCTAGGCCCTGTTAAAGGGACGGTAAGCAGCCCGGGGCCGAGGGGCTTGGGCGAGGTGGGACTCGAGGAGGCACCCGAGGGGGAACTCGAGTACGAACTCGACGTGGACCCGTGGTGGGGTTAACCCCCGCTCAAGTTGGCGGTCGTCCTCATGGCGCCCCGCCCCGGGCCAGGGCACTCTTGCCGCTATGACCGAGCCACTCGACACTCCCGAAGACCATCCGGTGCTGCCACCGCCACGACTGGGGTACGACAGCGCCACGTGGAAGGAGATCGCCTATCTCCTGAGCAGCTTCCCGCTGTCCATCTTCGGATTCGTGTACGCGGTCACGATGGTGGCGCTCGGCGCGGGGCTCACGGTCACGGTGATCGGGCTTCCCCTGATCGCGGCCGGCCTCAGGGGCGCGCGGCTGCTCGGCAAGGCGGAGCGCGGGCGGGCAAGGGCCCTGCTCGGCGTGCGCATCGACGAGCCGAGCCCGCTGCCGATGCGACGCACGGGCGGCTTCTTCGGCTGGCTGTGGACCGGGCTCAAGGACCCGGTGGGCTGGCGCACGGTGCTGTACGAGGTGATCCGGTTGCCGTGGGCCGTGCTGACGTTCGCCCTGACGCTGGTCGGTCTGTTCGTGCTGTGGCCGGTGCTGCCGTTCATCGCGCGCGGTCTGGGCAATGCGGACCGGGCGATGGTGCGGGCGCTGCTCTCCCCCTCCGACGAGTTGGAGCGGCGGATCGAGGAGCTCGAGTCGGACCGGGGCGTCGTCGTCGACACGGCGGCGGCCGACCTGCGGCGCATCGAGCGCGATCTGCACGACGGGGCGCAGGCACGGCTGGTCAATCTGGCCATGGGTCTCGGCCTCGCGAAGGAGAAGCTCCTGGAGGGCCAGGCCGACGACGCGGTGGCGGCGATGGTCGACGAGGCGCACGGCGAGGTCAAGCTCGCGCTGCAGGAACTGCGGGACCTGGCGCGCGGCATTCACCCCGCGGTCCTCACCGACCGCGGGCTCGACGCGGCCCTGTCGTCGGTGGCCTCGCGCTGCACGGTGCCGGTGAAGGTGACGGCGGATCTGCCGGGCCGACCGGCGGAGGCGATCGAGGGCATCGCGTACTTCACGGTCTCCGAGCTGCTCCAGAACGTGAGCAAGCACAGCGGCGCGCGGTCCGCCTCGGTGGATGTGTGGCGCTCGCAGGACCGGCTGCTCATACAGGTGTGGGACGACGGGCGGGGCGGCGCGAGCCTGGACAAGGGGACCGGTATGTCGGGCCTCGCGGAGCGGCTCGACGCGGTCGACGGCCTGTTCGTCGTGGACTCGCCGGAGGGCGGCCCGACCACGGTCACGGCGGAGCTGCCGTGGCGCGATCGGACCGAGCCGATACGGCAGAGCTAGGGAAAACCCCCGGTCGAAGACGCCGACCCGCCGCATGGTCGCGGGGCGCGCCCGCGCGGAGGCTTGATGCAGAGCCCAAGTAAGCAGAGCGACGGCTCCCCCACAGACCTGAGCGGTACTGAGCAGAACGGACGGACACGATGGCCACGCACCCGTACGGATATCGCGACCAGAGCGACGCGTACGCGTACTCGAACGACGAGAACCGCGACGCCGGCCACGGCTTCGACGGTGGCCACGACGACCGTTCGGGTCGGCGTCGTGGCCTGAACCGGCTGCCGGCCGGGCTGCGGGCGCCGATCGAGGGGCGGACGTGGCGGGAGTTCGGGTATCTGCTGCTCAGCCTGCCGCTCAGCATCATCGGGTTCGTGTGGGCCGTGACGATGACCTCGCTGGGTGTGGGCCTGCTGATCACGTTCATCGGGGTTCCGGTGCTCGCGGCGGCGCTCGCCGGGTCGCGCGGGCTCGGGGCGCTGGAGCGGGTGCGGGCGCGCGGGCTGCTCGGCGTCGAGGTCGGTACGCCGGAGCCGCTGCGGCCGCGCACGGGCGGGCCGATGGGGTGGATCGGGGCGACGCTCAAGAGCGGCGTCTCGTGGCGGCATCTGCTGTACGGGGTGCTGCACATGCCGTGGGCGGTGTTCGGGTTCGCCGTGGGGCTGAGCTTCTGGGCGACCGGCTGGACGATGCTCACGTATCCGTTGTGGCGCTGGGTGTTTCCCACGTACGTGGGGCAGGACGGCATTCAGCTGTACGGGGACGCGGGCCACGCCATCTACCTCGACAACCCCTTCGAGATCACGGTGACCGCGGGGCTCGGGCTGCTCGTCACGCTGGTCACGCCGTGGGTGATACGGGCGCTGACGACGGTGGACCGGCTGATGGTCATCGGGCTGCTCGGCCCTTCGCGGCTCGCGTCGCGCGTGGTGGAGCTGGAGTCGGACCGGGGTGTCGTGGTCGACACGGCGGCGGCCGACCTGCGGCGCATCGAGCGGGATCTGCACGACGGGGCGCAGGCCCGGCTGGTGAATCTGGCCATGGACCTCGGTGTCGCCAAGGAGAAGCTGAGCGAGGACCCGGAGACGGCGGCGCGCCTGGTGGGCGAGGCGCACGGTGAGGTGAAGACGGCGCTGCAGGAGTTGCGGGACCTGGCGCGCGGGATCCATCCGGCGGTGCTGACGGACCGGGGGCTCGATGCGGCGTTGTCGGCGGTGGCGTCGCGGTGTGCGGTGCCGGTGCGGGTGGAGGTCGACCTGGTGGAGCGGCCGGCGCCGGCCATCGAGGGCATCGCGTACTTCACGGTCTCCGAGCTGCTCCAGAACGTGAGCGCGCACAGCGGGGCGACGCGGGCGGAGGTCGATGTGTGGCGGGCGCGGGACCGGTTGATGGTGCAGGTGTACGACAACGGGGGCGGCGGAGCGGTGGCCTCCGGCGGGTCGGGGTTGGCGGCGCTGGCCGGGCGTCTCGACGCGGTCGACGGGATTCTGGTGGTCGAGTCGCCCAGGGGTGGGCCGACGCGGGTGACGGCGGAGTTGCCGTGGCGCCGCGCGTGACGTGGGGGTGAGCCCGTGGGTGGTCCCGCGGCACCGCCCGCCCCGGCTACCCGTGGCCGTTGGGCGGCACCGTGGCCGGACCCCTCGGTTCCCGTTGCGCGGCACCATGGCCGTCCACCCACCCATGGCCGGGGCCCTTGCTTTCGTTGCGCCGCACCGGGGCGCCGCCTTGCCCACCCTGCCGCCCCAGGCGGCAGATTGCCCAAGGCGGGGGCGGTCGACCGCGACGGGTGGGGAGCCGTGGTGGGCGTTGCCCAAGGCGGGCGGCGTCGACCGCGACGGGTGGGGAGCCGTGGCTGGCGCCGGATCGCCCGAGGCGGCGACGGCACCCCGTGAGGCCGACGCCCCCGGAGGGGGCGGGTGGTGGGAGGTGGGCGCGGCAAATCAAGCCCCGCGCTGGGACGAGACTCGCGGGTTCCGGGGCGGAACCCCGTTCTTTCAAGCCCCGCCGGCGATTGAGGCGCGGGGTCCGGGGCGGAGCCCCGCGACGTGGGACGGCCGGGGCCCCGGGCAGAGCCCGTGGCGTAGGAACGGCCGGATCCCAGGCGGAGCCCCGCCCCGTGGGGCAGCCACGTCCCGGGCCGAGCCCGGACGGTTTCCGACACCCGACACCCGCCCGAAGAACCCTCCACCTCCACCCCCCGATCCTGGAATGCTGGGGGCAGGATCGGGTGATCTCGGCGCGCACCGTGTCGGGACGCTCGTGTGCTGGGGGGCCGGAGAACGTGGAGGACAAGGTGCGGGTCGTCATCGCCGAGGATTCAGTGCTGCTCAGGGAGGGCCTGACCCGGTTGCTCACGGACCGCGGGCACGAGGTCGTCGCGGGTGTCGGCGACGGGGAAGCGCTGATCAAGACCATCATCGAGCTGGGGGAACAGGGACAGCTGCCCGACGTGGTCGTCGCGGACGTGCGGATGCCGCCCACGCACACGGACGAGGGCGTGCGCGCGGCGGTGCGGCTGCGGGCCCGGTTCCCCGACCTCGGGGTGCTGGTCCTGTCGCAGTACGTGGAGGAGCAGTACGCCACGGAGCTGCTCGCCGGTTCGAGCCGTGGTGTCGGGTACCTGCTCAAGGACCGGGTCGCCGAGGTGCGGGAGTTCGTGGACGCGGTGGTCCGGGTGGCCGAGGGCGGCACCGCGCTCGACCCCGAGGTGGTCGCGCAGCTGCTCGGCCGCAGCCGCAAGCAGGACGTGCTGGCGAACCTCACGCCCCGCGAGCGCGAGGTGCTCGGCCTGATGGCGGAGGGGCGCACGAACTCGGCGATCGCCCGGCAGCTGGTGGTGAGCGACGGCGCGGTCGAGAAGCACGTCAGCAACATCTTCCTGAAGCTGGGGCTGTCCCAGAGCGACGGGGACCACCGCCGCGTACTGGCGGTCCTGACCTACCTGAACTCATGACCGCCTTCCTGCCTGAACTCATGACAGCCGTCCTGCCTGAACTCATGACCGCCTTCCTGCCTGGACTCATGACAGCCGCTCTACCTGAACCCACGACCGTCTTCCTGCCCAAACCCATGACCGCCTCCTGCCCGCACCCATGACCGTCTTGATTAACTGACGCCCTGTCAGATAATGGGGGCACCACAGAACCATCGACCGACGGAGCGCGTCTCCACAGGGGGAATCAACACACAAATCGGGGCGACCCGCCGTCTCATTTGGCGGTCCACCATGCGAATCGCCTCAGGAAGGCGACCCTTACAGACGTAGGGTGGGGCCGTGGGAGGGCCGGTGGGACGGCCGTGCCCGCACAGCCGCCTCGAGGGAGGTCCAGTTCAGTGACCAGCCAGGTCAGTAGCACCACCGAGCAGGCCGACGGGACCGACAGCGCTGTTGTCGGCGGGCAGCGAACGTCGGCAGGACAATCGAGCAAGGACGTACGACGCGTCGACCGGGTGATCATCCGGTTCGCGGGTGACTCCGGTGACGGCATGCAGCTCACGGGGGACCGCTTCACTTCGGAGACCGCGTCGTTCGGCAACGATCTGTCCACGCTGCCGAACTTCCCGGCCGAGATCCGCGCCCCCGCAGGGACGCTGCCGGGCGTGTCCTCCTTCCAACTCCACTTCGCCGACCACGACATCCTGACGCCGGGCGACGCGCCGAACGTGCTGGTGGCGATGAACCCGGCCGCGCTGAAGGCCAACATCGGGGACGTACCGCGCGGCGCCGAAGTCATCGTCAACACCGATGAGTTCACCAAGCGGGCGATGCAGAAGGTGGGCTACGCGGAGAGCCCCCTCGAGGACGGTTCGCTCGACGGGTATCACGTGCACCCCGTGCCGCTGACGACCCTCACCGTCGAGGCGCTGAAGGAGTTCGAGCTCTCGCGCAAGGACGCGGGGCGCTCCAAGAACATGTTCGCGCTCGGCCTGCTGTCGTGGATGTACCACCGGCCGACCGAGGGCACGGAGAAGTTCCTCAAGGCCAAGTTCGCCAAGAAGCCCGAGATCATGAAGGCGAACCTGGCGGCGTTCCACGCGGGGTGGAACTTCGGTGAGACGACCGAGGACTTCGCGGTCTCCTACGAGGTCGCCCCCGCCTCCACCGCCTTCCCCACCGGCACTTACCGCAACATCTCCGGGAACCTCGCCCTCTCGTACGGGCTGATCGCGGCCTCGAAGCAGGCGGACCTGCCGCTGTACCTGGGCTCGTACCCGATCACGCCCGCGAGCGACATCCTCCACGAGCTCAGCAAGCACAAGAACTTCGGCGTGCGCACCTTCCAGGCGGAGGACGAGATCGCCGGCATCGGTGCCGCGCTCGGCGCCGCCTTCGGCGGCAGCCTCGCCGTCACCACGACGTCAGGCCCCGGCGTCGCGCTCAAGTCCGAGACCATCGGCCTCGCCGTGAGCCTCGAACTGCCGCTGCTCGTCATCGACATCCAGCGCGGCGGCCCCTCCACCGGGCTGCCGACCAAGACCGAACAGGCCGACCTGCTCCAGGCCATGTACGGGCGCAACGGCGAGGCCCCGATCCCGGTCGTCGCACCCCGCACCCCCGCCGACTGCTTCGACGCCGCCCTCGAAGCGGCCCGGATCGCCGTCACCTACCGCACCCCGGTGATGCTGCTCTCGGACGGCTCCCTGGCCAACGGCTCGGAGCCGTGGCGCATCCCCGAGGTCGACGAACTCCCGGACCTGCGCGTCCAGTTCGCCTCCGGGCCGAACCACACCACCGAGGACGGCGCCGAGGTCTACTGGCCGTACAAGCGCGATCCGCAGACCCTCGCGCGCCCCTGGGCGATCCCCGGCACGCCCGGCCTCGAGCACCGGATCGGCGGCATCGAGAAGCAGGACGGCACGGGCAACATCTCGTACGACCCGGCCAACCACGACTTCATGGTCCGCACCCGGCAGGCGAAGATCGACGGCATCGACGTGCCCGACATCGAGGTCGACGACGCCACCGGCGAGGCCCGCACGCTCGTCCTCGGCTGGGGCTCGACGTACGGACCGATCACGGCCGCGGTGCGTCGCCTGCGCACGGCCGGCGAGCACATCGCGCAGGCCCATCTGCGCCACCTCAACCCGTTCCCGCGGAATCTGGGTGAGGTCCTGAAGCGTTACGACAAGGTGGTGATCCCCGAGATGAACCTCGGTCAGCTCGCCACGCTCGTACGGGCGAAGTATCTGGTGGACGCGCACAGCTACAACCAGGTCAACGGAATGCCGTTCAAGGCTGAGCAGCTCGCCACCGCTCTCAAGGAGGCCATCGATGGCTGATACGCAGACCAGGGAGTCCCGGGAGGCCGGCGGCCGGGCCGCGGAAGAGGCTCCGGGGGAGACCGGGGACGGCGCTCAGACGCTTCTGTCACTGGTCCCCAAGGCCGAGGCCAAGCAGTCCATGAAGGACTTCAAGTCCGATCAGGAAGTGCGCTGGTGCCCGGGCTGCGGCGACTACGCGGTCCTCGCCGCCGTGCAGGGCTTCATGCCCGAGCTCGGCCTGGCGAAGGAGAACATCGTCTTCGTCTCCGGGATCGGCTGCTCGTCCCGCTTCCCGTACTACATGAACACCTACGGGATGCACTCCATCCACGGCCGCGCCCCGGCCATCGCCACCGGACTCGCCTCGTCCCGGCGGGACTTGAGCGTGTGGGTCGTGACCGGTGACGGCGACGCGCTGTCCATCGGCGGCAACCACCTCATCCACGCCCTGCGCCGCAATGTGAACCTGAAGATCCTGCTGTTCAACAACCGGATCTACGGGCTCACCAAGGGTCAGTACAGCCCGACGTCAGAGGTCGGCAAGATCACCAAGTCGACGCCGATGGGCTCGCTCGACGCGCCGTTCAACCCGGTGTCGCTCGCCATCGGCGCCGAGGCGTCCTTCGTGGCCCGCACCGTCGACTCCGACCGCAAGCACCTCACGTCGGTGCTCCGGGCGGCCGCCGACCACCAGGGCACGGCGCTCGTCGAGATCTACCAGAACTGCAACATCTTCAACGACGGCGCCTTCGAGGTCCTCAAGGACAAGCAGCAGGCGGAGGAAGCCGTCATCCGCCTCGAACACGGGCAGCCGATCACCTTCGGGCCCGAGGCCTCGAAGGGGGTCGTGCGCGACCCGGCCACCGGCGACCTCGCGATCGTGCCGGTCACGGAGGACAACAAGGCGGACATCCTGGTCCACGACGCCCACGCGGCGTCCCCGACCACGGCCTTCGCGCTCTCCCGGCTCGCCGACCCGGACACCCTGCACCACACCCCGATCGGCGTCCTGCGCGATGTCGAACGGCCCGTCTACGACGTGCAGATGAGCGACCAGCTCGACGCCGCGATCGAGCGGGACGGCAAGGGCGAACTGGGTGCGCTGCTCGCCGGCGGCGACACCTGGACCGTCGTGGGCTGAACGCCCGACAAGCAGGCGAAGTCCGGGCGCGCGGCCACCGCGCGCCCGGACTTCCTGCGTTACGCGCCGTCCGTTACGCGCCGTCCGCGCGCCCCTCGTCGTACACCTCGCGCGCCGCCTGCACCTCGGGCAGCCGCTGCTCCGTCCAGTCCGCGAGCGCGCGGACCTGCGCGGCGGCCTCGCGGCCCAGAGCGGTGAGCGAGTAGTCGACGCGGGGCGGGATCACGGGCTTGGCGTCGCGGTGGACGACCCCGTCGCGCTCCAGGGTCTGGAGGGTCTGCGCGAGCATCTTCTCGCTGACCCCGCCGATCTCCCGGCGCAGCTCGCTGAAGCGGTAGGACCGCTCCTCCAGCGCCATGAGCACGAGGACGCTCCACCGGCTGGTGACGTGCTCCAGGACCAGTCGCTGCGGGCACATGCCCTCGCCGCCGGTCGTCGTCCACTCCCGCACCCTGCTCACTGTCACGTCAGTACCTTACTTCAAAGTGGGTACTTACGATTCGTTAGTTACTGTCCTACGGTGAAGGAGAACCGCCTCATCAAGGAGATTTCAGACATGAGCTTCGTCGTCACCGGTGCCACCGGCCACCTCGGCCGTCTGGTCGTCGCGCAACTGCTCGACGCGGGCGTCCCCGCAGCGGAGATCGCCGCCGTCGTGCGGAACAAGGACAAGGCCGCCGACCTCGCCGACCGCGGGGTCGAGCTGCGCGTCGCCGACTACAGCGCGCCCGGGACGCTCGACGGCGTCTTCCACTCGGGCGACCGCGTGCTGCTGATCTCCGGCAGCGAGGTCGGGCAGCGCGTCGCCCAGCACCGGGCCGTGATCGACGCGGCGAAGACGGCGGGCGTCGCCCTCCTCGCGTACACCGGCGTGCTCGGCGGCCCGGACGCCGACTTCGAGCTCGCCGCCGAGCACAAGGTCACCGAGCAGGCGATCCTCGACTCCGGCCTGCCGTACACGTTCCTGCGCAACGGCTGGTACCACGAGAACTTCACCGGGAACCTGGCCCCGGTCCTGGAGCACGGCGCCGTCGTGGCGAACGCGGGCGAGGGCCGACTGGCCTCCGCCTCCCGCGCCGACTACGCCGCGGCCGCCGTCGCCGTACTGACCGGCGAGGGCCACGAGAACAAGGCGTACGAGCTGAGCGGCGACGTCGCGTGGTCGCTCGCCGAGTACGCCGCCGAGGTCGGGCGGCAGTCCGGCAAGGAGATCGTCTACCGGGCCGTCACGCCCGAGCAGAACCGGGAGATCCTGCTCGGCGCGGGGCTGCCCGCCCCCTTCGCCGACATCCTCGTGGGCGTGGACACCGCGGTCGAGCAGGGGCTGCTCGCGCGGCAGAACGGCGACCTGGCCCGGCTCATCGGCCGGCCCACCACCCCGATCGCCGACGCCATCGCCGCCGCGCTGCGCTAGCCCCCTTCCGGACACCCCGCCCCGCACATCCGTCAGGACCGTATGGCGATACGGGCATGACGGGCGGGGCCCGGCGGCGCTACCTTCGTGGAGGCCGCCGCGGGGCTGCCGGGTGTCACGAGGGAGGGTTCATGCAGGACGGGGCGGGCACGCAGCCGAAGCCGGGGGGCCAGGGCGCGAACGAGGGGCGCATCGGGCTCCTCAACGGGTTCGCGGCGTACGGGATGTGGGGCCTCGTCCCGTTGTTCTGGCCCCTGCTCAAGCCCGCGGGATCCGTGGAGATCCTGGCCCACCGCATGGTGTGGTCACTGGTCTTCGTGGGCATCGCGCTGCTCTTCGTACGGAAGTGGGGCTGGGCGAAGGAGCTGATCCGGCAGCCGAAGCGGCTCGGACTCGTCGCCGTCGCCGCCGCCGTCATCACGGTCAACTGGGGCGTCTACATCTGGTCCGTGAACTCCGGCCATGTCGTCGAGGCCTCGCTCGGGTACTTCATCAACCCGCTCGTCTCGATCGCGCTCGGCGTGCTGCTCCTGAAGGAGCGGCTGCGGCCCGCGCAGTGGGCGGCCGTCGGGACGGGGTTCGCCGCCGTCCTGGTGCTGGCCATCGGGTACGGGCAGCCGCCGTGGATCTCGCTGGTGCTCGCGTTCTCCTTCGGCACGTACGGGCTCGTGAAGAAGAAGGTCAACCTCAGCGGGCTCGAGTCGCTCACCGCCGAGACCGCCGTGCAGTTCCTGCCCGCCCTCGCCTACCTGGTGTGGCTGGCGGCGCAGGGCCGGTCGACGTTCGGGACGGAGGGCGCAGGGCACGCGGTGCTGCTCGCCTCGACCGGCGTGGTCACGGCCATCCCGCTGGTGTGCTTCGGGGCGGCGGCGATCCGGGTGCCGCTGTCGACGCTGGGGCTCCTGCAGTATCTGGCGCCCGTGTTCCAGTTCGTGCTGGGCATCTGGTACTTCCACGAGGCGATGCCGCCCGAGCGGTGGGCCGGGTTCGCGCTGGTGTGGCTGGCGCTCGCCGTGCTGACCTGGGACGCGCTGCGCACGGCGCGGATCAACCGGGCCCGGCTGGCCGAAGCGGCCGCGGAAGCGGCGCGTCAGACGACAACTTCCGCCCACGCGGAGGAAGTTCGGCCTATAACTGGGGCATGACCCTGCACTGGAAGCTCGTCGTCGACGCCGCCGATCCGCACGCCCAGGCCGAGTTCTGGGCGGCCACCCTCGGCTACGAGATCGAGGACAACGCCGCGCTGATCGAACGGCTCCTCGGGTTCGGGGCGGTGAGCGAGGCGGACACCGTGACGCGGTGGGGGCGCCACGCCTTCCGCGACCTGGTCGCCGTGCGCCACCCCGACGACCCGGTGGACGCGGACACCGGCACCGGGCTCGGCCGCCGGATCCTGTTCCAGCGGGTGCCCGAGGCCAAGAGCGGCAAGAACCGGCTGCACCTCGACGTACACGCCGAGGCCGGGCAGCGGGCGGCCGAGGCCGAGCGGCTCACCGGCCTCGGCGCGCGCGTCCTGGACGAGGTGAAGACGCCGGGCGGGGAGTGGGTGCTGATGGCCGACCCCGAGGGGAACGAGTTCTGCGTCCAGTGACTCAAGTGACCCGGTGAGACCCGCCGACCGCCCGTCGACCCGGCGGGCGGTCGGTCACCAACTCTTCGCGGAATCCCCCCTGTTCACCTCGTAGCGCTCCTCCTAACCGCCGGTAACGTGTGTTCGACCGTTTGGGCGGTCGATGCCGATCTCGCGTCCCGCCCGCGCCTGAGCCGCACGTTCTGCTCCTGGAGGAGCCTTGACCTACGCACGCCTCCTGGGCGCCCGTACCGCACCGCGCCCGGCCCAGGGGGGCGGTGCGTGATGGGCGGGCTCGTGATCGCCCTGCTCCTGTTCCTTCTCTTCATCGGCGCCTGCCTGTTCCTGTCGATGTGGGCAAGCCCCGATCTCCGCGTCGGGGACGAGTTCTTCCGCGTCGGCGAGAGCAAGCGGCTCAGCGCCCGCATGACCGGGTTCGCCTACGCCGGCGACATCGCGAACGCCGCCGCCGTCATGTACCTCGTCGGGGTCGTCGCCGTGGCCGGCGGGGACGGCCTGATCGTCGCCCTGGCCGCGGCGCTGTCCCCGCTGCTGATGCGGCAGTGGCTGGCGAAGCGCCTCGCGGGCGTCGGCGGACGCTCGTTCGGCGAGACCGTCGCCCGCCATCTGCCGCCGGGGCCCGGCCGCCGCGCCGCCGGTTTCGCCATGCTGGCCGCGACGGTGCCGCTGCTGACCGCCCAGTTCCAGCCGCTCGGCGACACGGCCCAGATGGTCGGCATCACCGACCTCGGGACGCGGCAGCTGCTCATCGTGCTCATGGGCGCGCTGATCGTCTCCTGCGCGGCGATCGGCGCCACCCGCGGCGCGAGCATGCTGCAGATGGCCAAGATGGCCGGCCTGGTGATCATCGCCCCGCTCCTCGGCCTGCTCGTCCTGATCAGGTTCAACGGCAGCTTCGGCGCGATCTTCGACGCCGCCGACCGGCAGCAGTCGGGCTCGGCCGGCTATCTGGAGCTGGGCCGGCTCTTCGGCGACGGCCCCGTCGGCTTCGTCGATCTCGCCGCGTTCTGCCTCTGCGTGCTGACCGGCGCGGCCTTCATGCCGTACCTCATCGCACGCTTCACCGATGCCTCGAAGCCGGCCGACGCACGCCGCGTCGCGGGCGTCGGCTTCGCCGTCATCGGCCCGATGTGCGCGATGGCCGCCCTCATCGGCTTCGGCGCGGCGGCCCTCGTGCCCCACGAGAAGCTGATCGCGCAGGGGCAGTTCGGCGGAAACATCATCGCCCGCCTCGCCATCGCCCTGGACGGAGGGGAGGACGGGCTCGGCAAGTGGCTGCTGTTCGTGCTCTGCGCCACCTTCCTGATGGTCCTCGCCGCTGCCGCCGTCCTGCTGCTCGCCGCGGCCGCCTCCGTCGTCCGCGACCTCAGTGCGAGCGGTGCGGTGGCCAAGCCGGAGGGGCTCAAGGCCGACGGCACGAAGAGCGTCAGCGCGGGCCGCGCCCGGCTCACCATGGTCACCATCGGCGGCGTGAGCATTCTGCTCGCCGCCCTCACCCCCGACGTCACCCCGCAGTTCTGGCTGATCCTGTCCTACACCGTGACGACCTCGACGGTCCTCCCGCTGGTCATCCACGGGCTGCGCAGCGACCGCCCCATGACCGCGGCGGCCATGAAGCGCTGCGTCTACGGGAGCACGGCGGCGATCCTGCTCGTCACCTTCTTCTCCCCCTCGGTCTCCGGCACCCCGTACGCGCTCTTCCCCGGCCTGGACTGGAACTTCTGGCCGTTCCACTCCTCCGTGCTGGTGGGCGCGCCCGTCGGCTTCCTGCTCGCCCGGCCGCGGCGCGGCGACCGCCCGACGCGGGGCGCCGCCGCGGCCCGGGACCGGGCCGCGGCCCCCTTCCCGACCAGGGCCGGCTGACCGGAGCCCCCGGCGCGGTTCACGACGTGATGTCCTTCGCCGTGAACCGCGCCCACGCGGCCGAGCCGAACACCGCCGCGTACAGGGCCTGGAGTTCAAGGTTCTTGACGACGTCGTCCCAGTAGACCGGCGCTCGCATCAGGTCGGCGAAGGACAGCCACTGGTGCGAGAAGAGGTAGGGCTGGATCGCGTGCAGCTGCGGGATCTGGTCGAGGATCTGGACGGTGATCAGCAGGCCCACCGTCGTCGCCATCGCCGCGATCCCGCTGCCGGTGAGCGTCGAGATGAACAGCCCGACGGCCGCGATGCCGACCAGGGACGCAGCGACCACGAGCGCGATCAGGAACGCCCGCCACAGCCCTTCGCCGAAGCCGATCCGGGTGCCGGAGATGGTGACCACGTCGCCGAGCGGGAACAGCAGCAGTCCGGTGAGGAGCGCGGAGACCGCCACCACCAGCGTCGCCAGCAGGCAGAAGGCCAGCACGGTCGCGTATTTGGTGAGCAGCAGGCGGGTCCGGCCCGCGGGGGCGACCAGCAGATAGCGCAGCGTCCCGGCGTTCGCCTCGCCCGCCACGGCGTCGCCCGCGACGACGCCGACCGACATGGGCAGGAAGAACGGCAGCGTCGCGGCGAGCGCCGTGAACACCAGGAACAGGCCGTTGTTGGTGATCTGCGCGATGAACGCGGGACCCCCGCCCCCGCCGGCCGTCCCGTCCCCGCTCGTCTCGATCTTCACGGCGACACCGATCAGGATCGGCACCCCGGCGAGGACGGCGAGCAGCGCGAGCGTGCGCCAGCGGCGCAGGGTCACGGTCAGCTCGCTGCGCAGCAGGCCGAGCGTCCACAGCGGGTTCGCCGGCGCCGCGTCCATCGTCTCAACCCGCGACATCGAAGCCCTCCCCCGTCAGCGCGACGAACGCGTCCTCAAGAGAGGCCCGCTCGACGCCGAAGCCGCGCACGCGTACGCCCGCGGTGACCAGTGCCGTGTTCAGATCCGCCAAGTCCGTTTCGGGCGGCGGTGGTTCGGCCGTGACGCGCTCGTCCTCCAGGTCGAGGACCGTGAGGCCGTGCTCCTTGAGGACGCGGGCGGCGTCGGCCGGGTCCGGGGTGGTGACGGCGAGCTTTCCGCGTACGCCGGCGGCCAGTTCGGCGACAGGGCCCTGGGTGAGGAGGCGGCCCTTCGCCATCACCGCGGCGTGCGTGCAGACCTGCTCGATCTCGTCGAGCAGGTGGGACGACAGAAAGACGGTGGTGCCGTCGGAGGCCAACTCCCGTACCAGGCTCCTGATTTCACGCATGCCCTGCGGGTCCAGGCCGTTCGTCGGCTCGTCGAGCACGAGCAGCCGGCGCGGTGTGAGCAGGGCCGAGGCGAGGCCGAGCCGCTGCTTCATGCCGAGCGAGTACGCCTTCGCCTTCTTGCCCGCCGCGGCCGTCAGGCCCACCCGGTCGAGGGCCTCGCCGACCCGCTCCTTACGGGTGCGGGGGTCGGCGGTCGGATCGGCGGAGTCGTAGCGCAGCAGGTTGTCCCGGCCGCTGAGGAAGCCGTACAGGGCGGGCCCCTCGATCAGCGCGCCCACCTGCGGCAGCACGGTCCGCACCGCGCGCGGCATGGGCCGGCCGAGGACGCGGGCGGCCCCCGAGGTCGGCTCGATCAGGCCCATCAGCATCCGGATGGTGGTGGTCTTGCCGGAGCCGTTCGGCCCGAGGAAGCCGAAGACGGCGCCGCGCGGAACGCTCAGGCTGAGTCCGTCGACGGCCAACTGCCCGCCCCGGTACCGCTTGCTGAGCTCCCGCGTCTCGATGACCGGCTGCTCGGTGTCCGGTGGCCCGGTGTCCGGCTGTTCCGTGCCCGGTTGCTCCGCCATGCCCCTCCTATGCATACGGGTGAGGGGGCGGTGCGCACCGCCCCCTCACCGTGAAACACCGCTGACTCAGCCCGCGTTCGCCGCCTTCACGAGCGCGTCCTTGGTGACCGCACCCGCGTACGCCTTCCCGTCCTCGGTGACCAGTACGTTCACGAGGCGGGTCGAGTACACGGTGCCGGAGCCGAACTCGCCCTTCACCTGGTCGCCCAGAGAGCTGAGGAACTTCTGCGCGTCGGGCGGCATCTCGGCCGAGCCCTTGCCCGCGGCCAGGCCACCGGCCTCCTTCGGCAGCTTCAGCTCGGCGATCGAGGTCCAGCCCTTGCCGATGACGTTCAGGTCGTCGAGCCCGCCGGCCTTGAGCTCATCGGCCTTGAGGTCCTTGGGCAGGGCCCCGCGCTCGCCGCGCTGCGCCTTCGCGAGCTCGTCCGCCTCGGTGACCTTCGTGCCCTTCGACGGCTTGAAGTCGAAGGTGGAGGCGGCCGGCTTCGCGAAGTCGACCTTGGTGAAGCCCGCGTCGACCACGGCCGCGCCGCCGCCCGCCGGGGTCAGGCTGAACTTGAGCGGCGTACCGGTCTTCGCGTCCACGGACACGGTGACCGCGCCGACCGTCGAACCGGACTGCTTCGGCTTGATCTGGAGCCGGTACGCATCCCGGCCGGCGACCTGCGAGGTGCCGTCGACCGAGAACGACGTGGTGTCGCCGCCGGCCTTGAGGATCTCGTCCGTGAGCTCCTTCGGCGTCGCCGGAACGCCCTTCGGGGCCTTCTTCGCGTGCTCGCCCGAGCCGTCGGAGTGCGCGCCCTGCTTCTGCTTCGCGTGGTACGCCTCGTCCGACTTGCTGTCGTAGGCCCACACGTCGTCGCCGTTGTGGATCACGCTGTACTCGGAGGCGTCGTCGAGGACCGACAGCTTCTGCCGGTCCGCGCCGTCCGCCGCGACACGCAGCGTGTGCGAGCCGGTGGCCAGCTCGGTCAGCTTCGACTGCGGGTCGGCCGACGAGCCGCCCTCGCCGCCACGCTCGCCGCCGCCCATGAGTCCGCCGCCCGCGGCGCCGCCGATCGAGGGCAGGCCCAGATCCGTCGTGATCTTCACGGTGCCGGAAAGCTGCTCGGTGTCCGATTTGGCGATCTTCTCGATGAGCTGTCGCGCGGTGATGTCGGGAAGGTCCGGGTCGCCCGAGCTGGCGAGGGCCGGAACGAGCCCGATCGTCGCCGCGGCCACCCCCACCACGGCCACGGGGACCGCGTAGCGCACGGCCTTGCGGCGGCGCGCGCCACTCTCGCTGTCTTCGGATGCGTACGGTGCCATCTTCTTGCCCTACCTCCGTGATCGGCGGCGGCTTACCGTCCTGTGCACTCGTCCAGTCTGCGTCCACCCCAAGCCGCCATTCTCACCCGGATTGGTCTGGAGTGGTGTACCCAATCTGACCAAACCGGCCACAAGGAAGCGTCAGACCCCGGGATCAACTCCGCGTACACCTACGGGATGACACATCGCGGCGGCGCCACCCCCGACCCGTAGGGGGTGACGCCGCCGACCGCTGTACGTGGATCGGGCGTGCTCAGCCGTTCAGGAACACGTAGTCCGCCCTGTAGGGCACACCCACGATCGCCCCGAGGTCACAGCTGCCCGAAGGGGCCACGCCGCCCACGGTGTTGAGGCGCAGGATCTCGACGGTGTCCGCGAGCAGCCCGCGCGCCTTCCCGGACTGCGTGGCCTTGAGGTCCAGTTCGGCGATGTTGCCGACGCCGTTCGGCGTCCGGGAGACGACCGCCCCGGTCACGGCGCTGCCGTCGGGAGCCACCCACTGCGGGACACCGGAGTTAGGCGCGGTGAACGAGTGCCGGATGTGCCCCGCGAGCACGGCGCTCACGTCGCGCTGCGCGAAGGCGGCCTTTCCGGTGGCGGCGTCCGTCCTGCACTCGTAGATCTGCCGGCCGCGCACCACGGACGCCTGGAAGTTCTCCAGGGCGTGGCCGAAGTCGGTCGGTTCGCTGACCCGGTGGAGCTGACCGCGGACCGCGCCCTTGGGGAACGCGTCCGTGTGCAGATTGGCGTAGAAGCCACCGGGGTCGGTGGTGAGCCTGCCGAGGAGCGCGGCGTCCTTGACGGTGACGGTGCCCGTGACGCGGTGCCCCTTGGCGTCCCCGAGCACCTTGGTGAAGTCGACCCGTACGTCGCCGTTGGCCCCCTTGGCGCCCTCGTGCAGGTGCAGGGCCGTCGGCTTCCCGACGCCCCGCCACTTCACGGCCACGGACACCTGATCACCCTTGACCCGTACGAACTCCAGGGCGGCGCCGTCCCTGTCGCCGGCGGGCACTTCGTTGGCGCCGTTGAGGCTGGTGGCGAGGACGGTCTCGGTGGCCCCCGGTTCCGCGGCGAGGGCCTGCGGTGCGGCGAGCCCGGTGACGGCGGCGGCGCCGACGACCGCGGAGACCGCGATCATGCGTGTACCCAGTGTGCCCATGTTCAGTTCTCCCCCTGTCGACCCGACGCCTTCCGCGTCGGCCTTCGGGGGGAGATACGGCCGGGGCCCGGCTCGCGCTCAGCCAATTCAGGCCAGAGCCCCGCAACCGGCGGATTCAGCCCGCCCGATGCACCACCGCGTCGCACAGCTCCACCAGCGCCGCCTTCGCCTCGCACTCGCGCAACGGCGCCAACGCCGACCGCGCCTCCTCCGCGTAGCGAACCGTGTCGCGGCGGGCCTGCTCCAGCGCCGGGTGGACCCGCAGCCGCGAGACCGCCTCCGCGAGCCGGTCGTCGTCACCGAGGTCGGAGTCGAGGAGCTCGACCAGCTCCTTGTCCTCGGCGAGCCCGAGCCGCTCCGCCCGCTCCCGCAGCCGCAGGACCGGCAGCGTGGCGATGCCCTCACGCAGATCGGTGCCGGGCGTCTTCCCGGACTCGTGCGAGTCGGAGGCGATGTCGAGCACGTCGTCCGCCAGCTGGAAGGCGACGCCGAGCCGCTCCCCGTACTGGGTCAGCACGTCGACCACGGTCTCGTCGGCCCCGGACATCATCGCGCCGAAGCGGCAGGCCACGGCGATGAGCGAGCCGGTCTTGCCGCTGAGCACGTCCAGATAGTGGTCGACCGGGTCCCGCCCGTCGGCCGGTCCCGCGGTCTCCAGGATCTGGCCGGTGACCAGCCGCTCGAACGCCTCCGCCTGGATGCGCACCGCGTCCGGGCCGAGGTCGGCGAGGATGTGCGAGGCGCGCGCGAAGAGGAAGTCCCCGGTGAGCACGGCCACCGAGTTGCCCCAGCGCTGGTTGGCGCTCGGCACCCCGCGCCGCACGTCCGCCTCGTCCATCACGTCGTCGTGGTAGAGCGTCGCGAGGTGCGTGAGCTCGACGACGACGGCGGAGGGCACGATGCCCGGTGCGTACGGGTCGCCGAACTGGGCCGCGAGGGTCACGAGCAGCGGCCTGAACCGCTTGCCCCCGGCGCGCACCAGGTGCTGGGCGGCCTCCGTGATGAAGGGAACCTCGCTCTTGGTGGCTTCGAGCAGTCCCTCCTCGACAGCCGCCAAACCAGCCTGAACATCAGCCTCGAGGGCCTGGTCCCGCACGCTCAGACCGAAAGTCCCGACGACGGTCACGAGAGGTTCTCCTGTCTGCTGACGATCACGACGCTCACATGGCGAACTCGGTCGATCATTCGGTCGATGACACGGTTTGTCGATGTGTCGCTGCCATCACTCAAGTCAGCGTATCCGGTCGCGTTTCGATCACAGGTGGCACCTGCCCGAACAACCCGGACCAGGCGGCTTGACGACACCACCGGTATGTTCTTGATCAGCACAGACGACCTGGAGTACGCACTTTGTCCCACACCGAGAACGACACGGGCACCGCGCCGCCCCCTGGCGACGACACGGCCTTCTTCGGCCAGCCGAGGGGCCTGCTGACGCTCTCCGGCCTGGAGGTCTGGGAACGGTTCTCGTTCCTCGGCATGCAGGCCATCCTCGTCCTGTACTTCGCCGACACCGTCGCGCACGGCGGCATGGGCATGGACCCGGGCAACGCGGCCTCGGTCTCGGCGGCGTACGGCACGCTCGTCTACCTCGTCTCGGTCGCGGGAGGCTGGCTCGCCGACCGGATCCTCGGCTCGTACCGCGCCGTCCTGTGGGGCGGCATCCTCATCGCCTGCGGACATTACTCGATGGCGGTGCCGACACCCACGATGACGTGGGTCGGGCTCGGCCTGATCAGCGCCGGTACGGGCCTGCTCAAGCCGAATGTCGCCTCGATGGTCGGCAAGCTGTACCGGACCGCCGACGAGCGCCGCGACGCCGGCTTCGCGCTGTACTACATGGGCATCAACATCGGCGCCTTCGCGGGACCGCTGATCACCGGCTGGCTCGGCGACCACAAGGGCTGGCACTGGGGTTTCTCGGCCGCCGCCATCGGCATGACGCTCGGCCTGATCCAGTACGTCGCCGGCCGCCGTCACCTGGCCGGTCGCACGGAGGCCGCCGAGTACGCGCTGCCGCCCGAGGGGATGCGCAGGGCGGTGCGGCTGATGATCGTGGGCGCCATCGTGGTGGCCGCGCTCGCGGTGGTCCTGGCCCTGGCCGGATGGCTGACCATGGGCCGCTTCGTCGACATCCTCACGTACATCTCGGTGATCGCACCGGTCGTGTACTTCGTGGTGATGTTCAAGAGCCCCCGGGTCACGGCGGAGGAGCGCGGCCGCCTCAGGCCCTATCTGGTCCTCTTCATCGCCTCGGTCGCCTTCAACTTCATCCTGTTCCAGGCGTACTCGACGATGATGCTGCTGGCCTCGACGAACGCCGAGTCGACCATCCTCGGCTTCGACTTCCCCACCAGCTGGTACGCCTCCGCGCTCGGCGCCTTCGAGGTACTGCTCGCGCCGGTCGTGGCGGGCCTGTGGGTGCGGATGGGCAAGCGCCAGCCGCACGCCTCCAACAAGATCGCCATCGGTGTGATCCTGGGCGGCCTGTCGTTCCTGCTGATGGCGCTGCCGACGTCCGGCCACAGCAGCGACACGTACAAGATGGCGGCCTGGTGGATCGTCGGCTCGTATCTGCTGCTCGGGCTCGGCGACATCCTCGTCGAGACGTCCGGCATGTCCGCGACGACCAAGCTCGCCCCGCAGGCCTTCGCCAGCCAGACCATGGCCCTGTGGTTCCTCTCGCTCGCACTTGCGAACGGGATCCAGGCGCAGGTCGTCAAGCTCTACGGCGAGGTCTCGAACCCCGCCTACTTCGGCGTCAACGGCGCGATCGCGGTCGCGGTCGGTATCGCCGTGATCGCCCTGGCGCCGTGGCTGCGCCGCACCATGCACCCCGTTCACTGAGGTTTCCCCCATGACTTCCACGACCCCCCTGCCGAATTCGCCGTCGATCCGGACCGAGTTCCCGTTCGGAACGGTCCGCGAGGACATCCGCGTACCCCTGTCGGACGGGACGACGCTCTTCGCCCGCATATGGCGTCCCGTGACCGACGATCCCGTGCCGGTCCTCCTCGAATACCTCCCGTACCGGGCCTCCGACTGGACGGCGCCGCGCGACTGGCAGCGGCACCCCTGGTACGCGGGTCATGGCTACGCCTCCGTCCGCGTGGACGTGCGCGGGCACGGCAACAGCGAGGGCATGCCGACCGACGAGTACTCCGAGACGGAGCTCGCCGACGGCGTCGAGGTCGTGAACTGGCTCGCCGCGCAGCCCTGGTCCTCCGGCAAGGTCGGCATGTTCGGCATCTCCTGGGGCGGCTTCAACTCCCTCCAGATCGCGGCCCTCGCCCCCGAGCCGCTGAAGGCGATCGTGACGGTCTGCTCGGCGGACGACCGCTACGACAACGACGTGCACTACATGGGCGGCTCCGTACTCGCCGTGGACATGCACGCGTGGGCGGCGACGATGCTCGCGTTCGTGTCGCGCCCGCCGGACCCGCAGTACGTCGGGGACGCCTGGAAGGACATGTGGACGAAGCGTCTCGACGCCGTCGACCCGTTCATCCACACGTGGCTCGACCACCAGACCCGCGACGACTACTGGCGGCACGGCAGCGTCTGCGAGGACTACTCCGCGATCAAGGCGGGCGTGCTCGCGGTCGGCGGCTGGCACGACCCGTACCGGGACACGGTGCTGCGGCTCGCGGAGCACCTTCCCGACGACCGGATGCGCGGCATCATCGGCCCCTGGTCGCACCAGTACCCGGACCGCGGGCTGCCGCCGGGCCCGGCGATCGGCTTCCTCCAGGAGACGCTGCGCTGGTGGGACCACTGGCTGAAGGGCGAGGACACGGGCGTCATGGCCGAGCCCAAGCTCCGCTCGTACATCAGCGACTCGCACCCGCCGGCGACCGTCTACGAGCAGCTGCCCGGCCGCTGGGTCGGCGACCCGTCCTGGCCTTCGCCGAACGTCGAGAAGGTCTCGTACGCACTCCAGGGCCCGCCCCAGATCGTGCGTTCGCCGCAGCACACGGGCCTGGACGCGGGCCGCTTCTTCCCGTTCGGGAACGACGCGGACCTGCCGCCCGACCAGCGCGAGGAGGACGCGAAGTCGGCGTGCTTCGAGTTCGAGGTGCCGCAGGAGGTACGGGTGCTCGGCCGGCCGCGCGTGACGCTGCGGCTGACGTGCCCGGTGGAGCGCGGGCAGGTCGTGGCGCGGGTGTGCGACGTGGCGCCGGACGGCTCCTCGACGCTGGTCACGCGTGGTGTCCTCAACCTGTCCTCGCGACACGGACGCGATCGGAACGTGCCGTGGGAGCCGGACACCACGGAGGACGTGACGTTCGAGCTGAACGGCATCGGCCACGCCTTCCCGGCCGGTCACCGCATCCGGCTCGCGGTCTCGTCCGCGTACTGGCCGTGGATCTGGCCGCAGGCCGGTTCGGAGGCCGGGTTCACGCTCGACCCGGTGGGCAGCGCGCTCGAACTCCCGGTGCGGGGCGCTGAGCCGGGCGGCGAGATCGGTTTTGGTGCTCCGGAGCAGTCGGAGCCGCTCGGGGTGGTCTATCCGGAGACGCTGGAGGGGCCGCGGCCCGAGCGGCTCGTCGTACGGGACGTCGCGGCGGGCGAGTGGCGGCTTGAGGTCGACCCGCGCTACGGCGGCACGCGCCTGTACCCGGACGGCCTGGAGTTCACCGAGGACGCGCTGGAGACGTACGTCATCAACGAGTCCGACCCCCTGTCGGCCCGCACCCGCTCCGACTGGACGATCCGCCTGCACCGTCCGGACCGGGGCTGGGACGCGCGGGTGTCGACCCGGTCCGAAATCACCTGCACGGAAACGGAGTTCCTCACGTCGAGCGAGGTGGTGTGCCGGGACGGGGACGAGGTCGTCTTCCACCGGACGTGGGAGCATCGCATCCCGCGAACGGCCGGTTAGCCGGGCGGGGCGGCACCGTGGCTGAGGCCGTCGCACCGGCGCCCGGCGCCGGGGTGCCGCCTTGCCCACCCTGCCGCCCTTGGCGGCAGATTGCCCAAGGCGGCAATTCCAGCCCCTCCGGCGTTTGAGGAGCGGGTCCGGGGCGGAGCCCCGATCTTTCCAGCCCCGCCGGCGATTGAGGCGTGGGGTCCGGGGCGGAGCCCCGTGGCGTGGGGGCGGCCTACCGCCACGGGCGGGGAGCCGTCAGCCGACGATCCGCTCGAGGACGGCCGCCACCCCGTCCTCCTCGTTCGACGAAGTCACCTCGTCGGCGACAGCCTTGAGCTCAGGATGCGCGTTGGCCACGGCCACCCCCCGCCCCGCCCAAGCGAACATCGGCACATCGTTCGGCATATCGCCGAAGGCAACCGTGTCGACGGCCCCCACCCCGAGCCGCCCCGCCGCAAGGCTCAGCCCGGTCGCCTTCGTCACGCCCCGCGGCTGCAGCTCGACCGTCCCGGGCCCGGACATCGTGACGGTGGCGAGCGGCCCCACCGCGGCCCTCGCCACCTCCGCCAACTCGTCGTCGGACAGCGACGGATGGCGCAGCAGCACCTTGCTGATCGGCTCGGCCCAGAGCGCCGCCCGCCCCCGGACCCGTACCGCCGGCAGCGTCGGATGCGGCATGAGGTAGCCGGGCTCGATGAGCGTGAGGCCCTCCACCCCGTCCTGGTCGACGGCCGCGTACACCTGTCCGACCTCGGCCTCGATCTTCCCGAGGGCCTGCTCGGCGAGGTCCCGGTCGATCGTCAGCGACCACAGCAGCCGGTCCCGTACGCCGTCGTACAGCTGCGCCCCCTGCGCGCACACGGCGAGTCCGCTCCCGCCGAGGTCGTCGAGGATCGGCTTCACGCGGGGCGCGGGCCGCCCCGTCACCACGATGTGCCGGGCGCCCGCGGCGACGGCCGCCGCCAGGGCGTCGCGGGTCCGGTCGGAGACCGTGTCGTCGGCGCGCAGCAGCGTGCCGTCCAGGTCAGTGGCGATGAGTGCATATGCGGGTGCGGACATGATCCGAAGAATACGGACCGGCCGTGCCCCCGACCCGTCGAGTACCGGCCACCCTGGCAGGATGCGGCCGGTCACGACGTGGTCGTGTCATCTGTTCGGGTTACGCCCCGGATCGGTCAACCGGAGCGTGCACACCGGTAGTTGCGGGTGACACCCGTCAACCGTGCGCCGACGCCAGATGCCGGGCGAGCCGCGGCGAGGCGAACTCCGTACCGCAGACGAAGCGCATGACAGGACCGTACGAGGACCCGCCCAGCATGCCCGTGAAGTACAGGCCGGGAACGGACGACACATAGCCGGCGCCGAGCCGCGGCGTGCCCCGGCTGGTGGCGAGCCGCGTGCGCAGCCCCTCCCCCAGGAACGGCATCGCCGCCAGGTCCACCCGATACCCCGTCGCCGCGATGACATGGTCGGCGGACAGCTCGTCGGCGCGGCCACCGAGCGTGCGCACGCTCAGGACGGGCGCCCCCTGGGACACCGTCACCCGCTCGATCGCCGCGACGTCGCGCACCGCGACCTTGCCCTCGAACCGCTCCTTCAGCCACCACGCGCCCAGCGGCCCGAGCACCCGCCGAACCAGGAAGTGCCGCGCCTGCGGCGGGAGATGGCGGTACGGATGCGGGTAGTACGTGAGCGCGTAGAGCGACCACGCGTTGCCGAACGGGGTCTCCGGGCGGAACTTCGGCTGCTGCCACGGCGGCGCCCCGAAGCGCACCCGGCCCTCGCCGCGCGCGACCACCTTCACGCTCGCGCCCGCCTCCGCCGCGAGCGCCGCCGTCTCCAGCGCGGACTGGCCCGCGCCGACGACGATCAGCTCCTTGCCCGCGAACCGCGACAGGTCGTGGTGCTGCGCGCTGTGCGAGACAGGGCCCGTGGGGGCGGGTCCGTCCGGCACGGCCGCGGCGAATTCCCCGGGCAGGTGCTCGAGGCCGGACAGGCCGGTCGCGACGACCACCGCCCGCGCCGTGAACTGCTCGCCCGAGTCCAGCTTCAGCTCGAAGCCCTCGCGCCCGCGCCGGTCCACGGAGACGACCCGCACCCGCTCGAGCTCGGGCACCAGCCTCTTCTGGAACCAGTCGCCGTACGCCACGAAGGTGTCGGCGGATATCAGGTCCTCGTCCGTGACGAGCCGCTTGATCCCCGCCGCGTCGCAGTAGTCGACCAGCTTGTGTCCGCGCTGCGGCGCGTCGATGTTCGACGCGGACGGCACCGACTTGAGGATCATGCCTTCGGGCATGTGCGAGCGCCAGCTCACCATGGGTTCCCCGAAGACCCTTACGGGTATCCCGCGCGCCCTCAAGTGCGCCGCGGTGGACAGGCCGTAGGGACCCGCCCCAATGACTGCTACCGGATGATTCACGAAGCCCCTCCCCAGGACGACGCCGTGTCGCGTACTTCGTCCACTTCGTTCCGGCCCGGCCGCCGGGCGTACTAGGCGACCGAACCGGTGCTGCTGCCGCGGCGGTTGGTCCGCCACAGCTGGTACAGATGCTTCGCCCCTGGCCGTGCGAGCCGGGCGAGCATCGTGAAGAACGGCCGCGGATCGTCGGCCGCCCACCACGCCAGCTCCGTGCCGCTCGCGCGGGACGGGGCGTGCGGGGTCGTATAGCCGCTGCGCCGGTACGCCAGCAGGGCCGGCAGGTCGATGTTCTCGACGACGTAGCGGTGTCCCGCCCGCTGTTCCCCCTCCGGAACGGTGCGGCCGGTGAGTGCGAGGTGCATGGCACGGACGACGTCGACGCCCGCCTCGTTCTCGAAGAGGCGGAACTGGGCGCCCATCCGCGGATTGAAATCGAGCAGCTTGTACTGTCCGTCGCGCCGGTCGAAGCGCAGGTCGAGGTCGATGATTCCGGTGAAGCCGATCTGTTTGATGAAACGTGCGGCGATGTCCGCGAGTTCCGGATTGTCGACGACGTACGCGTTCGCCGTCATGCCCGCGTGCGGCGGCCAGGAGCGGACCTTGACCCCGGTGAACATCGCGAGCGGCGTGGAATCCTGGTCGAAGTACGCGTGCACGATCCAGTCCTCGGCGTCCTCGCGCGGCAGATACTCCTGGAGGATCACGCCGGGCTTCTCGCCCCAGCCGAGGGCGAGTTGACGCAGTCCGTCCGGGGTCGCGATCCTCGTGGTCCCGTTGACGGCGGGCCGCGAGCGCCGTGTGAACGCCTCCCGGTTCTTCGCCACGACCGGAAACCGGGCCTTCACCGCGAACTCCTCGATGTCCGCGTACGACGCCGGGAACGCGGCCGTCGGCGACGGGATGCCGTGCTCCACGCACAGTTCGTGCAGCCCCTGCTTGCTCGCGAGGCGGCGCGGCAACTCCCGCTCCACCCGCGGGAAGAGCAGGCCCGCACCGGCGAGCGGGTCCTGGTGCTCGGCGATGAGGACGGCCGCCTCCTCGTCCGTCGGGATCAGTACCGTCGGCCGGCCGATCCTGCGGGCGGCGCGCAGCAGCCCCTCGACGAGCCGCTCCGGTTCCTCCGTGCCCGTCGTGCGCCAGGTGAAGGCCCGGCACAGATAGCGCGAGGCCGCCGCAGGCGTGTACCGGTCCTCCGTGATCGCGTACATCGGCACGCCGAGGCGCCCCAGACTGCGGATCGCGCCCACTCCTCCGTGGTGCAGCGGATAGTCGCCGAACTTGACGATCAGGCCCGGGACATCACTGTCCACGGCGAACGGCATGCCTCCGGCGCTGCCGTCACTCCCGGTGCTCCTGGCCACGGGTCCCCCCACGTGTCCCCCCTTGGACCCGGACCTAGATACAGGGCTCAGCCCCGTCCGTGCCCACCGGACAATGACGCTAAGCCGGAACCCACCACTCCATCAACGGGTCATTCGGACATTGCGAACTCTTTAGGCACTGCGGCGAACTGTCGTCTCCCCCGTCGCGAACCGGCGTCTCCCACGTAACGTGTGGCGCACCCGAATGGAAAGTGAGGCCCGCAGGCATGGCACCCGCAGCCACCTCCGAGTCCGAGTCCGCGTCCGAGCCCACCCCGCTCGACCGTCTCGACCCACTCGACCTTCCCGAAGGCCACCCCTTCGGCCCGCACAATCTTCCGTACGGAGTCTTCTCCCTCACCGACGCCGCCTCCGACAACTCCGGTGAATCGGGCGACGCTTCGGGCGGCGCTTCAGGCGGCGCCGGGCGCTCGGTGGGCGTCCGGATAGGGGATCACGTCCTGGACGCGGGCGGCGCCGCCGCGGCCCTCGGCTCCCCGTACGCCGCGCTCCTGGCCCGCCCGACCCTCAACCCCCTTCTGGCGGCCGGTCGTACGACCTGGTCCGACGTGCGCCGCGCCCTCACGGCCTGGGTCACGGTCCCGGCCCACCGCGAGGTCGTCCGCCCCTTCCTGCACCCCCTCTCCTCGGTCACCCTGCACCTCCCGTTCGAGGTCGCGGACTACGTCGACTTCTACGCGTCCGAGAACCACGCCTCGAACCTCGGCCGCCTCTTCCGCCCCGACGAGGAGCCCCTGAAGCCCAACTGGAAGCACCTGCCGGTGGGTTACCACGGCCGCTCCGGCACGGTCGTCGTCTCCGGCACGGACGTGGTGCGCCCCTCGGGCCAGCGCAAGGCCCCGACCGACCCGGCCCCGGTCTTCGGCCCGTCCGTCCGCCTCGACATCGAGACGGAGGTCGGCTACGTGGTCGGCGTCCCGTCGCGGCAGGGCACACCGGTCCCGCTCTCCTCCTACCGGGACCACGTCTTCGGCCTCTGTCTCCTCAACGACTGGTCGGCGCGCGACATCCAGAACTGGGAGACGGTGCCGCTCGGCCCGCACCTCGGCAAGTCGTTCGCGACGTCGATCTCCGCGTGGATCACCCCGCTCGAGGCCCTGGACGAGGCCCGCGTCCCCCCGCCCGAGCGGACGGTGCCGCTGCTCCCCTACCTGGACGACAGCGGCTCCGAGTCGACCGCCGACCCCGCAGGCTACGACCTGCGTATCTCGGTCACCCTCAACGGCCAGGTCATCTCCGAACCCCCCTTCTCCGGCATGTACTGGACGGGCGCCCAGATGCTCGCCCATATGACGGTCAACGGCGCCTCCCTGCGCACCGGCGACCTCTACGGCTCAGGCACGATCAGCGGCACGGAGGACAACGAGCGCGGCTCCCTGATCGAAATCACGTGGAACGGCCAACAGCCCCTCCCCCTCCCCGACGGCAAACGCGGCTTCCTGGAAGACGGCGACGTGGTCACCCTCTCTGCCTGGGCCCCCGGCCCGAACGGCGCGAGGGTCCAACTGGGCGAAGTGACGGGCCGCATCGTGCCGGGGGCCTGACACCGGCCTTCAAGCCCCTGCGACGGGCGAGCAGCGAGGGCCGGGCCATTTGAGCCCCGCTCTTCGGACGAGAGCCCGCGGGGCCCGGGGCAGAGCCCCGCGACCCCCACCCCGTGCTACCAGTCCACATCCTCCGGCACCGGCTCATCCTCCGGCGGCGGCTCCTGGCCCACATAATCGGGCCAGGGCTCGTCGCCCCGCCCCACCCCGGAGGGCCCGGCCTCCTGGGAGGTACCCGGCGCCGCGTCACCCCTAAGACCCGCCAAAACCCCAAGAACCCCTTCCCCCCACGTCGCCAACTTCTTCTCGCCGACCCCACCGATCGTGCCCAACTGGGCCAGAGACGTGGGCTGTTGAAGCGCGATCTCGCTGAGCGTCGCATTCTGGAAGATGACGTACGCCGGCACGCCGTGCTCCTTCGCCTGCGCCCCGCGCCAGGCCCGCAGCGCCTCGAAGACCGGCGCCACCTCCGCCGGCAGGTCGACCGCGGGCGACTTGCCCTTGCGCTCACGGGCCACCGCCGCCCGAGGCGCCGGCTTCGGCTCCTTGCGCAGCCGCACCTCCCGCTGCCGCCCCAGCACGGAACCGCTCTCCTCGGTGAGCACCAGCGTCCCGTACTCGCCCTCGACGGCGATGAGCCCCTGCGCCAGCAACTGCCGCACCACGCCCCGCCATTCGGTCTCGGCCAGCTCCTCGCCGATGCCGAAGACGGAGAGCTGGTCGTGGTCGAACTGGATGACCTTGGCGCTGCGCTTGCCGAGCAGGATGTCGATGATCTGGCCCGCGCCGAACTTCTGTCGCCGCTCCCTCTCCAGCCGCACCACGGTCGACAGGATCTTCTGCGCGGCGACCGTGCCGTCCCACGTCTCGGGCGGCGACAGGCACGTGTCGCAGTTGCCGCAGGACTCGGCGCCCTCCTGCCCGAAGTAGGTGAGCAGCTGGGCCCGGCGGCACTGCGCCGTCTCGCACAGCGCCAGCATCGAGTCGAGGTGGGCGGAGGCGCGGCGCCGGAACGCCTCGTCCCCCTCCCCCATGTTGATCAGCTTCCGCTGCTGCACCACGTCCTGCAGCCCGTACGCCATCCACGCCGTCGACGGCAGTCCGTCACGCCCGGCGCGGCCCGTCTCCTGGTAGTAGCCCTCGACGGACTTCGGCAGGTCGAGGTGGGCGACGAACCGTACGTCCGGCTTGTCGATGCCCATGCCGAACGCGATGGTCGCGCAGACGACGAGGCCCTCCTCGCGCAGGAACCGCGACTGGTGCCTCGCACGCGTGCCCGCGTCCAGGCCCGCGTGGTACGGCACCGCCTCGATCCCGTTGCGACTGAGGAACTCGGCGGTCGCCTCCACGGACTTGCGGGACAGGCAGTAGACGATGCCCGCGTCGCCCTCGTGCTCCTGCTTGAGGAAGCTGAGCAGCTGCTTCTTCGGGTCGGACTTGCCGACGATCCGGTACTGGATGTTGGGCCGGTCGAAGCTCGCCACGAAGTGCTTGGCGTCCGGCATGCCGAGGCGCTGGGTGATCTCCTGGTGCGTGGCGTGCGTCGCCGTGGCGGTCAGGGCGATGCGCGGCACGTCGGGCCAGTGCTGGCCGAGCACGGACAGGGTGAGGTAGTCGGGACGGAAGTCGTGGCCCCACTGCGCCACACAGTGCGCCTCGTCGATCGCGAAGAGGGAGATCTTGCCGCGGGAGAGCAGTCCGAGCGTGGAGTCGAGGCGCAGCCGCTCGGGCGCCAGATAGAGCAGGTCGAGCTCGCCCGCGAGGAACTCGGCCTCCACGAGGCGGCGCTCCTCGAAGTCCTGCGTCGAGTTCATGAATCCGGCGCGCACGCCGAGCGCCCGCAGCGCGTCCACCTGGTCCTGCATCAGCGCGATCAGCGGCGAGACGACGATCCCCGTACCGGCTCTGACCAGCGCCGGGATCTGGTAGCAGAGCGATTTGCCGCCACCGGTCGGCATGAGCACGACGGCGTCCCCACCGCCCACCACGTGATCGATGATCGCTTCCTGCTCGCCGCGGAAAGCGTCGTACCCGAAGACCCGGTGGAGCGTGGCTAGCGCCTCGCTCCCGGTCACCTCGCTCATACCCTGTGTCCCGTCCATCGCCCTGCCCCCGTGCGTCCAGCTCGTCTCGACTTCTCCAGTAACGATAGGGGTCCGGACTGACACCCCGGAAAGTTATCCACAGGCTGGGGGCATTCCCGGGACACATGAAGGCCCGGCCCCCTCTCAGGGACCGGGCCTCCACCATGCGCGACGGCGGCTGTACCGCCCGCTACCGCACGAACACCCCGGCCTGGCTCGCCAGATCCAGGAAGTACTGCGGCGCGAGCCCCAGCACGATCGTGACCGCGACGCCCACCCCGATCGTCGTCATGGTCAGCGGCGAGGGCACGGCCACGGTCGGGCCGTCCGTCTTCGGCTCGCTGAAGAACATGAGGACGATCACGCGGATGTAGAAGAACGCGGCGATCGCCGAGGACACGACACCGACCACGACGAGCGCGCCCGCGCCGCCCTCGGCCGCCGCCTTGAACACGGCGAACTTGCCCGCAAACCCGGAGGTGAGCGGGATACCGGCGAAGGCCAGCAGGAACACCGCGAAGACCGCCGCCACCAGCGGCGACCTGCGCCCGAGCCCCGCCCACTTCGACAGGTGCGTCGCCTCGCCCCCCGCGTCGCGCACCAGCGTCACCACGGCGAAGGCGCCGATGGTCACGAAGGAGTACGCGGCCAGGTAGAAGAGGACGGACGAGACCCCGTCGGGCGTCGTCGCGATGACACCGGCCAGGATGAAGCCGGCGTGCGCGATCGAGGAGTACGCGAGGAGCCGCTTGATGTCGGTCTGCGTGATCGCGACGATCGCGCCGCCCAGCATCGTGACGATGGCGACGGCCCACATGACAGGCCGCCAGTCCCAGCGCATCCCCGGCAGGACGACGTACAGCAGCCGCAGCAGCGCACCGAAGGCCGCGACCTTCGTGGCCGCCGCCATGAACCCGGTCACCGGCGTCGGCGCGCCCTGGTACACGTCCGGCGTCCACATGTGGAACGGGACGGCGCCGACCTTGAACAGCAGGCCCATGCCGACCAGCGCCATGCCGATCAGCAGCAGCGCGTCGTTGCCCATGGTGTCGGCGAGGGCCGGGTCCACGTTCTGGATCGAGCCGTCGACGACGCTCGCGATCGTGGCGTACGAGACGGAGCCCGCGTAGCCGTACAGGAGCGCGATGCCGAACAGGGTGAAGGCGGACGCGAAGGCGCCGAGCAGGAAGTACTTGACCGCGGCCTCCTGCGACATGAGCCGCTTGCGGCGGGCCACGGCGCACAGCAGGTACAGCGGCAGCGAGAAGACTTCCAGGGCGATGAACAGCGTCAGCAGGTCGTTCGCCGCCGGGAAGACCAGCATGCCGCCGATCGCGAAGAGCGCCAGCGGGAACACTTCGGTGGTGGTGAACCCGGCCTTTATGGCGGCCTTTTCACTGTCGCTGCCGGGCACGGAGGCGGCCTGCGCGGCGAACGAGTCGACGCGGTTGCCGTGCGCCTCCGGGTCGAGCCGCCGCTCGGCGAACGTGAAGATCGCGACGAGCCCGGACAGCAGGATGGTCCCTTGGAGGAACAGCGCCGGGCCGTCGACGGCGATCGCGCCCATGGCCGCGATGTGCGCCTTCGTCGTCCCGTACCCGCCGGCCGCGAGCCCCACGACCGCCGCGAAGGCGGCCGCGAGCGCGACGACCGAGAGGAACACCTGCACGTAGTAGCGGGACCGGCGCGGCACCAGGGCCTCGACCAGGATCCCCAGGACGGCGGCACCGATGACGATCAAGGTCGGCGACAATTGCGCGTACTCGATCTTCGGTGAGGGAATCTTGGAGATCCCCTCCTGAACAGGTGCGGCGGCGACTGTTGTCCACAGACTGTGGACGGCTGACGTGGTCACTTGTGAGCCGCCTCCACTTCCGGCTTCGGGTCCTTCTTGTGGACGTCGGACAGGGTGTGCTTGACCGCCGGGTTCACCAGCTCGGTGAGCGGCTTCGGGTAGACGCCGAGGAAGATCAGTACGCCGATCAGCGGGACGACGACCGCGAGTTCACGCACCCGCAGATCCGCGATGCCCTCGGTGGACGGCTTCACCGGGCCCGTCATGGTGCGCTGGTAGAGGACCAGCGTGTAGAGCGCGGCGAGCACGATGCCGAAGGTGGCGATGATGCCGATCACCGGGTAGCGCGTGAACGTGCCGACCAGGACCAGGAATTCGCTCACGAAGGGCGCGAGGCCCGGCAGCGAGAGAGTGGCGAGGCCGCCGATCAGGAACGTACCGGCTAGCACCGGGGCGACCTTCTGCACGCCTCCGTAGTCCGCGATGAGCCGCGAGCCGCGCCGCGAGATCAGGAAGCCGGCGACCAGCATCAGCGCCGCCGTCGAGATCCCGTGGTTGACCATGTAGAGCGTCGCGCCGGACTGGCCCTGGCTGGTCATCGCGAAGATGCCCATGATGATGAAGCCGAAGTGCGAGATCGACGCGAAGGCGATCAGGCGCTTGATGTCGCGCTGGCCGACCGCGACCAGCGCCCCGTAGACGATGCTGATGAGCGCGAGCACCAGGATCACCGGCGTCGCCCACTTGCTCGCCTCCGGGAACAGCTGGAGGCAGAAGCGGAGCATCGCGAACGTGCCGACCTTGTCGACGACTGCCGTGATGAGTACGGCGACCGGGGTGGTGGCCTCCCCCATCGCGTTCGGCAGCCAGGTGTGCAGCGGCCACAGCGGGGCCTTCACCGCGAAGGCGAAGAAGAAGCCCAGGAAGAGCAGGCGCTCGGTGTTGGTCGCCATGTCGAGCGAGCCGTTGGCCCGCGCGGCGGCGATCTCCTGGAGCGAGAAGTTCCCCGCCACTACGTAGAGGCCGATGACGGCCGCCAGCATAATGAGGCCGCCGACCAGGTTGTAGAGGAGGAACTTGACGGCCGCGTACGAGCGTTGGGTCGCGGCCTCCTTCTCGCCGTGCCGGCCGGCCCGGTCCCCGAAGCCGCCGATGAGGAAGTACATCGGGATGAGCATGGCTTCGAAGAAGATGTAGAAGAGGAAGACGTCGGTGGCCTCGAAGGAGATGATCACCATCGCCTCGACGAGGAGGATCAGGGCGAAGAAGCCCTGGGTCGGCCGCCACCGGGTGTTTCCGGTCTCCTGCGGGTCGGCGTCGTGCCAGCCCGCGAGGATCACGAACGGGATCAGCAGCGCGGTCAGCGCGATGAGCGCCACCGCGATGCCGTCCACACCCAGTTCGTAGCGGACGCCGAAGTCCGCGATCCACGCGTGGGATTCGGTCAGTTGGAAGCGGCCGCCGCCCGGGTCGAAGCGGACCGCGACCACCGCCGCGAGCACCAGGGTGGCGAGCGAGAACAGCAGCGCGAGCCACTTGGCCGCGGTGCGCTGCTTCGCCGGCACGGCGGCCGTGGCGATCGCGCCCACGGCCGGCAGTACCGCCGTCGCTGTCAGCAGAGGAAAGGACATCGGTATCAGACCGCCCTCATCAGCAGGGTCACCGCGGCGATGACCGCCGCGCCGCCGAACATCGAGACGGCGTACGAGCGCACGTAGCCGTTCTGGAGTTTGCGCAGCCGACCGGAGAGGCCGCCGACCGAGGCCGCCGTCCCGTTGACCACCCCGTCGACCAAGGTGTGGTCGACGTATACGAGGGAGCGCGTCAGGTGCTCACCGCCGCGCACCAGGACGACGTGGTTGAAGTCGTCCTGGAGCAGGTCACGCCGTGCGGCGCGGGTGAGCAGCGAGCCGCGCGGGGCGACGGCGGGAACCTCGCGGCGCCCGTACTGGACCCAGGCGAGCGCCACACCGATCACCAGGCACACCATGGTGGCTCCGGTGACCACGCCCGCGCTGATGGGCGCGTGCCCGTGGTCGTGCCCGGTGACGGGCTCCAGCCAGTGCAGGAAGCGGTCCCCGATGGAGAAGAAGCCACCGGCGAAGACCGAGCCGACCGCGAGCACGATCATCGGGATCGTCATGGACGAGGGCGACTCGTGCGGGTGCGGCTCGTGGCCCTCGGCGTCCGGCTGCCAGCGCTTCTCGCCGAAGAAGGTCATGATCATCACGCGGGTCATGTAGAACGCGGTGATGGCCGCGCCGAGCAGGGCGACAGAGCCGAGGATCCAGCCCTCCGTGCCGCCCTTGGCGAACGCCGCCTCGATGATCTTGTCCTTGGAGAAGAAGCCGGACAGGCCCGGGAAGCCGATGATCGCCAGATACCCGAGGCCGAACGTCACGAAGGTGACCGGCATGTACTTCCGCAGGCCGCCGAACTTCCGCATGTCGACCTCGTCGTTCATGCCGTGCATGACCGAACCGGCGCCGAGGAACAGGCCCGCCTTGAAGAAGCCGTGCGTGACCAGGTGCATGATCGCGAACACATAGCCGATGGGGCCGAGGCCCGCGGCGAGGATCATGTAGCCGATCTGCGACATCGTCGAGCCGGCGAGCGCCTTCTTGATGTCGTCCTTGGCACAACCGACGATCGCACCGAACAGCAGCGTGACCGCGCCGACGATGGTGACGACGAGCTGTGCGTCCGGCGCCCCGTTGAAGATGGCCCCGGAGCGCACGATCAGGTAGACGCCCGCGGTCACCATGGTCGCGGCGTGGATGAGGGCCGAGACCGGGGTCGGGCCCTCCATCGCGTCCCCGAGCCAGGACTGCAGCGGCACCTGCGCCGACTTGCCGCACGCGGCGAGCAGCAGCATCAGACCGATCGCGGTGAGCTTGCCCTCGGAGGTGCCACCGACGCTGTCGAGCACCGGCTTGAAGGCGAACGTCCCGAAGGTCGTGAACATCAACATGATGGCGATGGACAGGCCCATGTCGCCGACCCTGTTGACCAGGAACGCCTTCTTCGCGGCCGTGGCCGCGCTGGGCTTGTGCTGCCAGAAGCCGATGAGGAGGTACGAGGCGAGGCCCACGCCCTCCCAGCCGACGTACAGCAGCAGGTAGTTGTTGGCGATGACCAGGAGGAGCATCGCTGCGACGAACAGGTTCAGGTAGCCGAAGAAGCGGCGGCGCCGCTCGTCGTGCTCCATGTAGCCGATCGAGTACAGGTGGATCAGCGTGCCCACGCCGGAGATCAGCAGGACGAACGTCATCGACAGCTGGTCCAGCTGGAAGGCGACGTCCGCCTGGAAACCCTCGACGGGGATCCAGCTGAACAGGTGCTGGCTGAGCGTGCGATCCTCCGGGCCCCTACCGAGCATGTCGGTGAAGAGCACGACGGCGATCACGAAGGAGACGGCCGCGAGCAGTGTGCCGAGCAGATGACCCACCCGGTCCAACGCCCGCCCGCCGCACAGCAGTACGGCCGCTCCGAGCAGTGGCGCTGCGACGAGCAGCGCAATCAGGTTCTCCACGATTCAGCGACCCCTTACAGCTTCATCAGGCTGGCGTCGTCGACCGAGGCCGAGTGGCGGGAACGGAACAGCGACACGATGATCGCGAGCCCCACCACGACCTCGGCGGCGGCGACGACCATCGTGAAGAACGCGATGATCTGGCCGTCGAGATTGCCGTGCATCCGGGAGAACGCGACGAACGCGAGGTTGCACGCGTTCAGCATCAGCTCGATGCACATGAACACGACGATCGCGTTCCGCCTGATGAGCACGCCGGTGGCGCCGATCGTGAACAACAGGGCGGCGAGATACAGGTAGTTGACCGGATTCACTTCGAAGCCTCCTCGGCCCGGTCGCGGTCCGAGCGCTCCAGGCGGTCGGACGACCGCTGCTCCAGAGCCTTCAGATCGCTCATCGCCTCACCGGAGACATCCCGGATCTGACCGCGCTCGCGCAGCGTCTGCATGACCGTGAGCTCCGAGGGGGTGCCGTCGGGCAGCAGGCCTGCGATGTCCACCGCGTTGTGCCGGGCGTAGACACCCGGGGCGGGCAGCGGCGGGAGGTGCTTGCCCTCGCGCACGCGCTCCTCCGCCAACTCGCGCTGAGTCTTGGCCCGTTCGGTGCGCTCGCGGTGCGTGAGCACCATCGCGCCGACAGTGGCCGTGATCAGCAGGGCGCCGGTGATCTCGAAGGCGAAGACGTACTTGGAGAAGATGAGGGCCGCCAGGCCCTCCACGTTCCCCCCGGCGTTCGCCTTGCCGAGTCCGTTGAACTGCTTCAGCGAGGCCTGGCCGATGCCCGCGATGAGCAGCACCCCGAAGCCGAGCCCACACAGGGCGGCGAGCCAGCGCTGCCCCTTGATGGTCTCCGTCAGGGAGTCGGCCGCGGTGACGCCGACGAGCATCACCACGAAGAGGAACAGCATCATGATCGCGCCCGTGTAGACGACGATCTGCACGATGCCCAGGAAGTACGCCCCGTTGGCGAGGTAGAAGATCGCCAGGATGATCATGGTGCCGGCCAGGCACAGGGCGCTGTGCACGGCCTTCTTCATCAGGATCGTGCACAGGGCGCCGATGACGGCGACCGTGCCGAGGATCCAGAACTGGAAGGCCTCACCGGTGGACGTGACCGAGGCCGCGAGCTGCGCACTCATACATCCACCTCCTCTGCCTCTTCAGAGGCCGCCTCGTCGGGCTTCTCGCCCTTGGAGACGGCCACTTGGGGCTCCGTGCCGGGCGCCGCCTCGGTGACGAGACCCCGGTAGTAGTCCTGCTCGTCCATGCCAGGGAAGATCGAGTGCGGGCTGTCGACCATGCCCTCTTCGAGCCCGGCGAGCAGTTGCTCCTTGGTGTAGATGAGGTTGGCGCGGCTGCTGTCGGCCAGCTCGAACTCGTTCGTCATCGTCAGCGCGCGCGTGGGGCACGCCTCGATGCACAGTCCGCACAGAATGCAGCGGGCGTAGTTGATCTGGTAGACGCGGCCGTAGCGCTCACCCGGCGAGTAGCGCTCCTCCTCGGTGTTGTCCGCGCCCTCCACGTAGATCGCGTCCGCCGGGCAGGCCCAGGCGCACAACTCGCAGCCGACGCACTTCTCCAGGCCGTCCGGATGGCGGTTGAGCTGATGCCTGCCGTGGAAGCGGGGAGCAGTGGTCTTCGGTTGCTCCGGGTACTGCTCGGTCAGCCGCTTCTTGAACATGGCCTTGAAGGTCACGCCGAAGCCGGCGACGGGGTTCTGGAACCCCGGCTCGGTGTCCTTCTGCTGGCCGGAGTCGGTCTCGTCAGCCATCGGACGCCTCCTTTCCATCGTGAGATCCGCCAAGCGACTCGTCACTCTGAGTATCGGGGCCACCACTGACAATCAGCTCCCGCTCCCGACGGGAGCGCCTGCGCGGAACGGGCGGCAGCGTCTGTCCGGGCAGGGGCGGCACGGGGAACCCGCCCGCCATCGGGTCGAAGGCAGCGGGCTCCTCGGCGGCCTCCCGCTGCTTGGCCCCGCGGTCGCGGTACATGTCCACGACGAACGACAGGACCAGGACCACAAGGATCGCGGCGCCGACGTACAAGGCGATGGTGGTGAAGTCGTAGTTCTCGTTGCGCAGCGTCCGTACGGTCGCCACCAGCATCAGCCACACCACGGAGACCGGGATGAGGACCTTCCAGCCGAGCTTCATCAGCTGGTCGTAGCGGACGCGTGGCAGCGTGCCGCGCAGCCAGATGAAGAAGAACAGCAGCAGCTGCACCTTGATGACGAACCAGAGCATCGGCCACCAGCCGTGGTTCGCGCCCTCCCAGAACGTGGAGATGGGCCACGGTGCCCGCCAGCCGCCCAGGAAGAGCGTCACCGACACCGCCGAGACCGTCACCATGTTCACGTACTCGGCGAGCATGAACATCGCGAACTTGATGGACGAGTACTCGGTGTTGAAGCCGCCGACGAGGTCACCCTCGGACTCCGGCATGTCGAACGGTGCGCGGTTCGTCTCGCCGACCATCGTCACGATGTAGATCAGGAACGAGACGGGCAGCAGGACGATGTACCAGCGGTCGTGCTGCTGGGCGACGATCTCCGAGGTCGACATCGAGCCCGAGTACAGGAACACCGACGCGAAGGCCGCGCCCATCGCGATCTCGTACGAGATCATCTGCGCGCAGGACCGCAGGCCGCCGAGCAGCGGGTACGTCGACCCGGACGACCAGCCCGCGAGGACGATGCCGTAGATGCCGACGGAGGCGACCGCGAGGATGTAGAGCATCGCGATCGGCAGGTCGGTGAGCTGCATCGTCGTGCGGTGGCCGAAGATCGAGATCTCGTTGCCCGCCGGTCCGAACGGGATCACGGCGATCGCCATGAAGGCGGGGATCGCCGCGACGACCGGAGCAAGGATGTAGACCACCTTGTCCGCACGCTTGACGACCACGTCTTCCTTGAGCATCAGCTTGATGCCGTCGGCGAGCGACTGGAGCATGCCCCAGGGGCCGTGCCGGTTCGGGCCGATGCGCAGCTGCATCCAGGCGACGACCTTGCGCTCCCACACGATGGAGAACAGCACGGTCACCATCAGGAAGGCGAAGCAGAAGACCGCCTTGACGACGACGAGCCACCAGGGGTCGCGGCCGAACATGGAGAGGTCTTCCAGCGCCAGTGGGCTCAGTGTCGGGCTCAGTGCCATGGGACTCATGACTGCACCTCCGGGGATCCGGCGGCGACGGCCGGGCCGATCTTCACCAGGTCGCCGGGGACGGCCCCCGTGTCCGAAGCGACGCCGCCGCCCTCGGAGTTGAGCGGCAGCCACACGACGCGGTCGGGCATCTCGGTGACCTGGAGCGGGAACGCGACGCTGCCCAGCGCCCCGGTGACCGTCAGCACGTCGCCGTCCTTCACGCCCGCCTCCGCGGCGGTCGTGGCGGACACGCGCGCGAGGGCGGCGTGCCGGGTCCCGGCGAGCGCGTCGTCGCCCTCCTGGAGGCGGCCCAGGTCGAGCAGCAGCCGGTGTCCTGCGAGGACCGCCTCTCCGGAGGAGGGGCGCGGCAGCTGGCCCGACGTCTCCAGGGGCTCCGTGGCGTGCGGCCCGTCCCAGTTGCCCAGGCGGTCCAACTCGCCGCGCAGCGAGCGCAGATCGGGGAGCCCCAAGTGGACGTCCATGGCGTCCGCCACCATCTGCAGCACGCGCGCGTCCGTGGGCGCGACCCGCCGCGTCATCTGGTCGGGCTTCAGCGCGGCCTCGAACATCCGGGCGCGCCCCTCCCAGTTGAGGAACGTGCCCGCCTTCTCGGCGACCGCGGCCACCGGAAGGACGACGTCTGCGTGGTCGGTGACCTCGCTGGGCCGCTGCTCCAGGGAGATCAGGAAGCCCACCTCGTGAAGGGCTTCACGCGCGCGTGCCGGGGACGGCAGGTCGGCGACCTCGACCCCGGCCACCACAAGGGCCCCCAGTTCACCGGTGGCCGCGGCCTCCACGATCTGCCCGGTGTCCCGCCCGAAGCGGTGCGGCAGTTCGGCCACACCCCAGGCGGCGGCGACCTGGTCCCGCGCGCGCGGGTCGGTCGCGGGCCGGCCGCCCGGCAGCAGCGACGGCAGCGCGCCCGCCTCGACGGCGCCGCGCTCACCCGCCCTGCGCGGGATCCACACCAGCTCGGCCCCCGTCGCGGACGCGGCCCGTACGGCGGCGGTGAGACCGCCCGACACGGCCGCGACCCGCTCACCGACGACGATCACGGCGCCTTCGCCGCGCAGCGCCTGCGCGGCGTCCGCTCCGGCGCCTTCGAGGCCGACACCGGAGGCGAGGGCGTCCAGCCACTCTGGCTCGGTGCCGGGAGCGGCGGGCAGCAGCGTGCCACCCGCCTTCTCCAGGCCGCGCGTCGCATACGTAGAAAGCGAGTAGACCTTCTGTCCGTGTCCCCGCCACGCCTTGCGGAGCTTGAGGAAGACGCCGGGCGCCTCCTCCTCCGACTCGAACCCGACAAGGAGGACCGCGGGCGCCTTCTCGAGCGCCTTGTACGTGACCCCACTGCCGTCCAGGTCGCGGCCGCGACCGGCGACGCGTGCCGCCAGGAAGTCGGCTTCCTCGCTGCTGTGCACGCGCGCGCGGAAGTCGATGTCGTTCGTGTCGAGGGCGACGCGTGCGAACTTGCTGTACGCGTAGGCGTCCTCGACGGTGAGGCGGCCACCGGTGAGGACACCGGTGCGGCCACGGGCGGCGGCGAGCCCGCGCGCGGCGGTCTCCAGCGCCTCCGGCCAGGAAGCGGGCCGCAGTTCACCGCTCTCCGCGTCCCGTACGAGGGGGTTGGTGAGCCGGTCGGGCTTCTGCGCGTAACGGAAACCGAAGCGGCCCTTGTCGCAGATCCACTCCTCGTTGACCTCGGGGTCGTTGGCCGCGAGCCGGCGCATCACCTTGCCGCGCCGGTGGTCGGTGCGGGTCGCGCAGCCGCCGGAGCAGTGCTCGCACACGCTCGGCGACGACACCAGGTCGAAGGGGCGGGAGCGGAACCGGTACGCCGCCGAGGTCAGCGCGCCGACCGGGCAGATCTGGATGGTGTTCCCGGAGAAGTACGACTCGAAGGGGTCGCCCTCACCCGTGCCGACCTGCTGGAGCGCGCCGCGCTCGATCAGCTCGATCATCGGGTCGCCCGCGATCTGGTTGGAGAACCGGGTGCAGCGCGCGCACAGCACGCACCGCTCACGGTCGAGCAGCACCTGCTTCGAGATCGGGACCGGCTTCTCGTAGGTGCGCTTCTTGCCCTCGAAGCGCGAGTCGGCCTGGCCGTGCGACATGGCCTGGTTCTGCAGCGGGCACTCGCCGCCCTTGTCGCAGACCGGGCAGTCGAGGGGGTGGTTGATGAGCAGCAGCTCCATGACCCCCTTCTGCGCCTTTTCGGCGACCGGGGAGGAGAGCTGGCTCTTGACCACCATGCCGTCGGTGCAGGTGATGGTGCAGGACGCCATCGGCTTGCGCTGGCCCTCCACCTCCACGATGCACTGCCGACAGGCGCCGGCCGGGTCGAGCAGCGGGTGGTCGCAGAAGCGCGGGATCTCGATGCCGAGCATCTCGGCGGCCCGGATGACCAGGGTCCCCTTCGGGACGCTGATCTCGATGCCGTCGATCGTCAGGGACACGAGGTCTTCCGGCGGGATCGCCGCCTCGCCGCCCCCGGAGGGAGCGCTAGTGGTCACAGTCATGCGTTCACCTCCGTGCGGTGCTTGTCGGCCCAGAGCGTCGACCGGGCCGGGTCGAAGGGGCAGGCCTTGCCCGTGATGTGCTGCTCGTACTCGTCGCGGAAGTACTTGAGCGAGGAGAAGATCGGCGAGGCGGCGCCGTCGCCGAGGGCGCAGAACGACTTGCCGTTGATGTTGTCGGCGATGTCGTTCAGCTTGTCGAGGTCGGACATCGTGCCCTTGCCGGCCTCGATGTCCCGCAGCAACTGCACGAGCCAGTACGTTCCTTCACGGCACGGCGTGCACTTGCCGCAGGACTCGTGGGCGTAGAACTCGGTCCACCTTGTGACCGCGCGCACGACGCAGGTCGTCTCGTCGAAGCACTGCAACGCCTTGGTGCCGAGCATCGACCCGGCGGCGCCGACACCCTCGTAATCAAGGGGTACGTCGAGGTGCTCCTCGGTGAACATCGGCGTCGAACTGCCGCCGGGGGTCCAGAACTTGAGGCGGTGGCCCGGCCGCATGCCGCCGCTCATGTCGAGCAGCTGGCGCAGCGTGATGCCGAGCGGGGCCTCGTACTGGCCGGGGCTCGCGACGTGGCCGCTCAGCGAGTAGAGCGTGAAGCCCGGGGACTTCTCGCTCCCCATCGATTTGAACCAGTCCTTGCCCCGATTGATGATTGCGGGAACCGACGCGATGGACTCGACGTTGTTCACCACAGTGGGGCAGGCGTAGAGGCCCGCGACCGCAGGGAAAGGGGGACGGAGTCGCGGCTGACCACGGCGGCCTTCGAGCGAGTCCAGGAGTGCGGTCTCCTCACCACAGATGTACGCGCCCGCGCCGGCGTGCACGGTGAGTTCAAGGTTGAGACCGCTGCCGAGGATGTTCTGCCCGAGATACCCCGCGGCGTAGGCCTCGCGCACGGCCTCGTGCAAGCGCCGCAGTACGGGGACCACTTCACCGCGCAAGTAGATGAACGCGTGCTCCGAACGGATCGCGTAACAGGCGATGACGATGCCCTCGATGAGGCTATGCGGATTGGCGAAGAGGAGCGGGATGTCCTTGCAGGTCCCCGGCTCCGATTCGTCGGCGTTGACAACTAGATAGTGCGGTTTGCCGTCTCCCTGCGGGATGAACTGCCACTTCATCCCCGTCGGGAATCCGGCGCCACCACGCCCGCGGAGCCCCGCGTCCTTCACATACGCGATCAGGTCGTCCGGTGCCATGGCGAGGGCCTTTCGCAGCCCCTCGTATCCCTCGTGCCGGCGATACACATCCAAAGACCAGGACTTGTCCTGGTCCCAGAAAGCCGACAGGACCGGAGAGAGCAGCTTCTCCGGGCTGGTGTCGTTGTTCTCGACTTCGGCTGCCAAGGTCATCACTCCCCCTCCTCGGCGGTCGGTCCCGCTGGGTGGGACGGGTCGGAGGCCGATGTGTCCTGCGGCGCGTCGTGCGAGCTCAAGTGCTCGGTGGGCGACGGGTCGTGGGGCGCTTCGCCCTCGATGCCCTCGCCGCGCGGGTGGACCACGCGCGCGGGCTCCGTCTCGCCCTTGGCCAGGCGGAGCCCGATCAGCGAGGCGGGCCCGGCGCTGCCGCCGGCGTCGACGGCGCCGGGGCGCTCGTCGGGGAACCCGGCCAGGATGCGCGCGGTCTCCTTGAAGGTGCACAGGGGAGCGCCGCGCGTGGGTGACACCTCGGACCCGGTGCGCAGGTCGTCGACGAGCTGCCTGGCGGTCTCGGGCGTCTGGTTGTCGAAGAACTCCCAGTTGACCATCACCACGGGAGCGAAGTCACAAGCTGCGTTGCACTCGATGTGCTCCAGCGTGATCTTGCCGTCGTCCGTGGTGCCGTTGTTGCCGACGCCGAGGTGCTCCTGGAGCGACTCGAAGATGGCGTCGCCGCCCATGACGGCGCACAACGTGTTGGTGCAGACGCCCACTTGGTAGTCGCCGCTCGGCTTCCTGCGGTACATCGTGTAGAAGGTCGCGACGGCCGTGACCTCGGCGGTGGTCAAGCCGAGCATGTCCGCGCAGAACTGCATTCCGGTGCGCGTGACATGGCCTTCCTCCGACTGCACGAGGTGCAGCAGCGGAAGCAGCGCCGAGCGGGAGCCGGGGTAGCGGGAGATGATCTCCTTCGCGTCGGCCTCCAGGCGGGTTCGGACGTCGTCCGGGTACGCGGGCGCGGGCAGCTGTGGCATGCCCAGACTTACGCCCTGCTCCGAAGAACTGGTGGTCACCGGTCGACGCCTCCCATCACGGGGTCGATGGACGCGACGGCGACGATGACGTCGGCGACCTGGCCGCCCTCGCACATCGCCGCCATGGCCTGAAGGTTGGTGAAGGACGGGTCGCGGTAGTGGACCCTGAACGGGCGGGTGCCGCCGTCGGACACCGCGTGCACGCCGAGCTCGCCCTTGGGCGACTCCACGGCCGCGTACGTCTGTCCGGGCGGGACGCGGAAGCCCTCGGTCACCAGCTTGAAGTGGTGGATGAGGGCCTCCATGGAGGTGCCCATGATGTTCTTGATGTGGTCGAGCGAGTTGCCGAGACCGTCCGGGCCGAGGGCCAGTTGGGCGGGCCAGGCGATCTTCTTGTCCCCGACCATGACCGGGCCCGGCTCCAGGCGGTCCAGGCACTGCTCGACGATGCGCAGCGACTGGCGCATCTCCTCCAGGCGGATCAGGAAGCGCCCGTAGGAGTCGCAGGTGTCGGCGGTCGGGATGTCGAAGTCGTAGTTCTCGTAGCCGCAGTACGGCTGCGCCTTGCGCAGGTCGTGCGGCAGGCCGGCGGAGCGCAGGATCGGTCCTGTGGCGCCGAGGGCCATGCAGCCCGCGAGGTCGAGGTAGCCGACGTCCTGCATACGGGCCTTGAAGATGGGGTTCCCGGTGGCGAGCTTGTCGTACTCGGGAAGGTTCTTCTTCATCTTCTTCACGAACTCGCGGAGCTGGTCCACCGCGCCGGGCGGCAGGTCCTGGGCGAGTCCGCCGGGCCGGATGTACGCGTGGTTCATGCGCAGGCCGGTGATCAACTCGTAGATGTCGAGAACGAGTTCACGATCGCGGAAGCCGTAGATCATGATCGTGGTCGCGCCGAGCTCCATGCCGCCGGTGGCGATGGCCACCAGGTGCGAGGACAACCGGTTCAGCTCCATGAGGAGCACGCGGATGATGTTGGCGCGGTCCGGGATCTCGTCCTCGATGCCGAGGAGCTTCTCGACGGCGAGACAGTACGCCGTCTCGTTGTAGAACGGCGTCAGGTAGTCCATGCGCGTCACGAACGTGGTGCCCTGCGTCCACGTGCGGTACTCGAGGTTCTTCTCGATGCCGGTGTGGAGGTAGCCGATGCCGCAGCGGGCCTCGGTGACCGTCTCGCCGTCGATCTCCAGGATCAGGCGCAACACACCGTGTGTGGACGGGTGTTGGGGGCCCATGTTGACGATGATGCGCTCGTCGTCGGACTTGACCGCGGCCTCGGCGATCTCGTCCCAGTCACCTCCGGTGACCGTGTAGACGGTGCCTTCCGTGGTCGCGCGCGGGGTTGCGTGGGGAGTTGTCACGAGTACGACCTCCGCTGGTCCGGAGCCGGGATCTGGGCGCCCTTGTACTCGACGGGGATGCCGCCGAGGGGATAGTCCTTGCGCTGCGGGAAGCCCTGCCAGTCGTCCGGCATCATGATCCGCGTCAGCGCGGGGTGGCCGTCGAAGATGAGCCCGAAGAAGTCGTAGGCCTCGCGCTCGTGCCAGTCGTTCGTCGGATACACCGGGACCAGGGACGGGATGTGCGGGTCCGCGTCGGGCACGGAGACCTCGAGGCGGATCAGCCGGTTGTGGGTGATCGAGCGCAGGTGGTAGACGGCGTGCAGCTCGCGGCCCTTGTCCCCGGGGTAGTGCACCGCCGAGACCCCCGTGCACAGTTCGAAGCGCAGGGCCGGGTCGTCGCGCAGGGTGCGGGCGACGCGGACCAGGTGCTCGCGCTCGATGTGGAAGGTGAGCTCGTCGCGGTCGACGACCGTCTTGTCGATGGCGTTCTCGGGGACGAGGTCCTGTTCCTCCAGGGCGCCCTCCAGCTCGTCCGCCACCTCGTCGAACCAGCCGCCGTAGGGGCGGGAGGATTCGCCGGGGAGCCGGACCGAGCGGACGAGGCCGCCGTAGCCGGAGGTGTCGCCGCCGTTGTTGGCGCCGAACATGCCGCGCTGGACGCGGATCTCCTCGCCCTGGTCCCCGCGCTGGCCCGGGAGGTTGGCAGCGCTGAGGTCCTTTTCGGGGTTGACCCCGTTCGATCCCTTGTCGCTGTGCGCGTCGCTCACCGCAGCAGCCCCTTCATCTCGATCGTCGGGAGCGCCTTGAGCGCCGCTTCCTCCGCCTCACGGGCCGCCTCCTCGGCGTTCACGCCGAGCTTGGAGGACTGGATCTTCTGATGGAGCTTGAGAATCGCGTCCATCAGCATCTCGGGCCGGGGCGGGCAGCCGGGCAGATAGATGTCGACCGGGACGACATGGTCGACGCCCTGCACGATCGCGTAGTTGTTGAACATCCCGCCCGACGAGGCGCAGACGCCCATGGAGATGACCCACTTGGGGTTCGGCATCTGGTCATAGACCTGGCGAAGGACGGGCGCCATCTTCTGGCTCACCCGCCCGGCCACGATCATCAGGTCCGCCTGGCGGGGCGATCCGCGGAAGACCTCCATGCCGAACCGTGCCAGGTCGTAGCGGCCCGCGCCCGTCGTCATCATTTCGATGGCGCAGCAGGCGAGGCCGAACGTGGCAGGAAAGACGGACGACTTGCGCACCCAGCCCGCGGCCTGCTCGACGGTGGTCAGCAGGAATCCGCTCGGCAGCTTTTCTTCGAGTCCCATTGGTCTGTGGCTCCTGGTCTCCCCTATACGGGGCTCAGTCCCATTCCAGGCCGCCGCGCCGCCATACGTACGCGTACGCGACGAAGACGGTGAGCACGAAGAGCAGCATCTCTACGAGCCCGAACACCCCCAGGGCGTCGAAGGTGACGGCCCAGGGGTAGAGAAAGACGATCTCGATGTCGAAGACGATGAAGAGCATCGCCGTCAGGTAGTACTTGATGGGGAAGCGCCCGCCACCGGCCGGCGTGGGGGTGGGCTCGATCCCGCACTCATAGGCCTCGAGCTTGGCCCGGTTGTACCGCTTCGGGCCGGTCAGGGAGGCCATGATCACGGAGAAGATCGCAAAGCCTGCCCCGAGGGCTCCCAGTACGAGGATGGGCGCATAGGCGTTCACCGCTCCTCGCTCCTCTCAGTCGGCACTGACTGCTGGCGGTTGCATGAGCTCGCGCCCCGCCTCCCACGTCCTGCGAACAGTCGAAGATCGCCTACATGTGAAGCGGGTCACAAGCCCAACTTGCCCCGCATCCTATGCCTGCAACTCTGTGATCTGCGACACGGGGTGCGCCAACTACTTTGTGATCTCCACCACCTGACGAAGGATCATGAAGTCGGATGAGCGGTGATCTTCACACGCGAAGCACCTGAGTGATCACCAGTGGTGACAACTTGGTGCGTTACCCCTGGTCGCAGGGGTGCGCCCACTATCAAGACGTGGAGACTGCAAGCAAATTGGTGCTGGACGCACTTGGCTGATAGTGGACGCCGTTCACACGTTGGTGGGACGAGCGTGAATGGAAGTGGACGCGAGATGTGTCCATCGCGTGTGCATCGCATCCCCTAGGGGTCCACTTGTGACCTGCATCACGCAGCCGTCACACCGTCAGAAACCGGGCTTGGCCAACCGCCTCAACGGGTGGTAAGCGTGGGGCAATTCGGGCGTATCGCGGAAAACCCATGCTCAGGGCCTCGCGGAGGGCTGTCCGCTTTGCCCGTTACGGCGTCAATAAAGCCTGTCGGGCCGGGGTTTCACCCCCGCGCTTCACAACTGTGGCGCACCACACGTTTCTTGAAGGGATCGGGGAGGCCCTGATACCGGTTGGTCTCATGTCCCACACCGCTCACATACCCAGCCACCGGAAGCCCCGTCGCAGCGCCTCGAAGATGGCCCTGCGCGCCGGAGTTACCGGTGGCGTCCTCAGCACCCTGGCAGTCGCTGGTGCGGCTGGTTCGGCCAACGCCGCCGAGCCGGTGACGCAGACCATGGAGATGCCCACGCTCACCACCGACCTGTCCTCGCAGGTCGCCCAGTCCGCGGACGCCACCCAGCAGGCCGCGGCGAACTACCAGGTCCAGGCCGAGCGCCAGGCCGCCTTCGACAAGGCCGCGGACCAGGCGAAGAAGGACCAGGTCGCCGCCGAGAAGAAGGCCGAGGCCAAGAAGAAGGCCGAAGCGAAGGCCAAGGCCGAGGCCGCCGCCAAGCGCGAGGCCGCCGAGAAGGCCGCCGCCTCCCGCTCCAGCGAGCGCACCACGCTCCAGGCGACCACCGCGTCCTCCTCCGACGAGGCCCCCGCCCCGGCCAGCGGCTCCGCCGCCGCCGTGGTGTCGTTCGTGAAGTCGCACATCGGCGACGCCTACGTGTCCGGTGGCACGGGTCCCAGCTCCTGGGACTGCTCGGGTCTGGTGCAGGCCGCGTACAAGCAGGCCGGTGTCGACCTGCCGCGCGTCTCGCAGGACCAGTCCACGCAGGGCACCCAGGTCGGCCTGGACAACCTCCAGCCGGGCGACATCCTGTACTGGGGCGGCTCCGGCAGCGCCTACCACGTCGCGATCTACGTGGGCGGTGGCAACTTCGTCGGCGCGCAGAACTCCTCGACCGGTGTCGTCGAGAAGCCGCTCTCCTACGACCAGCCGACCGGAGCCGTGCGCGTTCTCTGAGCGCCTCTGTGAGGCTCGGGTGAACTCCCGGGCCTACAGGGGACCCTGCGGCCCTCACGGGCCGCACACAGCCGCCTGAAGCCCCTCGGGGCCTTAACGGCGACTCCACAGCGCGCAGGCCGAAGGCCGCCGCTCCCCTCACGGGGTGCGGCGGCCTTCGGTGTATGTCAGGAAAAAACGGGGCACGGTGGCCCCGGAACGGCGGCTCAGGACTGCGGCGACAGCTCGCCCATCTCGCCCCAACCCTCGTTCGGGATATCGGCGTTGATGATCTCCGGGGTGGCGGCGATGAGCGGAGCCATGGCGTCCAGGCCCGCCTTGAAGTGGTCGGAACCGACGTGCGCGGCGCCGGCGTCGCCGTCCCGGAAGCCCTCCAGGAGCACGAACTGGTTCGGGTCCTCGACGCTGCGGGACCAGTCGAAGAAGAGGTTGCCCTCCTCGGCGCGGGTGGCCGCGGTGAACGCGGCGGTCTTCTCCAGCCACGAGTCGGCGTGCTCGGGGCGGACGGTGAACTTCACGGCGATGAAAATCATGGGTCCACCCTGCCCCGAGCCGCCCGGCCCGGCAAAGTCGGGCCGGGCGCGGGGCCCCGGTCAGGCCTTCGGGGCGACCTTGCTCAGTCCGTTGATGATCCGGTCCATCGCGTCGCCGCCGGTCGGGTCCGTCAGGTTCGCGAGCATCTTCAGCGTGAACTTCATCAGCATCGGGTGGGTCAGACCGCGCTGCGTCGCGATCTTCATGATCTTCGGGTTGCCGATCATCTTCACGAAGGCGCGGCCCATCGTGTAGTAGCCGCCGTAGGTGTCCTTGAGGACCTTCGGGTAGCGCTGCAGGGCCAGTTCGCGCTGGGCGTCGGTGGCACGCGCGTGCGCCTGCACGATGACGTCGGCCGCGATCTGGCCGGACTCCATGGCGTACGCGATGCCCTCACCGTTGAACGGGTTGACCAGGCCGCCCGCGTCGCCGACCAGGAGCAGGCCCTTGGTGTAGTGCGGCTGGCGGTTGAAGGCCATGGGGAGGGCGGCGCCGCGGATCGGCATCGTCATGTTGTCCGGGGTGTACCCCCAGTCCTCGGGCATCGACGCGCACCAGGCCTTGAGGACCTCGCGCCAGTCCAACTCGCGGAAGGCCTTCGAGGAGTTGAGGATACCGAGGCCGACGTTGGACGTGCCGTCGCCCATGCCGAAGATCCATCCGTAACCGGGAAGGAGGCGGTCCTCGGCGCCGCGCCGGTCCCACAGCTCCAGCCAGGACTCCAGGTAGTCGTCGTCGTGGCGCGGGGACGTGAAGTACGTACGGACGGCGACGCCCATGGGGCGGTCCTCGCGGCGGTGCAGGCCCATGGCGAGGGAGAGGCGGGTCGAGTTGCCGTCGGCGGCGACGACGAGCGGCGCGTGGAAGGTCACCTCGCGCTTCTCCTCGCCCAGCTTCGCGTGCACGCCGGTGATGCGGCCGGTGCGATCGTCGGTGATCGGTGCGCCGACGTTGCACCGCTCGTACAGGCGGGCGCCCGCCTTCTGGGCCTGGCGCGCGAGCTGCTCGTCGAAGTCGTCGCGCTTGCGAACCAGACCGTAGTCCGGGTACGAGGCGAGGTCGGGCCAGTCGAGCTGGAGGCGGACGCCGCCGCCGATGATGCGCAGGCCCTTGTTGCGCAGCCAGCCGGCCTCCTCGGAGATGTCGATCCCCATGGAGACGAGCTGCTTCGTGGCGCGCGGGGTGAGGCCGTCGCCGCACACCTTTTCACGCGGGAACGCCGTCTTCTCCAGCAACAGGACGTCGAGGCCGGCCTTGGCGAGGTAGTAGGCGGTGGTCGAACCGGCGGGTCCGGCCCCGACGACGATCACGTCCGCGCTGTGCTCAGCGTTGTCGGCGAGTCGCTTGAGCTGCTCGGTCACGGCGGGTTCTCCCCAGGCTCGAAAACGGTGTGCCGTCCGGCACGGACATGGGCAGTCTATTCAGCGACCGTGACCACTCAGCCGAAGGGCCAGCCCATGAGTCGAGTTCTGCCCGCCGTGGATCTGCGCGTCCCCACCCATGAGGACGCGCTCGCCTGGCACAGGGTGTTCGACCACCCCGATGTCATGGAGTTCCACGGAGGCGCGTCGGCGGAGCTCTCCGTGTACGAGGAGCTGACCGCGCGGCAGCGCAGGCACGAGGCGGAGCACGGTTTCTGCCTGTGGACGATGACCGACGGCGCGGGGGACGTCATCGGGTTCACGGGCGCGCAGCCCTGGGAGCGGGAGTGGGGGCCCACCGGCGAGATCGAGATCGGCTGGCGGCTCGGGCGGGCGTACTGGGGGCAGGGGTACGCGACGGCGGCGGCGGGCCTGACGCTGGATCACGTACGGGCGGCGGGCCTGCGCAGCGTCGTCGCGATGGTCGACGCCCGCAACGAGCGCTCGATCGCGGTGACCCGGCGGCTCGGCATGGAGCTGGCCGAGACGTTCGTGACGCCGACCGGGAAGAAGGGGCACTGCTTCCGCCTGGAGCTGTGAGTCCGGGCGGGGATCTGGGTCCGGGCGGGGCTCTGGGGCCGCTCGGGGCTCTGGGGCCGCTCGGGGCTCTGGGGCCGGTCCCGGCTCTGGGTCCGGACTCGGCTCTGGGGCCGCCCGGAGCTCTGGGGCCGCCCGGAGCTCTGGGGCCGCCCGGAGGTCTGGGTCCGCCCGCGGCTCTGGATCCGCCCGGGGCTCTGAGTCCGGTCCCGGCTCTGGGGCCGGACCCGGCTCTGGGGCCGCCCGGGGCTCTGGGGCCGGTCCCGCTTCTGGGGCCGGTCCCGGCTCTGGGGCCTCCCGGAGCCGGGACCGGAACCTTCCGGACACCACATCCCAAGGGCTATCCTCCCGGTACCTCCTGGGGGTGACATCTGTGGTGAAGACACCCAAGACGCCCAAGATGCCGGATGCCGGGCCGCCGGACGTGCCCGTGCCGAAGCTCGTCGGGCTGATGGCGGTCGACGCGCGGCAGGCGGCGCGTGAGCACGGCGTGCTGATCGCGGCGGCGGACCGGGACGACTTCGACCGGGTAGCGGTGGAGTACGTGGTGCGCCAGTACCCGCTGCCCGGCGTCGAGGTGCCGCGGGACGCCGTCGTCACGGTCTGGTTCGACTTCGGGGAGGGCGAGGGTGGGGGCGGCGCGGGCGTGCGGGTGCCGCGGGCGCCGGGGCCGCGGGGCGGCGGGATGCGCAGGGAACTCGGCGAGCCGGAGGAGCCGCCGGCGCGTACGGGGTCGTTCAGTCCGTGTCGGTAGGCCGCCGGGGGGCGGGCTGCTTGAACCCTGTGCCCCTCTCGCGTCACGCCTTCTTGTAGCCGCGGTGCAGCGTGACGATGCCGCCGGTGAGGTCCCGCCAGGCCACCTGCTGCCAGCCGACGTTCTGCATCAGCGTCGCCAACTCGGGCTGCGTGGGCCAGGCGCGGATGGACTCGGCGAGATAGACGTACGCGTCCGGGTTCGAGGACACCGCGCGCGCGACCGGCGGCAGGGCGCGCATCAGGTACTCCGTGTACACGGTGCGGAAGGGGGCCCACGTCGGGTGGCTGAACTCGCAGATGACGACGCGGCCGCCCGGCTTGGTGACGCGGTGCATCTCGCTCAGCGCGGCCTCGGTCTCCTGGATGTTGCGCAGCCCGAAGGAGATCGTCACGGCGTCGAACGTGTCGTCCTTGAACGGCAGTTTCGTGCCGTCGCCCGCCGTGAACGGCATCCACGGGTGGCGCTGCTTGCCCACGCGCAGCATGCCGAGGGAGAAGTCGCAGGGCACGACGTAGGCGCCGGCCTGCGCGAAGGGCTGCGAGGAGGTGGCGGTGCCGGCGGCGAGGTCGAGGACCTTCTGCGCGGGGCGGGCGTCGACGGCCCTGGCGACCTCCTTGCGCCACAGCCGGGTCTGTCCCAGGGACAGCACGTCGTTGGTGAGGTCGTACTTCTCCGCCACGTCGTCGAACATCGAGGCGACTTCGTGGGGCTGCTTGTCCAGGGATGCACGGGTCACTTGGCCATTGTGGCAGGCGGTCCCCGGTCACCGTCGGACGGTACCGGGGCCGCCCGCGGACCGCGCCGGGGCCGACGCCCACCGTCCTGCTCACGCGGCACCGGGGCGCCGCCTTGCCCACCCTGCCGCCCCAGGCGGCAGATTGCCCAAGGCGCGTGCGGTCGACCGCGACGGGCGGGGAGCCGCGGCCGGCGGAGGTTGCCCAAGGCGAAGGCGGTCGACCGCAACGGGCGGGGAGCCGTGTCGGCGGCAGATTGCCCAAGGGGGGCGCCCCTTGCCGTCTCGGGTGGGGAGACGTGGCTGGGGGATCGCCCAAGTCGGGTGTGGCACCCCGTCGGGCCGACGCCCCTGGAGGGGGCGGGCGGTGGGAGATGGGCGGGAGCCGGGCGATCGCCTGCGAGTGGACGGGTCGTCCAAGCCCCTGCGGAGGGTGGGCATTTCCAGCCCCGCCGGCGCTTGAGGCGCGGGGTCCGGGGCGGAGCCCCGTGGCGTAGGACCGGCCGTGGTCCAGGCGGAGCCCCGTGGCGTAGGGCCGGACGGGGCCAGGGCAGCGCCCCGTGGCCCGGCTACCGGACCCGGTACACCAAGCGGCCCGCGACCACCGTCGCCACGCACGTGGACGCCCCCTTGGCCACGAGCTCCGCGCGGTCCGCGACGTCGAAGACCGCGAAGCGCGCCGCCCCGCCCACCGCCAGCGCAGGCAACAGCACCATCGGCCTCGGGGACAGGGACACCGGCCCCGGCAGCCGCTCGGGCCGGCCGCCGAACGCGAGCCCGGAGCGCCGGGCCACCTCGAGGACCGCCTTGGAGCGCAGCTCGCCCGCGAGGGCCACCGTCCCGTGCGCGAACAGCCGCTGCACGCCCCGCCGGGCACTCGCACCCAGCCGGGACGGATCGGCGCGGAAGATCTCCCGCGCCCGTTCGCCCCCGATCGGCACCGTCCCGTACGTGTCCGCCTCACGCGGATCCGGGTGGTACGTGTGCTCGAGGATCTCGGGACCGTACGGGTTGAGGAGACCCGGCGTCAGGATGCCGGGCCAGCGCCGCACCCGCGCCTGCAATGGGGTCTCCCCTGCTCGAGCGGAGCCGAGAGCTTGGGGAAGCGCGTCGGCCAGCTCCTCGTACGGTCCGAGCGCCTTGACGGACTCGCCCTCGACGAGAACGGAGAACCCGTCGCCGTCGACGTGAAGTGTCAGCAAGACGCGCTCAGTTGGTGGAGACGAGCTTCAGCTCGGGGTGAGCCGTCCCGCCGTCGATCGCCGTCGACGAGATGTGCGAGGTGACGCGGTCGTCGACCGGGTCGTTCGCCGGGTCGTCGTGCACGACGAGGTGCTCGTAGGTCGTGGCGCGCTGCGCGGGGACGCGGCCCGCCTTGCGGATCAGCTCGATGATCTCCATGCGGTTGGAGCGGTGCTTGGCACCGGCGGAGGACACGACGTTCTCCTCCAGCATGATCGAGCCGAGGTCGTCGGCTCCGTAGTGCAGCGACAGCTGGCCGACCTCCTTGCCGGTGGTCAGCCACGAACCCTGGATGTGCTGGACGTTGTCCAGGAAGATCCGGGCGATCGCGATCATCCGCAGGTACTCGAAGAGCGTCGCCTGCGTGCGGCCCTTCAGGTGGTTGTTCTCCGGCTGGTACGTGTACGGGATGAAGGCGCGGAAGCCACCCGTCTTGTCCTGGGTGTCGCGGATCATGCGCAGGTGCTCGATGCGCTCGGCATTCGTCTCGCCGGTGCCCATGAGCATGGTGGAGGTGGACTCGACACCGAGGCGGTGCGCGGTCTCCATGATCTCCAGCCAGCGCTCGCCGGACTCCTTCAGCGGGGCGATCGCCTTGCGCGGCCGCGCGGGCAGCAGCTCCGCGCCGGCGCCCGCGAAGGAGTCGAGCCCGGCGGCGTGGATGCGCGTGATGGCCTCCTCGACCGACACGCCACTGATCCGCGCCATGTGCTCGACCTCGGAAGCACCCAGGCTGTGGATGACGAGCTCCGGGTACTCCTTCTTGATGGCACCGAAGTGCTTCTCGTAGTACTCGACCCCGTAGTCCGGGTGGTGCCCGCCCTGGAACATGATCTGCGTGCCACCGAGCTCGATGGTCTCGGCGCAGCGGCGCAGGATGTCGTCGAGGTCGCGGCTCCAGCCCTTCTTGGTGTCCTTGGGCGCCGCGTAGAAGGCGCAGAACTTGCACGCCGTGACGCACACGTTCGTGTAGTTGATGTTCCGCTCGATGATGTACGTGGCGATGTGCTCGATGCCCGCGTACTTACGGCGGCGGATCGCGTCGGCGGCGGCGCCGAGCGCGTGCAGCGGGGCGTCGCGGTAGAGGGCGACGGCCTCCTCGGGGGTGATCCGCCCACCGTCGGCGGCGCGGTCGAGGACGGACTGAAGCGCGGCCTTCTCGGTCACCGGGCGAGCCCCTTTCGGAGGATTCTGCCGAGTCCGAGCCGGAATCTCGACGAGTCTGAGCTGAAATCTCAGCGTACGTCAGGCCCCCAGGCCACCCAGCAGAACCCCCGCGAGGGCGCCCAGAATCATGAAGGGGCCGAAAGGGATCTCGCTCTTGCGCCCCGCCCGCCGCGCGACGACGAGCACCAGGGCGTACAGGCCGTTGAACAGCACCCCGGCGAACGCCCCCAGGAACAGCACGCCCCACCCGTACCAGCCGAGCGCCGCGCCGAGCCCCACCGCCAGCTTCACGTCCCCGAAGCCCATCCCCTTCGGGTAGGCGAGCAGAAGCAGCAGATATCCGCCGCCGAGCCCGAGCGCGCCCCACAGCGCGCCGCTGAACGATCCGCCGGCCTCCGGCAGCAGCGCCGCCCCGCCGAGCGCGAGCAGGGTGAGCCCGGCGAGCGGCAGCGTGAGCACGTCCGGCAGCCGCTTCACCGCGAAGTCGACGGTGGCCAGGAGCACGCCGAGCGGCGCGAGCAGCAGCCACGCGCCGAGTTCGGGGCGGGTGCCGGTGGCGACGGCGAGCAGCGCGCAGACGAGCGCGGTGACGACGGCGAGCCCGGGCGCGCTCGGCCCCGGCAGGGCCCCCAGCCAGCCGCGGGCCGGGCGCCACGGCTCCCCCGGTTCGACGGACAGCCGGTACGCGGGCCGCGGCAGGAGCAGCCCGCAGGCCGCGCCCCACAGTGCGGCGAGCGCGACCAGCACGACCGGAGCACCGGCCTCGGTGGCGATCAGTACGTCCCCCTGCACCACGTTCCCCTGTCCCCTGTCCCCCGCGCCGTCTCAGCCGCTCTTGACCCGGTCGAGGTCCGCCGTGGGATTCCCGGCGGCCGGGTACTGCGAGGTGTACTCGAGGGACGCGCCGTGCCGGGTGAGGCGCACGGTGTGCGGGCCGGTCGCGCAGGTGCCCGGGTTGCCGGGTGCGGCCTTGCCGTCGGCGACCAGTGCCCTGTCGTCGGCGGACGTCAGGGTGAGTACGTCGACGCACTGGATGCCCAGTGGGTCCGTCGACGTCACCCTGCCGACCTGCTTGCCGGCCCGGGCCTGCTTCAGGTCGACGCGGAACGTGCCGAAGGAGACCCCCGCCTGTTTCGCCGGCCCGTTCCACGACCCCACGTAGAACTTCGGGACACCCGGTGCCTTCGACGCGGCGGACGCGGTGGGCCTGGCGTCGCTCGCGCTGCCCTGGTCACCGCCGCCGTCGCCCGGCAGCACGTTGAGCAGGACGACGCCGCCGACGGTCACCGCCGCCAGCGCGCCCGCCACGGAGAGCGCCAGCGTGCAACTGACCCGGCGGCCCCGGCCGTTCGGCTTGTCGGGGGACGAGGTCGCCGTCACGGACATCGACAGACGCCCCGGCACGGCGTCCCGCGGCGCCCCCTCGGTGGGTGCCCCCTCCGTACGAGGCGTGGGCACGGACGCGTACGCGGGATCCGGCGGCCCGAAGACACCTGCGGGACCCGAATTCCCGGACACCGCAGGGCTGCTGAACTCCGTCGGACCCGAGTGCGGGACGTCGGCCGGTGTGCCCTCCAGGTCCAGGAGCCGTACCGCGCCGCGCGAGACCTCCTCCACCATCGGGCCCGGCAGCCACCCCGCCTGCACGAGACGCGCCGCGCCCTCCGGGGCGAGGCGCCGGGCGACCTCCTCGGGGGTGGGTCGCGCGGCCGGGTCCTTCGAGAGGCAGGCCGCGGCGACCTCGCGCAGCTCCCCGGCCAGCGAGCCCAGTTCGGGCTGCTCGTGGACGACCTTGTAGAGGAGCGCGGCCGACGAGTCACCGGGAAAGGGGGACGACCCCGACGCCGCGTACACGAGGACCGCGCCGAGCGAGAAGACGTCCGCGGCGCCCGTGACGGCCTTGCCGAGGATCTGCTCGGGCGACATGTAGCCGGGCGAGCCGATGGAGACGCCGGTGGAGGTGAGCGAGGCCGTCCCGTCGGTGGCGCGGGCGATGCCGAAGTCGATGAGCCGCGGCCCGTCCAGGGTCAGCAGCACGTTCGAGGGTTTTACGTCGCGGTGCACGAGCCCCAGGCCGTGCACCGCCGCGAGCGCCTCGGCGAGGCCGGCCCCCAGGACCCGTACGGAGTGCTCGGGCAGGCCCACGCCGTCGCCCGCGGCCTGGGTGAGCGAGGGGCCCGCGACGTATCCCGTCGCGACCCACGGCACCTCGGCGTCCGGGTCGGCGTCGAGCACCGGCGCCGTCCAGGCGCCGCCCACCTTGCGGGCCGCCTGCACCTCACGCTTGAAGCGCGCCCGGAATTCGTCGTCGAGCGCGAAGTGCGGGTGCACGATCTTCACGGCGACGGTGCGCCCTCCGGCGCTGCGGCCCAGATACACCCGGCCCATGCCGCCCGAACCGATCCTGCCGAGCAACCGGTAGGGCCCCACAGCCGTGGGTTCGCCGGTCTGAAGCGGCTGCATGATGCGGACCTCCCCCAATGTGCACGCACGCACCAGCAGCGTAGCCCCGCGCATCACCCGCGCACACGCCTCTCGAACGCACCGGAACGCACCGGAACGCACCGGAACACATCCGGAACACATCGGGACCACAGGGCCGATCACCGTGAATTCATACCGAATTCACCCACCGGCGCGGAATTCCCGTACAAGGTTCCGGGAATCCCGCGCCGGAATTCACGGCGTCAGCAGCTCGACCCGTACATCCGCGGGAAATCCCGTCGTGGGGCCGACCCGCCGCGCGAACTCCGTGACGCCTTCCAGCTGCGCGGGCCCGAAGCGGAAGTCGAGCGTCGTGAAGTACTCCTCGAGGATCTTCTCGTCGAAGACCTCCCAGCGCGCCGCCTGCTCGGCGACCTTGGTGACCTCCTCCAGGGAGAGGTCGCGCGAGGCCAGGAACGCCTCGTGCACCTTCTGGGTGATCTCCGGCTCGCGCTCCACGTACTCCTTGCGCCCCGCCCACACCGCGAAGACGAACGGCAGCCCCGTCCACTCCTTCCACAGCGCGCCCAGGTCGTGCACCTGGAGGCCGAGCCGCGGGGCGTCGTGCAGATTGGCCCGCAGCGCCGCGTCCCCGATGAGCACGGCCGCCTCCGCGTCCTGCATCATCAGGCCCAGGTCGGGCGGGCACGTGTAGTAGTCGGGCTGTACGCCGAAGCGCTCGGCCAGCAGCAGCTGCGCCAGCCTGACCGACGTACGGGAGGTGGACCCGAGGGCCACGCGCCGGCCGTCGAGCTGGTCGAGGGGGACCTGCGAGACGATCACGCAGGACATCACGGGGCCGTCGCAGCCCACGGCGAGATTCGGGAACGCGACGAGGTCGTCGGCCGCCTTGAGGAACTCGACGAGGGTGATGGGACCGATGTCGAGGTCACCGTTCACCAGCTGCTCGCTCAGCTTCTCCGGCGTGTCCTTCGTCAGCTCGAAGTCCAGGAGCGAGCCCGTCCTGGCAAGCCCCCAGTACAGGGGCATGCAGTTCAGGAACTGGATGTGGCCCACTCGCGGACGGGTGCGCCGCGCGGCCTTCATGGTCTCGGGAGAATTGTCCACATCGCGACACTAAACCCCATGCGGTACGGTGCAGGATCCGGGTCAGCCACGTCCTCGGGTCAACCCTCACCGGGACCCCTTCAAACCTGCGGGTGACGTGATCTTGCCCTCTATTGCATTCGGCTGCCTGCGTGCTAGGCTCGCCGCAAGTTGCAGTTTGGTTTCCCTTGCAGTACAGAGCCTGCGGAGCATGTGACCGCGGGCTCTCGTCGTTTTCAGACTTTTGCAGTTGTTCGCAAGTGCATTTGCAGGTTCTGGAGCAGGGCGACCCTATGGCCCATAGGAGGGCTTATGGCTACCGGAACCGTGAAGTGGTTCAACGCTGAAAAGGGCTTTGGCTTCATTGCCCAGGAAGGCGGCGGCCCGGACGTGTTCGTCCACTACTCCGCGATCAACGCAAGCGGCTTCCGCTCCCTCGAGGAGAACCAGGCCGTGAGCTTCGACGTCACGCAGGGCCCGAAGGGCCCGCAGGCGGAGAACGTCACCCCCGTCTGATCGTTCGCGATCACACGGTGGTAGTTGCCGTGATCTGATCCGGAACCTAGCGCAGTACCCAAGGAGCCCCGCGCCTTATGGCAGCGGGGCTCCTGCCTTTTTACGCGAGTGCGGCGCGGGTGGCGACCGCGTCCGCCGGATCCCAGCCACGACCCGGCACCGAGGCGAGCAGCAGCCTTGTGTACGGGTCGGTGGGCTCGCTCAGGACGCGGTGCGTGGGCCCCCGTTCGACCACCTTGCCGCGCCGCATCACCAGGACCTCGTCCGTGACGTGCTGGACGACGGCCAGGTCGTGGCTGACGAAGACCAGGGCCACTCCGGTGTCCCGGCGGATCTCGTCGAGGAGCCGCAGGATCTGCGCCTGGATGGAGACGTCGAGCGCGGCGACGGCCTCGTCGAGGACGAGGACGCGGGGGTCGACGGCGAGGGCGCGGGCGATGGCGAGGCGTTGGCGCTGGCCGCCGGAGAGGTGGCGGGGGCGGGCCGCGGCCTCCCGCTCCCCCAGGCCCACCTGGTCGAGGAGTTCCGCGGCGGTGGATTCGTCGCGGCCGTGCAGGTGGAGGGCCGAGCGGAGGCATTGTTCCGCGGTGAGGCGGGGGTCCAGGGAGACGTAGGGGTCCTGGAACACCATCTGGATCTGGCGGGCTCGGGCGAGGCGGGGCGCCTTGCCGCGGGGTTGTTTGCCGGTGCGTGGGGTGCCGTCGACCTTGATCGTGCCGTGGTCCGGGCGGACGAGGCCGACGAGCATGCGGGCGACGGTGGTCTTCCCGGAACCGGACTCGCCGACGATTCCCATCGCCCCGCCGGGGGTGAGGTCGAACGTGATCCCCTCCGCGGCGATGTGGCTGCCGCCACCGGGTAGCGGGTACGTCTTACGGAGGTCCGTGACCTCCAGGAGCGGTGCTTGCGTGGTCACTTGGGGCCCGTCCCCTCGTTGTCGTTGCGCGGCACCAGATCAAGCCCCGCCGGCGATTGAGGCGCGGTGCGGCGGCACGTGGCTGAGCCGCCATCCGGCAGAGGACGTGGAGCCGGGTGCCACGTGGCGCACGCGTCGTCCGCCTCACCGCACCGGTCAACGAAGGGGCAACCCGCGAACGTGTCCGAAAGGGACGGTGGGCGGCCCGGGATCGGGGACAGGGGGCCGGGCTCGTCCAGCGTCGGGGAGCAGGCCAGGAGACCCCGGGTGTACGGGTGGGCCGGAGCCGTGAACAGGGCGTTCGCCGTCCGGTGTTCCACCACGCGGCCCGCGTACATGACGTGGACCCGGTCGCAGTAGGCCGCCGCCAGATGCAGGTCGTGCGTGATGAAGAGGAGGCCGGCGCCCCGGGACTCCCGGGCCTTGCGGAGCTGCGTGAGGATCTCCGCCTGGGTCGTGACGTCGAGCGCGCTCGTCGCCTCGTCGGCGAGGAGGAGCCGGGGCCGGGCCGCCAACGCGCCCGCGATGACGACACGTTGGAGCATCCCGCCCGAGAGTTCGTGCGGGCGTTGGCGCAGGTGTCGGGCGGGGTCGGGCAGGCCGACTGCCGCGAGCAGGTCCAGCGCCGCTTCCTTCGTCGCGCCGCGTTCCGTCAGGAAGTCGCCGATGCGGCGGACCGGGTTCAGGGCGGCGCGGGGGTCCTGGTGGATCATCGCGACCGTGGCCGACCTGTGCCGCCGCAACTCCTCACCGCTCAGCGACAGCACGTCCGCGCCGTCGACCCGCACCGTCCCCGTGGTGGTCGACCCCTCCGGCAGCAGCCCGAGCGCCGCCTTCGCCGTCGTCGACTTGCCCGAGCCCGACTCCCCCACCAGGCCGACGACTTCGCCCTCGGCGACGTTCAGGGAGACCGAGTCGAGGAGGGGGCGGGCGGCGCCGGGGACCGTGACCGTGAGGTCCTCGATCGAGAGCAGTTTCGTCATCGGTCCTGCTTTCCGAGGCGGTCGGCGGCCCACACACCGACGACGTTGAAGGAGACGACGACCAGGGCGATGGCCGTGCCGGGGACCATGGCGGGGAGGAGCGCGCCCTGCACGATCGCCGCCTGGCCCTCCTGGACCATCAACCCCCAGTCGGAGGACGGCGGTTGGGCGCCGAAGCCCAGGTAGGAGAGGGTCGCGAGCGACATCAGGGCCTCGCCGAAGAGGACGACCAGGTAGCCGAGGATCGACCGGCCGAGGTTCGGGACCAGGTGCAGCGCGCAGATCCGGGCGCCGCCCATGCCCTGGATCCGGTACGCGTCGACGTACGGCTTGCGGGCCTCGGACAGCGCGAGGGAGCGCGTGTACTTGGCGATGGTCGGGGTGAAGGCGAGGCCGAGGGCGAGGATCGCCGTCGTCATGCCGGCGCCGAACACCGCGATGATCAGGACGGTGAAGAGCAGGCCGGGGAACGCGTACATCACGTCCGTGAGACGGGAGACGAGCGTGTCCACCCAGCCGCCGCGCCACGCGGCGAGCACCCCGAGCGTGACGCCGAGCGCCGCCGCCACCGCGAGCAGCGCGACCGGTGCGACGAGGCTGGACCGGGCGCCGTAGAGCACGCGGGAGAGCAGGTCCTGGCCGGAGGAGTCGGTGCCGAGGAGGTGCTCGGCGCCGGTGCCGACGAGGGAGGCGGAGAGGTCGATGGTGTCGGGTGCGTAGGGCGCGAGCAGGGGCGCGGCGAGCGCCGCGAGCACGACGAGCGCGAGCACCGCTCCGGCGAGCGTGACGCCGAGGGGGCGCCGCTTGGTGCCGACCGGGGTCAGCGTGAGGGCCGCCGTCATGCGTGGGCCTCCTTCACTCTCGGGTCCAGGAGGGGGTGCACGAGGTCGACGAGCGTCGTCACGACCACGTATCCGGTGACCATCAGCAGCAGGACGGCCTGGGCGACCGGGAAGTCGTGGGTGTTGATCGCGCCCACGAGCAGCGAGCCGATGCCGCTGATGCCGAAGGCCGTCTCGACGACGACCGTGCCGGCGAGCATGCCCGCCATGACCAGGCCGCACATGGTGACGATGGGCCCGAGCGCGTTGCGCAGGACGTGCCGTCGGACGATCTCGCGCTCGGGGACGCCGGAGGCGCGGGCCGCCTCGACGTGGTCGGACGCGGCGGCGTCCGCCATGGCCTGCCGGGTGACGCGGCTGATGATGGCGAGCGCGCCGAGTGCGAGGGAGACCGCGGGCAGCGTGAGGTGGTGGAGCGTGCCCGCCAAGCCATCACCGGAGCCCGTCACCGGGAACCAGCCGAGCTGCACGCCGAACAGCGAGACCAGCGCGATCGCGGCCACGAACGAGGGCACGGACGCGGCGAGCGTCGTGCCGCCGACCACCGCCGAGTCGACCCATGTGGAGCGCCGCACCGCCGCGAGAATCCCGGCGCCGACCCCGAGGATCACGTACAACACCGTTGCGTACGCGACGAGTTCGAGGGTGGTGGCGAGGCGGGAGGAGATCAGGTCCGCGACCTGGTCGCCGTATTTGAAGGAGCGGCCGAGGTCGAGGTGGACGGTGTCCCACAGCCAGCGGCCGTACTGGACGACGAGCGGTTCGTCGAGGTGGTACTGGGCGCGGACCTGGGCGAGACGTTCGGGGGTCAGCTTGTCGCGGCCGCCCGCGAGGAAGACCGCGGGGTCGCCGGGCGCCGCGTACACGGCGGCGAAGATGACGAACGACGCGGCGACGAGCGTCGCGACAAGACCGGCCAGGCGGCGTGAGAGGTGCGTCAGCGCACGCAGGGGAAGCGAACTCAGGGGCGTGGGAAGCAGCTTCATGACGCCGATCACCCCTTCCGCGCGCCGAGTTGGGCGGCCCACGGGTAGTAGAGGTACGCCTGGGAGGCGGTCGGGCCGGTCAGCTTCTTGTCGAGGACGAGGATCGTGGGCACCTGCGCGACCGGGACCCACACCGCGGATGCGACGAAGGTGTGCTGGACGTCGACGGCGAGCTTCGCGCGGGCCGCGTCGTCGAGGGTGCCGAGCGCCTGCTTGACCTGCCGGTCGTACGTGGCGTCCTTGAAGCCGACCCAGTTGTTCGGGGAGTCGGAGAGCCCGTTGTCGTAGAAGCCCATCGGGTCGGCCTTGGAGATGTACCAGTCGCCCACGAGCACGTCGATGTCGGCGCGGGCCGTCGGGTCGCTGTAGAACTCCTCGAACTGGGCCGTCGGCACCGTCTTGATCTCCGCGCGGATTCCGACGCGCTGGAGGGCGGCGCGGGTGGCGTTCGCGACGACGGTGCGGCCCTGGCTCGCGTCGGTGCCGATGACGACGGGGCCGGTGGGGGCGCCGGCCTCCTTGACGAGCTTCTTGGCGCGGGCGATGTCGGAGGCGGTGGGCGAGGCGGGCGCGAGGCGGTTCAACTTCTTCTGCGCGGCGGCGAATTCACCCTTCTCGTAGCCCCAGGCGCCCGAGCCGACCGGTGACGCCCACGGCTGCACCAGGCCGCCGTAGCCGGAGTCGGCTATGCCCCTGCGGTCGAGGGAGAGCGAGAGGGCGCGGCGGATCTTCGGGTCCGTGAGGCCGCCGCGGTCGGTGGGGATGAGGGCGAGGGACGCGGTCGAGGGGCCGTAGTACTGCCCCAGGTCCTTGTCCGCGCGCAGCGCCGCCGCCGTGTTCGGGGCCTCCGCGTACGCGCCGTCGGCAGCGCCCGTCTTGAGCGCGTTGACCAGCGCGCTGTCGGAGGCCCAGCGGAAGACGACCTCGCGGGTGAGGGGCTTCTTGCCCCAGTAGTCGTCGTAGGCGCGGATCGTGATCGAGTCACCGGACTTCCAGCGGGCGAGTTCGTAGGGTCCCGAGCAGGCGTCCGGGTGTCCCGGCGTGCCGAACTCCGTGCCCGCCTTGGTGACTTGCTTCTTGTTCCAGACGATGCCCGCGTCGCCGGCCATGGCCTTGAGGAACATGGCGTCGGGTTCCTTGAAGGTGACGGTGACGCGGTGCGCGCCCGTCTTCTTCATCGAGGTGACGTTGCCGAACTCGTCGGACTGTTCCATGTCCTTGGAGGCGTGCCGCTTCAGCGACCAGAGCACGTCGTCTGCGGTCAGCTTCGTGCCGTCGTGGAACGTGACGCCGTCGCGGACGGTGAAGGTCATCTTCCGTCCGCCGTCGGAGGTTTCGGTCTTCTCGGCGAGCTGCGGCTTCGTCGTCATGTCGGGCTGGAGCTGGTAGAGGCGCTCGCAGACGTTGGTGAGGACGACGCGGCCCGCGCTGGTGCCCTGCGCGTCGAGGTCGAGGGAGTCGGGCTCGTCCTCCAGGAGCCAATTCGCCTTCTTTACGGGGCTGTTGGCGGCGGGAGTGGTGGCGTCGAGCTTGAGGTCGGCGGCGGGCGTGCCACCGGCTTCGCCCTCGGGGCGGTCGGCGCCCGCGCAGCCGGTGGTGGCGAGGAGGGCGGCCGTGGCGAGCAGGGCCGCTGCCACTTTTGCGGGCCGCGCTCTTCGGGGCTTCGTCGTCATCGGGCGTCTCCGTACGGGCCGTCGTAGAGGTTCCAGGGCAGGTGCTGGTAGTCGCGGTCGCAGGGGGTGCCGGCGGTGACGTGGTAGTCGCCGGTCGTCAGGTCGACGCAGGAGGAGACGAGCGTCATCCAGTGCTTGACCTCGGGCTTTCGGGCGTCGGGGTGGGTGCACAGGGATTCGGGCAGGCCCAGGTGGTCCGACATCGCCTGCTTGATCAGCTTGCGGGACTCGTCGGGGCCGCCGGACTCCCGCAGCGCGGCGAGGCCTTGTTCGGCGCGGGGGACGCGGACCAGGGAGTCGGAGGACATCGGGCGGTAGTCGGCGGCGAGGGCCGCGGGGACGCCCGCCTGGTAGTGGTTGCCGTGCACGAGCAGGCCGTTCGTCGGGTGCAGCCAGCCGATGCCCGCCGGGGTCGTCTCCAGGTCGATCGCGAAGCCCTCGCGGCAGGTCAGCAGGGCGTTGCTGGCGATGTGGGCGCGGGTGCGGCACAGGATGTCGAGGGCGTCGGTGACGGTGTGGGTGTCGAGGACGCTGCGGCGGATGACGGTCTGCGGGAGGCCGATCGCCTCGCTGAACCGGCCGCCGAGGCCGTTGGCGTTGAGCGCGATTCCGGCGGAGTTGGCGCCCTGGCGGCCGATCTGGCCCGCCTCCACCTGCATGATCACGGTGGGCTTGGGCGGCTGCTCGATCCGGATCATGACGACGGTGTCGGCGACGCCTGCCCGCCAGTCCCAGTTCTGCCCGGCCCAGACGTGGCCGTCGCCGCTGGCCTCGCCGTACGCGGCGAAGGAGGTGCAGCCCTCGGCGGGCTCTTCCGGTTCCTCCTTGGCGGCGGCCATGTCCTTGAACGAGCGGTCGTAGATGACCTCGCCGCGGGCGTTGAGCGCGAGGACGTCCAGGACGTCGACGCCCGCGCCGTCGGCGATCCCCCGCATCTCGTCGAGGAGCTCGGGGGCGTACGAGCGCACCGGCTCCAGCCAGCGGGCCGCGCGGGCGGTGACCCGGTCCCAGGTCAGGCCGGCCGACTGGCCGAAGGCCTGCTCGTAGTAGCCGATGGCGGCGTCCAGTTGGGGCCTGACGGCCTCGCCGTACTGGCGGCCGCGCTCCAGGGGGGTGCCGCTGATGCCGATGACCGGGAGGGTCCGGGGTGCCATGGTGCGGGGTGCCATTGTTCTCCTCGCCACGGAGAGGGTCCGTCTCCCGAAACCGTGCTGTAACGTCGATTACGAGATGCTCTCCACTTGGAATGCGTTGCCCAGGAGAGTAACGGCCGTCACACGAGAGTCAATAGCTGTAATGGAAATTACCGATGGGGCAGCCCGACTGCGGGACGCCGTGCGCGAGCACTGGGACGAGCTGTCCGCGTCCGAGCGGGCGGTGGCCCAGTACCTGGTCAGCGCCCCGGCCGAATCCCTCCTTTTCGCCTCCGCGCAGGAGCTGGGAACGGCGAGCGGCACCAGCAACGCGAGCGTGGTCCGGACACTCCAGCGGCTCGGGTACGCGGGACTGCCCGCGCTCAAGCGGGAGTTGGCCTCGGACCTCACCTCCGCGGTGGCCCCCGAGGTGCGGCTCAAGCAGCGCATCGACCATGTCGGCCGAGACCTGGACGGCATCTGGGGCGAGGTGTTCGACGAGGCCGCCGAGCGCATCGACCACGCTCGGCGGCTGACGCCCGGCGAGGCGCTACGGGACGCTGTCGGGGCCCTGGCCGAGGCCGGCGAGATCCACTGCTACGGGGTGGCGGCGTCCGAACTCGCGGCGCGACACCTGGCGTTGGCGCTCGGCAGGGTCGGCCGCAGGGCGCAGTACGTCGGGGCCACGGGCTTCGCGCTCGCGGACCACCTGCTGCGGCTGCGCCAGGGGGACGCGGTCGTCATCTTCCAACCGGGCCGCGATCTGCCCGAGTTGACGGTGCTGATCGACCGGGCGCGGGCGGTGGGCGCGCGGGTCGTCCTGGTCACGGACGAGCTGGCCGAGCGGTACGGGGATCAGGTCGACGCGGTGCTCACCGCCCCGCACACACCCACGGGGATCACCACGGAGGCGCTGACGGCGCTGGTGGTGGCGGACGCGCTGCTGCTGGCGATGACGACGCTGGACGAGGCGCGCGCCGTGGCGACGTCGCACCAGCTCACGGTGTTGCGGGAGCAGTTGCTGCGGCCGAAGAAGAAGTAGGCCTTCTGGATCCCACTACGTGCGCCTCCCAGGTCCAACTACGTGTGCTGCATCACCAGTACGCAGGTCGTGCCCGGCTCCAGGGCCCGGCAGGTGTGGGGTGCGTCACCGGGGTACGAGAGGTAGTCGCCGGGGGCGAGTTCGACGGGGTCCTCCGTCGGGCCGGCGAGGACCCGGCCCGTCGCGACGATCAGGTGTTCCGTGGTGCCGGGCGAATGCGCGTCCGAGTCGCGCGGACTGCCCGGCTCCACCTGGAGGAAGTACAGGTCGCGGCGGGCGCCCGGCGGACTCGCGGAGAGCAACGCGGCGCTGTAGTTGGCCACTTCGGAGGGGACGGCCGGACCCTGGCCCGCGCGGATGACGTGGACGGTGGCGCGCGGCGGGTCGAGCAGGACACTCGGCGGAACGTCCAGGGCGACGCTCAGCGCCCACAAGGTCTCCAGGCCCGGTTTGCCGTTCGCGGCCTCCAGCTGGGACAGCGTGGACTTGGCGATGCCGGCGCGTTTGGCCAGCTCGGAGAGGGAGAGGCCGGCGCGGGTGCGTTCGCGGCGGAGGGCCGCGGCGATGCGGTCGAGTGGTAGGCGGGTCGTGGTTGACGTCTCGGGGCTCCGCCCCGGACCCCGCGCCTCAAACGCCGGCGGGGCTGGATTTGGGGCTTCATTCTGTTTGCCCATGAGTACTCCTGTCCTCGGTCGGTCGCGGCGTTCGCTGTAGCGAGCCTATCGTTCGGCTTGACGAACGCCCACGGGCGCGCGCATCCTCCTGTCATGCGTTCGCCAGACCGAACATTCAGTCCGCCACTCCGAACACTCTCCATCGAGCCCCGACTGCTCCGTGACTGCGCCCTCGTATGGCTCGCCGACACCGTCGTCGGGCTGTCGTTCGGCGCGGTGGCGGTCGCGAGCGGGCTGCCCGTGTGGGTGCCCGTGGCGATGTCGCTGCTCGTGTTCGCGGGATCCGCGCAGTTCAGCGCCGTAGGAGTGTTCGCCGCAGGGGGCGGGCCCTTCGCCGCGGCCGTCACCGGGCTGGTGCTCAACACCCGCAACGCCGCCTTCAGCCTCGCGATCGCCGACGCGCTCGGCACGTCCTGGTTCGCGCGGCTCGTGGGGGCACACCTGGTGACCGACGAGACGGCCGCGTTCGTGATGGCGGAGAAGGATCCGGCCCGCCGGCGCACCGCCTTCTGGGTCTCGGGCGTCGGCCTCTTCGTCGCCTGGAACGTGAGTGTCGCGCTCGGCGCCGTCGCCGGATCCGCCCTCGGGGACACCAACCGGTTCGGGCTCGACGCCGCGTTCCCCGCGGTGCTGCTCGCCCTGGTGCTGCCCGCGCTGCGGGACGGGCGCGGGGTGCGGCGGGCCGCGGCGGCGGGCGCCGTGCTCGCGGTCGCCGCCACACCGTTACTGCCGGCGGGGGTGCCGGTGCTGCTCGCCCTCGCCGGGCTGCTGTGCACGCTGTCACCTGCGGAGACCGCCGGGGAGCCCGCCGGGAGGCCCGTGTGAACGCCCAGCTCATCGCCGTACTCGCGCTCGCGGCGGGAACCTACGTCTTCCGGCTGGCCGGGCCACTGTTGCACGGCCGGGTCCAACTCCCCGTACGCGTACAGAAGTTGCTGACCGACGGCGCGACGGTCCTGCTCGTCGCGCTGCTCGCCACCGGCGCCCTGATGGAGGGGCACGAGTTCGCCGGATGGGCGCGGCCCGCCGGCGTACTGGTGGGTGGGGTGCTCGCGTGGCGGCGGGCGCCGTTCGCGGTGGTGGTCGTGGGGGCGGCGGCGGTCACGGGGCTGCTGCGGCTGGCGGGGCTTCCGTAACCCCGTCCAGGCCGTCTCCGAACTCCCCGCCCCATGTCCCGTCGATCCTCACGGGTGCATCCGGGCACCCTTCAGCACCTTGTCCACCGCGTTGCGCGCGCCGTACACGGCGAGGCCCACCAGGTCGAGGTCGGCCGTTCCCACGGCTCGTACGGCCGCCCTGTTGTCCGTGTCGTTGCCGGTCGCGAACAGGTCGGACGTGAAGACGGCGCGGGGCAGGGCGCGGCGCAGTGCGCGTTCGTGGGCGGTCTTCAGGAGTTCCTTGCCGCCCTCGAAGACCAGCACCGGCTGCCGCAGCATCGGCAGGTACGGGGTGCCGTCCGCGTCCTCGTACGGTTTGCCGATCACCTCGGGCAGCTGCGTGCCGAGGCCGCTGACCAGGAACGCCGTGACATTCAGGCGCTGCCAGGTCTCCAGGTCGTCCCGGAGCAGCACGGCGATCTTCGTGTCGAAGCGGACGGGGGCGGGGGCGGGAGTGGTGGTGGTCTCGGTGCTCATGCCTTGAGACTGCCGCCCGTTTCCCCACCTGGTCTTGTACGTTTTTTGCATGGCAGTCGGCGGTCCTGCGGGCGAGGAGATCACCGCGTGGCGGCCCCGCGTACCGGGCGTCACGGAGGTCTTCCACGCCCACTTCACGCGGCACGCCTACCCGATGCACGTGCACGACACCTGGACGCTGCTCATCGTCGACGAGGGCGCCGTCCGCTACGACCTGGAGCGGCACGAGCACGGGACGCCGCTCGGCACCGTCTCGCTGCTGCCCCCGCAGGTTCCCCACAACGGGCAGGCCGCGACGCCGGAGGGGTTCCGCAAGCGGGTGCTGTATCTGGAGGCGGCGGGGGACGACGGGCCGCTGGACGCGTCGTTCATCGGGGCCGCCGTGGACACGCCCGATCTCGTGGATCCGCTGCTGCGGCGACGTATCGGGCAGCTGCACGCCGCGCTCGCGCACCCCGGGGACGAGCTGGAGGCCGCGGCGCGGCTCGCGCTCGTCGGGGAGCGGCTGCGTGAGCGGCTGCGGCCCGCGCTCGCCGACGCCCCGAGGGCCGTGCCCGACCGGCGTGTGGCGGCGGCGCTGCGGGAGCTGATCGACGCGCGGGTCGTCGAGGGCGTCGAGCTGAAGGAGGCGGCGGGGCTTGTGCACGCGCATCCGGCGCATCTGGTGCGGTCCTTCGGGGCGGCGTACGGGATCGCTCCGCATCAGTACCTGATGTCGCGGCGGGTGGATCGGGCGCGGCGGCTGTTGCTCGACGGGCAGGCCCCCGCCGGGGTGGCGGAGGCGTGTGGGTTTTACGACCAGGCGCATTTGACGCGGTGCTTCAAGCGGGTGGTGGGGGTGCCGCCGGGGCGCTATGCGCGCGGCGGTCGGCGTGAGCGGTGATCTTGCGCCCAGCCGGGGTTGACGTCTCGGGGCTCCGCCCCGGACCCCGCGCCTCAAACGCCGGCGGGGCTGGATATAGGGCTCTGCCCCATGCCCCGCTGCTCAATCGCCGCAGGGGCTGGAAAGACCGCCGCCTGGGACTCAATTTCGCCGAACCGGCCCTGAGGTACGCAGCGCCACTCCGCTCACCACCGCCGTCGCCACCAACAGCACGCCCGCCACCACCAGGCTCACCCGCATCCCGGTCAGGGAGAACGTTCCCTCGCCGTTGGATGCGAGGAGGGTGCCGAAGACGGCGACCGCGAGGGCGCCGCCGGTTTGGCGGAGGGCGTTGAGGAGGCCGGAGGCCGTGCCCACGCGCGGGCCGGGGACGGCGTCCATCAGCATCGCCGTCACCGCCGGGATGGCGAACGCTCCGCCGAGGCCCGTCGGGACGAGGAGGGTCAGGAGCAGCCAGGTCGGGGTGTGCGCGGTCAGGGGCAGCAGGGCGAACATCGCGAGGGCCAGGACGAGTTGGCCGATGACGACGACCGGGCGGCGGCCGAAGCGTTCGGCGACGCGCGGGGAGATCAGGTTCGTGCCGGTGATCAGTACGGCCAGCGGTACGAAGACCAGGCCCGCCGCCGTCGCGGACATGCCCCGGAGCTGCTGAAGGTAGAGGCCGAGCAGGAACACCACACCGTAGAAGCCGACGTTGATGGCGAAGCCGACCGCGAGGGAGACCGAGACCGTGCGGTCGCGGAGCATGGTCAGCGGGACCATCGGGGCGCGGTGGCGCTTCTCGGTCACGTAGAAGGTGATCGCCGACACCACCGCCACCGCCAGCGCCGCGAGACCCGCGCCGCCGCCCTCGATCACCGCGAAGGTCAGACCCGCGAGGGTGAGGACCGCCGTGATCTGACCGGGGATGTCCAGTGGTGCGGGGCGGCGCGGCGAGGGGGCGACCTTGGTGAGCAGGAGCAGGATGGCCGCGCCCACGGGCAGGTTGAGGAAGAACACCGCACGCCAGCCCACGTGTTCGGTGAGTACGCCGCCGAGCACCGGGCCCGCCGCCATCGACACCGAACCGCCGACCGTCCACAGGGCGATCGCCCGCGCCCGCCGCCGCGCGTCGTCGTACGCCTCCCGGATCAGCGCGAGCGAGGCCGGCATCAGGACAGCCGCCGCCCCGCCCTGGACGACGCGCGCCGCGATCAGCGCGCCGAGGCCGGGGGCGACGGCGCAGGCCAGCGAGGCGAGGGTGAAGAGGGTGGTGCCGAGGACGTAGGCGCGGCGGGCGCCGGTGCGGTCGCTGAGCGCGCCCGCCGACAGCATCAGACCGGCGAACATCAGCGTGTACGCGTCCGCCACCCACTGCAGTCCGGTCATGCCGCTGTGCAGGTCGTCGCGGATGCCGGGCAGGGCGATGTTCACGGCCGACACGTCGATCGTGATCACGGCGAAGCCGAGCAGCGCGGCGAGGAGGGCGGGGGTCTGGCCGGTACGGCCGGGTGCGGCCCCGGCTTCGAGTACGGGCTGCGTACGAGTACGGCTGCGGGCTCTGGCGGCGACGGTGGTCACGCTGTCCTCCTGGGGCGTGGTGTGCGAAGTGCGGGTGGGCGGCAGGCACGGGCCGCGGCCCTGTGACATGCACTCCCTGGGCCCCCGGGCCCTTACGTGAAGGGCCCCTGCCTGCCGGCCACCCGCAGCGAGGACAACTCTGCGGCCGGCGCGCGAAAGGTGGCAGACCGCGCCGCACCGGGGTGCCGCGTTCCTGGCCCTGACACGGCCCCCCACCGCACTCCACGACGATGGACAATGCACGTATGGCTGAGACCACGGAACTGGGCCGCTATCTGCGGGCCCGCAGGGGGCAGGTGACACCGGCCGAGGCGGGGCTGCCCGCCGGCACGGGCCTGCGGCGCACGCCGGGGCTGCGGCGCGAGGAGCTGGCGACGCTCGCCGGAGTGAGCGTCGACTACTACACACGCCTGGAGCGGGGCCGCGAGACGAACCCCTCCCCCGCCGTGATCGACGCCATCGCCCACGCGCTGCGGCTGCGCGGCGACGCCCACGAGCGGCTGCACGACCTCGCCGAGATGGCCTCGGGCCGGCACACCGAGCCCCGCCCCACCACCGACGACACGGTGCGCGAGTCCGTGCTCCGGATGCTGGAGGCGCTGCGGCCACTGCCCGCGTACGTGGTCAGCCGCTTCAACTACGTCCTCGCGGCGAACCCGGCGGGCCGGCGCCTGCTGCCCGGCCTGTGGGACCTGCCCGCCGAGCAGCGCAACATCACCCGCTATCTCTTCCTGCACCCGGTCGGGCGGGCGCTGTACGTGCCGTGGGAGGAGACGGTGACCGCGTCGGTCGCGCACCTGCGGGCCATCGGCGGCACGGACGCGGACGACCCGCGGATGGCGGCGCTGGTCGGCGAACTCCTCCTGAAGTCACCGGACTTCGCCCGCATCTGGGACCGGTACGACGTCCACGAGCGCAGCGGCGGCACGAAGTCCTTCGACCACCCGAAGGTCGGCGCGATGACGCTCACCTTCGAGGTGATGCAACTCGCGCGTACGGGCGGCCAGCGGATGGTCGTGTACCAGGCCCCTGCGGGGTCGGCGGACGAGGAGGCGGTGCTGAGGTTGGACCCCCAACAGGCAAGCCCGCGCTGAGCATCATCGAGCCCCGCCGGCGATTGAGGCGCGGGGCCTGGGGCAGAGCCCCGAGGCGTCAACCCCGTCAGGCGCGCTCCAGAATCGCCGTCACGCCCTGCCCACCCGCGGCGCAGATCGAGATCAACCCGCGACCCGAACCACCCCGCTCGGCCAGCAACTTCGCCAGCGTGGCGACGATCCGCGCACCCGTCGCCGCGAACGGGTGCCCGGTCGCGAGGGACGACCCCGCCACGTTCAACCGGTCCCGGTCGACCGGCGCGAGGCCGGACTTCTCCCACGCGGCGAGCGTCGCCAGCACCTGCGAGGCGAACGCCTCGTGCACCTCGACCAGGTCGAAGTCCTCGATCCCGAGCCCGGCCCGCTCCAGCATCCGCGGCACGGCGTACGCGGGCGCCATGAGCAGCCCGTCGCCCTCGCCACCGGTGACGTCACCGTCCACGAAGTCCACGGCCGCGGTCTCGTACGCGGTCAGATACGCGAGCGGTTCGAGGCCGCGGGCCTGCGCCCACTCCTCGCTCGCGAGCAGCACCACCGCCGCGCCGTCCGTCAGCGGCGTCGAATTCCCGGCCGTCATGGTCGGGTTGTCGCCCTTGACCCCGAACACCGGCTTCAGCGTGCCGAGTTTCTCGACCGTCGAACCCGGCCGCAGATTCTGGTCGCGCTCAAGTCCCCGGTACGGCACCACGAGTTCGTCCAGGAACCCGCGGTCGTACGCCGCCGCGAGCCGCTGATGGCTGGTGGCGGCCAGCTCGTCCTGGGCCTCGCGCGCGATGCCCCACGCGCGCGCGGTGACGGCGGCGTGCTCGCCCATGGACAGGCGGGTGCGCGGCTCGGCGTTGCGTGGGATGTCGGGGATCAGATGCCCCGGCCTGACCTTGGCGAGCGCCTTGATCCTGGCGCCCGCCGACTTGGCGCGGCGGGCCTCGAGGAGGATCTTGCGCAGTTCGTCGTTGACGCCCAGCGGGGCGTCGCTCGCGGTGTCGGAGCCGCCCGCGATCGCGCTCTCGGTCTGGCCGAGCGCGATCTTGTTGGCGGCGGCGATCACGGCCTGCAGGCCGGTACCGCAGGCCTGCTGGATGTCGTACGCGGGCGTGCGCGCGTCCAGCATCGAGCCGAGCACGGTCTCGCGCGCGAGGTTGAAGTCACGGCTGTGCTTGAGCACGGCGCCCGCCACGAACTCGCCGACGGCGCCCGGCTCGTGGAGCTTCAGCCGCCCCACGAGGCCGTCGAGCGCGGCGGTCAGCATGTCCTGGTTGGACGCGGTCGCGTACGGGCCGTCGGAGCGCGCGAACGGGATCCGGTTGCCTGCGACGACGGCGACACGACGGGGGGCGTTTCCTGCGACCGGGGCGGCCGGCCCCTTTCCTGCGGCAGAGGCCTTCGGGGTTCGCGCCATGTTCGGCAGCTCCTGAGCTCTCGACAAGTACTGACCAATGAGTAACCTTACTCTGTAGTAAATTTACGACCGAGCTGGGAGCTGGACAATGGCCGACCGCTATCTGAACTTCACGGGCACGGCCCCCGGCCGCTTCCTGACCCGCCGCCTCGGCCTGCCGCAGCCCGCACCGCTGCACCGCTTCAGCCCCGAACGGCCGTGCCTGGAAGGGCAGTTGCTGCACCTCACGGCGGGTGAGCCCGCGCACCGCGAGGAGCTCGGGAAGCTGCTCGCGGGGGCCGGCCTCGACGTCGTGTCGACCGCCTCCCCGGCCTCCGCGGGTGAGCGGCCCGCCGCCGTCGTCGTGGACGCCACCGCCGTCACCGGCCTCGACACCCTCGCCGAGGTGCACGCCGCGCTGCACCCGGTCGTCCGGTCGGTGGCGACGGGCGGCCGCGTGGTGGTCATCGGCGCACCCCCCTCTGCCGATGACCACCACCAGGCGGCCGCGCAGCAGGGCCTCGAAGGCTTCGTGCGCTCGCTCGGCAAGGAGATCGGGCGCGGCCGCACCGTGAACCTGGTGCGCGTCGCGGGCCCGGTGGCCGGAGCCGAGTCGACCCTGCGCTTCCTGCTGTCGCCGAAGTCGGCGTACGTGAGCGGGCAGGTGATCCAAGTGGGCGCTGCGGGCGACGAGTTGACGCTCCCCGAGAACTGGGACCGGCCGCTCGCCGGGCGCACCGCCCTCGTCACCGGCGCCGCCCGCGGCATCGGCGAGGCCGTCGCCGAGACCCTCGTACGGGACGGGGCCGAGGTCGTCCTGCTCGACGTGCCGTCCGCCGAGGCCGACCTCGCGAAGGTGGCGGAGCGGCTCGGCGGGCGCGCGCTGCCGCTGGACATCACGGCGGCCGACGCGGGTGCGCGGATCGCGGAGTTCGTGCCGGACGGCCTGGACGTGCTCGTGCACAACGCGGGCATCACCCGCGACCGGCGCCTGGCCAACATGCCTGCCGAGCGCTGGAGTTCGGTCCTCGAGGTCAACCTCGCGAGCGTGCTGCGGACGACGGACGCGCTGCTCGACGCGGGGGCCGTACGTCGCGGCGGGTCGATCGTCGCCACCGCGTCCATCGCCGGGATCGCGGGCAACGCCGGGCAGACCAACTACGCGGCCAGCAAGGCGGGCATCGTCGGCCTCGTACGGTCGCTCGCGCCGCGCGCCGCGGCGGAGCACGGGGTGACGGTGAACGCGGTGGCCCCCGGTTTCATCGAGACCAAGATGACGGCGGCCGTCCCGCTGTTCATCCGGGAGGCCGGCCGGCGGATGAACTCCCTCGGCCAGGGCGGGCTTCCGGTGGACGTGGCGGAGACGACGTCGTGGTTCGCGTCCCCGGCATCGGGGGCGGTGAACGGCCAGGTGGTCCGGGTGTGCGGTCAGTCCTTGCTGGGCGCGTAGGCCCTCCGGGGCGACCCCCGCCGTGGGCGGCCCCGGCCGCCTCGGGCAATCCGCCGCCGACCCCGGCCGCCTTGGGCAATCTGCCGCCTGGGGCGGCAGGGTGGGCAAGGCGGCACCCCGGCGCGGGCAGCGCCCACCGGTCGGCACCCACCCCGTCGCAGCCCACACCACGACCCCCGCAACGCCTCCCGCACCCGTCACGAGGACCCGCCATGACCCCCCGCACCGTCACCCTCGACCGCACCCCCTCCCTCCTCCCCCTCATGCTCCGCGGCGCCACCCTCTCCCCGCTCAAGCGACCGCGCCAGGACGCACCGCTGCCCGACACCCGGCTCACCGTCCCCGGCCTCCGCGTCACGCAGAACCACCTCACCGCGTACGAACGCGCCTGCGGGTTCGCGACCGAGCGGCCTGAGCTGCCCGTCACGTACCCGCACATCCTGGGCTTCCCACTGGCCATGCGGCTGATGTCGGAGCGCACGTTCCCGCTGCCGGTGCTCGGCCTCGTCCACACGTCGATCGCGATCACGCAGCAGCGCGACCTTTCACCCAGTGAGACCTTCGAACTGAGCGTCTACGTAAAGGAGTTGCAGCCGCACCGCCGCGGCACGGAGGCCGTCGTCGTCACCGAGCTGCACGTCGCGAGGGAACCGGTGTGGCAGTCGACCAGTACATACCTGGCCCGCCACAAGACGCCCACGTCGAAGGCCGCGGCACCCCAGCAGGACACACCCCACCAGGACACCCCCGCCGACCCGCTCCCCGAGCAGGCCCGCTGGCGGCTCGGCGACGACCTCGGCCGCCGCTACGCCGCCGCGTCCGGCGACCGCAACCCCATCCACCTGCACCCGCTCACGGCCCGCCTCTTCGGCTTCCCGCGCGCCATCGCCCACGGCATGTGGACCGTGGCCCGCTGCCTGGCGGAACACAAGACGCACGGGCCCGTCCACGTACAGGCCCGCTTCAAGGCACCGGTGCTGCTGCCTGGCGAGGTGGTGTACGCGGCCCAGGGCCCGGCCTTCGAGCTGCGGGCGGCCGAGGGCGACCGGGTGCACGTCACCGGCGAGGTCCACGGGTTGGCCGACTAGGGCCCTAACGGGCCGACCAGCGTTCCCCGTCCATCAGGTTGCCGAGGCCGGACCAGGAGAAGTTCATCAACGTCGTGGCGGCCTCCTTCGCGGACACCGTCGCGTCGCCGTTCGCCCAGTCCGCCAGCGCCTCCGCCGCGCCGACGAGGGCCTGGGCGAGGCCCGCGACCTCCCGCTCGGCCAGCTCCGGGTTGTCGTGCGCCTCGCGTGCGGCCTCCGCGATCAGGTGGGTCACGAACGCCACGATCTCCTCGCGCATCGCGCCGACCTCCGCGACAACGGGCTCTCCCTTGCTCGAACGAAGCTGAGAGCCTTGGGACGCGTCCCCGCCGGATCGCGCCTGACTGTGCAGCACCGCCCAGCCGTCGGGGCGTTCGGCAGTGTGCGTGAAGAAGGCGGTCAGCCCCTCCCAGAGCTGCTGGTCGGCTGCCACGTCCGTGCGCACGCCCGCCCGCACCGCGTCGACCAACGCCTTCGCCTCGCGGCGGATGCAGGCGCTGAACAGGTCTTCCTTCGAGTTCAGGTACAGGTACACCAACGGCTTGGACACGCCCGCCAGTTCGGCGATCTCGTCCATCGACGCGGCCCGGTACCCCCGCTTCCCGAACACCCGCACCGCGGCGTCCAGCATCTGCCGCTCCCGCTCGGCCCGCGGCATCCTCTTCTGCCGCACCACCCCGGACCGCACCTCGCCGCCCACCCCAGCCGCCTTTCCTCGCCCGCTCTGCACGCTTCAGCGTACGCATTCCGCCATGACCTCCGGCCCCACCGGGACCACTCCCCTGCCCCGGGCCTCCACCCCGGCTCCGACCGGGCTGTAGCCCCGGAACTCCGCCGCCGTTCCAGTCACCGTCCCCCACGCCCCGGGCTGCACCCCGGGCCGGCCGGCGTCACGGCCAACCGTTCCCACGCCTCGGGGCTGCACCCCGGGCTCCGTCGCCCTTCGGGCCCGTGCCTCTCGTCCACGAGCGAGCTCGGGTGCCCCGCCCATCTCCCACCCACCCGCCCCCTCCGGGGGCGTCGGCCTCACGGGGCCCCCGGGCACCCCACCACCCCCAACGGCTCCCCACCCGTGACCGCCGGCACTGACCCGCCACAGGCAACCCCCGCCAACGACAGCTGCCCCCTAGTGGCCGAACCCGCCACCACCTTCGGCAACCCCCACCAACCACGGCTCCCCACCCCTAGCGGCCGACGCCACCACCACCTTCGGCAACCCCGCCCACCACGGCTCCCCGCCCGAAACGGCCGACGCCACCCGCCTTGGGCAATCTGCCGCCTGGGGCGGCAGGGTGGGCAAGGCGGCACCCCGGTGCAGCGCACCCCTCACGACAGGTGCCGCCCCCGGCAAAAGGTCCGGTCGGGCGCGGCGCGCCCCCGACGGCCCCCGCCCCGCCACAGCAGCCGGGCTCCGGGACGGGCCAAAGCCCCCGGAGGGGGCGGGCGGGAGCTGACCGGGCACCGGCCCAGCCGAAGGAAGCACGGCACCCCGTACCGATCGCATCGGCGCCCACCCCGGCGGGATTCCAGGACCGAGGGCCACACCCCCATCACCACGGAACCCGCCCCCGGCGCAGCAACCGGCCCCGCCCCGCGTAACGGAACCACCCCACCCGGGGTGCCGAAATCCCCGAAGGGGTCGGGCGGGAGACGACCCAGCCCCGACGCAGTCGGAGAGGCACAACGCCGCGCAACCAGAACACAGGCCGGCCGTCACCCCGGCACAGCCCAGCCGCCCCTCGGCGCCGCACAACAAAGACGACCCCGCCCCGGGGCGCGGAAGCCCCCGGAGGGGGCGGGTGGGAGGGAGATAGGCGGGTACCGGCCCAGCCGGAGTAAGCACGCCCCGCGCAACCAGTACGGAGGCCGCCCGCCCGGCAGCCCTCCAAACCCCCGCCACCACGCCCCGATAACCCCAAGCGCCGCCCCGGCACACTCCGAACCCACGGCACCGCGCCACAAAAACCCGACCCCAACCGCAACCCCACCGACCCCGGACACACGAATTCCCGCCCCCCGGGGACCGGAAAGGCGGGAATTCGTGTGGGACGAGCCTGGGGGACGTCAGGCGGCGGCCGGGACGGCCACCTCCTGCGGCTCGTCCACCGGGGAGGACGTCGCGGAGTCGTAGGCGTCACGGTCGAGGATCTTCTCGCGAGCCGAGACGATCACCGGGACGAGCGCTTGACCCGCAACGTTCGTCGCCGTCCTCATCATGTCCAGGATCGGGTCGATCGCGAGGAGCAGGCCGACGCCCTCCATCGGCAGGCCGAGCGTCGACAGGGTCAGCGTCAGCATGACCGTGGCGCCCGTCAGACCGGCGGTGGCGGCGGAACCGATCACCGACACGAAGGCGATGAGCAGGTAGTCACCGACGTTGAGGTCGATGCCGAAGATCTGCGCGACGAAGATCGCGGCGATCGCCGGGTAGATCGAGGCGCAACCGTCCATCTTCGTCGTCGAGCCGAACGGCACGGAGAAGGAGGCGTACTCCTTCGGAACGCCGAGGCGCTCGGTCACCCGCTGCGTCAGCGGCATCGTGCCGACCGACGAACGCGAGACGAAGGCCAGCTGGATCGCGGGCCAGGCGCCCTTGAAGAACTGCAGCGGGCTGAGCTTCGCGACCGTGGCGAGCAGCAGCGGGTAGACGCCGAAGAGGACCAGTGCGCAACCGACGTAGATGTCGGCGGTGAACGTCGCGTACTTGCTGATCAGGTTCCAGCCGTACGTGGCGATGGCGTTGCCGATAAGGCCGATGGTGCCGATCGGGGCGAGCTTGATGACCCACCACAGGGCCTTCTGGAGCAGCTCGAGGACCGACTCGGAGAGGGTCAGGATCGGCTGGGCCTTCTCGCCGATCTTCAGGATGGCGATGCCGGCGACGGCGGCCATGAAGACGATCTGCAGGACGTTCAGCTCGGTGAAGGGCGTGATGACGTCCGTCGGGATGATGCCGGTGAGGAAGTCGATCCAGGAGCCCGCGTGGTCCGGCTTCGCGCCGTCCTTCGGGGTCAGGCCGGTGCCGGCGCCCGGGTTGGTGAGCAGCCCGATGGCGAGGCCGATGACGACCGCGATCAGCGACGTGACCATGAACCAGATCAGCGTGCGCGTGGCGAGCCGGGCGGCGTTGTTGACCTTACGAAGGTTGGTGATGGACACCAGGATCGCGAAGAAGACCAGCGGGGCGACGGCCAGCTTCAGGAGCTGGATGAAGGTGTCGCCGACCTTCTGCAGGGTGGTGACGAGCCAGGAGATGTCCTGGCTGCGGGCCAGCCAGCCGAGCAGCACACCCAGGACGAGACCGCCGAGGATCTGCGCCCAGAACGGGATCTTGGGTATTCGGAAGCCGGACTTCTGTTCGGCTGCGGGGGTGTTCGCGGACACGGAGGCACTCCAGTGAGGACGCGCGGGGTTCGGGGCAACGTGCGGGAGCGGCGACCGCTGGATCCTCGAGACCCGGTCAACGACGCCGCTGCATACTTCGGAATTTCGCGATCAGGCGCGACACGCCGCGGACATGCAGCGGCAGAGATCGACATGCAGGCGCTCCACGAGCGGAACGCTCATGGCCTTCTGGTGCGCTGCTGATGCCTTCATGACAGGAAGATTAACACCGCAACTTTGAGAACATCAAAGGTCTTCTTTGGGGCCGGTGGACAGCTCGTAACCCCCTTAACCCCCATTTACCTTGAAAACACAGGCGGCCCCGGCACCTGTCAGGTGCCGGGGCCGCCGCGAGTGTGAGGTAACTTACGCGTCCTGCGTGTGGGCGCGGGTGCGGGCGGCGTCGTCCGCCTCGTCCTCCATGGAGCGGTTGGCCGCCATGTTCGCCTTGGCGCGGTCCACGCGGGCGACGACCTTTTCGGAGGCGCGATCCCGCTCGCCGCGCAGCACGACGTAGCTGATGGGGGCGGAGATCACCAGGCCGAGCAGCGCGATCCACATCCAGTAGGAGCCGCCGATGCCAGCGGGCACGATGCCGGTGGCGACGAGACCCCAGACGACGAGGAAGCAGCCCACGAAGATCCCGAGCCGCATCAGCGTGTAGCGGAGCATGTCAATCCACTCTTCCGTTCCGAAATGGTGCCCTTACAGGACGAGCGCCCCTCCAGTGAAGCACGGGGAGGGGCGTCCGATTTCAGCGGGGGCTCATGGAGTCCCGGCGTCAGATCAGCCAGCGGTTCTTGCGGACGGCGGGCAGCTGGGCCCAGACCCCGCCGAGGCCGTAGTACCGGCCGGCGCCGGTCGCCGCGGTGATCAGCAGGACGAGGGCGATCATCCAGTGGTCGTCCATGAACGGGTTGCTGTCGGGCCACAGTGTGACGAGCCACATGAAGGCCATCATCAGCGTGCCCGCGACGGCCGCGATCCGCATACCGATGCCGAGGATCATGGCGAGGCCGACGCCGAGCAGGCCGAGCATGAAGACCAGGTCGAGCCACCAGGCCCCGGCCACGGAGTCAAACATGTGGGCGAAGGGGCCGGTCGTTCCGTGCAGCAGGAAGCCCTCGGTGGGGCTGCCGCCGTTCAGCCAGCTGCCGCTGGAGGGCGTCGCCTTCCCGAGGCCGAAGGTCTTGTCCAGGAAGGCCCACAGGAAGTAGAAGCCGACGAGTACGCGGGACGCGGCGAGGGCGCCGCGGGCGACGGGCGCGCGGACGACGACGTCGTCCTGGCTGCCGGCACCCCGGCGCGGGGCGCCCGCGGCGCCGTGTCGGGCGGGACTGTCCGAAGCGTGAAGAGCCATGACCGTTGCCTTCTTCCTTGCCGCACCCCGCGGTACGGGCTGCTCGTGAATACATTCACAAGCTACGCCCGGTGCTTAGCCCGCCCCTACGGTCGAAGGTCCCGATACGGACGTCCGAACGTCACGACCTCGCCTCTGGTTACGCTCGGGCCCATGCGCACCACACCTCCCCTCACCTTCGAACTCGACCCGGCGGTCGACCCCGATCTGCGCGACGGGCTCCTCACCCTGTGGTCGGACGTGACGAACGCCGGCGGCGCGGTCGGCTTCGTCCCGCCGGTCACGCCCGAGGACATACGTCCGGAGCTGGTCAAGCGCCTCGCGGATCTCGCCGAGGGCCGGACCCGGCTCCTCGTGGGCCGCGACGAGCACGGCCGGGTCGCGGCGACGGCCTTCCTCGCGTACAACCAGCACCGCCTGATGAAGCACCACTTGTGGCTCTACACGGTGATGGTCCACCCCGAGCACCAGGGCAAGGGCTACGGCCGCGCCCTGATGTCGGCCGCCGCCGAGGTCGCCCGCACCTTCGAGGGCATCGAGGCCCTCCGCCTCACCTGCCGCGGCGGCACGGGCGCGGACGCCTTCTACGCGGCCTGCGACTACAAGGAGGTCGGCCGCGTCCCGGGCGCGATCCGGGTGGCCCCGGGCGACGACAGGGACGACGTCCACATGATGCTGCCGCTCAATTAGGGCCGCCCCTGCGCCGGGTGAGCAATTCCATCCCTTACGGCGGTGAGCAATTTGAGCCCCTGCGGCGATTGAGCAGCGGGGTCCGGGGCGGAGCCCCGATCTTTCCAGCCCCGCCGGCGCTTGAGGCGCGGGGTCCGGGGCGGAGCCCCGCGACCGTGCCACGGGAGGCCGCAACGAAAACGGGCCCCGGCGGAACCGGGACCCGTAAAACTCACACCCGCATCGGCTGCGGCTCATCCCGCCGCCCGGGGTCCGCCCCCTCGTACTCTCGAATGATCTCGTACCGCGTGTTGCGCTCCACCGGCCGGAACCCCGCGTCACGGATCAGGTCGAGCAGATCCTCCCGCGTCATCTTGCTCGGCGTCCCGTAGTTGTCCGCGTCATGCGTGATCTTGTACTCGACGACCGAGCCGTCCATGTCGTCCGCCCCGTGCTGCAGCGCGAGCTGCGTGGTGTGCAGCCCGTGCATGACCCAGAAGCACTTCACGTGCGGCACGTTGTCGAACAGCAGCCGGGAGACCGCGAAGGTCTTCAGCGCCTCGGCGCCCGTGGCCATGGTCGTCCGCGCCTGCAGCTTGTTGCGGATCTTGCCGTCCTGCATGTCGACGAAGTCGTGCTGGTAGCGCAGCGGGATGAAGACCTGGAAGCCGCCGGTCTCGTCCTGCAGTTCACGCAGCCGCAGCACGTGGTCGACGCGGTGGCGGGGCTCCTCGATGTGCCCGTACAGCATCGTCGAGGGGGTCTTGAGGCCCTTCTCGTGCGCGAGGCGGTGGATGCGCGACCAGTCCTCCCAGTGGGTGTCGTGGTCGACGATGTGCTGCCGGATCTCCCAGTCGAAGATCTCGGCGCCGCCACCGGTCAGCGACTCCAGACCGGCCTCGATCAACTCGTCAAGAATCTCACTGGCGCTCATCCCGGAGATCTTCTCGAAGTGATGGATCTCGGTGGCGGTGAAGGCCTTGAGCCCGACGTTCGGCAGGGCCTCCTTGAGGGCCTTGAGCGAACGCGGGTAGTAGCGCCACGGCAGGTTCGGGTGCAGTCCGTTGACGATGTGGAGTTCCGTGAGGTTCTCCGACTCCATCGCCTGGGCGAGCTTGACGGCCTCCTCGATGCGCATCGTGTAGGCGTCCTTCTCGCCGGGCTTGCGCTGGAAGGAGCAGTAGGCGCAGGAGGCGGTGCAGACGTTCGTCATGTTCAGGTGACGGTTGACGTTGAAGTGCACGACGTCGCCGTTCTTCCGCGTCCGCACCTCATGGGCGAGGCCGCCGAGCCAGGCCAGGTCGTCCGACTCGTAGAGCGCGATGCCGTCCTCGCGGGACAGCCGCTCGCCGTCCCTGACCTTCTGCTCCAGCTCGCGCTTGAGCCCTGCGTCCATGCCCGTACCTTCCCTCAACTCAACAGACCAGCCCACCGTACGCCCCGGGGCTCACGCCTCCTCGGGAAGCTCCCCCACCCGGTTCTCCCACTTCGTGGAGAGAATGATGGTGGTACGGGTCCGGGACACGCCCTTCGTGCCGCTCAGGCGGCGGATCGTCCGCTCCAGGCTGTCCACGTCGCCCGCGCGGACCTTCAGCATGTACGAGTCGTCGCCCGCGATGAACCAGCAGTCCTCGATCTCGTGCAGGTCGCGCAGCCGGTGCGCCACGTCCTCGTGGTCGGCGGCGTCGGAGAGCGAGATGCCGATGAGGGCGGTGACACCGAGGCCGAGCGAGGCGGAGTCGACGGTGGCGCGGTAGCCGGTGATCACGCCGGCCGCCTCGAGGCGGTTGATGCGGTCCGTGACGCTGGGTCCGGACAGGCCGACGAGCCGGCCCAACTCCGCATACGAGGCGCGGCCGTTCTCGCGCAGGGCCTGGATGAGCTGCCTGTCCACGGCGTCCATAAGGTCCAATGCCTTTCATTGTTCAGCGTTGACGCGAGCTTATGTACAGAAACGAAGGCGCGCTAGGGTGAATCCCCGCAAAATCCAAAGTTCTTCACTCGGGGCGACCGGGCGACGGAGCCCCCTCACGGACGGGGAACGGCGTCACTCGGCCGCACGGGAGCCTCCCCCGAGCTCGCCCTCCCAGCGGCGGTACAGCGTGTGCGGCACACCCGCCGCGTCCAGCGCCCGCCCCGCGACGAAGTCCACGAGGTCCTGGATGTGCGTCGCCCCCGCGTAGAACGCTGGTGACGCCGGCAGCACCACGGCGCCCGCCTCGTCGAGCGCCACCAGGTGCTTGAGGGTCTGCCCGTTCAGCGGCGTCTCCCGTACGGCGACGATCAGCGGCCGCCGCTCCTTGAGCGTCACGCTCGCCGCGCGCTGCAGCAGATCCTTCGAGAGTCCGAGCGCGACACCGGCCACGCACGCCGTCGAGGCGGGCACGATGATCATGCCCTTGACCGGGTACGAGCCGGAGGAAGGACCGGCCGCGAGATCACCTGCGGGCCAGTACCGCACGTCGTCGAGCCCGATGCCGGCGAACGTGCCCGGCTTGCCGTCGGCGCCGCGCGCCAGCCACTGGGCCAGGTCCTCGCGCCAGTGCGCGTCCCGCAGCGGGATCCCCGTCTCGTCGAGCAGCGTGAGCCGCGAGGCCCGCGAGACGACGAGGTCGACGGCTTCGCCCGCCGCGAGCAGGGCGCGCAGCACGGAAGCGGCGTACGGGGTCCCCGACGCTCCGGACACCCCGACGACCCAGGGCTTGCGGCTGCTTGCTTTGACGTGCTCCACACCACGAGCCTATCCGGCGGCCCTGCGGGGGAACTTGAGCAGGGGCTGTGAGCGTTCTTTCCATGACGGGCGGGGGCTGGGATGACGTACGAGGACGGATCGGGCCGGGCGGCGGTCCTGCGGCGGCCGAGGCGTGAGCGGGCACTGACGGCGGGCAAGGTGATGCTCGCCTGGGTGGCGCTGCTCTGGCTCCTCGAAGTGGTCGACGTGGCATCGGGCAACGCCCTGGACACCTTCGGCATCCAGCCGCGCGAGCCCTCCGAGCTGATCGACGTCGTCCCGGCGTCCTTCATCCACTTCGGCTTCGCGCACGTCGCGGCGAACTCGATACCGCTGCTGGTCCTCGGCTTCGTCGCGGCGCTCGGCGGACTGCGCCGCTTCTTCCTGGCCTGCGCCCTGATCGTCGTCGCGGACGGCCTCGGGGTGTGGCTGGTGGCCCCGTCCCACACGAACACGGCGGGCGCCTCGGGCCTGATATTCGGCCTGTTCGCCTTCGTCGTCCTGTCCGGTTTCGTGGAACGCCGCCCACTCGGCATCGTCGTCGGCATCCTCATAGCCGCGTACTGGGGCACATCATTCCTGGCCGGCCTCTCCCCCACGAACGACGGGGTGAGCTGGCAGGGCCATCTGATCGGGCTCGTGGCCGGGGTGGCGGCGGCGTTCGCCCTGCGGCGCCGGGCACCCTCGCAGGGCGTAGCACCGTGAGACACACCGCGCTACATTGGTGTCATGGAGACCATCACCCAGCGCGAGCTTCGCAACAACTCCGCTGCCGTCATGGACGCCGTCGAGAACGGCGAGACGTACCGCATCACCCGTAACGGCGTGGAAGTGGCGGAGCTGCGTCCGATACGGCGCCGACGGGAGCCGAGCGCCGGGGAGTTGGTGGCCAGGCATCGTCTGCTGGCCCGGGTGGACGCGACCGAGATGCGGCGCGAGGCGGAGCAGTTCTTCGGCCCCGATGAGCTGGACGACCCCTGGGAGCGGCCTCGTGGCTGATCCCTCCGCGGGGCAGCGCCACGCCGTCGGCGTCCTCGACACCTGTACCTACATCGATCTGGATCTGCTCGACGTCGCCGCTCTGCCCCATCGTCCCCGGCTGACCGCCATCACGTTCGCCGAGTTGCACCAGGGCGTCGCCATGGCGCGGGACGCTGCCGCGCGGGCCGCGCGGACGGAGAAGCTCGCGGCGGCGGTGGCCGACTTCGATGCCCTCCCGTTCGACAGCGATGCGGCCGCCCGCTACGGCTCTCTGGTCGCGCTCACCCTCGCGGCCGGGCGCGACCCCCGCCCCCGCCGCCTCGACCTGATGATCGCGGCCATCGCCTCCGCACACGGCCTGCCGCTGTACACGCGCAACGCCGATGACTTCAAGGGCCTGGGCGACCGCGTCACCGTCGTGGCGGTATGAGCGTCGGCGGCGGCACCCGGACGCGGTGCCGCCGCCGACCTACTCAGAGAGCAGACAGCTAGACCGTCAGCCCCCGCACCAGCAGGTCGAGCAGCGCGCACACGAAGAGTGCGATGCCGATGAAGCCGTTGACCTGGAAGAAGGCCCGGTTCAGGCGGGAGAGGTCGTGGGGCTTCACGATCGAGTGCTCGTACAGGAAGGCGCCTGCGACGATCACGAGGCCGACCCAGAAGAAGGTGCCCGCGTCGGTGGCCAGGGCGTACCAGACGAACAGGGCCGTCGTGAGGGTGTGGCAGACGCGCGCGCCCCAGATCGCCCCGGGGATGCCGAAGCGGGCCGGGACCGACTTCACGCCGACCTCTCGGTCCGTCTCCACGTCCTGGCAGGCGTAGATGAGGTCGAAGCCGCCGATCCAGATGCCGACCGCGAGACCGAGGATGACGGCCGTCCAGGACCACTCGCCGGTGATCGCGATCCACGCGCCGATCGGGCCCATCGCCTGGGCGAGGCCCAGGATCGCCTGCGGGAAGTTCGTGAACCGCTTGCCGTACGGGTAGACGACCATCGGGATCACCGCGATGGGCGCGAGCGCCAGGCAGAGCGGGTTCAGGAGCGCCGCCGATGCCAGGAAGACGACCAGGGCGATCAGCGCGCCGGTCCACGCCGACTTCACGGACACCGCGCCCGTCACCAGTTCGCGGTGCGCGGTGCGCGGGTTCCGGGCGTCGATCTCGCGGTCGATGATCCGGTTCGCCGCCATCGCGAACGTCCGCAGGCCCACCATGCAGATGGTGACCAGGAGGAGTCGGCCCCAGTGGATGTTCTCGTCCAGCTGGAACATCGCCGTGAGGGCCGCGATGTAGGCGAAGGGCAGCGCGAAGACCGAGTGCTCGATCATGACCAGGCGCAGAAACGCCCTGGTCCGTCCCGGCTGCTGCGGGATTGCTGCTGAAGCGCTGGTCACGAGAGTCCGTACTCCTTCCAACGACGGTCCACGAGGGCCGCCGTACGGGGGTCGGAGACGACCATCTCGGGCCAGCCTCCGTCCCTCGTGTAGCCCTCCTCGGGCCACTTCTTCGTCGCGTCGATGCCCGCCTTGCCGCCCCAGAACTGCTGGTACGAGGCGTGGTCGAGGTGGTCGACCGGCCCCTCGGCCACGGTCAGGTCACGGGCGTAGTCCGTGTTCCCGAGCGCGCGCCACGAGACTTCATGAAGATCGTGGACGTCGCAATCGGAGTCGACGACGACGATGAGCTTCGTCAGCGACATCATGTGCGCGCCCCAGATCGCGCTCATCACCTTCTGGGCGTGCTTCGGGTACTTCTTGTCGATCGAGACGATCGCGCAGTTGTGGAAGCCGCCGGACTCCGGCAGGTGGTAGTCCACGATGTCCGGGACGATCACCTTGAGGAGGGGGAGGAAGAAGCGCTCCGTGGCGCGGCCCAGCGGGCCGTCCTCCGTCGGCGGGCGGCCCACCACGATCGACTGGAGCAGCGGACGCTTCCGCATCGTCACGCAGTCGATCTTGAGGGCCGGGAACGGCTCCTGGGGGGTGTAGAAGCCCGTGTGGTCCCCGAAGGGGCCCTCCGGGAGCATCTCGCCCGGCTCGAGCCAGCCCTCGATGACGACTTCCGCGTTGGCCGGGACCTGGAGCGGCACCGTCTTGCAGTCGACCATCTCGACGCGCTTGCCCTGGATGAACCCGGCCAGCATGTACTCGTCCATGTCGCCGGGCAGCGGCGCCGTCGACGCGTACGTGACCGCCGGCGGGCAGCCGAAGGCGATGGCGACGGGCAGCTTCTCGCCCCGCTTGGCGGCCACCTGGTAGTGGTTCCGGCTGTCCTTGTGGATCTGCCAGTGCATGCCGATGGTGCGCTTGTCGTGGCGCTGCAGGCGGTAGAGCCCGAGGTTGCGGATGCCCGTCTCGGGGTCCTTGGTGTGGGTGAGCCCCAGGTTGAAGAAGGAGCCGCCGTCCTCCGGCCAGGTGAACAGCGCCGGCAGCTTGTCCAGGTCGACGTCCTCGCCCCGCAGCACGACCTCCTGCACGGGGGCCGCGTCCGACTTCACCTTCTTCGGCGGTACGTGCGTCATCGCGCCGAGCTTGCCGAACGCCTCGCGGATGCCGACGAAGCCCTGCGGCAGCTCCGGCTTCAGCAGGCCGCCGATCTTGTCGCTGATGTCGTCGTACGACTTGAGGCCGAGCGCCTTGAGCAGGCGCCGGTCGGTGCCGTACACGTTCATCGCGAGGGGCATCGACGCGCCCTTCACGTTCTCGAAGAGGAGGGCGGGGCCGCCGGCCTTGTTCACCCGGTCGACGATCTCACCGACCTCCAAGTACGGGTCGACCTCGGCCTTGATGCGCTTCAGGTCGCCTTCGCGCTCCAGAGCCCTGAGCAGGGAGCGAAGATCGTCGTAAGCCATGCGTTCCAGTATCGGGCAACCGTTAACCTGGCCGAGTCACCGGGGGCCCAGTACGCCCCGTTCCGTTCCTTGGGGGATCGCGACACCATGCTGCGCTACTTGCCCTTCCTGCTGGTCCTCGCGCTCTGGATCTACGCGTTCATCGACTGCCTGAACACCCCGGAAAAAGAGGTGCGCAAGCTGCCCAAGGTGGTGTGGGTCATCATCATCCTGCTGTTCGGCGAGGTCCTGCTCGGACCGATCGCCTGGCTGGCGGTGGGCAGGCCGCGCCGCACCCCCGCGGGCGGCGGCGGCACACGGTTCGTCGCGCCCGACGACAACCCCGAATTCCTGCGGTCCCTGAAGGACGACGACAAAAAGGACGAATGAGCGCCATGGATCTCGATCTCGCCCGCACCTGGCTCGCCACCGCCGTGGAGGAGGCGAAGGCCGGTCTCGCGGAGGGCGGCATCCCGATCGGCGGCGCCCTGTACTCCGCCGACGGCAAGCTCCTCGGCCGCGGCCACAACCGGCGCGTTCAGGACGCCGACCCGTCCTCGCACGGGGAGACCGACGCGTTCCGCAACGCCGGGCGGCAGCGCACGTACAAGGGCACCACGATGGTGACCACGCTCAGCCCCTGCTGGTACTGCTCGGGTCTGGTGCGGCAGTTCGGGATCTCGCGCGTGGTGGTCGGCGAGGCGCGCACCTTCCACGGCGGGCACGACTGGCTCGCGGAGCACGGCGTCGAGATCGTGCTGCTCGACGACCCCGAGTGCGTCGCCATGATGGAGGACTTCATCGCGGCGAAGCCGCAGCTGTGGAACGAGGACATCGGCGAATGAGCCGTCGGCAGTGAAAGGCGCGTGACGGTGGACGGCTCGCGGACGGCGTAGGGCGCGTACAAGTTGTACGCCGTCGCGCCCCCTGAAGCGGACAGTGCGCCCCTGTGCGGGACCGCTCCGCACCCGGACACTCAGGGGGCATGACGACCGCCCCGGGCACCGCTCCCACCAGCACGTCCCCACCCCCTCCCGCCTACGGCGACAAGATCGTCGCCGTGGAGACGGCCGGGGCGGAGCCGATCCCCGACGCCGAACGGCACGGCGGGCCACGGCAGCTGCTGTGGACCTGGGCCTCGCCGAACATCGAGTTCGCGACGGTCTACATCGGCGTGATCTCCGTCCTGTTCTTCGGCCTCAGCTTCTGGCAGGCGGCCGCGGCCCTGCTGCTCGGCACCGCGCTCGGCGCGCTGACGCAGGGGATCCTGTCGCTGGACGGGCCGCGGTTCGGCGTGCCGCAGATGGCGATCGGGCGCCTCGCCTTCGGCTTCCGCGGCAACGCGCTGCCCGCGGGGGTCAACGCTCTGGTGGCGGGCGTCGGCTGGTTCGCCGTGAACAGCGTGAGCGCCGCGTTCGCCCTGAACACGCTGACCGGTCTGCGGCCGCTGCCCTCGCTGCTCGTGGTCGTCGCCGCCGAGATCGTCATCGGCTTCATCGGGCACAACTTCGTGCACACCTTCGAGCGGTACGCGTTCCCGGTGCTCGCCGTCGTCTTCCTGGTGGCGGGCGCCTGGACGTTCGGCGAGGCGGACCTGTCGGCGGCCGGTGGCGAGGGTGGCATCGGCGGCTTCCTGCTCGCGTTCAGCTCGGCGTGGGGGTACGCGGCGGGCTGGAACCCGAACGCGTCGGACTACTCGCGCTATCTGCCGCGCACCGCGAACCGCTTCCGTACGGTCCTGTACCCGGCGCTCGGGATGTTCCTGTCCGTCTCGGTCGTGGCGCTGACCGGCGCGGCGTCGGCGACGATCGCCGCGCCCGCGGGAGCGACGCCCACGGCCGCCTTCACCAGCCATCTCCCGTCCTGGCTCGGCCACTTGGTGCTGGTGGCGATCATCCTGGGCGCGATCTCGGCGAACGCCCTCAACATCTACTCGTCCTCCATGTCGATCACCGCCATCGGCCTGCGGCTGCCGCGGTGGCTCGGCCGCAGCACGCTGGTCGTCCTGACGGGCCTCGCGGGCACGGCGGCGGCGTGGTCCTCACTCTCCGACGCGGGGCACGCGTACGAGGCGTTCCTGCTGGTGATCGCGTACTGGATCGGCCCGTGGCTGGGCGTGGTGCTCACGGAGAGGTGGCGCTCGCGACGCACGCCCGGGGCCGATCTCGTCGGCCGCCTCGGCAACCCCGGATTCTCCAACTGGCCAGGATTCGCGGCCCTGTTGGCGGGCATCGCGGTCTCCGTCCCTCTCTTCTCGAATCAGGAGCAGTACGCGGGGTGGGCGGCGCGGCACTGGTCCTCGATCGGCGACGTGACGTGCCTGGTCGGCTTCGCGGTGAGCGCGGTGGTGTACGCGACAGCTTGCCGAGTGTTCGCTGAGCGTCGTACAGTCTGAGCCGTTGGTGTTCGTCGAGCGACGAACACCTGTCGGTTCTTCTCGGGCGACGGAAGGCGTGTGTCATGCGAGCGGTGCGGTTCGAGGAGTACGGCGGGCCCGAGGTCCTGCGGGTGACGGAGGACGTGGTGGTGCCGGAGCCGGGGCCCGGCCGGGTGAGCATCGATGTGGCGTACGCCGGGGTGAACTTCGCCGACCTCAAGGCCCGCGCGGAGGGCTACCGGGTGGACGCACTGCCGTACTCCCCCGGCCTGGAGGTCTCCGGCCGCGTACGCGCCCTGGGGGCGGGAGTCGAGGGGCTCGCGGTCGGCCAGGAGGTCGCCGCGCTCACCACCTCCGGCGGCTACGCGGAGGTGGCCGTCGCCGACGCCGTCACCACCTTCCCGCTCCCCGACGGCCTCTCCCTGCGCACGGCCGCGACACTGCCGACCGTGCTGCCGACGGCGTACGCGCTGCTGCACTCGGTGGGGCGGCTGCGCTCCGGCGAGACCGTGCTCGTGCAGGGCGCGGCGGGCGGAGTCGGCACGGTGGCCGGGCAGTTGGCGCGGGCGGCGGGCGCGGGGCAGGTGATCGGCGTCGTGTCGAGCGAGGCGAAGGCCGCGTACGCGAAGGGGTACGGGTACGACCACGTGGTCCTGGCCGATGGATTCGGCGCCGCGGTACGGGAGTTGACGGGCGGTCGCGGGGTCGATCTGGCGCTGGACCCGGTGGGCGGGGAGACGCTCCGGGAAACCCGGGAGGCGCTCGCGGTGTTCGGGCGGCTCGTGTCCTTCGGCAACGCGTCGTCCGCGCCCGCGTGGCAGGTCGGCCAGCCCGAGCTGTACCCGACGGGCCTCTCCGTGGCCGGCTTCTCCATCCTCGGCCTCGCCCGGACGGCCCCTGCCGAACTGCGGTCACTCGCCGAACACGCCTTCGCGGTACCGGGCGTCGAACTCCCGGTGACCGCGGAATTCCCCCTCACGGAGGCGGCGGAGGCCCACCGCCTGATGGGTTCGCGCACGAGCACGGGCAAGCTGCTGCTGCGGGCGGGCCGATCAAGCCGGTGCGGCGGGTGAGCAGCGGCGGGCTCGGGCGGCGCGGGCATCCCCCTCCGGCACCCGCGCCGCGAACCCCGCCCGCTGGGCGAGCAGGTCAAGAACGGGAGACGGCCGGGCCGTCGAGCGGTCCCCAGTGCCGCTCGACGGCCTCGGCCAGGGTGATCCCTGTGTTGTCCGACACGGGGATCAGTGTGGCTCAGCACCTTACTGAACTGGAGTGAATTTCTAGAAATTCACTATAGAAACACAGCCCTGGGGAGGTGCCTTAGGCTGGTCGTCGTCATGAGCCCCAAGCAACTGCGCGGCGCGGAAACCGTCGACCGCCTCCTCGATGCCGCTCTGCGCGTGTACGCGGACGCCGGCGAGCAGGGCATCACCGTCAGCTCCCTGACGCGGACGGGCGGGGCGAGTCCGGGCAGCCTGTACCACCACTTCGGCAGCGTCGACGGGCTGATGCAGGCGCTGTTGCTGCGCTGGCTCGGTCGGCTCCTCGGAGAACTCACCGCGGCCCTCGAACGCTCCCGCACACCGCGCACGGGGATCCAGGCGATCGTCGAAACGTATCTGCGCTTCATCCGCGAACACCCCGACGCCTCCCGCCTGTTGCACTCCTCGTACGCCGACCGGCTGGGGATGGCGCAGGCCCGCCAGTTGCGCGACACGCAGGAGGCCCGGCTCTCGCCGCTGACCGAGTGGATGCGGCAGCACGTCGACTCCGGCGCGATCGCCCCGCTGCCCGAGCCGCTCATCGAGGCCCTGGTACTCGGCCCGGTCGTCGGCCTCGCGCGCGGCTGGCTCGCCGGGACGCACGAGACCGACCTCGATCAGGCCGCGCGCGTCCTGTCGGAGAGGATCTGGCGCTCGCTGGCCCCCTGACCGGCCCGCCCGGCCCCCACGACCCGGGCCGCGCACGCCGCCTGGAGCAGTTCCCCGAGCAGTTCCGGGTCGCCGACCTCGGCGCCGAGCAGCGACTCGATGCGCTCGAGGCGCTGGTAGAGGGACTGCCGTCCGATGTGCAGGAGCGCGGCGGTACGCGTGGGGCTGCAGCCGTGCCGCAGATGCACCTCAAGGGTGTGCACGAGGTCGCTGCCGTGCACGGCCTCCCACTCCAGGAGCGGCCCGAGGACGTCACCGACGAGCCGCGTCAGCCGCTCCCGGTTGGCCTCCACACCGCCCCTGGTCAGCTCCCGCTCGAGGGCGAGCGCCCGCGAGGACGCCACCAACGGCCCCTCGGCGAGCGCCGGTTCGGCCGCCGGCACGGTCAGCGCCAGCTCCAGCGTCGTACGGGCCGTGCGCAGCGTGTCGCTCCAGCGCAGCCACCCGTCACCCGCGGCGACCGCGGGCCCGACCGCCACGGTGAGCCCCGGCGCGGCCACGGCACGGAAGGCGTCGAGGACGGCGCGCACCGGGTCACGCCCGGCCGGCGCCGCCACCAGCGCGAGCACATCACCGGGGAACGCGGCACACAGCGCGCCCCGCCCCGCCACCCGGTCGACCGCCGCGCGGGCCGCCACCGCCGGACCGTGCACGGAGACCCCGACGAGCCGCGCCCCGGGCCCGGGCCGGAACCCGGCGAGCGCCGAACGCGCCTGCACCTCCGGCTGATTGAGTGCCTGCCGCTCGGCCAGATCGGCGAGCAGCGCGGCCGAATGGTCGGCGGCCCGCAGCGTCACCGCGGGGCGGGCGGCGAGCCCGTGGGTGACGATGGCCCGGTTGGCGGCCTCCGCGATCCGCACGAACGGCACGACGCGCCGCAACGCGATCAGCGGGAACCCCAACTCCCTTGCTGCCGCCACCACTTCGGACGGCATACGTTCCAGGGCCCGGCCCACCTCCACGGCGAGGCCCACCGCCCCGCGCGCCGTCAACTCCCGTACGTAGCGGCGCAGCGCGCCCCCGTCGGCGTCGAGGAACGCGAACCCGTTCGTCAGCAGCAGCTCCCCGCCGTCCAGGAAGCCCGCCCCCTCGTACACCTCGCTCGAATGCACCCAGCGCACCGGACGGTCCAACGCCCCCTCCCCTGCGAGCAGTTCGGGTTCGGCGGCGCCGACGACGTCGAGGCTCAGGATCTCGCGGAGCGTAAGAGCGGACACGGGACCTCCCGGTCCGCACGCGCGCGTGCGGACATTCCGTCGGGGTGGGGACGGCCGGGACAGTACGCCCCGCACGTTGCCCCGGTGTTTCCGCGCCGCGAGAGTGGACCGCATGACCGCTTCCCCCGGCGCCGCGCCGCGCATCCCGACCATCGACCTCCGGCCCTGGCTGTCCGGCGACCCGCGGGCCCGCGCCGCGATCGCCGCCACCGTGGACGACGCGCTGCGCACGGCCGGGTTCCTGCTGGTCACCGGGCACGGCGTCGACCCGGCCCTGCGCACCCGGATCCGGGACGCGGCCCGCGGGTTCTTCCGGCTGCCGGCGCCCGTGAAGGAGCCGTACAGCGTGAAGGTCGGCGGCCGCGGCTGGCTCGGGCCGGGCGCCGAGGCCAACGGGTACGCCGAGGGCACCGAGACGCCGCCCGACCTGAAGGAGTCGCTGTCCTTCGCCACGGCGACGCCCTTCGACGACCCGGCGGTGCGCGCCGAGTGGTCGGGCGAGAACGTCTTCCCGGCCGAGTCGCCGCAGCTGCGCGCGCTCGTGGAGACGTACCTGGAGCAGATGCGGACTCTCTCCGACCGGCTGCTCGAACTCCTCGCGGCCGCCCTCGACGAGCCCGCCGACTTCTTCACCCGGCACACCGCGCACCCCACCTGGGGCTTCAACATCAACTGGTACCCGGGCACGGAGGTCGTCGGCGCTCCGGAGCCGGGCCAGTTCCGGATCGGCCCGCACACCGACTTCGGCACGGTGACGGTCCTCGACCGGCAGGCCGGGAAGGGCGGCCTCCAGGTGTTCACGGACGAGGGCGGCTGGGAGGACGCCCCGTACGATCCGGACGCCTTCACCATCAACATCGGTGACCTGATGGCCCGCTGGACCGGCGACCGCTGGCGCTCCGGCCGCCACCGCGTCCTGCCGCCGCCCGCGGACGCGCCCGCCGAGGAGCTCATGTCGCTCGTCTACTTCTACGAGTGCGACCCCGGCACGACCGTCGAACCACTGCCCGCACCGAAGGGCCGCGTCGCATACGAGCCCGTCGATTCGCACGCGTACCTGCGCGGAAAGCTGGACGCCATCACGGTGGGCTGACGCGCGTACGCGAAAGGCCGGCCCCGCAGGAGCAGGACCGGCCTTTCACGAAGCGAGGTGGCTCACACGCCGGCGTACGAGTGCTTGCCCGTGACGAAGATGTTCACGCCGTAGTAGTTGAAGATCCAGCAGCCGAACGCGATCAGCGCCAGGTACGCGGCCTTGCGGCCCTTCCAGCCGGCCGTCGCGCGGGCGTGCAGGTACGCCGCGTAGGCGACCCAGGTGATGAACGACCAGGTCTCCTTGGGGTCCCAGCCCCAGTAGCGGCCCCACGCGTCGCCCGCCCAGATGGCACCCGCGATGATCGTGAACGTCCACAGCGGGAAGACGGCCGCGTTCACGCGGTAGGAGAACTTGTCCAGGGACTGCGAGGCGGGCAGCCGCTCCATGACGGAGGTCGCGAACCGGCCGGGGGTGCCGCCGCCCGCGAGCTTGCTCTCGTACGAGTCCTTGAAGAGGTACAGGATCGTGCCGACCGCGCCGACGTAGAAGACCGCGCCGCAGAAGATCGCCGTCGAGACGTGGATGTACAGCCAGTACGAGTGCAGCGCCGGCACCAGCTGGTCGCTGGACGTGTACAGCACCGTGGTGGCGAGACCGAGGTCGAGCAGGACCGTGATGACCAGGGGCAGTCCGAGCCAGCGCACGTTCTTCTTCAGCGCCAGCAGGACCAGGTAGATGGCCACGGCGACGGTGGAGAAGGTGATGCTGAACTCGTACATGTTGCCCCACGGGGCCCGCTCCACCGAGAGCGCGCGCGTGAGCACGCCGCCGAACTCGATGATGAAGCCGAGCGCCGTGAGGGAGATGGCGATGCGCCCGTACAGGTCGCCCTGTGCGTCACCGCCGGCGGCGCCGGGGCCGTCCGGCACGTCACGCGCGCCGGCCGCGGCCCGCGTCACGACCTTCGGCCGCTCCAGGACGGCCGTGCCGCCCTCCTTCTTCACCGTGACGGCGGGCGCGGCGGCCTTCGTCTCGGCGTTGCCGGTCAGCGCGGCGGCGGTTCGGCCGACCTTGCTGCGGCTACCGAAGATCCACTCGGCCATGTTCGCGAAGAACGCGAGCAGATACACGGCCATCGACGAGTAGATGAGGACGTTACTGGTGTGAGCCAGGTTCTCGTTGACTGCGGCGGCGAGAGTCACTTCTCAGCCCCTTCGGCGGCAGGAACAGCGGTGGTTGATGCGGAGGTTTCGGTGGGTTCGGGGGCGCTCGGCGCCTCGCTGTGCAGCTGCTCGACCAAGGAGCCCAGCTCCTCCGGCAGCTTCGCGGACTCGCTGCGGCCGAGGCCCGCCATCTCGACGACGGTCACCCCGTCCTCGCCTTCGACGGCGCGCACCCAGACGCGGCGGCGCTGGATGAACAGGGAGCCGGCCAGACCGCCGATCGCGGCGATGGCGCCGCCCAGTGCCCAGGTGTCACCGGGCTGGTGGGAGATCTGGAAGGTGACCCATTCCTTGATGTCCTTGTCGAACGTGATGGACCCCGCCCCGCCCGGCAGCTTCATCGTCTCGCCGGGCAGCAGCCGCTGCTTGAGCGCCTTGCCCTTGGAGTCCTTGAAGGCCTTCATGTGCGAGGTGTCCAGCTGGTACACGTTCTGCGGAAGGCCGGCGTCGACGCCGAGGTCGCCGTGCGTCGCGTTCAGCGCGAGGACGGGGAAGTCGAGCGCGGGGAACTGGGAGAGCATCGTGCCCTTGCCCGCGCCCGCGAACGTCGGCACGAACCAGGCGGCGAAGCCCAGCTGTTCCTTCTTGCCCTGCGCGTTCTTGTAGCCGTCCATCACCTTGATGGCGCCCTGCGAGGAGATGTTGGAGTCGATCGGCAGCATCGGCACGGTCTGCTTCGAGACGACCTTGCCCTTGCCGTCGCGGACCGTGACGGGGACCGCGTAGCCGTGCCCGTTGAGGAAGATCTTGGTGCCGTCGATGTCCAGCGGGTGGTTGGACTCGATCTTGGCCTGCTTCGTCTTGTCGCCCGATCCCTCGGTGTAGCTGACGTTCGCGCGGAACGTGCGCGGGGTGCCCTTCTCGGGGCCCGTGCGCTCGTACGTGGCCGTGAACTTGTCGAGCGTGAAGCTGAACGGCGACAGGTCGTTATCGCTGTCGAAGAGGTTGCCGGACTTGAAGTCGTCGTACTGCGTGAGCGTGTTGGCGAACCCGTCGCCCTCGGTGACGAGCTTGCCGCCCTCGAACTTGAACAGCTGGCCCCAGGCGAAGGACACCAGCATCACGATCAGCGCGATGTGGAAGACGAGGTTGCCGACCTCGCGCAGATAGCCCTTCTCGGCCGCGACCGCGGTCCCTGCGACGTGTGCGCGGTAGCGGCGCTTCTTCATCATCGCGAGGGCGGCGGCGCGCACCTGCTCGGGGTCCGCCTCGGTGCGCCACGTCGCGTACGCGGGCAGCCGGGTGAGCCGCTTGGGCGCGCCCGGCGGACGGCCGCGCAGCTGCCCGACGAACTGCCAGGTGCGCGGCACGATGCAGCCGATGAGGGAGATGAACAGCAGCAGGTAGATCGCGGAGAACCACACCGAGCTGTAGACGTGGAAGAAGCCGATCTTGTCGTAGATCGACGCGAGCGTGTCGTGGGCCTTGCGGAAGGTGTCGACCTTGGTCGGGTCCGTGCCCTGCTGGGGGATCAGCGAGCCGGGGATGGCGCCGAGGGAGAGCAGGAACAGGAGGATCAGGGCGACCCGCATCGAGGTGAGCTGCCGCCAGAACCAGCGGACCCAGCCGATGACACCGAGCCGGGGCAGGTTGGGCGCACGGTCCTCCTGGGGGGCCGTGCTCAGCTGGGACGCGGCTTCGAGCTCAGCGGGATCGCCGCCGGTCTGCACGTCGTCGGTCGTGTTGCTCATGGATCAGATTCCCACCTGGAAGCCGGTGGACCAGGTCCGCATCTGCCCCACGAGGGCGTCCCACGCACCCGTGAGCAGCAGAACTCCGGTCAGGATCATCATGATGCCGCCGATGCGCATCACCCACGTGTAGTGCTGCTTGACCCAGCCGAACGCGCCGAGCGCCTTGCGGAAGGCGATCGCGGCGAGCACGAAGGGCACGCCGAGGCCGAGGCAGTACGCGATGGTCAGTATCGCCCCGCGGCCCGCGGTGCTCTGCACCGAGGAGAGGCCGATCACGGAGGCGAGGGTCGGGCCGATGCAGGGGGTCCAGCCGATGCCGAACAGCGCGCCGAGGACCGGGGCTCCGGCCAGACCGGCGGCGGGCTTCTTGTGGAAGCGGAACTCCCGCTGCGTCATCCAGGGCATGAAGCCCATGAAGAAGATCCCCATGCCGATCATGAGGACGCCGAGCACCTTGCTCAGCACCCCTTGGTACTCCTGGAGCGTCTGGCCGAAGAAGCCGAACAGGGCGCCGCCGGAGACGAAGACGGCGGTGAACCCGAGGACGAACAGGCTGGCGCCCGCTGCCATCCGGCCCCGCCGCTGCTCCATCAGATCGGTGCCGGTGATGCCGGTCACGTAACTCAGATAGCCGGGTACGAGGGGCAGCACGCACGGGGAGAAGAAGGAGACCAGGCCGCCGAGCAGAGCCACGGGGACGGCCAGGAGGAGCGCACCGTCGGTGACGGTGTCACCGGCGGCGAGTGTGACGAGGGAGGAGCTCACCTTCGCTCACTTCTCCGCGACGACCGGCGCGACCATCTTGCGCAGGGCCTTCTCGCTGAGTGGCTTGAGCGAACGCGCGGCGATCTTTCCCTCGCGGTCGACGACGATCGTCGAGGGGATGGCCTGCGGGTTGAGGGTGCCCTTCTCGAACTTGAGGAGGAGCCGGCCCGTCGGGTCGTAGAAGCTCGGGTACGGGACGTCGTAGGACTCCTCGAACTTCTTGGCCGGGTTGGTGCTGGTGTCCCGGGTGTTGATGCCGAGGAACTGGACGCCCTGCTTCTCGGTGTCCCCCGCGACCTTCACGAAGTTCGGCGCCTCTGCCCGGCAGGGCGGGCACCAGGAGCCCCAGACGTTGAGGACGACGACCTTGCCCTTGTAGTCGGACATGTCGAGCTGCTTGCCCTCCAGGTCCTTGCCGGTCAGGGAGGGGGCGTCGTGGCGCTCGCCCTTCTTGACCGTGGCGATGCCGCCGGACCCGGTGACGAAGTTGGTGTTGTTGCCGCCGCCCGAGGTACCGCCGGAGCCGCAGGCCGTCAGCGCGAGGGCCGCCACGGCGGCTCCTACGGTCAGCTTGGCGGCGCGGCGCTTCGTCGCGGTGGTGCGGGGGGTGCGGGAGGCGGCACTCATGTGAAAAGTTTCGCATGTCTGTTTAGGGGATCTTCCGCACCCCCCTCGCGGTGGGAAAAGCCCACTTCAAGAGGGGTTTGCGAGGAACTTGCGCCAGCCTTCGGACGGCTGCTGTCCCACGTCGAGCGTACGCAGCTTCGCCAGCGTTTTTGGGTCCTGCGCGTCGAGCCAGTCGACGAACTGCCGGAAGGAGACGAGCCGCACGTCACGGTGGGTCTCCGCGGTGGCCGCGATGTGCTTCAGCGCGTCCTCGACGGCGTCCATGTAGATGCCGCCGTTCCACTCCTCGAAGTGGTTGCCGATGAAGAACGGCACCCGGTTCGTCTCGTATGCCCGCTTGAATCCCTGGATGTACGCCTGCGCGGACTGCTCGCGCCAGCCCGGGTAGTTGGCGGCGGGCGCGCGCGTGGAGTTGAGGGACTGGTTGGCCAGCATGTTGTAGTCCATCGACAGGACCTCGAAGCTCCGGCCGGGGAACGGGACGGCCTGCAGCGGCAGATCCCAGATCCCGAGCCGCTTGTGCGGCCAGCGCTGGACGCCGCCGGGCGAGGACGCGTCGTAGCGCCAGCCGAGTTCGCGGGCGGTGGGCAGCAGGTTCTCCTGGCCCAGCAGACAGGGTGTGCGGCCGCCGACGAGTTCCTTGTCGTAGTCGAAGGGCAGCGCAGGCAGGTCCTTCCAGCCCGTGTTCGTACGCCACTTCTTTACGAAGGACGTCGCCTGGTCGATCTCGTCGCGCCACTGCGCGGGCGTCCAGTTGGCGACGGAGCCGGAGCCCGCGCAGAAGTGCCCGTTGAAGTGCGTGCCGATCTCGTGCCCTTCGAGCCAGGCGCGGCGGACGTACTTCAGGGTCTCCTTGATGTGGGCGTCGGTCAGATAGCCGATGTCGGAGGCGCCGACGGGGTTGTTCGGCGGGCGGTAGAGCCGCTTCTTCGACTCCGGCAGGAGATAGAGCCCCGACAGGAAGAAGGTCATGTGCGCGCCGTGGTCCTCGGCGAGCTTCAGGAAGCGCGGGAAGAGCCCGTTGCCCACCTCGCCCGCGCCGTCCCAGGAGAAGACCACGAACTGCGGCGGCTTCTGGCCGGGTTCGAGCCGCTCGGGCCTGCCGGGCTGCCGCGGCTGCTTTCCGGTGTACGCCGTCGAGCCGTCGCCGATGGGCCTCAGCTGCTCCCGGCCGGGCGGGCCCGCGTTGCCGTGCTCCTGGGAGCCGACCTTCCGGCCACCGCCCGTACCGCACCCGGCGAGCAGCGCCCCGCTCGCCGCGCCCGCGCCGAGCCCGAGCAGTCCCCTGCGACTCACGTCCCGCATTCCGTCGTCCCCATTCCTCACGCTGCCCCATTCACAGGGGCGCCCCGGAAGAGGGCAGGAGGAACACGCGGGTTCCGGTAAACCGTCCGGTTTTGCAGTGAATTGAAGGGGTACGCGAAAGGCCGCCGGATTGACGGCGGCCTTTCACGCGGAATGTGTTGCCGGGATCAGGCGATTCGTTTGCCCAGGATCAGGCCCCGAAGGCCTTGTCCTTCCCCTTCACCGGCTTGGCGCCGGCCAGGAGATGCGCGGGAACGAGGTCGCGGGCGGGCTCGGTGTAGCCCACGGACACGATCTTGTCGCCCTGGTACGTGAACGTCGTCAGCGAGGCGAGCGTGCACTGCCGCTTGCGCGGGTCGTGCCACAGGCGCCGCTTCTCGACGTAACTCCGCACGATCCAGATGGGCAGCTGGTGGCTGACGCACACGGCCTCGTGCCCGCGCGCGGCGTCCTTCGCCGCGTCGAGCGCGCCCATCATCCGCACGACCTGGTCGATGTACGGCTCGCCCCAGGACGGCTTGAACGGGTTGACCAGGTGCTTCCAGTTCTCCGGGTTCTTCAGCGCGCCGTCGCCGACGCCGAAGGTCTTGCCCTGGAAGACGTTGCCCGCCTCGATGAGCCGCTCGTCGCTGTCCAGGTCGAGGCCGTGCGACTTCGCGATCGGCGTCGCCGTCTCCTGCGCCCGGTCCAGCGGAGACGCCACGACGTGCGTGATGTCACGCGCCGAGAGGTGCTCGGCGACCCGGTCGGCCATCCGCCGGCCCAGCTCGGAGAGGTGGTAGTCGGGCAGGCGCCCGTACAGGATCCCCTCCGGGTTGTGCACCTCGCCGTGGCGCATCAGATGGACGACGGTGATGTCGTCGCCCGACTTCGGGGCGCTCATGCGGTGGCCTCCGCGGCGGCGCGGGCGGCGGCGGGCAGCGCGGCGGCGATGCGCTCGATCGCCCGCTCGTCGTGGGCCGTCGAGACGAACCAGGACTCGAAGGCCGACGGCGGCAGATACACGCCCTGCTCCAGCATCGAGTGGAAGAACGGACCGAAGCGGAAGGCGTCCTGCCCCTTCGCGTCCTCGTAGTCGTTCACCTCGTTCTCCGTGAAGAACACGGTGAACATGTTCGTGGCGTTCTGCACGCGGTGCGCGACGCCCTCCTTGGTGAGCGCCTCGCTCACCAGGCCGCGCAGCTGCTCGCTGGTCGCGTTCACCTTCGCGTACGCGGCGTCGTCGAGCAGCCGCAGCTGGGCGACACCGGCGGCGGTGGCGACGGGGTTACCGGACAGCGTGCCCGCCTGGTAGACGGGACCGGCCGGAGCGAGGTGCGCCATGACATCGGCGCGGCCACCGAACGCGGCGGCCGGGAAGCCGCCACCCATGACCTTGCCGAACGTCAGCAGGTCGGGCACGACGCCGTCGACACCGAACCAGCCGGCCTTCGACGTACGGAAGCCGGTCATCACCTCGTCGGAGATGTACAGCGCGCCGTTCTCGGCGCACACGTCCTTGAGCCCCTGGTTGAAGCCCGCCTTCGGCGGCACGACGCCCATGTTGCCGGGCGAGGCCTCCGTGATCACACAGGCGATCTCGCCGGGGTGCGCGGCGAACGCGGCACGCACGGCCTCGATGTCGTTGTACGGCAGGACGATCGTGTCGCCGGCCTGCGCGCCCGTGACACCCGGGGTGTCAGGCAGGCCCAGCGTGGCGACACCGGAACCGGCGGCGGCGAGCAGCGCGTCGACGTGCCCGTGGTAGCAGCCGGCGAACTTGATGACCTTCGCCCGACCCGTGAATCCGCGGGCCAGCCGGATCGCCGACATGGTCGCCTCGGTGCCGGAGGACACGAGCCGCACCTGCTCGACGGGGTCGATCCGCCGGACGATCTCCTCGGCCAGCTCGACCTCACCCGCGCCCGGCGTACCGAAGGAGGTGCCGCGCGAGACGGCCTCCTGCACGGCCGCGATCACCTCGGGGTGGGAATGGCCGAGGATCATCGGCCCCCACGAGCACACGAGGTCGACATACTCGCGCCCGTCGGCATCGGTGAGATACGGACCGTTACCGGACACCATGAACCGGGGCGTTCCGCCCACCGCACGGAACGCGCGCACGGGCGAGTTCACGCCACCGGGCGTCACCGCTTCCGCACGGTCGAAAAGCCCCTGCGACGCGGGTGCCTCATAGGGATAGGGAGTGTTGTTCGCCTCTGCCATACCTCTCAGCGTACGGCCCACCCTCGCGCGCCCCAGCGCGTGGACCCGCGGGGACTCTAGACTCTGCCTCGCGCCATACCTTGCGGGCACGTTTCGGCGGGGGACCGTGGGGGAGGTCACTGACACGATGATCGGGTTGCGCGCAGGCGGTCGCGCGGCCTACAAAAGGGCTTGCGCGGCCCGGGGAACAGCAGTCGGGTGGAGATATGCATCGCGGTGGCGGACTGGGCGAGGGGACCGGCGACCTGGGCCCCCGGCGTGCCCGGCGGGGGAAGCACCGACGCGAAGAGGGCGAAGAGGCCAGGGACATCACGGCCAGCGACATCACGGACGGGGACATCGGGAATGGTGGCCGGGTGGGGGTGACCTACAAATACTTCGGCGCGCCCGACGGCGCGACGGCCGCCCGCGTCCCGATCTCCATGCGCCCCGAGGAGCTCGGCGGTGACGAGCTGGGCATGGGCGGCATGTTCACCAAGATCAAGCCGGAGACGATGGCCGCGATGGTCCTCACCGGCATAGAGGGCATACCCCTGCACAAGGTCCCGCCCCTGGAGCTCGTCGTCCTCCACCCCGACTACGCGGTGGTCAAGCTCCCCATGACGGTCGTCGACCCGCTGCGCGGGGTCGGCGAGGAGTCCGTTGGCGCCGCGGCGTTCATCTGGTCCACCGTCCCCGACCGCGGCGGGCCGCGCGACGCGTTCAACGTGTACCAACTGCTGCACGAGTGGCAGGACTTCAGCCACCGGCTGCACGATGCGGGGCATCAGGCGTACTGCCTGGTGTGGCCGTAGGTTTCCCGGCCTAGAGCACCGGCGGACCCGCCTCGATCCTTCGCAGCACCGCCTCGTACGAGTCGATCGTCCCGCCCGTCTGCAACTGCCGCTCGTCCCACCAGGTGGCGCCCGCGTCGGCCAGCGGCCCTACGACGTCGAGCGCGGCCGCCTTGCCGGGTGGCGTGAGCCCGCCGACGACGAAGTCGAAGGGGCCCTCGGTGGACTCCCGGTGCTCGTTCACGTAACGGACGACGTCCGCGAACTGGTCGGGGCGCGGCGGCACTCCGTGCAGGGCGTCGGCGAACAAGGGGGCCGCGCCGTCCCAGCGGGCCGCGCGGCGCATCGGCGGGCGGGCCGGCCAGAAGCCGCCGATCCAGACGGGCGGGCGGGGCTGCTGCGCGGTCGCGGGCAACAGCTGCGTCTCCTTTACGCGGAAGTGGGCGCCGTCGTGGTCCACCGTGCCGCCCGACCAGTACCGGGCGAGCAACTCCAGCCCCTCGTCGAGGCGTTCGGCGTGCACGATCCGGTCGACGGTGTCCCCGAAGTCACCGAACTCGTCGTCGACGGGACCGCCGAGACCGGCGCCGAACACGACGCGCCCACCGCTGAGCGCGTCCAACGTGGCGACCTGGCGGGCGAGTTGCTCGGGCCGGTATCGGGGCACCGCCGCGACGAGCGTGCCGACCTTGATCCGGGACGTGGCCAGGGCCGCCGCCGTGAGCAGCATCCAGGGATCACCGAAGGGCTTGCCGCGCCGCACCTTCTTGTCATGCACGACGTGGTCCCACACCAACAGGGCATCCCAGCCCGCCTCTTCGGCCGCGACGGCCGTGCGGGCGACGGTGTGGGCGTCGGCGAAGTCACCGAAGTTCGGGATGTTGACGGAGAAGCGCATGACGCCATGATGTCGGCCGGGACGCCCGCCCGACAGAGTGCCACGCATCCTCCCCGGCGGGTGGCGCGCAGGCAGCACGGCGGGCGGCATGGTGGGCAGCACGGCGAACGCCGAGGCATTGGAGGATCGCCTGTTCGGTGGTCCGCCGAAGGGCTTCTTCCCCAGCTCTCACCCGCGGCGCGCCCCTTCCGGGGAAGGCATGGGCACATGAAGATCGCGTTCCTGCTGCACAACGTGTACGCCGTCGGCGGCACGGCGCGCACCACGCTCAACCTCGCCACCGCGCTCATCGAGCACGGCGACCACGAGGTGGAGATCGTGTCGCTCTCCCGGCACCGGGAGACCCCACGCTTCCCGGTCGACCCGCGGATCACTCTCGTACCGCTGGTGGACCTGCAGGACGGGGCGCCCGACACGCGCCACCCCGCGTACGGGGAACCGGCGCAGGTCTTCCCCGCCGCCGACAAACGCCACCAGCAGTACACGCTCCTGCACGACATGCGCGTACGCGCATACCTGGAGGAGCGCTGCGAGGCCGACGTCGTCATCGGGACGCGGCCCGGGCTCAATGTCTACCTCGCCGAGTGGGGGCCGAAGCGGGCGCTGCGGATCGCGCAGGAACACCTGCGGCACGACGCGCACAGCCGCAAACTGCTCAAGACCCTCGCCCGGCGCTACCGGGCGCTGGACGCGCTGGTCACGGTCACGGAGGAGGACGCGGAGGTGTACCGGGCCGCGATGCGGCTGCCCGGTGTGCGGATCCTGTGCGTGCCGAACATCGTGCCGCCGGCCGCCGTGCCGCCGTCGGACGGCAGTTCGAAGATCATCGCCGCGGCGGGACGGCTCGCCCGCGGCAAGCGCTACGACCTGCTCCTGGAGGCCTTCAGCGCGGTGTCGGCGAAGTATCCGGACTGGGAGCTGCGGATCTACGGCGGCGGCCGGCAGGAGCCGCGTCTGCGGGCCCTCGTGGACGAGCTCGGGCTGCGCGGCCGGGCCCGCCTCATGGGGACGGTGTCGCCGATCGAGCCGGAGTTCGCGCGGGCGTCGATCGTGGTGAGCGCCTCGGACGCGGAGTCCTTCGGGATGACGCTGGTCGAGGCGATGCGCTGCGGCGTTCCTGTTGTGTCCACGGACGCGCCGCTCGGCCCCGCCGAGATCATCACGGACGGGGTCGACGGGCGGCTGGTCCCCGTGGGGAACGCGAGTGCGCTCGCCGAGTCGGTCATGGACCTCATCGAGGACGAGCCGGCCCGCCGGAAGATGGGCGCGGCGGCACTCGCCTCGGCGCACCGCTACGACCCGGAGCCGATCGCGGCCCGCTACGAGTCCCTCTTCGCCGACCTCCACGCCTCCCGCCACCGACGGTCCTGGCAGAAGCTCCGCGCACGGGCGGGTGGCCGGGTCCGCCGCGTGGTGCGGTGACGGGGCGCTGGTCGGCGGGCCGCTTGGCGCGGTGCGGCGCCCGGCGTGGCGTCCGGGGCGGTGCGGTGCGCGGCGCGGTGCAGCGCCCGGCGCGGTGCGGCGCCCGGCGTGGCACGGCAGACGGGCTTTGCGCCGCGACGTCGCCCTCCGCCCCGGCCCACGCCGGGTCTCGTCCCGAAGCGGAGTCGATCCCGGCGCGCCGCCCGGGCCCACGCCACGGGGCTCCGCCCCGGACCCCGCTGCTCAATCGCCGCAGGGGCTTGATTTGCCCGCCCCGCCCCGACGACGCCGAAGGGGCCGACGAGGTCGCCCCGCCCATCTCCCACCCACCCGCCCCCTCCGGGGGCGTCGGCCTGACGGGGCGACGCCTCGGCCTCGGGCGAGCGACCGCCAAGACGGCTGCCACCCATTGCGGTCAGCCGCAATCGCCATGGGTGAGCTACGGCAAGGACGACTCCCCACCCCTGACGGCCAACGCCGCCCCCGCCTTGGGCAATCTGCCGCCTGGGGCGGCAGGGTGGGCAAGGCGGCACCCCGGTGCCGCGCGCCCCTCACGACAGGCGCCGACCCCGGCACAGCGACCGGGCCCCGGACGGGCCAAAGCCCCCGGAGGGGGCGAGTGGGAGGGAGATGACCGGGCACCGGCGCAGCCGGTCAGGGCTGGAGCTGCGCGCCGATCGTGGGGGCGTCGACCCCGGCATGGCTCCAGAACCCGGCACCGCGAGCCGAACGCAGGAGCGCCCACCCCGGCACAGAGACCGGGCCCCGGACAGGCCCAAGCCCCCGGAGGGGGCGGGCGGGTGGGAGATGACCGGGCACCGGCCCAGCCGGCGAGAGGCCAGTACCGCGCGACCAGGACGGCAGGCGCCGCCCCCGGCAACGGCCCCGGCCCCCGGTGCCGCGTAACCGGAACGGTGGGCACCAACCCCGGTACGGAACCGGCCCGCCCCACCAGAACCGCGGCGTCAGCCGACCCGCAGCGCGGCGAGGCGTTCCGCGAAGGGGACCACCTCGAAGCCGTCCTCCGGGTCCACGGACGTGATCGCGCCGTGCAGTGAGCGAGGGGCGATCGCCGACGCCGTGTCCACGTCGGGGGCCTGCGCGGAAGGCGTCATGAACCGCGCCAACTCCCCGCCCGCACGGGCGATACGAGCCGCGAGGCCCTCCTCGCCCCAGTCCTCCGACGCCGCGTACACGGCGGTCGGCAGCACGACGGCCCGGAGGTACGTGAAGAGCGGGCGCAGCGCGTGCTCGGTGACCAGCGAGTGGCGGGCCGTGCCGCCCGTCGCCCCCACAAGCACCGGCTTCCCCGTCAGCGCATCCTTGTCGATCAGGTCGAAGAACGATTTGAACAGGCCGCTGTATGAAGCGGAGAAGACCGGGGTGACCGCGATCAACCCGTCCGCCGCCGCCACCGCGTCGAGCGCGGCGGCCAACCGGGCCGGCGGGAACCCGGTGACGAAGTGCTGGGCGATCTCCGTGGCGTAGTCACGCAGTTCGAGCACCTCGACCTCCGCGTCCACCCGCTCCGTGGTCGCGGCGGCCAGCCGATCGGCCAGCAGCCGCGTGGACGACGGAGCGCTCAGCCCCGCCGACACGACGACGAGCTTCACTTCGAACTCCCCTCAGCAGAAGCCGACTTGGCGGCGACACGCGCCTCGTGCGTGGGCGCATCCGGCACGTTCGCCGGCCGCTTGTTCGCGAACTCCTTGCGCAGCACCGGCACGACCTCCTCGCCCAGCAGATCGAGCTGCTCCAGGACCGTCTTCAGCGGCAGCCCCGCGTGGTCCATCAGGAACAGCTGGCGCTGGTAATCACCGACGTAGTCCCGGAACGACAGCGTCCGCTCGATGACCTCCTGCGGCGAACCGACCGTCAGCGGCGTCTGCGACGTGAACTCCTCCAGCGACGGACCGTGCCCGTACACCGGCGCGTTGTCGAAGTACGGACGGAACTCCCGTACCGCGTCCTGCGAGTTGCGCCGCATGAACACCTGGCCACCGAGGCCGACGATCGCCTGCTCCGGCGTGCCGTGCCCGTAGTGGGCGTAGCGCTGCCGGTACAGGTTCACCATCTGCTTGGTGTGGGAGGCCGGCCAGAAGATGTGGTTGTGGAAGAAGCCGTCGCCGTAGTACGCGGCCTGCTCGGCGATCTCCGGCGAGCGGATGGAGCCGTGCCACACGAAGGGCGCGACACCGTCCATCGGACGCGGCGTCGACGTGAACGACTGGAGCGGCGTACGGAACTTGCCCTTCCAGGTCACGACGTCCTCGTCCCACAGGCGGCGCAGCAGCGCGTAGTTCTCGATGGCGAGGTCGATGCCGTCCCGGATGTCCTTGCCGAACCACGGGTAGACCGGCCCGGTGTTGCCGCGGCCCATCATCAGGTCGACCCGGCCGTCCGCGACGTGCTGCAGCATCGCGAAGTCCTCGGCGATCTTCACCGGATCGTTCGTGGTGATCAGCGTCGTCGACGTGGACAGGATCAGGTTCTCGGTGCGGGCCGCGATGTGGCCGAGCATCGTCGTCGGCGAGGACGGGACGAACGGCGGGTTGTGGTGCTCACCGGTCGCGAAGACGTCGAGGCCGACCTCCTCCGCCTTCTGCGCGATGGCGAGCATCGCCTTGATGCGCTCGTGCTCGCTCGGCGCGCGTCCGGTCGTCGGGTCCACGGTGACGTCACCGACGGTGAAGACCCCGAACTGCATGCTGCTCACCTTGCTCACCTTCCGCAGGTTGTTGACGCTTCAACTATACCTCCGGAACGGTGCGCGGCCGCGCGCTATTCCCCGCCGCGGCCCCCGCCTACTCCCCGTACGGATCCCGGCCCGTGGCCGCCAGCAGCCGAGCGAGCGGATCCGCGTCCGCGCCCACCGGCACCGCCGCCCCGAACGCCCCCATCTCCCGGCCCGTCGGCGCGAGCCGCTCCACCACCCCCGCGAGCTCCGCCACCACCGCGGGATCGGCCCCGTACTCCTGGCCGGTCGCCCGCGCCAGATCCCACGCGTGCGCGGTCAGATCCAGCAGCGCCATCCCGCCCACGGTCCGCGCCGGCATGTTCAGCGCCCCCGTCGTCCCCTCCTCCGCGCCGGGCGTGGACCAGGCCTCGACCAGCGCCTCCGCCTCACGCGCGAACCGCTCCCGCCAGCCGGTCTCCGCCACGTAGTCCGGCGGCGAGGAGAAGTCGGAGTCCTGCTTCACCGCGAGCTTCTGGAACTCGACGACCACGTGGAAAAGGTGATTGGCCAGGGCCCGCACGTCGTAGTCCGCGCACGGCGTGGGAGCGTCGAGGGCCTTGTCCTCGATCCCGGCGACGACCGGGACGGCACGGGAGGCGGCCGCGGCGAGCAGCGCACCCAGGGGCTTGGTGTGCATCTGCTTCTCGTTCGTGTCCATGCCTCGACGCTACGAGCGCGGGCCCCGCCCCGCTTGAAGAAACACGACGCCACGAAAACGCACTGTCAGTGCCGCGCTCTACGCTCTCCCCATGTCACAGGACATGCCGCAGAACCGCCCCGACACCCGCGGGATCGTCGCCCCGACCGCGCTGCTCACGCGCGTGCGGCTGCGGCACCACCAGCCCGCCGAGCCGCTGCGCCGGCACGTCGAGCACTACTGGTTCATCGACTGGGACCTGCCCGAGCCCTACGTCTCGAACGTGCTGCCCCACCCGTCCGTGCACCTCACCTTCCAGCAGGACGACGCCGACCAACCGCCGTACGGGGAGCTGACCGGCGTCGCCGCGCCCGGGCTCTACACGCGCAAGATCCATGGGCGGGGAAGGGTGTGCGGGGTGAAGTTCCGGCCGGGGGCGTTCCGACCGTTCGCGCCGGACGCGCCGGTCTCGGAGTGGACGGGCCGCGTCCTGCCGTACGAGGAGGTCTTCCCGGCCACGGACCCGGCGGCCATCCTCTCCCCCACGGACACCACGGACACCACGGACACCACGGACACCACGGACTCCACCGACGACGCGGGCCGGATCGCCGCCCTCGACGCGTACCTGCTGCCGCTCGCCCCCACCGCACCCGACCCGCAGGCCGAGCTCGCGATCGGCCTGGTCGACCGCATAAGAGCCGACCGCGGGGTCCGCCGCGTGGCCGACTTCGCGCGCGCCGAGGGCATGACGGTGCGGTCGCTCCAGCGCCTCTTCCACGCGTACGTCGGCGTCAGCCCCAAGTGGTGCATCCTGCGCTACCGCATCCACGAGGCCGTGGAGACGGCCGCGGCCCGCCGCGACATCGACTGGGCCGCCCTCGCCGCCGACCTCGGCTACGCGGACCAGGCCCACCTCGTCCGGGACTTCACGTCGACGGTGGGAGTACCACCCACGGCATACGCGGGCTAGTTGGCGTGCTTGATCGCGTAAATCATGACAAACGCGACGATATGAATCCCGAACAGGAAGTACCCCAGGTACCACCACATGTACCGCTCGCCGCGCTTCTCCTCCGCGCGACGCCGCTCGTCGTACTCCCGCTGAAGCACGTCCAACGGATCGGGCACCCCCGCCTGCTCAGAGCCAGAGCCAGGGCTATGACTGCTCACGATGCACCTTCGTGTTGGACGCCTGAGCCCGCGGCCGCACCACCAGCAGGTCGATGTTCACGTGCGACGGCCGGGTCACGGCCCAGCCGATCGTGTCGGCGACATCGTCCGCGCTCAGCGGCTCGGCCACGCCCTGGTACACCTTCGCGGCCTTCTCCTCGTCCCCGCCGAACCGGGTCAGCGCGAACTCGTCGGTCTTCACCATCCCCGGCGCGACCTCGATGACCCGCACCGGAGTCCCGACGATCTCCAGCCGCAGCGTCTCCGCGAGCACATGCTCCCCGTGCTTGGCGGCGACGTACCCGCCCCCACCCTCATACGTCCCATGCCCCGCAGTCGACGACAGCACCACCACGGTCCCATCCCCACTCGCGGTGAGGGCGGGCAGCAGCGCCTGCGTGACATTGAGCGTGCCGATGACGTTCGTCTCGTACATCTGCCGCCACTGATCCGGGTCCCCGGTGGCAACGGGATCGGCACCGAGGGCACCCCCGGCGTTGTTCACGAGCACGCCGATGGTCTTGAACGCCGAAGCGAACTCGTCAACGGCAGCCCGATCGGTCACGTCCAACGCATACGCGACGGCATCGTGCCCGGCAGCCGTGATCTCCTTCGCGACCGCGTCGATCCGGTCCTGCCGACGAGCCGTGAGCACCACGCGATACCCCTCGGCCGCCAGCCGCCGAGCAGTGGCAGCACCAATGCCACTGCTCGCGCCCGTGACGACGGCAATACGGGATGCGGGGGCGGGAGCCATGGTCTTGCCCTACCTTTCGGCGACGATCCACTGAATCGCAGCCCAGGGTACGCGCGGCCCCGGCGGGTCAGCCCTTCACACAGACGACCTGCTTGAGCTTGGCCACGACCTCCACGAGGTCGCGCTGCTGATCGATGACCTGCTCGATCGGCTTGTACGCGCCTGGGATCTCGTCCACGACGCCGGAGTCCTTGCGGCACTCCACGCCCCGCGTCTGCTCCTCCAGGTCACGCGTCGAGAAGCGCTTCTTCGCGGCGTTGCGGCTCATCTTCCGACCCGCGCCGTGCGACGCGGAGTTGAAGGACGCCGCGTTGCCGAGGCCCTTCACGATGTACGAGCCCGTCCCCATGGAACCGGGGATGATCCCGTACTCGCCGGAGCCGGCACGGATCGCACCCTTGCGGGTGACCAGCAGGTCGACACCCTCGTACCGCTCCTCGCTCACGTAATTGTGGTGAGCACTGATCTCCGGCTCGAACGTCGGCTTCGCCTTCTTGAACTCCTTGCGGATCACGTCCTTGAAGAGCGCCATCATGATCGTGCGGTTGTACTTGGCGTACTCCTGCGCCCAGAACAGGTCGTTGCGGTAGGCCGCCATCTGCGGAGTCTCCGCGATGAACACGGCGAGGTCGCGGTCGACCAGGTTCTGGTTGTGCGACAGGCTCTGCGCCACGCCGATGTGATGGTCCGCCAGTTCCTTGCCGATGTTGCGGGAACCGGAGTGCAGCATGAGCCAGACCGAATCGGACATATCAACACAAAGTTCGACAAAGTGGTTGCCCGACCCGAGCGTTCCCATCTGCTTCACGGCCCGCCCCTCCCGGAACTTCACCACGTCGGCGACCCCGCCGAACCGCCCCCAGAAGTCGTCCCACCCACCCGTGGCGAACCCGTGCAGTCGCCCCGGGTCCACCGGCTCGTCATGCATGCCGCGGCCCACCGGAATCGCCTGCTCGATCTTTGAGCGGAGGCGGGAGAGGTCGCCGGGGAGGTCGTTCGCTGTCAGGGACGTCTTCACCGCGCTCATGCCGCAGCCGATGTCGACGCCGACCGCCGCCGGGCAGACCGCGCCCTGCATCGCGATCACCGAGCCGACCGTGGCGCCCTTTCCGTAGTGGACGTCGGGCATGACGGCCAGGCCTTTGATCCAGGGGAGCGTTGCCACGTTCTGGAGCTGCCGCATCGCGACGTCCTCAACCGTGGCCGGGTCGGTCCACATGCGGATCGGGACCTTGGCGCCCGGAACCTCTACGTATGACATGAAATCCCCCGGAAATCGGAACAGTTGGTCAACTTCGAGTTGAAGCAGCGGAAATGGATGTAGCGCAAATACCGGCGCCAGCGCGGCAAATCGGATGCCGGACCGGCGTTCACGGCAGCCGGTGCGATACACATAGTGCCCATTGGCCGCCCCGCCGCGGCAACCGATTAACCAGGCGCAAGGCGCCGAGAGGAGCCTCAGGGTGCAGCGGAAGTCGTACGCGTTCGTACCGGGTGTCGCCGTGCTCCTTGCGGCTGTGCTCGCCGGCTGCACCAGTGGTTCCGACGGCGACGGCAGTGCCGACGACTCGAAGCCGGGTGAGCCGACCGCGACCGCGTCGACCGCGGAGCCGGGCCGGTACCGGACGCTGCCCGAGCCGTGCAGCCAGCCCGACCAGGACACGCTGGACGAGATGCTGCCCGGCATCCGGAAGCTCCCGGACGCGGAGCAGCGGGAGAAGGCGTACGAGGGTGTGGCCACGGTCACGTACGACACGGATCGCCGGGTCGGGTGCCGGTGGAAGGACGATTCGGCCCGGGACGGCACGCATCGTCTGAGCCTCGACTTCGAGCGTGTGGTGTCGTACGACACCGCGGTGAGCGATGACGACCGCGCGGGGTCCGTGTTCGCGTCGAAGGTGGATGCGGCCCATCTGCCTGAGCCGGTGGCGTCGGAGGCCTCCTCGGAGGCGTCGGCGTCGGCCTCGGCGTCCGCGTCCTCCTCCCCCTCGGACGAGCCGTCCAGCGACGCCTCCGACTCCCCGAGTTCCTCCGACAGCGGGTCGCCCTCCGGGACACCGGTTGATCTTCAGCCGCGGCTGCTCGACGACCTCGGCGACGAGGCGTTCGTCGACGACGTGCTGGCGGGTCCCACGACCGGTCGGCACCGCACGGTGACTGTGGCGTTCCGCACGTCGAATGTGTTGGTGACCGTCCGGTACGAGGTGCAGTCGGCGACCGCCGCGAAGGTGCCGGACAGCAAGGAAATGCAGGACACAGCCCGGAATCTGGCCGGGAACCTGGTCGGCAAGTTCGGCGATTAGGGGCATTCGGGCACAGCCCGATGGCATGGTGAAGGCGAGACGTGTGCGTCGGCCACGGCGTACGGTGACCCATCGGACCCCACTCGTGAAGGTCGAATGGTCATCACGTGTCGGGGCCGTGGCCCTGTCAGCGTCCTAGTGAAGGAACCATGCACCGTCCGACCAAGCGACTCACCCGCACCCTTGTCTGCGCGGCCGCCGTGCCTGCGGTTCTCGTCGTAGCCGGCTGCTCGTCCGGTTCCGGTTCCGACAGCGCGAAGGACGACTCGCAGGCGAAGGCCTCGGCCTCGACCTCGGGCGCCAAGGCGAAGAAGGTCGCGCCCGCGACGTACAAGGAGCTGCCGCAGGCGTGCTCGGCGTTCTCGAAGGACACGCTGGGCGATCTGGTGCCGAAGGCCGAGAGCAAGGCCGGCGCGTCCGACGACGAGTCGACGCGTGCGAGCTGCTCCTGGTCCAGCCTGGAGAACAACGGCGTGAAGGGCTCGCAGTTCCGCTGGCTCAACGTGTCGTTGGTCCGTTTCGACTCGGATGTGAACCGGGGCAGCGGCGACAAGCTGGCCGGTAGTTACTACGCGAAGCAGATCGAGGACGCCAAGGCGACCAAGGGCGCGAAGGACGTCAAGACGACTCCGGTGTCCAAGACGGGCGACGTGGCGACGCAGATCAGCTACGACCGGAAGTACAAGGACAAGAAGGACACCGTCACGTCCAAGCAGCAGACGATCGTGTCGCGCGTGGACAACGTCGTGGTGACGGTCGACTACAACGGTTCGGGTCTGGCCGGCGAGGAGGCCCCCGCCGCGGGTTCGCTGGCGAAGGACGCGCAGAAGGCGGCGAAGGAGGCGGTGGCCAAGGTCATCGAGTCCGCCAAGGGTGGTGACGCCGGTGGTTCGGCGAAGCCGTCGGCCCCCGCCAAGGACTCGAAGGACTCGAAGGACTCCGAGAAGTCCAAGGACTCGGAGAAGTCCGAGAAGTCCTAGGAGTCCGAGAAGGGCGCGTGATCGCGGCCCGCTGACCTCCTGGTCGGCCTTGTGACGGAAGCCCGGTTCCCCCTTGGGGAGCCGGGCTTCCGCGTGTACCGGCCCGCGCCCGTGCGCACGCATGTGCCAGTCTGTTGGCCGCAACAGCCGGAACTTGGAGGGGAAGTGGAGTGGCCGCGCCACTGAAGCTGACACGGACGCACCGGATACTCGTGGGGGTGGTCATCGCCGGGGCGGTGGTCATCGCCGCCATCGGTTTCGCCGGTTCGTACGCCGCTGTGCGGGAGTTGGCCCTGCAAAAGGGCTTCGGGAACTTCTCGTACGTCTTCCCGATCGGTATCGACGCCGGTATCTGTGTGCTCCTCGCACTGGATCTGCTGCTGACGTGGATCCGGATTCCGTTCCCGTTGCTGCGTCAGACGGCGTGGCTGCTGACTGCGGCGACGATCGCCTTCAACGGCGCGGCGGCCTGGCCCGATCCGCTGGGCACCGGGATGCACGCGGTGATCCCGGTGCTGTTCGTGGTGGCCGTGGAGGCGGCGCGGCACGCGATCGGGCGGATCGCGGACATCACCGCGGACAAGCACATGGAGGGCGTGCGCATCACGCGCTGGCTGCTGTCTCCGTTGCCGACGTTTTTGCTGTGGCGGCGGATGAAGCTGTGGGAGCTGCGTTCGTACGACGAGGTCATCAAGTTGGAGCAGGAGCGGCTGGTCTATCAGGCGCGGTTGCGTTCGCGGTTCGGGCGGGCGTGGCGGCGGAAGGCTCCGGTGGAGTCGCTGATGCCGTTGCGGCTTGCGCGGTACGGGGTGCCGTTGGCGCGGACCGCGCCGGAGGGCCTTGCCGCGGCGGGTATCGAGCCGCAGTTGCTGCCGCCGGCGCCCGCTCTCCTGGAGGCGGCTCCCGCGCCGGTGGCCCCGCAGGCCCAGCAACGGCCACAGCCACGACCGCAGGCGCAGTCACAGCCGCTCGCCGAGGACGGCAACTACGTTCCGCCCGCGTTCAAGGCCGAGCTGCACAAGGAGTACCGCGGCGGCTATCGGCCCGACCTCGGGTCCGACTACGAGTCGGACGTCGAGCAGGATTTCGCGCCGCCGGCGTACGCCCCCGAGCCGGAGCACGAGGGCCGGTACGAGCAGGTGCGACGGCCGCAGGCCCCCGCCCAGGTCCCCGCTCCCCGCGCTCCGGAACCGGAACCGGCTTTCCAGGAGCCCGAGTTCGAGGAGCCCGAGTTCCCGGTGCCCAATGGGGCGGGTGGGACGCGGCCGCTCGGTGACGGTGCGCCGGAGCTCGTCGATCAGCCGACGGACGACGAGCTGTACCAGGTGTTCCGCGGCTCGATAGAGGGCGAGGGGCTGCCGACGCCGAAGGCGTTCGCGGCGAACGTGGAGGCGCAGTACGGGGAGCGGCTGACGGCGGAGGACGTGCAGCGGTACATGAACCAGTTCGCGGTCCGCTTCGAGCAGGACATGATGAGCGACTACGCGTAGGTACGGGCACGAGTGAGGGGCGGCACCGGATCGGATCCGGTGCCGCCCCTCAGCCGTATCTGGTTACGCCCCGAGCAGCTTGCGCACGCGGTCCGCGCCGACGGCGAGGAGCAGCGTGGGCAGTCGCGGCCCGGTGTCACGGCCGACGAGCAGGTGGTAGAGCAGCGCGAAGAACGAGCGCTGGGCGACCTTGATCTCGGCGGGGAGTTCCTTGGCGGTGGCGTCGGCGGGGAAGCCGGCCTGGACCTTCGGAACGCCGTACACGTGGTGGGTCAGGCCGTCGAGCGACCAGTGCGAGTCCAGGCCCTCCAGGAGGAGGCGGATGGATTCGCGGGCCTGCTCGTCGAGCGCGGCGAGCGCCTCGGTGTCGGGCTCGGTGCGCACGATGGTGCGGGACTCGGCGGGTACGTACTTGGTGATCCAGGCCTCGGCCTTGTCGAGCCGGGGGCGGACGGTGTCCAGGTCCGTGACCGGGTTCTCCGGGTCGAGCTCGGAGAGGATCCGCTGGGTCTGCTCCTCGTCCCCGGCGGTGACGTCGGCGACGGAGGCGAGCGTGCGGTACGGCAGCGGGCGCGGGGTGCGGGGCAGTTCGCGTCCGGCGACGCCGATGGCGCGGCTGTGCGCGGCGGCGTCGGCGGGCAGCACGGTGCCGTCGGCGACCTTCGCGTTCAGCTTGTCCCACTCGTCGTAGAGCCGCTGGATCTCCTGGTCGAAGGCGATCTTGAACGACTGGTTGGGCCTGCGGCGGGCGTAGAGCCAGCGCAGCAGCTGCGGCTCCATGATCTCGAGCGCGTCGCCGGGGGTGGGGACCCCGCCCTTGCTCGACGACATCTTGGCCATGCCGGAGATGCCGACGAAGGCGTACATCGGGCCGATGGGCTGCTTGCCGCCGAAGATGCCGACGATCTGGCCGCCGACCTGGAACGACGAGCCGGGCGAGGAGTGGTCGACGCCGGACGGCTCGAAGATGACGCCCTCGTAGGCCCAGCGCATCGGCCAGTCGACCTTCCAGACCAGCTTGCCGCGGTTGAACTCCGACAGCAGGACGGTCTCGGTGAAGCCGTCGAGGGTGCAGGTGTAGGACAGCTCCGTCGTCTCGTCGTCGTACGAGGTGACGGTGGTGAGGTCCTTGCCGCACTGGCCGCAGAACGGCTTGTACGGGTAGTAGCCGCCCGCGCCGCCGCTGCCGTCGTCCTCGGACGCGGCGCCGGAGCCCTCGGCGGCCTCCAGTTCGGCCTCGTCGACCGGCTTCTGGTTCTTCTGCTGCTTCTTCGGGTCCTTCTTGGTGCGGTACTGGTCGAGGATCGCGTCGATGTCGGCGCGGTGCTTCATCGCGTGCAGGATCTGCTCGCGGTACGTACCGGCCTGGTACTGCTCGGTCTGGCTGATGCCGTCGAACTCGACGCCGAGGTCGGCGAGGGCCTGGACCATGGCGGCCTTGAAGTGCTCCGCCCAGTTCGGGTACTCCGATCCGGCGGGGGCCGGGACGGAGGTGAGCGGCTTGCCGATGTGCTCGGCCCAGGACTCGTCGACGCCGGGGACGCCGGCCGGGACCTTGCGGTAGCGGTCGAAGTCGTCCCATGAGATGAGGTGCCTGACCTCGTACCCGCGGCGGCGGACCTCGTCGGCGACCAGGTGCGGGGTCATGACCTCGCGGAGGTTGCCGAGGTGGATCGGGCCGGACGGGGACAGGCCGGAGGCGACGACGACCGGTTTGCCCGGGGCACGCCGCTCGGACTCGGCGATGACATCGTCCGCGTAACGGGAGACCCAGTCGGCGTTCTCGGTGTTGGCCTGGGGTTCCGCTCCGGTGCTCTGGGCCACGGTCGGCTCGTCCTTCTCTCCGTGATCGGGGTGTGCGCGTACGTCGCGCGCTGCCATTGTCCCAGCTACCCGGTCTCTGGGAAAAACGCGTTGTTCAGCGGGGCTCGGCAGGGGTGGCGGGCAGGGCGGTGAGCACGTCGAAAAACCGCTTTGCGGCCCCGTGGGATACTGGCCGTGACTGTTTTCAACCCAGCCCCGACCAGAACGGCAGCCCTTACCCATGGCCCCGGTCCCGTCCATCACCGCTTCCGTCAACGCACGCCTCGCCGACGCCCTGACTTCCGCCCTGCCGGAGGCCGGCGGCGCGGACCCGCTGCTGCGACGTAGCGACCGGGCCGACTACCAGGCCAACGGGATCCTGGCGCTCGCCAAGAAGGCGAAGGCGAACCCGCGGGAGCTGGCCACGCAGGTCGTCGAGAAGATCACGAACGGCGAGCTGATCGCCGACGTCGAGGTCTCGGGCCCGGGCTTCCTGAACGTGACGGTCACCGACAAGGCGATCACCGACACGCTCGCGGCGCGCGCCGCCGACACGGACCGGCTCGGCGTGCCGACGAAGGCCGAGCCGGGCGTCACGGTGATCGACTACGCGCAGCCGAACGTGGCGAAGGAGATGCACGTCGGCCACCTGCGCTCCGCGGTGATCGGTGACGCGCTGCGCGGCATGCTCGACTTCACGGGTGAGCGGACGATCGGCCGGCACCACATCGGTGACTGGGGCACGCAGTTCGGCATGCTGATCCAGTACGTGATCGAGCACCCGGACGAGCTGCCGAAGGCCGGTGCGGACGCCGACGGCGAGCAGGCCATGTCGACGCTGAACCGGATCTACAAGGCCTCGCGCGCGGTCTTCGACGCGGACGAGGACTTCAAGGAGCGGGCCCGTAAGCGGGTCGTGGCGCTCCAGTCCGGCGACAAGGAGACGCTCGACCTGTGGCAGCGGTTCGTCGACGAGTCGAAGGTCTACTTCTACTCGGTCTTCGAGAAGCTCGACATGGAGATCCGCGACGACGAGATCGTCGGTGAGTCGGCGTACAACGACGGCATGCCGGAGACGGCCCGCCTCCTTGAGGAGTCGGGTGTCGCGGTTCGCTCGGAGGGCGCGCTCGTCGTGTTCTTCGACGACATCAAGGGCAAGGACGACCAGCCGGTCCCGCTGATCGTGCAGAAGGCGGACGGCGGCTTCGGCTACGCGGCCTCCGACCTGACGGCGATCCGCAACCGCGTCCAGGACCTGGACGCGACGTCGCTCCTCTACGTCGTGGACGTACGCCAGTCGCTGCACTTCAAGATGGTCTTCGAGACGGCGCGGCGCGCGGGCTGGCTGTCCGACGAGGTGAGCGCGCACAACATGGCGTACGGCACGGTGCTCGGCGCGGACGGCAAGCCGTTCAAGACGCGTGCGGGTGAGACGGTGCGCCTGGAGGACCTGCTCGACGAGGCGGTGCAGCGTGCCGCCGAGGTCGTCCGGGAGAAGGCGCGGGACCTCACCGAGGAGGAGATCCAGGAGCGGGCCGCGCAGGTCGGTATCGGCGCGGTGAAGTACGCGGACCTGTCGACGTCGCCGAGCCGCGACTACAAGTTCGACCTGGACCAGATGGTGTCGCTGAACGGCGACACGTCCGTGTACCTCCAGTACGCGTACGCCCGTATCCAGTCGATCCTGCGCAAGGCGGGAGACACGAAGCCGGCCGCGCACGCGGAGCTCGAACTCGCCCCGGCGGAGCGGGCGTTGGGCCTGCACCTGGACGCGTTCGGTGACACGGTCTTCGAGGCGGCGGCCGAGTACGCGCCGCACAAGCTGGCCGCGTACCTGTACCAGCTGGCGTCGTTGTACACGTCGTTCTACGACAAGTGCCCGGTCCTGAAGGCGGATTCGACGGAGCAGGTCGCCAACCGCCTGTTCCTGTGCGACCTGACGGCGCGGACACTGCACCGGGGCATGGCACTGCTCGGCATCCGCACGCCCGAGAAGCTCTGACCGCACTTGTACGTGCGCCGCGGCGTGGGCCGACGGTCTGGCAGGCTCTGACCATGTCGTACGTCGATGGACCAGCCGCCCGCGCACGCGCCCTGGCGGCCTCGGGTCCGCGCCGCCTCCTCGGCATCGCGGGCCCGCCCGGCGCGGGCAAGTCCACGCTCGCCGAGGCCCTGGTGGACGCGCTCGACGGCGCGGCGGTGCTGGTTCCCATGGACGGCTTCCACCTCGCCGACAGGGAGCTTGCGCGCCTCGGCCGCGCGGACCGCAAGGGTGCACCCGACACCTTCGACGCGTACGGATACGCGGCGCTTCTCGCCCGGCTGCGGACACCGCACCCCGACGAGACGGTGTACGCGCCTTGTTTTGAGCGGGAGTTGGAGGAGCCGGTGGCGGGCGCGCTGCCCGTCCCGCCGGACGTTCCGCTGGTCGTCACCGAGGGGAACTACCTGCTCCTCGACGAGCCGCCGTGGTCGACGGCCGTCCGTCCGCTGCTCGACGAGGTGTGGTGGGTCGACGTCGACGACGCGGTGCGCGTGGAGCGGCTGATCGCCCGCCATGTCGAGTTCGGCAAGTCCCCGGACCGCGCCCGCGCGTGGGTGCTCCGCTCGGACGAGGCGAACGCGCGCCGGGTGGCGTCCGGCCGTGACCGGGCCGACGTGATCGTGGACGTACCCGGCTGAGCCCGCCCCGCACGGGAACCCTCGCGTGGACGCGCCCGTTCTCCGGAGGACCACGCAGTACGACGACGGAACGGGGATCTCCATGGCACTGTTCGGCAACGCTCATCCGATCGACCCGGCCAAGGCCGCGCAGGACTACGGGCGGCTGCTCGGCCAGGGCGAGCAGATATACGGCGCCTACCAGTTGATACGCGACGCGATCCTGCTCACCGACCGGCGCATGATCCTCATCGACAAGCAGGGGATGACGGGCAAGAAGGTCGAGTACCACTCGGTGCCGTACCGCAGCATCTCCCACTTCGCCGTGGAGACGGCCGGTCACTTCGACCTGGACGCCGAACTCAAGATCTGGATATCGGGGAACTCGGTGCCGATCGAGAAGACCTTCACCAAGGGCGTCGACATCTACGAGGTGCAGGCGATCCTGACGCAGTTCGTCGCTCGCTGACGTAACCGGCCGAGCCCGAGCGCATGTGCCCGGCCGGGCTCTCACCGGCGCAGCTTTCCCTTCACCACCTTGCCGCTCGCGTTGCGCGGCAGCTCCGGCACGAAGGCGACCTCGCGCGGCACCTTGTAGTTCGCCATCTCGCGGCGTGACCAGGCGATGAGGTCGTCCTCGGTGAGGACGCCTCCCGCCCTGCGCACCACGTACGCCTTGCCGACCTCGCCGAGGCGGCCGTCGGGGACGCCGACGACCGCGACGTCGGCGACGGCCGGGTGGAGGCCGATGAGCTGCTCTATCTCGGCCGGGTAGGCGTTGAAGCCGCCCACGATGAACATGTCCTTGATGCGGTCGGTGATCCGGAGATTGCCGGCCGCGTCCATGACCCCGACGTCCCCGGTCCGCAGCCAGCCGTCCGGCGTGATCGTCTGGGCCGTGGCGGCGGGGTCCTCGAAGTACTCGCGCATGACGTTGAAGCCGCGCACCAGGACCTCGCCGGGCTCACCGGGGGCGGACGAGTCGACCCGGACCTCCGTGCCCGGTATCGCCCGCCCCGACGTCTCGGCGATCACCTCCGCCGGGTCGCCGCGGCGGCACATCGTGGCGATGCCGCTGGACTCGGAGAGCCCGTACGCGGTGAGGACCGTGGCCACGTGCAGCTCGCCGCGCAGCCGTTCCACGAGCCGCAGCGGGACCACCGCCGCGCCCGTCACGACGAGCCGCAGCGCCGACAGGTCGTGGGAGTCGCGTGCGGGGTGATCGAGGAGGGACTGGTGGAGGGTGGGCGGGCCCGGCAGGACCGAGATGCGCTCGGACGCGATGTTGGCGAGGGCCGTGTCCACGTTGAAGACCGGCTGCGGCACCATCGTCGCGCCTCGCATCAGGCAGGCGAGTACCCCCGCCTTGTAGCCGAAGGTGTGGAAGAAGGGGTTCACGATCAGATAGCGGTCGCCCTCGCGCAGGCCCGCGAGGTCCGCCCAGATCTCGTAGCCGCGCAGCGTCTGGGCGTGGGTGATGACGGCGCCCTTGGGGCGTCCCGTCGTGCCGGACGTGAAGATGATGTCCGAGGCGGCGGAGGCGTCCACGGCGGCGGAGCGTTCGCGGACCTCGGCGGCCGTGACCTTGTCGCCGGCGGCCAGGAACTCCTTCCAGGTCCGGTAGCCGGGCGCCTCCGGTGCGCCGTCGCCGAACACCACCACCTGTTCCAGGGCGGGCAGTTCGGCCCCCGCCTCCTGCGCGCGGCGCAGCGACGCCACGTAGGACGTGCCGAGGAAGGTGCCCGTGACGAACAGCAGCCGGGCCCGGGAGCGGCCCAGGATGTCGGCGGCCTCGCCGCCCTTGAAGCGGGTGTTGAGCGGTACGAGGACGGCTCCCGCGCTCACCGCGCCGAGCGCGGAGACGATCCAGTCCAGCGTGTTCGGCGCCCAGACCGCGACCCGGTCCCCCGCCTCGACACCCGCCGCCATGCACGCCGCCGCGGCCCGCTCGACGCGCTCGCCGAGTTCCGCGTAGGAGATCCGGGTACGCCCCTCGACCACGGCCTCGCGCTCGCCGTACCGTTCGGCGGCGTCCCGTACCAGCTCCGGGACCGTTCCCCACTCGCCATCCGTACACATCGAACGACCTCCCACAACGCCGTAGCTGACTATCCGTCAGATTAGCTGTAGCCTGACGCGCTGTCAGCACAGCGGACCAGGCGGCAGACGGAACAAGTGGGGGTGCCCATGGCGGGACTCAAGGACGCGACGGCCATCGTCGGTATCGGACAGACGGCCTTCGCGAAGCAACTCCCGGAATCCGAGAAGACGTTGGCGTGCCGGGCGATCATCGACGCGCTCGACGACGCGGGGATATCCCCGTCCGAGGTCGACGCCTTCGCCTCTTACACGATGGAGGAGACGGACGAGGTCGAGGTGGCCAAGGCCATCGGGGCCGGGGACGTCACCTTCTTCTCCAAGGTCGGCTTCGGGGGCGGCGGTTCGTGCGCGACCGTCGCCCACCTGGTCGCGGCGATCGCCACGGGACAGGCGAGCGTCGGCATCGCGTGGCGCTCCCGGAAGCGGGGCTCGGGACCGCGCCCCTGGAAGAACACGGCCGTCCAACTCCCCACGCCCGCCCAGTGGACACGTCCCTTCGGGCTGCTCCGCCCGGCCGACGAGATCGGCATGCTGGCCCGCCGCTACATGCACGAGTACGGCGCGACGCGGGACCACCTGTTCAACGTCGCGCTCGCCTGCCGCAACCGGGCCAACCAGAACCCGGCCGCGATGATGTACGAGCGGCCCATGACCCGCGACATGTATATGACCTCGCGGTGGATCAGCGAGCCGCTCTGTCTCTTCGACAACTGCCTGGAGACGGACGGCGCGTTGGCGTGCGTGATCGTGTCGGCCGAGCGCGCCCGCGACTGCCGGCAGAAGCCGGTCTACGTGCACTCGGCGGCGCAGGGCCTGCCCGCGCAGCACCACGGCATGGTCAACTACTGGAACGACGACCCGCTGACCGGGCCCGCGTGGACGGCGGCCCGCCACCTGTGGAAGAACGCGGACGTCACCCCCGAGGACGTCGACGTCGCGCAGATCTACGACGCGTTCACCCCGCTCATCCCGCTCTCCCTGGAGGGGTACGGGTTCTGCGGGCGCGGCGAGGGCGCGGCGTTCACCGAGGGCGGCGCCCTGGAGATCGGCGGACGGCTCCCCATCAACACGGGCGGCGGCGGCCTCTCGGAGGCGTACGTCCATGGCTTCAACCTCATCAACGAGGGCGTGAAGCAGTTGCGGGGCGTCAGCACGGCGCAGGTCCCCGACGCGGAAACCTGCCTGGTGACGGCGGGTGAGGGCGTCCCCACGTCCGCGTTGTTGCTGCGTACTGGGTGACCCACTCCAGCCCCGCACTTGGACGAGAGCCAGCGGGGTCCGGGGCAGAGCCCCGGGCCGCAACCCCTCTTGAGCGAAGGACGACCTCATGGCGGAAGCGACGACCACCTCCCAACTCCTCACCCCCACCCTCGACGACGACGGCGCCCCCTTCTGGGACTACGCGGCCAGCGGCGAGCTACGGATACAGGCCTGCGCGGATGCGGACTGCGGGGAACTCCGCTTCCCGCCCCGGCCCTGCTGCCCGCACTGCCAGTCCTTCGACAGCGAGTGGCGCAGGATGAGCGGCCGCGGCCGCATCTGGTCCTACGTCATCCCCCACCCGCCGCTGCTTCCCGCCTACGCCGCCCAGGCCCCGTACAACGCGATCGTCGTCGAACTGGCCGAGGCGCCCCGGATCCGCCTCGTCGGCAATCTGGTCTCCGCCCCGGACGCCCCGCTCAACTCCGTCGACCCGGACCGCATCAAGATCGGCGCACGGGTGCAGGTGGCGTTCACGGAGGTCGACGGGGTGACGGTGCCGCGCTGGGTGCTGGAGCGCTCATGACCGTACGCACGGAGATCGACAAGGGCACGGGCGTCGCCACCGTCACCCTCGACCGCCCGCGCCGCCACAACGCCCTGGACCAGGCCACGGTCGCCCAACTGGCGCAGACCTGGCGGGAGTTCCGCTTCGACGACACCGTGCGGGCGGTCGTCCTGACCGGTGCGGGTGACCGGGCGTTCTGCACGGGCATCGACCGCGGATGGGACGTGCCGCAGCCGGGCTCCCCGTACTCGGCGGACGATCCGCTCCCCACGGTCGGGCCGAAGGCCAACGACCTGTGGAAGCCGGTCGTCGCCGCGGTCAACGGGATGGCCTGCGGCGGGGCGTTCTACCTGATCGGCGAGTCGGAGTTCGTGGTCGCGGACGAGACGGCGACGTTCTTCGACCCGCACACCACGTACGGCATGGTCAACGCCTTCGAGTCGATCTACCTGGCGCAGCGGATGCCGCCGGGCGAGGTGGCCCGGCTCGCACTGATGGGTTCGGCGGAACGCATGTCGGCGCGGCGGGCGCACGAGGTGGGCCTGGTGTCCGAAGTCACCGAAGCGGGTGGGGCGTTGGCGGCGGCGACGCGGTGCGCCGCCACCATCGCCTCGTATCCGACGGAGGCCGTCCAGGGCACCGTGAAGGCGGTCTGGGCGGCCACCGCGGCCAATCGGGAGCGCGCCTTCGCCCTTGCCCCCGACCTGATCAAGCTGGGCAACCTGCCGCCGGAGCGGCAGGCCGAGCTCTTCAACTCCCGTACGCAGAGCGGGGAGTTCGGGGTGCGTTGAGGGCGGTCAGCCGAGCGCGCGGGCGTACGGGTCGATGCGGCAGCGGTCGACGTCGGCGGCGAGGGTCTCGCTGCCGACCGGCACCTGAACGGTCACCTTGCCCCGCGAGGCCACCTCGACCTCGTGGTGGCGGTCGGCCACCGTGTTGCCGCCCGCGCCGAGGAAGGCGCCGTGCACGTCGAACCGCACGCGCTTGCTGTTCGGGTTGGTGACCGTGACCAGGGCGTACGCCTGGTGTGCGTCGGCGCACTTGAGCAGCTTCACGGTGGCGTCCTGAAGGTTCCTCGTGGCGGAGGAGGACGGCGTCGTGGAGCGGTGCCGGGTGTGCCGGGTGTAGCTGCTGCCGCTGCCGCCCTTGGAGACGCGCGAGGAGGTCGAGTCGTGGCTCTGGGACGAGCTGCTGCACCCGCCCCCGCTGCTGCTGCTCCGGCTCTTGGAATGTCCGTGGCTGCGGCCGGTGGTGAACCCCGTGAGGGCCACCACCACCAGGGTCGCCACGGCTGTCAGTTTCAGTCCCCGTTTCATCACGCGGAGCACCTTATCGGGGCCGGGCGCCGCGCGGCAGGGCGCATCGGGGCGGAGCCCCGGGGCGGTCACTTGCTGGTTCCGGTTCCCTTCTCCGCGTCCAGCGCGTACACGCAGCGGTCCTTGCTGCACGCGTAGACGACGCCGTCCTTGACGACCGGTGTGCCCGTGATCTCGCCGCCCGTGGCGAGCTTCCAGCGCAGCCGGCCGTCGTCGGCCTTCAGCGTGTAGAGCAGGTGGTCCGTGGAGCCGAAGTGGATGCGCCCGTCCGCCACCACGGGCGCCCCGACGATCTCGCCGCCGGCCTGGAAGCGCCACTTCGGAGTGCCGGTCACGGCGTCCAGGGTGTAGAGCCCCTGGCCGCTGCCGACGTGGACGTGGCCCTGCGCGACGAGGACCGGGTCGACCGAAGAGGGCCGGGCCTCGGTCGCGATGCGCCAGCGGTCGCGGCCGTCGGTGGCGTCGAGCGCGTACACGGTGCCGAGGTGGTCGACGAGGTAGACGCCGCCGCCGGTGACCGCGGCGCCGGGGGCGAACGCGGGCGGGCTGAGGAACACGGCGGGCGCCTCGAAGTGCCAGCGGACGTGGCCCGAGGCGGCGTCGATGGCGAGGACCCGGGTGCCCGCTGCGACGTACACATGGCCGTCGGGCGCGGGCGTGAGGCGCATCGGGACGCCGCCGCAGGAGGCCGCGTCGCCGATCGGGTACGACCAGCGCTCGTTCCCCGTACGGGCGTCGAGGGCGCGGAGCCGCGCGTCCTGCCACACGTAGACCGTGCCGTCGTACATGACGGGTCCGGCCTCGGTGGCCTCGAAGTCGGTCTGGCAGCCGGTGATCTCCCACTGGAGGTCGCCGCTGACGGCCTCGCGGGCCTGGACGCCGCCGCCGCGGGTGGCGGTGACGACGGTGCCGCGGTCGGCCTGCAGCGCGTACACCCAGGCGTCGGTCTGGATCCGCCACAGGTCGCCGCCGTCGCGGGCGTCGAGCGCCCACAGGGTGGGGCCGTCGGAGGCGTGGATACAGCCGTCGGCGACGGCCATGGACCAGGCGACGTCGCGGGTCTTGAAGCGGCGCCGCCCGGTGGCCACGTCCAGGACGTGCACCTCGAACGACGTGACGTAGACCAGGTCGCCGGCGACCGCGGGCGTGCCCCACACATCGTTCGACATGCGGAACCGCCAGGGCCGCCAGGGCGCGCCCTCGGCGACGGAGGGCGCGGGCACGACCGGTTCGTGCGAGCCGTTCACGGCGGGCTTGGAGCGGGACCAGGAGCCGGCGAGGCCCGATTCGGCGGGCGGCGCCTTCACGGCGGCGGCCCGCGCGTCGGCGACCCGCGGTCCGGGTCCGATCGGCACCTGTGCCCCGGCCAGGTGCACGGGCCCGTCGGCCACGAGGCTCTGGCCCGCGGGCACGGGCGAGTGCCGCCAGCCGTCCGTGCCCACGGGCGGGGACGCGGGCGGCGCGGGCGGCTGCGAGGGCATGGCGGGGATCGGCGCCCCGTGCCCGTTCGGAGCGGCGTGCGCGCCCGGGCCCGGCGGCCGGGTCGCGGGGGCCTTGGGGGCGGGGCGGCCGCCGCGGCGCGACTCGATCAGCGCGACGGACCGCTCGGGCAGCCAGGCGGAGGCGGTGCCGCTGTCGTCGCTGCCCGCGCCGAACAGGTGCGGGGCGAGCTGGGCCTGGAGGTCGGCCGGGGAGGGCCGCTTGGCGGCGTCCATCTGCATGCACGCTTCGAGCAGCGGCCGCAGCTCCTCCGGGAGCCCTTCCAGGTCCGGGCCCTCGCGCAGCAGCATGAACACGGTCTCGACCGGGTTCGCGCCGTGGAACGGGGCGTGCCCGGTCGCCGCGAAGACGAGCGTCGAGCCGAGCGAGAAGACGTCCGACGCGCCCGTCACGCTGCGCGAGTCCTTCGCCTGCTCGGGCGACATGTACGCGGGCGTGCCCACCGCCACGTTCGTCATCGTCAGGCGCGTGTTCGAGACGCCGGAAGCGATGCCGAAGTCGATGACGCGCGGGCCGTCCTCGACGACCAGCACGTTCGACGGCTTGAGGTCGCGGTGCACCAGGCCCGCGCCGTGGATCGACTGAAGGGCCTCCGCCACACCGGCCGCGAGCCAGCGCACGGCCTGGGCGGGCAGCGGCCCGGTCTCGTTCACTATTTCTTCGAGGGAGGGCGCCGGTACGTACGCGGTGGCGAGCCAGGGCACGGCCGCGCGCGGGTCGGCGTCGACGACGGCGGCCGTGTAGAAGCCGGACACCGCCCGTGCCGCCTCGACCTCGCGCGTGAAACGGACCCGGAACAGCTGGTCCTCTGCGAGCTCCGTACGCACCGTCTTGATCGCCACGCGTCGGCCCGAAGCCGAGCGCGCCAGATAGACCAGGCCCATGCCGCCCGCGCCGAGCCGTCCCAGAACCTCGAACGGACCGATCCGCCTCGGATCGTGCTGCGTCAGCTGATCCATCACTTGCCTGCCACCTCCCCGTGCGGGCCACCGCACTCACGGCCCCCGTCAGCGTCTCACCACCGAAGCGCCACGGCGGCACGCACCCCGATTCTTCCTGTCTCGGCCCTCAGTTGCGAACCTCGGGTCAAAACGGGGTGTCTCGGAGCATTCGGGACCCCTCTTACGCCTGCTCGCACACCGCGAACACCGCCCCTTGATCATCCTCGATCACGGCGGCCCTTCCGTACGCCGTGGGGTGCGGCCGCACCCGCACCCGCCCGCCGAGGCGGACCGCGGCCGCCGCCGTGGCGCCGGCGTCGGCGCAGCCGAAGTGGAGCAGGAACCGGCCGAGCCCCTCGGGGACGACCCTACGGCGGACCGCCGCCCCGAAGGTCCCCTCTCCGAATACGGCCCCGTAGAAGGAATCGCTCAGTTCGACATCCGGCGTGAGCAGCTCGACGCCGCAGAACGCTCCGACCCCGCCCACCCGCTCGAAACCCCGGTGGCTCCCCGCCTGCCGCAGCACGAACGCCGCCCCCTCGGGCCCCCGCGCGAGCGCCACGGTCGCCTCCGTTCCGCCGGACAGCGGCCCCGCCTCGATGTGCCCGCCCGCCGCGAGGACCCGTTCGGCGGCGGCGTAGGCGTCGCGCACGGCCAGGTGCACCCGCCATTGGACGCCCAGATTCGCCGGGGCGAGGGCGGCGACGGCGATGTCCTCGCTGTAGGCCGCCGTGTAGTAGTCGCGCTCGGCGCCCGCGCCCTCGTCGAAGGTCCAGCCGAAGAGATCGCCGTAGAACCGCTTGCCCGCCTCGACGTCCGCGAGCCGGGCGTCGGCCCAGCACGGGGCCCCTTCGGAAAATTCGGGGAGGGCGGGCCGGTCGCGGCGGGCGGGACGCATGGGCGTCACGCTAACCAGGCAGGACGGACCGCCGCGCTTGAAATTCGAACGTTTGGCCAATTCCGGTCGCTCACGGCGCGTCATTTGACCGGAGGTCATGACGGCCAACCCCATTTGCAGTCGGTCAGATCGCGCTCCGATCACCCCTCGGTAAGCTGACGGCATGACAGGACAAGTACGGACCGTCGACGGCCGTGTGGCCGGACGGCGTGGTCAGGCAACACGTCAGAAGCTGCTCGAATGCCTCGGCGAGATGCTCAGCTCCTCGCCTTATCGGGACGTCAAAGTCATCGATGTGGCACGAAAGGCGGGCACTTCGCCCGCGACCTTCTACCAGTACTTCCCGGACGTCGAGGGCGCCGTCCTGGAGATCGCCGATCAAGTGGCCACCGAGGGCGCCGGGTTGACCGGTCTGGTCGCGGACCGCTCCTGGGTCGGCAAGACCGGCTGGACCACGGCGCAGGAACTCGTGGACGGATTCCTGGAGTTCTGGCGCAAGAACGACGCGATCCTGCGCGTCGTCGACCTCGGCGCGGCCGAGGGCGACAAGCGCTTCTACAAGCTCCGCATGAAGATCCTGAACTCGGTGAACAACTCCCTCGCGGACGCCGTCAAGGACCTTCAGGACAAGGGCAAGGTCGACAAGGACGTGAGCCCGGCCGCGGTCGCCGGTTCGCTGGTCGCGATGCTCGCGGCGGTCGCCTCGCACCAGAAGGGCTTCCAGTCCTGGGGTGTGAAGCAGGCCGAACTCAAGCCGAACCTCGCTCTGTTGGTGCACCTGGGCGTGACCGGAAAGAAGCCCACCAAGTAACTCTTCCTGGTCCTGTCGTGCAGCGGCGGTTCGCGTGGTGCAACGTGAGCCGCCGCTGTTGCAGTTGCGCGGTCCCCGTTCAGCGGCGTTCGAGCCGGAACAGCCGGATCTCCCGGTCCACCCGCCGCTGATACGTGGCGTACGGCGGCCAGAACTTCAGCGCCGCCGCCCAGGCCTCCTCCCGCTCACCGCCTTCGAGGAGCCGGGCCGTCACCGGGACGTCCGCCCCGCGCCAGTTGATCCCGGCGTCCGGATGCGCGAGCAGATTCGCGGTCCAGGCGGGATGACCGGGCCGCCCGAAGTTCGACCCGATCAGCAGCCAGGTCCCCCGCTCCTCCTCGGGCATGCACGCGAGTGGAGTACGCCGCTCGATCCCGCTCTTCGCGCCGCGCACGCTGAGGATCACGCCCGGCAGCATCTGCGCGCTGAGCAGCACCTTTCCGCGTGTGAGCCGGTGCACCGTGCGGTCGAGAACGGGGATGACGTGCGGGGCGAGGCGGCCGAACGTCCGCGTCGACGACACCTTCTGCACCAGCTTGATGCCCGGCGGCGCCATCAGACCGCCACCTCAAGGCCTGGCCCCGGAGCGAACAGCTCGGCGGCCTGCGCGGCGCGGTCGCGCAGCAGGTGCACGGGCCCGAACAGCAGCTCGTCGCCTGCGGCCCGCTTCAGGTACAGATGCGCGTCGTGCTCCCAGGTGAACCCGATGCCGCCGTGCAGCTGTACGGCCTCCCCCGCCCCGGTCCGCAGCGCCTCGAGCGCCTGCGCGAGCGCGAGGCCGCCGACGCGGGCCTCGTCGGCGGTGCTCGCCGCCCATGCGGCGTAGTAGGCGGCGGAGCGCGCCGCCTGGATCTGTACGTACACATCGGCGAGCCGGTGCTTCACGGCCTGGAAGGAGCCGACGGGCCGGCCGAACTGTTCCCGCTCCTTGACGTACTCGACGGTCCGCTCCAGCGCCCGGTCCGCGGCGCCCACGGCCTCGGCGGCGAGCAGGGTGGCGGCGGTGTCCCCTACGGCGGCGAGCGCCCCGGTCACATCGCCGTCCTCCTCGCCGAGCAACTCGGCCTCGACGTCCCGGAGTTCGATGCGCGCCTGCGGCCGCGTCTCGTCCATGGCCGTCTGGCGTACGCGTACGAGCCCGGGGGCGTCCGCGCGTACAAGGAACAGGAGCGTGCGGGAGCGGGCGAAGCCTCCGGTGTGCGCGGCGACGAGCAGCAGCCCGGCGCTGTGGCCGTCGAGCACCTGCTCGGCCTGCCCGTAGAGCCGCCATCCGCTCTCCTGCCGGGCGGCCTGCACGCCGCCGGCCCGGCCGCCGCCCGCCCAGTCCCCCGCGTTGTCGGCAACGAGCCCGAGGGCGGTGGCGAGGCCCGTGCCCGGCACGGCGAGCGTGGCGGTCAGGGCGCCTTCGGCGATCTTCGGCAGCAGCGCCGAGCGCTGGGCCTCGGTGCCGAGGGCGGAGACGAGCGGGGCCGCGAGCCCGCTGCCGGCGAGCAGTGGCGTGGGGGCGAGGACGCGCCCCAACTCCTCTGCCGCGAGCGCGAGTTCCACCATGGTTCCGCCCACGCCCCCGCACTCCTCCGGCAGCGCGAGCCCCGGCAGTCCGAGCTCCGCGCTGAGGGTGCCCCACAGGGCGAGGTCATGGCCGACGGGCGTACGGGTGGCGGCCTTGACGTCGTCCGGGGTGCAGCGCTTGGTGGCGAGTTCGCGCAGGGTACGGCGGATCTCTTGCTGTTCCTCGGTGAACCTGGCGTCCATGTGGGCCCCTTTCTGACGGGGCGTCATGTTAGGACGCCGATCGCCGGATGCCCAGAGCCGTGCGCACTCCTCCACGACCCACTGCTCGACATCCAGTATCTGATGTACCGTCAGATTCATGACTGAGACCGGAAGCAAGGTCGCCATCACGGGCATCGCCCTCTCCGACTGCGGCCGCGTCGACGAAGCCACTCCCTACGCCCTGCACGCCCAGGCCGCCCGCCGGGCGCTCGCCGACGCGGGGCTCACACCCGACGTCGTCGACGGCTTCGCGAGCGCGGGCCTCGGCACCCTCGCGCCGGTCGAGGTCGCCGAGTACCTGGGACTCAAACCCCGCTGGGTCGACTCCACTTCGGTCGGCGGCTCCACCTGGGAGGTCATGGCGGCGCACGCGGCCGACGCGATCCGGGCGGGCCACGCGCGCGCCGTCCTCCTCGTCTACGGCTCCACGGCCCGCGCCGACATCAAGGCGAAGCGCCGCACCTCGAACCTGTCGTTCGGCGCGCGCGGCCCGCTCCAGTTCGAGGTCCCGTACGGGCACTCGCTCATCGCCAAGTACGCGATGGCGGCCCGCCGCCACATGCACGAGTACGGCACGACGCTCGAACAGCTCGCCCAGGTCGCGGTCCAGGCCCGCGCGAACGCGTCCCGCAACCCGGACGCCATGTTCCGCGACCCGATCACGGTCGACGAGGTGCTCGACGGGCCGATGATCGCCGACCCGTTCACGAAGCTGCACTGCTGCATACGCTCGGACGGCGGCGCGGCGGTGCTGCTCGTGGCCGAGGACCTGGTGCGCGACTGCGCGAAACCTCCGGTGTGGGTGCTGGGCACCGGCGAGCACGTCTCGCACACCACGATGTCCGAGTGGGACGACTTCACGGTCTCCCCGGCGGCGGTCAGCGGCCGCCTCGCCTTCGAGCGGGCCGGGGTGCGGCCCGACGAGATCGACATCGCGGAGATCTACGACGCCTTCACGTACATGACGCTCGTGACCCTGGAGGACCTGGGCTTCTGCGCCAAGGGGGAGGGCGGCGCCTTCGTCGAGAAGGGCCGCCTCCTGCACGACGGCGAGTTGCCGACCAACACGGACGGCGGCGGCCTCTCCGCCCAGCACCCCGGCATGCGCGGCCTCTTCCTCCTGGTGGAGGCGGCGCGACAGCTGCGCGGCGAGGCGGGCGGCCATCAGGTGCGACGGCCCGACGGTTCGCTGCCGCAGCTGGCCGTGGCGTCGGGGACGGGCGGGTGGTTCTGCTCGGCGGGGACGGTGGTGCTGGGGCGGGAGTGAGGGGCGGGGCGATGGTGCGGCGGTGACGGGGCCGGCCCGAGAGGGCGGGGACCGTGGCGCCGGGGGCAGGATCGAGCGGGCGGGGACCGTGGCGCCGGGGGCGGGGCCGAAGGGGCGGGGAGTGAGAATCGGGGGATGGAACCGGAATCCGCACCCGATCTCGACGACCTGCTGCGCTCCCTGCGCGTATGGGACACCGAGCTGCCCGCCTTCGACCCGCGGGACGCGCCCGCCGCGCCCCTCCCCCTGTTCACGGAGTGGTTCGCCGCGGCCGTGGCGGCGGGCCAGCCCGAGCCGCACACCCCCTCGCTCGCGACGACGGACGCCGAGGGCCGCGCCGATGTCCGTACGGTGATGCTGCACGGCGCGGACGAGGCGCACGGCTGGCACTTCGCCTCGCACGCGGGCAGCGCGAAGGGCCGCCAGCTCGCCGCGCACCCGTACGCGGCGCTCGGCTTCTACTGGCCGGCGCAGGGCCGCCAGATCCGGGTCCGCGGCCCCGTCCGCACGGCGCCGCCCGAGGTCGCCCACACCGATCTGCACGCCCGCTCGACCGGCGCACTCGCCTCTGCCCTCGTCGGCCACCAGAGCGAACTCCTCGGCTCGTACGAAGAGTTGGAGCGTGCCTCGGACGCGGCGTGGGAACGCGCGCAGCGCGAACCCGACGCCGCCGCCCCGTCCTGGACGGTCTACGAGCTGGCCCCGGACGAGGTGGAGTTCTTCCAGGGCGACGCCCGCCGCCGCCACGTACGCCTCAGGTACCGGCGCACGCCGGAGGGCTGGGCCAAGGAGCTGCTGTGGCCGTGAGGGGCCGGGCCGCCCGAGGCCGCCAGGGCGTGGGCCGCGCGCCTCGGCTCTCCGGCCTCGCCCCGCGGCTCCTCTCGGCCGGGCACGTCGGCTCGCCCGGGCACCTCGGCTCGCCCGGCCGTGTCCCTCAGCCTGTCGGCCGGGCCCCGCGACTCCTCAGCCGTGCCTCTCAGCCCGACGGCCGGGCACCTCGACTCCCGGCCGTGCCCCTCAGCTCCTCTCGGCCGGGCACGTCGGCTCGCCGGGCACCTCGGCTCGCCCGGCCGTGTCCCTCAGCTCGTCAGCCGGGCCCCGCGCCTCCCCGGCCGTGTCCCTCAGCCCGTGAACTCCCACACCGCGAACTCCCGGACCGGCCGGTAGCCGAGGCGTTGGTAGAGGGCGTTGCTCGTCGGGTTGGAGAGGTCCGTGAAGAGCAGTACCTCTTCGGCGCCCTCGGCCCGCGCGGCCCGGCTGACCTCGGCGGTGACGGCGGCCGCGTACCCCCGACCGCGCAGTGCGGGCGGCGTGTAGACGGGGGCGACCCGGACGGTGCCCACCGACCCGCGGGTGACGCCCGCCATCGAGACGGTGTCGCCGTCGGCGTCCTCCCACAGCGTGATGCCGCCGTAGGCGATGCGCTCGTCGGCCCAGGCCTCGGCCTGCTCCCGCGTCACGGCGGCGCCCGCGTGCGCCTCCGTCTCGAATGCCAGATACCAGTCCGCGAGGAGGCCTCGGTCGGCCTCGCCCGCGATCCGCGCCCCGCCCTCGGGCAGGCTCTTCGGCGGCGTGAGCTCGCCGAGCCGGAACAGCCGCTGCCGCATCACGCGCTCGGCCCGCGCGCCGGGATGCCGTTCGAGCCAGGCCTCGGCGAGGGCGGCGGTCGACTCCAGCGCGCCGTTCGCACCGTCGACCGGGAGTTCGGCGAGGGCGTCGACCAGGGCGCCCGCCGCTTCCTCGCGGCCCGCGTCCTCGCCGGGCAGCGCCACGTAGAGGAAGTGCGGCGGCGTCCAGAAGAAGTAGCCGTCCGCCTTGCCGCCGGGCCCCGTCCACACCCCGAAGCGCGCGCCGTCACGCGCCCAGCCGGACGCCCGCATGCGCGCGGTGACGCTGAGCGCCACCGTGTGCAGGGCCGGGTCGGAGGCCAGCAACTCCCCGGCCCGCTCGTCGAATTCGTCGAGGGCCGACGTCAGCAGCCACTCACCCGTGCGCGTCCGTGAGGTCGTCATCGGGCCATGATGGCCGCGCCCGCAGCCGCACAGCCACCGGATTACGGCGCGGGCCAAGGCACGGCCGCGCGGTCACGCCGCCCGCCACGACAGCCCCGTGCGGTCACGGCGCGCGCCGGAACACCGGCACCGCGAAGCCGTCCCCGCCCTGCACGGCCGCCCGGTCACGGTGCACACCACGACAGACCCGCCCGGCTACGGCGCGCGCCACCACAGGGGCCCGCCCAGCTACGGCACCGCCCGCCCCGCTACACCGCCGGCCTGAACACCGGCACCGCGAAGCCGTCCCCGCCCTCCCGGAAGTCGACCGTCAGCTCCATCCCCACCCGCAGGTCGGCCTCCGCGCACCCCACGATCTCCGTCATCATCCGCGGCCCCTCCGCGAGGTCGACGACCGCGGCGGTGTACGGGGTGCGGCCCCCGAAGGGCGGCAGATCGTTGCGGTGCACGACGGACCACGTGTAGAGCGTGGCCCGGCCGCTCGCGTCCGCCCAACGCCCGTCCTCGCTCCAGCAGAACGGGCAGAACTCGCGCGGATAGTGATGGTCACGCCCACAGCTCACGCAGTGCCTGAGCAGCAGCCGCCCCCCGGCGGCCGCGTCCCAGTAGGGCCGCGTGAAGGCATCGGGCTCGGGAACATCGAAACGTACGTCGGCGCCGGCGGCACCGGCGGTGTCAGCACTCACGAGAACAGTCCGATCGCGTGGTCGAGGGACCAGGCCTGCCAGGACATGGCGAACAGCGCGACGAGCGAGATCAGGCCCATCATCGCGTTCTGCCCCTGCTCGGCCCAGTCGTGGATCATGAGCGTGAAGTACAGGAGGTTGAGCAGCAGTCCGCCGACCAGCGCGATCGGCGTCAGGAACCCGAGGATCAGGCCGACCCCCAGGGCGAGTTCGGCATACACCACGACGTACGCCATCGTCTTCGGCCGCGGTTTCACGACGACCTCGAAGCCGCTGCGCACCGCGTTCCACTTGTGCTTGCCGGCCACATCGGCGGCCCAGGCGATCCCCGTCCCGCGCTCGAACCAGCCCTTCTTGTCCTTGTGCCGCCAGCTCTCCAGCCACCACAGGCCGAGCCCGATGCGCAGCACGGCGAGCCATTCGGCGCCGCTGAGCCCTATCGCGTCCATGAAGTCCGGCCCCTCCTCCATTTTCTGACGGTACGTCAGTTACTCGGGTAGGCCAGTTCAACGCATCCGGCACCGCCTCCGCAAGGGCCCCGCACGGGGCAACGGCCGCGCGGCCCCGATCGCGGCCCGTGATCAATTCGCAACCGGTTTCCGTCTTGACCGGTCCCGCTCAAACCGGCGCCGCAATACGCTCCGTACATGGCCGACTCCCCACACGCACCGGCACGCAGCCATGAACGCCCGCCCGTGTACGTCATCGGGGGCGGCCCCGGCGGACTCGCCGCGGCCGTCGGGCTCGAGGCGCACGGCGTCCGGGCCGTCGTCCTCGAGAAGTCCGACCGCGTCGGCACCTCCTGGCGCGGCCATTACGACCGCCTCCACCTGCACACCACGCGCCGCCTCTCGGGCCTCCCGGGGCTCCCGATGCCGCGCCGCTTCGGCCGCTGGGTCGCCCGCGACGACGTCGTGCGCTATCTGGAGAAGTACGTCGAACACCACGACCTGGAGGTCGTCACCGGCGTCGAGGTCACCCGCATCGAGCGGACCGCCGACGATTCGGGCTGGCTGCTGCGGGCCACCGGCGGCCGCGAGCTGACCTCGGCCGCCGTGGTCGTCGCCACCGGCTACAACCACACCCCGCACCTGCCCGACTGGCCCGGCGCCGCCACGTACACCGGGAAGCTGCTGCACGCGGGCGAGTACCGCAACCCGGCCCCCTTCACCGGCCAGGACGTCCTCGTCGTCGGCGCGGGCAACACCGGTGCCGAGATCGCCGTCGACCTGATCGAGGGCGGCGCCGCGCGCGTCCGCATCGCCGTGCGCACCGCGCCGCACATCGTGCGCCGCTCCACGCTCGGCTGGGCCGCCCAGCGCACCGGCATCCTCTGCCGGCGCCTCCCGGTCGGCCTGGTCGACCGGCTCGCCGTGCCGCTCGGCAAGCTGAGCGTCCCCGACCTGTCGGCGCAGGGCCTGCACCGTCCCGACACCGGCCTCTACTCGCGGGCGCGCCAGGGGGCCATCCCGGTGCAGGACGTCGGCTTCATCGACGCCGTACGGTCCGGGAAGGTCGAGCCCGTCGCCGCCGTCACCTCCTTCGACGCGGACGCGGTGGTCCTCTCCGACGGCACCCGTGTCACCCCGGACACGGTGATCGCGGCCACCGGCTACCAGCAGGGCCTCCAGGACCTGGTGGGCCACCTGGACGTCCTGGACCCCGCCACCGGAAGACCACGCATCCCCTCGCGGCACACCCCCTCACCTCCCGGCCTCCACTTCACCGGCTACACGAACCCGATCTCCGGCATGCTCCGCGAACTGGCCCTGGACGCCGGCCGCATCGGCAAGGCAGTGGCCGCCCAACTCCCCTCCTGAGCCCGCCGCGCGGAACATTCGCCCCATCTCTTTGCTGCAGCCCTGTTCCTGACACAGCGTCAGTTCAGTAATCTGACTATGCGTCAGTTATTGAGTTCCAATGACCCCTCGGGGGACTTCGAGGCACTGCACACGCAAGAGATGTCGCTGACACACAGGAGCGGGCGGACCGATGCTTGGATCGACGTATGGCACCCTGACCACCGACTCCCGCCGGGCCCGCGTGATCGCCTGCGGTGAGCAGCCCGGACCCGCCGTGCACGGGCGGGCCGGTACCGAAGAGCTGGACGTCAGCGGCCTCCCGCTGCACTCCGACGTACCGGACCTGGACCGGTTCTTCCGGCCCGAGTCCGTCGCCGTCGTCGGCGCGTCCGATGCCGAGGGGCGGCCCAACACCGGCATCACCCGACAGCTGATGGGCTGGGCGGAGCGGGTCGGCGCGCGCCTGTATCCGGTGCACCCCACCCGCGAGACCGTCTTCGGCCTCCCCTGCTCCCCCTCCGTCGCGGAGCTGCCCGAGCAGGTCGACCTCGCCGTGCTGCTCGTCGCCGATCCGCTGCCCGTCATCGAGCAGCTCGCCGAGTCGAAGGTGAAGTTCGCGGTCGCCTTCGCCTCCGGCTTCGCCGAGACCGGTGGCGAGGGCGCCGCGGCGCAGGAGCGGCTCTCCGCGGCCGTGGAGCGCTCCGGCATCCGACTCCTCGGCCCGAACACCAACCTCAACGCCTTCGAGCGCTTCCGCGACGACCTCGAAGGCCCGGCCATCGCGCTCATCACCCAGTCCGGCCACCAGGGCCGCCCCGTCTTCTCCCTCCAGGAGCTCGGCATCCGGCTCTCCCACTGGGCCCCGACCGGCAACGAGGCCGACCTGGAGACTGCCGACTTCATCTCGTACTTCTCGCAGCGCCCCGAGGTCGGCGCCATCGCCTGCTACGTGGAGGGCCTCAAGGACGGCCGCTCCTTTCTCCTCGCCGCCGACCGGGCCGCGCGCGAAGGGGTGCCGGTCGTCGCCGTGAAGGTCGGGCGGACCGAGACCGGCGCCCGCACCGCTGCCTCCCACACCGGGAAGCTGACCGGCGCCGACACCGTCGTGGACGCCGCGATGCGGCAGTTCGGCGTCATCCGCGTCGACGGGCTCGACGAGCTCCAGGACACCTCCGCCCTCCTCGCCCGCGCCAAGAAGCCGCAGGCCGACGGCGTCGTCGTCTACTCGATCTCCGGCGGCACCGGCGCCCACTTCTCCGACCTGGCGACGGAAGCCGGCCTCCAACTGCCCACGCTCCCGCAGGAGAAGCAGGACGAACTGCACCAGTGGATACCGGAGTACCTGAGCGTCGCGAACCCGGTCGACAACGGGGGCCACCCGGTCGGCGACTGGCGCGGCCGCAAGATCCTCGACGCGATCCTGGCCGACCCGTCCGTAGGCGTCCTCATCTGCCCGATCACCGGCCCCTTCCCGCCCATGAGCGACAAGCTGGCGCAGGACCTGGTGGACGCGGCCGAGCAGACGGACAAGCTGGTGTGCGTGGTGTGGGGCTCGCCCGTCGGCACGGAGGACGCCTACCGCACGACACTCCTCGGCTCCTCCCGCGTCGCCACCTTCCGCACCTTCGCCAACTGCATCGGCGCGGTCCGCGCCTACCTCGACCACCACCGCTTCACCGCCTCGTACGTCTCCCCCTTCGACGAGGCGCCGCGCACGCCCTCGCCGTCCTTCCGCAAGGCGCAGGCCCTGATGCGCCCGGGCCACCAGCTGAGCGAGCACGCGGCCAAGCAACTGCTGCGGGCGTACGGGATCCGGGTGCCGCGCGAGCAGCTGGTGACGAGCGCCGCGGCGGCGGTGCGGGCCGCCTCCCTCGTCGGCTACCCGGTCGTCATGAAGGCATCGGCGCCCCAGCTCGCCCACAAGTCCGAACTCGGCCTGGTCAAGGTCGGATTGACGTCCGCGAGCCAGGTACGGGACGCGTACCGCGAACTCACCGACATCGCCCGCTACGAAGGCATCGAGCTCGACGGCGTCCTCGTCTGCCAGATGGTCGAGCGGGGCGTCGAGATGGTCGTCGGCGTCACCCGCGACGACCTGTTCGGCCCCACCGTGACCGTCGGCCTCGGCGGCGTACTCGTAGAAGTACTGCGGGACACCGCCGTCGCCGTGCCCCCCTTCGGCGAGAGCCAGGCGCGGGCCGTGCTCGACCAGCTCCGCGGGCGGGCCCTGCTCGACGGGGTCAGGGGCGCGCCGCCCGTCGACATCGACGCACTGGTCGAGGTGATCCTGCGCGTGCAGCGGATGGCGCTCGAACTCGGCGACGAACTCGCCGAACTGGACATCAACCCGCTGATGGTGCTCCCGCGCGGCCAGGGCGCCGTCGCCCTCGACGCCCTCGCCGTGTGCCGCTGACCCCTCACCCACGTAACGGAGCTCCCCCATGACCCAGCCCTCCCCCGCGGAACCCGCCCAACCCGAAAAGTCCCTGGACTCATTGGTACTGCACGCCACTGACAACGGCGTCTCGTGGATCACCCTCAACCGCCCCGAGGCGATGAACGCCGTCACCTGGGACCAGCGGGAACGCGTCATCGCGCTGCTCGCCGAGGCCTCCGCGGACCCGGACGTACGGGCCGTCGTGATCACCGCGACGGGCAAGGGCTTCTGCGCCGGGGCCGATCTGCGGGGCGGGGGCCCGGACGCCGGGGAGCGGGTCACGGGCGACGTCGCCCGCATGATCCGCCTCGGCGCGCAGCGCCTGATCACCGCGGTCCAGGACTGCGAGAAGCCGGTGATCGCGGCGGTGAACGGCACGGCGGCAGGCATCGGCGCGCACCTCGCACTCGCCTGCGACCTGGTCCTGGCGGCCGAGTCGGCGCGCTTCATCGAGGTGTTCGTCCGCCGGGGGCTCGTCCCGGACGGGGGCGGCGCCTACCTCCTGCCCCGCCTGATCGGCCCGCAGCGCGCCAAGGAGCTGATGTTCTTCGGCGACGCGCTGCCCGCCGCCGACGCGGAGCGGCTCGGGCTGGTCAACCGGGTCGTATCGGACGGCGAGTTGGCGAAGGTGGCGCGGGAGTGGGCGGAACGCCTCGCGGCGGGCCCCACGCGTGCGCTCGCCATGACCAAGGCGCTGGTCAACGCCTCCCTCGACTCGGACCGCTCCACGGCCCTCGCGGCGGAGGCCACGGCCCAGGAACTCAACATGGGCACGCACGACGCGAACGAGGGTGTCGCGAGCTTCGTGGAGCGGCGCCGGCCGGAGTTCAGGGGCCGCTGAGGCGGTTGAGCGTGTGACTGTGGCGGGAAATGACGACTCGGCTGTCATTTCCCGCCACGGTTCGTGCGGGCCCGCCCCTTGGCGCGGTGCCCCCACCGCTCACCCCGGCACCCCCGCCCGGAACGTCCGCCGGTAGGCCGTCGGTGTCACCCCCACCGACGCGTGGAAGTGCTGGCGCAGGGACTGGGCCGTGCCGAAGCCGGAGCGGCGGGCCACCTCGTCGATGGAGAGGCCGGAGGTCTCCAGGAGGTGGCGGGCCCGTTCCACCCGCTGGCCGGTGAGCCACTGGCCGGGGCTCACCCCCACCTCCTCCCGGAAGCGGCGGGTGAAGGTGCGTACGGACAGGGATTCGCGATCGGCCAGATCGCGGAGCTGGATGGGGTCGCCCAAGTGCTCGAGCGCCCACGCGCGGGCGCGCGCGGTGGATGCCAACTGGGGCTCGGGGAGCGGGCGTTCGATGTACTGGGCCTGGCCGCCGTCCCGGTGCGGCGGTACGACGGTGCGGCGGGCCACGTCGTTGGCGACGGCGGCGCCGTGGTCGCGCCGTACGAGGTGCAGGCACAGGTCGATGCCCGCGGCGACGCCCGCCGACGAGAGCACGTCACCGTCGTCGATGAACAGCACGTTGGGGTCGACCTTGATGTGCGGGAAGAGGCTCTGAAAGTGGTCGGCGTCCGCCCAGTGCGTGGTGGCGGGCCGGCCGTCGAGCAGGCCCGCCGCGGCAAGGACATAGCTGCCGGTGCAGATCGAGACCATCCGGGTCCCGGGGCGGATCCACGCGAGCGCCGCCTCCAACTCCGGCGTGAGACGGCCCTCTTCGTAGACGGGCCCCATCTCGTACGAGGCCGGGACGATGACCGTGTCCGCGGTGGCGAGGGCGTCCGGGCCGTGCTCCACGTGGATCGCGTAGTCGGCGTCGGTCCGCACCCTCCCCGGCTCGCGGACCGCGCAGGTCACCACTTCATACAGGCGCGCTCCCGTGGCGTCACGGGCGCGGCCGAAGATGCGCTGGGGAATGCCGAACTCGAAGGGGATGAGGCCGTCGAGCGCGAGCACCGCGATGCGGTGCGGGGTATGCCGTCGGGTGCGTCCGGTGCCTCGGGTAGGTCCCGTACCTCGGATACGTCCGGTGCCTCGCATGGGTCCCATGGCCCGATCCTAGCGAATGCTGGCATTCGGGCCACTCGTTCCGGGTGCGGGGATCGCCGAAGCTTTTCGGGTGACCGAGACGCAGACACCACCCAAGGCTCAGGACGGCGCCCGACCGAGACGCCGCCGGCCCCACCGTGCCTGGGCCGTTGCCGCCGTGACCTTCGTGACCATCGTCGGCGCCGCCGCCTTCGCCTCCCTGCCCGGGCTGCTCATCGAGCCGCTGCACGATCCCGGCACGGGGTTCGGCTGGTCGCGCGGCACGATCGGCTTCGCCGTGTCCGTGAACCTCGCGCTGTACGGGGTCACGGCCCCGTTCGCCGCCGCGCTCATGGACCGGTACGGGATACGGAAGGTGGTGGCGGTCGCGCTGACCGTCATCTCCGTCGGGTCGCTGCTCACCGTGTGGATGACGGCCGCGTGGCAACTCGTCATGTACTGGGGCGTGTTGGTCGGGCTCGGGAGCGGGTCGATGGCGCTCGCCTTCGCGGCCACCGTCACCAACCGCTGGTTCGTCGCGCGGCGCGGGCTCGTCACCGGCGTGCTGACCGCGGCCGGGGCCTCCGGGCAGCTGGTCTTCCTGCCGCTGCTGTCCTGGATCGTCGACCGGCACGGCTGGCGGCCCGCCGCAGTGACCGTGGCGCTGTCGGCGCTCGCCGTGGTCCCGCTGGTGTGGCTGCTGCTGCGGGATCATCCGGCGGACGCGGGCGTAAAGCCTTATGGCGCCGAGGAGTTCGTGCCGAAGCCCGCGCCCGTACGAGGCGCCGGGAAGCGGGCCGTGACCGTCCTCGTGAAGGCCGCCCGCACCGGGCCCTTCTGGCTGCTCGCCGGTACCTTCGCGATCTGCGGCGCCTCGACGAACGGCCTGGTCAAGACGCACTTCGTGCCCGCCGCCCACGACCACCACATGCCCATCACCACGGCCGCCTCACTGCTCGCGGTCATCGGTGTCTTCGACGTCGTCGGGACGGTCGCGTCGGGCTGGTTCACCGACCGGATCGAGGCGCGCCGGCTGCTCGCCGTGTACTACGCGCTGCGCGGCATCTCGCTGTTGTTCCTGCCGATGCTGCTCGCGCCGGACGTTCGGCCGCCGATGCTGTTCTTCATCGTCTTCTACGGTCTGGACTGGGTCGCCACGGTGCCGCCGACGATCGCGTTGTGCCGCGAGCACTACGGCGAGGACAGCGCGATCGTGTTCGGCTGGGTGCTCGCCTCGCACCAGGTGGGGGCCGCGGTCGTGGCCTTCCTGGGTGGTGTGGCGCGGGACGTCTTCGGCTCGTACGACGTGGTCTGGTACGCCTCGGGCGCGCTGTGCGCGGCGGCGGCGCTGATGTCACTGATCATCCGCCGGGGCCGGGCCGACACCGCTCCCGTCCCGCCGGTCGCGTCAGTCGCGTAGCGCCGCGAAGGCCCCCCGGTGGAAGACCAGGGGTTCCGCGCCGCCGCCCTGCGAGCCCAGCGCCGCCACCCGGCCCACCACGATCAGGTGGTCCCCGCCCGTGTGCACCGCGTGGATGGCGCAGTCGATCCACGCTGCCGCGCCGTCCAGCCGCGGCGCGCCGGACACCGGCGCCTCGTCGTAGGCGACACCGGCGAACTTGTCCGCCCCGCTGACCGCGAACCCCCGGCACAACTCGCCCTGGTCCGCCCCCAGTACGTTCACGCAGAACGACCCCGCCCGGGCGATCCGCGGCCACGTCGTCGAGGTCCGCGCCACCATGAACGCGACCAGCGGCGGGTCGAGGGACAGGGACGCGAAGGACTGGCAGGCGAACCCGGCGGGGCCCGCGTCCGGTTCGGCCGCCGTCACCACCGTCACGCCGCTGGCGAACTCGCCCATGACGCGCCGGAATTCGGCCGGATCGACTGGTGCGCGCTCGTCGTCCCCGACGGCCCGGAGATGCGGGCGCGGCAGCGCCTCCACCGGTGACTCCGCAGTGGGAGCGCCGACCGACCTGAGGTAGCGGACGACGGTGGCCGCCATCCCTGCGTGTCCCATCATGCTGCGTTTCCCCTCATGGAATCCATTGAAGTTGACGGGGCGTCAGATTGGAAGGGGTGCGGCACTGCCACGGGCGACCGACACCCCCTCCTGGACTCAGAAGGTCAGCACCCCGCGCGCCACCCTCCCCGCCTCCGCGTCCTCGACGGCCTTCCCGAAGTCCTCCACCGGGTACGTCCGTGTCACCAGCTCGTCGAGCAGCAGCCGGCCCTCCGCGTACAGGTCCGCGTACAGCTTGATGTCGCGCTGCGGGCGGGAGGAGCCGTAGCGGCAGCCGAGGATGGACTTGTCGAGGAACAGTTCGGCGGGCACGAAGCTCGCCTCCGCCTTCGCCGCCGGCATGCCGAGGATCACGGCCTGGCCGTGCCGGTCGAGGAGGTCGACCGCCGCCCGGATCAGTTCGACCCGGCCCACGCACTCGAAGACGTGGTCGGCGCCGTCCGGCAGCAGTTCCCGCACCGCCCCCACGTCGGTGAGGAAGTCGGTCGCGCCGAACTGCCGCGCCACCTCCTCCTTGTCGGGATTCGTGTCGACCGCGACGATCCGCAGCGCGCCCGCGACACGGGCCCCCTGAAGGACGTTGAGCCCCACCCCGCCCGTGCCGATGACGACGACCGAGTCGCCGCGGTCGACCTTCGCCCGGTTCAGCACGGCTCCGACACCCGTCAGCACCCCGCAGCCGATCAGCGCCGCCGACGTCAGCGGGATCTCCTTCGGGATCTTCACCGCCTGCACGGCCTTCACCACGGTCCGCTCGGCGAACGCCGAGTTCGAGGCGAATTGAAAGAGATCCTTCCCGCCTCGCGCGAACGGTTTCTGCGGCATGCCGATCGCCTTGCGGCACATCGTCGGCCGGCCCCGGTCGCACTCCGCGCAGGCCCCGCAGTTGGCGAGCGTGGACAGCGCCACATGGTCACCGGGCGCCACATGGGTCACGCCCGCTCCCACCGCCTCCACCACGCCCGCGCCCTCGTGCCCGAGGACCACCGGGCGCGGGAACGGGATCGTGCCGTCGATCACCGACAGGTCGCTGTGGCACAGTCCCGCCGCCGCGACACCGACGAGCACCTCGCCCGGGCCCGGGTCCCGTATCTCCAAGTCGTCTACGACGACGGCCTGTTGGCCGTCGAACACAACACCCCTCACGTGGCCTCCCTGGGCAGGCCGAGCACGCGCTCGGCGATGATGGTGCGCTGGATCTCGTCCGAGCCGCCGTAGATCGTGTCGGCGCGGGTGAAGAGGAACAGCCGCTGCTGTTCGTCGAGTTCGTAGGGTGCTTCGGGTGTCCAGTCCGTGGGGCCGACGGAGGCCGCCGCGCCCCGCACCCGCAGGGCCAGCTCCCCGAGCCGCTGGTGCCAGCCTCCCCACAGCAGCTTGGCGACGCTCGGCGCGCCGGCGTCGGGTGCGCCGCCGAGGGTGCGCAGCGCGTTCCACCGCATGGTCCGCAGCTCGGCCCACAGGCGTACGAGCTGGGCGTGGACGAGCGGGTCACGGTCCGCCCCGGACTCGACGGCGGCCACCACGACCGCCCGCAGTTCCTCGGCGAAACCGATCTGCTGGGCCAGCGTCGACACGCCGCGCTCGAAGGCGAGCAGGCCCATGGCGACCTTCCACCCGTCGCCCTCGCCGCCGACGACCTCCTCGGCGACGGCGCCGTCGAAGAACACCTCGTTGAACTCGCTCGTCCCGGTGAGCTGCCGGATCGGCCGTACGTCGATGTGCTCCGGCTGGTCCATGGGGACCAGGAGGAAGGAGATGCCCTTGTGGCGGCGCGCGTCCGGGTCGGTGCGGGCCAGCACGAAGCACCAGTCGGCCTCGTGCGCGAGCGACGTCCACACCTTCTGACCGGTCACCCGCCAGCGACCGTCGCTCCCCCGGCTCGCGGATGTGCGCAGTGACGCCAGGTCGGAGCCCGCTCCTGGTTCGCTGTAGCCCTGGCACCACAGTTCCTCGCCGCGGGCGATGCCGGGCAGGAAGCGGCGCTGCTGCTCCTCGGTGCCGTACGCGAGCAGGGTGGGGGCCAGGAGGTTCTCGCCGATGTGGCCGTAGCGGCCCGGCGCCCGTACGCGCGCGTACTCCTCCGCCCAGACGACCTGCTGGGTCAGCGTGGCGACGCGGTTGCCGAAGCCCTCCCGGCCCCAGCCGATGCCGATCCAGCCGCCCGTGCCCAACTCCTGTTCCCAGGCGCGCCGTTCGGCGCCGCCCTCGTGCTCACTGCCCGGGCCGCCGCGCCCCACGGCGGCCGTGAACCGTTCGTCCAGATGTTTCTCGAGCCACTCCCGGACCTCGCCTCTGAAGGCTGTGTCCTCGTTGGACGCCTTGTCGAACCCGAACTCCACGCCCCGCCACCCCCGTTACTGGTTGGGTCGTTCCTTGGCGGCCGCCGCCCGGGCCATCTCCTGGAGCTGTTCAAGGAGCGGCATGGGGTCGGTGCCGACGGTCCCCGGCAGGAAGTCCGCGATCTTCTCCGGCGTCCAGGACCCGCCCTCCGCGTACCCGGCGCGCAGCTCGCGCGGCTGCGCCCACACGGCGATCTTCGGCCCGGCCACCGTGTAGACCTGCCCGGTGATCTTCTCCTCGCGGGCCCGCTCGCTGAGCAGGTAGACGACGAAGGCCGCGACGTCCTCCGGCTCCCCGATCTCCTTCAGCGTCATCGGCACGTTCGCCGACATCCGGGTACGGGCCACGGGCGCGACGGCGTTCGCGGTCACCCCGTATTTGTTGAGCCCGAGGGCCGCGCTGCGTACGAGCGAGATGATGCCGCCCTTGGCGGAGCTGTAGTTGGCCTGCGCCACGGAGCCCTGGTGGTTTCCGCTGGTGAAGCCGATGAGCGTGCCGGTCTTCTGCTTGCGCATGACGGCGGACGCGGCGCGGAAGACGGTGAAGGTGCCCTTGAGGTGCGTCTGGACCACCGGGTCCCACTCCTCCTCGGCCATGTTGAACAGCATCCGCTCGCGCAGGATCCCGGCGACGCACACCACTCCGTCGATCCGCCCGTACTCGTTCACGGCCGTGTCCACGATGCGCTGGCCACCGGCCATGGTCGACACGTCGTCGGCCACGGCGACCGCGGTGCCGCCCGCAGCCTCGATCTCCTTGACGACGCCCTGCGCGACCTCCGACGTGGGCTCGCCGCCTTCTATGGACACCCCGTAGTCGTTGACGACTACCTTCGCGCCCTCGGCGGCGCACGCGAGCGCCACCGCCCTGCCGATGCCTCGCCCCGCTCCCGTGACGGCGACGACCTTGCCTGCCAAGAAGTTCCCCATGCCCGACCCTTCCCGCGGTTTCTGACGACCCGTTAGATTTTCACTCCGATCGGATTCTACGACCCGTCAGATACGGGAACACAAGACCTGGAACACAACCCTCGGGAGGACCCGATGCCCCTGCCCGCCGAGTTCCACGACATCGCCAAACGCGTGAACAACTGGGGGCGTTGGGGGGAGGCCGACGAGATCGGCACCCTGAATCTCGTCACCGACGACTGTGTGCGCGAGGCCGCCACCGAGGTCCGCACGGGCCGCCGCGTCCCCCTCGCGCTGCCTCTCAAGGAGGACGGCGTGCAGTCGGGTCTGATCCCCGGCCGGATCAACCCGTTCCACACGATGGTGCAGATCAACCAGGAGATCTTCGGCCCGGAGACCGTCGCCACCAGCGACGACGCGGTGACGATGGGCCTTCAGGCGGCCACCCACTGGGACGCCCTCACGCACGTCTCGCACTCGGGCAAGCTCTACAACGGCCGTCCCGCCGACACCATCACGGCGCACCACGGCGCCGAGTTCAGCGGCATCGACAAGGCGCCGTACATCGTCTCGCGCGGCGTGCTGCTCGACGTGGCGGCGGCGAAGGGCCTCGACCGGCTGCCCGGGGACCACGCGGTCACACCGGAAGACCTGGACGAGGCGGCCGAGTTCGGACGAGTGACGGTCAGGGCCGGCGACATCGTGCTCGTACGGACCGGGCAGATCCAGGTGTACCTGGCCGGGGACAAGCACGGCTACGGCTATCCGTCGCCGGGCCTCTCGGTGCGTACGCCCGAGTGGTTCCACGCGCGGGACGTGGCGGCCGTCGCCAACGACACGCTGACCTTCGAGATCTTCCCGCCGGAGATCGAGAACCTGTGGCTGCCCGTGCACGCGCTCGACCTGGTCGAGATGGGGATGCTCCAGGGCCAGAACTGGAATCTCGAATCCTTGTCCACAGCCTGTGGAGAAGTTCGACGTTATTCGTTCCTGCTGTCGGCGATGCCGGAACCCTTCAAGGGTGGAACGGGGACGCCGGTGGCTCCCGTGGCGGTGTTCTGACGGTCCCGCCGGACACGGAAAGCGGCGCGGGCACCCCCCACGGGGCCCGCGCCGCTTCGTGCGCGCTCACACCGCTTCGAACGCCACACCCTGGAACGCGCCGGTCGTCGCGACCGCGCACTGGTCGATCTCGCACCAGATCGCCTTGCCCGTCCCCTCGGGGCGCCAGCCCCAGCGATCCGCGAGCCCGTCGACGAGTTCGAGCCCCCGCCCGTTCGTCTCCTCGCCGTCCGCGTGCCGGGGCGTCGGCGGCCGCTCGCAGGTGTCGGCGACCTCCACGCGGACCGTGCCGAGGCACGCCGCCGGGACACCGCTGGGCAGCGCCATGCGCAGCACGGCCGGATGCCCCGTGTGCACCACGGCGTTGGTGACCAGCTCGGAGACGATCAGAATCAGCGTCTCCGCCAAGGACTCATCGGCCTCTATGCCCGAACCGGCGAGACGCGAACGCGCCCACCTGCGGGCCCGCCCCACCTCTGCGGGGTCGGCCCCGACCTCCAGTTGAACCTGAAGCACCTGCACCGCTCACACCATCCGAATCCGGCGGGACCGCTGGAGTACTGCCTCGCGCCACGTACCGTGCTGTCCAGTGAGAGGGATCACGGAACGTGAACCCCTTGGAGCACAGCATGGTTGACGTACAGTCACCCCAACAAGCGCTTCGGGCATATTCCAGCGCGAAGGAGTACGCGTACGGCATACTGTGCGACGCGTCTCGCCGGGGGTCGAACAGACGGGTGCGAAACCCCGCCCTGCGCTGCGAGCGGCGCACATCCAGGGGCCCGGAGTTGCCTCGGAGACAACACCGGCGCCGTCGCTCGGGTTCAGCACCACTCGCATCTGCCACAAGGTACCGGAGCGGAACGCCGACTCCGTGCCGTGACGAGCCCCGCACAGGACACAACCCGATAACCACGCACGGTCACTGTGCGTGCACCCTTGCTCAGGCCCTCCGCTCAGACAGCCGCGCGTCCGCTTTCCGGACGCGCGGCTGTCTTCGTACGCAGGTCAGAGCGCGGCCGCGAGCGTCTCCTCCGCGTCCCTCGCGCTGCCGCCCAACTCGGCCCGCACCCACGCCCGCTTCAGATGCAGATGCACGTCGGCCTCCCAGGTGAAGCCCATGCCGCCGTGCACCTGGAGGCAGTCCCGGGCGCCCTGCACGGCGGCCTCGTCGGCGAGCAGTTCGGCCGCCGCGACCTCGACCGGATCGGCGGTGACCGCCGCCGCGTACACGGCGGCGCGGGCCACCTCGACCCGTACGAGCATCTCGGCGCACAGGTGTTTCACCGCCTGGAACGAGCCGATCGGTGATCCGAACTGCTCACGTTCCCGGGCGTGTTGGACCGCCATGTCGAGCGTCCGGCCGGCCGAGCCGAGCTGTTCAGCGGCGTAGAGGAGGGTCGCTTCGAGCGGTACGGGGGCGGGCCCGGGGAGCGCGTGCAGGGGGGTGAGCGGGTCCGCCGAGGCGATCGGGCGGGCCGTGGAGGCGTCGCCGCGCACCACGTCCGCGTCGTCCCGCCACGGCAGCAGGGACCCGTACGGCGCGGTCACCACCGTCTCGCCGGTCGCCGCGCCCGGCACCTCGCCCGCCGCGAGGAAGGTCGCCACCAGCGGGCCCGGCACAAGAGCTCGCCCCACCTCCTCGAACACCACCACCGCGTCCGGCAGGCCGAGCCCCACCCCGCCCTCCGACTCGGGCAGGCACAGCGAGAAAAGACCGGCCTCGCCGAGCTCGCGCCACAGCCCCCGGTCGACGGCCGGAGTGTCGGCGTCCACCGCGGCCCGCAGCGCGTCGCGCCCGAACCGCCCGGCGAGGAGTTCCCGCGTGCCGTCGCGCAACGCCCGCTGTTCCTCGGTCAGTTGGAAGTGCACGCCTACCGTCCCCCCTTTGAAGACCTGGGCAGCCCGAGGATCCGCTCGGCGACGATGTTCCGCTGGATCTGCGAGGTGCCGGCGGCGATCGTGTACGACAGCGAGGAGAGCCGGTCGAGCGTCCACTCCTGGTCGGTGTCGAGGGCGCCCGCGCCGCCGAGGACCTTGGCCGCGGCCTCGTACAGCCGCTGCCTGGCGTGCGAGTAGCGCAGCTTGAAGACCGAGCCGCCGACGCCGGGCACGCCGCCGGTCGCCTGTGCCTCGCTCACGTTCCACTGCGTGAGCCGCCACAGGGCACCGAACTCGGCCGACAACAGGGCGAGTTCGCGGCGGAGCACGGCGTCGTCCCAGCGGCCGGTCTTCTTCGCGTGGGCGGCGAGCTCGCCGAGCACCCGGCGGCAGGCGACGACCTCGCCGACGAACGCGGTGCCGCGCTCGAAGGACAGGGTCACCATGGTCACGCGCCAGCCGTCGTTCTCCTCGCCGACCCGGTTGCCGACCGGTACCCGCACGTCGTCGAGGAACATCTCGGCGAACTCGGTCGACCCGGCGAGCGTGCGCAGCGGCCGCACCGTGATGCCGGGCGCGTCCATCGGCATGGCGAGCCAGGAGATGCCTCGGTGCTTGGGGGCCGACGGATCGGTGCGGACGAGGAGTTCGCACCAGTCGGCGACCTCCGCGTGCGAGGTCCAGATCTTCGAGCCGCTGATCACGTACTCGTCGCCCTCGCGCCGGGCCTTCGTGCGTAGCGCCGCGAGGTCGGATCCGGCGTCCGGTTCGCTGAACCCCTGGCACCACACCTCGTCCCCGCGCAGGATCGGCTCGAGCCAGCGGTCCCGCTGGCCGGGGCTGCCCTCGGCGGCGATGGTCGGCCCCGCGTGCAGCAGCCCGACGAAATTCGCGCCTACGTAGGGTGCGCCCGCCTTTTCCGTCTCCTCCAGGAAGATGAGCCGCTTCGTAGGTGAGGCGTCCCAGTGCACCTCCCCGTACCCGGCGTCGTACAGGCGGCGCTGCCAGCCCATGTCGTACGCGCGTCTGCCCGGCCAGTCGTCGGGCGACGGCTTCGGGGGGAGCGTGGGCAGCACGCCGCCCAGCCACTCCCGGAGCCGCGCCCGGAACCCCTCTTCTTCGTCGGTGTACGTGAGGTCCATGGAGGGACCCCTACTTGTCGAGGTCGAGATCGAGCATGCGGATGGCGTTGCCGCGCATCAGCTTGTAGATCGTCTCGTCGTCGAGGCCCTTCACGTGGTCGAGGGCGACCTCCTTGGTGTTCGGGAAGGTCGAGTCGACGTGCGGGTAGTCCGTCTCGAACGTCGCGTTGTCCCGGCCGACGGTGTCGATGGACGCCACCCCGTGCTTGTCACGGAAGAAGCAGCAGAAGATCTGCCGGTAGTAGTACGTCGACGGGGGCTCGGGGATCAGGTCGCGGACGCCGCCCCACGCGCGGTGCTCCTCCCACACGTCGTCGGCGCGCTCCAGGGCGTACGGCACCCAGCCCATCTGCCCCTCGCTGTACGCGAGTTTGAGGCGGGGGAACTTCACGAGGACGCCGCTGAACAGGAAGTCCATCATCGAGGCCATCGCGTTGTTGAAGCTGAGCGAGGCCTGGACGGCGGGTGGTGCGTCGGGGGAGGCGGCGGGCATCTGGGAACTGCTGCCGATGTGCATGTTGACGACGGTCCCGGTCTCCTCGCACACCGCGAAGAACGGGTCCCAGTAGCCGGAGTGGATGGACGGAAGCCCCAGGTGGGTGGGTATCTCGGAGAACGTCACGGCCTTGACGCCGCGCGCGGCATTGCGCCGGATCTCCGCGACGGCGAGGTCCACGTCCCACAGCGGGATGATGCACAGCGGGATCAGCCGGCCGCCGCTGTCCCCGCACCACTCCTCGACCATCCAGTCGTTGTAGGCACGCACGCAGGCGAGCGCGACCTCCTTGTCGTGCGCCTCCGCGAACGTCTGTCCGCAGAAGCGGGGGAAGGTCGGGAAGCAGAGGCTGGCCTCGACGTGGTTGAGGTCCATGTCCGCCAGGCGCGCCTTGGGGTCCCAGCACCCGCGCCGCATCTCGGCCCGCGTGATCCCTTCCAGGGTCATGTCGTCGCGGTCGAAGCCGACGGCCGCGATATTGCGCTTGTACGGGAACTTGAGGTCCTCGTAGATCCACCAGTCCGTCGGCGGCCCCGCCGGATCCATCGTGATCTGGTACTTGCCCGCCACGTAGGCGAGTTCACCGATTCCCTCGGTCAGCGGCTTCGGCCCCTTGTCCCGGTACTTGGCAGGCAGCCAGGTCTCGAAGAGATGGGGCGGTTCGATCACATGGTCGTCGACGCTGACGATGCGCGGCAGTTCCGTCATGAGTGTTCAGCCCCTCGCCGTATCTGATGACCCGTCAGAAAGCAGGCTAGCCCCGCACCTCTGGACCGACAAGGAGCGCGGACTTACGCTCTCAGCCAGATCTGACAACCCGTCAGGTCGCGGCACCGGCCGTGAAGGGGTTCTGGAGATGACCGACACCGCACACGCCCTGGGCGCCTCCCGCACGCTCTGGGAGCTGGTCGAGCGCCGCGCCGAACTCACCCCCGACCACCCCGTGCTCCTCCAGGGCGAACGCACCCTGACCTTCGGCGAGTTGCGCGACCGGGGCGAGCGCGTGGCGGCGGGCCTGTACGACCTGGGCGTCCGCCCCGGCACGGTGGTCGCCTGGCAGCTCCCCACCCGCATCGAGACCGCCCTGCTCTCCTTCGCGCTCGCCCGCATCGGGGCGGTGCAGTCGCCGGTCATCCCCTTCTACCGGGACCGCGAAGTCGGCTTCGCGCTACGGGAGTCGAAGGCCGACTTCTTCGCGACGCCCGGCGTGTGGCGCGGCTTCGACCACACCGACATGGCCCGACGGCTCGGCGCGCGCGGCATCTTCGAGGCGTACGAGGACCTGCCGGAGGGCGACCCGTCCGTACTGCCCCCGCCGCCCGCCTCCGGCACGGACGTCCGCTGGATCTACTGGACGTCGGGCACGACGTCCGACCCCAAGGGCGTGCTGCACACGGACCGTTCCCTCATCGCGGGCGGCTCCTGCCTCGCCCACGCCCTGCATCTGTCGTCGTCCGACGTCGGCTCGATGGCGTTCCCGTTCGCGCACATAGCGGGCCCCGACTACACCGTGATGCTGCTCCTCTACGGCTTCCCGGCGGCGATGTTCGAGCACTTCGCGATGCCGGACTGCCTCGACGAGTACCGGCGGCACGGCGTCACGGTGGCGGGCGGCTCGACGGCCTTCTACTCGATGTTCCTGACCGAACAGCGCAAGCAGCCCGCCGAGAAACTGATCCCGACCCTGCGCCTCCTGGCGGGCGGCGGCGCCCCGAAACCGCCGGAGGTCTACCACTCGGTCGTCCGCGAGATGGACGTCCAACTCACCCACGGATACGGCATGACCGAGGTGCCGATGATCACGATGGGGGCGCCCGACGACACCGCCGAAATGCTGGCGACGACGGAGGGTCGCCCGCCGGAGGGCATGGAGATCCGCGTCGTCGACGCCGACGGCAAGCAGGTGCCGCCCGGCGTCGACGGCGACGTACGGCTGCGCGGCGAGGCCGTCTGCCAGGGCTACCTGGACCCGCGCCAGACCGCGGACGCCTTCGACGAGGACGGCTTCCTGATCACCGGCGACCTGGGGCACCTGCTGCCCACGGGCCACCTGGTCCTCACCGGCCGCGCCAAGGACGTCATCATCCGCAAGGGCGAGAACATCTCCGCGAAGGAGATCGAGGACCTGCTGCACGCACACCCCGCGGTCCAGGACGCGGCGGTGATCGGCCTGCCCGACGCGGAGCGGGGCGAGCGGGTCTGCGCGGTGCTCGAACTCCGGTCGGGCGCCGACCGGTTGACCCTGCCCGACCTCACCACGTACCTGCGCGACCAGGGCCTGTCCACGTTCAAACTGCCGGAGCAACTGGAGACCCTGGACGCCCTGCCCCGCAACGAGACGCTCCGCAAGGTCCTGAAGTACAAACTGCGGGAACGCTTCCACTCAAGCCCCGCCGGCGATTGAGGCGCGAGGCCCGGGGCAGAGCCCCGCGACCGCAACGCCGATGCGCCGGCTATTCCGGGACGGTGAAGTACCGGGCGAACGCCCGGACCGCCGCATCCTCCGAAATCCGCCCGGAGCCATCCGCATCCAACGCGGCGGCCGCCGCCCGCGCCACATCCGCCTCCACCCCGAGCACACCAAGCACCCGCACCGCGGTATCCACATCGACCCCGCCCCCGGAGGCCTCCGCGCCGGCCACCGCGAGGGCCCCCCGCAGGAACGGCCTGGCGATCTCGGCGAACCGGTCCGGGTTGTCCCGCAACCGCTTCACGGCCCCGGTCACGAACTCCTCACGGGTCACCCGCTGGTCCCCGTCGACGTCCGCGATCCCGGCCATGCCCTGCCAGAACGCCTCGGCCCCGGCGAACAGCGCCTGCCCCCGCTCGGAGCGGGCCGCCACACCGAACTCGGCGAGCAGCGCCTTCGCGGCGACGTAGAAGTCCTCGCGGTCGATGTATCCGTTGCCGTCCTGGTCGAAGCCGGCGAACCGGGCCGCGATCCTCCGCTCGTCCATGCTCATGGGCCGCCTCTCGAGTCGTTGGGTGCTACGCATCGGAGCGTACGACGGCGCCGGGCGCGCACGCCCCGAACTGCGGTGTTTGTGTCAAGGCCGGTGAAAATCCGGTACAAGCCGTTACCCGGTACGAGCCGCTACGCCGACATCGGCGCCGCGTCCTCGTCCACCGCCGAGGCGACGTCCGGGTAGACGTCGAAGAGGCGGCGGACGCCGAGGGCGCCGAGCACGCGGTTCACGTGGGAGCCGTCGACCGCGCCCTGGGCCGGGAGGATCAGGCGCAGGCGGCCCTGGCAGGAGCGCATCAGGCGGCGCGCCGCGATCAGCACGCCGACGCCGCTCGAATCGCAGAACAGCACGTCGGAGAGGTCGAGCACGACGCTGCGGCGGCCTTCCGCCACCGCTTCGTGCACCTGCTGGCGCAGCGCCGGGGACGTCACCAGGTCCATTTCGCCGGACACGCACACGACGGCCCAGTCGCCCTGCCCTGACTCGGTCACCTTGAGCGTCACGCGCCACGCCTCTCGTTCGGGAATATCGACGATCCGGAATCTGTCCCTACGTTTCTTCTGCGCGGCTGCCCTGCCGCACCGGGATGAAACACTCCCGCAGACCTATCACATATGGCCTGGTTAAGCCCTGGCCGGTCACATGTGAAGCGAATCGCTCAGCGCGTTTCCGGGGGCGAATGCCTTTACCACCTACTGCTCCCCAGGCGCGCACAATGCGGCAAAGGAGAGTGCGCTGTCGGCGCCGACAGTTACATTCGAGTACAAGGCAGAGCGAGTACAAGGCAGAGTACGTAGTTCGGGCAGTCGGTGAGGGGGCCCCATGCCCAAGGACACCCCGTCCCGCTGGGACCGCAGGATGCAGCAGCGCCTGGCCCACGGGGAGGCGGCCGCGCTAGGTGAGCTCTACGACCGGTTCGCCTCGCTGGTGCACGGCCTGGCACACCGCGTGCTCGACGACGAGACGGCCGCCGACCAGATCACCCGTGACGTGTTCACGCAGATCTGGGAGAATCCGGAGTCCTACGACCCCAAGCAGGGCCCGCTGCGCTCGTTCATCGCCACCCTCACCCACCGGCACGCGGTGCAGCGCCTGCGCCAGACCGAGTCCGCCGCCCTCGTGCGCACCGGGCTCGGCACCACCGAGGACCTGGAGCGCAAGGTGCGTCACGCTTCCGCAGCGGCCCGCGCCGACTACATCGTGACGTCCATGCCCGCCCCGCTGCGCGAAGCGCTCAACCTCGCGTACTTCCAGCGCCGTGACTACCGCCAGACCGCCGCCGACCTCGGCGTCACGGAGGACGAGGCCCGCCGCAGGCTCCGCCTCGGCCTCCAGCTCCTGTCGACGGCCCACAACGCGGGCACACCGCCCGGCCGCGGCTACGGGAGGCCGGCGTGAGCGCGGCGAACGGACCGGACCGGTTCGACCCCCACGAGGGGGAGCCCGAGGGCCCCGGCCCCGCGGACCGGCCCTGGATACCGACGCCCCGCTCCTCCGTCGAGGACACCGGCCGCCCGCTGCCCGACGTGACGGCGGCCGAACCGGCCGTCCTGGAGCACCGCGTCCTCAAGTCGCTGCTCGGCGCCTGGGCGCTGGCCGCCTGCTCCCCCGAGGAAGCGGCCGCCGTCGAGATCCACCTCGGCGACTGCGGCACCTGCGCCGAAGAGGCGCTGCGGCTGCGCGACGCGGTCGGCCTGCTGCACGCCGAGGAGAGCCTCGACCTCGACCCGATGCTGCGCTCCCGCGTCCTGGAGGGCTGCCTCACCCGGCGCCCCGCCCGCATCCCCGTCCCCGGCTGGGCCGCTCCGTACGACGCGGAGACCGCCCGGCTCGACGCGCTGCTCCAGGACATCGGCGACGGCGAGTGGCACGCGCCGGTGCGGCTGCGCTGGTACGAGGGGGCGGAGCAGGTCGGCAAGAAGACCACGGTCGCGGGCGTGATCGCCCACCTCACCAGCGTCGACGGCCTGGTCGCCCGCACCCTCGGCCTGGAGGACCCCTCCCCCGTACCGGTCGAGCTCGGCCCCACGGCTCGCACCAAGGCGTACTGGAAGTCCTCCTACTTCCCGCCCACGCGCGCGGTACGGGCGCCCTGGCGCGAGCAGTCGCACGCCGTGATCCGCACGGTGTCCTTCGCGGGCTCGGACGAGGCAGGTACCGGCGGCTCGGGGCAACTCCCCGTCTCGTACGGCGACTTCGAGCTCGCGCTGCGCGACGCCATGATCGACCGGGCCTTCGAGTGCTGGATCCACGCCGGTGACATCGCGGACGCGGTCGACTACCCCTACGAGGCCCCGGCCCCGCGTCACCTCAACCGGATGATCGACCTCGCCGCCCGGCTGCTCCCCGGCTCCCTGGCCACGCGCCGCAGGCACGGCCTCGCGGCCCCCGCCCGGGAGCTCATCGGTGCGGGGCGCCCCGGTCGCAGCCTGCGCCTGGAGGTCGAGGGAGCGGGCGGCGGCGAGTGGCTGATCGCCCTCGACTCCCCCGCGGCGGTCGGCTCCGAGGAGCGGGAAGTGGCCCATGTCGCCCTGGACGGCGTCGAGTTCTGCCGCCTCGCCGCCGGCCACGTCCTCCCGGAGGAAGCGGCCGCGGGCCAGGTCGGCGACCGCGAGGCCATCCGCGACGTCCTGTCTGCGACGGCTGGCCTGAGCCGTTTGTAACGCCGAGCCAGGTTCCGTTCGGTGCCATCAAGCCCGGCTCGGCAAAATTAAGCCCCGCCGGCGATTGAGGCGCGGGGTCCGGGGCAGAGCCCCGCGACGTCAACCCCGGGTGACGGCTACGCGAAGACGACCGTACGCCGGCCGTTCAAGAGAATCCGCCGCTCCGCGTGCCACTTCACGGCCCGCGCCAGCGCCTGGCACTCGACGTCCCGCCCGATGGCGACCAGCTGGTCCGGCGTGACGTCGTGCCCGACCCGCTCGACCTCCTGCTCGATGATCGGCCCCTCGTCGAGGTCCGCCGTCACGTAATGCGCGGTCGCACCGATCAGCTTCACACCACGCGCATGCGCCTGGTGATACGGCTTCGCACCCTTGAAGCTCGGCAGGAACGAGTGGTGGATGTTGATGATCCGCCCGCTGAGCTGCTTGCACAGGTCGTCCGACAGCACCTGCATGTACCGCGCGAGCACGACCAGCTCGACGCCCTCGGCCCGCACCAGATCCAGCACCTGCTGCTCCGCCTGCGCCTTCGTCTCCTTCGTCACCGGGATGTGGTGGAAGGGGATGTCGTACGAGGCGACCAGCTCGGCGAAGTCCGTGTGGTTGGAGACGACCGCGGCGATGTCGACGGGCAGCGCGCCGATCCGGGCCCGGAAGAGCAGGTCGTTGAGGCAGTGGCCGAACTTGCTGACCATCAGGACGACCTTCATCCGGTCCGAGGCCCGGTGGATCTGCCAGTCCATCTGGAACGAGTCGCCGATCGCGGCGAAGCTGGCGCGCAGCTTCTCCACGGTCACGGGGGCGTCCGCGCTGAAGTGGACGCGCATGAAGAACAGTCCTGTGTCGTGGTCACCGAACTGCTGGCTGTCCTCGATGTTGCAGCCGGTCATGAAGAGATAGCTCGACACGGCGTGCACGATGCCCTGCTTGTCGGGGCAGGAGAGGGTGAGGACGTACTGCTCGGGAGTGGACTGCGCGTTCATGGCCCCAAGGGTCCCATACCCTCGGCCCGTCCCACCGGGCTGCCCGGCTACGCCGCCCTCGTCATGATCCGCAGGACCTCGAGGGTCTGCGGGGCCGTGTCCGGGTCCTCGGCGTCGCTCGTGGCGAGCCTCACATGGGCGTCGCGGGCCGCGCGGACCGCTTCCGGCCAGCCCTCGTGGTTCAGGTACGCGGCGACCGGGGCGTCGGGCCCCACCTGGTGCATGATCCGCAGCACCCGGAGCACGGCGGAGTCGACGAGGGCCGCCTCCTGCGAGTCCCGGAAGATCGTCCCGACGTATTTCTCGGCGGACCAGTTGTCCAGCCAGGTGTCCTCGACGAGGCGGTACACGGCGTCGGTCACGTCTCCGTATCCGTCCACGCCTGCCTGCCAGACGTCCCGCTGGAACGACGGGTCGGAGAGCATGTGCAGCGCGGAACGCACGTTGCTGCGCCAGCGCCACCACGGCATGTCGTTGAGTGGCATGCCGCCCATCTTCGTTGAGCGACGGCCGCGACGGGAAGACTTGTCCGAGGTTTGCACGGTCATCGATCGTACGTCCCGGCCCCTCGAGCCCCGCACGACCCCCGTAATTCACCTCATCGTCACCACACGTTGACCGCGGGTCACTCGACCGTTGGCGGCGCGGCGGAATCGTGCGGGGACATGACCGGCAGGCGTCCCAGCAGCACCCGTAACCGCATCGCCCCCCGAAGCCACATACGCACCGCGGCCGTGCTCCTGAGCGCCGCCCTGGTCGCCGGGTGCGGGCTCGTCCCCACCGACGCCAAGAGCGCGGGAGACGAGCCGGTGACCGTCATGACCTGGGCCCCCGAGAAGACCGAGGCGACGAACATGCCCGGCGTGCCCGCCATGGCGCGGGCCTACGCGCGCTGGATCAACGCCCACGGCGGCATCGGCGGCCGGACGCTGAAGGTCCTCACCTGCAACGACCACAACGACAGCGTGGGCGCCGCCCGGTGCGCCCGCTCCGCCGTCGAGCACGACGCCGTGGCGGTCGTCGGCTCGTACAGCCAGCACTCGAACGCCTTCCTGCCGCCGCTGGAGTCCGCGGGCATCCCCTACATCGGCGGCTACGGCGCCACCGAGGCGGAGTTCACCAGCCCGCTGTCGTACCCGGTCAACGGCGGCCAGGCCGCCCTCCTCGCCGGCAACGGGCGCCAGCTGTCCGAGGATTGCGCCCGCACCGTCCTGATCCGCCCCGACTCCATCGCCGGCGACCAGCTCGCGCCCCTGCTCAACTCAGGCCTCGCGCTGCGCCACCGCCCCGCCGCCGTCGACGTACTCGCCGCCGACGACGCCACCGACTACGCCGACCAGGCCCGCCGCGCCCTCGACACCGCGAGCCGGGCGCCGCAGGGCGAGGGCTGCGTCGCGGCGGTGCTCGGGGAGCGTACGAACACGTTCTTCGACTCGTTCCGGCGGCTGCGCGAGGACTACCCCTCCGTGCGCACCGCCACCGTCCTCGGCAGCGTCGACCAGACCGTCGTCGACCGCACCGGCGGCGCGGAGAGCCCGTACGAAGGGGCGTACGTCACCAGTTGGTACCCGGCGTCGGGCGACGCGCGCTGGGACCCCATGAAGCGGGCGATCAACGAGCAGGCCTTCGGCGACAACCGGATCGATCCGGCGGACGCGGGCGTGCAGACCACCTGGATCGCGTACGAGGTGCTGCGGCAGGTCATCGAGTCGGTCGGCGACGGCGCGGTCACCGCGCGCACCGTGCGCACCGCCCTCGACGACGATCTCAAGGTCACGACGGGCGGGCTGACGCCGCCGCTGCGCTGGGGCTACAACCACATGTCCACGGTCGGCGACTTCCCGCGCCTGGTCAACGCGCGGGTGACCTTCCAGAAGGTCGTCTCCGGGCGGCTCAAGGCGACCAGGAAGTCCTCGGTGGACGTGACGGGCACGCTCTCCGGGCTTTCCTGATCGCGACCGCTTCCGAAACCGCCGCTGCCTGCGAACCCGTCAGAGCTGGACGGCCGAGCGCTGGGTCAGCCCGTACTTGCTCGCGATCCGGTTCCACAGCTTCGACGCCTGCTGCTTCTGCGTCGACGCCGTGCTGCTCGACCCGTCACCGGCCCTGCGCTCGGACGTCGGCTTGGCGTGCCCCTTCTTGCACAGCGCGTGCTTCTTCGCGGCGACCTGGTCGCCCCACTTCGCGTAGTGGGCGTCCGCGGACGCGGAGGCCTTCCAGGCGCTGGTGAGCGCGGCGGTGAGGCGGGCGTGGTCGGGCAGCTGGTCCACCTGGAGCGAGCCGAGGCGCGTCACCAGGTCGTTGCGCTGGTTCGCCGCGGCGCGCAGGTCCTTCGACGCCTGGGGCAGCGCCTTGCAGCTACCGATGTTCGCGACCGAACGCACCACGGCGGAACGGCTGTTGTTGGAGTCGCCGAGCAGCTTGTCGAGCTCGACGGCCTGCGCCTTGGCCGGGTCGGCGGACGGCGAGGCCGACTCGGACGCGGGCGCCGAGTTCGACACGTTCTTCGTCGCGTCCGTCTTCTTGTCGTCGTCGTCCCCGCCACTGAGCATGGCGCCCGCGCCGACACCCACGACGAGGATGGCCACGCCGACCGCGGCGATCAGCGGCGCCTTGGAACCGGTGCGGGACTTGCCGCCGCGCGGGGGCTCGGGCTCGTACCCGTACTGCTGCGGGGGCGGCGTCATGCCCGGCATCCCCGGTCCACCGGGTCCGGCCTGCGCCGCGTGCGGGTCGAAGCGCGGCATCTGCTGCGTCGCCGAAGCGCCGCCCTCCGGCTCCGTGCGGAACAGGGCGTCGAACTCGGCCGGCGGCTGCCGCTCACCGGGCGCTCCGGGGCGTACCCCGTAGCCCTGGTCCTGAGCGGGCATCGCCTGAGGCGGCATCCCCTGCGGGGGCATCGCCTGGCCCGGCATCGGCTGGCCGGGAACCGGCGGTATGTACTGCGTGGCCTCGCTGTCGGGAGATCCCCCGTAGCCGGGCGGCGCCGCGTCGGGCATCGGCTGCGCGCGCCCGAGGAACTGTGTGGCGTCCGGGGCGGGAGCCTCCGGCGGCAGCCCGGGACCGGCCGCGTGCTGAGCGGCCTGCTGGTCCGCCGGGGGTATGTACTGCGTGGCATCCCCGTCGTACGCACCGGCGGCGGGCCCCGCGGGAGCCGCGGGCGGCAGCGGCCCTGCCTCCGCGTACTGCTGCGGCAGCGCCTGCGGGGGCTGCTGCTGCGGCAGGGCGGCACCGTAGGACTGGGGCGGCAGCGCACCGGGGTTCTGCGGCGGCGCGGGCGGCATCGGTGCGGAGCCCTGCGGCTGACCCCACTCGTACGTGGGCACGGACCCGTCGTAGGTCGGCATCGGCCCGGCGTTGTGCGCCTGCTGGGACTCCGGCCCCCACGGCTGCCCCCACGGGCTCGCGCCCGCCGGACCCGCCTGGTCGCCGTACGTGCCCGGCAACAGGGGCTCACCGCCGTCGGCAGGCAGCACGACACCTTCGTGCGCCTGCCGCGCCTGCGGAAGGTGCGGGCGTTCGCCCTGCCCACTCTGCCCGCTCTGCTCCGTCACCGTAAGACTCCTACGTAGGGGGTCGGAATCGTCGGCTCACGCTACCGGGTCTTCGTACGCCCGTGCTACGCACCTCAAACCCCGGAAGTCTCCCCAGTGACGCGACTAACAAAACCGCCTGCCGGCTTGCCCGTTATGACACAGCTCACGTCACACCAGTACGCCGCCCATGTCCACACAAGTGCGCCGCTCACGCCGCCTGAAGCTCCATGCGCGCCCCGAACTCCCGCACCACGGGCTCCTCCCGGAACGGATCGAGGCGCTCCCTGAAGTCGTCCAGATACTCCGCGCCCCGGTTCGAACGCACCGTGCCGAGCAGCTCGACGGCCCGAAGTCCCGTATGACAGGCCTGTTCCACCTCCCGCTGCTGCACCTGCGCCGTCGCCAGCAGCACGAGACCGATCGCGCGACGCCGGGCCCGCGACTCCGGATGCCCGTCCAACGACTCCTGCGCACACCGCGCCGCGTCCCTCGACTGACCCAAGTCCCGGTGGCAGTGCGCCAGTTCGTCCGCCAGATAGGCGTGGTCGAAGTGCGCGATCCACACCGGGTCGTCCCCCGAGTCCGTCCGCCCCTCGGCCTGCTCCAGGGCGGCGACCGCGCGCGAGGAGGAGGACTGCGCCGACCGCGCGTCCCCGAGGAGTGCGTGGCCGCGCGCTTCGGCGGCGTGGAACATCGCCTCAGCGCGCGGCGTCACACGCCCGCGCGCCCCCTCCTGAGCCGCGCGGGCGAGCTGGGAGATCTCACGCGGGTTGCCGAGCTGCGCCGCCAGATGACTCATGGACGCGGCCAGCACGTACCCGCCGTAGCCACGGTCACCGGCCGCCTGCGCGAGCCGCAGCGCCTGGATGTAGTACCGCTGCGCGAGCCCCGGCTGACCGGTGTCGATCGCCATGTACCCGGCGAGCTCCGTCAACCGCGCGACGGCGGAGAACAGTTCACGCCCCACCGCCTCCCGGTACGAGCCCGCGAGCAGCCCGCTCACCACACTGTTCAGGTAGTGCACGAGCACCGGGCGCACGTGCCCGCTCCCGTACTGATGGTCGAGGTCGGTCAGCGCCTGCGTCATCGCCCGCACCGCCGCCACGTCCGAAGGACCGACCCGCGGCCCTGCCGCCCGCGCCACCTGCGAGTCCGGCACGGAGATCAGCCAGTCCCTGCTCGGCTCGACGAGCGCCGAGGACGCGACGGACGAACCGGACAGGAAGTCCCTGCGCCCCACGTCGCTTCGCCACAGCTCGCACACCTGCTCAATGGCACCGAGCACGGTCGGCGAGAACTGGAGCCCCACACCGGAGGCGAGGTTCTTCCCGTTCGCCATCCCGATCTCGTCGATCGTCACCGTGCGCCCGAGCTTGCGGCCAAGTGCCTCCGCGATGATCCCCGGCGCCCGGCCGCGCGGCTGCTGCCCACGCAGCCAACGCGCCACGGACGTCTTGTCGTAGCGCAGATCTAGCCCGTGCTCCGCACCGCACATATTGACCCGGCGCGCGAGCCCCGCGTTCGAACAGCCCGCTTCCTGAATGAGCGCCTGCAGCCGTTCATTGGGCTGTCGCGCTACCAGAGGCCGTGCGGCCATGACGTACCCCCTGCTGTGCCCGTCCGGGTGTCCGACTGCCGGTCAACAGCCGGTCGTTGGATCATCACTGCCCTGAGTGGAAACGGAAGATGCACCACAAACGGGTGTCAAACACACGCCCGTGTGACGCCGGCCCGCCGCGTTGCCGCGCTCGTTACCTCCCCGCACTACCCACCACCCGGGGCCTCCTCGCCCGCGCGCCCCCACCCATGCACCCATGCGCCCCACATGCGGGAACGATGCCCCCGCTCCGCCCGTACGTGCGCCCGTAACCCTCCGTGGCGGCGAGAGTTGAGAACCACGTGGAAGAGACCATCGCAGGCACCTCGGACGTCAACCCTCCCGTCACCGCCACCGGGCAGATCCCGCAGCAGCGCGGCGACTCCCTCCTGGACACCGCCGTCCGCTACGCGGAAGAGCGGCACTGGGACGTGGTCCCGGGCACCTGGCTGGAGATCGGCGACGGTGTCCAGCGCTGCTCGTGCGGCTCCCCCCAGTGCCCCGCCCCGGGCGCGCACCCCGCCCGCCCCGACTGGGCGACGCAGGCCACCGGCAGCGCGACCGTGGCCCGCAGGCTGTGGTCGAAGCAGCCGAACGCGTCGATCCTCCTCCCCACGGGCCGCACCTTCGACGCGATCGACGTGCCGGAGACCGCAGGGTTCCTCGCCCTCGCCCGCATGGAGCGCATGGAACTCACCCTCGGCCCGGTGACCTGCACCCCGGACCGCCGCATGCAGTTCTTCGTGCTCCCCGGCGCCACCGCCAAGATCCCCGACCTCGTACGGAAGCTGGGCTGGCCCCCGGCCTCCCTCGACCTGCTCACGCTCGGCGAGGGCCAGTACGTCGCCGCTCCCCCGACCCGCTTCGGCAGCCGGGGCGCCGCCCAGTGGGCCTGCCGCCCGACCGCCGCGAACCGCTGGCTCCCGGACGCGGAGGAACTCGTCTCCCCGCTGGCGTACGCGTGCGGGCGCGAAGGCCGACGCGGGTAGGGCAGTCTTCAGGACAGGACCCGGCGCCTCCCCGTGCCCCGCCCCCGGCCGACGTATCGTGCCCGGACGGACGAAGACGAGGAAGGGCGGGCACAGTTGACCTCGGCCGAGGAAACCGCAGCCGTACGCGTACACGACCTATGGAAGTCGTTCGGGCAGCAGACCGCCGTGGCCGGCATCGAACTCGCCCTGCCCGCAGGCCGGTTCATCGGCCTCGTCGGGCCGAACGGGGCGGGCAAGACCACCACCCTCTCCATGGTCACCGGCCTGCTCCGCCCCGACAGGGGCACCGTGCACGTCGCAGGACACGACGTCTGGGCCGACCCCGCCGAGGTCAAGGCACGCATCGGCGTCCTCCCGGAGGGCCTGCGCCTCTTCGAACGCCTCTCCGGCCACGAACTCCTCGCGTACACCGGCCGATTGCGCGGACTGCCCGGCACGGAGGTCGACAAACGCGCGGACCAGCTCCTCGACGTACTCGACCTGGCCGGGGCCCGCAACAAACTCGTCGTCGACTACTCGACCGGCATGCGCAAGAAGATCGGCCTCGCCGCGGCCCTCCTCCACAACCCCGAAGTCCTCTTCCTGGACGAACCGTTCGAGGGCGTCGACCCGGTCTCGGCCCAGACGATCCGCGGCGTCCTCGAACGCTACACACGCTCCGGCGCGACGGTCGTCTTCTCCTCCCACGTCATGGAACTGGTCGAGTCACTCTGCGACTGGGTCGCGGTGATGGCAGCGGGCCGCATCCGGGCCCAGGGCCCCCTGGCGGAGGTCCGCGGCGAGGCGAACTCCTTGCAGGAGGCGTTCCTGAACTTGGTGGGGGCGCAAGGACGAGGCGCCGGGGGAACGCTGGACTGGCTTGGGAGCAAGTCAGCACCACAAATTGAAGCCCCGCTCTTGGACGAGAGCCAGCGGGGCCCGGGGCAGAGCCCCGCGACGTCAACCCCGCCGCGGCGCGACAAGCGGACCCGCCCATGACATCCGTCCTGGTCCAGCTCAAACTCGCCCTCCTCCGCAACGGCCTCCGCCAATCCGCCGGCAGGCGCGCCGCCTACATCGCATCCCTCCTCGCGGCAACGCTCGTCGCCGCACTCCAACTCCTCGGCCTGATCCTCCTCCACGGCAACGCGCACGCCGCAACCGTCGGCATCCCCCTCACCACCCTCCTCGCCCTCGGCTGGGCCGTCCTCCCGCTCTTCTTCCCCAGCGGCGACGAGACCCTCGACCCCACCCGCCTCGCGATGCTCCCGCTGCGCCCCGACCCGCTGGTCCGCGGCCTCCTCGTGGCATCACTGGTCGGCATCGGCCCCCTCTTCACGCTGTGCCTCGCATTCGGTGCGGCGTACGCGGTGGCCCACGGGGCGGCCGGCGCGGTGGTCGCGGTACTGGCGGTCCCCCTCACCGTCCTCACCTGCGTCGCCCTCGCGCGGACCGTGGCCGCGGCCAACATCCGGCTGCTCACCAGCCGCAAGGGCCGCGACCTCGCCGTCCTGAGCGGGCTCGTCATCGCGGTCGGCGCGCAGCTCGTGAACTTCGGGATACAGCGGCTCGGTGCGGCGGGCGGGGTCGACGCGCTCGACCCGGTGGCGAAGGTCCTGAGCTGGATCCCCCCGGCGTCCGCGATCGCGGCGGTCGACGCGACAAGCAAGGCATCGTACGGAACAGCACTCGCCCAACTCGCCCTCTGCGCCGCGGCGCTCCTGACCCTCCTGACCCTCTGGCGCCGCGCCCTGACCCGCCTGATGACCGCGCCGGACGGCTCCACCCTCGAAGCGGCGACCCCCGGCCGCCGCCGCACCCGTACGGGCCCACGGCTGCTCCCGGAGGGCCGCACCGGCACGGTCATGGAACGCAGCCTCCGCTACGTATGGCGCGACCCGAAGACCAAGGCGGCCTGGGTGACATCCCTGGCGATCGGCCTGATCGTCCCCGTCTTCAACGCCCTCCAGGGCACCGGCACCGTCTACTTCGCGTGCTTCGCCTCCGGGATGCTCGGCATCCAGATGTACAACCAGTTCGGCCAGGACACATCGGCGTTCTGGATGGTGGCGATGACGATCGCGTCCCCGAAGGACGCCTACACCGAACTACGCGCGCGTGCGTACGCCCTGCTCCTGATCACCCTCCCGTACGCCACGCTCGTCACCGTCGTCACGACGGCGATGCTGGACGCCTGGCCCGACCTCCCCGAGGTCCTCGGCCTCTCCTACGCCCTGCTCGGCGCGATGCTCGCCACCGGCGCGTGGACCTCGGCGCGCTTCCCGTACTCGATCCCGGCGGAGAGCTACAAGAACGTGGCTCCGGGGCAGGCGGGCCTGGCGTGGATCTCCATCTTCGGCGGCATGGTCGCGGCGGCCCTCATCTGCACCCCGGTCCTGGCCCTCACGATCACCCTGCACGCGACGGACTCGGCGTCCTGGACCTGGATCCTGCTCCCGATCGGAGCGGTATACGGCGCGGCGGCGACGCTCCTCGGCCTCCGCCTCGCGGCCCCCCGCACATCGAACCGCCTCCCGGAAATCCTGCTGGCGGTAAGCAAGGGCTGAGTCCTCACGCCCCCCGGGAACGCAGACGACCCGCGAGCCTGGTTCCTCCCGCCCCTGAGGACGGTCGGAAGCCGGCCGGACGTACCGGCGGCTCGCGGGTCGGGTGACTGCTTGGGATTGGGCCGGCTGCGCGCACATATCGCGCACTGGTCCGGCGCCGAATTCGAAATGCGACGTCGGGCCGCTAGCCCGCAGTCACCTCGACTGTCCGGCGTTCATGCATGCTCCGAACCACCTCCTTCCGTCTTGCTACGCAGCCTAGGAACCCGCACGGCAGGTCTCAACCGATTTTTCGAGACATTGACACACCGGCTTCCTGACGACTGCTGTACGCATAGCCGTCCGCCCGTTGCAGCAGGCGCAGGTGGAGGTACGAGACGTTGATGCGGCCGCCGGGCGTGGTGAGACTGTGCTGGCCACGGGCCCGGACCGAGATGCGGCCGGTCCAGGTGCCGGCCCATTTCCCCTTCGGGATAACCGCTCGCACCAGGTCGCCGGTGACATATCCGAAGTGCTGCTTCCTGCGCTCTCGGCGGAGCCGGGGGAATCCGAAGCGGTCCGGTGTCGTACGCGCGTAGGAGCCTCGTCCGGTCGCTTCGAGCACGAGTACCCGGTCCGGGACACGGACGATGGTGTCGCCCCTGTCCTGGTCGAGAGGTTCGACGGCGAGGGCGTCGAGGGTGTGGGTCTTGTCCAGGCCGGCCGCTCTGCGGTTGTCGCTGGTCACCTTGCTCGGCCATGACCGGATCGGCACAGCAAGGCGGTGCAATGCGCGATACAGCCCGGGCTGTATCGAGTTCATGGCTGCGGCGTGGCGCAGCGAGGGTTTGAGCTGGGCGACGATCTCGGCCGAGCGCTCGGGGGCCTGTGACAGGAACGTCGTCACAGCCCTGCTTCCCTTCGCTTGGTTGCAGGGCACACAGGCCAGGACGAGGTTGGAGATACGGGCAGAGCCGCCGTGGCTTCGAGGCCTTACGTGTTCGATGTTGAGGGGCACGTTCGCCGCGCCGCAGTACGCGCAGGTGCGGGACCACCTTGTACGTAGATAGCCGCGTGTGCCGATACCGGCGAGCGCGCCCTGTTGGTATTCGCTGCCGTACAGCTGTCTGCCCACGCTCATGGAGTGGGTGTCGAATGTCGCCGTCTCGATGTGTATTTCGGTGACGGGGGCGTAGCGGCAGAACCGGGACGCGATGGAGGTGATGGTGTCCACGCGGTGCCGTAACGAGGGTGGGTGCCAGTCTGCTGAGTGTGCGCGGTTGTCTGATCTACGGGCGCGGTAGCGGAGGTTGGCCGAGCGGCGTCTGCGGCGGTATCCGGCGCGTTGTCGCATGGCATGGCTGATTCGGTCGCCGCGGTGCCGCAGCTCGGCGCTCAGCAACCCTCGCCGTACGGTGGAGCACGCTTCCCACTTCTCGTCGGTGAGTGCGATTCCTGAGCCCTTGGAGCCCGGGTCGATACGTAGCTGCACTCCCTCGACCTCGGAATCGGAGCGTGTCCGGTCCTTCAGCCGAATGACAAAGGGAACCTGCCGCACCACCACGGCCCGTCCCTTCCGGAGGAGTTCGCGTGCGCGGGCAGGGTGGCAGGGCATGAGCGGCTGCCCGTCCTTGGCGAGCACGAAGACCCTGCCCGCTCCGTAGCCGCCTTCGTATTTCTGGGGTGTGGGAGCGTCACCGCTCCCGGTCTCTGCCTGATCGGCGTGACGCCGACGGGCCTGGGTGCCGTGCCCGTCGGTCTCCCCTCGCCCATGTTCCCGACCGGTGTCCCGCCGCGGAGCCGCGGGATGTCCGTGAGCCGTTTCGTCCCTGCTCCCAGAGGTGTCTGCTCCCACGGATTCCAGAGCCCGGCGCTGAGGAAGCACGCCGGGGTGGGTCTGCTCGCCTGTCGGAAACGTAGCCATCGAAGGGGCATCTCCTTCGTGACGATGACTGGGGCTGGCCGCCCATCGGCTGTTCGGCCGGGGAACAGGCGGCCTCCCTTCTGATGTGTACAAGAGACGTTATGTGTGAGTGCCAAGTGCCACATGAATGCGTCGATCACCCCCACGATCGCGCGAATGCGATCTGTTCGGTCGCGCAACAGACATTGGGTCTGATAGGGGCTGCTTCTTGGCGAAGTTGGCTGGCGGAAGGGGCAGTTGGCTGTAGTGCTCGTGGGGCCTTCCGTGGAAGACACTGGGCCGCATGCAGAAGCCACAGAGACAAGTGGGACATGGCAGCCGGTACCTGTTGGTCGGCCTGTTCACGGCGATGGTGTCCATGCTCGTACTGCCGCTGTTGGTCGTGGGCGCGGTCGTCTCCGGTCTGACCGCGTTACCCGTGCTGATGAGGGCTCTGCGGCACTGGTCGGAGTGGCATCGGCGCAGAGCCGCCGCACTGCTCGGCGTCGACATACGTCCGCGCGTTGCCGAACTGCCCAAAGGGCTGGGCGCGCAGTGGCGGCAGCTGCTCGACGACGCCGAGAGCCGCCGTGACCTGCGGTGGGTCCTGAGGCACGTCGTCACCGGCATACCCGCAGGGCTTGCCGCCCTCGCCTGTGTCGGGGTCGCTGTGTTCAGTGTGGTCGCGGCCCTGCTGTGGCAGGTGTTTCCGGCGGATGAGCCGCTGCGCCTGCTCGGCGCGGTGCCGGTGGAGGGCTGGGGCGCCGCACTCGCTCTCGGTGTCGTACAGGGCGCCGGCGCCGGCGCTCTGACCTGGTGGGCCGTGCCTCGCCTGGCCGGGATGCATGCGCGCAGCACAGTGGCCGCACTGGAGCCGTCTGCGGAGGCCCGGCTCGTCAGGCGCGTCGGTGAGCTGGCCGACAGCCGCGCCGGGGTCCTCGACGCCCATGGTGCCGAGCTGCGCCGTATCGAACGCGATCTGCACGACGGTACCCAGGCACGCCTCGTCGCCATCGCGATGCGTCTCGGCCTGGCCCGGGAGGAGCTGCCCGACGACTCGGGGGCCCTTTCCAAGCTTCTCCAGGACGCTCATGAGGGCGCCGAGGAAGCGATGACGGAGCTGCGCGAGGTGATCCGCACCATGTACCCGCCGGTCCTCGCCGACCGGGGCCTGGAGGGCGCGGTGTCCGCGGTGGCGGCCGGTGCGGGCATTCCCGCCGAGGTGGAGCTCGGTGAACTGGGCAGGCTGCCCGCGGCCGTTGAGGCCGCTGCCTACTTCATCGTGGCCGAGACGCTCACCAATGCGGCGAAGCACAGCGGCGCGACCCGGGTCACCGTACGGCTGTCCCGGCAGGACGCGGCCCTCCTGGTCGAGGTCACTGACAACGGCCTCGGCGGTGTGGACGAGACACTCGGTTCCGGTGTCATCGGGATCCGGCGCCGTGCGGCCGCACTCGACGGGACCGTGCTCGTCAGCAGCCCGGCCGGCGGGCCGACCGCCGTCACGGTGGAGTTGCCGTGCGCGTCGTGATCGCCGAGGACAACGTGCTCCTGTCGGCGGGTCTTGAACTCATCCTCGGTACCAAAGGGATCGAGGTCGCGGCGGTGGTGACAGACGCGCCGGGCCTGCTGGCCGCGGTCGCTGACCACGCCCCGGACGCGGTGATCGCGGACATCAGGCTGCCGCCCTCGTTCCGCGACGAGGGCATCAGGGCAGCGCTCCAACTCCGCAAAGAGCGCCCGGGACTGCCCGTACTGGTTCTGTCCCAGTACGTCGAGAAGGTGTACGCCCGTGAGCTCCTGACCGATGGATCAGGAAGTGTCGGCTATCTGCTCAAGGACCGGGTGAGCCGGGTCGGCGAGTTCGTTGACGCATTGCGGCGCGTGGCGGCCGGCGGCACGGCGATGGATCCCGAGGTCGTCACGCAGTTGCTGGCGGGGCCGGGCGGGGGCGCCGTCGACGCGCTGACTGCCCGCGAGCGCGAGGTGCTCACCTTGATGGCGCAGGGGCTCGACAACGCGGAGCTGAGCAAGCGTCTGTTCATCACGGAGAACGCGGTGCAGAAGCACATCGGCAACATCTTCGTGAAGCTGGGACTGCCCGTCGCCGACGGCGGGAACCGTCGGGTCCTGGCAGTCCTGCGCTACCTGGACAGCGTTGCCGGCTGACCACGACGAGCGGCCGTGCCGTCAGGCTCCCGCCGTCCCGTCGATGGCCTCGCGGAGGAGGTCCGCGTGGCCGTTGTGGCGGGCGTATTCCTCGATCATGTGGGTGAGGATCCAGCGGAGGGAGACCTTGGGGTCGCCGGTGAAGGCGGCTTCCTGGGGGGAGAGGGTGCCGGTGGCGTCGAGGGGGGCCGTCGCGGTGAGTTCGCGGGCGCGGGTGACCTCGGTGCGCCAGGCGGCCAGGGCGTCAAAGAGGGTGCGGTCAGGGGTGAGGGTGAAGGCGTCCGGGCCGGTTGTTTCGTGGACCGGTGGGGTGTCGGGGGCGCCCGCGAAGACTCGTTGGAACCAGTTGCGTTCGACCTCGGCCAGGTGTTGGACCAGGCCGAGGAGGGTGAGGGACGAGGAGGGGATCGCGCGCGTGCGTGCCTGTTCGTCCGTCAGGTTCGCGCATTTGACGGCCAGTGTTTCGCGGTGGAAGTCCAACCAGCCTTCGAGAGTGGCGCGTTCGTCGGAGGTCACGGGCGGGACGGGGCGGCCGTCGGGCAATGTCGTCATGCGTTGCATGCTTGTTGTATGTGCTCTTGGGTTTCTCCGAACTTGCGTGAAGTCCGTGTGGGATGCGTCACGTTCGAGTTGAATGATCTGGAGCGGTACGAGGAATTCGTCGCGCCGACACAGCCTGCAGGGGGTTCCAGGTGAGTGCTTCCCGGCGTAGTGGGACCACTGATGAGCTCGGGCCCGAGGAGCCGGAGCCGGACGGGGCCGATCTGCTGGCCGCGTTGTTGGACGGCATGGACGCCGCGTTGTGCGCCTTCGACGCCGATGGGGTCGTGACCCATTGGAACCGGGAGGCCGAGCGGGTGCTCGGCTGGTCGGCCGAGGAGGCCGTCGGGCGACACGGATTCGCGGGGTGGGCCGTGCGGCCGGCCGACGCGGAGGAGGTGCAGGGGCGGCTGCTCGCCTCGATGCACGCTCCGGGACGGCAGGTGAACGAGTTCGCGCTGCTCACCAAGGACGGCGGGCGGGTGCTCGTACGGACGCAGTCGGCCGCCGTACGGGGTCCCGACGGGAAGCCCGCCGGTGTGTACTGCGCCTTCAGCGAGGTGCACGCGCAGATCGACCTGGAGCGGTCCATCGCCCTGAGCGAGGCGCTGTTCGAGGACGCCGCGTGGGGTGTCGTGCTGGTCGACGCGGACCTGCGGCCCGCCGTGGTGAACGGGCATGCGGCGCGGGCCATGGGCACCGGGCGCACCGCCGCGCTGGGCCGGCCGCTCGGGGATCTGATCGGGCAGGGCGTGGAGGAGCTGGAGAGCGCGCTCGCCCATGTACTCGCCGAGGGTCCGCCGCCGTCGCCTACGGAGGTGTGGGTGACGCTGCGGCGGCCCGGTGAGGCCGGTGGGCGCGCGGAGCGCCGGTGCTGGCGCAGCGGTTTCGTGCGGCTGGCGTCGCCGCTCGCGGAGGAGCCGGTGCCGTTGGGCGTGGGGTGGCTGTTCCAGGACGTGACCGAGTCGAAGCAGACCGAGCAGGAGGCGGCGCAGCTCCGCTTCCGGTCGCAGCAGTTGCACCGTGCGGCGCGGGCCGCCGCCGAGTGCGAGAACCCGGCCGAGGCGGCGACCGTGCACCTGGACTTCGCGCTCGCCGGGTTCGCGGATCACGCGGTGATCGACCTGGTGGCGAGCGAGGAGCCGCTGCGTCTCGTACGGTCCGCGGCCACGCCTTCCGGCGCGCCGGGGCCGAGCCTCCTGGTGTCGCGGGGCGCCCTGCCGGTGCGGTACGCGGAGGGGCATCCGGCGTTGCAGTGCGTGGAGCGGGCAGGGTCGGTGCGGGCCGCCGCGGAGGGTGGCGTGGTGCGCGGGGACTGGGCCCAGGACCGGCAGTGGCCGGAGGGCACGGTGTACGCGTTGTGCGCGGTGCTGCGCAGCCGGGGCCGGACGGTCGGCGTGGTGACGTTTCTGCGGGGCGCCAGCAGGGTCGGGTTCGAGCGTGGGGACGCCGTGTACGCGGAGAGTGTGGCGGTGCGGATCGCGGGTGCGGTGGATCTGGCGTGGGCGCTGGCGGCGGAGCGGTAGGGCCCGGGACGCTCGGAGCGCCCGGCCGGGCCGGTTCAGCGCCGGTAGTAGATCCGGTCCCCGTACTGCTCGAAGACCTTCGCGTTCCACTCCAGGCCGCCGTCGACGTTCCCCGAGCGCAGCAGCGGGGGCTGGATGCCCCGGTCGGCCAGGTTCGCGGCGCAGGTCGCGAGGGTCGCCTGCATGAGGGCGCTGGCGGTGACCGTGGAGGCGGGCGCGAAGGGCGTGTCGACGCCTTCGTGGGTGAGCTCCGCGTCGCCGATCGCGATCTTGGAGTCGAGGACGACGTCGCAGTGGTCGCGCAGGTAGCTGCCGGAGACGTGGCGGGAGGTGGGGGCGTCGGGCCCGGTCGCGTACGACAGGGAGGTGACGCCGATGACCTTGATGCCGGCCGCACGGGCGCTGAGGGCCATCTCCACGGGGAGCGCGTTGCGCCCGGACAGGGAGATGATCACCAGCGCGTCGCCTGCCTGCGCGGGGCTGGCCTCGAGGACGGCCGCCGCGAGCCCGTCGACCCGTTCGAGGGCGGAGCCGAGCGTCGCGGGCATGACGTCGATGCCGACGGTGCCGGGCACCGACAGCAGGTTCATCAGGGCGAGGCCGCCCGCCCGGTAGACGACGTCCTGGGCGGCGAGCCCGGAGTGGCCCGCGCCGAAGGCGAAGAGGCGGCCGCCGGCGGCGACGGTGTCGGCGAGGAGGGTGCCGGCGGCGGCGATGTTGTCGGCCTCCTCGTCACGGATCCGCGTCAGGAGTCCGATCGAGGCGTCGAGGTATTGCGCTGCCAGCTTGCTCTCGCTCATCGGCGTGCCCCTTGGGTCCTGGTGAGTCGGGTCGCGTCCCGGTGGTGCTCGGCGCGTTCGCGGATCACGGTGCGGTCTGGACCAGTGCTCTGTCAATACGGTTCCCGGCCCCCGCGGGCCCGGTGTTTCCCTGGCGCGTCACGGTTGTCAGCGGTATGCGTCAGAATTGAGTTCTGGGTTCCAGGGCCCTTCTGACGGATCAGGCTGGACGCGGGAGGCCGTGAATGTTCGGTTCCGGCGAGCGGGGTAGTGGGGCCTCCCCTGCTCGAGCGAAGCCGAGAGCTTGGGGAAGCGTGCAGCTGCAAGGCGGAGGAGGGCGTCAACGCGGAGCGTTGGCAACCGACGACAACGCCGCAGATGCGCGTGCCAGGGCCCGCGACTCCAGCAGGATCCGTCAGAAGGGCCCTGGGGCCAGCGCACGCGCTGCGCGGACAGCCAGCGGAGCTGCCGCGGAGCTAGAGAGCTACACGAGGGGCACGTATGTCCGGACTGATCGACACCACGGAGATGTACCTCCGCACCATCCTCGAGCTGGAGGAGGAAGGTGTGGTCCCCATGCGCGCCCGGATCGCCGAGCGGCTCGACCAGAGCGGGCCGACGGTGAGCCAGACCGTGGCCCGCATGGAGCGGGACGGCCTGGTGGCCGTGGCGGCCGACCGGCATCTGGAGCTGACCGACGAGGGCCGGCGGCTCGCGACGCGCGTGATGCGCAAGCACCGGCTCGCGGAGTGTCTGCTCGTGGACGTGATCGGCCTGGAGTGGGAGCAGGTGCACGCGGAGGCCTGTCGCTGGGAGCACGTGATGAGCGAGGCGGTGGAGCGCCGCGTCCTCGAGCTGCTCCGGCACCCGACGGAGTCGCCGTACGGGAACCCGATCCCGGGCCTGGAGGAGCTGGGCGAGAAGGACGGGGCGAACCCGTTCCTCGACGAGGGGATGGTCTCGCTGTCCGACCTCGACCCGGGCGCCGACGGCAAGACGGTCGTGGTGCGCCGCATCGGCGAGCCGATCCAGACGGACGCGCAGCTCATGTACACGCTGCGCCGGGCGGGTGTGCAGCCCGGTTCGGTGGTCAGCGTGACGCAGTCGCCGGGCGGGGTACTCGTCGGCAGCAGCGGTGAGGCGGCGGAGCTGGAGGCGGAGATCGCCTCGCACGTCTTCGTGGCGAAGCGCTGACGTCTTCGTGGCGATGCGCCGGCGTCCTCGTGGCGAAGCGCCGGCGTCCTCGTGGCGAAGCGCTGAGCCGGGCGACCGGCTGCGGGCCGGGCGTCAACTTCCGTGTCGTGCGGGTAAGTTGACTTGTATCCGCACATGCTGCACTTCCGCGCAGAAAACAAGATTCACTGTGCGGAACGGCAGCGATCGGACGCTCGGCGTGCAAGGCTGTCGCGAGAGGCATATGACCAGAGGGGGCCGCATGGACCGGCCGATCGGGGCGCGACGGGCCTGGGGGGCACGGGGTGCACCGGAGGCGGCGTCGAACGCCGCACCGCATACAGAGGGCCCCGGCGCCTTGCGGCGCCGGGGCCTGTCCTCCCCTGTTCCGACCCGGAGCCCCGAGCTCCCAGGGTCGATCCCCTCGGACCGATTTCCCCGAGCGGTCCGCCTCCCGCTGAAGAGATCCCCTCGACAGCGCCGGTCATTCCTTGAGTTCTGTCACTCAAATGAGGGGTGTTGTCCGAGAGCACCGCGCTTTCGAAAACAGGTTCGATAGCGTGCGCGGGTACGCGACTGCAGGCGCGACCACGAGGGGGTGCCAGGGCCTATGGCACGGCGCATCGACGTGACCGGAGCAGGCGGGATCCACCTGGCTGCCTGGGAGTTCGCCGACCCGCCCAAGACGGGCGAGGTCGGGCACAATCCCGGAGTTCTGCTGCTGCACGGGCTCATGGGGCGGGCGTCCCACTGGGCGGGAACGACGCGCTGGCTGGCCGAGCGACATCGCGCGGTCGCCCTTGACCAGCGCGGGCACGGACAGAGCGACAAGCCGCCGGAAGGCCCGTTCGACCGGGAGGCGTACGTCCTGGACGCGGAGGCGGCACTCGTCCAGCTGGGCCTCGAACCGGCCGTACTGATCGGGCACTCCATGGGGGCGCTCACGGCCTGGCAGCTCGCCGCCCGCAGGCCCGATCTCGTCCGCGGCCTGGTCATCTGCGATATGCGGGCCTCCGCGCTCGGGGCGGCCTCCCAGCGGGAGTGGGAGGACTGGTTCAAGGCGTGGCCGCTGCCGTTCGCGACGCTCGCGGACGTACGGAAGTGGTTCGGCGAGGACGACCCCTGGGTCGAGCGGCCCAACCCTGCGCGCGGGGAGTTCTACGCCGAGGTGATGACGGAGACGCCGGACGGCTGGCGGCCGGTGTTCTCGCGGCGGCAGATGCTGGAGGCGCGCTCCACGTGGGTGTTCGACGCGCACTGGGAGGAACTGGCGGCGGTCCAGTGCCCCGCGCTCGTACTGCGCGGGCTCGACGGGGAGCTGGGGCGGGCGGAGGCGCAGGAGATGGTGCGGGTGTTGCCTCGGGGGGTGTACGCGGAGGTGGCCGACGCCGGGCATCTCGTGCACTACGACCAGCCGGAGGCGTGGCGCTCCGCGGTGGAGCCGTTCCTGGACGGGGTCTTGGCGGAGTTGTGACCGGGAGGCGGGGTTGACGTTGCGGGGCTCCGCCCCGGGCCCCGCCGCTCAATCGCCGCGGGGGCTGAAAATGGTCACCCGCCGCCGAGACCGATGTGGATACCCGTCGCCGAGGCCAGATGTGGATTGTCGTCAAGGGCTCAGGCGTTCCGTTCGCCAGGTTGTCGGGGTCCCGGGCTCCCGGACGTAACGCAGACGGTCGTGGAGGCGGTTTTCGCGGCCCTGCCAGAATTCGATGGTCTCCGGAGTGATCCGGTAGCCGCCCCAGTGGGGTGGCACCGGGACCGCCGTGCCCTCCGGGTGGCGCGCGGCCAGCTCCGCGTAGCGCGCGTCGAGTTCCTCCCGCGAGGCGACCACGGACGACTGCGCGCTGGCCCACGCGCCCAGCTGGGAGCCGTGCGGGCGGGTGTGGAAGTACGCCTCCGTCTCGGCCCGCGATGTACGCTCCGCCGTCCCGGTCACCAGGACCTGGCGCCCCATCGGGTGCCAGGGGAAGAGCAGCCCGACGTGCGGGTTCGCGGTGAGGTCCCGGGCCTTGCGGGAGCCGTAGTTGGTGTAGAAGACGAAGCCCGCCTCGTCGTACGACTTGAGCAGCACCGTGCGGGAGCTGGGCCGGCCCTCGGCGTCGGCGGTGGAGACGACCATGGCGTTGGGCTCGGGCAGCGGGGAGCCGGGGGCAGCCGCCTGTTTGAACCAGCGCGTGAACTGTTCCATCGGGTGCAGGGCGAGGTCCCCCTCCAGCAGGCCGCCGTTCTTGGCGCGGTACTGCTCGCGCATGTCGGCGAGGTCGAGTTCGGGATCGTCGTGGGCGCTCACGGCGTCATCCTGCCGGACGGACGGTCACGGACGCACCCAGGGTGAGACATGGCACTGAGTGCCGCGAGCCCTCGCCAACTGTGGCACGGAGGGTTATGTTCCAGAGGCCGAAACGGTTCAGCCGCCTGCCGTACGGGGCATTACGGGTGTACCCCGTACAGACCACGGGTGATCCAGCACCCGGACCCGCCCACGCATCCAGAGGAGCCGCCCGATGTCCGACCTCACCCCCGGCTTTGTTCCAGGCCTCGAAGGTGTCGTCGCGTTCGAGACCGAGATCGCCGAACCGGACAAGGAAGGCGGCGCCCTGCGCTATCGGGGCGTCGACATCGAGGACCTGGTCGGCCACGTGTCGTTCGGGAACGTCTGGGGGCTGCTCGTCGACGGGGCCTTCGACCCGGGCCTGCCGCCGGCCGAGCCGTTCCCGATTCCTGTGCACTCCGGTGACATCCGCGTCGACGTGCAGTCGGCGCTCGCCATGCTCGCCCCCGTGTGGGGGCTGAAGCCGCTGCTCGACATCGACGAGCAGCGGGCGCGTGACGACCTCGCGCGCGCGGCCGTCATGGCGCTGTCGTACGTCGCGCAGTCCGCGCGCGGGCAGGGGCTGCCGATGGTGCCGCAGCGGGAGATCGACAAGGCGGACACGGTCGTCGAGCGGTTCATGAAGCGCTGGCGCGGGGAGCCGGACCCGAAGCATGTCGCGGCCGTCGACGCGTACTGGACGTCGGCCGCCGAGCACGGCATGAACGCGTCTACGTTCACGGCCCGGGTCATCGCGTCGACCGGGGCCGATGTGGCGGGGGCGCTGTCCGGGGCCGTCGGTGCGATGTCGGGGCCGCTGCACGGCGGTGCGCCGTCCCGGGTGCTCGGCATGATCGAGGAGATCGAGCGGACCGGGGACGCGGAGGCGTATGTGCGCCGGGCGCTCGACAAGGGTGAGCGGCTCATGGGGTTCGGGCACCGGGTGTACCGGGCGGAGGATCCTCGGGCGCGTGTACTTCGGCGTACGGCACGGGAGTTGGGAGCGCCGCGCTTCGAGGTCGCCGAGGCGCTGGAGAAGGCGGCGCTGGCGGAGTTGCACGCGCGGCGGCCCGACCGTGTCCTGGCCACGAACGTGGAGTTCTGGGCCGCCATCGTGCTGGACTTCGCGGAGGTGCCGGCGCACATGTTCACGTCGATGTTCACGTGCGCCCGTACGGCGGGGTGGTCGGCGCACATCCTGGAGCAGAAGCGCACGGGCCGCCTCGTCCGCCCCTCGGCCCGCTACGTAGGCCCCGCCTCACGTCCTCCGCAGGACATCGACGGTTTCGGGAACATCGCCCGTTAGCCGGAGGTTGTTGCGCGGCACCGTAATTCTTGGCGGTGCCGTGGCCGGCGCCCTCGTCAGACGCAGCCTGCACCGGGGCGCCGCCTTGCCCACCCTGCCGCCCCAGGCGGCAGATTGCCCAAGTCGGCTGACGCCGACCGTCGGTGGGTGGGGAGCCGGGGTTGGCGGCAGGGCGCCCAAGTCGGGTGCGGTCGACCGCAACGGGGCGGGAGCCGGGGTTTGCGGCAGGCCGTCCAAGCCGGGTGCGGTTGACCGCGACGGGTGGGGAACCGGGGCAATTCAAGCCCCGCCGACGATTGAGGCGCGGAGCCCCGTGGCCTGAGAGGACCATGCCGGTGCATCGGCCCCTGCGGCGGTCGAAGCGCCGGAGCCAGGGCAAATCAAGCCCCGCCGGCGATTGAGGCGCGGGGTCCGGGGCGGAGCCCCGTGGCGTGGGCCACGCTCTGGGCCAGAGCCCCCGGAGGGGGCGGGTGGGTGGGAGATGGGCGGGGGAGATCGGCCCTATTGAGCCCCGCTCCGGGACGAGACTCGCGGGGCCGGGCATCGCCCCGTGGCGTGAGGACCGTGCCGGTACATCAAGCCCCCGCCGCGATCGAGGTCCCGGAACCGGAGCAATTCAAGCCCCGCCGACGATTGAGGCGCGGGGTCCGGGGCAGAGCCCCGTGGCGTGGGCCACGCTCTGGGTGTGCGGCGCGGGGGGGGCCGGGGCGGAGCCCGGTGGCGGGGGTGAGCGGGTCAGGACAGTGCGCGTTCCACGATCCCGGCCCATTCGGACACGACCCGGTCCCGCCGCGCCCCGTCGTCCGTGAGGAGGTTCGCGAGGCCGAGGCCACGGGCCATGTCGAGGAGGCCCTGGACGACCTCCCGCACCCCCGGCAGGGACTCGTCCGCGTCGAGGAGCTCTACCGCGATCCGGTGGGTCTCACGCCCGACCCGCGCCTCCAACTCGGTCACCCGCCCACCCAGTTGCGGCTCGTTCGACGCGGCCACCCACAAGTGCAGCGCAGCCCGGAACAACGGCCCCGTATAGAGGTCGACGAGCGCCGCGACCGCCTCCGCCCGCCCCTGCGGACGCAACCCCCGCAGCGCGGTGGACCGCTCCTCGGCGACGTACTCCACCGCCGCGGTGAACAGGTCCTCCCGGGTGGGGAAGTGGTGCTGGGCGGCCCCGCGCGAGACACCGGCGTGCTCGGCGACGACGGAGACCGTGGAACCGGCCCAGCCGTGCGCGGCGAGGCAGGCGACCGCGGACTCCAGGAGCCGTTGCCGCGTCACCCGCGAACGGTCCTGCTTCGGCAGCGTCACAACACCCATGCGGCATCCCGTCGTTCGAGAAAGGCAGTCATGCCCTCGCGGGCCTGCGCGGAGCCGAACAGCCGCGCGGACAGCGCCGTCAGAGACTCCGCGTCCCGGTCGAAGGCCTCCAGGACCTTAACCGTGAGCAGCTTCTTCGTCTCGGCCAGGCCCTCGGGGGACGATTTGCGTACCCCTTCCAGGACCGGCGCCAACGCCTCGTCCACCTCCTCCCCCGCTACTGTCACGAGCCCGATCCGCGCCGCCTCCGCCGCGTCGAACCGCTCACCCGTCAGGTAGTACCGGGCCACCGCCCGCGGATCGACGCGCGGCAGCAGCGGCATCGAGATCACCGCGGGCGCGACCCCGATGCGTACCTCGGTGAAGGCGAAGGACGACGCCGCGGAGGCCGCCGCGATGTCGCACGCGCCCAACAGGCCCAGGCCGCCCGCCCGTACGTGCCCGTCGACTCGCGCGACGACCGGCTTGCCCAACTCCACGATCTGCCGCAGCAGTCCCACCAGCGCGTCAGGGTCCGGAGGATCCCGCAGGTCGGCGCCCGCGCAGAAGGTTCCGCCGGTGTGGGTGAGGACGACGGCGCGTACGTCGCGGTCCTTGCCCGCGCCCCGCAGCCGGTCGCTCAGCTCGCCGACGAGGGCCGACGACAGGGCGTTGCGGTTGCCGGGCGAATCGAGGGCGAGGGTGGTGACGCCGCGTTCGTGGGCGTGCGCCACCAGGTTGCCGGAACGGTCCTCAACAGTCATCGGATCTCCCTGGGTTCACGCCGCGCCGTGGACGGGCTCGACGACGACCGCGACGTCCGCGTACGCACTCACGTGCATCATGACGAACTCCTCGCTACAGCACGGACGTTGGGGTCAGTACGACTTGGGGAGGCCCAGGGTCTGGTGGGACACGTAGTTGAGGATCATTTCGCGGCTGACCGGGGCGATCCGCGCCACCCGCGAGCCGGTGATGAGTGACGCGAGGCCGAACTCGCGGGTCAGGCCGTTGCCGCCGAGCGTGTGCACGGCCTGGTCGACGGCGCGCACGCAGGCCTCGGCGGCGGCGTACTTGGCCATGTTGGCGGCCTCGCCCGCACCGATGTCGTCGCCCGCGTCGTAGAGCCGGGCCGCCTTCTGCATCATCAGGCGGGCCAGCTCCAGCTCGATGTGGCTCTGCGCGAGCGGGTGGGTGATCGCCTGGTGGGAGCCGATGGGGGCCTGCCACACGGTGCGCTCCTTCGCGTACTCGACGGCCCGCTTCAGCGCGTACCGGCCCATGCCGATGGCGAAGGCGGCGGTCATGACGCGCTCCGGGTTGAGCCCGGCGAAGAGCTGGAGCAGTCCTGCGTCCTCGTCACCCACGAGAGCGTCGGCGGGCAGCCGCACGTCGTCAAGGGTCAGTTCGAACTGCTTCTCCGGAGCCTGGAGTTCCATGTCGATCCGCCGACGCCCGAAGCCCTTCGCGTCCCGCGGCACGATGAAGAGGCAGGGCTTGAGTTTCCCCGTGCGCGCGTCGGAGGTCCGCCCGACGATGAGCGTCGCGTCCGCGATGTCGACGCCGGAGATGAACACCTTGCGCCCGTTCAGCACCCACGACCCGTCGTCGTCCTTGCGGGCGGTGGTGGTGATGCGGTGCGAGTTGGATCCGGCGTCGGGTTCGGTGATACCGAAGGCCATGGTGCGGCTGCCGTCGGCGAGGCCGGGGAGCCAGGCCCGCTTCTGCTTCTCGGTGCCGAAGCGGGAGATGACCGTGCCGCAGATCGCCGGCGATACGACCATCATCAGCAGCGGCGACCCGGCGGCCCCCAACTCCTCCAGGACGATGGAGAGTTCGGCTATACCGCCACCCCCTCCCCCGTACTCCTCGGGCAGGTTGACGCCGAGGTAGCCGAGCTTGGCGGCCTCCGACCACAGCTCCTCGGGGTGGCCGCCGGCATCGGTGACACGGGTCATGTAGTCGCGGCCGAACCGCTTGCCGAGTGCGGCGACGGCGGCGCGCAGTGCCTGGTGCTCCTCGGTTTCGAGGACGGGGGTGGCGGGAGCGGCGGGAGCGTTCACGACTGTTCCTCCTGGACTACGGCCTGGACTACGGCGAGCAGCGCGCCCACCTCGACCTGGCGGCCGACGGCGGCGTGCAGGGCGGTGAGCGTTCCGGAGGCGGGAGCGAGGATGCGGTGCTCCATCTTCATCGCCTCCAGCCAGATCAGGGGCTGCCCGGCGGCGACGGCGGCGCCCTCGGTCAGCCCTTCGGCGACGCGGACGACGGTGCCGGGCATGGGCGCGAGCAGGGAGCCGGGGACGCGCTGCTCGCTGGGGTCGGTGAAGCGGGGCAGGGCGGTGAGCGCGAGGCCGTTCACGTAGACCTGGCCGCCCCCATAGGCAGAGACCGTGAACTTCCGTCGTACGCCGCCGACTTCGAGTACGACGAGGTGCGGGGCGACGTCGACGACGTGTACGCCGTCGGCCGCGAGGCCTTCGCGGGTGTGCCGGTAGCGGACCTCGTGCTCGGTGCCGGAGGGCTCGGCGCGGTAGCGCCTGACCTGGGGCTGCGAGGGGACGTTGCGGAAGCCGCCGAACCTGGACCGGCCCACTGCCTGGGCGAGGGCGGCGGCGAGCGGCGCGTACGGGTCCTCGTGCGGGGCGGTCAGTTCGTCGAGGTGCCGCTCGTAGAACCCCGTGTCCATGCGGGCCTCGGCGAACTCCGGGTGGCGCAGGGAGCGTACGAGCAGGTCGCGGTTGGTGACGGGCCCGTGCACCTCGGCCCGTTCCAGGGCTCCCGCGAGGGCGCGGACGGCGGCGGTGCGGGTGGGGGCGTGGGCGACGACCTTGGCGAGCATGGCGTCGTAGTGCACGCCGATGGTGTCGCCGTCGGTGTAGCCGGTGTCGAGGCGGGTGCCGTCCGGCACGTGCAGCCGGTGCAGCGTTCCGGTCTGCGGGGCGAAGGAGGCGGCGGGGTCCTCGGCGTAGAGGCGGGCCTCGACGGCGTGGCCGCGCGGGGCCGGGGGTTCGGGGTCGAGGGCCTCGCCCTCGGCGACGCGGAGCTGGAGTGCGACGAGGTCGATCCCGAACACGGCCTCGGTGACCGGGTGTTCGACCTGGAGGCGGGTGTTCATCTCCAGGAAGTGGGCCCGGCCGTCGGCGACGAGGAACTCGACGGTGCCCGCGCCGACGTATCCGGTGGCCCGGCAGGCCCGCTCCGCCATCTCATATATGACATCCGATACGCCACGTATCAGATCCGGAGCGGGCGCCTCCTCGATCACCTTCTGGTGCCGCCGCTGGAGCGAGCAGTCCCGCGTCCCGAGGGTCCACACGGTCCCGTGGGCGTCGGCGAGCACCTGCACCTCCACATGCCGCCCGCCCTCCACGTACGGCTCGACGAAGACTTCGCCGTCGCCGAAGGCGGACAGCGCCTCTGCGCCGGCGGCGACAATCTCCTGGGCCAGTTCGCCCAGTTCCCGTACGACCCTCATGCCGCGTCCGCCCCCGCCCGCAGTGGCCTTCACGAGCACGGGCAGATCGTCCTCGCCGATAATCTCGAGGGGCGCGATCCCCATCAGCTCCTTGGCGCGCGTCTTGGACGCCATCGCCTCGATCGCCGCGGGCGGCGGCCCGATCCAGGTGAGCCCCGCGTCGGCGACGGCCCGGGCGAAGTCGGCGTTCTCGGAGAGGAAGCCGTACCCCGGGTGCACGGCGTCGGCGCCCGCGTCGAGCGCCGCCTTCACGACGAGGTCGGCGCGCAGATAGGTGTCGGCCGGGGTGGCCCCCGGGAGTCGTACGGCGAGGTCGGCCTCGCGCACGTGCAAGGCGTCCGCGTCGGGGTCGGAGTGCACAGCGACGGTACGTATGCCCAGCTCACGGCAGGTGCGGAAGACGCGGCAGGCGATCTCGCCGCGGTTGGCGACGAGCACACTGGTGATCATCGGTGCGGGCCCCTTACATCCGGAAGACGCCGAAGCCGCCGCGGGCGCCCTCGTACGGTGCGGTGTGGATCGCGGACAGGCAGATGCCGAGGACGGTCCGGGTGTCGCGGGGGTCGATGACCCCGTCGTCGTAGAGCCGCCCGGACAGGAACATCGGCAGCGACTCGGCCTCGATCTGCTGCTCGACCATGGCGCGGAGCCCGGCGTCGGCCTCCTCGTCGTACGGCTGCCCCTTCGCGGCGGCGGACTGCCGCGCCACGATCGACAGCACGCCCGCCAGCTGCTGCGGGCCCATGACGGCGGACTTGGCGCTGGGCCAGGCGAAGAGGAAACGGGGATCGTAGGCGCGACCGCACATGCCGTAGTGCCCGGCGCCGTACGAGGCGCCCATGAGGACAGAGAGATGCGGGACGCGCGAGTTCGAGACCGCGTTGATCATCATCGAGCCGTGCTTGATGATGCCGCCCTGCTCGTACTCCTTGCCGACCATGTAGCCGGTGGTGTTGTGCAGGAAGAGCAGCGGGATGTCGCGCTGGTTGGCGAGCTGGATGAACTGCGCGGCCTTCTGCGACTCCTCGCTGAACAGGACGCCCTGCGCGTTGGCGAGGATGCCGACGGGGTGGCCGTGGAGAGCGGCCCAGCCGGTGACGAGCGACGCCCCGTACAGCGGCTTGAACTCGTCGAAGTCCGAGCCGTCGACGATCCGGGCGATGACCTCGCGCGGGTCGAAGGGCTCCTTCAGATCGTCGGGGACGATGCCGAGGAGTTCCTCGGGGTCGTACTTGGGCGGCTCCACAGGCCCTGGATCGGCGTACGCCTTGCGGTGGTTGAGGCGGGCGACGACGCGCCGCGCCTGGCGTATCGCGTCCTGCTCGTCGTGGGCGAAGTAGTCGGCGAGCCCGGAGGTGCGGGCGTGCATCTCGGCGCCGCCGAGCGACTCGTCGTCGCTCTCCTCGCCGGTCGCCATCTTGACCAGCGGCGGCCCGCCGAGGAAGACCTTCGCCTTCTCCTTCACCATGATCACGTGGTCGGACATGCCGGGGATGTACGCGCCTCCGGCGGTGGAGTTGCCGAAGACGACGGCGACGGTGGGGATCCCGGCGGCGGAGAGCCGCGTGATGTCGCGGAAGATCCCGCCCCCTGGGATGAAGATCTCTTTCTGGGACGGCAGATCGGCGCCGCCGGACTCGACGAGCGAGATGGCCGGGAGCCGGTTGACGTGGGCGATCTCGTTCGCCCGCAGCGCCTTCTTCAGGGACCAGGGGTTGCTGGCGCCGCCGCGCACGGTCGGGTCGTTGGCCGTGATCAGGCACTCGACGCCCTCGACGACGCCGATGCCGGTGACGAGGGAGCCGCCGACGGCGTAGTCGCTGCCCCAGGCGGCGAGCGGCGACAGTTCGAGGAAGGGGGTGTCGGGGTCGAGCAGCAGCTCGATGCGTTCGCGGGCGAGCAACTTGCCGCGCTTGCGGTGCCGTTCGACGTACTTCTCGCCGCCGCCCGCGACGGCCTTCGCGTGCTCTGCGTCGAGTGCGGTGAGCTTGTCGAGGAGGGCGGTGCGCCGGCCGGCGTAGTCGTCGGACCGGGTGTCCAGGGCGCTGGCCAGGACGGTCACAGGAGTGCCTCCGGTATGTCGAGGTGGCGTGAGCGGAGCCATTCGCCGAGGGCCTTTGCCTGGGGGTCGAATCGGTGTTGCGCGGCGACACCTTCGCCCAGGAGTCCCTCGACCATGAAGTTGAGTGCGCGGAGGTTGGGGAGCGGGTGGCGGGTTACGGTCAGTCGGCCTTCCTCCGCCGACACCGGTGTTGCGGTCGCGGGGCTCTGCCCCGGGCCCCGCGCCTCAATCGCCGGCGGGGCTTTCATGTGCAACAGCTCCCGGAAACGGTCCACCGTGAGGGTGTGCACCAGCCACCGCCACGCCGCATCGGATTCCACCCACACCCCCACATTCGCATCGCCGCCCTTGTCCCCGCTGCGGGCCCCCGCGATCAGGCCGAGAGGAACGCGGCGCGTGGGGCCGGCGGGCAGCGGCTCCGGGAGGTCGGGGTCCTCGACGGGGGCGAGCGGGCGCGTCTCCTGTAGGTGTACGGGAACGGCCCGCCGCTCCCCGTCCGGCAACACCGCGACGTGCGGGACCTCGCCCCGCTCCACGTACGCCGCCTCGAACACCCCGTACGGGGCGCCCTTGCCGGGCGGGGCGGTGACGTGAAAGCCGGGGTAGGAGGCGAGGGCCAGCTCCACCGCGGCGCCGCTCAGGGCCCGGCCGACGGCGTCCTGGTTCTGGTCGCGCACGACGAGGCGGAGGAGCGCGCTCGCGGTCTCCTCGGTGTCGGCGTCGGGCCGGTCGGTGCGGGACAGCTCCCAACGGACGTGTGCGGGCGCCGACTTGGAGGTTCGCAGGGCCTCGTCCATCTGGCGCCGCACCAGTTCCGCCTTGGCCTCGATGTCCAGGCCGGTGAGGACGAAGACGACCTCGTTGCGGTAGCCGCCGAGCCGGTTGAGGCCGACCTTGAGGGTGGGCGGTGGGGCCTCGCCGCGTACGCCGTGGATGCGCACCCGGTCGGGGCCGTCCTGGGTGAGGCGGACGGTGTCGAGGCGGGCGGTGACGTCGGGACCGGCGTACCGGGCGCTCCCGGTCTCGTACAGGAGCTGCTCGGTGACGGTGCCGAGTTCGACGAAGCCGCCGGTGCCGGGGTGCTTGGTGATGACGGCGGAACCGTCCTCGTGGATCTCGGCGAGGGGGAAGCCGGGGTGGGTCAACTGGTGGGCGCGGTCGGCGAATCGGGAGTAGTTGCCGCCGGTCGCCTGCGTCCCGCATTCGAGGACGTGCCCGGCGACGACGGCACCCGCGAGCCGGTCGTAATCGCTGCCCGCCCACCCGAAGTGCCAGGCCGCGGGCCCGGTCACCAGCGCGGCATCGGTGACCCGCCCCGTGACCACGACCTCCGCGCCCGCATCGAGACAGGCGGTGATGCCGGCACCCCCGAGGTAGGCGTTGGCGGTGAGGGCGCCGGGGAAGCGGCCGGTACCGAGCAGGTCGTCGCCCTCGACGTGCGCGACACGTACGGCGATGCCGAGCCGGGCCGCCAACTCCCGTACAGCATCGGCGAGTCCGGCCGGGTTGAGCCCACCCGCATTGGCGACGATTTTGGTGCCGCGCTCGACGGCGAGGCCCAGGCACTCCTCCAACTGCCGCAGGAACGTGCGGGCGTAGCCGCGGTCCGGGTTCTTCAGGCGGTCGCGGCCGAGGATCAGCATGGTCAGCTCGGCGAGATAGTCGCCGGTGAGGACGTCGAGTTCGCCGCCGGTCAGCATTTCCTTCATGGCGTCGAACCGGTCGCCGTAGAAACCGGAGGCGTTGCCGATCCGCAGCGGACGCCCGTGCGGACCGCCCCCGCTCATCGGGCCTCCTTCGGCGCGCGCCCCTTACCCGGTGGCCCGGCGAAGGCCTGCGCGATGTCGAGCCAGCGGTCGGCGTCGGGGCCCTCGGCGCGTACGTCGAGGTCGGCCCGGTGCGCGCGCTGGGTGACGAGGAGGCAGAAGGCGAGCGCGGTCCCGGTGACGCGCTGCTCGGCCTCGTCCGGCCCGTACGTCCACAACTCCCCGTTCGGCGCGATGAGTTCGACGCGGAACTCGTCGTCGGGAGCGGTGACCCCGTGCACGTCGAAGGCGAACTTCCGCGCGCGTACGCCGATCCGGGCGACGTGCCGGAGCCGGCCGCTGGGAACCCGTACGACCCCGAGGGCGTCGGCCACGTCCTGGCCGTGCGCCCACGTCTCCATCAGCCGGCCGGTCGCCATGGAGGCGGCGGACATCGGCGGCCCGTACCAGGGGAACCGGGTCCTGTCTGCCGCGGCGGCGCGCAGCACCTTCTGCAACCGCTCGCGCCCCTCCCGCCAGCCGGCGAGCAGCACGGCCGGGTCCTGGCGGGCGCCTTCCTCGGCCCCGTCGTCGACGAAGGACTCCGGCGCGGCGATCGCCTTCTCCACCTCGCCCGCGAAGGCGTCGGCGTCGCTCATGGCGAGCAGGGCGGCGCGGTCGGTCCAGGCGAGATGGGCGATCTGGTGGGCGACGGTCCAGCGGGGCGCGGGGGTCGGTGCGGCCCACTGCTGTGGGCTCAACTCCCGCACGATCCGGTCGAGTTCCTCGCTCTCGTCCCGCAAGTCCTCGAACACGGCGGACGGTTCGGACACGGTGCGCTCCCCTCCGGGCACGGCGGCGTGCGGCGTGTCTGGAGCATGGCAGCGGACCAAGAAACAAGCAAGCGTGCTTGCATGAAAGTTGGGCCGATCCTCCGTTCCTTACGCCGCCGAGGAAGCCGCCGAGGCGGCTGTCGACGGTGGCGGGGGCACGGCCATCACGCCGTGGGCCGCCCCGTGCCCGGGGCCGCTCGCCTCCTGACCGGCCGCGTCGCCTGCTTCGCCACGCACGCCGGCATCCCCTCCACCACGACCGCGGGCCCCGCGTCACCGGTCGTGCCCGGCGCGCCGTCACGGTCGGCCGCCGCGTCCGCCGCGAGGCGCCGGAAGGCCCCCGGCGGCATGCCGACCAGCTCCGTGAAGCGGGTGGTGAACGTGCCGAGCGATGCGCAGCCCACCGCGAAGCAGATCTCGGTGACGCTGAGGTCGCCGCGCCGCAGCAGCGCCGTCGCGCGCTCGATGCGCCGCGTCATCAGGTACGAGTAGGGCGACTCGCCGTACGCGGCCCGGAACTGCCGGCTGAGGTGCCCGGCGGACATGTGCGCGTCGCGGGCGAGCGCCTCCACGTTCAGTGGCTGCGCGTACTCCCTGTCGATGCGGTCACGGACGCGGCGCAGCCGTGCGAGATCACTCAAGTGCTGGGCCTCGACGCGTGCGCGGCGCCACTCGGGCTGACACATGCGCGGCCCTCAGCGCAGTTCCTGGATGCGGATCAGGTTGCCCGCCGGGTCGCGGAAGGCGCAGTCCCGGATGCCGTACGGCTGCTCGGTCGGCTCCTGGACGACCTCCGTGTCACCGGCCTGCACCTTCTCGAACGTGGCGTCGAGGTCCGGGGTGGCCAGCAGGATCCAGCCGTAGGTGCCCTTGGCCATCATCTCGGTGATGCTGCGGCGCTCGTCCTCGGTGATGCCCGGGTCGGCGGCGGGCGGCGCCAACAGGATGGACGTGTCGGGCTGACCTGCCGGACCGACGGTTATCCAGCGCATCCTGCCCTGGCCGACGTCGGCGCGGACCTCGAAGCCGAGGACGTCGCGGTAGAAGGCGAGCGAGGCGTCCGGGTCGTCGTGCGGCAGGGAACTCGTATGAATGGTGATGTTCATGACGAAGAGGCTAGAAGCGACTACGTGTCCGCGCTTCTCGATTCCTGATTGTTCCGTCGGCGCTCGGCTCGTTCCGGGTCCACACTCGGCGCGCGAGTTCAAGATTCTCAACGTCACGGCTCTGTCCCGGCGATGACGGGCGGACAGTCCTGTGTAACAGCCATGTATGAGGCGGCGATCGGGCGGAACGATCGACGGGCCGGGTGGGTCCTGGTGATCAGTAACGCACCGCGACCCAACAGTTAAGGACGAAAACGATGCGCGCTCGTAAGCTCACCCTCGCCGCCGTCGCCCTCGCCGCCGGCCTCTCGCTCACGGCCTGCCAGGGCAACGAAGACTCCGCCGCGGGTTCGAACGACGATTCGTCCGCCGCCTCCTCGTCGTCCTCCTCGTCCTCCGGTGGCGACAGCCAGGCCTCCGGCAAGAACGTCTCGAACACGGGCTCTGACACCCCTGACGACCCGGACGCCGCGAAGGCCGCCGAGGGCACCGGCCACGGTCAGATCAACACCGGCCCGTGCAAGACGGCGAACCTGGCGTTCGACACGGCACACGGCATGGGCGAGGGCACGCTCATAGTCAGCATGCGCAACACCGGCGACACCTGCTCCCTCAAGGGTTTCCCGGGCGTCGACCTCCGCTCGCAGGACGCCTCGGGCCCGCTGAGTGCCCACCGCAGCGGCCTGGAGTCGCCGACCGTCGTCCTGGACAACGGCGAGACGACCCGCTTCACGCTCCACTACCCGCCGAACAACACCGGCGGCACCGGCGTGTTCGTCACCGCCCTCGCGGTCACGCCGCCGAACGAGACCCACACCAAGGCCCTGTCCGTCGGCTTCAGCCTGCCGGTCTCCGACGGCGCGGACCAGAAGGTCTACGTCGACCCGGTCGGCACCGGCAAGCAGTGACGCCGTGACCGTCACTCGTGCAGCGCGACCGCGGGGTCCTTCTTGCGGCCCACCTGCGTCCGCACCGCGCCCATGCTCGCCGCGATCACGAGGGTGATGGCCAGGACCTCCGACCACGCCAGGTCCTGGCTCAGGACGAGGAAGCCGGAGAGCGCGGCGACCGCCGGTTCGAGGCTCATCATCACCGCGAACGTGGACGCGGGCAGACGGCGCAGCGCGACGAGTTCGAGGGTGTACGGGAGGACCGAGGACATGATCGCGACGGCCGCGCCGAGGCCGAGGGTCACCGGGTCGATCAGCTTCGGGCCCGCCGTCGCGATCCCGAGCGGCAGGCAGAGCACCGCCGCGACCACCATCGCGAGCGCGAGCCCGTCCGCCTGCGGGAAGCGGCGGCCTGTACGGGCGCTGAAGATGATGTACGTCGCCCAGCACGCGCCGGCGGCGACCGCGAAGCCCACACCGGCCAGGTTCAGTCCGCCGAGCCCGTCCCCCGCCCCGCCCAGCAGGAACACTCCGCACAGCGCGAGCCCCGCCCACAGGACGTTGACGAGGCGGCGGGAGGCGAAGACCGAGAGGGCGAGCGGGCCGAGCACCTCGAAGGTGACCGCGATGCCGAGCGGGATACGGGCCGCCGCCTGGTAGAAGAGCAGGTTCATGCCGCCCATGGCGATGCCGAAGGCGACGACCGTGCCCCAGTCGGAGCGCGAGTGGCCGCGCAGCTTGGGGCGGCAGACGACGAGCATGACCACGGCCGCCACGACGAGGCGGAGGGTGACGACGCCGATCGCTCCGGCGCGCGGCATCAGGCTCACCGCGAGCGCCGCGCCGAACTGGACCGAGACGCACCCCGCGAGGACGAGACCGACCGGGCCCAGCGAGCCGCGGCGGCGGGGCGGCTCCGCGCCGGCGCTCGCGGTCACGGCCGGGGCGGCATCATGCGCCACGGCCACGGGTTCGGTCTGCGGGCCGCTCACGGTCCACCCCCTCTTGAGTGCCATACGGTCGAGTGCCATACGCGCGAGTGCAATACGTTGGACAGCGTCGGACAGTCTACTGAACTCGCCGACCGCCTTGAACCTTCACGCTAGATCCGTCCGGCATGCCCCGTGAAATACTTTCTGCGCTCCCGTTATGCTCCGCGCACATGACCAGGGGACGCGCATGACCAGGGGCCGCACGTGAGCAGGGAACGCCCATGACCAGGGAACCGGAGCTGCGCCACCTGCGCTGCTTCCTCGCGATCGCCGAGGAGCGCAGCGTCACCCGCGCCGCCGCGCGCCTCGGCCTGAGCCAGCCCGTCGTCTCGCGCACCCTCGCCGCCCTGGAGGACACGCTCGGCGTACGGCTCGTCGACCGCTCCACCCATCACCTCGACCTCACCCCCGAGGGGCGCTCTTTCCACGAGAAGGCGGCCGTCGCCGTCGCCGCGTTCGAGGACGCGCTCGCCGCCGCCCGGGCCCCGCACCGCCCGCTGCGCCTCGGCCACGCCTGGTCGGCGGCGGGCGAGTTCACGACGCCGCTGCTGCGCCGCTGGCGGCGCGCCCACCCGGAGGTCCCGCTCGAACTGCTGCGCGTCGACGACCGTACGGCGGGGCTCACGCGCGGCGCCGTCGACCTCGCCCTCCTGCGCGGCCCGGTCAGCACCCCCGGCCTCGTCACCGAACTGCTGCACCTGGAGGCGCGGGTGGCGGCGGTGCCGTCCGACAGCCCGCTCGCGCGCCACCGGCGCCTCGCGCTCGCCGACCTCAGCGACCAGGTCATCGCCCTGAACACGGTCTCCGGCACGACCTCCCTCGAACTGTGGCCGCCCGCCGAACGCCCCACCTCGACACTCACCGTCGCCAACACCGACGACTGGCTCGCCGCGATCGCCGCGGACCGGGCGGTGGGCGTCACATCGACGGCGACCGTGGGCATGCACCCGCACCCCGGCGTCAGCTACGTCCCCCTCACCGACGCACCCGACCTCCCCGTCCTCCTGGTCCGCCGCCAGGGCCCCGGCCATCCGTCCGTCCCGGACCTGATCGCGCTGGCCCATGAGGTCGCAGGGCCTTGAGGACCCGCCCGTCTCTTTGCACAGGTCCACCCCTTGTCGGTTCTCGTCTCATCCGACGGACACGTTTCGGCCGAGTTTCCCCTTCGGGCTACCCTCCATTTCGTGGCTGAGATCCAGATTCCCGCTGACATCAAGCCCGCCGACGGACGTTTCGGCGCTGGCCCCTCCAAGGTGCGTACGGAGGCGTTGGACGCCCTGGCCGCCACCGGTACGTCCCTGATGGGTACTTCCCACCGTCAGGCCCCCGTGAAGAACCTCGTCGGTCGCGTGCGCGACGGCGTCAAGGACCTCTTCTCGCTGCCCGAGGGCTACGAGGTGATCCTCGGCAACGGCGGCTCCACCGCGTTCTGGGACGTGGCGACGCACGGCCTGATCGAGAACAAGTCGCAGCACCTGAACTTCGGCGAGTTCTCCTCCAAGTTCGCCAAGGCCTCGAAGCTCGCCCCCTGGCTGGCCGAGCCGACCGTGATCTCCTCCGACCCGGGTACGCACCCGGAGCCGGTCGCCGAGGCCGGTGTCGACGTCTACGGCCTGACCCACAACGAGACCTCGACCGGCGTCGCGGCGCCGATCAAGCGCGTGGCCGGAGCGGATTCCGGTTCCCTCGTCCTCGTGGACGCCACCTCCGGCGCCGGCGGCCTCCCGGTCGACATCGCCGAGACGGATGTCTACTACTTCGCCCCGCAGAAGTCCTTCGCCTCCGACGGCGGCCTGTGGATCGGCATCTTCTCCCCGGCCGCGATCGAGCGCGCAGAGCGCGTCCACGCGTCCGGCCGCCACGTCCCGGAGTTCTTCTCCCTCCCGACGGCGATCGACAACTCCCGCAAGAACCAGACGTACAACACGCCTGCGCTCTCCACGCTCTTCCTGCTCGCCGAGCAGCTGGACTGGATCAACGGCCAGGGTGGTCTCGACTGGTCCACGGCCCGGACGAAGGACTCGTCATCGCGCCTGTACTCGTGGGCCGAGGAGTCGAAGTACGCGACGCCGTTCGTCACGGACGCGGCGAAGCGGTCGCAGGTCATCGGCACGATCGACTTCGACGAGGGCATCGACGCCGCCGCTGTGGCCAAGGTGCTCCGCGCCAACGGGGTCGTCGACACCGAGCCGTACCGGAAGCTGGGCCGTAACCAACTGCGCGTCGCGATGTTCCCGGCGATCGACCCGGCGGACGTCCAGGCCCTCACCGCCTGCATCGACTACGTCATCGGCCAGCTCTAGCCCATCCGGCGTTACGGCCCCGGGGCTCCGCCCCGGCCCCCGCGCCTCAATCGGCGGCGGGGCTTGAAATACCAAGCCCCGCCGCCGATTTGCGCCATCCGCTCCCGGCGACCGATCAAGCAATTCACTCCCGGTGCCGGTTGAGCAATTTAAGCCCCGCTCTGGGACGAGACTCGCGGGGTCCGGGGCAGAGCCCCGTGGCCGCAACCCCGGTGCCGGTCAACGGCTCAAGCGATGGAAGCGCCGCACGGCAAGCGGCAGGAACGTCGCCGTGAGCGCCACCGGCCACACCACAGCCATCAGCACCGCGTGCTGCTCCACCCAGGAACCCCCCGCCCCGACCGGCGTGCCGAAAAGCGCTCGACCGGATCGTCGAGGCCGCCGTCGAGGTCGCGGACGCCGAGGGGATCGGCGCCGTATCGATGCGCCGGCTCGCCACCGACCTGGGCACCGGCACCATGTCGCTTTACCGGTACGTGCCGGGCAAGGCCGAGTTGCTCGACCTGATGCTGGACCAGGTGCAGACCCCGCACGAGGACGCGGCCGCGCTCGGCGACGGGAGCTGGCGGGAGGCCGTCGCCACGATGGCCCGCATCAAGCCCATGGGCCTCACCGATCCGGAGCTGCTGTCCGTCCTGGTCATGGTCGACGGATACGTGTCAGGGGTCGCGCGCACCCGCATCTACGAGCAGGAGGCGGAGACGACGTCGGGCATGACGGACGCCGCGTTCTGGGAGGCGCAGAGCCCCACCCTGGAGGCCGCGATGAACAGTGGCCGCTACCCGGTGATGGCGTCCCTGTCCGAGGACACGTTCGCCCCCGGTTTCGACCACTTCGAGTTCGGACTCCAGCGGATCCTGGACGGGCTCGACGTCCTCGTCGCGGCACGCGGCAAGCCGTGACCGGCGACGGGTGACAGAACACCGCAGCGGTGCATTCATGGACGTATGACGACTGACAAGCCCGATCCGAGCCCCGCGCTCGCCCCGTTCGTCAAGCAGTACGCCGTCCTGCTCACCAGCCACAAGAGGGACGGCACCGGTGTCGGCACTCCCGTGAATCTCGCGGTCGAGGGCGACCACGCGTACTTCCGGACCTACGGCAAGGCCTGGAAGGTCAAGCGGATGCGCAACAACCCGGAGGTGGAGCTCGCGCCGTCCACGGTGCGCGGCGCGCCCACGGGACCGCCCGTCAAGGGACGGGTCCGCCTCCTCGACCGCGGCAGCGAGGAGGCCCGGCACGCGGCCTCGCTCATCCGCCACAAGCACCCGATCCTGCAAGGCGTCACGGTGCCGCTCAGCCACAAGGTGCGGCGGGACCGGACGCTGCACTACGAAGTGCGCCTACTAGGCGAGTAGTTCAGCGGTTCTTGGGGCGGCGGAACAGCCTTCCGATCCCGAACAGCAGGATGATGACGACGACGGCACCGACCGCGCCGGCCTTGCCGGTGATGGCGCTGCCCCCGTCATCGCTGCCCGAACCGCCCTGGTCGGAGGACGAGTTCGAGCCGTCTCCCGAGTCGCCCGCCCCTTCGACCTCCACGGGCTCCACCTTGCTGCCCTGCCCCTCGCTCCCGTACAGCAGGGTCTTTCCGTCCGGCGTGTACGTCACCGACTCGCCCTGCGGCTGCATCGGCACGCTCAACCGGCCCTGCCGCTCGGGCTTCCCGTCGTTCCACTTGTAGGAGATGCCGCCGAAGTAGCCGCGTACGGCGAGCTGTTCGCCGTCGGGCGAGAACGCGCCGTCCGTCGCCCACAGGTCGATGTCGGCGACGCGGCTGAAGGTGTTGGTGGCGGAGGGGTTCAGCGTGGCCGGGCCCTCGTAGAGGCCGCCGCCGTCCTCGCCCTTCTCCACGATGTAGACGCGCCCGGTCTTCGGATGCACCATCATCGCCTCGGCGTTACGCGGGCCGTCGGCGTATTTCACGTCGTACTGGGTGGCCCGCACCGTCTGGTCGGTGAGCTTCTTCGGCTCGGGCAGCTTGTAGATCCACACGTGGTCCCACTTGCCGCCGAGGTTGTCGCCGATGTCGCCCACGTAGATGTTCCCGTCGGGGCCGATCGAGATCGCCTCGACGTCGCGCGGGGAGCCGACGCCGCTCATCGTGATCGTGGCGACGGTCTTCCCTGTCCGGCCGTCGATCGCGAACAGGAACGCGCCGTCGTCGCTGTCGTTGTGCGTCCAGTAGATGCCCGGGTGGGCGCGCGAGGCGGCAAGCCCGCTGGACTCGGTGATCCGCGGGTCCTGGATCGTGAACCCGTCGGAGCCGACGGAACGGGAGTCGGCGACCGCGGGACCGGAAGCCGCGCCGAGAAGGAGGACTGCGGCGACCCCGGCCGCCCCCAGATACGCACGCATGCCCCCAGCTTGCCAGGCGTGTTGGGGCTCACACGCACGCACCCGGCGTGATCGACGATGATGAGCGGATGCTCAGGTTCATGCCGGTCGGTGACTCGATGACCATTGGGAGCGCCGGGGAGCACACCTGGCGCCTGCGCTTCTGGCAGCATCTTCGCGCCCATTCGGTGCCGCACACGCTGGTCGGCCCCCGCACCGCCCTGTACGGCGACGGCCACGCGTACGCGGAGCCGAACTTCCCGCAGCACCATCTCGCCGGCTGGGGCGAGGGCTGGCAGCACATGGCGCCCGCGATCGCCCAGGCGGTGACCGACGCCGGCGCGGACGTCCTCCTCGTCTCCCTCGGCCTGATAGACCTCGGCTTCTACACCGACGCCGAGCAGACGGCGGCGAACCTGCGCCGCTTCGTCGCCGAGGCCCGCCGCGCGAACCCGGCCGTCCGCATGGTCCTGCTCCCCGTGATCCCGAACGTCCGGGCCGAGACGGACGCCCCCTTCGCCGCGGAGGTCGCCCACTTCAACACCCTGCTGGCGAAGGCGGTCGCGGACCTCGACGAACCCCGCTCCCCTCTGCTCCTGGCCTCCGTCCCCGAGTCGTACGACATCCACCACGACACGTACGACGGCACCCACCCGAACGCCTCCGGCGAACACAAACTGGCGGCGGCCTTCGCGGACGCGCTTCATCAGGCGTGGGGGATCGGCGGTCCTTACCGGCGGCTCCAAGAGGTCCGTTAGGGCGCACGTTCGAGCGTTTTCGCAGTTACGCGGCCTGCTGTGACCGGGTCACTCTGCGTATCGTTGTACCGCGCGGCTGCCCGCATCCGTCGAGTGGCCGGGGAGGAGCGCCGCGATGACCGCCGAGGCAATCGACAGGATCGACATCGACATGGCGACGGTGAACGAGCAGATCTTGGACGAGATGTTCGACCAGATGACCATCCCCGAGGGCTACAAGGCAGAGATCGTCGAGGGGATCGTCTACATGTCGCCGCAGCGGGACACACACTGGGAGATCATCCTGGACATCGTCGAGCAATTGCGCACGAAGTACCCGCGCAAGCGCGTGAAGTCCGACGTCCGTATCGACTACCCGGGCAATCTCAACGGCTTCGCCACCGACGTCACCCTGGTGTCCGAGACCGCCGAGAAGAACGCCAAGGGGCTGTGGCTCTGGCAGGACGTGGTGTCCGTCGCCGAAGTCATCTCCAAGGGCACCGCGCAGAACGACTACGGCCCCAAGAAGACCGCCTACGCCACCGCAGAAGTCCCCGTCTACCTGGTCGCCGACCCCTACCAGGGCAAGTGCCACCTCTACACCCAGCCCAAGGGCGGCGAGTACGTGTCCGAGCTGACCGTCGCCTTCGGCACCGACGTCGGCATGACCGACACCGCCGTCGGCCTCACCCTCGACACCACCGAATTCCCCCGCGACTGATCTACCCGAAGCCCCGAACCCGCTTGCCTAGAGCGCACTCCACGTCCTTGGCTTAGCACTCATGAAGTACACACAGCTCGGACGCACGGGACTCAAGGTCAGCCGACTCGTCCTCGGCACCATGAACTTCGGTCCGCAGACCGACGAGGCCGCCAGCCACGCCATCATGGACGCGGCGCAGGCGAGCGGCATCAACTACTTCGACACCGCCAACGTGTACGGCTGGGGCGAGAACAAGGGCCGTACCGAGGAGATCATCGGCACCTGGTTCGCCAAGGGCGGCGGGCGGCGCGACAAGACCGTGCTCGCCACCAAGGTGTTCGGGAACATGGGCGGCGACGGTCCGGTCTGGCCCAATCACGACCACCTCAGCGCGGTGAACATCCGGCGCGCCGTGGACGCCTCCCTGAAGCGGCTCCAGACCGACTACATCGACATCTACCAGTTCCACCACATCGACCGCCGCACTCCCTTCGAGGAGATCTGGCAGGCGATCGACGTGCTGATCCAGCAGGGCAAGATCCTGTACGCCGGGTCCTCCAACTTCCCCGGCTACAAGATCGCCCAGGCCAATGAGCTGGCGAAGGCGCACGGCCGCGTGGGCCTCGTCAGCGAGCAGTGCCTCTACAACCTCGCCGAGCGCCGCGCCGAGATGGAGGTCATCCCGGCCGCGCAGGACTACGGCCTGGGCGTCATCCCGTGGTCCCCGCTGCATGGCGGGCTGCTCGGCGGCGTGCTCAAGAAGGAGAGCGAGGGCAAGCGCAGGTCCCAGGGCCGCTCCGCCTCCGCGCTGGAGAACACGAAGGTGCGCGAGCAGGTCCAGCGGTACGAGGATCTGCTGGACAAGCACGGGATCGAGCCCGGTGAGGCGGCGCTGGCCTGGCTGCTCACCCGGCCCGGCATCACGGGCCCGATCGTCGGCCCGCGCACGCAGGAGCAGCTGGACTCGGCGCTGCGCGCGGTCGAGCTGGAGCTGAGCGAGGAGGTCGTGTCCGGCCTGGACGAGATCTTCCCGGGTCCGGGCCCGTCCCCCGAGGCCTTCGCCTGGTAATCGGCAACGCCGGTACGCGGCGGCCGTCGGTCGACTACTGGCCGACGGCCGCCGCGACAGCCACGACGACGAACATCAGCACGAGCACACCGGCCATGATCCGGTTACGGGTCTTCGGGTCCACGTCAACGAGACTAACGCGTGTCCCCGAACCGCCATCCGGCGACCTTCTCGTAGCGCGGCCGCTCCCCCGGCACCCCCGACCTCGGCAGCAGGCTGCGTACGAGCGTCAGCTCCGTCGCGGTCCAGGGCGTGCCCACGAAGCCGTCGAGGGCGGACACGTACGCGCCGAGGTCCCGGGTCTCGCGGCTGCGCGCCAGCGTGAGGTGCGGGCGGTAGCGCCGGTCCTCCATTTCGAGACCCGACCTACGGCCGGCCGCCTCCGCGCGCTCGGCGACCCTGCGCAGCGCCCCCACGTCGCCGCTCACGCCCGTCCACAGGGCGCGGCCACCGAAGTGCCCGCCGCCTCCGAGGGCCAGCGTGAACGGCTCCGTGCGGGGTGCCGCGCGGGCGAGGCGGCGGGACAGCTCGGGCAGGGTGTCCTCCGGTACGTCGCCGTAGAACGCGAGCGTGATGTGCCAGCCGCACCGCTCGGTCCAGCGGATGCCGTCCTCCGCGGGCGGCAACGTGCCGACGGCGTCGCCCAGTTCGGCGAGCGCGTCGGCCGGCGGCAGCACAGCGGTGAAGAGCCTCACCTTTCGAGCCCCATGCCCGTTGGCATACCGGAGAGGCTCACGCCGCCGCCGCCAGTTCACGCGGCACGAACTGCACATGGCGTTCGCCGCGGCGGAGGTCCACCTTCAAGCGGAGGTTCGCCGCGCGGGCAAGCATCAGGCCGACGCCGACCGCCGCCGCCGCGCAGATCACCCCGGCGAGCGCGAAGCTCACCCGCACCCCGTACTGGTCGGCGAGCCAGCCGAAGAGCGGGCCGCCCAGCGGCGTACCGCCGGTGAAGACCATCATGAACAGGGACATGACGCGGCCGCGCATCTCGGGGTCCGTGCCCATCTGGACCGTGGAGTTGGCGGTCACGTTCACCGTCAGGCCGAGGATGCCGAGCAGCACGATCAGCGGGGCGAACGCCCAGACGCCCGGCGCCCACGCCGCCGCGACCTCCAGGACACCGAAGCCGATCGCCGCGCCGACCAGGACCCGCAGCCGGGTCGAGCGGCGCCGGGCGGCGAGCAGCGCGCCGGCCAGCGAGCCGATCGCCATGAGCGTGTTGAACAGGCCGTACTGGCCGACCCCGCCGTGGAACACGTCGTCCGCGTACGCGCTCAGCCAGATCGGGAAGTTGAAGCCGAAGGTGCCGACGAACCCGACGAGCACGATCGGCCAGATCAGTTCGGGGTGCTGGGACACATAGCGCAGCCCCTCCTTCAGCTGGCCCTTGCCGCGCGGCGCCCGCTTGGTCTCGTGCAGCTCGTGCGTGCGCATGAGCATGAGGCCGGTGAGCGGGGCGAGGAAGGACAGGCCGTTGGCGAGGAACGCCCAGCCCGGGCCGACGGCGGCGGTCAGCGCGGAGGCGACGGCCGGGCCGATGAGGCGGGCGGACTGGAAGTTGGCGGAGTTCAGGGAGACCGCGTTGCGGACCTGGTCGGGGCCGACCATCTCGGACACGAACGACTGCCGGGTCGGGTTGTCGACGACCGTGACGAGACCCGTGAAGAAGGCCGCGAGGTAGACGTGCCACACCTCGACGTTGCCCGTGAGGGTGAGCGCCGCGAGGAAGAGGCCGGACAGGCTCATCGCGCCCTGTGTGCAGAACAGCAGGTTCCGCTTGGCGAACCGGTCGGCGATCACACCGCCGTACAGGCCGAAGAGCAGCATCGGGAGGAACTGCATGGCCGTCGTGACGCCGACGGCGGCGGAGGATCCCGTGAGGGAGAGCACCAGCCAGTCCTGGGTGATGCGGGCCATCCAGGTGCCGGTGTTGGAGACGACTGCCCCGGACGCGAACAGCCGGTAGTTGCGTACCTTCAGGCTGGCGAACATCGAGGGCTTACGTGGGCGGGCGTTCGGGTCGTGGGCGGCTGGTGCGGGGGCGGAGTCTGCTCCGGATCCCGTACTCAAAGTGGGTTCGCCTCCTCGGCGGTCGTCCTGCGTCGTCGTCGGCTCGGTCGTGCTGTCGTACTCGGTCGTCGTGCCAGGTCTCGTACTCGGTCGTGCCTGTCGTGCTCAGAGGTGTGCGAGCTTCTCCAGGACGGGTGCGGCCTCGCGCAGCTTGGCCCAGTCGTCCTCGTCGAGCCCCTCGGCGAGGTTCGCCAGCCAGGCGTTCCGCTTGCGGCGGCTCTCCGCGAGCATGGTCTCGGCCCGCTCGGTGGAGGTGACGACCTTCTGCCGGCGGTCCTCGGGGTGAGGCTCGAGCCGGACCAGTCCCTTGGCCTCGAGGAGCGCGACGATTCTGGTCATCGACGGCGGCTGCACATGCTCCTTGCGGGCCAGCTCACCCGGCGTCGCGGAGCCGCATCCGGCGAGCGTGCCGAGCACCGACATCTCGGTGGGACTCAGCGATTCGTCGACCCGCTGGTGCTTGAGTCGACGCGACAGGCGCATCACTGCGGAACGCAGGGAGTTCACGGCGGCTGCGTCGTCGCCATGGGAGAGGTCTGGCATGTTCGTTAGCGTAACTCATTACTGTGTCTAACGACTACCAGGGGGGCGCGACGGGTCAGTGATCCCGACCACGCGCGCGCCCGCGCCGGGGCTGCAGAAAAGTTTCATCACCCATATGAGTGAGCCGGACGCGGAAAGTGACGCAACAGGTCAGGGGTGCCCGCAACCCTGTCCGTATGGGATCGACAGTGCTCAGTCTGCGGATCGACGGTGAGCTGCTCGACCGGCTCAAGGTGCATGCCGCGAAAAGAGGAATGAGCGTCCAGGACTATGTGGTCCGGACGCTCATTCGGGACGACTTCGACGAACGCTTCAAGACTGCCGTCGAGGAGACGGAGCGGTTCTACGGAGACGTGACTACGTAGATCGAACTACGTAGGGGCGCACTACGTAAGGCCGAGTGCCGGCATCAGGTAGTAGAAGACGAACACGGCGGAGACGGCGTACATCGCGGCCGGCACCTCCTTGGCGCGGCCCGCGACCACGCGCAGCACGGTGAAGCTGATGAAGCCCATGCCGATGCCGTTCGTGATCGAGTACGTGAACGGCATCATCAGCATCGTGATGAACGCGGGGATGGCGATCGTCCAGTCGTCCCAGTCGATCTCACGGATGCCACCGGCCAGGATCAGGAAGCCGACCGCGACGAGCGCGGGGGTGGCCGCCTGGGACGGGACCATCGTGACGACCGGCGTGAGGAACAGCGCGACCGCGAACAGCAGGCCGGTGACCACGTTGGCGAGGCCCGTACGGGCGCCCTCGCCGACGCCGGCCGTGGACTCCACGAAGCAGGTGGTGGCCGAGGACGAAGAGGCGCCACCGGCGGCGACGGCGACACCGTCGATGAACAGGACCTTGTTCATGCCGGGCATCTGGCCCTGCTCGTCGGTCAGGTGCGCCTCCTCGCTGACGCCCATGATCGTGCCCATCGCGTCGAAGAAGCACGAGAGCAGCACGGTGAAGACGAAGAGGATGCCGGTCATGATGCCGACCTTCTCGAAGCCGCCGAACAGGCTGACCTTGCCGATGAGCGAGAAGTCCGGGCTGGAGACCGGGTTGCCGGGCCACTCGGGCACGGTCAGGCCCCACGAGGCGGGGTCGATGTCCGCGACGGCGTTGATGATCAGCGCGACGACCGTCATCACGACGATCGAGATCAGGATCGCGCCGGACACCTTGCGCAGGATCAGCGCCAGGGTCAGCAGCACACCGAGCACGAACACCAGGACCGGCCAGCCGAGCAGGTGACCGCCGGTGCCGAGCGTGAGCGGCACCGTGGTCTGCGCGGCGTCCGGCATGCGCGTCACGAAGCCGGAGTCGACGAGGCCGACCAGCAGGATGAACAGGCCGATGCCGATCGCGATGCCCTTGCGCAGGCCGTACGGCACGGCGTTCATGACCCGCTCGCGCAGCCCGGTGGCGACGAGCAGCATCACGACGAAGCCCGCGAGGACGACCATGCCCATCGCGTCCGGCCAGGACATGCGGGGCGCGAGCTGCAGGGCGACGACCGTGTTCACACCGAGGCCCGCCGCGAGCGCGATCGGCACGTTGCCGATGACGCCCATGAGCAGCGTGGTGAACGCGGCGGTCAGCGCGGTCGCCGTGACCAGCTGGCCGTTGTCCAGCTGGTGCCCGTACATGTCCTTCGCGCCGCCGAGGATGATCGGGTTCAGCACGATGATGTAGGCCATCGCGAAGAACGTGGCGAGGCCGCCACGGATCTCACGCGGGACGGTCGAGCCGCGCTCCGTGATCTTGAAGTAGCGGTCGAAGCCGTTCTTCGGGGCCGGCGGCGGCGAGTCGTTGACATCGACCGGGGTGGTGGCCGAAGTGGACATGGATGACCTCAGCGGTATTCAGCAGTGAAATGCGGGCGGGGTGCGTGATCGAGTCTGGTGGTCGTGTGGTCACCTGCGGGTTACCCCGACGTTTCCGCTGGTGTTTCATACGAACATAAGTGGCCAGTCTCAGGCTGTTTCAGTATGAACATATGAGGCCGAATTTGCTATCTCCGCGCGTAGACCCTTGCGGTGAGGGGCTTGTACCGGGTTGTCGGTGGGTCCTCGTAAGCTGTGCACATGGCGAAGTGGATCCCGAAGCATGAGGCACCCGAACCCCTCGAGGGGCCCGTGGTCGCCACCATCACGGGTGGCACGATCCTCTGGTTCGTCCTCTTCCTCGTACAGCTGCCGTTCTACGGGTGGTTCGAGGACCGCGGGATCACGTGGTGGGTGTGGTGCTGCCTGGCCGGCGCGGGTCTCGGCCTGATCGGGATCTGGTACGTCCGGGGGCGCGATGCCGCGCTCAAGCGGGCCGCCGCCGCGGCGGTCACGGACCGTGAGGCTTCCACACCCGAGGGGTAGACCCCCGAAATCGCCCGTACCGTCGTTTTCATGACGGATATCGACGCGGGAGCCGAACTCGATCCGGGCCACCCGGCGCCGACGCCGTCACGGGCCTCCGGTCTCACCCGGGCCGAGGTCGCCGAGCGCGTCGCACGCGGTGAGGTGAACGACGTACCCGTGCGCAGCTCGCGGTCCGTGACGGAGATCGTGCGCGCCAACGTCTTCACCCGGTTCAACGCGATCATCGGCGTGCTCTGGGTGATCATGCTCTGCGTCGCGCCGATCCAGGACAGCCTCTTCGGCTTCGTGATCCTGGCCAACACCGGCATCGGGATCATCCAGGAGTGGCGGGCGAAGCAGACCCTGGACTCGCTCGCCGTGATCGGCGAGGCGCGGCCGACGGTGCGGCGCGAGGGGGTCGCCGTCGCCGTCCCCACCTCCGAGATCGTGCTCGGGGACCTCATCGAGATCGGGCCCGGCGACAAGATCGTCGTGGACGGGAGCTGCGCGGAGGCCGACGGACTGGAGATCGACGAGTCGCTCCTGACCGGTGAGGCCGACCCGGTCCTCAAGCAGCCCGGCGACGAGGTCATGTCGGGCTCCTTCGTGGTCGCGGGCGGCGGCGCGTTCACCGCGACGAAGGTCGGGCGCGAGGCGTACGCGGCGCAGCTGGCCGAGGAGGCGAGCCGGTTCACGCTCGTCCACTCCGAGCTGCGCAGCGGCATCTCCACGATCCTCAAGTACGTCCAGTGGATGATGATCCCGACCGCGCTCGGCCTGATCATCAGCCAGCTCGTGGTCAAGGACAACGACCTCAAGGACTCGATCGCGCGCACCGTCGGCGGCATCGTGCCGATGGTCCCGGAGGGCCTGGTTCTGCTGACTTCGGTGGCGTTCGCGATCGGGGTGATCCGCCTCGGCCGCCAGCAGTGCCTGGTGCAGGAGCTGCCCGCGATCGAGGGCCTGGCCCGCGTCGACACGGTCTGCCTCGACAAGACGGGCACGCTCACCGAGGGCGGCATGGACGTCACCGAGCTGCGGCTGCTCGGCGACCGGGCCGGGGACGAGGCGTACGAGGCGTACGTGCGGAAGGTGCTCGGCGCGCTCGGCGAGTCCGATCCGCGGCCCAACGCCTCCCTCCAGGCGATCATCGACGCCTACCCGGACAGCGAGGAGTGGCGCTGCACCGAGGCGCTGCCGTTTTCCTCCGCGCGCAAGTACAGCGGCGCCGCCTTCAGCGAGGGCAACGGGACGGGCAACGCGTGGCTGCTCGGGGCGCCGGACGTGCTGCTGCCGGAGGGTGACCCGGCGCTCGCGGCGACCGAGGAGCTCAACCTCCAGGGGCTGCGGGTGCTGCTGCTCGCCCGTGCGCCGGAGGGGCTGGAGGGCGCGGGCGTCGTGGCGAGCGCCGAACCGACCGCCCTCGTCGTCCTCGAACAGCGGCTGCGCCCGGACGCCGGGGACACGTTGCGCTACTTCGCCGAGCAGGACGTGCGGGCCAAGGTCATCTCCGGTGACAACGCGGTGTCGGTGGGGGCGGTCGCCGCGAAGCTGGGTCTCGAGGGGCGGGCCGTCGACGCGCGGACGCTGCCCGAGGATCCGGCGGAGCTGGCCGACGCGCTCGACGACGGCACGGTGTTCGGGCGGGTGACGCCGCAGCAGAAGCGGGACATGGTGGGCGCGCTCCAGGCGCACGAGCACACGGTCGCGATGACGGGCGACGGCGTGAACGACGTGCTGGCCCTGAAGGACGCCGACATCGGGGTGTCCATGGGCTCGGGCTCCGAGGCCACCCGGGCCGTCGCCCAGATCGTCCTCCTGAACAACTCGTTCGCGACGCTGCCCTCGGTGGTCGCGGAGGGCCGCCGGGTCATCGGCAACATCACGCGCGTCGCGACGCTCTTCCTGGTCAAGACGGTCTACTCGGTGATCCTCGCGCTGCTCGTGGTCTGCTTCCAGGTGGAATACCCGTTCCTGCCAAGGCACTTGACGCTCCTGTCCACCCTGACGATCGGCGTCCCCGCGTTCTTCCTCGCCCTCGCGCCGAACAAGGAGCGGGCCAGGCCGAACTTCGTGCGGCGGGTGATGCGGTACGCGATTCCCGGCGGGGGCGTCGCCGGGATCGCCACGTTCGCGATGTACCTGATCGCCCGGCACCACTACGCGGGTTCGGGCGCGCTCGCGGCGGAGACCAGCTCGGCGACGCTGACGCTCTTCCTGATCTCGATGTGGGTGCTCGCGATCATCGCCCGTCCGTACACGTGGTGGCGGGTGGGCCTTGTCGCGGCGATGGCGTTCGGCTTCCTGCTGGTGCTGGTGGTGCCGTGGCTCCAGGAGTTCTTCGCGCTGAAGTTGGTGGGCGCAGCCATGCCGTGGACTGCCGTCGGGGTGGCGGGGGTGGCGGCGGGCGTGTTGGAGTTCTTGTGGCGGTGGGTGGGGCGCAGGTTTCCGGCATAAGTGTGTTGCGGCCGCGGGGCTCTGCCCCGGACCCCGCGGGCTCTCGTCCAAGAGCGGGGCTTGATAGGCCGCGCAACTAGTCGAACCACCGGTCGCGCGCCAGCTCCACCGTGCGGGACGGGTCCTCCAGGAGGGCCGCTACCTCGAAACGGCGGGGCCACTGGCCCGCCGCCCAGGCGAGGCCTGCCGCGACGCCCTCCAGGGTCGCCGCGTGCACCACGCCGTCGGCCGCCCGGCACCAGTCGACCTCGACGTCGGAGACGTACAGCTCCTCGTGCTCGACGTACGAGGCGGGGGTGCCGGGTCCGAGGAGGACGCGCACGGGTTCGGGCACGTCGTGCACATCGCCGCCCTCGACCTCCCCGGCCCCCACCGCCTCGCTCAGGCGCCGCACCTGGAACAGCTCCGCGAGGTGCGCGGCCTTCGACGGGGTGACCGGGAGGAGCGCGCGGCCCTCGGTGAGCGGGATCAGGTCGGGCGCGTCGGCGACGAGGGCGTCACGGGCGTCGACGATCACGACCTCCCCGTCCCGCACGGCCCGCAACTCGTCGGGAAGCGTGACCTGTTCGGGGTCGAGGTCGGCCAACTTGCCGTAGATGGCGTGGAGTTGCGCGGAGCCGACCGGGCGGTCGGGGTCGGCGAGGCGGTCGAGGAGCTCCGCCGCGCCGCCGGGCTCTTCGAGCAGCGCGGCGACGGAGGTGCGGACGCCGAGCGCGCGCAGCACCTGCTCGTCGTCGAACCCGGCCGCGTCGGCGGGCTCGTACAGGCCGACGAGCAGCGGGTCCCCGCCCTCCGCGCGCAGGCCTGCCGGTCGGCGCCCGCCGAGGACCGGGTTGCCGCGCAGCCACCAGGCCGTGTACGGACGCACCAGCTCGTGCGTGCCGTCGGGCAGCAGCACGCGGACCGGCTGGGTGAGGGCGTCCCGCAGCGGCGGCCGCGAGAGCAGCGCGAGCGCCTGCGGCCAGCGGTCCTCGTCGACCAGGTCCAGATCGCGTACGGCGGTCACCTCGTTGGCGACCGGCGGGACCGGGGTGTCGGGCAGCCGGTCGAGGACGTCCTCGCACCACACGTCGACGGCGTCGAGGAGCCCGGCGTCGTCCGGCTCGGGGAAGTCGCCCTCGCGCGGGTCGAGTTCGTCGGGGTCGAGGACGACGTCGGTGGCGCGGACGAGCGCGAAGGTCGCGAGGACGCCGCAGGCCGCGAGCGGCCCCTGCCCCCAGCGCTCGGCCAACTCCCCGTCCACGAAGGGCAGTTCGTCCTCGCGCAGCACCTCGGCGATCGGGCTGCCGGGGAGCAGGAGTTCGGCGGCAGGGGCGAGTTCACCCTCGTCGTCGGTGAGGGCGAGGGCGCCGAGCCACGGTTCGTCCCCCACGTCGAGGTGCGCGTCGCGTACGAGAGTGAGGACGACGTCGGCCAACTCGTCGGCGTCCAGGGTGGTTTCGTCGTCCCAGGCGGACGCGTCGTCGTCGAGGGACGCGGCGACCGCGGCACGCACCTGCGGGGTCCGCAGGACGGCTCGCGGGGTGGCGGGCAGGGCGCCCAGCTTCTCCAGGAGCGGGTGGGCGGCGTCGGCGTGCGCGACCTTGAGGCCGAGCCGGGCGAGCGCCTCACCGGGGACCGTGGAGGCCTCCGCGGTGGGGAGCAGCACCTGGCGCGGGCCGATGGTGGTGCGGCCGCCGGCGAGCGGCACGGGCAGCCCGCTGAGCCGGTCCGGGTCGACGCCGGCGAGGGACTCGTACAGCCGCCGCCACCAGCCGGGCTCCTTCTCGAGCCCCGCCATCCGGTCGATCGCCTCGGTCAGCGGGACGCGTGCGACGCCCAACGTCCGCAGTTCCACGCGCCGTTCGAGGCCCGCGGGCAGCAGGCTGGGCAGCACGTCGGCGAGGACCCGCACTGTTTCGGCGCCCGCGCCCTCGACGACCTCGGCGGCGCGGGGCTTGAGGGAGATCGGCCGGTCGTCCTCGGGGTCCCCCGGTTCGATCGCCGGGGGCAGGAAGGCGGTGCGCGGCAGCCGCTCCAGGACGGCGGCGCGCAGGGCCCCGTCCAGCTCGCTCCGGCCGAGCGGGCCGGGCACGAGGTCGAGGATGCCGGTGCCCACGGGGCTCCAGCCGCCGAGCAGTTCCGCGTACGCGTCGGCGGCGCGTTCGGTGAGGAAGTCGGTGAGCGGGCCGGGGGCGACGTGCCGCCGTGCCGTGTCCAGCGGGAACGAGGCGATGAGCAGGGCGGGCACGCCGAGGGCCTCGTCGCTGGGGGTGGGCGCGTACAGCACGGGTTCGCTGCGCGGCCTCTGCGGCGCCCCGTCGGCGTCGACCGGCACGGCCCAGGTCACGGCCCAGTGCGGCCGCAACCGCTCCTCCACGGGCCGGTCGGCGAGAAGGGCGGCGTCGAGGGGGCCGGTGCGGGTGACGGTGCGGTATCGGTTTTCAAGCCCCTGCGGCGATTGAGCAGGCCTTTCAAGCCCCGCCGGCGGGTGGGCCAATTTAAGCCCCTGCGGCGATTGAGCAGCGGGGTCCGGGGCGGAGCCCCGAGGCGTCACGCCCGTGTCCGTGATCACGACATAGGGCGCGTCCTCCGAACGACGCAAGGTCCGCACACCCGACTCCGTCGTGATCACGACCTCCGTCAACCCCGGCAGCGCAAGGAGGAGCGTGTCGTCCACACCCTCCAGCAACCGCGCGGCCAGCGCCTCCGCCGCGCCGTCCCGCAACGGAAGGATGACCACCGTGTCGTACGGCTCAGGGGCGGAGCCCTCCGCCGCGAACGGCAGCCTCAGCAGCGGCACGTGCCCGTCCCGGCGCCGCAGCTCGTCGCCGAGGTCCGGGCTGCGCAGCGCCGTGTCCGACGCGGCGAGTCGCGCGTCCGTCAGGGACCAGCGCACACCCCCGCTCCGGCCGACCACCGCGGGCTCGTCGGAGACGGCGAGCACGGCCGCGAAGCCGACGCCGAACCGGCCCACCGCGCCGCTCGTGTCCTCCCGCTTCGCGGAGGCCCGCAGCGTGGACAGCGACTCGACGCCCGCCGCGTCCAGGGGCGCGCCGGTGTTGGCGGCGGCGAGCACGCCGTCCTTCAAGGTGAGTGCGAGGCGGCCCTCGACGCCGGCCCGTGCGGCGGCGTCCGCGGCGTTCTGCGCGAGTTCGACGACGAGGCGGTCGCGGTAGCCGCCGAGCGCGAGGTCCTCCTCGGCGTTGGCGTCCTCGCGGAAGCGGGCGGCGCTGCCGGACCACGCCTGGAGCACGGTGTGGCGCAGGCGCGCGGTGTCGAAGGGGTCGACGCCCTCCGGTGCGGGGCGCGCGATTCTGCTGACGCTCACGGGTGACTCCTCTGGGCGGCGTGGTCGTGATCGGCCGAACCGTATCGCGCAGGGTTCCCCGTGTTGCCGTACGCATGCCGCCGCACCGGGGTCGACGTCACGGGGCTCCGCCCCGGACCCCGCTGCTCAAACGCCGCAGGGGCTTGAGCTACGAGTGCCCCAGGTCGTCGTCCCCATCGCCGGAGGCGACCGCTCCGACCGAGCCCGCGTCCGGTTCCACGCGGAGCGGGAACGTGTCGACCACCGTCTCGTCGATCACCGGAGGTGCCGGCCGCGGGGCCTTCGGCATGACGGCCGCCTCGGAGTGGCCACCGCAGCCGTACGACAGGGAGACCACCCGGCCGTCCGCCGGGGAGAACTCGTTGGCGCAGACGCCGAAGGCCTGGCCGAGCGAGCCGCCGATCTTCGCCAGGAAGCCGCAGGAGACACAGGTCGCGGGGGCCGCCTGCGCCATGGGGGTCTTCGCCCCGAAGGAGTCCTCCCAGCGGTCGGCCGCGATGTGCAGCCCGTACCGGGAGAGCACCCGCGCGCGGCGCAGGCCCAGCTCCTCGGCGACCGCGGCGATCGAGCCACGGGTGGGCGCGACCGGCAGCGCGCCGACCGGGCCCTCGGTGACCTCTACGTCCTCCGCCTCGACGAGCTCCGCCATGTCGTCCGAGACCGGAGAGTTCGGCGGCGGCGTGTCCTCCCCGGTGTAACCGGGCTCCAGGCGCAGATCGTCGGACTCGGTCGGCAGCAGATCGCCGGGGCCGAGGTCGCCGGGGCGCAGCCGCTCGCTCCACGGCACCCACTCGGGGGCCAGGAGGGCGTCGGGGCCCGGCAGCAGCACGACCTCGTCGAGGGTGACGTACTTGGCTCGGGAGGCGCGGGCCACGGTGGCGGCCCAGCGCCAGCCCCGGTAGCCGAATTCCTTGCACTCGAAGAGGTGCGTGACGACGCGGTCGCCCTCGACCACCGTCTCGACGTGCTCGCCGACCACACCGGGTGCTGCGGCCTCCTCGGCCGCGGCCCGGGCGATGTCCACCGCCTCCGCGCACAGACGGTCAGGGGTGCGGCTTCGCGTTGTCGCTGCGCTCACAGGTATCGCTTCTCTCCTACGCCGTCTCACGAGTGCGCCGTCCTGTGTGCGGGAGCGCGGACGGAGCGGACCGGAGGGCCGCGTCGACGTCCGCACCCGACGTACCGGGCGCGCCTACGCCATCCATTCTGCGGGATGGCCGAGAGGCGCGCGGCCGAGAACAACCGCCGCGGGCGCGCTACGCACGCTACCTCCTCCGGCGCCCTGGGCCCACACCGACGTACGAGGCGCACCTGGCCGGAAAGCCGACCAGCGTGTCCATAACGGCACTAGAAGGCCGAACAAGGGGCACCATTGCTGGGTGGCTGCCGGTAGGTCGTCGTTCAAGTCGTCGTCGGGTTCGTCGTCGCGCGCGTCGGACGCGCCCCGCCCCCTTCGCAAAATCGGCCGCGCCCTGCACCTCCCTTTCACCGGCACCGCACGCGGCATCCGCAAGGCGACGCACGCGCACGGCGCGGGCGAGTCGGGGCTCGGAAAGCTCATCGAGCTGCACGCGCTGAACGGCGCGGGCGACGTCATGATCACGGTCGCCCTCGCCTCGACGGTGTTCTTCTCCGTGCCGACGGACGAGGCGCGCGGCCGGGTCGCCCTGTACCTCGCGATCACGATGGCGCCGTTCACGCTCCTCGCGCCCGTCATCGGGCCGCTGCTCGACCGGCTGCCGCACGGCCGGCGCGCCGCGATGGCCGCGTCGATGCTGGCGCGGGCGCTGCTCGCGCTGGTCCTGGCGAGCGCCGTGACCGGGGGCGGGCTCCAGCTGTATCCGGCGGCGCTCGGCGTCCTCGTCGCGTCGAAGGCGTACGGGGTGGTGCGCTCGGCGGTCGTGCCGCGCCTCCTGCCACCCCGCTTCTCCCTGGTGAAGGCGAACTCGCGGGTCACGCTCGGCGGGCTGCTCGCCACGGGCGCGGCGGCGCCGGTCGGGGCGGGGCTCCAGGCACTCGGCCCGCGCTGGCCGCTGTACGGGGCCTTCGTGCTGTACGTGTGCGGGATCTTCCTGTCGTACTCGATGCCGCACAAGGTGGACTCGGCGCGCGGCGAGAGCAAGGCGCTGCTCGCGGCGGACGAGGAGCATCTGCACGGGCCCGCGCGGACCAGGGCGCGCAAGCCGGGCCTGCGGACGGTCGGCCCGGCCGTCACCCACGCCCTCGCCGCGAACGCCACGCTGCGCTGTCTGTCCGGCTTCCTGATCTTCTTCCTCGCGTTCCTGCTGCGCCAGCATCCGCTGCCCGGGCAGAGCGCGGCCGTCTCGCTCGGGATCGTGGGCGTGTCGGCGGGGGCGGGGAACGCGCTGGGTACGGCGGTCGGGGCATGGCTGAAGGCGCGGGCCCCGGAGGTCATCATCGTGACGGTGCTTGTGGTGGTGCTCGGCGTGGCCGTCCTGTCGGCCGTCTTCTTCAGCGCGCTCATGACGGCGTGTCTGGGCGCCGTCGCCGGGTTCGCGCAGGCGCTGGCCAAGCTGTCCCTCGACGCGACGATCCAGCGGGACGTCCCGGAGGCGGTGCGCAACTCGGCGTTCGCCCGCTCGGAGACCTTGTTGCAGATGGCGTGGGTGGTGGGCGGCGCGATCGGGATCGCGCTGCCGCTGAACGGGGTGCTCGGGCTGAGTGTCGCGGCGGCGATCGTGGCGGCGGGCTGGCTGTCCACGGTGCGCGGGCTGCTGTCGTCGGCACGCCACGCGGGGCCCACGAGCCGGGCACGCGTGGCGTAGACCGGGGCACGTGTGGCGTAGAGCGGGCCTTCAGTGCGCAAACGCGACACCCGCTCCCCCACTCGGAGCGGGAGCGGCGGCGCCAGATAGCCTTCCGCCTATGACCTCCCAGCGTTTTGTTGCGCGCCACCGCCGCGCCGTTGCCGCCGTCGGTGCCGTCGGCGCCGGGCTCCTCGTCCTCTCCGCCTGCGACAAGCCGACGCCGCTCGCCACCGTCACGGTGGACCGCAACTCGGTGAACTCCGAGGCCAGCTGCTACAACGACGGCGACCCGCTGAAGCCGACCGCGCTGCAGGGCTGCCTGAAGGACAAGGACGCCAAGTCCATCAAGGTGGACCCGGACGCCACGGTCCGCTTCGGCGTCGACCCGGAGATCGCCGACAAGGGCTGGACGCTCCTGATGAACGGCCAGCCGCTCACGGACTCCAGCAAGAAGACCTACCGCACCGTTCCGGGCAGCGTCTTCTTCAACCAGCAGTACGGCGCCTCCGGTTCCGCGACCACCGTCACGATCCTGTCGGGCGGCAACTCCAAGGCGTACGGCCTGTGGTCGTTCAAGCTCGAGAAGGACAGCTGACGAATACCGCAACCTCGGCGCGTGTCTTGATCGCCACCGCCGTCCCGGCCGAACGGGACGCGGTGGCGGGCGCGCTGCACGATCACCCCACGCTTGACGTCGTAGCGGTCGGCGTCGGGCCCGCCGCCGCGGCCGCGGGCACCGCGACCGCGCTCACGAAGGCCGAACTGGCGGGCAGCCCGTACTCGCTGGTCGTCTCGGCCGGCATCGGCGGCGGCTTCACGGCCGCCCCCGGCGCGGTCCTGGTCGCGGACGCGATCACCGTCGCCGATCTGGGCGCCGAGACCGCCGAGGGCTTCGTACCCGTCACCGAACTCGGTTTCGGCACCGTCACCCACACGCCCCCTGAGTCCCTCGTACGGGACCTCGCGTCGGCCGCCTCCGCCACGGTCGGCACCGTGCTCACCGTCTCCACGGTGACCGGCACCGCCGATCGCGCCGCGCTGCTCGCGCAGCGCCACCCCGGCGCCGTGGCCGAGGCGATGGAGGGCTTCGGGGTCGCCGAGGCCGCCGCCGCGCACGGCGTGCCGGTGGCCGAGATACGCGCCGTCTCCAACGCCGTAGGGCCCCGCGACCGCGACGCCTGGCGCATCGGTGACGCGCTCGCCGCGCTGGCCTCCGCCTTCGGGAAGACCGCGCCCGTCCTTACGAGTTGGAAGAACACATGACCGACACCGCAGCGGGGGCCGAGCCCACCCGCATCGCCTTCTCGCCCTGCCCGAACGACACGTTCGTCTTTGACGCCTGGGCCCACGGCCGCGTCCCCGGCGCCCCCGCCCTCGACGTGACCTTCGCCGACATCGACATCACCAACGGCGTCGCGGAGCGCCGCGAGGACACGTACGACCTCCTCAAGGTGTCGTACGCGGTCCTGCCGTACGTCCTCGACGACTACGCGCTGCTGCCGTGCGGCGGCGCGCTCGGGCGCGGTTGCGGCCCGCTGGTCCTCACCCGTGAGCCGGGCGTGGACCTGTCCGACAAGCGCGTCGCGGTGCCGAGCGAGACCTCGACCGCGTACCTGCTGTTCCGGCTGTGGGCGGCCGACACGGTCCCCGGCGGCAAGGTCGGCGAGATCGTCGTCATGCCGTTCCACGAGATCATGCCCGCCGTGCGCGACGGCAAGATCGACGCCGGGCTCGTCATCCACGAGGCCCGCTTCACGTACCAGAACTACGGCCTGCACAAGCTCGCCGACATGGGCGAGCACTGGGAGGCCACGACGGGCCTGCCGATCCCGCTCGGCGCGATCATCGCGCGCCGCTCGCTGGGCGCCGAGAAGCTGCGCGCCTACGCGGACGCCGTGCGCACGTCGGTGCGGATGGCCTGGGACGAGCCCGAGGCCAGCCGCCCGTACGTCATGGCGCACGCGCAGGAGATGGACCCGTCCGTCGCCGACCAGCACATCGGCCTGTACGTCAACGAGTTCACGGCCGACCTCGGCGAGGACGGCTACGCGGCGATCCGCGGTCTGCTGACCCGGGCCGCCGCGGAAGGCCTGGTCCCGGCACTCGCGCCGGACGCGCTGTCCTTCCCGTAGCGATAGCGGTAGCGGTAGCGGGTCAGACGTCCAGCTGGTCCGCCACCGCCCGCAGCAGGCCGGCGATCTTCTTGCCCGCCGTCTTCTCCGGGTACCGGCCGCGCTCCAGCATCGGCGTGATGTTCTCGAGCAGCGTCGTCAAGTCCTGGACGATCGACGCCAGTTCGTCCGGCTTGCGGCGCTGCGCCGCCGCGATCGAGGGTGTCGGGTCCAGGATGGTGACCGAGAGCGCCTGGTCGCCGCGCTGTCCTGCGACCACCCCGAACTCGACGCGCTGGCCGGGCTTGAGGGCGTCCACGCCTGCGGGAAGTACGGAGGAATGCACGAAGACGTCGCCGCCGTCGTCGCGGGAGAGGAAGCCGAAGCCCTTCTCGCTGTTGAACCACTTGACCTTGCCGGTAGGCACGTGAAGTCCTCGTCCTCGTACTAGAAGAAAACGCTGGGATAAAGCGGCTGGATAGCAGGACAGCGGGCCGTGGTCCGACCCGCCGTCACCAAGACTATTGCTCCCGGGGCCGGTGACAAGATGTCGCCCGGGGGTTCGCTCGCTGGTCCGTGCTGGTCTGTGCCTGGCCCCTGTTTGTCTCTCTGCGCTGGGAACTACCCTGGCTGGGTGCGCGACAAAACCCAAGCCAATTCCGCGGTGGCCGAGACCGGCCCCGGCGACGGCCTCGTGAAAGCCGGCGGCATCGTCTTCATCGTGGGGGCGATCGCCACCCTCGTCACGATGGCGCCGCTGTTCCTCCACACCGACCCGTTCCCGCCCATTTCCTATGCGGTGTGCATGCTGATGGGCGTCGGGTTCATCGTCGCCGCGGCCGGGGTGCTCCGCGGCGTCGCGGCGCAGCGCCGTCAGGCACGCTCGGCGACGTAGTCACCTCGGCTGCCTAGCCCTTGGTGTAACCCTCCAGCCAGGCGGGGAACTCGGTCAGGTCCTTCAGCACCACGTCGGCGCCCGCCGCCCGCAGTTCGGCGGCGTCGCACGGTCCTGTCGTCACGCCCACGGACAGGGCGTCCGCGGTGCGTGCCCCGCGTACGTCGCCGACATGGTCGCCGACGTAGACGCTCGCGCCGTGCTCGCGCAGCGCGTGGCCCTTGCCCTCGGCCCACAGGTCGCCGATGACGGCGTCGGCGTCGATGCCGAGGTGCGCCAGGTGCAGTTTGGCGTTCGGCTCGTACTTCGCGGTGACGACGATCGCCCGGCCGCCCGCCGCGTGCACGGCGGCTATGGTCTCGCGCACGCCCGCCATCGGCAGCGTCGGCTCGATCGCGTATGTGGGATACATCTCACGGTAGCGGTCGGCCATCGCCGGGATCCGCTCCGGCGGGCACCAGTGCGCCAACTCGTCGGTCAGCGGCGGGCCCAGGCGCGACACGATCAGGTCCGCGTCGATCCGCATCCCGGTCTCCTCGGCCAGCGCGACCCAGGTGGCGCGGATGCCGGGCCGGGAGTCGATCAGCGTCATGTCGAGATCGAAGCCGACGGTGGGTCCTGTGGGCGTGGGGTCTGTGTGAGGAGCCATGGGGATCATTCTGCCTGCACGGTGTCGGCCGCCCCGAAGCCGATCTCCACGCGGACGGCTTCCCCGCGGGCGGTCCCAGGGGCACCATGGGCGCCCATGAACCACACCCGCCTCGCCCTCGGCGCCGCCCTCGCCCTCGCGCTCACCCTGTCCGCCTGCAGCTCGGACGACGACGGGGGCGCCGCCAAGCCCGCCGCCAAGGCCTCCGGCAGCCACACGGTCGGCACCGCGATGGGCGACGTCAAGGTCAAGAACGTCCCCGAGCGCGTGGTCGTCCTCAACACCGCCGGGCTCGACTCGGCGATCACGCTCGGCGTGCGGCCCGTGGGAGCCACCCGGGCCGGCACCGATCAGGCCCTCCCCGCGTACCTGCCCGCGGCGAAGACCAAGGGCATCGCCGAGGTCGGCGAGCGCGACAGCCCCGACCTCAAGAAGATCGCCGGACTGAAACCCGACCTGATCATCGGCGACAAGGCCCACGACGCCGGGCGCTACAAGCAGCTCGGCGCCATCGCCCCCACCGTCCTCACCGGCGCCGCCGACGACGCGTGGAAGCGGAACTTCCTCGTGCACGCCGACGCGCTCGGCGAGAAGGCGCGGGCCCGGCAGGTGGTGGCCGAGTACAAGTCCCACGTCGCCGCCGTCACCAAGGCCGTGGGCGGGGCGGGCGCGGCGGCGCGGACCGAGGTCAACGTCGTCCGGTTCGTCGCGGGCTCCGACATCCGCATCTACGGCAGGCGGACCCCCACCGGCACGATCCTGTCCGACGTGGGCCTCGGCCGCCCCGCGATCACGAACCAGGTCAGGGGTCTCTCGTACGACGTGGGGCCCGAGCAGATCGGCAAGGCGGACGCGGACGCCATCTTCACGTCCACGTACGGCAATCCGGGCCTGGCCAAGGTCGCGGAGGCGACCACGAGCGGCCAATGGCGCGGCATCAGGGCGGTGCGGGACAGCCGGGTCTACAACGTCGACGACGGGCTGTGGGCCGAGGGCGTCGGCTACACGGCGGCCGGCCAGATCCTCTCGGAGCTGGAGTCGGATCTGGCGCGGTGAGTCTTCCTGGCCGGGCTAGAGCCGGGGCGCGCGTGCCCGCCACACCAGGTAGAGCGCCGTGGCGAACGCCGCGCACCGCAGCACCCACGGCCACGTCTCGTCGAGCGCGCCGCTCAGTCTGCCGCCGGGGAGCGGATCGCCCCACCGCCCGTCGCCACGCCCCCACAACCAGACGATGCCGGTGACCACGGCGAGCCCCGGCAGGCCGAACACCGCCCACTTCTTCTGCCCGACGGTCAGCTGCCGGGACAGGTAGACGACGGCCCAGCCGATCAGCAGCACGAGGATGTTGCCGAGTACGGCGCCGACGACCAGGGCGAGGGCGGCGAGCAGCAGGAAGGGCTGGTTGAAGGAGCGGCCGAAGGAGGCGCGGGGGACGCGGGCGGCCGTGCGGCGGGGGCGGAACCGGAGGCGGGACCTGACGGTTCCGGACTCCTCGCCGTCGTCGTCCTCTTCGTCTTCTTCGTCGTCCTCGTACGCGTACTCGTCCTCGGCCCGGGCCGGTTCGGGGATCGGGCGTTTACGGAGGTCGGGGCCGCGGCCCGCGCCGGGCGGCTTGAGTATGTCCGGTATCTCTATGCCGCCGACGAATCCCGGCACGTCGTCGACCTCGGTGCCCGGTATGCCGCCCCCGGCGCGCCACCAGTCGGCGGCCTCCAGCGTGCCCAGCTCGTCGGTGCCGGCGAGGTGCACGGGCGTCGGTCCTTCGTCCGCGTCCACGGGCGGCTCGTCCGGCACGGCCTTGCGGCGGACGCGGGCCTTCGGCACGATCCGGCCGAGCGTGCCCCTGCCCTGCTCGGGCTCGTCGCCCGCGGGGCCGAAGTCGTAGGTGCCGTCGCCGTCCTTCGCGCCGGCGACGATCTGGTCCGGCGTGCCGATGCGGTGGATCAGTTTGCGGACGGCGGCCGGGCTGTCCGCGCCGCCGGCCGCGCGGCGGCGGTCGATCTCGGTGCGGAGGTCCGCGACGAGGCGCATGCGGGTCGACGACGGCAGTTGCCGCGACTGGGCCAGGTCTCCGACCTTGCTCAGGTAGTCGAAGACGATCTGATCACTCTCGATCCCCACGAAGTCCCCTCCGGGGTGGTGCTGTTGACGTGTCGACGGTATCGCGAATGGTCACGGTCGTCCGTCCCCCGGTCACGGGGCTCTGCCCCGGACCCCGCGCCTCAAGCGCCGGCGGGGCTATAAATACCGGCCCCCGCCCGGGCTCGACCCATCAAGCCCCGAGGGCGTAACGACGGTGCCGCGGTCCCGGGCCGCTAACGTGGGTGGGATGAGCGACGAGCAGACGACCGCGGCAGCACCCCGCTCCCTCGCGGAAGCGCTCCGCGCGCGCGACGACGGGTCCCTCGCGGCGCTCCTGCGCGCCCGCCCCGATCTGCTCGGCCCCGTGCCGAACGACATGACGCAGCTCGCCACCCGCGCCGGCACCCGCGCCTCGGTGATCCGCGCCCTGGAGCGCCTGGACCGGTACACGCAGCAGGTGGCGCAGGCCCTCGCCGTGGCACCGGATCCGACGACGTACGCGACGCTGGAGAGCCTGCTCCCGGGCGAGGACTCGGGCGCCGCGCTGCCCCGCGCCGTCGCCACCCTCCGCGATCAGGCTCTCGCCTGGGGCGACGACGAGCAGCTGCGCCTCGTCCGCACCGCCCGCGAGCTGCTCGCGCCCACCCCCCAGCACCCGTCCCCGACCGGCCTCGGCCCGACCGTCGCCGAGGTCACGTCCGGGATGTCGCCGGGGCGTGTGCAGGAGATCGTCGCGGCGGCCGGGTTGCCGTCCACGCACGACCCCGTGTCGGCCATCGCCGCGCTCACCGCCCTCTTCACCGACCCGACCCGTATGTCAGCGCTGCTCGACGACGCGCCGGCCGAGTCCATCGACGTACTGAACCGGCTGGTGTGGGGCCCGCCGTACGGCCAGGTCACGGCCCAACCGGCGGCGCACCTACGGTGGTTGCTCGACCGCGGACTGCTCGTGCCGACGAACCCCGGCACCGTGGTGCTGCCCCGCGAGGCGGCGCTGCATCTGCGCGGCGGCCGCGCCCACCGGAGCCTCGAACCGCTCGCGCCTCCCGTACGGGAGAAGGCGACGCACCGTCCACAGGTTGTGGACGCGGCCGCGGCGGCCGAGGCGTACACGGCGGTGTCGACCGTCGAGGAGCTGCTGAAGGACTGGGACGAGGGCGGACCCGCCGTGCTCCGGGCCGGCGGGCTGAGCGTCCGCGACCTCAAGCGCACCGCCGTCGCCCTCGACAGCACCGAGCAGACCGCCGCCTTCTGGGTCGAACTCGCCTACGCCGCAGGCCTGTTGGCCTCCGACGGCGAGGCCGACGAGCGCTACGCCGCGACGCCCGCGTACGACGAGTGGGTGCTGCTGCCGCCCGCCGAGCGCTGGGAGCGGCTCGTGGCGGCGTGGCTGCCCGCGACCCGCACGGCGGGCCTGGTCGGCGGCCGGGACGGCAAGGACAGAACGCTGTCCGCGCTCGGCCCGCACCTGGACCGTTCGGCGGCTCCCGAGGTACGGGGCCGGGTCCTCGCCCTGCTGCTCACCGAGCTGCCGGAAGGTGCCTCCCCCGAGCCCGACTCCGTGATCGAACGCCTCACCTGGGAGCGGCCGTCCCCCGCCGCCCTCGACCTGCGCACCCGCCTCGCCCAGTGGACGCTGGCCGAGGCCGAGCTGCTCGGCGTCACCGGCCGCGGCGCGCTCTCCGCGCACGGCAGGGCGCTGCTCCGGAGCGCGGACGACGAGCACGCCGCCCCGCACCCCCTCACCCCCGCCGAAGCGGCCCTCACCGCGGCCCGCGCCGCGAAGCTCCTCGCGCCGCTGCTGCCCGAGCCGCTCGACCACGTCCTCCTCCAGGCCGACCTCACGGCGGTCGCGCCGGGCCCCCTGGAGCGCCCGCTCGCGGACGCCCTCTCCGTGATCGCGGACGTCGAGTCGAAGGGCGGAGCCACCGTCTACCGCTTCACGCCGGGCTCGGTGCGCCGCGCGCTCGACTCCGGCCGCACGGCGTCCGACCTGCAGACCTTCCTCGCCCAGCACTCCCGTACGCCCGTCCCGCAGCCCCTCGCCTACCTCATCGACGACGTCGCCCGCCGCCACGGCCATCTGCGGATCGGCGCGGCCTCCGCGTACGTGCGCTGCGACGACGACGCCGTGCTCGGCGAGATCCTCGCGGACAGGCGGTCCGCGCCGCTGCGCCTGCGCCGCCTGGCGCCGACCGTCCTCGCGGCCCAGGCCGACCCCGGCACGCTCCTCGAAGGCCTGCGCTCCATGGGCTTCGCCCCGGCCGCCGAGACCCCCGAGGGCGACGTCCTGATCGCCCGCGCGCACGCCCACCGCACCCCGCCCCGCACCGCGCCCGACCCCGTCCCGGACGGCCCGCCGCTGCCCGACGACACCCTCATCGACGCGGCGCTGCGGGCGATCCGCGCGGGCGACGCCGCCTCCACCGCCCCGCGCAAGCAGGCCCCGGCCCACCCCGGCAACGGCGAGCTGCCGCGCACCGGATCCGCCGAGACCCTCGCCACGATGCAGGCCGCGGTCCTCACCGGCGAGGCCCTCTGGATCGGGTACGTCAACGCGGAGGGCGCCGCGAGCCAGCGCGTCATCGCCCCCGTCCGCGTCGAGGGCGGCTTCGTCACCGCCTACGACCACACGGCCGACGAGGTCCGCACGTATCCGCTGCACCGGGTGACGGGGGTGGCGGAGCTCTCCGAGCAGTGATGCCCCGCGCTTGCCGGGATGCGGCACACTGGACGTTTGGCCCGTGCGGAAGGGATGTACGTACGTGAACGGTCCACTCATCGTCCAGAGCGACAAGACACTGCTCCTCGAGGTCGACCACGAGAAGGCCGACGCCTGCCGCCGGGCCATCGCGTCGTTCGCCGAGCTGGAGCGGGCTCCCGAGCACATCCACACCTACCGGGTGACGCCGCTCGGGCTGTGGAACGCGCGGGCCGCCGGGCACGACGCGGAGCAGGTCGTGGACGCGCTGGTGGAGTTCAGCCGGTACCCCGTGCCGCACGCGCTGCTCGTCGACATCGCCGAGACGATGGACCGCTACGGGCGGCTCACACTCAGCAAGCACCCGGCGCACGGGCTCGTGCTCACGAGCACCGACCGCCCCGTCCTGGAGGAGATCCTCCGCTCGAAGCGGATCCAGCCGCTGGTCGGCGCCCGGATCGACGCCGACACCGTCGCCGTGCACCCCTCCGAGCGCGGCCAGATCAAGCAGACGCTGCTGAAGCTGGGCTGGCCGGCCGAGGACCTCGCCGGTTACGTGGACGGCGAGGCGCACGAGATCGCGCTCGACGAGAGCGAATGGTCGCTGCGGCCCTACCAGAAGCAGGCGGTCGAGAACTTCTGGCACGGCGGGTCCGGCGTCGTCGTCCTCCCCTGTGGCGCGGGCAAGACGCTCGTCGGCGCCGGGGCCATGGCCGAGGCGAAGGCGACCACGCTGATCCTCGTCACGAACACCGTCTCGGCCCGCCAGTGGAAGCACGAGCTGGTGCGGCGGACGTCGCTGACCGAGGACGAGATCGGCGAGTACAGCGGTACGAAGAAGGAGATCCGCCCGGTCACCATCGCCACGTACCAGGTCCTGACGACGAAGCGGAAGGGTGTGTACCCGCACCTGGAGCTGTTCGACTCCCGCGACTGGGGCCTCGTCGTCTACGACGAGGTGCACCTGCTGCCCGCGCCGGTCTTCAAGTTCACGGCAGACCTCCAGGCGCGCCGCCGCCTCGGCCTGACCGCCACCCTCGTACGCGAGGACGGCCGCGAGTCGGACGTCTTCTCGCTCATCGGGCCGAAGCGGTTCGACGCTCCGTGGAAGGAGATCGAGGCGCAGGGCTACATCGCGCCGGCGGACTGCGTCGAGGTACGGGTCAACCTCACCGACTCCGAGCGGCTCGCGTACGCCACCGCCGAGGCCGAGGAGAAGTACCGGTTCTGTGCGACGACGGCCACGAAGCAGAAGGTGACGGAGGCGCTGGTCCGCAAGCACGCGGGTGAGCAGACGCTCGTCATCGGCCAGTACATCGACCAGCTCGACGAGCTGGGCGAGCACCTGGACGCGCCGGTCATCAAGGGCGAGACGACGAACGCGGTGCGGGAGAAGCTGTTCGAGTCGTTCCGCCAGGGCGAGATCTCGGTGCTCGTGGTCTCCAAGGTCGCGAACTTCTCCATCGACCTCCCCGAGGCGACGGTCGCGATCCAGGTGTCGGGAACGTTCGGCTCGCGCCAGGAGGAGGCGCAGCGGCTCGGCCGTGTGCTGCGTCCTAAGGCGGACGGGCACGAGGCGCGCTTCTACTCGGTCGTCGCCCGCGACACCATCGACCAGGACTTCGCGGCGCACCGGCAGCGGTTCCTGGCGGAGCAGGGGTACGCGTACCGGATCGTCGACGCGGACGAACTCCTCGCGGAGAGCTGACCCGTCGTCCCACCGGGAGCCGGCGCCCCTATGCCACGGGGCTCCGCCCCGGACTCCGCGCCTCAATCGCCGGCGGGGCTTGATTCGTCCCGCCCGGTGCCGGTTGCGAGGTGGAGTGGGCCCCCGCCACGGCGCCGCCGAGCAGTGCCACGCCGACCAGCGGATACGCCGACGCCAATGGCTGTTGCCACCAGGCGAGGTGGAGGTCCAGGTCGCCCTCGTGCGGCAGTAGCCACATGGTGCGGGCCGTGAAGAGGGCCGCGAGTGCCCAAGCCATTCGGCGCCGTCCCTCGGCCCACACCACCGCGATCAGCGGCACACACCACACCCAGTGGTGCGACCAGCTGATGGGCGAGACGAGAAGTGCCGTCAGCGCGGCGAGGACGACCCCCCGCGCCGGAGTCCCCGCGGTCCGGGCGGCGTACAGCCCGGCCACCGCGACGACGAGCGCCGGCACCGCCCACAGCAACCCCGGTTCGGCATCGTGCAACACCCGCGCGACCAGCCCCTGCAAGGACTGGTTGTCGACGATCCACGCCTTGCCGACCCGCCCCGTCTCGTAGAGCCGTCGCGTCCAGAACTCCCCACTGGCGTACGGCAGGACGAGCGCGCCCACCGCGACGGTGCCGACGAACCCGGCCACCGCGTGCGCCGCCTCCCGCCGCCTCCCCGCGAGGAACAGGTACACGATGAAGACGGCGGGCGTGAGCTTGATGCCGGTCGCGATGCCGAGCGCGAGGCCCTTGCCGGACGCGCCGGGCGGCCGCGTCAGATCCCACAGGATCAGGCACGCGAGGGCGAGGTTGATCTGCCCGAACAGCACCGTCTGGAAGACCGGTTCGAGCCACAGCGCGAGCGCGGCGACCCCGCACACCCCCGCCCACGAAACCCGCGGCCCCGCGAACCGACAGGACAACCGGACCAGCACCACGACCAGCGCGATGTTGCCGAGGAGGAAGGCCCCCTTGAGCGCGGACAACGGAACCACCGCCGCCGGCACGAACAGCAGCGCCGCGAACGGCGGGTAGGTGGCGGGCAGTTGCCACTCGGTGACCGCGAACCCGTACAGATCGCCGCCACCGGCGAGCACGGCGGCCCCCTCGGCCCGATAGACGAGAACGTCCGCCATCGGGACGGCCTCGAGAGCGCAGAGAACGAGAAACGCGGCCACGGAGGCCGCGAGGAGGACGAACGGACCAGCGGCACGCGTACGGGCATTCACGGCAACTGACCCTATTTCACCCCATGTGGCTGATGCGCCATTCATGGCCCCGGTCCTTCGAGCCCCGCATTTGGACGAGAGCCCGCGGGGTCCGGGGCAGAGACCCGCGACCCCGCCCCGCCCCCGCGTGGCTCAGAAACTCCCCCGGAACCCCCGCAGCCGCAGGCTGTTGCCGACCACGAACACCGACGAGAACGCCATCGCCGCCCCCGCGATCATCGGATTGAGCAACCCCGCCGCGGCCAGCGGAACCGCCGCCACGTTGTAGGCGAACGCCCAGAACAGGTTGCCCTTGATGGTGTTCAGCGTCCGCCGCGACAGCCGAATCGCGTCGACCGCGGCCCGCAGATCACCTCGTACGAGCGTCAGGTCCCCCGCCTCGATGGCCGCATCGGTCCCCGTGCCCATCGCGAGCCCGAGGTCGGCCTGCGCCAGCGCCGCCGCGTCGTTCACGCCGTCGCCGACCATGGCCACCGAACGCCCCTCGCCCTGAAGCCGCTTGACGACGTCGACCTTGTCCTGCGGCAGCACCTCCGCGATGACGTCCGCCGGATCCGTGATCCCGACCTCCGCCGCGACGGAACGGGCGACCGCCTCGTTGTCCCCGGTCAGCAACACCGGCCGCAGCCCGAGCCCCCGCAGCCGCTCGATCGCCTCCGCGCTGGTCTCCTTCACCGCGTCGGCGACCTCCAGGACCGCGCGCGCCTCGCCGTCCCAGGCCACGGCGATCGCCGTGCGCCCGGCCGCCTCGGCCTCCGCCTTCGCCCGCGCGAGCCTCTCCGGGAGCCGGATCTCCCACTCGCCCAGCAACTTCTCGCGCCCGACGAGCACCGCGTGCCCGTCGACCACACCCTGGACGCCGAGTCCGGCGACGTTCACGAAGTCCTCGGCGACCGGCAGTGTGCCGACCTCCTCGGCCGCCCCCGCCGCCACGGCCTGCGCGATCGGGTGCTCGGACGCGTGCTCCAACGCCCCGGCGAGGCGCAGCACTTCGGCCCGCCCGACGCCCTCGGCGGTGTGCGCGCCGAGCAGCGTCATACGTCCGGTGGTGACGGTTCCGGTCTTGTCGAGGACGATCGTGTCGACGGCGCGGGTCGTCTCCAGGACCTCGGGGCCCTTGATGAGGATGCCGAGCTGGGCGCCGCGTCCGGTGCCGACCATGAGGGCGGTGGGCGTCGCGAGTCCGAGGGCGCACGGGCAGGCGATGATCAGGACGGCGACCGCGGCGGTGAAGGCGGCGGTCCAGCCCGCGCCTGTGCCCAGCCAGAAGCCGAGGGTGGCGACGGCGAGGGCGATGACGACCGGCACGAAGACACCGGAGATACGGTCCGCGAGCCGCTGGGCGGCGGCCTTGCCGTTCTGCGCGTCCTCGACGAGCTTCGCCATCCGGGCGAGCTGGGTGTCGGCGCCGACCCGGGTGGTCTCGACGACGAGGCGTCCGCCGACGTTGAGCGTGGCGCCGGTGACGGCGTCGCCGACGGCCACCTCGACCGGCACGGACTCGCCGGTGAGCATGGAGGCGTCCACGGCGGACGAGCCCTCGACGACGGTGCCGTCGGTGGCGATCTTCTCGCCGGGCCGGACGAGGAACCGGTCGCCGACCTTCAAGTCGCCTACGGGAACGGTCGTTTCACGGCCTCCGTCGCGCAGGACGGTGACATCCTTCGCGCCGAGTTCGAGCAGCGCCCTGAGCGCGGCGCCCGCCTTCCGCTTGGAGCGGGCCTCGAAGTAGCGGCCCGCGAGGATGAAGGCGGTGACTCCGGCGGCGGCCTCCAGGTAGATGTTCCCGGCGCCGTCGCTGCGCCCGATCGTCAGCTCGAAGGGATGCGTCATTCCGGGCTCGCCGGCCGTGCCGAAGAACAGAGCCCACAACGACCACAGGAACGCGGCGGACACCCCGACCGAGACCAGGGTGTCCATCGTCGCGGCGCCGTGCCGCGCGTTCGTGAACGCCGCCTTGTGGAAGGGCCAGGCCGCGTAGACCACGACGGGCGCGGCCAGCGTCAGGGACAGCCACTGCCAGTACTCGAACTGGAGGGCCGGGATCATCGCCATCGCGACGACGGGCGCGGCGAGCACCACCGCGGTGATCAGGCGCTGACGCAGCGGGCGGAGTTCGTCGTCGCCCGCATCGGCGGCCTGCTCGTCGACGGCCGCGGGGGGTGCGGGCTCCTGTGCCGTGTAGCCGGTGGCCTCGACGGTCGCGATCAGGTCGGCGACCTGGACGTCGTCCGCGAAGCTGACCTTCGCCTTCTCGGTCGCGTAGTTGACGGTCGCCTCGACGCCGTCCATCCGGTTCAGCTTCTTCTCGACGCGGGCGGCGCACGACGCGCAGGTCATGCCGCCGATGGCGAGTTCCACCTGCGCGGGTGGGGCGACTGTGTGCGCCGACATGATGCCTCCTTGGATTCCGATACCGGGGGCGGGCACCCCACATCGTGATCCATTTATACCCCTAGGGGGTATCAAAAGCAAGGCGGAGCCGGCTTGACTTAATACCCCCCAGGGGTATCGTCGTGAGGACCGTGGAGACACGGCGCAGCACCAGGAACCGCGCGAAACCGCCACCCACCCCGGCCTCACCGAGGAGCCCGCCATGCAGACCGGCCTGAAGATCGCCGCCTTCGCCGCGGCAGCAGCAGCCACCTTCGGTACCGCGTACGGGGTGGGCAGCGCGGCGGGCCCGGTCGTCGCCGAGAAGCGGCCGGCCGCGCACGACCAGCACGGCGCGCCCACGCAGGACGCGGAATCGGAGCACGGCGGCCACGCCGAGGCGGGAGCCGCGGCCGATGCCGTCCCCGGTGGACTCCAGGTCTCCGAGCGCGGCTACACGCTCGATCTGGAACGGGACCGCCTCCCCGACCGGACCGGCGAACTGCGCTTCACCATCCGTAAGGACGCCGAGCACGCCGGGGGCGGGGCACATGGGGAGGATGGGGCGCACGGCGAGGACGGCTCCGGCGAGCCCGTGACCGCGTACAAGAAGGAACACGGCAAGGAGCTGCACCTGATCGTCGCCTCGCGCGATCTGACCGCGTACCGGCATCTGCATCCCGTGCGCGCCGCCGACGGGACGTGGTCCACGCCCGTCTCGTTGCCGAAGGCGGGTGACTACCGGGTCTTCGCGGACTTCACACCGCAGGGCGAGAAGGAGGGGCTCACGCTCGGCGCGGGGCTCGGCGTCGCGGGGACATACAAGCCCGCACCGCTGCCGGAGCACTCCACGAAGGCACGCGTCGAGGGCGGCTACGAGGTCCGCGTGAAAGGCGACCTGACGGCGGGCGCCACGAGCGAGCTCACGCTCGGCGTCAGCAAGGACGGGAAGCCCGTCACCGATCTGGAGCCCTACCTCGGCGCGTACGGCCACCTGGTCGCCCTGCGCTCCGGCGACCTCGCGTACCTTCACGTTCACCCGCACGACGGCAGGCCGGGGCCGGAGGTCTCCTTCACCGCGACCGCGCCGAGCCCGGGGACCTACCGGCTCTTCCTGGACTTCAAGCACGACGGGGAGGTCAGGACGGCTGCGTTCACAGTGCACGCGGCGTAAAGTGAGCGGGACATTGGACTAGACCTATCTGGACCCGTCACCCGGGGCCCCGGGCAGGTCGACGCGACAGGAGCCTCATGAGCAAGCGTGCAGTCCTGGAGGTGATCGCCCTCGACGCCGAGGACGCGATCGCCGCTCAGGCCGGGGGTGCGGACCGCCTGGAGCTGGTCACCGACATGGCAGCGGACGGGCTGACGCCGTCGGTGGACACGTTCACGGCGATCCGCCGCGCGGTCGACATCCGGCTGCGCGTGATGCTGCGGCTCGCGGACGGCTTCGACGCGGGGGACGTATCGGCGCTCGTCCGGGCCGCGCGGGAGATGCGGGCCGCCGGGGCGGACGAGTTCGTGCTCGGGTTCCTCGACGAGCAGGGCGGCCCCGACCTGGCCGCCGTGGAGCGGCTCGTGGCCGAACTGGACGGCTGCCGCTGGACGTTCCACCGGGCCATCGACCGGGCCGCCGACCGCGATGCGCTCCGCAAGCAGCTGGCCGACCTGCCGGGGCTCGACACGTACCTCACCGCCGGGTCGGCGGACGGGGTGGACGCGGGGCTCGACGTCCTGCTCGCGGAGGCGGCGCGGTCGGCCTCCGGCGATCCCGGGTACGAGCAGCAGATCCTGGTGGGCGGGGGGCTCCGCCTGGACCATGTGCCGGGGTTGCGGGCGGCGGGGGTGTCGGCGTTCCACATCGGCGGAGCGAGTCGCCCCGCGGGTTGGGCGGGTCCTGTTGCGGCGGATGCGGTGAGGGTGTGGCGGGAGGCGCTGGACGGGTAGCCCGTCGGCGCCCCGGTCGTGCGGCCTCACGTCACGGGGCTCTGCCCCGGACCCCGCGCCTCAATCGCCGGCGGGCTGGAAAGATCGGGGCTCCGCCCCGGACTCGCGAGTCTGCTCCCAGAGCGGACTCGATTTCGCCCGCCCATCTCCCACCCACCCGCCCCACACGGGCCCGCAGGCACAACGCTCACCCACCCCCGAGTGGGCAAAGCGGCACCCCGGTACCGCGCAACGAGAGCGACACGCGTCGACCACGGCCCCGCGCCGGAACCCCGGCTCCCCGCATGAACCACAGCAGGCGCCCGCACCACCGACACCCCGGCTCACCGCCCGGGGCCGAAGCCCCCGGAGGGGGCGGGCGGGTGGGAGCCGACCAGGGCAACCGGCCCACCACGGGGCCGCGCACACAACATTCAGCCACCCCCGGGCGAGCACCCCGGCCCCACGCAACGAGAACGACGGGCACCGACCACAGCGCAGCACTAGAACTCCGGTTCCGCGCATGAACCACAGCGGACACCCACACCGCCAACGCCCCGGCTCACCGCCCGGGGCCGAAGCCCCCGGAGGGGGCGGGCGGGTGGGAGCTGAGCAGGGCGACCGGCCCGGCACGGGGTCGCGGACACAATGTTCAGCCACCCCGGGTGGGCACCCCCGGCACGCCGCGCAACGAGCACGACGGGCGCCGCCCCCGGCACAGCTCAGAGCCCCGGCGCCGCGCAACAAGAACGACAGGCGCCGGCCACACCCACCCCGCCTACGCCAACTGCCGCGGCAGCGGCCCCGCGTGGGTCACCACCAGCCCCGACACCGCCCGCGTGAGCGACACGTACAGGCGCCGCAACCCCGTCCGCTCGTCCGGTTCCGCCGCGACCACCGCCGCCGGCTCGTCCAGGACCACGTAGTCGTACTCCAACCCCTTCGCGAGCGACGCCGGCACCAGCGTCAACCGCGCCGACGCCGTCGTCTCCTCGCCAGGAGCGAGATACCCAAGCCCCGCTTCCGCCAAGGCCCGCGCCAACTCCTCGCACCGCGCGTCCGCCGCGATCAGCCCGACCGACCCCTCGTTCCGCAGCGCCTCGACGCACGCCGCCACCACGTCCCCGACCCCGTCCACCGGCCGCACCTCGAACGCCCCCGGGTTCTCCCGGACCGACGCCACCGGCGTGAGCCCCGGCGCGATGTCCGGCAGCAGCAGGGACGCGTACGTGATGACGTCCGTCGGCACGCGGAAGCCCGCCGTCAGCTCCTCCACCACCGCGTCGGATTTCCCCAGGTGGGACAGCGCCTCGTCCCAACTCCGCGTCGCCCACGGCGTCGTACCCTGCGCGAGGTCCCCGAGGACCGTCACCGAGCCCGTCGTCGCGCGCCGCCCGACCGCCCGGTACTGCATGGGCGACAGGTCCTGCGCCTCGTCGAGCACCACATGCCCCAACGAGTGCGTACGCTCGATCAGATCGATCGCCTCGTCGATCAACACGGCATCCGCGGCAGCCCACTTGGCGCTCTTCACGCTGCGCGCGGGCTTGGCCCACAGCACGGTCTTCTGCTCGTCGGCGTCCAGCAGCCCCTCCGCGTGCTCGGCCAGGAAGTCGGCGTCCGACAGCAGCCGCAGCACCAACTTCGCCGGATCGACCGCCGGCCACACCTCCTTGACCACGGCCTTCACCGCGGCATTGCGCGCCACCGCGTTCTGCACCCGGTCGTCTGGCGCCTCGCCCGCGCGCTCCATCTGTACGAGCACGGCGTGCGCGATCCGCTGCGGCAGGGCCTCGCGCGCGGCCCCGTACCGCATGTCGCGCGCCATCAACTCCCGTACGATCTGCTCCAGTTCGTACGACGGGACCCGCCAGCGGCGCGAGCCCCGCACCACCACGACGCCCTCGGTGGGCGGCGTGATGTGTGAACGCAGGGCGCGCCGCAGCACCTCGGCCATCCGCGCGTCGCCCTTCACCAGGGCGGCGGCCGGATCGTCGACGGCCCGCACCTCCACGTGCGCGACGAGGTCGTCCACCGTCGCCTGCTTGACCTCCAGCTCGCCCAGCGCGGGCAGCACCTGCTCGATGTAGTGGAGGAAGGACGCGTTCGGCCCGATGACCAGCGTCCCGGTGCGGGCGAGCCGCTCCCGGTGCGCGTACAGCAGATACGCGACACGGTGCAGGCCGACGGCCGTCTTGCCCGTCCCCGGCCCTCCCTGTACGCAGACCGACCCCGCGAGCCCGCTCCTGACGATCTCGTCCTGCTCCGGCTGAATGGTGGCAACGATGTCGCGCATCGGGCCGACGCGCGGCCGCTCGATCTCCTGCTGGAGCAGCTTGCTCGTCTGCTCCGCCTCCGACGGGTCGGTGAGGTGCTCGTCCTCGTACGCGGTGAGGTCGCCGCCCGTGTAACCGAAGCGGCGGCGCAGCGCGACGTCCATCGGGTCCTTCTTGGAGGCCCGGTAGAAGGGCTGCGACACGGGCGCACGCCAGTCGATCACCATCGGGTCGCCCTCGGCGTCGTGCACGTGCCGCCGCCCGATGTAGAACTTCTCGCCCTCGGCGCCCTCGGCGACGTCCGCGCCCGGCGCGTGCAGATAGTCGAGGCGCCCGAAGAACAGCGGGGTGTGGCTGAGGTCGGCGAGCGCCTTGATCCGCTCGTCGATCTGGTGCTGGAGCACCTCGGCGTTCACCCAGTTCGCGGTGACGTCGCGGATGTCGAGCGCCTCCGCGTCCTCGCGCATCGCGCGCAGGGCGGAGCGGGACGAGACCAGGTGCGTGCGTTCGCGCTCGAGCGGTGAGGATGAGGGCGCGGACGACGACGGTGACGTGCTCACGGGGTTCTGCCTCCGGATCCAGGTACGTGTGTACAACGTTCCCGGCCGGTTTCCGTCCGGTCGGCGGCGCTCCTGCCGTGCCGGCGGCGGGGGTCGGCACGGGGAGGCGGGCAGACGGGGGAGTGTACGGGACGCCTCGCGGCGGGGGCCAACGGTTTTTTGACCCGGTCGACCGGTCCTACGCCACGGGGCTCCGCCCCGGACCCCGCGCCTCAAACGCCGGCGGGGCTGAATTGCCGAACCAGCATTGACGCCTCGGGGCTCCGCTGGCTCTCGTTCAAAGAGCGGGGCTTGAATTGCCGGTGCCGCCCCAGCGCCACGAGGCCCCGCTGCTCAATTGCCACAGGGGATCGAAATGCCCTGGCCCCCGCGCCTCAATCGCCCCAGGAGCCCAGATGGACGGGGCTAGGGTCGGAGTCATGATGTACGACGACCACCACCCGGCCGGCCCGGACCTGCGCGAGCGATGGGCCCGCACCCTGCGTGCGGCGACCGCGGGCGCGGGGGCCGACCCGTATCCGTATGCCGACAATCTCCTGGCCCGGTGGTCCGAGCCGCAGCGGAAGTACCACACGGTCGAACATCTCGCGGCGGTGCTCGACCACATCGACGTGCTGGAGGAGCACGCGGAGCGGCCCGAGCTCGTGCGGCTCGCGGCCTGGTTCCACGACGCGGTGTACCGGCCGGACCGTTCGGAGAACGAGGAGCGTTCCGCCACACTGGCCGAACGTGCCCTGACCGAGGCCGGGTTGGGACCCGAGGACGTCGCCGAGGTGGCCCGTCTCGTCCGCCTCACCGTCACCCACGACCCGGCCGACGGCGACACCGACGGCGAGGCGCTGTGCGATGCCGACCTGGCGATCCTGGCCGCGCCCGCACCCGCCTACGCCGCGTACACCAAGGCCGTCCGCGCGGAGTACGCCTTCGTACCGGACGAGGCGTTCCGCGAAGGGCGGGCTGGGGTACTGCGTCAACTCCTCGACCTGCCACGACTGTTCAGGACCCCGCACGGCAGGACCCACTGGGAGTCCGCGGCCCGCGAGAACCTGACGGCGGAGCTGGATCTGCTGACTCCCTGATCCCCTGCCCCGTCGCGGAGCGGTGCGCGTGGCGGGGCGTATGAACGGCGTACGAACGATGTGCCACGACCCCCCGGTCCGGGAATGCCACTCGTCACCCCCCGGTTGGCTCCTTACATGTCCCCACAGCCCAGTCCAGACTCCCCAGACCTCCGCTCGAACACCGGCACCGGCACCGGCACCCGCAACAGCACCCGCATGCCCCTGGCCGTCTACATCCTCGGACTCAGCGTCTTCGCCCTCGGGACCAGCGAGTTCATGCTGTCCGGGATCCTCCCCGCGGTCGCCGACGACATGGACGTCACGATCCCGCAGGCCGGGCTGCTGATCTCGGCCTTCGCGATCGGCATGGTGGTCGGCGCCCCGCTGCTCGCGGTGGCGACGCTGCGCCTGCCGCGCCGGACCACCCTGATCTCGCTCATCACGGTGTTCGGCCTGGGCCAGGTAGCGGGCGCGCTCGCCCCGACCTACGAGATCCTGTTCGCCTCCCGCGTCGTCTCGGCCCTCGCCTGCGCCGGATTCTGGGCGGTCGGCGCGGCGGTCGCCATCGCGATGGTGCCGGTGAACCAGCGGGCCCGCGCCATGGCCGTGATGATCGGCGGCCTGTCGATCGCGAACGTGCTGGGCGTCCCCGCGGGCGCGTTCCTCGGTGACGGGCTCGGCTGGCGCGCCGCGTTCTGGGCGGTGGGCGTCGCCTCCGCGATCGCCCTCGTCGGCATCGTGACCCTCGTGCCGAAGATCCCGCTCCCGGCCGAACGGCCGCGGCTGAAGCGGGAGTTGAGCATCTACGCCGACCGCCAGGTGTGGCTGTCCATCGCCGTCACCGCGCTCGCCGCGGGAGGTGTCTTCTGCGCGTTCAGCTATCTCTCGCCGCTCCTGACGGACGTCGCCGGCCTGCCCGAGGGCTGGGTCCCGGCGGTCCTCGCGCTCTTCGGGTTCGGCGCGCTCGCCGGTACGACGCTGGGCGGGCGGATCGCCGACGCGCACCTCTTCGGGGTGCTGCTGACCGGCATCACCGCGTCCACCGTCTTCCTCGCGGCGCTCGCCGTGCTCGGGCACTTCGCGGTCGCCGCGGTGGTCCTGTCGTTCCTGCTCGGCTTCTCCGCCTTTTACACGGCGCCGGCGCTCAACGCCCGGATGTTCAACGTCGCGGGCGCCGCCCCCACCCTGGCGGGCGCCACCACGACCGCCGCCTTCAACCTGGGCAACACGGGCGGCCCCTGGCTCGGCGGCACGGTCATCGACGCGGACCTCGGCTACCCGGCCACCGCGTGGGCCGGCGGTGCGATGACGGTGGTGGCCCTCGCGCTGACGGCGGTGTCGCTGCGGCTGCACCGGCGTACGGCGGCGTCCCGCGTGGTCGCCAAGCACGCGGCCGCAGCCGAGACGACCAACGTGGCGACCGATGTGACGACGGAGATGACCGAGGTGACTACGCCGGCCGCCCCTTCGGCCTCCGCAAGCCCGCGTCCGTAAGCCTGCGCACCAGTTCCTTCGAGCCGATCTCGACCGCCCCCGCGCGCACCGCGTCCACGTACCGGTGCGACGGGAGGTCGTAATGGTCGCGCTCGAAGGCGCGCGGCGGAACGCCCAACTTCTCGGCGAACGCGTGCAGTTCGTCGTACGAGACGTCGCTGACCAGGTGCGACCACATGCGGTCGTGCCCCGGCCAGGTCGGCGGATCTATGTAGACCGTCAAGAGACCGTCACCCCGTCACTCCGTGACTCCGTCACCCCGTCACCGACCCGAGGCCGCCGACCGGCGCCACGGTCACGCCCGCCTCCGAGCACACCCAGTGCGGGTCGGCGCCCAGCTCCGGCTCGACGTCCAGCGCGTGCGGAGCCTCGGCGCTCGAACCGGGTCCGCACACCGGGCACAGCGGCCAGCGGCCGTGCCGCTCCAGGATCCCGTCCTTGACGTCCTGGGCGACGAGCCCGATCACGAATTCGACGCCCTCCGGCCACTGCTCGACCCACCAGCGCCGCGCGACGACCGACTCCTCCACCAGCGAGACGATGTCCGAATCCGCGACGTCCCCCGCCTTCAGATCCGCGAGCACGAGCGCGCGGGCCGCGTGCAGGGCCTGCTCCAGAGGGCTGATGGTGTCCATACCCCAATTGTGCACGTGGAGCCCCTGCGGCGGGTGAGCCCTTCAAGCACCGCAACCTGCACCCCCGGCCTCCCGGCCGCCCGTCCTTCCCACCCCGGGCCGAAGGACCCTTGACCCGATCCGTCTCCGAAAATATCTTTCATCACGTGAGCAATGACGTGAAGGAAAGTTTCGGCAGGGACGCGCCGCCGGCCCCCGCGGCCCTCGCCGCCAAGGTCCGCACCCTCGCCCCGTCCATGACCCGCTCCATGCAGCGCGTCGCCGAGGCGGTCGCGGGGGACCCGGCCGGCTGCGCCGCCCTGACCGTCACCGGACTCGCCGAGCTCACCGGCACCAGCGAGGCCACGGTCGTCCGCACCGCCCGCATCCTCGGCTACCCCGGCTACCGGGACCTGCGCCTCGCGCTCGCAGGACTCGCCGCCCAGCAGCAGTCCGGCCGGGCGCCCGCCGTCACCGCGGACATCGCCGTGGACGACCCGCTGACCGACGTCGTCGCCAAGCTCGCCCACGACGAGCAGCAGACCCTCGCCGACACCGCCGCCGCGCTCGACACCACGCAGCTCGGCGCCGCCGTGGCCGCCATGGCGGGCGCGGGCCGCGTCGAGATCTACGGGATGGCGGCCTCCGGCCTCGTGGCCCAGGACCTCGCGCAGAAGCTGCTGCGCATCGGCCGGCACGCGTACGCGCACTCCGACCCGCACTTGGCCGTCCACAACGCGGTGACGCTCCGCTCCGGGGACGTGGCGGTGGCGATCACGCACTCCGGCACCACCGGCGACGTGATCGAGCCGCTGCGGGTCGCCTTCGAGCACGGCGCCACCACGATCGCGATCACCGGCCGCCCCGGCAGCCCGGTCTCGCAGTACGCCGACCACATACTGACGACGTCCATCGCCCGCGAGAGCGAGCTGCGCCCCGCGGCGATGTCCTCCCGCACGAGCCAGCTCCTGGTCGTGGACTGCCTGTTCGTCGGCATCGCCCAACGCACGTACGAAACAGCGGCGCCGGCGCTCTCCGCGTCGTACGAGGCCCTGGCCCACCGCCACCAGTCCGCTCCGCGGGGCGGCCGCCAGTGACCGCCACCCGGCCCCCGCCACGGGGCTCCGCCCCGGACCCCGCTGCTCAATCGCCGCAGGGGCTTGGATGGAGCTCCGCCCCGCCTCCCCTCGACGCGAAGCCCGGACAAATCAAGCCCCGCCGGCGATTGAGGCGCGGGGCCCGGGGCGGAGCCCCGTGACCGCAACCCCGTCGCAGCGCACCAGAAACCAGCCCCTCGCACAGAGAGCCGCACCGTCACGATGACCGCCACCCCCAACGCCGACGCCACCTACTCCGACCTCCGCGCCCAACTGGCCACGCTCACGACGGAGGCGTTCCGCCCGGAGTTCGCCGAGATCGACCAGCTCTCCACGCTGGAGATCGCGAAGCTGATGAACGGCGAGGACGCCACCGTCCCCACCGCCGTCGCCGCCCAGCTCCCCCAGATCTCCGCCGCGATCGACGGCATCGCCGACCGCATGGCCCGCGGCGGCCGCCTGATCTACGCGGGCGCCGGCACCGCCGGCCGGATGGGCGTCCTCGACGCCTCCGAGTGCCCGCCCACCTTCAACACCTGGGACGGCCAGGTCGTCGGCCTGATCGCGGGCGGCCCCTCCGCCATGGTCAAGTCCATCGAGGGCGCCGAGGACTCCAAGGAGCTCGCGGCCGCCGACCTGGACGGCATCGACCTCACCGAGAACGACATCGTCGTCGGCATCTCGGCCTCGGGCCGCACCCCGTACGCGATCGGCGCCGTCGAGCACGCCCGCGCCCGCCACGGCGCGCTCACCGTCGGCCTGTCCTGCAACGCGGACAGCGCCCTCGCCGCCGCCGCGGACCACGGCATCGAGGTCGTCGTCGGCCCCGAGCTGCTCACCGGCTCCACCCGCCTGAAGGCGGGCACGGCCCAGAAGCTCGTGCTCAACATGCTGTCGACGATCTCCATGATCCGGCTCGGCAAGACGTACGGGAACCTCATGGTCGACGTACGCGCGTCGAACGAGAAGCTGCGGGCGCGCTCCCGCCGCATCGTCTCCCTCGCCACCGGCGCCGACGACGCCGCCATCGAGGCCGCGCTCGCCGCGACCGACGGCGAGGTCAAGAACGCCATCCTCGTCGTCCTCGGCGACGTCGACGGCCCCACCGCCGACCGGCTCCTCACGGAGTCCGACGGCCACCTGCGCGCCGCGCTCGCGGCCGCCGCCACCAAGTAACTCCCCCGCACCCACCCGTCCCCGAGCACCACCTGCACAGCAAGGCAAGACGCACCATGGCCGATAACGCCGAGAACAAGAACCGCGCCGTCGCCGCCGCGATCCTCCCGCTCGTCGGCGGCGCAGCGAACGTCACCTCCGTGGTCCACTGCATGACCCGGCTCCGGCTGGGTCTCGCGGACCGTTCGCTCGTCCAGGACGAGGCGCTCAAGGCGCTTCCCGATGTCATGGGCGTCGTAGAGGACGACACGTACCAGATCGTCCTCGGGCCGGGGAAGGTCGCCCGGGTCACCCCCGAATTCGAGTCCCTCGTGGAGGAGGGCAGGGCCGCCGCCCCGGCAGCCGCACCCGCACCCGCCGATGCCGGCGGCCACTCCGCCGACGACCTCGCCGCGCAGGGCGCCGCGATCAAGGCGCAGCAGAAGGCGAAGAACGCCACCCCGTTCAAGCTGTTCCTGCGCAAGATCGCCAACATCTTCGTGCCGCTGATCCCGGCTCTGATCGGCTGTGGCATCATCGCCGGCCTGAACGGCCTGATGATCAACCTGGGCTGGCTGCCGTCGGTCACCCCGGCGCTCGCCGCGATCGCCTCCGGCTTCATGGCCCTGATCGCGGTCTTCGTCGGCTACAACACGGCGAAGGAGTTCGGCGGTACGCCGATCATCGGCGGCGCGGTCGCGGCGATCATCGTCTACCCGGGTGTCGCCGACATCTCGGCGTTCGGGCACAAGCTCTCGCCCGGCCAGGGCGGCGTCCTCGGCGCGCTCGGCGCGGCGGTGCTCGCGGTCTACATCGAGAAGTGGTGCCGCAAGTGGGTCCCGGAGTCGCTCGACGTCCTGGTCACCCCCACCCTCACCATCCTGATCTCCGGCCTGGTCACGATCTTCGGCCTGATGTTCGTGGCGGGTGAGGTCTCCACCGCGATCGGCACGGGCGCCAACTGGCTCCTGGAGAACACCGGCATCTTCGCGGGCGCCGTCCTCGGCGGCCTCTTCCTCCCCCTGGTGATGCTCGGCCTCCACCAGGCCCTGATCCCCATCCACACCACCCTGATCGAGCAGCAGGGCTACACGGTCCTGCTCCCCATCCTGGCGATGGCGGGCGCGGGCCAGGTCGGTGCGGCGATCGCCGTCTTCAAGAAGCTCAAGCACAACAAGTCGATCCGCAAGACCATCAAGTCGGCGCTCCCCGCGGGCTTCCTGGGCGTGGGCGAACCCCTCATCTACGGTGTCTCGCTCCCCCTCGGCCGCCCGTTCATCACGGCGTGCGTCGGCGGCGCGGCGGGCGGCGCGTTCATCGGCCTCTTCTCGATGCTCGGCACCCAGGTCGGCTCGACGGCCATCGGCCCGTCCGGCTGGGCCCTGTTCCCCCTCCTCGACGGCAACAAGGGCCTGGGCGTGACCTGCGCGATCTACCTGGGCGGCCTGCTGGTCGGCTACATCGTCGGCTTCCTGGCGACGTACTACTTCGGCTTCACGCAGGACATGCTGGTCGAGTTCAACCAGGACGTGGACGCGGGCGAATCCCCGGAGGCCCACGCCGAGGCCAACCCGGCGACCCCGTCCCCGGAACCAAAGGAACCGGCAAAGGTCTGACCCCGCTCACCACGAAAGGGCGGCACTCCGCGTCGTTGGGTGCCGCCCTTCGCCACGTCCTGCGGGAGCCCGAGGCGGGCAGACACCGGCCGCACGCTATCGTTCCGGTCACACAAACTCCACAGGCCGCGCACAACTCCTCGGCCTCACGGACGCCCCGCCGACTCCGGAGACCCAGCCTCATGCGCGCCGCCCTGACCGTGACCGCTGCCCTCAGCGCTGTCGCCCTGCTCTGCACCGCCTGCTCGCCGAACGAGCGGGCCACCGCGGACGCGGCCGACAAACCCTCCACTCGGGCGCCCTCTCCCGCCGCCACCGTCCGCGCTGCCGTCAAAGCCACCCGCGCGACGTCGGTCGACACCCGGCAGAAGATCGAGACATCCGACGGCGAGGGCCAGACGTACGTACTCGACGTCACGGGCCGCTTCGACCTGGACGACGACCGGGGCACACTGCAGGTGCGCATGCCGAAGAAACCCGGAAAGAACACCCTTCAGGAGGTCTTCGCCAACGGCCAGGTCTACGTGAGCGACCTCCCCGACGTCGACGAAGGCGTCTGGGCCACGATGCCGCGCCACAATGCCGTCTCCCACGCCGTACTCCGCGCCCCGGTCAACGACCCCGAGTATCTGCTCCAGCAGATCGCCGCGATGCGCATGGTCACCGAGGAGGGCAAGGAGACCATCGGGGGCGTCCGGACCACGCGTTACCGGGGCATGCTCGACCACGCCGCCCTGACCCGCCGCATGTCCCCCGACCTCCGCGACAAGATGGACCGCACCCGCGACAGCCTCGGTGCGGAAGTTGTGGTGATCGCCGAAGCCTGGATCGACGACAAGGGACACCTCGTACGCACCCGGACGGACCTGAACCTGGGCGGCCCCCGGACCACCGTCACCCTGAACCTGTCCCGGCACGGCAGCCCTGTCGAGGTGAACGTACCGGTGCCGTACGCCCAGGTGCTCGAGTTGGCCGGCCCCTTCTTGGGCTGAGGAGAGCGCGTCGCCGTGCCCCGGCCGCTCGCCCGGACCCACTCCGCATGCGCCCCGCCCGGCCCTCCCGCATCCTGGGCGCATGGCTGACAGCACCCTTTCGAAGATCTCCTGGACCCAGTTCCGCCCGGACCGGCGCCTCCTGACCGCCGGGGCGGTCCTCACCGGCGTCGGCACCCTCACGGCGATGGCGGGCGTCGGCGTCCTCGTCTACGAACTGGCCCGCGCGGGCCGCAGCTGGACCGGCACCTGGGACGTCCCCCCGTCCGAACTGGCCGCCCGCACCCTCCACCAGGCCCAGGCCGCCGCCACCAGCGCCACCCGCGCGGGCCGCGACACCTGGCAGAGCTTCTCCGAACAGTCCTCGGCCTGACCGCTCAGGCCCCGCGCCGCCCCTCGTGCAGTACGGCGACGATCCGCATCGCCGTATCGAAGTTCACGCACCCCAGGTCGACGAGCGGATACCCGACCTCCCCCGCGGCCGAGACCGGGTCGACCCTCAGTGACGGCAGCACGATGCCCAGTACCCCGGTCTCCGCCCGCAGTTGAGCGACCACGTCCTCGACCACCCGCAACCGCTCCGCGTCCCGCACGACCATCACGCACTCCTCCACTCCGAGTTCCACTTTCGCCACACAGAGTGACCGGCCCGGCCCTACGCTGGCCAGGGGCAGCGGCCCAACAGATGCCTCTGCTGGACCGGGAGTTGATGCACGTGACCGGACCGAAGGACCTCGACCCGTCGTCGCGCCGCGTAATGATCGGCGAAGAACTCCGCCACGCCCGCGAGAGAGCGAACCTCACGCAACAGGCCCTGGGTGAGCTGCTGTTCGTCAGCGGTTCCTACGTCGGCCAGATGGAGGCGGGCACGCGGCGCATCCTGCCGGACATGGCCGTGCGCCTGGACGAGGAGCTGAACACGGGCGGCTTCTTCGCCCGCAACTGCGAGAGGGCGAACAGGTCCAGGTTCCCGGACCATTTCGCGGAGGCGGCAGAGGCGGAGGCCATAGCGACAGCCATCCGACAGTACGCCGCGCTGCTCATCCCCGGCTTGCTCCAGACGCGGGCCTACGCGGAGGCGGTCTTCCACGCCTACCAACCCACCGCGCCGGACGAGCGGATCGACGGTCTCGTCGCCGACCGGCTGGCGCGGGCGCGCCTGCTCGACGATCCAACAACGCCGTTGTTGTGGACGGTCCTCGACGAGGCGGCCCTGCGCCGCACGGTCGGCGGGCCGCGGGTCATGGCGGAGGCACTGCATCACGTGGCGGACCTGGCCCGACGACACCGCGCGCTCGTACAGGTCCTGCCGTTCGCCGCGGGCGCGCACGCTTCGATGCAGGGCCCCGTCAAGCTGATGGAGTTCGAGAACGCCCCGCCGCTCTCGTTCGTCGACGGGCCCGAGACGGGAAGGCTCACCGACGACCCGGCCACGGTCGCCCGCCACACCTTCACGTTCAACCTCCTCCAGGCAGCGGCCCTCTCGCCCCGCGACTCTCTGGCCCTGCTCGACTCAGTGGCGCAGGATTACGCCCATGAGGAACCACACCCTTGAGGACGATCTGAACGACGCCGCCGCCTGGAGCTGGCGCAAGTCCAGCTACAGCGGCGGCGACGGCGGCGACTGCCTCGAAGTCGCCGACGCCCGCACGCCGGTGACCGGCATCGTCCCCGTCCGGGACTCCAAGAACCCCACCGGCCCGAAGCTCACGCTCCGGGCGGAGGCCTGGTCCGCGTTCATCGCCGACCTGCGCCGCACCCCGTAGCCAACGCCCCGAGGCTCAAGCCCCGAGCGACGAGCCCTGCTTTCAAGGATTGGGAGGCGGTCTCAACCCACCCTCCCTCCCTGCGAGTTGGCGAAGCCGACGAGCACGTCCGCTAATACCCGACACTTTCTGGCACCGGCTTGCCACGGAGGGTAATCACGCTCTAGCGTGCCCGATATACGAACGGCCCCCGCCGGTGCGCCAACACCTGCGAGGGCCTGTCCATCAAGATCCCATCCAGGGAGATCTCGTGGCTGACGCCAACTCTAGTGCCGCCCCCGCCCCGACGCACGCAGCACCGCCCACCCCGCTCCACCCCGAGGCGAACCCGGGCTACGGCAAGCGCTCCGCGCCGGACCAACTCCCCCGAACCAGGGCCGACTTCGCGGACCTTCCCGCCCGCGAGGCGTACATCGCCGGATACATCGACCGGCTGCCCGACGGCTCGGACATCTCGGTGAAGACACTCGCCAATCACCTCCCGTACGGCCAGGCGGCGATGCGAACCGCCCTCAACAACCTGCACCGGGCCGGTCACTTGAGACGCGGCCGCGAACACGTACAGGGCTCCGGGAGCGCACGCTGGGTCACCCGCACCTGGTTCTCCCGCACGGCGCGGGGCGACGCGTGGTGGACGGCATTCGTGAGGGGCGACGTACCGGAGACGGGCCGGGACGCGCCGCCCGAAGAACCACCTCCACGCCCCACCCGCAGCCGCGCGCTGCTCCTCCTCACCGCCCTCGGCCGCACGGCGCCGTCGCTGGCCCTGTCCGCCGCCGAATGCAACCGGCTCGCACCGGAGGTGGAGCGCTGGTTCGAGCGGAACGCCACCGAGGAAACCCTGCTGCACGCCCTGACGGCCGGCCTCCCCACACCCGTACACAGCCCGGCCGCACTGCTGCTCCGCCGCCTGACCGACAAACTTCCCCCGCCACCCCCACCACCGGCGAACCGCCCGCTCCTACGCCTCATCGAATGCGCGAACTGCGGCGCTCCCGGCCGCCCCGAGGCCCTACCAGGCGGCTTCTGCACCCCATGCAACAACCCCCGCCCCGCCTCCCCACCCCCAGGCATCCTCACCCCGGAAGCCGTCCGCACCCGCGTCGCGGAGATCCGCGCGGCAATGCTCCCCCGCTCCGAAAGGGCACGCGCATGACCGCGCCGACGATCCGGACCCGTACATCCGGGGCACGATGGAGGCGAGGAGGCACACCCATGACCCCTGGCACCGCCGACCGCCCTCAGATGAGCATCGAGGACTTCGAGGAACTCGACCGAAGGGCTCCGGAGACCCTGCGCAACAAGCTCGAATTCCTGAACGGACGGCTGCTCGTGAAGCACGGCCCCATCGACGTCGAGGACTTCGAGGAACTGGCCCGCGTCGCCCCCGAGACGGTGACCTTGGAACTCCTCAACGGAAAGCTAGAGGTCAAGCCCGTGCCGGACGGCGACCACGGTTCGATCATCATGTGGCTGATCCGCCAGTGCATGATGCAGCGCCCCGAACTGGCACTGCATCCCGAGCAGGGCCTGCGGATCGACACGTACCGAAAGGGCTGCATCAAGCCGGACGGCGCCCTGACGCCCATCGACTACTTCGCCGGACAGGACGAGTGGGCCTCCCCCGACGGCGTCCTCATGGCTGTCGAAGTCACCTCCAAGGACCGCGACGCCGACCGCCGCGACCGCCAGGAGAAGCCCCGCGCCTACGCGTACGCGGACATCCCCGTCTACCTCCTCGTCGACCGCGACAACGACACGGTCGTCGTCCACAGCTCCCCCGAGAACGGCGTCTACCAGAACCGCCGCCCGTACCACTACGGAGCAACGGTCCGCCTCCCCGCCCCGGTCACCATCACCCTCGAAACAGAGCGCCTCAAGGACTACGCGTAAGCCAACCAAGCCCCAGGCGGCGGGTGGGCAGATCAAGCCCCGCCGGCGATTGAGGCGCGGGGTCCGGGGCGGAGCCCCGAGGCGTCGAGCACGGGTGGGCGCACAGAAACGCCCGAGGGCGGCCCCGTCTCACGTGGAGACGGGGCCGCCCTCGGGTTACGGACGGGCTGAACCGCGAGCGGCTCAGAAGTCCATGTCACCGCCCGGCATGCCGCCGCCGGCCGGCGCAGCGCCAGCCTTCTCCGGCTTGTCGGCGATGACGGCCTCGGTGGTGAGGAACAGCGCGGCGATGGACGCGGCGTTCTGCAGGGCAGAGCGCGTGACCTTCGCCGGGTCGATGATGCCCTCGGCGATCATGTCGACGTAGTCGCCCGTGGCGGCGTTCAGACCGTGACCGACGGTCAGGTTGCGCACCTTCTCCACGACGACGCCACCCTCGAGACCACCGTTGACGGCGATCTGCTTGAGCGGGGCCTCGAGCGCGAGCTTCACGGCGTTGGCGCCGGTCGCCTCGTCACCCTCGAGCTCCAGCTTCTCGAACACCGCGGAGGCCTGGAGGAGGGCCACGCCACCACCGGCGACGATGCCCTCTTCGACGGCCGCCTTCGCGTTGCGAACGGCGTCCTCGATGCGGTGCTTGCGCTCCTTGAGCTCGACCTCGGTGGCCGCGCCCGCCTTGATGACGGCCACGCCGCCGGCGAGCTTGGCGAGGCGCTCCTGGAGCTTCTCGCGGTCGTAGTCCGAGTCGCTGTTCTCGATCTCGGCGCGGATCTGGTTGACGCGGCCCTGGACCTGGTCGCTCTCACCGGAGCCGTCGACGATCGTCGTCTCGTCCTTGGTGATGACGACCTTGCGGGCACGGCCGAGCAGGTCGAGACCGGCGTTCTCCAGCTTGAGGCCGACCTCCTCGGAGATGACGGTGCCGCCCGTGAGGATGGCGATGTCGCCGAGCATGGCCTTGCGGCGGTCACCGAAGCCCGGGGCCTTGACGGCGACGGACTTGAAGGTGCCACGGATCTTGTTGACGACCAGGGTCGACAGGGCCTCGCCCTCGACGTCCTCGGCGATGATCAGCAGCGGCTTGCCGGACTGCATGACCTTCTCGAGCAGCGGAAGGAGGTCCTTCACGTTGCCGATCTTCGAGTTGACGATCAGGATGTACGGGTCCTCGAGCGAGGCCTCCATACGCTCCATGTCGGTGGCGAAGTACGCCGAGATGTAGCCCTTGTCGAAGCGCATACCCTCGGTGAGCTCGAGCTCCAGACCGAAGGTCTGGGACTCCTCGACGGTGATGACGCCTTCCTTGCCGACCTTGTCCATGGCCTCGGCGATGAGCTCGCCGATCTGGGTGTCGGCGGCCGAGATGGAGGCGGTGGAGGCGATCTGCTCCTTGGTCTCCACCTCCTTGGCCTGCTCGAGCAGGGCGGCGGAGACGGCCTCGGTGGCGCGCTCGATGCCGCGCTTGAGGGCCATCGGGTTGGCGCCGGCGGCTACGTTGCGAAGGCCTTCGCGAACGAGCGCCTGGGCCAGGACGGTCGCGGTCGTCGTGCCGTCACCGGCGACGTCGTCCGTCTTCTTCGCGACCTCCTTGACCAGCTCGGCGCCGATCTTCTCGTACGGGTCCTCGAGCTCGATCTCCTTGGCGATGGACACACCATCGTTGGTGATCGTGGGGGCGCCCCACTTCTTCTCGAGGACGACGTTGCGACCCTTGGGGCCCAGGGTCACCTTGACGGCGTCGGCGAGCTGGTTCATGCCGCGCTCGAGGCCGCGCCGTGCCTCCTCGTCGAACGCGATGATCTTGGCCATGTGAAGTGGTCCTCCCGGACGGGGTGGCTAACGCAAAAGGACCGTGCTGGTGCCCGCGACGGACGGCCTGCGGGCCTTGTGGCTCCTTGCACCACCCGGCCCCCGGACCTCACCGACCCGATCCAAGTTTTGTCACTCTCACTCGGAGAGTGCTAAGCCCAATGATTAGCACTCGACCCATGCGAGTGCAAGCGCCTGTCACGGATCCGCAGGTGAGCGCACGCAGCGCGAAGGGCCCGTCTCCCGGTTACCCGGGAGACGGGCCCTCCACAACGTGCGACGTACAAGCTTGCAGTCTGACGCGCGCGTTCAGCCGGCGGCCACGCGGACCATGTCGGCCTGCGGCCCCTTCTGGCCCTGCGAGATCTCGAACTCGACCCGCTGACCCTCTTCGAGGGTGCGGTAGCCGTCCATCTGAATCGCGCTGTAGTGGACGAAAACATCCGCACCACCGTCGACCGCGATGAAGCCGTACCCCTTCTCCGCGTTGAACCACTTGACGGTGCCCTGAGCCATGCCTAACTCCCCTATTACTGGCCCTTGCGCAGGACCGCACTTCGCGGACCCGGGTCAGACCTCACGCCCCATGGGATATGGGGGTGTGCGCCGGAACGCGTCGACCGCGGCTGAATGTATCTGCCCAACTGCCGTCTGCAACAGGTCAATCGGACGAGAATTCTGGGCACGCCAGATCGGGGAAACCGGGCCAACTCACCGGATCCTTGGGCAAGTCGGGCCGCGTAAATGCCGTAAAAGGCCCGAAAGGGCTGCACACTTTGGCTACTTCTTGCCGGGCTTCGGGCGAGAACTCATATGCGCCCGTCATGCACCGCGCGGGGAAACGCAGCAGCTTCCCCAACTGTACCGCGCTCAACCATGCAGAATTGCCCCCTCCGCTTCTCTCGCGGAGGGGGCAATTCGGGTAACTCTACGTAGACGTAGAAAAGATCAGCCGCCGGCGACGGCCGGAATGATCGAGACGCCCGCGCCGTCCGGCGTCGCCGTCTCGAGGCCCTGCTCGAAGCGGACGTCGTCGTCGTTCACGTACACGTTCACGAAGCGGCGCAGCTTGCCCTGGTCGTCGAGGACGCGGGCGGCGATGCCGGTGTGGTTCTTCTCCAGGTCGGCGATGACGTCGGCGAGGGTGGCGCCCTCGGCGGCGACCTCGGACTGCCCGCCGGTGTAGGTGCGCAGGATGGTGGGGATGCGAACGTTGACGCTCATGCTGGTAACTCCCGTTGCTACAAGTTCGGTCGGGCTCAGTGGTCGGTGGCGAGGCCGGCCTCGCGGAACGCGTCCAGGTTGGGCCGGATCGTGGCGGTGGCCTGCGAGGACTCGGCGACCGCGTCCAGCGTCTTGAGACCGTCGCCGGTGTTCAGGACCACCGTGGTCAGCGACGGGTCGATGAGGCCCGCCTCGATGAGCTTCTTGGTGACACCCAGCGTGACGCCGCCCGCCGTCTCGGCGAAGATGCCCTCCGTCTGCGCGAGCAGCTTGATCGCGTCGACGACCTGCTCGTCGTTGACGTCCTCCACGGCGCCACCGGTGCGGCGCGCGATGTCGAGGACGTAGGGGCCGTCGGCCGGGTTGCCGATCGCGAGGGACTTGGCGATGGTGGTCGGCTTCTGCGGGCGGACCACGTCGTGGCCGCCCTTGTAGGCGACGGAGACCGGGGAGCAGCCCTCGGCCTGGGCGCCAAAGAGCTTGTACGGCTTGTCCTCGACGAGGCCGAGCTTGATCAGCTCCTTGAGGCCCTTGTCGATCTTCGTGAACTGCGAGCCGGACGCGATCGGGATGACCAGCTGGTCCGGGAGCTGCCAGCCGAGCTGCTCGCAGATCTCGTACGCGAGCGTCTTGGAGCCCTCGCCGTAGTACGGGCGGAGGTTCACGTTCACGAAGCCCCAGCCCTCGCCCAGCGGGTCGCCGATGAGCTCGGAGCAGAAGCGGTTCACGTCGTCGTAGTTGCCCTCGATGGCGACGAGGTCACCGCCGTAGACACCGGCCATGACGACCTTGCCCTGCTCCAGGTCGTGCGGGATGAACACGCAGGAGCGGAAGCCGGCACGGGCGGCGGCGGCGCCGACGGCACCCGCCAGGTTGCCGGTGGAGGAGCAGGACAGCGTGGTGAAGCCGAAGGCGCGGGCGGCCTCGATGGCCTGCGCGACGACGCGGTCCTTGAAGGAGTGCGTGGGATTGCCGGAGTCGTCCTTGACGAACAACTTGCCCTCGGCGACGCCCAGTTCACGGCCGAGGTTGTCGGCCTTGACGAGCTTGGTCCAGCCGGGGTTCAGGTTCGGCTTCTCGGCGACGTCGGCCGGGACGGGCAGCAGCGGGGCGTAGCGCCAGATGTTGGCGGGTCCTGCCTCGATCTGCTTGCGGAGCGCCTCGGGGTCGCCGACGGGCAGGTCGTACGCGACTTCCAGAGGCCCGAAACACTCGGCGCAGGCGAAGACGGGGCCGAGCGGGACGACGGCGCCGCACTCGCGGCAGGAAAGTCCGGAGGCCGGGCCCAGATCGACGGAGTCCGTCGTGGCGGCGGTTTCGGTGGCGACAGTCTGTACAGCCATGAGAGGCGAGGCCCTTTCTCCTCATCTTCCTCGCGACGCATCTCGCCACGAGACGGATTTGGCACCTTCACTAGCCGGGAGCCTCGCGGGCGCACTGCGGTGTGCGGAACGAGACCGGCTGGAGGGTTGCCGGGGCTTCAACGGGCCGTATCCCTCTGCCCCTCTGGATGAGCGGTATTCGATTGTGTGGATTCAGTTGTCTACTGCGGGCGACCCCCGACATGCGATGGTCACCGGCCTTGTTCAAGACTGTAACCGAAGGCCCGGACCCTTGAGATAGTCGTCCGATGCGCGAGATGGATCACATGTTGATCCTTAGGGAAGGAACGCAGACCGTGCTGGAAGAGGTCGAGCGCTGGCTGAACAGGCGCTCCTGGTCCGTGGCCGACCATCCGCTGCACCGGTTGGTCGCCGCCAAGCAGGCCTCGGGTCAGACGGTGAGTGTCGTACTGCCGGCGCTGAACGAGGAGGAGACGGTCGGCGAGATCGTCTCGGAGATCCGGCGGTCGCTGATGACGGACGCGGTGCCGCTCGTCGACGAGCTCGTCGTGATCGACTCCGGTTCCACGGACCGCACATCCGAGGTCGCGGCGGCCGCCGGGGCGCGCGTCGAGCACCGGGACACGATCCTGCCGCGGATCCCGGCAAGGCCCGGCAAGGGCGAGGTGCTGTGGCGCTCCCTGTTCGTCACTTCCGGTGACATCGTGTGCTTCGTCGACGCCGATCTGAAGGAGTTCTCCGCGGACTTCGTCTCCGGGATCGTCGGTCCGCTGCTCACCGAGCCGGGCGTGGACTTCGTGAAGGCGATGTACGACCGTCCGCTGGCCGGGGCCGCGGGGCAGGGCGGCCGGGTCACCGAGCTGATGGCGCGCCCGATACTCAACCTTCACTGGCCCCAACTGGCCGGGTTCGTCCAGCCGTTGGGCGGCGAGTACGCGGCCCGGCGCTCGCTGCTCGAGCGGCTCCCGTTCCCCGTCGGATACGGCGTGGAGCTCGGGCTGCTCGTGGACGCGCTGCACACCGTGGGCCTCGACGCGCTCGCCCAGGTCGACGTCGGCGTGCGCAGGCACCGGCACCAGGACGGGCAGGCGCTGGGGCGGATGGCGGCGGCGATCTACCGCACCGCCCAGCTCCGGCTCGCGCGCGGGCACCTCATCAGGCCGGTGCTCACGCAGTTCGAGCGCGGGGAGGGCGGCTTCGAGCCGCGTGTCCACGAGGTCGACACGGAGGAGCGGCCGCCGATGATCGAAATCGGTGAGTATGCGGAGCGTCGCGTCGCATAAGCGCCGCATAATCATATGTTTTGTCTAGCTTGCCCTTTATGTGGCTCAGACAATTCAAGGGCAGGGCGGCGTGCGCCGTCACCGCCACCCTCGCCGCCTGCCTGGCGGGCCTGGCACCGAGTCCCGCCTCCGCGGACGTGGTCTCCCCCTTCGCCAAGCGCTACGACGAATCGATCTACGGCGACTTCAAGACCATCGGCAACACGGTCATGGGCTGCCCGACCGACGACGCCACGATGGCCGGGCGCTGCGCCGTCGCCGCGAACGGCGAGGGCAGGGACAACAACAACACGTTCGTCATGCAGCGGATCAACACCGCCGGGACGACCGACGGCTACGGCTCCAGCACCGGCCGGGTCACCATCCCGCCCGGCGCCGAGGTCGCCTACGCCCGCCTCTTCTACGGCGGCAACGACGGCACGTACAAGGGCCCGAGCGGCGCGCAGCTGAAGCGCTGCGACATCTCGGGCGCCGATGTGGACCCCTCGCCCGGCACCCCGCTGGACGCGGCCCCCGTGGTCGGCGTGAACGGCGCGGCCCCGACCAAGGTCTCCCCCGAGAACCTGGTCCAGGACCCCGCCGCCACCAGCGGCCCGCACTACTACACGGGCGAGGCCGACGTCACCAGCCTGTTCAGCGGCGTCACCGGCACGGGCACCCCGGTGCCGGTCTCGGTCGGCGACATCTGGGCGCCCACCGGCAAGGGCTGCGTGGCCGGCTGGTCGATGACCGTCGTCTACAAGTACGACGCCCCGAACGACACCTACGCGCCGGACCGCCGCAACGTCTACATCTACGGCGGCCATGTCCTCCAGCGCTCCACCTCCCCCGCCACCCGGGTCACCGTGGACGGCTTCTACCGGACCTCGGGCACACCGCACGCGAGCGTCACCGCGTACGAGGGCGACTGGAACACGCCGGGCGACAAGTTCGCCGTGGGCGGCCAGAACATCCCCGAGGCGCACACCGGCAACACCAACAACTTCTTCGTCTCCGAGGACGACGGGGCTCTCGACCCGAAGATGGTCAACAACCTGAGCATCGACGCGAAGGAGTTCGACGTCTCGGGCAGCGGCTCCACGCGGGCCGCAGGGGACGAGCCGATCCCGGTCGGCTCGACGTCCACCACGCTCGACTTCTCCACCAAGGGCGACACCTACGTCCCCTCGGCGCTCGCCCTGTCCGTCCCGGTGCCCGACCTGGAGATCACCAAGACGGCGAGCCCGGCGAAGGTGGAGCCCGGTGACACGGTCACGTACACGGTGAAGGCGAAGAACGTCAGCCGACTGCCGTACCCGAACGCCAAGTTCACCGATGACCTCACCGAGAACCTCGACGACGCGACGTACAACGACGACGCCGAGGCGAGCCTCGGGGACGTCGACTACACCGAGCCGAAGATCAACTTCACCGGTGACATCCCGGCCGGCGAGACCGCGACCGTCACGTACTCCGTGAAGGTCAACGACCCGGTGAGCGGTGACGGCAAGCTCACGAACAGCGTCACGGCCGACACTCCGCGCACCAACTGCGAGGAGGGCTCCACGGACGCGCGGTGCGGCATCGCGCCCGTCATCCAGCAGGAGGCGCCGGCTCCGACGCCGACCAGCCCCTCGCCGACGCCGACGCCGTCCGAGCAGCCGGGCGAGCAGACGCCCGAGCCCTCGCCGACCCCGTCGGCGAGCAGCCAGAGCCCGCAGGCCCGGCCCACCCCGCCGAATCCGCCGAGCGGCGGCGAGATGGCCGAGACCGGCACCGACTCGAATCTGCCGCTGTACGGCGGGCTCGCCGTCACGCTGTGCGGGCTCGGCGCGCTGATCCTCGCGGCGGTCCGCGGCCGCAAGGACTGACCCGTTCGCAGGTGTCGTATACGGCCGGGCCCCCGACGGGGCCCGGCCTTACGTTTGAACGTTTCCGGGCCGGGCTAGCGTGCCCGTATGAGTTCCACGACGCATGGTGCTGCTGAGGTTCTCGTCGCGTCCAACCGCGGCCCGGTCTCGTACGTCCTCGACGACGCAGGGGGGATCGAGGAGAAGCGCGGCGGGGGCGGTCTGGTGTCGGCGCTGAGCGTCGTCAAGGACAAGCTGTGGGTGTGCTCGGCGCTGAGCGAGGGCGACAGGGAGGCGGTGCGCCGTGGCGTGTCCGAGCCCGGCGTGCGGATGCTGGACATCGCCGCCGACGTGCACACGGACGCGTACAACGGGATCGCGAACTCGGTGCTGTGGTTCGTGCACCACATGCTGTACCAGACGCCTCTGGAGCCCGCCTTCGGACCGGAGTTCCGCAGGCAGTGGGCGTCCTACGAGGCGTACAACCGGGCCTTCGCCGAGGCGCTCGCCGAGGAGGCGGCGCCGGGCGCGACCGTGGTCGTGCAGGACTACCACCTGACGCTGGTGCCGGGGATGCTCCGCGAGCTCCGCGGCGACCTGCGGATCGGGCACTTCTCGCACACGCCCTGGGCGCCCGTCGACTACTTCCGGATGCTGCCCGACGACATCGCCGAGCAGGTGCTGCGGGGCATGCTCGGCGCCGACCGCTGTGCGTTCCTGACCCGGCGCTGGGCGGACGCCTTCACCGACTGCTGTACGCATCTCGTCGGCGGCACGTCCGGGACCCGGATCGGGGTGCACGGGCTGGGCGCGGACGCGGACTTCCTGCGCGAGCGGGCCCACCGGGACGATGTGGAGGAGCGGCTCACGGCGCTGCGCGCGCAGATCGGCGAGGACCGCAAGGTGATCGTGCGGGTGGACCGCACGGAGCTGTCGAAGAACATCGTGCGGGGGCTTCAGGCGTACGAGCTGCTCCTCCAGGAACGGCCCGAGTGGCGGGAGCGGGTCGTGCACGTCGCGTTCGCCTATCCGTCGCGGCAGGACCTGGCCGTGTACCGGGACTACACGGCCGAGGTGGCGCGGGTCGCCGAGGCCATCAACTCCCGATTCGGTACGGAGGGTTGGACGCCGGTCGTGCTCCACGTGAAGGACGACTTCGCGCGCTCGCTCGCCGCGTACCGGCTCGCCGACGTGGCCCTGGTGAACCCGATCAGGGACGGCATGAACCTGGTCGCCAAGGAGGTGCCGGTGGTCTCCGACGGCGGGTGCGTGCTGGTGCTCTCGCGGGAGGCGGGGGCGTACGAGGAGCTGGCCGAGGACGCGCTGACCGTCAACCCCTATGACGTGACCGGGACTTCGCGCGCCCTCGCGGAGGCGCTCGCCATGCCGCAGGACGAACGCGAGGAACGCACGAAGCGGCTCGCGGAGGCGGCGACGGCGTTGCCGCCGGGTCAGTGGTTCCTGGACCAGCTAGAGGCGCTGCGCGCCTCTTGAGCCCCTGCGGCGATTGAGCAGCGGGGTCCGGGGCAGAGCCCCGTGGCCTCGCCGCTCAGGGGCGATTCCCTTCCATCTCGTCGGCCAAGTGCCGCAAGAGTTCGGCCACTTCGGCCGGGCCGTTCAGGACCAGGTCCGCCCGCTCCGCCAGTTCGGCGATCACCGTGTCCGCCGCCACCAGGAGCCCCGGCACCCCGTCGGAGCGCAGCTTCTCCACTGCCGCGAAGGCCGGGAGGTCGCCGAGGTCGTCGCCCGCGTAGAGGACGGACTCCGCACCCACCTCCCGTACGTACTCGGTGAGCGCCACGCCCTTGTCGACGCCCGGCGGGCGCAGCTCCAGGACCATGCGGCCCGGCTCCACGATCAGGCCGTGCCGGGCGGCGAGTTCCGACAGGGGTTCACGGAGGGTGTCGAAGGCGGCCTGCGGGTCGCGGGCGCGGCGCGTGTGGACCGCGACGGCGCGGCCCTTCTCCTCGATGTACGTGTCGTGCCACAGGTTCAACTCGCCGAGCACGCCGGGGAGTTCGGCCCGGACGGTGGCCACGCCGGGGTGCGGGGCGGGGGCGCTGACCGTGCCGGTGACGGCGTCCCAGCGTTCGGCGCCGTAGTGCCCGAGGACGACGAGGTGTTCGAGGCCGGGGACGCCCGCGAAGCCGCCGTGGCGGACCGCGACGCTCGCCGGGCGGCCCGTGACGACCGCGATCGCGGCGACCTTCGGGGCGAGGGCGGCGAGCGCCGGGACCACGTCCGGGTGGGCGCGGGCCTGGTCGGGGTCGGGGACGATGGGGGCGAGGGTGCCGTCGAAGTCGATCGCAATCACCGCGCGGTGCGGGCGGGCGCGGATGGCGTCCAGGCCGTCGCGGCCGGCGGTCGTCCGGGGGGCGTGCTCTTGGCTGGCCATGAGGTCGACGATAGCCGCGATCTTTTCAGCCCCGTCGGCGATTGAGGCGCGGGGTATGGGGCAGAGCCCCAAGCCCAGCCACGGCTACCCGGCGAGCGCCCTGGGGCTCTGCCCCAGACCCCGCTGCTCAATCGCCGCAGGGGCTGAAATTGCCGAACCGGCGTTCAGCGCTCGCGGCGCCGTGCCTCCCGGACGCGGCGCAGGCGGTTCACCGTCACCGGGGCGAATTCCAGCGCCCGGGGGTCGTCCAGGAGCGCGTTCAGGAGCTGGAAGTAGCGGACCGGCGCCAGGTCCAGCTCCTCGCGGATCGCCCGCTCCTTGGCGCCCGGCGAGGCCCAGCCCCGCCCCTCGAACGTGAGCACCGCGCGTTCGCGCTCGCCGAGAGGACCCATGTCCGTCACGCTACTCCGCGGATTCCGCGGCCGCCGCATCGTTCTGGATCGCCCCGAGCGTGCCCGCCGCGCTGCCCTGCGGCGTGACGGTGGAGCCGATCTGCTTCTTGATCGCGGCGCTGACCTCGGGCCAGGACGTCTTGTTGGCCGGGTAGTACGTGGCCCCCGCCAGCTCGTTGATGAAGGGGCGCAGGGCCTTGTCCTTGGCCGAGGACGTCATCGCGTTCGACGCGGAGACCGTGACCGGCGCGACGGTGTACTTGCGGGAGAAGTCGAGGACGTTCTTCTTGTTGTACGCGTAGTCGAGGAACGCCCCGGTCTCCTTGAGGTGGCCGCCCTGCTTGAAGGCCATCATCCAGTCGTTGACGCCCATCGTGGACTTGGGCGTGCCGTCGGGCCCGGGGATCGCCACGTCGCCGTAGTCGACGCCCTTCGCCTTCGCCATGTTCATCAGCGTGGGGTGGCCGGAGAGCATGCCGACCTGCCCCTTGGCGAAGGCCTGGAAGGCGGGCGTGCGGTTGAGCTTCCCCGGCTCGGTCGGGCCGGTGAGGCCCTTGGTGACCAGGCTGTTCTTGAGCCAGGACAGGGCCTCGACGTTCTTCTTGTCGTCGAGGGCGTAGCTGCCGACGTTGTCGGTGTAGCCGCCGCCGTTGCTGAGCATCCAGATCAGCGTCTCGGCCTGCGCCTCTTCCGTGCCGAGCGGCAGCGCGAAGGGGTAGCGCACGCCCTGCGCCTTGAGCGCCTTGGCGTCGGAGACGAGGGCGGACCAGGTCTTCGGCGGCGTGATGCCGGCCTGCTCGAAGAGCTTCTTGTTGTAGAAGAGGCGGCGCGTGGAGGCGGCGAACGGCATGCCGTACTGCGCGCCCTTGATCTCGCCCGCCTGGCTCATCTGGCCGACGAAATCGGCCTGCACCGGCACGGAGAGCAGCTTGTCGACGGGGTAGAGCTTGTCCGCCGCGGCGTAGTCGGCGTACGCGCCGATCTGCGCCATGTCGGGGGCCTTGCCCGCGGCGACCATGTCCTTGACCTTCTTGTCGACGACGTCCCAGGAGTAGACGTCGACGTCGACCTTGATGCCGGGGTGCTTCGCCTCGAAGCCGGCGGCGAGGTCGTCCCAGTACTTCTGCGAGCTGTTGGCCTTGGAGTCGCCGTAGTCGGCCGCGACCAGCTTCAGCGTGACGGCGTCGGAGTCGCCGCTCCCACAGGCGGTGAGCAGCGACGACGCGGCCACCACCCCGAGCGCGGCCGCCACGGTCAGAGCCGTCCTCCCCTTGCGCACTGCCGTACTCCAACTTTGTCCCTCGCGCCACAGGCCTGTCCCATGGTCCCCCGGAAGGTCTACACCACGTGGGTGCCGGAGCGGAAACGAGGGGCACTGGACTAGACCTCTCAAGGGTGGACGCGCGAGACTGTCCCCCGTGAAACATGTCATCGCCCTGGACGTGGGCGGCACCGGTATGAAGGCCGCCCTGGTCGGGGCCGACGGCAATCTGCTGCACCAGGCGCGCCGGGCGACCCAGCGCGAGCGCGGCGCCGACGCGGTCGTGGAGTCGATCCTCGACTTCGCCGCCGAACTGCGCGCGTACGGCGAGCGGCACCTCGGCGAGCCCGCGAGCGCCGCCGGGGTCGCGGTGCCCGGCGTCGTGGACGAGGGAGCCGGCATCGCCCTCTTCGCGGCCAACCTCGGCTGGCGCGACGTCCCCATGCGGGCCCTGCTCAGCGAGCGGCTCGGCGGCATCCCCGTGGCGCTCGGCCACGACGTGCGCACCGGCGGGCTCGGCGAGGGGCGACTCGGGGCGGGCAAGGACGCCGACCGGTTCCTCTTCATGCCGCTGGGCACCGGGATCGCGGGCGCCATCGGCATCGACGGGCGCATCGAGCCCGGCGCGCACGGCTCCGCCGGCGAGATCGGCCATGTGGTCGTCCGCCCCGGCGGGGTGGCCTGCGGCTGCGGTCAGCGCGGCTGCCTGGAGCGGTACGCGTCCGCCTCCGCGGTCACCCTGGCCTGGCAGGAGGCGAGCGGCGACGAGAAGGCGACCGCGGCGGACTGCGCGAAGGCCGTCGACGCGGGCGACCCGAAGGCGGTCCAGGTCTGGCAGGACGCGGTGGACGCGCTCTCCGACGGGCTCGTGCTCGCGCTCACTCTGCTGGACCCCCGCACGCTCATCATCGGTGGCGGGCTCGCCGAGGCCGGGGAAACCTTGTTCACACCCCTGCGTGCGGCCGTCGCGGAGCGCGTCACCTTCCAGGCGCTCCCCACGATCGTCCCGGCCGTCCTCGGGGACAGCGCCGGATGCCTGGGCGCGGGGCTGCTCGCCTGGGACCTGCTCGACCGCCAAAAGCCCCACCACACCGCAGCCACTGGATCCTCGGAGGTAACCGCCTGATGGCCACAGCAAAGGTGCTCGCCGGCGCCAAGGTGGTGCTGCCCACCGGGACCGTCACCGACGGACGCGTCATCGTCGACGGCAGGAAGATCGTCGGGGCCGCCCCGAACGACGCCGAGACCGTCGACCTCACCGGCCACTGGGTGGTGCCCGGCTTCGTCGACATGCACAACCACGGAGGCGGCGGCGCGTCCTTCACCTCCGGCGCGATCGACGAGATCCTCAAGGGCGTCCGCACGCACCAGCAGCACGGCACGACCACGATCGTCGCGTCCTTCGTCACCGGCGACATGGACTTCCTCGTGCAGCGCGCGGGGCTGCTCTCCGAGCTGGCCGAGCACGGCGAGATCGCGGGCATCCACTTCGAGGGCCCCTTCATCTCCCCGTGCCGCAAGGGCGCCCACGACGAGACGCTGCTGCGCGACCCCGACCCGGCCGAGGTCCGCAAGCTGATCGACGCCGCCCGCGGCCAGGCGAAGATGGTCACCCTCGCCACCGAACTGCCCGGTGGCATCGACTCCGTGCGCCTGCTCGCCGAGCACGGCGTGGTCGCCGCGATCGGGCACACCGACGCGACGTACGAGCAGACGGTGGAGGCCATCGACGCGGGCGCCACGGTCGCCACGCACCTGTTCAACGCGATGCCGCCGCTCGGCCACCGCGACCCCGGGCCGATCGCGGCGCTCCTGGAGGACGACCGGATCACCGTCGAGCTGATCAACGACGGCACGCATCTGCACCCGGCCGCCCTGGAGCTGGCGTTCCATCACAAGGGCGCGGGGAAGGTCGCGTTCATCACCGACGCGATGGACGCCGCCGGGTTCGGCGACGGGCGCTACATGCTCGGCCCGTTGGAGGTCGAGGTGAAGGACAGCGTGGCGCGGCTCGTGGAGGGCGGCTCCATCGCCGGCTCGACGCTCACCCTCGACCGGGCGTTCAAGCGGGCCGTGACGGTCGACAAGCTGCCCGTCGAGGACGTCGTCCGCGCCATCTCCGCCAACCCGGCCAGGCTGCTCGGCCTGTACGACAAGGTGGGCTCGCTGGAGCCCGGCAAGGACGCCGACCTGGTGGTCCTGGACGCGGAGTTCGAGGTCAAGGGCGTGCTGCGCAAGGGCGAGTGGCTGATTCGTCCGTAACTCCCGGCTTGTACAAGGCGGTTGACCCGAGGTCTGGGCCAACCGCCTTGACTTTGGCATGATCGGGCCCCGTTACTGAAAGTACGTAAGGGGGGTGGGGTCCTGTGATCCTCACGGTCACGCTGAACACCGCACTCGACATCACGTACCGGGTGCGGTCCCTGCGCCCGCACGCCACGCACCGCGTCACCGAGGTCACCGAGCGGCCCGGCGGCAAGGGTCTGAACGTGGCGCGGGTGCTCGCCGCGCTCGGTCACGAGGTGGCCGTGACGGGATTCGTGGGCGGCGCGACGGGCCGCACGCTCCAGGACCAGCTGCTCGGCACGCCGGGCGTCGCGGACGCGCTGGTGCCCGTCTCCGGCTCGACCCGCCGCACGATCGCCGTCGCCGACGCGTCGACCGGCGACACGACGCAGCTCAACGAGCCGGGCCCGACCATCACGCCCGCCGAGTGGACGGCCTTCCAGGAGGCGTACGCGGATCTGCTGCGCTCCGCCTCCGCGGTGGCCCTGTGCGGCAGCCTGCCGCCGGGCGTCCCGGTCGGCGCCTACGCGACGCTCGTACGGGCCGCGCGGGCCGCCTCGGTGCCCGTCCTCCTCGACACCAGCGGCGAACCGCTGCGCCGGGGCGTCGCGGCCCGCCCCGACCTGGTGAAGCCGAACGCGGACGAGCTGGCCGAACTCACCGGCTCCCACGAGCCGTTGCAGGCCATGAAGGACGCTCGGCGGCGCGGGGCGCACGCGGTGGTCGCCTCGCTCGGGGCGGACGGCCTGTGTGCCCTCACGGCCGACGGCGAGTGGCGCGCCCCGGCACCGGGCCGCCTCCGCGGCAACCCCACGGGCGCCGGCGACTCGGCGGTCGCGGGCCTGCTCTCCGGCCACGTCGACCACCTGCCGTGGCCCCAGCGCCTGGCCCGCGCGGTGGCGCTGTCCGCGGCGACGGTGGTGTCACCAGTGGCGGGCGAGTTCGACGCGGCGACGTACGAGGACCTGGTGGGCCGCGTCACGGTCGCGGAACACGTCGGCGCGGCGTAGGTGCCGGGGCTCAGTTCTGGGTGAGCCACATCCGGTCGAAGTTGGCGTCGCACTTGTTGCCCTGCTCACAGGAGACCGTGATCGCGTTGGTCCCCTTGGTGAGCTGGACGATGGCCCACGTGTTCGTCCAGCCCTTCTCCCAGTCGCCTTCCTTGGCGTAGGCGAAGTTCCCCATGTTCAGCGGACGCGACTGCTTCGTGCCGTTCACGTCGATCGTGGCGTCGGACTTCTTGCCGGGCACCCCGTAGTCGACGTGCAGCTTGTACGCGCCGTCCTTCGGGATGTCGTTGACGGTCCAAGTGAGGCTCGCGCCCACCTTGTTGAACCCCGCGACGTACACCCCGCCGTCGGCCTTCGCGCCCTTCACATCGGACGCGGTGGACGTGCCGCCCGCCAGCTTCAGGGTCTTCGCGTCGGTCTTCGGCAGGTCGACCGGCTTGGCGGACGCCGACTTCGACGGCTTCTCGCTCGGCTGCACGGACTGCGAGTCGCCGGACGGCTTGTTGCCCGCCTCGCTGCCCTCGTCGCCCGAGTCGTTGCTGACCATGGCGATGCCGATGCCGATGACGACGGCCGCGACCACGGCGACCGCGCCGATCAGCAGCGCCTTCGTGTTGGGGCCACGGCCCCGGCCGCCGCCACCGCGCATCGGCGCCGTCGGCGGACCCGGCTGGCTGGGAACGCCGCCGCCGGGCATCGTCTCGGGGGCCTGGTAGTGCGCGTTCGGCTGCTGGTACGCCTGGGTCGGCTGGGTCTGCCCGTACTGGCGCTCACCGACCGTACGGATCTGATTGGCCCGGTAGGAGGACCGGGGGTTCGGGTAGCCGTAGCCACCGCCCGCGCCCTCGGGCGGGGTCGCCCCGGCCGCCTGCCCGTCGGCGTACAGATAGCCGAACGGATCGTCGTCCTCGGGCGTGGTGCTCCCGCTGTTGTTGCCGGGCGCCATCCCAGATCACTCCCTACACGTTGCTTACCTCGGCGAGGGTACCCGCTGCGAGCGACCCCAAGGCGTGGCGCAGGCCTCACCGGGATTGCGGAACCGCGCCCAATGTAGGGGCTATCCGGCCCGCCTGTGCTGCTTACTACGTGATCTTTTCTCTACGTACATGCGCTGGTCAGCGGATTGCAGCACTTCCTCGGCCGTCATACCGCAGTGGGCCCAGCCGATACCGAAACTGGCCCCTACCCGCACCGCCCTGCCGTCCACACGAATCGGCGGAATGATGGCGTTCCGCAACCTTACGGCGAGGTCCTGGGCGTCCTCGCGGCCCAGCCCGTCGGCGAGCACCACGAACTCGTCGCCGCCGAGCCGGGCGACCGTGTCCCCGTCCCGTACGACGCTGGTCAGGCGGCGGGCGACCTCGATGAGGACGGCGTCGCCCGCGTTGTGGCCGAACCTGTCGTTGATCGACTTGAAGCCGTCGAGGTCGCAGAAGAGGACGGCGAGGCCCTTCGTACCGTTGTCGCCGCCGGTGACGGCGTCGGGCTCGGGCGCGGCGACGTGCACATGGTGGTCGAAGCCGTCGAACCCCTCGTACAGGTTCGACTGGTGCGGGACGGGCGCCCCGAAGTCGAAGCCGATGCCGCCCGCGTCCGTGCCGCGGTGGTCGCCGTAGGCCGCGTCGAGCGAGTCGATGGCGCTGGGCCCTGGCTCGTACGGGCGGCGGCACAGGCGGGCGGAGAGGCGGGCGCGCAGCTCCGCCGAGTTCGGCAGGCCGGTGAGCGAGTCGTGCGAGGCGCGGTGGGCGAGGTGCAGTTCGCGGCGCTTGCGCTCCTCGATGTCCTCGACGTGCGTGAGCAGGAAGCGTGGCCCGTCGGCGGCGTCGGCGACCACCGAGTTGCGCAGGGACACCCAGACGTACGTGCCGTCGCGGCGGGCGAGGCGCAGCTCGGCGCGGCCGCCCTCGGCGGAGGTGCGCAGCAGGGTGCCGATGTCCTCGGGGTGCACGAGGTCGGAGAACGAGTAGCGGCGCATGGCCGACGCCGGGCGGCCGAGGAGGCGGCACAGCGCGTCGTTGGTCCGCAGGATCCGGCCGTGCTGGTCGCCGCCCATCTCGGCGATCGCCATCCCGGAGGGGGCGTACTCGAAGGCCTGCCGGAAGCTTTCCTCACTGGCCCGCAGCGCCTGCTGCTCGCGCTCCAGGCGGACCAGGGCGCGCTGCATGTTGGACCGGAGCCGTGCGTTGCTGATCGCGATCGCGGCCTGGAAGGCGTACATCTGCAGGGCCTCGCGGCCCCAGGCGCCGGGGATGCGGCCGCCGCGCGGGCGGTCGACGGAGATCACGCCGAGGAGCTCGCCGCCCGAGGAGCCCGTCGCGTACATCGGCGCGAAGAGGCGGTCGGCGGGGTGCCACTCGTCCTCGAAGCGGGGCGGCGGTCCTGCGGTGAACCACTGCGGCACGTCGTCCTCGTCGAGGACCCAGCCCTCGGTGTGCGGTATGAAGCGCAGCTCGCCCCACTGCTCGCCCATGGAGAGGCGGCGGTCCCAGCCGGCGCGGGAACCCACGCGTCCGGTGATCAGGGCCTCGGCCGCGGAGTTCCCCGCGAAGGCGGCGACGACCAGATCACCGTCGGGACGTACGAGGTTCACGCACGCCAGCTCGTAGCCCAGCCCGTTCACGACCCCGTCCGCGACGGTCTGCAGGGTGTCGGCGAGACTGCGGGCGGTGTTCATGTCCGCCATCACCTGGTGCAGCTGACGCAGGGTCGCAAGACGGACGTACGGCTCCGACTCGGTCTCCATGCTCAGTTCTCCCCGAGACCTCGACAGCACTCCAGAATTCGGATCGGTTCGCTTCGCACGTGCAGCAGCACGTTCATTAGCAGTCGACGCCACTGAATCACAGCGAGCTGTGCACCCGGTACACAGGGTCAACAAATTATGGCTCCTGTGACTCAAGTCACAGCAGGAGATGAAGGATTGGGGCAGCTTGCCGGGTGGGTTCTGTGTGTTTCCTGAACACGAACCGCGCCCATGGTCCTAGGACCGGCCTCGGCCATCGGCCCGATGCGGGGCGCGTGACGCCGGAGCTAGCGTTGAAGGCGTGTTGAAGACGTCCCCTGCCACTTCGGTCCCCTCCCCCACGGTTCCCTCCGGGCATGCTGAGGGGGTGAGCAACGACGAATTCCGTGCCGCCCTGTCCCGCCTGGCCGCGGGCGTCGTCCTCCTGACCGCCTACGAGCCGCCGCTCACGCCCGACGGCCCGCCCGGCGAGGACTCGGGCATGACGGCGACGGCCTTCATGTCCGTCTCCCTCGACCCGCCCCTGGTGATGGTGTCGCTGCGCAACAGCTCCCGCATGGACGACCTCCTGGACGAGCAGCCCCTGTGGGCGGTCTCGGTCCTGTCCGAGTCCCAGAGCCACATCGCCGGCCGCTTCGCCATGAAGGGGCGGCTCAGCGACCGCCTCCTGTTCCAGGACATCCCGTACGTACGCGGCGAGCACACGGGCGCTCCGCTGGTGGGTGGGGCGTTGGCGACGCTGGAGTGCCGCACGGAGAACACGGTGGTGGCCGGCGACCACACGCTGGTCATTGGGCGGGTGCTCGGTGCGGCCCTGCCGAGCGCGGAGGGCGGGCCGCTGATGTATTTCCGGGGCCGCTACCGGAGCCTGGGCAAATCCAGCCCCGCCGGCGATTGAGGCGCGGGGTATGGGGCAGAGCCCCAAGCCCGACCCCGCCTACCCGGCGAGCGCCCCGGGGCTCCGCTGCTCAAACGCCGCAGGGGCTGCAAGTACCTACCAATCCCGACCCGAGCGGCCGCGTTTCGTGTCGGAGCGGGCCTTCTTCGCGCGCAGGCGCCGCTCGTTGACGCCGCGCGAAACCCGCGTGGGCCGCCTCGGCTTCGGCGGCGGCGCGGTCGCCTCCGCCAACAGCGCCGCGAGCCGCACCACGGCCACCTCCCGGTTGCGCCACTGCGACCGGTGCTCCGAGGCCCGTACGGAGATCACGCCACCCACGAGCCGCGGAGCGAGCCGCTCCAGGGCGCGCTCCTTCCACACGCGCGGCAGCGCCTCCGTGGCGGCGAGGTCGAAGCGCACCTCCGCCGCCGAGTCGGACGTGTTCACGTGCTGCCCGCCCGGCCCGGACGACCGCGAGAAACGCCACTGGAGCTCGGCCTCCGGGAGGACGACCGAACCGCGGATGGGATAAGGACCGGACATGCGTCCATGGTCGCGCGTCCGTGCGGTCCGCGTCACCCGTATTTCCCGGGCCCGCGGGCCTCCCGTGCCGCCCGGGTAAAGAAAGTAAAGAGACCTGGAACCTTCCCCACCCCTCACGGCGTTGCTAGGGGTACGAGTAGCTTCGGCTGCACACGTACAACCATGTACGTCCGTATTTAACGAGGGAAGGACTCCCGAACCATGGCTGTAAGCCTGTCCAAGGGTGGCAACGTCTCGCTCACCAAGGAGGCTCCGGGCCTGACCGCCGTCACCGTGGGCCTCGGCTGGGACGTCCGCACCACCACGGGTACCGACTTCGACCTCGACGCCTCGGCGATCGTGGTGAACGCCCAGGGCAAGGTCTACTCGGACGCCCACTTCGTCTTCTTCAACAACAAGCAGACGCCGGACCAGTCGGTCGTGCACACGGGCGACAACCGCTCGGGCGAGGGCGCCGGCGACGACGAGGCGATCAACGTCAACCTGGCGGCCCTGCCGGCCGACGTCGACAAGGTCGTCTTCCCGGTCTCGATCTACGATGCCGAGACCCGCACGCAGAACTTCGGCCAGGTCCGCAACGCGTACATCCGCATCGTGAACCAGGCCGGTGGCACCGAGATCGCCCGCTACGACCTCTCCGAGGACGCCGCCACCGAGACGGCGATGGTCTTCGGCGAGCTGTACCGCAACGGCGCGGAGTGGAAGTTCCGCGCCGTGGGCCAGGGCTACGCCTCGGGCCTCGTCGGCATCGCGCAGGACTTCGGCGTGAACGTCTGAGCAACCGCTGAGCGGTAGCCGCCACTGAGCCCCGGCCCATGGGTGGGTCGGGGCTCAGTGCTGTTCCCAGCCAGTTGGAGCGCAAGAGTCCGAATCGGCCACCACCCATCGATTAACGGACAATCACCCACGCCATTCGGACACGAACCGGCAAAGTTTTGTCAGGTATCTGCCATGGAGGTGATCGCAGGTGCCACTCTCCCTCCGAACCCCCCACATACCCACCCCCACACGGGTACCTAAGGAGTCCGAGTGAGAATCCGCTCTACCGCTCCCCGCTTCGCCGCCCTCGTCGCGTCCGCCGCCATGGTGGCCGTCGGCGTCCAGGCAGGCACCTCGGCCAACGCCGCCACCGATCGTGCGGCAGGCGCGACGGCGCTCCCCCTCAGCGCCTCGCAACGGGCGACCGCCCTGAAGGACGCGCAGGCCGAAACCCCCACGATGGAACGCCAGTTGAAGCTCGCCGACGGCGAGAAGCTGGTCGCCCGCGACGTCGTCAAGGACGCCGACGGCACCACCCACACCCGCTACGAGCGCACCTTCGACGGGCTGCCCGTCCTCGGCGGCGACCTCGTCGTGCACACCGCGAAGGGTGGCGACCTCAAGGGCACCAGCAAGGCGCGCAAGGGCTCCATATCCGTGGCGTCCACGGACGCCGCCACCGGAACCACCGCCGCGAAGAAGTCCGCGAAATCCGCCGCGGGCGACTCGGTCAAGGGCGCCACCGCCGGCACCGCGCACAAGGTCGTCTGGGCCGCCGACGCGAGCAAGGCGCCCGCCCTCGCGTACGAGACCGTCGTCAAGGGCACCCAACACGACGGCACGCCCAGCGAGTTGCACGTCATCACCGACGCCGACAGCGGCAAGGTGCTCTACAAGTACCAGGCCATCGAGAACGGCACGGGCACCGGCGAGTACAGCGGCTCCGTCACCGTCGGCTCCACCGCCGCGTCCGGCGGCTACGACCTCGTCGACGGCGGGCGCGGCGGCCACAAGACGTACGACCTGAAGGGCGGCACGTCCGGCACCGGCACCCTCTTCCACGACGCCGACGACAAGTGGGGCGACGGCACCGCCGCCGACCCGCAGACCGCCGCCGTCGACGCCGCCTACGGAGCCGCCGAGACCTGGGACTTCTACAAGGAGGCCCTGAACCGCAGCGGCATCGCGGGCGACGGCAAGGCCGCGTACTCCCGCGTCCACTACGGCAACGCGTACGTCAACGCGTTCTGGGACGACAGCTGCTTCTGCATGACGTACGGCGACGGGATCGAGAACAAGAACCCGCTGACCTCGCTCGACGTCGCCGCGCACGAGATGAGCCACGGCCTGACCGCCGCCACGGCGAACCTCAACTACAGCAAGGAGTCCGGCGGCCTCAACGAGGCGACGTCCGACATCTTCGGCACCGCGGTGGAGTTCTACGCGAACAACTCCACGGACGTCGGCGACTACCTCATCGGCGAGAAGATCGACATCAACGGCGACGGCAGCCCGCTGCGCTACATGGACAAGCCGAGCAAGGACGGCAAGTCCGCCGACGCCTGGTCGCGCTCCACGGGCGGCCTCGACGTGCACTACTCGTCGGGCGTCGCCAACCACTTCTTCTACCTGCTCAGCGAGGGCAGCGGGAAGAAGACGATCAACGGCGTCGACTACGACTCGCCCACGTCCGACGGCTCCACCGTCACCGGCATCGGCCGGGACAAGGCCGTGCAGATCTGGTACAAGGCGCTCTCCACGTACATGACGTCCACGACCGACTACGCGGCGGCGCGCGCGGCCACGATCAAGGCGGCCGGTGACCTGTACGGCGCGAGCGGCGCGGAGGCCACGGCGGTCGCCGCCGCCTGGAAGGCCGTGAACGTCAACTAGCCGACTCCGGCTTGCCGTTCCCGTACAGCCAGGTCTCCCAGACCCCGGCAAGGGCCTCGCCCTTGCCGGGGTTCTTGCGCTCCACGTAGGCGGTGAAGTCGTCCGTGTCGGCGTTCCTGTACTTGCGGTCCGTCGGCCAACTCTTCAGCAGGGCGAAGAAGTTGGCGTCGCCGATCGCCTCGCGGACCTTCTGCAGCACCATCGCGCCGCGCTCGTAGACCGGGGAGTCGGAGAGGTGCGCGGCGTTCGGCGGCTGCGCGGGCGGGAAGGACCAGACGCCGTCGCTCGCGGGCCGCTTCATGACCCCCTCGAAGGTCTGCCGCGCCGTGTCCCCGCCGTGCTCCTCGTCCCACAGCCACTCCGCGTACGTCGCGAAGCCCTCGTTCAGCCACATGTCGCGCCACGACTTCGGGGTGACCGAGTCGCCGTACCACTGGTGCGCCAACTCGTGGACGAGCAGGCCGACATCGGGGGCGCCGGGGAAGACGGGCCGGGTCTGGGTCTCCAGGGCGTAACCCACGTCGCCGGCCCGGTCGACGATCGCTCCGGTGGACGAGAACGGGTACGCGCCGAACCGCTCCGCCTCCCAGTCGACGACCTCCGGCAGCCGGGCGAGGACCTTCGCGCTCGCCTTCGCCTCGGCCGGGTCGACGGCGGTGTACACGGGAATCCCGCCGGGCGTGCGGCCCCGCTCCGTCTCGAACTTCCCGATGACCACGGTCGCCAGATAGCTCGCCATCGGCTGCCGCACCCGCCAGTCGTACGCGGTGCGCCGCCCGTCGGACGACCGCTTCGCGCTCCTCAACTCCCCGTTGGACACCGCCTGTACGCCGGTGGGGACCGTGATCCGGATGTCGTACGTCGCCTTGTCCGAGGGGTGGTGGTTGCCGGGGAACCAGGCCATGGAGCCGGTGGGTTCGCCGAGGCCGAGCGCGCCGTCGGCGGTGCGCAGCCAGCCCTCGCCCGTGCCGTCCGGGTCGGTGATCGTGACGGGTTCACCGTCGTAGCGGACGGTGGCGCGGAAGGTGTGCCCCTCGGGGAGCTCGTCGTGCGGCCGCACGGTCACCTCGCGCCCGGCGCGGCTGGCCACGGCCTTCTCGCCGTCGACGGTGACCTTCCGCACCGTGAGCCCCCTCAGGTCCAGGTTGAACGCGCTGAGCGCCTGGTCCGCGGTCGCGGTGATCTCGGCGGTGCCGGAGAGGTGGTGGGTGTCCGGGTCGTAATCGAGATCGAGGGCGTAGTGGCCGACGTCGTAGCCGCCGTTCCCGAGCTTGGGGAAGTACGGGTCGCGCAGGCCCGAGGCGCCGGGGGTGCCGTGGACGCCGCCGTCGCAGGCGGTGACGGCGGCAATGGCGGCGAGGACGGTGAGGAGGGCGACGGGGAGTCGGAGTCGGGTTCTGGGTCGGCGGCGCACGCGGTGATCTTATGACCCCATTGCCCCGGTACGGGCGCACCACCAACTTACGGCCACTGCGCTTACAGAACAGCGATCCCCAACGGCCGTTCCCCCGCGGCCAGTCGGCGGGTGTCGCCGCTGTCGATGTCGACGACCGTGATGCCGTTCCAGTAGCCGTCGCGGGTGAAGCCGCCGGTGACGTACGCGGTCCTGCCGTCTTCGGAGACGGCGACGTCCTCGTGCGGCCCGTCGAGCGGCACGACCTTCTCCTTGCCGCCGGGCGCCCGGACGGTGAGCGAGGGCCCCTCGTCCGTGGACGGGTCGATGGGCCCCGTGCCGACGGCGAGGAGCGTTCCGTCGGGAGTGATCGTGACCCCGTGCTGGTGCGTGTTGGCGGTCATCCGCTCGACGGTCGAGCGGCCGGTGTCCGGGTCGACCACGACGAGCTTCTCGCCCTCGAAGGGGAGGAGCAGCTTGCCGTCGGAGGGGCGGACGGCGGCGTAGTGCGGCTTCAGCCAGGAGCCGAGACCGCCCTCGGTGCCGTACGGGGCGACCTCGATGCGGCGGGTGTCGCCGCTGCTGGTGTCGAGGACCGTGACGTCGAAGGAGTCGTGATCGGTGGCGTACACCTGGCGCCCGTCGCGCGACACGTCGACGTCGAAGGGCCGCCGGCCGACGGAGGTCGTGTCGGTGACCTTCCCGGTCCTGGTGTCGATGGTCTCCAACGTCCCTTTCCCATCAGGGACGTTGACCCCCACGTACGCGTGCTCGCCGTCGGGCGCGAGGGCGATGCCCATGCCGCCGCCGCGGTACTCGCCGTCGGTGACCGGGCCGAGGTCCTCGGTCTCGTACGGGATGAGTGCCTCGCGCTCCCGGCTCTCCGTGTCGACGACGGCGACGCCCTCGGCGGTGGCGACCCAGGCCCGGCCGTCGTCACCGACGACGAGCCCGTACGGGGCGTGTCCGACCTTCACCGAGTCGAAGGCGCCCTTGCCGGGGGCCGGGTCGACGAAGGAGACGGTGTCGGAGCCGAAGTCGGCGAGGAGGAGGGTGCCGGCGGGGGTCTTGGCGGACTTGGGGGTCTCGGTGGGCTTCTTCTTGGCGGAGGAACTCGCCTCGCCCGCAGCGGAGTTGGCCTCGTCCTGCGTCGTCTCGCCGCACCCGGTCGCGAGGACCGCGACGGCGATCGCCGCGAGGACCGCGCGCCTCACCGTACGGCCCGCAACAGGCCGGCGATCTCGGTGAAGCCGCGGCGCTCGGCGTGCTGGAGGGGCGTCATGCCGTCGCTGTCGGGCAGGTCGGGGCTCGCGCCCGCCGTGATGAGCAGCTCGACGATCTCCTGGTGCGCGCGGCCGCCGTCGCCGAGGATCACGGCCTCCAACAGGGCGGTCCAGCCGAGCCGGTTGACGTGGTCGACGTCGATGTCGGTCTCGCGGAGTACGGCGCGCACGTAGTCGACGTGGCCGCGTTCGGAGGCCGGGATGACGGAGATGCCGCCGAACCGGTTGGTGACCTTCAGGTCGGGCCGGGCGGGCAGCAGGGCGCGCATCATCTCCACGGAGCCGGTGACGCCGGTGGCGAGCCACGCGCTGTCGTCCCGCTCGTCCTGGGCGTTCGGGTCGGCTCCGGCCGCGACGAGGGCCTCGGCGGCGGCGACGTGATCGTTGAGGGAGGCCAGGAGGAGGGGCGTACGGCGGTGCGCGTCGCGGGCCTCGACATCGGCGCCCGCCGCGAGCGCGGCCCGGACGGCGTCGACGTCGCCGTGCGCGGCGGCGGCGAGGAGCGTCCGGTTGTTCTCGGTGTGCTGCATGGTGCGACTCCACATCCGGGTGAGCATTTCAAGCCCCTGCGGCATTTGAGCAGCGGGGTCCGGGGCAGAGCCCCGAGGCCGCAACACCGTTGCCGGTGTCACGGCCCCGAGACGGCATCCACGTCCTACTTAAGCGTCGCGACCCCCGCCTGGGCGAACTTCTCGTCCAGGTCCCCCGAAGGCGCACCGGCGACCCCGATCCCCGCGATGGGCCCACCGTCGGAGACAACCGGCGCCCCACCCGCGAGGAACAACGTGCCGGGGATGTCCTTCAGGTTCGGCGTCTGCTCCAGCCGCTTCGTCAGCTCGGACGTGGGCGCGTTCCAGGACACCGCGGTGTACGCCTTCTTCACGGCGGACTCCGGCGACTGCGGTCCGGCGCCGTCACCACGCAGCTCGACGATCGTGTTGCCGTTGCGGTCGACGACGGCGACGGAGACCTTCTGGTTCTCCTTCTTCGCGGCCTTCAGGACGGCCTCGGCGGCGTCGGTGGCGGCGCCCACGGTGAGGTGCTTGGACTCGAAGGTGTTGCCGGCCTTCGCGGCGGCGGGCTTGGCGGCGGCGGCCTGCGTGGCCGGCTCCGAGTCCGCGGCGCTCGCCGAGTACGCGCCGAACCCGCCGAGGGCGATGGCGGCGGCGAGGGTGGTGCCGGTGACGACGCGGGTGCGCTTCGAGATCTTCTTGGCGTGCTGCATGGGAACGACTCCTGGGTGAAGGGGAGGGTGCGAGTAGAGGGAGGAGAGGTCGATCGGGAGGCCGTTTGCCGTTCCTGCCGTCCCGCTCTGCCTTCAATCCTGGGTCCGGAACCGGCCCCCACCCGTCGACGGACCGGCTGGAGGCGGCGCGCCGGGCGGTCGACATCGGGGTCATCCGATCGGTTGACCCCAGGGGCGTACAACCCGGTGACAATGGGATTGTTTGCCCAGGTCGACGCCGTGAGGAGGTGCAGGCAGCCGTGACCCGGACCCCCCGGAACCGACCGGAGCCCGCCGACGACGGCGTCCACCACAGCGACGGCTACGACACCGACATCCGCCGCCTCACCGCGGTCATGCACGCCTCGTTCTTCCTGCTGCTGGCCGTGGCCCTGGCCCGCTTCCTGCTGCGCCACTCGCACGACGGGCGCACCCCGTGGATCGTCGCGCTCTCCGTGGTCGTGGCGCTGCTGTACGGGGCCGGGCTCGTGCGGGGTCTCGCGGGGCGGGCCTCGGCGGGGCAGCGGGTGTGGCTGACGCTGGTGGTCGTGGTGTGGGTGGTGCTCGTGGTGCTCGCGCCGAGCTTCGCGTGGTGCGCGGTGCCGCTCTTCTACACGGGTCTGCGTACGCTGCCGACCCGCCCCGCGCTCGTCCTGGTGGGGCTCCTGGCGGTGCTCGTCATCCTCGCCCAACTGCGGCTCGCAGGCCGCTGGGACCCGGACCTGGTGCTCGGCCCTCCGGCCGTCGTGGTGATCGCCACCGCCGTGTTCCTCCAGATGAAACGGCAGGCCACGCGCCAGCGGGACCTCATCGACGACCTGATCCGCACGCGCCGCGAACTGGCCGCGTCCGAGCGGCGCGAGGGCACGCTCGCCGAGCGGCAGCGGCTCTCCATGGAGATCCACGACACCCTCGCGCAGGGCCTGTCCAGCCAGCGGATGCTGTTGCAGGCGGCGCAGCGGGTGTGGGAGGCCGACCCCGGCAAGGCCCGCGCCCATGTCGGCACGGCCGCGTCGATCGCCGAGCACAACCTCACCGAGGCGCGCCGCTTCGTGCACGATCTGGCGCCCGCCGATCTGGCCCATGGTCTGACGGAGGCGTTGCGGGCCGTGGCCGAGCGGGAGTCCGGCGAACGGCTCAGCGTCCAGGTCCGCGTCGAGGACGACGGGCGCGCGGACCGGCTGCCCGACCGGGTGCAGTCGGCGCTGCTGCGGATCGCGCAGGGCGCGCTGGCCAACGTACGGGAGCACTCCGGGGCGCGGAGCGCGGCGCTCACGCTGACGTTGCTCGACGACCAGGTCGTGCTGGACGTCGCCGACGACGGGCGGGGGTTCGATCCGGCCTCTCTCCCTGCGGGGGGCTCCGGGGTGCGGGGGCATGGCCTGCCGGCAATCCGGGCGCGGGTGCGGCAGCTGGGTGGAAGGTTGTCGCTGGAGTCCGCGCCGGGGGAGGGAGCGGTGGTCTCCGCCGCGATTCCGTTGTCGCCACGGGGGCCGTAGGACTTCTGTCGCGGGCAACGGGGCCGACGTCACGGGGCTCCGCCCCGGACCCCGCTGCTCAATCGCCGCAGGGGCTCTGATTGCTCACCCCGCCGCAGAGACCCGACCGACCCGAACCGGAGCTCACCATGACCCAGCCCATCCGCATCCTCCTCTGCGACGATCACGTCGTCGTTCGTGCCGGGCTGCTCGCTCTGCTGGACAGCACCGCGGACATCGAGGTCGTCGGGGAGGCCGGGACCGGGGAGGAGGCGATCGCGCTCGCCGCGAAGCTCCGGCCGGACGTCGTCCTGATGGACCTCCAGCTGGGCGAGGGCATGGACGGCGTGGAGACGACCCGCCGCCTCACATCGGGGGCGGAGCCCACGCCGAACGTCCTCGTGCTGACCACGTACGACACCGACGCCGACATCACCCGCGCCATCGAGGCGGGCGCGACGGGCTATCTGCTCAAGGCGGAGCGGCCCGAGGAGCTGTTCGCCGCGATCCACGCCGCCGCGGAGGGCCGCACCGCGCTGTCCGCCCCGGTGGCCAGCCGCGTCATGGCCAATATGCGCAAGCCGCGGCCCACCCTCACCGACCGCGAGCGCGACATCCTGGCCCAGCTGGCGCACGGCCTCGGCAACCGGGAGATCGCCAAGGCCCTGTTCATCAGCGAGGCCACGGTCAAGACCCACCTGGGCCGGATCTACGACAAGCTCGGCGTGGACACCCGGGCCGGCGCCGTCTCGGTCGCGAAGGAGCAGCGTCTGCTGCCGTGAAAGGAACAGCGCCCGCTGCCGTGACCTGCCGCCGCTCCGGTGCGGCCCCGCTCCCCCGCCCGTGACACCATCACGTACGTGCTCGACATCGGTTACGCCCTCTCCCGCCGCTTCCCTGACCCGCCGCAGACGGACTACCGGCGCGCGGACGTCCACGCGCTGCGCCACGACCTGTTCAGCGGCGACGTGTACCTGGCCGACACCAAGGCCGACCGGGAGCTGTCCACAGCCTGGGGATGGGTGCCGGTGCTCGACTTCGCGTGGGCTCTGTGCGACATCGTCGAGCAGCTGGACCGCGACCCGCGCGGCAGCCGCTCCGCGACTCCCCAGCACGCCGAGCTGGACTTCACGGAGTCCAGCGACTGCATGCTCTTCGAGCGCCGCTTCGGCTGGGTCGACGTCGAGGCCGACTGGATGCCGACCGAGGAGCCCCCGCTGACGTTCTCCCACTCCGAACTGCGCCGCGAGGCACGGGACTTCCTGCACGACCTGATCGCCGACCTCACGGACATGCACGAGGACCTGGCCGACAACCCGGCCCTGTGGGACCTCCAGGCCCGCTTCCCCCGGCTCCCGTAGCCGACCCGCCTCCCGCCGGCACTACTCCACCCGCACCCCCAGCTCCGCCGCGAACACCCCGGCCAGGTCCATGAGTTGGGACGGTGAGATCACCGCGCCGCCCAGCCGGTCCACGCCCCGCGCGATCCCCAGTTCCGCCGCGTCCCGCAGGTCGACGTCCGTCAGGGTCGCCGCCGAGAAGTCGGCGCCCTTCAGCACGCAGCCCGCGAACTCCACCCGCTCGAGGCGCGCGCCCCCGAAGTCCGGCTCCACCAGCACGCAGCCGTCGAACACGACGTCCTTGAGGCGCGCCTTCCGCAGGTTCAGGTAGTCGATCTTCCCGCCCCTGATCACCACCCGCTCCAGCGCCGCCCCGTGCAGCTGCACCCCGCCGAGCCGCGCGTCGACCACCTCCACGTCCCGCAGCGTCGCCTCCGCCAGATCCGTGCCCACGCCCCGTACGTCACTCAGCACGGAGTCGATGAATCTGGCCCGCGCGAGGCCCGCCTCGTCGAGTGCGCACACAGCCAGCGCGCAGTCCATGAACCGCGCCCCGACGCCCTCCTGCCCGGCGAAGTCGACGTCCCGGAACTCCACCCCGTCGTAGTCCCCGTCGGGTTCGAGGCCGCGCCCCGCCCACGGCTCCAGCGGAGGCAGCCGCACCTGGGGCCGCCGCGCCTTCTTCACCTTCGCCGAAGCCCGTCCGGAGGCCCGGCCCGCACCATTACGCCGCTCGCTCATGCCCCCATGCTGCCCTCCCCCTCTGACAATCCCCGTCGCGCTCCCCTGACCTGGGGCGATCGGCCCGATGTCACATCCGCGCCCGCTCCTGCCGTCGTATTCCCGAAGGTCTTCCGTACGCCCAGACGTCACACTCAGGAGCTCCGATGCAGCACACCACCCCCGCCCTCACCGTCATCGGCGGCGGCCTCGCCGGGCTGACGGCCGCGATCACCGCGGCGGAGGCGGGCGCGCGCGTCACCCTGCACGAAGCGCACCACACCCTCGGCGGCCGGGCCCGCACCGCCGAGGGCCCCTACCTCACCCACGAGGGCCCGCACGCCCTCTACAACGGCGGCCCGCACTGGACCTGGCTGCGGCAGCGCGAGCTGCTCGGACCGCTCGCCCCGATCCCGCCGCTCGAAGGCGCCCGGCTGCGCTTCCACCACGACGGCGCGCTGCGCCGCACCCCGCCCGCCGCCCTGCTCCGCCTCCTGCGGCATCGACCCGAACGCGCCCCCGTGGACGAGGACTTCACCACCTGGGCCACCCGCGTCGCGGGCCCGGAAGCCGCCCGCGCCGCCGCCAACTACACGGCCGTCGCCCTGTTCCACCACGACCCCGGATCGCTCTCGGCCCGCTTCGTCCAGGAGCGCCTGCGCCGCACCGCGAAGGTCCCGCCCGAGGCGCACTACCCCCTCGGCGGCTGGTCCTCGGTCATCGACCGGATGGCGTCCCGCGCGTGGAACCTCGGCGTGCGCATGGAGACGCTGAGCCGGATCGACACCGTGCCCACCGACACCCCCGTCGTCGTCGCGACCTCCCTCGACGCGGCCCGCAGGCTCCTCAAGGACGACTCCCTGGCCTGGGACAGCGGCCGTACGACACTGATCGACCTGGCCGTCCGCACCCGCCGCGGGGACGCCTTCGCGGTGTCGGGCCTCGACTTCCCCGCCTGGATCGAGCGGTTCACCGCGCAGGACAAGTCCCTCGCCCCGCAGGGCGAGAGCCTGATCCAGGGCCAGGTCCCGATCGCGCCCGACGAGGCCAAGGCGGACGGTTCCGCACGCGCCGACGGCCTGCTCGACCTCGCGTTCCCCGGCTGGCGCGAGCGCACGACCTGGCGCCGTGACGCGCTCGCCCAGGGGCGCACGGGAGCGCTCGACCGCCCCGGCACGACGTGGCGCGACCGCCCGGCGATCGACCGCGGCGAGGGCGTCTACCTGGCGGGCGACATGGTGGCGGCGCCCGGCGTGCTCTCCGAGGTCTCCTTCACCAGCGCCATCGAGGCGACGACGCTGGCGCTGCGGCGGCCCGCCCTCACCCGCGGCCTTGACCTCAACCGGGCTTGAGGTCGAAGACTGGCGCGCAGGCCGCTCGTACAGGTCGGGGCGGCATCGCACACTGCCCACCAGGAGCTGCCATGCACGCCATCCGCCTGCACGCCTTCGGCCCCGCGGAGAACCTCACGTACGAGAAGACCGAGGACCCCGAGCCGGGCCCCGGACAGGTGCGGATCGTGGTCGAGGCCGCGGGCGTGCACCTGATCGACACCGCGATCCGCTCCGGCGTACAGGGACCGCTGCCCGCCCTCCCCGAACTGCCCACGATCCCCGGCCGCGAGGTCGCCGGCACCGTCGAGTCGCTCGGCCCGGACACGGACCCCGCCTGGCTCGGCAAGAAGGTCGTCGCTCACCTCGGCATGGTCCCCGGCGGCTACGCCGAGCTCGCCGTCACGGACGCGGACCGCCTCCACGAACTCCCGGAGACCCTGGACCCGGCAGGCGCCGTCGCCATGATCGGCACGGGCCGCACGGCGCTCGGCATCCTGAACTTCACCACCGTCACCCCCGACACGGTCGCCCTCGTCCCCGCGGCCGCGGGCGGCATCGGCACGCTCCTCGTGCAGTACGTGAAGCACGCGGGCGGCACCGTGATCGGCCTGGCGGGCGGCCCGGCGAAGACGGCGGCGGCCCGGGCGAACGGCGCCGACCTCGCCCTCGACTACAACGACCCCGACTGGCCGGACAAAGCACGCGAGTTCCTCGCCAGCAGGGGCCTCCCCGCCGCCACCGTCCTCTTCGACGGAGTCGGCGGCCCGACGACCGCCCGCGCCCTCGACCTCCTCGGCCCCGGCGGCCACCACCTCATCTTCGGCTGGTCCGCCCAGGGCATCGGCTCCGACGAGGGCCCCTACCTCCTCGACGACGCCGAACTCGCGCGCCGCGGCCTCACCCAGGAGCAGGTCCTCGGCCCGCCGATGATGCGCAAGGCGGGCGGCGACAACCCGATGCGCACCCTCGAACTCGCCGCCCTCGACCACGCGGCCCGCGGTGTCCTCACCCCCGCCGTCCACCGCTTCCCCCTCAAGGAAGCAGCAGCCGCACACCACGCCCTGGAGACGCGCGGCACGACGGGCAAGGTGATCCTGGAACCGTGACCTGCGCGCGCCCCCTCAGGCCGCGGCCGCCTCCAACTCCTTGACGTACTCCGGGAGGATCCCGAAGAACGCCGCCATCATGCCGTGGTGGTGGTAGTCGTGCGTCTCGACGAGCCTGCCGTCGGAGCGGCGGCCACGGGCGACGATCACGTTGGGGTGCACGAAGGTGCGGCCGGTGGCGTGGACGTGCCCCTCGAGGGTGTACTCGGCGATCGCCACCTCGGGGTCGTCGGTGCTCCACACCTTCAGGTCGCGCACGGTGCGGGAGAAGCGGTCGAGGGGCGCGCGGTCGAAGTGCTCGGCGAGTACGTCGAGCCCCTCCCAGCGCGTGTGCTCGCCGACGCCGAAGGCATGGGTGACCACGACGTCGTCGGCGTAGATCTCGCGGATCGGGGCGAAGTCGCCGCTCTCGACCATGCCGATGAGCGCACGGAGCGAATCGGCGACGGAACGGGGCGCCGTGGAACGGGGTGCGGCAGCGGAAGAACCGGACATGGGTGTACCCCTTCGGTAAGGCGGAACCTAGAATCGGAGTCCTCACTCCCCTTACGTTCCCGACGTTACGGACTGGGCACTCCGGTTGTCAACGGACGCCCATGGAAAGGAAGTTGACCATGCGCGCGGACGCCCGGAGGAATCGCGAACGGCTCCTGGAAGCCGCGGAGAAGGTGTTCGCGGAGCGCGGCACGGCCGCGGCGACCGAGGAGGTCGCGAAGGAGGCCGGGGTCGGCGTCGGCACGCTCTTCCGCCACTTCCCCACGAAGGAAGCGCTGCTGGAGGCGGTCTTCCGGGCCCGCATGGACGCGGCGGCGGACCGGATGGAGCACCTGTTGGCGGCGGACGACCCCGGCGCCGCGTTCCGCGAGATGTTCCTGGAGAACGTGGCGGAGTCGAGCCGAAAGAGCGCCTACATAGAGGCACTTGCCGCGGCGGGCGTCCGCGTGGACGTCACGGCCGATGCCACGAGACCCCGGATCCACGCGAACCTGGAGGCGCTGCTGCGGCGGGCCCAGGAGGCAGGCGCGGTACGGGCGGACGTCGGACCGGACGACGTCATCGCGCTGCTGGTCGGCGCGGCACGCGCGGCCGAGCACGCGGACGGCGCGGGCGGTGGCCCGGCGGCCCGCACCCGCGCGGCGGAGATGGTCCTCGACGGGCTGATGCGCTGACCCCGGGCGCACTGACCCGGAGTCGCCAACAGGCCGCGCCCGCCCCGCCGTTCAGCCCAGCCGCTTCTCGAACCAATGGTGCGCGTACGGCTCGTCGTTGAAGGCCTCGACCTCCTCGAAGCCGTACGCGCGATACAGCCCGATGGCCTCGCCGAGCGCCCTGTTGGTGTCCAGGCGCAGCAGTCCGGCGCCGTTCCGGGCGGCCCGCGTCTCCAGTTCCGCCAGGAAGCGGCGGGCGAGGCCGAGGCCCCTGACCCGGGGCGCCACCCACATGCGCTTCACCTCGGCCGCGCCTCCCGGCGGAAGTTTCAGCCCGGCGCAGCCGACCGGCTCCCCGTGCAGCCTCGCCACGACGAACTGTCCGTGCGGAGGCCGGAGTTCACCGGCGTCGGGCAGGAGGCTGCGCGCCGGGTCGAAGCCCGTGTCGAACCGCTCCTGGAGCTCGGCGAAGTAGCCGCGCAGGCACAGCTCCGCGTCGGGGTGGTCCGGCGCGACGTCGTCCAGCGTGACCGTGCCCGCCGTGAGCAGCCGGTCCACCTCGGCCATGGCGGCGACCAGGCGGCCGCGCTGCGCGGGACTCAGCGGGGCGAGCAGCGAGCCCGCGGCCTCGTCGCTGCGGCGGTCGAGCACGGCCCACTCGTCGCGCCCCCGGTCCGTGAGCCGCGCGGTACGCACCCGCCGGTCCCGCTCCAGCGGCTCCACCACCACGAGACCGTCCGCCTCCAGGGCGCGCAGCAGCCGGCTGACGTACCCGGAGTCGAGCCCGAGCCGCTCCCGCAGCCTGCGCACGTCGAGCGGCGCCCCGGCCTCGCCGATCTCCCAGAGCAGCCGGGCCTGCCCGTAGGGCCGCTCGGTGCCGTGGAACCGCTCCTGGAGCACGCCGACGCGCTCGCCGACGACGCGGTTGAACCGCCGTACCCGCGCGACGTCGCCGATGTCATCGACGTCGCCGTCCTCACCCTCACGCATTCTCTGACCGTAGTCAGAGAACGCGTCCTCGCGCCACCCTACGCGGCACCCACCGCCTTCAGCGCCTCGTCCGTCAGCCGGTACACCGTCCACTCGTCCTGCGGCCGCGCGCCCATCGCCTCGTAGAACTCGATGGACGGGGTGTTCCAGTTCAGCACCGACCACTCCAGGCGCTCGTACCCCCGCTCCACGCAGAGCCGCGCCAGCTCCGTGAGCAGCGCCTTGCCGTGGCCGCCGCCGCGCGCCGAGGGACGTACGTACAGGTCCTCCAGGTAGATGCCGTGCACGCCGCGCCACGTCGAGAAGTTCAGGAACCACAGCGCGAAACCGACCGGCTCACCGCTCTCCGCGTCCTCGGCGATGTGCGCGTACGCCGCCGGGCGCTCACCGAACAGCGCCTCGCGCAGCTGCTCCTCGCTCGCCCGCGCCTCGTGCAGCGCCTTCTCGTAGTCGGCGAGCTCGCGGATCATGGCGTGGATGACGGGGACATCGGCCGGGGTGGCGGTACGAATCATGGCGGCAGACTAATGCGCGGCACCGACACCCGGCCGCGCAGGACCAGCCGCCCTGGACTACCTGTTGAGTCCCGTACGCAGCCGCCGCGCGATATCCAGGTCCACCGCGCCGAGCGCCCGCCCGTCCTCGATGTCCCACAACGCGTTCTGCAGCACCCGGCCCAGCGTCCACGCCCGCGCCCGCTCCCGGTCGAGCCCGAGGACCCCGCTCATCGCGTCGAACCGCCACTCCGTCTCCTGCGGCTCGTAGCGGTTGTTCAGCGCGGGCCACAGATCGAAGCCCGGGTCGCCGACCAGCGGCTTCGGGTCGATCGCCAGCCACGGTTCGCGCTCGGCGGCCAGCACGTTGTCGAAGTGCAGGTCCCAGTGCAGCAGCCGGTCCCCGGGCTCGTCCGCGACCTCCCGCACCGCCGCCGCGCAGTCGGCGAGCAGCGCGCGCTCGGCCGGGTCGGCCACCCGGCGCAGCGCGTCCGGGGCGTCCGCGAGCATCCGCGCGGCGATGTCGGAGAGCCGCCGCATGCCCTCCGGCGCGGGCCCCGCCGTCAGCCGCGCGAGCAGCTCCGCGATCACCGTGACGGCCTTGCGCGAGTCCTCCACGTCGCTCAACATCCGCGCGGCGTCGAGCCGTTCGAGCAGCATCGTGCCCGTCCCGTCGTCGTACGCGAGGAGCCGCACGGCGCCGTCGCCGTCCCACTCCCGCAGCGCGACGGGCTCGCCCTCGGTCTCCTCGTCGAGCACCTGGAACTTGAGGGCCGCCTGCCGCCCGCCGCCCACCACGGGCACGACGAGCGCGGCCACCCCGTGCATCAGCGGCCCGTCGACCGACAGTTCCCAGCGCTCCAAAAACTCGTCCACGCGCGCGGGCAGCGCCGCGACGAACGCGCGGCCCGCCTCCCCCGCGTACGCGTGCTGCGACTCAACAAGGCCCACCGGTACGTCGATCACGCCCGCGACCCTAGTCGCCGCCCTGCCCTCAAGACCCGTCAATTTGGTCACCCCTCCCGCATTCCGCCGCCGCCCAGTAACGTCCCGCGCCATGAGCAACGGCATCAGCGGCCCCGGTGGCCCTCGCGACACCACCGGCACCATCAACGGCGGCATATCGTTCTGGTACGCGGACGACGGCATCCCGCTCACCCGCGACCCCCTGCCCGGCGACGCGAGCGCCGACGTCGTCATCGTCGGCGGCGGCTACACGGGCCTGTGGACGGCGTACTACCTGAAGAAGGCCGCCCCGTTCCTGCGGATCACCGTCCTGGAGCAGAAGTTCTGCGGCTACGGAGCCTCGGGCCGCAACGGCGGCTGGCTCTACAACGGCATCGCGGGCCGCGACCGCTACGCCAAGCTCCACGGCCACGACGCGGCGGTCCGCCTCCAGCAGGCCATGAACGAGACCGTCACCGAGGTCATCGACGTGGCCCGCGCCGAGTCCATCGACGCGGACATCCACCACGGCGGCGTACTCGAAGTCGCCTACACCCCCGCCCAGTTGACGCGCCTCAAGTCCTTCCACGAAACGGAACTCACCTACGGTGAGAAGGACCGCACCCTGCACGGCGCCCGCGAGACCGCCGACCGCATCCGCGTCGCAGGCGCCGTCGGCTCGACCTGGACCCCGCACGGCGCCCGCCTGCACCCGGTGAAACTCCTCAAGGGCCTGGCGAAGGCCGTCGAAGCCCTCGGCGTCACGATCCACGAGTCGACACCCGTCACCGAGATCAAGCCCAAGCACGCCATCACGCCCTACGGCACCGTCCGCGCGCCCTACATCCTGCGCTGCACGGAGGGCTTCACCGCCTCCCTCAAGGGCCAGCGCCGCACCTGGCTCCCCATGAACTCCTCCATGATCGCCACGGAGCCGCTGTCGGCTTCGCAATGGGAATCCATCGGCTGGGAGGGCCGCGAAACCCTCGGCGACATGGCGCACGCCTACATGTACGCCCAGCGCACAGCGGACGACCGCATCGCGCTGGGCGGTCGCGGCGTCCCCTACCGCTACGCCTCCCGCACGGACAACGACGGCCGCACCCAGCCCAAGACCATCGAGGCCCTGTACGAGATCCTGACCCGCTTCTTCCCCCAGCTCGCGGGCGTCCGCGTCGACCACGCCTGGTCCGGCGTCCTCGGCGTCCCCCGCGACTGGTGCGCCACCGTCACCCTCGACCGCTCGACGGGCCTCGGCTGGGCGGGCGGCTACGTGGGCTCCGGCGTCGCCACGACGAACCTGGCCGCCCGCACCCTCCGCGACCTCGTCCAACAGGACTCCGGCCAGTCAGGACCCACCGACCTCACCACGCTCCCCTGGGCCAACCACAAGGTCCGCAAGTGGGAGCCGGAACCCTTCCGCTGGCTCGGCGTCCACGGCATGTACGCCACGTACTACGCGGCGGACCGCCGCGAACTGACCACCCACACGTCCGACTCGTCCCGCCTGGCGAAGTGGGCGGACAAGGTGGCGGGGCGGGGCTGACGAGCCGCCGACTCCCTTACGCGGCCGCCCGAACGGACGGCCGCGTAAGGGAGTTGCCCCCTCGAACCCTCAGGACCAGCCCGCGTTCCGCCGCACAGGCCGGCGATCCGGTTCGTCGTCACCCATGATCAGCATCGGGTCGAACATGACGATGGCCGCGGCGAGGACGAGCACGACGAGCGGCCCGATGAGCAGGGCCATCACGCCGACCGCCGAGGAACCGACGACATTCACGCCATGGGTGATGTGGACGTCGACCGCCGCCATCCCGGTGTAGTGCATCCCGGTCACCGCGACCCCCATGACCGCACTCGCCCCGAGACTGGCGAGGAACCCCCGGATCGCGATGGCGGCCCACAGCGCGGCGGTCGCCGCGACGACGGCGATCGCCACGGAGAGCGCCACCACGGCGGAGTCGTAGACGAGCGAACCGTTCATGCGCATGGCGGCCATGCCCAGGTAGTGCATGCCGGCGACCCCGAGCCCGGTGAACACACCGGCGGTGAGCAACGGCCCCGGACCCGTCCCGAAATAGCCGACGGTGAAGATCCCCACGCCGACCACGAGCACGGCCACCAGCAGGCTGAGGAAGGTCAGCGTGGTGTCGTACGAGATCGCGGCCCCGCTCACCTGGAAACCGAGCATGGCGATGAAGTGCATGGACCAGATACCGCACCCGATGGACACCGCCCCCAGGGCGAGCCAACCGGGCTTGCGCGACCGGTCGAGCGCGAGCGAACGCACCGTGCAACGCAGCCCGAGCGCGCTGCCGAGGCAAGCCGTCAGGTACGCCGCGACCGGCGTGACCAGGCCATAACTTAAACCGTCAATCGTGCCTTGCATTGAGCCAGCCCCCCGGCGTGATGAAGGTGAGATCGCGCGATGGATGTTCTGTGAACGAGCGAATCTAACCAGCATCGACCAGAAACGAAAGAAAACCCCAGGCCGGAAAAGTCCGGGCCTGGGGTTCGATGGAGCCCCCTGTCGGATTCGAACCGACGACCTACGCATTACAAGTGCGTTGCTCTGGCCATCTGAGCTAAGGAGGCAGCCCGAGCAGTGTAACCAACACCGGCCGTGCACCCGTCGAAAATTTCCTCGAAGGTCATGTGCTCCCGGGTACTGACAAACCCACCGGCCGCCGCTTAAGGTCCGAGCAGTTCACCCGCGTGGACTACACCAGTGCTACACCGCCGTGGCACCGCCATGGCGGCTCACCTTCTTTACAACGGATCGTCCGGCACGTTCCTGCCGGTGAAGGGGGCTTCACAGCCATGGCTTCTGTCACGTTCGACAAGGCGACCCGCGTCTACCCGGGTTCCACCAAGCCCGCGGTCGACGGCCTGGACATCGAGATCGAGGACGGCGAGTTCCTCGTCCTCGTCGGCCCGTCCGGCTGCGGAAAGTCGACCTCCCTGCGCATGCTCGCGGGTCTCGAGGACGTCAACGGCGGTGCGATCCGCATCGGTGACCGCGAGGTCACGCACCTGCCGCCGAAGGACCGGGACATCGCCATGGTGTTCCAGAACTACGCGCTGTACCCGCACATGTCCGTCGCCGACAACATGGGCTTCGCGCTCAAGATCGCCGGTGTGAACAAGGCGGAGATCCGCACGAAGGTCGAAGAGGCCGCGAAGATCCTCGACCTCACCGAGTACCTGGACCGCAAGCCGAAGGCCCTCTCCGGTGGTCAGCGTCAGCGTGTAGCCATGGGCCGCGCCATCGTGCGTGAGCCGCAGGTGTTCCTCATGGACGAGCCGCTGTCGAACCTCGACGCCAAGCTCCGTGTGTCCACGCGTACGCAGATCGCGTCGCTGCAGCGCCGCCTCGGCATCACCACCGTCTACGTCACCCACGACCAGGTCGAGGCCATGACGATGGGCGACCGTGTGGCGGTCCTCAAGGACGGTCTGCTCCAGCAGGTCGACACCCCGCGCAACATGTACGACCGACCGGCCAACCTCTTCGTCGCCGGCTTCATCGGCTCCCCGGCCATGAACCTGGTCGAGGTCCCGATCACCGACGGCGGCGTGAAGTTCGGCAACTCGGTCGTCCCGATCGACCGCGAGGCCCTGAAGGCCGCCTCCGACAAGGGCGACCGCACGGTCCACGTCGGTGTCCGCCCCGAGCACTTCGACATCGTCGAGACGAATGGCGAGGCCGCCAAGTCCCTCGCCAAGGACGTCTCGGACGCCCCGGCCGGCCTGGCCGTCTCCGTGAACGTGGTCGAGGAGCTCGGCGCCGACGGCTACGTCTACGGCGCTGCCGAGGTCGGCGGCGAGCACAAGGACCTCGTCGTCCGTGTGAACGGCCGCCAGGTGCCGGAGAAGGGCGCCCAGCTGCACGTCGTGCCGCGCGCCGGTGAGACCCACGTGTTCTCGTCCTCCACGGGCGAGCGCCTCTCCGACTGACGCACGGCCGCCTGACGGACGACCGACGCACGGCCGCACAACCGGCCGCGAGGGCCCCGCACTTCGGTGCGGGGCCCTCGCGCGTTCGCTCGCGATTGTCGACAAATACCCCGGCAACTCGGGCATTTGGCCCAGCAACGTCAACACGTATGCAACAAAACCTCTTTGCTCGTCCCTCATCAGAGTGACCAAATGTCGCCAAATCATCACCGAGCGCTACGCTCACTCGCGTGACGCACTCTGCCAACTACACCCAGAAGTCGCGCCGAGCCCGGGGCCGGGGCCCCGCCCGCCGCGCCGCCCGTACGCTCGCCTTCGTCCTGCCGGTGATGCTGGTGCTCTCCGGGACGCTCGCGGTAACCCGAGTCAACTGGTCCGGGAATTCCTCGGAATCGGTTCTCACGGCCTCCTCACAGGACGTCTCCAAGCGCGCCAAGTCGCGCGCTCCCCAGGACGTGCTGCGCGACCGCCTCCTCCTCGAACTCCAGGAGGACAACCCCGGCGTTGCACTCACTCACCTCCAGCAGGAGATCGACCGCCGCCCGTCGCTCGCCCGGCACTGCATGGCGATCGCCAAGGCCCTCGGCCGTGCCGCCGTGGAGACCTATGGCCCTGCGCGCGCGCAGTCGTTCGCCCGCCCCGTCTGTGACACCTCGTTCGCCTCGGGTGTGGCCGGCTTCCGGGCCTGAGCGGCGGACCGGCCCCGAGGGCCGTGAACCGCTCCCGAGCCGCGCTCGACCGTCGAGTCGCCGGCGCCCCCGCGGGTCGTGCGCACGTACAGTTCCGGTCATGACGACCGCTGAACCGTCCGCGCACGGCCCGCTTCTGTACCCCCACCGCCCCACCCAGGCCGTGGTCCTGGCGGGCGGCCAGGGCTCGCGGCTGCGCCCGTACACCGACGACCGGCCCAAGCCGATGGTGGAGATCCCCGGCACGGGCACGCCGATCATCGGCCATCAGCTGACCTGGCTCGCCGAGGAGGGCGTCACCGACGCCGTCGTCTCCTGCGGCCATCTCGCCGAGGTGCTCCAGGAGTGGCTCGACCAGGCTGAGTTGCCGCTGCGGGTCACCACGGTCGTCGAGAAGGAGCCGCTCGGCCGCGGCGGCGGCCTGAAGTTCGCCGCCGCGCATCTGCCGCACGCCGACCGCCCCTGGTACGCCACGAACGGCGACATCTGGACGCGGTTCTCGTTGCAGGAGATGGCCGACTTCCACCATGAGCGGGAGGCGACCGCGACCCTCGCGCTGGCCCGCCCGCGGATCCCGTGGGGCGCCGTGGAGACGGACGCGTTCGGCCACATCACCGACTTCATCGAGGCGCCGCCGTCCCCGTATCTGATCAACGCGGGCGTGTACGTCTTCTCCGCCGAGTTCGCGTCCCTGCTGCCGGACCTCGGGGACCACGAGCGCGCCACGTTCCCGCGCCTGGCCCGCGCCAAGCGGCTGGCCGGCTTCCAGCTCCCGCAGGGCGCGTACTGGCGGGCGATCGACACGGCGAAGGACCTCACGGAGGCCGCGAAGGAGCTGGCCGCACAGGGGCGTTGAGCCTTCCATCTCTTTCCCTGCCCGTACGTCGATGGGGCCCCGCACATGAATCGTGCGGGGCCCCATCGACGTACGGGGAGGAAGAGCGCGTTACTCGCCGAGCAGTCCGCCCACCAGGCCCGACTTCTTGCCGTCCTGGCCGCCGGACGACGTGCCGCCGTCCGATGACGTGCCGCCCGAGGTCGGCGCGCCGCCGGTGCTCGACGGCGGCTGCTGCTGCGGCGCCGACTGCTGCGGCGGGGCCTGGCCCGCGGTGGTGCCCTGGGTCGGCGTCGTCGTGGTGCCGCTCGTGGCGCCCGTGTCCGTGCCCGCGGTCGTGCCGGCGGAGCTGGGGGATCCGGACGGGCTCGCCGTGGTGCCCTGCGTCGGCGCGTTGGAGGACGTCGAGGCCGAAGGGCTCCGGGTGTGCTGGCGCTGCGAGGCGCTGGTGCCGGGCTCGGAGGGGAGCGGGGAGCCGGGCACCTCGTTGCGGGGCGCGTCGCCGGGGCCCGGGGCGGTGACCCGGTCGGCGTCGCGGACGGCGCCGCCGAGCACCGAGCCGATGAGCAGCGTGCCGCCGATGACGAGGGTCGCGACGACGGTGCCGCGGCGCAGGACGTAGCCGCGCAGGTCCCACAGTGCGGCGCGCGGTCCGAGCCGCCGCCAGGCGCCGCCCGCGAGTCGTCCGTCGATGGAGTAGACGGGGGCGCCGGCGATGATCAGCGGGGACCAGGCGGCGAGGTAGATGATGTCGGGCGCGTCGTAGGCGGGGAGGGTCTTCCAGCTGACGGTGACGAGCAGCGCCGCGGAGAGCAGCGCGCCGACACCGGCGGCGAGCCGCTGCCACAGGCCGAGGACCGTGAGCACGCCGACGATGACCTGGAGGAAGGCGATCACGAGGCCCGCGCCGACGGGGTGCTGGAGCGCCCAGTCGCGGAGCGGTTCGGCGAGGGCCCAGGGGTGCAGCGAGTTCAGCCACTTGACCATCGAGCCGCGCTCTCCGCCGTCGAAGTAGACGGGGTCGCAGAGCTTGCCCATGCCGGCGTAGATGGAGATGAAGCCGAGGAAGACGCGCAGCGGGAGCAGCACGACGCCGAGGTTCATCCGGCGGCCGGGATAGTAGGCGTGCCGGACGGGTCCGTAGCGGCGGGCGGCCGTGCTCTCGCCTTCGGAGCCGCCGTCCCTGCCGCCGTCCGGCGAACCGATCCGCGCCTCGAACTCATCGTCCTCGTACGGGACTTGCTCGAGCTCGCCGGTCTCCTCGAAGGCGCTGCCGGACTGGCGCATGCGCGGCAGGATCCGCGTGGGCGTGTCCGCGCCGCCCTGCCAGGGGCCGACGGTGGGCGTCTCCTGGGTGGCCTCGTCGGTGGGCGAGTCGCGGTAGAGGCCCAGGTCGTCGGCGAAGTCGCGCTCGTCGACCCGCGGGATGACCTGCGTGGCGATGCCTTCGTCCGGTTCGCCGGAGCGGCGTGCGCCCTGCAGGAGTCCGCTGGTGTCGAGGCCTCCGCCGGCTCTGACGACGGGGCGGCGGCGCCGGGCGCCGGGCGTGCCTGCGGCGGTGATGACGGGGATGCGGGTGGTCGCCGCGTCGGCTCCGGCCACGCCCGTGGCGCTCAAGTGCCGTGAGATGCGCGGGAGTTGCGACTGCTGCGCCGTGGGGAGCCGCACGCGGAAACTCGCGTGGTTGACGATGACCTGCGCCGGATCGCACGGAACCTTCACCATGCTCAGCGCGGGACCTTCGTCGAATCCCGACGTGCGGTCACCCGAGGGTGTGCGGGGCGTTCTGGTGTCCACACTCATCTAACCGAGTGATGTGTGTTTAGGACACTGCCTCCGACCCACCGAAATGTCCGGGCCCCGTCAAGGAAATCGGGGCCCGGACGGCGGGGTGCGGATCAGGCGCGGCGGCGGGCCGCCTCGTACAGGACGACGCCCGCGGCGACGCCGGCGTTCAGCGACTCGGCGCCGCCCGGCATCGGGATGCGGACGAGGTAGTCGCAGGTCTCGCCGACGAGGCGGGACAGGCCCTTGCCCTCGCTGCCGACGACGATGACGACGGGGCCGCCGAGGGCCTCCAGGTCACCGACGGTGTGCTCACCGTCGGCGGCGAGGCCGACCACGGCGATGCCCGCCTTCTTGTACTGCTCCAGGGTGCGGGTCAGGTTCGTGGCGCGGGCGACCGGCGTACGCGCCGCGGTACCGGCGGACGTCTTCCACGCGCCCGCCGTCATCCCGGCCGCGCGCCGCTCGGGCACGACGACGCCGTGGCCGCCGAAGGCGGAGACGGAGCGGACGACGGCGCCGAGGTTGCGCGGGTCGGTGACGCCGTCGAGCGCGACGATCAGCGGGTCCTGGCCCTCGTCGTACGCGGCGGCGGCGAGGTCCTCGGGGAACGCGTACTCGTACGGCGGGACCTGGAGGACGAGGCCCTGGTGGTTGAGCCCGTTGGTCATGCGGTCGAGCTCGGGGCGCGGGGCCTCCATGAGGTGGATCCCGCCGCGCTCACCGGCGACCTGAAGGGCCTCGCGCACCCGCTCGTCGTTGTCGATGAACTGCTGCACGTACAGCGTCGTGGCGGGCACGCCGCCGCGCAGCGCCTCGACGACCGGGTTACGGCCGACGACCATCTCGGAGGTGGACTTGCCGCGCGGACCGCCGGTGCGGCTGGCCGGGCGGCCCTGGGCACGCTTGGCCTTGGCGTTGGCAGCACGCTGCTTGGCGTGTCCCTTGCGCATCTCTGCGGGCGGCGTGGGGCCCTTGCCCTCGAGGCCGCGGCGCCGATTGCCACCGCTGCCTACCTGCGCGCCCTTCTTGCCGGACATGCGGCGGTTGCTGTTGGCGGCCATGACCTACCTGTCTCTTACGTCTACGTCTACGGATGTGTGCGTACGTCTATGAAGTGTGCCGCCCGAAGCGCCGGGCGGCACATTTGGCTGCTCGGCCGCCGTCAGCCGAGCGTCCAGCGCGGCCCCGAGGGGCTGTCCTCGATGGTCAGGCCGGACTGCTTGAGCCGGTCGCGGATGGCGTCGGCGGTGGCCCAGTCCTTGCGGGCGCGGGCCGCCTCGCGCTGCTCCAGCAGGAGCCGTACGAGGTGGTCGACGACGCCGTGCAGATCTTCGCCGGAACCGCTGTCCGCCCCGGCCCACTGCTCATCGACCGGGTCGAGGCCGAGGACGCCGAGCATGGCGCGCACCTCGGCGAGGCGGGCGACGGCGGCTTCCTTGTCGTCGGCGGCGAGGGCGGAGTTCCCCTGCCGTACCGCGGTGTGCACGATGGCGAGCGCCTGCGGGACGCCGAGGTCGTCGTCCATGGCCTCGGCGAAGGCGGGCGGCACCTCGTCCGACGGCGCGACCGTGCCGCCGGCCAGCTCGGTCACCCGCTGCACGAAGCCCTCGATCCGGGCGAACGCCGACTCGGCCTCGCGCAGCGCGTCCTCGCTGTACTCGATGGTGGAGCGGTAGTGCGGGGTGCCGAGGTAGTAGCGGAGCACGATGGGCCGCCACTGCTTGACCATCTCGGACACGAGGACCGAGTTCCCCAGCGACTTCGACATCTTCTCGCCGGACATCGTGACCCACGAGTTGTGCACCCAGTACGTCGCGAAGTCGTCGCCGAAGGCCTTGGCCTGCGCGATCTCGTTCTCGTGGTGCGGGAAGATCAGGTCGATCCCGCCACCGTGGATGTCGAAGGCCGAGCCCAGGTACTTGTGGGCCATGGCCGAGCACTCCAGGTGCCAGCCGGGACGGCCCCGGCCCCACGGCGTCTCCCAGCTGGGCTCGCCGGGCTTGGCGGACTTCCACATCGCGAAGTCGCGGGGGTCCCGCTTGCCGGTCTCGCCCTCGCCGGACGGCTGGAGCAGATTGTCCAGCTCCTGGTTGGACAGCTCCAGGTAGCCGGGGAACGACCGCACGTCGAAGTACACGTTCCCGTCGGCCTCGTACGCGTGCCCGCGCTCGATGAGCCCGCGCATCATCTCGACCATCTCGGTCACGTGCCCGGTGGCACGCGGCTCGTAGGTCGGGGGCAGGCAACCGAGCGCGGTGTACGCGTCGTTGAACGCCCGCTCGTTCTCGTACCCGATCGACCACCAGGGCCGGTCCTGCTCCCCGGCCTTCTTGATGATCTTGTCGTCGATGTCCGTCACATTGCGCACGAACGTGACGTCGTAGCCGCGGTACGTGAGCCAGCGGCGCATGATGTCGAAGTTGAGGTTGGACCGGACGTGCCCGATGTGCGGGGCCGCCTGCACCGTGGCGCCACACAGGTAGATCGAGACACAGCCCGGAATGAGCGGGGTGAAGTCACGGATCTGCCGGGCGCTGGTGTCGTACAGGCGAATAGTCACCCCTCCAGGGTAGTAGGCCCGGAGGCATGCAATGGCCTCCGGCCGTCTACCGGGTCGTCGGCCGGGGCCCGCGCCCCTGCGGGCCCCCACGGGGGTGCGGTCACGGGGCACTGCCCCGGACCCCGCTGCTCAATCGCCGCAGGGGCTTGAATGGGTCAGACCCGCCCGACAACCTTCCGCGCCCGCACACGGACGACCACTCGTTCGGCGTCCTGGTCGGACGCCGGGTTGCTGCTCTCGTCAGCGGGCTCCGCCCGCGGGCGGCGTACTTCTTGCCCGTGTACTTCGGCGACAGTTCGTCGATGAGTTCCTGGCCGCCTTCCGTGGTGATCTCCACGGTGCCGCGGATCTCGGCGTAGGCGTACGGGTTGTCGGCCGGCTGCACCATCACCGTCACACGCGGCTCCGCCCGCAGGTTCTTCGTCTTACGGCGGCCGACGGTCGTGGAGAACAGCACGTCGTCACCGTCACGCTTCGCCCACACCGGGAGACCTGGGGGCTCCCGTCGGGCTGAATCGTGGCGACAGCGATGCTGCATCCTTCAGCGGGCTCCGCCCGCGGGCCTTGCTGTCGAGCAGCGATCAGACCCGGCCGACGACCTTGCGGGGCTTCACCCGGACGACCACCCGCTCCGCGTCCTGGGACGACGACGGGTTGAACTCGGCGTACTTCTTGCCCGTGTACTTCAGGGACAGCTCGTCGATGAGTTCCTGGCCGCCCTCCGTGGTGATCTCCACGGTGCCGCGGATCTCGGCGTAGGCGTACGGGTTGTCGGCCGGCTGCACCATCACCGTCACACGCGGGTCCGCCCGCAGGTTCTTCGTCTTGCGGCGGTCGACGGTCGTGGAGAACAGCACGTCGTCGCCGTCACGCTTCGCCCATACCGGGGAGACCTGGGGGCTCCCGTCGGGCTGGATCGTGGCGACAGCGATGAACACCTTGCTGTCGAGCAGTGCCTTGAGCTCGTCGGACAGCTGGGCTGACATGGCCTCACTCCTTCTCGGGGGACGGTTGGCGCGTACCCGATCCTCCGTGAACGCACCCGGGCGGGCCGGTATTTCGGCGCTCTTTTCGCACAGGTGTCACGAAGCGGGCGAGCCCCGCCGCCGCCAGCGGCACCACGGCGAGCGCCGACCACAGGGCGGGCGCGGGCAGGGTGAGCAGCGCGCCCGTCCCTGCGCTCCCGGCCAGCACGGCGAGCCCCGACACGGAGGACAGCGCCCCCGTCGCGAGGCCCAGGTGCCGCTCGTCCACCAGATCGGGGACGAGGCCGCGCGCCGCCGGAACGAGCAGCATCTGACCGAGCGTGAGCAGCACGACCAGCGCACATGCGGGCAGCAGCGCGTACGGGGTGCGGCCGGGGAGGTACGGGGCCGTGGCCGCGACCGTCGCGAACCCCGCCGCCACCAGCAGCAGGCCCCCGGTCAGCGCGGTCCGCGGCGCGATCCGGGCCGCGGACCAGCGGGTGACGGGCAGCTGGGCGCCGACGACGAGCAGCGAGGACAGCGCGAAGAGGAGGCCCACCGCGTCCTGCGAACCGGTGGCGCGGGTGAGCTCGACGGGAAGCGCGAGATAGAGCTGGTTGTAGGCGATGAGGTAGCCGCTGTACGCGAGGCAGAGCGCGAGGAAGCGGGGGTTCGCGAAGACGGTCCGGGCGCCGCGCGTGCGCCGGGTCCGCACGGGCTCCCGGCGCGGCATCAGGCGCGCGTGCCCGGCGAACACCCCCACGAAGACGAGCGCGCCCGCCAGGCACGCCGCCCGGAACCCTGCGTACAGCAGCGCGGTGCCGAGCAGCGGCCCGAGGAACGCGCCGGCCTGCCCTGCCGCCGAGAAGACGCCGAGCACCTGGGCGCGCGGCACACCGGTGGCGCGCTCGTGGCGGACGGCCTCGCGGGCCGCCTCCGACTCGACGGCGGGCGAGAACAGCGCGGCGGCGAACCCGACGAGCACGACCGCGGCGACGACGGTGACCGTGCTGCCCGCGAAGGCGAGCCACACGAACCCGGCGATCCGCAGCAGACACCCGGCCAGCACGACCGGCCGCGGCCCGAACCGGTCGGTGAGCGCGCCCCCGACCACGAAGAGCCCCTGCTGACTGAACGTCCGCAGCCCGAGCACGAGCCCCACGGCCCACCCCGCGAGCCCGATGGTGTCGGCGAGGTGGGTGGCGAGGTACGGCAGCACCGCATAGAAGCCGATGTTGAAGGCAAGCTGAGTCCCGGCGAGCATCCGCAGATACGACGGAAGCCCCCGCAACACCTGCCGCCCGCTGGATCCGCCGCGGTCCGGCGACTGCGAGTCCCGCCCCGGCGACTCCGAGCCCCGGCGCCGGGTCGGCAAAATCAAGCCACTGCGGCGGGTGGGCATTTTCAAGCCCCTGCGGCGGGTGGGCATTTTCAAGCCCCTGCGGCGATTGAGCAGCGGGGCCCGGGGCGGAGCCCCGCGACCGATCACCGTCGCCGCCCGCGCGCGGAACCGGACGCCAACACCACCATCGCCCCCACACCCGCCAGCCCCACCGCAGGTGCAAGCACGGACCACGGCGCCCGCTCCGCATACGGCAGGTTCTCCATCAGCAACCGCCCCCACTCCGGCGTCGGCGGCTGCGTACCGAGGCCGAGAAAGCCCAGGGACGCCAGCGCCAAGGTCGTAGGAGCGAGTCGCAGCACCGCATGACGCCCCACCGTCGGCAGCACCGCGCTCAGCACATGCCGCCGCAACACCTGCCACCGCCCCGCGCCGGAGGCGACCGCCGCCTCGACGTACCCGGCCCCCCGCTCCGCCTCGGCGACGGCCGCCGTGTGCGCGGCGAGCGGCGCCCAGCCGACCGCGGCGACGGCGACCGCCGCCCCCGCGACGCCCGCCCCGAAGAGTCCGGTGACCAGGAGACCCGCCAGGATCGCGGGCAGCGCGTTGGCGACCTCGGTGAGCCCCGCGGTCCACCGCATCAGCCCCAGGCCGACGCCCACCACGAAGCACACGGCGCAGACGGCCGCCGCCACGGCGAGCGTGCGCAGTGCCCCGTGGCCGAGCCGGGCGAGGACGTCGCGGCCGAGCGCGTCGGTACCGAAGGGGTGGGCGCCGGAGGGACCCGCCAGCCTGGCGGCCAGGTCGACCTGGAGCGGATCGCGGGTCAGCCCCCACACGATGACGGCGAGCAGCCCCGCGGCCAGCGCCCCCGCGGCGTACAGCCGCCCGCACCCGCCCCCGGCCACCCGCGCGAGCCCCGGCAGCGCGCCCGCTTCGAGCGCGGGGCCGAGCAGCCGACGGCGTACGAGCGCGACGAGCACGGCCGACACCACACCCAGCGCGAGCAGCACCAGCAGGCACCCCTGGAGCAGCGGCAGGTCGAGGTCGAGCGCGGCCGCGACGGCCGTACCGCCGAGCCCGGGAATCGCGAACACCGCCTCCACCGCCGCCGCGGCCCCGGTGAGCCCGACCACCGTGAGCCCCGCCTGCGGCAGCACCGCGGGCAGCGCGCGCCGCACCGCGTGCCGGGCGATCCGCGCGCGCGGCATGCCGTTCGCCCGCGCCGTACGCACCCACGGTTCGGCGAACGCGGCCGGCAGCGCGTCCTGGCCGAGCCGCCCGAGCACGGCCCCCGCCGGGATGCCGAGGGCGAGCGCGGGCAGCACGGCGGAGGCGGGCGAGGCCCAGCCCTGCGCCGGGAACCAGCGCAGGTGCACGGCGAACAGCGTGGCGAGGACGGAGGCGAGGAGGAACTCGGGGAGCGCGGCGAGAATCCCCGCGCCCACCCCGTGCGCCGGTTCGGGCCGCGCGCGCCGGAGCGTCGGTACGCAGAGCGCCACGGCCAGCACGACCGCGACCACCATCGCGTACGCCATGAGGGACACGGACACCCAGAACGCGGAGCCCACGTCGGAGGCGACGTCGGCGCCGGTCACCCACGACGTGCCGAGATCCCCGTGCGCCAGCCCCCGCACCCACCGCCCGAGGAACGCGAACGGCCCTTCGTCCAGGCCGAGTTGGTCCCGCACCTCGGCGAGCTGCTTCGGTGTCGTGGGCGCGTCGCCGTAGCGCGCGTGCAGCACGGTGAGCGCGGGGTCGGTGCGGGTCAGCCAGGGCAGCAGCGCGGTGAGCACGAGCAGCCCGGCGGCGGCGCCCACGCGGCCCACCGTCACGGACAGGCCCTTGCGGAAACGGAACATCAGGCGCGCGTCTCCAAGCCGACGAACTGTCGCTCATAGGGGTCGAGGACGACCCCGCGCACCCCGGCCCCGACGCCCTGCAGATGCTGTTCGTGGACGATCGGCACGGCCGCGTCGGTGCCGAGGATCGCGGCCTCGGCGCGCAGCATGGCCCGGTGCCGCGCCGCCCCTTCGAGCCCGGCGGCCTCGCGCACGAGGCCGTCCACCCCGCCGTCCGTCAACTGCGAGATGTTGAAGCTCCCGTCGCTGGTGAAGTCGGAGGCGAAGTACGAGACCGGGTCGCCGGTGTCGAGCGCGGTGGACCGGGACATCAGGAACGCGTCGTACTCCCCGTCCAGCGCGCCCGACTCCAGGCGCGCGTAGTCCTTCACGACGAGCCGCACCGCGAAGCCGGCGCGCCGCAGCTGCTGCTGGAGCGCGGCGGCGACCTCGGGCAGCTCGGCCCGGTTGGTGTACGTGGCGAGGGTCAGCGCCTGCCCGCGCGGCTTCGCCGCCTTCGCGCGGCCCGTGACGGGGAGCTGCTTGCCGTCGGCCCAGGCGAAACCGGGGCCCAGCAGGCCCGTGCCCCGCGTGGCGTACCCCTCGTACACGCTGCGCGCGAGGGCGCTCGTATCGATGGACTCCCGCACGGCGGCCCGCAGCCCGGCGTCCGCGAGCGGCCCGGTCCGCGTGTTCAGGTACAGGGTCGTGGTGCGCACGGTGGCGACCTCGCGCGCCCGGTCGCCGAGGACGAGCGCCTGGGCGGCGGGCACGAACTCGGCGATCTCGATCTGGCCCGAACGCAGCGCGTTGGCACGGGCGTTGTTGTCGGCGACGAACGTCACGTCGAGCCCGCGCGCGGCCGCCTTCCCGCGCCAGTGCCCGTCGAACCGGTCGAGCGTCGCGGACACGGCCCCGTTCACCTTCGTCAGCGCGAACGGCCCGGTGGCCGTCCCGACGGGATCAACACCGCCGTCCTTCCCGGCCTTCTTGTACGCGGCCGGGGAGAAGATCGCGAGCGACGGGTTCGCGAGCCGCGCGGGCAGCAGCGGGTCGGCGGTCCCCGTGGTGATCCGTACGGTCCGCTGCCCCACGGCGCGGGCGGTGAGCCGCATGTCGCTGAGTACTCGCGGCTGCGTCTTCGCCCGCCCGGCCCGCGTCAGTGCCCCCTCGACGGCATCGGCGGTGACCCGCCCGCCGTCCTGGAACCGGGCGTCGCGCAGCGTGAACTCCCAGGTGGTGGCGGACGTACGGGTCCACTTCTCGGCGAGCGCGGGATGGACGACGCCCTCCGTGTCCATCCGGGTGAGCCCGTCGACGACGGCGAGCCGGCTGAGCAGCAGCCCGTCGTCGCTGTACGGGGAGAGGCCCTGGGTGGGCGCGAAGGCGAGGTCGACCGCTATCCGGCCACGCCGCGCGGTACCGGTGAACGAGCCGCAGGCGGACGTCAGCCCGATCCCGGCCGCCGCCAGCAGAAAGCCGCGGCGCCGCATCAGCCGACGGGCGCGTACGCGGGAACCGGCGCGGGCAGCGGCAGCTCGAAGTGCACGATGCCCTGGCCACCCCCCGGCAACTCCCGCTCGTCGCACACCTCTTGGGCGAGGGACCGCCAGAAGGGCTCGGCGCCCGGCACGGCGGGATCGGTGTGCAGGTACAGCGCCTCGTACCCGCCGACCCCGGCCACGAAGTCGGTCAGCTCCCGCACGAGAGCCCTCGCGAGCCCGTGCCTCCGGTGCTCGGGCCGTACGTAGATCCGGCACAGCTGGGCGGTGGACCCGGAGGGGAAGCGGTCGGCGACCCACTGCGGGTTCGGCGGGGCGGCGGGCCCGCGGTCACGGACGGCGCCGGTCGCGACGATCTGACCGCTCTCCCGGTGCTCGGCGACGAGCAGGGTGCAGCGCTCGGGGCGCAGATAGTGGGCGGCCGGGTCGATGATGTCGGCGTGCCAGCGGGGCACGTACCCGGAGCGCAGATCGCGGTACACGGTGTCCAGCATGACGGCACGGGCCTCGTCCACGTCGCCGTCCCCGGCCACGCGGATCACGTATTCACCCATCGCCTGCCTTCACCACGAACGGACCACACTGCCCACCCATGCTAACTGCAACCGATTCGCAATAAGCTGCGGGGCACTGTGCCCACTCGAGTGAGGTCCGGGCCACTCAAGCCACTCAAGCCCTGCGGCGATCGAGCAGCGGGGCCCGGGCCAATCAAGCCCCGCTCTCGGACGAGAGCCCGCGGGGTCCGGGGCAGCGCCCCGGCCTTTTCAGCCCCGCCGGCGCTTGAGGCGCGGGGCCCGGGGCAGCGCCCCGATCTTTTCAGCCCCGCCGGCGCTTGAGGCGCGGGGCCCGGGGCAGCGCCCCGGCCTTTTCAGCCCCGCCGGCGCTTGAGGCGCGGGGCCCGGGGCAGCGCCCCGGCGGTGACCGGCGGATTACACCCGCGCCACCAACGCCGTCGCCACCGCCATCAACCCCTCGTCACGCCCGGGAAACCCGAGCCCATCCGTGGTCGCACCCGACACCGTCACCGGCGCCCCCGCGGCCTCCGAGAGCACCTTCTGCGCCTCGTCCCGCCGCTTCCCGATCTTGGGCCGCGGCCCGACGACCTGCACGGCCACGTTCCCGATCACGAACCCGGCCTCGCGCACGATCCGCGCGGCCTCGGCCAGCAACGTAATCCCACTCGCTCCGGACCACTCGGGCCGCCCGGTACCGAAGTGCTGCCCGAGATCACCCAGCCCGGCAGCCGAGAACAACGCGTTGCAGGCCGCATGCGCCACGACATCCGCATCGGAGTGCCCCGCGAGCCCGGGACCGGAGTCCTCCCACTTCAGCCCGGCGCACCACAGCTCGCGGCCCTCTTCGAAGGCGTGGATGTCGGTCCCGATGCCGACCTGCGGAAGCACGAACCCCGGGTTCACAAGCCCCTCAGAACCCATCGTTGGCCCTCCTCCGCGCGAGCACGGCCTCGGCCAGCACCAGATCGAGCGGCCGCGTCACCTTGAACGCCTCCTCGTGCCCGGGCACCAGCACCACCTGGTGGCCGAGGTGCTCGACCATCCCGGCGTCGTCCGTCACATCCTCGGTCACGGTCTCGTGCGCACGCACGAGCGTCTCCCGGTCGAACCCCTGCGGCGTCTGCACGGCCCGCAGCTTGGCCCGCGAGGGCGTCGCGACAACCGGCTCCGGCGAACCGTCGGTGGTCGGCACGACCTCCTTGACCGTGTCCGCGAGCGGCAGCGCGGGGACGACGGCCGGAGCCCCGTCCCGTACGGCCTCGATGACCGCGTCGACCGTGTCGACCGGCACGAGGGGGCGGGCCGCGTCGTGCACGAGCACGATGTCGATGCCGGCCGGCAGGGCCTCGAGCCCGAGCCGCACCGACTCCTGCCGACTCTCCCCACCGGGCACGACGACGAAGTCGGTGCGCTCGGGCAGGGCGTGATCGGCAAGCAGCATCTTCACTTCGGCGGCGCCGTCGGGCGGCGCGACCACCACGACGAGGGACACGGCGCGGGACGCCGCCATCGCTCGGACGGCATGGATCAGCATCGGGGTACCGCTCAGCGCGCGCAGCGCCTTGGGGGCGCCCGGACCGAGGCGCACGCCCCGGCCGGCGGCCGGAATCACGGCCGCGGTGCGCACTGCGCTGCCTGCTGCGTTGTCCAATGGACGCGTTTCGTCAGACATCGGTTCCGTTCAGGTTTGTGCGCTCGGGAGAGGTGGGTATGGCCACAGCGTGCCGGGCGCGACGCCTTGACCGGACCCTTCCGTGACACTGGTCGAGCCAGCTGTCCGGGCCCGGCACACCAGAGGGAATCACGCGAAGCGTGTATGGGTACGAACATGCCGCAGCGCCCGGCGACACCATCAGGGTCATCGGGCACCACGGCATTGTTCTTTACGCGACAGCAGTCGGTACGTGCTTGGCCGTTACGCGCATGACCGTTACGTACATGTCGTCGCAGCAGCGCGTATCAGGACGCGAGAACCTCGTCGAGCAGGGCCTCGGCCTTGTCCTCGTTCGTGTTCTCCGCGAGTGCGAGCTCGCTCACCAGGATCTGGCGAGCCTTGGCGAGCATGCGCTTCTCACCCGCGGACAGTCCGCGCTCACGCTCCCGACGCCACAGGTCACGAACCACTTCCGCGACCTTGATGACATCACCGGAGGCGAGCTTCTCCAGGTTTGCCTTGTAACGGCGCGACCAGTTCGTGGGCTCCTCGGCGTACGACGCGCGCAGCACCTCGAAGACCCGGTCGAGCCCGTCCTGACCGACCACATCACGCACGCCGACGAACTCCGCATTGTCCGCTGGCACACGTACCGTCAAGTCGCCCTGGGCGACCTTCAGCACCAAGTAGGTCTTGTCCACGCCTTTGATCTGGCGAGTTTCGATAGCCTCGATCAGCGCGGCCCCGTGATGGGGATAGACCACGGTGTCGCCAACCTTGAACGTCATGTGACAGGTACCCCTTCCGTGGCTATCCAGTCTAACACGGAAACTGCGGGTTCTGAATGGCGTTTTCGCAGGTCAGGGCATATCTCGGGGCTTGACAACTCCATCGGGAACGTGCTGCGGAGGGGTGACGGAGGGCGGTATTCGCAGGTCGGAGCCGTTCTTCGAGGAAGCCGAAACGGGTACGCTACCGCCGCCGTAGCGGGCCCTCCAGGGGCCGAAAGTCCCGGTTTGCGTGCTTCGAAGCGATGAACTTTCGCTACTCCGTTCAGGGACCCGGAGGTACGTTCGAGATGAATCCAGAATTGATCTTCGCGAATCGTCGCCCCACGTGATCGTTTTTCCGGACCCCCGCGCATTCCTTACCGGATATCCGTCCCGGCACCTGGACAGGCCTTATGTGAATGATGAACAAGAGGCCTCGGCGACCCAATGGTGACCGTGGGGAACGCGGGGTGATCGGGGTGCGGGCGGAGCAGCCGGGAACAGCGTCCGGTCCCGAGGGGCGGGTCGGGTGCGGCGGCTCGGGAACGGCTCGGTAACCTAAGGCCGCTGACAGACCCTTAGGGCGGCTTTACACCCCGCCGCCTTGCCCGCCCACGTTCAAGGAGTTGCCGCCGCCGTGAGCAGCAGCCTTCGACGCGGCTCCCTCGCCGCCGCCGCCATCGCCTTCTCGATCGCCTCGCTCGCCGCGTGCGGCGCCGGCAACAACGCGCAGACACTTGAGGTCAAGCCGGACAACGCCGCGACCTCGGTCGGTGACATCCGGATCCAGAACGCCACCGTCGTCACCCAGCCGGACCTCAAGTCCAAGGGCCCGGCCGTCGTCACCGGCACGCTCTTCAACAACGGGAGCACCGCCCAGACGCTCGACGCGATCACCGTCGACGGCGTCGGCAAGACCGCGAAGCTGTCGGACGCCAAGGGCGGCTCGAAGATCACCGTCCCCGCCGGCGGCTCCGTCGTCCTCGGCGGCAAGGGCAACGCCTCCGCCGAGCTGCCCAACAGCCGCACCGCCGTGCTCGACGGCAACGCGCAGCCGATCACGTTCTCCTTCAGCAAGGCCGGAGACGTGAAGCTGAAGGCGTTCGTGGTGCCGGCCGAGAGCTACTTCAAGAAGTGGGGCCCGAGCGAGGTCCCGGCCGCGCCGGGCGCCTCCGCGAGCCCGTCCACGTCGGCGTCGACCTCGACGTCCGCGACGCCGGACGACAAGGCCTCGGCCTCGGCGGGGGCCTCCACCTCCGCGACGGCCTCCGAGTCGGAGAGCCCCGCGGGCCACTGAGCACGTAGCCGTACATACGGCGGAGGGGCGGAACCCACATCGGGTTCCGCCCCTCCGCCGTATGTCGCGTGCCGGGTACGGCCTACGGCTCGAACTTGTAGCCGAGACCGCGCACCGTGACGAGGAACCTCGGCGCCCCGGGGTCCGGCTCGATCTTGGCGCGGAGGCGCTTCACGTGGACGTCGAGCGTCTTGGTGTCGCCCACGTAGTCGGCGCCCCAGACCCGGTCGATCAGCTGCATACGGGTCAGCACGCGGCCCGCGTTGCGCAGCAGCATCTCCAGGAGGTCGAACTCCTTGAGCGGCAGGTCGACCTTGCCGCCGCCCACCGTCACCACGTGACGGTCGACGTCCATGCGGACGGGCCCGGCCTCCAGGGCCTGCGGCGCGACCTCCTCCGGCTCGCCGTGGCGGCGCAGGACGGCCCTGATACGGGCGACAAGCTCGCGCGAGGAGAACGGCTTGGTGACGTAGTCATCGGCTCCTATTTCGAGCCCGACGACCTTGTCGATCTCGCTGTCCTTGGCGGTCACCATGATCACCGGAACGTTGGAGCGGCCGCGCAGCTGGCGGCAGACCTCGGTGCCGGGCAGGCCCGGCAGCATCAGGTCGAGCAGGACGAGGTCGGCGCCGTTGCGCTCGAACTCGTCGAGGCCGTCGGGTCCCGTGGCCGCGATGGCGACCTCGAAACCCTCCTTGCGGAGCATGTAGGACAGGGCGTCGGAGAAGGACTCCTCGTCCTCTACGACAAGCACTCGGGTCACGGAAGGACCTCCGGGGCGGCAGGAGTGGCAGGAAGGGATGCGTATGCGGTTGTGTTGTCGGGCCCGTGTGCGTCGTCTTCGTCGCGTACGTCTCCGGGGCCACTGGTGCGGGATGTCTTGGGGGAACGTGAGGCGCGGGTCGCGGCCGCCTCGGGCAGCCGCAGCGTGAAGGTGGAGCCCTGTCCCTCGGAGCTCCACACGGTCACCTCCCCGCCGTGCGAGGCCGCCACGTGCTTGACGATGGCGAGGCCGAGGCCCGTGCCGCCGGTCGCGCGTGAGCGGGCCGGGTCGACGCGGTAGAAGCGCTCGAAGACGCGCTCCTTGTCCTTCTCCGAGATGCCGATGCCCTGGTCGGTGACGGCTATCTCGATGCGGTCGCCGCCGCCCGCCGAGACGCGGCGGGCGGCTATGCCCACGCGCGTACGGGCCGGCGAGTAGTTGACGGCGTTCTCGACGAGGTTGCCGAGGGCTGCGGCGAGCTGGCCCCGGTTTCCCCATACGCGCAGGTCGGCGGTGCCCCCGGCGGCCATCGTGATCTGCTTGCTCGCGGCGGGCTGGCGGCAGCGGTCGATGGCCTCGGCGACGAGTTCGTCGACGCGCACCGGCTCGGAGTCCTCCAGCGGATCATCGTTCTGCACCCGTGAGAGGTCGATGAGCTCCTGTACGAGGCTGGTGAGCCGGGTCGCCTCGTTCTGCATGCGTCCCGCGAACCGCTCGACGGCCTCGGGGTCGTCGGAGGCGTCCATCACGGCTTCCGACAGCAGCGACAGGGCGCCGACCGGCGTCTTCAGCTCGTGGCTCACGTTGGCGACGAAGTCGCGGCGTACGGCCTCGATGCGCCGGGCCTCGGTGAGGTCCTCGACGAGCAGCAGCACGAGCCGGGAGCCGAGCGGGGCGACGCGGGCGGACACGGCGAGCGCGTCGCCGCGCCCCGTGCCGCGGCGCGGCAGATCCAGCTCGACCTGGCGTATCTCCCCGTCGCGCCGGGTGTCGCGGGCCATCTGCAGCATCGGTTCGACCGCGAGCTTCCCGCCGCGTACGAGACCGAGGGCGTACGCCGCCGAGCTGGCCTTGACCACGCTGTCCGCCTCGTCGAGGACGACGGCGGAGGAGCGGAGCACGGAGAGCACGGTGTCGACGCCGGGCGGAAGGACCGGGTCCGTGTGCAGGGAGGTGCGGGTGGGGCGTTTCTGGTCGCGTTCGCTCCAGCGAAACGCCAGCATGGCGATGACACCGGTGCACACTCCGGCGATCGCTGCCGCTGCGGCGACCGCCGCGTTCACGTCCATGTCTTCAGGTTATGCGGCACCGGCCGCTCCTCCACAGCCATCCGAGTGGTCGCTCGAACACTCGTCGCCCAGAGTTCACCTTGGGTACGGGGTCGATTCACTTGTGGTGCCGGATTCGGACGCGTACAGGACGGAACGTGGGAGCGTGGGGCCAACCGGGTCCCATACGTAGCCAGGTACAGAGAGGGAACGCCGCATGCGTGACGCGTACCACGAGGAACTTGACTCGATCGGCGAGGGCCTGGTCGAGATGGCCCGCCTTGTCGGGTCGGCGATCGGGCGCGCCACCACGGCCATGCTCGACGCCGACCTGAAGCTCGCCGAGTCCGTGATCGCCGCCGACCAGAAGGTGGACGATCTGCAGCACGACCTGGAGGCGCGGGCCATAGCCCTGCTGGCCCGCCAGCAGCCGGTGGCGACGGACCTCCGTATCGTCGTCACCTCGCTCCGCATGAGCGCGGACCTGGAGCGCAGCGGCGACCTCGCCCAGCACGTGGCGAAGCTGGCCCGCCTCCGCTTCCCGGAGCGGGCGGTCCCCCACGACCTGCACGCCACGATCCTGGAGATGGGCCAGCTCGCCCAGCGCCTCATGGCGAAGGCGGCCGAGGTCATCATCACCAAGGACGTCGACCTGGCGATGCAGCTGGAGCAGGACGACGACGAGATGGACCTGCTGCACCGCACGCTCTTCCAGCACCTGATGGACGAGAAGTGGAAGCACGGCATCGAGACGGCGGTCGACGTGACGCTGCTCGGCCGCTACTACGAGCGCTTCGCGGACCACGCGGTGTCGGTGGCCAAGCGGGTCGTCTACCTGGTGACGGGTGAGCACGCGGACGAGGTGCAGGCGTCGACGGCGGCGCCGGCCGAGACCGCCTGACACCTTCCGTCGCTTCTACGCGACCGGGGCCCCGCACGGATGTGTGCGGGGCCCCGTTCGTCGATCTCGGCGGCTGGGGTCAGCAGCTGCCCCCGCACTTGCACGGAGCGCCCGACTGGCAGCCGCAGCCGCAGCCCGAGCCGCATCCGCAGGCTCCGAGCAGCACCAACTTCGGTACGGACCGGCCCACTTCGACCGGTACTTCGGGGGACGGGTTCGGCTTCGGGGAGTCGGCGGCCATGGTGTTCCCTCCTCGACGGGGCTCCGCGGTGGAGTCCTTCCCCCATTGCATGCCCATTCGGGCGGGCGCATCAACGGCGCACGCGAGCGCGGCAGTTGCTGCGTAGGCTGCCGCCATGCCCCAAGTGATCGTCCTCAACGGCGGCTCCAGCTCAGGCAAGTCGACCATCGCCCGCGAACTCCAGACACTGCTCCTGCCCTCGCCGTGGCTGACCCTCAGCGTGGACACTCTCATCCAGGCACTGCCGCCGTCCGGCGCGGGCATCGAGTTCGCTGCCGACGGCTCGATCACCGTGGGGCCCGCCTTCCGCCGCATCGAGGACGCGTGGATGCGGGGCGTCGCGGCGATGGCAGCGGCCGGCGCACCCGTGATCATCGACGAGGTCTTCCTGGGCGGCCCCCACTCCCAGAACCGCTGGAGCAAGGCCCTGACCGGCCTCGACGTCCTCTGGGTGGGCGTCCACTGCGACGCGCGGGTCGCGGCTGCCCGGGAGGCGGCCCGGCCCGACCGCACCCCCGGAATGGCCTCCTCCCAGGCAACCCTGGTGCACGAGGGCGTCACCTACGACCTGACGGTGAACACGACGGGGACGGGGGCGGCGGAGTGCGCGGGGGAGATCGCGGGGCATGCGGGGTGAACACCGACGAGCGGCCGCTCCTCTTCCTCGACGTGGACGGCCCACTGCTCCCGTTCGGCGCGACGGCCGACGCCGCCCCCGGCCCCGTACAGGACGGCAACCCGCTGCTCGCCCGGCTCGACCCGACCGTCGGGACCCGCCTGTTGGCGCTCGGCTGTGAGCTGGTGTGGGCGACCACCTGGGGACACGAGGCGAACGAGGTCGTCGCGCCGCTCATCGGCCTGCCGCCACCCCTGCCCGTGCTGGAATGGCCCGCCCACACCCCTGCGGACGGCCCGCACGGCCTGCACTGGAAGACCCGCCCGATCGTCGCGTGGGCGGGCAGCCGGCCGTTCATCTGGGTCGACGACGAGATCGGCCCGATGGACCGGCAGTGGGTCGAGGCACAGCACCCGGCTCCGGCCCTGCTGCACCGGGTCGACCCGTCCCAGGGCCTCACCGAAGCGGACTTCTCCGTACTGGCTCAGTGGCTCCGCGAGACAGCGCCCTGAGGAGCTCCGACACTCAACCGCATCCTGCACTCGTCGTCGGCCGTCACTCGCACCGGCATCCCCCAGTGCGCGCTCAGCCGCTGCCCCACCTCGACGAGACGCCGGCGCTCCTCGGGGGTGTACGCGGGGTACGTCGCGGTCCCGCGATCGGCGATCTGGTTGCCCAACTCGCTGAACAGGATGGTCCGGTAGCGCCGCTCCTCTTCCTCGCTGAGCGGGGCGGGAGCGTCGTCACCTGGGAGCACACGCACGTTGTAGAGATCACGGGCCATACGCCGACACTACGGCTCCAACTGCGGCCTCAGCACTTCCTCTTCAGCACGTTGTAGAAGTCGTCGGCGAACTCGTCCCTCGACTCCTCCGACGCGTACGTCGGGATACTGATGGGGTGCTGCGGGTCGTGTGCGCGGTAGGCCTCGCAGTACTCGTGGCGCTCGGCCTTGGTGCTCTCGTACCAAGCGCCCTCCCCTTCCGACCTGGTGGGTCGCAGCTCGGGCTTCTCCTGTGCACACGCCGAGAGCGGAGCGGCGGCCAGGACCACCACCGCGACGAGAACGGGTATGCGTCTCATGAGTCCTCCACGGCATCGGGACCACGAGCTTAGGGGCCCGCCCCGCGGTCGCCGCCGGCCCCAGGGAGGTTCCAGCGCATGAAAATGCCTCCCACCCGCGCCATTCGCGCAGGTGGGAGGCATGATCGCGGAAGCTACTTCTTCTTGCCCTGGTTCTTGACCGCCTCGATGGCCGCCTTCGCCGCGTCGGGGTCCAGGTACGTGCCGCCCGGCTTCACCGGCTTGAAGTCGGCGTCGAGCTCGTACGAGAGCGGGATGCCGGTCGGGATGTTCAGGCCCGCGATGTCGGCGTCGGAGATGCCGTCGAGGTGCTTGACCAGGGCGCGGAGGCTGTTGCCGTGGGCCGCGACCAGGACCGTCTTGCCCGTGAGGAGGTCCGGGACGATGCCGTCGAACCAGTACGGGAGCATGCGGACGACGACGTCCTTCAGGCACTCCGTCTGCGGACGCAGCTCCGGCGGGAGCGTCGCGTAGCGCGGGTCGGAGAACTGCGAGTACTCCGCGTCACGGTCCAGGGCCGGCGGCGGGGTGTCGTACGAGCGGCGCCACAGCATGAACTGCTCCTCGCCGAACTCGGCGAGCGTCTGCGCCTTGTCCTTGCCCTGGAGGGCGCCGTAGTGGCGCTCGTTCAGGCGCCAGCTGCGGTGGACCGGGATCCAGTGGCGGTCGGCCGCCTCCAGGGACAGCTGCGCGGTGCGGATCGCGCGCTTCTGGAGCGACGTGTGGACCACGTCGGGGAGCAGGCCGGCGTCCTTGAGCAGCTCACCGCCGCGGACCGCCTCCTTCTCGCCCTTCTCGTTCAGGTTGACGTCCACCCATCCGGTGAACAGGTTCTTCGCGTTCCACTCGCTCTCGCCGTGGCGGAGGAGGATCAGCTTGTACGGTGCGTCGGCCATGGGGCCGAGCCTAATCGACCGGTCCGGCGGCCGCCGATTGACGGTCCCCGTCAATTGAGTGGCCCACACCGATACCCGGCGCGTAAGTTACGTAAACCTTCTGCACTGCTTACATCGGCCCCGGGGGATGCACCCATGTCAGTCGCCTCGCTCAGACGTGCCGCCACGGAGTCCGTCTCCGGGCTGCCGCGTGAATTCTGGTGGCTGTGGACCAGCACCCTGGTCAACCGGCTCGGGAATTTCGTTCTGACGTTCCTTGCCCTGTACCTGACCGCCTCGCGCGGGTTCTCCGCCGCGTACGCCGGTCTCGTCGCCTCGCTGATCGGGCTCGGCGGCGTCATCGCCTCCGTGCTCGGCGGGGTCCTCGCCGACCGGCTCGGTCGGCGGCCCACCCTGCTCGGCGCGCAGCTCGCCACCTCGGCGACGGTCGCCGCGCTCGCCTTCGTGCGCGACCCGGCGTGGATCGCGGTCACCGGCTTCGCCCTCGGCCTCGCGTCGAACGCCTCGCGGCCCGCGATCCAGGCGATGATGGCCGACATCGTGCGCCCCGAGGACCGCGTGCGGGCGTTCTCGCTCAACTACTGGGCGATCAACCTGGGGTTCGCCGTCTCGTCCGTGTACGCCGGCTTCCTGGTCGCGCAGAGCTACACGCTGGGCTTTCTCGTCGAGGCCGGGATGACGCTGGCCTGCGCGTGCGTCGTCTTCGTGAAGGTGAAGGAGTCGCGGCCGACGAAGACAGTGGTGACCGGCGCCCCGTCCAGCCCGGTGGTCACCATGGGGACCGTGCTGCGCGACGGGCGCTTCATGCTGATGGTGGGGCTGTCCTTCCTGGTCGCCGTCGTGTTCACCCAGAGTTCGGTGGGGCTGCCGATCGTCATGGGCGAGAACGGGCTGAGCAGTTCGGACGTCGGGCTCGTCGCCGCCGTGAACGGTGTCGTGATCGTCGCGTTGCAGATCCCGCTGACCCGGTACATCGAACGCCGGGACCCGGGCCGCCTGTTGACGGTCTCGTCACTGCTCATCGGCTACGGCTTCGCGCTGACCGCCCTCGCCGGATCGCTCGCCGCGTACGCGCTCACGGTCGTGGTGTGGACACTCGGCGAGATGATCAACGCGCCTACGCAGTCGGGGCTCGTGGCCCGGCTCTCCCCCGCCGAAGGACGCGGCCGCTACCAGGGCGTCTACACCATGTCGTGGTCCGCGGCGGCCCTCGTCGCCCCGCTCGCGGGCGGCTGGGTGATCGACACGGCGGGCGCCGGATGGCTGTGGGCGGGGTGCGCGGCGCTCGGCACGGTGACCGCGTTCGGATACTGGGCGTTGATGCGGGGGCTGCCCGACGCGGCGGCTTCCGGGCCCGTCGCCGCGGCGCCCGTCAAGGCCGAGAACAGCCCCGCTTGACCGGGCAGTTCGGCGGGTACGTGACCGTACATGGCCGAACCCCCAAGGACCTCCTCCAGAACTGACGAACCGCCCAGAACGCTGGTGGGCGGCGTCGAGGTCGACGTCCCCAACAGCATCCCGTCGATCCGCGCCGCGCTCGACCCGAAGCGCCGCGTCGAGTTCGACAAGGCGATCAACGCGGCGGGGGTCGGCGAGATCCACGCCGTCATGCGGCACTGGATGCTGGAGGCGGTCCCCGACCCGGAGGCCGACGCGATCCTGGCCCGGCTCGCCCGCGACGAGGCGGAGAGGCGGGGCCCGGCTTGAGCCGCAGACGCAGGCGCGGCGCCTGCCGCGTCGCCTTCGCACCGCCCGCCGACGACACCCTCGCCAAGATGGCCAACCCGGACGCCTTCCGCGCCGAAATGGCCCGCACCCTGTCCCACGACCCGTACGGCCACGGTTCGACGACGGTGTGCGGCGAACGCGACCGCCGCGAGGCGACGGTCGGCGGGGCGATAGTCCTCTACTACGTCTCCGGATCGGTGCTGACCGTGACGGTGGTCCGGATGGTCGCGCTCAACTAGGGCTCGGCTAGGGCTCGACTAGGGCCCAACCAGCGGTCAACCAGCGGTCGAAGAAAGCTATTTCGTGGGGCGCTGGGTCAGATGCGTGAACGCGTCCAGGTTGCGCGTCGACTCGCCGCGCGACACCCGCCACTCGTACTCCTTGCGGATCGCGCTCGCGAAGCCGAGTTCGAGGAGCGTGTTGAAAGAGCCGTCCGCCGCTTCGAGGACCGAGCCGAGGAGGCGGTCCAGTTCGTCGGGGGTGACGGCGGCGAGCGGGAGCTTCCCGGTGAGGTAGATGTCGCCGAGCTGGTCGACCGCGTAACTCACGCCGTACAGGCGGAGATTGCGCTCCAGGAGCCAGCGGTGCACCCCGGCCTCGTTCTCGTCCGGGTGCCGGATCACGAAGGCGTTGAGCGAGAGGCTGTGCCGGCCCACGCGCAGCGAGAGCGTCGTGGAGAGCTTGCGGGTGCCGGGGAGCTTCACGACGTACGAGCCCGCCTGAGGGCTCTCCCACTCCAGCTCGGCGTCCTTCAGCGTGGACTCGATGACGTCGTGTGCCTGTCGCTGGTCAGCCATGGTGCGAGGGTACGACACGGCGTCGGGCCTGCATCGCCGCCGTGTAGACGTCCGCCGTGGCGGAGGCCGCCGTGTCCCAGCCGAAGGAGAGGGCGTGGCGGGCGGCCGCGTCGCCCATGGTGTCGACCAGGTGGGGGTGGTCGGCGAAGTCGCGGAGCACGCGCGCGTAGCGGGCGGGTTCGTGGCCGTCGACCAGGAAGCCGGTCTGTTCGTTCCGTACGGCTACGGGGAGGCCGCCCACGGACGCGGCGATCACCGGCGTACCGGCGGCCTGGGCCTCTATGGCGACGAGGCCGAAGGACTCGTTGTAGGACGGCATGACCAGGACGGAGGCCGCGCGGAACCAGTCCGCGAGCGCCTCCTGGCCGACCGGCGGCTGGAAGCGGACCACGTCCGCGATGCCGAGCCGCGCGGCGAGCTTCTGGAGGGCCGCCGGCTTGGCGAGGCCGCTGCCGCTGGGACCGCCGACCACCGGGACGACGATGCGGGAACGCAGCTCCGGGCGCTCGTCGAGGAGGACGGCGACGGCCTTGAGGAGGATGTCCGGGGCCTTGAGGGGCTGGATGCGGCCCGCGAAGAGGGGGACCAGGGCGTCCTGGGGCAGGCCGAGGCGCGCGCGGGCCGCCGCCCTGCCGTCGGCGGGGCGGAAGCGCTCCAGGTTCACGCCGGGGTGCACGACGGCGACGCTGCCGGGGTCGGCCTCGTAGTGGCGGACCAGCTCGTCGGCCTCCTCCGCCGTGTTCGCGATGAGGCGGTCCGCGGCGCGCACGATCTGGGTCTCGCCGATGACGCGGGCGGCCGGTTCGGGGGTGTCCCCCTCGGCGAGCGCCGCGTTCTTGACCTTGGCCATGGTGTGCATGGCGTGCACCAGGGGCGCGCCCCAGCGCTCGGCGGCCAGCCAGCCGACCTGCCCGGACAGCCAGTAGTGCGAGTGGACGAGGTCGTAATAGCCGGGGCGGTGGCCCGCCCACGCCTGCATGACGCCGTGCGTGAAGGCACAGAGCTGGGCGGGCAGGTCCTCCTTGGCGAGTCCTTCGTAGGGGCCCGCGTCCACATGCCGTACGAGGACGCCCGGTGTCAGCTCGACCTCGGGCGGCAGTCCGCCGGAGGTGGCCCGCGTGAAGATCTCGACCTCTATGTTGATCGCCGCGAGGCGCTTGGCGAGCTCGACTATGTAGACGTTCATGCCGCCCGCGTCACCCGTGCCGGGCTGGTGGAGGGGCGAGGTGTGCACGCTGAGCATCGCGACGCGGCGGGGGCGGCGATGCGCACCGGGGAACCGCAGCAGGGCCGGAGCAGCCCCGGAGCGGCGGAACCTGGTCACGTACTGGCTCACGTGGCGGGCCCTCCTTGGTGGGCTTACTGCGGGCACGACGACCGGAGGGCCCAGGCCCTCTTCCAAGGTGGCAACGCCGGATTCGGCTGCTCCATTTCCACTTTGCCGAATCATTACCGTACGGGTCTCAACCAAAGTCGTGATCCACCTGGCGGATGCCGGCGCATACCCTCTTCACCATGAGCCCGCGTCCCCCTTCTCGCCCCGTGGGAACCGTGACGCGAGGCACCACCAACCCGAACCGGCTGCGCCGCATGGACCGCTGGATCGCCGCCGTGCACGGCGCCGCACTGCGCCGCGCCGACGACCCGGTGGCGGTCGACCTCGGCTATGGCGCGGCGCCCTGGACCGCGGTGGAACTGCTGACCCGGCTGCGCGGAGCGGCTCCGCACGCGCGCGTGGTCGGCATCGAGATCGAACCGGCCCGGGTCGCCGCCGCGAAACCGTACGAGCGCGACGGGCTCACCTTCCGGCACGGCGGCTTCGAGGTGCCGCTCGCCGCTCCCCCGCTCCTGATCCGCGCCGCGAACGTGCTGCGTCAGTACGACGAGGAGCAGGTCGCCGCGGTGTGGGAGCGGCTGTGCGCGCGGCTCGCACCGGACGGCCTCCTCGTGGAGGGCACCTGCGACGAGATCGGGCGCCGGCACGTGTGGGTGGCGCTCGGCCCCGAAGGCCCGCGCACCGTGACCCTCGCGACCCGGCTCGGCTCCCTGGTCACCCCGTCCGACCTGGCCGAGCGCCTCCCCAAGGCGCTGATCCACCGCAATGTCCCCGGCGAGCCGGTGCACGCCTTCCTGCGCGACTTCGACCGGGCGTGGGCCTCGGCCGCGCCCTACGCCTCGTACGGCGCGCGGCAGCGCTGGATCCGGGCGGTGCGGGAGCTCTCGGCGGACTGGCCGGTGGTGGACAGGCCGGGGCGCTGGCGGCAGGGTGAAGTGACCGTGACGTGGGAGGCGTTGGCGCCGCGGCGGGTTTCGGCGGGCGGTTGAGGCGCGGCGGAATTCGAGGGAACGATCTCGGGGCCTCGTTCGTCGAACGGTGCGGGGCAGTTGCCACACCGCGTCGGGGTCTGTCGGATTCGGGGCGCGCATGGCACCATCCCCGGAGCGCTCGACTTACTGACGGTCCATCAGGTTTGTCTTTGCTGTGGGGGCGGAGCAGATGAGCAAGCGGAGCACGACGACGGTGGCGGCCCTGGCGCTCGTGTGCGCGGTGACCGTACTGACGCCGACGGGACTGGCGTACGCGGAGCCGTCCCCCTCCCCGTCACCGTCGAGTTCCCCCGGGGTCAAGGACCTTGAGTCGGTCCGCAAGAAGATCGACAAGCTGTACCACCGGGCGGCGGTCGCCACCGACGAGTACAACGCGGCGGAGGAGAAGGCGGCCGACCAGTCCGACCAGATCGTGAAGCTGGCCCGGAAGATCGCCGCGGGCCAGCAGGAGCTCGACGCCCTCAAGGGCCGGGCGGGCGCGGCGGCCCGCGAGCAGTACCGCAACGGCGGAATCTCCCAGGAGACCCAGTTCATGCTCGCCGGCGACCCGAGCCGCTTCCTCGACAACGCGGGCCGCGCCTACCAGGGCCAGCAGGCCACGCGGAACCTGATGTCCCGCCTCACCAGGACCCAGGACGAGTTGGAGGCGTACGCGGACGCCGCCGCCGACAAGTGGAAGGCGCTGGACGAGGGGCGCAAGAAGAAGGCCGCCGCGAAGGAGCGGATCGAGAAGCAGATCAAGGCGGCGCAGAAGATCGAGGACAAGCTCGCCAAGAAGGAGCGCGAGCAGCTGCGGCAGCTGGAGGAGGCGGCCGAGCAGAAGGCGCAGACGGAATGGCTCTCCTCGGGCGTCCTGAAGGAGATCGACGGCAAGGCGTCGGCGGCCGGCAAGAAGGCCGTGCGCTACGCGTCCGAGCAGCTGGGCAAGCCGTACGTGTGGGGCGCCGAGGGCCCGAAGTCGTTCGACTGCTCGGGCCTGACCTCGCAGGCGTGGGCCTCGGCGAAGCGGCCGATACCGCGTACGTCGCAGGAGCAGTGGAAGCAGCTCAAGCACATCGACATCAAGGACATGCGCCCCGGCGACCTGATCATTTACCACGACGACGCCAGCCATGTCGGGATGTACATAGGCAAGGGGGCGATCATCCACGCGCCCCGTCCGGGGCGGAACGTGACGGTCGCGGGCGCGGGTTCCATGGCGATGCTCGGGGTGGTCAGGCCCGACGCCTGAGACCCGACGCCCGAGGCCCGGTCGGCCGGGTGCCGGATATGGCCCGAGATGGGTGACGTGCCCCACGTGACCCAGGGCACGCGGAGCTCCGCGGTTCCGGCGCCCCGGCGTGACGTTCGTCATCTTCGACCCGCCCGACCAGGGACGGAACCCACTCAATTCCGGTGCGGGGGACGGCATATGACGTGGGCCCCTTGCCGCTCACCATTCCGTTCGGGCATCGGCTACCGCTAAGGTCCCCGTCGGTGGTGCGAGGACCTTCGTCCCACCGTGCCCTCGGGGGGAGGGAAGGAAACCGAAGCGATGCCCGCACCCGTACCGCGGCGGAGAGTCATCCCGGCCGTGGAAAGTGGTCAGGCTCCGGACGCGCACACCACGACCGACACGTACGACCCGCAGGACGAGCGGCAGACCACCGACCGCCCCGACGCCAACGACATACAGAGCGCCGAGCGCCGCCAGGAGACGCCGACCGACGACACCGCTCACGAGCCGGCACCCGCCGAGCGTGACGCGACCGGTCTGACGATCCTGGTCATAGAGGACGACCCGGCGGGCTCCCTCAGCATCCCCGAGGTGCCCGACGCCGCGGGCAAGCCGATCCGCGTGCGCACCGCGCGCAACCTCACCGAGGCCGAGCGGCTGCTCACCGACGACGTCAGCTGCATCCTGCTGGACCTCGCGCTGCCCGGCGCGAAGCCCGACAGGTCGGAGCCTGAGCACCACGACGAGCTGGGGACGCTGCGGCACCTGCTGCGCCTGGCCCCGCGCCGGGCCGTGCTCGCCCTGACCACCTCGGGCGACGCCGAGCGCGGCGCGGAGGCGGTCCGCGTGGGCGCGCAGGACTACCTGTTCCGCGACGAGCTGGACTCCCGGCTGCTCGGCCGGGCCATCCGTTACGCGGTCGAGCGCAAGCGCGCCGACATCGCGCAGCAGGGGCTCACCGAGTCCCGGATCCGCGCGCAGGAGAACGCCCGCCTTGAGCGCGGCCTGCTGCCGACCCCGCTGCTCGACGGTTCGACGCTGCGCTTCGCCTCCCGCTACCGTCCGGGCCGCTCGCGCGCGCTGCTCGGCGGCGACTTCTACGACGTGGTGCGCACGCCCGACGGCACGGTCCACGCGATGATCGGCGACGTCTGCGGGCACGGCCCCGACGAGGCGGCGCTCGGCGTCGAACTGCGGATCGCCTGGCGGGCGTTGACGTTCGCGGGGCTGTGCGGGGACGAGCTGCTCTCCACGCTCCAGCAGGTCCTGGAGCACGAGCGCCCGGACGACGAGATCTTCGCGACGCTGTGCACGGTCGACATCTCGCCGGACGGCCGGCGCGCGGGCCTGTGCCTGGCGGGCCACCCGTCACCGCTGATCGCGAGCCCCGGCCGCCCCGCGGTCCTGCTCCCCTACGAGAACAACGGCCCGGCCCTCGGACTGCTGCCGAAGGCCCGGTGGCCGCGCATGCAGGTCGAGTTGGGGTCCTCGTGGAGCCTGATGCTCTACACGGACGGCCTGATCGAGGGCCGGATCGGCCAGGGCAGGCAGCGGCTCGGCCAGGAGGGGATGGTGGAGATGATCCGCCGCCAGCGGGAGCAGGGCCTCACCGGCGAGGGGCTGCTCGAGGCCGCGATGAACGAGGTGCGCGATCTCAACGGGGGCGATCTGACGGACGACGTGGCGGTACTGCTGCTCGACCGGTGAGCCCAACCCCCGGCCGCCGGCCCATTGGCCTCGCGGCCGGGCCCGAACGGGTCGGTCAGCGGCCGCCGTTGTACGGACCGTACGGCCCGTCACTGCTGGAGCCGCGGCCCTTGCGGCCCCCGCCGCCACCGCTGATCTGCTTGACGGCGGGCCGCACGTCCACCATGTACACGATGGTCGCGATGAGCCCGATGATCGGCAGGAACGACAGGATCGGGAACAGCAGGTTCACGACGAACGCGATCCCGAGGATGATCAGCCAGAACGGCTTTGTCTTCTTGTCGGCCGCGCGGTAGGCGTCCTCACGCCGGATGGCGGCGTCGACGAGCGCGAAGCCGCTGAAGATGATCAACGCCATGCTCAGCAGCCACATCACATTGGCGAACCCCTGCATCAGCACAACGCCACCACCCGAATCTGCTCAAGTCTGCTCAAGGGACCTTCCGACCACGGCCACGGTACCCGGACAACGGGCCGGACACTCCACAAGTGCCCGGCCCGTCGGCGTAGGGCCTACTTGGCGGGCGGCGTGGAGCCGGAGCCCGTCTTCTTGGCCGCGGGGGCCGTCTTCTTCGCGGTGGTCTTCTTGGCCGCGGTCTTCTTGGCGGCGCCGGACTTGTCCGCGTCGGCGGCCGGCGTCTCCTTGGACTCGGGCTTCGGCTCGTCGGCCGACTCGGGCTCCACGGCCACGGCCAGCTCGTTGATCTCCTCGGCGGCCTCGCCGCGCCACGCCTTCACGGCCTCCTCGCCGTGCTCGGCGACCTTCTCGTACGTCTCGCGCGCCTTGACGGCGGCCTCGGCGGCGTAGCCGACGCCGCGCAGCGCGAACTCCTGGGCGCTCTCGCCGAACTTCTTCAGGTCGGCGTCGAGGGTGCCGACGATCTCGTTCACCTTCGCCGTGAGAGTGGCCTGCGCCTCCTTGGCGCGGGTGGTCGCCTTGTCCTGCACATCCTTGGGGTCGGTCTGCCGCACGGACTCGAAGCGGGCGGGCGCCTCGCTCCGCAGCTGCTCGACGATCCCCGGCACCTTCTTGGCCTGCTGGTACGCCAGCTCGGCGGTGCCGGCGGCGAAGTAGAGCGGGGTCGGGTCGGTGAGGGTCTTGCGCAGGTCGTCCTTGATGGCCATGGCGTGGTCCTCCCGGATCACATCAACTGCTGCTTGAGGGCTCGGCATCGCCGCCGTCGGGCTCGCCGCTGTCGGGCTCACCACTGTCCGGCTCGCCGTCGCTGTCGCCGTTCTCGTGCCTGAAGGCGTCGTAGATCTGCAACAACACCTGCTTCTGACGCTCGTTGAGCAGCGGGTCGGCGAGGATGACGGCGCGCGTCTCCACCTCGGTCCGCTCGCGCTCGGCGTCGAGAATGCCGGCGTGCACGTACAACGTCTCCGCGGAGATCCGCAGCGCCTTGGCGACCTGCTGCAGAACTTCCGCGCTCGGCTTGCGCAGCCCGCGCTCGATCTGACTCAGGTACGGGTTGGACACTCCGGCGGCGTCGGCAAGCTGACGGAGCGACAACTGCGCGTTGCGACGCTGCTCGCGCAGATATTCGCCGAGACTTCCGACGTTGAGCGATGCCATACGTCGATGGTGCCGCATCCTTGCTAACTTTTGCAAGCACCTGCTTGCAAAAGTGTTCCACGCGACACCGGGTCGGCGGAGACACTCACCCGTAATCCCGCCCGACCCCCTCCCCCAACAGCCGAAACCCTTCCTCAGCGGTGCTCAGGGCCACCGCCTCCAACTCATCGGCGGACTCGCCGGCCACGATCCGCCGCACGTTCTCCTCGGCGAGGATGCGCTGCGTGGCCACGATCTGCCCGGCGGCGATCCGCGCCCGCACCGCGGGCCCGCCCAGCGCCTCCGCGAGTGCCCGCTCGGACCGCTCCTGATACCCGTACAACCGCGCCACCAGTTGCGGCGTCCCGTACAACATCCGCTGATACGCGAGCACCGCCGGGTGGTCGCACAGCCCGGTCACCGGATCCCGCCGCCGCAGCCCCTCCAGAAAATGCCGCCGCAACGCCCCGAGCGGCGCCTCCCCGTCCTCCCGGCCCGCGACGACCCGCGCCGCCTCGTCCTCGTGATCCGCGAACTGATGGAGAACAAGATCCTCCTTGGCCGCGAAATACCGGAACAGCGTCGGCTTCGACACCTCAGCGGCGGCCGCGACCTCGGCCACGGACACGTTGTCGTACCCCTTCTCCATGAACAGCCGAACGGCGGTCTCGGAGAGGGTCTGCCGGGTCCGCCGCTTTTTCAGTTCGCGGAGGCCGGGGGCGGGGTCGGTCATGGGGAGGAGGGTACGTACGTCTCCGTGCTCAGGCAGCCGCGGGGCGCCGCCACGCCGGGGCCTGCGCCACCAGTTCCCAGAGGTCGTCGAAGTGCTTGACCCACATTCCGACGGCGGGCTCGTCCTCGGGGCGGCGTTCGGCGGCCAGGACGGTGAGATCGGTGTCGTAGCCCTTGGGGTCGTAGTACTCCTCTTGCAGAGACATGCGCGAGGACAGGTCGTACAGGCCGTGCAGGACCCGCTTGCGGTTGAAGATGCAGAGTTTCTGCAACGGAGGTCCTGAGAGGACCCGGTACTCGCAGCGCACCTCGACATGGCCGAGCCGGGTCACACCCGTGGCGAGGTCGGAGAGGATCTGGTCGTACTCCTGGCATTTGCGCTCGATTCTGCGGCGGAATTCCGGCGCGTCCTCCGCCACCCCATCCGCACCGACCCTGGAGGGGACGTGCATGGGCAGGGAGAAGTCCGGAACGATCATCCGCACTGTCACCCGGCGGGTCGGCCCCGGCGCTTCCGCCAGCCGTTCGAGCCGGTGGTACAGCTCGTTGAAGAGCGTTTCTCCCGTATAGCCGGAGAAACTGATCTCCACGAGCCTGGACTCGAACGCGTCTGCCACGAAGGCCCCCAGATTGCGGGAGTTCGCCTCGACCCGGGCAGGCAGCCGGCTGACGGCGGTCAGTTCCTTGACCGCCTCGTACAGGATGAAGGCGACGAGGCTGAGCAGGGCGCCACCCAGGAACGTCTTCCCATCCAGCGCGTCTCCGAGCGGTGCGACGAATTGGGCGGTCAGCCCGGTGACGAAGATGACGAGGAGGAGAATCCGTACTGCCGTCGGCTCGACCCGCTGTTGGAACCTGCGCAGCGATCTGACGACCCCGCCCCTGTCACCCGACATGCGCAGCCCTCCCCGGCGCCGCCTGCCTCATGCATGTCATGGTCCGCGTGCGGCAGGGCGAGGGCAAGGTACGGATTGGCCGCCTGCTCCGTTCCGGCGGGCATTTCCAGCCAGACCAGGGCCTTGCGAAGCGTTGTCGTGTACGAGCCGACAGCCCGTTTCACGTTCGGGGCGTCGAGGCTGGAACCGGTGACCAGGCGCTCCAGGTCCACATACGCGGAACGAACCACTTCGAGGCCCTGGTACACGGGTACGTCGCGCTCCCACCCGCGGGTGAAGTCCGCCGGCATCCGCTGCGACCACCGGGAGTACATCCGGTCCCTGACCTCTCTGGTGGTCGGCGTCAGGTGGATGTGCCGCACGAGGTCGTACAGCGGATCCCCGACCATGGCCATCTCCCAGTCGATCAGCGTGAGACCGGTCCGCTCCTCGCGCCGGACCAGGTTCCAGGGGTTCAGGTCGCCGTGGAGCAGTCCGTGTCTGCGCTGATGCACGTCGTGTCGCAGCAATCGCGCCTTGAGCTCGGCCGCATCGGGGAGCCCGAGCCGGGCGGCAAGATCCTTCGCAGGCTGAGCCAACCCACCGACCAGCACTTCCAGTTGACGACACAGCCACGGGTAGAAACCGAGCCCGCCCATGTCCTGCGGCCGCACTTTGATCTCGGGCCGCGCCAGTTGGCACAGCTGACCGACCAGGTCGCTCACTTCGCCGGGCAGCAGTCCGTGCACGGGATGCTGCGGGCCCCCGCGGTCACTGGGGCGCCCGGCGTACGACTGGATGGTGAACTGTTCTCCCAAGTCACTCGTCCCCAGCGCGAGCACCCGGGAGACACTGACTTTGGCGCCCGATTCCTCGATGGCCCGGAGCACCGCGTGCTCGTCGAGGAACCTCGGCTCGATGGGACTGACCGTGCCGACCTTCCGGCGGACCATGACGCGCCCGAAACCACGGACGTCGACGAACGTGCCCAGGTGTGCCGTGCCCTTGAAAACGTGCGATGCCGGAGCCAGGCCCTCTGCCCAGAGAGCTTCCTCAACATGTTCCGGGCCGAAGTCCCCCGGCAGGTCGAGGCGCTTGTCCCGCTTCCAATGAATGGACGTCGAGAAGACCTTGCCGCGATGACGCCCGTCCTTGGCCACCCGCCACCGGTAGAGCAGCGGCTCGATCGCGGACGCGGGCAGGACATTGCGCAGCCTCAGAGGTTCGCGGGCCACGGCGAGAGCACGGTGTACCTCCTCGGCCGCCTGCTCCAGATCGCTCTGGCTGAAGCTCTTGCCGAGGGTCCCGACCGCCCGGATGACATCCGGATACACGGACTGGGCCCGCTCGAAGTCGATGTAGTGCGCGAGGTCGGACTCCAGGCCCGCGACCGCCTCGGGCTGAACCATCCACAGGGCCTTGTGCCACTGCTCGATAACCTCGGGCCACTGCCCACGCGGGTAGTCCATGCGCACCAGATGCACGGCCAGGTCGTGCAGCGGATCCCCGTACGTCGCGAGTTCCCAGTCCACCAGCAGCAGCCGCGGCCAACCGTCGTGGGTGACGATCACGTTCCCTCTGTGCAGATCTCCGTGGAGAAGCTGGAACGGCCGTGGGGTCAGGGAGGGCGCCCAATGCTGATGAAGGCGGAGTGCGTTCTCCGGGACACCAAGGGCCACGAACAGCCCTCCGAATTCAGGCCAATTGACCTGGCGGATCTGCTCCTCGGCCTGAGTCAGCAGCATCCTGAGGAATCCCCTGCTGTCGCCGTTCCTCGGCCAGTACGGAGGACGGTCCGGCAGGGCGGACTCGGGCACCCGCGCCATGTCCGCGAGCAGCTCCGCGAACGCCTGGATCAGCTGCGGCTCCACCGGCTCCCCGTTCCGGCAGATACTGGAGAACGGTGTGCCCTCCAGATAGCTGTGGACCGCGCCGCCCTCGAACCGTTCCAGCACCTGCGGTACGGGTTCCTCGTGGGGTCGTAGCGCCTCCAGGACGCCCTGCTCGGGCTCCCAGGTCCTGATCACCACAGAGGCGACGTCCTTGCGACGCTGTCGCACCATGACCTTGGAGTCGGGAGGGAAGCCGACGGCATCGGCCTCTTCAGCCGTCAGACGCACCACATGGTTGACGTTGTGGTGGCCACTGATCCGCTCGCCGCTGCGCTGCGCACGCTCCACGACTTGACGCCAGACAACGGACGTCGGGGCAATCGGGGCGATGACAGCGCCCACACGCCGCTCCTGAATACTCATGCAACGGGCCGTAACAGACGGCCACACAGTAACGCCCACGCGCAGCCCTGACGACCGGACTGAGCGAAGTGAGCGGTTTCAGGGGTGTAAAGAAACACGCACAGGGGTATGGCGTTCGATCCCCGATCGACTCAGCGCGCCAAGTGCTCCCACACGGAGTCGAACCACGCCTGCCAACTCTTCATGAAGACCGACCCGCGCGAGCCCGGGTTGTCGTCCTTGACGTAGTGCGTGAGCTGGGCTCCGAGGCCGAGCACGTCGAGGGCGCGCAGCGTCACCTCGTCGTCGAGGACGATGGGGCGCTCGATGACCTCGTACGGGCCGTGCAGTGCCTGCTCACCTCCGACCAGGTACAGCTTCGATGTCGGCGTGAGCATCACGTGCCGGATCTCGATGCTCGCCGTCTCCACAAGGCCCTCGGCCTCCAGCTGGCGCAGCTCCACCTGCATCGACGCACTGTGCCGACGCGTGATGTCCAGCAGCCGTTCCTTCAGCCGGGCGGTGAACCGGCCGTCCGGATCGTCCAGCGCCCGCGGATACGGCAGGTCGAGGGCCTCGTCGGGAATCAGCATCCGGATGGCGACGCGCCGCGGCCGCACCTCGCCGAGCCTGATCCGCTCGATCTGGCCCTTCACCTGCATGTCGAGCGATTCGGACGTCAGGGTGAACACGTCGAGCACGACCTCGGGACCCGCGAACGCCTCGTCGAAGAAGCCGCGCAGCGTCACCCGCCCCTCTATCGCGGCCCGCGCGGTGTACGACTGGACCGCCTGCGCCCGGATGACGCGGGTGCCGCTGCCCTGCTTCGGGTCGATCCACCCCTCTGAGCGCAACTGCTTCAGCGCGCGCTGCACCGTGTCACGGGAGACGTCGAACTCTTCGGCCAGCCCCCGCTGGGCCGGCAGCAAGGACCCCAGCGGGTAGACGCCGCCGGCCATCCGCGAGCGCAGCTCCTCCACGACACGGAAGACCTCCTTGCCGCCACTGGCTCCACCGCCGCTGCTCACCACAAGGGGAACGTACCTCCGTCAGCCCAACGGCACACCGGTTTCAGTCAACTTCCAGGCTTTTTAGGGGCGTTGATTAACGATCTGTCCGACCGGGGAACACCAATTCAAGTCCAGCAGTCCAATTGGGCTGGTTGGCAGAACAGTTGAAGGGTGGGGACCCATGAATCCGATACCGCAGTTGCTGGCGACCGTGCTCGGCTATGGACTGGAGCAGTTCCTCCAGTCCGAGTACGGAGCCCTCGGACTTGTGGCCCTCGCCGCCCTCACACTTCTCCTGTCCGCCGAGCGGAGGTCTAGGGCCGGTGCGCTGATCGGGGCCGCGCTGGTGTTCCTCGCCCTGACTCAGGTCTGACGACGCCGCGCGACGTGCTTCCAGAGGCCGTCGAACATCGCCTGCTCCCCGTCCACGAAGGCGGCCTGGTCCTCGCCGTTGGAGCGCTGGAAGGGGAACATCTCGGTCTCGAAGCCCTCCACGTCCACGAGCTCCACCGTGTCCGCGTCCTCGTAGTCGTCGATCTCCCGCTCGATCCGATCCGGAACGTAGTGCCCGACCAGCACCTCCTGCCGGTTCAGGAGGTACACCTTCCGGGTCGGGACGCCGGAGACGAAGCGGTATTCGAAGCTCGCGTCGACGCCGCTGTCGCGCAGTCCCTTGAAGGCACCGACGAGCACCGTGCGCTGCGCGTCCCACTGGATGCGGCCGCGGCGCCTGATCGCCTCGTCGAGCTTTTCGTCGTGGCCCCAGCCGGCCGCGGGCGCTGGGTAATCGACATTCTCCCCGAGCCTCGGCACCATCATCCGTACGTGTACGGACTCCGGCCGCAGCGCCCCTTCGTACACCTTCCGCAGCGGCTCGCCGAGGGCCGTCAGCAGTGTCTCTCCGGTCAGGCTCGCCACGTCCACGTAGACGTGCTGCGCCTCGAAGGCCGCTACCAGGCGTGGGCCCAGGATGCTCCGTGCCGACTGTGCACCCGGCACAGAATGCTGTTGCGGGCGGGACACCGTGGGCGGGCTGCCCTTGCGGGCGTTCGTCAACATGCCGTCGGCGCGCAGCAGTTGCAGCGCGTTGCGGACCGTGCCGCGCTCCACTCCGAACTCCCGCGCGAGCGTGGCCTGTGTCGGGAGGCGTTCGCCGGACTTGAGTTCGCCGCCGAGGATCCGCTTGCGCAGGATGTCGGCGATCTCTTCGGCGGTGGGTCTGGGGGTGTTCTCCGTATTCGCGTCCACCACGACGATCTCCCCTCACCCCCCGACCAAGTCCGTACAACTCTACGGCAGTTGGCTGCCAACTCCCCCGGCTTGCGCCAAAGGGTGAGGGAATCGCAGGTCAGGCGCGGCCCCGCAGAATGTCGATGATCGGCTCCAGGGTCGCGGTCACCTGCCGGGCCCCCGCCTCCCGCAGGACGGCCTCCTTGCGGTCATTACGCGCGTAGCCCAGAAACGCGACGCCCGCCTGCCGCGCCGCCACCAGGTCCGACGCCGCGTCGCCGATCATCAGCGTGGTTCCGGGCGCCGCGCCCATCGCCGACATGGCGCGCTGAAGGCAGTACGGGTCGGGCTTGAGGCGGGAAAGGTCCTTGGTACGGCCGTAGATGTGGGGCTCGAAGCAGCCGGACAGTCCGCGGCCCGCGATGTAGCGGCGGGCCGCCTCTGCCGAGTTGTTGGTGGTGATGGCGAGTCGGGTGCCCACCGCCGTCCAGGTGCGGATCAGCGGGTCCGCATGCTCCGTGGGCCAGGCGGAGGCGACGGCTCGCAGCTCCTGCTCGGTGAGCCTGCTCTCCATCTCCACGACCAGGTCGGTGTCCGGCCGCGCCCGCCCGAGGAGGCGCAGGGCCGCGTGCGGGTCCACGTCGGCCCGTTCCTCGGCCGTCAGTACGTCCCCGAGCCCCTGCGCATCCAGCCACTCCACCTGCTCCCGCGCGATCCCCGCCGCCGGCCGGCCCGCGAAGAGTCGGCAGATCGGGCCGTCGAAGTCGAAGAGGACATGGCGGGCGCTCGCGATCAGGTCCGCGAGGGTGCCCGACTCGCGTGCGTCGCCCTGTTCGGTCGATTCCCGACTTGGTTCGGTCTCTTCTGCCACCGGAACAGTCTGCTTCGTCGTCTCTGAAGTCACTAGGAGAGTGTCAGGTCGGAGGTGATGGTTTCCCAGAGGGCGTCGAACCACTTCTGCGACTCCTCCACGAAGGTCCGGTCGCGGTGGCCCGCCCGCTCCTCGAAGGAGAAGAGCAGGGCCTGCGTGCCGGTGGCCGAGAACATCTCCAGCTTGGTGTCGTTGTCGATCTCCTCCTCGCGCCGCGTGACCATGTAGTACGAGAGCAGGGCCTCGGACTGGTTCAGCAGATAGAGCTTGACCGGCGGGGTGAAGGGGAGCGCGCGGAAGGTCACCCGCACGTCGATGTCGTGCGAGGAGCGCAGGGAGCGCAGGTTGTGGCGCAGCACCTGGCCCTGCGCGTTGCGCTGCGCCAGCCAGCGGTTGTGCACCGCGACGCCCTCGTCGTGGTCGATCCCGTCGCTGCCGTCCGGGACCGGCACCGGGAAGGCGAGGTTGATGTCGCGGCTGGGCAGCAGGATGCGTACGTCGAGGGATTCGGGGCGGATGCGGCCCTCGTGGATGTGGCGCAGCGGCTCGCCGAGGGCCAGCATCAGGGTTTCGGAGGTCATGCAGACCGCGTCGATACGGACGTGGGGGGCGTGGAAGGCCTCCACCAGGCGGGGGGCGAGCGCGACCATCGACGGCTGCGGCTCGTCGCGCGCGGCGCTCCCCGGGGCGATCCGCGGCGGGCTGCCCTTGCTGCGCTTGCTCAGCAGGCCGTCCGTCTCCAGGAGCTGGAGCGCCTGACGGACCGTGCCGCGCTCGACGCCGAACTCATCGGCGAGCGTGGCCTGCGTGGGCAGTTGATCCCCCGGCCGCAGCGCGCCCTCCCGGATGCGCTCGCGGAGTTGGTCGGCGATCTCCTGGGCCGTGAGCCTTCTCCTGCCGTTCAGTGTCGCGTCTGCCATGTCCGCCACGCCCTGCTCCCCTGGATCCGACCAAACGGCACAACTCGCCGTCATTTGGCGAGAGTTGTCGTCCTCCCGTTTATATACCACGACCAAGTGGGGACAACTCCAGTGCAGTTGGTCGCCAACTTGGAAGAAGGTGGCCAATGGTGGCAGCGAAGGAGACCAAGTAAGGCCCAGCAGCGAAGCAACGCAACACCGAAGCAGGAGGAACCACCATGTCCGTACTCAGCCTCCTCTCCGCGGTGGTCGTGCTCACCTTCGAGCAGCTCGCGCAGTGGCACTACGGTCCGGCCGGCCTCGCGGGCCTGCTCCTGCTCGCCGTCGGCGCCAAGGCCAGGAACGCCACCTGCAGTTCGATGGGCGGCGTGCTGCTCGCGCTGACCGTGGCCGGACCCGCGCTGCACTGAATGGGCTCACCACCGCCCCTGGCCGGCCCCGCCCTCATGAGCTGAGCCACAGGTCCTGGCTGATCGTGTTCCAGAGGCCGTTGAACCAAAGATGGGACTGCTCCACGAAGGTCGTGTCGCGCAGCCCCGCCCCGTGCTCGAACGCGAAGAGCATCTGCCGCACGCCCTGCGCGTCGTACACGTCCACCCGCTCATGGTCGATCTGGGCGTCGCGCCTGGTCAGCGTGTAGTACGCGAACAGCGCCTCGTTGCTGTTGAGCAGGTAGAGCTTGACCGGGGGCGTGAACGGCAGCGCGCGGAACTCCACCGTGACGTCCATGCCGTGCGTGGCCCGCAGGGCCAGCAGATTGTGGCGCAGCACCTGCCCCTGCGCGTTGCGCTGCTCCAGCCAGTCGCGCCGCAGCCTGCCGCCGACCGCCGCCTCCGCCCGCGAGGCCTCCGCCGCCCGTGACACGGGATCGACGACCGGTGGCGCGGGCGCGGGAAACGCGAGGTCGATGTCCCGGCTCGGCAGCAGCACCCGCACCCGGATCCTGGCCGGTTTCGTACGCCCCTCGTGGATGAGGCGCAGCGGTTCACCCATCGCGAGCGTCAGCGAGACCGCCGTCAGGCACAGCGCGTCGATCTCCACGTCGGTCTGCTGGAAGGCTTCGGCGATGCGTGGAGCGAGCGTCACCATGGTCGACTGCGGCTGTGCCTCGGGGCCGAGCAGCGCGGGCCGCGGATGCTGCGCGACGGTGGCCGGACTGCCCTTCGTGGCGTTCACCAACAGGTTCTCGGACTGCAGAATGCGCAGCGCCTGACGTACGGCGGAGCGCTCCACACCGAATTCGCCCGCCAACTGTGCCTGTGTAGGCATCCGTTGGCCGGGGCTCAGGCGGCCGGACGTGATCCGGTCGCGCAGCGCGTCGGCCACTTCGCGGTACGTATAACGCGCCCGCTGTGACCTGGGCCGTCCATTGACGGCGGCATGTTCCCCGCTCACAACCAAACCCTACAACTTCCCGCCATCTTTGGGGAGTTGACGTGAAGGTGGTTATGAGACGCCCTTCAGCGGAGATAACTACCTTTGAGTTGGTGACCAACTTCCCGGACATGGTCGGGGGACCTGAAGTTGGTCACCACGAGGACCTCAGGTCCTGAAGGAGGTAGGACAATGCCGCTCTTCGCCATCGTCATCGCCGCACTCGCCATCGGATTCGAGCAGCTCATCCAGTGGAAGTACGGGCCGATGGGCATCATCGCCTTCATCGTTCTCTCCGTCGGCCTCAAGGCCAAGAACACCGTGATCAGCGGCATCGGGGCCGTCGTCCTCGTGATGCTGCTCGCCCAGAGCGGCTGACCGGGCTCCCTTCCGGAGGGGAGCCGGGAGCCCGGTCGGTCAGTACGTCGTACGCGGATGGGGCCGCGGCTCAGAACACATCGGGGCACCACGGCCGCCGCGAGGTCCGCAGCAGGGCGTCGAACCCGGCGGCCGCGCCCTCCTCGTGCTCCACGATCCGCCCCAGGGCGGCGATCCGCACCGCGGACTCGCCGCCCAGCCACAGAGCTCCCAACTCGCGTACGTCGACCGTGAGTTGGGGCGAGGCGGCGCCCGGCGAACAGACCGCTCCGCCGGGCGCCGCCGTCAACGTGAACCGCCCGCCCGCGAGCCCCGCGGCGTCGAGCACCTCGAACGCGATCTCCCCGCTGGTGTCGTACGAGCGCGCCTCCATGGCCCGTACGACGTCCAGGATCCGTACCCACATCGAGTCGGCCTGCTGCGTCACGCGGGCCGCGCGCGGGTCCGGGAGGAGGTCCGGCAGCAGGTCGTCCTGGGCGCGGTGCCCGCTCTCCACGACGGTGACCCAGTCGACCGAGCAGACGAAGTGCCACAGGGCCCGCTCCGCGGCCGGGGTGAGAGCGAGCAGGTCCTGCACCTTCGCCGTGCACGCCGGCTGTACGTGGTCGTTGAACCGGGCCTCCGTGCGGTACGCGACCAGGCCCTCCACCTCGCCGCGCGCGTTGCGGTACACCGCGTGGAACGGCTCCGTCCACGGGTCCTCCGGGGTCGGCCACAGGCCGGTGTTGTACTGCCACCACTGCTCGCCGCGGGAGACGAGACCGGCGACCCGGCCGCGCAGCTTCCCGTGCAGCTCAGGGCCGACCTTGCGGATCTCCTCGGCGTCGGACAGGTCCACCCGGCCGTCGTCGCCGGGGCCCGACCAGCGGGCGTCGAGGCCGGACCGCACCACGTCGATCTCCCAGGTCGTGGTGGTGGTCGCGGGGCCGAAGCCGAAGCGGCCGTAGATCGGGTACTCGGCGGCGATCAGCGTGGCCGCGACGTCGCCGCGCTCCTTCGCCTCGGCGAGGTCGGCCGCCATCATGCGGCTGAGCAGGCCGCGGCGGCGGTGCGTGGGACTGACGGTGACGTTGGTGATCGCGTCCGTGGGGACGGTGGCGCCGCCCGGAACGGTGAGCTCCTGCGCGAAGGAGCGGAACGTGGCGACCTGACGGGTGCCGCCGCCTCCGGCTGGGGCGAAGGCGGCGCGGGTGCGGGGGAGGTCGAAGTGGGCGCGGCGCTTGGCGACCGTCTGGGGTGAGGCGGTCGGGGGGCGCAGGAAGCCGGTGTTGAGGGTGCGGCACCATTCGGGCAGCTCGTCCTCGGTGACGGCCCGGACGTCTATCGCTTCGCGGTCATCAGGGGTGGCGGCACGGTTACTCATGAGCTCACGCTAGGCGGGGCCCGGTGTGTGTGTCGCCCGGATTCTTCCCACGTCGCGGGGCTCCGCCCCGGACCCCACCCCTCAGTCGCCTACCAGGCCCGTCGAACCAGTCAGGAGGTCGTCCACCTGGGCCTCCCCCGCCCGGTAGCGGCGAGCGATTTCCGCGCTGCAGTCGTCCGCCGTGCGCTGCAACTGGTGGCGGCGGCGCGAGACCAGCTGCTCGTAGCGGACGAGGCGGCCCATCGCCGCGAGCAGCTCGTCGTCCGTGCGGGCGACGAGGTCGGAGAGCTCGACCTCGGCGAGCATCTCCTGGACGAGGCGCCGGGACTCCTCGCTGTGCGGGGTGCCGAGCGTGACGTGCCGGGCCGACGAGCGCTGCCGCGTCGGCTGGTCCCGCAGGATCTCCGAGAGCCGGTCCACGACCGGCGACTCGGGGTCCTTCCGCCGGCCCAACTCGGCCCGCAGGATGTCGATCCGGCCCTGGAGCAGGCGTCGTACGTAGCTCAGGTCCGCCTCGTTCTGCTGGGAGTCGCGGCGCAGCGTGCGCAGCTCCGGCAGGCGCAGGGCCGACAGGTCCGGTGCGGGCACGGCGGGCAGTTCCGGGCTGTCGGTCCGCTGGGCCGGCGGGCGCGTCAGCGGGGCCACCCGCTCCCTGTGCGTCAGCGATACGGGCTGCCCGGGCAGCCCCGTACTCGTTGTGTGGCTCATGGCATGGGTATCCATGGTCTGCTTACCGTCCCCTCGACCGGACCGCGCCGCACGCCACCGACGCACCGCGTGTCAGCATGGTGCCACTCCCAGTGCCCACTTCGGGCCCGAGTGCCCCAGATCCGCCCCGGATGGGGGGTTGGGGAGCATGCTCAAACCCCTTGTGCGGCACGAAAATCGGTGCGCGGCATGATGGTCGTATGCGAGCAGTGGTGCAGAGGGTGGACGGCGCGAGCGTCGTCGTGGACGACGAGACGGTCGGCGAGATCAAGGGCGAGGGCCTGTGCGTCCTCGTCGGGGTCACGCACGAGGACACCAAGGAGAAGGCGGCCCAACTGGCCCGCAAGCTCTGGTCGGTACGGATGCTGGCCGACGAGAAGTCGTGCAGCGACATCGACGCGCCGCTCCTCGTGATCAGCCAGTTCACGCTCTACGGAGACGCCCGCAAGGGCCGCCGCCCCACCTGGAACGCCGCCGCGCCTGGCCCGGTCGCCGAGCCGCTGGTCGACGAGGTCGTGGCGCAGCTTCGGGCGCTCGGCGCGACCGTGGCGACGGGCCGGTTCGGGGCACAGATGCGGGTGTCCCTGACGAACGACGGCCCGTTCACGGTGCTGCTGGAGATGTGATTCCTCAGCGAATCAGGGTTCTACGACGATCTCCTGCGCCGCCGCCGTGGCCTCCGCGAGGAGCTCCGCGTCGGCCGGCACGTTCCGCTTGATGACCGCGAGCGCGATCGGGCCCAGCTCGTGGTGGCGTACGGAGGTCGTCACGACACCGATCTTGCGGCCCTCGGGGCCGTCCGCGGCGAGCCGCACCTCGGCGCCGTGCGGCGGCAGGTGCACCTCGCTGCCGTCCAGGTGCAGGAAGACGAGCCGCCGCGGCGGCTTGCCCAGGTTGTGCACGCGGGCGACGGTCTCCTGCCCCCGGTAGCAGCCCTTCTGCAGGTGCACGGCCGAGCCGATCCAGCCCAGCTCGTGCGGGATGGTGCGGTGGTCCGTCTCGAAGCCGAAGCGCGGGCGGTGCTGCTCGACGCGCAGCGCCTCGTAGGCCAGCAGCCCGACCGCCGGGCCGTTCTCGCTCGCGTACGACTCCAGGTCGGCGCGCGGCAGGAACAGGTCGCGGCCGTGCGGCGTCTCGCGCACGACCACCCCGTCCGGCACCGGCGCGATCGACCCGGCCGGGAGGTGCACGACGGCGAACTCGTCGGTCCGGTCGGCGGTCTCGACCCGGTAGAAGAACTTCATGGACTCCAGGTACGCGAGGAGGGACTCCTGCGTGCCCGGTTCCACGTGCGCCCACGTCGTCGTGCCGTCGTCGACGAGGTACAGGGCGTGCTCGATGTGTCCGTTGGCGGAGAGGATCAGCGCCTCGGTGGCCCGGTCCGGCTCCAGCTGCTCCACATGCTGGGTGAGCAGCAGGTGCAGCCAGCTCAGCCGGTCCGCGCCGGTGACCGTGATCACGCCGCGGTGCGACAGGTCGACGACGCCCGTCCCGTCGGCGAGGGCGCGCTGCTCGCGGAACAGGTCGCCGTAGTGCGCGGCGACGCCTTCGTCCACGCCCTCGGCGGGAACGGCGCCGGGCAGGGCCAGCAGGGGGCTGCTCGTTGAATGTCGCTGCATGTTCACACACACTACGACGAGTGGGCGGACGCGCTTATTCCTGCGCCCGCCCCTTGTCTCCGGCGTTCTTGGCGTTCTTGGCGCAGTTCTCGCAGCGCCCGAAGATGGCGAAGTGCTTGAGGTCGGTGTCGAAGCCGAACTCCTCGCGCAGCTTGGCGGTGAACTCCGCGGCGACGTCCACATCCGCCTCGATCACGTTCGTACAGTCCCGGCAGACCATGTGGATGTGGTGGTGCCGGTCGGCGAGGTGGTACGTGGGTGCGCCGTGCCCGAGATGGGCGTGCGAGACGAGCCCGAGCTCCTCCAGGAGCTCGAGGGTCCGGTAGACCGTCGAAATGTTGACCCCCGACGCCGTCTTGCGCACTTCGCACAAGATGTCGTCGGGGGTCGCATGCTCCAGGGTGTCCACGGCTTCCAGGACAAGCTGGCGCTGCGGCGTCAGCCGGTAGCCTCGCTGCCGCAGATCGCTCTTCCAGTCGATGCCTTCGGTGCTCACCACACCGACGAGTCTAGAACTACTTGAAGAACGCGATGCCGTCGTCCGGCATGTCCGGGAGGTTGCGCGCCATGTCGGCGACCTCCTCCGGGGACACGACCTTCTTGAGCTGGGCCGACATGTAGGGGCGCAGCGGAACCTCGGGGGTCTGCTTCTCGCCGACCCACATGAGGTCGCTCTTCACGTAGCCGTAGAGGCGCTTGCCGCCGCTGTACGGGCCGGAGGCCGCCGTGCGGGCCACCGCGTCCGTGGCGATGTCGATCTGCGGCTTCTTGTCGGCGAGCTCGCCGTACCAGACCTCGACGACGCCGTCGTCACGGACCATGACGACCTCGACCTGGCTGGGGCGGCCCTTGTCACCCTCGGCGGCCGTGATCCGCCAGAAGCCGGACTCGGACTCCAGGGGCTTCACCTTGTTGCCCTCGGCGTCCAGGATCCAGGAGTGCGAGTGGTACTCCAGGAAGTCCCGCCCGTCGTGGGTGAAGGAGACCTCCTGACCGAAGTTGGCCTTCTCGGCGCCCGGGAAATCGGTGACGCCGGCGCCCGCCCAGTCGCCCAGGAGGAAGGCGAGGGGGACGAGGTCGGGGTGCAGGTCGGACGGGATCTGGATCATGAGCGGTTCAGACGTCTCTCAGTGGGGGGTCAGCGCTGGCCCTGGTACAGCTTCTTCACGGACAGACCCGCGAAGGCGACGACGCCGACGCAGACCAGGACGAGAAGGGTGGAGAAGAAGGCCTCAAGCACGGGATTGCTCCTCGGTGAGCGGAACGTATGCGGATAACAGAGCCGGGCCCCACTGTAGTCGTCCGGGCACGGGGGCTCTCGGCGAGGTCGGTCACAGCGGGTGCCGCTCAGGTGTCCTCGGGTGTCACTGGTGACGCTTCTTGCCGTCCAGTTCGTCCCACCAGTCGTCGGACTTCGGATCGCCGGAGGGGTCGTCCCACCAGCGGTCGTCGGGCCCTCGCCGGTTGGCGACGATGGCCGCGAAGGGCGGGATGACCATGGCGACGACGCACATGGCGACGGCCGCGGGCACCGACCAGATCCGTACGACACCCCAGGCCAGGACGAACAGGGCGATGCATACGCCCATCATGGCGAAGTAAGCGTGCTTCCGGCGCGCGTACATACCTTCAGCGTAAGCCCGCGCGGGCCCCGGGAACATGCCGAAGGACCGCACCCGTGCCAGTGGCGTCCAACCCAGGCGGGGTGCGGCCCTTCAGCCGTTGCGTGTGATCGCTCAGACGGCGATCGCGACCTCGGCGAGGCCGCCGGTCTGGGCGACGACCGTACGGTCGGCCTGGCCGCCGGGGACCAGGGCGCGCAGCGTCCACGTGCCCTCGGCCGCGTAGAAGCGGAACTGGCCCGTGGCCGAGGTGGGGACCTCGGCGGTGAACTCGCCGGTCGAGTCCAGCAGGCGCACGTAACCGGTGACGGGCTCGCCGTCCTTGGTCACCTGGCCCTGGATGGTGGTCTCACCGGGCTTGATCGTCGAGGCGTCGGGGCCGCCGGCCTTCGCTCCGCACATGTTGAACTCCTAGGAAGTAAAGGTCAGGGGGTTACTTGTTGGCGCCGAGCTCGATCGGCACGCCGACGAGGGAGCCGTACTCGGTCCACGAGCCGTCGTAGTTCTTGACGTTCTCCTGGCCGAGCAGCTCGTGCAGCACGAACCAGGTGAGCGCGGAGCGCTCACCGATGCGGCAGTAGGCGATGGAGTCCTTCGCCAGGTCGACCTGCTCGTCGGCGTAGAGCGCCTTGAGCTCGTCGTCCGACTTGAACGTGCCGTCGTCGTTGGCGTTCTTCGACCACGGGATGTTGCGCGCGGACGGGACGTGGCCCGGACGCTGCGACTGCTCCTGCGGGAGGTGGGCCGGGGCGAGCAGCTTGCCGGAGAACTCGTCGGGCGAACGCACGTCGACGAGGTTCTGGTTGCCGATCGCGTTGACGACGTCGTCGCGGAAGGCGCGGATCGACGTGTCCTGCGGCTTGGCCTTGTACTGCGTGGCCGGACGGTTCGGGACCTGCGAGCCGTCGACCAGGTCGCGGGAGTCGAGCTCCCACTTCTTGCGGCCGCCGTCGAGGAGCTTCACGTCCTGGTGGCCGTAGAGCTTGAAGTACCAGTACGCGTAGGAGGCGAACCAGTTGTTGTTGCCGCCGTAGAGGACGACGGTCGTGTCGTTGCCGATGCCCTTCTTCGACAGCAGCTCCTCGAAGCCGGCCTGGTCGATGAAGTCACGGCGGACCGGGTCCTGGAGGTCCTTGGTCCAGTCGATCCGGATCGCGTTCTTGATGTGGTTCTTGTCGTACGCGGACGTGTCCTCGTCGACCTCGACGATGGCCACGCTGTCGTTGTCGAGGTTGGCCTCGACCCAGTCGGCGTCTACCAGGACGTCGCTGCGGCTCATGCTGATTCCTCCGGGGCAGTTGCGGGGGTATGCGAAAGGGGTGTGCGTGGCTGCACGGGGACCCCGAGGCGTGCGCCTCAAGGGGTCCGGGGAAAGCGGGAGTTGAGCCGTCCCGCTCAGGCGGCGCGACAGAGCATGGCGGCGACGCGGCACAGGTCTACTGCCCGCCGCTTCGTGAGATCCGCCTGTCGCTTCATGGGTCCGATCGTAAGGACGTACCGGCGGCCGTGTCACCGGCGTGTCGGATGATGAGACGAGATCGTCCGGAATATGAGAACGATCGCGATCCCGGGCGGCTTCCGCCCCGCCGCCGCACCGGTGGACGCCCGACGACATCTGCTCTGCGGACGCCGTTGTCTCGCATTTCGGACCGGCGGTATCCCCGGCCCGTTTCGGCATCTCCCCGGGCCTACCCGACCAGGTCGAGGTCCGAACCCTTCACGGTGATCTCGATGCCCTTGTCGACGGCCTGCACCCGGTCGAGCTTGATCCCGGCCGGCAGGTCGTCGAGCGCCTGCTGGAAGTCGGTGACGCCCCGGATCGGGCCATCGGCCAGCTTGAACGCGCTCACGTCCGGCAGGCTGTCGGCGCGCGCGGAGAGCTTGCCGCCGTCGACGTCGACCGTGCTGCGCACCGTGGGCCGCACCGTGCCGAGCGGGGTCTTGATCGCGACCGTGACCTTGGCCTTGTGGTCACCGGCGTACGCGAGCCCGTCGATCCACGCGGTGACGCCGGGGGCGACCTGCGCCGGGCCCTCCTTCTTCACGGCCTTGAGGAGCTCGGCGTAGTCGATCCGGGCGGTCCCGGTGGCCGAGTCGGCGGTGGCGGAGCTGTAGCTGCTGTCGAACTTCACGCCGTGCATCTCGGCCTTGAGGTCCGCGATACGGATGCCGGCGTCGCTCTTGCCGCTCTTCGCCTCGAAGTCCTGGATGCCGAGTTCGACGTCGTCCAGGGTGCCGCCCGCGACCTGCGTCAGGAACGGGAAGCCGTTGATCGACACGTCGGGGGTCTGCCCGAGCCCCTCGCTCGTGCGGATCTTGTCGGCGGCCTTGCTCTCGGCGAAGTGGACCGCGACGCGGTCGGCCGCCACGAAGAGGCCGCCGACGACGACGACAAATATGAGCAGTATTCGCAGTGCGCGCATGGCCCGGAGGGTACGCGAACCGCGCCGGACGACTGTCAGCCGAGCGCTCGGCCCAGCAACCACACCGCCGGTGCGGCGGCGGCCAGGGGAAGCGCCACGCCCGCCGTCATGTGCACGAAGCGCGACGGGAAGTCGTACGACGCGACACGGTGGCCGATGACGGCGCAGGCACCCGCGCCGAGGCCGAGGAAGGCACCGCCCGAACCCAGGTCCGTCATACCGCCGGCGGCGATCCCCGCCCCGGTGGCCGCGAGCAGCGCGACGACGACGGACACGACGGTCGGCAGCGGCAGCGCGCGGGCCAGGATCGCGACCGCCACGGCCACCCCGCCGACCGTCACCGCGTCGGGCTCGGCCGCGAGATGTCCGGCCGCCACGATCGCGAGCGCCGCGGAGACGACCGTCGCCATCAGGCCGTACATCCGCTCGTCGGGGTCGGCGTGCGAACGCAGTTGGAGGACCAGGGTGAGCAGCACCCAGACGCCGAGCGTGCCGAGGATCGCGGCGGGGCCGTTGTCGCGGCCGGCCACGAGCAGGGCGATGTCCGCGACGACGCCGCCCATGAAGGCGAGCGCGATGCCCTGGCGTGCGGGCCACATCCCGTTGAGCCGGAACCACCCCGCGGCCGTGACCGCCTGCAGCACCACCAGCGGCACGAGCAGCGCGTACGAGCCGATGGCGGCGCCCCCCGCGAGCAACAGGGCGAGCACGGCGGTGAGCGCGGCGGGCTGCAACCCGGGCTCGATGATGGGCGACCGCCCCTCGGCGCGGGCGCGCTGGGCAGCGGTGGCCACATCAGGCCCCGCACTGGGACGAGAGCCCGCGGGGTCCGGGGCGGAGCCCCGTGCGGCGGGCGTCTCCGACATCTGCGGGGCGGGACCCGTCTCAGGCCCCTGCGGCGCAGCCTCGTACGACCACTGCTGCTGAGGCGGCAGCCCTTCGTACCCCTGCGGCTGCACCTGGGTGTCCCACGTGGCGCCCTGCCACTGCTGCGTCGGCGGCTCGGCCTGGTACTGCTGCTGCGGCTGCCCGTACGGGTCGTACTGAGGCTCGTACTGGTACGGGTACTGCTGGTTGTTGCTCATCGGGGTGTCATCCTCCTGCGAACGGCGGGAGCACCTCGACCGTGCCGCCCTCGGCAAGCCGTACCGTCTCATGGCCGCGGGTCCCGACGGGGTCCCCGTCGACCAGGAACGAGGAGCGCTGGAGGACCCGGACGAGATCGCCGGGGTGCCGCGTGCGCACCGTGTCCAGCGCCGCCGCCAGGGTCTCGGCCTCGTACGGCTCCTCCGCGACGCCGGCGGCGGCCTTGGCCGCAGCCCAGAAGCGGATCGTGCCCTGCGCCATCCCGACTCCTCTCGGTCCCGCTCTGCTCTCTCGGTACTGCTCTGTGTGCGGCGTCCTATTGTGCGGCAAGCGTCGCCGCGACCCACGCCCCGATCCGCTCGATCAGCTCGTCGCTCGCCGCGTTCTCGGCGTGGCCCATCCCCGCTTCGAGCCACAGCTCCGCGCCGCCGTCGGCCGCCGCCATCAGCATCCGCGGGTGGTCGACGGGAAAGTACGGGTCGCGGTCGCCGTGCACCACGAGCAGCGGGGTCGGCGCGAGCAGCGGGACCGACTCGACCGGGGAGAGCGGGACCGGGTCCCAGTCGTACGGGTGGATCCGCGTGCCCAGCCCGAAGCGGCTGACGAGGCGCCCCGCGGGCCGGGTCACCGCCCAGTGCACCCGCCGCATCGGGGCCGTGCCGCGGTAGAACCACCGGGCGGGGGCGCTCACCGCGACGACCCCGTCAACGTGCGCTTCCGTGCGCCCCCTGTGCAGCGCGGCCTGCCGCAGCACCACGGAGCCGCCCATGGAGAAGCCGACCGTCGCCACGCGCGCGTGGCCGAGCGAGCGCGCCCATTCGACCGCCGCCGCGAGATCGAGCACTTCCTTGTCGCCGACCGTGGACCGCCCGCCGGAGCGGCCGTGCCCCCTGAACGAGAACGTGACCACGGCCGCACGCTGCGCGAACACCGCTGCCGCGCGGCGCACATGGGGCCGCTCCAGATCGCCGGTGAAGCCGTGCGCGAGCACGATCGCCGGGGCCCCGGGGCCGCCGGGACCGGGCTCGTACGAGGCGTCGATGGCGACTCCGTCGTGTGTCCGGAGCATCACGCGCTGTCTCCGTTCCGTGATCGGCCACACAGAAGATCCACGCTTGTCACCTGCCGGACCCCAACTCATGTGGGCTATTCTGCTGGGAAGAGGACTCGGGCAATGCAGCCCCCGGGTCCTTTTGTGCTTTCAGGGGCGTTGTATACGACGACCCGAAAACACTGGCAAAACAGCAGGTCAGGACCCCAGGGCGCGGGGTCTCCTGCCAGTACGAAGCAGTGCCGCAAACGTCCTCGTAGGGACCCGAGGAGGAACCAGACGTTATGGGCGAGCGAACCGTGCACGAACGTATGACGACCCAGGCAGGTGGGCGGCGATGAGTTCTCTGCTGCTCCTTACGAATGCCCTTCAGCCGTCGACGGAGGTGCTCCCCGCTCTCGGCCTGCTCCTGCACAACGTGCGAGTGGCTCCGGCGGAGGGCCCCGCTCTCGTCGACACCCCAGGTGCCGATGTCATCCTGATCGACGGGCGCCGGGACCTCCCGCAGGTCCGCAGTCTCTGTCAGCTGCTCCGCTCGACGGGGCCCGGCTGTCCGCTGGTGCTCGTCGTGACGGAGGGCGGCCTCGCGGCCGTCACCGCGGACTGGGGCATCGACGACGTACTCCTGGACACCGCGGGACCCGCGGAGGTCGAGGCCAGGCTCCGGCTCGCCATGGGCCGGCAGCAGATCGTCACCGACGACTCCCCGATGGAGATCCGCAACGGTGATCTGTCGGTGGACGAGGCGACCTACAGCGCGAAGCTCAAGGGCCGGGTCCTCGACCTGACCTTCAAGGAGTTCGAGCTCCTGAAGTACCTGGCGCAGCACCCCGGTCGCGTGTTCACGCGCGCCCAGCTGCTCCAAGAGGTCTGGGGCTACGACTACTTCGGCGGCACCCGGACCGTGGACGTCCACGTGCGAAGGCTGCGGGCCAAGCTCGGGCCCGAGCACGAGTCGCTCATCGGCACCGTGCGCAACGTGGGCTACCGCTTCGTCACTCCGGAGAAGCCGGAGAAGAAGGCGGAGAAGAACGCCGAGGCGCGGGCCGAGAAGCAGGCGGAACAGCAGGCCGAGCAGCGGGCCGCGGCCGCGAACAAGGCGGATACCGCAGAAAACACGGACAAGGTTCCGTCCCCCGTGGACGGAGTGGGCCGCCCGGCCCCCGTGCGCCGTTAGCGGAGGGGCTCACGCCCTGCCCAGAGGGTGGTCCATCCGCGTAGACTCCGCGCGTGGCCAAGGTGACTCGGGACGATGTGGCGCGGCTGGCGGGTACTTCGACCGCCGTCGTGTCCTACGTGATCAACAACGGACCCCGGCCGGTCGCCCCGGCCACGCGCGAGCGGGTGCTCGCCGCGATCAAGGAGCTGGGGTACCGGCCCGACCGGGTCGCCCAGGCCATGGCCTCGCGGCGGACCGACCTCATAGGCATGATCGTGCCGGACGCGCGCCAGCCGTTCTTCGCGGAGATGACGCACGCCGTCGAACAGGCGGCGGCGGAGCGCGGAAAAATGGTTCTGGTCGGCAACTCGGACTACACGGCCGACCGTGAGGTCCACTATGTGCGCGCCTTCCTCGGCATGCGGGTCTCGGGCCTGATCCTCGTCAGCCACGGTTTCAACGACCTGGCGGCGAACGAGATCGAGGCCTGGGACGCCCGCGTCGTGCTGCTGCACGAGCGGCCCGAGGCGATCGACGACGTCGCGGTCGTGACCGACGACGTCGGCGGCGCCCAGCTCGCCACCCGGCACCTCCTGGAGCACGGCCACGAGTACGTCGCCTGCCTGGGCGGTACCGCGGACACCCCCTCCGTCGGCGACCCGGTCTCCGACCACGTCGAGGGCTGGCGCCGCGCCATGAAGGAGGCGGGGCGGTCCATCGACGGCCGGCTCTTCGAGGCGCCGTACAACCGTTACGACGCCTACAAGGTGGCGCTCGGCCTGCTGGCCGGGCCCGACCGGCCGCCCGCGATCTTCTGCTCCACGGACGACCAGGCCATCGGTGTGCTGCGGGCCGCGCGCGAGCTGCGCCTCGACGTGCCGGGCGAGCTGGCGGTGGCCGGGTTCGACGACGTGAAGGAGGCGGGGCTCACCGATCCGCCGCTGACCACCGTCGCCTCGGACCGTCCCGCGATGGCGCGGGCCGCCGTGGACCTGGTCCTGGACGACTCGCTGCGGGTGGCCGGGTCGCGGCGCGAGCGGCTGAAGCTGTTCCCCTCGCGGCTGGTCGTCCGGCAGTCCTGCGGCTGCCCGTAGGCTCCGCCGCCCGGTCTTCACTTCGGGTCTCTGCTTCGGGTCTCTGCTTCGGGTCTTTACTTCGGGCAAACAGGGTTCTGCTGGGACTCTCAGGGCGCACTCAGCCGGCTCTCATGTACGCGCCACAGGCTTGGTGCCATGACCGAGACCTACCGCCGAAGCGGCGATGACTCCCAGGCCTATCCTCCGCAGCCCCCGTACCTGCCGGGCGTGGTGCTCTCCGAGCAGACGCACGAGCAGCCGCGCTACGAGCACCCGCAGCACGAGCAGCAGCCGCAGCAGGAGCAGCCGCAGCACGGCAGCCCGAAGAAGAAGCGGCTGCGCGGTCCTGCCGGGCTCATCACGGCGGTGGCGATCGCGGCCGCGGCCGTCGGCGGCGGCACCGCGTACGCCTTCCAGGAGCTCACCGGCTCCGCCACGGCCTCGTCCTCCACCAGCACCACGGTCGTGCCCAGCAGCAAGAAGGGCACCGTGTCCGGCGTCGCGGAGGCGGTCAGCCCGTCGATCGTCGAGATCAACGCGACGCTCGGCTCCGGTTCCTCGACCGGCTCCGGCGTGATCATCACGAGCGACGGCGAGATCGTCACCAACAACCACGTCGTGTCCGGCGCCTCCTCCGTCAAGGTCTCGACGAGCGACGGCAAGACGTACACGGCGGAGGTCGTCGGCACCGACGCGAAGAAGGACCTCGCGCTCATCAAGCTGAAGAACGCCTCCGGCCTCAAGGCCGCGACGCTCGGCGACTCCGAGGGCGTCAAGGTCGGCGACGACGTCGTCGCGATCGGCTCCCCCGAGGGCCTGACCGGCACCGTGACCAGCGGCATCGTCTCCGCGCTCGCCCGTGACGTCACCGTCTCCACCGACGAGGGACAGCAGCAACAGCAGGGCGGCGGGAGCGGCCAGTGGCCGTTCGAGTACGGCGGCCAGGAGTTCAACGGCGACACCGGCTCGTCCAAGACGACGTACAAGGCCATTCAGACGGACGCGTCGCTCAACCCCGGCAACTCCGGTGGCGCGCTCATCGACATGAACGGCAACATCGTCGGCATCAACTCGGCGATGTACTCGTCCTCTTCGGACTCCTCCACGTCGTCGTCCAGCAACGGCAGCGTGGGCCTCGGCTTCGCCATCCCGATCAACACCGTCAAGGCCGACCTGGACACGCTGCGGGCCGGCGGAGCCGACAGCTGACGCCACATCCCGGGTGGCCGTGCGAGGCTGAGAAGCGCCGACCACCCGCCCGTACCCACCGACAGGAAACCCTGACCATGAGCCCCGCCGAAGGCGAACCGCACCGCATCCTCATCGTCGACGACGAGCCCGCGGTACTGGAGGCGCTCCAGCGCTCCCTCGCCTTCGAGGGCTACGCCACCGAGGTCGCGGTCGACGGCGCCGACGCCCTGGAGAAGGTCGCCGCGTACCGCCCCGACCTGGTCGTCCTCGACATCCAGATGCCCCGCATGGACGGACTGACCGCCGCCCGCCGGATGCGCGCCACCGGATCCACCACCCCGATCCTCATGCTCACCGCCCGTGACACGGTCGGCGACCGCGTCACGGGCCTCGACGCGGGCGCCGACGACTACCTGGTCAAGCCCTTCGAGCTCGACGAACTGTTCGCCCGGGTACGGGCCCTGCTGCGCCGCAGCTCGTACGCGGCCGGGGCCGGCGACGGCGGTGACGATTCCGACGCCCTCTCCTTCGCCGACCTGCGCATGGACCTGACGACCCGCGAGGTCACGCGCGGCGGGCGCGCGGTCGAGCTGACCCGCACCGAGTACACGCTCCTGGAGATGTTCCTGGCCCACCCGCGCCAGGTCCTCACCCGCGAACAGATCCTCAAGGCGGTCTGGGGCTTCGACTTCGAGCCGTCCTCCAACTCGCTCGACGTGTACGTGATGTACCTGCGGCGCAAGACGGAGGCGGGCGGCGAACCGCGCCTCGTGCACACGGTGCGGGGTGTGGGGTACGTGCTGCGATCGGACGGGACCGGCGAGTGAACAAGGTCGTACGGCGGCTGAGGTCCCTGCCGCTGCGGTCGCGGATCGCGCTGCTCGTCGCGGTGGCGGTGGCGGCGGCGGTTGCCGCGGTGGCGGTGACGTGTTGGTTCATCACGGAGAAGCAGCTGTACGCACAGCTGGACAACGACCTGGTGCAGCAGGCCCACTCGGTCAAGCGCGAGCAGATGGAGTACGTTCTCGCCGGCTGTCAGTCCGGCAGCGCCTCGGCCCAGCACAACTTTCCGGGGCCCACGATCCAGATCATCCAGTCCGACGGCAGGGCCTGCACCTCGCAGGGCGACCACAAGATCCCCGTCCAGTCCTCGGACATGGCCGTCGCGGCGGGCACCTCGGACCATTCGCTGCACACCACGGACAACGTGAAGGGCCAGTCGATGCGGGTCCTCACCGTCCCGATCACCACCCAGGACGACGCACGGCTCGCCGGTGTCGCCGCGTCCGTCGCCACTCCCCTCGACGAGATCACCAAGCCGTTGACGACGCTGGCCTGGGTCCTCCTCCTCGTCGGCGGCATCGGCGTACTCGGCTCCACCGCCGCCGGGCTGTGGATCGCCCGGACGGGGCTGCGGCCCGTCGACCAGCTCACCGAGACCGTCGAGCACGTGGCCAGGACCGAGGACCTCACGGTCCGGATCCCGGTCGAGGGCGACGACGAGATCGCGCGGCTCTCGGAGTCCTTCAACTCGATGACCGCCTCGCTGGCAAGCTCCCGCGAGCTCCAGCAGCAGCTCATCGCCGACGCGGGTCACGAGCTGCGGACGCCGCTGACCTCGATGCGTACCAACATCGAACTGCTCACCCGGATCGAGGAGACGGGCCGCACCATCCCCCCGGAGGACCGCAAGGCTCTGATGGCCTCGCTGAAGGCGCAGATGACGGAGCTGGCCGCGCTCATCGGCGACCTTCAGGAGCTGTCGCGTACGGGACTGACCGGGGCCGAAGGGCCGTTGAAGGTGGTCTCGCTGCACGACACCGTGCGCAGCGCCATCGAGCGCGCCCGGCTGCGCGGCCCCGAGCTGACCTTCGACGCGGAGCTGGCCCCCTGGTACGTACGGTCCGAGCCGGCGGCGCTGGAGCGGGCGGTCGTGAACCTGCTGGACAACGCCGTGAAGTTCAGCCCGGAGAAGGGCCGCGTCGAGGTCCGGCTGATGCGCGGCACGCTCACCGTGCGGGACCACGGCCCCGGCATCCCGGACGATGAACTCCCGTACGTCTTCGACCGGTTCTGGCGCTCGCCGACCGCGCGCGCCCTGCCGGGTTCGGGGCTCGGCCTGTCGATCGTGGCGCGCACGGTCGAGGCCAGCGGCGGCCATGTCGCGCTCTCGGCGGCGGACGGCGGCGGCACGATCGCCACGCTGGTCCTGCCGGGAGCGCCGACGCCGCCGCCGGAGATCCCGTAGCGGACCCGCGTCCTGTCGGTCACTTGCGGTCGGTCACTTGTCGGTCACTTGCCGACGGAGAGGCCCCCGCCCGACAGGTCCACCCGGATCCCTTCCTTCTCCACGGTCACGTCCTGCAGCCGCACGTATCCGTCGTCGCCCGGCAGCTTCGGCAGCCGGAAGGCGAGGGAGAGGCGGTCGGCGAGTTCGGGCCGGGTGAGGCGGGTGAGGCCGTCGAGCAGCGCCGGGTCGAGGCCGAGCTTCTTCAGGATCGCGGGGTGGGCGAGCGCGATGTCGATCAGGTTCGTGCCCATCAGCTGCTTCACGAAGCGCGGCGTCCCCGTCAGCTCGCGCAGCTTCGCGTCGCTGTTCAGCGCCTGCCGCACCGCGCTGTCCGGCACCCCGAGACGCTTGACCACCGCGGGGACGGCGAGCAGCTGCCGCGCCTTGTCGACCTGCTTGGTGAGCTTGTCCACGGAGGAGCGCGTGAGGTGCAGGCCCTCGGACGAGCGGGTGCCGGGGCGGTAGGTGGCGAGGTCGCCGATGGCCAGGCTCATGTTGTCGATGTCGGTGGAGATCCCGGACGCGCCGAGCCGCTGGATGTTCGCGTCCGCCCGCACCTTCACGTCGTGCCCGGCGACGGGCAGGGTGCCGCGCGCGAGCACCTTGTTCTTCCCGTGCCCGCTGAACGTGACCTGGGACGAGCCCAGTTCCCTGTTCAGGTCGGCGAAGCTGAGCAGCACCTGGCCCTGGATCGCGTCGGCGTAGGCGCCGCTGATGTCGGTGGGACCCGAGCCCTTGATGCGTACGTTGTGCGCGGTCGCGGAGACCTTGGCGAGGGTGACGCGGTCGGCGGCGACGTCGGGGACGGTCACCTTCAGCTCGTGGATGCGGCGGTCGGCGAGCTGCGTGAGGAACGGGAAGCCGCCGATCTCCACCTCGGGCGCGGCCGCCAACTTCATTTGTTTCTTGATCTGTTGCGCCGCCTTGTTCTCGGCGTAGAGCACCGCCCAGCGGTCGGCCAGGGCGAGGAATCCGCACAGGACAAGAATCGCGATCAGGCCCTTGAGCGCGAAGGAGAGACCGGCGAAACGGCTGCGGCGCCTGCGCCTGCCACCTCGCCTGTGGTCGGGTGGAACCGAATCCTCCGCCCCGCCATCAAACCAGTCGTCGAACGCCGCGTGCTCGTCCGCTGCGCGCTCGTCATATATGTAGTCGTCGGCTGTGTAGTCGTCGGCTATGGGGTCGTCGGCCATGCGGTGGGGGGTACGCATCGGCCGATTCCATCACACACCCCCACCAATCGCACAAACATCCTTCACAAGTGTGGGGTGACCCACTGTTCAACCGTAGGCCACCCCAATGCAAGCTTTGTTTCGGCTACTTGACGATCGTGATGCGGTCCGCCTTCGGCGGAGCGATCGGCTTCGAGGCCGTCGAGTTGGCGGTCAGATAGTCGTTGAACGCCTTCAGGTCATCGCTTCCGACCAGCGGGTTCTTTCCCGCCCCGAGCGCCGCGAAGCCGTCGCCGCCGCCCGCGAGGAAGGAGTTCATCGCGACGCGGTAGGTGGCGGCCGGGTCGATGGCGGCGCCGTTCAGCCTGATCGAGTCGGTGACGACACGGTCGGCCCCCGACTTGGTCATGTCGAGCGTGTACGCGAGTCCCGCCGAGGGCTGAAGGATCTTCGGCGAGGCCGCGTTCGCCCCGCTGACCTGCTGCTTGAGCGCGGTGACGAGCTGCTCTCCGGTCAGATCGACCAGATTGACGGTGTTGCTGAACGGCTGCACGGCGAAGCCCTCGCCGTACGTCACCACGCCGTCACCCTCGCTCCCGCTCGCCTTGAACACCAGGTCGGAGCGGATCCCGCCCGGGTTCATCAGGGCCAGAGAGGCTTTGGGGTCAAGGGACTTGGCGTGCGCCAGCTGGGCGTCCGCGATGAGATCGCCGAGCGGCGCTTCGGGGGTCGTGGCGCCCCGGCCGGGAACGTCGGCGGAGATGAAGCCGACGGGCTGGTTCGCGACCGGCGCGGCCAGCTTGTTCCACCGCCCGATCAGGGCCGTCATGTCGGCGGCCTTCGCCTGCGTCCGCGTGACGACGTGGTTCTCGGAGGTCGGCGACTTCACCGCCGTACGGACGACGTCCTTGGTCGCGCGGTCGTACGTCAGGGTCGTGTCCGTGTAGAGCTTCCCGTACGAGGACGCGGACGTGACCATGCGCGGCTTGCCCGCCGGGTCCGGGATCGTGCACGCGTACGCGTTGTGGGTGTGCCCGGTGACCAGGGCGTCGACCTTCGACGTGACGCCCTTGGCGATGTCGACGATCGGGCCCGAGATGCCGCTGCCCGCGCCGCCCGTGTCGCAGTCGTAGTTGTACGAGGCCGAGGCCGGGGCGCCGCCCTCGTGGACCAGCGCGACGATCGACTTCACGCCCTGCTTGTCGAGGATCTTCGCGTACTTGTCGACGGTCTCGATCTCGTCGTGGAACTTCAGCCCCTTGACGCCCTCGGCCGACACGATGTCCGGCGTGCCTTCCAGCGTCACGCCGATGAACCCGACCTTCACGCCCTTGTGCTTCCACACCGTGTAGGGCTTCAGGATCGGCTTGCCGGTCTTCTCGTCGGTGACGTTCGCGGCCAGGTAGGGGTAGTCGGCGCCTTCGAAGGTGCGGCCGTCCTCGTAGCAGCCGTCCTTCGGATGACAGCCGCCGCTCTGAAGCCGCGCCAACTCCCCTGCACCCTCGTCGAATTCATGGTTGCCGACCGAGGTCACGTCCAGGTCGAGCTTGTTCATGGCCTCGACGGTCGGCTCGTCGTGGAACAGCCCGGACAGCAGCGGGCTGGCACCGATCAGGTCGCCCGCGGCGGCCGTGACGCTGTACGGGTGCCCTTGGCGGGCCTTGCGCAGGGAGCTCGCCAGATACTCGACGCCGCCCGCGTCGATCTTCTTGGTGGTGCCGTCGGCCTGGTCCTCGGTGACCTGCCCGGAGGACCCGGCGGGCGGCTCCAGGTTCCCGTGGAAATCATTGAAGGACAGCAGCTGTACGTCCTGGTACCGGCCGCCCGCCGCCCCCTTCTGCGGCGCCGCCCCGGCGGGCAGCGCGGCCATCAGCGCGCCTGCGGTGACGAGGGTGGCAGCACCCGCGAGGGCCGCACGCAGGCGGCGCCGGGGTCTCTTGGTCGTGATGTGCATGTGGGTCCCCCCTGGGGATGCCGTGCGATGCGACGCCGGTCACTGCGACGGGCGCCGGTCACTACGAATGCCGGGCAGCTTACGGTCAACGCGCGTAGCGGGTGGGCATTTTCAAGCCCCTGCGGCGATTGAGCAGCGGGGCCCGGGGCAGAGCCCCGCGACGTGAGCCCGGTGCCGCGCACCAGACCCCGCCCCGGCCGGAGCCCACCCGCCGCACGACGGGCGACGGGGCGGGACCACACCCCCGGTCTACCCTCGTATCCATGACCACGGACCCCGCCCCCACCAGTGATCCGACCGCCTCGGGCCGCCGGATCGACACCCTGACCGCCCTGTCCGCCGAACAGTCCACCGCGGTGCTCGACCTGCTCACCGACGCCGCCCGCACGGACGGCCAGCAGGCCGTGTCCGAGCAGGGCCGGCTGCAACTGCGGGGAGGGGAGCGGGAGGGCGTACGGCACCTGCTGCTCAGCATCGGCGACGAGCTGGCCGGCTACGCGCAGCTGGAGGACACCGACCCCGTCGAGGCCCCGGCCGCCGAGCTGGTCGTGCACCCGGCGCACCGGGGGCACGGGCACGGGCGCGCGCTCGGCGCCGCGCTGCTCGCCGCCTCCGGGAAGCGGCTGCGCGTGTGGGCGCACGGCGGGCACAGCGCGGCGCGGCATCTCGCGCAGGTGCTCGGCCTCACCCTGTTCCGTGAACTGCGGCAGATGCGGCGGCCGTTGAAGGACCTCGAGCTCCCGGAGCCGGTCCTGCCGGCCGGCGTGCGGATCCGTACGTTCGTGCCCGGCCAGGACGACGCGGCGTGGCTCGCGGTGAACGCGGCGGCGTTCGCCCACCACCCCGAGCAGGGCTCCCTCACCCAGCGCGACCTGGACGACCGCAAGGCGGAGCCCTGGTTCGACCCGGCGGGCTTCTTCCTGGCCTTCCGCGGCGACGAGCTGGTCGGTTTCCACTGGACGAAGGTGCACGCGCAGGAGCGGCTCGGCGAGGTGTACGTCGTCGGGGTGGCGCCCGCGGGCCAGGGCGGCGGCCTCGGCAAGGCGCTGACGGCGACGGGCCTGCGCCACCTGGCGGCGGCAGGGCTCCCGACCGCGATGCTCTACGTCGACGCGGACAACAAGGCAGCGGTGAGCGTGTACGAGCGGCTGGGTTTCACTACCTACGAGACGGACCTGATGTACCGGACGGAGTCCTGACTCTCTGATGCCTCCTGAGGCTTCCTGAGACTTCCAAGCCTCTGACCTGGGGTTTTCCCGGCCGGACGGCAATGAGGGGGCGGCGCCGCTTGACGCCGCCCCCTCTCTTGCATCACCCTTTCACTACTTGATTAGTGAAAGGGGGTACGCCGTGGCACAGGAACCGGTCATCGAATTCCGCATCGACCGCCACACCGGCGTCGCCACCTACCTCCAGATCGTCCACCAGACCGAGCACGCGCTGCGGCTCGGACTGCTCGAGCCCGGGGACAAGCTGCCCACGGCGCGTGAGGTCGTCGAGGCGACGGCGATCAATCCGAACACCGTGCTGAAGGCGTACCGCGAGCTGGAGCGCTCCGGACTCGTCGAGGCCCGCCGCGGGCTCGGCACGTTCGTCCGCGCGACGCTCGGCTCCGGCTCCGGCGACTCACCGCTGAGGGCGGAGCTCGAGGACTGGACGGGCAGGGCGAAGGAGGCGGGCCTCGACCGCGAGGACGTCGAGGCCCTGTTCGGCAGCGCCCTGGAGGCGCATTTCGGCACCATGACCAAGGGGACTTCATGAGCACGGCCATCGAGGCGAACGGCCTCGTCAAGCGCTACGGAAGGCGCGCTGCGGCGGCCCTGGACGACTGCTCGTTCCGGCTGCCAGAAGGCCGGATCAGCGCGCTCGTCGGGCCCAACGGAGCGGGCAAGTCGACGCTGCTGACCATCGCGGCCGGCCTGTCCCGTCCCACCGCGGGGAGCGTCTCCGTGCTCGGCGCCGCCCCCGGCACGCACCGCGCGAAGGTCTCCTACCTCGCCCAGGGCAAGCCCCTGTACCCCCAGCTGTCCGTCGCGGACACCCTTCAGGTGGGCGCCGCGCTCAACCCGGATCGCTGGGACGCCGCGTACGCGTCGAAGATCGTCGAGCAGGGTGAGCTCGACCCGAAGGCGAAGATCCGCTCGCTCTCGGGCGGCCAGCGCACCCGCGTCGCGATCGCCCTGGCCCTCGGCAAGCGCCCCGAGCTGATGCTGCTCGACGAGCCGATGGCCGACCTCGACCCGCTGGCGCGGCACGAGATGATGGGCACGCTGATGGCGGACGCGGCCGAGCACGGCACGACCGTCCTGATGTCCTCGCACATCGTGACCGAGCTGGCCGACGCCTGCGACCACCTGTTGCTGCTCGGCGGCGGCCGGATCCGGCTCGGCGGCGGCATCGACGACCTGATCGGCGCGCACAGCCTGGTCACGGGCCGCGGCGACCTCGCCCCGCACACGGTGGTCGAGTCCCGCGCCTCCGGCCGCGGCGTCACCGCCCTGATCCGCAGGGACGGGCCGATCGGCGAGGGCTGGCAGGTCCAGGAGCCCTCCCTGGAGGAGCTGCTCCTGGCCCACCTCCGCTCGCCCGACGCCCCGCCCCTGATCACGCCCGGCACCACGGCGGGCCCGCGCCGGAAGGCGGTGACGGCATGAGCGCCCCTTCCATGAACAAGCCCGCCGAGCCCGCGAAGCCCGCCGCCGTGCGGCGCACGAAGCCCGGGCCCGACGGCCTGGTGTGGACGGTCCTGCGACTGCACCGCGGCGCGCTGTGGGTGTGGATCGGCTACGTGGCGGTCAGCCTCGGCCTGCTCCTGTGGCTGTGGGGCCCCGGCTCCGCGGACGTCCAAGCGGCGTTCGACAAGCTCGGCTACGACGGCGCGCAGGACAACGCGTTCCAGGGCGCGCTCTCCGCCTTCCTGCCGTTCGTCGGCACCACCTTCGACACCCTCTTCTACGATCCGCTGACGCTGACCCGGATCGCCGCGTGCGCCATCGCCGTCTTCGCGGCGGGCCCGCTGATCGCCCGCGAACTGGAGCAGGGCACCGCCCAGTTGGCGTGGACCCAGTCCGTCTCCCCCGCCCGCTGGCTCGCCACCAAGCTCTACGTACCGGCGCTGCTGATCACGGTCGGCACGACGCTCGTCGTGATCCTCTACCGCCTCGTCTGGGACGGCCGCAACCATCTGCTCGTCGCCGGCATCGGACCGCGCGACTTCAACTTCTCCGTGGGTCCCGCGACGGTGGCGAACGCCCTGTTCGGCCTGGCCATCGGAGTGCTGGCCGCGCTGGTGCTGCGCCGGACGCTGCCGGCCGCGGCCCTCGCCGGGATCGTGACGTACCTGGTGGGCGCGTTCCGCTCCAACTCCTGGCCGCTCCAGGGCAGTTACCAGCAGCCGGAGATCCCCGTGCACAGCAAGGCGATCACATCGACGGGGGCGGAGATCCGCGACCCGAGCTGCATGACCCAGAGCTGCCTGGACAAGCACGACATCACCGGCTTCACCCGCCACTACCTCCCCTCCCCCGACTACTGGCCGCGCCAGCTCGCCGAGACGGGCATCCTGCTCGGGCTCACGGCGCTGGCCGTCGTCGCCGCGTTCCTCGTGCTGCGCCGGTTCCAGCCGGAGCCGCCGACCGCTCCGCTCCCGAAGGAGGCCACCGCATGAGCGCCGCCGCCACCACCTTCCCCTCGGGCCTGTCCTGGACGGTGCTGCGGCTGCACCGCATCGCCGGCTGGCTGTGGATCGCCTACGTCGCGGTGACGGCGGCGCTGCTCCTGTGGCTGTGGGGCCCCGGCACGGCCGGGCTCGACATCACGGGACACTGCGACCCGGCCACCGCGAACGGCTGCACCGCGAAGGGCGCGACCGCGGACGCGTATCAATACGTCCTCACCCTCACCGACAACCTGATCACGGTGGTGCCCGTGGCGGTCGCCGTGTTCGCGGGCGGCCTGCTCATCGGACGCGAACTGAGCAGGGGCACCGCGGAGTTGGCGTGGACGCAGTCCGTGACCCCGGTGCGCTGGCTGGCCGCGAAGCTGGCGCTGCCCGCGGCCTTCCTCGTCGTCGGCACCACGATCCTGATGCTGCTGCGCCGCCTCGTCGCCTCCGAGGCCCCGGGTCTCTCGGACCACCGCTGGTACGGGTCGACGCAGCTCTACAACGTCCTCGGCCCGACGGCCGTGGCACTGCCGCTGCTCGGCCTGGCCATCGGCGCGATGGTGGCACTCCTGACGCGCCGCACGCTGCCCGCGGCGACGTACTCGCTGATCGCCACGGTCGTGGTGGTCGGCGCGCTCGACGCGGTCCGCGACCGGCTGTGGCCCACGGTGACGGTGACCGGGGACGTGAACGAGGGCTACCAGTACTTCGCCGGGTCCCTGGTCTCCGAAGGCGCGGTGACCGCCTCCGGGGCCCGTATCTCCGACCCCCTGTGCGTGGACGACCGCGCGTGCCTCACGGCTCACAACGTCACGGGCTTCTACCGCGAGGGCCACCCGCCGTCCCACTTCTGGCCCCTCCAGCTCGTCGAAACGGGCCTGATCCTCACCCTCACCGGCGCAGCCACGGCCACGGCCTTCTACCTCTTGCGCCGCAGGGCGAGGTAGCGGGGGGCGTCCCGCGGCCGGGTGGGGTGGTTCGGCCCCGCCGGGGGCCCCGTGGCCGGGTGGGGGTGGCTCGGCCCCACCGGGGGCAGAGCAGCGGGAGCGATTCCTCGCCGCACTGCATGGGGCACGGTCGCTGCCCCCGCTCACCTCTCACCCACCCGCCCCCTCCGGGGGCTTCGGCCCGACGCCCCCGGCCTGACGGTTACGGCCCGCGGCATGGCTGAGCTGAGCTCTGAGGGCCGCGCCCGACCTGTGCCGCCTGCGTCCCGCACCATGGACCGGCCCCACCTGCGCCGCCGCGGTAGCGGACCACCGCCGGCGCCATGCGGTCGAGTGCAGGATCAACCACCTCAAGCCTCAAGCCTCAAGAGACAGCTCGCGGTCAGATTGCTGCCGCGCTTGTCAGTGGCTCCTGGCACCATGCGCGCATGAGCACGGAGAGCAAGGAGAAGGAGACGCTGTCGGCGTTCCTCGCGGCGCAGCGAGCCAGCGTGCTGGCCATTGTCGACGGGCTCGACGCGCAGGCGCTGACCACGCCGGTCCTGCCCTCCGGCTGGACGCCCCTCGGACTCATAGAACACCTGGGGCACGCGGAGAGGCACTGGTTCCAGGAGGTCGTCAGCGGAGCGGCCGAGCCGTTGCCGTGGCCCGATGACCATGCGCCGCTCACGACACCGCGAGCGCCGGAGGCGGTGTTCGCCTTCTACGACGACCAGTGCCGCCGTTCCGACGCCGTCATCGCCCGCACCCCGTTGTCGGCACTGCCGCGGGGCCGGCACCCCGAGCCCCTGGGGGACGAAATCGCCGACCTGCGCGGGATCATCCTGCATGTTGTCGAAGAGACCGCACGGCACGCCGGCCATCTGGACGTCGTCCGCGAACTCCTTGATGGCCGAACGGGACTTGGACCTCGCTGAGCCCCGCCCGGCCCCACTTTCGACACCCACCCAGAACCACCAGCCACGACTCCACCCCATACCGGCCGACGCCGCCCGCCTTGTGCAACCCGCCCAAGCACGGCTCCCCGCCCATGGCGGTCAACGCCACCCCGCCTTGGGCAACCCACCGCCAGCCACGACTCCCCACCCGAGACGGTCAGCCGCACCCGCCTTGGGTAACCCGCCGCCCGAGCCAGCTGCCCACCCGAGACGACAAGCGCCACCCCCGCCTTGGGCAATCCACCGCGGGCACGGCTCCCCACCCGTGGCGGTCAACGCCACCCTGCCTAGGGCAATCCACCGCAAGCACGGCTCCCCATCCCGGCGGTCAGCCGCCACCGCCTTGGGCAATCTGCCGCCTGGGGCGGCAGGGTGGGCAAGGCGGCACCCCGGTGCAGCGCACCCATCACGACAGACGCCGACCACGGCACGGTGGGACCCCGGTGCCGCGCAATGAGAACGACAGGCGCCGACCACGGCACAGCCTCGAAGCCCCGGTACGCACACCCACCACCATGCGCGCCGACCCCGGCCAAGGCGCCGGGGGCCGAAGCCCCCGGAGGGGGCGGGCGGGTGGGAGGTGACCGGGCACCGGTGCAGCCGCGGAGGGCACGGCGCCGCACACCGTAGACCTGGGGCACCACCCGGCACAGCCCCAAAACCCCGCCCCGGCGCGCCCAACACCACCCACACCACCCCCGACAAAGCCCACCCCCAACGCCGCGCAACAATGACGAAGCACCCCGCCCCGGCGCACATCACCCACGGCCCCGCGCAACCACAACGACACCCGCCACCCCGACCCCCACACCGGCGAACGCCAACCCTCGGCTCAGCCACACCCCACAACGCCAAGCACCAACCCCGGCTCAGCCCGAACCCCACAACGGCAGCGCCAACCCCACCTCAGGCCCCCGGCTCATCCCGAACCCCAGACCGGCAACGCCAACCCCGGCCCACGCCAACCCCCCGGCACCGCCACCCCACCCCACGACATCAACCACCCACCCGCCAACCCCCCGGCGGGCCGCACGGCCATAGCCCGTACGTCATGTCGCCGTAACCGTCGATTCAGACGACCTTGCGACGCTCGGTGAATGCAGCCCCCCGCCCCCGAACCCGCCGACCCCGCCCGCCGAGGCGGCCTGACGCTCGCGCCCGCGTACTCCGACGCCGTCGGCGCGCCCCGGACGGCGTCCACGCGGAAGAATGGGGCCATGAGCCAGCCGAACGCCGCACAGGACCAGACGACCGACACTGCTCCGGCCCCCTCGGCCACGCAGCCCCAGCCGTCCGTGGGGTCCCTCGCCGCGCACCGGCCACACCCCGTGGCCGGCGGCGAGTACGACCTGGCCGCCGCGAAGCTCGCCGGCATCGTCGCCGATATCGACGCGGACCCGGACGACTACGAAGAGGACTACGCGAACCAGGAGGGCGCGGAGCTCCCGCAGGGCCGCTTCCTGGACCGCGAGCGCAGCTGGCTCGCGTTCAACGAACGCGTCCTGGAGCTCGCCGAGGACCCGAGCACCCCCCTCCTGGAACGCGCGAACTTCCTGGCGATCTTCGCCTCGAACCTGGACGAGTTCTTCATGGTCCGGGTGGCGGGCCTGAAGCGCCGCATCGCGACCGGCGTCGCCACCCGCTCCGCCTCGGGCCTGCAGCCCCGCGAGGTCCTGGAGCTGATCTGGAACCGCTCCCGCGAGCTCATGGCCCGGCACGCCGCCTGCTACCAGGACGAGGTCGCCCCGGCCCTCGCCGACGAGGGCATCCACGTCGTGCGCTGGAACGAGCTCACGGAGAAGGAGCAGGCCCGGCTCTACACGCTGTTCATGCAGCAGATCTTCCCGGTGCTCACCCCGCTGGCCGTCGACCCCGCGCACCCCTTCCCGTACATCTCGGGGCTCTCCCTCAACCTCGCCGTCGTCGTCTCGAACCCCGTCTCCGGCCACCGCCACTTCGCCCGGGTAAAGGTTCCTCCGCTGCTCTCCCGCTTCCTGGAGGCCTCGCCCCAGCGCTACGTCCCCATCGAGGACGTCATCGCCGCGCCCCGGCACCTGGGCGAGCTGTTCCCCGGCATGAAGGTCGAGGAGCACCACATGTTCCGCCTGACCCGGAACGAGGACCTCGAAGTGGAGGAGGACGACACCGAGAACCTGCTCCAGGCCCTGGAGAAGGAGCTGATGCGGCGCCGCTTCGGGCCCCCGGTGCGCCTCGAGGTCGAGGAGACCATCGACTCGGACATACTCAGCCTCCTCGTGAAGGAGCTGAAGATCAGCGAGGCCGAGGTCTACCCGCTGCCCGGCCCCCTGGACCTCACCGGCCTCTTCTCCCTCTCGGGCATCGACCGCCCCGAGCTGAAGTACCCCAAGTTCGTGGCGGGCACCCACCGCGACCTCGCCGAGGTGGAATCGGCCTCGGCCCCCGACGTCTTCGCCGCGCTGCGCAGCCACGACGTGCTGCTCCACCACCCGTACGACTCGTTCTCCACCTCCGTACAGGCCTTCCTGGAGCAGGCAGCCGCGGACCCGGACGTGCTCGCCATCAAGCAGACGCTGTACCGGACCTCGGGCGACTCGCCGATCGTGGACGCGCTGATAGAGGCCGCGGAGGCCGGCAAGCAGGTGCTCGTCCTGGTCGAGATCAAGGCCCGCTTCGACGAGCAGGCCAACATCAAGTGGGCCCGCAAGCTGGAGGAGTCCGGCTGCCATGTCGTCTACGGTCTCGTCGGCCTGAAGACGCACTGCAAGCTGTCGCTCGTCGTACGCCAGGAGGGCGAGCAGCTCGTCAGGTACAGCCACGTCGGCACGGGCAACTACCACCCCAAGACGGCCCGACTGTACGAGGACCTGGGCCTGTTGACGGCCAATCAGGAAGTCGGCGCCGACCTCTCCGACCTCTTCAACCGGCTGTCCGGCTACTCGCGCCGCGAGACCTACCGCCGCCTCCTCGTCGCCCCCAAGTCCCTTCGTACGGGCCTGATCACGCGGATCGAGAAGGAGGTCCAGCACCACCGTGCGGGCCGCCCCGCGCACGTCCGCATCAAGGTCAACTCGATGGTCGACGAGGCCGTCATCGACGCGCTCTACCGGGCCTCGCAGGCCGGCGTCCCCGTCGACATCTGGGTGCGCGGCATCTGCGCCGTCCGCCCCGGCGTCGCGGGCCTTTCCGAGAACATCCGGGTCCGCTCGGTCCTCGGCCGCTTCCTGGAGCACTCCCGCGTCTTCGCCTTCGGCAACGGCGGCGAACCGGAGGTCTGGATCGGCAGCGCCGACATGATGCACCGCAACCTCGACCGCCGCATCGAGGCCCTGGTCCGCGTGGAGGACCCGGCCCATCGCGCGGCGCTCGGCCGACTGCTCGAAACGGGGATGTCCGACGGCACCGCCTCCTGGCACCTGGGCCCGGACGGCGACTGGACCCGGCACTCCGCCGACGCGGACGGCCGTCCCCTGCGCAACGTACAGGAGATGCTCATAGACGCCCGGAGGCGCCGGCGTGGCACAGCGACACCTTGAGTCCAGCGAGCGGCTGAGCGGGAACGATGTCGATGTCCTGGGGTGCTATCTCCGCTCCCAGGCCACCGAGTTCCTGCGTTCGCTGCGGCAGCATCGCGAGAGCGGGGCGGCGGACGACACGGCGGACGCGGCCCGTGCGCTGCGACGCGCTGCGCGCCGCATCAGCGGTACGTTGCACACGTTTCGGCCGCTCCTCGACACGGACTGGTCGGACGCGCTGCGGCCCGAACTGGCGTGGCTGTCCGGCACGTTGGCCCGCGAACACGCGTACGCGTCCCGCCTGGACCAGCTGACCTCGGCCCTCCACACCCTGACGTCACCCCCGTCCCCCACGCCACGGGGCTCCGCCCCGGACCCCGCTGCTCAATCGCCGCAGGGGCTCAATTTGACCCACCCGCCGCAGGGGCGTGAAGGTGCCGACCCCGCCTTGGGCAATCTGCCTTCCCCAAGCTCTTCGACAAGCTCCGAGCAGGGGAGACCCCATCGGGCGGCAGGGTGGGCAAGGCGGCCCCCGGCGCCGCGCGCCGATTCGACGGCCCCCGCCCCGGCGCCGCACGCCGACACCCCGCCCCCCGCAAGGGAAACCCTCACCCTCGGCGCCGCCAAGGCATCCGCCCTTCTGGAGCGCCAGCTCACCCTCGCCCGCACGAGGGCCCACAGCACCGCCCTCCAGGCCCTCGGCTCCGCCCGCTTCCACGCGGTCGCGGACAACGTCGCCGTGCTCGCCAGCGACGTCCCCCTCACCACCGCCGACACCGGCCTGGAGAAGCTCGCCGCGGAAGCCGGCTCCCGCCTCGCCGAAGCGGCCACCACCCTCCACCACACCAGCCACCCGTACAGCCCGGACGCCGACGCCGCCTGGCACCACGTACGCCTCCTGCTGCGCCTGCACCGCTACGCGCGCGAGGTCGTCTCCAGCGCCCCCGTCGACGCCCGCCTCCTCGAAGCGGCCGACGCCCTGAACGCCCACCGGGACGCCGCGGAGGCCGCCGCCGCCGCGGCCCACGCCGCCCGCACCCCCCGCATCGCCCCCACGACCGCGTACGCCCTCGGCGTGCTCCACGCCGACCAGCGCCACGAGGTCGCGGCCGCCAGACTCGCGTTCGGACAGGCATGGCAACGACAGACGGTGGGCACCCCATGACCGTGCATCAGGACGACCCCCACACGATCCTCGCGGCAGGCTGCATCCTGTGGCGGCGTACGCCAACTCACCACAGTGGCCAGGGAATTGAGATCTGCCTGGTCCACCGGCCCAAGTACGACGACTGGTCGCACCCGAAGGGAAAGCTGAAACGCGGCGAGGACGCGCTCGCCGGCGCCCTGCGCGAGGTGCGCGAGGAGACCGGCCACGACTGCACACCCGGCGCCGCGCTCCCCACGGTCCGCTACCTCGCGAACGGCCGCCCCAAGCAGGTCGGTTACTGGGCCGCGGAGGCGACCACCGGCGCATTCACGCCGAACCGCGAAGTCGACCGCATCGCCTGGCTCACACCCCCCGAGGCCCGCGCCCGTCTCACCCAGCCCAGGGACCGCATCCTCGTCGACGCCCTGCTCGACGCCCTCGACTCCCTCCACACCCCCGGATGATCACCCTCCGTAGCCGCACCGTGACCTAACCGCACCGCCCGCTTAGGTTCACCCCGCGTTCACTCACGCCCATCGGCCGCTTCACCTGATCTGCCTAATTTCAGCCTTACGACGCGGTGAGCCCCCGGCCTCCGGGAACCGCCCACCGCTCGACTGAGAACTGAGAACCAAGAACGAACCCTCCGCAGATCGCACGCCGCCACAGAGACAGCGAAGGCCGGCGGCTCCTGGAAGGAACATCCGAAGGTGAAGCTTCAGCGCAAGAACCGGCTCCGTGCCCTCTCCCTCGGTGCACTCGCCGTCTCCGGCGCCCTGGCGCTGACGGCGTGCGGCTCCGACGACACGAGCGGCGGCTCCGGCGGCAACAGCGCCTCCGCCAAGGCGGGCAACATCAAGTGCGACGACGCCAAGGGCCAGCTCCTCGGCATCGGCTCGTCCGCGCAGGCCAACGCCATAGACGCCTGGCGCCAGGCCTACGCGCAGGCCTGCTCCGACGTGCAGCTCAACTACAAGCCCGACGGTTCCGGCGCCGGCGTCACCGCCTTCAACCAGGGCCAGGTCGCCTTCGCCGGTTCCGACTCGGCGCTCAAGCCCGAAGAGGTCGCCGCCTCGAAGAAGGTCTGCAAGGGCGGCCAGGGCATCGACCTGCCGATGGTCGGCGGCCCGATCGCCGTCGCGTTCAACGTCCAGGGCGTCGACAACCTGACGCTGGACGCCAAGACGCTGGCCCAGATCTTCGACTCGAAGATCAGCAAGTGGAACGACCCGGCGATCAAGAAGCTGAACCCGGACGCCAAGCTGCCGTCCACCAAGATCCAGGCCTTCCACCGCTCCGACGAGTCCGGCACCACGGACAACTTCACCAAGTACCTGAAGGCCGCCGCTCCGGGCGACTGGAAGTACGAGGGCGGCAAGGCCTGGCAGGCCAAGGGCGGCCAGTCCGCGCAGGGCTCCTCCGGCCTCGCCCAGCAGGTGAAGCAGACCGACGGCGCCATCACGTACGTCGAGCTGTCCTACGCCAAGGACGGCGTGAAGACCGTCGACATCGACACCGGCGCCGGCGAGCCCGTCAAGGCCACCACGGAGAACGCCACGAAGGCGATCGCCGACGCCAAGGTCGTGGGCACCGGCAAGGACCTCGCCCTGGAGCTGAACTACGCGACCAAGGCCGCGGGCGCCTACCCGATCACCCTGGTCACGTACGAGATCGTCTGCGACAAGGGCAACAAGGCGGACAGCCTGGCCGCCACCAAGTCCTTCCTGGGCTACACGGCCTCCGACGAGGGCCAGGCCGCCCTCGCCGACCTGGGCTACGCCCCGATCCCCACCGAGATCAACAAGAAGGTCCGCGAGACCGTCGCGGGCATCAGCTGACTTAAGCCGTGCGGGTCGGTGGTCCTCAAAGGCCGTCGGCCCGCACCGTCCGGTGCACCGCCGCCAGAAGCCCCGTAGCTCTCAACGCCCTTACCAGGGACGGGTCTTCGCAGACCGGAGAACCCCATGGACATAACCACTCAAGCACCACCGCCACCACCGGCGCCCACCGATCGCCCCTCGGCCGCCCAGCAGAAGCGCGCCGCCCGCGGCGCCACCCGTCCCGGAGACCGGGTCTTCCTCGGCCTCTCGCGCGGCTCGGGCATCCTGCTCCTGGTGATCATGGCCGCGATCGCGGTCTTCCTGACCTACCGCGCCTCGCTGGTCCTCTCGAAGAACGAGGGCAACTTCCTCACCACCTTCGAGTGGAACGCGACCGCGAGCCCGCCCGTCTTCGGCATCGCCGTCCTCGCCTTCGGCACGATCGTCACCTCGATCATCGCCATGGTGATCGCGGTCCCGATCGCCGTCGGCATCGCGCTCTTCCTGACGCACTACGCGCCGAAGAAGCTGAGCGGGATCATCGCCTACGTCATCGACCTGCTGGCCGCCGTGCCGTCCATCGTCTACGGCCTGTGGGGCGCGCTCTTCCTCGTGCCGCACATGACCGGCCTGTTCCACTGGCTCGACGACTACTTCGGCTGGACCGGCGTCCTCGACTACCAGGGCGGCGCCCCGCGCACCCTGCTCACCGTGGGCATCCTGCTGGCGATCATGATCCTGCCGATCATCACCAACGTCTCCCGCGAGGTCTTCCGGCAGGCCCCCCTGATGCACCAGGAGGCGGCCCTCGCCCTCGGCGCGACCCGCTGGGAGGTCATCCGGATGTCGGTGATCCCCTTCGGCCGCTCCGGCATCATCTCCGCATCGATGCTGGGCCTCGGCCGCGCGCTCGGCGAGACGATGGCCGTCGCCACGGTCCTCTCCCCCGACTTCCTGATCCACACCAGCCTGCTCGACCCGGGCGGCGGCACCTTCGCGCAGAACATCGCCGCGAAGTTCTCCGAGGCCAACGACCAGGGCCGCGACGCCCTCATCGCCTCCGGCCTCGTCCTCTTCGTCATCACCCTCCTGGTGAACGGCGCGGCCCGCATGATCATCGCCCGCCGCAAGGAGTACTCGGGGGCCAACGCATGAGCAACGCAACCGTTCCCGCCCAGGCCCCCAAGAAGGCGCCGAGCACGCTGAGCGCCGCGCGCCTGCCCCGCTGGGCGCCCTGGGCCGTCGCCGTCGGCTCCATCGCCGCGGGCTGCGCCATCGGCCTCGGCGCCGGGCTCACCAGCCGCATCCAGTGGGGCCTGATCGCGGCCCTCCTCTTCGTCCTCGTCTCGTACGCGCTCGCCGCCAAGGTCGAGGGCGGCCGCCAGGCCAAGGACCGCCTCGCGACCAGCGTCGTCTGGGTCGCCTTCATCCTCGCCGTGGTCCCCCTCGCGTCCCTCGTCTACGAGACGATCGCGCGCGGCATCAAGGTCCTCGACCCGTACTTCCTGTCCCACTCGATGGGCTTCGTCACCTCGTACCAGGAGGGCGGCGGCATCTACCACGCCATCCTCGGCACGCTGGAACAGGTCGGCATCGCCACCGTGATCTCGGTGCCCATCGGCATCCTCACGGCGATCTACCTGGTCGAGTACGGGCGCGGCAAGCTCGCGAAGGCCGTCACGTTCTTCGTCGACGTGATGACCGGCATCCCCTCCATCGTGGCGGGCCTGTTCATCCTGTCCTTCTGGATCCTGATCCTCGGCTTCGGCTTCTCCGGCTTCGCCGGCGCGATGGCCCTGACCATCCTGATGATCCCGGTCGTGGTCCGCTCCACCGAGGAGATGCTCAAGCTCGTCCCGAACGAGCTGCGCGAGGCCTCGCTCGCCCTCGGTGTCCCGAAGTGGCGCACGATCCTCAAGGTCGTCCTGCCGACGTCGATCGGCGGCATCACGACCGGCGTCATGCTGGCCGTCGCCCGCATCGCAGGCGAGACCGCCCCGGTGCTGCTGCTGGTCTTCGGCAACCCGCTGATCAACGGCAACCCGTTCGAAGGCCCGCAGGCCTCGCTGCCGCTGTACATCTACCAGCAGTACGCGAGCAGCGGCGGCAGCCAGGCGGCGTACGACCGCGCCTGGGCCGCGGCCCTCGTCCTCATCGCCTTCATCATGATCCTCAACCTCGCGGCCCGCGGCGTAGCCCGCTGGAAGGCCCCGAAGGCCGGCCGCTGACGCGGCAACCCCACTCAGCGACCATCCGAACTTCGGAAGTGAAGTAACCAGTCATGGCCAAGCGAATCGACGTAAGCGGACTTACCGCCTACTACAGCGCCCACAAGGCGATCGAAGACATCTCGATGACCGTCGAGCCCCGTTCGGTGACGGCCTTCATCGGCCCGTCCGGCTGCGGCAAGTCGACCTTCCTGCGCACCCTCAACCGGATGCACGAGGTCACCCCCGGCGGCCGCGTCGAGGGCAAGGTGCTCCTGGACGACGAGGACCTGTACGGCTCCCACGTCGACCCGGTGGCCGTGCGCCGCACGGTCGGCATGGTGTTCCAGCGCCCCAACCCGTTCCCCACCATGTCGATCTTCGACAACGTGGCGGCGGGCCTGCGCCTGAACGGCAACTACAAGAAGTCCCAGCTCGCGGACATCGTCGAGAAGTCCCTCAAGGGCGCCAACCTCTGGAACGAGGTCAAGGACCGCCTGAACAAGCCCGGCTCGGGCCTCTCCGGCGGTCAGCAGCAGCGCCTGTGCATCGCCCGCGCCATCGCGGTCGAGCCCGACGTCCTCCTCATGGACGAGCCCTGCTCCGCCCTCGACCCGATCTCGACCCTCGCGATCGAGGACCTGATCGGCGAGCTCAAGGAGCAGTTCACGATCGTCATCGTGACGCACAACATGCAGCAGGCGGCCCGAGTCTCGGACCGCACCGCGTTCTTCAACCTCGCGGCGGTCGGCCAGCCCGGCAAGCTGGTCGAGATCGACGAGACGGAGCGCATCTTCTCCAACCCGTCCGTCCAGGCGACGGAGGACTACATCTCAGGCCGCTTCGGCTGACCCACCCCCGACTCCCCGCGGTGCTGCATGGCGGTGCCACCACGGGGACAAGGAAAAGGCCCGCCCCGAAAGGGGCGGGCCTTTTCACGTGTCTTTTGTTTTTGGGGGCGCGGGGAACTGCGCAATCTTTTGGGGGTCCGGGGGCGCAGCCCCCGGGGACGGGACGGGAAGGGGCGGCGGGGGCGACACCCACCCCCGCGCCGCCGCCTAACCGAACGCCAGGTACACACACCCGTACGCCGCCGCCGCAACAATCGCCGCCGCCGGCATCGTGATGAACCAGCCCACGACGATGTTCTTGGCAACACCCCACCGCACCGCGTTGACCCGCTTCGTGGCACCCACACCCATGATCGCCGACGTGATGACATGCGTCGTCGAGATCGGCGCGTGGAACAGGAACGCCGACCCGAACATGATCGACGCACCGGTCGTCTCGGCCGCGAACCCCTGCGGCGGATCCAGCTCAATGATCTTGCGCCCGAGCGTCCGCATGATCCGCCACCCACCGGCGTACGTACCGAGCGAGAGCATCACGGCGCACACGATCTTGACCCAGACCGGAATCGGGTCCTCGAAGGACTCGTGGCCGCCGATGACGAGCGCCATGACCACGATGCCCATGGTCTTCTGCGCGTCCTGGAGACCGTGCCCGAGCGCCATACCCGCGGCGGAGACGGTCTGCGCGATACGGAAGCCGCGCTTGGCCTTGTGCGGGTTGGACCGCCGGAACAGCCACATGATGAGCGTCATCACGAGGTAACCGACGACGAGGCCGATCACGGGTGACGTGAACATCGGGATGACGATCTTCTCCCACACGCCGGACCAGTAGACGGTGGTCCCGCCCGCGAGGGCGGCACCCACCATTCCACCGAACAGGGCGTGCGAGGAGGACGAGGGAAGCCCGAAGTACCAGGTGATGAGGTTCCACACGATCGCGCCGGCGAGGGCGGCGAACAGAATGCCCATGCCCTTGTCGCCGACGGGGGTCGCGATGATCCCCTCACTCACCGTCTTGGCGACGCCGCTGCCGAGGAAGGCACCGGCGAGGTTCATCACCGCGGCCATCGCGAGCGCCGCGCGGGGCGTCAGCGCACGCGTGGATACGGAAGTGGCGATGGCATTGGCGGAGTCGTGGAAACCGTTCGTATACGTGAATCCAAGCGCGACGCCGATCGTCACGATCAGGGAGAAGGTGTCCATGAGCCGGTCAGGACTCCTTCACGGCGATGGTCTCCACCGTGTTGGCCACGTGCTCGAAGGCGTCGGCCGCCTCTTCCAGCACATCGACGATCTGCTTCAGCTTCAGTACTTCCATGGCGTCGTACTTGCCGTTGAAGAGCTGGGCGAGCAGCTTGCGGTGGATCTGGTCGGCCTGGTTCTCGAGGCGGTTGACCTCGATCCAGTACTCGGTGAGGTTGTCCATCGTGCGCAGGTTGGGCATGGCCTCCGCGGTCAGCTCGGCCGCGCGCGACAGCACCTCGATCTGCTGCTCCACACCCTTGGGAAGCTCCTCGACCTGGTACAGGACGACCAGGTCGACGGCCTCCTCCATGAAGTCCATGATGTCGTCCAGGGACGACGCGAGGTTGTAGATGTCCTCGCGGTCGAACGGCGTGATGAACGAGGAGTTGAGCTGGTGGAAGATCGCGTGGGTGGCGTCGTCACCGGCGTGTTCGGCTGCCCGCATCCGCTCCGCGATCTCGGCCCGGGCGGAGGAATCCGCCCCGAGCAGTTCCATCAGGAGCTTCGAGCCCGTGACGATGTTGTCCGCGGACGCGGCGAACATGTCGTAGAAGCTCGTCTCCCTGGGGGTCAGACGAAAGCGCACGTGGGGTCCTCGGGGTGCTTTGGATTCGGTCAGGCTGATGCTAGGCGCATCATCCGGCCACGGCTAACCGGCGTCTCCCCAGTGTCGCCCATCAGGCACAGTGATCAGCACTGGGCCCGGCCGAGGCGGGACGAACCGGCACGATCCTTGGAAAATCCGGTACCATATACCCACAGGGGGTATAGGAAATCACGGGAGGACGGACACGATGACGACTGACGCGACGCAGACGGAACAGCCGGCTGTGCCGGAAAAGGCCGAGATCGTGACCGACCACGACCGCGGCATTCACGGGTACCACCACCAGAAGGAAGAGCACCTCAAGCGGCTGCGCCGGATCGAGGGCCAGATCCGCGGCCTGCAGCGGATGGTGGACGAGGACGTCTACTGCATCGACATACTCACGCAGGTGTCGGCCTCCACGAAGGGGCTGCAGTCCTTCGCGCTCCAGCTCCTGGAGGAGCACCTGCGGCACTGCGTCGCCGACGCCGCGCTCAAGGGCGGGGAAGAGATCGACGAGAAGGTCGAAGAGGCCACGAAGGCGATCGCCCGCCTGCTGCGCACCTGACTTCCTGCTTGCACCTGTGGCTCTACTGGTTCTACGAAGAGGTGGGGGCGCCGAACCCGGCGCCCCCACCTCTTCGTTCTTCTCGTTCAGTCCCGGTCTTCTCGTTCAGTCCCGGTCGCCCTCCGGCCCGCCGGGCAACACCTCAGCGACCCGCAGCACCTCGTCGATCCGGTCCACGCTGAGCCGTCCCTCGGAGACGGCGGACGCCGCGATGATCAACTCACCGCACAGCTCGATCTCGGCGAGGGCGACGTGGTCCTGAACCGCCGTACCGCCCACGGGAGCCACGTTCATCACCTCTTCCTGCCGCGTGACCTACAGCCGATGGCCGCAATGGCCGACTTCCTAGAGTAGGGACCGGCTCACGCCCCGCGCATGGCACGGAAGAACCATTTCCGGCCCCCGAGGGGCCTATGGCCGGGCGCCGGGACGGGCGGCGGATCGGGCGGCAGGCCCTACGGGCCGGGCTCGGCGACCTTCCCCGCGAAGATGTCCCCCTTGGCCGGAAGCCGTACCTTCACCGGCTTCCCGAACCCCCGGTACAGGGTCGTCGACCGCACGGCCACGTCCTTCTCAGGACCGTTGGCGAAGCTGAACCGGTGGACGACCTTGCGGATCAGCCCCTCGTCGTCGACGTAGACGTCGAACGGCACCCGCCCCTTGCGGAACCCTTTCGCCGCCGCCGCGAGCGCCTTCTTCTGCCCCGCGGACGCGGCCTTCGCGGCGACGCTCAGCTGCACGTCCCCCTTGTAGTGCCGGGTGCGTACGCCCGCGATGTCGGTCTCGCCCCGCTCCGTCACATTCCGCGCGCCGCGCAGCAGTTCGGCCGCCACGAGCGGATCGGTGGCGCCGCCGGTGACCAGATTTCCGTCCGTCAACGTCGTGACGTCGACGCGCACCCACTTGTCGGCGGGGACTCCGGCGCCCCGGTTCTTCATGTACAGGGCGCCGGGCGCGAGCAGTTCGGTGATCGGCCGGTGTTCCTCGTCGCCCGCCGCGTCCTGCGGAAGCCGCACCCGCAGCTCGCCGAGGCCCTTGCGGTAGTCGTAGACCCCGTCGCCGTGGATGGTGACGCGGGTCCCGCCGCTGGCCATCTCCATCGACGTACGCGCCTGTGAACTGCCCTCGCGGACCAGCCGGTCGGCCGCCCCGCGCACGGTCCCCGTCGGATCCGCGTTCCGCTCGCCGCCCGCGGCGCCGCCACCGCATCCGCCGACGCCCACCACCACCGACGCCACCGCGGCAGCCGTCACCGCCACCCGTGCCGAAGCGGCCGCGCTCCCGTGCTGCTGCGCCACCATCGCTGGTCCGACCCCCATGCCTGTCCGTGCTCCGTGCGTGTGCGGCCACCCCTGTCGTCGGGGTTAACGACGAGTAGGGTCGACCGTCACGCGAACGGGGGGTTTACATGGAGTCGGTACCGTGGCGGCGTGGCGCAACAGCAGCACTCGCATACGACCACCGTCGTGGAACAGGGACGTTTCTGTCTGGCCCGTTGCAGCTGCGGCTGGCGGGGACCGGCCAGGAGGGCGCGGAGCAAGGCCCGTTCGGACGCGGACGACCATCTCGGCTCGGCGGGCCCGGACGCCTGACGGAACCCACGGCTCCCGTATGACGTCTCGTATCTCGGGAAGCGAACAGGTGGCCGAGGGAGACAACCGCATGGAACGCCGCACGTTCATCACGGCATCGGCCGCGGCACTCACGGCCGGCGGCGCGGTGAGCGCCTGCTCCGGCTCCGGTTCCGGGTCCGGCTCCGGCTCCACGGGCGGGACCTCCGCCGGCTCCTCGGCCCCGGTCCGCTCCACGAGCGCGAGCGCGTCGAGCACGGTGCGGGCCGCGGCGAACCTCGCCGGCCTCGCCAAGGATCTCGACGGCTCCCTGGTCCGCCCCGGAGAGTCCTCCTGGGCGGCGGCCCACCAGCTCTACAACACCCGCTTCGACACGTTGAAGCCGAGCGCCGTCGCGTACGTATCGGGTCCCGACGACATCCGCACGACCCTCGCGTACGCCCGCGCGCACAAGGTCCCGCTCTCCATACGCAACGGCGGCCACTCGTACGCGGGTTGGTCCTCGGGCAACGGCCACCTGATACTCGACGTCTCCCGGATGAAGTCCGTCCGCGCTTCGGGGGGCGAGGCGGTGGTCGGCGCGGGCGCGAAGCTCATCGACGTCTACCGGTCGCTGGCCGCCAAGGGCGTGACGATACCGGCGGGTTCCTGCCCCACGGTCGGCGTCTCGGGCCTCACGCTCGGCGGCGGCCACGGCGTCGTCTCGCGGGCCTACGGCCTCACCTGCGACAGCCTCACGCAGGCCACACTCATCACGGCCGACGGCAAGGAACTCACCGCGAACAAGACGTCGCACAAGGACCTCTTCTGGGCGCTACGGGGCGCGGGCAACGGCCAGTTCGGCGTGGTGACGGAGCTCCGCTTCAAGACCCACCCGGCGCCGCAAGCCGTCTCCGCGTACATGTCCTGGCCGTGGTCGAAGGCGGCGACCGTGCTCAAGGCCTGGCAGAAGTGGGGCCCGGACCAGGCCGACGAGATCTGGTCCTCGCTGCACATCGCGGGCGCGGCAGGCGGCAGGCCGACGGTCTCGGTCGCGGCGTTCTCCCTCGGCACGTACACCGAGCTCCAGAACGCGGTCGACCGCCTCGCCGACGGACCCGGCGGTCCAGGGCCGGCCACCTCGGTCTCCCTCAAGCGACGCTCGTACGAGGAGTCGATGGAGGTGTACGCGGGCTGCTCGGCCTTCGCGGAGGACTCCCAGTGCCACCTCCCCGGTGCGACGCCCGGCCGTGACTCGTCGGGCGCCCTGCAACGCGAGACATACGCCGCGGCCTCCGACTTCTTCGACCGGAACCTCTCCGACGCGGGCGTCCGCACGCTCCTGAAGCAGCTGGAGAACGTGACGTCCGGGGCGGGATCGGTGGCCCTCACGGCGCTCGGCGGCGCGATCAACCGGGTGGACCCGACGGCGACGGCGTTCGTCCACCGGCGGGCGCGGATGCTGGCGCAGTACATCGTGTCGTGGCAGCCCACCACGTCCGGCTCGGCGGCCCGCGCCTGGCTGTCCTCGACCCACACGTCGATGCGCCCACACGCCTCCGGCGCGGCGTACCAGAACTACGCGGACGCGTCGTTGAAGAACTGGAAGCAGGCGTACTACGGGGACGCGGCCCCCCGCCTGACCAAGGTAAAACACACGTACGACCCATCCGACTTCTTCACCTTCCCCCAGTCCCTGTAACGGAGCCGTACGCCGCCCCTACGCCCCGGGGCTCCACGGGCTCCCGCCCATCTCCCACCACCCGCCCCCCTCCGGGGGCGTCGGCCCGACGGAGTGCCGCCAGCCGCCTCGGGCAACCCGTCGCCAGCCACGGCCCCCGCGAGTCTCGTCCCAGCACGGGGCTTGAACTGCCCCGCCCACCCGCAGGCAACCGCCACCACCTTGAGCAATCCGCCGCAAGCACGACTCCCCACCCACTGCGGCCAACCGCACCCGCCTTGGGCAATCTGCCGCCTGGGGCGGCAGGGTGGGCAAGGCGGCACCCCGGTGCAGCGCACCCATCACGACAGACGCCGACCACGGCACGGCCCCGGCCCGGATGCCACACACCGAGCCCAACGGGCCCAACGCCACCACCGCCCCGGCCCGGGTTCCAGGCACCGAGCCCAACGGGCCCCACCCCCGGCCCAGGCCCGGCCCCGGCCCCGGCCCCGGTCGAGCCGGAGCCCCCGGAGGGGGCGGGCGGGTGGGAGACGAGCCAGGACCGGCGCAGCCAAACACGGCACGACGCCGTACACCGGCACACAGGCGCCACCCCGGCAAAACCCTCAGCCGCCCAGGTGCCGCACGCCGAAACGAACGCCCCGGCCCCGCCCCCGACGACACCGCCCGCCGCAACGAACGGCCCCACCCCGGCCCGGCCCCGACGACACCGCCCACCGAAACGAACGACCCCGCCCCACCGCGGAGCACTACGCCGCCAAATCCCGCTCCCCAGCGGCCTCCGCCGCATCCCGGGACTCGGAAAGCTCCACCGCGGGCGCCACCGCGCCGGGCGCCCACACGAGCCGGGACACCCACCCGGACGCCCGCCCGATGCCCCGCGCCAGCGGAGTCAGCAGCGCCGAGGCCAGCGGCGAGAGCAGCAGCGCGACCGCCGTGCCGAGCGCGAACCCGCCCACGACGTCCGTCGGATAGTGCACGCCCATGAAGACCCGGCAGAACCCTTCGAGCACGGCGAGCCCTATGGCGGCGAGCCCGAGCTTGCGGTGGGCGATGAACAGCCCCGCCCCGATGGCCATCGCCAACGTCGCGTGATCGCTGACGAACGAGAAGTCGGTCTTGCCCTTGACCAGGACCTCGAGCCCGTCGTGGTCCATGAAGGGCCGCGGCCGCTCGACGAAGGACCGGATCGGCACGTTCACGAGAACGGCGACCCCGGCGGCGAGCGGCGCCCACACCACGGCGGCCACGGAGGACGCCGCGTCGTCGAGCGACGCACGCTTCCTCGCACCCCACCAGCACCACAGCACGACGAGCACGAGCGCGATCAGGATCCCGTACTCCCCCACGAACTCCATGGTCCGGTCGAACCAGCGCGGAGCGTCATCGGCCAGGCCGTTGATGTCGTAGAGCAGCGAGACGTCGGGGTTGGATCCGGATGTCGCGGGCGCTTCGAGTGCCACGAGTCCAGCCATAGTTCAGCGGCCCCTTCGTCTTCAGCCACCCCCGTGGTTGTTTTCGATTCAGGTAGAGGAACGCACGGTCCCACCCTCTACGTTCCACAATCCACCGAACGATCACCCAGACGTTATCGAAGAGAGACACAAAGCCGCAGCTCAGGGCCACGACCTAACAGAGAGTTCCAGCCAACCCACAGTCCGCATCGCCCCGCTCAGACCTCCGGCGAGGCACTCGGCAGCGCCTTCGCACCGTCCTCCGTGACGCGGGTCGCCCCGAAGTAGTCGGCGGTGTCGATGGGGTCGAAGCGAATGACGGCACCGGTCCGCGGCGCGTCGATCATGTAGCCGCCGCCCACGTAAATGCCCACGTGATGGATGGCCCGGCTGTTGCTGAGGTCGTGGGAGAAGAACACGAGGTCCCCGGGAAGCAGCTCGTCCCGCTTCGGATGCGGCCCGGCGTTGTACTGATCGTTGGCCACGCGCGGCAGCTCGATGTCCACCGTCTCGTACGCGGCCTTGGTCAGCCCCGAGCAATCAAATCGGCCATCTTGGTCCGCCGTGCCGTTGCCACCCCACAAGTAAGGGGTGCCGAGCTTCTTCTGCGCGAAGTAGATGGCGGCCGCGGCCTGCTGCGAGGGCTGCACGCGCCCGACCGGCTTCGCGAAGGACTTCTCGAGCGTCGTGATGACCTTCACGTAGTTCTGCGTCTCGCGGTACGGGGGCACTCCGCCGTACTTGATGACGGCGTACGAGCCCGCGTTGTAGGCGGCGAGCATGTTCTTCGTCTTGTCGCCGGGCGCGTCCTTCACGTACGAGGCGAGCTTGCAGTCGTACGAAGCGGCCGAGGGGATCGCGTCGTTGGGGTCCCAGATGTCGCGGTCGCCGTCCCCGTCCCCGTCGACCCCGTGCGCGGCCCAGGTGCCGCTGATGAACTGCGCGATGCCGTACGCCTTCGCCGGCGACGTGGCCTTCGGGTTGAACCCGCTCTCCTGGTACAGCTGCGCGGCCAACAGCGCCGGGTTGATGGCGGGGCACAGATTGCCCCACTTCTGTACGAGTGGCTGATACGCGGCGGGCACGGCGCCCTTCGCGAGCCCCACGGCCCCCTGCCCGACCCCGCTGCTCAGGCTCCCCGCCGCCATGTACGTCCCGAAAACGAGCAGCGCCACGAACGCGGTTCCCCCGGCGACGGCCGAACCCGCGAGCATCCACGCCTTACGCACCGTCAACCGCCCTTCGCCACGGGGGAGTCCGGGCACGACCCACGGCCGGACACACGAGCGCTCAGTTTACGGGCGGGCACCCCACCCCGTCGGCGACTGCGCCGAACTATCCACGACCAGCCTTCATTGCCCGGCGTGACCAGGCATGATACACAGAGTAACCGTACGTTCCTTCGCATCCGGAACCGTCCCTCCGGGGCGGTCCCGCAGGCATGGGACCGTAGGAACTCGGCCAAGGAATGGCGCCAAGTGTGCAGGCATCGGAGCCAATCTGGGCAAGAATGGGTCTGACCTCTGCGCTGCGTCAGAGGCGACAGAACTACCCACATGGGGCGGTGAGTTACACATGCTGCTGGCAGCCGAAAAGGGCGACATCTCCACCATCATCGGCGGGATCGCCCCGGACTGGGGCCCGTTCGGGAGCCTGGGCAACGAGGCACGGGTGATGATCGAGGTCGTGATGGCGGTCGCCATCCTGCTGTGCCTCGGCATCGCGATCTGGGGCGCTGCCAAGCAACGGATCGGGGCCACGGCCCTGCGGGACACCTTCAGCGCCGAACAGGGCAAGGGCCTGATCATCGCGGGCCTGACCGGGGTGTTCATCATCGGCTCACTAGGCACGCTGTTCACCATCGTGTACGGCATGGCCGTCTAGCTCCCGGCTGAGGTTGCGTCTCCCTGATGTCGAGTCACCACACCGCGCCCGCGCGGAAACCAGCACGGCTACCGTCGTATGCGGTGGTTCGGCGAAAGGTTGAGGGGGCGTGCGCGCAATGAGTCCTGACGGTCCACAGGACGACGAGCTCTACGGAGGCTCCGGGCAGACCCGGACGCGGCTCCCGGGGGGTTCCGGCGCCCGCAGACCGGCGCGGTCACCGTCCCGGTCCCTGGTGACCGTGGTCGGCGTGGTGGTGTTGCTCATCGCGGCGATCGCGTTCGCGAACCGCGGTACGGACGGCTCCGCCGACGGGTCCGACTCCTCCGGTACGAAGCCTGCGGCGGCTCCCACGGCCCCGACCGGCTCCAAGCCGGTAGCCTCCGGCTTCGCCCACGACGAGCAGGGCGCGCAGTCGGCTGCCGCCAACTATGCGGTGCGGCTCGGCGGCGACGGCATGTTCAACGCCGACCGGCGGCACGGCATCGTGGACGAGCTCTATACGTCCTCGGCGGCCACCAAGCTCAAGGGCCCGATGGACAAGGCGTACTCCACGGAGTTCCTGACCAAGCTGGGCCTCGACGCGGACGGGAAGGCGCCCAAGGGCAGCACGTTCGTCTCCCGCACCATTCCGGTCGGCACCAAGACGCTCCGGTACGAGGGCGACACCGCCAAGGTGTCGGTCTGGTACATGGGGCTCCTCGGCATCTCCGGCACGAACTCGACCAACCCGGTCGCCACGTCGTGGCAGACCTGGACGTTCCAGCTGCAGTGGACCGACGGCGACTGGAAGATCACCTCCGACTCGCAGAAGAACGGTCCGACGCCCGTCCCCGGCGACGACCGCGCCTCCGACTCCGACGACATCAGCAAGGCCATCGAGGAGTACGGAGGGTTCTCGTATGCCCGGTAACCCACGCCGTGCGCTCAAGCTCACCGGTCTCGTCGCCGCCGTACAGGCCACGGCCGTCCTGACAGCCACCCGTGCGTTCGCGGCGCCCGAACCGACCGACGATCCCTGCCGCCTGATCCCCGGGCGCGCCAAGGACTACTGCGAGCGCGGCAACGACGCCACCGGTGGCGGCACCGGAGGTGGCACTGGCGGGACGCCCGACGTCTCCAACCCCCTCGACCCCCTCTCCAGCCTCGCCAAGGGCTGCGCGGAGGCCGCCTCGTGGACCGTCGACCAGCTCAGCGACGCCGTGCAGAAGACGGCCAACGTCGACTTCACCAACCCGAAGTTCCTCCAGCAGTACGCCGTCGTGTTCGCCGCGTCGACGATCCTCACGCTCGTGCTGTGGCTGCTCGCCGTGGCCAAGCGCGCCGTGCGCGGCGTACCGCTGATGACCGCGATCTCGGAGGCCGTGGGTTTCCTCTGGCTCACCGTGCTCGCGTCGGCCTTCACGCCGCTGATCCTCTACACGGTCGTCTCCGCGGCCGACGGGGTCTCCGACGTCCTGGCGAAAGCCACCGGCAATCAGACCGACGCGTTCTTCGGGACGTTCTCCGAAGCCCTGAAGAAGGGCGACGACATCGGCGGCGGACCGATCATGCTGATCGTCGTCTCGCTGGTGTCGATCGTCGCGGCGGGCGTGCTCTACCTGGAGCTGTACCTGCGCGCCGTCCTGCTCTATGTGGGCGCGCTGCTCGGCGTCGTCGTCTACGCGGGGCTCGTCGACGAGAACCTGTGGGGCCACGTCCGCCGCTGGGTCGGCGTCATGATCGCGGTCATCCTCGTGAAGCCGGTCATCGTGATCGTGCTCGGCCTCGCGGGCGCGCTGTCCACCGGCGACAAGGGGCCCGACTCCCTCGCCGCGGTCGTCTCCGGCCTCGCCATCGTGCTGCTCGCCATCTTCGCGAGCGGCATGATCTACCGCTTCGTGCCCGGCTTCGGCGACGAGATGGCCAACGTAAGGAAGAACCGGCTCATGCAGGGCGCCGAGGGCAAGGCGGCCGCCGTCATCTCCTCCCCCGCCGCGCTCGTCTCGCAGGGCATCAAGACCCACAGCAGCCGTCAGGACAGCGGGGGTTCAGGCGGTGGCGGAGCCTCCCAGGCCCGTCCCGCCAACCCCGCGTCCGGCGGTGTGGCCGCGCACAGTTCACGCCCGGCCGCGTCAGGGGGAGGCGGCGGAACTGTCCCCTCCGCCGCACCCCCGCCCCGTACGAGCCCGTCGAAGTCCCCGCACGCGAGCAACGACCGCGGGAGCAACAGCGGTAACACCGGCAAGAACGGCAACTGGCAAGGAGGTGCAGGGCGTTGACGACCCAGTCCCACGTGTCCCCTCCGGTCACGCCCCGCCGTACATATCTGATCGGTCGCGCCCGGCCGAACGCGATCGTCGGCAAGAATCGTGAGTCCGGCGAGATCGCGATGATCGTCGTGGGTGCCTTCCTCGGCATGATGTGCGGACTGCTCGTCCCCGTGCTGTCGCTGCGCATCGTGCTGCTCACCGGCTTCCCGATGCTCGCGCTGGCCGCGGTCTACGTCCCGTACAAGGGCCGCACCTTCTACAAGTGGTTCGAAATCAACCGCAGTTACAAGCGCTCCCTCAAGCGCGGCACCGCCTACCGCTCGCCCACCATGGAGGCCGGCACCCGGCTCGACGGGCGTGAGGTCGAGATCGGCCCGCCCCCCGGCATCGGCAGGCTCACGTGGCTGGCCGCGCCGTTCGGGCCCGACGAGATCGCCGTGCTGCTCCACGCCGACCGGCGCACCGTCACCGCCGCCATCGAGATCGAGGGCCCCGGTGTGGGGCTGCGCGACTCGGAGGACCAGGAGGCGCTGGTCGACCGGTTCGGCACGCTCCTCAAGCACGTGGCCAACGGCGACGGGTTCGTGACCCGGCTCCAGATGCTGGCCCGCACCCTCCCCGCCGACCCCGACGCACACAACAAGGACGTCGCCCAGCGCGGCGACGACCGCTCGCTCGGCTGGCTGCAGAAGTCGTACGACCAGCTGCAGTCCATGGTCTCGACGAGCAGCGAGCAGCACCGTGCGTACCTCGTGGCCTGCATGCACTTCACACGCGACCTGGCCGCCGAGGCCAACGCGATGGCCCGCGCCACCCGCCCGAAGGGCGGCAAGAAGGTCGACAGGGACGCCGGGCTCGCCGTCGTCATGGCGCGCGAACTGACCGACATCTGCTCGCGGTTGCAGGAGGCGGACATCCGCGTCCGGCAGCCGCTCGGCCAGGGTCGGCTCGCGTCCCTGATCCACTCCATGTACGACCCGGACCACCCCATCGACCACATCCAGGCGATGTCGAAGCGCAACGCCTGGCCGGCCGAGCTCGACGCCATGGAGCCGACGTACTTGCAGGCCAAGACGCGTGAGTCGGCGACCCGCGCGCCCTGGTGCCACGCCACGGCGTGGGTCAAGGAGTGGCCGATGACGCCGGTGGGCGTGAACTTCCTGGCGCCGCTCCTGGTGCACACCCCGGATGTGATCAGGACCGTCGCCGTGACGATGGACCTGGAACCCACCGAGGTCGCCATCGAGCGGATGCTGACGGAGAAGACCAACGACGAGGCGGAGGCGTCCCGCGCCGCCAAGATGAACCGGACCGTCGACCCCCGCGACATCGCCGCCCACGGCCGCCTCGACCAGCGCGGCGAGGACCTGGCGAGCGGCGCGGCCGGCGTCAATCTCGTCGGCTACATCACGGTCTCCTCCCGCAACCCCGACGCGCTCGCCCGCGACAAGCGCACCATCCGCGCCTCGGCGGGCAAGTCGTACCTGAAGCTGGAGTGGTGCGACCGCGAACACCACCGGGCGTTCGTGAACACGCTGCCGTTCGCCACCGGCATCCGCCGGTGACGCCGATGGTCCCCACGAGCCCGATGATCCCCACGCCCCCGACTCCCCCGACGATCCCGATGTTCCTGATGTCCGCCGACACGGCCGGAAGGTAGGCGCTGCACTATGCGGGATCCGCTGACCGCTCTCACCGATGCCTTCACCGCGTTCCTGTTCGGGAAGGTGGAGACGACCCGGCTTCCGGTGCGTACGTCGACGGGGCAGGCGCAGGCCGTCTATCTGCCGACGGCCGCGCCCGGCCTCGGCGACTCCGGCGTGATCATCGGCCGCGAGGTGTACTCCGGCAAGGGCTACATCTACGACCCCTTCCAGCTCTACGGTCAGCAGCTCCCGGCCCCCCACTGGCTCGTCCTCGGCGAGTCCGGCAACGGCAAGTCGGCGCTGGAGAAGACGTACGTACTGCGGCAGTTGAGGTTCAAGGACCGCCAGGTCGTGGTCCTCGACGCACAGGGCGAGGACGGCGTCGGCGAGTGGAACCTCATCGCCGAGGAGCTGGGCATAACTCCCATCCGGCTCGACCCGACGGCCGCCCTGGACATGGGCATCCGGCTCAACCCGCTGGACCCGGCGATCACCACGACAGGCCAGCTGGCGCTGCTGCGCACCATCATCGAGGTCGCGCTCGGGCACGGCCTCGACGAGCGCTCCGGCTTCGCGCTGAAGGTCGCGCACGCGTACGTGAACGAGACGATCGTCGACCGGCAGCCGGTCCTGCCCGACATCGTCGAGCAGCTCCGCCACCCGGAGCCGGAGTCGGCGGAGGCCATGAACGTGGCCCTTGAGGACGTCCGGGCCTGGGGTCTCGACGTGGCGCTCGTCATCGACCGGCTCGTCGACGGCGACCTGCGCGGCATGTTCGACGGGCCGACGACGGTCGGCATCGACCTCGACGCCCCGCTGATCGTCTTCGACCTGTCCCACATCGACCGGAACTCGATCGCGATGCCGATCCTGATGGCGATCGTGGGCGTGTGGCTGGAGCACACGTGGATCCGCCCCGACCGGAAGAAGCGCATCTTCCTGGTCGAGGAGGCCTGGCACATCATCAACAGCCCCTTCGTGGCCCAGCTCTTCCAGCGGCTGCTGAAGTTCGGCCGCCGCCTCGGCCTGTCCTTCGTGGCGGTCGTCCACCACCTGAGCGACGTGGTCGACGGCGCGGCCGCCAAGGAAGCGGCGGCGATCCTCAAGATGGCCTCCACGAGAACGATCTACGCCCAGAAAGCGGACGAGGCACGGGCCACGGGCCGGGTCCTCGGCCTGCCCCGCTGGGCGGTGGAGATCATCCCGACGCTCTCCCCCGGCATCGCCGTATGGGACGTCAACGGCAACGTGCAGGTGGTCAAACACCTGGTCACCGAGACCGAACGCCCACTGGTGTTCACCGACCGCGCCATGACGGAATCGTCCGCCGAGCAGTTCGTGGACGATGCCCTGGAGGCGGCCGAGCTGGAGGCCGAGGAACGGGCGGCCGCGTTCGTGGAGCAGCGCCTGGGCGGCTCCGAGTCGACGGTGGCGTGAACGGTGGCATGACAGGAATGCGGGACGAGCGGGGGCGCCGGATGGAGCGGGACTACCACCGGGACGACCGGGAGGGGCGCGGCCGGGGCGGTGTGCCCGACGGGCTGTTGGTCGGGGTCCTGGCGTTCCTCCTGGGCATGACGATCCTGGCGTGGACGGCGACGGGCCTCGCGGGCCTCTTCACGAAGGGCGCGTGGCCGACGGCCGTGACCTTCGCGAACACGCCGCTCGCCATGCGCTCCTTGATCGCCCGCCCGCACGACATCCCCGGCGCCTGGCCCGCCACCCCCGCCACCGAACTCTCCGGCTACGGCCTCTTCTGGGGCCTGTTCATCGGCCAGCTGATGATCCTGGTGGTCCTGACGGTGTTCGTGGCGGGAACGGTGGCGCGGTGGCGCGCGGTCCGGAAGAAGCGTCGCACCCAGGCCAACCAAGCGGCGCCGGCAAATCAGGCCCCGCCGGCGTTTGAGGCGCGGGGTCCGGGGTGGAGCCCCGATCTTTCAGCCCCGCCGGCGATTGAGGCGCGGGGTCCGGGGCAGAGCCCCGACATTTCAGCCCCGCCGGCGATTGAGGCGCGGGATCCGGGGCGGAGCCCCGACATTTCAGCCCCGCCGGCGTTTGAGGCGCGGGGCCCGGGGCAGAGCCCCGAGACGTCAACCACGCCTCCCGCACCCACACCCGTACCGGCCCAACGCGGACCCATCCACCTCGGCCCCCCGGCCGCCCGCCACCCCCTCGCCATAGAGGCCATCCAGGACGCCGAGGGCCCGGCCCTCGTGATCACGTCGTCCGCCGACGTCTGGGCGGAAACCAAGGACGCCCGCGCCAAACTCGGCCCCGTCCTCCTCTACGACCCCACCCACCGCTGCGACACCCCCGCCCGCATGCACTGGAACCCGGCCGCCGGCTGCACCGACAAGGAGACCGCCGCGGCCCGCGCCACCGCCCTGCTCGCCCCGATAAGGCCCACGGCCAAACTGGACTCGGCCCTCGCCGAAGCCGCCACCACCCTGCTGCGCAGCTACCTGCACGCCGCCGCCGTCGACGGCAAACCGTTTCGCCACGTCCACCGCTGGGCCCAGGGCACCCAGGTCCAGGACGCCGTACGCATCCTCCGTACGAACCCGAAGGCGGCCGCCGGCACCGCGGGCGAACTCGAGGCGGCCCTCACCTCGCACCCCGAACGCCGCGACATGGCACAGGAGTTGACCGCACGCGCACTGTCCTCCCTCTTCTCGGTGCACATCCGCGAGGCCTGCACGCCCAACCGAACGGATGCGCTCACTCTGGATTCCTTCGTGAACGAAGGGGGCACGCTTTATGTGGTCGGTGAACCCATCGAGGACCCGAAGGGGCAGCCCGGTGCGATGCCCCTGCTCACGGCCCTCGCCTCGAGCGTGGTCGAGCACGGCCGCCGCGTGGCCGCACGGTCACCCGCCGGCCGGCTCGACCCACCAATGACGCTCGTCCTCGACGACGTCGCGGCGGTGGCTCCGCTTCCCCAACTGCCGGAGCTGCTGGCCACCGGAGCGGACCGGGGTCTGGTCACCCTGGCCCTGCTCCGGTCCAGGGAACAGGGCCGCACCCGCTGGCCGGACGCGGAACTCCCCCTGAACTGAGGCCTACCGGCCGTACAGCTTCAGGAACACCGCGAGCCCGCTGGACACCCGGGCGTCGACCTCGGCGTCGGACATCGGCACCACCCCGAAGAACGTGTCCACCGTGACCGACCCGGGGATCAGCAGCAGGAAGTGCCGCCCGGCCTCCGCGGAGTTGGCCTCGTCGACCGCCAGACACCCCTGCTCGCCGAGCCGGAGCAGCGCCGCGCGCACCGCGTCCGCCGTCGCCCGCGGCCCGATCCGCTGCCACTCCTCGATGACGTCGGCGGGCAGATGCGCGCCCTCCGAGATGATGTGCCGTACGAGAAGCATGTGCGGCTCGTGGTCGCCGCGCCGCCCCATCCACTCCCGCGCGAGCGCGAGCAGATCCTCCTCCACGTCCATGACCTTGCCCAAATGCCGCTCGATCAGTGCGACATGAGCAGCAGTCACATTCTTGGCACTGTCGATCAGAACCTCACGGAAGAGGTTCTCCTTGCCACCGAAGTGGTTGTAGAGCGTGCGCGTGGAGACGCCCGCCTCGGCGGCGATCTCGTCGATGCCCGCGCGCGCGTACCCCTCGCGGCCGAAGACCGTCCGCGCCCCGCGCATCAGCGCCTGCCGCTTCTCGACGGTGCCCTTCCGCGGCGCCCGCCCGCCCGACTCCTGTGCCATGCCACTCCGTCCTCCGCCGTCCACGCCCAGCCTAGGCACAGAGACCTAGGTACAACGACGGTTGCACTTCTTACAACCACGGTTGTACTTTACCGGCATGGCAACCGAACCCCAGGCTTCGGCGGCCCGCGAAGTCGGCGGCAGCCGCTCCACGTTCACTCTCCTCGTCGTCCTCCTCGGCATGCTCACCCTGCCGATGGCCATGTCCGGCACCACGGTCGCGCTCCCGCGCATCGGCGCCGACCTCGACGCCACGGGCGCCGCGCTCCAGTGGGTGGTCGTCGGCTACTTCCTCGCCGCGTCCTCGTTCATGCTGGTCGCGGGCTCGCTCGGCGACCTGTACGGCCGCCGCCGGATCCTCACGGCGGGCGCCGCGCTCTACACGGCGGGCACCCTCGCCTCGGCCCTCGCCCAGAGCATCCTGCTCCTCGACGCGGCCCGGATCCTGTCCGGCATCGGCGCCGCGGGCGTGATGGCCAGCGGCAGCTCGCTGCTCGCCGCGACGTTCACGGGCCCCGCCCGCACCCGCGTCTTCGCCTCCCTCGGCACCACGGCGGGCCTCGGCCTCGCCTTCGGCCCGACGTTCTCCGGCTGGCTCGTGGACGCGGTCGGCTGGCGCGCCACCTTCCTGTCGTACGTCGCCGTGGGCACGGTCATCGTCGTCGGTACCCGCCTGATGCCGGAGTCCCGGGCGGACACCGGCCCGCGCGTCGACAAGGCGGGCGCGGCCACCTTCATCGCCGGCCTCGCCCTGGCCCTCTACGCGATCACGCAGGGCTCCAAGTCCGGCTGGACGGCGCCCCCGACGCTCATCCCCGCGGCCCTGTCCCTCGCCCTCCTCCTCACCTTCGTACGCGTCGAACGCCGCCTCGTCCGCACCGGCGAAGGCCGCCCGATCCTCGACCTGCGGCTCGCCCGCAACCCCGCGTTCCTCGGCTGGGCGGTCGGCTCCTTCGGGCTCGGCGCGGGCACCACCGGCGTCCTCACCTACCTGCCGACCTACCTCCAGGGCGCGAACGGCACGACGGCCCGCGCGGCCGGCCTCACGCTGCTGCTGATGACGGTGCCGATCCTGGCCCTGCCCCCGCTCGGCGCGCGCCTGGTCAACCGGGGCGTGCGGGCCCGCCACATCCTGGTCCTGTCCCTGCTCCTGCTGGCGGCGGGCAACGCATGGCTCACCACACTCCACCCCGGCATCCCGGTGACATCGCTGGCGGGCCCCCTGCTCACCATCGGCGCCGGCCAGGGCCTCTCCATCGGCATCATCGACGCCCAGGCCATGTCGATGGTCGCCCCGTCCGAGGTCGGCATGGCCTCCGGCTTCCTCAACACGGTCCGCGGCGGCACGGGCGCCATCATGCTCACGGTCTTCGGCGCCCTCCTCCTCGCGGCCCTCGACCCCCGGGTGGGCTCACCTGCCCTGGCGGCAAAAATCACGTCGGGCACGGGCGGCCACGCCGAGGAATTCACGGAGGCCTGGCGAGTGACGCTCTGGTTGATAACGGCCCTGATGACAGCCCTGGCCCTCACCGTGAACCGGCTTCTGCACCCCGCTGTGGGCACACACACCACCCCCACCGCGGGCAGCCCGCCCGCCCCCGCTGCGGACAGCCACTCCGCCCCCGCTGTGGGCAGGCGTCCCGCACGGCGAATGGGGTCTCCCCTGCTCGAGCGAAGCCGAGAGCTTGGGGAAGGGTGGGCACAGCCCCCGGCTGAGCGCAACGAAACGACCACGCACACCGAGTCAACCCGATAACCACGGAGGACCGCACCATGACCACGACCACAACCACGCCCACCCGCCCCCTCCGCGTAGCGATTGTCGTCGGGTCCACCCGCACCGGCCGCCTCGCCCCCACCGTCAGCGCCTGGTTCACGACCCAGGCCGAACGCCACACCCCCGAAACCCACTTCGACGTCATCGACCTGACCGACCTGGACCTCCCCGGAAACCACCCCGGCTGGGGCCACGAACCCACCCCGGCCCAGGCCGACTTGGCCTCCCGCGTGAACGCCGCCGACGCCTACGTCGTGATCACCCCCGAGTACAACCACAGCTTCCCGGCCCACCTGAAGCACTTCATCGACCTGCACCGCGACGAGTGGAAGGCCAAGCCCGTCGGCTTCGTCTCGTACGGCGGCGTGGGCGGCGGCCTCCGCGCCGTGGAACAACTCCGCCTGGTCTTCGCCGAGTTGCACTGCGCGACGATCCGCGACGGCGTCAGCTTCCACGGAGCCCACGACGGCCTCTTCGCCGAGGAAGGGCCGGCCCACGACGAAGAGGGCGCGGCCGGCGCCGCGAAGGTCATGCTCGACCAGCTGGCCTGGTGGGCCCACGCCCTGCGCACGGCCCGCGCGGAACACCCGTACGGCTAAAGCCGCTTGAGCTCCATCTCACGATCACGCTTGGAGGGGTCGCCCGGATTCGGGACGGCCCCTCCCGTGTGGACGAAGCCGAACTTCCGGTAGAACCCCTCGGCCCGCCGGTTGTCCTCATGGACGTACAGCCGCACCCGCGTGACGCCCTCAAGACCGAAAGCCCACTCCACGGCCGCGGAGAACAGCGCCTCCGCCACCCCGCTCCCCCGCGCCTCCGGCCGCACGTACACCGCGACGAGCTGCGCCTGCCGCCGCTCGACGGCCTCACCGAAGAAGTCCGAGGCACCCGCCTCCTCCACGAGCACCACCACGCTGCCGTCCCAGCGCCCGCCCGCACCATCGGCCTCGGCGACGAACTGCAGCGCCGTCGTCCCGTGCGCGGCCCGCTCGACCCGCCCCCGCCAGAACTCGTCCGGCTGCGCCAGCGCGTCCTCGTACGTCTCCAAATACGCGAGGGGTGCCGCCGGATCCCGCAGCGCCGCGAGCCGCAGCTCCCTCGCCGCACGCCACTCGTCGGCCAGCACGGGTCTGATCACGTAGTCCATACATCCGCACCCTAAGGGCGCGTAGTACCCGGGTACTACGGCATTTCCGCAGCTCGATGCCCCGGTCCGACGCCCGCACGGCCCCGCCCACGGCACCGTACTCACATGACGATCCGAGCCCACGGCCTCACAAAACGCTACGGCGGCAAGTCCGGAAAGACAGTCGTCCAGGACCTCACCTTCACGGTCGAGCCCGGCACGGTCACCGGCTTCCTCGGCCCCAACGGCGCGGGCAAGTCCACGACCATGCGCATGCTGCTCGGCCTCGACACCCCGACCGCGGGCCGCGCCACGATCGGCGGCCGTGCCTACGCCACCCACCCGGCCCCGCTCACCGAGGTCGGCGCGCTCCTGGAGGCGAAGGCCGTGCACCCCGGCCGCACCGCCTTCCACCACCTCACGTCGCTCGCCCTCACGCACGGCATCCCGCGCTCCCGCGTCGAGACGGTCCTCGACCTCGCGGGCCTCACCGAGGTGGCGGACAAGCGGGTCAAGGGCTTCTCCCTCGGCATGGGCCAGCGCCTCGGCATCGCGGCGGCGCTCCTCGGCGACCCCGCCACGATCATCCTCGACGAACCGGTCAACGGCCTCGACCCCGAGGGCGTCCTCTGGATCCGCACCCTCCTCAAGTCCCTTGCCCAGCAAGGCCGTACGGTCCTGGTCTCCTCCCACCTCATGTCGGAGATGGCGCTGACCGCCGAGCACCTGGTCGTGATCGGCCGCGGCCGCCTCCTCGCGGACACGACGGTCACCGATCTCGTACGTGAGTCAGGAGCGGCCTACGTGAAGGTGGTGACGCCAGAGGCGGATCGCCTGCGCGCCCTCCTGAACTCCGCCGACATCGCCATCGACCTCCCGGCAGGCGAGACGCCCGACACCCTCCACGTACGGGGCCTCGACGCCCCCGACATCGGCAGGATCGCCGCCGCGAGCGGCCTCCCCCTCTACGAACTCACCCCGAAGACGGCTTCGTTGGAGCAGGCCTTCATGGACCTCACCCACGACGCCGTCGAGTACCAGGCGACGACGGGCACGACGGCCACGGCCCTGACAGGAGCAGCACGATGACGACGACGACCACACCCCCTGCCACGTACGCGGTGACCCCGCGCCGCGTCCTGCACTCTGAATGGCACAAACTCCGTACGCTGCGCTCCACTTGGGTCACCCTCGCGGTCGCCTGCGCCCTGGTGATCGCCGTCGGCATCACGATGGGCGCCACCTACGACGGCGACGACTCGGAGATCGACACGGTCACCTTCGTCCTCCTCGGCACCCAGCTCTCCCAGATCTGCGTCGCCGTGCTCGGCATCCTGGTCACCGCCGGCGAGTACTCGACGGGCATGATCCGCGCCTCGCTCACGGCGGTGCCGCGCCGCCTGCCCGTGCTGTGGTCCAAGGCCACGGTCTTCGCGACGCTCGCCTTCACCCTCACCTTCGTGACGAACATCGTCACCTTCCTGCTGGCCCAGATCTGGCTCTCCGACACCGACAAGGCGCTCTCCCTCGCCGACTCCGGCGTCCTCGGCGCCCTCGCGGGCAACGCGGCGGCCGTCACCCTGCTGAGCCTGGTCGCCCTCGGCCTCGGCGCACTGCTGCGCTCGGTCCCGGCGGGCATCGGAGCCTTCGTCGGCCTCGTCCTGATCCTGCCGGAAGTGCTCGCCATGATCTCGGCGGACTTCGTCCAGGACGCCCTGCGCTTCTTCCCCACCAAGGCGTCCGAGTCCCTCGGCTCGATCACACAGACCGGTGACGCCGTCTCCCCGGCGGCGGCCCTGCTCAGCCTCTGCCTGTGGGCGGCGGCGGCCCTGGTCACCACGGCCCTCCTCCTCAAGCGCCGCGACGTCTGAACCCCGCGGTACATCGAGGAACGTACGAGGATGAGGACGTACGAGGATGATGACCAGGTGACGGATCACGAGCAGCCCCGCGAACCCCAACCGCTCACCGGGTACGCACAGCGGATCACCGAGCGGGTGCGCGCCTTCGACCGGCGCCGCCCGCTGGTCTGGGACGTGCTGGTGACGGCGTTCTTCGTGAGCGCGGCCCTCGCCGACGGGACCGGCGGCTGGCGCAACACCGCGGCCGATCCCGGGGCGCCCGAGTGGCTGGTCCTCCTGATGAGCCTGGGCCTGTCCGTGCCGGTGCTGTGGCGCCGCCGCCACCCGCTCGCGGCCCTCACGGCGATGGCGGTGGTCAGCCTCGTCAACAACTGGACGGGCGCCTGGCTGCAGGCCGCTCTCATCCAGTTCGTCGTGGTGTTCAACATCGCGCTGCGGCTGCCCCTGAAGACCCTCGGCCGGGCAGCCGTGCTGACCACGGTGCCCATGACGGCCACCTTCATCCGCTACCCGGCGGGCAGCTGGGACCAGCTGATCGTGCCGCAGCTCTGGAGCTTCGCGCTGGTCGCGCTCGCGGGCATCGCCGTCCGCTCCCGCCAGGACTACACCCAGGCCCTGGTCGAACGGGCCCGCCGGCTCGAAGTCGAACGCGACCAGCAGTCCCAGCTCGCGGCCGCCTCCGAACGCGCCCGCATCGCCCGCGAGATGCACGACATCATCGGCCACAACCTCTCCGTCATCACCGGCCTCGCCGACGGCGGTTCCTACGCTGCCGCCCGCAACCCGGAACGCGCGGGCCAGGCCCTCACCGCCATCGCCACCACCAGCCGCCACGCCCTGACGGAACTCCGCCGCCTCCTCGACGTACTGGGCGAGGAAGCCCCCTCACCCACGGCGGAGCTGACCCCGGCACCCGCGCTCGACGACCTCGACTCCCTGATCGAAGGCGTACGTTCGGCAGGGCTCCCGGTCCTCAAGAAGGTCGAGGGTGAACCGATACCGCTGCCGGCGGGCCTGGAACTCACGGTGTACCGAGTGGTCCAGGAGGCCCTCACCAACACCCTGAAGCACGGCGGCCCTTCGGCGACCTCCGAACTGCTCGTCTCGTACGCGACCGACGCGGTGACCGTGACCGTCACGGACACCGGCCGCGGCGCCCCCATGGACAGCCCCCGCACCGACGACCGCGGGGTCGGCCGCGGCATCGCCGGTATGAGAGAGCGAACGGCCCTCTACCGAGGCACACTTGAGGCCGGACCACGACCGGCCGGAGGCTGGCGGGTACACCTCCGCATCCCGATCCCGGAAGGGCCCACTGCGTGACCACCGTCCTCATCGTCGACGACCAGCCCATGCAGCGCTTCGGCTTCCGCATGCTCCTGGAGAGCCAGGACGACCTACGGGTCGCGGGCGAGGCCGGCACGGGCACGGAGGCGGTCCGCCTCGCGGCCGAGCTCACCCCCGATGTGGTCCTGATGGACATCCGCATGCCCGGCATGGACGGCATCGAGGCCACGCGCCGCATCATCGCCTCGGACCCCGAGGGCCCGCGCATCCTCATCCTCACGACATTCGACATGGACGAGTACGCGTACGCGGGCCTGCGCGCGGGCGCTTCCGGCTTCCTCATCAAGGACGCGCTCCCCGAGGAACTCCTGGCAGGCATCCGCGCGGTGGCCGCCGGCGACGCGATCGTCGCCCCCAGCCTCACCCGCCGCCTCCTCGACGCGTACGTCCACCATCTCCCGGCGGCCGCGGGCACTGCCCCGGCCGCCGATCCACGCATCGCCTCCCTCACGGACCGCGAACGCGAGATCCTCACGGTCATCGCCCAGGGCTGGAGCAACGCCGAGATCGCCGAACGCCTGCACCTCGCCGAATCGACGGTGAAGACCCATGTCTCCCGCATCCTCGCGAAAACGGGGGTGCGGGACAGAGTGCAGGCGGTGATCGTGGCGTACGACGCGAAACTTGTGGAGCCGGCCTGAAAACGCTCCTGAAACGCAGAAAAGCCCCGGACCGTATCCCGGTCCGGGGCTTTTCTCTAAAAATAGTTCGGCGGCGTCCTACTCTCCCACAGGGTCCCCCCTGCAGTACCATCGGCGCTGTGAGGCTTAGCTTCCGGGTTCGGAATGTAACCGGGCGTTTCCCTCACGCTATGACCACCGAAACACTATGAAACTGTCAACCGGAGCCGTAGCCAATCGGCTTCGACGGTTGTTCGTGGTTTCAGAACCAACACAGTGGACGCGAGCAACTGAGGACAAGCCCTCGGCCTATTAGTACCGGTCACCTCCACACCTTACGGTGCTTCCAGATCCGGCCTATCAACCCAGTCGTCTACTGGGAGCCTTAACCCCTCAAAGGGGGTGGGAATACTCATCTCGAAGCAGGCTTCCCGCTTAGATGCTTTCAGCGGTTATCCTTTCCGAACGTAGCCAACCAGCCATGCCCTTGGCAGGACAACTGGCACACCAGAGGTTCGTCCGTCCCGGTCCTCTCGTACTAGGGACAGCCCTTCTCAATATTCCTACGCGCACAGAGGATAGGGACCGAACTGTCTCACGACGTTCTAAACCCAGCTCGCGTACCGCTTTAATGGGCGAACAGCCCAACCCTTGGGACCGACTCCAGCCCCAGGATGCGACGAGCCGACATCGAGGTGCCAAACCATCCCGTCGATATGGACTCTTGGGGAAGATCAGCCTGTTATCCCCGGGGTACCTTTTATCCGTTGAGCGACGGCGCTTCCACAAGCCACCGCCGGATCACTAGTCCCGACTTTCGTCCCTGCTCGACCCGTCGGTCTCACAGTCAAGCTCCCTTGTGCACTTACACTCAACACCTGATTACCAACCAGGCTGAGGGAACCTTTGGGCGCCTCCGTTACTCTTTGGGAGGCAACCGCCCCAGTTAAACTACCCATCAGACACTGTCCCTGATCCGGATCACGGACCCAGGTTAGACATCCAGCACGACCAGAGTGGTATTTCAACGACGACTCCACAACCACTGGCGTGGCCGCTTCAAAGTCTCCCACCTATCCTACACAAGCCGAACCGAACACCAATATCAAACTGTAGTAAAGGTCCCGGGGTCTTTCCGTCCTTCTGCGCGAAACGAGCATCTTTACTCGTAGTGCAATTTCACCGGGCCTATGGTTGAGACAGTCGAGAAGTCGTTACGCCATTCGTGCAGGTCGGAACTTACCCGACAAGGAATTTCGCTACCTTAGGATGGTTATAGTTACCACCGCCGTTTACTGGCGCTTAAGTTCTCAGCTTCGCCACACCGAAATGTGACTAACCGGTCCCCTTAACGTTCCAGCACCGGGCAGGCGTCAGTCCGTATACATCGCCTTACGGCTTCGCACGGACCTGTGTTTTTAGTAAACAGTCGCTTCTCGCTGGTCTCTGCGGCCACCCCCAGCTCAGAGTGCAAGACTCATCACCAGTGATGGCCCCCCTTCTCCCGAAGTTACGGGGGCATTTTGCCGAGTTCCTTAACCATAGTTCACCCGAACGCCTCGGTATTCTCTACCTGACCACCTGAGTCGGTTTAGGGTACGGGCCGCCATGAAACTCGCTAGAGGCTTTTCTCGACAGCATAGGATCATCCACTTCACCACAATCGGCTCGGCATCAGGTCTCAGCCTTGTGTGCGACGGATTTACCTACCGCACGGCCTACACCCTTACCCCGGGACTACCATCGCCCGGGCTGGACTACCTTCCTGCGTCACCCCATCGCTCACCTACTACCAGCTTGGGCCGGCGGCTCCACCACTTTCCATTCCCCGAAGGGTCCGGAACGGCTTCACGGCCTTAGCATCACTGGATTCGATGTCTTTCGCTTCACAGCGGGTACCGGAATATCAACCGGTTATCCATCGACTACGCCTGTCGGCCTCGCCTTAGGTCCCGACTTACCCTGGGCAGATCAGCTTGACCCAGGAACCCTTAGTCAATCGGCGCACACGTTTCTCACGTGTGTATCGCTACTCATGCCTGCATTCTCACTCGTGAACCGTCCACAACTACCTTCCGGTGCTGCTTCACCCGGCACACGACGCTCCCCTACCCATCCATACAGGCGTTGGCCCTATGTGTATGAATGACACGACTTCGGCGGTACGCTTGAGCCCCGCTACATTGTCGGCGCGGAATCACTTGACCAGTGAGCTATTACGCACTCTTTCAAGGGTGGCTGCTTCTAAGCCAACCTCCTGGTTGTCTCTGCGACTCCACATCCTTTCCCACTTAGCGTACGCTTAGGGGCCTTAGTCGATGCTCTGGGCTGTTTCCCTCTCGACCATGGAGCTTATCCCCCACAGTCTCACTGCCGTGCTCTCACTTACCGGCATTCGGAGTTTGGCTAAGGTCAGTAACCCGGTAGGGCCCATCGCCTATCCAGTGCTCTACCTCCGGCAAGAAACACACGACGCTGCACCTAAATGCATTTCGGGGAGAACCAGCTATCACGGAGTTTGATTGGCCTTTCACCCCTAACCACAGGTCATCCCCCAGGTTTTCAACCCTGGTGGGTTCGGTCCTCCACGAAGTCTTACCTCCGCTTCAACCTGCCCATGGCTAGATCACTCCGCTTCGGGTCTTGAGCGCGCTACTATGTCGCCCTATTCGGACTCGCTTTCGCTACGGCTTCCCCACACGGGTTAACCTCGCAACACACCGCAAACTCGCAGGCTCATTCTTCAAAAGGCACGCAGTCACGACGCATTGAGTAAACTCAATGCGCGACGCTCCCACGGCTTGTAGGCACACGGTTTCAGGTACTATTTCACTCCGCTCCCGCGGTACTTTTCACCATTCCCTCACGGTACTATCCGCTATCGGTCACCAGGGAATATTTAGGCTTAACGGGTGGTCCCGCCAGATTCACACAGGATTTCTCGGGCCCCGTGCTACTTGGGTGTCTCTCAAACGAGCCGCTAATGTTTCGACTACGGGGGTCTTACCCTCTACGCCGGACCTTTCGCATGTCCTTCGCCTACATCAACGGTTTCTTACTCGTCGACCAACCGGCAGATTGGTCAAGAGAGATCCCACAACCCCGTACACGCAACCCCTGCCGGGTCTCACACGTATACGGTTTGGCCTCATCCAGTTTCGCTCGCCACTACTCCCGGAATCACGGTTGTTTTCTCTTCCTGCGGGTACTGAGATGTTTCACTTCCCCGCGTTCCCTCCACACTGCCTATATATTCAGCAGCGGGTGACAGCCCATGACGACTGCCGGGTTTCCCCATTCGGAAACCCCCGGATCAAAGCCTGGTTGACGACTCCCCGGGGACTATCGTGGCCTCCCACGTCCTTCATCGGTTCCTGGTGCCAAGGCATCCACCGTGCGCCCTTAAAAACTTGGCCACAGATGCTCGCGTCCACTGTGCAGTTCTCAAACAACGACCAACCACCCGTCACACACCAAGAACCTTGGCGCTTCACCGGGGCCGGCACTGAAGGCGACCATACGGCCGTACCTTCAGATACCCAACAGCGTGCCCGGCCCGACCTGTTCACTCTCACATTCCACGCCGAAGCAGTACTAGTGAAGCCAACCGATCGTGCCGAATAATCAACGTTCCACCCATGAGCAACCACCGTCGAACGTTTGCCGACGTAATGGCCCTGGACCACCAAACAACGTTTGGCGGCCTAGATGCTCCTTAGAAAGGAGGTGATCCAGCCGCACCTTCCGGTACGGCTACCTTGTTACGACTTCGTCCCAATCGCCAGTCCCACCTTCGACAGCTCCCTCCCACAAGGGGTTGGGCCACCGGCTTCGGGTGTTACCGACTTTCGTGACGTGACGGGCGGTGTGTACAAGGCCCGGGAACGTATTCACCGCAGCAATGCTGATCTGCGATTACTAGCAACTCCAACTTCATGGGGTCGAGTTGCAGACCCCAATCCGAACTGAGACCGACTTTTTGAGATTCGCTCCACCTTGCGGTATCGCAGCTCATTGTATCGGCCATTGTAGCACGTGTGCAGCCCAAGACATAAGGGGCATGATGACTTGACGTCGTCCCCACCTTCCTCCGAGTTGACCCCGGCGGTCTCCTGTGAGTCCCCATCACCCCGAAGGGCATGCTGGCAACACAGAACAAGGGTTGCGCTCGTTGCGGGACTTAACCCAACATCTCACGACACGAGCTGACGACAGCCATGCACCACCTGTACACCGACCACAAGGGGGCGCCCATCTCTGGACGTTTCCGGTGTATGTCAAGCCTTGGTAAGGTTCTTCGCGTTGCGTCGAATTAAGCCACATGCTCCGCTGCTTGTGCGGGCCCCCGTCAATTCCTTTGAGTTTTAGCCTTGCGGCCGTACTCCCCAGGCGGGGCACTTAATGCGTTAGCTGCGGCGCGGACAACGTGGAATGTTGCCCACACCTAGTGCCCACCGTTTACGGCGTGGACTACCAGGGTATCTAATCCTGTTCGCTCCCCACGCTTTCGCTCCTCAGCGTCAGTAATGGCCCAGAGATCCGCCTTCGCCACCGGTGTTCCTCCTGATATCTGCGCATTTCACCGCTACACCAGGAATTCCGATCTCCCCTACCACACTCTAGCTAGCCCGTATCGACTGCAGACTCGGGGTTAAGCCCCGAGCTTTCACAATCGACGTGACAAGCCGCCTACGAGCTCTTTACGCCCAATAATTCCGGACAACGCTTGCGCCCTACGTATTACCGCGGCTGCTGGCACGTAGTTAGCCGGCGCTTCTTCTGCAGGTACCGTCACTTTCGCTTCTTCCCTGCTGAAAGAGGTTTACAACCCGAAGGCCGTCATCCCTCACGCGGCGTCGCTGCATCAGGCTTTCGCCCATTGTGCAATATTCCCCACTGCTGCCTCCCGTAGGAGTCTGGGCCGTGTCTCAGTCCCAGTGTGGCCGGTCGCCCTCTCAGGCCGGCTACCCGTCGTCGCCTTGGTGAGCCATTACCTCACCAACAAGCTGATAGGCCGCGGGCTCATCCTTCACCGCCGGAGCTTTTAACCCCCATCCAGGAGAATGGGAGTGTTATCCGGTATTAGACCTCGTTTCCAAGGCTTGTCCCAGAGTGAAGGGCAGATTGCCCACGTGTTACTCACCCGTTCGCCACTAATCCACCCCGAAGGGCTTCATCGTTCGACTTGCATGTGTTAAGCACGCCGCCAGCGTTCGTCCTGAGCCAGGATCAAACTCTCCGTGAATGTTTCCCCGTAATCGGGGTGACACCACGAGAGCGGAACAGTCGGAGGAATAATCCGACCGTTCACAGCGTCCTCGCTGTGCGCCTGCCGACCCGAAGGCCTGCAGGACTTTTCAAAGGAACCTCGCCCCAGCAGATGCTGGAGACGGGGTATCAACATATCTGGCGTTGATTTTTGGCACGCTGTTGAGTTCTCAAGGAACGGACGCTTCCTTTGTACTCACCCTCTCGGGCTTTCCTCCGGGCGCTTCCCTTCGGTCTTGCTGTTTTGCGTTTCCGACTCTATCAGATCGTTTTCCGATCCGTTTTCCTCGGTCCCGCTTCGCTTTCCGGCCTTTCGGCTTTCCGGCGAGTCCGACTCTATCAGATCCTTTCGGGCCTGATTCTCAGTCAGAGGCCCCCGCGTTAGCGGAGATTGTTGCTGCGTCTTCGCGGCTGTTGGGCCGTTCCGACGTTCCAAACTTTAGCGGATTCCCCGTCCCCGAGCGAATCGGGGGTTCGGAATTGAATTCGGGCACGCCGAATAGAATCCCGGTTGGGAGATCGTGCTGAGATTGGGTGCCGCTTGAGCGGCGGATGTGCTGCCGAAGAACCGTTACGGCTCCGTGGCAACCCGAGGTACCTTACGGACCGGGGAAGGCCGTGTCAACCCTCCCCTCTGGCCGACTTCAGCTGAGGTCGTTGAGGCGCCCGCCGGCGTCCGGCTGGGCGTCTTCCACGCGACGTAGAAGACGGGTGAGGACCTCGCCCAGCGCGCTGCGCTCCTTCGGGTTGAGGTCCTGGAGCAGGTCCTCCTCGAAGACCGACGCGAGGCGCATCGCCTCCAGCCACTTCTCGCGGCCCTCCGCGGTCAGCTCCACGATGACGCGGACGCGGTTGTTCTCGTCGCGGTCGCGGGTGACCAGGCCCTCCTGGACCATGCGGTCGATGCGGTGGGTCATCGCGGCGGGGGTCAGGCCGAGGCGCTTGGCGAGGTCGCCGGGGCCCATCCGGTAGGGGGCGCCGGAGAGGACGAGGGCCTTGAGGACCTCCCAGTCGGTGTTGCTGATCCCTATCTCGGCGGTCTGGCGTCCGTAGGCCACGTTCATGCGGCGGTTGAGTCTGCCGAGCGCCGAGACGATCTGCTCGACCTGGGGGTCGAGGGCCTGGAACTCGCGCTGGTACGCGGCGATCTGCTCTTCGAGCGTCGGCTCGGCCGCCGGTGCGCCTGGGGTGTCCGCCATGCCGCGCAGTATGGCACGGGAGTGGTTGGCGTTAAAGTCCTTGGGTGTGTACTCTTTAGCTTCTAACTTTAGCTTCGAAGTCTTCAGGGTTAAGGCCCCGAAGCAGTGAAAGGGCAGGTGAAAGTGACCAGGGCGATGGGCGCCGCGATGCGCCGAATTCAGGTGGGCAGCGCGCTGAGCGCGTTCGGCATCGGCTTCACGGTTCCGTTCCTCTACGTGTACGTGGCGGAGGTCCGGGGGCTCGGGGCCAGTGCGGCGGGGATCGTGCTGGCCGCCTTCGCCATGGCCGCCCTGGTCGTCCTGCCCTTCACCGGTCGCGCGATCGACCGGCGCGGTCCGCTGCCCGTGCTCGTCGCGGCCTCGGTCGTGGCGTCCGTCGGAGCGGTCGGGCTCGGGTTCGCCACGTACGAACCGGCCGCCATCGTGGCCGCCGCGGTACTGGGTGCCGGGACGGCGGTGCTGCAGCCGGCGCTCGCCACCATGATCGTGTGGTGCTCCGCGCCGGAGACGCGCACGCGTTCGTTCGCGACGCAGTTCTTCCTTCAGAACCTGGGGCTCGGCATCGGCGGCCTCATCGGCGGCCAGATCGTCGACGAGTCCAGGCCGGACAGCTTCCTGCTGCTCTTCTCCATCGAGGCCGTGATGTTCCTGGTGCTCGCCGGGATCGTGCTGACCGTGCGGATGCCGCAGGCGCCCGCGCTCGGTGAGGCCATGCCGAAGGACGAGGGCAAGGGCGGCATGCGGGCGCTGCTCGGGCACCGGGCGATGGTGCAGCTGTGCGTGCTCGGGTTCGTACTGTTCTTCGCCTGCTACGGGCAGTTCGAGTCGGGGCTGAGTGCCTACGGTGTCGAGGCGGCCGGGATCTCGGCGTCCACGCTCGGGATCGCGCTCGCCGCCAACACGGCGATGATCGTGATCGCCCAGTTCGCCGTGCTCAAGCTGGTCGAGCGCCGCAAGCGCTCGCGGGCGATCGCCACGGTGGGGCTCATCTGGACCGTCGCGTGGCTGTTCGCCGGGTACGCGGGGATCGGGCACGGGAGCCAGGCGATGGCGACCGCCGCGTTCATCTCCACGTACGCGCTGTTCGGTCTCGGTGAGGCGATGCTGTCGCCGACCGTGGCACCGCTGGTCGCCGATCTCGCTCCGGCCGGGATGGTCGGCTCGTACAACTCGGCCTTCGCGCTGGTGAAGCAGCTCGCGCTGGCGGTCGGGCCTGCCGTGGGCGGGCCGATGGGGGCCGCGCTGCACGGTCCCTACATCGTGACGTTCGTGCTGTTCTCGCTGGCCGTCACCGTTCTGGCGCTGCGGCTCGGCAAGCGGCTCACGCCGGTGCAGGACCAGCCGTCGCTGGCCGGCAGCCGTGTGGTGATGCAGAGCTCGCCGGAGCCCGCCACCGCGACGTCCGGCTGAGACGTCACGCCGGGGGCGCTGCCTGGGCCTTGCCCGGTGGGAGCACGAACTCGCACCACACCGCCTTGCCGCCGTCCGGTGTGCGCCGCGAGCCCCAGTTCGAGGCGATCGTGGCGACGATCGCGATGCCACGCCCCGCCTCGTCCGCCGGTTCCGCGCGGCGGCGGCGCGGCAGGTGGTCGTCGCCGTCGGTCACCTCGATGATCAGGCGGCGGTCCGTGCGGCGCAGACGCAGGCGCATCGGCGGGGTGCCGTGCTGGAGGGAGTTGGCGACGAGTTCGCTGGCCGCGAGGACGCCCAGGTCGTGGAGTTCGTCGGCGAACCGCCAGCTGGTGAGGACGCCGGACGCGAAGGCACGCGCGCGTGGGGCCGCCTCCACGCCGCCGAGCAGTTCGAGCGCCGCGTTGCGGAAGCGCTCGCCGTCGGTGCCCTTGCGGGCCGGGTGCTGGAGGACCAGGACCGCGACGTCGTCGTCGTGATCGGCCGTCACTCCGGCCGCGCGGATCAGACGGTCGCAGACCACTTGGGGCGTGCCGGTCGCGCCCGCCAGGGCGTTCTCGAGCGCGGCTACCCCTTCGTCGATGTCCTCGTCGCGCCGCTCCACCAGGCCGTCGGTGTACATGACGGCGGTGGATCCGGCGCCGAGCGGCACCGAGCCCGAGGCGTGCAGCCAGCCGCCGGTGCCGAGCGGCGGGCCCGTGGGCTCGTCGCCGCGGTGGATCGTGCCGTTCTCGTCGCGTACGAGGATCGGCAGATGGCCCGCGGACGCGTAGACGAGGCGGCCCTCGTTCGGGTCGTGGACGGCGTAGACGCAGGTGGCGATCTGGTGCGGGTCGATCTCCGTGGCGAGGCCGTCCAGTAGTTGGAGTACCTCGTGCGGGGGCAGGTCCAGGCGCGCGTAGGCGCGGACCGCCGTGCGGAGCTGGCCCATGACGGCCGCCGCCCGGACGCCGCGGCCCATGACGTCGCCGATCACCAGGGCCGTGCGGCCACCGCCCAGGGTGATGACGTCGTACCAGTCGCCGCCGACCGCGGCCTCGGTGCCGCCGGGCTGGTAGGTGGCCGCGATCCGCAGATCGTCGGGCTCCTCCAACTCCTGTGGCAGGAGCGAGCGTTGGAGCGTCACCGCCGTCTCGCGCTGTTCGCGCTCGCTGGTGCGCAGGCGCTCCGCCGCCTCCGCGTGGTCCGTGACATCGGCCGCGAAGATCAGTACGCCGGGGCCGTCCGCGGTCTCCAGCGGGGTGCAGGTGACGGTGTACGAGCGGCCGCCGGACGTCTTGCGGGACTTGACCGTGCGGGGCTTGCCGCTGCGCAGCACCTGGTCGAGGAACGGGAGCAGGCTCAGCTCGTCGAGCTCGGGCAGCTCCTCGTGGGCGGGCTCGCCGGTGGTGCGCTCGCCAAAGGCAGCTACGTAGGCGTCGTTGACGTACGCGATGCGGTGCTCGGGGCCGTGCACCAGGGCGACGAGGGCGGGGATGCGGTCGAGGACCTCGCGTACGGGCAGCTCGTCGACGCCGCCCTCCTCGCCTGGCGCCTCTTGGGACAGGTGCTCGGCGCGGGCGGCGGGGACCGCGCCGTCGGGCCGCGGGGGTCCGCCGTGGTCGGGCCGCTGGGGACCGCCGTGGTCGGCCCGCGCGGCGGCGCGACGCTGCGTTCCGGGGAGCCGGGCGCTCCAGCGCGTGAAGTTCACAGGGGAAAAGCCTCGTGGGTTCGAGGGCGGGCGAGGGGCCCGCCCAGGGTCGTGGACCAGTCTGGCCGACCGTACTGACAATCGTCAGACGCCGGTCCGCGGGCGGGAGTTCCGCGCTCCGGTCACCAGTGCTGCGTCGGGGGCGTCAACAGCGCGCTCAGGGCGACCCCTTCGGATTTTCCGGAGGCCCTTGCGGGGTGTCGCGGGAGGGTCCTCCAGATGGGTCCGTAGGAGGGACCGCTCCGGCCGCGAGTTCGAACTCGGCGCGGGGCTGTTCCAGCGAGCCCAGCGAGACGATCTCTCGCTTGAACAGGCCGGAGAGCGTCCATTCGGTCAGGACGCGGGCCTTGCGGTTCACGGTGGGCACCCTGCTGAGGTGGTAGACGCGGTGCATGAACCAGGCAGGGTAGCCCTTCAGTTTGCGGCCGTAGACGTGTGCGACGCCTTTGTGGAGGCCGAGGGAGGCCACCGAACCGGCGTACGCGTGCTCGTAGTCGGTGAGCGGTTCGCCGTGTACGGAGGCCGCGATGTTGTCGCCGAGGGTCCGGGCCTGGCGTACCGCGTGCTGGGCGTTGGGCGCGCACTCCTTGCCGGGCGCGGTGATGTCCGGGACGGCGGCGGCGTCGCCGGCTCCCCACGCGTGCGGGGCGCCGTCGACGGCGAGCGTGGCGGTGCACTTGAGGCGCCCGCGTTCGTTCAGCGGCAGGTCCGTGGCGGCGAGCAGCGGACTCGGCTTGACGCCTGCCGTCCACACGACCGTGCGGGTGGGGAAGCGCGAGCCGTCGCTGAGCACCGCTACGCGGTGCTCGCAGGATTCGAGCCGGGTCTCCAGGCGTACGTCGATGTTGCGGCCGCGCAGTTCGCGGATCGTGTACTGGCCCATTTCCGGGCCCACTTCGGGCAGGATCCGGTCCGAGGCCTCCACGAGGATCCACTTCAGGTCCTCGGCCTTGACGTTGTGGTAGTACTTCGCCGCGTACCGGGCCATGTCCTCCAGTTCGCCGAGCGCCTCCACGCCCGCGTACCCGCCTCCTACGAAGACGAAGGTGAGCGCCGCGTCGCGGATCGCCGGGTCGCGCGTGGACGAGGCGATGTCGAGCTGTTCGATGACGTGGTTGCGCAGGCCGATGGCCTCCTCGACGGTCTTGAACCCGATGCCGAAGTCGGCGAGCCCGGGGACGGGGAGCGTGCGGGAGACCGAGCCCGGCGCCAGGACCAGTTCGTCGTAGGTGAGGGTGGCGGCGCCCGTGCCCTCTTCCTCGCTGGCCAGCGTGGTGTACGTGACCGTGCGCTTGCCGTGGTCGATGGACTGCGCCTCGCCGACGATCACTTGGCAGAGGTCGAGCGCGCGGCGCAGCGCGACGACGACATGGCGCGGCGAGATCGATCCGGCGGCGGCCTCCGGCAGGAAAGGCTGATAGGTCATGTACGGGTCGGGGGTGATCAGAACGATCTCCACGGCACCGCTCTTGAGCTCCGGTTTGAGCTTCTTCTGGAGCCGCAGAGCCGTGTACATCCCGACGTAACCGCCGCCGACTACAACAATGCGCGTACACGTCGGGGGCACGGGGGTCGACCCCCGGAAGATTGCAGTCCTCACCCTCCCATGACGCATCGGGCCCATGCGTTTGTCCACAGCCCCGACCATTTGTATGACGACCAGAAGTACCCCTCGCCGCCCGGCGATCGACCCGCGTTCGGGGGAGGTTCCCAGGTCAGCGTCCGAAGTGGGGCCCTGGGCCGGGGTGGAGGGCGACGGGGCCGTCATGGCGAAATCCCGTACATGCTCCTTTCGAGGGGCGCCCGGTGCGGAACCTGCCTCTTCTGAATTGCTCCCGGCTCAACTATGTTCGTCTCTTGTCGGGGTGTCTGGGGGGATACGCGGACGGGATCGGGAAGAGGTCCCGGAAACCGCTGTCTGTTCCTCTGGCTCCGACAGACAATGGCGGGGAGTGTCTCCGGGGGGAGACGTCATTACCGGGGGAACACATATGCACATTCAGGACTCTCATTGGACCTCAGCCTCTGCCGTCGCGCCCTCGGGCGCGACCATGGGGGCCAACGGACGGGGGGCGGGCGACAGTTCGCGCTCCACGCCGCTGCGGGTGGACGCACAGCGCAATCTTGAGCATGTGCTGCGTGCGGCTAGGGAGGTCTTCGGCGAGCTGGGGTACGGGGCGCCCATGGAAGACGTGGCGCGCCGCGCTCGCGTCGGGGTGGGCACGGTGTACCGGCGCTTTCCCAGCAAGGACGTACTGGTGCGGCGGATAGCCGAGGAGGAGACCTCGCGGCTGACCGACCAGGCGCGCACGGCGCTCGGTCAGGAGAACGAACCGTGGTCGGCGCTCTCGCGCTTCCTGCGGACCTCGGTCGCCTCGGGGGCGGGCCGGTTGCTGCCCCCGCAGGTACTGCGGGTCGGGGTCGCCGACTCCGAGGAGGGTGTGCGCGACGAACTGCGCGTGCCCGAGCAGCGTGCGGCGACGCCGGAGCTGCGACTCGTCGAGCAGCACGAGCAGCAGCCGATGGCCGGCGGCGAGGGCCTGCCCGCGGACGACACGGGGGCCGCGGCGCTCCTCGAGGTCGTGGGCCGGCTCGTGGACCGCGCCCGGGAGGCCGGTGAGCTGCGCGCCGACGTCACCGTGTCGGACGTGCTGCTGGTCATCGCGACGGCGGCCCCGTCGCTTCCGGACGCGGTGCAGCAGGAGGCGGCCTCCGCCCGGCTGCTCGACATCCTGCTCGAAGGGCTGCGGTCACGGCCGGCGTGACCGGTCGGATCCTCACCGAACCGAGGGGGTGACCGCGGGTCGACCACATGGTCACTCGCGGTCAACTCTCGTTTACGGGACGGTGGTTGAGGCTTCCCCGAACGGGTGATCCTTAGGGGTCGCGCACGCGAAATCTCCACGGATGAGTGGTTGCCGTGCAGCAACCACTTCGGGGGCCCTTGCGTGTGGCACTCTTTCCCGGTGATCGGGTCAGAGTGGGCGGTCGGGGGCATTCCGCAATGAGTGTTGACGGGCGGGACGAGCAGCGGCCCGAGGGCGGTGGGACGAGCGCCGGGAGCCCGCCCTCGCGGCAGGTGCCGAACCAGGGCGGTCCGGGGCGCACGCCCGCAGAGCAGCCGGACCTGCAGGCACCGGATCTGCAGACATCGGTGCCGCCTCAGCGCGAGAGCGGTTCGTCCGGCGGCGGCGACGGCGAGGTGCCGTCCTCCGACGCCGACCTGATCGGCCGCATGCGCGCGGGCGACGACAGCGCCTACGAAGAGCTGTACCGCCGCCACTCCGCCGCCGTGCGCCGCTACGCCCGCACCTGCTGCCGCGACGGGCACACCGCCGACGACCTCACGGCCGAGGTGTTCGCCCGCACGCTTCAGGCGGTGCGCAGCGGCAGCGGTCCCGAGCATGCGGTGCGCGCCTATCTGCTGACCACGGTGCGCCGCGTGGCCGCGAGCTGGACGAAGTCGGCGAAGCGCGAGCACCTCGTCGACGACTTCGCCGTGTTCGCCACGCAGGACGCCCGCTCGCGGGAGGCCAGCGACGACGACACGCTCGACCTGGGCGCCGACGTCCTCGCGATGCACGAGGCGGAGCAGTCGATGGCCATGCAGGCCTTCCGCTCGCTGCCCGAGCGCTGGCAGGCCGTGCTGTGGCACACGGAGGTCGAGGAGGAGTCGCCCAGCGAGGTCGCGACGCTGTTCGGGCTCGATGCCAACGGCACGCGCGTGCTCGCCAAGCGCGCCCGCGAGGGCCTGAAGGAGGCCTACCTCCAGGCCCATGTGTCGAGCACGCTCACGCAGTCCGAGGAGTGCGCCCGCTACGCGGACCGGCTCGGCGCCTACGCGCGCGGCAGCCTGCGCACGCGGGCGGAGCGGGGCCTGCGCAAGCACATGGAGGAGTGCGCCAAGTGCCGGCTCGCGGCCGGCCAGATCAAGGAAGTCGCCAGCGGCATCCCCGGTGTCGTACCGATCGCGGTCATCGGCTGGTTCGGCGCCGCCGGGTACGCGAAGGCCGCGGCGTTCATCGGCGGTGGCGCCGCGGGTGCGGCGGGCGCGGCCGGGGCCGGTGCGGCCGCGGCGTCGGGCGGCGGTTCCACGAGCGGCGGCGCCGCGGGTGGCGCGGCCTCCGAAGGACTCGGTGCCCCCGCGAAGGCGGGGATCGCGGCCGGTGTCGTGGCCGCCGGAACCGCCGTCGCGCTGGCGATGGCGCTCACGGGCGGCGACCCGAAGCCGAAGCCGGAGGCCCGCGAGAAGGCGCCGCCGCCCGCCTCACAGCCGATCGAGCCGAAGAAGCCGAAGCCCGAGCCCAAGCCGCCGGCGCCGAAGCCGAAGCCGCCGGCCCCCAAGCCGACGCCGACGCCGCCCAAGCCCTCCCCCAAGCCGACCCCGAAGCCCACGCCCAAGCCGACGCCACCGAAGCCGAAGCCGCCGGCTCCCAAGCCGACGCCGCCCAAGCCGACCCCGAAGCCGCCGCCGCCGCCCGCCCCGACCGTCTACCAGGTGAACAAGCTGCAGTACGACACCCTCGGGGACGACTCGCAGCCGGAGATCCGGCTCGGCGAGAGCAGCTGGGTGTGGCAGCGCTACGGCATGTCGATCGCCGGCAAGCAGTACGCGAACGGGGTGTCGGTGCACTCCCGGTCCTCCGTCACCATCGACCTCAACCGGAGCTGCACGACGTACGACGCCTTTGCCGGTGTCGACGACATGACGCTCGGTCTCGGCGCCGTCCGGTTCTCCGTCTACGTCGACGGGGCGCGGGCCTGGAGCTCGTCCGTCGTCAAGGGCCGTGATCCCGCCGTGCCGGTGCATGTGAACGTGGCCGGGGCGAAGTCGATCCGGCTCGTGACCGAACCGAACAGCCCGACCGACTCGGTGGCGGTCGCCGACTGGGCGGAGTCCCGCTTCACCTGTAGCTGATCGGTCGGCGTCAGCCGCCCGTATCGGTATCGGTGTCGGCGCCCGTATCGGTGTCGGCGCCGGCCTCCAGCTCCGCCAGGAGCCGCTCGTGCGTGAGCGCGGCGCCCGCCGCGCGCTCCGCCTCGTACCGTGCGTCGCCGAGCTCGGCCCGCGCGCGGGACTCCGCGGCCTCGTACTCCTCGCGCTCCGGCATCGACCTCGGCAGACCGGCACGCATCACGTCGGCCGCCGCGAAGATGCGCACGGCGCGTGCCACGTCGCCCGCGCTCGCGTGCAGTGCGGCTCCGACGTCGACGAGGTCCGCGGTCACCGACTCGGCCGTCTGCCCCAGGACCTCGTCGCGCAGCAGACCGACCACCTTCCCGAGGCCGGCCCGGGGGCCCGACTCCGCCGCGGTGACGCGGGCGTCGACCACGCCGAGGGCCGCGACGAACTGCGGTGGCGGGGTGCCGCCCTCGGCCACCGCGCGCGAGACGTCCAGGTGCTCGCGCGCGGTGGCCACGTCACCCTCCGACAGGGCGAGGTAGGCCCGCAGCAGCCGGGCGAAGGCCGCGGTGTCCACCACCCCGTAGCGCTCCGCCTCGGCGGTCGCCATGTCGAGCGTCTTCTGCGCGGCGTCCCGGTCGCCCGCGCGGAAGGAGATCTCCGCGAGGCGCGCCATGAGGAAGGGCGACTCGGCGTACGCCCCCACTTCGTAGGCGAGCAGCAGCGCCTCCTCATACTCGCCCTTGGCCTCCTCGTACAGGCCTCGCCCCATGGCGGCCTCGCCTGCCGCGCTGCACACCTGGGCCCGCATCCAGCGGTCGCCCACCCGGCGGCTCAGGCCCCGCAGTTCGGCCAGGTCGTCGTCGACGCCGCTCATGTTGCCCGGCATGTCGACCGCCATGTGCGCGCGGAACATCAGGGTGACGCCGAGCTCCCAATCGCCGCCGAAGCGGCGGCAGTTGGCGACGGCGGCGTCCAGGTCGGCGCGCACGTCGCGGCCTTCGAGCAGGAACAGCGTGAACGGCCAGATGATGCCGGGGAAGCGGGCTCCCTGCGGGTTGGGCGGCGCGAAGACGGACTGCACGCGCAGCGCGTACGCGCGCTGCTCCTCGTCGGCGACGGCCCTGTGCGGGTAGATCTCCGAGAGGAGGAACAGGGAGAGCAGCCGCAGGTTCATCTGCGGCCAGTACATCGGGTCCTCGGTGTCCTCGGGGAGCACGCCGTCCGGCAGCAGCCTCATGATGCGCTCGACCCAGTTCGAGCCCTCGTGGCGGTAGTTGCGCAGCCACCAGAACCAGCCCATGTGCAGCGCCAGGGCGATCGCCGACTCCAGGTCCACGGGTCCCGACCCTGAGGCGACGCGGGTCAGCGCCGCGCGGATGTTGTCAAGCTCCGCCTCCAGACGCTGGATCCACGGGAGTTGCTCGGCGGAGCGCAGCTTGGGGTCGGCCGCCTCGACCAGCGCGCGCAGGTGGGCGATGTGCCGCCGCTCGGCCTCCGCCAGGAGCTCGGGTGCCTGCGCGGCACGCTCCGTGGCGTACTCGTGGATGGTCTCCAGCATCCGGTAGCGCATGCCCGCGCCGTGCTGCTCCTGGTGGGGCGCGGCGACGAGCAGCGACTTGTCCAGGAGGGAGCCGATGACGTCGGCGACCTCGCCGGCGGAGCACACGGCCTCCGCCGCCTCCAGGTCCCAGCCGCCGGCGAAGACCGAGAGCTCGCACAGGGTGCTGCGCTCCCGCTCGTCGAGCAGGTCCCAGGACCAGTCGACGACCGCGCGGAGGGTCTGCTGGCGGGGCAGCACGGTGCGGCTGCCGCCGGTCAGCAGGCGGAAGCGGTCGTCGAGCCGGTCCGCGATCTGGCGGGGCGTGAGCAGTCTGAGGCGGGCCGCGGCCAGCTCGATGGCCAGCGGCAGCCCGTCGAGGCGGCGGCAGATCTCGGCGATGGCCGCACGGTCCTGGCTGGGGTCGAAGCCGGGGCGGACCGCGGCGGCCCGTTCGGCGAACAGGCGGTGGGCGGGGTCCGGAGGCAGCGGCTCGACGGGGCGCACGGACTCCCCCGGGACGCCGAGGGGTTCGCGGCTGGTGGCGAGGATCGTGAGGCCGGGGCAGCGCGTGAGGAGGGTCTCGGCGAGCTGGGCCGCTGCGCCGATGACATGTTCACAGTTGTCAAGGATCAGGAGCAGGCTGCGGTGGGCGCAGTGCTCTACGAGGAGGCTGGTCGGATCGGTCTGCGGGCCCGACAACTCGTTCGTCATCAGGACCGTCTCACGCAGGTCCAGTGCGCTGACCACCGCGCCCGGCACCGCCAGCGGATCGTCGAGCGGCGCCAGCTCGACCAGCCAGGCGTGCGGGAGCGGCGCTGCGGCTTCCTCCGCGAGGCGGGTCTTGCCGGAACCGCCCGGGCCCGTGAGGGTGACCAGACGTGCTCCTCGCAAGTGGGAACGGATGGCGGCGAGTTCGGGTTCCCGCCCGACGAACGAATTGAGCCGTGGCCGGAGATTGCCGTTCCGGGGCCGCGGGGCGGTCGAATACAGCCCCGCTGTTGGACGAGAGCCGGCGGGGTCCGGGGCAGAGCCCCGAGACGCCACCCACGGGTGGGCGGTCGGGTCGGGAGGTGTCAGCAACTCCGCGTACAGGGACGCCAGTTCGGGGCCCGGGTCCGTCCCAAGACCCTCGGCCAACGTACGCCGGGCCTCCTCGTACGCCGCCAGCGCATCCGCCCCGCGCCCCGCATCGCGCAACGCGCGGATCAGCAGGGCGCGCAGCGACTCGTCGTACGGATACGCGGTGGTGAGCTCCCGCAGCTCCGGTACGAGGTCGAGGGCGCGGCCGAGGCGCAGGTCCGCCTCCACGCGGGCGCGGGTGGCGTCCTGACGGCGGGCCTCGTGGCGGGTGGCGGCCGCCTGGTCGGGGAGGTCGGCGAGGGCCGGTCCGCGCCACAGCGCGAGCGCGTCCCGCAGCGTGCGGGCGGCGGTCTCCGGGTCGTCCGCGGCGAGGGCATCGACGCCCTCACGGGTCAGGCGCTCGAAGACGTACAGGTCGATGTCCCCGCGGCTCGCGGCGAGGCGGTAGCCGCCGGCCTCGGAGGTGACGGCCTCCTTGCCGAGCGCGCGGCGGAGCCGGCCGACCAGCGCCTGGAGGGCGGCCGGGGCGTCGGCGGGCGGGTCGTCGGCCCAGACGTCGTCGATGAGCGCGTCGGTGGGCGCGGTGTGCGGGGTGTGCAGGGCCAGGGACGTGAGCAGGGCGCGCAGCCGCGGGCCGCCCACGGGCACGGGTGTGCCCTCGTCGTCGTATGCCTGTGTGGTGCCCAGGATCTTGTACTGCACTGAGGCATTGTCGCCGCTGCGTGGCACGAGGTCCCAGTCTTTTCCCCGGCGCGGCTGCCTTCACGGCTACCGGTGCCGCTCGCCGCCGTCGGCCAGCTACCGGCGCTGGTGCCCAGCCGCTCGCCGCCCTCGGCCGGTTACCTCGGCCCCGCTCCCAGGGCGCGTTCCGGGACGACGCTTCCCGTCGGCACCGCACGCGCGCGTGCCGGGGTGCCGGTCCAGCAGGTGCCGCGGCGGGAGAGGAGGCGGCGCAGCCACAGTTCGAGGGCGACCAGGTCCGCCAGGCCGTCGAGCGGCAGGGGTTCGCCGTCGGCCGCTGCGCGCAGGGCCTTGCGGACCACGCGGGCCTCGATCAGGCCGGTCTGTGCGAGCAGGGGTGTGTCGAAGAGCCCGATGAGGTGGTCCGCGGCGAGGCGGAGCCCGGCGCGGGTCGCGGCGGACGACGAGGCGTGGGAGGGGGCGCCCCAGCCGGGCGGCAGTTCGCTGACGCCCGCGCCTTCGAGGACCCGGCGCAGGATGTCGGCCCGGGCCCCCGGCTGGACGCGCAGCGCCTCGGGCAGGGCGCGGCAGGCGCGGACGACCTGGTTGTCGAGGAAGGGGGCGTGCAGGCGCTGGAAGCGGACCTCCGCGGCCTGTTCGAGGATGCGCAGGTCGGCCGCGTGCCGGGCGAGGCTCGCGCGGGCCCGGAACTCTCCGGGGCGCTGGCCGGGCCCAGGGCCCGGACGGGTCTTCCCGTCGTGGAGGCGAACCGATACTTCTGCGAGCGCCTCCCCGGTCAGCCAGCGCGCGGCGGGCCCCGGTCTGGCCCACGCGAGAGCGGCGAGCGAGGCCCCGACGGCGCCGCCCGGCTCCTCGAAACTGCGCTGAAGAAGTCTGCTGGAGAGACCTTCGAGGCCCGCCTTGTAGGGCGTACGGGCGAGTTTTCTGGCCGCTCCGTAGACGCGCGCCGGCACCGCGAGGGAGCCGTCCGCCTTCGTGAGCGCCGCGACGGGGCGCACCATGTGGCGCCGGCGCCGGTCCATCAACAGGTCGGCCAGGCGCGCCGGATGGGCGTCCAGGACCTGGCGGGCCCCGTAGCCGGTGAAGTGGTCGGCGCTGCCGGAGACGAGGCGCGCGCGGTGGCGTGCGGCCGTGACGAGGGACGAGCTCGGCTCGTCGGTGAGCGGCCCGTCCAACTCGGCGTACGGAAGCGCCTCTTCGCCTGCCGCCACCACTACGTGGTGGAGGCGTGGGTTCGCGGCGAGCGCCCCGGCTCTCTCGAGCTCCGACTCGTGCTGGTCCGCCCGCGACGAGCGGTCGTTGAAGGTGACCGCCAGAAGGCGCTCGCCCGCGCCCGTGCCGTGCCCGAGGACCGTGCCCGGCATGCCGGGCAGGCCCGCCGCGAGGAGCGCGAGGGTGCCGGACGCCGGTCCGCCGGAGACGTCGGCGCCGATGCCGGGCACGGGCATACCGCGGGCGGCCCGGCGCTCGGCGGGGCCCATGCCGGGCACGGGTCCGGGGTCCAGGTCGGTGCCGGGCACGTGCCGGGGCGCCGCGAGGCGGGTCCGTACCGCCTCCACGAGGGCGTCCCTGACGTCGTCCACGGCGCTCTCGGGGTCGACGGCACCCGCGCCCACGGCGAGCGACGCCACGGGCTCGTAGCCGGCGATCTCGCGGGACCCGGCGCGCAGGATCAGCGCGTGGCCCGGCGGGATGCGGTGCACGCCCTGGTAGGGCGTCGAGTCGTGCAGCGCCTCCGGGACGTCGGGCGCCGCGAGGAGTGCGGCCAAGTGCCCCACGTCCAGGTTGGCTTCGATGAGGTCGGCGAGCGGGAGCGCCGCCGTCGCGTACGCGGTGCCGCCCGCCCAGGGGGTGTGGAACACGGGGCGCGCGCCCGCGAGATCGCCCACCACCGTGACGCGGCGGCCTGCTTGGACGACGGCCGTGTAGCTGCCGGGCCAGGCCGTGAGGTGACGCAGGGCGCCGCCGCGCGCCGCGAACAGGCCCACCCTCAGCTGCTCGTCGGAGGCGCCGCACACGCCGAGGACCGCGATCCGTGTGTGGTCGTCGGCCTTCACGATGCGTACTTCGTCGGGGCGCCAGTCACCGACCGCCCACAGCGGATCCGGGTCGCCCCACAGGAGTTGGGAACCCACCGGGTGTACCGTTTCGCCCTCTGTTCCCATGGCACCCGCGGAACCGAGGGCAACGGGCCCGGAGGCGGCACTGCTCCACCCCACCAACCAGCGCATCGCCGCCTCCACAGGCTGTGGACAACCAAGGGTTCCCCATGCTGCCACGAAGGCGGCCTCAAGGAGGGGACACGGCGAAGGGAAGGAGCGAGCGAAAATTGACGTACGCTCCCCCTAATGCGCCCCTTTTGAGCCGTGGTTGAACCGTGGTACGACCCGGTTCAGTTCGGATGTCGGGGGCGAGATTCGGCCAAATCGGCCGTTGATGGCCGGAGCTGAACACCCCGCTTCGGCCACAGCGCGCAACGCACAGTCCGGGAGGCGCAGTTCGCCTCCCGGACCGGTCCGCCGCCCGCGGGGATGTAGGCGGCGGTGTCCCCCAGCCCGCTGGATCCAGTACAGCGGGCCGACCCACGCAGGTCCCATGCAACCGCCGCCCTGTGGCCCCGGTAAGAGCGCACGCACGGGCGCACGGCACCACGCCCGGAGCACACGGTCACACGGCGTGGCCTGCGCCGTACTTCAGTACGGACAACAATCCCGCCATCCGGAATGACGACCCTTAACGCTTGGGATGCGGCGAACTACGCTGGGTGTACGAATGCCGCGCGGTTATGCCAGGCCGAAAAAGTCGGTGTGGTGCCCGGCGCGGCAGCCGTCTGTGTCGAGGGGTGGCTCATGTCCAGGGAGCAACGCGGGCCGAACGAAAAGCTCGGCGCCGTTCTCGCCCTCGCGGGAATCAGCAACGCAGGGCTCGCCCGCCGCGTCAACGACCTCGGTTCACAACGTGGGTTGACGCTCCGCTACGACAAGACGTCGGTGGCGCGCTGGGTGTCGAAGGGCATGGTGCCGCAGGGCGCCGCCCCGCACCTCATCGCCGCCGCGATAGGCCAGAAGCTCGGCCGGCCGGTGCCGCTGCACGAGATCGGCCTGGCCGACGCGGATCCCGCGCCCGAGGTGGGCCTGGCCTTCCCGCGCGACGTACGGGCGGCGGTGAAGTCGGCGACGGAGCTGTACCGGCTCGACCTCGCCGGGAGGCGGGCGGGCAGCGGCGGGATCTGGCAGTCGCTGGCCGGGTCGTTCGCGGTGAGCGCGTACGCGACGCCGGCGTCCCGGTGGCTGATAACCCCGGCCGACTCCTCGGTGGCGCGGGAGGCCCACCATGTGGAGGAGGAGGCGCCGCAGAAGGTCGGCCACAGCGACGTGCAGAAGCTGCGTGAGGCGGCCGAGGACGCGCGGCGCTGGGACTCCAAGTACGGGGGCGGCGACTGGCGTTCGTCGATGGTGCCCGAGTGCCTGCGGGTGGAGGCGGCGCCGCTGCTGCTCGGCTCGTACTCGGACGAGGTGGGGCGCTCCCTGTTCGGGGCCGCGGCCGAACTGACGCGCCTGGCCGGGTGGATGGCGTTCGACACCGGGCAGCAGGAGGCGGCGCAGCGGTACTACATCCAGGCGCTCAGGCTCGCGCGCGCGGCGGCGGACGTGCCGCTCGGCGGCTATGTCCTCGCCTCCATGTCGCTTCAGGCCACCTACCGCGGGTTCGGCGACGAGGGCGTCGACCTCGCGCAGGCCGCCATCGAGCGCAACCGGGGGCTCGCGACGGCCCGGACCATGAGCTTCTTCCGGCTCATCGAGGCACGCGCGCACGCGCGCACCGGTGACGGGCACGCGGCCGGGGGCGCGCTGCGGGCCGCCGAGGGGTGGCTCGAGCGGGCCAGGGACGGCGACACCGACCCTTCGTGGCTCGGCTTCTACTCGTACGACCGGTTCGCGGCGGACGCGGCCGAGTGCTATCGCGACCTGAAGGCGCCCCGTCAGGTGCGGCGCTTCACGGAGCAGGCGCTGTCGAAGCCCACGGAGGAGTTCGTGCGCTCGCACGGCTTACGTCTCGTGGTGTCGGCGGTGGCGGAGCTGGAGTCGGGGAACCTGGACGCCGCGTGCGAGCAGGGCACCCGGGCGCTGGAGGTGGCCGGGCGGATCTCGTCCGCGCGGACCACGGAGTACGTGAAGGATCTGCTGCACCGGCTCGAGCCGTACGGGGACGAGCCGCGGGTGGTGGAGCTGCGGGAGCGGGCCAGGCCGTTGCTGATGGCTCCGGCGTAGGCCGGGGCCGGGGGCCGTGCAACCGTTGCGTCGCGCAGGGGGTGGCTTCTCGCTGCCCTCCATCCGCATGAATTGTCAGTGGGGTCGGGCAAGATGCTGGGTGTGTCGGGAGTGGAGGTGAGGCCCGTGGGGGCGGCTGCGTATGACGGGGACGTGCTGGTGGTCGGCGGGGGGATCGTCGGGCTCTCCACCGCGTATGCCGTGTCGCGGGCGGCGCCGGGGACGCGGGTCGTCGTCCTCGAGAAGGAAGAAGGCCCGGCCCGGCACCAGACGGGGCGGAACAGCGGGGTCATCCACAGCGGGGTCTACTACCGGCCCGGCTCGCTCAAGGCGCGGTTCGCGGTGCGCGGCGCCGCCGAGATGGTCAAGTTCTGCGCGGAGTACGGGATCCCGCACGAGGTCACCGGAAAGCTGATCGTCGCCACGGAGCGCGAGGAGCTGCCCCGCCTGCACGCGCTCGTCCAGCGCGGCCGGGAGAACGGGATTCCGGTGCGCGAGCTCGGCCCCGCGCAGATCCAGGAGTACGAGCCGGAGGTGCGCGGCCTCGCCGCGATCCACGTGGGGACGACGGGGATCGTCGACTACAGCGCGGTCGCCGAGCGGTTCGCCGAGGCGTCCGGGGCCGAGATCCGGTACGGGGCGGACGTCGTGCAGGTCGACCGGCGCCCGGACCGGGGTGTCGCCGTGCGGACGAGAGCGGGCGACGTGGTGCGCGGGCGGGTGCTCGTCAACTGCGCGGGGCTGCGGTGCGACGAGGTGGCGCGGCTGACCGGGGACGATCCGGAGATGCGGATCGTGCCGTTCCGCGGCGAGTACTTCGAGCTCGGGCGGCCCGACCTGGTGCGCGGGCTCGTCTACCCCGTGCCGGATCCGGCGTTCCCGTTCCTCGGGGTGCATCTGACGCGGGGGATCGACGGCGGCGTTCATGTGGGGCCCAACGCGGTGCCGGCGCTCGCGCGTGAGGGGTACGGGTGGGGGGTCGTGCGGCCCCGCGAGGTGGGCGGGACGTTGGCCTGGCCGGGGGCCTGGCGGATGGCGGGGCGGCACTGGCGTTACGGGGCGGGGGAGATCCACCGGTCGTTGTCGAAGGCGGCGTTCACGAAGGCTGTGCGGAGGCTTGTGCCCGGGGTCGACGCGGAGGACATGGTGCCGGTGGCGGCGGGGGTGCGGGCGCAGGCGGTGCTGCGGGACGGGACGTTGGTCGACGACTTCCTCATACGGGAGGGGGCGCGGGCGGTTCACGTGTTGAACGCGCCCTCGCCGGCGGCGACGGCGTCTCTGCCGATCGGGCGGGAGATTGCGCGGCGCGTGCTTGCACTGGTGTGACCTCGGCCGGCACCGGGGTCGACGCCTCGGGGCTTCGCCCCGGACCCCGCTGCTCAAACGCCGCAGGGGCTTGAATTGCCGCACCGGCTGCTCAAGCGTCGATCGCAGGCGCTCACAGTGGCCGTAAAATTGAGCCCACTGTGTCTGAGTCGTCTGAAATCCCCGCGTCCACCGCCCGCCCCAACGAGCCGCGGTTTCCCGACGGGCCCCGGCCCGACCCCGCGCAGTCGCACTACGAGCGCCGCATCCGCAGCTTTCAGCCCCGCCGCGGCCGGGTCACCGACGCGCAGGGTGACGCCCTGCACCGGCTGTGGCCCAAGTGGGGCCTGGACATCGACGGGCAGCGCAGGCTCGACCTCGCGGAGCTGTTCCCCGGCGTCGAGCGCGTCGTCCTGGAGATCGGCTTCGGCATGGGCGAGGCCACGGCGCAGATGGCAGAGGACGACCCGACGACCGGCATCCTCGCGGTCGACGTGCACACGCCCGGCCAGGGCAATCTGCTGAACCTGGCGGAGCGCGCCGGGATCGACAACGTACGGGTGGCGAACGGGGACGCGATCGTGCTGCTGCGCGACATGCTCCCGGACGACTGCCTCGACGGGCTGCGGGTGTACTTCCCCGATCCCTGGCCCAAGAAGCGCCACAACAAGCGGCGACTGATCCAGGCCGAATTTCTGTCCCTGGTGGCCGGGCCGCTCAAGCAGGGCGCCCTCGTGCACTGCGCGACCGACTGGGAGGACTACGCCGAGCAGATGCTCGAGGTCCTCACCGCCCACCCCGATTACGAGAACACCATCGAGGACGGCGGCTACGCGCCCCGCCCCGACTTCCGCCCGCTCACCCGCTTCGAGGGCAAGGGCCTGGACAAGAGCCATGTGGTCCACGACCTGCTCTTCCGGCGCCGATAGGGCCCTTCCCCGATTCAGGGCCGGACCCGGGCCGGATCCCCTCGGCCCCGTCGCGGCGGGCCGCATCCCTCGTTAGGGTCAATTGGTGGCCTCGTATCCCGTCCATCCGCACCGGCAGGACGACGTCCTCGGCGCACACCCGAGCGGCGCGGTCCCGCACGGTGCGGTTCCGCATCCGCGCTGGTGGGAGCGGAAGGGCGTGCGGGCCACCGCGCTCGCGGCGCTGCTCGCGGTCTCCGGGGTCGTGATCCTCGCCCTCGTACGCGAGCAGACCGGCACGGAGGGGTTCCTGGTCGGGCTCGGGCTCGCCGTGCTGCCCGTTCCCCTCCTCATATCCGCGTTCCGCTGGCTGGACCGCGTACAGCCGGGCCCCTGGCGGAACCTGATCTTCTCGTTCGCGTGGGGCGCGTGCGCGGCGGCACTGATAGCGATCGTCGCCAACAGCTTCGCGACCCGCTGGATAGAGACCGCGACCGCCGACCCGTCCAGCGCCGACACCCTCGGCGCCACCGTCATAGCCCCGATCGTCGAGGAGTCCGCGAAGGCGGCGGCCGTGCTGCTCGTCTTCCTGTTCCGCAGACGGGACTTCACCGGAATCGTCGACGGCGTCGTCATCGCCGGGGTCACCGCCACCGGCTTCGCGTTCACCGAGAACATCCTCTATCTCGGCAACGCCTTCGGCACCGACCAGCTCTCCGGCACCGGAGCCGGCCTGACCTCGGTCACCGCCGCCACCTTCTTCGTGCGCATCGTGATGTCCCCGTTCGCGCACCCGCTGTTCACCGTGCTCACCGGCATCGGCTTCGGCATCGCGGCCGCCATGGCGCCGGGCCGCGGCCGACTGCGCCGGATGCTGCTCCCGCTCGCCGGACTGCTCGCCGCGATGGGCATGCACGCGTTCTGGAACGGCTCGTCCTCGTTCGGCGAGTACGGCTTCTTCGCGGTGTACGCCGCGTTCATGGTGCCGGTGTTCGGCGTGCTCACCTGGCTCTCGGTGTACGTACGCCAGCGCGAGCTGCGCACCATCCGCCAGGAGCTGCCCGCCTACGTCGCCGCGGGCTGGCTCGCCCCGCCCGAGCCGTTCGCACTCGGCTCGCTCAAGGCACGGCGCCTCGCCCGCGAGTTCGCGACGCACTACGGCGGCCGGGCCGCCACGACCGCGGTCGCCGAGTACGAGGACTTCGCGACGTCCCTCGCGCTCCTTCGCCACCGCGGCCGCAGGGGCAAGGCAGGCGCGGACTTCGTCGAACGGGAGCGGGACCTCCTTGAAGCGCTGTGGGCGCGGCGCGACTACGCGCGCCCGGCGCTCGCGTACGGCTCCCAGATCGCAGCGCCGATGTGGCTGCCCCCGGTGTACGCGGGCCCACTCGCGCAGGGCCCCGCGTACACCCAGGGCCCCGCGTACCTCTACGACAACCCGTACCGCTACTGAGCCGCCGCCTACTGAGACGCGGACGTCAGCCGGTCGAGCTCCGCCCGCGTCAGCTCCACGTCCGCCACCGCGAGCAGCGCCGGGAGCTGCTCGACGATGCGTGCGGAGGCGATCGGCGCCGTCACCGTGGGCTGCGCGGCGAGCCAGGCGAGGGCGACCGTGGCGATCTCGGCGTCGTGCGCCTGCGCGGTCTCGTCGAGGGCGGTCAGGACCTTCTGGCCGCGCTCCGTCTCCAGGTACGCGCCGGCCTTCGCGGCGCGGGCGCTGTCCACCTGCTGTCCCGGCCGGTACTTGCCGGTCAGGAAGCCGGACGCGAGCGCGTAGTACGGCACGGCCCCGAGGCCCGCGCGGGCGGCGACGTCCTGCAGCTCGCCCTCGTACGTGTCGCGGGAGACGAGGTTGTAGTGCGGCTGGAGCGCGACGTAGCGGGCGAGGCCCTCGCGGTCGGAGAAGTCGAGGGATTCCTGGAGGCGCTCGGCGGAGATGTTGGAGGCGGCGATGTGCCGCACCTTGCCCGCCTTCACCAGCTCGTCGAGGGCGCCGATGATCTCCTCGACCGGCACCTCGGGCTTGTCGTAGTGCGTGTAGTAGAGGTCGATGTGGTCGGTGCCCAGGCGCTTCAGGGAGGCGTCGGCCGCGGCCTTGATGTTGGCGGCGGACAGGCCCTGGAACTCGGGGTGCTGGCTGCCCTTGGTGGCGATGACGACGTCGTCGCGGCGGCCGCGCGAGGCCAGCCACTTGCCGATGACGGTCTCCGACTCACCGCCCCGGTTGCCGTCCACCCACGCCGAGTACACATCGGCGGTGTCGATGAAGTTGCCGCCCGCGGCGACGTACGCGTCGAGCACCTCGAAGGACGTGGCTTCGTCGGCGGTCCAGCCGAACACGTTGCCCCCGAGGGACAGCGGGAAGACCTCGAGGTCGGAGGTGCCGAGCTTGCGCAGAGAGCGAGAGGAAGTCATGCCCCTACCCAACACCCGTACGGAATACGGTATTCCGGGATCGCACCGGAAACCGCCCCAAGAATGGGCAAACCGGCAGCCCTGACGTCGGGGGGTGTGCGCCAGGACCGCCGGGGTTCAGTCGCTCAGGGGGTGAGGCCCTTGCCGCGCAGCCAGGTCGCCGGGTCGACCCCGGTGGACTGCCCGTCGGGGTGGACCTCCAGGTGGAGGTGCGGCCCGGTGACATTGCCCGTGGCGCCCACGCGGCCGATGACATCGCCCGTCGAGACCTTCTGGCCCGCGCTGACGTTGAGCGAGGACTGGTGGCAGAACCACAGCTCGGTGCCGTCGTCGAGGGTGAGGATCGTGCGGTAGCCGTACGCGCCCGCCCAGCCGGCCTCCGTGATCGTGCCGCCGTGGACGGCGCGGATCGGCGTACCGGTGGAGGCCGCGAAGTCGAGGCCCGTGTGGTAGCCGGAGGACCACATGGAGCCGGGCTGACCGAAGGTGCCGGAGAGCGTGTACGAGGCGACCGGGAGCTTGAAGCTCTTGGCGAGCTTGGCGAGGCGCTCTTCCTCGGCCTTGCGGCGGGCCTCCGCCTCGGCCTTCTTCTTGTCGGCGAGTTCCTTGGCCCTGGCCGCGTCCTGCTTGGCGGCGGCCTCGGCTGCCGCCTGCTTGGCGGCGGCCTCCTCGGCGGCCTGCTTCGCGGTGGCGTCGGCCGCGTCCTGCTGCGTCTCGGCCTGCTGCATGATGCGGGCCCGCAGCGCCTCGCCGGCGCCGGTCTGCCCGTCGGCGGCCTCGGCCTGGGTGATACCGGCGCCGCTCAGCGGGGAGGCCGTGGCGCCGGAGTCGGAATCGGAGTCCGAGCCGTCGGATATCAGCGAGCCCACGCCCGGCAGCGACTTGGCCTCGGGCAGCGAGTCCTTGACCGCCGACAGGTCGGGCATGGAGATGTGGACCGGCGGCTTGCCGCCCTGTGCGGTGGCGATGCCGCCCGCACCGACGGCGGCGACCACGCCGACGCCGAGAACAGTGGAGCTGCGAGCGAATCCACCACGGCGGCGGGCTACGCGATGCCTGCCGCGGACGGGAGCGACGGACTCCTCGGTGGGGTTCCACTCCTCCCAGGTCTCCTGCTCGACGCCGAAGTCGTCTTCGGGGCCGTAGAAGAAGTCGGGGGCAGGCCGGTTCGACGCCACGGGGGCGCTCTCCTTTCCTTCCTTCTCGCCTACCGGGTTAGCTGACGGGTTCGGAGCAGGAAGGTCTCCTACGGACGCCTCCTTGGACAGGAACAGCGTCCGATTCACCCCAAGTTGGTGGTTCCCCGGTTCCCTTGCGGGATTGAGCGTGTGCGCACGGAGCCGTCTCTTGTGACGGCTGGGACGACCGCGCTGCGTTATCGAACGTTAATAGACAGCAGACAGTAATTCCAAGCGCTTCCCACTGATCGTTCACGACTCTGGCCAGGACTTATCGGGACAGGAGTGGGCGGAATCGGGCGAGTTGATCGCACTCCGCAAACGTCCATGCAACTGATGGTGCGTCAATTGTTATGCGGAGCGACGCCGTTCGACTACCTCTGGTAATAACGATCAAGGAACTCAGCCGCGTCGCACGGCGAGCAGCGCCATGTCGTCCTTCGTCCCGTCACCGGTGTGCGCGCGCACCTCCGCGGCGAGGGACGCGAGGAGTTCCTCGGGCCCCGGGAAGACGCGTCCGGAGAGCCGGGCCGCCGGATCGTAGAAGCGGCCGCTCGGGTCGCGCGCCTCGGAGAGCCCGTCGGTGTAGAGCAACAGCGTGGCCGCGGACGGGAACGCCGCCTCGACGGCCCGGTCGGGCCAGCTGCCGAGTTCGCTCATGCCGAGCGGCAGCGCCGCCTGGCACGGATCGAGTGCGCGTACGGTGCCGTCGCCGAGCAGTAACAGGGGGCTGGGGTGGCCCCGGTTGAGGACGCGGACGAGCTCGACGCCGTGCGGGATCTCGGCGAGCACCGCGGTGGTGAAGCCCTCGAAGTCGTCGATGCCGCTGCGCCGGGTGCCCTCGCGTGCCAGGGCCCGCTCAAGACGCTGGGCGACCGCTTCCAGGGAACCCTCCTGCTCGGCGGCCTCCCGGAACGCGCCGATGACGACGGCGACCGCGGCGACCGCGCCCATCCCCTTGCCGCGCACGTCGCCGACGATGATCCGGATACCGTGCGGGGTGTCCTGGACCGCGTACAGATCGCCGCCGATGAACGCGTCGGCCTGCGCCGCCTCGTAGCGCGCCGCGATGACGAAACCGCCGAGCCGCCGGGCCGGTTCGGGCAGCACCGCCAGCTGCGCGGCCTGCGCGATCTCACGGGCGGAGGCCAGCTGCTCGTAACTTCGGTAGACGATCCGGTTGAGCAGACAGGCCAGCAGGCAGACGGTGGCCACGGTGGCGATCTCGGTGACGAACACCGAGTCGAGGTGCCCCGTGAAACGCAGGTGCACGGCGACGATCGCGCCGATCGACACGACGCCGACCAGCATCGTCGCGCGGAGCGAGAAGAACGGGGCGGCCACCAGCGGCGCCGCGCTGAACAAGGGGGCGCCGGGGAAACCGCTGGGAGTGACGTACTCGTAGATCGCGCCGCCGATGACGAGCAGCAGGGGCAGCAGCCGCAGGAAGAGCCGCACGCTCACGTTCTCTGAGCCGTGCCGCCTCCGTCTCCCGCCGGTACCTCCTGTTCGCTGCCCCACCACTTGTCTCCTGCCGTTCCCTGCCAGCTTCCGGCGTCTCACCAAGAGTTCCTGCACGGGGACGCGGGGGCGAGCAGGAGTGGGCCGTACGGGTGGGGAAAGTGACGTGCGCAACACCGGCGGCACAGGGGCGACACGGGGCGCCGCGACGGCATCGCGGCACAAAAAAACCGAGGCCGGAATCTCGATGAGATTCCGGCCTCGGTCTTCAGTAGCGGGGACAGGATTTGAACCTGCGACCTCTGGGTTATGAGCCCAGCGAGCTACCGAGCTGCTCCACCCCGCGCCGTTGTGTTCACAACTCTACGCCATCAGGGGGAGTGAACGCGAATCGCTTCGCGTGACGGCTCACGCGGCGGCGTGTGTGAGCGTCTCCCACGCCACGAACAGGTCGTCCGTTCCCTCGGGTCGCTGCTTGCGGGTGAGCTTCTCGGTCTGCGGGAGGTCCATCTTCAGCCGTCCCTTCAGGTGCTGAAGGCCCACCTCCGTGTCGGGGCCCATGTCCCGCTGCACCTTCCCGCCGCACAGCCAGGACGGGGCCTTGGTGCCCAGCTGGTACTTGGAGTGCAGTTCGAGCGCGGCGGCGAGCCGGTCCTTCACCTCCCCGTACAGGTCGACGCCCTGGTGCCAGGCGGTCTCCGCCATGTGGGAGGTGGCGGCGAGGGAGTAGCTGGCGTGCTTGAAGTTGCGGCAGGTCTCCTGGGCGAGCCCGTCCTTGAAGGTCTTCTGCCCGAACCAGTACGTCTGAAGTTCCTTCGGAGTGTTGATGTCGCTGCCCTTCGGTTTCACCGGGAGCGGCCCGTCGGAGGACAGATAGAAGTACGCGGGGACGCGGTTGCGGAAGTGCCCGACGGCCTGGTCGAAGGCGCGCTGGTCGTTCAGGTAGACGCCCATGCTCATCGTCGCGTCGGCCATCACCAGGTCCCAGTTGCCGTTGAAGTCGGCGGAGCCGCCCCGCACTTCGGGCAGATAGGCCTCGCGCAGCATTCGCTGGAACTTCAGCTCCTGCCCGTCCGGCCAGTCCTTGTACGTGTACTGCATCAGCTCGCCGGCCTTCGCCCAGGAGGCGCCGGCCCAGGCGGCCTGAAGCCCCGCGTTGTCCGCGGTGTGCCCGGTGACCTTGTCCGACCAGGCGTCCATGATCTCGACGGCCTTGGCGGCGTGCGCCCTGTCGCGGGTGATGTTCCACAGCAGGGCCTGCGTATAGGCGGCGATGGCGTCCTCGCGCTCCTCGACGCAGCCCTGTCCCGCCTCGGCGTCGAAGGGGCACTCCACGGTCGCGTACGGCTTGGCCTTGTAGTCGAGGTCGGCGTACTTGCTGTCGCTCATCTCCTTGTACGCGGAGATCCACGGCTCCTGTTTACGGGCCACGTGGTCGCGGACCGCGGCCAGTTGGCCCTTGCCGACCAGGACGCCCGGGTGCGCGAAGGGGCCGCCGGAGGGCCGGTGTTCGGGGTGCGCGCCCACGTCGGAGTCGGTCCGTGTGGTCCCGCCGCACGCCGTCGCGGCCACCACAAGGAAGGGGACGAGGCTCCCCAGAAGAACGCGTCGCGTCCGTGCGCCCGCTGCCATGAACACCTCCGGTCGGATCATTGGCAGCCTGACGCGTGCGGGCGATGTCCGCAGGATCTGTTGCGCCGGTCGGGAAGGGGGCGCGTGCGGCCTCCCTCGCTCGGGCCACGTGTCGCCTTCCTCGCTCCTCTTGCACTCCTCTTGTGCCCTTCTTGCACCCTTCTTGGGGTCTTCGAACTTCTTCTGACTCTTTCGGACTCTTCCGGACTCTTTCGGACTACGGGAGCCGGTGCCGGGCCGCGCCGACTACGGTGCTGCTCCTCCCTGCCGACCTGTTCACCGGGAAGAGGCGATCGCAGTGAATGCTGAGCGGCGCCCAGGTGATCTTCCGATCGAGGTGACGAGCTTCGTCGGCCGGTCCAAGGAGATCGGGGCGGCCACCCAACTCCTGGGCAGGGTCCGCCTGGTGACCTTTCTCGGGCCCGGCGGTGTCGGCAAGACCAGGACGGCGCTGCGCGTCGCCGCCCAGCTGGCAGGAGCACTCGACGACGGCGTCTGCATGGTGCCGCTGTCCTCCCTGAAGGACCCAGACCTGCTGGCGCACTCGGTGTCGGCCGCGCTCGGCCTGCCGGAACAGCCGAACCGCTCGCAGCTCGACGTCCTCGTGGACCACCTGGAGGACCAGGAGCTGCTGCTGGTGCTCGACACCTGCGAGCACATCGTGGACGCCTGCGGGATGCTCGCCGACGTCCTGCTGCGCAGCGCGCCCTCGGTGCGGATCCTGGCGACCAGCCGCGAACCCCTCGACGTACCCGGTGAGCACACGTTCCCCCTCATGCCGCTGGCCGTGCCCTCCGCACAGGACGGGCAGCCCACCACCACCGACGCCATGCGGCTCTTCGCCGACCGCGCCTCGGCCGTGGTGCCCGGGTTCGCGCTGAACGACGGCAACCGCGGGGCCGTCGCCGCCCTGTGCCGGCGGCTCGACGGGATCCCGCTGGCCATCGAGCTGGCGGCGGTGCGGCTGCGCGCCCTGTCCCTCGAACAGATCGTGGACCGCCTCAGCAGCCGGTTCCGCGTGCTCACCGGCGGCAGCAAGGTGGCCCTGCCGCGGCACAAGACCCTGCGGACGGCCATCGACTGGAGCCACGATCTGTGCTCTCCGCAGGAACGGCTGCTGTGGGCCCGGCTCTCGGTCTTCGCGGGCGACTTCGACCTGCCGTCCGTGGAGGACGTCTGCGCCGACGAAGCGCTGCCCGCCGACGAGGTCGTCGAGCAGCTGATCGGGCTCGTCGACAAGTCGGTGGTCCTGCGGGCCGACGACGCGGACGGCGTCCGCTACCGGCTGCTCGACACCCTGCGCGAGTACGGGGCGGAGCAGTTGGCCGAGTGCGCCGACGGGCACGCCGTGCAGGTGCGCCACCGCGACCACTACCTGGAGCTGGCCCGGTGGTTCGAGGCCGAATGGTCCGGCGACGAACAGATGCCGCGCTTCCACCGGCTGCTGCGCGAGCGCGCGAACCTGCGGGTGGCGCTGGAGTTCTCCTACTCCTCGCCGCGGGAGGCCCACACCGGCCTGACGCTCGCCACGACGCTGTGGGCGTACTGGTTCTGCGCCTCACGCCTGTCGGAGGGCCGGTACTGGCTGCACAAGGGGCTCGAACTCGTACCCGAACCGGTCGCCGAGCGCTCCATGGCCCTGCGGTACGCCGGCTGGTACGCCGCCATCCAGGGCGACCACTCCCCGGAGCTGCCGCGGATGCTGGAGGAGGCCTGCGACATCGCCGTACAGCTCGGGGACGAGCGGCTGCACGCGCACGCGCGGGCCATCCTGGGCTGCGTCCACATGGCGATGGGCCGGCCCGAGGCGGCGGTGGAGCTGTACGAGGCCGCGCACGTCACGCTGCGCGAACTCGACGACCAGGTCGGCATCCTCATGTACGGGTACCACCTGGGCTTCCTGCACATGCTGCTGGGCGACCTGCAAGCCGCCTGCGACAACTACGACGTCACGCTGTCCATGGCCGGCCCGGAGGAGCGCTGGAACCGGGGCTGGGCCGCCTGCCACAAGGCGGTCGCCCTGTGGCTGATGGGCGACCACGAGGAGTGCGCGCGGCTCGCCCGCGTCGGTGCCCGCTGCAAGTACGACCTGGAGGACTACCTCTGCATCGCGCACTGCCTGGAACCGCTGGCCTGGATCGCCGCCGAGGAGCCGGAGCACTGCGTGCGGGCGGCCTGGCTGCTGGGCGCCGTCGCCGGCCTCTACCGCAGGTGCGGTGCCGTGCCGATGTTCGGCGTGAGCATGCTCCAGGAATTCCAGTACGCGGCCGAGCGGAAGGCCAGGCAGGTCCTCGGCGAGACCGCGTACGACGCGGCGTTCCGCGGCGGCGCCACCGCGCCGCTGGACCAGGTGATCGCCCGCGCCACCGGCGACGAGCCGCCCGTCGCCATCCCCGAGCCCGACGAGCAGGTCACACCGCTGGGCGTGCTGACCCGCCGGGAGCGGGAGGTCGCCACGCTGGTCGCCGAGGGCCTGTCGAACCGGCAGATCGCGCAGCGCCTCGTCATCTCCAAGCGCACCGCCGACGCGCACGTCGAACACATCCTGACCAAGCTCGGCTTCTCCTCCCGGGCCCAGATCGCCAGCCTGGTGGGCGAGACCACCCGCGAGGCCACCAACCCCTGAGCGTTGCGCAACACGCTTTGGCAGGACCCGAGTTGAGCGCCGGCCCGCCTACCGCAGGGGCCCCCGCGTCCACACCTCCCGGCCCGATTCCTCCGCGCCAGGACCCGAGGCGGGCAGCGCCTTCCAGCCCCACGCCCGGAGCAGCTGCCCGACCCCGGCCGCACGCCTGTCCGCGTCCACACCGGCCACCACGAGGTCCTGGGTGTGACGGGAGAACAGCAGGTCCCCGAGGCGGGTCGCGACGCCGCGGTGGCGGTGCGCGGGCAGCACCATCAGCTGGGTGAGCACGAACACCCGCCCGGACGCGGTGAGTTCCTCCGTCTGCCGTGTCACCTCGACGGGGAAGTCGGCCCACCACGCCCCGTCGCGCTCCATGCGGTACCCGTAGGCGCAGCCGACGACGCCGGGCGAGTCGGCGACGACCATGTCGAACCCGTCGTGCCGCACATGCTGCTCGAAGCGGCGCAGGAAACTCGTCCGGTCCCGGTACTCGGACCCGGCCGCGGCGCGGTACGCCGCGACGTACACATCGGCAACCTCCTCCCGCTGCTGTTCGGCCTGCCAGCGGCTGAGCCTGCGCAGATACACCTCGTCCATCCGGACTCCCCTCCCGGTCCCTTCGCCGCGGGCCCGCTCAGTGGGCCTGCTCGTGCGCGGTTCGGTCGTGGCGGCGGCGCGCCCCGAGGGCGGTCCCTCCCGCCTGCTGTGCGTTGATGAGATCGGTGGCGGTCAGCGGCGGGCCGCCCGGGGCGCAGGCGGCGGCCATGAGCCGCTCGGCGCTCGCGTCGTCCGTCTCGGGCGGGATCACCAACAGGTCGAAGCGGCCGGTCCCGTAGGACAGCAACAGCAGCTTGTGCGGGTCGAGTTCGGGGGTGAACCAGCCGACCTTCAGGACGCGCCTTTGGAGGGTCACCTTCCGCGGGACGACGGGCCACAGCATCGGGTTGACGGCGACGCGCGTGATCCGGCCCCACAACGGATCGAGTACGTCCACCAGGCCGGGGAGTTCGGCGGCCAGGTCGCGTGAACGGGGCCACCAGGCGCCGTCGAGCAGGCCGCGGCCGGCAGGGGACTTGAGCGCCACACGTGCGGCGGAGGGCGGAGGTGATGGGGCGGTGCGGACGGACGTGGTGGTCGCGGTCATGATGCGGACCCGTCTTCGGAGCGGCACGGCGGCCGTCCCCGATGCCAATGGCTCACCGAGGACGAGACCTGCGTGGATGCCGGAGTACGAAATGCCCTGGGTACCCCCAACGCTACTCCTACGGCCGGGGCCGAAGACGATTCCGGGCCACCCTTCATCGACCTCGCCGAAGGTTCCTCAACCGGAGGAGCAGCCCTCGCTCGCCATCAGCGCGCTCCCGGTGAGGCGGAGGGCGGGGTCGGCCGCCGCGATCATCAGCCGGGCGGCCTCTTCGGGCGTACTGCGCGGTGGGACGACGAGCAGGTCCCAGCGGCCGACACCTTGCGAGAAGAGCCGGATCGTGTGCGGGTCGATGCCGGACACGCACCAGGTGGCCGTGACCGTGTGCCCCGTCACCGGCAGGATGCGCGGCTCCTTCGGCCAGCTGCCCCGGCTGGACGCGATCCGGGTCACGAGCCCGCGTGAGGCGTCGAACACATCGGTGAGCGCGGCCAGTTCGGCGGCCAGATCGTCGCTGCGGGGCCACCAGGCTCCGCACACGGGACCCGGCGGGAAGGTCGGCGGGCGCAGGGCGAGACGGGCGGGCGGGTACGCGTCGAGTCCACCGTGGGTGGCCGAACTGCGGTGAGCGGTGGGTGCGTTCATGACGCACACCCTTCTGCGGGCCGGCATGACGGCAGAGCCCGGTGTCGTGGTGCACCGGAAGCGACGCCGAACGGAGTCGGCATACGAGGAGCACCCGGTGGCCCCAGCGTACGTCCGGCCCGTTTCCCGTAGGGCAGGAGTACGGTGAAGGAGACGAGGACATCCGTACGCCGGTGCCCGATCACCCCGGAACACCCGCTCCCTTCCTCGCCGTCCACTCAGGGGCAGCCCCCGACGCCGCGTGTCCGGCGGGGAGACGACATGCACCGGCAGACCCCGGACCACCCATGACCCTCGCACCGCACCGGTCGCCCGCAACTCCTCGATCCAGAAGGAAAGCAGCCGCATGTCGAGCCTGATGACGGGTAGGTTCCTCTTCTACGTACCCCGCGACCCCGGGTGCGGTCATGAAAACGGCCGGACCCGCGATGTCGACACCCGCGGCTCCGGCGCCGCGTCCCTCCGGACAGCCATCACCGGGGCACTCCCGCGTTCAGGAGTCGCAGGGGACGAGGCAGGCGAGGAGACGCCGAAGGGGGAGGGCGTTCTCTCGCCGGATCGGCCCCTGGCGATGTTCTTCGGATTCCCGCCGGGGGCCGTTCCGCGGCCGGTCCCGTACGGAAGGTGCGGGTCCGCCTCATGAGCGGGCGTACGGTGCGGCCCGCCGCCGACCGGGCACCGTCGCGGCACAAGGAGCAGGGCCCCTCGCCCCTGGAGGCCGAGCGGATCCTCCCGCTGGCCCGCGGCCAGGTCGACGACCGGCTCCGGGAACTCGGCGCGCTGTACGCGGCCAACTGCGGTGCGGAGGCCGGGCAGTGGGACCGGGTGACACACGCCTTCGTGCGCCGCCTGATGAGCGACATCCGGCGCCCCGGCTTCGGCCTGCTGATCGCGGAGAACTCCAGGATGACTGCGTACGCCTACGGATTCCCGCTGCACCGCGGGCTCTTCGAGATCCGCGAGATCGTGGTGCCACGCCGGGCGCGGGTGCGGTCGCCGCACCAGGACTGGAACCTGGCCCGGCGTCTGCAGCGCCGGCTCCTCGCCGACCACGGTCACTCCACGGGCATCACCCTGGTCGACAGGTCCGACGTATGGACCCATGCGGCACTGCGGTCCTGGGGCTGGCGGGACGCCCCGGACAGCGCGTACGGGGCCCCGGTGCGGCCCCACCGCACGGTCCTGCTCCTCGATCCCTGAGCGACAACCCTGCCCTCACGACGTGGCGTTGGTGGTGTCCGGGGCCGGGATCACCCCGGTGTCGAACGTGCCGTCGACGACCCGCCTGGCCAGCTCCGTGAGCCGCAGATGGTGGGAGCGGGCGTAGGACCGGAACGCGGCGAACGCCTCGTCGACCGAGGTGTCCCAGCGCTCGGCGAGCACACCCTTGACCTGCTCCACCAGGATGCGGCTGGTCAGCGCGGTGTTCAGCTGCGTGTTCTCGACGTGGGACTGCTCCAGCGTGCGCTGCTGCAGGATCGTGATCGTGGCGACGTCCGCCAGCGCCTGCGCGAGGGCGATCTCGTCGCCTCCCAAGCGGCGCTCGGTCCGCTGGAAGAGGTTCAGCGCGCCGACCACCCGGTCGCGCAGCCGCAGTGGGATCGCGTGCGTCGCCCGGAAGCCGATCTCGTGCGCCCGCGGCGTGAAGTGCGGCCAGTCCGCGGCCGACTCCGGGCGCCTCAGGTCGATGTTCGTCCGGGCCGCGCCGCTGCGGAAGCACTCCACGCACGGCCCCTGGTCGTACTGCCGGGCGAACAGCTCAAGGAGCCGGGTGTGCTCGTCCGACGCGGCGATGACCTGGAGTTCTCCCTGTGGGTCTGCGAGCAGAATGCCCGCGGCCGAGACGTCGAGGAGTTCCACGCAGCGCGCGGAGAGCCGCTGCAAGAGGTCGAGTACGTCGAAGTCGTCGATGAGCGAGTCCGCGATCTCGACGAACACTTCGGCGAGCCGCTGTTCCCGGGCCATGCTGATCATCCCTCTCCACTTTCGGGCAAATGAGGCCCGTTGCCATCGTCTTGGGTTCCGTCGTCGAAGCGCAGCCGCCGGGCCACGATGTCCTCCGCGACGTCGCCGAGGGAACGCTCGCTGCCGTACGCCGAGGCGCGCAGCCGCACCAGGGCGTCGCCCATCGAGGTGCCCAGCTGCACGCTGAGCATGCCCGTGGCCTGGTGCACCACGGCCCGCTGCAACCCTTCTGGCGGCCACAGCCGGTCGCCGAGCAGCGCCGCGGTCAGGGCTGCGGTCAGCGTGTTCGTGTCCCTGAGCTGTCTCTCGCTGAGAGCACTCCCGTCGCACAACAGGGTCAGCAGGCCGAGCCGGGCGCCGCCCAGAGCCAATGGGAAGCAGCACACGCCGTGCACCCCGAGTTGCCGCGCGGCGGGCAGCAGCACGGGCCAGCGTTCGGGCCGCACCCGCTGAAGATCCGGTTCGAGCACCGGGACCCCGGCACGCGCGGCATCGGGCCCAGGACCCTCGCCGAGGGTGAACTGCAACTCCTCGAACCGCAGGCTCAGTTCGGGGAACCACCACAACGGCTCGGGCCCCCGCGCGCTGTCCGCCTCCGCCGGGGACCGGGCGAACACGGACACGGCAACGCCCTCGACCCCCAGGGCCCGCGCGCCGGCCGCCGCGGGGTCCCTGTCGCTCCCCGGGCGCAGGCACCGCAGCACCTCGTCCATGCCGTTGCCCGTCACCGCGCTCCGTTGTGCCGGGTCCGGTGCCCTCCCGCCCCGTGCCGGGCGTCCTGAACGCTCGCGTACCCCGGGAACCGGTCGGCGAGGCCACCGGCCCGGAAGACCAGGGAGGTCGCCGACCTGGTGTAGACGACCCGGGTCCAGCCGTGCCGCGCCCGGCTTTCGGCCCACGCCTCGCACAGCGGCTCAAGGATGCTGCCGTCCGCGAAGGTCACCGCGCTCAGGTCCACGATGAGACGGAGCCGGCCGGACCCGGTACGGACCTGGTGCAGTGCGCGCTCCAAGCGGGGCACGGTGGTCACGTCCAGCTCACCGTGTGCGCGCACCACACGGCAGTCGTCGAACTGGACGGGGAACGCCGACCGGTCGGTCGATTCGGACAGATCGGAATGAGGGCTCATCCGCCCCATCTCCTCTGGCAAGGATGGTGCTTCACGTGCGCAGAGCCTCTGTTGCGCGGAACGAACTGCACGGAGAGGGCCGGGTCCGGGGCGGCCGTCCTTCGAGCGTACTCGTGCATGCGGGGGTCGATCGGGCCCACATGCCCGATGTTCAGATACCTGAACCCCCGGCTCCGGATGCCCACTCCGCAAACGCGGCGGCGCCCGAGCCGACCGAAGCCGACCCGGGCGCCGCCCGGCAGGTCGGAGGGGCCGACCCCTCCCCCGCACTCGTAGACCCTGTGGGACTCGAACCCACAACCAATGGATTAAAAGTCCACTGCTCTGCCAATTGAGCTAAGGGTCCACACGCCGACCTGAGCCGACGCACCCCTGAGCATAGCCCGACGAGGCCGGGAGGCCGATCGGGTATCGGCTTACCGGTCCTCGCGCGCCGGACGGAGCGTCAGCGCAGGAACCAGTGCCGGGCCGACACCGCCCACCAGGTGCCCGCGAAACCGAGGACCACGAGGACCGCGATCGGGGCGTAGTTGAAGGTCTCCCAGGTGACCGGGGAGACCTGCGGCAGCATGAAGAGGATCGTGATGACGACGACCCAGGCAACCGCCACCACCCCGATCGGCTTCGACCAGCGGCCCAGGTGCCACGGACCCCGCTCGAACGCGTCGCCCTTGCGCAGCCGCAGCAGCGTCGGGATGACGTACGCGATGTAGAGGCCGATGACGGCGATCGAGGTCACGGCCGCGTACGCGGTGACGTTGATCAGGTAGGGCAGGCCGAGGACCAGGGCGCCGGCCGCCGCGAGCCAGACCGCCGCGACGGGGGTGCGGGTGCGCGGGCTGACCGTGTGCCATACGCGGGAGAACGGCAGGGCGCCGTCGCGCGAGAAGGCGTAGATCATGCGGCTGTTGGCGGTCACGGACGCCATCCCGCAGAACAGCTGGGCGCCGATCACCACCAGGAGCAGCAGCTTCCCGGCCGTCGCGCCGAGGGCGTCCAGAAGGATCTGGGCGGGCGGCGCGCCCGTGGGCGAGTTCAGCGCGCCCTCGTACGACTGGATCGCGAAAGTGAAGCCGAGCAGGAGGACGAAGCCGGCGATCCACGACGTCCAGATCGAGCGGACGATGCCCTTGGGGCCCGCCGTGGACGCGTCGTGCGTCTCCTCCGTCATATGGGCCGACGCGTCGTAGCCGGTGAAGGTGTACTGCGCCATCAGCAGACCGATGAGGACGACGTACGCGCTGCTGCCCCAGCCGGTGTTGTTCACGAACTCGCCGAAGACGAAGGACGCCGACTGGTGGCTGTCCGGCGCGAAGGCCAGCGCGCCGACGATCAGCGCGACGCCCAGCACGTGCCACCACACGCTGACGCTGTTGAGGAAGGCGACGATGCGTACGCCGAAGGTGTTGAGGAGCCCGTGCAGCAGCAGGATCCCGGCGAAGAGAAGGATCGTGCGGCCCGCTGTCACCTCGAAGTCGAACTGCAGGTTCAGGTACGCGCCCAGGAAGGACGCCGCGCCGAAGTCGATGCCGGCGGTCACCGCCACCTGACCGAGCACGTTGAACCAGCCGGTGAACCAGGCCCACGCCGCCGCGCTGCGCTCCGGAGCGAGCCGGTGCGCCCAGAAGTACAACCCCGCCGACGTCGGATACGCCGAGCAGATCTCGGCCATCGCCAGGCCCACGAAGAGGGTCATCAGGCCGACGGCGACCCAGCCCCAGGTGATGAGCACGGGGCCGCCCGTGTTCATGCCGAACAGATACAGCGTCAGACAGCCCGAGAGGACCGAGATGATCGTGAAGGAGACGGCGTAGTTCGAGAAGCCCGACATGCGGCGGGCGAGGACCTGCGTGTAGCCGAGCTGGGCGAGGCGCTCCTCGTCGGAGCCCGCGGCCACGGCCGGCTGCTGTCCGTCAGTGGCTCTGCTGGCATCACTTGTCATGCCCCCAGCGATTCCCTCGCCGGGGGCACCGCATGCGGCCGATCAAGGCCCAACTCCCGTACGCGCGCCGGTTACCCGGTGACGAGAAAGGCCGCGGCCCCACCCCCCGTGAGGGGGTGGGGCCGCGGCCTTGTCACGTCAGGAACGGTCAGCCGTTGCGCTTCCAGCGCGGCTTGTCGTCGCGGCGGCCGAAGGACGAACCCGAGCCGGAGCCGGCGCCACGGTGGTCGTCACGACGGCCGTAGGGGCGGTGGCCGCCGGAGGGGCGGTCGCCCTGACGGTCGCGGTTGAACGGACGGTCGCTGCCCCGGTGGCCCGAGGGACGGTCGTCGCGGCGGAAGCCACCACGGTCGTTGTCACGGCGCTCGAAGGGACGGCCGCCACGGTCGTCGCGGTTGAAGCCGCCACGGTCGTTGTCCCGGCGGAAGCCGCCACGGTCGCCGCCGCGGTCGCCGCCGCGGTCGTCACGACGCTCGAAGGAACGGCCGCCACGGTCGTTGTCCCGGCGGTCGTCGCGGCGGAAGCCGCCCTTGTCGCCACGGTCGTCGCGACGGAAGCCGCCACGGTCGCCGCCGCGGTCGTCACGACGCTCGAAAGAACGGCCACCACGGTCGTTGCGGTTGAAGCCGCCACGGTCGTTGTCCCGGCGGAAGCCGCCCTTGTCACCGTCACGACGGTCGTCGCGGCGGAAGCCGCCACGGTCACCGCCGCGGTCGTTGTCGCGACGGAAGCCACCCTTGTCGCCGCCACGGTTGTCACGGCGCTCGAAGTTGCCCCGCTCGTCGCGGCGCTGACGCGGCTGGTCGGAGAACGAACGCTCCTCGCGCTGCGCCGCCTCGGCGGCAGCCGCGGCCTGGGCGACCTGCTCGGCGGCGGCCTCCTGCGCGGCGGCGACGGCCGCGGCCACGCCCTCCTCGTCCTCGCCGCGGTCACGGGCGGCGCGGGCGGTGAGGCGGTCGGCCTGCTCGCGCAGCTCGGCGGCGCGACGGGTGGCGCGCTCCAGCTGCTTGGTGAGGTCGGTGACCTCGCGCTCGGCCTGCTGCGCGGCGTTGCCCGCGGACTCGGCCTCGACCTCGGTCATGGAGCGGGCGCCGGTGATCTCGGCGACCTCCGGGTCGAAGGCGGCGCCGCCCTGGATGATGTGGCGGCCGGCGTCGACGCCCGCGTCCTCCATGAGGCGGAAGATCTGGCGGCGCTGGTGCGGCAGCGACAGGGAGACGACCGTGCCGGTGCGGCCGGCACGCGCCGTGCGGCCCGCGCGGTGCAGGTAGTCCTTGTGGTCGCCGGCCGGGTCCACGTTCAGGACCAGGTCGATGTCGTCGACGTGGATGCCTCGGGCGGCGACGTCGGTGGCGACGAGCGCGTTGACGTAGCCCTTCTTGAAGTCCTCCAGGACCCGGGTGCGCGCGCCCTGCGTCATGCCGCCGTGCAGCGCGTCGGCCTCGACACCGGCGTCGCGGAGCTGCTCGGCGATGCGGTCGGCGCCCAGCTGGGTGCGGACGAAGATGATCGTGCGGCCCTTGCGGGAGGCGATGGCCGCGGTGACCGGCGCCTTGTCCTTGGGCTTCACGACGAGGATGTGGTGCGACATCGTCGTGACGTTGCCCTGGGCGCTGTCGACCTCGTGGCTGACCGGGTCGTTCAGGTAGCGGGAGACGAGGGTCTTGATCTCGTTCTCCATCGTGGCGGAGAACAGCATCCGCTGGCCGCCGGCCGGGACCTGGTCGAGCAGCTCGGTGACCTCGGGCAGGAAGCCCAGGTCGGACATCTGGTCGGCCTCGTCGAGGACGGCGACCTCGATGTTCTCCAGGGAGCAGGCGCCACGGTTGATGATGTCGCGCAGTCGGCCCGGGGTGGCGACGAGGATGTCGACGCCGCGCTCCAGGGCGTAGATCTGGTTGCCCATCGACGTACCGCCGCAGACGACCTTCATCTTGAGGCCGACCTGGTCGCCGTACGGCTGCAGGGCGTCCGCGACCTGCATGGCGAGCTCACGGGTCGGGGTGAGGATGACGGCGCGCGGCTTGTGCTTCTCGCTGCGGGCGCCGGCCAGGCGGGCCATCGTCGGCAGACCGAACGAGAGGGTCTTGCCGGAGCCGGTGCGGCCACGGCCGAGGATGTCCTTGCCGGCCAGGGCGTCCGGGATGGTCGCGGCCTGGATCGGGAACGGGGTGGTCACACCGTTCTGCGCGAGCTTGCGGACGACGGGCTCGGGGAGACCGAGGTCGGCGAACGTCAGGGTGGGCTCGTCGTTCTCGATGATGTCGACGGCGTCGGTGTCGATCGTGTCGGTGTCGATGTCGGTCTCGACGGCCTGGTCGACGGTGTTCTCAGTGGAAATGGACATGCGAAATGCGAAACCTTCCGGAGTCTCGGCACGCGCCCGCAACTCCGTGTATTCGCAATTCAGCAAATCGACCGCCTCAATGCGGTCCAGCCACGGCAAGGGAGAGTACGCGCCACGCGGCGCTCTCTTGACGGCGCCGGGCAAATGGGATCAAACGATCTACCACCATACGCACCCCTCACCCCCCGAGGCAAACCGGATCGTTGAGACCCGGCTCACACACCGTCCCCGGTCACGCCGGATCCCCGGCCTGCGGCCGCGGTTCACCGGCCCGCTCCGACGCGGTCTCCTCGTGCGCCGACGACGAGGGCTCGGCGGTCGGCGGTGACGACGAGGGCGCGGGGGACGACTTCGTGGGCGAAGGAGTGCTCGTCGCGCCGGGCCGGCTCGGCCGCTGCGAGGGCCGCTGCGAGGCGCTGCGGGACGGCGAGGTGCGCGCCGGAGGCGGGGTGGACGCCTTCGTGGGCTTGTCGGGGGAGGCCGACGAGGGCGTGGCCGGGTCCTCGGGCGAGGCGGGCCGCCGCGAGGGAATCGCCGAGGCATCCCCGACCCGCGCCCCCACGTCCGCCCCGCCGTCCGGGACCTCGGCGCCGCCGTCGGGCGCGGCGCCCGAGCCGCGCTGCGGCGGGGAGTGGGTGGGCGCTCCGCCGCCGTCGGCGCCCACGCTCATGCAGCCGGCGGCCGCGGCGACGGCCACGGTGGTCGCGGCCAAGCGGCCCAGACGGAGCGCAGTGAGCGACAGGGCGCGTTGCGATACGGACAGCTGGCGCACGGGCGGGCACCTCCGGTGCACGAGACGGGGTCACCATGGGGGGGTGGGTACCGTTCCCAACTCCTGTCCCCCGTACGAGGACACGCGCCGCGCGAGCACCGCACAAAGCCCCCACAATCAGCGCGGGGGCCTCACCCGTGTCTCCCCCGCACCTCACCCGTATCCGAGCGCGTGCAGCCGCGCGTCGTCGATCCCGAAGTGGTGCGCGATCTCGTGCACCACGGTCACCTCGGTCTCCGTGACCACGTCCTCCGTCGACTCGCACATCCGCAGCGTCGGCCCCCGGTAGATGGTGATCCGGTCCGGCAGCACCCCCGCGTACCACTCGCCCCGCTCGGTCAGCGGGGTCCCTTCGTAGAGCCCGAGCAGCTCGGGGTCCTCCGCGGGCGGCTCGTCCTCCACGAACACCGCCACGTTGTCCATGAGTCGGGTCAGCTCGGGCGGGATCCGGTCCAGCGCTTCGGCGACCAGTTCCTCGAACGTCTCGCGCGTCATCTCCAGCACACGGCCATTGTCCGGTACAACCCGCATATCCACCCGTGCACTTGGGCATACGGGAGCAATGGCCCGCTCGCCAGTCGCCGCCATACGTGGAGTCCGCCGCCGCATACGGGGGGTTCGAGGGGCTCCCTCGGCGCTCCTGCGCCACTACCGCGACCGCCATCCCCACCCGGTCCTCCAGCTGGTCCACCCGCCGCACCCCTACGTACGGGCGCTCGGCCTGGTCGCCGTCGTGCTGCTCGGCGCCTGGCTCGGCCTGCTGATCGTCGGCAGCGTGCGGACGCCGGTGGGGCCCATGGACACGAAGATGACGCTGCGCCCCTCCTTCTCGGGCGGTACGAAGATCAACGTGTCGCCGCTCGGCGCCCTGGAGCTGCACTCGCACACGGCGCCGATCCGCCTCGACGTCGACGTGGACCGCCTCGACCCGGCCCGCGCCCAGGCCCTCGTCGACCACCCCGAGCGCTTCTCCGGGCTGCAGGACGAGGTGGCGCGGGACGTCGAGCACGGCACGGTCGACCTGGCGCTGCGCTCCTGTGTGGCGGTGCTCGCGGGCGCCACGACGCTCGGCCTCGTGGTCTACCGCCGCCCGCGCCGCGCCCTGGCCGCCGGCGGTCTGGCGCTCACCCTGCTCGCGGCCTCGGGCGGTACGGCGTACGCGACGTGGAACCCGGAGTCCGTCCTGGAGCCGAAGTTCTCCGGGCTGCTCTCCTCGGCGCCCTCCGTGGTCGGCAGCGCACGCTCGATCGTGACCGAATTCGACGCGTACCAAAAGGAGTTGGCGCTCCTGGTCACCAACGTGACCAAGCTGTACGACGCGACGTCCACGCTCCCCACGTACCAGCCGGACCCCTCGACGATCCGCGTCCTGCACGTGTCGGACATCCACCTCAACCCGGCGTCGTGGAAGATCATCGCCTCGCTCGTGGAGCAGTACAAGATCTCCGCGATCGTCGACACCGGCGACACGATGGACCACGGCTCGAAGGCCGAGAACGCCTTCCTGGACCCCATCAAGAACCTCGGCGTGCCCTACGTCTGGATCCGTGGCAACCACGACTCGAAGAACGCGACGCAGAAGTACCTCGCCGACCGCAAGCGCTTCAAGAACGTCCGCGTCCTCGACGACGGGAAGGCCGCCACGGTCGCGGGCCTGCGCTTCGCCGGCATGGGCGACCCGCAGTACACCCCGGACCGCGCGGTGAAGGCGCAGGGCGATCCGGCCGAGCGCCTGTCCGGCATCCGGCTCGCCTCCGCGCTGCGCGACCAGAAGGCGGCGGGCACCCCGGTCGACATCGCGCTCGCCCATGAGCCGGCCGCGGCCCGTGAGGTGGACGGCGAGGTGCCGCTGGTCCTTGCGGGGCACATCCACCACCAGGAGATGGAGGTGCTCCCGCTCGGCACCCGGCTGCGCACCGAGGGCTCCACCGGCGGCAGCGGCCTGCGCGCGGTGGACGACGGCAAGCCCGACCCGGTCGAGGCCTCGGTCCTCTATCTGGACCGCACGACCAAGCGCCTGCAGGCCTGGGACGAGATCCGGCTGGGCGGTCTCGGCCTGACGAAGGCGGAGGTCAGCCGCCATCTGCCACAGGAGAACCAGCCCGGCGCGACCCCCTCGCCGAGCCCTGGGGAGAGCTCCCCCTGACCTCTGGGCAGAGCTCCCCGTAAACCGTTTTGGCGATAGCTCCCTGCATCCCATATGCTTCTCACGTCCCCGACGCGCTGCAAAGCGCGCAGGCGGGCCGATAGCCCTCATCGTCTAGCGGCCTAGGACGCCGCCCTTTCAAGGCGGTAGCACGGGTTCGAATCCCGTTGGGGGCACGCACAACCGTGTGAGAGACTTGCTCTTGCTCGTCTCGCACAACAGCTAGGTCCTGTGGAGCAGTTTGGAGTGCTCGCCACCCTGTCAAGGTGGAGGCCGCGGGTTCAAATCCCGTCAGGACCGCTGAAGTTCCTCGTGAACTTCGTGGCTGGGTAGCTCAGTTGGTACGAGCGATCGCCTGAAAAGCGATAGGTCGCCGGTTCGATCCCGGCCCCAGCCACAGGAACTAGGCCCCGTCTCCGGACGGGGCCTATTGCGTTTCCCGGTTCCTGCGCGTCCCGCACGTCCTACACGGGTGCCGCGTGCACCGGTCCCGTCCCCCGGCCGCCCGGGTGGCGGTGGCGCCAGAACCAGAAGAGGGCGCAGGAGACCAGGGACCAGCCGGCAAGCACCAGGATCGGGAAGACGTGCTGGTTGCCCTGGAAGTAGACCGCCGTGTGCTGGGCGTTGTACGAGGCGCCCGGTGGCAGCCACTGGCCGAGGCGGCCGATCACCGTGGGCAGCAGCGGGGGTGCCACCGCGCCGCCTGATGCCGGGTTGCCGAGCAGGACCAGCAGGCCCCAGGTCGGGATCATCGCCCAGCGGTGGAAGAACGTGTTGAACATCGTGAAGACCATGCCGCAGGTGAACATCGTCAGCGCGAGGATCAGCCAGGACTCGACGAACGGCAGGTCGACCGCGCCGAGCCCCCAGTCCGCGACCGCCGCCACCGCGAAACCGCCGAGCAGCGCGTAGGCGATCGTGAAGGCGATCCGCTCGGCCGGGTTGAGCCCGCGCGCGTGCACGCTGAGCTGGATCGCGCCGACGAAGCCGATGATCACCGCGGCGAGCGTGATGTAGAAGATCGTCAGGCCGCGCGGGTCCCCGCCCTGCAGCGGGTTCACGTCCTTCACCGACACCGGGATCCCGGTCGCCTTGCTGACCGGGGGCGCCGCCTCGGCGAAGACCTGGGCGACGGTGACGCCGGAGGCGCCGGAGACGTCGAGGTGGACGCGCGAGCCGCCGCCGCGGACATCGAGGACCGCGTAGATCTTCTGGGCGTCGAGGGCTTCGCGGGCCGCGGCCCGGGAGTCGTAGGGCTTGAGGTCCAGCTGCGCGTCGAGCGCCTTCTCCATCGCGCCGAGGAACTTCTTGCCCTGGGCCTGGTCGTACGCGCCGGTGACGCCGGTCGGGATGTTGTGCGGCGTCGGGTTCGCCATGGAGTACGTGTACGAGCCGGCGAACAGGGCGGCCGCCGCGGCCAGGATGAGGACGAGCACGCACGCCGGGAAGAACGGTGAGTTCTTGAAGCCGGACCAGCGCTCGGCCCCGCTCAGCGGGCGCCCGTGCTGGCCGTGCGGCGGGTGCTCCTTCTCCGGGGACGGTGGGGGCGCGTCGTCCGGTGCGGGCTCATCGGGCAAGTGCGACATATCCGCACGTTAAGCCAAGCGTCGGCGCTCTACATCCGGACGCGGGCCCCGGCCGCCCCGGCGCACCGGCCACAAAACCGGTCGCCACACATTTCCCCGAGGTGAGATCCTTGAGGACGTATGTCTACGCAGCCTGCCCCCGCCGCCGATCAGTTCGCCGCCGTAGCGCGGCGGATCTCCGAGCTGTCCCTGCGCGATGCGCACCGCCTCGGGCGCAGGCTCGAAGGCGCCCGCAAGATCCGTAAGCCGGAGGCGCGCGCCGCCGTCGTCGCGGAGATCGACGCGGAGGCCGAGAAGGCCGCCGTCCGTACGGACACCCGTCGCGAGCGCCGCGAGGCCCTCGCCGTCACGTATCCCGAGCAGCTCCCGGTCAGCCAGAAGAAGGACGAGATCGCCGAGGCGATCCGCGACCACCAGGTCGTGATCGTCGCCGGTGAGACCGGTTCCGGAAAGACGACGCAGATCCCGAAGATCTGTCTCGAACTCGGCCGTGGTGTGCGCGGCATGATCGGGCACACCCAGCCCCGCCGGATCGCGGCCCGCACGGTCGCCGAGCGCGTCGCCGACGAGCTGCACACGCCGCTGGGCGAGGCGGTCGGCTGGAAGGTCAGGTTCACCGACCAGGTGGACCAGGACGGCACGTTCGTGAAGCTGATGACGGACGGCATCCTGCTCGCCGAGATCCAGACGGACCGCGAGCTGCGCGCGTACGACACGATCATCATCGACGAGGCCCACGAGCGGTCCCTGAACATCGACTTCCTGCTGGGTTACCTGGCCCAGCTGCTGCCGAGGCGCCCGGACCTCAAGGTCGTCATCACCTCGGCGACCATCGACCCCGAGCGCTTCTCGCGGCACTTCGGGGACGCCCCGATCGTCGAGGTCAGCGGGCGTACGTATCCGGTGGAGGTGCGATATCGGCCTCTCCTCGAAGAGGACGGCGACGACTCCGACCGCGACCAGATCACCGCGATCACGGACGCGTGCGAGGAGCTGATGCGCGAGGGCGACGGCGACATCCTCGTCTTCCTCTCCGGAGAGCGCGAGATCCGCGACACCGCGGACGCGCTGGAGAAGAAGAGATACAAGTTCACAGAGGTCCTGCCGCTGTACGCGCGGCTGTCGCACGCCGAGCAGCACCGCGTATTCCAGCGACCCGGTGCAGGAACAGTCCGCCGCATCGTGCTCGCCACGAACGTCGCGGAGACCTCCCTGACGGTCCCCGGCATCAAGTACGTGATCGACCCGGGCACGGCCCGCATCTCCCGCTATTCGCACCGTACGAAGGTGCAGCGGCTGCCCATCGAGCCGGTCAGCCAGGCCAGCGCCAACCAGCGCAAGGGCCGCTGCGGCCGTACGTCCGACGGCATCTGCATCCGCCTGTACTCCGAGGACGACTTCCTGGCCCGCCCGGAGTTCACGGACGCGGAGATCCTCCGTACGAACCTGGCCTCCGTCATCCTCCAGATGACCTCGGCGGGGCTCGGCGACATCGAGAAGTTCCCGTTCATCGACCCGCCGGACCACCGCAACATCCGCGACGGTGTCCAACTCCTCCAGGAACTGGGCGCGTTGGACCCCGCCCAGAAGGACGTACGGAAACGGCTCACGGAGCAGGGCCGCAAGCTCGCCCAGCTGCCCGTCGACCCGCGCCTCGCCCGCATGGTCCTGGAGGCCGACAAGAACGGCTGCGTGCGCGAGGTCATGGTGATCGCCGCGGCGCTCTCCATCCAGGACCCGCGCGAGCGCCCCTCCGACAAGCAGGCGCAGGCCGACCAGCAGCACGCCCGCTTCAAGGACGAGACGAGCGACTTCCTCGCCTTCCTGAACCTGTGGCGTTACGTGCGTGAACAGCAGAAGGAGCTCGGCTCCTCCGCCTTCCGCCGCATGTGCAAGCGCGAGTACCTGAACTTCCTGCGCATCCGTGAGTGGCAGGACATCTACACGCAGCTGCGTACGGTCGCGAAGCAGATGGGCATCCATCTCAACGACCAGGATGCCGCCGACGACTCCGTCCACCTCTCCCTCCTCTCCGGTTTGCTTTCGCACATCGGAATGAAGGACGTCAAGGAGTCCAAGGAGTCCACGCAGAAGGACCCGAAGCAGGCGGGTCGCGACCGCGGGCGCAACGAGTACATCGGCGCCCGCAACGCCAAGTTCGCGATCTTCCCCGGCTCGGCCCTCTTCAAGAAGCCCCCGCGCTTCGTGATGTCGGCGGAGCTCGTGGAGACCAGCCGGCTCTGGGCCCGCGTCAACGCGAAGATCGAGCCCGAGTGGGTCGAGCCGCTCGCCGAGCACCTCCTCAAGCGCACGTACAGCGAGCCGCATTGGGAGAAGGACCAGGCGGCCGTCATGGCGTACGAGAAGGTGACGCTGTACGGCGTCCCGCTCGTCGCCCAGCGGAAGATCAACTACGGCCGGATCGACCCCGAGGTCTCGCGCGAGCTGTTCATCCGCAACGCGCTGGTCGAGGGCGACTGGCGCACGCACCACAAGTTCTTCGCCGACAACCGCAAACTCCTCACCGAGGTCGAGGAGTTGGAGCACCGGGCGCGCCGCCGCGACATCGTCGTCGACGACGAGACCCTCTTCGACTTCTACGACCAGCGGGTGCCCGAACACGTGGTGTCCGGCGCGCACTTCGACTCGTGGTGGAAGCAGAAGAGGCTCGAAACAGGAGGGGAGCCCGAACTCCTCGATTTCGAGCGCTCGATGCTGATCCGCGAGTCGGCGGAGGCGGTCACGAAGGCCGACTACCCGGACTCCTGGCGCCAGGGCGGGCTCAAGTTCCGGGTGACGTACCAGTTCGAGCCGGGGGCGGACGCGGACGGCGTGACGGTCCATATCCCGCTCCAGGTGCTCAACCAGGTCACCGACGAGGGCTTCGACTGGCAGATCCCCGGCCTGCGCGAGGACGTGGTGATCGAGCTGATCCGGTCCCTGCCCAAGCCGATCCGCCGCAACTACGTGCCCGCGCCGAACTACGCGAAGGCGTTCCTTGACCGGGCGGTGCCGCTTCAGGAGCCGCTGCCGGTCACGCTCGCGCGCGAGTTGCAGCAGATGGTCGGCGTCCCGGTGAGCCCGGACGACTTCGACCTGAGCCGCGTACCGGACCACTTGAAGATCACCTTCCGGATCGTCGACGAGCGGCGCCGCAAGCTCGCCGAGGACAAGGACCTGGAGGCGCTCAAGCTCCGGCTGAAGCCGAAGGCCCGGCAGGCGATCTCCCAGGCGGCCAAGGCCACCGCCGAGCGCTCCGGCGGCCCGTCCGTGGAGCGCAAGGGCCTCACCGACTGGAGTGTCGGGACGCTGTCGAAGGTCTTCGAGACGCGGCGGGCCGGCCAGCCGGTGAAGGCCTACCCGGCCCTGGTCGACGACGGCGACACCGTCTCCGTTCGCCTCTTCGACAGCGAGGCCGAGCAGGCGCAGGCCATGTGGAAGGGCACGCGCCGGCTCATCCTGCGCAACATCCCGGTGAACCCCGGCAAGTTCGCCTCGGACAAGCTGAGCAACGCGCAGAAGCTCGCCCTGTCCGCGAACCCGCACGGCTCCGTCCAGGCGCTCTTCGACGACTGCGCGATGGCGGCGGCGGACAAGCTCATCGGCGACTTCGGCGGGCCCGCCTGGGACGAGGAGTCGTACCGGAAGCTCTACGACAAGGTGCGCGCGGAGATCGTCGACACCACGGTGAAGGCGGTCGGCCAGGTGCAGCAGGTCCTGGCGGCCTGGCAGGCCTGCGAGCGGCGCCTGAAGTCCACGAAGAGCGTGGTGCTGCTGCCGAACCTCCAGGATGTGCGCGCCCAGTTGGACGAGCTGGTGAAGCCGGGCTTCGTCACGGCCACCGGCCTGCGGCGGCTGCCCGACCTGATGCGCTATCTCGTCGCGGCCGACCGCCGGCTCCAGCAGATGCCGACCAACGTCCAGCGGGACACCACCCGCATGGAGAAGGTCCACGAGATGCGGGACGAGTACCTGTGGCTGCTCGAGCAGATGCCGCAGGGGCGGCCCGTGCCGCAGGAGGTGCTCGACATCCGCTGGATGATCGAGGAGCTGCGGGTCAGCTATTTCGCCCACGCGCTGGGCACGGCGTACCCCGTCTCGGACAAGCGGATCGTGAAGGCGATCGACGCGCAGGTTCCGTAATCGGCCGACCGCACAGGGTGAGTTCGACCGCACGGCCTGCGCTGCTGTAGAGTCCTGTCTCGCAGCGCAACGAGCAAGAAGCGCCGCGAAACCTGGTCCTGTGGAGCAGTTTGGAGTGCTCGCCACCCTGTCAAGGTGGAGGCCGCGGGTTCAAATCCCGTCAGGACCGCAGTAGAAGAAGGCCCGCACCATTCGGTGCGGGCCTTCTTGCGTTCCTGGTACGCGTCTTGACTGCCCGTCACCCAGCGGGCGACCCGGGGAATGCTCCGGGGTGCCGCCGGGAAGGCCCCTGGAGCGCCACAGGAGCGCCTGTGGGCCCAGTAGGGACGAAAGACTCCCCACGGCGTGACCAAAGGCGCCCCTGTGCGCCCTCAACTGGTGGCAGCCTGGGGAGAGTCGGCGGTACGACAGCAGCACTCCGGTGACGCCTGCGCCCCATTAGCGCAAGGGCGTCACCTGCAACAAGCGAAGAGGCGTGTGACGGGTGTCACCGAAGTTGTTTTGGAAACACCGTTTCTTACCCCCGCCCTACAACGGCTCAATTTAATATGTGCAATTGCACTGCCCCGGGCAGGAGCCCACAGGGATCGATCAAGGTCCGACAAGGGCGCGCACAGACCCCCCGCCAGAAGCCGGCCCCCGCGCACAAAAAAGATCGCGCTGGACCCGGCGGAGTCCAGCGCGATCGGATGACGCTTGCGCGAGGCAGTTGAGATGACGCCTCGGCGGCCTTCATAAGAAGGAGTCCTGTTGGGGCAGGACCCGCGTCGAGTGGAGCTATGGGTGGGTGTCCGACGGGTTGGGGGACCCGAAAACGCCCGTGTTGCTGCGTTGTGCGGTGCCTCAGGCCTCGCTGCGCTGCTGCGGGATACCCGCAAGCAGAGCGCGGACCTCGGCCTCGCGGTAGCGGCGGTGTCCGCCGAGCGTACGAATCGACGTGAGCTTGCCAGCCTTCGCCCAGCGCGTGACCGTCTTGGGGTCGACGCGGAACATCGTGGCGACCTCAGCCGGGGTCAGCAGCGGCTCGGCATCAGGGGTGCGAGCGGTCATGAGCGGCCTCCTCGGAGAACCGAACCTTCTCGGTTCATTCCTCTAAATTCTGCACCTTGACCCGCGTTGCCCGAAATGGCGGACGCGAGTCGAGTCGGTTATAGGACGAACGGCTTGTCCTCGGCACTACAACTACACCATCCGTCCAGCCACGTCGGCCAAACCGATGGAATTGCCCTCCCAGGTGTTCATCAGCGACGGAAGCCGATGGACCGTGCCATAGCGGACAGTCACGCCACAGTGACGATCAGTCACAGAGCGATCAGGAGCCATCAGACCCCCCAGCGGCAGTGCAATGCTGAGTAATCCGTCCATGGTTGGACTTAGATGGACGGAAGGAGCCCTCCCCGGACTCCTTGTCCTATTTTGCCACGAGGAGGGGTGATGGGCGCAAGGTCCCGGTAAGTGCTGTCCATCACGCTTGAGGCAAACGCCCGGATCAGGACGTAGGTCCCGAAGGTCGGTGTGAGCGCCCTCACTTGGGGATTCAGTTCGCGAACTGCCTGTCCCGCGCCGACCGCCAGCGTTCCACAAGCCTCGCGTACGCCTCTCCCGCACCGTCCTCGTCACCGACGCGCAGCGCCGCGATGCCCTCGGCGACATCCGCCGCCGAGTGGTCCTCCTCGAGGAAGTCCTGCGGGAGGCCGTGCACGAGCCCGCCGTAGTCGAGCTCGACGTACGAACGGGGGTGGAACTCCTCGAGCCAACGCCCCACATCTACCAGGCCGTCGATCAGGGGGCCCTCCTCGATCGAGTCCTTCAGCGCCTTCAGACCCCGCGCGACCCGGCGCCTCGCCTGCACCATCGGCGTCCGGTAGCGGAGCCGCGGGACGCCTACGCCCTCCGCCCCGTCCTCGTCGCTCTTCGACTCGTACTCGCGCTCGTCGTCCGACACCAGCACGAACCAGTTGATCGGCACCTGCCACGTGGACGTACGGATCCAGGGCCTGGCGTCGGGGTTCCGCTCCAGCCAGCGCTCGTAGTCGGCGGACGACTGCCGGCGCACCACCGGGGGGATCGCCGCGTCCAGGACCGGGGCCGGCAGCTCGCCCGGCAGCTCGTCCAGGGCCTGCCAGCCGCGCAGCCGGGTGCGCCACGGGCAGACGCACACCACCCCGTCGATCACGATCACGAACGCGTCGTCGCTCTCGTGCACCGGCACGGGCACCGGTGGGGTGGGCAGGAGATCGGCCAAAGAACGGCGCAATTCATCCTGATAGGAGGGGAGGCTGTCGCGCTTCGCGTAGCGCTCCCAATGGCCGCGTTCGGGCTGCGGGAAGGCTGCGAGGGGTTCGTACACGCGCAGATACGACGCGTACGGGACGGTCACCGAGGACACCTTGGGCACGGCTGCTCCCTCCCCCGCCCACCGGCTGGAAAACACTCCAAATCGTCCCACGTGGCGACGCGACCGGTTTCGGCCGTAATTCCGGCCCCCACGCGCGCGCGAGGGTGATCCTTGGCGCCGCGGCCGTGGCGGGCCCGCGCACGCTCTAATCTTCTGCCCACAAGCACCGACGGAAGGCCCGCCACCCGCACGGGATTCCGCCCAACCGCCGCTATGTACTTGGGAGTCACCACAGTGACCGATGTGACCGGCGACGCTGTCACCACCTCTGACACCTCCGGCGCCCCTGGCGTCCTGCACACCCTCTTCCACTCGGAACAGGGCGGCCACGAGCAGGTCGTCCTCTGCCAGGACCGCGCTAGCGGCCTCAAGGCCGTCATCGCCCTCCACGACACCGCCCTGGGCCCGGCCCTCGGCGGCACGCGCTTCTATCCGTACGCCTCCGAGGAGGAAGCGGTCGCCGACGCGCTGAACCTCGCGCGCGGCATGTCCTACAAGAACGCCATGGCCGGGCTCGACCACGGCGGCGGCAAGGCCGTGATCATCGGCGATCCGCACACGCTGAAGAGCGAGCAGCTGCTGCTCGCCTATGGCCGGTTCGTGGCCTCGCTCGGCGGCCGGTACGTGACCGCGTGCGACGTCGGTACGTATGTCGCCGACATGGACGTCGTGGCGCGCGAGTGCCGCTGGACCACAGGACGCTCCCCCGAGAACGGCGGCGCGGGCGACTCCTCCGTACTCACCGCCTTCGGTGTCTTCCAGGGCATGCGGGCCAGCGCCCAGCACCTGTGGGGCGATCCCACGCTGCGCGGCCGCAAGGTCGGCATCGCCGGTGTGGGCAAGGTGGGGCACCACCTCGTGGAGCACCTCCTGGAGGACGGCGCCGAGGTCGTGGTGACCGATGTCCGCGAGGAGTCCGTGCGGCAGATCACCGACCGGCACCCCGAGGTCGCGGTCGCCGCCGACACCGAGGCCCTGATCCGGGTGGCGGGGCTCGACATCTACGCGCCCTGCGCCCTGGGCGGCGCGCTGAACGACGACTCCGTGCCGGTGCTGACCGCGAAGGTGGTGTGCGGCGCGGCCAACAACCAGCTCGCGCACCCGGGCGTCGAGAAGGACCTCGCGGACCGCGGGATCCTCTACGCGCCGGACTACGTGGTGAACGCGGGCGGCGTCATCCAGGTCGCCGACGAGCTGCACGGCTTTGACTTCGACCGATGCAGGGCGAAGGCCTCGAAGATCTTCGACACGACGCTTTCCATCTTTGCTCGTGCGAAGGTCGACGGGATTCCGCCGGCTGCCGCGGCCGACCGGATCGCCGAGCAGCGGATGGCCGAGGCCCGCGGACGGGGCTGATGGGGCCCGGCGCGTAACGAGCATCACGCCCCTCGGCGGGTCGCTCGTCCGGAAGAGGTTAAAATCGCACCTGACCAGCGAGGAAAGGGCTCCTGGCTGGTCCTGCGCCCAGGCGCGTCCTGCGGGCGACGTACCGTATGGGCGTGGGCTCAGGTACCGTGGAAGCCCTACGGACCGGTCTCCCTGCGGGGAGTCCGTTCCAGATCATGTACGCGTGTCAAGACTCTGGGGCCATGAAGCCCCATCACCGAGGGGGTCGAGCCATGGGGCGCGGCCGGGCCAAGGCCAAGCAGACGAAGGTCGCCCGCCAGCTGAAGTACAACAGCGGCGGGACTGACCTGTCGCGTCTGGCCAACGAGCTAGGCGCATCCACGTCGGATCCAATCTCGAATCAGCCGCCGAACGGCGAGCCTTTCGAGGATGACGACGAGGAAGACGACCCGTACGCCCGCTACGCGGATACGTACGACGAGGACGAGGACGAGGACGGCCAGTCCGGTCCTTCGTCACAGCGCCGCGGCGCTTGACCTCGTAACACGTCAGCGGCTTCACCGTCGCTGCACTTCACCCGGTCCGGGGTGGTCACCACGCCGGACCGGGTTTTGTGCTGTCCAAGCACGGGGCGCCGGGGGCCCCCGCGGGGACTACTTGGCGTAGTCCCCGGTGAGCTCGGCGCCCGTGGTGTGCTCGCCGCGGTCGACGATCTCGCCGGCCACCCAGGAGTCCACTCCGCGGTCGGCCAGGGTCGCCAGGGCGACCTCCACCGACTCCTGCGGCACGATCGCCATCATGCCGACGCCCATGTTCAGCGTCTTCTCCAGCTCCAGGCGCTCGACCTGGCCCTTCCGACCGACCAGGTCGAAGATCGGGTCGGGGGTCCACGTGGAGCGGTCGACCGTGGCGTGCAGGCCGTCCGGGATCACGCGGGCCAGGTTCGCCGCGAGGCCGCCGCCCGTGATGTGGCTGAAGGCGTGGACCTCGGCGGTGCTGATGAGCGAGAGGCAGTCCAGCGAGTAGATCTTCGTCGGCTCCAGGAGCTCCTCGCCGAGCGTGCGGCCGAGCTCCTCGACGTGCTCGCCCAGGTCCATCCCCGCGCGCTCCAGGAGGACGTGGCGGACCAGCGAGTACCCGTTCGAGTGAAGACCGGAGGACGCCATGGCGATCACCGCGTCACCCTTGCGGATGCGATCGGGACCCAGCAGGTTGTCGTGCTCCACGACACCCGTACCGGCGCCCGCGACGTCGAAGTCGTCCGGGCCCAGCAGGCCCGGGTGCTCCGCCGTCTCGCCGCCCACGAGGGAGCAGCCCGCGAGGACGCAGCCCTCGGCGATGCCCTTCACGATGCCGGCGACCCGCTCCGGGTGGACCTTGCCCACGCAGATGTAGTCGGTCATGAAGAGCGGCTCGGCGCCGCACACCACGATGTCGTCCATGACCATCGCGACGAGGTCATGGCCGATCGTGTCGTAGACGCCCAGCTGGCGGGCGATGTCGACCTTCGTGCCGACGCCGTCGGTGGCCGAGGCGAGCAGCGGACGCTCGTACTTCTTCAGGGCGGAGGCGTCGAAGAGGCCGGCGAAGCCGCCGAGGCCGCCGAGGACCTCGGGGCGCTGCGTCTTCTTCACCCACTCCTTCATGAGCTCCACGGCGCGGTCGCCGGCTTCGATGTCGACACCTGCGGACGCGTAGGAGGCACCGGAGGGCTGGGTCTCAGACATTGCCTGGGATCTTTCGGGTTGGCGAAATCGGGGTCTACGGGCGACGGATCGCGTCGGACGCAGCCGTGGACGCAGGACCTGCGGCCAGTTCCGTCTCCAGGAGCTGCTTGCCGAGGAGCTCCGGGTCGGGGAGGTCCATCGGGTACTCGCCGTCGAAGCAGGCACGGCAGAGGTTCGGCTTGGCGATGGTGGTCGCCTCGATCATGCCGTCGATGGAGATGTACGAGAGCGAGTCGACCCCGAGCGAGGTACCGATCTCCTCGACCGTCATGCCGTTGGCGATCAGCTCCGCGCGGGTCGCGAAGTCGATGCCGAAGAAGCAGGGCCACTTGATGGGCGGGGAGGAGATCCGCACGTGGATCTCGGCCGCGCCGGCCTCGCGGAGCATGCGGACGAGGGCGCGCTGCGTGTTGCCGCGCACGATCGAGTCGTCGACGACGACCAGACGCTTGCCCTTGATGACTTCCTTGAGCGGGTTCAGCTTCAGACGGATGCCGAGCTGGCGGATCGTCTGGGAGGGCTGGATGAACGTGCGGCCGACGTAGGCGTTCTTCACCAGGCCGTTGCCGAACGGGATGCCGGAGGCCTCGGCGTAGCCGACCGCGGCCGGAGTCCCGGATTCCGGGGTGGCTATGACGAGGTCGGCCTCGACCGGAGCTTCCTTGGCGAGCTTGCGGCCCATCTCCACACGGGAGAGGTACACGTTCCGACCCGCGATGTCCGTGTCCGGGCGGGCCAGGTACACGTACTCGAAGACGCAGCCCTTGGGCTTTGCTTCGGCGAAGCGGGACGTTCGCAGGCCGTTCTCGTCGATGGCGACGAACTCGCCCGGCTCGATCTCGCGAACGAAGCTGGCGCCGCAGATGTCGAGCGCCGCGGACTCCGAGGCGACGACCCAGCCGCGCTCCAGGCGGCCGAGGACCAGCGGGCGGATGCCCTGCGGGTCACGTCCCGCGTACAGCGTGTTCTCGTCCATGAAGACGAGCGAGAAGGCGCCCTTGACCTGAGGCAGCACCTTGGCGGCCGCCTCTTCCACGGTCAGCGGCTTGCCGTCCTCGTCGACCTGGCCCGCGAGCAGCGCGGTGATCAGGTCGGTGTCGTTGGTGGCCGCGACCTGGGTCGCGCGGCCGTTCTCCTTGGGGAGTTCGGCGACCAGCTCGGCGAGGTGCGCCGTGTTGACCAGGTTGCCGTTGTGCCCGAGGGCGATCGAACCGTGCGCGGTGGCGCGGAACGTCGGCTGGGCGTTCTCCCATACGGAGGCCCCGGTGGTCGAGTAGCGGGCGTGACCGACCGCGATATGACCTTGGAGGGACCCTAGGGATGTCTCGTCGAAGACCTGGGAAACGAGCCCCATGTCCTTGAAGACGAGGATCTGGGAGCCATTGCTGACCGCGATTCCCGCGGATTCCTGACCCCGATGTTGGAGGGCGTAGAGCCCGAAGTAAGTGAGCTTTGCGACCTCTTCACCCGGAGCCCAGACACCGAAGACGCCGCAAGCGTCCTGGGGGCCCTTCTCGCCGGGAAGCAGGTCGTGATTGAGTCGACCGTCACCACGTGGCACGCCACCGAGTGTAGACGTGATCCCACAGTGGTCCGAATTGGGGACCGGGGCTACGCGGGTTGACCGGGGCGGATGTGACCGAACTCATCGGTTGTCCGGGGTACGGAAGCGTGGGTCGTCCGGAGTACGGAAGCGTGGGTCGTCCGGAGTACGGAAGCGTGGGTCGTCCGGAGTACGGATGCGTGGTTGACAGGTGTACGTCAGTGTCGGCAGAGTCCCGGTCCATGCAGCCACTCCGTGATCGTGAGGTCACCCTTGTGGAGCGCCGCCACGTCGACCTGGTCCGTGTCGCGAGCGCGATCTGTCTCTGTGCGTGATTCCTTCCTGCCGCTGACGTCCGTCTGACGTCGCCCGTCGGCCCCTGCCCGTGCGCCGGAGCCGCCCATCACTGCTGCGCCGCGCCTCTGTAGGGCGCGCGCTTCGTGTGCCGCACCGCGGCCCCATCACCCCGGAGACCCCGTGCCCTCGCATGCCTCTCGCCTGTCCCGTCGTGCCCTCGGCGGGGCCGCCGTCGCCACCGTCGCCGCCGCTGGAGTGGGGGCCTCGGCCCGCTCCGCGCAGGCGGCCGCGCCCCGTGAGACGCCCTTCCGGGCCGCCACCGGGCGCAGGTCACGGCGACCCAACATCCTGTTCATCCTGGGCGACGACCTGGGCTGGGCCGACCTGTCCTCGTACGGCGCCCCGCACATCAAGACCCCCCACCTGGACCGGCTCGCCAGCCAGGGCGTCCGCTTCACCGACGCCTACAGCGGCTCCGCGACCTGCTCCCCGACCCGCTTCAGCCTCTACACCGGCCGCTATCCGGGCCGTACGAAGGGCGGCCTCGCGGAGCCGATCGCCGACCGCTCCGTCGGGCTCGACCCGAACCACCCCACGCTCGCCTCGCTGCTGCGCGGCGCCGGCTACGCGACGGCCCTGATCGGCAAGTGGCACTGCGGCTATCTGCCGGACTACTCGCCCACCAAGTCGGGCTGGGACGAGTTCTTCGGGAACTTCGGCGGGGCCCTGGAGTACTACTCGAAGCTCGGCCTCGGCGGCGAGTACGACCTCTACGAGGGCGAGGTCAAGGAAGGCGACGCCGAGTACAAGGACCTGCGGTACTACACGCGGATCCTGACCGAGCGGGCGAGCGAGTACGTGAAGCGGGACCACGGGGATCGGCCGTGGCTGCTCAACCTCAACTTCACGACCCCGCACTGGCCGTGGATCGCCGACGGCGACGAGGAGGCCAGCGCCGAGGTCGTACGAAGGATCAAGGCGGGCGACAAGCAGGCCCTCTTCCACAACGACGGCGGATCGGTCGAGAAGTACACGGAGATGGTGCAGGACCTCGACCGGTCGATCGGGCAGGTCCTGAAGGCGCTGAAGGAGTCCGGGCAGGAGCAGGACACCCTCGTCTTCTTCGCCTCGGACAACGGCGGTGAGCGCTTCTCCTACAACTGGCCGCTGTCCGGCAACAAGTCGTCCCTCCAGGAGGGCGGCATCCGCGTCCCGACGATCGTGCGCTGGCCCGCCCGGATCGACGGCGGGCAGGTCAGCCACGAGCCGGTGTTCACCCCCGACTGGACGGCGACGCTGCTGGAGATCGGCGGGGCCCGCGCCGACAAGGCCTACCCGCTGGACGGCACCAGCCTCGCGGGCTACCTGCTGCGCGGCGAGGAGTTGACGGAGCGCGAGCTGTTCTGGCGGGTGCGCGGGGAGCGGGCCGTGCGGCGCGGCAACTGGAAGTACTACCGGGGCAAGGGCGGCACCGACCAGCTGTTCGACCTCGCGGCCGACCGGCGCGAGCAGGCGGACCGGGCGGCCGACGAGCCGAAGGTGCTGGCCGAGTTGAAGGCGGCGTGGGAGCGGACGGACGCGAAGCTGCTCCCGTATCCGTCCTGAGGTCCTGAGGTCCTGAGGCCCTGAGGTCCTCAGGGGTTCTGAGGGGGCCTGAGGGTCCGTCACTCGGCGGCGGTGAGGCCGATCCCGCTGCCGCCGCCGGGTGCCTTCAGGGTGAGGGAGTCCCCCTGGATGTCGTACGACACCTTGCCCTTCAGGACGTCGAGCATCGTCCGCTCCAGCTTCGCGGCCTCGCCGATGCAGCCCATACGCGTGCTGCTCAGCGGGCCGAAGGTGACGTCGTCGCCCTTGACGGTGGCCTTGGCGCGGCCGCTGTTGCAGCCCAGGCGGGCGCTGACGTGTCCGTCCTTGTCGAAGACGAGTCCTGCCCTGCCCTGGGCGGCCTTCGGCACGGAGCTGGTGGTGTCGTCGGCGCTCAGGCTCGTGACGTTCCACTTCGTGCCGACGAGCTTGGCGTCGCGCTGCTTGGCGAGGGTGACGGTGTCGCCGTTCTCGCCGGTGAGGGTCAGGTCGTCGCCCTTGGCCTCGACCTTGTTCCGCTCGGCGAGGACGCGGGCCAGGGTCTTCTCGAAGGCGGCCACGTCCTTGCCCTCGCAGAGCATCATGGTCCGCTTCGCCTTGCCCAGGTCGACGCTGTCCTCGGTCACCTGTGCCTCGGCGTCGAAGTGGTTGCAGCCGTAGTTGCCGCGCACCCGCTCGTCCGAGACGAACTCGAGGTACGCGCTGCCCGGGGCCTTCGTCGTCTTCCCGTCCACGGTCGCGCTCTGCACGCTCCAGTGGACGCCGGTTATCGGGGTTCCCCCGGCCGCCTTCGAGCCGGGGGCCTTCTCGTCGCCGCAGGCGGTCACGGTGGCCAGCGCGGCGAGCGGCAGGACGGCGGTGCTGATCAGGGCACGTGTACGGGATGTACGTAGCGTCGTGAGCATGGCAATGGGACGTGGCGGGCCGCGTTCCGGTTCCGGCCCGCGGCGCGTCCCGTGCGCATCACGCCATGATCGGCAGCAGGTCTTCGAGGTTCGCCCGCTCGCCGCTGGCGCTCACCAGCGCGTCCTCGACCGCGGCCGACCAGGTGGTACGCCCTGTGGCCAGGCGGATCCAGGTGAGCGGGTCGGTCTCCACGACGTTCGGCGGGGTGCCGCGGGTGTGCCGGGGGCCCTCGACGCACTGGACGACGGCGAACGGTGGGATCCGCACCTCGGTGGAGGCGCCGGGGGCCTTGGTCGCCAGCGCGTCGGCGAGGATCCGGGTGCAGGCGGCCAGGGCCTGGCGGTCGTACGGGATGTCGAGGCCCGGCACGGCGTCGTTCAGGTCGTCGGTGTGGACGATCAACTCGACGGTGCGGGTGGGCAGGTAGTCGGCGAGGGTCATGACGCCGGTGCGGTTGGCGAGGAGTTGGTCGCCGGAGTGGTCCGCGAGGGCCTGTTCGAGGCTGCTCGTGGCGTCGGCGTACAGCGCGGCGAGGTCGTTGTCCGCGGCTAGCCCTGTCACATACTCGGCGATGTCCCGCGCGTACGGGGCGGAGGTCATCGGCCAGTCCTGCGGCGTGAGTTCGGCTTTGACCAGGCCCGGCACGGCGAGCCCTCGGGCGACGGCGCTCGTCGCCATCGTGATGTGCGCGGCGAGCTCCCGCACGGTCCAGTCCCCGAGCCGCGTCGGGGCGTCGAGCTGCTCGGGCGTGAGGCCCTCGACCGCCTTCCGCACGTTGCCGAACTGGGCCAGTACGGCGGCGCGGGTCTTGTCGAGGTTGTAGACGCGGGACTTCCTCTTGGCCGGTGGCATGCGCTGAGCGTACGACTGCGTGGGGCGTGACCGTGCGGTGGCCGGGGCCTTCCGTGGGCGCGGCCTGTACCGGGGGGGCCGGGGCTGGCGCCTTCCGTAGGCGCAGCCCGCACCGGGGGGCCGGGGTCGACCCGTTCCGTGGGCGCGGCCTGCACCGGGGGGGGCCGGGGTCGGCGCCTTCCGTAGGCGCGGCGCGCACCGGGGCGCCGGAGCCGGAGCCTCCCGCAGACGCGACCCGCACCAGGGGCCGGGGCTGGCGCCTCCCATAGGTGCAGCCTGCACCGGGGGCCGCCTTGCCCACCCTGCCGCCCCAGGCGGCAGATTGCCCAAGTCGGGTGCGGCCGAACGCGGCGGGTGGGAGCCGTGGTTGGCGGAGGTTGCCCGAGGCGGGGCGGCGTTGACCGCAATGGGCGGGGGAGCCGGGGCTGCCGGCGGATCACCCAAGTCGGGTGCGGTGCCCCGTCGGGCCGACGCCCCCGGAGGGGGCGGGTGGGTGGGAGATGGGCGGGAGCCGGGCGATTGCTTGCAGGCGGGACAATTCGATCCTCGCGGCGGGTGGGCATTTCAAGCCCCTGCGGCGATTGAGCAGCGGGGGCCGGGGCAGAGCCCCGAGGCCGTAACGCCGGTTCGGCACCATCAGACCCGTCGGCGCTTGAGACGCTGGGCTCGGAGCGGAGCCCCGTGACGTGCGGCCCGGCGCCGGCTCCGACACGTCAAGTCCCGCTCTGAGACGAAACTCGCGGGGCCCGGGGGCAGAGCCCCGAGGCCGTAACGCCGGTTCGGCACAATCAGCCCCGCCGGCGATTGAGGCGCGGGGTCCGGGGCGGAGCCCCGTGGCCGGAGGACGGTGCCGGTCGGGCAAGCGGCACCCCCGGGGGCGGAGCCCCGTGGCCGGGACGCCGGTGCGGCACGATCAGGCGCGGGGCCCAGGGCGGAGCCCCCCGTCGCGTAGGGGTCGCCCGCCGGTACAGGCAGGCGACCCACACGCCAACCGCGTTACGCCAGCAGCGCCGGAATCGTGCCCTCGTACGCCGCACGCAGCTCGTCGAGGGAGAGCGCGAACTCACCCTGGACGTCCACCACGTCACCGTCCACGACACCGATGCGGGTGACGGGCAGCCCCCGCGCCCCGCACATGTCGTTGAAGCGGAGCTCCTCGCTGCGCGGGATCGACACGACCGCACGGCCCGCCGACTCCGAGAAGAGGAACGTGAACGCGTCAAGACCCTCGGGGACGATCAGGCGCGCGCCCTTCCCCCCGAGCAGCGCCGACTCGACCACGGCCTGGATCAGGCCACCGTCGGACAGGTCGTGCGCGGCGTCGATCATGCCGTCGCGGGAGGCCGAGATCAGGATCTCGCCGAGCAGCCGCTCGCGCTCCAGGTCCACGGCCGGCGGCAGCCCGCCGAGGTGCTCGTGCACGACCTGCGACCAGGCCGAACCGCCGAACTCCTCGCGGGTGTCGCCCAGCAGGTAGAGGAGCTGGCCCTCTTCCTGGAAGGCGACCGGCGTGCGCCGCGCCACGTCGTCGATGACACCGAGAACCGCGACGACCGGCGTCGGGTGGATCGCCGCCTCGCCCGTCTGGTTGTAGAGCGAGACGTTGCCGCCGGTCACCGGCGTACCGAGCTGCTGGCAGCCGTCCGCGAGGCCACGGATGGCCTCGGCGAACTGCCACATGACGGCCGGGTCCTCGGGCGAACCGAAGTTCAGGCAGTCGGAGACCGCGAGGGGCTTCGCACCGGTCGTCGCGACGTTCCGGTACGCCTCCGCGAGCGCGAGCTGCGCACCCGTGTACGGGTCGAGCTTCGCGAAGCGGCCGTTGCCGTCGGTCGCGATGGCGACGCCGAGCCCGGTCTCCTCGTCGATGCGGATCATGCCCGAGTCCTCGGGCTGCGCCAGAACCGTGTTGCCCTGCACGAAGTGGTCGTACTGCTGGGTGACCCACTTCTTCGACGCCTGGTTCGGCGACGAGACGACCTTGAGGACCTGGTCCTTCAGCTCGTCACCCGAAGCCGGCCGCGGCAGCTTCCCCGCGTCGTCCGCCTGCAGCGCGTCCTGCCAGTCCGGGCGGGCCAGCGGACGCTCGTAGACCGGACCGTCGTGCGCGACCGTGCGCGGGTCGACGTCGACGATCTTCTCGCCGTGCCAGAAGATCTCCAGGCGGTCGCCGTCGGTCACCTCACCGATGACGGTGGCGATGACGTCCCACTTCTCGCAGATCTCCAGGAAGCGGTCGACCTTCTCCGGCTCGACCACCGCGCACATGCGCTCCTGCGACTCCGACATCAGGATCTCCTCGGGGGAGAGCGTCGAGTCGCGCAGCGGCACGTCGTCCAGCTCGACGCGCATACCGCCGGAGCCGTTGGAGGCCAGCTCGGAGGTCGCGCAGGAGATACCCGCCGCACCGAGGTCCTGGATGCCGACGACGAGCTTCTCGGCGAAGGCCTCCAGGGTGCACTCGATGAGCAGCTTCTCCTGGAACGGGTCACCGACCTGGACCGCCGGACGCTTGCTCGGCTTGGCGTCGTCGAAAGTCTCACTCGCCAGGATCGAGGCGCCACCGATGCCGTCGCCGCCCGTGCGGGCGCCGTACATGATGACCTTGTTGCCCGCGCCGGACGCCTTCGCGAGGTGGATGTCCTCGTGCCGCATGACGCCGATGGCCCCGGCGTTGACCAGCGGGTTGCCCTGGTAGCAGGCGTCGAAGACCAGCTCGCCGCCGATGTTCGGCAGGCCCAGGCAGTTGCCGTAGCCGCCGATGCCGGCGACGACGCCGGGCAGCACACGCTTCGTGTCGGGGTGGTCGGCGGCGCCCATGCGCAGCGGGTCGACCACGGCGACCGGGCGGGCACCCATCGCGATGATGTCGCGGACGATGCCGCCGACGCCGGTGGCCGCGCCCTGGTAGGGCTCGACGTACGACGGGTGGTTGTGCGACTCGACCTTGAAGGTGACGGCGTAGCCGTTGCCCACGTCGACGACGCCGGCGTTCTCGCCGATGCCGACGAGCAGTGCGTCGGTCTCCGGAGCCTTCTCGCCGAACTGGCGCAGGTGCACCTTGGAGGACTTGTACGAGCAGTGCTCGGACCACATGACCGAGTACATGGCGAGCTCGGCGCCGGTGGGACGGCGGCCGAGGATCTCCACGACCCGCTCGTACTCGTCCTTCTTCAGGCCGAGTTCGGCCCAGGGCAGCTCGACGTCGGGAGTCTTCGCGGCGTTGTCTGTGGTGTCGAGGCTCATGAGGCGGCGACCAGCTTCTTGAGGATCGAGGTGAAGAACGGGAGGCCGTCGGTGCGGCCCGACCCGATGAGGGGCTCGACGGCGTGCTCCGGGTGCGGCATCAGACCGACGACGTTGCCCGCCTCGTTCGTGATGCCGGCGATGTCACGGAGCGAACCGTTCGGATTGTGGTCCAGATACCGGAAGGCGACGCGACCCTCCGCCTCCAACATGTCGAGCGTGCGCTCGTCGGCGACGTAGCGCCCGTCCATGTTCTTCAGCGGGATGTGGATCTCCTGGCCCGCCTCGTAGTCGGAGGTCCAGGCCGTACCGGCGTTCTCCACGCGCAGCTTCTGATCGCGGCAGATGAAGTGCAGGTGGTCGTTGCCGAGCATGGCGCCGGGGAGCAGATGGGCCTCGGTGAGGACCTGGAATCCGTTGCAGATCCCGAGGACGGGAAGGCCCGCCTTCGCCTGCTCGATCAGCGTCTCCATGACGGGCGAGAAACGCGAAATGGCGCCCGCGCGCAGGTAATCGCCGTAGGAGAAACCACCGGGCAGGACGACCGCGTCGACCTGCTTCAGGTCCTTGTCCTTGTGCCAGAGCGCGACCGGCTCCGCACCGGCAAGCCGGATCGCGCGCTGAGTGTCGCGATCATCGAGGGAACCGGGAAAGGTGACGACGCCAATACGAGCGGTCACTTTTCGGCCCCCACCGCGGGCTCTTCCACCTTGACGGTGAAGTTTTCGATCACGGTGTTGGCGAGGAAGGTTTCCGCCAGCTCATGGATACGGGCAAGAGCGGCGTCATCCACCGGCCCGTCCACTTCGAGCTCGAAACGCTTTCCCTGACGTACGTCGGAGATGCCGTCGAAACCGAGGCGCGGCAGCGCACGCTGCACCGCCTGGCCCTGGGGGTCGAGGATCTCCGGCTTGAGCATGACGTCGACTACGACGCGTGCCACTGGCACTCCCGGTGTGTGGTTGAGCTGGTCCGTTCAGCGTACCTGCCCAAATTTTCTACTCGCGTAGACAGTAGGAAGCTACGAGATGCGGATCACGTTATGGCAACGACATGAGATCCCCACGGAAAATTAAGGGAAAGACTCCGGATAACCACCGCGCGAGACACACCGAGACTTTTAACTGGTCTTCCCACTGCATTGCCGGACAGGGTAAAAAGGAATTGGCAGATACAGGCACTCGGCCTGAACTCGGGGCACCGCATTGCCCGGGCATTGCCTGACAACAGCTGGACAGTCTGCATCACCGCACGTCAAAGCGGGGTGCTGGACGAAGGGACCGATATTCGTGGCGCAGCGTGTCGTGGTCACCCTCTTTGACGACATCGACGGCGGGGAAGCGACGGAGACGGTCGCATTCGGTCTCGACGGCTCGTCGTACGAGATCGACCTCAATCGAACCAATGCGGATCAGCTCCGCGAGGCACTGGCCCCCTACCTGGAGGCCGGCCGCAAGCGTTCCGGGAAGACCGGCAAGGCGTACAAGCGCACCGACCTGAGCCCCGACCCGGCAGCCGTGCGCGCCTGGGCCCGCTCGAACCACTTCGACGTACCGCCGCGCGGCCGCATCCCGAAGCGGGTCTACGAAGCCTTCTCAGAGGCCAACTGAGCCCGCCCCAGGTCGACTGGGCCACAGAACCCGCCCCATGAAGCCCCTCGGTGACCGGACTTGCGTTGCACCCCGGGCAGTCGGCTAAAGTCTGGAGCACGCCGAGGGGCGAGGCCGAAGGGCCGGACCTCACGGAGTACATGCGGGTGTAGTTCAGTAGCAGAACATCCCCCTTCCAGGGGGAAGGCGCAGTGTGCAATTCCTGTCACCCGCTCTGCATCGCGTACCGACCACTTCGGTGGGTACGGTAGGCTGATGCAAGCAGTGCGAACGTAGCTCAGTTGGTAGAGCGCAACCTTGCCAAGGTTGAGGTCGCGAGTTCGAACCTCGTCGTTCGCTCAGAGATCGAAGGCCCCGGTCCTCTAGGACCGGGGCCTTCGGCGTTCCCGGCCGCGTTCTGACATTTGTCATGCGAGCCGATGACAGCGCGCACTGCCGCCCTCCCGCCCCGGGCGGAAGGCTGGACACATGACCAGCAACGAGCGCGTGATCGACGTCACTGATCTGCGCCGCGTGTACGGGGACAAGACCAAGGGTTCCTTCGAGGCGGTGCGCGGAGTCAGCTTCTCCGTGGGCCGCGGCGAGCTCTTCGCCCTCCTCGGCACGAACGGCGCCGGAAAGACCTCCACCGTCGAACTCATCGAAGGACTCGCGGCCCCTGCCGGTGGCCGGGTGCGGGTGCTCGGGCACGACCCGTACACCGAACGGGACCGGGTGCGGCCGCGGATCGGGGTGATGCTGCAGGACGGCGGCTTCCCCAGCGAGCTGACCGTCACCGAGACCGTACGGATGTGGGCCGGGTGCACGAGCGGGGCCCGGCCGCTCGGCGAGGCCCTGGAGGCCGTGGGGCTCGCCAAGCGGGGGAAGGTGCGCGTCAAGCAGCTGTCCGGCGGCGAGAAGCGGCGGCTCGACCTCGCGCTCGCGCTGCTCGGGCGGCCCGAGGTGCTCTTCCTCGACGAGCCGACCACCGGGCTCGACGCCGAAGGGCGCCGCGAGACCTGGGAGTTGGTGCGCCGGCTGCGCGCCGAGGGCACCACCGTGCTGCTGACCACGCACTATCTCGAAGAGGCCGAGGAGCTCGCCGACCGGCTCGCGATCCTGCACGAGGGGCGGATCGCGGCCGAGGGCCGCGTCGACGAGGTCGTCGCGTCGCAGCCCTCGCACATCTCCTTCGAACTGCCCGACGGGTACTTCGTGGGCGACCTGCCGCCCCTTGCCTCGCTCGGCGTCGAGGCGCACGAGGCCGAGGGCCGGCTGATCCGGCTGCGTACCGAGGATCTGCAGCGGGCCGCGACCGGGGTGCTCGTGTGGGCCAGGGACGCGGGCGTCGAACTGCGGCGGCTCGACGTACGCGGCGCCTCGCTGGAGGAGGCGTTCCTGCGGATCGCGCAGGACGCCAAGGGCTCCGCGGGGGAGCCGGACCGGGAGAAGTCGACGGCGCGCAAGGAGATGGCGGTATGAGTACGGGTACGGCTACGAGTACGGGTACGGGTACGGGTACGGCGGCGCCGACGACCTCCGCGGGGCGGCTCGGGGCGCTCGCGCGGGCCGAGTTCACGCTCATCGGGCGGAGCAAGGGCGTGCTGTTCACGGCGGTGTTCGTGCCGCTCGTGCTGCCCTTCAGCGTCTCCCGGACCGTGGACAAGGGCGATCTGCAGGGCGCCGGGCTGAACATCGGCACCGTCATGGTCTCCTCGGCGATCGCGTTCTCGCTGCTGTTCGCCGTGTACAGCTCGCTGGTGAGCGTGTACGCGTCGCGGCGCGAGGAGCTCGTCCTCAAGCGGCTGCGCACCGGGGAGCTGCGCGATCTGGAGATCCTCAGCGGGGCGGCGGTGCCGTCCGTCGTGATCGGGCTCGTCCAGTGCACGGCGGTGGCCGTCGTGTGCGCGTTCGCGCTGGACGCGGGGGCGCCCGACGCACCTCAACTGGTCCTGCTCGGCGTGCTGTTGGGCATTCCGCTGTGTGTCGCGCTGGCCGCCCTCACCACGGTCTTCAGCCGCAGCGTGGAGAGCGCGCAGGTCGCCGCGATGCCGATGCTGCTCGTGTCGATGATCGGCTCGGGCGGCGTCGTGCCGCTGGAGGTCCTTCCGGACAAGATGGCGGCCGTGTGCGAGCTGCTGCCGCTGACGTCGGCGCTCACGCTGGTACGGGGCGGCTGGAGCGGGACCCTGTCCGGCGGGGAGTCGCTGAAGGCGATCGTCATCGCGGTGGCCTGGATTCTGGTCGCGGTGTTTGCTGTGCAGAAGCGGTTCCGGTGGGAGCCGCGGCGCTGAGAGGGGCGGACGTGCGGGTGCGAGGGAGCTGGCAGGAGCGCAGCAAGATCGAACGGGTGGAGCTGCAGAGCCGGATCACGCTGCGTTTCATCCACTGGTTCCTGCTTCTCGGCTGGTCGGCGACCCCGCTGCTCTTCGCCTTCCGGCACGACCCCGTCGCCTACGCGCTGGGGCTCGCCCTCCTCCTGGTGGGCGTGCTGCAGTGCCTGGTGGCGCCCCGGCACGTCGGAGCCGCCCTCGACCAGTACCTGGGGCGGGGCACCGTGCCGCGCCGCGAGCAGATCGCGGCTGCCGTGCTCGTGGGACTCGGCCTGGCCCTCGTCACCGCGCTCTTCGCGGTGGACGCCCTGGGCGAGGTGAAGGACGGTTCGGCGGTGCTGCTGCTCCCGATGCTGTTCGTGCCGGTGCCGTTCGGGTTCGCGTACACGCTGACGGTGCCGCCGCGGACGGCGCTGCGGCGGTGGGTCGCCGCGAGCGTGGTGATGGGCGGGGTGTTCGCGCTGGCCGGGGCGACGACGGGCCAGGCCGTCGGCGCCGCCGCACTGCTGGCCGTGGCCGGCCCCTTCAGCATGATGACCGCACGGTGCAGCGGCTGGAACCTCTCCGTCATGTTGGAGTCCGAACGCTCCCGCGAGGTCGAGGCCCGGCTCGCCGTCGCCGAGGAGCGGCTGCGGTTCGGGCGTGACCTGCACGACGTCATGGGCCGCAATCTGTCCGTCGTCGCGCTCAAGAGCGAGCTCGCGGTGCAGCTCGCGCGGCGCGGGAAGACCGAGGAGGCCGTGGAGCAGATGATCGAGGTGCAGCGCATCGCGCAGGAGTCGCAGAAGGAGGTGCGTGATGTCGTACGCGGCTATCGCCAGGCCGACCTCGCGGTCGAACTCGCCGGTGCGCAGGGCGTGTTGAACGCCGCGGGGATCACCTGCACGGTGACGGGCTCGGCGGCCGGTCTGCCCTCCGACGTCCAGGCGGCGCTCGCCTGGGTGGTGCGGGAGACCACCACGAACGTACTGCGGCACGGCGACGCGAAGGCCTGCCGGGTGGAGTTGGCGACCGGGGACGAGGGTGTGGTGCTGACGGTGGAGAACGACGGGGCGGGCGACGCCGCCGTGACCGGACGCGGATCCGGACTCGCGGGGCTGCGGGAGCGGCTCGCCGCGGTGGACGGGACGTTGGAGTCCGGAGCGGTCCGCAAGGGAGTGTTCCGCGTGAAGGTGTCCGTACCGGTGGCCAAGCCCGTGGGCGATGCGGCGCCGCGGGAGCAGGAGGCCGCCCGATGAGCCTGCGCGTACTGCTCGCCGACGACGAGCACCTGATCCGGGGCGCACTCGCCGCGTTGCTCGCGCTGGAGGACGATCTCGTCGTCGTCGCCGAGGCCGCCACCGGCCCCGAGGCGCTCGCCATGGCGCGGGCGCACCGGCCGGACGTCGCCGTACTCGACCTTCAGATGCCCGGCGCCGACGGTGTGAGTGTGGCCACATCGATCCGGAACGAACTGCCCGGCTGCCGCACCATGATCGTGACCAGTCACGGGCGTCCGGGGCACCTGAAGCGGGCCCTCGCCGCGGGTGTGCGCGGCTTCGTACCGAAGACGGTGAGCGCGCAGCGGCTCGCCGAGATCATCCGCGCCGTGCACGCCGGAAACCGCTATGTGGACCCGGAGTTGGCGGCCGACGCGATCTCCGCGGGGGACACGCCGCTGACCGCGCGCGAGGCCGAGGTCCTGGAACTCGCGGCCGACGGCGCGCCCGTATCGGAGATCGCGGAGCGGGCCGCGCTGTCCCAGGGGACGGTCCGGAACTATCTCTCGTCGGCCGTCTCGAAGCTCGGCGTGGAGAACCGTCACGCGGCGGTGCGTCTCGCGCGCGAGCGAGGTTGGGTATAGTTGGCGTCGCGCCACGGCGCAGCAGCACCGCGAAAGCGGCGCTTGCGAACGTAGCTCAGTTGGTAGAGCGCAACCTTGCCAAGGTTGAGGTCGCGAGTTCGAACCTCGTCGTTCGCTCCATCGAAGAAAGACCCCGGTCCTAGGACCGGGGTCTTTCTCTTTGTCATGCGGTTACGCGTCCCAGGGCGTGCCCGTCAGCAGCTCGTACGCCTCGATGTACTTGGCGCGGGTCGCGGTCACGACCTCGTCCGGGAGCGCAGGCGGCGGCTGCTCGCTCTTGCGGTCCCAGCCGGAGGCCGGCGAGGTCAGCCAGTCCCGCACGAACTGCTTGTCGTAGCTCGGCTGCGCACGGCCCGGCTGCCACTGGTCGGCCGGCCAGAAGCGCGAGGAGTCCGGGGTCAGCACCTCGTCGGCGAGGATCATCGCGCCGTCCTTGTCGAAGCCGAACTCGAACTTCGTGTCCGCCAGGATGATGCCGCGCTCGCGCGCGATGTCCCGGGCGCGGCTGTAGACGGCGAGCGTGGACTGACGCAGCTGGGCGGCCGTCTCGGCGCCGATCCGGCGGGCCACCTCCTCGTAGCTCACGTTCTCGTCGTGCTCGCCGACCTCGGCCTTGGTGGCGGGCGTGAAGATCGGGGCGGGCAGCTCGGAGCCGTCCTCCAGGCCCTCGGGGAGGGCGAGGCCGCAGACCGTGCGCGACTCGTTGTACTCGACCAGGCCCGAGCCGGTGAGGTAGCCGCGGGCCACCGCCTCGACCGGGACCATGTCCAGGCTCTTGCAGATGAGCGTGCGGCCCGCCCAGTCGGCGGGGGCGCCCTCGGGGAGCTCCTGCGAGATGACGTGGTTCGGGATCAGGTCCTGGAGCTGGTCGAACCACCACAGGGACAGCTGCGTGAGGACCTTGCCCTTGTCCGGGATCGGCGAGGGCAGCACCCAGTCGTAGGCCGAGATGCGGTCGGTGGCGACCATGACGAGGTCGCCCGCCTCGTTCCGGTACAGGTCCCGCACCTTGCCGGTGTGGAGATGCACCAGGCCCGGCACCTGTACTGGCTCGGGCTTTTCGACGAATCCGGACATGGTTCCTCCCCGTGGGTCTGTACGAGTACCCCGATTCTCCCGTACGTGGGGGCGGGTTTTGGCCATGGGGTGAGCCGGCGCGCTGTGGGCTCGGTCTCGTCAGTCGCGTTTGCAGATGCGGTCGAGGAGATTCGCCGTCGCCCGCTGGATCCGGGGGTCGACGTGGCCGGGGCGGTCCAGGGCCGGGGACCAGGCGAACGTCCCGGACGCGAAGACCAGCGCTCCGGACGGGGCCCGGTACAGGGACGTCTCCTGGTGCCTGCGGGCCTTGTCGCTGTCGCGGTACGGGGAGTGCGCGAGCAGGATGCGGTCCTGGTGCTCGGGCAACGATGTCCGAGGGAAGTAGCGGTCGGCCTCACCGGCGACCAGGTCCGCTATCTCGTCCCCCTCGTGCGCCCCCGTCGCCTCCCACAGCCAGTGGTCCGCGTTCCGCACGATCAGGGGGTGCGGGTCGGGGACCCGGCCCGCGTACTGGATGCCCATGAGCTGCTGCTCCGGCTTGTCGATCTCCCGCCACAGCGTCGGCTTTCCGGGGCCCCTGCGCTTGCGGCAGGTGAGCAGCCGGTCGGGTACGCCGGACGCGGACGGCCCCAACTCCACCTGCCAGTACATGGTGTTGGCGGAGAGGAAGACGAGCGATGTCCCGTTCTCCCGGGCCAGCTCGGTCGTGCGGCGCATGTTCGCCGACCAGTACTCGTCGTGCCCGGGGAAGACCAGGCCCCGGTAGCGGGTCGGGTCGATGCGGCCCGCGTGCAGATCGCGGGCGTCGGCGTACGCCAGGTCGTAGCCGTAGCGCTCAGCCCAGCGGATGAAGTCGTAGGCGTGCCCCACGTGCAGGGGGAGACCCGCGCCCGCGTACGGGCGGTCGAAGGAGACCGTGATCGCGGCCTCGCTCTCGCCGAGCAGCCGGCCGTCGTCGTCCCACGCGTGGTACAGGCTCGCGCCCGTCCGCCCGTCCTCCGGGTAGAGGTTGTACGCCTGCCAGGTGATGTCCGGGAGCAGGAGCAGCAGGTCGGCGGGCTCGGCGTCGCGGACCGTGAAGGGGATGTGCGAGCGATACCCGTCGAGCGTCGTGAGGACGGCGACGTACGCGCCGACATTCCAGTACGAGGGGATGTGCAGCCGCCAGGAGAGCCACCAGTGGTGGCAGGAGACCGTGCGGTCCGCGGTCAGCGGGGGCGGCTGGACGATGCCGGACAGACGCGGGCTCGTGGTGATCTTGCGGGCGCCGTCGCCGCCGTAGTGGCCGATGCGGTAGACGTCCACGGTGAACTCCTGGGGCGGGTCCACCGTGATGTGGAAGTCGATCGCCTCGCCGGGGGCCGCCGCGCCGGTCGAGGTGAAGCCCTTGATCTGGCGGTGCACGTCGTCGGCGGTGCGGGGGCCGCTGGTGCGGGGGGCCGGGATGTCGCGGGTGCCGGGCTGCGACACATGGTCGACGTACCAGGGAACGACATGTCCGGTGTCGTCGAAATAATGCTCACTTCCGCGCAGCCAGGGGAGCGGTCCCTGTCCGAACGGGTCCGTGACCGCGTGCGCCAGCGCGCCCGATTCCCAGCGGGGCGTGTGCGGGCGGGGCGGGGGCACGTCGTTGCTCGCCAGGTCGCTGCTCGCCAGGTCCTTCGGGTGCCCCTCCCTGTCCGGCCCCATGCCCGCTCCCCTCCCTCGCTCCCCCGAGCCCTCACCCGCGGCGTCATGTCCGCGACCGGTCCCAGCACATCACATTACGCACGCACTCCGTCACCGTTCGTCGCGAATTGACGAGAGTGGAACGATTCCCTCCGGATTTCCGGGAGTTGGGGCGGCGCCGGGGCGACGGATCACACGAGGCGCACCGGCTTCTCGGCGCGGATGCCCCGGCGGGTCAGCCAGTCCTTGAGCGGCTCCACGTCACCGTCCTCCACGAGGCTCAGCACGCGCGGCGTCAGATCGGCCGTCCGCTCCCCGTCGACCAGCAGCGACGGGCCGTCCAGCCAGTCCAGGCCCGGCGCCGCGCCCGCCGTGTCCACGGCGGCGCAGCAGACCATCGCGGTGACGTGGTCGGCCAGCAACTCCCGCCCGCTGCGCGGCGGTTGCAGCGGGAACAGCGGCAACGCCCCTTCGTCCCACAGCGCCCCGTCCGGACTCCCCTGCCCGGCCGGAGGCCCGGAGGCCGTGGGCCGCGCACTCTCCTCCCGGGCGACCTCGGCGGCGAGGCCGGCAGAAAGCGCCCCATACGGACTCTCATCCACGTCACCCTCATCGGACCCCTCGGCCACTTCAGGCCCGCCGGCCATTTCGAGCCCCTGCGGCGATTGAGCAGCGGGGTCCGGGGCAGAGCCCCGTGGCGTGGGCGCGGAGGGCCGATCCGAAACGGGGCCCCCAGGCGCAGCCAGGTGATCCAACACCCGGGCCAACGTCGGCCCCTCCGCACCCCCGGAGGGAACCCGTACGCCCAAACTGTCCAGCACCCGATGCAGCCGAGCCGCGTCCATCCGCCACTTCCGGTCCACGACCTCGTCCGGATACTCCTGCCAGTCCACCGGCGCCCAGTCCGGCCCACGCTCGGCGGGCCCTCCGTGGAACAGACGCGCGGCGAGCAGCGACGCCGCCTCGTCGACGGTCCCGGGCTCCTCGAGCAGATCGCACGCCGGGCGCTCGCCGAGCCGGGACGCGAAGCTGCCGTCCTGCGCCGCGAGGCGATCGCGCCGGGACAGCTCGGTCAGCGCCGCGACCACCCCCGCGTCCAGCCGAGCGGGCCAGCGGCCCATCCGCCAGGCCGGCAGCGCGACCCGCGTGAGCAGCCGGTCCCAGCCCGCGTACGCGAGCCCGACCTGCTCCTGGGCGACGATCCGCAGCCCGTAGTCCACCGCCTGGGCGCGCTCGGCCGCGGCCGCGGCGACGCCGCGCTCCATCTCGGCGGCGTGCACCCGGCAGCCGGTCAGCAGCAGCCGGGCGACCCGGCCGACCCCGCCGAGCACGGCACGGGCCACCGGCCCGCGGCCGTCGGCGGAGGAGACCGCCACCGCCGCGTCCAGGCCGCGGATGAAGCGCCGGGCCGCCGCTATGTCGGGGTGCGCCGAAGGGCCCGTACCGGCGACGACCGGGGCCAGGACCGCGCGCAGCTCGCCCACCCGCATCCACCACAGGAAGGGGGAGCCGATGACGAGGACGGGCGCGGCGGGAGCCTTGGGGTCACCGGCCCCGTCCGCACCGCTCCGACCGGGAGCGGGGCTCTGGCCGCGGCGCGTGGGCGGGCCGTGGGCCGGATGCGTACGGTCCTCGAGCCAGCTGTCGCAGTCCGGGGTGAGCGCTATCGCCGACGGCGCCGGAACGTCGAGCCGGTCGGCCAGGTCGCGCACCAGCCGGTACAGGTCGGGGGCGGTGTTCTCGGCGATCGGAACCGTCGGACTGACGGCCGGGCGGGCGCGCGCCACGACGAGGGCGACGGCGGCGGCCGCGATCAGGACGACGAGGGCGATCGCGCTCACGACGACGCGCGCGACGTCCCAGCCACCGCCCGTCAGATGGCCGGTGGTGCCTCCCGCGAGCAGCACCACGGAGGCGGCTGCGGGAAGCAACGCGACGGCCGTCGCCCTGCTGCGGATGCGCAGCACGGCGAGGGCTCGGGAGCGCGCACTCTGCGCACCCATCTCCACACCCGTACCGGACACGACCGATGTCACCCCCTGCTGCCCTTGCCTATTGCCCAACCAGGGGCCGAGGCCCGCGGCAGAACTCTGGTGGCGTTGCTCACTCCCCCACAATGGCACCCGCCACTGACATCGCAATGCCGGTGGTCCGTCTGGTTCTGCGCGGCTCGCACGGGTGCCGTAACTCCGTGCGCCGCACCCTAGTTGGGGGTTCCGGCCTCGTCAGCCGGTTGGGCCAGCGGTCACTCGATGGAATGGCTTTGGGCAGAGGTGGGTGACATCGGGAGCCGGGCAGGCGAGGGTGTGGCCTGCCCGGCGGCGGGTCCGTGCCAGTGGCCGGCGCCGGCCTTCGGAGCCGGTGTCACCGACCGCTACCGGCCACCGGCCCCGGCGTCACTGGCCGGTAGCGGCCTTCGCGGCGATGTCCGTGCGGTGCTGCGAGCCGTCGAGGCCGATGCGGTCCACGGCGGCGTACGCGCGCTCGCGGGCCTGCGTCAGATCGCCGCCGACCGCGGTGACGGACAGCACGCGGCCGCCCGCGCTGACGACCGCGCCGCTCTCGCCGTCGCGCTTGGTGCCGGCGTGCAGCACGTACGCGTTCGGGGCGTCCTGCGCGGCCACCTCGTCGAGCCCGGTGATCGGGTCGCCGGTGCGCGGGGTGCCCGGGTAGTTGTGCGAGGCGACGACGACGGTGACGGCCGCGTCCTCGCTCCAGCGCAGCGGCTCGAGGTCGGCCAGCGTGCCGTTCGCCGACGCCAGCAGGACACCGGCGAGCGGGGTCCTGAGGCGGGCCAGCACGACCTGCGTCTCGGGGTCGCCGAAGCGGGCGTTGAACTCGATGACGCGGACGCCGCGGCTGGTGATCGCGAGACCGGCGTAGAGCAGGCCCGAGAACGGGGTGCCGCGCCGCGCCATCTCGTCGACCGTCGGCTGCAGCACCGTGTCGAGGACTTCCCTGACCAGCTTCGGGTCGGCCCACGGGAGCGGCGAATAGGCGCCCATGCCACCGGTGTTGGGGCCCTCGTCGTTGTCGAGCGCGCGCTTGAAGTCCTGGGCGGGCTGCAGCGGGACGACGGTGGTGCCGTCGGTGATCGCGAAGAGGGAGACCTCGGGGCCGTCGAGGAACTCCTCGATGACGACACGCTCGCAGGCCTTCGCGTGGGCGCGGGCCTCCTCGATGTCCTCGGTCACGACGACGCCCTTGCCGGCGGCGAGACCGTCGTCCTTCACGACGTACGGGGCGCCGAACGCGTCGAGCGCCTCGTCGATCTCCGCCGCGTTGGTGCACACGTACGAGCGGGCGGTGGGCACGCCCGCGCCGGCCATGACGTCCTTGGCGAACGCCTTGGAGCCCTCCAGCTGGGCGGCCTCGCCGGACGGGCCGAAGACGGGGATGCCGGCGGCGCGGACCGCGTCGGCGACCCCGGCGACCAGGGGCGCCTCGGGCCCGACGACAACGAGGTCGGCCTCCAGCTCCTGGGCGAGGGCGGTGACCGCCGCGCCGTCGAGGGCGTCGACCGCGTGCAGCTCGGCGACCTCGGCGATGCCTGCGTTGCCGGGAGCACAGTGCAGGGCGGTGACGTCGGGGTCGAGGGACATTGAGCGGCACAGGGCGTGTTCGCGGGCGCCGCTGCCGATGACGAGGACCTTCACGCCGGTCAGCCTATCCGCCCGACCGGGGTGGTCTTGTACGGGCCACCCAAGGCGGGAGGAGCGGGGGTTTGTGGATTCCTCCAGGCCTCCCGCGTTCCGCCAGGGGGCACGGGCCCCGCGCTACTCGTTCGTGAACTCCTCGACCACCGTCGCGCCCAGTTCGCGGACGATCAGGTCGTGGCCCGACAGGGATTTCTCGTCGAGGTCCGGGTCGTCGTCCTCCGGGATGTCGTCCTCCACCGAAACCGAGCGTCTGGGGGGCTCGGAGGGCGCGGGGGCCGGGGCGGGCTCCGAGCTGGGCGGAGCCGGCTGGGCTGCGGACGACTGGGACCGGTCCGGGGCCGGCGCGGGGGCAGGCGCCGGTGCCGGGGCGGGCGCGGGAGCGTAGCCACCTCCGCCGTATCCGCCGCCGGGGCCGGGCGGCGGGGGTGCGCCGCCTCCGCCCGAGGTGTCGACGACGGCGTCGATCTTCCAGTTCGCCCCGAACTGCTCGGACAGCGCCGCCTTCAGTACGTCCTCGCTGCCGCTGCTCACGAAGTTGTCACGGGCTCCCGCGTTCACGAAGCCGAGCTGGAGTGTGGTGCCGTCGAAGCCCGTGACCTGCGCGTTCTGACTGAGCAGGATCCAGGTGAAGCGGCGCTTGTTCTTGACCGCCTCCAGGATGTTCGGCCAGAGCGTCCGGGGGTCCGGGCCGCCGGCCGGGGCCGCCGCCATGGGCGCGGGGGACGGCTGCTGCGGGGTGGGGGGCGGCGCGGGGGCCGGGGCCGCCGCCTGCGGTGCGGCCGGGGCGGGCGGCTGGCCGGAACCGGCGGCCGCGGCAGTGGGCCATCCGCCGGGCCTGCGACCGGCACCGCCACCGCCGCCTGCCGGGGCAGCCGTGGGCCAGGAGCCGGGGGTGGCGGCCGGAGCGGGCTGGGCCTCCGCGGGCGGGGCGGGGTTCGGCGCGGGGGCCGGGGCCTGGGGCGGAGCCGGGGCAGCGGGGGCCTGAGCCTGCGGAGCCACCGGCGCCGCCTGAGCCGGGGCCTGGGCCGCGCCGGGGCCGCCTCCCGGGGCGCCGCCTCCGCGCACCGCGGCCCGAGCCGCCGCGGGCCCGCCACCCGGCTCGACAACGGGCGCGGGCGCCTGCGCGGGGGGAGCGGCATGGGCGTCGGGCCCGGGAACGTACGCCATGGAAGGCGCGGGGCCCTGCCCGCCCGGCGTGAAGACTCCGCCGCGCTCGATGCGGTCGAGGCGGGCCATGACCGAACGTTCGTCGTTGTACGCGGCGGGCAGCAGCACGCGCGCGCAGATCAGCTCGAGCTGGAGCCGCGGAGCGTTGGCGCCGCGCAGCTCGGTCAGGCCCTCGTTGACGAGGTCGGCGGCGCGGCTGAGCTCGGCGGCGCCGAACGTGCTCGCCTGCGCCTGCATCCGCTCCACGACATCGGCCGGGGCGTCGATGAGGCCCTTGTCGGCGGCGTCCGGCACGGCGGCCAGGATCACCAGGTCCCGCAGCCGCTCCAACAGGTCGGCCACGAAGCGCCGCGGGTCGTTGCCACCCTCGATGACCCGGTCCACGACCTCGAAGGCGGCGGCACCGTCCCCGGTGGCGAACGCCTCGACTACGGAGTCGAGCAGCGAACCGTCCGTGTACCCGAGCAGACCGGTCGCCATGGCATACGTCACACCGTCGTCACCCGCGCCGGCGAGCAGCTGGTCCATGACGGACATGGAGTCACGCACGGATCCCGCGCCGGCCCGGACGACGAGCGGCAGCACGCCCTCCTCGACCGCCATGGCCTCCTTGCCGCACACCTCGCCCAGGTAGTCGCGCAGCGTCCCCGGCGGCACGAGCCGGAAGGGGTAGTGGTGCGTCCTGGACCGGATCGTCCCGATGACCTTCTCGGGCTCGGTGGTCGCGAAGATGAACTTGAGGTGCTCCGGCGGCTCCTCGACCACCTTCAGCAGCGCGTTGAACCCCGCCGACGTGACCATGTGGGCCTCGTCGATGATGTAGATCTTGTAGCGGCTGGAGGCGGGCCCGAAGAAGGCCTTCTCGCGCAGATCACGGGCGTCGTCCACACCACCGTGCGAAGCGGCGTCGATCTCGATGACGTCGATCGAACCCGGCCCGTTGCGCGCGAGGTCCTGGCACGACTGGCACTCCCCGCACGGATTCGGGGTGGGACCCTGCTCACAGTTGAGACAGCGGGCCAGGATGCGCGCGCTGGTCGTCTTGCCGCAGCCGCGCGGGCCCGAAAACAGGTACGCGTGATTGACCCGGTTGTTCCGCAGCGCCTGCTGCAGCGGGTCGGTTACATGTTCCTGCCCGATGACCTCGGCGAACGACTCCGGGCGGTAACGGCGGTAGAGCGCGAGAGACGACACGCATACGAGGCTATAGGTGCCCACTGACAACCGGACCCGCCCACGGGTATCGGGAGCGCCCCGGAAACGTAAACGCCCCCCACGCACCCGCCAGAGCCGACTTACCCTTGCTGCCTTCCGGCCCTGGGGGAGTTCAGTCAGATAGCGCCACGTGAGGGGCTGACGCCAACAGTACCCGATCCCCCACCGTGGAAAGAACCCGGAGGTCCGACCCCGGATCGGTCGACCGATCCGTCGACGACCTTGATCATCAACGTGGTCGCGAGCACCCTTCAGCGTCTTGTATTGTTTGCGGCGGAGGATTCGCCTAGTGGCCTAGGGCGCACGCTTGGAAAGCGTGTTGGGGGCAACCCCTCACGAGTTCGAATCTCGTATCCTCCGCCGGCGGAAGGCCCGGACCGAGTGATCGGTCCGGGCCTTCGTCGTATCCGGGAAGCTCTGCCGGGAGCCCGGGCCCGGGAGGCCCGACCCGGGAGGCCCGACCCGGGAGGCCCGACCTGGGGAAAACCCCACCCCCAAGACACCCCGCAGCCCCATGTCCCCCGCGCCGCCGAATCGCGAGGCTGGTGGCATGACCTCGACCACGCTGCCGTACGCGAGCACCACCTCGACCACACCCCGGGCCTCGGGCCGCCTGCACGCACGCCCCGGGTTCTGGCGCGCTCCGTTCGCCGGTGCCACCTACCGCGAGATCGGCCACACGCTCACGTCGCTCCCCGTCGCGATCGCCGGGTTCGTCTTCGCCGTGACGATGTTCGCCCTGGGCGTGAGCACGCTCGTCGTGTGGATCGGGCTTCCGGTCCTCGCGGCGGCGACGAGCGGGGCACGTGGGCTGGGGGCGGCCGAGCGGGGCAGGGCGCGCGCCCTCCTCGGTCTGGACGTGGCGGCGCCCGCGGCTCCCGCTGCCGGGCTGCGGGGGCGGCTCGCCGACGCCGCCGGGTGGAAGGCGCTGCTCTTCCACACGGTGATGTTCCCGTGGCGCGTGCTGTCCTTCGTCCTGTCCGTGACGTTCCTGGCCACCGGGTGGGTCGTCGCGCTCTTCCCCACCTACTCCTGGGTCTTCCACCGCTACCTGGACTGGCCCGGCTACCGGCTCTACGACTTCACGACCGACGCGGGCGTGCACCACGCGTACTACGTGGAGTCGCCCGCGCAGATCGCCGCGGTCTCGGCCGTCGGGTTCGTGTTCGTCTTCCTGACGCCGCTGCTGGTGCGCGGTCTGACGAACCTGGACCGGGTCGCGATCCGCTCACTGCTGGGCGCCACCCGCTGACTCCCGCGTGAGGACCGGGCGCAGCGCGTCCAGGACCGCTACGTCATCGACCGTCGACGGCACTGGTTCGTCCAGGCCGTCGGCGATTCCGCGCATCGTCCTGCGCAGGATCTTGCCGGAGCGCGTCTTGGGCAGGGCCGCCACCACGGCGACCTCCTTCAGGGACGCGACGGCGCCGATCCGGTCCCGTACGAGCTGGACGAGTTCCGCCTCGACCACCGCGGGATCCGACGCGACGCCCGCCTTCAACACGACCAGTCCGCGCGGCACTTGGCCCTTGAGCGAGTCCGCGACGCCGATCACGGCGCACTCCGCGACATCCGGGTGGGAGGCGAGCACCTCCTCCATCCCGCCCGTGGACAGGCGGTGCCCCGCGACGTTGATGACGTCGTCCGTCCGCCCCATCACGAACACATAGCCGTCCTCGTCCACGTGCCCGCCGTCGCCGGTCAGGTAGTAGCCGTCGAACACCGAGAGGTACGAGGAGACAAAGCGCTCGTCGTCGTTCCAGAGGGTGGGCAGGGAGCCGGGCGGCATCGGGAGGCGTACGACGATGGCGCCGTCCTCACCGGGAGCCATCGGCTTGCCGTCCCCGTCCACGACCCGTACGTCCCAGCCCGGCAGCGGGAACGTCGGGGAGCCCGCCTTGAGCGGCGCGGCCTCGATGCCCACCGGGTTCGCGACGATCGGCCAGCCCGTCTCGGTCTGCCACCAGTGGTCGATCACCGGGATGCCGAGCAGCTCGCTCGCCCAGTGGTACGTCTCCGGGTCGAGCCGCTCCCCGGCGAGGAACAGGTACTTCAGCGAACTCAGGTCGTACGCGCGCGTGAACTCGCCTTCCGGGTCGACCTTCTTGATCGCCCGGAACGCCGTCGGCGCCGTGAACAGCGTCTTCACCCCGTACTCCGCCGCCACCCGCCAGAACTGGCCCGCGTCCGGGGTGCCGACCGGCTTCCCCTCGTAGAGGACGGTCGTGGCGCCGGCCAGCAGCGGGGCGTACACGATGTACGAGTGGCCGACGACCCAGCCGACGTCGGACGCGGTGAACATCACCTCACCGGGCCCCACGTCGTACACGGCCTCCATGGACCAGCGCAGCGCGACCGCGTAGCCGCCGCAGTCGCGGACGACTCCCTTGGGTTTTCCGGTCGTTCCGGACGTGTAGAGGATGTACAGGGGGTCCGTCGCCGCCATCGGGACGCAGGGCGCGGGGTGCGCGTCGCGCATCGCCTCCGTCCAGTCCACGTCCCGGCCGGGCGTCAATTCGGCCGGGCCCTCGGGGCGTTGGAGGATCACGCAGGCGTCCGGCTTGTGCTGCGACAGCTCCACCGCCCGGTCGAGGAGCGGCTTGTACGGGACGACGCGCGCCCCCTCGATGCCGCAGGACGCCGATACGACGACCTTCGGTGCCGCGTCGTCGATCCGCACCGCCAGCTCGTTCGCCGCGAAACCGCCGAAGACGACCGAGTGCACGGCCCCGATCCGCGCGCAGGCGAGCATCGCGACGACGGCCTCGGGGACCATCGGCATATAGAGGACGACCCGGTCGCCGCGGGTCACTCCGAGACCGCTCAGCACTCCCGCGAAGCCGGCGACCTGGTCGGTCAACTCCGCGTAGGTGTACGTGCGTTTGGTGTCCGTCACCGGGGAGTCGTACACGAGCGCGGGCTGGGCGCCGCGGCCCGCCGCCACATGGCGGTCGAGGGCGTTGTGGCAGACGTTCAGCTCGCCGTCGGGGAACCAGCGGTGGAAGGGAGCCCGTGAGGAGTCCAGGGCCCGGCTCGGGGGCGTGTCCCAGTCGATCGCACCGGCCGCCGTGAGCCAGAAGGCCTCTGGGTCCTCGGTGCTCGCTCGGAAGACTTCCTCGTACGACGGCATGCCCGCACTCCTTTGCGCAGAACCCGACCCGCGGACCCGCCGGATCCGCGTGCGACGGGAACACGATCAGGTCAGGCGGTGACCGCCGTCAACAGCACCGCCGCGTCCGTCAGCGCGACGAGTCCGTGTCGTTCCTGCGGGATCGGGTGCAGCTGGCCCTGCATGAGAGTGACGTCGCCGGAGACCGCGGTGAGGCGGACGCGGCCGCGCAGCACCTGGAGGGTGGCCGCGGGCGGGGCGTTGTGCTCCTCCAGGTTGCTGCCTTCGGTGAGCGCGATGACGCTCTGCCGCAGCAGCGGGTCCTCCTTGATCAGGAGTTCCGCGCTGCGGCCGTGTTCGGCCTTGCGGGCCGCGGTCAGGTGGTCGTCGGCGAGGGTCGCGAGATCGTACGGGGCGGGGGTCGTGGAAGCCATGACGTCAGGGTTACCTCGGACGGCGGCCCTATGCGATGCGACGGCGCCCGAACGTGGTGGCACCGGGACGCACCCCGGCGTGGCGACCCGGACGGCCCGGCGCGATCATCGACGTATGAGCCGTATGGACGTCACCCTCCACCTCGCCCAGGAGCCCGCCGCCGACGAACTCCTCGGCCGCAGTCCGCTCGCCGCGCTCGTCGGGATGCTGCTCGACCAGCAGGTGCCCATGGAGTGGGCGTTCGCGGGCCCGCGCACCATCGCCGACCGGCTGGGCGCCGACGACCTCGACGCGTACGAGATCGCCGCCCAGGATCCCGAGGCCTTCGCCGCGCTGCTCTCCGAGAAGCCGGCCGTGCACCGCTACCCCGGCTCCATGGCCAAGCGGGTGCAGCAGCTGTGCCAGTACCTCGTCGACCACTACGACGGGGACGCGGCGGCCGTGTGGGAGGGCGTCGACACCGGCAAGGAGGTGCTGCGGCGCCTCAACGAGCTGCCCGGCTTCGGCAAGCAGAAGGCCCAGATCTTCCTGGCCCTGCTCGGCAAGCAGCTCGGGGTGCGGCCCACGGGGTGGCGCGAGGCGGCGGGTGCGTACGGGGAGCCGAAGGCGTACCGCTCGGTCGCCGACATCACGGGCCCGGAGTCCCTCACGAAGGTGCGGGCCCACAAGCAGGAGATGAAGGCCGCGGCCAAGGCGGAGAAGGCGGCGAAGGCCGCCAAGTAGCGGGAACGGGGGCCGGGTGGGCGGGGCCCGGTCGCTGTCAGCCGGATGCAGGTCCCCGTAACCCATGAGGGCGGATCTGCGCTTGCGTAGATCACGTCGTGGTCGGTGGTGGGCAGATGACCGGGCATGAGCGTCGCCGCGTCCGCCGCCGGCCCGGGCCACCGTGTCCCGGGCCTGGTGCGCGCGCTCGTGGTGCTGCTCGCCCTGCTGCTCGCGCCGCTCGCCGCCGCGCCCGCCGAGGCCTCCGCGCCGCCGCCCGCCGCCGCCTCCTCCTGCGAGCCGGGCGAGGGGACCAGGGACGCCTCCGAAGAGGCCCTCCGGCTGCCGACGGGCCATCCCGTCCGGCTCCTCACGACCCCGCCACCGTGCGCCCCGCCGCGCCCTCTCGTCGCCGCGCGCCCCGACACCACGGCCCAGCCCGCGCCGCCGTCCCGCCGCGCCCTGCGCACCGTCGTCCTGCGCTGCTGACGGGCCCCGCCCCCGGACCCGTCAGCACACACGTACGACTTCCAGAAGGACGGCAGCACGCATGCCCAAGGACCCCTACGCGCTTCTGCGCGCCCTGATGCGCGCGGAGGCCGCACGCGGCGAACGCGCCGCTACGGAGAAGACGACCCCGCCCACCTCGCGCGACCGGCGGAAGCCGGGCAGGAAGAACGACCGCTGAAGCCGGTTCCCCGCGTCCCGCGCGGGACGCGGGGAACCGCCCGTCAACGAAGCGCGCGCCACTACCCCGGAAGGGCCACGAACACGCCCGCTCTTCACCAACTCACCGACGGCGCCACTCATTTCAGGCCCCTGTGCGTCGCTCGACTGGACCCGGTTGGAGCCGGTTAAGGACGGTATTTACCGGCTGTGTACCGCGTCCCCATGGCTGCGCCCGGAGAGCCCGGCCCGGTAGGCTTTCCGTGTGATCTTCAAGCGCATCGGAAACGGCCGGCCGTACCCCGACCACGGCCGGGAAAGCACCCGGCAGTGGGCGGACGTCGCGCCGCGCCCGGTCCGCCTCGATCAGCTGGTGACGACCAAGGGCCAGCTCGATCTGGAGACCCTGCTCGCCGAGGACTCGACGTTCTACGGCGACCTCTTCGCGCACGTCGTGAAGTGGCAGGGCGATCTCTACCTGGAGGACGGCCTGCACCGCGCCGTGCGCGCCGCGCTCCAGCAGCGCCAGGTGCTGCACGCGCGCGTGCTCGAGCTCGGCTGACCCGGCTCGCACACCCGTCCCACTGACAGCGCCTCAAGTCCGCATTGGCCCTTTTGGGTTGGACTGAGCGACTGACCGTGATCATTTAATAGGCATCGTCGCCGCACAGGATTACGCTGCGCTCATGAGCATGCTCACTCCACCCGGCATGGGCGGCAAGTACCGCATCACAGGGGACAAATACCCCCGCATGCGGCGCGGGCGTCCGCACAGCAGGATCGTGCTCGCGGTCGTCGCGTCCGTCGCCGCGATCGGACTGATCGGCTGGGGATCGTTCCAACTGGTCGATGTCTTCACGGGCGGCGACAAGGCCAGCGCCGCGGGGGCGAAGTCCGGCGCCTGCGAGAAGAAGCCGAGCGCGTCGGCCTCCCCGGGCAAGGCGGCCCAGAAGCTGCCGAAGCCCTCCCAGATCACGGTGAACGTGCTGAACGCCACGGCCCGCGGCGGCCTGGCCAAGGACACCGCGGACGAGCTGAAGAAGCGCGGCTTCAAGATCGGCGACGTGGGCAACGCGACGAAGGCGTACGACAAGAAGGTCAAGGGCCCCGGCGTACTGCTCGGCGCCTCCGCGGCCACCGAAGCGGCGCTCCCGGTCCTCGGTACGCAGCTGACCGGCGCCGAGCTGAAGGCGGACAAGCGCGCGAAGCCGACCGAGGTCGACCTGATCATCGGCTCCGGCTTCAAGAAGCTCGCGAAGAAGCCGGCCGCGGACAAGGCGCTGACGGCGCTGAGCCACCCGAAGCCGAAGCCCTCGGCGTCCGGCTCGGGCTGCTGACCCCGGCCCCGTACAGCGAAAAGCCGCGGACGTTCGTCCGCGGCTTTTTCCGTTCCCGTTCCCGTACGGCGTCGGTTACTCGGCGACCCCGTACATGCGGTCCCCGGCGTCGCCGAGGCCCGGAACGATGTACCCGTGCTCGTTGAGCCGCTCGTCGACGGAGGCCGTCACGACGGTGACCGGCGTGCCGGCCAGCTCGCGCTCCATGATCTCGACGCCCTCGGGGGCGGCGAGCAGCACCACGGCCGTGACGTCGTCGGCGCCGCGCTTGATCAGTTCCTGGATCGCCGCGACGAGCGTGCCGCCCGTGGCCAGCATCGGGTCCAGGACGTACACCTGGCGCCCGGAGAGGTCGTCCGGCATCCGCGTCGCGTACGTCGCGGGCTGCAGCGTCTCCTCGTTGCGCACCATGCCGAGGAAGCCGACCTCGGCGGTCGGCAGGAGGCGCACCATGCCGTCGAGCATGCCGAGGCCCGCGCGCAGGATCGGCACCACCAGCGGGCGCGGGTGCGACAGCTTGACGCCGGTCGTCCGCGAGACGGGGGTGTCGATGTCGACCTGCTCGGTGCGCACGTCCCGGGTCGCCTCATAGGCGAGCAGGGTGACCAGCTCGTCGGCCAGGCGCCGGAAGGTCGGGGAGTCGGTGCGCTGGTCGCGCAGCGTGGTGAGCTTGTGCGCCACCAAAGGGTGGTCGACGACGTGGATCCGCATGTCCTCAACAGTAACCGGGCCACAGGGCCGCGGCTCCCCCGCGCGGTGGCATCAACGGCCGGTACGGAGGGAAGGTGGAAGGGACTCGCCGACTGGCTCCGACTGGCGCCGACTGGGCGGACTGGGGTGGTGTGGCCGATGGCGGACGAGAAGCGTCGGGAGCGGCCCGAGCGGGGGTCGGGCCGGACCGGGAGCGGGGGCGGGGCCGGGACCGGGCCCGATCCGGAGGCGGAGACCGAGACGGACGCCGAGCGCAGGCGCAGGCGGGCCCTGTTCCTGCGGGAACTGACCGAGGCGCGGGAGCTGCGCGCCAGGGTCCAGCCACGCCGCGCCCGGGCGGCACGGATGCGACAGCAGATGCGTATGCGCACGTTTCGCTGGTGACGGGCCCCGCCGATCCGCCCCGGATCCCCGTCTCGCGGGCCCGCGAGACGGACGCGCCACGAACACAGCGCGCGGAAGACCTCTCCTGGAGCCGGACTTTCTGCCACGATTCCGAGTGGGCGGGGCTTGAACTGCACTCCCCGCCTCCCAGGCCCCGCCGGGGGGATTCCCGACCGGCACCCTTAAGACCAGTGGGAGAGTCACGGTGTACTTCGCCGCACTGCTCGCGCGCACCGAAGACGGGTGGGAAGCGAGCGACACAGAGCTCGACGACGTGGAGACCCTGTCGGACCTGTCCGACCTGGCCCGCGAGGCGGCGGCCGAGGCCGGCGCGGAGGACGACACGATCCTCGTCTTCATCGAACAAGAGGACGCCTGGTTCGGCGTCGTCCGCATCGACGGCGAGGAGGACCCTCGCATCTATGTCTCCGACGCTGCCGCGGCCGCCCGCAGCAGCTACGGGGAGATCCTGCTCACCGACGAACTGCTCGGCAAGGCTCCGGACGGTTCGGACGCCGTCGACGATCTGGACGCCCTGGACCTGGACGGTACGGAGGACGGCGAACCGGACGGCGCGAGCGCGTCCGACGACGAGGACGCCGGAGCCGAGGTGGTGCCGCCTGGCCCGCTCGGCGACAGCGGGGTCCTGGTCGACCTGGGCGTCACCGAGAAGGATCTGCTCACCCTCGACGGGGCGGACGCGCTGAGCGAGATCGCCGACGCCCTGGGGGCATCGGAGGTCCTCGAGACGGTGCGCTGACCGCCGCGGGGATAGATTCCTCGCCGTGACACCCTCCGACACCGTTTCCGGCCCCGATCCCGATCCCGTACGAGACCCCTGGAAGCCGCCGATGCGGCAGGCCCTGGCCGAGGCCGGGCTCGCCGCGGCGGGCGGTGACGTGCCCGTCGGCGCCGTCGTGCTGGCGCCGGACGGGACCACCGTGCTCGCGCGGGCGCACAACGAGCGTGAGCTGACCGGGGACCCGACCGCGCACGCCGAGGTGCTGGCGCTGCGCAGGGCGGCGCAAGAGGTAGGAGAGTGGCGGCTCACGGGGTGCACGCTCGTCGTCACCCTGGAGCCGTGCACCATGTGCGCGGGCGCGCTCGTGCAGTCCCGCGTCGACCGTGTCGTCTACGGAGCCCGGGACGAGAAGGCGGGGGCGGCCGGTTCGCTGTGGGACGTGATCCGCGACCGGCGGCTCAACCACAGGCCCGAAGTGATCTCCGGCGTACTCGCCGAGGAGTGTGCGACACAGCTCACCCGTTTCTTCAGAGATACGGATTTCGGACCACGGCCCACCATGGGCTAGAGTTCCTCTCGGTAGCGTGTCCGAGCGGCCGAAGGAGCTCGCCTCGAAAGCGAGTGAGGGGAAACTCTCCGAGGGTTCAAATCCCTCCGCTACCGCCGGCCGAAGGGGCGGATCCACCAGGATCCGCCCCTTCGCTTTTCCCGGCCGCGCTCGGCACACCGCCCGCGAGCACGTACACGAAAAGCCCCGGCGCCTGTCCAGGTGCGCCGGGGCTCTTGCGTCCCGTTCGGGTCGGGGGGAGTGGCATCGGGGGGACAAACCACTCCCCCCGATGAGGACGGACTCCCGTAGTCCGCGCCGCTTCAGGGGGGAAGCACGGCGCGGACCCCGCAGTCGGGGTCGCGTCCCTGCCCATCGGATTCCTGCCAGACCCTCCGGGCTCGTCACCAATACTGCCCCTTTGTGGCGATGCGGGATGTCGGCAAAGGACCCATAACCGGAGGCCGTTGGTCCTTAAAGGTCGTGTCGGTGATCGTCCGCGTTAGACTCGCCGCCGTTCGACAGGGGTCGGACGGGGCCAGGACACGGGTACGGGGAGGCAACGTGGTGCAGTCGAAGAAAATCGGACTCTTCGTCGGAGTGGTCTTCGTGCTCTACGTGATCATCACCGACCCCGCCAAGGCCGCCGATTACGTCCAGATAGGGTTCGAAGGCGTATCGTCCGCCGCCCAGTCCATAGGCGACTTCATGACATGGGTCGTCAACGGCGGGAAGTAGCCCCAGGGAGCATCCGTGATCCGCCATCTGGTCCTTTTCAAGCTCAACGACGGCGTGAGCCGTGACGAACCGCGCGTGGTCGAGGGCGTCGAGGCCTTCCGCGCGCTGGGCGGGAAGATCCCCGAGCTGACGTTCTGGGAGTGCGACTGGAACATCACCGACCGGCCCATCGCCTACGACTTCGCGATCAACTCGGCCGTCGAGGACACCGACGCCCTGAAGCGGTACATCGAGCACCCCGCACACCAGGAGGGCGTCGCGATGTGGCGCGAGTTCGCCACGTGGGTGATCGCGGACTACGAGTTCTGAGCCCACCCTCCGGACCGTCACACGTTCGAGAAGCCTCTCACCGGAACGGTGAGGGGCTTTCGCGCGTCCTGAACCCCTCTCCGCGGCCCAACTCGGCCTTCAACACGGAGTTATGCGGTGCTTGCACACAGTGCACATGTCTTGTGATGCTATGACCGCTTTTGACCGATGAGTTGACGGGAACAGAGGTGGAGTTGACCGTGCCGGCCAGTACTGCGCCTCAAGAAGCACCGCCCGAGGCACCACCCGAGGTGCCACCGGCGCCCGCGAAGAGCCGCGGCGCCGACGCCCGCGCGCTGACCCAGGTCCTCTTCGCCCAGATCAAGGAACTCCCGCCGGGCAGCCCCGAGCACTCCCGGGTGCGCGGCGCCCTGATCGAGGCGAACCTGCCGCTCGTGCGCTACGCCGCGGCCCGCTTCCGCAGCCGCAACGAGCCGATGGAGGACGTCGTCCAGGTCGGCACCATCGGCCTGATCAACGCCATCGACCGCTTCGACCCGGACCGCGGCGTCCAGTTCCCGACCTTCGCGATGCCCACGGTCGTCGGCGAGATCAAGCGGTACTTCCGGGACAACGTCCGCACCGTGCACGTGCCGCGCCGCCTCCACGAGCTGTGGGTACAGGTCAACAGCGCCACCGAGGACCTGACGACGGCCTTCGGGCGCTCCCCGACCACCGCCGAGATCGCCGAGCGGCTGCGGATCGGCGAGGACGAGGTGCTCGCCTGCATCGAGGCGGGACGCTCGTACCACGCGACCTCCCTGGAGGCGGCGCAGGAGGGCGACGGGATGCCGGGCCTGCTCGACCGGCTCGGCTACGAGGACCCGGAGCTGGACGGCGTCGAGCACCGCGATCTCGTACGGCACCTCCTCGTACAGCTGCCCGAGCGGGAGCAGCGGATCCTTTTGCTTCGCTACTACAGCAATCTGACGCAATCTCAGATCAGCGCGGAACTGGGTGTCTCACAGATGCACGTGTCAAGACTCCTCGCCCGCAGCTTCGCTCGACTTCGGTCCGCAAACAGGATCGATGCCTAGCTCGAACGGGTAGACAAGGCGCGCGGCGCTTTTCCCGCCGGGATCCGCGCCAACTCCCGCCACACCCCTCGCTTCCTGCACCGTTCCATCCCATACATGTCGACATGTCACTACAGCGTGTTGCCGACATGTGACATTCTGCTGGAACGGCGTTTGGCGCAGCCCCTCGTCCGGTATTCAGGTGGAGGCTGCGCTCTTACCTGACGGGAGCGTCCGCCGCGACCGTCCGCGACCTCAAGGGGGTGGCATGTCCGCAGACCAGGGCAGCTCGAAGGTGCTCACGCTCACGCCCGGCGCGCCCGCCGCGACCGATGACATGAGCGAGCAGACGCCTGCCGCGCTGATCGACGCTCCTGTTCCCGCTTCGGTTCCGGCCCAGGCCGCCGAGAGCCCCGAGGTGTCCGTGACGCCTCCGACGAGCGGGTCCATCGACACCCGTACCCTGTCCCGTTCCCTGTTCCTGCGTCTTGCCACGCTCGACGAGCACAGCCCGGAGCGGGCGTACGTCCGCGACACCCTGATCGAGCTGAACCTGCCGCTGGTGCGCTACGCGGCCGCCCGGTTCCGCAGTCGCAACGAGCCGATGGAGGACATCGTCCAGGTCGGCACGATCGGTCTGATCAAGGCGATCGACCGTTTCGACTGCGAACGGGGCGTGGAGTTCCCGACGTTCGCGATGCCCACGGTCGTCGGTGAGATCAAGCGCTTCTTCCGCGACACCTCGTGGTCGGTGCGCGTGCCGCGCCGCCTCCAGGAGCTGCGGCTCGCGCTGACCAAGGCCAGCGACGAGCTCGCACAGAAGCTGGACCGCTCGCCGACCGTCCCGGAGCTCGCCGTGGTGCTCGGCGTCTCCGAGGAGGACGTGGTCGACGGTCTCGCCGTCGGCAACGCGTACACCGCGTCCTCCCTCGACTCGCCCGCGCCCGAGGACGACGGCGGCGAGGGCTCCCTCGCGGACCGGCTCGGCTACGAGGACACGGCCCTGGAGGGCGTCGAGTACCGCGAGTCGCTCAAGCCCCTGCTCGCCAAGCTGCCGCCGCGCGAGCGCCAGATCATCATGCTGCGGTTCTTCGCGAACATGACGCAGTCGCAGATCGGCGAGGAGGTCGGCATCTCGCAGATGCACGTGTCCCGGCTGCTCACGCGGACGCTGTCGCAGCTGCGCGAGGGGCTCATCGCCGACTGATCCGGTCGCCGTTCGACCGGGAGTGAAGTGCCCCCTGTTCTCCAAGAGCCAGGGGGGCTTCCGAATTGACGGAGCGTCAGACACACTGGCGCGATGCTGCGGACTTGGTTGCTCGGTCACAGGAAGGCCGCCGTGGGGGCCGCTTCGGTCGCCGTGGTGTGCGTGAGCGCGGGCGCCGTCGTCGCACTCGACGGTGGCGACGGGCGCGATGGATACGTGGCCGTGGGTGCGGCTGGAGCGGCGCCCACGAGCCCGGGCGACCGGGTCGCCCCCACCGGCAAGGTGGAACTCGTACCGCTGGACTCACCGGCGGCGAAGACCCCGGGAGCCCCGGACCCGTCGGAGAAGGACGCGGCGGGCAAAACCGGTGGAGACGGTGCCGGTGGAGGCAGCACCGGCGGAGACAAGGCCGGCGGGCAGGAAGCCGAGGCCGACGTCCCCGACGCGGGGGGCGCCCCGCCGACCGGTGAAACCCCAGGCGAGAGCGGCGCACCGGCCGCCGCCGACAAGCCCTCCGGGAACACCGCCCCCGACAGCGACACGGCCCCCTCCTCCTCGGCCCCTTCGGGCCCCGCCGAGCTCAAGGTCGCGGGCGACCCCGAGCTCAAGAAGGCGGACAAGCGCTGGTGTCAGGACGTGACGCTGACGCTGCACAACTCCGGTGGCAGCGCGGTGCGTTCGGGCACCGCGACCTTCGAGACGCACGTCATCGGCGCGCTGGGCATCGACTGGGCGACCGTCGACGTCAAGAAGAAGCTCCCCGTGCCCATCGGGGCCGGGGAGAAGAAGCGGAAGACGTGGACCGTGTGCGTCGACGAATGGCGCGTCCCGCTCGGGATGCGCCTGGAGACGAAGGACGTCGACGTCGACTGGAAGTGAGCTCCAGCGGACGCCGACCCGGAGTGACCTCCAGCGGATACAGCCTCAGCTGAGCGCCAGCCAGGCCACGCCCGCCACCACGATGACCGCCAGCACGATGCCGATGATCAGGCCGGCGCCGGGGCCGGACTTCGTGGCGGCCGCCTGCCGGCCGGCGGGAGGCTGTTCGTCGACGAAGGCGCGGAACATCTGGGTGTTGCCCGCGGGGTCGGGATTGCCCTGGGGGCCGGGGCCTTGGGGGTTGTTAGCCATGGGGCAGGACCCTAGCGAATTGCCGCGAAGGGCGCCACAGTCCGCACACACACCATCTGATCTGCGACTTTACTGATTTGCACTTGATCTTTGCCGCGATTTTATCCGCGAGCCCCCTCTTTCGTTTGCCTGTGGCAACCAACTGCTTCTATGGTTGCCCTAAGCAACAAATAAAGATCTTTTGGTCAGGAGGTGCCGTGGCCGCACAACGTCACTACGACGAGCTGGCGCGACAGATGAGCGCCTTCGGAGCCGTCAAGAGGGACATGGCGCGGATCCTTCCGCACGACTGCCCGACCGGTTCGGCCGCGGTTCTCACGCTGCTCAAGCGCTACGGCGACATGCGGATGAGCCGCATGGCCGAGCTGCTCGCCGTGGACGTGTCCGTGGCCAGCCGGCACGTGGCACACGTCGCGGACCGCGGTTGGATCGAGCGCCATCCCGACCCCGCTGACAAACGTTCGCGCATTCTCAGCCTCACCGAAAAAGGCTCGAAGCAGATGGACGTGCTCAATGAACGGAGCACCCAACTGCTCGCCGACCGGCTGAGCGACTGGTCCGACGACGAGGTCGATCAGTTGATCGCCCTGATGACGCGACTGCGCGACAGCTTCGGCGACTGCCGAACCACGGGGTCCCGAACGACGGTTCCGCAGGCCGCCACTGAGCCGATCGCCGAGTCGACCGCTCAGACCACCACCCGTACACCCGCGTAACACGTAAGAAAAGGAATCCCATGGCAACAACCACACCGTCCGGTGTGCGGGGCAGCCATCCCAAGCATTCAGGGGCCGCCCCCGAAGCGGGTGCCCCCATGTCGCACCGGCAGGTCATGGAGGCGCTGTCCGGGCTGCTGCTCGGCATGTTCGCCGCCATCGTCTCGTCGACGATCGTCACCAACGCCCTGCCGAAGATCATCGGCGATCTGGGCGGTGGCCAGTCCGCTTACACCTGGGTCGTCACGGCCTCGCTGCTCGCCATGACCGCCACCACGCCCCTGTGGGGCAAGATGGCGGACCTGTTCAGCAAGAAGGCCCTGGTCCAGATAGCCCTGGTCGTCTACGTGGTGGGTTCGGTCGTCGCCGGCCTCGCGCAGAACCCGGGGATGCTGATCACCGCCCGTGCCATCCAGGGCATCGGCGCCGGTGGTCTCTCCGCCCTGGCACAGATCATCATGGCGGCGATGATCTCGCCGCGTGAGCGTGGTCGTTACTCCGGCTACCTCGGCGCCACGTTCGCCGTCGCGACCGTCGGCGGTCCGCTGCTCGGCGGCGTCATCACCGACACCGACTGGCTCGGCTGGCGCTACTGCCTCTTCGTCGGTGTGCCCTTCGCGCTGATCGCCCTGATCGTGCTCCAGAAGACGCTGCACCTGCCGGTGCTGAAGCGGAAGGTGAAGGTCGACTGGGCCGGCGCCTTCTTCATCACCGCCGCGGTCTGCCTGCTCCTCGTCTGGGTCACCTTCGCCGACGACAAGTACGACTGGCTGTCGTGGCAGACGTACACGATGGTCGGCGGCGCGATCGTGCTGGCGCTGATCTTCGTGCTCGTCGAGTCCAAGGCGAGCGAGCCGATCATCCCGCTGCGCCTCTTCAAGAACCGCACCATCACGCTGGCCTCGGTCGCCTCGCTGTTCGTCGGTGTCGCGATGTTCGCGGGCACCGTGTACTTCTCGCAGTACTTCCAGCTGGCGCGCGGCAAGACGCCCACGATGTCGGGTGTCATGACGATCCCGATGATCGGTGGACTCTTCATCTCCTCCACCGTCTCCGGCCAGATCATCACCCGGACCGGCAAGTGGAAGGCCTGGCTCGTCGCCGGCGGTCTGTTCCTGACCGCGGGTCTCGGACTCCTCGGCACGATCGAGTACGACACCCCGTACTGGCGCGTCGCCATCTGGATGGCGCTGCTCGGTCTCGGCGTCGGCATGATGATGCAGAACCTCGTGCTGAGCACGCAGAACCAGGTCGCCCCCCAGGACCTCGGTTCCGCCTCCTCGATGGTTACCTTCTTCCGGTCCCTCGGCGGCACGATCGGCGTCTCGGCGCTCGGCTCCGTGATGACCACCCGCATCAGCCACCACGCCACCGACACCATCGGTTCGCTCAGCCCGGAGCAGCAGCAGGCGGCAGGCAAGGCGATGGCCGGCGGTTCGCTGCCGGACATGTCCGTGCTGCCCGGCCCGATCCGCAACTGGCTGGAGGCCGCGTACGGAAGCGGCATCGCCGACATCTTCCTGTACGCCGCGCCGGTCGCGTTCCTGGCATTCATCTTCACGATCTTCATCAAGGAGGTTCCCCTGCGTACGACCGGAGCCCTCGAACAGGCCGCGAACGGCGACTCGACGCCCGCCGCCGCCCCGGCCCAGGCCGCTGCCCCCGCCCCCGCGCCGGAGCAGGTCCCGAGCCTCGTCGGTGCGGGTCAGCCCGCGGCCGACACCCAGACCCAGCGGCTTGCGGCCGTCGCCGCCACCGCCGGTGACGCGCCCGTCGGCGGCGGCACCCCGGTCCGCGGTTTCGTCCGCGGCGCCGAGTCCGCCCCGGTGCCCCGCGCCGCGGTCACGCTGATCTCCCTCGGCGGCCGGCAGCTGGGCCGCGCCGTGGCCCAGGGCGACGGCTCGTACAGCGTCGACGCCCCCGGCGCCGGCTCCTACGTCCTGATCGCCTCGGCCGACGGCTACCAGCCGCAGGCCTCCACCGTGCTGGTGGGCGAGGAGTCGGTCACGTACGACATCCTGCTCAGCGGCACCAGCGGCCTCACCGGTGTGGTGCGGGCCAGCGAGAGCAAGGCGCCGGTCGCCGGGGCGATGGTCATCGTCACCGACGTCCGCGGCGATGTGCTCGCCACCGGTCAGTCCGGCCAGGGCGGCGAGTTCACCTTCGCCGAGCTGGTTCCGGGCCCGGTCACCGTGGCCGTGAACGCGCCGGGCCACCGCCCGACCGCGCTGCCGGTCGAGGTCAACGGCACGGGTGTCACCCGCATCGAGATCGACCTGCACTCCGGCTCCCAGGTCCAGGGCACCATCCGGGCCGCGGGCCGCGCGCTGAACGACGCGCGGGTCACGCTGGTGGACGCCGCGGGCAACGTGGTCGCCACCGCCACCACCGGTGAGGACGGCGCGTACGCCTTCACCGACCTGGACGGCGGCGAGTACACCGTGATCGCGACCGGCTACCCGCCGGTGGCCACGGGCCTCAGCGTGAACGGCAGTGGCATCGACGGCCACGACATCGAGCTCGCGCACCCCGGCGAGTGATCGAACCCGCCCGAACCGGCGGGTGATCGAACTCGCCCGACCCGGCGGGTGATTGACCCCGGGCCACCTGAAGGTGTGGTTCGCGCTTTGAGCGGACGCGGACCACACAGGCCCGGTTGTGAGAATGGGCCCCGGACCCGGTGGCGTCGCCAACGGCAGGGGACGGCCGTGACGCACGCCGACCGGGGCCCGTCCACGCAGGGGGAGCACGACCACCCCCCTGCGTACGTAAGAACTTGAGCTAGGAGAGCAAAAGCATGGGACTGAGCGCGCGGATCCGCACGCGGGACGGGTGGGCCCTGCCGCACGCCGTCGTCACGGTGACCGACATGACCGGATCGCAGGTGCTGCGGGCCGAGGCCGATGACGAGGGCGCCGTGCACGACCCGGCCGCGCTGTCGCCCGGTCCCTACACGGTGATCGTGACCGCCGTCGGCTACGCCCCCGCCGCCTCCACCGCGATGGTGACGGCGAGCGGCCGGGCCGACGTGGGCAGCATCGTGCTGCACCGGCAGGGCGGGGCCGAGCTGCCGCCGCCCGGGCCCTGGATGGTCGACCCGGCGCACTCCTCGGTCGCCGCGACGGCGCAGCACCTCGGGATCACGTCCGTGCACGGGCGGTTCACCGATTTCACGGCGCGCATCGACATAGCGCAGGACGTCGAGAAGTCGCGCGTCGAGGCCGTCATCAAGTCGGCGTCCATCGACACCGGCAACGGCATGCGCGACGGCCACCTGAAGTCCCCGGACTTCCTGGACGTCGAGACGTACCCGGAGATCACCTACCGGTCGACCGGCATCGAGCCCGCGGGCACCGACCGCTGGACCGTGCACGGCCAGCTGAGCCTGCACGGCGTGGCGCGCGAGGTCGACCTCGACCTCAGCTACCTCGGCACCGGCGCCGACCCGTGGGGCGGCACCCGCGCCGCGTTCAAGGCGACGGCCGAGCTGAAGCGCGAGGACTTCGCGATGAACTACAACCAGGTCGTGCAGGCCGGCATCGCCGCGATCGGCGCGACGCTGAAGGTCGAGCTCGACATCCAGGCCGTACAGGGCGACGCGCTGCCGCAGATGTGACACCTGCGGCTGTCGGTGGCCGGGGTTAGGCTGCGAAGCATGGCTCCGAACATCGCGACCAACACCCGTGTCTCACTGGACGAGTTGCTCGACTTCGTACGACCCCGGCACCGCGCCCTCCTCATCACCGCCCGCGCCGACGGCTCCCCGCAGGCCTCACCTCTGACCTGCGGGGTCGACGGCGACGGGCGGATTGTTGTTTCCACCTACCCGGAGCGGGCCAAGACGCGGAACGCGAAGCGGGATCCGCGGGTCAGCCTCGTCGTGCTCAGCGACGAGTGGAACGGGCCGTGGGTGCAGATCGACGGGTCGGCGGAGGTCATCGACGCGCCGGACTCCGTCGAGGCGCTCGTCGAGTACTTCCGGTGCATCTCGGGTGAGCATCCGGACTGGGACGAGTATCGCGAGGCGATGGTGAAGCAGGGCAAGTCGATCATCCGGGTCACCCCGGAGAAGTGGGGTCCCGTGGCCACGGGTGGGTTCCCGGCGAGGCTCGCTTAGGCGGCACCGGCGTTGCGGTCGCGGGGCTCTGCCCCGGGCCCCGCGCCTCAATCGCCGGCGGGGCTTGATAGATCAGGCCCCGCCGGCGATTGATCGGGCCACCAGCGTCTCGATGCCCGCGATCTGGAGATCCAGCGCCACCTGGAAGTCCGCGTCGCGCATCGCGTCCACGTCGCCCCCCTCCTCCACCGCCTCCATCATCCGCTCCGCGTGCGAGAAGTCCTCCGCCATCTCCTCCGGCACGGAGAACGCCGACATCGCCTTGTGGAAGTACTCGTCCTGCGTGAGGCCCACCTCGGCGCAGCGCTGGCGGAAGTGGCCCTCGACGGTGCCGTAGCCGTACACGAACTGGAAGACGGACTGGACGGCGCCGCGCTGGCGGGGCAGCGAGAGGCCGGTGCGGGCGATGACCTGCTGCACCGCGCGCGAGAACAGCAGCGAGTTCGGGCCGACGTTGAGGTAGTTGCCGACCAGCGGCGAGATCCACGGGTGACGGACGAGCAACTCGCGGTACATGGCGGCCAGTTCACGCAGCTGCGTCTGCCAGTCCGTGCCGTCGGCGGCGTCCGTGTCCGGGATCTCCAGCGCCCCGTAGACCTGGTCCAGGGCGAGTTCGAGGAGGTCGTCCTTGGTGTCGACGTACCAGTAGACGGACATCGCGGTGACGCCGAGCTCGCCCGCGAGGCGCCGCATGGAGAACTTCGCGAGCCCCTCCGCGTCGAGCAGCCGCACCGTCGCCTCGGTGATCCGCTCCCGGTCGAGTCCGCTGGGCTGCTCGGCGCGACGGCCGCGTGCCGCTCTGACCTTGGGCTCCGCGGCGCCATCCGTGTCCTCGAGCCAGACGCTCATCCGCGCTGCCTTCGCCATGGCGTTCCTTCCCAGGGGTTCCTCGTACGCGGGCGGGTCGGGCCTGCGCACAGGACCGCTCCCCGCCCGCTCCGATGCTAAGCGGAAGTCACCGCCGCGGATTCTGTCCGTTCGGCCCTGCGCAGCAACACCGCCGCGAGCAGTCCGCCCGCGAGGACGGCGACCGCGCCCACCAGTTGACTGGTCTCGAGACCGGAGGAGAAGGCTTCGCCGATACGGGCCTTCTCCCCGGCCGAGTCCGCCGCCGCGAGCGCCGCAGGGAACGAGGCCGCGGAGACCGACACGAGCGCGGCGAAGCGGGCGTTCAGGACCGCGCCGAGGACGGCGACGCCCAGACCGTTGCCGAACTCCGCCAGGGTGCCGTTGACCCCGGCGCCCACGCCCGCCTTCTCCGGCGGGATGGCGCTCATGATGGCGTTGGCCATGGCCGGCATGGCGAGGGCGATGCCCGCGCCCATGACGATCAGGCCGAGCAGCATGCCGCCGTACGCATCCCCGCCGAGCAGCGCGATCGCGGCGAGCCCCGCCGCCATGCACGTCATGCCGGACGCGATGGTCAGCGGCGTGCCCATCTTGGGCAGCAGCCGGGCGCCGACGCCGGTGAGGTTGAGCGCGACGACGGTGAGGGCCATCGGCGCGGTGCGCAGGCCCGCCTCCAACGGACCGTATCCGAGCAGGAATTGGAGGTGCTGGGTGAGCAGGAACAGCGAGCCGCCCATGCCGAAGGCGACGAGGATCGCGCCCGCCACCGCGCCCGTGAACTTCTGGTTGCGGAAGAAGTGCATGTCGAGCATCGGGTACGGGATGCGCAGCTCCCACGTCACGAAGGCGGCCATGACGAGGACGCCGATCGCGGCCGATGTGAGCGTCGTCGTGGACGTCCAGCCGTCGTCGGGGCCCGAGATGATCGCGTAGACGATGCCGGTCATGCCGATCGTGGAGAGCAGCGCGCCGAGCAGGTCGGGACGGTCGCCCTGAGGGTTCTTCGACTCGGGGACCAGGGCGAGCACGGCGACGAGGCCGATGAGCGCGACGGGGATGTTGACGAGGAAGATCGAGCCCCACCAGAAGTGGTCGAGCAGCACGCCGCCGACCAGCGGGCCGACCGCGAAGCCGAGCGTGCTGACCGTGGACCACAGGGCGATCGCCTTGACGCGCTCGGCCTCGCTGAAGATCTGCACGACCACCGCGAGCGTCGAGGTCATCATGAGCGCGCCGCCGACGCCCATGCCGGCGCGGGCGGCGATCAACTGCCCGGTCGAGCCCGCGAACGCGGCGGTCAGCGAGCCGAGGCCGAAGATCGCGAGGCCCGACGCGAGCATCTTCTTGCGGCCGTAGCGGTCGGAGGCGCTGCCCGCGGTGAGCAGCAGGCCGGACTGGACGAGCGAGTAGGCGCTGATCATCCACTGGATGTCGGACGTCGAGGCGTCCAGCTCGCGGGTGAGGGAGGGGATCGCTACGTTCAGGACGGTGTTGTCGAGCAGCACGGTGAGCTGGGCCAGGCAGATGACACCGAGGATGATCCAGCGCTGCGGGTGGCCGCCGGATGCTGCCTGGGGTGCCTCGATGGCCTGGTCGGCCGTGGGCGCCATGGGTACTCCTCTACGGTGTACGGGACCGATGCGTCCCGTACACCGTAGAGGAAGTGTTGTACGCCGTACAAGCGACTTTCTACTTGGCCTGTGTGAGGTCGTAGAACGTGCTGCTGCCGACCGTCACCTTCTTGAAGTTGGCCTCGACCCACTTCGTGATCTTCGAAGCCGAGCCGGAGCCGGCGCCACCCATGCCGCCGCCCGAACCGCTGCCGATGAAGTAGTGGATCTTGCCGTCCTCGACATACTGCTTGAACTGGGCGAGCGTCGGGGAGGGGTCGGTGCCGTTGAAGCCGCCGATCGCCATCACCGGGTCGCCGGTGGCCAGCTGGTAGCTCGACTGGTTCTGCGAGCCGATCGTGGCCGCGGCCCAGGTGTAGTCACCGGCGTTCTTCTGGAGCAGCTTCTCGGCCTTGGTGCTGACCTGGGCGCCGTTGAGGAGGCCGCCCATGCCGCCGCCTCCGCCGCCGGCCTTGCCGCCGCGCATGGCACCGCCGGGCATGCCGCCGCCCGTCGGGGGCTGGCCCGTCCGGCCGTTCTGGCCGCCGGTCTTGCCGTTCTGGCCCGGCATGCCGCCGCCCGGGAAGCCGCCCTTGCCACCGCCGGGGCCCCCGCCCTTGCCGCCGCCACCGGGGCCGCCCATCATGCTGGCCCCCGAGGGACCCGCCGTCACGATCGACCCGGTGTGCCCGGTGTTCAGCGTCGAGACGGTGTACGCGGTCGGCGCCGCCAGCGAGGCCACGAGGCCCAACCCGGCCGCGCCGAGCGCCAGTCGACGGTTGAACCGGCCCACGAACGCGAGGCCGAGGCCCGCCACGAGTCCGCCGATGAGCACGGCCCACCGCAGCCACGGCAGGTAGTCCGAGGTCCGGCCGAGCAGCACGTACCCCCACACCGCCGTGGCGGCCACGGTCACGCCCAACGTCACCGACCACGCGAGCCGCGCCCGCTCCTCCCACAGCACGGTGGCACCCATGCCGATGACGGCCGCGAGGTACGGGGCCAGGGCCACCGTGTAGTACTGGTGGAAGATGCCCGCCATGAAGCTGAAGACCAGACCGGTCATCAGCAGCGAGCCGCCCCACGCGAGGAACGCGGCGCGCGCCGTGTCCGTGCGCTTGGCCTTCCAGGTCAGGACGACGCCCGCGACGAAGAGGATCAGCGCCGCCGGGATCAGCCAGGAGATCTGGCTGCCGATCTCGGAGTTGAACATCCGGGTGAGGCCGGTCTCGCCCCACTGCCCGGTGCCGCCGGCTCCCCCGCCGCCGCCGACCGAGCCGGCCTCCTCGCCGTTGATGCGGCCGAGTCCGTTGTAGCCGAAGGTCAGTTCAAGGAACGAGTTGTTCTGGGAGCCGCCGATGTACGGGCGCGAGGACGCGGGCCACAGTTCCACGACGGCCACCCACCAGCCGCCCGCGACGATCATCGCGACGGCGGACAGGGCCAGTTGACCGAACCGCTTGCGCACCCGCACCGGCGCGAACACCGCGTAGAGGACCGCGAGCGGCGGCAGGATCAGGAAGGCCTGAAGCGTCTTGGTGAGGAAGGCGAGGCCGACGGCGACGCCCGCCCAGATCAGCCACTTGGTCCGGCCGTGCTCCATGGCGCGCACGACGCAGTAGACCGTGACGGTCATCAGGAGCGCGAGCAGCGCGTCCGGGTTGTTGAAGCGGAACATCAGCGCGGCGACCGGGGTCGTCGCGAGCACCACCATGGCGATCAGACCCGCGGCGGCGCTGAACCGGCGGCGTACCGCCCCGTACAGCACGCCCGCCGTGGCCAGGGCCATCAGGACCTGCGGGGCGAGGATCGCCCAGGAGTTGAGACCGAAGATCCGCACCGACAGGCCCATCGGCCACAGCGCGGCCGGCGGCTTGTCGACGGTGATGGCGTTCGCCGCGTCGGACGAGCCGAAGAAGAACGCCTTCCAGCTCTCGCTGCCCGCCTGGGCGGCCGCCGAGTAGAAGGAGTTGGCGTATCCGGAGGCGGAGAGGTTCCAGAAGTACGCGGCCGCGATCACCAGCAGCATGCCGAGGAAGGCCGGGCGGGCCCAGCGCGGGTCCTCGGCCCTGCCGCGCCACACGCGGGTGAGGAGGGAGGCGCGCGGAGGGGACTCGGCGGGCGCCGCGGGAGGCGCGTCGTACGAGGGTCGGATGTCTGTGGTCATCGCTGGGTCCTTGCCTGCGGAGCCTCGGAGTTCCTTACGGGAACGGGGGCGTGCTCGACGGGAATGGGGGCGGGCTCGGGGGCGCTCCTGTCGGCCCGGGCGCTCCCGCCGCTGCGGTCGCCGGATTCGCCCCGGTCGTTGAACACCCACGCCCTGAAGAGCAGGAAGCGCAGGATCGTCGCCGCGAGGTTGGCCGCGATCAGGACGATCAGCTCGGTGGAGTGCGCCGGGTTGCCGGAGGCCGCGTTGAGGGCGGCGAGCGAGCCACTGGTCAGGGCCCACCCGATGCCGAAGACGACGATGCCCTGGGCCTGGTGGCGTACGGCGTTGTCCCGGCCGCGCACCCCGAAGGTGAGGCGCCGGTTGACGGCCGTGTTGACGAGCGCCGAGAGGAACAGGGCGACCGCGTTGGCGACCTGCGCCCCCGAGAACGTACGGAAGCCCGAGTAGAGCAGGAGGAAGAGCAGCGTCGACATGGCGCCGACGACGCAGAAGCCGAGCAGCTGGCGGGCCAGGCCCTTGGGTACGTCGGTCAGTTGACGGTCGCGTGGGTCGTCGCCGAAGGGGCGCGCGAGCCGGTCGAGGGAGAGCGAGCCGGTCGCGAGCGCCTTGCCCACGCGCCAGACGCCCTTGAGGTCCTCGGTCGCCGTCTTGACGATGTGGACGGTGGAGTTCGGGTCGTCGACCCAGTCGACCGGCACCTCGTGGATCCGCAGCCCGGCCCGCTCCGCGAGCACCAGCATCTCCGTGTCGAAGAACCAGCCGGTGTCCTCGACCAGCGGGAGCAGCACCTGCGCGACATCGCGCCGGATCGCCTTGAACCCGCACTGGGCGTCGGAGAAGCGGGCCTGAAGGGAGCCGCGCAGGATGAGGTTGTACGTACGCGAGATGAACTCGCGCTTCGAGCCGCGCACCACCCGCGAGCTGCGGGCGAGCCGCGAGCCGATCGCGAGGTCGGAGTGCCCGGAGATCAGGGGCGCCACCAGCGGAAGCAGCGCGTTCAGGTCGGTGGACAGGTCCACGTCCATGTACGCGAGGACCGGTGCGTCGGATGCCGACCACACGGCGTTCAGGGCGCGCCCGCGCCCCTTCTGCTCGAGCCGGAAGTGCTCGACCTCGCGGAACTCGTTCGTCAGGTCGTACGCCACCTGGGGCGTGCTGTCGGTTGAGGCGTTGTCCGCGACGGTGATACGGAAGCGGTAGGGGAAGGTGCGGACCAGGTGGGCGTGCAGATTGCGCACGCACTCACCGAGGTCCTTCTCCTCGTTGTAGACGGGGATGACAACGTCCAGGACCGGCACATCGCCGCTGCCGACCGGGAGGTGCTCCCGCGCCGGCAGCGCCCCGAACCTCGCGGAGACGGTGGGGTCGATGCCCGGAGAAGAGTCGGTTCGCATGCCACCGACATTCGCCAACTGCCCTGTTAGGGCTGTGTGGTGAAGCTTTGCCCTGCCTGTGAGTACAGGGCGGCCACATCAAGCCCCGCCGGCGTTTGAGGCGCGGGGTCCGGGGCAGAGCCCCGCGACGTCGGCACGGGTGGCGCCATGGTCGCGTAGGCCGGCAGATGCACGGTAAAGACGGTGCGGCCGGTCACGCTCTCGACCGTCACAGACCCACCGTGCGCGGCCGCGACCGCCTGCACGATGGCGAGGCCGAGGCCGGTCGAGCCCGCCTTCCTGGAGCGCGAGGAGTCGCCGCGCGCGAACCGTTCGAAGACGTGCGGCAGCAGCTCGGCGGGGATGCCGGGGCCGTCGTCCTGGATGTCGAGGCAGACCCAGGGGCCGTGCCGGTGCACGCGGGCCGTGACGGTGGTGCCGGGCGGTGTGTGCGTACGGGCGTTGGCGAGCAGGTTGACGAGGACCTGGTGCAGGCGCGCGGAGTCGGCGAGCACGGTGGCCGGTTCGTCGGGGAGTTCGAGGCGCCACGCGTGGTCCTGGTCGGCGGCACGGGCATCGCTGAGCGCGTCGACGACCAGGGGGGACAGGTCGGTCGGCTCGTACGAGAGCGGGCGGCCCGCGTCGAGCCGGGCGAGCAGCAGCAGGTCCTCGACGAGCCCGGTCATCCGGTCCGCCTCGGACTCGATGCGGCCGAGCGCGTGCCGGGTGTCGGGGCCCGTCTCCTCGCGGCCGCGCCTGGTCAGCTCGGCGTAGCCGCGGATGGAGGCCAGTGGCGTACGCAGCTCATGGCTGGCGTCCGCGACGAACTGGCGCACCCGCATCTCGCTCTGCTGGCGCGATTCGAGGGCGCCGTGCACATGGTCGAGCATGCGGTTGAGCGCGGCGCCGACCTGCCCGACCTCGGTCCTGGGGTCGGCCTCGGACTCGGGGACGCGCTCGTGGAGCATCACCTCGCCGCTGTGCAGCGGGAGTTCGGAGACACGGGACGCGGTCGCGGCGACGCGGCGCAGCGGCCGCAGATTCACGCCGACCATGATCGCCCCGGCCGCGCCCGCCGCGACGAGGGCCGCGGCGGCGACGAGGAGCTCGGTGACGATGAGCTTGTTGACGGTGGAGTCGACCTCGGCGGTGGGGCGGCCCACGTAGAAGTCGCCCTTGGCACCGGTGACGTACTCGATCCGGTAGGAGCCGTAGCCGGGCAGGTCGACCGTGTACGCGTCGAGATCCTTGTCGTCGACGCCGACCGTGGTGTCGCCGTCCTTGGAGACGGAGTTCAGGACCTCGAGAGCGTCGTCGGACAGGGCCTTGGCCCGGGTCTGCGTGCGTCCGTCGGTGGTCTGTTCGTCGACGCTGATCTTGCCGGACGTGATCTGGCCGTCCGCCGAGACCTCGGCGCCGATGGTGCCTGCGGGGGAGCCCAGGGTGACGAAGGCCAGATCGCCCATCTGTGCGGCGGGGCCGCTGGCACCGGGGTGCGGCTGGTCGCCCGGCCCGCCGGACGCCCGCATCGCTATGCCCGTCACCTGCTCGTCGAGCTGGCTGTACAGATACGAGTGCAGCGAGACGGTCGACACGACCCCGATCACGGACGCCACCACGGCCATCAGTGCGACGGCCGTGACGACGAGCCGGGTGCGCAGCTTCTGGGGCCGCGGGGCGCGTGGGGCCTGCCCCCTGCGCTTCACGACGCGGTGGCGGCCATGGCCGGCTTGATCAGGTAGCCGGCGCCGCGCCGCGTGTGGATCATCGGCTCGCGCCCGGCGTCGATCTTCCTGCGGAGGTACGAGATGTAGAGCTCGACGACGTTCGCCTGCCCGCCGAAGTCGTACGACCACACGCGGTCGAGGATCTGCGCCTTGCTGAGCACGCGCCGCGGATTGCGCATGAGGAAGCGCAGCAGCTCGAACTCGGTGGCGGTGAGGTGGATGTTGTCCCCACCCCGCGACACCTCGTGGCTGTCCTCGTCGAGCATCAGGTCGCCGACGACGAGCACGGACTCGCTGCGCCGGTCGGCGGCGCCGGTCCGCCGGATCAGCCCGCGAAGCCGCGCGACGACCTCTTCGAGGCTGAACGGCTTGGTCACATAGTCGTCGCCGCCCGCCGTCAGGCCGGCGATCCGGTCCTCGACGGCGTCCTTGGCGGTCAGGAAGAGCACGGGCACTTCGGGCAGCTCGCGGCGCATCCGCCCGAGCACGCTCAGCCCGTCCATGTCCGGCAGCATCATGTCGAGCACGACGGCGTCGGGCCGGAACTCACGCGCGGTCTGCACGGCTCCCGCGCCGTCGCTCGCGGTGCGGATCTGCCAGCCCTCGTAGCGCAGGGCCATGGACAACAGCTCGGTGATGGACTGCTCGTCGTCCACGACAAGCACACGGACGGGACTCCCGTCCGGCCTCAGCAGTTCGGTACGCCCCTGGGGCGAGGTCGCGGTCATGGTGCAACCATGCGACGCGCCTCTGAGAGCCCCCTTTCCCGAACCTGTGAAAACTCTGAGAAATCCACAGGGGGCACTCAGGAAACAGGCCTTCGCGCAGGCGGGGGTCGGCCGAGCCCGAGCGGCTGCTCAGCCCAGTCCGAACAGCGCGACCGCGTTCTCCCGGCAGACCGCCCGCACCCAGTCGTCCCCGAGCCCGAGCCGCTCGATGGCCTCCAGCTGATGCACGTACGGATACGGGATGTTCGGAAAGTCGCTGCCGAGCAGCACCCGGCCCCCGAGATCGGAGAGCCGCGCCAGCTCGCCCCTCGGGAACGGCGCCTGCCGCTCGACGAAGTCGGTGAACGCCATGGTCGTGTCGAGCCGCACCTCCCCGTATCTCTCGGCGAGGTCGAGGAAGTCGGTGTACTCGGGCATCCCCATGTGCGCGACCACCAGCGGCAGCCGCGGATGCCGTGCGAGCAGCCGCGCGATCGGCTCGGGCCCGGTGTGCTTGCCGGGCGCGGGTCCGGACCCGCAGTGCGTCACGATCGGCACCCCGGCCTCGGCGAGCAGCCCCCACACGGGGTCGAGCAGCGGATCGTTCGGCTCGTAGGCCCCCACCTGCACATGCGCCTTGAACACCCGCGCCCCCGCCTCCAGGGCCTGGCGCACATACGCCTCGACGCCCGGCTCGGGGAAGAAGGTGGCGGTGTGCAGACAGTCGGGCGTCCGGGCGGCGAAGTCGGCTGCCCACTCGTTCAGCCACGGCGCCATCCCCGCCTTGTGCGGATACAGCATCGAGGTGAAGGCCTCGACCTTGAACTCCCGCAGCCTGGCCAGCCGTTGATCCTCCTCCTCGCGGTACGTGATCGGCCACTCGGTCCCGACGAGCGGCCCGGCGGAGTCGAAGTACGCCCACACCTTGCGCAGCACACGCTCGGGCATGAAGTGGGTGTGCACGTCGACGAGGCCGGGCAGCCGGTACCGGTCGAGGAACGCGCCGACCCGCTGGGCCTCGGGCACGGTGTCGGGCTCAGTCACGCCGGAACTCCTGACTGCGCTCGACCTTGGCGACGTGCACGGTGTACCGCTCGTACCACTCGGCGCGGCCCTGCTTCTGCACGGCGCGGTGCTCGCCGAAGGACCGCCACTGCTCGATGGCGGCGGAGTCGCGGAAGTACGAGACGGTGATCCCGAGCCCACCGGGATTGCGCGCGGACTCGTGTCCCAGGTACCCCGGTATCTCCTTGACCAGCTCGTCCATCCGGTCCGCTGCCTCCCCGTAGCCACGGTCTCCCGGGGTCCGCACGGAGCTGAACACCACGACGTAGTAGGGCGCTTCAAAGGCGGGCAAGGGCCGCACCGCAGGCCCGTCAGCCGCATCGACGTGATCACTCATGTCCATACGATCCCCCGTCCCCGGGCGCGGGGAAAGGGAATTGGCCGATCGGCCGGTACTCGTCCGGAACCCGCTAGAAGAGCCCACCCTGCACCCCCGGCACCTCCCGCACCGCGAGCCTCGCCCCACTCGCCCCCTCCGGCACCCGCTCCAACGGCCACCCGGCAAGCACCCTCGTATCAACAACAAGGCGTCGCCCTTCGTCCCCCTCGACGAGATGCAGATCGGGCCCGGCAGCAGCGACCACCCGCCCCGCGACGACATCGCCCACACCGAGCCCGCTCACCACACCATCAACCCGGTCGATCCCCGCCAGTCCGAAAACCTCCCCGTGATCCACCACCTCGCACGGCAGCCGCTCCAGCGACTCGGGCCACCCGTCGAGCCCCGCCGCGACGCCATGCGCCCGCACCAACTCGGCGCCCCGCTCACCGAGCCCCGGCAGCCCGCCCCGCACGGCCCGCTTCCTCTCGTACGGAATCCGGTCCGGCACCCCGAGCGCCACCCGCAGCAGCTCCTCGGCCCGCCGCGCCGCCATCAAGGGCCCCCGCCCCAGCCACGTAAAGGCAACGGCCCCCTGCTCCAGCAGCCGCGCGCCGCCTCTCGCCACACCCGTGATCCCCACCTTCACGAGCCCGTCCCCGAACCACGCCAAATACACGTGGTACGGCCGCGGGTCATCGGCGATGGTGTCCGCGGCCACGGACCGCGCCCGGTCGATCGCGGCACACTCCGCGCACTGCGCCCGCGTCCCCCGCACCGGCACGGCATCCCGCCCCGGGCAGACGGTCCACCGTCCTGACCGCCACACCCCGAGACACCGCCGCTCCCCACCGACCCGGAACGCCACACCCTCCCCGAACCGCACCCCACTCTCGCGCTCGCCCCCGCCGTCCCCCACCCACCCGAAGACCGGCCCGCCCCCACGCCACCGCATTCCGGTGCACCACCACGTCATACGAGCCAGGATGGCGCACACCACTGACAACACCCGCACAACGCAAGAGGCCCCGGATCGCTCCGGGGCCTCTTGTCTGTGTGCACTCGGCAGGATTCGAACCTGCAACCTTCTGATCCGTAGTCAGATGCTCTATCCGTTAAGCTACGAGTGCTTGTCTTTTCTCTTTTTGTTGTCTCCGTTCCCGGCCTTTCGGCCCGTCCCGGCGACAAGAAGAACATTACATGACCGCCGCCGTCATGTGAAATCCGATTGCCCCACCCCGCCTGACCTGCGGAAACGCGCTGGGGGCAGTCGGCCGCCACCCCGGGAAGCACCGAAGCCCCGGTCCTGGTGGACCGGGGCTTCGGGTCTTGCTGCGGAGGCGGAGGGATTTGAACCCTCGATGGGGGGTAAACCCCAAACCGCATTAGCAGTGCGGCGCCATAGACCGGACTAGGCGACGCCTCCAGCGCAGCTCCCTCTCGCGGATGCGCGAGTGGGTGCGTGCAGATGATGACACAGCTGAACGCCGCGTCACCAATCGCCCCCCACGGTACTAGGAGGGCAGGCCACAGGGCAAAGCCAGGGTGTCGGGCCGCAACGTCGGGGTGGGTACGGGCGTTGAGCACGGCATGTTCATGCGCGTTTCTTCTCGACTCCTCGGCTCCGTCGCGACCGTCGTCGGTCCGCTCGCCCTCCTCGCGGCCACCCCCGTCGCCGCGCACGCGGACGCGGGCACGGGGCTCGCCCGCCCCACCGACCACCTGACCATCACCGTCGCCGACTCGGACAACGGCAGCGACGGGACGTACGAGCTGGAGTGTTCGCCCGCGGGCGGGACGCACTCGGACCCCGGCGCGGCCTGCGGGCGGCTCGACGAGCTGGAGGCGCAGGGCATCGACCCGTTCGCTCCCGTCGCCGGCGACGCGCGCTGCACCATGCAGTACGGGGGCCAGGCCACCGCCCGCGTCACGGGTACCTGGCACGGCCGCGCCGTCGACTCGTCCTACGCGTTGACCGACGGATGCGAGATCTCGCGATGGCAGCAAATGGAGCCCGTGCTGCCTGCGACCGGGCCGTGACCCTCGGTCCCATGGTCACAGGGTCGTGACTCGGCCCGCTCGGGATCCCCACATCCTCTACGTGGGCTCCGTCGCATCCGGCGCCTCCAGTCCAACCTCTGCCCGTAGACTCCCTCCCGTGATACGCCGCGGACCACGAGGCAGGATGGTCCGCGCGGTCGGCAAGTCGCAGTAATCAGGGAGGAACCGTCGTCGTGAGCAGCAGGCCATCCCGAGGCGCTGCTCGCCTCGCAGCCATACTTGACGCGCTTCCGGACGGGTTGTTGCTCGTCAACACCAACGGAACCGTGGTCAACGCCAACTCCATCGCCCTGGAGTCCTTCGAGGCTCCGGGCACGGCACTTGTGGGGCGCGGCCTGCTCGACCTGCTGCCCGAGTTCGACTCACGGCTGATCCCCGGCTCCATGCGCCGGCCCGACACCGTGACCGACGAACGCGGGCGGACCAAGCCGACGCGGATGACCGCGCGGCGCACCGACGCCAGCGAGTTCCCCGTCGAGGTGACCTCCGCGAACCTCTCCGACGGCGCTCGGGACGCGGTGGACCCGTACGGCTCCAGTGGCGGCCAGAGCTACAGCGGCTCCGAGCTGCTCATGCTCGTCGTGCGGGACCTGTCGGGAGCCGTCGACACCGAGGCCGAACTGGCCCGTTCGCAGCGGCAGACCGAGATGATTCTGCGTGCCGCTTCCGAGGGCGTCGTGGGCACCGACACCGACGGGCGGATCGTTCTCGTCAATCCCGCCGCCGCGCAGATCCTCGGCTTCCGGGCCAGCGATCTCGGTGGCCAGGAGCTGCACCCGCTCATCCTGCACTCGCGTCCGGACGGCGAACCGTTCCCGTACGAGGAGTCCCCGCTCGCCGACACGCTGCGCTCCGGACGCAAGCACCGGGTGCGCGGCCAGGTGCTGTGGGCCAAGAACGGCGCCAAGGTGCCCGTCGACATGACGACGGCGCCGGTGCGCGACGGGGACCAACTGGTCGGCGCCGTCATGACGTTCGCCGACCGCAGCTCCGTCGAGAAGCTGTCCGTCGAGCACGCCGAGGAGATCGCCCGGCGCGACGAGGCCGCCGAGCGGGAGCGCGAGGAGCACGCCGCCGAGCTGCGGCGGGTCACCGAGGAGAGCGCTGCCGAGCTGGCGCGGGTCACCGAAGAGGGCGCCGCCGAGCTGGCGCGGGTGCGCGAGGAGCTGGGCTCCGAGCTCACGTCCGTACGCGAGGAGCTGACCGGCGAGCTCGCCGCCGTCCGCGAGCAGCACGCCGAGGAGCTGTCCGCCGAGAAGGAACGGGGCGCCGCGCTCGCGGAGCGCGAGAAGGACCGCTACGAGGCCCTGGCGGCACGCCACACGCAGCTGCTCGCCGTGCTCGGGCAGTCGCTGCGCGGGCCGTTGGACGAGCTGCGGCACGAGCTGAGCCAGCTCGCCGCCGACGACGCGGGCCAGTTGTGGCCCGAGGCCAACCAGGTGCTGCACCATCTGGCCGCCGGCTACTCGCGGATGACGACGCTCGTCGACAACGTGCTGGCCTACCAGACCCTGGACGAGGGCGGTTCCCTGCTCTCCCGTACGAACGTCATGTTCGACGCCGTCGTGGCCGCCGGTGTCGACGGGGCCGTCGAGCTGATCGGTCCCGGCCGCGTGCAGTTCGCCGTGCACGCGCCGCCGATCGAGGCCGAGGTGGACGCGGGACGGCTCGCGACCGCGCTCGCGCACCTGATCGCCGACGTCGCCGGGATCGACGCGACCGGCAACGCTCGGACGCCCGCCACGCCCGGATACGTCGACTCGACCGTCGTCGTGGCCGCCGCGCAGCGGGGCGCGAATGTACGTATCGAGGTACGCGGCCCCTACTCGGGCGGTGACCCGGTGCACGAGCCGATCGTGCAGGGCATCGTGCGGGCGCACGGCGGTGTGCTGCAGACGCACGAGATGCCGGGGATGAGCGGCAGCGCGTACGTACTCGAAGTGCCGATCGGCACGGGGGCCGGGGTCGTTCCCGAGGGCGGGCCCGTTCCCGCTGCCGGGATCGTCCCCGACGTTCCCGAGGCCGGTGGCGTTCCCGACCAGGAGGCCGGGCCCTCCGCGGCTCCCGGCGGCGAGCCCGCCAACGTCTCCGTGGAGGGCTCCGAGGCCACCGGGTCCCAGGAGGCCTCCGCCGAGGCGAGCGCGAACCTTCCCGCGCAGGCCACCGGTGGAGGCAGCAGGCGCCGCAGGGCGCGGCGGGCCGCCGGGCCCTCGACGGACGCGTTCCTGGAGAGCAGCGTGTCGGGCGCCGGGCAGCCGACGGCGACTCCCTCCAGCGGTACGGGCCGCAGGCGCGGACGCCCCGCGCCGGAGGAGGCTGCCGCCCAGGGCTCCGTGGTGACCTCGGCCGAACACGAGACGGCTTCCCCGGCGTTGGGCGAGACGGTGCCGCCGCAGGGCGTGCCCGCGCCGACCGGGCGCAGGGCCCGACGCGCCGGAGGCCAGGAGCAGGCCGCCCTGCCCGCGCTGCCGTCCGGGTCCACTCCCGAGCAGGGTGCCGAACCGGCGCAGGGTGAGCTGGAGTTGGCCGGGGCCGGTGCCGGGCAGCCGTCCGGGCGTCGGGCGCGGCGTGCGCTCGGCAGTTCCCAGCCGGCTCAGGGCACGCAGGACGCGCAGGCTCCGCAGAACGCGCAGAACGCACAGGGTGCTCACGGGCGTGGGCAGCAGGCGAGGGCCCAGCAGGCGGGTCCGCGCGAGGTGTTCGCGCTGCCGCCCGCCGAGGCGGACCGCACGCCGGAGGCCCCGGCGGAGGCCCCGGCGGAGGCCAATCCCGTTGCCGATGCCGATGCCGAAGTGCGGGCCGAGGCGCAGCCCGGTGCGCAGGCCGATGTGCAGGCCGCCCCCGGCGACGTATCGCAGGACGTGCAGGGCGCGCAGGATGCGAAGGACGCCCCGCAGGAAAGCGGCGTGCAGCCGCAGCCGCAGCCCCTCCCGTTGCCGGACGAGGCGCACCAGCACGACACCGCCAAGGCGCACCCGGCGCAGGACCACACGCCGCCGCAGCCGCACCCGGCGCAGCCCACGCCTGCCCTGGGCACGCCCACGACGGGTGGCGCGGGCACCGCGCTGCCGCCGGAGAACAAGCCGGGCGGCAGGCCGGTCAACAAGCCGGAGGCACTGGCGGCGGACCAGGAGCAGGGCCAGGGACGGGGACAAGCCCAGGACCAGGGCCAAGCCCGGGCTCAGGCCCAGGCCTCGAACCAGGCACAGCCTCAGCCGACTACGCAGCCGGCCCCCCAGCCGGAGCCCGAGCCGGCGACTCAGCCGGTGGCCCAGCCGGAACCGCAGCCACAGCCGCAGCCCCAGCCGGAGCCGAAGAGTGCCCCGGCCGACGAGTCGGAAAGCGCCCCGACGGCCCCCGCCGAGAGCGCCCCGGCCCCCGCCGCGGCCCAGCCGCTGCCCGCCGAGGCCCCGAAGCCGCAGGCTCAGGACCAGGCCCCGTCCGGCGACACGAACTCGACGCAGGGGCGCGCCTTCAGCGTGCGCACGCTGGGGCAGGGCGTGCCGTTCGGACGCCAGGTCTCGCAGCAGCGTCGTCCGCAGCCGCCGGCTCCCCAGCCGCTCCCGCCGCAGGCCCCGCCGCGGCCGAACACCGCGCCGCAGCAGAGCCCCGCGCAGGGACAGGCACAGGGCCAGACGCAGGGCGGTTCGGGAACGTCCGGCGGCACGCTCGGCGGCTCCGGGCGGCGGCGCAAGCTGTCCAACCGCCAGGAGAACCGTCAGGAAAGCCGCCAGGACGGCCGCAAGGAGCAGCCGGACACCGGCAGCACCACGCAGCCCCCGGCGCAGAACACCCCGCAGCCGAACACCCCGCCCCAGGGCACCGCTCCCGGCACGCCCCCGCAGGGCACGCAGGCCCGGCCGCACCCGCAGCCCCCGCTCCTCTCGCCGAACGCCTCCGAGGGCGGCGGCCGCGCGTACGCGATCGGCGCACCCGACCAGGACGGCGTCGAGGGCCCGGAGCCGCTGGACGGCCCCGGCGGTGCCGTGGAGGTCGCGAACCGGCCGCAGCCGATGCCGATGGACGACGAGTTGCCGCCCGAGCCGCTCGACAACCCGCGCCGCCTCCTCGTCTGGCCCGCGCCGGACGTGGCGACGCAGCAGGCGCTGAGCGACCGTGGCTACCGCCCGGTGACCGTGCACTCCCGTGAGGAGGTCGACGCGCAGATCGCGGCGTTCCCCGCCGCGCTGTTCGTGGACCCGCTGACCGGACCGATCACGCGGACCGCGCTGCAGTCGCTGCGCCAGGCGGCGGTCGCGGCCGAGGTGCCGGTCCTGGTGACCGCGGGCCTCGGGCAGGCGACGCGCGAGGCGGCGTACGGCGCCGACCCCGCCGTGCTGCTCAAGGCGCTCGCGCCTCGGGACAGCGAGCAGCACCCGCCGCGGGTGCTGCTGATCGAGGAGCACGAGGAGATCGCGCTCGCCCTGACCGCGACCCTGGAGCGGCGCGGGATGCAGGTCGAGCGGGCCGCGAACGACGCGGACGCGGTGGCCATCGCGTCCGAGCTGCGGCCGAACCTCGTGGTCATGGATCTGCTGCAGGTACGTCGCCGGCAGGCCGGCATCATCGACTGGCTGCGCGCGAACGGGCAGTTGAACCGCACTCCGCTGGTCGTCTACACGGCCGCCGTGGAACCCGCCGAACTGCCGCGGCTCGCGGCGGGGGAGACGGTGCTGTTCCTGGCGGAGCGTTCGACGAGCACCGAGGTGCAGGGCCGGATCGTGGACGTACTGGCGAAGATCGGCACGAACTGAGCCTATGAAGATCGGCACGAACTGAGTCTCAACACACGTACGGGGGCGGCCCTTTCGGGCCGCCCCCGTTTCACGTGAAACAGGCCGTCACAGCCTGGTGACGTCCAGGTCCCCCTCCGCGTACTGCTTGCGCAGCACCTTCTTGTCGAACTTGCCGACGCTGGTCTTCGGGACCGCGGGGATGATCGTCCAGCGCTCCGGCAGCTGCCACTTGGCGACCTTCTCGGCGAGGAACGCACGCAGCGTCTCGAAGTCGGCGCTCGACCCCTCCTTCAACACCACCGTGGCGAGCGGCCGTTCGCCCCATTTGTCGTCGGGGACGGCGACGACCGCGGCCTCGGCGACGTCCGGGTGGGACATCAGCGCGTTCTCCAGGTCGACGCTGGAGATCCACTCACCGCCGGACTTGATGACGTCCTTGGCGCGGTCGGTGAGCGTGAGGAAGCCGTCGGGGCTGATGGTGCCGACGTCGCCGGTCTTCAGCCAGCCGTCCTCGCTGAACTTGTCCTCGGGGCGCAGCACTTCATTGCCGTAGCCGCCGTAGTAGGCGCCCGCGATCCAGGGGCCGCGCACCTCCAGCTCACCCGCGGACTCGCCGTCCCAGGGCAGCTGCTCGCCGCCGGGGCCGGTGAGCCGCCCCTCGACGCCGGCCGGGAAGCGGCCCTGCGTGAGCCGGTACGCGAACTCCTCCTCGCTGCCCGGCTCGGCGCTCGCCGGGGGACGGGCGACGGTGCCGAGCGGGGAGGTCTCCGTCATGCCCCAGGCGTGACAGACGCGCATGCCGAGGTCGTCGAAGGCCTTCATCAGCGAGGGCGGACAGGCGGCCCCGCCGATGGTGACCTGCGTGAGCGTGGAGACGTCGCGCGGCTTGGCTGTGAGCTCTGCGAGCAGACCCTGCCAGATGGTGGGGACGGCCGCGGCGTGCGTGGGGCGCTCGGACTCGATCATCTCGGCGAGCGGTGCGGGCTGCAGGAAGCGGTCCGGCATCAGCATGTTCACGCCGGTCATGAACGTGGCGTGCGGCAGTCCCCAGGCGTTGACGTGGAACTGGGGGACGACGACGAGCGAGGTGTCGGCGTCCGTGAGGCCCATCGACTGCGTCATGTTGACCTGCATGGAGTGCAGGTAGATGGAGCGGTGCGAGTAGACGACGCCCTTCGGGTCGCCCGTGGTGCCGGAGGTGTAGCACATGGCCGCCGCCCGGCGTTCGTCCAGCTCCGGCCAGTCGTACGCGGTCGGCCGGTCCGCGATCAGCTCCTCGTACTCGTGCACCTGTGCCTGGGCACCGTCGAGTACGGAGCGGTCGCCGGGCCCGGACACCACGATGTGCTCGACCGTCGGCAGCTTCGAGAGCAGCGGGGCGATCATCGGGAGCAGCGAGCCGTTGACGAGGACGACCTTGTCTGCGGCGTGGTTCACGATCCACGCCAACTGCTCGGCGGGCAGCCGCAGATTGAGCGTGTGCAGGATCGCGCCCATGCACGGCACGGCGAAGTACGCCTCGACGTGCTCCGCGTTGTTCCACATCAGCGTGGCGACCCGGTCGTCCTCGCGCACGCCGAGCTCGTCGCGCAGCGCGTTCGCGAGCCGGCCCGCGCGCTCGGCGGCTTCGCGGAAGCTGCGGCGGTGCGGCTCCGCCTCGCCGGTCCACGTGGTGATCTGGGACGAACCGTGCACCCGCGCGCCGTGTTGCAGAATGCGGGTCACGGTCAGCGGTACGTCCTGCATCGTGCTCAGCACGGCGTCCTCCCGGTGGGCGCTACGGAGCAGTAAGGTTCCGCCGATTCTCACTGCATACCACGCGGTATGTCACTACTTCCGGGAATGATCGATCACCGAATCACTCGGGAAGCGCCGCTGGTCACGCCGTGTGCCGCAGTTCCGGGTCCTCGCGGAGCTTGCCGAGCGCCCGCGACACCGCGCTCTTCACGGTGCCGATGGAGACGCCGAGCACCTGGGCAGTCTGGGCCTCGCTCAGGTCCTCGTAATAGCGCAGGACGACCATCGCCCGCTGCCGCGCGGGCAGTTTGGTGATGGCGCGCCACATCGCGTCGTGCAGCGCCTGCTGCTCGGCGGGGTCCCCGGCCGGCGCCTCCCGGTGCTCCGGCAGCTCGTCGCAGACGAACTCGTCGACCTTGCGCTTGCGCCACTGCGAGGTCCGGGTGTTCAGCAGGGCCCTGCGCACATACCCGTCGAGCGCCCGGTGGTCCTCGATCCGGTCCCACGCGACGTACGTCTTCGCAAGCGCGGTCTGCAGCAGGTCCTCGGCATCGCACGGGTTCGACGTCAGCGACCGGGCGGTGCGCAGCAGCACCGGCTGGCGCGCCCGGACGTACGACGCGAACGACGGGTACATCGCGGGTGCCGGGCGCGTCACGGAATGGGTGCGCGGCGCGGCCTCGGCTGCGCTGGTGCGTACAGGCGCCAGAGTTGCGGTCATGGCTCCACGCTATGAGCGCCCCCTACTTCCGGGGATCGGCCGGAGGTCCCGAAGCGGCGTCCGCCTCAGGTTGTACGAGGGGTGCTGGCCCCACCTCCTGAAGGTGGAGTCGGGGGTGACGTCCCCTGGGGGACGGCCCTGACTCCCCTTCGCGCGAGCGGGCCCGTCTCCTCGCGGGCGGAAGCCGGCGCACGCACCCCGGTCAGCCGTCCACCCCCAGGACAAGACCCGACGTGGGGACCCCGGTGCCCGCCGTGACCAGCGCGGTGGCCGCACCGGGTATCTGGTTCACGGCCGTGCCGCGCACCTGTCGCACGCCCTCCGCTATCCCGTTCATACCGTGCAGATACGCCTCGCCCAACTGCCCGCCGTGGGTGTTGAGCGGCAGTCTCTCCTCCGCCACGAACCCGGACGCCTCGCCCGGAGCGCAGAAGCCGAACTCCTCCAGCTGCATGAGCACGAACGGCGTGAAGTGGTCGTAGAGGATCCCCACGTCGATCCCGTCGGGGCCGAGCCCCGACGTGCGCCACAACTGCCGCGCCACGACGCTCATCTCGGGCAGGCCCGTCAGCTCGTCCCGGTAGAAGCTCGTCATCTGCTCCTGCGCGCGGCCCGCGCCCTGCGCCGCCGCCCGGATCACCGCGGGCGGGTTCGGCAGATCGCGGGCCCGCTCCACGCTGGTGACGACGATCGCCTGCCCGCCGTCCGTCTCCTGGCAGCAGTCGAGCAGCCGCAGCGGATCGACGATCCAGCGGGACTCCGCGTGGTCGGCGAGCGTGATCGGCTTCTCGTAGAAGTACGCCGCCGGGTTCGTCGCCGCGTACTTGCGGTCGGTGACCGCGACATGGCCGAAGGCCTCGGGGGTCAGCCCGTACGTGTGCAGATAGCGCTGCGCCGTCATCGCCACCCAGGACGCCGGGGTGAGCAGCCCGAACGGCAGATTCCAGCCGAGCGCCGCGCCCTCCGCCGACGGCTCCCTGTGCTGCACGCCCGAGCCGAAGCGCCGGCCCGAACGCTCGTTGAAGGCGCGGTAGCAGACCACCACGTCGGCCACGCCGCTCGCCACCGCGAGGGCCGCCTGCTGCACGGTGCCGCAGGCCGCGCCGCCTCCGTAGTGCACCCGCGAGAAGAAGGAGAGCTCCCCCATGCCCGCGGCCTGCGCCACGGTGATCTCCGGGTTGGTGTCCATGGTGAACGTGACCAGGCCGTCGACATCGGACGGCGACAGGCCCGCGTCGTCGAGCGCCGCGTGCACCGCCTCCACCGCGAGCTTCAGCTCGCTGCGTCCGGAGTCCTTGGAGAACTCCGTGGCTCCGATGCCGACGATCGCCGCCTGCCCGCCGAGCCTGTCCTTGCCGCGCACGCTCATGCCGCGCTCCCCTCGGGGACGGTGACCGTGACCGTGCCGGTGACGTGGCTGCCGATGCCGTTCCTGCCGACGATCTTCACCTGCGCCGTGTCGCCCTCGACCCCGGCGATCGTTCCGCTCAACACCATGGTGTCGCCCGGATAGTTGGGCGCCCCGAGCCGTATCGCGACCTTACGAAGGACGGCGGCGGGCCCGAAGTGGTCGGTGATGTAGCGCCCCACCAGGCCGTTCGTCGTGAGGATGTTCATGAAGATGTCGGGGGAGCCCTTCTTTTGGGCCAACTCCGCGTCGTGGTGCACATCTTGGTAGTCGCGGGACGCGATCGCCCCGGAGACGATCAGCGTCCGGGTGATCGGGATCGTCAAGGGCTCCAGCTCGTCCCCGGCCTTCACCTCGATCCCTGCTCCGGCCTTCGTCCCGAACCGTGCTCCGGCCTTCATGCGGCCTCCCCTCCGTCGGCCGCGCCCGCTCCCGACGCGATCACTTCGCCCAGCTCCTCCAGGAGTTCGGCGCCGCACCCCAGATATCCGTCCAGCTGCCGGCCCCACAGGAAGTGCCGGTGCACCGGGTGGTCCAGGTCGGCGCCCATGCCGCCGTGCAGATGCTGGCCCGTGTGCACGACCCGCTTGCCCGCCTCCGAGGCCCACCAGGCCGCGGTCAGCGCATGGCTCTCGTGGTCGAGTCCCTCGTCGCGCCGCCAGGCCGCCTCGTACGCGGTGACCCGGATCGCCTCGATGTCCATGTACGCCTCCGCGGCGCGCAGTTGGACGCCCTGCTTGGCGGCGAGCGGCCTGCCGAACTGCTCCCGCTCGTTCGTGTACTCCACGGCCCGGTCGAGCGATCCCGCGCAGACCCCGGCCTGAAGTCCGGCGAAGGCGGTCCGCGCGGCCGCGAGCACGTCCCCGTACGCCTCGGGGCCTCCGATCCGCTCGGCCTCCACCCCGTCGAGCACGAGCCGCCCCGCGGACCAGGGTGCGGTCAGCTCGACCGGCTCGCACCCGACGTCCCGCGCCCGCGCCATCCACAGGCTGTGGACATCTTTTTCGGTTCCGCCCCGCACCGCCACCAGTACGTGCGTCGCGTCCCGCAGCCACGGCACCCACGGCACGGCCCCGCTCAGCCGCGCCCGCCCGTCCGGAAGGGCGTCCACCACGATCCCACCGCGCGCGGGAAACGCCCCCACCGCCACGGCCGAACCGTCCCGGAGCCCCGGCAGCAGCCGCTCCCGCTGCTCGTCCGTACCGTGCGCCGCCACCGCCAACAGGCCGTACACACAGCTCGCGGCGAACGGCACCTGCGCCGTCGTCCTGCCCTGCTCCTCCAGCATCAGGACGAGCCCGAGCAGCCCGGTCTCCTCCACCGCGCCCGCGAGACCCGCCGCACCCAGCTCCTTCCAGAGCTCGCCGTCCGTGCCGCCGCCGGGGCCCGCGAGCCGCTCCGGCGTGGACAGATCCCCGAAGATCCGCGCGGCGAGCTCCCGCGCCGCCTCCTGCTCGGGGGTAGGGGTGAAGTCCATGTCAGACCTCACCGCCCTCGGCCTCGTCGACCACGCGGAAGACGGGCAGCTCCAACTCGTCGTCCACAGCGAGGTATTCGAGCCGTACGGGCATCCCGATCCGCACCTTGTCGCTCGGCACCCCCACGACGTTGCTCACCATGCGCACGCCCTCGGCCAGCTCGATGAGCCCCACCGCGTAGGGACCCGGTGCGTCAGCACCATGATCAGACACAGTGAAGGCGGGGAAGGGCGGGTGGTGCATGACCACGTAGCTGTAGACGGTGCCCTCGCCGCTCGCCTCGACGGTGTCCCACTCCTGCCCGCCGCACGTGTTGCACCCCGGCAGCCAGGGGAAGCGCAGCGTCTCGCACGCACGGCAGCGCTGGATGAGCAGCCGGTGCTCGGTGACGCCCTCCCAGAAGCCGGCGTTGTCCCGGTTGATGACGGGGCGCGGCCGCTGTGGCTTGTCCTTCTTCGCAGCAGGCTTGCCCGAACTCCGCTTGGCCGGCGTGTACTTCAAGATCCGGAACAGATGCGTCCCGGCGATCTCCCCGCCCACCCGGACGTTCATCCGCGTCGTGATGAAGTGCCCCGTGCCCAGCTTCGTCGTCTTCAGCGGCGAGACGGACTCGATCACCGAGTCGTACGTGATCACGTCACCGGGCCGCAGCGGCCGCAGATACTCCTGCTCGCAGTCGGTGGCGACGACCGAGGTGTACCCCGCGCCCTCGAGCAGCGCGAACAGCTCGTCGTGGGCCGGCGAGCGCCCCTCGTAGCTGGTCAGACCCGCCATCGTCCAGGCCTGCAGCATGGTCGGCGGTGCGATCGCGTCCGGCCCCTCGTAGGCGGGGTTCGTATCGCCCATGGCCTCGCACCAGTGCCGGATCATCGGCGCGTTCACCGGGTCGAGGCCCTCGGCCTCGGTGGCCGCGACCCGCCCCTCGAAGGCCTTCAACTTCTCGTACGCCAAGGGCTCGTGCCCCATGAACTCCTGCCCCGCAACTCCCGCGCTCACCGCTTCCCCCTCCGCATCCCGAGCCGCATCGTCGCCACGATCTCGCGCTGCACCTCACTCACCCCGCCACCGAAGGTGTTGATCTGCGCCGCGCGGTTCATCCGCTCCAACTCGCCGTCACCCACACCCGCCGCACCGCCCCCCGTATCGCCGAACGCGCCGGGCGAACCGGCCCGCACCCACCCGGCTTCGCCCGCGATCTGCTGACATATTCGATACGTCTCGACCGCGGATTCCGTTCCCGCGAACTTCACGCCGCTGGCGTCTCCGGGGGCCAGTCGGCCCGCCCCGACATCCCCCACCAAACGCCAGTTGAGCAGGCGCGTTGCCGCGAGCCGGGCATGCGCTTCGGCCAGCCCTGACCGGACCCAGGACGAGTCAACGCGGCGCTCGCCGGTCACCGGATCGGGGGTACGGGCGGCCTCGACCACCCGCTCGTAGAAGTCCTCGGCCTGCATCCCGATCGCGGCGAGGGCGACCCGCTCGTGATTGAGCTGGTTGGTGATCAAGCTCCAGCCCGCGTTCTCCTCGCCGACGAGGTTCGAGCCGGGGACCCGGATCCCGTCGTAGTACGTGGCCGTCGTGGTCAGCCCGCCGACGGTGTCGATCGGGGTCCACGAGAAACCGGGCGCGTCGGTCGGCACGAGGATGATCGAGATGCCCTTGTGCTTGGGCGCCTCGGGGTCGGTGCGGCAGGCGAGCCAGATCCAGTCGGCGTTCTGCGCGTTCGACGTGAACACCTTCTGCCCGTCGATCACCCAGTCGCCGCTCGCCTCGTCGCGCACCGCGCGCGTGCGCAGGGACGCGAGGTCCGTGCCCGCCGACGGCTCGCTGTAGCCGATCGCGAAGACCAGGTCGCCCTTGAGGATCCGGGGCAGGAAGTAGGCCTTCTGCTCCTCGGTCCCGTACTTCATGAGCGTCGGACCGACCGTGTTGAGCGTGACCATGGAGACCGGCGCGCCGGCCCGGTACGCCTCGTCGAAGAAGACGAACTGCTCGTCCGCGCCGCGCCCCTGCCCGCCGTACTCGACGGGCCAGCCGAGGCCCAGGAGGCCCTCTTCACCGATGCGGCGCAGCAGCCGGCGCTGACCGCTTGGATCGTCGGCCGCGGGCGGCCCGCCGGGCATCAACGTACGGAATCTCTCACGCAGTTGGGCGCGCAGCTCGCGCTGGCGCTCGGTGGGGGCGAGGTGCACGGCGGCTGCCCTCCAGGACTGGCCTCGTACCGACAAGGGTTTCTGACTGTCCGTCAGATACCGGTGGGTGTCAAGAGATCGGCACGCCGCCAGGCACACGCGCACCCGCCGTCGAGCACGCGCGCGTAGTCGTGAAAAACGCCTGCGCGGCGGCGCCGAAGCACCGCCGCGCAGACTGTCACGCACCCCACGGAAGACCCCCGCCGCGCAGGAGCCGGCGGGTTACCAGAGCTCGGTGAAGTTGACGTTGACGTTCGACTGGTCGATCGCCGTGAAGCCCGATCCGTTCACCTGAGCCTCGTTGTTCTGGTTGGAGGCGCCGTTGCCGACCGCCTGCTGCTGCGTGGTGGACGAGTTGCCGAAGTTGTCGTCGCCGACACCGCTGCCGCTGACCGTCGCCACCCCCGCGTTCGATCCGTTGTCCGCGAACGAGCCGTTGTCGGCCATGGCCACTCCGGAGAAGAGCGCTGCGGCAAGAGGCAGAGCGGCGACGGCGGCGATGACGCGGGCAGTACGGATGGAAGCCATGTCTGTTCCTCCAGGAAAGGAAGTACGCTCCGGGCGCTCGGACGGGGTCCGGCCACCCGTTAAGTACGGGATGTACCAAGGCAGTTGGCCGACCGCCTCGGCGATGTTCACGACGTCGCGAGATCAGAATTGCCCACCGAATCCCCGGCGAACCACCCCGGAAGCCGCTATTCGCTCGCAAGCGTGAGGACATGTCGATAAACCCTCTTCACGCCCGGAAAACCCCAGCTCAGGCCGGAGTGTGCCGCCTCGGGACCAGTCCGGCCCAAGCGGCACAAACGACGAAGCGTTTCAGCACATTTTTGGTAAATGCTTCCCTCGGATGACCGGCCCCGCTTCCCTTCTTCGAACGTCTGTACGAAAATGGGGCCATGGCCACCATGGACCGGCACCCGCCCCACTGCCCACCACACCCGTCCCTCGCGACCCTGGCCCTCGCGCACGCCCTGTCCGCCGCCGAACGCGGGCTCGCCGTCATCCCCCTGGCCAGGACCAAGCTCCCCGCGCTGCCCTCGCCGCACCGCGGCGACCCGCCCACGGCGCCGCGCTGCCACGGCGAATGCGGCCTTCCGGGGCACGGCGTGTACGACGCCTCGACCGATCCGCGCCGTATCCGCGCGCTCTTCGCGGCCGCGCCCCGGGCGACCGGCTACGGCATCGCGTGCGGCCTGGCCCCGCACCACCTGATCGGCGTCGACCTGGACACCAAATCCGGTACGGACTCCTCCGCATCCCTGCGTGAGCTGGCCTTACGGCATCTCTTCACGATCCCCGACACGGTGGTCGTGGCCACACCGAGCGGCGGCCGGCACCTGTGGCTCTCCGGGCCGCCGGACGCCGTGGTGCCCAATTCCGCGGGCCGCCTCGCCCCCGGCATCGACATCCGGGGCGCCGGCGGCTACCTCGTGGGGCCCGGCTCGCGTACCGAACACGGCGTCTACAGCACGGTTCCGGGCACCGGGCACCTGCCGCCCGCACCCTGCCCACCGGCGCTTCTGCGGCTGCTCACGCCCCCGCCGCGCGCGCACCACCCCATGACGGGCCGCCCGGGTCAACACGGCCTGGGCCTCGTCCAGTTCGTCCTGAGCGCCCACGAGGGCCAGCGCAACACGCGCCTCTTCTGGGCGGCCTGCCGCGCGTACGAGAACGGCGTCGGGGAGACCCTCTCGGACGCCCTGACGGACGCCGCGGTGCGCACCGGCCTTACGGAGCGCGAGGCGCGCTCCACGATCGCCTCCGCGGAGCGCCTGACGGCGGGTCCGTAGCGAGGCCGGTCGGGCCGAACCGCAGCGGGCCCGAACGCGGGCGAGCCCCCGACCCTGATCCCGGGTCGGGGGCTCGCTCAACTACGCGGTGGGTGTGGGATTTGAACCCACGGAGGCTCTCGCCTCGACGGTTTTCAAGACCGTTCCCTTAGGCCGCTCGGGCAACCCACCCCGCGCCGCAACGGTTCCGAAAACCGTCGAGGCGCGGGACCAGGGTAGCGGGTCGGGTCTCAGGGTCGGTCAGCCGTCGGCCCCGACCGGGTCGGTCAGCTGTCGCCCTTGCGCTCGCCGAGGGTCACGTCGACCGTGTGCTCCTTGCCGTCACGCGTGTAGGTGAGCTTCACGGAGTCGCCCGGCTTGTGCGTCCAGATCTGGCCGATCAGGGTCGGTCCCGAGTCGATGGGCTGGTCGTCGAGCTTCGTGATCACGTCGCCGGGCTTGAGGCCCGCCTTGTCCGCAGGACCGTTCGCCGTGACGGCCGCGGAGCCGCCCGCGCCCTGCTCGGTGATCTTCGCGCCGCCGGTGCCCTCTTCGAGGGAGACGGAGGCACCGATCACCGGGTAGACCGGCTGCCCGGTCTTGATGAGCTGCTGGGCGACCATCTTCGCCTGGTTGATCGGGATGGCGAAGCCGAGACCGATCGAGCCGGACTGGCCCGAGCCGCCCATGCCGCCGCCGCTGGAGGCGGACTGGATGGCGGAGTTGATGCCGATCACGTTCCCGTTGCCGTCGAGCAGCGGGCCGCCGGAGTTGCCCGGGTTGATCGAGGCGTCGGTCTGCAGGGCGCTCATGTAGGAGGCCTTGCTGGTGCCGGAGCCGTCGCTGGAGGCCACCGGGCGGTCCTTCGCGGAGACGATGCCCGTGGTCACCGTGTTCGACAGGCCGAAGGGCGCGCCGATCGCGATGGTCGAGTCACCGACCGCGACCTGGTCGGAATTGCCGAGGGTGAGCGGCTTCAGTCCGTCCGGCGCGTTCTTGAGCTTGATGACCGCCACGTCGTAGCCCTGCGCCTTGCCGATCACCTCGGCGTCGTACTTCTTGCCGTTCGAGAACGTCGCCGACAGCTTGCCGCCGTCCGCGGCCTCCGCCACCACGTGGTTGTTGGTGAGGATGTGGCCCTGCTTGTCGTACACGAAGCCGGTGCCGGTGCCGCCCTCGCCGCTGTTGCCCTCGGCCTCGATGGTGACCGTGCTGGGCAGCGCCTTGGCGGCGATGCCCGCGACCGTGCCCTTGTCGCGCTTGAGGTCGGCCGGGTTGGAGGCGGAGACGGTGGTCGAGCCGGTGCTCGACCCGTCGCCCCGCTCGGCCGCCCAGTAGCCCACGCCACCGCCGACCGCGCCCGCGACCAGTGCCGCCACGATGATCCCCGCGACCAGGCCGCCGCGCCGGCCGCCCGGCTTGGGCGCCGGCTGCTGGTACGAGGCGCCCCAGCCGCCGCCACCGCCCGACCCGTAGGCCGGCATGGCGGGCGGCGGGGGCGGCCAGTCGCCGCCGTGGGCCGGTCCTGCCGCACCCGGCGCGGTGCCCATGGAGGACGCCGCGGACGCGGCGGGCGCCCCGTGGTGCTCGGCGGGCCTCGGCTCCTGGCCCGCAGGGTCAGGTCCGGCCCCCTGGGGAGCCGGCGCGGGAGCAGCGGGAGCGTCCACCGGCACAGGAGGTGCGGACGGGGCCGGTGGAACCTCGGTGCCCTCGTTCTCGGTGCTCACAGCTTTCTCTCCTCGATCCACGGCTGTCGTCGCCGGTCCGTCCTGTCTGGATGCTCGGGGACGCCGGCTGTCGCGTGTCGCGCGCCGCCGTCCCGGCATGGTCCTGTCACGGTCCACTTGTGCTGTTGTACGCCGTCAGCCTTTCCCACGGGACGTCAGGCCACCGTAAGACGAGCCTGTGCGTCCCCTGACATCCTTTACGTCCGGCAAAACGGACGCATCCGCTGGGCCGAACTTTTCCTGCTCGCCCGCCGCGCGGTGGCACCATGACGCGGTGACCCTCGCACAACAGCAGCGCATTCAGGTCGTCGCCCACCGCGGTGCCTCTCAGGACGCCCCCGAACACACATTGGCCGCCTACAAGAAGGCGATCGAGGACGGTGCGGACGCCCTCGAATGCGATGTGCGGCTGACGGCCGACGGTCATCTCGTATGCGTGCACGACCGCCGCATCAACCGTACGTCGAACGGCCGTGGAGCCGTCTCCACACTGGAGCTCTCGGACCTCGCCGCCCTCGACTTCGGCTCCTGGAAGGACCGCGACGAGCGCCCCGACTGGGCGGGCAGCGCGGCCGACACCTCCGTCCTGACCCTGGAGCGCCTGCTGGAGCTGGTGACCGACGCGGGACGCCGGGTGGAGCTGGCGATCGAGACCAAGCACCCCACGCGGTGGGCGGGGCAGGTGGAGGAGCGCCTGCTGCTCCTGCTCAAGCGGTTCGGTCTGGACGCACCAGCGCCCGACGAGCCCTCGCGCGTGCGCGTGATGAGCTTTTCCGCGCGCTCCTTGTCGCGCGTCCAGGAGGCCTCGCCGACACTGCCGACGGTCTACCTGATGCAGTTCGTCTCGCCCCTCCACCGCGAAGGGCGCCTCCCCAGGGGCGTACACATCGCGGCACCCGGCATCCGGATCGTGCGGAGCCACCCCGGATACGTCGAGAAGCTCGCGCGCGCGGGTCACCAGGTTCATGTCTGGACGGTGGACGAGCCCGAGGACGTCGACCTCTGCGCGGGCCTGGGCGTCGACGCGATCATCACCAACCGTCCGGCGGAGGTGCTGCGCCGACTCGGCAGGGCCTGAGCAGGGACGGCGGCGCGAATCGCGGCAGGGGCTGAATCCGGCCACCTTTCCCCAACGCCGTCACAGGGTGTGCCCCGGCGCGTTCGGACCGTATTCGATCGTCACGAGTGCGTCACCGGAAGCGGGATGGCCGGTTTCCGGTCCAGTCCATTGGGGCATTCACACCGTGGCGTGGGGCAAAGGAGGTCTCGGGGGTGGCGTTGGTGGTGGCACAGGAGGTGCCCGCGTCGTCGAGCATGGCCGTACCCCATGGCCCTGCGGGCGTGGGCGCGGCAAGACGTCGCATGCGTGAACAGCTGCGCATGAGCGGCGTACCGGAAACGGTCATCGACGATGCGGTTCTCATCCTTTCCGAACTGCTCAGCAATGCGTGCCGGCACGGCCGGCCGCTCGGCGACGATCTGGCCGGAGACGGTGACGTACGCGCCGCATGGCGCGTGGACGACCGTGGCTGCCTCGCGGTCGAGGTGACGGACGGCGGCGGGCCCACCCGCCCGATTCCGGCCACACCCTCGATCACGGCGCACGGCGGCCGCGGGCTCAACATCATCTCGGCGCTGGCCGACGACTGGGGCGTACGCGACGGCATGCGCGGCGAGGTCACCGTCTGGGTGATCGTCCACAAGGACGTCCACGCGGAGGCCATGGCCGACCGCCGGGACGACTTCGCCTCGCGGGTGGCCGCGCCGCCCGTCGCGGACCTGGCCGACCTGGGCTTCCAGGACGCTTTCGACGACCTGGGCTGAAAGCCGCTCGGGCGCGGCCAGTTGGGCGCATCCCCCTCTTGTCGGTACGAGCGGCTAGGCTCGCGCCGTACGTATGAGAGCCGTATCCGGGAGACACCCAAGATGGCCAAGAAGCGCCCGCAGACCAAGGGCAAGCCGCACGTCACCGCTGGTGCCCGCGCCGGAGGCGCTGACGGGAACTTCCCGGTCGTCGGTGCCCGCGAACCCTGCCCGTGCGGCAGCGGTCGCCGCTACAAGGCGTGCCACGGCCGAGCCGCCGCGCACGCCGTGACCGAGCTGGTACAGCGCCCCTTCGAGGGCCTGCCGGGCGAGGGCGACTGGGTCGCGCTGCGCGAGCTGGTGCCCGCCGCGACGGCCGAGCTGACCCTGAAGGACGGCCTCCCGGAGGGCGTCCCCTCGGTCACGCTCGCCACCGTGCTGCCCATGGCCTGGCCGGCGCTGCGCCGCGACGACGGCTCGGTCCTGCTCGGCCTTCAGAACGACACGCCTTCCGGGGACATCAGCCGGGACCTGGCCGACACGCTGCTGCGCGCGCTGGCCGCCGAGCCGGGCAACCCGGTGCAGACCCGCCGCGCTCCGGCCGACGGGCCGCGTCTTCAGGACGTGCTCGCCCCGGAGGGCACTTTCGAGCCCGTCGTCCACACCGGTTTCGAATTCTGGGTGCCGGACTCGGAGAACGCTTCGGGCGAGGTCGCCGCCTCCCTGGAGCGGGCCAACGCCGCGGCGATCCCCACGGTGAAGCTCTCCGGCGTGGACAGCGCCTACTGGTGCGAGACGCCGGAGAAGAACCACCTCCGGTGGGTCATGCCGCACGCGGAGGAGAAGCTGCTCGACGCGCTGGCGCGACTGCACGCGGCGGGCACGTCCTCGCTCGGCGAGGGCACGCGTCTGGTGGGCTCCTTCAGGGCGCACGGCCTGACCGTTCCGGTCTGGGACCTGCCCAGTTCGATGCAGGCGGAGGACATCGAGAAGCCGGCCGCCGAGTTCGCCGAGCGGCTCGCCGCCGCGCTGGCCACGGACGCACCGCTGACCCCGGACGAGCGCCGGGCCCGCGGCGGACTCACCAACCGACAGGTGACGCTCAGCTGACTCACAGCTTCGGGGCTGACCGACCAGTCAGCCCATCGGGACGGGAACACCTCTCCGAACCGCAAGGTGAGCCGGGTCACAACTCCCGGTAGTTGCAGGTAAATCCATGTCCGAATAGAAGAGATCGAATTTGCTAACCGGCGATCTCTTGTTACCGTTCAAGTAGCCCGGTTGCTGGTGCATCCCCCGTCGCCAGCAACCGGGCGCTTCCATGTGCGCCCAGTGCCCGCCGGTCTCAACCCCCGTGCGGCGGCGCCGAGTTGCTTCCGGAGCGCAACAGCAGCGGTCCTTCCGCGCCCCTCGCGTACTCCGCCACCGCCGTGTACTGGCCGGGCTCTCCCCGCGTACGCCCCCGCGGTGTCTCGCACATCCCCGGCTCGTCCTCCGCACCCACGGCACAGTGCAGCTGCACCGTGCGTCCGCCGGGTGCCATCAGGGTCAGTACGGCGGCGAGACCGGAGCCGGTCGCGTTGCGGTAATAGGTACGCGCCCAGGTTTCGTGCGCCTGGACGAGCACGCAGGTCTGCGCCTCGATGCCGTCAGGGGCGGACAGTTGGGGACCGCAGTGGGCCTCGGTGGTCAGACCGAGACCGGTCAGCAGGGAGGGCTTGCCGGTGTCCCGCCCGGCCGGTTCGGCGTCCCCGTTCTCGCCCCTGCTTTCGGCGCCGTTGCCACTCGCCTCGGCGTTCGCCTTGTCTGCGTCATCGGGCACGTCCCCCTCGGGAACGTCCGCCTCGGAGGCGTCGACCTCGGAGGCGTTGGCCTCGGTGGCCGTCCGGCGCGTGGGCCCGTCGTCCACCGGACCCGCGGACGCGCCCGCAAGCGGCAGCGCCGCTGTGAGAACCACCACGGCGAGCAGACCGAACAGCCGAAGTCGCGCGCGCGGCCGCTCCCGCTCGTTCTCGTCCGGGAGCTGGGGGAGGCGTGGCGCGGCAGGCATGCGCCGAAGATATCGGCGCACACACCGCCCACCGGCCCGCCGCGCGCCGGATTTCGCTACAACTCGGGCGCGCTCACACCCGTACGGGTGAGGGCGTCGACCAACGTGCCGACCACGGCCTCCACATCCGGCACCCACGGGGCCGCGGAGCCGGGCAGCGGCGCGCGTTCCCAACGCACCTGCCCCGCGCCCGAGATAGACGGCGGCAGGGCGAGATATCCGCCCTCACCGTGGAACCGCAGCGAACCGGGCACGAAGTCCTGCGCGTACAGGAGTTCGCCGAGCTGCTCCAGTGAGTAGGGCGCCACGAGGATCGCGAGCCGCTCCGGCGTCGCGATCACCGGGCCGAGCCGGACGTCCCTGCGGTCGAGCGCGGCAAGTGCGCGGGCGCCCGCGAGGGCCGGGAGGCTCACCGCACAGGGTGCGCGCCCCCCGGAGGCCCCGGACGGGGCACCGGTGGCGAGCACGATCGGTGCGTCGGGACGGTTGGTCCACCACCAGCGGACCATGCGCTCATCGGTCGTCGCGGCGAGCAGCCCCGGGTCGAAGGGGTGCGCGCCCGGCACCGTGCACTCCGGGTCGGGGCACGCGCAGCGGACGCCGTCACGACGGCCTCCCGCTTCGAGCCCTATGCCCGGCAGGACCGGCCACTGCCACGCTGTCACGAACGTGAGGGCCGCGCTGATCAGGTCAGACTTCCCGTTGTCACGCCTGGACAGGAGCCTGCGTCGCCTTCCGAGGATCTCGCGCATGAGCGCTCGTTCCTTTCCGTAGACCGAAGAGAACGCTATGGGCCACATCACACCATGTGTCGATCAGTCACTGCGTGTACGTGTTGCAGCGCCGCACCCCAGCCCGAACCGCCGGCCTGAGGCAGGGAGAACCCCTATAGTCCGAGCGCGTGCTGTGTGCTTGAAAAGCCTGGCGTGGGGTGGCGGCGCCTGGCGTTTGCCGTCCCGCGTATTTCTCGCCGCTTCCGCCACGGGAGGATGGGACACGGTCGCCGATGGTTATGACGCCCGGTTCCGTCACCAGGTTCCGGGCGGATCCCAACTACCCCTGGTCTTCACCGACTACGTACCCATCACGGCCGCTATGACGCTCTGTCGACCACAGCTGAACAATGCCAGTCGACCGCAAAGGGCGCTTCCCCCAGGCGGTTTTTGGCCATCTTCGAACGATCGGGATCGGCTCGGGACCGGCTCGGTTTCGGAAGTGGATCACATATGAGAACCGAGATCGTTTTTATCGCGGATGGCGCCTGACCACGGCAGACACCCAGAATCCCAACGGGACAATGCTGGACATCCCCTTACGAGTCCGTGTACATGTGGAGGCATTGCTGGCGGCGCAGAATGACATGGGGGTTTGCGATGCTAATGAGCAATATGCACCGGCCGGAAAGCCGGAAGCCATGACAACCCCACGCCTGCCGAAAGTGGCTGGAATCGATTCCTCTCCTGGACAGGTTCCCCCTCCCACCCCCAGTGCCACGCCCGCTCCCCCCGTGTCGCAGATCACTTCCTCCGCCGTGGCACCCGGAGCCGTGATCCAGGACCGGCTCGCGGGCTGGGTCTCCGATCTCACGACGCTGCACGAACTCACGGAACGCCTGGCCCGCACGGCCGCACTCGAGGACGCACTGCACGAACTGCTGCGCGCCGGAGCCGCCCTGGTGGGTGCCCGGCGCGGACTTGTCGTCCTGGAACCGGGCGACGGACGCGGCCCCGACACCACCGTCGGCCTCGGCCTGTCCAGGCCCGACCTCGGGCACATCGAGACGGTGCCGCGCGGCGCGACCTCGTACGGACGGATCCTCGACGGGCTGTGCACCGAGCCCGAGGCCCGCGCCGATCTGCTCGCCGAGGACGGGCTCGACCCGCGCCACCGCGAGGTCGCCGCGCGCCTGGGCTACGCCGCGAGTTACACGGTGCCGCTCGCCACGGAGGCGGCCGGCCGGCTCGGCGCCGCCGTCTGGCTCTACGACGAGCCGGCCGAGCCCGCCGAGCGCCAGCGCCACCTCATCGGGCTGTACACGCGCTACGCCACCGAGCACCTCGCCCGCCTCCTGGAACTGGAGCGCACGCGCGCGTGGTCACGCACCGTCGCCGACGAGCTGCTGCCGCCGCGCCTGCCCCGGGTCGCCGGTGTGCAGCTCGCCGCGCGGCACCGCACAGGGCCGCGCGGCGGCGGCGACTGGTACGACGCGCTGCCGCTGCCCGAGGGGGCGCTCGGGCTCGCGGTCGGCTCGGTCAGCGGCTCCGGCGCGAGCGCGGTCGCCGCGATGGGCCGGCTGCGCGCCTCTCTGCGGGCGTACGCGGTCATGGAGGGGGAGGACCCGGTGGCGGTCCTTTCCGACCTGGAGCTTCTGTTGCGCCTGACCGAACCGGCGCGCAGCGCGACCGCCCTGTTCGCGTACTGCGAGCCCGCGCAGCGCAAGATCGTCCTCGCCGGAGCCGGACACAGCCCGCCCCTGGTGATCGGCGAACGGCGCACCGAGTACGCCGAGACGACGCTGTCCGCGCCGCTCGGGATGCTCGCCTGCTGGGAGGCGCCGAGCGTGGAGATCACGCCGGCGCCGGGCGAGACCGTGCTGCTCTACACGGACGGCCTGCTGCGCCGCACCGGCGATCCCATGGACCGCGCGTTCGCCCGGCTGCACGCGGCCGCCTCCGGGGTGCCCAAGGCGATCCGTGAGGACCCCGGGGCGATCGCCGACCACGTGCTGCGCTCGGTGCTCCCGGACGGCCTCGACACGGCCGAGAGCGAGGAGGACGTGGTGCTGCTCGCGGCACGCTTCGAGTGACCTCCGGGACGCTGTGTGTAACAGGCCCTCCGGCCCTGGACCCCCTTCCTCGCGCTCGTACGATGGAGGGGGTCCACTGCCGTATCCAGGGCATTTCACCGGGCCGCCGTGTCGAGGAGGAACTGTGTCGGAGGAGCTCAACCCGGAGACCCCGGAGGCCGAAGAGCCCATCAAGCAGCGCAAGAACGGCCTCTACCCGGGCGTGTCCGACGAGCTCGCCGAGAACATGAAGTCCGGCTGGGCCGACACCGAGCTGCACGACCTGCGGCCGATCGCGCAGGCCGTCGAGACCGCTGCCCGCCGTGCCGCCCTGTCCGCCCGTTTCCCGGGCGAGCGCCTCGTGGTGCCCGCGGGCAACCTCAAGACCCGCTCGAACGACACGGAGTACGCCTTCCGTGCCTCGGTCGAGTACGCCTACCTGACCGGCAACCAGACGGAGGACGGCGTCCTCGTCATGGAGCCGCGCGGGGGTGGCCACGACGCCACGCTCTACCTGCTGCCGCGCTCAAACCGCGAGAACGGCGAGTTCTGGCTCGACGGCCAGGGCGAGCTGTGGGTGGGCCGCCGGCACTCCCTGACCGAGGCCGAGAAGCACTACGGCATCCCCGCCTCCGACGTGCGCGAGCTGGCCGACAAGCTGGCCGAGGCCACCGGACCGGTGCGCGTCGTGCGCGGCTACGACGCCGGCGTCGAGGCCGCGCTGACCGACAAGGTCACCGCCGAGCGCGACGACGAGCTGAAGGTCTTCCTCTCCGAGGCGCGCGTCGTGAAGGACGCGTTTGAAATCGGCGAGCTGCAGAAGGCGGTCGACTCGACCGTGCGCGGCTTCGAGGACGTCGTGAAGGTGCTCGACAAGGCCGAGGCCACCTCCGAGCGCTACATCGAGGGCACGTTCTTCCTTCGCGCGCGCGTGGAGGGCAACGACATCGGCTACGGCTCCATCTGCGCCGCGGGCCCGCACGCCTGCACGCTGCACTGGGTCCGCAACGACGGCGCGGTCCGCTCCGGCGACCTGTTGCTGCTCGACGCGGGCGTGGAGACGCACACGTACTACACCGCCGACGTCACGCGCACCCTGCCGATCAACGGCACGTACAACGAGCTCCAGCGCAAGATCTACGACGCCGTGTACGAGGCCCAGGAGGCCGGTATCGCGGCGGTCAAGCCGGGCGGCAAGTTCCGGGACTTCCACGACGCCGCGCAGCGTGTGCTCGCCGAGAAGCTCGTCGAGTGGGGCCTGGTCGAGGGCCCGGTCGAGCGCGTCCTGGAGCTGGGCCTCCAGCGCCGCTGGACCCTGCACGGCACCGGTCACATGCTCGGCATGGACGTCCACGACTGCGCGGTCGCGCGGACCGAGGCGTACGTGAACGGCACGCTGGAGCCCGGCATGGTGCTCACGGTCGAGCCCGGTCTGTACTTCCAGGCCGACGACCTGACCGTGCCGGAGGAGTACCGCGGCATCGGCGTCCGTATCGAGGACGACATCCTCGTCACCGAGGACGGCAACAAGAACCTGTCGGCCGGTCTGCCCCGCAAGGCCGACGAGGTCGAGGCGTGGATGGCCCGCCTGAAGGGCTGACACTTCGTATGAAGGAAAAAGCCGCGCCTACGTAGGCGCGGCTTTTTCGCGTTCCCTGGCGTTCCCTACGAAGGCGCGGCGCTCCGGGCGTTCACACCGCCATCAGCGGCGCGTCCTTGCGCCACTTGAGGATCTTGTCGAAGCTGACCACGGCGCCGCCCTTGCCGGGTCTGTTCACGAAGTGCACATGGTCGGCGAGTTCCTTGATCAGACACAGGCCGCGGCCGTGCTCCGCGAAGTCGGGCGCCGGGCGGACGGACACCGCCGCACGTCCACCGGTGGCGGTGAAGCCGGGCCCGGTGTCGGCCACTTCGATGCGGCACATCTCGCCGTCCAGATACGCGGTGACCCGGAAGGCGTCCGTCGTCTCGCTCGCCGCCGCGCCGCCGTGCTCCACGGCGTTCGCACACGCCTCGCTGAGCGCGACCGACAGGTCGTAGGAGATGTCGGGGTCGACGCCCGCGGTCTCCATGGTGCCCATGAGGAGTCGCCGGGCGAGCGGCACGCTCGCGGCATCGCGCCGTAGCTGGAGGGACCACCAGATGCTCATGCTCCCGCCTCCCGGCCGCGACTCGACATACCGATACGTATTGCCACCACCGGCCCCGCGCAATCGCGCAGTTGACGTGATGACGCCCATACGGCGGACGCGCATACGGGGGTCAGCGGTGTACGGGAGATTCGGGACCTTGCGGACCTGCTGTATGGAGCGTGTGAAGCCAGTGCGATGATGAGGCCGCCATGTCTGCCCCCCACGAGCGCCAGGCGCGCAGCGCGGCCGATCTCCGGCTGCTCAGGGCCGCGGTGTTCGCCGCGGTCTGCGTCATGCTGTCCGCGGCGGGGCACGTCCTCGGTTCGACGGCCACCGTCCCGCTGTGGACGCTGTCGCTCGGCTTCCTCGCCGTCTTCTGTGTGGCCCTGCCGCTGGCGGGCCGCGAGCGGTCGCTGCCGGGCATCGCCGCCACGCTGGGGGTCGGGCAGATCGCGCTGCACAGCCTCTTCGGCCTCGGCCAGCAGCACACCATGACCATGACCGCCGCGGCGGGCGAACCCTCGGCGGTCGAGCGGGCCGCGCGGCTCATGTGCGGGGCGGGCGCTTCGACGCTCAGCCCGGCGCAGGCCCAGCGGATCCTCGACCACGCGCGCGTGCCGTCCGGCGACGCGCACCACATGGCGGGCGCGGCCGGCTCCGCGATGTCGCTGCTGCCGTCCCTGCCGATGCTGCTCGGGCACCTGCTCGCCGCGGCCGGCGCGGGCTGGCTGCTGCGCCACGGGGACCTCGCCCTGAGCCGCGTCGTGCGGCTCTCGCGGCTCTCCGCGCAGAGCGTCGCCCATGCGGCGCCCATCCGTTCGCTGCGGGCCGCCCTCGGCCTCGTACGCGCCCTCAGGGCCGGACTCCTGGGTACGTCCGCCCCGGCGCCCGCCGCTCGTGCCGGGTTCCCCGAACCACCGGCCCTGCGGGCGGCGGCACTTCAGCACTCCGTGAGCCGGCGCGGGCCACCCGCGGCCGACGCGTTCCTTCTCGCTGCCTGAACGGCACGCCTGCTCCGCCGCGTACTGCGTGGGGATGAGTCGTGCCGTGGGCACGCGCGCGTACCTGCTTTTTCGCCGCATACGTAGTGCGGTGTTTCGCGGTCGCGCAGCTTCCCTTCCGAAGTACGGATCCCGCTGAACGTGGAGTTCTCCCTGTCATGAAGAAGATGTCCCGCGCCGCTCTCGTCGGTGCCGCCGCCGTCTCCTCCGTCGTCCTCGTGTCCGCCCCCGCCTTCGCGCACGTGAGCGTGCAGCCGGAGGGCGAGGCCGCCAAGGGCGACTACGCCGTCGTCGACTTCAAGGTGCCCAACGAGCGCGACGACGCCGCGACCACCAAGGTCGAGGTCAACTTCCCGACCGAACACCCGCTCGCCTCGGTGATGCCCGAGCCGGTGCCGGGCTGGAAGGCCGACGTCACCAAGAAGAAGCTCGACAAGCCGATGGAGATGCACGGCGAGAAGATCACCGAGGCCGTCTCCAAGGTCACCTGGACCGCGACCGGGTCCGGCAAGGACAAGGGCGTGCAGCCCGGCTACTTCCAGAAGTTCCCGGTCTCCATCGGCCAGCTGCCGACCGACTCCGACCAGCTCGTCTTCAAGGCGATCCAGACGTACGACAACAAGGAGGTCGTGCGCTGGATCGAGCCGCAGCAGAAGGGCCAGGAGGAGCCGGAGAACCCGGCGCCCACCCTTGAGCTCTCGGCCGCCTCGGACGACGGGCACGGTGCCTCGGGCGCCTCCGACGACAGCGCCAAGAAGGAGACGGCCGCGGCCTCCTCCGACACGTCGTCCGACAGTTCCGGCAGCGACACCACCGCCCGCGCGCTCGGCATCGTCGGCATCGTCGTCGGCGCCGCCGGTGTGGCGTTCGGCGTCATGGCGGGCCGTCGGCGTACCAACAGCTGAGCCACCCTCGGTGGGTGCCGGGGTCGCGGTGGGCGACCCCGGCATCCGCCGGCCACCTCACATCTGGGACATTTTTCTATGCGCAACCCCCGCAAGAACACGACGTTCAACAGGAAGAGCCTGCTGGCCGCGGTCGGGCTCGTCACCGTCGCGACCTTCGCCCTGTCCGCCTGCGGCAGCAGCGACGACAGCGGCAAGCCCGTCGCCGAGGTGTCCTCCGACACCGGCACGAAGAAGGCCGCGACGGTCCTCGACAAGCCGTTCAAGAAGCCGGATCTGGTCCTCACCGACACCCATGGCAAGAAGTTCGACCTGCGCGAGCAGACCAAGAACAAGCCGACGCTGATCTACTTCGGCTACACGCACTGCCCCGACGTCTGCCCGCTGACGATGAGCAACATCGCCGTCGCCAAGAAGTCGCTGCCCAAGTCCGAGCAGGACAAGCTCCAGGTCGTCTTCGTCACCACCGACCCGGACCGCGACACCCCGTCCGTGCTCGGCAAGTGGCTCAGGGCGCAGGACCCCGACTTCATCGGCCTGACCGGCGACTTCGCCACCATCCAGGGCAGCGCCCGCACCCTCGGCATCTCCATCGAGCCGACGCAGAAGGACAAGAAGGGCAAGCTCGTGTCGATGCACGGCACGCAGGTCATCGCCTTCTCGCCCAAGAACGACGCCGGTTACGTGCTGTACGGCGAGGACGCCACCGTCGACGACTACACCAAGGACCTCCCCAAGATCGTCAAGGGGGAGAAGCCGTGAGGCGCACACCCCTCGCCCTCGGCGCCCTCACGCTCGCGGCGGGGCTCGCCCTGACCGCCTGCGGCTCCGGCTCCGACTCCGCCGACAAGCCCGACGTGAAGGTCGAGGGCGCGTTCATCCCCGAGCCCGCCTCCGGCGACATGGCGGCCGGGTTCTTCACCGTGCACAACAAGGGTGCCGCCGACACCCTCACGTCCGTGAGCAGCGGTATCTCCCAGAAGGTCACCCTGCACAGCACCAAGGGCGGTGTGATGAGGGAGCAGAAGTCCTTCGCCGTGCCCGCGAACGGTGAGCTCGACTTCGAACGCGGCGGCAACCACCTCATGTTCGAGAACCTGAAGCGCAAGCCCGCTGAGGGCGACAAGGTGTCGGTGCAGCTGCACTTCACCAAGTCCGGGACCGTCACGGTCTCCTTCCCGGTGAAGGTCGCCACCTACAACCCGTCGCACGCTTCGCACTGAAGGGGCTGACTCGTACGTGAAGACCATCGCTCCCCGCACCTGGCAGCTGGTGCTGCTCTTCCTCGCCGTCACCGGCGCACTCCTGGCCGGCGCCGCCCCCGCGTCCGCGCACGCCGCGCTGACCGGGAGCGACCCCAAGCAGGGAGCGGTGGTCGACACGGCACCGAAGAAGGTGTCGCTCACCTTCTCCGAGAGCGTCGCGATCTCCGACGGCGCGGTCCGTGTCCTCGACCCCGCGGGCAAGCGCGTCGACGACGGAAAGGTCGCCCACTCCGGCGGCACGACCTACACGGTGGGAGTGCACTCCGGCCTGCCCGACGGCACGTTCACCGTCGCCTACCAGGTCGTCTCCGCCGACAGCCACCCCGTCGCCGGCGCCTACACCTTCTCCATCGGCGCGCCCTCCAAGACGACCGCGGTGGTGGCCGACCAGAACGCAGGCGGCGGAGTCGTCGGCGTGATCTACGGCATCGCGCGCTACGTCTCGTACGCGGGCTTCGCGCTGCTGGTGGGCGGCGCCGCGTTCGTGCTCGGCTGCTGGCGGCGCGGCGCGGGCAGCAAGCCGGTGCAGCGCGTCGTGGTCGGCGCCTGGACCGCGCTCACCGCCGCCACCCTGGTCATGCTGCTGATGCGCGGCTCGTACACCGGATCCGGGAAGCTCGGCGACGTCTTCGACATGTCGCTGCTCGGCCAGGTCCTGCAGACGAAGACCGGCGCCGCGCTCACCTCCCGGCTGCTGCTGCTCGCGGCGGCGGCCCTCTTCATCGCGGTGCTCTTCGGGGCGTACGCGAAGAAGAACGAAGAGGACGCAGAGGGCGGAGAGGCCGGGAAGGACACTCAGGACGGCCAGGACGGGCAGGACGCCAAGGCCAAGGAGCGGAACGATCTCACCTTCGGGCTCTCCGTCGGCGGCGCCGTCGTCGCGGCCGGACTCGCCGCCACCTGGGCCATGGCCGAGCACGCCTCGACCGGCATCCAGGCGGCCCTGGCGATGCCCGTCGACGTGCTGCACCTGCTGGCCGTCGCCGCCTGGCTCGGCGGGCTGACCACGCTGCTCGTCGCCCTGTACCGGGTGCCGACGATCGAGGGCTCGGCCGTACGCCGCTTCTCGCGGGTCGCTTTCTGCAGCGTTCTCGTCCTCGTCGCGACCGGGCTCTACCAGTCGTGGCGGCAGGTCGGCTCCTGGTCGGCGCTGACCGGGACGGCGTACGGGCAGCTGCTGATGGTGAAGGTCGGGCTCGTCGCCGTGCTCGTCGGCGTCGCCTGGATCTCCCGGAAGTGGACGGCGCGGCTCTCCGAGACCGTGGCCGCCGCCCCGGTGGCCCAGGAGCAGGCGTCCGAGGTGTCCGAGGTTTCCGAGGAGAAGGAGCCGGTCTCCGTGGCCGCCGGAGGGAAGGGCGCGAGCCCCGAGCGCGCCGCCCAACTCGCCCGGCAGCGCGCCGCGATGGCGAGCGCGCGCGAGAAGCGGGTGCGCGACGCCGATCCGCACCGCTTCGGTCTGCGCCGCTCGGTGCTCGTCGAGGCGGGCATCGCGGTCGTCCTGCTCGCGGTCACCACCGTGCTGACGTCAACCGAACCGGGCCGCACGGAGGAGGAGGCCAAGTCCGCCACCTCGGCCGCGCAGGCGCAGACCGGACCGCTCTCCCTGAAGATCCCGTTCGACACCGGAGGCGCGGACGGCAAGGGCACCGCCCTCCTGGAGATGGACCCCGGACGCACCGGCAACAACGAAATGCACCTCTACATAGAGCGGCCGAACGGCAAGGCCTTCGACGTCCCCGAGGTGAAGCTCGCCCTCACCCAAGAGGCGAAGAAGATCGGACCGCTGCCCGTCGTGCCCGATCACATCGCCACGGGACACTGGACGGCGAGCGGTGTGCAGATCCCCGTGGCGGGCGACTGGAAGGTCGCGCTGACCGTGCGTACGTCGGACATCGACCAGATCACCATCAACAAGAACGCGAAGATCGGCTGAACCACCATGGCTGAGACGGCTGACACGGCTGGCACTGCCGGCACGGCTGACACCGCTGGTACCAAAAGCAGTACCGAGTCCTCCCCGGCGTCCGCGGGTATCTCGCGGCGCCGCCTGATCGGCACGGCGGGTGCCACCGGCGTCGCCCTCGGCGCCGTCGGTGCGGGCGCGGGCTACGCCGTGGCGTCCTCGAACTCCCCCGAGCAGCAGGCCACGTTGACCTCGATCGGGGCGGACGAGGTGATGTTTCACGGGAAACATCAGCCCGGCATCACCACCGCGATGCAGTCCCGCGGCCATCTCGTCGCGTTCGACCTGGCGGCGGGCACGGGGCGCAAGGAGGCCGCGGCCCTGCTGCGCCGCTGGTCGGCGACGGCCGAGCGGCTGATGGCGGGCGAGCCCTCGGCCTCGGACGACACGGATGTGGCCCGGGACGCGGGCCCCTCGTCGCTGACGGTCACTTTCGGCTTCGGCCACAGCTTCTTCTCCCGTACGGGACTCGAGAAGCAGCGCCCCGCCGCCCTCGACCCGCTGCCGGACTTCTACTCCGACCACCTCGACAAGGCGCGCAGCAACGGCGACCTGTGGGTGCAGATCGGCGCGAACGACCCGCTCGTCGCCTTCCACGCCCTGCGCGCGATCCAGAAGGACGCGGGCGGCGTGGCCAGGCTGCGCTGGCAGATGAACGGCTTCAACCGCTCGCCGGGCGCCACCGCCCACCCGATGACGGTGCGCAATCTGATGGGCCAGGTCGACGGGACCAACAACCCCAAGCCGTCCGAGGCCGACTTCAACAAGCGGATCTTCGTGCCGGGTTCGGGCTCCGCGCAGTCCCCCGCATGGATGGCGAACGGTTCGTACGTCGTCGTACGCCGGATCCGGATGCTCCTCGACGACTGGGAAAAGCTGTCGACGGCGGCGCAGGAGCACGTCATCGGGCGCAAGAAGTCGAGCGGCGCCCCGCTGACCGGCGGCAAGGAGACCACCGAGCCGGACCTGGAGAAGACCGACGCGAACGGCGACCTCGTCATCCCGCTCAACGCGCACGCCCGCATCACCCGGCCCGACCAGAACGGCGGATCCGCGCTGCTGCGCCGCCCGTTCTCGTACCACGACGGCTACGACGAGGACGGCACTCCGGACGCCGGTCTGCTCTTCATCTGCTGGCAGGCGGACCCGCTGCGCGGCTTCGTGCCGGTGCAGCGCAAGCTCGACCGGGGCGACGCCCTGTCGAAGTTCATCCGGCACGAGGCGAGCGGGCTCTTCGCGGTGCCGGGCGGCGCCGAGAAGGGCGGCTATGTGGGGCAGGCGTTGCTGGAGGGGTGAGCGGGTCCGGGGGCGGGGCCATCGCGCCGGGTGGGGCCGTGGCCGGGTGGGGCCGTGGCTGGATGGAGCCGTCGCCGGGTGGGGCCGTCACCGGGCGGGGTGGCCCGTGACGCATCCGTGAGCCCGGCTTCGTACGGCGCATTAGGGTGAGCCCATGCCAGCCAGCTACGCGTATCTCGGCCCCGAGGGCACCTTCACCGAAGTCGCCCTGCGCACGCTCCCGGAGACGGCCACCCGGGAACTCGTCCCCGTCGTGTCCGTGCCCGCAGCGCTCGACGCCGTCCGCGGCGGCGAGGCCGAGGCCGCGTTCGTGCCGATCGAGAACTCCGTCGAGGGCGGCATCACCACGACGCTCGACGAGCTGGTCGCCGGCGAGCCGCTGATGATCTACCGCGAGGTGCTGCTCGACATCACCTTCGCGCTGCTCGTCCGCCCCGGCACCGCGATCTCCGACATCAAGACGGTCACCGCGCACCCGGCCGCCCAGCCGCAGGTGCGCAACTGGATGAAGGACAACCTGGCCGAGGACGTGACCTGGGAGTCCGCGGCGTCGAACGCCGACGGCGCGCGCCTCGTCCAGGAGGGGCGCTACGACGCCGCGTTCGCCGGCGAGTTCGCGGCCGAGAAGTACGGGCTCGTGCCGCTGGTCACCGAGATCCACGACGCGGAGAACGCGCAGACGCGCTTCGTCCTGGTCGGTAAGCCGGCCCGGCCCGCCGCGCCCACCGGCGCGGACAAGACCTCGGTCGTCATCTGGCAGCGCGATGACCACCCCGGTGGGCTGATGGAGCTGCTCCAGGAGTTCGCCATCCGCGGGGTCAACCTGGTGCTGCTGCAGTCCCGGCCCACCGGCACGGGCATCGGCGACTACTGCTTCGCGATCGACGCGGAGGGGCACATCGCGGACCGCCGGGTGGCCGAGGCGCTGATGGGGCTGAAGCGGGCCTGTCCGGAGGTGCGCTTCCTCGGCTCGTACCCGCGGGCCGGGGTCGCCGCCCGGGACGTGCGCCCGCCGCGCTCGGGGACCTCGGACGGCGAGTTCGTGGCGGCGTCGGACTGGCTGGCGCGCTGCCAGGACGGCCGGTTCTAGCGCATCGGCCGTAGCGGGCCGTAATCCCCCGCCGGATCCGGGTTGTCCACCGCCGGATCCGGCTACTTTTTGTCTGGACACCCGGTCCTACCAGCGGATTTTCTTCATCCACAGAAGTTATCCACAGGGCGCCTTCTCGACCTGGGGACAAGTCGACAGGAAGGTGCTGGTTGGTCGACAAATCGGCCCACAGCCCCCAGATGTGTCCACAGCCCGGCAGGTCACCCTTCGTCCATGCATTTGCCGTGATCAACTCTTTGGAGTGAAGCATTTCCACCCGAAAGTGAGCTTGCACGCGGTTTGAGAGGGGAATTCTTCGTTACGCATGTGGCTTTCGGAATGATCTCTTCCGGCATCCACAGATCATTTTCACAGCCTGTGGATAACTTTTCTGCCCTGTGCATCACTGTGGACAGCGGGCCCCCAAGTCCCGCTCGCAGCAAGGGGATCGAGTCAAGGCGAAGTGCCGCGCCTGCCCCTTTCAAGGGAATGGGGCGGTTTTCCTTGACACGCCCCACGGGGCCTCGTGTGGATCTTTTCCGGCCGCACTCCACCCTAAATTCACATTCCGGCAAATAGGGCATAAGGGAGTGCAACGGATATCGGGTCGTGGGCCGGAAGCGGGCAACGGTAGCCTTGAGGGGTGATTGACCTTCGCCTGCTCCGTGAGGACCCCGACCGTGTTCGCGCCTCCCAGCGCGCCCGTGGAGAGGACGTCGCGCTCGTCGACTCCGTCCTGTCCGCCGATGAGCGGCGCAGGTCGTCCGGGCTCCGCTTCGACGAACTCCGTTCCGAGCAGAAGTCGCTCGGCAAGCTGATCCCCAAGGCCTCCCCCGAGGAGCGCCAGGAGCTGCTGAAGAAGACGGGCGAGCTCTCCGCCGCCGTCAAGGCCGCAGAGGCCGAGCAGCGCGAGGCCGAGGAGGAGACGCAGCGCCTGGCGCTCCAGCTGGGCAACATCGTGCACCCCGACGTCCCGCGCGGCGGCGAGGAGGACTTCGTCGTCCTGGAGACGCACGGCACGATCCGCGACTTCGGCGCCGAGGGCTTCGAACCCAAGGACCACCTGGAGCTCGGCGAGGCGCTCGGTGCCATCGACGTCGAGCGCGGCGCGAAGGTCTCCGGCTCGCGCTTCTACTACATGACCGGCATCGGCGCGCTGCTCGAGCTCGCCCTGGTCAACGCGGCGATCGCGCAGGCCACCGAGGCCGGCTTCACGCCGATGCTGACCCCGTCCCTGGTGCGCCCGCGCGCCATGGAGGGCACCGGCTTCCTCGGCCAGGCCGCGGAGAACGTGTACCACCTGGAGAAGGACGACTACTACCTGGTCGGCACCTCCGAGGTCCCGCTCGCCGCGTACCACATGGACGAGATCGTCGACGGCGCCCAGCTGCCGCTGCGTTATGCCGGCTTCTCGCCGTCCTACCGCCGCGAGGCCGGGACGTACGGCAAGGACACCCGCGGCATCTTCCGCGTCCACCAGTTCAACAAGGTCGAGATGTTCTCGTACGTCGCCCCGGAGGACGCGGAGAACGAGCACCAGCGCCTTCTGGAGTGGGAGAAGCAGTGGCTGACCGGCCTCGAGCTGCCCTTCCAGGTGATCGACGTCGCCACCGGTGACCTCGGCGCCTCGGCCTCGCGCAAGTTCGACTGCGAGGCGTGGATCCCGACGCAGGGCAAGTACCGCGAGCTGACCTCGGCCTCGAACTGCGACGGGTTCCAGGCGCGCCGCCTGTCGATCCGGATGCGCGACGGCAAGAAGGTGCAGCCGCTCGCGACGCTGAACGGCACGCTGTGCGCCGTCCCGCGCACGATCGTGGCGATCCTGGAGAATCACCAGCAGGCCGACGGCTCGGTGCGGGTTCCGGAGATGCTGCGGCCCTACCTTGGGGGACGCACCACCCTGGACCCCAAGTAATCGCAGCCCGACTGGCCCGCAGGGCCCGCACGGCCTGAACACCTGGAGCCGAACGCCAAGTGAGCCACCCCGCTCCCCTCGCCCCTGCCTTTCCGTACAAGCTCGTGGCGACCGATCTCGACGGAACGCTGCTGCGTTCCGACGACACGGTCTCCGAGCGCACGCGTGACGCGCTCACCGCGGCCACCGCGGTGGGCGCCGCGCACATCATCGTGACCGGCAGGGCCGTGCCCTGGACCCGCCACATCCTCGACGACCTCGGCTACGAGGGCCTCGCGGTGTGCGGCCAGGGCGCGCAGGTCTACCACGCGGGGGAGCACCGGCTGCTCACCTCGGTGACGCTCGACCGGCAGCTGGCGGGGCTCGCGCTCGCCAAGATCGAGGCCGAGCTCGGCCCGCTGGCGCTCGCCGCGAGCCGCGACGGCCTCGAGGGCGAGGTCATCGTCGGCCCCGGCTACGAGGTGCAGGAGGGCCCGCTCCCGGTCGTCCCGTTCACGGAGCTCGCGGAGCTGTGGGCGCAGCCGCTCAACAAGGTGTACGTCCAGCATCCGGGCCTGACCGACGACGAGCTGGCGGAGGTCGCGCGTACCGTCGCGGGCGGTCTTGTGGGGGTCACGATGGCGGGCGAGGGCATCGTGGAGCTGCTCCCGCTCGGCCTCTCCAAGGCCACGGGGCTCTCCCTGGCGGCCCGGCGCCTGGGCGCCAAGGCCGTCGACACGATCGCCTTCGGCGACATGCCCAACGACATCCCGATGTTCGGCTGGGCGTCCTACGGCGTGGCCATGGCGAACGCCCACGAGGAGCTCAAGACGGTGGCCAACGAGGTGACGTCGTCGAACGAGAACGACGGCATCGCGGTGGTGCTGGAGCGGTTGCTCGGCTGAGCGGCTTGTGATGTCGCATCGAGGGCCGGCCCCGGCTGTACCGGGGTCGGCCCTCGATGCAAAGGGTGGGCGGCCCGCGTGTCACGGAAGAACGACACGCGCTCGAAGCGGCCGCCCCGGGCAACACCCTGGGCGCGGCTCGACGGAGTGCAATGACTACTCCGGAGCCTGCCTCGGGCCGCCCTGCCGGGAGCTCGACGGACTGTTGAAGGACATCGCCGCGCTCCTCTCCCGGTCCTTGGGCGCCACGGCCGGCGCACTGACACAACTACTGTGCCGCGCCCGGGAGTTCGACGCCACCGAATTAATCGCCGGTGCCCACCGGCTCACCGGCGGCGCCACCTGCGCCGCCGCGCCTTGCTGAAGAACCACCCCGCGGGCGGCTCGTCCGAACGCCACGGCTGGGGCTCGGGCCCACCCTTCCGCCACCGCTCGGCGAGCATGCGGGCCCGCGCGGACGGTTCGGTCGTTTCGGCGGCGCGTATGAAGTCGGTGTCCAGGACCACGTCGTCCCAGGTGTCGTCGCCCTGACCGGGCCGGTCCCCCTCGCGGTTCGGTTCGTGTGCCATCGCGGGTCCTCCGGGTACTCCGGGTCTTCATCGGGGCGCCGTCGAACGGCGCACCCTCCCACCAGTGTCCTGGTGGGAGGGTGAAATCGGCGTCAGGAAACGACCCGGAGCCCGTGCGACGGCGGGGTCCTACTCCTCCCCGGCCAGCTTCAGGGTCCGCAGCTTCTGCCCGGCGTACCAGGTCGCCAGAACCGTCACCACCACCAGGAGCACCGTCGCGAGCGGCAGCCCCACGTCCGAGGTGACGAGGTCGCCGCCGGCCACCTTCTGGGCGACCGCGAGCGACCACTGCTGCACGCTGAGCGTGCGCGCCCCGGAGACCAGTGACCCGAACAGGGCCTCCCATACGAGGGCGTAGACGAGGCCGAAGACGACCGCGTGCCGGGTGACCGTGCCGAGCAGCAGGAAGATCGCCGCGTACGCGATGGAGGCGACGAGCGCCGCGATCGTGTAGGCGACGGCGATCTGCTGCCCGTTCCCGTTCAGGATGAAGCCCGCGATGAGCGTCGGGACGGCGGAGAACACCATGGTCACGCCGATCGCCACGATCAGCTTGGTGAAGATGATCGTGGGCCGCTTGAGCGGCTTCGAGAGCAGATAGACGACGGAACCGTCGTCGATCTCCGGGCCGATCGCGCCGGTGCCCGCGATGACACCGATCAGCGGCACCATCGTGGCGAGCGCGAAACCGCCGAGGAGGTCGGACGCGGTCTGGTCGTCGGCCCCCGTGAGCCCGCGCACGAGCGCGGCGATCACGACCAGCAGCACGGGCAGCGCGAAGAGGATGAGGGCCCGGCGCCTGCCGAGCAGGGCCCGGTAGGTGAGTCGGGCGACAGTGGGGTCGTACATCAGGGCCTCCTACGCCGCGACCAGATACGAGAAGACGGACTCGAGGGACTCGTCGGACGGCGAGACCGTGAGCAGCCGGATGCCGTGCGCCTGCGCGACCTTCGGGAGCAGCGTCGTGAACCGGCCGAAGTCGACGGCCTGGACGTGCAGCGCGCCCTCCTTCAGGTCGACCTCGATGCCCGCCGTCGACGGGTCCGCGATCAGCACGGCGGCCAGCGCCCGGTCGTCGCTGGAGCGGATCAGATAGCGGTGCGGGCGGTCGGTCATCAGGCGGCGGATCTTGCGGAAGTCGCCGCTCGCGGCGTGCCGGCCCGCGACGACCACCTCGATGTGAGAGGCCAGTTGCTCGACCTCTTCGAGGATGTGCGAGGAGAACAGGACGGTGCGGCCCTCGTCCCCCATGCGCCGCAGCAGCTCCATGAGCTGCATGCGCTGGCGCGGGTCCATACCGTTGAACGGCTCGTCGAGCAGCAGCACCGACGGGGTGTGGACGAGCGCGGAGGCCATCTTCACGCGCTGCCGCATGCCCTTGGAGTACGTCGAGATCTTGCGGTCCTGCGCGTACTCCATCTCGACCGTGGCCAGCGCCTCTTGGGCGGCCTTCTTGCCGAGGCCGTGCAACTCGGCGTTGGCCACGACGAATTCGCGTCCCGTGAGGAAGTCGTACATCCCCTCGCGCTCGGGGACGATGCCGATGTGCCGGTAGATCTGTTCGTTGCGCCAGATCGGCTGTCCGTCGAGGGTCACCGATCCGTTCGACGGGGCGAGGAAGCCGCCCATCATGTTGATGAGCGTGGACTTGCCCGCGCCGTTCGGCCCCAGCAGGCCGGTGACTCCGGGGGCGATGTTCATCGTGACGTCGTTGACCGCGACGACATTGCCGAACCAGCGCGAGACGTGGTCGATGTTGATCGTGGTCACAGTCCGACCTTCCGGTAGCGGCGCATCAGCAGCCCGTAGGAGCCGGCGATGAGCCCGAGGACGACGAGCAGGTAGACGAGGCCCTGGCCGGCCGAGGGTCCGTGTGCCCCCGGGAAGGACGAGCTCGCTCCGAGGAACGCGGTCCCCACGCCGTCGATGAGCGTGATCGGTGAGAAGAGGCCGAGCCAGGTCACCGCCCCGGCGTTGTCCTGGGCGTCGGCGATCGCCTGGACCGTGGACACCGCTCCGTAGGAGATGGTCAGGACGGCGATGACGGCGGCGATGCCGAACCCGCGGCGCGGGGTGACGGCGGAGACGACGAGTCCGATCCCGGCGAAGAGCAGCGACAACAGCGCCACGGATACCAGTCCTTGGGCGAATCCCTTGGTCTGCTCCGTGAAGTCCAGCTTGGCGAGCAGAGAGCCTACGTAGAGCACGATCAGCGGCGCGGCCGTGAGGATGAACAGGGCCGATGCCATGGCGGTGAATTTCGCTACTACGTAGTCGACGCGCTCGATGGGGCGGGAGAAGTAGAGCGGGATCGACTTGAAGCGCAGGTCCAGGGAGACGGCGTTCGGCGCGGCGGACGCCACGTAGAGGCCGATCACCGCCTGGAGGATGACCGCGTAGCGCGTGTAGTCGACGGGCAGGTCCTTCGCCTTCGTGGCGACGGCGACCGCGACCATGATCAGCGCCGGGACGCACATCACGATGAAGAGCAGCATCGGCAGCACCTTGGACTTGGCCGAGCGGCCGAGTCCGTAGGCGCCGCGCAGGCTCTGTGAGAAGAGCGAGCGGCGGGAGTACGCGCGACCCAGGCGCGGGCCGTCGTAGTGGCGGTAGCCGATGTTGTGGATCTGGGTGGACGCGCGGTCCGTCGGCATGGGCTCGGTGGTCATCGCGCCGCGCCTCCTGTCTGCTGCGATGCGGCGGTGGCCGCCCAGGCCGCCGCGCGCTCGGAGTCCTGCTCCCGCCGCTCCTCGGCCTCGGGGCGGAAGACCTCCGCGATCTGGTGCCTGCGCTGCTCCATGCGGATCAGGCCGAGGCCCAGGTCCGCGACGATGTCGCGCACGACGTCGTACGTCTCCTCGCCCTGCGCCGTGATCAGGACCGTGTGCCCGGCGCCGGGCAGCTCACCGCCGGCGCTGGTCTCGATGCCGCGCTGCGCGAACGCCTCGCGGAGCGCCTTGGTCCCGTCCGGGTGTTCGTCGCTGTCGGTGACCTCGATCGCGAGCGTCGCCGTGGCCTGCGTGAAGTCCGTGGTGGAGCTGGAGCGCAGCAGCTTGCCGCCGTCGATGATGACGACGTGGTCGCAGGTGCGCTCGAGCTCGCCGAGCAGGTGCGAGGTGACGAGGACCGAGATGCCGAAGTCGGTGTGCACGCGCCGGATCAGGCCGAGCATGTCGTCACGGCCGACCGGGTCCAGGCCGTTCGTCGGCTCGTCGAGGAAGACCAGCTGCGGGTCGTGCACCAGCGCCTGGGCCAGCTTCACGCGCTGCTTCATGCCCGTCGAGTAGCCGCCGATGGGGCGGTAGCGCTCCTCGTACAGGCCCACGTGCCGCAGGGTGTCGGCGGTGCGCTCGCGGGCGGCCGTGGGCGGCAGGCCGGACATGCGCGCCATGTGGACGACGAACTCCGTCGCCGAGACGTCCGGCGGCAGGCAGTCGTGCTCCGGCATGTAGCCGACGCGCTCACGGATCTTGGGCCCCGATGACGGGTCCGCGACGTCGAGCCCGAGCACGTGGGCTCGGCCCTCCGTCGCGGGGGACAGACCAAGCAGAATCTTGATCATGGTGGACTTGCCGGCTCCATTGGATCCGACGAGTCCGGTCACACCGGGCCCGATGTCCATGGTCAGCCGGTCAAGCGCGGTCACCTTGGGGAACCGCTTGCTCAGGCTTTCGGTCGCGATCACAGTCACGGTTCGACGGTAGTGGCGCAGGCCACACCAATTCGTCAGACCGTGGGGTCGACCTCGTATAAGACCTGAGTATTACGGGTCCCTAGGGGTCCACCCTGAGTAGCCCCTGCACGCCTCTTGACGCCGCCGCCAGGCATTGTCACATTCATCAGTGTCAAGTTACGAGCGCGTACGGCGACGGCCCGGTCACGGTATCGGGGCGGCCGTGACCGGGACGGACGGTGGCATGACCTCAGCGGTGGTACGTGAACTCTCGGCGGAACTGCGGGGGTTCAGAGAAGTACAGAGGCTCGCGTACGCGTGCGCGGAATCGGTCGCGGCGCAGCTCAAGCCCGGTGTGACCGAGCGCGAGGCGGCGCGGATGCAGCGGGAGTGGCTGCGCGAGCGCGGGGTGCGGGACTGGTTCCATCTGCCCTTCGCCTGGTTCGGGGACCGCACGGCGTTCGTGAACTTCCGCGTACCGCTGCAGTTCTTCCCGACGAACCGGAAGCTGGAGGCGGGGATGCCCTTCATCCTCGACATGGCCCCGGTCCACCAGGGATTCACCGCGGACATCGGCTACTCGGGCTGCCTCGGCCCCAACCCCGTGCACGGCAAGCTGCTTTCGGACCTCGAGGCGCACCGCGAGCTGATCCTGCGCGAGGTGCGCGAGCGGCGTTCACTGCGGGAGATCTACGAGGACGTGGAGCGGTTGATGGTCCGCCAGGGCTATGCGAACCGGCACCGGGCGTATCCCTTCGGCGTGATCGCGCACAAGGTCGACCGGGTCAAGGAGCGGCGGATCAACGCCACGCTGTTCGGCTTCGGCACCCAGTCCCTGAAGGGCCTGGCGAGCGACGCGCTGCACGGGCACAGGGACGGCTGGTCGCCGCTGTGGTCGCCGTACAAGTTCTCCGACCACCCGCCGCAGCCGGGGCTCTGGGCGGTCGAGCCCCACCTCGGATTCCGGGGCACGGGCGCCAAGTTCGAGGAGCTCCTCGTGGTCACCGACTCCAAGGACCCGCAGGAGAGCGCCTTTTGGCTGGACGACGATCTGCCGCACGTGCGGCGCTGGGCGGAGGGCATCTGATGACGGACCTGATGAAGATCGACGGCGCGCGCGAGCGCCGGGTGCGCACGGGCGGTATCGACCTGTGCGTCGTCGAACTGGGGGAGCCCGGCGGGGCCGAGCGGCCGACGGTGGTGCTCGTGCACGGCTACCCGGACTCCAAGGAGGTGTGGTCGGAGGTCGCCGCGCGCCTCGCGGACCACTGCGGGTTCCATGTAGTGCTCTACGACGTACGCGGACACGGCGGGTCGACGGCGCCGCAACCGCTGCGCGGCGGCTTCACCCTGGAGAAGCTGACCGACGACTTCCTGGCGGTCGTCGACGCGGTGAGCCCGGACCGGCCCGTGCACCTGGTGGGGCACGACTGGGGTTCGGTGCAGTCGTGGGAGTTCGTCACGGTCAAGCGCACACAGGGCCGCATCGCGTCCTTCACGTCGATGTCGGGCCCGTCCCTCGACCACTTCGGGCACTGGATCAAGCAGCGCGTGAAGAAGCCCACGCCCGCCAAGGTGGGCCAGCTGCTCGGCCAGGGCGCCAAGTCCTGGTACGTGTACATGCTGCACACGCCGGTGCTCCCAGAACTCGCCTGGCGCGGTCCGCTCGGCAAGCGCTGGCCGAAGATCCTGGAGCGCGTCGAGCGGGTCCCCGCGGGCGACTACCCGACGTCGTCGCTGCCCTCGGACGCCGCCCGCGGGGCCTGGCTGTACCGGGACAACGTACGGTCGCGGCTGCGCCGCCCGCGCGAGGACGCGTACGCGCACGCGCCCGTGCAGCTCATCACGCCGCTCGGGGACGCCTTCCTGTCGCCGAAGCTGTACGACCAGCTGGAGCTGTGGGCGCCGCAGTTGACGCGCCGCGTGCTGCCCGCCAAGCACTGGGTTCCACGCACCCGTCCCGATCAACTCGCGGCTTGGATCACCGAGTTCGTCACCGCGAACGAGGGGCAAGCGGCGGGAGTGCCGGCGCAGCGCCCTGCGGCCGACGGGAAGCACGCGGACCGGTTCGCCGGTCAGCTGGTCCTGGTGACCGGCGCGGGCAGCGGCATCGGGCGGGCCACCGCGTTCGCCTTCGCGGAGGCCGGCGCGCGCGTGGTCGCCGTCGACAGGGACGCCGAGAGCGCCGCGCGGACCGCCGAGCTGGCCCGGCTCATAGGCGCCCCCGAGGCGTGGGGCGAGACCGTGGACGTCACGGACGAGCAGGCCATGGAGAAGCTCGCCGAGAAGGTCGCCGCCGAGTACGGCGTGGTCGACGTCCTGGTGAACAACGCGGGGATCGGTCTGTCCGGCTCGTTCTTCGACACCACACCGGAGGACTGGAAGAAGGTCCTCGACGTCAACCTGTGGGGCGTCATCCACGGCTGTCGCCTGTTCGGCAAGCAGATGGCCGAGCGCGGACAGGGCGGCCACATCGTGAACACCGCGTCCGCGGCGGCGTACCAGCCCTCGAAGGCGCTCCCCGCGTACTCGACCTCCAAGGCCGCCGTCCTGATGCTCAGCGAGTGCCTGCGCGCCGAGCTCGCCGGGCAGGGCATCGGGGTCTCCGCGATCTGCCCCGGTCTGGTGAACACGAACATCACGGCGACGGCCCGCTTCGCCGGGGTGGACGCCGAGGAGGAGCAGCGCCGCCAGAAGAAGTCCTCCCGCCTGTACGGCCTGCGCAACTACCCGCCGGAGAAGGTCGCGGAGGCGATCCTTGGCGCCGTCGTGCACAACAAGGCGGTCGTCCCGGTCACCCCGGAGGCCCGCGGCGCCCACTTCATGTCCCGTTTCACGCCCAAGGCCCTGCGCGCGGTCGCACGGATGGAGCCGCCACTGTGAGCAGCGATACCCCGGGGCCACAGGAGAGGGCGGAGCCGTCGGCCGCCCAGTACCGGATCGAGGACCTGGCCCACCACAGTGGCGCCACGGTCCGTACGATCCGCGCCTACCAGGACCGTGGGCTGCTGCCGCGGCCCGAGCGCCGCGGGCGGGCCAATGTGTACACGGACACGCATCTGTCCAGGCTGCGCCAGATCGCCGACCTGCTGGACCGGGGCTACACCCTGGCGTCCATCAAGGAGCTGCTGGAGGCCTGGGACGCGGGACGGGGCCTCGGCGGCGTGCTCGGTCTGGTCGCGGAGGTGGACGGGCCGTGGACGGACGAGCGGGCGGGGCGCATCACGCGCGCGGAACTGGACGAGAGGTTCGGCGGCGAACCCGACGAGGCCGCCGTACGGGACGCGCTCGACCTCGGCGTGCTCGAGCGCGTGCCGGGGAAGGACGACGAGTTCCTCGTACCGAGCCCTCAAGAGCTTGCGGTCGCCGCCGAGTTGCACGCTGCGGGCGTTCCGCTGTCCGCAATTTCCGGTCACCTCAGGGAGTTGAGGGGGCACGTCGAACATATAGCGGCGCGTTTCCTGGAGTTCACCACCGAGCACGTCTTCGCGCGCTATCTCGGTCCGCAACCGCCGACGGACACGGAAGCGGCCGAAGCGGCCTCGCTCGTGCGACGTCTTCGGCCGCTCGCGCAGCAGTCCGTGGACGCCGAACTTGCCCGTGCGATGCGGATGTTCGCCACCCGGCACCTCCATCGCCACCTTGCCGAAGGACCGGCGGTCGAAGCGGCGGACGAACAGCAATCCGTCGCCATACCGGTGGAGACAATGCGGGCCGTGCGCAGGCTTGTTGGGCCTGAGCACGTCTCGTCCTTCATCGCGGCGGCAGCCGAACGCGAGGTGCAGACAAGGACATTGGACGCATTGGCCTCAAACCCCGGCAATATTCCCACTGTTGACCAAAAGGGCGATCCGGCTTGAGAGTTGTCCACAGAATCACCAACTGGCCTGTGGATAACTGGACTTGGCTGTGGATCAAACATCCGGACCAAAATTTGCGAAAGCAATCCAAGGGGGTCCGCGAGGACATCCAGGGACATCCACAAGCAGCGCGGAGACACACGGTGGAACCGCCCCGGACGACCGTCGCGCCCACTGCGCATACGCTCACAGGCATGACCGACAACGCTCCCGCCACACCCCCTCGACCGCTGCGCCTGAGCACCGTGATCCTGCCCTACCGCCGCTGGCACGAGGGCGCACGCGAGACGTGGGTGCGCGCGGAGAAGCTGGGCTTCCACACCGCGTACACGTACGACCATCTGTCCTGGCGCGTGCCGTTCCGGGACGGGCCGTGGTTCGGGGCGGTCCCGACGCTGACGGCCGCGGCCACCGCCACCGAGCGGATCCGCCTGGGCACCCTCGTGACCTCGCCGAACTTCCGGCACCCCGTCACCCTCGCCAAGGAACTGCTCTCGCTCGACGACATCTCCGGTGGCCGGATCACGCTCGGAATCGGCGCGGGCGGCACGGGCTTCGACGCGAGCGCCCTCGCGCACAGCGGGCAGGAGCCGTGGACGCCGCGGGAGCGGGCCGACCGTTTCGCCGAGTTCGTCCCACTGCTCGACCGGCTGCTCACCGAGGACACCGTCTCGTACGACGGGACCTTCTACTCGGCAGGCGGCGACGTCGGCGCGCAGAACATCCCGGGCTGCGTACAGCGCCCCCGGCTGCCGTTCGCGGTGGCCGCGACGGGCCCGCGCGGCCTGAAGCTCGCCGCGCGGCACGGGCAGGCGTGGGTGACCACCGGCGACCCGAAGCTGTATGCGACGGGCACCCCGGAGGAGTCGATTCAGGCCATTCGCGGGCAGGTCTCGAAGCTGGCCGCCGCATGCGAGGCCATCGGCCGTGACGCGGACGAACCGGACAAGATCCTGCTCACCGGATTCACCCCGGACCGCGCCCGCCCCCTCACCTCCGTCGACGCCTTCGTGGACTTCGCGGGCAGGCACCGGGAGCTGGGCTTCACCGAGCTCGTCCTGCACTGGCCGATCCCCGACACCGACTTCGCGGCCGACCAGAAGGTCTTCGAGGCGATCGCCACGGAGGCCCTGGCCCAACTCGACTGAATCGGGCTCCGTCACACCGGGGCCCGGGCGGGGCGCATGAGCCAGGTGCGCACTCATCTGTGCGCCCCGCAGCACGCCCGTGCGCGCATATACGCGAACATGGTTCGGTGACCTCACCGACTCCCGGGCCCCGGACTCCGGCCCCCTCCGCCCCCACGCCCCGGCTGATCGCCACCGACCTCGACGGAACGTTGCTGCACGACGACAAGACCGTTTCGCCGCGTACGGTCGCCGCGCTCGCCGCCGCGGAAGAGGCCGGCATCGAGGTTTTCTTCGTGACGGGCCGCCCGGCCCGCTGGATGGATGTCGTCAGCGACCATGTGCACGGCCACGGCCTGGCGATCTGCGGGAACGGCGCCGCCGTCGTGGACCTGCACGGCGGCGCGGGCGAGCACCGCTTCGTCAAGATCCGCGAGCTGACGGTCCCGGACGCGCTCGACGTCGTCCACATCCTGCGCGACGTCGCGCCCGGCACCACCTTCGCCGTCGAGCGCACCGGCGGCCTGCACCACGAGCCGGCGTACCCGCCGCTGCACCTGGACCCCGGGGAGACCGTCGCCGCCGCGGAGAAGCTGCTGGCCGCGGACTTCGAGGGCGCGGCCGTCGCGGACCAGCCGGTGCTCAAGCTCCTCGCGTACCACCCCGAGCTCGACCCCGACGCGTTCCTCGCGCTGGCCCGCTCGGGTGTGGGCGACCGGGCGGCCATCACACGGTCGAGCCCGACGGCGCTCCTGGAGATCAGCGGACCCGGCGTCTCCAAGGCGAGCACGCTCGCCATGTGCTGTGCGGAGCGCGGCATCGCGCCCGCCGAGGTGGTCGCCGTCGGGGACATGCCCAACGACATGGAGATGCTCGCCTGGGCGGGCACGTCCTACGCGATGGGGAACGCGCACCCCGAGGTCCTGGCCTCGGCGACCGCCCGTACGGCGACCAACAACGAGGACGGCGTTGCCCGCGTCATCGAGGACATCCTGGCGGCGCACGCGCCGGCCCGTTGACTCCACGACGTCTACAGCTTCACGTGGCGCTCGGCGAACCACTTCACCGGGTCCACCCCGGACCCCAGATACGGCGTGAGCCGCACCTCGAAGTGCAGGTGCGGCCCCGTCGAGTTGCCGGTGGTGCCCGACTGGCCGACCCACTGCCCCGCACGGAGCTTCTGCCCCTGGTCGACGGTGACCGCGGCGAGGTGCGCGTACTGCGTGTAGTAGCCGCCGGGGTGCCGTACGACGACCTCGATGCCGAAGGCACCACCGCAGGACACGCTCACCACGCGGCCCGCGCCCACCGCGCGCACCGGGGTGCCGATGTCGACCGCGAAGTCCTGTCCGGTGTGCCGGTGCGACCAGCGCTCGCCCGCGCTGTCGAAGCCCGCGGACAGCTCGTACTTCTCCACAGGTGGCAGCCACGCGCGCGTAGTTGAGCTTTTCGGCTCCTTGAGGCGTACGGCGCCCCGGCACTTCCCTGCGGCGACCGACGTGTCCGCCTGCCCCTGGAGCTGCCAGCGGGCCGCTTCGAGCTTGCTTTCGATGCTCTTCTTAAGGATGACGAGCCGAGCGTTGCGCTCCTTTAGGGAGCGCAGCGCGTCCGTCGCCCTGCGCTGCCCGTCCGCGAGCCTGCGCTCGGCGCGCCTGCTCTTGTCCACGGCGTTGTTGAGGGCCAGATCGGCCTGCCAGACCGCCCGTTGACCGTGCATCAGCTTCTCGGGGTCCCCGGCCAGCAGCATCTGCGCCGTGACGGGGATGTCGCCGCCGCTGCGGTACTGGGCGCGCGCGATCCGGCCGAGGTCCTCGTGGAGCACGGAGATCTGCCGCCGCTCCCGCACGAGCAGCCGCTCCATCGTGCGTACCTCCGCCTTCTGTACGGAGGCGGCCTTCCGGCCCGCTTCGTAGCGCTGCGTCGCCGTGGACGCCTCCTCGAAGAGGCGCGCGACGTCCGCGCTCGCCTCGGGGCCCTCCGCGCCCTGGGAGATCGTGGGCGGGCCGCCGAGGGCCACGAGGGCGCAGAGCAGCACCGGGAGGACGAGCGAGATGCGGGGCCTGCGGGGTCCTTGACGCATGCATCGGATCGTCGACCGCCGCACGCCGGGCTTCCTGTGGGGCTGGTACGGCCGAGGGAACGGGTGCCCCGTACGGCGCAGGAACGTACCGCCAAACCGGGGCGGGCGTCGGGCGGCGTCATCGGCACGGGGAGCGCGCCTCAGTAGGGCACCTCAGTAGCGCGCCTCAGTAGGGCACCTCAGTAGCGCGCCTCAGTAGGGCACCTCAGTAGGGCACCTCAGCAGCGCGCCTCAGTAGGGCGCCTGCCACACCACCGTCGTACCGTCCCCGTCGAGCCCCGCCTCGAGCCAACTGGCGCCGCCGAGCGATTCGGCCCGCCTTTGAAGGTTCTTCAGGCCGCTGCGCCGCCCGCCCTCCTTGATGCCCACGCCGTCGTCCGCGACCGTCAGACGGACGCCCTGCCGCCCGTCGGGGAGGAGCACGGTGGCGTCCACGACGACGTCGATGCGGTCGGCCTCCGCGTGCCGGAACGCGTTCGACAGGGCCTCGCGCAGCGCCGCGATGAGGTGCTTGCCGGTGAGCTCGCCGACGACCGTGTCGACCGGCCCGAGGAAGCGGTGCGAGGGCTTGAACCCGAGCGGCACGGCGGCCATGTTGATCTCGCGGAGCACCTTGGTGCGCAGGCCCGACGGCGCCTCGGCCGGCCCCTGCTGTAGCGCGAAGATCGCGGTGCGGATCTCCTGGATCGTGGTGTCGAGCTCGTCGACCGCCTTGCCGACGCCGTCCTGCACCTCGGGCACCACGGAGCGGCGCTGGGCGGTCTCCAGCATCATCCCGGTGGCGAAGAGGCGCTGGATGACGAGGTCGTGCAGATCGCGCGCGATCCGGTCGCGGTCCTCCAGGACGGCGAGGCGCTCCCTGTCGCGCTGCGCGTCGGCCGAGACCAGGGCGAGCGCGGCCTGGGAGGCGAACTGGGTGGCCAGGGTGCGCTCCGCCTCGCTGAAGGCACGCTCCCCGCGCGCGCGGGTCATCACCAACGTCCCCATGACCCGCCCGCCGCTCTGGAGGGGCAGCATCATGGACGGCCCGAAGTCCTGCGCGAGGCCGGTCAGCATGCGAGGGTCGGTGGCCGCGTCTTCGACGAACACGGCCTGTCCTTCGAGCAGTTCGGAGATGATCTCGCTCTCCGGCGGCACGATCACGCCGAGCGCGGTGGAGGGCCCGTCCGAGTCGACGGCGACGATCTCCATGCCGCCCTCCTCCGCGGGCAGCATCACTATGCCGGCCGCCGAGTCCGAGAGGTGCCTGGCCTGTTCGGCGACCACCTGGAGCGCGTCGTCGGCGTCGCCGCCCGAAAGGAGCGCGGTGGTCACCGCCACCGAGCCGTCGATCCACCGCTCGCGCTGCTTGGCCGCTTCGTAGAGGCGCGCGTTGCCGATGGCGATACCCGCCTCCGTGGCGAGCACCCGGACCATGTTCAGGTCGTCGTCGTTGAACTCTCCGCCGCCGTGCTTCTCCGTGAGGTAGAGGTTTCCGAAGATCTCGCCCTGTACGCGGATGGGGAGGCCGAGAAACGTGTGCATCGGCGGATGGTTCGCGGGAAAGCCGCAGGAGCGCGGGTCGTCCGCGAGGTTCGCGAGGCGCACCGTCACGGGGTCGTGGATGAGCGCGCCGAGCAGCCCCTTGTGCCCGTCGGGCAGCCGCCCGATGAGCCGCGCGGTCTCCTCGTCGACCCCGGAGTAGACGAAGTCCGAGAGCCCCTCGCCGTCCTCGTCGACGACACCGATCGCGGCGTACTTGGCGTCGGTCAGTTCGGCGGCCGTCTCGCAGATCCGGTCGAGCGTGGTGTGCAGCTCCAGGCCTGTGCCCACGGAACGCATCGCTTCCAGGAGCTGCGGCAGCCGGGCGGTCAGCTCGGCCGACAGACCGTGCAGACTGCGTGTCGCCTCGGTCGCCGCCTCCAGGGAAGCCGCGGCGGGCTCGGCGGGAGGCGGGGCGCCGGGGTCCGTGGGTGCTGCCATGTGACGAGCCTAATTAGTGCCAATTGGCGAGGAAAGTCGGGATCCGGGTGGGCGGGAGGGACGAGGCGGGTCCTCAGCGCGTCCTCCGTGGGTCCTCAGCTCTCCGCGCCGGCCAGCGCCTCCGCCGCGCCCTCCCGACGTCGAAGCTCCCGGAGCAGCCCGTCGACCGCGACGAGCTCGGCGTACGTGCCGCGCTGGGCGACCCGGCCCCCGTCGAGCACGAGCACCTCGTCCACGGCCTCCAGACCGGCGAGCCGGTGCGTGATCAGCACGGTCGTCCGCCCCCGCGTGGCATCCAGGAGGTCCGCGGTGAGCGCGTCCGCCGTCTCCAGATCGAGGTGCTCGGCGGGCTCGTCGAGCACGAGGACGGGGAAGTCGGCGAGCAGCGCGCGGGCGAGCGCGAGCCGCTGCCGCTGGCCGCCGGAGAGACGTGCGGCGTGCTCACCCACCAGGGTGTCGAGCCCGTCCGGCAGCGCCTGCGCCCACTCCCGAAGACGTACGCGGCCGAGCACCGCCCACAGGTCGTCCTCGGTGGCGTCCTTCTTGGCGAGCAGCAGGTTCTCGCGGAGGCTGCTGTCGAAGAGGTGCGCGTCCTGGGCGCACAGCCCGACGATGCGCCGGACCGCGTCGCCGTCGAGGGCCGCCGCGTCGACACCGCCGAGCGTGTACGTCCCGGCGTCCGCGTCGAGGAAGCGCAGCAGCACCTGGGCGAGGGTCGTCTTGCCGGATCCCGACGGGCCGACGACGGCGACGCGGCGGCCGCGTTCCAGCGTCAGGTCGAGACCGGCGAGCGCGTCCCGCTCCTGTCCCTCGTAGCGGGCGGTGAGGCCGTGCACGGCGAGCGGGAAGGGGCCCTGCGGCGCCTGTGCGGGCCGCTCGGGCTCGCGTACGGGTTCCGGCGCGTCCAGGACCTCGTAGACCCGCTCGGCGCTCTTGTGGACGCGCTGGCGGTGCTGCACGGCGACCGGCAGGCCGAGCACCGCCTCGAACGCGGCGAGCGGCGTCAGGACGACGACCGCGAGCGACACCCCGTGGAGCTGCCCGGTGCGCACGCCCTGGACGCCGACGAACGCGGCCGCCGCCACGGTCAGGCCGGTGATCAGCGCGCTGAGCCCGTCGCCGAGCGCGGTCGCGGTGGCGGCGCGCGAGGCGATCCGCGTCAGCACGGAGTCGGCTTCCGCGGCCTCCTTCGTACGTCGCGGCAGGGCGCCCGAGACCGTCAGTTCCGCGGTACCGGTGAGCAGTTCGGCCGCCTTCGTGGCGAGCACCCCGCGCGCGGGGGCAAGCCTCCGCTCGGCGCGCCGGGACACCGCGCCCGACAGGAGCGGCACCCCGACGCCGGCGAGCAGCAGCCCGACCGCGAGCACGGCGCCCGCGGCGGGCAGCATCCACGCGGTGAACGCCACCGACCCCACGCCCACGAGCGCGGCGACCGACGCGGGCAACAGCCAGCGCAGCCAGTAGTCCTGCAGCGCGTCCACGTCGGCGACGAGCCGGGAGAGCAGGTCGCCGCGCCGCGTCGTGCGCAGCCCCGCCGGGGCGAGCCGCTCCAGGCGCCGGTAGACGGCGACCCGGGTATCGGCCAGCATCCGCAGCACCGCGTCGTGCGACACGAGCCGCTCCAGGTACCGGAAGATCGCCCGTCCGATGCCGAACGCGCGCGTGGCCGTCACCGCGACCATCAGGTAGAGCACCGGCGGCATCTGCGAGGCCCGCGAGATCAGCCACCCGGACGTCGCCATCAGGCCGACCGCGCTGCCGAGCGCGAGCGCTCCGAGCAGCAGGGCGAGGGCGAGCCGCGAGCGGCGCGGCCTGGCGGCGTCACGCAGCCGTGCGAGCACATGGCGCCGGTCCACCGGCCCGGCGCCGGGCACCTCCACCGGGGCGGCTTCGACGGCGTCGGCACGGGCCTGCGCGGACGGGCCCCCCTGCGCTGCGCCACGCATCTGCGCCGGCACCGCGCCGGGCGCCTCGATCCGTACGACCCGGTCCGCGACGGCGAGCAGCGCGGGGCGGTGCACGACGAGGAGCACGGTCCGCCCCACGGCGAGCCTGCGCACCGCGTCGACGATGCCCGCCTCGGTCCCGCCGTCCAGCGCGGCCGTGGGCTCGTCGAGCAGCACGACCGGCCTGTCCGCCAGGAACGCCCGCGCGAGCGCGAGCCGCTGCCGTTGCCCGGCCGAGAGCCCGGCGCCGTCCTCCCCGAGCACGGTCGCCACGCCCTGGGGCAGCGCCTCGACGAACTCCAGGGCCCCGGCCTCCCGCAGCGCGGAGAGCACGGCGGCGTCATCGGCCTCCGGTCGCGCGAGCCGTACGTTGTCCGCGATCGACCCGGCGTACAGCTGCGGCCGCTGCGGAACCCACGCCACGCGCGCGTGCCACGCCTCGCGCGACACCTCGGCGAGGTCGACACCGCCGACGGAGATCCGTCCACTACTGGGGCGTACAAATCCCAACAGCGCACTGACCAGCGTCGACTTGCCCGCTCCGCTCGGCCCTACGAGGGCCACGGTCTCGCCCTCCGCCACCTGGAAGGTGACATCCGAGACCGCGTCCGAGGACCGCCCTTCGTAGCGAACAGAAACGCTTTCAAACCCGATTCCGCCGGCCGAAGGGGCCTCCCGCGTGCCGTCCTCGGGCAGCGGCGACTCCAGAACCGCGAAGATCTCTTCCGCCGCGGCGAGCCCCTCGGCCGCCGCGTGGTACTGCGCGCCCACCTGCCGCAGCGGCAGATACGCCTCGGGCGCGAGCACCAGAATCACGAGCCCGATGTACAGATCCATCTCGCCGTGCACGAGCCGCATGCCGATGGTCACGGCGACGAGCGCGACCGACAGCGTGGCCAGCAGCTCCAGTGCGAACGACGAGAGGAAGGCGATCCGCAGGGTGCGCATCGTCGCCCTGCGGTACTCATCGGTGATCTTGCGGATGGACTCGGCCTGCGCCTTGGCGCGGCCGAACACCTTCAGCGTCGGCAGCCCCGCGACGACGTCCAGGAAGTGGCCCGAAAGCCGGGAGAGCAGCCGCCACTGACGGTCCATCCGGGACTGGGTCGCCCAGCCGATCAGCATCATGAAGATCGGGATGAGGGGCAGCGTGCCGACGATGATCGCCGCCGACACCCAGTCCTCGGTGACGACGCGGGCGAGCACCGCCACCGGGACCACCACCGCGAGCCCCAACTGCGGCAGATAGCGGGAGAAGTAGTCGTCGAGGGCGTCCACGCCGCGCGTCGCGAGCGCCACGAGGGAACCGGTGCGCTGCCCGCTCAACCAACCGGGACCGAGCTGCGAGGACCGCTCCAACAGCCGCCTGCGCAGCTCGGACTTGACCGCCGCGCTCGCCCGGTGCGCGGCCAGCTCGGTCAGCCAGGCCACGAGCCCGCGCCCGGCCGCGACCGCCGCCAACAGCAGCAGCGGCGCCCGCAGTTCGGACACGTCGAGGCCGTGCTGGAACGCGCCCACCACGACCTCGGCGATGAGCATCGCCTGCGCGATGACCAGGCCCGCCCCGGCGGCGCCGAGCACCACCACCGCGATCAGGAAGAGGCGCGAGGCCCGGCCGTACCGGAACAGACGCTGGTCGATCGGTTTCACGTGAAACACACCCTCACGTAGACGAACGCAGACGGGGCGAGGCGTTCAGCGCGCCCCTTTGCAAGAGAGCTCAGCGCACCCCTTTGCAAGGGAACTCAGTGCGCCCCGGCAGGAATGCTCTTCGTGCTGAGCCGCTTGCGGAACACCCAGTAGGTCCAGCCCTGGTAGAGCAGGACCAGCGGCGTCATGATCCCCGCGACCCAGGTCATGACCTTCAGCGTGTACGCACCCGAGGACGTGTTGTCGATCGTCAGGTTCCACGCCTCGTTGAGCGAGGAGGGCATGACGTTCGGCACCAGGGCCAGGAAGATCGCCGCCACCACGGCCGCGATCGCGACCCCGTTGAAGGAGAATGCCCAGCCTTCTCGCCCCTTGGCGTTCATCACGAGCGTCCCGAGCAGACCGACGACCGCCACGGCGAACGCCACCGCGGTCCACGCCGTCCCGCGCTCGACCTGGAGCCAGGCGAGGAACCCGCCGCCCAGGAGCACGGTGGCCACACCCGCCTTCGTCGCGAGCGCACGCGCCCGCACCCGGATGTCGCCGTCCGTCTTCAGCGCGGTGAACACGGCCCCGTGCAGCGTGCACACGGCCGTGAAGGCGAGCCCGCCGAGCAGCCCCCACCAGGTCAGCAGGTCACCGAACGAACCGGCGAAGTCCTGCTTGGAGTTGATCGGAACGCCGTGCACCATGTTCGCGAACATCACGCCCCACAGGAACGGCAGCAGCAGTGAGCTGACGAAGAGCACCAGCTCCCAGTTGCGCTGCCAGCTCTCCTCGGGCCGCTGGTGCCGGTACTCGAAGGACAGCACGCGCACGATCAGCAGCAGCAGCGCGATCACGAGCAGCAGATAGAAGGCGCTGAAGAACGTCGCGTACCAGATGGGGAACGCGGCGAACATGGCGCCGGCTGCGGTGAGCAGCCAGACCTCGTTGCCGTCCCACACGGGCCCGATGATGTTGATCAGCACGCGCCGCTCGGTCCTGTCGCGCGCGAGCAGCCGCGTCAGGATGCCCACCCCGAAGTCGAAGCCTTCGAGGAAGAAGTAGCCGGTCCACAGAACGGCGATCAGAAGGAACCAGAAGTCGTTGAGGCCCATGGCGTCTCTCCTCTCAGTACGCGAAGGTCAGTGGCTTGTCGGCGTCGTCGTCATCGGAGTCGTCCCCCGAAGGACCACGCAGCTTCGGGTCCTTGGTCGGCGGTTCCTCGTCCGTGTCGGGGCCCTTGATGGCGTACTTCTTCATCAGCCGTACGTTGATCCAGAACAGCACCGCGTACAGCAGGGTCAGCGCGGTCAGCGAGATCGCCATCTCGGTCTGGCTGACACCGGGGGAGACCGAGTCCGCGGTCCGGAACAGTCCGAAGACGGCCCAGGGCTGACGGCCCATCTCGGTGAAGATCCAGCCGATGGAGTTGGCGATGAAGGGGAAGATCAGCGAGGCCATGCCGACCCGCCAGCCCCACTTCGTGACGGTCGGGCCGAGTTCCTTCTTGTTGGTGAGCATCAGCTTGGGGATTTCGTCCTCACCCCTTCGATGCTCGGGCAACAGCCATCGCCGCTTCCGGGTCAGCCAGAATCCGGCGCCCGCGGCGACGGCGGCGGTGAGCCCGATGCCGATCATCAGGCGGAAGCCCCAGAAGGTGACGAAGATGTTGGGGACGTAGTCCTCGGGCTGACCGCCGTACTTCTCGGCCTCGGCCTTGGCGGTCTCGTGGATGCCGGGGACGCAGCTGGAGAAGTTGTCGCCGGCCAGGAAGGAGAGCAGGCCCGGAAGCTCTATCTCGACGGAGTTGTGGCCCTTGCTCACGTCGCCGACGGCGAAGATGGAGAACGGTGCGGGGCATTCCGTGTCCCACAAGGCCTCGGCCGCCGCCATCTTCATCGGCTGCTGCTTGAACATCACCTTGGCCAGCTGGTCGCCGGACAGCGCGACCAGGACGCCCGCGATCATCGCGGTCACCAGACCGAGCCGGAGCGAGCTGCGCAGCGTGATGGTCCGCTTGCGGTCGACCTGCTCGCCGGCGTCCTTCTGCTTCTTGATCTTCCAGAGCAGGAAGCTGGAGACGCCGATCATGAAGGCTCCGCCGGTCAGGAAGGCGGAGGAGACGGTGTGCGTGAACTGGACGACCGCGGTGTTCTGGAAGAGGACGTGCCAGATGTCGTTGAGCCGGGCCACGCCGGTCTTCGGATCGATCTCGTAGCCCACCGGGTGCTGCATCCAGGAGTTGGCCGCCAGGATGAAGTAGGCCGAGGCGAGCGTGCCGATCGACACCAACCACATGCAGGCGCAGTGGAGTTTCTTCGGCAGCTTGTCCCAGCCGAAGATCCACAGCCCGATGAAGGTGGACTCGAAGAAGAAGGCGATCAGCGCCTCCATCGCGAGCGGAGCACCGAAGACGTCACCGACGAACTTCGAGTAGTCCGACCAGTTCATGCCGAACTGGAACTCCTGCACAAGGCCGGTCGCGACGCCGATCGCGATATTGATCAGGAAAAGCTTCCCCCAGAACTTCGTGGCGTGGAAGTACTTCTCCTTGCCCGTGCGCACCCATGCCGTCTCCAGGCCCGCCGTGAGCGCGGCCAGAGAGATCGTCAATGGGACGAACAGGAAGTGGTAGACGGTGGTGATGCCGAACTGCCATCGCGCCAGGGTCTCCGGCGCGAGGGCGACCGTTGTCGGGTCCACTGCGTCTTCTCCTTACATCGCCGTGGTCACAGCGGCAGTTTGCCCCTTTAATCCCACAAATCCTGGGAGGAACCAGGACACGCTTGTGAACGCGTTCACATTCACAAGCATTATGTCGTACTGGCTGTCGGCATACGAGAGGGGGTCCCCCTTAAGTTCGGGGAACCCCCTTCGCCTACGATCTCCGCCCAACGCGGGGCAGGTCAGAGCTCCTTGCGGAACTCCGCGGCCGTCTGCAGGAAGATGTCGTTGGCCTCGGTCTCCGCGATCGTGGTGCGCACACCCTCGCCCGCGAACGGCCGCACGACCACGCCCGCCTGCTCACAGGCCGCCGCGAAGTCCATCGTCTTCTCCCCCAGGCGCAGCCACACGAAGTTGGCCTGCGTCTCGGGCACCGTCCAGCCCTGCGCCCGCAGCCCCTCGACGACCCGCGTGCGCTCGGCCACCAACGAGCCGACCCGGCCGAGCAGCTCGTCCTCCGCGCGCAGCGAGGCCACCGCCGCGTCCTGTGCGAGCTGGCTCACACCGAAGGGGACCGCCGTCTTGCGCAGCGCCGCGGCGACCGGCTCGTGCGCGATGGCGAAGCCCACGCGGAGCCCCGCGAGCCCGTACGCCTTCGAGAAGGTCCGCAGCACCGCCACGTTCGGCCGGTCCCGGTAGATCTCGACGCCGTCCGGCACCTCGGTATCGCGGATGAACTCCCGATACGCCTCGTCGAGGACCACCAGGACATCGGAGGGCACCCGGTCGAGGAACCGTTCCAGCTCGGCGCGGCGGATGGCATTGCCCGTGGGGTTGTTGGGGTTGCAGACAAAGATGAGGCGCGTGCGTTCCGTGATCGCGTCGATCATCGCGTCGAGGTCGTGGTCCTCGCTCGGCGTGAGCGGCACCTGTACCGACTTCGCGCCGCTGATCTGCGTGATGATCGGGTACGCCTCGAAGGACCGCCACGCGTAGATGACCTCGTCGCCCGGCCCCGAGGTCGCCTGGAGCAGCTGCTGCGCGACGCCGACCGAACCGGTTCCCGTAGCCAGATGGGTGACGGGCACACCGAAACGGTCGGACAGCTCGTTCATCAGGCCGGTGCACGCCATGTCCGGGTAGCGGTTGAAGGTCCCGGCGGCCGCGATCGCCTGCTCCATCACTCCGGGCAGCGGAGGATACGGATTCTCGTTGGAGGACAGCTTGTACGCCACCGGCCCCCCGGCAGCGGCCGGCTTGCCGGGCTTGTAGGCAGGGATCCCCGCCAGCTCCGCACGCAGCTTGGGGTTGATCTCGCTCACCGCAGTCCTCCTTGTGGGCACCGTTCCAATACTGCTCACCTTAAGAGGATTCGCCGCGCTCCCCAATGGCCCGGGTCCCGACCCCTCCGCAAGGCGTGCGGAGAGGGGGGAGCGCCCTTCGCCCTGGCGCGCGCCGGTGGCTCGCGCCGTGGCGCGCATCACCCGTGAAGGTGAGTTGAGACCTACTCGCAACATCGCCGACTTGGCAGGCGCCTGGGGGGCGACAAGCGAAGTGCCATACCCTGACCGTTCAACTCCCTTTTATTTAAAGGTTGATGATGGGTCATCACCTTGCAGAAACGTGCCTGTCAACGCCTGCATATGCGCCCCCACCATGCAGCCGAATGAGCCCTACTATCGGCTCGCCATGACAGCAGCAGGGAAGCACCAGGTGAGCCGGGCAGAGACGACCCGCAGGGGCACCCGGCCGAGCCGGGCAGGCATCAGAGACGTTGCCGCAGCCGCCGGGGTCTCGATCACGACTGTGTCCGATGCGCTCAACGGTAAGGGCCGGCTCCCGGACGCCACCCGACGCCACGTCCGCGAGGTCGCCGACCGGTTGGGCTATCGCCCCTCCGCGGCCGCTCGCACGCTCCGTACCGGGAAATCGGGCCTCATCGGCCTGACCGTGACGACGTACGGGGATGAACCTTTCACCTTCACAGAATTCGCGTACTTCGCCGAGATGGCGCGCGCCGCCACCTCCGCCGCGCTCGCCCGCGGGTACGCCCTCGTCATCCTGCCCGCCACCTCACGCCACGACGTGTGGTCGAACGTCGCCCTCGACGGCACCGTCGTCATCGACCCCTCCGACCATGATCCGGTCGTCACCGAGCTGGTCCGCCAGGGCCTGCCGGTCGTCTCCGACGGACGTCCCGCGGGCACCCTGCCCGTGACCGCCTGGGTCGACAACGACCACGAGGCCGCCGTACTCGGCATCCTCGACCACCTCGCCGAGTCCGGCGCCCGCCGCATCGGCCTGCTGACCGGCACCACCACCGACACGTACACGCACCTGTCCACCTCGGCGTATCTGCGCTGGTGCGAGCGGATCGGACAGGAACCGGTCTACGAGTCCTACCCCGCGCACGACCCGTGCGCGGGCGCCGTCGCAGCCGACCGGCTGCTCGCCCGGCCCGACCGCCCCGACGCGGTCTACGGCCTCTTCGATCCCAACGGCACGGATCTGCTCGCCGCCGCGCGCCGCTACGGGCTGCGGGTCCCGGACGACCTGCTGCTGGTGTGCTGCAGCGAGTCGATGGTCTACGCGAACACGGAACCGCCCATCACCACCCTCTCGCTCAAACCGCGGCGGATCGGGACGTCCGTCGTGCAGCTCCTCATCGACGCCATCGAAGGGGTCGAATCCGACCAGCCGGTCGAGCAGGTGATGCCGACCGAACTCATCGTGCGGACCTCGTCCCAGCGACGCCCGCACCGCACCACGGTCAGCCCTCCCCGGTCTCCGGGACAGGGCTGACCGCCCCCGACCGCCCCCTCCACCGACTCCTCCGCAGAGAAAAGTCCACACCAATTCGGGAGAAATGCACGGCGATCAGCCGCCCGTCACCGATTCACCACCCCTGGTGCATCACACAGCGCGAGCCGCATTCCTATGATGGGCGCACGACACCGCGGGCCGCTGCGACCAGGCAGTCCGATACGGTGCACAGGCGGCGCAATGGTGGTGGAGGGGTCGATGACTCAGGGGGCCGGTCCGGGATCCGCAGCGGAGACGGAGACGCTGCGCGACTTCCGTGTTCCCGCGTACGTCCATGACGTACCGGCGAACGTGCAGCCGACGGACCCCGACGTCCCCGCGCCCGGCGCAGCGAATCCCGAGGGCCTTCCCGACGGTTACACGCCGACCGAGCGCGACCTCCCGGTCATCAACCAGGGCGACACGGTCCAGGTCGAGGTGGCCCAGCCCGCGCCCACGGGGGACGAGGGCCTCGGCCCGCTGTTCGTCGTCGGCGATGTGCACGGCTACCTCGACGAGCTGCTCGCCGCGCTCCGCGAGAAGGGCCTGATCGACGCGGAGGGCAACTGGGCGGCGGGCACCGCGCGCCTGTGGTTCCTCGGCGACTTCACCGACCGCGGGCCCGACGGGATCGGCGTCATCGACCTCGTCATGCGGCTGTCCGCCGAGGCGGCGGCCGCGGGCGGCTACTGCAAGGCGCTCATGGGCAACCACGAGCTGCTGCTGCTCGGCGCCAAGCGGTTCGGCGACACGCCCGTGAACTCCGGGGCGGGCACCGCCACGTTCCAGGCGGCCTGGTTGCTCAACGGCGGGCAGAAGGCCGACATGGACCGCCTCCAGGACGTGCATCTGCAGTGGATGTCCCGGCTCGACGCGATCGAGATCGAGGACGACCATCTGCTCACGCACTCGGACACCACCGCGTATCTCGACTACGGCGACTCCATCGAGGCCGTCAACGACACGGTGCGCGAGACCCTCACGCGCAATGACGCGGACGAGTGCTGGGACCTGTTCCGCAAGTTCACCAAGCGATTCGCGTTCAAGGACGAGGAATCGGGGCCCAGCGCCGCACGGCAGCTCCTCGACGCGTTCGGCGGCTCGCGCATCGTGCACGGCCACAGCCCGATCCCGTACCTGCTCGGCGAGGTCGGTGGTGAGGACGGGGACAGCGAGGACAGCAGGCCCCCCGTCGAGGGCCCGCATGTGTACGCGAACGGCCTGGCCATCGCCATGGACGGCGGCGTGACCATGGCCGGAAAGCTGCTCGTCCAGCAACTCCCCATGGATATCTGAGACTTCGCGGGGCAGACGCGAAAGCGGAGGATCCGACCGGCCGCAGGGCCAATTTCCGGAAACCCCCTGTCACCGCGTGCCGTGACAGCTCTACCATCGGCTTATCCGTAGCAGGCTCCCCTCCGTTTCTGCCCGACGGCTCGCACCCATGCGGGCCACCAAGCCCTACGGAGCATCGGGGGATGCACATGAACAGCGCTCCGCATTTGCTGAACGAGGACCGCCCCGAGTTCGAGCGGCTCCTCGATGACGCGCTGCGTACCGCACCGAATAGGCCTGAACTCGCCGCTGTGGGCCAGCGGCTCAACCCCGAGCAGCTGCGCACCATGGCGCTCGGCGCCGCCGCACTGATCAACACGGCGGCCGCCGACGAGTACCAGCGCTACGTCAAGGTCCGCGAGGAACTGCGCTCCACGCCGCGGCTCCTGCGTCCGCTACGCGAAGGAGGCAAATCCAGCGGGGAGAGCACGGGACCGGGCGTCGCCGCGGTCGCCGTCGTGCTCGCCCCGGTTCTGGCCGGCACCGCAGCCGTGATCTTTCTGCTCGTCGGCTACATCCTGAGCATGCTCAACCCGGTGCCGGGCCTCGCCAGGACCCTGCGCACCTTCGGCTGGGTCTTCGGCGTGATCGCCGCGGCAAGCATTCTCGTCGCGGCCGTCTGCCTGCTGCTCGCGGCCTTGCGCAATGGATCGACATCGCTCCAGGCGAGCGCGCACGGCGAGGCGAGCGAGGAAGTGAAGCAGGCCAGGGAAGCCTGGCGCGTCGCGCTTCTGGACCGGGGCATCCTGCCGTTCCTGCGGGACGCCCTGGCCGACCCATCGGCGGGCGGCGGCTCACCCCTCGGGGGCCGTGGCGGCTCCGGCGGGCGCATGCCGCAACTCGGCTACAACAGGCCGGGGTTCAGCAGCCCCGACGGCGGCGGCACGGCCACGGGCCAGCGCGCCGGCTATTCGAGCCCGGACTTCTCGAGCCCGGACTTCGGCGGCCCGGACCACCAGCCGGACTGATCCTCCGGCGGCCACCGGACCGTGACCGACGACGAGGCCCCTCGCGCACGAGGGGCCCCACCGTCATGCCGTCAGTCGGCGATCGGCAGATACACGCGGTTGCCGGCCTGTGCGAACTCCTTGGACTTCTGCTCCATGCCCTCCGCGATCTCCGAGGATGTGGTGCCGTGTTCCCGCCGGATGTCCTGCGAGATCTTCATCGAGCAGAACTTCGGCCCGCACATCGAGCAGAAGTGTGCCGTCTTCGCGGGCTCCGCCGGCAGCGTCTCGTCGTGGAACTCCCGTGCCGTGTCCGGGTCGAGGGCCAGATTGAACTGGTCCTCCCACCGGAACTCGAAGCGGGCGTCGGAGAGCGCGTCGTCCCAGGCCTGCGCGTCCGGATGCCCCTTGGCGAGGTCCGCGGCATGCGCCGCGATCTTGTACGTGATGACACCGGTCTTCACGTCGTCGCGGTTGGGCAGCCCCAGATGCTCCTTCGGCGTGACGTAGCAGAGCATCGCCGTGCCCCACCAGGCGATCATCGCGGCGCCGATTCCGGACGTGATGTGGTCGTACGCCGGGGCGACATCGGTGGTCAGCGGGCCGAGCGTGTAGAACGGCGCCTCCTCGCAGATCTCCTGCTGGAGGTCGATGTTCTCCTTGATCTTGTGCATCGGGACGTGTCCCGGGCCCTCGATCATGGTCTGCACGTTGTGCCGCTTGGCGATCGAGTTCAGCTCGCCGAGCGTCCGGAGCTCCGCGAACTGTGCCTCGTCGTTGGCGTCCGCGATGGAGCCGGGGCGCAGTCCGTCGCCGAGCGAGTACGTGACGTCGTACGCCGCGAGGATCTCGCAGAGCTCCTCGAAGTGCTCGTAGAGGAAGCTCTCCTTGTGGTGCGCGAGGCACCACGCGGCCATGATCGAGCCGCCGCGGGAGACGATGCCGGTCTTGCGGTCGGCGGTCAGCGGGACGTACGGGAGGCGGACGCCCGCGTGGACCGTCATGTAGTCCACGCCCTGCTCGGCCTGCTCGATGACCGTGTCCTTGTAGATCTCCCAGGTCAGTTCCTCGGCCCTGCCGTCGACCTTTTCGAGCGCCTGGTAGAGCGGCACGGTGCCGATCGGAACGGGGGAGTTGCGCAGCACCCATTCGCGCGTGGTGTGGATGTTGCGGCCGGTGGAGAGGTCCATGACCGTGTCGGCGCCCCACTTGGTCGCCCAGGTCATCTTGTCCACCTCCTCCTCGATGGAGCTCGTCACGGCCGAGTTGCCGATATTGGCGTTGACCTTCACCAGGAACCGCTTGCCGATGATCATCGGCTCGATCTCCGGGTGGTTGACGTTCGCGGGCAGCACGGCCCGGCCCGCCGCGATCTCCTCGCGCACGACTTCCGGCGCGACGTTCTCCCGGATGGCCACGTACTCCATTTCCGGGGTGATCTCGCCCCTTCGCGCGTACGCGAGTTGGGTCACGGCCTGGCCGTCCCGGCCGCGACGTGGCTGGCGCGGGCGGCCGGGGAAGACCGCGTCGAGGTTGCGGAGGCCGCCGCGCGGCGAGGTGTGCTTGACGCCGTCGTCCTCGGGACGGACGGGGCGGCCCGCGTACTCCTCGGTGTCGCCGCGGGCGATGATCCAGTTCTCCCGCAGCGGCGCGAGACCGCGGCGGACATCGGTGTCGACGGTCGGGTCGGTGTACGGACCTGAGGTGTCGTACAGCGTCACCGACTGCCCATTGGTGAGGTGCACTTGACGGACCGGCACCTGGAGGTCGGGGCGCGAGCCCCTGATGTACCCCTTGTGCCAGCCGATGGACTGGCCGGCCTCCTCGGTCGAGCTGGAGGCAGGCGTGTGCGCGTCCGTTGTGGTCATGAGACCTACTCCCTACGCCGGCATTACCCGGTAACAGGTTCAGCGGTCGACGCAGCGATATCCGTCCCCTGGTCGCGCAACTCCACGCTGTTTCACGTGAAACGCGCTGGGACGAAGGTCAGCGCCCTCTCAGCCCGGTGCTCCGAGCTCCCGCGATGGCAAAAGCGGCTCCACGCTAACGTGACGCACGCCGCGTTGAACAGAGGGCCCCCTCCCTTCTTGCGATGATCTGGCGGTGACCACCAGACAGCAGCCCCCAGCTCCGCCGTCCCACCCGCCGCACGGGCACTCCCACAGCCACGGCCCAGCGGCGCCTGTCTCCCGGCATCTGCGCAAGGTGATCGCGGCCGTCCTGATCCCGTTCTCGGTCGCGGTCGTCGTGGGCCTCGCGGTGCTCTGGCCGGGCGGCGCACCGCCGCACGAGCGCAGCGGCGTCGGCTTCGACCGCCAGACGCAGCAGGCCACGGTCACCCGCGTCGAGAAGGTCGATTGCTCGTCCGTGCACGCCCAGGGCCAGAGCCCGACCGGGGACCCCACGGCGCAGCAGGGCACCACGGGCGAGCAGAAGACCAGTGGCACCTGCGAGAACGCGACGATCCGGATCGACGGCGGCAAGGACAAGGGCCGCACGTTCACCGAGGTCGTCCAGCCGGATTCACCGCGGCAGTTGCACGAGGGTCAGAAGGTGATCGCCGCCTACGCGCCGGACGCACCCAAGGAGTTGCAGTACTCGGTCACCGACGTGAACCGCAAGGTTCCGATGGTGCTGCTGGCCGGAATCTTCGCCCTGGCCGTGGTCGTGGTGGGCCGGATGCGCGGCGTCATGGCACTGGTCGCGCTCGCGATCAGCTTTCTGGTCCTGACATTCTTCATCCTGCCCGCGATTCTGCAGGGGTCGAACCCCCTGGTCGTCGCGGTGGTCGGAGCCAGCGCGATCATGCTGATCGCGCTCTACATGTGTCACGGCCTGACGGCCAGAACCTCCGTCGCCGTGCTCGGCACCCTCGTATCGCTGTTGCTGATCGGCCTGTTGGGCTCGCTGTTCATCGGCTGGGCGGCCCTGACGGGCAACACCGACGACAACACAGGGCTGATCCACGGCCTGTACCCGGACATCGACATGAGCGGTCTGCTGCTCGCCGGCGTCATCATCGGCTCGCTCGGCGTGCTCGACGACGTGACGGTCACACAGACCTCCGCCGTGTGGGAGCTGCACGAGGCGAACCCGACGCTGGGCCGACGCGCCCTGTACCGGGCGGCGATCCGCATCGGCCGCGATCACATCGCGTCCGTCGTCAACACGCTCGTCCTGGCCTACGCGGGCGCCGCGCTGCCGCTGCTGCTGCTCTTCTCGATCGCGCAGAGCAGCGTCGCCGACGTGGCCAACAGCGAGCTGGTGGCCGAGGAGATCGTGCGGACGCTGGTCGGCTCGATCGGCCTCGTCGCCTCGGTGCCGGTGACCACCGCGCTGGCCGCGCTCGTGGTCTCCGCCGACCGCCCGGACACACGGGACGACCGCCCGGGGACACGGGAGCCCGCGAAGGCCGTTCCTGCTCCTGGACGCGGTGGCGGAGGCCGGCGGCGTAAACGCTGAAAGGCGCGGAACTGCTCGGGTGCACCGCGCTGCTGAAGCGTTGCGTCTGGTCCGGCGGCGTACGCACCATCTGGTGTCTCGTGCGCCGTCTGCTGTCGTGCGGGCCGATGGGGAGTCAGCCCGCGCTCTGCTCCTCGGCGAGGATCCGGTCGAGCGCCTCGTCGAGGTCGGACTCGAAGTCCGCGCCCGTCTCCTCCTGGCCCAGCGGGACGAGCTTGTCCGTCCGGTCGAGGAACGCGACGAGCGGTGCGACTCCGGCCCGGAACAAGGCCTGGTCCGCCCCGACCTGGAGCCTGATGTGCACCTCTCCCGGCATCTCGCCGACGGCGCCGCCCACCCGCTCCACCGGTGTGACCTGTACATCCCCTTCGCCACTGGCCCCGTTGACCCCGTCGACGAGGAGCTCCCGGCCGAACGCCCAGGTCACGGGCGCGTCCCCGGGGAGATGGAAGGTCAGCCGCACGGCGTACGGATCGGTGGACTCGTACCGGAGCTCCACCGGAATGCGGAACGAGAGCTCCTCGGACACGAGGAAGCTCATCATGACCTCTGCTTGGACTGCTTGTACCGACTCGCGCATCGCCTACCCCGTCAACTTGCCGCCGATTGGCCAGGAATTGCCTACCTGGCAACTCCTCGCATCTTGCTCAACGTACACACAGGATTACAAGGAGTGAGTTTTCAAATGCTGATAGAGAAGGCGAGTGTTCCTACCAGCCTGCCGATCTCATGCTGCAACTGACGGGCTGTGGGCAGCAGTTTCTCCGCCTGATGGGAAGGGAGAGAAATGGCCAAGGTCGCCGCGGTCGACCCGATCGTCAGCGGGAACGCGGCACAGGCCGTGCCCAGCGCGTACTCCTGACGCTCGACGACCGGTTCCATGCGGCCCACCCGGCTCAGCTTCCGTAGCAGCGCGCGGTCGTCGCGGACCGAATACGGAGTGATGGACTGCGCCGGGTAGCGGTCGAGGTGGTCCTTGCGGGCCTCCTCGTCGAGCTGGGAGAGCAGGCACTGGCCGATGGCGTGGGCATGGCCGGTCTCCCGGAAGTCGGCCCACTCCTCGACGGCGGGATTGGCCGGGGTGTCGGCGACGGCGACGAGCTCGATCTCGCCGTCCCGGTAGACCGCGAAATAGACCGGGACGCCGATGGTGTCGCGCCAGTGCCGCAGCGCATCGGTGATCATGCTGCGACGATTCTGCTGTGCTCCGCTGCTGCTCAAACGCTCGGCGGCGTCACCGAAAACGAAGACGCCGTTCTCCCGGCGGAGATATCCCTCGTGAGCCAGCGTGCGCAGCAGGTGGTACGCGGTGGGAAGGGCGAGGCCGGCTTCCCGCGCGAGCTGCTTGGCCGGCGCACCGTCGTCATGGGAAGCGACCGCCTCGAGCAGTCGCATGGCCCGCTGTACGGAGCCGATGAGCGTCTGCGGGGCGGCGGCGGGTGCGGTATCGACCGTGGCCAAGGTTCACTCCCGATGCGCGTGGGGAACCCCCGCGTGTTCGAGGCTCGCAGGGGCTAAAGCCATCGAATTCCGGACTCTAACCCTTGGCCACCGATTGGCGCCTGCCGCGCAAGGAAACTTCCCCCGGTCGTGCGAAAGGTCGCGCGACGCAACGACCGGGATCCGCACACAAGTGCGCGCCCGGCCTCACCAGTCGCGGCTCCGCGACGACGAACCGACCATGAACTTCCGCACTACGTAGATGAGTCCACCCACCAGAGCGGCGAACACGAGCACCTTGAACAGCAAGCCGATCACAAAACCGACGACGCTCGCGATCAGGCCGCCGAACACGACGATGGCGATGACCGGCACCGCGACCCACTTCACCCACCACGGCATGTCCGCGAATATTTCTCGCACTGCCATCGCTCTCCTCCGTTGTCTCTTCGATGCTTCTGCTTCGAAGCTTCTGCTTCGGTGTTCCGCTTCGGTGTTCCACTTCGACGTTCTGCTTCGATGCTGGCACGTCGAAGGCCCGTGCGGGCCCTTCCGATCCCTTGTCCTCCCCTGACCCGCCCCCTAGGGAACCCCGAGGCGGGGCCCGTCCGCAGGGTCGACCCGTCAGCCCTCCGGAGGCGAGAAGACGACGAGAACGCGCAGGTCCTCACTGATGTGGTGGAACTTGTGCGCGACACCGGCCGGCACGTACACGACGCTGCCCCGGCCGACCTGAGTGGTCTCCATGCCGACCGTGATCGAACCGCGGCCGCTGACCACGAGGTAGACCTCGTCCTGGTTGTGCGGCTGCTGCGGGTCCTGTGTGCCCGCGTCGAGCGCGTACAGCCCGACCGACATATTGCGCTCCCGGAGGAACTGCAAATACGCCCCGTCGTTGGCGGCTCTCTCCGCCTCGAGCTCATCCAACCGGAACGCCTTCATCAGCCTCGCCCACCCCTGTCACCGATCATGTCTGCAACGATCAGACACATGATGAATTTCCTCGTCAAGACGATCGCCAACGCGGGCGCCCTGGCCGTCGCCGTCTGGGTGCTCGACAAGATCACCCTCACCGGCGACAGCACCGGCAAGAAGATCGGCACGCTGATCCTCGTCGCCCTCATCTTCGGCCTGGTCAACGTGATCGTGAAGCCGATCGTAAAGCTCCTGACCTTCCCGCTGTTCATCCTCACGCTCGGCCTGATCACGCTGATCGTGAACGCCCTGATGCTGCTGCTGACCTCGTGGCTGGCCGACCAGGTGGACCTGAGCTTCCACGTCGACGGCCTCTGGACCGCGATCCTCGGCGGCCTGATCGTGTCCATCGTCTCCTGGGCGCTGAACGTCGTGCTGCCCGACGGCAAGGACTGAGAGCGGCCGAGAATGACCTACCGCGTCTGTTTCGTCTGCACCGGCAACATCTGCCGCTCTCCCATGGCCGAGCACGTCTTCCGCGCCCGCGTCGAGGAGGCGGGGCTCGACGGCCTCGTCGCGGTCGACAGCGCGGGCACGGACGGCTGGCACGAGGGCGACGGCGCCGACCCGCGCACCGTCCTCGTCCTCACCGAGAACGGCTACGACTCCGAGCACACGGCCCGCCGGTTCCACCGAGACTGGTTCGCCCGCCTCGACCTGGTCGTCGCCCTCGACCACGGCCATCTGCGCACCTTGCGCCGCCTGGCTTCGACGCCCGAGGACGCCGAGAAGGTACGCCTGCTGCGTTCCTACGATGCCGGGGCCGACGCCTCGGACCTGGACGTCCCCGATCCGTACTACGGCGATCTGGGCGGCTTCGAGGAGTGCCTGAAGATGGTCGAGGCGGCCTCGGACGGCCTTCTCGTATCCGTGCGCGAAACAGTGGGAGGACGGGACGCATGACGGAGCCCTCGGCACAGGAGCCGGGAACGGAGCCATCGGCGCAGGAGCCGTCGACTCAGAAGCTGTCGGCGCAGGAGCCCGGAGACGGCACGCGGGCGGTCCGGGCGGGTCTGCCCGAGCCGGTCAAGAACGAACCGACCCTGCCGGGACCGGTGTTCGCCGCACACTTCCACCTGCCCGGCGATGTGTCGGGGCCCTATGCGTACGGCCGCGACGAGAACCCGACGTGGACGCATCTCGAGCGCGCCATCAGCGAGTTGGAGGCTCCGGGGCGCTCCGGCGTGGAGACGCTGGCCTTCGCCTCCGGCATGGCGGCGATCTCCGCGGTCCTCTTCTCGCAGCTGCGCGCCGGCGACGCGGTGGTCCTGCCTGCCGATGGCTACCAGGTCTTCCCGCTCGTCCGCGAGCAGCTCACGGCGTACGGGATCGAGGTGCGCACCGCGCCGACCGGCGGTGACGCGCAGCTCGACGTGCTCGACGGGGCGCGCCTGCTGTGGCTGGAGACGCCGTCCAACCCCGGCCTCGACGTCTGCGACATCCGGCGCCTCACCGACGCCGCCCACGCGCGCGGGGCGCTCGTCGCCGTGGACAACACGCTCGCGACGCCGCTCGGGCAGCGCCCGCTGGAGCTCGGCGCGGACTTCGCGGTGGCCAGCGGCACCAAGCAGCTCACGGGCCACGGAGACCTCCTGCTCGGCTACGTCGCGTGCGCCGACGCCGAGTTGATCGCCTCGGTGAAGCGCTGGCGCAAGATCGTCGGAGCGATTCCGGGGCCGATGGAGGCCTGGCTCGCGCACCGGTCCCTCGCCACGCTCGAGCTGCGCGCCGAGCGGCAGAGCGCCAACGCGCTGGCCGTGGCGCAGGCGCTGCTGGAGCGCGAGGACGTCGCCGGGGTGCGTCATCCTGGTCTGCCCGGTGACCCGTCCCATGACGTCGCCGCAGGTCAGATGCGGCGGTTCGGCTGCGTGGTCGCCTTCGAGCTGCCCTCGCGCGCCCGGGCCGAGCGGTTCCTGGAAGCCCTGACCCTGGTGGACGACGCGACGAGCTTCGGCGGCGTACGGTCCACCGCCGAGCGGCGCGGGCGCTGGGGCGGGGACGCCGTCACCGAGGGCTTCATCCGCTTCTCGGCGGGCGCCGAGAACACCGAGGACCTGGTGGCGGACGTGCTGCGGGCGCTGGACGGGGCCTGAGACCGGCACTGAAGCCGGGTGGCTAGTACCGCGCTACGTACAACGGACGGTCCGAGCCTCCCCCCTCGTGGCTCGGACCGTCCCGGTTCTCACGCGCGAAGAACCGCGCGAACAAGGCTAGTTGACTCTGTGTCAGTGTCCAATCACGGTAGCGACAGAGACCTATCGACTTATTTATAGTTGGGCGCGCCCGGAGGTTGGGGAGGGAGGCGTGCCGCGATGGATCTCGCGTTGCTGCGCACCTTTGTGACGGTGCATCGCGCCGGTTCGTTCACCCGCGCCGCCGCTCTGCTCGGCCTGTCCCAGCCGGCGGTCACCTCCCAGATCCGCACGCTGGAGCGGCAGTTGGGGCGCCCGCTCTTCCTGCGCCAGGCGCGCGGTGTGACGGCCACAACGATCGCCGACGAGCTGGCCCACAAGGCGGCTCCGCATCTCGACGCCCTCGTGGAGATCGCCGAGGCCGGGCTCGGCGAGGAGTTCGCCATACGCACCCTGCACCTGGCGGGGCCTCCGGAGTTCACCGCGGAGCGCGCCCTGCCCGCGCTGACGGCCCTGACGCGGGACGACGGGCAGAGCATCGCGTTACGGACGAGCTTCGGCACGGCCGAGGAAACCCTGGAGGGGCTCGCCGCGGGGCATCACGATCTGGCCATCGCGACGGCCCGTCCGCGAGGCGCCCTGCACACGGCGACTCCGCTCTGCGACGAGGAGCATGTGCTGGCCGCCGCCCCGCGCCTGGCCGCCCGGATCGGCCGCGGCATGCTGCTGCACCGCGACGCGGCGCCGTCCCTGGAAAAGTTTCCGGTGGTCGAGGTGCACGAGTCGTTGCCCCTGGTCAGCCGCTACTGGGCCGCCGTCTTCGACTCCCGGCCCGCTGTCTCCGCCACGGTCGTCGTGCCCGATCTGCGCGCGGTGCTCGCCTGTGTGATCGCGGGTGCCGGACTCGCCGTCCTGCCGCGCTATCTGTGCGAGGAGAACCTGGAGCGCGGGGAGATCGTCGCCCTGCTCGACCCGCCCGTACCGCCGCTGCGTACGTATTTCCTGGTGGTTCGCACCGGCACACTGGCCATGCCGCACATCGCGCGGGCGCATGAGTGGCTGCTGCGCGCTGCCGTCGACTGGTCGTGATCGGGACGCCGAGCGATACGGGATGTTTCACGTGGAACCAGCCGGGCCACATTTCTCCCATGACCGTCCGACCCGTGGTCAAGCGCACCGCACGCGCCGTCCTGCTGGATGGCGACAACCTGATCCTGATCAAGCGGACCAAGCCCGGCGTCGATCCGTACTGGGTGACTCCCGGTGGAGGGGTCGAGCCGGAGGACACGACCGTCGTGGACGCCCTCCACCGCGAGGTGCACGAGGAACTCGGCGCCAAGATCGTCGACGTGGTGCCCTGCTTCGTGGACACCGTCGAGCACATCGGCGAGGACGGCGGCGCCACCGGCGTGAAGGTCCAGCACTTCTTCGTCTGCCGCCTGGAGTCGATGGACACCGCCGAGCGGCACGGGCCCGAGGTCGAGGACCCGTGCGGCAGTTACGAGATCGTGCGGGTGCCGTTCACCCGCGTCGGTATCGCTTCGGTGCACCTGGTGCCGCTCTCGCTGCGTCACTACCTGGACGGCAACATCGAGGGCGTACGGGCGATGCACGCGCCTGACCTCGGTTAATACTTCGCCGAAGCGGAAGGCGCCGTACGGGGCTCAGTCCGCCGCCGCGACCAGGTCCTCGACCGAGTCGTGCCGGATACGGCTGCCGGGGATACCGATGCGCCGCAGGGTGTCGATGCTGCTGCGGATCATGCCGGGCGGCCCGGAGAGATACGCGTCGTACTCGTTCCAGGGGCCGTACTCCCGTACCGCGTCCGGCAGCTGGAGGTGGGCCTGCTGGTCGACGACGGGCCGCACCGAGAGCCACGGGTGACTCTGCGAGAGTCGCAGCATCGTGTCGATGTCGTACAGATCGTGGTTGGTGCGAGCGCCGTAGAAGACCTCGACCGAGCGCTGGTGCCCATGCTCGGCCACGTCCTCGACGAGCGCCTTGATGGGCGCGATGCCGGTGCCGCCACCCAGGCAGAGCAATCCGCTGTCGGTGGTGTGGTCGACGGTCATGGAGCCGGCGGGCGGTCCGAGGCGCAGCACGTCTCCGGGGCGGGCCCGGTGCACCAGGGCGTTGGAGACCCAGCCCGCCGGGACCGCCTTCACGTGGAACGAGAGCAGTCCGTCGGATCGGGGCGCGGACGCGAACGAGTAGTGCCGCCAGATCCGCGGCCACCAGGGCGTCTCCAGCGTCGTGTACTGCCCGGCCAGGAACGGGTAGGGCTGATCGGGCCGCACCGTCACCACGGCGATGTCGGGCGTGCGCAGGTCGTGCGAGACGACCTCGGCCATCCACCAGGCCGGGGCCTTCAGCTCGTCCTCGGCCGCCGCGTCGATCATGACCTGGGAGATCGTCGTGTACGTGCGGACCCAGGCGGCCTCGGTCTCCGCGTTCCACGTGGTCGTGGCGTACTGGGTGAGCGCGGCGATCAGGCACTCGCCCACGGCCGGGTAGTGGTCGGCCTGCGTGCCGTACTTACGGTGACCGCGCCCCAGGTTCTTCAGGTACGCCACCAGGACGTCCTTGTTGTCGATGTGCTCGGCAGCGGTCAGCAGTGCCTTGAGGAGCCGGTCGCGCTGGGTGTCCATCGCCGCGGGGAAGAGCGGGCGCAGTTCGGGGTGGCGCACGAAGAGCAGCGCGTAGAAGTACGAGGTGACCCTGTCCGCGACGGGACCGATCTCCTCCATCGTGCGGCGGACGAGAATCGCGTCGGGGGATGCATGCGTGGGAGCGGTACGCGCGGAGGCGGCCACGGGGCCAGGCGCCTCGGCGGCGCGCGGCGGGGCGGGCCGCTGTGTCTGCTGCGCGGCCGGCGCCTGACGCGGCTCCGGTATTCGGTGCTCCTCCTGCGTCGCCTCCTGGCCGGAATCGGTGGTGGGCGGCTGCGGGGCCGGGGCCGTGCGCGGCGTGAACCAGCCGCCCCCACCGTCCGAACCGTCAGAACCGGAACCGGCCGACGGCGTAGTGGTCGGAGCGTCCATGCTGTGCCTCGCCTCGAACATATTTCGGTCGGTCAACGTACTCCCGAGCTGTTCCACGCCCGGAATCTGTGGGCTTTCCCCCGCGCCTCGACAACAATGCAGTCCACATTGAACACTGCATTCCGGACGGCTACTGACAAGTAAGGCAAGAGTGTGACATTGTCCGCAGTCCCCTCACCGCAGCCTGCCACCCGGTGTCATTGCCCAGAACGCAAAGCGGAAAGTGCAGGTCTTCGATCTCTCCGTCCCGTTAGGCTGCGTGGGCCTGCGCGCACCACGGGCTTCCCCTCGGCCTTCTTCGGCCACCCGGTGCGATCCGGACCCGACGATACCGGCCGCCGCGAAGCCGACAACCCCCTACCGGCATAACTGCGGATTAAGCGAACCTCGGCCACTTCGTAAATTCCTCAATTAGCGGTCTCGGCGCACCAATTCGCGCGCCCTGCGCCGTCGAGCGCGGGCGAGAGCCGACCTCCCGGAGCCATGTTTCACGTGAAACTCCCGGCGCGACCGAAAGCCTTGGGGGCACTCTCCACAAAGCGGTGGACGCCACGGGGCGAAGTCCGACAGCCTGACCTGCGTGTCGACACCTTCCCTCTCCGACCTGCCCATCCGTCGCCTCACCCCGCGCGATGTCCTCACGTGCGCCGACCTGTCCGAGAACCGGGGCTGGCCCCGTGAGGAACACAAGTGGCGGCTCCTGCTCTCCGCCGGTACCGGCTACGGCATCGAGGACCCCGACGGCGGTCTCGTCAGTGCCTGCGTAGTGACCGATTACGGCCCCCGGGAGCAGCCCGAACTCAGCGCGATCGGCATGGTCCTGGTCGCCGAACAGCATGCACGACAGGGCATCGGCAGACGTCTGATGCGCCACGTCGTCGAGCGGGCCGGCACGACACCGCTCACCCTCCACGCGACACCGTACGGGCGGCCGCTCTATGAGGAGTTGGGCTTCAAGGTCACGGGACGGGCCGAGATGGTGCGCGGCCGATTCGCCGCAGGCGGGCCGCTGCCCGATGTCACCACCCGCGCGGCCACGGCGGAGGACCTCACGGCGATCCTCGACCTGGACGCGGAGGTCTTCGGCCCGGACCGTACGCATGTCATCACGCGACTTCCGGCTTTCGCGGACCAGTTGCGCGTGGCGGTGGACGGTGGAGCCGGTGGGCGCGGTGGCGGGCTCATCGGCTTCGCGGCCGCCTGGCCCAACGAGGGCACCCACGTCGTCGGTCCTCTCGTCGCCCGCGACACCGCGACGGCGCAGGCCCTCGTGGCTTCGCTCGCGGCGGGCACGGAGCGGCCACTGCGCACCGACATCGACGTGCGCCATGAGGAGCTGCTGGCGTGGCTCAAGGAGCGCGGGCTCGAGACCGTCGGCCTCAACGCGGTGATGAATTACGGGGCTTCGGACCTGCCCGGCGACTGGACCCGCCGCTTCGCACCGCTGACCGTGGCCGCGGGCTGATACACGTCCGCCCCAAGCTCCGCTGTGCTGCGGCGACTTGGGGCGGACTTATGGCGTGCCTCTGCTGCTATGCGAGGGCCTCCACGGCCGCGGTGGCGAAGCCGTGGTCCTGCTCGGGGGCGCCGCCACCGACACCGATGGCGCCGATGAGCCGCCCGTCGCGGTGGACCGGCAGGCCGCCGGCGATGAACAGCAGCGGCCGGTCCAGCGCGGTGGGCAGGGTGTGGAAGGGCCCCTCGGGCTTGACCAGGTCGACGAGGTCGGCAGTGGGGGCGTTCAGCTGGAGCGCGGTGTACGCCTTGCGCGTGCTGGTCTCGCCGGAGATGAGGACGGCGCGGTCGTCGCGACGGAAGGCGAGGAGGTGACCGCCCGCGTCGAGGACGGTGACGCTGACGGTGACTCCGGCCGCCTCGGCGGCGAGGCGAGCGGCGGAGACCAGGGTCTCGGCGTCCTGCGTGCTGAGCGGGGTGACAGCGGTGGTGCTCATGAGGTGATGCTCCTTGCGGGGTGGTGCTGAGAGGGGCTGTGGGGCGGGGACGTCGTCGGCCCCGTCGACCGGGGTGCGGGTCAGCGGTGGGCCGGCTCGGTGCGCGGCTGCTCGGTGGCCGCCACGATCAGGCTCGGGGCGGGCGAGCGGCGCTCGAGGGTCGCGGACAGTACGGCCAGGACGAGGGCTCCCGCGGCGAGCACGGCACCGACCCAGTTCGGGGAGGTGTAGCCGAGGCCCGCGGCGATCACCATGCCGCCGAGCCAGGCGGAGAGGGCGTTGCCGAGGTTGAAGGCGCCGATGTTGACGGCAGAGGCGAGCGTCGGGGCGCCGGAGGCCTGGTCGAGGACGCGCTTCTGCAGCGGCGGCACTGTCGCGAAACCGAACGCGCCGATCAGCACGATGGAGATCGCGGACAGCACCTGGTTGTGCGCGGTGACCGTGAACAGGGCGAGCACGAGGGCGAGCGCGGCCAGCGATACGTACAGCATGGGCATCAGGGCGCGGTCGGCGAACTTTCCGCCGACGAGGTTGCCGGCGACCATGCCGAGGCCGAAGAGGACCATGAGCCAGGTGACGGAGCCGTCCGCGAAGCCGGCGACGTGCGTCATCATCGGCGCGATGTAGGTGATGGCCGCGAAGACGCCGCCGAAGCCGAGCACGGTCATCGCCATGGCGAGCACGACCTGCACGTTCTTGAACGCGGCCAGTTCGTGACGCAGCCGCACGCCTTCCGGCTTGGGCAGGTCGGGCACGAGCTTGGCGATACCTGCGAGGCCGATGACGCCGAGCGCGGCGACGACCGTGAACGTCACGCGCCAGCCGACCGACTGGCCGATGAACGTGCCGAGCGGGACACCGACGACGTTGGCGACGGTCAGGCCCGTGAACATCATGGCGATCGCTCCGGCCTTCTTCTCCGGTGCCACCAGCTCGGCCGCGACGACCGAGCCGATGCCGAAGAACGCGCCGTGGGCGAGCGAGGCGACCACGCGGCCGATCAGCATGACGGCGAAGACGGGCGCGATGGCGGACAGCAGGTTGCCGACGATGAAGAAGCCGAGCAGCAGCATCAGCATCCGCTTGCGCGGGATCCGCGTACCCAGGGCGGTCATCAGCGGAGCGCCGAACATCACACCGAGCGCGTAACCGGTCACCAGATAGCCGGCCGTGGGGATGGAGACGCCGAAGTCACCCGCGACCTCTGGGAGCAATCCCATGATCACGAATTCCGTGGTTCCGATACCGAACGCCCCGATCGCGAGGGCGAGAAGCGCGAGAGGCATGGAGGGACCCCTTCCAGACTATTGCGGGTGCGCTTTACGAGACCTCACAATAATTGCAGACGCTGGTTAATTGCAAACGCGGGCAACCCCGAGCATCGACTACCCTGGGCTGAGCCGCTCCGGGACGGAGGAACCACGAGCCATGACTGCTACAGACCCCGCACTGACCGCCCTCTCGCAGGGCTGGTGCGCGCTTTCGCTGCTGCACGGGAAGATCGAGTCCCACATCGAGCGCGCACTGCAGGCCCACCACGGGCTGAGCGTGCGCGAGTATTCGCTGCTTGACGTCCTCAGCCGTCAGCACGACGGGGAGGGCGGCCACCTTCAGATGAAGCAGGTGGCCGACGCCGTCGTCCTGAGCCAGAGCGCGACCACGCGCCTGGTCACGCGGCTCGAGGAGCGCGGCCTGCTCTCCCGCTACCTGTGCCCGACCGATCGTCGGGGCATCTACACGAACGTCTCCGAGGCCGGGTTCACCCTGCTCGAAGAGGCCCGCCCCACGAACTCCGCGGCGCTGCGGGAAGCCCTCGACGCCGCTGCCGAGAACCCGGACCTCGCCCCCCTGGTCAAGGCGGTCGAGGGGCTGCACGCGGTCGCCTGACCGGGCCGAGCACAGTCGGCGGGAGGCCCCGCATAGGCTGCGGCCCATGGGAGATCTTGAGATCAGGCCGGCCGCGGCCGAGGACATTCCGGAGATCGTCGCCATGCTGGCGGACGACCCGCTGGGCGCCCAGCGGGAGTCACCGGAGGACCTCACGCCGTATCTCGCCGCGCACGCACGCCTGACGGCCGACGCGAATCAGCACCTCGTCGTCGCCGTGCGCGAGGGCCGCGTCGTCGGCACGCTGCAACTGAGCATCATCCCCGGGCTCTCCCGGAAGGGCTCCACCCGCTCGATCATCGAGGCCGTCCGCATCCACGCGGACGAGCGTGGCAGCGGCCTCGGCACACAGCTCATCGAGTGGGCCGTCGACGAGTCCCGGCGCCGGCACTGCCAATTGGTGCAGCTGACCTCCGATGCCACGCGCACCGACGCCCACCGTTTCTACGAGCGGCTCGGCTTCGTGGGCTCCCATCTGGGCTTCAAGCTGCAGCTGTGACCGGGGCCGGGAGCGGGCCCCGCGTGGCGATCGGTCGGCTGTTTCACGTGAAACAGCCGATTCACGTGAAACAGCTGGCCGATGGCGCCGCGCATCACCGCGGAATGCCCCGCCACCCCTCCGGATCCACCCCACCAGGAACCGGCCCGTCCGCCGGATACGGCTCCCGCGTGAAGACGAAGGAACCGAGGTCGAGGTGGCTCACCGCCCCGTCGTCCCGCCGGACGGCCCGGAGCAGCTCTCCCGCGTAGTAGCCGTCGAGCCCGGTCCAGGTGCCGTCCCCGTTCGACCGGAACCGGGAGCGTCGCCCGCCCCCGGCCGCCGGCCCCAGCTCCACTGCGCCGTCGGCCGCCAGGCGCAGCACCACGGCCTGTGTCCCCCAGTACCAGGGCCCCACCAGCTCCAGTTCGGACGCCTTCACCTCGGGGAGCGGCCGCCACGGCTCGGGCAGCCTCGGCTCGGCCTCGGCGACGATCGCCAACAGCTCGGCGGCCAGCGTCGCCACGGGCAGCCCCGTCGTGCAGTTGGCGAGAGCGACCGCCACAAGGCCCTCTTCTTCGCACAACCACAGCCCCGCCACGAACCCCGGCAGCGAGCCGGTGTGACCGGCCAAGGTGAGACCGCCACCCCGCACCACCTGCATGCCGAGCCCGTACGAGGCCTCCCAGTCGCCGGGCAGCGTCGGCGCGGCTGGGGTCCGTAGCTCCCTGACGGAGTCCGCACTCAGCACTCGGTCGTCTCCGGCCGTGAGGAAGGAGGCGAAGACGGCCAAGTCCCGCGTGGTGGACCACAGTTGACCGGCAGGTGCCATCAGGCCCAGGTCCTCGCTCGGCTCCGGAAGCAGCACATCAGCGTACGGGTGCACGGCCCAGCCCCCGGCGTGCGGGTGCTGCGGTTGGACGCTGGTGCGGGTCAGCCCCAGCGGTTCGAGGATCTCGTCACGCAGGGCCTCCTCCCAGGACACCCCGCGCACCGCCTCGACCAGGGCGCCCAGGAGCGTATAGCCGGGGTTGGAGTAGTGGTGGCGACGGCCGACGGGGTGCCGGAAGGGCTGCTCGCCGAGGACGTCCGCGAGGGTCGGACGACGGCTTGCGGGGCTCCGCTCCCACCATTCCCCCGGAGTCTCCGCCGCCAATCCGCCGGTGTGGGCGAGCAGTTCGGCGATGGTGACCGTGCCAGCGGCGGTGCCGGACAGATGCTTCTCCAACGGGTCCGTCAGGTCGAGCAGCCCTTCGTCGCGCAGCCGCAGCACCAGCACGGCCGTGAACGTCTTGGTGATCGAACCGATCCGGTACTGCACGTGCTCGTCCGGCCCGTGCCCGTCCACCGAGGTACGCGATCCGGTCCACACCAACTCACCGTCCCGCGCGACCGCGGCCACGAGTGAGGGCGCCCGCCCCTCGCTCTGGGCTACGGCGATGCGGTGGAGGAGGGCGCGACGCGTGGTGGGCAACAGCTCTTCCGGGGATGTCGTCATGGACCCAGTCCATCCCGGCCGACGATCACCGTCGAGCGGTTTTCACCGGAGGCTGATCTTCTCCTCCGGTGATCCTCCGATCAGGTCTGCGCCATGTCCACGAAGCGCGAGTAGTGGCCCTGGAAGGCGACGGTGATCGTGGCCGTCGGACCGTTACGGTGCTTGCCGACGATGATGTCGGCCTCGCCCGCGCGCGGAGACTCCTTCTCGTACGCGTCCTCACGGTGCAGAAGGATGACCATGTCGGCGTCCTGCTCGATGGAGCCGGACTCACGCAGGTCGGAGACCATCGGCTTCTTGTCCGTGCGCTGCTCGGGGCCACGGTTCAGCTGGGAGAGCGCGATCACCGGCAGCTCCAGCTCCTTGGCCAGCAGCTTCAGGTTTCGGGACATGTCCGAGACCTCCTGCTGGCGGCTCTCGGAGCGCTTCGAGCCACCGGCCTGCATCAGCTGCAGATAGTCGATGATCACGAGCTTGATGTCGTTGCGCTGCTTGAGCCGGCGGCACTTCGCGCGGATCTCCATCATCGACAGGTTCGGGGAGTCGTCGATGTACAGCGGCGCGGCCGAGACCTCGGGCATCCGGCGCGCGAGCCGCGTCCAGTCCTCGTCCGTCATCGTGCCGGAGCGCATGTGGTGCAGGGCCACGCGCGCCTCGGCCGACAGCAGACGCATCGCGATCTCGTTGCGCCCCATTTCGAGGGAGAAGATGACGCTGGGCAGGTTGTTCTTGATCGACGCGGCGCGCGCGAAGTCCAGCGCCAGCGTGGACTTACCCATGGCGGGGCGGGCCGCGATGACGATCATCTGGCCCGGGTGCAGACCGTTGGTCAGCGAGTCGAAGTCGGTGAAGCCGGTCGGCACACCGGTCATCTCGCCGCTGCGCGAACCGATCGCCTCGATCTCGTCGAGCGCGCCCTCCATGATGTCGCCGAGCGGGAGGTAGTCCTCGCTGGTGCGCTGCTCGGTGACCGCGTAGACCTCGGCCTGTGCCCTGTTGACGATCTCGTCGACGTCGTCGTCGCCCGCGTATCCCATCTGCGTGATCCGCGTGCCCGCCTCGACGAGACGGCGCAGTACGGCGCGCTCATGGACGATCTCCGCGTAGTACTCGGCGTTCGCCGCCGTCGGGACCGTCTGCACGAGGGTGTGCAGATACGATGCGCCACCGACCTTGTTGATCTCGCCGCGCTTGGTGAGTTCCGCGGCGATGGTGATCGGGTCGGCCGGCTCGCCCTTGGCGTAGACGTCGAGGACCGCCTGGAAGATCGTTTCGTGGGCCGGCTTGTAGAAGTCGGCCCCCTTGATGACCTCCACGACGTCGGCGATCGCGTCCTTCGACAGGAGCATGCCACCGAGCACGGACTGCTCGGCATCCAGATCCTGCGGCGGGACGCGCTCGAAGGTGGCAGGGCCCTCGTCCCAGCCGCCGCCCTCGCTGCCCCGCTCGTGCTGATCGCCCTGGCCTCGGCCACCGCCCCGGAACGGCCGGGAAGCGGGGAGGCGATCGCTGGGACCGTCGTCGGCCCAGGGGTCGTCCAATGGCTCGGAGATACTCACCGGGCCGCCTCCTCCCGTCCGCCGAGCGGACCTCGCCGTACCCCTCATTCCTACGGCACGACACTGACAAATAAGAGGCCCAACTCCGCTTCTGACGCGTCGGATTTGTGAGGTTTCCGAGGTCGCGCGACACGGTGGGCGCCGCACCACGGTAGGCCTGTCTGCACCGTCAGCCAATCTGGTTATCCACAGGCGGTGTGGATGACGGGCCCCTCGCTGTGGAGAACCAGGTAAAACCTGTGCACGACACGGTGGACAGGCCTGTGAACAAGCCCTCAGGCTATTCCATACACACACTCTGACCTGCGGCTTTCCCGTCCACCGGCTGTGCAGAAGAAAAACTTTCCCAGTCGGCCCAAGATCTCCGTCGACCCCGCCGTGCGACACGCGGAAGACCTGCACAAGTAAGGGTCACTATCGCATTGCATCTCTTACCTGTGGAAGATTAGATTGGTGCCCATGACACAGGCTCCCGCGACACCCAAGGCCGCCCGACGCCGGCACGACCGAGAGATCGTCGCCCTCGCCGTCCCCGCCTTTGGCGCACTCGTCGCCGAGCCCCTTTTCCTCATGGCCGACAGCGCCATCGTCGGCCATCTCGGCACCTCACAGCTCGCCGGACTTGCCGTCGCCTCGGCCCTGCTGCAGACCGCGGTCAGCATTTTCGTCTTCCTCGCCTACGCGACCACCGCTGCGGTTGCCCGCCGCGTCGGCTCAGGCGATCTGAAGTCCGCCATCCAACAGGGCATGGATGGCATCTGGCTCGCCCTGTTCCTCGGAGCCGTGGTCGTCGCGGTCGCCCTGCCCACGGCCCCGGCGCTGGTCGAGCTCTTCGGCGCTTCCGACACGGCGACGCCCTACGCGATCACCTACCTGCGCATCTCCTCGCTCGGCATTCCCCCGATGCTCATCGTCCTCGCCGCCACCGGTGTGCTGCGCGGGCTACAGAACACCAAGACCCCTCTCTATGTGGCGGTCGCCGGCTTCGTAGCCAACGCCGGGCTGAACGTCGCGCTCGTCTACGGCGCCGGTCTGGGCATCGCGGGTTCGGCCTGGGGCACCGTCATCGCCCAGGTCGGCATGGCCGCCGTCTATCTCGTCGTCGTGGTCCGCGGCGCCCGCCGTCACGGGGCTTCGCTGCGTCCGGACGCAGCCGGCATCAGGGCCTGCGCCCAGGCAGGCGCGCCCCTTCTCGTCCGTACGATCTCGCTCCGGGCGATCCTGATGATCGCGACAGCCGTCGCGGCCCGGCTCGGTGACGCCGATGTGGCAGCGCACCAGGTCATCCTGTCGCTGTGGAGCCTGACGGCCTTCGCCCTCGACGCCATCGCCATCGCCGGTCAGGCGATCATCGGCCGCTACCTCGGAGCGGACGACGCTCCGGGCGCGCGGGCCGTCTGCCGACGGATGGTGGAGTGGGGGATCGCCGCGGGAGTCGTCCTCGGCGTACTGATCGTCATCGCCAGGCCACTGTTCGTCCCGCTGTTCACGAGCGATCAGCTCGTGCAGGACGCCGCCCTGCCCGCCCTCATCGTCGTGGCCCTGGCCCAGCCCATTTGCGGGATCGTCTATGTCCTGGACGGTGTCCTCATGGGCGCGGGCGACGGGCCGTATCTGGCCTGGGCCATGCTGGTCACCTTCGCCATCTTCACGCCGGTGGCGCTACTGGTCCCCGTCCTCGGCGGTGGTCTCACCGCGGTGTGGGGCGCGATGGCGCTGATGATGACGGTACGCATGATCACCCTCTGGACCCGCTACCGCTCAGGACGCTGGGCCGTGACAGGCGCGACGCGCTGACTCGAAGCGGGCTGTTTCACGTGAAACGCGGAGAGCAGCCACTGCGCTGTTTCACGTGAAACGCGGAGAGCAAGCGTGTGGGGCCGCACCCCGAAGGGTGCGGCCCCACATGTGCTTCAGCGCTGCTCAGGGCAGTGCTCAGGCAGAGACGACCTCGATGTTGACCTTGGCGGCAACCTCGGGGTGCAGACGCACGGAGGCCTCGTGGCCACCGAGCGACTTGATCGGCGAGCCCAGCTCGACACGACGCTTGTCGACCTTCGGGCCACCGGCAGCCTCGATCGCCGAAGCGACGTCGGCCGGGGTGACGGAACCGAAGAGACGACCGGCGTCGCCGGAGCGGACGGCCAGACGGACCGCGGTGCCCTCGAGCTTGGCCTTGATCTCGTTGGCCTGCTCGATGGTGGCGATCTCGTGGATCTTGCGGGCGCGGCGGATCTGCGCCACGTCCTGCTCGCCACCCTTGGTCCAGCGGATCGCGAACTTCCGCGGGATCAGGTAGTTACGGGCGTACCCGTCCTTGACGTCGACGACCTCGCCGGCGGTGCCGAGGCCAGAGACCTCGTGGGTCAGGATGATCTTCATGTTTCGGTCACCCTTTCCTTATCGCGCGGTGGACGTGTAGGGCAGCAGCGCCATCTCACGGCTGTTCTTCACGGCCGTGGCGACGTCACGCTGGTGCTGCGTGCAGTTGCCGGTCACGCGGCGGGCACGGATCTTGCCGCGGTCGGAAATGAACTTCCGCAGCATGTTCGTGTCCTTGTAGTCCACGTACGTGACCTTGTCCTTGCAGAAAGCGCAGACCTTCTTCTTAGGCTTGCGCACAGGCGGCTTCGCCATGGTGTTTCTCCTGTGTGATCAAGAAGTGTGGGGTGCGAACCCAGCCCTGAAAGGGAGTGATCCCTAGAAGGGGGGCTCGTCCGAGTAGCCGCCGCCGGAGCCGCCGGAGCTTCCGCCCCAGCCGCCACCGCCGCCGCCCTGCTGGCCGCCGCCGGCCGGCGCACCGGTCGCCCAGGGGTCGTTGGCCGGGGCTCCGCCCTGGCCACCTCCCTGACCGCCCTGCTGGCCGCCGGGGCCGCCGCCCCAGCCGCCACCGCCGCCGCCCTGCTGGCCGCCGCCGAATCCGCCGCCGCCACCCTGGCCGCCACGACCGGGGGTCTTGGTGACCTTGGCGGTGGCGTAGCGCAGCGAGGGGCCGATCTCGTCGACCTCGAGCTCCACGACCGTCCGCTTCTCGCCCTGCTGGGTCTCGTACGAACGCTGCCGCAGACGTCCCTGAGCGACGACGCGCATACCGCGCGTCAGCGACTCGGCGACGTTCTCCGCGGCCTGACGCCAGATCGACGCGCGGAGGAACAGCGCATCGCCGTCCTTCCACTCATTGGTCTGGCGGTCGAACGTCCGGGGCGTCGACGCGATCGTGAAGTTCGCGACGGCCGCGCCGGACGGGGTGAAGCGCAGCTCGGGGTCGTCGGTCAGGTTTCCGACGACGGTGATAACGGTCTCGCCTGCCATGGGGGAACCTCTCGGCGGGTTTGCTGCTGGCTGCTTGCTGCTACTCGAATGCTCGACCCGACGTACTCACTGAACTAGGAAGTTCAGTGGGTCTCGGGACGGAGGACCTTGGTCCGGAGGACCGACTCGTTCAGGTTCATCTGGCGGTCGAGCTCCTTGACGACCGCAGGCTCGGCCTGCAGGTCGATGACCGAGTAGATGCCCTCGGGCTTCTTCTTGATCTCGTACGAGAGACGACGACGGCCCCAGGTGTCGACCTTCTCCACCTTGCCGTTGCCCTCACGGACAACAGACATGAAGTTCTCGATCAGGGGGGCGACAGCGCGCTCCTCCAGATCGGGGTCGAGGATGACCATCACCTCGTAGTGACGCATGTAGAACCCACCTCCTTTGGACTCAGCGGCCACGGTCGTTCCGTGGCAGGAGGGTTGTTATGCGTGAGCAACGGTATCGGCCACCACTGACAATCGGGTCCCGCCGAGCGGATCCGCCCTGATCAGTGGAGTGAGCCCCTGGTCGGGGGCGTGAACAGACACCGGTGCAGACCGTACAGACTACCCGCACCTCTGCTTCCGGTTGAAATCCGGCAGCCCGGGGACGCAATCTGTACACATCGGGTGTGTACGGCGCTACGATGCGCCGCTTCCGCAGGAGGTGCCCCCATGGCACAAGTAATGCGTCCCAACAGCACCGCTTCCTCCTCCCTTTTCGCCACGGACGGCAAGCCCCACCCGCTGCCGGATTCCCTGCTCGGGGTGACCGTGGTGCTCGGAGCGATCGCGATCATCACCTCGCTCTGGCCCGGACTCCATCTCCTCAGCTCCTGGGCAGGGCTCGTCGGCATCATGACCGGGGCCTACGGCCAGTTCGTCTCCGAGACGACCCGTGAACGATTCGGCCTGATCCTGGGCCTGGGGGCGTCGGCCATCGGCTTCTTCATCGGCATGGCCCACGGCGGCCTCTTCGGCGGCGTCATCGGCTGAGGCGGCCCTCCTCGGAAGCCGCCGCGGGGCAGCCTTCACCACCGACCTCCCATACGGCCGGTCGGGGCGCTCACAGGGCGCAGTAGGCTTCGGCGCGAGAGCCGGAGCCCCTGTACCCATGGGGACACACCAGCCCGAGGAGCGCCCCGAATGAGCCTGACCCTGAGGACCATCAGCCGAGAGCAGCATCTGGCATACATCCAGAGCCTGCCCTCGGCGAGCCACATGCAGGTTCCCGCATGGGCAGATGTGAAGGCGGAGTGGCGCTCCGAGCACCTGGGCTGGTTCGACGAGCGCACCGGCGAGATGGTCGGTGCGGGCCTCGTGCTGTACCGACAGCTCCCCAAGATCAAGCGCTACCTCGCGTACCTGCCCGAGGGCCCGGTCATCAACTGGTACGCCCCGAACCTCGAAGAGTGGCTGCGCCCGATGCTCGCGCATCTGAAGCAGCAGGGCGCCTTCTCCGTGAAGATGGGCCCGCCGGTCATCATCCGCCGCTGGGACGCGCCCTCCATCAAGAAGGGCATCCAGGACGCGGATGTGAAGCGCCTGCGCGACATCGAGGCGGACCACATCGAGCCGCGCGCCTTTGAGGTCGCCGACAAGCTCCGCCGCATGGGCTGGCAGCAGGGCGAGGACGGCGGCGCCGGCTTCGGCGACGTACAGCCGCGCTATGTCTTCCAGGTGCCGCTCGCGAACCGCTCCCTGGAGGAAGTGCACAAGCAGTTCAACCAGCTGTGGCGGCGCAACATCAAGAAGGCCGAGAAGGCCGGCGTCGAGGTCGTCCAGGGCGGCTACCAGGACCTCGCCGAGTGGCAGCGCCTGTACGAGATCACGGCCGTGCGCGACCACTTCCGGCCGCGCCCGCTGTCGTACTTCCAGCGCATGTGGACGGCCCTCAACACCGAGGACCCCAACCGGATGCGGCTCTACTTCGCGCGGCACAACGGCGTGAACCTCGCGGCGGCCACGATGCTCGTCGTCGGCGGGCACGTCTGGTACTCCTACGGCGCCTCCGACAACATCGGCCGCGAGGTGCGCCCGTCCAACGCCATGCAGTGGCGGATGCTGCGCGACGCCTACGCGCTCGGCGCCACCGTCTACGACCTGCGCGGCATCTCCGACTCGCTGGACGAGACCGATCACCTCTTCGGCCTGATCCAGTTCAAGGTCGGCACGGGCGGCCAGGCAGCCGAGTACCTGGGCGAGTGGGACTTCCCGCTCAACAAGCTGCTGCACAAGGCGCTCGACATCTACATGTCGCGTCGCTGAGCACCCGGCACAATCTGATCTAGCTCCGTACTCTCCACGAAAGGTTCCGGGACCGGCCATGGCGCTCACGCTCTACGTCGACACCGCGCGCTGGCGGGCACACCACAAGCAGGTGCTCGAGCAGTTTCCGGGGCTCGTCCCCGTCTGCAAGGGCAACGGCTACGGATTCGGCCACGAACGGCTCGCGGAAGAGGCGACCCGCTTCGGTACCGACGTCCTCGCCGTCGGTACCACGTACGAGGCCGCCCGGATCAAGGACTGGTTCAGCGGTGACCTGCTGGTCCTGACGCCGTTCCGGCGCGGCGAGGAGCCGGTTCCGCTGCCCGACCGCGTCATCCGCTCCGTCTCCTCCGTCGACGGCGTGCACGGCCTCGTCGGCGCCCGCGTGGTCATCGAGGTCATGTCCTCGATGAAGCGGCACGGCGTCACCGAGCAGGATCTGCCGCAGCTCGCACACGCCATACAGGACGTGCGTCTCGAGGGCTTCGCGATCCACCTGCCGCTCGACCGCACCGACGGCACGGACGCCGTCGAGGAGGTCATCGGCTGGATGGACCGGCTGCGCGCGGCCCGCCTTCCGCTGCACACCATGTTCGTCAGCCACCTGAAGGCCGACGAACTGGCGCGTCTGCAGCAGCAGTTCCCGCAGACCCGCTTCCGTGCGCGCATCGGTACGCGGCTGTGGCTGGGCGACCACGAGGCGACCGAGTACCGCGGCGCCGTCCTGGACGTCACGCGCGTCGCGAAGGGCGACCGGTTCGGCTACCGCCAGCAGAAGGCCCCCTCCGACGGCTGGCTGGTGGTCGTGGCGGGCGGTACGTCGCACGGTGTGGGCCTGGAGGCTCCTAAGGCCGTGCACGGCGTCATGCCGCGCGCCAAGGGCGTCGCACGGGCCGGCCTGGCGACGGTGAACCGGAACCTGGCGCCGTTCGTCTGGGCGGGCAAGCAGCGCTGGTTCGCCGAGCCGCCGCACATGCAGGTGTCGATCCTGTTCGTGCCGTCCGACGCCCCCGAGCCGCAGGTCGGCGAGGAACTGGTGGCCCATCTTCGGCACACCACCACGCAGTTCGACCGGATCGTGGATCGCTGACCACTGAGCGCGCCTCTACGTAGGGGCGCGCCTGGTCTACGTAGGACATACGAAAGCGGGTCGGGCGCCCTTGAGGTGCCCGACCCGCTTTTCGTTGCCTTCAACGAGCGCGTTCGCTCACAGTGAACTCCCGGGCGCCCGGCCCCAGTCGACCGCCGCCGGCCCTTCCGCGGTACGGGCCGCGTGCCGGTGCCGCCGCGGGTGAGCCGCCTGCCCCAGTACGAAGACGTCCTTGGCGCCGTCCAGGACGCCGCCCGTGGGGTCGTCCTCGCCGGAGCGGCGCACCACGTCCCGGTCGGGCAGCCAGATGTCCCGCACGATGACCGCGCAGATGTAGAGCGTGCCCAACAGGTGCGCCGCGATGACCAGTTGGTATCCGTCCTCGGGCAGTCCCTGGTGCTTGTCCCCGCTCGTCGTGTACGCAAGGTACAGCCAGATCCCCAGGAAGTACGCGACCTCGCACGCCTGCCAGATCAGGAAGTCCCGCCACTTGGGGCGCGCGAGCGCGGCGAGCGGGATCAGCCACAGGACGTACTGCGGCGAGTAGACCTTGTTGGTGAGGATGAAGGCCGCGACCACCAGGAACGCGAGCTGTGAGAAGCGCGGCCTACGGGGTGCGGTGAGCGTCAGCGCCGCGACGCCCAGGCAGGCGAGCACCATCAGCGTCGTGGCCAGGGTGTTGACGACGTTGGTGTCGAGGGGCGTGTCCCGGTGCTGGGAGATGATCAGCCAGAAGGAGCCGAAGTCGACTCCGCGCTCCTGGCTGAACGTGTAGAACTTCGACCAGCCCTCGGGTGCCAGCATCATCACCGGCAGGTTCACGGCCAGCCAAGAGACCGCGGCGCCCAGGGCCGCCCTGCCGAACTCCCGCCACTTTCCGGCCCGCCAGCACAGCACGAAGAGCGGTCCGAGCAGCAGCACCGGGTACAGCTTGGCGGCCGTCGCGAGCCCGAGCAGCACGCCGAAGGCGAAGGCCCTGCCCCGCGACCACATCAGCATCGCGGCCGCCGTGAGCGCCACCGCGAAGAGGTCCCAGTTGATGGTGGCGGTCAGCGCGAAGGCGGGCGCCAGAGCGACCAGCAGGGCGTCCCAGGGGCGCCTGCGGTGGGTGCGTGTGACACACACGGCGATTACCGCCGCGCAGATCATCAGTATCCCGGCGTTGACCATCCAGTACACCTGCTCCTGGTGCTGGATGGAGCCGCTGCCCGGCGTCAGCCACGCGGCGACCTCCATGAACACACCGGTGAGCACCGGGTATTCGAGGTAGTCCATGTCGCCGGAGAGCTTGTCGAAGTACGGCACGAGGCCATCGGCGAAACCGCGTCCCTGGTAGAGGTGCGGGATGTCCGAGTAACAGGCGTGTGTGTACTGGGAGCTGGCGCCGTAGAACCAGGCGCCGTCATAGCAGGGAAACTTCTGGACCATGCCGAGCGCGAACATGCCGAGCATGACCAGTGCGATCACCCGTGCGGGCGTCCACCTCGAGACCCCGAGCAGGGCGCGTCGCCCGATGGGCCCGCCGATGAACTCGGCTCCGGCGGCCGCGACCTCGTCCTCTCTGGTCGGCCGTACCTGCTCCGGCTCCGGCTGCTGCGGGTTCGTGCTCGTCGTCTCTGCACTGGGCATGCGGCACATCCTGCCGTACGAGCCTGAGAACGGGGCGAGGGCCGCCACACCCGGTGGGTGTGACGGCCCTCGACTGCCGTGGAACACGCTGTGTTTCACGTGAAACACGGTGCGTTGAGGCACGGTGCGTTGAGGCCGAGCCGGCTAACTGTCGGGGCCTCCGAAGATGCCGCCGCCGTTTCCATTGCCCGGGCCTCCGGTGTCGTCGGTGCTCCCGCCGCTTGGCGTCGACGACGCACCACCATCGGTCGCGCCTCCGGTGTCCGCACCCCCGGTGGCCCCGCCGTCTTCGTTCTTGCAGGCCCAGTCCCAGTCGCTGCACGTCTCCGTGGGCGTCGGGGACGGCGACGAGCTCTCGCTGGTCGACGGCGACGGCGAGGCGGTCTCCGACGGAGTCTCCGTGACCGACGGGGTCGGCGTGGGACTCGGGGTCGCGCCCACGAGCTCTCCGATGGGCTCCGGCGTCGGGAACGGCTCGTTCGGCTGGCCCTTCAGAGCCTGAGCCATGTAGTCGTGCCAGATCTCGGACGGGAACGACGCACCGTGGATCTTCTCCTGACCACCGGTTCCGTACATCTCGAGGAACTTGCGGTCCTTGGACTTCTCGTTGTCGTCCATCCGGTACATCGTGATCGCGGTGGACAGCTGCTTGGTGTAGCCCACGAACCAGGCCGACTTGTTGCCGTCGGTGGTACCGGTCTTGCCGGCCACGTCGCGGCCCGGCAGCCGCGCCGCCGTACCCGTGCCCTTGTCGACGACGGTCTTGAGGACGTCGGTCACGTTGTCGGCGACCTTCGTGTCGAAGGCGCGCACCGGCTTGGCCTCGTGCCGGTAGATGGTCTCGCCCTCACGGTCGACGGACGTCACCGAGTACGGGTCGTTCTGCTGACCGCTGGTCGCGAACGTGCCGTACGCGCCCGCCATGCGGATCGCGCTCGGGTCGGACGTACCGAGGGAGAACGAGGGGTAGTTGGAGTCGGCGAAGCTGTCGTCCAGGATGCCGGCCCGCTTCGCGGCGGCTCGCACCTTGTCCAGACCCACGTCCATGCCCAGCTGCACATAGGCCGAGTTCACGGACTCGCGCATGGCCTCGCGCAGATCGATCTGGTAACTGGGCTTGTTGTACGACTGCTTACCGTCGTTGGTCTGGTTCCACTGCTTGCCCTTCTCGTTCGTCCAGATGTCCCCCTTCCAGTCCTTGATCTTGAGCCCGTTCTTTCCGCTGTACAGGCTCTTGGGGGAGACGATCGTGCGCTGGCTCGCGTCCTGGATCTCGGGGCCCTGCGGGTCCCTGACTCCGTACTTGAAGGCGGCCGCGAGAACGAAGGGCTTGAAGGTCGAGCCGACCTGGGCGCCGGTGACGTCGGCGTTGTTGGTGAAGTGCTTGGTCGCGTCCTCACCGCCGTAGATGGCCTCGATCGCGCCGGTCTTGGGGCTGACGGAGGCACCACCGAACTGGACGTGCCGGTCCACGTACTTCCCGTTGACCTTGCGGTTCTTCTGAAGGTTCTCCTTGCGGACCTTCTTCACGGCGTTCTCGAGCTTCTTCACCTTGTTCTTGTTGAACGTGGTGTGGATCTCGTAGCCGCCCTTCTGCAGGTCGTCCTCGGTGATCTTGCCGTTGCTGTTCTTGACGGCGTTCGCCTTGGCGAGGTCGACGAGATAGCCGGTCTGGCCGCCGAGCTGCGCGTTGGCGCGCGGGCTCTTCAGCTTGGGGAAGGTCTTGAACTGGGCCCGCCGGCTCTGGCTCAGCCGCCCGTCCTTGACCTCTTCGCCGAGGATCCACGACCAGCGCTTCGTGGCACGCTCACGGTTCTTCTGCGGCGTCGCGTTGGCCGGGTCGATGCCGGGCGAGCCCGCCGGGTCGTAGTACGTGGAGCCCTTGAGCACAGCCGCGAGGAAGGCGGTCTGGCTCGCGTTGAGCTTCGTGGCGTCCTCGCCGAAGTAGGTGCGCGCGGCGGCCTGGATGCCGTAGGCGCCTCGCCCGTAGTACGCCGAGTTCAGATAGCCGGCCATGACGTCGTCCTTGTCGACCGTCCGACCGACCTTTATGGAGACGAACAGCTCCTTGAGCTTTCGGGCCACCGTCTGGGACTGGTCGTCCAGCATCGCGTTCTTCACGTACTGCTGGGTGATGGTCGAGCCGCCCTGCGTCTCGCCGCCCTTGGCCATGTTGAACACGGCACGGGCGATACCCATCGGGTCGACGCCCTTGTCCGTCTCGAACGTCTTGTTCTCCGCCGACATGACGGCGTAGCGCATGGACTTCGGGATGTCCTCGTACTTGATGATCTGCCGGTTGGTCTCGCCACCGGTGGCGACCATCTGCGATCCGTCGGACCAGTAGTAGACGTTGTTCTGCGCCGTCGCCGTCTTGGCCGGGTCGGGCACACCCACCAGCGCGTACGCGATGCCGGCCGCGACCATCATGCTGCCGAACAGACCGACGCACATGCCGGTCACCAGGCGCCAGGAGGGCACCCAGCGGCGCCAGCCGTACTTGTACGCGCGCGGGTAGTCGACGAACCTCTTCTTCTCCGGGCCGCCGCGTCCCGCGCCGTACGGTCCGCCGGGACCGCCGCCGCCGGGTCCGCCGCCACCTCGGCGGCCGCCACCGCCGCCGGCACCACGCCGACCGCCACGCTGGGCCGCCTTACGGGCTTCTGCGCGACCGCCCCAGGGGCGTTCCGCCTCCGGGCTCCCGTGCGCGCCCGTTGAACTCGGGGGGTCATAGGAAGCGGAGGACGAGGCGGAACCTCCACGCGGTGCCGCGCGGCGGCCCGATGGTGATCCGAATGCTCCGCGACGGGCCGCGGCGCGCCCACCGCCCTGCGGCTGCGGCGGTTTGCGACGGTGCTCGCTCATCGAACGACTACTCCTCGGGCAGGCGCGGGGTCACGCGCCTGGAAACGGCGTCTGGTTTCCGGTCCCCCCGGAGTACGGATGCGCCCCTCTCGGCACTCACCCGCACTACACCGGGGACGACGACGCCCACAGGCGTCACTTGGTTCCCGGTGGTCTGCATGGCGGACAGACTACGCACCGTCAAAACCCTCCTAGGGCCGAACTTCACCCCAAAACAGGCAACTCGATTCCTACGAATCAGTGATGTGACGCCGTTCACCGTGCTCGCACTTGCCGCAGCCGAAGAGCAGTTCTATCGTCGGGATGTATCGAGTCGATACATCAGCTCGACATAAAGAGTCGATACAAGGGACTGCGGGAGAGAGGGGGCGACGATGAGCCGACGCTCAGGCATCCTCGAGTTCGCCGTACTCGGACTGCTCCGCGAGTCCCCGATGCACGGCTACGAGCTGCGCAAGCGACTCAACACTTCACTCGGAATCTTCCGCGCCTTCAGCTACGGGACGCTGTACCCCTGCCTCAAGACGCTGGTCGCCAATGGCTGGTTGATCGAGGAATCGGGCTCAGGACCCGACGACACCCCCGCGGCTCCACTCGCAGGGCGTCGCGCCAAGATCGTCTATCGGTTGACGGCGGAAGGTAAGGAGCACTTCGAGGACCTGCTCTCGCAGACCGGCCCCGATGCATACGAGGACGAGCACTTCGCCGCGCGCTTCGCCTTCTTCGGGCAGACGTCGCGGGACGTGCGCATGCGCGTCCTCGAGGGCCGTCGCAGCCGTCTGGAGGAGCGCCTCGAGAAGATGCGCATCTCCTTCGCCCGCACCCGCGAGCGCTTGGACGACTACACGCTCGAACTGCAGCGGCACGGCATGGAGTCCGTGGAGCGCGAGGTGCGCTGGCTGAACGAGCTCATCGAGAGCGAGCGCGCGGGCCGCGATCAACGAGGCTCCGGCCCCGGGGGCGCGGCTCAGCAGGACACATCTGGAGAGACGGGCGGCCTGCCCCGGCACCGGGACAGCACCCGGCCGGATCCGTCCGACGACACCGCCACGTGAAGCCCGGTCAGGGCTTCACCGAGTACACACAGGGAGCAACCGGAATGGGTTCGGTTCGCGTAGCCATCGTCGGCGTGGGCAACTGCGCCGCCTCGCTGGTGCAGGGCGTCGAGTTCTACAAGGACGCCGACCCGGAGACCAAGGTCCCGGGCCTGATGCACGTACAGTTCGGCGACTACCACGTCGGTGACGTCGAGTTCGTCGCCGCGTTCGACGTCGACGCGAAGAAGGTCGGCCTGGACCTCTCGGACGCCATCGGCGCGTCCGAGAACAACACCATCAAGATCGCCGACGTGCCGAACAAGGGCGTCGAGGTCCAGCGTGGCCACACGCTCGACGGCCTGGGCCGCTACTACCGCGAGACGATCGAGGAGTCCTCCGAGGCCCCGGTCGACGTCGTCCAGATCCTCAAGGACAAGCAGGTCGACGTTCTCGTCTGCTACCTGCCCGTCGGCTCCGACGACGCGGCGAAGTTCTACGCGCAGTGCGCCATCGACGCCAAGGTCGCGTTCGTCAACGCCCTCCCGGTCTTCATCGCCGGCACCAAGGAGTGGGCGGACAAGTTCACCGAGGCGGGCGTCCCGATCGTCGGTGACGACATCAAGTCGCAGGTCGGCGCGACCATCACGCACCGCGTGATGGCGAAGCTGTTCGAGGACCGCGGTGTCCGTCTTGAGCGCACCATGCAGCTCAACGTCGGCGGCAACATGGACTTCAAGAACATGCTGGAGCGCGACCGCCTCGAGTCGAAGAAGATCTCGAAGACGCAGGCCGTCACCTCGCAGATCCGCGACCGCGAGCTGGGCGAGAACAACGTCCACATCGGCCCGTCCGACTACGTCGCGTGGCTCGACGACCGCAAGTGGGCGTACGTCCGCCTCGAGGGCCGTGCCTTCGGCGAGGTCCCGCTGAACCTGGAGTACAAGCTCGAGGTCTGGGACTCCCCGAACTCGGCGGGTGTCATCATCGACGCCCTGCGTGCCGCGAAGATCGCCAAGGACCGCGGCATCGGCGGCCCGATCCTCTCCGCGTCCTCGTACTTCATGAAGTCCCCGCCGGTGCAGTACTTCGACGACGAGGCCTACGACAACGTCGAGAAGTTCATCAAGGGCGAGGTCGAGCGCTGACCTTGTCCTGAAGGGCGGCCCGGGTGTTCCACGTGAAACACCCACCCCCTGAAGGCTGTTGAGGCCCCCGGCTCGCACACATTGTGCGCGCCGGGGGCCCGCCTCGTATGTGAGGCTGTGCCCCATGTCTGTCGTCCGTGACCTGCGCGTACTGCTGCGCCTGCGCGATTTTCGGCGTCTGTTGACGTTGCGGCTGCTCTCCCAGAGCGCGGACGGCGTGTATCAGGTGGCGCTCGCCACCTACGTGGTGTTCTCGCCGGAGAAGCAGACCTCGCCCGCCGCGATCGCGTCGGCCATGGCCGTACTGCTGCTCCCGTACTCCCTCGTGGGACCGTTCGCCGGCGTACTCCTCGACCGCTGGCGACGCCGTCAGGTCTTCCTCTACGGCAACCTGCTGCGGGTGCTGCTCGCCTCCGCAACGGCCGCTCTCATGCTGAGCCACGCCCCGGACTGGCTCTTCTACGCGTCCGCGCTCTGCGTCACCGCGGTCAACCGCTTCGTTCTGTCCGGGCTCTCGGCCGCGCTGCCCCGTGTCGTGGACGCGGAGCGCCTCGTCATGGCCAACTCCATCTCACCGACCGCGGGGACGCTCGCGGCAACGCTGGGCGGCGGCCTCGCCTTCGGCGTACGACTGATCGCAGCCGACTCGGATGCCGCGGTGGTACTCATCGGGGCATTGCTCTACCTGTGTGCCGCACTCGCTTCCCTGCGCATGGACGCACAACTCCTCGGCCCCGATCCGGAGTTGATCCAGTCCCGCCTGGGGGCCGCACTGACCGGCACCGCCCGGGATCTCTCGGCCGGCGTCCGGCACCTTGTCTCGCGTCCGTCCGCCGCGCGCGCCCTTGCCGCGATGACAGTGATGCGGTTCTGCTACGGCGCCCTGCTCGTCATGGTTCTCATGCTGTGCCGGTACGCATGGTCATCCACGGAGTCCGAGGGCCTGGCGCTGCTCGGCCTCGCCATGGGCGTCTCGGGGGTCGGCTTCTTCGTCGCGGCGGCCATCACCCCGGCAGCCGTGGGGCGGTTCGGCGCGGCCGGGTGGATCGTCCTCTGCGCCGGCACCGCATCCGTACTGGAACTCGCCCTGGGTCTCACCTTCGAACCCGCGCCGATCGTGGTGGCTGCGTTCGTCCTCGGCCTGACCACGCAGGCTGCGAAGATCGCCACCGACACGGTCGTGCAGTCCTCCATCGACGACGGCTTCCGCGGCCGGATCTTCTCGGTCTACGACGTGCTGGTCAACGTGTCCTTCGTCGGCGCGGCCGGAGTGGCGGCGCTGATGCTGCCGCCGGACGGCCGCTCGGTCCCCCTCGTGGTCCTGGTGTCGGTCCTCTACGGAGCGACCGCTCTGACGCTGCGCGGGCGGCGGCGTTTCACGTGAAACATCGCTCCCCAGAAACACGTGGCTCCTCAGATACGCGTAGGGCTCTGTTTCACGTGAAACAGAGCCCTACGCGTTCCGTACGTCTCAGTCCTGAGAGCGGTCGGCCCACCATTCCTTGAGCGCCGACACTGCCGCGTCGTACTCCATCGGACCGTTCTCGAGGCGCAGCTCCAGCAGGAACTTGTACGCCTGCCCGATCACCGGCCCCGGGCTGACGCCGAGGATCTCCATGATCTGGTTTCCGTCGAGGTCGGGCCGGATCGAGTCCAGCTCCTCCTGCTCCTGAAGCCGCTCGATGCGCTCCTCGAGGCCGTCGTACGCACGCGAAAGCGCGTTGGCCTTCCTCTTGTTGCGCGTCGTGCAGTCGGAACGGGTCAGCTTGTGCAGCCGCCCGAGGAGGGGCCCCGCGTCGCGTACGTAACGACGTACGGCGGAATCCGTCCACTCGCCGGTGCCGTAGCCGTGGAAGCGCAGGTGCAGCTCGACGAGGCGCGAGACGTCCTTCACCAAGTCATTCGAGTACTTGAGTGCGGTCATGCGCTTCTTCGTCATCTTGGCGCCGACCACCTCGTGGTGGTGGAAGGAGACGCGGCCGTCCTTCTCGAAGCGGCGGGTGCGCGGCTTCCCGATGTCGTGGAACAGCGCGGCGAGGCGCAGCGTCAGATCGGGACCTTCGGTCTCCAACGCCATCGCCTGCTCGAGGACGATCAGCGTGTGGTCGTAGACGTCCTTGTGCCTGTGGTGCTCGTCACGCTCCAGGCGCAGAGCGGGCAGTTCGGGGAGCACGGAATCGGCCAGACCGGTCTCGACGAGCAGCGTCAGGCCCTTGCGCGGGTGCGCGGAGAGAATCAGCTTGTTGAGCTCGTCACGTACTCGCTCCGCGGAGACGATCTCGATGCGGCCTGCCATGGCCTTCATGGCGGCGACGACCTCAGGGGCGACTTCGAAGTCGAGCTGTGCGGCGAACCGGGCGGCCCGCATCATCCGCAGCGGATCGTCGGAGAAGGAGTCCTCCGGGGTACCGGGCGTGCGCAGCACCCGCTCGGACAGGTCGTTGATGCCGCCGTGCGGATCGATGAATTCCTTCTCGGGGAGCGCCACGGCCATCGCGTTGACGGTGAAGTCCCGGCGGACCAGGTCCTCTTCGATGGAGTCGCCGTACGACACCTCGGGCTTGCGGGAGGTGCGGTCGTACGCCTCCGAACGGTAGGTCGTGACCTCGACCTGGTAGCCGTCTTTCTGGCAACCGACCGTGCCGAACGCGATCCCGACCTCCCATACCGCGTCGGCCCAGGGACGGACGATCTTCAATACGTCCTCGGGACGGGCGTCAGTGGTGAAGTCCAGGTCGTTGCCGAGCCGGCCGAGCAGTGCGTCCCGCACCGAACCACCGACCAGGGCGAGGGAGAACCCGGCCTCCTGGAATCGACGGGCGAGATCGTCTGCGACAGGCGAGACCCGCAGCAGTTCACTGACCGCGCGGTGCTGCACCTGGCTCAGGGTGCTGGGGGTGTCTTCATTGGCGTTCGGCACAACAGGACAGGGTACGTGGCCCGGGCGGCCCGGGCCGAACTTGTTTGCCGGGCCCGCGACAGGCGCAGATCACCGGCCCCCTACTCTTGCCCCCACGATCAAGCCGGGCAGACCGTGGCACTCAGCCACAGTGCTCCTCGTTACCATGCGTGGACACATCTGCGACCACCGACGACGACGAGGGACGGACGACCACGTGGCCGAGGCGGCAGACTTCCCAACGGTGAGTCCCTCACCTGCCCGGCGACTGCTGCGGCGCACCGGGGCCCTGCTCGCGGCTGCGCCGCTCCTGGCGTCGCTGCCGCTGCTGCCTGCCGCGGCCCCTGCCGGTGCCGCCACTCCGGCCACCGCCGCGTCCAGCGCGACAGGGACCAGCACGGTCGACGTGGCCGTGAACTCCCTCTCGCCCAGCGCTCCGACGGACGGCGACACCGTGACGGTCAGCGGCACGGTGACGAACAAGGGCAAGCAGACGGTCACCGGCGCCCACGTGGGCCTGCGGGTCGGCACGTCCTACAGCGGCCGAACGGCCGTCGACGAGGCCGCGAAGAACGGCACGGGCGGCGCCGCGGACGGCAACGAGATCTCTCGTAAGTACGGCAAGAAGTTCGCCAAGCTGGCGCCCGGTGTCGCGCAGAACTTCACGCTGTCCGTCCCCGTCAAGGCACTGCACCTCGGCGCCGACGGTGTCTATCAGCTCAGCGTCGCCCTGATGGGGCAGACCGCTGCGCAGCCGTACCAGCAGACGCTCGGCATCCAGCGGACCTTCCTGCCCTGGCAGCCGAGCGACGCCGATACGAGCACGAAGACGACGGCCCTGTGGCCGCTGATCTCCGATTCCCATCTCACCGCGGAGACGGGCGCGAACGAACAGCAGACGCCGGTCTTTGACGACAACGACCTGGCGAAGCAGATCGGCCCGGGCGGCCGCCTCCAGCAGATGCTGGCCCTCGGCAGCGAACTCGACGTGACCTGGGTGATCGACCCCGACCTGCTGGCTTCGGTCGACGCCATGACGGAGCCGTACAAGGTCAAGGGTCCCGACGGAAAGCTCAGGTCGGGCAAGAACCAGGCGGACGCCAAGCAGTGGCTGAGCGACCTGGAGACGGCGGTGCAGAACCAGAAGGTGGTCACGCTTCCGTTCGCCGACCCGGACCTCGCTTCGCTCGCGCACACGGGCACGAAGGTCACCGGCTCCCTCAGCCACCTGAAGGACGCCACGGACGCCGCCAACCTGACCGTGCAGACGATCCTGCACACCAAGCCGGACACGTCGTACGCATGGCCCGCGGAAGGCGCCGTCGACCGGGACATCGTCAAGGTCGCCACGTCCGCGGGCGCGGACAAGATCATCGCGCGCAGCGACCACTTCCCGGAGACCGGAGGGCTGGCGTACACGCCGTCCGCCGCCCGCCCGATCGGCGGCGGCGCCTCGGCCGTGGTCGCCGACGGCCGGCTGTCGACCGCTTTCCAGGGCGACATGACGGGCGCCGAGAACTCCACGCTCGCCGTGCAGAAGTTCCTCGCGCAGTCCCTGATGCTGAACAAGCAGACGCAGAAGCAGCGCAGCGTCGTCGTGGCCCCGCAGCGCATGCCCACCGCGAGCCAGGCCCAGACCATGGCCAAGGCGCTGCACGCACTGCAGGACGGCACCTGGTCGCAGCCCCAGACCTTGTCGGCCGCCGCGAAGGCGAAGCCCGACTCCGCCGCCACCACTCGTGTCCCGCATGCGTACCCCTCGTCGCTACGCAAGCAGGAGCTGCCGCAGTCGGCCTTCGAGCAGATCCAGGCGACCCAGCGCGACCTCGAGAACTTCAAGGTCGTCCTCACCGACCAGTCCCGCGTGGTGACGCCGTTCGGCCGCGCGATGGACCGGGAGATGTCCACGTCGTGGCGTACGAAGTCGGGCACGTCGGGGAACTTCCGCGACGGCGTCTCCTCGTATCTGTCGGGCCTCACCGAACAGGTGGCGCTGATCGACAAGTCCGAGGTGAAGCTCTCCGGGCGCAGCGCGACGATCCCGGTGTCGGTGCAGAACAACCTGTGGCAGGACGTCGACCACCTGACGCTGCGCCTCACCTCGGGCAACGGCACCCGCCTCAAGATCGGCGACGCCGCCTTCCAGGACCAGGAAGTGAAAATCGCCAGCGGGCACAGCCAGTCCGTGAAGTTCACGACCACGGCCAAGGCGACGGGCCCGATCACGGTGCACGCCCAGCTGTACACGCAGGACGGCGCGCCCTATGGCAAGCCGCTCGCCTTCAAGGTCGACGTCACCGAGGTCACCCCGACCGTGATGCTCGTCATCGCCGGTGGTGTCCTGCTGCTCGTCCTGGCCGGGTACCGGATGTACCAGCAGCGCAAGCGAGCCGTCGCCTCGGTGCCCGACGAGGACGCCCCCGAGGGCGACTCCGTGGCCGCGGACGACGACAAGGGCGACGAGCCGGACGGCGCCTCGACCGACCCCGCACGGGCAGACGTTCCGCAGCAGCCGAGTGACCCGACGGCTGACACCGCTCCGGAAAGCACGGAGGCGTCGGGCACGGGTGAGAGAGTGGACCGTTGAGCGATGTCGGGGCCGCTGGGCCGGGGACGATGAGGTGGGGTAACCATGAACGCGCCGTACGACGGTGAGCGTGGCCACGGCTCGGGCGGCTCTGCCTCGGGCGATGGCCGGCCGTACGCCGGTTCACCACAGCCCGAGGGGCAGGTGCCGCCGCCGCAGCCTGCTCCCGACGCGTATCCGCAGGACGCGTACCTTCAGGACGCGTACGAGCAGGATCCGTACCGGGCGCACGACCTGACCGCCCAGGACCCGGTGACCGAGGCCTTGTACGACCGGGCCGCGCATCCTCCGCCGCCCCCGGGCTCGCAGCAGGCGCAGCAGCCCTTGTACGCGCCGCCGCCCGCGCAGCAGTACCAGCCCGACCCCCGCGTGTGGGCGCAGACGCCCGCGCCGGAGCCGGCGGGCCCCACACAGCATCTGCCGTACGGCGACGACGCCCGTACGACGCAGTTCGTGGGCGTCGACGACTTGGTCACGCACTCCGCGGAGGAGAGCCACGAGCCGGACGCCTTCGCGCACCTGTACCGCGACCAGCAGCCCGGCCACAGCGGTGGCCGCCCGCCCGCCGAGCCCGTCGACAACCCGACCACGCAGCTCGGCCCTCCGCAGCCCCCGCCGCCACCGGCCGCCACTCCCGCGCCCGCGCCCGCGGCGAAGAAGGGCGGCCGCGCCACCAACATCATGAAGTCGAGCGCGGTGATGGCGGCGGGCACGCTGGTCTCCCGCCTCACCGGCTTCGTCCGCACCATGGTGATCACCGCGGCGCTGGGCGCCGGACTGCTCGGTGACACCTGGTCCGTCGCGTACACACTGCCGACGATGATCTACATCCTCACCGTCGGCGGCGGCCTGAACTCGGTGTTCGTGCCGCAGCTGGTGCGCGCGATGAAGGACGACGAGGACGGCGGCGAGGCCTTCGCCAACCGTCTGCTCACGCTGGTCATGGTGGCGCTCGCCGCCATCACGGCAGTTGTCGTCTTCGCGGCACCCCTGCTGATCCACCTGATGTCGAACACGGTCGCCGGCGACTCGGACGCCAACAGCGTCGGCGTCGCCTTCGCCCGCTACTGCCTGCCCACGATCTTCTTCATGGGCATCCACGTGGTGATGGGCCAGATCCTGAACGCACGCGGGAAGTTCGGCGCGATGATGTGGACCCCGGTCCTCAACAACATCGTCATGATCTTTACGTTCGGCACGTTCATCTGGGTCTACGGGACCGCTGCCGAATCGCAGATGGGCGTCACGACCATCCCGGACGAGGGCATCCGACTCCTCGGCATCGGCACGCTGCTGGGCCTCGTCGTGCAGTCCCTCGCGATGATCCCGTACCTGCGCGAGACCGGCTTCCGCTTCCGGCTGCGCTTCGACTGGAAGGGCCACGGCCTCGGCAAGGCCGTGAAGCTCGCCAAGTGGACCGTCCTGTTCGTCCTCGCCAACCAGGCGGGCGTCCTCGTCGTCACCCAGCTCGCCACCGCGGCGGGCGAGGCGTCCCCGGTCGACGGCACCGGCATCATGGGCTACTCGAACGCCCAGCTGATCTGGGGCATGCCGCAGGCGATCATCACCGTCTCGGTCATGGCCGCGCTGCTGCCGCGCATCTCGCGCTCCGCCCACGACGGGGACCCCGGCGCGGTCCGCGACGACATCTCCTCCGGCCTGCGCACCTCGGCCGTGGCGATCGTCCCGATCTCGTTCATGTTCGTGGCGCTCGGCGTTCCGATGTGCACCCTGCTCTTCGGCTCCAGCGGCACCGCGGCCGCCCAGTCCATGGGCTACATCCTCATGGCGTTCGGCATCGGCCTCATTCCGTACTCCGTGCAGTACGTCGTGCTGCGCGGCTTCTACGCGTACGAGGACACTCGGACGCCCTTCTACAACACGGTCATCGTCGCCGCGGTCAACGCCGCCGCCTCGGGCATCTGCTACCTGATCCTGCCCGCCCAGTGGGCCGTGGTCGGCATGGCACTCTCGTACGGCATCGCCTACGCGATCGGCGTCGGTGTGGCCTGGCGGCGACTGCGCAACCGGCTCGGCGGCGACCTGGACGGCGCACACGTCGTCCGTACCTACGCCCGGCTCTGCCTCGCGTCGCTGCCTGCGACGGTCGTCGGTGGCGGAATCGGGTACGCGGTCACGCAAGCACTGGGCCACGGCGTGCTCGGCTCGATCGCGGCACTGGTCGTGGGCAGCGCGGCACTGCTCGGAGTCTTCTACGTGGCGGCCCGCAAGATGAGGATCGAAGAACTGAATTCGCTGGTCGGCATGGTCCGCGGTCGTCTCGGCCGCTGAGTCGGCCGGAACTGTGTGCAACCATCGGCGACCATCGCGTGTCGTGCATAGCGCCGGACTGTGGGCACAATTGGCTTTGGCGTCGGAGTGAGTGCAACGGATGGGGAGGCAGGAACGACGGTGGCGGAACGGAGCACGGCTGCCGTCGACGTGGCCGACAACAGTGGTGATGAGCCGCTGACCGCCAAGGCGGACAAGGCCACGGCCGACGGGGTGGCCAATACCGGGGAGCAGGACGCGCCGGAGCGCGAGGAGGCCGTGGACACCGCGGAGACGGGGACTCATATGAGCCCCGGCGCCGCGTCGCCGCCCGAGTTGCACAGCGGCCACAAGCTCGCCAGACGCTACCGGCTCGAGGAGTGCGTCACCCGTCTGGACGGTTTCAGCAGCTGGCGTGCGGTGGACGAGAAGCTCCGCCGCGCCGTCGGTGTGCACATCCTCCCCGCCGATCACCCGAGGGGCCGTTCGGTGCTCGCCGCCGCACGCTCGTCGGCCCTTCTGGGCGACCCCCGCTTCGTGCAGGTGCTGGACGCGGTCGAGGAGAACGATCTCGTCTATGTCGTCCACGAGTGGCTGCCCGACGCCACGGAACTGACCGCCCTGCTCGCCCTCGGCCCCCTCGAGGCGCACGACGCGTACCAGATGGTCAGCCAGGTCTCCCACGCCATGGCGGCCGCCCACCGTGAGGGCCTCGCCCATCTGCGCCTCACACCGAGCGCCGTGCTGCGCACCTCCACCGGTCAGTGGCGCATCCGCGGCCTCGCCGTGAACGCGGCGCTGCGCGGCATCACCTGCGACACCCCGCAGCGCGCGGACACCGAGGCGATCGGCGCGCTCCTGTACGCCTCCCTGACCCAGCGCTGGCCGTACGAGGACGACGCCTACGGTCTCTCCGGGCTGCCCAAGGGCGTCGGCCTCATCGCCCCCGACCAGGTGCGCGCCGGCGTCCACCGCGGTCTGGCGGAGCTCTCCATGCGCGCGCTCGCGAACGACGGGGCGACCGCGTCCCGCCAGGAGCCGCCGTGCACCACGCCGGAGGACCTGGTGAAGGCCATCGGCGAGATGCCCAAGATCCGTCCGCCGGAGCCCGCTTTCACGGCGCCCCCGGAGTACCAGCGGACCACGTACCAGCAGGGGAGCTACGGTCGCACGTCCCCACGCGCCACCCAGCCCGTCCCCACGCCGCCGCCCCCGCTGCACAGCCGTACCGGCAAGGCCCTCAAGTGGGGCGTCTCGGCGCTGCTCATCGCGGCCCTCGGCCTGGGCAGCTGGCAGCTCGCCGACGCCCTCATGGACCGTGGCAACTCGGGCAGCTCCGGGTCCACGGACACCTCGGACGACAACGACAAGGGCGGCAAGCAGGACGCGAAGCCGATCTCCATCGAGAGCGCCAAGGAATTCGTCGCCGAAGGCGACGCCCAGGCTCCGGGCGACGTCGACAAGACGTACGACGCCAGCACGTCGACGTACTGGCGGACCAAGTCCTTCGTCGACGGCCCGAAGATGGTCATCAAGCCCGGCGTCGGCATCGTCTACGACCTCGGCTCCGCCAAGGAAGTCTCGGCCGCCTCGATAGGGCTCCGATACGGCGGCGACCACACCACGGTCTCCCTGTACGCTTCGCCGTCCCTCGACCCCGGCTCGGTGTCCGGCCTGAAGCAGATCGGGTCCAAGACGGATTCGAGGACCACCTCCGCCAAGATCACGGCGAAGGACCCGGTCAAGACGCGCTATCTGCTCGTATGGCTGACCGCACTGCCTCACGCAGGCCAGGATGGCTACAGCAGCGCGGGCTTCAAGCAGGGCATCACCGACGTGGAGTTCACCGGCTGACGGGCACGGCTCACGACGGGGAGGGGGTTCGACAGTGGACGGCGCCTACGGCGAAGCAAACGATCAGGACCTCCTCTCCCGTCATGTCGCCGGCGACAAGGACGCCTTCGGTGAACTCGTCCGCCGCCACCGCGACCGCCTCTGGGCCGTCGCCCTGCGGACCCTGGGGGACCGGGAGGAAGCCGCGGACGCGGTGCAGGACGCGCTGGTCTCGGCTTATCGCGCCGCCCATACCTTCCGCGGCCAGTCCGCTGTGACGACGTGGCTGCACCGCATCACCGTCAACGCGTGCCTGGACCGGGCCCGCAAGATGGCCTCGCGCAAGACCGCGCCCGTGGACGACGCCGACCGTCTGGACCAGCTTCTGGAGCCGCACGAGTCCGCGGACGCCCCCGTCGAGCGGGACGATCTGCACCGCCAGCTCCTGGACGCGCTCTCGGTCCTGCCCAGCGACCAGCGCGCGGCCCTCGTTCTCGTCGACATGCAGGGGTATCCGGTCGCCGAGGCCGCGCGGATCCTCGACGTGCCCACAGGCACGGTCAAGAGCCGCTGCGCGCGCGGCCGGGCGAAACTGCTTCCGCTGCTGACGCATCTCCGCACGGAGAGCGGGAGCCAGGAAGCTGGCGAGAACCCGCCCCCTAAAAGGAACCGGGCGCAGGGGACATCCGTCCCACCCGCAGCGGGACCTCGTGACGAGACAGGACCTGGCGATTCGGCTGCGGTGAAGGGCGGAGGTGGGCGAGCGTGACATCCACGACCGACACTGCAGAGCACCCGGAGGTCGCCGAGATCTCCGAACTCGCCGAGGGCCTGCTGCCTCCCACCCGTACGACCGACGTCCAGCAGCACCTCGACAGCTGTGCGCTCTGCGCCGATGTCCTCGCGTCCCTGGAAGAGATCCGGAGCACGCTCGGCGCCGTGTCGGCCCCGCCGCGCATGCCGGAGGAGATCGCGAACCGGATCGATGCCGCCCTGGCCTTCGAAGGGGACCGTGAAACGGGACCCGTTTCACGTGAAACAACGTCCGCGGTCGACCGCCCTGCCGGGCACGCACACGGGGCCACCGGCCCGGGACGCAAGGCACGCGGCAGCCGGAGGCGCACTGGTGCCGTGCTCGGGGCTGTCCTGACGGTCACCGCGATCGGTGTGGGGGCCCTGCTCATCCAGAATGACGAGGGCGGCTCACCGGTCGCGCGGAAGAGCTCCAGCGCTTCGACCTTCGCCAAGGACACGCTGGAGACGAAGGTCACGTCGCTGCTCGGCTCCTCGACACTCAGCACCGAAGGAGAAGGGCCCAGCGCGCAGGGAACGAAGGCGCCGATGCAGAAACGCGCCGTCTCGGTGCCTCCGTGCATCCAGCTCGGGACCCACCGGAACGAGGACCCCCTCGCCGCGGAGACAGGCACGTATGAAGGGAAGAAGGCCTACCTCGTCGTGCTGCCCCACAAGACCGACCCGGCCCACCGGGTCACGGCCTTCGTCGTCGATTCCTCCTGTGTCGACTCGCCCTCCTCAGCCGGCACGCTGCTGTACAAACACGATTACGACCACGGCTCCGGGGCCCTCAAGAACACTCGCTAGGTGTGGCCGGGCACGTCGGGAATGCATGCCCCGTAGGATCCGTTGGGTGGGGTGAGAGTCCTCCCAATGGCCTCCCCTGGCAGTACGCAGCAGTCCCGCAGAGACGAGGAATCAAGCCGTGAGCGACGTCCGTAACGTGATCATCATCGGCTCCGGGCCCGCCGGCTACACGGCGGCGCTCTACACCGCGCGCGCGTCGCTGAAGCCGCTCGTGTTCGAGGGTGCCGTCACCGCTGGTGGCGCGCTGATGAACACAACCGAGGTGGAGAACTTCCCCGGTTTCCAGGACGGCATCATGGGCCCCGAGCTCATGGACAACATGCGCGGCCAGGCCGAGCGCTTCGGCGCCGAGCTCGTCCCCGACGATGTCGTGGCCGTCGACCTGAGCGGCGAGATCAAGACGGTGACGGACACCGCGGGCACCGTGCACCGTGCGAAGGCCGTCATCGTCACCACCGGCTCGCAGCACCGCAAGCTCGGCCTCCCGAACGAGGACGCGCTCTCCGGCCGCGGCGTCTCCTGGTGCGCGACCTGTGACGGCTTCTTCTTCAAGGACCAGGACATCGCCGTGATCGGCGGCGGCGACACCGCGATGGAGGAGGCCACCTTCCTTTCGCGCTTCGCCAAGTCCGTGACGATCGTGCACCGTCGCGACACCCTGCGCGCCTCGAAGGCGATGCAGGAGCGCGCCTTCGCCGACCCGAAGATCAAGTTCGTCTGGGACAGCGAGATCGCCGAGGTCAAGGGCGAGCAGAAGCTCTCCGGTCTGACGCTGCGCAACCTCAAGACGGGCGAGACGTCCGAGCTGCCGGTCACCGGTCTGTTCATCGCGATCGGCCACGACCCGCGCACAGAGCTGTTCAAGGGGCAGCTCGAGCTCGACGACGAGGGCTACCTGAAGGTCGAGGCGCCCTCGACGCGCACAAACCTCACCGGTGTCTTCGGCGCGGGCGACGTCGTGGACCACACCTACCGGCAGGCGATCACGGCGGCCGGCACCGGCTGCTCCGCCGCTCTCGACGCCGAGCGCTTCCTGGCCTCGCTCTCCGACGGCGAGTCCGCCGAGCCCGAGAAGACCCAGACCGCCAGCGTCTGAACCGAACTCCTACCCACGTATCCCCCCCCCCCCCCCCCCCCCCCCCCCCCCCCCCAAGAAATGAGGAGCCTGCTGTGGCCGGCAACCTGAAGAACGTCACGGACGCCACCTTCGACGAGGACGTCCTGAAGAACGACAAGCCCGTCCTGGTCGACTTCTGGGCCGCTTGGTGCGGCCCGTGCCGCCAGATCGCGCCGTCGCTCGAGGCCATCGCCGCCGAGCACGGTGACAAGATCGAGGTCGTCAAGCTCAACATCGACGAGAACCCGGGCACGGCTGCCAAGTACGGCGTCATGTCGATCCCGACCCTGAACGTGTACCAGGGTGGCGAGGTCGCCAAGACCATCGTCGGTGCCAAGCCCAAGGCCGCCATCGTGCGCGACCTCGAGGACTTCATCGCCGAGTAATCAGGCGACGCCGTTTCACAGACGGCGCTCGTTGTTTCACGTGAAACGCGAACGGGCCGGCCCTTCCGGGGCCGGCCCGTTCGCGTGGTGAGGGCCCATCGCCTGCCACAGCGGCTGGGCGAACGTCACAGCGGCCGGAGTGCCGGTTCCTTCTGTACGGCTCCCAGAAGCCTGTCCAGGGCCATCTCGACGTCTTCCTTCCAGGACAGCGTCGTCCGCAGTTCCAGACGCAGCCGCGGATGCGCGGGGTGCGGCCGCACGGTCTTGAACCCGACCGCCAACAGATGGTCCGCGGGAAGCAGACAGGCGGGGCCCTTCCACTGCGCGTCCCCGAAGGCCTCGATCGCCTTGAAGCCCCGGCGCAGCAGATCCTTCGCGACGGTCTGCACGATGACCCGGCCCAGCCCCTGCCCCTGATAGTCGGGCGAGATCCAGGCCGTCATGAGCTGAACGGCATCGGGGGACACCGGACTTGTCGGGAAGGCGGTGGACCGTGGCACGTACGCGGGAGGCGCATAGAGCACGAAGCCGACCGGAACGTCATCCACGTAGACGACGCGTCCGCAGGAGCCCCACTCCAGCAGGACAGCGGAGATCCACGCTTCCTTCTCCAGTTCGGGCGTACCCGCCTTTACCGCGGCCTGGCCGCTGACCGGGTCCAGTTCCCAGAAGACACACGAGCGGCAACGCTTGGGGAGGTCCGGGAGGTTGTCCAGCGTGAGCGGTACGAGCCGACGCCCCATGAAGGCAGATCCTCGCTTCCTTCGCCCGCCGCTGCGCGGGCGGCCGTCAGAGCGCTCCGTTCCCTGAGCAGGCTGCCGACGAATCCGCCGACCGCTCCCAGGCCGAGACCTGCGGTCATCAGTCCGGTGCGACTCACCGATCGCATGACCCGCCTCCTGTATGAGGTGCCGCCGGGTGGATGCGCTCTTCCCGTCGCATCGTAACCACGATGCGATTCGCCCGATACCGTAGATAAGCAAAGAGCGGGCCGTGTTCCGGTACTTGCCGGAACACGGCCCGCTCTCGGGTCTCGACTGGGCGGTACTCAGTCCTGTTCGTCGCCGTCGGTCTCCTCCGGGAGACCGTTCTGGAGCACAGGGCCCTCGCCGGGAGCGAGGGAGCCGAGGATGCGCGACAGGTCGTCCATCGAGGCGAATTCGACGACGATCTTGCCCTTCTTCTGCCCCAGGTCGACCTTCACCCGCGTCTCGAAACGGTCCGAGAGCCGCGTGGCGAGGTCGGTCAGCGCCGGGGAGACCCGGGCGCCGGCCCGCGGCCCCTTGGCCCGTGCGTTGCTCTTGGGTCCCGACCCCATGAGGGTCACGATCTCCTCGACGGCCCGCACCGAGAGCCCTTCGGCGACGATGCGGTGGGCCAGCCTGTCCTGCTCCTCGGAGTCCTCGACGGAGAGCAGGGCACGCGCATGGCCGGCCGACAGCACGCCTGCGGCCACCCGGCGCTGAACGGCCGGCGAAAGCTTCAGCAGCCGCAGCGTGTTGGACACCTGCGGGCGGGACCGGCCGATCCGGTCGGCCAGCTGATCGTGCGTGCAGTTGAAGTCCTTGAGCAACTGGTCGTAGGCGGCAGCCTCTTCCAGCGGGTTCAGCTGCGCACGGTGCAGGTTCTCAAGGAGCGCATCGAGGAGGAGCTTCTCGTCATCCGTGGCACGCACGATGGCCGGGATGCGCTCGAGCCCCGCCTCCCGGCAGGCCCTCCAGCGCCGCTCGCCCATGATGAGCTCGTAGCTTCCGGCCCCTACCTGTCGTACGACGACAGGCTGCAGCAGGCCGACTTCCTTGATAGATGTGACGAGCTCGGCAAGAGCGTCCTCGTCGAACACCTCACGCGGCTGACGCGGGTTGGGCGTGATGTCATCGATCGGCAGCTCGGCGAAATGCGCTCCCGCAGGACGCTCGAAGGCATCGGCTGTCGTGGCCGCCGGCTCCTCGGTTTCCCGTGAAACGGGCTGCTGCGACAGTCCGGCCACCTTCGCGGCCGCCACTCCACGCTCGGTCGTCAGAACCGGCACCGAGGCGGGAGACGTCGACGCTCCGCCCGCCTGGGTGGCCGGGCCCGTCTTCTCAGGGGTTGGGGCAGCCGGGATCAGCGCGCCGAGTCCTCGGCCAAGTCCCCTCCGTCGATCGCTCACTGAATCCCCTCCGACGTACTCTGCTGGTCAAGTTGAGTGCCCGTGTGGGCGTTCTGGGCGTCGTAGTGAATCCCGACTCCGCGCAGCGCCATCTCTCGTGCTGCTTCGAGGTAGGAGAGCGCCCCACTCGACCCTGGATCGTAGGTCAACACGGTCTGCCCATAACTCGGGGCCTCCGAAATACGCACCGAGCGCGGAATGCTCGTCCGAAGGACCTCGCCGGCAAAGTGGTTACGGACTTCATCCGCGACCTGGGACGCCAGCCGAGTCCGGCCGTCGTACATCGTGAGCAGGATCGTGGAAACGTGCAGGGCGGGGTTGAGGTGCCCACGTACGAGATCCACATTCCGCAGAAGCTGCCCAAGGCCCTCCAGCGCGTAGTACTCGCACTGGATCGGGATCAGTACTTCCGCACCGGCGACCATGGCGTTGATCGTCAGAAGGCCGAGCGACGGCGGGCAGTCGATGAGGATGTAGTCCAGCGGCTGCTCGTACGCCTGGAGGGCGCGCTGCAGTCGGCTCTCCCGCGCGACCAGAGAGACCAGCTCGATCTCCGCACCGGCGAGATCGATGGTGGCCGGGGCACAGAAGAGGCCTTCCACGTCAGGGACGGGCTGGACGACCTCGGAGAGAGGCTTGCTGTCGACCAACACGTCATAGACGGAGGGCACTTCGGAGTGATGGTCGACGCCCAGAGCCGTGGAGGCGTTGCCCTGTGGGTCCAGGTCCACCACCAGAACACGTGCGCCGTGCAGCGCAAGTGAGGCGGCAAGATTGACCGTTGTCGTGGTCTTACCGACCCCGCCCTTCTGGTTGGCCACCACCATGACGCGGGTCTGCTCGGGTCGTGGCAGGCCCTCGCCCGCACGACCGAGAGCTTCTACTGCCAGTTGGGCAGCGCGACCAATGGGTGTGTCGTCCATCGGGGGCGGTGTTTCACGTGAAACATCCTCCCCCGCCGATTCGGTACGGGGACCGGGGACCGGATCGGTCATCGGTCCCGCGATGTTGGCGTCGGACCGCAAGGATTCACTCTCCTCGACTTCAGGCTCGCAATGAACAGAGCCTCCCATGCCTTCGGGGTCAAGAACCAGCGAGGCCCGTGCTTCTGTGGACGAATCCCCCTCTGTGGACAACTCCGTGCCCGTATCGAGGGACCCGAGAGGTTTTCGGTCGCGGGGAGCGGCCGCCGCGCGGCCGCGACTGATGATGCCCTGCAGCAGTGAGCGACGTTTCACGTGAAACACGATGCACCGCAGCGGGATACCCTCCCGCGCGACACCCCGAGATGCGTACGTTTGGCAGCTTTTGTGGAGTACTGCTGGTCGTCAGCGCCTGCGCCGGGCACGTCCCGTGCGGGCCGCCTTGGCGCGCTTCGCCGCGAAACGCACGCCGCCGGGGCTCTCCCCGACCTCTACACGCACGACGGTGGACAGGGGATCCACGATGCCCTCGCCGACATGCAGGACGGACGTCTCCACCGCGCCTAGCTTGCTCAGGGCGGTGGCCGCGCTCTTGAGCTCTTCCTCGGCCGTGTCGCCCTTGAGGGCGAGCATCTCCCCGTACGGGCGGAGCAAGGGGACGCCCCACGCGGCCAGCCGGTCCAGCGGGGCCACGGCGCGAGCGGTGACGACATGGACGGGCGGCAACTTGCCGAGGACCTCCTCGGCCCGTCCGCGCACCACGGTCACATGGTCAAGACCGAGCAGTTCGACGACCTCGGTCAGGAAGGTCGTACGGCGGAGCAAGGGCTCCAGCAGGGTGATCTTGAGGTCCGGGCGGACCAGGGCGAGCGGAATGCCCGGAAGGCCCGCACCCGAACCGACGTCGCACACCGTGACGCCCTCGGGGACCACCTCGGAGAGCACGGCACAGTTCAGGATGTGCCGCTCCCACAGACGCGGCACCTCGCGAGGGCCGATGAGGCCGCGCTGCACTCCCGCGTCAGCGAGAAGCTCCGCGTACCGGACCGCGTCCGGGAAGCGCTCGCCGAATACCACCCGTGCCTGCTCCGGGGCCGGGGGGAGTTCTGCTGCCTCCGTCACGGGGACCGTCCTTCCGTACCGCTCTACCGCAGTAAGTGGCTGACTAACAGGCTGACAAAGATCGGCCCCGCCTGCGAAACAGACGGGGCCGGAAGGCGACGTGTGCTGCTGCTCAGGCAGGAAGCACGACGACGAAGCGCTGCGGCTCCTCGCCCTCGGACTCACTGCGCAGGCCGGCCGCCTTGATGGCGTCGTGCACGACCTTGCGCTCGAAGGGCGTCATCGGGTTCATCTTGACCGGCTCACCGGTGTTCTTCACCTCGGCCGCGGCCTTGGCGCCCTGCTCGGTGAGCTCGGCGCGCTTCTTCGCGCGGTAGCCGGCGATGTCCAGCATCAGGCGGCTGCGGTCCCCGGTCTCCCGGTGCACCGCGAGGCGGGTCAGCTCCTGGAGCGCCTCGAGGACCTCTCCGTCGCGACCGACCAGCTTCTGCAGATCGCGGCTGCTCACGTCGCTGACGATGGACACGGCGGCGCGGTCGGCCTCGACGTCCATGTCGATGTCGCCGTCGAGGTCGGCGATGTCCAGCAGACCCTCGAGGTAATCCGCGGCGATCTCACCCTCCTGCTCGAGGCGGGTGAGGGTGTCGCCGGCCTCAGCAGCGGCGGTGGTGCCTTCCGTCACGGGATGGGCTCCTTCTTGCGTCAAGGCTTGCGCCAACGTCTTACGTTGAGGTCTTACTTCTTGGACGGGGACTTCGGCCGCTGCGGGCCGCCCTTGCGCTGCCCGGACTTGGCCTTGCTGCGCTGCTGTGAACCGCCCGCGGGCTTGGCGCCGCCGGACTGCTTGGACTGCGGCTTCGCGTCCTGCGGCTCGTCCTTCTTCTCCAACGAGGTCTTCTCGGAGGAGGAGTCGTCCCTCTCCGAGCCCTGGGCCGTCGAGCCACCGGACTGGCGCTGCGACTTGGACTGGCGCTTGGGCTGCTGGCGCTTCGGGGCGCCCTTCGGCATGCCGTCCTCGTCCAGCTCATCCGCCGCGGAGCCCTTGGCCACGGTGCCGTCGGTCTGAGCCGCGAGACCGGCCTTGCTCAGCCCGTTGATGAACTTGCGCTCGTACTCGTTGCGGTCGCGGCCCTTGGCGACGATCGCCTTGACGATGTTCCGCTCGCGCTTGTTCTTCGTGGCGCCGTGCTCGACGACGTGCTTCTGCAGACCCTCGAGCATCTTGGCCTGAGCCTTGGAGCCCGGAGTGGGGTTGCGGTTGATCACGTACATCTGCTGGCACATGGTCCACACGTTGGTGGTCAGCCAGTAGACGAGAACACCGACGGGGAAGTTGATGCCCATGAAGAGGAAGATCAGCGGGAAGACGTACATCAGCATCTTCTGCTGCTGCATGAACGGCGTCTTCACCGTCAGGTCGACGTTCTTCGTCATCAGCTGGCGCTGCGTGTAGAACTGCGACGCCGACATCATGATGATCATGATCGCGGTGACCACGCGGACATCGGTCAGCGAGGCGCCCATGGCCTGGACCTCGGCGGCGCTGTCCGTGAACTTGGCGGCCAGCGGGGCACCGAAGATGTGCGCCTTCTGGGCGCTGTCCAGGAGCGACTGGTTGATGACGCCGATGGTCTTGCCCTCGGCGATGGCCGCGAGCACGTGGTACAGGGCGAAGAAGAACGGCGACTGCACGAGAATCGGAAGGCACGAGGAGAGCGGGTTGGTACCCGTCTCCTTGTACAGCTTCATCATCTCTTCGGACTGACGCTGCTTGTCGTTCTTGTAGCGCTCCTGGATCGCCTTCATCTGAGGCTGGAGCAGCTGCATGTTCCGGGTCGACTTGATCTGCTTCACGAAGAGCGGGATCAGGCAGATCCGGATCAGGACCACCAGGGACACGATCGACAGGCCCCAGGCCCAGCCGGTATCAGGGCCGAAGATCGCCCCGTAGACCGTGTGGAACTGGACGATGACCCACGACACCGGGGTCGTGAGGAACGCGAAAACGCCTGATACAGCGTTGACGATATCGGAAATCATGTCCCTGATCAGGCTCCTTGGGCGTTGGGCGAAGTCGCTCCGGACTTATTGTCCTGTGCAGAGGGGCTGTCGCCCTCAACGGCGGGGGCCGTTTTTTTGTCCCCGCGCCATGCCTCGCGCAGCATCTCGTGCCAGCGCGGACGCTTGCGTGGCGGAACATAGTCGACGCCGCCCAGGGACCACGGATTGCACCGGAGGATCCGCCAGGCGGTGAGTGCTGTTCCCTTGACTGCCCCGTGCCGGTCGATGGCGGTGAAGCCATAGTGGGAGCACGACGGGTAGTACTTGCACACCGGACCCAGCAATGGACTGATGGTCCACTGATAGATCTTGATCAAGGCGAGCAGTGGGTACTTCATCGCGCGCCCCCTCCCAGCAGCCGCTGCAGGGCGGCATCCAGGTCTCGGGCCAGCTGTGCGTGGGTAGCGTCGCCCGCTCCGGGCAACGCGCGTACGACTACCAGGCTACCTGGGGGCAACGCGGCAACCCGGTCGCGCATGAGGTGGCGAAGCCTGCGCTTCACCGCGTTCCGTACGACGGCGCCACCCACGGCCTTGCTCACGACGAAACCCGCACGCGGCGGGGAGAGAGTCTCCCTGGTCGCGTGCGGGTCCGTTGAACCGCTACGTAGGTGAACGACGAGAAGCGGGCGTCCGGCCCGACGTCCCCGGCGTACCGCGGTCGCGAAGTCTTCGCGCCGCCTCAGCCGATATTCGGTAGGCAGCACGTCATGACCTGATTACGAGATCAGGCGGACAGGCTGGCGCGACCCTTGCCACGACGGTTGGCGAGAATCGCACGACCGGCGCGGGTCCGCATGCGAAGGCGGAAGCCGTGGGTCTTGGCACGACGACGGTTGTTCGGCTGGAAGGTGCGCTTGCTCACTCGGGGGCTCCTGAAAAACGTGTGGTGGCGGGACATCGCCTGGCTGTCACCGTGCGCCCACGAGTAGCTCGCGAATACGCCCGAGTGCACCGCTACACGGTCCGCAAGAACTGTGGATCGTGACCTTGCCCATCGGAGGCAGGCGGCAGCAGCCATCGACAACTCGACCTGGTCACGGTACGCGCGGCTACGCCATCCGGTCAAACCGGCGTCATGCGGGGGACACTGTCCACAGGCTGGGGACAACAACTTGAACCGCAGCGGTCGCGCTGACTACCGTGGCTGAACTCCGATTCGTTCCCTTCTCACCGCACCACCCGATTTTCTTCCCGATCCGTCCCAGGGATCACACGTTCGTGGGACCAGCGAGAGAGCGTGCCCTGTGGCTGACGTACCTGCCGATCTTGCCGCAGTGTGGCCACGAGTTCTGGAGCAACTCCTCGGAGAAGGCCGCGGGCAGGGCGTCGAGACGAAGGACGAACACTGGATCCGGCGCTGTCAGCCGTTGGCTCTCGTCGCCGACACCGCGCTGCTCGCCGTTCCCAACGAATTCGCCAAGGGCGTACTCGAGGGCCGACTGGCCCCGGTCGTCAGCGAGACCCTGAGCCGCGAGTGCGGCCGCCCCATCCGGATCGCGATCACCGTCGACGACTCCGTGGGCGAGCCGCCCGCCCCCACGCCTCCGCCGGCCCCGCAGCACCGTTACGAGGCCCCCGAGCCGCAGCAGTCTCCCGGCCAGCCGCGGGACGCGTTCGACAACCGGGAGTCGTACGAGAGCCGGGAGCGGGAGACCTACGAGGGCTACGAGCGCCGCGGCGCCGACGAGCTCGGCCAGGGCCCCCGGGCCGAGCAGCCCCCGGCACCCCGGCCCGACCAGCTCCCGACCGCCCGCCCCGCCTACCCGGACTACCAGCGCCCCGAGCCGGGCGCCTGGCCGCGTCCGCAGCAGGACGAGTACAACTGGCAGCAGCCCCGGCTCGGTTTCCCGGAGCGGGACCCGTACGCGACGCCCACACAGCAGCCGCAGCACGACTACCGGCAGCAGGAACGGTCGCCCTACGAGCAGCAGCCGTACGAGCAGGAGCGCGGTCGCTACGACCAGCAGCAGGAGCGCCCCCCGTACGAGCAGAAGGGGGACGGTCGCCCCTCTTATGAGGACCGTTCCTCCTACGAGGACCGCTCCTCTTACGAAGAGCGACCTTACGAAGACCGTTCCTACGAGGACCGCTCTTCTTATGAAGAGCGGTCGTCCTATGAGGAGCGCGGCTCCTACGAGCCTTCGCGCGAGCGGCCGCAGCGGCGTGAGCCCGGCAAGCCCACGATGGGCGGCCGCCCGAACCAGGACGGCGGGCACGGCTCCGGCGGGCACGGCACCCGTGGCGTGCCCAGTGGTGCGCCCGGCCCCCTGGCGGCCCAGCCCGCGCCGGCAACCGGCCCCGGTGAGCCGACGGCGCGCCTGAACCCCAAGTACCTCTTCGACACGTTCGTCATCGGCGCGTCGAACCGCTTCGCGCACGCGGCCGCGGTCGCCGTCGCCGAAGCGCCGGCCAAGGCGTACAACCCCCTGTTCATCTATGGGGAGTCGGGCCTCGGCAAGACCCACCTGCTGCACGCCATCGGGCACTACGCGCGCAGCCTCTACCCGGGCACGCGTGTGCGGTACGTGAGCTCGGAGGAGTTCACCAACGAGTTCATCAACTCGATCCGTGACGGCAAGGGCGACTCCTTCCGTAAGCGGTACCGCGAGATGGACATCCTTCTGGTCGACGACATCCAGTTCCTCGCGGACAAGGAGTCGACGCAGGAGGAGTTCTTCCACACCTTCAACACGCTCCACAACGCGAACAAGCAGATCGTGCTGTCCAGCGACCGGCCGCCCAAGCAACTTGTGACGCTGGAGGACCGGCTGCGCAACCGGTTCGAGTGGGGCCTGATCACGGACGTCCAGCCGCCGGAGCTGGAGACCCGTATCGCCATCCTTCGTAAGAAGGCGGTGCAGGAGCAGCTCAACGCGCCTCCGGAAGTCCTCGAGTTCATCGCGTCCCGCATCTCGCGCAACATCCGTGAGCTGGAAGGGGCGTTGATCCGCGTCACGGCGTTCGCGTCGCTCAATCGACAGCCTGTGGACCTGGGGCTGACGGAGATCGTCCTCAAGGACCTGATCCCGGGTGGCGAGGACGCGGCTCCCGAGATCACGGCCTCGGCCATCATGGCGGCGACCGCGGACTACTTCGGGCTCACCGTGGAGGACCTCTGCGGATCCTCGCGCAGCCGCGTCCTGGTGACGGCCCGGCAGATCGCGATGTACCTGTGCCGTGAGCTGACCGACCTCTCGCTGCCGAAGATCGGCGCTCAGTTCGGCGGCCGCGACCACACGACGGTGATGCACGCGGACCGCAAGATCCGCGCGCTGATGGCCGAGCGGCGCTCCATCTACAACCAGGTCACCGAGCTCACCAACCGCATCAAGAACGGCTGACAGCAGACCGGTTACGACCCGCGGGGCGCTTCGGGAACGACTCCCGGAGCGCCCTTTTCGTGCCTCTGGAGCGCTCTTCTCGTGCCTGCGGACGGCCCGCAGTCATGCCTGCGGACGTGTCGGCCACCGGTCCGAGGACACCGCGCGCTCGCCCGGTGTTCGATTCGCGGCCGCGTTACGGGTGTTCTCCACAGATCTGCCGGGTTTTTTCGATCCACACCCTGGGGACCGGAAAGTTGTCCAGACTGTGTCCACAGCATCCCCGGGTGACAGGGCATCAAGGCAGGTCAGACGGCTGTGGATTCGTGGAAAAGTGATCTCCACAGTCTGTGGAGAGATTTTTTATCCACAGGCTGTGCATGACGTTGTCCACCGGCAACCCACAAGCTCGCGGCCGTTGTGCACAGCGATCAAGAGCTTCTCCACACGGCTGTCCACTGTTCGGCAACGCAACGCGCCATCTCACCTCCGCGAGTGAAAGGCGTCACACCAAGGTGGTCGGTTGGGCTGGGGAGAACCGGGGTAAAGCTGGGGACAGCGCTGGGGAGAAGTGGCCCAAGGCTGTGCATCGAGTGTGCAGAACTTTTCGCCGTCCACAGCGAAGGCCGGTTGTCCACCGCCTCGGCCCACAGCCGCGGTGGACAAAAAACCGCCTCTGACCTGCGATTTCGCGGTTATCCACGGTTTCCACAGCCCCTACTACTACGTCCAACTAGTAAGAGCTGGGAATTCGTTTCGAAGACGGGGCTGTGCACAACTCGCTCCCGGCACCTCGACCTCGGTTCGGCGCGACTTGACCGAGGCAGGCAACGACTGTCAGTGCGGTGCGTCAGACTGTTCCCCGGTGCTCTTCCCATCAGCGGGCTGAGCGACACCACGTCTGCCGATGCAGACGGCAGACCGAAGACCAAGCAGGGCGAGAGCAGCCAGCAACAGCAGGAGGCGGCTTACGGTGAAGATCCGGGTGGAACGCGACGTACTCGCGGAGGCGGTGGCCTGGGCGGCGCGCAGCCTCCCGGCACGACCGCCTGCGCCCGTCCTCGCGGGCCTTCTGCTGAAGGCCGAGGAGGGCGCACTCAGCCTGTCGAGCTTCGACTACGAGGTTTCGGCACGCGTATCGGTGGACGCGGAGATCGACGAGGAAGGCACGGTGCTCGTCTCCGGTCGCCTGCTCGCCGACATCTGCCGCGCTCTGCCCAACCGTCCGGTGGAGATCTCCACAGACGGTGTACGAGCGACCGTTGTCTGCGGTTCCTCGCGATTCACACTCCACACGCTTCCTGTGGAGGAGTACCCGGCGCTGCCGCAGATGCCGACCGCCACGGGCACCGTCCCGGGTGAGGTCTTCGCGGCTGCCGCTTCCCAGGTGGCCATCGCGGCCGGCCGTGACGACACGCTGCCCGTCCTCACCGGTGTGCGCATCGAGATCGAGGGCGACACGGTGACGCTGGCGTCCACCGACCGCTACCGCTTCGCCGTCCGCGAGTTCCTGTGGAAGCCGGAGGACCCGGAGGCCTCCGCGGTCGCCCTGGTGCCCGCCAAGACGCTCCTGGACACCGCCAAGGCCCTCACGAGCGGTGACACGGTCACACTGGCGCTCGCCGGTTCCGGTGCGGGCGAGGGCCTCATCGGCTTCGAGGGCGCGGGCCGCCGCACCACGACCCGCCTGCTCGAGGGCGACCTGCCGAAGTACCGCACGCTGTTCCCGACGGAGTTCAACTCCGTGGCCGTCATCGAGACCGCCCCCTTCGTGGAGGCCGTCAAGCGTGTGGCCCTCGTCGCCGAGCGCAACACCCCGGTGCGGCTCAGCTTCGAGCAGGGCGTGCTCATCCTGGAGGCCGGCTCCAGCGACGACGCACAGGCTGTGGAAAGGGTGGACGCCAACCTGGAGGGCGACGACATCTCGATCGCCTTCAACCCGACCTTCCTGCTCGACGGCCTGAGCGCGATCGACTCCCCGGTCGCCCAGCTGTCGTTCACGACGTCCACCAAGCCCGCGCTGCTCTCCGGCAAGCCGGCCGTGGACGCCGAGGCGGACGACGCGTACAAGTACCTGATCATGCCGGTGCGGCTCTCCGGCTGAGGACCCTGAAGGGCATAGCCGCTCGGGTCCCCCGAGCGGCTATGCCCACAGGTGTGCGGGAGCGTCCGGGTTTAGGCTCGGACGCAGGTACGGGACGCCACGCGCGCGTGCTCTCCTACCGCCCCCGCACCACCTCACGCCTCGTCGCAACGTAAGGAACCACTGATGGAGCTCGGTCTCGTCGGCCTCGGCAAGATGGGCGGCAACATGCGCGAGCGCATCCGCCGCGCGGGCCACACCGTCTTCGGTTACGACCGCAACCCCGACCTCGCGGATGTCCACAGCCTCGAGGAGCTTGTGGGCAAGCTCAAGGGCCCGCGCGTGGTGTGGGTGATGGTCCCGGCCGGCGCCGCGACCCAGTCCACGATCGACGAGCTCAAGGAACTGCTCGAGCCCGGCGACGTCGTCGTCGACGGCGGCAACTCCCGCTGGACGGACGACGAGAAGCACGCGGCGGAGCTCGGCATCAAGGAGATCGGCTTCGTCGACTGCGGCGTCTCAGGCGGCGTCTGGGGCCTGGAGAACGGCTATGCGCTGATGTACGGCGGCGCCCCCGAGAACGTGGCGAAGGTTCAGCCGGTCTTCGACGCCCTGAAGCCGGAGGGCGATTTCGGCTCCGTGCACGCGGGCAAGGTCGGCGCGGGCCACTTCGCGAAGATGGTTCACAACGGCATCGAGTACGCGATGATGCAGGCCTACGCCGAGGGCTGGGAGCTCCTGGAGAAGGTCGACTCCGTGGACAACGTCCGTGAGGTCTTCCGCTCCTGGCAGGAGGGCACGGTCATCCGCTCCTGGCTGCTCGATCTCGCCGTCAACGCGCTCGACGAGGACCAGCACCTCGACAAGTTGCGCGGTTACGCACAGGACTCCGGCGAGGGCCGCTGGACTGTGGAAGCCGCCATCGACAACTCCGTGCCGCTGCCGGCGATCACCGCTTCGCTGTTCGCGCGCTTCTCCTCCCGTCAGGAGGACTCGCCGCAGATGAAGATGATCGCGGCGCTGCGCAACCAGTTCGGCGGCCACGCCGTCGAGAAGAAGTAATCCACACCTGTAGAAAACCGCTGTTCAGAACTCTGGGGGAGGTCGGCCCACGACCATGCACGTCACGCATCTGTCACTGGCCGACTTCCGCTCGTACGCCCGGGCCGAGGTCGCTCTCGACCCGGGCGTCACCGCGTTCGTGGGCCCGAACGGGCAGGGCAAGACGAACATCGTCGAGGCCGTCGGCTACCTCGCCACACTCGGCAGTCACCGGGTCTCCTCGGACGCTCCGCTGGTGCGCATGGGCGCCGAGCGCGCCGTGATCCGGGCGCAGGTCCGCCAGGGCGAGCGCCAGCAGCTCGTCGAGCTGGAGCTGAACCCGGGCAAGGCGAACCGGGCCAGGATCAACAGGTCCTCGCAGGTCAAGCCGCGTGACGTGCTGGGGATCGTACGGACGGTGCTGTTCGCGCCCGAGGACCTGGCCCTGGTGAAGGGCGACCCCGGTGAGCGTCGGCGCTTCCTCGACGAGCTGGTCACCGCGCGCTCGCCCCGGATGGCGGGCGTGCGCTCCGATTACGACCGCGTCCTGAAGCAGCGAAACACGCTCCTGAAGACCGCGGCGCTCGCACGGCGGCACGGCGGGCGCTCCATGGACCTGTCCACGCTCGACGTGTGGGACCAGCACATCGCGCGCGCGGGCGCGGAACTCCTCGCGCAGCGGCTCGACCTGATCGCGATGTTGCAACCGCTGGCCGACAAGGCGTACGAGCAGCTGGCACCCGGCGGCGGGCCGATCGCCCTGGAGTACAAGCCCTCGTCCCCCGAAATTGTCGGGCACGCGCGCGAGGAGCTCTACGAGCAACTTCTCGGCGCACTCGAAGCAGCGCGCAAGCAGGAGATCGAGCGGGGCGTCACGCTGGTCGGCCCGCACCGCGACGAACTGGTCCTCAAGCTCGGCCAGCTGCCCGCCAAGGGCTATGCGAGCCACGGCGAGTCCTGGTCGTACGCGCTGGCGCTGCGCCTGGCCTCGTACGACCTGCTGAGGGCCGAGGGGAACGAGCCGGTGCTCGTCCTCGACGACGTCTTCGCCGAGCTGGACGCGCGCCGCAGGGAGCGCCTGGCGGAGCTCGTGGCGCCCGGCGAGCAGGTTCTCGTCACGGCCGCCGTCGACGACGACGTACCGGGCGTGCTGGCGGGCACCCGCTACGCGGTGTCGGACGGAACGGTGGAGCGACTGTGAGCGCCGGCGAATCCCCCGAAAGTGCGAAGGGCCCGCGGGAACCAAAAGGCGATCCCGAGCCTTCTGGTGTCGACCTGGCCCGCGTCGCCCTCCGTGCGGCGAAAGAGGCGGCACGCGCGCGTGGTGACTCCGCGCAGCAGAAGAAGCAGGCGCGGCGCGGCGGCGGACTGAGGTCCGGGGCGCGCTCCGACGGGCGGGATCCGATGGGGCTCGGGTCCGCCATCAACCGGCTGATCACCGAGCGCGGCTGGGAGACACCGGCCGCGGTCGGCGGCGTCATGGGGCGCTGGCCGCAGATCGTCGGCGAGGACCTCGCGAAGCACTGTGTTCCGCAGACATACGACGAGGACGAGCGGGTCCTGGTGGTGCAGTGCGATTCGACGGCCTGGGCGACACAGGTGCGGATGCTGGCTCCGCAGCTGGTCAGACGGTTGAACGAGGATCTCGGGCACGGCGCCGTGCGGCGCATCGACATCAAGAATCCCGGTGGCGGCCCGCGCCGCTACGGCCCCTTGCGAGCCCCTGGAAGCACGGGTCCCGGCGACACCTACGGGTGAGCGGGAGGCCGCCGTAGCTGGTGGTTCACAGCCCGAAGCGCTGAGTGCCGCTGTGAGCCTCTTGGAGCCCCGCTCCGCATAGGGGGAGTCGGCCGAGTCCGGTTGAGGGCGGCACATGAGGACTCAGGCACCGCCAAACCCCCATCTATGTCCGAGCTACCGGTACACTGGGAGACAATCCCGCCCCACTTGTGGGACGCACCGAGCAACGCTGATCAGGGCTTACCGAACAAACACGCCGCAGCCGCTCCGGCCACCAACCGGGAGCTTGGCTTGTGCTGTGCCAGAAAGGGCGCTTCGTGGCCGATTCCGGCAACCCCAACGAGAACATCCCGTCCACCGACGCCGAAGAGCACGTCGAGGCCACAGAGGCCTCGTACGACGCCAGTGCGATCACCGTCCTCGAAGGGCTGGACGCGGTCCGCAAGCGACCCGGCATGTACATCGGCTCGACCGGTGAGCGTGGCCTTCACCACATGGTGCAGGAGGTCGTGGACAACTCCGTCGACGAGGCCCTGGCCGGTCACGCGGACACGATCGACGTCACGATCCTGCCCGACGGCGGCGTTCGCGTCGTCGACAACGGCCGTGGCATCCCCGTGGGCATCATCCCTTCCGAGGGCAAGCCCGCCGTCGAGGTCGTCCTCACCGTCCTGCACGCGGGCGGCAAGTTCGGAGGCGGCGGCTACGCCGTCTCCGGCGGTCTGCACGGCGTGGGCGTCTCCGTCGTGAACGCGCTGTCCACGAAGGTCTCCGTCGAAATCAAGACCGAGGGCCACCGCTGGACGCAGGAGTACAAGGCCGGCGTTCCGACGGCGCCGCTGGCGAAGCACGAGGCCACCGAGGAGACCGGCACCGCGGTCACCTTCTGGGCCGACGGCGACATCTTCGAGACCACCGAGTACTCCTTCGAGACGCTGTCGCGGCGCTTCCAGGAGATGGCCTTCCTCAACAAGGGCCTGAGGATCAACCTCACGGACGAGCGCGACATCGCGAAGGCCACGGCCGGAGCGGACACGAACGAGGCGGGCGACGACACCGCCTTCGAGCCGCGTTCGGTGTCGTACCACTACGAAGGCGGCATCGTCGACTTCGTGAAGTACCTCAACTCCCGCAAGGGCGAGGTCGTTCACCCCTCCGTGATCGACATCGAGGCCGAGGACAAGGAGAAGCTCCTTTCCATCGAGGTCGCGATGCAGTGGAACACCAGCTACAGCGAGGGCGTCTACTCCTTCGCCAACGTGATCCACACGCACGAGGGCGGCACCCACGAAGAGGGCTTCCGCGCCGCGCTGACCGGTCTCATCAACCGGTACGCGCGCGACAAGAAGCTGCTGCGCGAGAAGGACGACAACCTCACGGGCGACGACATCCGCGAGGGTCTGACGGCGATCATCTCGGTCAAGCTGAGCGAGCCGCAGTTCGAGGGCCAGACCAAGACCAAGCTGGGCAACACCGAGGCGAAGACCTTCGTCCAGAAGGTCGTCTACGAGCACCTCCAGGACTGGCTCGACCGCAACCCCGTCGAGGCCACGGACATCATCCGTAAGTCCATCCAGGCGGCCACCGCGCGCGTGGCGGCCCGTAAGGCCCGTGACCTGACCCGTCGCAAGGGCCTCCTGGAGACCGCGTCCCTGCCGGGCAAGCTCTCCGACTGCCAGTCGAACGACCCCACCAAGTGCGAGATCTTCATCGTCGAGGGTGACTCCGCCGGCGGCTCGGCCAAGTCCGGCCGTGACCCGATGTACCAGGCCATCCTGCCGATCCGAGGCAAGATCCTGAACGTCGAGAAGGCGCGCATCGACAAGATCCTGCACAACCAGGAGATCCAGGCGCTGATCTCGGCCTTCGGCACCGGAGTCCACGAGGACTTCGACATCGAGAAGCTCCGCTATCACAAGATCATCCTGATGGCGGACGCCGACGTCGACGGCCAGCACATCAACACCCTGCTGCTGACCTTCCTGTTCCGCTTCATGCGGCCGCTCGTCGAAGCCGGACACGTCTTCCTGTCGCGTCCGCCGCTCTACAAGATCAAGTGGGGTCGCGACGACTTCGAGTACGCGTACTCGGACCGCGAGCGCGACGCCCTGATCGAGATGGGCAGGCAGGCCGGCAAGCGCATCAAGGACGACTCGGTCCAGCGCTTCAAGGGTCTCGGTGAGATGAACGCCGAGGAGCTGCGCGTCACGACCATGGACCAGGAGCACCGCGTGCTCGGCCAGGTCACCCTGGACGACGCCGCCCAGGCCGACGACCTGTTCTCGGTCCTCATGGGCGAGGACGTCGAGGCACGCCGCTCGTTCATCCAGCGCAACGCCAAGGACGTCCGCTTCCTCGACATCTGAGTCGGTCTCAGCTGACCGCGCAGAAAGGATCTTGACCAGCAATGGCCGACGAGAACACCCCCACGCCGCCGCCCGAAGAGAACGTGGACGGCAGCGCCATCGCGATGCGCATCGAGCCCGTCGGGCTCGAGACGGAGATGCAGCGCTCCTACCTGGACTACGCGATGTCCGTCATCGTGTCCCGCGCGCTGCCCGACGTACGCGACGGCCTCAAGCCCGTCCACCGCCGCGTCCTGTACGCCATGTACGACGGCGGCTACCGGCCCGAGAAGGGCTTCTACAAGTGCGCCCGCGTCGTCGGTGACGTCATGGGTAACTACCACCCGCACGGCGACTCCTCGATCTACGACGCCCTGGTCCGCCTGGCGCAGCCGTGGTCGATGCGCATGCCGCTGGTGGACTCCAACGGAAACTTCGGCTCTCCGGGCAACGACCCCGCGGCCGCCATGCGCTACACCGAGTGCAAGATGGCGCCGCTGTCCATGGAGATGGTCCGTGACATCGACGAGGAGACCGTCGACTTCACGGACAACTACGACGGCCGCTCCCAGGAGCCCACCGTCCTGCCGGCCCGCTTCCCGAACCTGCTGGTCAACGGTTCGGCGGGTATCGCGGTCGGCATGGCCACCAACATCCCGCCGCACAACCTGCGCGAGGTCGCCGCCGGCGCCCAGTGGTGCCTGGAGAACCCGGAGGCCTCGCACGAGGAGCTCCTGGACGCCCTCATCGAGCGCATCAAGGGCCCCGACTTCCCGAGTGGCGCCCTTGTCGTGGGCCGCAAGGGCATCGAGGAGGCGTACCGCACCGGCCGTGGCTCCATCACGATGCGCGCGGTCGTCGCGGTCGAGGAGATCCAGAACCGCCAGTGCCTGGTCGTCACGGAGCTGCCCTACCAGGTCAACCCGGACAACCTCGCCCAGAAGATCGCCGACCTCGTGAAGGACGGCAAGGTCGGCGGCATCGCGGACGTCCGCGACGAGACGTCGTCCCGTACGGGCCAGCGCCTGGTCATCGTCCTGAAGCGGGACGCGGTCGCCAAGGTTGTACTGAACAACCTGTACAAGCACACCGACCTGCAGACGAACTTCGGCGCCAACATGCTGGCGCTGGTCGACGGCGTGCCGCGCACGCTGTCGCTCGACGCGTTCATCCGGCACTGGGTGGCGCACCAGATCGAGGTCATCGTCCGCCGGACGAAGTTCCGCCTGCGCAAGGCGGAGGAGCGTGCGCACATCCTGCGTGGCCTCCTGAAGGCCCTGGACGCCATCGACGAGGTCATCGCGCTCATCCGGCGCAGTGAGACCGTCGACGTCGCGCGCGGGGGCCTCATGGAGCTCCTGGAGATCGACGAGATCCAGGCGAACGCCATCCTCGAGATGCAGCTGCGCCGACTGGCCGCCCTGGAGCGCCAGAAGATCGTCCAGGAGCACGACGAGCTCCAGCAGAAGATCAACGAGTACAACGCGATCCTGGCCTCGCCCGAGCGGCAGCGGCAGATCGTCAGCTCGGAGCTGCAGCAGATCGTCGACAAGTTCGGCGACGACCGCCGCACCAAGCTGGTGCCCTTCGAAGGCGACATGTCCGTCGAGGACCTCATCGCCGAAGAGGACATCGTCGTCACCATTTCGCGTGGCGGATACGTCAAGCGCACCAAGACCGACGACTACCGCTCCCAGAAGCGCGGCGGCAAGGGCGTGCGCGGCACGAAGCTCAAGGAAGACGACATCGTCGACCACTTCTTCGTGTCGACGACGCACCACTGGTTGCTCTTCTTCACCAACAAGGGACGCGTCTACCGCGCGAAGGCGTACGAACTCCCGGACGCCGGGCGGGACGCGCGCGGCCAGCACGTCGCGAACCTGCTCGCCTTCCAGCCGGACGAGTCGATTGCCGAGATTCTCGCGATCCGCGACTACGAAGCGGTGCCCTACCTGGTCCTCGCCACGAAGGCGGGCCTCGTCAAGAAGACGCCTCTGAAGGACTACGACTCGCCGCGCTCCGGCGGTGTCATCGCCATCAACCTCCGCGAGGCGGCGGACGGTTCGGACGACGAGCTGATCGGTGCCGAGCTGGTCTCCTCCGAGGACGATCTGCTGCTCATCAGTAAGAAGGCGCAGTCCATCCGGTTCACCGCCACGGACGACGCGCTGCGTCCGATGGGGCGTGCCACGTCGGGCGTCAAGGGCATGAGCTTCCGCGAGGGAGACGAACTGCTCTCGATGAATGTCGTGCGTGCCGGTACTTTCGTCTTCACCGCCACCGACGGTGGGTACGCGAAGCGGACCAACGTCGACGAGTACCGCGTCCAGGGTCGCGGCGGCCTCGGTATCAAGGCCGCCAGGATCGTGGAGGACCGCGGAGAGCTCGTCGGCGCCCTGGTGGTCGAGGAGACCGACGAGATCCTCGCCATCACGCTGTCCGGCGGTGTGATTCGTACGCGAGTCAACGAGGTCAGGGAGACGGGCCGTGACACCATGGGCGTCCAACTGATCAACCTGGGCAAGCGCGATGCCGTCGTCGGCATCGCTCGTAACGCCGAGGCCGGCCGTGAGGCGGAGGAAGTCGACGGTGACGTCGCGCAGGACGCGGACGGTGCCGAGATCGACGAAACCACCGCGGGCGAGACGGCCGTCGAAACGGACGAGGGCGGACAGTCCTCGGCCGAGTAGCGCGAGGAGTGAGTCATCGTGAGCGGAGCCACGGGCGCAGGCTCTACCGGGACATCCACCGGTACGGATACTGAGAGCGGCCGTGGCTCCGCTCACGACGTCGATGACGTCAAAGGCTCAACCGACTCGAACGAGTCTCATGGATCCCAGGGGGGAACTGTGACGGACACCCGAGGTCCGCAGACCCAGCAGTACGCGGCCGGTGGCAGTGGTGCCAGCGGCGGCAGCGGTGCCCTGCCGGGCGAGAGGCCGCAGCAGCCGGCCCAGCCGTATCACCCGCCGCAGGCGTACCAGAACGCCCCGGACGCGGTCCGCAGGCCGCGCACGGGGGCGCGCACCACCCCGCGTACGCGCAAGGCCCGTCTGCGGGTCGCCAAGGCGGACCCGTGGTCGGTGATGAAGGTCAGCTTCCTGCTCTCCATCGCGCTCGGCATCTGCACGATCATCGCGGCCGCCGTGCTGTGGATGGTCATGGACGCCATGGGGGTCTTCTCCACGGTCGGCGGCACGATCTCCGAGGCCACGGGCTCGAACGAGTCCAACGGCTTCGACCTGCAGTCGTTCCTGTCGCTGCCGCGCGTCCTGATGTTCACGACGGTCATCGCCGTCATCGACGTCGTCCTGGCCACCGCCCTGGCGACGCTCGGCGCGTTCATCTACAACCTCTCCGCGGGCTTCGTCGGCGGCGTCGAGCTCACGCTCGCCGAGGACGAGTGACCGTTCCTCCGGCTTGCTGAGGCCTGAAAGACCCGCTGGTGGGCGGGCCAGGACTATCGATTTTGGGACTGGCCCCCCAGTGCGCTAATCTTCAGGAGTCAGCGCGCGGGACACACACCGCAGAGCGCGGCGGGGCTATAGCTCAGTTGGTTAGAGCGCATCCCTGATAAGGATGAGGCCACAGGTTCAAATCCTGTTAGCCCCACATCATGAGGACCCTCAAGCGGAAACGCTTGGGGGTCTTCTGCTGTGTGTGGTCCGGGGCGGGCGGACGTGCCGCGGATGTGCTGCGGACATGCCGATGGGCCCGCGCAGCCGTAGGGGATGGCTGGGGCCTCGTTCGACGGTCCTGCTCTTCTGTTGTGTGTTGCCGTTGGGCTTCGCCGTTGGGCGTTGCAGCTGTTCGTAGCTGCTGTGTGGCTCGACTGCGTGGCTCGACTGCGTGGCTCGACTGTTCGTCCTTGCAGGGTGTTTCTGCAGGGCGGCTCTACAGGGCGTATCTGCGGCGTGGCTGTGCAGCGTGGCTCTGTTGTGCGGTCTTGCCTTGTCCGGGCGTTGTGCGCCCGGCTGTTCCGTCTTTGTCGCGGTCGTGCGGTCCTGCGGTCCTGCTGTTCTGGCTGTCCTGCTGTTACGGCTTCTTCGTCTGCTGCGTGGTGCGGTCTACAGCTGCGAGGCCAGGGTCTCGGCCGCCAGGTGGCTGTCGGCGTTGCGCTGCTCGGTGTCGGCCGGCGGACGGTGGCGGACGCTCGGGGAGGAACCGTGGGCCTCGGCGCGGATGCGCTGCTTCATCGTCGGTGGCAGGGACCGCTTGAGCGACCAGTACGGGCGGGCCGCCGCAGGAGCGGGGGCGCTGACCGCCGCCGCGGGCTGGGTCTTCTCCGTCTGCTGAGCCGGAGTGGCCGCGGTGGCCGGGGAGGTGAGTCCGAGCGCCGAGAAGAGCGCGATGAATGCGGAGATGATGACGGTCCACAGCGTCATGACCTTGTGCTTGGTCATGGCCCCTCGCTTTCAGGTTGGGCGATTTGCGTACTTTCCTCATGATGTGGATGGGGGCCCGCGAGTACGGGACCGACGCTCGCGGGTCGTCGATATTCAGATGAACACCACTCGGATGGGCGCAAACGGCCGTTTCTGCTCCGTTTCTACTGCGGTCCTGAGGGGTCGAGTTGAGGGGGATCCAGGTCACCGATCGGTATCGATCGGTGTGTATAGTCGGGCGCCAGAAGTCCCCTTACGTCAAAGGAAAGACGAGGTCGCGCGGTGAAGAAGCTTCTCCTGGTCGCACTGGCCGCCATCGGCGGGCTCCTCGTGTACCGCCAGATCCAGGCGGATCGCGCCGAGCAGGATCTGTGGACGGAGGCGACTGACTCCGTGCCCACGGGTTCGTGAGTATCGACAACAGTCTCTTCATAGGGCCCCGGTCGCAGCAGCGGCCGGGGCTTTGTGCTGTCCGGGGCGCCTTTACGTATGCGATGACGTGGCGGGAAACCGTCGGGCGCCGGACACCGCCCGGAGCGGAACGGCAGGATGACCGTCCATGGGGAGACTCCTGAGGCGGCTGAGGAAGGGGCGGCGCGGCCGGGGCCCGGCGAGGGGCGCTGCCGGGGCGGCGCTGTGTGCGGCCCTGGTGCTGGCGCTGCCGGGGGCGGCGACGGCGGCGGGGGACGGCAACCCGTATGACTTCGCCAAGGGCGCCAGGACCGTGGACGGCGCGCGCAGTGGCGCGACGGCGGCGCAACTCAAGACGGGTGTGACGTACCGGAGTTCACTTGCGGCGGGGGACGGCGTCACCTCCTACTACCGCGTCGAACTGGACGGGGCCGCCACCGCGTACGCCTCGGTCGTGGCCGTTCCGCCGCTCGGCTCGGGCGTGAAGGCGGCGGCCGCGGACGGCATCGTGGTGTCGCTGCGGGACGGTCAGGGAAATCAGTGCGATGCGGAGCGTGCGACGTTCCGCTCCGGCTCCTATCCGCGGCCGATCGCGGTGGCGGTGGAGCGTCCCGTACGTCCGGGAGGGCCCCGGTGCCAGTCGGCGGGGACGTACTACGTGGCTGTGGAGCGGACGGCGGCGGCCGGGTCGAGCGATCGGGACTGGGGACTCGAACTTCGGGTGGCCACCGAGCCGGGGCTGGTGTCCGCCGCCCCCGGCGCGAGTGCGCGGACTTGGCCTTCGGAGTCGGCGGCGCTGCCGTCGGGGGCGGGCGCGCGGCGCAGCGGGGGCACCGGGTTCAACGATGCGCGGGCGCTGACGTCCGGCGCGTGGAAGGACAAGATCGGGCCGGGGCAGAGTCACTTCTACCGGGTGCCGGTGGACTGGGGGCAACAGCTGTCCATCGGCGCCGAGTTGGACGGTTCGGCGACTGGCGGCACCCGGCGGGAAGCGGTGCCGGGGGCGCTCGACATGGAGCTGTACAACCCCGCGCGGGCGCCGGTGGCGGCGAAGGGCGCCTCGTACGCGGGTGACACGACGTCGGCCGCGTTCGACCCGCTGCCGCCCGTGGCGTACGGGAACCGGCTGCTGTCGCGCGACGACGAGGCGGCGATGGGGCTCGCCGGCTGGTACTGGCTGAAGGTCACGCTCAACCCGGCCATGGCGGGGCAGGCCGGGGGCCTCGGGATGACGTTGCGGGTGGCCGTCGACGGGGCGGCGAAGCAGGCGCCCGACTATGTGCGGGATCCGGGGGAGTTCCAGGTGACGACTGCGGATCTGGCGGCCGCCGAGCGGGGGGAAGGCGGGGTGGAGTGGGACTTCGGGGCCGGCTCGGGGGCCGGGGCCAGGTCCGGATCCGGCTCGGGTTCTGGCTCTGATTCGGGCTCTGGTGCCGACTCGGGTTCTGGGTCGGGTTCGGATGCTGGTTCTGCGAGTGGGCGTGGTGGGGCTTCCGGTGGCGCGGTGGCTTCGTCCGCTACGTCGCCGGGGGGCGGCCTGATGACGGTGGTGGGGGTGGCCGGGGTCGGGACCGGGAGTGCGCTGGTGCTGTGGCTGGCGGTGTGGCGGGTGGTTGCTGTGCGGAAGGTGCGGCGGGCGCAGGGCTGAGCGGGGGCGGGCTCAGGGCGCGGGTGTACCAGGTGTACCCGCCAGGGGCGGTTCAGGGGCGGGTCAGTGCCCAGATGCCCACCGCGAAACAGGCCAGGGCCAGGAGCAATACGGGGATCGTCACCCTCGCGGGTGGTCCTGGCCGAGGCCGGGGAACTTCTCCGTCACCTGATGCGTACAGAGAGTGATGGGCCTGGGGAGGGTCGAGCGGGGAGGGGGCGGACGGGTGCGGGGCGAGCAGCGGTGGTTCGGCGGCCGGTTCCGGAGCGGGATCGGGCGTGGGCTCCGGTACGGGTTCGGGGGCGCGCGTCGGCTCCGGGGGAAGCGGCGGCGGGGTGGGCTCGACCCGCGGTGGGGTGTGCGTGGACGGTGGCGTGAGACCGGTCTGCGGAGAGGTGTGCGTGGACGGTGGCGTGAGACCGGTCTGCGGAGAGGCGTGCGTGGATGGTGGCGTGGTGCGGCTGACCGGGGGCGGGGTGAGGCCGGTGGGCGGCGCGGAGGGCATCTCGGGCACGGGCGGCACCCGGGGTGCCGGGGGCACGGCTGGAGCCGGTGGCGCCAGGGGCGTGGGGGACGCCAAGGCCTCGGGGGGAGCCGAAGGACGTGGTGGGAGCGGGGTGTTGGTGGGTGGTGGCGGCACATGCGGCACATGCGGCACCGATGTGCCCGTACCGGACCCTTGGCCCGCCGAGCCCGCTTCCTGCCCGGCCGTGCCCGCCCCGTGAGTGGAGGAGTAGGCACCTCGCCCGGCCGTCAGCTGCTCGTGCACCGACGTCGCCGCCCGGTACGGCGAAGGGCCGAGCCCGTGTACCGCCGCGTCGGGGCCGCTCGCCGGGGTACCTGGCTCGCTCACCGGTGCCCCCGCCTCGTATGGCGAAGGGCCGGATTCGTGCTCTGCCTCACCGTGCCCCGGTGTTCCATGCTCCGCGCCATTGGCCCCGGCCGCCGGGGGACCTGTCTCGCCCGCGGGCGTGCCCGCGCCGTTCACCGGGCGGGCCCGGCGGCCCCGTACTGCCGGGCCGCCGGGGCCGAAGCCCGGGGGGAGGGGGCCGAGTTGGTCGAAGACCTCGATCAGCTCGTCGTCGGGGCCCGGCTCCGGGAGGAGTTCGGCGGCGGCGAGAAGGGCCTTGCGGGCGCCGGTCGCGGTGCGGAAGCGGGTATCGGGATCCGGCTGCAGCAGACCGGCGAGCACGCCCCACAGCGGGCCGGGCACGCCCTGCGGCGCCTGCGGGGTTCCGTGCTCCTCGAAGTGTTCGATCAGCGCCTTGGAGTCGGGCCTGGCGCCCTCGAGGAGATAGAGCGCGACGAGCCCCGCGGCGAACAGATCCGCGGTGAAATCGGGCTCCGCGCCCATCTCCTGTTCGGGCGCGAAGTACCCCGGCGTGCCCACCACATAGTCCGCCTCCGTCAGGCGCGGCTCGCCCTTGCGCATCGCGATGCCGAAGTCGGACACGCGCAGATGCGGCAGCCCGGTACCGGTGGCCTCGAGCAGGAGGTTGGCGGGCTTGATGTCGCGGTGCACCACGCCTTCGGCGTGCACGGCGGTGAGCCCGGAGAGCAGCTGATCGAGGAGGAGGCAGGCGAACTGGGGAGGCAGCGGCCCGTAGTCCGCGACGAGATGGACGAGCGAGCCGCCGGCGACCAGGTCCATGGTGAACAGGACCTTGTCGTCGTCCGCCGCCCAGCTGGCCGGGGCCAGGACGTGCGGGTGGTCGAT